>NZ_JBBORF010000001.1:0-4800000 GCF_038004505.1 Paenibacillus sp. FSL R7-0048 | reverse complement strand
CCGCGAAGCTTGGACCGCTGCGATAGAGGCCATGCCGCCGGGTACGGGCGGCATGGAAGGTCTGCGGCGGCAATGGATCGCCGCCGTGCTGGCCTTCGGCGTGGAAGCCGCCGAAGGGTGGCTCTCGCTGCTGGCGATCCTGCCAGCCGCCGCACCTTCGCTTCCCGCTGTGGTTTCACTGGCGGCCTCTTCTGCCTTTTCCGTCGTGGAATTGACAGAGGCCTCAACAACACCTGCCGCTGTAAATGTACAAGCGGCAAGAGAATGGATCGCTCAAATGCCGCTAACCAGCCTTTCAGAGCTTGAGATTACAGGCAATGAGCTGGTGGGGGCTTTGGACAAACGTCCGGGACCATGGCTAGGCAAAATGTTAAATGGACTCCTGCAAGCGGTCGCTTCAGGTGATTTACCTAACGATAAACAATTATTACTGCTTGAAGCAAAAAGGATGGATAGACATGAGCGATGATAAAGCGCTGTCGCTAACTGAGCTGAAGCGAGAGACCTCCGCTTCGAATTGGGTAGGCGTCATTCAGTTGCTGGAATCTGTGGTGTCCACTCAAGAAGAAGCTAAGTTTTTAGCGGAGAACGGCGCGCCGGAAGGGACAACTGTCATCGCGGAAGAACAGACGGGCGCCCGAGGCCGAATGGGAAGAAAGTGGTTTTCTCCCCGTGGCAAGGGCATTTGGATGAGTATTGTGTTACGGCCCCAATTACCCTTGTCGGAGACTGCGCAGCTGACATTGCTGGCTGGGGTTGCCGTCTGTAAGGCAATTCGACGGGTAACAGGTGTAGATGCCGGCATCAAATGGCCGAATGATCTGCTCGCAGGCGGTCGTAAGATTTGTGGGATTTTACTGGAATCTTCTCTAAGAGAAGGGGAGCTTCATTATTGCATTGCTGGAATTGGCATTTCCGCGAACATGACAGAGGAAGATTATCCTGATCATCTGCAGGAGGTCGCGACTTCACTTCGGATTGAGCGGGGCGGTGCTCCAGTTGACCGTTCTGAGCTGGTAAAAGCGGTTTTGGACGAGCTGGAGATGCATTACAATTTGTACATGAAGCAAGGTTTTAAACCCATCAAAGAGCTCTGGGAGTCCATGTCAGTGACTTTGGGCCGCCAGATCGCACTGAATAGCCCTCAGGGGCGTTCTGAAGGTGTGGTAGTAGGTTTGGATGAAATAGGTGGTCTGCTGCTTAAAAACAGCTTGGGAGAGATCTCTAACGTATGCTCAGGTGAGATTGAACTTTTATAATATTTTTTATATGACAAGGGTATCATCCCTTGTCATATTTTTTTCGTGTAATTCCGAGCTTTTTTTGTTATACTATGGGTCGGAGGCGGTATCGTTTAACGAACTGTACTCTTGAACTGAAGAACTTTTTTATATTTTTATTATTGGAAATACCTTCATAACTGCGTTTGACGGTTACGTTGGATTCTGCTCTGAGCCGTAAGGACCGAGACAGAAGGGACGATCGCAAGTGACTCTTTTTTGCCCTTCGGACCTTTTTAGCAAATGATTGCTAAAAGGTTTTTTTGTTGCGATTTTTACGGGCAGGTTACTTAAAAAAGGAGGACGAAAAGAGAAATGGCAAACAAACAAGCGCTAAATATTGTAAAAATGAAAAAAATGAAAGCAGAAGGTGTGCCTCTGAGCATGCTGACCGCTTATGATTATCCGTCTGCAGTTCTTGCAGAAGAAGCAGGTATCGACCTTATTTTGGTTGGTGACTCTCTTGGGAATGTAGTCCTTGGATACGATACAACTTTACCGGTAACGATTGAAGATATGGTGTACCATACCCGCTCGGTAACTCGAGGAGCACAAAGCACCTTTATCGTGGCGGATATGCCATTTATGACTTATCACGGAA
Source organism: Paenibacillus sp. FSL R7-0048 (assembly GCF_038004505.1). Classification (NCBI taxonomy): domain Bacteria; kingdom Bacillati; phylum Bacillota; class Bacilli; order Caryophanales; family Paenibacillaceae; genus Paenibacillus; species Paenibacillus sp. FSL R7-0048. Next base: position 4,798,119 of record NZ_JBBORF010000001.1, on the reverse strand, counting down.
GTGTAGATGAAACTCTGCGGGGAGTGCGCAGATTAATGCAGGAAGGGCGGGCTCATGCCGTCAAAATGGAAGGTGGACTCGAGATTTGTGAGACTGTAGCTACGGTGGTAGCTGCGGGAGTCCCTGTACTGGGACATATCGGGCTTACTCCGCAATCCGTGAATATGATTGGTGGCTACCGGATTCAAGGCAAAGATGCCAAAGATGCGCAGCGCCTGATGGATGAAGCTAAGGCGCTTGAGGCCGCAGGTGCTTTTGCAATCGTTCTGGAGCTGGTAACGGAAGAAGTAGCCCAAGCGATCTCTGAAGCGCTTAGCATCCCAACCATTGGGATCGGTGCAGGCCGTTACTGTGATGGACAGGTATTGGTTTTCCATGATTTGCTGCGGTATGCCTCACCTTACCGTGAGAAACGTTTTGTCAAAACCTATGCGGATGTGGGTAATGTAATCCGTGAGGGCATCAGCCAATATGTGAAGGAAGTGAAGGGACGTTCCTTCCCAGATGAAAGTCACGTTTTTAATGCAGATGAAACGGTTTTGGAATCTTTATATGGCGCTGCAAGAAAGGAAGGGAAATAAATGAGAGTCGTCAGAAGCATTGAGCAGCTGCGCGAAGCTTTGGAGTATATGAGACAAGGCGGGCACGCCCCGATTGGGTTCGTTCCTACGATGGGATACTTGCATGACGGACATGCCAGTCTGCTTCGCCGGGCTGGAGAAATGAGCAACACAGTGGTAATGAGCATTTTTGTGAATCCTTTGCAATTCGGGCCAAACGAGGATTATGATTCCTATCCGCGTGACGAGCGTCGTGATTTGGAACTCGCTGAACGTGAGGGAGTAGATATTGTATTTATCCCCAGTGTGGAAGAAATGTATCCGCAGCCTACTCGGACTACGGTCTCGGTATCGGAGCTTACTACCCGTCTTTGTGGGGCTTCCCGCCCTGGGCATTTTGATGGTGTAACCACAGTGGTTAATAAATTCTTCAATATCGTACAGCCGGATTATGCTTTCTTTGGGCTGAAGGATGCTCAACAAGTTGCTGTGCTTCGCCGAATGGTGTCCGATCTTAATATGAATGTCGAAATTATTCCTTGTCCGATCGTTCGTGAAGGGGATGGACTTGCACTCAGCTCACGTAACGTATTCTTGTCTCCAGAGGAGCGTAGTCAGGCATTGGTGTTATCTCGTTCCTTACGTGAAGCACGTCAGTCTATTGAAGAAGGAAAAGTAACAACCGTTGCTGAAGTGCGGGAATTGTTGACATCGGTTATTTCCAGCTCTCCTCTAGCGGTGATTGATTATGCGGAGATCCTAACATTCCCTGATCTTGAAGGATTAGAGGATGAAGCTCTTTTATCAGAAGTGGATGGGGAAATTATAATAGCGCTCGCCGTGAAGTTTGGCAGAACACGCTTAATTGATAATAATGTATTTATTCCAAAGGAGGTTGCTGCACTTGTTTAGACATATGATGAAATCCAAAATTCACCGCGCAACAGTAACGGAAGCGAATTTAAACTATGTGGGCAGTATTACCATTGATGAGAGCTTGATGGAAGCCGCAGACATTCTTGAGAATGAAAAAGTTCAAATTGTGGATAACAATAATGGTTCGCGACTGGAAACCTATGTAATCCCTGGACCGCGTGGAAGCGGAGTGATCTGTCTTAATGGTGCCGCAGCTCGTCTTGTTCAGCCGGGCGATACAGTAATTATCATTTCGTATGCGATGTTGTCCTCAGAAGAACTGGAGTCACATAAGCCAACGGTGGTATTCGTGGATGAGAATAACAAACCAGTGAAGCTGGCTGATCATGAATTGCATGCTACAATCGCTTAATGTATGGACTTACGCCATGTAATGAATGGCAGGGATGAAAGACCCCGATCTCGCAGAAAATGAAGTCAGGCAAGCTGAACTGATTTCATCTTCAGTAAGGGGGGATCGCCCATGTTTCAACATTTGTTTGCTGAAATGAACAAGGTGCTTCAGGAGATCGTAACAGATTACCCTACAGCGGAGGGTGCCCGCCGGAACGAGCTTTTATGCAATTATAATATGCTGCATAGACTGAGCGACAAAGTGATGGATGAATGGCTCGCTTTTGCTGAGAAGCTTAGTTCCTTTCGCGAAAGTGCGGATTTTACAGCAGTGGTCGAAGAGGAAGTGCCGGAACAGGAAGCACCAGAGCTATGTATGGATTCCTTTGTAAGAGGTCAGGGGTATTATAAGCTGCTGATGTATGGAAAGTGTATTGATCAGTTTAAAGAAGTTATTGCGCAATACCCGGATAGCTTGGCTGCTCGATTATATTTAGCCATCTCTTATCTGCAGGAAGGTGACGGTGAGGCCGCTTGGAGTCATCTGAACCATATGCTGGGCTTGATACGGGAAACCAAGCTGAAAGCCATGGTTTATAATGCTTTAGGGTGCATACGAGCCTCACAGGAACGTTTCAATGAAGCGCAGGAATTGTTTGATCTTGCTTTGCAGCATGACCCTGCGCTTCCGGAACCAAACGTTAACTTAGAGGTATGCCGCCGTCGTGGAGGGAAGCTGCACTTTGGAAATCAGCTGGTTTCCCTTTTGTAAAAGAATAACGGTTTTGGAAATTTCCATTCAAGCGATGCATCCCCTGAACCAGTGGTGTGCATCGCCTTTTTTCGCAACTTCTGTTATGCTGATTAAGAGTCTCAATTGAAAGGGAATAGAATTATAATGAAATTTGCCGTGCTTGATTTTGAAACAACAGGAACCCAATCCGTGGGTGAAATTATCCAGGTTGGCCTTGCAATTATAGAAGAAGACCGGTCCATCTCCCGGGTATATGGTTCCTATGTCAAGCCCGGAACGCCGATTCCTCCTTTTATAACAGGTCTGACGGGGATTACCGATGATGATGTGAAGGATGCGCCTGAGCTGGATGAGATGATGATGGAGCTTGTTCCGCTCTTGGATGATGTTGTGCTCGTAGGGCATAATGTCGCTTTTGACTTCCATTTTTTACAAAATGCTTTAGATCGTTGTGGTTATTTGCCATTTCAAGGGCGGATTTTGGATACGATTGATTTTCTGAAAATTTGCTTTCCTTCGCTCACATCTTATCAACTTGGCTCTGTCAGTGCTCATTTTGGAGTGACACATGATCGTCCGCATCAGGCAGATAGTGATGCACTTGCGACTGCTTTAGTGCTGTTGAAATGTCTGGAGGAGCTCTACGAGCTGCCGCTGCTTACGATCCAGAGACTCTGTGAGCTGTTTACCGAAGAGGATAGTGATCTGGGCTGGTACTTTGATGGTCTGCTGCGAGAGCGGGAAGCGGAGACGCTACAGCCCGAAGGTGATCTGACTTTCTATCGTCAATTAGCGCTTGCAGTAGGAGATTGGACGGAGTTAGCGCCACCTAGAGATGAGCATGCTGAGAATCCGCTAGCGAATTTATCTTTTACTGATTATATGGACGAAGTAACCAAACGACTTAAAGACACATTACCGCAGTATGAAAGCCGGGAAGCTCAGGATATTATGATCAATGAGGTGATGACGGCACTTGCCGAAGACAAACACCTACTGATCGAAGCGGGCACAGGAACCGGTAAATCGCTCGGTTATTTGTTGCCTGCCATTTATCAAAGCGTTCGCACCAATGAAAAAGTCATGGTCAGCACTCATACCATTAATCTGCAGGACCAATTGCGCGAGCGGGATATCCCTTTGTTAACGCAGGTAGTTCCTTTTCCGTTTAAAGCTGCTATTTTTAAGGGAAGAGGGCATTATTTGTGTCTGCGTAAGTTTGAGCATAAAATTAATAAAAAGGACTTTATAAGCCCAAGGGAAGATGCGCTTACTGCCGCTCAGATGATTGTATGGCTCACTCAAAGTGAATCAGGGGATGATGAAGAGCTGAATTTAAGCGGCCGGGGCGGTGACTTCTGGGAGACGGTGGCAAGCGATACCGATTCCTGTCTGGGCCGTTCTTGTCCTTGGTTCCGCAAATGTTATTATCATAGGGCCAAGCATGAAGCTGGGATTGCTGACGTGGTTATTACGAACCACTCCAAGCTATTCGCAGATGTTAAGGCTGGGCACCAGCTGCTTCCGGCTTACGAGCATCTTGTCATTGATGAAGCACATCATTTAGAAGATGTGGCTGGTAAACATCTTGGCATGCATATGAAGCATTTCACTGTGGCACACACATTATCGCGGCTGTATAAAGATAGCCGAAACGGACAGCTTCCTGCTCTGCGTCAGATATTACAGTCGTCAGGCAGTGAAGAGGCTTCAGAATGGAGCGGAGTCATCGATCGGATCTACCCGGATCTGCTTACCGTCAAAGAAACCTGGGATGCACTCAGCGACAAGCTGTTCAGCCTTTTGCCGGAACGCAGTGATGCAGGGGCAGGGGAAGCGGGACAACTGGTTATGCGGTTGATTCCCGCCCGTAAGCCGAAGGATTGGGATGAATTGGTTGCGCTAGAGAACACTATGAATCTGACGTTAAGCGACATCATCCGTAAGGGTGATAAAATGCTTAACGAGATGCGTGACCAGGAAAGCCAATCCTCAGCAGACAGCCTTGTTACTGATATTAGCGGTTTATTTAAAGATTTGGCTTCCATACGTGAGCAAGTAAGATTCTTTATGGGGCTGAATGACGATAATGTAGTATATTGGTTGGAGGCAAATGGAAATTACCGCAGCAAATCACTTCAGCTGTATGCCGTCCCTGTGGATGTTAGCAGCCAGCTTAAAGAGTTGTTCTTCGATAAGAAAAAAAGCATCGTGCTTACCTCGGCGACGCTATCTGTAGATAAATCTTTTCAATTTATGATTGATAATCTCGGACTTAACGAAGCAGTAGAAGAGGGACGTCTAATGACCTCACTCCTTCCATCTCCCTTTAAGTATCGCGAGCAGGCACTGCTAGTTATACCGCGTGATTTTCCTAGTGTGAAGGGGAGTGTGGGCGATGCTCGATTTGTCGATACACTCGTACAGTCATTATCGGAAGCTGCTAAAACAACACGTGGGCGGATGCTGGTTCTGTTTACTTCTTATAAAATGCTGCGTCAGGTATATGATCCGCTTAAAGAGGCTTTGGCCTCACAAGAGATTACGGTGCTTGGTCAAGGCGTGGAAGGTGGCAGCCGGAGCAAGCTGATCCGCCGCTTTCAGGACAGTGCAGCATCCGTATTGCTGGGGACGAGCAGCTTCTGGGAAGGTGTAGATATTCCAGGTGAAGCACTGACTTGCCTGGCCATCGTGAGACTTCCGTTTCAACCACCGAATCACCCGTTGGCGGAAGCGAAGTCGGAGTTATTGCAGGCCCAGAAGAAGAATCCGTTCATGAAATTATCTGTTCCTCAAGCGGTTATTCGTTTTAAGCAGGGATTCGGAAGACTGGTTCGCACGGCGCAGGATCGCGGAATAGTTATTGTTTATGATACAAGGGTTATTGAATCTCATTACGGGAAGTATTTCCTTTATTCATTGCCTGGTCCCAAAATGGAGCATATGCTTACTGATCAAATGGTCCCTCGCATAGCGGAATGGCTAGAGGATGGCGGCGCTTCTTAAAACGCTCGTCTTCAGTTTAGCTCCTCCTTATCCTTAAGGGCGGTGTGTTACAGTACCGTCCTTAATAAGGAGAGGTAGACGTTTAAATATGGATTTTCACAAGAACATTACTATTTTTAGGAGGAAAAATATGAAATCGGATAAAATATCAGAAGCCGTTGTTCGCAGACTGCCTGTGTACTTGCGTTTTTTGAATGATCTCCAGAATCGCGAAATATTAACAGTTTCCTCTCAGGAACTTGGACAAAAGCTTGATCTTAATCCCGCACAGATTCGTAAGGATTTAGCATATTTTGGTGACTTCGGCAGAAAAGGTATCGGCTATGATGTAACGTATCTTATTGAGAAAATCCGTCATATCCTGAAGCTGGATCAACAGCTTAATGTAGCTTTAGTTGGAGCAGGTAATCTCGGACATGCCTTGTCTAATTACAATGCATATCTTAAAGATACTATGAAAATCACGGCTATATTTGATTCGTACGCTCCTAAGGTTGGACGTAAGATCAACTCCCTTACTGTGCAACCGATGGATGAACTAGGCAGCACGATTCGTGAGCAAGGTATTCGCATTGCCATTATTACCGTACCTGATTCAGAAGCTCAAAATGTAGCAGATATTCTCATTTCTTCTGGGATTGAAGCGATTTTGAACTTTGCCCCTGTGATTCTGAAGACACCACCGAATATCCGGGTGCATGCAGCTGATTTTACAACTGATCTGCAAAGTCTTGCTTATTACTTGCGGGATGGAAAGGAAGAAAGCGAACATGAACAACAATAAAACGATAATTAAGGGCGGGTATTTTCTGACTCCGGGAACGGATGAGCCGGTTCTGAGTGGATATATGACTATTGAAGATGATTTAATCACTTACATAGGAAAAGAAGAGCCTCAGATGGAAGCTGGAGTGCAAGTGGTTGATGGCAGCCGTCTGCTGTTCATGCCTGGACTTGTAAACACACATGGTCATGCGGCGATGTCTTTGCTGCGTGGATATGGAGATGATTTAGCGCTACAAGTGTGGCTTCAGGAGAAGATGTGGCCAATGGAGGAAAAGTTCACCGGTGATGATGTATACTGGGGAACCTCCTTATCTGTATTGGAAATGCTGAAGGGTGGAACTACGACCTTCCTCGATATGTATGATCATATGGACCGAGTAGCCGAGGTAGCTGAGTTATCAGGTATCCGTTCCGTATTGATGCGTGGTGTGATCGGGTTATGTCCAGAGGATGTACAGAATCACAAGCTTGCGGAAGCAATTTCTTTTGCCCGTAACTGGCATGGAAAGGCTGAAGGTAGAATTACTACTATGATCTCGCCGCACGCCCCTTATACTTGCCCTCCGGACTTCCTGGTTAAGTTCGTGCAGGCAGCGCATGATCTGGATTTACCGATGCATACGCATATGTCCGAAACGAAACGTGAAGTGGAACAAAATGTGGCGGATTACGGGTTGCGTCCTGTAGCTCACTTAGAGAAGCTTGGCATGTTCACACGTCCCTCGATAGTTGCACATGGTGTTCATTTAAATGATGAAGAGATTGAGATCTTGGCTCGCCATAATGTGGGTGTATCTCATAATCCGGGCAGTAATTTGAAGCTGGCTAGCGGAGTGGCTCGGGTTACTGATCTTCTAAAAGCTGGTGTGAAGGTGTCTCTTGGCACGGATGGCGCGGCAAGCAACAATAACTTGGATATGTTTGAAGAGATGCGGCTTGCAGCTCTCATTCATAAGGGTGTCAGCGGTGATCCAACGGCTGTTCCAGCTCCAGAGGCTCTGCGTATGGCTACAGAATATGGCGCGCAGTCCATCTTTTTAAATAATGTAGGCAGACTTGCTGTAGGGATGAAAGCAGATTTCATTGCTATTGATATCGATCAGCCGCATTTGCTGCCACACACAGATCTGTTGTCTCATGCAGTTTACTCTGCTAGCGCTAAGGATGTTGAGCATGTGTGGGTGAATGGTAAACAGGTCATCAAGCATGGACAATGCTTAACCCTGGATGAGGAAGCTATCCGGCGTAAAGCGCAAGAAGCCTTCGAAGGTTTATTGAAGCGTTAAGTCTGGAGAATAACGAATAAATAATAGGCTGCGACTTTTTGCTTTTAGCAAAAGTTGCGGCCTTTTGTGTATTTTTAAGGCTGGGAAAGCTAGAAAATTATGAAATTTTGGATAAACGCGCGGGTGTGTTATATAATCAAAAAAGATATATTACTAGAAAGGGAGCTGTACCTTGAAGAAAAGGAAAAAATGGATCCTCCTGGGGTCAGTTCTGATTCTGCTCCTGGGGTTTGGACTTATCCAGTTCTATGCCTATATTATGAAAGATCAATGGAACGAGCGTGATATCGCTAAGGATGTTGCCAAAACCAGAGCGGGTCTAACAGAGGTAACTAAAGCACAAAAATCGGTTTGGGATGAAAATGCAGTGTACTGGGTTTTAACAGGAAAAAATGAAGCCGGGACTGCTCTTATGGTCTGGGTCCGCTTTACGGTAGATGGAAAATTTGCTGAAGGCGACGACGCAGTGTTTGCTGAGGAACTAAGTAAAGGAACCTCGGAAGCCCAAATACGCGGCATTATCAAAGCTGATCTTCCGGACATAACGATTGAACGCTTGCTGCCGGGAGTATATAACGGAGAGTATGCTTGGCAGCTTTTTTATAAACAGAGCGGTCGGTATTATTATCAATTTTATCGCTTTTCGGATGGGTCCCGAATGGGCGAAGGTTACAGTTTACCTAAAAGTTAAGCTGAACATAAGGGAATTAAGGGTGGCATAGTAAACAAGCGAACTTATTATAAGTTCGCTTGTTTACATTTATTTGATGTACAAAAGTGATATACTAAGTGATATACTGAATGGGTGGTTATCACCGAATATTCTCTTATATTCACATACGAAAATAGGCCGATTGATTAAAAATCAAGGCCGGTTTTGTCGAAAGTGAGGAATTTATTTGGTATTGATGGAAATATTTAAAAAATTAAATTTTAAATATATTCACATTTATTTTGAAATTAGTATATACACCTGTGATATACTACTACTTGTAATTAGAACAGCAATAAGAGACTTCAGTCTCTCTGATGAGCTCTCAAGTAGCTATAAATTATTATAATGAGCTTTATATTTTGTCATCTTTGAGAGGAGGACGTTTCTTGAAATTACGTCTTGTACCTGTGCTGATAACGTCTCTACTGTCGGCTACTCTATTGTTTGGTGGCTTCTTTTTGTATCGTCAGTTTGCAATGCAGGAACCACTTCAGAAGATTGTATCTCAATATGAGGGCGTCAATAATTCTCATATCAGTATTAACCGCAATGAGGTCACTTTGAAACTTGATCTCCAGCCAGGCACGAAATTACGTGAACTGGTTCAGTACGTCTCCCAAGAAGGAAAATCGATGATTGATGGACGTACACTAAAACTTGATGTAGAACAGAACTCCAGTGAACTGCTGGATGAATACTGGGATAAAGCGATGTTCTCTGTAGCCGAAGCCATGGAGAGCCGTAAATATACACTTATACCCACAGAACTTGATGGACTCAAAGCGCAATATCCGCAATATAAAAATGTGATAGCCTCAACAGAAATTGATGACAATAATGTCTATGTAAGCTTGAGTAATGGAAAAGAAAGCAAATTTATTATTTTGCCGCGTAAACCTGCGACATTGGGGGTATGGAATAATGCCTAAATACCTTAAAGAAATTCTAATCGGATTTATTCCTGTCTTGTTTATTTTTATGGCTTTTCTAGGCATTAATATATTCCCGATTGTAATTGCTGCTGGGATGCTCACGGCCTTACTTATCATTGCTCATTTAAGAGGCGGACTTGCGGTAAATGCAGGTGCCGGGAAGAAACGCAAGAAGGATGGACCTTCAAAGCTTACTTTTGAAGAAATTGGCGGGCAAGACAATGCAAAACAGGAGCTTCGTGAAGCGTTGGATTTTTTGATCCGGCATGAGGAAATCAGCAAATTCGGGATTCGGCCTTTGAAAGGGATTCTGCTTACAGGCCCTCCAGGAACAGGTAAGACCCTTATGGCTAGAGCAGCAGCACATTATACGAACTCTGTATTTGTGGCAGCATCAGGCAGTGAGTTTGTAGAAATGTACGTAGGTGTCGGTGCCGGCCGTATCCGCGATTTGTTTAAGGATGCCCGTACCCGCGCCCTTAAGGAAAACAAGCAAAGCGCTATTATTTTCATAGATGAAATTGACGTAATTGGCGGAAAGCGTGAAGGCGGACAGCAGCGAGAATATGATCAGACCTTGAATCAGCTGTTGACTGAGATGGACGGGATCTATAACAACGAAACACCACGCATTCTACTGGTAGCAGCCACTAACCGTAAAGAAATGCTTGATTCAGCATTGCTGCGTCCTGGCCGGTTTGACCGTCATATTCAAGTGGACATGCCTGATAAAAAAGGCCGCAGATCGATTCTCGAATTACATGCCAAAAATAAGCCGCTTCATGCCAATGTGAACCTCGATAAAATTTCCGAAGAAGCCTATGGTTTCTCCGGTGCTCAGCTCGAAAGTGTTATGAATGAGGCAGCAATTTATATGATGCGTGAGGAATTGACAGAGGTTGAGCAGCGGCATCTGTCGATGGCGATTGACAAGGTTATGATGGGGGAAAAAACGGACAGAGAAACAAACCACGAAGAGAAAAAGCGGGTGGCAATCCATGAATTGGGACATGCCATTATGGCTGAGCTGCTCCGTCCGGGAAGTGTCAGTCAGGTTACGCTGACTCCGCGGGGGCAAGCCCTTGGTTATGTACGTCACAATCCTCAACAAGAGCAGTATCTGTACACTAAAGATTATCTAGAAGATCAGATTATGATCGCACTTGGTGGAGCGGCTGCAGAAGAAATGTATTATGGCGGACGAAGCACAGGTTCGCGTGGCGATTTTGATCAGGCCCTGAATATTGTCGAAACCATGATGAAATCCGGATTGACTTCGTTGGGTATCGCCAAGCTGGAAATGGTTACCACTGAAGAGCTTATGAAGGAAAACAGTAAAATATTGGATGAATTGATGGTACGTACTCACGACCACCTTGAAAAGCAACGAAATGTATTTGATTTCTCCCTTGACATTTTAATGAAGGAAGAAGTGCTCTCTGGAGAGCAATTTCGATGTCAATTTCGTGACAGCGTGCGTTTACCAGCATAAATATTTATGCTGGTTATTTTTTTTTACTTTTCAGGCATGCTAAGATATCATTATATGTCGGGCTTTATAAATTTTTGCGACAGACAAGGTACAATACAAAAGTATAGATACCTGAAAGGATGGAGACTTTTTTATGAATTTCAAGAAAATTGGTGTCATCGGCGGTGGCACAATGGGACAAGGGATTGCCGAAATGCTGGCAGCCAAGGGCCTGGATGTATTGCTGGTGGAGAAAACCCCTGAGAAACTGGACTACTCCTACGAAATGATCGAGACAAGTCTAGATAAGCAACTGGAGAAATGGGCGATCACTCAAGCTGAGAAGAAGCTGATTCTTAGCCGTATTCAAAAAGTGACACATTTCGCAGAGCTGAGCTCTTGTGACATGGTTATCGAAACAATCGTTGAGGATTTAGAAGAAAAGAAAAAAATATTGAATCAACTGGATCAAGTATGTCCAAACCACATTATTCTTGCCAGCAATACGTCAACACTTAGCTTGACTGAACTTGCAAGTTCTACAATGTATCCGGAACGCGTGATCGGAATGCATTTCATATACCCTGTAGCTAAAGTGGATCTTGTTGAAATTGTACGCGGTCTGAAAACTTCAGATGCTACTTTTGAAGATACAAAATCCTTTGTTGATGAAATTGTTGAGAAAAAAGGTGTAATGATCTATGAATCCCCAGGATTTGTAACATCACGCCTCATTTGCTTGTTTATCAACGAAGCTATGCATGTATTGCAAGAGGGCGTTGCCTCCGCACAGGATATTGACGATGCTATGCGTATTGGTTATCAATTCCAATATGGACCGCTTGAAATGGCTGACAGATTTGGTCTGGATTCGGTTCTTGCTGCACTCGAAAATATGTTCCGTGAATATGGTGAGCTGAAATATCGTCCTTCCACGATCCTTAAGAAGATGGTGCGTGCAGGACAATTAGGTATGAAATCAGGCGAAGGCTTCTTCCAGTACGACAAGGATGGTGACCGTATATGAATATTCTAGTAATTAACTCCGGTAGTTCTTCTTTAAAATATCAATTGTACAATATGGCTGATGAATCCGTTTTGGCTAAAGGTTTGGTGGAACGTATCGGGATGGATTCCTCCATTCTGAACCATAAACCTACTGGTAAAGCTGAAGTAACAGAAGTAAGTGAAATTTTGGAGCATAACACAGCGATTCGTAAAGTTCTAGCTTGCCTAACGGATAAAGAGCATGGCGTTATTGAATCCATTAAAGAAATCAATGCTGTGGGTCACCGTGTAGTACATGGTGGTGAATTCTTCAAAGCTTCCGCACTTGTGGACGCTGATGCCAAGACTAAAATTCGTCAATTGTTTGACCTTGCACCCCTGCATAACCCAGCAGCAATGATGGGGATTACGGCTTCTGAAGTAAATATGCCGGGTGTACCGCAGGTTGTTGTATTCGATACTGCATTCCATCAAACAATGCCTGAAAAAGCTTATATGTACGCGATTCCTAGAGTACTGTACAATAAATATAAAGTTCGTCGTTATGGCGCACACGGTACATCACACGACTTCGTAAGCAAAGCTGCTGCGGAGTACTTGGAGCGTCCGTTGGAAGATCTGAAGATCATTACTTGTCATATCGGTAACGGAGGTAGTGTAACTGCAGTTCAAGATGGAGTGTCTGTGGATACTTCCATGGGTATGACTCCTCTGGAAGGTTTGATGATGGGGACTCGCAGTGGTGATCTTGATCCAGCAATTGTACCTTACGTGATGAACAAGGAAGAATTGTCCGTAGGCGAAGTTAACTCCATGTTAAACAAACATAGTGGACTCCTAGCAATTTCGGGCGTAAGCAGTGATATGCGTGATATTATTGAGGGTATGGAAAAAGGTGAGCCTAATTCCACGCTAGCTTTTGAAATGTATGAGTACCGCTTGCGCAAGTATATCGGTTCTTATGCGGCTGCTATGAACGGTGTAGATGCTATCGTATTCACTGCTGGTGTTGGTGAAAATGCTTCATTGCTACGTGAGAAACTGCTAAATAACCTTACGTTCCTGGGTATTGAGTTGGATGTTGAAGCTAATAAAGTTCGCTCCGGCGACCCGCGTCGTATCTCTACGGTAGATTCCAAAGTGCAGGTGCTTGTAGTTCCGACTAACGAAGAGCTTGTCATCGCACGTGATACAAACCGTATTGTGCAAGGAATTAACGGCTAAATTAGAGGAGAGATTGAAGGCATGGCTAACAAGAGTGTAATCAAGAACGTGAATGAACATGTTGGAGAAAGTGTTGTTATCGGTTGTTGGGTAAACAACAAGCGCTCCAGTGGTAAAATTCAGTTCCTGCAGCTTCGCGATGGTACAGGTTATATTCAGGGAGTTGTAGTGAAATCAGAAGTGCCTGAAGAGGTATGGGATGCAGCTAAGAGCCTCACACAGGAAAGCTCATTGTATGTGACCGGTATTATTCGTGAGGAGCCTCGCAGTCAATCCGGTTTTGAAATGACTGTTACCGGAATTGAAGTTCTGCACCTTACAGAGAATTATCCAATTACTCCGAAAGAGCATGGCGTTGATTTCTTGATGGATCACCGTCACCTCTGGCTCCGTGCCTCGAAGCAGCGGGCTGTTCTGGTTATTCGTGCGGAGATTTTCCGGGCAATCCAACAGTTCTTCAACGAGAGCGGATTTACAAAGGTGGATCCTCCGATTCTGACGCCAACGTCAGCAGAGGGAACTACTAACTTGTTCCACACGAAATACTTCGATGAGGATGCTTACCTGACCCAAAGCGGACAGTTATACATGGAAGCTGCAGCTATGGCACTGGGCCGTGTATATTCCTTTGGACCCACCTTCCGTGCGGAGAAATCTAAGACTCGTCGCCACTTGATCGAGTTCTGGATGATCGAGCCTGAAATGGCCTTCACAGATCATGAAGAAAGCTTGAAGGTTCAGGAAGAGTTTATTAGCTTCGTAGTACAATCCGTATTGAAGAATTGCCGTGCGGAGTTGGAAGCGGTAGGCCGCGATATTTCCAAGTTGGAGAATATCAAAGCACCATTCCCACGCATTACTTATGACGATGCGATCAAGTTCTTGAATGATAAAGGCTTTGAAGATATTGCTTGGGGTGATGATTTTGGTGCACCTCATGAAACAGCAATCGCTGAAGCATACGATAAACCTGTATTTATTACTCATTATCCTGCTTCATTCAAAGCGTTCTACATGAAGCCGGATCCAAATCGTCCTGAAGTCGTACTGTGTGCTGATATGATCGCTCCTGAAGGTTATGGAGAGATTATTGGGGGTTCACAGCGGATCGATGATCCTGCGCTGCTTGAAGAGCGTTATAAAGAGCACAATCTTTCGATGGATTCTTATAAATGGTACATGGATCTGCGTACTTACGGATCTGTACCTCACTCCGGTTTTGGACTTGGGCTTGAGCGTACTGTAGCTTGGATCTGTGGTCTTGACCATGTACGTGAGACTATTCCATTCCCACGTACACTGTACCGCCTCTACCCATAAGTTCTTAGGATTTGAACAAAGGGGGAAGCACATGGACGGCAAGACATGGAGTACCTGGAGCGAAGGCGTCTCCTTCGGTCTGGAGAACGGAATGGCCGTCATACCTTACGCTTTACTGAAGTATTACCGGAAGCTGAATTTAAGCGGAAGTGAAGCGATGCTGCTGATTCATCTGCTCTCCTTCAGGCAAGTGGAAGGGATTGAGTTCCCTTCTCTGGAGGAGCTTCAGGTCGTAACTGGTCGTAGCATTTCCGTTCTCGCCGGAGAATTGCAGAAGCTCATGAAGGAAGGTTTCATTAGCATCGATGGAGACAACGATGAGCTAAGAGATATCCATTATGAACGCTACAATTTCTCAGGGCTATATGGAAAGCTAGGTGCTTATCTTGCGACAGCTGTACAAGAAAATGAGCAAGATAAGGACAAAAGGGCATATGCAACATCAGCTCCCCGGGCTGCTGCGTCAGGTGGAGGATTCGGAACTCCCCCCACATCTCCTTCTTCACTTGGAGATAAAGAGGAGAGCCGGAATCTATTCAGTATTTTCGAGAAGGAATTCGGGCGCCCGCTGTCTCCAATGGAATGTGAGACGATTTCCAGCTGGGTGGATCAAGACCGATATCCTGAGGAGCTGATTCTGTTAGCACTCAAGGAATCAGTATTTGCGGGGAAGGTTCATTTTCGTTATATCGACCGGATATTGCTGGAATGGGCCCGTAACCGGGTCAAGAACGCTCAGGATGTTAAGACGTATACACAAAAATTCCGCAATGGTGGAAGATAGAACGTTTAGGAGAGAACCGTATTGCTTTAGCTATTGCTAGAGTCTGTACGGTTCTTTTTTTATTTTTTTAGATAAGTGCAGGGGTAGGCGAAGAACTCAGCGTCTATTGCTGTGGGAAGGAGGGGAGAGTCATTGAGGAAGAGCTATTAATCAAGCGGATTTGCCAAGGAGACGAAGATGCGTTTCGCCAGTTTGTAAATACATACAGTCAGCACATATACAAAATCACCTATTCTGTATTACGTGAAGTCAAAGGGGCTGAAGACGCTGCTCAGGAAGCTTTTCTTCAGATGTATAAATCTCTCCCTGACTACCGTTATCAAGGCTTAAAATCATGGATTACGCGGATCGCCTTAAATAAGGCTATTGATGCCAAACGTAAACGTGATCGGCTACGAGAGTTACCTGTTGACTATGAGCTTGTGCTGAGCCAGACACCTTCTAATGAGGAGGATGTACTAGCCACTGTTGTCCGTCGTGACCGGATGAATCGTCTGTCGGGTGAGATCAACAATTTACCGGAGGGTCATCGGGAAATTATGGTGGCTTATTATCTGGAAAATAAAAAATATGAGCAAATTGCTGCTGAAAATGAAATTACTCTGAAGACGGTGGAGTCCAGACTATATAGGGCGAGACAATGGATGCGAAAACATTGGAAGGAGGACGAATGGCTATGATGAAGAGTGGAGAAAACTTAATTCGCCGCGAGCAGGCAAAAGCTTATCTTGAAGGGCAAAAAGATAGTATAGAACGAGAAGAATGGGAACAAATGCTGCTCGAGGATGAAGACATATTTTTTTCATACATGGAGATGCTGGATGAGCTAAAGGAGGACCTGCCTTCATTGGAGAATTCGTCTGCTTTTACAGAGAGAGTTATGGGTGATTGGGTGGCTCCGGTGAGATCTTCAGTAGTCATAGAAGAAGTAGCGGGGCAAGAAGAAGGATCACGGCGTTATCGCTGGTATGAAAAAACAATCTTTCATTATGCCGTTGCTGCTTCGTTAACGCTGTTGATTATGTCTTCCGGGATGTTTGATAAGTTACTCACGGGTGAAATGGAGCTTATTGTCCCTAAGAAAGATAATTCGCCATCTTATAGCGAACAATTCATGCAAGCCACCAGCGGATGGTTGAGCCGGATTATGGACGGAAGACAGAAATGAGAGGAGAAATGAACAATGCAACAGCAGCGTAATAAAATTAAGGGTCTTTTTCTTAATATGATTCCTGGAGCAGGTCATTATTATATGGGAAGACGCCCACAAGGGATTGTTTATTTTTTGCTAAGCTTTGGTGTGTTATTTATGTCATTCTTAATCGCTATGGCTGAAGGGGATGAGGGAATTCTGGCATTGGGCGTGATCGGATTCTTACTTCTATGGATCTTTTCGATGATTCATCTGGTGATTAAATTACTGCAAATGCCCACTCCAATTGTAGCGCCTGATGGATCAATGCTGGATTTTAGTTCTACTATGCCCGTAAAGACGGAGGATAATGAACGTGTGCATGTCATCTTATTGTCTTTCATTCCTGGATTGGGTCATTTTCATATGGGGCTGATGCAGCGTGGACTATCCTTTCTGATTTCTTTTTTCGGATTCATGACCGTTATGTTATTCTTGGCTGGAATTACTTCGAGTGATGCATTTTTGCTGCTGTTTGGAGTATTGCCAGTAATTTGGCTGTATTGCATGTTTGATGCAGTTCAGTTGATCCATCGTAAACAAGCAGGAGAAATGCTTGTTGACCGCACATTATTCGAAGAGATGGAGGCTGGACGTGAGGAAGGACGACGCAGCAAAGTATTAGCGACATTACTATCCGCATTTCCTGGTGCTGGACAGATGTATCTGGGACTGCAAAAAAGAGGGCTCCAGCTCATGCTTCTTTTCTTAGGAAGTATTTATGTCATGGATCTATTGCGGTTAACATTGCTCTTTTTCCTTATCCCGGTCATTTGGTTCTATAGCTTATTCGATGGCTTACAGTTAGTTAGCCGATATGGACGTGAACCTTTGCAGGATAAGCCGGTTATCGAAGGTTTCTTAAATCATCAAGGCTGGCTCGGAGCAGTCCTGATGTGTCTCGGATTATACTTTATTGTTGTGAATGTCGCAGTTCCTGCCATTGATATCAGATTTCCAGAATGGCGGCTGGAATATCGCGTAAATGAATATTTTAAGACCATTGTCGTATCCGTGTTATTGATTGGTGGAGGGGTGAAGCTGATGACTGGAAGTAAGAATAATAAAGGTAGAAAAAGGGCGGGGGGTCAATCTTGAATAATCCAGTAGAAGTAGAGCCGGGAGTCATGGTAACTAGCGAGTTTCCAGTGAACGAAGGGAAATCTAGAAGTTGGCGTGTAGGTACGTTGTCGATGGGACTGAGCCTTTTATTTCTCGGGGCATTAATAATGGTCTCGCAGTGGAAAGGAGCGGATGTGTTCGAGACAACACTTGCTTGGTGGCCGCTCATTTTTATTTTACTTGGTTTAGAAATTGTAATTTACACCTTATGGTTCCGTGGTAAAGGGAAAATGTACTATGATGTGCTAAGTGTTCTGTTCGTCGGATTTCTGGCATTGTGCTGTTTAGTGTTCGCAGGAGTCAGCTCTTTAGGATTAACACAAGAACTTCGACATGTGATCTCATCTACGGAGGAGAATTATTCCTTGCCGGAATGGAAGGGGAATGTTCCACAGGGTGTAGGTACACTTATAATCCAGGCTGCCGAACCTTATGGAATTATGGTTGATCGAACGGCTGGGAATGAGTTGAATGTATTTGGGAGTTATTCCACGGCAGAAGGGCAACTCAAGCAAGAGCAAGAGAAGCGGCTGTTGCAAACTAAGCAAGTCGGAGACACATTTTACGTTATCTTAGGAGACATACCTAGACATCTAGTATTCGATAACTCCAGGAATGCGTTGAACGTGACCGTTGCGGCTCCTGTAAATCTAAAGGTAATCGTAAGAGATAATTATGGAAATGTTGTAACAAGGTAAAAAAAGATCGCTTCCCACCCGATGAGGGGATGGGCTGCGATCTTTTTTTGGTTAAGAACGAAGCTCTTTCTCTAGGGCAGCACCCATTTCACGTGAGCGCTCGGCACATCGGTTAACGGCAGCAATCACAGTTTCAAAGAATTCCCCTCGTTCAAGCACTTCTATAGCTGCTTGTGTTGAACCGTTAGGGGAAGTAACCTTCTTACGAAGTGCTGCGGGTTCTTCTCCCGTCTGTTGTACCATTCGGGCAGCTCCCAGCACAGTTTGAACAGTTAATTCGGTGCTTTGATCAAGTGGCAGCCCACCACGGATACCAGCGGCGATCATGGCTTCCATCATGTAATAGATATACGCAGGCCCGCTGCCTGAAATTCCGGTCAAGGTTTCCATACGTTCCTCATCAATGACTGTTGTAAGCCCGACAGCCTCAAAGATATTAAGAGCAAGGCGACGGCCTCTTTCGTCTACTTCTTTGGAGAAGGCTAGACCAGTGGCACCCAGACCGATGGAACTGGAGGTGTTAGGCATTGTGCGAACAATAGGCTGTGCTTTGCCAAGTAGACCTTGCATGGTTCGAATAGATAGACCTGCAATGACAGAAACTACAATCTGATCCGGAGAAAGAAGCGGGCCTAGTCCGCGTAAGGATTCTGCAGCATCTTTAGGTTTCATTGCCAGTACTATTACTGGTGCGTTACGTAGGTATTCTATTTTTTGTTCGGGATCATTTGTGCCTATTACACCATAACGGCTTTTTAATTCTGCCAGACGTTCACTGCTGCTGCGATTGAGCATGATGACATTATCGGACTTCACGATATTGCGGCTAATCATCCCGCGAACGATGGCTTCTGCCATGGAGCCTGCGCCATAAAAAACAATATTATGATTCATGAGTGGAACTGAAGGTTGCTGACACATGGCTAAAATCCTCCTAAAAGTTGTGTGATAGAATACTTAAACGTGTATACTAACCCCGAATTTGTCCCGTTCCGTAGATCTTATATTTGGTTGAAGTTAGTGCAGGCAGACCCATCGGGCCACGAGCGTGGAGTTTCTGGGTACTAATACCAATCTCTGCACCGAATCCAAATTCAAAGCCATCCGTGAAGCGGGTTGAGGCATTGTGATAAACAGCGGCAGCATCCACTTCTTGTAAAAAGCGTGTGGCGTTCTCCTGATCTTCTGTTACGATACATTCCGAATGTTTCGTGCCATACTGGGCGATATGCTGCATAGCTTCTTCCAAATCACTGACGATTCTAATATTAAGGATATAATCATTGTATTCTGTAGCGTAGTCTTCTACGGTTGCAGGTAATACCCATGGGACAAGAGAGATGGTTTGTTGACAGCCACGAAGTTCTACATGAACCTCACGGAATGCTTCGGCTAAGGATAACAGATATTTGCTCGCGTAATCCTGATGAACGAGTAGTGTTTCCATAGAGTTACATACCGAAGGGCGCTGAGCTTTGGCATTTAAACTAATGTCCTGTGCCATTTCTGGCAAGGCAGTTGCGTCGAGATAAGTATGGCAGATGCCTGCTCCAGTTTCAATTACGGGAACGGTTGCGTTAAGGACTACATTTTGAATAAGAGAGCTGCCTCCGCGCGGGATAATCACATCTAAAAGTCCGTTCAGCTTTAGCATTTCATCTACTGAAGAACGATTTGGGTCTTCAATCAGCTGAAGCGCGTTAGGCGGCATTGAGGTTTCAGCAAGAGCATTGTGCAGAACCTCGACAATTTTACGGTTGGAGGACAGGGCAGAGGAGCCCCCGCGCAGCACAACAGCGTTGCCGGTTTTGAGACATAGACCCGCAGCATCAACAGTAACATTGGGACGTGCTTCGTAGATGATGCCGATCACACCAATCGGAACACGCAGCTTCTGGATGTTGAGGCCGTTAGGACGTTCAATGCTTTCTAGCGTGTCACCGATAGGGTCCGGTAATACAGCGATTTGTTGCAAGCCTTCGGCAATGCTGTTAATCCGGTCAACATCTAATGCCAGCCGGTCGAGCATGGATTCCGGAGTTCCATTAAGTCTTCCTCGTTCCAAATCCTCCGCATTGGCGGTGATAATGGCGGGAGCTTCGCGGCGAAGTGCATCGGCCATGACCAGCAGTGCTTCATTCTTCTGGCCAGTTGTTAAGCTTGCTAGAACTCCTGTTGTCTCCTTGGCTAATTTACTCTTATTAATAACTTCACTCATGACGTTTCCTCCCTATATTTGAATTGAAAAAAATGCTTATCTCAGTGTAATCCATTCGTCACGGTGAATGACCTCAAGCCGGTGTACTTCTCCCAGCTTCGGTACAATTTCACGGCTTGGCAGACCTTGAATGCTGCGCAGCTGAGCATCATCGTAATTTACAATCCCACGTCCAAGCAATTTGGAGTCGGGTCCAAGGACTTCTACAACATCTCCTGCGTGAAAACTACCTTCTGTCTGTTTGACGCCTACAGGCAACAGGCTGTGTCCGCCATGTAGCAAAGCTTCTACAGCCCCTTCGTCCACGTATAGGGAGCCGAGAGGGGTAGACATAAAGCCTAGCCATTGTTTTTTGACGGGAAGAGAGGATAGCTTCGTTGCAAAATAAGTGCCCCTGCCTTCTCCCGTTGCAGCAAGCTGTAAATCACCAGGTTCGGTGGCTCTCCCGACAAAGACAGGAACACCACCCCGAGTAGCAATCTTGGCCGCATCGATTTTGGATCGCATACCGCCTGTTCCAACACTAGAGCCAGCTCCACCAGCAATAGCATATATCTCTGGTGTAATGTCATCTACGAACTGATAACGGACAGCATCCGGATGCTTGCGGGGATCTCCACTGTATAAACCATCCATGTCGGTTAAGACAAGCAGTCTAGAGGCTTTTAACAGGTTGGCTACTAGCGCAGAGAGGGTATCATTATCGCCAAATTTCAGTTCATCTACGGAGACAGTGTCATTCTCGTTAAATACGGGCACCGCTCCTTGGCGAAGTAGCTCTTCTACAGTCATCATAGCGTTATTCATGGCTCTGCGGCTGCAGAAATCGGTGCGAGTCAGCAATATTTGCGCGGTAGTAATTCCATGCTGGGCAAAAGCTTCCTGATAAGCCTGCATCAGCAGTACCTGACCCACAGCCGCAGCGGCCTGCTTCTCATGCAGCAGCTTCGGACGTGCTGGATAACCGATACTGCGGAAGCCGGCGGCTACCGCACCAGAGGTTACTAACAACACCTCACAGCCGTTTTTCTTCAACTCGGCAATCTCTGAGGCAAAAAAGGAGACTGCTTCACGATTCAAACCGCCCTCGGGTCCGGTCAGCGAGCTGCTGCCTATTTTGACCACGATTCGCGTCGTCATTTCTGTCCACATCCTCTTCGTTTATTAAGTCCTGAAAACAACAAAAAGCCCCCATCCTTAGACTTAGCAAAGGACGAAAGCTTATAAACTTCCGCGGTACCACCTTCATTGATGAGGGATCATCCGACTTCATTCTCATAACGGGAGGATCCGTCCTGTTAGACACAGGCCGCTCGGGGGTAGGATTCGGAACGAAAACCGCGGTAAATTCTTTCAGCCTGTCGGAATCTACTCTCTAGGCGCGGTTAGACTCATTCTTACTGGTCCCGTCTGCACGTTTCACTTATTTTCAATAGAATACCATGGAGCTGGTTGCATTGCAAAGGGAAAACGTAGGATATATTTCTTCATGCAGAAAGCTCTATATATTATGTTTAACGTCAAAGAGAAGGGGTAAAGAACTTATAATCTGTTACCAGGAGGTGGATTAAATTGACTAAAGACAACAATGCCGAGCAGGGACAGAATCAAGATTCAAACGAAGTAGCAGAGCTTAAGAATAGTGTGACTCGTGAATTTGTGGAAGAGCACACCGGGGCTCCAGTTGATAAGGGATTGGCTGATTCAAGTAAAGCACGTGTGTCGGATGATCAGAACCGCCTGATTACACAACGTAATTTGCGTAAATAATCTAGTACTGTTAAAAGAGGTTTACCTGAAAAAGTGCCCCGGCAACCACGCGAATGGTTACTGGGGCACTTTATTTGTATATATTCTATTCTTCCGTTAATTCAGACACGGTTGATTTGAATGTTTCTACAAAAGCCTTTGCGGCCTTGGATAAATATCGTCCGCGTCGATATGCTACAACTAGCGTACGACTAGGCACCGGATCAGCGAGCGGTAAGTAGACTGGAACAAATTCACTCCGCGGTGCACGAGCGATAAAACGAGGAACAAGAGTCACGCCCATACCTGTTGCCACTAGGGATTGAACGGTTTCCATATTATTGCTCTCGAAAACGATTCGTGGCTCGAATCCGGCTTTCCGGCACAGCTCCACAGTCATTTTGCGGAAGCCCTGACCTTCCTTAAGTACGATGAAAGGTTCGTCCTTAAGCTCTTCAAGTGAGGTCCGTGTTCCATCTAAGATTCGTTTAGCGAGCGGATGTTCAGGAGGGACGGCAAGATCAATTCTTTCCTCTCCAAGCTCTTCATAAGCTAGAGCAGGAATTTCGAGGGGTAAGGAGAGCAGGCTTAAATCGGTCTGACCACTTGCCGTGAGCTTCTCTAGGTTCATCGACGAGTCTTCTAGCAGCGTAATTTCTACCTCAGGATAATTTTGTTTGAAAACTGGAAGCACATGCGGCAGAAGATGTGCACCTGTAATCGGCATACTGCCCACAACTACACGTCCAGTGCGCAGTTCTGATATGTCGGACATCTCTTGTCGCAGCAGCTCCACTGCGTCAATGATAATCTGGGCTTGTTCAACGAATTTAGAACCTGCGTAGGTCAGCTCAACTGAGCTGGTATTACGCTGAAAAAGCATTACGCCGAGCTCTTTTTCCAGTTTGGAAAGCTGCTGGCTGAGCGAGGGCTGGGCAATATGCAGCTTGTCCGCTGCACGTGAGAAGTTTTTTTCGGCTGCGATTTGCAGCACATACTGCAGTTGTCTCAGTTCCATATATGGACTCCTTAGGGAAATGATTTACTTATAAGTATATCCTATTGGATTATAGTTTTGTATAGGCAACCCAAAGGAGCATTCACTTCTTCACTCCCCAGAATTTGCCGGGCCTGTTTTCAAGAATTATCCCTACTACACTGATCGAAGTATCCGATATCCTCTCGCGGTATATTTATTGCGCCGGATCTTGAGAGTATCTATGAGATAACTGTATTCTGTGCAGCTATTTCGTATGCAAAAGGGATATTTTTGGTTTTAAGTGTATTCTATACAACTAAAAACCAGAGTTCCCAGCTATAGGGTGATAATTCAAGAAAATAGCTGCACAAAATACAGTTATATTCATTAACGAATGATTCACAGGAATATAGCTGTACAAAATACAACTAAACGCTCCTACACATCAAGCTTGCGCATTGCTCCTACACATCAAGCTTGCGCATTGCTCCTACACATCCCGGTTGCGCATTGCTCCTACACATCCCGCTTGTGCATTGCACTTACACATCCCGCTTGAGCCTCGCTCCTACACATCCCGCTTGCGCCTCGCTCCTACACATCCCGCTTGCGCATTGCTCCTACACATCCCGGTTGCGCATTGCTCCTACACATCTCGCTTGTGCATTGCTCCTACACATCTCGCTTGCGCATCGCTCCTACATATTGTGCCTCAACATACTCTAACTCAGCTTATAGGTTCAGACTATCACTTTTATAGATATCATATCTTGGAATTATAAAGACAGGGGTGTTATATTTAGATCATTCAAGAGAGACTCCACGCTCTCTTCCAATGAACGATTCTATTAATGAGGTGAAATTATGAGCAACAAGACAATGTTTGAGAAGATTTGGGAGAATCACGTTATTCATCAAGAGGAAGGCAAACCTAGCATTATTTATATTGATCTGCATTTGGTTCATGAAGTTACTTCTCCGCAGGCTTTTGAAGGGCTTCGCCTCAGCAACCGGAAGGTTCGCCGTCCTGAGCTGACCTTCGCAACGATGGATCATAACGTACCAACTAAAGATCGTTTTAACATTAAAGATCCAATCTCCAAGCAGCAAATTGATACCCTTTCTAAAAACTGTGCTGATTTTGGTGTAAGACTGTTCGATCTGAATGATATTGATCAAGGCGTCGTACACGTAATGGGTCCTGAAATCGGGTTGACACATCCTGGTAAAACTATCGTTTGCGGCGACAGCCATACCTCCACGCATGGTGCATTCGGCGCGCTGGCATTCGGTATCGGAACTAGTGAAGTTGAACATGTAATGGCTACCCAATGTTTGCAGCAATCCAAAGCTAAGACTATGGAAGTACGCTTTACAGGCAAACGCAACCCTGGCGTAACAGCAAAAGATATGATCCTGGGTGTTATTGCTAAATACGGTACTGATTTTGCCACAGGTTATGTAATTGAGTATACAGGCGAAGCTATTCGTGAATTGTCGATGGAAGAACGTATGACTGTCTGCAATATGTCGATCGAAGGCGGAGCAAGAGCTGGCTTGATTGCCCCTGATGAAACTACTTTTAATTATCTGCGTGGACGTCAATACGTACCGCAAGGCGAAGCTTATGATGCTGCTGTAGAAGCATGGAAGAGTCTTGTAAGCGACGAGGGCGCCCAGTACGATACGGTTGTTGAATTTGATGTGGAAACATTGATTCCACAAGTGACCTGGGGGACTAGCCCGGGCATGGGAACTGACATCAACTCCAGCGTTCCGAATCCGGCGGACTTCACCACTGAAAATGAACGTAAAGCTGCTGAAAAAGCGCTTGAATATATGGATTTGACTCCTGGAACACCTATTTCTGAAATTCCGATCGATTATGTATTTATCGGTTCCTGCACTAACGGACGGATCGAAGATTTGAGAGCTGCAGCAGTGGTAGCTAAAGGTCATAAGGTGTCTGAAAAGGTTACTGCCATTGTTGTTCCAGGCTCGGGCCGTGTTAAGATGCAGGCTGAGAAAGAAGGACTTGATAAAGTCTTTACTGACGCTGGCTTTGAATGGCGTGAAGCGGGATGCAGCATGTGCTTGGCCATGAACCCGGATGTTCTGCAGCCTGGACAACGCTGTGCATCTACCTCGAACCGTAACTTTGAAGGACGCCAAGGACGCGGAGGACGTACACATCTTGTATCTCCAGCTATGGCAGCCGCAGCTGCGATCAAAGGTCGTTTCACTGATGTACGTGATTGGAATTATAAGACGGAAGCCGTCAGCTCATAGAACTAGAGAGAACACGGGAGGATAAAACTATGGATGCTTTTAAAAAATTAACAGGAATTGTTGCACCGGTTGACCGGGTAAATGTAGATACGGATGCGATTATTCCAAAACAGTTTTTGAAACGGATTGAACGGACGGGATTTGGACAGTTTTTGTTCTATGAATGGCGTTTTGATGAAGAAGGTAATGATAATCCAGCCTTCGAAATGAATAAACCACGTTATCAAGGGGCTTCTGTTCTGATCTCACGCGCTAACTTTGGCTGTGGATCCTCTCGGGAGCATGCACCATGGGCGATTATGGATTACGGGTTCAGAGTTGTAATTGCACCTTCTTATGCGGATATCTTCTACAATAACTGCTTTAAGAACGGCATTCTGCCGATTAAGCTTTCGGAAGAGCAAGTGGATGAATTGTTCAAACGGACAGCTGAGCATGAGGACTACAAGCTGACAGTTGATCTTGAGAATAATGCTTTACAAGATGAATTCGGACTGAGCATCAGCTTTGATCTGGATGAGCACCGTCGTCAATTCCTGCTGCAAGGCTTGGATGATATCGGTTTGACCCTTCAACATGCAGATGAAATTGCTGCTTATGAAGAGCGTCATGCTGCAAAGCTATTCTCTTAAAAAGAGGATATAACTGGTCTGATTCTTAAACTTTACAAAAAATACGCAAAACTTCTATTTCCAGGTGTCGGAAATAGAAGTTTTTTTGCTATAATCGATATATTCATTGGTCATTAAGGAAACATTTGGTGATTTCTGTCGTCTAAATACTTATCTAGGATCTATTACTTGCAGAAGGAGCGGAAAATGAGAATGAGAAGAGCTGGGCTTCGTGTATTGCTGCTTTTGTTACTGCCTTTATTATTTTTAACATCCACCGGACAAGAAGCTGCCGCAGCTGGTAGCAGCACAGGCAGAATTATTATGGACAATCAGGAACTTGCTTTGCCAAAAGGAATTAAACTCGAAAATGTAAATGGTAGCGTTATGATTCCGGTCAGAGTGGTAGTAGAGAATCTTGGATTCGAGGTGTTATGGGAGCAGCAGACCCGGAAAGTAACCGTTCACCAGGATGGTAAAAGCATTGAGCTGGCGGTAGGACGGAAAACAGCTGATGCAGATGGGGTGACATTTGATTTAAATGCAGCTCCTAAGCAGAGTGGCGGCACAGTACTTGTTCCAATTCGTTTCGTAAGCGAGCAGTTCGGCTTAAAGGTGGGCTGGGATAATGTTGATAAAACCGTCTATTTGACAGGTGGACAAGTTAGCAATCCTGCAATGACACCTGAGGGGAATACTACCAATCCAACAGCAACTAATACACCTGCTCCAACTCCAAGTGCTACGCCGGGAAGTGACAACGGGACAACTGCTGGCAGTGTAGTAACTTCACCCAGCCCGACACCAGTTCCACAAACAACCACGGCACCGGGAAGCACAGCAGGAATTCCAACAGGCCCTCTAGTAAACGGGGCAGTATTCACTGAGAACCGACTTATTATCGCTGTGTCGGGGGCTACTAAGCCAAACGTTACAAAAATGAGCAACCCTGATCGAATCGTCGTAGATTTTCCGGGTGCTGCGTTCGATCCGAATTTCATTGGAAGTCTTACGGGTGTTACCACCACTGGCGGTCCACAAGGTAAGCTGGACGTTGCCGGCTACCCGCTCGTTTCTGAGATCCGTTATGCACTGTTCAGTGTGAGTCCGTCCACTGTCAGATTCGTAATTCAAACGGTTGGAAATCAACCGTACCAGCTTAGTACGGATGAAAGCACCGGGCTGGTTACGATTGATTTGAATGTAACTAACAGCGGAGGCAACACCACAGGGGCTAATGGAACGTTAGGTAAGCCAATTGTAGTTCTAGATGCAGGTCATGGCGGAACTCAATCAGGAGCTGTCAGTCTCACAGGTAAGCTGGAAAAAGACTTCAATCTGGCCGTCATCCGCAAAGTACAAACGCTGTTAACGCAGGAAGCATTAGTTGACGTGGTGTTTACTCGAACTGACGATGCTACATTGGGGCTTCAGGATCGCGTGAAAATTGCGGAGGCTGCTAAAGCGAATCTCTTTATTTCAGTGCACGCGAATTCGCTAGAGGTTGGATATCCAAATAGAGATAAAATAAATGGCAGTGAAACCTATTATTCTCGCAGTGATAGTCTGCCTCTTGCTCAGATTATGCATAAGCATTTATTAGCCGCTACTGGTTTTAAAGACAACGGGATTCGAACGAAAAGCCTTCATGTTACACGGGAAACCACAATGCCAGCAGTCTTGCTAGAGGTAGGATATCTTACAAATTCAGGAAATGAATCGGCGATGTATAGTGAGCAGCTTCAAGAGAAATTAGCGAGAGAAATTGTTGCCGGAATTAAGGAATATCTGGGGCTTTAACACTTGCGGTTGGTGAGATTTCTCAATTTTTATGGAATATATTCGCAACCTTTATAGATTACCAGCGTCTAATAGAGGTCTGAGGTTGACGGAGACAGGGGCACCACGATCGCCATTCACAGGCGAATACTAGATTCTTAGAGGTGAAGAATGAAGAAATTCAGTTTGATGTTGTTATTGTTGCTCTTTGTGTTGGTTTTGCCTGAGCATGGACATGCTGCTGCCGCGAATAGCAAGATTTATCTGGACGGCAAAGAGATTACTGCAGGGCAAAAAGTACCGGTTGAAAATGTGAATGATACTATCATGGTACCGTTGAGATTGATCTCCGAGAGTCTTGGTTATACCGTGGGCTGGGATCAAAAAAGCAAAACGGTGACGATTGAACAGCAAGGGAAGGTCATCAAACTTATTGTTAATCAAAAGACAGCTTCGGTTGATGACAAAACAGTACAGCTTACCACTGCGCCTGTCCTGCGGAGTGATACGACACTTGTACCTATACGGTTCATAAGTGAGCAGTTTGGTCTCACCGTCACTTGGGATAATGCGAAGAAGATCGTGTATCTTATTACCCCAGGATCCTCAAATGAAAACGGCAGTTCTGATGGGAACTCTGGAAATGGTGGATCTGAAGTTGTTGTTCCGCCGGTAGATCCTACTAAAAATTTAACCATGATAAATGGTTTGAGCTTTAGTGAGAATCGTTTAAGCATTGCGATGGAAGGTAATTCCGAGCCAAAAGTAAGTGTAATGACAGGGCCGGATCGGTTAGTTATTGATTTTCCTAATGCCACTTTCTCAGATCTGTTTGGTACGGGACAAGTTCTTGATCCTGATCTGAATGGTAAACTGGAAGTGAAGGATTATCCTGATGTATCAGGTGTCCGGTATTCGCTTTATAGCTCCAATCCTTATACTGTACGTTTTGTAATTGATTTGAATTATCCTAAGAATTATAACATCAGCGTATCTGGGACGGATTCTAAGTTGGTTATCATTGACCTGAATGCAGAAAGTACGGATGATACTTCAACACAGCCAGGTAATGATGGCAAGAAGCTCGTAGTACTGGATGCGGGGCACGGAGCCAAAGATTCTGGTGCAGTAGGAGTAACAGGAAAATACGAAAAGAATTTTAATTTAGCTATAGTACTTAAGACAGCAGCATTGCTGAAAAAAGAAAGTAATATCGATGTCGTACTGACGCGCAGTGACGATACATTCTTGGAGCTCAAGGATAGAGCGGCTATGGCTAATAATTTAAAAGCAGATCTATTCATTTCTGTACATGCTAACAGTTCCGCATCTTCTGCGGCAAGCGGGACAGAAACGTATTATCAGCGGGAAGCCAGTAAGGCCTTAGCGAAAGTAATGCATAAGTATCTTGTTGAGGCTACAGGGCTTAGTGATCGCGGTGTACGATACGGAAATTTCCATGTCATTCGTGAAACGAAAATGCCTGCTGTTCTACTTGAAGTAGGATACCTTAGCAATAAGAAGGATGAGACATTGCTCTTTACGGAAGCATTACAAAATAAAGTTGCTGCTTCAATAGTGAGTGGGATCAAGGAATATTTGGGTATAAAATAACAGACCAGTGGCAGACGAGCGCCGCAAAGTCAGCTTTCTGCTTTTATCAATAAAAAGGCAAGAAGTGGTTTTGCGGTACCTGTCTGCCCGTATTCATCTAGAGGAGGCGTTTATTAATGTTTAAACAAAAATGGACTATGGTTGGGGTTGCTGCGCTACTTCTACTAGTGATAGCTGGCTGTGGAGATAAGCCTACTGCAGCTCCTGCTAATGGAGTGGAGCAAGATACTACAAACGTTGTAAGTGGTGCTGGAGAAAGTACCCCAGCTCCATCTGATGATCAGGAAACCGAAGTGGCTAGCACTCCGCAACCGACAGCAGATAATACTAATGCAGAAACTCAGCCATCTTCGAAGCCGGTAGAAAATGAGACACAAAAGCAAAGCCAGAGTATTGAAGTTTATTACACTGATTCGCAAATTATGGATTTAGTGCCTGCTAAGACTACGATTAACTACTCTGACGATGTTGAGAAATATACAGAGACGTTCAAAGCACTGCAAAGTAGTGAGAATACAGATCTTGTACCTTTGTGGGGGAAAATTGAACTGAAATCATTAAAATTCGTAGAGGGTCAAATCGTAATGGATATTCATAAACCAGATGAAGCTCAGCTTGGTGCGGGTGGAGAATCCTTTGCCATTACTTCACTTGCCAAAACTTATTTTCAATTTGCGGAAGTAAAGAGTATCGAAGTTTTAGTTGATGGTGAAAAGGTAGAAAGTCTAATGGGCCATGTGGATCTATTGCATCCTATGACTAGAGATAATTCTTAATTGGTTATGCAACAAAGGAATTAGGTATCTAGCTGACGAATTTTTAAACATACTATTTATTTGAGTCATAGAGAGGGGAATAATCTATTGTCCGCGCAAAAAAGGTCAAAACGTCCATTGAAGGCTTATTCTAATAAAGCAGTGTCGGCTGTTATGGCTGGCGTTATGGTTTTTGGTGGTGCAAGTGCAGTGTTTGCAGACACAGCTGCCACTACACCGACATCAACCACTACACAATCTGTAGGGATTTTTAGCGATGTAAAGACAGGCTTCTGGGCTGAAAAACATATTTATAAACTCGCTTCACAAGGAATTGTGGTTGGAAATAATGGATTGTTCCGTCCGGGTGATTCTGTAACTCAGCAGGAAGCAGTGCTTATGGCCCTGCGGTTTATGAAGCTGCAGGATAAAGTGGATGCTTCTTCTGCGGTAGCATTGCCTACAGATTTTAAGGTTACGAATTATTACAAGGATTATGTTGTGTTAGCTTTTCAACAAGGATTACTCGATAAAGCAACCGAAATGGCTCCAGATAATCTGAAGACTTCTTGGGGAGAGCGTAAAGCATCCCGGGAATGGATTGCGGAGCTGCTAATCCGCTCCCTTGGAAAAAGCGCAGATGCAGCAGGGGCTGCTAGTGAGCCAACTGGCTTTGCGGATGATACCAAAGTGTCTGCCAACAAACGTGGTTACATCAACGTTGCCGTTAATTTAGGTCTAGCCAATGGACTTGACGGAAATCGTTTTGATCCACAAGGCGCTGTAACACGTGCGCAATTGGCGACTTTTTTCAGTCGCGCTGAAGCTCACAATACGGTTGAATATGACAACACGGTATCAGGAACGATCAGTCAATTAGCTGATGGGAAACTATCCGTCTATAACAACGGAAAGACTTCTACATATACCCTGGGAGCAAGCACTGCTTATTACACAAGTGCTTCTGAAAGCAGAATCAATCTAAGTGATGTCCAACCCTACACTAAGGTTACTGTAATTGGCGCGACATATAACGCGGCTTATGTTGAAGTGACTGACCCTACACAACAAGTAGAGACTCTGTCAGGAAACTTCGCCATGGTAGCTCCAGGTAATAAGCTTTGGTTAAAGTCACCAACAGGGTTCACTGAATATTACTACGATGAGACTACTTCCTTTGTGGATGTAAATGGAGCTGGACTTGAACCTGCTTCGCTGGTAACAGACAGTGTAGTTTCACTGCAACGAGAAACGTATAGTGGTTCGCATAAAGTAGTAAAGGTTCAAGTGACTTCAGGGGTTGTTAACAAAACAACAACAGGCACTATTCAAAGTGTAGATCTTACTGGTAAAAGCATTACTTTCAAAAATACTGCGGGTACTGTAGAAACTTTTAAATGGGAAGATGGGACTTCATTATTCAGCTCCCAAGCATCAGTGCTGAAACCTGCAGATTTGAAGACAGGTAATGCGGTCAAATATACGATTCAAGATAATGTGATCCGCACTGTAGAAGTGACGGAAGGTGTTGAACGGACAGTTGAGGGGGTACTTACCGAGCTGACTAGTTCCACAGTTGTTTACAAAAAAGCAGACGGAAATCGTGAGGTTAAACTGCTTGGCACTAAACCGACGATTGTTATTCCGAACATGAGTGGAGCAGTAGCTGATGATCTTATTGCTGATGCAGTAGGTGGGGACAAGATTCAGGTTACCTTAAACAGCAGCGATCAAGTCACCAAAATTGAAGTGTTAAGCCGTCAAATTGAACAGTATAGTGGAGCAACAATTGTGGATTATAATAGCAAAACGCAGCTCCTTACAGTTATGGACAGCAGCAAAAAAGCCCATGTGGTTCAGTTGGATGAGAAAACAAAGCTGATTTATGAAGGTGCACTGCCTAACTTAACTAATATGGGTGCGAAACTTATTGAGAACCGTAAAGTTAATCTGAAGGCAATAGGACAGCGGGCTTTGTCTTTGGAAATTGTCACAAAGTACGAAGGAACTTTAACGGCTGTTAATTCTACGTCGAAAACTCTTGTTTTGAAGCTTAATGATGGACAAAGTTTAACGATGCCTTATCCGCAACTTGTTGATCTCTTTGGTAAGACTAGTCCTTCCCTAAGTGATATTCCTATTGGAAGCAATGTAACGGCTTCACTGACTACAGGTCAGGATCTGATAGCGGTATTGAAAGTGAAGACTGTGCTGCAAGTTGAAGCGGCAACCGTGAATTCTGGAACCAACCGTTTGGGCATCAAATGGAATGGGGGAACCAGTGATATTAATACTTTGGCAATCCCATTGACCAATGAAGCTGGTGAGAGCATTAAGCTAACGGATTTAAAAGCGGGAGATTATCTTAATGTGACCTTTGATGGTAGCTCACCGCTGGCTATTCAAGCAGTTAAGCTCACAACAGGCCAGGTAAGTTCTGTAGATGCCGCTGGGAATAGCGTAGTCGTGAAGGATTATACTGGAGCTGCACAGACCTTAGCGGTAAGTGGAGGAGTCAAAATCATTCGTGACGGCTCGACAACGACTGCTCTTAGCAACTTGACGGCAGGGGACAGAGTAGAGATTCGCAAGGATCCGGATGGATCTACAACGATTCGTATTATGTCTCAGCTCAGTAGAACATTCTCACGTTATGAGAGTGCAACAAACTCATTGGTGACGAAGAGACCTAATTTGAACGATAAATATCAATTCTTTGTTCCTGCTAATGTTTATATTCATCAGGGAGATTCGACTTTATCCGTGCAATCTTTGAAAGAAAATGATAATATTATAATGTATTTCAATAATGATATTTTGGTTGAAATTGTGAAACAATAGTTGCAATGGTGGATTTCTGAGTGAATCACCGTCTTGACACAGGGGGCTTTACCTGCGTCAAGACGTTTTTTTTGAAATATAAGAAAGTATAAGTATTGCTCCTATACTGTATGTCTTATATTTCTCGCTTAAACGCTTACTGTTCTTATTAGGACAATCCAGGCGTTAATACTTGAAATATAATGCCAGTATCGTATGTGTTGAAATGTATGAATCCATACGTTATAATACATACTTTGCTTATATTTCTAACATTTGAGGTGAGACGCTCGATAGAATTTTCTGAGCGTTTTTGCTCCGTGGAGGGGACACTATGAAAGCTGCAGACGTCCGCCACATTTTGGATACGATTGGAGATTTGTTTCCGGATGCACATTGCGAGCTGAATCACAGTAACGCTTTTGAATTGACAATAGCGGTGCTGCTGTCAGCCCAATGTACGGATGCAACGGTGAACAAAGTGACCGAGGACCTGTTCCAAAAGTACAAAGCCCCCATCGATTATATTTCTGTGCCGCTGGAGGAATTGGAGGGGGATATCCGGCGCATCGGCTTATATCGTAACAAAGCTAAGCATATCCAAAGCCTGTGCTCTATACTCATAGAACAGTATGGCGGAGAAGTGCCTGAGGCACATGACTTACTTGTAACGTTGCCAGGAGTAGGTCGTAAAACCGCTAACGTAGTAGTATCCAACGCATTTGGAGTTCCTGCCATTGCTGTGGACACTCATGTGGAGCGGGTTGCTAAACGACTTGCATTGGCAGGCTGGAAAGATTCTGTGCTGGAAGTGGAGAAAAAGCTGATGAAGGCTGTGCCACGTGATGAATGGACGCTCACGCATCACCGGCTAATCTTTTTCGGACGATATCACTGTAAGGCTCAGAATCCAAAATGTCAGGTTTGTCCGCTCCTTGATGTATGTCGAGAGGGCAAAAAACGTATGAAAACGGCTGTCGTCAGGAAAGCTAAAGATCATACGCCAAAAAGTTAAAAGTTAGAGTTGAAGAAGAGGATGGGATAGAGATGAAATGCATTTCTGTATACACAGATAATTTTGAGGTATTCTCGGATATTTTTGACCGCGTAGTGGAAAGCCCGCTGGAAGAAAATGAAGAGCAAGAAGTAGAGGGTATTACGATCAGTCATTCCGGTGATGTGCCTGAGCACTATCTGGAGCGTATGTCTGTAAAACCAGAGGTTGTCGTAATGAGAGACAAATCTCGTGGATTGACTATTCTGCAGCACGGAAAAGTTTTTGAAATTCTGTTGCCTGTTTTGGAAACTGCATAATTGAGAAGTGACCTGAAATGGAGTCGGCCCTTGGGGCTGGCTCCTTTTTTTATTGAATATCCTTATATTTCTACGAGAAACGACTGTTGGCTTTACAGGACGACAACCTCGCTTCTTTTTTGGTATCATTTCGTAGGAGATGATAGGTTATTTTGTAAGTAGTGTGTATTTAATTTGTGTCAAACTGGTGATAAACTGTAATTATTATTTATAAAAATGTTCCGCGCTAAAGTTCAGAAATTGCACCTATATAAGTTTTGCATAAAAAAGAGCTTAAATCAGTATTCATGAATGGATTAAGATCAGTGCATGATTAGAAGGTAACTGTGGAGGTGGAATGTCTGTGGGAGCGGAACAGGTTAGAATTCAGAGAGAAACATTAAGTGAAACAGCATCGCAGCTTTCCCGGCTGAAAGATTTAATGCGCCACTGGGGCGATGAGAGTGCTGAACGAATATATGAAGATTTACAAAATAAAGAGGGTGGGAATGAACTGACCCTTGCTTTTTGTGGGCATTTCTCGGCAGGGAAATCCAGCATGATTAATCTTTTATGCGGCAGCTCAGTGTTGCCTTCCGGACCTGTGCCGACTAGTGCCAATATTGTTTCTATTCGCAGCGGGGCTCCACGAGTGCTTATCTATCCAAGGGTTGAGGGAAGTGGAAATGAATCTACCCCTGTAGAGACAACACCAGAAAGATTACAGGAATATTGTCGAAATGGCGGAGAATATTCCGCGATTGAAGTCTGGAATGAGATTCCTCTTCTAGGGAAGCATGGTGTTCTATTGGATACGCCTGGCGTGGATTCGACGGATGATGGCCACCAGGCGGCCACTCGTTCCGCGCTGCATTTAGCTGATGTCGTCTTTTATGTTATGGATTATAACCATGTTCAGTCAGAGAATAATTTGGCTTTTGCCAAAAATCTCAGTGACTGGGGCAAACCGCTCTATCTTATTGTTAATCAGATAGACAAGCACAGAGAACAAGAAATTTCCATTGAAGAATATAAACGCCAGCTTGAAAATGCTTTTGAGCAGTGGGGGATTCATTGTGCGGGGATTCTGTTTACCTCACTCAAAATGAAAGAGCATCCACTGAATCATTGGGATAATCTGCTGAACCTTATAACAGAGCTGTTGGAGCACAGGGAACAATTGCTTCAATATAGCTTGTCACGTTCCATTCATCATACAGCAGATTCTTCGCTAACCGCGTTCCGTGAAGATCAGCAGGAGGAACGGGAAACTCTTTTAGCTGAGCTAGAGGGTGCAGAGGTTACAGTTGTGATGGATGAGCTGAAATCGTTGGATGAAGAGAAGGCACTGCTTGAGGAGCTGCCTCAGCAATCACGAGCTAGCCTGCGAAGTGATCTTGATGCCTTACTCAATAATGCTAACTTAATGCCTGCGGATGTTAGAGAGGCGGCAGGGAGCTATGTGGAGAGTGTCAGCCCAGGCTTCCGCTTAGGTTTGTTCTCTACAGCCGGACGGCGGGAGAAGGAGCAAGGCAAACGACTGGATGCCTGGCAAGGATTACTGGTCCGAGAGGTTTCCGCTCAGCTGGAATGGCATCTGATTCAGCTGGTACGTCAATGGGCGGAGAATCTCGGACTGTGGGCAGAGGAGGCAGAGACGACTCTGAAGCAAGGGTTCCCGGCGGTGAGCCAAGAATGGCTGGCGGCTGCAGTAAAGCCGGGAACGGGGTATAGCGGCGAGGCGCTGCTCAATTTCTGCCGCACACTTGCGGCAGAGCTGAAGAGCCAATTCCGCCGCGCTGCGCTGTTAGTTGGCGATGAGCTGCTGGCGAAGCTGCCATCGCTTATCGAGGAGCAGCGCGCGGAACTCCAGCGCCGCGAACAGGCCCTTACGCGGCAGGCGAGCGCTGCCCGCGCGCTAGCCGCCCTGGACCGCGCGGCTGACGCCCGCGCGCACGAGCTAGCGGCGCTGCTGCCGCCGCGCCGGACCCTCACCCCCGGCATCCTGCCGGAGGTGAGGGTCACCCCGCGTGCGGCTGCGCAGAGCGCCGCACCGCGGGCGACCCAGCCGCGCGAACGCGCCGCGGCTGGAAGTGCCGCCGCCGCAAGCTGGGCGGCGGGAACGGCTTCGCCGGCGGGCGGACGCCGCCGGCTCTCGGCAGCCGCTGACGCGCTGGCGGCTGCGGCAGAGCTGCTGCGCCGCGAGCCAGCGATGGCATCGGCGGCGCGCAGTCTGGCCGCACGGGCGGAGGATCTCGCCGGCGGCCGCTTCACCCTTGCGCTGTTCGGTGCGTTCAGCGCAGGCAAATCTTCCTTCGCCAACGCTTTGCTCGGCGAAGAAGTGCTGCCCGTGTCGCCACACCCTGCCACGGCCGCAGTTAACCGCATATTGGCTCCGGAAGGAGACTTCCGCCATGCCAGCGCGGTTGTAACGATGAAGAGCATGGCGGATTTCTGGGATGACATCTGCCATTCCTTCAGCGTGCTGCAGCTTGGAGAGCCGCAACAGGATACGTGGACAGCAGTACTTGCGAGCCTGCCAACACGGGGAATTCACCCCTCTGCGCTGCCGCATGCAGGATTTCTAAGAGCCGCAGCATCCGGTTGGGCTGAAGCAGAGCCGCTATTAGGAACGGTGCGGACGGTTGATTTGGATGAATATCGAAACCTAGTTGCGGAAGAGACCCGGGCTTGCTTCGTGCAAGGGATTGACCTATATTATGCCTGTCCTTTGACGGAGAGCGGGATTGTGCTCGTAGATACACCAGGAGCAGATTCACTGCATGCACGCCACACTGGCGTAACCTTTAGTTACATGAAAAATGCGGATGCGATCTGTTTTGTGACCTATTATAACCACGCCTTTTCGAAGGCGGATCGCGGCCTCTTGGCCCAGCTGGGCCGCATTAAAGATAGCTTTGCTCTCGATAAAATGTTCTTTATTATTAATGCCTCCGATCTCGCTTCAAGCGAAGAAGAACTAGATGAGGTTAAAGCACATGTCGTTCAAAATCTGCGTGCCGGAGGTTTGCGGTCTCCGAGAATCTATGCTTTGTCCAGCTTGCTTGCTCTAGAAGCTAAAACTCAACATAATCACGATCTTTATGAAACCTCCCGCTTCAATGAATTTGAGCAAGCATTATCCAGCTTTGCTGGTGATGAGCTTCCACAGCTTTCACTTAACGCAGCTGCTGAGAGCATCGCATCGGTTCGGCGCCGGGCTGAGGAATGGCAGAATCTGGCTTCCAAGGCGGCGAGCGAGCGTGAAGCCGGGTTAAAAGAACTGCAGGAACGGCGGCAGTTCGCCATGAAGCGGTTATCTCTTTTGGAGACTGAGGAACGTCCTAGCAGAGATCTTA
Source organism: Paenibacillus sp. FSL R7-0048 (assembly GCF_038004505.1). Taxonomy (NCBI): domain Bacteria; kingdom Bacillati; phylum Bacillota; class Bacilli; order Caryophanales; family Paenibacillaceae; genus Paenibacillus; species Paenibacillus sp. FSL R7-0048. The sequence goes on along the minus strand of NZ_JBBORF010000001.1, from coordinate 4,760,526 downwards.
TTCATGAAAGTGAAGAACTGATCTATCATGTGTGCCAGCGGATTAGCTTCTCCTTCAACAGAAATTTTCAGGAATCTTTTCATCCCTCCTTACTGCGTGAGGATGCAGGGAATTTAAAAGCCATTTTCTCTGCCTGTGGTGCCGAACTAATGCGTACTACTCAGCGCGAGCTTGAGCAAGAGCTATGGGCAACAACGCTGCGGCTAGAGAGCACGGGACGCAGGCTTGTACATGAAGCTGCTGAAGCGGCAGCTACAGAGCTACTCTTTTCCACGGAGGAATTTCATCTTATGGAGAATGAGGAGCAGGCTTGGCCATCTCCTAAGGATCTGGAATGCCAGCTTCAGCCTGTGCAGTGGTCCGCTTTATGGGGCCATTTCAAATCCCCGCGTTATTTCTTTGAGGGAACTGGGCGGGAGTTGGTCAAAGGTGCGGCAGAGCCGCTTTTGAAAGAAGCGGTTAATCTTGCAGCGGCAGAGCAGAAGGAAAAATTAATCGCTCATTACGTTGAGAATATCAGCAGAGAATTAAAATCTGCTGCCGAAAGCCTGCAAGAAGGGCTTGCGGAGCAAGAGAAAGCGATGTTAGATCTCCTTAAAGGGGGTGAGACTGCAGATCATTGGGGCCAAATAAGCCACCAATTATCACGTCTAGAACAAACTTTCGTTGATAAAGTCGACAAAGTTCTGTGAAGTTTGTAGGAAAATGTCGAAGAACACTTGCAATCTGGCGTATGATGGATGAAAATAAAGAAGCCTGAAAATATACAATGAAACTGTTACGTTTTCTGAAATTCATAAAAACGAGACAGTCAATTTGCCGAAAGAGGTTGGAATCGACAATGTGGGGAGCTCCTTTTTCAGCTCAAAGCCGCAAGCTGTTGCTGCTGGGCAGCGGGGAACTGGGTAAGGAAGTCATAATTGAAGCTCAACGCCTTGGCGTAGAGACCGTAGCTGTAGACCGTTATACCGATGCACCGGCGATGGGTGTAGCTCATCGTTCACATGTAATTGATATGCTGGATGCAGAGGCGCTGAAAGCGCTGATTCGCTCTGAGAAACCGGATGTCATTGTTCCGGAGATTGAGGCAATTGCCACTCATGCTCTTCAAGAGCTTGAAGAAGAAGGCTTTTTCGTTGTTCCGACGGCGCGGGCGGCTCGGCTGACCATGGACAGAGAAGGGATTCGTCGTCTTGCGGCTGAAGACCTTGGACTGCCAACTGCTGATTACCGTTTTGCGGATAGTCTGGAAGAGCTGCAACAAGCTATAGCCGAGCTAGGTACTCCTTGTGTCATTAAGCCGATTATGAGTTCTTCTGGCAAGGGTCAGAGCGTATGCAAAAGCCCTGAGGATGCAGAAAACTGCTGGAACACTGCTTTGGTTGGAGCGAGAGCTAAAGGAACACGGGTTATCGTGGAGGCTTTTGTTACTTTTGAGAGCGAGATTACTCTTTTGACGGTGCGATCTGTGTCTGGTACGGTATTTTGTCCACCTATTGGACATATTCAGAAGGATGGAGATTACGTGGAATCCTGGCAGCCTCACTTTATGAAGCCAGAGCTGCTTGAAGAAGCGCAATCTATTGCAAAAGCAGTAACGGATCAGCTCGGAGGTTTCGGTATTTTTGGAGTGGAACTTTTTTTGACAGATCGAGGCGTATTGTTCAGTGAAGTGTCACCTAGACCCCATGATACGGGGATGGTCACGATGGCGACGCAGGATTTATCTCAATTTGCAGTGCATGTCAGAGCTATTCTTGGTTTTCCTGTCCAGTCAGTACAATTGCTGACACCTGGTGCCTCAGCTACGCTGAAGGCTGATGGAGAGGGACGAGCCTTTGCTGTGACCGGAATTGGTGAAGCTTTGGAACTGCCTAGGACTCAGGTTCGCGTATTTGGTAAACCGGAAGTTCGTCCTGGTCGGCGGATGGCAGTAGCGTTAAGTGCGGCGGAAGATGTGGAAATCGCGCGGACGATAGCCAAGCAGGCGGCGTCTATGCTAAAAGTGGAGGTATATGAGGATGAACAGTAGTACCATGGCACCTGTACTGGAAATTCGCAAATGCGGCTTGAATGATCTGGAGAGAGTTACAGCGCTTCTGCGGGAATTCGGCTATCCAACAACGCTAAGCGTGATGAAAGAGAGACTGGAAAGCATGGAGAACAGCAATCTCCAATGCACACTTGTAGCAGAGCTGAACAATGAAGTTGTGGGTATGATCGGCCTTAGACAGGTAAGCTCGTATTACAAACAGACAGATTGTATCACTGAGATTACTGCACTTATCGTATCAGAAGAACTCAGAGGAAACGGACTCGGTAAAAGACTTGTGGCCGCAGCAGAAGAATGGGCACGTGAGCAAGGTTGCTGTCAGCTTTTCCTTAGAAGTGGCAACCGCGTAGAACGCGCACCGGCACATGCTTTTTATCGTCATATCGGTTTCGAAAAGACAGCAGGCTATCGCTTTAACAAAGCGTTGCTATAATACTTATAGGTTACCGATCATCCCCATCCCAGCTACGGCGGGATGGTTTTTTTTTGCTCTGGAACTCTTTTTTTATATGTATTTAATATATTAATACCTAAAACTATTTAAATAACTTAACCATAGATGGATTGGTTTGAATCATATACAATAAAATTTATGACATCTAAAACGTTTCCAAAGAGGGATGAGACATGTATAAGCTAGTTCTTGCTGAAGATGAAGAAGACGTTAGGGAAGGCGTTATCGGGCAGATTGACTGGGAGCGTTACGGATTTGAGATTGTCGAGCAGGCGGAGAATGGACGGGAAGCTGCGGATGCCATAGACCGTTTGCTGCCGGATGTGGTAGTTACCGATATCCAAATGCCTTTTATGAATGGACTTCAGCTGGCTGAATGGATTCGTAGTCATCATCCTAACACTAAGATTATCATTTTGACTGGGTATGATGAATTTGAATATGCTCAGAAGGCGATAAAATTGCAAATTGATGAGTATATTTTGAAACCGTTCTCTTCACAGGAATTAATTGAAGTATTGCTTAAGGTTAGAGCCACTATCGAGGCTGAAATTGCAGAAAAAGAAAATGTATTTGTACTCAGTGAGCATTACCGGAAAAGTCTGCCTGTGTTAAGGGAGCAATTTTTATCGTCCCTTATTTCGCGTAGATTGCGTACGGATGAAATTGCTGAGAAAAGCACTGAATATGGTATAAAATTAACGGGACGGTGGTTTCAGGCTTCGGTAATTAGTGTGGATTATATTCGTCCTGAGCGGGAATCTGCTGGGGGTGCAACAGGCGGGCAAATTTCTTTACGAGACACTGGTGAAAAGAATTTACAGCTATTCGCTGTGCTGAATATTGCTGAAGAAATATGCTCGAAGCATGGTTTTGGAAGGGTGTTTATTCATCGTGATGAGGTCGTATTGCTCACAATCCATGAAGAAGGGGAAGAAACTGATATCACTGGAAAGACTTTTGAGCTTCTTGAAGAAATCCGCCAGAACGTACAGCGTTTTCTGAAGCTGACGGTAACGGCAGGCTCCGGAACGGTCTGTTCATCGCCTGCTTTGTTATTTAATTCTTTTGGGGATGCCTTGCAGGCATTAGATTATCGGCTTATTCTCGGCAATAACCGGGTGATCTGGATTGAGGACGTTGAGTCACGTTCCAGCACACTGCTAACCTATGATGAACTAACCCAGCAATCCTTAATCCGGACGATTAAACTAGGTACGGTGCAAGAACTCAAAGAGGTTGTTGAGGAGTTATTTGCCGGTCTTGACGCAGAGCAGGTGTCTACACAGGATTATCAGATTTTTTTGCTGGAGATTTTTACATCTATCCTGCGAGTGGCTAAAGAATCCGGCAGTGAGGCTGCAAAGTATATTGGTTCTGGTATTTCGTCGCTAACTGCCATCAATAAATTTAATAGTATGGCCGAAGCCAAGCAATGGATTATTGCAGTCTGTAGCGGTTTAATGGATACGATTGCATTAGAACGTCAATCCTCCTATAAGCTGCTTATTGATGAAGCTAAAGAATATATACGCAGCCACTATGTTGAATCTGATATTTCCATCGGCAAGGTTTGTCAGCATTTACATATAAGTACCGGCTATTTTAGCAGTATTTTTAAGAAGGAAATGAAAATGACGTTCGTTAGTTATCTTTTGCAAATTAGGTTAGAAGCAGCCAAGGAACTTTTGCGGTCCACGGAGCTGAAGGCTTTTGAAATCGCAGAAAAAATAGGTTTTGCCGATCCTAACTATTTCAGCTTTTGTTTCCGCAAAAAATATGGCCAATCTCCTAAAGAGTATAAAAACAGCTCCAGAGGAGGGTAAAGATGCTGAAGGATAAACCTTATTCCTTTCATCTAAGACCGCAGCATCCCAAAGGCGGAAAACGTCGGTTGTCCTCCAAGCTCCGAAGCATTCAAGTTACGATTACACTCACTTTTACATCTGTTGCCGTGCTGGTAGCTGTCGTTGTCAGCCTTATGCTGTACAACAAGTTTGCCAAGACCGCAGAAGAGAATGCCAATATGAATATGCAGCAGATCATTGAGCAAGTGAATTACAATCTGGGTCTTTATGTTAAGGGAATGCGCAATATTTTTGAGACAGCGGAGGAGCAGATTACGAATAGCCCTTCCGTGGATTCCGCTTTATTGACGGAAAGAATGGCTATGCTAATGGGGAGCAGAGAGGATCTGGTCTCGGCGGCTGTTTTTACACCACAGGGGAAATATGTCGTGGGTACACCCGGTCAGAAGCTGCGCAGCAACACACAGCTGGAGACTCAGAGCTGGTTTACGACGGCGCAAAGAACATCAGAGCTCTCCTATTCCGCACCTCATATTCAGAATTTGTTCAAAGGTCAATATATCTGGGTCGTGTCTATCAGCAAATTAATTCAATATAAGGAGAACGGAGTCTTAAAAACCGGCATCCTGCTGATGGATTTTAACTTTCGAACCATTGATGAGCTGAGCAAGCAGGTTAAGCTTGGCAAAAGAGGATACGCTTACATCCTCGATCAGCTAGGAAATATTGTGTACCATCCCCAGCAGCAGCTGATTTACGCTGGCTTAAAATATGAGAATGTGGAGCCAGTACTGGAATATGCTTTTCGTAGCTATTTGGATGAGTCTACGGGTGAAAAACGGTTTATCACCGTAAGAACACTGGAACAGACAGGCTGGAAGATCGTGGGCGTGGCTTATTATGATGAGATTGTAACCACCAAACGTGATCTAAACACTTTTTTATCCTGGTTTTTAGCGGTAGTCATTTTATGTGTAATTATTGTATCTGTCTTTTTGTCTGCACGTATTGCCCGCCCTATCCGCAAGCTGGAACGGACGCTTCAGCAGGTGGGCGAAGGGGATCTCAACACCCGAATAGATGTCAGTGGGGCGTATGAGGTGGAACAGCTGTCCAAACGGTTTAACCTTATGCTGCAACGTATCCGCCAACTGATGGATCAGATTATTTATGAACAGGAAACCAAACGTAAAGGTGAGCTTGAAGTACTGCAATCCCAGATCAATCCGCACTTTCTGTACAATACCCTGAATTCTGTGATCCGGCTCGCTGAACGCGGCAAGACTGAGGAGGTAGTCACGATGATTCAGTCCTTATCGAAGTTTTTCCGGATTAGCCTTAGTAAAGGGAATAATATGATTACCGTGCAGGAAGAGCTTGATCATGTTCGTCATTACCTTGTGATTCAGAGTTTTCGGTTCAAAAATAAGTTCCGCTACGAGATCGAGGCTCAGGATGAAGTGCTGCAGTGTCAGACGATTAAGCTAATTTTACAACCTATTGTGGAGAATGCTCTGTATCACGGGATTGAAATGATGCCTGATGAAGGTTTTATTTCGATCCAAGCGGAGCTGAAGGATGATCTTGTCATCATCCGCATTCGTGATAATGGACTGGGAATGTCCGAGGAGACTATGAAGGTTCTTTTAACAGGCGGCAGTAAGAGTATGCATGGCTCCGGGGTAGGCGTTAGAAATGTTAACGAGCGTATTGAGCTGTATTATGGGCGTGATTATGGTCTTTCTTTTGAAAGTGAAATTGAAGAAGGCACTACGGTTACTCTTATCTTCCCGGCACTCGCAGCAGGCGAGGGCAATCCTGGACATGAGGAGGATGAGACATCGGTATGAGAATCGTTCGTTTTTGGCTAACCCTGCTGGTATGTGTGGTGTTATGGACCACGATCACGTCGTGTTTCAATTCGGCACCTAATTATATCAACACGAACAAAACCCGCAATATTCATCTTATTGTGAAAATGAACAAAGGCGACTATTGGAATACAGTTAGATTGGGTGCAGAAGCCGCGGCACAGGAATTTAATGTGAAACTAACGTTCAAAGCTCCGAATGCTGAGAGTGATATTGCGGAACAGGTCAGAATGGTTGAGGACTCCATTAAAGAAAAAGCGGACGTTATTATTTTAGCTGCCAGCAGCTACATGGGACTTGCACAAGTGGTTGATCGGGCGGCATATTCCAAGATTCCCGTATTGTCTGTGGATGCAGAAGTCGGTTCGGCCAGAGTAAGAGCCTATGTGGGTTCAAACGGTTATGAAGCGGGACAAAAGTCTGCAGAAAGACTCATTCAGCTGCTAAATGGATACGGGGAGGTCGGCATCATTAACTTCACAAATTCATCTTTGGGGGCGGAGCAGGAGTCTTCAAACGGCATTGAATATGGTGCTAGGGACGCGGAGGAGCGGGAAAAGGGATTTTTAAATTACGCTGCCCGATATCCGAACATACAGGTAGTAGAGATTTCATATACCACTTCGAGTATTAGTGATGCTGAAGAGCTGACACGGTTAATGCTGCTGAAACATCCAAATCTTCGCGGGATCGCCAGCTTGAATGAGACAGCTTCACAGGGGGCGGCAAAAGCTATCCAGAGCCGAGGGCTGCATAATATTAAAATGGTTGCGTTCGACAGCTCCCCGTCAATGATGGAGTTGCTGCAGGAGGGTACGGTTCAAGCGACCGTAATCCAAAATCCTTTTAGTAACGGGTATTTAGCCGTAAAACATGCCGTTGAGGTAATCGAAGGAATGGATGTTCCTGAACGTGTCGATACGGGCACTAAACTCATTGATTTGGACAACATGCTGTGGCCTGAGAATCAGAAATTGTTATTTCCCTTCGTCAGATAGTGGACGGTTTATTTTTGAAAAGACGAATGCCATCCTTAAAATGGGAGGTATTCGTTTTTTGGGTTCAGTAGAATTTTTATAAAAGTGAGTAGGATTTTATATTCGAAACCGTTTTCACCTAAGGCATAATATGGATGTGCCCGAGAGAATTCAGGGTTAAACCAAAAAAAAGAAGTATAAACAGGAGGTCAATGAATAATGAAAAAAATCACTTCCGTTCTTTTAGCAAGCGCAATACTGGGTGCCGCCCTGGCAGGCTGTGGCAATAGCAACAATAATGCAGACAGTGGTAAAGCTACCAACGCTCCAAAAACTGAAAATGCGGGCTCTTCCACTGAAACGCCAAAAGTAGGGGTAGCCATTTACAAATTTGACGATACCTTCATGACAGGTGTTCGTAACGCAATCGACACTGCTGCCAAAGGCATTGCTACTGTAGATATCGTAGATAGCCAAAATTCCCAACCCACACAAAATGACAAAGTTGACTTGTTCATCACCAAAAAATATAAAGGCATGCTGATCAATCCGGTTGACCGTACTGCGGCTGGCGTTATTATCGAAAAAGCAAAAGCGGCAAATATTCCGGTGGTTTTCCTGAACCGCGAGCCGCTGCCAGAAGATATGAAGAAATGGGATAAGGTTTATTATGTAGGCGCTAAAGCGGAAGAATCCGGAACTATGTCCGGTCAACTGATCGTGGACTACTGGAAGGCACATCCTGAAGCGGATAAAAACGGCGACGGTGTCCTCCAATACGTAATGCTAAAAGGCGAACCGGGGCACCAAGACGCTGAGCTTCGTACTACTTACTCCATCCAAGCAATTGAAGATGCCGGCATCAAGGTAGAAAAGCTGGCTGAAGATACTGCGATGTGGGACCGCGTAAAAGGGCAAGAAAAAATGGCAGCGTTCCTTGGCTCCCATGGCGACAAAATTGAAGCTGTGCTTGCGAACAATGACGATATGGCTCTCGGTGCCATCGAAGCTCTGAAAGCTTCAGGTTACTTCACGGGTGATAAATTCATGCCGGTAGTAGGTGTAGATGCTACTGCTCCTGCGATTCAAGCGCTGCAAGATGGAACGATGCTTGGTACCGTGCTGAATGATGCGAACAACCAAGGTAAAGCTGCGATCACAGTTGCTGCTCTGCTTGCTAAAGGAGAAACACCTACAAAAGATAACGTAGGCTTTGATATCACAGACAACCAATACGTGTGGATTTCCTATAAAAAGATCACCAAAGACAATATCGATGACGCCAAATAATAACGCTCTAATCTAGATGGAATTCATGATCATATGGCAGCAACGGGGAGCGGATATTCGCTCCTCGGATTTCTTTCAGGCAGGGAACAGGATGAAACCGCTGTGCCTCTCATGAAAAAAGAAAAAAGCGTAGGGGGCGTAACAACATGGAAAAAGCTGAGTTTTTGCTAGAAATGAATGATATTACTAAAGAATTCCCCGGCGTCAAAGCGCTGGATGCAGTTAGTTTAAAGGTCAGACCAGGTTCGGTGCATGCCCTTATGGGCGAGAATGGTGCGGGTAAGTCCACTTTAATGAAATGTCTCTTTGGTATTTATTCACCGGATGCCGGTGAGATTTTTTTGGAGGGTGAGAAGACCTCTATCGGAAGCTCAAATGACGCTTTGAAAAATGGGATCTCCATGATTCACCAGGAGCTGCATCCCGTGCCGTTCCGAAGTGTGATGGAGAATATCTGGTTAGGACGTTTCCCAACCAAAGGGATTGGACCTTTTCAGTTTATTGACCATAAGAAAATGTACACTGACACGGAGAATTTGTTTAAAGATCTGGATATCGATCTGAATCCCGAGACATTAGTGGGTAAGCTCTCTGTATCCAAAATCCAATCCATTGAAATTGCGAAGGCTGTCTCTTTTCACTCCCGAGTTATTGTAATGGATGAACCTACTTCCTCCCTGACCAGTGTGGAGGTGGAGCATTTATTTCGGATCATACGGGACCTTAGGAGTAGAGGCGTAGCTATTATTTATATATCTCACAAAATGGAAGAGATTCTCGAGATTTCTGACGAAGTTACCATTATGCGGGACGGTAAAAAAATCGGAACCTGGCCAGCGGCGGAATTGACCACAGACCTTATCATTTCCAAAATGGTCGGCCGTGACTTGACCAATCGATTCCCAGAACGCTTTAACGTGCCTGGCGAAGTATATATGAAGGTGGAAGGATTAACCTCCCCTGAAGAAAGATCGTTTAAAGATGTTTCTTTTGAATTAAGACGAGGTGAGGTTTTAGGGATTGGTGGTCTGGTAGGCGCTCAGAGAACAGAGGTTATTGAAGCATTATTCGGCCTGAGGGCTATTAAATCGGGGACGATTTCTATCGATGGTAAGCGCATTCATATCCAATCTCCCAAGGATGCTAAGAAACACGGAATGGCTTTGCTTACGGAGGAACGGCGTGTCACCGGTATTTTTCCAGTCTTGTCTGTTCATGAGAATGGCGCAATCGCTAATCTGCATCGATACCAGAAACTACTACTTCTACTAGATGGAAAAAAGAAAAAAGAAGAAGTCGATAAAATGATTGAAAAATTGCGGACCAAAACTCCAACAACCAAAACGCTGATCATGAATCTTTCTGGTGGTAATCAGCAAAAAGTGCTGCTCGCCAGATGGCTTCTAACCGAGCCCGAAATCCTGCTTCTGGACGAGCCGACTCGCGGTATCGACGTAGGGGCTAAATTCGAGATTTATTCGATTATTGCCGACTTGGCGCAGCAAGGGAAAAGCATCATTATGATCTCCTCAGAAATGCCGGAGCTGCTCGGAATGTCTGACCGTGTGATGGTCATGTCGGAGGGTAGGCTTACCGGAATACTAGAAGGCGAGCAAGCTACGGAAACCGAAGTTATGCGGCTCGCTGCACAGCATTAGGATAGGATTTCAATGATAGTTTTGCTGGGCGAAACTAGATTTGGTTTACGAAGAGAAGTACTCTTCGCGTAACTTTAAGGAGGAACACTACTAATGAACGCTAAAAGAGCCCAATCTTTTATTACTCAAAATGCCATTTATATTGTCTTGGTAATTCTAATTATGGGTATTGCCTTATATGAGCCGGCCTTTATCTCTGTAAATACTTTACGGGACATTCTAATTCAGTCGTCAACACGGATTATCATCGCGCTTGGTGTTGCCTTCATCCTTATCACAGCTGGGACGGACTTGTCTGCTGGACGTGTGGTTGGTTTTACAGCGGTAATCTCTGCTTCGATGCTGCAAATTCCGGATTATTCCCGGCGGTTTTTTCCTGATCTGCCGCAGGTGCAAGTTTGGCTTCCGATCCTTATAGCTATCATCGCTGGTCTTCTCTGCGGACTCGTCAATGGTATTGTCGTCTCCAAGCTGAACGTTCCGCCGTTTATCGCAACACTGGGTACGATGGTTATCGTCTACGGCTTGAATTCTTTGTACTTTGACATGGACCCCAACCAATCACAGCCGATTGGCGGTCTGCGTCCAGATTTCACTACAATCGGTTCCGGGTTTATTGGCAAGGGGCAATATTCAATCCCGTATATCGTGCTGATAGCCTTGGGTGTCGCCGCCATCGTATGGGTGGTGTTCAATAAAACTAAGCTGGGCAAGAACATGTACGCTATCGGCGGTAACATGCAGGCAGCAAAAGTATCTGGCATCGATGTTTCCAAGAACTTGATCTACATCTATGCGATTGCTGGAGCCCTTTATGGTTTGGCGGGTGTGCTGGAGGCTGCCAGAACAGGTGGCGCAACCAATAACTATGGTAACATGTATGAGCTTGATGCGATTGCTGCTTGCGTCGTGGGCGGGGTGTCCACAACCGGTGGTATCGGAACAGTGCCAGGTGTTCTGGTCGGTGTTATTATCTTTACCTTAATCAACTACGGCCTGACCTTTATCGGCATCAGCCCTTACTATCAGTTGATTATCAAAGGTCTGATCATCATCGCCGCGGTCGCATTTGATATGCGGAAATATTCTTCGAAGAAGTAGTTGTGTGGGGGATGTGTGGTGATTATAGCGTTTGCTATTTATGGCAAACGCTTTTTGGTTTGTCCATTTCGCTTGCGGATATAAGCAACTCGTAAGAATCAGTTCATAAGATACAATTCATATGAACCAATTTAAAGTACAAATTCACAATTGCAAATTCATAAGTACTGAACGTCGCCCCCTTGCTCCTCGCATAGGAAAACTACGCACGAGCACGAAAACTACCCACAAAAACTAACCACAAAAACTATGTATGAAAAACTACCCACAAAAACTAGTTTAATTAGTTAGGGATAAACCAATTTCGCTCCCACTAGTACCATTGGGACCAGCATCAAGTACAGCAATAATATCAACTACGCCAATAATATCAACTACACCAATAATGTCACTGTCAGCACTGCTAACTACAGCGCTGCTAACTAAAGCACCACTAACTACGGTACTGCCAACCACAACACTGTCAACCAAAACACGACTAACTACAGTACTAACAACTAAACACAACACCAAAACTACCCACTAAAATGCCACCACGACTAAACAGCGCCAGCAACACTAACATCAACATTACTTACCACCACCAACTTCAATCAACATTGCCACCCCTGCTCCATCAAATCTAATATTCCACCAATAGGATTTACTCCACCCAATAGTTGCACCATAACCGCCACGGTACTACTACAGCATCATTACCATCACCAATTAATATCATCAACACAAACACGGTTATCACAATCCTCTCAACATTATCAGCATGAACATGGCAATCACCGCCACAAATCAATATCAGCAGTAATAACACGACCATCGTCATCAGGAGCACCACGAAAACACATCATATTCATCATTGCTCACCAACAATATCAACAAACTAATAGTAGTTACAGAACAGAAGCACCATGAGGTGAGAGAACGGTAAAAATCCCGTAGAATTGGCTGAAACGAGTTACGTGGGGCGAAAGAACGGTATAAATCCCGTAGAATTGGCTGAAACGAGCTACGTGGGGCGAAAGAACGGTATAAATCCCGTAGAATTGGCTGAAACGAGCTACGTGGGGCGAAAGAACGGTATAAATCCCGTAGAATTGGCTGAAATGAGCCACGTGGGCCGAAAGAACGGTAAAAATCCCGTAGAATTGGCTGAAAGGAGCTACGTGGGGCCAAAGAACGGTATAAATCCCGTAGAATTGGCTGAAACCAGTTACGTGGGGCGAAAGAACGGTATAAATCCCGTAGAATTGGCTGAAACGAGCTACGTGGGGCGAAAGAACGGTATAAATCCCGTAGAATTGGCTGAAACGAGCTACGTGGGGCGAAAGAACGGTATAAATCCCGTAGAATTGGCTGAAATGAGCCACGTGGGCCGAAAGAACGGTATAAATCCCGCAGAATTGGCTGAAACGAGCTACGTGAGGCGAAAGAACGGTATAAATCCCGCAGAATTAGCTGAAACGAGCTACGGAGGAGGAAAGAGAGGCATTAATGCTCTAAAGTACGCCAAAACGAGCTACAGTGGAGGAAAGAGAGTCATTAATGCCCTAGAATACGCCGAAACGAGCAACGGAAGTGGAAAGAAAGGCATTAATGCCCTAGAATACGCCGAAACGAGCGACGGAGGAGGAAAGAGAGGCAAAAATGCCCTAGAATACACCAAAACGAGCGACGGAGGAGGAAAGAGAGTCATTAATGCCCTAGAATACGCCAAATCGAGCAACGGAAGTGGAAAGAGAGGCAAAAGTATCCTAGAATACGCCTCCCCCTAACCCCAAAGATCAAAAAGCACATAAACCAACGTTCTCCCATATTCTATAGGCAAATGCCTTTGTTAAAGGGGAGCGACTGGATGTTAAGGATTAGGTTGAATGAGCTGGGGAAAGGGAATGACAATGGTCTGATACAGGCGGATGTATGGAAATGGGATGGCATTGGCTGGAACGAATATATTACTCAGCAGGATGAGGATTTCATACGCACGGAAGAGGAGTTATTCGTCACGATTCCGGCAGAAGCGGGATTATATCGTGTAGATTACTCTAATAAGCCTTTTGAGGCGCCATACTTATTGCCGGAGTGGGTGGGGGACGATCTGCGGACCACGGGTCTGCATCCGGCGCCGTTTAATCTCAAAGAGGGCACACTTTGGGGATATATTAATGACGAGGGCCGTGTTCAGATTGAACCCCGGTACGAATATGCTGAGGATTTTCAGAAGAACGGTCTTGCCGTAGTTCAGCGAAAAAATAACAGCGGGCTCATTGACAGCACTGGAAGAGAACGAGTGAAGCCGATCTATTCTTTTATTGCGCCTTTTTCGGAAGAGCGCGCGGTCGTGTCGGATGCCAAGGGCTACACTTTTATTGATGAAAAAGGCAAAGAAGTGACGTCCGCCCGGTATGATTATTTGAACTCATTACATGAGGGGCGTGCACTATTTTCAAAACAAAATACGACCGGCGGCCAATCGCTATATGGATATGTGGACGCGCAAGGCAAAGAGGTGCTGCCCGCGATTTATGTAGATGCCAATGATTTTATGAACGGCATGGCTTTGGTTAAAATCAAAGAAGGAGAGTATGCGCTCATCGATCCGGATGGGAACATTCTGCATACGTATAACCATCCTTTCGTTGGAAGTCCGGGAGAAGGTTTGCTAGCCTATCAAGCGACTGAAAACGGTAAATATGGCTATTTAAATACGGATGGTTCTGTAGCTATTCAGCCGCAATTCACCTCTGCTTTACCTTTTTCAGAGGGACGTGCGGTGGTGAATACCGCTGAAAATTATGGCAACGCCTACGGGCTGATTGATAAACAAGGAAAAATGATCATCCCGGCAAAATATTATGAAGTATTGCAGCTAGGTGAAGGCAGAGTAGCCATAGGAACGCCTGTATTCCCCAGCCAGCCTTATCGCGGATCACGTTACGTAATTGCAGATGCGGAAACGGGAGCGGTCCTGAGCAATCACACCCTGCTTGGCGTGAACAATTACCAGGAGGGATTGGCGTCTGTATTTGATGCTAAAGATACTTATTTTATCGATAGAAGTGGAAAAAAGGCAGCCCAGCCCCCAGTTATTCCAGGGGCAGGAACACTCACCCTTAGCGGACGTTTGATAAGAGCAGATGTAGATCAACGCACATCTTATTATGATCGGCAGGGAAAGCAGGTTTGGCGCCAAAATGGAGTCATTCCGCTGAGACCTCCCTATTCCGTAGTGGAGAAGAAATACAAACCGAACAGGGATTATCTGGTGTATTATCCGGTCGTTGAGGGGATTGCAAGTGCGGAAGTTTCGCGAGAGGTTAACGATAAGCTGCGCAAGCTATCCCTTGCTGAAGACGTTGGGAGTGGAGGGGTTTCCCAGGACTTTAGTTATAATGGTGATTTTTCAGTCTCTTTCTTCCGTAAAAACCTGCTGGTGCTGGAGCTGACCGGGTATCGTTTTCCTTTTGGAGCAGCACATGGAATGCCTACCAAAATCTATCCGCATATTAATTTGCGCAGCGGCAGGTTCTATAAGCTGGGGGACTTGTTCAAGCCGGGCAGCAGATATGTGGAGAAGCTCAGTAAAATTGTGGGCAAACAGATCGAGAACGATCCACAATATTCATATGTTTTTCCGGATACGTATAAAGGAATTACCTCGGATCAGCCCTTCTTTGTAGATAATGAAGCGTTGTATCTATATTTCGCACCTTATGAGATCGCTCCGTATTCTGCAGGTTTTCCAACCTTCCGGATTCCTTATGCGGAAATCATGGGATTGATCTCTACGGAGGGCGAGTTCTGGCAATCGTTTCATTAATCGTCAGGTATCCATAGGTTTGCTGAAGTTGCCGTCCTTTCGGGGAGGGCGACTTTTTTCGCTTTTTTTCGCTTTTTTTTCGCGCATAACAGGTAAAATGGTATTTTTAGGCAGGAAAACAGCGAAAGAAAGCGAATGTATCTAGGAATCGGAAATCTTACAGTCAAGACTATTATATGTAAAAAATTAGAAGCGCACATTTGAGAGATTTATGCTACAATGACTGAGGAACAAATTACAACTTTGTAACATTTGTAGATGGTCACTCTAGGCAGAAGCATATATTACACGCAAGAAAAAAGGAGATGGCAGATTGAAGAACAAGACATTAAAAGCAATCATCGGTGGTAGCGTGGCAGCTGTTATGGCACTTAGTATTTCTCTTCCATTGGAAGCAAATGCGGCATCGAATGAATCGACAGTAACAATAAAAGGCACAAGTTATGAGCAAATATTACAATATTTTAAACAAGCTAATCTTGAGGGATTCCCTTTTTCGAATAGCACAATCGTGGTAACTAAGCCGCAAACTGGAACAGTACCAAACAAAGACAACACGACCACAACTACAACTACAAAACCGGTTACAAAGCCAGCAGACACAACTACTGTAACTAAGCCAACTGATAATACAACTACAACAGGTGCTGTGAGCAATAAAGGAACCTATGTTCAGCAAATCGTAACGCTGGTAAACAAAGAACGTGCAGCAGCTGGTTTGTCACCTGTAGCTGGATTGGACAGCCTGCACAAAGTTGCCGCTACAAAAGCTACAGATATGCGTTCGAATAACTATTTCTCACATACTTCACCTACGTATGGTTCACCTTTTGATATGATGAAATCCTTTGGCATCACTTATAAAGCCGCAGGTGAGAACATCGCAATGGGACAAAAAACACCAGAAGAAGTAATGAAGGCATGGATGAATAGTCCAGGTCACCGCGCTAATATTTTGAATGCTAACTTCAATTATATCGGTGTCGGTTATGATAATAATTACTGGGTTCAAGAGTTTATTGGTAAATAATACGCGTAGATGCTTCAGGAAGAAATCGTTCTCCGATGTAAGTCGGGGAGCGGTTTTTTTTGTGTGGTGAAGAATAAAAATGCAACAAAAAAAGAAGTAAGGAACTTGTCCTTACTTCTTCTGTCTAGCTCTATGGGTTATGCAGGGGTCGAACCTGCGACCTGCCGATTAAGAGTCGGCTGCTCTACCAGCTAAGCTAATAACCCGTAATGTCTAAAGAGTCAACGGTGAATATTATATAATGGCATTAATTAAAAAGCCAGTATTTTTTTATTTTCAAAAAAGTCCACACTCGTTCCTCGGCAAAAACACTGTAGCAGCGGGATTTTTTTCTTTGCTAGACATTTGCAAAACTTGTATGGAAGAATTATGTTTATGTAACATAGTTAAGATCTTTGTAAATTGTGGAACAATACATAATAGAACGGCATACGGAGGGATAGCTTTGAAGGATTCGAAATGGACATGGCGCAGCGTCAGCTTGATTTCCATAGTAACAACTATAGTTTTGATGGTTGGTTTAGTTTATGCGGTTAAAGATATTATCTATCCGGTCGGAGAGGTTACCGAGAGCAGCTTGCCTCAGCAAACAGCCGCACCGGTGACGGAGACTGTCAAGCTCCTCAAAATTGTTGCGCTCGGGGATTCGCTTACCAAGGGGACCGGTGATAACACCGGAGAAGGGTTTGTTAAGCGTACGGTTACTGGTTTATCCGCAAAAGGTGTCACAGTAGACTTTTTAGGCAATATGGGGATTAACGGGTTGACTACTGCGGGGCTGTTAAGCAAACTGAACGAAGATGGTGTGGAGTATGCCTTGCGCATGTCGAATGTTGTTCTGCTATCCGTCGGAGGAAATGATCTGTTTAAGGATTCGGATATTCTTGAGAATAATGGGGCGCAACAGGGCAACACAACTTCATCAACCTCTGGGCAGGAGCTGACTCCAGAGTCTTTATTAGCCGCTCTGCCAGAAGCAGCAGCTAGACTGGAGAAGATTCTCGATAAAATCTCACAGATCAATCCGAATGCGCAAGTTTACTATATGGGGCTGTATAATCCCTTTGGCGATATTCCAGAATTACTGGCACCAGGCAATCAAGCGGTAACGAAGTGGAATAATACGGCAATGGATATTATTAATGAGCATAGCAACATGACCTTGGTTCCTACGTTTGACTTGTTTAACAGACATTTGGACAAGTATCTATCCACCGATCATTTTCATCCTAATGGTGATGGCTATCAGCGAATCGGAGAACGGTTCATACAGGCTGTGCAGTAGTATATAGGTGAGTGTTAAATTTTGCAGTAAGATCATGTAGGTAAATGCCCTTTGAGCAAGTACAAACCGAGAAAATGACAGTCACAAGGAGCTAAATTAAATATGACAAAAGCGAATAGTGAAGACTCCGGCACAGTCGTCTTGTCTGTGGACGGGGTACGTAAAAAAATAGGACGAAAATGGATTATAGATGATGTCACTTTCGATGTGAGAAAAGGGGAGATTTTCGGCTTTCTCGGGCCTAATGGGGCTGGGAAGACGACCACGATCCGCATGCTTGTGGATTTGATTCGACCTACTGAGGGCAAGATTACAGTATGTGGGTACAATGTGAACCGAAATCCGGAAAAAGCATTGCAATATGTAGGCTCTATCGTTGAGAATCCTGAGGTATATACCTATTTGACCGGGTGGGAGAATTTGCAGCATTTTGCCCGGATGCAGCCTGGCGTAGACAATGAACGTATTAGCGAAGTGGTAGATATTGTTCGATTAGATCAGCGGATACATGATAAGGTAAGTACATACTCGCTTGGGATGAGACAACGATTAGGCATTGCGCAGGCGCTGTTGGGACGTCCACGGCTGCTTATTTTGGACGAGCCGACGAATGGACTTGACCCTAAAGGCATTAAAGAGCTGCGAGAATTCATTCGCAAGCTGGCGGATGAAGGGCTGGCGGTGTTCGTATCGAGCCATCTGCTTAGTGAAATTCAGCTTCTTTGCGACCGTGTAGCGATTATTAGTAAAGGGCGTGTATTGGCAGTAGGTGCGGTAGATGAGCTGATCGCTCGTAATTCGCCGTATGTACTTTGGGAGCTGGAGCCTTTTGCTGAGGCCCGGGAAATGCTGGCTGATCGTTCAGATATTCAAATTCAGAAACTGGAAGACGTCACATTAGATGACTCAATTATTGCCGGGATGGGCCCCAATTCTTTAATAACGATCATGGATCAGGATCTGATCCCCGAGATTGTGGCCGTAATGGTTACTGCTGAAATTGAGGTGAGAGCTGTGCATAAAATTAATCCGACACTGGAACAGCTATTCTTGAAACTAACGGAGGGTGAGAATGTTGAGTAACTTGCTTCCGCTAATCCGTAATGAGTGCTTGAAGATTATAAAAAAGAAACGGTTTTATGTTATACTGCTGATTCTGATTGTACTGGTGCCTATGTTCACCTATGCACAGATGCGTTCAGCCGAACGGAGTCGGGAGAAATTTAATTCCGATTGGCGGCTTGAGATCCAGCAGCAGATTATCGATAATCAAAATTCACTGGGCAGTGACCGGATTCCAGAGGAATGGAAGACTTATCGGCGAATATTTGTACAACAGCTTCAGTATTATCTTCACCATGACGTTAATCCGAATGAACCTAGCGGGGTTACCTTTACCCGAGAATTTATGGATAATTCGGTTACATTATTTATTCCATTGCTCATTATGGCGGTCGCCTCAGATTTGGTCTCGGCCGAAAGGACAACTGGAACTATCAAAATGCTGTTGACTAGGCCGGTCAAGCGTTGGAAGGTGCTTTTTAGCAAAATGACAGCACTGCTAATGTTTGTCTCGCTTATCGTACTTTCCACATTTGCAATCAGTTACTTTATCTCTGGTCTTGCCTTTGGTTTTAAAGGTTTTAACATTCCTGTTTTTACAGGCTTTAAAATCAGTGGTGATTCGCTAGATATGTCTACTGTACATGCAGTGCCCCAGTGGAAATATATGCTTATGCAAGGTGGTTTGATTTGGTTCGTCAGCGTAGTGGTTGCACTGCTCGCGTTCATGATCTCGGTGCTTGTTCGTAGTACTGCGGCGAGTATAGTAGTTATGATGGCAGCGCTGATTGCAGGTAGTATACTGACCAATATGGCCTCTGCCTGGACAACAGCAAAATATTTATTTATGGTAAATCTTGGACTGACCAGCTATTTGTCTGGTACTCCCGCCCCCATTGAAGGGATGTCCTTGTCATTTTCCATGGCTGTGCTGGCTGTATGGGGGGCCGCTTCGGTGATCATTTCATTCGCCGTCTTTACGAAAAGGGATATTTTGAATTAGAATGAACAAAGTGACCAAAACGTTTGTTTGCATTTCTTAGAAATATAGGAGAGTATAATTTCACGTTATATTCTATCCTTAGGTTTTTGGCAGTAACGGATACCGTTCTTAACATAAAGGACGGCCAAGCCGTTTCTTCTTAGTATAGAGAAAAGAAGGAGGAGCATGAATGCTCGAACAGATCGATATGTTTGCTGAAGTTTCTAATAACGGCGAGAATGGCCGTACTGGATACGATGCTGACGACATTCAAGTGCTCGAAGGTCTGGTTGCAGTACGCAAACGACCTGGCATGTATATCGGCAGTACGAGTTCTTCAGGACTACATCATTTAGTATGGGAAATCGTAGATAATGCCGTAGATGAGCATTTAGCCAAGTATTGTACAAAGATTGACATACTGCTTCGCAAGGATGGCTCGGTAACCGTTAGCGATAATGGACGGGGGATCCCAACTGGAATGCATAAGACAGGGGTACCTACCCCGCAAGTTGTATTTACAATTTTGCATGCGGGCGGTAAGTTCGGTGGATCGGGTTATAAAAAATCAGGCGGTTTGCATGGCGTAGGGGCTTCTGTCACAAACGCTTTGTCTGAATGGCTCGAAGTAGAGATTTATCGTGAGGGCAAAATCCATCGGCAGCGGTTTGAGTACTGGGTGGACAAGAAGGGCAAGGAGCATGTTGGCGAACCTGTAACTGGTCTTGAAGTTCTGGGTAACACCAATAAAATGGGTTCGAAAATTACTTTCAAGCCAGATATTCGTGTCTTCCCAAATGGAATTGCTCTGAATTATGACACGCTGGCAGAGCGGGTTCAGGAGATTGCTTTTCTGAATTCCGGTCTGCGTATTACACTGCAAGATGAGCGGAGCAACCGTCAGGATGAGTTCTTTTATGAAGGTGGAGCCAGTCAATTTGTGCAGTTCCTCAACGAAGGTAAGGATGTTCTCCATGATGTTATTCATTTCAGTGCAGAAAAGGATGATATCGAGGTAGAAGTAGCTCTGCAATACAACGGAGGCTACACAGAAACCTTGGCTTCCTTCGTAAACTCCATTCCAACTCGCAGCGGGGGCACACATGAGACCGGCTTTAAAACTGCGTACACTCGTGTATTAAATGAATATGCCCGCCGCACGCAATTGCTTAAAGAAAAAGATAAAAACCTGGAAGGTAATGATCTGCGGGAAGGCATGATGGCTGTCATCAGTGTAAAAATGTCCGAGGTTGAATTTGTTGGACAGACGAAGGATCAGCTTGGCAGTGCTTCCGCCCGTAGTGCAGTAGATTATATCGTTTCTGAAAATATGGCGCGTTTCTTGGAAGAGAATCCACAAGTTGCGCAGAGCCTGCTGAAGAAATCGATTCAAGCGTCGAAAGCCCGGGAAGCGGCACGTAAAGCCCGCGATGAGATCCGCACAGGCAAGAAACGCAGCGAAAGCTCGAATCTTGGCGGTAAGCTGTCTCCTGCACAATCAAAGGACGTTACACGTACGGAGCTGTTCATCGTGGAAGGTGATTCCGCCGGTGGTTCGGCTAAGCAAGGCCGTGACTCTAAGATTCAAGCGATATTGCCGCTAAAAGGTAAACCGATGAATCCGGAGAAAGCTAAGCTGCTGGACATCCTGAAGAACGACGAGTATAAAGCAATTATTTCTACAATAGGTGCTGGAATTGGTCCGGATTTCACCGTCGAAGACAGCAATTATTCTAAAATTATCATTATGACCGATGCCGATACCGATGGAGCGCATATTCAGGTACTGCTGCTGACATTTTTCTATCGTTATATGAAGCCTTTATTAGATGCAGGCAAGGTCTTTATCGCTCAGCCTCCACTTTATAAGTTGACCCGCAAAACGGGTAAGCTGGAGACTGTAAGGTATGCCTGGAGTGATGAAGAGCTGCAAAATTACTTAAAGGAATTCGGCAAAAACTTCGAGCTTCAGCGTTATAAAGGATTGGGCGAGATGAACCCCGATCAGCTGTGGGAGACAACGATGAATCCAGAGTCGCGTACGCTGCTTCAGGTACAGATTGAGGATGCCGCTAAGGCGGAGCGCCGTGTTTCAACACTTATGGGTGACAAAGTCGATCCACGTAAACGCTGGATTGTTGAAAATGTCGATTTCACCGAAATTGTAGAGTAATGTCAGTGCTGCAAGTGACGATAATCCCGATTTTCTAAGAGCTTGGTGATTTATGGGACCTAGGGGAATTTTGGAACTGTAGGAGCGATAATGCCCGGAATTCCAAAAAGCTCTGAAGTACCTGAGAATCACCACACTATTTTAAAACGGGCAGTTTGAGGAACAGAAGGTGAGCAAAGTGAGTAGTTTATCAGAACAATTTTTGCCGGCATTTCTGGAAGAGGTCGTCGGTGACCGCTTTGGTCGGTATTCCAAATATATTATTCAGGACCGGGCAATCCCCGATGTCCGTGATGGACTTAAACCCGTGCAGCGCCGGATTCTTTATGCGATGTACGACTCCGGCAACACCCCTGACAAGCCATACCGCAAGTCAGCCAAAACTGTCGGAGATGTAATGGGTAATTACCATCCACATGGTGACTCCTCTATTTACGATGGTATGGTACGTATGGCACAGCCTTGGAAGATGGGGCATGTGCTAGTTGACGGTCACGGTAACTGGGGCTCTATGGACGATGACCCAGCAGCGGCAATGCGTTATACAGAAGCACGGCTGTCTCCCATTGCAATGGAGATGATGCGTGATATCGAGAAGCGGACGGTCTTGTTTAAAGATAACTTTGACAATACCGCCAAAGAACCTGTTGTGGTTCCTTCCCGGTATCCGAATCTGCTCGTAAATGGCACGAGTGGGATTTCTGCTGGTTTTGCCACTGAAATTCCGCCACATAATCTGCGTGAAGTAATTGACGCTTGTATCGCAGTGATGCAGAAACCAAATATTGAGCTGGAAGAAATTATGACCTTCATGAAAGGTCCGGATTTCCCTACAGGCGGCACAATCATGGGCGGAGACGGCATCATGGATGCTTACCGCACAGGTAAAGGCCGTATTTACCTGCGCTCCAAAACAGAGATTGAGAATATGCGGGGCGGCAAGCAGCAAATCGTGATCACGGAAGTTCCATTCCAGATTGTAAAATCACGGTTGGTTACTTCCATGGAGAATATTCGGCTGGAGAAAAAGATCGATGGCATTGCCGAGGTTCGTGATGAGAGCGGCCGTGAGGGACTGCGGATTGTAGTCGAACTCAAAAAAGAGGCTGATGCTCAAGGCGTGTTGGCGTATCTGCTCAAAAAAACCGATCTTCAAATCACCTATAACTTCAATATGGTTGCTATTGTTAACAAAGCACCTCAGCAGCTTGGTCTAAAAGCCATCCTGGAAGCTTATATCGCGCATCAGCGTGAAGTTGTGACTCATCGCACCCAGTTCGATCTGGAACGCGCTGAAGACCGTGCTCATGTCTTAGAGGGCTTAGTTAAAGCACTAAACATTCTGGATGAGGTTATCGCTGCGATCAAAGCGTCGAAAAATCGTCAGGATGCTCAGAACAATCTCGTATGGATGTTCGGCTTCAGTGAACGCCAAGCCGATTCGATTCTTACTTTGCAATTGTATCGTCTGACCAATCTGGAGATCACTTCACTCCAGAAAGAGTTAGATGAAATGATGGCAAAGATTACACATCTGCGCGGCATTTTGGATAGCGACAAAAAGCTAGTTGCTGTAATTCGTAAGGAACTGCTGGAGATTCGCGACAAATACGGCATTGATCGCCGTTCTCTGATCCAAGGCGAAGTCGAGGAGCTCAAGGTTAGCCTTGAAGCGCTGGTCAATGCGGAGGATGTGCTCGTTGCTCTTTCAGCAGATGGTTATATTAAGCGGACTAGTATGCTTTCCTTCACCCGTTCTGGTGGGGAGCGTCATACCTCAGGCGTCAAAGAAGGCGATCATATCGTCAGGCTGCTGGATGTAAATACCCGTGACAGTCTGCTGGTATTTACCCGCAAGGGGCAATACTTCTTGCTTCCTGTGCACCAGATTCCGGAGTTTAAATGGAAAGAGCCTGGTACAGCGATTGTGAATGTTATTGGATTGTCTAAAGGAGATGGAATCGTTAGTGTGATTCCGGTTAATAATCTAGATGATCCGCAGCAGAGCCTTGTGTTTGTCACCCGCCGGGGTCAGGTGAAGCGTACAGAGCTCAAGGAATACTCTACAAGCCGTTCTGGAGCTGTAGCGGCCTGTAAGGTAGCCGAGGGTGATGAGATCATTACAGTGGCTTCTAGTACGAATGACAAGGACATTGTGCTGGTCACCCGTGAGGGAATGAGTATCCGATTCCATGAGAATGAGGTTAACCCTATGGGTCGCGTTGCATCCGGTGTAAGAGGAATTCAGCTGCGCGAGGGCGACGAGGTGATTTCCTGCTTCTGGGTCAGCGAAGATGAAGGCGAAATCCTTGCTATTTCTGATATTGGTTATGCGAAACGTTCATTACTTGTGGATTATCCATCACAAAGCCGTGGTGGCAAAGGAATGCCAACCTTCGAATTCAAGGAAGGCAAACGAATACGTCCAAATGGCAGCAGGTTAGCAGGGGCTTTCTATTGCAAGGAGCCGTTGGAACTGAACGCTGTTACCCGTGAGAATGCCCACCATACGTTCTCCTCTGAATCAGCGCCGCTGGGCGAGCGTCGTTCTACAGGCAAACAGATTGTAGCTGTGGAGAAAAAGGATGAGATCATAAATCTTTTCCCATCAGTTCATTAAAACTAGCGATTAACAAGTGATTTTATAACGGCGTTTAGTCCGCTCTTTTGGAGGGTTGACTAAGCGTCGTTTTTTATTTTTTTATGCTGAAGGTCCGGCAGATTTATTTTTTCTTCGTTTGCAGGAAATGGAAGTTGTTTCGCGAAAATGTAGATATACCGGATAGAACCGCGAGGAAAGGAAGGAATAAGTGTGCATGCTTCTGAATTCAGTAAAATTTGGCATAAGATTTTAAAAGATTATAAATTACATATGGACAGTAATCTTGCTCCAACGCTGACGGATGCCCAACTTACTGTACTTGAACTGCTTCAGGAACGCGACGCCATGAAGCCTTCTGATCTGGCTCCACATTTGGCGACCAGTCCTGCAGCGGTTACGATGTTACTTGATCGGATGGAGAAGCATGAGCTTATTGTGCGGGAAAGAGATGCTTCGGACCGGCGGATTGTATGGGTGAGCATAACGGAGACTGGAATGGAAGAAACTGCACGGGGTCTAAAGATCCGCAGTGACTTTTTTGCGGAAGCGCTTGATCCGATCTCCTCTCATAACCAACAGTTACTGCTCTACTTAATGGGCAAAATGGTTGTTACAACTACACCGGAGGGTTCTACACCTTGAAGCAAATAGCTTGGCTGTATCACTAGTGCATTTAGAGTATGTAGAAGCTTTTAGAGTGTTTTAGAGCAATTAGAGGCATCTAGATGTATTTAGTTGTATTTTGTACAGCTATTGTTTGCTATTTACTCGATTGATGTAATATAACTGTATTTTATACAACTATTTTTTTGATTTACTTCTCTTTTTACAGTTTCCCTGATTTTTAGTTGTAAAGAGTACACTTAAAATCCGACCTACTGTTTTTTTATTCGGAATAAGTGTATAGAGTGCAGTTATCTTACTTTCATTTCAGATTCCAACTAGGATCCACTACTGTACCACTACTGTACCACTACTGTACCACTGCTGATCCATCGCTAAACAGAGCGGTGGACCGTTAGCTAAGTTCAGGCTGGAAGGTGGAAAGGATGTTTAATCTCGAAAGGATGTTTAATCTCAAAGGGATATTCAATGCCCGGCTGGAAAAATCGGACTAAGCATATCCTGCGGAGCTAGGAAGAACACTCCAGCGTGGCCCCTCTTCCCATAGTCTGTTCAAGTAGCAGACGCAGAAACAAAAACAAGGCAGTGATTCTCCACTAACCGGAGAATCACTGCCTTGTTTTAAATAACAGGGTTTGTTTCATTGCCTAGAAAGGGCTGTTTTAGGACAGCCCTTCTTGTAGTGTTTCACGCGGCCACAGATCCCAAGGATGGGTTTGTGGGGGCAGAGAGATGAGTTCCACTTCTTCTTTAGTAACAGGGTGAGGGAATCCTACAAGTGCTGACCATAACGCAATTTGTTGCCCCGGTCTGTTCACTGAAGCCCCGTACTTCTGATCACCGTATAATGGACAGCCGATCGAACTCAGCTGCACCCGAATTTGGTGGGAACGCCCTGTAAGTAAATCAATCTTAAGCAGGCTGTATCCTTCTGCACTGTCAAGCACTGTGTAATCCAGAATTGCTTCCTTGCCGCCGGGAGTTCCTTTTCGAACCACGGTGACGGTGTTACTCTTTGCGTCTTTAAGCAGCGTATCTGTAAGACGGCCACGAGTGGCTGGCGGTTTACCATGCACGACTGTTAAATACACCTTATGAAAGCCGTGAGTACGGACACTCTCGGATAGTCTTGAAGCCGCTTTGGAAGTCTTGGCAAAAATCATTGCGCCCCCAACCGGTCGATCCAAACGGTGGACCAGACCTATATAGACGTTGCCGGGTTTGTTGAAACGTTCCTTCACATCTTCTTTCAGCAGGTTCAGCAGGTCAGGATCGCCTGTTGCATCCTCCTGAACAGGAATATTCACGGGTTTTACAATCCCCAGAAGATGGTTGTCTTCGTACAACACTTCAAAGCGTTGCGATCCGCCGCTTACAGCCTCATTGTTGCCGGAACTATGCTGTGTCATGGCTTACGCCTCCCAGCGACCCAGGATACCACATGGCAGATTCATGCCGGAGGAGGTGATCGGAAGACCGATTTCGCCGGAGGTAAGTTTTCCGCCATAACGTTTGCCCATGGTCATAGACAACATGTTGCGCAGTACAGTTGGAGAAATTCCTGTGGTGTAGGAATTAATGAGCATGAACAAAGGGTTGTCGCTCATAATCTCCATACAGCTCTCAAGGAAAGGATACAAGCTTGATTCAAGCTTCCACATTTCTCCACCAGGTCCTCTTCCGTAAGAAGGAGGGTCCATAATAATCGCATCATATTTGCTGCCGCGGCGTTGTTCACGTTGTACGAACTTGAATACATCATCCGTGATAAAGCGGACTGGACGTTCTCCAAGACCAGACAGCTGAACGTTTTCTTTCGCCCACTGCACCATACCTTTGGCTGCATCCACGTGAACGACAGACGCACCGGCACTCGCCGCTGCCACAGTAGCTCCACCTGTGTAAGCAAAAAGATTCAGCACTGAAATTGGACGGTTAGCCGCTGCAATCTTGTCCATCATCCAGCTCCAGTTGGCTGCTTGTTCCGGGAATAGTCCTGTATGCTTGAAGTTTGTAGGACGTAAGTGGAATTTTAATTTACCATAGCTAATCTTCCAATCGTCCGGAATGGTTTTTTTCATTTCCCATTGTCCGCCACCAGCGGAGGAACGGTGATAATGTCCGTGCACATCACGCCATTTAGCGGTCTCATTATTTAGAGGCCAAATAATCTGTGGATCAGGACGACGCAAGATAATATCGCCCCAGCGTTCGAGCTTCTCTCCACCGCCTGTATCAATTACTTCATAGTCTTTCCAATCGCTCGCTATATACATGATTTAATCCATCCTTCAAAAAAATTCATTTAGCCTTTATTGTACAACATTTCACCTGATTGCTACAAACAAATTACACCTCAGCCAGCTTCACCAATTATTTTGTCCAATGCTAATGAAGTGTATAATATTCCCATGCTTATGCGGCTATTCAACTGGTGCTTCATGACTTGATTGTGTATGATCAGATAGTAGAGTTCTTACCCTATTTACGATCGGAGAACTAAAGCTATGTTCAATCTCTCACCGCTGTATTTCCCTATAACTGCAAAACCCAACCACACTAGTGAGTTTCTGCCCAGCCATGCCTTGCAGCCGTTTATTCGCTGTTTTTGGGGTTCTGTAGATGTGGAGTCTATACAACAACCTGAGACGGAGACAATAATTCCGGACACCTGTATGGATATTATTTGGGATTTGGATAGAGAATCAGGCAATACAAACACTTTTTTCTCCGGCATTAATGACACTCCATTTGAAGTCTCTTCAGACAGAAAGCCAGGGGGGAGTTCAACCTTTGGTATCCGATTTCATTTCTGGGCGGTTCATTTTTTTGCAGATGATCATCTGCGGAATGTCTTGAATGCACATGTCGATGTAGAACAATATTTTGGCACTTTTAAAAAAGAGCTTGGTCATCTATTGGAGAAAGTAAACTCGATGGACGAAAGGATTGCAGCCGCTGAAGCCTATCTGCTTCGTCGTCTAGAGCGTAGAGGGCGGACTAACGATCGGATGATGAACGCAGTCTATACTATGGTTAAACAAAAAGGGATTGTGACCGCAGAGGATTTGGAGACCAGTTCTAATTTAAGCAGACGACAACTTGAACGGCTTTTTCAAGAATATATAGGTGTATCGCCCAAAAAAACAGCAGATCTCGTGCGGTTTCAGAATGTATGGCGTGAGATGTGTCATTTACCTGGGCAGACAAAGAATATGCAGGATCTTATTTTCGCGTATGGTTACAGTCACCAGTCCCATTTTATCAATAATTTCAAAAAATATGCAGGAAGAACCCCACTTGAAGCCTTGGTCTATGCAGACCGAAGAATGTCGTAATTTTGCAATACAAAGCGTGTCAACCTTGTTAGACTAAACCCAAGTAAGAAATGAGACATATTATGAGAATGAGAGGGGACAAGTTATGATTTCGACTTTTGAAGGGACTAACATTTACACTAAAGATACTGCGGTGTCAGCTAAATTTTATACGGAGGTACTAGGAATTCCTATGCCTTTCGAAGGTTACGGTAATTTCGACGGGGCAAAGCTTGGCTTTGGCAAGAAACAGCCGGGAATTATTATTTGGGATGCTGCAAAGTGGGAAAATCTTACGACAGGTTTTGTTAATTTAGTATTCGGCTGTGATAATCTGGATGAGACATACGAGCAGTTGAAAGCTAAGGGACTGGATTGTCAGCCACCTGTTACGATGGAATATGGCGGTAAAGAAATGAATTTTCGTGATCCTGATGGGAATCACATAACCTTGCTGGAAGGTGCTTATTAAGCATCTTTTAAGAAAAATGAGACGGAGCGCAAACCTCAACCGTGTGTAATAACGGGGAGTTTGCGTTTTTTTAACTTTATTTATTGACAATGATAATCATTATCAAATAGAATGAGGTGAAGCGTATATGATTTAAATTTAAGGTGTTAGTAGGGGAGGAACAGGAGTTTATGGCTAAAGTGCTTGTGGCATATGCTAGTTTAACTGGCAACACTGAGGAAATGGCTGAATTGATTGTAGAAGGAATACGCCAAGCAGGCGGTGAGGCTGTTTTGAAGTCAGTCACTGAATGTAATGCGATTGAGATAAAATCATATGAAGGCGTTCTGCTAGGGGCATACACTTGGGGAGACGGAGAGTTGCCGGATGAATCTCTTGATTTCTATGAGGAGATGGATGAACTTGATTTGACTGCTATGAAGTCAGCAGTTTTTGGTAGTGGAGATACAGGCTACGCCATTTATTGTGGGGCAGTGGATGTTATCGAGGAGAAGCTAAAGGAGCGTGGAGCAGTCATTTTGCAAGATAGCCTAAAGATTGAGTATGGCCCTAATGCTGCCGAAAAAGAAGCCTGCCGTCAATTCGGACGTCAATTCATCGAAGCCTGTATGGCGGTAACCTAAGATGGGTGGGCCAGTGGGAAGTTGGTTTAACAAACCAAGGGATGTACATAGCCCTCCGTATAAACGGCTGCACGATTATCGCATGGAGCATATTATGCTGGGCGGGACTGAGAATTTAGCTAGCGGAGCTCCAGCGACGGGGCTCCCACGCTGGCGCCAGCAGGTTCAATATGCTGTGGGGCATACACTTAATGACTTCTATAGTCTGTTGCCGGAAGTGCGAAGAGAGACACCTATACAATTTCTGTTAGAGCGCCGGTGGCCTCCTAGGGGAGATGCTTTTCCCTCCCTTTTGCAATATTGGGATATCAAAACGAGTGTAGCTGATGAGCTTATGCGTATCGTTTCAAGCAATCATCTACAGGAGATTCCAGTGATGTTATATGAACAGTGGCATGTCCCAGTTCCAGCGCTGAAATTGGAGTTATCGATGATTACGCAGCTGGCTTGGAACTCTTCAAAAAGTGGCCGAAGCGTGAACATTCAGAAATTTATGGTTAATGGCAATGAGGATATCATCACTGGATTTATGCATATGGCCAATGTTTTTTGCCATCATGCTTATGGTGAGCCAGCGGAGACCGTGGAAGTTTTCTCGCTGCTGGATGGACGTAAATACTGCTTTGATGGAGAGGCAATCTCGATTATGGAGTCACTGGATTATGTGCGTCTGTTATCCGTATTTCTTGAGCGGGAAGTGTTAGCTGACGGTTCCTTAAGCTGCAGCGATCGTAGAAATGAGAGAGGCGAAGCGAATTATTTACTATAATAAATAGACCTCCTTATCTGCAGGTTAGAACACCAGCAAGTAAGGAGGTCTTATTGTGACTGCTTTATTAAAATCTCAAGAGTAGGTCTGGGGATTAGCCGATATATCGGTAATAATCCTGTTTATTCTGAATGACAAAGCCGCAGCTCTCATACAGCTTAAGTGCATTGGGATTATCCAGTGCGACCTCCAGATTTACACCATTATAATTTTTGCGCTCTCGTTCGATGGTCTGAAGAAGGGCGCTGCGGCCAATGCCAAGCCCACGTAGCTTTTTGTCGACTGTAAATCCATAGATCCAGGATTCATTATCTTCAGTCCACACTCGCATCTTCCCAACAGGCCTGCCGTCCATCTCGATCATAATATTCTCTTGCATACCTTCCTGTTTGTGCAACTCATACTGCTCTGCAGCATCTTCTGTCTTCATATCAAAACCTCCACAATCCAGTTCGACCAGAATGTGTGCCTCTTCTTCACGAGCTGGCCGTAAGACGACAGTCCCTGTTGCTGAGCTGACATCAGATGACACCATGGAATTGCCATCCCATTTCATTTGATATTCAGCGTGATTGAACTGCAGAGGCAAGGTTTGCAGGAAAGCAGTTCCAGATGAAGAAGCGGCGGGTGCATTTAGAAGAAGAGTAGAGACTTTATTGCGCTTGATTATGGTTTGTGCTCGGTTCCACAGAGAGGTGAAGATTCCGCGTCGACGGTAGCCTGGCCGAACCATGCCACAGACCTCCATATCGCTTCCAAAACCATAGAGTCCCAAGAAACCGACCAGTAATTCGTCCTCATAAGTCACGAGCCATTCCGTATCACCTGCGCTTGATGGCTGGCGGAGCATATCCCAATTCAGTTTTAATGAGATTCCTTCATATTGCTCACAGCGTTGTTGTAATTCCTCAATATTCTTAAAAGTGTCGGTAGTCGTCAAACCCGTTTCCCCCTAAAGTGTATTTGAACTATTATAAGTTCGCATAGTTACTAAAAAAGCTTCGCGGAAACGGGAGCAGGTTTAAGCTCTCCCGCCAGTATTCCCGCTCAGCACGTCTTTGTACTCCGGGTGCTTCTCGAATTGATGCGCAGCATAGGAGCACACGGGTACAATTTTTAAATTCTCATTCCGAGCCTTGTCCACAACAGCACGTACAAGCTCTTGTCCAGTACCTTGCCCGCGCAGTTCTTCGGAGACACGGGTGTGGTCAATGACCAATTCCCCGGTTTCTTTATCCAAACTGTATGTGATTTCGGCAAGGTCCTTACCGTCATTAGCAACAAAAAAACGTCCGTTTTCATTTTGAATTTGCATCTTATGGCTTCACTCCTAATTAGTTATTGCCTATATTTTACTACCATGAATTGCAAAAAGCGAGGAGCGAACCAGATTGATTGTTCTTCGGGTTGAATGTTGTTTTCCTTGTTACCTGTGAATCGCAGTGCTGCATTTTTGTTCATGTGGGCAACTTGGCTATAGCAGAATATGAGCAAGTGAGAGTTAACTAACCTCAAGTATTTGTTTTGGTAAGCTGGGAACGGTGGAATGCTGGAAGTCTGGAAGTCTGGAAGTCTGGAATGATGGGAACGCTGGGAACGATGGAACCCCCGGAACCCCGAACTCCGAACTCTCGCTTGTCCTAATCCTCTGCGGAATCTAACGGACCCAATTGACGCTATTTGCACATTTTTAGTCATTTGAGCAAAGTTTCGGACCCCAGTGCAGCTATTCCTTTGGAATAGGCGCGAAATAGGCATTTATAGTGTCAATAGCGCCCATGGAGTCCGATCGCACGTAAAAAAGAGGATAATACTGCGAATAAGGTCAACTGTGTCCGATAGGTGTCCAATATCGTAGGATCCCAATCCGTCGCAGAAGCTTACGGTCCAGAGTCCTAATCCCCCGCTGATGCTTATGGACCAGAGTCCTGATTTCCCCACTGATGTTTACGGACCCAGCAGACGCTATTTGCACATATTTAGCCTTTTGAGCAAAGTTTCGGACCCCAGTGCAGCTATTCCTTTGGAATAGGCACGAAATAGGCATTTATAGTGTCAATAGCGCCTATGGAGTCCGATAGCACACAAAAAAGGGGATAATACTGCGAATAAGGTCAACTGTGTCCGATAGCGTAGGATCCTAATCCGCCGCAGAAGCTTACGGTCCCAATAGACGTTATTTGCACAAGGTCAACTGACCGATGGAACAAAATCCTAAACCTCCGTAGAACCTCTCGGACCCAGCAGACGCTATTTGCACATATTTAGCCTTTTGAGCAAAGTTTCGGACCCCAGTGCAGCTATTCCTTTGGAATAGGCACGAAATAGGCATTTATAGTGTCAATAGCGCCTATGGAGTCCGATAGCACACAAAAAAGGGGATAATACTGCGAATAAGGTCAACTGTGTCCGATAGTGCAGAGTTCTGATCTCCCGCTGAAGCCTGCGGATCGAGCAGACGCTATTAGCACAAGGTCAACTGAGTCCGATAGCGCAGAGTCCTGATCTCCCGCTGAAGCCTGCGGATCGAGCAGACGCCATTAGCACAAGCTCAGTTGTGTCCGATAGCACCCACGCTCGCGGAAATGACAGCTAAACCAGCGTGCAATGCAGAGAATTCGGTACTGAAATAGCAGCTAATGAATTTTTATGCACTCCCGTTTATAGAGTAGCTTGCGTATTCTCAGGATAATACAATAAGATTAAGAGAATATCTCACTACTGAAAAGAACCGCTAGCAGGAGGAATCATTGTGGAATACAAGGTTGAGGTTGAATTTGGATCGATTTATGAATTGTTGAACAGCTTACATACTTATCTCTGCAAAAAATCCTATAAGAAGATTGATTTAGGGGTAGCGTGGGCTAATGAAATTGAAAGCACGCTCAGTGAAGAGCTGTTATCCCGTCTGAAAGAAACCGAACTAAACAATGAGTGGAAAATGTTGAATCTGCTCATTTACTGTTGTCCATTTAAAGATGAAGTAGACAGTGTGTTGAACTGGATTGAAGGGTTATCGGTTGGCGAGTTATATGAGACCTTATCAAAATATGTAAAGGTATTTCCAAGCCATATGGAGGATTACCGTAACCGCGTAGTATTTTTACTCTCCGAGTGGAACCGCCAGTACTTTAGCCAATGCAATCCTGCGATTTTGAGCAAACTGCAGCAGCATGCGGATGCCAAGAACATGGAGCTTAATGGACTGGACACTGCGGATTTCGTGAACAAGACGACCAACGGATTTTACTTCATGCCTACGGATGGGCTTAAGAAGCTCGTACTGATTCCACAGTATCATTTTCAGCCTGCTAATATTATCTATTGCTACGGTGAATTAACGATCTGCCATTATGCGGCGTGGATATCGATGGAGAATGAGGAAATCTCCCCTTTTATGTACAGAGCGATCCGTAGTCTGAGTGAAAAAAGCCGGCTAAAAATCCTCCAAGCCCTTAGTGGTGGCCGTAAGACGTTTACCGAAATTGTTAAGCATGCGGGGATCTCGAAGGGGATTGTGCATGATCATATTTTTAATCTTCGTTGTGCAGGTTTACTTCATGCCTATATTGAAGGGGAGAATGTCACCGGATACAGTCTGCGTCTTGAAGGCATTCATCGGATGAATGAGCAGCTATTCGAGTATTTGAAATAATGATTTTTAAAAAATATAACCGCCTGAAAGCCAGGACTTCTCTTATGCAGAGAGGGTTTTGGCTTTTTTTATTTGTTTTAATTATCGCCTAATTCTGTTTATGGAGAATTTTTTTGAAGTTCTCTCTTTACAGAACTAGAAAACCTTTCTATAATGAACATCAGATGTTATTCATACTTAACGGGTAGGAATTATAGTCATTATTCTATTCAGAGAGAAAAGGGAGATAGGTACATGAGAAAAAATGCGATTGTAATCACTTCATTACTGCTTACGGGGTCACTGTTACTTTCTGCTTGCGCTAACAACAGTAATAACGAATCCTCATCCGCAAACAATGCGGCTGCAGGCTCCAATTCAACCAATGTGGAAGCAACCACTGCACCAGAGATTGTTCCTGCGGGTGCTCTAAGCGAACCTTTTACTGCCACGGATTTATCCAAACTTCCAGCGGTGGCCCAGAAACGTACAGATACCATTATCGTCGGGCTTACGGACCCAAGCGGAGCGTTCACTCCTTATTTTCAACAAAGTGGTTATGATGGCAATGTCTCTTCACTGCTATACGCTTCTCTCGTAACTGTTGATGACAAAGGCGTTCCAACGCCGGAGCTTGCGGAGAGCTGGGATGTTTCGGATGATCAGCTTACATACACTTTCCACTTGAGAAAAGATTTGAAATTCAGCGACGGTTCACCGTTAACAGCGGATGATGTGGCATTTACATGGACGATCCAATACGACAAATCGTATGACGGTAGCTCCCAGCTTCCATCGCTAAATGTTAAAGGCGGCAAAGCCTATAAGGAAGGTACATCCCCTACAGTTGAGGGCATTAAAGTAATTGATCCACAGACGATCTCAGCAACCCTTGAGCAACCAAACGCAACGGCGCTGGTACAGCTCGGCTCGAATGTACTGTCGAAAGCTTACTATGGCAAGGACTATAAAATTGGAAATCTTGAATACATTAAAAAGCTGCATGAGAAGCCACTTGGCGATGGACCTTACAAGCTGGAGAAATTTATTCCAGGTCAAGAAGTGCGTTTTGTAGCGAATGAGAATTATTTCAAAGGTAAACCAAAGACGGAGCATTTCATCTACAAAACTACGGAAGGCGACGTATGGCAGTTCGTAGAAACTGGTGAAGTGGACTACGCTTCCTTTAGTGCGACAGACGAGAATATCGAGAAACTGAAAGCACTCGGTTTTGTGAATATAATTCCTTACACTCCAAGCACCTATGGTTACTTGCAAGTTAACCTGAAGCATGAGCAGCTCAAGGATAAGCTTGTACGTCAAGCTATTGTGTACGGTTTGGATCGTCAGAGTATTTATGTGGATGCAGCACAAGGTGCAGGGTCTATTGCCAACATCCCGGCATCGCCGATTTCCTGGTCTTACACTGAGGAAGGTATTAATCCTTACAAATATGATCCGGAAAAAGCAAAACAATTACTCGATGAAGCTGGCTGGACGGTAGGCGCGGGGGGTATCCGTGAAAAAGATGGCAAACCGCTGTCCATCCATTACCTCGGTTCGAAGAGTAAAAACACAGATATTTTCATCGCTGTAGCTAAAGAGAATTTTGAAGCGCTGGGTATCGAATTCCAGCCTGAGGTTTTCGCAGACTTTAACTCACTGGTATCGAAAGTAGAAGGTGGGGACTACGATCTCGTATCCTTCTCCACAAGCATGTTGACTGATCCGTCTGACGGGTTCATGCAATTCTTCGATGGAGAAATCACGGATTATGACAATCCGAAATTCCTGGAGCTGTACAACAAAGCCTTGGCCACTACTGATATTGAAGCGCGCAAAGCGGTATATAAAGAGCTGTATCAGCTTTTCAATGATGAACTGCCTATTATTTTTACAAGTTATAAAAAGACAGTATACGCCTATAACGGACGTATTGAGAATCTATCGGTCAGCCCGTTCATCGGTCTTGCTGGCAGTCTGCCAACTTGGAGCCTGAAATAAATAAACCAGTGTCCCCTGCCCTGACTGGATTCAAGGGCAGGGGACGAATCATAAGGAGTCTGTCATGAGCGCTTATTTATCGAAAAGACTGTTGTACATGGTCATCATCTTATTTGCGGCATCATTATTGATCTTCTGTCTGTATGCTTCAACTCCCGGTGACTTCATAACCGGAAATATTAAATTGACCGCTGAACGCAAAGCTGAGCTGCGTGAAATCTACGGCTTAAACAAGCCTGTGCTTGAACGGTATGGGATCTGGATGAAGAATGCGCTGCATGGTGATTTCGGGTATTCCTTAGCCCAACAAAAGCCTGTGCTGCAGCTTTTTAATGATTATATTTGGAATTCCTTTCTGCTGGCTGCCGTATCTACGTTTCTGACGTGGGTGATTGCGGTCATTATTGGCGTCATCTCGGCCTATAAGCAGTATTCATGGTTCGATACACTCGTGATGATCGCTATATTCGCAGCCATGTCGCTGCCGTCATTTTTTATAGGCTTATTCCTGATCAAAATCCTGGCCGTCGATCTCAAGTGGCTGCCTCCAGGTGGAATAATCACCACGGGTAGTAATGCTACGGGTTTGGCTTACTTTAAGGAGATCGTAATGCATATGACCCTTCCGGTTGTGGTTATGACCCTTCTTGGATTAGGTTCGCTCACCCGTTATTTTCGCAGTAATATGATCGATGTCTTAAAACAGGATTATATCCGTACGGCACGCGCCAAAGGCCTGAAAGAACGCAAGGTGCTCTTTACACACGCCTTACGTAATGCCTTGCTGCCCGCAATTACACTGGTTGGTTTTGAGCTGCCGGCACTATTTGGCGGATCACTTATTATTGAGAAAATATTCAATTGGCCTGGGATTGGCCAACTGTATATGCAGTCCTTCGGACTAAGGGATTATCCTTTACTGATGGGCTTTACGATGTTTATTGCCATACTTACCGTCATAGGAACGTTGCTTTCGGATGTTTTGTACCGGATTGCCGATCCTAGAGTTCGGCTATAGAGAGGAGGAAGCTGACGTGGCAGTTCAAAGTAATGTAGCTGGGATCGCGAAGCCGCAGACCACCAAAGGAAAATCCTCTTTATTCCGGCAATCTATGCGGAGGTTGCTGAAGAACAAGCTGGCGGTATCCGGATTTGTGGTGGTGATCTTTATGTTTGCGCTTTGTTTTATTGGTCCGCTGTTCTCACCCTATACGGATAACAAAATTAATATGGCTATGATGAACAAGGCACCCAATATGAAGCATTGGCTGGGCACTGATGCATTGGGCAGAGATATTCTGACCCGGGTAATGCAGGCGGGGCGCATTTCACTGACCGTGGGACTAGCGTCAATGGTTCTTTCGGTGTTTATCGGTGCCCTTTTGGGGGCTATTGCTGGGTATTACCGCGGTATTGCCGATCAAATCATTATGCGGATTGCGGATCTTTTATTGACGGTCCCGAGTCTGCCACTGCTCTTTATTTTTGGTGCGTTATTATCGGAGTGGAAGATTCCAACGGATTATCGGATGTATATCGTTATGCTGATGCTTAGTATTGTGAGCTGGCCGGGTATGGCACGTATGGTACGGGGTCAAATGCTTAGTCTTCGAGAACGTGAGTTTATGCAGGCGGCGGTAGTATTAGGCCTCCGTGATCGGCGTAAATTATTTAATCATTTGCTGCCGAATATCGTTCCGTTGCTGATCGTTATGGCTACCCTTAACATCGGTGGTGCTATATTGAGTGAATCGGTTCTTAGCTTTTTTGGACTAGGTGTTATGCCGCCAACTCCAACCTGGGGCAATATGATTGATGCTGCGAATAATATGATCGACTTTCAGGATCGGCCGTGGCTGTGGATTCCACCAGGGTTATCGATTTTTGCGACAGTGATCGCGATCAATATCTTTGGAGACGGACTCCGGGACGTGCTTGATCCTAAACAGAAGAGGTAGGTGACCCTCAGATGAGTGATTTAATGAATATAGACGGTCTAAGTACATACTTCTTCACGGAAGAAGGAAAAGTGAAAGCCGTTGATGATGTAAGCTTCCGTGTTCGCGAGGGAGAGACGGTATGTATTGTTGGAGAATCAGGCTGCGGCAAAAGCGTGACCGCGATGTCCATCATGGGGCTTGTTGAGGAACCCGGGGGCAAGGTAGCCCAAGGGAAAATTGATTTTCAGGGTGAAGATTTGTTGAAAATGGACAAAAACACACTGCGGACCATCCGCGGGAATGAGATCGCGATGATCTTTCAGGAGCCCATGTCCTCCCTTAATCCTGTAATCAAGATCGGTGAGCAAATCATGGAGCCGCTGATTGTACATTTGAAGATGAACAAGAAACAGGCGCGCATCCGGGCGATTGAACTGATTAAGCAGGTAGGCATATCACGACCAGAGCAAATTGCTGATAGTTACCCGCATGAATTAAGTGGAGGTATGCTGCAGCGGATTATGATTGCTATTGCCATTGCCTGCAGTCCAAAGCTATTGATTGCTGATGAACCGACTACGGCGCTGGATGTAACGATTCAAGCGCAAATTCTGGATATGCTGCGTGAAATTAAAGATAGCTCGGGCATGTCCATTCTACTAATCACCCATGATCTTGGCGTAGTGGCAGAGATGGCCGATTATGTGATTGTTATGTATTCCGGTAAGATTGTGGAGGAGGGTGAAGTTGTTGAATTGTTCAACAACCCCAAACATCCCTATACAAAAGGGCTGCTCAAATCGAAGCCGGTAATCAATCAGCGACAGGATGAGCTGTATTCCATACCAGGTCAAGTGCCAAATCCGCTTGAGCTGGTGCCCTCTTGTTATTTTCATGACCGCTGTGAGCATTGCATGCCTGTATGTGTCAGCCAGCAGCCCCAGCTTAAAGAGGTGGCCAGCAGACAAAAGGTAGCTTGCTGGTTGTATGAGGAGGCGGTTGTTCATGCCTGAAGCACTGCTTGAGGTCAATCATTTAAAGAAATATTTTCCTGTTACTAAGGGGCTGCTTAACCGAACCGTTGGGCATGTAAAGGCTGTTGACGATATTAGCATCACACTTCAACCTGGGGAAACGTTTGGGCTTGTAGGGGAATCTGGGAGCG
Source organism: Paenibacillus sp. FSL R7-0048 (assembly GCF_038004505.1). Classification (NCBI taxonomy): domain Bacteria; kingdom Bacillati; phylum Bacillota; class Bacilli; order Caryophanales; family Paenibacillaceae; genus Paenibacillus; species Paenibacillus sp. FSL R7-0048. The sequence goes on along the minus strand of NZ_JBBORF010000001.1, from coordinate 4,721,818 downwards.
GCAAAAGTACAGTCGGACGGACGATTTTACGGCTAACGGATAAAACGGCAGGTGAGATCAAGTTCAAAGGGATAGACATTCACTCCCTGTCGCCCGCTGAATTGCGCAATATTAGACCCCAAATGCAGTTGATCTTCCAAGATCCTTATAGCTCACTTAACCCACGGGTTCGTATAGGTGATGCCATTGGTGAAGCTTTACTGGATCATGGTCTATGCTCAAGGTCCGAGGTGCGAGATCTGGTGCTTGAAGCGCTAGCGGCTTGCGGGTTATCTTCTTATCATATTGATCGCTTTCCGCATGAATTCTCCGGGGGGCAGCGGCAGCGGATTGGGATCGCCCGTGCGCTTGTTTTGAATCCTGAGCTGATCATTGCAGACGAACCAGTTTCAGCACTGGATGTTTCCATCCAAGCACAGATTATTAATTTATTCAGTAAGCTCCAGCAGAGTCGAGGGTTAACGTATTTGTTTATCTCCCATGACTTGAGTGTTGTGGAGCATTTGTGTTCAAGAATCGGTGTCATGTACCTGGGCTCTATGATGGAGACGGCTTCAAGAGATGAACTGTTTAAGAATCCGCTCCACCCGTATACCAAAGCGCTGCTGTCGGCTGTTCCGATTCCTATTCCAAAGCTGAAAAGGGAAAGAATTGTACTTAAGGGAGATATTCCGAGTCCGGTAAACCCGCCTTCTGGCTGTAAATTCCATACCCGTTGTCCCTTTGCGCAAGAGGTTTGTAGATCTGAAATCCCGGTATTTCGTGATGTTGGCAGTAACCATTTTGTAGCTTGTCATTTAGTTTAATAGTTGTCACAAATATAGCAATGATTTACACCTAAGACATGAATAATTAATGTTGAATTGTATAATAATACAATTTGACCTTATTTTTGCCTGGGCTCAAAAGTCGTGAGAGGTTTCAAAGCCAGGTCAATGGGGTAATTAGAGAGTGGTTAGGTTAGGCGTACATATCTAATCGGTCTAGTATAAAATCCCTACTTAGGAGGAATCATCGTGAATACAACAGTACGTTTGACAGAAAGATCCGGCTCCACTTCTTCACAGCGCAGAAAAGGCTTTGTACCGGTAGTCGTGTACGGTGCAGGTTCAGATAGCCAGTCCTTTACAGCGGATGCTAAGACAATTTCAGGTATTTTAGCCAGCAACCCACGGGCTGTTCTTACTTTGGAATTGCCAGACTCGGGCAAAAAGAACGTGGTTATTCAAGAAATCCAACGTCAGCCAATTTCCAAACAACTGCTGCACATTGATTTTCAGCAGATTGATATGAAGGCCAAATTGGATACAAAAGTAGCGTTCCACTTTACAGGTGAACCAGTAGGTGTGAAGAGCGGCGGCGTGCAACAAATTGAATTGCATGAGCTGGATATTCGCACACTTCCAGATAAAATAGCTGCATCCTTTGAAGTGGATATCAGTGGACTAGATATTGGTGATCAATTGCTGGTATCTGATTTGCCGAAGCATGAAGGCTGGGAAGTATTGACGCCTGAGGACACATTGATTGTCCGTATTTCACCTCCAGCAGCGCAAGAGCCAACAGAAGAAGATACTGCTGAACCCGCTGTAGCTGAAACTGCTGGCGAAGATAAAGCAGAATAGTATAGAGATAAATAGTAAAGAGCAGATAGAATCCTTATAAAGGAGCTGTCTGCTCTTTTTGTTTTGTCTTCATAAATATGAATTTATAAAAATGATGCTGGTCTTTCGTATGATTTCTCAAATGGCAATTTTGGTTGTTTCGCCTCATTTAGTTAAAAATTTACATAAAATCGTTGACGAACGGGTTTCTAAGCCTGAAAATGAGGACAATTACCATGGTAAAATATTCAAAAGTCCCTGTTGTTGCTGTTTGAAAACGCTTTAGTTTTTATGCTTCAAAGAACTCTTATTGCCTAGTTCATCATGATTAAGAGGAGGAAAGTTATGAAGATGAGGAAGCTGTTTTCGATCTTAATTACAAGTTTGCTGGTGCTTGGGGTAGCTCTACCCTTTGGTGGAAAAGCGAATGCAGATGCTGCAAGTGACGCTTCAAATCGTGCTTTAATCTGGCTGAAGGCCCAGCAGGATGCAACAGCGGGGTATGCTTTTGAGGGACTGGTAGATAGCTTTGAAGATTTCTGGGGACCAAACAACCCCAAACAGATTGTATACACATATGATCAAGCGGTTGCAGCTATCGCCTTTCTTGTAAAGGGTGAACGGACGCGGGCAGAGCAGGTTTTGAACAAAATGCGGGACATTCAAGATCCATCAGGCTTCTGGCTGAATTCTTATTGGTATAACAACGGCTTCGGAGAAGAAATCCGTAAACATGTGGGACCCGTTGTATGGATGGCAATGGCTGCTATGGCTTATGAGAAGCAATATAATGATTCACGGTATCGTCCAATGGCGCTCAAAGCACTAGATTGGAGTTTACAGTATAAAAAGGCTAATGGCAGTATCGCAGGGGGATGGAGTGGTTGGAGTAATTCCGATGAGCCTTGGAGCTCAACCGAGCACAATATCGATATTTACCGGGTATTGCAGTATTATGCTTCGGTGGATTCCTCAAAGGCAGCCACTTATAACAGTGCGGCTTCTGGAGTCAAAACCTTCCTGGATAATTATGTGTGGGATGACACAGTCAAACGTTTCAAGGGGGGCTGGAAAAACGATACAAATCTGATCGACCCCAAAATACCTTTAGACGTGAATCCTTGGGGAGTATTAGCTTTAGGCGTATCCGGAACACATAACTACGGCGCAAGCTTAACCTATGTGGAAAATGCCTCCGGCACCCCGGGAACACTTGCGAATCCGCGTTACAAGCAGACGCTTACTTACAATGATGCTGGGAATACGCTCACCGGATATGATTTTGACTGGACAGATGAAGTATTGCCAGCGTATGACGATAACGGAAATCAAATTGGCAATACGGGTGCTGACGTATGGTTTGAAGGAAGCGCATTCATGTCGCTCGCTTATTATCTGCAAGGCAATGCCTCGAAGGCAGACGCTATTAATACAGAGATTATTAAAAAACAAGGCACAAGCGGTGCTTCGCTTGGGGGTATTCCCTACTCGCTGAAAGGGTCCAGCAATAGTTATTGGGTGATGGCGCAGCAAAACTGTGTTTCCAGCACAGGTTGGTTAATAATGTCCCTGCACCGGTTTAATCCATTCACAGGTCAATATTTGACGGGTGGTGGTAATACTGGGGATACAACCGCGCCAACCGCTCCCGCTAATCTAGCGGTAACCAGTAAGACGGATACAGGAGTTAGCTTAAGCTGGTCCGCTTCTACCGATAATGTTGGCGTTACAGGTTATATTGTTTATCGCGGAACACAGCAGGTGTCCACTGTGGGGGGAACTACAGCTACTGTTAGTGGACTTACTCCAAGCACAGCCTATACGTTTACAGTAAAAGCTACAGATGCAGCAGGTAATTTATCCTCCGCTAGTAATACCGCAACAGTTACTACTAATCCCACTGGAGGCAGCGGAGGCGGTGATCATGTGACGGCTGACTTTACAGCAGGGGTAACGAGACTTTCTGCTACAGAGGCGAGTATCTATATCACACCTGTAACCAGTGCCCTTTATGTAGATGTGCATTACAAGATTAACGGGGGTTCCCAGCTTAATTACAGGATGACTAATAATTCAGGAACATGGAAGCAGACGGTGAGTGGATTAAGCGCTGGCAGCAGTATTGAGTACTGGTTCACTTATGAGAAATCCGGTCCGCAATATGATTCAGCACATTATACTTTTGTTCAGTAAGATTAGCAGATCGTAAAAATCATTCTAAGAGAAGGCTGTTCCATGCTGCCATTTATAGCGGCGGGGGCAGTCTTTTTTTGGGTGGAAAAATAGTGAATGACCGTTAAATCCTTCTCAAGACGGAGGTCTGCTCTTAAGGTATGCTTTAAAATCTTTGGGGGAGACGTTAGGACACGATGGTTGCTAGCGTAGGTAGGTATGAGGTGAGTTTAATTTATTGGTTTTACAACGTAACAGTGTTATGTTACGATGGCTTCAAGGAGTGATAAGCATGGAAGAGGATTTGATCTCAAAGAAGCAGCTATTGGATTTAACCGGTATATCTTATGGGCAATTGTACCGCTGGAAGCGGAAGCAGTTGATTCCAGAGGAATGGTTTATCCGTAAATCTACGTTTACTGGACAGGAGACTTTTTTTCCAAAAGACATGATTTTGTCCCGTATCGATAATATTGTGAATATGAAAGATGGACTTTCTTTGGATGAAATGGCTGATAAGCTATCAGATAAGGCTTCTTTTGACAGAGTAAGTGTATCTGCTGCGGAAATTATAGAACGTAACATTGTTTCGTCGATGACGCTGGCGAAATTTGGAGAGAGGCTCGGTGTCAAGAATGGATATAGCTTCGATCAACTCACTTATTTATTGGCTGTAGATCGCCTGCTTAGTGCAGGGGAGATGAGTATGGAGGAAGCAGAGCTGCTGTTTCGAACCTTAATGGATAAAGCCTCCAATCTTGAGAGTGGCAGCTGGGAGTTATTTTTTATCCGCAAAATGGGGGTGTCATCCTTTATTCTGGCTCAGGCACCAGCGGAGTTATGGTTCGATGAAGGGGTAAAGCTGGTCAGTAAAATACTAAGTGCAGATGTAATAGAACAATTGAAAGGTAAGCTTGCTTTTAAGCTTGTTGAATAGGGGGTTAGTGTAATGGACAAACGAGAGCTGCCGGATCTGATTATAAACGGAGTCAGCGGGGGGGCAGGAGGTACTTACAACAGCGTGCGAATCGATGGTGTAGGCAAAGTAACGGGACCCATCGTGACACGAATTTTTAAAGGAAACGGGCATATGAATTTGAAGAATGATCTCTCGGCGGAAGAAGCGGAATGCAATGGAACGATGAAAGTGCTGGGCCATTTGCGTTTTAACTCCCTAAAAGTGGACGGAATGATTACTGTCGGAGAGAGCATTCGGGGAGAAAGCTGCACTCTTCATGGAATGCTGAATATCAAGGGTGATTGTGAGCTTGAGGATTTTACGGGGGAAGGAAGCTTTAGTGTCGGAGGTTTACTTAGTGCAGGACATGTAGACTTCAAACTGCAAGGGCAGGGAAAGGCACATGAAATTGGTGTGGAGAGTCTAGTGATCCGGCAAACGAATAGTGGAGTCTGGAGCAAAATGTTAAGTGGAATCATCCCTAAATTAAGATCGGAGCTGCGGGCTCGGACTATTGAAGGAGATTTTATTGATTTGGAATATACAACGGCTGATGTTATCAGGGGCAATATTGTGATTGTAGGTCCAGGCTGTACTGTCGAACGGATAGAGTATCGTGATCAGATCACAGTACATCCTGAAGCAAAGGTTGGAAAGGTGGAGAAGATCGGTGACTGAAGAAACAATTCGGAGTAATTTGAAAATAATGGGCACAACGACCTCAGCGGGAGGCTTTTTTCGGGATATTAAGGTTACTGGGGAAGGTCATTTTGCAGGGGATGTAGATTGTGAGAAGCTGAGCCTGACTGGAAATGCCAGGGTAGATGGAAACCTGCTAATGACCAAAATGAAAATAACCGGTGAGATGACACTTATGGGTAATCTTGAAGGTGATTCCTTGCGGGGGCAGGGGGAAATTAAAGCAGCCTCCGTAAAAATCGACGATATTCATCTTAACGGTAATTTGGAGGTTAATGGTAATTGTGAAGGTGAACATCTGCGTATTTCAGGCGCTCTCAATGTGGCAGGACTGCTAAGTGCGGAGCAACTGGAGATCAATTTATATGGTCTAAGTAGAGCGAAAGAGGTTGGAGGCAGTGCTTTAACGATCAAAAAAAGCAAGACCGGAAAATTCCTGCATTTGATGAAGCAGAATCCTAAAGTGCTTTTTGAGGCTGGGCTCATTGAAGGCGATACGATAGAGCTGAATAATACAAAAGCAAATATTGTCAGAGGAGATCGGGTAATCATCGGTGTGGACTGTGAGATTGATACTGTGGAATACCGTAGTGCTTTGGAGATTCACAAGAATGCAATAGTGAGGCATCAAGTAAAGCTGTAACACATAGTTATAGATCTTTTGACAATGGGGAGTGGAATAAATGAGTTCTGCCAAAGCGCCCAATCTGGGCATTGTAATCGCAGGTCTGCTGTTGGGAATACTGATGGCCTCCATGGACAGCACCATCGTTGCTACAGCAATGGGCAATATTGTTGGGGAACTAGGCGGTATGGACAAATTTGTCTGGGTAACATCAGCTTATCTCGTAGCTGAGATGGCGGGGATGCCTATCTTTGGCAAGCTGTCTGATATGTATGGGCGTAAAAAGTTTTTTGTTTTTGGGATTATTGTATTTATGGCGGGTTCAGCGCTTTGCGGGACGGCAGATACGATTACTCAGCTGGCTGCTTATCGGGCGATTCAGGGAATTGGAGGCGGCGCGCTAGTGCCGATTGCTTTTGCCATAATGTTCGACGCCGTACCGCTGGAGACACGGGGCAAGCTGGGCGGTGCATTTGGTGCGGTATTTGGATTATCAAGTATTTTTGGTCCATTGCTAGGCGCGTATATCACCGATCATATTGCTTGGCAGTGGATATTTTATATTAACTTACCGCTTGGACTGTTGGCTTTTGTGATGGTCGTTTTCTTTTATAAAGAGTCACATGAGCATTCCAAACAACCTATTGATTGGCTGGGTGCGGGCACATTGCTGGGCTCTGTCATCTGCTTAATGTTTGCGTTGGAGCTGGGTGGAAAAGAATACGCTTGGGGCTCATCGATGATCCTCGGCTTATTTGCAGCTTTTGCTATATTGGCGGCAGTGTTCCTTTTTGTAGAGACGAGAGCGAAAGAGCCGATCATTTCCTTTGCGTTATTCAAAAAAAGACTGTACGCCGTCAGCATTCTGTGCGCGCTATTTAGTGGTGCTGCATTTATCGTGGCTTCCGTATATATCCCGATCTTTATCCAAGGTGTATTAGGGGGTTCGGCTACCAATTCGGGACTTGTCCTGCTGCCGATGATGGTCGGCTCAGTAATTACCGCCACAACGGGAGGATTCCTGATGGCAAAAACCAGTTACCGCAATCTGCTGATTCCTACGTTTGTACTTTTGGTGATCGGCACAGGACTGGTAGCAACGCTTACTCCGGAAGCTTCACGTCTCTTGGTTACCTTGTATATGATTTTAATCGGATTAGGCATTGGCGCTTCCTTCTCTGTGTTAAGCACGGCAGCCATTCATGGTCTGACTGCGCAGCAACGCGGCTCCGCCAGCGCAACACTGAATTTCATTCGTTCGCTTGGCATGACCATCGGAATAACCACATTTGGCATTATTCAAAGCCATTATTTCTCGGGCAGTCTAACTAAGTTGCTCACAGCAAATGGAGGAGGAGCTGCTTCTGCGGGGGCTGCTGGGGTTATGGATTTTAAAGATCCGCATTCCCTGCTGTCGCCTGAGACTAGAGCACTGATTCCACCGGAAATTTTGAGCAAAATTACAGAGGGACTTTCCTCTTCCATTGCGAACACCTTCGCTTGGGCGGTTATTCCTGCTGCGTTAGCTTTGCTGGCCTCCTTTTTTATGGGGCGCCAGAAAATGGATGCCTCCGCGGAGGGGAAAGATCAGGCGCCCGGGCATTAGGCAATGGCGGAAGGCGCGGGCATTCGAATGACGAGCGGAATGTAGTGCGCATTATGCGGAATGCAGTGGATTGGTTGTAAACAAACTAGGGTTGTAAAGTGATGGAGCAGCTTCTCATTTGAGAGGCTGCTTTTTATGTGTGGTTGGGAGTACAAATGAGCATGAACCCTCGAAGTAAAGGAGCTGAGTTCGAAGGTTGAGTAAATGCGATGAATTCTGGAAATAAGAGCATCTGAGTCCGATAGCATGAGGGAATGCGATGGATTCAAGAATGAGTCAGACAGCATGAGGGAATGCGATGAATTCTCGAGAAAAGTGTGCCTAAGAATGATGGGTGGAGTGTTGCGGACCGTATAGTCACTATTGCTGATTTTTGAGCTACTTAGCCGTAGTTTCGGACTGTATAGCTCTTATCGGCATGCATATGCTCGTATTTGGACTATATTTGAGTGAATAGCTGCGCCTGAGTCCGATAGCACGAGAAAATGTGTTGAAACCCGGAAATAAGTGCACCTGAGTCCGACAGCATGAGCAAATGTGATGGATTCTAGATAGAAGTGCGCCCAAGAATGATGGATGGAGTGTTGCGGACCGCATAGTCGCTATTGCTGATTTTTGAGCTACTTTGCCGTAGTTTCGGACTGTATAGCTCTTATCGGCATGAATTTACTCATATTTGGACTATATTTGAGTGAATAGCTGCACCTGAGTCCGATAGCACGAGGAAAAGCGCTGAATTCCGGAAATAAGTGCATCTGGGTCCGATGCCAAAACTATGAAGTGTGAAAGACCATAACAAATGCAGAGGACAAAGCGCACCATAGTTGATGTAGCGGACGAAGAGGACAAAACGCACCATAGTTGATGTAGCAGACGAAGAGGACAAAGCGCACCATAGTTTGATGTAGCAGATGAAGAGGACAAAGCGCACCATAGTTGATGTAGTGAACGAGGAGAGTCTAGTTGCCCATAGCTCCCAAGCGCTCCTTAGCAAACCATCTCTTTCAGCGGCAGGATGACGGGAATTTCCGTCATCCTGCCGCTTTTTATAAGCCAAAAGGCATGTAGGCTCTCCATCACTAGACCTACAGCGATTAGGTAGAAAATGGTCGAAATAGATGCGAATTTGGTTCACAAGCATCAGACGGTTCTCCAGTGAGGCCGTTCTGTGATCTATCTCGTCATACGTAAAGGTTCTGATACTATGAAAACGTAATCAAAATCTGGGTATAGGAGATTCCGACATGGGGGTACCTTCTGGTGAATTACTTCCCAGCGTCGATCCGGTTCATCGATCCCGCTGGAAGATGAAGAACAAACATAAGTTGTTCTTCATGGCTTTTCCGTTTCTTGTTGTCACCTTTATTTTCTATTATCTGCCGATCAGCGGATGGATTTATGCATTTTATGATTTCATTCCCGGAATACCGTTGTCTGACACGCCATATGTCGGGTTGAAATGGTTCAAGACGATTGTATCCAATCCAACACAGACCGCAGAGGTTGTGCGCGTGCTGAAGAACACTCTTGCCATGAGTTCACTTGGACTAATCACCTCGATATTTCCAGTGATCTTTGCGATTTTCCTGACCGAAATTAAGTCAGGCTGGTATCGCAAGATGGTGCAGACGCTAACCACGATTCCGAACTTTATCAGCTGGATTCTGGTATATGCATTGGCCTTCTCGTTGTTTTCCGTTGATAACGGGGTCATCACACACATTTTAGTGCAGCTTGGAATCGTTGATGAGGGTTATAACTTTTTAGCCTCCAGCTCAAATATTTGGGTCACGATGATCATTTGGTATTGGTGGAAATCGTTAGGCTGGGGTGCCATTCTCTATCTTGCTGCAATCGCAGGCATTGATCAGGAGTTGTATGAAGCCGTAGAGGTGGATGGTGCAAGCCGATTCCGTAAAATCTGGCATATTACCATTCCGGGTCTTATCCCAACCTTCTTTGTCCTACTGCTGCTCTCCATAGGTAACTTGGTCAATAACGGGATGGAGCAGTACTTTGCCTTTCAAAATGCGATGAATAAAGATTCCATAGAAGTGCTGGATCTTTATGTATACAATATTGCGTTCGCTAACAACTTTCCGTTTGCCACAGCTGTCAGTATGCTGAAGTCGGTTGTCAGTGTAATTCTACTGTTCGCGGCAAACACATTATCCAAGATGGTGCGTGACGAATCTATCATTTAAGGCAGGGGTGATCCCATTTGAGAAAGAAAAAACTAACTTCTGGAGAATTAATCTTTCAAATTATTATCTACACACTCTTTGGATTGTTCACCCTGTCATGCATTTATCCATTCTACTATTTGTTCATTAATACGATCAGTTCGAATGATCTTAGCGCAGCAGGGTATATCAAATTTTATCCAAGGCAGATCCATTTTGATAACTATAGTAAGGTTCTAAGAATCAGTGGTTTAGGCCATGCGGCGACAGTCTCTATTTATAGAACAGTTGTTGGTACTTTGCTCACCGTTGGATCTTCGGCATTTCTTGGGTACTTGTTCACCAAAAAGGAAATGTGGGGCCGGAGTATTTGGTACCGCAGTGTTGTAGTTACGATGTATTTCAGCGCAGGGCTGATCCCATGGTATATCACCATGCATAACTTGCATCTGACTAATAATTATCTGGCTTATATTTTGCCAACCATTATTACTCCTTTTAATATCATTTTGGTCAAAACCTTCGTCGAGGCAATTCCGCCCTCACTTGAGGAGTCGGCGTCAATGGATGGAGCAGGTTACTTCCGGGTGTTCTGGAGTATCATTGTTCCTCTTACGACACCTATCTTGGCTACGATTACGATTTTCTCAGCGGTGAATCAGTGGAATGCCTTTATTGATACGGCGTTTCTGATGACAGATACGAAATACTTTACGCTCCAGTTCTTATTATGGCGTTATTTGAACGAATCCAGCTCGCTTGCAGCCTTAATTCGTAATTCGCCAGATATGGCCGCTAGTGCAGCGAATATGCAGACTCCAACCTCTGTGCGGATGACTGTAACGATGATCGTCGTATTGCCGATTTTGATCGTGTATCCGTTCTTCCAACGCTTTTTCGTCAAAGGAATTATGATCGGTGCGGTTAAAGGCTGATGGGTTGCCGCTCTGGACCAGAACTGGGTTTTCCTCTGCAATAAGCAGAGTTGAACTATAAGTGAAGAGATGAAAGGGAGGGTATAAAGCAATGAGAATAAGAAGAGCATCGCTTGTCATGCTATCCGTAATCCTGGTCTTCGTTCTTGCAGCATGTGGCGGGGGGAATAATACGGCTAACTCGGGCAAAAACACGAGCACAGAGAAACCTACGTCGGCTGCCACGAATGCCCCGGCGGAAGAGACAGCAGCACCGGATGACGGAGCGCTTGATCATTCCAAGCCGCTGAAGCTGACTGTATTCTCAACAACCGCTAACTATGCCGGTCCACAGACCGGATGGTTTGCAAAAATCATCAAGGATAAGTTCAACATCGAAATGGACATTGTAGCTTCAAACCTGACTGGTGGAGATACCAAAATCTCTGCAATGATGGCTTCCGGAGATCTTGGAGATATCATCATTTTCGGTGACGACAAGAACCACTATCCAAACGCCATCAAAGGAAAGCTGCTCTTGGACTGGACACAGGACGGTCTTTTGGACAAATACGGAAAAGACATTTCTAGCACTTTTCCAAAAGCTATTGAGAAAGCAAAGGTAGCTTTTGGCGGTGGATCATCAGTCTTTGGTATGGGGAACAGCGTAGCTTCTAATCCATCCGGACCCTCTGAAGGAAAAGATATGACTTGGGGTCCAGACCTGCGCTTTGATCTTTACCAACAAATTGGAGCGCCAGAAATTACAAAGATTGAAGATTATCTGCCTGTGCTGAAAAAAATGCAAGAGCTCGAGCCTAAGAATGAACAAGGCAAAAAAACCTATGCTTTCTCGATGTGGTCTGATTGGGATGGCAACTATAAAATGACATTGGCTAAACAGTTCGCTAACATGATGGGCTATGACGAAATTCCTGATACTGCTGTGTATGTTAAGGCAGATGAAGAAAAGTATTATGACTTCTTATCCGAAGATAGCTGGTACATGAAATCGCTCAAACTGTATTTTGAAGCTAACCAAATGGGTCTGGTTGATCCGGACTCTATGACGCAAAAATTTGACGATGTTGTAGCGAAATACAAAGATGGTCGTCTATTGTTCTCTTGGTTCCCTTGGCTTGGAGCTGCCAACTACAATACACCAGAAAGAACAGCCGAAGGTAAAGGTTTTGCGCTGGTTCCGTTCAAAGATGAATTGATGTATTCCACAGGCTTCAATGTTTACGGTGGTAACGGTATTATTGCAATCGGCGCAAAAGCTAAGGAGCCTGCTAGAATTATGGAATTCATTAACTGGATGTACACACCGGAAGGTGCAATGATTTCTGCAGGAAGTGGTACAGCAGTACCTAACGGACCTCAAGGTCTGACTTGGGATATTGATGCAAACGGCAAACCTGCAGTGACTGATTTTGGTTGGAAAGCTTATACTGATCAACAGAATACTCAAGTTCCTGCTGAATACGGCGGTGGTGACTACTACTATGGCTCCAATCAAATGAACTTCTCGTTTGTGGTTCCGGCGATGGTGAATCCAGAGAATAGTGAGCCATTCGATCATAATCTGTGGACAACAACCCTAGAGCGTAACCCATCCAAGCTTGATAGTGACTGGAGAGCGAAAATGGGCGTTCTGACTCCTAAGGAGTATTTTGAGAAAAACAATCTATTGGCTGTAGCACCACAAGGCTTCACTGGCAAAGAGCCATTAACCATGGATAAAACAGTGGAACAAAAGAATAAACAAATCGGTACGGTTATTCAACAGATTTCCTGGAAAATGGTCTTTGCTAAAGATCAAGCGGAATACGATAAATTGAATAAAGAAATGCATGATAAGGTAAATGGTCTTGGGTATTCCGAAGTTATGGATTTCTCGATTAAAAAGGCTGAGGAATTGTTCGAGGCTCGTAAAAGCGTTAAATAAACACGGCTAGTAACTATAAAATAAGGCGGGGCGGCGTGGAGGCTGTTCTGCCTTATTCTATTCAATTAAGGATAAATGTGGTATCCTCACATTAATATAAAACGCTTTCAGATAGAAAGAAGAGGATAATCCAGATGGTAAGAGTACCCCTGCGGAGTCATACTCCAGCTGTCAAATCCTTACGTAATACCTTATTTATCTATCTAGTAATCGGAACACTACTTCCGCTTCTCTTAGTAGGATTCGTAACCTACACCTCTATTTACTCCATCCTTTCAGGTAAAATTGGCAACGGGATCAGCGCTAGTCTGAGACAGGAAGCCTCAAGCCTGGAGAATGCCATCGACAATATGGATTTTGCCTCCAAACAGTTTGCTCTGGACGGTCAGATTGTGCAGGAGATGTCCTCATTTATTCAGGAAAAACAAATTTTTCGCAAATCGCAAATGATGAATTCCATCAACCAGAAGATCAATCTAGTCAATTTTACGAACCCTTATATTGGACTTACAGCCTACATTATGCCGGACAGCGATGATCCCGTTCTGTTCACCAACATGAGCGCACGCAGAAATTTTGATATCAGTACATTGCCGTCTTTTATGCGATATAACGGGGCTGACTATTATGGACCACATCCCACTATGTACGCTGTTGGTGATAATCTCGTATTCTCGGAGCAGCGGATTGTCCGTGTGCCGGGCCAGCATAAGCTTTATATTTATTTGGAGACGAATTATAGTTTGTTTCGCAAAATCTTCAATCAGGAGTCCTACGGGATGAAAGTAAATCATCTGCTGGTCAATCAGCAAGGTAATAGTACAAAAGTGATCGACGGCAAACTTCCGCTAAGTATTATTAAAGCTGCGGGAAGCAACTCCAATCTCACCCATGAAACGCTAAGCGGATATCATCTGTTTCGTTACGCGAGTCCTCAGGGCTGGAAACTTATTGCTGTTGTGAAAAAATCAGAATTCAACAGTGAAATTTATTCTTGGTTTTATAAAATGATCTTACTTGCCTTCTCCACCCTTCTTTTTGCCGGATTTCTGGCTTGGATCATCTGGAGGAAAATTTATGGTCCGTTGCGTAAGGTCAACCTTGAAATCAACCGAATGGCGGAAAATGTTACCGCTCCGGTAGCCTATACGAATGTGGAAGAATTTGATTTCGTGCTTACCAACTTTCAGCAGATGAAAAAACAGGTGAATGAGCTGATTGTTGCGGTTGCCCATAATGAGAAACAGAAAAGCCAATTTGAGATTGAGAAGTTGCTCAGCCAGATCAATCCTCATTTTTTGCATAATACCTTAAATACGGTACAGTGGATGGCCCGGTTAAACGGCCAGAAGGAGATCGACAAGCTGGTCACTCTTCTTGTAAAGGTGCTGCATTATAATCTGGGCAAGCAAAGCATCATTGTTACCATTGGCGAGGAAATTGAAGCGATTCGAAATTATATGGAGCTGCAGCGTATTCGTTATGATTATGAATTTGAATTTAACGTTGAAGCTGATGAGGATGTATTGTCTGTGGCTGTCCCGAGATTTTTGCTTCAGCCTCTGGTGGAGAACTCGATTTATCATGGATTAAGCGATAATGGCAAGGTAGATGTTGAGATAACGAAACATGGTGAAGGAGAGGTTCAGCTATGTGTGAGAGACAATGGCGCTGGGATGGATGCAGATACATTAGATCAGCTGTTGTCTGATGATGGAGCGAAAAAAAGGGGACTTGGAATTGGTTTTTCATATGTGAACCGGATGCTTAGAACCTATTATGGAGAACAAATGAAGCTAGAGATGTTCAGTAATCCAGGAGAAGGTACGGTTGTATCCATTGTGATTCCGAGGAAAGGTAAGGAGGACTTCGATGATTAAGGCTGTAGTTGTCGATGACGAGAGACTCGTGCGAAAAGGCTTCATTTCCCTGATCGACTGGTCATCCTTAGGGATTGTTATAGTTGGGGAGGCAGGTGATGGTAAATCTGCTTTGGAGCTGCTTCAACAGCAGGAAGTAGATTTATTATTTGTGGATTTGACCATGCCAGGCATTTCAGGCTTCGAGCTCATTAAAATGGTTAGACAACGGTTCGCAGGCATTCGCTGTGTTGTCCTTACTTGTCATCATGAATTTGACTATGTTCAGGAGGCTATGCGTTTAGGAGCCGTTGACTATATTGTAAAAACACTGCTTGAGATGGAAAATGCGGATGAAACCATCAGACGTCTTGTCGATCGTATTAAATGGGAGGACAATACACGGGATGCTCTGGTTCGTGGGGAAAGTAAACGTATGGCTGCTGATAAGGCTCTGCTGTATTTGCCCCTAAATCATCAGTGCAATGAAGAAGAATTATTTCAGCTGTCCAGCGTGAAAAATAATCCGCTCATTACTTTTCATGAGATGTGGATGTCGCCCTTATTACATCGTTTCTCAATAGATGAGAGCAAACGTGAGCTTAAGATCCAGCTATCCGGACGATGGCAGACCGCGCTGATCAGTGGATTGAGAGATCAACCCTTGCAGGAACTGGAGGAACAGCTCACTGCGAAATTACGCCGTATTCTATTTTATCATCCTGAACCAGAGGATTTGACCTCATTGAAATATGAAGACATAAAGAAGGAAGCAGCGGCTCCCTACTCAAAACAAGAGGCGGATAATCTGCTGGAGCAAGCACAGAATTTGAAGTGGACAATTGATGGAAATGAGTGGGAGAAATTTGTAGCAAACATACTTCAGCAGAAACCCCGTTCTGATCAGTTTCTGGCGTTTGCACACTCTCTAATACAAAGCTGGAGCTCTTTACTATTAAAGCCTGAAGATGCTGCTCAACTGGAAAGGGACATCTCCCATAATCTGAACTGGTGCCATTGGAAGAACTGGCTGCGGCGATTTTCTGATCATGTGGGACGAAGAATGCTGGAACTTGGATTAACTAAAGAGGTTATGTCCTGTCTTATTCGTGCAGTTCGTTATATGCAGAGCCATGCAGGTGACAAAATCAATCAGAGCGACGTAGCAGCCGTCATTAATATGAGCCGTGGTTATTTCAGCCAATGTTTCGCTCGTTTTGCCGGAGAGACATTTGGTGAATGTTTACGGGGAATGCGGCTGGAACTCGCCAAATCACTGCTGCTGGAGACTACTCTTCCCGTCTGTGAGATTGCTTCGCGGTCCGGTTTTGAGGATGATCGTTATTTCAGCAGATTGTTCAGAGAACGTATTGGTAAATTACCAAGTGAATTCCGTGCGGAGGGGAAAAACCAAATATGAAATTTTGGAAATCTATCCTCCTAGTGTTTATGGTCATTGGAATGACATCATGTCGTGACAATATCGGTACTGTAGATTCGGTTGCAAGCCCTCAGGCAGGGGATGAAGATACTTCTATCGCTTATAGCAAATATGAGGATCCGATTGTGATACGAGTAGGGTTTAAGGTTCCCGACTCGCGACTTAATACAGGTGACAGCAACGATAACAATCCAATCACCCGTTATTTAGAGAGCATTACGAATATCAAAGTGGTTCACTCCTGGGAAGCGAAGGGTGAGGATGCTTTTACGCAAAAGGTACAGCTTGCCATTGATAGCAACGATTTGCCTGATGCCATGGTTGTGGATCGGGATCAACTGAAGAAATTAATTGATAATGATATGATTGAAGATTTGACAGAGACTTATAAAATATATGGATCTGAACTTATCAAGGATATGTACAATTCTACAAAGGGTGAGGCATTAGAGGACGCTTCCCGCGATGGTAAACTATATGGATTACCGAATGTAGCTATTGATGCTGACTCTCCCGTGCTGCTCTGGGTACGTCAGGATTGGCTGGAGAAGCTGGAGCTGCGGCCTCCTCAAACTTTTGAAGACATCGAGAAAATTGCCAAAGCTTTTATTGAAAAAGACCCTGATGGAAATGGAAAAAGAGATACTGTCGGTCTAAGCGGCTACAAAAATATCGTATATGGAACTAAACCATTAGTTAATGGTCTGGATGCTGTGTTTAGTGCATTTCACGCTTTCCCCACGAATTGGATTAAGGATAACAACGGCAATATCGTGTATGGCTCCATTACACCAGAGACCAAACAAGCGCTTGCTAAACTTGCTGATTGGTATAAACGCGGGTTGCTGGATCCGGACTTTGCACTATACAAGGAAACTCAGGAGCCTATTATTACAGGTAAATCTGGGATGTTTTTTGGTCCTTGGTGGATGCCTTATTATCCTTTATCAGAGGCAGTGGCTTTGGATACGAAGGCAGAATGGAGAGCATATGCAGCTCCAGTTGACGATTCCGGTAAGTTTGTCGCTCATTTAGCGCCGGTAACAGATCGATATCTTGTTGTGCGTAAAGGGTTTGAACATCCTGAGGCTGTAATCAAGCAATTAAACGTGTTTACAAGACTCGAAAGAAGACAGGATCCTAATCAAGAGGAGGTAAAAAAGCTGGGTGATTTCTCTGCGCAGACAGGCATTCAGCTGCGTGCTTATTATCCGTTCGATCTTCTGATAGATTATAGGGATGCGATTGAGAAACATTATGCTGATATCCAGCAGGCTTTGCACGGAAAGATAGACCCGGATACATTAAATTCTGATACCCGGCTCATTTATGATCAATGGGTAGCGGAAACAGAGCAGCCCAAAAAAGATCTTGAAGGCTGGAAAGCAGCGAATGCGTATAAATACGGAGTAGCTGTGTTAACCTCAACTGCTATAGAGGGAGTGCGTGGGGTCTTTTATGGGAACACCCGGCTTATGAAGACTAAATGGTCGGAACTGCAGAATCTGGAGAATGAGACGTTCTTAAATATCATTGTGGGTGATTCACCGCTTAGTGATTTTGATGCGTTTGTAGCTAAATGGAAGAGTATGGGCGGAGAAGAGATTACGGAAGAAGTTACTGAGCTCGTAAAGCAAAAGTAAACGTGGGATGCCTCAACAGCCTAATGGCTGTGGGACATCCTTTTTCTTATGTTCTATTCTTCGTTTTTGCTGATTTTTTGCAGCAGGAAATGTAGTTTCTCTACTTCTTCATCGGTTAAATGGCCCACAAGGCTTTTATTAAATTCATCTAAGATGGACTGTAAAACTGGGAAGAAATCGATGGCTTTCGGGGTAGGATATAGAAGGTGAGAGCGTCGATCATTAGGATCGTCTTTGCGCTCGATATATCCCGAGTTCTCTAATTGCTTCACAGAACGTGCTGTAGTTGCTTTATCGAACTTCAATTCGGCAGTTAACTGATCCTGAGTAATGCCTGGCCGAGAAAGAATCAATTTAAGAAAGCTATGCTGTCCACCACTACCGATTCCATAGGGGACAAATTGCTTAACCAGTTTCTTTTGATTTTGACGGTGAAGATGGGAAATTAGCTTCCCGATAGGCTCTCTTGCCAATATAGACACCTCTTTGGGTTATATGTTCGCTCATTTGTTGCCTTGAAATAAAGTGTACAATAAAGTCGTTGCGCACGCAACTAAATTGTTGTACACTGGGTATGGTGAGTTTGGTTGCGTGCGCAACTAAACAGTGATTATTAATATTTAATGAGGTGTTAGTTATGAGTTCTGTAAGTGCAACCTATCAGGAGGATAAAGAAATTCAGAAGAAACGCTGGATGATCTTAATTGTTCTGAATATTTTTACGTTCATGTCCACCCTTGATGGTAGTATTGTCAATATTGCTCTGCCTGAGCTATCCAAACAACTGAAGCTGCCCATGGCGCAAATCGAATGGGTAACAACAGGATATTTAATGGCGATCTGTGCGGCGATCCTTTTCTTCGGCAAGCTTGGAGATATCGTAGGAAAGATTCGAATTTTTAAGATTGGCACGATTGTATTTGTTATTGGATCTATGCTGTGTGGGCTTAGTGTAAGCTTACCAGCCTTAATTGCTTCACGCGTTGTTCAAGCCTTAGGTGCTTCGATGACCATGGCGAACAGTCAGGGAATTGTTACGGATATCTTTCCTGCCACGGAGCGTGGCAAAGCCCTTGGTTTCATTGGTACATTCGTGTCTCTGGGAAGTATAGCTGGCCCAAGTTTAGGCGGGATTATGGTTTCCACCTTAGGCTGGGAGTATATCTTTTGGGTAAACGTCCCTATTGGCCTGATCGCTATATTTTTTGGCTGGAAGGTATTGCCTAAGGATTTAACGAGAGTGAAATCTTCGATTGATGTGCCGGGCAGTTTACTGTTCGCTGTCTTTATTATTACTTTGTTCGCAGGATTATTACTAGGTCAACAGCTTGGATATGGTAACAGCTTAATTGTTACATCAATAATTGTTGCTGTAGTCAGCTTCGTTGCTTTCATATGGATGGAGCTTCGCAGAAAAGAACCGCTGTTGCAGCTGTCATTATTTAAGAATCCGTTGTTTTCTTTAAGTATCTTATGTGGTTTTCTCGTATTTACAGCGAATTTCTGCTTCAATATTATCGCGCCGTTTTATGCACAGAACATGCTTAATTTATCGCCATTCTATGCAGGCTTTTTGTTAATGCTGCTGCCGATATGTATGGTAGTCGTGGCTCCAATGAGTGGAGCGCTATCGGATAAAATAGGCTCGGAATTTTTGACTTTTGCAGGGCTGGTGGTCATGGTTATTGCGCAGTTCGGATTAGCACAGCTTCATGTAGGAAGCTCTGTTGTGCTGGTAGGTGTGTGGATCGCTATGCTGGGGATAGGAAGTGGTCTATTTCAATCGCCGAACAATTCGCTTGTCATGTCTAAGGTACCAAGAACACAGCTTGGTTCTGCGGGTAGTGTCAATTCGTTAGTTCGTAATGTTGGTATGGTTGTCGGCATAACAATTGCTACTACAATACTTTTTCAAGTGATGAGCAGTAAAGCCGGCTATAGGGTGACAGGGCTAGTTCCTGGTCGGCCAGAGTTATTTATCGAGGGCATGCATGTAGTGTTTGTAACCTCGGCATCGATATGTCTAGTGGCTGCTTTATTAACTGGCTGGAGATTGGTGAGTGCAAGAAGTGCCAAAGTGCAGTCATCTGAAAGATAACATAAAATGAAAAAGATCCTTCTGGCGCTACGGCTAAGAAGGATCTTCTTTGTGATGAAACTGTAAGGCTTCCTTAACGGCTTGCAAGTATTGATATTGATAACGTACATCCGGTTCTAGGTAGGCCCCTTCAGCCCATTCATTCCAGGCGTTGATAAAAATATATTCACTTTTGAACATTTTTTTGGCGCGCTCAATTTGTCGTGAAAGGTATTGGCCGAATTTTTGAGGATTAGCGCCTAAGGTGCTTTGTCCGGCAGGGCCTTTACGTGGTGTGTTATCCCAGTTGACAAAGGCTCCCGGATATATGATTTCTCCGTCTCTATGGGGTGTCCGCTCCAACATGGATTCCCATAACTCATCATAATCAATTACGATATGCCTCTGATCCTCCACCTGCTTTGAGCTCCATAAATGCTTAACCCCGCCATGTGCGAATGTGTAATGCGGCTCAAATTCCAGACTGGCATCGAATCCTTGCTCTTTCTTTAGGGGGAAACCGCCCAGTGTCCGGACCAGATGAAGTCCTTTAAGTCCGTTCTGCAGAGCCAATTCGCGCCAATATTGAAGCATTTCTTCACAGTGCGGGATACTAGCAGATCGATAAATGATAAAGACAGGCTTATCCTCCACCCGGATATAACGATCATCTTTGAAGGCTTCCAGCAAAGCAAAAAAGTGCATTCGCCAATCCCGTTCTTCTCCGTATTCCTGTGGCATCAGGACATCCTCTTCGGTACCATCCCAGCTACGTGTCCAGGGTTCGTTAGCCCAAGAAAGGCAAAAGGGGAAGTCAGGCTCTTTGCTCGCAAGAATCTGCTGAACCGGTTGTTCCAGTAGCCGCCTGCCATTAAACCAATAGTGATAATAACAAAAACCGTAAATGCCATGAGCCCTTGCCGTCTCTGCCTGCCATTGTTTCACTTTAGGATCCGTTAAATCATAGTAGTTATTATTTAATGGCTTCTTGGGCTGATCATGTTCAGGATAAAGGGCTGCAGCCTTCCTGACATTTGTCCATTCTGTAAAACCCTCACCCCACCAGGAATCGTTCTCTGAGATCTGATGAAACTGAGGCAATACAAAAGCAATGCATTTCAAGTCAGGTCACCCCCTATGGTTCCTTGAATATTTTTCTCAGCAGTAACTTTCCTTGCTGGATATAAGAATGGTTATATTTAAGTTCCTTTAGGGCACGAGAGGCAGAAATTCTTCTTTCTTCACTATGTGAAAAATAGTGCTTAAAGCTATCGGAGAGCTCTTTGAAGTTCTGGAAACGAACGAGATCTTCTTCTGCAATTCGGTAATTATGAAGATGGGGATGATCCTCCACTAACTGAAATACGCCGCAAGCGGTGACCTCCATAATCTGCTGCACAGAACCAGTGCAATTGATGACGATTTTTGCTCCATTATAATAGCTGGACATTTCTTTACTATGGGTGATATCAATGAAATTTCTGGGGGGTTCCCAACCACGCCCGGCGATCATTACCTTAAGGCCTTGAAGTAGGTCTGAATACGCCAACGTGTAAAGCACACTATCGATTTGGAAATCGCCAAGAATGAGTACGTCACTCTGATAACAGTCCTCCACACGTCTTGGATAATAGAGATCCGTATCCGCAGCATATGGGAGAAAGCTGGAATGTTTGCCCCATAAACCCTGATAATAGATCAGATTAGCTATGTTCTGTGTGAAAATGTAATCGAACAACAATGCCAGATTACGTTCTGTTGGAGTAAGACAAGCGGCATCTGCCATCCATACCGCTTTGGGAACGTTGGAAGCTTTCAGAGCAGGGAGGTTCTCCTCCGGAAATAGGGTCTCCGATCCTAGAGCTAATATTAGATCAGGTTGAAAATGAGCTAAATATTCCTCCAGATTATGCTGGAATTTAATAGCAAGTACTTCTTTGACCAAATGCCTTAGTTGATCCTTAAAAAGTCGTACATTAGGCATTTTATCACTTGCCACTGTAGGAACCAGCAGCAATATTCTTAATTGCTTGAGTTCCCGTTGCAAAGGCTCTGCTCTATAAGAGTTCATCTCTAGGATGAGGTTATGGTGTTGCGATGGATTAACTTGGCTGATGGTGACTTCGTGACTTGAAGGCCTTTCAGGAGTGAGCCTATTAGCTGTCTTCTTCATAATTCCTCCTGTATTCTGTGGAGCCAGTCGTCCGCTCTAGCACCGAGTCTTGCTAATCATTATATGTGTAGGGGGTTATTTTGACTTTAGGTATAAGACCATTAATCAGAGTCTCGAAGATAAAAAGCGGATTTAGTGAAAGCTGTATATCTATCTATGACAGGGCTGGCTTGTTTAACATAAGATATACTATAAAACCTGAAAGGGATGATCGCCTTGCCAACCTTCGATAGCGTTCTAGTTACAGGAAGTCAGACCATTCAAAATGATCTGCACGTTAATGGAAATGAGACTATCGATTCGAATCTGCATTTGAATGGTAGTCAGACTATAATGGGAAGCCTAAATGTGAACGGCAGTGAATCCATACTCGGTCATCTGGGGGTAACCGGTGAAATTAGCGGGGCAGGCACCATCAGAGCTGCAACCCGGTTGATCGCTACGAACCAAGCAACATTGCCACCAGGCGCTCCTACCAGCCTGCAACAGGTTCGATACTTTTCTGTAGGTGCTGTAGGTCAGACTGGTCTCGTGCTGAAGGGCACAGATGGAAATGATTATGTATTATTTATCGATTTGACTGGCGGAACACCTAATATCGGCATCCAACGGGCTTAATCAAGGTAAACTAACATGCTCAGCATCCGATTAATAAAAAAACAGCAAGTCTCCTATGTACAAATAGGGACTTGCTGTTTGAGGTTTCTGTTAATTCTTAAAGCTATGAATTGGAGCAGGGATTCGTCCGCCACGATTAACGAAGTTCGCGCAATTGAAGCCATTCACTGCCATAACTGGTGCATATCCGAGCAGGCCGCCAAATTCGACCATTTCACCAACGTCCTTGCCGATTACTGGAATCACGCGAACCGCAGTGGTTTTGTTATTCACCATGCCGATTGCAGCTTCATCCGCGATGATGCCGGAAATGGTCTCCTTGGTAGTGCTTCCTGGGATAGCGATCATATCCAGTCCTACGGAACACACACAGGTCATAGCTTCCAGCTTCTCTAGTGTAAGGGCACCCCGCTGAACCGCTTGAATCATGCCATGATCTTCACTGACCGGAATAAAGGCTCCACTAAGTCCACCTACATAGGAGGAGGCCATTACGCCACCTTTTTTAACATTGTCATTTAGGATCGCCAGAGCAGCGGTCGTTCCCGGAGCGCCAGCTTCCTCCAGACCCATGACTTGAAAGATTTCGGCAATGGAATCTCCGATTTCTGGAGTAGGAGCTAAGGATAGATCGATAATCCCAAAAGGAACATTCATCCGTTTGGAAGCCTCTTGAGCAACTAGCTGACCGACACGTGTGACTTTGAAGGCTGTCCGTTTAATGGTTTCACATAAGGTTTCAAAATCCTGCCCTCTAACCTCTTCGAGCGCACGTTTGATTACCCCAGGACCGCTGACGCCAACGTTGATGACACATTCCCGTTCACCAACCCCGTGAAATGCTCCGGCCATAAAAGGGTTGTCCTCAACGGCATTACAGAAAACTACCAGCTTGGCGCAGCCGATGGAATCCCGATCCTTGGTGCGTTCCGCAGTTTGGATAATGATGTCGCCCATTAATTTCACAGCATCCATGTTGATTCCACTTCTGGAGGAACCGACATTGACCGAAGAGCAGACTCTTTCAGTGACTGCCAATGCTTCAGGAATACTGTCAATCAAAATACGATCGCCTTTGGTGCAGCCTTTTTGTACAAGTGCAGAGAAGCCGCCGATAAAGTTAACGCCTACCTCTTTTGCAGCCTTGTCCAGGATTTCAGCAACAGGTACATAGGTATCTGTCTTCACCGCACCAGCGGCAATAGCGATGGGTGTGACAGAAATCCGTTTGTTAACGATAGGAACCCCAAATTGTCTTTCCAGATCTTCACCCGTCTTTACGAGCTTTTCAGCGGATCTGGTGATTTTGTCATATACATTTTGATTAAAGGTGCGCATATCCGTGTGGGCACAATCCATGAGGCTGATCCCCATCGTTATGGTACGCACATCCAGATTCATTTCACGAATCATCTTATTCGTTTCTTGTACTTCCACTAGTGATATCATGGTCAGCCATCCTCCTAGATTCGGTGCATAATATTAAAAATATCCTCATGCTGAAGCTTGATTTCCACGCCAATCGATTCGCCAAGCAAATGTAATTCCTCTACAATATTCTCAAAAGCTTTAGTTGAGCTAGAAATGTCTACAATCATCATCATGTTAAAATAATCTTGAACAATCGTCTGCGAAATATCCAGAATGTTCAAATTGTGTTCGGCTAGATATGTACATACTTTAGCGATAATCCCTACTTTATCTTTTCCTAATACAGTAATAATCCCCTTCATGAATACAGCCTCCCTTTGTATTTGTTGATTTCACCGTGTATACGGAATGAACCATTCCAACTATTATTGCAAATGATGAAACAAGCTTCAACCAAAGGTTTTTTGTCAGTTTGATTAAATATTTATTTTGGCAGCTGAAATTATAGAAAATTCATTTGACAGCCTATAAAAAATGTGATGAACTGAGAGTTTGATATGCTAGTCTGAAGGAGTAAATATGACTACACAAAAATATAAAGATATGGTTGAGCAAAGAACGAAGATGACCCTCCAGGAATGGACGGAACAGTCGGAAGTGAAGGAAAAGGACATTTATCGTTTTTTGCATAATTTAAAAGGCACTGCTGGTACTGTCGGATTACCGGATGTCGAACAATTTGCCGAGGATACGCTGCCCTATTTCATGGAAAGCAGTCTTAAGAGTTGGTCAGTCGAGGAATGGGGGGATTATTTATATCCACTGATTCCATTGTTTAATGTCCATTCATTGGCAGCTTCAAGCTCTGTTAAAGCATTGGATAAAAAGGGACCTGCTGAGACGCTCACACAGAATGATATTCTTCTTATCGACGATGATGTAGAGCTAGTTGCTTATCTGAAAGAGTCGTTGGAGAGGCAGAATTACTATGTAAGCATTGCCTTATCTGCTGAACGGGGACTCAAAATCTTTTATGAAACGAAACCAGATCTCATTCTGCTGGATATTCTTTTACCTGATAAAAGCGGGATTGAGGTGTTGAACCAAATTATCGGCAAGGCTAAAAAAGAACGAATTCCCATTATCATTATAAGCGGGGAGTACTCCAAAGCGACGCAAATGCAGGCGTATTCGCTGGGGGTGATGGATTTTTTACCGAAGCCTGTAGATATTGATTTATTTCTGGTATTGATCAAAAATCGCTTTCAGCTCAAGAGAGAATGGCAGGAGTCCATCATCGTGGATGATTTGACCGGCGCATTCAATCGCAAACACTTTAATCAAGTCATGAAGCAGCTGATTGGTGATTTTAAGCGGACCAACCGCGTATTTTCGTTAGCGCTGATTGATTTGGATTATTTTAAAAACGTTAATGATACATATGGTCACCTAATCGGAGACGAAGTTCTGCAGGGCTTTTCCGAGCTTGTGAAGAATTCCATCCGTCTGGAGGATACCTTTTGCCGTTATGGGGGAGAAGAGTTTGCAGTGTTCTTACCTCACACGGATGCGGAATCTGCAATGTTGGTTATACAACGTATTCAAGAGCGGTTTGCGGCGACTGACTTTTTTGCGAAAAATGAAATCTTTCATGTGACTATCTCTAGCGGGATTTCTGAGGTAACAGATGCCGAGAATATAGCCGATAAATTGATTGAGGAAGCAGATCAGGCTCTTTATGCTAGTAAGCATGCTGGAAGGAATCAGACAACGCTTTATTCGGACCATTTATCCACTACTAAAAAGCATTCGGTTCTGAATGTGATTGTTGTGGATGACGATACGCTAATTCGGAGAATTGTGACCAGTCAGTTCGCCATTTGGGAGCCGGAGAATATTGCTGAGGTGAAGGTTAGCAGCTATGCGAATGGGCTTGATTTCCTGCAATCGGATTGGTATGCCGTGGATGAGAAGTATATTATTTTGCTGGATGGTGTGATGCCTGATCTGGATGGGGTAGAAGTTCTGGAAAGAATCCGCAAAACGTATCCGGAAGTAAATATATTAGTGATCATGTTGACGGGAAGAAATAATCAGGCGGATATTGTACATGCCCTGCAGATGGGTGCCGATGATTATGTAGTGAAGCCGGTCCATATGCCTGAGTTATTGTCGAGGATAGAGCGGTTGGCTCATAGATTTTTGTTCTAATTGGGTTCTGAATATGTTGTGAGCACCAGGAGAGATCTAAAGCGGAGGGAACTAGGCAGCTATGCAAAAGGTAATGGTAGTGGATGATGAAGAAGTATTACGAATGTTAATCGTAGACACCTTAGAAGATTTGGAAGACGTGGAGATACACACTGCCGAGAACGGATTAGAGGCGCTTTCAAAATTGTCACGGGATCATTATGATTTGGTGATATTGGATTATATGATGCCTGAAATGACAGGGATTGAAGTCCTAGGCCAACTGGATGATGAGAAAAAGAAGGCTACAGCTATTTTAATGTTAACAGCCAAAGCCCAAGATGTAGACCGTCTTCGAGCGGTAGATGCAGGCGCACGTTATTTTATGCCAAAACCTTTTAGTCCTATGGAACTCTTGCAGATTGTGGAGGGGATCCTAAGTGACAAAGGGAAGCAGCTCTAATCACAGTATTAAAAATAGATATTTTCGTATCATTGCCTTGGTTTTTTCGTTAATCATTATTATGGGATCTGTATTTTTATTTTTCATAAATAATGAGCAGAACAAATTAAGTAGAGACCGTGAAGTTCTGCAAAATAAGGCGGACACGATTAACGAATTGGCGACTGCGTTAAATGAGGTTTTTTTCCGAGCGAGGGGATTCAGCGCACTTAAGAGTGACAATGAATTAGATCTCCTAAACTTAGGACTTGTTAACTTTGATAAGATTCTGGATACCTATTCTAATCTCAATTTATCTCCGGAAGAAGCCTTGTTTAGAGATGGTTTGAAAGCATTTTATGTTCAGTACAAAACTAAAGTTTTACCTGAAGCGATTCGGTTTGTCGAGGCAGACGATTATGTGTCTTTGAGAGCTCTATCCGCAGATGGCAACACGAAATCAGTAAATGATTTTTTAACGTATACAAAAGAGTACAAGCAACGATCCGATGCCGCATTAAATACTATGGCTATGGATTACATCAAACGTGCCAATGAGTTTACCTTTATCGCATTCTTTTTCAGCACGATTATTCTGCTAATCTTCACCTTTATGATCTGGCGGATTCTGAAGAACCTAATAGATCCTATTCTGAAGCTGGAAGGGGCAACCCATTCCCTGGCTGCAGGAGAAGAAATTCTTCTGGGCAAGCTTAAGAATCAAGATGAAATTGGCCGACTTTATGATGCTTTTCTAAATATGGCTAGAAGTATTCAAGATAAAGAAGAAGAATTGATGATGCAGAATGAAGAGCTGCATGCGCAGCAGGATGAACTTCAGGATCAGCAATATAGGCTGCAGCGCTCGCTTAGTGAAATTGAGAGTATGATGAAAGCCTTGGATCAATCGTCTGCGGTGGGGATCCTTACTGCTAAAGGTGTCTTTACCTACGCGAATGATAATTTAAGTGGATATACCCGCTATAAAAAGTCTGAGATTATCGGTTACACCTATAAGTTATTTGAACTTTATAATCTCTCTGATGAGGGTTATCAGAAAATCTTTAACAAATTAAATACAGGCGGAGTGTGGAACAATGAGCTGCAGATTCTAGCCAAAGACGGATTGCCCATCTGGCTGCATCTGACGATTGTGCCGTACCTGAATGAAGAGGGTGTGATTTATCAATACATCCTTATTGCGAACGATATCACCTCAATGAAAAGCGTGCAGCAGGAGCTAGCCGAAACGTTAAAAAACACAGAACAGACCAAGATGATGCTTGAACTTAATAATCAGCTGAATCATGATATTACTTATACTTTGGATAAACATGAATTTGCCGATAAGTTTATTGAGTTTATGCATCGCCTGTATGCCTTTGATTCGAGTTTCTTCCTGCTTGTGAAAGATAATATTGCGGCTGTGAAAGGCATTCCACAGGAGAATGTGGAGCGTTATCTTGATCATGAGAATAATGAGATGTTATATCGCTTGCAAGCGGAAAAAACGTACCTAATCAAGCGCCTGGCCACACAATCAGAGCAAGGGATTTCTGCGAGTGAGGTCTATGTTTACGACTTCTACACTACTGTTGTGAACGCAGAGGATGAGATTCTTGCAGTGTTCTGTGGCAGCCGGATTGGTCATTCCTTCAGCAAAGAAGAGATTAATGAGGTTCAGGGGATGATGAACCGCGTAGCGCTGGCGATTGAACGTTTATTCATGTATGAAGAGATTGAACATGGACGAAAGCTGAATCGGGACATCGTAAATAATGTGAACGAGGGCATACAATTTGTGAATACAGAAGGTATGCTCCTGCAGATGAATAAAGCGTTGAGCAACATTTTTAATTATGAGTGGACAGAAGGAGCTTTGATTCCCCGTCAGAAATGGATGGATTATTTCATTGAGCACTCTAATGAGAATCATGAACTTCGGATGTTTTTTGAAAAAGCGATTGCTGAGGATGCTCTGGAATCCAGCAGCATGCAATACTCCATTGGAACTGAATCGAAGAAGCATATTGATGTGTATGCGATCCCTGTATTCCGTCGCGAGCTGCGTATTGGTACATTGTTTGTCTACAGAGATATCACTAGAGAATATGAGCTGGACCTTATGAAATCTGATCTTGTCAGTACGGTAAGTCATGAGCTAAGAACACCGCTATCGAGTGTGCTTGGTTTCACAGAACTGTTATTGTCTAAGACCATGAAGCCTGAGAAGCAGCTTAAATATCTGGAGACGATTCATAAAGAAGCTAAACGACTGACGGAGCTCATTAATGATTTTCTTGATTTGCAGAGAATGGAGTCAGGTAAGCAGCAATATATCACGGAGCATTTGAATCTCAGTGAAATTGTATTAGGTGTAATTGATCAATATAAACTGAGCAGTACCCATCATGTGCTCCTAGTGGATGAGGCTTTAAATGCGGATGTTGATGTGGACAAGGACAAGATTGTCCAAGTTCTGACGAATCTGTTAAGTAATGCGATTAAATTCTCGCCTGATAACAATGAAGTTAAAGTACTGCTGCATAACGAGTCGGATAGAATTATTATACGTATCCAGGATAATGGTCTTGGCATTCCTAAGGATCAAATAGGACAGCTATTCCAAAAATTCAGAAGAGTGGATAATAGCGCCTCTAAAAGAATTGGAGGAACAGGACTCGGACTTGCTATCTGTAAGGAGATCATTGAGAAACAAAAGGGAAATATCGGTATAGATTCCGTAGAAGGAGAGGGCACTACCGTCTGGTTTAGCCTCCCTATCCTCCATGCGGAAGCGAGCCGGCAACAGGATGAGCTTAATAAATGGAGCACCGATAAAGAGCTCAAGCCTAATGTAATGATCGTTGAAGATGATTACAGTCTTTCGTTGCTTTTATCAGAAGAGCTTAAAGGGAAGGGCTTCCGTGTTACCCATCATTACCATCCACAGCAAGCTTTTGATCAGGCCTTGAAAACACCATTTGTGGCGATTGTGGTAGATTTGATGTTGGGTGAAGAACTGGATGGCTGGGATTTGATCCGAATGCTTAAAGAAGATCCAAGAACTGAAAATATACCTATCGTTATTTCTTCTGCTCTGGATCAATCGGATAAGAACCAACTAAACGATGTAATTCAAAAATATTTAACTAAACCTTATCCGCCCGGCGAGCTGTCGAATACGCTTGAGGAGATAGTGAAGATTAAGACGGGGATCGGCGAGGTGTTATTTCCCGAAAGTCAGCAAAAATTATAGCTTTTATTTATCACAATATTTTATAAATAGTATCACTTTTTATAATGAAACCGATCAAAACAGGTTAAATCATACTGTTTTGATCGGTTTTTACGTACTTTATAGATACTTTTTCAATAAATTACAATTATTAGGGTAAATCGACATCATTGATCGTTTACAATTATTGTGATAGCCTGATTTCATGAGGTACGGATCATCAGAAGATTTCATGTTTAGGAGAGGTGGATATTGTTGCAACTACAGGTAACGAACAGTCCTTTTAACGAGAGCCAAGTCGAGCTACTCAATCGTCTTCTACCATCCTTAACGGAGACACAGCAAATATGGCTTAGCGGTTATTTGTCAGCCATGGGCCTTACTACTGCACTATCGGCAGGTGCCGAGGTTCAATTAGTACAATCAAATACGATAGGAAATGTGGAAGGTAGTGCCGTTAGTCAACCAGTAGCTTCACGTGAAGTGACCGTGTTGTTTGGGTCCCAGACAGGGAACTGCCAACGGCTGGCTGGGAGCTTGTCCCGCAAGCTGGAGGAGCAAGGATTTCAGGTCACACTCACTGCGATGAACAGCTTTAAGCCCAATGCGCTTAAGAAGGTTGAGAACCTCCTATTGCTGGTCAGTACACACGGTGAAGGCGAGCCGCCAGATAATGCACGGATGTTCCATGAATTTCTCTATAGCAAAAGAGCTCCTCAATTAGAGAATCTGAAGTTCTCAGTGCTGGCACTGGGGGATACCTCCTATGAATTCTTTTGTCAGACCGGCAAGGACTTCGATCAGCGGCTTGAGGAACTTGGCGGCAAGCGGTTAAGTCCGCGTGTGGATTGTGATCTTGATTATGATGATTCGGTTACCGAGTGGTTTGAAGGCGTGATTAGTGCCTTAAATGCACATTTAAATGCTCCGGCCATTGCGGCAAAAGCGGTTCAAGCTGCGGAAGACGCAGATTCTCAGGAGCCTTTGTATACCCGCAACCATCCTTTTAAAGCGGAAGTATTGGAGAATCTAAATCTGAACGGACGTGGTTCTGACCGTGAGACCCGCCATTTGGAGCTATCCCTAGAAGGTTCTAACATACAATTTGAGCCAGGGGATGCGCTGGGTGTCTATCCGGAGAATCATCCTGAATTGGTAGACGCTATTATTCATACTATGGGCTGGAATCCTAATGATATTGTTCCATTTAATAAAAAAGGGGAAGACGGCACCTTACGTGAGGCCCTTCTTCACCACTATGAAATCACTGTATTGACCAAACCGTTACTTGAACAAGCGGCGAAGTTATCTTCTTCTAACCAATTAAGTGATCTATTGTCGCCAGAACGTGCGCAACAGCTTAAGGAATATATTCAAGGCCGCGATCTGCTCGATTTGGTTCAGGACTTCTCTCCATGGGAGGGTTCGGCCAGTAGCTTTGTGACTATTTTGCGCAAGCTTCCGGCACGACTCTATTCAATTGCCAGCAGCTATAAAGCTAATCCAGATGAGGTTCATTTAACGGTTAGAGCTGTACGTTATGAGGCACATGGCCGTGAGCGTTATGGGGTCTGCTCGGTACATTGTGCTGAAAGAGTCCAGCCGGGAGATACGTTGCCCATCTACATTCAACATAATCCGAACTTTAAGCTTCCGACGAATCCTGATGCACCGATCATTATGATTGGACCGGGCACAGGTGTTGCACCCTTCCGCTCTTTCCTGGAGGAACGTGGCGAGCTTGGGGCGGAAGGTAAATCATGGCTGTTCTACGGAGATCGGCATTTTGTGACGGACTTCCTCTATCAGACGGACTGGCAGAGAATGCTTAAAGACGGCTTGTTAACTAAGCTGGATGTTGCTTTCTCCCGTGATACCGAAGAGAAAGTATATGTTCAGCATCGCATTCTGGAAAAGAGCCGCGAGGTCTACGAATGGCTGCAAGCGGGAGCTCATATTTACATTTGCGGAGACGAGAAGCATATGGCACATGATGTTCATTCTGCTCTGATTACTGTCATCCAGCATGAGGGTGGTCTGAGTCCTGAAGAAGCGGCAGCTTATTTGGATAATATGCAGCAGGCGCAGCGCTACCAACGTGATGTTTACTAATGGATAGAGGAAAGTTATCGAATGACTTCGGGGGGAGATAACAACAATGGCAAACAATGAAAAGGTTAAGCCGATCGGCGGGCCTCCAAGCGATGTTGAGCACATTAAGCAAGAGAGTAACTATCTGCGGGGCGCGCTTGTTGAGACATTAAGCAATCCGATTACCGGAGGCTTGCCGGAAGATGATAATCGGCTGCTGAAATTTCACGGAAGCTATATGCAGGACGATCGGGATTTACGCAACGAGCGCGAACGGCAAAAGCTGGAGCCTGCATTCCAGTTCATGCTTCGTGTAGTTGCCCCAGGCGGGGTAGCGACACCAGAGCAGTGGCTAGTGATGGATGATCTGGCACAAAAATACGGCAATGGAACCTTACGTCTGACTACCAGACAGGCGTTTCAAATGCATGGGGTACTCAAATGGAATCTTAAGAAAACCATTCGCAGCATTAATGATACGCTGATGACGACGCTGGCAGCTTGCGGCGATGTTAACCGTAACGTAATGAGTAATCCGAATCCTTACCAGTCAGAGGTGCATGCAGAGGTCTACGAATGGGCGCGCAAAGTAAGTGATCACTTATCACCACGTACGCCTGCTTACCATGAAATCTGGTTGGACGGTGAGAAGGTAGTAGATAGCTTAGGCGAACGTGCGGAAGTAGAACCGATCTATGGTCCGGTATATTTACCGCGTAAATTCAAGATTGGTCTAGCGGTGCCTCCTTCTAATGATGTGGATGTATTCTCGCAAGATCTGGGTTTTATCGCCATTCTGGAAAATGAGAAGCTAGTCGGCTTCAACGTTTCTGTAGGCGGCGGTATGGGGATGACTCATGGCGATACCAGTACTTATCCTCAGTTGGGACGTATAATTGGTTTTTGCCGTCCGGAACAGTTGATTGATGTGGCAGAAAAGACCGTAACAATCCAGCGGGATTATGGCAATCGCTCTGTCCGCAAAAATGCACGGTTCAAATATACAATTGACCGCCATGGTCTGGAATGGTTCGTAGACGAACTGCATGAAAGACTCGGATGGCAGCTTGAAGCAGCACGTGATTATCATTTTGATCACAACGGAGACCGTTACGGCTGGGTGAAGGGTACCAACGGAAAATGGAATCTGACACTTTATATCCAAAGCGGACGGATTCATGACCAAGAAGGATACACCTTGATGACTGGCTTGCGGGAGATTGCTAAGATTCATACTGGAGATTTCCGGCTAACGCCGAATCAGAATCTAACGATTGCCAACGTCACTACTGCCAAAAAACGCAAAGTAGCTGAGCTGGCTAAACAGCATGGACTAACAGATGGAGCACATCTTTCTGCATTGCGGCGCAGCTCCATGTCCTGTGTAGCACTGCCAACCTGCGGACTTGCGATGGCTGAAGCGGAACGCTATCTGCCTTCGCTGATAGATAAGCTGGAGCTTGTTATAGATAAAGCTGGTTTGCGTGACGAGGAAATTGTGATCCGAATGACCGGCTGCCCTAATGGCTGTGCTAGACCGGCGCTGGGTGAAATCTCGTTTATCGGCAAGGCTCCTGGCAGATACAATATGTATTTAGGAGCAGGCTTTACGGGTGATCGCCTCAATAAAATGTATAAAGAAAACATAGATGAGAAGGAGATCCTAGAGACGCTTGAACCTATTCTTCACCGATATGCCAAAGAACGTCAACAAGGCGAGCATTTTGGAGATTTCGTGATCCGTGCAGATTATGTTAAAGCCGTTACCTCTGGACTTAATTTCCATGACTAAATGAAAGTAGATTTAAAAATGTCCCGGGGCCAGTTGATGGCTGCCGGGATTTTTGTGGTTTGGTCGTAGTTAGATGCGCGAGGTGTCGTGTCGTACACATAATGCTCCAGAGGTAAAGAACGGTAGGTGAGCGCAGACGAATAGAAGATGAGTAGTAGATGAGTAGTAGATGAGGGGCAGATGAGCGCAGACGAGTAGCAGATGAGTATTAGATGAGCGATAGTAGAGCAGTAGATGAGCAGTAGATGAGCGCAACGAGCGGCAGTAGACTAACAAGGTGACGGACTCAGGAGCCCTTATTTCCCGAAATCTTGCCAATTTGCCGAGTATTCGGACACCAGCGCCGTTATGGGGATGAAAAGAGGCCGAAATAGGCCTTTTTCAGAGGAATAGCGGCTCTCCAGTCCGAAAGTTGCTCAAAACGGCTTAAATCGCACAAATAGCGTCATCTGAGTCCGAAAATCACGACAAAGCGCTCCAAAGGTAAAGAACGGCAGATGAGCAGCAGATGAGTGCAGAAGAGAAGTAGAAGAGTTGTAGAAGAGTAGTAGAAGAGTAGTAGATGAGCAATAGTAGAGCAGTAGATGAGCGCAACGAGCGGCAGTAGACTAACAAGGTGACGGACTCAGGAGCCCTTATTTCCTGAAATCTTGCCAATTTGCCGAGTGTTCGGACACCAGCGCCGTTATGGGGATGAAAAGAGACAGGAACAGGCCTTTTTCAGAGGAATAGCGGCTCTCCAGTCCGAAAGTTGCTCAAAACGGCTTAAATCGCAAAAATAGCGTCATCTGAGTCCGAAAATCACAACAAAGCGCTCAAAAGGTAAAGAACGGCAGATGAGCGCAGACGAGCGGTAGTAGACTAACATTAGAGTAGTGAAAGGCTCATATTAGATAGTGGGACAGAGTGAAATTAGCTCAGTAGGAGCAATTGTAGAGTAATACGCAGAACAGCAGGAGCAATAGTGAAGTAACGCAGAACAGCCAAACAAAAGAGCAGCAAACGACTAGCGGAACAATAGACGAGCAGCAGTAAACTATCATCAAAGTAGTAACAGTCCAGCGGTAGACTAACATCAGAGTAGTAACATTCCGGGAGCAGGCTAACAGCAGTAGATCACCGTTGACTGACAAATCTAGCAACAGCCTTCATTTGATCTACAATAATCTAGTAAGATCCCAACATCTGCGCTACAACAGATTCAATTTAAAAACCAGCAAGTCTCCAATTCCGGGAGGCTCGCTGGTTTATGTGTTTAAGGAGCGATACCGGAGATCAGTACATCGTTTTGATACAGGGTTACTTTGTTCCAAGTGCTGAAGGAAACTTTGGTTGGATCGAACGAATAGTCATTTGCTTCATTGAAGTTAGACCAGTCGCTTTTGTGCACGCGTAATTGGATTTCTCCTGACTGCCCACCGGCAGGTATGGAGCCCGCGCTAGCATTGAAAGTAAGCTCAACGTAAGAGTCGGCGTTCGTCCCACTTGTGGACCCGAGGGCAACCGATATATTAGAAGCACCGACCTGCGCCCAATCGATTACTCCATTGAGAGAGGCGCTTCCATCTTTAGTAAAGTAATAACGAATTTTCAGTCCATTTAAATTGACTGCCGTTGTTCCGTTGTTATAGATGTTGAAGTAGGGCTTGATTGAGTTATCAGTAGCATTGGTATCTGCTGCACGGTAGTAAAGTGCCAGATTACTGGATGGCGAGCCGGTAGGAGTGGCTGTAGGTGTTACTGTAGCTGTTGGCGTAGGTGTAGGTGTAGGTGTTGGCGTAGGTGTAGTTGTTGGCGTAGGTGTAGGTGTAGGTGTTGGCGTAGGTGTAGGCGTAGGTGTAGCTGTAGCTGTTGGTGTTGGTGTAGGTGTTGGTGTTGGTGTAGTGCCACCATCCGGCACAGGTTGGTAACCAGGTGTTGTGTAAATTTTATTAAGCACGGAGGGTGCTAAGGTTCCGTTTGCTCCATTAACGACTGTATTTCCCCAGTTGCTGAGTGTTCCTGCTGGACCGCTGGCTAGATCCAGATATTCAACGCCTCCGCCATTACCATACCAGGACCAGGTGAGCCAGCCCACCTTTTTTTCCTTCGTGTAGCTCATAATGGTGGCTTCATCGACATCTCCACCCGTGTGCTTGTCACCGAATTCGCCGATAATCACAGGGGCTCCAATAGCCAAGGCACTATCGATATTACTCTTGACTGTAGCAGCATTACCTCCAGCATATTCGTACATATGAATTGAGAAAATAGTGTTTTTTAAGGTATCTGAATTAAATACAGCCTGACCACTAGTGAAAATAGATTGTGGGTATTGACCCCATCCCGCTGCATCTACAACTAAAGTGTTCTTAATGCCCGCATTTCTTAACGCAGGAATTGCCGCTTGGTATCCACTGGCCCATGTTGCAGTGTTCCAAGAACCGTACCATTCATTAGCAATATTCACAATGACACGATCTTCTTTACCGATCAAAGCATCCTTGATGCTGATCCAATAGTTTACTGCAGCGTTAAGATCAGAGGTGTTGTCTGAGCCCGTAGCATCATGCACTTCCAGCATGGCAATCATTTTATACTGATCACAAAGCTTTAGAATATTTTGGACATCAGCTAAAGTATCGAGAGACCACTTGCTGCCATTAGAAAGTACAATTCTGACGGTATTGGAGCCAGTCGCTGCGATGGCCGGTATTGCAGTAGCCAGATCGTTTTTGTACCAAGTGTGTGCATGATTCACCCCACGCATTACAAAAGGACTGCCAGTAGCATCGTATAAAGTGGTACCGCTTACATAAAAACCTTTAACAGAAGTGTTCGCAGCCGCTGCCTGCTGTTGAGGTAAAGAAATAGAAAGAGTAAGGATACTAATTAATACTAACAAACTGATTTTCCGGAACGAAAAATGCTTTCTGAATTTCATCAACATTTCCTCCTTAATCAAATAGGGTTGCTTCTTTGATTATGCGTATCCTCCAGGTGGTTGCAGTAAATGCACTCAATTACAGGCATGTATCACCTCCTCAGTTATTTTGAATATAACATATAAAGGAATTTTTAGGAATAATAAATAATTTAACGATAACAATAACTTTATGTTTTATTAGAAAGATAAGAGAAATTGCTGATAAGGCACTCGTCTTTCATCTAACATTCTCATAAGAAATGATGTTATTTTTAGATTCAGGAAGGAAAATATAATTTTTTTTGCCTAATGATTTGGATTTCTCGCGATTTTCTTTCATAATATAAAGGGTAAACTAAATACAAAAGAAGAACCGTTGCCCGAGAGCGATGTGTTCTGTACAGAAGAGGCGATATTATGATTATCATGAAAACGATGGAAGAGATCGAAAAAATGCGTGCGGCGGGAAAAATTCTCGCTGAATGTCATCGTCAAATTGCGCAAATTTTGCAGCCTGGTATTACGACCTGGGAAATTGATGAATTTGCAGAAAAATTTATATTGTCTCAAGGAGCTACTCCTGAGCAAAAAGGATATAATGGGTACCCGTACGCAACCTGTGCATCTGTAAATGATGTAATATGCCACGGATTCCCGAAAAAAGAGCCGCTAAAAGACGGGGATATCGTAACCATTGACATGGTTGTTAACTTAAACGGCTGGTTGGCAGATTCGGCCTGGTCTTACGGGATTGGCAATATTAGTGAACAGGCGACCAAACTTCTAGACACTACTAAGGAATCTTTATTCCGTGGAATCGAGCAGGCGGTTGCAGGCAACCGTATTGGCGATGTTGCGCATGCCATCCAAGTTTATGCAGAGTCTAACGGGTTTTCTGTAGTGCGTGATTTTATTGGCCACGGGATCGGTTCAGAAATGCATGAAGCTCCGGAAGTACCTCACTATGGTCCAGCAGGGAGAGGGCCTCGTCTTAAAGAGGGGATGGTATTTACCATTGAGCCCATGCTGAACACAGGCAGTTACAGAACAAAAATTGATGCGGATGGTTGGACTGCGCGTACCATTGACGGCGGATTGTCAGCACAATATGAGCATACTTTAGCGATTACCCCACAAGGAACGATTATCCTGACTGAACTGTAATTTTGATGAAAATAAAATGACCAGTCTCCGTAATGGAGATTGGTCATTTTTTATTAATCTGTAATGTTGCGAGTGTAATATTCAATGATATCTTTTCTCCTAATAATTCCAACAAATACACCCTCATTATCAATCACAGGAACGAAATTCTGATCCGCAGCAAGCGTCAGCATATCCTCCATTTCTGCATTAATGAGAACACTTTCGTTATGAACATGCTTTTGGATGTCGCTTACTGGAACTTCCCCTATATTGTCAAAGGTTAAATCTGCTGTGTTTTTCAGCTTCCACAATAGATCACCCTCCGAAAGTGTTCCTACATATTTTCCTTCATTATCAATAATAGGGATAGCCGTGTAATGGTGCTGTTCTAATTGTTCTAAGGCTTCCAGCATGGATAGTGAGTTAGTGATATAGGCGACTTGATCTTTTGGCAACAAAAAAGAGGATATTTCCATCGGCATGAACTCCTTTGTATTATGTTATTTTTTGATTAGGCTACTTTTATTTAAACATACTTTTGGAATGGATAGAATTTTAAATTTTCACCCCTTGAATTATAGGTAATAAGTCCTATTGAATAGAGGTCGTATTTTGTCGATTAAAGATATATTATCCTAGAGTGGAGTTGTTCAGATGGCATTGTATCGAAGGCTTTCATTAACGTTTAAATTTGTTATGGTGGTAAGTTTAGTAATTATTGTGATCTTTTTCTTTAGTTTAGTCGCAAACCTGGCTAATCTGCGTAGTGTGAGCATATCCAACGGTGAACTTCAGGCAGAGGTCGCAGGAAAAAGTTATGCGGAGACCATTCAGAATAGAATGATAGACATTCAGTCGACGGGTGAAGCGCTCGCTGAAGTACTCCTTGAATCAAGAGAACGTCAAACCTTGGACCGTGAAGATGTTGTTTCTACAATGAAAACTATGCTTGAGCACAGACCAGAAATTTTTGGGATGAGCATATTATGGGAACCCAATGCTTTTGATCAGAACGATCAGGCTAATATAAATAAGATGCCATATGATGATGGTACGGGGCGTTTTATTCCTTATGTCTTTAGAAATCAAGGTGCAATAAAGGTTGAACCCTTAAAGAATTATGATGTAGAAGGTGCGGGTGATTATTACCTTTTACCAAAAAAAGAGAAAAAACCGGTCTATATTGAACCCTACTCCTATGAGACGACTGGTGGAGCTATAGAGATGATTTCGGTCATGCTGCCAATTTTGGATAAAACGGGTGCATTTCTGGGGACTGTAGGGTTCGATGTTTCGTTAACCCAATTGCAGGAAGAAGCCGTTAACTATAAACCTCTGGGAGGTTATGTTTCTTTAATCACTGGTAATGGCAAATATGCAGCCAACCCAAATGATCCTCAAAGTGTACTCAAAGAATTCGGTGATACAGAAGATAAAACAGTACTGTGGAAGCGTGTGAAGAATGGGGAGGCCAAACTGGGATACACGATAAATTCCAAGGGAGAAGACGTGCTGCGGACTTTTGTTCCGATACCAATGCCTGGAAGTGACCAGGTCTGGTACACACAGACAGCGATCTCTAAGGATGTTATCATGGCTGATTATGAACAAGCTAAAACAGAATTTTTTATCATTATGATTATTGGGATTTTGATTTTAGCTGTTATTGTTGGTCTTCAACTATGGTTGATGGTAGTTAAACCGCTTCGCTTGTTATCTGAGAAATTGCAGCTAATGTCTCAGGGGGATTTGACTCAAACCCTGCAGGTTCGAAATGATGATGAATTCGGCAAAATGGCTACACATTTTAATCATATGACCCATAAGCTTCGAGAAATGTTTGGACTTGTCGCTGATCTATCAATGTCCGTCGGAGCTACCTCTGAAGAGCTGACAGCTAACGCTGAGCAGACTGGGAAAGCTGCTGAACAAATTGCTGTGGCAATTGGACGAGTAGCCGAAGGAGCGCAGCTGCAGAATGATTATGCGGGTGATTCTTCAATGGCGATGAGCGAGCTGAATGTTGGAGTGCAACGGATCGCTGACTCTTCGTCATCGGTGTCTGCGTCTGCAGATGAAGTTACCGATCAGACGAAAAAGGGCAGTGCCCAGCTGCAAATGGCAGTGAATCAAATGTCGGAGTTAAAGCTGTCTGTAGATGAGACGAGTCTGGCGATTGAACGTTTAGGCGAACGATCTGCTCAGATCAGCGGGATTATCGGCTTGATTTCGAACATAAGTAAACAGACCAATCTGTTGGCACTAAATGCGGCTATTGAGGCGTCCAGAGTGGGTGAACATGGCCGAGGTTTTGCGGTGGTGGCCTCAGAAATTCGCATGCTGGCAGATCAGACTAAAAAAGCTGCCGAACAAGTTACTGCTTTGGTTGAAGATGTGGTGCAAGATACTAATCAAGCTTCACAAGCGATGGCTGTCGGCAATGAAAAAGTAATTCTTGGTGTGCAGAGTGTATCTGATAGTGATCTTTTATTTACGTCGATTCTGACAGAGATGACACAGGTAACCGATCAGATCCAAGAGGTCTCAGCAGCTGCACAGCAGATGACCGCGGGAACGGAGCAAATTTCAGTTACCGTTAAACAATTAGCCGATCTTGCTTCGGAAGCTTCCACTGACTCCCAAAGTGTAGCAGCAGCCTCTGAGGAGCAGCTTGCTTCTATGGAAGAGATCTCAGCCTCGTCGGAGTCACTAAGCTCAATGGTGCAAGACCTGTTGGATAAATTATCTTACTTTAAAATTTAGATTCCCTTTTCAAATTTAAAGAAGGGCTGTCACCTAAAACTATGAAAATGACTGCTGTGTCGAAAGCAGATGCTTAGTCACTTGAAAATACGCTTAGTAACCTGCTAACGGACACAGTGGTCCTTAAAAGTACGATTATCCGATATTTGGTATGTTATCGGACTCCAGTGCAGCTATTGGACCGAAAAATGCTTATTATGAGCCTCTTTCCAAGGAATAGCGTCACTGGAGTCCGAAATCTAGCGGTAAAGAATAAAAACATGTAAATAACGTCTACCGAGTCCGAAAGCCCCGTAGGATAATGAATGTGTAGTCGTAGCAGGCCGCAAATGACCAAAAAACGCTGAACAGCGATTCTTCGATAACAGAAGAATCGCTGTTTTGTTGATTTTAGGATTTTGAAAGTGAGGAGGTCAGTCTCCGCTCGTAGAATCACTTATGGCACAGCTCCTTCTTTCTTCCCATTTTCTTCATAATGCAGAAGAGTATCTATTTGGTGTTAGCTGTGTTATAATCAATCTATCGAAAGTATTTACCTGGCGAATTCACATAGCGTAGAGGGTTATTCTTTAGACGTTAATAACCTTGTACCATATGTGAATTTTTATTTTTTTAGAGATTTTGCAAGAGATTTTTTGAGGATAAGAATAACATGTAAATAAAAATAAGGTGGTAATTATATTATGCAAACAGGAACAGTGAAATGGTTTAACGCAGACAAAGGTTTTGGTTTTATCGAGGTTGAAGGTGGAGAAGATGTATTCGTACATTTCAGCGCTATTACTGGTGACGGATTCAAGTCCCTGGATGAAGGACAACGTGTAGAATTTAACGTAGTTCAAGGTAATCGTGGTCAACAAGCTGAGAATGTTGTAAAACTGTAAGTAGTAAAATGAATCCCCAAACGTATCGTTTGGGGATTTTTTTATAGAAAGGTGGCGGATGTAAATGCAGGTGTTTGAAGACTGGAATTTAAAAGTTAAGAAAACCTTTAACGCTACAAGTAACAAAGAAGTATTGACGGTGTCTGAAGCGGGAAGCTTGCTCGGGCTGTCTAAAGACCAAATGAAAAGTTATGTAGATCAGCATAAGTTGACTAAAGTTCCGATCATGAGAAGTGTCGTCAGATATCTTTTACTCAAGAGTGAGATCGATATGATTGTGAAAAAAACCTAAGATCATCATTAATAAATAGGGTAGACCAATCCTTGATAGGATATGGTCTTTTTTTGTCTCACAAATTTCTTATAAATAGAAACTTATCGACCCTAAGATCGTCTATAATAATGGGATATTTTAGGTAACAGTGTCATCCGGCAAAAAATATCCTCACATACTGGTGGTTATCTATCAAAACATTACGTGAGATCTAAGGAGAAAATTATGAAACGACTAGAGCGTAAAGATTATTACAAAGCTATTGAGCCTTTAGGAAAAGTGAAAATAAATACGATGTTTGCTGAGTCAGTGGTTAAACAAGTCATACCTGGCAGCGTATATGTTGACGATATCGTTAACCCGCGTGCTTTTTACATTGCACACCCTTGTGGAATGTCTTTATTAATTGGAGAGTCGGATAATGAAGAGTTCAAGCGCGATCTTTTTGATTACATAACCAATAAAAATATGATTCGGCATCATCAAGAGTTGCTGCAGGCTGATCCAGCGGGAGGCTGGCCGGAAGTTATCGCTCATTGGAGTGAACAGGAAATGCTCCATAGAAATACAAGGGTCAACTTCAGCTTTAACCGCGAGAAATATCTGAAACAGAAAGCTTCTTATCTTAACCAAGACCTTGAAGTGGTGCGAATGAACAAAGAACGGTTTTTGGCGGTAACAGGAGGTGTCAATCCTAAGGCGTTTTGGAGGAATGAAGAGCAATTTCTTGCTGAGGGGCTGGGCTTCAATATTCTTGACGCTGGGGAAATTGCCTCTACGGCATTTTCGGGTTTTGTTAATGAGCATCAACTGGAAATTGGCATAGAAACTTCAGAAGCACATCGGGGGAAGGGCTATGCCTACGCGGTCTGTTCAGCCTTAATAGAATACTGTCTAGAACATCAGCTTGAGCCGGTGTGGGCGTGTCGTCTGGATAACGAGGGTTCTTTCAACTTAGCGCATAGATTAGGCTTTGAGACAACCTACATGATTCCCTATTATCGGCTGGTAGAATCCGTCATCAGGAAGGGTTAAGGATCCGAATGAAAAATAAACAGACTACCCATTCAGCTTCTTCATTTTCTTTAAGTAGAATTGAGAAAAAAAAGGTGAAGAAGAAAACTAAGACCAGCAAGAAAAAAAAGATCTGGTTATTTACGCTTGCTATCGTACTTATTGCTGGGCTAGGATCTTATGTTTTTCGTAAAGAACTGCTGATTTTCGGATTTAATAATGTTGTGGCTCCGACTATTGAACACACGCTTGATGGATCATACGTTCCTTTAGAAAATAATGAAAACGCTGAAGCTCCTGGATTACAACCAACGGCGGATAACAAGGATCGTCCATTTTCTATCCTCCTACTGGGTACTGATCAGCGGGGAAAAGAGAACGGGCTTTCTGATTCGATTATATATACTGTGATCCGGCCAGTTGATCATAAAGTATTGTTCGTGTCGATCCCTCGTGATTCCTATGCAGAAATTATCGGAGCGGAAAAGGTTAAAGGAGCTAGGAAAGAAACCAAGATTAATGCAGCTCATTCCTATGGCGGTCCTCAGATGAGTGTAGACACCGTTAAAAATTTATTAAACGCGCCTATCGAATATTACGCTACTATTAATTTTAACGGTCTTGTGGGCGTTACAGATGCTCTAGGGGGTGTTG
Source organism: Paenibacillus sp. FSL R7-0048 (assembly GCF_038004505.1). Lineage (NCBI taxonomy): Bacteria > Bacillati > Bacillota > Bacilli > Caryophanales > Paenibacillaceae > Paenibacillus > Paenibacillus sp. FSL R7-0048. The sequence continues at coordinate 4,678,534 of NZ_JBBORF010000001.1, read as the reverse complement.
AACTTCCGATTACCAAGGTGATTGAGAACAAGAGCCCGGATCATGAGAAATTAAGAATTGAACCGAACAAACCGATTTATTCTGGCGCTGAAGCATTAATGTATGTAAGATACCGGGAGGATTCTGATTTTAAACGAACGGAGCGGCAGCGGATCTTTTTGAAATCTGCGCTTGAACGGATGAAGAGAGTAGATAATATCCTTAATATACAGAAAATCATCGAAATAGCAGGCAGTAATTTCCAAACCAATATGAAGTCAGACTTTATTCTTGATTTGGCGAAAAGAGTAATTCTTGAAGGGGGTACTCCTGAGATCACAAGCCATATGTTGCAGGGTGAGGGCAGACGGAAGGATCAATGGTATTACATCCTTGACGAAAATGATGTGAAGCGTACCCATGAGTTGATTGAGATTTGGCTGAATCCTGACTCTACCGATACGGATCTGGCCGCAGCTTCTGCGGATGACGCAGCATAGATGTTGTGACTGAATTATTTTATTTTTCATGTGGAGGTTGATCTCTCTGGCTGCAAAAACAAATGAGCAAATGTTACTCGAATTTAAGTCCCTCATCCCGTTCGTAGAATCTTTAGGTGAAGTATCAGCTAAACATTGGAATCAGCCTATTGCAGCTGGTAAATGGACTTTAAAGGATATCATCTGTCATCTCATGTTATGGGATAAATATTTTTATGAAGGTGCGATTAAGAAAATAATTCTCCGGGAACCGATCACAACCAAGCATTTGGATTTTAACGAGTTTAATGCTAACGCTGTAGAATATGCTAAATTATTATCTGAACAAACATTAATTGAACAATTTGTACGTTATAGAACTAAAATCATAGATGTAGCTGCAGGGTTAACGGAAGAGGAATTCAATCAGGAATATAAGGATGGAGATCGCAAAAAATTCAGCGTTCGCAAGTACTTGAGAAGTTTTATCCCACATGATAAGCATCATAAAAAACAGATTGAGCAGTTCTTAAAACCTTAAAACTTGGCGCGATTTTGGACTAACTTCATGGATTGGCGTATGAGGATAGGACCAAACATGCTTCCGGCAGAGGCGGCAATTAAGGAATGGAAGGGGAATTTTATAGCAAAATAAAAGACCCATCCAGCAACAATATCAATAAGGATGAATTTTTTGATCTCGGATAATGGAATGGTCACGAAGACAATGGATTGTTTGTTTCTCACAGCAATGACCTCCTAATTTTAAGAAAACATCTTATAAATCCACTGTTCATTCTATTTTGGAACTAAGATGTCCCATTCCGTCTAAATCTACAATCGAATCGTAAAAAAAAGGAAGTATGCCTTGCGGATCTTTTTCGCAAAGTGTACTTCCTTTTTTGTATGTGAGGATATTATCCGACTAATATTTGGCAGGGTATGGAAAGTCACAGAAGATATATTCAATCACTAGTACAATGTAAGCGTTATCTTTTGTGAAAATATATCCTAAAGGAGCTAAGCTATGAGAGTGAAGAGACTATCTTTTAACCAGCTTGTGTTTATCTGTTTAGGTTTTCAATACTTGTTAATGCGTTTGTTCTCTGCCGGCGAGGCGATCGTTATCACATCGATAGAGCTAGTAATATATATTGTTTATACTGTCGCCACCCTTGCCGGATTGTTTCTCCGGAGCAGACGAATTGATAGTGAAGCTGTATCCGGGTTGTCGTCGTTATTTTTCAGCGTGTTATGGACGGTATCTTTGTTCTCACAGTTTCGGAAAGAAAGTTATCCTAATGCTTTAACAATCATTAATTCGCTGGGGGTGTCTGCAGCGGTAATCGTGATGCTCACACAATTTATTATTTTGGCTAAGGCTTAGGCTTTAGCTGAAAAAAAGGCGGGTGCCCCAGCAGCCATTTCATGGCTTATGCGGCACTCGTTTGTTTTTTTTCATCCCCAGAAATGAAAGCTCACCCTGTTCATTTCGTTTAAATTCAAATTCACTGTCATGCTTGGTATGATGGAATCTTGTTTCTGAGATAGAATAGAACGGTGTAACCTCTTCATCATTCCAGACAAAATAATAGTCCTGGCCCCTACGCTCCACGCTCGCTTTGCAGCCAAATCCCTCATAGGTCCCCATATATTCAGCATACATGCTATCATCAAGTGGAAAGGCTCGCGGGAATATCGGCATTTCGGCAGGCTCACCGAATACTAATCCAGATAGAGATTCCGTTAACTTGGTAATGGGGACACAATCATAATTGGTCAACATGATGACGGTTGTCTGCTCTTCTGGATATCTGTGCATTTCACTTCGGAAGCCGCGATAAGCGCCACCATGATACATTCTTTTGCGATCATAACGTTCGTCCAAGAACCAACCAAATCGATATTTGAGATTACTTGAATGAAAAGCCATCTCCAGAGTATCGTGGGATACTAATTGATCGGAGTATAACGCTTGGTCCCACAGGAAAAGATCAGCAGCCGTCGAATACATGGCACCCGCTGACAGGATAGAGCTCATATGTATGTATTCACCCTGAGTATACTCTCCCCATGAGGAATGATAAGGTGAGGCTAATTTTGAAATGATTTGCTGATTGTTATAAACTCCTGTATTTACCATGCCAAGAGGCTGTAATATAAAAGTAGTGATATAATCTTCAAATGTCATGCCAGTAATCTTTTCAATGATCATCCCCAATAAATAATAGCCTGAATTATTATAGGAAAACGATGTGCCGGGCATAAATGCAGGCGGTTGACTCACAAATAGCTGTAACATCTCCAGTGGAGTCAGCTTAAGCTTATTTAATTTTTGATTATATTCGGGTAGAGAAGTGTAGTTGGCTATACCCGAGGTATGCCCCAGCAGATGAAGGATGGTCATCCCCTCGAATGCATGCTGTTCAGGAAGATATTTTAGGATCGGATCTTCCAGTCGCAGACGTTTTTGTTCTTTTAGCATCAGAATCGCCATGCCAGTGAATGACTTGGTTAGTGACCAGATCCGGAATTTGGTATCTATAGCGTTCGGGACCTGATGTTCAAGATTCGCATATCCATATGCTTTTTGTAGCTTGATTTCTCCATGCTGAGCTATCAAGACTGTGCCGCTCAATGGCCAGCTTTGTTCGTATTTATCTAAAAATTGCTCCAGACGCTGGGATTGTTTATCCACAGGTAACCCCTCCTTAAAGGCATATTCTAACATAATACTAAATTCTGTTGAAGCGGAGAGAAATCCATGAGATATGATTGTTTAATTATTGATGATGAAACTGAACTTGCGGAGACCACCTGCGAATATTTTAATTTGTTCGATGTTCAAACCGCGTTTGTTACAAGCGCTGATGCCTGTCGAAGCTTTTTACGTGAGCATCAGGTCTCAATGTTACTGCTAGATATTAATTTAGGCGGTGAATCCGGCTTCCAGTTATGCAAAGAGCTGCGTCAGACGATGGGGATTCCCATCTTGTTTATTAGTGCCCGCTCCAGTGAAGATGATGTATTGATTGCTCTTGATATCGGAGGAGATGACTATATTCATAAGCCGTATACCCTGCGAGTGCTGCTCGCAAAAGTGAAGGCGGTGCTTAAACGCCACAATAACGAAGTTATAGCTGAGGCAGCTATCCTCCAAGCCGGCCCTATCCAGATAGACCCCGAACTTAGGAGGGCAAGCCTTAATGGCGTAGCTCTCAAGCTGAAAACGATGGAATATAAATTGCTCAGCTATTTGATTCAGCAGAAAAATAGGGTAATCCCCAAAGAGGAGTTATTTACTGAGGTATGGGGAGATGTTTTTGCGGGGGATGGCACCTTAAATGTACATATCCGTCATCTACGTGAGAAGATTGAGCAGAATCCTAATGATCCTCAGTACATCCGTACAGTATGGGGCATCGGTTATGCTTTTGAGGACAAATAGTTATGACAAAAAAACTGCTGTTGGCCCTTCTGCTTACTATATTTGCCGCAAGTTTAGCGCTCACCTTCCTAATTCTTAATTTGCAGGTGGAGACAGGAACAGATAGAGTGGCGATCAATACCATTGTGAAGCTCACGGAACAGAACTGGGACAAGCTTGATCCGAAGCTGTACAAGGAAAGTCCTTATGAATTTGCCATTATAGATACCACGGGAGTACTTAAATATCAGACGGGAAATGCGATTTCCGTTACTGTTAACGAAGCCATCAATAATCGGGATACTCTAGTGGACGTTTTTGTTCAGGATAAGATGGTGGGGAAGGTGATTATTAATAATGATTACCGTGCGATCTTTATACATATGAAAAAACAATTTATACAAGTTTCTATTGTGATGCTGCTTCTGCTTACGGTTCTAGGCGTTCTCTATATTTGGTTCCTGAATCGATCGGTTCTCCGTCCGTTCCGCAAAATGCAGCAATTCGCGAAGCATATCGCGAGAGGTGATCTGGAAGTGCCGCTGGAGATGGATCGTAATCATCTGTTTGGTGCTTTTACCGAAAGCTTTGATATGATGCGGGAAGAGCTTGCAGCGGCTAGACACAGCGAATATTTGGCGAATAAAAGTAAAAAGGAACTGGTTGCTAGTCTCAGTCATGACATTAAAACACCCGTTGCTTCGTTAAAGGCGATCACGGAACTGATGTTATTAAGCGCAAGGGATGAGAAGACCGGCAGACAGCTTAACACTTTGTACTCCAAAGCAGATCAGATTGATCGTCTGGTGACTGATATGTTCCATTCGACCTTGGAGGAACTAAATGAACTTAAAGTCAGCTTAACGGAAGAGCAAAGCCACCTGCTGATCCAAATTATAAATAATGTGAATTTCTATGAACGGATTTCAGCAGCATCTGTGCCTGACTGTCTCATTACGGTGGACCCCTTGCGGTTGCAGCAGGTGATCGATAATGTTGTGAATAATTCCTACAAATATGCCTACACAGACACACCCATAGATATTAAGTTCGAGATCACGGATCATTATCTGGAGGTAGATATTCTGGACTATGGTCCCGGGGTTCCTGAAGAGGAGCTGCCTTTAGTATTCAATAAATTTTTTCGGGGCATTCTGGCCGTGAGCCAGAATGGTGCAGGTCTAGGCCTGTACATTTCCCGTTATATGATGCAAAAAATGCAAGGCGACATTCTGTGCTCCAATCGGGAGGACGGATTTACAGTCAAACTGCTAATTCCTTTAGTAGGACAGAATTAAGAATTAGCTAAGGATTGCACAAAGACATGTTAAGAACATTTAACGTACGATAAGGTTGCAATTACGAATGAGCTTGAGATTGCAGCCATTATATTTCGCGTAGAGCTATGATTTTTTTTAGCGCAATTAATGAGCATGAATGTAAATGGAGTGTTCAACATGAGCGAAGTGAATAATAAAGTGCTGATGCAGACTAATAAGCTTGGAAAAACCTTCTCCCATGGAGGAACTCAGCAGCATGTTTTGAAAAATCTGGATCTGACCTTATATCATGGTGATTTTACGATTATCATGGGCAGCTCTGGTTCTGGTAAATCAACACTGCTGTATGCCATTTCGGGTATGGATAAGCCAACACTTGGAGAGGTTCTATTTGAAGGTCAGGATATCACAGCCATGAGTAATGATCAGCTTGCGATATTCCGGCGGAAGAATTGTGGGTTCGTGTTTCAGCAGATTCATCTGCTGGATACGATGAGTGTCCTCGACAATGTATTATCAAGTGCTTTTCTTGTACAAAAGGATAGAGCAGGGGCTGTAAAAAAAGCCAAAAAGCTACTCTCTGATGTAGGTCTGGATGACTCTGTCTGGGGCAAGTTTCCGGCGCAAATCTCAGGTGGCGAAGCTCAGCGGGCGGGGATTATCCGGGCATTGATCAACAGTCCAAAAGCGGTTTTCGCCGATGAGCCGACGGGTGCGTTAAATAGTTCAGCAGGAATAGGTGTACTGCGCGTCCTTACTGAGGTGAATAGACAAGGGCAAAGTATAATTATGGTTACTCATGATCTTAAAACCGCGTTGCGTGGAAATCGGATATTGTATTTGCGGGATGGAGTCATCGTGGGAGATTTGCGTCTTACCCCTTATAGCGAAGATAACGGACCTGAACGGCAGCAGCAATTACAGTCCTTTCTAACCGAATTGGGGTGGTAGGGATGAGCAGCCTAATAGGAAAATTAGCTTGGTCCAATATTCGTAAAAGAAAAAGTGCTACGGTTACGCTCTTCATTCTTATCATGATAGCTGTGCTGCTGCTGAACATTGGTCTTACGGTCATTTTGAAGCTCAATTCCTTCCAGCAAGAAAAAATGACTGAATTAAGGACTCCAGAAATAAGTGCATATTTTCCAAAAGATGATTATCTAGAAGAGTATGAGGAGCTTGTGGATAGTTATTCATATACAGAATCCTGGGAGAATGAAGCAGCAATTCTGTTAGCAGATGCTAAAATGAAGTACGGACAAACGGACACTACGGTAGCTTTTATAATTCTTAACATGGATACACCGCGGACCAAGGGACTGTTCAAGACAACGACTCCACTAGGATCTAAGGATGCGAATATGATCTATCTGCCTTATTTGTTCCATGTTGGATCGGGGTATAACCTTGGGGATACTTTTACTTTTGTATACGATAATAACTCATTTTCTTATACCATAGGTGGCTTTATTGAGGAGCCGTTGCTAGGGACGTTAACTAATGGAGCTTTAAAAGTATTTTTGAATGATGAAGGTTATAAACAGTTGGGGGAACGTCTTGGAACTGAAGCTCAGTACAGCTTTCTATCAGCAGATTTAACCGATCCTTCAAAGGATGTAAAGCTGGAGCAAATGCTTAGTGAGCGGATTTTTGCCTCAGGAAGTACGGATCAATTTCAAGTCATGCGGGCAGAGGTTGGGCTCGAAGGGAACCGTGTTTTTGTTAATCTTTTAGCAGCCATTCTGATCGTGTTTGCACTGATTATGGTTCTAATCTCGCTTATTGTCATCAGGTTTCAAATATTGGGGCATATTGAAGACAATTTAACGAACATCGGTATTTTAAAAGCTAACGGTTATACTTCATGGCAGATTAAAAATGCGCTTCTGCTACAGTTCACCTCAGTTTCCATCATTGCAGCTATACCGGGAGGCGGGTTATCTGGGCTGGTTATGCCGTTGGTAGGGAATATGATTTCGTCTTCAATCGGACTTCTGTGGCCAATATCCTTTGAAGGGGTCAGTGCAGTGCTTAGTTTGGTTATTGTCTCTGGACTAGTGCTACTTGTTACCTATCTGTCGAGCCGGCGAATTCGGAACATTACTCCGATTACAGCTCTGCAGAGCGGAATCCTCACTCACAATTTCAAGCGGAACCCAATTCCACTCGAAACATCCCGGATGAATCTGCAATTCAGCTTAAGCCTTAAAGCTTTAGTAAGGCAGATGAAGCAGAATATGATGATCGTATTGATCGTTGCCGGATTAACCTTTTCTAGTATTTTTTGCTCTATATTGAATTTCAACTTTAAGGGAGACACCTCAGCAGTTATAGAACTGGTAGGTATAGAACGCAGCGACTTTTTGTTATTGCCGAAAAACGGTGACCTACAGCAGGGGAAGTTTACAGAATTAGAAGCCATGCCAGGGGTTGAAAAGTTGACTGTATTGGATAGCATGGTCGCTTCGATTAAGAACACCAGCTTTATGCTCCGGGTATCTGACGATTATAGCAAGCTGGAGACACAAACCATATACAAAGGGCGAGAGCCAATTTATGATAATGAAATTGTGATTTCCGGTGTTATTGCAAAGTTGGAAAATTCAGAAATAGGGGACGAGGTCCCGATCACTTTTAATGGTGTGACGGAGAATTATTTGGTTACTGGCTTAAGCCAGCAGATTAGCCAACTTGGAATGGTGGCGAGTATGACCGGTGATGGAATGAGAAGACTTCAACCGGAGTACACCCCTCTGTCCATCAATGTGTATCTGAAAGAGGGGGGAGATGCGCAAGCTTTTGTGAAGGATCTGGAAGCACGCTTCCCTAAGCAATGGAACATTACTAACATTCGAGAAACGGTTGATAGTACGCTCAGTACATTCACTGCCGCAGTATCTTCTATGACAGCAGTCATCACTGTGGTGACGATTATAGTAGTCAGTCTGATTTTGTATTTAGTGATTAAGACTTTGATTCTGAAGCGGAAACGTGAGTTCGGCATTCTTAAAGGAATGGGTTACACCACTTTTAATCTGATGACGCAGATTACCTTTAGTCTGTTTCCGGTGATTGTGGTGGGAGTAGCTTTGGGGAGCATAGGGGGGTATTTTTTCTCAGACTCAGCGTTTGTACTATTGCTCTCGAGTTTAGGGATTTATAATGTCCAACTGGCGGTTAGTTTGCCTCAAGTATTGCTATTGTGTGCAGCCATTCTAGCAGTCGCTTATGCGGTGTCTATGCTTGTTGCCCGGCGAATTCGGAAGGTTAGTGTGTACGATTTGATTATGGACTAATTTAAGCGAAAAACAAAAAAACAACGAGCAGGAGGTTAGTTACTCCATGCCCGTTGTTTTTTTATTACATATTTATTCGTCCGTCATCATAATTGAATTGCCAGTCGATGCCGAATTTATCTTTTAGACTACCATAACAAGAGCTCCAGAAGGTTTCTTGCAGTTCCATAACTACTTTACCGCCCTCTTGAAGCTTATCGAAATATTTCTTTATGTTATCTAAATCCTTACTAACTACGGAAAGACTAATATTGTTTCCTTCGATAAAAGGCATACCTGGAAAAACATCAGAAAACATTACATTACTGCCTTCGATATTCAAGCGGGTGTGCATAACCAAATCTTTAGCTTCCTCAGGAAGAGTGAAATTGGGATCGGGTGGTGTTTCACCAAAGGTCATGATTTGTGGACGTTCAGTGCCAAACACCTCTGCGTAAAACTCTGCTGCGTCCCGACAATTCCCATTGAAATTAAGATAAACATCGATGGACATTTTTTTCACTCCTTAAAGGTTTGTTAGCGTTACTTCGAAAATACTTAAAATTCAAAATACCTTGTCACTTCCACATTGTATCATTTACCAGTTTATAAACAAATATTCTTATAGTCTCATTATTAAACTTTTATTTCATCTACTATCTTCTAATTAAAAATAGGATATGGTAGTATTCAAGAAAAGGGATAATTTTCTATAAATTAAATAAAATTATATTTATGTTAAATAGTTAGAGGATTTAGGCTCTTGTTAGATTTTTAAAACGGAGGGGAGGTGATGATGAGTGCGGGTAAGGCATAGAGGAGGTGACCATTCTTTAAAGGAGTGAATACTGCAATTGTAGCATCGCGTGGCTATTAATAAATTATTTACGAATTTATTTAATTGTCGAAAGGAGAATAATAAATGACAAAAGCACTAAGGAAGCAAATGTTGTTATTGCTTACGATCATGGCTTTAGTTATCACCGGATATGCTCCTTCTACCACGTATGCCAGTGAGGCGCATGTTGACAATCCGTTTGTAGGAGCTACAGCATATGTTAATCCTGATTATGCCGCACTGATTGATACCTCTATTGCTCAGGTTACCGATAGTACTTTAGTTTCCAAGATGGAGACCATTAAAAAATATCCGACAGCCGTATGGCTGGATCGAATTGCTGCAATTTATGGCGGGACAGAAAACGGAGGCAGAAAAAGTCTTGAGGAAACATTAGATTCCGTACTCGCGCAAAAGCAACCAAACACGCCGATTACAGCCACATTCGTAATTTATGATATGCCTGGGCGGGATTGCCACGCTTTGGCCTCCAATGGCGAGCTGCCACTGACAGCAGCGGGTTTGACAACCTACAAATCAGATTATGTTGACGTAATCGCCAGTATTTTTGCAAAGCCCAAATATAGTGACATTCGTATAGTGACTATCGTAGAGCCGGATTCGCTTCCGAATCTAGTTACCAATCTCAGCACACCACAGTGTGCTCAAGCTAACTCCACGAATATTTACCGTGATGCTACACGTTACACTTTAAATGCTCTCCATGCCATTCCAAATGTGTATACTTACATGGATATTGGTCACTCCGGCTGGCTCGGATGGGATACTAACCGTGGCCCCGCTATCGACCTCTTTACTTCGGTTGTGTCAGGCACTACAGCTGGACTTGCTAGTGTCGATGGATTCATTACGAATACAGCCAATACCACTCCACTAGTAGAACCTAATCTTCCAGATCCGAATCTTACGATAGGCAGCCAGCAGCTTCGTTCTGCAAGTTATTATGAATGGAATCCGTATTTTGATGAAGCCGATTTCACAGCAGCATTGTATTCAGGTTTTGTAGCAAAAGGTTGGCCTTCCACGATCGGCTTCCTTATTGATACTTCCCGTAACGGTTGGGGAGGACCAAATCGTCCGACTAGTGCAAGCGGAACAACCGTTAACGCTTATGCGGATTCCGGTCGGATTGATAAACGTCTCCATCGCGGCAATTGGTGTAATGCCAGCGGTGCCGGAATTGGAGAAGTTCCACAAGCAGCACCCGCAGGTTATGCAGCCTCACATTTGGATGCATTCGTCTGGGTGAAACCTCCAGGAGAATCTGACGGCTCCAGCAGTGCCATTCCAAATAATGAGGGCAAGGGCTTTGACAGAATGTGTGATCCGACTTATACCAGCTCAAGCGGCACACTGACCGGTGCATTACCTAATGCGCCTGTATCAGGCCACTGGTTCCATGATCAATTTGTTCAGCTGGTACAGAATGCTTACCCTGTAATTCCTCTGAGTAACGGAGGGGGCACTGTAGTTCCTGCGGCACCCACTAATTTGGTAGCGACAGCGGGAGATGCAAAAGTAAGCCTGAGCTGGACGGCATCCAGCAGTGCGACTAGTTACACCGTAAAACGAGCGACCACAAGCGGAGGGCCGTACACCACTGTAGCAACCAGGCTAACGGCAACGAGCTACACCAACACAGGCTTAACGAACGGAACAACCTATTACTATGTTGTAAGCGCAACCAATAGTGTAGGAGAGAGTGTGAATTCGGGACAAGCGAATGCGACCCCAGCGGCGGTGGCGACTGTTCCGACGGCACCCACTACCTTGTTAGCGACAGCGGGAGATGCGAAAGTAAGCCTGAGCTGGAGCGCATCCAATGGTGCGACTAGCTACACTGTGAAAAGTGCAACCACAAGCGGAGGCCCGTACACTACTGTAGCAGCAGGGCTAACGACCACGAGCTACACTAACACCGCCCTAACGAACGGAACAACTTATTACTATGTTGTAAGCGCAACCAATAGTGTGGGAGAGAGTGCGGATTCTACACAAGCGAGTGCGGCTCCAGCAGCAGTGGCGACTGTTCCCGCGGCGCCAACCAATTTGGTAGCGACAGCAGGAGATGCAAAAGTAAACCTGAGCTGGAGCGCATCCAGTGGTGCGACTAGTTACACTGTGAAAAGTGCGACCACAAGCGGAGGGCCGTACACCACTGTAGCAACAGGGTTAACGGCAACTGGCTACATCAACACGGGCTTAACGAACGGAACAGCCTATTACTATGTTGTAAGCGCAATCAACAGTGTAGGAGAAAGTGTGGATTCGGCACAAGCAAGTGCTGTTCCACAAGCTCCAGCAGCAACTAGTCTGACGTTGCAGTATCGGGCGGGAGATACTAATGCGACAGACAATCAGATCAAACCTTATTTTAATATTAAAAATAACGGCACAACCGCAGTGAACTTAAGCGAACTTAAAATCCGTTATTATTTCACTAAAGATAGTAATCAGACGTTAAATGGCACAATTGATTGGGCACAGATCGGCAATAATAATGTTCAAGTCGCCTTTGCAGACAACACAGGCACGAATGCAGACACTTACGTTGAACTTTCGTTTGCTTCTTCGGCTGGTTCCATTCCAGCTGGAGGCCAGTCCGGAGATATTCAACTCAGAATATATAAATCAGATTGGACTAATTTTAACGAAGCCAATGACTACTCCTTTGATGCTACTAAAACTGCTTATACTAACTGGGATAAAGTGACGCTTTATCAAAGTGATGCTCTCGTATGGGGGATTGCTCCGTAACGGAAAGCAGGGGATAATTAAAAGAGCCGCTGGAGTGATCCTGGCGGCTCTTTCTGTATTATTTAATTCGTTTACCGAGTAGCACAAGCAGCCAGATGATTCCAGCCCCAACAATGGCGTGACCAAGCCCCGCAATATGGGGCAGGAAGCTAATATCACTGCCGTTAATTTGCAGCATTCCACGTGTAGCCATTGCACCAATCGTGATTAGAAGACCAATGTTATAGACAATGTACCATGCACCAAAAGATTTAGCCTCATGGATATTAAATAACTTGTCTAAGATCATAGCAATAATAAAGAAAAAGAATCCTAAGACTAGAATGTGAGTGTGAAGCGCAACTAATATAGTATCTCCTGTGAAATCATTCATTTTAGTAATTTCGCGATAGGCCACTCCGGCTATCAAACCAAGAATTGCATAGAAAAAAGACGTGTAATACAATTTTTTCATAAGAATATCTCCTTTGTAGTTATCGTTATGATTGAAGTGTATCAAGCAATTAAGAACGCAATATGAACAAATGATTACAAGGAGAAAAAAATCACTAGTTTATAAAATACATTATATCCTAAAGGAAGTTTCACTTTCCACGACGAACTGTACTACTAGAGAAATGAGAGGAGACTTAAGGAAAATATGATCGATAACGTTGAAGGATTTCCTGTGCTCGAAACAGACCGCTTTATTTTGAGAAGAATTACACTGGATGATGCTAAAGAAATATATAATTATTTTTCAAAAGATGAAGTGACCCAGTATTATGATCTGGATAGCTTTACCGATATACAGCAAGCGATCAACCTTATCGAAAGATGGGATGAACGTTTCAAAGGCAAACAAAGTATTCGCTGGGGAATAGCCAGGCGTGAGGATAATATAATGATGGGTTCGTGCGGATATCATAACTGGGCGCACAGAAATTTCAAAGCAGAGATTGGGTATGAATTATCTCCACTTTATTGGCGGCAGGGTGTGATGACGGAAGTCCTGACAGCTATTATTGCGTATGGCTTTGAGCATATGAAGCTCCATCGAATTGAGGCGTTTTATGATCCGGCTAATATTGCCTCCAAGAAGTCTCTTTTGAAAGCGGGCTTTAAGTATGAGGGATTGTTGCGCGAATCTTTTTTTGAAAAAGGTAGATTTGTAGATGCGGAGATTTGCTCTTTGTTAGCTTCCGATACGAACTAAGAAGTATAAAATTATAAAAAAGCGAGTTAACCATAATGCGAGAGGACGTATTTTGGTTTTTTGTTTGTGATACAATAAATAGATTATCGACTTTATCCTACGTGGTACTAATCCAACATACATATCATGATGAAAGAAGGTGAAGGTATGGAGTTTGAGTATTTGCTTCGTGTAATTGGCGCGGGAATTTGTGGCGTATTAGTTGGATATGAACGCAAAAGCCGGATGAAAGAAGCTGGAGTTAGAACACATTTTGTTGTGGCCTTAGGTGCTGCACTCATGATGGTCATCTCCAAATATGGGTTTCAGGACCAAGCGGATTGGCCTAATCTTTCTCTTGATCCCGCTCGGATAGCTGCTCAGGTAGTAAGCGGAGTAGGTTTTTTGGGCGCAGGAATGATTTTTATGCAAAGACACACAGTCAAAGGGCTCACTACTGCTGCAGGGATTTGGGCAACAGCCGGAGTGGGCATGGCTATAGGGTCTGGTCTTTATATTCTTGGCGTAGGAGCAACGATAATCATTTTACTTGGGCAAAAGATCTTACACAGTCGTAACAGCTGGCTGGCCGCACCAAAAACCCAACAGCTCGTTATAAGTCTAGCTAACACAGAAGGCGCTATGGGCCGAATTCAAGAGTTGCTTAAAGAACACAAAATCGCTGTTCTAAGTTTTCATGCTGAAAATAACAGTGTAGAATCCGAATTAAACGTAGAAATCGTTGTAAGATTGCCTGAATCATTTAATCCAGTACAATTGTTATCGATGATCCAAGAGGACGCAGCGGTTAAGACCGTTGAGTTTCAATGATTTTTTAGCACCTTCGATGTAACTAACTCACTTCGCATCAAAAGCTACCTCCTTTTTGAGAGTTTCCTTTTGATGCGAGTGTTACCTTCAATTTACCATCGATTCACACACCCTCACATTAATCCAAGCAAAATACCACTTTCAGTCTTTCTATTCCAATTAATAGGTTCAAGATTCAAATTAAATGCTAATCCATGGGCTTATATGTTATGTCTGTGTTATATATTGAGTGGTTTTTGTGTTGGTTATCTTTCGTTAACCGCTTACATTTATTTTTAAATAAAAAATATGTCATTTATATTGACACATAAACCATGACCCTTTATTATTAATCCCATCACTGGAGAAACTAAATTAAAATTTAAATCAAAGAATACATTATCAGCGCTTTATTTGCAAATAATTTCTTGTTTTTGTGGTTTATTAATCCAATTAATGCACTGGAGAAAATAATTAGGAGAATGCCCGTGAAAAAGCACGATCAGGATTTTATGAAGCGACAAAATCGTTTAACGGTTTTCGAAATTATAAAAAATCAACAACCGATTTCTCGCGCTTCTATTGCTAAACAGACTGGTATGAGTCCTACGACTGTAAGTCGAATTGTCGGAGAGTTGACGGAGGAAGGATATTTACTCGATTCAGAGCAGGTATCATCAGGATTAGGTCGGAAATCAACGTTAATAGGTATGATGGACGCTTCTGTATTATCGGTTGGCGTTGAACTGGATCGCAGTCTTATGTCTATTGGAATTGTGGACTTACAAGGACAGCTTATCTGCAGTAGTCAATTTTCCCGTACACCAGACGAAAGCCCGGATCGAACGCTGGAACGGATTCATGAAGCCATTGAGCAATTGTTCCAGCAGCATGTGATTGACAGAACACGTATCGTGGGTATTGGCGTTGGACTTCCCGGCATTGTGAATAACGAAGAAGGAATTGTTGTCTTCTCTGTTCAGCTAGGATGGAAAAATGTGCCGTTAGCCAAACGCTTGAAAGAGCTGACAGGTTTTGAAATCGCTGTGGACAATGAGCTGAAAGTAAGGGCTCTTGCTGAACATCTTAAAGGAGCTGCAGTCGGCTCCAGCCGTACGGCATTATTGGGTTTCGGTCAAGGCGTGGGCTCTGCGATGATTCTCGAGGGAGAGATCTATCGAGGTGTGATGAACAGTGCGGGTGAAATTGGGCATACGACAGTGGATCCTAACGGAATGATGTGTGAGTGCGGCAAAGCGGGCTGTTTACAGACCTATATAAATATCAGTTCTTTATTATCTGAAGCTAATCGGATTCGCCCGATCCGTACGATTGAGGAGTTATTCGCAGCAAAACATGCAGGAGAACAATGGGCGATTCACTTGATCGACCGTGCACTCATGTATATGGCCATCACCATTAATAATGTCGTATGCATGTATAACCCCGACAGCGTGATTTTAAGTGGAGAACTCGTGGACAAATTCCCGGATATATACGAAGAAGTTGAGCAGCTGTACCTCTCGCGCTTTACCTGGGAGCCGCTTCGTGGTTCCTTTACGATTCATCGCTCGTTGCTAAATGAGAAGGGTGTAATTATTGGATCGGGACTTTTATCGCAGAATCGATTTTTTGCCTTAGATTAAATTAACTACTGCTGGGGAGGTTGTACAGATGGGATTTACAACATTGGTAGAAGAATATCGTGGTGGCCTGCTGGAGAATGTGCATTATGGTGCAGTTAGTGTAGTTGATGAGAAGGGCAACATTTTGTACAAAGCAGGCGATCCGGAGCATATGACTTATCTTCGCTCTGCTGCTAAGCCATTCCAAGCTTTGCCGGTAATGAAACGCCGGATCGATGAAGTATATGGTTTGACAAGTAAAGAAGCTTCGCTGTTTACCGCTTCACACCGGGGAGAAGCCTTCCATATTGAAGCGCTTGAAGCTCTTTTTCAGAAAATGGGATTAAAAGAAGAGTCACTACATTGCTGCTCTACATACCCGCTGAATGAAGAAGCCAAAGCAGAACGTCACCGGGCAAATGAACCCACTCGTAAAATCTTTCATAACTGCTCAGGCAAACATGCAGGGTTAATGGGCCTTAGCAAATATATGGGTTGGGATATAAACACTTATTACGATCCTAACCATCCTGTACAACAGGAGATTCTTGAGATGATGGCTTATATCGCTGAAGTTCCCAAAGCGTCCATCCCGCAAGGTATTGATGGCTGTGGACTTCCTATCTTCGCACTTCCGCTTCATAAAATCGCTTATTCCTATCTAAAGCTAGCGTGTCCCGATTTAATTGAGGATACGGATATACGTAACGCAGCCGCTGCCATTGCAAAACTTATGAACGATAACCCGGTTATGATTGCTGACACGGAATTTGTATGCTCAGAGCTCCTGAAGGATGACAATCTGACGGCTAAGGGTGGAGCAAAAGGGGTATACGGTATCGGACTCCGTAAGGAACGAATGGGTATATCACTGAAAGTATCCGACGGATCAGAACAAGTCTGGCCATGTATTATCGCATCGATTCTAGAACGTATTGGTTACAGCAATCAAGACACAATTGATCGCCTATATGCACTCGTGCCTAACACGATTGTTAATGATGGCGGTACTGTAGTCGGCGAACGCCGTGCTGTATTTCAATGGGAGATCTAGAGCATAAGGTCAAGAATAATCTTCAAGTTTGGTGATTAATCGGACTAGAAGCTTTTCTAATACATCGTTTGAATAGGGGAGTGTAAAAAATGAAAGCAAAAGGAAAAGTATGGTCAATGTTCATGCTGCTGCTTATTACAGTAGTAGTGACTGCAGGGTGCGGCAACAAAGCGAGCAACGAGGGACAAAACGGCAATACTGCTGGTGGAACTGAAACTAGCACCCCAACTACAAAGAATGATAAAGACATTGTAATTGCCATCAATTCTAACTTTATTACGCTGGACCCTCATAACGCAAGCGATACGCATTCAATCAGCGCTGCCAGAACGATGTACGAAGGTCTGATGGGTTTTGACGAGAATATGAACGTGGTTCCTGTTCTTGCCGCAAGCCATTCCATAAGTGAAGACGGGTTGGTCTACACGTTCACGCTGCAAGAGAATGTTAAATTCCAAGACGGTACTGACTTTAATGCTGAAGCGGTTAAAGTAAACATCGCCCGTATTCAAGATGAGAAGAACAATCTGAGACTGCGCAAAAGCTTCGCAAAGGTAGCGAAAGTGGAGACTCCTGATGCTAAAACCGTGGTTATTACACTCAGTGAGCCGTACAACGCATTTTTAAATAAAGTAGCTATGGCACCTATTATTAGTCCGAAAGCTTTAGAAGAAAATGGCACCGATATTTCGAAAAATCCTGTAGGGACGGGACCATTTAAGTTCAAAGAATGGGTGCAAGGCGACCGCTTGGTTGTCGTTAAGAACCCTGATTACTGGCAAGCGGGCTTGCCAAAAGTGGATAGTGTGACCTTTAGACCTGTGCCAGAGAATGGATCACGGATAGCCATGCTAAAAACCGGCGAGGCGGATTTTATTTATCCAATGCCAACGGAGCAAGTATCTGAGGTTGAAGGTCTTGAAGGAATTACTGTAGATACCATCGATTCGACAATCGTCCGTTATGTAACGTTGAATACGATGAAAAAACCTTTCGATGATGTGAAGGTTCGTCAAGCCATTAACTATGCTATCAATAAAGAAGCTTATATCAAAGTTGTGAAATCGGGTCTTGGTGCTAAGCTTGATTCCACGATGTCTTCCAAAACACAATATTATTCCCCGCAAACAGGTTATGACTATGACATTGAAAAAGCTAAACAATTGCTTGCTGAAGCAGGTTATCCTGATGGATTCGAAACCGAAATTTGGGGTGAAAATGAATCCGAAACTATGAAGGGGATGCAATTTATTCAGCAACAGCTAGCACTTGTAGGGATTAAGGTAGACGTGAAATCCATGGAAGGCGGCACATTGTCCGACCAAATTAACTCTGCTAAGACACCAGAAGAAGCAAAAATTCAAATGTGGTATGTCAGCTGGTCTCCGTCTTCAGGTGATGCAGATGGTGCAACCAGAGGGTTGTTCAGTAGTGAAATGTTCCCGCCTGCTGGCTCAAATACAGCCTATTACAAAAATGAAAATGTAGACAAATGGATCGCTGAGGCGAATAAATCTGTTGATCCAGAAGCGGCTAAATCCATCTATGGCAATATTCAAAAAACAATTTGGGAAGATGCTCCATGGGCATTCATGGGCGTCGACCAAATCATCTCAGGCAAAAGATCGTATCTGGAAGGAGTTAAGGTCTTCCCGGATGGTTCCATTAATGTCCTGAATGCAGAAGTGAAATAATGCTAAACAAACGTTAGGTTTAATATCCCAAGAAATGAACGAGGCCGCTTCTGTAGTATGGTGGGAAGCGGCCTCACTAAATCATTTGTCGATACTGAAGGGGGCTTATGAGTTGGGTAGATATGCTTTACAAAGACTCCTCGGGGTTATTCCGCTGTTGTTCATTGTATCGGTGCTTGTCTTTTTGTTTATTCACTTAATCCCAGGCGATCCAGCCCGACTTATTGCCGGTAAAGATGCCACGCTTGAAGAGATTCGTGGAATTCAGGAGCAGCTGGGTCTCAATCTGCCTTTGTGGAAGCAATACATAAACTACATGGGTGATCTGCTAAGTGGGAATCTGGGCAATTCGATCCGTTCAGGGATCCCGGTTACTGACATGCTGGAAAGCAGAGTAATGCCTACGTTGTGGCTGACTTTTCTTAGTATGGCCTGGGCTCTAATTATTGGTCTTCTAATTGGCGTGGTTTCAGCCGTTTATCGCAATCGGTGGCCGGATCATTTAGGGACGTTGACAGCCATTTCAGGGATGTCTATTCCTGGATTTTGGTTAGGCTTGGTACTCATTCAAATTTTCTCGGTAGAGCTTGGTTGGTTTCCAACGGGTGGTGTTGATTCCTGGAAGTCCTATATTCTTCCTTCCATTACACTCGGGATGGGGATTATGTCTATGTTGGCCCGTTATTCTAGGTCATCTATGCTGGAGACTCTTCGGGAGGATTATATCCGTACAGGACGTGCAAAAGGCTTACGCGAGTATGTTGTTATCGGCAGGCATGCGCTGCGCAACTCTTTGATTCAGGTGGTTACCGTAGCTGGACTTCAGTTTGGGTTCCTGCTCGGCGGCTCTGTAATGGTTGAGACGGTATTCAGTATTCCGGGTCTTGGCAGGCTGCTAGTAGACTCCATTTTGTTCCGGGATTATACAGTCATTCAAGCCTTACTGCTTCTGTTTGCTACACAATTTATTCTTATCAATCTATTAGTAGATTTATTGTATGGCGTACTTAATCCGAAAATAAGGTTTTCTCAGTAGCTAATGCGACTAAGAAGCAGAATTTCAATAGATTTATAGGGTGAATTTAGGATCAGGAGGGATATCATGAGTGACAATTCGGCGGTGATGGGAGCAAAATCTCCATTACCCGGAGAGGTACTGGCCCCGGAGAAAACAAAAGGCCGTATGGGTGTTTTTTTACGTAAGTTCAGTAAACAAAAGATGCCCCTTGTGGCCGCATTTTTTATTATATTGCTATTCCTAATTGCAATTTTCGGGCCATTTCTGACCCCGTATAATCCTGATGAACCAAACTACGATGCTCTTATGGCAGGTCCTTCTGCTGCACATTGGGCCGGGACAGACGAATATGGCCGTGATATTCTAAGCCGTCTGATTGATGGTACTCGCTTAACCTTAGCGGTCAGTCTCAGTTCCGTCTTAATCGCAGGTGTACTTGGAACTATCCTAGGTCTGTTAAGCGGATATTATGGCGGTTGGCTAGATCGGATAATTATGCGTGGCAGTGATGTACTATTTTCTTTTCCTGACTTGCTGCTTGCCATTGGGATCGTCGCCATTCTCGGTCCGGGTCTATCCAACGTTGTTATCGCAGTTGCAGTTTTTGGTACTCCATCGTTCGCCCGAATTATTCGGAGCGTAACGCTGTCTGCGAAAGAAACATTGTTTGTGGAAGCGGCTCGTTCCATGGGAGCGAAGCATCGCCGGATTATTTGGCGTCATATTTTTCCTGAGACCGTGCCCAGCATTATCGTTAATCTATCCATGAAGATTGGCGGAGCGATCTTGGCCGCTGCTTCATTGAGCTTTCTCGGAATGGGTGCAAAAACAACAGAGCCCGATTGGGGCGCAATGTTAAGTATGGGACGTGATTATTTAAGTATTGCTCCACATATCGTTTATTTTCCGGGGATAGCCATCTTTTTAACAGTACTTGCATTTAACCTGGTCGGGGACGGACTGCGTGATGCTCTTGATCCCAAAATGAAAAACTAAGGAGGGACAAGACATGACTCAACATTTGTTGGATGTACAAGGGCTGAAAACGGAGTTCAAACGCGGCGGTGGAAGTATAACTGCGGTTGCGGGGGTAGACTTTGCTATTAAAAAAGGCGAAGTGTTAGGCCTGGTTGGTGAATCTGGTTGTGGCAAAAGTGTAACCTCATTATCGATCATGCGGTTGCTTAAAGATACGCCGGGCAGAATTTCTGAAGGTTCTGTGCGTTTTGAAGGAAAGGATTTGACGAAGATTTCTGAGAAGGAGATGCGCCAAATCCGGGGAAATGATCTGGCAATGATTTTTCAGGAGCCGATGACCTCTCTTAATCCAGTGCTGCGGATTGGGCTGCAATTAACAGAGCCGATTAGACTGCATTTGGGTTATGGACGCAAGAAGGCTCGTGAGCATGCGATTCATATGTTGCGGCTTGTAGGTATCCCTCGCGCAGAGGAATTAATCGATGAATATCCGCATCAACTATCCGGCGGGATGAGACAGCGGGTTATGATTGCAATGGCCATGTCTTGTCATCCAAAGCTGTTGATTGCCGATGAACCCACGACCGCACTCGATGTAACGATTCAAGCGCAAATTCTTGATCTGATGAAGCAGTTGAAAGATGAACAGGATATGGGAATGCTGCTCATTACCCATGATCTTGGAGTAGTTGCCGAATTATGTGACCGGGTAGTTGTTATGTATGCAGGTCGTGTGGTGGAAGAAGCCTCTGTTCAGGAGCTGTTCGCCAGACCGCAACATCCGTATACCAGGGGATTGATTCAATCGGTACCTAAGCTGCGCCAGAATGTACATCGCTTGGAGTCTATAAAAGGGAATGTGCCAGACCTTTCACAAATGCCTGCCGGCTGTAAGTTTGCGCCACGCTGCGAATTTGCCATGGAGCGTTGTCTGTCGCAAGAACCTGAGCTACTTCCGATTGAGGGGCTAGAGCGCAAAAGCCGTTGTTGGCTTACACAGCAGGAGGACACGGAAGGAGCGGGATGTTTATGAAAGAGACTCCATTAATTGAGGTTAAGGGTTTGAAGAAGTTGTTTTCTGTGAAGAAGGGCTTCTTCGGAACGACTAAATATTTACACGCCGTTGATGGGATTTCATTCGCCATTCGTAAGGGAGAAACGTTCAGCCTTGTAGGTGAAAGTGGCTGTGGGAAATCGACTACGGGCAGGCTGGTGACTCGCTTACTGGAACCCAATCATGGAGAAGTATGGTTTAAGGGACAAAATATTAGCCATATCTCAGACAACCAAATGCGGCCTCTGCGCAAAGATATGCAGATGGTGTTTCAAGACCCTTATGCTTCACTTAATCCCCGTATGAAGGTGAAGGATCTTGTCGCCGAACCCCTGCTTATTCATACAAAGCTGTCCTCTAAAGAACGGGATAAGCTAGCTTGCGAACTGCTAGAGACCGTTGGATTGAACAGTCTCTACGCCGAGCGATTCGCGTTTGAGTTCAGCGGTGGACAGCGGCAACGGATTGGGATTGCCCGGGCTCTGTCCGTTCGCCCAAGTCTAATTGTGGCGGATGAACCCGTGTCAGCGCTGGATGTATCGATTCAGTCCCAAGTGTTGAATCTGTTACAGGACTTGCAGGAGGAATATGGCCTGACGTATTTATTCATCTCTCATGATCTCAGTGTGGTCGAGCATATTAGTGATCGAATTGGGGTTATGTATCTGGGTTCTCTTGTGGAGACGGCTGATAAGGATACATTGTATGACCGTCCCTTGCATCCTTACACCCAAGCGCTGCTATCTTCAGTTCCCGTGCCCGATCCAAGCTTGAAGAAGGAACGCATTATTCTAAAAGGGGATCTTCCAAGTCCCGTTGATCCGCCGACGGGCTGTCGTTTTCATACAAGATGCCCTTCCTGTATGGAAATCTGTAAGCAACATGTGCCTGTATTCCGGGAAGTTGAACCAGGTCATGAGCTCGCTTGTCATCTCTTTGATGAAGAAATGTTGAAACTAGAACGATAATTTAAAATGTGAGTACACTTTACGGAAAAGAAGGGACAGCTATGAATATCTTGTTCGATTCCGCTAATGGGGCGGATACGCTTATCTACTTAGCCTATGAAGAGGAGGCTTTTCCTCTTCGGCTGGGAGAAGCTCACAAACAGAGTGGCAGTGTGACATGGTTATATGCTCGCTCTGAGGAAGAGTCCGATGTGATAGCAATTGGAATGGGAAAACGCCGGGCTCTTACGCTTGAGAAAGTTCGCCGAGCAGCGGGCTCTGCCGCCCGTACAGCCCTAAGAGAAGGACGAAATTCAGCTTCATTTGTTCGTAAGACAGCAGAAAGTAATATTTCCGCTGCGGATGAGCTGCAAGCATGGATTGAAGGCTGGCTTCTTGGATTATATCGTTTTCAAACCTATCGTGGCGTTACTAAAATAGACATTTCAGTTGATTTGCTGCTCCAGACAGCCGATTGGCCTGAACTGACTAAGCCTGAACTGGAAGTTGTACTAAGTACTGGCCGCATGCGCGCTGAAGGAGCAGTGGTTGCTCGCGATCTGGTGAATGAGGTGCCCGAGACTCTAAATCCGGATCGGTTCGCAGAATGGATGGTCGAATATTTCGAGCGTGATAACGCAGCAGTGAAAGTTCATGTCTACCGGGGGCAGGAGCTGGTTGACCTACAGATGAATGGGTTGCTGGCGGTTGGAGCTGGCAGTAAACACTCCCCAGTCCTCGTTGAAATTCGCTATGAGAGTAACCCTGAATTGCCAATGCTGGCATTGGTGGGTAAAGGTGTTACCTTCGATTTGGGTGGGATGAATGTTAAGACCGCAAGTGATATTAGCGATGCACGTATGGACATGGGTGGCGCAGCAGCTGTTCTTGGGGCGCTGGATATTTTAGTGCGGAATCAAGCTCATGTAAATGTGACCGCGTTGATCCCAGTTGTTGATAACGTACCAGATGCTGAAGCAATGCTGCCATCGTCTGTTATACGCTATCCTAATGGGCTGACGGTTCAGGTTGCAAATACGGATGGCGAGGGGCGGCTTATTATCGCGGATGCTCTTATTCATGCAGCTAATATCGGGGCAACTAAGGTCATTGATATTGCAACACTTACTGGAAATGTTGGCGCAGCGTTAGGATTAGGTATCGCCGGCATATGGGGTGATGGAGAGATGACGCAGAGCCTCGTCGAAATCGGTGAGCGCAATGGAGAACGACTGTGGCCCATGCCGCTTATGGATGAATACGAAGTCGATCTTCGAAGCAATTACGCTGATCTGCGCAACGTTAGTACTTCACCTTTTGCAGGTGCGATTACAGCAGCGCTTTTTATACGGCGCTTTGTAGCGGAATCGCTGAGCTGGGTCCATATTGATATGGCTGGGACGGTTCAGTACAAACAGGATGTCGGGTATTCAGAAGCTGGAGCAACGGGCTATGGTGCTCGACTGCTCGCTGATTATGTTATGAAACAGGCACAACAATAACAACCGGAAGAGTGGAGGAAAGTTATGAGATTGGAAGTCATCGCTACTTGTATGGACGATGCTCTTACAGCCGAAGCGAATGGGGCTGACCGCCTGGAGCTCATTACTGCGATTACGGAAGGCGGATTAACACCAGGGATAGGATTGGTGCAACAAGTTGCCAAATCGGTTAACATTCCTGCGTTTGTTATGGTTCGCCCGCACAGCCGTTCTTTTTGCTATTCAAAGTATGACATTTTGACCATGGCAGCAGAGATAAAGCAAATTGCAGCCAGCGGTGCGGCGGGGATTGTGCTTGGTGCGTTAACTCCGGAAGGGACTATCGACGAGCGAGCGCTTGAAACATTATTGCCGTTGACCGAGGGATTGCAAGTAACCTTCCACCGTGCTTTTGATGAGTTGAAGGATCAAATAGAAGGTTATCGAACGCTTTGTAAGTATCCGCAAATTACGCGTGTGCTCACTTCTGCCGGGCCAGGTCCGGCACCTGAAGCTATTCCTGCTATGCGGAAGCTAGTCGAGGAATCAAAGGGTAAATCGGTAAGTATACTGGCTGGAAGCGGTCTGAAGCCGGAAGGTATTACTTCATTTATACATCAGACTGGAGTAACAGAAGTACATTTTGGGTCGGCTGTACGTTATGACAAAGACGCTTTGTCGCCAATCGATCCAGCAGCCTTACGGGCGTTAGCGGAGAGTATTCATTCTAACGGCTAATAATAGATAGTGAAAAGGTGAATGGGTTATGCAGAAGGTTGAGAGCTACGTAGTTGGAATCGATTTAGGAGGCACAAAAATTGCCGCAGCATTGTTTGATTCAAAGGGGACCGTGTTGAAACGGGAATTGATGGAAACGGCTGGGGCACGTACCGCTAAAGAAGTGGTGCAGCGAATGATCGATATGATCCGCTCCGTATCCGAAGGGCGACCACTCACAGGAGTGGGTCTGGCTTCTCCCGGAGCTGTAAATAGCCAGGACGGGATCGTTATTCACGGCACCAATCTTCCGGAGTGGGATAATGTTCCACTGAAGTACTGGATGGAGTTGGAGCTAGGCGTTGAAGTAAAGGTAGTGAATGATGCGAACGCTGCGGCTTGGGGCGAGTATGTCCGAGGTGCTGGCAAAGGTGCAGACAACATGGTTTATGTTACCTTTAGCACAGGGATTGGAGCAGGTATCGTCATTGACGGCAAGCTGCTTCTTGGCAAAAATTCATTTGCTGGTGAACTAGGTCATAATATTATTGACCCGAACGGAACGGAATGCAGCTGTGGAAGATTCGGCTGCTGGGAAGTTTTCGCTTCGGGCACAGCGATTCGGGATATGGCGCTGCGAAGTATGGAGAGCAGACCGTCGATGATTACGGAACTGGCTAATATAAATGGAGAAAAAATTACTTCGCGGCACGTATTTGAAGCCATGGCACTTAACGATCCCGTGGCCGTCGAGGTTATTGACCGGAGTATTCATTATATGGCACTAGGTCTAGCCAATGCAGTACATACGTTCAATCCTGATCGGATCGTGATCGGTGGAGGCGTGAGTAAGGCTGGAGATTTGTTATTCCCTGCACTGGTGGAGAAGACGGAGCTATTTGTCATGGATCCTTATAAGGGTACTTTTACAATTGAACCTGCCGCGCTCAAAGACGATGTAGGCCTAATTGGAGCAGCTGCATTATTTCATACCGCTTAGGTGGAGTGAATGATTGATCACAGCTTTCATTAACGGAGGAGTTGGAGAGATGGGTACAAGAGAAGAAAGAACGAAATGGTTCTTACAGGATAGGTTCGGGATGTTTATCCATTGGGGATTATATTCAATTCCTGCTAGAGGGGAATGGATACGCGGCAACGAGCGGATGAGTAGAGAGCATTACATGACGTATTTCGATGAATTTGACGCCTCTCGATATGACCCGAAGAAATGGGCAAGTGCAGCCAAAGCTGCGGGTCAGAAATATGCTGTGCTTACGACCAAACATCATGACGGGTTCTGTCTGTTCGATAGTAAGCTGACTGATTTCAAAGCGACTAATACGCCTGCTGGGCGTGATCTAGTGCGGGAATATGTAGACGCTTTCCGTGCTGAAGGGATTGCAGTTGGTCTATATTACTCTATCATAGACTGGCACCATGAGGATTATCCCGGTTATGGAGATAAGGCACATCCTGATCGGGATAACGAAGCGGTCAAAGATAAGCCGATTGATTTCGATAGATACTTGGAGTATATGCATGGGCAAGTAAAGGAACTGCTCACCAATTACGGTAAAATCGACATTATGTGGTTTGACTTCTCCTACGATAATATGACAGGGGAGAAGTGGAAGGCGACGGAGCTTATCCGGATGATTCGTTCCATACAACCTGATATTATTATCGACAATCGATTAGGTGGCAATATTCGTGCGGCAGAACCTGAGGAGTATGCTGGAGATTTCTTCTCCCCCGAGCAGATCATTCCGCCTGGCGGCATTGTTGACGTAAACGGGCAATCCATCCCTTGGGAAGCCTGCATTACCCTGAATGACAACTGGGGTTATCATTCCGAGGATAAGAATTATAAATCGACCAAGCAAGTCATCCGTACGATGGTCGAATGTATCAGTAAGAATGGTAACCTGCTCCTCAATGTTGGACCAGATGCCAAAGGTGAAATGACGCGGGAATCCCTGGTTATCCTTGACGAAGTTGGGGAGTGGATGCGCCTTAATGGAGATAGTATTTATGGATGCGGGAAGTCTTTGCTACCTAAGCCAGAGTGGGGACGTTATACGCAAAAGGGCAATAAATTGTATGCGCATGTCTACGACCGTGGAATTGGCCCGATCTATTTCCAAGGCTTGAAAGGGAAGATTAATAAGGCTAGATTACTACGTGATGGTACCGAGCTAAAGGTGGAGGCGCCGTGGATGGCTGAGGAATATTCGGATGTTGACGGTGGAGCTTTTATTACATTAAAAGGCGCGATGTTACCTGATGAGATGGATACGGTTATAGAGCTTGAACTATTTAATTAAATCAGAAGGAGTTGTCCCATATGCCCTGAATGGCTGCTGAGACAACTCCTTTTTTTCGTATTCTTCGCCAACATTTGCACATACGAAACACCTATCGGACACAGATGACTCTAAACCCAGAAATATCGCACTTTTGGGATGCCAACGGACTGCATAGTCGTTATTGGCTTGAAACACCCTCGATATGGAGCTGATTCTAGGGAATAGCGTCATTGGAGTCCGAAGCCCTGTTCCAAAGGCAGAAAATGTGCAAATAACGTCATCTGGGTCCGCAACTCTCAGAGGGGGCTGACAATGTTGAAGTTGTTGCATTTGAAGCAGGCATTCAACGAGTCAGAAAACAAAGCGGCGATTCTCCAAATAACAGGAGAATCGCCGTTCTGTGAATACTAAAGGCGAGCCTTGCGGAAGCCCTCATATATATTGAGGACCGCGACTAAAATCAAGATTGCTATTCCTCCACCTACTAGTCCCGTTTCAAATTGGTTAGCTGTAGTGTTTAATAAATTAGACATGTAATTAATAAATTCTTGGTTGAATACACTCGGATTTATAAGGATAACAGCGAATACAATAAGTACAATGAGCTCAAGGACCGTATTACATAATGCTAATTCTCTAGTCCATTGTCTCTTGATTAATTTATATATAGTTAATGCGACTTCTAATCCGATCACAATAAGAATAATAGGCCAATAATCAAGTAACACATGCTGATTAAAAGCTGGGGCTACGAAGTTAAGTGCGCCTTCACCGCCTCTATAGACTCTGATCAGGTGTTCAGCATTAAAATAAACAGTAGCCCAAATGGCAGTCCACAGTAAACTTCCGAACACTTCGAAGCTTGTAATTGCTTTTTTCTTATGGACAAGCGCGATATCCTTCAAATCATCAGGAGTCCATTTCCTTAATTTTGTAGTAAGAGGATGACCTTCCTTTCCTTTATCTGCCCGTTCGATAATAGCGAACACAACAGTTATCCAAAAAAAGACTTGGATGCCTACTTCAAGAAAGGTTCCAATTCCTGTACTTATAACTGCAGTAACAATATCCGCAACTGTTTTATCGCCGCTGTAGCCAATCAAGTAATCAGCAACCAGAGCGATTAAAGAAACAACTACAGCGATGGGTATAATCATTTTTAATAACGTAACATATAAATCGAAATAGCGTGGGCCGATGAGATACATGGGCTGATCGCGGTACTCACTAGCTAAAATAGCTGGATTGCCCAATTTTGCAAGGACGGCTTTTACCTCTTTTTCGTCATAATCATCCGGTAACATATCCTCGATGGTTGATCGTAATTCTAATGCGATGTCTTCCCGATTTTGTTCTGGTAACCTCCGAGTAACTTCATGAATGTAAATCTCAATCAGCTTCATGGTCATCCTCCCCTTGTAATAGGCCGTAGAGTTCTTTCGAATTCTTAAGCCATTCTTCCTTTAGCTGTAAAAAAATCTCTACGCCATAGTCACTTAGAACATAATACTTACGGGGTCTGCTCTCGGATGTGTCCCAGCTGCTCGTCACTAATTCCTGTTTCTCTAATCGGCGAAGTAATGGATATAGGGTGCTTTGATCGATGATGATGCTGGATTCCTCCAACAATTGAACGAGCGAATATCCATACTGGGGCGTTCGTAATTGACTTAAAACGGCTAGCGTTAACGTACCTCTTCTAAGCTCTGTGATTAAAGAATTTAATAAAGTACTCATTCACCCACCTCATTATTTAAAATATAAGAATTTATAATCTCTTATAAATTGTTCTTATATTTTTGGTTTAAACGCTTGCTGTCCTTAAGAGGACGTCGAAGTTGTTTATACTTACTATGTGTCATACAGTATTCGATCTATACTATGCATCATACACTATTGTTGTTCCAACATCAATTGAATAAAATAATCTTCTGAGAAATAAATAAGAAGATTTTTCTATTTTGTGAAGCAGTTTGATTAAAAGGAGGTCGTGAAATGATTCCATTTTTTAGTGACATCCCGAATGCTTCTACATGGGAGGTAGTTGAACCGGTTCATAAGGGCAGAGAGTTATTGTTGAGAACGGAGGAGATTTCCCATTATGATCAGAAAAAACGGGAGTATGATCATTACGAAGTCGAGGAACTTGGAATTATTGATTTTAATAGATTTGATTATGGTGATCCATGGGTATTTTAATCATGATGTTCCAGATGTATTCTTTAGGCTTTATATACCGAAGTGGTATTGGCAAGTTATACTGAGTGAAAAGACTCAGCTATTTGAGAATAGTTAGGGGAATTAAGCGATGAATATACTGATTGCTGAAGATGAAACTGATATAAGAAAACTAGTGAAAATACATTTAGAAGATCGATCCTATCGAGTATTCGAAGCCAAGGATGGCATTGAGGCTTTAGAGGTTGTTAATCAACATGAAATAAATCTTGCCATTCTGGATATTGTAATGCCCAAGCTTGATGGGCTTAATCTGCTGCGACAGATAAGAGAGAAAAGCCATATTCCGGTTATCTTGTTAACTGCCCGCGGTGAAGAATTTGATAAGATAGTGGGCTTAGGTCTTGGAGCAGACGATTATATGGTGAAGCCATTTAGTGCTTCAGAGCTTGTGGCTAGGGTTGAGGCGCAACTGAGACGAAGAAATGTATACGATCTTAGCCAATCGATAACTGAAGAAACAATCCAACATAGAGAATTGAAGCTGAATTTAAAGGAATGTATGTTGTACATAAATGAAAGTCCAGTTCTTCTAAATGCCAAGGAATATAAGGTGTTACAATGTCTGATGCAGAGTCCTAATCAAATTTTCACGCCCAAAAAGTTATATGCAGCGGCGTGGGAAGAAGATTTCTATAGTGATAATAATACGATTATGGTTACCATCAGCCGTCTAAGGAATAAGATCGAACGGGACCCACACCATCCCGAATATATCGTTACAGTGCGTGGACTAGGTTACAAATTCTACAACCCAGGTAAATAAGATGAGAAAACAAAATATATCCTATCAATTGTTAAAAAACTATATCGCGATCTTTCTTATAACAACGGTTATAACGATATTGGTGATTGTTGCTTTGTTTTGCATGAACAGGCTGGGATCTAAGGACATTATTTATAATCAGTTAACGGCTGCTAAGCTTATGCAAAATGACTATCAAAGAATTGACACTAGTGTTGTTAATGATGTCGGGGGCAGTTTACAGGTTGTGAATTCCAATTACGAAGTCATACACTCCATTGGCAACAATCCATTTACGTCCAAGCAGATTAGTGTCAAAGAATTTACGGATTTTCTAATGAATACTGGCGCTAACAAAGATATGATCACTGTTGAATATAATGAGCAGGAACAATTTTGGCTGATCGTCTCTTTACCTATACAAGTGAAAATGACAGGCAGTTTCCATTGGAATTCAGATTCACCTATGCAGGATCATACCCTTCAAATGCTTGGGTTTATTGGGTTAGGTTATTTGTTGATTCTGATTCTAAGCACGATGATTTATGCGAGAATTACGGCGGTTAGTTTCATTAAACCCTTAGACCAGTTGTCCGCTGCTGTTGAAAAGGTTAAGAATGGGGATTATTCAGCAAGAGTGCAGGTAGGCGGGAATCGGGAGTTTAGTCAACTGGAACAGGCTTTTAATCATATGGCAGAAGTGATTCAGATCCAGACCTCGTTAAAAGAACAGAGTGAAAACAATCGAAAAAATCTAATATTGGATATATCCCATGATTTAAAAAATCCATTAACAAGTATTATGGGTTACGCAGAGCTTGAACTAAAAGAACAGGGGAGCGGTCGGATAGAACATTTGAAATTTGCCAAAATAATATACGAAAATAGTATCCGTGCCAATGTATTGATTCAGGATTTGTTTGAATTATCGAGAATGGAAAGTCCCGAATTCCGCTTGGATGTTACAACAGATGATTTCTCAGAATATTTGAGAGAAGAAATGATACATATGTTGCCCGAGCTTGAGGCTGCGGGTCTGATCCCTGATTTTGTAATCGAGCCAGAAGAAATAATTCTACAGTTTGATAAAAAAAGAATGAATCGAGTATTCTCAAACCTGCTTTATAATGCCATCGCTTATCAGGAGCAAGGTTCTACGTTTCAAGCTGTGCTGGAAAAGATGAATGATGGAGCCAAGCTTACTTTTATTAATTACGGCCAACCATCAGCCTTGAACCCGGCAGGTTCTGGATTAGGGTTACTCATTGTTCGAAAAATAATAGCTGCTCATGGAGGGACTGTTCAGCTGAATACGCAAGATAACCAGTTTGAAATTATAATTGAGCTGAACCGGCAAATTTAAGGTCTATGTAAGATTACATTAAGTCGTATGAAATTTCCCAATGCTAAAATGGTTGATATTCAGTCTATTAACAATTTTACTTGGGGGATTAGAATATAATGATTGATGAAAAATTAAGTAAAAGGCAATTGATCTTGGGCATTATATTAGCAGTAATGTACTTTTTAGGAATGTTCTCCATTCTCTTGATCAGGCCGGTTATGGGAATTCTTAACCATGTTTTTATTTGGCAGCCAGAACAACAAAATCGAATGGCCTTACTGTTGAATAGTCTGATCTACATAGGAGTGATTATAGGTTTTAGGAGATTCTATAAACAAGCTATTCATGATTTCAGACAATACTGGGTCCGTAATATGTTATGGATGGTTTGGGGACTTTGTTTGATTATTATCATCGGAAGTATGTTGATCCCCACACTAATTTCCATTTTTCATCCTATTACAAAGTCTGTTAATGAGGTGGATTTACGGGCAATGTTGTCCTCGTATCCATTTATTTTTACAGTGAACGTGGTATGGATTGGCCCCTTGATTGAAGAATTAGTATATCGGGTTACCATTTATAGAACGATCCGCAGGAAGAGTCGTCTTCTGGCTTATCTGATATCCTCCTTTTTATTTGGCTTTCAACATGTCTATAGAGCCGTGGTGTTCCAGAGTAACTATAACGAAATGTGGAATATCTTCTCCTATATGGCTGCTGGATTAATCTTTGCCTACCTATATGAGAAAAGAAAAAATATATTAGTGCCTATAGGCGCGCACATGTTTAGTAATGGTTTATCTGTGCTTCTCTATTTCTTAAGTTAATACGAAACTTGACTTCATATCAGATTACTAGTAAACTGATAATCAAATAGATCCAATTCCAAAGTAATGGATGTGGCATAATGCGAGACAATGGATTCACTGAAGACAACAAACTAAGCTTATTGATCTGGCTGCGGCTGGTAAGAGTTTATGACAATAGTAACGATCTTTCCAATGAGTTCTTGAAGCAGTTTGATTTAACGGTCAGCCAGTTTGATGCGTTAGTACAAATACTATTACATCAGCCTGTGACACAAATGGATATTGCCGAGCATTTAACCATTACTAAAGGTGGAGTATCACATATGCTTGGCAGATTAGAAAAAGAAGGATGGATTGAACGCAAGCAGGATTGGAAGGTGAAGTATATTTCTTTAACTGAAAAGGGCCAGGCGCTTATCGAGAAGGTGCTTCCTTTGCAATCGGATTTCCAAGCTTCGTTATTCGATCCACTGACGGACGACGAGAAGAAAGTATTTTACAGCATGCTTAAGAAGATTCACCGCCATAGCCTGAATGAGAATCGGATTCTACGAGGAGTTCAGTAGTATTGTAAAAGCTTTATTCTGAATAAAGCTTCCTTTTTTCAGCATCAGTTTACTAGTAAACCATAATTATATTAGGAGGAAATTAAAATGAGCCAACCACAAATAACCGGACAACATCATGTATCAATGATTACTAAAGACGCTAAACAAAACCTATGGTTTTATACAGAAGTACTGGGACTAAGACTTGTCAAAAAAACCGTAAATCAGGACGATCCAACCATGTACCATTTATTCTATGGCAACTCTAATGGCGCTCCAGGCACCGAGGTATCCTTTTTTGAAATGCCAAATGCAGGCCAGACCCGGAAAGGAACGAACAGTATTTCTGCAATCTCTCTTCTCGTTCCTAGCGATGAGGCTTTAGTATATTGGGCTAGCAGATTAGATACATTTGAAGTCGCTCATGAAGCTATCGTAAGTATAGAGGAGCGCAATTCGCTTACTTTTCAGGATAGTGATGAATTAACGGTTCATCTGGTGTCCGCAGAAAAAGATAATGTGACTCAGCTGGTAGAACCTTGGATTACTGATGATATTCCACCACAATATGCCATTGTTGGATTGGGTCCCGTTGAATTGACTGTTCGTGAGGCTAGCCGTACAAAGGCTGTTTTGGAGGATATTTTAGGCTATACACAAGTTCGTAGAGTGCCATCCATGGGTGACCCGAAGGTAATGGTGGATATTTATGAAACAGCTAAAGGCGGCTTGTACACTGAACTTCAGCTCAAAGAAGTTAATGATCAAGACCGGGAAAGACCGGGAAGAGGGAGTATCCATCATGTGGCTATAAGAGTGAAGGATCTGGAAGAATTAACCGCATGGGCTGCTAAAATCACAGCTGCAGGGTTCAAGAACACAGGGGTCATTGATCGTTATTACTTCCATTCCTTGTATTTCCGTGATCCGAACCATATTCTTTTCGAGCTTGCTACAGATGGTCCAGGGTTTGAGATTGATGAATCTTTTGACACATTGGGCGAGAATTTGACCTTGCCTTCTTTTCTGGAAGAACGCCGGGAAGAGATTGCATCGAAGCTTCATCCTATCCAATAATACAGCGAAGAAAGTAGGACATCATCATGATGGAACAATATAGAATCGACGAGAATAAGGGTTTAGAAATAGGTTTATACACATTAGGTGATCATGTTGCAGATGCCTTAACAGGTAAATCAATCAGTGAACGACAACGGATTCAAGAGATCATTGCTGCCGCCAAATTAGCAGAGGATGCTGGATTAGATGTGTTTGGAGTGGGGGAGAGTCATCAGCCGAAATTTATTACTTCAGCAGCATCGGTCGTACTTGGAGCTATAGCAAACGCAACGGAACGAATCAAACTCATCAGTTCAGCGACTGTATTGAGCACAGCGGATCCTGTACGTGTACATGAAGAATTTTCGACATTGGATTTGTTATCCGGAGGCAGAGCAGAGATTGTTGCTGGACGTGGATCACGATTAGGAGCTTATGAACTGTTCGGATATGACGTGAGGGATTATGAAGAATTGTTCGAAGAGAAGATTGAATTGCTTATGAAAATAAATAACGAAAAAAGAATTACCTGGGAAGGGCAATTCCGTCCTGCTCTGAATGATATGGAGATTTTTCCGAAGCCACTGAGTGGTAAACTGCCCATCTGGAGAGCGGTTGGAGGACCTCCGGCAAGTGCAGTTAAGGCAGGAAGAATGGGCATCCCGATGATGCTGGCTGTTCTAGGTGGACCTGCTTCAGCGTTCAAGACCTCTGTGAATATGTATCGCCAGGTTGCCGCACAATCAGGTTTTAATCCGGCGGAGCTGCCGGTGGGTACAACCACCCTTTTATATATCGATAAAGATTCACAGCAAGCGTTCCGTAACTATTACCCTTATTTAAATCACATGATGAAAGAGCTTCGTGGATCAGCGTACCCTAAAGACCAATTTGCTGAAGCCATGAGTGTGAGAAATGCGCTGCTCGTAGGCAGTCCACAACAGGTTATTGAAAAAATCCTTTATCAACATGAGCTGTACGGACACAATCGTTTTCTGGCTCAGATTGATATTGGTGGTTTACCTTATGCTCAGGTTGAGCAAATCATTGATTTGTTGGGATCGGTAGTCGCACCAGCCGTAAGACGGGCCACAGCTAAGAAATAAGAAAAACTATGAGATTGGAAAAAATTATATTAAAATTATTCCAATAAGGTTAAACGATGGTTTGAGAAGGATCACTTAAGGAGGCAAAGTGTGACGAATAAAATGATAGCTGCGCAACGTTTATATAACCAGAAGATCGTTGATTCCAAGCTAATCAAGCCCGAACAGGTCGTTAAAGAATTAGGGGCAGTACAGGCGCAGGATTACATGCAGGCGATGTGGGCGATCGGGTTACGTATTCCATCTTCGAGTTTAGCTGATATAGAGCGTGCTATCGCTGATCGCAAGATGATTCTGAATTGGACGCTGCGAGGTACGCTTCATTTTGTCCCACCGGAAGATGTAAAGTGGATGCATCAGCTATCTGTGCCGCGTTTAGCAGGACAAACAAAGCGGCGGAATGCAGAGCTTGGGCTAGATGATCAGACACTAGAACGTTGTAGACATATTATAGTTAATGCTTTACAAGGTGGAAAGCAGCTAGATCGTGCTCTTTTACTTCAGCTAATAGAAGAAGAAGGTATTCACACAGGGAACCAGCGTGGTTATCATATGTTGTGGAATGTTGCGTACCAAGGGTTGATTTGTTTCGGACCGATGAATGGTAAGCAGCAAACGATTGTTTTGTTAGAGGAATGGGTGCCACAGTTTCGAGAACTTTCTTACGATGAATCATTGTATGAACTCGCTCGGAGATATTTCACCGGACATGGTTTAGCAACTGTTCAAGATTTTGCTTGGTGGGCAGGCATAACCCTTACCGATGCTAGAAGAGGTCTGGAAGCGGCCAAAAGTCAACTGCAATCAGAGGTTATTGATGGCAGTGAGTATTGGATGTCTGCTGATCGGCTAGAGCCAGCTGCTGAGGACTCCGGCGTTCATCTGGTTCCGGGTTTTGATGAGTACATTCTGGGTTATAAAGACCGAAGTGCCGTTCTAGAGCCCGACGTTGCTCCTTTAATAGTTCCGGGGAATAATGGTGTTTTTCTTCCGACGATTGTTGTGGAGGGTCAGGTGGTGGGTACATGGAAAAGAACCTTAAAGACCAAGGGGATTGAGATTATGATCCATCCTTTTGCCGAGCTGGGCGATACGGAAAAGTTGGTACTTAAAGAAGCTGACCGATATGCGGCATTTATTGGGCTGCCGATACTCAAAATGAATGTGAGTGGTCATTGAGATGAGTATTTCACTATTCTCACCATTCTCACCATTCTGATCATTCTCACCATTTTCATCTTTCTTACCATACTTTTGTGTGCTTCTTTCTCGCTAACGGACACCGTTGCACTTATTAGCACCTAAATGCTGATTTGCTAAGCTTTTCGGACTCCAATGCAGTTATTCCCGTCGCAGCACCTCTTTTGACCCCTATTTTTGCGGAATAGCGGCATCTAGGTCCGATAGATTCGTAAAAAGGCTATTTTTAGCTCAATAGCGTCTCCTGAGTCCGAACGGCATAATGGGTGAAGGGTGAAGGGTGAAGGGTGAAGGGTGAAGGGTGAAGGGTGAAGGGTGAAGGGTGAAGGGTTGAATGGATACCGATTACCGAATAACATTTCACGAATGCACTCTGAGTAAAAAATAACCCGGCAGGGCGGACCTGCCGGGTTATTTTCATGAAGCATATAGTTAGCTTAATTAGATTCGTCTAGCTAATTCAGCGCCTTCCCAAATTGCATTCAGCGCTCTTCGCGCTTGCACCGCATCGCCAATTACATGATAAGGGATAGAGCTTTCCTCCAAGAAATCCTGAAGGATTTGTTTGTTGAGGGCGCGTGAACCTACAGCAATTACTACATAATCAGCAGGTAGGCTGTGACGTTCGCCGTCTTTTTCAACAATTACGCTATCCCCTTGAATCGCCATACATTTGCTGTTGGTCATTAATTCAACGCCATGTCCATATAGACTTTCCATGACACAGATTTTCCGCAGAAGCCCTAGATCATTAGCAACATCAGCTTGCATTTCAACTACAGTGATTTGATGTCCTCGCTCTACAAGCAGTTCTGCGACCTCAAGCCCCACTAAACCACCGCCGATAATAACGACTCTTCCTTCTGGATGAACCGTTCCCCATAACACATCATGTGAATTGACCACATGTGAACTGTCGATGCCTTCCACAGGCGGAATAATAGGAGAAGATCCGATTGCAAGAATGACCTCATCTGGAGCAATTTCCTGGATTAATTCAGGTGTAACCTCTGTATTCATTCGAATGTCTACACCTTCTCGTTTAGCGGTTTCTCCCATATTCAGAGCGGCTGCAGCCATTTCCTCTTTACGTGGTGCGGCACCGGCAATATAAAGCTGTCCGCCCAGAATGTTATTTTTTTCGCATAATATTGGATGATGCCCACGTCGTTTCAGGGTGACAGCTGCTTCTAATCCGCCAGGGCCACCACCAGCAATAAGTACTTTTTTGGGGATACCCGTTTGCTGCAATTCATATTCACTTTCACGGCCGGTTGCAGGATTAAACACACAGCTGATAAATGGAACATTAGGATTCACGAATCCATCGAAGCAGCCTTGATCGCAACCCACACATTTAACGATCGTGTCTGCACGTCCGGCTAAAGCTTTATTGCAGAATTCTGGATCTGCCAGCTGCGCACGCCCAATGGCTACAAAATCAGCCAAACCCTCCGCAATAATCCGGTCTGCAATTGCTGGATCATTAATACGGCCTACGGCAATAACAGGGATGTTAACCACAGATTTAATTTGTGCTGCGTTATCTACATTGAAGCCTACAGGTAAATCGATCGGCGGTACTTCATATTTAATCGCAGCGCCAGCAGGGACCCCACGAGATACATTAATAGCATCAATTCCAGCTTCTTCAGCGAGCTTTGAGAAGAGCTTCATATCTTCCAGTGTAAGTCCGCCCGGTAGATCCTCAATCGCAGAGATTCTCATCAAGATAGGGAACCCAGGTCCAACCGCTTTCCGGATAGCCCGGATACAAGCCAGCGGGAAGCGGCAGCGATTCTCCCAAGAACCGCCGTACTCATCCTGACGAAAATTCATTGCAGGACTTAGAAATTGTTGGGGCAAATAACCATGGCCGGCATGGAATTCCACACTGTCAAATCCGGCTTTCTTCGCACGTAATGCTGTATCTGCGTAAGCTTGAACCATCTCGCCGACTTCATGATGCGCAAGTTCACGTGGTATATGAGTCACGCCTTCAAACGGAACAGGTGAAGAGGAGACCTGAATTAGGTTGGGAGTTACTTTACCTCCATGCCATAACTGTAGACAGCTTTTGCCTCCTGCCTCTCGAATAGCTAATGCTAATTGAGCCATACCTGGAATGAATTTATCATCATAAAGGGCAGGAGCATCATCGGAGGCCGCCGTTGGGTGAATAGTTGTTACTTCTACAGTATTTAAGCCGCTGCCGCCTTTAGCTCGTGCTACATGGTAATCAATCAGACGATCACTGACGTATCCACCCGGCGCATTCATTTTCGTGCCCATCGCTGGTAAAATGACCCGGTTCTTAAGCTCCATATTTCCGATTGTGCCCTTGCTAAATAAATGTGTGAAATCCATATGATAACTTCCTCTCTACATATAGGTTAAAAATAAATAGGTTATTTTAACCTATATTAGCGAAAGAGCAGGGTGAAAGTATGTGCAAAAAATCACGAGTGATTTGGCAGGAATGTAGTAATTGAGGTAATATAAGAAAATGATGAACCGGATACGTATTCCGGAAGCCCGGAGGATGATTATGGATATTGAAGTTTTGATTCTGGCCCAATTAATGAAAGGGGCCAAACATGGTTATGAAATTAAAAAAAACATTATTTTTGTAATGGGCAATGATAAAATCGTAAACAATAACTCGCTTTATCCAAAGCTGAAATTATTTGAAAAGCGAAAATGGGTAATCAAAAAAACGGAAATTCAGGAACGCCGGCCTAAACGTTATGTATATTCTATAACTACTGAGGGTGAGGAGCGGTTTAACACCTGCTTAACAGAATTTACGCTGGAGACTATTCGAATTGATAATGAATGGTCTATTCGTCTTGCTTATTATGAGCTTTTGGATCAGGAGACACGTAGAAGATTGCTTGATTACAGAGAGACTTATATGAACGAAAAGCTGGACCATTTACAGCAGTTATCCAAAGTAGTTGGCAATAGTGAGGATATGGATTACTCTGAGGAGCTCTATTTTTACACCCGAAGTATGGTTTTACGAGAGATCGAGTTAATTAAGGAGCTGTCACGTAAATTAGAAGCATAAGGAAACAGTTTAGCACCCTATGAACCAATCATTTTTTAAAATATGAGGAGGTACAATAGAATATAAGATAGGAGAGACAAGCTTATGACTGTGAAGAAATGGTTAACTATATCCTTAATGTTCTTAGTCTTATTATCAGGATGTAAAGGAAATAGCTCCGATGTTTCAAGTGATACAAAAGTAGCAAACGATAATGAGTATAATTTGTTGATTAGTAATAATAGTCCGTTATTTTTGAAAAGCGTAGTTGTAACTGTTGAAGAAGAAAAAGAAAAAGATAACAATCAAAAAAATGCTTTAATTGATGCTAATATCAACCATGGAGAGGTCGCGAAGTTCAGGATTGGAAATGGAAAGCAGGTATTTAAGATTACTCTTAATCCTCAAAAAAACTACTCAGTAAGTAAAGTATTTAGCGACAAATTTAAAAAAGACGAAGTTGTTGAGTATCAAGTGAAAATTGATCAAAACGAAGTAACTATTGAAAAAAAGGATAATTAATAACTCAACGCCGGTGACGTCAATCCCGAGGTAATCAGAAGTGAGGATGACCCCTGTCCAATACAGAGATCATCCTACTTAATCTGGCTAGTCTTTTATTGTTTGCTTTTATTTATTGGCTTTAAAACCTGATGCTTGCATA
The DNA here is from genome assembly GCF_038004505.1 of Paenibacillus sp. FSL R7-0048. NCBI lineage: Bacteria > Bacillati > Bacillota > Bacilli > Caryophanales > Paenibacillaceae > Paenibacillus > Paenibacillus sp. FSL R7-0048. The sequence continues at coordinate 4,638,851 of NZ_JBBORF010000001.1, read as the reverse complement.
AGCTTGGTGAATACTTCGGTGTTTTCGTAGATTCCAGTAAATAATTGTGCATTTTTGCCCATAGCTGTGATTGGAATATCAACCGCAGTATGACCTGAGGTCGTCCAGTCCACTACAAAATTGTGTTTGGAATTGGCGATGGCGAATGGACCGTCTTCTTTGGATATGCCGTCACCGGACTCATCATCTGCGTCAACTGCTTCAATAGAAAATCCGCCGGTCTCATGGTCGGCAAGCACTAGAACCAGTGTATCTGGATTCTTTTTGGCGAAGTCTTTGGCTACTTGCACGGATTTGTCCAGTTCTTGACCTGATTTAATCGTCATTTTAGCGTTGTTTTGATGTGCAAATTCGTCAGTGCCTTCTTCTTCCACCATAAGGAAAAATCCTTTTTTATTTGTTGCTAGCGTATCTATAGCTTTCTTAGTCATCTCGGGCAGCGATACCACCGGATTATAAATATCTCCTTCACCCTCAGGCTTTTGCTGGAACATTTCCTCGTTTGCGAATATTCCCAGCAGCTTGCCGTCTTTTGCTTTTTGCATATCCGCTTTGTTCGTTACATAGGTGTAGCCCAATTGTTTAGCTTTATCCACAAGGTTACCTTGCGTTCCTTTGCTTTTTTCTGAAGGATCTTCAGCGGGTTCATCTGGGAATTTGCCGGGATTGCCTGCCGGGTACCAGAAATCCTCACCCCCACCGAGCAGAACATCAACCTTGCTCTTTGTCAGAAGCTGAAGAGCGATATCACTTTGCTTTGAGCGGTCTTCAACGTGAGCACCAAATGCGGCGCCAGTCGCGTCTGTAATCTGACTAGTGGTAACGACACCAGTTGATTTCCCGGCATCTTTAGCATATTCCATAATGGTCTTAACACTTTTTTTATCGGCATCCATTCCGATAGCACCATTATAAGTCTTCACACCGCTGGCATAAGCAGAAGCAGAAGCAGCCGAATCTGTAACAGGGACAGTGGAGCTTGTATGAATTAATCCAACGTATGGCATGGAATCCATTGCTAGATTTCCTTTTTCACCTACGGTGGCAAGCCGGATGGCATCACGCTGAGCAGCACCCATTCCGTCTCCAATAAACAGAATTACATTTCTTGTGTTCGAAGATGCTGCGTCTGCTTGATTAGGTGCATTTGTAGTGACTATGCTGGATACAAAAAGAGCAGTTGCCGCTGTCGCTACAATTGCTGTTCTGACGCCATACTTTTTCGGTGATTTCATAATTTCCCTCCTAATGTATGTTTACAGTCTCATATTATAGTAGTTACATTAAGAGAATGTTTTCTGGACTTGTAAAAAATGTAAAATGATATAGTGAGTATAAATTATCGGAGCTTGATAAAAGATTTAAAATAAAAAATATCTGGGTGTATTATTGGCATATTGGATATATTCATCTCCGAATACGGACATTAAATGTTGCTCTTCTTGAAGAATTAGTAAATGAATCGCGGCAATGTTAAGAATGAATATTAGGAGTGTTAATAGATTGGGGTACATCAGATACAATCCCAAAAACATGAGATCAAACCCGACAAATGCAGCGTTTCTACTATATTTATAAATACCGTGTGTGATGAGTTTGGTTACAGTAGTCTTATCAATCCCAACTCTCCATGAAGTGCGCATAGCAATCATAGCTTGAATGAAAATGGAACACCCGAGGGCAGCTACACCCACACCGCTAAAGTGAATTACAGGAATATCAAACGTTTTGTTTACAAGTGTAACCATAAAGGACTCTGCTACGGAAAAAACAAACCATGCTGCGCCCCATAAAAAAGTAGAGGTTTTTACCAATAGCTCGGTATAATGGATCTTAGATAGTTTAGCGCCTTTAGCCAGAACGTTTCCTTTAATGTGGTTTTTCTTGTAAAGTATAAGGAGCTTTAATAGATAAGAAATTAGGAAGATGCAGAAAAGAAGTAGAGATAGGATATTTTTAAGATCGCTCATTTTAATTTCCTCCTCACTAATACATATGAATGATTGCTCATATGTTTGTTTATATCTTATTTCCTAATATTGTACATGTCAACTAATTATTGATTTAGGGGGATATCGTGAAAATAAGAGTATACAAAAAACGGTGGCTATGGGTGTTGGTTATCGCGGTTATTGTACTTGCAGGTACTGTAATCGGTATGCTGGTTACGCAAACTGGGCTTGCAACCTTTACTTCCAATGCTTATGGAGTCTCTTTGAAGTATCCAACGGAATGGGTCGTAGATTCAGCAGATGATAAGAAGGGTCAGGGGGAGGATGGTTTTTTTCAATTATCCGCTATGTCTGGAGAGGGACAATCAATAGATGAAGTTGCTGAAATCGTTGCCTCCCATCAGCTGAAGCCTTATGGCTCCAATCCGCAAATTACTGAACTGACATTAGAGAGGTTGAAAGAGGAAGAGAAGGCAAAGTTGATTATGCCTTCTGCTGACCAAGGGGAGGAATGGAATCATCAAGCGGCGCTTATAATTAAATATCCCGAAGCGGTGAAAATAGGAGATGATGTATACTATTATTTTATTTTGCAGGGCGATAAGGAACATGTGGAGGAGATAGGTCAGACCGTAAGATTTACGGGTAAACCGTAAAGTGCTTGCGCACGAAGGTAGTCTACGGGTTTATTTGCAGGGATATCCAAGAAATATTCCGACTGCCATGTTTGCGTTTTTTGAGCTTGGCGACTCGTGGGAATGTCCCAAGGCGGGTAGACTCGAAAAGCTCTTTTTCCACCTTCACCTTTATCAGATAGAATATCTTGTTCTCTTAGGACAGCTTTTGGAAAAATAAATTGGCCAAAGTGATTCCCATTTCGTGTACTTATAACGAAGAGATCAGCAGGATCTGAGATGTCATAGGGTTGGATGGGATGATCTCCAATTCGCTCCCATAGTGTCACAAATTGCCCGACTTTAGTGGGTGTGATTTTAGCCACCCGGAATCTAATGGCCAGCACATTTAAGGTAAAGATATATGCTCCGTATTCCGCATTTTGCGGTTCAAGAATTGGTTCGGAGCAATCAAACCTGCAAGGATTATATACTTCTTCCATGGTAGCAAGTAAGTCACTATGTAGGGTATCTAAAAAGCTCAGCTTCTTATCATTCATCTGTTATTCTCCCATTTGAGTTCGTAATGTTCACTATCTTAATGCAAGTGAACCGAGTTCACAAGTGTAGGAATAATAGAGAAATTGAAGTTGGATTTATTTTATTGATATGGTTTTCCAAAGAAAAATAGTTTGTGATTTTTGGGGGAGTAGAAATTTTGGATATGATGAACATACTGGTTGAAGAACGCCATTGTCCTTTATGTAAAGAATTGAATCGTTGTGGCGCTGAAAGCGGTGACTGTTGGTGTTTCCATACAGAAATTCCACTCGAATTGCAAGAACAGATCCCGGAAGAACTGAGAGGGAAAGCTTGTATCTGCCAAAAATGCGTAGAAGCATTTAATAAACATTAACCGGGATTTTAATTAACTCTCGACGAAAACCGTAATTTCATTGTATATAATTAAAGTGTAATCTAAAAAAATAATGGAGGCGCAGATGAGGAAGCCAATAATTGCAGTAGATATGGATGATACAATTTGCCATCTAGTGAAGCGAGCCATATACCATAATAATAATGATTTTCCCACGCATCTGCTGCGGTATGAGGAAATGCTTGATTGGAATACGGATCATTTACGTCATCCGGATTGTACACAAGAGATTTTCTATGGGCGGCCCGGTCTGTATGAAGAGCTTGAACTGTTTGACGAACATGTCGTAGGAGAAATGGAGAAACTGCATAACGCTTATGATGTAATTATTGTTACGGCAGCCCAACCCCAGTCGGTGGTGGAAAAATGGAACTGGCTGCAGAAGCATATGCCGTTTATTCCGATTGAAAATTTCTTTACCTGTAAGCGAAAAAATCTTATTAACTACGATCTATTGATCGATGACGGGGTGCATAACCTGGTTCCGGCATTGCAGGAGGGAAGAAAAGTGCTTTGTATTCCGCATCCATGGAATTTGCGGGCCCGTGAACAATATGCTTTTCCATTATTGACCTCATGGGAAGGTGCAAAAGAGAAGATAGATCAGATGTTAGGACGTCCAGAGAACGAATGAGACTGTTTTTTTATAGATGATGTACAGAAAAATATTTTCCGCCAAAAAATGAAGGTATTCCATCAGCCATTGTGGCTTTTGAGATACCTTTTTTATGTCTATTGCAGAAGTGCAATTTCATTATTATGCTCTGGATGTAAATATGTTGAATTAGTGACATTTCGATTCTTGGACTCTTTTCTTTGTATATTATTGTATATAAAAGGAGTGGAGATAGTAGTGAGAACAATCGGAATTGATTTAGGAACGACCTATAGTCTTGCTGCTTATTGGGACGGCAGTCAGGCTGTAATTATTCCCAATGTACTCGGGGAGCATGTAACACCCTCGATTGTTAGTGTAGATGCAGGGGGAGAAGTATTGGTTGGAAGAATCGCACAGGAACGACTGATTACACATCCACAGCTAACCGCCTCGACTTTTAAGCGCTTTATGGGATCAGCAAAGAAATACACGCTAGGTACGATGACTTTTACTCCTGAAGAGTTATCTTCTTTTGTTCTGCGGTCACTGAAAGAGGATGCGGAAAATCATCTAGGTGAGTCCGTAACGAAAGCTATAATCAGTGTTCCGGCTTATTTCAATGATGTTCAGCGGAAAGCAACTAAGAAAGCAGCTGAGCTGGCTGGTTTACAAGTAGAGCGGCTTATTAGTGAACCTACGGCGGCAGCACTCGCTTATGGCCTGCATCAGAATCAGGAGACTTCATTTCTTGTTTTTGATTTGGGTGGAGGAACCTTTGATGTGTCAATTCTGGAGCTTTTCGAAGGGGTAATGGATGTTAAGTCGATTGCCGGAGATAACTATCTTGGCGGGGAAGATTTCACAGAGATACTAGTGGCCTATTTTATCCAAAAGAATAAGCTGGACGCTGAATCGTTAACACCAATAACGAGGTCGATGTTGTATAAGCAGGCTGAGCAGAGTAAACGAATTCTTGGTACAGAGTCTGCTGCGACTATGCGGATAGTTATTAAGAAGGAAGAATACATGCTGACTATAGAACGCTCAGAGCTTGAGCAATTGGTACAACCGTTACTAATACGTCTAAGACAGCCGATAGAAAGAGCATTGCGGGATGCATCTCTGCAGCCTTCCGATCTGGATGGGATTGTGATGATTGGGGGTGCGACTAAAATGCCTCTGATTAAGCAAATTATCAGCCGTATGTTCGGGAAAATGCCTTATGCGAATATCAGCCCAGATGAGACCGTCGCACTGGGAGCTGCGGTTCAGGTGGCGCTGAAGCAGCGTGATCAAGCGCTGGATGAAATGATTTTGACGGACGTTTGCCCCTATACATTAGGAACCAGTGTTCTGCGAAGAGGTTCAAGCGGACAAACGTCATCTGGACATTACTTTCCGATCATTGAACGTAACACTCCGATTCCTGTTAGCCGGGTAGAACGTCTATATACAGCCGCAGATAATCAAAAGATCATAAGTGTGGATGTGTATCAGGGGGAGAGTCCTCGCGTTGAAAATAATCTTTTCCTGGGAGAAATGGAGTTTCAGATTCCGCAAGCACCTCGGGGAGAAGAAAGTATAGATGTCAGATATACATATGATGTGAATGGGATTCTTGAGGTGGAGGTTACAACCGTTTCAACAGGTCAGAAGCATCAGATGATCATTGAGCAAAATGCTGGTGCAATGACGAAAAAGCAAATTGAAGCTCGTTTACTGGAACTGCGGAGTATCAAAATTCATCCGCGTGAGCGTACCGAGAACAGGCTTCTGCTTGCTAGAGGTGAGCGTTTATATGAAGAGGTGCTTGGGGACCAACGGAAATTTATCGCACAGTGTCTGAAAGTATTCGAAGATGCGTTATATACTCAGAACGAAAAAGTGATTGAAAAAGCGGCACAAGCTTTCAATGAGCAATTGGCGGAAATTGAAGGGTGGTCATACTTCACATGACAATCTGGAGTATGTTGGAGATTGAACCCACAGATGAACTAGCTATCATCAAGAAGGCCTATGCCAAAAAGCTGAAATCGCATCACCCCGAAGATGACCCTGAAGGATACCAACAGCTTAGAGAAGCTTATGATACAGCCGTGAAATGGGCCCGCTCCGGGCAGCGTATAGCAAGCACTGTCCCTTCATTTATAGGTGAGGATAAGAAAGAAATAGCAGAAGCAATATCAAAAGAAATAGAAAAAATGGTGATACAAGCAGAAACAGTAATACGAGTAGATGAAGCTGAGGAGGAAGAAAGCGAGGAAGAAGAACAAGAAGTTGCGGAGGAAGACACCGAGGAAGAAGTAGAAGGGACCACTTCTATACCACATGAAAACGAGTGGGCGCTGTTTCGCCCTCTTCCCATCCAACTTGATGCTGATCTTCAAGAAGAGCCAGCAGATATTTTTGACAGACAAATTAGGGAACTGTATGCGGATTTCTCGCGGCGGATTCAACAAGCTTCGTGGCATTCACTTTTGAATGAAGATTTCATGTGGAGTATAGAGCATCGTGATCGGCTAAGGGATAAGCTTATGTTGTTCCTTGATCAGTATCGAAATTTGCCTCATGCCGTATGGGAGGCTTTGGATTCATTTTTTCATTTTCGTGAGGACAAGGAAATATTTCTTCAACGTTATGATAATAAGTTAGTTGAGTACATACTAGGGCAGGTCGACGGAAGCATGGAAATGCGTTATGAGTGTTTCCTTTTGCAGGAGTCTCTTGAGTTTGACATAGAACACTATCTAAATCTGAGGCGATCCGCTCAATTCATGCTGATGGAGGATAAACATACTGAAGCGGGTCAACTGCTCGACGAAGCAAATAAGCTGTTTCAGTATGATCCTGATCTGCAATTATTGCGAGCTAAGTATTGTCTGAATACTGCTGATTATATGGAAGCGCTGGTGTGTTTGGACCAAGTAACCGCTATGTGGCCTAACGAAAGAGACGGTTACTTATTAAGAGGCCGGCTTCTCTACTATTTGCAGCGTTATGAGGAAGCGATGAAAGATTGTGAATATTTGCTGCAAGAGGATGCTGGAAATAGAGATGTGCAATGTTTAATTCTGGAATGTAAGATTGCATGTTCTCAAATTGAGGAAGCTCTTACACAAACGGAGACTAATGAGCCTAAAAAGGACGAGTTCATTCATTTTCGTTACCTTGCGAATAAGTTCATGTTGAAGAACAAAAAACTGTATCCACAACGTCTTCGTATCTCTTCGCTCGTAAGCATTGGAAAGAGCATTATTGGGTCTATATTATTCTATCTATTGGTTTTCCTGAAATTAAGCTGGTTCTATATTTTGGTATATACCATATATTATTTTTCAGTATCTGAGCTTCCCCCGCTTGTCAATGCGGTGTTCATTCTTATTTTTCTATGGAAAATCAGGAAGATTTGCAAAACAGCATACCTATTCACGAACTAATATCAGGAGGCTCTATATGCTGAAGGAATACAATGTTAAGCAAAGAAAACGATTGGAAATGTATTTCCGCTGTCTTTCCTCTACCTGCATACGTGGTCTCTTAGGGAGATACTATGTGGTTTATGAGTTTGATTTCAGTAATGTCTTCTTCAAAAGAGGTTTAATCGAAAATGCTTGTGAAAGATGGAATATCGAGGATGCTAACTCCTTTCATCGCCAGATTCGCTGGCTTCTAGAAGATGGCAACCGTGCAGAATATAGATCTTTACATGCTCGTTTAGCCACACTTTCCGAAACCTCACGCAGTAAATATCTTGAGGCACATAAGGATCATGAGGATTTTGTTAATCTGAAGGTTGTTGCACAAGGTATACATCAGTTGCCTTCTGGTGACATTTCTGCTTTTGGGTTAGCTTGGGTAATTTATCTGAGCCGGATTGGTTATGTTGAAGATTATTTGAAGAAGGAAGAAGCCTGGGATTACAAAATAGAAGCCGCAAGGCAGCTACAAGAACGTTATAGCAGTTGGGCGGATTATTATATAGCCTATTCCTTGGGCAGCAAATTTACATTAGTACAATCCGGCGGATTAGATAATCTATTTGAGACGGGATTGCAGAAGCTCATGCGAAATAGCAGCATTCTATACAGGGAAGCCGTTTGGGGGCAAAATCTCCAGCCGGAAGCCACTTAGTCCGAACTTAGGTAATTAATACCTATTGATTACCTATTGATTACCTATTGAATCCCTATCCCGTGTTGCTTAAGGACCCAGAGGACGCTATTTGCAAATTTATAGCCCTTTGAGCCGGTTTTCGGACTCCAGTGCAGCTATTCCTTGAGGAAGCGGTCTTTTGTGGTGTTTTTGATGCTAATAGGTGCTATGCGGTCCGTTAGGAATCCAAATGGGGGATAATGCAGCGTATAAGGTCAGCTGTGTCCGATATGCTGAGTCTTAAGTGTAAATGTGATCTAAGCAAACGAAGTTTAGTAGTTTAGTGTTACAACGCGAGCAAAGGTATCTCCATGGATCAGATCAAAGAGCAAGCTAAAAGTAAAACGCAGCAGTAAGACCAAACAGTAAAACCAAACAGTAAAACCAAACAGTAAAACCAAACAGTAAGACCCAACAGTAAAACCAAAAGTAAAACCCAACAGTAAAGAATAAGACTAAACAGTAAATAGTAAGACTAAAACTCAACAGCAAGACCAAACAGTAAAACCAAACAGTAAAACTCAAAAGTATATCCCAAAACGAGGGAGTTCCAGCTGCTATAACGTAGCTTTTGGAATTCTCTCTTTTTGTGATGCCGGATTAATCTTGACAGGATCTAATATTTGTATATAATTGGAATAGACCGACGGTCGGTCAATAGAATGGAGGACGTTGCAGATGAGAATTTCCAAAGAAGCGGAAGAACGTAGAAATGAAATATTGGATACAGCAGAAATGCTGTTTTTTACGAAAGGGTATACCAAAACGACAGTGAATGATGTCTTGCAGGCTATAGGTATTGCGAAGGGAACCTTTTACTATTATTTTAAATCGAAGGAAGAGGTCATGGATGCTGTTGTGCTGCGATTTATTGATGCTGGTGTAGCAGCTGCTAAGCAAATTGCTGCAGATCCTAAGCTGACTGTTCATGAAAAGCTGCTGCAAATCATTATGGCGCAAAAGCCGGATACGGACAGAAAAAGCCAAATGATTGAGCAGTTCCATCAGGCTGATAATGCACAGCTGCACCAGAAAAGCCTGGTGGAAACCATTTTGCGGCTAACTCCTGTTTTGACGGAGGTCATTGAGCAGGGCATAGAGGAGGGACTGTTTCACAATCCGTATCCCCGGGAGACGATGGAATTTCTATTGATCACCTCTCAATTTCTTTTTGATGAAGGGATATTCAAGTGGCAGCCTGAGGAAATCATCCAGAAGATAAGAGCTTTTATCTATACGATGGAAATTACGCTAGGGGCGGAGAAAGGTAGCTTCGACTATGTGTTTCAAATGTTTGAGTAGGGGAGAGGGAATATTCTGAACAACAAATCCTTCGGAAATTTTATGATCATTTGGATGGGGGAGTGGATATCCAGTATTGGCAGCGGGTTGACGGCTTTCACCTTAGGGGTCTATGTGTTCCAGATGACGCAGACCGCCTCTAGTGTGGCACTTTTAACCTTATGTGCTTTTCTCCCTTCCATTGTGCTCAGTCCTTTTGGCGGCGTGTTAGCGGATCGGTTTGATCGGCGATTGATGATGATAGCAGGGGATTTGTTGTCTGCTTTTGGACTTATATATGTTCTCATCATCATGCTGCTGGGTGAACCTCATTTATGGCAGATTTGTCTGGGCGTGACGTTTAGTTCGATTTTTGTATCCTTGCTTGAACCTGCCTACAAAGCTACCATTACAGATTTATTAACAGAGGAGCAATTTGCCAAGGCTAGTGGTTTAGTTCAGCTTGCTGCGTCCTCAAAATATCTTCTTTCCCCTATCCTTGTCGGGATTTTGCTTAGCTTTATGGATATAAAAACTATCCTGCTTATAGATATCTCAACCTTTCTAGTTACAGTTCTTGCAGTGATGGCTGTTCGCAGGAATCTACAGACTGAACACAGAGTTCCAACGAATCAGTCGTTTGTAAAAGATTTGAAGGAGGGCTGGGATGCTCTTATTTACACGAAAGGTGTACTGCAGCTTACGATCATTTTGTCTGTCGTTACTTTTTATGTGGGTTTTCTCCAAACCTTATATACGCCTATGCTTCTACCCTTTACGGATACGAAAACTCTAGGCACGGTATTGTCTGTAAGTGCTATAGGGATGTTGATCGGCAGTCTGATTATTGGAGTTTTTAGCATCGATCGTAAATATATCAAAGTATTAGCGCTCGGCCTAGGATTCGCCGGACTGTTTTTTTCTTTGGTGGGTCTGACCACGAATGTTGCTTTTATTACAGCTGCTGGCTTTTTATTTTTTGCAACGTTGCCTTTTGTTAATACCAGTGCTGACGTTATGATTCGCAACCATATCCCAAATGACACACAGGGGCGGGCATGGGGGATCATTGGCATTTTATCACAACTCGGTTATGTGGCTGCGTATGCTTTTGCTGGCATATTGGCTGATCAAGTGTTTAATCCTCTTTTACGAGAGGGAGGTCTACTTGCTTCATCAGTAGGTAAGGTGATAGGCACTGGGGAAGGACGGGGAATCGGTTTATTATTTATCATCTCTGGTTTGCTCATCATTATTATGGCATTTGTGATCCCCAGAATGAAATCAATTCGCTGCCTTGAACGTGAATAATTGAATGAATTAGAGAGGAGAAGGCCCGTCAATGCTGCTACGAATTGTAAAAAGAGACCTTCAACGCAATAAAATCATTACCTTCGGATTATTTGTGTTTATCATGTTATCGGCTTTGCTTGTTGCTTCAGCGTCGCAAGTGATTATAGAATTGTCGGGGTCCTTGAATCAGCTATTGATTAAATCCAAAGCCCCTCATTTCGTGCAGATGCACGCAGGACAAATCGACAGCTCAGCAATCGAGAGCTTTACAGCCGCTAATCCACTGGTGAAAGATCAACAAACCGTAGAGATGCTTAACTTGGATGGATCTAACGTTTACCTAGGCAGTAACCAAGGCTCGGAAGCAAACAGCGTGATGGATATCGGCTTTGTAGAGCAGAACCCTTCGTTTGATTTGCTGCTGAATTTAGAGAACAAGGTGATTGAGGTATCGGCAGGAGAAATCGCTGTCCCCATTTATTATATGAAGCAAAAGAATCTGAAAATCGGCGACGTAGTTAGCGTTCTAGGTGAACAGTTCGATAAAAAGTTTGTGATTACTGATTTTGTAAGGGATGTCCAAATGAATCCAGCCATGGTCAGCTCCAAACGTTTTGTCGTAAATGCTGCTGACTTTACAGCGCTTAAACAACAGCTCGGCGAACCTGAATACCTGATTGAATTTCAGCTTACAGATCTATCTAAGCTCAATGATTTCCGCAATGAGTATCAATCCTCAAATCTGCCCAATAAAGGCCCCTCCATTGACTATCCTTTATTTAAAACGCTGAATGCACTGACGGACGGGATTATCGCAGTTGTTATTATTTTGGTAAGTGTTCTGCTGATGCTGATTGCTATTTTATGTCTCAGATTTACGATGATCGCTACCTTGGAAGAGGATTACAGAGAGATAGGTGTCATGAAAGCGATTGGGATCACGCAGCAAGATATTCGCAGCATTTATTTAGCAAAATATATCGTGATGGCAGCCGTCGCCTCTGTATGTGGATATTTACTGTCTTTAGGTGTGGTTCGTTTGTTTACAGCTAATATTACTTTGTATTTGGGCGTTGCTCCTGCCAGTATCCTTCAATATTTTGTTCCTGTCCTGGCGGTAGGTTTGATCTTTGGAGTTGTTGTATTCTTTTGCCGGATGATTCTTAGACGCTTTAATCGCATCACGGTTGTAGAAGCTTTACGGTCAGGTACGAGGGGTGAAGCAAGGATGAACACAAGCAGATTTTCACTTAGCAAGCGTAAATTTGTTAACGTGAATGCTTTTCTCGGGGTAAAAGATGTTTACGGGCGCTTCACCATGTACGGATTATTGTTCTTCGTATTTGTGATCAGTTTGTTTATCGTTCTAGTGCCAGTGAATATATTGAATACCCTTCAGTCTCCCCGGTTTGTTTCTTATATGGGCGTCGGTCAGAGCGATATTCGCATTGATTTGCAGCAATCGAACCAAATAGAGAAGCGTTTTAATGAGATGATAACCAAGCTTGAAAATGACCCGGACATCTCTAAATTTTCTCCACTGATTACTTCTAGATTTAAGGTATTAGGTAGTGATGGTGTATGGGAATCGCTAAATGTTGAAACCGGTGACTTTACTATTTTTCCGCTCTCGTATGTTCATGGAGGAACTCCTAGAAGTGCAAGTGAGATCGCTCTTTCTGACCTGAACGCCAAGGAACTGAATAAAAAGGTGGGGGATATCGTTCATTTAGAGGTTGCTGGGGTGGCAAAAAAATTGACCGTTAGCGGGATCTATCAGGATATAACTAATGGTGGTCGAACCGCAAAAGCGCAATTGCCATATGATCCGAAGACGGTTCTCTGGTATGTAGTTGCTTTGGATGTGAACCCGGGAATTTCCGTCCAGGCAAAAATGGATCAGTACACCAAATTATTTTATCCAGCAAAAATCACTCATCTGCAAAGCTATTTAGCTCAGACATTAGGAAATACAATTCGCCAATTGAAGCTGGTTACAGGCTTATCCATCGTTATCGCATTTTCGATTTCGATATTGATTACCTCTTTATTTCTGAAAATGCTGCTTGCCAAGGATTCTTCGCAAACCGCTATTTTGAGAAGTGTTGGCTTTACGTTAGGAGATATTCGTAGGCAATACCTGGTAAGGATGCTGATAATATCAGGGCTGGGCGTCATTCTTGGTACTCTTGCGGCTAACACTCTCGGGCAAAAAATTGCTCAAATGCTAGGCTCTTTCATGGGGGCTTCTAAGATACAGTTTGTAGTCAATCCGGCGGTAGCCTATCTTATGCTTCCTCTACTTGTCATGCTGATTGTAGCGCTCACCACCGTAACAAGCACGATCTCAATCAGAAAATCCAGTATAGCTAAACTAATTGCCGAATGATAGGAGGTGGCAGAATGTTCATATTAGAGACGAAAGGGTTAATAAAAAGTTATTCAACAGGGCAAGGAACTCCGCAGTCGATATTAAAGGATGTTCAGCTTCAGGTGTCTCAGGGGGAATTCATAGCTGTCATGGGACCTTCTGGTTCAGGAAAATCAACATTGCTGTATACGATCAGCGGGATGGATAAGTTGACAGAGGGAAGTGTTATTTTTAAAGGGCAGGAGATCAGCGGAGTTTCAGAGAACGAATTAGCCGGTCTGCGCTTAAAGCATATGGGCTTTATTTTTCAGCAAATGCATCTGTTAAAAAACTTGAATATCCGCGACAATATCATCCTGTCTGCTTATCGGGCGAGAACCAGCAGCCGTAGAACTATCAATAAAAGAGCAGCTGAGTTAATGAACAAAACAGGAATATCTGCGCTGGCTGAACGTGATATTACACAGGTGTCAGGAGGACAATTACAAAGAGCAGCAATCTGCAGAGCACTCATTAATCAGCCTGATATATTATTTGGCGATGAGCCAACCGGGGCGCTTAACTCAAAAGCAGCTAGTGAAATCATGGACATATTAGCAGATATTAATCAATCAGGAACAACGCTTATAATCGCCACACATGATGCTAAAGTCGCTGCTCAAGCTGAGCGTGTCTTGTATATGCTAGATGGCAGCATTGCAGCTGAGCAACGGCTTGGAAAATATAATCGCGTAGATGGGGAATTGAAAAGGCGGGAGGAGAAGCTTGCAGCTTGGCTATTAAAGCTGGGGTTCTAATTGGGGATCTAGCGCTGTACGAATGTCAAACAACGTTTTGCAGTTTAATATCTGCCCAGCACTAAAACCTATCCTATATGCAATAATAACCACTCAATGCGAAGGCATTAAACAATTAAAAAAACTATTAACGCACCTCGATCATTGCTGATGCTGGTATAAACCGAACAAAAAAGCAGTTGCCCCGGCACATCCGGATAACAGCAATTGCTTTTTTGTTCACTTACTGATTCTTTAGAAAGCTTACGGCACTACGTAGATATTGGGTTTAGACACAGTGGCCATACCGTTGCCTAGGAAAAATCCTGTGTGCGGAGGTTGATTGTAAGCTGTATTCTGCCAGACAATGCTTAATCGATATACTGGATCATGCATTAAGGTATATATTTTATTAGTGGTGATGTTCGTAGTTGTATAGATTCGTAGAGCCGAGTTATCGGACTTTCTCCAGATAGCCTCTTCGCGCCAGTCTCCAAGCAGGTCGGCCTGTAGGCTTGGCGTTGCTTTGGTACTATTGTTGGATGCTACGCTCGCTCCGGTTAATAAATTGGTAACGGAGTTGCTTGCAGGGTTCCATTTATCAATCTTGACACCATCCAGCAGTTCGCGGGACAAGTCGCCATCCCACCAGATCCCAAAATTCACAGAAGGCATTGAGCTGCTTATTTTGGTGCCTGTAATGGAGTATAGGCCAACGCGGTGAGCCCATACCTCTTCCCCGGGATAATTGGGATCAATATCGGCAGCCATCCCCCGGCCGGTATCTTTTCCCGTGTATACACCCCATAAGACCGTCCCGTTTGCAGCATCCCATACCGCAGCGCCATAGGGAGAACTAGTATTTTCCATGACTTTAAAAACTTCGAGACCGGGGCGGTTCGGATTTAAATCACCTACATGCAGCGCGTCTCCATGACCCAGCCCTGTATTGTATAAGGTCGCACCGTTATTATCAATGGTTAAGGCACCATAAATGATCTCATCCTTACCATCGTTATCCACATCGGCTACACTTAAGCTATGATTACCTTGACCGGCGGTTCCAGCATTGGTGGAGCTATTGCTATCAAAGGTCCATTTACGGGTCAAAGCACTGCCATTCCAGTCAAAAGCTACAACGACTGTGCGTGTATAATAACCACGTGCCATAATGATGCTTGGATGTACTCCATCCAGATAGGCTACACCTGCTAAAAAGCGGTCTACTCGATTGCCGTAATTGTCACCCCAACTGGATACGGTTCCTCTGGCAGGAACATAATCAATCGTGGTTAAGGTTTTGCCCGTTTGTCCGGAAAATACACTCAGATATTCAGGCCCGGTCAGGATATATCCACTGGAGTTGCGATAATCTGCACTTGTGTTTCCAAGGGTTACGCCAACTCCGTCAACTGTACCGTCTGCTGTTTTGCAGACTACTTCGGCTTTACCATCACCATTGAAATCATAGACTAGAAATTGAGTATAATGTGCGCCAGCCCGGATATTTTTACCCAGATCAATTCGCCATATCCGAGTTCCATTCAGCTTATAGGCATCCAGATAGACATTGCCTGTATATCCACTTTGCGAGTTGTCTTTGGAATTGGAAGGATCCCACTTCAACACGATTTCATATTCCCCGTCACCGTCTAAGTCGCCCACGCTGGCATCATTGGCACTATAGGTATAACTTACGCCATCTGGCGTAGTGCCGCCTGCCGGAATTTGAATTGGAACGTCCAAATAATTGTTGGCCCATACATTTGCTGCTGGGGAATCAGATTGCTCAATACCGCCAACGATTGCTCGAACTGTATAGCTAGACGAAGTTGTGCCGGCGTTATCCTGATAATTCGTGCTGTCCGTGATTGGGGTAACGTTTACTTTTGTGCCATTGCGGTATAAATTAAAAGAAACCGACAGTTCTTCTGTTCCGAGTAGCCGCCAGCTCACAAATATACCGCTGGATACCTTCACTGCTACTAGTCCCCGATTTAGCTTTTCCGCTTGCCGGGCAGATGCTGCCGACACAGAGGAAAGAGAGCCAAAAGCTGCCGTCCCTAAGGTAAAGACTAAAAACCAAATGATTACAAGATACCCTGATTGATGTAACCGCTTACTCATTAACGAAGCCTCCTTTTCATTTTTGGTTCACGAGGGTTACACAGGATGTCATAGTGAACAGTACATAATATTTCATAAAGATAAAAATATGTTTTAAATTTACTTGAACCATTTTAAATGAGTACGACTTTACTCACACAGAAAGGAATACATAACATGGAAAATATAAGCTATAATTTAAAATTCGCTACACTTTGTGCCAAATATAATCTGGGTCTGTTGATGAATGAACCTGAACCGATAACAGGCGGACTCTTGCACAGAATGTATCGCCTGCAAACGGATAAAGCGCAATACGCAGTAAAGGCCTTAAATCCTCAAATTATGCAACGAGATACAGCAATGTCCAATTATATTTTTTCTGAAATGGTTGCGAATCTGGCTTATCAAAAGGGGATCCATGCTGTTCCGGCAATCGTATCTAATGGCAGTAGTATGCATGAGGTTGAAGGGCAATTTTATTTATTGTTTCCATGGGTTCAGGGGAAGGCATTACCTTTAGATGAAATAGATTTAGATTGTTGTAAAAAGATTGGGGCAATTCTTGCGCAGCTCCACATCATCGATTTCTCACAGGGAACGGATGATCATCACTTTGAAACGCTTAAAGCGTCTAATGCTGCAGTTGCCAATTGGAAGGAGCTTGCTCTCAAAGGAGAGCAGCAGGGTGCAGAATGGTCAAGCTTGCTGGCAGATCACCTGCATAAGATAGAGAATTGGGAGTCATTGATTCATTCTTCAGCGAGTCTATTGACGAATCATTATGTTATCAGCCATCGGGATTTAGACCCCAAAAATGTCTTGTGGGATGAGCGGAAAGTTCCAATAATAATCGATTGGGAAGCAGCAGGACCTATTCATCCGACGTTAGAGCTGATAGATGTAGCTTTATATTGGTCGGGTTCTGTATCGGGAGATTTAAGCAAAAAGGCATTCTCAAATTTGATTAACAGCTATCTGGAGCATGGCGGAGAGATTTATGCGGATTGGCAGGTTGTGCTCAACTATGGCTTTTTGGGAAAATTAGAATGGTTAGCTTACAATATCAGACGTTCGCTAGGACTGGAGAGCTCGGATGACGCAGAACGGGAGCTGGGTACTCGTGAGGTAATCCGTACGATTAATGCATTACACGACTACGCTGATTTTATTCCACAATGTTTATTATGGTTGGGAGATTTAGAGGAAGGTAGTGCCTAATCTATTAAAGGAGAACTTATTTATGAATGTTATTAACGCTACGATGGAAGATATAAATGGATGAGTGTGTTCCGATGGACCGGAAGGGGGTTCACGCCAAAAGTTTAAACTGACTGTACGTTAAAAAGGAGGACTTATGAAGAAGTTTATAGTTATATCTGGCGTCTCGCTATTTTTGCTGGCGATTTCTTTTAACCCATTGTTCAACTATATACGTGAGTACATAATCTCTGATCAAATTAATCAGCGTTATGAGATAAAGCATGCTGAAAAAGAATATAACCCAATAAACGTACAAGAGATAACGGTTGATGATAAGAATATTAAAATCAGGGAAGAAAAAACAGGCAGAAAAGCAGATTTGACCCCATGGGATGAAGAGGAGAAGGTCCCGCCTGGTGATATTGTCAAAGTTCAGTTCTTATTAAATGATCAAAAAATCTCCACCCCTGATGAAATATGGCTATCCAATCGGGACAGAGGCAGCAGGTATTTTTCGTGGATAGATATTCTCACAGTAAAGGACCGAAAGACTGGTGAGAATCAAATAAATATAGTCCAAAGACTGACCGACGATAGTCAACCCATGGAAACAAGAAAATGGAAAATCATCACGATTGCACAAGACGGAGAAGTAGACGAAGAGGTTCTCAGCTATGCGCAAAGAAGCAACAATCATTTAGGCGTCAAGCTAATCGAGTTCTCCGGTACCTCCCTTATGGGTATGGGCTATTATTCAGATGTTACTAAGGCCTATCCTAGTATTTTCTTCCCACTCCTATTTCCGTTTCTAACTGGTATAACGGGTCTATTGTTATTGATTTTTCTGATTGTTCTTTTACTGTTTGAGCTTCATTTTAGACGTGTTATTAGAAAAAGAGGGCGATAAAGACTGGGTACGTTCTGAAATTACTTGTAGTTTCGAATTACCTTTAATTTAGTGATAGTTGATAAGGCAAACAGCAGCAGTAAGACTCCGATTGAACCCATGACAGGACCAGGGCTGAAGAAATCTGACAAGGACGAGACAGCAGTAAGACCAATGGATGGGGCTACACTCATGATAGAACCTAATACACCGAACACCCTACCCTGGATGTCTTCTGAAATTTCCAGCCTAAGGATTGTATTAATCAGCAACGTGCAGAATGAGAACATGAAGCCAATTACAAGAATGATAGGAATGGCAATCGCAGCGGAAGTGACGAATGATAACAGGAGGTACAGGGGACCGAGACATAGCAGTCCAGTCATAATAAGGAAACCTCTGTTTTTCAATTTGGAGCCGAGCAGCAAGATCAGACCGGATCCGATCATATAACCAAGTGGAATACAGGCTTCAATAAGTCCAAACTGAAAGGGAGTAGAATCCCACACTTTGACGGCCATAACCTGGGTCAACATCAGGGAGGGGACAAAAAATAAGGTTAAGGTAGGAAGCATAATCATAACGGCGCGTGCAAAAGGGTACCTCCAAATATAGCGAATTCCATCGATCAAATCCTGTGTGAATTTCCGTTCTTTCTTGGGCACGTTATTCAATTGAGTTGGCAAAGGAAGGGAGCGGACCGCTAAAACGAGCAGAAAGGAGAGAAAGAACGTAGCTCCATCAAATAAAATAGCGTCGGCGGCTCCAAAACTCGCTACGAAAATCCCACCGGCTGAATAACCAATAGTCCGGCAGATGTTTTCAGACAAGTTCAACAATCCTACCGCTTTTTGTAGATGTTCTTTACCAACAACAGTAGTGATAGAAGCTTGGTATGCCGGGGACTGGAATAAAGCTGAAACGGTCGTAAGACCCGTCAGTATAGCGACGACAATGAACGAAGTAGAAGGCAGGGAAATGGCTAAAGCAAGTGTCACTACGAGTCCGCAACTTATCAGATCTGTGATCAGCATGAGGGTTCGACGATTGACCCTATCCGCAAAAGTTCCCCCTATTGATCCAAGTAAAGAACTGAGCACTAAATTGATTATCGTGATGATGGCAATCATTTTGGCGCTGCCGGTCGTTTGCAGTACCCATAAACTTAATGCAATACTATGAAAAGTGTTACCAAATAAGGAAATGGAGTACGAACTGAGTAGCAGCAGGAATCTCCGATTTCCCCAAAGAGAGGGATGAGCTTGAACAGCAGGGGGAACTTGTTTCACTAATACAGGACCAGGCATAAGTTATGCTCCCTTCAACTTAAACGCTTAAGTGAATAGCCAAAAAAATTATTCTACAAAATAACAATTATTTTCTTGTGCGGAGTAGTCAGAATGATGCAATAATTTGTCCATGAGTTCAAATGCAGTAGCCGCTTTATCCCCTGTGAAAATGAATTTATGAACGTCATCGCCTAATATTTCCGGGCAATTGCAGGTGCAATGAACAGAGAGTTGTTCGAACCTCCCGTTTTTTTCAACGTAACTTCCAATAAACTCATTAATGACAATAGCCTCTTTATAGCCCCCCTCCTGTAAGAATGTATTTAATTCCTCCAAATTGACAACGGTGAATATCGCTTCTTCAGGTAATGGAAGACTGTCCTGAATAAAGCGGGTGAGGAAAGAGTTATTGAAGCTCTCCATAATTAAACATACCTGTGAAAGGTCCTGTGGTTTTACCTTTTGCAGAGCTGCTCGATAGTTGAAAAGGACTTGCTTAAAGAGTTTATCTTCAATCATGCTGTCGATCAGAATCAAAGGAATTCCTTCTACAAAATGTTTAGAGATCGAATAAAAGGCTTCCTCACGCACATCGATCAGAAATACAGCCTCCAGTTTTCTTTCTACGATAATATCCAAAGAAGGCTGGTCAACATCAAGTGAATATAGCAGCGTATGGTAACCAGCATTTGTTAACCGTTGTTCCAAGGCATGTATAAATGAGAACTGGGCATGGAGCTTCCAGTGTGGGGTATGGGCTGATGTGTTAACAAGCACACCGACCAATCCTGTTTTCTGATTCGCAAGTGAACGTGCTGCCAGATTCGGTATGTAATGCAGTTCCTCGGCAAGCTGAAGAATCTGCTGGCGCGTTTTCTCAGGAATGGTTTGGTTGCCGACACGATTCAGAACATAGCTCACTGTTGCGACGGAGACATTGGCACGAAGTGCGATGTCCTTCATGGTTGTCTTTTTCACCAGTAAATAGCTCCCTTATCCTTGTGATATTTTCTAAAGATTAACATTCTGATTCTAAAGCGTCAATGGGGGGGAGTGAGCAGTCAGATGACCCTGCTAAGTTGCTAGAAATGGAAGAATGTAGCCCTTGAGATTCAACCCTGGGAAGATCTGCTTGATAATCGTCTTAAGCTAAATTATACGAAACAAGCTTTATGCAAAAGCTGAAAAAATGCTTATTAACCCAATGGTCATCCTTCCGCTGTATTATTTTTATGCTGATGTTTTGCATAAACCTAACATTAAAAAAGTAAGCGTAGAGTATGATAGTTCCATATCTTTTTCAAGAGGGTATTTAATCTAAAAAATTATAGTAATAAAGACTATGAGGATACTTCCGCAGTTGTTGGGAGTGTCCTTTTTGTGTGGAATTAAGCACCTTTGTGACCTTTCTTAAAATTTGGGTAAATAAGTATTAAGATCTATGAACTTAAAACGGGCAGCGAGATGAGGTGTTACTTATGGATACGATTCCGGATGGAAAGGAGTGATCTTTGTGAAACCGCTTCAGATAACGACACAATATTGTGAAAATTTTCACCTGTTTATTAAAAATTTTAATATATAATTAATTTATAATCAAAAACAAGGGGGATTTCAAATGAAGTTATTTAAAATGATGTTAGTAGCAGGCGTCTCGGTTGCAGTCTTGTCTGGTTGTGGTGCGAATAATAATAATGCGACTAATTCGGCGGCTACTACGGCTCCAACTACAGAGCAAACGGATGCAGTTACTACAGCTTCAATCGTAAATCAAGCAGATGCGTTTACCAAGGCTGTAAGTAAAGATGGAAATTGGATTATTGCCATTCTAAATGATGTGACGATTGCCCAAGATGTTGTTGTTGAAGGCGAATTCCATGATAAAGGGGCCGCAGACGGCGACATCTACCGTAAGATTGCTCTTTATGCCCAAGACGCTGATCACAAAGTTACTGCCAATTACACACTCACTGTACCTAAGTTAACTGTACAAAGTGAAAATTTACGAGTTCAAGGCGGAACCATTAAAGGTGATGTTTATGTAGAAGCGAACGGATTTAATCTGCATGAAACCTCGACTATTGATGGCAATCTTTACTTCGCAAACGAAGATGTGAAAGCAACTGCAGGGATTGAAGGTAAAGTAACTGGGGCAACTGAAGTTAAATAAGTTAGTGATGTTTTCGATTAGTTAGATGTAGAAGTTGAAGGACTAAATAGATAGAATTATCCGGATAGGTTCAGGAAAAAGGAATCAGTATGAATGGGCAAACTCATAATGGACTACACCCCATCTAGTTACCATATGAGAGCCGACGGAAGCTTTGAAGTAACAAGTAATGGAGTATTGAAGTGTACAGTAGATGGGTTTAACTGTATTTTGTACAACTAAAATGCTCAAAATGCTCGGCCAATGAAAATAGCTGTATTTAGTACATCTATTTTCTTGATTTAATACTCTACAGGCTATTTCTCTAGTTTTTAATTGTATAGAATACACTTAAAGTTAGAATTAGCCCTTGTGGATATGGAATAAGTGTATAGAATGCAGTTATCTTACAAATTTCAACAAGATAGTGCGTTACAACGGAGTGGGTATCCGAAAGCTACGAATGATTAAGCTTAGCTCGTAACCTACTCAAGCAAACCACCGCAGACCCAAAACACCAGGCAGTGAACCTCCAACGGAGAATCGCTGCCTGGTTGTTTTTTGTGGATGAATATATGAACTATTGTTGATTTTCTTCATATTGACTTATAATATTACTACCACTACTAGGAGGAACACATATGTCTAAGGAGTATTCGCGCACATATATTGAGAGCGTAAAGCTTGAAATGTTAAATAGGTTGGGATTAAAGCAGGTGTTCTTCAAGGAGCAAATAGGGGATAGCCTAATTTTTGAAGCTGTGGGCTTTGATAAAGGGGCAAAACATCGCTTTTGCGTTAGACCAAAGACGAAAACGATTGATGAATTCATTTCAGGCAAATGGATGAAGGTCCGCAGTTTTATAATCAAAAGTGTGGATATTTAATGTTGAACCCTATAAAGGTAGCCCCGTTAATCGGAGTTACCTTTTTATTTTTTGACCCATAGTCATTGATAATGTGAAGTATCTCCATACAGATCGATGGTTGTATTGTTATCAGTTAGGGTTACTTTACATAATGCTGTAGAGAGAATATCCGGTAACTCCCCAATTTCCTGCAATGATTTATTGAGAAAATAAGCCATAATGACTTTTAAAGTCATCCGATGCGTGACGATGAGCACTTCTAGCCCTACGTTATCGTTTATGATGCGCTCCATTGTCGGCACTACTCTTTGTTCAAGCTGCTTGTAAGTTTCACCTGAGGTTAGAGGAATATATAGATCGGGTCTGGTGAAAAAATGGGAATATTGTAAAGGGGATTCTAGTTGTATCTGATCCGTATTCAATCCTTCCCAGCTCCCCATGTTAATTTCCATTAAAGAAACTTGCTGATGAATAGGTAAACTCCGCTTTCCCCGTAAAATCTGCGCAGTATGCAATGCTCTTGGACTAGTACTAGAATAAATTGCGCCTAAGTTTTCTACTTCCAAACGATCTCTTAACCATTCTGCCTGCTGTTCGCCCAAGGCTGTAAGCGCAGAATTTTGATGCCCTTGCATTCGTTTTTGTAAATTCCATTCTGTTTGCCCGTGGCGGGTTAAGTAGAATACTGTTTTTGTCATTAACGTGACCTCCCTTATGAATAGTTGTAAGTATAAGATAAATAAATATAAATAAACAATATATAATAGTTAACATCCATAATGTATAGTTATAGTAAAATGGCTGAGGATAAGCGGCGAATACAGATATTATTTTATGAAGTGAGGAAGAGTTGACGATGAACTATCATGTATTAAAATTGTTTTATTACGTTGCGATCACAGGTAGTGTGACCAAAGCCTCTGAACGTTTGCATATCAGTCAATCCGCTATATCAGCGCAAATCCGTAAGTTTGAACGGGAGAATCATATTTTATTATTTGAAATTAAAGGAAAGAGGATGGTGCTCACCCCTTTAGGAAAAAGGTTAATCGAACCTCTTGAAAAGTTTTTTGCCATGGGTGATCAAGTCCAGCAAATCATTGAAGACTATCACAAATTTCCTGAGGGGAATCTGCGGATTGCAGGTAATTATTTAGCGACAAGCATCCTCATTCCCCGGTGGGCGTCATTATTCAAACAATCTTTTCCGGAAGTTAACATTCAGATCACTACTACTAATTCTCATGGTGTCATGGAAAAATTAAATAATTTTGAAGCAGACGTGGCGATTTACAGTGATATGGAGTTTCCTTCGCATAATACAGGAGTGTTCGAACATCGGGAGTTATATAGGGACGAGTATGTATTCGTGGTTTCTTCCCATCACCCTATTGCCAATCAGCAGGCTAGCTTTGAAGAAGTAATGTCTGAAGCATTTATTATGAGGGAAGAGGGCAGTGCAGCCAGAGAGCGGCTTGTCCGGTTGTGTGAAGAAAGAAGTGTACAGCAGCCAACGATTGGGCTTCAATTTAATGGAGTGAATGAAGTTATTCAAGCTGTCATTGCCGGTTATGGAATTAGTTATGTATCCGCTTTGTTGGCGAAACCTTATCTTGATCAGGGAACATTAGCTAAAATAGCAGTAGAAAATGTAGTCTCCAAGCATTCGATATGGATGGGCTACAGAAAGAAGGAACTTCAAGAAAGTTATATGCAGTCGTTTATTACGCTCGTTATGAAACAATTAAGTATAAAATAATTTTAGGAAATTAAAGATAATCTCATGGTAAACTATGGATGGAAATATTAGGAGGGGTCATAATGGATCAAATTGTATTCAAACAAATTAAGTTTGTGCGAAGTGTTACTGTGCGTGCTGTCGAGGGACTATCTGAGGGAACTTTGAATAGCATTCCAGAAGGGTTTAATAACAATATCCGATGGAATTTGGGACATATTTATTTGGTGCAAGAGAAGTTTGCCTTTCATTCTGCTCGGGAGCTTATGCAATTGCCGGCAAGCTTTGAACGCTTATTTGCGAAAGGGACTAAACCAGCCGAGTGGAATGAGGAACCGCCAACGCTTGAAGTTTTACTTGAGATGCTTACGGAGCAACCCAAACGGATCCAGGAAGCTTTTCACAATCGCTTAAGTGAGCAAGTAACCCCTCTTACAACAGGAAGTGGATTAACCTTAAATTCAATCGGTGAATTCATAAATTTCACACTTTACCATGAAGGTATGCATTTCAATACAATAAAATTATTAAATCGCTTTGCAGATAAATAAATTCAAATAACAAAAGATATCGATATATAGTTGGTATCTTTTGTTAGCTTTATGATCGAAAAAAAGATTTGTAAATGAAAAGGTTATGTGATAATCTAATTTATGTAATACATGTAACCGGTTACACATTGGGGGATGAATGAAAGAATGATGACGATCAAAGATGTCGCAAAAATAGCTGGAGTTTCGGTAGCAACAGTCTCACGGGTTATAAATGAATCTGGATATGTGAATATCGATACTCGCAAAAAGGTTGAGGCAGCGATCAAAGAAATGAATTATACCCCTAATGAGGTTGCAAGATCATTATACAAGCGGAAATCTAAATTAATCGGGCTGCTCTTGCCTGATATTACTAACCCGTTCTTCCCGCAGTTAGCGCGGGGGATAGAGGATCGGATGCAGGAGCAAGGTTATCGGATCATCTTTGGCAATAGTGATGAGAACGAGGACAAAGAGATGGATTATATTCAAACCTTTATCCAAAACAATGTCATTGGCATGATATCGTCAACCAATTTCCCTGAGAGTGACGTTTATTCTAACTTGAAGATTCCGGTTGTATTTCTGGACCGTACTTCTAATGATAGCCCTTCCGTATACGCAGATGGCAAAAAGGGCGGACGTCTTGCAGCACAGGAGATTATCGCACGGGGAAGCAAAAAAATTACAGTGATACAAGGACCGGCGCATATCAAACCTGCACAAGATCGATTTCTTGGGGCGATTGAAGTCCTTAATGAAATGGGAATCAGCTATAATGTGATCGAAACTTCATCCTTCTCCCATACAGTAGCAGAACAATGGGCTGTGGAGTTATTTGATAAATATATAGATACGGATGGCGTAATTGCCAGTAATGATATTGTGGCGACGGCAGTCATTCATGAAGCACATCGTTTAGGTAAAAGAGTGCCGCAGGATCTGCAAATCATCGGATTTGATGATATTCCGCTCAGCAGCTTGTTGTCACCTGCTTTATCCACCATTCGCCAGCCGGCACATGATATGGGTAGAGAAGCAGCGGGTTTACTTATTAAGCTAATTGAGCAAGATAAGGTGGAAGAGAAGATTATTCAACTACCCGTTAGCTTTGTGGAGCGGGAAACTACAAGAAGTAAAGAATAGATGACAACATGAGAAAGGTTGATGAATATGGCTAAGATATGTGTAATTGGCAGCTGTTCAATGGATTTAGTAGTGACTTCGAATAAGCGGCCTCACGCGGGTGAGACTGTGCTTGGAGAACAATTCTCCACCGTTCCGGGCGGTAAGGGTGCGAACCAAGCCGTCGCTGCTGCCCGTCTAGGAGCAGAAGTTACGATGGTTGGTTGTGTAGGTGATGATTTCTATGGTACCGCTATCATGGATAATCTGAAAAAGAATCGCGTTTTTACCGCCAATGTGGAACCGGTTACACATGTCGAAAGTGGGACAGCTCACATCATTTTAGCGGAAGGCGATAACAGCATTATCGTTGTAAAAGGAGCCAATGATTTAGTTACTCCTGCATTGGTTGAACGGGCACTTGAGAATATTAAAGGCTCTGACATGGTATTAATCCAACAAGAAATTCCGGAAGAGACGGTGTCTTATGTAAGTGAGATTTGCTATAAATTCAATGTGCCTATGTTGCTTAACCCAGCACCTGCTCGGCCTATCAGTGAAACGATTATAAACAATGCCACCTATTTAACTCCCAATGAACATGAATGTGCAATATTATTTCCTGAGATGAGTACTGCTGAAGCTTTACGCAAATATCCCAATAAGTTATTTATAACCGAGGGCAGCAATGGTGTGCGTTATTACGATGGTAAACAGGAAGTTTTAGTTCCCACCTATAAAGTGAATGCTATAGATACCACTGGAGCAGGAGATACTTTTAATGCGGCATTTGCTGTTGCTCTAGCTGAAGGCAAGTCTATTCGAACTAGTGTAAAGTTTGCCAATCGCGCCGCTTCTTTATCCGTCACAAAATTTGGTGCCCAAGGTGGCATGCCAACAAGAGTAGAGGTGGAGGTGAGTCTTTAATTATGAAAAAACAAGGAATCTTAAACAGTCATATTTCCAAAGTGCTTACTGACTTAGGCCACACCGATACGATTGTCATTGCTGATATTGGATTACCCGTTCCATCTGGTGTTCCAAAGATTGATTTAGCGCTTAAATTGGGAGTTCCCAGCTTTCAAGAGATTGTCGAAATCATATCAGAGGATATGGTCATAGAGAAAGTTATCGTGGCAGAGGAATTAGCAGCAAAAAATAAAGACACTTCTGAATACTTGAATGACAAATTTAAGGAAATACCTATAGAGGCGATTTCACATGAACAATTTAAATTGTTAACCCAGCATGCGAAGGTCATCATTCGTACGGGGGAAGCTAAGCCGTATGCAAACTGTATTTTACAAGCCGGGGTCTATTTTTGATAAAAAGGGGGTTCAAAGCATATGCACATTACGATGAAGGATATTTATAAATCTTTTGGGGCTAACCGTGTGTTGACGGGTGTGGATTTTGAGCTGAAGGATGGTGAAGTTCATGCCCTAATGGGAGAGAATGGTGCAGGAAAGTCTACTCTGATGAACATTTTGATTGGACTGCATCAGCGTGATCAAGGAACCATTAGTATAGATGGTCAGGAAACATACTTTAACAATCCCAAAGAGGCTGAACGTTATGGGATCGCTTTTATCCATCAGGAGTTGAATGTGTGGCCGGATATGACAGTTCTAGATAATCTGTTTATTGGTAAGGAACGAACCTCCAAACTAGGGATCTTAAATATGAAAGAAATGAAAGCGTTAGCAAATGAACAGTTTCGTAAGCTCTCCGTAACGATTCCCTTAAATCAAGAGGCGGGGGAATGTTCGGTAGGGGAGAAACAGATGATTGAGATTGCAAAAGCGCTTATGACTCATGCAAAAGTTATCGTCATGGACGAACCGACAGCGGCATTAACCGAACGGGAAATCCAGAAATTGTTCGAAGTCATAACTTCCCTTAAAAAGGAAGGCGTCTCCATCGTGTATATTTCGCACCGGATGGAAGAGATTTTTACGATATGTGACCGAATAACGGTCATGCGAGATGGGAAAACAGTAGACACGAAGCCCATTCCAGAGACTAACTTCGATGATGTAGTTCGGAAGATGGTAGGGCGTGAATTAACCGACCGGTTTCCTGAGCGTACCTCCAAACCCGGAGAGGTTGTTCTTGAAGTTAAAAATGCCACGAAAAAAGGGCAATTTAAAGATGTTAATTTCTCCGTTCGTTCGGGTGAGATCTTAGGTTTCTCAGGATTAATGGGATCTGGACGAACAGAAATGATGAGAACCTTATTCGGATTGGAATCGTTAGACCGTGGTGAGATTATGGTGCGGGGAGAAAAGGTCACGATTCGAAATCCCAATGATGCGATGAAGGCGGGGATAGGATTCGTTACGGAGGACCGTAAAGATGAAGGGTTAGTGCTTGATTTCTCTATTCGAGACAATATGGTGCTTACAAATTTATATAGCTTCGCTCCTAAGGGTGTAATCATTGATAAAAAAGAACAAGAATTTGTAGACATACTTATCAAGCGGCTGCACATCAAGACACAGTCTTCCTCCACTTTAGTCCGGAATTTATCCGGGGGGAATCAACAAAAGGTGGTCATCGCCAAATGGATTGGGATCGGCTTAAGTGTGCTTATCCTCGATGAACCTACCCGTGGAGTGGACGTAGGAGCTAAACGGGAGATCTATCAGCTCATGAACGAATTAACGGAACGTGGAGTCGCCATAATCATGGTATCGTCAGAGCTTCCTGAAGTCTTAGGAATGAGCGACCGGATCGTAGTGGTTCATGAAGGGGAAATTAGTGGAGAGCTATCACAACAAGAAGCTACGCAAGAAAAAATCATGACGTTAGCTACAGGGGGGCAATAGTAATGACAACTATCAAAGGTGAGAGAGAAAATAAAGGTTTTCAAATCGGGCAAATTACACAGAAGCTAGGTCCATTACTAGGGCTGATTATTCTAATTGTTATCGTTACGGTGTTGAACCCAAGCTTTATGGAGCCCCTTAATATCCTGAACTTGCTTAGACAAGTTGCCATAAATGCGCTTATCGCTTTTGGGATGACCTTTGTTATTCTAACGGGTGGTATCGATTTATCGGTGGGTTCTATTCTAGCCCTATCCAGTGCCTTCACCGCTAACCTGATGTTGTCTGGTTGGGATCCTGTCTTAGCCATTATTGTAGGTTGTTTAGCGGGTGGCGTGATGGGGATGGTTAACGGACTGATGATTACAAAAGGTAAAATGGCGCCATTTATCGCTACGTTGGCGACCATGACGATTTTCCGGGGATTAACACTTGTATACACAGACGGAAATCCGATCACAGGTCTCGGAGACAGCATGACCTTCCAATTGTTTGGCCGTGGATATTTACTGGGAATACCTGTACCTGCTATAACAATGATCATCGTCTTCGCAGTCTTATGGGTTGTATTGCACAAAACTCCATTTGGTCGTAAAACCTATGCCATTGGTGGTAATGAAAAAGCATCTATTATTTCAGGGATTAAAGTCGACCGCATTAAAATAATGATCTATTCATTGACCGGTATGTTGTCCGCATTGGCAGGAGCGATCCTGACTTCCAGATTGAACTCAGCGCAACCCACAGCAGGCACATCTTATGAGTTGGATGCTATCGCAGCTGTAGTATTAGGCGGTACGAGCTTAACTGGTGGTCGTGGACGTATCGTGGGCACATTGATTGGTGCATTGATTATCGGGATTTTGAACAATGGATTGAACTTGCTCGGCGTATCCTCTTTTTACCAAATGGTGGTCAAAGGGATCGTTATTGCTATTGCCGTACTCATAGACCGTAAGAAAGCCGTATAAGGGGGATTCCAACATGAAAAAGTTAACTTTGATTCTTACTTCCTTACTATTAATTCTCATGACAGGTTGTTCCTTGGAGCCTCCAGAGTGGGCTAAGCCTCGCAGTGGTGGAAGCATGGAGAATATGAAGATTGGATTATCCATATCTACTTTAAATAACCCCTTCTTTGTATCCGTTAAAGATGGTGTTTTGGCCGAGGCTAAGAAGCAAGGCTTGGAAGTCCTTGTCATTGATGCCCAAAATGATTCTGCTAAACAAAGTAATGACGTCGAAGATTTGATGCAAAAAGGTGTGAATGCGTTATTGATCAATCCAGTGGATTCATCAGCGATCTCGACAGTAGTGCAAACAGCTAACAGTTTAAATATTCCCGTCGTTACGTTGGACCGTTCCGCAGATCAAGGGGATATCAAAGCTCTTGTTGCCTCTGATAATGTAAAGGGTGGCTCTATGGCGGCACAATATATTGTAGAGCAGCTTGGGAAAGGTGCAAAGGTCATCGAGCTAGAAGGATCCCCAGGAGCTTCAGCGACTCGGGAACGCGGTAAGGGATTCCATGAGATTGCGGACAGCCAGCTAGAGGTCATTGCTAAGCAAACAGCTGATTTCGACCGCACGAAAGGCCTGACCGTTATGGAGAACCTTCTACAAGGAAATCCTGGCGTACAAGCAGTTTTCGCTCATAATGATGAAATGGCGCTAGGTGCTATTGAAGCCATTCAAAGTTCAGGCAAGAATATCCCTGTGATTGGTTTTGATGGAAATGAAGATGCACTTAAATCCATCGAAGCTGGTAAATTAACAGGAACCGTTGCGCAGCAGCCTGAATTAATTGGCCAACTAGCCATTCAAGCCGCTAAGGATGTATTAGAAGGCAAAACCGTAGAGAAGCTGATTGCGGCACCGCTTAAACTAGTTGTTAAAGAGTCAAAATAATAACCATTATAGAAAAAGACTGCGCTCACCGATTTGGTGAGCACAGTCTTTTTTGCTATACATTGCAGCTTATTCTTCAATAACTCTATCCGGTAGCTGTGTAACATAGCTGTCTGACAAATGGAGCAGCTGTAAGGCACGCTCGAATTCGTCTTCTGTGGATTGCAGAGGTTGGTTGCCGTTACCAGATAAAGTATAATGCTGGCCATCCTCGAAGCCACTGCCGGATAAGAAGAGCTCTTCGTTATTTACGAAAGATCCTGTAGGCAAGTAATACCGTTGTGGTAGTAAGTTATAAGTTGATTGATTCAAGAGATCTTGTCCGAAATGAATATGATCTGCAAGAGAGACACCCAATAAATTAGATACGGTAGGTAAAATATCCACTTGCCCGCCTAGTTGTTCTTTTACACTAGGAGTTGTAATCCCTGTCGCTGACATGATCAACGGAATATTAATCAATTCACGTTCCGAATATTCATGGCCGAGAATCTCTTCCAGTAGGAGATGATCATCCTCTTTTAGAGAGAAGATAGGCAGTCCACGATGATCCCCGTACAATACGATCAAGCTGTTATCCCACACACCGTTTTGTTTGAGCTCATCGATAAAAAGTCCCAGCGCATAATCAGCATAATTCTGAGCCCGAATATAATCGCCAACAAGCGTTCCTTCGAATCGCTCTGGAAGTGTCATTTTGTATTTATCCTCTGGGATGGAGAACGGATTATGAGATGACATCGAAATTACATGGGAGTAGAAAGGTTGCTCATTCTGATCCATTCTTGCCAGCTCTGCAGCTGTTTTTTCATACAAAACTTCATCAGAAGCGCCATAGAATACAGTGTCTTCTTCCCCGAAGTAAGTTTTATCATAATAACGATTGAATCCCAAAGCACTATAAAGCTCACCACGGTTCCAAAAGTCGACTTCGTTCGTATGGAATGTTGCCGTATCGTAACCTTGTGCTTGCAACAGCTTGGGTAAGCTTGGTAGCTCTTTAGGAGCGTACATTTGGGTAGCTGGACCATCAGGGGGTACATAAAAAGAAGTGTTCACAATAAACTCTGCATCTGAAGTGTTGCCTTGTCCAACCTGCTGGTAGAAACGCGGGAAGTAGAAGCTGCTGGCGGCAAGCTTGTTCATATTTGGTGTGATTTCTTGTCCATCAATCTTTAGATTGATTAAGAAGTTCTGGAAAGACTCCATTTGCAGAATGATTAGATTTTTTCCTTTGGCGGCTCCAAATAAAACCGGATTAGAGCTAGCTTGAATTCCTTTAGTTTTATCAATAGTGGATTGCGTAATCTCAGAAACGTCAATTTGTTCTTCCTCTTGATCAGCTAGCAGAGAGTAGGCTTCATAATTAAGAATGCCCATTTGTTCCGCTTTAATCGTTTCGTTCATACTGGCACGGTTTGGAAAAATATTCATTGCACAAATGATGATGGAAATACAGAACAGGACTGCCACCGCTTTACGGTTACTTTTGCGCGACATGGCTTTTTTCCAATCCAGCGCTTTCTGTTTTCTAAACATCACCAAGCTGATGACAATGATATCCACAAAGATAAGCATATATTGAGGACGAAGGACCGAAAATATACTTTTCTTTACGGCTCCCACTTGTTTGACCTGATCTAATACTTGCGAAGTAGCAATGATGCCAAAATGATTATGATATACAATTAATGAGAAAAATAGAGTAGTAATCAATACATTGACAAGCATGTAAATTGCAATTTTTCGTTTCGTAGCGAACCATTCAATCAAGCAAAAGACTAGAAGTACAAAAGGGATTTCTTTAAGCCAAGTGGTCCAAGTAGGGCCATCTTCAAATAGAAAATACCAGGCAAAATAGCTTTTTACAAGCATAATGAGAGAGAAGAATAGCAGAGATCTTTTACTAAGTGTACGAGGTTCTTTAAACGGCATTGCTTATGCCCATCCTTTTCTTTTTAGATTAGTTCATTCTATTACATTGAAGCGTTTAAAATCAACTAGATTTGGGTATGTCTGAGTGAAAATTTCCTGA
The DNA here is from genome assembly GCF_038004505.1 of Paenibacillus sp. FSL R7-0048. Classification (NCBI taxonomy): domain Bacteria; kingdom Bacillati; phylum Bacillota; class Bacilli; order Caryophanales; family Paenibacillaceae; genus Paenibacillus; species Paenibacillus sp. FSL R7-0048. The sequence continues at coordinate 4,606,208 of NZ_JBBORF010000001.1, read as the reverse complement.
ATATTACAGTTTAGGTGGATTGAATAGTTCACGATATATAAAAAAAATTTATGAAGATGAACTTTTTACATTGCTCCTGACTCATATAGGGGAGAGAGGTGAAGGCATGGATGTTGTTCGATTGGTGAAAAAAGCTAAAAAGGGAAATAAAGAAGTTTTGCTGCAATTAATCATGTATGAAAAGGATGTTTTTTATAGGCTTGCGTACAGCTATATGGGAAATGCGCATGATGCTATGGATGCCATGGAGGAAATGATAGTTACGTTATACGAGAAGATTGACCAACTTAAGAAAGAGGAGTCTTTTTACAGCTGGAGTAAGACGATTTTGGTAAACGGCTGTAAAAGGCAACTTCATAAGCGAAGCAAGCTGGTGTTATTAGAGGACTGGAGCATCACTGACGAGAAGGAAAAAGCCGATGTTACATCAGGCGATCCTTATCATAAAAGTGAACAGCAAATGGATATGCAGGCGTTATTGTTACATGTGAACGAGCAGCAAAGAGAAGCAATTCAATTGAAATATTTTCATGATCTCGATTATCAAACGATAGCTGAGATCACACAGGTCTCGATCGGAACTGTTAAATCAAGGATCTACAATGGATTACAAACGCTGAAAAATCATTACAGAGGTGATGTTGATGAACAATAACGTCGAACAACGATTAGTGGATGAGAAGAGGAACTTAGAGTCCATAACTGCACCTGAGGGTTTAGAAATGAGATTAAGAAATGCTTTAGACTCGGCACCTCCAAAAAGAATAAAAAGAAAAAGCTTGCCCCTCTGGAAGATTGCAGCCGTCATTATATTAGTGATAGTAGTTTCTGGAAACAGCTATAATGCCTTCGCTTATTATGGAAAAAAGTTATTTGGTTTTGATGAGGTGTTAGAGGGAACTTTACAACAACTCAATGAACAAGGAATGGGACAAAGCATAGACAAAAAGACGACGTTAGCAGATGGAACAGAACTTACGATTAACGGAATTATGGCAGATGCCAATCAATTTATTGTGTATTACACGTTAAACAATCCTAAGGGACTAGAGGAGACGGGAGATCATTTTAGTCCTTCAAAAATAGAAGGGTTTCTCACGAATTCCAACATAAGAAGCGGCGTATCTTTAATCAACGACGAACATACAGAAATAAAAGGCACGATGACATTTGATAGCGTAAGCCCATTCTCGAAAAAACTAACACTTCATTACTGGGGACCTCCACAGAAAGGGCAGATGAGTGAAGGGAGCATAACGTTTTCTTATAATCCAAATCAAGCGATGGTGACTCAGATCAAACAGTCGATTAATAAAAAGGTCAAAGCCGACAAAGGATCAATTACCTTCAAGTCGATCACGGCCACACCCACCATGACTGTGATTAAAGGGAGTATGAATGTCGAGAATTTCGATCGAATAAGATTAGGGTTAGAAGGCATTCAATTAATTGCCAATGGAAAGCCTGTAGAAATATTAGGTAGTAGCAATAAAACCTCGTTGGGTGGGAGATCATTTGATATTCGTTATGACACCTTGCCAAAAGAATTACATTCATTGCAGCTGGTTGTTAAAGAGTTTGTTGGATATCAGAAGCTGGAAGAGAAGTATCCTCTAAATGCTGATAGTAATGAGCCGATTCTACTAGGGGATAAAGAATTATGGATTAAAGATGTGACCAAGACCGCTCAAGGGATTGAAATAACTATTGCTACAGATGAGGATGTAATGCTGGATGGTGTGTCTATAGAAAATGCTAACGAAAACACGGCTTTAAAAACAACAATTAATCAAAAAGAGTCAGAACAAACGAACGGTAAACTCATGAAGGAACGCACCTTATTATTTGATACACAAACGAAACCTGAAAGTATTCTGATAGAAGGAATACATTATATGAAGGAATATAACAAGGTGATTGAGATTCCTGTGGATTAAAAAGAAGTGCCATATCCATAATTTATGAAATATAGTAAGTTATAATAGTCTGAGAAAGTGAGGGGGTTATGGAAAATATAGGTGCTTATAAGGTGAGTCGTCCGTCGTTAATGTCGCTTCTGTTTTCTATGATTTTTTCAAGTGGCATACTATTGTTAAATACCAGAAATAATACGGAGTATAAAGTATTACTTTATTTTGGTTATATATGGTTGGCTTTCTGTCTGATTGTTGTAATCATATTGCTCTATAGGATCATTACGATTAGAAAGTTCATTGAGGTTCGGATTCTTCCGGACGCTATAATAGTAGAAAACAAAGAAATTCAAGCGAATCAAATTGAGAATATTTATGTAAAGGGCTATTTCATACCCGTAATAGGCATTAAACCTGTAGATCACAAATCTCCTCCCTATAGATTATGTTTTAGTTTTCTTGACGAAGAATACAAGGGAATGAAAGAACTAACCGCATGGGCCGAAAGTAATCAGATTAAACTATCTAAAAAAAGATTTATGAGATGGCTTTAACCGGGCTCTTACCAGTCCACCATACCGCGCTTTATGCGCACAGCGGAAAGGATGGGTGTCCTAAAAGCCGAAAATGGCTGCTGGGGCACCTCATTTTTTTTGCTCCATCATCGTCCCCCAAACGTCGCTCGTTTTCTCCATCCGCGAATCCTGAAACTTCGTTTGCTTCCTCCATCATCAAGAACCCTCTACTTTTGTCACCTCCGCTATCCCCCAAAAAAAACTACACTTTCTTCGATCACATTTGCACACCCGGAAGCATCTATCGGACTCAGATGACCCTTAGACGCGCCATATCCCACTTTTGGAACCCTAACGGACCGCATAGCCGTTATTGGTCTAAAAAACACCCCAAAAGCAGCCTTTTCGAGGGAATAGCTGCACTGGAGTCCGAAACCTTGCTCCAAAGCCGAAATATTCGCAAATAACGTCATCTGGGTCCGAAAGTAACCATCTTCCATCATCAAACTCCCAAGCCACACTTTCTTCGATCACGTTTGCGCGCCCGGAAGCATCTAACGGACTCAGATGACCCTTAGACGCGCCATATCCCACTTTTGGAATCCTAACGGACCGCATAGCCGTTATTGGCCTGAAAAACACCCTAAAAGCAGCCTTTTCGAGGGAATAGCTGCACTGGGGTCCGAAACCTTGCTCCAAAGCCGAAATATTCGCAAATAACGTCATCTGGGTCCGAAAGTAACCGCCATCCATCATCGAATCCCCAAACCTCGCTCGCTTCCTTTTGGAGTTCTGACTGCCGTAGAGAGACTGATTACCCCAATACGCTAATAGGTAGAATGAATGGTAAATCCTTAGTTTTTTTGTTGCAAATACAACAATTATGTTATACTATTTTCCTGTCACATCTGCATAACACCATATAATTAGAGCTCAAAATAAGAGTTTATTTGTAAATTGATATTTTAAAAGGAGAAAACAATATGGCTATCAATATAAAAAAGTGCACGGTCGAAGATCTAGGTTCACTTCAAGGAATTAGTGTTGAAACATTTAATGAGACATTTAGTAATCAAAATTCACCTGAAAATATGAAGGCCTACCTGGATAGAGCATTTAACTTAAAACAATTAGAAAAAGAATTGTCGGATAGCTCATCAGAATTCTATTTTATTTATTTTAATGAAGAAATCGCTGGGTATTTAAAGGTAAACACCGAGGATGCTCAATCTGAAGTAATGGGTAATGATTCACTTGAAGTCGAGAGGATCTATATTAGAAAAAAATTTCATAAACAGGGGCTTGGGAAATATCTAATAAATAAAGCTATAGAAATAGCGGTACAATGTAATAAAGAGAAGATTTGGTTAGGGGTTTGGGAAAAGAATAAGAACGCTATTAGCTTTTATGAAAAAATGAAGTTTGTTCATACAGGAACTCATTCTTTTTATATGGGTGAAGAAGAACAAATAGATTTTATTATGACAAAACAACTATAACATTTGTCTAAAATGATGTTAACTAAGAGGATCGATAGGAGGCTTAGAATGAAGCAACTTTATATAAAACAAAAGGTATTCAGTCTAAGTGGTAAATTCACGGTAAAGAATCAGCAGGAGCAAGATGTCTATTACGTAGAGGGCAGTTTTATGCAAATTCCCAAGACATTCTCCATCATGAATACAACAAGAGATGAAGTCGCACTTATTACGAAAAAAGTGTTCAGTTTTTTACCAAAGTTTTTTGTAGAAGTAGATGGTCGAGAGGTATTGACGATTAAGAAGGAGTTTTCTTTCTTTAAAGCACGTTATACGATTGATGCGGCTGACATTGAGGTACATGGTAACTGGTGGGACATGGATTTTCAGGTTTTACAGCGTGGTGTAGTCATCGGTAAAGTGAACAAAGAGTGGTTCACTTGGGGTGATAGCTATAAGGTTCAAATATTGAATGATGAGATGGAAACGCTCATGATTGCGTTCGTTGTCGCTATTGATTGTGTGAAGGCTGACCAGGCATCTACATCACATCAGTGAAGATTCAATATTAAAGTTAATAACTTAGCAAGGTGATGTGGACGGAATAAATTCAGCAGGTAAAGCTGAGTGTAATTGGTCAGTTTATCTATGATGCGCTGAACGTACCATAAGTAGGCAAGTTAGGTTTCTGATAGTGCCTATGTTAGATCTTATTGTTGATTTTCATTTTTTGGAAAAACGCCTATTGCGCCCAAACGCTCTCTCCGCGAATGCATATGATGATTATGCCTACTCATTGAAAGGAGCGATCACATATGGGATTTTTTCCAACACCGGGAGCCGGCGGGGGATTTCCAGGATTCCCAGGCGGACCTGGCGTGCCGGGAGGACCAGGAGGACCAGGGGGACCAGGGTTTCCGGGTGGAACCCCCGGACAATTTCCGGGGGGTGCACCGGGAGGCGTTCAAGCGCCGACGGCTCCTCCACCGCAATTCGTGCCACAAATGTCGTCTACCACATTTGCCATTGATCCCGGCGGGATCAGACGCTGCCTGTTCCGCAACACATACATTTGGCTGAACAACGGCGAGCAATTCTGGTTCTTTCCGGTATTCGTCGGACGTAATTCTATTGCAGGGTTCAGATGGAATGGTTTTTTCTGGTCGTACTTCGGCATTGATTTGAATCGGATTAGCTCGTTCACGTGCTTCTAAGGTAGACAGCGATAGAGAACAGCCAGCAGGCTGTTCTCTATGTTGTGCAAATTATCGTGTCCCCGGAGTTGTGAATTACGCAAAAGATACATAGTGAAGAATCGTTTCCCCTGACGCTAACGTTAATGCTGGAAAAAAAAGGACTACTCTGCGAAGGATAGCCTTAAAGCTTGCCGTTACAGACAGCGCGTTGAGCCATCTCATAAATCACGGTAATGCGGAGGGATGGGCACGTTGGTGATCCATTGTGTTATGAATTCAATTAGTTTTTTTGCCGCTGGAGAGGCATTTTTAATGGAGGCGGCTGCAATACCAATAGAACGATAATACTCGCCTTCCAATGGGCGATAACATACATTGTCGGGGAGATGTGACAAAATCATTTCTGGGAGAATACTTAACCCTAAACCATTTTGTACCATGGCTATTATGGCATGATCATCTTCTAATTCATATTTGATCGTGGGTGTGAGTTTATTTTGCGAGAAAATTCGCTTTACATCGGTGTCACAACCCGCAATGGGCATGATAAAAGGTTCATCAATCAATTGCTCAAGGCGGATGGTTGATTGGCGCTCGAGAGGATGATTCTGCCACATAATGCAGACCATCCTATCTTTTTGAAGAGGGACCACATGAAAAGCATCTCGAGTAGGCAGATTAACAAATCCCAAGTCAGCGGTTCCATCGGCAATCCATTCTTCTATTTCAGAGTAGTTACCATCAAGTAGTTTTATTTCAATATGTGGAAACTGATTTTGAAATTGTTTAATGATTTGGGGCATCCATTGGATCGATACACTAGAGAAAGCACCTATTTTCACAGTGCCGATTTCGACACCCTTTAATGCAGCTACTTCTTGATTGAGTTTTTCATTAAGTTGGAGGATTTCTCTGATATGTGGGATTAAACGTTCGCCATCGTTGGTTAACCGGATACCCGATCTGTTTCTTATGAGAAGACACAGTCCGAATTCAGCTTCTAAGCTAGAAAGCGCATGACTGATGGCTGATTGTGTTAAATTTAATATCTCTCCTGTTTTGGTAATGCTGCCGATCTCAACTACCTTACTGAAAATTTGATATTTTAAAAGATTCATAATGATTTCTCTCCTCAATAATGTATGAAAAAAATTCATTAAACTAACAATTAATATTCATTATTTTTATCTTAATTATAATAGTATAATCTGTTTTATATAAAAACATCTACGATTAAAGGGGAGTTTGAGCGGAATGGTTCATGAATCAAACGGATCTTATTATGCAGTCATATTTTCAAGTCAACGTACGGAGGGGGATAACGGGTATAACCTTATGGCTGAAAAAATGGAGCAGCTTGCGTCCGGGCAACCTGGGTTTTTAGGAGTGGAAAGTGTCAGGGATTCTTCAGGAGCAGGTATTACGATTTCTTATTGGGAGAGCTTGGACGCGATTAGGAACTGGAAACAGCATCAATCTCACAAAGTTGCTCAGGAGAAAGGTAAGAAAGAATGGTACCAAAATTACAAAGTAAAAATTTGTAAAGTTGAAAGAGAGTATTCTTGAGTGGTAAAATATTACTGCAAAGTAATTGGGAATCAATCCATTGAAGCGTACAACAACAATCATTTTATTTCAAAAGGATGCGAAGAAACTTATCCGAGAAAATAGAAGAGTCCGTTACTAATTAGATAAAATATAGATATGGGATGGTTTTTAGATGAACTATCAAATTAAAAGGGCGACCCTTGAAGAAAAAGAAATCCTCAACAACCTAATGCAATTTTATATGTATGATTTCTCCGAGTATATGGATTTGCACCTTGAAGAAAACGGAAAATTTAATGATTATCCTCTCAATGATTACTGGACAGAGGACTCGAATTTCCCATATCTGTTAACTCTGAATGGGAAAAATGCTGGATTCGTTTTAGTCAAAATAAAAAATAGAGATGATGATTTATACTTTTCCATTGCAGAGTTTTTTATTATAAAAAAGTATCGGAGAGTAGGATTAGGTAGACTAGTTGCAAAAGATATTTTTAATATACATAAGGGGCAATGGGAAGTTTACCAAATAGATAATAACGAGCCCGCACAACGCTTTTGGAAAAAGGTGATAGAGGAATACACTGGCGGAAAATTCACTGAACGAATTGAAGCAGGGAGAAAGACACAGGTGTTTGTTAATCGAGTTGAATCTTAAGCTAGGGTACAATAGATCAATAAAAAGCGGCAGTCGTGGACTTTATTTTCTAGTCCAGGGTTGCCGTTGTTTTTTTAGGATCTCCAGAAGTGATGTTATAGGCCAGTTGTCCGGGTATTTTTGAGTAGTACAAAATCACTTCTGATGTTAAAATTACCCAAAAAGTATTTTAGGAGGCTAAGACGGGAATTATGCTAAATATACAGCAGATTGTAGAACTTATTCCTCATCGGTATCCGTTTATTTTAGTGGACAGAATTATAGAGTTGGAGGAGAACAAAAGAGCAGTAGGTATTAAAAATGTATCCATTAATGAACCGTTTTTTAGCGGCCATTTTCCTGAGCATCCTGTTATGCCGGGTGTTTTAATTGTGGAGGCATTAGCCCAGGTAGGCGGAATCACAATGTGCAAAAACGAGAAGCTGATGGGCAAGATAGCGTTATTAGTTGGCATAGATAATGCCCGTTTTAAGCGCCAAGTAACGCCTGGGGATCAGCTTCTTCTCGAATTCGAAGTCAATCGGATGAAAGGTGAAATTGTAAAAGGCAAAGGCACCGCAACAGTAAATAGTGAGCTTGTATGTGAAGCTGAGATTTCTTTTGCATTTGTGCAAAAAGGAGGTTCAAAATGAAAAGGATGCCCTTTGTACGACCAACCGAACATTACGATCTGAAAATTAAGGATATTGACGAGCAAATATGTGCATTGATCAAGCAACGAAAGAAAATCTCGAATAATAATCCAGGATTCCCACCGTTTGAATCTATCTCTAAATGGGCAGAAAATTATGAGCTCTATGAGGATTTTTTGAAAGCAGTATTTGGGACGTTGCTAAGTGAAGATCATTTTAAACCGATGGTTGAGCCAATTGATTTTAGAAAACATATTGCAGTTCTTAAATCAATTGAGAAAGATGGATTTTTTTATACACTGACCTCTATACGCCAATATAGTAATGCTAGTGTGGTCACCCTTAATATAGATTGGGACATGACAACTGAGCTTCCAACAAATTCTCATAACCATAGCTTTTTCGAGCTGTTTATAGGCGAAGAATATGATAGTCGAATGATGAATGGCGGAAGTTCAACCGGACAAGCTTCTTATAATTACGTAATTTCTCCACCGCTTTCTGACGATCCTTCAGGTGTTATATTAGAGTTCAGGGAACATGGTAAACCCTTCAAGAACAATGAGACAGGAAATCAAATTGTTTTTAGGCTGTAGTACTTATTTCTTCTCCGGAAAATATTGCTTATAGCTATCTCCATTGCTATTATCAAAAGTGGAGATCCGAGCGAAGTTAGTTTGACTCCGCTCCATATCACAGTTAACGGATTTTTAGTGAAATAAAAACCGGCCATCCTGAGGGGATGGCTGTTTTCTGTGTAAGACAACTTAATGATTCATTTCCGAATGCGTTCCTTCCTCAGGAGATTTGCCTTCTGGTGGGATCCAAACGATTTGATGAATATTATTGTCTGCTACTAAATAGGTATAAGCCCAGCCCGCTTCATTTTTAAATCTAACCGTTAAATGATAAGGATTATATTGTCTACCTTCTGGCCGGCTAATCTCCCACTCTTGATAAGGGTATTTTTTCTCCAGATATTGATTAAGTTGTTCTGTTTTTTTAGAAACTTGAAACTCAATCCAAACGGGACGAATCGCAAAGGATAAAAGCAAAAGTAATGTTAATATAGAGGCTACGATTAAACCGAGTTTTCTAATCCTCGTAGGTGAAACTAATACTATAACAAAAATGACAAGGACAAACCCAACCGACGTTACAATTTCGATTACGGTTATGGGATGCAATGAAATCCTCTCCTTCTCTCAGATACAGAAAGGTGGCAGCTCTAGATTTATGCGCCCTTAAAAACTACGAAGGTACAGTTTACAATTTAGATATTCAGGAATACGAAAATTGATGACCCCAAACAGACTTCAGATGTCTGTATTTTTTTGCTAATTGTGGTTCTATAGTATGATTTTTTGGGATTATTTGAAAAATGGTTGAGAAATACATAGTGTATAGTCAATACTGTGACTTATAATGTTAGCTTAGGTAATGATCTAAAACTCTTAATATAACCTTGAATATATTCATTTACGCAGCAAAAGGCTGAAAGGAAGTCATCTCTTGTTTGAAACCCTACTTTTAAATTTTTTGTTTTTGCTTTTTCCAGTATTAACATTTCTAATATTCTTTGAGAATCGGGCCTATTCCTACAATAGATTGATTCTCGTTTTTATGTCTGCAGTGACCATGAGTCTCTGTATTGCAAAACCTATCAGACTTGAAATTGGCTATATTTTTGATTTAAGGTACATTCCGTTTATTATTGTGGCACTGTTTGGAGGATACAGGAACGTTCTTCCTCTATATATTATTTTGAATGCTTACAGATTCTATGTGGGTGGAGGTGGCGTATTTTATTCGTTTCTATTTGCGACAGCGATTCTGATTTTGGTGCCGTTATATAAAAATAGATTTTTAAAATTACCATCGAAGGGCCGTGTGATTGCGGCAAGTCTGATTGCTTTGCTAATTATGGGGGTTTATCTGTTAATTTTAGGTTTTGTTCAGGATTCCTTAGACAGGCAATTTTGGATTCTTTCATTAAATGCGTTGACAACTCATGTTGGGGTGATGAGTGTCATTATGATTTTGATTGAGAAGATTATCTCCAATATTAAAAATCGGGAACGGATTGTTCAATCAGAAAGATTAAATGTCGTCAGCGAGCTAGCGGCAAGTGTATCCCATGAAATCAGAAATCCACTTACAGTGACTAGTGGTTTTTTGCAGCTATTAAATAAATCTAAAACGATGACGCCAGAGGAAAAGGGCTTTGTAGAGTTATCTCTACAAGAGCTACAGCGAGCAGAAAAAATTGTAAGTGATTATCTCTCCTTTGCCAAGCCACAATCTGAAAACATGGTTTACTCCAATATGAAGGCAGAATCAGAATATACTAAAAATATCATAATGCCTTATGCCACTATGCACAAAGTAGATGTCCAATTTAGTTTTAATAATTCGTTAAATAAAAACTATGACCGAAACCAGATTCAGCAGTGTCTAATTAATTTATATAAAAACGGTATAGAAGCGATGAAGGAAACCGATGGCGGTACGCTATTTATCGATATATTTGAAAAAAAACAAAATATTATGATCAGTATCAAAGATAACGGAGTCGGCATGACTAAAGATGAAATATCGCGACTCGGTAAGCCGTATTATTCGACTAAAGCAGAAGGAACGGGGCTGGGTATGCTTATGGTCTACAGTACCGTCGATAAAGTGAAAGGAACTATTGAAGTCGATAGTGAAAAAGGCAAAGGGACAACGTTCCTTATAACTATCCCAACATAGGCAAGTTGCAGAGAGTATCTTTTGCTGTTTATACCCCACTAGGAGTGTGTAATACCTCTCATGAATGGATTTCGTGTTAAAAGGGCAATGAGCCTGTACGAGTCCCATCTGGAGGTGCAGCAATGGAGATATTTGTATCTATAGGCGTCAAATTGGTCATCAGCTTTTTTGGTTTGTGGATCATTACCTTTATTACCGGCCGCAAGACGCTTAGTCAATTGACACCACTCGATTTTCTGTCTTCATTGATTTTAAGTGAAATTGTCGGCAATACGATATATGATGATGAGGTGAAGATCTGGCATCTGCTGTTTGCTCTTTTTATTTGGACCGCATTATCTTATCTGTTCGAAAAGGTGACCACCCATTTTGTGAAATTCGGGAACATGGCGGAAGGCCGGACAGTGCTGCTAATTGACGATGGCAAAGTGAATCAGGATTTGTTGGAGAAATACGATATTGAGTATACCCAACTGCTGTTCATGCTGAGGCAACAAAATATCTTCTCCCTAAGTGAAGTACGGTATGCTCTGCTTGAAACGAACGGCTCTCTATCGGTTATGCGCAAGTCTGAAGCTGAGCAGTCTTCTGCTTTTTCCATAACAGTTATTGATAAAGGCAGGGTACTGGAAGAGTCCATGCGGGGCAGATCGATGAACAAGGAGCAGATTCAGGAACGCGTCAGAGAGTCTGGTTATAATTGCATTGAGGATATTGCCTATGCTGAATATAAAGAAGACGGAACACTCTATATCCTTCCCAAAAACAAACCATAAATCAACATGATGAGACGCTGGAGCCGGGAGGCTCAAGTGTCTTTATTTGAAATCAGGAGTGCCTAGTGGATAATAAATTTTAATGGAGGTATGGATGATTAGTTTAGGATTATGGATCTTAACCGCTCTAATTGTGCTAGTTGTTGTAATGTTTCACGCAGGATCATTATTAGATTTTATCCGGCCTAGTGTGCTACAAACTCAACTTTTTGGTCTTCACATTACATTGTTTGGAGTAGTTGTGATATTGGCCTATGAGGGTGGTCGCGGGATAGGCGTTTTTATTGGATTAATTGGACTGTTTACGGGGATCTTGGGCTCTTTTAGAGATTCCTCTAAACCGGTGGATAAAAAGAATATCTGACAGCTTATATATTTACTAACTTTCGGAGGGGGATAACTTTATGGAGATTTCTTTATCTAAAGCAGACGCGAGCGACGCAGCGTTTATTCATGAAATGCAAGTCAAAGCTTTTATGCCATTGCTGGAGAAATATAAAGATTATGAAACCAGCCCAGCCAATGAATCTGTGGAACAAATCAGGGATCGAATTAATCAGTCTTTTGCAGATTATTATATGATTAAGTATTTTGATATTGCTGTGCGGTGTCCGTATCGTTAAAAAGGATAATAAAACTTATCGGGTCAGCATCATCTTTATATTGCCAGAACATCATGGGAAGGGGATTGCCCAGCAGGTTTTTGCAATCATTGAACAGAGATATAAAGATGCAAAGAAATGGGAGCTGGATAGTATTATACAGGAGCAAAGAAATTGCTATTTATATGAAAAGTTAGGGTATAGAAGCACGGGGGAAACCAAAAAAATAAATGACAACTTAACATTAGTTTTTTATGAAAAACATATGAGTTAAAGCCTTAGGGTTATACTTAAAAAAAAAGACAGCGGGCAGTTTATGTCCACTGTCTTTTTCACATACAAATCAATACACTCGAATACGCTTCACAAATAACGATATAATCAATCCAATACCTGCAATTGCTGCGATAAATAAGTAAGCATGTGTAATTCCAGCGGTTAATATTTCAGGCTGTGCAGCGGTTGGATGTGTGTTTGCGAATCGTGTTTGTCCGCTAGACATTAGCGTAACAGCGAACGTTGTACCAAGAGCACCTGCAATTTGCTGAAGTGTACTCATAACAGCAGCCCCATCCGGATAGTATTTCACGGGTAATTGATTTAACCCATTGGTTTGAGCGGGCATAATGACCATAGCTAATCCGATAAACATTGCGCAGTGTATTAAAATAAAGGTTAGGCTACTGGTTTCAGTAGAGTTTCTTGTAAATAGAAAACCAGCAATGGTTGCGATAAAAAATCCAAGCGGCAGCAATAATTTCGGACCGTATTTATCGAATACTCTACCCGTAACTGGAGCCATAGCCCCGTTAATAACACTGCCTGGAAGAAGTAGAGTACCAGCCATTGTGGCCGATAACAATAAACCTCCTTTTAAATATAAAGGTAATAAAATTGCAGAAGATAAAATGATCATCATTCCTAAAAAGAGCATTATAAGACCTATCGTAAACATGGGATATTTAAATACCCGTAAATTCAGCATTGGGGTTTCCAATTTAAATTGCCGTAATACAAACAAGATTAAGCTGATGAAACCAACAATAAGAGGCAGCAAAACAATGATTTCACTCAAAGAATGATCAGCAAAGTTACTAAAACCAAAGACGATTCCACCAAATCCAAAAGTAGAAAGCAAGATGGATAAAATATCTATTTTAGGTTTTGTGATGTTGGCTACATTTTTAATGAATGTTAATCCGAAACCTAATGTAAATAACAATAAAGGTAAGCTTATCCAAAAGATATACTCCCACCCAAAATGATCTACAATTAAACCAGATAGAGTAGGCCCAAGTGCCGGTGCACACATAATAACGAGCCCCATCATTCCCATGACAGTTCCGCGTTTATGTGCAGGAAAAATAATAAGAATAATATTGGTCATTAATGGAAGCAATAAGCCTGTCCCTAAGGCTTGCACTAATCGTGCAATTAATAATGAGGTGAAATTAGGCGAGAGGGCAGCAATTAATGTACCGACGATAGATAATAGCAAGGAAGCTGTGAATAATTGTCTAGTGGTAAACCATTGCATTAATAGGGCGGATATTGGAACGAGGATACCTAATACAAGTAAATATCCTGTGGTTAGCCACTGAACCGTTGAGGCGTTGATTGAAAATTCATCCATTAAATTTGTAAAAGCCATGTTTAAGGCGGTTTCACTAAATAGCCCGACGAATGCACCTAACATAAGCGAGAAGGCCATGAGGGCTGGACGTTTAACTTGAACAGTTGATGATGATTCCATAATAATGATGAACCTCTTTTCAGAATTTTGATTCGTATTATTTTTGCATGATAGATGATATATCAACTATAAGGGGGAGAGAAATGCTTTAAGCACTTCTTACATTATTCAGCACATGTGTTAGCAAAGTCTTTAACGTTGAGTAATCTGAAGCAGATAATCCTGACTCGATAATTTCGTTTAAATTGACCGTCACCTCATTTATAGTATTCTCTAATTTCCGTCCTTCTTCTGTTACATATACATTTACCGCTCGGCGATCTTGCGCACTTGTTACTTTGTGTATGTAACCTTTGCTCTCTAAGCTGGCGATCATTCGGGCAACACTGGCTTTGTCCTTACCAAGATTAGCAGCAATCTCGTTCTGAGATAGACCTTCTTTCTCAAGCATCAGAGCCATAAGTAGATGCTGTTCAGGTGCAAGTCGAAAAGGAGCAAGTAACTTTGTTAAATAATTTGCTATTTCTAAATGCAAATCTCGAATGACCAAACCTAAAGGTTCTCTTGAATCCATATGATCTCTCCTAATTGAAGAATAGATGATATATCAACGTTATTGATTTGTCTATATTAGCATAAAGTTATGTATGCTTGTCAAGTTAAAGAAAATGAATTGAATCATAGATTTAGATACAAGCGGCAAAGTTGTTTAATGCCCAATCACTTGATGATACATAGTCATATGCTGTTGTGAAATTTAAAAAAATTAATTAGGGAGGGATTTAAATGGGGTATAACTGTGTTGGGGGCGTTCAAGAACAAAAAAAGGCTCCAGTTTGTATTAATCCTTGGACATCAACGGGTACGATTCTTGTGCTTTACATTCTTCTCGTCATTATCCTTAAAACTTGTTGGATATAGAATTCATGTAAACTGATGCCCCAAAGTTTTTTTCTTCGGGGCGTTTCTTTGTTTTCTTTAGTTAGCTAATAGACACGTTAAGGATTCAGGATAGACTTAACGGGAATAATCGGGTTGTGTCATAGAAATAGGCTGAGGATTGGCAAGTACCCATTGCACCGCCAGCTCGCATAATCTGGCTGGTTGCTCATTGCCAGCGATGTTGCGGAACCGTTTGGCGAGTACAGCTGCCTCTTGAAGAAGGACGGGCTCTAAAGGCGTTCCCGTGCTAAAATGCCGTATCAGTGCATCCAGCATTTTACGGTAATCGGCATCCCAGTTTCCTCCGCCATTATTAAGGATTTCATGAGACACCCGCCCTGTGATGCGGATAACCTCACCCTGTACCGTTATCGCGTGTCCTGAAGCAGGGACGAGAAAATCCCACAGCTCTTGGTGCTGTGCGGGCCATGCGGCTTCCGTTACCTCGATAGGAGAGATTCCATCATGTCTCTGCAGTTTCGCTATAGGCTCGACATCAAATTGCCGGTACAGCTCCAGGAGAGCATTTGCCGTTTCATCCAGTCGATCTTTATTGTAATTTGTTCTGACGAATTCAAAATCCTTGCCGATACGCCGCACGGATTCCTTCATCTCCGGCGTGATTACTGCTCCTGCATCCAGCATAATTCGCGAGATTTCTGCCATGTGAACTATATCGATATTCCGGCATTGTAATAATCCTTTGGCGAGAGGTGTGTTTTTTCGGTTATTTTCTGCATGGACATTTGCGCCGCGTACCACCAGATCACGCACTACTTTTGTTTTGTAAGAAGCAGCTGCTGAGTGCAGCGGTGTCTCATTTTGGTAATCCAGAGCTTCCATATCTGCACCTAGTTCAAGGAGTAAGGGGACATTTCCGGACCAGGTTGCAGCCTGAGCATGAAGAGGGGTACGCTTATAGTTGTCGGCAGCGTTGATGTCAGCACCCTGCTCCACAAGCCAGGAAACCATCTCATCCGGTATTTGCCGGAAGCTGAGGGCGGTACCTTTGCTGTAACCCCCACGGGCATCCCATTCGCATAGCTCAAATACCTCTTTTAAGGCAGATATATCATTCGTTTTAACCAGCTCGGCAAAATTGGCGGGTAATGTTTTTTTCTTTTTGCCCATCTCATTTTTCCGCTCCTTTATTAATAGATAAATAGCAGATAACTTCTTGCAAGTTTATCATATAGGAGAATTGAACACTAATTCATGCAGGACGAAAAGGATGAAGATATAAACGTAACTTTATTGGAAAATAGTGGGATATCGTTTATATGGCGATCTCGAGATCATAGACTATTAGAAAATGAAAAACATTAAGCTTGTGTCTTGGAAATATATTCGAGATTTACGAAGGACATCGAAATTACGCTAACACTAGGCAGTCAGACAAAGCGATCGACTCTGCTTTTGTTGTTTTTTAAGTTCGTTCATTTCTAATTTTTCTGAACTCCTTAGGAGTTATGTTTAAGTGTTTTTTAAAAGACTGGATAAAGTGATTTGCGTTATTGAAACCAACTCGCTGTGCGATTTCAGTTATCGTGTAGTCAGTTGCTATTAACAAATCACAGCTTTTATTAATGCGATATTTAATTAAGTAGAAATACGGAGTCATATGGATACTTTTCTTAAAACCTCGAGTGCACTCCGATACACTTAGATGTGCTGTATCTGCTATTTCCTTCAATGTCAAATTATTAGAATAGTTTTTGTGAATAAAACTAAGCATTAATTGTAGTCTCTCTTGCTGGAGTCTGTTATATTTAGACGATTCCTCAGAGGATAGAGAAAAATTTGATATAAGGATTAACCATAACTGGACAGTTTTGATAGAAACTTCGTATTCCCATCCCCATTTTTTTTTCGATTCAAATTCTTTTTTCATAGCCCAAAGAATTTGTAGGATTTGATTATGCCAGTCCTTATCTCCTTTGATTTCTAAACTTAACAAGAATGAATTGGTATACGGAAGTACATACTTTTTTTCCATTGCACTTTCAGAATAAAAAGCGAGTAACTTCTCTGGGAAGTTAAAACTAACATATTCACCCTCTTGGTTAAGGTACGTAACAATATGAAGTACGCTCTTATTAATAAAGATGGCCTGACCTGCTTCTAAATCATAATTGATTCCGTTGACTTGTATGGTTAGTTTCCCTTTGGTCACTAAAGTAATTTGTAGTTCTTGGTGCCAATGTAGATCGTTAACCCCTCTGCCATTAGGAATAGATTCATAATTGGTATGAGTGTACATGATGTATGGAAATGCATCATCAGGAAATTGAATGGCTTCGTGTAATTGCTTTTTCAAAGTGCTTATTCTCCTTATTTGACGATATTTCAATATAAATTAAAGATATAGTTGCACAATATTGATCTTGGCGGTGATATTATTATATCCAGCCTAGACTTATCATACAATTCTGTGCACAGGGATTGTCACACATTTTGGAGGAACTATGGCTAGTTCAAATAAACCGCCTATACTATTGCATCCGTTTATTCTGTTATTTATCAGTATTTTGTCCGTTTCTATCTCTTCAATCATGATTAAACTTTCAGATACACCTACTTCAGTGGCCGGGATGTATAGATTGTTTATTTCTGTAATCATCATGCTCTGTTTTACATCTGGGAAAATGGCTCGTTCTACTGAGATGAATAAAAAAGATTGGGCCATCGTTATTTTATCCGGCCTATTTCTAGGGTTACACTTTTTATTCTGGATGGAATCATTGGTCTATACTTCAGTTGCAAGCTCCATGGTGATCTTATCGTTACAGCCGCTATTTGTTATGATGGGGTCTTACTTTTTATTCAAAGAACATGTTAACCTGCTAACCGTTTTTTGCCTGATTGTTGCTCTTTTAGGTTCGATTGTTATTGCATGGGGAGACATATGGGTTTCGAAAGATGCACTAATCGGCGATGGTTTATCGTTAATTGGCACATTCTTTGCTTCAGTCTATCTGTTGGCCGGGCAAAAAGTAAGCGGCAAAATCAATGCAAGTATATACAGCATTTTCGTTTTTTTTATTGGTGGTACTGTTATGCTCGTGTACAATTTGATAAATAATGTCTCATTAATTAATTATGCTTCATCAGATTGGATTTATTTTTTGCTTCTTGCAATAATTCCAACTATTTTTGGTCAATACATCTTTAACCTTTTGTTAAAGTCGATTGGAGCAACTACTGTCTCGGTTGGGATTATTGGTGAGCCTGTTCTTGCTATAGTCCTTGCATATCTATTATTAGGGGAAACTATATCATTATTCCAGTTTTTAGGTGGCATAATAACCTTACTCGGTATGGGAATGTATTTTTGGTCGAAATCTTTAAAGTACAACATTCAAAATAAGTGAATGAGTAGTTGGAAAATGTTTTAGCTAAATAGGGGGATGGCAAATGGTAACTATTGATGATTTTTTAAAACTTGATGTTCGTGTTGGAACAATTATTAAAGCGGAGTTTTTTGCAAAAGCAAAAATACCTGCGATTAAACTCCAAATTGATTTTGGACCAGATATCGGAAGCAAAACATCAAGTGCACAGATTACTAAACGATATAAGGCCGAAGAGATTGTAGGGCAACAAATCATTGGGGTAGTTAACTTTCCTGCTCGAAATATTGCGGGTTTCCAATCAGAAGTATTAGTTCTTGGAGGAATACCGGATAAAGGGGATGTGGTTCTCTTGAAGCCAGATATTAAATTACCTAATGGGACACCTATTGGGTAATATAGGGTAATTGTAGTATACAAAAATTGATAGTAATCGGAGAGAAGACAATGGAAGAATTAACAAGCTTAGCATCTGAAAGTATTGAGGCAAGTAAAACGGCGCTAGTCGTGATCGACTTGCAGCAGGGAATTGTCCACAGTCCAAAGCAGGGGCCGCATACAAGTGCTCAGGTGGTTGAGAATGCCAGCAAATTAGCCCAATCCTTTACGGAGAAAGGAGGATTTGTTGTTCTGGTGAGGGTGTCATGGCTAGATGGGCAAGATATGCTTAAACCTAAAACTGATTTGAAAATGAATTCCGTGACCTATCCAGAAGGTTGGGACGACATCGTACCAGAATTAGCGAATATCAAAAATGCACATCTGATTACCAAACGGCAGTGGGGGGCATTTTTCGGTACAGATCTTGATTTGCAGTTACGACGCCGCGGAATAGACACGATCGTATTATGTGGTATTTCTACCTCGATTGGTGTGGATACTACTGCTAGAGAAGCTTATCAGCTTGGTTATCATCAAGTTTTTGTAGAAGATGCTATGACCGCGATGGCTAAAGAAGAGCATGATTATGTATGCAAAACTATCTTCCCTCGCATAGGTAAGATCCGGTCGAGCGATGAAGTAATATCCATGTTGAAATAATATAAAAAAACCTCATGCTCTCTCTGTGATCTCAGAGATTGTCATGAGGTTTTTTAATTGAAGTTATGTCTTACATAAAGATGAGGAGAAGTATCCCAGCTAAGAAGCAGTAATAAGAGAAATACTTCAAATTACCTTTAGCCATAATCCCCATAAACCAACGCATGGAGAAATAAGTGACGATAAGTGTAGTAATAAATGCAATCAAGTATGGAATGGCTAGCTGCGAGCGGTTAGGATCGTGGGCAATATCAGATGCGCCCATAACAAGTCCGCCCAAACTGACAGGAATATAAAGCATAAAAGAAAAGCGTAAGGCAGTTTCTTGCTTCATTCCCACAGCGATGGAAGAGATGACAGTTGCACCAGAGCGGCTTATCCCAGGAATAAGGGCGACTGCTTGGGCAAGTCCGACTATAACTGCATCCTTCGCTTTTAAGTCACCATCTTGTTTACGTCCGCGAAGGTTACGGATCAACCATAAAGCTACCCCTGTAACCAGCAAGGCGATGGATACGGTATGAACCGACGAGAAGATATCCTCAATCTGATCCTTGAAGAGTAAGGCAACAATTACCGCAGGCAAGGTACCGATGATGATGTACAAAGAGAAGAGGAAATCCGACTTATATTCCTCTTTGCGGGTCAGAATAAATTGAACGAATCCAGTGATCAATCTTCCGATATCTTTGCGGAAAATAAAACAAATCGCAATTAGTGAAGCCGTATTTGTTAAGATTTCAAATGATAGCCCATTTTGTTTTAAGCCTAGCAATTTCTGTGCGATGATCAAATGGCCGCTCGAAGAGACGGGGATTGGCTCAGTTGCCCCTTGAACAAACCCTAGAAACAAGTATTTAAGCCACAGTATAATATCTTCCATTTTACCTCCCAGTATTTTTGTAATCTTTTCAATCATATCGTATTCAATAAAGAAATGACAATAGAACCATCGTGCCATATTCAATTGAACGAGTTATACTAATTCGTAAGACTATTAAATGAGGTGGAACTATTTGTAGTACAGTACTAAAAATTCAGCAGCATGATATTCCAAGAGCAGCCAGTGTTCTGGCCGAAGCATTTGCCAAAAATGATCCGTTATATCAGCATATCTTGCCTGATGAATCAACCCGATTACGCGTGTTGAATATTTTTTTTCATCGTTACATTGAGATGTTGTATCCATATTCGGATTTACTAACGACTTCTACTAACTTTGAAGCAGTGGCTTTAGTGTTCCATTCGGAGCGTCAGACAGGGACAGTGATTTCGAACGTCAGGTATATGAAACAGATTGTCTTTGCGATAATTAAGTCATTACCGATTTGCCGAATCATTGGGGTGCGAGGATTTATACGTGGTTTATCTATTTTGCGTAGTATGAGTTCCTTGTGGTTATCAATGTTTGGGGATCAGAAGTATAAACATTTGGATATGCTTGCAGTGCAGGATCAATATCGAGGTCAAGGATATGTATCAAAAATCATGACACCGCTACTCGCGGAATGTCGTATGAGCAATACGTTATGTACGTTAGAGACACAGACACCGAGCAATTTGCCCATTTATGAGCATTATCAGTTCCGTACGGTTAAGGTCATTCCTCTACCTAATAGCACACTTGAGCAGTATTGTATGGCGTTTACGCCAGGAGTTGCCGAGTAGTTAATAAAAAAGGGCGGTCCCATTCAGCCATTTCATGGTTTTTGGGGCAGTCTTTTTTTGCGGAGTCTATAAGGGTTAATGAAGCTTCAACAGAAAAATCAGGGAATTTCTCCCTGTAATTCTGCGATCTTTTGTCATCCGGCTAATAATTAGGGAAAACCTCCCTATTATTTAGCTGATTTGGTGGAAAATGAAGAGATTTCCCTGATTTTTAGGGAGCAATTCCCTAATTCAGATCATTTAGAGCGAATATCGACTGTTTTCAGGGAGTTTTTCCCTAATTATGTTCTAGCGATACCTAACACTGTAAATAGTCTATGTGTTAAAGTGAAAATCCGTAGTATAACCTCTTTTTTGATAGGAAAGTGTAAACAATAGAATCTATTATTTTGTTTAACAAAAATAGCATAACCTTTGAAGGATTGTTATAATAGAAACATATATTCCCGTGCTTCAGAACCCTATACAGGATGTATAGGGGTTTTATTTCTTTTAGTGAGGGTGATGAATTGAGAGTAATTATAATTAATTTGTTGGAGAATAAGTACGGAACTGTGCGTACAGGGAGAAGAAAAATAAATCTTGACAGCATTGAACAAGAAGTCATTAGTTCTGCTTATAAAACACAGGAAGAATATCTATGGGCCGGAGGATTTCGTGTTTTGGCGGATAGTATAAACGAGCTTGTTGCTGAAGGTTTCTTAGAACCGGTGAAGTCCAGTCCGATGAGTTCTAAACAGCCTTATATGTATACATATTTTTGGTTAAATAAGAGTGTTTCAACTCAAGTGGGGTGGGATCCTTCAGCCGTGTTAAGCGTACAGAATCTACTGGATCTTCATTATTACTTGATTCGTCCTGAAACTCAGACACAAGAGGTTTGGGATCAGATTGTGCAGGTATCTAATTTTTTGCGTACGGCGAAGGATCGCGAAATCATTACAACAGAAGAAAGGTCACTGGAACTGTTTGGTAAGGAGAAGTGGCTCTCCGAAACTGAAGGTAAACAATTTCTTACTAGACTTAAACTTACGCTGGAAAGTTTAAAAAGTGTAAACGCAAGGGAGCCATTTATTTACTTCAGTTCATTAGTTCCCGTTCGGAATATTCTTATTGTGGAGAATAAGTCATTTTTCCATTCAGCCAAACGATTAATGCTTAGTGAAAAGAAGATCTGTGGTCTGTTTCCAGACATGCTAATTTACGGTGAAGGTTGGAAGATTGATAGTAGCCTACTCTTTCTTGAAGAATTGGATATTGACCCCCTTCAAACCACCTTGTTATATGTCGGGGATATGGATAAAGCAGGTTTGGACATATACGGTAAACTAAAGGTTAGTTATCCGGATTTAAACCTTGGACTGGCGCTCCCTATTTATGAGCAGATGATGAAACTGACTGAGGAACCGTATATGTATAATGTTCCCCAGAGTTGTAACCCAGATCATCTACACAATGTACTTCAAGAATTCTCTAATTATCCCGAACTAAAGTCATATATGGAACGATTGCTGGAAGAGGACCGGAGAGTTCCGCAGGAAATTTTAAATTATGAAGTGATGGCGAGGTTAGCAGAAAGATGAATTGGTCGGATTTTGGCGAACGAAACAAACGATTGAATCCCCTGTGGAATTTGGGGGCTGGCATGAACCTTGGCGAAATCCAACCTTACAAAGAAATGGTATCTTTAAGCGTTCTGCTGCAAGTCTATTATCTGGAGCTAGAATCGAATGAGAGAAGATCCAAAGAGGATATTATTGAGCTTACTTGGACTGCGCTGGAACGTTTTAATATCGCCAATCTTGGGACTACCGAATCCGTAGAGCGTCTCGTGGACGGTTTATTATGGAGCGGGAATGGTGGGGATTTCGAATCCTTTTTCTATGATGATGTGACCCGGCAAATGTCCGTGCAGAAATATAAGTATTTCACGGTGGATGAGGATGCGACTCGCAGCAGTTGGGAAGAGAACGGCAGAACCATCTATCGACTCTCTGAATATGCAATGGAGCTCATTTTTATGAGCCATGAGATTATTGATGAATTTCAGATCAGCATCAAACTGCTCGAGATTCAAATGCATATAAAGCATGGGCGCGTAACTCGGGCTCTTCAGGATGTTAATGAACTGATCTCCCGTGTCCGCAAGATGACCCAGCAACAGCAAGAATACCGCAATGCGTTACGCCGCAATCCGAAGCATATTTTTAGTGAATTCGGAGTAGCTCGGCATCAGCGACTCGAAGAGATTCATCATCAGTTCGAGGAGGAACGCAAACATTTTGACAGTATTCACCGTTCTCTGGCCCGGCTGGCCAATGATGAGAAAGACGTGATCGACTTCAATGAGATCCGTATTCTCTCTGAACGAGTCGAGCTTTCTAGGCGTGTACACGATGAGCTGGCTGAGGTAGTGTTGAATATTTTTGAGATGGAGACCAATTTAAGGTTGAACTTCCCTGAATTATTCTGGGGAGCAGCCGGGTTTAACTTCCGTACACATGTATGGGAGGAATGGGTGAAAGAGGAGGGTCTGCCAAGCGGTGACAGTCTTGAACTGCTGCTCAGCGGATTATTCGCTCCGAATCAGGACTTCGTTTATCCGCTTCCTTGGGCTTGGGAGGAACAAGAGGTAGGGTTTATCCCCGACTTAATGATGGATGATTTCGAAGATGAGGTGGACACTGAGCCTGTTCAATATATTCCTAAAGGTATTCCATGGAGAAAAGTAGTGGAGCTGTGGATGCCGGTTTTTGCTGCCTTGGCTGAGCAGGGAAGCTTTACCTTTACTGCAGACGCTTTTTCCGCCGAAGAACTAACAGGGTGGGCTAACACACCGGATGCTGTTGATCTGTGGGTGCAGTTTTTTCATACAGATATTTTAGTGCAGGAACAGGCACCAGAAGGTGGTAGCGGCGTTTCTGATGAATGCCAACAGCTAATCCAATATGTGCTTGCGGAAGATCTTCTGTTGGAGAGTTTACGCGGCAAAACGCTGCGGACGAGCATTGCTCCAGAACCAGCCTCAAGGGTACGGTGTCCTGGTCTGGATATGAGTCCATATATGATTACGATCGTGGAGAGGTGAGAAGTTACTAACATGAGTTATACATTAGAACAGGTACAGCAAGCTTCGCGGCTATTTTTTGAATTGCTCCGTAAAAAAGTAATTCCTCTCGATGACCCTGCAGCGGCAGAATGCCTTCAGGATGCAGGAACTTATGATGCACTTCAGTACGTTGCTAAAGAAGGGGGCTGTCGGGTGATGAATTCCGGGCACCGTCTCCATCTGCTAGTTAATCCGCTGGGATCAGTGTTTGCAACCAACTTCACCCAGTTGAAGAACAAATATTCACGTGTTGAGCGTAAAACTCACTTACATATTATCAATATTATTATCCTGGTTTTTCTAGCCGAAATGGATCAGGATGAGACTCATTTTAAGTCGGGGCAGGACAGTATGTCCTATATTCAAATTGCTGATCAGGTGTCCTCTCTCTTTCAGACGTGGATTCAGATGGATGAGGAAGGACGATTCAGCCAGCAGTGGCAGCTTGATATCCAAGCGATGTTTAAGGTATGGACCAGTCTTTACATGCAGACTAAGAGTCAGGAAGAGAGTGATCTTCTGACCAGAGGCGCAGGCTCACGAATTGGGCTGATTCATGAAGGCATGAAACTTCTGGAAGAGGAGAAACTCGTATTCATCTCTGAAACAGAGAAGCGTATCTTTCCTCGGGAAGAGCTTTATGAGAGAATGCGTTATTTATATCATGATGTCGATCGATACCAGGAATTAAAGAGCCTCATTGGAAGAACTTTAGCTGAGAAAGACGGTGCTACCTATGCCGCGGATTGAACGCATACGAATTACAGGACTTAAATACGAGAAGATGCTCAAGAAATACGACGACATGATTCTGGACCTCTGCAACGAAGAGGGACCCGCTAATACGCTTATTACGCTCATGAATGGCGGTGGAAAGGGCGTACTGCTGCAATCTATTTTCCAGCTATTGATGCCCAAAACACCATGGGGCAAAGACAGTGAGAACCAGGTTGAGGCATTCTTTCATAATCATAAAAAACAACTTAAACCGTACACTTTTCACGTAGCTATCGAATGGCATCTCGACAACAATGAGCGCAATGAGTATATGACCACGGGAATCGCTATGACGGCACATAATTCGCTTGATCAGCAGGATATCAAAGTGGATTACTTGCTGTACGCACTTACAGATTACGGTGAAGCGGCTGAACTTACGCTATCAACGTTGCCGTTATTTGACGAGGTGACTGCTGAACCTACGAGTTTTGAAACGATCCAGCAATTTGTGCGCGATCGGCGGGGAGAGATTGTACCTTTTGGCAGCCATAGCTCGGATTTGAAAAGATATTATGACTTCCTGGCTACCCGGGATATCCATATCGCCGAGTGGCGTAATATGCGGCGAATCAATGGTGAAGAGGGTGGTATCAAAGGTTATTTTAAAAAAAATGATGCCTTCACCAATCATAACTTGTTCGAAAAGCTGATTATTCCTGAAATCGGATCTAGTCTGAATGAAGGATTAAAGGAAGACGACAATACGCTGCAGCGGATGTTTATCGATACAGCAACAGTGGCTCAGCGCTTGCCGATGCTTGAACAGCGGGAGCAGGTCTATACAGAGTTTCTTAGTATGGCTGCACCACTTTATGAGCTGGTAAAACTAGGCGTGGAAGCAGAAAACGTAGTTCAAGAAACTGAATTACGTGGACGCCAAATCTATACGGTTATCTATGAAGAGCAGAGAAATGCAGAAGCTGAGCGAAGTAAGATTGCTGATGAACTGGCTGGACGTTATCAGGATGCGAAGCAATTGCGCTTTGAGACAGACAATCTTAAATACTTACGCAGTAAGGAAGAAACGGAACTGAAGCAAGAAGAGTTTAAGAAGCTCAGTGATGATCAGAGCCGTGCGCGTGGTCGGCTGGAGGATTCCAAAGCGCAAGAGAAGAAGCTTGAAGTAGCTTATTTTCTGGCTAAACGGTTGCTCCATACCCGGCAAATTGAGCAGTGGCAAAAAGAAATTCAAGCTATCGAAGGTTCTCTGGAGATGAAAGAACGGCAGGAGGTCATTCAGGCAGCCAAGGAACAGCTGCGGAAACAGTGGGATGTGGTGTTTAATTTCTGGCAGCAAACGATCAGAGAGTTTGGGACAGCACAGCAAGACCTAACGGCGGAAGAGAGAAGATTGCGCAAGGAAAGGGAAAGTTTCTTGGTAGAGCTGGCCGGGCTGGATAATCAGATCAATGATTTGACCTTATCTATTCGGCAATACACGGAAGAACTCGGAGCATTCGCAGCCCAATATGGGCAGGATGCCGCCCATTCTCCGGCAGCTGCCCTGCAGCGTACGATCTCAGCGGCCAAAACGATTCTTCAAGACATTGGAGACTTGGAAGAACAGCACAAGCAGGAAGAGATTCGGAAGCTGGCACTGCATAAGAGTCATGCTGAGCTGAGTGAGAAACGGCGTTCTTATGAGCGTGAAGCGGACGAGCTTGGGGTTCTGCTTGAGTCACAGACTCAGAAAGAATCCCAATTATGGTCACAGCTCGTTGTACTGCTGGAAATGTATGAAGAGCATAATCGTTTAGGAGCTACTGGCCTTTTTGAAGAACAAGATGTTATCCCGGCACGTTTTATCCGAAAAATAGATGAAGTAGAGCAACAGACTAAACGTTCCAGAAGGGATTACTATAATCAGCTCATGGATGTGGAACTTCAGAACCAATCCTACTGGCTACCCAATTCAGATATTCTGACGGTCAAAGATACACTCGATTCGTTAAAGATTCAATCAACACTAGGTAGTTCCTACTTAAATGACCGTCCGTATCTTGAACGTGAGGAAGAACTGGAGCAATATCCGTTACTTCCATATAGTTTGATTATGACCCGGCGCGAAGCTGATAAAATTCAGCCGGAACTGATGAAGGACACCTTGCTTAAATCAGCGGTGCCGATCTTTATCCGTGAAGAGATGGCAGCTTCGCATCAAGCATCCTTCATGCTTTTTGCGAATCAAGGGCCGCAAATGGTCTTGCAGCCGGATCGTTTCCAGGATTGGAAGAGCAGTATTCAGGGGAAGCTCAAAGAACAGGAGCAGATCCTTCAGGACTCTGAAGCTTATTTATCTAAGTTAAAATCGGTGCGTCAAGAATATGAACGTTTATTCCAAACTGAGAATACCATGACGCTTACAGCCAAGCAGGATGCCCTTATTAAACTGCAGGCTGAACTTCAGCAGAGCATTAACAATCTGAGCCATGAGATGGATGAGAACGAAGGGACGCTTACCCGGATCGGACGGGAGCTCGCTGAGAACAAAGTTCTAAGTGTGGAGCATGAGCAGAGAGCGGGGGTTCTGCAAGCTTGGATTGAACGGACGAAGAAACAGGAACAAGATTATAAGGAAAAACAAAAAATAATCGAACGAAAGAATCTGGTGAGCAAAGAGTTAGCAGGTAAAGATCAGCAGCTTGAACACCTAAAGGTGCAAATGGAAAGCTTGAGTGGACAACGCAATAAATGGACGAGAGAAACCGAATATGCGATGTTCCCTAGACTGCAACGATGGTTTCCTGAGATTGTTTTCCCAACAGATCACCAGCTTTCTGATGAAGGAGAAGTCATACCTATAGATCCTGTAGAGCAGAATCTTCTCTTGCAGCAGCTCAGTACCGTGGAAAGCCTACAGCAATCATTAACTGAAAATGAACTGGAAGTTCGGACAAGAGCTGCACAGATTAAAGCAGCAAGCGAGAATCTGGCTGAGCTTGAATCCAGCCTGAATCAAGTGGATGTGAATTGGCGGAAGGCGACCGAACCTACGGAAACGTCCGAGACCATTATGGCTGCAAGAAATCACCAAAAGACGGATACTACTTCGTTGGAGGAAGACTATCAGATTGTTCACGACGGTTATATCCGCTGCCAGACTGAATTGGAGAACTTGCAGAAAGAGTTGCGCAAAGTAGAGAAGGGGATCAAAGAGAAACATGAACGTGCCGTGGAGCTTTGGAATGAGGCGCTAGGGGATAAGGAGACAGAAATTCAGGAGCGCTGCCAAGCGAATGAGCTTATGCTTAATCAGTGTAAAAGATCCTTGGACCGAATCGATGTCCTCCTTCAGACTTTATCCAATCAAATCAAAATAATGAACGCGCATATTGAGGATCGCGTCAACCTACGGAGTGTGCCAGAAGAAATAACGCTGAGGGTTAGAGAAAGCTGCGAGCCTCTAGTAGCCGACTGGCTTCTCCGCATTAAGGATAGCCGGATTAGACAGGATGAGATCTCCAAAAAGGTGAAGGAAGAGAAAAATTCCTTAACCGAAAAACTTGCGAAAAATGAACGGAATCCCGAACTGGAGACCAAGATTCTAGATCGATTGAATACGGTCCATTGGGATAATTTCGCCATTGCACTGCAAGTCCTAGATTCCATGCTACGCAGTTCGCGCGATCAGATCGAGAGCATTCAAAGCGATAAGGAAGGCATGGATCTCTCCCGCAAGATGTGGGTTGGCCGGGCATCTCTACGAGTGGTTCAAATCATTGATATTATGAAGCGAATGGAACGCCGGATGATTATTCATAACGAGAATAATTATGCCTTCCCGCTGGTACGTCTGAACTACAAGAATATCAATGTGCCAAGAACAAGCGATGAGGTAGAGCCGATGGTGAGTGACTACTTCAATCAATGCATCAATGAATTGCTCAAAAAGTATCCCAAGATAGAACAAGTGCCGGCGCTGGTAATCAAAGAGGTTATTAATGACGGACGAATTGTCTATGCGGCGCTGCAGAACCGCTTTCCGATACTTCAAGTGTATAAACCGGTAACGGAGAATTATTTCCTCTACGCCGCACCGGAAGATTATCATTATTCGGACTGGGAGATTATTAATCGCGGCGCACTGGATGAAGCAGTCGGCAGTGGTGGGCAACGTCAATCTGTACAGCTGCTGGTCGCAATGATGATCATGACGCATAAACGGGTGAATCGTGAGAATAAAGGCTGGACGGTCTTTTTATATGACAATCCTTTCGGAGAAATGGTCTCCAATAACGTGCTTGACCCCGTCTTCGAAATTTCCAAGGCGCTCAAATTCCAATGGCTGATTGTTACGCCGCCGGAGCTGGTGAAGAATGATGTCAGCGTGCGTTTTGGCGTGTATTGGCAGCTTTATTTTGGAGGCGTCAAAGGGGACATGCTAGAATCGACCCTGATCAAGGGCGGAAGAAAGCTTATTCCTGTCTCGCTGTTCTGAGTATGGAATGAAACTTAAAGAAGCTCCAGTATGCATCACGCTGCTGGGGCTTCTTTTTATTAAATGTTAAAGATGGTGTGGTTATTTAGGTTTGCGTTCGGAAATATATGAACCGGTGAGCGTTAAAAAAGTTCCCGTCAGGATCGCCCAGGTGATCTTTTCATTCAGAACAAGGGCGGAAGCTGCCACTGTAATTACAGGCACAATATAGATGTATACACTTGTTTTTACAGCCCCTAGAATCCCTACAGCTTTATTCCAAGTCAAAAAACACAGTGCCGAGGCACCCAGACCTAAGAAAAGCAGGTGAGCTACATTTGAAATCTCTTTGAATCTACTCAGACCTAGCTGGAAATCAAACAGAAACAAAGGAGGCAGCATAAACAGCAGACCATAGAAAAATACTCTGCGGGTAGCCCCTATAGTATGAGCCTTTAGTAGGCTTATTTTTCGCATCAACACTGAATATATTGCCCAAACCACAGGTGCCAACAATGCCAGCAAGTCGCCGATGGGGTTCAGTTGCAGAAGATAACTCCCGTTCAGCCCAATTAATATAATTCCTGCCAAGGCTATCAAAAATCCTATAAAAAACTGCCTATGAAATTTCTCTTCTTCTAAAAAGAAGTGAGCGATAACCGCCGTGAAAAATGGAGCGATGGAGACAATTACACCTACATTGGATGCAAGGGTATAGACTAGGGCAATATTTTCTATAAGAAAATATAACGTGACTCCACAAAGACCTGCTGAGATAAAGAGTAATTCCTCTTTAAAGGATGTAGTTCGGATTGGACGTGAATAGATCAGTAAGAGTATAAAGTACCCAATAAGAAAACGGAAGAACAGAATTTCCACAGGCGTAAAGTCTTTTAACAGTATTTTTGTGGAGATAAAGGTGGTTCCCCAGATTAAAATCGTAAGCAATGCCAGCAGATGTCCTGTGTTAATCTTACGTTGATCTATCATTTCGTAAGTTCCATTGATGACCTTACTCCCGTTTGTTGAACAAATATACGCATATATTGCTTAGGGGTTAAGCCTATGAGTCTTTTAAAAAAATTTGTGAAATGGCTCTGATCACTGAATCCGGTTAGAGAGGCCACTTCTATTGGCAATATTCCTTGTTCTAAAAGCCTTTTGGCGTGGTTGATGCGAATAGTTTCCAAGTAACGGTAAGGTGATATTCCTTTCTGTCTGGTAAATAAACGCAGCAAGTGATATTTACTTAAGCCGCTCAATTCACTTAGCTGGTTCAGCGTAATGTTCTGCGCATAATGTAACTCTATGTATTCGCAAATGATTTTAATTTCAGAAGTAGGCTCTTGAGCGGGACAGAGGGTTTCTGTCTCCGTGTATTCTCTCAGAAGCTGCTCCAAGAGAAATAGAAACAACTCTTCTTTTTGAAAATCGGATTGATCCTCTAATATCATTTGGTGCAGATCGTGTAAAGGGCTCGACAGTTCACTTTGGTAGAGAACATTGTGTGTGAACCGCGGTAAGTAGTCTATGCCGGTAATTTCTAGCACATACTCACGCATGACTTCCGGCTGAACATTGATGCAGCGATAGTCAAGCGTTCTCCCGTCTATCTGTTCACAGGCATGGGGATCCGCCGGATTAAAGATGACCACATCTCCGCTGTTAAGAATATGCTCTTCTTGGTTACATAGCAGATGTCTCTTTCCTTGTTCAATAAAACCTATGACATAATAGTCATGAAAATGGTTGGGAAACTTCTGCATAATACCTTCGAATCGATAGGTCTCAAATTTTAAGTCACGATCGAAAACTACTGTTCGAACTTCACGAGTCATTGCTGCACCTTCTTTTCCAATTATGTATAACCATTATAATGTGAAAATTAGGGGCATTCTTGCATGATGTTGCGATACCTCATCTTCTACATGATAGGTTCCTCAGGTGTAATGATCGTTGGAATACTCACAGTAAAAGTTGTTCCTTGCTCCAGAATACTTTCTATAGAGATCGCTCCGCCATGATTATGTATAATATTTTGTGTGATCATATAACCTAAGCCTGTTCCTGTTTCTTTGGTCGTATAAAATGGTTTGCCGAGGGCATTGATCTGTTCCTCTGTCATCCCACAGCCTTCATCCTGCACACTGATTCGGGCTTCTCTGTCATAGGTTTGCACATGAATATAGATGTTTCCCCCATGATTCATTGCTTCCATCGCATTTTTAAGTAAGTTAATAAATACCTGCTTCATCTGATAAGCCTCACCATTGATCCAAATGGATTGATCAGTACAGACAGGGAGGATCTTGAGATTTTTTAGGGCAGCTTGTCCATTCATTAGTGTGGTGACTTGTTCCAGCAAAGACAATAAATCCACTGGTTTACTAATATGAGTGGTTTGGGGTTTAGATAAGACAAGCAGTTCGTTGACGATGAACTCGATGCGTTTCAACTCTGACTCAATAATGGAAATATATTTATCATTCATCCGCTCGGAAGAGCGCAGTAGCTTCATAAAGCCATTAATGGCTGTAAGAGGATTCCGTATTTCATGAGCGATTCCAGCTGCTAACTGTCCTGCTGTGGATAATTTCTCGGACTGTATCAGTCGTTCATCTTCCAATACTTGCTCGGATATATCTTTGAATATGCCAATGTAGGCTTCGTTTCCCTCATAAATGATCGGCAATGTAATCCCATCTACATATTTCTGCTGGTTGTTTAAACAATTAATCAGGTAGCAGACAGAACCTGTTGTTCTATCAGTGTTGAATTTCTTTCTTCGTTCTGAGAGAATTTCATAATTAGAGTAGTCTACAATATCCATAGTCGATAGACCAAGCACTTGATCTAGGCTTTCCGCATGGATTAATTGTAAACCTGCCGAATTTGCGTACAGAACAATCCCTCCCCTAGTGATAAGCACGGGCTGAGGCAGTTCCTCCAGCAGCTGTAGAAAAGAGCTCTCTTTTTCAAGTAGATGGGTCTTCACAACCTGAAGCTGAGTCTCCATTTCCCTGATCAGGGTCTTATTCTCGAAT
The DNA here is from genome assembly GCF_038004505.1 of Paenibacillus sp. FSL R7-0048. Classification (NCBI taxonomy): domain Bacteria; kingdom Bacillati; phylum Bacillota; class Bacilli; order Caryophanales; family Paenibacillaceae; genus Paenibacillus; species Paenibacillus sp. FSL R7-0048. The sequence continues at coordinate 4,574,095 of NZ_JBBORF010000001.1, read as the reverse complement.
TGAGTAAAATAATATATGGGTTGACCATTGTCACCCAGAAGGATAGATATGGAGACCTTTAAAGATAACCGGCGTCCGGTGGGATGGAAATAATCTACTTCGAGTCTCTGCGGATCAGTGCTCGTAGGTGGAAGAGAACTTCCTAATGAATTGAATTTATGAATCTGATCTAGTAGGGTACGGACGGTTGGAGAGGGTGTCGTTAATTCGGTTTCATCATACCCCAAGAGGTCGCATAATGCTGAATTCAGTTTTAGGAACGTTCCATCAAGCGAAATAAGGGCCATACCCATCACGGCTTGAGTAAAAACAAAGTCAAAACCTTGAAAATCATTTGTCCGCACAGCAGGTTACCTCTCTTCTTTATGGGGGAGTGAGTGTTATTTCAAAATGCAATATGTCTAACAGTCATAGTATAAAACATATAACTCAATAAAACATATAAAATTTCTGGGTTATTAGATATTCATACAACAGATAAATAAAATCAGGTAGAATAGGAAGATACGTTGCATTTTAAGACAAGTGGAGGCGTTGTATTATGTTATCAGTTGTTGGTGAAATTCAAGGAATTAATCGTTACCCGGTCAAGTCATTTGCGGGTGAAAAATTAGAAAGCTGTATGATTGAACCGTATGGAATGCTTGGTGACCGTTTTTGCTCCTTTTACGATGAGTCAAAAGAGGGCTGGCGAAGATATATCACCGCTAGAAATATACCGAATATGCTTACCTATCAAGCGCAATTTATAGATGGACAAATCCATGTAACGGCATCAGACGGGCGAACCTTTGGATGGGATGATAATCTATTGGAAGAAATCCAAAGCCAAACCAAAACTCCAATCACTATGTCTGGTCTAAAAGCTGCACATCCACAGCCAGAACATCCGCAGCTCCTATCCGTGGATGGCGCTAGTATTCTACTCATTACGGATGCCAGCTTGAAAAAACTGGAGGCAACCTGGGGGCATTCCTTGGATCAACGTCGTTTTCGCGGGAATTTTGTTATCGCGCTGAATGATGATTCTCTTTTTGAAGGAGATTGGATTGGACGCCGGCTCAACATTGGGGATGTACAGCTACAGGTAGATAGTTTTTGTGAGAGATGTGTTGTGATTACGATGGACCCGGATAGTCTCCAGAAGGACCCAGTGCTTTTGAAAAAATTACATAAAGAGTTTGATTTGCATTTCGGAGTCTATGCCTCAGTAATCAAAACAGGGGAAATTCGAATCGGAGATAGAGTAGAAATAGTAGATTAGATATATAATCCCAATAGTATAAACTTCCTTTACATTACTCCATGGATAAATTATCCTTTAAAGGATGACGATTTCATATCGGGAGGTTATGTATGAAGAAAAATTTGGCATCCTTATTAGTTGCATTGCTTCTATTGGTGTATGTCCCTACTAGTGTTTTAGCAGCGGATAGCAGCAAAGGGCAAACGTATGTGAACACTCAGAAAGTGGCAGCAGAGAAGGCGGCGTTCTTAACGGAGAAGCTGGGGACGACTAGTCTCCAATATGCTCTTATTGATGGCGATAATATCGTTGTGAGCGGTCAATCTGGATTTAGCCATGTGGAGAGTAAGACAGCACCAAGCGTCACAACGATGTATGGTATTGGCTCGACGAGTAAAATGTATACAACAGCTTCTATTATGAAGCTTGTTGAGCAAGGAAAAGTAGATTTGGACGGTTCAGTCGTATCTTATTTGAATAATTTTACGATGGAAGATTCTCGTTATAAGCAAATCACTGTACGGATGCTGTTGAATCATTCATCAGGTCTTGCTGGCTCGAACTTATCCAATTCTTTCTTATTTAATGATTCCGATCCTATTGCAAAAGATAGTTTGCTAGAGACTTTGTCAACACAACGTCTGAAGGCCGATCCAGGCGCCTACTCAGTATATTGTAATGATGGATTTACGTTGGCTGAGTTGATTGTTGAAAAGGTCAGTGGCACGGACTTTACCACATTCATTCATCAAAATTTCACAGAACCTCTAGGGCTTGAACATACGAAAACGCCTGTAGATTCTGTAGCTTCTTCTCAGCTGGCTAGTGTCTATAATGCTACCTACTCAGCAGCTTTACCAAAAGAAACCATTAACGTGATTGGAACAGGTGGTATCTATTCCACTGCTGAGGATTTGGTGCGTTTTGCAACTATTTTTACAGGCCAATCGACTGGCATTTTGTCAGAAAAGTCTGTAAAAGCGATGGAACAAGAGGAATATAAGCGTGGAATATGGCCTAAAGGAGCCGATAATTCGTTAGCTTATGGATTAGGCTGGGACAGTGTGAACTTATATCCATTTAATCAGTACGAAATCAAGGCTTTGACAAAGGGTGGAGATACAGGTCTGTATCATACCTCATTAGTTGTATTGCCCGAGCAGCGGATGGCAGCAGCAGTAATATCTTCTGGCGGATCAAGTACAACGGACCAGATGCTTGCCAACGAAATTTTACTCAGCGCTTTACAGGAAAAGGGAGTTATTAAGGAACTCAAAGCTACACCTACATTTAAAACTTCGAACAAAGAGGATATGCCGCAAGAATTGCTAAACAATGCGGGTGTCTATGGTGATTCTACGCAACTGATGAAGATAGAGGTTAGTAAAGCTGGGGAATTGAGTATTTCTTCGATTATAGCTCCTACAATGCCTGCGCAGAAATTTTCCTATAATTCGAACGGTGAATTCTTAGATGCAGAGGGTACAAGTAAAGTTAGCTTTGTGAAGGAGAGCAATGGCCGTATCTATCTTTGGAGTCAAGGGTATGGGGTGATTCCAGGACTTGGTGAAACTGCCGTTACCCAATATGCAGCTGAGAAGCTTGAACCCAATGCCCTATCTCAAGAGGTCACTACTGCGTGGCAGCAGCGTCAAGGGAAATTGTATTTTGATGTCAGCGAGAAGTACAGCTCCCAATATTACATGAGTATGCCGGTAGCTGGAATCGCTATGTTCCCTGACGCACCTGGTTATATGGGCTCGAATAAAATAACTGGGCCTAATAAAGCAGAAATGACCGTGCAAATTCCAACCATCGCTGGACGCGATCTTGCGGATCTTATTTTTGAAAATAAAAATGGTGTGGAGTATTTAAAGATTGGCAATCAATTGTTTATACATCAAGATGCGGTTAAACCTATTTATGCAGGCCCGCAATCTATGGTAACTATCCAATCAGATGGATATGCTAGATGGTATGGAGTTCCTGAAACGGCAACAGGTAAGATAATGACAGTAGAGCTGCCAACCAAAAGTTCCTTTGCCGTCTATGATGAGAATGGTGTATGTGTGAATTACTTCACCATTAGCGGTCTTAAACAAGTCAAACTTCCTAGCAACGGCAAAATTGTATTTGTTGGTGATGTCGGTGCGAAGTTTCAAGTGACCCTCAAGGCGCAATAAACGTATATAAAAAAAGAATCCTGTTATCAAGATTTTCGTCTTGGTAACAGGATTTTTTATTTGAAATTTTGTGAGAATTCTCTTATTTTATCTACCAAAATCCCTTTTAGCTGATCAGTACCTTCCTTTGGAGCCTTATAGGCCTTATAACCTCCAAAAGATTCAATACAAATCGCAGCTTCTTTCAGATCATCAGGGAAATTTTTCTCTATTAATTCTTCGGTTTTCTTAGGTTTCTCGTTGCAAATGTAGTAGCCCATCTTCTTAGTCAGTAACTCATCTTTATTTTTTTTGATAAAGTCACGAATGGCTTTATATATTTTTTCATCTCTTACTCCTGCTCCTAAAATAATGCTATCAAATGCCTCGATATCTGGCTTTTCTAGTTCGATATTGCAAATTTTGCTCTGAGGTAGCTCTTCTGATAATACTTTTGCACATTGTTCTGTTGCTCCAGATTTTGTAGCGTATAGAATAAGTACTGCCATTGTGTTCCCTCTTTTCAGTTAAGATTAATCGCGTTCCCGCATAGAAAAAAAGTCTCGCATATCAATTATCTCGATTATCAAGATATAGTATATTTTATCGAATATACTGATCATTTGTCAAGCCAACGGCAAGCTCCTGAGTGTTAATTAGATATCCTTATTATGGTATCATGGGAATAATATTAATCTAATGCTAACTATATCTTTAATGAAATATACAAAAATAAGAGGAGTGAACGTGAATTGGGGATCATCGTAATGCTAATCATCTATTTGTTGCTTGGAATATTCGTGATTAAAGTAGGCATCGATAACTCTAGAAGTACACAACTATCAAAAGAAATATTAAATGAGTTAAGAGAAATCAAAGAACTAATGATCAGAAATAAATACGAATGAATTCTATATAAGAGTGGAGGTGAACGAAAGTGAAAATTGGACTTATACTTATAATCCTTGCTTTTTCTAACCTATTTCTAAGGATATGGATTGTTGGCCCGGATAAAGAAAAACTTCCTGAGGACGGTTATGAGCTTAATATAAAAGGGAAGCTTATACTTGCACTTGTGGGATTAATTACGGGGATTGTGATAATAATTGCCGATGGCCCAGAGGGTACGGTTATGAAGTGGTTTTGGATTGTAGTTATAATAGTAGCAATAGGATTTCAGTCGTTTATCGACTGGAAATTTCTAAAACATACGAAACAGCACATAGTTTCACTTATTCTGTTAGTCCTAGGTGTGGTATTAGTTTATTTTATATTCTGATCTAGTTTCATTCGTACCGGTATCGGACCCAGATGATGTTAATTGCTAAATAATCGCCTTTTGGGCAGCGTTTCGGACTCCAGTGCAGCTATTCGTTAGAAAGTGACTTATATTACGGGTTTTTATGCCAATAGTGGCCATGGGGTCCGATGGAATTCTTAAAGTGGAAATATACTGCTGTTAGTGTCGATGGAGTCCGTTAGTGACTTTGTAACTGCTGATGGCATCGAATCATACGAAGAAAAGAGGTGTTCCGGCAGCCAGCATATGGCTTGTTGGGCACCTTCTTTTTGTGTTCACATTATACTTCTGCTTTCGTAGCCACGAGTGGACAGAATCCAGGGTTCGTTATACATAATTCTTGAGCGAATTCCAGTTGGAGCTTGGAGAGCTCGGCGAAATAGCTGCTGATTACGTGATTACCACTTGTAGATCCATTCTGGAAAGACAGTGAGTTAAAAGTATGGACATGATTGTAATAATACTTTTTTTCCCGTTTGGGGAGCTTATAGACATGTGGAGGTGCGTAGGTTACAACATCAAAAAGATTGGCATACCGGTAACTCTTCCGCACATATTGTTTGAAAATATTAACGAAGTCCGGATCACCTACCCGTGGGGAACCATAAGTATATAGGTTAGGTGAGGTGTAAGAGGTATTTGCCGCAATATCTAAGGTACATAAGGTGGCGAGCGCTCCACCGAGGCTGTGGCCCGTAATGTATAAGGTCTTGTCAGGAGATAGCTTGGAGAGCGCAGAGAAGATGCCTTCCCGAGCTGAAGAATAAATTTTGGTGAAGCCACGATGGGTGAGAGAGTCTTCTTTAAGATATTTGAACCGTTCCTGTGAAGCGAGGACGTTGGATATCCAATTGGTCGTCGTACTGGTTCCCCGAAAAGCGATAATAATCTCTTGTGGAGACTCCAAAATAAAGCCGAAACGTTCCCATACATTATTGAAGGATTGTGCTTCAATGGGATGACATAGCTGATAATCTAATGGAATGACGAAAACTCCATCTATATTTGAAAATTGTGTATAGGTTTGCCCGCAGACTGCAGCTAGAAAGATCGCCCTTTGCTCTTGCTCATCCCTCTTACTCACGTACATCCCGCCTTTCTTTCCTACACTATATTAGGGGGATGAAGGAGTGATTCCTAAGAAAAAGGATTCCCTGAAACTTCTCTCTGAGTTACTATATATAAATAAGTCCAACAGCGAGAGAAAAGGGGGAAATGCATACATGGGCAACTTATTGGAAATTTTACACAAGGAAGTCGTGCCGGCAGAAGGCTGTACGGAGCCGATTGCAGTTGCGTATGCCGTCTCCTTGGCGGCAGAGCTTCTCGAGGAAGAAATTACGGGGATTCAGCTGCATCTCAGCGGTAATATTATCAAAAATGCAATGGGAGTGGGCATTCCCGGGACAGGCCAGACAGGCCTGCCCATCGCAGCAGCTCTTGGAGCGGTGGTCGGCCGTTCTCACAAGGAGCTGGAAATTCTGTCAGGTCTGACGCAGGCTGAGTTGAAGATGGCAAATGACCTGCTGGATAGAAAGCTGCTAAAAGTGGAGATAAAGGACACTCCTGAGAAATTATATATTGAAGCCCAATTGTTTACGCAGAACCATACGGCGACTGCCATTATTGCCAGAGAGCACACCCATATAGAATATTTGGCTCTGGACGGGGAGAAAATAACACCCCGGAATTCAAAAGCCGACTGTGGCAAGCCTGGTCTTTCCGACACGGAAGAGTATGCGGGCTCAGTTGACCAGATATTCGAGTTTATCTGTACCGCTCCTTTTTCAGACCTTAGCTTTCTCTTGGAAGGGGCGCGGATGAACAAAGCGATCTCTGATGAGGGATTGCGAGGCGATTATGGCTTGCAAGTAGGTAAGAAAATGAATCAGCAATCTGCGGTGAATCTGTTCGGCAATGATGTAGCGAACAGAATTATCGCGGCTACCGCAGCGGCTTCAGATGCTCGAATGGATGGCAGTGCAATGCCTGTGATGACAACTGCAGGCAGTGGCAATCAAGGCATCGCCTGTACGCTTCCCGTTATAGCTCTGGCGGAATTGTTGGACAAAGATGAAGAAATGCTAGCTCGGGCGCTTGCACTGAGCAATCTGGTCACTGTGCACATCAAACATTATATCGGGCGTTTGTCCCCATTATGTGGTTCAGGGATTGCAGGGGGAGTAGGAGCAAATAGCGGGATCATTTATCTCATGGGCGGCAGTCTTGAGCAGATCAAGCATGGAATACAGAATACGATAGCTTCTTTGTCAGGCATGATCTGTGACGGTGCGAATTCTACCTGTGCGCTGAAGATTTCCACCTCCACCAATACGGCGATCCAGGCAGCCACTCTGGCTATGAACAACATTGCTCCTACAACCAAGGATGGTGTGATTTTCGAAGAGGTGGAAGATACCATCCGCAACATGGAGCGTTTGGTTCAGGAAGGGCTGGCGGATACTGACAAGACCATTCTCAATATTATGCTCTCCAAAGGCGGAGCGAATTAGCTTCCAAATAATTTGAAAACAAGATAGAACATCATAATTAAGACCGCCCGGTTCCCTGCATAAAATGGCAGGAAGCCGGGCGGTCTTTGTAACACTTCGGCAAAAACATAGGTCTGCGAGAAGATTTGCATTAAATTTTAACATAACTTATTCTGAGTTAATAAAGGCATAGAGACTGAGGGTATAAAAAGGAGATAATATGACAGAGAAAATAGATATAGGCTGGAATTTTGCGAACAGTTATACTCAACTGCCGGAATCAATGTTTACAAGGATTAAGCCAACGCCTGTGGGTAAACCGGAACTGATTATTTTTAATGAACCATTGGCTGCTACTCTTGGGCTGAATAGCACCGCACTACAGAGTAAGGAGGGTCTTGGGATTCTTGCCGGCAACGAAGTTCCTGAAGGTACCCTGTCGCTTGCGCAAGCTTATGCTGGACATCAATTCGGACATTTTACCATGTTGGGAGACGGTCGAGCAGTGCTGCTGGGCGAACAGATCACCCCTCAAGGTGATCGTGTGGATATTCAATTGAAGGGTGCGGGAAGAACCCCATACTCTCGTGGTGGCGATGGCCGGGCAGCGCTTGGACCGATGTTACGCGAATATATCATTAGTGAAGCTATGCATGGACTTGGGATTCCTACGACTCGCAGCTTGGCGGTGGTAGCTACAGGGGAGTCGCTAATTCGGGAAACGGAACAGCCGGGGGCGGTTCTGACCCGGATTGCTGCCAGTCATTTGCGTGTTGGAACCTTCCAATATGTTGCTGCATGGGGGACTGTGGAGGATCTGCGTATTCTGGCTGATTACACGTTGCAAAGACATTATCCAGAAGCTCCTGTGGAAGATAATCCATATCTTGTTCTGCTTCGGGAAGTAATGGAACGTCAAGCAGCGCTAATTGCTAAATGGCAGCTTGTAGGTTTTATTCACGGAGTGATGAATACTGATAATATGGCCCTTAGCGGAGAAACGATTGATTATGGTCCATGTGCCTTCATGGATGTGTATAATCCTGAGACAGTATTTAGTTCCATAGACCAGCAGGGTCGTTATGCTTACCACAATCAGCCCGGGATTGGCGCATGGAATCTCGCCAGATTTGCCGAGACTCTCTTGCCATTGCTGGCTGACGATCAGGCACAGGCGATTAAGCTGGCTGAGGAGGCAATTTCAGATTTTTCGGAGCGGTCCTATCAATATTGGCTAACGGGAATGAGAGCGAAGCTGGGAATCTTTAACGAAGAGTTAGAGGATGTTGCTCTGATTGATACCCTCCTTGAACTGATGCAAAAATATCGGGCTGACTACACTAATACATTTCGGTCCTTAACTTTAGGCGTAACGGAAGATGCTGATCTGTTTGGCACCCCTGAATTTAAGCAATGGAATGAGCTATGGCAGGCGCGGCTTAGCAGGCAGCAGGAATCACAATCCTCTTCACAGAAGCTGATGCATAGCAGCAATCCTGCGATTATTCCGCGGAACCATCGTGTAGAAGAAGCGCTTGAGGCTGCGGTAGAGCGGGAAGATTACGATGTGATGGAGAGGTTACTTCAAGCTTTGACTAACCCATACGCCTACTCCTCTGAACAAGAGGAATACTCGGCACTTCCTGAGGAATCCGCATGTCCATATCGTACATTCTGCGGTACTTGATTTGCATATAATTTATCTGGAAAATGGGGGAAGGAAGAATGTTTCATGCTTATGATGTTCTAGCCAACCAGTTGCTGGCCAATGCGAATGATCCGAGTTGGTATGTGCCCTTTGAAGTGGCGGTTAAAGACTTAAGTGAAGAAGAAGCTTTTTGGAAGGTAACGGAAGAAAGCAATAGTATTGCTGAGATTGTGCAGCATCTGCTTTACTGGAATGAAACTTGGCAAACAAGGTATAAAGAAGCCAGTGTTCAGGCGGTTCCTCCAGTGGATAGTAATAATAATACCTTTGTCGTTGCAGAAGGGAAAACGTTCGAAGCGCTGCAAAAACAACTTTTAGAGGTTCTTTTACACTGGCAGGAATTGATTAAGAAAGAACAATTGGAAGCTGATGTTCAAGGATTTCCAGACAGTAAATGGTGGGAAGTTCTCGGAAATGTAACAACACATAATGCTTATCATGTGGGCCAAATTGTTTATATTCGAAAGATACAGAAGAGCTGGAACCGCGATGTGAAGTGACATTGTGAAGTGAATCCTAAAGAATAGACATTTTAAAGGCGTTAGCGGATGCACATGCATCTGGCTTTCGTCTTTTTTTACGCATTAATACTTATATATACTTAATTATTAACTTATAAATGCTTGTAAATACTTATAAAATGACTTATGATGACTTTAGGAGGTGAATTTCATTATGTATCAAGAGGAACGATTATTAAAAATACTCGAATATTTGAAACAACACCAATCGATGAGTGTTCAAGATATCTGTACGCAATTTGAAGTCTCAAGAGATACTGCCCGACGGGATATTGTTAGGTTAGTACAAGAGGGCGTCGTTGTTCGGACGCATGGCGGTCTAGCGTTACCTGAATTGCAAAAAGAATTATTATCTTATCAAGATCGTTTGATCGATGAATCCGAGAGTAAGCAGAGAATAGGGAAGATCGCGGCCGGGCTTATCCAAGATCGTGAGACTGTGATTTTAGATGTATCGACCACTGTACAGTTTGTTGCAGAACAAATTAGTGCGCAGGATATTACGGTTGTCACGCACTCGATAGATAATGTAGGGATTTTATCCCATCGCGAGGATCTGCTAATTTATGTACTTGGTGGTTACTTGAATGTGAAAAACCGCTTGTTATATGGTTCTTCCATTATCGATAAACTTAGTGAAATTCGTGCGGATAAAGCCTTTATTGGAGCATCGGCGATCTGTGCTGATGGACTCTATTATCCTTATGAAGAAGATGCGCGGGTAAAAAGAGAAATGGCTCGAAGATCTGATCAAGTGATTTTAGTAGCGGATCACACCAAATTTAATGCTAAATCCTTTTATCGGCTAGACTTTGATTTTGTTGATATTTTAGTTACAAATCGAGAGCTTCCAATCGAGATCAGAGAAGTTCTAGATCAGAAGAACATCACAGTTATTGAGTGCCTAGATGAAGCTGAAGAGGTTCGAAATCAAGAGTGATAACGACTGGAGGAGAATGTTTATGACTTATATTTTGCAAAATGTACAAGTAGTGCTTCAGAATAGTATAGTTTCAGCGGCCAATGTATGGATTTCTGAAGGAAAAGTGATGAGGATAGACTCAGGAGATATTTCTATCCCAGAGGGTGAGTATGAACGGATTGATGGCGGAGGGCATTTGTTAGTGCCCGGAATGATAGATGTGCATATTCATGGCGCTAACGGGTTTGATATGATGGACGGTACTGAAGAGAGTATTCAAGAAGTATCGAAGGCTTGTGCAGCTTCTGGTTGCACCTCATTTCTGGCTACCTCTGTGAGTTCTACGATGGAGGATCTTTTAGAGATGATTCGTAGTGTCAAACGTGTCATTGGGTATGAAGTGGGAGCAAAGATCGCAGGCATTCACTTAGAGGGACCTTATCTAAACCCCAAGAGAAAAGGAATGCAAAATGAAAAGTATCTGCGGCATCCTAACTTAGAGGAAATGAAGCTCATTTTCCAAGAAGCTGGATCACTCATAAAAATGGTTACGATTGCTCCTGAGCTGCCGGGAGGCATGGAGCTTCTTTCCTTTTTGAAAGAACAGGGAGTAGTGATAGCGATTGCTCATTCGGATGCCACATATGAGGAAGCCAAACAAGCTTTTGCCGCTGGGGCAAGTCATGTTACGCATTGTTTTAATGGCATGCGGCCGATCCATCATCGAGATCCGGGGATTGTGGTTGCCGCTTTCGAAGAGAAGCATGTGAGCCTGCAAGCTATTGTGGATAATGTCCATCTGCATCCTGCAATTATCCGCTTGATGCATACCATGAAAGGACCGGAAGGAATGGTCTTGATCACAGATGCCTTACAGGCAATGGGGTTAGGGGATGGAAATTATATATTTGGAGGACATCAGGTTAAGGTATCTGGTGGCATAGCGCGATTGGAAGATGGCACGCTGGCCTCCAGTACAGTTACCATGAATGAAGCCTTACGTTATACTGTCGAAACTGGAATTTCGCTCACAGATGCGGTACAAATGGCTTCAACTACACCGGCCAATATTCTTGAACTTCAACAAAAGGGGACGATCACCTCTGGCTTGGATGCTGACCTGGTTCTCTTGGATAATGAATTCAAAGTGCTCTGGACAATGGTAGGAGGGCAGATCTTACAGCTGTGACCGGTATTCATGTGCGGTTATTCCGAACACGCTTTTAAAATGCCTGTTCAGATGAGTTAGATCCACAAATCCGCAATCTACAACAGCTGCATAGATATCCTTGGTTCTCTCTATGGACTGCTTGGCACGCTCTACCTTGCAATTTAAGAAAAATTGATAGGGTGATATTCCTGTATGTGTCTTAAACTCGCGAATAAACTGATATTTGGATAGACCAAACTCTGTGCAGAGATCGTCCAGCTTCAGCACATGGTCTAAACTGCAGTACATCATTTCCTTTGCTTTTTTGAGAAATTTATTATTCGTTCTACGATCGGTAACTATTTCAGTATTAGAGACTAAATGAACCAGAGTGAATAGCAGTTCACTGCACAAAGACTCCTCTTTGCCATTCTGAATGGCATGGTTTAGGGCTAATATGCACTGCGCCAATTTGTCATCGTATAAGATAGGAGTGGCGAAGCGGAGTTCTTTTTTTCTTAATATCTCTAACATTAGGGTTGGCTTAATATAAAGCATGACATAATCAATGCCACCTTTATCATACGCATTGCCATCATGCGTTTGTTCTGGATTAAACAACATTACGCCATTTTTATGAGAGGATTGCAAACTACCGTCAAGATTATATTGCTGAATGCCACGAAGGGTCACGCCGAGTGCATATTCCTCATGGCAATGTTTTTTATAGGTGAAATCAGTAAGGCTGGCGGATAAGGACAGGATCTCTGCTGACTTTTTATAGTTAAATTTCTCCACGTTCTTAACCTCCGCGACTTTATAGGATTCCCGATATCATAATGGCCGAGTATACTAAAAACAGTGCCATCACGGTATTTAGAACTTTTTGATGATTTTTCATAAATGTTCTGAAGATTGTCCCAAATACAACCCATGTCGTAAATGCAAAAAATCCGATCACAGTTATAATTATAACAAATATAAACAAGGCAAGCGAAGAGGTATAGAATGGCATTACGTAGTTGGGAATAACCGTTAGTGTAAATACTAGCACTTTAGGATTCACAAGCTGCATAAGCACGCCTGAGCGGAAATTGGCATTGGGGTCAGGCTGGTCTTCCATTGAACCCATTTTAAAGATTTTATAAGCAAGGTAGAGCATATATAAACTCCCAATGATTTGCATAATGATCAGGATATTTGGGATGATTTCTACTAGAATACGGTTCAGCAGAGTAGAAATGATAAGTAATAAGCCAAAAGCCAGCGTGGATCCGTATACATACCCCATTGATTTTTTAGCCCCGGAATGCTGCACGGAAGAAAGAATAACAATATTGGTAGGACCGGGTGTAAATGTAGCGACAACGCAATAGATCAGAAAGGACAATATATTCATGATGACCTCCAGTAAAGTAGTTCTATGAATATAAACCTTTCAGTCTGAATGCTGATAGTATATTATTGCAGGATTTTTAAGAATTCCGGCCGGGAATAGAAGAGGTGTCCGAATCAATGAATAAGAGTAATCAATTGACCATAAGCACGCTTTCTCCAGCTGATTTTGAATCCACATGCTCTGTTTTTGAAACTTCAATCCAAGATGCCTTTGAAAAAGAAGGGCTTGATCATTTACAAGACGATATCCAAAGTGAAATAGATCATAAAAAGCAAATGGTGATGACTTCACTGGATACTACGACTGGGGAGCCTTACTTCCTTCTTGCAAAAATAGAAGAGCAGGTTGTCGGTACGATTTCCTTTGGACCTTGTGGCGAAGATATTCAAACCTGCACGGATCATCAGTTAGATGAAATAGGGGAATTGGGCAGTCTATACATTATGCCAAGTTATCAGGGCCAAGGTGTGGGTTCAGCCTTAATTAAGGAAATGATGATATTTCTAAAAAAGCAAGGGGTAGAGCAGTTTTGTCTGGACAGCGGTTATAAACATGCACAGGTCAGGTGGCAACGTAAATTTGGGCAGCCTTATAAAGTAGTAGAAGACTATTGGGGACCTGATTCTGTCCATATGGTTTGGTTTTGTAATGTGAATGATCATTTAAGCTAGAAATATATTTTACATGAAAATAACAGTCCCTTTGCTGCGCGCAGAGGGATTTTTTGTTTTGTTGGATAAAACGGGTGTAATGTCGTTTGACAGATGATCTTTTGCCGGGTAATATGAATCTTAGATTTAGTAAATTAGTAATTTAGTAAATTAGTAATTTAGTAATTTAGTAATTTAGTAATTTAGTAAATGAGTAAATTAGTAAATCATAAAATGGAGAGTGACTAACATGAAAATTCCAACAACTCTAAAACATAAACCTGTAGTCGTGTCAGAAAATTACGAGCAGGTTGATGGCCGCTACGCCGGGGACACAGATGCAAAAGGTCTATCCCTAGGATTAGCACAATGGAACGATAGAGGAAAGGTCGACATCTCAGCAAAGGTATGGAGACATACAGGGGACAAATGGTCGAGACAGTCCGAAGAGCTGCCAATGCACAGAGTGCTTGACCTGGCAATTTTGATTTGCAGAAGTAGTTTGTATTTTCAAGAGGCCTATCGTTTTCCGAAAATGTATGATCCCGAGAGCCCTATGATTGATCGTATTGGACTGCAGGGAGATGCAATGAGTGTATCTGTATGTGCAGACAATCCCATGATTGATAATGATATTAAGCTGTTCGCTCAGGCGCTTAGTGATGATGGTGAAATGATCGGAGAACGACTTTCGGTATTGTCCCGTTTATTAAAAGAAATGGGGTACTGAAATTTAGCAGAATGGCCTGTGAAAGGAGAATCATAAATCATAATGGACAAAAGTAAACGTAAAGAACTTCAGGAGCAATATAAGCAGCTCAAGACGTACATGGTTGCTATTCAAATTACAAACAAAAGAAGCGGGAAAATATTCGTTGACAGCTATCCCAACCTGAAGAATAAATGGATGACTATACAGATGCAATTAGATATGGGCAGATTTGCAAATGCGGAGCTGCAAAAGGACTGGAAGGAACTTGGAGCAGAAGCTTTCAGCTATGAGGTGTTAGAGCAGAAGGAGTCAGAAGACGTAACCGACGTGCGCTGGGAGCTTAAACTATTGAAAAAGAAGTGGTTCGAGAAATTGCAGCCCTTTGATGACAAAGGATATAATAAGCCACTAACCCATTAAGCCAAGTATAAAGAAACCTTTAGCTTTTATAGCAAGGGTTTCTTTTTTTAGGGATCGTATTTCACTCCGGATTTTATGTGTCGTAATATTATATATGTTTTGTCGCATTTTCCTACTAAAAAAGCTGTTTATTATGTGTTATTTTTATAGCAGATGTCAGAATAACATATATACGGGAGGCACAAGTAAATGACCATTAGAATTGGTAAGCTCAGCTATTGGCATGTGCATGCATGGGATTATACCAAGCAAGCTCAGGAGCATGAAGATACCGTATTAGCTGCAGTTTGGGACGAAAACGTAGAGCGTGGGAACAAAGCTGCGGAAAGCTTGAATATTCCTTTTTTTGAATCACTGGATGATCTGCTTGCGCAAGAGGATATAGATGCCGTTATCGTGGATGCACCAACGAATATGCATAGAGACGTAATCGTGGCTGCGGCCAAGGCGGGCAAACATATTTTCACAGAAAAAGTTATTGCCCCAACGTTAAAAGAAGTTAACGCAATTATCGCAGAAGTTAACGAGAACAAAGTGAAGCTAACGGTCTCCTTGCCTCGTTTAAATGACGGCTATACATTAACTATTCAAGAGATTCTAAGTCAGGAGCTGCTCGGCAAGATTACTTACGTTAGAGTTCGCTTATCCCATAACGGAGCAACGGAAAGCTGGCTTCCTAATCATTTCTTTAGCTTGGAGCAATGTGGAGGCGGAGCTTTGATTGATCTTGGCTGTCATCCCATGTATTTGGCGAAGCTTTTCTTAGATCAAGATGTGACTGGGGTTAGTGCTAATTTTGGGTATGTAACCGGTAAAGAAGTGGAAGATAATGCTGTAGTGACATTATTTACGGATTCAGGAGCAATTGGTGTGGTGGAGGCTGGTTTCGTGAATAGTCATTCGCCGTTTACTATCGAGGTGCATGGAACTGAAGGAACGCTGCTTTACGGAACACCAGAGAATAAGCTTCTTCTTAGAACGAACAAATCCACGGATAAAGAAGAAGGCTGGAAAGAAGTAGCCCTGCAAAGCAATCGTGAAAGCGCCTTCCATCAATGGGTTGATCATATTCAAAATAATACACTCGCCACTCAAAATGTTGAAATGGCAGTTGAGCTTACCAGATTAATGGAGGCGGCGAACCGCTCGGCTAAAGAAGGCTGTGTAATTCCGATTGGGAGGACTTAACGTTGAGCAGCTTTCCCTATGAGATGATGTTTGAGAAGCAGGACATGCTTGAAAGATTGGATATCACGATTCTATGGGGACATTACGAGATTACAGTGTTTAGATTTCATTTGACATCTTTTCCACCGGGCAGAGTAGTCGAGTTCCATAATCATTCTGAATTTGAGTTTCATTTCATTCCGCGCGGGAAGGGAGAAGTCATTCTTGGGGATCAAAAGTATCCTCTGTCAGAGGGAATGTTCTATCTAACCGGACCAGGTGTCATGCATCGTCAAGAGGCAGCCGCAGATGAATCCATGGAAGAGCTATGCCTGCATGTTGACATCAAGAAGAGGATCCGGGATGATGCTGATCTTTGGGAGGTTGCGGAAGCTGAGACCTGTGTGGAGAAGCTGAAGTGTTTACCCTTGGTCCCAGCACAAGATTATCACGGGGCTATGAAGTGTTTTCGAGAAGCGTACGAAGCATGCGATGGGAAGTTGACCGGATATTATACTTCAATTAAGCATCTCGTGATTAGTATTTTATTAAAGGCCGTTAGAGCGTATGATTCAGGCGGGATCCGCACGGAGGCGCCGGTTAGAGATATGCTGACTTACCGGTATCAATACGCAATGCAATATATGGAAGCGAATTATTCAGGAACGGTTACCTTAGAAAATGTTGCGGAAAAGCTGAATATTAGTTCAAGGCAGCTGCAGCGGGTGTTTAAGCAAGTAAATGCAGAACAATCATTCAGTAGGGCGCTTGAGGACATCCGATTGCAAGCGGTCTGCCGCAAGCTTGAAGAAAGCAATTATCCGATAGAACAAATCGCACAGTCGGAAGGGTTTACCAATGCTACCTATTTGCATATTGTCTTCCGCAAGCGGTTAGGCATGACACCGGCAACTTATCGAAACAGCAAACAAATCCATTAGAGGTGAGGGTGAAGGATATGAGTAAGGTTTTTCGTGTAGGGATTATTGGATGTGGTGGTATTGCGAATGGCAAACATCTTCCAAGCTTGAGCAGACAAAGTAAGGTTGAGATCGTGGCTTTTTGTGACATTATTAAAGAACGTGCTGAAGAAGCAGCGGAGAAATACGGAAATAATAAAGCTACTGTCTATACGGATTACACTGAACTATTAAAAGATCAATCCATTGATATTATTCATGTGCTTACGCCTAATGATGTCCATGCGGAAATATCAATCGCTGCACTAGAAGCCGGAAAACATGTGATGTGCGAAAAACCAATGGCTAAGACAGCGGCAGATGCCAAACGAATGGTTGAAGCAGCGAAACGTACAGGCAAGAAGCTGACCATTGGATATGACAACCGATATAGAGAAGACAGCTTATATTTGAAAAAAGCCTGTGAGTCCGGAGAGCTTGGTCATATCTATTTTGCAAAAGCACATGCCATCAGACGGAGAGCCGTACCGACCTGGGGAGTATTTCTTGATGAAGAGAAACAAGGCGGCGGTCCGCTTATCGATATCGGAACTCATGCGCTGGACCTAACCCTTTGGATGATGGATAACTATAAACCTAAAGTCGTGCTTGGCACTAAATATCATGAACTTTCACAAAAAGAAGAAGCCGCCAACGCATGGGGACCGTGGGACCCTAAAAAGTTCACCGTGGAGGACTCAGCCTTTGGAATGGTCGTAATGGAGAATGGCGCAACAATCATGCTGGAAGCGAGCTGGGCTCTGAATTCACTAGACGTACATGAAGCGAAATGCAGCTTAAGTGGGACGGAAGCAGGCGCAGATATGAAGGACGGACTTAGAATTAACGGAGAGAAATTCAGCAAGCTGTACACTAATAAAATTGAGCTTGGGGCAGGCGGCGTTGCCTATTATGAAGGTAAAGCTGAAAGTGCTCCGGATATAGAATTAAGAAAGTGGATTGAAGCGATTGAACAGGATAAGGACCCGGTTGTAACTCCTGAACAGGCTTTTGTTGTTTCGCAAATATTGGAAGCTATTTATGAATCGGCGCAGACCGGCAAGGCTGTGTATCTGGATTAGATTTTGACAACTATAGCGATTTAGAGTAATATCCACTTGTGATTTAATTATAGGGATCTGAGACAAGACTCTCTCTTTACCGGGAGAGTTTTTTTGTTTTTTACTTGTTTAGACTCTGGGTAATAGGGGTGGAAATCGTGGATACTATTGATCGCAATCATGTGCTTATTGTGGAAGATGACGATAATATTAGACGTTTTATATCTATAAATTTAACGAATAACGGGTTTGTGGTTAGTGAAGCTGCTTGTGGAGAAGAAGCCTTGCAGAGCTTTGAGGTGAGCCGTCCAGATGTTCTGGTTCTGGATATCATGTTGCCTGATTCTAATGGGTTCGAAATATGCCGAAAGCTAAGAGAGAAAGACGCTGGGGTCATCATCATTTTCTTAACCGCTCGTGGACAGGATATGGACAAAATCAATGGCCTTGAAATGGGTGCTGACGATTACATTGTTAAACCTTTTAATCCATTAGAATTGGTAGCACGTATTAAAGCGATTTTGCGCCGTACAGAATCAGCTCTCAAGCCGCAAAAAACGATACTTCAAGCTGGACCGATTCGGCTGGATCTGAATGCAAACAAGATGTTTAAGCAGGATGACAGCATTGAATTAACTCCGAAGGAATTTCAGATGATGAAGACCTTTCTGGAGCATCCGGATACAGCACTCTCTAGGAATGAATTAATGAATCTTGTCTGGGGAGAGGATTATATTGGAGATCCTAAGACGGTAGATGTTCATGTGCGTAAGTTAAGAGAGAAAATTGAGGTTGATCCTTCTAATCCGCTTTGGATTGAGACGGTATGGGGGCTCGGATACCGCTTTAGAAAGGATGGTTGAAGAATGGGGATTCAGAAAAGATTAGTAGGAAGCTATTTTGTAGTCATCTGTCTTACTGTGCTCATTCTTGAAATCATTCTTAATGTATCTGTGCGATATTATTATTTTCATAACATAGAGGAAACCCTGATGAATCAAGCAGAGCTATCGGCTTCTTTTTTTCAGCAATACTTTGGGGACCAGGATCTGGAGGAACAATCGGATAGGTTACTGAAGGGTTTTGCGAGTCATTCCGATGCACAGGTACAGATTATTAATGTTGAAGGCCGGCTGTTGCAGGATTCAAATGGACTTCAAGGCGATCTTACTATGACTGAGTACATAGATGTGCAAGCAGCAATAAAAGGGCAGCCCGGCAGTTGGAAAGGTGCGGACCCTAACACAGAGGAAGCGATTTACGCGGTATCCTATCCTTTACAAGCGAATGGAAACATCGTGGGGGGAGTCAGATTTATCACGTCCTTAACGGAAACTATACATACAGTTAAACAGATTACGGTTTTACTGATCGGGGTGGGGATCATCGTCATTGGCATTGTCACCTTACTTGGATTATTACTGTCTTGGACCATAACTAGATCCATTAAAGATTTGAAGCAGGCAGCAGACCAGATGACCGAAGGTGATTTCAGCATCAGAGTGCATAAGCGCTATCAAGATGAGCTTGGTTCATTGGCGGATACGTTAAATATGATGGCAAGCCGAATCTCCAAGAGTGAACAGCTTAAGAATGATTTTATCGCTTCCGTATCCCATGAACTGCGAACGCCCTTGACCTCGATCAAAGGTTGGGCAATTACCTTAAAGGCGAGTGAGGTGAGTAATCAACCTCTGTTTTATGATGGGCTTGATATTATTGAATCCGAAAGTGACAGGTTAACTCATATGGTGGATGAATTATTGGATTTCTCCAAGTTGGATAACGGAAGAATCGCCGTTCACTTCACATCTGTGGATCTAACAGAACTACTGCAGCATATCGGCAGACAACTTACCCCTAGAGCGACCCGACAAGGCATCTCACTAGATGTAAAAATAGAAGAACATCTGCCAGTGATTCAAGCTGACGAGAATCGTGTGAAGCAAGTCATGATTAATCTCATTGATAATTCGCTCAAATTTACTGGTTCATCAGGTCGAATCTTTATCACCGCTCATACGGTTCCAGGGAAAGTCGTGATTTCTGTAGAGGATACAGGCTCAGGCATCGCTGAGACGGATTTAGAGAATGTGCGGCAAAAATTCTACAAAGGGGATCAACAGGCTTCGGGCAGCGGCTTGGGATTATCCATCTCGGAACAGATCATTAAATTGCATCATGGAGAGCTGCGAATAAGTAGCACTTTAGGCAAAGGAACGATTGTCCAATTTGACTTACCGATAGAATAAGAATTCAAATTTAACTATTTCATAACCACTTTCATCTCTTTCACAGATAAAATACTATATATGCGGACAAGCGAGGAGTCGATGATCCAAATGCCGAGCAAATTCATAAAAATAGGTACCCTGTTGACAACTTTATTTTTGCTCGGAGGATGCGGAGTCCCGGCGACACCCGGAGAGCTGATTAAACCTCCATCATCAGAAGCAAATCTGCAGCGAGACAAAACGAGCCAGGAATTTATTAAGTGGCTTCCAGACAAAGCTCAATTGATAACTCCGATGAAGGGACAAGAAGATAATGCCATCTCCTTTGGCGATATGGATGGAGACGGAATCGACGAAGCTGTAGTTGTGTATGAGTACAGTAAAAACAAAGGATACACTATAAAAGCAATGTTGTTGAGGCAGGAAAATGAAGCTTGGCAGAAGATTTCCGAGGTTGAGGGGTTTGGGTATGGTCTAGATTATGCCGGATTCTTTGATGTTGATGAAGATGGCCATAACGAGCTTGCACTGGGCTGGTCATTGGGTGAGGCAGGTAATGGTATGGATATTTATACGCTAAGTGAAGATAAACTTAAGCTGTTATCGAAGAAGGCGTATCAGGGCAAATATGATCTGAGGTAATCATTTAACCTAATCATCCGCAGCGCTTCATTGAGAAAAAAGAAGTAAAAGTGCTCAGCGGATTATTTATAATGCCCATTTTCATGTATATATCCCCTACACAACAAGAAAACTACAGAAATTAAATAGAGGTTGTAAATGCTTATCTCTACCAAAATTGCAAAGCTGGACAGATCCGTACTTTTTCTCACCACCTGCTTAGTTGGCATGGGTACTGTTGCTATTTATGAAGCGACTACGGATACGCGGTTAGACGGTCTTTACATAAGTTATTTGTATTTATTTGCTTTATTTTGCCTACCCATGTTATTCATTGCTTTGGTAGATTATAAGATTCTATTAGGCAGGTTAGCCTATCTCTTTTATGGCGTGGGCATAGGTTTACTAGTACTAGTCAAGCTGGTTGGAGAAAACCTCAATGGTGCCGTGCGTTGGTTAAGTATTGGGAGCTTTCAGCTTCAGCCTTCCGAGCTGGCTAAAATATGTACGGTGCTGCTCATTGCTCATCTATTAGGTACACGAGAGGGCCAGCGGCTGCGTTTTTTTCAAGATTTAGTGCCGGTTTGTTTTGTTTTTTTAATTCCTTTCATTTTAATAATGGATCAGCCCGATTTGGGTACAGCACTCGTATTTGCTGGCATATTACTTAGTATGCTGTGGATTGGTAACATCCGTGCTCTATATATGATTCTGATCCTTGGTGTTGTGATTATTTCGATCGGCACGATACTATGGCTGTATTATGCTAACTTCGACCTGTTATCCAAGATTGTCGAGCCCCATCAACTGTCACGAATCCAAGCTTTTTTGGACCCGCAGAGCGATCCAGATAAGTCTTGGCATGTAAAAAACGCAATGATAGCCATTGGCTCCGGGGGATTATCGGGCAGTGAAGGTATTTTTTTGCGAAAAGGATATATTCCATATGCGTATTCCGATTCGATCTATGTAGTCATCGGGGGAAAATACGGTTTTATAGGTTCATCCGTGCTGCTGATGCTTTATTTGCTGCTCGTGTACCGAATGATCTTTATTGCGCTGGATAGTAGGGACCGTGCGGGTACCTATATTGTCACCGGGTTTATCGCTATGTTCATCTTTCAAGTTTCCGTTAATCTTGGGATGCATATTGGGTTACTGCCCCTAACGGGGATTTCATTGCCTTTTATTAGTTATGGAGGCAGCTCGTTGCTAACTAATATGATAGCGATTGGCATAGTGCTAAGTGTTAAAGTTCATAAGGATGAAAGCGCTGATTGAATAAGCTATTGGAACTGAGTGGAGGAAATTATGTCTAACAAACGCAAGTGGACAACAACCCGTAAAATTCTGACGAGCATTGGTCTTGTCTTAGGCGCAACTATTATAGGGATTGGAGTATATGCAGGGTATTTATACAAAAAGACGGATGATGCGATACAGCGTATGGCAGCTCCAGTCACCATCCAACCCACTGCTGCTCCAGAGGAAAAAAAGGAGACGGTATCGGTTGAACCTATGATTTTTCTGCTTGCCGGGGTAGATAGCCGGGACGGTGGCGGTGGGGTAATGAATACTGATGTTCTGATGCTTGTTAGCTTCAATCCGGACACGAAGTCGACGAGTTTCTTATCTTTACCCAGGGATTTGTTGTTAAAACCTAAATCGTTACCTTCCCGTAAAGCCAATTATTATTATGCTTATCATTACATAAAAGACAAAACAGAGGCTATTCCGAATACAAAAGAGTTTTTCAGCAATTTGCTCGGTCTGCCGATTGATCACATGGTTGTGGTGAATTTTGATGTGTTGCAGGAGACCGTGGATTTGCTTGGCGGACTGACTATAGATGTCGATATGGATATGAAATATACCGATACGGCAGATGGTACACACATCGATTTAAAGAAAGGCTTGCAAAAGCTGGATGGCCAACAAGTTCTTGATTTTGTGCGGTACCGTAAATCGAATCAAGGAACGGCTGAATCCTCCGATTTCCAGCGCAATGATCGGCAGCAGCAAGTAATCAAGCAGATTCTGGATAAGCTAGGAAATTTCCAAGGCGTGTCCCAATGGGGAAATGTATTGGATATCATTGGTGAAAATGTGAAGACGGATATTCCTCAAGCAGATCTGCAGCAGTGGTTATTCAACTTTCCTAAACTTAAACCAGAGCATATTAATTCCTTACATGTGGAATCTCTTTGGAAGAGTCCGTATGTCTATGTGAATAAAGAGGATCTAAAACAAGCACTTACTACTCTGAGTACGGAAGCAGGCGTCAGCTTCGAAAGCTCATTACACTTGGAGAATGTTGGGACGGTGGATTAACATCTATAACCCTGCTCTTAAGAGCAGGGTTTTTTGTTTGTTTTACTATAAATCCCGCTAACCAGTAAAGTAATCCGCCAAGAGGTAGAGGCCTGACTTCCATGCATAGTACCATAAACACAGCGATTATGACGAATCGTATATTGTTTCTGGTTTACTTGAGAGGAGAAGGGGATTTTATGAAATACAGACGGGGTATTATGTTTCTAATCGTACTTACAGGAATGATCTCAATAGCTGCTTTTAATCCGATTATTGGTCCGCTTGCGCGAAATTTGGGGCTGAGTGATATTCAATCAGGATGTTTAGTATCGGTGGCGGGGTTATGTTGGCTGCTCGGAGGATATTTCTGGGAAAAACAAACGTTTATGAGCCGAAAGTGGCTGCTTGCTTCGATTATGTTCGTCTATATGGCCACACTCATCATTTTTGCACTATTGGCTGATTATGCAGTAAATGCACAGAGTAAAGAGAGTCTGTTTTGGAGTTTCTTTTTACTTCGCGCAATCGCTGGCTTTTTCTTTGGAGGAATTCCGGCATTAGCACAAGCTTATGTTATGGGCTGGAGTACAAAAGAAACCCGTACACAAGGAATGGCATTATTCGGAGCGGCCAACGGTCTTGGTTTCGTAGTAGGACCCGCAATGAGTGGAGGAATGGCTTCACTGGGCCTGACCTCACCAATGTACGCGGCAGCTATTTTATTGTTCACCTTGGCTATATTGTTTCTGGTGTTTATTCCTAAAGAAAAGAATATTGAGATTCAGCGGCAGGCGATTTCACTTTCCCCCAATGATCGACGGATACGCCTCTATTTATGGATTGGACTTTTGCTTTCGTTTGCTCTGAATATCGTGCAGGTTACTATCGGATTTTTTGTGCAGGATAGCTTGGGTTACAGTACTCAGCAAGCCACTCAGTTAATTGGAATGGGGCTGGCGATCTCGGGAATAATGGTAGTGCTCTCGCAAATTGTAATCAGTAAGTATCTCAAATGGCATCCTAAAAAAGTGCTGCTCGTAGGACTCTTATTTGTTGCCTTAGGCTTGCTGGGATTGTTATTGTTCATCAGATTTGCGTATGTAGACTTTACATTCTTGGGTATTGGCATCGGCTTTACACTGCTCGGCTACAGTGCGGGTGCTTCAATGGCGGTTCAAGACCATGAGCAAAGAAGCGTTGCTTCCTTTATTGCGGCCCTGCAAGGTGGCGGGTCATTCATAGGGCCAGTTATAGGTACGGCCTTATACACCGTTAATGTGGCGCTTCCTTATTCTATCTGCGTACTGTTGATATGTATTGTAGGTCTCGCTAATATGAAGAAAAGAGCGGCGGATCGTGTGGAGAGTTGTTAAAGAAGAAAGGCTGCTCCTAATAGCAGCTTCAGGCTGTCGAGGGTGACTCGACAGCTTTTTTTGTAGCTTTCTGCTGGCAGTGAGTTTATGTAGAAAATAAGGAGAAAGAGTTTTTTACCTCGTATTGAGCTTCCAGTTAATAGTATAATAAGAACTCGTAGGAGTTATTTCAATATGTTGTAGAGAGGTTATCCAGAATAACTGTATACGAATACATACTCATATTTTTTTGAGGAATAAGGAGATGAAGACATGACTGTAAAAACTACAGCGGAACAAATCCGCATTATCGAATACGATTCTTCTTATGCTGGGGCGGTCGCAGAAATGTGGAACCGCAGCAACGAAAGCTGGGGCGGAGGCACCAATCAAAGAACTGAGGACAGTGTGCGCCGTGAGATGGAGATCTCGTCCAATCTTAATGCCTTTCTTGCCGTTGATGGCAAAGAGGTAGTCGGCTTCTGCAGCTTCGCCCACTACCGTCAAGATGAAGGGGCTTTGTATGTCCCGCTATTGAATGTACGTCCCGATTATCACGGATACAAGGTTGGCCGCAATCTGATTCTGAACGCTGTTCGCCAAACAATAGAAGCGGGCTGGCCACGTCTTGATCTGTTCACTTGGGCAGGTAATACGAAAGCCGTACCAATGTATAAGAAATGCGGATTTTTTTGGGAGAAAAATGAAGATTACGTCCATCTGATGAACTTCATTCCAACAGTACTGCAAACGGAAGCACTTGCTCCTTATTTTGAAGAACTGGATTGGTATGCAGACAGTACCCGTGAACTTCCCATTCAGCCAGATGGCCGCCAGGAGCGTGGCTTTGATTTCTTTGATTACACTTGGCAAAAGGGAGAACTCTCCTTGAGGGCGGAATTCGAGAAGACTGGCCGCGGTCTGACCGCTCTTGATACACCAGACTATGAAATCTCTACAGAGATAGATGATCATGATCTAGTGTTTGGTTCGACCTACAAGATCCGCTATCGCATCAAGAATCGTTCGACGTCTGAGCTGGCCATTGAGATCGAAGGCCAGAACGATAAAAATATCCGGTTTGCTCTATCTGCTGCGCGAACATTAGCACCAGGTGAAACGGTTATCGTGGAAGGTGATTTTGAGCTTGATTCGGTTCGGGAAGAGCAAAATGATAAGAAGACACACCCTGTTGTTTTTAGCAAGTGGATCATCGGTGGCAAGCGTGCTGAATTCCGCATTGGCGTTGCTCCTAAATTCCCACTCAAAATGAAGATAGCGCTGCCACACCGGGAACTGTATCTGGGTCTTCCTTCGGAACTGTACCTTAATGTGGAGAATAATTTTGCTGCAGAAGCAGAATTTTCTTTTGATTTGCCCGAAGACGAATTCCTGATGTGGGCGGATCGTACAGTAAGCTTTACTGTTCCAGCTAAGAGTAAGGCTTCTATTCAAGTACCCTTTACCCTAAATTCATACGGTCTTTATTCACAGGCTATTGAGGTAACGGCCGTTCCGGTTGGAGAGAAGGCAGTCACCTTTATCAGCAAGCTATCCGTTCTAATGAAGGGAACGCATGGCCGCTTTGGTGGGGAAAACGGGGATCAGTGGGTGGCGGTGAATGGCGCCTACTCTATTCATCTTAATAATACCGACAATGGAATGTGGATTGAATATCCCGGCTCGAGCCATAATTTCTGGTTGACCCATCCGAAGTTAGGCAAGCCATTCGCAGAAGAATTCTCTAAGAAACAGGCCAAAGAAGTAAAGATCTATTCTGAAGGGGAGAGTCAGGTTCTCGAAGCTCTTTACGAGTCGGAAGAATTTCCGGGTCTTGAGATAAAAAGAGTGGCTAAGCTATTTGCCAACGGAATCGCTGAGTTTTATAGTGAGGTCTGCAATACCAATAGTGATATCCTGGAAGAAGACATGTATCTGTTGACGAATTTCGGCTTTTTCGGTAAACAGCTCATCTTGCCATATCAGGGCCAATACGTGGACATGGGCGATGCTTACTCAGGCGATCCAAGTCTTTGGGACAGTGCACAAATTACGGAGAACTGGTTGTTCTGCAAGGAAGAGAACGTCACATGCGGAATCTGCTGGGATCCTTCGCTAAAATTGCTTCGTCCGGAATACCCGCTTGGGCTGGAGCATAATCTTGGCCGAATCTCCGCTGGAGATGTCGTACGGACAAAAACTATGGTGTTTGCTCTTAACACCTTCCTTAAGTGGTCGGAATTCCGCGCCTTTGCCCTAAAACAGCAGAATTCGGTCATACCGGTGTTGGATGACCATCTTGAGCTAACGCTCGGCGGTGGAAATCCTTTTGCGGCAGGGGCACTTCATGCCGAGCTAATCGAACGAAAGATGACACCGCTTGATGGAAGCCTTGAATTGTATGTACAGGCTGATGGAGAAGAGGAGCGAAGTGTCGCTGAGATGGAGTTGCAAAGAGGACAAAATTTGCACTCCGCTGGTTTTGAACTCTCTACTGAGGATACAGAATCACGAGAACACAACGAATCTGGCCGTAAGGTCCGGGTCGTCTATCGTGGTGAGGATCGCATTCAAGAGCGAACAGGCCTCTGGTTTCCACAAACGGAAACAAGCGTTGTTTGTGGGATAGAAGAAGGACCTGAGGGTCCCATTTACACAGTGAGCAACGGAGTTCTATCTATTGCAGCTGCTCCTGATTTCGGCAGCGTTGTGCATTCCTTGAAGCACCAAGGAGAAGAGTGGCTGGACAGCACCTTTCCGAAAGCTGAACCACGTTCCTGGTGGAATCCTTGGCATGGTGGACTCGGTGTGGGTATTTCTGGCATAGGCGGATTTAGCCGGTTGCAGGAGCCAAGAAGCGCAGCTTGGACGGAGCAGATGGATGATCACGGTAACGTCTGGAAGGGATTGAGACTGACCACTTCGATGGAGAAGCAGGAAGCAAACCGGGAGATCACGATCAATCAGCATTACCTCATGTTGCCCGGAGTTCCTGTGCTCTGTGTGTTGATTTCAGTAACCAATGAAAGTGGAATGACGCTGCCGCATTATTCGCTATCCGAGGATAGTTACTTTAAGCCTTCACCAATCTATTCGGAAGGCTGGATGGAGCTCCCAGAGGAAGGCAACTTCCCTATCGGGAAGGTCGAAGCCCATCTGGAATCCAAGGGGCTTATCCGAATCGGTGCAACTTCGCGTAAAGACATGCTGCATGTGGTGCATAGTTATCCTAATCAGAGAGCTATGTCTTACGTGAACAATAAGGTATTCACATATGGTGTGAATCACCATCTATTACTTCTGAACGGAGAAACCGCTTGGACACAGCCGACCTTCATGATCATGGGAGAGCTCGCTCTGGATCCAGAGGCAGTTCGTAATCTTATGAAGGTGACCTTTGCTAGTGCTTCTGACAAAAAGGAGACTATAAATGCCAATCATTGATATTCACATTCATCTGTCGGACATCGATAGCTTTCATCAGACAGCACTGGACCTCTCCAAAGTTGATTACACAGCTGCTGGGCTCAAAGCGGAGTTTGACAAGAACGACGTTGTTCTCGGCATTGGTATGGGGGTCACGGAGCAGACGAAGGGAGCCTTCCCTGACTCTGCCTCTCCCAATCCGATGGGACTCGACTTGGAAGCCAGTGTGCCGCCATTCTTAATGGAATGCGTGGGCATTAATCCGAATATGCTCGGAGGAAAGGATGCTTTGGATGAGCTGGACCGAATTGAGGCACGGCTGCAAGCTCCTGAGGTAGCTGGTATTAAGCTCTATGCCGGGTACTATCATCATTACGTTTATGACAAAATCTACTCGCCGATCTATGAGCTGGCCGCCAAGTACGGCACACCTGTGGTTATTCATACCGGTGATACGTATTCGATGAATGGATTGCTTAAGTATGCGCATCCGCTTACCGTGGACGAACTGGCGTTCCAACGGCGCGACGTGAACTTTATGATCTGCCATCTAGGCGATCCATGGGTGATGGATGCTGCCGAAGTGGTCGCCAAGAATCCGAACGTCTATGCCGATTTGTCCGGTCTCGTTGTTGGTGATCGGCCTCATTTTGAGCGGTTCATGAATGAAACCCTGTTTATGGATCATTTTCGCCGGGCGTTGGTGTACTCTGATCACTATGAAAAAATGTTGTTCGGTACCGATTGGCCACTCGCGCCTATTGACCTGTATGCGGAGTTCGTCCGCCGGCTTGTGCCTGAGCAGCACCACGAGAAAGTATTTTATGAGAATGCCTTTGCATTATTCCCACGCATCCAGCAGAGAATTGCAGCGCTCTGAGCGGAGCGGGACAGTATATCTGAAGCGCAGGAAAATAATATAATTACGAACAAGCCATCCTTAGTTAGTACTAAAGGATGGCTTGTTTTTACATTTGTATGATAACCATGCCTATTTTTAGATTGAGTTTCCAAATTTTAATCTTCCTTTTTTTTACTTAACAGATCAGCTAGCTCAACCGAATTCTTATTTCTTAAATCCAGCATCTTTTCGCTATTGCTAGCTTTAATCAGGAAACCATCTTTCGTTTTAAAATCCATATAAAGGCTGAATCCGACCACCTTTGAATTAGCGTAGGTAACGGTCATTCGATAAGTCGGTTCACCCACATCAACAGACCCGCGTACTTTTTTTACAGTTCTTATAGCATCTTCGAAGATTTGAAGGCTTTCACGGTCAGTATAAGTAATTTCTGTTGTTTCGGATGCAAGATTGACACTTACGATCTTTTGCGTGGGTCTGACTAATACAAATAATAAAATTAGTAAAATTATCAGTGAAAATGATAGAATACTAAATTTTTTCATAACCTACCTCCTTACTTAAGAATAATGCAGACCAATCACTTAGTTTCCAAAATAGTTATAAATTTCAGCTGAGTGTGCGTTGGTTATCATTGTTGGAATCTTATAAAAATTCCTAGGGTTCTATTTATTATTTGCTACTGGACTTGTGAAACCTTTATTAAAATAATAAACGTCTAAGAATGTATACATATTTTAGAAATAATGTGCTTGCTTTTTAATTACACGTTTGTATAATGAATGTATTACACAAATGTATAACAAGGAGAAATATGGATGAATAACAAAATCAAACGCTTGCCAGATGCTGAACTGGAAATTATGCTGGTGATTTGGCGAGCCGAGAGTTGGGTTAGCTCCTCTTATATTTTGAATCAACTGGGGGATAAACGTAAGTGGGCGCTTGCAACTTTGATGACAGTGCTGTCACGGCTGGTTGAAAAGGGCTTTCTATCTTGCGAAAAAGAAGGGCGGAGCAACCGTTATCTCGCTGCAATTTCTGAGACAGATTATAAAGAGAGCGAAGGGAAGTCTACGCTTGAAAAGCTGTTTGGCAACTCTGTGCAGGATATGGTGATGTCCTTATACAACGGGAAGGCGATTGATAAAAGCGA
Source organism: Paenibacillus sp. FSL R7-0048 (assembly GCF_038004505.1). Taxonomy (NCBI): domain Bacteria; kingdom Bacillati; phylum Bacillota; class Bacilli; order Caryophanales; family Paenibacillaceae; genus Paenibacillus; species Paenibacillus sp. FSL R7-0048. The sequence goes on along the minus strand of NZ_JBBORF010000001.1, from coordinate 4,544,262 downwards.
TCTTGCTGAGTTGCGGGAAATGCTCGATAGAGTAGATAAGGAGGAATCCTGATGATAACAGGTCTTTTTACAGATTTTCTGGTTATTTCTGTGACCCTTAGTTTAGTTATTATCGGCTTAATCACATTAACTCCCTTGTTAAGAAAACATTATTCGGCTAAGTTGAGCTATTGGATATGGTTGATCCTAACCCTGCGATTATTGTTGCCATTCAACTTTTCGTTTACCAATCCTCCTGTGGCGATTCACCTACCCGAAGGTCAGGCCATAGCAACTGTCTTTCAAAGCTCAGTGTCCCAGAATTTGCAGGCGGATACGCCAGTAATCTCTCAGCCGGTCCAGACAGGGGATGTAAGCCATATCCCTTCTATAATTAATATTTTTGCTTACATCTGGGTTACTGGAGCTGTGCTTTTTTTAGGGTATCATTTGCTGAGTTATTTCTTTTTCAGAAAACAGGTATTACGTTGGAGCAGCCCTCTTCAGAGAGAGGATATGTTCGCCAAGCTCAAACAAGTCGCTAAAGAAATGCATGTAACACCCGCGATTCCGGTTCTGATAAGCAGTAAAGTTCCGAATCCGATGCTAATGGGTTTTTACAAGCCAACACTATTCTTGCCGCATGATCAATATAGTGACGAAGAGCTGGAGTTTATCTTAAAACATGAGCTGGTCCATTACAAAAGGCATGACATCATATATAAGCTACTGCTACTGATTGTGCAGGCACTGCATTGGTTTAATCCATTGGTCTGGTTCATGGCACGCGAAGCTGTCCGCGAAATTGAAATTTATTGTGATGACACCGTTGTACGTAAGCAAAATGCGGCATATCGAAAGAAATACTGCGAAGCCATTTTATCGGTTATGCAAAGTAATGCTACACGGCATGTAGCTTTATCAACGAATTTTGCAGGAGGAAAACACTCGATGAAGCAGCGATTTGGCAGTATTTTAAATATGAAAGAAAAACGAAATGGAGTAGGCGCATTTCTTGCGGTCTTAATGGTGGTTAGTGTAACAGCAGTGCTAGCAGCCTGTACCAACCTAACCGGCCAATCTACAGATACCGCGCTCAAACCAGGTACTATCTATTCCTACAGCTCTAGTGGCGAACAAGTGGTTGTGCATGACGCTGGGAATGCGTATTCCATGGACGAGGATGGTAATGTCTCTGTCTCCTATCGGAAAGGGGAGATCCAAGCGCAAACGCCTTTAAAACTTGATACGACTGGAACAGAAATGGGGATGGGGAGAGCGGATACCGGATTTTATATCTCCGAGGACAAAACTGCAATTGTATATGGATTTGCGGATGGTAAAGAATCCCCTCTACATGTATTAATCAGTGATGACATGGGGAAATCGTGGAATAACTACAACATTGCAGGTGCCAAGGGTTATGACGCCAAGTTCATCGGGTTTACCGACAAACAAAATGGATGGATCGTCTCCGGAGGTTCTGCAGGCGTGGGACGCTCATTAAATTATGTATACCAGACCTCTGACGGCGGGAAGACATGGACGGAGCTTGGAAATCCTAACGATTTATACGCGGAAAGTTTAGCCGGGGCAGGGTTTTCTAACAAGGATATCGGATTCTTAGGGTTCAGATATTATGAAGATAATGGGCCAGTTATTTATTGGACCAAAGATAAGGGACAGTCATGGGAAAAACTCGTGGTATCCCTTCCGGAAACCTTTAATGAATATCAAAAAACGCCGCTTTCACCTATTTTTAATGGAAAAGAAGGATTGTATCCTATTCTGCTCAGCAAAGAGGGCAACACTGTAGGTACCATCTATCTGTCGAGTAAGGACAACGGCCTGAAGTGGACGTATGATCCAGCATATGATCAAATAGGCGATTCTAAATAGGAGCAAGTGGAGCAGGGGGTGATCTACAAAGATCTCGCCCCTTTTTTATATGGAGAGCGGACGAATTTAATATGTAGCGGCTTTTAATTGTATTTTGTACAGCTATTTTCGCTCGAAAAACTCGCTCATGAAGATAGTTGTATTTTGTACACCTATTTTTTAGTTTTTTGCCGCTAAATTTGATAACTGTGATTTTTAATTGTATAGAATACAGTTAAAGTGAGAAGTTAGCCTTTTACAGACGAAATAAGTGTATAAAGTGCAGTTATCTCATAGGTTGCATAAAGTTACAGCGATAAAATATACGGGGAGAGGATAGCGGAAGCAAGCTGCTGTCAGTGAAGAAACCAAGCTGCTATCAGTGAGGAAAGCGAGTTGCTGTCAGTGTGGAATGGATGCTCGATCGTAATTCGGCTGGGAATTGGAAAATTCTGCGTATTTTTCTCCGAGGGTTGCCCAAAGAAGACATTAAAATCGGATAGCTACGATTTATGATTATCTGCTTAAACAAACCGCTACAAACCAAAAACACCAGGCAGAGCTTCTCCATTAATCGGATAATCCATGCCTGGTTGTCTTTTTACTATTTTTATAATAACGAGATTTTATTTAAATCTATCATCATCTGCTTTTGTATAACGCCGCCTCGTCACCGATAAAAGTCGAATAAATTACTTTTTCCAGCCTCCACCGCTATGTGAGGAGGACTCTACATAGTCTACGTTGATTTTGCCAGTGCTTGTTCCTACCTCAGTGTTGAAATTATATTGTCGCAGGTTCCAATCCTCGAAGGTTCCCTGCCAGTCATTATCTACGATGAAGGTGTAACGTGTTGTGGCGGAATTAGTGCCTCGAATATGAGAGCAGACTGCTCGTGATCCGTAGATACCCATTTTATAACCTTTGGAATTTTTAGTACTGCTGTCTAGCACTGATTTTATGCCTTGAAAATAAGGTACTATATTGTTTGTGATTTCGGTAGAGGTCATATCGCGGTCTATCGCAAAATAAATCGGAGTGCTGCTGGTTTGTCCCAAATCACTTGCTAATCCTACAGCCGTTTCAGCATCTTTAACCCCATTGGCTTTCGTAAAATGATCGAGCGATTTGCTGATTTGATAAAGGGATATGATATATAATCCCCCATCTGAAATCCGTGTAATCTCAGCTGAGGTGAGACCATCCTGGTATCCTTCGACGCGATTCAAATATCGGCAAACGAATGTGAATTTATTATTTTTAAGTGTAGTTAATCTTGCTGCTGTTACATTTGTAGCTGTATCACAACCTAAAGCCATTGTAATTGCCTTCTTTCAATTTTTTTGTTTAAGGTTTGGCGCCAACCTCCCTATCAATTTATGAGAAAACTTTCACAGATTCTTGGGGGAACAACGAAATGAGAGAAAAAGAGGCAGATGAGAGGATGAATAGAAGGAGAGACTTTGATCTTATAATTTACTATTATTGTTAACTTCTAGGAACCTTTGGAATTAAACTGCGTCTATACCCTATGAAGAATTTATGATGTTTTTAACATGGAGGTTGATCAAGATATGGATAAAAGATGGTTGCTAGCTCCAATACTTGTTGCATCATTGCTTGCTGCTCCAGTTGCGAATGCGGCATTGCCCGCTTACTTCACTTTCATTATGGATGGAGGCGGGAAAGGTACGAGCGCTGCACTAGTAAAGGATGGGATTACTTATGTTTCAGCCAGTCACTGGGAAGCGGCAGGACTTAAGGTTGTATGGGATAAATCGCATCAAAGAGCGGAGTTTACTGGATGGGGAAAAAAGATAGCCGTTCGTATTGGAAGTAAACAGGGGGCCCTTGATGGTAAATTGGTAAGTGTAGAAGGTGTTCCTTTTGAAATTAATGGTCAACTCTATGTACCTGCCCGTTTTCTTGTAAATTCATTAGGAGGAACAACGGTCAGCTGGGATGCGACGAAGAGGATATATACAGCAACTGGGCTATTGAACTATGCTAGTGCCAGCGCACAATTTGCTGGATCTACTTATACAGTGGATAAAAAAACAGGGGGTTTATATCTAACAGATTCCGCAGGACAAACTCGTTTGCTAACGAACCTTGGTTCGCAGTTATTCGATGCTGTTCAGTTCGATTTTCAGAAGACGCCGAAAGGCCTAATCTATCTGACCGTAACAGATGTTTACGGAGAACCAAGATTTTCTGCTGATTCGGTCCAATCAGCAAGGTTTCCTCATGATGATAGATCGTAAAACAGGTGCCAAAACATTGTTGTACAAGGCACTTCTTGACGTAGAGCAGCAAAAATATGCCGAAACAAACGACCTTCCTTTTTTTGGAGACAATCTGAAATTCCTGAAAAGAGAAGGGGATGCCCTGCTTTTTAATAATGAATATGCAAAAGACGGTAAGGTTTATAAGTTAATGCTGGACGGTTCATAATGGGGAGGCTGAGTGTTATCTCCGCAGGTTATCATAGTAAGATTTGATCCCAAGGTTTAAGAACCTTGGTTTTTTTGCTAACTAGAATAATATAAGATCATGCTTAAACGGGTCAATGATTGTCCTGGATTATAATATACATGGGGTTTGTCTGCGTTAAACGTGATAGAATCACCAGATTTTAATAGATATTCATTATCATTGACACGCAAAGACAATTCACCATCAAATACAGTGATTAATTCTTCAGTTCCTTCCATATGTGGATTGGCATCAAGGTATCCACCTTTGTCTATCTCAACTGTATAACCCTCAAATCGTTTGCTTTCATCAAATGGGAAAGATGGGTACACCCGATATTTTCCGTTGTCTTCAAGCAGTGGTTGAATTTCATTTCTTAATACGACTCTTGTGTCAGGCTTTGGGTAATCTATCAGCGCAGAAAATGAAGTTTTTAATCCATTGGCGATCTTCCAAATGGTTGTAATGGTAGGTGCCGATTCGCCTCTTTCGATTTGACCAATCATTGTTTTGCTTACTCCTGTTAATTCAGCCACCTTTTCCAGGCTTAAATCTTTACTTCTTCTAATCTTTTTTATATTCTCCGCAATGATTTGATTTATCTCTTCCACGGTAATTCTCCTATCCCTATTTACTTTATAACGACCAGGATATACAATAAAACGCACATAAGGACGTTATAGCGTCTGATAAATACATTATAACATACAACGAGGTGGAATTCAGTGATTGTTTCTTTGTTTTTATATGCATTTGTGGCTAGCTTTACTCCGGGACCCAATAACATTATGGCAATGACTTTTGCAAACCAGTTTGGTTTACGAAAAACAATGAGATTTTGTTTAGGAGTGGGCACAGGTTTTTTCGTGATTATATTGCTATGTTGCTATTTTAATATACTTCTTATCAATTTTATCCCTAAGATTGAATCTATTATGGCTGTGATAGGCGGAGTCTACATGTTTTATTTAGCATTTAAAATTATTACAAGTAAACATCAAGAAAGTGATGGAAGTGGCGATAAACACAACAGTTTTATTGCGGGTATGCTTTTACAATTTATTAATCCTAAAGGGATATTATATGGAATCACAGTTACATCTACATTTATTCTTACCTCTCATTCTTCCTATTTTAGCTTATTGAGTTACTCTATAGTCTTAGCATTCATCGGGTTTATGGGCACTTTTAGTTGGTGTTTATGTGGTTCTCTTTTCAAAAAAATGATATCTAAATATAGAAGTCAATTTAATATACTGATGGGATTGTTGTTAGTGTATTGTGGAGTTTCGATAGTGATAGGATGAATGAATGGAGCCTCATGTCAATAACGCCATAACATTGAACCGGCTTGATAACCTGACCCCAATGTCCAAAATAATAAGTTGTCGCCACGTTTGATCAAACCATGTTCAATAGCACAATATAAGGCCAGAAAGGGACTGCTTGTGCCTGTATAGCCATATTCGTCGGCTACATAAATAATTTTATGTTGATCCAGGTTCAGCTTAGCTTGAAGTAATTTAATATTAGCCAATGTAAATTGTGAAAAACAAAAAACTTGTATATCCTCGAATGTTAGGTGATGTTTGTTTAATAATTCAACAATAGATGCTTCCGCAAATCGTACACTGTCTATTCCGCTGAATCTCCCCCAGTGTAAGTAGCGGTGTTCAGCCCCATCACGCAAAGACTTAGCCAATCCTTGAGCGGGGTACACAATTTCTTCTGTAAAACGGCTGTCCGAAAGATACCTTACGTCAATTAATCCACTCTCTGAATGATCTTTTTCTAAAATGAGGGCTACGGCGGCATCGCCAAAAATTGAATATGTTATTGGATGTGAAGGATCAGCCCATAAATTTAAAAAATCCGAACCGATAACCAACGCTCTATCTCTATCAGGATCATCGTATAAAGTACGAGCAGCCTGTTCAACCGCAATAAACATTCCTATACAATTACCATTCAAGTCATAGCAAAGCGTATCATCTTTACCTTTGATAGCTTTGTGAATAAGCAATGAATTCGTAGGTGATAAATATTCCGGAGTTGAGCTGGAAAAAAGAATCAGGTCTATATCTGCAGAATTCAATGATGCAGCATCAATTGCCTGTTGAGCGGCATTAATCGCCATCGTCAACGAGTTCTCCTTCGTTCCTTCAATAACATGGCGGTTTTTTCTGCCTGTCTTTTTAAGAATCCGCTTAATATCTATACCTTGCTTTTGAAAATGGTCAATAAAATATTGGTTGTTAATCACTCTTTCAGGACAATAAATGGAGACTTGTTTTATCGAGATACCTTCTAACATAGCATGATCACTCCTTGTAATAATTTTGCAATCACATTACATTAAGTAATCTAAAAGTATCTATTTACCTAACAAAGCCTGCTTATTTCTATAAGCTTGTTTGTCCAAATCTTATTTGATGTTATACTTTATGATCTTAATAAAGCATAACATTAATTAGTAAAAAATTCTATAATTTACTATAAATGTAACTATATCGACGCATCTAAAATATCCACTAAGATTAAGTCCACAGCAACCATGTTGCGAGTGGACTTTTTTGCTTTTTATATTTTTGAATTAGGGATGAATAAATCAGGGGTACTTTACAAAAACTTTATTCGATTAAGTCACTACTTTGCCAAATCAGGAGGGGTTCTTATTAAACCATTTATCGTAATAGTAGCGCTATTACTCGTTACTGCTTGTTCGGGTAATAACTCGGCCAACAACCAAATGACAACTCAACAAACGAAGGTTGACAATCATGCTCGTAAAACTACCTCAAGTTCAACTTTAACGCAAGCATCTTCCATTTCCACGGAGAATGCAGGGAATACAACAATTAAGACTAAACAAGTTCCTGGCGATGTAACGAAATGGCTGGATGGGTTCATCCGTACCAATCCACCTACAGGAAGCACAACAGATCAAACAACGTATCCGCAGCAGTCGGCGAAACCACAATATTCTGCAAATCCGCAACATTCTGCTGTCCCACAGAAGTCTGCAAATCCACAACCATCCACCAATACATCCCAATCGGTACAGCAAGTATTGGATCTGGTGAATAAAGAAAGAACGAATGCAGGCTTGAAGCCTCTTAGCTTAAATAGCGAACTTTCGAAAATGGCTTTGGCTAAAGCGCAGGATATGTATGACAATAACTATTTTGACCATCAGTCTCCTACGTATGGATCTCCGTTTGATATGATGAAAGCATTCGGGATCTCATACAATTCAGCGGGGGAAAATATCGCCAAAGGTCAGTCGAGCGCAGAAGAAGTAATGAACCAATGGATGAACAGTCCTGGTCATCGTGCCAATATCCTGAATAGTAGCTTTACAGAAATTGGAATAGGTTACTATAACAGCGAGTGGGTTCAAGAATTTATTGGTTAGAGCGAGTAACGTAATAAACTTAACAGGGGTGTCCTAATAAGCTAAAAGTGGCTGTTGGGCATCCCTACTTTGCTTCGTTTGATCCAATAACACTTGCACAGACCAAGCCCATCGGACACAGCTGACCTTAAACGTGTCATGGGTCTATATTTTGCATCCTAGCGGACTGTATAGCAGCTATTCCCATAAAAAAACACTCAATATGAGTCTTTTTATATGAGATAGCGTCAGTGGAGTCCTAAACTCTGCTCCACAGGCCAAAAAATTGCAAATAACGTCCTCTGGGTCCAGAAATCTCAGAATCTTCAATCGCGATGGCAAGCAATTATGTTGAGCAATACTTTTGCTGGCGGGCTGGATCCAAGAAAAGAAGAAGCTGAAGTCTGCGAAATGAGATAGGGGATATTGAATCCGTTTAGAACGGGTTATTTTTTGTGTTGATTTATATGATAACGAATAAAAGTGACCAATAGAATTAGAAGAAACGGCAGGATGTAAGCTAGGTTAGTGATCAAGGGCCATGTAGTATTCACGATTTTCTCAAGCTCAGACTCCTGTGTGTAAGTCGTTACAGATAACAGCAGGCAGACAAAAGCAAGTGGGAAAACAATTAAACGTTCATCCTTCAATCTCAGAAGCTCCTTTAGTACTTTAATAAGAATAAGCAGCAGGATAGAAGCCTTGAAATAGAAGCCGATAATGAGTGAAAAACCAATCACGGATTCGATTCTTTCAATGGTTTCCTGAAAATAAATGAGTCTCGCCAACTGATATAATGAATATTTCAAGCTGCCGGACAGTGGTCCCAATACCATAATACTGCTAATGACAGAAGCAATTAACGTCAGGGCATTGATGATGAGTGCAAGATACATCTGTTTTCCCAGTTTAGAATTGTCTTCTTTACGCACGAACGGTAAAATCATCGAAAAAACGATAAGCTCGGAATAGGGGAAGCCATAGACTACATATGCAGCGCTTAGGATAGGCCTAAATCCATCAGGCATGATGGGCAGTAGGTACTCGGGATGATACAACCCTGCTACGAGTATCCAGACTAAGATGATAAATCCGAACATTAGTGACATTAGGACGGCTGCCATGCGTGCAATTACTTCGATTCCAGCTAGAGCTGTCATCGCAATCGTTATAAAAAACATGGTATTTACCGCGTAAGTGGGCGTTTCTTTTAACATCGTACTTTTGAAAAAGGTTCCGATCTCAATTACAATTCCTGCGACATTCCAAAACAGCACACAAGTGAAAGGAATCAGGAGGACGAGGGTCAGTCCGTTTCCAAGTACGGAGCGGCTTTGTTCCACAAGCGAAAGATCTGGCGCTCGTCGGTTCAAATATAGAATACCGGAAAGCAGAGCCATTCCTATGGCAGAGGCGATTAAGAGGGATATCCAGGCTCCGTTGCCAGCAAAGTTAGTTAGTGACGCAGGGACGATAACGATTGAGGAACCGGTCATAAAGAAGAGAAACAGCATGGACATTTGGATCGAACTAACACGTTCTTGCTTATTCATACGTTCCTCCTCATTCTTTAAGCTTATGAAATGGCAGGGTTGATCCAATGGACGATGTGCTCAGCTGGAGCCGTGAATAAATTGAAGATGGAATCTAAATTGGGCCATGGCTTAGCTGCAATAAAGATAAATCCGAGATAAAGTACGGGTAGTAATAATACTCCATAAACTACTCGATCGCGGATGGAGGCTTGTCTAAACCTTGGGATGTCATGGGCTAGCATAGCGGAAGCTAATAAGAGAACGCAGATTATTTTTCCCACCATAGCTACTTCTCCTTTGTTCCAAATATTGTGCCTGAGTTCATTCCAGTGCTTAACACTTTGACATCAACGTTGATATCGAACTGAGTCTGGGCGAATGTATCCTTCCATTGAGGCTCTAGTTGTTTCCACAGCTGCGGATTTTTCCGGTAAATCTGATTGCCAATTCCGAGTGCGTCGATCTTTTTTGTTTTCAAAAACTTGGTTGCGTGCTCAACCTGTTGTTCAACCTGAGTTATGATACGCTGCTCAAAAAGCTTCATGTCCTTATTGTTTTTTAAATGTGAGCAACGTAATTCTCCGATCATTCCTTCAATAGCAATGTTTACACCGACGGACACAGAACCATTTTTTACGATTGGAGTAAGCGTACTGTTGAAGGTAAGCACTTCAAGCGTTTCTTTTTTCCGAAGCGGTACTTCGGTCTCATCCGGGCAAGGAAATTCTAGTACTCCATAGATATATCTATCCGTCAGCATCATGAATGCTTCGGTATCCTTCTCCTTTAGAATGTCAATCATTTTACCGTCATGAATTACAGCCAGCCCAGATATCAATGGTTTATGATCCAAACTGGTCTTATGCAGGTAAGGGATGATGGAAGTATTGGAGGGGCTACACATTTGTATAGCCAGCTCATAGAGAGGAATCTTGGAAGTTTTTGCGGCATATAGAGCACCGCTCGTCTCCATTCTCTTATACTGTTGACCAATGGTCTGCTCGATAAACGGGTTGATATCTAAAAATGGTGCCGCAGATTGCTCAGCGATGAGAGGAAGAACGGTACCACGCGGTTCTTGATCCCTGGAGAAAAAATCAAGTACCTCCCGGATGTTCGTGGTTCTGGCTAGTTGCTCCCCGATTAATATGACACGCATATGATCCCATTTGGCTTTTCGACCAAATTTTGCCGGGATCTCCCTTATTGCTTCAAAAAAGGTTTCTCCACTCGTAACGATATTAATTCCCTTGGACGCTGGATCCCCTGCTTGTCCCATTTCTATTTTGGTGGAAGGATTATAGAAATGTGTCGTGATTACAATCCGATTGTCTTCGCTTTGGTCAATGGCGACCGCCTGCACATACCCATACTCGTCCAATTCTTTATTATCCCAGCATCCGCTAGTTAGAGTGAGTACAAGAAGGGAAATTAGTATGGTAGTAAGCCGCTTCACTATATCTACTTCCTTCCCGAAGTCTTTTTATATAGGTGTCGATTCCGTGGTGAATGAAGCAGCAGTCTTCTCGGAAGTAGAAAAATAGAATCACGTACTCTTTTAAGATCTAACGGAGCTAACGAGTCTAAATACGGTTCTCCTAAAGAGCGCAAGGTAGCCAGATGGAGATAAATTAGAATAAAACCGACCATGATGCCAAGTCCTCCGAATGTTGCCGCGAGAATCATTAAGGGAAACCGTAAAATCCGCAGCGCAATTGCCATATTGTATTGAGGTAGCGCAAATGAGGCAATGCCCGTCAAAGCGACGACAATGACCATGACCGGAGAGGCAATCTGCGATTGAATAGCAGCTTGTCCAATGACCAAAGCCCCAACGATACTGACGGCCGATCCAATCGGTCTGGGTAAGCGTATGCCCGCCTCTCTCAATAGCTCAAAGAAAAACTCCATGATCAAAGCTTCAACCATAGCCGGAAAGGGGATTCCTTCGCGTGTGTTTAGAATAGCAAGCAGCAGAACCGTGGGAATTAGTTCGGAATGGAAGTTGGATAAGGCAATATAGGTACTGGGTAACAGCAGGGCGATGATGAAGGCAGCGACCCTAATCAGTCTTATCAATGATGAAAAAATAGTCCGGTAGTAATAATCTTCGCTATTCGTAAAAAACTCCATGAAATTCCCGGGACAGATCAGAATGGAAGGACTTCCGTTAACCATAGCAATAATCTTCCCGTCTAGCAGAGCTGTTATAGCTGTATCCGGTCGTTCTGTATAGCGGACTTGTGGAAATGGTGAGTAGAGCGAATCACCGATCCACTCTTCGAGATAGGAGACGTCAAGAATTTCTTCCTGATCAATACTTGCTATCCGTTGTTTGAATTGATTTAATGTTTCTGCTTTGACTACTCCATCCAGATAACCATAGGACAACGTTCTTTGAACCTGCTTACCAGAGGTAAAGAACTCGAACTTAAGATTAGTAGATTTCAGCAAACTACGAATAACACCTACATTACGCTCCAAGCTTTCTATAAAGCTGACGTGGGGACCTTGAACAGTAGGCTCTGAAATGGGCTCAGAGGTTTGGCGCTGTTCTACATCGAAGGCATAATAGGCAACGGCTTTTTGCCAACCTGTAAAGAAAAGGACAACTTTCCCATCAAGAATCCCCTTAATGGCTTGACCGATATTGTCCATTAATTCAAGCAGCGGTGATGAAACACCATTTTTTTCAAAATAGGAGATGACATCTTCAACGGTTACGTCCAAGGTGGGACCCAGCTCATGCGGAACTAAATTCTGCAAGACATCTTTAAAATAATTTGTAGGGTCAGACTTAGTAAGTGTATTGAAATAGACGGATGAGGCTTCATACTTAAGATCCGGGCCATAATGCCATGGAATAACCTTTAGGTCCGAACAATTGGCAAAACATTTATTAATAATCTGTAAGTTGTCTTCGAGAGACGCAGAGATAGCATGGGAAAAAAGATCCTTCATTGAAAGCTCATTTTCGGCTTCCAATTGAGGGTGCACCTTAGGATTAGACGGAGGTGTCTTGGCGTTAAAAAATTTCCGCATGCAATTCTCCTTAAATAAATGAGATGTTAAGTGATTTTTATCTTCTCCCTTATTTAGGAATTTATTCGGAAGATAGAGATAGATCAAATTTTTCGTAAAAAGAACAATTGGAACTGGCTCAGGGAAGAGATGCGATGTTATAATGAACATAATTTTTTCCAGGAGGTGCTCCTTGTGACCCATTCCATTCGTTTATGGTAATCAGTGGTGCAAGACAAGTGGACTCATTCATTTTTTTGAGATATGGAAATGAGTTTATTTGTGATGTGCCTGTTTCAGTGTGCCTATGCTCATGGAATGAGTTTATTTAAGTTTTTAATCAAAGGAGATGACCTTATGCAAATACAATGGAAAAAAGCCTTCGCCCTTATTTTTAGCGGACAGATTTTCTCGATTCTCACGAGTTCGATGGTTCAATTCGCGGTGATCTGGCACTTGACGGAATCGACAGGGTCAGCGGCAGTTTTGATGATTGCTGGGTTGGCAGCGTTTTTGCCGCAAGCGGTCTTGGGTCCTTTTGTAGGGGTCTGGCTGGACCGTTGGAATCGTAAAATAACGATGATTATTGCTGATAGCGCAATTGCGCTCTTCAGTCTGATACTAGGTATTTATTTCATGTGGGGGGAACCGGGACTTGGCTTTGTGTATGTCATTCTGAGCCTGCGTTCGGCGGCATCAGCCTTTCATGCTCCGGCTTTTCAGGCGGCTGTACCGTTGATTGCACCTGAAGAAGAATTGACAAGAGTCGCGGGCTGGCAGCAGATGGTGTTCTCTTTCTCGAATGTAATGGGTCCTGCACTTGGGATAGCGGTTTACTCGGCAACTTCGCTCGGGGCAGTATTACTACTCGATGTGGCCGGGGCTTTGATTGCGAATCTGATGCTGTTCATGGTGAAGATCCATCAGCCTAAAGTGGAGGCTACAGTTGCGCCGTCTTTCGTTCAAGAATTCCGTTTGGGTTGGAACGCACTCATTCAAGCGAAACCCATTGTGTTGATTACGGGGGCTACTGCGGTGTTTAGTATCGCATTTATGCCATTGGCGACACTGTTTCCTTATATGACATTGTCTCATTTTGGCCGTGGAGGATACAGTGCCAGCCTGGTGGAAGCGGTGTTCAGCATCGGGATGATTTTAGGTGGTCTGCTATTGTCGATGTTCTCATCTAAATGGAGCGACATTAGCTATATGAGCGTAGGTCTGCTAGTCATCGGTCTTACCTGTGTGATCAGTGGTTTGATTGGTCCGAATGCATTTGTGATTTTTGCCATTCTCTCGTTCTTGATGGGCAGTGCGGCACCCTTCTTCAATGGTCCCTTCATGGCGATGATCCAACGTTCTTTTGAACCCGAGATGCTTGGGCGTGTCATTTCACTCGTGACCAGCATTATGATGTTGTCTTCGCCAATTGGGCTGCTGTTGGCAGGACCTGTGGTGGATCGATACGGTGTGCAGCTATGGTTCCTCGGTTCAGGAATTGTGGTGATGCTGACCGCTCTGTTTATTTTCATCCAGTTTCGGCGGCTGGCGTCCGCGATTCCGATGAATTGACTAGGGTAAAAACTTCCCTGTAAAAAAGAGTTTATAGGCCGGTCCGAGAGGATCGGCTTTTTGGCGGTTCTTCATATTTTTTCAAATTATAATATGATAGAATTACGTTCACTTGGAGGGATACATAATATGAATCTTCACATTGCTATCTGTGACGATCAGAGGCAAGATGCCTCGCGGTTGGAAGAATTACTCATGAAGCAGATAACCAGCCTGCAAGGGATGACTGCCTCTATTGAGATTTTTGAATCAGGCCAAACCCTGCTTCAGGCAATGACGAATACCGCATACGATATAGTTTATCTGGATATGGAGATGCCCGAGTATAACGGTATAGAAGTCGCAGAGAAGATCCGGCTCAAAGATGCCAGGGTATTAATTATCTATGTCACCAGCCATACAAGTTATATGAGAAGAAGCTTTGCGGTTCATCCCTATCGCTATCTGCTGAAACCCATTGATGAACATGAACTGCAGACCGCCACAGTCAAAGCCATTCAGCAATGCATGCAAAGAAACAACGTGCTGTCATTCTCAATCCATCATATGAGCTATAATTTAAGGGTAGATGATATTATGTATATCACGGTAGAACGAGGCAAAAAATTGGTCCTTTGTACTGAACAAGGGACTTACTCGTATTATGGCAAACTGAGAGAGTTGGAAGGACAGCTGGGATCACATGATTTTTGTCGCGTACATACGGGATTCCTAGTAAATTGGCTGTATGTTCGTTCTTTAAGCAAAGAACTTATTCAGCTGAAGAACGGGGTGGAGCTTCCCGTCAGCCGCAGTAGAAGCTCTGATTCTTTACGGTCATACCATGCCTTTATAGAAAAGAGGCTCTTAAGATAAATGTCTTTCATCCGGGAGATTAGTCCTTACTTTTTTGGTGTATTTATGCTCGTCCTTATATATGTCCCGCAAGGGGTCACATTTTATATTTTTCTCAAGAAATTCCTGATCCTGAGCAGGAGCAAACAGTCATTTATAGGTTGTCTTATTATCTTTTATATAATTAAATCGCTTACCGCTGCTAGCTTACCTCTAGTTGATTCGGTCATCCTTCACCTGCTTGTGTATAGTCTGATTACCATTATTTATTTCCGCGGCAGTGTGCTACAAAAGCTGTTCTTTAGCAGTTTCTATACAGTGTTTACGGTGGTTATTGAGATGCTGGTATGGTCTGGGATTCAGCATATCCCACTCAATGCCGAGGGAATAGATACAGTTAATTTCTGGTGGTTATCTTTTGCTTTCCTATTTGTTGTTTTGCTAAGCATCATGTTATGTCTGCTATTGCTGCGGTTGTTCAAAGTGGATACCACAACGTTACTGTCGAATCAGGATTGGGCTGTGCTGAATCTTGTTTCGGCGGGTTCTTTGCTTATTATTATTGTGAATCTGAGACATTCCAGTGATAAACCTTTTGATATTCCGTTTGATTTTGTATTCATCCTGCTTGGGATTCTTGTAATTAATGTGGCTGTAATGTTTATATATCAAAAGTTAATGAAACGGATGCAAATAGAATTGCATAATCATTTGCTTCAGCAGCAAGTGAAGGATTACACGAGTAAACTGAAAGATAATCAGGAAGCACAGCGTTTGCGGCATGATCTGAACCATGTGTTGATCCTTATTCATTCTCTGCTGGATGAAGGAGCTGTACAAGAAGCCAAGCGATATATTGCGGAGCTTGCTTCGACACAGGAGGCAGGAGAAAAGTATATTTCTTCTGGAAATATAGCTATTGATGCCATCTATAATGAGAAGTTCGCCAAAGCCGAGCTACATCAAGTTACAATGCAATCTCATTTTTGCATCCCGCAAGACCTGTTACTTGCAGGCAAAGAGGTTGAAATTGCAATTATTTTAGGCAATGCATTAGATAATGCAATCGAAGGGGTTCAGAGATTACCAGAGTCAGAGCAGAATGTTATTGGGCTGGAAGTGATTTATTGCGACGGGTTATTGGTGATTTCTTTAAAGAATCCTGCATCTCTGCTTACAGAGGACGGGCAGGGCTCTTTTTTGTCCAGCAAGCGGAACTTTGGGCGTAGAGGGTTCGGAATCGAAAGCATTGAGTATGCGGTTCAACAGCTTCAAGGAAGCGTCAGTTTCAGATATGAGAATGGGCAGTTCATGATGTTGGCGGTATTACCACTGCCTGAGTAGCAATCCGCAACCAACTACTCCACCTAACCTGCAAGTTACGGTCTCTTCCCGCTGGTAAGCAGCGGTCCATGATATATTGAGGCTGTTCTTATTAAAGGGAGGGTATTCCGTTGACATTGTCATTGCTCATCAGTGCAGTCCTTCAGCTCATCTTATTCAGCATCATTCCCTATACATACTGGTTTTTTACAAGCAGAACAACTTCATCCTTTGCCATGTGGATTGGCTGGAAGAAACCCCAATTGCTTTCTAGGAAGCAGTTCATACTATGGTTTATACTTACCATGACTATATTCACCAGCCTGGGAATGCTTACAGCAATCTATATGCTGGATAAGAATACTTTGGCCAGCTCACAGTTTTATGGTACAGGTCTTAAAGGTTTGATTCCGGCATTGATTTATTCTTGGTTGCAGACTAGCTTGTCCGAAGAGATTCTGTTCCGCGGCTTCATTGGTAAACGGTTAAGTTCGAAATTCGGATTCGGAATTGGAAACTGTGCTCAAGCTTTATTATTTGGTGTCGTACATGCTGTACTGTTATACAGCAGTTCCGGATTATTGAATTCTGCTGTTGTAATGATTCTTACAGGTTTTGTGGGTTGGAGCATCGGAATGTTGGATGAGAAATTATCCGGCGGTTCGATCATTCCAGGTTGGGTTCTGCACGGGCTGACTAATCTGATTTCCACCATTTTTATGATGTATCAATGGATGTAGCAATCAAAGTTTTTAGAGAGTACATTTTAAAAATATGGTAAACTAAAAAAGTCTTAAATTATAAGATTAAAGTTTATATACCATTTTTATTGGGAGGTAGATATTATGAAAAACAATGTCAGCTTGCAAAATGATATGGGGATAACGTTTAACTGATCAAGCGTGTTGACGTTTCCCCACCATTCGAAAGGGGAAAATCATTTGAATCAGGTATTATTAATCATCGATGCACAACAAGAATTAATGGATGGAAACGAAAAGGAAAGTGCAGTATTCAATAAAGAGCAGCTTATCCGGAATATTAATAAAGTGATTGAACAAGCAAAAGAAGCCGATGTCGAAGTTGTGTTCGTTAGGGATCTAGATGTCGCTGAAGGAACAGGTACAGGCTTTCAAGTTCACAATGAAATCAACAGGTCTGCAAATGCCAAAATCTTTGATAAGCTGGCAACGAATTCTTTTCACGGAACTGAGCTGCTACAATATCTGAAAGATCAGCAGATTGAGCATGTGGTGATTATGGGATGTAAAACTCAACACTGCATCGATACTGCGGTTCGGACGGCTACGGTTAGCGGCATGGATGTTACATTGGTCGGAGATGGTCATTCTACAACGGACAATGATGTTTTAAGTGCAGAACAAATCATCAAGCATCACAATAAAACATTACATGGGCACTACAATGTCGAACATTTTTCTATGGTCAGAAGTTCCGAAGAAGATTTGTTTCGCCCAACGCATGACTCTTATAGATAATAATTCAGTGGCGGCACTTAAATGTGCCGCTTTTTGCTGTTTCGCAGGACCTCTGATTTTCCTCACCTATACTGATAGACATATTCGCCTAAACCATTTCCATCCCATCTTTATGGGATTGTTATTGCAAGGGATCTACTTATAATTGTTAGTAATTCTTAAACAATATGAGTAGGGACGGGATCAACATGATGGCAGCAAAAGATATAGAGTTTAAAAGCACACACGGGCAGCGGCTGGGAATGATGGCGGCTATTTGTATGGGGGCGTTTATTTCCCATTTTACAGCTGGAATTGTGAATGTGTCGCTTCCTTTTATTGTGAATTATTTTCAGACAGAGCTTGGGAAGGGATTATGGATCACAACAGGTTATCTGCTAGTGATTACGGCTCTTCTTCCTGTTATGGGGAAACTAGGCGACCGTTATGGTTTTCGCCGGATTCACAATCTTGGATTTATTATTTTTACTGTGGGTTCTGTCCTAGTCGCTTTTTCACCTAATCTGCCAATATTGCTAACGCTCAGAGTTGTACAAGGAGTAGGAGCTGCAATGTTTCAAGCAACTAATATTGCACTCATTACCATTCATATGCCGAAAGAGCAAAGAGGTCGTGCACTCGGAATTTTAAGTACAGCTGTCGCGCTGGGCGGGATGACGGGACCTATAGCGGGAGGTTTGATTGCAGAGTGGCTGAGCTGGAAATGGTTGTTTTTAATCCATGTTCCTGTGGCGATTGTGGCTACAATTATGGCATATCGGTACATACCGAACCGTGTGCAAGAGCGCAAGCCGGGTGCTATCAGCTTCGTGGGGGCCAGCTTGTTTATGGCATTCATCACCTTGGTCCTTCTCGTAATAACAAATGGGAGCAAATGGGGCTGGGTGTCCGTGCGGACAATGACAAGTTTGGTGGGGGTTTCCTTGTTGTTGATTACTTTTCTATTCTGGGAGCGGAAGCAAAAGAATCCTTTTCTACCCTTACAAGCATTGAAAATTCCAACTGTAGCGGGAGGCTTGATCGTTAGCTGTGCCTCTTTTATTTTATCTAATACATTGCTTGTCCTCATTCCATTTTATTTGATGGGGACTTCGGCTCCGTTCTCGTCATCTACGACAGGATATATTATGGCGGCTTATCCCATTGCCTTGGCGTTTGCAGGTCCTCTCGCAGGCTACTGCTCCGACCGTTATGGCTCTCATCGTTTGATGCTTATGGGACTGAGCTGCATGGGAAGCGGGTTTATCTTGTTACTGGTGTATTTAGATCATATACCGATTTATGGAATCGCGGCGATTCTATCTCTTATTGGCCTTGGTATGGGGCTCATTGCCTCTCCTAATAATAGCTTCATTATGCAGCAGACACCACGGGAACACGTGGGTTCGATTGGCGGATTAATTGCTTTAACAAGAAATGCGGGTATGGTCTTTGGCTCAGCACTTGGACTTGGTGTGATGAGTGGAGAGACAGGACAAGGGAGTCAGTTGCAGGCGTTCAAATTGGTTTTTGAGATTAATATTTTCATTTGTTTAAGCGTTATTGTATTAATGGTTGTTATAAATAGAAGGACATTTAAATCTGCTTGATCTAAAAAAATGTGTGTGTAATCACAACTCAAGCTTTGGTGTTCTGTTACGTTGGAAGTAACGAATGATTATCTAGATATGGAGGATAACGATATGTTTTGTTACCAATGTGAACAGACACCGAATGGCGGATGCACCGTTGTAGGGGTATGTGGCAAAAATGAAACCATTGCGAGTTTGCAGGATACGATGATTTTTGCATTAAAAGGAATTGCAGCGTATGCGACACATGCCCGGCAGCTAGGATATAGCGATCCCGAGGTGGATCGTATCACCCACGAAGCTTTGTATATGACGTTGACCAATTCCAACTTTAATACACAGGAACATTTGGAGATGGCTATGAAGGTCGGGGAAGCGGCGGTTCGCATCATGGATGTACTGGATCGTGCGCATACGGACCGCTTTGGCATTCCGCAACCGATCACAGTCAGTCAGAACAAAATTGAAGGTCAATGTATTGTTGTAACAGGACATAATTTATATGCGCTGGAGGAATTACTGCGGCAGACAGAGGGGAAAGGCATCAACATTTATACCCACTCAGAAATGCTGCCTGCGCATGGATATCCTGCACTCAAAAAGTATAAGCATCTGAAAGGCAACATCGGCAAAGCATGGTATGATCAGCGTAGATTGTTCGAGCAGTTTCCCGGTGCAATTCTTGCTACCACAAACTGTGTAATGCCGATTAAAGGCACGTATGCAGACCGCTTTTTCTCATATGAAGTAGCGGGGCTGGAAGGTGTAGAGAAAATAACGGGCGACGATTTCTCCCCATTAATTAATCGTGCGTTGTCCCTACCTGCGGCTGATGTAGAGTCAGATCTGGTACTTACGACCGGATATCATCATGAAACTGTAATCGGGTTAGCACCAGAGATCATTCAAGCTGTCAAAGACGGGCATATCCGCCGGTTTTTCGTCATTGCTGGCTGTGATGCGCCAGGTACTGGCGGGAATTACTACCGTGAGTTGGCGACTTCCTTACCGAACGATACTGTCATTTTAACGACTTCTTGCGGAAAGTTCCGCTTTAATGACGTAGATTATGGCACCGTTGGAGACACCGGTATTCCACGTTACATTGACCTTGGGCAATGTAATAATTCCGGTTCTACAGTGAAGATTGCTATGGCTCTGGCTGAGGCATTTGAGTGTACGGTGAACGAGCTGCCTGTCAGCATCGTGCTGTCTTGGTTTGAGCAAAAAGCAGTAGCCATTCTGCTAGGCTTGTTCAGTCTCGGCATTCAGGACATTCGCATCGGACCAAAGCCACCCGAGTTCATTTCACCAGGTGTACTGGATGTTCTGGTAGAGCTTTTTGGATTGAAGCTAATTACTACTGCTGAAGAAGATATGAACGCGATGTTGGCGTTGTCGTAGAGTAAAAATCAAAGGTTGCCGCCCATAAGGGATTGGCAGCCTTTTTTTGATAGGGGATTTAGGTGATACATCATTGTCGAAGCATAGCGATCCGTAATGGATGGTAATGCTTCTTAACTTGCCATTACAAGATGAGCTTATCGCGTGCTCGCCACATAATTATAGAGGGTATCTCTCAACTCGAACTCGTACGTCAAACCATTAACAATCCCCACAACATGATCGTTATCATACAGGTCAAGCATGAATCCAGCCATGTCCTTCGCGGTATGATATTTCGGCACAGTCCCATGATATTCGAATTCGGGGATATCGAAAGAAAGCTTCGCGAATTCTGTTTCTGTTGCGGCAGGTGCTAGCACTTTAGCCTGCATAAGTGCACCTTGACTCTTCAACTCATGAGAGAGTCCTTCAGTAAAGGCACTCACATAGAACTTAGTCGCACAGTACGTAATGGCATTTCCCACAATCGTATAGCCGCCACCGGATGAAACGTTGATTAATTGTGTTCCTTCAACATTGGAATAATCACGAACGAATAGAGAGGAAAGGATCGTCAACGATTCAATGTTCAGATGCAGCATTGCAGAAATTTTATCTAAATCTTGCTTGGCCACTGAAGCGAAATTTCCAAACCCCGCATTGTTGATCCAAGTTTCGATTTCGAACCCTTGTAGATCCTCATAAAGCTTATAAGCATTACTAGAAACGGATAAGTCAGTTACTCGAATAACGACATCTACATCGGGGTAGTTATGATTGATTTCAGATTTTAGCTCCTCCAGTTGCTCCCTTCTGCGGGCTGTAACAATTAAGTTTTTACCGCGAGCCGCAAAGGCTAGAGCGGTTTCATAACCTATACCTGAACTGGCGCCTGTAATTACAGTATATTTCATGTGAATTCCTCCGTTTTTACAAGAATATTTAGTGTTTCAACAACGATGTAATCATAAAGCTTAGAGTTTACTCTAAGTCAAATATTTTTTATAATTATGGGGACTCTTAAAATCAACATAGATTCGGGGGCTTGTATGTATACGATCAGCGATGTAGCCAAATTACTAGGGATTACCGCATATACACTGAGATATTATGAAAAGGAAAAGATTATTGCTCCGATACGGAATGCGAATGGAGAAAGAATATATGATGACTCCAATCTTGCTTGGCTGCGATTTGTGATGAGGTTGAAACAAACCCAAATGCCGATCTCACAAATTAGAGAATATGCGCAGTTATATTTAGAAGGAGAGCATACGGCCCAAGCCCGCTTGAACCTTCTTGAGAATCATAGTAACTCTATACAGAGCCAAATCAGAAACTTAACAGCCACAGAGAAGATGTTGAAAGACAAAATTGCAGCCTACAAAAATTCCCTTGCGAAAGAGACAGGCATTTACTAAGCAGGCGACATAAAAGTATGCCAATGATTACGATAATTGTGAGATCAAAAAAAGGGCCCTCACGATTCATTGATAGACGCTAGTTCCGCACGTATGTTTGCGGATCAGCGTCTTTTGCTTTTGGGCTAGGCTCCGGCAAAATAGCCGTATGCCTCGCTATTCGCATCCTCGTCTCATTCGGCAACACCTTATTGACAGCGCTAGACGTATTCGTTATTGTGTTTAGAAACATGATTCAATTGAGAATGATTATCTCTTGAGAATTTAAAGGGAGTTTGCGAATCAGTTATGGATGTTCTGAAACTTATACAAATATGGAACCAGGTGATTATGAGTGTACTGGACGTACGGCTAAAGCAGGCCGGAATCGACAACGATTTGAATCAATACCGTTTGCCGGCAAGCGCATTTTTATTCGCTTTTCAAGGACAAGGCGAGTTGTGGGTTGACGATGAGGTATGGCTGTGCGATCGTTTCCATGTACTGCACGCCGGCAAAGGCTCTCTGGTGACGGTTCGGAGCCGAGAAGCGCTGAATGTATATATCGTACTCTACAAAGCGTTTCTCCCCGCTTCGGCCTCGTGCGAATTTCATATGATGATGGAGGAATCCGACCCGTTTCTGGAAAGCTGGGGGTTCCCGCCTGGCGAACCGCTGGCCATGCTTGAGCTGCTTCAAACGATACGCGACGGTTGGCTTAAATCTGACGACGGATTGACCCGGCTGTCGGCCAAGGGAGACTTTATCCGCTTCGTTCACGCTGTCCTGAGGGAGCGTCTGTTCGGAGCCGGCGAGCCATCTTTATCGGAGCAAGTTATTCGACATTTGTCCAGGAATTATCGCCAGTCGATCTCGTTTGAGGAGCTTGCTCGGCAATTGAATTACAGCCAACAATATATATCGCGAAAATTTAAAGAACAGACAGGGCTCAGTCCGCTGGACTACGTCATTCGTTTCCGAATGGAAGATGCGAAGGCTCTGCTGGCCGGCACGATAGCAACACAACAGGAAATAGCATCACATGTCGGTTATCCGGACCTCATTTATTTCAGCCGCATGTTCAAAAAGCATGCCGGCATGACGCCAGGTCAATATCGTAAACGATACGGCCAGTTCGTTTCAGATTATGCAAGGAATATGTCACAATCGTCCGTTGTTCTAAGCCGGTCATTAAGCTATCCTTTTTATGTGAGTGATATTGATTATCAATTTCAACAGGATGGGGCGAATAAAATGACTAGAGCAACCAGAAGTTTTTATGCAGTGATGCTGTTATGTTTGACCGTGATGTTAACAGCTTGTGGTGGGTCGGTGAACAACGGAGGTGCAACGAACAGCCAGGTTGCCGTCAGCGCTTCTCCAACCATGATTACTCAAGAGTCAGAGGTTTTGGCATCTTCTGAGATCAAGGTAGTCAAGACCGCTTTCGGCGATGTCGAAGTTCCTGCACACCCTCAGCGCGTAGCGGCAATTTCTTATCTCGGCACCGTACTTGCTCTGGAAGTCCAGCCGATCGCAGCCGAATCGTTCTTGATGTCGAGTCCTTATCTCGAGGGAATGCTGGACGTCGTGACGGATGTAGGCGACTCGTTAGAGAAGCTGCTGGAACTCAATCCGGATTTAATCATAACGCATAATCCACAGCCTGAGGTAGTCGAGAAATATCAGATGATCGCACCTACGGTATCGGTTCCTTACAATCAGTTTGTATCCATTCAGGAAGAAATGCTGTATTTTGGCGAGTTGCTGGATAGACGTGAGGAAGCGGAGAAATGGAACGAACAATTCGAGAAGGAAATTGCAGACATTCGGGAGAAAGTCCAACAAGCCGTTCCCGAAGGAGAGACGCTTTCGATTATGCAAGAGTACGATGGAAACGTGAGCCTTTTTGGTCCGAAATCGGGACGAGGCGGCCGGCTGATGTATGAAATAATGGGGCTGAAGCCGCCGACGACGGTTCCAGAATTTATGCTGAAGGAATCCTACTATGAATTTTCGCTGGAGAAACTTTCGGAGTACATGGGTGATTATTTGATTCTGACGACGGAAGCCAGCTTGGAATCGCTGCAGGCTGATCCAATCTGGGGGTCGCTAGAGCCGATTCGCAACAATCGGGTATTTTTATGGACGGAGAACCAATCCTGGTACCGCGACCCAATCGCCGTGAAAAGACAAATCAACGATTTGACCGACTGGATCATCGAGGCAGCGAGTCGGTAACTGCCTAGAGTAAGGATTGATCGAACGGTAATATAAAATCAGAACTTGCCGTTACAGCCAGCGCGCTGATCCTTACCATAAGTGACGACGAAAAAATTTTGTTTTGGAAAGATGAAGAGTGTTGTGGGGGTGCGGAATAGCTCGACAGAGGGTGTCCTAAACGTCATAAAATGGCAGAGGGATACCCTCCTTTTTTTAAGAGCGGAGTGGGGAAGGGACTAGAGATTGTGCTGAACGGTCAAGTTTATAATTCTTTTTGTGCAAAGGTTATTTCTAAAATCCAGGTGAAAAGTAGGTAGACTCAGGACAAGCGATCACTATAATGGAAATATGAGACATTCATAGAACCGATCAATAGGATATAAATAAGAATCCGGCTGATTAAAAAAGCGATTAGAGGAGGCCATTTCGTGGGAAGATCATTTGCAAATTTGCATATCAAGTCGAATAACCTTGAGAAGACTGTCGAAGCATTAAGAGAGCTAAGCGAAGCGCATGCCAAAGTATTAGGCAAGAAAAATCATGAAGCTCCAGAGAGCAAAGTTGTCATGTATGTAAGCAAAAGCAACGAAAACTGGATCAGCGTGCTCCACGATTATTTTGTATGGGGTACGGTGAAGAAGGCCGGTAAAACGTTGTCCCAGCTTACCGGGGAGCCAGTGATGACCGCCGGATATATGAATGAGGAAATATTCGAGTTGTCGTTGTTCGAGAATGGAGACATTCAAGCCGAAAAGATCTTTTGTGAGCAGTGGACGAGGGATGAATATGAACAACTCCGGGAAGAGCGTCTCAATGATGATTACCTGCGAAAAGCGTTGGATATCCGTAATGAGGATTTTGACGGCTTCATTGGCATTACGAGTCCGGGACAAGCCGTAGATAAGCTGTCAGAAATCGTAAGCATGTCTTTATGGAGTGACTGGGAGTGGATCCCGTACGAAGAAGCTCTCAAAAATCGATTTGTGAAATATGAATTTTGAAAATACACGAGTAAATGGCTAAGGACCTCTGAGATGACATTTTAATACATGGCGGTGAGCGAAAAGAAATGGATAAATTAAAGAACAGCGGATTTTATAAACTTAGATTCTTCATCAGGCCGGAAGAGTTTGAAAGCGTTTTGAAGCGTTTTGAACATAAGCAAGCGCAATTTCATCTAACCAATTATGCCCAGACAGAGCATGATCTGAAACAGGTGTATGAAGCATATCAGACCTTTTATCATTATTTTACGGCAGAGAAAAAAAGGAATGAGGGTCCCCCTTTCTTTGTTTATTCCATTTCTGTTACGTCTGATAATGAAAGCTCCGGATTTTTCGCGAGAAATGAGAGTGTCTATTTTCCATATTACGGACAATGGGCAGAGGATGAACTGCCGTGTATCTTGCTATCATTTCCTAAAGGCTTTCAAATAGATTTGGAAGATGAAAAAGGGAAGTATTATATCTATGAGGATATTCGGGATCATAAGCCGTTAACATATACGTTTTTCGATGAAATAACGGGTGCTATTAAAAAAATGACAAAGCCGCTTCGCTTCTCGGCGCATGATGCAGATGCTATGAAGGAGCAAAAGCCTTCTGTGCGTATAAGCCATGGTGCGATTCACGATTTGAGCAAATCGTGGATTTTCAATAAATATGGGCTTGTGATGGGTGGCAAATAGTTCAGGGCAAATTACACCGAGGCATTGGCCAAGCTGGAGAATTCAAAAATTGGGATTGATATGTTGCACTCTCTAAAATTTCAGTATTATCTTAGATAAAAAAGCTGCTCAACCTGCAATATTTTAAAGAATTCTCTTATCTGGAAGAGTTGCATGTTGGGGGCAGCAGGAGGAGTATTTATGTACATCGTATCTCGGCCAAAACCGCTGTCTGATGGTCAAAACCAAGCACTTGCAAAGGAAGACGCCACTGTTTATCCACCGGGCTACCTCCGTTTTTTGCGGCGATTCGGCGAAGGGACTTACAGAGGGTGGCTGAATGTTCAGTTTCCGGATGCGGAGGTGCTTAAACCTTTTGCAGAGTACGGATTATGGGAGCATGACGAGAATAGCCCCATTACTGAGCAACAGATCGGTGAGTGTATCGTTATAGGTACAACGGTGGACGGAGATTTTCTGGCAATACATCCCCAGACAGCTGGGCTGCTTTGGCTACCTCGGCATGCGGAGCACGTAAAGGCGATTTCCCTGCAAGCAGGGGAGCAGGAAGACGAAGGGTTGTACGCCTTGGTGCTGGACGAAATTTATCGTCAGGTGTATGGAATCAGTCAAGGGGAGAGCGTCTATTATGAACCGTGGACGGGCACTCGCAGCCATCGCTTTTTGCGTTTGCCACAAGGGCAGGACCAGCTTACGCTACCCGAACTGGCTGGATTGTGCCAACATGAATTTCCGCCGGATTTGTTTATTGAGAATGCCTATGTTTGTTTCCTGTTCTACCGGCAGCTGGGAGGCTATGTACGATTGAATTATGCCTACCAGCAAGAGGTGGCCATCTTCTATGAACAGGATATGGGGCAGGCGTTTGCCGTAATGGAGCAGTGGCTCTTGTCGAAAGGCTGCGAAGCGATTTCAGAAAATAACAGCTAATCTGGGGGCTCCATAAGTCTGGGAGAGGGAGGTATGCATGAAACTAGTTTTTACTTTGGATACACATGGAACGTGTGTGGGTCAATTGAGAGATGAACTGCTGCCCTTAGAGGAATTAGCAAATACATGGGAGTTTCCCTATGATATCTTTTTTGTGTTGCGTGTTTTACCTGAAGGTTATGGTCGAAAAACATCCAGACGGTTTGATAGCAGGGATCATACCCTCGAATTAGATATCAGCATAAGTTATGAACAGTACCAACGGATGTCCAAGCATGAGCAACGTGAGGGATTAGGTATTCACCTTTTTAACTATTTGTCAGAGTCAGTTGCTAAATATAATAAGCATGCAGTTAAGGAAAACCAAAATCAACTACTGGACCTAGTGAAAAAATGGATGCTCGAAAACAATTGGCTAAATGGAAAGTTAAATCAAGCACGGGACCTACTTTCGCAAGACATGGATCTTTATGAAGTCAGCCAGAAATTGCAGATGCCATTAGAAGAGATTGAGTATATCCTTCTCCGTATGAATGACTATGAGCCAACTGATGTTCATCCTGATAACCTTGTAGTAGAAAAAGCACCGCCATATCATTTCTAGAAGGCTGGAGCAAATAGAAGACATCCTGCCTGAACGGATCCACTAACGGAAAGGAGGAAGCAGATGCAAGAAATAGAGAGGCTGGCGATAGAGATCGCCGATGCTGCTAGAACGTCTTTTCGCGCTCTTTTTGAAAATGGCGAACGTTACTATTACTGTACCCTTTACACTACTGGTGAGGGACATGCGCCAAGTATCTCCGCCTGGTCGTGGGAAGCTTTGGAGTTAGAAGCAGCCAGGCAAGGCGTCGAAAGTGACACACCGGCATCGACGATTGCGGAACTTATCAAATGGTCTTATGCGGATTCGCCCTATTGTTGTTTCGGCGATGAGAACTTTGATAATGTTAAACAACGATTTACCGATCGTTCTTTCATTGCGGTTCTTGAGGATGACGAAGGGAATCGCGAGTTTGATTTGAGGCTGAAAGCCATGGAACTAGCGATGAAAATACTCGATGATGAAGGTGTGTTTGCCTTGAATCAACTGCGAGAGTCAGTATGCGTCCTTGTCGAAGTCATGCCTCCGGATGAGATCAATACTGAAATCGCCCTCCGTTTGAATCGGGCAGAATCTCCAGCTATGCAAGTATGGTTGGCGGAAGCGGCGGAGTAGAAGCCTCCGCTTTCGGAAATCGTCTACTATATTCGGATTTAAAATGAGAGGAAAATAATTTATGAGCAATCTTTTCAGATTCATTCCTATTAGCCAACTAGCAGATAAATTTCCCGAAGGATCTTGGTGGGCGAAGTTTTACCAAGATTTTAGTGACGAGCAACTTGCCGCTTACTATGAAGGGGATTTGACGCTGCCTTCTCTTAATCTAGATTGGGAGCAACCTTTCCCGCAACAAAAAGAGGTAATCATCATTTTTATAGAAGGAAATTTTACTGTAGACAATCTTTATAATAAAGAAACGGATGGTGCCATAGGGCTTTTGGTGACCGGTAATATGAGTGCGAAAAATATAGCTGTAGGCGGTCAGGAAATTTATGTTTCGGGCAACCTGATGATTGAGGAAATATTATGTGGCTCCTACAATCATGGGGAAACGATTGTTAAAGGTGATCTCAGCGCTGCGGTTTTGGTTCAGGATGACGAGTACAGTTTCAAAGTGGACGGACATAAATCGATCACCTGCTTAGTAAATGTGTGGGAGGGGGACGGCGTATTTCAGGAGCTTCCGGTAGACATTCATGAAGTGTTGATTGATGAAGTTTTTTTGGATATGGAAGAGGATGAGGAGGACTTTTCCTTTGGCACACTGGTGAACGTAATTAAAGAAGGCCGTTCTGCTCTAAAAAAAATAAAGGAATCCCCCACTAGCAAGAAAGCTATTCATTTATATTTCACCCATAACACAATCAATGAAGAAAATATATTGAAGTTGACGCAGTGTATTTTAATGCCAAGTGACAAGCCTTCTTTTAATTTTCGGGAGCAAGACGTTTTTTTCAAAGTTCAACTGGAGCATATTGATGCTGACGGGGATGAGCGGGATCTTAGCGTTTATATGAATGATAACCGGCATCACTATTATATTTGGCTGGAGCAAGATCATTCTGTCGGTTTGTTGAAGAGAACCATAGAAGAAGGGTCTGAGTGGGAGGACATTACAGAAGAGTCTCAGGAACAACTAGCAGAGATTAGCGATTGCTGGACGATGTTGCTGACCTGCGTTAATATGGCTGAGCTTTATCTACGAAACATTGAGGTACAGTATGTGCAAGACATTTTGCAACACACTGTAATTCGGGAATTATATTCGGAAGTGGAGGATAATGGCGGGTTCTGGGACGGCTCTAAATGTTACAGCTTCCGTCAAACGCATACGGACGAGGACGGAGACCTCCTACATGGTCGGATTGAAATCAGGACTCCAGATGAAGCGTATTATTTTTATACAGTGGACAATGGAACTTATGTTTCCCGGCATTATCAGCCGCCCGATCAATATGGCAAGCAGGACATGTCCTATTTGGATCTTAGGCGCTGGGAAGCATCAGAGCGGTATTTTACAAGATTCAAACAATTTATTACTGAGAAGATAGAGTCAGGTGTGAATGGTTAGATCTTGATATGCATTAGAGGAAAGGATGATAGAAATGCCAAATGATAGCCAAGCTGGTCCTTCAGCTGGTTCTGTTAGAGAAGTTGGTAGTTATCCTATCAACCTGACAGGTCCACGTAGTCATACTCTTGTCCTTAAGCCCGGTGTGGGCAGTCTATCCATGGGTCCGTCGCAATTGGGGAAAAAGGTTGACCTTCATGTCGCGTCTGATGCGCCTATCGATTGGACCGTATTCGATGTCTTTGCCACACCGGCTGGCTCTCCCTGGCCGCGATTTCTGCATTATACAGGCAGTGATTCAGGCTTCTTTGACTGGGCACAGAAACGTCCCATTGAAGAGATGACATGGACTCCGATCCTGTCTGCAGACACGGTGGCGGACGCCAGTCAGTCCAATTTGCATGGCTTGCATGTCGAGTTGGAACCATCCGGGAGGTCCCTTAGCCTAATACTTCCGAAGCAGCCTTTCCGCCTGAGTGTGTCCGGCGATCTATCACGCTTCTCGGCCACAGGCGATATGCCATCTTCTCTTACACTAGCACCGCGCACCGGCCGACGTAAGAATGATCCCCCTTTTTTGCTGCCCGATATGGGGGAGCTGCACCAGGTAACGAGTTTGACGCTACATAACGCACCGCTGGGACAGCCCATCTCGCTAGAGTGTCTAAACCGGTATCCAAACCTTAAATCACTGAGTTTGTGGGGAAACTTCTGCGACCTGAATTTATTAGCTCATCATACCCAGTTAACGAATCTGGAGCTGCGCTTCATGCCTGATCTGGGGGACTTGCCGACCTTGAACGCGTGGCCGTTGCTTGACAGATTCATCGCCTACAATGTCGAAGAAAGCGCTGGCAAGCGTATAAAAAAGCAAATGAAAACTCGCGCTGAAACCCGTCCTTGGACCGACCATGCTTCAGTGAGCCAATTACGAAAGCCAGAGTGGTGGACGACCGAGTTTGGCCGCCCATTCTCCTCCTGGGCTAAACGTCTAGCCAAGCTGGCTAATGAAGCTTACAACGTTGCACAGGTAACCTTGTCCGAAGCCCGTAGCTTTGCTGAAGCCGAGGCCGCCATTACCGCTTTCACCGTGCGCTTCAACAATCTTAAGGGCATCGAAACCACCGAACGAGAAGACCTTGGTGAAGCGGTATGGCAACTTAGCCAGTCTGACCACCTGATTGGCCAGCCTATCACAGAGGAGATGGCTCAACGCTGGTTCGATGCAGCGCGCGATTACTAAATGAATTGAAAGTCACACCCCTAGAATAGAAATCGGAATGACCCAGAGGTTTGTCCAATGTCTATTCTAAGGGGTGCACTTCACTATACTGACGGGGTTTTGTTATACGATCATCCCCATTTCTCGGAGTCTATCTTTAATTTTCTTTAAACGAGCTTCTTTTTCGGTGTCTTCAGTTAATACCTCTACAGATGTTTCGTTATACTTCTTAATGATCCTCTTTAAAGTTAATTCTTTCATTTCCTTTTTACTGTGGATGGTAACATGAGGGACAGCTGTATAGGTTTCTATAGTCTTGGGATCTGCAGAAATTCGTTCTAGTAAACTAAGTAGAAGCACCAGTCTTTGCTGGCCCAACCTCGGAACTTGGTATAGTTTTTTCCATGTGGAATTGAATAGATGTTCAAGATCTGTATATCCCTTCGAGTATAGAGCATTTATGAGGCCTGTTAAATTTGGACCCCGTTCTTCTGCATGCGCCACAGCAACAATACAAGCAATATTCTTAGAATAAAGATGCGCCGGAAGTGGAAAAAAATGTATTAATGCAGCATTTCCGTCGATGATGTCAATCATGATGATATACCTCCATTAAAATATGTGTTGACTATACACGTTTAGTATTCTGGCAAGGTCTGAGTCAGCAGGGTGAATTTTCCTGACTTGTCCAATCGATTGATACACTCTGCATTATTAAACCCCAAGCTACTGATCATTTTCTGAACACCAGCAAAACCCGTTACATAAGATCGTAGAATATGTAGCAGATATGATTCGCTGCGCTTCATAATCATTGCTAAGTAATGATATGATATAGGTATCAATTTTGTGGGGTGCACTGATATGGATTTCCGAATCAAAGAACTAGTTAATGCTACACAGCAAACCTATGGACTGGACAACTACTATTTACATACAAATGAAATTTATCGCGAAGTTACGATGCTGGGAGAAACCGACTATTTGCTTAGTATGGAATGGTTTCCTTCTCACATTAAGGAATGGAAGGAAGATTATAATCCGGAAGGAACTGCAGTCATTACGCTTGACTTGCTATCCAATAACTATAAAAGTGTTATTTTTGTTGGAGGGAAATCTTATGCAAATCGAACACCGTTCCAAAACATTGAATTAAACGGCGTTATTCAGTGGATGGAAGCTGAAGTAGGGCTTGAATATGGTAAACAATTCTACCTATTGAAGGAAGAAAGAGGAGAATATTATTTTGCCGAATGTATAGACGGTATACCTATCTCTCCCGGCGGGCGAATGGAGTTACGCTTCGATGGGGAAGGTAGGATTATTTTTTATAGTGTCTATGGCCAGTTTCCTTCCAGCTCCCTTGTGCAAAAAGAGGATTATTCTCTCACGCTTCAAGCGGTAGAGCTACTGGCTAAAAACCAACTACAGCTTATAGAATATCCAGTGTACGAGATGAAGCATCTCCTGCCGATCTATGGGATAGAAGAAATCTACATTACAAATGATGGAACAACCACAATTCCATTTGAGATGATATCAGGAACGAGAGCACGACTGAATATTGATCAAGTAATGCAGTGGGAGCAAGCGGACACTAAACAGTTCGCAAGGACGGAGATCCGTCTGCAAGAAGTGGTTACAATCGAACAGGCAATAGCACGTGAGCCGCATCCAGATTCATTTTCAATCACAGACATAGAACAAGCCCAATGTATAACCGCAGTCGAAATTGGTTTAAGCCAGCTCTATCCGGAAGAATCCGGACAATGGATATTGAAGACTTTACATCGGGAAAGAGGACATATTCAAGCGACATTGAGGAAGAATGTATCAAGTAATCGTATTTTTCAGCGTAAGCTCCTTCTGTTCATCGATACGAACAATTATAAGGTTATAAATTATATGGATAACAAGCTAATGCTCGATACGTTTGATGAATTCAAGAGTGAAGGGAAAATTGCTGTGAGCCATGACGAAGCTTATGACAAGCTCAAGGGATGGTTCGAATTAACACCCGTATATGTGTATGATCCTGGGCAGAAGAGGTATGTGCTGTGCGGAAAGCTGGATTGTGATTATGCCGTGAAGGCCACCAGCGGAGATGTGGTAGAGTTGGGTAGTTTGGAATGATAGTGAAACCAGATTGATTTAGTCAAAAAGATAACATCCGAAACTCATGTCCAAGAGACATGGGTTTTTCTTTATGTAGTTGGATTTTCTTGCAGAAGTTGTCTAATTTAAGACCTACTAAATTTTGTCCTTTTTTTAGGTCAGAAAGTTTTTTTAACTAGATGCCAAAAATTTAGATTTACACGCAGAGAAATTCCGGTGAATAGCGTCAAATAGAAGTAGACGTTAGGAAAAAAGAAAGTTTCGTTAGGTACAATGGATGAAATGAGAGACAATAACCGGTTTAAGGATGGTGAAAAAGTTGGGTTTCAAAATACGTAAAACCACGGTGCAGTCCGTCTGGATGATGTGGGAAAAAACTTTTGCGTTGCTTTCACATTTTCGCGGATCACATAAGTCACGCTTTGGTATATGTACCGTGATGCTAAAAAAGCACCGGGGACAGCCTATTGTATGCCAAGACGCCACGGTCATCAATCAGGGAGAGTGGGTGGGAGAACTCCACCTCGACAATGAAAGAATCCTGAAGTTGATCCGGTCCGAAGGATCGGATCGTGCCGCACTGCAAACGGCTCGCATGCTGCGCAAATCAATGCAGCAAATCAATGAAGCGTTCGAATCGCAGTCGGAGTTCAGGCAGGTCAAGGCTTTATTGGGGATTACACTGCTCCATCGGGGATTAACGCACGGTCTTGGTTTTGAACAACAAAATATAAAGTCCGGCGTTTTCGAACGCATCACCACCATCTATCTTCGATTGCTGCTGTCTGCCATGCATCCTGAAGGGAGACAAAGAATCAATCGGCGAACAGAGCAACTGGTCCCGATGTTACTGATCCATTCACGCGCCTCACTGAAAAATCGATTTTCACCCGGACAGAACTACTCTGGATAGGTCTTATGCTTGTTATAAGGAGGTGTAATCATACTTACATATCTGATAGGAGGAATACTATGTGCCGCTACTCTTTACATGTTTATTCCAAGTTTGATTACGCGAGTGAGCGGCTTTGGTGTTTTTCGCAAAGGAACGGTAGAAAAACAGGTGGCATTCACTTTTGATGATGGGCCACATCCGAAATATACGCCGGAATTGCTGGATTTATTGAAGTTACATCAAGTGAAGGCTACTTTTTTCGTGCTTGGATCGCGAGCGGAGCAGTATCCAGATCTGATCAGAAGGATGGATCGGGAAGGCCATCAGATTGGCATCCATAATTACTGCCATACCTCTAATTGGCTGATGCTGCCCAGTACAATTAGGCGAGAACATCTGGAACGCTCCGCTGATATTATAGAGTCTATTGTCGGAATCAGACCCAATCATTACCGTCCACCCTGGGGATTAATCAATCTATTTGATTTCTTTCGGCACAAGCAGTATCGAATTGTTCTATGGTCGCTGAAGGCGAGTGACTGGAACATCCGGGCCTGTCAAACCCGGATGCAGGCCATTTTATTAGGTGGAATCACCGATGGCTCCGTTGTTTTACTTCACGACAGCGGAGAGACTGCGGGCGCGGACCGGCATGCTCCTTATTTTATGCTGCAAGCTTTAGAAGAAGTGCTAAACCAACTACAGGCAAGAAACTTGCAATTTGTTAGGCTTGATGAAATGTCTTGACGTATTCCAGTGATTTGTTATTAAGACTTAAATTGTTTGCGGAAGCAGAGCGGCGAGATGCCCATTATTAATTTGAAGGTTCGTCCAAAGTGGGAAGTGTTATCGAACCCAACCATTCCCGCAATTTCAGTAACATTAAAAGAAGAGCCAACCAGCAAATCACGCGCTTTTTTAATGCGGATGTTATTGATATATTCAATGAAGCTGAACCCGGTGGATTCTTTAAAAGTACGGCAAAGGTAGGAAGAGCTTATTTCGAATTGCCGTGAAATCTCACAGAGCTTAAGCGGTTCCATATAATGTTGATTTACATAATTAACGATGTCCAGGACTTTCTTATGTGTACGATTGGATTCTACAAATGAAGCTACGCGGCTGTCAAATAGTTTACGATTAAGATAGAGAAGCAGCTCCACCAATAATATTTGTTGGTACTGTTCATATCCGCGGGCTTGCTTCTTCCCCTCCTGGATCATTTTCTGAAAAAGCTGTTCGATGAAATATTGATCCATCCCGGTCATCTTCAAAGCGCGGTAATCACTTTTGAACAATTCGAGCAGTTCCTCACATTGACTGCCGGTGCAGAAATGCTGCAGGAATTCTTTTTTAAACAGGAGTGTAACCCGTTCATACATATTGCAGCCGGAATTGACCAGTTTGTGCATTTCGTGAATATCCATAAATAGCAGTGTTCCGCCCGCAACCTGGTAAGTTCTGTCCCCTATAAAATAATAAAAATCCCCGGATATTAAATACAGAATCTCATATGCATCATGATAGTGTCTTGAAGGCATGCTGGTGTATACCTGTTTCTTGCGGCTGATGTCAAAAAGAGTAGACTCATAAAATACCGGTTTCATTCAGCACCTCCTAAGAGGATTGTAGACTTAATCTATGGTTTGTAGCAACATATGTATAAAAATTAATATTTACAAGAAAATACGTGCTGTTTGGACAAAGTTTTTGAGATAAGCTTAAATTGAATTACCAAGTGTTGGAAAAAGGAGGGCTGTCATGCTCAGATAGGTTAGGGATAAGGTTCACTGCCACTAAAAGTTAAAGCGCTTAAACTATTCAATTAAAGGAGAGATTGCTGTGCTAAATTCAACGAAGAGTAAGGTTTCCAAGAAGATGAAATTTTCATTGATGATTCTGCTCAGTTTTTCAATGATTTTTTCTTATGGCTGTCTGTCCAAAACATCTCAACAGAAAAGTTATGCGGCAGGGAACCCTGATTCTAATTTCTCACCGGCAACACTTCAATTCTTGCGTGACAACACAGGTCTGGATGGTGAGCAGTGGAACAATATTATGATGCTTGTCAACAAACCGGAGCAGGACGATCTGAACTGGATCAATTTTTACGGATATTGTGAAGATATTGATGATGACCGCGGGTATACGATTGGAATATTCGGTGCGACTACAGGCGGCTCAAATGATACCGGTCCCGACGGTCCGGATCTGTTCAAGGCATATGACGCTGCCAAAGGCGCGAGTAATCCTTCGGTTAAAGGCGCATTGGCCCGGATCGGTGTTAAGGGTTCGATGAAAGGGAAGATCCTCGAAATCAATGAAAGCGAAGAGAGCTTTTGTAGAAAAATCGGCAATTTGCAAAATGATCCCGAGTGGAGAGAGGCTATGTGGAAAACGTTCTACAATATCTATATTAAATACAGTGTGGAGCAGGCCCGCAAACGCGGCTTTAACTCGGCATTAACTATTGGTTCCTTCGTGGATGCAGCGCTGAACCATGGAGCTACCGGCGGCTCCGAGACCCTTCAAGGGCTTTTGGGTAAATCCGGAAGCAGCACGGATGAGAAGACTTTTATGACCAAATTTTATAAAGAACGGACCAAGATTGTGGATACTAATGAGTACAACTCTCCGCCTAACGGCAAGAACCGTGTGAAGCAGTGGAGCAATTTGCTGAACATGGGAGAGACAGACCTGAAGGGTGCAGATTCGGCAATCCTTCAAGTCACTGACTGGGAACTCCAATAACCGGAAGGTAAGGGCAGAACCGCCGTTCTTCTCGGAGACGGCGGTTCGATGATAAGTGAGATTAAGGAAGAGGGAGATGGGCTGAATGGATAACAACCAATCTTATCTCAAAAATAGATTTTACAAGGTAATCAGTCTAATGGTTATAGGTTTGCTGCTTGCCGTGGAATTGACCGGTTTTGTCTCAGCAGGAAGGGAAGAAATTGAGGAAGACCTTGTAAGTGAAGCAACTGCAGTTCAGGAAACGATTGCCCAGTGGATTTTTAAAGACAAAGGCGAAAACGGTGTATTTCCGGCTACCGGCGGGGTATATCAGACGTCTTCATCCATTCGTGATGTAGGAACTAATACGGATGCGTACACCTATGAGTCAAGTGAGAACAGCGTACGCAACCAGGGCTGGCATGAAGGAACGGGCCTAAAATACTGGCTTGCCACGCTTTCTACCCAAGGCTTCGAAGGTATCTTCCTCTCTTCCCAGCAAACCTCTTCAAGTACAGGACCCAGGGATTTTAAGGTGCAATACAGTATAGATCAACAGGAATGGATAGATGTTACGGGCGGCAACCTTGTTCTAGCCCAGAACAATTTTAATTGTTCCAATAATTCCTGCAAATTAACTAACCTCGCTTTACCTGCCGGAACAAACAATCAAGATGTACTCTATATCCGCTGGGTGGTAAACTCTGCGAAAAGCGTAAGCGGGGGAACGGTGTCCAGCTCAGGCTCAAGCAGAATCAAAGATGTGATAATTAAAGGAACACGCAGCAGCGGCGAACCTGGGAACACTCCCACACTTGAGGTAAGCAAAACTCCCGCTTCAGGGGCTGCAGATGTTCCCCTTAACGCAGAGATCACCGTGAAGTTTAACAAAGCCATCAGTCTCGACAGTAGTTATCAAGTTGTAATCACAGAAAACAATCTTCCTCTTACCAACATTTCTGCTTCACTCCTCGGTCAAGACACAGTCAAAGTCAGCCACCCTACTTTCACTGCCGGCAAAACTTACAACGTGACCGTCCCTAAAGAGCTTGTTAAGGGGACTACGGATGGCCGGACACCTGAGAACGATATTACCTGGAGCTTTAAGACGAAGTCTCCGGATACCGGCATCAAAACACCAACGCTTCTGAACATGACTTTTAATGGAGACCCGAAGACAAGTATTGCCTTTGACTGGTATACAGCCGAAACCGTCAGAGGTACAGTAGTGCAAGTAGTGGAGGCCGCCAATGCGGGAGGAAGCGAGTTCCCGGAACAACTGGCAGCTTCTTATGAGGGCAGCGTAACAGTTATTGAAACCTTAATGACATCAGGAGACAGAAGCTCCAAAAAGTATAAAAAGTTCGCTAGCCACAAGGTTATTGCAAGCGGTCTTAAGCCTGGAACTAAGTATATCTACCGGGCCGGTAACGGTGATGCGGACGGCTGGAGCGAGGCGGGTTCTTTTACCACGGACAAGGCGGATAATCAGGATTTCCATTTCCTCTATGTAACCGACACCCAAGGCTCAAGTAAATCGAATTTCGATCTGTGGCAGGATACTTTTAAGAGAGCTATTGAGAAAACGGTAGATCCCAAGTTTGTTCTTCTTACAGGGGATCTAACGGATGACGGTGATCTGGAGCAGTTGTGGCAGTGGTTCTTAGGTGTGCCGAAAAAAGAATTTGCCAATGTGCCATTTGCACCGATTATCGGCAACCATGAGATAGAGGATTATCCGAATAACAACTTCTATAACCATTTTAATCTTCCAAAAGATGTCGGGACGGGCGCTCATGACGGGTCGGTATATGCTTTCGAATACGGCGATGCCCTGTTTATGCAGATCAATTCCCAGTACGAAGGGGAGGTTAAGCCGTATAAAGCGGATATTCAATTCACGAAGCAATTGGAATGGATGCGGAATCAAGTGGCAAAGACCGACAAGAAGTGGAAATTCGTCTCGATGCATAAGGGAGCGTATTCTTCAGGGGATAATGCTTCGGCAGAAAGTGACCGGGTAGAATTTTACCGGAAATATCTAATTCCTGTATTTGATGAGCTGGGTGTGGATATGGTGTTTGAGGGACATGACCATATGTATATGAGGTCTTTTCAAATGCTGAACAATGTTCCGATTAAGAATGTTATTACCGATGAGCAAGGAAATGTGCTGAATCCCAAAGGGACCGTGTATCTGATGGGCAACTCGGCCGCTTCGAAATTTTATGC
Source organism: Paenibacillus sp. FSL R7-0048 (assembly GCF_038004505.1). Classification (NCBI taxonomy): domain Bacteria; kingdom Bacillati; phylum Bacillota; class Bacilli; order Caryophanales; family Paenibacillaceae; genus Paenibacillus; species Paenibacillus sp. FSL R7-0048. The sequence goes on along the minus strand of NZ_JBBORF010000001.1, from coordinate 4,505,683 downwards.
CATTAATCCAGATGCAGACACTTTTTTTGCAGCAAAAAACGACCAGCCCAACAAGAAAATGTTCGTGGATGTTTCCATTACAAGCGAAGTGCTGAAATTCACATCCTACACAGCTGTTAAAGATAAACCTCTTGCCGTCTATGATGCTTACAGTATTAAACGGACTGACGTCAAACCCGGCATTGTAGAAAATCCAAGTGCAGTAAGACAGTCAGGGAACCGTGCAGTTCTTTCGTGGAAAGCGCCAGCAAATAGCTCTGAGCCTGTGCGAGGTTACCGGATTTACGAGAAAAATGATAAAGTCAGCACAAATTGGAGCGTGTATGTGCCGACGGTAAGCGGTCAGACGAGTTACAGTTATACATTAAACGGCATAGATTCTGCTAAAGCCTACAATTTCGTGATTAAAGCAGTGGGGACAAGAAATAATTCGCTTCCAGCAGAGGCAGGAATGCAATGAATGGATAGAGGAGGCGTTGACGGGGCTTAGGCATCCGTTAACGCCTTTTTTTCATAGTTGTTGAAGCTGTCCATTCCTCCTAGGGTAACTCCTCGGAAAGATAGCTTCACTTTTTACCAGATCATGAGCAGAATCGGCAAGAGGGTTTGGGGTGGGTCCTACGAAACCTAGAATTGGGATGATAAATTTAAGTGCCATCCATACATAGACCCCAGGTAAGCCGTGAATCAAAAATACGCAGATCCATGACAGTAAAGCTGCAGCCAACATTGTACTACCTAATAGTTAGATGAATATAACTGGAAAATCACTTCGACTGCTAACCTATCCGAGGCTCGACCCGGTGATTTGGATAATACCACTGTAGGGAAATCTGAAAAACAATCATTTGTACAACTGTATTTGTCTTGTACCGTTCTTTGAAGTTAGTAATAGACTATATCAATCTCAGAGAAGGAGTTGATTTAGTTGGCTAACAGTGATATACGTCTTACTCTTTGGTCGGGTACTAATTTTACCAATCGCCGGATTCGATTCAGACGTGGAGGAGTTGCGGTTCGTGATCTTGGAGCGTTTCGGTTTAACAACGTTCTCTCGAGTTTCCGTCTCAGAAATGTTGTGCAGAGCTCTCAAGTAACGCTTGTACTATTTTCGCGAATTAACTTTCAGGGATCGTTCCGTGTATTCCGTGGCAGCCAAAACGTAGCGAACTTGAATAATTTTAACTTTAACAATGTCACATCTTCGTTGATATTGGTAGACCGTATCCTTACAAGCTCCGAAATTTCCCAAATTCAAAGCACGGGTAGAGCGCCTCGAGATGTCCTCGTAATAAGACAATAATAATGCAAAGGGTGCCCCTAGGGCGCCCCTTTTTTACAAATATCAGTAGCACAGGTCAAGACAAAATATGCATAGAATTTAATATAAAATAAGAGAATAGGTGCTGCTCCCGCATACAATCCTCCTTTAAACTAGTAACGTACTTAACAAAATCTGCTAGAGGAGGATTCAAATGCGCAAAAAGGTTATCGGGACAATTTGCAGTACAGTTATGGTTTGCAGTCTGCTTGCAGCAGGCAACGGAACATCCTACGCCAATAACTCTGATGCTCCTACCAACAAATCGGTCAAAAACGTAATCCTGTTTATTACGGATGGGATGAGCTTATCCGATGTGAACTTGGCCAGATGGTATCAGGGAGGTCAGGCGCTTGCGATGGATAAGTATTTCAGCGGGCTGGTGAGAACCTATTCTACGGATTCACTGACCACAGATTCCGCTGCGGGAGCTACGGCTTATGCCACAGGCCATAAGGTTAAGAGTGAGACGGTATCCATACTTCCAGACCGAATAACGATGCCTTTCGTAAGCGCAGTTAAACCAGAGGACATGAACAAACCTCTGCCTACCCTTATGGATGCAGCGAGAATGGCAGGGAAAAGTACAGGAACAGTATTCACTTGTGAATTAACGGATGCGACACCAGCTACATTTTTAAGTCATGCATACACGCGTGACAATGCGCAGTCTATTGCAGAACAGATGGTCTATAGTGGTGTAGATGTACTACTTGGGGGCGGTTCCGGGTATTTGGTACCCGGCAAAGAAGACATTAACCGCAAGGACGGAGAAGATTTAACCAAAATCCTGAAATCAAATGGGTATGAATACGTAACGGATAAAGCAGGTTTAATGAATTCTAAAACGAATAAAATCTGGGGACTATTCAACCCCGAAGCACTGGATGCTGATTTTGACCTGAACCCGCAAAAGCAACCGAGCCTTGCCGAAATGACCAATGTAGCGATAGAGAAGTTGTCACAGAACGAGAATGGTTTTATTCTGATGGTCGAAGCAAGCCAGATTGACTGGTATGGTCATGATAACGATCCAGTGGGGATTATGAGTGAGACCTTAGCGTTTGATAAAGCCTTCAAAGCCGCTGTTGATTTTGCAGAAAAAGACGGGAATACAGCAGTCTTATCGGTTTCGGATCATGCTACCGGCGGGCTCAATATGACGAACTATGATTCTACCAAAGACCTAATCTCCGTGCTGAAGAAAGCGAAGCACACCAGTTATTACATTGAAGGCAGTATTAATGAGAGCAATTTCAAAAAGGTCCTTGCGGATAATTATGGACTTAGTGATCTAACCAAAGAAGAAGCGGATCAAGTCAGATTGGGAATGCAGGATAACCTTTCGCCAGTCATCGGTAAAATTTTGGGGGATAAAATAGGAGTAACCTTCTCTACGGATGATCACACATCGGAAGAAGTTGGATTGTTCGCCTACCATCCGGCTAATTTTAAACCGACCGATTTCATGAACAGCGGTGTAATCCAGAATACGGATGTGAATAAGTATATTCAAGAAGTAACCGGACTCAATCTGGCGCAGCTTCAGGATACACTGTACGTATCCAGTGATAAATTCAAGGCCAAAGGAGCTACGATTACCCTAGATAAGACCGATAAGACTAATCCGGTGGTTGTAGTGAAAAAAGCAGGCCAAGTTCTCAAGCTGCCTATAGATAAAAATATCGCCATTCAGGATGGCAAAACAACGAAACTAAATGTGCTGACAGTAATGATTAAAGATAAAGTGTGGATTTCGCAGGATGCTTTGGACTTAATTCTCTAATTCTTAAAGTTCATGTTGTGATCTGTCGCCTAAAAGTTAAAGCGCTTAAACTTGAGAACCCCTTTTAAAAAGGGGTTTTTGGGTTTAGATAAGAAATTCCGACTTGAATTGAGGCGAGGAAAGCGAAGCTTTTATCGTTTTATTGCAGGCTTTGTTCCATAGGTCATCAAGCGCCAAACCTTTTCTAAAGGGCCCATGGAAAAAAACTTGAACCAAATGGTGCTAAAAATGATTTGAATCATATAAATCAGAACTGCGATGTAGAGAATATCTTTTGGTGAAACGACTTCGAGACCTATCATTGAAATGATTGCCGTCCCTATAATGCTTTGTGCTACATAATTTGTAAACGCCATTTGACCCACCCGTGATATGGGTTTCAGGAATTTCACCATTTGTTTATTTTCTAATAGTAGAAATAATGTTGTTAAGTAGAACAAAGTGGTTGGGAGAGATCCTAAGCCCGTAACTGAATCTACATTGCTGTTCCCATTTTGAGAAGCGTTCCAAATCCATAGTGAAAAACCAATGAACAACAGAAATGATACCATTTGAATCCATCTAATGGGTCTTGTTAATTCTTGTATATGTGTCAGCCAACCTGACTTTGCGGTTAAAAAACCAGCTAAAAACATAATAAAGATTTGTATAGCGTCATTAGAAAAAATATCAAGAATAGATGAGATTGCCCCTTGAGAAGGCAGGAATATTTTTACCACTAAGGAAATGATGTAAATGGATGTCATACCCATAAGCCACTTTTTAAGTGTAGAAACCGTTGTGTGATAAAAAGGGATCAGAAACAATCCGATAATGGCATATGCGGGCAGAATGGTTCCCCAAAAGATAAATACATGAATGATTCCCAGCAGCAAAAGGATTAGTAAACGTCTAGCCATACGCCATCTGGGTTTATCTCCCCGGCTTTCGGCTCTTGAGGCGAAAATGTATAAACCTACACCAAATAGGAATGAAAAAATAGAAAAGAACTTTTTTTGTACGAAGATGATTATCAAGCTATGGATGATTCCATTAATGCCACTATAGTCTGGTAAGGGATCTCCTTCCATAATAACTTTAAAGGCTCCAACATTTATAAGCAGAATGCCAAAAAGAGCAAGTCCGCGAATGATGTCGAGTGAAATGATTCTTTCTTTTTGCGAAATGGAGGGATTCATTAATAGTGCTCCTTTGAAAATATTTTTATTTGCCTAGGAGTCAGTATAAGTTGCGAACCTTACATTAAATTGATGCCAACATTACAGGATCCTTAAATTTGATAAAATGTTCCAACTCCAGTTGAATTAGAATCAGTTTTATGGTTAATATGAATACTAAATCATTTTGGGGTGTGAACTAGAAATGTCAGCATATACTCAACCGATCTTTGTGGCAGCGATCTTTTTTGTGGTTTTAGCATTTTCCTTATTTATCCCATGGCTCATTTATACCTATAGAAAATATAATTACCTTCCCTTTTCTACCACGTTAATTTCGTTTTCGTTTATCTTTTACTTTCTAGCAGCGTTATTTTTAGTATTGTTGCCGTTGCCGGAAATACGTAACACTTGTTCTCTTCAAAAACCGGGTACACAACATTATTCACTTATGCCATTTCAATTTATAGTGGGCACCTTTGGAAATAGTGGCATCGTGTTATCACAGCCTGCAACTTATAGGCTATTATTTAGCCAACCCTCATTCTATCAAGCGTTTTTTAATTTCTTACTATTATTACCTTTTGGTGTTTATCTGCGATACTTTTTTCAAGATAAGAAATATTGGAAGAAAGCTCTAGGCTTCACGTTCTTATTAACTTTATTTTATGAGATAACACAGGTAACCGGCATTTACGGGATTTATAATTGCCCTTATCGTATTTTTGATGTGGATGATTTATTGTTAAATACTACTGGCGGTGTACTGGGGTTCTTTATTGCTCCAGCTGTGTTGGCGTTATTCCCGTCAAAAAAGAAAATTAAGGAGAAAGCGGAAAGATTATTAGCGCTTGATGAAGTAAGAGGGATGTCTGTGTTACTGGCTGTTATTATTGATCTATTTATCAGCAACCTAGTAGTTAAAGTTGTGTTGAGTATGACCAACGTTAATATGGTTAGTGAATTTATTGCGAGCACCATTACATTTTCTGTAACCTTTTTTATTATTCCGATGATTTGGAATGGATCGACAATCGGTACGAAAATAATGCGTTATCGCTATGACAGTAAAATAAGTCGAGTGGAAACTAACAAGCGATTATTTAAACGCTTTGGTGCCATTTACGCGATGTATTTCATAACAGTCATTGCAAAAACGTTGAATAATGTGGAAATATCAATGGATTCTCCATTTTATAAGGCATCTATATTCTTAACGTTAGGTGCAGCATTGACCTCTATCATCTTAACGATCGTGTTGTTCATTCATGTTATATTAGTCGTGTTTGGCAAACAAAAACGCCGTTTTTACTTTGATGAAGCTTCTGATTTATATACAACGAGAAAAAAATGAATTTTTTTCAATCGTAAAGGGGTACTCCGTAGTCTTAAATGGCTACTGGGTATCTTTTTTTTGTAGATTTAAGCTTGTTGTAAGGTTGGCATGAATTTGCTGTAAGGTTCGGTGCCTATAGTATAAGTATCAGCAAATTATGAGGTGAAATGAATGGAACCATTATTAAAAGTAGAAAACGTAAAAAAAGTGTACGGGAAGTTAAGTGCTGCTTACACAGCGTTGGAAAACGTGTCTTTTGACATTCATGAAGGTGAGTTTGTAGGGATTATGGGACCTTCCGGAGCGGGAAAATCAACCTTGCTAAATTTGTTAGCAACCATAGATTCTCCAACAGAAGGAAAGATATATATGAAGAACAAGAGTATTCATGATCTGAAGGAAGCAGCTTTGTCAGACTTCCGGCGTGAACATCTCGGGTTCATCTTTCAAGATTACAATTTACTCGATTCCTTGACGGTAAAGGAGAACATATTGCTTCCCCTGGCGATTGCTAAAATTCCAGCGAAGAAAATTAATCACCTTGTGACTCAGATCTCTAAAGTATTTGGGATTGAAGATTTACTGGGGAAATATCCTTACCAAATCTCTGGGGGTCAAAAGCAAAGAACCGCTGCGGCTAGAGCGCTCGTGACAGAGCCAGCACTGATTTTGGCTGATGAACCAACAGGTGCACTTGACTCTAAATCAGCAACAGATTTATTGGAAAGCTTAAGTACTTTAAATGAAAATAACAATTCGACCATTATGATGGTGACCCATGATGCCTTTGCCGCAAGCTTCTGCCGCCGGATCATTTTCATCAAGGATGGTTCATTTTCAACAGAAATCTATCGTCGTGATCAGACACGCAAAGCCTTCTTCCAAGAGATCTTAGATGTTCATGCGGCCATTGGGGGTGAGGTAGATGACGTTATTTAGTCTAGCAAGAAAAAATATAGCCAGAAACTTCTCGCAATATTTTTTATACATCGCATCGATGGTGTTTAGTATCATCATTTACTTTACATTTGTGACCTTAAAATATAGTGATACGATAGCAGAACAGACGGCTTCATCCCAAAAACTGGGTTCCCTAATGAGTGGGGCGGCAGTCATTCTTATCTTTTTCGTGTTCATATTTATAGCTTATTCCAATTCATTTTTTATGAAAAAACGTAAAAAAGAAGTCGCACTGTATGCGTTGCTGGGGGTACGTAATCGTCAAATCGGTTTTATGCTCTTTTTTGAAAATTTATTATTAGGATTATTCTCTTTAATAGTAGGGATTGTATTTGGCTTCCTTTGTTCAAAAGGATTTATGACGATTTTGATTCATTTAATGGGTTATGACGTTGTAGCACCCTTTACTTTTTCAATGGCGGCAGCGATGAACACGGCTATCGTATTTCTGGTTATTTTCTTAGTGACATCGTTTCAAGGCTACCGTTTGATCTATCAATTTAAGCTGATTGATTTATTTCATGCTTCCAAAAAGGGAGAAGTGGCGCCTAAACCATCTATGATAGTAGCTGTTCTTGGAGTGTTACTTATTGTCTTGGGCTATTGGCTTGCAATGCAGGACCTTTTCACTTCTAAGGTATGGGCAAAAATCGGATTTCTCATGACCGTATTAATTATTTTAACAACGGTAATTGTGGGTACATTTTTATTGTTCCACAGTGTGACTGGCTTTGTGTTAGCAATGATTAAGAAAAATGAAAAGTGGCTGTGGAAGGGCCTTCATGTAATAACCATTTCGCAGCTGCTCTATCGTATCCGTGGGAATGCACGTACATTAACTGTGATTGCTGTGTTGAGTGCTACAACAGTAACTGCCGGTGGAGCGGTCTATAGCCTGTATTACAATACGAATGACTCGGCAAAAACGATTAATCCGAATACCTTTATGTATCAATTAACAGATGCAGAAATGGATAAACAAGTAAGTGCTGTACTGCCAGCTACAAAATACGATGAAAATATCGAAGCGCTATCCATTACGTTTCATACGAAAGAATTAAACTCGCCATCCTCGTTCGATAGCTCTGATAAAAGAGGGTATACAGTTATCAATGAAAAAACATACAACAACTTAGCAAATGTACAGCATAAAGAAAAATTAAATGTAAAGGATGGCTACGCGGTTATTTTAGATATCGGATATAACAAAAGGTTCTCACCTATGTATACAGGAAAAACTATAACAACAGGCAACGGCCATCCACTCACATTCCAAAGCTTTAAAACACAAACCGTATTAAATGCAGGTACAGCAGGTATAACAGTTGTAGTCTCGGATGAACAGTATAAAGTATTACGGAATGATGGAGAAGTGCTACGCTATCGTGTTCTTGGGGTAGAGGATGCCTCTGTGGATTTATCTGCAAAAATTGCAAACCAATTACCTGAAGAAGCGCTATTTTCAAGCAGGCCTCAAGATTACCGATCAAGCTTGGAAAGTGTGGGTTCTCTACTTTTTATAGGAAGTTTCCTTGGACTCGTATTTCTGGCTGCCACAGGCAGTATCATTTACTTTAAAGTTTTAACTGAGGCAGAAGAAGATAAAGCACAGTACAATATGCTGCATAAAATGGGTGTCAGTGCAAAAGAAATGCGGAAATCCATTGCGTCACAGGTATTCGTTATCTTTGTTGTACCGCTTATAGTAGGGTTATTGCATAGTGTAGTGGCTTTAAAAGCATTCTCTAGTCTACTGATGATAGATTTAGCAAAGCCAGTGTTGCTCTGGATGATTGCTTATACCATAATTTATAGGTTGTATTATTTCTTAACCGTAGCTTCATACAATCGTATTATCACACTAAATAATAGAACAGAAGGATGATTGAGATGAAAAAATTTCTAATTACTATGGGTATTTTGTTTGTTATTGGGGTTGTAGGTGTCTTTGCTCTAGCAAAGATTGATTTCAATCGCATGAATGCCGAAAATTATTATTTACAAATTACAGAGGATGGGGAACCCCATGAATATAAACTGAGTGATGGTACAGTGATGACTTCCTATTCCTATACACTAGAAGCTACAAATGCCAAAGGGAATACAATTCCACTGGAATTTAATGCACAAAAAAATCTTCGTAAAGGCGCCTACTTAAAAATGTATGTAAAAAAAGGTGATCAAGTCTCCTCGTATGATGAAGTGAAGGTAGAGGATATTCCGCTAAAAGCAATAAAAAACTAATAAATTGAAGAAGGGCTGTCTCCAATAAAGGTAATGGAGCACAGCCCTTTTCTCTGCCTAATGAGTAAGTAAGGCATTTGTATTATAAAAGTATAGTAATGGTGGTTCCGGTATTCTCAATGCTCGTCATATCGAGTTTCCCCTCATGAGCCCAAATAATGTCTCTTGCGATGGCCATTCCTAAACCAGTACCATGCTTGCTGGCTGTATTTGTACCCCGATAGTAGCGTTCGAAAATCTGTTCCAGATCTTTAGCCGAAATACCCTGGCCATTATCAGAAATCGAAATTCGGGTATGAGATTCTGAACCTGTATCCACTCGAATCTTCACCACGACATTTTCATCGTTATGCACCAGCGCGTTGTAGATCAAGTTAAGGATCGCTCGTTTTAGTAACTTCTTATCTACTTTATGCATTGCTTTAGCCATATTCGCCTCAAACTCTATCTGCCGTTCTCCAAAGGTCGGGTCATTTAAAAGTTCAATCGTCATTTCTCGTAGAAACTGAACGAGATTCACCTCTTCAAATTGCAGGGATAGCTGGTGATTACGTAAACGTGTCGTTAAATTGAGGTCATCTAACAGATCTTTCATATACATCGATTTACTCTTGATAATTGACGTGTATTCCTGTAATTCTTGGGCTGTTAAATCTGTGGCACTGTCGTTAATAAATTCTGCATAACCTTGAATAGAAGCAAGTGGTGTCTTCATGTCATGTGAAACATTGCTAATCCATTCCTCACGCATTTGATCGAGACGTTTACGTTCCTCTTCATGTCGATCGAGCTTTTCAGATAGTTCATTCATATTACGAAAAACATCTTCATAAACACCTTTGGGAGTAGGCATTTTCTTAAAACGTCGTTGCCTGAGCTGTTGAATACCCTCTATTAATGTATGAAGGGGTGCAGTTAACTTTTTCCCAAATAGAAATCCAATGAGGATTACAATAAGCACATCAACGATTAAAAAAATGAAAAGAAAAACATTAACATCTTTGAAAATTTTAGCGTAGTCATAGGTCATTACGTAGCGGCCTATTTTAGGATTATTAATCCCTAAAAAGTAACTGAAATGTTGGGCTTCGCTGACAAAAACCGTCGTGCGTGCATCTAATTCTTTATATTTATACATTTGTACAATTTCAATAGGAGAATACTCTGTTTTCAATTCTTTAGGGGTATAAAAGGCAGCTGCTTGCTCCCCTTGGTCATTCAAGAATTGTACCCAGGCGCTCATTTCTTGCAGTTTTTTGAGACCTTCTTCGTTCACAACAGGTTTGCCAGCCTGTAATTCTACGTATTGTGAAAAGGTCCGGCTAAAGGTTTCTGCAGATGCTTCTTCAGTGCCAAAGTTATTATTATTTACCTTTATAACGAATAAGGAAAGGAACAAAATCGCGTTTACAATACCAACGATCACAACAATAGTCATAACCGATCTTAAAAAGCGGAGTGTCAATTTCCATTTCAACTAGTCTCACTCCTTGGTATTTAATTTATAACCTAACCCTTTAACCGTCAAAATAAAGGAAGGATTTGAAGGGTCTGCCTCAATTTTTTCGCGTAAGCGCCGAATATGTACCATCACTGTATTATCGGAACCAAAAAAGTCCTCACCCCACGCCTGTCCAAACAAGGTTTCTTTGCTTAGAATCTGATTGGGATGATGCATAAAACAGCTCATTAAACCGACTTCTTTGGCGGTTAGCACGAGGACCTCGCCATTCTTTTTTAATTCTGTCTCATTGGCACTAAGCTCAAAGGGGCCAGCTTGTAAGCTTTTCGGAGCTTTTTTTTCTTCTGTAAAGCCAGCTCTTCTCAGTTGTGCCTTTACCCGATAAGCGACTTCTTTCGGACTGAACGGTTTAGTAATATAATCATCGCCACCTATCGCCAGTCCTAACAGCTTATTAATTTCCTCGTCTTTTGCAGACATAAATAAGATGGGTGCATTTGATGTTTCCCGAATTTTTCTGCATAAGTCATATCCTTCTCCATCTGGGAGCATAATATCTAGCAATATAAGCTCAGGATTATACTCCTGAAACTTGTCCCAACCCTCTGCAACGGTCCCGGCAGTTACAACGTCTGGAACACCTTCTTTATGTAAAACAGCCTTCATCAGACGCGCTAAATCATCTTCATCGTCTATGATTAATACCCATTTACGACTTGCCATTTATTTCCCTCCAAATCCGTCTTTATGTACATTATTACATTATAAAGAACTCTTTATTTCTTGCGCAAAAAAATCGCAAAAGAAAGGCTTGCATGAAGATGGATATTACTTAGACGAACATAGCAAAGCAATATTCGGTCATTTATTAAAATTCATTCTAGATATAGACAAATCAGGTAAGGAGGAGAAATTGTTACGCCCCCTGCCTTCCATGGCATTGATCTGCACTGTATATGGCCCTTTGAAGATGTTCGCTAAAATGATGGAAGAAGGTGAGTTACTGTATTCGCTTGAGCTCGAAGAAGAACTTGCAGACAGCTTTTGGAATGCCAATAGATTGCAGCGACTTGCAAGGAGTGCAAGCAGCCTTAACAGGAACAACTGCAACCAATGCTGATTTGCAGAATATTTCACAGGATGACTTTGTACGTACAGCCGTGATTATGCTGGTCGGAATCATAATTGTGCTAATAGTCATTACGCGCTCTGTGTCCAGTTCTCTGTTCATTATTGCTTCCTTGGTGCTAGTGTACTTACTTCTCTTGGAATCAGTGAAATCTTGAGCTGGATCGTTCCATTTTTCAGCTTCATTATGATTGCAGCCCTGGGCGTTGATTACTTCCTGATGATGCGGTATAACGAGCTTGAAGGGGATGTTGGATCACCTGCGCCGCGTTGATTCCTTCGGGCGTAACGACACTTATACAGGTAGCATTCGTATTAATCATTGCACTATTATTACTAAGTGTAGCGGCCATGCCGGTGTTCTTGACTACATTAAAGCAGCTTGCTAGCAAATTAAATGGTTCAAGTACGGTGCTACATCAAAGAATGTCGTTGACAAATCGAGTCATATTTAGACGGCAGTAAAATTTAAAAATACATGCGTATTACGTATGCTGAGAACAATAGAAAGAATCTTCGGGGACCTTTGTGGTCCCTTGTTTCACCATATCAGAAAGTATATAATTATCGACTATACCTTACAACTTTATTACGCTATAATCAACGTAAAGTCACCAGATGACCTAAGAGTAGGATGATTTTAATAGATTAATTAATATTAGCTTTGATATGCCGAAACGTATTTTGTTATTGAAATAGGTTGTTTATATTGTTTATGATATTAATAAAGGTGTTAATTAAATCTAGAGTAGGTAGATTATGAGTCTAAATGACAACGTATTAATTAAAATTCGTGATATGCGAGAGAGTTTTACACCAGTTGAACGATTGGTCGGAGATTACATTTTAGAAAATACGGAAGAGATCCCTCATTTGTCGATTAAGGAATTGGCTCAATCGAGTAAGACAAGCGATGCATCTGTCCTTCGTTTCTGTAAGACGATGGGTTACAGCGGATACCGCAATTTTATTGTGAGTATATCGGCATCTTTGGGTTCTCGTGATGAGGATTCAAAGGCTCAATATACAGATATTCAGCCAGGTGATGATCTCTCGACAATTATATCAAATATTTCATTGAATAATTGCAAGTCCATTGAGGATACGCTTAGTGTTATTGATCGAAAAGAAATTACAAGAGCTGTAGAATTACTATGTCATAGTAAGCGAATTGTTTTCTTTGGAATAGGTGCTTCGGGACTCGTTTGTATGGACGGGGAACAGAAGTTCTCGCGAATTAATAAGATGTGTCATGCCTATACAGATGGTCATAGTCAGCTCACGGCAGCAACTTTACTTGAGAAAGATGATGTTGCCATTTTCATTTCTAACTCTGGAGCAACTAGTGATATTATTGATGCACTGGAAATTGCCCAAAAGAATAGAGCGAAATGTATTGCGATTACGAAGTACAATAAAAGTGAGCTTGCGGAGCGGGCGGATATTGTACTGAGCATATCCACACCTGAAATAACAATCCGCAGTGGGGCTATGGGCTCGCGTATTGCGATGCTTACGATCATCGACATATTATTTGCTGGTGTCGCAAGTGCAGAATATGAAGAAGTAAAAACCTACTTAACAAAAACGCATAATATATTAAAGAAAAAACTTAGAAATTAGGTTCTGATAGAATGAATGTGAAGGAAAGCATTGATCATGGATCAATGCTTTCCTTTTTTTGTATTCCATTCGCTTATTCGTGTACTAAAATGTACTACATATCAATCCATGTTAGATTATCTACATGATGAATACGTCGATCTAATGAATATAATAAGTAGTTTAATTCAATAATTAATAGCTTGGCACACAATAATGAGGAAGAAAATGAATGGAATCGAAGACGAAACATCATCCGGTTGAACGCGGATGATGTAACTTTATGTTTCGTTTGGAGCGGTAATCAGCAAATAATACATTTTTTTAAATCGCTTTAACCTTAGAGCCATAGCGATCAAAGCAATTGGTAAAAATTTAAATTGTATCTTGTAAGCGCTTTATAAATGTGGTATAACATAGTATGTAAGAAATGAAATAAAACATCAGAATTTAATTTCTTTATGAAATTATATTTCAAAATCTATTGACGAAGCGATGGTGTTGTATTAGTATAAGAGCATAATAATTGTAAGTTAATATAACACGTTTTGTTAACTAGGTGACAGATTGAGACTGGGAAGAAGGAGGATGGCTATGAATGACTACCTTGCGGGATTGACAACAGAGGCTGTGAATCCAGACACATTAATGATTGATGAATGTACTACGGAAGAAATGATCCAGTTAATGAATCAACAAGATGCACTGGTCCCCAGAGCTATAACTGAGGAGATTCCGCAGATTGCAAAGGCGGTAGATATTCTACATCATAGGTTGTCTAATGGTGGAAGAATGTTTTACATAGGAGCTGGCTCATCAGGAAGATTAGGTGTTCTGGATGCTTCCGAATGTCCTCCTACCTTTGGTACAGATCCTTCCTTGGTGCAGGGCTATATCGCTGGTGGTGATATTGCTTTGCGTACTGCGGTTGAAGGCTGTGAAGACGATATGGATGAAGGGATCGCATTAATCGAAAGCATTGGTGTAACAAACAAAGATGTACTAATTGGGATTTCGGCAAGCGGTAGTGCAAACTACGTTATTGCAGCTTTAGCGAAAGCAAAGGAACTTGGAGCAGCCACTATCGGTGTTTGTAACAACAGAGGCTCAAAGTTCGAACCCATTGTAGATGTTTGTATAACACCTGTTGTAGGACCTGAGGTCATTAGCGGTTCGACTCGATTAAAGGCAGGAACTGCTCAGAAGTTGGTGCTTAATATGCTGACAACATGCACAATGGTCAAGTTAGGAAAAACGTACAACAACTTGATGGTTGATCTGAAGGCTAGTAATTTTAAGCTCGTAGATCGCTCGATTCGTATCATCATGAACACGACTGGTGTAGATACATCAACCGCCGCAGAAACACTTGAAAAAGCATCTATGAACTGTAAGTTGGCAATTATGATGATTAAATCGGGGTTAGATGCAAAAGAAGCAGAACAAGTACTTAACGCAAACGGAGGACGCTTGAAACAGGCAATCGCATCAATGGTTTAGGTGTGAAAAGTGGAATAACAGGATGGATGCTATTAATAATTGAGGAGGCTGTTTTCGATGAAAAAAAGATCACGTGGATTAACTCTGTTTTTGTCAGGAATCATGATGGTATCACTATTATCGGCTTGCGGTGGAAACGGAAATAACGCTACAACTTCTACAGATTCCGGTAATACAGGAACTAGTAACGGTGGTTCTGAGCCTAAAAAGGATACGATTACAGCACTTTTACCTCCGATATCAGCGAACTATCAAACACGTTTTGCTGATATGGAAAAAGAATTTAATACACTACATCCTAACTTGACTTTGAAAATCGAACCAGCGAGCTGGGAAGATATGACGCAAAAACTTGATACTCAAGTAAATGCAGGTTCTCCTCCAGATATTGCTTTTATCGGTGCTTCAGGAATTTCGAAATATGCAGCACTTAATGTACTAATCGACCTTAACGGTGCCCTTTCTGATGAAGCCAAGGCCGATTATGACGAAGTTCCATTGAAATATTTCCAACTAGGTGACGCTCAATACGGCCTACCAGCATATATGGAAATCCACACTATCGGTGGTAACAAACAATTCCTTGAAGAAGCCGGAATTGATTGGAAAAGCATTCAACAAAACGGTTGGACTTATGAAGAGTTCCGTAATGCAATTTCTAAAGGCGTAGTGAAAAATGATAAAGGTGAAACTACTCGTTATGGTTTCGTGTTCGCAACATCTGGTGTAGCATCTAAAGACTATCTAGCTATTCTTGCTAAAACTGCAGGTTTACCAGATTACTTCGATAAAGATCTTAAATATACGTATACAAGCAAAAACTTCTTGGGGCTACTTACATCTATTCGCGAAATGATCAACGATGGTTCTATGCCTAAAGAGCTAAGCTCTATCGATGCTGGCAAACGGTGGAACATGTTCCTAACGGGCCAAACGATGATCACAGGTAAAGGTTTATCTGCATTTGAAAACTCTGCTCGTCTAAACAATGAGAAGATTAAAGCGAACGATGGTTCAGCTGTTGCAGATTCTATTGAAGTTGATTATATTTCACTTCCAGTCCCAACATTCAACGGTGCCGATTATGTCCCTACTTCAATCGTTGATGGTTATATCGCACTTCGTGGTAAAAAAGCTCCATCTGAAGAGCACATCAAAAATATTGCCCTAGCAACGAATTTCTTGTCTTCTGGTTCAATTGCTGCTAACTACAGTAATGAGCTGTTCTTATCACCAATTACTGAATCTGCACGTAATGCAGAAGTACTTGAAAAATTCCCTCGTAACGAAGATAACGTTGCTGCAGGTAAAGCTATGATGGCCAAAGCGCTTCCGGCTCGTACAGATATTCCTACTGATCTGGCTGCTGAAGCATTAAAAATTGAAACAGAAGTTATTATTCCTAAACTACAAGCCTTACTTGCTAATGAGATTGCTCCACAAGAAATGTATGATGCAGTTAAAGCAGCTGCAATTAAATCTTTCGGTAAAGATGGTATTGTAGTTGACTAGTCTGTCGTAGGCTGACATGTGAAAGCTGTGCGTAGCTAGAACGTACAGCTTTCCTTCTAAATTAGCTAGAGCTTGTACTGTTTTTAGAAGAGAGGTGCGACCCAATGAATCAAACGTTGACTAAAAGAAAAAAATTGAAGCTCGAAAGTGACTCAGGTTGGGGATACGCGTTTATCGCAGTAGCACTTATTGCGTTTTCTTTATTTACCGCATATCCAGTCATCAATGCTTTTATTATCAGCTTACAAAAATATGGTCCATTAGGATCCACTTTTGTCGGCATGGATAACTTCGTTAACTCGTTTTCAGATGAACTTTTCTGGAAAGCACTGAAAAACACGTTAGTATATACGCTATTAACTGTTCCGTTTAATATTCTTCTATCATTTTTAATTTCAATTTTGATTATTCCTTTCAAGAAAAAAACACAAACGATCTTTAAAGCACTATATTACTTGCCAGCCGTAGCATCTGGTGTAGCGCTTTCTGTTGTGTGGCTGTGGATCTTCGATCCTTTAAAATCAGGTATTGCCAATAAGCTCGTGAGTTTTTTAGGTATTGAAAATCAAAACTGGCTTGGTTCCAGTGCAACTGCAATGTTCTCACTTGTGTTAATGTCATGGTTATCAAGTCATGGTACAGCAATTATTATTTATATAGCCGCATTACTCGCTATTGATAACAGCTATTATGAAGCAGCTGAAATTGATGGCGCGTCTTTCCTGCAAAAGCTTTGGTTTATCGTTGTCCCTTTCCTTAAGCCAACAACGCTATTCCTACTTGTTACGGGTGTTATCGGTTCCTTCCAAGTATTCCAAAACGCTTATCTTATGACAGGCGGTGGACCAGACCATGCAACAACAATGGTAGGTTTGTTAATCTTTAACAATGCGTTCACATATTTTGAGTTTGGTGAGGCAGCGGCACAATCATTAGTTCTAGCAGCGATTATCGGATTTATCTCATTCCTTCAATTCAAGTTTATAGGTAAAGATGTAGAATACTAGGAAAAGGAGCAGAATACTATGGGTTTGTACAACAATAGCTTAAGAAGCAAAGGGTATCTGTTTATACGTAATGGTGCAAACATTACGTTCCTTATCCTATTCGCCGCAGCTACCATATTCCCGATATACTTTATGGTCATTTCCTCGTTCGGTGATCCGGTAGAAGCTGGTGCAATGAGCTATTCTATCCTACCAAAGAAGATTTCATTTGAATCTTATAAATTCTTTTTTAACTTTAGCCCACATACATGGGACTGGTTATTGAACTCTTTTATAGTGGCAGCGTGTATCACGGTATCTAACGTATTTTTTGCTACTCTTGCTGGATATGCTTTTGCAAAAATGAAATTTAAAGGGAAAAACATTTTGTTCGCTATTTTGCTGGGATCTATGATGATTCCTGTTCAAGTTACTCAGGTTCCACTATATATTTTGATCGTAAATATTTTTGAATTACAAAATACGTACACTGCGTTGATTATGCCGAGCATAGTAACGGTATACAATATCTTCTTGGTTAAGCAGTTCATGTCCTCCATTCCAGGTGAAATTATTGAATCTGCTAAAATCGAAGGTTGTTCCCAGCCTAAAATCTTCTGGTATATCATTATGCCTCTATCTAAAACAATTATGGCAGTACTAGCAATCCTAACGTTCATGGCGGCATGGAATGACTTTTTCTGGCCGTTCCTAGTAACGAATACGATGGATATGCAAACCATTCAGGTCGGCTTGAAAAACTTTCGCTTTGCGAATACAACTTACTTTGCACCGATGATGGCGGGGGCAACCATTTCAGCAGTTCCAATGTTTATTTTATTCTTCAGTTTACAAAAATACTTCCTTGAAGGGGTAACAGTTGGAGCGGTGAAAGGTTAATGGACAAACAATCAAAAGTGGATGCAACATACTTTGTTGGCTTGATGTCAGGTACATCAGTAGATGGTATTGATGCAGCAGTAGTTAAGCTTTTCCCATCAGCCGAAAAAGAGCATGGAGTAGAGATTGAATTACTGGCTTTTGAAAACACTCCTTTTGAGGTGCAAGTTAGAAACTCCATATTTGAGCTTTTTGATCCCGCTAGCGCTACGATTGATAAGGTTGGCGCAATGAATATGTGGCTTGGCGAATTATACGCCCAAGCCACATTATCCGTTATAGGGAAATGCGGCCTTTCGCCTTCGCAAATATTCGCAGTAGGATCGCATGGTCAAACAATCTATCATGCTCCGGAAGAGAATGTTATGGGCGGCTATAATCTGCATTGTACCGTTCAGATTGGGGATGGTGCAGTTATCGCCAATCGCACAGGAATTCCTTGCGTATCAGACTTTCGAGTTGCTGACATGGCAATGGGTGGACAAGGAGCTCCGTTAGTACCATTTACCGAATACTTATTGTTTAACAATCCAAAGAAAACACTTCTGATGCAAAATATTGGCGGAATAGGCAATGTGACTGTTTTGCCTGTAAATGCCTCACCGGATGAGGTATTTGCTTTTGATACGGGTCCTGGAAATATGATTATCGATGGCCTTGTATCGCAATTATTTATACCAATGACAATGGATGTTAATGGCGAAATTGGTGCGGGCGGTCAAGTGATTGATGAGCTATTGAAATGGATGCAGCAGGATAAATATTATACGATGCCGTTACCAAAATCGACGGGCAGAGAACGGTTTGGCCAACAATACGTGGCACAAATTATTGAAATGATGAAGGTTAATCACTGGAAAGCAGAAGATGTTGTTGCAACAGCTACGTTTTTAACTGCCTGGAGCATCGTCGATAGCTATGAACGGTATATTGCACCGCAGCATCAGGCTGAGCAATTGCTAATTGGCGGCGGTGGAAGCTATAACAAGACGCTTTTGCGTGATTTACAGCACTTATTTGCACCGCATAACGTGCAGGTGCTGACGCAGGAGGATATCGGTGGTAATAGTGATGCTAAGGAAGCGATTGCTTTTGCTCTGCTAGCGTATTACACGATGGAGCGCTTACCCAACAATATCCCGCTAGTAACTGGAGCTTCACAGCCAGTAGTAATGGGCAAAATTTCCTGGCCCTATATTGGACGTTCACAGGAGGCTTAAATGTTGCAAATCAGACCCTTTTCAATTGAAGATCACTCTGCAGTTGTAGAGCTTTGGAATCGTGAGGCTACAAAATATGATTATAAGCCATTTACAGAGCGAGAGTTTCAAGATACATTCATCGACCATCCTTATTTTGACGCTGACTGTATATGGGTAGGCTGTGACGAAAAAGGGATTGTTGGTTTTGCAGCTGGCTGCTGCGGTGACGATCTCCCTCTTGGAGATGTGGCGGGTTATATTACGAGTGTTATTATAGATAACCATGTGGCTTCTCTGGAGCTTTACGATGCTTTTCTATTGCGTTTAGAAAAAAGATTCCAAGAACTTGGGAAAAGACAAGCGGATGTATTGTTTTTCAACCCTGTTAAGCTGAAGTGGAGTATACCAAGTGCACCTCAGCATGAGCATAATAATGCCCCGGGCATCAGTAAGGATCAGCCATTATATGAAGCTTTAATGGCTAGAGGCTACGAAGATCGAGCGACGCAATGCGGCATGTATTTAAAACTCGGAAGCTTTATAGTTCCCGAAGATATTATAGATAAGGAAACCAATGCAAATAGCAAGGACTATTACATTACGTCCTATGTCCCTGATTTACATACAGGGCTTGAAGCAACGCTTGCTGCCCTGCAAAATCCGCAGTGGAAGAAGGATGTTGTTACTTATGTGAAGGTTGGCGCACCACTTGTAGTAGCTGTGTACGGAAACGAGGTTGTGGGCTTTGCAGGTCCAATTATTTCGCAGCCTGATGGAAGAGCATTTTTTTGCGGTATCGGAGTGCACCCAGAGCATGAGGGGCATGGCCTTGGCAGTGTATTGTTTTTCCGAATGGTTGAAGCTTTTCAAAATGTGGGCTGTCAATATATCTCTCTATTCACTGGAAATAATAATCCGGCTCTTCGAATCTATCAAAAAGCGGGCTTTACTATTGAAAAACAATTTTCTATATTGCGGAGGGAACTTTAAAGATGAGCGAAAAATTCACAGTATTAGCAATTGGAGCGCATGTTGGTGATGTGGAGCTAGCTTCTGGTGGTGTGCTCGCTAGTCATAGTTTAAAGGGAGATCGCATTGTGACATTAGCGTTAACTGCGGGTGAACGAGGGGTCCCGGCAGGACAGGATATGAAGGAATATCGTCAGCAAAAAGTGAAAGAGGCACAGGTTTTTGCGGATATGCTAGGTGGTGAAGCCATTGTATTCGATGATTATTGTGACGGAGAGTTGCCTGACAATCAAGAAATTCGTATGGAGGTTTGTGATGTAATTCGTCGCGTGAAGCCTAACATTATTATTACACACTGGAAAAACAGTATGCATAAGGACCATGCGCTAACGCATCATATCGTAAATGATGCCCGTTTCTTCGCAAGTCTATCATCCTTTGAACGAGCGCTCCCCGCGCACTTTGCAGCAAGATTATATTACTCCGAAAACTGGGAGGATGCGGTTGATTATGTCCCTTACGTATATGTGGATTTCGATCAAGCGGCATTTGATCTATGGATAGATGCTTTAAGCAAGCATTGGTTTGTGACGAATAGCAAATCTTTCAAATACATGGATTACTATAAAGCACTAGCAGTTGTTCGCGGCTGTGAAGCAAGAAAGACATATGCAGAAGCATTTATGGTGCCAGCTGAAACGGTGAAGGTTAGGCAGTCTAGTCTTTGGTAACTATTCAACTAGCTAAGAGGGAGTGTTTCTATGTATTGCAGGAAACATTCCCTTGTTCTATCCATTTATGCGAAAAAGCAGCTAGGAGGCAGCTTCATATGGTGTTAAATGGGATTGATTCTATAACGAATTATCGTTATTTGTTCGAAGGTAAGCGCGTAGGATTGATTACAGCGCCGACAGGTCTTACGAAGGATTTTGCATCAACGATTACTATTTTACATGAAAATTTTAATCTTGCTGCGATGTTTTCACCTGAGCATGGCGTTCGCGGAGATTTGGATGCAGGGGCAGTAGTAGACACTTACATGGATCCTTTTACGAATGTTCCAGTCTATAGCTTGTACCGTAAAGACTCCAAGCGTTTAACAAAAGAAATGCTGAATGAAGTAGACATCATTGTATACGATATTCAAGATGTTGGTGTTCGCTATTACACATTTATTTATACGATGCTGTATGCACTTGAAGATTGTGCAAATGCAGGTGTAGAATTTGTTGTTCTTGATCGTGTTAATCCGCTTAACGGGGTAACGGTAGAAGGGAATGTCTTGAAGCCCGGCTTCAAATCATTTGTTGGAAATTACGAGCTAGCCGTACGATACGGCTTAACAGCAGGTGAGGTAGCAACGATGGCAAATGATCAAATGAATTGGAATGCATCGCTGCATGTCGTTCGTTTGGAAGGCTGGGAACGGAGCATGTCCTTCCCGGATACAGGATTAACTTGGGTTCATCCTTCACTTGGAATACCACGATATGAAACGGCGTTATTATATACAGGAACATGTTTATTTGAAGGCACAAACTGCTCCGAAGGACGTGGAACAACGTTCCCTTTTGAAATGATTGGTGCTCCGTTCATTCAAGCGCAGCAATTGGCAGATGAGATGAATGCAAAAGGTATCCCGGGTGTGTTTTTTCGTCCAGTTCATTTCAAGCCAACGTCATCTAAACATTGTGGCGAGCTATGCGGCGGGGTACAAATTCACATTACAGATCTCCAAGTGCTGAGGCCTTTAGAAGTTGGGGTAACCTTATTATTTGCGATAAGAGATTTGTACGAGCAATTTTCATTCCTGCCTCCTGTGAAGGAGGGCTCTCGTCCATTTATCGATTTGCTGGGGGGAGACAACATGTATCGTACGGACAATATGCAAGCCAAGCAGCTGCTTGAACAGTTTGCAGCGGAAAGCAAGCAATTTGCAGAAATAACACAGCAGTATCATTTATATCGCTAGAGGAAGGTGAATAATTGATGAGAACAATAGAACATATGAGCTTGCGCGAAAAGATTGGACAAATGTTCGTAACAGGCTTCCCTTCAACCGAGATCACTCCTGAGCTGAAGGAAGTTATTGAGCATTATAAAGTCGGCAATATTATTTTATTCTCACATAATATCGACAATAAATATCAATTAGGCGAGCTTGTTACTGAGCTGCAGCAATGGTACACGACACATACTGGTATCCCGGGTTTTATTACGATCGACCAAGAAGGCGGTCGAGTCACTCGTATGCCTAAAGACGCGACCAATGTTGCTGGAGCCATGGCAATTGCTTCTTCAGGACGACCTGAAAATGCGTATGCAGCAGGCAGAATGACTGCCAGAGAATTGAAAGCATTAGGTATTAATTTTAATCTAGCTCCAGTTATGGACGTTAACAATAATGCATTGAATCCAGTCATAAATGTTCGTTCATATGGTGATTCTGTTGCAACAGTATCCCAGTATGGAATTCAAATGATGAAGGGATTGCTCGATGGAGGCGTCATGTCCTCACTTAAGCATTTTCCAGGTCATGGTGATACAAATGTCGATTCACATATTGGCTTGCCTACCATTGAAAAAACACTTGAGGAATTAGAGCAGCTTGAGCTGTTGCCGTTTAAGGCCGCAATTGAGCAAGGCGCTCAAGCGATTATGAGTGCACATATTTTATTTCCGAAAATTGAAAAATCCGGTGTGCCCGGAACTATGTCTCATACCATTATTACAGAGATATTAAAAGGAAAATTAGGATATAAAGGGTTAGTTGTATCGGATTGTTTAGAAATGGACGCGATCAAACGATACTATGGTACGGCAAAAGGAGCGTTAGGAGCTGTTAAAGCAGGTATTGATTTGATATTCATTAGTCATACTCCTGAGACAGTGAAGGAAGCGATTCATTTGATCGAAGAAGCTGTAGCCACCGGTGATTTGGATGAAGCGCTGATTGATGCAGCTGTTACAAAAATTTTAGCTTATAAAGCACAATATGCGACGATTGAGGAGCTGGATTATGAACTAGTTGGCTGCGATGTACATCGCCGAGCAAATGAGCTAATGCGTACGGAAACGATCTGCCTCATGAAAGGTGAGCTCCAGCCCATTCATACCGGTGACGAGCAAGTGTTATTTATGGGTTCCTATTCATACCGCACCGATCTTGCGTCCAGCAGCTTGAATCAAGCTCTTAGCTTTCCGCAATATATGGGGGAGCATTTCAATACAGCTTATGAGATTATCGACATTGACCCGAGCGAGGAGCAAATCAACGCTGCGCTGCCAAAGGTACAAGGCTACAAGCATATTGTTATCGGCTTGTTCAATGCGCGTGAAAACAAAGGTCAGCTTGCGCTTGTTCAGAAGCTGCTGGCAGCAGGCTGCAAAGTAACGGCCATTACATTAGGTCGCCCGTATGATTTACCGTTAATCGAAGGCGAGTTCTGCGGAATTGCGGCATTTGAGTATACACTTGATGCATTCAAATCACTCCTTCCAATCCTAAATGGTGAGGTTGTACCCACCGCCAAGATTACGATACAGATGTAGATAAAAGTACAACAAGGGGACATAGGTATGGCATTTATCGTTGGAATTGATGGGGGTGGCACGAAAACAGCTGTCACCATTACGCATGACCAGGAAGACTCTTTATTCACCTTTACTGTAGGGCCTATTAATTATAACGGTGGTGATGCTGATGCTATTGCCGCCTCCTTTGAGGAAATTTTTAGTCAAACGAAGCTCTACTGCGGTTATTTACAAGAAGTTGCTCATATATGTATAGGTGCGGCAGGAATAAGTAATCCGCTGGTCATCAATTTTTTGGAGCAGCATGTGAGAAATAACGGTTATATCGGGCCATTAACGATTACAGGCGATCAAGAAACCGCATTATACGGGGCACAAAATGCGATGCAAGGCATCATTCTCATTGCCGGTACAGGATCGATTTGCTTCGGGGTCAATGAAAAAGGAGAGCAGCATCGCACAGGAGGCTTTGGTCATTTGATTGATGACGAGGGAAGCGGTTATAGCATTGGGCGCGATCTATTATCCGCATTAGTTCAAGTGGAGGACGGAAGAATAACCGATACGGTCATCCCAGCGATGGTATATGATCAGCTTAGCTTAAGCACTGTGAAAGAGATTATTGGTTTTGTTTATGATAAAAATACGACGAAAAAAGATATTGCGCAGCTCGCACCGATTATGACAACCGCATGCGAGAAGGGCGATGCACATGCAATAGCGTTAGCGGAGAAATGTGCAGCCAATCTATATGAGCTTGTTGTGCCTGTTATTGAACGGCTTAAGCTATATGAAAGTCCGATTGCGATTGCAGGAAGTGTGCTGCAAAAGTCTCGCTTTGTGAAAGAAGCCTTGGAGCGAAAGCTCGCACAGAGCTACCCGCAAACAAAGCTGATTTTGCCGATTAAGGATGCAGCCTACGGTGCTGTCCTGTTAGGAAGATCAAAAATGAACAACGACTAGTTTTTATCGCTATGGAAAAATAAGGGTGTGTCATAAGTCCGAGCAGTTGGACTTGCGACACACCCTTATTTTAAAATGGTAGGAATCAAAAATGGCTTAAAATTTATCGGTCAAATAAAACACGGCTTGTTGTTTCGGAAATAGAGCTTGAAGGATGTTAGCGTGCTCCGTACTGTCCTTTGCTGCGCCTGCTTCATTATAGCCGAACATGATATAAGTCATTAGCTCGCGTTCATCTACTTCTATTGAAGTATAGGGATTGGTATGATTACTAGCATCGGAGACAGAAAGCTGCTTTTGCTTATAATCCAAGTAGATACAGTCCTCATTGCTGCGAAGTGCAATATGCAGCTCCTGGCCTGCAATTATGTTGCTACGGTTTAGGCGATCTTCTAATTCAGGCTGAAGCTTATGGAAAGTTGAACTGAGATTGATCATTTTCCACATCGCCATATTGATTTGAATTGAATTTGCTTGATGCTGTTGGTAATAGGAATATAGCTTATGGTCCTCTGGGAGCATCGCTAATATTTGCTTTGCATTTTGGCGCAGCTGACATAAGGCATGAAACAAAGCTTCAACGCCGTTTTCGGCTTCGTTCAAATACAATAATTCATTAATAAATACTTGTTCAGTATCTTTCTTTTCAATGATGCCATAAGCGACGATTTTTCCATTTCTGCGAAGGAGCAAGCAGTCAACTTTCTTCCATTCCGGCCAGGTCAATAAATCATTCCAATACGTTTTACTTCGGATCACGGTGTAGGTACGATTCTTATTGAATTGTTCATAGATGAAACGGATATCATCGAGATAACAGGCTTCAAAAGGAATGATTTCATCACTGTTTTGCTGCTGCTCCAAACTTGCTGGTTTTTCAATTGCGAAAGCAGTCTCGGGAATAAGTCTCCAGCCAGCTTTTTCATAAAACGCATGCTTACTAGCCAAAAGTAAGCTTATATCATAATCGGTTTCTTTCATATAGTTGGTCTGCGCATGAAGAATTTTGTGTGCAAGCCCCAGCCCGCGGTAATTTAGATCTGTACCGACACTCCCCATTGCACCCGTTTTCAAGATCGCTTGACCGACTCTAATATGAAACGGAAAAATTTGTACATTAGATGCAATCTTATCGTCAACCATCGCAAACCATGTTGTATCTGGATCATATGTGGTGTCTAGGTCTAATCTTTCTTGGAAATAAGCTCGGCCTACGGAAAAGCATTCATCTAAAATATCGTAAATATTTTCAAGCTGCTCTCTAGTTGGATGGTTCATTACGATGATGTTTGGTGTCGTCGTCATCTTCATTTCCTCCTGCGCCGTAATGTTGGGATAAATTTAATAAATGAAAAAAACGATTTTTTGGAATTTAATTTCTTATTTATAGTTTAATATTGAAAGAAAAATTCGTCAATAAAAGGAACGTGTGGAATCATAGAAGTGATACAAAATTTAGATTGCTCAATATAGTCAAATGAGTATTAGGAAAATAGCGACTTCGGCTGAGCAATTACAAGCACAAAGCGCACAAATGAAGGCGCAGCTTAAAAAGAAGAATGATAAACCGTTCAAGAACTTTTTGCGAAAAATCGGAAATATTTTCATACCAATGATTCCTGCATGGACGGACTTATTTATACTCTGACGCAGTGATCCGCACCATTGCAGATACGAGGCGAGTCCTTTACCTACACAGAATTTCAAACAGATGTACTTGCCATAATTCAGTTTTCAGATGAGTAGCTTTGCGCAGCAAAAAAACTGGATAAATTGTTAATTTCACCCCTATAGTCACTAAAATCGATTATAATAAAATTTATGTTCAAGTCGATCACCTATCTAAGTTAATAGGATCATCATACGCAAAAAGGCATAGCGCTGAATCGCCTATGCTATAAGGGTTATAGAGTTTTTAAATACACACTTATGTATAAGAGGAGGCGAATGATATGACGATAATGCCTGTTATAGTAATGATCTTTGTATTTGTACCTGCCATTGTACTCATGGTAAGCATGCCTTATTTAACAAGAGAGACGATTAGTTTTGGGGTCACCGTCAGCCCTGTACAATTCCATAGTGAGCCTCTGCGCCAGATGCGGAAGTCATATGCTAGGATTAGTGCTACCGTGCATACCATCCTATTCATTGTTTGTATCCTCTGTCTAATATACGGTGATGAACATTCCAAGCAACAAAGTTGGATCATTATCACTTATTCACTCGCCATGGTCGGAATCTCCCTAGTCATAAACATTAGCTATTATTTCAAAATGAAAAGTTTACTACCTATGCTGCCTATTGCTCTGGAACCATCGATCATGGCAGTGGACACTGGATTTCGGAAAAGAAACATTGGCTTGTCTAATAATTGGTTCCTCATTCATGTTTTAATTACTGTTGTTAGTATTGTAACTGTGCTGCGCAACTACGATCTGATTCCTGATCAGATTCCGATCCATTACAACAGCAGTTGGAACGTAGACCGCTATGCAGCTAAATCTTTTAGTTCTGTGTTTATGCCTACGATCATGCAAGTGTTCATAACAATTTTGTTCATATTTGAGAATTGGAGTATTCGCAGAGTAAAGCAGCAGGTTCAACCCAATGATCCTAACCGTTCCATCAGACAAGACGCAACTTACCGCCGTACTTGGTCATATTTTATGCTTACAGCAAGCTTCTTAATGGTTATCCTGTTTTCCGTCGTGCAACTAAACATGATATCTCTGCTTAACATGAGTTTCGCTATCCCTATTATCCTAATCATAATAGCCCTTGTCATCCTATACGCCTTGGCCTTAACGTTCTGGGCTGGTCAGGGCGAAAGCCGCTTGGAGCGATCTGCCGATAGCTCCAATGTCAGACCTGTCCATGATGATGATAAATGGCGATTAGGTATGATTTATTTCAATCGTAAAGATCCAAACCTAATCGTCAAGAAAAGGCTCGGAGTCGGCTGGGGATTAAATTTCGGTCACCCAGTAAGCTGGCTGTTTTGGCTCGGAATTATTGTACTGTTAGTTGTGGTGCGGTAACAAAGCTTGGTGGTTAATACTCACCGGAGTATAGGCGAAGTTAGAGTTTCGAAACAGAATATGTACCGAAAAAAACGCCTAAAGGGCGTTTTTTTTATTATCTTTAAGGATCTCAGTAATATCTTTTTTGAATTAAACCGCATATTAAAGAGTATTTCTCGTATTAATATCTCTTTGTTACAATCAGATTGTTATCTAAAGGAGGGTATAAAATGAACTATCGCAAATTAGGAACGAGTGGCTTACATCTAAGTGAGATTGCTTATGGTAATTGGATTACACATGGTGCTCAAGTGGACAATGATACTGCCCATGCTTGTGTTCACGCTGCATTGGATGTAGGGATCACAACATTTGATACTGCAGATGTATATTCCGATACGAAAGCTGAGATGGTGCTGGGCCAAGCATTAAAAGGAGTGCACAGAGCTGATATCGAATTGTGTACCAAGGTGTGCCATCCCACAGGGACGGGACGTAACGCAAGAGGTCTGTCTCGCAAGCATATTATGGAGGCGTGCCATGCTTCACTGAACAGATTACAGACCGATTATATTGATATCTATTATGCGCATCGCTTTGACGCATCAGTATCCCTTGAAGAGACCTTTTTGGCTTTTTCGGATCTGGTACGTCAAGGTAAGGTTCTCTATGTCGGGATAAGTGAGTGGACGGCGGATCAGATAGCAGAAGGTGCTGCTTTGGCGAGAGAATTAAAGGTGCCATTAGTGGCTAGTCAACCTCAATATTCGATGTTATGGCGCGTGATGGAGACGGAGGTAGTTCAAGCTTGTGAGCGGGAAGGGATTGGACAGGTGGTCTGGTCGCCGCTTGCTCAAGGGATTCTTTCAGGCAAATATATGCCAGGTCAACCATTGCCAGAGGGTTCTCGTGCTTCAACAGCTGCGGGCTCACCATTTATGAATAAATTGGCGGGTCAGTGGCTTCGGACTGTGGTGCTTGAGGCGGTCTCGAATCTCTCTTCCATCGCCAGTGAAGTTGGGTTGACGCTTCCGCAGTTGGCTATAGCATGGGTGTTGCAAAATCCACAAGTCTCATCTGCAATTATTGGGGCATCCAAACCTGAGCAGATTATAGAAAATGCCAAAGCTGCGGGATTTCGTCTGGATAGGGAAGTGATGTTGGAAATCGATAGGGTGCTAGAAGGACTCGTTGAACGTGATCCTAGAAAAACGGGCTGAATATTATATTATTCACCATTAATAGCTTCTGAACTCATTTGTCCTATGATCTCTAGTAACGCGGATAAGGAGGCACGATCGCAATCGGTTCTCCAAGCGGCATAAAGGGGAATCGATGGTGTGCTTTCTTCAAAGGGACGAAATGCGACACCTTCACGCTGAAAAATAGCAACTGAAGAGGGCACTATGGAAACTCCAAGATTTGCAGCTACCAAATTTACAATGGTGTACATCTGAATAGCTTCCTGTACAACATTCGGATACATGTCGTGTTGGGCGCAGAAGCTCATAATGAGGTCATGAAAAGGAGCTCCTAAATGACGTGGGAACGATATAAACGGCTCTAAAGCTAAAGAGCGAATGGATAACACCGGTAAATGAGCTAGGTGATGCTGCTCTGGCAAAACGGCAATAAGCGATTCATTGACTAAGGGACGATGCTCGATATGTTTGCCCGACTCTGTATAACGTACAAATCCAATGTGAATCGTTCCTTCATGTAAAGCCTGCCACTGCTGAGCAGACGTCATCTCATGTAATGTGAGTTGGACTTGTGGATAACGTTCCCGAAACATTTTTAACATATCAACCAGTACTCCACCAGCTGCAGAATCTATAAATCCAATGTTCAAATGTCCGATAATTCCTTGATCGACTAATTGTGTTGTTTTAATAGAGCGTTCCAATTGAGATAGAATGGATTTAGCTTCCTCTAGAAATACCGCCCCTGCTGACGTGAGACGAACTTGTCTTTTATTCCGTTCTAATAGTTTCACACCAATCTCATTCTCCAGAGCTTGAATTTGCTGGCTTAAGGGAGGCTGCGTCATATTTAGCTTCTCTGCTGCACGGTTAAAATGCAGTTCCTCTGCTACTGCGATAAAGTATTGTAATTTTTTTATGTCCATACTTTTCATTCTCCCTTGAAATGCTTCTCCAAGCAAGTATAAGGATCTTTGAAGAAAAATGAAAGGAATGACATGTCGTCTCCTCACTTAAACTCTACCTCCCATCTTACTTTTAGACAAAAAAACATTTTTGCAGTCAAAGACATGATGTGTAAAAACGCATACATTTAAATAGAAAGTTTGAGGATCATGGGAGGTAATGAGGATGAAAAATAGAAAGATAATGTTTATGAGCCCACACCATGTGGAAACGGTTGAAGAGGAGCTTGTACTTAAGGCTTTAGGTGACCATGAGGTACTCGTAAAATTGATTTATTCGCTGATTAGTCCGGGAACGGAGATGGCAATGTTATCTGGCAAAGAGGATTGGGCAAAACTCCCGCTGTGTCCAGGTTATGCAAGCGTCAGTCGTATCGTAGAATGTGGTAAAGGTGTTCAGGAATTTCAAGCGGGCGATGTGGTTTTTCATTACGGGAATCATAGCGAATATCAAGTTGTCGGGGCTCATGATGTTTTCATTCGAGTGCCGGATGCGCTAGACTTGACATGGGTACCGTTTACCCGGATGGCTACGGTAGCTTTTACATCGATACGTGTGTCAGATATCGAACTTGGAGACAAAGTGAGTGTGACAGGTCTTGGATTGGTAGGCAATCTTGCAGCTCAATTGGCGCGTTTGCAGGGGGCTACGGTAATTGGTATGGATTTGTCCAAAGAACGGCTGCGGACTGCGCGTCAATGCGGTGTGGATTACACCCTGGACAGTGGCGAAGGATTGATGAAAGAGCAGATTATGACGTTAACTAAGGGCAAGGGTGTTTCCAGTCATATTGAGGCAACCGGTGTTTCCAAAGTTGGAGTTGATAGTCTTCAATACATCGGCTCACAGGGAGAAATCATCTTTTTGGGCAGCCCGCGTGGAGAATACAATACAGATATTACGGATGTGCTTAATTACTGCCATCTGTATAACCGGGGATGCATTACATTTAAAGGCGCTCACGAATGGCGTTATCCAACAGAGCCTAATTCGTTTGTGAAACATTCCTTGGTGCGTAATTCTGGCATTGTCTTCGAGCTTATGCAACAACAGAAGCTGCACATCGAACCTTTGATTAGCCATGTCATCAAGCCGGAGCAAGCTAGCGAAGCCTATGAGGGATTAAGAACCAACAAAGATCAGTACAATGGCGTACTGTTTGATTGGTCATAAAGGGGGAGAACGACGATGATAAGAGGATTAACAACAGCGGGATTGGGAGAAATTGCTTCTAATGAAGAATATATCAGACTTGCGAGCCAATTCGGGTTTCAGGCCATAGACGTCAATCCATTAGAGTTGGTACAGCAGTATGGCAAGGATGGGGCTGTCCAATTACTGGAAAGTCATGGCATCATGCTAGGATCATTTGGTTTAGAGGTAGATTGGCGCACGACAGAGGAAAGCTTTAGGGAAAGTCTGAAATCGCTTACGCTGATGGCTGAGGCCGCTGCTGCATTAAATTGCACCACATGCTGTACCTATATTTTGCCTTCGACAGATCTTCCGGTCGCACCGTTCATGATTGCAGCCACTAGACGTTTAAGACTATGTGCAGAAATATTAGGCGCCTATGGTATTTCGCTAGCCTTAGAGTTCGTTGGTCCTCATCACTTACGTACACAATGGGCAAATCCGCTAATCTGGACGATGCAAGATACGTTGGACTGGATGGATACAATTCAAGTGAGAAATATCGGTTTGTTACTGGATTCCTATCATTGGCATACGAATGGATTAACGAGTGAGGACCTGCTGAAATTACAACCGCATCAAATTGCGTATGTCCATATTAATGATGCTAAACCTCTGCTGATAGAGGAATTGCTAGATTCCGATCGATTGTATCCAGGGGAAGGATCCATTGATCTTACTGGATTCTTGGGAAGCTTGAAAAAGATCGGATACAAGGGCGTTATCGCTCAAGAAGTGCTAGCGCCAGCTTCATCACAAAGTTCATCTGAACTATTTTCTCGTTCCAAAGCAGGCTTCGATAAAGTATTCTCATCACTGGAAATCTAACCCCATCGAATCCCACATTGGAAGGAGCGTTAAGGATGAGTCTGTTCAAAGGTAGAATCGCTGCACACACCATCACTTGGGGGCAAGCGCATTTCAAAGCGTTGGAGGAAGTCTCCAGACTGGGTTTCACAGGGATTGAGCCGTGGGCGTCTTTTGCACTTCAATATGAAGAAAGTCCAGAACAATTACAAGAGCTCATGGCTGGGTACGGGCTGGAGATGACTGCGTTGTATGGAGGTACGGCTGGGGGACAGCAGCAAAAATTCGGCAATGCCGCGAACACTTCGAGTATCATTGACTACAATGTGCGACTTGCTAAAATCATAGCGAAGTGTGGAGCAGACATCCTTGTCCTAGGGCCAGGTGGCACTCGGGATCAACCCTCATCGCTGGAAGAATTGAAGGTTGCCGCAGCCACGATGAATGAAGTGGCGAAAAGAACCTATGCCTTAGGGGTAAAGACATGTGTTCATCCGCATTTGTGGACGGAATTGCAAGACGAGAAAGAAATTGAGATTGTGATGAGCCTGACAGATCCGCGGGTGGTATATCTTGCCCCGGATTCAGCACATCTGCTCGGAGCGGGGATGGACCCGGCATCTATCATCCGAACGTATCAGGACA
This sequence comes from Paenibacillus sp. FSL R7-0048, assembly GCF_038004505.1. Lineage (NCBI taxonomy): Bacteria > Bacillati > Bacillota > Bacilli > Caryophanales > Paenibacillaceae > Paenibacillus > Paenibacillus sp. FSL R7-0048. The sequence goes on along the minus strand of NZ_JBBORF010000001.1, from coordinate 4,473,284 downwards.
GGGTAGCTTATGTTCATTTGAAGGACCTGACAGACAGGTCTGCCGCTACACTTGATACACAGCTTCCTCATTTTTGTGAGTTAGGCAAAGGATCTGTTGATCTACACGCAACTATTGAAGCGCTGAATGAAATTGATTATTCCGGTTGGATGACACTCGAAGTGGACGAATCGCTAAATAGCCCGTACAATACCATGGAAATCTGCCGAGATTATGTAGAAGATCACTTAAAGATTCCGGTTAGGATATAAAATAAGATCAATAAAATGTCAGAAGAAGGAGAAGATTCGAGGTGAATGAGTCGTGGATGAACTGCATTTCCCCTTATGTTCGAGTAGCCAAAGTCATGGAATCCTCCTTACTAGCAGGTGAATGGTTGGATCAAGATCACGTGTATACCTATATAGATCAGGGAGAGGCGGAGTTTTTCTTGAATGGGGTGAAGTTCCTGGTTCGAGAAGGGGATGTGCTGCTCATGCATCCATGCTTGCCCCATATAATTAGGTCCACCTCGGCTTTACCCTTAGTGCAGTATATCTTTCATTTTGATTTGTATGATAACGAGGATAAAAGCTCATCGGATCAAGCGGATGGACTTAGGCCCGGGATCCAGGATATCATGCCAAGTGAAATGCAGCTTGCTGATATTTATCCGCTATCTCATCTGCAGCTCCCAGATCGAATCGAATTGAAGAGAAGATTCATGCAACTGCAAAAAGAGCTGCTAGATCCAACGTACGGCGGGGTATTAATCAACAAGTCTATCTGTTTGGAATTGTTGTTTCTGTTCTTTAGAAATCAGAACCTGTCCAAAGGAACGGAAGGGAAGAGAACCAAAGGATGGCCTTTAATTGAAGGCGCCATTCATCACATGCACCAGTGTTATCAAGATCCGCAGTTAAGTAATGAATCTATCAGTAGGCATGTTGGTGTGACTGCCAATCATTTGTCGTATGTGTTCAAGACTCAGCTTGGGGTGACCATTCATAATTATTTGAAGCATGTTCGTATCGAGCAGGCTAAATTGAGAATCATTCAGGGAAAGCAAAATCTAACGGAGATTGCCGAAGATGTGGGGTTTTCTAGTATTCATCTGTTCAGTCGGACGTTCAAAACAAATGTGGGAGTAATGCCTAGTAAGTTCGCGGCGATGCGATCTGCTTTAATCAATAAATCACAATAAAGGAATCGACCATCTGCTCTTTGGGATGGTTGGTTTTTTTCCTCTGAACATAGGATTACATACGTCTATAGGCCTCTTAATATAGTATAATCATACTGTATTGCTCAAAGTTGGAGATAGGGATATAGCACTATTAAATACTATTGACGAATGAGGAGTCTATGAGAACTTCGGAGAATAAAATTAAGTTAAGTCATATGTTGTACATAGTAGTATTCATCTGCCTGCTGATTGCAATACGCTGGAGCTGGTACAATCATTTTACTCTGTCCAATCCTCCTGTAGTGGAGCAAGGTGTGCTCGATTTGCGGGGAGTAGACCTTGAATCACTAAGCTCCTTTCCATTGGATGGAGAATGGGAGTTTTATCCTGAACAATGGGTGAATGCCGCCAATGTGGATGGTGTTTTAAAAGGCCAGATGCTTCAGGTGCCGGGTAACTGGAATTCTGTATTCAATTCTGCTGAGCAAAAGAAGGCGTATGGATACGGAACTTATCATTTGCGGATTCTGCTAGATCGTCCCTTGTCTGAGCCACTTAGCTTTTGGTTCCAATCCATCTATACTTCTTCTGAAGTGGAGATTAATGGAACAATTCTCTCACGGTTTGGAGTGTTATCTGACGAGAAGGAAGAGCATGTTTATGTGACGAAAGCATTCTTAATCAGTTATACACCTACAGATCAGAAGCATCTGGATCTGTTTGTTCGGACGTCAAACTATGAGTCTCCACTAAAAGGGGGCATAATTCGGTCCGTGGAGTTTGGCATTCAACATGGGGTAGACACTATATACTGGAATTCCATTGGCTTGCAGCTAGTCGTAGGGGTCATGCTTCTTCTACATGGGTTGTATTTATTGATTATCTATCTGATGGATGTACGAAAAACAGAGCTGATTATTTTTTTCCTAATGATGGTCGCTGCGGCTGTATCCATTGGGGTTGAACATAATGGACTGTTGTTCAGGTTTCTTCATGTTGATTTTGCCTGGATGCTGAGGTTAAAGGTTCTTTCGTATATAGGGTTTTGTTTATTCCTTTTATTGATGGGAAGAGAACTATTGGGGAATCGACGGAAAGGCAAGGCGTTTTATAGTTACATCCTGTCAGTTCTCATTTTTACTTTATTTATTATTGTAGGTCCTGAAGAGGCAGTGTTATATATCATCGGAAAAGGGTATTACATGATCCTGTATTACGTTCCAGTGTGTTGGACGGTATATTATTTTTGGAAGATGGTAGCCTTACGAGCTGAAGGTGCTCTATTTTTATTGTTTTCAGTGTTAGCAGTACTAAATAATATGTTGTGGGGGGCTGTCTACTATGCCGGTAGCTCACAATTTATGTTTTATCCCGTAGATTTAATTGCTGCCCTTGCCGCATTTTCCGCCTATTGGTTTAGGAGATATTTTCATCAATCCCATCAAAATGTGTTACTGAACGCTCAATTGGCGGAATCCAATAAATTAAAGGACCGTTTTCTAGCCAATACGTCACATGAGCTGCGCACTCCACTGCATGGGATTATGAATATTGCCCAAAGTGTGTTAACAAGAAAAAAACATGTGCTGGATGAAGAGAGCCAGCGTGACATGGAATTGCTAATTATGGTCAGTCGCCGGATGTCGCTTATGCTGAATGACTTGCTTGATGTTGTGCGATTGCAGGATAAGCGGATTGTGATGAAAATAAAGGCGCTGCAAGTGAGGTCATTGGCTGAAGGTGTACTGGATATGTTACGTTTCTTAACCGGTGGGACGAAGGTGGAGCTTCGAATGTCTATAGATGAGAATCTGCCGCGTGTTTATGCTGATGAGGAGCGATTGGTGCAGATTCTGATTAATTTGGTTCATAACGCACTAAAGTACACCGAACAGGGAAGTGTTGAACTGGCCGCAGAACAAGTGGGTGGGGATGTATGGATACATGTTACGGATACAGGAGTAGGTATGGATGAAGCTTTGAAAAAGCGTGTTTTTATGCGCTATGAACAAGGGGCTTACGGTCAAGGCGGCATTGGGTTGGGGCTTAGTATCTGTAAGGAGCTGGTCGAACTGCATGGCAGTGAATTATTGCTGCAATCGCAGCCGGGTCAGGGAAGTAAGTTCAGCTTCAAATTACCTGTAGCTAAAGGGAGCCTGAAGTCATCTATTCCAGATGTTGATACAGAAAAAGATTCGGATCCATTGTCACCATTCAGTACGTGGATAACTGCGGAGAAATCAGCTATGGTGGCTGCCACCTATAACACAAAGGAAGTAGAGGCACTCTCGAAGCTCGATACAGACGCTGACATCATACATGTGCTAGCGGTTGATGATGATTCGGTCAATTTAAAAGTTCTGCAAAATATTTTATCAGATGGAGCCTATCGGATTGATACAACGACTTCAGCCCGTGAGGCGCTGGATATGTTGCATCATGAGCAGTTCGATTTGGTTATCGCTGATGTGATGATGCCGGGCATGTCTGGATATGAATTGACAAGATTGATACGCGAGCGGTTCACGATGTATGAACTTCCTATTATTCTATTGACCGCTCGCAGTGAGCAGGAGGATGTCTATGCAGGTTTCTTGGCTGGCGCTAATGACTATGTAACCAAGCCAGTAGATGCCATGGAATTGAAGTATCGTGCTTCGTCGCTCACTTCTATGAAGCAAGCAGTCAATGATCGTTTGAGAATGGAGGCTGCTTATTTACAAGCGCAGATCCATCCACATTTTCTCTTTAATACATTAAATTCGATTATGTCCTTGAGTGATTTTGACACTGTCAAAATGAAAGATCTTTCAGATGCATTCACTACTTATCTGCGGATCAGCTTTGACTTCTTAAATGCAGGCAAACTTGTTTCGCTGTCGCAAGAGCTGGAGCTGGTCGAGAATTATGTATATATCCAGCAGCAGCGTTTTGAGGAGAGGCTGCAGGTTGAATGGGAGGTAGACGCGAATCTACAGCTTCTAATTCCTCCGCTGACCATTCAGCCACTGGTCGAGAACGCCGTCCGGCATGGGATCTTAAGTCGGGCAAAAGGTGGAACCTTGCGTATTCACATCGAGACACATGCGGAGGCTGTTCATTTTATCATTGCTGATACGGGGATTGGAATGGATGAAGCTCAAGTCAGTAAGTTATTGCAACCAAAAAGTCTTAAGGATCAAGGAATTGGGCTCCTTAATACAGATCGGAGATTAACACAATTATATGGACAAGGCTTGAAGATTCAAAGTATTTCTGGGGTGGGAACTACGGTATCTTTCATTATTCCTGATTAGGAGGGTTATAAAACCATCCTTTTCTGTCCAGCTGTAATTGAGTGGATGTGATTTGGATGATCAATTCTTCCACAGCGGATAAGGTTGCAACTATACAGACAATGGTTGTCCAAATGGTGTGGTTACTATGGGAAAGCCATATAGGAGTTACAAATAAGAGAAGCCCGGTGAGTTTATTGCCGTAGGTATGGATACTTGCGTAAGTTTTGAATCTGCGGAGGGCAATCCCTGTCGATGTTATGCGGATGGCCGCGATCAAGAAGATCCATAGGATGAATTCGAGGGTAAGACCCAGATATGGATACAAAGTAAATAAGCAGATCCCGATTAGTATCGTGTCGGCAGCAGAATCCAGCTTTGCTCCGAGATTACTTGTTGTGCCTGATTTTCGGGCAATTGGACCATCTATCAGATCGGTGACTCCGCAAAGGATATAAATTGCAAGAAAGGCCGAACTTAGCGGCTCGAAGAATAACAGCATTATTGCCAAAATAATTCTGCCAAGTGTAATACAGTTAGGTATAACTTTCAACTTCAATCCCACCTTTGTTCATGACCTCATTTAATTCTATTGTACCAGAGGAAGAGTATATGCTATTTGGAAAAGGATTATAAGATAGTATTGAAGAAGTAGTGAAGTAGAAGTATAGATTAGGATTCTAGCGGTAAATTAGGAGGGATTTTATGAAGCAGAATACAAACTTAAAGGTACATACATTAGCTGATATCGAACATCTGAAAATTCACGGCAGAACAACAGGGTCACTTTCTCCACTAACGTTATTTTGGACAGGCAGTGCGGTCGAATTAAATGTTAAAAGTTCTGAGCTATGGCTTGAAGTAGAAGCAGATTATGATGTTTATGAACCCTGGATTAGCATCCTGATCAATTCCGTTCCTGTTAGCAGACAAATGTTAGTAGCAGGCAGGTATTGGATTTGTGTATTTAGAGGCATGAATGATCGTGTTGTCAACAATATTCGTATTGTAAAAGATGTGCAGGCAATGAGTGGAGACCCTGGCTGCTCTTTGCAGATACATGCGGTGAAGATGGATGGAAAATTCCTGCCTGTTGCGGACAAACCCCACAAGATAGAGTTCATAGGTGACAGCATCACATCCGGAGAAGGAAGTATAGGTGCCAAGGCTGAAGAAGATTGGATTCCAATGTGGTTTAGCGCCATCAACAACTATACCAGAATGACAGCAGATGCTTTAAATGCAGAATATAGAGTTATTTCTCAAAGTGGCTGGGGAGTCCTTACTAGCTGGGATAATAATCCGCACGGTAATATCCCTGATTGTTATGAGCAGGTTTGTGGTCTTCTAACTGGAGCAAAAAACGAAGCTTTAGGAGCTTTTCAAGAACATTCTTTTGAAACCTGGCAGCCAGATGTTGTGGTAGTTAATCTAGGAACAAATGATGGGGGCGCCTTTCAATCGCCAGAATGGAAAGATGAGGTAACAGGGGAGAGCCATAAACAACGCTTAAATGAAGACGGGACCTATCATGAGGATGATATACAAGCTTTTGTCGATGCCGCTGAGAAATTTCTGATGAAGCTTAGAAAAAATAATCAACATGCACATCTCGTATGGGCATATGGGATGCTTGGTATCCCGATGATGCCAGCGATCTACCGCGCGGTCGATGTTTATAGCAAGAAAACAGGGGACAAGCAGGTTTCTGTATTGCAGCTTCCAAATATGACGGATGAGACCATAGGGGCAAGAAGTCATCCGGGAGCATTAGCTCATGAACAAGCGGCAAAAGAGTTGACGGGGTATTTGAAAGGGATTCTAGCGAGCGAAAGTTAATGAGGAATTCATAAAAAAATAAGCCGGAGCGAAAGGATCACGCTCTGGCTTGTTTTTATTTACTTTAGTCTATTTGGTGGATACAGACTTGAACCATTCGTTAACTTCTTTGGTGATTTGATCACCACCATTTGCTTTCCAGTTGGAAACAAAGGAGTCAAAGGCATCTACAGGAAGCTTACCGTAAATGATTTTGTTGAAGGTTTCCATTTCGGATTGACGAAGCAGATTCCATTTGGATACCATCGTTGGTGTCGCAGCGCCAGTGAAATAGTTCTGTCTACGAATGTCTATTTGTGACATAACAACTTTTGCAGCGGCCCAGTTTTCCGGTTTACGGAACTCAGCCATTTGTTTTTCATAAGGAGTTACAGGGGTTTCACCATCAGCAAGTTTAACCAATGTCTTCATGAACAGATCAGGAATACGAGCCGGTCCAGTTAAGAAAGGAAACTCATTGGAGAAGTCTTTAATCTTCTCTTTATCACTAGTAGGCTTTCCATCAATCATGTCCCAATCGTAGCCTTTAGCAAAGCCGTATTCAAATTCACTACCAGCTGCTGGATTAGCTAGGTTATCAAGCAAGTAGTTGTAGTATAAGAAAATTGCTTCAGGGTGCTTAGCATCTTTGTTAATCATGATACTAGCGTTTACCCCAGAGTTCTGCCATTTGGTACCGATGAGTCCGTCTGGACCTGCTGGAACCGGATAAGCTTTGATCTTCGCTCCAGGTACATTTTTCATAAGATCGGGAGCCGGCCAGTCTGGAACCCAGTTTGCCCCTGGTAGAATACCTGCGGCGCCTTTTGTCCAGCTTTCAGCAGATTTACCTTCATCCCAAAGTGCAGAGTCTGTGTGAATATAACCTTTGTCCATCCACTCACTAAGCTTAGCAAGGGCTTGTTTAGCACCAGGGTTAATGGAACCGTATTCTAGATTGCCGTCGGCATCTTTATTCCATTGTTCCTCAATCGTACCGTAAGCACCGAATAACCAGTCGAGTTGGCCCATCCAGGTGTTTGTATTATTTTTCAAAGAAATCGCAAGTGGGAAAACATCTTTAGGTGCTAGACCGTCAGGGTTTTCGTTCTTAAATTTGTCCATGATATTCTCAAGATCGGCGATTGTTTTTGGAGCCTGAAGGTTCAGCTTTTCCATCCAATCTTCACGTAACCAGAGAAGAGTATCGTCATTATCAGTATATTCAAGGATCGGCATATTGTATTTCTTACCGTCTTTTGTGAATGGATACCAAAGTTCTGGGTGTGCTGCAGCATGATCTTTTAGAATTTTATTAGCATATTTGTCGAACAACTCATCGATAGCAATGAACTGACCGGAATCAATCAGTTGATTGGTCAATACTGCATTGGTTGGTACAGAAACGAAGTCAGGCAGCTTTTCGCCAGAAGCAATGGCAAGCTGAAGCTTTTGTCTGTATTGATCGTCATTGGCAGGATACCAAGTATCTTTATGCTTCATGCCCAGTGTTTCCAGCATCCAGCGATCGTGAACATTGTTTTCTTTGGTATCACCTTGAACATATTTCTTCGGCATCAATACCGAACTGAACTCGATGGGTGGATCGTATTTACCTTTTTCAAAAGCAGCATCTGCTTCAGATAAACTAGTCTCAGACGATGTGGTATTGTTTTGTTTGGCGTTTTCATTATTTCCGCCGCCACTGCCACAGGCTGTGAGTGTGATAAGTGCTGTGACCGTTAACAACGACCACATTTTTTTGAACTTGATCATTCTTTAATTCCCCCTACTGTGTATGATCTTTACAAGTGTAACTTTAACAACTAGTCGGGGATGGCATCTATATGAGATTTTTAGTTTCGATAGGACTCTATCATGCTATTTATTATTGTCTCGATATTCCTGCGGCGTTACTCCGAACTGTCGTTTGAACACTTTTATAAAATAAGCAGGGTCCATATAGCCAATCTCCATGCTGATTTCATAGACTTTTTTAGAGGTAGTCTTCAGCTTATGGCAGGCGCGATCCATGCGCAGGCGCGAGATATAATCGCTTATTCCTTCACCCGTTTCAATCTTATAAATTTTTGATAAATGAGTCGGATGGAGGTTTACATGGTCAGCCAGAACCCGTAATGAAACATCTAAATGCAGGTTTTTGTCTGTGAAATCTTGAATCTTTTTCACATATTCAGACCTGATGTCTTTAATTTCGTTAGACGTTCCCTCTTTCAATTTGCTCAGAATGCTCAGGGACCATTTTCTAAGTTTACCGATGGTCGAGAACGCTTCACCGCTTTGCAACCAACCGAGATCGTCTCCCGCTAAGTTAGCTAGAGTATGCCCATTTCGGTGTGCGAGATTCGTGAAGGATGCAGTGATTAAAAAACCGGCCTCCATGCAATGCTCCCACGATTCAGACCATTTCTCATCCAGCTCCGCGCAGACAGCGAGTAGTTTCTCTTGCGCAGCATCCCAATGCCCACTTTCAAGCAGGTGTATTAGTGTCGGCGGGGTGTAAAGGGCATCCAAAGGTCCTTGGGTAGTGGAAGGTTCAAATTCGCTGACCCGCATTACGAATTCGCGCTCGTCTCCCACGATCTGCCGGAAATAAGCTGTAGCCTGACGGAAACGGCTCGACACCTTCTCGGGAAACTGGAACCACTCGGTGATTACTATGGACAGGGAACCTTTCAGAAATTGCTTAACCTTATACTGAAGCTGTAAAGAAAGCTTTTCTAGGATGGTTTCTTTGCCGATGTCGGATCCTTTCTCTTTAAGCTGAAGCAGAAACACAAGATATCCATGTTCCTCTTTAACGCCCCAGACCTGCATAAACTCACCCATAATCTCTTCAGCCATATTGATGATGGCATATTCAATTAAGGTTTGATCATTATTGTTATAATGGCTAAATTCTTCTTCCATGCGTACAAGCATCAAAGCGCAATCGCCAGAATGGAAGGGCAAATCATAAGTTACGAGCTTCCGTTCCCATTCGCCAGCTTGAAATTGATGACCTTGCAAGGCATCAAGCAGCAGTTGACCACGTAAAAGCGGCAGATTCTCACGAAGGGTAAACTGGGTTCTTTTAAGCGAACTGATAAGTTCCCATTCTGTGTTCAATTGCTCGATGGCAGTTTTGACTGCACCGATAATTTCATCATCGGTAGGTGGCTTAAGCAAGTAATCGACGGCATTATGCTGAAGTGCTTTTTTGGCGTAATCGAACTCCGAATGGCCTGATAAAATAATACATTTAATCTTTTTATCACGTTTTCTTATCCGCTCTATTAATTCAATTCCCGTCATTTCGGGCATTTGGATATCCGAGATCACAATATCAATAGGGTTGGTATCGATAATTTGTAGCGCTTCACGTGCCGAATACGCTTTATGCACCTGTTCAATGCCTAGCGTATGCCAGGGTTTAGTCATGGCAAGATTATCTACCCAGTGTGCTTCATCGTCTACTATAATCATTTGCATGTTGTTATTCTCCTTGATGATTCTTAAATTTAGAATATTCATCCTCCGTAGGGATTTCCCAGATAATCTCTGTTCGGAAACCTCCAAGAGGGGATGGTTTAAAGGTTAGACAGGATTGATTACCGAACAGGTGCATGATCCGCTGATTCGTATTCCAGAGCCCGCAGCCCATTTCTTCCTGCAATGGCTCCTGCATTTTACGATTCAAAGCTTCCAGCTGCTCCGGATTCAAGCCAGGTCCGTCGTCATCAATGTAGATCTTGCAGAAGCCGTTCGAAATCTCACCAGTAATGCTGATCTCACCCGAAGAATACGATTTTGCCACTCCGTGAATGACTGAATTCTCCACAATAGGTTGTAGCATTAGACGTGGCACAGACTGGCTTAACATGTTCTCAGGGATTTCGATATGATAATCAATTCTGGCATTGCGCAGCTTTTGAATATCCAAATAGTTGACGAGCAGCTTGATTTCTTCATCCAGTGACGCGGTTTCCCGTTCCATTCGGGTAGTATAACGGTAGTAAGCACTTAAATTATAAGCCATGGAGACGACAGCGTCCTCATCCTTCATTTGGGCCATATTGATAATATAACCAAGGCAGTTATAGAGAAAATGCGGATTGATTTGCGCCTGCAGTTGCTTAAGTGTAGCTTCGCGGGCACGGATTTTCTCATTGAACACATTCTCTATCAGGTCTTGAATTTGATGGGACATATCATTAAAGCGATGGAATAGAAACGAAAACTCGTTCCGGCCCTCGTTATGAAGACGTACAGAATAATCTCCACGCTGCACGCGCCGTAAGCCTTTAATTAGCTTTTTGATAGGATATTGAACATTTCTGTATAGTAATATGGAAGCGGAAATTCCCATAACAAACAGCAAAATCATCGAGATATAGAACAAATCCTGACTGAGCGAAATGGGTTTTAGGATTTGATATAGAGGGACAACATCTATTAAATTCCAATCCAAATAGGAGGACTTCACAGAGCTGACCAGGTAGTTCTTGCCACTGAGTTTGACTACATCCTGGGTAGTATTCTCAGGTGAGTGTTTATCCAGGTAACGAATGAGTTCTTCAGATAGCTGCTTGTCCGCACTGCGATTCAGAATTGGCGAGTTCCCTTTATGATAGAGAAAAGGATCACCTTGTCCACCTTCCTTGTACGTATCCAGCATGTTCTGAATATTCTCATAACTGAAGCTGGCCTCAATCACCAAGTTGCTTCCCGTCAACATCCCCGGCTGAGCTAAGGAATCTGTATAGAACCAGTAGAAGGATTTTAACTCATCTTTAGATTCCAAGCTGTGATCGCCATACGTCCATTTTCCACTCATATTTCTTTTTAAGTAATCCTCATCATACCCAAATGCTCGATTGTAGTTGGAGATGACATCTTTATTTTGCTGTGAATGTACGGCATATCTGGCAGGCCAAATATCTGCAACCCCAGATTGAAGCACCATCTTTTCCTGAATGACATACCGGGTCTGCATCTGATCATATCGATCAGCCCAAATGTTTAATCCGTTGAAGGCTCTGACATTGGGATCTCTAGAAAGGATAAGGGTGAAGTCCATCATCTGATTAATACGCGAATCAATTTGACTGGACAGAAAAGTGAGCTGCTTCGTATTGGACACCTGCAGCTCTTTGCTTACAACATCGTATGTGACGTTATTTGAAAAGGTATACATGATAATGATGGGGATGAACAAGAGTATGATCAGGCAGTTTATTTTGGCAAACAAACTAAACCGGGATTGTGTTAATTCTCTCAGGGATGTAAAGCGCTTCCAAATATTCATAAATGTACCCTCCAGATGATGTCCTAATAAAACCATATCAAGCCTAACAATGTTATATAGTCAAACCTGAGAAACGCCTGATACTATTTATAGCAGAGATCCCCATCACACACAAAATATTTTTTTTGGGAACAGGAGAGAGCTATGGAGGCTAATTCAATACAGCAGGTAGGCCTGGAAAATAAACCAAGTATAAAAAGAAAAAGAAAAAAAGGCTATAAACAACCATGGGTGCTCCACTTCATGGTATTACCGGCGGCAATTATGGTTTTTATTTTTTCTTATATCCCCATGTCAGGAATACTCATGGCATTTCAGGATTATAAGCCTGCATTAGGATTTTTTGATTCCGAATGGGTCGGACTTAAACATTTTAGGTACATGTGGGAGAACGATTATTTCCTGCAAATTACCTGGAACACACTGTTTTTTGCTTGCTCCAAAATTGTTTTGAACCTGATTATTCCTTTTATATTCGCCTTGTTGCTTAATGAGGTAAGGAATATGGGCCTTAAAAGATCGATTCAAACACTCGTCTATCTACCGCATTTCTTGTCATGGGTTACCCTTTCCGGAATTCTGATCGATATCCTAGCTCAAACAGGGATTGTGAATCAGTTTATTTCGTCCGTTTTCGGCATAAAACCGATATTTTTTCTAGGGGACGGCAACTGGTTCCGATTTACCATCATAGCCAGTGATGTTTGGAAAGAATTTGGTTTCAACACGATCATTTTCCTAGCTGCGCTATCCGGCATTAATCCATCACTTTATGAAGCTGCTGAAGTGGATGGGGCAGGTCGCTGGAAGCAAACGATGTATATTACCATACCAGCACTTATTCCAATTGCTATTGTAATTGCGACCTTGGCACTGGGCAATGTATTGAACGCCAACTTTGACCAGGTATTTAACCTATATAGTCCTTTGATCTATCAACAAGGGGATATCATTGATACCTTTGTGTATAGAGAAGGTCTTCTCAGCGGACAATTCAGCTTTGCGACCGCAGTTAATCTTTTTAAATCAGCAATTAGTTTAATTCTAATCGTTATTTCATACCGACTTGCCTATAGATTTGCAGGGTACAGAATTTTCTAGAAAGGATGACAACAAATGTACCATAAAACCCTTCCATATCGAATATTTAGCATATTCAATAATGTGCTCCTAACTATCCTTTCGGTGCTCTGCTTGCTGCCATTGTATCACTTACTCATGGTATCTCTTAGTGCGTCCGCCCCAGCCAATGCTGGGTTGGTCACCTTTTGGCCAATTGGCTTCACTTTGGAGGCCTATGCAAAAACTTTTAACAACACTAATTTTCTTACATCCCTGTGGGTGTCGGTAGAGCGGACAATACTAGGAACAGCACTTGCACTGGTAGTAAATACGGTTGCAGCCTATGCTCTTTCTAAGGAAACTAGAGTTTTCCGGGCGCGTAATATCTATCTTTGGTATTTTGTCGTAACCATGCTGTTCAGTGGGGGTCTGATTCCGGGATATATCCTGATTCTAAAGCTCGGGCTGATGAATTCTTTGATGGCACTTATCTTACCTGGATTGGTAGCCGTGTTTAACATCATTTTGCTGCTGAACTTCTTCCGTGGTGTACCTAAGGACCTTGAGGAAGCAGCCTTTATTGATGGAGCAGGACATTTTAAGACCTTTTTGAAAATATATTTACCAGTCTCCTTACCAGTCATTGCAACAGTTTCCCTATTCATGATGGTGGGCCATTGGAACTCTTACTTTGACGGTATAATCTATATCAGAGATTCGGATAAGCTGCCACTGGCGACGTTTATGCAGACCATTATCGTTCAGGCAGATATGTCCAAGCTTGATCCGTCAGCTGTAGCTAACTTGTCTCAACGGACCATACGGGCTTCACAGATTTTCATAAGTGCGCTACCGATATTGTTAGTTTATCCATTCCTGCAACGTTATTTTGTGACAGGGATCGTAGTCGGCGCTGTAAAAGAATAGTCAAAAAAGAGGGAGTTACTGGACTAGTCCATGTAGCTCCCTTTTTTTTGTAGGTATGGCATGCAAATAAGCAACCCGAGATGAATTGCGCCTTCTAAAATACGGTGCTATACTTTTGGCATGAAATATGCTCGGAGGTGGTACAGTGCTAATGTTGAAATGCCCATTAGCTAGAAGTTCCTCACGCAAAGCCTAATATAGGGCGATACTTTGCGTGAGGTGCGATGGATGGATATATCGCCCAACTTAATTTTATCGTTTCTATAAATGGGCTTTGCACCTTATGAACTTTTAATATAAATAAGGGGCTGAAAAGCGATGTGTACACCATTTATTAGAAACCATCAATATAACTTAATTAAGAAACAAACGAAATTTGTTCTGCATACCCTGCGAACCGTTGCGGATCGTAGAGTCTTGGAGACTGTAAGATATAGTGCTGCTACGAACATTATTGAGGCATTTCCTTCTCTTACGGAGAATCACAAGCAGATGCTGGAACAAATATCGACCTTCGAAACTGCAGAAGATTTCCAGAGATATCTTAGTGAATTAGAACCATACCTAGAGTCATATCCGACGATTACGCTGAAGCAGATTCAGAAGCTATTCCCTAAGAATAAGAAACTGAAAGTACCTGATCTACAACTCATCGACTATCGCAACATAACGTATTTGAGTTGGATAGATATTGCCAGTAATAAATTATTCATTATCTATCCGTACGAAGGACAGTTCATTGGTATTGAGGGTAGAATCACACCAACGCACAAAAAAGGGTACTGCATGTTCTGCAATCGGCATCAAGAGCTTGCATTCTTTTATGTTAAGACCAAGAATGTGAACGTTTCGCCGGATAATATTTCTGCTGTGGGTCAATACGTATGTCTGGATAATCTGGAATGTAATCGGAGCATAACCGATACAGCTAAGCTTGAGAGGTTCATTCTCTCTGTCCGCAAATAATGTTTAGAAAAGGCTCCCTTAGTGGGAGTCTTTTTCGTTGAAAATATTGTCAGGATATAGACAATTCGTTTCATTGAAGCAATGGGGCACGACATTAGTGGATATAATGAGATTCAAGGGCCGAATGAATAATATAAGCGTTTACAAACAGAAAATTCGAGTGGTTATAAAAATAGTCAGAAAATTTCCATATGACGTGCTTTGTTACTTAAGCTATAATGAGGTCTAAAAAAGAAAACGGGGCGTTATAATGAATCAAATGAAGGGTAACAAAAATCTTCTCTCGGAGAAGGAGGAACGCTTCTCTTCCGCGGGCTTTATTTTTGCCGCCATCGGCAGCTCGGTTGGGCTAGGGAATATGTGGAAGTTTCCTTATATTACAGGAGAAAATGGGGGGGCAGCTTTTTTCCTGCTTTTCATCGTCTGTTTAGTGCTGATAGGGTTACCGGTGCTGTTGGCAGAACTGGCTATCGGACGCAGCGGGCGTGGTAGCGCGGCGACCTCTTTTATGCGGGCTGGAGGCGGGAAAAGTTGGTTTGCAGCTGGAATGTTGCAGGTACTTGCGCCGTTTCTAATTCTCTCTTTTTATATTATTGTTGCTGGCTGGACGCTGAACTATTCGATGATTGCTTTTAATGGACAACTATTCAGCACTACTGATTATGCAGGCGAATTCAATTCGTTTGTCTCCGGATATATGCCAATCGTTTGGCAGGGGATAGCCATTCTGATTACGGCGGGTGTAGTCATCCTTGGCGTATCAGGCGGGATTGAGAAATTTAACAAAGTATTAATTCCTGGTATGGTCGTACTCCTTGTAGTGTTAATGATTCGCGCAGTAACCTTACCGGGTGCATCCGCAGGGGTATCTTTTTTCCTAAAACCGGACTTTTCAGTGTTGACAGCGGAATCTGCGCTAGTTGCATTGGGACATGCCTTCTTTTCATTATCGCTCGGGATGGGGATTCTCCTGACTTACGGATCTTATGTTGATAAAAAACAATCGCTGGGTACCGCTGCAATCGCAATCGGTGCAGGAGATTTGTTATACGCGTTTATCGCAGGCTTGATTATTTTTCCGACGACGTTCTCATTTGGTATTGCTCCTGATCAGGGGCCTTCGCTGATTTTTATCGCTTTGCCAGCCGCTTTCTCGGCTATGCCTTTTGGTGCGCTTTTCGGCGGTTTGTTCTTTATCTTGCTGGCGATTGCTGCTCTAACCTCAGCTGTATCGCTGCTTGAAGTGCCTGTATCCTTCACAATGGAGCGCTGGAATTGGAGCCGGAAACGTTCGGTTTGGATTTTGACGCTGATCTGTTTCCTTCTTAGTATTCCTTTAGCGATGTCACTGGGGATGTTCCCGGAGCTAACGATTGGTGGCAAATCTCTATTTGATGGGCTGGATTTTATCACCTCTAACATTATGCTGCCGCTTGGAGGTCTGCTGATTACCATCTTCGCCGGTTATTTCTGGAAAGGTGCAGCGGAAGCCGCTGGACTACAGGCGCGCTGGTTCCGTGTTTGGCTGTTTATGCTCCGTTATGTGGCGCCGATCCTAGTGTTCCTAGTGCTGCTCCATACCTCGGGGATTATTTCCTTCTAATTCTGAAATTTATTTATCCAAAAATAGCTCTACAACCCCTGAGGGTTGTAGGGTTTTTTTGTGTTGAAAAGAGGGGATTAAATTGATTTTTAATTCCTACTTGACTAGGTGGAATAATTGGAATATAGTATAAAAAAGCTTGAACGGTATGGAAGGGAATGTAACTACCAATCCATTCTTAACTAATAATTGTATACAATTATACAAATATATTATTGGGATTCGGACCCCACAGATTATCGATGAGGAGCAGTATAGAAATGGCGATACGATCACGAAGGTTATCAAAGGATAATACCTACTACGAATTAAAACAAAAAATTATTGATAGCGAGTTCGAACCGAATCAACCTGTAAATGAAGAAAATTTGGCGGCCTTGCTCGGGGTCAGCCGCACACCTCTTAGAGAGGCGATACAGAGACTGGAGAACGAGGATTTTCTGGTTCGACAGCCAAATGGAAGACTGCGGGTAGCTTCAGTAACCCTTAAAGAGGTTGAAGAAATATTTCTTATTCGCAGCATGCTTGAAGGCTATATTGCAAGAAGTGCAGCTAAGCATGCCACAGAGAAAGATATTGTGAATTTAACGACGATGATTACAAAAATGAAACACTCGTTCCAGCTTGGTGATAATCAGAATTTTGTTACATATGGATTTGAGTTCCATGATTATTTATCAGAAATCAGCGAACTAAAAACCTTCGAGAAGGTTCTGAATCAATTAAGAGATCATTCGCTTCGTTATTGTCGATTCGTCTCTATGCATGGGGATTGGAACACACAAGCGGATGAAGAACATGATCTTATTTTACAAATGATCGCTGCTAAAAATGAAGATGGTGCTGAAAAAGCCATGCAAGATCATATTTTAAGCAGTCTATCGACTGCGCTTGATCGCATCAAAGGGATTGAAGAAAAGCTGGAAGCATAACGAAAGGGGAGACATCACCTATGAAACCACTAAATGAGGTTGAGCAATCTTTAGCTAATCAATTAATAGAGGTTCGCAGAAACCTGCATCGTGAGCCTGAATTAGCGTATGAAGAGTTTAAAACCACAACAAAATTACGGGAATGGCTGACCCAAGCCAATATTCACATCCTTGACTTGCCTTTACAAACCGGACTCATCGCAGAGATCGGGCAGGGTCACGGACCCATAGTGGCCATTCGTTGTGATATTGATGCACTTCCCATAGAGGAACAAACTGAATTGTCCTTTGCCTCAGAGATCCCAGGAAAGATGCATGCCTGTGGTCACGATTTTCACACGGCTACTATTTTAGGTGCTGCATTATTATTAAAGGCTCGTGAAAATGAACTACCTGGAAAGGTTAGAGTATTGTTTCAACCCGCGGAAGAAACAGGGCATGGGGCGGAAAGCGTCTTAGCCTCGGAAGGACTCCAGGATGTGGCGGCTATATTTGGTCTCCATAATTCACCTGACTTGCCTACTGGAGCTTTTGGAACAAGAACAGGAGCTTTAACAGCCGGTGTTGACCGGTTTGAAATTACAATAAAAGGTGTCGGCGCTCATGCTGCTTATCCTGAAAAAGGTGTGGATACGATTGTAACTGCAGCTCAGATCATTACCGCACTACAAACCATCGTAAGTCGCCAAAACAGCACCACGGAACCAGTAGTGTTAAGTGTTACCCGAATTAATGGAGGCTTCACATGGAATGTATTGCCGGTAAAAGTCGAATTAGAAGGTACAGTAAGAACTTACAATGAAGAGATTCGCCGCAATATTCCAATACAAATGACTCGTCTTATCGAAGGGATTGCTGCGGGAGCTGGGGCAGAGGCCCAGTTACACTGGTATCCAGGTCCACCCGCAACGATAAATCATGGGGAATGGGCGGACTTTACCAAAGAGATCGCCTCAGATTTTGGCTATGAAGTACATGATATTCCTCCACAGATGGGTGGAGAAGATTTCTCTTTTTATTTACAACAGATACCGGGTGCTTTTGTGAATATAGGATCAGGTCCAGCCTATCCCTTACATCACCCTCGTTTCGATGTTGATGAAGCTGCGATATTGCCAGCTGCTAAGTACTTCGCTTTATTGGCAGAACAAGCGCTGGTGAAGCTGCAAGAGGAAGCTTAATCCTAAAGATGATTGAGGGGAATGGAAATGATTGAATTAAAGAATGTTTACAAATCGTTCACTCGGAAAGGGACCACTATTGATGCTCTTAAAGGAATCGATTTAAAGGTCGAAAAAGGCGATATATTCGGGGTTATCGGCTATAGCGGTGCTGGGAAAAGTACATTAATTCGTTTAGTCAATTATTTGGAAAGACCCACCAAAGGACAAGTTATGGTCGCTGGACGTGATTTGGGAACATACAACGATAAAGAGTTGCGTACCGCTAAGAAAAATATCGGAATGATTTTTCAACATTTTAATCTATTAGAATCTAAAAAAGTATTTGATAATGTGGCGATCCCTCTAGTTCTCCTAAAAAAGAATAAAAATGAAATCCGCCAGCGGGTAATGGAGCTGCTAGAGTTTGTTGGATTAAGTGACAAAGCGGGGAGTTACCCGAGTGAGCTATCAGGTGGTCAGAAGCAACGTGTCGGGATTGCCAGAGCGCTTGCCTCGAATCCGTCTATCCTTTTATGTGACGAAGCGACCTCTGCCTTAGATCCACAGACCACACATTCTATCTTACAGCTATTAAAAAAAATCAATGCTGAATACAACATTACCGTGATGATCATTACACATGAAATGTCCGTGATTCAAGAAATTTGTAACAAGGTAGCGGTCATGGAAGAAGGCCGGATTATTGAGCAAGGAAGTGTTCTAGATGTATTCGGAAGTCCAAAACATCTGACCACGCAAAATTTCGTGAAGACGGTTATTCAAAATAGCATGACCTCTAGCGTGCGGAAATCTATCAAAACAGAACCCGGAAGTCAGCTGTACAAGCTTAATTTTGTGGGAGCAAGTGCCTCTGAGCCTATCCTGTTTGAAATGATTCGCTCCTGCGATATAAAGGTCAATATTTTATTTGCGAATACGACGGAGATTCAAGAAACAACACTGGGAACAGTGATCATTCAATTCGATGGTGAGGCAGCAGAGATTAACAATGCATTATCTTTCTTAACAAGAAATGGAGTCGGTGTAGAGGAGGTAGAATCTAATGTTTTCGACCACAGTAACAGGTGATCAATTTCTGCAGGCGATTATAGAAACAATTCAAATGGTAGGGTTCTCCTTGTTTGTTGGTTCCCTGATTGGGATCCCATTTGGGATATTGCTTGTCATCACTCGTCCGGGTGGGGTTTTGGAGAACAAAGCGCTTTACGCCGTACTAAATCCAATTATCAACATCATTCGCTCATTGCCTTTTATTATTTTACTGGTTGCGATTGTGCCTTTCACACGATTGATTGTTCATACTTCAATTGGGACAAGCGCAGCGATCGTACCCTTGATTATCTATATCGCACCTTATATAGGACGGTTGGTAGAGAACTCACTGCTTGAAGTGAATCCGGGAATCCTTGAAGCCGCTGAGGCGATGGGAGCCACTCCTTTTCAAGTCATTTGGTACTTTTTATTGCCAGAGGCGGTTGGATCCTTAATCCTGTCTCTTACTACAGCGACGATTGGTCTGATAGGTGCAACTGCAATGGCTGGAACGGTAGGGGGAGGCGGCGTGGGAGACTTGGCGATTGTATATGGATACCAACGCTTTGACACTGTTGTCGTAGTAGCCACCGTGATTATCCTGATTATTTTAGTGCAAGGTATTCAATCTTTAGGCAACACGCTAGCAAGAAAAATTCGCCGTTACTAGTTACTACATATTCTGGGAGGGACTCGACAGATGAGTGAATGGAGTAAGCAAGATCGTTTTAACGCATTATTATCTGGAGAACGGGCGGATCGTCCAATCGGAAGTGGTTGGCGCCATTTTATCGACAAAGAACAAACTGCAGATGATTTAGCAGAAACTACGATTTCTTTTACGAAAAAATATGATTGGGATTGGGTCAAGATTAATCCAAGAGCGACTTATCTGGCGGAAGCTTGGGGGAATCAATACGATTTTACGGATTATCAGACCGTATTTCCGAGACAGCAAACGACGGCTATTCCAACAGCGGCTAGTCTGTGGGATATCGACGTCAAAAAGGCAGTCCAGTCAGCCCCTTTGGCAGAGCATTTAGATGCGGTTAGAAAAATTCGTCAAGGGTTACCAGACACCCCGCTAATCCAAACTGTATTTTCACCATTAACAGTGTTGCTATTTATTGTAGGGCGTTCTGCTTACGTTACTAAAACGGTGTTTGGTATTGAGCACCCGGTAACTTTGGAATCCTTGTTTAAAGAACATCGAGCGGCAGCACATCATGCGCTACATGCGATTTCCTTAACCTTAGCCGATTATGTACAAGAGTTACAGCAAGCGGGTTCTGACGGTTTGTTCTACGCAGTGACGGGCACAGCTCACCCAGGATTATTTGATGAAGCTATGTTTGACGAACTGTCCAGACCTTATGATTCTATTGTTTTAGAAGCAGCGAGCTATGGAAAAAACATTCTTCATACTTGTGGAGCCTACGCCCAGCCTGAGAAGTTTAACGATTATCGGATTGACGGGATCAGTTGGGATACGGTAGCCGAGGGGAATCCAGGGTTAGAGGCAAATCTCAAGGCTACTAAAGTGGGTGGAGTCGATCATGGGTTGTTTGCGGTAAACGATATTGCCCAAATCAAGCAGCAGGCTGAAGATGCATTAAAGTTAATGAAAGACCAGCCGTTTATTCTATCTCCAAATTGCGCAATCCCACTCAATGTGACGGATGAAGCGTTGGCACAATTTAAAAAATCTATATTGGAATAGGGGAAGTAAGTATGAAAAAGTTAATGTTAGTGATGATGATAGGTGTTCTTGCAGTGTTGACGGCTTGTGGCAATAAAGAGGCGGGGGATTCTGGAGATAAGAAAAAGCTTACCGTTGGATTTGGTGTCGGAACCTATGAGGAACAATTCCGCCAATCGATTCTACCGATTCTAGAGAAACAAGGGTATTCCGTTGACATTAAAACCTTCTCGCAAAACATGCAGGTCAATCCAGCAATGAAGGAAGGCTCCATTGACGCAAGCATATTCCAAAGTACAGCTTATATGGAGGCCATTAACGAAGAAATCAATGCAGATATGGTCGGAATTGCTTATGTTCCAGGTGCTCCACAAGGTCTTTATTCTGTAAATCATACCACGCTAGACGATGTTAAAGACGGTACAACCGTAGCTGTTCCGAACGATCCGGTAAACCAAGAGCGTGCACTGCGTATTCTGGAAGAATTGGGTTGGGTCAAAATTAAAGAAGGGGCAGGCGTAGCGGATTTTAATATTAATAGTATGGAACCGGATAAATATAATATTGATATTAAAATATTGGACCCCGCTCAAATCCTTGTCTCCCTTCAAGATGTTGATTATGGCGTTGTAAATGGTAATTATATTGCTAATTCGGACAGAAAGATTACGGATGCTTTGAAAATAGAAAACACACCTATGGAACACAGAATTATCGTATCGGTTAATAAAAAGGATGAAAATTCTCAGTGGGCTAAAGATTTGAAAGCTGCTTATGAATCCAAAGAGTTTGAAGAATATATTCTTGGATTAGAAAAATATGATGGTTTCATTCTACCTGAAGCTTGGGACAACAATTAATTAAGGAAGTGAACGGAGTGACCAAAGAAAAGATTCATTTTATTGGTGGCGGACAGATGGCGGAAGCGATCATCCGCGCATGTATAGCGAATAACACCTTGTCTGTAAATCAAATTAGTGTATCGGATATTAATGAAACGCGTCTGCAGTTTTTGAATACCAAATACGGTGTAGATACGGAGAGTTCGCAAGAGCATAACCTGTCTACAGCAGATGTGATTGTAGTGGCAGTTCGCCCACAGGATGATTTAACTACCCTTGGTCAAAACGTACAACAATTCGCTACAGCTTCTGCCGCAATCGTATCGATTGTGGCGGGTGTGACGAATGATCAGTTAGCTGGTCATTTTGGAGCTGAACGGCCCATTATCCGGGTTATCCCCAATACTTTGACCGATACAGGATATGGCTATAGTGGTGTAGCGTTAAATGCTTATGCTACTCGTGATCAAGTGGAGCATTTCCTACTCGGCTTTGGAAAAGTACAATATCTGGATGAGGCGTTAATGGATGTTTTCACTGGATTTGGTGTGGCGGGTCCTAACTATATCTATTATTTCATTGAATCTCTCGTGGATGCAGGTGTACTTGCCGGACTGCCGCGTGAGCAAGCCTGGAAGGTTGCACTGGAGAATATGATGGGCTCGGTAGCAATGCTGCAACAGACAGGGCTGCATCCACGACAGCTGCTGGATATTAATAATTCACCTGGCGGTGTCGGCATGCATGGCTTGTACGAATTAAACAACAGTGATTTCGCAGCGGGTCTGCAAAGAAGTGTTCTGGCAGCCGTAAAACGTACTACTGAGCTGGGAGTGAAGTAAGCATGGCAACGATGAAATGGGATCATTTAGTTCACTATGTCAATGATTTGGCCAAACCGGTTGAGCTCTTTGGAGCTCATGGATTGGTTGCTTTTAAGGGAGGCTCTCATAAAGATTGGGGAACCTATAATGCCTTAAGTTACTTTGGGCTAACCTATCTCGAATTTCTGGGCATTGAGAATCTTGAGCTGGCAAAGGCAACTGAACATAATTTAGTGGTGAAAGATGCAGTAAAACTTCTACCAGAACATGAAGTTCTAAGTAGAGTAGTCATCCGGACGGATGATATTGAAGAAGTAGCGGCTTCCCTGAAAGCAGCAGGCTTATCATTATCTCCAATTATCGATGGTAAGCGTCTAGATAACGAGGGAAGATTAATAGAGTGGCGGATGATGACCATTGCTGGTGACTTTGGGGGACTGGTCTATCCGTTCATCATTCAATGGAGCGGAACGGATACAGAGCGAGTGGAAAGATTAACATCATCTGGAGTCATTAAACCTCATCCTGCGGGAGAAGTCGAAATCGTGCGTGCTGTATTCCATGTCTCCGATCCTGAAGCTGCAGCCAACCATTGGGGAACCATATTCGGACTGCCTGTTACGAAGTCAGAGGATGATACCTTCAGCCTTAAGATTGGCGATAGATCATTTGCTTTCGTGCAAGGAGACGAGAACCAATTCAAGCAGGTGGTTTTTGAAACGGATTCGTTAGAGCTGAAAGGGAAGACGATTTCGATTGGTGATGGGGAGTATGTTTTCGTTTAAGGGACTAGTATCTTTATAACTTTAGAAATAAAGACTTACTTGAAGGGATCGATACCTCGAGTAAGTCTTTTTGCTATTCACCGAAGGTACTAATGATGCTGGCATTTTTTTGTTTTAATCAATTTGTAAGATTTATTGAATTTCATTATATGGTACGATGTCCATGATATAAAAGGAGGTGAAGATAATCGGTGCAGAACAAAAATACGTGGCCCATTTCCTCGCCGGATAGGCTTAATGTGGATCTAGCGCAGATAAAAAACCTTGATTATGCCTCTAAATTTATATTACTATAGACATTTTTCTCTTGCCTGGCGCTATGAATTTTGATAAACATAATGGATAAATTTAGATATTACATATGGAGGTAATTACGGATGAAAACTCACTATTACTTAGATTGGTTTTATGATAAGGGCTTTTCTGAGAAGCTAGTCAATGTGTTGCATGAGGATATAACAGACAGAAAATCGCTTGTTATGATTAGCGCTGAATCGTCTGATTTTAGTGATGAACAAGTTAATATTGATAGTGTTTTTGAAAGGACATGGTTTAATCAGGCTAACATTTTTTTTGATGAATATCATTTCATTGATGACCGCACGCAGAAGGAAGATGCCCAGCGATTAATTCAAAACGCCTCTGTCGTTTTTTTATGTGGTGGAAGCGCTCGGGACCAAAAGCACCTTTTGACGGAATATGAATTATCGGATTTGATTAAAAAAAGCAATGCTGTTGTAATGGGAACAAGTGCTGGTGGGATGAACATGTCTGATGAATATGTGGATGAATGCACTGTTTGTGAAGGTATGGCTCTTAATCACTTTTCTTTTGAAGCTCATTTTGATCATGATAACACCGCGCTAATTGAGGGGCGTTTTCCTTTATCGAATAAAATGGATATTTATGTGGCGGCAGACAAAGATGGTGCTGTACGTGTGAAGGGCAGCAAAATCGACATTATAGGCAATGTATATTTAATTTCCCACTCAAAGATTCAGAAATTGGCTGAGACGCTCTAATTATGGTTGAGTGGTTGTGACACTGACGGTTAACTAAATGGTATTTGTTTTGAGTCCCTATTTGACAGCACCTTACGAGCAAATCGAGTTGATTACTCCTGCGAAAAAGGAAGATTACGCATAACGCGCATACGATGTTCAAGCCATCAACATTCGATCTTGAATTTATATCATTCGAGATCCATGTAAAGTTATCGGAATCTGCGATGGTAAGGATATGAAGTTTTAAGTGAAGAAGCGTTTGATACAGTGAGAGGAGAAATCAAGTCTCTTTTCTTATGTACTGGGTCTAGAAAGGAGTGAATAAGCAATGGAGTGGAAAGGCGATGCAAATGCCAATAAAAAAAGAGAGTCTCAGTTCACTGAGGAACTATCGGAGTCACAATTATCGGCTTTAGAATATGTTACGAATTACGCGCGAACTCGAAAAAGTGAAGCAGTTCAGACCATCCATGAAATTCTTCAAATGTCTAATGTGGATCGGGAAGAGTTTGAAGATGCTGTGGTCAAAATAAAGTCACATGCGAAGATTGCTCTACATTTCCATCCAGATCGACTAGATCCGGTAAAGAAAAGTGTTGCAGAGGCGCTATTGGAGCAAGGCGTGTACAAGAGCCAATTTGAGACCTTGTTATCCAGTGGTAGTGTATCAGCCTATTCTGGCGGTCCACGTGATTTGTGGGAGGAAAGACTATTTGGAGGGGCATACCAACAAGAGGGTGCTTCGAATAGCGAACGCCCTAAATATGGCGCTCTTGATTTGATGCGTCATTCGGATGGGCCAGCTCCGCGCTTTGGCTCCTGCTATTTCCTCCTATCCCCTGAGGTTTCTTATCGCAGTACATACACCTATATGGATTCGCATCAAAACCCTGTACAGAAAGGGACATATGCAGAATTTGATGATATGATGGCGGCATTACTAGAGGAGATTTTCTTAAGAGATTCCGCTCTAGGGGAAAAAAATCTTCGATCACAAAAATTAGTTGACCATCTTCGGGTCAACCTCACAATGCCGTTTACAGACCCTTCAAAGGGTGAAGCTAAACGTAATCTTAACCACTATATTGAGGCGCAAGTTCATGGAAACATCCGTCTAAAGGAAGATGTGGAAATTTTAGTTGCCGATCCTTCATTCAAGGGTACTCCAACAGGGCGAGTCCTGGAGCAAATATGTTTACAGTATGCCATCCAACTCTATTGGCACATGGGATTCGCGATGTGGGTAGACGAAGTGCCTTCAGATTTTAGAGGGCCTTCGATGCCCTCCTTGGCTAAGCGTATTGCTCATCACGGTTATATTGATGCGAGCATGATTGGATCTGCTGCTATGCACTTAAAGCATGATCCTTCAGCATGGCGGGACCGAGGAACCGAAAAAGAAGTACTTCAAGAATTAAAACTCTTATGGCATGTTTTGGTACGGTACGGAAAGCCGCTACGAAACTTTAAGTTGTAAGAAGCCAATGTTATTTAACTCCTCCTAATAAATATTGGTGGGAGTTTTTTTGCCTGTGGAAATTTTCTCGATTTGATAGATTTACAAAATATGGAATATATGCTATCTTATCTATGAAAGCGCATCCAAGAGATGGTATATTGAACTTTTATTTACCATATTTAACATAGGGAGGAAAGGTGGAAATGAAAAATTTGCTCAAGAAGGCAATCACAATGATGCTGGCATTTACTCTGCTACTTGGATTGATGACAGCGCCGCCCGTTCATGCAGACAACGCACTTTTCACAATTGAAAGCGAAAACGCTCAGCTCACCTCCGATCTTCAAGTGACGACCCAAATTTACGGACAGCCCAAACCCGGATACTCTGGAAGCGGATTTGTCTGGATGCAGAATTCCGGTGCAATTTCCTTCACAGTGACTGTTCCGGAAACTGGCATGTATACGATCTCCACACGTTATATGCAGGAGCTCAGTGCTGACGGCAGGCTTCAATCTTTGGCCGCTAACGGCGTTACGAAGGGGTCGTATATGCTGCCCTATACGACCACGTGGTCGAATTTCGATTTTGGCTATCACAAGCTGAATCAAGGCAGCAACACTATTCAACTGAAGGCTGGCTGGGGTTTCGCTTATTTTGATACCTTCACGGTGGATTATGCCGATCTTGATCCCCTGGATGTGCAACCTGTCCTCAGCGATACTCAAGCCACTCCGGAAACTCAGCTTCTGATGAATTATTTAACGGAGGTTTACGGCAATCATATGATCTCTGGTCAGCAGGAGATTTACGGAGGCGGAAATGACGGCAATTCCGAGCTGGAGTTTGATTGGATTCACAATTTAACGGGAAAGTATCCGGCGATCCGCGGATTTGATCTGATGAATTACAATCCGCTTTACGGCTGGGAGGATGGTACGACCGCCCGGATGATCGATTGGGTGAATAACCGGGGCGGGATCGCGACAAACAGCTGGCATATCACTGTACCCCGAGATTTCACCGCCTATCAGCTCGGGGAATTTGTAGATTGGAAGAAAGCCACCTACAAGCCGACAGAAACCAATTTTAATACAGCCAATGCGGTAGTTCCAGGTACGAAAGAATACCAATATGTACAACTGGCCATTGGGGATTTGGCGGAGCAACTGCAGATTCTGCAAAATAACAATGTGCCGGTTATCTTCAGACCCTTCCATGAGGCGGAGGGCAACGGTGGATTGAATGGAGAAGGTGCATGGTTCTGGTGGGCTTCGGCAGGCTCGGAGGTGTACAAGCAGTTGTGGGACCTGCTCTATACTGAACTTACAGAAACGTACGGTCTGCACAATTTGATCTGGACCTACAACAGCTATGTGTACAGCACTTCTCCCGCATGGTATCCCGGCGATGATCAGGTGGATATTGTAGGCTATGATAAATACAACACGATCTATAACCGCTATGACGGTTTGTCTGGTGTGCCCAATGAGGACGCGATTACCTCGATTTTCTATCAGCTTGTTGATTTAACCGGCGGTACGAAAATGGTAGCCATGACGGAGAACGACACTGTTCCAAGCGTTCAGAATCTGACAGAGGAAAAATCGGGCTGGCTCTATTTCTTACCGTGGTATGGTGAGCATCTCATGAGTTCCGCCTTTAATTATCCGGCCACCTTAACAACGCTGTACCAAAGCAATTATGTAATCACGCTCGATGAGCTGCCTGATTTGAAGGTTAACAATCCAATTCCAAGTGCGTCTATCACACCTGCAAACGTCGAATTTGATAAAAATGCCTCCAATCAGAATGACAAAGCCATCACCGTGAATTCAAACGGCAATACGTTAACCGCTCTCCGGACAGGCGCCAATGCATTGACAGCGACTCAGGATTATACCTTGAGTGGAAATACGCTGCTGCTCAAAAAAGCATTTCTGGCGACACTGCCGGTTGGCGAGCATTCGATCATCTTTGATTTTAATAAAGGACAAGATCCCGTATTAAAAGTGAAAATTGTCGATTCCACGCCAAGCGCATCCATTGCGCCCGTGAGCGCTGCATTTGATAAAGCAGCGAATCTAGCCCAGGATATTTCCGTAGCCCTTACTTTAAATGGACACCAGCTTGCAAGTATCACAAATGGAAATTCCACACTTTTAGCGAGTCAGGATTATACGGCATCAAGCGCTGCTGTTGTTCTGAAAAAATCCTATCTTTCCACGCTGCCGCTGGGACAGAATACCCTAACCTTTCATTTTAATGGAGGAAATAATGCTGTTCTTACAGTGAACGTAGCGGATAGTAGTGTTCCAGTACCCACTGGAGATTTGACGGTCCAAGCTTTTAATGGCAACACAAGTGCCTCCACCAACGGGATTTCACCCAAAATCAAAGTAGTCAATACCGGTGATTCAGCGATTCAACTAAGTGATGTGAAGGTCCGGTATTACTATACGATTGATGGCGAGAAAGATCAGAGTTTCTGGATCGACTGGGCCAGCATCGGAAATGCGAATGTAACCGGCAATTTCGTTAAGCTGGCGACTCCTGTTGCCAGTGCCGATTATGTTTTGGAAATTGGTTTCCCGAGTTCGGCTGGAACACTTAATCCAGGTCAGAGCGCAGAAATTCAAACCCGTTTCTCCAAAACCGACTGGTCCAATTACAACCAGGCTAATGATTATTCGTTCAAGGCATCCAGCAGTCAGTTCATCAACAATGAACAGGTCACCGGGTATATGAATGGTCAGCTTGTGTGGGGGATTGAGCCGTAAGCTTTTAATGAAAAAAGGTATCTTTGTGTAATACAAAGATACCTTTTTTCATTTTGGGAAGAAGCAGGGAGTGCAATGGAAGAACCATTTCTGAAGTAGCCAGATTGCTCGATGATCAGTTTCTGGAGAAGGAAAAGTTTGAATTGAGCGAGATTATCATCGACTGTGTTGGCTATTTTCAGAACAGGAGCAAAGAAATTTTTGTTAAAATTAGGGATTTAGGTGCTTCTGTGGAATTTTTGTAGTCAGTCGCGATTCTCCTGAGTCGTTCCTATGGTGTGCAATGTCGCATTAATCCGGCTGCAATGTCGCAAAAGTACATGGAAATAGAGTATGAAGATAGATTATACTCGCTTTATTGATCTGATAATGAAAATCATTATCATACATAAGGGGGAGTCAGCATGAAAAGAACAAAGAAGAGGCAAGCAACCGTTAGAAAGGTAGAAGCTGCCCAAAAAGCAGGACTATTAATGATATGGATGATGGCGCTGGTACTTGTGCTAACGGCTTGCGGTACTGGAGGTGGAGCAAATGCGGGCACTGCCGCACTGCCATCTGCTTCAGCCGAGCCGTCACCTACATCTGAGACACAGGCTCAGACTGCAGCCTTCCCGGTTACCATCTCGCATATGAAGGGCGAATATACGCTGACTGAGAAGCCGAAGGTCATCGCCGCGCTTGATGTGAAATTCGTCGATCAATTGTTAGCGATAGGCGAGCATCCGGCAGGCAGCGTTGTGGCTGGAGCGAAAGATGCAAAGTTTCCAGAATATTTAAGTGAACAATTGGGTGATGTGAAGGTCCTGGGCACACGCGATGAGCCCAATCTTGAAGCTATTGTAGCGATGAATCCGGATCTTATATTGATGACCGACTTTCAGGAGCAGGTGTATGACAGCGTCAGTAAAATAGCGCCCACAATAGTACTCGACTTCTATGAAGATTGGCGGGATACATCGGCTACCATCGGTATGATAACGGGCAAGCAGGCGGAGGCGAAGGTAGTGCGTCAAGCCTACGAGGACAAAATCGTTGGACTGCGGGAGCAGCTGTCGGCGAAGCTGGGCGACGAAACGGTAGCTCTGATTCGCCCAAGACCGGAAGGTATTCGCGTACACGGTCCCGAACATCGGACCGGAAGCATTCTTTATGAGGATTTGGGATTGAATATCCCTGCATTCGTTCAGGAGATCAAAGATGATACCTCCGTTGAAATTTCGATGGAGACCATCGCTGATATCGGAGCAGATCACTATTTCCTGTTATCGGATGAATTGTTTGCCAAAGAGGCAGAGGCAATGGCGAACAGTCCGGTCTGGAAATCTCATGATGCCGTTAAAAATAACCGCGTATACAATATGAATTCAACGCTATGGATCGCTTATTATGGGCCAATTGCCCTCAATATTATTGTAGATCAAACCGCGGAAGCGCTGTTGGGATCGCATTAAAATGGACAACTATCTGTCGTCTGCCACCTGGAAGCAAATGGCGGAGGAATACCGTCTGTGGGTAGGTGAACCGCCTGAAGGAAACGTTCGGACAATTGCCCTTAGCCAGTTGCACGAAGAAGCTGCATGCCGCGAATATGTAAGCTGGCTTAAGGGTTATATCGGTGCGCCTGATATGCAGGTTGCCGCTTCCATGCTGGCCAAGCGGATCGGTTATCTGTGGATCGCGCCGATGCTGACCGCTATGACCCTTCATAACCGGGAAGTCTCCATCCCGCTGGAGAACTGCTTCCTCTATAATCCGGCTTCCTCAGCTTTTAAAGGGGATACGCGTTTTCCTTTCCTTGCGCTGAACGGGCTTCGAGCGACGGCGGCACCGGAAGACAGGGAAGCGTGGCGAGAAGAGATCGTAGAGGAAATTTTCGCGGTACGTCTTGCGCCGCTGCTGCACACGCTTGCTGCAATTGGTCCCGTCTCCATGGCAGTACTTTGGGAGAATATTATGGTACGCATTGCCCCGTTGTATTCTCCTGGAATAGGTGAATTTGGGCAAGAGAGGCAACGAATGCAAGCCGATTTTGCCTTCCTGACCCGGATAGCTCCCGGACAATTGTTCGGCGCAATCCGCAATCCGTTTACCCGGTTCACAGAGAACAATGACCTGGCTCCGGTTGCAAAAAACAAGCGTATCACCTGCTGTTTTTATTACAGGATGTCGGCGGAATATTGCGGAAAATGTCCGAAAATTGACAATGAGAATGAATCTCAATTAAAATGACAACAGCAACGCACTCACTTATGTTGCGGACGCGCTTTCACTAAAGCATGTAATCCTATTCGAGTGCGCCCGTTTAACAGAGGATGCTATTGTCAGGAGATGAGAGAAATGCCGCTGAAAGAACAGGCAAGTTTATGGAGTGATACAACGATCAAGATGCTTGATGTGCGTAGCGGTACTTTGCCACCCGGCGGCGTTATGAGCGAAACCGGATTAACAGCCAATGTGTTGCTGCTGGCAGGCGGCGGGGAAGGTAGGCTTGTGATGAATGGCGAAATTTGCCATATCCAGGCCTATTTCGCTTGTCACGCAGTCAAGGGATCAGCATTTACTTTGACTGCTGGATCAGAAACCATTCATTATACTGTTATTATATACAAGGCTTTTCCAATGTTGGGGGCTGCCCATGTTCTGTTTCCGCAGCGCAATCACCCATTACGAACTTCATTTGTTCACCGTCCTGTGCTCCTGGCTGAACTGCATCAGACTGCGGAACAAATCGAAGCCAAATGGAGCCGGGGCGAAGGGCTGGAGCGTTTCCATGCGAATGCGCTACTGCAAGGAATGCTTTACGAGCTTATTATGGAGTATGAATGTGGTCAGAAAGGCACAGAGGCGGATATGGTGGATGTTGTCGCTGCCTATATAGCGGGGCATTATCGTCAGGAGCTGGAGCTTAAGGAGCTGGCAGCGCTTGCCGGATGCAGTACAAGACAGTTACAGCGGCGATTCAAACAGGAGAAGTTACTAGGACCGATGGAATATGTAATCCAGCTGCGGATGGAGAGTGCCGAGCGGATGTTGCGTCATACGGATGCTCCCATCGGCGAAATTGCAGAAAAAACGGGCTATCGCGACATGTATTACTTTAGCAGGGCATTTAAGAAATATCATGGAGTTCCCCCGCAGATCTACAGGCGCACTGCCGCTTCAGGGATCGGTGCTCTCTCAGCATATTCTGGGCTGCCGGATCGCCTGGCCTCATCGTACGAGACGCTGCAAGGCCCGGTAATTTGTCATATGCGAGGCGAATATTGCGTCACCGCTTCTCCGAGACGTATCGCCGTACTCGACGTTCAATATGCAGACCATTTGCTTGCGCTTGGGATATCTCCGGCAGGGAGTGTAGGAACGGGCAGTGCAGCGTTAAAATTCCCCCAATATATCAGGGAAAGGCTTAAGACAACGGAAATGCTCGGAACTTATGAGTACCCGGACCTGCAAGCTGTCGAACGGCTGCGGCCGGATTTGATTGTCTGTACTGAGGTGCATGCTCAGCATTATGAACGGTTAAGCCGGATTGCGCCAACCCTAATGTTTCAACGGAATGAGAGCTGGCAGACGATTCTGGGCCTGTTCGGTGAATTGACGGACAAGCGGACAGAGGTGGAGCGTATTATTGCGGATTACCTGCGCCGAACAGCATTGCTGTCTGAGCAGCTTGCAACGGCGCTGGCGGGTCAGAGCGTGGCCTTGATCCGTCCGCGTGAGTCGCTGGTACGGGTGCATACTGCCTCCCATCGCACAGGTGCCGTGCTGTACCGGGATCTTGGTCTGCCAGCTCCTCTATTTGTCGCAGACACTTCCGACACGGCTTATCATATTACAGTTGATAGACTGCCGGCTGTGCATGCCAGCCATTATTTTTTACTTAGTAACGAGATGATGCAGGAGGGGGTATCTGCGACAGAGCAAAGCGTCCGAGGGATGTTGGATTCCGATGAGCGGCCGTATATATACCCGGTAGATGCCGCTACATGGATCGGCTGCTACGGACCGACAGGTATCAATTACATTGTGGATCAGGTAGCCCGTACCTTGCTGGCCTGAGCGTATCTAAGAGCATCCCCTAATTTCAGGCTATTTTTAGCCTAAACGTGAACAGCTCCTGTGATTATCACAGGAGCTTGTTTGTGCTGCGGATTATTTTTTGTTGGGATAGCATTTAGAATTATCTGTCTGACCTAAAATATAGTCGATGCTTACTTTATAGAAATTAGCTAGCGTAATTAAAACGGCGCTCGTAACATCCAAATTTCCATTTTCATAGCGGGAGTAGGTGGCTTGTGTAATATGTAAAAGCTCCTCTATTTGTTGCTGTGTCAGATCTTTGTCTTCGCGTAAATCACGGATTCCTGTGTACAATGCTCATCAGCATAAGAATGAAATCCTTTGAAAACTGCGATATCTACTCATTCTTTAAATTTAACTTTTTGAGTAAGGAGTTTTTTGGTTCGTTCTGTTTAGTAAATAGTCAGTACTCGTCTTATGATAATCTGCTAGCTTAATCAGAATGGCCGTGGGAATATCAACATCACCGCGTTCATAATTACTATAAATCCTCTGGCTGCATTGCAAATACTCTGCCATTTGGGTTTGAGTTAAATCTTTATCTTCACGCAAATCTCGGATACGTTGATACATACTAAACACCTCCAAGGCAAGCATATCTTAGCGAATTATTCGCTATTGATTTTTAGCGATAAATTCGCTAAGATGATTGAAGAGATGATTTGGGAGGGATGACTGGTGAGTCTTTTGGAGGATTTATATTACGGGAAAATCTGTCCAAGTGAACTTTTGTGTTTACGCGATCCCGAGTATATACAGAACTCCAAGCTAATCTCAGAGTTTATGGACATCCTAAAAGCAAAGTTATCTATAGAAGACTTTACTATGATTGAACAAGCCTTGGATCTGAGTGGCATGCAGAACTCTATCTCATCCGCTTCCGCCTATACTCTCGGATTCAGAATGGGGGCCGCTATGATAATAGAAGTATTAGAACATAAGGATGAACTTATACACTCTAAGGGAGAAGCTATGTCTTGAAAAAATAAAGATAGAGCTATTAGAGGGTAGAAATCGAGAAGAGGAGAACAAAAATTGAACAATATTCCAAACCGCATATGTTGATAGACGAACTTCTTCAGGCAGAAAGTTGGGGCATTATTCAAGCGAAGTTGGTTCCTGCTATTAAGGAAGCTATCGCTATGGGAGAGGTTGAAAAACTCTCTAAACTTAGGACTAAGATTCCATATTCTTTCGAAAATTCATTAAAGCATTTGAAAAAAGCGGAGCGGGAATTCATTCGAAACGGATGACGGAAGTGGGGGAACCTCTTAACATGCGCTGGTTATATGAAAAAGATAATTTGACGATCAGTTTTACCGTAGTGAGAAACTAAGCCAGTCGGAGGCGTAGTTGATATACCGATTAACTCTCTTTCTTCGCTTAGGACGGATAAAAATATCGGTATCAGAAGCAGTGAAAAGGATATCATTGCAGCTATCCCTGAGGCATCCCGCAGCGAAAAGAAAGTAGATGGTGTTGTTAACTATTGGGTGAACGTTATCAAGCTTGACGAAGGATTCTATCATCCTTCCCTTGCCTTTGTCGTCAAAGAAGACAAGGTTGAAAATCTAGAGTTAACCAAATTACTTATTGATCTGAGTGAATAAAGAAGGCAGGCTCACATGGCCAGCCTTCTTTATTTAGCTTTACAAGGCGACTTCTTTTTTGTGACCAGCCGGATGCTCCAATTGCTTCATTGGCTACATAAATTCCCGTTAGAACTGATCCTCCTATTTCTAAGATACCCTGGTTGATTACCGGAAGCAGCTTATAGCCTAGGGTCTTTTTTTTTGGTGCCTGTAAAATCGGGGCTTGACCATTAAGGGCAGGGCCTTCTTTACGTTATTCCAGACCATTGACAATTATTGTAAAGATGGTGTATTGTAAGTGATAAGTAGTAAGTAGTAAGTAGTAAGTAGTAAGTTAATCAAACGCTCACCATACGGAATAAATATCATCCTGTAAATACGAATTAATGGATAGGGGTGGATGGTTATGATGGATCTTAAATTAGCACCAAGTTTTTCATTGATCGCGCTTAATGCACAGAGAAGTCTTCAGATGACTACTGTCAAGAAAGTGTCTTTGCGCTGCATGGCAGCAGCGGTTATATTGGAGCTTTACTTAGAGGGATGTTTTACACAATCTTAGAACAAGTTAACTTTGCACAAGGAAGCACTTGATCAATCTCATTCAACACTCTACAGAGAAACTGTTCTACAATCCTTACTTCATAATAGTGCTGAGGTGAAGGGTGATCTAAATTGGTGGTTAAAGAAGGCTTCGAGGAAGTCTAACCATCAATTAAAAAAGTTCGAAACCGCGATTTCAGATTATCTTCAAGCAATGAATTTGCTTGAAGATATACCAAGCCTGATAGGGAGCGACATGTATTTTGATTCTGCTGAAGTTGAAATTAGAGCCTATCGCAGTAATATGGAGGCGTACACGAGCATTACAGAGAATATGCGGGCAGAGATTTTGGAAGAGGGCCCAGTAACAGATGAGGTCATTTGTATGCTATGGCTACTTCGTGAATGTGGATGTATGCATGATTTCTTCTCGCTGAACGAATTAGAAGAGGTGAATATCAAATTACATGATCTATACCAAAGTAACTTATGGGCAAAGGCGCTGTTTCCTATACAAATTCGCCAGGGAGTTGAGTTAGGTATCAAACGTTTTTTAGCATTGAAGACAAAGTTTGCGAAGACCTTTATCGGCAGTAGTATCAATCTTATCTTCCCTGCCCTAGAGCGATCACGAGCTGTCTTTATAGAAACAGAGTCCTGGTTTGATAATTCTAATCAAAGGTTAGACGCAGTTATTACAAGATTAATGTCCTATGGACATGAGTTAAGGTGCTGGAGAGAGGATCGATTGCGACTCTTAAAATTGATAATTTGCTCTACGATGCGATCCCACATTTTGTAATGATGAAAGTGCCAATTCAAGGTGTGCGTCTTATTCCGAAGCGCCCGCTGTAAAGGAGTTGGTTATCAATGTCTAGACAACGATCCATGGAGAATATTATGGCGTCAGAATATGTATCGATAGGGGAATTAGTAAGAATCACAAATGCTCGTTATAGTACACTCAAACATTATACAGAAGAAGGCATGCTGCCCTTTGAACAGGCAGAGGAGAATTTAACACGCAGATATAAAAGAGAAGAAACCGTCGCGCGCATTCTTTGGATCAAAGAAATGAAAGCAAACGGTTTATCTATCCCACAAATTAAAGAAGCTTTAGGAATGAATTAAATTCCCCTTATCCTTGCAGTCAACCTAACTCCGTGGGAGCTTCCCCCCATACTGCGCGCGCAATTGCTGCAATTTATCCAGCTTGCTTAGACTACTGTCCCTATTCGCTAATCCCACTCCAAGGATCAAATTCTCAATAATATAAGTGGGGCCTACCATGGAATGGAACTCCCAAACCTCACCTCTCCCCGCATAAAGCACGATATCTGCATCTTGGGATCGCGGGTAGACAAGTCTATCTGTGATCAGGATGACCTGGTAATTTGCTTCACGTGCATGGTTCAGTATGACTTCAATCTCAGGCAGTATTTGCACAAATCCAAAGACAAGCAAGACATCTTGTTTGTCAGCATGCATTAAGGTCTCTAGCAGCTCATGGCCGCTGGGGGCCATTTTTTTCATTTGAAGACCAAAACGCGCCATTCGATAGATCATTAGCTCTGCTAATCCGGCGCAAGGGCCAGGGCTGTATACATAAATAATCCGAGCTGTAGATATCGCATCTACTGCACGCTTTAGTACATCGTCGCTTAAATAGCGGCGTGTTTCTTGCAAATGATGTGAACAATTGTCCAGCAGCAGTTGAGGGAGTGAGGTATCGTCTGATCGCTGCATGGCATCACGCATTTTTACAGAAGGTGTGGATTCAAAGCGGAAACGGAGCCGGTTTTTAAAATCTTTGGCATGTTTGTATCCCGCAGCTTTCCAGAACCGTGAAACGGAGGCGATGCTCAAATGCAGCTCGTCTGCCATTTCTTGTTCGGTCATATAGACCACACGTTGCTCATTTTTTTGAATAAAGTCGGCAATTATCCGTTGATTAGGCGAAAAAGCGCGGTGGTTCCAATCTTTATACAATCTCTCAATCCTCCTATGATGATGCGATAGATTGAATATAACGTGTGAATATGTTGTAAATATTTTTACAACGTTAAAAATATTGAAAAAAATATTACTCTCACTTAACAAATGAAAAAAGCTGTGATGACATGGCCTTCTTATAATGAAGATAAATTCTTATTGGGAGGCCAAATATTTCATGAGCACGATAAAAACGCGTTACACACTGACTCAGTCACAAAAAATGATGATTTTTGTACTGTCGATGTCGCTTTACGGGTTGTCCAATATGTTTACCGAGCTAGTGCCTGGGATCAAACTGGGCCCGATTGAATTATCCATTGAATATTTCGCCTTCATTCCTTTGACATTATGTATGTTGTTTCACCCCTTATATGCGGCGGTCGGAGCAGCTGTTGGTGAGGTAATCTTCGGGGAATTGATGTTAGGCCAATTTGGAGGTTTAGGGGAGCTGGAGAAATTCATTACCTTCTCACTGGCGATGTATACCGCAGGCCGTATGGTGTCTGATCCGAAAAATCGAAGACAAGTTGGAGTGGCTGCGATTACCGGCGTGGCGATTCACCAGTTTTTTAGCTCCGTTATAGATATTGTGAAGGTGTGGGTAGGGGTAGAAGAGCTAGAGGCTGTTAAAGGGCTGGCAGAAAGTATCGTTGTAATTGAGGGAGTAGGGTTCCTGAATGATGTCCTTTTCTCCGGCATTTTGTTCGCGCTAATTCCTACCATGTATCTGGTTCCGCGTTTATATGGAAAAATTGAACCATTACTCGGCATGAAACCGCGTGAGCGGAATATGAAATATGCAACAGGAGCGTGGCTATCTCCTAAGCTGGTCATTGCCGGAACCTTTCTAGTGATGGTAGCGGTGGGTTCGGAATTGTTATCGGAATCGGGCTGGAACTTCGGTGATTTTGAGCTTGCAGGGGCGGAATCGAATGAAAAGACCTTGATTTGGCTCAGTATGTTGGTGGCGGCTGTAGTAGCGGCAACGGCGATTATTGCACTGCTTCGGCGTTCGGCACGAAAAAGACAGGAAGCGGGTCAAGCAGATGCGTAATATAATTCTTGAATTGAACAAAATTAAC
The DNA here is from genome assembly GCF_038004505.1 of Paenibacillus sp. FSL R7-0048. Classification (NCBI taxonomy): domain Bacteria; kingdom Bacillati; phylum Bacillota; class Bacilli; order Caryophanales; family Paenibacillaceae; genus Paenibacillus; species Paenibacillus sp. FSL R7-0048. The sequence goes on along the minus strand of NZ_JBBORF010000001.1, from coordinate 4,435,324 downwards.
TTTACGTATCCGGGAGCTGAACAACCAGTACTGCAAGACGTAGACTTACGACTGGGAGAAGGGGATTTTATTGCGATCATCGGCAGTAATGGCTCCGGGAAATCTACTCTCTGCAAATGCTTTAACGGCTTAATTCCACATTATTACACTGGTGATTTCAGTGGAGAGGTGACAGTTTGCGGCCAATCTGCGGATGGAAAAAGTGTAGCAGAGCTGTCCAAACGTATCGGTTATGTTTATCAGGATTTCGAGAATCAATTGGTACGACCGACAGTGCTTGATGATGTGTCTTTTACACCTCTAAATTATGGGTTTACGGATTACAAGGAACGGGGAGAGCGTGCGCTGGCGCTAACCGGACTTAGTGACTTGAGGCATGAATTTATTTGGCAGTTAAGTGGTGGGCAAAAACATCTGCTCGCTCTGGCCGGAGCACTAGCTATGGATCCGGAAATTCTGGTGATCGACGAACCCGTAGCCCAGCTGGATCCGCAGCATGCCCGTCATATCTATGATATTTTGCAGCGTTTGAATGAGGAGCATGGAAAGACCATTGTAGTGATTGAGCATCATGCGGAATTTATTGCGGATTATTGCAAAAATGTTGTCCTGATGGATCAGGGTAAAATGTGCTGGCAGAAGCCTGTGCGTGAAGCTTTGTCATCTGTACAAGAATTGCTAGAGCTGGGCATTTACCCACCGGATGTGACCCGGGCGGCTTGGCTGCTACAGCCTGATGATCAGAAGTCAAAGCTGCTTCCCTTAAATGCTGAGGAAGGCAGTACCCGTATGACGCTTCGTCAGGATGCCAAGGAGACACTTCCAATCGGACGTATGCAAGAGCTGCTCCCTATAGCTGCAAAAGAAAAAAATTCTATCGTTCAGCTGGAGAATGTTCACCTCTCTTACCGTACGATTCATAAGGTGCTGCATCCTGTACTGAATGGAATTCAGCTAGAACTGGGGCAGGGAGAGTCCATTGCTCTTATTGGCAACAACGGAGCAGGTAAATCTTCATTAATGAAGCTGATTGCTGGTATTGTCAGACCTACAGCTGGAACCGTAAAGGTTAAAGAAATGACGGTGAACGGGTTGCCGCCTGAACGTCTCTCCGGTACGGTAGCTTATGTATTCCAAAATCCGGAGGAAATGTTTATCGAGGATTCTGTGCGTAAGGAAATCGCTTATTATCTGAAGGCGCGGAAACTACCAGATACGGATGAAAGAGTGGATGAGATGCTAAAGGCGTTTCGCTTAAGCGAGCTGGCTGAACGGGATGCCCGACTGTTAAGTGGAGGGCAGCAGCGCCGGGTATCCTTGGCAATTGGTGCCGCGGTTAAACCCGCCATCATGCTGCTTGATGAACCGACAGCTAATCTGGACATTTCGACCAAACAAGAAATGGTACATGTGCTGGAGACGCTTCGTAATCATGTGAAGACGGTCGTCATAGCAACTCATGATATGCAGCTTGTCTCTGAATGGGCCAGCAGAATAATTGTAATGCATCAAGGGCGGATAATTGCGGATGGGACGAAGGATGAAATTTTCGCTGACGGCCTTCTTTTACGGCGTGCGGGTCTGGCCCAGACCCAATTGATGGAGCTAAGTCGTATGCTCGGTCTCCCTAGAATTTGCAGTAGCTTAGAAGAGTTTGTGAGTTTAGTGGAAAAGAAGGAGGTAGCTGCAATCCATGGAAGCCGTTAAACGGGCACTTGACCGTATATCTGTAGAACAAATCAAATTGGAGTTACTCGGGACCGCATATAACAGCAGCAGCACTTTTCTGGGCAGGCTGGACCCGCGAACCCTGCTGCTCTGGTATCTCTTTTTTGCCATCGTGCCTTGGTTTGTACATAACCGGACAATCCTGTTAGGGATGTTCGTGCTTATGGTTTTAACGACCGTCCTCTCCCGGGTCAGCCCTTATATTATTTTTATATTATGTCTCGGCTTAATCAGCCAGATTGGCTGGATGTTTATATTGACGCTCTTTTTCGGTGGGGGGATTGAATCCTTGCTGCCTATGCTGACACTGACGCTTAAGCTTTCGGTGATTTCGCTGGCGAGTATAACGGTTTTCTCTAGTCTTGATCCGGAACGACTTAGTGACGGCTTACTGTCTTTAGGAATCCCTGATACCTTTGCATTCAGCTTATCTTATGGCTATCGTATTTTGCCTACTTTACTAGAGGAATTCCATCAGATCCTACTTTCCTTTAGATTGAGAGGGCAACGACCGCTTCAACATGGAATTTTCTATTGGCGAACAATAACGTATTATTTGCGAATCGTCATTCTGGCATTTTACCCGCTCATGTTGAACACAGCTAAACGTTCTCGAACAACGATTGAAGCACTTGAGACTCGGGGATTTAGCTACGGCCTTAATAATAAGAAAGTGAAGAAGATCAAGTTATCTTATTTAAAAATGAAGCGGTCCGACTGGTACTTTTTATCCGGATCCACTGCTTATGTCATCTTGATATTCTGTATTGGTTATCTCTACCCTGAACTGGTGTATTAACATAACTTACAAGCTCAAAGGAGACGAATTAGACATGATGAATATTGATCTGCATACCCATGGTAAATTATCTAAGAAATCTACGTTTTCACCCGAATATTTTGCGGAGATGATGTTCGAAGCCAAGGCGAATGGATTACAGGCTGTAGCATTGACCGAGCATTTTAATACTTCTAATTTCTTTGCGATGTATGATGCGCTGGATCAGACTTATCCCTATAACGGGCATTATTACGATGTGAACGGACTTAAACTGTTTCCAGGCATGGAAGTGGATATCGCGGAGACAGGTCATATCCTGTTGATCGGACTGAAGGAGAATGTTCTAGCTGTTCGCGCTTTACTAGATGAGCATACGCAGGAGGGGAATTTCATACCTTTTAAGCAGTTGCTTGATATGGCCGACGAACATAATCTTTGGAAAATCGGAGCCCATCCCTTCCGAACTTCTACACCTTTACATCAACTGGATCCGGCATTGCTTCAGCGATTAGACGCTTTTGATTTCAACGCTAAGGATATTTACATGCAGGGGGTGGAGACCTATAAAAACCTGATCACGCCCTTTGCTGAGAAGCTGGGTGTGCCTGTGATTGCTGGCAGTGACAGTCATCAGTGTTTGCAGTATGGCAGTGTTGTGAATCGACTGCAAGACTCCTGCTCAACGGTGGAAGAATTGAAGGAAGCTATCAAACAAGGGAACTATGAAATAGAGGTTTCTCCGTGTCTTCATACCAAAGTAAAGGCTTCGGTAATGATGAAAAAACTATTGAAGCAGTTAATTGGCGAAGCCCCCTCCAGAGATGAAGCGGAGTTAGGATATATGGCGTAGAAAATAGAAGAGGGTTGTTCCATAAGCCATGAAATGATGAAATGGCTACTGGGACAACCCTTTTTGTTGTTCGCTGGATTTCATTACTTTTGCATGTACAAAGATAACTATCGGACACAGATGACCTTAAACGCAGTTTTACTCCACATTTGGGATGCTAACGGACCGCATAGCCACTAATGGCACGGAAAACACCATATATGAACCTCATTCTACGGAATAACGGCTCTGGAGTCCGAAACTCTGCTCAAAAGGCTGGAAATTTGCCAATAACGTCATCTGGGTCCTCAAATCTCAGAATGTATGAATTATCGTTTGTCTTTCGAATCTTTATTGCTGACACGGGTGGGTCTGGTCACCCAATTCGTGCGATTCATCGGTTTTACGGTATCAATTCTTGAATTGGAAGGTTCATTCGAAGGTTCTGTGGATTCAGTTTCAGTAGAAGCTGCACCCTCTTGATCTACGGTTTTTTTCCTCGATAGTCCTGTACCATCATGTTTGCCTCTGTTCCATACTCTACCCTTACTCATACATACACTCCATTTCTATACGCTTATTCATAAACCATATCATATAAGGACAAGTTAAGGAAGAAAGACATAACACAGATCGAAGAATTTTTCAAGTTATAAAGGTTACTGGAGATTTCATTTTATGGTGGCTATAATAGTACTGATATTGAAAGGAGAGTACTTATATTATGGCAATCAAGATCATAACAGACAGCGGTTCAGACCTACCCCTTGACTACATGGAGAAGTATAATGTTTCCGTGATCCACCTACCGGTTCATTTTGGGCATGAGTTAATGCCGGCAGATACGGACACGAAAAGCTTTTATGCTCAAATGCGCGAATCCAAGGAGCTGCCTACCACAGCTAGTCCAAGTCCCAACGAATTCCTTGAGAAGTTCAAGCAAGTGGAGGAGGGAACTGACATTATGGTCATTTGTATGTCCTCTAATATTAGTAGCACTTATCAGACGGCTATGATTGCTATGGAAATGTATAAGGATGAAGGACATACCAATGCAATAGAGGTTATAGATTCCAAAAACTTCTCAGGCGGGCTGTCATTGATTGTCGGCCTGGCGGCGCAGTGGTCCTTAACTTGTTCAAGCTTGCAAGAGCTCAAGGAAAAGGTACTTCAGCAGATAGAGGAAGTTAACGCTTATTTTACGCTGGACACTCTGGAGAATGTAATGAAAGGCGGACGTCTAAGTCGGCTCTCGGGAGCCGTAGCGTCTGTACTCAATATAAAGTTGCTGCTCAAAATCAGCGAAGAAGGCACTGTCGAAGTAGTGGAGAAGACCCGGGGTCTTCCAAAAGCACTGAATCGTCTGCTAGCGCATTTGGATGAGAAGCAGCATGATTACGAGAAAGCGGTTATCGCTATTGTACACAGTAATTGTGAGAAGCTGGCACTCGAGATTAAAGAACGCATTTTACTAAAGCATCCCTTCAAAGAAGTCTTACTCTCAAGCATGGGTCCGGTTATGGGAACCTATGCTGGGGAAGGCGGAATTGGCGTAGCTTTTTAAAGTAGTGATCCTCACAATCCAGACAAATTACGATCGTACATGGGACGGTTTCCCGTGTGCGATTTTTATTTTATTACTATGTGATAATTTAGCTATTCTTTAGATTGTGTTTAGGCTCTGTTAATAATCACAGAATATAGTTAGATGGGGGGATTATCATGTATACAATATTGATCGCTGATGATGAAGCAGAAATTGTGGAATTGCTAAGATTATATCTAGAGAAAGAGTACAACATTTTGGAAGCAAACAGTGGTACTGAAGCCTTAACGCAGGTACAGAACCATAAAGTTGATTTGGCAATTCTGGATATTATGATGCCGGGTCTGGATGGACTGCAATTATTGAAAAAGATCCGCGAGGTGCATCATTTTCCAGTGTTATTTTTATCTGCCAAAAGCGAACATCATGACAAAATTCTGGGTCTTGAACTAGGAGCCGACGATTATATTTCCAAACCGTTTAATCCATTAGAAATAGTAGCCCGTGTTGGAGCACTGCTGCGGCGTGTACATCATTTCGATGCGCAAGTCGTTGAGGAAAAAGAAGCTGAACAGATTGTATTAGGTGAATTAATGCTGGATCAAAGCCAGTGTCTGCTCTATCGTTCAGGTGAACCTGTGGTGCTTACTTCTACCGAGTACAAAATTTTGGAACTAATGATGAAGCAGCCTGGACGAGTCTTTACACGCAAAAAAATATATGAGGCCGTGTGGGAAGATTTCTATGTGTACGAAGATAATAGTATCATGGTACATATCAGCAATATCCGGGAAAAAATTGAGGAAGATTCCAAAAAGCCAGTATATTTAAAGACTATTAGAGGGCTGGGATACAAAATTGAAGCGCCTATGGAGCAATAGAGATCAACGACCTTTACAATCATCGCTGACGCTGGATTTTTTGTTGTTTATCTGTATTTTGTTTTTTCTCGTGATTGTATATTATTTGTTTATTAATCTTGATGTGACCCATATTTTTGAAAAAAATAAAATCGCTGATCCTGATTTGAAGGTGGAAGCTAGTGCTTATCGAGATAATCTGGAGCATGGGATAGAAACCAAACGTCTTCTGCGTAGCGGGGGATGGATCGAGGTCTTGGATCAAGACATGAAGGTCACCAAGGTTGTTGGAGAAAAAAAAGACGGTGTAACCCAATATACCAGTAACCAGCTTTTAAAAAGTTTGGAAAATGGAGAAGATCAAGCTTACTTTTATTCGTTGACCACGCTAAATGCTCAGAGCGAATCGGAGTGGCTGCTCTTGAAGCTGCCGCGGGAAGCTATCACCATCACCATTAATAGTGATCCCTTCGTGGCCTACTTTAATCATTCGCTTTCATACTACGTCTTTTTGGGTGTGGGAATGATTCTTTTGCTAATTATCGTGTACAGCTATTGGGTGGCGCGGCGAATCAGGAAACCACTGCGTATCATCACGCTTGGATTGAAGCAGATGATTCAGGGGAATTATGATACTCGAATCGCTTTATATGCAGAGAAGGAATTTTCGCAAATTGGAGAGACTTTTAATTATATGGCAGACGTAATTGAAAAGACGACCAAAGAAAAACGCCAGGCAGAGGAAAGTAAGAAACGGATGATGGTTGATCTGTCCCATGATCTGAAGACGCCGATAACGAGTATACAAGGCTTTGCCCAGGCGCTTGTAGAGGGTAGAGGCGAGGATGAAGAACGCCAAAAAAGATATTTAAGCTATATTTATAATAAATCCTCACAAGTTACTAAGCTGATTCAGAACATGCTGGAGCTGTTAAAAATAGATTCACCGGATTTCTTGCTACGAATGGAGCATCAAGAACTGGGCGAATTTATTCGTGAAATCATTGCAGATACGTACGGAGAGATTGAACAAAAGAACTTTGTTTTGCATCTAAATGTTCCCGAAGAGGATGTGTTTTTGAACTTTGATGCGGAACTGCTCTCGAGTGTGGTTCATAATTTGATCTCCAATGCACTGATCTATAATCCTCCAGGCACACATTTGCGTGTGGAGGTGATTCCTTTGGAGAAAGAAGTCACGATTGAAATCGCTGATACTGGAGTGGGTATTCCAGAAGAGCTGTGGTCCACAATGTTTGATCCGTTTGTTCGGGGAGATAAAGCGCGGACAGCTTCGGGAGGAACAGGGCTAGGTCTCTCGATAGCTATGAAAAATACAGAGAAAATGGGGGGTACGCTTCATCTCAGTCGCCGAAAGAAGGAACCTACGGTATTCACCATCCGGATTCCGAAATAACGAGCTGGAAGACATCCAAATCAGAAGACGGGAGAGAAACTATGGCTAAACTGAACAATTTCATCAGAGTTTGTCTAGCGATTCTTTTAGTGTTAGGCATTGTATATTTAGGCTCACGCGTAGATTTTTTATTCACACCGATCCTGTCTTTGTTCAGTGTCATTATAGTGCCTTTAATGCTGGCGGGTTTCTTTTATTACCTGCTGCGGCCACTGATCGATACCTTGGAGAAATATAAGCTGAATCGTTCTTTGGCGATTATCATCGTATATGTAGTTATTTTAGTGCTTCTGTTTGCTTTTATTATCGGCGTTTGGCCTTCACTTCGCACACAATTAGTTAATTTCGTCGATAATATGCCGAATCTCATTGCCTCCTTGAATCAACAGCTATTGAAACTAGAAGATAATGAATTTCTGTCTGCGCTGATCCCTGCTGATGCGAATCCAGCCTCCACATTGACGGATTATTTGAATAAAGGGTTTACGCTATTAACGAATTACGTATCAGGATTGTTCTCTTTTGTTTCGAATTTCGCGATCATTTTATTCACCTTTCCGATTATGTTATTCTACATGCTTAAGGAAGGTGGGAAATTCGGACGTAAGATTGTAAGTTTCTTTCCAAAGAAGTATCGTGAAGAAGGAACTACAATGATGACTGAAATCGACAGTGCGCTTAGTGGCTTTATCGTGGGCCGGGTGCTTGTTAATTTAGCCTTAGGCGTTCTGATGTATATTGGTTTCCTTATTATCGGCCTGCAATATGCATTGCTGTTGACTGTAATCGCAGTTGTGATGAACTTCGTGCCTTTTATTGGTGCGATACTGTCTAGTATCCCTATTTTCATCATCGGATTCATTCAATCGCCGTCTATAGCCGTCTGGTCCATCATCATTGTTCTGGTAGCGCAGCAGATACAGGATAATTTAATCGCTCCCTACATCTTTGGGAAAAAGCTCGATATTCATCCACTGACAACGATTATCCTGGTATTAGTTGGCGGTGATTTAGGCGGGATCATTGCGATATTGCTGATTATTCCGCTGTATATGATTGTTAAAATCGTCTTGACCAAGGCCTATTATTTGTTTGTCAAGCAACGCCGGGTAGAGATAGAGGTAGAGGAGAGTCCTGATATCTCTTAAGTTAATAAAACATTATGGAGGGATTTCTATGAATGAAGGAACGGAGCAAGGACTAATTCATATTTCAGATGATGTGGTGACTTCGATCGTCGGGCAAGTGGTTCTGGACACACCGGGTATTGCCGGCATGTCAGGAAGCAGTATCTCGGACAACTGGGCTAAACGTCTAAGCGGTAAAAATGTAAAAAAAGGAATGTCCGTTGAAGTAAAAGAAGTGGATGTTGCCATCGATCTTCAGGTCATAGTTAATTACGGATGTGTGATTCAAGAGGTCTGCTATATACTGCAGCAAAATGTAAGAAATGCTGTTGAAAATATGATGGGACTGTCTCTAGTTTCTGTAAATGTTAAGGTTGAGAAGGTCGCTCTGCCATTCTAAGAATAGCCCATTTAATAGGCACCGTAATCTAGGCTTCTGCATAGAATGGAGCAAATCCATTTACGGAGGTCAGAACATCCATGTCGACATTTAACACTGGGCAGCAACAGAATGTGATTTATCAGGCTGATCCTGCTGTGATCCGGCACCTGCACGGTGTCCGCGATTCCCTACATCAATCTTGCAAGCCATACCTTAACCATAAGGTGAACGTACAGACAATAGATGGCTTTGTACATGAAGGCGTTATAGCCGGAGTAGATAATAAACACTTGTATCTGAACGTTGCAGCTAATGGGCAAATGCCCCGCGGGTTTTACAACCCTCATCAGCCGTATCATCCTCATCCGGGCCCGGGACCGGGCCCATATCCAGGACCTTATCCAGGTCCCCCATACAATAATAATGTGATTTTACCGCTTGTGTTGTTTGAACTGCTTGCTATCTCTTTAATCTAGTGTTTGGGTTTAATTGAAGAAGGACATGTGCAGGATTTGCGGTCATACGTTGACGCATCCCGCCAGGTCCTTTTTTTGTAGGCGTAAAGTATGTGTTAGAAGAAGGTGTTCTCATTATCACTTTAGGGATATAATGGGTACAAACTCTGGGAGGTGGCATATGATTAGATACCCTTTTTTGAAAAAAAATGCGACGATAGGCGTTACAGCACCTTCATCTGGAGTAGGCATTCAAAATGCAGAACTACTAACACTGGCCTCCAGCCGGTTGAAGTCGCAAGGATTTAATGTCATTATCGGCGAAACGGCATGGAAGCAAGATAAGGCTAAATCTGCACCAGCCAATGTTCGTGGTCATGAGTTTAATGAGATGATCAAAGATGATGGAATCGATGTCCTTATTCCGCCTTGGGGCGGGGAATTGTTAATTGAAGCTCTGGAATTTATTGATTTTGATGCTTTGCAGGACAAATGGATCGTGGGATATTCAGATATAAGCGTCTTGCTGCTTGCGGTCACGCTGACAACCGGGTTGGCTACTGCCCACGGAGCGAATCTCATTGATTTACGGGGAGAGTATTCGGATGATACTACAGCCCTCTGGCATGCGGTTCTAGAGACACCAGTGGGTGAGTCCATTGTGCAGCATTCATCTCTTAAATATCAGCGGGAATGGCAGCATGATGTGCCTTCGCCATGCGTTTTTCATTTGACAGAGGAGACTTATTGGAAGTCTCTAACTACAGATGCTGTAACGATGAAAGGACGTCTGTTGGGTGGTTGTATAGATGTAATTAGGCATTTGATCGGCACACCTTATGGAAAGCTCCAGCATTTTCAGCAAGAAATGATTCATGACGAACCTATAGTTTGGTATTTGGAAAATTGTGAATTGAACACAGCGGATTTACGCAGATCTTTAGTGCAGATGAAGCTGGCAGGGTGGTTTGAGAATTGTTCGGGGATTATGTTTGGCAGAAGTCCAGCTAATCGGCCTGTGGATAACTATACTGCCGAGGATATATATGCTGAACTATTTGAAGAGCTTAAGGTACCGATCGTTTATGATATCGATTGTGGTCATGTCCCGCCGCAGGTTACTTTTATTAATGGAGCTTATGCAGAAATTGAAGTGGCAGACGGAGTAGGGACGGTAAAGCAATATTTCTATGAATAGCGTTATATCAAAAAAGGACAACCCCTCGGGTTGTCCCTTTTACTATTATTAGTTCCCTGTATTTACAATCGCTGTGATTTCCTCATCCAGGTCCAGTCTTACATCTTCACGATAGGCGCGAACACCATATTCGCTGAGCATGTATCGCAGGATCGCTTCAATCATATTGGACTCCACTAGAAATTGACTGCGGCCCTGTACCCAAACCTCTGCAGAGTAACCGGTATCTTCTTCCCAGCTCAGTTCTACCTGAACATCCTCTGGGCGAACAGCCTTTCGTTCCGCCATGTGCAGACAGAGGGCATTGATGATCTCATCCATGCTTAGAACAATTGTAGACATTAGTAACGACCATCCTGTTCTTCTAAGCGGCGACGTTCTTTTCTACGACGGAAGAAGGACATCACGAGCATAACCAATACATAGATAGCTAGCATATTAACGGCAAAGCCTAGGAAGTCACCAAAAGCTCCCATTCCACCAAACATTCCACCGAATAATAATCCGGCCAAACCACCGATCATCATGCCTTTCATTAAGCTGCCGCCGCTGAAGAAGCCACGTTTTGTATTTGCAGCAGATCCTGCTGTGGAACTTTTAGTGCTGTCACTTTTTTTGATGTTATTTGTTGTTGTTGATTTTTTTGGGGTTGTTGAATAGCTGCGAGTGCCGGATTTGAATCCGCCGCCACCTCGACGTGCATCGGCAAAGTCTGGAGCAACCACTGCAAAAAACAGAGTGAAGGCCATTAGAATCATCATTACGCGTTTCATTGGTTTCATTTAGTACGAAAACCCTCCTGTGAGCATGAATTTTTGTGTATGGTCGGTAATACGCAGACATGCCCCACAAGGTTTCAATTTTATTTATCATAATTTATACTTTTATGCACAAAAAAAGCGTGGATCCAGGATCCACGCAAACAGCAGTTAGAGAGTCGTCATTCGTTACTTATACCCATCAGCGACAAGCTCAAGCGCTCCGGTTGCCGGATCGATGATCATGCCATGGATAGGTACATTAGGGGGAAGCAGTGGATGACGTTTAATCAGGTCCACAGTCTGAATTACCCCTTCTTCGACATTGTCAAACCCACGCAGCCATTTTGTAAGTTTGATTCCGGAATTCTCCAGTGTAGACAGCACTTCTTCAGATACTCCACGTTCTTTAATGGAATTGATCATATGGTCCGCATTGAGGGAGGCCATACCGCATTCATAGTGTCCAACCACGATTACTTCTTCAGCATCTAGTTCATAAAGAGCTACCATTACACTACGCATAACACTACCAAAAGGCTGAGAAATAACCGCACCAGCATTTTTGATGATTTTGACATCACCATTTTTGAAATTCATGGCTTTCGGCAATAATTCAACGAGTCTAGTGTCCATACAGGTGATGATCAGCATTTTTTTGTCAGGATAACGACTGGTTAAATAAGCTTCATAGTCCTTATTCTCTACAAAACTTTTATTAAAGTTAATAATTTCTGATACGTGGCTCATATTAGCTTCCTCCCTTAAATTCCTTGAATTGTACTTACGTTGCGCATATCTCTTACCATGATATTGTTGCCATAAATCTGAGAATCACTGACCAGCTTATAGGAAGAGAAACGTTCCTCTGCGTCGAGTCGCATCTTGTCTTCATAAAAGATTTCCTGTTGCCGGCTTACGATAAAGGGAAGAGAATTCGTCTCTATCCTAGAATCGCCTTGCTCCACTTCTGAAACAATCAGTAACACATTAATTCCGTCACACCCGCAGCCTACCGTATCATAAAAGAGCTTGAAAAATCCTGGCTGATCTCCAAGCCTTTCCTTCAACTTCCTTTCTGCGAGAGGTGTAACTTGAATCATCATAGCCCTGTTCACGCTCCTTGATTTTTGTTCGAAGCATGCTCTGCTTCTTATGTAACTCATTAAATATTTAAAATTAGAGATGTAATCTCTGAAGTTGATTATACTCATTCAAAAAAGTATCATCAAGAGGAGTCTGTAAAACAGAGAAAGCAGGTGGAGTAGAATGGAACAACAAGTAAAGGAACGATGGGAACAATTCAGCGAGTTATTAGCAAAAATTAGTGGATATTCAGAGGCCATAGAATTAATGCACTGGGATTTGCGCACAGGTGCACCGCGTAAAGGAGTAGAAGTACGTTCCGGTACGATTGGGATGCTGAGTGGAGAATTGTTCAGACTCGAGATTTCACAGGAGATGGGTGACTTCACAGCATTTTTCAGCCGTCCAGAAGTATTGAGCCAGCTTACGGCTAATCAACAAAAGATCGTCAACGATTGCCGCAAAGAGTATGAGCGCAGTAAGAGTATTCCTTCCAAAAGATTTGAAGAGTACGCTGTCCTGTCTGCGCATTCCCAAACAATCTGGGAAGAAGCTAAGGAGAACAATGATTTTGCTACATTTGAACCTTATTTGAGTAAAATCGTAGCTCTGAAACAAGAGTTCATCGATTATTGGGGTGTTAATGGCACACGTTACGATACGCTACTAGATATGTATGAGCCTGATCTCACGGTAGAAAAAGTGGATGAAGTGTTCAGTCGCCTCCGCAGCCGCTTGGTTCCGTTAGTGGAAGCTATCGCTGCTTCACCTAATAAACCTGATACCAGCTTCTTGCAGCAGATTTTCCCTAAAGAGCAGCAACAAAAGTTTGGTAACTTTATTCTGAAGCAAATGGGCTATGACTTCGACGCAGGCCGCTTGGATGAGAGTGTGCATCCTTTTGCTACAGGGCTGAATCCAGGTGACGTTCGTATTACGACCGCTTATTTACTTGATAACGTGACTAGCGCCGTCTTCAGCTCACTGCATGAAGGTGGACATGCGCTTTACGAACAAAATATCAGCCAAGATTTAGTGGGAACACCGCTGGCTCAAGGCGCATCGATGGGGATTCATGAATCTCAGTCGAGACTATGGGAGAATATGATCGGCCGCAGCCGTGCGTTCTGGCAACGTTATTACGGTGATCTGCAGCAGCATTTCCCAGAGCAGCTTGCTAATGTAGATGTAGAGGATTTCTACCGGGCTATTAACAGTGTGGAAAATTCATTCATCCGAATTGAAGCAGATGAGCTTACATACAATCTGCACATTATTGTGCGTTACGAGATCGAAAAGCTTATTTTTAATGAAGGTCTATCTGTCAAAGATCTGCCTCAGGTATGGAATGCTAAATATCAAGAATATTTAGGTATTACACCGCCTAATGATGCGCTTGGTGTATTGCAGGACGTGCACTGGTCCGGTGGAGACTTCGGATATTTTGCATCCTACTCTTTGGGAAATATGTATGCTGCCCAAATCTTGAATACACTCCGCAAGGAGCTGCCGAACTACGATGAATGGATTGCTGCGGGAAATCTTTTGCCGATTAAAGAATGGTTAACAGAAAAAATCTACCGTTTCGGAAAAAGCCTGACCCCTTCGCAAATTATCGAACAAGTAACAGGTGAGCCGCTCAGTCCAGATTATCTGGCTGATTATTTGGAGGAGAAATACACGGAGATTTACAAACTGTAATCCAGTGAGGTCCGCGTGGTATAATAGAAAGAAAGCTTAGACGGAAGGATATGGATATGGCAAATACTCACACCTACACCCGGAGAGAAGAAGTCGCGAATGCGATTACGCACGGGATCGGAGCTGTATTAAGCGTCGCTGCACTTGTCCTGCTTGTTGTTTTTGCAAGTCTGAAAGGAACGGCATGGCATGTAGTCAGCTTCTCCATTTATGGAACGACAATGCTGCTTCTGTATCTCAATTCAACACTTGTGCATAGTCTCAAAGAGGGCAAGGCGAAGGATTTGTTCGAATTTTTCGATCACTCCTCTATTTATCTGTTTATCGCAGGCACGTATACACCCTTTTTGCTAGTAGCTATTCGGGGAACACTTGGCTGGAGTTTATTTGGTGTTATATGGGGAATCGCAGTATTTGGCGTTTTCTTCAAAGCGTTTTTTGTTAAAAAGTTCTTGTTCATGTCTACGGTATTCTACATTGCTATGGGTTGGCTGATTGTTATCGCCTGGAATCCTCTATCGGCAGTGGTAGCGGACGGTGGTATGATTCTGCTGATGGCTGGCGGAGTGCTTTATACTCTAGGCACAGTTTTTTATGTATGGAGAGGGTTTCCGTTCCATCATGCGATCTGGCATGTTTTTGTTCTTGCGGGCAGTGTCACACATTTCTTCGCCATATTGATTTATGTACTGCCAATCCAATAATTTCAAGCGGATTTATCGCGGAAAATATGGATTTTTAATAAAGAAAGAGATGACAAGCAAAAGTGCTTGACATCTCTCTTTCTTTTAGGTATCATAAGGGACGTTGTGAAGGTGTAAAGTGTTTTTCCTTGACGAAGGGGTTGTCCTTAATGAGTCAGGAGAATAGGCTCGAGAAAACGAATCGTATCAATTTGCTTTTTGCCTTCTATGAACGACTGCTTACAGATAAGCAGCAAACGTTTCTTAAATATTATTTTCACGATGATTTTTCCTTGGGAGAAATCGCCGCTGAATTTGAAATCAGCCGCCAAGCTGTTTATGAGCATATTAAGCGGGCTGAGCAAGTCCTTGAGAATTATGAAGAAAAACTTGGACTATTAGTGAAACATGAGAGTCGTACTAAATATTTAGAAGAGCTGCGCAGACTGCCGGAGAATGGGATGCTGCCTGAGCAATATAAACTTCGGTTCGCGGAGATCGTGGATCGCTTGCAGAGGTTAGAGTAGCATGAAGGGAGAAATCTGCATATGGCGTTTGAAGGTTTAACCGGAAGATTGCAGAATGTGTTCAGCAAGCTACGCGGTAAAGGTAAAGTATCCGAAGAAGACGTAAACGAAGCTATGCGTGAAGTGCGGTTAGCCCTTCTGGAAGCCGATGTTAACTTCAAGGTAGTTAAAGAATTCGTGGCTAAGGTGAAAGAAAAGTCCATCGGCAAGGAAGTCATGGACAGCTTTACGCCTGGCATGGTAATTATCGACATCGTCAACAAGGAACTAACCGATCTGATGGGCGGAAGCCAAGCGAAGCTGGCCAAGTCGAACAAGCCGCCGACCGTCATTATGATGGCGGGTCTACAAGGGGCTGGTAAGACAACCACTTCGGGTAAGCTAGCTAAGCTGTTACAGAAGGGCAATCATCGTCCGCTCTTGGTTGCGGGAGATATTTACCGGCCTGCTGCTATCAAGCAGCTGCAAGTGCTGGGAGAACAGATTAAGGTTCCTGTATTCTCACTTGGTGATCAGACTAGTCCGGTAGAAATTGCCAGACAAGCTGTACAACATGCGAAGGATAACGGACTTGATTATGTTATTATCGATACTGCAGGCCGCCTGCATATCGATGAAGAACTAATGGAAGAACTCAAGCAGATTCACAATGTTGTAAATCCTGATGAAGTACTTCTTGTAGTAGATGCTATGACGGGTCAAGACGCCGTGAATGTAGCCGAGAGCTTTAATAAGCAGCTTGAGCTTACAGGGGTCGTATTGACGAAACTCGACGGCGATAGCCGTGGTGGTGCTGCACTGTCAGTAAAAGCTGTTACCGGTTGCCCGATCAAATTCGCCGCTTTAGGGGAGAAGATCGACGCGCTGGAGCCGTTCCATCCGGAACGTATGGCTTCGCGGATTCTGGGTATGGGCGACATGCTGTCGCTGATTGAGAAAGCCCAAGCGAACATTGATACTGACAAGGCTAAAGAAATGGAACGTAAGATGCGTAATGCAGAGTTTACGTTCGACGATTTCCTAGAGCAAATGGATCAGGTGAAGAAGCTAGGCCCTATCGATCAAATTCTTGATATGCTTCCGGGTATGAACAAAGCCAAGGGCATTAAAGATTTAAAGGTCGACGATAAGCAAATGGGACGCGTTGAAGCCATAGTTCATTCTATGACTAAGGCGGAGAAGCAACAGCCTGAGATCATTAACCATAACCGCCGCAAGCGTATTGCAACCGGCAGCGGAACCTCAGTCGCTGAGGTCAACCGCCTCATCAAACAATTTGATGAGATGCGTAAGATGATGAAGCAATTCTCCGGCATGATGGGCGGAGGCGGCAAAGCCTCCAAGAAAAATGCCATGAAGCAGCTTAAAGGTCTTGGTGGTGGAAAAGGGCTGAAATTCCCTTTTAAATGATCTTGAATGTCTGACCAACTAATGTTGGAAACTATTATAAGGAGGTGATTTTTCGTGGCAGTACGTATTCGTCTAAAAAGAATGGGAGCGCATAAAGCGCCTTTCTATCGTGTAGTGGTTTCCGATTCCCGGTCCCCTCGTGACGGTCGTTTTATCGAGGAAATCGGTTATTATAATCCGATTGAACAACCGGCAGTAGTTAAGATCGATGAGGAAAAAGCTCTTAAATGGCTTCAAACAGGTGCGCAAGCATCTGATACCGTCCGCAACTTGCTTTCCAAAGCAGGCGTGATGAAGAAGTTTCATGAGCTTAAGCAACAGAAATAATGACTGATTGCGAGGGTCCTCTATGGAAGAATTAGTTGGAGTAATTGCTAAGGCTTTAGTGGATCATCCAGAAGATGTGACGGTACGGGCTGTGGAGAAAGAGCATTTGATTGTCTATGAGCTGTCCGTACATCCAGATGATGTAGGAAAGGTCATCGGCAAGCAAGGCAGGATCGCCAAGGCGCTCCGTACAGTAGTCACATCTGCAGCAGTCAAGAGCGATAAACGCGTAACTGTAGATATTTTATCTTAAATAATGCGTACAATGAGGGGCTAGGGATAGTATATCCCGGCTCCTTTTTGTTCAAATATATAGATGAAGCTTGTAGAGGAGAGGGTTATATGACGGAAGAATTAACCGTAGGCCGGCTTGTGAATACACATGGAATTCGCGGGGAGATTAAAGTATTATCCCATACCGATTTTCCTGAGGTTCGTTTCGCTAAAGACAAGAAGCTGTTCGTCATCCCTGCGGATGGCAGTGCAAAATTCGAAGTGACTGTAGAATCCGCTCGAGAGCATAAGGGTATGTTTATCGTTAAGCTTAAGGGATATACCAATATTAACGAAGTGGAAAAGTATAAGGGAAGTTTGCTTAAGGTGCCAAGTAATGATCTGGTTGATCTGCCAGAGAATGAATATTACTTCCACCAAATCGTTGGCTGTGAAGTTTATACGGATGATGCTGGAAGTGAACCGCTTGGCACAATTACGGAAATTTTACAGCCAGGTGCAAATGACGTGTGGGTTGTTAAGCCTGCTAAAGGTCAAGACATCCTTATCCCTGTAATTAACGATGTAGTGCTGAACGTGGACATTGAGGCCAAACGAATTACGGTTCACTTAATGGAAGGACTATTGCCATGATCAGAATTGATGTGCTAACGCTCTTTCCGGAGATGTGCGAAGGCGTATTTAGCACAAGTATTCTTGGTAAGGCACGCGAAAAAGGGATTGTATCTTTGAATGCTGTGAACTTTCGTGATTTCTCAGGAAATAAGCACAACAGTGTGGATGATACACCGTATGGCGGGGGCGGGGGTATGGTACTAAAGCCTGACCCGATCTTTGCAGCGGTAGAACATGTATTGGGGATCGAGGCTAGTCCTTTGGAGAATGGTTCTGAAGCTGCAGTCCCGTCGCCTTCCTCTGTGAAGCCACGCATCATTCTTATGTGTCCACAAGGAAAGACCTATAATCAGAAGATTGCTGAGGAACTGGCACAAGAGCAGCATCTAATCTTTATATGTGGTCATTATGAGGGCTACGATGAGCGGATACGGGAGCATCTGGTTACAGATGAACTGTCGATTGGCGATTACGTGTTAACGGGTGGAGAACTACCAGCACTGACGGTTATTGATTCAGTAGTTCGGCTACAGCCAGGGGCGCTTGGAAACGAAACCTCTGCGATCACCGATTCGTTCAGTACAGGGCTGTTGGAATATCCTCACTACACTCGACCCGCTGAATTTCGCGGCTGGAAGGTACCAGATATGTTGCTGAGTGGCCATCACGCCAACATCGAAGTATGGCGGAGAGAGCAAGCGTTACAGCGTACACTTGAACGTAGACCTGATTTGCTCGAAAGTGCAGAACTAACATTGAAAGACAAGAAAACACTGGAACGTCTGAAAAATGAAATCAAGCCGGAGTAAAATTTTAATAAAACAGGCATATTTTACGTCTTTTTAACGTATCTTACGTTAAGGAGGCGTTTTTGTTATGTTTACTTAAGTATAAGAAGGGCTATAATCTCGTATTTTTTTTGCGTAATTTCCAAAACAAATTAGCATAGGTGCGTTGAACTCTTCTATTTGGGGTAATAGATAGAGGTGGCGTAATACTATATGCAGCTTACGATGCAGCAAGCTTAACTATTGAAAGGAATGAACTGAAGTGACTACGAAGACGCGTGAAGAATTCAAGCCTAGCGTGGACACGATCCACAAAGATGCGGAGCCGCTCCGCACTGTGAATGATATTATCGATTATTATACAAATCGCAAATCGTAATTCCCATTCGCCCTTTAAAGCTTGAACATATAAGATTAATAATTAAGTATGAATAAGCAAGTCCAATAAAACCATTAGAGTATAGCGAACGAAAGTTCACTACATCTAATGGTTTTATTGTGCTCTACTAAGAGGTCAAACCCTGTGATTCTGATCAGAATGTAAACGCCCACTCTTCAAGGAGAATTAAAAACTCTTTGGAAAGGGGGCGTTTGGTTAACTATAAAAATTCGTGGAGGCGCATTCTACTCTTTGCGAAAGAGGCGATATACTCCTGTAAGTAGAGCGTAAAGCGCAAAACATACGAGAACAGTAACTGCCCATGCATAGTTGCGAACGGTATAGGTAAGCGATGATAAAATAATAAAGATGGTAATACGCAGTACGCCTTCCTTAATAAACTGTTTACGTGCTACATTCATTCGATTGGCCTCCTTGAATGGATAGGATGGTACGGATAACAAGCCGAGAATATGTCTTTCCTTATATATAACCTTTGGGAATACAAAAAATGCAGAGAACGGAAAGTAAATATCGATCCAAACAAATGACCTATGTAACTTAGCCGTTACCGACCTGTACTCCTCACCATAGAGTATATCATTACGAATGAGGAGGAGTACACTAGTGGAGGCTTATTATAATTGCTTACGTTGTAAGAATAGAAGGGTACGTATCCTGACTACTGATGGCAGACAGCATGAAGGTGTGATTACAGATGTGGACAGATATAATGTTTACTTAAGAACAGGATCCAATGGACCTGTGCAGACTTCTGCATTTTTTGGTTACCCTTATGCTGCTGACAATATTTTAACTCTCAGCTTGTTCACGCTGTTGGCTATTGCATTAATCTGATATGATGATGCAAAAACAGACCGTCCGCTAATCCGGACGGTCTGTTTTTAGTGGTTGGTTACTCTACTGTAATTGCACCTATATCTGAGCTTAAGGACAACAAAGGACCTCCTCCGTTAACATCACGTTTGCCACCCTCAACCCCGGTAATCTGGCCTAGATCACTTTTAGCCACCAAGCTACATTTCACGCCATCGGCTAGAACAGCATTGAGGCTACCTACATTTGTTGTCGCTTTAAGACGGCTATCACTCTTCATTCCGGCTATATCCATACGTATGCTTCCTGTATTAGACTCTAGAGTGGACTTACCGGTGATGTTAGCTCCTTCGATATCAATAGCTCCAACGTTGCTGACGATGCGGTAATTTCCGTCCAGATTGCGGAGACGAATTTGCCCGACATTATTGGTGATTTGATATTCATCCATACGGGTGGGGATCTCAATGGTATAGTTAATGCTAAAATCTGAATAACCGTATTTGTCTTGAGCCCAAGTCCATAAATCCTTCTTCGGATTTGATTTGGAATTTGTAGATACCTTCAGAGTATCGCCACTAACGTCTATTGAAATCTCAGCGTCATCCAAGATTTTCTGGCGGTCAGCTTTATGACCGGAGCCGTTATGGGCTAAGATTGTCGCACTCACATTAATTTGATCACCCGTAGTTGATGTAACTTCTATTTCTCCCACTGCATTGTTCATGCTAAGCACTGAAGCAGAGCCGATCTCTTTAGATAAGGATAGTTCTTTGCTAATGCTGTTTGCTTTAACTTCGTCGACCACCTTGGTAGCTGTATCCTGAACGGCCTGTTCCACGCTTGCAGCGGCTTTACCTAGCTCTTGCTTCACAGCCTCACCAATATTTTGCTGCACATCTTCAGTAATATTCTTTCCTAGTTCATTATTAGCGGATTGCCTACCCGGTAACTCTGTGCATCCTGCCAGAAGTACGACGGACAAGACGGCTACAGCTGCCATTACGCTAGTTGTATTACTCTTTTTCATTGAATAAAATCCTCCTTATTTTTGGGTATATGTGTTCTTCCCTAAGCGCTACGTTATGTACGTACTTCTGTAAGTATAGCCTATGGGGATTTATTGTAAAAACGGCTGTAGGCGGGTTAATATACTGGACCAAAGACTAGGTATTTAAAAAGTGTTCACTACACTTCAAATTTCAATTGTGCTAAAATGAAATATAGATCTTACGCTCACATTAAAATGGGTAAGAGTACATATAAAAAGAGCGAAGATGCTCTCATATATAATCTTCAGCAGCTACTGAAAAGCGCTTTTTATAGTGAGATGTGCTAAGGCTAGTTTGCGAATACGATATAGACCGTTGCCTTACTTGCATCACAGGGCGGTCTTTTTATTTTCTTACCTCAAGTAAATCATGAAGAGCGGAGGGAGCCAGATGAAATATGTAGTTATTTTGCTTGTCTTGCTAGCGCTGGGTGTTGGGTATTATATCGTTCAGAAAAAGAAAACAAGCAGCTCAAGCGATCCTTTGCGCACGACTAGCAGTAATGTGATCTCAATGGATAGTCATCGCAAAGCCAAACAGAGTCCAGGGGAGCAACCTTGCTCTTCTTGCAAGAAGAAGAATGGGAAGTTGATCTTCTATGCTCAAGACAATGGAACCGTGGTCGGCTTGTGTAAAGACTGCCAGTCTAAGGCAAAAAAAAGAGATATGTTACCGTTATAAAATAGAAAAATAAGTTGTATTAGCCCGTCCTTTATGATATTATTAACTCTGTTGTGTGGAATACGGTGGTCCGCTGCGGATAATGAGGGAGAGCTCAGATCTCTCCGGAAGAGGCAAGAACACCTGTACGGAAGGAGGAAGTCCTTAATGAATATCCTACAAGCTATTACGCAAGAGCAACTTCGTAAAGATATCCCTAGTTTTCGTCCGGGTGACACTTTGAAGGTGCATGTAAAAGTTATCGAGGGAACTCGTGAGCGTATCCAGTTGTTCGAAGGCGTTGTAATCAAACGTCGTGGCGGTGGAATCAGTGAGACTTTTACGGTTCGTAAAATTTCTTACGGTGTTGGTGTGGAAAGAACATTCCCAATCAACTCGCCTAAACTCGAAAAAATCGAAGTGGCTCGTCGTGGTAAAGTGCGTCGTGCTAAGCTTTATTACCTTCGTGAACTACGTGGTAAAGCAGCGAGAATTAAAGAAATTCGTCGCTAGAATAGTGACAGAGGAGAGGGGCTTGAGTTCAAGCCCCTTTCGCTTTATTTTTTTTTGAAAATATAAGAAAAGCATAAGTTTTACGTTATACATTATTCTTATATTTCTCGCATAAACGCATACCGTCCTTAAAAGGACGCTGAGGGCGTTTTAGCTTGGTATACAATGCGTGTGACATATACGCTTGGGGATAAGCTTCTCCGAAAAGGCCTCCTGAAGGAGTATCTGTGGAGGGGTTTTTGGCAGGAGTTTTTTTGTGTTGTATAGTAAGAGTAGTATTAAGAGAGGACGGTGAACTATGCAGCAGGAACAAAGCGAAACTTTGGAATCAAGCGAGCAGAACCCACGTAAACAGAAAAATGAAGTGCTGGAATGGGTCAAGGCCATTGCGATTGCTTTAGTTCTGGTTATACTGATTCGCTGGCTTTTATTCAAGCCTTTTATTGTAGATGGACCTTCCATGCAGCCTAATTTCCATACGGGAGAACGTGTTATCGTTAATGAAATTTTATACGATATAAGATCTCCGCAGCGGGGTGAGGTTATTGTATTCCACGTGCCATCTGAAGGCAGAGATTTTATTAAACGTGTAATTGGTGTGGCTGGAGATACTGTGAAAGTAGAAGGAGATGTAGTTACAGTTAACGGTGAGGTTGTTAACGAGACTTACATCCAAGGCGCTATTGATGCTGCGCATAGTAACAACGCTCTGTATAATAATAAAGATTTCCCAAATGAAAAATTCACGGATGGTACTGTACCAGAAGGACATATTTTCGTTATGGGGGATAATCGCTCGGATAGTACAGACAGCCGGATGATTGGCTATGTGCCGCTGGGTGATATTGTGGGTCGTGCAGATTTAATCTTCTGGCCGATAAAAGATATTACACTGATTAACCATTAAGTTGACAGAAGTCAAAGGAGGTGACGGCAATGGCCATTCATTGGTTTCCTGGTCATATGACGAAGGCTAGGCGGCAAATCGAGGATAAGCTGAAGCTGATTGATGTTGTTATAGAGTTGCTCGATTCCCGTCTGCCGCTTTCCAGCCGCAATCCGATGATTGACGATATTTTGCGGGACAAGCCGAGATTAATTATTTTGAACAAAGCGGATCTGGCGGATCCGGAAATTACTCGGAAGTGGCTGGCGTACTTTAAGGAACAAGGGCATGTTGCCCATCCTGTGGACGCATCTACTGGAACAGGCGTTAAGGAGATTCCGGAGCAGGTCAAGTTGCTGTTGAAGGAAAAGATTGATCGGCAGATCGCAAGGGGAATGAACCCACGAGCTATGCGCGCATTGATCGTCGGTATTCCTAACGTCGGTAAATCAACGCTGATTAATCGAATGGCTGGTAAGAGTATCGCTGCTACGGGTGATCGCCCGGGGGTTACTAAGGGCCAGCAGTGGATTAAAACAGGAGGTAATCTGGAGCTTCTGGATACTCCTGGTATCTTATGGCCGAAGTTTGAGGATCAAGACGTGGGTTACCGCTTGGCCGTGACGGGTGCGATCAAAGAAGAAATCCTGAACATTGAGGACATTGCTTTTTATGCAGTGAAGTATTTGGTCAAGGATTATGGTTCCAGATTTCAAGAGCGCTTTGGTATTGAGAAGCTTCCTGAGGATCTTGAGAACCCTGATGAGATCGTTGCAGTTATGGAAGCCGTGGGTCGTAAACGCGGTTGTCTGATTAGCGGTGGACGTGTTGATCTAGAAAAAGCTTCACGTGCTTTGCTGCATGAGCTGCGGGCAGGTAAGCTTGGTCGTTTTACGCTGGAAACACCTTAAAGGCGTTTAAATGAATGGGTATGGAAGAGCCATCCGGAAATTTTCGGGGGCTCTTTTTTTTGCTGATTTGGATCAAATTGGAGTGGTTATTTGTACATGACCATGTGAGCTTTACTATGGTAAGCTGACTTATGTAGTTTATAGAATAATTTATAATTGGCGGTGACAGATCGTGAGTACGATAGATATGTTGAGTTATGAAAAAGAGGGCTGGGAACAGTCTTATCGCCGTATAGCCGGCGTAGATGAAGTAGGCAGAGGTTGTTTGTTTGGGGATGTTGTTGCAGCAGCGGTGATTTTGCCGGAAGGGCTTATTATTGATGGCGTCAACGACTCTAAGAAGCTTACAGCGAAAAAAAGAGATGCCTTATTCGAGATTATTATGGAGCAGGCGATAGCTATTGGTGTAGGTTATGTGGATTCCCGCATGATTGATGAAATTAATATTAAACAGGCTTCTCGTCTGGCGATGAAAAAAGCGGTAGAAGGTCTTAGTCATACCCCGGACTATATGTTAATCGATGCTGAAAAAGTTGATCTTCCGTTGCCGCAGCAGGCGATCATAAAAGGGGATGCTAACAGCCAGTCTATTGCGGCAGCTTCGATTATAGCTAAAGTAACAAGAGATAGACTGTGTGAAGGGGTGTGGGAGGAATTATACCCTGATTATGGGATTGCGATACATAAAGGTTATGCGACCAAGCTTCACAGGGAACAAATTACGGCGTTAGGTCCGACACCTATGCATCGGCGCAGCTTTATTGGGAAGATTCTTGCTGAACAGCAAACCCTTTTTTAGAAATATCAGAATATAAAAGACGCCAAAGGCGTTTAAGCTTGGATAAATTCACCGCTCAAAAAAGTCGGATTAATACCGATATAGTAAGAAGAGAGAAAATGGAGGGAGGAGAAACGGTATGAATATCGGAACATTGATCCGTGGATTGCTCGGGGATAATAAACCGGGAGCAGCCAAGTCTTTGGAATTGAAGGAAGGGCAGGTTGTACGTGGTGTTGTATTGTCTGTATCGGATTCGGGAAAAGAAGCCGTTGTGCAGATTCAAGGCACACCTGTTCGTGCGGAGTTGGAAACACCACTACTGCCAGGAGAGACCCTGAACTTACAGGTTGGAGCACCCGGAGAAGGCGGATTGCCCGTATTGAAGCCGGTCTCCCTCGGCGAAACGGTGTTAGCCACCCCGCAAAACATGGGCGAGGCATTGGAATCGCTTGGGCTTACTGACTCCAAAGCGGGTCGGGAAATTGTGTTGGCGATGCAGTCGGGTGGTATTCCGCTTACCAAAGAGACAGCGGCGATTCTGGATGCTGTAATGAGTGCGAAACCTGCGGGCGTGCCGACCTCAGAATGGCTTGATGCAGCTGTCATTTCTGTAAAGCGGGGCTTGCCGGTTACCCCTGAAAGTGTGAAAGGATTGCAGCAGGCGGTTTTTGGTCCGCAGCTTCATCAGCTTTTGTCAGCGCTCGAAGAACAGATTACGATTTGGGCAGGTCAAGTCGCCGGTGAAGAAACAACAACAGCCGAAGCTAAACCTGGAATGGGTACCCCGACCGGAAAGCTGAATGCTCCTGTAACGACAGGTACGGGCGCTGTGATTAACGGGGAAGTGGTATCAGCAGGTGATGCTGATGCGGAAATGGACCAGGTTTCGATTAAAGGAACTGGACAACCTGTAAGTAAACCTGCTGAAGGTAGTGCTGGTGTTACTACTACAAGCGGAAGTGCTGCTGCAACAGGAGGGGCAACGGGAGCCGGAGTTATTTCTGATGAACCAATAATTCCTTTGAATTTAGTGAAATCAGAAATATCAGGAAGTGCAGCTGCAAGTACAGCTGAAACTCCTGAGAATGAAACCGGTATTGTAACTGCCAAGCCAGTGGTCCCCGAAGAGGCTGGTGAGGTAGTTCAGCTCTCGAAGAGTGGAAATACTGGTGAACCTTTGACTGGGAAAATAACTTCTACGCTTGCTTCAGGAACTCAGAGTAGTGCTGCTAACACGCAAGGGGACGGAATTGTAAGCAATCAAAATAGTTCTAATCAGAGCGAAACTCATGGCAATGAAATGAGTCTAAATAAAGATAGAGCGCAGGGTAGTATCAGTGGCGCGAATACAAGCGCCACTGGATCAGCTGGTGCAGATAGCCAAGCTGCTGCGGGAAGCCAAGCTGGTGCAGCAAGCCAAGCTGCTGCGCCTAGCGGGGCTGCCCTGCTCGCGAAGCTGCAGGGCGTGCTCACCGAGTTGCGCGGCAGCATGCCGCAGCTCGCGAACGTCCCGCCCGCTGACGCGGCGGGACAAGATCCTGCCCCCGCGCCGGCAGCGCCGCGCGGGGAGACCACGGCTGCTGCGGCTTCGCCGGTGCAGCCAGACACCGCCCCACCCGCGGATGCGGAGTCGTGGGTAGGGCGGGTGTTGAAGCTGCTCGGTGCGGAGCACGAGCAGCAGGCCGTGCGCGGCGGCGCTTTGCCGTCCGCGGAGACGGCGCGAGCGGCAGCGGGGACAGCTGCAGCCGCGCTAGGCAGTGTCGGCGGGGAGCAAGCTGCCGACACGTTGAAGGGCGTGCTGCTGCAGCTTATGAGCAGCAGCGAGGTGCCGCCCGCGGTAAAAGATGCCGCGAGCGGGCTAGTGCAGCAGCTGACAGGCCAACAGCTGCTGCTGAATACAGATCGGACTGCTCCCTTCGCGCAGGTTACATTGTTCTTGCCGCTGCAAGGTCCAGATGGGCAGGAAACCGCATCGGTTCATATCCAGTCCAGGCGGGGCCGCAAAGGGGAGTTGGATGCAGCTAACTGTCGATTATGGTTCGATTTGGACATGAAGCAGCTAGGGCAGACATTGGTAGATGTGCAGGTTGTCGATCGAATCGTTAGTCTTAAGCTTCATAATGATCATCCGTGGGTGCTTGAGCTGCTGGAGACGCGGCGTGAAGATATAAAAACTGCGGTAGAATCCATCGGTTATCAATTATCAGGTTTAAGAACCGAACCCTTGCCAGAATTGAATTTGCCTAAAGAGCTTGCTGGCTCCAATACTAATAAGTTTGTTGATTATGTTCCTGAGGCTTACAAAGGAGTGGATTACCGTATATGAATGAGCCTGTACAGCCAATTTCACAAGGGCTCAAAAAAGCGGTCGCTCTCAAATATAGTCCCGGACAAAACGAGGCTCCTGTCGTAGTAGCCAAGGGACAAGGCGCGATAGCAGACCTTATTCTGCAAAAGGCTAAGGAGAGCGGGGTTGCTGTTCAGGAAGATGCAGCCCTCGTGGAGGTGCTTTCAAAGCTTGATCTGGACCAACAGATTCCGTCTGAGCTCTATCAGCTGGTGGCGGAAATCCTCAGCTTTGTGTATCAGAGCGATCGTTCCGCTGGTGAACGGGGACAAGAATGAAAGAGCCCTATGTAAGAAAGCACTATAACCGCAAAGAGAAAGGAGCTGCTGCAGAGAACGGAGCTGTGCAGTACCTATCTTCTAGCGGGTATATGATATTGGAACGGAATTGGCGTTGTCGTACTGGAGAGCTTGATATCATTGCGGAGCGTGAAGACTGTATTGTTGTTGTCGAAGTTCGTAGCCGCAGTGGAGAGCTGCTTCAGGGAACTCCAGAAGAATCGGTGAATGCTCGCAAAATAAACCAGGTTCGGAGTACAACACAGGTTTATTTGCATATGAAGGGTTATGAGGAACGGCGGGTTTCTTTTGATGTAATTAGCGTCTTGTTAAATGACGATCTTAGTCTAGCTTCACTTAGTCATATTCGCGAGGCGTTTTAAGAGTAACTCTATTTTCTCATGCGATTCTTTATGAATTTGCTGCTGTTCTGATAAAAAAGTCTTTACATACCTTCCGCACTGTGGGTCATTTCTCAAAAGAAATGGGTAAACATTAGGAGTAACTTTTTAATGTCATCATGAGGAGGGCTGTCTAGTGAAGAATAAACCTTCTGAAATGCAGGTTAGTTTTACATGCCAATATTGCCAGCAGAAGATTGAAGTGGAATTTAAAGCAGAGCCAATATCTGTCGTCTGTTGCGATAATTGCAATAAGACCTTCACGGTAATGCGGCCCACTATAGCGGAGGAAATATTAATAGATTGGGAAAATGAAGCGTTATTTCAAAAAATCCGGGCTGAAAAGTCGCAAAACAGCAATAGCAGTCTCTTAGCGCTTGTAATTAGAGTTATTGAACTGCTTACATGGCGTGACAAAGGCAATGGACAGGTGGAAGCGATCAAGGAGATGCGTGGCTGGCTCATTGACAATGAGGAGGCGCCTCCTTTAGCTGAACTGATTCAGAGTGATGTTAATAAACGTTCGAGTAAGCGGCGCGACTGGGAAAAGTAACATTAACAATAAAGAGGTATTCCGTCATCGCCTCATGACATAGAATGATACGTATAATTTCGTGAGAAATTAGGCGGAAAAGTCCTCGGGGCTCCGAATTTCCTAGGGTTTATGGGTAGTCGGAGCTTTTTTCATACATACTGTCATTAGAATAGAAACAAAAGGAGGGTGCACATGGCTAAGATTTTTTTCACATCTGATCATCATTTTGGGCATAAGTTGATCATTGATTTTGAATCCAGACCCTTCAACGATGTAGAGCAAATGAATGAAGTTATGATTGAAAGTTGGAATTCGGTAGTGAATCCGGACGACAAAGTATTTCATTTAGGAGACTTTTCTTTTCTGAATAAGGAGGCAACTCGTGCGATTGTGGCCAGGCTGCATGGATACAAAATCCTGATCCTTGGCAATCATGATCGCGGCCGCAGCCGAAGTTGGTGGCTTGAGGCAGGTTTTGATGAGGTTAGTGAATATCCTTTGATTTATAAGGATTTCTTTTTCCTCTCACATGAGCCTATGTACATGAATAAACATATGCCTTACGTAAATGTGCACGGCCATATTCATGGGCAAAAATATGAGGGAAACAATCATTTTAACATTTGTGTAGAGCATTGGAACTATAAACCGTTGACTTTTGAGCAGATTAGGGACTCGGTCGTAGTTAAAGAAGGGGATTGATGTAGGTCTTTAGAGATGTGCTTTCGCTTTTATGTAAAACTTGAATTTCTTATTCTAAAGATAAATTGCTCACAGATTGCGTTAGGACACAACTTCTATAATGTACTTAACAGCTAATATATATTTGGAAAATAAGGAAGCACCTTTTTTCTTGAAGCTATGACACCCCAAATTAGGGTGTAATTCAGGAGATGAGGTGTTTTTATTATGTATGGGAAAATGTTTAGCGCGTGTCTGTATGGGATTGAAGGGGTAATGATCGGTGTGGAAATCGATCTTGCAAATGGACTGCCGCAGACGAATATCATTGGCTTACCAGATTCAGCGATTCGCGAGGCTGTTGAACGAGTTAGGGCTGCCGTTAAAAATTGCGGTTACCGCTATCCACAGCAGCGTATTACGATCAATCTTGCTCCAGCTGACCTGCGTAAAGAAGGTTCCGCTTTTGATCTAGCGATTGCTTTGGGGATACTGATAACTAGTGGCCAGTTGATTATGCCTTCAGCTCAAGAGATGCTTTTGATTGGAGAGCTTGCGCTCGACGGCAGTCTGCGTCCGGTTTCGGGTGTGCTGCCGATGGTTGAAGTAGCGCGTAAAAGCGGGTTTAAAGCCGTTCTGCTCCCGCAAGGCAATGCGGCAGAAGCCGCTTTAATCAGTGGCATGAATGTTTATACCATCGACCATTTGCAAGCGTTAGCGAATGCTGCTGAATCTGTGGCTAGCTTTGGTCCGATTATAGATAAGCTAGTTCCTCTAGAAGAATCTGAAGGATCACCACTTCCTTTTCCTGTATCCGTGAGTATGGGGACGGGGGCAAAAGAACAACCTCCGGTGCTTGTTCTTTCTGTAGAGCATCTCAAATATAACCCTAAATATTCTGATTCTGAGGCTGCTTCTTCCGAAGCGAATGAAATAATGGATGATTACAGTGATGTGCTTGGACAGCAACATGTGAAAAGAGCACTAACTATCGCGGCTGCAGGGATGCATAATATTATGCTCATCGGCCCACCTGGCACAGGCAAAACGATGCTGATCAAACGCCTTCCCAGTATCCTTCCACAATTGTCGGACAGTGAGGCACTTGAGGTAACCAAAATTTTTAGTGCGGCTGGAAATTTGAAGGATGCACACAACGGTTTGCTGCGAAGTCGTCCATTTCGTTCTCCACACCACACGATATCTTCTGCCGGATTAATTGGAGGGGGCGGTATTCCCAAGCCAGGTGAGGTAAGTCTTGCGCATCGAGGTATTCTGTTTCTGGATGAATTGCCTGAATTCTCCCGGAATGTGCTTGAAGTGCTGCGACAGCCCCTCGAAGATGGGGTGGTTACTATAAGTCGTGCCCGGGCTTCCTTTACTTTTCCTGCCAAATTCATGCTCGCTGCATCGATGAATCCGTGCAGCTGCGGCTTTTTTGGAAGCGGTATCTCCCAGCAAAATTGTACCTGTAGTCCATCAAGGATTGCCCAATATCGAGCCAAAATATCCGGTCCATTATTGGATCGGATCGACTTACAGGTTGATGTTCCCCGCCCGAAGGAATGGAATCGGAAGGGGCATGTTTTATCGTCAGCAGAGATGCGTGCGGAGGTGTTGGCTGCTCAGGCCATCCAAGCTAAACGTTACAAACGACTGGCGATTTCATGGAACAGTGAACTTTCCGGTGCTTCCCTTCGGAAATATGCAAGCCTAAACCGAGAGAGTGCTCAAATGCTGTATGATATTTTGGAGAATTTAGGTCTAAGCATGCGAGCGCATGATCGGATTATTAAGCTATCCCGTACCATAGCTGATCTGGAGGGTGCACAGGATATTTCTTCTGCACATCTCGCGGAAGCTGTGCAATACCGTAATCTGGATCGACAGGTATTAGCGGAGGAATAAAGATAAAAGAGCAGCGATTCCCGTTAATGAGAATCGCTGCTCTATACTATGGACCGGTAGTGACGAGCACCGCCGAACCATTATTATCCACTGATGCTTACGGAACGGACCTAGAGGACGTTGTTTGCAAGTTTTTAGCCCTTGGAGCGTAGATTCGGACTCTGGAGACGCTATTCCTTCGGAAGAAGGTTATATTGAGTGGTTTTCATTCCATTAGCTGCTATGAGGTCCGATAGCATCCCAAATATGGGATTAAGTTGCGTTTAAGATCAACTGTGTCCGTTAGCGACTTCGAATGTGAAATGCCACGTATTCAAACGAAGGTTAGATCGTTTAGCAAATTTCACATGCATTTTTCTCTATAATTTCTTACAGTACATTCAGTTCTACTTCGATATTGCCACGAGTGGCACGGGAGTAAGGACATGCGCCATGGGCAGCTTCTACCAAAGATGCTGCGGTTTCTCTGTCAACGCCTTTAACCAGCACGTCAAGCTTAACCGCAATGCCGAATCCGCCATCTTCAACTTTACCAAAGCTTACAGTGGCCGTAACTTCACTGCCTTCAATCTTCACTTTTCCAAGACGAGCAACCATGTTCAGAGCACTGTCAAAACAAGCGGAGTAGCCAGCTGCGAATAATTGTTCAGGATTAGTGCCTTCACCACCGGCACCCCCCATTTCACGTGGTGTACTGATCGTAAGGTTGAGTTTAGGGCTTTCTGATTCTATATAACCGTTTCTTCCCCCAACGGCTTTAACTGTGGTTTCATACATCTTTTGTTGAATTGTCATCATAATAAATCTCTCCTATTCATTAATTAGTTTGTGTACAATCTAATTTATCACAATTAATATAAAAGTCAAATTAATTTTTTGCTATTATTATGATATATGAGGGAATTATGATAAAATAAAGAGATAAGGCGGGTGAATAAATATGAAAATGAGTGAAGAAGATATGCAGAAAATGACTACAACCCCAGAGCTGCTGATCGAGAATCAGCTCTGTTTTACCATTTATGCTTGCTCGCGTGAGATTACAAAGCTGTACCAACCGTATTTGGAAAAGATCGGTTTAACTTACTCCCAATACTTAGTAATGCTTGTGTTATGGGAACGGCAGCAATGTACAGTGAAAGAGATTGGTGAGGCGTTATTTTTGGATTCAGGCACGCTGACTCCGCTATTGAAACGCTTGCAAGCTGCAGGCCTAATTATACGTGAACGCTCGATGCAGGATGAGCGAAAGGTATTAATCTCACTAACGAAACAAGGCTGGGCACTCCAAAGTGATGCCGTGTGTATTCCCGGCAAAATGATGGAAGAAACGACACTGACAAATAATGAATCCATAGAGCTACTTGATCAGTTTAAAGACTTACTGAATCGTGTTCACGAAGCTAATATCCAAGATAGTAAAAAGTAAGCGTAGTAAGGAGTCAATGCGATCGTTCGCATTCCGGCATGAAATCAAGCGAAAAAATGTGTACAAATCATGAATATATTTAAGGTAAGCGTTTTAAAAACATGTTACACTATTCTGGGTTCCTTTGTATGGCATATAGGTAAATATAAGCTTAGTCTTATAGATTTACACAATGTCTCTTGCAGAAATAATGCCATTCTTTTTACGAGTGGTAGATCAGTTTCTGCTGGTTCCGGAATAGTGCTGCATGTATAACATCAGCCTATCCCTAACCCCGCGGCAATCAAAACGGAAAGCGAGATGACAACAGGCTGCCTGTTTAGTCACCACGCTACTTTAGGAGGCTACCGCTATGAATATCCACGAGTATCAGGGAAAAGAAGTGCTTAAGAAGTACGGTGTAGCCGTACCGAATGGAAAAGTAGCTTATACAGTGGAGGAAGCGGTAGAAGCCGCAGAGTCACTGAGCACACCGGTTGTTGTAGTTAAAGCTCAGATTCACGCAGGTGGACGCGGTAAAGCTGGAGGAGTAAAGGTTGCTAAGAATATCGATGAGGTGCGTAGTTACGCAACTGAGATTCTGGGTAAGACTCTAGTAACTCACCAGACTGGACCGGAGGGTAAGGTAGTAAAAAGACTGCTCATTGAAGAGGGTTGTCAAATTGTTAAGGAGTATTACATTGGTATCGTAGTTGACAGAGGTACTGGCCGAGTGGTCATGATGGCTTCTGAAGAAGGCGGTACTGAGATTGAAGAAGTAGCTGCAACACATCCGGAGAAAATTTTTAAAGAGATCATTGATCCGGCAGTGGGTTTGCAGACTTTCCAGGCGCGTAAGCTGGCTTACAGTATCTCTATTCCTAATGAGCTGGTAGGCAAAACTGTGAAATTCATGCAAGCGCTATATTTAGCTTTCGTGGATAAAGATTGCTCTATTGCCGAAATTAACCCATTGGTAGTGACTGCGGATGGGAATGTGATGGCACTGGATGCCAAACTGAATTTTGATTCCAACGCCTTGTTCCGTCATAAGGATATTCTAGAGCTGCGGGATTTGGATGAAGAGGATTTAAAGGAAATCGAAGCCTCGAAGTATGACCTTAGTTACATTGCACTTGATGGCAATATTGGGTGCATGGTAAACGGTGCAGGTCTCGCGATGGCGACTATGGATATTATTAAGTATTATGGGGGCGAACCCGCCAACTTCCTGGATGTAGGAGGCGGTGCAACGACCGAGAAGGTAACAGAAGCCTTTAAAATCATTTTATCCGATGAAAAGGTGAACGGAATTTTTGTTAACATTTTCGGTGGTATTATGCGCTGTGATGTTATCGCTAACGGTGTTGTAGAAGCGGCTAGTCAACTGGGTTTGACCAAACCGCTGGTTGTGCGTCTTGAGGGAACAAATGTTGGATTGGGCAAGCAGATTTTGGCCGGATCGGGACTTAATATTGTTGCTGCTGATTCTATGGCGGACGGTGCCCGTAAGATTGTGTCTCTTGTGCAATAATGGCCTGATTTAGGAAGCCAGTTATCGTATTTGACAATATAAGTAGGGATGTGACTTAAGGCATGAGCATTCTTGTAGATAAAAATACGAAAGTTATCACGCAGGGAATTACAGGATCAACGGGTTTGTTCCATACTAAAGGTGCGCTGGATTATGGAACACAGATGGTTGGAGGGGTAACACCGGGTAAAGGTGGAACATCTGTCAACATCACGCTTGAAAATGGCAGTGAGGTTAGCCTTCCGGTATTCGATACTGTTGTAGCTGCTAAGGCGGCTACAGGCGCAACCGCTAGTGTAATCTATGTACCGCCAGCATTTGCAGCAGACTCCATAATGGAAGCCGTGGACGCAGAACTCGACCTGGTGATTTGTATTACCGAAGGGATTCCAGTGCTTGATATGGTAAAAGTGTCCCGTTATATGGAGGGGCGCTCTACTGTATTGATCGGACCCAACTGTCCGGGAGTTATCACTCCTGGTGAGTGCAAAATAGGAATTATGCCGGGTTATATTCATATGCCAGGGTATGTAGGTGTTGTCTCGCGCAGCGGAACTCTAACCTATGAGGCTGTTCATCAGCTGACCACGCGTGGAATCGGGCAATCTTCAGCTGTAGGTATTGGCGGAGACCCTGTTAAAGGCTCAGAGTTTATTGATATTCTGAAGCTTTTTAATGAGGATCCGGGTACAAAGGCAGTCATCATGATTGGTGAAATTGGCGGAACCGCAGAGGAAGAAGCAGCAGAGTGGATTCGTGAGCATATGACTAAGCCGGTAGTAGGGTTTATTGGCGGCGCTACTGCACCTCCTGGCAAACGTATGGGGCATGCGGGTGCTATTATTTCCGGAGGCAAGGGCACAGCGAGTGAGAAAATTGCCGTACTTGAATCGTGCGGAATCAAGGTTGCTCCTACACCTGCCGAAATGGGCTCAACGCTAGTAAGTGTGCTTGAAGAACGCGGTATTCTTAGCGCTTTTACAACGCATTAATTATTTTATTTACTTGAAGGAATTCACTCTACGCGAGTGGGCTTCTTTCGTGTATAATTATTTCAGAGGTAAGCAACCTTTTGTTCCTATCCAAGGGATAAAAGGTTGCTTTTTTTGTTTTTTAACATAGAAAAATATTGAATTACAAGAAAATATTGCATTCCTCTAATTCATGTTACAAAATAGGGAAGGCTAACCCTTCCATTAAAGGAGAGTAAGCTTATATGGAAGAAAAAGATCTGCTGTTTGGTTTTAATGAAGTGGAGGGGATTGGCTGGAAGAGTATCGACAAGATTCGCAGAGCCGGTTTAATGTCAGAACGAGCATTTTGCTTTAGTGCAAAAGATTGGGAAACGATCGGATTGAACGGAAAGCTGTCGAATTATCTTGCTTCCATATATACATTAGAATGGATCGCCAAAAGGCGCTTATTAATGGAAGAATGTGCAGTGAAGATGGTAACTGTGTTTGATGCGGCTTATCCTGTTTTGTTGAAGGAGACGGCACAGCCACCGTGGATCCTTTATTATCGAGGGCGTTTGGAACTGTTATCAACTCCTAGTGTGGCGATGGTTGGCACTCGTGTGCCAACAGCTTATGGACGAAAGGTAGGGGAGATTCTCGCGGAGGAGCTTAGTGCAGCAGGTCTAACGGTGGTTAGCGGACTTGCGAGGGGGATCGATAGCATTTGTCATGAAGCGGCGCTAAGAAGCGGTGGAGGGACCATAGCGGTAGTGGCAACAGGGTTGGACAAAGTCTATCCAACTGAGAATATTGAACTGGAGCGGCGTATCTCTCAGGATGGGCTTGTCATTACAGAGTATCCTCTTGGAACTAAAAGTCATCCTGGATTATTTCCACAGCGTAATCGGATCATAGCAGGTTTATCACGGGGGACAGTGGTCGTGGAGGCTGACAGTCGCAGTGGATCACTTATTACAGCCGATGCTGCCTTGGAAGCTGGGAGGGATGTCTTCGCAGTTCCCGGACCTATTACATCACCTAAGAGCAGAGGGGCGTTAGAGCTTATCAAGCAGGGGGCAAAGCTGGTAACCAGTGGATTAGATATTATAGAAGAATATACTTCTTATTTGCCGACAAACGTAATAAAAACAGGGAATAATAGCACTACCGAACAGACAGCAGACGACTTTATGATTGAAAAGAAATTGACAAATGAGGAGTCTCACCTATACCATATACTGCATCAAGGCCCTTTTATATTGGACGATCTGCTTGTAAGAACAGGATGGGATTTTGGACATTTGCATTCAGTTCTGTTATCTTTAATCATAAAAAAAGCGGTAACACAATTACCAGGAGCTATTTATAAGGTAATTTAATATAGAGGTGCGAGTGTTAACGAGGAGGAAGAGTCTATGGCAGATGCATTAGTTATTGTCGAGTCGCCTGCAAAAGCGAAGACAATTGGCAAATATCTAGGTAGTAAATATATTGTAAAGGCATCAATGGGACACATTAGAGATCTACCGAAGAGTCAAATTGGTGTTGAGGTGGAGAATGATTTCAGTCCCAAATATATTACTATCCGCGGTAAGGGATCTATATTGAAGGAATTGAAAGACGCTAGTAAAAAAGTTAAAAAAGTTTATCTCGCAGCTGACCCCGACCGCGAAGGGGAAGCAATTGCTTGGCATTTGGCGCATGCGCTGGATTTAGATAATACACAAGAATGCAGAGTTGTTTTTAATGAGATCACCAAACAAGCGGTAAAAGATGCTTTTAAGACACCGCGTAAGATTAATATGGATCTCGTGAATGCACAGCAGGCTAGACGTATTTTGGATCGACTGGTAGGGTACAAGATTAGCCCTCTATTATGGAAGAAAGTCAAAAAAGGTTTATCTGCTGGACGTGTACAATCCGTTGCCGTGAAGATCATTATGGATCGTGAGAATGAAATCTCCGCTTTTGTACCCACCGAATATTGGAGCATAACAGCGAAGCTTGGAATCCGGGATTCCGTCTTTGAAGCTAAGTTTCATAAGCTGAATGGTGTGAAAAAAGAACTGAACCAGGAAAGTGATGTTCAGGAGGTTCTTGAAGCCATTAAGAACGCATCTTTTAAGGTGAGTGATGTGAAGGAGAAGGAAAGACAACGTCATCCTTCGTCTCCTTTTACCACCAGTTCACTTCAACAGGAAGCAGCCCGTAAGCTTGGATTCCGTGCCGCTAAGACAATGTCTGTTGCACAGCAGCTATACGAAGGTGTGGAACTCGGTAAAGAAGGTACCGTAGGTTTGATCACTTATATGCGTACTGACTCCACGCGTCTCTCTGTCACCGCTCAGGATGAAGCTAAAGAGCTTATAACAGCTAAGTATGGTGAGAAGTTCTTGCCAGAATCCCCACGGCAGTATTCTAAAAAGGCAGCTGGAGCACAGGAAGCGCATGAAGCGATTCGTCCTACCTCGGCATTACGCGAACCAGAAATGGTCAAAGAGTTCTTGAGCCGTGATCAATTCCGTCTCTACAAGCTAGTGTGGGAGCGATTCGTATCAAGTCAGATGTCTTCTGCCCTGCTGGATACGCTTTCGGTCGATATTGCTGCAGGTACTGCTACATTCAGAGCTGTTGGTTCGAAGGTTTCATTCCCCGGGTTCATGAAGGTTTACGTAGAAGGCAACGATGACGGAACTACAGATGAAGACAAGTATTTGCCGCCGCTTCAAGCGGGAGATGCTTTAAATAAGCAGGAGATCGAGCCTAAACAGCACTTTACACAACCGCCTCCACGATATACGGAAGCAAGACTTGTAAAGACGCTTGAGGAGCTGGGTATAGGCCGTCCAAGTACATATGCCCCAACGCTGGAAACCATCCAGAAGCGTGGTTATGTGGCTATTGAAGAGAAAAAATTCATGCCAACCGAACTTGGCGAGCTTGTTATAGAGCAGATGGAGCAATTTTTTCCGGAAATCCTAAACGTTGAATTCACCGCGAACATGGAAGGGGATCTTGACCATGTGGAAGAGGGCTCAGAAGACTGGGTAAAGGTTCTTGCAGAGTTTTACGAATCGTTTGAGAAGCGTTTGGTATTCGCGGAAGAAGAGATGAAAGAAATTGAGATTGAAGATGAAGTCTCTGATGAGATCTGTGAGAAATGCGGTAAACCTCTCGTGTATAAGCTGGGTCGCTTTGGGAAATTCCTAGCATGCTCTGGCTTTCCGGATTGCCGAAACACGAAACCGATTATCAAGGATATTGGCGTAACTTGCCCTAAATGTCATGAAGGTAAGGTTGTGGAGCGACGCAGCAAAAAAGGGCGAGTTTTCTATGGCTGCGACCAGTACCCTGGTTGTGATTTCGTTTCATGGGATAGACCTTCTATAAAACCATGTCCATCATGTGGATCTTGGATGATTGAGAAACGTAATAAGCAAGGAACCAAGCTACAATGTACATCTTGTGATCATACAGAGGCGGTTCTAGACAACGAAGAAGAATTAGCAGATTAATAGTCTCTATGGGAGGAAAAAAGACAGTGTCAGATACAGCAAAAGTAACAGTAATTGGAGCGGGTCTCGCAGGAAGCGAAGCCGCTTGGCAAATAGCATCACTAGGAGTTCCGGTAAGATTATATGAGATGAGACCCGTAGTAAAGACACCAGCCCATCACACGAATCAATTTGCTGAACTGGTATGCAGCAACTCCTTGCGTGCGAATGGATTAGGAAATGCTGTAGGTGTATTGAAGGAAGAAATGCGGCGTTTGAACTCTCTTGTATTAGGTGCTGCTGACCGACACGCGGTACCCGCAGGAGGAGCACTCGCCGTAGATCGTGACGGATTCTCAGGTGAGATCACCCATACTTTGCATAATCATCCGCTCGTTGAAGTCATAAATGAAGAACTTACGCATATACCGGAGGAAGGGATTGTTGTTATTGCAACGGGCCCACTAACTTCACCGGCATTATCTGCTGAAATAAAAGGGCTGCTGGGTGAAGAGTATTTCTACTTCTATGATGCAGCAGCACCGATTGTTGAGAAAGACACCATTGATATGAACAAGGTGTATTTGGCTTCCCGTTATGATAAAGGTGAAGCGGCTTATCTGAACTGTCCGATGACAGAAGAGGAGTTCGACGTGTTTTATGATGCGTTGATTTCTGCTGAGACAGCAGCACTCAAGGATTTTGAGAAAGAAATATACTTTGAGGGCTGTATGCCTATCGAAATCATGATGAAACGCGGCAAGCAAACAGCGTTATTTGGCCCAATGAAGCCAGTAGGACTTATCAATCCGCATACAGGTAAACTTCCTTACGCGGTTGTGCAACTCCGTCAGGATAACGCTGCTGGCACACTTTACAATCTTGTTGGTTTTCAGACCCATTTGAAATGGGGCGAGCAGAAGCGTGTATTCTCGCTGATCCCTGGTCTTGAGAATGCTGAATATGTTCGTTATGGTGTGATGCACAGAAATACATTTATTAATTCTCCTAAGCTTCTGCACCCAACCTATCAGATGAAAGGCAAGGAAAGACTCTTTTTTGCTGGACAGATGACAGGTGTAGAAGGTTATGTGGAATCAGCTGCTTCCGGGCTCATAGCTGGTATTAATGCTGCACGGGCAGCACTCGGTCAGGAAGGACTGATCTTCCCGCAGGATACTGTTCTAGGCAGCA
Organism: Paenibacillus sp. FSL R7-0048; assembly: GCF_038004505.1. Lineage (NCBI taxonomy): Bacteria > Bacillati > Bacillota > Bacilli > Caryophanales > Paenibacillaceae > Paenibacillus > Paenibacillus sp. FSL R7-0048. The sequence goes on along the minus strand of NZ_JBBORF010000001.1, from coordinate 4,396,117 downwards.
TGCCAGCTTATATTACTTCTGCCGATCCAGAGCATTTTCAGCCTATGAATGCCAATTTCGGTCTGTTGCCGAAGGTAGAGAAGAAGATCCGCAATAAGAAGGAAAAGAATGAAATGTTAGCTCATCGCGCTCTGGACAGTCTTGCCGAGTATGCCAACCGTACAGGACTCGCTTATTCGGAGCCGGAGGTTGTCGATAGCGAACAAAGCCCATCTTAAGGAGGTAACTTACAATCATGGTACCCAGCTTTCATGCGACTACAATTTGTGCTGTAAGACATAACGGACAGGCAGCTATAGCAGGTGATGGACAGGTTACATTCGGAGAGAGTGTTATTATGAAGACGACGGCCAGAAAAGTCCGTCGCCTGTACAGAGGACAAGTAATAGCAGGCTTTGCGGGATCCGTTGCGGATGCTATTACCCTATTCGAAAAATTCGAGGGCAAGCTGGAGGAGCATCATGGGAACCTGCAGCGGGCTGCAGTTGAATTAGCGAAGGATTGGCGTCAAGATCGTATTCTTCGGAAGCTTGAAGCTTTGATGATTGTTATGGATAAGGAAGGAATGCTCCTGATCTCCGGAAATGGTGAAATTATCGAACCGGATGATGACGTTCTTGCGATTGGTTCCGGTGGTAATTTTGCGCTGGCTTCAGGTCGAGCACTCAAACGTCATGCACCCAATCTCTCCGCTGCGGATATTGCTAGAGAATCGCTTCAGGTAGCATCTGAAATTTGTGTGTACACTAATTCCAACATTATTGTTGAACAATTATAGACTCAGTGCCATAGAGACAAGGAGGAATTCACGATGGTGAATCAATCGCTTACACCCCGTCAAATTGTAGCCGAATTGGATAAATATATCGTAGGTCAGAAGCAAGCCAAGAAATCGGTAGCCGTTGCGCTTCGTAATCGGTATCGGCGCAGTCTGCTAGCAGAGGAACTGCGTGATGAAGTCGTTCCTAAGAACATTTTGATGATCGGACCTACAGGTGTGGGAAAGACAGAAATCGCCCGGCGTCTAGCAAAGCTTGTTAATGCACCGTTCATCAAAGTGGAGGCCACTAAATTTACTGAAGTCGGTTATGTAGGTCGAGATGTGGAATCTATGGTTCGTGATCTGGTAGAGACTTCTATTCGTATGGTGAAGCTTGAGCGTACGGAGAAGGTTAAGGATCGTGCGGAAGAACTGGCTAATGAGCGGATTGTTTCTATATTGGTCCCTTCGTCTTCCAAAAATAAATCACAAAAGAATCCTTTCGAGATGATTTTTGGAGGGAATTCTGCCCAAGAGGACTCTAAAGAAGACGCTGAGCAGGATGGAAGCCTAAGTGAACGCCGCCGTGGGGTTAGATTTAAGCTGTTAGCTGGTCAGCTGGAAGATGACATCATTGAAATTGATGTTGAGGATACAGCGCCAACTATGATGGATATGTTTGCAGGTCAAGGAAATGACCAGATGGGTATGAATATGCAAGAGATGTTCGGCAGTTTGCTGCCTAAGCGGACGAAGAAACGTAAGCTTCCTATTCGCGAAGCGCGCAAGGTACTCATTCAGGATGAGGCGGCCAAGCTGATTGATATGGATGATGTGATCCAGGAATCCGTGACTCGGGCTGAACAATCAGGCATTATTTTTATCGATGAAATCGATAAAGTAGCGAGTCAGGGAAAAGGGTCTGGACCGGATGTGTCGCGTGAAGGCGTGCAACGGGATATTTTGCCGATTGTAGAGGGCTCGACCATTATGACGAAATACGGTCCTGTGAAGACAGACTATGTACTCTTTATGGCTGCCGGAGCTTTCCATATTGCTAAGCCTTCAGATTTGATTCCAGAACTTCAAGGTCGTTTTCCGATTCGCGTAGAGCTGAGTAGTCTAACGTTAGAGGATTTCGTTTCTATTTTGACGGAACCAGAGAATGCTTTAACTAAACAATATGTGAATCTGCTTAAAACAGAAAATTTAGAAGTGGAATTCCAGAAGGATGCTATACATGAGATCGCCAAAATAGCGGCTTCAGTGAATCAAAATATGGAGAACATAGGTGCCCGGCGTCTTCATACTATTTTGGAGAAGCTGTTAGAGGATCTTTCTTTTGAAGCACCTGAGCTGACTTTAGAAAAAATGGTTATTACCCCGGAGTATGTGCGCGAGAAATTGGCAAGTATAGCTCAGGATCGTGATTTAAGTCAGTATATTCTTTAAAGCGACAAAAAAACAAAAAATCTATGTATTTTGAATTTGGGCATAACGGATTAGATAAATTACAAATTGGTGTCGTGAAAACGTAAAATTATGTCAAAACATGCAATTAAAAAGAAAAAAATGAGTTGAAAATGTAAATAAATAGTAATAAAGTGCTAAAAGCCCTGTCTTTTCTAAAAAGATAGGGCTTATTTCTTATTGTAATAATATACAAATTAAATGAAAATCAATGTATGTGAAAATGCTAAGTGTTATTCATTGCGACAGCGTTCGACGGAATACCGTAAATTTAGAGTATTTTTTTCTTTATTTGTCGAAAGCAAGCAGGTTTTTTGATGGAAGTTGTGGAATTCTTTTCATTATGATAGCTTTGAAAGGAGGAATTGTCTTGGGATTGCTGAATAGTGTCAGTTTTCAACGATTGCAGGGAGGCATTGATGCTGCCTATAAACGACAAAATGCTCTAGCAAATAATGTGGCTAATCAAGATACGCCCAATTTCAAACGTTCTGATGTTTCATTCGAAAGTATCCTGCAACAACAGGAAAGTGGAATCCAATCTACACTTAGAGCGAAAGTTTCGGATACCCGGCATTATCAATTTGGCAGCAACACAATTGTTCCCGCTGCTGTTGAAAATACTGATGAAACTACCTCTATGAACAATAACGACAACAATGTGGATGTAGATCGCGAAATGGCGTTAAGCGCAGAGAATCAGCTTAGGTATAGTTCTTATGTTGAACAGATTAACAGTCAGATTTCGATGATGCGAGCCGTAATTCAAGGAGGATAAGAGAGTATGAACTTTGGAAGTAGTTTTGGGATCAGCGCATCTGCATTAACGGCTCAACGGTTGCGGATGGATGTAATTTCTTCCAACGTAGCCAATGCTGAAACTACAAGAGCATCCGTGGTGGATGGCAAGGCTGTTCCTTACCGACGTAAGTTGGTTGTTTTGGAAACGAACGAAAGTAATAAATTCTCGAATATACTAAATTCGAAAATGAATAATAGCAATGAAGGGGTTAAGGTGCAGTCGATCATAGAAGACACTTCACCATTGAAGCCGGTATACAATCCGAGCCATCCCGATGCGGATGCTGAAGGATATGTCTATATGCCAAACGTAGACATTACCAAAGAAATGGTTGATATGTTATCTGCATCTCGCTCTTATGATGCCAATGTTACGATGCTTAATGCATCCAAAGCTATGGTAAGCAAGGCACTCGAAATTGGTAGATAAATGAATGTTAATTAACTTAAGGGGGGGAAACAGTTGATACAGAATATATCTAATGGGGTTCAGGCTGTACAGCAGCTTGCAATGAAACCGACATCTTCCGAAGTTTCATCCACTCCTGCTAATTCGATGGAGAGCTTTGGCTCTTATCTTGAGGATGCGCTCAATAAAGTGGCTGATCAGGAACAACAAGCTAAGGATATGAGTAATAAATTTGTATTGGGAGAAGTGAACATTGACGAAGTGATGATTTCTTCCCAACAGGCTCTACTGAGTTTACAGTTGACTACACAAGTCCGGAACAAAGTGATTGAAGCCTATCAAGAAATTATGAGAACTCAAATATAATAAATCCTAGCTTAGTTTCGGATGGGGTGACACTGTGAATGAAAGATTTGCCCAATATCGGGAGAAGGTTCTCTTGTATTGGAACAGATTTAGTGGTAAACAGAAGATTTTATTCTTTTCAACATTGTTTATCATTCTAATAATAATCGTAGTTATGACCATGCAGCTTTCAAAAACAGAATATGAAGTAGCATTTCAAGATTTGGACAGTACGGATTCGGCTGGAGTAATGAAAGCCTTAGATTCAGCAGGTGTTTCATACCGATTAAGTCAAGATGGAAAGAGTATTTCTGTACCAAGTACAGAAGCAGCTCGGGTCAAGGTGGATATCGGTTCTCAGGGGATTGTTCAAGGTGGCTCTATCGGATATAAAGTCTTTGACGAAAATTCGTCAATGATAGGTACAACAGATAGCGAGTTTAACGTGAAGTACAATAATGCATTAAACGGTGAAGTTGAACAGTTAATGAGACGTATGCAAGGGATTAAAGATGCAAAAGTGCTGATTAATTTGCCTAAAGAGACAGTTTTTGCCTCACAGGCTGATCAGGAGCAGGCATCTGCATCCGTTGTGCTTTCATTTGATCCAGGATTTAGACCTACCCAAGACAATATTGACGGGTATTTCAATCTTGTGAAAACTGCTGTGCCTAATTTACCAATTGACAACATTACCATTGCAAATAATGAAATTGAATTAATGCCAACAGCTAAAGGTGGACAGGCTGGTGTCACAAACCAAGTTGAAGAAAACTTCGCTCTTCAGAAGAAATTCGAAGAAGAAGTAAAGAAAAATGTGAAACAATTCCTTAGCACTCTTACCGGTCCTGATAAAGTGGATGTTCTTGTGTTCTCAAAGTTGAACTTTGACAAGGAAAACCGGAAGGAAGATCTTGTTACCCCTGTGGATACAGAGAACATGAGGGGGATTGAGATCAGTTCACAAATAATTAGTAATTCGTATTCGGGTCAAGGTAACACGACTGGCGGAGTGGCTGGCACTGGTTCTCAAGATGTTACGGGCTATCCTTCTAATGCGGGTGCGGATACTTCTACCTCGGAGGAATCTTCGGAAACGAGGAACTTCGAAGTTAACCGAATTACTAAAGATGTTATTGCTAGTCCGTATACTGTTAAAGACTTAACCATAAATGTTGCAGTTGAACCACCTTCAGGAGAAAAAAGTTTAGATGATGCAACATCAGCTGCAATTCAAAATATTTTGGTGAATATTGTTCGCGCTTCTCTTGCAGATTCAGGTACTACATATACAGACGCTGATTTGACCAAAAAGGTTTCGGTCTACTCGCAACAATTTGGTGGCACCGATGCCAACACCGTTAAAGGTGGTCTCGCTTCTTGGATGATATGGGCTATCGGAGCAGCAGCATTGCTGGTTGGAGCAGGTGGAGGATATCTAATCTACCGGAGTCGTAAACAGACTGTGGAAGAGGAAGATGAAGACATTCCATTGCAGGTTCCTACTGAATTTCCTTCTATTAACTTGGAGAGCGTGACGAATGAAAGTCAAGTTCGTAAGCAATTGGAAAGTTTGGCCAAGAAGAAGCCAGACGAATTCGTAAATCTGCTGCGTACATGGCTTGCAGACGAACAGAGGTGAACTAATGGCAAAGGCTAGCCAGCAGGGACTTAGTGGCCGTCAAAAAGCTGCGATCCTGCTTATCACACTAGGGCCCGAGGTATCGGCGCAAATTTTCAAACATTTAAGAGACGAGGAGATTGAACAGCTGACTCTTGAAATTGCTAATGTTCGCAAAGTGGACAGCGGTGAAAAAGAGTCGATCATGTCTGAATTCCATCAGATATGCCTCGCCCAGGAATATATATCACAAGGCGGTATTAACTACGCTAAAGAAATTCTGGAGAAAGCGCTTGGATCAACAAAAGCAATGGAGGTCATTAATCGTCTGACTGCAACATTGCAAGTAAGACCTTTCGATTTTGCACGAAAAGCGGATCCTAATCAGATTCTCAACTTTATCCAGAATGAAAATGTACAGACTATTGCACTTGTATTGTCTTATCTGCAATTTGAACAAGCTGCTGCAATCCTTTCCTCGCTTCCTCAAGAGAAGCAGGCAGAGGTGGCTAGAAGAATTGCTGTGATGGACAGTACCTCTCCAGAGGTAATTACGCAAATTGAACGTGTGCTGGAGCAGAAGCTTTCCGCTACAGTAACCCAGGATTATACAAATGCCGGTGGTATCGAATCAATTGTACAAATCTTGAATGGGGTTGACCGGGGGACAGAACGTACGATTCTGGATTCTCTCGAAATTCAAGATCCAGAGCTTGCCGAAGAGATCAAAAAACGGATGTTCGTATTCGAAGATATTGTTAATGTGGACAATCGTTCAATACAGCGCATTGTTCGTGATATCGATAATGCGGATTTACAGCTTGCACTCAAGGTTGCCAGCGAAGAAGTACGGGATGTTATTTTCAGAAATATGTCCAAGCGTATGGCAGAAACGTTCCGAGAAGAAATGGAATACATGGGTCCTGTGCGGCTGCGTGATGTTGAAGAAGCACAGACTCGTATTGTAGGCACGATCCGCAGACTCGAAGAGTCTGGTGAAATTATCATCGCTCGTGGCGGAGGAGATGACATCATTGTCTAAGCTGATCAAACACTCCCAGTATGTTCCGGTTGATGTCTTTAAGAGACTGGAACAGGCCCGGCAATATGCGGGCCTAACTGAGGAGCCCGTTCCCGAGGAGACTTTAAGCGAGACTGACTATCATGATCCCGCACGTGAAGAGGCAGAAGAGACGCGTAAGCAAATGCTTAAGGACGCTCAGGATTTTGCTGAAGAGCAGGTTCGGAATGCATCTCTTGAAGCGGAACAGATTGTAGAGTCCTCGAAAGCGGAGGCTGAAGAGTGGTGGAAACAACGGCGTGAGCAGGATGAACATCTGATCGAAGCTATCAAAGCTGAAGCTCATCAGCAAGGTTATGAGGAAGGTGTTTCTCAGGCTGAGGAAGAGATGAAGCATAAGATCGCAGAGATGATGGAAGAAGCGCGTGCTGTTTTGACTGAGGCGTATAAAGCAAGAGAAGTGATTATTCAGGAAGCGGAGCCTTTTTTAGTAGAGTTAAGCTGTGATATTGCAGAGAAAATTGTGGACAAGCAGTTAACGGTAGAACCACAATTCGCAATGGACTTAATTCGCAAAAATCTGGCTCGTAAGCGAGAACAAGGTTTGATCTCACTTTGTGTATCCCCAGCGCAGTTCGCTTTTGTGAATGCTGCTCGGGAAGAATTATCACTAGCTGTTGATTCACAGGCTGAACTGCAAATCTTGCCCGACTCAACGGTAAAAGACCAAGGATGTGTTATCCGCTCTTCCTTTGGCAGCATTGATGCTCGAATCGACACTCAGCTCGCAGAGATCAAGAAAGAGCTGGTAAGAATTGCGCTGGACACCGATGAGCAGAGAAATGGGGAAGACGATGCTTAATAGCAACCGTTATAAGGAGCAACTTCGTAATCTCGATCCGGTGAGGATCAATGGGAAAGTGACGCAGGTAATCGGTCTAATGGTTGAATCGGAAGGTCCTGACGCAAGTATAGGTGATGTATGCTACATCTACCCTTCTAAAGGAAACAAACCGCTGCAAGCTGAGGTCGTTGGTTTCCGTGATAACAAGGTACTATTGATGCCACTTGGTGAACTGCAGGCGATTGGACCTGGTTGTGATGTAGTGGGCACTGGTAAGCCGCTTAGCGTGCAAGTAGGTTCTGAATTGTTAGGAAAAGTACTGGATGGTCTGGGGCAGCCGCTTGATGGCTCTCTCATTCCAGCACGAATGCCACATAGCTCTACCTTTAATATTCCTTCCAATCCACTTAATAGACCGCGGGTGCAGGAACCCATCAGTATTGGTGTGAGAGCGATTGACGGTTTGCTAACGATTGGCAAGGGACAGCGGGTCGGTATTTTTGCTGGCTCGGGGGTCGGCAAGAGTACTTTGATGGGGATGATTGCCCGGAATACATCGGCTGACGTAAATGTTATTGCTCTGATTGGTGAGCGTGGCAGAGAAGTATTGGATTTCATTGAACGGGATTTGGGACCAGAGGGCTTGCAGCGATCCGTAGTAATTGTTGCTACCTCAGACCAACCTGCATTGATTCGCATAAAAGGTGCGCTTATCGCTACAACGATTGCCGAGTATTTCCGCGATCGTGGCCTTAATGTAATGCTGATGATGGATTCGGTCACCCGTTATGCCATGGCCCAACGTGAAGTTGGACTTGCAGTTGGAGAGCCGCCAGCCATGCGGGGATATACACCTTCGGTGTTTGCCAGCTTACCCAAATTGCTGGAACGTGCCGGTACAGGTCCTACAGGCTCTATAACAGCCTTTTACACGGTACTGGTTGATGGTGATGACATGAACGAGCCAATCGCAGATGCAGTCCGAGGGATACTTGACGGACATATCGTACTCAATCGAAATATTGCTAACAAAGGACATTTTCCAGCAATAGATGTTCTTTCCAGCATAAGTCGAGTAATGAAGGATATTGCTCCAGAAGAACAGATTGCAGCAGCGGAGAATGTGAAGCGCCTTATGGCCGTTTACAAGGATTCAGAGGATTTGATTAATATTGGAGCTTATCAGAGAGGCTCTAATGCTCAAATCGACGAGTCGATGGAATTTATCGACAGTATATGGGATTTCACCAAACAAAAGGTGAATGAAAAAGTTACGCTGGCTGAAGTTCAACAGTCTTTAATTTCACAGTTCTCAAGGAGTTGATTCGGTATTATGAGGTTTCATTATACTTTTCAAAAAGTCGTTGACTTGAAGGGCAATGAGAAGACACAGGCAGAATGGATGCTCTCAAGCGCGCTTGGAGAATTGCAGGCACAGGAAAGAAGCCTGGATGAACTCATCTTTCAGCGGAGTGCTATCATGCTATCCTTACAAAATGCCGCAGAGCAAAAGACACCTATGATTAAGATTCGTGAAATGCAGGAGTATGTGGAATATCTGGATAAATGCATTGCCCGTAAGCATACGGACATTAGCCGTGCACATCAAGAAGTCCAGAAGAAACAAGATCAGTTAAGCACTAAGGTTTTAGATGAAAAAGTATGGTTGAAGGCAAAAGACAAGGCTGAGACACTGTTTCATCAAAGTATGATTTTACGGGAACAAAACGAACTGGATGAGATGGCAACCGTCCGCTTCGCGATGAAATCCCTCTAACCCGGGAGGTTTCCGCTAGTGGCTAATATTGATAATGATATGGAACTTGAAAATGAAGGGTCAGCGGGGAAATTTGAGCGGTTCTTATTCTTAATGATACCGATTATCTTCACGCTAGTACTGCTTGGAGTACTGTTGACGCTTTTTAATATGGACATTCGTAATAATGTGCTTGAAGTTGCGAATAAAATTCCTATCCTGGAAAAATGGGTTCCTGATCCGCCTGCAGATCCTTCTAAACCGAAGGAAGAAAGCAAAAAGCAGGAAGTGAGCTCAGCGACAACGATTAAGGAGCTTAAAGCTCAGCTCGCCCAGCAGGAAGAAAACCTGAAGAAGGTTACAGATGAAAAAACAGCCCAGGATACCAAGGTTCAGGCGCTAGAGTCACAGATTGAGGGTATGAAGAAGGAAGCTGAAACCGCAGAGGCAAGCACAGAAGAAACTGAAGATCCTTATCAGAAACAGGTTTCTGATTTGGCTAAGCTGTATGCGGGCATGAAAGCTTCGAAGGCTGCACCGATCATGGAGAATTTAACTACAGAAGAAATGGTACAGATCTTCAGTGTCATGAATAAAGCGAGTAAAACTGCGATTTTGGAAAAAATGGATCCGCAAAAGGCTGCAGATGTAACGATTAAGTTAAAAGAAACCACATCTTCGAGTGACATGGCGATCGCAGCCCTTCAATCTAGATTGAAGAAAGATGCCGGCACAACAGCAACAGCAACAACCAGTAAGAATTTGGATAAGGAAAAGTTGAATCAGACCTTCAGCTCAATGACTCCTGCTAATGCAGCATCGTTACTAGGAGAAATGTACAAGATTAGCCCTGATAAGGTCGTGACGATTATGAATACCGTAAGTGATAGTGTTCGTTCATCTATTTTGGGAGAAATGACTAAAAATGATAGCGCGCAAACTGCGAAAATTGTTAATCGTCTGATGGGTGCTAAATAGATAGGGAAAGGAGGTGAAAAATAAATGAGTTTAGTCGTTCAATCGCTTGTCAGTGCAAACGCAACTGCAGTAAACGGGAGTTCATCGACTACAACGGGCACAACAACGACGGCTGCACCATTTGCTCAAACCCTGGTACAAACCATGGGAGGCAATACCAACACCTCGTCGACTCCAGCTGAACCCCTATTGGGAAATCTAGCTTCTTTGCTGCAAGGCCTGTTAAAGGAAGTGCAGCCGACTGGAGAAGAGCAAGCAGGGCAAGACACTCAGAAGGGTGAGCTCCTTGAAAAACTTGCTGCTGATGTTGAGAAGCTGGATGAAAGTATCAGTAGTGATCCAGCTCTGTTGGTAGCCTTGCAAGCTTGGATTCTTCAGGTATCTGCACTTCTATCTGGAAGCCATGCTGCAGAGAATGGTACTACTACAACGGAAGCAGAAGTGGCTGGAAGCTTGTCACCATTGGCACAGAATGCTGATACATTAAGATTTGCAGTTCAAGATGACTTGCAAAGTTTAGTTTCTATGATTCAAGAAGCTGCAGTAAGTGGCAATGAGGAAGTTGCAACTAAGGGAATCAGTTTATTGAATAATTTCACAGCGCTTTTAGAAGAGTCCTCCTCTAACACTAATAAGGGGAAGGGAAAGACCAGCAATGTGAGTATTAATTCTGATTCTTCCTTACAACAGCCCGTTATTACTGAAAGCAAAAATAACCAAACGGATAAAACAATTCAGAATGTGAGCAGTCGTTCCGGAGAAGCTGTTGTAGTGAAAAATGATACGGTTGTAAGCTCGCCTGTGACATCAGGAACTGTGCAAGAAGCTGAAGCAGAGACTGCGAACACACCGTTAATCAAGACAGGCGTAACCGGGGAAACGAAGACAACAGAATCTGCTCAAGATTCCCCGCTAGGAATTACAGCTAACGAAGGGGATCATGAGGTTGTTACTGCGGGGCAGTTATCTCTGCGCGGAGGAATTACAGCACCGCTGAAGGCTGAAGTGCCAGCAGCGCCTGTTCCGGTTCAGCAATTTGCTCAAGAAATGACAGGTTTCATTACAGGCAAATTAGAGATTGTGCAAAAAGGTGGGATCGCTGAAGCGACTATATCCCTTTTTCCAGAAAATCTCGGACAAGTTGATGTTAAGATCACCATGCAAAATGGTCATTTAGTTGCCCAGTTCATGACTGAACATACCGGCGCTAAAGATATGCTGGAACAACAAATGAACCAGCTTCGCGCTGCATTGCAATCTCAAGGTCTTCAAGTGGAGAAGCTGGAAGTTACGCAAAATAATACCCCACTCAATTCGCAATGGGGGCAGGAAGGACGCCAACCTAATTCCGGAAGTGGACAGCAGGGTAGACGTTCCAAAGAAAGCAGAGAGGAAGCCAGTGATGCTGTTCTAGCCGCAGAGCTGAATGGTGAATGGAAGGACTGGGTTTCAAATGCGGGACAAGAAGATCAGTCCCAAGGTGGATCTTTTTCTGCTAAGGCTTAACTTTAATAACAAAGGAAAGAGAGGTGAGTGGTTATGGCGACAACAGTTCCGGTCTCTACTAAAGATCAGTGGAATTATACAACTCCCGACTCTAGTGCACGGACAACGGGTAATTCTACTTTAGGTAAGGATCAGTTTTTGAAGATTTTGATTACTCAGCTGCAAAATCAAGATCCGATGCAACCGATGGAAGATAAAGAATTTATTGCGCAAATGGCCCAGTTTACATCCGTGGAGCAATTGATGAATATCTCTACTCAGCTTAATGCTATGAATCAGTCCCTTGGATCTGTATCCGGGTTGATTGGTAAAGATATTACTTGGACAGACACCGCCACAAAGCTGCCTAAGACAGGTAATGTTGAATCTATCGTTGTTAGCAATGGTATTCAATATGCGGTTGTGGGAAAAGACAGAATTGCTTTAACCGATATTACACAAATTCAGAATGCCGCAGCAACACCAGAAAGCGGTTCTGGTACAGATAGTAATACTCCGGAGAATAGCGGAGGAAGCGGGGCGAGCATATGAGTGACAGGCTTACTATAGGCCAACTGTATCCTGCGTCCCTGCATTCTACAACGTTACAACGATCTTCGCTGCCTAAGCAGTCTGTGGCGGGGGAAGCTTCTTTTGAGAGTTTACTGCAACAGAAACTATTAAAATTCAGCAATCATGCTGCTAAGCGCCTAGAACAAAGAGGGATAGAGCTTGGAAGCGGTCAGTTGGATCAAATTTCATCTGCTGTGGACAAAGCTGCTGCTAAGGGAAGTAAAGAATCCTTGATATTAATGAAGGATTTGGCGTTTATCGTTAGCGTTCCTAATCGCACAGTAGTTACTGCTATGGATGGTAACTCGATCAAAGATAATGTATTTACACAAATCGATAGTGCAATAGTGATTTCATAATAGGCTGGTCCTAACGGAAAGCCGAGGCGGCCGCTGACCGACTGACGCGGTCCCAATTCACTTGGAAAGTTATTAGGACTCTATAATCTGGGAGGACATTAAACATGTTAAGATCAATGTATTCAGGGGTTTCAGGAATGAGAGGCTTTCAAACTAAGCTTGATGTAATCGGTAATAATATTGCTAACGTAAACACTATCGGGTTTAAATCCGGACGTGTTATGTTCAAGGATATTATGAGCCAAACCGTTTCTGGTGTTACTGCACCGGGTGAGGATGGTCAAGGTGGGGTAAATGCGAAACAAGTTGGACTAGGTGTTAGTATTGCTTCTATAGATACCCTACATTTGGCTGGTAGTGCTCAAACTACCAACAACCCAACAGATTTACGTATCGATGGAGATGGTTTTTTCCTGGTTAAGCTTACTGAGGATCAAGATACTGCATTTTTGACCCGCGCCGGAGATTTCCACATTGACGCTGCGCGTAATCTGGTTACCGCTGACGGACTTCATGTTTTAGATTCCGACGGTGGGATCATTCAATTAGGTGACGATGTAACGGCGTTTTCTATCTCTAATGATGGAACAATTGTTCAGACCATGGAAGATGGAACGACTGGAGCTGGGGTGAAGATTGGTGTAGCCAAGGTTACTAACCCATCTGGTCTGGAGAAAATCGGAGGCAATCTGTATCGTATGACACTTAATGCGAATGCAGAAGGCGAACTAGTTCCGACTACAGCGAACAATACAGAAGATGGCACCGGGGCAATCATCTCTGGACAGCTGGAAATGTCCAATGTGGATCTTACCAATGAATTTACAGAAATGATCGTATCACAGCGTGGATTCCAGGCGAATTCCCGTATCATCACAACTTCTGATGAAGTGCTGCAGGAAGTAGTAAACCTGAAGCGTTAATTTAATCAATAAATTTTATATTTTCTTAAATGGTTCATGCGGAGTCGTGGGGGAGTTACTCCTCCCCCTATTTTGTTAGGAGGCCTGTTATGATATCGGTAACAAGATTAAATGGAACACCGATGTGGATCAATGCCCTACTGGTCGAAATGGTAGAAGAAAGCCCGGATACATATATTACGCTCGTAACCGGAAAAAGACTGATCGTTCTCGAAAAAGCCGATGAGGTTATTACGAAGATCCGGGATTATAACAGGGACATAGGCACATATGCTGCCACCATTAAAATCCAGTCAATGGAGGAGCTAACATGAAAAAGATGATGCCGTGGCTCATCACGATATTACTAGCGATTACTCTGATCGTGGTCGCCGCATTTTTACTAATGGACAGGATCTTTCCGAAAGATACGAACGAGGTAAGTGCTGCTGTTCAAAATGTGGAAACAAAACATTTAACTGCAGATGAAATCGTCGAATTGACGGCAGAGATCATTGATATCAAAACAAATCTTGCTGATCCCGATTTTATCCTTCAAGTAGATTTCGCCTTCCAACTGAGTTCTGCGAAATCAAAGGAAGAATTCGAAAAAATAAAAGAGATCAAAATCAAACCAATAATTATCAAGACGCTTGCAGATACCAAACCTGAGGACCTTAATGGAGCGAATGGAAAAGATCAGCTTAGCAGTAAGCTTATTAATCTGATCAATAAGACATTGACTGAGGGCCAAATTACTCAGATCGAAATCACCAAATTCCTTTTGGCTTCTGTGTAGCTTTATTCCTGATAATTCTTTGATGGGGGGGTGATTGAATTGGTTGATGTACTATCACAAAACGAAATTGATGCTCTACTTGCTGCACTTTCTTCAGGTGAGATGGACGCCGATGAACTTAAAAAGGAAGAAACTCAGAAGAAAATCCGCTCTTATGACTTTAAACGGGCTGTCCGCTTTTCCAAAGATCATATCCGCAGTCTTACACGGATACATGACAATTTCGCCCGTTATCTTACAACGTATTTTTCAGCCCAATTGCGCACCTTCGTTCAGATTAATGTCGTTCAAGTAGAGCAGCTCCCTTATGATGAATTTATTCGCTCCATACCGAAAATGACGATATTGAACATTTTTGAAGCAGAACCTTTAGAGGGCCGCATGGTAATGGAAGTTCATCCTAACATTGCTTTTGCTATGCTGGACAGGTTGCTTGGAGGCTTTGGAACTGCACCTTCTAAGATTAATGCTCTAACTGAGATCGAAACAACGATTATGGAGCGTATCTTTAGTAGATGTTTTGAGAGTCTGCAGGAGGCTTGGAAAACGGTGCTGGATATTCATCCGCGGATGGAAGCTCTTGAGACGAACCCGCAGTTCATGCAGATTGTATCGCCCAATGAGACCATTGCATTAATCTCTCTAAGTACCAAAATTGGAGACACAACAGGCATGATCAATCTTTGTATACCGCATGTCGTTTTAGAGCCTATCATGTCCAGACTTTCTGTTCACCAATGGTTTGTGACAGAGAAGAAGACGCGGGATGAAGATGAGCTTCTGGCCATTAGAGCTAGAGTTCATAAAGCGAAGCTGCCGATTGTTGCTGAACTTGGAGAATCGAGCTTATCCATATCTGAATTTCTAGGGCTTAGTGTCGGTGACGTGATTTCTCTCAACAGAAACGTAGATTCTGGACTGTCGATTAAGGTAGGGGAGAAGCTTAAGTTCATCGGAAGTCCCGGAATGGTTAAAGATCGGGTAGCCGTGCAAATAGACGAAATTGTCAATGAAGGAGTTGAAGAATTTGACGAGTAAAGATTATTTATCCCAAGAAGAAATCGACGCCCTTCTGAGACAATCTGCGGAGGGCTCATTAGCTCCTACGGAGAAAACGGTAGATGACTATCTAACACCGTTTGAACAGGATGCTTTGGGCGAAATTGGTAATATAACGTTTGGCAGTGCAGCAACAGCACTTTCCACTTTACTAGGGAAAAAAGTAGATATTACAACCCCTCAAGTTTCGATCATTACACGCGGGGAGTTTGAAATTGCTTTTCCTAAACCGCATGTAGCTGTTCACGTTCAATATGTGGATGGGTTTCAAGGGATTAACTCACTTGTTATTAAGATTAGGGATGCGCAGGTTATTGCCGATCTAATGCTTGGCGGTGCTGGCGAACCTAAGGATGAAGAGTTGAATGAAATTCATATTAGCGCTGTGCAAGAAGCTATGAATCAAATGATGGGTTCTTCTGCTACATCGATGTCTACGATTTTTAATCGTTTTGTTAATATCTCGCCTCCGGGTATCGACATTTTGAATATGTCCAGCGGAGAAGGAGTAGGCAGTCTGCCAGACGATGAGACCCTAATTCGTATTTCGTTCCGGCTTAAAATTGGTGATTTGATAGATTCTACTATTATGCAGCTCTTGCCTGTTCAGTTCGCAAAAGATATGGTATCCATGCTTCTTGGTGATGTTAGTCCTGCAGAGGAGGAGGCAGCGGTCACAATGGCTGAAACACCTGCCGTGACTAATTCTGCTGAGACACCACCTCCAGCACCTCCGGTGCAACAGGCGCCCTCACAGCCCGCAGGAGGAACGCAACCACCATATCCACCGCAGGGTATGCCACCGTATCCAGGGATGCCAGAAGGCGGGTATTATTATCCTCCAGCGGGTATGCCAGCATACGGAATGCCTGGGATGCCACCATACGGTATGCCACCGCAAGGGATGCCATATGGACAGACACCACCGCTTAATTCTGAGGCAAATCGCAATGTAAATGTACAGCCTGTGCAATTTGCAAATCTGAATGGTGGGGCCTTTGGTCATATTGATGAAAATAATTTAAATTTATTGATGGACATACCGCTTAGAGTAACCGTAGAATTAGGAAGGACCCAGAAGCAGATCAAAGATATTTTAGAAATGTCACAAGGCTCAATTATTGAGCTGGACAAGCTCGCAGGTGAGCCTGTAGATATTTTGGTTAACAACAAGCTTATTGCCAAAGGTGAAGTCGTTGTTATCGACGAAAACTTTGGCGTACGCGTTACGGATATCGTCAGCCAGTGGGACCGAATTCAGAAATTACAATAAGCATACTTAGGGAGGATTTTGTAAAAATGGCTAACCGAATTCTAATCGTGGACGATGCAGCATTTATGAGAATGATGATCCGTGACATTTTGTCGAAAAACGGATTTGAAGTAGTGGGCGAAGCTCAGGACGGTTCTCAAGCGATAGAAAAATTCAAGGAACTGCGTCCGGACCTCATCACGATGGATATTACTATGCCTGAGATGGACGGAATCGCCGCCCTGAAAGAAATCAAAAAAGTAGATCCGGCTGCAAAGGTTATTATGTGTTCAGCCATGGGCCAGCAGGCTATGGTTATCGATGCAATCCAAGCAGGAGCTAAAGACTTTATCGTGAAGCCTTTCCAAGCTGACCGGGTTATCGAAGCTATTAACAAAACGTTGGGCGCGTAGGATAAAGTCATGTTATATTCCGAAACGCTCGGAAGCAGTAACACCCTGCTGAATTTGTTTAAAGTTATTATTGTCCTGGCGATAATCATTGTACTTATAGTGGTACTAATTCGTTTTCTTGGACGACGTAATCAGACCTTTATGAGCAACCGTTCCATAAGAACGCTTGGTGCAATTGGGCTTGGACCTAATAAGTCGATGCAGGTTATCGAACTGGGAAGCAGTCTTTACTTAATCGGGATTGGTGAGAATATATCCATTTTGGATAAAGTCACCGATCCGGATGAGGTAGCATTGATCATTGCGGCATTTGAGGATCAGTCCTCTAACCAGAATAATTTCCTCGCACCGCTTATTGCCAAGGTAAAGGTAAAGCTGCGTGGGGAGGTTCCATCTCAGGAAATTGAACTTAGTGAAACATCATCTTTTTACGAGACTCTGCAATCCAAGCTTCGTTCTGCACCAGAGCGTAAAGAGAAAATGGAAGAGCTGCTTCGGGATGATGTTACTAAGGATGAGTCGAGGAATATATGAAAAAGAAGCTAATTCTTGCTATTCTGCTGTTCGGTATTATCAGTGTGGTTATGATGACGCCGATACATGCTGATCCTATACCTAATGTTAATATTCAGGTCGGTAATGAAGGTTCAAGCAGTGGTACCAGTTCCATATCAATTCTTCTTCTTGTTACGGTTCTGAGTATTGCTCCGGCGTTTCTGGTTCTTATGACTAGCTTTACTAGAATTGTAATCGTATTAGGTTTTGTGAGAACCTCGCTGGGTACTCAGGCAATGCCTCCGAACCAGGTGCTGGTAGGACTTGCTCTGTTTTTGACCCTGTTCATTATGTCACCAACGCTGGCCACAGTGAATGAAAATGCGTTGCAGCCGTATATGAAGGGGACAATCACCCAAACTGAGGCTTTTGATAAAGCTGCTGATCCGATGAAAGAATTTATGTTTAAACAGACGAACACCAAAGATCTTCTGTTATTTATGAAATACACCGGTTATACCGGATCTACTAAACCGGCTACATACAGTGATATTCCACTGACGGTGATGGTGCCAGCTTTTGCAATTGGTGAATTGAAAAAGGCTTTTACAATGGGCTTCTTAATTTTCATACCATTCCTGATTATTGATATTGTTGTGGCGAGCACACTGATGGCCATGGGAATGATGATGCTTCCCCCGGTTATGATTTCATTACCTTTTAAAATAATGCTCTTTGTACTGGTAGACGGCTGGTACTTAGTCATTAAATCACTACTTCTTAGTTTTAACACCTGACCTAAAGAGGAGGCATGAGGGATGAGTACGGAGTTTATAATCGGGCTAGCAAGCCAAGCCGTATATTTAGTGCTGGAAGTCAGCGCACCCATGCTGATTCTTGGTCTGGTGGTAGGACTAATAATCAGTATTTTTCAAGCTACGACACAGATTCAGGAACAGACGCTAGCGTTTGTTCCCAAAATCGTCGCAGTGCTACTGGCTTTATTGCTATTTGGTCCGTGGATCGTCACGAAGCTGATTGACTTTACAAGCCAAATTTTAGGTAATCTCTACATGTATATTGGTTAAACAATGAACATGGAGACCATACTGCAAAGTTTACCCGTCTTTTTGCTTATTTTTTGTCGAATAACCGCTTTTTTTGTTGTCGTTCCTGTATTTTCTTCACAAGGGGTCCCGACAACCTTTAAGATTGGCATTTCTTTTTTTGTAGCATTGGTTGTCTTTAGTGCTAACGGAACAGGACTTACAATCCCGCAGGATTTCAGTTATATTTTGCTGATTGCCAGAGAGGTATTAATAGGTTTATTGCTAGGTTTCATTGGATATTTGATGTTTATGGCGATTCAGACAGCAGGTTCGTTTATAGATATTCAGATTGGCTTCGGTATTGCTAATGTCATTGATCCTATGACTGGAACATCTGCACCTGTTATCGGTAATTTCAAATATATGATTGCCCTGCTAATGTTTCTGAGCATGAATGGTCATCACCATCTGCTAGATGCTATTGTGTACAGTTATAAATGGGTTCCTATGAATAATGATTTATTTCTAGGCATGATTGACGGTAGTTTATCAGAGTTTCTGGTTCGAACATTTGTGCAGTCCTTTGTACTCGCTTTTCAAATGTCGGCTCCTTTAGTAACTGCGCTGTTTCTGACTGATGTTGGCCTTGCTTTCTTGGCGAGAACGGCTCCGCAATATAATGTATTTGTTATTGGGGTTCCGCTCAAAATCATTATAGGTCTTGCACTGCTTTTAGTGCTCATGCCTGGTCTGGCTGTGCTGTTTCAGAATCTCTTCGATATCATGTTCGAATCCATGGAGAATTTATTGAGTCTCATGGGGAAGAGTCCGTAGGTGACCGTAAGGGGAGCGTATTATGCCTAAGACGAAGCGGTATAGACTGGATCTTCAACAATTCGCCGGTGAAAAGACGGAAAAAGCAACCCCGAAGAAACGGCAAGATGCTCGTAAAAAGGGTCAAGTAGCCAAAAGTGCTGAGCTATCCGGTGCAGTTGTATTGTTATCCGCAATAGTTAGCTTGATGATGTTTGGTGGTTTTATGAAAGAGCGTTTCATGAAGCTATATATGGACGTATTTCAGAATCAAATGACACTGGAGGTTACTCCTGAGAATATAACGCTGCTATTTAATCAATATGGACTACAAATACTGATTTTGCTAGCTCCATTACTTGGAATAGTTTTTGTTATGGCGCTGGTAAGCAATTTGGCGCAGGTGGGATTTATGACCACAGGAGAGGGGATCACCCCTAAATTCAGCAAGCTTAATCCGATAAAAGGGTTCAAAAATATTTTCTCCATGCGTTCGTTTGTCGAGTTCCTGAAATCCATATTTAAGCTTCTAATTATCGCTTATCTGGTATATAGCACTTTATGGGGAGAAAAGAAGAACTTTGCATCCCTGTCGCATATCAGTGCGGAGGGGATTTTTAAATTTGCGGCCAAGCTGACGATGAGTCTTGGTTTGAAAATCGGGGCTGCCCTATTGGTTATGGCTTTTCTGGACTACATGTATCAGAAATACGAGCATGAAAAAAGCCTAAAAATGTCCAAGCAGGATATCAAGGATGAATACAAAAAAATGGAGGGTGACCCTCTAATCAAAGGTAAGATCAGGGAACGCCAACGTAGAATGGCCATGCAGCGTATGATGCAGGAAGTTCCAAATGCGGATGTAATCATTACGAATCCTACGCACTTTGCTGTTGCGCTTAAATATGACGGTACCAAGATGGAAGCACCGCAGATTATAGCAAAAGGGCAGGATTATGTAGCACTTCGCATCCGGGAGCTGGCTAAAGAGCACGGCGTCGTGACTATGGAAAACAAACCGCTGGCACGGGCATTATTCCAAAGGGCAGAGATTGGAGATGTCGTTCCAAATGATCTGTTCCAGGCTGTGGCTGAAGTGCTGGCATATGTATATAAGCTTAAAGGTAAGAGGAGATAAGGCGGGGGGTTAGGACATTGAAAGCTAAAGATTTAACAGTTTTGCTAGGCATCATCGGGATCGTGCTTATGATGATTCTGCCTATCCCGTCCTGGCTATTGGACGTTTTGCTTGTTATTAACATCTCAATCGCATTAATTATCATTCTGGTTGCTATGAATACGAAAAATGCACTCGAATTTTCAATTTTCCCTTCATTGCTCCTAGTAACCACACTGTTTCGTCTGTCACTTAACATCTCGACTACAAAACTGATCCTGACTTACGGAGATGCCGGTTCAGTGGTATCTACTTTCGGTAGCTGGATCGCTGGCGGACAAATTGCTGTTGGGTTTATCGTGTTTCTGATCCTGGTAGTAGTTCAGTTTATTGTTATCACCAAAGGTTCAGAGCGCGTAGCTGAGGTAGGCGCTAGATTTACCTTGGATGCGATGCCCGGTAAGCAAATGAGTATTGATGCCGATCTTAACGCAGGCATGATTAACGAAACCCAGGCACGTGAGCGTCGTCGTAACGTAGAACGCGAAGCGGATTTTTTCGGAGCCATGGACGGTGCGAGTAAATTCGTTAAAGGAGACGCGATTGCGAGTATTATCATCTTGCTGATCAACCTCATCGGTGGATTTATCATCGGTATGATGGTTCACGGGATGGACTTTGCTACTGCGTTATCCACTTATTCTGTATTAACCATCGGGGACGGTCTCGTCAGTCAAATTCCAGCTTTGCTGATTTCGACAGCAGCCGGCTTGATTGTTACTAGAGCTTCTTCGGAAGGTAATCTTGCAGAAGAGCTGACAGGACAGTTGTTGTCCTATCCGAAATTGTTGTATATTGTCGCAGTTACGGTAGCTTTTCTTGGACTCTTTACACCCATACATATGATTACAACGCTCCCATTGGCCGGATTGCTGGCTTTTGCAGCCTACCGTATGGGACAAAATTTAAATAAGAAACAGATTGCCGAAGAGCAACTTGTTGAAGAGAAGCAGATTGAAGAGGTACGAAGTCCGGAAAGTGTCATTAATTTGCTGTCAGTTGATCCCATTGAATTCGAGTTTGGTTATGGTCTTATTCCTTTGGCGGATACAGGTCAGGGAGGCGATCTGTTAGATCGTATCATCATGATTCGACGGCAATGTGCCCTAGAAATGGGTCTTGTAGTACCTGTTATTCGCATTCGCGACAATATTCAACTAAAACCGAATGAATATGTCATAAAAATTAAAGGAAATACAGTCGGCGGTGGTGAATTATTACTTAATCATTACCTTGCAATGAGTCCAGGATATGATGATGAATCTATAAACGGTATTGAGACCATCGAACCATCCTTTGGGCTTCCAGCATTATGGATTGATGAATCGGTTAAAGAGCGGGCTGAATTGTCCGGCTATACTGTAGTAGACCCTCCATCTGTTGTCGCAACACATCTGACGGAGTTAATCAAACGTCATGGACATGAGCTGATAGGAAGACAAGAAACTAAGATGCTGGTGGACAACCTTAGGGATAATTATCCAGTGCTCGTCGACGATCTTATTCCTTCCGTATTGGCGATTGGGGATGTGCAGAAGGTTCTTGCTAAGCTGCTTCGTGAAAAGATATCGATCAGAGATTTGGTTACGATTTTTGAGACATTGGCGGATTATGGGACATACACCAAGGATCCGGATATTCTCACTGAATATGTTCGTCAGTCCTTGTCCAGACAGATTACTCAGCAATTCTCACAAGTAGGAGAGACACTGAAAGTCATCACGGTTGGACCTAATCTTGAAAAGAAAATTTCCGAGAGTGTGCAGCAATCTGAACAGGGAAGTTATTTGGCCCTTGATCCAACTTCGACACAAACGATCTATCAGCGGTTAAGTGAACAGATCAATCGATTGCTGCAGACAGGGCAACAGCCAATAGTGCTCACATCACCAACCATTCGTATGTATTTGCGGCAGGTGATTGAACGAACGATGCAGGACATTCCTGTACTGTCTTATAGCGAGCTAGAGCCTAACATTGAAATACAAAGCGTCGGAGTGGTGAATTTATGAGAGTGAAGCGTTACGTGGTCGATTCGATGCCTGACGCCATGCTTTCCATTCGCAACGAGCTTGGGAGCGAGGCCGTCATTTTAAGTACAAAGGAAATCAAAATCGGCGGATTTTTAGGGTTATTTAAGAAGAAAAAAATAGAAGTTGTAGCAGCAGTAGAAAAGGCAGAGAAGAATAATGTTCCAAAAAAGCCGGCTGCGCCAGCGATGAACATTCCACGGAGTGCAGTACCACAGGCTTATCAAAAAGCGTCATCTGCTTCAACTACATCTTCTATACCTTCCGTACCTTCTGTTTCATTAGAAAAGCCAGAAGAGTCACGGACGTTTGCTGAGATTGCCGCAGCCTTATCGGAAGCTATCAATGTACAAGAATCGATAGCCAAGCATCCGGAGCCAGTACCTGAGCAAAAACTTCCTGAATTAAATCTGGAAGATGCACCTTCTGTATCAGCGTTGTATGAATCATTAGGATTAGAACAATCGCCAGAGGTTGCCACTGCTCTCGAAAATGATGTTCTACGTGAGATTAGAGATATGAAGCTCTGGATGGAGCGAATTGCCAGACAATCCTCAGGTGGAAGAGAACTGCCAGACAGTCTGCAGGAGCTACGGGATCTTTTATTAGAGCAAGAAATGGATGCTGTGCTTGTTGAGGAATGGATCAGTAACATCTCGGAACGTTGGGTAGATGAAGGGCGTACTTGGGGACCTGAGAAATTTATGGGATCTCTTAAAGAACAGATTGATGGTTTCCTGACGGGACGAATTGCTGATGGAATTGCCCGGGATACTCAAATTGTATATATTGCCGGACCCACTGGAGTTGGAAAGACCACAACCATAGCTAAGCTTGCGGCAGAACAGCTATTTAAGCACGGACGCAAGGTAGGATTTATCACCTCCGATACGTATAGAATCTCAGCTGTTGAACAGTTGCGAACCTATGCTGCTATCCTCAATGTCCCACTGGAGGTTGTCCAATCGCCAGGAGATTTGCAAAGAGCACTCTTTCGCTTGGAGAGTTGTGATCTAGTATTAATGGATACAGCTGGCCGAAATTATCGCAATGATATGCTAGTAGCAGAACTGCAAAGCTTGCTTGCGAAGGAATTGAGAAGTGAAACCTATCTTGTGCTTAGCCTGACCTCCAAAAGCCGAGATATGAAACTTATTGCAGAGCATTTCGGCAGATATAGACTGGACAAGGTTATTTTCACAAAGCTGGATGAGACGGGGAGTTACGGCCCGCTCTTTAATGTCCTGAATGACTTCCCACTTACCTTGTCTTATATGACCGATGGTCAAAATGTACCTGATGATCTGCTTATGGCTACCAAAGGACAGCTTAGTGAGTTGCTTCTTGGAACAGGTGAAACATGATGGATCAGGCACAATCCTTAAGACAGCTTGTATCCAGTCAGGATTCTAAAGTAGCTGTAAGAGGGGGATCATCCGCCAGGATCATTACGGTGTGTAGTGGTAAAGGGGGCGTTGGTAAGTCGAATTTTACACTTAACTTCGCTCTAACTTTAAAAGCTATGGGCAAACGGGTTTTGCTGTTCGATGCAGATA
This sequence comes from Paenibacillus sp. FSL R7-0048, assembly GCF_038004505.1. NCBI lineage: Bacteria > Bacillati > Bacillota > Bacilli > Caryophanales > Paenibacillaceae > Paenibacillus > Paenibacillus sp. FSL R7-0048. The sequence continues at coordinate 4,372,150 of NZ_JBBORF010000001.1, read as the reverse complement.
TCGGCATGGCTAATATAGATGTGTTGATGGGCGTATCGGCGAGATATAATCTTTATCATTTGTTAAAAAGAGAAGCGGATATCGAGCAGATTATTCAATACGGTCCGAATTCGCTCCCTTTTATAGCTGGTGGCTCTGGAATGGATGAGCTATTTACTCTTTCAGAGTCTGATCTTGATTATTTCACAAATCAGATAGCACTTATCGCGGACAGCATGGATTATATTTTGTTCGATACAGGTGCTGGATTATCTAAGGAAACGATGAAGTTTATAACTTCTGCCGACGATTGCTTAGTCGTTACTACACCAGAACCAACAGCTATCACAGATGCATACGCATTAATGAAGGTTGTGAATCGTTCCTATCCTGAGACTTCCTTTAAATTGATTGTGAACCAGGCAGGTGATGAAAGGGAAGCCATAGCGACAAGCGACAAGATCCGAATGGCCGCCAGTCGTTTTTTGCAATTAGATATTTCTTATCTTGGTCATATAAGCTCAGATGCCCATGTAGTGCAGGCTGTCAAAAGGCAAACGCCTTTCACATTGGCTTTTCCAAACAGTATTGCTGCAAAGGATATACATCGGCTTGCCCTAAGTTATTTGACCATTGATTCTAAAAAGACCACAAAAGTCCAAGGGATTAAAGGCTTTATCCATAAATGGTTAAAGCGAAGTAAATAGTTGTTCTGAATTTGGGACAGAGGTGGAAATGATATGAAGCCATATAAAGTATTGGTTGTTGATGATTCGGCATTTATGCGCAAGATCATTTCCGATTTAATTGAAAATGACGCTGACTTTCAGGTGACGGCAACAGCAAAAAACGGTCGTGAGGCTATCGAAAAAATCAATGAGCTTCGTCCAGATCTGGTTACTATGGATGTAGAAATGCCAGAAATGAACGGCCTGGAAGCGCTGAAAATAATAATGGCCTCAGACCCTCTGCCAGTGATTATGCTGTCAGGGATCAATGAAGAGGGCATGAAGGAAACCATTCTTGCACTGGAATGGGGCGCTTTTGACTTTATTCGTAAACCTTCGATTACCAACTCTCAGGATATCATGGGAGTGGGAGAATCCTTAAGGGAACAAATGAAAGAGGCTATGATGGCCCGGGAGCAGCGCGAAGCACGTGCTTCTGCATTTAAGTTGCCAGACATACCGCCAGTAGAAGTCGCACCGCCAACTGTACCGAGAGTGATGCCCGGCAAACCCAAGGTAGAACCTAAAGCTTCACTCAAAAATGAAGTGACCAAAAAACCGCGGGTGAAGCAGCCGTTAGATCATACTGTTCCTAAAAGAGCAGCAAAACCATTAATCTCTACTCCACCACCTTTATCAGAAAAGAGTAATGCAAGGTCAAGAGTAGAGAATAACGCTACCCCACCAAAACCGTTGCCTAAACCTAAAGTGGAAGTGTCTTCTGACGCTCCTGCAAATCCTCAGGTCCGGAAGTATGGGAGTAATGATCTGCAAAAGTTGGTTGCCGTGGGGTGCTCTACAGGTGGACCACGTGCCCTAAAGGTATTTCTGGAGAAGATTCCTGCAGATTTTCCAGCGCCTATTGTTATTGTGCAGCATATGCCGCCTAACTTTACCAAATCACTAGCCCAGCGACTGAATACCTTCAGCCCGCTAGAAGTGATTGAAGCTGAGCAGGGGATGATATTGCAAAAAGGAACTGCTTATATAGCACCTGGAGGCTATCATTTACAAGTTGTCCCATCCTCTAGAGGGCAATATGCGGTTGTACTCACAAAGGAGGAGGCACGTAATGGCCATCGACCTTCTGTGGATGTTTTATTTGAATCATTGCTGCCGCTCACATCGTTAGAACGTCATTTGTTACTAATGACAGGGATGGGTAGTGATGGGGCAAGAATGATGAAATCCTTATACGACTCTGGGGTAACCTCAACCTTTGCTGAAAGCGAAGAAACTTGTGTCGTATATGGAATGCCGCGATCTGCGGTGGAATTACAGTGCGTCCAGCACGTACTGCCTTTGCAAGAAATTGCTCCAAGGCTGGTGCAAGCTGTTAAATAACAGAAAAGCGAACTCAAAGGGGAGGTGCTCACTGATGGACATGAACCAATATTTATCCATGTTTATTGATGAGTCGAACGATCATCTGCAGTCATTGAACGAGAGCATGATGGGGCTGGAAGCGAATCCTGAGGACATTAGTATTGTACAGGTAATATTCCGCTCTGCGCATACCTTAAAAGGTATGGCAGCAACTATGGGCTTTGAAGATTTGGCTTCACTCACACACCAAATGGAAAATGTTCTTGATTTGGTACGCAACAACAAACTGCGCATGCAGGATTTCATTTTTGATACGTTGTTCAAAAGTTTGGATGCCTTGGAGTCTATGGTTGAGGATATTACGGGAGGAGGCGAGGGTAAAGCGGATGTTTCGTCTATCGTCTCCTCCTTACAGGCTATAGTCCGGGGAGAGATTCCTGTTGCGGGTGGTGAGGCAGCTTCTGTCTCAGGACCTGCTGCACAAGCGGTTGAAACCCCGATTCATTTAGATGAGTTTCAATTTTCTGTTCTAGAACAGTCGATTCAAGAAGGACATCAAGTATTATATGTGGACGTAACCATTCGCAAGGATTGTCAGCTTAAGGCAGTACGTGCATATATGGTGTTTGATCTTTTGGAGCGTTCAGGTGAAGTGGTTAAATCCTTCCCATCCGTTCAGGATATTGAACAAGAGAAATTTGATCAAAGCTTCTCTCTCTATTACATAACTCAAAAAAGTGCTGATCAAATTCAGGCTATGATACTAAATCTGTCTGAGATTGATAAGGTATCGGCAGTAGCATTGGATCAAGACTCTCTGCAACAGCTGGGTCAAGAAACAGCAGCAGCCTCTGAAGTGGCTGCCACGACTACTGAGGCTCCAGCAGCAGCTACACCTGCCGCTTCTGCCGCTAAACCCCTGCCAACCAAAGAAGAAGGAAACAAACCGGCAGCTCACAAAACAGGTGGGGCACCATCACGTACCATTCGTGTAGATATTGAACGTTTGGACGTGTTGATGAATTTATTCAGTGAACTTCTTATCGACCGTGTCCGATTGGAACAGCTGGCTTCTGAGGTTCAAAATGGTGATCTTACAGAAACGGTTGAGCATATGGGCCGGGTAAGCGGAGATCTCCAGAATATTGTAATGAAGCTGCGGATGGTTCCAGTAGATACAGTATTTAACCGATTCCCACGTATGATTCGTGATCTAGCCAAGTCACTAGACAAAAAAGTAGATCTTATCATCACGGGAGCAGAAACTGAGCTGGACCGAACGGTCATTGACGAAATCGGGGATCCGCTGGTGCATTTATTGCGTAATGCAGTTGACCATGGTATCGAATCCATTGCGGATCGTGTTGCTGCTGGTAAACCTGAGACCGGAACGGTCTATTTGCGGGCTTTCCACAGTGGTAATCACGTCTTCATTGAGATCGAAGAAGATGGAACAGGGATTTATCCAGAGAAGGTTCTGAAATCTGCTGTGAAGAAGGGTGTTATAACACAAGAGCAGGCAGCCAGTATGTCGGACGATGAAGCTTTTCAGTTGTTATTTGCCCCAGGCTTCAGTACAGCAGAGGTCATTTCTGATGTTTCAGGCCGCGGGGTAGGGCTGGATGTAGTGAAATCTAAGATTTCTTCTTTAGGCGGCAATGTAACGATTTATTCTGCTCCAGGTAAAGGAACAAATTTCTCAGTGCAGCTGCCTTTAACTCTATCAATCATTGCTGCAATGCTTATCCGATTAGGTTCCGAGAAGTATGCCATTCCTTTGACCTCTATAGTGGAAACCGGAATCGTGAAGCAATCTCAGATCCGTACAATCCATGGCAATAAAATGGTAGAATTCCGTGATTCGCATATTCCTCTGGTTTCACTAAGTCGTCTCTTTTCAGTACCAGATTATGATGAGAGTACCGAAGAAGAAACAGAAATCGTAGTGGTGCGCAAGGGAGAAAGATTAGTTGCCTTAGCAGTACAGGATTTTATTGGCCAGAACGAGGTTGTGATTAAGAATCTGGGTAAATATTTGCCTGATGTACAAGGAATATCTGGCGCAACCATTCTTGGTGATGGTCAAGTAGCACTTATTATTGATCCGAACGCTTTTATTAAATAACTAGGATAGAACAGGGAGGTTCATTCCATGGCTGAAGATATTAAAGTGATAGTGTTTAAATTAGGCGTAGAGGAATATGGAATTGAAGTTGAAAAGGTACAAACTATTGAGCGCATGATGCCCATTACTCGTGTACCTAAGACCTATTCATTTATCAAAGGTGTAATTAATTTACGTGGGGTTGTTATTCCTGTAATTGATCTACGGGGCCGTTTCGGCATCGAAGAGGCTGAACACACCGATCAGACAAGAATCATCATCGTCTCTGTTAATGAAATGGAAGTAGGCTTCATTGTAGACTCTGCAAATGATGTTATAGATTTGAACAGAGATTCTATTGATACACCTCCTGATGTTGTTGGCGGCATCAAGGCAAAGTATTTGGATGGGGTGGCCAAGATTGGAGACGAGCGCTTACTGATTATGCTTAACTTGTCAGAAGTGCTTAACAAAAGCGAAATCGTTCAATTAGAAAGCCTAGAGGGCTAACCTGTGGAACTATTTAAGCACTATAAGGATTTCAAAATGGATGTGCTTAAGGAAGTTGGGAACATTGGTGCTGGAAATGCAGCCACCGCATTATCACAGCTCTTGAATAAGCCGATAGATATGGCTGTTCCTAAGGTACAGCTCCTTAACTTTGAAGAAATAACAGATAAAGTTGGCGGAGCCGAAGAACTTGTATATGCGGTGTTTCTACGTGTGGAGGGTGAAGCTCCAGGTAACCTGTTTTTCATTCTGTCACCAGAAGCGGCTATGAACTTGCTTAGTCGTATTGCGGGCATTGAGCTATCGAGTAATGAAGAGCTTGGAGAAATGGAGCTCTCTGCACTAAGCGAAATTGGCAATATTTTGGCAGGATCGTATCTTTCTTCTCTAGCAGATTTCACCGCACTTTCTATGTATCCAACGGTGCCGGCCCTTGCTATGGACATGGCTGGCGCTATCCTTAGCTACGGTCTGCTGCAATTCGGGCAGATGGGGGACGATGCATTGTTGATCGACACTACCTTCTTCGAAGGAAAAAACGAAATTGAAGGGCAATTTTTCCTTATTCCCGATCCGGAATCATTCCCGAAAATCTTCAAATCGCTAGGAGTTCCTTTTGAAAATGATTGAAGAACAAAGCATTATTAAAGTAGGGATGGCGGATCTTAACGTGGGTAGCCAAGACAGTTTAATTCGTACCACAGGTCTTGGCTCCTGCGTGGGATTAACATTGTTTGACCCTGGAAAAAAGCTTGCAGGGATGGCGCATGTAATGCTCCCATCATCTGAGATTGCTAGGGAAGGGCAGTTAAACATCGCTAAGTTTGCAGATACTGCAGTGCCGGAGCTCTTATCCCGTCTGCTAGAGCTTGGGGCGGTTCGGAGCCGGATCGTAGCCAAGATGGCCGGAGGTTCACAAATGTTTGCCTTTGCCGGGGGGAGCGACACCATGAGGATCGGGCCTCGTAATGTTGAATCTTGTAAACTAGCACTTGAAAATTTAAAAATTCCGTTAATCGCAGAAGACACAGGCGGCAATTATGGCCGTACGATAGAAATAGCCTGCAACACTGGTATATTGTTTATTCGCAGTGTGCAAAAAGGCGCTAAGGAACTATAATTATGAATATGATTGGAAACATTTTGATAAACTTGGTGTCGGGTTTGGTAGGTTTCATATTTACCTTTTTTGTAACCTACAGTAACAATGTATTGGGTACTAGTTTATTAAGAAGCCTAATTGCATTTATCATCTGGTTTCTGCTTGCTTTCCTCGTAAGATGGGTATTGGGTTTTATTATGATTCAAACATCGCCTCCGGATGAAGTGGATACTGGTGGTGAAGAACTTGGGGCGAAGCTGGATATCAGCACGCCTAATGAGGATGAAGAATTAATCAATCTACTAAAACCGAAGCCAGGACAAGGAAACGAAAATAGCGAGGGATTTAAGCCTCTTACACCTCCTAAGCTAGTTTCGATGAAGGATCCTGAAGAATTGGCCAAGGCCGTTCGTCACCTGAAAGAAGAATAAGTGAGGGCTGAGGCGGAATCGGTGATCTTATTGGAAGGTACATTTCGCCGCGAATGCTCGCTGACTAAACTTTGGGAAGGGTGAAAGCTATTGAACGAGCGTAAAGCTTCTCAATTGGAAACTGACGAGCTATGGGAACAGTGGAAAGAACACAGAGACCCTGATGCCAAAAAGAAGCTGATAGAGAGTTATCTCCATATTGTTGATTATGTATCCAGTCGTTTGGCTGTGGGATTACCCAAAAATGTATCCAAAGATGATTTAGCCAGTAATGGGGTTGTGGGACTAATTGATGCGATTGAGAAATTCGACTACAAACGAGGATTGCAGTTTCAGACCTATGCGTCCTGGCGTGTGCGTGGTGCGATATTAGATTCATTACGCCAAAGTGATTGGGTACCTAGATCCGTTAGGGAAAAAGCTAAAAAAATTGAGGACGCTTATCAGCAGCTGGAGCAGAAGCACTTAAGGTCAGTTAGTGACGAGGAAATGAGCCAATACCTTAATATTAGTGAACTGGAATTTCAAAATATGTTGCAGGATGTGGCTGTGATGTCACTTTGTTCACTGGAAGACCCGATTCGTGAAGAGGAATCAGAGACCCGAATGTCCATACTGGTGGACGATAAAGCTAAGAATCCGGATAGCAAGGTAAATGAATTCTACTTGCGCGAAGCGCTCACCAAAGGTATTGAGAAATTAACGGTGAAAGAAAGGACCGTTGTGTCCCTTTTATATTATGAAGATTTATCTTTAAGTGAGATTGCTGAGGTCATGTCGTTATCTCCTTCAAGAATTTCGCAGTTGCATTCCAAAGCTATTTTGCGGCTGAGGGGAACGCTCGAGAAGAACCGTGATCTCCTTATGCAGAACGATTAACCGTTAGCGGTGACAAGGGGGAGCAAAATTTGATCGGTCAATATGCTTTGAATCAGTACTTGAGTATAACTTTTTCGGAGGACAAAGGAATCGCGTATTTGCAGTTCTCCAAAAAGGATGAGAATTTTTCCTGCTCATCTACAGAACTGGAAGCCTTCCTGCACAGTCACAATATTCGCTACGGTATCAAGAGTGATGTTGTCGAACGTATTAGTAGTCATCCTGAGGAGTTTTTTTGGAGTAAAGTTCCGATTGCTGCAGGTTATCCTGCTGTGCATGGCACAGATGGACGAGTTATGCTTACAGTTGATCTGGAAGAGGACCGCAAACCGCTTGAGAAAGCGGATGGTAAGGTCGACTACAAGGACTTGGTCCGGCTTCGTAATGTGCTTAAAGGAAAGTTAATAGCTAAAATTATCCCTGCCCAGCCTGGAAAGTTAGGGATGACTGTAACTGGTGATGAGCTTGCTTTCAAGGCTGGAAAGGAAGCTCATTTTAAAATCGGGAAAAATGTACTCATTGATAACGATGGCACTTCGATGTACGCAGCGATTGATGGACTGGTCACGTTAACTGATAACGGGAAAATCAATGTGTTTCCTGTATATGAAGTGAATGGTGATGTCGATTACGGCACTGGAAATATTGATTTTGTAGGTACAGTCGTCATACGTGGGAATGTCCTTTCAGGCTTTACGGTAAAGTCTGCCGGTGATATTCGGGTTGTAGGCGGCGTTGAAGGTGCAGAGTTAATCTCTGGGGGCTCCATTGAAATTACTGGTGGAATTATCGGATATAACAAAGGCCAAGTTACCGCTGGAAAAAGTGTGAAGGTTTCTTTCATTCAAGATGGAAACGTAACCGCTGGGGAAGATGTAATTGTTTCTCAGAGTATTATGCACTCCAATATACGTGCTGGTAGAGATGTTATCTGTAACGGCTCTAAAGGTTTGATTGTGGGTGGAATCGTTCAGTCTGGAGAAAGAGTTGTAGCAAGAACTATAGGTAACACCATGTCCACTGCGACTGTGATTGAGGTAGGCGTGGTTCCAGAGCTTAGAAATGAGATTAATGAACTTCGTCAAGAGCTGCGGCAGCTGCTGGAGAACGAGGATAAAACCTCTAAAGCTTTGTATCTATTAAATCAATTGGCTACTAACGGTCAGCTCCCTGCGGATAAAGTGGCGCTTCGCGTCAAATTAAATGCTACAAAACAATCCCATCAACGTGAAGAAAAAAGAATTAAAGAACGGGTGCTAGAGATAGAAAGAATGTTAGAAGATACAGGTAGAGCGAGAGTTGAGGTTATCAAAACCATTTATGGCGGTTCAAAGATCATGATCGGCAGATATACCCGATTTGTTAAGGATGCTACGGAGCGGGTTGTGTTTATTTACAGTGATGGGGATATATCTTTAACGCCGTACAATTAATCGGGCGGGCAGCATTTGCGGCCGGCCATTACTTGTGAGAGAAGGGTTAAGATGAGCCTAAAACCGGTGGAACTGCAAATTGCTTTGCCTCGCACCACGGAGGCGGGCAAGCTTCAGAATGAATCTCAGCAACGTCCTGCTATCGACCAACATCAATTGGCTGGGCAAAATGTAAAACAAAGTCAGGAATTGGCCATGCGGAGCACTGAAGTGGATGAGTCTTCTGAATCAGCTTTACGGGATGGCGGTGGAAAAGGCAATCAGCATTCAGGTGGCAATTCTTCGTCAGATAAACATTCGAACCCGCCTGCAACCCGTGATGCTGAGCATCCTTACAAAGGCCAACGCATTGATCTAAGTCTTTAATAAGAATCTACACGAATCTACATCTGATATGTAAAAGGAGATAAGGCACTTGCAACCATGGGTTTATATTGTGCTAGTAGGTGTCGCCGCTATTCTTTATGCCCTTTTACTTCCCGCACGTGTAAAGGAAGGAAAAGCTAATCAGCAAAGCCTCAAAGATACAGAGGCTGCGCTTGAGCTATATATGGCAGACATAGAGCGCGAGAATGAGGAACTGGTACAATTAGTTAGTAGTATTAAACAACAATCGCAAACTAATCATAATGTACTGCAGGGACAGGTTAATGAATTACAGAGTCAAGTGGTAGAGTTGCAGAACAGCTCTTTAAAGCTAGAAGCACGAGTGGCCGAGGAAGAAAAGAGTTTGAAAGAACTTGCAGTGTCGGTTGAACAAGGTTCGAAGGTTAAAGTTGGTGTAAACGAAGATCCGTCTCTCCCAGCAGAGATGAGTTCAGTGTCGCCAGATGTGAAAGCGAAACCTATTAGTTCGATAAAATTACGTTACCCAAGATTGTTTGAACTGCATGAGCAGGGCAAATCGATAGACTCCATTGCCAAGACAGCTGGACTTCAGCGAGGGGAAGTGCAACTGATTCTGCAACTTGCCAAACAGGAGGAATCGGTATGATTAAGAACCGTTCATTCTTGTTCGGGCTAGGCACAGGACTAATTACTGGCGCTTTATTACTTCAATTAATGATCTCCGGTGGAGCGGCTCCACTTACCAAAGAACAAGTTCTACAGGGTGCGGAGAAACTGAATATGAAAGTCATCGATGAAGCTGCAGTACCTTCCTCAGGGGAAACTGAGAATGATAATAAAGAGGAAGTCACAGAGACCGGGGGGGCGACAGCAGAAAGCAAGGAGAACGTCAGCCCCTCTGCGCCGGCTGCTGCAGCCTCCCCCACGCCGGCAGTGTCACCTACAACGCCTGAGAGCTCTGATAAAGCCATTGCGCCGAACAAGCCATCTACGCCTACTAACGGCAAGGTTGAGCAGCCAAAGGTCACTCCAAAGGCCAGTGCCGCTCCAACCGCTGTAGCTCCTGTAACGCCTAAAGTCACAGCAAATGCTAGTGTTTCTGTTCGAATTCCATCTGGCAGCACATTGACCGCAACAACAGATATTTTAGCGAAGGCTGGCGTCATTAAAGATAAGTCTACTTTTCTAGAGGCTGCAAACAAACGTAAGATTAATACCAAAATTCAATCCGGTTCTTATAGCTTTAATAAGGGAGAAAGTATTGACTCGATAATAGAGAAATTAATAACTTTAAAGTGATCGTTGCATACACTGAGATAATATGGTATAGTAATTGACGGTGTTAAAACACACGCCGGTTGATTTCGACAAGGGGTGCTTTCTTCTGAAGAAAGTCTTGCTGAAAGATGACGCATGGCGGAGGAGACACACAATAAACCAAACTTAGGAGGTGTGTGAAGATGGCAGTAATCTCCATGAAACAGCTTCTAGAAGCTGGGGTACACTTCGGTCACCAGACTCGTCGTTGGAACCCAAAGATGGATCGTTATATCTTCACTGAAAGAAACGGAATTTACATTATTGACTTGCAAAAAACAGTCAAAAAGGTAGAGGAAGCTTACAACTTTGTAAAAAGCGTCGCTGGTGACAACGGCACAATCCTATTCGTAGGAACAAAGAAACAAGCTCAAGATTCCGTAAAAGAAGAAGCAGAACGTTCCGGTATGTTCTTCATTAACCAACGTTGGTTGGGCGGAACTCTTACCAACTTCCAAACTATCCAAAAGCGTATTGATCGCTTGAAGAAATTGGAATCTTGGGAAGAAGACGGTACTTTTGAAGTACTACCTAAGAAAGAAGTTATCCTTCTTCGCAAAGAGAAAGATCGTCTTGAAAAATTCTTGGGCGGTATCAAGAACATGAAAGGTCTTCCAAGCGCGCTGTTCATCATTGACCCGCGTAAAGAGCGTATTGCAGTTGCAGAAGCTCGCAAATTGGGTATTCCAATCGTAGCTATCGTTGATACTAACTGTGATCCAGACGAAATCGACTACGTAATTCCAGGTAACGACGACGCTATCCGCGCTGTTAAATTGTTGACTGGTAAAATGGCAGACGCTGTTGTTGAAGCTCACCAAGGCGAAGACACAACTACTGCTTAAGTAGCGACTAACACATACAAGAACTTAAATGAAAAGGGTGGTTGGCAGGTGGATAACCTCTCACTGCCCTTTTTTTAGGATAAAGGCCTTGAATAATGTAAGAAAACGACAATTACCTGGAGGGAATAAACAATGGCAGTTGATGCAAAAGCAGTAAAAGAACTTCGTGAAAGAACAGGCGCTGGTATGCTTGATTGTAAAAAAGCGCTTGAAGAAGCTAATAACGATATCACTAAAGCAGCAGAATTACTTCGTGAAAAAGGTCTGTCCGCAGCAGCAAACAAAGCAGGACGTATTGCTACTGAAGGTGTTGTAGAATCTTACATCCACGCTGGCGGCCGTATTGGTGTACTTGTAGAAATCAACTGCGAAACTGACTTTGTTGGTAAAACAGATTCCTTCAAGGAATTTGCTCGCGATATCGCTATGCAAATCGCTGCAGCAAACCCACGTTATGTTCGTCGTGAAGAAGTTCCACAAGAAGATGTTGAGAAAGAAAAAGAAATCCTGAAAGCTCAAGCTTTGAACGAAGGTAAGCCTGAGAAAATCATTGAAAAAATGGTTGAAGGACGTATTGGTAAATATTACGAAGAATATTGCTTGCTTGAGCAAACTTTCGTTAAAGACCCTGACAAAACAATCTCCCAATTGTTGAATGAAAAAATCAGCACCATCGGAGAAAACATCTCGATCCGTCGTTTTGCTCGTTTTGAACTAGGCGAAGGTTTGGAAAAGAAAGTGGATAACTTTGTTGAAGAAGTTATGGCACAAGTTAATCAATAATAGTTTCATCATAAATGTGAAGAATTGAATAAAGGCAAGCATCAGAAGAGCGGAACACGTACACGTAGTGTTCCGTCTTTTGCAGAAAGTGAGGGTATACATTTGGAACAGCCGGTATTTAAGAGAGTAGTCCTTAAGGTAAGTGGAGAGTCTTTGGCAGGACAAAACGGATATGGTATTGATGCCGACATGATTATTTCCATCGCTGAACAGATCAAGGAAGTTGTAGAACTTGGCGTTCAGGTTGCGATTGTTTGTGGCGGGGGGAACATTTGGCGCGGGATCGCGGGCAGCGCAAGCGGCATAGATCGCGCTACTGCAGATTATATGGGCATGCTGGCAACAGTAATGAACTCACTTGCACTGCAGGATGCATTGGAGCAAATCGATGTGCCAACAAGAGTACAGACTTCGATCTCGATGCAGCAAATTGCTGAACCATACATTCGTCGTCGTGCGATTCGCCACTTGGAGAAGGGCCGTGTTGTTATTTTTGCAGCAGGCACAGGTAACCCATTCTTCTCAACAGATACTACTGCAGCACTTAGAGCGGCAGAGATCGAAGCAGAAGTTATTCTGATGGCGAAAAATAAGGTTGATGGAGTATATTCTGCTGATCCGTTCAAAGATAGTACCGCTGAGAAATTCGAACAGCTTACTTATATGGATGTTCTGAACAAAAACCTCGGTGTTATGGATTCAACAGCTTCATCTTTATGCATGGATAACAATATACCGCTCATTGTATTTGCCATTACAGAACAAGGCAATATCAAACGTGTCGTTCTCGGTGAGAAGATCGGAACGATTGTTAAAGGGAGTGTAGATTAATGCCACAATCGGTCAAAAAAAATGCTGAAGAGCGTATGGAAAAAGCGATTTCATCGCTGAAACGGGACTTGGCAACATTACGTGCAGGACGTGCAACAACATCACTTCTCGATCGTATTCAAGTTGAATATTACGGGGCACCTACTCCAATTAATCAGCTGGCCAACATTAGTACTCCGGATTCCCGGACACTGTTGATTCAGCCGTGGGACAAAACATCGATGTCTGATATTGAACGGGCGATCATGAAATCCGATATCGGATTGACACCTGCCAATGACGGCACCATTATTCGTCTTTCTATCCCTCCGCTGACTGAAGAGCGTCGGACGGACTTGGTTAAGCTGACTAAAAAGTTTGGTGAAGAAGCGAAAGTTGCGATCCGCAACATTCGCCGTGATGCCAACGATGATATTAAAAAGATGGAGAAAAACGGTATCTCTGAAGATGAGTCCCGTGGACATCAGGAAGACATTCAAAAAACAACGGATAAGTTCATAGCCGAAGTTGACAAAGTGCTTGTTTCCAAAGAAAAAGAGATTATGGAAGTTTAATGATATTCAAGAGACTTAAGGCCCCTCCGTTAATGGTGGGGTTTGTCTCTTTCTGATAAGAGCTTGGAGGAAACGGAAATGATCAAACGGATTCAAGCGTGGCTGAGCCGTAAAGACAGGCAACAGTCAGTCGAGATTTCACCGGATAACATTCCCCGGCATGTGGCTGTGATAATGGATGGTAATGGACGCTGGGCTAAACGGCGCGGCTTACCGCGCGTTATGGGTCATCAGAACGGCATGAAGGCTGTCAAACGTGCTACGATCGCTGCAGACGAATTAGGTATTAAATACTTAACGATGTATGCGTTCTCGACAGAAAACTGGATACGCCCGAAAGAAGAAGTCGATTACTTGATGCGTTTGCCTGGGGAGTTTCTGGCGATTGAGCTTGATGAGCTAATCGAGAAGAATGTTCAAGTACGCATGATGGGTGACGCTGACGCTTTACCTTCATATACCCGTAAGGCTATGGAAGAGGCGGTAGCTCGAACAAAAGAGAATACTGGATTGATCTTAAATTTTGCTCTTAACTATGGTGGACGCAATGAAATAGAAGGCTGTATGCGCAGCTTAGGGAAAGATATCCAAGCTGGTATATTGTCGCCAGAAGAAATTACATCAGAGTTGATTAACAACAGACTATTAACTGCTGGTTTACCCGATCCTGATTTGCTGATACGTACAAGCGGAGAAATTCGGCTTAGCAATTTTATGTTATGGCAGGTTGCCTATAGTGAACTGTGGTTTACTGATGTGTACTGGCCTGAGTTCGACAAAGAGCATTTGCATCAGGCCGTTGCTGAATATCAACGACGAACACGCCGTTATGGTGGACTGAAGTAGCTTGTTAGGAGATGGAACCTTTGAAGCAGCGATTGATTACCGGAATTGTTGCCGGAGTATTATTTTTAGGGTTATGTGTACTGGGAAACTGGCCGTATCAGGTTCTGCTTATTGCTATGGCTCTTATAGGTTTTTATGAATTTGTCAAAATGATAGGTATTCCTACGCTTTCCGGTACTACTGTTCTGGGTTACGCAGCTATTCTAAGCTTCATGATCCCATGGAATTTGCTTGGTGTTAATGAGCCGTTGTCCTGGGAGCAAGGGATTTGGATTCTGCTGTTATTGTTTCTTCTGGTCACCGTTTTTACTAAAAATAAATTAGATATTCGAGTAACAGCCTTGCTGTTTACTGGTATTGTATACATTGGAATGGGCTTCTCTTATATGGCCGTGGCTCGTGCATCGGATGACGGACATGGTTTGTTCTGGACTTTTTTGCTCCTGTTCTGCATTTGGGGCAGTGATGCGGGGGCATATTTTGTAGGCAGAAGCTTTGGCAAGAACAAGCTCTGGCCGGCCATCAGTCCTAACAAAACGGTGGAAGGTGCTGTTGGCGGGGTACTGATCTCGATGCTTATTTCTATCGTGTTTGCGCTGCTTGCTCCTGAACACTTGACGATAGGACGAGCATTGCTTATTGGGCTTTCTTGTGCGATATTAGGACAGCTTGGAGATCTTGTGCAGTCAGCTTATAAACGTGCGTATGGCATTAAAGACTCAGGTACACTTTTGCCAGGGCATGGCGGTATTCTTGATCGATGTGACAGCTGGATTATCGTATTTCCATTCGTACATATTGTAATGCTTATGCCTTACTATTAAACGAAGGGAGAGAGAGTATAACTATGAAAAAAATAAGTGTTCTAGGTTCGACGGGTTCGATCGGCACTCAGACTCTAGATGTCATCGCAATGCACCCAGACTCTTTTGAAGTAGATGGCTTGGCGGCCGGAACAAATACAACATTATTACTGGAGCAAGTTCGTCGTTTTAACCCGCGTAGAGTCTCTGTGGCAACGAAAGAGCTGGCAGATGAGATTAGATCCAGCCTACCTTCTGGTATAGAGCTTTACAGCGGGAATGAAGGGCTTGTTGAAGTGGCGGCTGGCGGCGATGCCGAAATGGTCGTAACGGCTGTTATGGGAAGCGTAGGGCTTCAATCAACACTAGCGGCAATTGAAGCTGGCAAACATATTGGACTCGCCAATAAGGAGACATTAGTAACGGCCGGACATTTGGTCACTGATCTTGCTAATCGTAAGGGAGTTAAGCTGTTGCCGATTGATAGTGAGCATTCAGCTATTTATCAATGTCTCAATGGCGAGAACATCTCAGATATTGCCTATATTACTTTAACAGCATCCGGCGGCTCATTCCGTGACTTTACGCGTGATCAGCTTAAGGATGTGACGGTAGAAGATGCGCTTCGTCATCCGAATTGGAGCATGGGCGCGAAAATAACGATAGATTCTGCTACAATGGTGAACAAGGGCCTAGAGGTTATTGAAGCGCATTGGTTATTCGGTCTTCCGTATGAACAAGTGAATGTGCTGCTGCACCCGGAGAGCATCATTCACTCTTATGTTGAATTCCGTGACAGCAGTATTATTGCCCAGCTTGGCAATCCCGATATGCGTGTCCCGATTCAATATGCACTTACTTATCCAGCTCGTTGGGAATCTCCGGCACAGCGTTTGTCGTTAGCAGAGATAGGACGTTTGACCTTCCGTGAAATGGACTTTGAACGTTACCCTGCACTGAAGCTAGCGATAGATTGTGGAAAAGCTGGTGGAACAGCGACTACGGCTTTTAATGCTGCGAACGAAATAGCTGTTGCTCGATTCTTGAGTCATGAGATCTCTTTTCTGCGTATTGAGGAGATTATCGGAGAAGTGCTAGATCGTCATAATAACGAGCATAATCCGAATCTGGAACAAATTGAATCCTGTGATAGACGTGTTCGAGAACTGGCAGCTACGCTGTAGAACGTTGAAAGATCTCCTTTTAGAAATATAAGAAAGTATAAGTTTCACTTTATACAGTATCCTTATATTTCTCGCGTAAACGCGTACCGACTCCTTAAGGGACACCGATGGTGTTATTGCTTGACTGGAAATACTTACTTTGCCCTAAAAATAGGTTGGGACAGTTGATTCTCTTGTGCCTGATCGGAGAATAATGATAAATTAAGAGGACATACTTCGGTCTTACACCTAAAGGGGGATGATACGTTTGGAAATGGTTCAGGTCGTTTTTTTAACGGTGCTCATGTTTTTTGTACTTGTGACTGTACACGAATGGGGTCACTATTATTTTGCCAAACGCGCCGGTATTCTCGTGAGGGAATTTGCTATCGGTTTCGGTCCGAAACTGTTTTCTTATAAACGGAATGAGACTCAGTTCACTCTTCGCTTACTGCCTTTTGGCGGTTATGCCCGTATGGCTGGTGAAGATCCTGAGATTGTCGAGATTGGTTCTGGACAGACCATTGCGGTAAGGCTCGGACAAGACAATAAAGTTAAAAACATTTATCTGGATGCACTAGACACCCGTAGAAATGTTATCCGTGGTGAGGCGCTGAATACCGATCTCGAGGATAAATTGCAGATTACCTTAGATGTGGACGGAGAAGTTACTACTTATGATGTTCATCCGCAAGCGATGATGATTAAAGGAACGCAACAGACACAAATTGCACCTAAAGATCGTCAATTCGGCAGCAAGACCGTGGGTCAGCGTGCGTTGGCTATTGTTGCGGGTCCTGTGATGAACTTTCTGTTAGCCTTTGTACTCTTCGCCATCCATTTGCAAATGGTCGGTATTCAAGTTGAAAATCCTACTTTTGTTAAGATTGGCGACGTCTCCGAAGGAATGCCTGCGCAAGAAGCAGGACTCCAAAAGGGCGACATCATTGTCTCCATCAATGGTGAGAAGATCGGTGCTGATTACCAAAAAATGATTAGCTTGACCTCGGAGTCCAAAGGGAAAGAAATGAACTGGACGCTGCAGCGGGGAGAGGAAACCCTTAACGTTACGCTAGTTCCTCGTAGTATGGAAGGGCAAGAAGGCGGTAAAATAGGCATCACTCCTGAGCTGCCTACTCGTAAAGCTGGTTTTGGCGAGACGATAACAGGTTCAGGAAAAGCTATGGTCGATACGACAGAAGCTATCTTTTTGGGCTTTAAACAATTGATCAATAAATTCAATATGGATGATATTGGAGGTCCGGTTCGTACGTTTGAAGTAACCGGTCAAATTGCTCAACAAGGTATTCAGTATCTTACATACTGGGCCGCTATTTTGAGTCTATATCTGGGGATATTTAACCTCTTGCCGATTCCGGCACTCGATGGAAGCCGTCTGGCATTCCTAGGTGTAGAGGCACTGCGTGGCAAACCTGTGGATCCGGGTCATGAAGGCATGGTTCACTTTGTAGGTTTTGCACTGCTATTTTTATTAATGATTGCTGTTACGTATAATGATATTTTACGTTTGATCAGCGGCTAATTTTCTTCGGGAGGCATTCCATTACATGGCAAAAGATAAACAATTCGTTACGGAAATCACGCCGCAAAGCGAGGATTTCTCACGCTGGTATATTGATGTTATTAAAAAAGGAGACTTGATGGATTACTCTCCTGTTCGTGGCTGTATTGTATTTAAGCCAGAAGGCTATGAAATATGGGAGCATATTCAGGAGGAAATGAACCGTCGACTCAAGGAAACTGGGCATCGAAACGCTTATTTTCCAGTGTTCATTCCAGAGAGTTTCTTTCAGAAGGAAAAGGATCACATTGAAGGCTTTAATCCAGAGCTGCCATGGGTAACAGAAGCGGGTGGTGACGTACTTGAGGAACGTCTCGCAGTTCGTCCTACTTCAGAGACCATGTTCGGCCACATGTACTCCAAATGGATTCAATCTTATCGTGATCTTCCTGTACTTATCAATCAATGGGCGAACGTGGTTCGTTGGGAGAAACGTACATTGCCATTTATCCGCACTACTGAGTTTCTTTGGCAAGAAGGGCATACCGCGCATGAGAATGAAGCGGAAGCTCGTGAAGAAACTATGCGGATGCTGGATAACTACCGTGATTTTGTCGAGACCTATCTTGCCATTCCGGTTATTACCGGACAAAAGACACCTTCCGAGCGTTTTGCCGGTGCGGTAGATACGTATTCTATTGAAGCGATGATGAAGGATGGACGCGCTGTTCAGGCTGCTACTTCACATTACCTTGGCACCAAGTTTGCCACAGCTTTTGAGATTCAATATTTAAGCCGTGACAATAATTTGGAGTATGTACACACTACTTCATGGGGCTCAACCACTCGCTTGATTGGCTCCTTGATTATGGTACATGGAGATGACCGCGGTCTTGTTCTGCCGCCTAAGGTAGCTCCAACGCAAGTTATTATGATTCCTATCGGACCTCCTAAGACCCGCGAAGCTGTGATTGGGCGGACGGACGAGCTGTTTAAGGAATTGAAGAATGCTGGCGTTCGTGTACGTGTAGATGATCGTTCAGATGTTACCCCAGGCTGGAAGTTTAATGAATATGAAATGCGTGGAGTGCCAGTACGTTTGGAGCTTGGACCACGCGATATGGAGAATGGCGTCTGCGTTCTCGTCTCACGTGTCACCGGTGAGAAGAAGGTTATTCAACAGGAAAACCTCGTAGAAGAGGTTCAAACAATGCTTGAACAGGTTCACAATGAAATGTTCGAACGTGCGCTGAAATTCCGTGAGGACCATTTCTATTCTGTGGATTCCTTGGAGGAAATGAAAGCTTCGATGGACGAAAAACGTGGATTTGCTCTAGCGGGATGGTGTGGTTCCGAAGAATGCGAGTCCAAAGTTAAGGAAGAGACAGGTGCGGGTAGCCGCAATATTCCTTTTGATCCAGCGGAGACTAAGCAAGTCTGCATATGCTGTGGCCAACCAGCCAAGCATACTGTGGTTTTTGCAAAGGCATATTAATCTTTAGGCACCGATCAACAGTCTTGTAGTATTTTAATTTAGCTTCTGGCGAGAGGAGTCGGCGGGCCGTAAGAACCCAATGCTTTTTGAACCCAGAAGCTTTTTAAAATATAAGAATTTATAGGTTTTCACTATAAATTCTTATATTTTTACGAGAAACAGTTGTCGTCTTTAAAAGTCGACTACATCGTTTCTTCTTATCATATTGTACTTTCACTGTATATCATGGATAGTTTTAACTGGGTTATTAAAGGTGGGAGGAAAGCATGGAACAAAACCAGGAGAGAAGAAAAAGGTTCGAGCTCTTGATGAAGCAGGGTGAAATTCCACCTGCAATCATGGACCCCTACTTTTTGGATGGGTATATAGAACGTGTTGAGATCAGTCGTGGCAACCGGGACTGGCAAATCGTTATAGCGAAAGATAGTCTGGTTCCAGCACAGGTATATCGGACATTTTGCCTTAGAATGCGTGAGAAGCTACAGCATATAGCTAAAGTAAGCTTTTTGTTCCTATATGATGAGAAGGTTAGCAGAGCGGAGCTTGTCCAGGAATATTGGGGACTGTTTCTGGAGTGGGTACATCGGGAGATTCCATCGGTAAACGGCTGGCTGACCCGCTCCTCGCAGGAGCTTAAAGAGGATACTTTAATGTTAACGATGAGTGATTCCACTTCGATGGAGTTAGCTCGCAAAAAAAGCATCGATGGAGCAATTATTAAATTTTATGATAAGTATTTCGGTCTCTCCTTAAAGGTTAAATTACTAATGGCGGAGAACGAAAATAATAATGTTGAAGCATTCGAAGAATTTCAGCAAAAGCTTCAGCAAGAACAACGCGAGATCGTTGAGCAGATGATGACTGCTGTGGAAACAGAAGCTCCTGCTGATGATAGCGATCCTAATGAAGTAATTAAGCTTCAAGTGGGGTATGAAATTAAGGAACAGGCCGTGCCGATTCTTGAAATTCAAGATGAAGAGAAGAAAATTACAATTCAGGGTACCATTTTTGGTCTGGATCGTAAGGAGCTTCGCAATGGCAGTACCTTGTTCACTTTCAGTCTGACCGATTTTACGGATTCTCTACAAATGAAGATGTTCGCGAAGACTAAAGATGATCTGAAGGTTATGAGTCAGCTAGCTAATGGCAAATGGGTAAGAGCACGCGGGAAAGTAGAATATGACCGTTTTATGCAGATTCCTGAGCTCGTGATGATCCCTTCGGATTTAACGGAAGTTAAGGCACCGCCTGCGCGTAAAGATACAGCTCCTAAGAAACGGGTGGAATTCCACCTTCACACTACGATGAGTACGATGGATGCGGTCACTCCGATCACTACCTATGTCAAAACAGCTGCCCAGTGGGGGCATCCTGCGATTGCGATTTCTGATCATGGCGGCGTTCAGGCTTTTCCTGATGCAAACCATGCAGCTCATAAGCATAAGATAAAAATGATTTATGGCGTGGAAGCTAATGTTGTGAATGACTCTGTGAATATTGTTGAGAACGCTCAGCCTTTGGACTTGAAGACAGCTACCTATGTAGTGTTTGATATAGAAACCACGGGTTTATCGATTACCCGCAATAATATTACGGAGCTGGCGGCCATTAAAATGTGCGAAGGCAAAGAAGTAGACCGTTATTCTACTTTTGTTAATCCGCATGAGAAAATCCCTTATCATATTCAGCAATTGACCAATATTACGGATGAAATGGTTAAGGATGCTCCTGATCTTGAACCAGTGCTGCGTAAGTTTGTTGAATTTGTGGGTGACAGTATCCTTGTAGCTCATAACGCCAGATTTGATATGGGTTTTATTCAGGCCTCGTTACGTAAAATAGGTGAACCTGTGCTTCCGAATCCATCTCTTGATACGCTTGAGCTCGCGCGGTTACTATATCCAAGCATGAAGAATCACAGGCTGAACACATTAGCCGATAAATATAAAGTTCTTCTGGAAAGCCATCACCGTGCGATTGATGATACCATAGCACTCGGCGGTATATTAACAGGATTGCTCGCAGATGCTGAAAAGATGAAGGGCATGACCCGCCTTGATCGACTAAACGATTATGTGGGTAATGATCTTTCGAACACACGACCGTTCCACTGTAATATTTATGCACTAAATCAAATAGGGAAAAAGAATCTCTATAAGCTCATTTCCATGTCACATACGGAATATTTCAAACGTGTACCTTGTATTCCAAAATCCAAGCTGGAAGAGCATAGAGATGGACTGCTAGTGATTTCCGGTTGTGAACGTGGAGAGTTTTTTGAAGCAGTACTCAACAAAACGACTGAGGAAGCCATGGAGGTTGCTCATTTTTATGATGTGCTGGAGATTCAGCCATTGACCATGTACATGCACTTGGTGGACAAGGGCTTTGTAGCAGGCCCTGATGAGCTTCGCGATGTAGTCCGGAAGGTTTGCGAAATAGGGGAACAGTTGAATAAACCTGTTATCGCAACGGGGAATGTACATTATCTTGAACCCCGGGACAAGCTGTATCGTGATATTACGATTAATGGGATCACGGGCTTTAGTCCGCTTAAAGACCAACGCAAACCGGATGCACACTTCCGCACAACAGATGAAATGCTGTCTGAATTCGAATTTCTTGGTGCTGAAAAAGCGATGGAAGTCGTTGTCACAAATACAGTTGAGCTGGCGGAGCGTTTTGAAGAACTGGAGCTATTTCCAGATAAGCTATTTACACCAATTATTGACGGGGCGGACGAAGAAATTCGCGAGACCTGCTACAATACTGCCAAATCCATTTACGGTGAAGAGCTGCCTGAGGTAGTTATTGCCCGTTTGGAGAAAGAGCTTGCACCGATTATTAAATACGGGTTCTCTGCCAACTATTTGATTTCTGAACGTCTCGTTAAAAAGTCAAATCAGGATGGGTATCTCGTAGGCTCGCGGGGTTCCGTAGGTTCATCTGTAGTAGCTACATTTCTAGGAATTTCAGAAGTTAATCCTTTGCCTGCGCATTATATTTGCCTAAACCCCGAGTGTCGCCATAATGAATGGTTCCTGGACGGTAGTGTGCGGAGCGGATTCGATTTACCAGATAAAGTCTGCCCGGATTGCGGTCTGAAGCTCAAAGGTGAAGGCCAGGATATTCCGTTCGAGACCTTCCTTGGATTTAAGGGGGATAAAGTCCCCGATATCGACTTGAATTTCTCAGGGGAATATCAACCGAATGCACATAACTTTACCAAAGAAATGTTTGGTGAGAAAAATGTATTCCGTGCCGGAACGATTGGTACCGTAGCTGAGAAGACAGCCTTCGGATTTGCAAAAAAATACGAAGAACTTCACCAGAAACGTTGGCGTGGAGCTGAAGTTGGCCGTCTGGCGGCTGGCTGTACAGGCGTTAAACGTAGTACGGGACAGCATCCGGGTGGTATAGTCGTTGTTCCAGACTATATGGAGGTAGAAGATATTACGCCAGTACAATTCCCGGCGGATGATGTCAATGCTGAATGGAAGACCACACACTTTGATTATCACGCTTTTGACGCGAATTTGCTGAAGCTTGATATTCTGGGTCATGATGATCCGACGATGATGCGGATGCTTCAGGATTTGACAGGTGTTGATCCAACTTCTATCCCGATGAATGATCCGAAAGTAATGAGCATGTTTAACTCTACAGATGCACTTGGAGTAAGACCTGACGAAATCAGATCACCGGTTGCGACCTATGGTGTGCCCGAAATGGGTACCAAGTTCGTACGTCAAATGCTTATTGAGTCGAAGCCGTCCAGCTTTGCTGACTTACTGCAAATATCAGGTTTGTCTCATGGTACTGGAGTTTGGCTTGGTAACGCTCAAGAGCTTATAAAGAATAACACTTGTAACATTAAGACCGTTATCGGTTGTCGTGATGACATCATGCTCTTCTTAATTTATAAAGCGGGAATGGATGCGAGCTTGGCCTTTAAAATTACCGAGAGTGTTCGTAAAGGTAAAGGTTTGTCTGACGAATGGATCGAGGAAATGAAAAAGTGCAAGGTCCCACAATGGTATATTGATTCTTGTCTAAAGATTCAATACATGTTCCCGAAGGCGCATGCTGCTGCATACGTAATTTCTGCAGTACGTACCGCCTACTTCAAGCTGTATCATCCTATTGAATATTATGCGACTTATTTCTCTGTACGTGCAGCAGATTTTGATATTGAATTGTGCTGTAAGGGGTATGAAGCCATCAGCCGTCAGATCGTAGAGATTGAGCAAAAAGGATTTCAAGCTTTGCCTAAGGAAAAGGCTATGTTGCCTGTCCTTGAGATGGCTTTGGAGATGACGGCACGTGGGTTTACATTCAAAAACATTGATCTTTACCGCTCAGAAGCGAATAAGTTTATTGTTGATGACAAGAGTTTGATTCCTCCGTTTTCTGCTTTAGCGGGAATTGGTGAGAATGCTGCTATCAACATAGCTGCTGCGAAAGATGCTGGCGAGTTCCTGTCTATTGAAGATTTCCAGCAGAAATCAAAGGCAAGTAAGACGGTTATAGAGCTGCTGACCGGCATGGGCTGCTTCCGCGGCTTACCGGAAAGCAATCAACTTTCCCTATTTTAAAGGCTTTAACAACACTTATTTCATGGCTAGAAAAGAGTGCTCCAAAGGGGGAGTCAAGGGCTAGCACTTGTCAGTCCAGTTTCCCTATGGTATAATTTCTTTGGTAATAATGAGATAAGTCCGTTGTGTAAAGAGTGGGGAAACCCACTCTTTATCTTTGGTATATAGCAAAAGACAAGTTCGTGGAGGTAATTTTCTTTTGAGCACACCCAAATCTAAAATTAAACAAACGGTAGAGCAGATGCTCGGGCCCTATCTCGACGACAATGGTTTCGAACTGGTGGACGTTGAATACGTGAAGGAAGGCTCCAATTGGTTTCTGCGTATATTCGTAGATAAAGAAGGCGGCATTGATATTGATGACTGCGGGATCATTAGCGAATATTTCAGTCAGAAGTTAGATGAGAATGATCCTATTCCTGAGGCATATTTCCTTGAGGTTTCCTCGCCGGGAGCAGAGCGTCCTCTCAAAAAAGCTGCGGATGTAGCTAAAGCGGTAGGTAAGGACGTGTATGTGACTGTTTATGAGCCGATTCAAGGACTCAAAGAATTTGAAGGTCGTTTGCTCTCGTTCGAGAACGAGGAACTGCTCATCTCCGCGGGCAAAAAAGAACATGTAGTACCGTACGCCAAGGTCGCAAGTGCGAGATTGGCCATTATTTTTTAACGTCTTGAAAGGGGGGCCGGAAATTCATGAGTATGGAGTTTATTGAAGCAATGAATGAGCTGGAGAGGGAGAGAGGCATCAGTAAAGATGTGCTGTTTGAAGCGATTGAAGCGGCGCTGATCTCTAGTTATAAACGTAATTTCAATGCAGCACAGAACGTGCGTGTTGACATGAATCGCAATACAGGTGTCATTAAAGTGTTTGCCCGCAAGTTAATTGTTGAGGAGGTCCTGGATACAAGGACTGAAATCTCATTGCCGGCAGCCAGAGAAATTAACCCGCATTTCCAGCTGGAAGATATCGCTGAGCTTGAAGTGACACCGCGTGATTTTGGACGTATTGCCGCACAGACTGCTAAGCAGGTTGTAACTCAACGAATTCGCGAGGCAGAGCGTGGACTTATCTATAATGCTTTTATCGACAAAGAAGATGATATCGTTACTGGACTAGTTCAACGTCAAGATATGCGGAACATTTACATTGATCTTGGTAAAATCGAAGCGGTTCTTCCGCTTAGCGAATTGATGCCAGGTGAAAAGTTCAAACAAAGCGAACGCATCAAGGCTTATATCACAAAAGTTGAGAATACAACAAAAGGTCCGCAGATTATGCTCTCCCGCAGTCATCCTGGATTACTGAAGCGTCTGTTCGAGCTTGAAGTTCCTGAAATATTTGATGGTGTAGTTGAGATTCGTTCTGTAGCCCGTGAAGCTGGCTTCCGCTCGAAGATTGCTGTGTATTCCCGCAATCCAGAAGTAGATCCCGTTGGTTCTTGCGTAGGTCCAAGAGGCACACGCGTTCAGACCATCGTTACTGAGCTTCGCGGTGAGAAGATCGATATCGTCCGTTATTCTGATCTGGTGCAGGAATATGTTGCGAATGCACTTAGCCCTTCAAAGGTTCTTGAAGTTCAAGTCTTTGAAGCGGAGAAGATGGCGAGAGTTATCGTTCCTGATTATCAATTGTCACTGGCTATCGGTATTAAAGGGCAAAATGCACGTCTTGCCGCTAAACTTACCGGCTGGAAGATTGATATCAAGAGTGAAACTCAAGCGGAGCAGGAATACGGCAGACCGAAATCTTCTATTGATGAAATGCATCAGGATTCCGTCTCCATAGATTAATTAACCTGCTTGACGGGAGGCGTTTGTTATGAAACAAAAAAAAGTGCCGCTGCGTAAATGCGTTGCTACCCAAGAGATGATGCCTAAAAAAGAGCTGATTCGTGTGGTAAGAACGCCTGAAGGTGAAGTGCTGATTGATCTGACGGGCAAGAAGTCAGGCCGTGGTGCTTACATATGCGGCAAGCTTGAATGCTTTCAGCTGGCACAAAAGAACAAAGCACTTGACCGTGCATTGAAATGTCAAGTGAGTCCTGAAATCTACGCCCAGCTAGCCCGGGAGTTTACTTCCGTGGAAGAGCAGTTTCTAGCAGCAAAGGATAGTGAGGATAATGAGTAAGGCGCTTTCTTATTTAGGGCTTGCCATGAGAGCAGGCAAGATAGTCACCGGTGACGAGGCTGTACTCAAAGCTGTACGGTCTTCAGAGGCGAAGCTGGTCGTTCTGGCAGGTGACGCTTCAGATAATACCCAAAAAAAGTTCCGTGATAAATGCGGAACTTACGATATTCCACTAGTAATCGCATTTCACCGGGATGAACTCGGTGCAAGTATTGGTAAAGACCAGCGTGTAGTACTGGCCATTACGGATAAAGGATTCGCGGAAATGATCTCCAAGCAACTCGGAGATACTGTCGGAGGTGGATTTATTGACTAAAGAAGAGAACAAAGATAAATTGCGCGTGTACGAATACGCCAAGTCACTAAACATGAGCAGTAAAGAAATTATTACTATTCTGAAGCGTTTGAATGTCCCTGTGAATAATCATATGAGTGTCATGGAGAATGGATCCGTGAACAAAGTTGAACAGTTCTTTAAGGATATCAAATCAAACGCTGCAGCCAAGCGGGATACCGGCACCAGCAGCCGGCCGGTAACAACCGGTGCGGTAACAGCCGAACCTCAAAGTGCTCAGAATGCCAACAAAAATCAACAGGAAAAGCAGGTAGGTATGAACAGTAACCAAAACAACAACCAATCGACGACGTCCCCAAGGCCCCAAAGCGGACAAGATTCCCGCAGAACACAAACAGGTTCAACGCAGAATGCACGTCCGCAACAAAGCGGTGCTCCACGTACTAACAGTACTAGCAGTACTAGCAGCAGCCGCCCGCAAGGCAGCACTACTGGCGGCAATCGCCCACAAGGTAGCAATACCGGTGGCAGCCGTCCGCAAAGCAGTAATACTGGCGGCAACCGTCCACAAGGTAGCAATACTGGTGGCAGCCGTCCGCAAGGTAGCAATACTGGTGGTAGCCGCCCACAAGGCAGCAACACTGGTGGAAGCCGTCCACAAGGCAGCAACACAAGTGGCAGCCGTCCGCAAGGACAAAGCAGTGCACCACGCACTGACAGCCGTCCACAAGGTCAATCTGGCACAGGCGGAGGTTTCACACGCGGTGATGACAGAGGTCCTAAAAAGAACACAACTGGTGGCAGACCGAATAATAATCAAAGACGTTTCGATGATGGTAAAGGTGGTAACTACCGCGGTCGTGGTGGTAAGAATGGCCGTGGCAAGAACCAGCCAATGGTACACCGCGAGAAGATCGATAACACACCTAAGAAAATCATCGTTCGTGGCAGCATGACCGTTGGTGAAACAGCGAAATTGCTTCACAAGGATGCTTCTGAAGTAATCAAAAAGCTGATTTCGATGGGTGTTATGGCTACCATCAACCAAGAACTTGATATCGACACCATTTTGCTACTCGCTGCTGAATTTGGCGTAGAAGTAGAAGTGAAGATTCCTGTTGACGAGGACAGCTTCGAAACAGTGGAAGAGAATGACAATGAAGAGGATCTTCAGACTCGTCCTCCAGTAGTTACTATTATGGGTCACGTTGACCATGGTAAAACTACACTACTTGATGCTATTCGTTCGACCAATGTGACGCTAGGCGAAGCCGGCGGAATCACTCAGCACATCGGTGCTTATCAAGTCGAAATCAACCAAAAGAAAATCACGTTCCTTGATACACCTGGTCACGAAGCATTTACTGCTATGCGTGCTCGTGGTGCACAGGTTACGGATATGACAATTATCGTAGTAGCTGCTGATGACGGTGTTATGCCTCAGACCGTTGAAGCTATTGCACACGCTAAGGCTGCTGGACTTCCGATTATTGTCGCTGTTAATAAAATCGACAAACCGGGTGCAGATCCTGATAAGGTGAAGCAAGAGCTTACAAGTTATGAACTTGTTCCTGAAGAGTGGGGTGGAGATACCATCTTCGTTAACCTCTCTGCGAAACAACGTATTAACTTGGAAGAACTGCTGGAAATGATCCTGCTCGTAGCTGAAGTTAATGAGTACAAAGCGAACCCTGACAAACGGGCACGCGGTACTGTTATAGAAGCTGAGCTTGATAAATCCCGTGGACCAGTTGCTCGTATACTCGTTCAGAACGGTACGTTGAAAGTCGGCGATGCCTTTGTAGCAGGTAACTGCTTCGGACGTGTACGTGCGATGGTCAATGATAAAGGTCGTAAGATCAAAGAAGCTGGACCATCTACTCCAGTAGAAATTACTGGTTTGACTGAGGTGCCACAAGCTGGCGATCCGTTTATGGCTTTTGAAGACGAGCGTAAAGCGCGTGCGATTGCTGATAGACGTTCTACTTCCCAACGTCAATCTGAGCTGAATACGAACACCCGTGTAACTTTGGATGATCTGTTCCAGCACATTAAAGATGGCGAGATCAAAGACCTTAACGTGATTATCAAAGCTGACGTACAAGGTTCAGTCGAGGCGCTTAAAGGATCTTTGGCTAAGATCGAAGTGGAAGGCGTGCGCGTGAAGATCATTCACAGCGGTGCTGGTGCGATTACTGAATCCGATATTACGCTTGCAGCAGCATCGAATGCTATCGTTATCGGCTTTAACGTTCGTCCAGACGCACAGACCAAAGCAGCTGCTGAGCAAGAAAAAGTAGATGTTCGTCTGCACAACATTATCTACAATGTAATTGAAGAAATCGAAAGTGCCATGAAAGGTATGCTCGATCCTATCTATAAAGAGAATGTTATCGGTCACGCCGAAGTTCGCAGCGTGTTCAAAATCAGCAAAGTGGGTACCATTGCAGGATGTATGGTTACTTCCGGTAAAATTACCCGTAATGCTGAAATGCGCTTGATCCGTAGCGGAATCGTAGTGTTCACAGGTAAGGTTGATACTTTGAAACGTTTCAAAGATGATGCCAAAGAAGTGGCGCAAGGTTATGAATGTGGCATAACTTTGGAACGCTATAATGACGTCCAAGAGGGCGACATTATCGAAGCGTTTCTTATGGAAACTGTAGAGCGCTAAGCGAAGAGGTGAATATAGATGTCTAAAATTAGAGCAGGACGAGTGGGCGAGCAGATCAAGAAAGAGCTTAGTCAACTTATCCAAAGCGGTCTGAAAGACCCTCGAATCGGTTTTGTAACTGTAACTGGCGTAGACGTGACTAACGATCTATCGCAAGCCAAGGTATACCTAAGCGTGTTCGGGGATGAAGAGCAGAAGTCAGACTCGCTTAAAGCGATTGAGAAAGCCAATGGTTTTCTTCGCTCAGAGCTTGGCAAGGCCATTCGCCTTCGGCATACACCGGAGCTGATCTTCAAGTTCGACGAATCTGTCGCTTATGGCAGTCATATTGAGAAGCTTCTTGGAGAGCTTCATAAGAACGATTAGAAATAAGTGATTAAAGTGGGGTTCAAAATAGCGTTATGCTATTTTGAACAACCTTTAAAAAGGAGACGGCGAATGCAGAGCTATGAACAAAGTCTCCAGCAGACCCGTGAGTTTCTGCTGGAACACGACGATTACCTTGTAGTGTCGCATGTTCAGCCGGACGGAGATGCAGTCAGCTCCACCCTTGCGGTGGGCTGGCTTCTCTCATGTCTGGGCAAAAAATATACTATGCTGAATGAAGGACCGATCCCGAAGCGAATGGAATACCTATGGCATTCGGATGAAATCATCAATATGGCCTCTAGTGAACCGCCCCGTCAATACAGCAACGTCATCTGTGTGGATTGTGCGGATTTTCAGCGAGTAGGGCTGACAAATCGCTATTTTGCGAATGAGGCTCTTATCCTGAACATTGATCACCATCCAACAAATAACGGTTATGGATTCGTTAATTTAATCAAACCGGATGCAGCTGCGACAGCGGAAATTTTGTTCGACCTGCTGAAGACATTCGAGATCGAATGGGATATTGATATCGCCACAGCTATATATACGGGTCTGTTAACAGATACCGGTGGTTTTCGTTATACCAACACATCACCAAAAGTAATGGCAGCTGTATCTGAGCTATTATCCCTTGGGGTTAACGGTCCTGAACTCGCTGAGACATTGCTTGAAGAAATGACGCTGCCACAGGTTAAAATATTAAATAAAGCCTTAAATACGCTGGAATTATCTCCTGAAGGAGATATTGCCTGGCTATATGTTACACCCGAGCATATGATCGAATGTGCTGCTGCTAATGAAGATTTGGAAGGAATCGTAAACTACCCTCGTAATATTCGGGGCGTGGAAGTAGGCATTCTTTTTAAAGTTATTCACGAACATGCGGTCAAGGTTAGCCTGCGTTCTGCCGGTAAAGTTGACGTGGCTGCATTGGCGCAAACGTTTGGAGGCGGCGGTCATACCCGTGCTGCAGGTGCGCGTATAGAAGCTACGCTTGAAGAGGCAATAGCTCAGGTGCTTGAGGAGGTAAGACGTCATTTATGAGTGAATTAGAAGGTGTTCTGGCGGTTTATAAACCGGCAGGCTTCACTTCACATGATGTTGTAGCCAAGGCACGTCGGATTCTCGGCATGAAACGAATTGGTCATACGGGGACACTAGATCCCCAAGTGACTGGTGTATTGCCGCTTTGTCTGGGACGTGCGACTCGCGTTGTGGAGTATATTCAGGAGCTGCCCAAAGAATATGTGGCAACACTGAGACTGGGGATGTCCAGTGATACTGAAGACTTAACTGGAACCATTACGGAAACTGTTGATGAGGTTCATGTAACTGAGGAAGAGATTCTTGCAGTACTTGCCTCTTTCAAAGGCGTAATTTCTCAGGTTCCTCCCATGTACTCTGCGGTGAAAGTCGACGGCAAACGTCTTTATGAATTGGCTAGAGAAGGCAAAACCGTTGAACGGAAAAGTCGCGAAGTAGAGATTTATGAAATCGAAATGACGGATATGACTTGGGAAGGTAATCATCCCGACATCACTTTCCGGGTATTATGCTCCAAAGGCACGTATATTCGTACACTTTGTGTAGATATCGGTCGTGCGCTTGGACTGCCGGGTGTAATGGTGAAGCTGGAGAGAACAATGTCGGCAGGAATTTCTGCCAGCCATTGTTTATCCCTTGAGGATATTGCCGCGCACAAGGAAGCCGGAACATTGGAAGATCATTTAATCGCTGCTGATGAGGCAATTTCGCATTTGCCTAAGCATACCGTTATGGATGAGAAGAAGAAGGCAGCACTGCAAGGGCAACGTTTGTCTTCGCGGTTCATTGCTCCAGAAGTGAAGACAACAGGTCAAATTCGGCTATACGATCTTCAGGGATTGTTTCTTGGCATTTATGAGCTGGAAGAGACAGGTGCTATTGCCCCAGTAAAGGTGTTTGCACAAGCTTAAATCAATTTTACCAAGTGAATTGTAGGTGAGAAACAGCGTGAGAACCGTAACGTTAACCTATCCGATGTCGCCGGAGACTGCTGCCGAATGGGCACAACCTCAAGTGGCTGCTCTAGGGCAGTTTGACGGCCTGCATCGTGGACATGCCAGCGTCATTACATCCGCTGTAGCCTTAGCCCGTAAACAAGGTGTGCCGGCTGCAGTCCTTACATTTCATCCTCATCCCAAAGATGTTATGGGTAAGGGAGATTATGAAGGGTACTTGACGCCACCCTTTGAAAAGCAAGAGATTCTTGCCAGCATGGGTGTCGATATCCTGTATGTTGTTGAATTTAATGAGCAGCTTTCCCGGGTTAGTCCACAGAATTTTGTCTCTGTTATGCTTTTACCGCTACATATTGTAACAGCAGTTGTTGGCTTTGACTTTCGCTTTGGCTACCAAGGTGAAGGCGATGTTGAGATGCTTCGCAAACTGGGTGAAGGTGTTATGAATGTGGAAGTTGCTCCTCCTTTTCTGCTTGAAGGTGAAAAGGTTAGCAGCTCCGGCATTCGTAAAAGTCTCCAAAATGGAGATCTGGGGCTGGCAAACTCCTGGTTCGGACGTTGCTATCATCTGCGTGGTGAAGTGGGGCATGGTGAGAAGAGAGGCCGCACAATTGGTTTTCCAACTGCCAATTTGAAGCTCAGTGATCATTTTGTCATTCCGACCAAAGGTGTATATGCGGTCCGAGTCTTTTATAAGGATAAAGTTCTGTACGGGGTTATGAATGTGGGTGTTAAACCAACCTTTCATGAGGGTGTGTTAACTCCGAGCTTTGAGGTTCATCTTTTTGACTTCGAGGGTGACCTGTATGATCAAGAGCTTAAGGTAGAATTGGTAGCTTACATTCGTCCAGAACGGAAGTTTGACTCCATTGGAGCATTGATTACTCAGATTGGCGAGGATGCAGAAACCGCGAAGAAGATTCTGGAGTATAATTTATAGTCATCCCGGACAAGCCGTTTACTTTTGTTAATGGAGATGCTATACTAAGTAACGTTGCTGGCTTACAGCATCATAACCTTAGCTTGGTTGCACGTTCTCACCGACGGTGACGAGGCTAGTGGCGATTATATTGAAGGAGGTGAACAGGATGGCATTAACTCAAGAACGTAAACATCAATTGATCGACGAGCACAAAACTCACGAATCCGATACTGGATCCCCTGAGGTGCAAGTTGCTATCCTAACGGAGAACATCGTTAATTTGACTGACCACTTGCGTACGCACAAGAAAGATCATCACTCCCGTCGTGGATTGTTGAAAATGGTTGGACAACGTCGTAAACTTCTGGCGTATTTGAAAAACAAAGACATCAGACGTTACAGCGCCCTGATCGAAAGACTGGGATTGCGTCGTTAATTTTCCATAAGATTACTCTTAAAGCAGCCTGGTTGTATACCGTATGTCCTTCTCGGAGCGACAGCGGGACAGCTGGGTTGCTTTTTGAAAATTTAGGGAAAACTTAATATTAGGATCGATGAGATTATTCGCAAAAACGGCGACTTTACTTTTCAGTAAGGCCCAGCCGTTTCTTCTTATATGCATACAGAATAGGCAGCCTCCCTTTGGGACAAGCCTTTCCAATTCATTTAGATCGATATGTGAACCTGCTATTTTAGACTGCGGGTCTACTACTATTCAAGGAGGTATTTATGGAAAAACGTGTAGAAATGCAGCTGGGTGGAAGACGCCTTGTGCTGGAAACGGGCCGCCTGGCTAAACAAGCAAACGCAGCCGTTATGGTGCGTTACGGGGATACTTCGGTATTATGTACCGTTACGGCTTCAAAAGAGCCTAAGGATCTGGATTTTTTCCCGCTTACAGTTAACTATGAGGAAAGATTATATGCGGTAGGTAAAATTCCTGGCGGATTTATTAAACGGGAAGGTAGACCGAGTGAGAAAGCGATTCTGTCAAGCCGTTTGACAGACCGTCCAATCAGACCACTATTCCCTGAAGGATTCCGTAACGATGTTCAGGTATTGAACATGGTAATGAGTGTGGATCAGGACTGCGCACCAGATATTGCTGCTATGATCGGTACTTCAGCTGCACTTAGTATTTCCGATGTGCCTTTTGATGGACCCATCGGCGGCGTTGCTGTAGGTCGGATTAATGGAGAGTTTGTGATCAATCCGGATATGTCTCAGCAAGCAATCAGTGATGTTTATGTGGTGGTTGCTGGAACGAAGGATGCAATCATGATGGTTGAAGCAGAAGCGAACGAAGTGACGGAAGATGTGATGCTCGAAGCGATTATGTTCGGTCATGATGAAATCCGCAAGATCGTTGCAACCATTGAAGAACTGGTTAAAGTGGCTGGTAAAGAAAAAATGGCTGTGAAGCTGCATACAGTGAATGCTGACGTGAATACTGAGGTCCGTGCATTTGCTGAGGCTCGTCTGGTGGAAGCCGTTAAAATAGCTGAAAAACATGCGCGTCAGGAAGCGATTGATGTCGTTAATGATGAAGCGGTTGCGTATTTCGTAGAGAAGTACATAGAAGCACCGGAGCTTCTGAAAGATGTTAAAGAAGTCCTACATGATATCGTGAAGGATGAAGTAAGACGTCTAATCACACATGATAAGGTTCGTCCAGATGGACGTAAACTTGATGAAATCCGTCCGATTGAATGTGATACAAGTCTGTTACCGCGTACACACGGTTCCGGTCTGTTTACACGTGGACAAACACAAATCCTTAGCGTTTGTACTCTTGGGGCACTAGGTGATGTGCAAATTCTTGACGGAATCGATCCTACTGAAACGAAACGTTTCATGCACCATTACAACTTCCCGCCGTTCAGCGTAGGGGAAGCTCGTCCGCTTAGAGCACCAGGACGCCGTGAAATCGGTCATGGAGCACTTGGAGAACGTGCATTATCCAAGGTTATTCCTAGTGAAACTGAATTCCCGTACACGATTCGTCTAGTATCAGAAGCGATTGAATCTAACGGTTCTACTTCCCAGGCAAGTATCTGTGCCAGCATTCTGGCTATGATGGACGCTGGTGTGCCAATCAAAGCACCTGTAGCCGGCGTAGCAATGGGTCTGATCAAAGACGGAGAGCATGTCTCCATCCTGACGGATATTCAAGGTATGGAAGATCATCTCGGAGATATGGACTTCAAGGTAGCTGGTACAGCAGAAGGTGTTACAGCTATTCAAATGGACATTAAGATTGCCGGTATCGATCGCAAAATTCTTCAGGATGCACTTCAGCAGGCTAAAGAAGGCCGTCTGTTCATCTTGGACAAAATGAATGAAGCGATCTCTGCGCCAAGACCTAATCTGTCCAAATATGCTCCAAAAATCATTATTATCAACATCAATCCGGACAAAATCCGTGATGTTATCGGTGCTGGTGGTAAGATTATCAATAAAATTATTGAAGAAACCGGCGTGAAAATCGACATCGAACAAGATGGCCGTGTCTTTATCGGTTCTTCAGATGAAGAAATGATCCAAAAGGCGCGTTCGATTATCGAAGGACTTGTGCGTGAAGTACAAGTTGGAGAAATCTATGTGGGTACAGTTAGACGTATTGAGAAATTTGGAGCATTTGTTGAACTAATTCCGGGTAAAGACGGATTGGTACACATTTCCCAATTGTCTACTGAGCGCGTAGCTAAGGTTGAAGATGTTGTAGCTGTCGGGGATACAATTACCGTTAAAGTTACCGAAATCGACCAACAAGGCCGGGTTAACCTGTCGCGTAAAGCGGTATTGACTTCGGAAACTGGAGCTAAAGCTTAAGTTTCGATTGTAGAGGTACCTTTTCTAAAGTACCTAATAGCATAATAAAAGGAGACAGAAGCGATTGCGTTCTGGCTCTTTTTTTATATGAAATAAAGTAATGTGCATCACTATCACGCCTCTGGCCTCTGTTCTTATGACATAAATTCCTCTCTTGTCTCATAGATTGGGACAAAGTGTCTTTGTATTCGTGTGGAACGGACTACAAGTCGTTTCTACCGGGGAGGAAGTCGTCATGAAGACGGAAAAAGTGGCTTTAGTGGTTGCTTGTATTGCGATCGTGATAGGAATTGGCAGCACTCAGGGACCGGTAAAGGACATGCTTGCGCAATTGAAGCCGCAGGATGACCTAGCTGTGTGGAAGGATATTTCTAAGGCGGAGAACAATGATCTTCGGGCACGGATTGAGACCGCCGCAGCCAAGCTTAATGCCCCTCCAGTGAATGCTGTGGTTGATCGGGTATGGAAGGCGATTCCGGGTTATAACGGGCTTGAAATTGATGTAGAGAGTACATATCGGAATGCTCTTTTGGCACCAAAAGAACCTATAAAATTTGTGTATCGGCAGATCGAACCACAGATATCCCTGAATCAACTGGGAGCTGAACCCATATATCGTGGGAATCCGGCTAAGCCGATGGTATCGCTGATGATTAATGTGGCGTGGGGAAATGAGTACATTGTGCCAATGTTGGATGTTTTGGATGAAGAGAACGTTAAAGTTACGTTTTTTCTGGATGGGAGCTGGCTGAGTAAAAACCCGGAACTGGCTAAAGAAATGCTAAAACGCGGTCATGAGATGGAGAATCACGCTTATACCCACCCTAATATGAGTACTTTAAGTCGTGCACGAGCTACTGTAGAAATTGAGAAGACACAAAAGCTGTTGAAGGAATCGCTTGGAGTCACTAATAAATGGTTCGCCCCCCCTTCTGGTGATTTCGATCAGGAGACGGTAGAAATTGCAGGCAGCTTAGGGCTCAAAACCGTACTATGGACCGTAGATACCGTAGATTGGCGAAATCCGTCTCCTGAATCTGTGGTTGCCAAAATCACAAGCAAAGCGGAACCGGGCACTCTAGTCCTAATGCATCCCACAGCCGCATCCTCCAAAGCTCTGAAGGCCATGATACGTGGAATCAAAGCAAAAGGGTTACAGCTAGGCACAGTTAGTCAAACACTCTCAGCAGAGCGGCTAATCCCCTCTAATGTTGAGTGAGAGATGTATTTCTGGTAGGATTATAGGCACGTGTAATTAAATTAGATAGAACATGGCTATTAGCCAGGAGGACTTGAAGTGGAAAAAATAGTGTTATCCAATGGTTTACGAGTGGTAATGGAGAAAATCCCGACCGGCCGGTCCGTTTCTTTCGGAATCTGGGTAAAGACAGGCTCTCGGAATGAACATCCTGGAAACAACGGGATATCCCATTTTGTAGAACATATGCTTTTTAAAGGTACGGATCGGTACAGCGCCAAGGATATTGCTGAGCAGTTTGACGCCATCGGCGGCAATGTAAATGCGTTTACCTCAAAGGAATATACATGTTATTATGCTAAAGTATTGGATGAGCATCTGCCTATCGCTGTAGATGTGTTAGCGGATATGTTCTTCCGTTCACGGATGGACGCTGAAGAGCTGGAGAAAGAAAAGAATGTTATCCTTGAGGAAATTTCCATGTGCGAGGACACGCCGGATGATCTTGTGCATGATTTGATGTGTGCTGCTGCCTACAAGGACCATCCGCTTGCGTATTCCATCCTTGGCTTGAAGGAACGGCTAATGGAGATGAAGCCGGATGATCTTCGGGCGTATATGAAGGAACAATACACGATTGAGAATACGGTTATAAGCGTTGCCGGCAACATTAGTGATGGATTGATTGAACTGCTGGAACAGCATTTTGGTTCTTTTGATAATCATGGTACAAGTGCTCCGCTGACTCCACCAGATTACTATGGAGAGCTCTTATTTCACCGCAAGAAAACAGAGCAGAATCACATCTGTCTTTCCTTACCAGGTGTCCGTTCTGGCGATCCCCTGCAGTACGCTATGGTGCTGATTAATAATGCCGTAGGCGGAGGGATGAGCTCCCGCATGTTCCAGGAAATTCGTGAAAAGCGCGGATTAGCTTATTCGGTGTATTCCTATCACAGCTCCCAGGCAGATTCTGGTCTGTTTACGGTCTATGCTGGAACAGCGCCCAAGCAAACAAAGGATGTCATGGAGTTAATCAAGGAAATGATGTACGAACTTGCTACCAACGGCCTCAGTGAAGATGAGCTGAGAAAAGGTAAGGAGCAGCTTAAAGGCAGCCTCATCCTTAGTCTCGAAAGCACTAGCAGCCGAATGAATCGTATCGGAAAAAATGAACTTATGCTCGGAAGACATAATACATTGGACGATATGATCGCCAAAATTCAGCTAGTGACAATGGACAATATCAACAGTGTACTGGACCATATGTTCGCGGAGCCGCTTTCTTTAGCGATGGTAGGCTCATCAGATAAAGCTATTGCAAATGTTAGGAGAGATGATCTTGTCTTATTACGTACAAATCAATAAACTTGCTGGAAACGAGGATGTAAATCTTCCTTGTAAAATGTCGGAGCAAGCTTCCGGTTATGATCTTTATGCTGCCGTTGCGGGTGAAATTGTACTTGCACCAGGAGAGCGGGCATTAATTCCAACAGGGATTTCACTGGCTATGCCAGAGGGGCTTGAAGCGCAGATCCGTCCGCGTAGTGGACTGGCCTTGAAGCACGGGATTACCTGCTTGAATACACCTGGAACTATAGACGCCGATTACCGCGGAGAGATCAAAGTGCTCTTGATCAATCTGGGGCAGGAGCCTTTTGCTATCGCTCGCAATGAGCGGATTGCCCAAATGGTATTTCAAGCCGTTCCAGTGGTTAATTTGGTGGAAGTGGAAGAGTTGTCCGAAACACAACGCGGAGCCGGAGGCTTTGGCCATACTGGCAAGTAAGATTGTTGTTACAATTCATTTAAAAAGCTTACGAATTCATGCCCAAGGCATGATTCGTGAGCTTTTTTTGATATGCAGAGTTAATTATCCAAAACTTTAATTTCTTCGATTGTTATGCAACTAACTCCGATTCCCCCATCGAATAAACTCAGCATTTTCATTGGCGCTCTGCCACTACTCTAACCCTACCGTCAAAGTAAAGACGAAGCCCCTATCGGACCCCAGTGCTCTTATTTATAACAATTCTGCTTAATTCGGCTGTTTTCGGACCCTAGTGTCACTATTTGATCAATAACACCTGTTAACGAACCTATTTACATCGAATAAGAGCTCTCCAGTCCGAAACTCCTCCTAAAAGGCAAAAAATACACAAATAGTTGCATCTCGGTCCTTAACTCATCAGCCGTAACCCGTAACCCGTAACCCGTAACCCGTAACCCATTAGTTCATCATCAGCCTTGCGTGCCGGGGATTTCATTTCCGCTCTTCACCCATTAACTATGCCCAGCATAAGATGCTTTATAGTCGATAGTGTATGTTGAAAGGAGCGTCATCCCTATGCTTACTGGCGTCAGGATCGTGTTCCTGGGCGGGGACGCGAGACAGCTTGAAGTGATTCGGAAATGTGTGGAATTGGATGCGACGGTAAGCGCTGCCGGGTTCGATAAGTGGGAGGCCCCTAGCCCAGGGGTGAGCCTGGAACAATTGACGGTAGAGCTGCTGAGTAATGCAGATGTATTAGTGTTGCCTACGGTAGGCTGTGATGATGAAGGAAATATTAGTGCTCTATTTTCTTC
Organism: Paenibacillus sp. FSL R7-0048; assembly: GCF_038004505.1. NCBI lineage: Bacteria > Bacillati > Bacillota > Bacilli > Caryophanales > Paenibacillaceae > Paenibacillus > Paenibacillus sp. FSL R7-0048. The sequence continues at coordinate 4,333,549 of NZ_JBBORF010000001.1, read as the reverse complement.
TGAGCGTTTAACGATTCTGGAGGAGCATTTCACTGCGCTGCCATCCGATTGTTTAGTGTATACCGGGATGGCTAAAAGTTACTTGCGCGGGATGTGTACCAAGCACTCACTGAAGTTAATCGAACTGCTTAATCGTGATGATGTGGCTATTTACAACTCTATCCCGACAGCGGAGGGAGCGCTGGTAATGGCCATTCAGAACACGGATTTTACAATTCACAGCTCGAAGTCAATGGTGCTGGGTTTAGGTAGAACTGGATTTACAATGGCTCGAAGTCTACAGGGACTGGGGGCCAGTGTAAAGGTTGGTGTCAGAAAACAAGAACATTATGCACGTGCTGAGGAAATGGGCTGGAAGCCTTTTATGACCAATGAGCTGCTGCTTCACGTACCGGATGTGGATCTTATATTTAACACGATACCAAGTATGATCATCACCGCGCAGGTGCTCTCGCGGCTTGCGCCGCATTGCGTAATTATTGATCTGGCATCTGCACCAGGCGGCTGTGACTTTCGTTATGCTGAGAAACGTGGGATTAAGGCGATGCTGGCTCCAGGACTCCCTGGCATTGTAGCTCCAAAAAGCGCTGGGATTATTATGGCAAATGCGCTGGTACAGTCGATTTCGGACGAGGCTTTAATCAAGGGGGACGAATAAAATGGATTGGCACGGAAAAACAGTAGGGTATGCGATCACTGGATCTCATTGCACTTTTGCTGAGGTAATGCCACAAATTCAGCGCTTCGTAGACGGGGGAGCAAACGTAGTACCTATAGTTTCTGCCTCTGTACTAGGAACAGACACCCGCTTTGGGACATCGCAAAATTGGTTAAAACAGTTGAAAGATATAACAGGGAATGATATCATTTCTACAATTGTTGAAGCGGAGCCGCTGGGTCCTTCCAAGCTGCTGGATGTGCTGACAATAGCACCTTGCACAGGAAATACAACGAGTAAACTGGCTAATGCCATGACGGATAGTCCCGTGCTAATGGCAGCTAAATCACAGATGCGCAACGGACGTCCACTAGTTCTAGCGATATCTACAAATGATGGATTGGGCCTAAATGCCGCAAATATTGCTAAGCTTCTGGTGGCTAAACATATTTATTTTGTACCATTCGGTCAAGATAACCCTGAGGGTAAACCTAACTCGCTCGTGGCACGCATGGATCTTATCCCGGAAGCTTGCTATGCCGCTTTGCAAGGTAAACAACTACAGCCGATGATCATCGAACGGTTTCATTCAGCATAGAAAATTGACAGAGCTCGGCTGATTTTGTTGTGGACAATAAAAGGGGAGATGCACCAAATGAGCAATGAGAAGTGCCAAGATAACGTAGTGGAACCAGCTAAGTTCATTGCTATCAAAAAAATATAAGCAGTATTGCTACCGTCCTCAGGTTCGAGGGCGGTACAGCTATTTAACAACTTACTTAACGAATAAGCTCACGTACCGTAATCTTTTCACGAATGATTAGTGTGTTTGCTTTGATAATAATGGGGGAATTATACATGGGTATTCTGGTACAAAAATTCGGAGGAACATCGCTATCCACACCGCAAGCTAGAGAACACGTAATCCGCAATGTCAAAAGGGAGCTGGCAAGTGGCTATAGTCTTGTAATTGTTGTATCGGCTATGGGCCGTCGTGGAGAGCCTTACGCAACTGACACTTTGCTGGATTGGGCTGTGCAGAACGGAGATGCACTTCCAGACCGGGAAAAAGATCTCTTGATGTGCTGTGGCGAAATTATTTCAGCTACTACTCTATGTGGGCTGCTGGAGAATGAAGGCATCGCTTCTACAGTGTTAACGGGAGCTCAGGCAGGATTTCTGACAGACAGCAACTACGGTAATGCCAGAATTCTGGATGTGCGTCCGGAACGCATTCTCCGTGAGCTGCGTGAGGATAAGGTAGTTATTGTTACCGGGTTCCAGGGCCAGACTGAGGCGGGTGATTTGACAACTTTAGGCCGTGGCGGCAGTGATACCTCTGCTACAGCACTGGGTGCTGCTCTTCATGCTGATATGGTGGATATTTATACGGATGTTAACGGAATTCTTACAGCAGATCCACGGATCGTTGAAGATGCTAAGCCATTAACTTACGTTAGTTATACTGAAATTTGCAATATGGCTCATCAGGGAGCAAAAGTCATTCATCCACGTGCGGTTGAGATTGCTATGCAGGCACAGATCCCAGTTCGTGTTCGTTCAACCTTTTCAGAAGCTGAAGGTACGTTGGTTACGAATCCAGAAGGATTTAACGATATCCAAGCAGGGGGAATTGTGGATCGATTCGTTACAGGGATTGCTTATGTCAGCAATGTTACACAGATTTCTGTGGAATGCCCGGACGGTAACGGAACCGGAGTGCAGCTGCAAATCTTTAAGAGTATGGCAGATAACGGGATAAGCGTTGATTTTATTAATGTAACACCTACGGAAGCTCTTTATACGGTTTTTGATGACAAATCAGAGAAGGCTATTTCTGCTCTACAGCAGCTGGGTTTGCGACCTAAGAGTTTGTCGGGTTGTGCCAAAGTTTCTGTTATCGGGGGCGGAATTAATGGTGTGCCTGGTATTATGGCGCGCATTGTTGAGGCGCTTAGCTCGCAAAACATTCAAATTCTACAATCCGCGGATTCGAATACAACGATATGGGTGCTTGTGAAAAAAGAAGATATGGTGCAGTCCCTGCGTTCGCTGCATGCTATGTTTGAATTGCACCGCTGACAAGGAGGAATTCAAAGTGGATTTCGGAAGATTAATAACAGCCATGGTAACCCCTTTTGATGGGGGTGGAGAAATCAACTGGGATGTAACTTCACAGCTTGTCGATTATTTAATTGAGGTACAGAAATCAGAGGCTTTGGTTGTCTGCGGAACGACAGGGGAATCGCCTACGTTAAGCGATGAGGAAAAGCTGCAGCTGTTTTCTTTTGTGCTGGAAAAGGCGAATGGACGTTGTAAAGTTATTGCTGGAACTGGCAGCAATAACACGAAACATTCCATTCATCTGACGAAGGAAGCGGAGAAAATAGGCGTAGATGGAGTGCTTTTGGTCGTTCCTTATTATAATAAACCGAATCAGGAAGGTCTTTATCAGCATTTTTCCACGATTGCTTCAGAGACTTCATTACCAGTGATTCTATATAATGTTCCAGGTCGAACAGGTGTAAGTATGAGCGTGGCCACTACCCTGCGACTTGCTGAGATTCCGAACATCGTTGCTACGAAAGAATGCGCGTCTGTAGATCAGGTAACACTTATTGCCTCTGCTTGTTCAGATGATTTCCGTGTATATACGGGTGATGATGCCTCAGGTCTTGCCAGTCTGGCTGTCGGTGGATACGGAATTATAAGTGTATCTAGCCATGTGGTTGGTGCGCAGATGTCAGAAATGATTTACGCTTATACCTCCGGCAATGTTCAGCTTGCTGGAGAGATTCATCGCCAGCTGTTCCCGATTTTTAAAGGAATGTTTGAATGCCCACAACCGCTGCCCAATCCTTCAGCTGTAAAATATGCTTTAGGACTCAAGGGGATCCCTGTGGGCGGAGTCAGATTGCCGCTTATTTCGCCAACGGAAGCGGAAGCGGCTTTTATTGAAGCACTTTTTCACTAAGAATTAATCATTGCTGATGTACGTTCTAAACCGGCTACTCTATTGAGGGAGCCGGTTTTTGCATTTATATTTTTTTTCTGAAATATTGAGGCGAATTTAAGGAAAGAATTTGGATACGAGGCGGATGACTTGTCTTTTGCCAAAAAAATCATGTATAATGATCTTAAGTGACTGGGTGCGGTTAAAATTAAATATGCGGTAATCTTCCGTCAATGTAATACATTGTGAGACAGGATAGGTCCCAAGATGAGTCTGTTTAAATAAATGACATGTCTTCGCGCGAGGGGCGCGACGGTGAATTTTGACGGCGTTTGTCCGCTTCAATATGAACTTTACTGCCCGGAATCGGGAGCTTTCGCATTGCGCATTTTACAGATTTCAGGAATTTCCTCGTCGATTGGAAGTTATTGGCTGTTTGAAAGAAATGTGTTCAGCGCCGCTGAAATAATCGAAGTTCGATATTTACCAATAAAAGTATGACGTCCAACATCATAGGAGGGTTAGATTCATTTGTCCAAAAAAAACAACAACGATAAATTGACGATTTTCGCATTGGGCGGAGTCGGAGAAATCGGGAAAAACATGTATGTTATTCAATACGGAGCTGACATTGTAGTCGTGGATTCGGGACTCAAGTTTCCGGAAGAGGATATGCTCGGTATTGACATCGTAATTCCTGATATCTCGTATTTGACAGAGAACCGTGACAAGGTAAGAGGTATTGTGCTTACTCACGGACACGAGGATCACATCGGTGGTCTACCTTATGTCCTGAAGAATTTGAATGTTCCAGTCTATGGAACAAGATTGACTTTAGGTCTTGTAGAGAACAAATTGAAGGAAGCGAACCTGCTGGGTGACACCAAACGGATTCTGATCAACGAAGATTCAGAAATTCAATTGGGGAACTCACTTAAGGTAACTTTCTTTAGAACCAACCACAGTATTCCTGATTCCGTGGGTGTATGCATTGAGACTCCGGAAGGAAATGTTGTTCATACGGGCGATTTCAAATTTGACCACACCCCAGTCAACGGTCAATTTGCAAATCTGCATCGGATGGCAGAGATTGGCCAAAAGGGCGTACTTGCTCTTTTGTCAGATAGTACGAATGCTGAGAAACCAGGCTTTACCCCATCTGAGAAGAATGTCGGTATTGTGCTGGAAGATATTTTCCGCAAGGCTGAGCAACGTGTCGTTGTAGCAACTTTTGCTTCCAATGTGCACCGTATTCAACAAGTGGTTAATGCAGCAGAATCTACGGGTCGTAAGATTACGGTAATTGGCCGCAGTATGGTCAACGTTGTATCCATCGCTTCAGAGCTTGGATATTTGAACGTACCTGACGGAATGCTGATCGAACCGGAAGAAATGAATAGAATGGCAGCAAATCGTGTAGTTGTTCTTTGCACAGGCAGCCAAGGCGAGCCAATGTCTGCATTGACACGTATGGCACGTTCTAGTCATCGTAAAGTAGATATCCTGCCAGGCGATACCGTTATTATTGCGGCAACACCTGTGCCAGGTAATGAGAAGTATGTAGGCCGTACTATCGATGAATTGTTCCGTCTTGGTGCTAATGTGATTTACAGCGGTTCCAACTCCGGCGTTCACGTATCCGGTCACGGTAGTCAAGAAGAACTTAAGCTTATGCTTAACCTGATGAAACCGAAATTCTTCATTCCGATCCACGGTGAATACCGCATGCAGCGCAAACATGCTTTACTGGCAGAATCGGTTGGCGTAGAGCCACAGAACATTTTCATCACTGAAATCGGTGAAATTGTTGAAATCCAGGGCGGTGCCGCTCGTAAGGCTGGTAAAGTAACAGCTGGTAACGTATTGATTGACGGACTAGGTGTAGGCGATGTTGGTAACATTGTATTGCGTGACCGTAAGTTGCTGTCTCAAGATGGTATCTTGGTTGTCGTGGTTACACTTAGCAAGCAGAATGGTGCAATTGTTTCTGGACCTGACATCATTTCACGTGGTTTTGTTTATGTTCGGGAGTCCGAAGGGCTGCTCGACGAAGCTAACCGAATTGTATCCAGTACATTGCAACGCCTGATGAGTGAAAAAGTAAATGAGTGGGCTTCCCTTAAAACAAGCGTAAAAGATTCGCTGGGCCGTTTCTTATATGAACAAACGCGCCGCAGACCGATGATTTTGCCAATTATCATGGAAGTGTAAGGAGAGTTTCTCCTTCAATGAATATATAGCTAGGGCTGAGCCCCTTTTCCCCGGAAATATTGGACGGTTTCCACGGGAGAAGGGGTTTTTGTATGTTCATAAGCTGAAAATTGCATAATGCAGCACCCTGAAACGTCATACTAAGGATTGTTAGTAAGGCAACAGCAGACTAGAGCTGCATATAACAAGGGAGAGCTGCGAAGATGAACTACATCGAAGGATCAAATGGAGCAAAAAATGAGGAAGTTGTCCCAGGAGAAACTAATCCGAATCCTAATGAAAATATGCCGCCCACTACAATGGGAGCGATTAAGGAGCTAGGACAAACAGTAGTCCCAAGTGGAGAGCCTGATATTTTTTGCTTAACGATTATTGGTCAGATTGAAGGACATATTGTTATGCCTCCACAGAACAAAACAACAAAGTATGAGCATATCATTCCGCAGCTGGTGGCAGCTGAGCAGAATAAAAACATCAAAGGCCTGCTTATCATTTTAAATACGGTAGGTGGAGATGTAGAAGCGGGATTAGCAATTGCGGAAATGATTGCATCCCTCTCCAAACCAACGGTAACCGTAGTCATTGGAGGCGGGCACAGCATCGGGGTGCCGATTGCAGTTTCCTCCACTTATTCGATTATTGCTGAAAGTGCAACGATGACGATTCATCCGATCCGAATGAATGGTTTAGTGATCGGAGTGCCGCAAACTTTCGAGTATATGGAGAAAATGCAGGAACGTGTCGTTAAATTTGTGACTTCCCATTCGCGCATTTCTGAAGAACAGTTCCGTGATCTCATGTTTAAGACAGGTGAGCTCAATCGTGATATCGGGACGGCTGTGGGGGGCTTGGATGCCGTTAAATATGGTCTGATGGATGAGGTCGGCGGGATCGGAGCGGCACTTGCGCATCTTAACCGAATGATCGGCGGGGATTTCTCAGCATCGACTCCAGGAGGGATTACGCAATGACACTGTACACAGTAGTTGCAATGGAACAGGTGTGGGAGGGGGCATTTAACAATTATGCCGCAACCCGAGAAGTTAGTGTGCAGGGCATGCTGATGCAGGTTGAACCGATGGAGGAAGGACGTGCGCGGATTGTGAGATTATTGGATTGTCCGCTGAACCGTTATCTAGATCCGGCGTTCTCTCCAGGTTCGATAATTACATTAACATAAAGATTCATTTTCTGACAAAAGAGAACATAGGTACGCCACGCCATTATATGGTATAATGTTGTTCCGGGGGTGGCTGGCGTGGCTAAACGAAAAAAGAAGAAGAAAAAAGCGCTGCTCGGCAGCGTTTTAAAATATGAAATATATGGAATTTTATTAATAACTATTTCCGTCATTGCACTGTCTGGTGAAGCAGCCGTAGGGCGCTCACTTTCAAGTATGGCGGGTTACTTATTAGGGAGATTTTATTTTGTGTTGCCGCTTATCGGCATTTTTTATGGACTTATGGTGATGATCCATCGAAGATGGCCTTCCTCGTGGAACAGCAGGCATACTGGCGTGCTTCTGCTTCTATTGTCTATGTGCCTTATGAGCACAATATCTGCAATGGAGCAGAAGCTTGGCCCGTTGTCTTTGTTACATCCTGGCAATGTAATGACACAAATACATAATGATCTTTCGGGATCACTTTCACCTGGCTCGAACGAAAGCAATGTCTATATGCTGGGTAAGGATATAAGCGGAGGGTACATCGGCGGGTTGGAGTATGCAGCGCTGTTATGGCTTTTTGGTAGTCTGGGCGCTAAGCTGCTTATGATCGTCATGCTGGCGATCAGCTTTATGCTAATTACCAACTTGTCCTATGTGGAGATTTTTACGCTTTTGCGAGTGCGCTTGGTTAAGTTTGTGGAGGGGATTCGTCTCCATGCTGCAAACCGTCCGAAGGCGGTTCCCGTAGCGGCTAGACCTTCTAGAGCCGCTGCTCCAGCTAAGGCTCGGCAGGTGAAGCAGCCTGTCTATGATGACGAGGAGGAAGAAGACGAAGACGATCGGTATTTGCCTAATCGCAAACAACCTGTCCTTTTGAAAAAAATATCTGGCTGGTTCTCAGGCTCCACGCGTTCACAGGTGGAAGCAGATTCTGAGGATGACGATCAGGGTCCAATTGTGGCAAGTGCTTCAACCGGTCCGATTATTTCGGGATTAACTCCAGATAGTCATGTAATTCCATTAGACGATATCGATCATGATTTTGATGATGCGGATCTGGATATTGAACCTGTGACGCCTATTATTCGTGACTTCTTTGAACATATCCGTTCAGAAGGGTTAAACGAAGAAGACCGGGAAGAGTGGAGTGAATTCTCACCCGCAGCTCGTGGTGAAGCAGCTAAACCTGCTGTAGCCGGACCTAATGCCGTTAAGCAGCAGCCTACGGATGAGTCTGAGGAGAATGTAAGCATAGACTTGGAAGGCCTGCTAGGTGCTTCTCCAGATGGAGAGATTATTCCTGCTCCTCCAGCACCACCTCCACCGAAGCCATATAAGCTGCCATCGTTCCGTCTTCTAGCCAAACCTAACAATGGTGGCAAAGCTGGAGATCAGAATGATTATATGCAGACAGCCCGTAAGTTAGAAGCAACACTTGAAAGCTTTGGGGTACGGGCTAAGGTGCTGGAGGTAGTAAGAGGCCCAGCGGTTACGAGGTATGAGATACAACCGGATATTGGGGTTAAGGTTAGCCGTATTGTAAATCTGACGGATGACATTGCCCTTGCACTTGCAGCCAAAGATATTCGGATGGAAGCGCCGATTCCGGGTAAATCTGCAATTGGGATAGAAGTTCCGAACTCTGAGGTGTCTATTGTTACCATGCGCGAAGTTATGGAAACACAGATTTTTCAGGAGGCTGAATCCAGATTATCGATTGCTTTTGGCCGTGATATTTCCGGCCAGACCATTATTGGCAATCTGGCTAAGATGCCCCATTTATTGGTGGCCGGTGCAACAGGCTCCGGTAAATCTGTCTGCATCAACGGGATTATAACAAGCATCTTATACAAAGCTAAACCTGATGAAGTCAAATTCCTCATGGTCGATCCTAAGATGGTAGAGCTGAATGTGTATAACGGAATTCCCCATCTTCTGGCTCCGGTTGTCACAGATCCCAAGCGGGCAAGTCTTGCTTTGAAGAAGATTGTTGTGGAAATGGAGAAGCGTTACGAGCTATTCTCCAAATCGGGAACACGGAATATGGAAGGTTATAATAAGCTAATGGCTGAGAATCCAGCGGCAATTCTCCCGTATATCGTTGTTATTGTGGACGAGCTTGCGGATTTGATGATGGTTGCAGCCAATGATGTCGAGGATGCAATTTGCCGACTTGCACAAATGGCGCGGGCGGCTGGAATTCATTTAATTATCGCTACACAACGTCCTTCAGTAGATGTCATCACAGGTTTAATTAAAGCTAATATTCCATCCCGGATCGCTTTTGGCGTATCGTCCAATGTGGATTCACGTACCATTTTGGATATGCCCGGTGCAGAGAAGCTGTTAGGCCGAGGTGATATGTTGTTCTTGCCAATGGGCGCATCTAAACCTATTCGTGTACAGGGAGCTTTTATGAGCGACCAAGAAGTAGAGACTATTGTTCAATATGTCAGCAGTCAAGGTGAAGCCGAATACGATGAGTCCATCGTTCCTGAAGTGGATGATACAATCACAGAGGATCAGGAGCCGCAGGATGAATTATACGAGCAGGCCGTACAAATTGTGCTGGAGGCTAAACAGGCTTCAGTGTCTCTGCTACAGCGTCGTATGCGTGTCGGATATACCCGTGCAGCCCGGTTGATTGACTCTATGGAGGCTCGTGGAGTCATCGGTCCTTACGAGGGCAGCAAGCCGCGTGAGGTGCTGGTGTCACTTGAGCAATATCAGCATAACAAGATCAGCTCCTAAGCTGGACAAGCCCGTCGAAACCTTCAGTAGACAGTAAAAGAGATGGCCACTTTATGAAGTGGACCATCTCTTTTTTGTATCCTGAGTACTTATTTGACTCTTGGTGCAGCAAGCAAAGCTTCAACAATATAATCCAGTTGCACATTTAGAGAATAGATATCACTGTAATAACCTAATCCAAAATCAATTTCCATCAAACGGCCTTCTTTCACGGCAGGGATATTGTTCCAAATTGGGTTTTGGGTCAGATCAGCCATACCATCATAAGAGGAGCGGAAGATATAATCACCGCTGTATTTGCCAAGGACTTCAAAGGATACGGATTCGCCATCCGCACCAGTCGCCGTATCTATTTTCTGTTGAATGATTTCCGGCGCCTTCATGCCTAAATATTCATAAATGATTTGCGAACCACGTCCGAATTGTTTGCTTGCCACAACAGCCATACTGTTGTCTTTTCCACCTTCCATGATGGATATTGTGTGATCCAGAATACCAGCTTCTTGCAGCTTTTGTTTGCTGTCTTCAACTTTTTTATGGAAATCAGTAAATAATTCTTTTGCTTGATCTTCTTTGCCTACGACTTGTCCAATAAAGAACACCCGTTCTTCTGTTGACATTTTTTCATACGGAACTAACACTGTTGGTGCAATTTGGTGGAGGGCTTCATAAGTTTCCTCTGACGGCACGATGATAAGATCAGGATTTAGAGCAAGGATTGCTTCAGGGCTAGCCTCAAACCAGGTGCCAAGCTTTTGCACATCTTTTAGCTCATCTTCAAATGCAGCACCCTCGGATACATCGGATACACCTATAGGTTTAATGCCTAGAGCCAGTACATCACCGAGCAAATAAAGAACTACGACTCTTTGTGGACTAGTGGGAACGGCAATGTCTCCTTTAACTGTGGAAATTATCCGGGTTTGTGCTTCGACAGCAGCTTTGTCTGTATTTGCTCCTGTACTTGTTTCTGCTGAGGGGGTTGGTGTCCCATTGCTTGACGCATTTGAATTTGTGGTTCCCGTGGAACAAGCGCTTAACACTATGGTAAAGCATAATAACAGGGTGAGCAGTAAGGATGGTTTGGCATTTCTAAACATTGGTAATTCCCCTTCTCCGTTATATTGATAATGATTATCATAATCAATATAACGGAGAGGTTGTGTTCGGGCAATGTCAATTTGTGCACCTTGGGATGGCATATCACGCCAACTGGGTTGGGTGATCAATTTATTTTTGTATCGGACAGGGGAGGTTCCGTAATATTTTTTGAACATTTTCCCTAGATAATAGCCATCAGGATAACCTACTGCAATTGCGATGTCATGCAAGCTCGCCTCAGTGTTCAGGAGCAGTATTTTCGATTTTTCCATGCGGATGCTGATTAAGTACTGAGCAGGGCTAGTCTGCAGCCGTGTTCTGAATAATCTGGATAATGTTCTAGGGCTGCTGTTTACCGCTTTAGCTAATTTTTCAAGAGAGAAGGTTTCCTTATAATAAGTCTGCATATAGCGAATTGCTTGATCTAGCGGATCAGGTTGGATTAACTGTATTTCCAGCGTATGCAGCTGCCTAAGCATCTCATAAATCCATTGATAAAACAGTGTTTTAACATGCAGCCGATCCAAAAGACCTGTTTTGCCCCAATCAGTAAACATGTTCTCCATCTTATCAAATAAGGGCAGTGGACTAGTAGGCGTAAATCCATATTGGAGATTGAAGGGATTATTGTGTTCCATAATTGCTTTTAGATTGTTGCGTGAGGCGAGTGAAAGGTTTGCTTTATATAAAATTAAGTAATACTCCAGTAGTTCCTCCGTGCGTAAAAATTGAATGTTCATTCCTTTTCCACCATGAAGGATATGAAAGTTGCCGATCTCGTGCGGGACCTCGTCAATCAGTATTTCGGCCTTGCCGTTTATGATCAATAAGAATGCGCTTGAGGGCAGCTGATAATGTGAATTCAGATCACTTGATCGTTGAAAAGTATGGCGTATATCAATAATTTCTATTAATGCGTGGTTCCACAATAAAATGTGGTCCTTTAAATTCATGATTAATATCAACTCCAACGTTTTCTTATTTCGATTATAGTTGATAATTATTCTCAATTACAATGAAACGCTATTACTTCTTTTTTAGTAATGCATAGGATGTCCTGACAGTCGTCATAATAACTTTAGCCATCCATGCAGAACTCACAAAAGAAAGGTAGAGCGAACCCCTATGAAGAAACATAAGTTGTGGATCTTTGCTTCTTTAACCCTTGCACTTGCTGCCGCGCCGTTTGCAGGAATGCTGCTCCAGGGTAATGGCATACTACAGACCAAGCAAAGTGCTGCTGCGTCATTTGTCCATGAACTAAATCATCCTGAAGAAGAGGCCTTGCCTGCCTTCAGCACGACTCCGATTAAACTCGGTTCTTCTGGTCAGGATGTTTATGAGTTGCAAGGACGTTTAAAACATCTGGGCTTTTATGAAGGGAAAATAGACAGTCAGTTTGGTCCGAAAACGAAAAATTCAGTAACGTGGTTTCAATGGAAGTTTGGAATGAAGTCTGATGGCATCGTAGGCGCTAAGACTAAGCTGAAATTGTATAACGCAACTAAGAACTGGAAGCCAACAGAGTCGGCTTCAGCAACCGGAAATAATACAGCAAACAACAACACCGGTAACAAAACAAATACAACCAATAATTCGGATTCAGCGTCTCTGTCTTCAGGGAATACGATGGGATTATCAGAAAATGATCTCAAAATCATGGCTAATGCCGTCTATGGTGAGTCGAGAGGTGAACCTTTCGAAGGTCAAGTTGCTGTTGCTGCAGTAATCTTGAACCGGGTAAAATCTCCGAGCTTTCCAAATACGCCGTCTGGCGTTATTTTTCAGCCGGGGGCTTTTACAGCTGTAGCTGACGGGCAGATTTATTTGGAACCAAATGAGCAGGCACGAAAAGCAGTGCAGCAAGCGCTGAATGGCTGGGATCCTTCGGGTGGATGTTTGTATTATTTCAACCCTAAAACGGCGACCTCCAAATGGATTTGGACTCGTCCACAGGTCAAGACTATCGGCCAGCATATTTTCTGTATGTAGATAAGTAAAGAAGTAAATCCAGAGAGCAACCGGGAAGAGGCATCCGGTTGCTTCCTTACTTTGGAATGGTTTAGAATGGTTATTAATTCATAAACATGTTAATGAGCAACTATCCACGCGGTAAAGGAGTTTTGGACTTGACTAATAATGTATTTCAGCATGGCAACGTTGCAGGTATGCGTATTCACGTGATGCCTACCAAGGCGTTCAAGACCTACGCCATCTCACTTTATGCCGGCGTCCCACTTAATGAGGATACGGTAACCCCTACAGCACTTGCCCCATTTGTGCTCCGCAGAGGTACCGCTTCTTATCCAGAGACTACTCAATTCCGCGAGCGTTTGGAGGAGCTGTATGGCGCTGGATTTGGTTTTGATATTTATAAAAGAGGCGATTATCAGATTGTTCAGTTTCGCATGGACACCATTAATGACTCCTTCGTGCAGAGTCAGGAGAGCTTGCTTGAACAATCCTTTGCTTTCCTAGGAGAAGTCCTGACCCGTCCGTTGGTGGAGGATGGAAGCTTCCGTTCTTCCTATGTTGCAACAGAGCGTGAAACAGTGCGCAAGAAGCTGGAATCTATCGTAAATGATAAGATTCGTTATGCTGCGGAACGCTGTATCGAAGAAATGTGCCGTAACGAGCCCTATCGCCTTCATCCACTGGGTCAAAGAGCGGATTTGGATCGGATTACTCCAAAAAGTTTGTACGAATCCTATAACTCATGGCTGGATGGAGCTATTTTGGATCTCTATGTAGTGGGAGATACGACTACTGAGGAAGTTGAAAAGCTTGTGCAGCATCACTTCGGACGCATTCAGTCGGAGGTGGGCTTATATAGCTCCAAGTTTGTCCCAGTATCCGTCAGCGAGGTACGGACGGTAGAGGAGAAGCTGGATGTCAGTCAGGGCAAGTTGAACATGGGTCTGCGCACATCAATTACGTATAAGGACGATACATATGCGTCCGCACTTATGTACAACGGAATATTAGGAGGGTATCCACACTCCAAACTCTTCGTCAATGTACGGGAAAAGGCCAGTCTTGCATACTATGCTTCTTCACGCTATGACGGTCACAAGGGGATTGGAACGATACAATCAGGTATTGAAACTCAAAATTACAACAAAGCTGTTGAAATTATAGAGAAACAACTGGAAGAGATGAAAGCTGGCAATATCAGTGATCTGGAGTTAAGCCAGACCAAAGCCATGATCCGCAATCAGCTTTCCGAGATTCCGGATTCTGCTTTTGAGATGATCTCTTACGACTTCAACCGCCAGTTGTCAGGAAAAGAACGGACAGCGGATCAGCTGCTAGAAGAGGTGGAACAAATCGGTGCAGGGGAAGTAAAAGCTGCAGCGGAGACCTTTCAGCTGGATACGATTTATTTCTTGACAGGGAAGGAGGAATAGAGATGGAACAGATTCAATACGACAGACTTCAAGAGACCCTTTATCATGAGGTGATGGAGAATGGGCTTCAGGTTTATGTATTGCCAAAACCAACATTCAAAAAAACTTACGCCACATTTGCAACTAAATATGGTTCTGTAGATAACCATTTTCATGTCGCAGGTGGAGAAGAGACCACTGTTCCTGATGGTATAGCTCACTTTTTGGAGCACAAAATGTTTGAAGAGCCAGAAGGCGATATATTTGCCACTTTTGCCTCAAATGGAGCTTCAGCTAACGCCTTTACAAGTTTTGATCAGACGGTTTATCTTTTCTCGGCAACAGAGAACATAGAGACCAACCTTAGTACACTCGTTGATTTTGTGCAACGACCTTATTTTACGGATGAGAATGTAGAAAAGGAAAAAGGGATCATTGGTCAAGAAATCAATATGTATGCAGATAATCCAGACTGGCGCGTGTACTTTGGCCTTATTGAGGCGATGTATTCGAAACATCCGGTTCGGATTGATATTGCCGGAACTATAGAGTCGATTAGTACGATTACGAAAGAAACACTCTACACTTGTTACAACTCTTTTTATCATCCCAGCAATATGCTGTTGTTCGTAGTGGGTGGTGTGGATCCGGAGAAGGTATTCTCCTTGATTCGCAGCAATCAGCAGGGGAAATCTTATGGTAAACAAGGTGAGATTAAGCGTATTTTTGAAGAGGAGCCGGAACAAGTCGCTACGAAGCGCTTAGAAAGCAAACTCGCTGTTTCGATGCCTAAGATTATGTTTGGATTTAAGGAAAAAGTTGATGGTCTTACAGGTGAAGCTGCGCTTAAGCGTGATCTCGCCACTAAGCTTATGCTTGATTTGCTGGTTGGCAGCAGCACAGCGTTGTACCAAAAGCTCTATGATGAAGAACTGATCTCAGACAGCTTTGGCCATGAATTTAATAGTTCAGAACAATATGCTTTTTCAGCTATGGGTGGAGATACCAAGGACCCGGATTTGCTGCTAAAACGAATTAAAGAAGAAGTGGATCAGATCTTAAAGTCTGGCTTTGCTGAGAAGGACTTCGAGCGGGCACGGAAAAAGAAAATAGGCGGATATTTGCGCATGCTGAACTCCCCTGAAAGTATCGCACATGAATTTACACGTTACCAATTCCGTGGTGGTGACCTGTTTGAAGTTCTGCCTATTTACGAATCGATTACTTTAGCTGAAGTGAATGAGCGTTTACATGCCCATGTAAATTGGGAGCAGCTCGTTGTTTCACTAGTGGTGAGTCCTTAAATGGCGCTTTTGGGAGAGAGCAACAAACCATTAGGAGAAATGACAGTTCTGGTGACAGGGGGCAGCGGGGGAATCGGTGGCGCCATTGCAGAACGGTTTGCCTCTGTAGGCATGAATATTGTTATTCACTACAAGCACTCACATGAAGCTGCTAATGATGTCGCTCGGCGTTGTATGGCCCTTGGAGCAAAGGTAATGACTGTAAATGCGGATATGAAGGATCGCAGTCAGATTGTACGAATGGCGGAGAAGCTTGAAAGTAATGGAATGCAGCCGGATATTCTTGTCAACAATGCCGGTAAATCTCATTATGGGATGCTGGCTGATGTGAGTGAAGAGGAATGGGACGATATTATGGCCATTAACTTGAAAGGTACCTTTATGTGCAGCCAGATTTTTATGCCGTACATGGTATCCCAGCGTTATGGTCGAATCATCAACGTTTCTTCCGTGTGGGGAATATCGGGAGCCTCTTGCGAGGTCGCTTATTCAGCCAGTAAAGGCGGAGTAAATGCTTTTACTAAGGCGTTAGCTAAGGAACTAGCACCTTCTGGCGTAACTGTGAACGCGGTAGCTCCAGGAGCGGTTAATACGAATATGTTGTCTAACCTACAGGAGGATGAGGTCCGGATGCTGGAGGATGAGATTCCGGCGGGACGTTTGGCTACACCGAACGAGATCTCCTCACTGATTTACTTTTTAGCATTGCCTGAATCCGGGTATATTACTGGGCAGATCATTAGTCCTAACGGTGGCTGGATTACGTAATGCTTAACTTGGAGAAAAGCTCCAGCATAAGAATCTATCGTCTGAGACATATTATAAGTGTTGTTTTTTAATCTCTCGTAAGGCGGCTTACAGCCTGTATGCAGGTGTTTGACCGTAAACATGAAGGAGGATTTAAGATGACACAAGACGATAGCGTAATCAAAAATTTTGACACCTGGAAGAAATTCCTAGGTAAACGGGTTGTACAGGCGGAGAAACTTGGGATGAGTCAAGACACAATCTCAAAGCTGGCTTTTGAAATCGGGGAATTCCTTGATGAAAAAGTGGATCCAGCAAACACTCAAAACCGTGCGATCAAAGAGCTATGGGATGTCGGCAACGATGAAGAAAAGCAAACGATTGCTAAACTCATGGTCAAGTTGGCGAAAGACAACGCCTAAGCTTGCGGAAAAGCTCCCCCTGTGGGAGCTTTTCTGCAATTATTACAGGACTGACCTTGCCTTTCATTTTTATTTTATATATCATTAACATGACCCGTGTAAAAGACCGCTTTGCCGGGGCAGCTTTTTTTGCTGTATTGGCAAAGGGTAGGGAAAAGGAATCTATGAGGTGTACAAGTGGAATATAAACAGTGGTATATGGAATACAAGATTCACAAGAACAGACCCGGTCTGCTTGGTGATATCGCTTCAATGTTAGGGATGCTGGAAGTTAACATTCTGACGATTAATGGAGTTGAAGGAAAAACTCGCGGAATGTTGCTGGAGACCAATGATGATGAGAAAATTATGCTGATGGGCGAAATGCTCAAAAAAGTTGATAATATTACAGTTTCAGCTCTGCGGTCTCCAAGGCTCGTGGACAAGCTGGCTGTGCGCCATGGGCGATATATTGAACGGGATTCGGATGATCGGAAGACGTTTCGTTTCACCCGCGATGAGCTAGGTCTATTGGTTGATTTTCTCGGTGAACTGTTTAAAAAAGATGGGAATCAGGTTATAGGACTTCGTGGTATGCCCCGTGTAGGAAAGACGGAATCCATTATAGCTGGCAGTGTCTGTGCTATGAAACGCTGGACATTTGTCTCCTCCACATTATTGCGGCAGACGGTGCGCAGTCAATTGGCTGAAGATGAGATGAACCCACATAATGTATTTATAATTGATGGTATAGTTAGTACGATCCGCTCTAATGAGAAACATTATAATTTATTGCAAAATGTTATGAGCATGCCAAGCACAAAGGTTATTGAGCATCCAGATATTTTCGTACGCGAATCTGAGTATAGTTATGATGACTTTGATATTATTATTGAGCTGCGGAATAATCCAACGGAAGAAATCTTGTACGAGTCATTTACGACGAGCTACAGTGATGATTTATAGAACACAAACGATGAAGAATACACTTCCGAGCATGTTTTTTTATAAAGCTGGTTAAGGAAGTTTACATTCATAGAACTTACAGGAGGTGATGGTATGTCGGAACTGGGCCGGCAATTGAAAGAGGCACGTCTGCAAAAAGGGATGAGTCTTGACGATGTCCAGGAAGTAACAAAAATTCGCAAAAAGTATTTGGAAGCCATCGAGTCTGGAGACTACAAGGTGCTTCCAGGAAGTTTTTATGTGAGGGCGTTTATCAAAACGTATGCAGAAGCAGTAGGCATGAGTCCTGACGAACTGCTCGAGGAGCATGGGAACGTACCTGCACCACCCGCAGACACGACCATGGAGACGGTGATTCAAAAGCGCAGCCGTAGACCCGAAACCGAACGGAATGCAAAATGGCTGCCAACGGTGCTGATGTGGACATTCCCTATATTGATTATTGTGGTGATTTACATTTATGCTTCTAGTTTAAACAAAGCAGACCCGGATCAAGTTGATCAAACAAATATCACCAATAATGTGCAGGATCCTAATACAGCACAAACATCTCCACCCGCATCAGGAGGCGGTGTAGTAGCGCCTACTTCCTCGGCAGAAGCAACTACTGAGCCAACTACGGAGCCTACGCCAACACCGACACCAACGCCGTCTCCTCAATCGATCACAGTTACACCAGATGGGAAGTCAGGCAAAACAACGAAATTTAAGGTTACAGCTCCTGCCGGAAGCGAAGTTAAGGTTGAGATTGTTGCATCCGGAGTAAGCTGGCTTGAAGTTTACAAAGGCGAAAACTCTAAAGGTGAAAAACTCTCCTTCGGAAATACTGCAGCAGGAGAAACTATGAGCTTCGTTCTTGGTAGTGAGGGCATGTATATTAAGTCTGGGTATTCCCCAGCAACTGAAATTACCGTAAATGGTCAAGTAATCACGGATGAGAAGACGTCCTCACGTCTCCTGCTTAATCTTGACGACGGTTCTGGAAGTGAAGGTACCCAAAGTGACGGGACAGGCGAATAACAAATAGGATGTATAGACTTTGGCTTTAGGGAGAACATAAGACTGTTTTCAGTTTTAGCCAAAGTGAGGTGTACATCTTATGACAGTTAGCTGGATTGTAGCTGGCCTTGGGGTTGTTGTCAGTCTCATCGGATACTATTTGACACCAGGTGCTTGGGGATACGGAATTCTCGGATTCGGTATTGCACATATTGTGCTAGGAATTCTGGATATGTTTCGTAATCCGGTCCGAAGCAGATAGAAGCTGTAGAAATGAACGTCTCCAACGGCGTACTTCCGGTGGAGACGTGTTTCTACCCTTTGAACCAAACTCACTCGAAGGAAAAGCTCCACTTAGTGGGGCTGTTTTCTATGTCGGGTGAGCTACATAATGATTTATCCAAAATTAGACTTAATAGTACCATTCTCTTATAATAGTAGCAGACTAATTGTATAAAGGACGTGGAGTTTAATGAGTTCAGAATGTTCATTTGATATTGTATCCAAAATGGATATGCAGGAGTTAACGAATGCTATTCACCAAACAGAGAAAGAGATCGACAACCGCTTTGATTTTAAGAACAGCAAAAGCAGTCTGAAGCTGGAGAAAGACGCACTTATAATCGCCTCTGAAGACGAATATAAGCTCAACGCTGTTATTGATATTTTACAATCAAAGATGGTGAAAAGAGGCATTACCCTAAAAAATCTGGATTTCGGTAAAGTAGAACCGGCTTCCCTGGGATCTGTACGTCAACGTTTAGGGCTTAAGCAAGGCATTGATCAGGAGAATGCGAAAAAAATTAATATTCTGATCCGTGATTCAAAATTAAAGGTGAAGAGCCAAATCCAAGGGGATCAAATTCGTGTGACCGGTAAGAGCCGCGACGATTTGCAGCAGATTATTCAGATCTTGCGTAAAGCTGATTTGCCGCTGGATCTACAATTCATGAACATGAAATAGAATTTTGTGCCCCGCAGTGCTTATTAGCACTAACAACGCGGGGTGCTTTCTGTTTTTTTGACACCTATTTATTGCTATAATATACTTGCTTAAGTAGAAATGGATTAGCCTGATTTAGGCAATTTGTATGAACGATTTAGGGGAGGAAAACTTCAGTGAATTTGCCCAACCGCATCACGCTAGCTCGTATTTGCCTGATCCCGATTATGATGTTTTTTTTACTGGTGGATTTCAGTTTTTATCCAGAACCGATACATTGGGGCTCGTTTCAGCTATCTGTTAATCATTTGGTAGCAGCTGTAATCTTTTTGCTTGCGGCCAGCACGGATGGAATAGACGGCTACATTGCTAGGAAATATAATATGGTCACCAATCTCGGTAAACTCCTTGATCCACTTGCGGACAAACTGCTGGTATCTGCAGTTCTGATTTCACTTGTGGAGCTGGGCAGATGCGATTCATGGATTGCTATTGTAATCATCAGTCGTGAGTTTGCAGTCACCGGACTTCGCCAGATTGCATTGCTAGAGGGAAAAGTGGTTGCCGCCAGCAAATGGGGCAAGATAAAGACGGTTGTACAAATTGTTGCGATCTCACTGCTGTTGTTGAATAATTTCCCATTTCAATTTGTCAGTATTCCTGTAGACGATATTGCTATTTGGGCCGCAGCGCTGATCACTATTTATTCTGGAATTGATTATTTTGTGAAGAATAAGGATCTGCTACAGCTGCATAATGCGTAAGCATGTAAGCTGGATATACAAGGAAAGGTAATAGGTGAAGCACCTATTACCTTTTTTGAAATCCAAAAGCAGTGTACCTACATTATAACGAGGAGGCGAAAGCCAGGTATGAAAGCGGAGATTATTGCAGTAGGGACAGAGCTTTTGCTCGGTCAAATCGTGAATAGTAATGCCCAGTTTTTGTCTATAGAGCTAGCTGCCATCGGGATCGATGTATACTTTCAAACCGTTGTCGGTGATAACAGCAGCCGCCTGCAGCAAGCCATCGAGATCGCTCAGAGTCGGGCCGACGTTATTATCTTTACGGGCGGAATTGGCCCCACTGAGGATGATCTGACTAAAGACGCACTGGCTGCATCGCTAGGTAGAACGCTCCATATTGATCGTTTGGCGATGGATCATGTACAACGCTTCTTTGATGATCGTAAGATCGTTATGACCGAAAATAACCGCAAACAGGCACTTATAATTGAAGGAACTACACCGTTGCCGAATGAAATCGGTCTTGCGGTTGGGATTGCTTTTGAGCATGAGAAGAAATATTATATTGTGCTTCCAGGTCCACCTCGTGAGATGAAACCGATGTTCGTAGATAAAGCAGTACCGTGGCTACAGCAGCACGCCTTGACGAACGAAACACCGCTTTATTCAAAAATGCTCAAATTTGCCGGCATCGGAGAATCACTGCTGGAGGACAAGCTCATCGAACTGATTCGCAGTCAGACTGATCCAACGATTGCTCCGTATGCCAAAGAGGGAGAGGTAACTGTTCGTATTTCGACAAAGGCCCCTTCTGAGCATGAAGCTACAAAAAAGCTGGAGATACTGGAACAACAAATCAAGGAGATTTTGCCGGAACATTTGTATGCGAACATTGATGTGCCGCTGGAGCAATTGATTGTGGATTGGATGGCGGATGCCGGCCTGACCTTAAGTGCGGCAGAGAGCTGCACCGGAGGTTTGCTGATGGAGAGCATAACAAATATTCCAGGCAGTGCATCGATGTTTGCCGGCGGAATCGTCTGCTATTCGAATGACCTAAAGAAAAAGCTACTGAATGTGCCAAGTGCTTATTTGGAGGGACCCAATGCTCCTGGAGCCGTAAGTCGAGAAGTTGCCGAGGTGTTGGCTGACCAAGTGAGAATGATTGCAGACAGTGATTTCGGCTTATCTGTTACAGGTGTAGCCGGACCGGGTTATTCTGAACGCAAGCCTGTTGGACTTGTATTTATCGGCTTGGCTGAACGGGGACGTAAGACAGAGGTCTATGAGCTTAATCTTAAAGGTACACGGGAAAATATCCGGTTGCGTACTGTAAAGGCTCTGCTGTATCGTCTGTGGCGGAGACTTGAGGAACGCAAGGTGGAGACACCTCTTGAGGGTTCAGACTTGTAATGGGAGATTAGCCCAGTTATAATAAACACATACGGAAGAACCGTGGCACTGAGATTTCTTTGCTGCGGTTTTTTGTATATTTGCAGAGATTTTGATCACGATGGCTACTCATGATCATAAGTCGTTGATGTCCGGTGAAGTGGGGAATTTAATTAACTTCTATCTCCGGAGGGAGGCTTACAATAAAAGGGATAAATAACGCCCAAGACAAAAAAAACGAATGTATGTTCGAAAAAAAGCTTGGCAAGACCTTAAAAACACGTTATTATATTACTATAAACAGTGAAGGAAGTGGTCTGATTGTCAGATCGTCGTGCAGCGCTTGATATGGCGCTTCGTCAAATAGAAAAACAATTTGGTAAAGGTTCGGTAATGAAACTGGGAGAATCCACGCATATGCAAGTGGAAGTTGTACCTAGCGGATCTTTGGCACTTGATATTGCGTTAGGTATAGGCGGACTTCCAAAGGGACGTATTATTGAAGTATATGGACCGGAATCTTCAGGTAAAACAACAGTTGCTCTTCATGCTATTGCAGAAGTGCAAAGACAAGGCGGACAAGCTGCATTTATCGATGCCGAGCATGCGCTTGATCCGAAATATGCACGTAACTTGGGCGTAAATATCGATGAATTGCTGCTTTCTCAGCCAGACACGGGTGAACAAGCGCTGGAAATCGCCGAAGCACTTGTTCGTAGTGGAGCCGTTGATATTATTGTCGTTGACTCCGTTGCTGCTTTGGTACCTAAGGCTGAAATTGAAGGCGATATGGGTGATTCCCACGTCGGATTGCAGGCTCGCTTGATGTCTCAAGCGCTTCGTAAGCTTTCTGGTGCCATTAGCAAATCCAATACGATCGCTATCTTTATCAACCAGCTTCGTGAGAAGATCGGTGTTATGTTCGGTAACCCTGAGACAACTCCGGGTGGTCGTGCATTGAAATTCTACTCTTCTGTACGTTTAGATGTACGTCGCGTAGAGAGCATCAAGATGGGGAACGATGTGGTTGGTAACCGTACTAAGATCAAGATTGTGAAGAATAAAGTAGCTCCTCCATTTAAACAGGCTGATGTTGATATCATGTACGGTGAAGGGATTTCTAAAGAGGGAAGTCTTGTAGATATCGGTACTGAAATGGATATCGTGAATAAGAGTGGTGCATGGTATTCCTACGAAGGCGAGCGTCTCGGTCAAGGCCGTGAGAATGCTAAACAGTTTTTGAAGGAACATCAGGATATTGCCCTTATTATTGAGAATAAGATCCGTGAAGCAAGTAATTTATCCACTATTGTTGCTGCGCCGAAGAATGAAGATATTATTGCAGAGCAAGAAGAAGAAGAGAAATTGCTTCTCGAAATCGAATAGTATATTAAGCAATAGGACGCCCTGTGATTGATTGTTGCAGGGTGTCTTTTCTTAACAAGTAATGAAAGTAAGACGATAACCGATCTATTGCTACGAGGTGACAAACAACTATGGTAATACAACTGGATTTTGAAGCAGAAGAACAAGATGAGCAGGTGTTATCGGATTTTCCTGAAGGAGAACTCTTAGAGATCACTAAAGTAGAACGTCAAAAGAAATCTGACCACCGTTATATCATACATTTCGGAGCATATAACATGACTGTGCACGAGGACGTCATGATTAAATATCGAATGATTACTGGTAATTCTTTTATGAAGGCTGATTTGGTTGAAATTGTTGTAGCTGATGAGCGTCAACGAGCTTATGTAGAAGGCCTCCGTTATCTAGAACGTAAACCACGCACCGCTATGGAAATGACTCGCCGTTTACGCCAGAAGGAAATAGGAGAGACTATTATTGCGGAAGTGGTGCAGCGGCTGCAGGAGGAAAGACTTCTTGATGACCCTTTATATGCTAAGCAATGGGCAGAGCAACGAATAGCGAACCAGCGGAAAGGGAAGATGTGGATTCGACAAGAGCTACGTGAGAAAGGGATTGACAAAACCCTTATATCGGAAGCTTTGGAGAATATTACTCCTGAACAAGAGCTGGAGAGCGCACTCGAAACTGGGCGCAAGAAATGGAATCTCATCCGTGGAGAAGCTTCAGATAAGCGAAGAAAGACTGGAGCCTTCCTTATGCGCCGTGGATTTTCGGGCGATATGGTTCGCCAAGTGATCAATACTTTACTTGCGGAAGACAATTATGAAGGTGAAGATGAGGAGTTTTACTAGAATCACTGATTCTCTTGACATTAATGCGTATATCGACTCTCTTGACAATGTCTTTTTATAAATAATAAAATATAACATGAATCGGCATAAAATTAGAATCCTTTTTCCTTCCCAAAAAGGAGACTGTTTTAAACGGTTCACGTACAACTCATATGAAATGTAATCGCCGGATAAGGCGGGCAGTGTGCATGTGCAGCATGTGCAGTATGGCAATCGGTTGTTTACCGGTTTTTTGTATGGTGATGAACGGATAGTTAAACAACTGCACAATTCCCAGGGATATACCTTGGAGAGGAACCAACGAGGAGGTGAACAGATGCTGGAATCATGGATCTGGGTCATTATCGTTCTCGTTGTAGCTGCAATATTCTTTGGGTTCGGTTATTTTATTCGTAAATCCCTTGCAGAAGCTAAAATCCAAAGCGCAGAAAGAGAAGCCGTTGTCATCGTTGAGAATGCGAAGAAGGACGCTGAGGCGCTGAAGAAAGAAACAGTATTGGAAGCTAAGGACGAAGTCCATAGAATCCGTACTGAAGCTGAGAAAGAAACTCGTGAACGTCGGAATGAAATCCAACGGCAAGAGAGACGTTTGCTGCAAAAGGAAGAATCTCTGGATAAAAAAATGGAATCGCTTGAAAGAAAAGAAGAACAAGTAGCTAACAAAGAGAAACGAATTGATGAAACCCAACAGCAAATTGATGTTATTTACAAAAACCAAGTCACTGAATTGGAACGTATCTCCAATTTAAGCATCGAAGATGCAAGAAGTATCATTCTTAGCAATGTTGAGCAAGAAGTTCGCCATGAAACGGCACAAATGATCAAAGAAATTGAACAGCAGGCGAAAGAAGAAGCGGATAAGAAATCCCGTGAAATCATCACACTCGCTATCCAACGCTGTGCAGCTGATCACGTAGCGGAAACAACGGTTTCAGTTGTTACGTTGCCGAATGAAGAGATGAAAGGTCGGATTATCGGTCGTGAAGGCCGTAATATTCGTGCTTTGGAAACTCTTACAGGTATCGACCTCATTATTGATGATACGCCGGAAGCAGTTATTTTGTCAGGATTTGATCCAATCCGCCGTGAAGTGGCCCGTACGGCACTTGAGAAATTGGTGGCTGATGGACGTATTCACCCCGCTCGTATTGAAGAGATGGTGGAGAAATCCCGCAAAGAAGTGGACGAACGGATTCGGGAATATGGTGAACAAGCTACTTTCGAAGTGGGCGTTCACGGTTTGCATCCAGATTTGATCAAGATTCTGGGGCGTCTGAAATTCCGTACAAGCTATGGTCAAAATGTATTGAAGCACTCCATGGAGGTTGCTTATTTAACAGGACTGATGGCCGGTGAGCTTGGGGAAGACATCGTGCTTGCAAAACGTGCAGGATTACTCCATGATATCGGCAAAGCGCTGGATCATGAAGTGGAAGGTTCGCATGTTGAGATCGGCGTTGAACTAGCGAAGAAATATAAAGAACATCCGGTTGTTATCAACAGTATCGCATCTCATCATGGAGACTGCGAAGCTACCTCGGTTATTGCTATGTTGGTTGGTGCCGCTGACGCATTGTCGGCTGCTAGACCTGGTGCTCGCCGTGAAACACTGGAAACGTATATTAAACGTCTAGAGAAACTGGAAGAAATCTCAGAGTCATTCGAAGGCGTTGAGAAATCATTTGCTATTCAAGCGGGCCGTGAGGTGCGCGTGATGGTACAGCCAGAGAAGATTGACGATGCAGAGGCATTCCGTCTTGCTCGCGATATTACGAAGATGATTGAAAGTGAACTGGATTATCCAGGACATATCAAGGTTACCGTTATTCGTGAGACACGGGCTGTCGAATACGCTAAATAGGCAATAAGTAGATAACATACGCTTCGGAAATAACGATATTTATGATCGTTTCCTGGTATATGTTTCTGCTAGGAATATAAGGTTAAAGGATAAGATATAACTTATACTTTCTTATATTTGATGAAAATTGGCCCCTAAGCGGGGCCTTTTTTCTTTTAAATATGAAGACTTTTCCGCTAGATGCAGAGGTTAAGATTAGGAGGAGAGAAACATTAAAGTACTATTCATTGGAGATATCGTAGGTAGTGTAGGCAGGAAGGCACTTCGGGAGATGTTGCCCTCATTAAAAAGCAAATATCAACCACATATAATCATAGTTAACGGTGAAAATTCTGCTGCCGGTAGAGGTATTACTAAAGCGATCGCAAATGAATTTTTTAACTGGGGCGTTCACGGAATCACCATGGGCAATCACACATGGGACAACAAGGACATCTTCGAGTTTATCGACGATGAGGCCCGGATTATCCGTCCTGCTAATTTTCCTCCAGGAACACCGGGAAGAGGATATACAGTTGTTAAAGGTAACGGCAAAGAGCTAGCTATAGTTAACCTGCAAGGTCGTACATTTTTGCCTGCGATTGATTGTCCTTTCCGTGTGGGTGAAGAAATTGTGGAAGAGCTACGTAGAGATCATAAATGCATTCTCGTTGATTTCCATGCAGAGGTTACCTCTGAGAAAATCGCCATGGGCTATTTCATGGATGGTCGCGCATCAATTGTAGTAGGGACCCATACTCACGTTCAGACGAATGATGATGTGATTTTGCCGGGTGGAACGGCTTACTTGACCGATGCGGGCATGGTTGGTTCAAGCGAAGGGATTCTGGGTATGGAAAGAGATGCAGTACTTTATAAGTTCACTACACAGCTTCCAGCACGATTTGTTGTTGATGAAGGCAAATGGCAGCTTCACGGTTTATTTGCAGAGTTAGATGAGAATACTGGCGCGGCTATCCGTCTGGAGAAAATACGGCTACGTGAAGATGAATGGGTAATGAGCTAGTAGTAGGATAAGATAAGTGATTTTCCGGGTAATTTCGCCGAATAAGGGTAAAGTGTGATATTTATTATATCGAAAAAGAGTATCTATTGTACCATTTTCTCCAGAGTAGTCCGCAAAAAGAAGGAATTATTTCTTCTCTCGCGAATAACATCTAAAGTAGTGGAAGAACACCATTATTTTCCCAGGGGAGGTACTTACTATGGATGTATTAAAAGTATCAGCTAAATCCAATCCAAATTCCGTCGCCGGCGCTTTAGCAGGTGTTCTTCGTGAACGTGGATCGGCCGAATTACAAGCTATTGGAGCTGGAGCACTGAATCAAGCAGTCAAAGCAGTTGCCATTGCCCGGGGATTTGTTGCACCAAGCGGAGTAGATTTGATCTGCATTCCGGCATTTACAGACATTGTGATTGATGGAGAGGATCGAACCGCGATTAAATTGATTGTAGAACCCAGATAATAGAAGCATAGAACGGATGAACCTGTTTACTTATGTAAACAGGTTTTTTGCTTTTCGTATATAGTCTGGCGTTTTTAAGCATAGAATCTGGAATAGGGCTGCATGAAAGCGAGGGCTTGGGATGAGAACCGATAAGCTACAGGTTGCGGATTTTCATTGTGATGTGCTGAGTAAAATGCAAGCATCACCAGATATGGATTTTAAGGATGATCCTCGGCTGGATGTTACCGGAGAGCGGCTGGTAGCGGGCGGTGTGGAATTGCAGATTTTTGCAATATACCTTTCGGCAAGTAGAGGAAGACCTAGCTTTGAGAATGTTTTAGGACAAATTGATTTGTTCCGGCAAAAAATAATAGGCGCAGAGAGCCTTCAGTGGCTGCGTTGGAAGGAGGAGGTAGGAAAACGAACAACTGGAGCATCTGCATGGGGAATGCTCTCTCTGGAGGGTGTAGACGGTCTAGAAGGGAACTTGTTTTATGCACAGCTCTGTTTTGAGCTTGGCGTGCGGTTTTTGGGAATCACTTGGAATTATGCTAATTGGGCAGCGGATGGTGTACTGGAGCAGCGCAACGGCGGATTTACGGAAAAAGGGCGAATGCTGATCGAATGGTGCAACGACAGTGGAATGCTGCTTGATGTGTCGCACTTGTCTCAGGCAGGTTTTTGGGAGCTAGCCGACTTAAGCACACGTCCGTTTATAGCTTCCCATTCGAACGCCGCAGCAATCTGTGGGCATGTTAGAAATTTAAATGATGAACAGATTAAAGCTTTGATTGCAATGGACGGAAGAATGGGCCTGACCTTTTATCCGTGGTTTGTATGTGATGATGGAAAAGCTCGTATGGATGATTTATTAAAGCATATTGATCATGTATGTAGTCTAGGTGGCGAGAAACATATGATGTTTGGTTCGGATTTTGACGGCATTGACACTTGGGTAGAGAACATGGAGCATCCGGGAAAATACCCTGAGCTCGCGGAGCACCTGCTTCGTTACTATCCAGAAGCTTCCGTAAAAGGTTGGTTATATGAGAATGCGGTCTCCTACCTGCGCACAAACTTACCTTCTCAGGTGTCTAAATCATGACAATCCTGCTCTAAAAGTATGAATTGTCGAAAAAAAGGCCCTCGTTATGATGTGGGGCTTTTTATTTTTGGTTAAGAAGATGTATAATGGTTAATGGCTTGTACAGATACTAGAGAAAATACAAGGAGTGACTTTACTATGAGTAAGACTGTACCCGTAGGTGTGTCGGCTAGACATATTCACCTTACGCAAGAGCATGTGGAGGCTTTGTTTGGCCCAGGATATCAACTAACGGAGTTCAAACCCCTCTCTCAACCAGGACAGTTTGCAGCAAATGAGCAAGTAGCAGTTATCGGCAGCAAAGGTAAATTTGACAAAGTAAGAATTTTGGGACCTGCTCGTACGGCTTCCCAATTAGAAATTTCCCGTACTGACTCCTTCGCACTTGGCGTGAAAGCTCCAGTTCGCGAATCTGGAAATATTGATGGAACACCTGGCATTACGCTTAAAGGACCTGCTGGCGAAGTAGAATTGGAACAGGGCGTTATCATCGCCGCTCGTCACATTCACTTCCATACTTCTGAAGCTGAAGCTTGGGGCATTGCTGATAAGCAATTGCTTAAAGTTCGCCTCGGAGGCGACCGTGGTCTCGTATTGGAGAACGTAATTGCACGCGTATCAGACAGCTTTAAACTGGATATGCATATTGACACTGACGAAGCTAACGCTGCAGGTGCCAACAACGGCGATACTGCTGAAATCGTAGAATAGTCATCATAGTTATAGCAAAGATAAGAAGCGGGGGAGAAATCCTCCGCTTTTTTTGCGTGTCTGATCTGCGTGCTGTAAGGATTGCGTGTCTGATCTACGTGCTGTAAGGATTGCGTGTCTGATCTGCGTGCTGTAAGGATTGTGTGGTTGATCGGCGTGCTGTAAGGATTGCGTGGCTGATCGGCGTGCTGTAAGGATTGTGTGGCTGATCTGTGTGCTTTAAGGAATGCGTGTCTGATCTGCGTGCTATAAGGATTGCGTGTCTGATCGGCGTGCTGTAAGGATTGCGTGTCTGATCGGCGTGCTGTAAGGATTGTGTGGTTTACCCGACGGCTTGTACTTATCGGACTGTATTGCAGCTATTTCAGCATTTTGATCTATTTTGCCAAGGTTTCGGACTGCATAGCTCTTATTGCCTTATATTTGTACTGAATTGGGCTTCGAAGGTGTGAATAACTGCATCTGAGTCCGATAGCTTGTCCAAAATCCACGAATTTTCAAAATAAGGGCGTCTGAGTCCGATGGCTCAGCAGTCTCCAGGCTCAACAGGCTCAACAGGCTCAGCAGACTCAGCAGTCTCAACAGTCTCAGCAGTCTCAACAGTCTCAACAGGCTCAACAGGCTCAACAGGCTCAACAGGCTCAACAGGCTCAGCAGACTCAGCAGACTCAGCAGTCTCAACAGGCTCAACAAAAGATACGCCGCAGGATAAATTGAGAAGGAGTATTTTTTTAGTAAAAATATTTTTGTAAGAGCAGAACGGATAGTATCCTGAAATGGATTTTTAATGAAAATTGGTGTGATGATAAAGAAAATCTATTATTATGTAACTTATTGTGTTATGATTATGGTTTATGACGTGACAAAAGGATTTATTGTTAAGAATATATGTATTAGAAATTAAGGAGACCCAATGACATTTAATGAACTGAATATTGTGCCTGCAATTTTGAAGGCTTTAAGCAAAGAAAACTATACATCACCTACACCAATACAGGAGCAGTCGATTCCAGCTGTATTAGCGGGTAGAGATTTACTTGGATGCGCGCAAACGGGAACAGGAAAAACAGCTGCATTTTCCGTGCCTATTATTCAATTGCTAAGCGAACAATCGAGCCCAAACAAATCCAATAATGTGCGACGCATTCGCTCGTTGATTTTAACACCGACAAGAGAACTAGCGATTCAAATTGCTGATAACATAAAAGCGTATAGCCAATATACAGATATCCGCTCTGCTGCCATTGTTGGCGGTGTGTCACAGAAAGTGCAAGAGCGCGCACTGAATCAAGGTGCCGATATTCTTATTGCTACCCCTGGTAGACTTATCGACCTGATCAATCAGAAACGTGTAGATCTGCAATATGTACAAATTTTAGTTCTGGATGAAGCTGACCGGATGCTGGATATGGGCTTTATTCATGATGTGAAACGAATCATCGCCAAAATGCCTACGAAGAAGCAAACTCTGTTTTTCTCGGCAACGATGCCAACTGAGATTTCTAAATTGATCAAAACATTGCTTGTGAATCCAGTGAAGGTAGAAATCACACCCGTGTCATCTACTGCGGATAGAATCAATCAATCGATCTATTTATTAGAGAACGGAAATAAGCAAAACCAATTGAACCTGCTGTTACAGGATAAATCCATCGTCTCAGCATTGGTGTTTACTCGTACCAAACGTGGTGCAGACCGTGTTACCCGCGATCTGGCTAAAGTGAACATTGCTGCTCAAGCCATACACGGCAATAAATCTCAAAATGATCGCCAGAACGCTTTGCGGAATTTTAAAAGCGGTGCGACTCGTGTTCTCGTAGCTACGGATATAGCTGCCCGGGGAATTGATATTGATGAGCTGTCTCACGTAATCAACTTCAACTTACCGAACATTCCGGAAACCTATGTGCACCGGATCGGTCGTACAGGCAGAGCGGGATTGAGCGGAACGGCAATTTCTTTTTGCGAAGCTGAAGAGCTTCCTTTCCTTAAAGATATTGAAAAATTGATTGGAAAATCGATTCCGGAAGTTAAGGACCATCCTTATCCGATGTCTCGTAAAACGCAAATGAAGACAGATCGTTCGGCGAAACCGTCAGGTTCGAAAGCAGCAGCTTCGAGACCATCGTCTTCCAGACCGTCGAATTCCAAACCAGCAACTGCTAAACCTGCGGCAACAAAACCGGCAGCAACAAAATCAGCGGCATCTAAACCAGCTAAAGCAAAACCTAAGTCTAACCCTCCATTGAAGCCAAAGTCCGAGTGGTTCACAAAAGGAAGACAAAAAACGAGCAGCAGATAAGTTAGTTTGAATGCGTATCGTTTCTATAGCAAAATAAAAAAACCGTCAGAGTAAATCTGATGGTTTTTTATGTTTTATTTCCTGATAATTTACAACAAAAAACAGCCGCTAAACAGTTCCTCACTGTACAACGGCTGTTGTTATTTCATTTATGCGGTTGCTTCAATTGTATTCTCCTGAACATAGGGGCTCAGTTCTTGCTGAAGTCCTGCGCTGATGGAAGTCATAGGGAGGCGAAGCGTATCCGAGGACAGTAGGCCGTTTTGGCTAAGCATCCATTTAATTGGAGCGGGATTCGATTCCTTGAATAATAGGCGGATGATCGGCAGTAGTTGTTCAAAGCTTTCTTTAGCGAAGTCCACTTGACCAGATGTAAAGGCTTCAAAGATACGAAGGCATTCTGCCGGGAAAACGTTGGCAGTAGCAAGCATACCCCCAGCTGCTCCGCAGCTAAGCATTTCATAAAAGAGGGAATCATCGCCGCCAAGCACAGGTTTAGCACCTGTACGGACTAACTCTGTAACCATTTTTGTACTGCCTGAGCAGTCTTTTAAACCGACAACATTATTCATTTCTAGGATTGTACGTGCAGTATCTACCGTCATGGCCGTACCTGTACGACTTGGAATATCATAAGCCATGATTGGTATGCCTACTTCTGCAGCTTTGCGGAAATGGGCAATGATACCCTCTTGTGAAGGACGACTATAATAAGGTACGACTACTAGTGCACAATCAGCACCAAGGTTTGCAGCAATTTCCGTGCGTGCAACCGTAGAGGTTGTATCATTGGTACCTGTACCAACTACTAAGGGGATTGATGTGGATTGTAGAAGCTCACGGGAAGTGTTTACTAGAAGCTGCATTTCATTTACGGTTACAGTGGGCGATTCTCCGGTGGTTCCATTAACGACCAGACCTTGTATGCTGTTGTTAATAATGTTCTTTACATAACGCTGATACGAATCCAAATCAACTTCACCAGCAGCATTGAACGGGGTGACCACGGGGACATAAACTCCATAAATCTGTTGTTCTGTAAGCATAAATTATCGGCCTCCAAAATATTTTAATTCCTCTACATACACTTTACCATGGAAAGTAGCATCGTCGTTAGCTATAATAAATGATATGGATCATCAAAAATATTGATGTTAGGGTGAGGTAATGGATTTAACCTATTTACGAACCTTCCGCGAGGTGGCTAAACGTCAGAGCTTTACGCGAGCTGCTGAAGAATTGGGATATGCACAATCAAGTGTGACGATGCAGATACAGAAGATAGAGAAGGAATATGGAGTACCTTTAATAGAGAGGCATGGCCGTCAGCTGCGGCTTACCCCGCCAGGAGAAGAGTTATTGAAGCTGTTCGTGGAGATTTTGGATTTATATGATCGTTCAAAAGAAACCATCGCCCAGCAAATCGGAGGTACGTTAACTATTGGGACGATAGATTCTTTAGCGGCCTTTTATTTACCTCCTTACCTGCAGCAGCTAAGGACTAAATTTCCAAAGCTGGATATTCATCTGCAAACGATGCAGGAAGCTAATCTTCTTGCCAAAATAAAAGATGGCGAAGTAGATCTAGGCTTAATGTTGGATCGCACCACTGCGGATTCCATCCTTGAGCGTACGATCGTCAGAGATGAGCCGCTTGTTTTGATAGCTCCCATTCATCATCCGCTTGCCCAGATGGATACGGTAACCCTACAGGATCTGAATAACTGTGAGCTAATAGTCTCGGAGGAAAGCTGTATTTACCGGAGTTTGTTCGAGAATTTGTTAAAAGAGCACGGGATCATATTCCGCATAGGTTTTGAGCTTTCGAATCTGGAGGCCATTAAACGTTGTGTAATGAATGGTCTTGGAATTGCTTTGTTACCCAAAATCGTGGCAGAGGAAGAAATTGAACGGGGAAGCTTGGCTGAGCTGTCCTTTGTTCATCCCGAAATTCATTTTGATCTGCAGCTTCTGATGCACCCTAAGAAGTGGAAATCACAACCACTGCAATTTCTAATCCAAATGCTGTTTGCAAATCATTAGTTTATTTCCATCAGGGTCTTTTACTACAAACCATTTTTGATCTTGAATTTCGGTTACTATATTTACACCGAGCTCCTTTATATAGTTGAAAGAGGCTTGCAGATCATCGGTTATAAGCATAAGAGCAGGTGTTGTAATTGGAGGAGCCCCTTCAGGCTCTAAACCTCCCCACATGGGCATGGTGTCCAGAATGATCCCAGTGCTTCCTTGCATAGTTAACGGACATAAATGACCGTTTATAATCGAATGATCTGCTTCTTGGAGTCCTAGGACTTGGCAATACCAGTTACGGGCTTTTTCAATATCGTGTACGGGGATAAATACACTGCCAATCAAATTCTTAATGGGACTTGTTGCTGAAGAATTTACAATGGACTGTGCTTGTTCATGCATTTGAATCCCTCCAGAGAAGATGCTAGACCTTTATTTGTAATTTATGTATCTAATTTATTTAAAACATAGAATCATCCTATATGCAAGTTGAATGTTATTTATCGATCAAATCCTAAATTTGTATGCAAAATACAGCTTTATTTAATGAAAGTCGCTGTAAATATTGACATTGAAAATGAGTTTATGTTATATAAAAAGAAGAATTAGCACTCATCTAAGAAGAGTGCTAATCACGATGTGCTGGATAAGAAGGATATTTTGAAAGGAGATTTATTTATTCATGGCCAAAAAAGAGTTTAAAGCCGAATCGAAAAGATTGCTGGAAATGATGATTAACTCCATTTATACACAACGGGAAATATTCCTGCGTGAGCTGATTTCCAATGCAAGTGATGCGATTGATAAGATCTATTACAAAGCATTAGCTGATGAAGGCCTGGTCTTCAATAAAGAGGATTATTATATTAAAGTGACCGCCGATAAGGCGAACAGAACCTTGACGATTTCCGATACAGGTATCGGGATGACACAAGAGGAGCTGGAGAATAACTTAGGTACAATCGCGAAGAGTGGATCTCTTGCTTTTAAGAAAGAGAACGAAGCTAAAGATGGCCACAACATCATCGGGCAGTTCGGGGTGGGCTTCTACGCTGCGTTTATGGTGGCTGATGACGTTATAGTGATCAGTAAGGCATTAGGCAGTGACGAGGCCTTTAAATGGGAGTCTAAGGGCGCTGACGGCTATACCATCGAGACTGTCGAGAAGGATTCTGTCGGCACTGATGTGATTTTGAAGATTAAAGAGAATACGGAAGAAGATCAATATGATGAATATTTGGAAGAATACCGCCTGAAATCCATCATTAAAAAATACTCCGACTTCATTCGTTT
This sequence comes from Paenibacillus sp. FSL R7-0048, assembly GCF_038004505.1. Lineage (NCBI taxonomy): Bacteria > Bacillati > Bacillota > Bacilli > Caryophanales > Paenibacillaceae > Paenibacillus > Paenibacillus sp. FSL R7-0048. Next base: position 4,298,847 of record NZ_JBBORF010000001.1, on the reverse strand, counting down.
CCCAATTAAAATGGACGTGAAGGAGCAAAAGCCAAAAGAAGGCACGGAGAACGAGTTCGAAGAAGTTATTCAAGAACAAACCGTAAACAGCATGGTGCCTATCTGGCGCAAGAACAAAAGCGAGCTGACTACAGAAGATTATGATAACTTCTATGCAGAGAAACGTTACGGCTTCGATAAGCCGCTTAAACATATTCATATCAGTGCTGATGGTGCTGTAGTGTACAATGCAATCCTGTTCATTCCAGAAAATACGCCGTTTGACTATTACACAAAGGAATATGAAAAAGGTCTTGAGCTCTATTCCAACGGTGTGCTGATCATGAACAAATGTGCGGATCTGCTGCCTGATTACTTCAGCTTTGTAAAAGGTATGGTGGACTCAGAGGATCTTTCCTTGAACATTTCCAGAGAGATGCTCCAGCATGACCGTCAGCTGACTCTGATCGCTAAGAACATTAAGAATAAAGTGAAAAGCCAACTGCAAAGCCTGCTGAAGGATGAAAGAGAGAAATATGAGCAGTTCTATAATGCTTTTGGCAGACAGCTTAAGTTTGGTGTCTATAACGATTATGGGATGCACAAAGACACCCTTCAAGATTTGTTGATGTTCTACTCCTCTAAGGAGAAGAAGCTGGTTACGCTGGACGAATACGTCTCAAGAATGCCAGAAGATCAGAAATATATCTACTATGCTTCCGGAGAGTCGATCGACAGAATCGAGAAGCTCCCGCAAACCGAGCTTGTATCGGATAAAGGGTATGAAATTCTCTACTTCACTGATGATATTGATGAATTTGCGATCAAGATGATTCAGTCTTATAAGGAAAAAGAATTTAAATCCGTATCCAGCGGAGATCTGGGGATCGAAGCCGACGAAGCGGACAAGCCAACGGAAGCGGAAGAGAACGAAAACAAGGAGCTTTTTGAAGCGATGAAGGACATCCTGTCCGGCAAAGTGAAAAATGTCAAAGCTTCCAAACGTTTAAAGACTCATCCGGTATGTCTCTCTGCTGAAGGTGAACTGACAATCGAGATGGAAAAAATCCTGAAATCGATGCCGAATGGCCAAGAGGTGCAAGCGGATAAGGTACTCGAAATCAACATCCATCACGAAGTGTTCCAGTCCTTGAAGGCGGCAGCAGAGAACGACAAAGAAAAGCTCGGTTTATACACGAACCTGCTGTACAACCAAGCCCTGTTGATCGAAGGTCTACAGGTTAGTGATCCTGTTCAATTCACCAATGATATTTGCAAAATCATGAAATAATATGAAGAACAGAGACCATCCAATTGTATTATGATTGGGTGGTCTTTTTTATTTCAGTATTTCATTTTGTTGTGCGAAAAAGGTAGTAATCAATTTCAGAGTCATTATTTTTGCAACCGCTGATCGAATAGATAATTTCACCTTGTGTGCTTTTTTTACTCGTCACTTCGGAGCAGGTATCGGTTCTGACTCCTGTGTTGCTTCCACCAAATGCATCATTAGAAGTATCATAGCTGTAATTAATCACGTTACCGTCAAATTTTAAATCCTTAAATATGGGATCGCCTTCATCTGTGTAACTTGTAACGCGTATATTGTCTGCTTTTTTGCTGGAGAGATTAGTTATAAATTTCTCGAATTTATCGAGGTTGTACACTTTTTCAAAAGAAACAATATCCCCTCTACTGATGGCTTCTTTGGAAGTATAGGGTTCACTTTTGGGAACAGAATTAACTTTATGATCGGAACAACCCCATACTCCTGCTAGTAAAAGAACAGAGAGTGTAAGCAAATTTACTTTTTTCACTGAGGGACCTCCTTGTAACGTATTTATATAAAAGACGGAGATTAACTGGAAAAGTTACAGAGAGCTTGATGTTTCACATTGACAATAAACAACAAATTGAGTATTATTTTCTCTAACTTGAATATGTAAAAGCAAAGAAGAGAAAGAGTACCACGGCAATTCTTTCAACAGAGAGCTCCGGTCGCTGAAAAGGAGTAAAGAAAACCCTTGGGAATATGGTCTCAGAGCTGCGCATCGAAACCTTATGGGTTGTAGGCTGCGCCGGAACCTGCATCCGTTACAGTGCTAGGGTATAAACGTTAATTAACGTCGTACCTGAAGAGGTAAATGTCATGAGGCATTTATAAAATTAGGTGGTAACACGTGAGTAGAACTCTCGTCCTTTGTGGATGGGAGTTTTTTGTTGTCTAAAAAAAGGAGGAGAAGGTTAATGAGTAATGTGTTTATAGGTGGCGCTTGGCCGTATGCGAATGGATCTTTACATCTGGGGAGATTATCAAGTGTGTTGCCTGGGGATGTGCTGGCACGATATTTTCGCTCCAAAGGGGATAACGTATTATATGTATCAGGCAGTGATTGCCATGGCACACCCGTAGCAGTTCAGGCTGCGAATGAAGGGATTACGCCGGGAGCTTTTGCAAGCAGATATCATGAAGAGTTTCTGAAGTGTTTTGAACAGCTGGGATTTAGTTATGATCTATATACTCGAACGGATCAACAGCAGCATCATAAGGTTGTGCAAGCGTTGTTTACAAAGCTGCTAGAGAATGGTCATTTATATAAAAAAACCATTGCTCAATGTTACTGCGAGGTGGATCAGCGCTTTTTGCCAGACAGATATGTGGAAGGGACTTGTCCGGTATGTGGTGAGCGGGCGCGAGGGGATCAATGTGATTATTGTTCTACGATTCTAGATCCTGCCGATTTGTTAGACAGAGTCTGCAAATTATGTGGGAATACACCAACAGAAAGGCCGACAGAACATTATTATCTTAGCTTATCTAATTTTCAGTCTGAATTAACGGAATATGTAGAGGAAGCACAATTTTGGAGAGAAAACGCTATAAAACTGACCAAACGTTATTTACAAGAAGAGCTGCAGGACCGCGCGGTAACAAGAGACTTGTCTTGGGGTGTAGATGTTCCTGTGGCTGGATTTGAAGATAAAAAAATTTATGTTTGGATTGAGGCGGTAAGTGGTTATTTATCAGCCAGTAAGCAGTGGGCTGCACAGTCCGGAGGAAACTGGGAGGATTTTTGGTTAGAGGAAAAAGGGGCGATTACCGCTTATTATGTGCATGGTAAAGACAATATTCCTTTTCACACTTTAATATGGCCGGCTGTGTTATTAGGAGCAGGAGGTCTGCATTTACCGGACAGGATTATATCTAGCGAATATTTAACCCTTGAAGGGCAGAAATTCTCCACTAGCCGAAATTGGGCGGTCTGGGTACCTGATATTTTAGAGCGGTATCAGCCAGATTCTATTCGTTATTTCTTAATTGCCAATGGACCTGAGAAGCGGGACACGGATTTTTCCTGGAGAGAGTTTATTTATAGCCATAATGGAGAGCTGCTTGGAGCATTTGGTAACTTTGTGAACCGTTCATTGGCTTTTATAGATAAGTTTTATGAAGGGAAAGTGCCAAATGGGCAATTAGATAAGGGGTGGAAGGACAATATTGACCTCTTGTATCTGGAATCAGGACGGCTTATTGAGGCTGGGAATCTAAAAGATGCGCTGGAGTTTATTTTTTCTTATGTGCGCAAGGCAAACCAGTATTTCGATCTGCAAAAACCATGGATACAGATAAAAGAGGATCAGGTTTCTTGTGATTCTGCAATATACACATGTGTGCAGATTATTGCGAACTTAGCGAATTTGTTGCATCCGTTTCTACCGTTCTCTTGTGACAAGATCAGGGGGTTCCTGTCGTTAGAACTACCGAATTGGCAGCCTTGCTCGGTGCCCCCTTACCAACAGGTTACTGATTTACAATTATTGTTTGAACGAATTGATATTAGCCGTATTAAAGAAGAAGAGGATAGGCTAGATCAACAGCAAGTGAATAAATAGAGCTGGTATTTATCCATTCCTGAAGCTTTCAATAAACTTGGAAGCCAATGATGATAAGTATTTATCCTTAATCCAGACGGCGGCGACCCGCGTGCGTAGTGATTCACTACTGATTTCTTTATAGATCAAATTACGGTTACTCGTTAATTCGAAAGCGGATTTGGGGATGATTCCGATGCCAAGACCAGCGTTTGCCCAGAGCAATGTTGTTCTAGCATCATCATTCATACAGAAAATCAGCGGATCAAAGCCGTTCTCAAGACATGTTTCCCGGATAAGCTGCTCAAAACGGCGGTAGATAATAAGTGGCTTATCCTTTAGCTCACCGATCTCAATAAAGGTTTCATCCGTTTTCCAGTCATACTCAGGTGTCATTACGGCAATCATAGGTTCAGCTTGTGTGTAAAGACATTCTAAATTTGTACCATTAAAGGGTGTCCTAACAATTCCGACTTCGACAATACCTTTATTCAGGAGGTCAATGATTCTAAAGGTATTTCCTTCATGAATCTCAAATTTCACACCTTTATACGTTTTGTGGAACTCACATAGCCGATCTTGAAGCAACGTAGCTCCAGAGGAGGAAACTGTACCAATGGCTAGGTTTCCTTTTAAACCTTTGACAAAATCAGTGAGCTCACGGGCAGTGGAATCTGCCAGCTCCAGGATTTGTTGGGCACGGTCCCGCAATATGGCTCCAGCTTCAGTGAGCTGCACGCTGCGTGGACCCCGTTCCACTAGCTTTACACCGAGTTCTTCCTCTAGGAGCTTTAGCTGCTGGCTCAGCGGAGGCTGGGCCATTTGCAGTTTTTTGGCTGCAGATGTAATCTGTCCTTCCTCAGCTATCGCCATAAAATATTTAAGTTGTCTAATATCCATATAAAAATCCTCCGAACTTGAGATATGCTAATCGTATGGGAGCGATACGAATCCAATATTATTAATATGTGAGTAGATATGCCATAATCATAACTGTTCTTATACATATTTCAAGTGGTTAAATACTTCTTATGTTGGGTGTGGATGAATTTGTTCAAAATTGCAGTATATTTAAAGCCGTACAAAAAAGAAGCGATCATTGGACCGATCTTCAAACTGATGGAAGCGATTCTGGAGCTGATTTTGCCTACCATTGTCGCATTGATCATCAACAACGGGGTTGGTAATCATGACAGCGCCTATGTTTACCGCATGGGTGGCCTAATGGTGCTGATGTCACTGCTTGGCTTCGGCTGCTCCATGGTATGCCAATACTATGCAGCCCGGGCTTCACAGGGATTCGGTACGACACTACGCAATAAGATGTTTAGACATATCACCTCTTTGTCGTATGCTGAGCTGGATACCTTAGGTACGCCTACACTTATTAATCGGATTACCAATGATGTAAACCAGCTGCAAATTGCTGTGGCTATGCTAATTCGTCTAGTTATTCGTGCGCCGTTTATCTGCATCGGGGCTATCCTAATGTCCATGATTTTGGATTTTAGATTATCGCTGATTCTAATAGCGGCAACACCGGTTTTTGGCATTATTTTATATTTTATTATCACCCGCAGTGCTCCTTTGTACCGAAAATACCAGCAGAAGCTGGATGCCCTTGCGCTCGTACTAAGTGAGAATTTGTCGGGGATTCGAGTAATTCGTGCTTTTGCCAAAAGACGTACAGAAAAAGAACGTTTTGATGCTTCGTCCGATGATTTGACTACTACAGCGATCCGGGTTTCGCGGATTTCTGCTTTGCTTGGGCCGATGACTACACTTGTAGTAAATGCGGCGATCATTGCTATTTTGTGGGTAGGCGGAATTCATATCGATGGGGGCCGATTGTCTCAAGGGGAGATCATTGCCTTCATCAATTACATCACTCAAATATTGCTGGCGCTGATAGTGGTCTCCAACTTGGTCATTATTTTTACCAAAGCCTCATCCTCAGCTAATCGTGTAAATGAAGTGCTGGGTGTTAAGATCTCCGTGTCTGAGGAAGGAAATGCAGTGATTGCTGAACCTGCCCCTGCTGCCCCTGCTATACAATTCGATCACGTATCCTTTGGGTATAATACGACAGGTGAATCGGCATTAGAGGATATATCTCTAGTAATTAATCGCGGAGAGACCGTGGGCCTGATTGGCAGTACGGGTTCAGGTAAGTCAACTTTTGTGAATTTGATCCCTCGTTTTTATGATGCGGTGCAAGGTGAAGTAAAAGTGGATGGTGTGAATGTCCGAGATTATAAGCTGCATCAGCTTCGTGAGAAGATCGGGATTGTACCGCAGAAAGCTGTGCTGTTTACAGGAACGATCGCTGAGAATATACGTTGGGGCAAGGAAGATGCAACTGAGGAAGAAATCATGCAGGCAGCCTCTATTGCTCAAGCGGAGGAGTTTATACGTAAATTACCCGAAGGGTTGAATACGCAAGTATCTCGTGGGGGATTAAATTTATCCGGTGGACAAAAGCAGCGCTTAACCATAGCTCGTGCAGTAGTAGGAAAGCCATCGATTCTTATTTTGGATGACTCCTCCAGTGCGCTGGATTTCTCCACAGATGCGGCACTTCGAAAGGCTCTCAAAGAGAGCAGTCAGGAAATGACCGTACTCCTTGTCTCGCAGAGGGTAAGCACTGTAAGACAAGCGGATAAAATAATGGTATTTGAGGAAGGGCGGATCGCCGGTGTCGGAACCCATGAGGAACTGATGCGTGGTTGTGAAGAGTATAAAGAAATCTGCCTGTCCCAGCTATCAAGTGAGGAGTCGGGCCAATGAACAAAAACAACATTTGGAAAAGACTTATTGTATACACAGGGCATTATAAAAAAATAGCTATAGGTGCAGTAATCTGCGCAATACTCAGTGTGATTGCCAGTCTAATTGGCCCGCTGCTCATCGGCAGCGCCATCGATTTTATGATCGGGCCGGGAGAGGTTGATTTTGACGCCGTACTTAGACTGCTTTTGATTCTGGCAGGGGTGTATATTGTCGGCAGCTTTTTCGGATGGCTTCTTACCTACCTGACTAATCGAATTGCCTATCGGACTGTATATGACTTACGGCGGGAGCTTTTTGATAAATTAAATGTTTTGCCGTTAAAATTTCACGATAACCACCCGCAAGGGGACAGCATCAGCCGGTTTGTTAATGACATGGATGCGGTCTCTGATGGACTGCTGCAAGGCTTCTCAACACTGCTCACGGGGATCATCACTATCGTGGGGGCAATTGTACTTATGTTGTACATTAGTCCTTTAATGACCCTAGTTGTTCTTCTGTCAGCACCCGTTACATTTTTTGTGGCAAGATTCATTACGATGCGCTCCCAGAAGATGTTTAAGGAGCAGGCTAAAATTCTGGGCGGTCTCAACGGATACGTGGAGGAAATGATTGGCGGACAAAAAGTGGTCACAGCTTATCATTATGAAGACCGTGCACTGACCCAGTTTGAAGAACGAAACGAGACTTTGTACCAGACTGGCGTGAAATCACAATTTTACGGTTCCTTGTCCAATCCGACAACACGGTTAGTAAATAATATTACCTTCTCTGTTATCGCGATGATCGGTAGTGTTATGGTAATTCGCGGGCTTGTGACGGTAGGGGATTTGTCCAGCTTTTTGATCTTCTCCAACTTGTTCGCTAAGCCGTTTAATGAAATTACAGGTGTGATTACGCAGCTTCAATCGGCAACGGCATCAGCGCAGCGGATCTTCGACATTCTAGACCTCTCGCCTGAACCAGCGGATGCAACAGACGCCAAAATTATGAATACAAGCCAAGGGACGATTATCTTTGAAAAAGTATCCTTTGCTTATAATCCTGAACGTCCTCTGATTAATGATTTCAGTCTGGAAGTGAAACCAGGTACCCGGGTTGCAATTGTAGGGCAGACGGGAGCGGGGAAGACCACACTGGTTAATCTGCTTATGCGTTTTTATGATGTGGATAAGGGTTCCATCAAGATTGACGGTGTGGATATCAAGACGATTACCCGTGACAGTCTGCGGCGTAATTTCGGGATGGTGTTGCAGGACACCTGGCTGTTTGGCGGCACGATTAGAGAAAATATTGCCTACGGCAAACCTGAGGCTACCGAAGAAGAGGTCATCGCTGCTGCTAAGGCTGCAAATGCTCATAGCTTCATTAAACGCCTGCCTGAGGGATATGATACAAAGATCAGTGGCTCAGGAGATAATTTGTCGCAAGGACAAAAGCAGCTGCTTACCATAGCACGAGTGATGCTCGTAGATCCGCCTATGCTCATTTTGGATGAAGCCACCAGCAGTATTGATACGCTAACTGAGGTACGGATTCAGAAGGCTTTTCTAAAAATGATCGCTGGTCGGACCAGCTTTGTAATTGCTCACCGTTTGTCAACGATTCGAGAATCGGATCTCATTCTTTTCATGAAGGACGGAGACATTGTCGAAAGTGGCACGCATGACCAACTCCTAGCCAGCGGTGGATATTACGCCAGATTATATAACAGTCAGTTCGCATCAGCTTAGACTTTGCATTAAGAAAAAGAGCATTCAATCCCTAATTTGGGGGTGAATGCTTTTTTTTGGTTGAGTTAGCTTGGCTTAGCTTAGCTTGGCTTACTTTACCCATACGGACCGTATTGCAGCTAAATGGTGTTTTTGGCGCCTTTTCCCAAAGTAACGGACTGAATAGCGCTTATTCGGCTGATTTTGCACCAAAAAGGAGCGGATATGGCACAATAGCTGCATCTGAGTCCGAACGGTGCGAAAAAAGGCATGAATTTGCGAAATAAGGGCGCCTCGGTCCGATACGTAGCAATGGCTGCCACCACCAAAGGTAGATTGCTTCTGATTCGGAGTAGAACGCTTAGAAAGTAGTTTGCTCAGCGTTCCAATGTAGTTGGCTCATCGTCAGTTTGCTCAGCGTTCCAATGTAGCTGGCTCATCGTCAGTTTGTTTAGCGTTCCAAGTAGTTAAATCATCGTCCCTAAAGTAGTTTGTTTAGCGTTCCAAAGTTAGTTAGCTCATCGTCACCCAAGTAATTTGTTTACCGTTACGGACCGTATTGCAGCTAAATGGTGTTTTTGGCGCCTTTTCCCAAAGTAACGGACTGCATAGCACTTATTCGGCTGATTTTGCAGCAAAAAGGAGCGGATGTGGCACAATAGCTGCATATGAGTCCGAACGGAGTGGAAAAAGGCATGATTTTGCGAAATAAGGGCGCCTCGGTCCGTTACGTAGCAATGGCAGCCACGACCAAAGGTAGATTGCTACTGTTCTAGAGTAGAATGCTTAGAAAGTAGTTTGCTCAGTGTTCCAATGTAGTTTGCTCAGTGTTCCAATGTAGTTAGCTCATCGTCACCAAAGTAATTTGCTTACCGCTCCAAAATAGTTTGTTTCCCCTTACGGACCGTATTGCAGCTAAATGGTGTTTTTGACGCCTTTTTTCAAAGTAACGGACTGCATAGCACTTATTCGCCTGATTTTGCAGCAAAAAGGAGCGGATGTGGCACAATAGCTGCATCTGAGTCCGAACGGGGTGGAAAAGAGCGTGAATTTGCGAAATAAGGGCGCCTCGGTCCGATACGTAGGAATGGCTACCACTATCAATGGTAGATTGCTACTGTTCCGGAGTAGAATGCTTAGAAAGTAGTTTGTTTGCCCTTACGGACCGTGTTGCACTTAATCGTAATTTTATCCCACCCGTTAGAGGTGAAAATCTCAAAATAAAATATTTGCAAACGAATGAACTATCTGGACGGGCTAAACGTATTATAAGAAACGTATATTGGAGACGACGAAGCTACAGTAAATATGGCATATTGAGAGTGTTATGAGATTGGAAGGGGAGTGGCAAGATGTTGACAATCAAACATTTTACCAAAAGCTATAAGGGTGGCAAGAAGGCGGTAAATGATCTGAATTTGGTGGTCGAAAAAGGTGACATCTACGGTTTTATCGGTCATAACGGTGCAGGGAAAACAACGACTATCCGAGCAGTGGTCGGAGTATTAGATTTTGAGGAGGGGGATATCGAGATTGGTGGGTACTCCATTAAAAAAGATCCCTTAGCCTGCAAAGCGATTACTGCGTATATTCCAGATAATCCGGATTTATACGATCATCTGACGGGCATTCAGTACTTGAATTTTATTGGTGATCTTTTTAGCGTATCGAAAGCGGATCGGGAGTTACTGATAAAGAAATATAGCGATGAATTTGAGATTACCTCTAATCTGGGGGATTTGATCTCCGCGTATTCTCATGGTATGAAACAGAAACTCGCGATTATCTCTGCGCTTATTCATAAACCGAAGCTGCTGGTTCTGGATGAACCCTTTGTGGGACTTGATCCAAAAGCGGCACACACGCTCAAGAGAATTATGGCGGAGATTTGCAGCCAGGGCAGTGCGATCTTTTTTTCGACGCATGTACTGGACGTGGCCGAGAAGCTCTGCAATAAGATCGCCATTATCAAAGCGGGTGAATTGATCACTCATGGGAAAACAGAAGAGGTGAAGGGTGACAGCAGCCTCGAAGATGTGTTTTTGGAGTTGATAAAACATGATTAATATCTGGAGATTGACGAAAATCCAGCTAATCTCATCCTTTGGGTTAAATAAAGCTTTGCATACACGAGATATGAAAGAAAGACGAAAAATGCTTTTGCTGAGCATCGGTATCTTAATAGGGATTGTCATGATGGCAGTGGTTTCGTTTGGATATAGCTTCATGATAGCAGAGACCCTTGAACAGATAGGCCGGCCAGAGCTGCTGCTTGCGATTATGATGGCTGTTACTTGCTTGATTGGATTTTTTACAACGATCTATAAGGCGAGTGGGGTATTATTTGGCTCCAAAGATTACGATCTCGTAATGTCGCTGCCTATCAAAACGAGCCATATCGTAGCAAGCCGTGTAGTTCAGCTCTACGTGCTGAATATACTGTTCTCATTGATGGTGATGGTGCCAGCAGGTGTAGTTTATGCTATAAAGGTAAATCCGGCAGTAGTGTATTATTTATTTTTCATGATAACGCTGCTATTTATCCCATTAGTGCCGATCATTGCTGCAACGATTATTGGGGCATTGATTAGTTGGATTTCCTCACGGTTTAAAGGAAGTCGTTTAATAAGTCTCATTCTGACTTTTGCCGTAATCATTGTTATTATTTTGGGTTCAAGCCAAATGAATGGGAATGACCCGCAGTTAATTGCAGATATGAGCACACAAATTGCCGATCAAATCTTTAACTTATATCCTTTGACGGTCATGTATGTAGATGCTGTCTGCTCGTATCAGGTAGCTCCTTTACTATTATTTATAGGAATTTCATTACTTTCTTTTATGCTGTTTACCCTTATTCTTGGCAGCAAATATAAAGCAATACACACAGGCCTTACGACTTCTTACTCAAAGAATAAGTATCAAATGAGGTCACTTGCAGTCTCTTCACCGCTTTACACATTGTATAAAAAAGAGCTGCGCCGCTATTTCAGTTCTTCTATATATGTGCTAAATACAAGTATTGGTATGGTAATGCTACTTGTCATGGCGATCACCTTACTGTTTGTTAGCTCAGAGCAATTAGGAAAGATTATTGAGATACCAGAACTCTCTAATTATCTAAGCAGATTGGCGCCACTATTTGTTTCCTTCTTTGTAGCATTAAGCTGTACGACCTCGAGTTCGATTTCGCTTGAAGGTAACCATATTTGGATTTTAAAAAGCGCTCCCGTTCCGACAAAAACTATATTATTAAGTAAAATCGCAGTGAATCTCACCATTACTGTGCCGATTGTGATTGTTAGTAGTGTGCTTCTTATGATTTCTCTGGGCACTGGCTGGATGGAGAGCTTGTTATTGCTAATAATCCCCGTCCTATACGCTTGTCTTACCGCAATGGTAGGTGTGATCGTAAACTTGAAGCTTCCTAAACTGGAGTGGACCAATGAAGTCTCTGTAATTAAACAAAGTGCTTCAGTCCTTGTAGCGATGATTATAGGATTTATCAGCTTGCTGATTCCATTTGGTTTGAGTTTTCTTTTATCTGATCTAAATGGTAATCTCGTTATGTTAGGGATTGGTGTGGTGATATTAGTAGCGTGTGGAGTGATGTATAGATACATCCAGTCCACAGGAGAATTTTTATTTCGGGCTCTTTAAAAAAATAGGGCATTCCAAAAGCCGAAATTGGCTGCTGGGATGCCCTTTTTATGTGCAAGATTTATTTTCGTGAAAAATCCCTAAGTTCTACCGTCGCACTTGTTGTTCTTGTTGTTCTTGTCGCTCATTAGCTAACTGTTCAATTCCGCCCACCATTATTTTTAGACCTGTATAGAACATCTTATCGGAGCCAATTTCATTAAAAATATTGTTTTCGTACATTCGTTTTATAACATTAGGTCCATCCCCGGATAAGTGCTCAAGCGATTGTTTAAAAACCACTCTAGCATCTCCATTAGGTTCATTTTTCATGGCTAAGTCTATTCGATCCTGCTCATATTTGTCCAATTCGAATGAGATTACATAGTTTAACACGCATGCAATCAAGGAGAATTTATCACTATCGCTTAAAGGAAGATGATCCACGATCTGAAGCAAAGTATTCAGCAAAGATAGATAATTAGGTTCAGAAGGCAAGGTTCTCATCATCAGCTGAGCCGAGCAAGGATACTTATGTAAAACCCCACGAATTCGGTCCACAAAATTAAATAACTGTTCTTGCCAAGTACCTTCGAGATTCGCAGTTTCGAGGGCTTCTTTGGCGACCTCATTAGCAAGCGTCTGGAAAATGCTCTGTTTACTCTTAAAATGCCAATACAGAGAGGCGGCTTGTATTTTTAGTAGTTCTGCTAATTTACGCATACTAAATGCCTCTATGCCGATATCATCCAACAGCACCCAAGAAGCTTTTATTATATCTTGTTCAGTGATTTGCAGATTTTTGATTCTCATCGAAACGACCTCCTGTTACTGTCTTTCTTTATCATAAGCGAAGATGAATGGCTGGTCTACCATCGTTAGATTACTGCTTTATCTTACACTGTTAGATATTTATATTTACAAGTGAATAAACGGGTGCTATATTAATCTTACACTGTTAGTTTAAAGGTGCGATTTTTAAAAAAAGGAGGCAGCAGTTAGCAATTTTATTAGTAATAATTAAAAAGGATGTGTATAGACCCATGAGTAATCTTCAAGTGGAACAATCCCAACCAGTCACCAAAGAATTTTCTATAAAAGCAATACTTCCCGTAATACTGGCACTTATAACAGGAATGCTGCTGGTTATGCTCGACAGTACAATTATGAATGTAGCGATCCCGCAGCTTGAAAAAACCTTTGATGCCAGCCTAAAAACAATACAGTGGGCCATTACGGGTTATACGCTGGCTTTATCCGTAATTATCCCATTGGCCGGTTGGTTCTCGGATAAGTTCACTGCCAAACGTGTTTTTTTAGCTTCGATCGTATTGTTTACCATAGGTTCTTTATTATGCTCTATGGCACAATCCACAACAGAGCTGATAATCTTTCGTATTTTGCAGGGATTAGGCGGAGGGATGATTGCTCCAATTGGTATGGCTATGTCATTCAAAATCGCACCTCCCGATAAAAGAGGTTCAATCATGGGATTGCTTGGACTACCGATGTTAATTGCGCCTGTTCTTGGTCCTGTACTGTCAGGATGGCTGTTGGAATATGCCAGCTGGCATTGGATTTTTCTGATTAATGTTCCCATTGGCATTATTGCAATGATTGTTGGAGTGAAATTTCTTCCGGTAATAGAGAAGGGGAATAAAGCTGAATTGGATATTTGGGGTGTGATTTTATCACCGCTCGCCTTCTCCAGCTTGGTATTTGGGGTGCATAGAGGGGGAGTAGATGGCTGGGGGGATCGTATAACGATTATATCTCTTGCGTTCAGCTTCATTGCTTTAGCCTTGTTTATTTTCGTGGAATTGCGCCAAAAAGAACCGTTATTGGAACTTCGCTCTTTTCGATCTCTAGAATTTAGTAAAGGTATGATTTTGACCTGGATTAATCAGTTCGCCTTATTTGGTTCGATTCTGTTAATTCCAATTTTTTTGCAGCAGGTCAGAGGTTTTTCTTCCTTTGAATCGGGGCTTTTAGTTATTCCCCAAGCATTAATATCCTTTGCTGGCATGATTATTGGAGGAAAGTTATTTGATAAGTATGGAGCTCGGCCCGTTGTGTTCTCTGGACTTGTGCTGCTGTCCACCGGACTCTTTCTCTTGTCACGTTTACAAAATGATACAAGTGTATACGTTATGATCAGTTATTTTGCCATTATGGGACTTGGCCAAGGATTAACTACTATGCAGCTCGGTACACATGTGCTTAAGGCCGCTCCGAAGGATCTGATCAGCCGTGTTACCCCACTTACTGCCTCTGCGCAACAAATTGTGGGTTCCTTTGCTGTCGCTATAATGTCGGGCTTATTGACTTCCAATATAGCTACACATATGAGTCAAGGGAATCAGAAACTACCCTCAGCGGCTATGGTTGCAGGATTCCACGACACGTTCCTAGTTTCATTGGGCTTGGCGCTGTGTGGTGTGGTTCTTAGTCTCTTTTTGCGTAATCCGAAGAGCTGATCCTATCGTACTCTACCAATATTTTAGCGATGTTTATTGATTGTATCCTTGGTATAATTCAAAGATTGATAACCAAGGGGGAATCTCTTAACCCGTGAAAAATATATTTGCTAGATTTACTATAATAACCCTCGCTGTCGTGCTAGCCGCCGGAGTATTTATTCAGCATATATCGGCCGATAACGGGGTTCCTTTTGAGGATATAAACACTAGTTATGCAAAAAAAGAAATCTTAGATTTATATAACCGGAATATATTAACTGGCACCTCGAATACTAAATTTTCACCTACTCAATCGATTACTAGAGCTGAATTTATAACAGTTCTTGATCGACTGTTGAAGCTTGATCCAGCGTTGAGTCCGGTATCTCCTTATACCGACGTAGCCAAAAGCGCTTGGTATTACGGCTGGATCCAGGCTGCGGTTCAGCTTGAACTGGCGAACGGCACTTCGGCAACTACTTTTGCACCCGCAAAAGCAGTCACTCGGCAGGAAGCGGCTGTGTGGATAGCCAAAGCTCTAAAGCAAACAAACACTGCAACTGCCGCACAAACTAATTTTAAGGATCGGCAACAAATTGCTAGCTGGGCAAGTGCTGCTGTTGCTAAGGTTAATGATCGCGGATTAATGAAGGGCGATAATAGCGGAAATTTTCGGCCCACGGACCCGATAACCAGGCAAGAGACGGCAGTGCTGATGGATCGGGTGCTGCAACATACAAGCTGGGCGGCAGAGCTGGAAAGTAGTCTGGACAAACGTATTGTTATAGGCTGGCAGTATGGTCTCACGACGGCACAATTTGAGAATCATGTTCTGCAATCGAACGTCAATACATTATCACCACGTTGGTATTATGTTGGAAAAACAGGGGCAGTAACGGATTCGACAGATGCCTCGCTGGTAACTTGGGCAAAAAAGAATAAAAAGCAAGTCTGGGCGATGGTTGGCAATCGATCGGATCAAGAAGCGACGCATCAGATGCTGTTGAGTACAACCGCAAGGAATACGGCAGTCAATCAGTTAGCTGCTTTAGTGAGTAAATATGGATTAGATGGACTAAATATAGATTTTGAAAATGTAGCGGCCGAAGATCGTGTGTATTTGACTTCGTTTATTACTTTATTAGTCGAGAAAATGCGTTCGCTCGATGTTATCCTGTCGATGGATGTATCCCCTGATCTTGGAACGGATTGGACAGAAGCTTTTGACTATGCTGCCCTAGGCAAGCAAGTGAATTATATGGTGATGATGGGTTATGATGAGCATTATGACGGGAGTCAAGTTCCGGGGTCCAATGCCTCGCTTTCTTATGATCAAAAGGCTGTGAATACAATCCTAAAAGTTGTACCTAGTCAAAAAGTTATATTGGCATTGCCCTTATATAATCGGGATTGGACATTGAACCAGAAGGGGACGGTTTTATCCTCTCAATATATTACGCTTCCGGAGCAAAATCAGATTATCAGCAGCTATGCATCGAGACCCGTGTGGAATCCTTCGCTGGGACAATATGTCGCGGGCTACTCGAAACAAGCTATAAAACATACGATCTGGATTGAGGATGGGCGTTCATTAATAACAAAATACAACTTAGCGGTTACTAAAAAACTAGCTGGAGTAGCTTATTGGTATATAGGCGGAGAAAGTTCTGATGTATGGTCCAGCTTAAGGAATGCAGAGAAATTTTACGATTATACTTTTTAAAAATATGAAAGACTGGATGCGAATAGCCGCTTAGCTATATTGCTGTCCAGTCTTTTTATTGGGTTACTAAGGCATAGCTGGTAGGATTAGATTGATTAAATCAGCCTCGCGTTACGTATTTTTTGAAGTTTTTCACGTTTAGAACTTTAACATTTTGAGCTAGAAGTTTCTTGTCGCTAACGACCCAAGTGTGATCTTTGGAGTTTTTTCTACGAATCGCAGCGAAGTTATACTTATTTCCTGCATAGATCTTAAAGCCCTGTGCAGCACAATCCGCACAAAACTTAACGCATTCACCTTTATTCCAATCTGGAAAGGAAATCTGCTGGAAGACATTTCGTTTTACGAGTAGGGTCGCACCCTGAACATTGGTTACCTGTTTATTTTCCATATGAAGATAACGAAGCAAAAGTAGCTTCTTATCAGTTAAATACATATAGTGAGCTCGTTTTCCAACGATATCAGCTTTAGTTTTATGGAGGATGTTCATACTATCCGTTAAATAGTTGGCAGAGTAATAATCGTCGTCATCAAATTTAGCGATACAACTATAATTCGCTAAGTGCACACCAAAATTCAGACAAAACCCCAGTGAACGATATTCAGGTAGTTGATAGATCCGTACATTTTTATGTTTTTTGGCAGCATGTATATAGTCTTCTATTTTCAAGCTATCATTATTAATGATCACGATAAGCTCTTTAGATTTGAAATTCTGTCGTTGATAGTTATCAAATATTGTTTTAATACAATCCATTCGTTTTGTACAAGTTAGTATAGACACAGCAGATGAAGTAGATTCAGCAGTTAATTTCATAACGAAATCTTTGGACGGCGTCCAACAAAATTCCTGTAGTTTTTAATATTCCGGATGATCTTATGGTTAGCTATTAGTGTACTATCACTGATGATCCATGTATGTTTTGAAGAGTTTTTTCTACGTATGGCAACGAAGTTATTTTTACTTGCAGAATAAACCTTATAACCTTTCTTTTTGCTTCTGCTGCAAAAGAGATCATCCTCACCTACGTTTTTATTAGGAAATTTTACATGATCGAATACTTTTCGGTTGAAGACGAGCGTAGCGCCAGGGAGATGGGTAACCATTCGGTGTTCATCATTTGCGAAACGAAGAATCAAAGTCTTTGAACCTAGTAAATACATATAGTGAGCCCGTTTTCCAAGGATATCAGCTTTAGTTCTTTTTAAGGTCAGAATACTTTCCGTCAAATAATGAGGGGCATAGTAATCGTCGTCATCAAATTTGGCGATGGTATGATATTTGCATTTTGTTACGGCATAGTTTAAGCATGAACCGAGAGATTGCTGTTCAGGTTTACGATATATCTTAATATTTTTGTATTTTTTAGCTAAGGTTTGGTAGGGGGATAGTGGAATTTTATTATTATTGATAATAATGATAAGTTCTTTATTTGCATATCTTTGTCTGCTGAAATTTTGGAGTAGGTTGTTTAAATAATTATGGCGATTGGTACAGGTAATAATGGAAACACCTTGTTGCTTCGCTTTGTTGTGAGGTACAGCACTCATTTAACCAACCCCTCATATGCATTTTTGGGAAAAGTCTCATAATACGATATGTCCAAGTTAGGATAGAGTAACGGCATATCAACCTCTTAAAAGCAAAAATGGACTTGTTTAAAGAACACAAAACCCACAGTGATAGCTGTGGGTTTTGTAAGAGAGACAATTCATATGAAACGCTTTGGATGTTTGTTCAGAAATAAGATTCAATGATGGATACGCTATTCTCGATTCTCGCCTTACTCTGCGTTAAATAATCTTTGGTCCAATCATCTAGGTTAGACATATCAAAACTCCGGTACATCCCTGTATAAACAATAATCTCTCTTAATCGAAGAAAAAGAGGAATTAGCTTCAGCTCATTTTCTGAAATACTGTTCTCTTTAACGTAGCCTTTTAGAAAATGCTCCATAAAACGCTGACATTGAAGCTGCCTGTCCTCCATACTATCATCCCCGTAAACGTAGACTAGATAATACAGTTGAATGGCGATATCTTCTACAAACCAGCTGTACTGAGCTTCATCAAAATCAAACAAGGTCAGCTTGCCATTGTCGACCAAAAAGTTGCCTACATTGATATCCCCATGGATGAGACCATAGGTATTTATATTAGCGTCGAGATGCTTTAGTTGATCCATAAGCGCCTTACAGCTTTCCAAAACACCACTTTGGGATGGAGGAATAAACCTGGTTACATTCTGCAGGTAGTAGTTCTGATGCCACGCATGTCTTTTGGACTGTGGTTTATAAGATTTTGCTAATCTGTGCATTTGTCCAGTGATCATGCCACACTGCTCATAGAGGTCTAGATCCTTCAGGCAGTCTGGGTAACCTATTCGTTTCCCTTGTGCTTTTTCAAAGGAAGATACCATAAAGCATGAATCACCAATCTCTATTTGCTCAACTAGATTACCCAGAAGAGAACCTACGGGTCTTGATACGGAAACGCCATGATCTGCCAGGTATAGAATCCATTCAAGTTCAGCCGTTAACAATTCTATATTGCGCAGCGAGCTATGAGTAAATCTTAGAATATATTGATGATTGCTAAGTTGATATTCATAAACGAAATTTTGAAATCCGCCAATGAAGCTTAGCTCATCTATGGGGATACCGTATTTCGTGCAGGCAGCACTTACAATCTGGTCATTAAATAAGGACTTAATCTTTTGTTCCAAGGGTTCTACTCCGTTCTACATTACAATGATTTTATCGAAATCGTTCTGGAGCTTTCCTGGACCTCAATAAGCAGCGGTCGTTCTTGTGGGTTGAGATTTGGGGCATGAATGGCCAGCATAAGTCTGCCCGTCAAATCACGAAACAACATTCCATGTCCGCCATCTTTGGCATAAAGAGGCTCAGGATCATGTTGCCAAGGTCCGCTAATGTCACCGCTGACGGATCGGGCTAAACCCATGGCATAACCACTAGCTCCACTGCTAGACCACAACATAAGCAGCTCACCACTGCTAGTCTGATGCATAAAAGGACCGTCAGTTACGTATTGCCCTTCTTTGCCGCCTACCGTCCAAGGAGCTTGTGAAGCCTGGAAAAGCAGCATGGGTTCGCCAATAGTAGCACTTAAATCCTCCTTCAGCCGAACGGCATACATTTCTCCATCCGTCACTTCAATCCATTCACGGCAAAAGATCATCCAAGGTTTGTCTTCTTTATCTACATATAACGTTCCGTCAAGGCACTCCCAAGAAGCAGGGGTAATCGGATGATTACTGATAGGGAGATAAGGACCCTCAGGTGTTTCCGCGCTTAATATTTGTGTCCCCCGTGGAACGCTATGTCCTTTAAAAGAAGCGAACATATAATATTTTCCGTTGTAGCGGTGAACCTCTGGTGCCCAGAAATGATGATCAGCCCAAAAATCAGCATCTGGACGAAAAGCAGCAATGGGCCCGGACCATTCCTGAAGATCTGAGCTGATATATACATCGAAGCCGTGAGGTGCGCCACTCCAAGCTGTTAGGCCATCTGTGCCAAATAAATAGTATTGTTCAAGTTCAGGCACAGATAGGATATAGGGATCTCTAAAGTTAATATCAGATAATGTTTTCATTAAGGTGCCCCCAATTTACAAGCTATCATCTGCTTAATTTTACAATATCTTCTTTAGGCTTGGAAGCGTTACTTCATTTGCTCGTCTTGTAGCAAACGTATTTTCATTACTCCGGGTGTACAGCCGTAGTTTTTTCGGAAGACACGTATAAAATAATTAGTCTCCATGCCCAGCTGAAGCGCTATATCTTGAACGGGAATCTCCACATCCTCCGTCATTAATTGCAGCGCCCGCTCCAGCCGCAGATTCTGCAAATACTTATGCGGAGTGACCCCATATTCCTGCACGAATAAACGCTGGAAATGCTGCACGGAGTACCCGACTGCTGCTGCAAGATTGGAGATCAGAAGCGGTTCTGTGTAATGTTCGTTGATCAGCCCGACGGCTGTAGTTAGGGCTTCATTTCGGACCGACTCAAAGGCTAGACGATTACCGGAGACTTCTGAACTCTTGGCAGGGCGCAGCATCAAGAGCAGTCTATAGAGTGTGATAGACAACTCTTGCATCCACATCTCGTCCTGCCGATTGGGGGCAGGAGAATTCACCGTATGCCAGATTTGGCCGATTTCTTCCCAGCATTGTTCAAAACGATCCGTTCGATAAGGAACAGAAGGGAGCAGTTCAAGCGCTTCCAGCAATCCATGAGCTTGACTGCCTTGAAAGCCGATAAAGCCAACATGCCACGGTTCATGAGAGGTAGGATAATATTCATGACCACGATCGGGCGGGAAGGCAAAAGCCATCCCCGGTTCCAGTATGATTTCTGTGCCACTTTCCAGATCACGAAATAACCCGGTTCCGGTCCGGATTAAAAAGATTTGATACACAGGAAATCCTGCTGGGCGCACATGATGGAATTGGATATGGCGACCTACAGAGTAGGGGGATAGGGGCAACGTTCCAGAGTCGCGCGGTAATTCAATCAGAGAAAAAGGTAGCAGGTTTATCACCTCATCTTCATTTTGTGCTATCACTTCGAGACTATATTCCTACTGATTGAAATGAATTTTCTTATATTATAAATAGTATAAATGATGATTACTGAATAAGATAGCTTACGCTTCTAGCCTATCATCAGAGAATAGTCCCATTCTATAAATGGGCAGAATTGAGAGGATGATCGTACACAATGAATAAAAAACATTCCCCGATAAGCAGTAAAGCTGGTGTCATGCTGCACGGTGCTGATTATAATCCTGAACAATGGCTGAAATATCCGGAAGTATTGCGTGAGGATATCCGATTAATGAAGCTGGCGGGCTGCAATGTCATGTCCGTAGGCATTTTTTCGTGGGTATCTCTTGAACCTGAAGAGGGTGTGTTCACTTTCGAATGGTTGGATGGTGTACTTGATTCTTTTGCAGAGAATGGGATTTACGCTATCTTGGCAACACCAAGTGGTGCCCGCCCAGCATGGATGTCGCAAAAATATCCAGAAGTCTTAAGAGTGGAGCGTAACCGTGTTCACAATTTGCATGGCTTCCGTCACAACCATTGCTTTACCTCACCAGTGTACCGTGAGAAAACTGCAATTCTGAATGCAAAGTTAGCGGAACGGTACAGCCAGCATCCAGCCATTATCGGTTGGCATATTTCGAATGAGTTCGGTGGGGAGTGTCACTGCGAGCTCTGCCAGGATGCTTTTAGAGAATGGCTGAAAGTGAAATATAATAACAGTTTGGATGAGGTGAATCATGCTTGGTGGGCTACTTTTTGGAGCCATACCTACACTTCATGGTCACAGATTGAATCCCCAGCTCCACATGGTGAGACACAAGTACACGGCTTGAATCTTGACTGGCGGCGTTTTGTTAGTGAACGGACGATTGATTTCTGCCAGCACGAGATCAATACCGTTCGTCCTTATAATCCAGAGCTGCCAATCACGACGAATATGCATATGATCGATGGCATTGATTACCGCGAGCTGGCCAAAATCCTGGATGTGGTCTCATGGGACGCTTATCCAGACTGGCATTATACCGAAGACGGTGACGATACTAGATTGGCAGCATGGACGGCGATGCACTACGACTTAATGCGCTCTTTTAAAAAGAAACCGTTCCTGCTGATGGAAAGCACGCCATCCCTTACGAACTGGCAATCGGTCAGTAAGCTGAAACGTCCCGGAATGCACAAGCTGTCTTCCTTGCAAGCGGTAGCGCATGGTTCGGATTCTGTGCAGTATTTCCAATGGCGCAAAAGCCGCGGATCAAGTGAGAAGTTCCACGGCGCAGTTGTAGACCACAGTGGCCACTCCGAGACTCGAGTATTCCAAGATGTAGCGGAAGTAGGAAAGACGCTGGCGGGAATGACGGAAGTAGTGGGTACGTCCACTCCGGCGCAGACGGCGATTATTTTCGATTGGGACAACCGCTGGGCGATAAAGGATGCGCAAGGCATCCGTAATTCCGGATTACGTTATGAGGAGACGGTGCTACAGCATTATCGTGCACTTTGGGAGCTGGGCATTCCAGTTGATATTATAGGCTCTGGAGATGATCTGTCTGCCTACAAGCTGGTTGTTGCCCCTATGTTATATCTGATTAGTGAAGAGAATGGAAAGCGCATTGAGAAATATGTGGAGCAAGGCGGCACTTTCCTCGCAACCTATTGGTCAGGAGTAGTTAACGAAACGGATTTATGTCATCTGGGAGGATTCCCTGGTCCACTGCGCAGAACACTGGGGATTTGGGCAGAGGAGACAGAAGGGCTGCACAGCCGTGATCTGAACGGGTTAGTAATGGAGGTAGGTAATAAACTTAAGCTAAGCGGTGACTACGATGCGCATGAGATAGCCGAGCTGATTCATTTGGAAGGTGCAGAGGCTTTGGGGCATTATCGCAACGATTTCTATGCGGGCCGTCCAGCGCTTACAGTCAATCGTTTTGGTGAAGGAAATGCGTACCATCTTGCTACCCGTGTGAAAGACACTTCGTTCTATGTTGAGCTATACGCAGCGATCACATCTAAGGCAGGAATTACCCGTGCGATGGATAGTGAGCTTCCAGCAGGTGTGACTGCACAACTTCGCACAGATGGCGAAAGTGATTATGTTTTTGTGCAAAATTTCAGCGGCAGTCCGCAAACGGTAGAGCTGGATGGAGCGGAATACACAGACTTGGAAACAGGTCTTTCAGCTCCGGCCCTATTGAATCTAGCGGTGAATGGACTTGCGATGTTGAAGCGTAAAGCATTAGTATAATAAAAAGGCAGGACCTGAGTTTCAGGTTCTGCCTTTTTTTTTGAATAGAATCAGTTCTTAACTCTTCCCATCATAATGGTGTTATACAATTTGCCGTCCGATAGAAGTTTATCTTTCTTTAAAATCCCTTCAATTTCAAAGCCAAGCTTTTGATATAGCTTAATAGCGTTGGTGTTCGTTTCCAGCACATTTAGGGTGATCTTTTGAATACCATTAGTGTCAGCCCAGGCAATCGATTCGGCGAGAAGATTTTTTCCAATACCATATCCCCAATAATCCTGCAGCACACATACTCCAAATTCTACTTTATGAGCAAATCTTTTTAAGGGATAACCTTCGCATCTGGAGAACGCAACGATTTGATTATCAACTACTGCGACTAGAAAAAGGTTATTATTTTTCTCAGAATCGGCTTGAATAAGCTGTTCAAACCCTTTTTCGTCAATAAAGGCTTCGCCTGGTTCCCGATCTAAATTCTCGGTTTCTCCATCGATCCGCACCCTTAATTCAGATAACACTTTAGCATCATGAGAGGCCGCAGATCTAATGCTGTATTGGATTCCATTCACTGTAAATGTTTGAGGATTAATGATCATATGTCCTCCGTGACGATGGGTGATGTTAGAATTATTGCTTCGATGCCCTCAATGATCCGAGTGAAATAGGCTGCTTCATGAGGCACAAAATGAGTCCGATCCACACTTTGTTGAATGTTGATTTTTTGTCCGTTTGAATCCACTTTGAAACCATTGATTTGTAGACTATGTATTTCTCCCAGCCAAAAGCTTCGGAAGTCGGCAAACTTTGTGATAACTATTCCTGCGACCTCTTCTTTTTGCAGCTTAAAATCGTCCAGAGGATAAGGATTGTTATAAACAAAAACATGCGCTCGTTCTTTATCGATAAGATTTTCTTTGATCATACTGTAAGGAATCGTACCTAAGGGAATCAGTTCATCAAAAGCTAGCTCCAAACCGAGTTCTTCTTGAACCTCGCGAATCCCGTCCTCTACCGTTTCGTGTGTCAGCAAATGTCCAGCGGCCGTGATGTCCAGCAATCCTGCATAATCTTGTTTCTGCTCACTACGAAGCTGTAAATAAATATAGGGGATTTCTTGGGTTTTGCTTATAAACCAGCAGTGGAAGGTCTCGTGCCAATGTCCTAACCGATGTACTTCTGCCCGTGGAGCTGTACCGATTCGGTGACCCGCTTCATCAAATATAGTAAGTATCTCATTATGCATAGAAAAGCTCCTTTGTGAAAATATCTACTGCTTAAAGCCTATCATAAAAACGATCGAATTGCTTAATGTCCCCAAGTGATTTTTATTGACATCGTTAAGAAATATATGTATATTTTTGGATGTTAATCAAAGGAGGAGTTAAATGAATTTAGTAGCCATGAAGCAGGATGACTTGGACACTTTAAGTGATGAAAGGTTAGGATGGGCCTGTATGGAGCCTACCTTTCAGCTGATTCGCGGAAAATCTCCATCGACCAAATCAGAAGTGATCTCGAAGCTCACAGAGGGGCAACAAGCCTTATGTATGTTCAGAGTGCTATATGGTCACAGCTGTAATTCCGAAGGGGAATATTATGCTTGGATTTCCTACATGCAAGACCTGCCAGGGTATTGGACAGGGGTGATAGGAGGCATACGATTTTTTGACGATTCACCCATGATTCTTTTGCTTCAGGAAACAAAGACATTTCTCGAGGAAAGAAATCATCGACTGGGTAAAGAGTGGACGGATGCGGCCATCACGGATTTGGATCGAGACCCTCAGCTGTTAGAAGTAATTAGTGAGTTATTCGAACGATATAAGAACCTGACACCAAATACGCATAGAATTATCGGCAATTATATTCGCACTCATCCAGAGGAGTTTGTAGAAATAGGGTGTTCATAATTATGAATATGAAGAAACGTTATGTATTTCTCGTACTCATTTTTTTATTAATCGAAATCCCTGTAATCATTAATCTCTACCATAGTTATAATTCATTTGAGAATTTAGTGTTGGATCAAATCGATGAAACTGAAATCACCTCAATCGAGATTGAGAAATCTTTAGTGGATGAAAAGGTAGTGATTGAAGATCCGAAGGAAATTGAAAAGATCATTTATGCTTTTTCAGATGTAAAATTGAGAAGAAGTAGTGCTTTGGACAAATCTACGGAGACCTACTGGATAAGTATTATTGTAAATAACAGCTTGAGGTTTGGCATGAATCTTACGGATACTAACTTCCTGTATGTGACAGATCTTGATAAGAAGGACAAATACAGTTCGGGAAACTTTAGAATGACTAGTGATTTTGATGTGAATTCCATTGCAAGCTTATTTAAATGATGTAGAACGATCCACAACCACTGATACTGAGATTTTCGGACCCAGATGCCCCTATTTGCGAATTTATCGTCTTTTGAGCAGGTTTTCGGACTCCAGCGTCGCTATTGCTCATGAAAGAGCTTATAATTGGTGTTTTTTGCACCAATAGCGGCTATGAGGTCCGATAGCTATCCAAATAGCGGATAAAACGGTGCATAAGGTCAGCTGAGTCCTTTAGCTGCTGCGAGTGCAGATCGGTCAGCTGAGTCTGATAGCTGCTGCGTGTGCAGATCGGTCAGCTGAGTCCTTTAGCTACTGCGTGTGCAGATTGTTCAGTTGAGTCCTTTAGCTGCTGCGTGTGCAGATTGTTCAGCTGAGTCCTTTAGGTGCTGCATGTGCAGATTGTTCAGCTGAGTCCGATAGTGCTTCATATCCACACAAAAAATGGGTGCCCCTATGGGACACCCATTTTTTTGGATTATCTAGCCATCCATCCGCCATCCACATTAAGAACGTGACCGTTCAAGTAGTCAGATGCTGCGGAAGCCAAGAATACAGCAGGGCCTTTAACGTCATCAGGCGTTCCCCAACGTGCTGCAGGGATACGGTCTAAGATAGAGTCCGAACGACTTTGGTCGGCACGGATTGGAGCGGTATTTTCAGTAGCCATATAGCCTGGTGCAATTGCATTGATGTTCAGACCGGAGCCTGCCCATTCATTGGCAAAAGCTTTAGTAAGACCCGCAACCCCGTGTTTACTCGCAGTGTAACCAGGGACATTGATTCCGCCTTGATAGGAGAGCATGGAGGCGATGTTAATGATTTTGCCGGATCCTCTTTCCAGGAAGTGGCGGCCTGCGATTTGCGACAGAAGGAAAACTGTGTTCAGGTTCAAATTGATGACATCAAACCAGTCTTTTTCACTATGATCTTTTGCCGGTGCACGGCGGATCATTCCTGCGCAGTTTACGAGAATGTCAACATGTCCGGTCAGCTCTAGCGCTTGGTCAAAAGTGCTTTGCAGCTTGCTGTGATCACTTAAGTCAGATTCGATACTAACTGCTTTTACTCCAAAAGCTTTTGCTGCATTTACAGTTTCTTCACTCGAATTAAGGGAGACAGATGCAACGTCTGCACCGGCTTCTGCAAATGCAAGCGCGATTCCTTGTCCAAGACCTTGAGCTGCGCCTGTTACAATAGCTGTTTTACCTGCCAAGCTAAATAATGATGACATATAAATTACGCCCCTTTATTGTAAATGGATTGTTATTCCGGGTTTACCCGCATTCAATGGTAACGCCTGCACTGCGGAACTGATCTGCCGTTTCGGGGGAGAGCCCTTTGTCCGTCAGAATCACGTCAACTTCTTGTAGGGAAGCAAAGGTACGCAGTGCAGTATGGCCGAATTTATGATGATCTACAACCGCGAATACCTTACGGGCTGTAGATACAAGGGCTTGCTTGAACTCAATTAAATCTCCGGTATAAATGGAGAGCCCATGCTCTATATGAATAGCAGTCGATGAAAGGAATGCTTTTTGAATATTAAGCTTTTGTACATAGGAGACGGCTTCAGGACCAGCCAACATATTACGGACACGATAACCACCGGGAACGACCAGACGGATGTTATCTTTGGGAACCAGTTCGCTGATGATGTATACATCATTGGTGACTACCGTTAGTGGCATATTGTCCAGACGCCGAGCAATTTCAAGCGTAGTGCTACCGCCATCAAGAGCGATAATATCGTCCGGTTCAATATGAGCAAGCGCACGCAAGGCAATCTCCGTCTTCTCGTCAGAGTATTTATCCAGCGGATCCTTGGAGGGCAAAATACCAAACTGGTCGCTTTGTGCCAGCACAGCTCCGCCATGTACACGTACGATCAGCCCTTGTTCCTCCAGCCTGCTTAAATCCTCGCGTATTGTTTTTCCAGTAACCTGAAGCTTATCGCTCAGTTCATTCACCGTTACATCTTTTTGGTTCAGCATAACTTCCATAATCATCTCGTGTCGTCGTATCGGGTTCATCCGCCTGCCTCATCTTTCCGTAGTTGATTTATCTCTATTGTAATTCTTTCATGGATACGGGGTCCATATCATCATATCTTTTATTATCGCCAGCCATACTCCAGATAAAAGTATAGTTATGAGTGCCGACACCACTGTGGATGGACCAGCTTGGAGAAATAACAGCTTGTTCGTTATGCATTACGATATGGCGGGTTTCGTCAGGTTCTCCCATTAGGTGGAACACAACGGAATCGTCCGGAAGATCAAAATAGAAATAGGCTTCCATCCGGCGTGGATGGGTATGTGCTGGCATGGTGTTCCACATGCTGCCTGGTTTCAGTTGGGTCATACCCATAACCAGTTGGGCACTTTGCACACCATTTGTGTGAATGAAGCGGTGGATTGTCCGCTCGTTAGAGTTCTCCAGACCACCCATCGCACCGGATTCAGAATCGGCCAGTGTGGTTTTGGTAGTAGGGTAGGACTGATGGGCAGGAGCAGAATTCAAATAGAATTTAGCAGGCTTGGAAGCGTCTGCACTTTTGAAGACTACATCTTTAGAGCCTTGACCTACATAAAGACATTCTTTGAAATCCACTTCATATTCTGTGCCATCTACAACCACGGAGCCTTTACCACCGACATTGATGATGCCCAGTTCACGGCGTTCCAAGAAATAAGTAACCCCAAGTTCTTTAAGGTCAGTAGTTAGCGCAACCTCTTCTTTTACAGGATTAGCTCCACCAACGATCATACGATCTTCATGGGTTAGGACAAGCTTTAGCTCATCAGGAGCAAAAATAACGGGAATGTGGAATTCCTTACGGAGGCGCTCAGTGTCAAATTGTTTTACTTCATTAGGATGGGATGCGAAACGTCTTTCCATTGAATGTTCAATCTCCTTTGTGTACATATTATCGTTCGTATAGGTACACTTTAGTCCGTTTATGTTCATTTTACAAGTACTAATCTTTTTTATTTCGTTTATTTATGTTTATTTATTGGTTTTTCCAATTGCAAAATGAACGGAAAGTGTGCACAATAGAGCTATTATGCTCGATTTTCATGAATGCCGGAAGATGATATAAAACTGAAATGATGGAGGTTGAAAAGTAATGCCGGGGTTGAAAAATATCCAGAGTACTTATAAGGAACGTCAGCAAGAAATTATTTTTAATATAGCACTGGAAGCAGAGCAACGCCCTTTATTGGAAAGTGGACTCTGGTTCCATGATGATGTGCGAAATAACTTTTATTATGCTTCGTATCTTTTTGCAGCGGCTGTTGATGATTCTTTTGAGCTGCCTTTTGATCGTGAGCAAGCGAAACAGAAAGCACAGGATGTGCTGCTGGAGATCTTAATGCTTCAGAACCGGCAGCCCGGCACGGAGTTATATGGTCATTGGCCGCTCGGTTTGAATCCGGTTCCGCGAGATGCGTCACCGCATGAGTTACCAGTGGAGCTTATGGGCAACCTGCTGGCGTATTTTTGCAAAAGATACGGAGGAGCATTAAATGCTCAACTTCGCATAGTTCTGAATACAGCGTTTGGACATATTTATCGCAGTGATTTCTACCGTAAGCCGGTGGTTACTTTTGGGCATCATGAAGCTAAATATACAGCTGCTAAGCTGATTTTTGGCACCCTGTTTGCGGATGAAATATTGCTTGAGGATGGCCGGCAGAGTCTGAAGGATACGCTGGCTTATATTCGTACTAAAGGGATGCCGGAATACGGCAGTCTACCGTGGTTTTGGCATTGGGTGCAGGCATTCACCTGCGCGTTGGAACTTGTCCCGCCTGAGGATACGGAGCTTACTACGAGCCTTAAAGAAATGCTTGACCATTTATGGAATGTACGAGCTGAATTCTATCTGCGTGGCGCTTGGGTTGGTGCGCATTCTAGAGGCTGGCCGCATGATGTTCCCGGCGATGCTAATGTACTTCATGATTATGTTCAGTTTGGAGATTTCCAGCTGCCTGAGAGGATGCCGCGCACTGAGTATGCCGGTTTATTATTCTATCAAGCATCCGATGAAATATTAGCCGCAGCTATGAATCGCCAGATACCAATGGAAGTAGGGAAGATTACTCAGAAGGTTGTCCCAACGGATCCACAGCCGCAGCCTTTGCTTCATTCCTATGCTTATATTACAGAGGAGTTTGCAGCAGGCGGGATGTGGGAGCGGGTTGAGGAATTCGATAATGAGCAGCTTCGCTGGGCTTTTTCGTTACCTGTGAGTGGAGAGGGAAGCGCAAATCAGCTGTATTTCTTCCATCCGGGACAAGGCTACAATGAGGGAGATCCCCGTCATCAAAGCCGTTATATGGAGGTTCTCTATCACAAGAATGTCATCATTTCTTTATTCCCAATCCCTCAGGGTGAGAAGAATACGATCATCGGTGTACTTCCCCAAGGGGAATGGAAACAAGAGCCTAATACATTGTACGGGCAGGTTGGTGAGACGTATTTTATTATTTATTTATCTCACCCTTATCAGCTGCAGGAACGGTCCAGATTCATAGAGGTATCCGTCGCAGGGATGCCGGGCGGTGTAATCGTTGAAGCATTGGGCATTAAGAAAGCTGCCGAATGTGGTATTATTGGTTTAGAGGCTTTTGCCGCAGCTATGGCTCATAAAGAAAGGAATTTCGAAGTGGGAGAGGTATTAGCAGCGAATTATACCAACATAGATGGTGAAAGCTTAGTTCTGAGTATTAGTAGGGAGTCAGAATTACCGCAAGCTCAGCTTAATGGAATCCAGATCTCATTAGATCATTATTCAGTATAAAAAAACACAATTGCTGTGATAAATAGTAATCCGAGTCGGCCTTTTTTGGCCGGCTTCTTTAATAAGGAGGTACATGAAAGGATGTGATGCCCCATTGCACAGCCCGCAATAGATACCTAAGTATCCGTAAACGTGATTTTGTCCAAAATACTTATAATTGGGGTGAACGACGATTTATCTGGATAAACTAGACCTAACGATTTGGTAATTCAATCCTCCCTAAGCACATTTCCCTTTAGAATAGCGGTGTTAGGTTACTAAATAGTAATTAATTACATTAAACCCTATTTTTCTGAGAGACATTTGTCACAATAAAGGTTAATATCTAAGTGAGATAGAAATGATTGCGCTTACTTATTTTCTAATAAACCTAATCATAATGAATGCGAGGGATATAACAGTGATTGAAACTGAATTTCGTGTAGAAAATGACTTTCTAGGCAGTAAACAGGTAGATAAGAACGCTTATTATGGGATTCAGACACTACGCGCAGTCGAGAACTTTCCTATTACGGGCTATCGGGTTCACAAAGAGTTAATCAAAGCGATGGGAATTGTAAAAAAAGCCGCTGCGCTTGCAAATATGGAAGTTGGCCGTCTCTATCGAGGGCTTGGAGAAGTTGTAGTGAAAGCAGCAGAAGAAATCATCGAGGGTCAGTGGCATGAGCAATTTATTGTAGATCCTATTCAGGGTGGTGCGGGTACCTCGTTAAATATGAATGCGAATGAGGTTATTGCTAACCGTGCCTTAGAACTGCTTGGCCATGAAAAGGGAGACTATCGTCACTTAAGTCCCAATTCACATGTAAATATGGCGCAGTCTACAAATGATGCGTTTCCGACGGCAATTCATATTGCCACACTTTCACTGCTGGAGCAGCTACTTGTAACGATGCACAGAATGCATGATGTGTTTGCGGTAAAAGCGGATGAATTCGATCCTGTGATAAAAATGGGGCGGACACATCTTCAAGATGCAGTGCCGATTCGTCTGGGTCAAGAATTCGAGGCTTATCGCAGAGTGCTTGAAAGAGATATCAAACGTATTGAGCATACACGCCATCATTTGTATGAAGTCAATATGGGAGCAACAGCAGTGGGTACAGGATTAAATGCTGATCCTCGTTATATTGAATTGGTGGTAGAGCACTTAGCTGAGATCAGTGAATTGCCGCTCGTAACGGCAGATCATCTCGTCGATGCCACCCAAAATACGGATGCCTATACAGAAGTGTCTGCTGCTCTAAAAGTGTGCATGATGAACATGTCCAAGATCGCTAATGATCTGCGGTTGATGGCCTCCGGTCCGCGGACTGGGTTTAATGAGATTTCATTGCCTGCACGCCAGCCTGGATCTTCAATTATGCCGGGCAAAGTTAATCCGGTTATGGCAGAGGTCATTAATCAGGTGGCTTTTCAAGTCATAGGGAACGATCATACGATCTGTCTGGCTTCCCAAGCGGGTCAACTGGAGCTGAATGTTATGGAGCCAGTGCTTGTGTTCAATCTCATTCAGTCCATCAGCATCATGAACAATTCCTTCCAAGTCTTCACAGACTTCTGTCTGGCTGGGATTGAAGCCAATAAGGAAAAGCTTGAGCGGGATGTGGAGCGGAGTGTCGGAATCATTACGGCTGTGAACCCGCATCTGGGGTATGAAGTGGTATCGCGGATCGCTAGAGAGGCGATTTTGACTGGGGAATCTGTACGGGAATTGTGCATTAAATATAATGTGCTGACCGAAGAAGAGCTTAATCTGATTCTGGACCCATACGAAATGACACACCCGGGAATTGCAGGAGCAGCTTTATTGCATAAAGAGTAGAATGTTCCGGAGGATCGAGCTTTTTGTTTGGAAAAAGCAAACCCCCGCCACCGTTTAGGGTGACAGGGGGAGAGCTTAAATATGTTTTTAATTTATATGAATCTACTTCGCGATTGTCTGAAGTAGGTTCTTTTTTTACATTTCAGGCTTAAAAGAAAAATAAAGAACGTAACAGGCCGCGTTTTCTTGGCGGAGCCGTTAGTCTGGTAGTGGCAGTGGACTGGGAATTTTCATAAGAGGTGAGCGGTTTGCCGTTAGACACTTGCAACGGTTCTATGGATGCCGCGATTTGCTTGATCATTATTCGTAGGTCCTCAAGCTCCTCACGCTGCTGGAGCAGTTGGATCAATACTACTTCATCGGCTTTTTGATCGAGTGCACGTTCAACATTGTTGATGCGAGACAAGATATCCTTCATAGGCTCAGCATCTGTGTGCTGTAGTGGATTTTCCTGTTGTGATGTGGAAATTTGCTGCTCATTCGTGAGTGTGAGTTGTATACATTCCAAGGCCTCTCCGTGATTAATACGGTCTTTAATATGATTGAGCAGGTCGATTTGCTGCTCCGAGAAAACATAATGGCCAAATCGGTCTTTTGGAAAAAAATCAGGGAACATGGCAGCCCAACGTTTAATTGTGGTTAGACTAACTGACAGCAGCTCTGCGGCATCTTTTGTTTTTAGAATATCCATTTCGATTCCTCCAGTTCACGTAGTCATGTTATGAGTAATATTCGTTGTCCAGCAGCGGCTCCCTGCACGGTTGACAAAGGTAGTGCGTATTCGCTAAACAAAGTGTAATTACGAGCAATCTCACCCTTTTGGATTTCACTATCTTGCTTTTCCATTCCAAATTGAGTACAGATGAGCCTGCTCAGGGGTATAATTGCATTAGAGGTGAAGGCGATGAACAGGATTGAAGATGAGGAACAAATGACTGAGGAGCAATGGCAGGCTATTTTGCAAAACAATGTTGCTTATAACGACATATTTTTTTATGCGGTGAAGACTACAGGAATTTTTTGTCGACCCTCCTGCAAATCCAAAGCACCCAATCGGGAGAATGCGTGTGTTTTTCAGAATGCTGAACAAGCGCTGGCAGCCGGATTTCGTCCTTGCAAAAGATGTAAACCGACAGGTGAGCGTCTTCCTGATAAGGAATGGGTAGCTGTGATGACGGAGTACATTGATCATAATTATATGGTCCCCCTCACCCTTGAAACGTTAGCTGAGGTATGTCATGGCAGTCCTTATCATTTACATCGAACCTTTAAGAAAGTAACAGGAATCACTCCCGTGGATTATATACAGCAAAAGAGAATCGCTAAGGCCTCTGAGTATTTGCTTACTACAGAGCAGGCAGTTGCTGAGATTGCATTACGTGTGGGTCTGCCCAATACATCATATTTTATTACTTTATATAAGAAAAAAACGGGGTATACACCCACACAGTTTCGTCAGCTTAACAAACAGAAAGTAACGTTGGCTTCTGATTTTATTTTGGAGGGACCGAATCATGGAGAATAAAAAAAATGCTATTCTATACTGGACATTATTAACCGATAAGGATTGGAGTTTTTATATTGCAGCCACTGAGAAGGGGTTAAGTTATGTGGGTTCGCAGCAGCAACCCTTTGAGGAATTAAGCGAATGGGTTAGACGTCGTTTTCCGGGGAGTGAACTGGTGCAGAACGATGAGAAGATGGCGCCTTATGTGAGGGAGCTTAGTGAATATTTGCAAGGGAACCGGCAGAGCTTCGGCATTCCTTTTGATTATCAGGGAACTCCATTTCAGCTTGCAGTGTGGAAGGCGTTATGTGAAATTCCATATGGACAAACCTGGTCCTATTCGGATATTGCCACACATATTCAAAGACCAGCTGCGGTGCGCGCGGTAGGGACTGCCATTGGCGCGAATCCGATTCTGATTACGGTGCCCTGCCACCGGGTTATTGGTAAGAATGGGACATTAACAGGATACCGGGGTGGTTTGGATATGAAGACCAAGCTACTTCAGTTGGAGAGAGGAGAGTATACAGCAGATATATGAAAATAGAGTCCAATTACACCTCCCCAAAAACCTTGCTGAATAAAGGAACAGGTTATCTGTCAGGCTACAGTCATTCCTTAAATCCATATACGGGCTGCACTTATGGCTGTTCCTATTGTTATGTACGTCAGATGCCTGTCTCGCTGTTCCGCAAAGAGGAGTGGGGGACGTGGGTAGATGTTAAACAAGAAGCGGCTGCAATTTTACAAAAAGAACTGCACAAAGCGAAGGCGAAAGGTCCCGTCTCTATTTTTATGTCGTCAAGCACAGATCCCTATCAACCGGTAGAGCATAAGGAAGAGGTGACGAGATCTTTACTGGAGGTTATGGTTCAAGATCCGCCCGATTTCCTATTCGTGCAGACGCGTAGTCCGCTGGTTCGCAGAGATATAGATTTATTATTACGTTTACAGGATAAGGTTCGTGTAAGTATAACTGTAGAAACAGACCGAGAAGATATTCGCCAAAAATTCACACCAAGCGCTCCTCCCATTGCTGCAAGACTGAAGACGTTACAGCTTTTACGTGAAGCTGGCATCCCCATTCAAGCTACTATAGCGCCAGTACTGCCAAGCAGTCCAACTTTTCCAGCAACCTTAAGGGCTTTGGTGGATAGAGTCTGTGTGGATGACTATTTTATGGGCGACGGCAGCGGCGGCAAACGCACACGGAGATTAGGGATTTATTCCCTATATGAAGAGCTGCAACTGGAAGATTGGTATGATCCTGCAGCATATCGCAGAGTGTATGAAGGACTTCAGCAAGTTTTTTCCGAAGAGGAGCTATTCTTGAGCCAGAAGGGGTTCGAGCCTTAATCTGAAACATGGTATAATAAATGAGAGCATTCATACTTAGTATTTAATATACTTAATATCCGTAATAGCTTATTGGAGGATTAGTGTGGCAAAAGCAAAGGTGGCCAAGCGGCCCACAAGAGATGAATTTGTGCTTGAGGAGTTAGGTAATCAGTTAGTTGAAGCTAAGCAAGAAGGTTCTGAGATTTTATTGACCGTATGGGGAAAAGAAGAAGAGGTACGCGGCATGATCGTGGAAATGGATTCGCGAACCGGGAAAGTACACCTCAGTAACCATGAAGAAATCATAAAAGTTCCTTTTATGGATATCATGCAGGTTAATTATCCCAGAGATTAATGGGCACGGCAGCAACAGGAGGTCCTGAAAGCTATCATAGCTTTGGGGCCTCTTTGATCATAAAGGTAAGGAATAGAGGATATAGAAAGGGAGGTCAACAATGCAAGTAACCAAAACCAATGCGATGCGAATGCTGGATGCCAAAAAAATCGGCTATGAAGTGTTCGCCTATGACAATGAAGATGGACTAATCCATGGCACGGCTGTGGCTGAGAAGATTGGAAAGGCGGCAGAGACGGTTTTTAAAACGTTGGTCGCTCATAGCGGTGCAAATCTTTATGTATTTGTTATCCCAGTTGACGAAGAGCTGGATCTCAAAAAGGCGGCCAAAGCCGCCGGAGAGAAAAAAATTGAGATGCTGCCAGTGAAGGATCTGCAGAAATGGACAGGGTATATCCGCGGTGGTTGTTCACCTGTTGGAATGAAAAAGCTGTACCCCACGTTCATTGAGAGCAGCGCAGAAGGGCTGGAAACGATGGCTGTCAGCGCTGGGAAGATTGGCCAGCAAATGGATGTAGCCCCACAGTTACTCGCTGAGGTTGTACATGCGAAATTTACAGAACTAATCAAATAGCCGAGCAGCAAGCTGGCCTAAATATTCCTTCAATGCTAACCCTGTTGTGGAGATCGCTCCCGGGGATGGACTGAACTTGGCGGGCTGCAGTGCAATATCAGCGCTGGCGATATAATCCGTAGGATAGGCTTGCGCTGTTAGCCCTGCATTCTTAAAGTGCAACATCGCTCGGGACATATGAAAACCTGAAGTAACTAGTATAGGTTTTATAAGTCCGGTTTGTTGCAGGATGGCTGCGGTATTTACAGCGTTTTGCTCCGTGTTGAGGGATTGATTTTCGATCAGGATGTCCTCTTCGGGTATGCCGAGACCCAGTAGTTGTCTTTGCGCGATATCCGCTTCATTACCACTGTCGGAGAATACTTGTCCGCCAGAAAATAAGATTGGCAGACCTGTCTGCCGATGGAGGCGAACAGCAGTAAGCAGGCGATTTGCCGCTGATCCGTATAAATTGCCCTCGCCGTCTATATCCGGTGTGCCAGAGCTGGCGCCCCCGCCGAGTACGACGATGACATCTCCTTGCAAAGTTTCCGGCTGCGGATATTTCCGTTCTAGACTGCCGATCAGCGCATCGCTGACTAAGGGTGTCATGGAGAAATACATTAATAGTGTAACCCCGAGTAGAACTAGTGCTGGCCGGCGGTTTTTTTTCCATAACCAAATGACTAAACCTAGCAGAAGCACGATAAACAGGCCGGGAGGAAGCACAAAGCTGTATACAATTTTGATGATGTAAATCAACAGTATCAACCGCCTTCTAAAAATATAAGTTCAGGTTGTATTGTAACATGAGATTGCAAGATTACATATTTACATGCGTATCCTTATACAAAACGGATATTGCCGCAGCTATCAGGATCATCCCCATAAAAGCGGGTGCAGCATGGCCAAGTGATACATATATTTGACCTCCAATGACAGGCCCGATCATTCTTGCTAAAGCCTGAATAGATTGGCTACCGCCTTGAATCCTCCCTTGTTCACTAGAATCGACAGACTTGGAAAGCATCCCATTGAATGAAGGCCCAAAGATCGAATCCCCAAAACCAAATATAAACATTCCA
Organism: Paenibacillus sp. FSL R7-0048; assembly: GCF_038004505.1. Lineage (NCBI taxonomy): Bacteria > Bacillati > Bacillota > Bacilli > Caryophanales > Paenibacillaceae > Paenibacillus > Paenibacillus sp. FSL R7-0048. Next base: position 4,262,047 of record NZ_JBBORF010000001.1, on the reverse strand, counting down.
GCGATAAAAAGCGGATAGTATGAGAACAAAGCAGATAGTGCAATAAGACTGTAGCCTATAATCTCTGAAACCATTCCAAGAATTGCGATCTGTTTATCCCTAAATTTCAGCAAAAGCTTAGGCATGATGAAACCCTGTGAAATGATGTCTTGGAAGCCCATAATTGAAAACATCAGTCCGATTAGTGCAGGCTTCCAGCTGAAAGTATCCATTGTGAATTGTGAAAAAACAGCCTGTAAAGATCCGTTGGGTATCCAGAGTAAGAATGCTGAGACCAGTAGCCTTTTTAAGTTTTTTATGGACAATATGCTTGCAAGCTGTGTAAATGGATTCAGTCTTACCAAGGTAATTTCTTTTAGTCTATTGTTCTTGTCAAGGCTCTCAGGCATAAAAAAGAATCCGTAAACAACATTTAATAAGGTTATTATTGCTCCGAAATACATAGGTACAGAATAACCAAACTTGGCAAGTAAACCGCCTAGCGTTGGACCAATGACGGTGCCTACTCCTACAACCGCACTCACCCAGCCAAAGTATTTGGTTCTCTGTTCTGGAGGAATGATGTCAGCAAAATAGGCGAAGATAGTACCTATGCTTCCGCCAGTTATACCTTCTATTATACGTCCAACAAAAAGTACCCATAACGCTCCTCCTATCCCAAAAACTAAGTATCCAATCGCGGAACCCAAAAGGCATACCAAAAGTAATGGACGACGCCCGTATTTGTCACTCAAAGCTCCAAGTGCAGGGGCTGCAAAAAATACGCAGACTGCATAAACAGACGTCAGCAGCGTGACAACTATAGCCTGTTCTCTCGGATTGCTTATATAAGGCTGCACTAAAAATGGGACAACGGGCACGATGATACTGAAGCCTATTCCGCACAGAAACACAGAGATCAAACCGAAGATTAGAGCGTGTTTATCTACGGTTTGCTCTGTGTTCTGTTCATTATGTGATCTGAATTTGAACATTAAATTCTCTCCTCAAAAGTTGATTTTTTGATTCCTTGGAAACAAATCTGGTACATCACCATTTTTATCACGGTTTTGTTTCCGTGTCAACAAAATAATGACCATAAAAATGCAGCCTTTCTCATAAGAGCCCGGCTGCATGGAGTTTCATTTTCATTATTCGAATTTATTCGGATTAAAATCTATACCCTGTTTCTTTATTTCTGCATCCAAATGCCTACTATACTTTTCTACGAAGCTAAGCATACTGTCAAATTGCTCCTCAGTTACCTGCTCAAATACGGCTTTATCCCGCTCTTGGAACTCTTTGTGCAGGTCCTCATGGATTTTATAAATTACTTTCCCTTGCTCAGTAAGCTTAAAATAGATTTCTTTTTTGTTATCCGATTTTTGGTAGCTTTCGATGAGGCCCTTTTGGATGAGCTTCTTAGTTAATTTACTTATGGCACCGCGAGTCATATAAAAGGACTCTGCAAGTTTTGTGACGTTGGAATCTGCATTTTTTTCAATGTATTCGATGCAATGTACTTCAGAAGGTTTATAACCCTTAAGACTGTCTTCCATCTTATCCTTATTAAGCCAAACCATCTTGTTATATACGTCCCTGAAACCCATCATGACCTGATCTTCTTTGTTCATGGCCTGTCCTCCCAGCGCTCTTACATTAACAAATTATATTGATTTTTTGATTCTATTTCAACAATATTAAAGTTGAGGATAGTTTGTTTCATTGAACTTTAGATAAAAATAACAGGTGAGTAGTAACAAGCGTAGATATAATATTCTTAAGAAACTGCGGTTTCTTCTTAAGAAAGTTCATCCGCTTGAAGCTGCACCAAAGATTGTTTGTCTGTTATCATAAGATTAAGATGATTGGACAGCTGTGGGATGATTTCTCTAAGGTAGGAGGACTGCATAATGAAGAGTATTCGGGTACTGCTCGCAGATGATGAACCGGTGATTTTGCGAGGCCTAAAAAAACTGATTTCATGGGAGAAGCTTGGACTCACCATTGTTGGAGAGGCCAGTGATGGAATTGAGCTGAAACAACAGATCGAGGATTGTGATCCTGATCTGATTATTAGTGATATAAGCATGCCAGGATATACAGGGATTGATATCATCCGCGAAATTCATGAAGCTGGCAGAGCGGTGAAGGTTATTTTTATAAGCGCTTATCAGGAGTTTACGTATGCCCGTCAAGCACTGCAATATGGTGCGCTGGATTATTTGGTGAAGCCCGTGAACAAAAATCAGCTGGAACAGGTTGTGAGCAAAGCCGTTTCCCTTATTCGTCAAGAAACAGAAGGCGAGCGCAACAAAGAGAAGCTGAACCATTATGAACAGAGAAACCGCAGATTAACGATCGAAGAATTGCTCGACAAGCTGACGGACGGCAATAAGGGAACAGCAGACACCTTGCTTGATATGGGAATTATAGCGTTAAGTCGCTACGTCAGTATTTGTTTGGTAGAGACGGACGAGTCGTCGGGGCAGCCTTCCAGATGGGAAGAACGCGAACGTAAGCTAATTGATTTTGCACTGTCTAACATTATTAAAGAAACCGTGGAGCAAAGCGATAATAGCTATATGTTCCGTAAAGGGGAACGTTTTTGTATCCTGCTCCAGCATGAATATGCTGAGGAACCAGAGAGAATTGCCTTAGACCTCCATGACAAAATTACAAGTTTTCTGAAATTAAAGGTGACCCTTGGGGTAGGCAATCCTGTTGACGGTATGGATGATGCTGATGAATCTTATCGCCAAGCTTTGAAAGCGCTAAATTATAAATATTTTACAGGGCCTAATCGTGTGATTCCTGTTAAAGAGAGCAGGTATGAGAGTGAATCATTGATTCAAGCTCCGCTGCATGAAATCCAGTCCGCCCTTGGGATTGCCATGAAATCACAACACAAAGAACAAATTGAGCAAGAGTGCCTGCGATTATTTCAGACGATCCGGCAGACGGCAGGCGGGAATAGAAACCAAGCCGTTTCTACCGTATACAATACATTCTTGCAGCTTGAACAGGAGCTTATTCAATTCGGTGTGGAGGCAGGTCCATCACTTCAGGATACAAATCCGATTCTTGAACGATTGGCTAATTATTCTACCTTCCAAGAGGTGGAGGAAGATTTCCGTGTGCTTTTGAACAAAATGTCCGGGCAAATTGGCAGTCGCATGGGCAGTAAGGAACTGAAGCAGCTTTCCCAGGTGAAGACTTATATTGAGGAGCATTATCCAGAAAATATTACACTGGAATCTATGGCAGGGATGATGTTTATGAATTCCTATTATTTCAGCAGCTTTTTCAAAAAACATACCGGACAGAACTTTAAGAATTATGTCACTGAGGTGAGGATGAATCATGCCCTTCGTTTATTGCTGCAAAGCGATATGATGGTTTATGAGATTGCCGATAGTGTAGGCTACAACAATGCCCGGCATTTTAGCGATATGTTTAAGAAGAAATATGGCAAGCTGCCACAAGAATATAAGCAATCCTTCAAAAGCCAATAGTCAGATGGATAGCAAAGGGGATGCCTTCATTCATGTTTATCTGGGGCCGAAGATCCAAAAGTATATTTGTTAAATTCTCCGCTTCCTTTTTATTAGTCGGCCTAATTCCGCTTTTTGCACTTAGCTACATTTCTGTGCAGACGTTTTCCGGATATGTCGAGCGTTACACAACAAGCAATTTGCAGCAAATGGTGCTATATATGAGCTATAACCTGAATTCAGCCTTTAATCAGTACAATGAGGTCTCTAAGCTGATGTATACGGGACGATATGAAGGTTTTATCGAGAGTTATTCGCAGAATCAAACCTATAATGTAAATGAGCTGGAGCAGATCAATACGATTCCTATTGAAACCTTTCTAAAAACAGTTCTCTACAGTGATTCCTACATCACCAGTGTTTATTTTCATAGGGAGTCAGACGATAAGCTCTACTATCAGGAAAAAGAAAACAGAGGGGTCAATTTTGATTTGCTGCCTTATCAAGATTGGTTAACTAAAATGGCTCCAAATCCTTCACAAGTGGCAATTTTCCCTACCCATTCCGAAGAATATTATACAGGTTCAAAGCGCAGTGTGTTCACCATCGGCCGTACTTTAATTGATATTTCCGGGCGTGTCACCAAAGATCCCAAGATAGTAGGGACCTTGTTTATGGATGTGGATGTTTCGTTATTTAATCAGTTCTTCAGAGAATTAAATCTGGGGGGACAGGATGAATTATTTCTGCTGGATGGCGACGGAAATGTATATTTCACGAATGAGACAAGGTCGGCGAATGGAGAGGCTTTTCGGGCTAAAAAGGACGAGGAGATGATCGTTCTCAGTGAAGAGATTCCTTTTCTTAAAGGCACGGTGACTGCCAGAATTCATCGAGCGAATTTATTCGATCAGCTTTTTTCAGCCCGTACGACGGTGTTTATAGCGATGTTTATTTGTGCGATTGCAATGATCATCATGGGTGTCTGGTTCTCTAGGCGGCTGGCTGCTCCGATTCGGAACTTAATTAAGCAAATGGCTATCGTAGAATCCGGTAATTTGGATACCCAGATGGTCGTGAACAGCAATGATGAAATGGGTAGACTTAGCCATGGTTTTAACCGAATGGTCGAGCGTTTACAAGCCTATATCGATGAAGCTTACGTTGCCCAGATCAAGCAGAAGCAAACGGAGTTAAATGCTCTGAAGAGTCAGATTCGTCCGCATTATTTATACAACACCCTGGAAGTCATTCGAATGAATGCGGTGGATAAAGATAATGATGAGGTCGCAGATATGATTTTATCACTCTCTAACCAGTTGAAATATGTAATCGACTATGGAGAGGATAGGGTAAGCATACGACAGGAGCTGGAGCATCTACGGGATTATTTCTATATTATCTCTGTGCGGTATGAGAATAAGTTTGAGCTTGTAGTCGATCTCTCACCCGAAGTGGATCTGAACTGGTACATTCTGAAATTGTCACTTCAGCCGTTAGTTGAAAATGCTATCCAGCATGGCTTGCGCAGTCAAGGCAGAGGGACAGTTGGATTGACGATCGAAAAGAAAGATGAAATGCTGTTGGTTACGATCTATGATGATGGAATCGGTATGAGCAAGGAAAAGGTACAGCAGTTGGCTGAAACCTTGGAAGAGCCTAGTTCGCCTAGCAAAAATGTTGGACTTAAAAATGTACATGAACGAATTCGTACAGTGTACGGAGCAGAATACGGGGTATCTATCAGCAGCCGGGAGCATATTGGGACATCAATTCTATTGTTGCTTCCGATTGTAGAGGATCCGTATAAAATCTCGGATTCGGAGAATGCGTAAAGGATAGACGATGAACGGAAGACTGCGGTCTTTCGTTCTTTTTTTACTTATTCTTAAATTCACCGCATATCCCGCTTAAAAAAGTTCATTCTAACTATTTATAAGGAATGCTATTCTATTAGCAACGGAAACGCTTTCGAGAGATGATGCGCACATCTTGCTTCAGTTTCCACGGTTCACTAAAAGGGGAGGCTATTATGATATGTACAAAAAAACAATGATGAAACTATCCGTATTGTTACTTGCCACAACAACAGTTTTGACTGCTTGCGGTGGAAATAATAATAATGCAGGAAGTAAGGCAACTAATACGCCAGCATCCGAGACGCCTTCAAATACACCGCAAGAGAACAAAAAAGAGGTTAGCTTTACGATAGGTTACGCCTCCGGAGATCCGGCCACCAAAAAAGCTATCTCAGATACGGTCAAAAAGTTTACTGCAGCTAATCCAAATGTCACTATTAAAGATTTGAGCGAAACTTCATCCGCTGCCTATCTTGACTGGCTGAAAACCAAGGATGCTGTGGGTGAATTCCCGGACCTGGTGGAAATGCGGGATACAGAAGTTTTTGCCGATGCGGGTAAGATTGTAGAGCTGCCTTCCGATCTGCTAGATTTATTCGAAGCCCCTCCACAAGTGGATGGTAAGGTGTGGAACGCACCGCTGCAAGTGAACGCTCCCCAAGGGATTATCTACAGCAAAAAAGCCTATGCGGATGCAGGGATCACCGAGCTTCCAAAAACCTATGACGAATTCATCGCCATCCAAGAAAAATTGAAAACATCGGGCATTACTCCGATTGTAGTAGGCGGAAAAGATATTTTCCATATGGGTTTCTGGGTTAACAAATTCCTGATTGATGAGGTCTACTCGAAAGATGCAGATTGGAACTCCAAACGTACCGCTAAAACGGTCAGCTTCACTGATGCTAATGTAGTTCAAGGCATAACGGACTTCAAAGAATTGTTCAAGAATTATGTCGATAAAGGTTGGCTCAGCACGGGCGACAATCAGACCGCTTCGATTCTTGTTTCTGGCAAAGCAGCACAATTGTACTCCGGTACGTGGATGTTTACACAAATCGCTGAAGCAGACCCGAACTTTGAATTTGGCTTCTATGCTCTTCCTGACCGTGAAGGGAAAATCAATGTCATAGGTCTTCCGTCACCTGCAGGCTGGTCTTTATCGGCTGAAGCCGCTAAGGATGCAGACAAAACAGAAGCCATCAAAGACTTTATCCGTTTCTTCTTCGCCCCAGAACAGTATTCGAACTATTTAGCAACGATAAATGCGATTCCTTCAACAAAAGAGAAAGTAACCTATGACACAAGTGAACAAATGCAGGTGGCTTTGGATCTTATTGCTGACCCGAATGTAGTGAAATCGTTGGCGATCAATAACTGGTGGGGAGACAATCTAATCCCTCCACAATTCCGTAACTGGTACTACAAGCTGTTGCAGGATCTCGTGGTAAAAGATGGAGATGTAGCGAAGTACATGAAAGATGCGGATACAGAGTATGACAACCAAGTGAAAGCTAATCAGATGTAAGAGCAGCGCCTGATCGAGCAACCTCTGCTGCTGCAGAGGTTCTCTTTTTAACAAGCGCGGTCTTTAAGGGAGGGAGAGTAGCCATGGCTACATCCGCAGTAAATGCTGACAAGTCATTGATAGGCACTGTGCAGCACAAAAAGAAAAAGAAAAAATGGCAGTCCTACGCTCTGCTGTTCATATTACCATCATTTATTTTGTACACCTTGTTCGTTATCGTCCCTACGGTAGGCAGTGTCTATTTAAGCTTCACCTCATGGGATGGCATTAGCGACAACGTAAGGTATATCGGCTTCGCTAACTTTGTGGAAATTTGGAATAGTCCAAGGGTGCATAACGCACTGAAAAATACGATGATCATGACTATTTCACTTGTTGTTCTAGAGAATATTGCAGCAATTGCAATGGCTATGATGGTCGATAAGGTACGCTGGTTCCGGAATTTATTCAGAAGTGTATTTTATTTCCCTACGTTGCTTAGTGGGATCGTAATGGGTTTCGTCTGGGCGATGATCCTGAATTACAACTTTGGTGTATTTAATCAGATTCTGGAGTCTGTTGGGCTTGGAACCTGGATTGTGGATTGGTTGGGCAATCCTAAATATGCGATGCTGTCGATTATTTTGTCTACCGTTTGGAAAGGCGCGGGGTATTATATGATCATTTATCTCGCTGGATTGCAAGGTATTCCGCAGGAATTGAATGAGGCGGCCAGTATTGATGGAGCAGGGGGCTGGCAACAGTTCCGGCATATTACCTTTCCGCTGCTTGCGGGGTCAATGACTGTATGTATGGTATTATCGATGATCAGCGCCTTGAAGATTTTTGATCAGATTGCCGTCATGACTGATGGTGGTCCGGGCTTTGAGACGGAGACATTAACTTATATTATTTATAAGGTTGGGTTTGGTGAATTAAGACAAGGTTTTGGTACTGCGCTGGCGATGGTCTTGTTCTTAATCATACTTATCATTACAGTCTTCCAAGTGAAGGTTCTCCAGAAGCGGGAGGTGCAGCTCTAAGATGACGATGCAAACACGCAAAAGAGTTGGGCAAATCGCACTTTTCATTGTTACATTATTAGTGGCTATTATCTTTTTCTTTCCTATTTTCTTTAATTTGATGTCAGCCTTCAAGAGTAATGCAGAGATTATGAAGGATGCCATTGCTTTTCCGAAAACCCTTTATCTGGACAGCTTTAAATATCTGTTAACCGAAACAGAGTTTCCACGGGCTATTCTGAATAGTCTGATTTTGACAGCATTTTCTATTGCGGCACAGGTCTTGATTATTCCGATGGCGGGCTACGCAATTGAACGCAGAAATGCCAGATGGACCCGGTTCATGTTTGTTTACTTTTTAGCAGGAATGATGATCCCTTTTCAGGCGTATATGATTCCTCTGTTTAAAGAGCTTAGAATGCTGGGGTTATACGGCAGCCTTGCCGGTCCAATTCTAATTTATGTAGCCGGTGCGGTGGGCTTTGGGTGCCTGCTGTATACAAGCTTTGTCAAAGGCATTCCTAGAGAAATTGAAGAAGCGGCAGAGATCGACGGATGTTCTCGTTATGCGATATTTTGGAAAATTGTTTTCCCGCTGCTAGGACCCGTCACAGCCAGTATGGTGGTCTTAAACGGACTTGGAATCTGGAATGATTTCCTGATGCCGATGCTGGTATTGCCTTCAGGACAGGCTAAAACTATGGTCGTGGAAATTTACCGTTATATCGGAGAATTCTCCTCACGTTGGGATATGATTTTTGCAGGAACAGCAATGTCGGTTGTGCCTGTGCTGATTGTGTTTATCGCCTTGCAGAAGTATTTTGTTAAGGGGATTGCGTCTGGTGCAACGAAGGGTTAATTCATAAAAAGGGATATATCCTGTGACCACTTAGTGGGCTGCGGGGTACATCCCTTTTTTTTGTATGGGAAACAATCACTAAAGCGTATTTGGATTCGCGGTTAAACGGCGGTAGCCCATTGGCGGGAGACCTGTCCAGCGTTTGAATTGCTTGCTGAAATGGGACACATCCCGGTATCCTAGCCGGTGGGCAACCGATTCGACAGATAGACTATTATCCATTAGCAGCAGTTTGGCGTGACGAATGATCAAGCGGGATAAATATTGTCTTGGCGACATGCCATAAATTTGGTGGAAAACACGATTGCAGTGAGTTGTACTGTATCCGAGTTTTGCCGCAATGTGCTCAATACCGCCGCCTCTTTCGCCTGTGCTTGCAGCAGAGGAGACAGATTCTTGCAGCAATCCTTCGATGGCGTTAGCTAAGGCGACGGTATTTTCCGTAGCTTCTGTATCTGCCAGGAGGGGCATCTCCGAAAGTACCCAGCCGCTGAGCGCGGTTAGAAGTTGCAGCGAAGCATGCAATGTAATCAGGCGATTTCTGTGTGTGTCCTTTGACTCTGACAGGATGGAAGAATTTATGATGACATCTAGAGCGGAACGAATGGCTCGCAGCTCCGGGGTATTCCCACTTAGACTAACAGCGTCTGCTGTTAGCAAAGCTCGCCGTAAAATCAGATCATCAATATCAAAATGTAGGCAGTAATAAGTCATGTCACGACTAGCATTCGAACCGAGGCTGCTATGTTCTACACCGGGACGAATGAACAAAATATCACCGCTTTGCTGGATAAAAGATTTATTGCCGACCGTCATATGTTGCTCACCCTGCAGTACAACGTTAATCTCAAACATAGGATGAGTGTGTACGGGATATTGCCAATCCGGATTTACTTTTCTCCAATGCGCGGCGAAGATATGGAAAGCCGCTTGGATGTCTGGAGACATCTGGCCATCAATAGAATTATGAAAAGCGGGATCATTCGAGATCATTTCAATCCTCTTTTACTGTAAAGTTTGGCTTCATTATAACATAGGTTTTTATCGATGTTTGATTTGCCCAAATAAAAGAAGGCTTTAACCCTGTTGTACTTCCGGAAAGATCGATAACATGGAGATATAGCCCGGAGGTATCCGGGACCATGCTGGAAGGAGTGTTATTATTTATGGCGCATAATCAATTTTTTAATGCCCATCATTCACCGATTGGTGCATTTGCGAGTTTCACTTTAGGATTCAAAGGAGCTAGTGGAGGTTTCGATCTGGAGATTGGAAAACCACCTAGACAAAATATATTCATAGGATTAGAACGTGCTGACGGAAAGGGATATGATACACTGCCATTTCATGAAATCGGGGGAGAGGACGAAAGTAAACGTTATGATATTGAGAATCCGGATCCTAATCCTGACAAGGAGAATATTCTGTTCCCTTTTCAAGAGCGTGAGATTTCCAGAGATTTTCATGTAGCCACAGACAGCTGGAGTGCGGGTGATTTGACCTTCCGGATTCTGTCCCCCGTTCGTTCTGTACCGGATCCAGAAACTGCCTCTATAGAAGAAATGAAGGATGTGCTGCTGCCTGCTGTGCTGGTTGAACTCGAAGTGGACAACTCCTCATCCGCAACCTCGCGCCGTGCATTCTTTGGTTTTCAGGGAACAGATGTGTATAGCGGAATGAGAAGACTGGATGATGTATCATCGGAGATTACAGGCGTTGGCCAAGGAAGATTTATTGCGATTGCTTCGGAAAAAGGAACTGCAAAATCCGCACTGCATTTCACGATGGAGGATATTCTAACGGAGGAGCTGCAGGAGAATTGGACCTTTGGACTGGGACGAGTCGGCGCTTTGATCATGGATGTTCCAGCCGGAGTAAAAGAAACTTACCGCTTTGCTATTTGTTTTCACCGTTCAGGTTATGTCACCTCAGGAATTGATGCTTCTTATTACTACAATCATTATTTCAACAATATAGAGGCAGTGGCTGAATATGCATTAGCTAGATTTGATATCCTTAAGCAAGAAGCGGAGCAAGCTAACGATAGATTTACTCATGATGACCTATCCGCAGATCAAACCTTTATGTTAGCGCATGCGATTCGTAGTTATTATGGCTCCACGCAATTGCTGGACTACAAGAATAAGCCATTTTGGATCGTCAACGAAGGCGAATACCGGATGATGAATACCTTTGATCTTACCGTCGATCAGTTATTTTATGAGCTGCGTTTGAATCCTTGGACTGTACGTAATGAACTAGATATGTTCGTGGAAAGATTCAGCTACGAAGATACGGTGCGTTTCCCGGGTGAGGATACAGAGTATCCAGGTGGAATTAGCTTCACACATGATATGGGTGTAGCCAACGTAGTTTCACGTCCGGGATATTCTGCTTATGAGGTCTATGGCATTGATGGTTGTTTCTCACATATGACACATGAACAATTGGTTAACTGGGTGCTGAGTGCAGCAACTTATGTAGAGCATACAGGCGACCGCGGCTGGATGGAACGTAATCTGAGTATTATGGAGAAATGCCTGGATAGCATGGTAAATCGCGATCATCCAGATCCTGAACAAAGAAATGGTGTCATGGGGCTTGATAGCTCACGTACGATGGGCGGAGCCGAAATTACTACGTATGACAGTCTGGATGTGTCTTTAGGTCAGGCTCGTAACAATATTTATCTGGCAGGAAAATGCTGGGCTGCTTACTTGGCTATGGAGAAAATATTTGCAGAGCATGGGCGTGCGGAACAGTCCAAAACAGCAGGGGATCAGGCTGAAAAATGCGCCGCAACAATGGTGGCAAGTGTTACAGCAGACGGATATATTCCGGCTGTCATTGGAGAAGGAAATGACTCCAAGATCATTCCAGCTATCGAAGGCCTTGTGTTCCCTTACTTTACAGGCTGCAAAGAAGCTCTTGATCGTAATGGACGGTTCGCCGCCTATATTGGCGCACTCGACAAGCATCTGCATGCGGTGTTACAGCCGGGAGTATGCTTATTCGAAGACGGAGGCTGGAAAATCTCTTCAACCAGCAATAATAGCTGGCTCAGTAAAATCTATCTCTCCCAATTCATCGCCCGCAGCATTCTGGGACTGGAATGGGAGGAACGGGGAGCGGCAGCGGATCGTGCTCACGTAGCTTGGCTCACCCATCCGGAGCTTTCCATCTGGAGCTGGAGCGATCAGATTATTTCCGGTGAGATCACGGGCAGTAAATATTATCCGCGTGGCGTTACAGCGATTTTGTGGTTGGATGAGAAATAAGAGTAGATAGTTTCAATAAGTAGAAACGGAATATGCAAAAATACTAAGAGGGGGCTACCCCTCTTTTTTGCTGTTTCGAAGTATACACCTTTCGAAGCTGAGAGGAAATTAATATAGCTTTTACAGCTCATTGACGCGGAGCGTATATAGGCTTGTTATATTGAGGGGAAAAGGGGGATGAAATATGAGAGAAATGGAAGAATCGTCCTTTACCACTACCCAGCCTGTTCTTGCAAGCGATACTTATGGTTGGGATAAGCTTCAGGTTTCACAATGGTATAGCCCGCAGCAAGCTTTCACCCCATCCTCGGAGTCAAAATATTTAATTGGGATTCACTGCACAGCCTACTACGAAAACTATTACACCATTCATATTAGCCCTTGTAATGAGAGCCTTCTTTGTCCTTGGGGCAGAACCTCGCTCTATTTTTTGAAAATTGAAATTACACCAGCGGTCATCGAAGAGATTGCTCGTGAATCAGGTTATCTGAAGGAAGGCCATATCCAATTGGACCGCAAATTTCATGTCAAGGATTCCAAGCTGCTGCAATTAGGGCTTTGGATGCTGGAGGAATTGCAGAATGGCGGTGCCAAAGGGAAAATATACAGCGACTCTTTATCAAATATGTTAATTATTCATTTGTTACAACACTATTCTTCTGTGATCCCCCAGCACTCAAACAGTAAAACGCCCGCCAACCAAGAGATATTTCAGGTCATTCAATTTATGCGTGAGCGGTTGGAAGATGAGATTCAACTGACTGATCTCGCAACCATGGCTAATATGAGCCAATCACATTTTATTCGGATTTTTAAACAACAGACAGGATATACCCCCCATAACTATTTAATCCGGCTGCGAATCGAACGTTCTAAATTTCTTATTCGTTCCGGGAAAATTGGGTTGAAGGAAATTGCGTCTCAGGTGGGTTTCGCTGATCAAGGACATTTTACTAGATTGTTCAAACGAGAAACCGGCCTAACCCCAAAGCTGTATGCGAATCAAAGCGCCTCCAAGCCTAATCATATGGTTTATTAATTTTATTCTTGTAAATGAGAGTTTTATTCAAGGAATGAAGTGTTTTGTTCAATTAGAGAGCTGCAGCCAGCTCCTATAATAAGGTTGAAGTAAGGCGTACAAATGCCGAACTACAACCTTATTAGGAGGAGAGAAAACATGAGATTAAAAAGATTATTCAGTCTGATTTGCGCGGGGGTACTTACGACCAGTTCTTTATCTTTAGTAGCATCTGCCACACCTGTCGGACCGGATAACCTAGTAAACACCGAGGTAGAGTCCAGCGCAGAGTCAACTTCAGCTTCAATGATCACTGCTGGATGGCATGAAGTATCCAAGCAAACCTTTTGGTTACTAGATGCTCTTGAAAGAGGACAAGGAGTGGCTACAGACGGGAATTCTTGGATCTTTAGTTCCTCGTACGGACTCTTGCGGACTGGACTTGATGGCAAATCCGTAAAAGCACGAAATGAATTGGCTATTCCTCTGGAGATTGCTTCCCAAGGTGGAGACCATATCGGTGATATTTCCTACTATAACGGTAAAATATACGCTCCTATTGAAGACGGCAAAAACTATCAGCATCCTTACATCGCCCTTTATGATGTGAACACTTTGAAATATACGGGCACATCCTATGCTTTGCCGCTGAATTTGCATATTGGCGGTGTACCATGGGTAGCGGTGGATGCCGCTCGCGGTCAGGTTTATACAGCTCAGTGGAGTAATGCAAGCGTCTTGAATGTCCTTAGCCTCGACGATATGCATGTAATCACAACCGTTCCACTTTCCCAAAGCATTGATCGAATTCAAGGTGCCGAAGTGTACAACGGTATTCTATATGCCTCTACGGATAACGCGACCCAAACGGTTTACCAGATTGATCCGGAGACTGGAAACGTATCTGTGGCCTTTGATCGCAATCTGCCTAGTGGTACAGAAGCTCAAGGAATTGCTGTATTGCCCACCGCTGATGGTGCCCAGCTTCATATTCTTGATGTAGGCTCAAATCGTATTAGTGTGAACTTTCGCCATTATGCATTCTAATTCAAATCCAAGCCAAAAAAGGGGCTAACAGAAATGCTAAAGCAATCCAAAACCATTTTAACGCTATTATCCATTTCCATGCTAGCAGTAGCGGGCTGCGGTCAAGCCAATAACAGTACAGTTGAAGCCAAAGCGAAAACTAATAACGCTCAGCCTACAGCAATCGCAGCAACTCCTGAATCCACAGAGACTCCAGCTACTAAGCCGGTGGAGATTACCTTTTATTATCCGGTTAATGTGGGGGGGCCTCTTACTAAAGTAATCGATGGGATGGCTAATGCATTCATGGAACAGCACCCGGAAATTAAGGTTAATCCCGTGTACACAGGCAATTACGGTGATAATACCGTAAAAATCCAAGCGGGTGTACAAGCCAAACAGCCACCGGATGTCGCGGTCATGATGTCAACAGAGCTATACAGCATGCTCGATATGAATGCGATTGTTCCGCTGGATGATTATATTGCGAAGGACAAGGACATTCAAATGGAAGACTTTTATCCCGCCTTTGTGGAGGATACTCAGTCTGAAGGTAAAACGTACAGCCTGCCCTTTCAGCGAAGTACGATTGTTATGTATTACAACAAAGAAATGTTCAAAGCCGCAGGACTTGATCCAGAGAAGCCACCCACTACATGGGATGAGCTTGTAACTTATGCTGAGAAGCTGAACAAAGACGGTCACGTTGGGCTGGAAATTCCGGGCAATGATGATTCATATTGGATGTTTCAAATGCTTGCTCGGCAAAATGCTTCTGATCCGAAGCAAAACATAATGTCTTCTGATGGCAAAAAAGCGATGTTTGATACACCGGAGAATGTGGAGGCATTGCAGTTCTGGTTGGATTTGTCCCATAAATATAAGGCGATGCCGGAAGGTGTTATTGATTGGGCTACGGTTCCAACGGATTTCATTCAAGGTAAAGCAGCCATGATGATGCACACAAGTGGCAATTTAACCAATGTAAAAAATAATGCGAAATTCGAATTCGGTGTAGCGTTCCCACCTGCACAAAAACAATTTGGATCACCCACTGGTGGCGGCAATCTGTATATTTTCAAGGACAGCTCTCCTGAAAAACAAGCTGCAGCTTGGGAATTCGCCAAATACATGACGGCTTCGGAACAGGCGGCCCTCTTCAGCAGCTCATCCGGTTATGTTGGCGTAAGAAAATCCGCTTATGATACAGATGCAATGAAGAAATATACGGCGGATTTCCCGCAAGCATTGGTTGCAAGAGACCAGCTGGAATATGCGTTCCGGGAATTATCCACTCATAATCATGGTAAAGTATCGACGGCAATAACGAATCAGATTCAAGCGGCATTGGCAGGAGAGATTGATGCCGCAGGTGCGCTCAAAAAAGCGCAAGCAGAAGCAGATCAGGCACTAGCTCCCTTCAATAAGTAATTATTAAGGTATGGGGTACGCCAGGACAGCCTTGGTAGCATGTTCTGGCGTCATTCCATTATTCAATAATCGTAGAAACCTTTAACAGGGAAGGATTGAATGGTATGAATGCCGGATGGAGTGAGAGGCTTAGACGAAACGGATTCGGCTGGGGACTTGTGTTGCCTTCGCTGCTTTTTCTTTGCTTGTTTACTTATTATCCTATGTTTAAATCGCTTTGGCTCAGCTTTTATGAGAAAAACTTAGCAACTCCTGAGCCTTTGTTCATAGGATTTGAGAATTACGCTAATCTATTGCATGACCATGTTTTTTTGAAGGTGTTCAGTAACAATATATGGTTCGCTCTTGGCACAGTACCAACCTCAATAGTTTTGGCTTTCTTGATGGCACTATTTGCCGACAAGGCGATAAAAGGGCGGGGACTGGCACGTCTTTCCTTTTTCTATCCGAATATGATCCCAATGATCGCGGTGGCGAACATTTGGTTGTTTCTGTATACCCCTCATTTTGGGCTTTTCGCCAGACTGGCTTTTTGGATCGCAGATCAGCCTGTGAATTTGCTGGGAACACCTGATACGGTGATGGGCGCATTAGTCATCATGATGATTTGGAAAGAAGCCGGATATTTTATGATTTTTTATTTAGCAGGAATGCAGCAGATTCCTAAGGATTTATATGAAGCAGCTGCAGTTAGCGGAGTTGGTACGTTCACCTCCATCCGTAGAATTACAATTCCACTCACGATGCCAACAACATTGTTCGTGGTTGTTGTGGCGATAACGAATTCCTTTAAGCTGGTTGACCATCTCTGGATCATGACAAAAGGCGGCCCGAACAATGCAAGCAACCTGCTGCTTTATTATATCTACGAGTCCACTTTTAATTTCTACGATCAAGGAATGGCCGCATCAATGACGGTGGTCATGATCGTGTTGCTGCTCCTGATTTCCTCTTTGCAGTTTTTTGGCTGGGATCGGAAAATTCATTATGAATAGGAGGTGGAATCCGTGGAGGATAATCCATTAAAGTTTCCCTTAGTATTAAGGCAGAATACACGTAAAGCTTTAGAAGAGGAGCGTATGTTGAACTCAGAAAAAACGAAGCGCCGAATCCAGCAGATACTGTGGCATGCGGTTGGATTTACTTTTGCCGCGGTCTGGATCATTCCCTTCCTATGGGTGGTCAGAACGGCTTTTTTACCCAAAGACGTCGCTATCGATTCGGGCTGGTCTTGGGGCTTTACGTTTGAGAATTTGATTCATGTCTGGAATGGAGCGCCTTTTGGACGATTTTTAATGAATACATTGCTGGTGTGCAGTGTTGTGCTAGCTGTGCAACTCGTTACGATGACGATGGCTGCTTATGCGTTCGCGCGGGTACGTTTCTTCGGAAAAGAGCTGCTATTCCTGTTATTTTTAGTGCAAATTATGGTGCCGCCGGATGTTCTTATCTTTTCCAACTATCAGGTGTTGAACGAAATGGGTCTGCTGGATACCAAGCTGGGGATTATGCTGCCTTACTTTGCCTCCTCCTTTGGAGTGTTTCTCTTAAGACAATCCTTTAAGCAATTACCCTATGAGCTCGATGAAGCTGCCCGGGTGGAAGGCGCCTCACGGCTGCATATTCTTTCCAGAATCTATGTCCCACTGTCACGCCCGATTTATGTGTCCTTTGCCATCGTGTCGGTCAGCTTTCATTGGAATGATTTCTTGTGGCCGTTAATTGTAACCAATTCAAAGGAAAATCGCTTGTTAACTGTAGGATTGGCGATGTTCGCAAAAGCCACGGAATCAGGCGCACAGTGGTCTGATGTCTGTGCGGCTACGCTGATTGTCTCGGCACCCTTAATGATTGGATTTTTATTGTTCCAACGGCAAGTGATAGGTAGTTTTATGAGCTCTGGCATTAAAGGTTAGGAGGAGGCATTTATGAGGCTGGTGATTATCGGAGACTTACATTATCCGGACGAATTGTTAAACAACAAGGTTTTGATTAAAGAGGCACGAGATGCTTTTTACGAGCAATTTATGAATCTATTTTTGTCTATCCCAGCCGATTATCATATTTCTGTGGGAGATATGGTGCATGCAGGAGAATTTAGCGAATTTAATTATATCATGGGTAAGATTAAGGACAGCAAGCATTCCAGGCGTTTTCTACATGTTCTTGGCAATCATGATACGTACACTTATCCTAAGCAAGAAATCCTTTCCGTCACCCGGCAGCAGCGATACAGTGTGATTGAAGAGACCCATGCGATCATTATATTGCTGGATACCGCACGGGAAAATCGTGACGATTGGAGCGGAACGCTTGATGATGAACAGTTAGCCTGGCTCGAAGCACAAATGAAGCGGACTACAGATAAGCCACTATTCGTCTTTGGCCATCATCCCTTGTATAATACGACGGCTAGATCAACTGAGCCAATGATGTCACTGGATCCCAGCTTGGATATTTGGCCGATATTGAAGCAATGGCAAGGTGTGGGTTTCTATTTCAACGGGCATAATCATGTGCATTCTATCGTTAGACAAGAAAACTGGCATTTCATTCAAACGGCCTCCATTCTGGATATTCCTGCTGCTCGAATTCTCACTGTGCTTGAAGATGAGATTCGGTTAGAGATGGTGAGTCTGGCGAGCGAGCAATTAAGTAAATGGTCTTCATTATTTACCCTCAGCATTTTTGATTATGAAAAATATCCGCAGGCTGAAGGGAAGGCGAGAGATCAGGAACTAATCATCAATCGACTTCAAAGGGACAGAAAGCAGGTGGACCAACAATGAATCGCCAGCCAGTAAGATTAGCCATAGTAGGCGGGAATCGCGGGGCCAGTTTTATGAATGCACTATACTCTCTATCGGATCGGATACATCTGACCGCTACTTGTGACTTGAATGAGTGGGTTCTTAATCAATGGAAAGAGAAATTTCCGGACATCCGAACCTATCGGGATTATCATGAAATGTTAAAAGATTCGGCAATTGATGCGGTGTTTATCTTAAGCCCCATGCATTTGCATGCCAGACAATCTATTGATGCTTTAAAAGCGGGTAAGCATGTCCTAAGCGAAGTGATTTCGATCCAATCTTTAGAGGAAGCTTGGGAGCTTATCGAAACTGTTGAACAAACTGGACTTAAATATATGATGTCTGAAAATTACTGCTTCTCGCGCTCCAATCTGACGATTAAACATATGGCGGATCAAGGCATGTTCGGTGAAATTACTTATCTGGAAGGCGGATACATCCATGATTTGCGTCACTTGACTCATCATCCGGATGGATCTCTGACTTGGCGGGGGCAATTACATCAGCAGTATAACGGGATCAATTATCCGACGCATTCTATAGGTCCAGTTGCCCAATGGATTAATCTCAATAAGCCTGATGGAGATCGATTAAAAAGCATCTCGACTTTTGTTTCAAAATCAAGATCCTTACAATATTATTTTGGAGAGCATTATGGAAAAGATCATCCGGCAGCGCGTGAAGGTTTCTGGCGGCAAGGCGACAGTGCGGTTGCGGTCATCCAAACGGAAAAGGGTGTACTGATTGAGCTGCGTGTAGATTGGAGCTCTGTACGACCACATAATAAAACTCATTATTTGCTGCAAGGAACTGAAGGGGCGTATATTACGGGCCGCCATCAGCAAGAGGAAGATTTGATCTGGTTCAGGAATCTTTCGCCCAAAAATATAGCGGATGGAGAGGAATTGTGGGAGCCGTTAAGCAGCTATCAGCCACTTTATGATCATCCAACATGGAAAAAATGGGGCGAATACGCTGCTGGGACGAAACATGGCGGAGGTGATTTTATGGTGCTTGAGGAATTCATTTCCGCGATTCAGGAGGATCGCACCCCTTCGGTGGACGTATATGATGCCGTTACTTGGAGCTCTGTGTTTACATTATCTATGGAATCTGTAGAGATGGGTGGGAAAGTTATAGCTTTTCCTGATTTTAGATCGAAGGTGAGAATTTGACGGTGGAACAGGCGCTTTCCAAACTTGTAATGAAAAAAGAAATGCTGTCCGACTTGCCTGCTTTTCATTGCCCCGCTGGGTATCGGCTTACGTCCTTCCAGCCGGAGGACGAACGAAATTGGGAGGATCTTATCCGTCATTCTTTTACGAGAGAAGTTAAATTCGTAGATAAAATCAGTGATCATGTACCCTTGTATTCGGATCGCTTGTTGTTCATTTGCCGCGGGGATCAGCCTGTAGCGACAGCTACGGCCTGGGAATTAGGCAGTGGAGACCCTAAGAGTTGGTACTTGCATATGGTTGGAGTGCTTCCGGAATATTCTGGCAAAGGCCTCGGTTATGCTGTAAGTCTTGCTGGTTTGCACAAAATAAGAGAATCAGGTGGAGCGGCAACCTCTTTAGAAACCGATGATTTCAGATTGCCCGCCATCCGTATTTATTTGAAATTAGGATTTCAGCCGGTGTACTTAGACGATAGTCATCCTGGAAGGTGGGAACGAATCCTGCAAAGGCTTTGATTTTGATAATGATAAATGCGAGGGATTAGGGGGGCTATACGCCTCCTTATTTCATTCCTGCACCTACTGAAGGAGCTTGATTCAATAATTAACTTGTCGTTAGATCGTATTGCTGCTATAGTCATACTGACTTATTAAACGCGTTTAATAAGTCAGTATGACTATAGGTGAGAGGATGGGAGAGCCATGGCGAGTGAGAAACGACTTCCTTCACAGCAAATGAAATCTGAAATTATCCGAAATATTCGAACAGCATTATTAGAACTAGGAAAAGCAACGAAGGCAGAGTTAAGCCATAAATTGCAATACAGTTTCCCAACGATAAGCAAATTTCTAATGCAGATGGAAGAGGCAGGGGAAATAACGGTCAGCGGTCTGGATGAGTCAAGTGGGGGAAGAAGGGCAATAAGATACACCTATAATCCGAATTATCGGTTAGGGATGGCTGTTTTTTTGGAAAAAAATGAAACCAATTATACCATCTATAATTGCATTGGTGAGGTAATCAAAGAAGGGAGTTTGCCCAGTATTCTTGAGGAAGATGTTAGTAAACTGGTCATGCTTATTGAAGATGAAAAAAAGGCCAATCCTAAAATCCAATCTGTGGCTATTGGAGTTCCAGGTGCGGTGAATCATGGGCAGATTTTTCTGA
This sequence comes from Paenibacillus sp. FSL R7-0048, assembly GCF_038004505.1. Taxonomy (NCBI): domain Bacteria; kingdom Bacillati; phylum Bacillota; class Bacilli; order Caryophanales; family Paenibacillaceae; genus Paenibacillus; species Paenibacillus sp. FSL R7-0048. Next base: position 4,241,416 of record NZ_JBBORF010000001.1, on the reverse strand, counting down.
TTCCGGGTTATGAGAAATATCAGAATTTAGATTTGAAAAGACACATAGAAGATCAACTATCTATTCCGACAATCGTGGAAAATGATATGAATGCCGCTGTAATCGGCTATATGACGCAACGAAATTTGAAAGAGAATATATCTCTAATGTATCTGTATTTAGGGAAAAATGGTCCGGGGGCTGGGATCGCGGTCAATGGTGAAATCGTGCGAGGAAAGACGTTTTTTTCAGGAGAAGTTCAATTTTTGCCACAGTATGATCATAAAAATTTCATAGAGGCATTAACTGGAGATCCTGGTGGATCAAATATGCAATCGAATCATAGTGTGGATGCGATTAGTCGATTAGTGGCTACTATGACTTCTATTTTGAATCCGCATTATATTATTTTTTGTGAGGATGAATTAGCTCCAGCCATGCTTAATCAAATCTATGAACGGAGTGCAACATACGTTCCGAAGGAGCATCTTCCAGCGTTAGCGGTAAGTAACTTGAAACGTGATTATCTGAATGGATTACAAAGTCTTGGATTAGGCTTATTAGTTTCACAACAAATAGATGAGAACAATTAAGGAGATAACTATGGCAACTTTTTTTCTTATTATTATTTATTTAGCATTTATTAGTTTAGGCTTGCCGGATTCATTGCTTGGCTCCGCTTGGCCAGTGATGAGAATGGACTTAAATGCTTCATTAGGTACTGCTGGAATTCTTTCGATGGTTATTGCAGTAGGGACAATTGTGTCCAGTTTAATGAGTGGTGTTATCCTTAAACGTTTTGGTACAGGGAAAGTAACTCTTATTAGCTGTATCATGACTGCTGTAGCGTTGCTTGGTTTTGCAGGGTCACCTTCGTTAGTCTGGTTAATTATTGCTGCAATTCCACTTGGTTTAGGTGCGGGATCTGTAGATGCCGGATTAAATAGTTATGTGGCTACGCATTATAAAGCCCATCATATGAGTTGGTTACACTGTTTCTGGGGAGTGGGCGCCACGCTGGGTCCTATTATTATGGGCTCTTTTATCTCTGGAGAAGGTCTATGGCGGCAAGGTTATCTTACGGTTGCTTACATACAATTGAGCTTAGTCATTATTTTATTCGTTACACTGCCTTTATGGGATAGAGTGGCTGGGAGCAATAACCACCCGAATGCTGAAAGTGATCCTGAGTTCAATCATCCGGAGCTAGAGTATGCCGCAGAGAACACAAAACCATGGAAATTAAGAGGGGTAAAGCTAGCAATGTTAACCTTTTTATTTTATTCTGCCATCGAAACGAGTATGGGCTTATGGGGGAGCAGCTTTCTTGTAAACATTAAAGACATTCCTGCATCAACTGCAGCGACATGGGTATCATTTTTTTATCTAGGGATTACCTTTGGTAGAATGGTGACGGGTTTCATTACTTTTAAAATGAGTAATAAACAGCTAATTCGATATGGCCAGCTCATTGCTTTAATCGGTACGGTGCTGTTAGTATTGCCGCTTCCAACTATAGTTTCACTTGTAGGATTTATGATTATAGGTTTAGGGTTAGCTCCTATTTTTCCGTGTATGCTACATGAAACCCCTGTACGATTCGGGAAGAAACATGCTCAGTCGATTATGGGCTTCCAGATGGCAACAGCTTATACCGGCACAACGCTGATGCCGCCTTTTATCGGCTTATTAGCTTCGAAATTCACGCTGGGTATTTTTCCTGCGATGATCGTTTTTTTCGCCATCGTTATGCTCTTGTGTACAGAAAAGCTTAATCAATACTCAGCAAAAGTAAATGTCGGTTAAATTTGAATTGAATATATTACGGACTAACCCTTCATATATATAGCTATAGGAGGGGGGAGCTGTAAATGTGGTTGTTAATTATTATAGGTGTTGGATGTCTCTCCGGTTTTATATTGTTTAGAAAGAATATATTGGCCGCCCATCCCGAACATTTTCAAGGACCGGAGAAATTGTCCATCATCATCCCCGCAAGAAATGAAGAATACAATTTGCGTTTTCTGCTCGACTCACTCCAGCTCCAAACCATTGCCCCCTATGAAATTATTGTTGTGGATGATTTCTCGGAGGATCGGACCAAGAAAATTGCCGAAAGCTATGGAGTTAAGGTTATTGCCAACAGCAGTCTCCCTGAGGGATGGACGGGCAAGAGCTGGGCAATCTGGAATGGGTATTTACAAGCTTCGGGCGATATTTTTGCTTTTCTGGATGCAGATATCCGGTTAAAGCCTAACGCTCTGGCCTCATTATTAAAAGCAAGGGAGCTATCGAAAGGTGTCATTTCGGTAGTTCCTTTTCATCATACAGAAAAGCTGTTTGAGAAACTTGCCTTAATCATGAATATGCTGGGGATCTTCACATTCACCTCTGTTTTTGAAAAGAATAACGCTAAAAAAGGATTATACGGTTCGTGTATTCTAGCTTTAAGGCAGGATTATGAAAAAGTTAATGGCCATCAAAGCATTAGATCTGAAGTGCTGGATGATTTGTCTTTAGGAGAGAAGTTTATCGCTGCAGGTGTTCCCATTAGAAATTTTATCGGTTATGGCTTAGTATCTTTTCGTATGTATCCGAAGGGGATAAAAAGTGAGATTGAAGGCTTCAGTAAAGGGGCTGTCTTAAGCACCTCAACGATAAGTCCGCGGACAATTATTCCAATCGCGCTTTGGGTGATCGGACTCATCATCTCAGAAACTGTGTTTATTTTTGCGAATACTACCTGGTTTATGCCTTTATTGATCGGTTATCTCCTTTATATGTTCCAGCTCTTTTATTTTATAAAATATGTAGGTGTATTTGGCATCGTTATTCCTGTATTTCACGTGGTGGCAACTGTTTTCTTTATCTTGATCATGCTGTATTCGATTTATCAGGTTGTTTTTCTGAGGCATGTAAGCTGGAAAGGAAGGCAGATCCAGGTGGGAGGCCCTAGGGACTAATGATCATATTGTGGGTCGCGGGTTTATTTTTGTCGGGATCTCTTATGTTTTCCTATTGGCTTGGTCTTGCGCGTAAAAAGAACTTGAAAGACATTGGCGACGGTAATCCGGGGGCTTTGAATCTATGGAAGTCATCTGGCTATAAATTCGGAATTTTTGGGGTGTTGTTGGATTTTTTAAAAGGATATTTGCCTCTTTTATGGGTAATGGAAAGTCATTATAGTCAGGGTTATTTCATTATTCCGCTAGCCTTAGCTCCTATTGCCGGTCATGCCTTCTCTCCATTTCTTAAAGGAAAAGGAGGGAAGGCGATCGCCGTAACCTTTGGGGTATGGAGCGCGTTGACAGGATTCAAGGCCTCTTTAGCATTAGATTAGCAGTTATCCTGGCAGTGTTGAAAGTGCTCGGCAGCGGGTACAAAAGCAGAGGGAATTCACCTGTCTCGGATGGTGTGCAAGTGGTTAGCGGAATGCTGCTCCTTTTTGTTTATTTGTGCATCAGTAAGTGGTCTGCTCCTATCCTGTGGGTATGGTTTGGGAGCTTTGTGATCCTTATGTATACGCACAGGTTAGAATGGATTGCATGGGTGAAGGAATATTCAAAAAGGGAGCGGGGGCATTGAAGTTACTTTCTTTGTCGCGATAGATGTTTTGTATAGGTTAATAAACAGGTTTCCAGCGATTAATTTCGGGGAAGCCTGTTTTTTTCGGTTTTATAAGATGCGTTATCTTTAAACAGAAGATTTTATAATGGCTAAAGTTGGTGCATTTTAGTATCTTTAATTATAAATGCTTTCAATTTAGAAAGTTACAGAGATAGGGTTATGAACTAAAGGGGGGCTTGTGATGAAGATCGGCGGCAGAGTAAGAAATGGAGGCACATGGTTTACCCATCTGATTTTTTCATTCACATTATTAGCCGTTGTTTTAATCGGACTTGTGGGCAGTTATCTGTATGTTCAGGCTAATCGCTTAATGGTGGATGAGATTGCCAGAGACAGTAAGCAACGACTGATGACTTCAAGTGATTTTGTGGAGAATACGCTGCTGCAAAAATACGAAAACAGTATCCGCAACCGAGCAGTGTCTACCTTGTCGTTAGAAAATCAGTCTATGCTGAATTATTTACTGGACAGTGAATGGGAAGGCAATACGAGCAGAATATTAGCTTTTCGCAAGGATCTCGAAATTTTCAAGCTTACTAATGAAGGCGTTTACAAAATATCCACATACTTCGAGAAAGGAAATTATATCATCGATAACAGCCAATTTTATTCGAAGCTGGACAATTCTCCAGATGCTTCCTTCTTGAAAACTTCAGTGACACCAGCCTTAAACCGCTGGACATACAGAACGTTATCGGATGAAGAAGAGGTGTTGACTTACGCAATCGCCCTTCCCTATGGTGCTTTATCAAAAACATCAACAGGCACCATGTACATTGACGTTAGCTTAGAATACATCAATAAAATGATTTCCAGCACGATGAGCTCGCCGATGGAAAAGCTATATGCTTTTGATGAAAAGGGCAGCCCTATTATCCATACGGGCTCGAACGTCGAAGAGGGGCTTAAGACTGCTAAGCAATGGATGAAGTCAGCGGGGAATAATAAGGAAATTCATTATAATAAACGCGACAAATATGTGTTGTCTTTTAAAAATGACCAAACCTCGAATAATCAATGGAAATACGTATTAATACGGCCTATGAATTCATTTGTATCCTCATCAAAGCAGCTGAAGAGCCAAATATTTGTCAGCTGTATCCTGGTATTGTTAATTGGGCTTCTATTCGCTTATTTGATTTCCAAACGTGTATATGTTCCGATGAAGAAGCTTGTTAACAATGTTCGCAGCTTTTATCATCCAGGCACCGTAAACTATTCGCAAAATGAATTCGCTATTATTGGTAGTACAATCTCAAAGCTAGGTCAAAAAATCGAAACCTTAGAATCTAAAGCTAAAGTGAATGAACTAAAAAATCTGGTATTAGGTGCAGGCGTTGGCTCGGATTACTACGATTATTTACCTTTGCAATGTCATTACATGACTAGCTATATTCGTATAACTAAGGGAGATTGCGAGGAATTCAGGGCTTTTTATGAACAGCATGCTGCCTATAGCTTTTATAAATTCGTCAGCTTAAATACCCAGGAAGCGGCGCTTATCTATTTCAGTGAGTTGAATAAGGATCACGAAGAGCTGGAGCTTTTATTATTGAAGGAACTGGAGCTTATAAAAAATGTGTTGCCTGAGCAACTACACTTTGGAGCAGCGCTTGGATCGAAGGTTCAGGCACCTGAAGAAATCCCCTTTTCGTATCAAAATGCCTTACATGCCTATCGATATCGGTTTATCTATGGTTCGGAAGCTATTGCGCGGTATTCACATATCCCGCTTAACGATGTTACGCCACACTTATTCTCTTTTGATCTTTATAAAAACGCCTTAAAGGCGGGCAATGACGTTACGATGAACAGGTTTATGGACGATTTCCAAAGGGTCATGGAGAAAGGTGATGTCCAATTGGAGACGGTTGAGTTAGGCCTGCTTCAGTTGGTTACGGTCCTGTATCAGACCATTATTGAGCTTGATCTGCAACAAATCGTTTCGCCTTCCAGTCTGTTCGATGAGTTCAAAAAGGAGACGTTGTCCGAAACCCTTGATTCCATTCGTGATTTATCGGTACAAATTACAGCTTATATTCAAGAGTCAGGAAACCACGCACATACAGAGATCATTCATAAATTAAAAATCTTTATCGATGATAATATTCAAGAGGATTTATCGCTAAATAAATTATCTGAGGTTGCTTCGTTGGCGCCATCGTATATTTCTACCTTGTTCGGAACCGTTATGAATGAATCGTTCACTGAATATGTAACCCGAGTGCGGTTGGAGAAGGCGGCTGATTTATTAAGAGAAAAAAAGCAGCTGTCCGTGGCTGAGATTTCTGCTCAGGTGGGTTATCGTAACCCGCAATATTTTCACAACAAATTCAAAACACGTTACGGAGTTACACCGGTCCAGTATAGGAACGCAGGCAATGCAAACCATTCGAACCATTCAAGTGCATAATTCTCCAATCCATGTGGAAAAGGCAATCGTCTCGCGATTGTCTTTTCTTTTGTTCGAAAAATTATAGCCCCAATACGAAGATAATTTACTGATTTTAATGAATTTACAATAGAAAAAGCGCTTACAATGCCCTAACGTAAGGGGTGTTCAGACACAGTCTTAACGCAAAATCGTATTCGGAAGGAGAAAACAACTATGAACCCGGCAAGCACTGCTGGCATTCAAAAACAGGGAGAGAATCTTAAGCCGAAAGTCTCGAGGTGGACACATACTTGGCGCCAATACAAAAAAAACAAATATTTATTCTTATTACTAGCTCCCGTGATCATCTGGTATACCGTATTTGCTTATGGCCCGATGTATGGCATTCAACTGGCCTTTAAAGATTATTTTATTCGTGATGGAATTTGGGGAAGTCCTTGGGTCGGCTTAAAGCATTTCGAATACTTGTTCACAGCTTCACCCGACTTTTGGAAAATCATTAAGAACACGCTTATTATCAGTTTTTACCATATTATTTTTGGTTTTCCTGCACCGATCATATTGGCGCTGTTATTTAATGAACTTAGGTTTTCCTTCTTCAAGAAGGTTGCACAGACGATATCCTATTTACCCCATTTCTTATCCTGGATCGTTATAGGGGGGATATTGATCACTTTGTTATCTCCGAATTCCGGTGTGGTCAATTATATTATTCAGTGGCTCGGCTTTGATCCCATTTACTTTTTAGGCAGCGAGAAATATTTCCGCTTTACGCTCGTTATGTCAGGAATATGGAAGGAAATCGGCTGGGGAACGATTATATACTTAGCTGCATTAGCAAGCATCGATTCCCAAATGTATGAAGCTGCAGTTCTGGACGGAGCCAATCGCTGGAAACAAACGTTATTTATCACCATTCCTTCGATCCTGCCGGTGATTGCTATTCTGCTTATTCTTCGGGTAGGGAGTGTGCTGGATGCTGGCTTCGATCAAGTCTTAACACTTTATTCACCAGCTGTATATGGGGTGGCGGATACGTTAGATACTTATGTGTACCGGATAGGTCTGCAAAACTTTCAGTTCAGTCTAACGACGGCTGTTGGATTATTTAAAAATGTGGTGGGTCTTATCCTGGTGTTATTTGCTAACTTCATAACGAAAAAAATGGGGCAGGAAGGTCTTTATTAATGAATGAATGTAAGGAAGGAGTAACTACAATTGAAGCTATCCACTGGTGAAAAAGTATTCCAAGTCTTTCTAATCCTATTTGTAATCATTCTTTGTATTACGATGATTTATCCCTTCTTGCATGTGCTCTCTATATCGTTTAGCACCCCTGCGGAAGCACTACGGCCGGGAATTCATTTCTATCCCAAAGAAGTTTCCTTCTTTGCTTGGAAGCGTGTACTGACAACAGATACGGTCTGGCAAACGATGGGGAATACGGTTTTCCGCACAGTTGTAGGAACAGTTCTGACACTCGTGTTTCTGTCACTGGGAGCATATCCGCTATCTCGTAAATATTTGCCGCACCGGGGATTTTATACAATGTTCATTGTCGTAACGATGTTTTTTGGCGGCGGGCTTATCCCTACCTATCTGCTAATCAAAAGTCTGGGACTTATAAATTCGTTATGGGTTTATATTGTCCCCGGCCTGCTCAGCACGTTTAATCTTCTGCTCCTGCGAAATTTCTTTATGGGTATACCGGAGGAACTGGAGGATTCAGCTAAAATAGATGGGGCTAATGATATGCGGATCTTATTTACGATTGTTATTCCGCTGTCGAAGCCTGTTCTAGCAACATTAGCCCTTTGGACTGCAGTAGGGCACTGGAACGCTTGGTTTGATGCAATGTTGTATATGCAGGATCAATCAAAGATTGTACTGCAGCTTTTCTTAAGACGGCTTGTTATTTCAGCCGAAGGAGATCCGATGTTACCACTTCCTACCAATGAGCAGGCTCCTGAAATGGTCAAAGCGGCTATTATTATGTTTACAGCGCTGCCTATATTAATGATCTATCCATTCCTGCAACGTTTCTTCGTCAAAGGAATTATGGTTGGATCACTTAAGGGTTAGAAGGCTTAGAACGGTTTAAACAGTCCGCTATATCCGCGGGCTGTCTAAATATATAGATGAACAAAAAAAGGGAGGAAATAAAAGAATATGAGGCATACATCCAAGAAATGGCTGGAAATTGCTGCGATAGCCCTATCGGCTTCACTTGTCATGAGTGGTTGCGGCGGGAATGCGGCGAATAATAGCACTAACGAAGCGAAGGCGACGAATCAAGGTCAAGGGGGGGCATCAGTAGCTGAAGCTCCGATTGAAATTATTTGGGCGAACAACTTTAATACGCCAGAAGAAGACGGTAACTATGTGCAAACCGAGCTCGAGAAGAAATTTAATGTAAAAATCAAAAATATTAAATTGGAACGTGGAACTTGGAAAGAACAATTTTCAGTGCTTCTAGCTTCTGGAGATATTCCTGATATCTTCCCGGTCGATGCAAACGAAACGGATATGGTGCAATGGGCAGATCAAGGGATTATTGCGACGATTGATAAGGCTGAAATTGAATCCCTGATGCCGAAATATGCAGCAGCATTGGATTCTGTTGATTCCGGGGCATGGGGCGTAGGCTTATACAACGAAAAAAACTGGGGGATCCCGAAAATTTGGCCAGGTGGTCTTGATGGATTTATTCCGGGCTATAATGAAGCCTGGCTGAAAAATATTGGCTACTCAGAACCTCCAAAGACCCTGGAAGAGCTTGAGGATGTACTCACCAAATTTGTTAATGAAGATCCGGACAAAAATGGGAAGAAGGATACTTACGGCTTAATCGGCCGCGGCAAGCTTCCAGAGCAATTGTTCACAAGTGTATTCTCAGCATTTGCTGTTTCCCCTTATCAGTTCAAGAAGGATGCTTCCGGGAACGTAGTTTATGGAGGCATTACAGAAGAGACGCGATCAGCATTGGCGTTATTGAGCAAATGGTACAAAGCAGGTCTGATTGATCCTGAATTCATAACTAGTGATAATAACGAAATCAATATTAAATTTGCTGACCAAAAAGTGGGTATGGTGGATAACGGGAAGTGGGGCAATTTTTATAAAGAATCTGGGTTTGTCGCAAAACCTGGTCTAGAGAAAGGTCAAATATTCGTGCCTGGCAAGCCATTTACAGCTCCAGATGGCGTTGCTTATTCTTTCGCGTATGGTGCAAGACAGGCGCCAGTATTGTTCGGTGTTCAACTCGAAAAGGATGAGAAGAAACGTCATAAGATTATGGAAATTCTCGAATATGTGTCTACGGATTCCGAAGGTTTTCTGCTGGCAGGTTTCGGTCAATTGGGTGTGAGCTATGATATGGAAGGGGACCTTGCCATTCCAAAAGCGGATGAAGAGGTTAGTGCTCCGAAGATGGGAGCGGGCAATTTCTATAATCCACTTAGCTCCACAGACACTTCAATGGAAAAACATACGGTAAAACAAGAATTGCTAGATTTGAGAGACAAGATCACTCCAGGTGTTACACCATTGCTAGATGTACTGGGACCAGCCGTATTAACAAGCAAACCCAAGTATTGGGGCAATCTGAAGACGTTGCAAGATACGTTTGTTATCAAAGCAATTACAGGAGAAGCGAACACGGGTAAAGATTTTGATAATTTCAAGGATAGCTGGCTAAAGGCCGGAGGCCAGGAAGTAACGGATGAGGTAAATAAAGTGCTGGCAGATCGTAAATAGCAGGGTTCGCTGATTAGTACTGGATGATAGGCTGGAGCAAAAGCTTGCTCCAGCCTATTTATTAAACCCTTAAGTGAGTTGATTCTAAGATAACGGAGGTAGAAATGAGCGAATTAATTATTTATGAGCAGCCGAATGAAGCCCTGAGGAAAGACGATTTTACAGTGAGTGTACGAGAGCCTGGTGGGGTATGGCAAGCACTGTTTGTTTTTGAAGCAAAGGTGGATATGCATCAGGTTCGATCGACATCGATGGTTTATTTTGATATGGAAGGCACGGTGGAGGTCTCTGTTCATTGTAATAACCGGCAGATTGAACAAGCGGTTATTCGCCCTTTGGCAACCCATATTCCCTTTCAAATCGAAGAGAATACCCTTTTGTTCACATTGGAGCACCCGTGTAAGCTTTCCATTGAAATCAATGGAGAACGTTTTAGTAACTTGCATCTTTTTGCCAACCCCTTGGAGACAGCCCCACCTAAACTTGACGATGATAATGTAGTGCTTGTCCAACCAGGAATACATCAATTTGCGGCTATCGCAGAACAAGTTCAGCATTTGTCAGAAAGGGCTAATGGGGAGCGTCAGACGATATATTTTATGCCCGGGCTTCATCAATTCGAGAATCCAATGCTGCATATCCCTTCTGGGACCACAGTTTATATTGCCGGAGGCGCGATCCTTTGCGGATCCATAATGATTGACCATGCTGAGAATGTTGTTGTTCGCGGCAGAGGTGTTCTGTATTTAGCGGATATGGAGAAAACCACTTATTTAAGAGGCGTTCAAATCCAGCATTCTGAACAGATTGAGATCGAAGGGATCATCACGCTTGATCCTCCGCATTACAGTATATATATCGGAGCGTCTAAGCATATCCGCATTCATAACTTCAAAGCTTTCAGTACACGCGGCTGGTGTGATGGAATTGATATGATGGCTAGCTCAAATGTGGATATTAAAGATGTGTTCTTGAGAACTTCTGATGATTGCATTGCCATTTACGGCAGCCGTGGAGAGTATTATGGAGACTCACGCCATATCACGGTTAAAGATTCCATACTCTGGGCGGACGTTGCTCATGCCATGCATGTCGGTATTCATGGTGATCACCAACATAATGGCGATTTTATAGAAAATATTTGGTTTGAAAATATCGATGTGCTTGAGCATCACGAGCCGCAGGAAAATTATTGGGGGGTTATGGCAATCTGTGCAGGGGACAACAATACCGTTCGTAAGGTTACTTTCAAAAATATCCGGGTGGAGGATTTTGAACTGGGGCAGCTGTTTGATGTCCGCGTGGTGTGGAATAAAACCTATAATCCGGTGCCAGGACGATGTATCGAAAATATAGAGTTTAGCGATATCACCTACAATGGGAAGAATATCAATCCTTCCCGGATATTCGGCTATGACGAGGAAAGAGGTGTGAAGGATATTTATTTTTATAATCTTCAGATTAATGGAGAGGTTATTGTCGACCTGAATAACAAACATTTTGTAGTGAATGAATTTGCCAGCGGTATTTATTTGCATTAAATCAGAGGATGTAAATGAATGGAGGAGAACAATGAATTCATTTAAAGAGCTACTCTTTGGAAAATCGCTTAAACGTATTGTTAGGATCACAGTTTCCTTAAGTTTGTTGGTAACGCTAGTGCCTATATCGGCAGAAGGAGCCGCAGTAGAATCGACAGAGCTGTCGATAATTACGGATTACCAACCTACCATTAATGAGATTATAGATGAAAGCGGATTCAAACATCCGGGTGTTGGCCTGACCAAGGATATTCTTGAGAATATTAGGACACAGGTACGGGCGCAAAAAGAACCCTGGATCACTTATTATAATCAGATGCTTCTCTCTCCGGCAGCTTCAAGGACGGTCACTTCCAACAATCAAAGTGGTGCGGATCCGTTGAAACCAGCGAGCGATGCTTTTAATAGCCAGGGCTTTAATTCAAGATTTATAGCGGATGGTTTGAAGGCTTATACACAAGCTCTATTGTATGTAATATCGGGTGATGAGGTTTACAGAGCCAATGCCATGCATATTATCCGGATTTGGTCACAGATGGACCCTGAGAAATACGTGTATTTTAATGATGCACATATTCATACAGGAATTCCACTTAATCGAATGGTTACTGCGGCGGAAATCTTAAGGTACACAAGTGCTCAAACTGAAGAGCTGAAATGGACGGAAAAAGATGTCGCTGATTTTACGAATAATCTTATTAATCCGGTTATTGAAACGTTCCAACACACAAATGATCGTTTTATGAACCAGCATCTTTATCCGCTGCTTGGAGCTATGTCAGGTTATATTTTTACAGGAAATAAAGAGAGGTACAATGAGGGAGTTGAATGGTTTACCGTCAATAAAACCGCTGTCGATCAGGGGCAAAATGGCGCGATAAAAGCTTTATTCAGATGGGTTGATACAAATATTGTAACAGGGGAAAAAGTTAATCCACCCGTAGTTCAGCATGTTGAAATGGGCAGAGATCAGGCGCATGGCGCTGGGGATATAACGAATGTAGAGATTTTATCACGTTTATTATTGGCTCAGGAAACAAAGGTAAATCCGGTAGAGGGGACTGTTTCTAGTGCGCCAAATGCGGTGGGGCCGTATGAATTTCTAGATCAACGGATTTTAAAAGCTGCCGACTACTTTGCGCAGTATATGATTGGCCATGATACACCATGGATTCCAGTGGCGGCACATACAGATGTAAATGGAAATCCAACGATTATCTATAAACACTTGGCTGGCGGTTACAGGGGGAGAATTGGCGGTAATGTCTATGATCTTTATTATTATTATAAATATACAGCTGGAATAAATATGGAGGTTGAAGCTCCTTATTTTAGCGAGATGTTTGCTAAGCGATTGCCTTTCTATTGGGAGTCTCCGGATGGAGGCGGGGATTATTGGCTGTACATTCCTAAAGAAGCAGAGGACGAGGGTACGCTCAATTTGCCGAAGGTGATAACGAATCCAGATTTGAGAGAACTAGAAGACCGGTACACGAAGCTTGATGGTCACTCCACCACAAAACAAGAAGGAGACACTACTTACGTTGAAATTACCGCAACAGATGAGGGCAGTAAAATTGCTTTTGTGGGTGCAAGCAGTGGCGAACGAATCATTGCTTTTAAGATTCGGACTAATGGCATAGCAACCATGGAGGTGTTTGGCGATACCGTTACGCTGCCTGATACAAAGGGGCAATGGAGGTATATTCAGTATGAGTTCAATGAGTTCCAAGGCTTCAGCGATCTTGTCTATTTTAATGTAAAAGGAAATGGAACAACAGTCGATATTGACCATATTAATTTAAAAGCTGGGGCACAGCTTACCCCTCCAGTATTTACATCAGGAAAGGCACCAGTATCTTTATTTACCTATGAGGGATCTACAGCTGCAATTCAATTTGATTTCTCTGCGACAGACGCAGGTGCAACGGATGTTGTTACCTATCAAGCGGATCAGTTACCTGAGGGTGCAGTGTTCAATGAGACTTCAGGTGTTTTCTCTTGGTCTGGAGCACATGCGGGAACCTACTCCTTTGTAGTGAGTGCCGCAGATGGAACTTCGGTTACAGCCAAGGATGTTAGTGTTGTAGTAGCGAATGATCGGCAATCTGCCGTCAACGCCGTCATTTCTCCTTATCATGTTGATGTGCCTTACATTTCGGCAACGTTAGCTCACTATAAGCAAGTGCACGCTGAGGTAATGGATGTAATTACTACTGCCACTGACGAGGTCTTCTATCAGAAGTTATTTGACCTGAATCTCGCAGTGCAAAGTCTTAAAGAATTGACGCCATTAATGAAAGATGGAAGTGTTAATTTTACGAATATGTTTGTTAGCTCAACCTTTGGTAACGCTGTCCCGAACCTGCTGGACAACACAAATGATAGTTTTGTGGGGTATTATACAGCGCAGGATCGGGCGCATTACATGGATTTAGGACCGGATTTTCAAATATCAGCAGAAAGCTTTGAGCTTCAGGTAAGAGCTAGTTTTCCGGAGAGAATTGGCGGCGTTGCAATGTTCGGATCGAATGACAAAGAAAATTGGACCCGCTTAACCCCCGGCTTGACAACAGTTACTGAAGAGATGCAGAGACTTGAGGTTCAAGCAGGCCTGGAGCATGAAAAATTCCGATTTTTGAAAATGGAAATGATAAAGCCTTCGAGTACTATGCTGGAAATTGCTGAATTTAGAATCTTTGGCCAGCGGTATGAGACAGTAAATCAATTAGAGTCCGTGTCCATTCACTCGGATCAAAGCTTAAGAAATCGAATTATACCAGGGGATACGATTCAATTATCCTTTAAGTCTACAGAAATGATCCATAATGCCACGGCCCATATACAGGGTCAGCCTGTTGCAGTCAGTTCTGTGGACAATATCAACTGGACAGCTAAGCTTGTGGTGAATGAAAATGTTCCATCAGGTACTGTGAAATTTAAGATCAATTATAAAACGGCAGCTGGAGCGGATGCAGTAGAGACTATTTTTACAACAGATGGTTCTACTTTATTCATTGCAGATCAGACGGGACTTATCGCTAATGTGCTTGAGATAGCAAACCTAATCGATTCCAGTGGAAGAAATCCGGCTGATCTTTTGGCAACAGCAAAAGTTTTATTTGATAATCATTTAGGTTCCATCACTGATTTTCGTTTAAATGGCAGTGGTTATGGTGCATATCTAACCTTTGACTTTAAAGAAGGCGGTCAGGCATTGCTGTCTAGGGTAGAAGTAATCGGAAGGCAAGACAATTATACGGGCAGAATTAATGGAACAGTGGTGCAAGGCTCCAACGACAATGTGACGTGGATTACGATCTCTAATGTAGCAGGAAATACGCCGGAATGGCAGACGTTGACGATTAACAGCACAGAACCCTATCGTTATATCCGCATCACCAATGGAAACAACTGGTATGGAAACATGGCTGAACTACGTTTGTATGGTGATGTTACAATCAATTCAAAGCTTGATGCGGTGTCCATTAGCTCCGACCAAAGTATCCAGAAACGAATTGTGACTGGGGACACGGTGAAATTGTCTTTTAAAGCAAGCGATGCAATTAACCAAGTGAATGTCATTATTCAGGATCAAGTCGCAACCGTTGCTACTGTCGATAAGATCAATTGGACGGCTGAAGCGGTCATGGGCAATAAGGCACAACCTGGACTTGTGAACTTTAGTATTAAATACAAGTCAAAGGAGGGAATCGAGGGGCCGGAAAAAACATCAACTACAGATGGTTCCTCTCTGTACATTCCCGATGAGACTGAGTTGATTAGTAATGTGCTTGCGATTACTAATTTTAGTGATTCCAGTGGGAGAACACCCACCGATCTCAGGAATGTTGTGGGATCATTATTCGATGGAAATGCAGGCACAATTACGGATTTTCGGGTAAATGGCAGTGGATATGGAGGATTTATAACGTTTGATTTTAAAGAAGGGAATAGGGTCCAGCTGTCCAAGGCAGAGGTGCTTTCCAGGCAAGATAATTATTTTACACGAATTAATGGGACTGTGGTTCAGGGTTCGAATGATCATACAAGCTGGACGACAATCTCCTCTCCTGCAGGAAAAACGATGGATTGGCAGACCTTAAGTATTAGTAACGCAGAAGCCTATCGTTATATCCGGATCTATAATAGTAGTAATTGGTTTGGTAACATGGCGGAATTACGCTTTTATGGCGTAGTGAAAGGGGCGGACCCAACAGCTCCGGTGACAACGGATGATGCGCCACAAGGTTGGACCAACAAGGATACGTTGGTAACCTTCACAGCTACAGATGCGGGCTCTGGTGTTGCGGCAACCTATTTCACAGTAAACGATGGCGAGCAGCAAACCGGGAATTCAGTTATTTTGTCCAATGAAGGAACACATAAGTTAGTTTATTGGAGCGTTGATAGAGAGGGTAATGTGGAACAGCCGCAGAAGACTGCTGTGGTGAAGATTGATCGGACCGCACCACAGGTAGTAATTAAAGGAGAGAGTTCCTATACCATAGAGCAGACATTAAACATCACCTGTAGTGCAGCTGATACTGTATCAGGCATCACTTATTCGCCATGTGATTCAACGCTCGCAGATGTTAAAGCGTATACGCTGGAAGCGGGAACTCATAGTGTAACTGCGAAAGCCGAGGATGCGGCGGGCAATGTCGGGCTGGCAGAGCATTCGTATAGTGTATATGCGACATTTGACAGCTTGTCGGCATTAACCGAAAATTTTGCAGCTGAGACGGGTGCTCCAGATTTAGAAAACGTAACCAATTCACTTAAGCAGCAGCTGGCGATCGCCAAAGAAAAAGCTCAGCAGCATGCTGGCGCAGAAGTTCACAGCTTGCTGGAAGCTTTTAATAGTGAAGTGAATCTCCAGAGCAATCAGGTGTTCACTTCTGAGCAGGCAGAGGTTCTAGTCCGTTGGTCACAATGGCTCCAGAGTACAACTCCGCTTGCTGGTGGAGCCCCTGGAAAGCCAGTGTTATCTGACAATAATGGGCACGACACCGGGCTTCGAGATGGCAGCTATGCCGTCACGATGAATCTTTGGTGGGGGAACAACGGTACCGAGTTTAAGCTCTATGAAAACGATGTACTGATCAGTACCCAGATGCTGACGGACAGCTCACCGAATGCACAAGCCATGAGTACGGATATTGTGGGCAAATCAAATGGAACCTACACGTACACGTGCGAGCTAGTCAACAGCTTCGGTTCGACTGCCTGCGATCCGCTAATCCTTACTGTTACAGATGCAGCGCCGGGCAAGCCTATAGTATCCCACGACAACTGGAGTGGGGATGGAACTTACGACGTTGTGATGAATATGTGGTGGGGAACCAATGGTACTGAGTACCGTTTGTATGAGAATGGAGAAGTAATCGACACACAGACACTAAGCACGGCTACCCTTGCGGCTCAGATGACAGTTACGAAACTTAAAGATAAGACACCAGGTGTATATGAATACTACGCGGTATTAGTCAATGCATCAGGCGAGACATCTAGCGAGAAAATCACAGTAACTGTCAAGCCAAGAAACTGACCATAGAGCTGATGTAATAGAAGGCCCCTTCTTCGGGATGAACGAGGGAGGGTTTTTTTTATAGCAGTTAAAGGATACTATTGAGGGATTGAGACGTTGAATAACGAACGGAGAATTAGGGAAATCTGTAAATTGACATAACACCTATAGGTGTTATAATGAAAAGCGAACCCAAAAGGTGTTATATTAAATGAATGCTGGAGGCTATTTATTATGCAAACTCAAGAACCCTTACAAGAAATTCGTCAAACGATTTTACTAAATGCGCCAATAGAAAAGGTTTGGAAAGCTGTTGCCACGGCAGAAGGAATGGCAGCCTGGTGGATGCCTAGTACATTTGAGCCTGTTGTTGGGCATGAATTCATCCTGCATGCTGGACAATTCGGAGATTCTCCTTGTAAAGTAACTGAAGTTGATCCTCCGAATCGTGTTGGTTTTAATTGGGGGAAGGATTGGCATCTTGCTTTTGAACTGAAAGAAATCGAAGGGAAAACGGAATTTACCTTGATTCATTCTGGATGGGACCCTGAAAAAGTTACTGAATTTGGACAACCACATCCAATCGTACGCGGCTTTATGAATAGCGGCTGGGAAAAAATCGTCCAAGAAAAACTTCCTGCTTATATCGAGGCTTAATATGCCGGTTGCTGAAGCAGGACATGATGTATTTCAAGCGATAGCAGATCCTACCCGACGCAGTCTGCTAAAGCTGCTCGCTAATAAGGAAATGTCTATAGCATCTATTACGGATTGCTACCCGATCAGCCGAACCGCTGTTAATAAGCATTTACAGGTATTGTCCGATGCGCAGCTTGTTAGCAGTCAGAAAGTCGGACGGGAGACCCGGTATAAGCTTCAGCCAGAACCTTTGCTGGAGCTGCAAGATTGGCTTGCCTTTTTTGAAGGTTACTGGGCTAATAAATTGTTTGCGCTTAAAGAATATGTTGAGGCTGACTCAGATGAGAAGTGATAAACCGGGTGGCGTGAGATCGCGCTCCCCGGTTTTTTGTGTTGTTTAAATTCAGTTTATAAAAGGGAGTTACCATCACAATACAAACTAAAACGTTGGAGGAATTGTAATGGTAAATGAACGCAAAAAAATAATTGAGCCCAACCCTGGAGATTGGGCCGTCGAAGCGCGTGGGCTCGTCAAAACGTTTGGTGACAATCGCGCAGTTGATGGAGTAAATCTGAACGTTAAGGCAGGCACGATTTACGGCGTTCTCGGTCCCAATGGGGCAGGAAAGACGACGGTAATTCGGATGCTGGCTACGTTACTTCGTCCGGATGCGGGGTCGGCGCGAATCTTCGGGCATGATGTGGTAAAGGAGTCGCAGATTGTCCGGCAATTGATAGGGGTTACGGGACAATATGCTTCTGTGGATGAGTCACTTAGTGCTACAGAGAATCTGATTATCTTTTCACGTCTTTTAGGGTTAGGGCGGGCAGAGGCGCGGCGAAAGGCAGCGGAGTTGTTAGAAGAGTTTGGTCTGACGGAGGCGGCGAAACGGCCGCTTCGAAATTTCTCTGGCGGTATGCGCCGACGTCTGGATCTTGCAGCGAGTCTGATTGCCCAGCCCCCGCTTATCTTTTTGGATGAACCAACAACAGGTCTGGACCCACGGACACGTTCGCAAATGTGGGATACCATTCGTCGGTTGGTGAACACAGGATCAACAGTGCTGTTAACTACACAGTATCTTGAAGAGGCCGATCAGCTTGCAGATCGTATTGCAGTTATTGATCATGGCCATGTCGTTGCAGAAGGCACCGTGGATGAGCTAAAAGCTTCAGTGGGCACCACCTCGCTGCACTTAAAAGTCCAAAATCTTAAAGATATCGCTCAAGCGCGCCGGATTGTGGAACATGTGCTGCATATCCAGTCTATTGTGCCGAATGAGGCTGGAAAAATTACTGCACCGATGGCGAATGCTGATTTAGTCACTGATTTGCTTATTGCACTCCGCGAAGCGGGGATTCCACTCGCAGAGATGAGTGTGCAGAAACCGACGCTTGATGAAGTGTTTTTGACGATCACTGGCCATGGAGTTACGGATGAGGCGTCCCAAGCGTCACAAGAATCAATGAATAAGGAGGCAGCAAGAGCATGAGTATGAGAACTTCTACTATTAGTCCAGGTGCGACCCGACAATTGAAAAACCATACGAGCTTCAAGCAATCTGTTCGTAACTCGTTAACGATGGCTTATCGCGGGATATTGAAAATCCGTCGCACACCCGAGCAATTGTTCGACGTAACGCTGCAGCCAATTATTTTCACATTAATGTTTACTTATATTTTTGGTGGAGCCATATCAGGAGATGTAGTGAGCTATTTGCCCGTTATTATTCCTGGTATTCTAGTGCAGACTGTAATTACGACCTCCATCGTCACTGGTGTCCAACTGCGGGAAGACATGGATAAAGGGGTGTTTGACCGCTTTAAGTCATTGCCGATTGCCCGTATAGCCCCATTAGCCGGAGCTTTGTTGGCAGATACGATTCGATATACGATCGCTACTGTGCTTACTTTTGTCATGGGCTATATTATGGGTTACCGACCTGATGGCGGTCTGGAGCATGTCGCAATTGCTGCGCTTTTGGTTATTGTCTGCTCCTGGTCGATTAGCTGGATTTTCGCTTTCTTTGGTGTGATTGCCCGAACCGCTTCCAGCGTACAAGGGATATCAATGATTGTGTTGTTCCCACTCACGTTTCTATCCAACGCCTTCGTGCCTGTAGATACGATGCCTAACTGGCTGCAATGGTTTGTCAAAGTCAATCCAATCTCGCATCTTGTGTCAGCTGTCCGTGAGCTTGCTAACTCTGGAACCGTAGGCTGGGATTTCGCTATTTCACTTATCGGAGCCGCTGTGATTGTTGCGGTTTTTGCACCTATCACTGTGCGTGCATATATGCGCCGGACATAATTAGAGAGATGAAGAAGCGGCAGAAATGCCGTTTTTTTTTGTGTTTTTTTAGCATGTTAAAAAAGCCGTGATCTAAGGATATCCCAAGATTACGGCTTGAATTTGTTGAGTAGGGACTTGCAAAGAGGCCTTTTTAGAATTAATAATCTTTTTTAAAGAAAGTATGAATTAAATTGGAAACCGATCTATCATACAATATTTTAGCCGTTTCCTCGTTTTGAATATGTCCCCCTAAATGCAGATGAATGACGCCATGCAATGACGCCCACACCAGGTTCACAACAAGCAGAGGGTCTTTTTCGTTAATAAATCCTTGTTCGATGGCTTCTGTAATAAGGGCTATCACTTGTTGTAGTGCCGTAAAGATAGCATGTAAGCTTTCCTCCTCCGGTTTGAATTCGCTAAAGGCTCCTCCGAACATAACCATATAATAGCTAGTATGATTCCGTGAGAAATCCCAATAAGCTTGTCCAAGCTCGCGAAGATATAAATTTAGATTGTCTTGTTTTGGAACCGCTTGAAAGGCAGCAGCCAACAATTTACACCCTTGCAGAAAAAGCTCCTTCGCTAAACCTTCCTTGTTTCCAAACAAGTTATAAATGATTTTTGTGGGACATTCCATTTTTTCAGCAACCTTACGGATGGTTACACCTTCGGGTCCAGATTCATGCATAATGGCCGCAGCGGCTTCGATAATGTTGAGTCTTAATGTTTCCGCATGCTGTTGTTTTGCTTTTGGGTAGGTTGTAACAGATTGTGCATTTATAGAAGATATTTTGGACGATTTTTGCATGTAGTTTCACTTCCTTAGAACTTTACTTTAGCTTTTTTTAGATAGCCGTTATTTCTAACCCTTATTTTACTGATGTAGAAGAGAAATAGCCAATAATTAAATGTGTAGAACTTTATTTGACAACACAACCTCACTTGGATACAATGATTCTTATTGAAACACTGTTTCTAAATGGTCGTTAAAGGGAGAGAGGATAACAATGATTACAATTCAAAATAAATGGACGTTGATTACCGGAGCTTCTTCGGGTATAGGTGAAGCGTTTGCTCGAGAACTTGCAGCCAAAGGAAGTCACTTAATTTTAGTCGCCCGTTCTGAAGATAAACTGATTGCTTTAGCGGAAAAATTAAAACGAGAATTTCAAATTCAAGCGGAGGTTCTAGTTGCTGATTTATCTCAAGAAGGTTCCCCTGAAAGGCTCTATCAACAATGTGTAGAACGTGGCTTGAACGTTGATATTCTTATTAATAATGCAGGTTTTGCTACGCATGGGCTTTTTGAACAACTATCTGGTTCGAGACAACATGAAGAAGTGATGCTAAATGTTTTGGCGGTTGTAGATCTGACCCATTTGTTTTTGCCAGAGATGTTAAATAGAAAAAGTGGAGTGATCATAAACGTTGCATCAACAGCTGCATTTCAACCTCTCCCTAATATGGCTGTATATGGAGCGACAAAAGCTTTTGTATTATCATTTACTCAAGCGCTATGGGAGGAAAATCGGAAACGGGGCGTACAATTTCTTGCGTTATGTCCGGGGTCTACGGAAACAGAATTTTTTAATGTCGTGGGAGCCGATGAGGCTTCGGTAGGCAAACGAGACACTCCAGAAAATGTCGTTCAAGTGGCTCTTCGGTCGCTTCAGGCTAAAAAAGTATTTGCTGTCCCAGGATTTACAAATTATATTTCTGCTCAAATGTCACGTTTTTTTACACGTAAACAAATGCTTTATTTTGTTGGACGTATGCTCCGTACACGACATTAATAGGTCAACGTATTCAAGTTGGTGTATTCGTTAGCAATGATTAACTATTTCATTGATTATAAAAAAACAACAAAACAGCGGTTCTCCCCAATACGGGAGAACCGCTGTTTTGTGTTTTGACTTGCTGACTTTGACTCCGTTCGCTTGAATTTACATCAACAAAATCAACATCAACATCAACAATCGACATCTAAATCTCAATCACACCGCCGACTCATAATCATCCACTGTGGTACGGACCCAGATGATGTTATTAGCATGTTTTTCGCAGTTCTAGCGTAGTTTCGGACTCCAGTGCAGCTATTCCCTAGAAGTGGGCTCGAATATGGTGATTTGTACGCCAATAGGTGCATTAGGATCCGATAGGATCAGAAAAGTGGGGAATTTCTGCGAATAAGGTCAACTGAGTCCGATAGTATCTCGTCCAGGGTAATTAACTAACTAATGTATTAAGATTCAATAAAAAGGAAAACAAAACAGCGTTGGTTTGTTGCTTCAATAGATATTGGGGCAAGCAAGGCTAAAGGACCGCAATGACGCTATTAGTATGTTTTTCGCAGTTCCAGCGTAGTTTCGGTCACCAGTGCAGCTATTCCCTAGAAGTAGGCTCGAATATGGTGATTTGTGCGCCAATAGGTGCATTGGAGTCCGATAGGATCAGAAAAGTGGGGAATTTCTGCGAATAAGGTCAACTGAGTCCGATAGTAGCTCGTCCGCCAAAGTAAGGGGAAGTAAACACCTATGTTCTTGCAGTCAACCTTATTGTATTAAGGTTCAATAAAAAGGAAAACAAACCAGCGTTGGTTTGTTGCTTCAATAGATAATGGGGCAAGGAAGGCTAACGGACCCCAATGGCGTTATTAGTATGTTTTTCGCAGTTCCAGCGCAGTTTCGGACTCCAGTGCAGCTATTCCCTAGAAAGGGCCCTAAATATGATGTTTTGTGCGCCAATAGGAGCGTTGGAGTCCGATAGAACCTGAAAAGTAGTAAAATGCCTCGAATAACGCCAACTGAGTCCGATAGTATCTCGTCCGCCAAAGTAAGAGTAGGTAAACGTCACCGTCTATGCACACAGCCTACTAGTAAACACCATCGTCCTGCAAACAGCCAACTGGTGAACACCATCGACTTCGCAAACAGCCTACTAGTAAACACCATCGTCCTGCAAACAACCAATTGGTGAACACCATCGACTTCGCAAACAGCCTACTAGTAAACACCCCCGCCCTCGCAAACAGCCTACTAGTAAACACCATCGTCCCCGCAAGCACTACTGGCCTGCACCTTCGTATACCTAACCCCGTATTGGAAGCTACGTCATGCGCAGACAGCAATTGTGATTTAATCAAGGAAGGTTCGGTCCTCAAATTATGTTGGCCTATTTTTCCATTAACTACTTCATCTGTCGTAGTAATTATGTTATACTGCAACTACTACGACAGATGGAGTAATCATGGGGGGATATTTTTGATCAGCAGTGATGTTATACGCGGCTACAATGATACGATGATCCTATACATGCTGCTGGACGGGGAATCTTACGGGTACGAGATTTCCAAAAATATCAGGCAGTTAACGCAGGAGAAATATGTCATGAAGGAGACAACGTTATATTCTGCCTTCACCCGACTGGAGAAAAACGGATATATAGAATCCTTTTATCTGGATGAGAGTCTTGGTAAGCGGCGTACGTATTACCGGATCACCCCTTTGGGTCTCGCCTATTACCGAGAAAAATGTGAGGAATGGAAGGTTACACAGCAAGTTGTAAACCAATTTATCAAGGAGTGGTGATAGAGCATGGAGACGATCATAGTATATCTGGATAATATGTTTGCAGGTCTGCCAAAGACTCCGGAACTGGAACATCTGAAGCAAGAGCTGCTATCTGGGATGGAGGAGAAGTACCTGGAGCTGAAGCTTGCTGGCAAGTCGGAGAATGAGGCGATTGGTATCGTCATATCGGAATTCGGCAATATTGAAGAGCTGACAGCGGAGCTTGGCATCGATCCAGTTGTGCCGGAACAGGCTATTCCGGTGCTGACGGAAGAAGAGGTTTACGCTTATGCGGCGGCCAGACGAAGCGCTGGATTATGGACGGGTATCGGCGTTTTCCTCTGCGCATGCGGAGTGGCGTTTTTGATCACCCTGGATACAATATTTGAAAATAAGGCTGTTATGAGTGATAAAGGTTCGATGCTGGGGCTGGTCGGAATGTTCGTGCTGGTCGCTATCGCGGTCGGGATGTTTATACACAGCGGAATGAAGCTGGATCGCTTTAAGAGTCTGGAGCAAGGCTTTCAGCTGCCTTATGCTCTAAAGATGGCGCTTCAACGCAGCCAAAGTCTTTATGCTCCGACTTACCGTCTTTCTCTGATTACAGGAGTCTGCCTATGTGTGCTGTCGCCGGCTTTTATCTTCACCACTAGCTATGTCAACGATGACTATGCTCCCTATGGAGTAGCTGCTTTTCTGTTTATTGCGGCTGTGGCGGTGTTTCTGTTCATCTATTACGGGAATATCCAGGGTACTTATACGAAGTTGCTGGAGGAGCCGAATATCACTGCAGAGAAGCAGGAAGAGAACCGATTTGTTGGAATTGTTGGGGCTGTGTTATGGCCTTTGGCGACAGCGATTTTTCTGTTCACGGGTTTTGTCTATGGGCGCTGGGACGTCAATTGGGCAGTATTCCCAATTGCTGGAGTTCTATCCGGCATGTTAAGCAATGTTCATCATGTTCTGAAACGTAAAGATATCTCCTGATGGTGTTGACTGCACTTGTACATTCCTGAACTAGTTAGACTATATGTAAGGTATTCTACCAGTAGATTTAGCTGGAAGAATGCCTTTTTTTGTTGGATTTTAACAGGTGAGCTAAATGAGCCCTTTAATATTTTGACATTTAAATTTTAAGTACGGACTTGGACATATGTTGAGAGAAAGAGAATATGAATATACAACAATAATCTTGTTAAAGAGACGACAATACATTAACTAGTTAGGAGAAATGATCGATGGAATTCGAACTGGGCAGCATTTTGAAACTAGTAAAACGTAGGCTGCTGTTCATTATTGTATTATGTATCGCTGCAGTCGGGCTAGCTGGTAGTGTTAGCTATTACGTTTTACAGCCGAAATACGAGGCGACAGCTTCTATACTTATTCAAGGGGACAGGCAGCAGAAAGCAATTAATGACATTATGGCCGGACAAAAGCTGGTAACCACTTACGGGGAGATCATTCGAAGCAGCAGGATAGCGGAAGAGGTTGTCAGAAAGCTGCAGCTAAAAATGACAGCGGAAGAGTTGCTCAAAAATGTGAAGACAAGAACCAATAGTGAATCACTCGTAACAACGGTAATTGTGACCAATTCAAAAGCTCAACGGGCAACAGATATTGCGAATGGCTTTGGAGAGGCCTTTAATGCGAATATTCAATCGATTATGGGAGTGGAGAATGTTGTATTTCTCGACCGTGCCAAGGTTCCTTCTGATCCTGTCTCACCTAAGCCGGTCTTTAATATGGCTGTTGCCTTCGGATTGGCGCTGATTACCGGGATCGCAATCTCTATCCTCCGGGAATTGATGGAGAAACCCGTGAGAAGTGCCAAAGATATTCAGCTTGATTTGCAGCTTCCGCTTCTGGGAACCGTGGGCAAATTGAAGCCACGTAAACAGCGGAATAAAGCGAAAACCAAATCAGCAGAAGGAGCCACAAGTTATGAAGAAGAGAACGCCAAAATTATATTGCCTGGAACAACCGAAGTCATCTAGCGGAGATCAATTCCGAAGCATACGCTCCAATATTCGTTATACCCGCGTTGGTGGAGAGATCCGCTCTTTATTAGTCACAAGCTCGCTTCCGGATGAAGGAAAATCAACGGTAGCGATAAATCTGGCGATTGCCATGGCGGAAGCTGGTAAGACAGTTCTTCTCATTGATGGGGATCTACGTACGCCAACGGTGCATAAGGCATTTGATCTGCCTAATTGGATCGGACTTAGCAGTATCTTAGTGGATCATACCCGCTTAGAGGATTGCATTATTTCGATTGAGGATGCAGAAGGTTTGTCAGTATTGACCTCTGGTCCGATTTCACCAAATCCCGCTGAATTATTAGGCTCTGAAGGAATGAAGCGATTATTTACAGAGCTGAGCGTGCGTTTTGATACGATTGTCATCGACTCATCCTCTGTATTAATGCCATTTTCGGATGCCCTTATTTTGGCAACGATGACTGAGGGGGTATTGCTAGTTGTGAAATCCGGAAAAGTACTCTTAAAGCACACGAGTTCTGCCAAGCACTTGTTAGAGCAGCAGGGAGCACATTTGCTGGGAGCCGTATTGAATTATCGGAAAAAGAGCAGGCGTTCCAAGATTCGCGGTGAAGATTTTGCCGAGTGGGCCTCTTCTTCAGGAATGGTCTGACGTCTATGTCATTTGCTTCTCTTCGTTATTTGCTCGGGAATATCACTTACGCTGGTGCTCAGTTTGTGATTGTGATCCTGCTGAATAAATTCGGGTCATCGGCAATCGTGGGGCAATATTCGCTAGGGCTTGCAGTTACTGCTCCGATCTTTATGCTGTCGCATCTACATCTTCGTTCCGTATTAATCGTTGATTCATCGGGGAAATACAGTTTTGGAGACTTTCTGGGCTTACGGCTGATAACAACCGCCCTTGCGTTTACGATTACCGCAGGCTTTTGCATTATGAGTGGTTTGGATTGGAATACAGCATTGGTTATTTTCTTCATCGGTCTGTATAGAATCGTTGAATCAATCAGTGATATTTTATTGGGCATCGTTCAAAAGGAGGAGAGATTAGATCAAATCTCAATCTCCAGAATGGCAAAAGGGTTATTCTCCATTCTAATCTTCATCCTCGTATTTATCCCTACACAGAGCCTTGTTCTTGCCTTGTTAGTCATGATTATCGGATGGTTAGCGATAACGATTGGATATGATGCTCGTAAAGCAAGAATATACACTTCTCTCAGGCCACTCTTCAACAAAAGAAGCCTATGGAGTTTACTGATCGTCAGTTCACCGCTAGGCGTGGTGTTGGCGTTGATGTCGTTAAATACGAATATCCCATTATACGCGATTTCCTATTTTAAAGGGGAGCATGACTTAGGTATTTATGCTTCACTCTCATATATGATTGTTGCCTGTAATGTTGTCGTCACCGCACTTGGTGAAGCCATAACACCACGTCTTGCCAGGTGGCATTCAGCCGGGAGACACAAGGAGTTTGTCACTTTACTCAGCCGAATGATAGCGATGGGTTTGGGTTTTAGTGCGGTCGCTTGTTTGATTGGGTGGTTGTTTGGACACAAGCTGTTAACCTTATTATTCAGTTCAGACGTGGCAGGAGAGTTAGGGTTGTTTCATTGGCTGCTGGCGTCCACCATGCTGGTATTTATTTCATCCTACCTGTGGTACGCCATAACGGCTACCGGAAGGTACAAAGCCCAGATTCCATTGTTTCTGTGCACAGCATTCACTAATGGCTTATGTTGTCTGATCTTCGTACCTCATTACGGGGTAGTAGGTGCTGCGATGGGGGCTAGTTCGTCGTTATTTGTACAAATGATTGGCAGTGTAGTTGTGCTGTATCGTGTCATCGGAAAGGTAAGAAAACGGGAACAGTCCGAAGCGGCGGCATAAGTTCTTTGTTTTATAGGAAAGTAGGAAAGTAGGGACTTGTATGACATCTGTATCTGTTGTAGGGAAGCCCTATACCATGCACAATTTATTTCTGTTTGCGGTCATGGGGTATATCATATGCCTTCCGGCACAGATTGATTTTGGTGGAGCCTTCCGTATCGCCCCGTCGGATCTCTTCTTAATGTTAGGTTTGTTTGCCGCTGGATTCCATCTCAAATTGGACCGGAGGATATTCAGTTCATGGCATTGGGGCATGCTGTTCATTTTTGTTCTAGCTTCCTTTGTATCCATTTGGCGCAACGGCTTCATAACCCAATACGCCTTATTGCAAAAAGATATTGGATTCATACTCCTTTTGTTGACCTACATCATGCTTGTGCAAGCCGTAGATAGCTGGGAACGGTTATATAAGATGCTCCGATTTTTTCTGACCAGTGTGCTGCTCTTAAATGGTGTTGCCCTATTCGCTTTTTTCAGCGGAGTAAAGGTTCCGTTTATGGTGCAAGACGGGCGGTTGTCCGGCATGTTAATTGATCCCAATGCATACGGAGGATTGCTGGTGACGGCTTTTGCCATTCATATCATGACGAGTGGGGAGAAGATAAAGCTGCTGCGGGGATGGGTCAGCATACTAGCGACGATAAGCTTAGCCGGGGGCATTATGATGACTTTCTCGCGCTCGTCATGGATTGGTCTCTTCCTTGTATTACTTACACTTTTGATTACCAAACCTTCCAGACTGATCAAGATCGGAATGGGGTTTGGTGTGGCATTTATAGCTTTGCTGCTGTATAAAGGCACCGCTTATCTAAATGTGCTGGAGTCTATGTCCAGCAGACCTTCCCAGATTCAGTCGCGTCTTGACATCATTGACAAAGCGGTGGATTGGATCGCACAAAGTCCGTTATTAGGCATTGGGCTTGGTTCCTATAATTACGAACTGCGCATTATTATCCACAACACCCCTATATGGTTTTTGACTGAATTCGGCTTATTGGGCTTGATTGTATATGGCGGATTTATGATTTGGTTCTTCATTGTGGGGATCCGTTCTTATCGTGCGGCAGATCCGATTCATAGACCAATTATTATGGCATTGCTGTTGTCCCATGCGGCGATGATTGGTTTATCGATGGGTATTGAGGCGTTATTCCAGCGGTATTGGTGGTTCATGATGGCGATGAACGGAGCTTGCATCCGGTTAACAGACAAAAACCTGAAAGGAGAGATGCCCTATCGAACCCAACACGTTGAACGGTCAACTGGGCGCAAGCTTCGACAACGAGCAGAGCAACCTCAATAAAAGCTCAAGTAAGGACATCGGGAGTATTCCAGCTGAGGGTGGCTTACAAGCAAAGGTTGCTTTTGTAGCCTCCATATATGGGCATTTCGAGAGTTTTCATTTACCTTACATGGTGTTATTGCTGCAAAAAGGGTGTGAAGTCCATGCTTACGCTCAGCCGGGCGAAGCCAGACATCGCTTGGAACAGCGGGGAATTGTATGTCACGACGTACCTATACAACGAAGTCCTTTACAGTTGAAGAATTGGACGGCTCTGCGGATCTTAACGAAAAGCTTCCAAGCGGAAAAATTTCAGTTCGTCCATGTACATACACCAGTGGCTTCGATTCTCGGACGGATTGCAGCCCATAGAGCAGGTGTCCCTAGCGTATTGTATACAGCTCATGGTTTTCATTTTTTTAAAGGTGCTCCTTTTCTGAACTGGATGCTTTATTATCCGTTGGAGTATTTGATGGCACGTTGGACGGATGTACTGATCACCATTAATAGTGAAGATTATGAGCGTGCTCAGAAATTCCCTGTGCGAAAAAAAGTAACTTATGTGAGCGGAGTCGGGCTTGATCTTCAGGTATACGGTAGCGGTGAGGGGGATAATGAAATTGCAAAAATGATGGGGGAAAGTCGTCACCAGCTATTTGATTTACCTAAGAGTGACAATGATAATCCTTCATTCGTTGTTCTCTGCGTCGCTGAGTTAAATGCTAACAAGAACCAAAAACAGTTGATCGAAGCACTACATCATTTGGGTGATCAAGCAAGCGATATTCATCTAGCATTCGCAGGTACAGGTCCTTTCGAGCAAACCCTTATAGAACTTGCTACTCGGTTAGAGGTTAGGGATCAAGTGCATTTTCTGGGGTTCCGAAGAGATATACCGGATTTGCTACAAGCGTGTGATGTTGCGGCACTTGTGTCCTATCGTGAGGGGTTACCCCGGGCGATTATGGAGGCGATGGCAGCAGGCAAACCCGTGATCGGCACACATATTCGGGGCATTCGCGATTTGATTGAGCATGAGTCAACGGGCATGTTGGTTCCAGTGGATGATATTGCCGCTACGGCAAAAGCACTGGTTCAACTGCGAGCGGACGCAGCTTTGACCGCAGCAATGGGTAAGGCGAACAAGGACAGGATTATTCGCTATGGATTGCCAGCGGTGCTTCGTGAAATGGACTCGATTTATATAGAAGCGCTGAAAGAACCAGGGATAAAGCCTTTTCCGTCTGAATTACAACCGGGTCTGACAGCAGATAGATAATTCATTCTCACATATACGACAACAAACGAATAAACGAATTAACGAATAAACGAATAAACGAATAATTAGTTAATTAGGGAGAAAGAAGTGATGAAAATGCGGATCGTACGTTTAGTCATGTTGGATGCGGGAATTATAGCGGCTTCAGTGTGGCTTGTGTTTTTACTTCGGTTTGATTTTCAAATCCCTGAGCAGTACATGTGGATGCTTCCGTGGGCGATACTCATTCACATTATGGTGTACGCAGCGTTCTCATTTGGATTCAAGGTGTATAACAATATCTGGCGATACACCGGTATAGGTGAGTTATTGCAGCTGCTAAAAGTGAGTGCTTTAACACTCTGCGGAGTGGTCGCTGTCAATGTATCTGCGCATGTATTCGTCCCTTCCTATCGATTGCCGATTTCGATTTATTTTGCAGCGGGTTACGTATTTCTCGGCATTGCCGGCTTACGTTTAGTTAACCGCCTCATCAACGATAGATTCGAAACACTGGGAACAAAGGGTTCATCCGAAGGCAATCTGCTAATCGTTGGGGCGGGAAAAGCAGGCATCCTCGTTACCAAAGATATCAAGCATTCAAGATTTAAATTCATGAACCCAGTCGCTTTCATAGATGATGATATCTCTAAGCGCAAGCTGGAGCTTATGGGGTTGCCGATTGTCGGTAACCGTAACTTCATTCCCCAGGCAGTCGAGCAGCTGGACATTTCGTTCATTATCATCGCTTTGCCTACGGCTCCTCAAAAGGAATTACTGGAGATCATCGAAATCTGCAAATCTACCAAAGCTCAGATCAAGTTAATGCCTAGTATGACCGATATTTTGGACGGGAAAATGGCCATTAACATGATCCGTGAAGTATCCGTAAATGATTTGCTGGGGAGAAGTCCCGTAGAAATTAATACGGAAGAGATTCGTGAGAATTTGGGAAGCGAGTGTATTCTCATCACGGGTGCAGGCGGTTCAATTGGTTCGGAATTATGCCGGCAATTGGCTGCGTATCGTCCGAAAGAAATGCTGCTTTTGGGGCATGGAGAAAATAGCATTTATCTTATTGAACAAGAGTTGCGACAGTTATATCCCGATCAGATCATTCATCCCATTATAGCGGACATTCAGGATGTATCGCGGATCGATAACGTTTTTCAAAAGTTCCGCCCCTCCATTGTGTATCATGCCGCTGCTCACAAGCATGTTCCTCTTATGGAGATGAATCCAGTAGAGGCAGTTAAAAATAATGTGATCGGCACAAGGAATGTAGCGGAAGCGAGTGCTAAATATGGCGCTAAACGGTTCATCCTCATCTCATCGGATAAGGCGGTTAATCCTACCAGTGTTATGGGGGCCACGAAACGAGCCGCGGAAATGATCATTAATGATCAGAATTCCTTAAGTAAGACGGTTTTTGCCGCTGTACGTTTTGGTAATGTGCTGGGTAGTCGGGGCAGTGTCATTCCGTTATTCAAAAGACAAATCGAAAACGGCGGCCCGGTGACGGTTACACATATGGATATGGTGCGTTACTTCATGACGATACCCGAAGCGGTACAGTTGGTTATTCAAGCAAGTGTGCTGGCACAAGGGGGAGAAGTGTTTGTGCTGGATATGGGTAAGCCAGTTCGTATATACGATCTAGCGAGGGATTTAATCCGCTTGTCGGGTCTCGAGCCTGACAAAGATATTCCCATTGTGGTCACTGGCATTCGTCCTGGAGAAAAATTGTTTGAGGAGCTTTTGACTGAAGAAGAAGGGTTATTGGTCACTAACAACTACCGTATTATGATTAGCCGCCCGCAAAGTGTCTCCAGATCTGAACTGAATTTGGTGTTGGGGGTTCTGGAGAACTTGTGCAAACGGTATGAACTGATGCCAAGCAGTCATCAGATCAAAAAACTGCTAAAGCAGCTAATTCCAAGCTATTCGGGCTTTCAGGAAGAACCGCAGGTGGGCACACATGATCTTGAACGCATTAAATCCGAAGTTCATGCGGGAATCTGACCTATGAAGTCGACTAAGCATTCATGGATGACAAGATTATGGTGCAATCGCGACAAGGCAATTACAGGTAAACATTCACGCATGCGGCGGGTGGGACGATACAGCCTGATTGTTATTCTTGTTGTGGTTGTAGTTGGGGGGATCTGGATTGGAGGGATATTGAATCCAGAGCATCGTTTTAATAAGGCGATTCTTAACCCCTTGACGATCCCTAGCTCTAATGTGGTTACGGACAATGAAGCGATGGTGCAATCGCTCAGCACACCAGCCCCACAAGCTCAAACGGATGAGCTTACCCTTACAACGTCTACACAGACTCCAACTGCGGTGACATCTCCAACAGACAAGAAAAGCTCATCCTTTAATGTAGTGCTAATTGGAACAGACACTTGGGGCGGAGAAAGCTCGCGGGCAGATACGATCATGGTTGCCCATGTGATGCCGGATCAACGGAAGGTGAATATCGTATCTGTGCCGCGGGACACGCGGGTTTATGTGCAGAACGTCGGTTATACCAAGATCAATCATGCACATATCGTTGGTGAAACAAAGGGTGGGAATCAGCAGGGTACGCTGACACTGATTCAAGCCGTTAGTGATTTTATGAATATTCCTATTCATTACTACATCAAGACGAACTTCTCCGGTGTTCGTGATTTCATCGATTCGATCGGCGGGATCGATATGCTAATTGATCAGGATGTGACCATCACTCCGGAGATCACCATCAAGAAAGGTGAGCAGCATCTGGATGGTGCCCACACGCTTTATTTAGCAAGGGAGCGCTACTCGACTCCGGAGGGTGACTTTAGCCGCCAACGGGAGCAATTCAATATCGTTCGGGCTGTAGCCAAAAAGCTATTAAGTCCGGAGCATATTCCTGATCTAGCTGGACTGCTACTGCGTGAAAAGAAAGACATTATTGATACGAGTTTTAGTGACAGTGATTTGATGAGCTTAGCTTGGCTATTCAAGGGAATGGATTCCGCGGATTTTGCTTACGAACAGATTCCTGGCCATAACAGCTCTGCTCTAGATCCGCTCGTCCGAACCAAAGTGTATTATTGGAGTGCAAATCCGGAAGAGGTAAAGTCACTTACAGAACGTCTTTTTACGGAATAAGAGAAAGGCGGGGGAAAGACTACCATGTATCGCCATATGAAGCGGGGCTTCGATTTGGTGGGAGCGATCATTATGTTAGGTGTGTTTAGTCCGGTCATGGCTGTGGTGGCGTTGCTGCTTCGGATAAAGCTGGGAAGTCCTATTTTGTTCAAGCAGCAGCGGCCGGGAATGGGAGAAAGACCCTTCTACATCTACAAGTTCCGAACCATGGCTGAAATGTATGATGCGCAAGGCCAGCCGTTATCGGATGCTCGGCGTTATATCAAATTCGGCGGATTGATTCGAAAGCTGAGTCTGGATGAGCTCCCGCAATTAGTAAATGTTGTGAAGGGAGAAATGAGTCTGATCGGACCAAGACCTTTGCTCATCCGTTACAGCCCGCATTACTCTGAACGGGAGCGGCTGCGATTTACTGTAAGACCCGGAATAACGGGATTGGCGCAGGTATCTGGACGTAATACTTCGGAGTGGAAACAGCGGCTCTCCTATGACGTTACCTATGTTGAGAAGCTGAGCTTTAGATTAGATGCGTTGATCTTATGCAAAACTGTGCTGAAGGTGATCCGCCAAGATGACGTTGTGGCCAATCCGGGTGAGCATAGTCTGCCGCTCGATGAGTACAGAATGAACCAAAAGGAGGGGTCGGCATGAATTTGCGGTTTAGTCCGCTTCAGGAAGATGATATTCACCTTGCATGCCGGCTCTTACAGAGCAACTTGCCAGAGTCGGTCTACAATCAAACCATATTCGCCTGTGGCGGTTATCCCGAATATTTGAAAGCAGCATGTAAATGCGGAAGCCATTCAGCAACACTGCTGATTGGTGCCTATTCTGAAGAGCTTCTTATTGGATTCGCTGAATGGCGAAGAATGGAGCAGATGCTGGTTCTGAATAACTTGAATGTGGACGCAGCTTATCGAAAAGATGGCATCGGCGGCAAGCTTATGGCGTACGGGGAGACGTTAGCCCAAAAGGATGGCATTTCGAAGCTGGCACTTGATGTATTTTCGTGGAATGAGCAAGCTCATGCTTGGTATTTGCGGCTTGGTTTTGCAGAGGAAGGCCGGACTTACTGGTATGTAAGAGATTTGGCTCCATCGATTGATAGGGATAGAGAAGCATTGGCGTACATCATAGATGATTATCCGATGGCAGAGGCACATCATCAAAAGTATGGATTCTCTTCTCTTAAGATTAGAACGAAGGAAGAGACTTCAGTTGTGGGCCGGTTAGGTGAACAGTATTATCGTATCCAACTGCAAAGTGGAGGGTGGAGTGGCTGCAATCTTTTGACAGACGTATTAATGGATTTAGACCGGGAGAAAAGGCTATTGTTGCTTTCTTCAGATGCTTATTTGCGTGAGCGAGACCCCGGGCTAATCTTAAGCACTGAAAGTATACGTATGATCAAAATATTGGAGAATCAAGAGGTGTTGTATGAGTAACTTCATCGTGTTAGGCAGCTCTAGTTCAGAGGAATGGGATGCCTATTTGAACCAGTTAGAGACGAAGGATATCTATTTCTCCTCAGCGTTTTTTCGGCTGTTTGAGGATGGAGAGCATCAGCAGGCAGAGCTGTTTGTTTTTAAGCAGGGAGACCAGCTCATAGTTTATCCTTACTTACTTCGCTCCATAAGCCATCTTCCTGCCGTAATCCAACTGGGGCTTGAAGGCGATTGGTACGACATTAGTACACCCTATGGATACGGGGGACCGATATCGAATCTCCCTCCGGGAGCCGAACGAAGTGAGCTGTACCGGCAATTCAGTGAAACGTTCACGGATTACTGTAGAGAGAAAAAGATCATGACCGAGTTTGTAAGATTTCATCCCTTGATTGGCAACGCTACGGAATATCAAAGTGGTCTGACCACCGAATGGAATAGGAATACAATTTATATTGATTTGACTGTGGGTTCGGAGTCAGAGCTCATCCGGCATTATGGCAGCAATCATAAACGGAATATTCATAAATTAAAGTCCGCACCCTTTACGATTCGAAACTCGAATCTGAAGGATCGTATTGAGTCCTTCAGTGAATTGTATTACGGAACACTAAACGATTTACAGGCGGATTCTTTTTATTATTTTCCCAAAAAATTTATAGAAGATACTAGTCATCTACTTGAGGGGAGAGTAGAGCTATTCGAAGCTATGGATGGGGAGAAAACGGTGGCGACCAGCATCGTGTTACATGAACGACCGTGGATGCATTATCACCTATGTGGTTGGGATCGCGCCTATCTGCAGTGGTCACCTACCAAATTGCTAATACACGCAGCAGCCAAGTGGGGGATGGAAAATGGCTTTGAATGTTTTCATCTTGGCGGGGGATATAAGGGGAATGACGACTTATTTCAATTCAAGCATAGATTCGCGACACAACTGGAACCCCTTGACTATTACTTAGGTAAACGAATTTTTTTCCCAGAGTTGTATGAGCGGATCATATCCTTTTGTGACACCAGAATATCAGGAAATTACTTTCCGCTCTATCGGCATCCAGATCTCGATATGATATGTATTCCATCTGAAGAAATCGGTCCAAATGGAGAAAGGAGCTTCGCATGAGCATTCGTCAAACGAGCATTCTGCCACGAATCTTGTTATCCCCGCCGCATATTAGTGGACGTGAGCAGGTCTACATGGAGGAGGCGATACACTCTGGTTGGATTGCTCCTATTGGTCCGCAAGTTGATGCGTTCGAGCGGGAGATGGCCGCCTACACAGGATCAAAGGGTGCACTAGCGTTAAGCTCTGGCACGGCGGCGATTCATCTCTCACTTCGTCTAGCCGGTGTCACACAAGGAGATTACGTGATCTGTTCTACGCTCACGTTCGTTGCTAGCGCCAATCCTATTTTATATTTGGGGGCCACCCCCGTATTTGTCGATTCAGAGCCTGAGACCTGGAACATGTGTCCGCTAGCTTTTCAGCGGGCCTGCCAAGCTTTGAATGACAAAGGGCTGCTGCCAAAAGCGGCTGTTGTCGTCAATTTATACGGACAAAGTGCAGACATGGCGCCCATTGTAGAAATAGCTAACCGATATGGAATTACCTTGATTGAGGATGCTGCCGAATCACTGGGCGCTTTCTACCAAGGCAAGGCCAGCGGAACGTGGGGCCAATTCGGAATCTATTCTTTCAACGGAAATAAGATTATTACGACGTCAGGTGGGGGCATGCTCGT
This sequence comes from Paenibacillus sp. FSL R7-0048, assembly GCF_038004505.1. Lineage (NCBI taxonomy): Bacteria > Bacillati > Bacillota > Bacilli > Caryophanales > Paenibacillaceae > Paenibacillus > Paenibacillus sp. FSL R7-0048. The sequence goes on along the minus strand of NZ_JBBORF010000001.1, from coordinate 4,205,317 downwards.
ATCCGACGATACCGAAGCCTTAGATCAAGCGCGCTTCTGGTCTACGCAAGCCCGAGACACTGCCCCTCATTATCAACATTCCGAAATGGGATACAACTATCGGTTAAGCAACCTGTTGGCAGCCATAGGACGCGGTCAATTAGAACTGCTTGAAGAGCGAGTAGAGCGTCGCAGATCTATTGGCCGGCGATATAGGGAACGTTTAGGTTCCATACCGGGTCTTCATTTTATGCCGGAAGCGCGCAATTGTCGCAGCACGCACTGGTTGAGTGCGCTGACCATCGATGAAGAAGTGGCGGGGTTCTCTTCACAACAACTCCTGTCATGTCTGGAACAGCACAATATCGAAGCTAGACCTGTATGGAAACCGCTGCATTTACAACCCTTGTTCGAGAGCAATTACTACTATCCTTACAGTGAGGAATACAGTGTATCGGATAAATTATTTTCAACAGGTGTCTGCCTGCCTTCTGGAAGCTCTTTATCGGATGAGGATTTGGAACGTGTCGTTTATGCGATAGAGACATGTAACCAATACCGTTGATTCATCTTATTTAGCCTTCCATCCGCTGGCAGCTGATCCGCTTTCCTTCACATACAAAGTGGCTTGTGCCGTGCCATCCGTTCGCATGGCCAGACTGCCAACTGGGGCGGTTACGACTCCCTCGGGCGAACCCTCTACTATGAACACCGCGGGCAACACTGCCCCGCCAGTGAGGCGAATGGCCCGTTTGAAGTTACCGTAGGTCGAGAACCATTCAGGGAGCGAATATGGATTATACAAGGTTCCTAGTGATGTGCCTTGCATGCCGATTAGTGTTTCGAATTCTAGAATTCGCTTTACCTTCACTGCTCGGGTATCAAACACCGCTACATTATTGAGGCGCAGAGACGGTTTAGCTGCACCGTAAGAAGAGACTAGCACTACCTGATTGGTTCCGCTATTGCGAACGATCATATTGTCGACAGTAGCCATCGCGTCAGACTCCGTTGTGAATAAATGCAAGGTATTGCCCGTTAAATCCTGTGCATCTATCGTCCCCACATAAAGATCTCCTCCGTCGATTCGGACACCACTTGCTAAGGTGGAACCCGAACCGTACATTCCTAAAGAACCGATGTGCAACCTTGGTTTACCTCCGGCAGCATTAAACGCTGCATAGATCGCAGGGCCCCCGATGCCATCGAACTTGGCGCTAGCGATATCAATAAATTGTGAATAGATCGTCTGTAGACCGAAGTTAGCTTTATGATCGGTGGAACGGATAGCCAAATGATTGATTTTGAGCGTCAGTCCATAGGACAGTAAGGCTGGACTTACCGATCCGCTTACACGCATATCTAGTGAACCGATGTCGAGTGTCCAGAGTCTAGCGATAGCATCTGTAAGCCCTGCTGATAGGTCGTTACCGAAACCTATGGTTGTCAAGGAGTCGAATCGCTGATAAAAGCTGCGCGTTCCTTTAAAGACATCGGGTTCAAGATCGAGAGAGTTAGCACCAGTAAAACCAGGCGCGCCACCGCGGCTATTATTCAGAACCGCTCTGTTGACATGAAGCTGGTCTACAAAATGGACCACAAAGTTCTTTCGTCCAGCAGTCTCACAGCGTGCATATCCGATGTGCACATTAACGGAGGGGATTTCTTCTGTCCCCCCAATGAAGATATTATCCCCATAGCAATCGTGAGAGTACACTGACTCTATCGTTATATTTTGCGAAGAAGAAATGAACAAGCCGTGAAGCTGATCGTTGACGGCTGTTTTAACAGTCGATGCACTTCCATCAATTTCAAGGGTGCCCGCGATTGTGATATTTGAGGCATTTAAGATTACTAGAACCCTAGTGTCTGAGGGTGGGTTCGGGGCAAGCACAAGTTTGGAGCCGGCTTCAAAGCTTAAATTCGTTTTGGACGGAATTCGAAGACACCACCAGTCGAGGATGGAGGGGTTACGCATGCGTCCCGAAGATACCTTATATACACCTGGAGGAAAGATTACTACTTTGTTTTTGGCGTTTCCCGCATTGATAGCATTTTGAATCGCTACTGTATCGTCCTTGATACCGTTTCCTACAGCGCCGTACGATCGGACGTTCACATAACCGTTAGTCTCAGGGTCTATTTTAATAGATGTGACCGCACCATCAGAAAGGATGGACGTAGTCACCGAGCTGTCTGGAATAGGGGCAGTAGCCATATACTTCACTCCTTTATCCTTTGATTTTGTATTTTATGTGAATTTTTCGGGGAATGCACGGTACAAAGATCACTCTTAGCGGGCGAAAGGAGTTTTTTATTTTGAAGGTATTGGTAACTGGGGGGTTAGGCTTTATTGGATCCCATGTGGTTGATCGGCTAATAAAAAAGGGCATAGAAACTGTGATTGTAGATAATGTATCCGGAGCCTCCGGTCTGACTTATATGAATCCTGCTGCGGTTCTGTATAAGTACGATATTCGGGATGAGACTTTGCATGAGGTGTTTAACCTTGAAAAGCCAAATGCAGTCATTCATCTAGCTGCACAGATCGACGTCAGAGAATCACAGCGGAACCCGTTATTTGATGCGAATGTGAATATTGTTGGCACGCTGAATGTACTGCGCATGTGCGAGATCCATCAGGTTCAAAAGCTAGTTTATGCCTCGTCGGCAGCAGTTTATGGGAACCCGGAATATTTGAGCATTGATGAGCAGCATCCCTTAAATCCCGAGTCCTGCTATGGTGTATCCAAAAGTGTACCAGAGTCATATATTCGGATGTTTGCCAGCTTACATGGGCTAAAATATACGATACTGCGTCTCGCTAATGTATATGGGCCTAGGCAAAGTTCACATGGGGAAGCTGGCGTTGTTTCCGTTTTTCTGGATCGTATAAAGCAAGGGAAGGATCTCATAATCTATGGGGACGGTGAGCAAACTAGAGATTTCGTCTATGTGGAGGATGTGGCGCAAGCGTTTGTTGACGCGGTTCAGACCGAAGGCAGGGTGAATAATGAGACGATGAATATTAGCTGCGGAATACCAACCTCGATAAATACGATGGTTCGGATGATAAGCGACATCACGGGTGGTGATTTCCTGACAACCTATGCGGAGCCCCGTCCGGGGGATATTCTCCATAGCTATTTAAACAATCAAAAAGCCCAGGAATTATTGTCTTGGTTCCCTAACCATAACTTTCATACCGGGCTGGAAAAAACAATTACTGACCGCTTAAGTGTAGGAAGCGCAGTAGATCATTAAAAGCACCCATTGAAAGGGGCACTCCGCATGGAACGCAAAATGAACTCGGAAATGTTCGTTCTTCGTAGTGTAGCCTGCTTAAGTATAGCCCTGCTGCATGCTCTTTATCGGGTTTATGACGATGGAAATACATCTTGGGTAGAGTCGGTGGGTTTACTGCTAACGTTTGGCACACCTGTATTCGTATTTATCTCCCAATTCGTGTTGTCATTTGCCTATCCCAATGAAATTCCAGCGAGATTTTGGGAGAAAAGAATCAAGTATATTTTATTGCCTTACTTTTTTTTCGGGACCTTGTATGCAGGACTAAAAGGATTGGAGCTGTCGAGTAGTGACGGTATTCCTTTGCTGCAGGCTTTTTGGTATTACCTCTGGCGTCATTTGCTGATTGGAGATTTCCATGGCTATTTTATACTGATTATCTTTCAGTTTTATGCTTTATTCCTCTGGTTTCAGACGTATGCGAAGCGGCTTAACCCCCGCAATATTCTAATCGTATCGTTCCTTATTAACGTTATCTATTTGGGTTTCTTCAACTTTACTACGCCCGCAGATACGGCTGCCGCCCATTATTTCTGGGATAAAATGTACTGGATTTTCGCACCTGGTTGGATTTTTTACTTTACAGTAGCCTATTACTTGGGACGAAATGAGCTGTGGTTCCGGGAAAAATTAAAAAAGTTCCGCATAGCCGTATACACGCTCCCGGTTCTGACAGGTGCGCTAGTGCTGTTCGTGAATAGTCAAGGCTGGATAACGGCGCATAGCTCCAAAAGAATTGATATGCTTCTATTCGCCTTAAGCATGATTTTGCTGCTCTTCTCCGTGGCATCGAAAATGAAGAAAGTGCCACGTGTGCTGGAATGGAGCAGCAGATATTCTTTTGGCATATACTTGCTTCATCCTTTGCTATTGGCTATATTCGTTAAGCTTCCAGCTTCATTTGGGTTGCAAAACCTTGGACTATTTAGTGTTCTGCTGCAATTTGTCGGTTGTGTGGTAGGCTCGGCACTTATAATGAATTTAGCGAATCGAATTCCTGGCGGAGCGTTTGTATTCGGTCGGATCGGCGTTGGGATAAACCCAAGCAAACCACCGAAATCGCTGGATAAGCCGATAACTCCGAATATTGGGAATGCAAACTAGCTTGGATTTGACCGGCCGCTAATCGTCTGTGTTTAGGTGATTAGTGGTCTTTTTTGTTTTTGTATTATTGCGATTACTTCGCTATTACATTGCTATTACATCGCTATTACATCGCACTAGCAGCATCCTCTCAATTCTCATTAAAAAAGCAAAATAGTTGTATAAAGTACATTTAAGCTCTTATGCTCGCAGCTTTGGGGCAGTTTAATTGCATATTTTACAACTATTATTCTAGAATCCCGCCATATTGACGCAATTGCTCGTATTTAAGTGTACAGAGTGCAACTAAATCCACAAAGGCTACCCTCAAAGCGTATATAGTTGCACAAAATGCAATTAAACAAACTTCGTCGTTACCACGCCTTAGCTACACTGTGTGTTGGTGGTAAATGCAATTAAACAAACTTTGTCGTTACCACGCATTAGCTGCACTGTGCGTTGGTGATAAATACAATTAAACAAACTTCGTCGTTACCACGCATTAGCTGCACTCTTGCACATTGGCGGTAAAGTCCCAGTATAATTGTTGTATTATGGTCAGTTCACACGAGGTTTTGTTTGTTCGGACTGTATTGCAGCTATTTTCACTTTTTAGTTCATTTTGCGATAGTTTCGGACTGTATTGCGCTTATTTCCATAAAAACACACATTATGGAAGCTACTTTGCACGAATAGCTGCATCTAAGTCCGATAATTTAGCAAAATGAATGAAATTATTAAATTAACGGCTCCTCAGTCCGATCTATAGTGAGGGGGATCTAATTAGATGAACTTCGATTATAGTCGAAGGGACCTAAATTAGTTAGTCTATAATTAGGTAGTCCCTTTATGGTTTTTTACATCCAGAGAATAATGCATCGTGCAGAATATTAGGAGGAAATGAATAGTGGAACTTGGAGTAAGTACATTTGTCGAGACCACACCTGATGTCCAAACGGGTGAGACAATAAGTCATGCAGAACGACTACGTGAAGTAGTGGAGGAAATTGTACTTGCCGAAGAGGTGGGATTAGATGTATACGGAGTAGGTGAGCATCATCGGCATGATTATGCGGCGTCTTCACCTGCGGTTGTACTGGCTGCGGCTGCTTCGTTGACTACTAAGATCCGGTTGAGTAGTGCTGTAATGATCCTGTCTTCAGCCGATCCGGTGCGTGTCTTTCAGGACTTTGCAACGCTGGACGGAATTTCAAACGGACGTGCGGAGATTATGATCGGCCGGGGTTCGTTTACAGAGTCTTTTCCTCTATTCGGATATGATCTGAAGGATTATGAAGAACTGTTTAATGAGAAGCTGGAATTGTTATTAGCCATCCAAAAGTCAGAAAAAGTGACCTGGAAAGGCAAACACCGAGCAGCTATAGAAAATTTGGGGATTTACCCGCGTCCGGTTCAAGATCCTTTACCGATTTGGATCGGGAGTGCAGGAAGTCCAGAGTCTGCGATCCGCACAGGATCACTAGGTTTGCCTTTTGTTTTAGCGATTATAGGGAATGTTCTACCACTGGATTATGCTTCACATGTACAGCTTTACAAAAAAGCAGCAGCTGAAGCCGGGCATGATATTTCAAAATTTCCAATCGCTTCGCATTCACACGGGTTCATAGCGGAGACTAATCAGTTAGCGCTGGAGAAATTTTTTCCTTCAACGCATGCCCGGACCAATGTGCGGGCGAAAGAAAAAGGAACACCTCCGTACCATCGTGCAGATTATGATGCAGCGTGCAGCTTAGAGGGCGCCCTTTACGTAGGTGATCCAGAAACTGTCGCTAATAAAATCATTCATCTGCGCAAGCATGTGGGAATTACGCGATTCTTTTTACATGTGCCGCACGGCACGATGCCTCATGAGGATGTTATGCAGGTGATTAGACTGCTGGGCACCGAAGTGGCCCCACGTGTGCGGGAAGAAGTAGCGCGCTGGGAAGCAAGTAACCGGTAATTTAGTAAGCTGCGTCCTTAGGACGTGGCTTTTTTTGTAAGGTATACTGAAGAAATGAATAGCGTTTTATACAGGAGGGGCAATGGAAAAAAATCATTATTTATCTCAATTCAATTTGCTTCAATCGTTAGGACTGGAAGATCTTATTGAAATGGAAGAATTAACGCGAATAACAGTAGTCCCCAAAAATACATATATCCAAACACCGTCAACCTTTTCTGAAGGACTGTTTTTTGTGAAAAAAGGAAAGGTTCGCTTATACCAATTAAACGCAAACGGTAAGCAATTTACATCGGATATCCTCAGTGAGGGTAATGTTTTTGGTGAAATGGGTATGATTTCTTTTGGAACGAAGGAACATTATATTGAAACGATTGAGGAAAGCCATATCTGCACAATTGATCCTGCAAGGTTTGAAGAATTTATCTCTCACCGGCCTAGGTTTATGATGTCATTATTGCAAGTATTGAGCGACCGCATAAAAAGTATGAGTCAGTTAACTCAAAATCTAGCCATCGGAAATCTGCATGATAAAATATTGTGCGTTCTTTTAAAGCTAGCGGATCAGCATGGGGTTGAGCATAAGGATAATTGTTAGAAAATTAATGTTCCTCTATCGCATCAAGAAATCGCTAATTTAATTGGAGCCAGCAGAGAAGCTGTAACAGTGGCATTGCAAGAATTGGTGAAAGCGGAGGTTATTCAGACAGGGTTCAGAACTATCTATATCCAGCGAGACAAGATTTTGGAAACAAATATAACATAGCTATCGAGTTGTAAACGAGATTACAGCTTCATTTTTAGAAACAACGGTATCCTAGCTATGACATGAAGGTGATTTAAGCTTTCAAATCATAGTGAAGGGACGATTTCCATGGAACACAGGAAGGGTGCTCGGAGGGTTACTGAAATTCCCGTTGAGATTGTAGAACTGCTGAATAAAGGATATTTACAGAGCGTGAATTTAACGGAATGGCTTGCTGTGGATCATCTTGTCTTGTTGGAAAATGTACTGAATGAGCTAGGTTTTGAACAGGAAGCTAAACCAATTTTACAAAGGCTGAATGCGTTATCGGAAAAGAAAATCATGAAGCTCATCCCGGTGATTTCACGTGAGTGGCAGCTTCTATTTGACTGTAAATCAGAGCTGGAACGTTCCCGGCTATTTGCTGTGTTGGCTCATCATAAATCCGATAGTGTTCGCTGCTGGGCTGCTTATATCGTGGGCCAGAATCATCAATGGAGTCTAGTTCAAAAACTAACAGCAATCCGTCCTTTTGCAGCGGATGAGCATTTTGGGGTGCGTGAGATTTCATGGATGGCTTTGAGGGAATCAGTCATTGCCGAGCTGGATGCTTCCATTGAATTATTAAAGGATTGGGTTCATGATCAGGACGCGAATATTAGGAGATTTGCGATCGAATTGACGCGCCCACATGGGGTATGGGCAAAGCATATTACAGCACTCAAAGAAAATCCAGCGATTGCCCTTCCGCTATTAGAACCTCTTAACTCTGATCCGGCAAAATACGTTCAGGATTCTGTAAGCAATTGGTTAAATGATGCTAGCAAAAGCCATCCGGCATGGGTACAGCAAATTTGTGATGAATGGTTGAACCTATCAGGTACCAAGGAAACAAAGCGGATTGTAACCCGGGCAACAAGAAGTATTACTGATCAAAAATAAAATTAGTGCATTACTTTAGACTGGATAATCCAACGCCAAACACTATGAGCTAATAAGTGTTGGCGTTTTTTTATTGTGGAGTTAACTTGGATAATTCAAGAGAAAGACTCCTTCGTGTTTATTATTTAAACCGAAATTCGTGAAAATATTTATATTGTTAATCCTCAAGTCATCTGTTATACTCAGAAACACCAAATGTTATAAAAACTAACACTTATTAAAGGGATGGAGGATTTTCGTATGAAAAAACAAATAATTCGTAATGTGGGTGTCACGTTATCCCTATTTTTAGGGGTGAATTCGTTATCTGGTGTTATGTATTCTAACACAACGGACTATGCGTATAAACCAAAAACCCATGTTCTGAAGGCGAATTCGGAGACTGTTCGATGGGGGAATATAGGTAAGGGAGATCCAGCTCTAACTGTGCATTCGGGAGACATCGTAACGGTTGAGGCCATTACACATCACTCTGGTGATGATTACGAGCGGATGATTAAAGGAGATGCGGGAGTAGAGGATATTTTCCACTGGATTGAGGGGGAGAAGAACGAAGCGCTCCGCGGGCCAGGCGTACATATTATGACGGGTCCCATCGCTGTTGAAGGTGCTGAACCAGGAGATGTGCTGGAAGTTAAGATTCTGGACATGAAGCTGAGACCAAATGGGAATGACCAATACGCTGGCAAAACATATGGCGTGAATGCCGCAGCGAACTGGGGTTATCTATATGGAGATATGGTGGAGGAGCCGAAAAAGCGTGAGGTAGTAACCATCTACGAGATGGATACGGAGGGTGGAACAGATTATGCAACAGCTGTATATAACTACAAATGGTCTGTGCAAACCGATCCAGATGGTCAAGTGCACCCGACAATTGACTACCCGGGTGTTATCGTTGACCATAATACGATTGATAAGAACTTCGATGTGCTAAAAGGTGTGAAAATTCCGGTTCGTCTCCACTTTGGTACAATGGGTGTGGCGCCGAAAGAAGCGGATGTTGTTGACTCCGTTCCACCTTCTTACAACGGCGGTAACGTAGATGATTGGCGGATTACCGAAGGTGCAACGATGTATTATCCAGTATCCGTAGCTGGTGCACTTCTGTCGATCGGTGACCCGCATGCCGGTCAAGGTGATTCGGAGATTAACGGAACTGCGATCGAGACATCGGTCACTGGGGATATACAAGTCATTCTTCATAAAAAAGCATCGCTTAACAACAAGCTGAAAGGTTTAAACTTCCCATTACTTGAAAATGAGAACGAGTGGGTTGTGCATGGATTCAGCTACGCCAATTATTTGGAGGAGCTGGGGGCTAGTGCTCAGACGGATATCTTCAAAAACTCGTCCATCGACAAAGCGATGAAGGATGCCGCTCGTAAAACAAAAGATTTTTTAATGGCTGGAATGGAATTGAGCGAAGATGAAGCGTACTCTCTGATGTCTGTGTCAGCTGATTTTGGAATTACACAAGTGGTGGATGGAAACTGGGGCGTACACGCCTTAATTGATAAAGGTCAATTCGGCGATTTCGAGCGCAAGCCCGTGGTTTTACGGAGCAGCTTTGAGAACTTTGGAGCAAAGGTTGGCTGGCAGCCAGCCACTAAGACAGTTACGCTAAGCTACAATGGCAATGTTCTGGAGATGAAGGTTGGAGCGACAACGGGGATTTACAACGGAGAGACAGTGAAGCTTGCAGCCCCAATAAGTGTTGTGAACGGGAAGATCGTGGTCAGCGAATATTTCGTGAACTTTTATAAAGCTAAGCTGGCTAAGACAGAGTAGGACGTAATAGCAATTATTCGATAATCCTAAAAAAATCCATATGAGAAAAGAACCGTTTTTATAGGCGGTTCTTTTTCTTATATATTCAATCCGTCCTGATTTTTGTGGCGTTTTAATAAGATTTGGTTTTCTACACGTACCAGTCCATCCAGACAGTAGATTGATTCATGCATAAACCGTTCCATCTCTTCAAGATTCTCTACCAAGATGTGAATATGCAGAATACATGGTCCCGTCATTTCGTATAATACAGCTACGCGTTCGTTTTCCTTTAATACATCGACGATATGATTTAAATGAGCAGGTTCTACTTCAAGTTCCAGGTAGGCGGAGATTTTCTTTCCTAGCTTTTCAGCACTGATGACAATCGAGAACTGTTCAATAATCCCTTGATTGACTAGCCGATCAATACGATCTTTCACCGCGACACTTGATAAACTGACTTCTTTAGCTAGATCAGTATAGGAAATTCTGCTGTTTTGGGCCAGCCGCATCAAAATATGGTTATCGATAGGATCTAACATGCGGATTCGTTCACCTCTTTTTTCGTAATTGTATCAGAAAAAAAGTGGAAATGCCTAGTAGCGCTTTACAGTAGAAGTGTGTGACGGCATTCTCTCCTGAAGATAGTTGACATAAAAGAATTATTTCACTATACTGGCTGTAATCTTATATACGATATACGTTGAAGGAGCCCAGTAGTAACTTAGTCCCTGTTTCAGAAAGCCGGGGGTTGATGAAACCCGGTACACACTAAGCTTGCGAATTACACTTTGGAGTATCTCGGGTAATACCGAGCGGAATGGCGAACGATATCTCGTCAAGAGTGGTATCAATGGTATGCTTGAGCATAAGCGTTTCATGGGTGCAATCTGGGTGGTAACACGGTTATTCAATCGTCCCTATGTCTACAATAGACAAGGGGACGATTTTTTTGTTTTTAAATATAAGGATTTATAGGGTTCGCTTCATCAATGCTCCTTATATTTCTCGCTGAAACGGTCCCGTCCTAATCAGGAGGGCGAACCGTTTCCGCTTGGCGGACTGATGTTTCATTTATAGGATAACTACTAATTTTGAGGGGTGTAAGGCAATGAATATTATCGACGAACTAGAATGGCGCGATGCCATCAATCAACAAACAGATGCCGAAGGGCTTAGAGAACTGACCAATCAAAAATCGGTATCCCTGTACTGCGGTGTAGATCCAACAGGTGACAGTATGCATATTGGCCACTTGATTCCATTCATGGTGCTCAAAAGATTTCAACTGGCAGGACATCGTCCGGTGATTCTTATTGGTGGGGCTACGGGAACGATTGGTGATCCAAGTGGACGTCAATCCGAACGCTCTTTGCAAACGCTGGAGCAAATCCAAGCCAACGTTGACGCACTTACAGCACAGATGAAAAAACTGTTCGTGACTGATGGCGACAATCAAATCCGCATGGTGAACAACTACGATTGGACGCATAAAATCAATGTTATCGAATTTTTGCGTGACTATGGTAAAAACTTCAGCATCAATTCGATGCTTGCCAAGGATGTTGTAGCGAGCAGATTGGACAGCGGAATTTCCTTTACGGAATTCTCCTACCAAATCCTGCAATCCCTGGACTACCTGCACCTGTTCCAGCATGAAGATGTGCAGCTGCAAATCGGTGGTTCAGACCAATGGGGGAACATCACAAGTGGCTTAGATCTGATTCGTAAAAAAGAAGGTTCTGAGGCGGTAGCATTCGGACTTACCATCCCGCTTATGCTGAAAGCCGATGGTACAAAATTCGGTAAAACAGCTGGCGGAGCCATTTGGCTGGATCCGAACAAAACGACAGCTTTTGAATTCTACCAGTTCTGGGCGAATACAGATGACCGTGATGTTGTGAAATACCTGAAGTACTTTACATTCCTCTCTAAAGAACAAATTGATGCACTTGCAGAAAAGGTGCAGACCGAACCGCATAAACGTGAAGCGCAAATAACACTGGCTGAAGAAATGACCAGATTCGTGCATGGTGAGGAATTGCTGGAGCAGGCTAAACGTATTACTGCCGCTCTGTTCAGTGGAGATATTAAATCTCTGACCGCTGACGAGATCGAGCAAGGCTTCAAGGAAATGCCGACCTACGAAACGACATTGGAGTCCAAAAATATTGTGGAGTGGCTGGTAGATCTAGGAATTGAGCCATCCAAACGTCAAGCGCGTGAAGACATCACCAAAGGCGCAATTTCCATGAACGGTGAAAAAGTTAGCGATGTAGCATTTGAAGTTACAGCCAGCGAAGCCATCGGCGGACGTTTTATCATTATCCGTAAGGGTAAGAAAAACTACAGCCTGGTGAAATTGTCCTAATAATAATAAGCCTTCCTTATGAATAAGGAAGGTTTTTTGTTGTATTTTAAGTATAGAGGCCGACTATTTGCATATTAAGTGAAATTTGAAAGGTGAAATCGTCAAAATTATGGTAAGCTTAGGATTCGTGTAATTTATGGATTAACATGATATTCTACAACTATAACAGAAAATTAGGAGTGGTAATTTGAGAAGACAAAAACCAATGACCATGGAAGAATTAATGAATGAGTTACAAGGACAGAAAACGTATCAAGAAGATCCCAATCACATCTCTTTCGAGAAATTGTTTAATGAAGCGTTTATGAGTAAGTATTCCAATTACAAAAGTTTCGATGAGTTTGTAACCAAAGGGAACTTTCAAGTAAAGACAGAAGAAGATGTTGCTGACATACCTGATGAACTGTTTGATCGTCATGTTGTTAGGGAGACGAAGTTTGCGGATTGGAAATCCATGTTGGAAACAGCAAATAGAGAATACGTCCGTAATTAATAAGACTAGTCTCTAACTACCGTTAGACTCATCCACAAAGAAACTGCACACCCTTATTGCTTTGTCCCAACGGACAATGGGGAGTGCAGTTTTTTTGTGCCCAGTTATTTGACCAGCTATGATGTTTTACTCATCGTTGACTCGCAGATCTATGATTTAATTGAACAAATAGGAATTAGGTTTTACAAAGATAGTATTACATAGGAGGGGCAGAATCGTATGACTGCATGTATACAAACCTCTAAGCAGAAGACCCTTCATGTCATGTGGAAAACCGTCTCAGAGGATTGTAATCTAGCCTGTGATTATTGCTATTACAGTACAGCCGGGGGACATCCTCAGCAACCGATCCGGGTGATGGATACGGAGCTTCTGGAGCGGTTTATCGCTCAGTACATGAAAAGATCATCAGGGATAGCGACTTTCTCTTGGCAGGGTGGGGAGCCATTATTGGCCGGACTTTCGTATTTTGAACAAGTGATTTCATTCCAAGCTAAGTACGCTCCACCTCATACGATGATCAGTAATGCACTGCAGACCAATGGAACGCTTATCCATGAGAAATGGGCGAAATTTTTTAAACGGTATAACTTTTTGGTTGGGATTAGTCTGGATGGCCCAGAGCCTATTCATGATGCTCATCGTGTAACGGGTTCGGGAAAAGGCAGTTATGATCTAGTTATGCGTGGGATTCGTCATTTACAGAATGAGGGTGTGGAGTATAGTATTCTGACGGTGATTCATGAAGATAACGTGACGAAACCAGATGAGTTGATGGCATTTTATCTAGAACATACCTTTCCGAATATTCAGTTTATCCCCTGCATGGATTTTGTTTCTCAGAAAAGTGATGTAGCGGGACGTTTCCGAATTACACCCGAACAATACGGAGTCTTTTTATGCCGTACATTTGACCTTTGGTACAATGAGGGGTACCCAGAGCTTCCTATTCGTATTTTTGAGAATATGCTTCTTGTATTCATGCATCGTGAGGCAGAGTTATGCGTTCACAACTCATGTTGCCCGAAGATGATGGTGCTTGAAACGAACGGGGATGCCTACCCTTGCGATTTCTTTATCGATGAAGAGCATAGGCTAGGAAATATCGGCCAAACTGACCTGGAAGCGCTGCTAACCAGCCCATTATATGATGATTTTTTGTTAATGAAGCCCAATATGAATGAATCATGCTATAAGTGTGAGTACCTTAGCTTTTGCAATGGGGGATGTCCGCGCAACCGGAATTGGCTTGATGTTAATGATCGGACTGAGGTTGATTATTTCTGCCACAGCTACAAAATGTTCTACTCATACGCCTATGAACGCATGTTATTACTGGCGAACCGACTTAGATCGGAGCGGATGCTGGAGTACAGGAAAAGTGCAAAACCACTTCCAGGTCGAAATGATCCATGTTTCTGCGGAAGCGGGAAGAAATTCAAAAATTGCTGTCAGGCATTATAAGCTTTGACTACAGAAGGTTGTCCCAACAGTCATGCAAAGGATTGGGAACAACCTTTTTGTTATGCTATAGAACCATATGATTTCTCACCATTATTGCCGCACCCGTCACCACAGCTTCTTCTTTTAATATACCTAGGGAGAAGTGAGGTTGGTATTCAGGATAACGGTAAGTGTTTCTCTGTGCCACCTCCACCGCTGTTTGGAAAAACAACTCGTGAGAGTGAATGAGCGCACCGCCTAGAATGATGGTCTCTGGATGAAACAGGTTGATAACGTTGGCGAGTCCGATCCCGAAGTGGCTGGCAGCTTGGGTAAATAATTCACGCGCGTGTGGATTACCGTCTCTAAAGGCTTGTACCAATACATCATAAGTCAGCTTCTCAGGCGCCACTTTATATCTTTGGAGGATCAGATCGTTGTCCATTTTCGCCTCTGAGCGCGCACTTTGTTCTAGTGCCTGCACAGATACGAATGCTTCCAGAGCCCCGTAGTTCCCGTCATGATTTAATCGGGGTCCATCTGTCTGGATGATCATTTGACCAATTGCATCTTCCATATCCATTGTGCCATGAACAATACTTCCATGCGACATCATCGCATAGCGGAGTCCTGCTCCAGCATGTACATAAAGCATATGCTGAATGTTTGCGTGACGGATAGACCATCGTTCCCCAAGCAGTGCAGAATTGGCACCGTTGTCCAACCATGCCTTGAACCCCGTCCGTTCCTCTACCAGTTTGCAAATCGGCAGATTGTTCCAGCCTGAAGAAGGGAAGTGCAGCGGTTTTAGGATCAAGCCTTGTTCCCGATCAAGTGGCCCCACAGCCCCTATTCCTATCCCGATGATTTGACTGTCCACTAACTGATGGTCCCTAAGGAAAGCGCGTATTTGAATACTGATATGATCTATAAATCTTTCAGGTGTGAATGCCTGATCCATTCGCCAGTGAACTATTGATTTTGGGTTCATTTGCATATCAAATAAACCAAGGGAAGAATACACCCTGGAAATCTCTAAACCGATTATATAACCGTAGGAAGGATTGATCTGGTATAAAATAGGTCTTCTGCCTCCGCTAGATTCTCCAAATCCGCTTTCTATCAGCAAGCCTTCTTCCGTCATCTCATCTAATATCCGGGTCATTGTGCTTTTGGTAAGCGAAAATGTCTGTAAAAGATCCAACTTGGAAACAGTGCCTTGTTCGGCGATTCGGTCGTATAGGAGTTTTTTTGGTGACGGAATATGTGTCGAGCGCTTTTCCACGATATACCTCCAAGCTATATATAGGATGAACTTGTAAGATCGTTTTTTATATAGTTTGTATTTATTAACATGAATATAGTATAACTCATAAACCCTTGGTTGTATTTTACCGTTCAAAAAACTTAATTCCATTTTGGGAAAAAGTGATATAATGAAATTACGACAGATTATATAAGGGTGGATTCCATGAGAACAACTATGAAAACAAATATGATACCGAATACAGACCTGAGGATAAGTCTATTGTTTCAGTTATTTTGGGTATTTGTTCGAATTGGTCCTGTAACCTTCGGGGGAGGTTATGCGATGATCCCTATGATCGAACGGGAAATTTCCGCTAAACGAAAATGGCTGGGTGAAGAGGAGATGGATGAAATTCTATCTTTAGCTGGTGCTGCACCTGGTGGTGTAGGTGTAAATGCAGCAGCATTCATTGGTTATCGTCTTGTTGGTGTGAAGGGTGCGATTGCTGCAATCGCAGGGATAACGATTCCGACCTTTATCATTGTTTGTTTGCTTAGCGCCGTATACTCCCAACTGGCAGACCAGCCAAAAGTCATTGCCGCTATGAAAGGGATAAATGGTGCTGTTATTGCCTTGATCCTAGTAGCTGCATATCGAATGGCCAAGAACGCTATAATTGACAAGACTACCGCTGTTACGGCGTTAGTTATACCGGTTGTTTTACTGGTTTTCGGAATTAATCCCATTTACGTGATTGCAATTGGTTTATGTATTGGGTTTGTATATCTGCAAATTAAACAGCTCTTAGGGCTCCAAGTTCGAACGGAGAAGGAGTCCTTGAAAGCTTCTGATGAAGAATCGAATTATCCGGAGTATTACATCTAGGGGGAAGCGATGTGATTTGGAGTTTGTTTTTCACTTTTATAAAAATTGGCCTTCTTTCTTTTGGAGGAGGGTACGCCATCATTCCGATGATTCAGCATGAAGCTATGGCTGGGGGGTGGTTATCCGAAGGGGAATTCCAAGAGGTAGTTTCCATCGCAGGGATGTCACCCGGGCCTGTTGCAACGAACAGTGCAACCTTGATCGGATATCGTATAGCCGGAATCGAAGGAGCGATTGTGTCAACATTAGGCATGGTTCTGCCCTCATTTTTAATCATCATCGTTATTTCCGTCTTCTTTTATCGGGTGAGGGACAGTCAATGGATTAAAACGTTATTTTATGGTTTGCGGCCAGTGATTACAGGCTTGATTGCCTATGCTGCGATTCGTTTTGGCTTAAATAGCGTGGAACATGCTTTTATTACTTGGCAGACCCTTGGCATGTTGATCATTGTATTCGCTGCACTTTATGGTTTAATGAAATATAAGCTGCATCCGCTCACCATTATCGTTGCTTCTGGCATTCTTGGGGTAGCTTTTTTTTAGACAGAGCCGGGACGATCCCAGATTGGAGGTAAATCATGTCAGAGAATATACGGGCTTGTTGTTCAGCTAGTCGAAATCAAGTCGCGAAACAAGAATCTATTGATGTTTGTAAGGAGAACACAACGGTTCAAGGAGTAACAGGGGTGAAAGATTTCTCGGACATGATCCTTATCCCTGGAGGCACTTTTCTTATGGGGACGGATGATAAGGAAGGGTTCCTCGCAGATGGAGAAGGGCCGACTAGGAAGGTTACCTTATCTTCCTTTTTGATGGATGCAACGGCGGTTACGAACAAGCAGTTTGCTGCTTTTATCAAGGAAACAAACTATGTTACAGATGCGGAACGATTTGGATGGTCTTACGTGTTTCATTCTTTTGTTTCCATGGAGACTGGGAAAAAGGTGACCCAAGTAGCCACTCAAACCCCCTGGTGGTGGGTGGTGGAGGGAGCGGATTGGTGTCATCCTGAAGGTCCGGATTCTCATGTAGATGAACGACTTGATCATCCGGCTATTCATCTATCATGGCATGATGCGGATGCATATTGTCGCTGGGCTGGTAAACGTCTGCCTACGGAAGCGGAGTGGGAGTATGCCGCACGAGGAGGACTGGTTCAGAAACGGTATCCTTGGGGGGACGAATTAAAACCAGGCGGAGAGCATCGCTGTAATATATGGCAGGGAAAGTTTCCCGATAAAAATCATGCCAGCGATGGTTTTGCAGGTACCGCACCTGTAAGTTCCTATCTGCCCAACGGCTATGGTCTTTATAATATGTCAGGAAACGTGTGGGAATGGTGCGCGGATTGGTTTACTAAGGATTATCATTTATTTTCCGAATCCGTGAATCCGAAAGGTCCAGTAAGTGGTGTCGCAAGATCGATGCGTGGAGGATCATATTTGTGCCATAAATCTTACTGCAACCGTTATCGGGTGGCGGCTAGAAGCAAAAATACTCCAGACAGCTCTGCCGGAAATATTGGCTTTCGATGTGCGGCTGATTATACAGGTTAGAGCACTTTTACGACTACTACATAAGAAGGAGGAACTTCCTTGTCCTCTATCATCCATAGTCAGTTTGACATCAGCGTGCTGGACGTCCTAAAGATTCAATATCAGAAGCGGATCCTGTTCGATTACGTCCAGTCTTGTTATACCGTCTCTTATATCCAAAAAGGTGAGGTATTGACGACATCCTCCGAAGGAGAATATGTTGCTTCTGCCGGAGACGTGATGATCCACCGTCCTAACGAGCCTTTTAATGTGATCTCCAAAACGGATGGGATACATTATCTGTTTAATATTAACGCTAAAGTTAAAGACGGAGATGACTTCTTTAAGTTATTCCCTCTAGGCAAGGTGATTCGGGTCCGGGATCGAAGCGAATATGAGCGGAGATTTGACGAATTGCGGAGCCTGTGGTTGCAGGAGGAAGATGATTTCAGGAATGTTCAGGTCGGTTCATTGGCATTTTTTCTTCTTTATGAAATTATGGAGAGTACCAAGCTTGGCGGGCGCCGCTCTTCACGAGATCCCTTTATCACGGACCGCTTTAACGAAGCGTTGCAATATATGGAGGAGAGGCTTGATCAGGAGATTAGTAGAGAGGAGCTTTCCAAGCTCTATCATATGAATCCTGTTTATTTTAGCCGGGCATTTCAGAAAATATATAAACTGACACCCATGCAAATGCTGCGAAAATTGCGGCTGCAGCAAGCTAAACAAATGCTGGAATATACGGATTATACAATCGAGCATATCTCCCAGAGATGTGGTTATTATGATGCTTCACACTTCAGCAAGGTATTTCGTGGCGAATACGGCAAGGGGCCGGCAGAGTACCGGAAAAGTATCGAATTTACAAAAACAAACATCGCTGCTCCATAGCGGAGTTTTCCATATTCATTTACTCTTATAAGCATGAGCAGATCATTCTAAGCTCCCCGAATCGAGCGTAACCATTTCGATGAAAAGGAAAGGCAGGGAAAAACTCATGAGAATCTTGTATTTGGATTTGGATTCGCTTCGCCCGGACCATCTGGGATGTTATGGCTATCATCGGAATACCTCCCCGAATATCGATTCAATCGCTAAAGAAGGTGTCACCTTTACCAACTACTATTGTTCAGATGCTCCTTGCCTGCCGTCTCGTTCCGCCTTAATGTCGGGGCGATTTGGCATTCATAATGGGATTGTAGGGCATGGCGGAACCGCTGCTGATATGCGTAGAGAAGGAGCCAAACGTGAATTCAATGACCGTCTGGGGATGGAGAGCCTTCCGGCTATATTAAGGCAAGCGGCGATGAAAACCGCATCGATCAGCACCTTCTCCGAACGACACTCGGCGTGGACCTTTAACGCCGGGTTCCAAGAAGTGTTTAATGTTGGTGGCAGAGGGCATGAGACGGCAGAGCAGGTGCTTCCAGTGGCACTTAAATGGCTTGAGGATAACGGGGAGTCCGAAAATTGGTTTCTGCACCTGAATTTCTGGGATCCGCATACACCTTATCGTACACCCGAGAGCTACGGTAATCCGTTCGAGAAGGAGCCTTTACCCGATTGGATCACGGAAGAAGTGTTTGAGCTTCACCGAAATAAGAAGGGGCAGCATAGTATTGAAGATATGAATGCGCTCGCGAAATCGCATTATCAGCAGCATTTCAGGCATCAGCAGGAGATAGAGAACCGTGATGACCTGCGTGTTATCTTTGACAACTATGATGCTGGAGTTAAGTATCTGGACGAGCATCTCGGGAAAGTTTTTTCTAAGCTGAGAGAACTTGGCGTGATGGAAGATACGGCTATCTTGATCTCTGCGGATCATGGAGAGAGTCTGGGTGAACTAGGAATTTACTCCGAACATGGCACAGCAGACGAGGCGACTTGCCGTATTCCGATGATTGTTCGCTGGCCAGGGGGCAAGAAGGGAATCGTGGAGGAGGGGCTACATTATCACCTTGATCTAGGACCTACATTAGCGAGCCTTTTGAATTTGAAAGGGGCTGCTTCTTGGGATGGTGAAAGTTATGCAGGTGCCATTCTGGAGGGGAATTTGGGAGGGCGTGAGTATCTCGTAATCTCACAATGCGCGCATGTGTGTCAACGCAGCGTCCGGTTTGCGGATTGGTTATATATACGTACCTATCATGACGGACACCATGGATTCCCGCAAGAAATGCTGTTTGATTTGAAGCATGATCCTTATGAACAACATAATCTTGCCGAAGTGCGTAAAGACGTTTGTATGGAGGCTGTCTATTTGTTGAATGAATGGCATGATCATATGATGGGCTCCATGGATTGTGATATCGATCCATTATGGACGGTACTTATGGAAGGTGGACCCTACCATGCCAAAGAGTATCTGAGCTCATCCTTATAGGATGCTTAATAATATCCTAGTAAATGCGGTGAATGAAAGACATATGAAAGGGAGGTTGCCCTGAATGGGCAACCTCCCTATTTATGTTCTCGCTTTTTGTGGATCTATTAAAGATCCGGGAAGCCTCAAAACGGTCTTCGTCCCGCTACCCTCCTTACTGTACAGCAGAACGCCGCAAGGATCGCCATACTTAAGATTTAGACGATTATTGACATTTAGGAGACCGATATGATCTCCTGATTCTATATTCTTACCAGCCAGCAACTCCGTAAGTTGTTCCAGTCTTGTTGTATCGATACCTACACCATTATCTTCAACCACGATTTCAAGCAGCCCCGCTTCGTTTTTTTCTACGGAGATCAGCAAAATTCCTTGTCCTTGTGCCTCAAGCCCATGACCAAGCGCATTTTCAACAATAGGTTGAAGGATCATTTTAGGCACGGGAATGTGTAACCATTCCTGTGCACACAACAGCTTGTAAGTAAATTTGTCCGGGAAACGGCCTTGGTAAATCCTCACACAAGATTCCGCGATTTTCAGCTCTTCCCCAAGAGTTACCTCCTCTTTGCCTTTGATGCTGTACTTGAGCATTGTGCTTAAGGCGGTAGTCATCTCGAAGATATCCCGATTTCCTTTTACGATCGCAACGCCCTTGATTGTATCTAAAGTATTGCTTAAGAAATGCGGATTAATTTGACTTTGTAAATACGAATATTCCGCCCGCTGCTTTTCCAGATCGGTCAGATAAAGTTGAGTTGAAGCATCGATTAATTGGTCCGTCAAATCGTGGATCCGTGTGGTCATATCGTTGAACTGTCGAGAGATGATTTCAATCTCAGCATAGCCCTTTAAATCGACCTTGTTGTTCAATATCCCCAGACTTCCACCCTTTAATTGATTCATATAGCGCATAAGCCTAGACAACGGTCTTAAGAGATTCATCATAAGTACAGAATAGGGAATAGAGACGACCAGCAAGATTAAGGCTAGAAGAGCATAGCTGACCTTCTTCAATTTCTCCAGTTCTTTCATTAAATTATGGACAGGAACAGCAGTTATGATTTTTCCAGAGATCTCCGGTAAGCTAAAGGACTGAATTGCATATTTCTTTCCATGAACCGTCTCAACGATGGACTCTCCATCCCTTCCAGTTGCCCGAGTTTGAAACTGCTGGAGCATATCCTCCGGCTCATAGCTATTAGAGTAGATCATGCCTTTATCATCCATCATAAAAAAGCTGGTTCCGACCAATCGGGGATACTCAGAAATTTCAGTTTGAATGGCTTTCATATCTACAATAACTGCGAGATAGCCAATTTTTTCACCATATAGGGACGTGTCACCTGAAGCGAAGATGTTCATCCCGAAAAGCAGTTTTCTCTTGTCGATGACTTTGTCTGGAGGACTGTATCCGCGATAATGAACGATTCCATCCTCCTCAGCTGTTTTCATAAGATCGATAGCATATTTTGTTCTTCCTGCTAAGGAAATACGTGTGTTTGAGCTACCGATAACAATAATATCTAAGATATCCGTGTTCATATTTCGGGCGATGCTCAACAATCCTTCAACTTTTTGGGATAGATCGTAGACTCGAAGCTTATCATTCTCGACTAGGAACTTTTGGACGGTCGAATCGTAACCCACATTCATCATCATGGAAGAGACGTTGGCATAGTTGTCAGAAATCCGTTGTTTGAGGAGGGAGACCAGCTCCGTATTGTATTGCGTATTTTGATTAATGATAGTCTCGCTTGATAGTTGGTAGACTCGTGAAACGATGATTGGGATAATGGCAACAATAAATAACCCGAATAGCAAAACCTGAGTACGGATGGATAGTCTCTTAAATGTCTTCATTGTTTAGTTCCCTATATTGTGTAGGTGTCATTTTGAGATGCCGCTTAAAAATTCGTGTGAAATAGAAATAATCCTGAAAACCGCATTTCTCACCGATTTGGTAAATGGAAAGGTTGGTTTCGATCAGCGTTTTACAAGCGTATTCAATTCGTAAACGACTGATATGTTCGATGATGGTCTCGCCGACCTCTTTTTTGAATAATTGGCATAAGTAATTTGGGCTTAAAAAAAACTGATTGGCTAATTGCTGGATCGAAATTTCTTGATTGAAATGGTTGCGGATGTATAACATGATTTCTTTGACTTTGTGGTTTGAGATTCGTGAAATATCAGATTCGTTTCTGTTCATAAAAATATCAAGTGTCATAAGAATCAGATCATCGATCATAGCTTCAGCCGTGCCGTACCGATAATAGAGCTGTTCATATCCTTCAAAAAAACGGCCGCTAACCCGAGTCCCTTCCCGAGGAAATAAGTAGAGGATCGATGTATAGAGCAAATAGGCTTCTTTAATGGTGAACGTTCCCTCTTTGAATAATTTCTTTATCGATTCCATGGCTGCTATGAAACCGAGCCGGTCTTTATTATGAAGAATCCGGGAAATCTCTTTGAGCTTCTCGTCGATCGGTATTTCCTGTTGTGGATTCACCCGGTAACATCCGGGCATCCCCGTTGTGAACATACTGAAAGCAGCATGAGAGGCGGACTCTAAAGACGCATCCAATTGGTGTATATCCGAAATAGGAGGACCGATCCCGACTCCGCACTCTTGTACAACTTCTGTTTGTTCAAGACCCTGGAGGAAGACTTCGTATTGGCACTCTTCCAATAAGTAACCATACCGACGGCGGCTCATTGGGAAGACCAGGGAAGAGAACTGCCTGACATCTACAGGTGAACTTAACCCTTGGATAACAATGGGGATATGGGGGGTATCTTTCGACAAGGGTATTTTCTTCTCATCCAACCATAAGTTAATTCGTTCAAGATCTCCGGAACAAACCGCTTCATAAAGTTCGAAGTCGTGGATAGGTTGTTCTTTAACTGTCTTGGAATCGTGTTGCTGGGCTATTCGGTTGAGCATTCCTTCAATTTCTTCGATTTCAAAGGGTTTGAGACAATATCCGAAAGTACCATAATTCATTGCTTTTTGTGCATAAGCGAACTCGGCATGTCCGCTGAGTACGATAAAGATCGTATCCGGCGCGATGGCCTTGCCACGTTGAATGAGCTCTAGTCCATTCATAACAGGCATCTTGATATCTGTTAGAACAAGGGTGGGGCGAAGCGATTGAATTAATTGAAGGGCTTCTTGCCCGTTTTCGGCATCGTCGATCACTTCAAAGCCGTATTTCTTCCAATTCACTCCTGCTTTAATTCCTTCTACAATCCACTTCTCATCATCTGCAATAATTACTGAACGCATAAGTGTATCCCCCTCTCTTTATAGAGCTCTTAGATTTATCCTAGCGATTGTGGACCAAGGGGGGTATGGACGATCTTACGCTCACTATGTCCGATATTACGTGCCACAGGAAGGTCTCCCGCAAAGGTGTGAAAAATCCACATGATCGGAGTTGTATTCTCTATACAAGAGAATTTACACTCCCGATATAATTTACCATATAAATCGCTTACAAGCATAACAAACTCATACAGAAAGGTGGGGAGAAGATTGGCTGATTCTGTAACCGCTCGTACGCCTAAACGAAGCTTAAAAACTCGTGCTCCAAAGCAAAGTTTAGGAAAAATGATTTTACAGTACAAGTATTTTTACCTCATGGTTCTACCGGTGTTAATCTGGTATGCCCTCTTCAGCTATGCTCCCATGTACGGTGTAACGCTAGCGTTCAAAACATTTAATTACAGTGAGGGGATTCTGGGAAGTCCTTGGGTTGGGTTGGAGAATTTTCAAACGCTGCTGACCGACCCCGATTTTCGCAAGGCGTTTTGGAATACGGTCATTATCAGCTTGATGAAGCTGGTCACTCATTTCCCGATGCCCATTATCCTGGCGATTGTTTTATATGAGTTTTCCAGGACAAAAATGAAGCGGTTTTTTCAGACGATCCTGACGTTCCCGCATTTTATATCGTGGGTTGTACTGTCGGGGATTATTATCAATATTTTAAGCAAGGACGGGATTTATAACCAGATCATCATGCTGTTTGGTGGAGATCCGAATTCTCCTCTTGTCGATGAAAGTGCATTCAGACCCGTTCTGTATATCACGCATGTGTGGCGAGAGATCGGTTGGGATTCAATCATTTACCTGGCGGCTCTGGCAGGGATCAATCCTGAGCTGTTTGAAGCGGCTGAAGTGGACGGAGCGAACCGGTTTCGCCGTTTGCTAAACATCGCATGGCCGGGTTTGAAGAGTACGGTCGCAGTTCTGTTAATCCTTCAAGTTGGACAACTACTAACCCAAGGTTCGAGCTTCGAGCAAATTTTCAACCTGTATAGTTCGCCGGTATATTCGGTTGCCGACACGATCGATACTTACATTTATCGGACTTCCTTCACGATTGGAGGAGACTTTGGATATATGACCGCCGTGGGTGTCGTCAAGTCCATTATCAGCCTAATCCTTTTATGGGCGGCCAATACGTTCGCTAAGAAGATGGGCGAGGAAGGGCTGTATTAATCTGCAGGAAAAGGGGAGAAGCAAGTGACCGACATAACGGTTAAAAAGAGAAAAAAGTGGAGTGTCTTCGATATCGTCGCATTCGTGGTTCTGGGGCTCCTAGCAATAGTAACATTTTTTCCTTTCTATAATGTTCTTATTATCTCTGTGGCAAAGTTCGAAGCGATTAGTAAAAGTGACTTTTATATTTTTCCGCTTTCGTTTGACCTGTCCGCTTACAAGCTTTTGCTTCAGGATATGAAGTTTTGGACTTCCATCTTTAATTCTGTCATCGTAACTGTGGTTGGCGTGTTGTTCAGTATGACAATCTCTGTGGCGGGAGCTTACGCATTATCCAAGCGGGGTATGCCCGGCAGAAACATAATGCTCAGCATGATCTTGTTCACTATGTTTTTCAATGGCGGTTTAATTCCTTTTTACTTAGTCGTTAAGGATCTAGGATTCGTAAACAATATACTCGTCATGATCATCCCCGCGGGTCTCAATACGTTTTATCTAATCATTATGAAAAACTATTTCAATACCATTCCAGAAAGCTTGGAAGAATCGGCTAAGCTGGACGGGGCGAATGATCTGTACATTCTTTTCAAAATCATTATTCCGATCTCTGCTCCATTCATGGCGACTTTTGCTTTGTTCTATGCTGTGGAAAGATGGAATGAATGGTGGTATGCGCTGATTTTTATCAGTGACGCTGCTAAAGCACCACTTCAGATTTATCTGCGGGAGACACTCATTACTTCGAATTCCTTGCTAAGCCAAATGGCACAAACGATGGCCGAGCAGGAGCAGACGGGGAAGGTCTACACACCTGCACTTCAAATGGCAGCGATTGTAGTTTCGAGTATTCCGATTATTGTTGTTTATCCGTTCCTGCAGAAGCATTTTAATAAAGGGATTATGGTGGGTTCAATAAAAGGATAAGAAAGATTTTAAATAGATTGATTCTATCCTAAAATAGTATAAAGGGAGGTTTCAAGCATGCATAGAAAGAAAATAATGACATTGGCATTATGTATAACTTTGTTGGCTTCAGTACTCACGGCTTGCGGTGGAGGCAATAACGGCAAAGGGCAGGCTGGTTCAAACGGTGAAACATCTCCGAATTCTTCTAACTCCACGGATAATCCTTACAAGGATCCAATGACCATTTCTCTTGGGTTTTGGGATGCGGATGCCGAGATTGCTAACATCGAAAAGGACCCGATCGCTAAACAAGTATTGGAGAAATTCAACATCACACTAAAACCTGTCAATTTGTCTTGGGATGACTATACCCAGAAGATTCAAATGTGGGCCGCTTCTGGCCAATTGCCAGACATTTTCGCGATCGACGCCGTCGGCACGCAATATCAGCGCAAATGGGTGAATCAAGGCGTTGTCAAAGCGCTCCCGGATCTTTCAAAGTATCCAAACCTTGCAAAATACTTTGAATCGCCAGATATTAAAGGATTAGGAGTAGATGGAAAGTATTATACTGTGCCTCGCCGGATGTTCCCGAGTGTTGATTGGAGCGCACTGGATCGTATGGTCTTCTATCGTTGGGATCTTGCTCAAAAGGCTGGGATCACCAAAGAGCCAGAGACATGGGAAGAGTTTGAAGCCATGCTTGATGCAATCGTAAAGTCGGATCCGGAAGGCAAGCATGTTACTGGCCTTACGACGACAACTACCAAGATGCTGGGCGGATTCTTCTGGTTGTATGGCAACCCGGTTGCTACTAGTGATGGAAGCGGCAGTGATTTTAAATGGATCAAAGAGGATGGAAAGTTTATCCCTGCTGTATTCTCTAAAAATGCGCTGCCAGCGCTGCAAAACATGAAGAATATGTACGAAAAAGGATTGATCGATCCAGACATCGCGCTCGTCAAACCAGCAGAGTCCTATGACAATTTCGTAGCAGGCAAAGCAGCTGCTCTTCTAAGCGGTGGAGGTTTCATAAATTTAAATAGCGATATGTATGAAAAACGCTGGAAAACAGCTTATCCGGATAAGAATATGACGGAGAGCGTGAAGGCGCTCAAGCCGCTTATCGGTCCTGATGGTGAACGCTCACATGCCATCTTTAAAACATACTGGTCAGAAAGCTATTTCAGCAATAAGATTGACGATAAAAAGATGGATCGCATCATGGCACTCTATGATTATGTGTTGTCTCCTGAAGGCAAGGATCTGTTGACTTATGGCATCGAAGGTGTAGATTATAAGCTCGAAAATGGGCAGAAGGTTGTCATTGAAAAGGGTTCATTAAATGAGAAGTATCCAGCTAGCAGATTTCTGAAGAATTTGGTGGCTTATGAAACTTCAGATAGCTATAACATGGATAACCCGACGATTGCTAATGAAGGAATTCGCAAAGAAGCTGTCGATTACATCGACTGGATTCAGAACAATACAAAGGTGCCAGAATACGACATTAGGTTAACTTATATGTCCACCCCAACAAAGGATAAATTTACTGTGCTTGACCATGATGATTTGCTTAAGATCATGCTTTCCAAAGAACCCGTTGAGAGTTACTGGAATAGCATTGTGAACGATTATAAGGCTAAAGGTCTTGATAAAATGATAGAGGAAGTAAATGAGAAGGCCAAGGAACAAGGTATTGAATAATGGATGAATAGAGAAGATCCGGGCGCTAGTAGCCCGGATCTTCCGTTTAATTATTTGAAGTATGGCTTAGACTGTGCGGCGCTACAGACCGCATACTTATAAGATTGGGAGGGTAAAGTCTATGAACCTTAGCATTCATTTGACAGGGTTAACCGAGAAACAGTTAGCAGCTGTTTCAGAAGTAGCGGGAATATTGAGTATTCGAATGGAACGCTCAGGGATACCAGTGATTTGTAAGAAGCAAGGGAAGGGCATTCGAATATCTTACGATGAGGCTCAGGTCACCATTGCGTATGAACAGGAGCATCAATTGTTCCGGGCACTCAGCCGATTTCTTGAGAACGTACGCCGCGGAGAACGAGTTGAAATTAATGAACGGCCGGTTTATGAACAGTTAGGCTTCATGGTAGACTGTTCGCGAAATGCGGTTCTTAACTATGAAGGATATAAGGAATTGATCCGGCGTTTAGCGCTTATGGGATATTCAACGGTTCAGTTGTATACGGAAGACACCTACGAACTGGAGGGATACCCTTATTTCGGCTATTTGCGAGGCCGATATACAGGAGATCAAATTCGGGAGCTGGAACAGTATGCCGCGTTATTTGGCATAGAACTGGTTCCTTGTATTCAGACCCTGGCCCATCTCGGCCAAGCGTTGAAATGGCAGGCACATGCACCGCTTGTGGATTTCCAGGATATTCTCCTTATTGATGATCCCAGAACTTATGAGTTAATTGATCGAATGTTTGCTTTTATGTCGGCTCATGTAAGCAGTCGCCGCATAAATATCGGGATGGACGAAGCTCATATGATGGGACTTGGTAAATACCTGGATAAGCATGGGTATCAGGATCGCTCCTCGTTAATGTTAAAACACTTTAGCACTGTTATGGAGATCGCCAGAAAATATGGTTTCCAGACGATGATGTGGAGCGACATGTTTTTTCGTCTGGCCAGTTCCGGAGAATATTACGATGCTGAAAGTCCAATTAGCCCTGATATTGTAAAGCTGATTCCTGAAGATGTTACCTTGATCTACTGGGATTATTATTCGGAAACGCAGGAGAAATACGACGGGATGTTAAGCAAACATAAGCAGCTGAATGATCATATTGGATTTGCAGGTGGTGCTTGGAAATGGATGGGCTTCGCTCCAAACAATGAATTCAGTCGCCATGTCAGTCTGCTGGCTCATGATAGCTGTGTTAAGTATGGAATTCAAGAAGTGTTGATTACCGCATGGGGAGATAATGGCGCTGAAGCTTCCGTTTTCTCGGTTCTTCCTACCCTTCAACTTTGGGCGGAGCTCTGCTACACGAGATGTTTCGTGGAGAACCATGTCAAAGAAAGATTCAGTAGCTGCGTGCAAGGCAATTATGATGACTTTATGGCACTCGATGCGGCCAACTTGGTTCCGGGTAATTCGGCACCGGGGGGATGTTCTATCAATCCGGCTAAATACTTGCTTTATCAAGATATTTTATGTGGTTTGTTCGATCGACATGTTATTCCTAGCTCGTATTCGAAGCATTATCAGCAAAGTGCAGAAAAGCTCGAACAGGCGATCACTCGCAATTCGCCTTGGCAATCCATATTTTCTGTACAAGCCAGCTTGTGTCGCTTGCTCGAAATAAAGAGCGAAATCGGGATTTCTATACACGAAGCTTATCATCGTGGAGATTTAGAGGAATTGGCTCACTTTGCCAAGGTGACTTTGCCACAATTATCTGATTTGGCCAGACAATTCATGGACGACTATCGAGTGCAATGGGAGCAGGAAAATAAGGTGTTTGGTCTTGATGTCTTTGATCTTCGTATGGGAGGATTGCTTCAGAGAATCAGAACGGCGATTCATCGAATCAATCGTTATGTCGAAGGGAACGTGGAACAGATTGCTGAATTAGAAGAGGAGCTTCTGACGTTCGACGGCCTTGTTGACGAGGGCAACCCCAGGGCGATAAGTGCGAATTTATGGCACACGATTGCAACACCATCCGTGATCGCTGGGGTTTAAGAAGGGGGTGAGGTTATGATTGATACTAATCTGGACAATCAAAAGGGCACAAAGCAGCCTAACCTTCTGCTTATCACCGTAGATCAGATGCGTTTTGATTGCCTGAGCATTATGGGACATCCCGTCGTTGAGACACCCAACCTGGACGCTCTGGCATCAAGGGGGATCTTATTTGAGCACGCGTATTCGGCTACCCCCAGTTGTATTCCCGCCAGGGCTGCTATCATGACAGGAATGGGGCAAAGATCACATGGCCGGGTTGGTTATCAGGATAAGGTTGAATGGAATTACGCCCATACGATTGCCGGCGAGCTTGCTCAAGCTGGTTATCATACGCAGTGTGTTGGCAAGATGCATGTGTATCCTGCACGTAATCTATGTGGATTCCATAATGTGGTGCTTCATGATGGATATCTTCACTACAATCGGGATAAGAACCAAACGTTCCATGATGAACACTATGATCAAGTGGACGATTATTTGCAGTGGCTGCGAAGACAAACTGATACCAATTCGGATATCACTGACTTAGGCCTCGATTGCAACGCCTCAACGGTTGCCCGCCCCTGGCACTTGCCGGAAGCGATGCATCCAACGAATTGGTGCGTAACCGAGTCGCTAGACTTTTTGCGGAGAAGAGACCCTGGGAAACCATTTTTCCTATGGTCTTCCTTCGTTCGCCCGCATTCCCCCTTGGATCCGCCACAATGTTATCTAGATATGTACAAGGACTTGGAATTTCCTGATCCTCCAATCGGAGATTGGGTGGACGAGAGTGCTGCCTTAAACGGAGCTAAGGATCCAACTTCTTCGTTCACTAATTTGCCAAAGCGCAGATTGGATCGTGCCCGTGCCGCGTATTACGCGCTAATTACGCATCTTGACGACCAAATTGGGAGGTTGATCAATGGGCTGCAGGAGTATGGAGTTTTAAATGAAACTTTGATTCTATTTACTTCTGATCATGGTGAAATGATGGGGGATCACCATTACTTCCGGAAATCTCTTCCTTATGAAGGAAGTGCTAAGATTCCTTTCATAGTGTTTGATCCGGGAGAAACGCTTGGACTTCTTGCCGGCTCCCGGCTTGATTCCATTGTAGAGCTTCGCGATATTATGCCCACATTTCTTGAAGCTGCTGGCGTCCAAATACCATTTACAGTAGAAGGGCAAAGTGTGTTGCCGCTGTGCAGGGGAGATCAGACATTGTGGCGATCTTATATTCATGGGGAACAAGCCTATGGAGAAAAGTCCCACCACTTCTTAACGGATGGAAGAGAGAAATTTATTTGGTATTCTCAGACAGGGGAAGAGCAGTATTTTGATTTAGCGGCAGACCCCTCTGAGAAGATTAATGCGATAGGCTGTATTGATAAATTCGAGCGCATAAAAGAATGGAGAGAGCGTCTTATTCACGAGCTGGAGGGACGAGAGGAAGGGTTTGTAAACAACGGAGAATGGATTGCCGGACGCCCAATTTCTCATATTCTAAAGGCATCCCAATTGGGGAAATAATCATAACTTAGGGCAACCTGAACTTTCAGGTTGCCCTAAGTCTGTTAAGGATAGAAAGAAAGGTTAGTGAATTTACCAGCTACTCCGGCGTTCAGGCAAAGGGTCCTGATCTTGAATCATTCGATGGACGAGCAATTCAATCATCGAATGGCGAATATCACTATAATCGGGATCTTCAAAACGATTGGAGTTCTCACGAGGATCCTCTTTCAAATCATACAATTCACCGTAGGTCTCACCTGCGAAGATTACCAGCTTATAGCGTGTTGTACGCAAACACTTAGCGTTAATGCCGCGATCATGAGCAATATAAGCGGTTAGGGCAGAATTACGCACATGGGACTCTCTTCCAGCCAGCACCTCCATCTGTGACACACCTTGAATTCCGTAGGAAGTTTTGAGACCTGCGGCTGCAAGCAGTGTGGGGACAATATCAACATGTTCCATCAAAGCAGGGACCCGTTGCCCGGAAGCAATCCCAGGACCGCGTACGATCATCGGGATTCGTGTTAACCCTTCATAAAACCACGGCCCTTTGTAAATCAGCCCATGGTCACCGAGCAGTTCTCCGTGGTCGCTGGTGAAGAGGATGACTACATCATCGTACATATCTTTTTGACGCCAAGCTTTTATAATACGTCCGATCTGCTCGTCAATGAAGGTAATCATCGCATAATAATTTCGGGTGAGCCGTTTCATATGCGCTTCATCAAGAGAATGCTCCTCACCGCCACCAGGCCAATATCCTCCCTGACTCTGACGCAGCAGATGTGGAGGACGAAGATGCACGTCGTCTGCTTCGCTGGCTGGAGATGGAATGTCAGTGTCAGCGTACATATCCGCATAAGCTTTTGGAGGGTCAAAGGGGTGATATGGATCGACGAAACTGGTCCATAAAAATAGCGGTTGTTCGGTTTTGTGAGAGAGGATCACATCGATGCTCCGTTCAGCAATCCAGTATGACTGGTGTAGCTCTGGAGGGATTTCGCTCTCCCACACATCGTTTTGAGCATTAGAAGCTCTGTAACGGTCCTTGCTGAAACGTTCTGCCGCTTCAGGGTTGCGCTCTCTAAGCCACTCCATATATTCCCCGATACAATTATCTTCCGTAATATGATGTTCATCAAATCCGTAGTACGTTCCATCGTAAGCTCTTCCGCGGTCACGATAAGCAGGCTCTTCATATTCTTGTGAAAAGTCCCCCTTCATCTGAGGGCGGAAATGCATCTTTCCTATACCGATGGTTTTATAATCCGCTTTCTTTAAATGATCGCATAAGGTAAGTTCGTCTTCTCTGAGTGTGGTACCGATGTTCCAGGCACCGTGAACATGCGGATACCTGCCTGTAAAAATGGAAGAACGTGAAGGCGTGCAAACAGGACTAGCGCAGTAAGCACCAGTGAAGAGTGTGCCTTCCGAAGCAAGCTTGTCAAGCTCAGGTGTCAGTACGGAAGCGTTTTCGATACCTAGTGCGTCCGCACGCATTTGATCTGTGGTAATTAACCAAATATGAGTTCTTTTTGACATCCGTAACAACCCCCTATGAATATAGTGTATAGCATCACAAAAGCCTCTAGCAACCAATGAATTCTCCATATATTTCATTAGAATCGTCCATATGGGTTGATATTTTTATTACCTATAATTAAATAGTCTATCTCAATGTTGGAGGAGAAATTATATGCGGAAGTTATCCATATCAGGGGATCATTTTACATTAGACGAACAACCCATCCGGTTGCTTTCTGGTGCGCTTCATTATTTCCGGATCGTTCCGGAATATTGGCAGGATCGTTTGCTGAAGCTGAAGGCTTGTGGATTGAATACTGTTGAAACCTATATTCCTTGGAATTTACACGAACCAGAGGAGGGGAGCTTCAATTTTGCTGGATTTGCTGACATCGAGGCTTTCGTTAGACTTGCTGGAGAGCTTGGTTTGCACGTGATTTTGCGGCCAAGTCCTTATATTTGTGCGGAATGGGAATTCGGTGGATTGCCAGCTTGGTTACTTGCGGAGAATAACATACAGCTGCGTTGTAATGATAACGTCTATTTATCTAAGTTGGATGCCTATTTCGATGAGTTGCTTCCACGTCTGCGGCCTTTGTTAAGCACTAACGGTGGGCCTGTGCTTGCTCTTCAGGTAGAGAACGAATATGGAAGCTTTGGTAGTGATAAGAATTACCTGAATGATCTAAAAGCAGGAATGATCGCCCGCGGCATGGACGTTCTGCTGTTTACTTCAGATGGAGCTGAAGATCATATGCTCCAAGGGGGCATGATTGACGGAGTGTTCGCCACGGTGAATTTCGGTTCACGGGCAAAGGATGCCTTTGCTAAACTACGTGAATATCAGCCTACGGGACCGTTGATGTGTATGGAATTCTGGAATGGATGGTTTGACCACTGGATGAAACCGCATAATACACGCCCCGAATCTGAAGTAGCGGAGACTTTGGATGAAATGCTGGCTTTAGGAGCCTCTGTTAACTTCTATATGTTCCATGGGGGGACGAATTTTGGATTTATGAATGGGGCAAATCTTTTTGACAAATATGAGCCCATCGTAACCAGCTACGATTATGATACGCTGCTGGACGAATCCGGTAAGCCAACTGCAAAATTCTATGCAGCTCGGACAATAATTGAGAAATACGTAACGTTGCCGCCCCTGGAATTACCGCCGTTAATAAAGTCACAAGCTTATGGTAAAGTGTTGATGACAGAAGCAGCACCACTGTTCACTCAGTTAGACGTTTTGTCTCACCCAGTACATAGAGCATGTCCCGAGCCAATGGAGAAACTGAATCAGAATTATGGGTTCATTTTGTATTCGACGAAGATCAGTGGACCCCGCAGCAGTACGGAGCTCTTCCTTCAAGAAGTACGTGATCGTGCGCTTGTATTCGCGAATGGGGCCTTTGTCGGTACAGTTGAACGCTGGGATCCGCGAGGAATTCCATTAGAGGTTCCAACGGAGGGACTGCAGATTGACATCCTTGTGGAGAATATGGGGCGTGTAAATTATGGCCCGCTGCTTCGTGATCCAAAAGGCATAACCTGTGGCGTTAGACTCGGCTATCAATTCCTGCATGATTGGACGATTCGTTCTTTGCCTTTAACCCATCTTAAGGGATTATCATTCACACCGATAGATTGCGAGCAACGTCAGCAGCCCACTTTTTACCGGGGGAGCTTTCAAGTCAGTAAGCCTGAGGATACTTTTTTGCAGCTGGATGGATGGAGTAAAGGTCAGGTTTTTATAAACGGCTTTAATTTAGGGCGCTACTGGGAGAAGGGTCCAACTAAAACACTGTACTTACCAGCGCCGCTTCTGCGTCAAGGTGATAACGAGCTAATCTTATTCGAACTACATGGCGTAATGGAGCCAGTGGTTACTTTTGTGGATACACCGGAGCTCACATGATATTTAACGGGTGAGGAAGTATCATGATTCTATAGTATGGGTCTGATGATTTTTAATATATAATCAAAACAGCCCAACAATTTATAGGAACTGAAAATGCACGATTAGGGTGGGTTAGAGGAGGATTTTAAATGAGCTATGATTTGATGGCATTCGAGACGTCTAAAGCACCGCAAGAGAGAGCAGCGTTTATGGAGTGGTATGAACAGCAAGTGCAGTGGTCGGAAGACCATGCCTATAATGATCCATCAGTTTTATCGGAGGCGTTGCAACGCTTTTATAGTGAGTTGTCTGAGCAATTTCCTAATATGAATGTAGAGGACGAGATTTTTGAAGCGATGGAGGAAGCCGGAACGGATAACCGGTTGACTGACTACTCGCTTGGCTCATCCGTCATCTATGCGGCTTTCGCTTATTCTGTAGCTGAGGAAGCTTATACGGCGATGCGGGAGTTGGCTATAAAACACAAAGTAGGATTTTTTGATGTAAGCAGCAACGAAGGCGATATTATTTTTCCTTGAAGCAAAATGATTTAGAGTGTAGACAGCTGGTTGCTCTCCTAGTTGTTAATGAAGTAGTGGCAACCAGCATGTTTTCTATCTTCTTTACTCTACAACAGACGGAATAATACAATCCTTAATCAGAGGCCACCGGTCACGAGGCTGAAGTGTGAATTCTGAGGCGATGGCTACGACAAGTTTTTTTTCTGGAATGCAGCAAATGACATTACCGCCATCACCTAACGCTGAGTAGGTGTAAACCCCGTCTTCTTCGCGTAGCCACCACAAGTAACCGTAATGATTAGGGTTCATCGCTGTTGATTCCTCAATCCATGTCTCCGAAATGATCTGATTATTCTCCCATTGTCCACGGTTCAAATATAATAAACCAAAACGCGCCATATCGCGTGGAGACAACGTAAGTCCCCAACCTCCTGTGGTGATACGATTGGGGTCTTCCACCCACCCCTTCACATTAACCCCAAACAAATCATCGAACCCAAATGAGCTCATCTCATAATCCGGGATTTCATTCATTCCGATAGGTTTAAATAAACGTTCGTTGGCGAACTCACGGGCACTTTGTCCAGTGCTGCGCGTGATGATGGCAGAAAGCAGATGTGCTCCAGCGGTAGAATATTTGAAATCCCCAATTGTTCCTTGTTGGCCTAGCATATCCAGCGTATATTTTACCCAGTCAGGCTGCATACACATTTGCTCCAGCGGTTCGTGCCAATCTGCAAAAGCATAAGGTGCGGTCATCGTCAGGAGATGGCGTAAGGTGATTTCTTGTTTTTGCGGATCTTGAGCAGCGTTTGGAACATAGTCCGGGAAAAACTCCAGTACCTTTTGATCTGCATTGTTAATACAGCCAGCATCTATGGCAATGCCTATGAGCGCGGATATGATACTTTTTGTTACAGAGGCCACATGATGTGTGTCATTCAGGCCAGCGCCATTATAATATTTTTCATAAGCAATAGTTCCATTTCTTACCACAACAATCCCATTGATATTGCTATACTCGGATTTGATCCTCGATTCTAGTTCTGAAAGCATATCAGCATCCATTCCTAAGTTTGCGGGGGCTGAGATTTGCCAATCTGAAGTTGGATAATTGTTTTTGAGCATGAAAGTTACTCCTTTATGAATTTTTTTTCTTTACTGGAAAATAGACCTCAGTAACCAGATCCTCAGGCACAGCAACCTGTGTCGGGTCCGTTAAGTAGATTTCATAAGGTGAGTTCACCCATTCATAACCTTCATTTTCTATCCATTCTCTCAGCTGAGCATAGACCGAGGTCAATTCTGAATAGGCGCCTTTAAGAACAGATCTCGCACAAAGAGCATCAGGCAAATCTCTTGTACCTTTTACACCCTCTTTTATGGGGAGAGCAAACTCTGTATCATTTCCGGCTGGATTATATTCATGGCTGTGATATATCGTTATTGGCGTACCGAGCAAAGTGAGTTTTTCCGTGGCGATTTTTTCATATAGCCTGCTAAAATAATGTCCATAACCTAACGCATAGTCATCACTGCTCAACATCTGACGCATAAAAAGAATATTCATAGGCTGAGTTTCAACAAGCTCTACTTTTATCTCATTCAGGTAAGACATCATGGGAATACCTTTCTCCAGATTTAAAACATCACTATTGATTTGTTGTAAGGTGTATTCATAAGCGCTTATTTTCTCCTGTATTTCTTTTTTCTTGAGATTAAGGGCTGAGTAGAGCTTCTCTTCTGAATGATTCTGTTCCCCTTGTAAAATGTCTTTGATTTCTTCCAGCGAGAAACAATAACCTTTCAGACGATTGATAAAAAGCATTTTTTTAAGTTGTTTAATGGAGTAATACCTATAACCGTTCTCAGGGTTAATCTCATCGGGATGAATTAATCCGATCTCATCATAATATCGAAGCGTCTTCGTAGAAACTTCGCATATCTTCGAGAATTCTCCAATCGACAGCAAAAAGTCATCTCCTTTTTTCGTTTTAATTAAGCTTCCAAGCCAAAACATCGATGTTTGGTTCTAGCTCTACTTAACACCTTACCCTAAGGTCAAAGTCAACAGCAAAATAGTGAACCGATTCTAAGGTTACGACAATATATAGGTGAATGGCCATTCAGAAAGGAGTAGCCTACTTGGAAATTGAAGAGTTGAGTGACCTAATAAAATTACATGGCAAAGCAATTTACGCATTTTGTTTTACGCTTGCGGGGAATAGGGTGGATACTGACGATCTCTATCAGGAGACTTTTTTAAAAGCTATGGAAATGCGGCATAAAATGGACCTGAACCAAAATCCGAAAGCGTTCCTTATCTCGATTGCTATCTCATTACGCAAAAACAAACGCAGAAAATGGGCATGGCGGCAAAGAATTGCACCTACAGCAGATTATAATGAAGCGGTCGATCTGGCGTGTACTTCCGATGGAGAGGTTATGCCAGAGGATGCATTGCTGTCCCAGGAGCTTCGGCACATGATTCATGCTGCCGCAGACCGGCTGAATGAGAAACTGAAAATACCGCTCTATCTGTACTATACCGCAGAAATGACCGTTGATGAGATTGCTTCAGCGCTAAGGATTCCACCGGGCACAGTTAAAAGCAGACTTTTCCAAGCCCGCAAGGCGATGAAAAAGATTTTGGAGGTTGAATCCCAATGAATAACTCCGAAAAGTTGGATCAACTGCTAAAGCAAGCGCTAGCTTCTACAGCAGAGCCGACAGAGGAATTAAACGAAAGAATCATCCAACAGTTTAAGGAGACTAAACCAATGAAACCAGCCTATAAAAAAAGAGTTTCGATTGGACTAATGGTTGCTATATTCACGCTTGTAATGTCTTTAACGGCTTATGCAGCTACACAGCTATTTAGCCCCAAGCAGATTGCTGAGCATCTGGGCCAGCAACTGCTGGCAAAAGCATTCGAAAGCAGGGATGCTGTTGAAATCAACCAATCGGTTATATCTGGTGATTATAACGTGACGTTGAATGGAATAGTCTCGGGGGAAGGTCTTTCAGAACTGAGTAAGTCTGATCAGAATATTAACCCAAACAGAACCTATGCCGTTGTATCCATCGCCAGAATAGACGGTGGCCCCATGCCTGCTACAAGTGAACCGGAGTATGGCCAGGATCCATTCTTTGTGTCACCGCTTATAAAGGGACTAAAACCATGGCAGGTTAATATCACAACAATGAATGGTGGCTATAGCGAGGCTGTTATAGATGGAATTATGTACCGGCTGATTGAATGTGATGGAGTGGAGATGTTCGCTGACCGAGGGGTATATCTAGCTGTCAGTAATGGTAGTTCTTTTTTCAGCAAAGATGCGTTTGCTTATAATGAAAGTACAGGGGAAATTAGCGCTAATAACGATTACAAGGGAACCGCTATTCTATTTGAACTTCCGCTGGACCCAACCAAAGCTGACCCTGTCAAAGCTGAGAGCTATTTACAAGAGCTGTTGAAAGAACCCTCTGCCGACAGCAAAGTTGATTCAGCGGTTTCAACAGATGCAGCTGCCTCTATTGATGATGATGAGAAGGAACTAATTAAAAAAATAGAGGATATGAAGAAAAAAATCTCCACCGGCACGATTATCCCTGAATCTGTAAAGGAAGTGCGTGTTGATGAACAAGGGGCTTTCAATTATGAATACGATAACTGGAGTGTTAAGCTTTTTGTCCAAAATATGTTTGAGGAAGGGCAAATCGGTTACTCGGATTCCGTAAGCTTCAGTGCGGACGATAAAGAAACTAGGGCACTT
The DNA here is from genome assembly GCF_038004505.1 of Paenibacillus sp. FSL R7-0048. NCBI lineage: Bacteria > Bacillati > Bacillota > Bacilli > Caryophanales > Paenibacillaceae > Paenibacillus > Paenibacillus sp. FSL R7-0048. Next base: position 4,166,804 of record NZ_JBBORF010000001.1, on the reverse strand, counting down.
CAATTTTCCAGAGATGAAAAGGGTGTAATCACGGGCAGGATTATTATTTTGAATTAGAGTATCATTCAGATAACTTTTCACAAGACTTATCTATATTCGTTTTATTTATCGTCCATGACCTTCAGATCAATTCTTTGATCGGTCAGTAAAGAATTTAACGAAGAATTTAAAGCAGGAGAGATTGTTGAATATCAAATCATAATAGAACAAAACGAAGTATCTATTCAAAAGATTAAGGCCAATAAGTAGCAGACTCAATGATTGCAATGAAAAAAGCAGGTGGACTAGCCACCTGCTTTACCGATCACCACACTTTAATATAATTTTTGCCCTTATTCAAAAGTGTAAGAGGTCCTAAAGTGCTTTTATTCTCTTTCTTGTTATCCAGAAAATCTGTATCCAGGATTATATTGCTGCCATCCGGATTCTCAAACTCGGCATCCACGATGCGCACCCGCGGCAAAGTTTCAGTTGAATGTACTTCACCTAAGAAGTTAACGAAGCTATCAGGCAGATCAATGGAAAGGAATCCCTCATCTCCTTGATCTACAATAAAGAAGTCTGGATCAAAGCTTTCTTCAACCAGCTTTACATTCTCTTTTTCGAAAGGCTCTGCACTGTTTAAGTAAGCGTTGTTATTAATGAACATAGGCTGTTCAACGAGTTCAAACTCCTCAAGATCACCGTGTAACTTATGGACATTCTCGATATACTCCGCCAAAGAGGTGGTGTAGTGATTGAAATGTGATGTTCCCACGCCTGTCCATCCGTCTTTTCCAACAATGATATTGTTATAGAACCGATCGTCCCCACCATAAATAAGTGAGAAACCGGCAATTTTTGTACTATGCGGAAGATGATATTGCGTGGACCGGTTTAGTACCTTTCGATGAACCATCCTGCCGCCGATCAGATTGTTGATATAGGCTCCACCTTGGGCTACATTCTCTAAAGCATGTTTAGCTGTCAAGATATTATGGTCAACAATGTAAGGGCCATGGCTTACTTCTATAAACAAATCCCGATGATTTTGATAGAACAGATTTTTGCTGATTCTTGTCCCTTGGGTCTGCCAATCCAGCCATAAACCTAAAGTACAATCGTGAATCCGGTTATGGTGGATGTGAGTATCGATCGGTGCGTGAAGCTTGATCCCCGCAATTTCGTGGCCCCAGAATTCCCGTTTTGTCGCAATGTTGTAAATATGGTTATGATGAATTTCGCTGAAAATACAACCTAAGTGGCCGACGATGGCATTTTGGCCGCAATCATAAATGGTATTATGGCGGATAAGATGTGAACCGATCGATTCTTTGCTCCAGCCCTGTCGCTCAGCAGTAAAGACGGATTCAAGCTGATATTGATATCCGGGTTTGTCTTTTCGAAGGGTGCGGTAATTATGGCCTGTGGAAGCTTCTTTGCCGATACTGATAGCGCTGCATTTGGCATCGTGAATGATATTATTTTCAATAATCCAGCCTTTGCTCCAGTTAGTGCCCAGCAGTCCGGGCTGGTCTGCCGTTGGAGGTGCCCAAGGTGTTGCCGCATGCGCCATTTCAAAACCTTTTACAGTAATATAATCAATTCCGGTTTCTTCAGGGTAGAAACAAGATCTGCGTACATTGATTTCTACCAGTTCTTTGTTCGGGTTGGCACCTTGGAAATTAGCGTAAATCGTGGTGTGGTCAGGGCTTACTTCGGCAAACCAAACGTAGGTCGTCTGTTTTGGATTTTGGACCGGAACCATCTCTTGTGTCCAGAGATCCTTGAACTCCAGCTTTTCGACAGGAGCTGCCAGTTGATCATACTGACTGACCTCATAAAAAGACATGCCATTTAGATATACATCCCCTAAGTGTCTTGTCTCCTCTATAGTGACGAGCCAATCGCCAGACACTTCCTCAACATACGGATTAAAGCTGCCAAAAAACGTGTTCGGCAAGATCACTTTCCATATTTGGTTCTCAACCTGCTGCCAATCTTGTATATGCTCAGAGCCTTTTATGACAACCTGTTCGTCTTCAGCGGCTTGATAAATAATTCTTCTTTGTTCGCTTAATCCTTTGTATCTCGGTTTTACCCACTCACGATATATCCCTTCATGAACGATAACCTTATCCCCAGCCACAGCTACTGAAGCCGCTTTATTGATGGTTAAAAAGGGATTATGTTGAGTGCCTTGACCTTGATCTGAACCAGTTTTTGATACGTGATATTCCATTGTCCTATAACCTCCGCTTGGTTGACTTTATCCAATATTATAGGAATTAACGTTGTTAGTTCTATACTTTATATAGTACACTTTAAGACAAAATTAGTGTTTTCGTGAAGGAGAATCTACTTGTGGCCCTTTTTTGAAAAACATGGTGTCGGCGAAAAAGATTACTTTAAACTCATTCCATTGAAAAACTATCATTTTCCACTTCATTTTCATCGGGCATTTGAGATTATTTATGTCAAAGACGGGCAGTTATCTATCACCATTGATGGGAAAAGCTATCAGGTACAGAAAAATGATCTGGTTTTTATTTTTCCTAATCAGATGCATGAATTTGAGACGATTGATTTTTCGGAGATTATGGTAATCCTCTTCTCCACAGAATTGATAGGTGATTTTCACATGAATTATAAAAGCTTTATACCAAATGATAATGTTCTCCATGCTGTGAATGAACCTGATTGTACAAAGCTGGATTCAATTTATAGCCAGAAAAGTTTCCTGTATGGTGTATGCGCGCAGTTGATCTGTCAGACATCATTTGCTCCGGTCAAACAGTCCCCGCAAACAAAGGTGCTCTATAAAATCCTGCTTTTTGTAGAACAAAATTATTCTGCCGATTGCACATTAAAAGCTGTAGCAAAACATCTGCAATATGATTACCCGTATTTATCAAAGCTATTTGTCCAGCTGATGAAAATGCCCTTCACAGATTACTTGAATCACTATCGGATCTCACAAGCATGTTATATATTAAAAAACTCGAATCTGACTATTGGTGAAGTTGCCAACCTTTGCGGCTATAGTAACTTACGGTCATTTCATCGGAATTTCCAGAAAATCACCCATCAATCGCCGAAAGGGTATCGGGTTTCCAATCCTCCTGATAAGGAAATGAACTAGAAGACTTAAAGGGGGGAGGGAAGAGGATAAAAAGAACTCCAAAACCACGAGTATAGTGGTCTTGGAGTTCTTTTTTTATTTTTGCATCATAATTCTGTAAATCAGCATGGCGGCTTCGGCACGTGTGGAATGGGCAGTTGGTGTAAGCTGCTGCTGAGAGTCTCCTTTAATGAGACCTGCTGATACCAGCGTTGCAATATCATTTGCCGCATAATTAGAAATTTGATTATGGTCGGTGTAGCTGTCTAATGCAGAGGGGGAGGAAGCGGTCGTATTCGATTCCCATACCTCAGCAGCCTTCAATGCCCTAGCTGCCATAACAAACATTTCTTGTCTGGAGATGGAGTCATGAGGGTGGTAAAGGCCGTCGGTTTGGCCCGTAACGACCCCTAATTTCTGAGCTGTCATAAGTCCCTCATAAAAATAATCGTTAGGTGACACATCAGCAAAGCTATTTCCTTCTGCTGCAGATAGACCTAAAGCTCTAACCAATAAAAGTGCGAAATCTGCACGTGTAACAGTCTGGTCGGGCCTAAACTCTGTTTCTGTTACACCATTAATGACACCTTTTGATGTTAGTACTTCTACAATAAACTTCGCCCAATGAGAATCAGATATGTCCCTGAACGTTTTGTGATTGTAAACGGCGGCGTATTGTCCAGATAAATTTGTTGTTGAGAAAATAGCTTGCTTCTTATCTGAATCATAATTCCCGCCTACTACCGGTTGGATGACTCCGTGCTCATTGACGTTCCACACTACAATAAAGGCGTTGTTCAATGGAGGTACAGCTGCAGGATAAGGAAGCCCAATTTGTATGGCCGAATTTAAACTCTCTAATTGAACTGTTGTACCATCCAAAAGTAACTCGTAATCAATAAGCAAACTTTCACCCAATTGCTTCTTTAAACTTCCTGTTGTATCGACAGGCTTGAGGAGCAAGGTAACCGTCTTCACATTGTCCAGTGTCTTCGCCGGGAATAGATTATCCGGAAGTACAAAGGTAGCTAGTGATGTATTGATCTCCAGCTGCAATGTGGATGCTCCAACAAGAAATGCTGCAGCAGGGAGAGTGACTTCAAATGAGCCAACATTTGACGATTGTTCCTCTGCGAGCTGAATTCTTAGGATTTTGTGGCCTGCGGAATTAGGTTTGGCTAAAGCCATAATCTTTTGTAAGGAAGATTCAGTCAATATTGCGCTAGCTTTTTCTCCATTCATAGTAGTAGGTATCTCAATCCTTACGCTACCGTCCAAATGGAGTATAGTAGTGGCCGAATCTCCAACCGATGATCCGGAACTGCCTGAGCTCGCGGCAGCCGTCGGACTTGGAGAAGCGGTCGGACTCGGAGAAACAGTCGGACTCGGTGAGGCCGTCGGACTTGGAGAAGCCGTTGGGCTCGGAGAAACAGTCGGACTCGGAGAAGCCGTCGGACTTGGAGAAGCCGTCGGACTTGGAGAAGCGGTCGGACTCGGAGAAGCCGTCGGACTTGGTTCCGGTCCATCCAAAGGAATGAACTTCAAGAAATCGCCCCAGATTATATTCCCGTCAGCATCCCGAGAGTAATTGACTACAGGATTTAAGCTGACAAAGTTAGAATCGCTCAGTTCTAAACCTGATTTATTCGCCGATCGCGTACCGTCAAACATGAAATTATTGTCCGCAGCTAAAGAAGCTGGATATTGGTCTTTTGCAATGTTGGCAGTTCGGTAAGATAAGAAACCGTCAATCGTAAAGTCTGCAGTAATGTGATCATAAGTGGTGAAGCTTATATTACCACGCGTATTGTTAAATCCGATGTTGTTGATGGCGATCACACCTGGATTACTATTGCTTGTAAAACCATAAGCGCCATTACCAAAGGCGATGGAATCGCGGATGGTATGTGTGACATGAATGCCTTCGCCACCAAGCTTGAAGCCATTTTTATCACCGGCACCTACGGTTCCGTCTGTTAAGAACCCATTGTTGAAGGCGGCGCTGTGCTCAATCAGCACTGAACCTATTGCACCTGAGCCTGCTTTCGTATATAAGTCCCAGCCATCGTCGATATTGTTATGCGCCAGACAACCTCTAAAAATATTACCAACACCCGCAGTCAATTTTGCCGCAAAGCCATCGGCATTATTGTCAGATGGATCACGGTTGTCGAAGGAGGTACTGTTGAGAATTAAGTTGTAGGAAGGCCATTCACTGAGTTCTATCGCGGTACCATCTGTTCGGCTGATTTGTAGACCAGTGTCACCATTCGCATAGAAACGGCTATTTTCAACGATGTTATAATTGCCTCCCACTGTAAAGCCCTTGGTATTCCCAGCTGAGCGAGTGAAATCAAGTCCCTTCACATGCCAATAGTTTCCGCTCAAGAGAACGCCTTCTGTTTTTTTGTCAAAATCAAAGATAGGTCTTGCTCCTGGTGCTGCTTCTATATACTTTTTGGCGGAGGCTTTGCCATCATTGTACTTTTTTATCTCAAGTGGTGATTTCCGCACATAACGACCCTCAAGCACAATAATATGCTGACCTGGTTTAACGAAATCAATCGCAGTATCGATATCAAGTGGGAGATTGATTGTTCCATCTCCGGAGCTTGATCCGGTGGGGGATACGTAGATCTCATCATCTTCGTTATAACTTTTTAGGGTGACGGTAAAGTTGCTGATGATCTTCTCATAAGAGGTCAAATACTGAGTATCATCTGGTAAAAAAGTAATGCTGAAGTTCGTATCTCCTTGATCAAGAAGTCTCGTGGGAATAGAAAGACGTTTACCAGATATTGCCTCGATATCCTGAGCGATGATCGTAGAACCTTGCTTCAACGTCACCGTTCCGTTGACATTAGAGCGCACAATCATTTGGTAAGCTGGATCTGAGGTTTTACTTAGTGAAAGTATATTTAAGCTAGGTGTGACGGGAGTCGCAGGTGGTTCTATTTTAGGAGAATCTGTAGCTGCTGAAGTGACTGTTAATTGAATATTGCTTACATTAATTGTGGCTAAACGAGCAGCATAGAATCCGACATACATTTTTGAATCCTGTACGCTTAGAATGTCTGGTGTGAAATGAATAGCTTGCTGGCCATTATTGAGCTGTCCTGTAAAACCACTATTCGTCTTTGCTAAGGTTAAATGGTAAGGTGCTGCTGGAACAGTATTGGCAGGTGCAGGACGTTCTTTTTGAAGCATGATGGTTTGAATCCCTTTACTGCCAGTCCCATCCGTTTTTTCAACTCCCGTACGGACAAAAAGCTGTGTGCCCAGATCGCTTTTCGTCCCGCCGCTATAACCACCGATGGCAGCTATATTGGATGCAAAGACGCTAGAATTTCCTTGTGTGCCGATGACGTCACGTGCCATAATGCCAAAAGATTCTTGCCCGTCATATGGATTTTTTGCAAAAGCCAACACTTGGATATCCGCAGACAGCACGAAATTATCTTCCGCAGCATCTAGCTCGGTGTAATAGAAGGTAATGCCGTCATGATCTTCGGTGACTTTACCGCCGCCTTCCAAAGCGATCAGTTGGGCGGATCCATCCTCGTTGACAATCGTCTGATTGTTAGTAGCTGAAGTGGACTGACCGAATTGAATGCTTTTCCAAACGGGATCCATCTTTTCTTTTACTGTAACGGAATACGTAATGGGCATAATAGAAGTATCGGTAGGGAGTATGCCAATTTCATACACTCCAGCTGCCTGATTGTTGAACTTGGAAGTGTCGAGCGTATAGCTGTTTAGCTTCTCTCTATCTGAATTATCATACACTTTGGATACGAAGAGATCTTTGCTGTCAAAGTTTTCGTTAATAAAAAAGGTAGTTTTAGGATAGCTGGTGACTTCGATGCCTACTAGTTTTTTAACGTTGACCTTAACTTGAAAAGAGGTTGTTAAGCCTTTATGCGTAATTGTGATTTTTTTATCCCCAGATGTCGTGGTGTCGAGAGGAGAGACCTTGTATTCATTGTTCAACAGCCGAATCTGTGTACCATCACTGTAATGAGCATAAACCACAAGTCCTTCTAGTTTGAGGGAGTCCCCGATATAGTAGAGTGTTTGTTTAGGTTCATTTCGAATTTCTAAAGCGGATAAAGTCGCTGCTTTTACTTCCACATTAAAGGTCGATGTGATTGCCGGCGCCTCTGTTGAAGTAACGGATACCGCTGTGGAGCCTGATTGCGTAAATAGATACGGTAATAAATCGCTGACCGGTTGTCCGTTAATGGAGAGGGAATAAAGATCACTGGTCAGCTCTTTGGTCAGGAAGCCGTCGTTATAATTGGCAACAAGAACAAGACCTTCTGGATCGAAGGTATCCCCTGGGTAATATACGGTTTTAGCTGGATAATACTTCACTGATAATGAGGTCATAGATAATGGAACGATTTGCAAAGGAATGCTCACGAAAGCACCGTTGTAGTTAATGGTTATGATATTTTCTCCAACCTTGCTGCTATCAAAGCCTGTAACAATATAATCCGTAGAAGATAAAACTGCCTCGCTCTCATCAGAAAAAATAGCCTTAACGACTAATCCAGTCAAATCAAGGGGCTCACCAACCAGATAAGTGGTTTTCGTCATTGCGCTCGTATCAGCGGTTAAGCTGGTTACGATTTTGGATTCAAGCTGGATGTCTATGTCACTGAAAGTAACAGTTGCATCTCTAGCTACATAAATTCCGGCAAAAAGAGTATCTGTGAACGTATCGTCCAGAGTTATGATTTCGGTCTGATCACCCACACTTAATCGATAAGTATCTCCTGATTTCTTAATACTTAGCGAATATACAGTTCCTGTGGACGGGGCCTGGATATCGCTAAAAGGATTTAACTTCACTTGGGTGTCTTTTTTATAAAAACCTTTCATTACCTGATCCAAAGCACCCACCGCCGCATAGTTAGAAGTGGTTGTGCTTGTATCTCCGTTCGTCCCAATACTGTCGCGGAGCATAAGACCGAAGGATTTCTGGTTAGGTGTGCTGACAGTGCTATTGCTATTAAAAGCAATCACTGAAGCGGTCGCTTTCAGTTCAAAGTTCGCATCCACAGGAATCTCTTTCGAATAAAAAGATAATCCCTCATCGCTGCTGGAGATTTTGCCGCCGTAAGTCGTCATCGTTACAGAGGTTGGACTTTCAATTATTGGTTCGGGGTTCTTAGCTGGACTAGTATTGCCTCCGAAGGCGCTGAAGCCCCAAGGTCCTAGCTCGATTTGGCCTTCTTGACTGAATTGAATGTTTCGGAACGTAACCGTAGTATTTCTAGCAGTATAAAGGCCCACATATTGAATGGAGCCGTCAAAGCTTTCGATCGTTTTGGTTTCATTGCCGATGCGGACAATATACAGATTTCCGGTCTTTTTGATGCTTAATTCGTAATTCTCTCCTTGGGCAGGGCGATTAGCGTTATCAAACACGTACCCAAGTTTCTGTAGGCTTGTATTTTGCAATTTATGAAACGCTTTCATTTCTTGATCCAAAGCACCCACGGCGACATAATCTCCAGAGTAGGCTCCGAATTGGTTATCCCACACATTGCCGCGCAGCATTATTCCGAAGGAAACTTGGTTATTGGCTGTCCAAGCATCCACGTGAGCCGTTGCCTTCAATTCAAAATTAACGCTTGGATCAACTTCTTTAAAGTAATAAGCGATACCTTCCGTGCTGCCCGATACTTTACCTCTATCGTTCGAGCTTCGCAGTGTTGCTGATCCATCCGTGTTCTCCGTAATGCCAAAGTTGGCCGCAGTAATCTTGTCTTGCCCCCCAACATCACCAAATACGCTACCTTGCCATTCACTTTGAATGTTAATCATTCCTTCATAAGGATCAGGTGCTTCCTCTGCAAACATCGATAACGGAAAAGAGGAACACAAAAGCAGGAAGGTTACGAGCATGGCTAACAAACGTTGTTGTTTTCTCAATGATTAAAACCTCTCCTTATATGATCGATTTTGACCAAAGCTAAGCTTGATCATCCGAAATTATACGTTATCACTAAAGCGTACAGCTATAATCAATACGCCATATAACGCTGTTTATGCAGCAGGAGAGGGATAATCTGAGTTAATGACACCCGGTTTATGCCTTTGCTTCTGCTACTTACGTGGAGTTTTCGGAGTTTGTTGCTGGTGGTTAGTACGCTGGCGTGGTGGTTACGGGCGCCGAAGCTGCCGATAAGTATGCTCGCAGTGGAAGTCCGCGATCGTTTGAGTCAAAATTACACCCGCGATTGGAGTTACGGACCGTAACGCAGCTATTTCAGCTAATTCGCTCATTTTCCCTGAGTTTCGGACTGCATAGCTCTTAATGAGCGGAAAAAGTGGATCAGAGCAGTGTTTTTGAGTAAATAGCTGCGTCTGAGTCCGATAGCGTGGCGAAAACGAGGAAATTCAGGAAATAAGGGCTATACGGTCCGAACGTAGGGAGTGCATTGGTGATAGTCGTAGGTATTCTATAAGATACGTAGATTCTGGGGAAATCATAGCCAATACGCGGGCTTGTGCTGTTGTTAAGTACTTTCCGCGTGGTGGTTACGGACCGTAACGCAGCTATTTCAGCTAATTCGCTCATTTTCCCTGAGTTTCGGACTGCATAGCTCTTAATGAGCAGAAAAAGTGGATCAGAGCAGTGTTTTTGAGTAAATAGCTGCAACTGAGTCCGATAAGGTGGCGAAAACGAGGAAATTCAGCAAATAAGGGCTGTACGGTCCGAACGTAGGGAGTGCATTGGTGATAGACCTAGGTATTCTATAAGATACGTAGATTCTGGGGAAATCATAGCCAATACACGGGCTTGTGCTGTTGTTAAGTACTTCCGCGTGGTGGTTGCGGACCGTAGTGTAGCTATTTCAGCTAATTCGCTCATTTTCCCTGAGTTTCGGACTGCATAGCTCTTAATGAGCTGAAAAAGTGGAACTGAGGAGTGTTTTTGAGTAAATAACTGCAACTGAGTCCGATAACGTGGCGAAAACGAAGATAATTGGCAAATAAGAGCTATACAGTCCGAACGTAGGGAGTTCAGCTGGCGAGAGTGCATAATGAATGGCAAACAGATTAAAACTGGCTTACAAAGTGAACCAAATCATCTAAATATGGCTCAACAACAATATGTCGTGGAAAAAAGACAGCGGTCAAATATGTTCTTAATGGTGATAAGGCATTCTTTTTTGAGAGCATAGAGTGATCAGCATCAGGAATATAGAAGACGGAGAGTAGGTTTTCAGGAATTTTTTCACGGTAAACACGTTCGGTTTCCTCAACATCTACATTTATATCTTGCCCGCCAAGAACTAAGTGGACAGGTGTAGTGAAGTTTTTTAAATCCCCGCTCGCATCTGACTGATAATTTTTAGCGAAAAAACCCCATTTTTCTTTGGAAATTAATTCGTCCGATTGTGCAATTCGCAAGTACTTTTCATACGACGCCTGTTCTTTAAGTAGCAGTAGGATTTGCGCGTTATAATCTTCTCTCTTTTTTATCTCCTGTTCTGAAAAACCTTCTAAAATCATCTCTTGTCTGGTATTGTATTGTCCTTGAGAAATCCATTGAATGGCGGGGGATACAAGAATACTGAAGGCGAGATCAGGCACTTTTTTAACAATCTTAGGAATCACCCAGCCCGCCTGACTTGCTCCCCACAAACCAATAGCTTGAGCATCAATCATAGGTAAGGCTTTAGCCCAGTTAATCGCATAAATAGTTTCTTGCGCTCTATCCTCCATGCTTTGTTCTAGCCAGTTCCCTGAGGAACCCCCAATACCCGGTTTGTTAAGAGATAAGGAAGCATATCCGGCAGAGGCGAGCTTTTCCCACAAAGGTTTATATCCATCATCGTAAGTATCATTAACTGGGCCATCCCCATGAACAAAAACTACCAGTCCGACGGTTCCAGAGTAACTTTCGGGCAGAACTAAGGTTCCTGTTAGTTGACCTTGAGGCGTATCTATTTCAATTTTTTGCTCAGTCATTGAAAAAGAATGTTGCTGTAGTACGAACAGGACCGCTGCAATCAACAACGAAATGGTAATCATCCAGACAGTTAGCTTATTTTTCTTTTTCATTCATTGATCCCCCAGATTGTAGCGATGTTTTTTTTATCATGTAATGCCAAATAGGCTCTTTAAAAAGTAAATGTCTTACCGCGCTATAGTCAGATTTATGGATCTCAAAGTTCAACTGCTGGTACATATTAATGGCTCGTTTATTCTTGTTAGCAACATGTAGCGTTAGCTTTTCAACCTCAGAATGACTGTTTACAAAATCCGCCGCCCAACCCAGCAACTCTTTGCCAATTCCCTTATTGCGGTGACTGGCCCGAACAGCTAAATGAGCCACATAACACTCTTTTGCTCTAGGTTGATAATCCAAAAAATATAACCCAAGGATTAACTTACAGACATTTAAGCATCCAAATTTCTTGAATAGCTGCAAAAAGGGAGCCCGATTCAGTGGTTTAATTGATCCTTTTTTAAGGGAGATTGTATCCTGCCATTTTAAGTAGATAGTGCCAACCACTTCTCCGTTTTCATAAGCGATTATTTGTTTGGATGATAAAGAAGTAGAATCTTGTTCCCAAAGTCTTATAAGTAGATCAGCAATTTCATTGTCCTCGAGAGAGAGGAGAGAGTGAAATTTCCCGTGAAATGCATCTACCAAAAGCCTGCTTACAGCCTCACGATCTTGTTCCTGGTAATGGGCGATGATAACCTCGTTTGTACTCATTTAGTGGTATCATCTAAGGCATGCTCGATTTGAATTTGAAGCTCATAATGAAGCTTGTCGTTGTTAAACATGGATAGGTACGATTTCTCCAAAATGATGATTGGTCCCAATACCATGTAGTGATGCCCATTTAAAAAGTGTTCCAGCTTGGCAATCTCATGATCTACATCCTGATCGTCTGTTACAAAAAATGCTTTATAGAGATAACACCCTTTTTCTAAAACAATGTCAGGGGCGGGAGTGGTTTCAATGGTTTCAAAGCATAAGGTTACTTGTTCAGAATCGTATACATAATGCAAATCTGTTTCAAATAAATGATGGTACTGCGGTCTTTTTTCATATAAACTTCGTGCAGTTATTGTTTCGTTATCCTCTAGCACCAACCACTTTTTCAGATAACGATTGTCCACATGTTTAATTTGATAATCCCCCTTCATGTTGCCATAATCTGCATGCTCTTTTAGTACCTTTTGTATAAATTGTTGCAGCATTATTAATTGGTTTATTTCTGAGTTGATTTTGTTTAACGATTTCTCTAACAGCAGTTGGTAGTCATTCGTTGCGGATTTATTCATACTTTGGTTAATGGTGCTGACAGGGATGTTTAATTTGCGGAGCAACAGGATATGTGCCAATTGATAGATCTCATCGATGCCGTACATCCGGTACTGATTGTTGTCTATATAGGATGGAAAGAGGATTTCTTTTTCTTCAAAATATCGAATCTGGTGGATAGATACATTCATAAGTTTTGATAGTTCGCCAATTGTAAGGTACGGATTCAAGGGCGGTGCTCCTAACTGTAAGTTATTTGATAAAATAACTATAAACCTTAGGTCAGACCTAAGGTCAAGCGTTGATTAAAATACGGACTAAGCAGAGCACTTTTTTTCTGAATAATGATTAGTAATAGTAATAGATGGTAATGAAAAAGACTTAGATTTTGGAAGGACAATGCGGGGGTGCAACGGATTAGATTCATGATCATTTTTTTGTATGAGCCTTGCTGGTATGACCCTAGAGTTGCCATTACGGACCGTAATGCAGCTATTTTAGCTAATTCGCTCATTTTCCCTGAGTTTCGGACTGCATAGCTCTAAAGAAGCTAAAAAATTGGGTCAAAGCAGTGTTTTTGAGTAAATAGCTGCAACTGAGTCCGATAGCGTGGCGAAAACGAAGATAATTGGGAAATAAGAGCTATACGGTCCGAACGTAACTTTGTTAATCAAACCAAACTAATCAAACCAAACTAATCAAACCAAACTAATCAAATCATCACATTATAAGCTGATAGGTTCGATTGCGTACTTTTCCACCGACGATCTCTAGTAGCTGCTGTTCAACTAACTCATGTAAAACACGTCGGGCATGGCGATTAGTGACTCTAAGATGATGGGTGAGTTCAACAGGTGTGAAAGGACGCAGAAGACGTCTTGCGAAACGAAGTGTTTCAGCTTCTAACCAAGTTAATGAAGAGGGCGCGTCTGAAGCCATGAATTTGCCGATGAATGCGAGTACTAGTTGTTGACATAGCTGAGGCTCGTCCGTGATTGAGGGATAGGCGATGGATAGGAAGGTCCAACCGTCTAGCGATAATAAGGAATGGCGTCTACATAAATCTTTGAATCGTCGTACATCAAGATCTCTAGCATGCGGACCGTAGCCTTGAATCTCAATTCCGCCCTTTGCTCCACCTGGCATGTAGGCCAGATCAAGATAACGATAACCATTGTTGAAATCGCGCACTTCCCATTCGGGGAACAAGTAGTTGAAGTTTCCTACAGCAGGAAACCATACCGCACGCAGAAATTCGACTGTTCCATAGCCCAACCCTTTTGCAAGAAGCTCCTGTCTGCGGGGATTGTTCTCCTTATCCAAGTTGATCTGTAACCATTCCTCTAGTTGCTGTTCGAATCTGGACATTTTGTATATCCTCCTTAAGTAATTTTTTGAAAAAAGAAAAAGCCGCTCCCATACAATTCCTCCTGAGCTTAACCCAGGATAGAGATTGTATAAAAGCGGCGTGTTCTTCACGACCTATAGTTGCTATTATAACGAGTGCTGAGGATTTCTTCAATGAGTTACTGTGTATAAAGATGACGAATTCTAGTAGGTTTTAAAGGAAGGTAGCTAGCAGGGTGAACGAGCTGAATTTGCTGAAGTTAATAGTTACTCTAAAAGCGGATCCTTCCCCCGCGCGGCCGCATGGCTTTTCTAGGACGAACATCATGTGGTTACTGATCCGCAAAAATGGATTACGTGCTCTGCGCAATATCATTATTCATTTTCGAACGTTGCGGACCGTATTGCAGCTATTCGTACATTTTCGCTCGTATTCCAAAAGTTACGGACTGCATAGCTCTTATTAGCTGCATATCGACTCAAAATGGGGTAGTTATGAGCATATAGTTGCAACTGAGCCCCATAGCGTGGCAAAACCCTCGTTTTTCAACAAATAAGGTCTTTTGAGACCGCAAACGCGCGGTGTAAGTATTCAGAGTCACCAACGATGTCGGATTTATCTATCTAGTCCAAGATATCAGATATCATTGTGTTCATGTCTTCCATGTCACCAAAGTCATGTAACTCCGGGATGAATGGACCGTATTGCAGCTATTCGTACATTTTCGCTCGTATTCCAAAAGTTACGGACTGCATAGCTCTTATTAGCTGCAAATCGACTCAAAAAAGGGTGGTTATGAGCATATAGTTGCAACTGAGTCCGATAGCGTGTCAAAACCCTCGTTTTTCAGCAAATAAGGTCTCCTGAGTCCGCAAGTGCCGGGCAGATGCGTTCGAGTCGCCAAAGTAGCACAAGTCGCCCAACTGGTCCATTCATTTCATCATTAAACTCATCATGCTCATTTCGTCGTCCTACTCATCGTGCTCATACCGTCATCCTACTCATCATGGTCATATCAGACCCTCTTTTCATACAAGTCCCGCTTTTTCCGAAAAAAATCCTAATAAAGGCCTATTACTTTGTCGAATTGTGAAGGAAATTAGAAAATTTTATAGAATTATCTATGTTCATCTAAACTTTTTACTCTACATCACGTGTTGCAGGATGGCCCTGGTGATTGCTGCAGCTTTACTCTTCCATAAAAGGGGCCGATACGATGCTCAAAAGGACATTACTTATCTATCTGATTGGTTTAATTTTATTATCTGCGATTCCTCTATCCATTCTTATGGGTCACGATAAACAAGGAAGTCACCTGCAAGTGCAGCATGGAGTCATGGATCTCGCGGCTTGGGATTACGAACAGGATAAGATTATCAAGTTAGATGGTGAATGGGAGTTTTATTGGAACCAGCTATTAACTTCTGAGCATTTTAGGGCGGGTAGCGCAGATATACCTGATTCTACAGCTTGGATGGAGGTGCCCTCCCGGTGGAACGGCAACATCGTTAATGGAAGCCCTTTACCCGCCTTCGGTTCCGCCACCTATCGGATGGTTCTAAAAAACCTGCCCGTAAGCGGGGTATTCGCCTTGAAAAAAACAAATATCCGCTTTTCAAGCAGGATTTTTGTTAATGGACAGTCAGTTATTGAGGATGGAAATCCTGCTGCTAATGAAGCTGATTATCGGTCAGGGAATATCCCGCTGATAGGGCTTTTTTCGTCTGATAAGGGAGATGTAGAAATCATAATTCAAGTCTCCAACTTCGATTATGTGAATGGGGGCATTCCGGTTTCTTTATCCTTTGGTGAGGAAGCAGCAATGATGGAGGTTCAGCAGAAGAGTACGGCCCGTGAATTTAGCACCGTTGCTATTTTAGGCACACTTGCCCTTATCTTTTTTATCTGCTTTGGGGCAGCGTCCTTATACCGTAAGCAGGATTACTCTTTACTTGTGTTTGCAACTATTTGTTTGCTGTTTGCGATATATCATGGGTTGATCGGCGAGCGTTCACTCTTACTCTTTTTCCCTAAACTTTCGTTCATAGTGCTCTACAAAGTAAAGGATATAAGCTCCATCTCCTGCTTTATTGTGCTCGCAATATTTTTTTACCAAATGCACAAAAGCATAATATCTTTAAAATTTACTCAAGCCATAACGATTGTTTTAGGCAGCTTTATAATTCTGGTCGCCATCCTGCCGATTCGTTCTTACACGGTCATTTATCCGTATGTGATTATTTTATATGAGCTGATGTTAATTTGGATGTTATGCAGAGTGGCTACCCTATATATCAGAAGCGCAGAAGTAAATAGAATCAAATTGCTGCTGATGTTTATGGCGATTCTAGCTATTAATTTATATTCCATAGACATTATTTTGTTTGCTCTTTCTATAAAAGAGAACCTTTGGCTCGGGCAGTTTTACATTGTGGCTTTTAATATCATCATGATCGTGCTGATTGTTCTACGTTTTTTTGAAGCCTACCATACCATAGACGAGATGAAAAACCAGCTGATCGGGCTGGATAAAATTAAAGATGAATTCCTTTCCAACACCTCACATGAACTAAAAACACCTCTAAATGCCATAGTGAACATTACAGCTACGCTGCTGGATGGGGTTGATGGTCCAGTTAATGAAAAACAAGCGCAGAATCTAGCGATCGTAATAGGGAGCGGCAGAAGATTAACACATATGGTAAATGAACTACTTGATTATTCCAAAATGAAGTATGGAGACATCACATTATACAAAAGCAACCTGGATTTGAAAGCCGTTGTTGATTCCGTCATGGGTATTCATTCTTTTTTGCTCGGAGAAAAGTCGATCCTGCTCGTTAACAGAGTCGCTTCGAATTTTCCTATGGTGAATGCAGATGGAAATCGTCTGATTCAAATTTTCCACAACTTGGTTGATAATGCGATTAAATTTACGGAACAGGGTGAAATAGAGATTAGTGCCAGAGTTATTCAGGAGTGGGTGGAAGTACGTGTGGCAGACACAGGTTTGGGAATCTCACCGGATATGCAGGAGCGTATTTTCAAAGCTTTTGAGCAGGTGGATGAGGCGGAGATTCATAGTCATGGTGGAACAGGGCTCGGATTAAGTATTACTAAGAAGCTAGTAGAACTGCATGGTGGGAACATAGCTGTGGAATCTACAGTGGAAAAAGGTTCGGTGTTTATTTTTACACTTCCACGGTGGGATAAAGCGGTTAAGCCAATCTCGAGGCCAACCCTTAAGGCGGCACATTCTTATAAAAAATTAAGTTTCTCTCATGGTGAGTATCCCCTTTATATCAAAGGCGAGATCGATGAGCCCATTTTAGTAGTGGACGATGATTTTGCCAATCTGCAATCTATGATCAATCTGTTTAAGCTAGAGAAATATTCTATTGTGGTTGTCAATCGCGGGCAGATGGCACTTGAGGAGCTAGCGAAAAACACAGACTTTTTTCTGGTGGTACTGGATATTACCATGCCGGACATTTCGGGTTACGAGGTTCTGCAAAAGATTAGAGAGAGATTTACTCCTTTTGAGCTGCCTGTGTTAATGCTGACGGCCAAGAACAGGGTGAGCGATATGAAGATGTCCATGGATAACGGTGCAAATGACTATGTGGGAAAACCTTTTGAAGCTGAAGAGCTAATGGCACGTGTTAAAAGTCTGACCCGATTGAGAGCTTCCGTGAAGACTGCCAAAGACGCCGAAATTGCTTTTTTACGATCCCAGATCAAACCTCATTTCTTATACAATGCTCTGAATTCAATTGCTGAACTATGTGTGGAGGAACCTGAGAAGGCCGAAGAGTTGACACTGCAGCTGTCCCAGTATTTGCGAAGCAGCTTTGATTTCAAACAACTGGATTCACTAACGAGTCTGGAGAATGAGCTTGAGCTGGTAGAGGCTTATATCAATATTGAAAAAGCACGCTTCGGTGCCAGATTAAATGTGGAATATGATGTGAGAGTGAATACGGATTACCGGATTCCTCCGCTGATTCTACAGCCTTTGGTCGAAAATGCAATAAGGCATGGCCTAATGTCCAATTTGCGGGGTGGCACGGTAATTATATCTGTAAAAGAATTAGAGAATTCTGTGATTAGCTTTATTGTGGAGGATAATGGATCTGGAATGAGTGAGCATAAATTGAAAGAAGTAATGCAGTCAGATGTAGATAAAAGAGGGGTGGGGCTGTGGAATATCAGTCAGCGCATCAAGCTATTATATGGAAAAAATATTCATATTCAAAGTGCTGAAGGATTAGGCACAACGGTATCTTTTGAAATTCCAATACAGCAGCTTAAGCGGATGGGAGGTTGAGGCATGCTGCGAGCGATTATTGTAGATGATGAGGAGTTATCGGTAAAACGCCTGAAGCGGATCTTATCGCAGAGCGGAGAGATTGATGTCTATGAGACGTTTTTGAATCCTGCGGAAGCCTATGCTTTTGCGAAGGCCAATCCGATAGATGTAGCTTTTTTGGATATTTCTATGCCTGAGACGAATGGGATGAAGCTTTCTAGCCTTTTGCATGAATTGGATGAATCGATAGATGTGGTTTTTGTAACCGGATTTGATGAGTATGCGCTGCAGGCTTTTGACCTGAGTGCAGTGGATTATCTTTTGAAGCCTGTAACTGCGGAGCGGTTGTCTAAGACGTTAGAGAAACTCAAAAAAATAAATCGAAATACAACGGCTGAGCCTACGTTAGAAGTTTTTTTATTTAATGGTTTAAAAGTGTACCGCAGAACGCAGAACAGAGAGCTAATCAAGCTGAGAAGTCCAAAAACAGAAGAATTATTTGCTTTTCTGGTTAGTAAAGGGACGGTTAGCCGGGAGGAAATTATCGACACGTTGTGGAGCGGATTGGAGCCTGAAAAAGCATGGAAGAATCTGAACTCGACGCTGTATTATATTCGAAAAGCAATCGGCGCCAATTATATAAAAGCTAGCAGGAATGAAATTCATGTAGTAGAAAGCAGCATTTATTGTGATCTGTATGAATTTGAGCGATTGTTAAAGCAAATCAGGCAAACCTCTGAAAGACATGTTGAATGGATGATTCAAGCAGAAGTTTTATACACAGGAGCATTACTCAAAGGAAAAGCCTATGAATGGGCCAGTGGCAGGACGCGCAGACTCGAGCATGAATATATAGGATTGCTGGAGCTGGCTGCAAGATTTCAGTTGGAGCAGAATCAGCAGCAGCAAGCACTGCATTATTTTGGAGAAATAATAAAATTAGATTCCTTGCGAGAGGACATCTATCATGAAATCATTAACTTATTAATTGAATTAGGGCGAATGAATGAAGCACAGCGGAAATTTGATCAATTGGAAGAGATGCTGCAGCAAGAGCTCGGAACAACACCCGATCCTAAACTCAAAGCGTTAATGAAACAGAAGTTATTGTAATGGAAGGAACCTTCGAAAGGATGGCTATCGAGGGTTCTTTTTTTGTTTATTTTTTGTTTATCTTAATTTTGTATAATACTCTCGATTATTGTCGAATTAAGGACATGATTTATGCTAGAGGGGGAAATAGAGTTTGAAGCCATCATTTATGAAAATAGGCATTAGTATTTCGTTATGTACTGGACTTGTGGTGCAGGGGGTGGGTCCTATGCAAACTCCAATCATAAGTGCAAAAGCTAGTTTCGGTTGGCTCGAGAATAGCCCAGCTATAATAACGTCGATTAATGAAGATGACTATTCCAACGCAGGAGTTGAGGTAGCCAGCTTTTTGACAGGAAAAGTATCGGATCCAGCGTCAACAGGGATTGCTGTAGTAGCTTTAGATAATACCAAAGGGGCCTGGCAGTATTACAACACGGTGGGACGAATTTGGTATAATATCGAGCCGGTGTCAAACAGTAATGCTTTTCTGCTGCTGAAATCGGAGAAAATCCGTTTTGTCCCGGCGAAAGACTGGAACGGAACGGCATCCATTAGCTTTAAGCTATGGGATACAACAGCATCCGGTTATCAAAATTATCAAAAAAATGCGAATACCACAGTATCTGCCGCGTTCAGCTCAGATCCGGGTATAGCCGTAATTACTGTAAATCCAGTGAATGATGCACCTTATCTGACAGAACTAAATGGTGGGGACTATCTTAGTTTTGACGGTAACGGGGATTATGTGACGTTCCCGGATCAACGGATTTATGGGAATTCTTTTACAGTTGAAGGATTTTTGAAGGTAGATGCTTTTCAGACATGGATGAGATTTTTTGAATCATCGATCGCAGAGCAGAACCACAATATTTTTGTAGGTTTTAACGGCAAACGGATGAATTTCACTGCCTACACTAATAAGGGAGATATTAATGTCACTGAGGATTTCCCGATTTCTAAATGGGTTCATGTCGCGATTGTTTATGATCACAGTCAGAAAAAGGGACGGATTTATTGGGATGGTGTACTTAAGGCAGAAGGGGCCATGGATTTAAGTACAGTAGGAAACGTTGCACGTCCGAATAACTGGCTTGGAAAAAGCACGTGGAGACAGGACGGAGATTATAACGGTGGAATGAGAGACGTGAGGTTCTGGAGTAAAGCCAAGACCCAAAGTGATATTGTTCGAGAAATGAATGTCGACTTGACAGGCTCGGAGCCTAATCTGGCTTTAAACTATAAATTAGCGAATAGCAATGATGGGAATGTCGCTATTAATACCTCTGGTCTTCCCCTTAAGAACGGCACAATTACTGGGGCAACCTGGAAGCAGGACACAGGTTTTATGGGGAATACTACAACCGATAAAAACAAGTCGGTCTCACGATCCTTTAAGGTTCTCGATGTGGATGGAGATGACCTACAAGTATCAGCTACTTCCTCGAATACGCTCTTAATTCCGAATAATGGACTGGAAATAAGTGGAAGTGGTGAGTTACGAACTTTAGAAATAACACCCGCAGCGAATGCTTTTGGCACCAGTGTGATTTCTGTTAAGGTAAGTGATGGAGCATTAAGCAACACCTACACTTTTAATGTGACGGTAAACAATACGGGGGATGTAATCGTAACCGGAGTGACCCTGGATAAACCAACACTCAGTTTAACGGAAGGAGAAGCAGGAGACACGCTTAGTGCCGTAATAGCACCTGCTAATGCCACGAACAAAACAGTAAATTGGAGCTCTAGTGATGAGACTGTTGCAACCGTTGTAAACGGGGTGGTAACTCCAGTTGGCGTTGGAACAGCGATCATCACGGTAACGACTACTGATGGAAGTTTTACAGCTTCGTCTGTAGTAAATGTGAGTGCCCCAATCCCGCCCGTTGTGGACGTAACTGGAGTGAAGCTAGATCAGGAGACACTGAATTTAACAGCTGGTGAAGCTGATGGACTCCTCAAAGCAACAATAGAGCCTGCCAATGCAACGGATAAAGACGTGATCTGGAGCTCTAGTGATGAGACAGTTGCGACCGTTGTGAACGGAGTAGTAACTCCGGTTGGTGAGGGGACAGCAGTTATTACGGTAACGACGAAAGATGGAAGTTTTACAGCTACAACCACAGTTAGTGTGAGTGCTCCAATCCCGCCGGTTGTGGATGTAACTGGAGTGAAGCTAGATCAGGAGACACTGAATTTAACAGCTGGTGAAGCTGATGGACTCCTCAAAGCAACAATAGAGCCTGCCAATGCAACGGATAAAGACGTGATCTGGAGCTCTAGTGATGAGACAGTTGCAACCGTTGTAAACGGGGTGGTAACTCCAGTTGGAGAGGGGACAGCAGTTATTACGGTAACGACCAAAGATGGAAGTTTTACAGCTACAACCACAGTTAGTGTGAGTGCTCCAATCCCGCCGGTTGTGGATGTAACTGGAGTGAAGCTAGATCAGGAGACACTGAATTTAACAGCTGGTGAAGCTGATGGACTCCTCAAAGCAACAATAGAGCCTGCCAATGCAACGGATAAAGACGTGATCTGGAGCTCGAGCGATGAAACAGTCGCGACCGTTGTGAACGGAGTAGTAACTCCGGTTGGTGAGGGGACAGCAGTTATTACGGTAACGACGAAAGATGGAAGTTTTACAGCTACAACCACAGTTAATGTAGCCGCTCCTAAGCCACCTGACGTTATCGTAACTGGGGTGACTTTAGACCAGACAGAACTTAACTTAACGGTGGGTGAAGGCGAGGGAACTCTACAAGCGACAGTAACACCTGCTAATGCAACAAATAAAGGTATGATCTGGAGCTCGAGCGATGAGACAGTAGCTAAGGTTGTTTATGGAGTAGTAACACCGATTGGTGAAGGAACAGCCATCATAACGGTAACGACGAAAGATGGTAGTTATACGGCTTCTACAACCGTTACTGTGAAGGCACCTGTTAAACCAGTTACAGCACCTGGAATTCCAACATCCGTAACAGCAACTGCAGAGAATGGTCAAGCAATCATCACCTTTATCCCGCCGGTGAACGATGGAGGCAGCGAAATCACAGGATATATTGTAACTGCTAATCCGGGAGGTTTGACGGTTACAGGAACTGGAAGTCCTCTGACAATCAGTGGTTTGACGAATGGAACAAGCTATACCTTCACGGTACAGGCAATCAATAAAGCTGGCATCAGCGAATTCTCTGCTGAGTCCAATGCAGTTGTTCCTAGCACTCCATCTGGTGGTGATGTTGTTGTTCCGTCGCAACCAACCCCATCACCAACTCCGGCACCTGTGGTAAATGCTGCTTCCATTCTAATCAATGGTAAAGCTGAAACAGTGGGAACCGCAACGAATGGTAAACGGAATGAGCAAACGTTAACCACTATTGTGTTAGATCAGAAGAAGCTAGAGGACAAGCTCGCCACTGAAGGTAAAGGTACAGTAGTTTCTATCGGTGCAAATAGTAAATCTGATGTTATAGTTGGCGAATTAAATGGACAAATGGTTAAAAATATGCAGGGTAATCAAGCGATTCTTGAGATTAAAGCGGGAAATGCGACATTTACACTGCCTGCTCAACAAATTAATATTGACGCTTTGAACGAGCAAATCGGCAAGTCGGTAGCTTTGCAAGATATTAAGATACAGATTGAAATTAGTGCTCCTACAGCCGATAAAGTTAAAGCTTTAGAAGCAGCTGCGCAAAAAGGATCCTTCTCATTAGTTTCCGCACCAGTTAATTTTACGGCTAGAGGTATCTACGGAGATAAGAGTATTGAACTTTCCCAATTCAATACGTATGTTAAACGTACCATAGCCATTCCTGAAGGGATGGACCCGAACAAGATTACAACGGGAGTGTACGTTGATTCCGAAGGTTCGGTACACCATGTTCCTACTAAAGTGGTTGTAATTGATGGCAAATATTTTGCTACTATCAACAGCTTAAGCGGAGGTACTTACTCCGTAATCTGGCATCCGCTTGAATTTAGTGATGTAGCTAATCACTGGGCAAAAGAGGCAGTGAACGATATGGGCTCCCGATTAGTCATTGAGGGAACAGGTAGTGGTCAATTTACTCCGGATCAAGCCATTACCCGTGCTGAGTTTGCGGCGATTGTTGTGCGCGGTCTGGGACTTGAGATGGAACAAGCTGCAACACCATTCTCAGATGTAAAGACCACGGATTGGTATAACAGTGCGATCAACACGGCATTTACTTATCAATTAATCAATGGTTTTGAAGATGGCATGTTCCGCCCTGATGAACATATTACCCGTGAACAAGCGATGTTAATTATTGCTAAAGCGATGAAAATTACAGCGCTACAGACTAAGCTTTCTGTTCAATCGGCTGACGTTTTGTTAGCTCCATTTACAGATAGTAGTAAGGTTTCTAACTGGGCAATCAGTGGAGTTACTGACACTTTGCAGGCAGGCATTATCATGGGAAGAAGCAGTAAAGGGCTTGCTCCGAAAGATGATATGACCAGAGCTGAGGTTGCAGAGATCGTGAAGCGGCTACTTGAAAAGTCGGATTTAATCTAATCTACTGAGCTCCAGAATTGTGATCATTAGAGGATTCGTTCAAAGAACATTGAACGAATCCTCTTTTCTTTTTATGGCTTAGCTCGTTTATACGATAATTAATCATTAATGATGTATTTCAGACAGCACAATCAGGCCATGCAGAACGGCTGAAAGAAATCCTGAAAGCTCATCCGCACCTTGCGAATATGGAGAATAATATATTCGATAGTGATGGTTATACTTCCTTACATTCTGCTGCTTTTCATACGGATAATGTAGAACTAATAGAGTTGTAAATCGAACATGGCGCCGACATTTCTGCTAAAATAAAAAGTGGTGAATCTGCATGGTCGGTTGCGATTAAGCAGAGTAATCATAATGTTGCAGAAATTCTTCGCGGAAAAGGAGTAGTCTTGAATGAAAATCACAGTGGATGATAAGAATGATTCAACGGTAGCTATAATCTCTGGTGAGGAGATCATAATCAATAATGTAAGGGATGCCTTAGACTTAATGATGAATGTGAAATACCAAGGATGCGATAAAATGCTTCTGAGGAAGGAACAGATTACGGATGATTTTTTCGAGCTAAAGTCTGGAGTTGCTGGTGAGATTGCACAAAAATATACAAACTATCAGATGAGAGTTGCTATCGTAGGAGAATTTACAAGCTATAACAGCAAAAGTCTGAATGATTTTATTTACGAATGCAATCAAGGCGATAAAATGTTGTTCAAAAGTACTGAAGCTGAGGCTTTAGCGGCCCTACATTTATGCAAATCGTGGAGATGATCCAGAGAGGAGTTATATCATGGATGAAAGTAAAATCACATATGAATCGATCGATGCCTATATTTCCGGGTTTTCGCTTGAGGTTCAGGAAATCCTTAATACGTTAAGAAAGGTGATAAAAGAGGCGGCACCGGAAGCAGAGGAAAAAATAAGCTATCAGATGCCTACTTTTGCATTACACGGAAATTTGGTGCATTTCGCTGCTTATCCCAAGCATATTGGATTCTATCCAACTCCAAGTGGAATTAATGCTTTTAAAGATGAATTATCGGGCTATAAAGGTGCTAAAGGTTCCGTTCAATTCCCTATTGATAAGCCTATGCCTTATGAATTAATTAGCAAGATTGTAACCTTCAGAGTCGCTGAGAATCTAAAAAAAGTTGAAGCAAAATAAGGTCTCTACTGGTATGAAATAGAGAGGTCCATCTGGTCAGGGCTGGAAGTGTGCATCCATTGTTGATGTTCTTCTTGATGCTGGTGAACATTGGATCCACTTCCGAGGCACTCCTGCCTCTTTTTCCTCATTTCGGACGTCGTACAAACGCCAGTATGATATCCTGGGCATAGTCCCCGAACCCACTTCCGAACAGATTTAGTCCTCGTTTATTGAGTGCATCCTCCCGAATTTCAAAACGTACACGAATAGGTTCATTAAACGCCAGCTTTAAAGAGCTGATTGTAGTGGAAGATGAGAGAGAACCATTACAGCTGCTGCCCGATTCCGAGACACTCCATGTAGTAAGAGCTCCATATTCAGTTCCACTTCTCCAACGTTCAGGGGTCAGTTTCCCTTTGCGGTTCCCGAAATCGGAGGGACAGGTCCAAGTCCCGACTAACTGGTCATTGATGGATAAGCTGATATCACTGGCCCAATCCTCTCGAAATGAAGGGGCTTCTGAGCATACTTCTGCCGAAATGCGGATTTCGTCCAACTCGACGCCTGGAGGCAGGGGGTTGGCAAAATAGTATTCGACATAACCGGCTTCTGCGAACCATAAGAGAGAGGCATCGACTCGTTCAGGCATGTAGAATGCTCTTGGATCATCTTGGGAGCCAATGACACCACCATCTTTTCCGGCCATCCCGCAGGACGGTTGTATGGAGCAGTGGGAGAACATTCCGATGGGCATATGTATTT
This sequence comes from Paenibacillus sp. FSL R7-0048, assembly GCF_038004505.1. Classification (NCBI taxonomy): domain Bacteria; kingdom Bacillati; phylum Bacillota; class Bacilli; order Caryophanales; family Paenibacillaceae; genus Paenibacillus; species Paenibacillus sp. FSL R7-0048. Next base: position 4,141,199 of record NZ_JBBORF010000001.1, on the reverse strand, counting down.
CCTCAGTTTGATGCAGCCCATCCCCTAGCTTTGAAGGGAGATCGAGTTGAATAGAGCGACAGGTGACCGCACAGATTTTTTCGCGATTTGCTCCTTGTGTAGATGAGATAAGATTAACCTGTTCTAACGTCTGCACATTGATAGATATCGTTGGCTGAGCTACACCTAACGTCTCAGCTAATTGACTGACACTCATAGGCTTCTCTCCAAGGGCTTCAAGAATGCGGACGCGGACGTCACCAGACAGTGCTTTAGCTACATCTAAAATTCGTGACGCGGGATAACGTATCGTTTCTTGTGAAATATCATTCATCATATTTGTTCCTTTTCGTATAGGATGGGTTGAGGTTATTGTACAATGAAGAACGAGTATTGTAAAATCATAATAAACATTGCGAAAAACATATACTGGTGCTAAAATGGGCTCAACTTCTTATTTTGAAAGGCTGTGCTCGCCATATGACAACTTCTATATTAGCTTCTGAGACACTTGCGATTCCTCGTTCTGAACACCCTCATCCACATTGGCAACGTCATGAATGGATGAATTTGAATGGGCAATGGTCATTTAAGTTTGATCCGAACAATGAAGGTATGAAGGCGTTATGGTACTCCAATCCTGAAATCGCTTACGACTCAATGATCACTGTACCTTTTTCTTGGGTAAGTCCCTTATCCGGAATTGGCTGCGATCAACAAGGAATAGGCTGGTATCGCCGCACCGTGAATGGGCAGGCTGTTGACCAACAAACACGATTGTTTTTACGTTTTGGGGCAGTAGATTATTCATGTGATGTGTGGATAAATGGAGAACATGTAGGTTCACATCAAGGTGGATATGGTTCATTTGAATTTGATATTACACCTTACTGGGCAGCTAATTGTGAGAATAATATTGTCGTAAGAGCTGAGGATTTCGATCATGCTTATCAAGCGCGGGGCAAACAAGGATATGGAGAAATCCGTGGAATTTGGCAGCCTGTATGGCTTGAAGCACGTCCCGAAACTTATATGAAAGATGCAAAGTTTGTGACCCGTATAGATGGACAGGTGAAGGTAACTACAAGAATAATTGCGCATGAAACGGGTTCGGCAGAGTTTACGCTGCAATTCGCCGATCATTCTGTTGTTCATACAGAGAAGCTGCAGCTTATAGCAGGGGTGAACGAATGTAAGCTGTCTATCGATGTTCCCAATCCGCATTTGTGGAGTCCAGAAAATCCTTATTTATATGAAGGTGAATTGCAGCTTAGTGGATCGTTTGGTACAGATACAGTCAGCACTTATTTCGGAATTCGCGAAATTCAGACTGCCCGCTTTGAAGATCGTGATTATCGGTGGATCACCTTAAATGGTAAACCGATATATTTGAACGGTACTCTTGATCAGTCCTATCACAAGACAGGGTTTTTCACCTATCCAACGGATGAAGACATGCGGGATGAAATTTATCTAATGAAACGTTTAGGGCTAAACATGGTGCGAATTCATATCAAGCCCGAAGAACCCCGTAAGCTGTATTGGGCGGATAAGCTTGGCATTCTTGTTATGGAAGATATGCCTTGTTTCTGGGGTAATCCGGATGACAAGGCCAGAGCCTCCTATGAGAGAGAAGCCCTTGAGGTGATTGAACGAGATTATAATCATCCATCTATTTTTTCGTGGGTTATGTTCAACGAGACCTGGGGTTTGAAGACAGATGCTCAGGAGGCTAGCCTCACAAGTGATGTACAGCAGCAGAGTAGTTATCTTAAAGAGACACAGGAATGGGTGCGGGAGAAATATCGCTGGGCGAAGCAGCTTGATCCGACTAGAATTGTTGAGGATAACTCGCCGTGTAATTATGATCATGTGGAATCGGATATTAATACATGGCACTTTTACATTAATGGTTACGAGCAGCTGCAAGCCCACTTAAATGAGGTTGTAGATAAAACATTCCCGGGATCGGAGTTTAACTGTATTGGCGGCAACGTACAGTCTGATGCCCCTCTAATGAACAGCGAATGCGGTAACGTGTGGGGGATAGAAGGTGGTGCAGGGGACAGTGATTTGGCATGGCATTACCGCTATATGATGAATGAATTCCGGCGGCATGATAAGCTATGTGGATTCGTATTTACTGAATTCCGTGATGTTACGAATGAGTTTAATGGTTATTACCGGCTAGACGGGAGCGATAAAGATTTTGGATATGGGGATTTTGTTCCCGGGATGACGATTGCGGATCTGCATTCCCCAGATTTTATCGTGTTAGATGCTCCTCCATGCCAGACAGTAGAAGCAGGGCAGAGTGTTAAAGTACCTTTGCTAGGTTCCAGCTTCGCGGACAGCTATCACGGTCATAATTTGAAGCTGAAATGGGAACTGTGGTACGACAATTTGGGGACTCGGGTCACTGCGCAAAGTGGACATATGTCTGTGAAATGGGATAACTTTGGAAACACTATACTTCCTTCTTTGAACATTACAATGCCTGGTCAGGAGGCGGCTGCAATACTTGCTGTTTCTCTGATTAATGAGAAGGGTGAAGCGATCACGCGGAATTTCATTACTTTTGATGTAAGAGGCGGTAATAACACTGTATTGTTTAAAGGTGAAGGAGAATTTATTCAAATTCCAGTGGGAGCTTATACCGATCATAACTTTAAGCATCAATGGGATGCTATCCAAGGATCTAAGATCAATGGTGCTGGGCAAGGTCAGTATGTATACGAGGTTACACTGCCAGATGCAGCAGATAAATCAATGATTGGTGAGATCGAAATCATGTTCGAAGCAAGTGCTAAACGATTGCTGGCGCGGCATGTTGAAGGTACGAAGCTTAATGATATGGGCCTTGATCTTATGCATGGGGCAGATGCGAGGGTGGAATATAATCCGAATACGTATTATATGACGGATGAAGAGCGTCATCCTTCCCGAGTGAACGTTCTGGTGGATGGGCAGCGGATTGGTTCTTTCTATTTACCGGATGATCCGGCTGATAGCAGAGGGATTTTGTCTTGGCATTATCAGCCAATAGCGAATAAGCTGGATGAGGCTGGATCTTATGGCTACCTATGCAAGGCAAGTGTACCGGGGCAGTTAGCAGCGAAGCTGGATCGCAATCGTGTTTTCCGTTTGGAGCTGCAAGCAGAGGACGGCGGGCTAGCTTTGTATGGCCGTAATGCAGGTCGTTATCCACTGGACTTGTTGATTCGTTATCGCTAAATAACCTTAATATGAAAATAAAGCAATCCCAGCTAAGAAGCAGGGATTGCTTTTTTATCGGTACTGCAAGGTATTATTAAAGTTCTTTATCATTAATGCTGTTTAACCAGCTTTCAATCTCTCCAATGACCGAACTAATGCAGCCATCTTCAAAAGGTGAAGTCAGGCCCGCAAGTTCAACCAGCTTGATAAAGGATTTGCTTCCTCCAGCTTGACATAACTCTAAATAATCACTCCAAGCGGATTTAAAATCTTCATTTGAACGTTTCCAGAACTGGAAGGCACATAGCTGTGCTAGTGTATAGTCAATGTAATAGAACGGGGAGGCGAAGATATGGCCTTGCTTATGCCAAAATCCACCTTGTTCCAGATAAGCATTACCTTCATAATTGCGGTGCGGCAAATATTTTTTCTCGATTTCTCGCCATGCTTGCTTACGTTCAGCAGGGGTTGCTTCAGGATTGCTGTAAACAAAATGCTGGAATTCATCTACAGTAACTCCGTAAGGAATAAACTGAAGGCTATCTGCCAAATGATTGAAACGGTATTTGTCTGCATCCTCTTCAAAGAACAATTCCATCCATGGCCAAGCAAAAAACTCCATGCTCATGGAATGGATCTCACAGGCTTCATAAGTAGGAAAAGCATATTCAGGTACATTAATATTTCGGCTTTCATACACCTGGAAGGCATGCCCCACTTCATGGGTCAAGACATCAATATCCCCTGAGGTTCCATTGAAATTCGAGAAGATAAAAGGTGCTTGGTATTGGCTGAAATAAGTACAATAGCCACCGCCTTGCTTACCTTTTTTACTTACTAAATCCACTAGATTGTTATCCAACATAAAAGTAAAAAATTCATCAGTTTCCGGAGAGAGCTCTTTGTACATCTTGGATCCGTTAGCTACAATCCAGTCAGGATCTCCTTTAGGAGTGGCATTGCCAGTCTTGAAGCTGAAGTTCTCGTCATAAAACTTCAAGGCATCCAGACCTAGGCGTTCGGTCTGCCGTTTCTTAAGCTGTTGGGAGACGGGTACGATATGCTCCAGAACTTGTTTCCTGAAGTTGGCTACCATGTCGGCGTTATAATCGGTACGCATCATCCGGTCATAACCTAGCTCAACAAAGTTGCTGTAACCAAGCTTTTTAGCAATGCGGTCACGGACTTTAACTAGCTCGTCATAGATTCGATCAAATTCACTTTCATGTTCAGACATAAAATCATATCTGGCTTGTGAAGCACGTTTACGCATATCGCGGTCCGTGGACAATTCAAAAGGAGTAAGCTGAGTCAGCGTGCGTTCTTCGCCTTCGAATGGAATCTTGGCGGACGCGATAAGCTGAGCGTATTCTGTAGAGAGTTTGTTCTCCAATTGTAAATCTTCGATGATTTCTGGACTAAAAGTACGCAGAGCTACTTCTGCAAGCTGAAGCAGCTGCGTGCCCCATTCTTGTTCGAATTCGGCTCTGTATTTGGAATTGACGAGTGCTTTGTAGTAGTCCGTTATGTATTCCTGAACGATAGGGCCAATCTCGTCCATGAATTCCTGTTCAGCCTTGTAGAATTCATCTGTTGTATTGATCGAATGGCGAACGCTAACCAATGTCTGCAGGGTGTCAAACTCATTGCGAAGCTTGTTAATAGCGGTAACGGAAGCCTTTTGCACTTCTAATGGCTCGGTGTCATTGAGATCTTTAAGCAGGTTGTTAAAATCCTGTTTGAACTTCTCTACATCCGGGCGCTCATAGCGATAATCATTAAATTTCATTAACTATTCAACTTCCTTTCTATACCAGATAGTCTCTATTATATATTCTGAACAGCAATTTACGATAGACCTGTGTTAGCTGTTTTTGAATAAAAAAAGAACAAATGGACAAAAGTGTAAAAACTTGTTAGATGAAATACGGTTTGATATTATCTAAGAATATAGTAGAAATGATATTTATAGCGATTACTTAGCCTTTATTTAACCAGCATTCACTGAATACGGGTTATCTCTGTTTATATACGAAGTTTTGTATTTTTCCACTTTACATCCTTCCTCCCTCTTTTTTTGCTGTAGCCGCACAACTGTCGACAAACTTAATATATCATGATATATTATTATGTATAAGATGAAAAAATTAGAGTCAGGAGATAACGAAAGTCATGAGTGAGACAACATCATCCAAACCGATGTATGAAAAAATATTTGATGAAGTGAAGCAGCTTATCGTTAATAAATCCTATGGACAAGGGGAACGGGTTCCCTCAGAGAAAGAACTGGCTGAAGCCTATAATGTTAGTCGGATTACGAGTAAAAAAGCTCTGGAAATGCTCGCCGCGGAACAATTAATTGTGAGAAAACCGGGGAGAGGTTCATTTGTGGCAGATCCAGCAGTCGATTACATGGAATCAGCGATATCTCCGGGGACGGTCTCCGACGGAACTGTTTTCAATTCCTTTAACCATGAGGAAAAGACGATCGGTCTGGTTATTACCGACTTTGGCAACAGCTATGGCACAGGTTTGATTTATGGCATGGAGCAGGCTTCACGTGATAATGATTGTTTTCTGGTTTTAAGAAGAACCTTTGGGGTGCCGGAGAACGAAGAGAAATCTATTCAGAAGTTGCTCAGCTTAGGTGTAGATGGTCTGATCATTTTTCCGGCTCAAGGCGAATTTTTTAATGCGGAGATTCTAAAATTGGTGATAGGGCGGTTCCCGCTAGTTCTGGTAGATCGCCATTTAAAAGGAGTGGCAGCAGCATCGATCAGTACTGATAATATGCAGGCTGCACTCAAAGGTACGGAGTATTTATTTGATCTCGGGCATACTAATATCTCCTTTCTCTCTCCACCTCCAGCGGATACCACAGCTCTTGAAGAGCGGGTAGAGGGATTTATTCAAGCGCATGCGGAACGGGGAATAGCTGTAGACAAGGGATTGTGGGTCAGTGATTTGACCTCAACACTACCGGATTCCTTCAACGATGAGAATATTGAACATGACATTTCGCGGCTAATTTCTCATTTGCAAAAGAATCCAACAATAACGGCGCTTTTTGCTGTGGAATATAATATTGCGCTGCTGGCTAGAACTGCGGTCCAACGACTTGGGCTACGAATTCCAGAAGATATTTCGATCATTTGCTTTGATAGTCCGCCAACTCCACTTGGTTCGGGTTATGCATTTACCCATTTACGGCAAAATGAAGAAGAGATGGGGCGGCTTGCAGTAGAAAATGTATTGCGAATTATGAACGGGCAGAGTGTGTCCAATAAGATAATGCTGGAAGCTGAGTTAATTTCTGGTGAATCCACAAGCTCCGCTAAACAATCTATCTCTAAATAGAATTTTGGCTTATTCTCCAAATTAAACATATATTAGTTGTTATAAAAACCTATCTTTTTGGATGGGTTTTTTTATTTGTTTTAGATATGTATTTATCATTATAGATGTATTGATATATCATTATAATAAAATAAACATATTGACATACTAATCACATGACAATATACTAATCAATGAAAGCGCTTCAAATTTAAAAAGAAAAAGGGGGTATTATAACTGAAAGCAACTAGAGAAATACCCGAGTCAATGCATAAACTGGCATCTAGCGTAAAAGCACAGCTGAGTGATCGCCCGAAATTAGCCGAAATGTTCGAGAAATGTATGGCCAACACCTGGAACACAACCTTAAAACGAATGCCAAACGGAAGCACTTTTGTTATTACCGGAGATATTCCAGCGATGTGGCTACGGGATTCCGCCGCACAGGTCAGACCTTTCCTAATCCTTGCCTCCGAAGATGAAGAAATTGCAGACATGATTGAGGGACTTGTACGTAGACAATTTACTTACATCCAGCTTGATCCGTATGCTAACGCATTCAATGAAGAAGAAAGTGGGCATGGCCACCAAGAGGATCTGACGGAGATGAGCCCGGGAGTCTGGGAAAGAAAATATGAAATTGATTCGTTATGTTATCCAATCCAACTGAGTTATCTGCTCTGGAAGAATTCGGGCCGTACTAGTCAGTTTAATGAGTCGTTTGTAACAGGCGTAGAAAGAATCATAACATTATGGACTACCGAACAGAACCATGAGCGCGATTCAAAATATCTTTTTCAACGGATGAACTGTCCGCCCACGGATACGTTAGCTCGAGAAGGCAAAGGGACGTTGACGGCTTATACCGGAATGACTTGGTCTGGATTTCGTCCTAGTGACGATGCCTGTGAATATGGGTATTTGGTTCCGGCCAATATGTTCGCGGTGGTTGTTTTACGATATGTGTGTGAAATTGCCCGTGAGATTTTAGGTGATCAGGAGCTGGAAAAGAAAGCTAGAAAACTATCTGACCAGCTTAATAAGGGAATAAGTGAGTATGGAATTGTAGAACATCCAGAGTTTGGAGCGGTCTATGCTTATGAAGTAGATGGTCTGGGACAGGTGAATTTTATGGATGATGCAAATGTACCTAGTCTACTCTCTATCCCTTATTTGGGTTATGTGACTGCTGATGATCCTATTTATAAAAATACCCGTGAACTTATTTTAAGTAGCACTAATCCTTATTTTTTCGCAGGAAAAGCGGCTGCTGGCATTGGAAGTCCGCATACGCCAAATCGGTATATCTGGCCCATAGCTTTAGCGATGCAGGGAATGACATCTACCCGCTTTGAGGAACAGGAAGCCTTACTTCATCTGCTGGAGAAGACGGATGCAGGAACTGGATTTATGCATGAAGGGTTTCATGTGGATAATCCTGATGAATTTACACGTCCATGGTTCTCTTGGGCAAACATGATGTTCTGTGAGCTTGTACTCATGCGCTGCGGTAAGCAGATTAAGCGCGGATGAGACCAACAAGGTTTGAATAATCGACTCTAAAGGGGATAGAGAACATGAAAAAATGGCTGGTTACCTCAATTGTTTTGGTAATGACTACTGCACTTGCTGCGGGCTGCGGTGGTAATAACGGATCTGCGGACAAAGAGACCGGAAACACAAGCAAAGCTGGGAGCAGTACCGGGAAAAAGACAGAGCTTACCTTCTGGGGAGATTGGGGCGGTGAGGGGCAGAAGCAATTCGAGACCATGGTGGATGCTTTTAATAAATCGCAGGATAAAATTCACGTAAAATATGTGCTGCAACAGGATATGATCACGAAATTCCTAACTTCTGCGACCAATGGCGGCACTCCTGATGTACTGTTTTGGGACCGTTGGAGAACTTCGCTGTATGCCCCGAAAAATGTACTGCATCCGGTGGATGAATACTTAACGCGTGACGGTATTTCCGAAGATGATTTCTACAGTGAATCCCTACGGGAGCTTTCATACGATGACAAATTATATGGGCTGCCGCTTACAGTAGATGCCCGTGCTCTTTTCTATAACAAGAAGCTGCTCGCAGAGGCAGGACTTCAGCCTCCAACAACTTGGGATGAGCTAGAGGCAGCGGCTACGAAGCTAACGAAATGGAATGGCAATAAATTGGAGACTGCAGGTTTTTCTATGGGAGATTTGGGACTTTTTAATATGTATCTCCAACAGGCTGGCGGCACCATGCTTACAGAGGATGGAAAGACCAATTTTAATAATGAGCAGGGCAAGCAGGTGCTTGAGTTCTGGGATCGCCTAATGAACAAGGACAAAGTGTATAAAGTAGGGTTCGAACTTGGACTTGGTGAAGGGCAAGATGCTTTTGTCACAGGTAAAGTGGCTATGCTGTATTCCGGTCCGTGGATGCTCAGCACCTATAACAAATATGGTAAAGACCTGGATTATGGAATCGTTCCTCCTCCAGCCGGACCAAATGGTGATAAAGGTAGTGTCATGGGTGGATTTGGGCTAGTGATTCCAGAAGGCTCCAAACATAAGGAAGAAGCATGGGAGTTCATCAAATGGTGGACAGCGAACAAGGATAACGCGTTGCTCTGGGCAAAGACGAGTCTAAACCTGCCGGGTTATAAGCCATCGATGGAAGATCCATTTTTCAAGGATGATCCAAAGTGGCAGCCGTTTCTGGAAACGTTGGAGTTCGCCAAGGTTCGTCCGAACCATCCTGGATATTCCGTGATGGAGACTGATGCTTTGGCCCCTAATTTGCAGCTTAATCAGCAAAACAAGATGAGCATTGATGAGACCTTGAAGAAATCGCAAGAAGAGGGCGACAAAATGCTGAAGGATAATGAAGGAGTGAAATAATAAGTAAGACATTTGAAGTGAAGGGAGGTTTCGCCTCCCTTTTGCTTAGGAGGGGGTAGCTGAAATGGCTTCCATCAGAAAGCTAGAGAAACATCAGGCGCGGACGGCTTATCTGTTTATTACACCCACGGTATTGCTGTTTACAGTATTCACAGTCATCCCTGTGGTAATGGCGCTATATTTAAGCTTTACCAACTACGATGTACTTAGTAGAAACGATTGGATCGGTTTTGATAACTATCGCCGTTTGATAGAGGACAGTTTGTTATGGAAAACATTCCGAAATGTATTTCTGTATTCCATCATTTTCGTTCCATTTAATATTCTGATTTCGCTTCTCCTCGGGATTCTGCTTAGTCGATCCTGGCGTGGGGTAAAGTTGTTCCGCACATTGAATTATCTGCCTACCCTTACATCCGCCGTTGCTGCTGCTACCGTTTGGATCTGGCTTTTGCATCCTGAATTTGGTTTGGTTAACGGATTGTTGTCTTATGTTGGGATTACGGGTCCAGCTTGGTTATCCGAGACCCGAACGGCGATGTTATCCATTATTATGCTTACCCTCTGGCAATCGGTAGGTTCTAATATGATTATCTACTTGGCAGGTCTGCAGGGCGTGCCCGACTATTTGTATGAATCTGCACGGCTGGACGGTGCTAATAAGCTGGCTTGTTTCCGGTTTATTACTTGGCCGCAGCTGCGACCAACAACCTTTCTTGTCAGTACGATGTCAATCATTGGTGCGTTGCAGTTGTTCGACCAAGCTTTTGTGCTGACGCAGGGTGGTCCGGCGAATATGACAAAGACTCCAGTTTATCTGATCTATCAGCAGGGCTTTAATCAATTGCAAATGGGGTATGCGTCTGCACAAGCATTTGTGCTTGCTGTGGCGATTCTCATTTTCTCACTAATAAACATGCGGATCACAAAGGCGGAGGAGTCCATTGTATAAGCCGGGCTTGCCATGCAGAAGGGGGATAGAGGTATGGATACTAGCGGAAGTTCGTTATTAAAAAGAAGCTTAAGCAAATCTATCTATTATATAGTGTGCATAGTTATAGCTATCGTAATGTTTCTACCTTTTTATTGGAGTGTTCTTACATCCTTGAAGCCTGACGAAGAGATCTTCGCCATGCCCATCCGGTGGTTTCCTTCACATTTGACCTTAGAACACTATCGTAAGGCATTTACTACGGTTCCGTTTGCGCTCTATTTCTGGAATTCGCTTGTACTTGCAGTAGCGGGTGTATTGGCGAATCTGTTCTTTGGTTCTATCAGTGGTTATGCGTTCGCAAAATTGAATTTTAAGCTCAATAAGCCGATATTCCGCGTGCTGCTTGCGGCGATGATGATACCAGGCATTGTGACGATGATCCCCACGGTTTATGTCATGCGCCATATTCCTCTTTTTGGAGGAAATGATATTTTTGGTAGCGGGGGTAACGGGCTGATGAACTCATTCTGGGGGATTATTCTTCCGGGCGCTTCTGGAACCTTTGCTGTGTTCTTCATGCGGCAATTCTTTCTCACCTTACCTAGTGACATGATGGAAATGGCCCGGATCGAAGGCTGTGGAGAGTTTAAAATTTTTTGGCGGATATATTTGCCGTTGACTAAACCAGCGCTGGCTACTTTAAGTATCTTTACCTTCCAAGCGGGCTGGAACAGTTTCTTATGGCCAATGATTGTGCTGAATGATCCCGACAAAGCAACGATTCAAATGGGACTTCAAGCTTTTTCCTATAATTTTCAAACAGACTACGGTCCAATGATGGCTGGAGCGCTAGTAGCAATCTTGCCGATATTGGTGTTGTTTTTAGCGCTTCAGCGTTATTTTGTACAAGGGATAGCCTTCAGTGGTATTAAGGGCTAATGCAATAAAAATCGAACCAGGGAGAGAGTCTATATGAATCAATTGGAGATAGGGATTTGGGAGGAACGGGCGAATCAAGCACAAGCTGCATTGGATTCATTCTTCTGGAATGAAGCGATCAAAATGTACAATATAGAAACACCTTGTCCAAATGGAGAATGCAACACGATTTTTCATTATTGGTGGATGGCCCATGCTGTGGATGTATTGGTAGATGGACTACAGCGGACTGGAGAGAACTGGTATGCCAAAAGGCTTTCCGCATTTCATGAAGGTCTGCTACAACGAAATGGTGGTATGTGGCCAAATGAGTTGTATGATGATATGGAATGGATGGCTCTCGCGTGGCTTCGTGCTTATCAAGCAACAGGAGTGGAAGGTTATAAAGATACAGCCCTTCTTTTATGGAACGACATTCAGACAGGTTGGAACGAGCATATGGGCGGTGGGATTGCTTGGCAGAAATCACAGTTGGATTATAAAAATACACCAGCCAACGCACCGGCAGCTATACTTGCGGCACGCTTGTATCAAGCTTTTGGTGAAGCTAGCAATCTTGAATGGGCGTTAAAAATATACAGATGGCAAAAAGAGCATCTAGTAGATCCGGCAACGGGTTTTGTATGGGATGGCATGAATCGCACTGGCGATGGAAAGATCGATAAAGATTGGAAATACTCCTACAACCAAGGTGTTTTCATTGGCGCAGCAGTTGAACTGTACCGTATCACTAAAGAGCAGGAATATTTAGAGGATGCTCGTCTAACCTTTGCTGCCGCAGCCCATGAACTTGCTGACTCTGAGGGAGGTGTGCTGCCAGATGAAGGAAATGGTGATGCGGGACTGTTTAAAGGAATCCTGATTCGCTATACAGCTGAATGGGTCAAAGCTGATTCCGCAGCAGTTAAAGCTGTAGATTTCCTGCGAGCGAATGCAGAATGTCTCTGGGAACAAGGAAAGTCAGAGGATAAAGTGTTGTTTGGCACAGATTGGACTTCGACTTCCGCTGGTGTGATTCAGCTCAGCTCCCAGCTTAGTGCGATCAAGCTGCTTGAGAAGATGGCTGAATTAACTAAAGAACAGGGTTGAGGTGAGTTCTTAATGACACAAGCAAAGGAAGCCATAGAAGCAGTCAGTTGGCAGGAAAAGTCCGAGTGGTTCCAACAATGTCTACTACGTAATTATTATAATGCTGAGACGGGGATCATGAACCAATGGTATCCCAGAGCGTACAACGTTAGCGGGGGAAAACTTTTATTATTGGTGGCAGGCTCATGTCATTGATATTTTAGTAGATGGTTATGAGCGTAGTGGAGATCCTGTGTATTCCTTGAAAATTATGGAGCTAAGTCAGAGTCTGCAAGCTTATAACGGGGGGACTTTCAGGCATAATTACTATGATGATATGGAATGGACAGCATTGGCGTTGCTGCGTGCTTATCGGGTAACAGGACATGAAGCCTATTTAAATGCTGTGCTTGATCTATGGGAGGATATTAAGACGGCTTGGAATGAACAGTTGGGTGGAGGTCTGGCGTGGAAGAAGGATCAGCTAGATTATAAAAACACACCTGCCAATGCACCTGCCGTCATCCTTGCAGCCCGGTTATATGAACTTTTTCATAAGCAAAAGGATCTGGAGTGGGCGCTCCGTATCTATGAATGGAACAAGACATATTTGATGGATTCTACGACTGGTTTTGTGTGGGATGGGATGAATAGACTCGGGGATGGCCAGATCGATTACGATTGGGAGTTTACTTACTGTCAGGGGGTGTTTCTAGGCGCTGGCCTAGAGCTTTACAAGAATACGGGTGATGTTCATTACTTAGAAGATGCGAATCGAACGGCTAATACATGTATTGATCGGTTATGCGATCCAATTAATCTGATGTTGCCTGATGAAGGCATTGATGATACTGGATTGTTCAAGGGCATTCTGATTCGTTATTTGGTTCAGCTCTGTAAAATATCTCCTGTAAATATCCGTATTCGCGAGGTTATATTGGCCAATGCAATGCAGTTGTGGGAAAAAGGTCTGGATAAACAACTGGGTCTATGCAGTTCATCCTGGGAAGTGAAACCGGAGCTTCCGGTTCAGCTGAGTATTCAACTCAGCGGCTTGATGCTGCTGGAGGGTGCTGCGGCACTGGTGAACGAATAGCCTGAAATATAAAAAGACACCTCAAGAGAGGTGTCTTTTTGTTGTTTAAATTAACTATCTGCAATTAGAAAATCCGATGTTTCCAGCCATTTAATTTAGCGATAGCCTCAATATAATAGTAGTCTCCATAGATCAGGGATACATCAATGAAGGAATTGCCACTGCCAGTTCCGTGCAATAAAATCGCTTCATGCTCCGGCAGCTCCCAGGTTGCGTAATTTTCCGTCAGTGAGCGCAGAATTCGCTCCGCTGCATTTGCATATAGACTTTTTTCGCCTAAGGGTACGATATCTGCAAGCTCTAATAATCCTGAAGCGGCTATAGAGGCTGCGGAGCTATCTCGGAACATCCGGGTATCATCCTCTAGGCGGAAATCCCAATAAGGGACTTGATCCTCAGGCAAAGCAGAGATGAAATAATGTGCGATCCGCTTAGCAGTGTTCAGGAAACGTTCATCACCAGTGTGGCGATAAGTATTGATAAAGCCGTACAATCCCCAAGCCGTTCCTCGGCTCCAAGAGGATTCAGCCGAGTAGCCTTGACCGCCAAAATTCTCAAGATAAGCACCTGTCTCTGCGTCAAAAGAAATAATATGTTTGGTGGATCCATCCTCACGTATGCCATATTGCATTGTCGTTTCGGCGTGGCTAATTGCAATATGCTTATAGCGGGGATCACCTGTCACTTTGCTGGCCCAAAACAGCAGGGAGATATTTAACATACAGTCGATAATTACCCAGCCGTATTTATCTTCATTCCATGCGCGGATGAATTTGCCTACAGGATTATAGCGGGCAGCGAGGAAATTCGCTGCTTCAATCCCTCTGCGCAGGGCATCTTCGTCACCTGTAATTGTATGTTTGATTACAGCTGTCGGAAGGAATTGGAATCCCACATCGTGATGCATCTCAACCGTTGGTTTAACAAACCATTCCTCCAAGGTACCGTCCCAATGCCAAGCAGCCTCCTTGTAAAGATCTTTTCCGGTCATATCATGCATAATCCAGAGGAGTCCAGGCCAGAAACCTGTGGTCCACCAGTCTGAACCGATATCATCAAATTTGCCATCTTTTCCGGCGAAATGCGGGCACTTATCACCGATTTGCTCTATCATACGTTCTACTTTTGTATCGAGTCTCCCCATGATCTCCTGCCAATAAAGGTTTTTCATTATTACTGCCTCCAGTGAAATTAGGATGTTATGAGTATAGCTTTCTAAAGCTCAGGAAAGTTGTGTTTTGATATAAGGAAATGTTTGATTATTGTCATGTTGAAGTTGGCTTATAATCTAAAACTGACAAAATACAAACATTTCTGCATAACACATTAAAACTTTATCGGTGTTGGAAGCGATACAATCGAAATGAACAGGAGGATGGTAAAGTGGATGATTTACAAGTATATAAAGCACCTAAAGATATCCCGGGACGTGAGGATTATAAGGTTAGAGTACGGCAGCCTGAAGGAGAATGGCATAGCTTGTTTATTTACGAGGTTAAGGTAGATATGCATGAGGTGCGTCCTGCATCCATGGCTTATTTTGATCTGGAAGGTACAGTAGAAGTTGAAGTCACCTGTCTTTATACGGAGATTGATTGTGTGAACATTGCTCCGGCTTCGCGAGGGATCTCTTACGAATATCATGGAAATACCATTTTGTTTAAGCTAACAGGTCCGCAAAAGTTATCGATTGAGATCAACGGTGATATTTTTCGAAATCTGCATTTATTTGCTAACCCTAAGGAGAAGGATGCCCCTCAACCAGAGGATGCTAATGTCCTAGTAGTCCAACCGGGTATACACCGGAAACCTGATCTTTTACGGCTGCTGGATAATGCCGCTGCTGATCCTCGTGAAAAAAGGAAGGTGCTTTATTTCGCTCCAGGCACACATTATATAGAAGAAACAGTATTGCCGGTCCCTTCGGAAACCACGGTGTATCTTGCGGGAGGTTCAGTGCTTGTAGGTTCCTTGGTATGCGAGGGAGTTCATGATGTATCCATTCGTGGTCGCGGTATAATTTATCTTGCGGATTTTCATCGATTCTCGGCCTTTCGAGGGATACGAATTGTTTTTTCACGATCTATAAATGTGGAAGGTATTACCGTGATTGATCCGCCACATTACAGCATTTTCATCGGGCAGTCTGAGCAGATTGTGATTGATAATTTCAAATCGTTTAGCACTCGGGGGTGGTCTGATGGCATTGATATTATGTCTAGTGCTGAGGTTAGGATCCGGGATGTTTTTATGCGTAATTCGGATGATTGTATTGCTATTTACGGCTCGAGATGGGATTTTTATGGGGATACCCGTAATATTAACGTTCGTGATTCCATTCTGTGGGCGGATGTCGCTCATCCATTGATGATTGGTACACATGGGGACCATGAACAGAACGGAGACACCATCGAGTCTATTGTTTTTGCAAATATTGATATCTTGAATCATCACGAACCGCAAGAGAACTATTGGGGGGCACTGGCGATTAATGCCGGGGATCGAAATAGGGTATGTAATGTTCTATATGAAAATATACGTGTGGAGCGTATTGAGCAGGGGCAGCTAATTGATATGCGGGTGGTCTATAACAAGGACTACAATCCAGAGCCGGGGACAAGCATCCGGAACATTACATTTCGCGACATCAGCTATAGCGGGACGGCCAACCCTTCACGAATTTATGGATATGACGAAGAGAGAGCTGTTGAAAATGTGACCTTTGTCAATTTAAAAATCAATGGTGAATTGGTGGACGTCCCCCGCCCAGAGCTGATAGATATTAATCATTTTGCTAAAAATATACTCTTCGTTACTGAAAAAAATACGGTTGTGTAGATTGGATCTAATTACTTTTTCTATATTTTAATGGCGTCGTCCCTAGGACTCTTTTGAACAGTTGATTGAAATAAGAGGCATTTGGAAAACCAACAGTGATTCCGATTTGCTCCACAGGCAGGTCTGTCGTTCCTAACAAGCGGCAGGCCTGTTTGATCCGGCGGGCAGTCAGATAATCAACAAGCCTTCCTCCGGTTTCCTGATGAAAGATTCTGGAGATATAGGATTTGGACAAGTGAATCTCCTCAGCTAACTGATCCAGATTAACCTCCTCATGATAATGCTCTTCGATAAAACTCATGATTTTCTCAGAATAACGCAAGGTTCGCCGTTCTCCGGATTGGAATACATGCTGATCTTCAGTTCCTATATTGCTCAATAATTGAAGAATTAACAGTGAAATGTCTTCGGTATCCTCAGTCAGACTGACTTTTTTATTGTGATTATATTGCTCCAGAATCCACTCCACAGACTCAACGTGAGCCTTAAGATCAAAGGCACAATGTGTATTTTTCCCTTGCCAAAGCGCTGTGAATAAAGCCTTCCTTTTCGCAAAACCCTCCAGCAGGTGTTCAGCAACATGTGGATCAATGTAGAAGATGGTTCGTTCAAAAGGACACTCGGGAGAAACCTCAGAATAGATCCGGTGCAGCTGATAGGGCTGGAAAAAGAATAACATTCCCCTGCGGATATCGTACATCTGCTGATTCACAACAACGTTTCCTTGTCCGCCATACACGAACATGACTTCACAGCATTGATGCCAGTGATAATAACCTTTGTAATAGTCGGCGGTATATATTTTATAATCCCAAATCAAGGTCTTATGTTCTTCAAAAACAACAGGTTCGAACAGCTGCTTCATAGGCCCTCCAAGATGACAAAATACAAACATTTTCTTATATCTCATTATAACTTTAATCGTTATGAAAGCGATACAATAAATACGTTAAACTATGAAAAATCCGGTAGTGGAGGGTAACATTATGACGCAAAAAATTGTTAATCCGGTGTTGGCAGGTTTTCATCCAGATCCGTCTTTTATTAGAGTAGGGGATGATTATTATATCGCAACCTCTACTTTTGAATGGTTTCCAGGTGTAGAAATTCATCATTCCAAGGATCTGGTTCATTGGCATTCCATTTCACGTGTTCTGACAGAAGCCTCACAAGTAGATCTGCGTGGTAACGTAAGCTCTGGTTCCATTTGGGCACCCGCGCTTTCTTATGATCAAGGCGTATTTTATCTGCTATTTACAGATGTGAAATCTCGCAAAAGTGTATATAAAGATCTGCATAATTATTTAATTACAGCGACGGATATCATGGGCCCGTGGAGTGAGCCGGTTAGACTTAATGGCAGCGGATTTGATCCATTTTTGTTCCATGATCTGGATGGGACCAAATGGCTGCTTAATATGCGTTGGGATTTCCGTAAAAATCACAATAACTTCTCTGGCATCATTATGCAGCAATATGACCCGGAGACTGGCAAATTAACGGGACCTATCCATGAAATTTATAAAGGGACACCTATCGGAGTGACCGAAGGTCCGCAATTGTACCAGAAGGATGGGTACTATTACTTACTGACAGCTGAAGGAGGCACCGGCATCAACCATATGGTCACCTTAGCTAGAAGCCGAAGCCTCACAGGTCCTTATGAGACGGATCCGGATTTCCCGATTATGACCACGGCGCATGATCTGACCTACCCGTTTCAGCAAGCAGGGCACGGATCGCTCGTAGAGACTCAGAATGGGGACTGGTACATGGCGCATTTATGCACACGCCCGATTCCGGGAACGTCAACGATGAATCCGTTAGGCCGGGAAACTGCGATTCAACGTTGTGAATGGACAGAGGATGGCTGGTTGCGATTGGCCCACGGAGGGAAGCTGCCTGCATTGGAGACCGTGGCTCCTGAACTGCCGATATTCACTTTTGAGGAGCTGCCAAACAGAGATGAATTTGATGGAGAGGTTCTTGGATTTCCATACCAAAGCTTGCGTGTGCCTTTTGATGAATCTTGGGTTAGCTTGAAGGAACGTCCGGGTTTTCTTCGTCTGCGCGGCAGAGAGTCGTTAGCTTCACTGCATGATCAGAGTTTAATTGCCCGGCCGATTCAACATTTTGAATGCTCAGCTACAACCTGTCTGGAATTCGAGCCGAATAGCTTCCTGCAAATGGCTGGGTTAGTCCTCTATTATGATGACAGTGATTACTATTATTTGCGTGTTACCGCAGATGAGATTCGTGGAACTAGTTTGGGCGTTGTGCTGTGTAGAGGTGGCAAATACGATGAGATTTCCTCTATGCAGCTATCTGTGAAAGATTGGGATCGTTATTACCTGAAGGCGGATATTCATGGACGTGATCTGTTGTTTTATGCTTCATCAGACGGGGTGAATTGGACAGCTGTCTGTACTCCCTTAGATTTTGGTACGCTTTCGGATGAATATGGCGGCAAGCTTGGCTTTACCGGTTCCTATGTCGGGGTATGTGCTCAGGATTTGGATCAGCAAGCGAAGCCGGCTTATTTTGACTATTTTGAATATAAAGCTTTATAGGTGTTCGGAAAAACCATAACATTCTTCATATTCTATTTTAGGATAAAATGTTAATTTTTACTTATCTTACATAGAAAGGGATGTTTGTGATTTTGAAAAAGACTTATAAAGTCGCAATAACCTGCACGCTCTTACTGAATCTGGCCCTGTCCTCTGCTGCAATGGCCGCACCCATCGACGTCGACGTGAGTAATTTGAAAGAAGTCCAAACTTCTGGACCGGAAAAGGCTTGGGTTGGAGAATGGAAGGGCGACGATACGATTATTGTGGACACACAAGGAAATGTTACTACAGTTGGAGAACTCAAAGAGTCATCAAGCTTTGTACCCCGGCAGATGACAATCTTATTAATAATGAATTGTTAGCACCGGAGCTAATAACACCTACTTTTGAACCTGATGCTCCGCAAGCAACTCTAGCTTCCGCTTATGGTCATGCGTGGCCGTATACAGCCGAAAATAGTTATGGGATTAACTGTTATGGTTATGCCTTAAGATTTCCAGGGGCAATCAACCCTGGTGATGGAGACGGGGTCTCAAATGTCAGAGATCCTGCCTATTTTACTAACGTGTATTATACTGCTGGTCTTGTGGTTCAAGATGGCAATACGAATCCTTTATACTTTAAACCGGGTTGGCGGATACTTCCGGGCCGAACTGCAGCGATTAATTCCGATGAACATCGAATTGCACTAAGAGTGGGATGGATCGACTCAAATGGTAATGGTAAAGTCGATATTCCTGAGGATAACGTTGATTACCACTTCATGCTTCAAAATAGCTCAGGTCTATGGTCAGAGAAACATGGACATCAAGCGTCTCAAAATACGGGAATTTCAGATCCTAGCAATTTCGTCTGGAGCAATGGTTCTCTTTATGGTTTTTACAATAGCGTAACCGTTTATATTGCTGCAAAAGTATTTTAGAATTTCATAAAACATTACGTATGGAATAGCGATAGTCTTTTTTTGAAGATTATGGCTATTCTTTTTTAGCGTCGAATTGTTTATGAGATGTTGTATACACTTTTGAGTTTTAATGTGATACAATTAAATTGTACACAAATTAAATTAAGGTGGTTATTTTGATGGTATGGGTAGCTAATATTATGGTCGGTGTTGTTGCGTTAATACATATCTATATTGTTTATTTAGAAATGTTCGCTTGGTCAAAGCCAAAAGGGCTTCGAGTCTTTGGAATGACACAGGAAGTTGCGGATGCTTCTAAAGCACTGGCAGCGAACCAAGGGTTATACAATGGATTTTTGGCGGCAGGTTTAATTTGGGGATTGGTTCATCCGAATGTAAATTTCGGTCATCAAATTGAAATCTTCTTCTTATCAACTGTTATAGTGGCAGCGTTATATGGCGGACTGACGGTGAAAAAGTCTATTTTATTTATGCAAGGACTGCCAGCTTTAATTGCATTAATCCTCGTGGTTTCGATTTAAGATAACATAGAAGTAATCGATTAGGTTTCTACCTCGCGTACATGCGTGGTGGAAGCCTTTTTTGCGTAAGATCAAGAAATTATTGGGTAAAGAAATGCACTGGATTAAAAACAGGAATTATGGATGGTGTACCAAGAAACAACAGAGAAGTGGTTGATTAATGTGTTTTAGCTACAGGTGTGGTCCTTAGATAAGATGTAAGGGACTTTAACAAACCCATTGCATGCTTGTGTGGGCTGAATGAGTAGACAGAATGGCGTTTAATCTGAAAGTTCTAGACTTTTAAAGTAAATTCTCATCATAAAAAAAGAGCTGCTACCCAGCAGGGAACACCTGTCAGGGAAACAGCTCTTTTTATGTGCTGGTTTAAATGAGGATCTTATTTAATAGAGGCTGCATAAATCGCTTCTACAGATTTGGAGAGGAGCGCGTTAAACTCTTCTTCTGACTGCCCAGCACTTAGTCCCTGCGATAACGCACGTGAGAAGCTGGCGATCAGTCCTTGATTATGGGCGAGCTTATCGTTGGCCTCCGCTTGTGTGTAACCGCCGGACAAAGCGACAATTCGCAAAACATGAGGATTCTCCATTAATTCACGGTAGAAATTATTCTCCGTTGGGATGGAGAGCTTAAGCATGACCTTCACGTCTTTGCCCAGCGTAGACAATTGGGCTGATAGTTCTTCTTTTAGCAGCTTCTCTGAAGCCGTTTTATCAGCACTGTGGATATCAACTTCCGGTTCGATAATAGGAACGAGTCCCGCTGCTAAAATCTGCTTGCCGATTTCAAACTGCTGTTCAACCACCTTTTTGATACCGGAAGGATTAGCCTCTTTAATCACCGAGCGCATTTTTGTACCGAAGATGTTACGTTCGTTGGCCCGCTTCAGAAGATCACTCAAGCCGGGAATAGGCTTCATTAGTTGTACTCCGTCTTCAGGGTCGGCAAGACCTTTATCGATTTTCAGGAAAGGCACAATCCCTTTTTTCTCCCATAGAAAATCGGCAGTATATTGCCCGTCTATGGAACGATCCATTGTGTTCTCAAATAAGATTGCACCCAGTATATGCTTTGAATCAAATGCAGGGCTCTTGATAATGCGCGTTCTCATCTCGTGAACCAACCCATACATTTGATCTTCATTAGAGTAACTGTCCTCTGCAACACCATATTGCAGCAGCGCTTTTGGTGTACTGCCACCACTTTGATCCAAGGCAGCTATAAATCCCTGTCCCGTCCGAATTCTTTCCCATTGCTCCATATTCATGAAAATACTCCTTCCTTTCGTGAACTGAATGAAAAATCTTATGTTCATTAACTATAACACTTAATGTACCAGCTCTAAACAAATGGCATTGTAAACTTGGCAGGTAACTAGTCTAATGTGAGTGGTTTGAATCTGCGTTATAAGGACTTCCGGATCTAATTGATCCATGGGGATGACGAGGTATCTACGTGTAAGGTCTCCTGAGTCCGATCCCTAGATGGTGAAGATTTGCAATCTTAGCATACGAGAACGAATCGACGTTTGAGGTCACTTTTTGGTCGAGTAGCTGTATCTGAGTCCGATAGCATGGCGAACTGGGCTAAATCTGCGAAATAGCGTCTCCTGAGTCCGGACTATTGATGGCGAGGACTTGCAGCGTCCGTATACGAGAACGAATCGACGTATAATGTCATCTGAGTCCAAACCCATAGTTAGTGAAGACATGCAGCCTCAACTGACGAGTACGAATCGACGTTTGAGGTCACCTGAGTCCGGACTAGCCAAGATTGATGATACTACAGCATCGTTCGGACTGTATTGCAGCTATTTAGATTTTTTGGAGTATTATTCAGAAGTATCGGACTGCATAGCTCTTATTTCCAAGTATTTGCTCCAAAGAGGGGTGGATTTGGTTCAATAGCTGCATCTGAGTCCGATAGCATGGCGAAATGGGCTAAATCTGCGAAATAACGTCTCCTGAGTCCGAACTCATAGTTAGTGTGGACATCCAGTCTAGGTTGACGAGTATGAATCGATGTTTATGGTCATCTGAGTCCGGACTAGCCAAGATTGAAGATACTAGATCATCGTTCGGACTGTATTGCAGCTATTTGGTGTTTTTGGAGCATTATTCAGAAGTATCGGACTGTATAGCTCTTATTGCCAAGTTTTTGCTCTAAAGAGGAGTGGATTTGGTTCAATAGCTGCATCTGAGTCCGATAGTATGGCGAAATGGGCTAAATCTGCGAAATAGCATCTCCTGAGTCCGGACCGTCGATGGCGAGGACGTGTAGCCACCGCAGACGAGTAAGAATCGACGTATAGCGTCACCTGAGACCAAACCCATAGTTAGTGAAAACATGTAGCCTCAACTGACGAGAACGAATTGACGTCTGAGGTCATCTGAGTCTGGACTAGCCAAGATTGAAGATCTACATCATCGTTCGGACTGTATCGCAGCTATTTGGTGTTTTTGGAGCATATTTCAGAATTATCGGACCGCATAGCTCTTATTGCCAAGTTTTTGCTCCAAAGAGGAGTATATTTGGTCGAATAGTTGCATCTGAGTCCGTTAGCAGGGCGAAATGACCAAAATCTGTGAAATAGCGTCTCCTGAGTCCGGACCATACATGGTGTGGACATAAAGCCTCGGCAGACGAGTAAGTATCGAAGTAGAATGTCACCTGAGTCCGAACCGATAGTTAGTGTGGACATAAGGCCACGGCAGACGAGAACGAATCGACGTTTGAGGGCACCTGAGTCCGTTTCCTCCATGGTGTGGACATAAAACCACCGCAGATGAGTAAGAATCGACGTCTAAGGACTCCAAGGTCTGATCTCGCCGTAGCCGGAGATGCGGGTAAACATAAATGTTACTCCAAACTGGATCTAAAGACGCTCTATGCGAACTTTTAAGTGATCCCCCAAAGCGCACACTTAGCAAACTACACTCACAGGGTACTCTTAGCAAACTTCAGGACATTCCCAATGGTTCACCTAGCAAACTCAAGACATCCACAGGGTTCACTTGGCAAACTTCAAGACATCCACACGGTTCACCTAGCAAACTTCAGGACAATCCTAATGGTTCACTTCATTTCACAAGGTTCTCTTCACAGACTCCAAATCACTCCAATGTGCTCAGCGAAAATTCCTTCGAAGTTTTCTCAAGTAATATTCCTCGAAGCAGTCACTTTTTATGCTTAATTCCCAAATTTGGGATCAAATCGCATAGTCTTCATCAAGGCGCGCGAGACCAAACCACTCTATTACTTAAAGTTAGTTTGAAACACAGGGGAAGGATGAGCTTATTTAAGCGACTGGGAATTTTGTTTATGTTGTAAACAGCTTTGGATGAAGAATTTTAAATCAGAGTGTGTAAAGTAAGAACGCCAAAAGCCATGCTGGGAGCGGGTTGTTATCTTATTTGCGGATTATTTCCTAGTAAATTAATACGAATAATCCAATAAGATAATTGGTGTGACATTAATCATAATTACCAATTCGAAGCTTTGTGAAAATAATAACTTTTCGTAAATGTCGAAATGAGGTTGACGAATAAAAATATCAGTCGTATGATTGATTCTACTGAGTATGCTAGTAATTAAAAGTAAGTTAATAAATAATATATAATAGCGGGAGGAATGAAAGTGGAATCATCAACATTTGTGCTTTTTGGCGCTACAGGAGATTTAGCAAAACGTAAAATCTATCCTGCACTATATAACCTCTTTTTAGATGGTCAAATTTCAGGTCCTCTCTCAGTGATTGGATTAGGAAGAAGAGAAGTTTCAACTGAAGCTTTCCGTAAGCAAGTCCTGCAATCTTTGCAGACATTTTCTAGACAACCGGCAGTAGAATCTCCACAGTTGCAGGTTTTCTTGGAAGCTTTTGAATATAGCGTTCTAGATGTAGGTAACACAGAAGATTATTTGAAGCTACTGGAGCATGTTAAACGTCGTGAGCAATTTTTTAACATTCCGGAGAATCGGATGTTCTATCTATCGGTGGGTCCTGAGTTTTTCAAGGAAATTGCCGCCAATATTCACTCCAGTGGTCTGGGATCTACGAAGGGCTGGAAGCGTCTGATTATTGAAAAGCCTTTTGGTACAGACTTGCAAACAGCAAGAGAGTTAAATGACAGCTTGAATGCCGTATTTACTGAAGAGGAGATTTTCCGAATTGACCACTTCTTGGGTAAACCGATGGTTCAGAATCTGGAAGTTCTAAAATATTCAAATCCTGTGCTTAGAGCACTGTGGAAAAATCGGTATATCGCAAATGTGCAAATTACGGCGAGTGAGATTGTTGGCGTTGAAGAACGGGCAGGCTATTATGATAAAGCTGGGGCACTTCGTGATATGTTCCAGAACCATATGCTGCAATTGCTCATGATGATGGCGATGCAGCTTCCAAAAGGCAGTACACCTGAAGAGATCCGTGGGAAGAAAAGATATGTCATGGAGCGTCTCATTCCGCTAAGTAAAGACGAAGTTAATCAATATGTTGTCCGCGGACAATATGCTGAAGGTGAAATTAAAGGTAAATCTGTTGCAGGCTACTTAGATGAACCAGGAATTAGCCAATCCTCACAAAATGAGACGTTTATTGCAGCGCGTTTGTTTATAGATGATCCATTGTGGAATGAAGTTCCGTTCTATATCCGTACCGGCAAGAGAATGAAAGAGAAATCAACAAGAATTGTTATAGAATTTAAAGAACCGTTTAATGATAACAATAACAAAAATAAAGGAAATGACGTTCCAAATCTGCTCATCATCGAGATCGGTCCGAATGAAGCCATTACGCTTCAGTTGAATACGAAGGATCAGCTGCAAAAAGGGAAACTTGAACCTGTCCTCGCTACTTATGAAGCCGGAACTTCAGACGTACCAGAAGCTTACGAAAATCTGATCTTTGATGCACTTCGTGGTGACGCCACTTTCTTCGCTCATTGGAAAGAAGTCGAGCTGTCATGGCAATGGGTTACACCAATCCAGGAAGCTATGGAAGAGGGGCTAATGCCACTTCATACCTATGCTTCAGGTTCTTATGGTCCAGATGCGGCTATGGAGCTTTTGGGTGAAGACCGCTGGTGGTTTGATGATACAGATCAGGAGTCAGATCTTCTCGACGCTCAAGCAGAAGTTGCAGCAGCGCAGGAATCTATACGGCCAGGGGCTTAAGCCCCTGCCTGTTTTTTTTGCCAATTTAGCTAAAATACATCACAAGAATCTATAAATCGGAGGGAATTTACATGAAAGTAGGATTAGTTGGGTTAGGAAAAATGGGTTTTAATTTGGGTCAAAATTTGCTGGATCATGGACATGAGGTTGTTGCTTTTGATCTGAATGCACCTGCTGTAGAAGAAATGAAAGCTAAAGGCGCTAGTGGAGCAGTAACGCTTCCAGAATTGGTACAGCAATTGGAAACACCAAGAATCATTTGGATCATGGTTCCGCATCAGGTCGTTGATTCTGTAATCGCTGAACTTACTCCACAGTTGTCTAAAGGTGATATCGTTATTGAAGCAGGAAACTCGCATTATAAGGAATCGATTCGTCGGTATGAGGAATTGAAGGAGCACGGAATTCACTTTATGGATGCAGGTACCTCTGGCGGTATGGAAGGGGCGCGTAATGGCGCTTGTTACATGGTTGGCGGAGATCCCGAAGCTTGGGAAGTTGTGGAGCCTATTTTCCGTGATACAGCTGTAGAAAGCGGCTTTTTATATGCTGGTAAAGCAGGTAGCGGCCATTTTCTAAAAATGGTGCATAACGGTATCGAATACGGCATGATGGCTGCTATCGGTGAAGGTTTTGAGGTTCTGGAAAAGAGTGAATTTGACTACAACTTTGAGGAAGTAGCTCGGGTGTGGAATCACGGCTCTGTAATCCGTTCGTGGCTGATGGAACTTGTGGAACGCGCCTTCTCGAAGGACGCTAAACTAGATGAGATTAAGGGCATTATGCATTCGTCTGGTGAAGGCAGATGGACGCTTGAAACCGCCTTTGATTTACAAGCGGCGACTCCGGTCATCGCAATGGCGTTATTGATGCGTTACCGTTCCCTTGAGACCGACACATTCACTGGAAAAGTAGTTGCTGCACTGCGGAACGAGTTCGGCGGACACGCTGTGGAAACTAAATAAGATTGGCCGACTCTGAATTGAGTGTTTACAAGCTCGAATTTCCCGCAATTTATGTTGCGGAGAAATTTGGGCTTTTTATTTTAAGGGGAATAGATAATGGGAAGTATAGATGGAGTACGAATTTAATGCAGTTTACATATTTTAGGGGTAGAAGGGTAAGTTAGGAAGCAAGGGGGAGATTTCATGCAAAGTGGAATTCGTGAGCGACTTCATTTTCTAAATAAATTTCTGCATGCGCCCCGACAATATGGTAGTGTAACTCCCAGTTCACATTGGCTGGCCCAGACGTTGCTTGATCCAGTGCCTTGGAACCAAGTGCATTCTATGGCTGAGTTGGGTGCGGGGACTGGTGCAATCACAAGGTTTATTCCGCGTGGAGAAAAGACCGGTATGAATGTTCTTCTATTTGAAATAGATCCTGATTTTCGCAGTCAGTTAAGAGAGGAATTCCCCGGATGTTTCTGCAACAACGATTGTCTCCGGCTGCGTCTTGCGCTTCATAACAGCAGTCTGGAGAAGCTGGATTGTATCGTGAGTAGTTTGTCTTTGATGAATTTCTCGAAGCCAGACCGCACTAGGTTTATGGAACAGATCATTTCTTCTTTAAAAGAAGGAGGGTGGTTTATAACCTATGAATATTTTCCGCGGATGAAAACAGAGTTGAGCCAGCATTTTGAGATCCTACACACGAAGTGGGTGCTGCTGAATTTTCCACCAGCGCTTATATATATTTGCAGGAAAAAAACTACAACGCAAGTGCAACGCGAAAATCCCAAATCAACAGTCAACGTAGTCCCAATCTCTCAGGTTTATACAAAAAGATAATCATCTCCATACAACAAATGCCGTCACCCATTACTCATTGGGGAACGGCATTTTTAAATGGGCTGCGAAGGCGTTTGAGCCCGATTAATAGAGAAGCTCAATATTCTCTTTGTTCAGGCGCTTCAACCAAACCTCAGAAGGCTGGCGGTCTGTGATCAAAAAGTCGATTTGGCCAAGCTCGATCAGCTTCGTAAAGGCGGTCTTATCGAATTTGGTGTGATCGGCCAGGAGTATGACCTTGTTAGCTTGACGTAGCATATATTTCTTGAGCTCACACTCCGGTTCATTAGAATCTGTGATGCCTCGCTCCAAATCTATTCCTTTACAACTGATAACCGCAGTGTCCACATTGTATCTTTGAATGGTGTCATGTGCTACAGGACCCACGAGTGACATGGATCGGTAACGTAAAGAACCTCCGGTAGAGATGATATCCATCCCAGAATTCGAGAACTCATGCAAAATATTAATCGAGTTCGTAATAATGGTCAGATTGTTTTTATTGCCAAGCAGTTTTAGAAACTCAAAGGCTGTGGAGCTAGGATCCACCATTAACGTATCTCCATCATTGATTAAATCTAGCGCCTTAAGGGCGATTCCCCGTTTGATATCTGTATTCAGCGCATTGCGTGTAACAAAAGGCAAATCCTCGTTCGTGTGACGATTCAGCATGGCCCCGCCATAGGTTCGGCTTAGAATGCCATCCTTCTCCAGCTTCTCCAAGTCTCTGCGTATCGTCTCTTCTGTAACTTCAAACATCCGGCTTAGATCAGAGACTAATACTCGTTTATCCTGATGAACAAGATCAATTATTTTTTTGCGTCTTTCAGCTGCAAGCATAGGGATCACCTTTCCGAAATCTTTATATTCCTTAATCATAGCTCCAAATATCTGTGTTTTGCAATAAAATCAACGTAAAATCATGTTTGTTTTCCAATAATATTCACAAAACGGATATAAAACAAATAAAAACAACATAAATAATATTTAAAATGTTGACAACAAAGATTTGCGGGCATACGATGAAGGAGAAAAGAAGTCCTGTAGTGGTAATTAGATTTGAAAGATACCAGAGCCGGCCCAGTTGCGATTTAGAGACCAACCTGAGGCGCTGCAGCCGGAATACTACGCTCTAGCTTGCAGAGTTGTGTGTAAAACTTTGGTGTTGATAAATTAACTTTAGGAGGCTGGTCAAGCATGAGCACGCATGTGTATTATGTTCCATCGATCAATATTATGGGCAAGGGATGCTTGCAGGAGATTGGTCCATACATCCAAGAGCTTAAATTAAAAAAGGCGCTTGTTGTTACGGACAAATTCCTTATGAAAAGTGGCATTGCTGGTAAATTGCTGACGGTATTGGACGAAGCGGAGATTGAATATGCCATCTATGATGAAGTGAAACCCAATCCGACCTGTAAAAATGTCCACGATGGCGTTGATTATCTCAAAGCGCAGAATTGTGATTATCTGATTTCCATTGGCGGTGGATCACCACAGGATACTGCCAAAGCCATTGGTATCATTGCCACAAATGGCGGTCATATCAAAGAATATGAAGGTGTACACAAGTCTAAGCATAAATCACTGCCGATTGTCGCCGTGAATACCACTGCTGGTACTTCGGCTGAAGTGACCATTAACTATGTAATCACAGACGAAGAACGCAAAGTGAAGATGGTTATGGTAGATAAGAACAGCCTTGCGACGATTTCAGTCAACGATCCTGAGCTTATGGTTGATAAACCCGCTGCACTTACCGCGGCCACGGGTATGGATGCATTGACTCATGCGATTGAAGCGCTGGTGACGCCGGGAGCATATCCGGTAACCGATGCTACGGCACTAGCCGCAGTGGAGCTTATTTTTGCTAATCTGGCTCGTACTGTGAAGAATGGCCATGATATCGAAGCGCGTGAACAGATGGTATACGCGATATTCCTTGGCGGATTGGCTTTCAATAATGCGGGGCTTGGTTATGTGCATGCGATGGCGCATCAGCTGGGCGGCGTATACGATCTGCCGCACGGCGTATGTAACGCGATGCTGCTGCCTTTTGTGGAAGAAGAAAATGCCAAATATGTGCCTGAGAAATTCAGATCCATTGCTAAAGCGATTGGACTTAATGTAGAGAACCAAACGGATAAACAATGCGCAGATTTCGTAATTGAGTCGATCAAGGCGTTGTCTAAAGAAGTAGGGATTCCAGCCAAATTATCCGAGCTTGGTGTAGAAGAAGTAGATCTTGATCTTTTGGCTGAAAATTCGATGAAGGATGCTTGTGCACCAGGGAACCCTTTTATTCCTACTAAAGAAGAAGTTATTACACTGTTCAAAAAAATATTATAAATCACCCCTTATCATAGGAGATTGTTTATGAATAATCACATCGCCGTTGACATCGGTGCCTCAAGTGGGCGGCTGGTGCGCGGAATATTGCAAGAAGGTATTCTTTCCTTAGAAGAGCTTCATCGCTTTAGCAATAGCTTTACGGAACAAGAGGGTTCCTGTTTCTGGGACATTGATTATTTAGTAGAGCAGATTATGATCGGGCTTCGGAAGGCTAAAACCGATGGAATTACTACCTGTACGCTCGGTATTGATACATGGGGTGTAGATTATGTGCTGGTAGATGCGGACGGGAATCGTGTTCAGGAAGTATACGCCTACCGGGACCGCAGAACGGATCTGGCTGTGGATCAGGTGGCACAACAGCTTTCACCACAAACCGTCTATGAAAAGACAGGAATCCAGCAGTTATCCATCAATACCTTGAATCAGTTATATGTTCATAAAGAAGAAGAGCTAGCGCAAGCGGATCAGATTTTACTTGTACCAGATTATCTATATTACCGACTGACTGGCCGTAAAATCAACGAGGTTACGATTGCATCTACAACACAGCTGTTGAATCTGGAAAGCCGGGATTTTGACGATGACCTATTAGAATTTTTGAATATCAGGAAAGATCAATTTGCAAAATTAACTGAGCCTGGTGTAGTGGTTGGTCCTCTTGACGAAGCTTTAATCCAACAATATGACCTGCCTGAATGCCAGCTGATCTGTGTGGCTTCCCATGATACGGCCTCAGCAGTGCTAGGTGCTCCACTTCAAGAAGGCTCAGCTTATATCAGCAGTGGAACTTGGTCTTTACTCGGTGTAGAAAGAACGGAGCCTCTAAATTCTCTAAAAGCCATGCAGGCTAACTACACCAATGAGTGGGGAGCCTACGGAACTTATAGATTCCTCAAAAATGTAATGGGCTTATGGCTTATTCAAGAGGTTCGCAGATTACTGAACAATTGTTATAGTTTTGCGGAGCTTGCAGAGCTTGCACAGGGAGAAGAGGGGTTTCGCAGCCTGATCCCTTGTAATGCACCAAGGTTTCTTAATCCATCGAACATGATAGAAGAAATCCGCAGTGCCTGTATGGAGAGTGGGCAGCCCGCTCCGGAGACACCTGGACAGTTAGCACGTTGTGTTTTTGACAGCTTGGCGTTATCCTATCTAACTTATTTGGAAGAGTTGGAGGAGCTGACAGAACGTCGGATCGAGGGATTGCAAATTGTCGGCGGCGGGGCGAACAATCGGCTTTTATGCCAACTAACCGCTGACGTTATCGGCAGGGAAGTAAAGGCTGGACCAACGGAAGCGACTGCTCTAGGAAATATAGTAGTGCAGATGATTAGCACAGATTCCATTGCAGACATAACTGAGGCAAGAGCTATTATCGAACAATCTTTTGAAATAACATCATACATTCCGCAGCCGATCAAGCATTTTAATAACATTCTAAATCGCTGGAGAAGCCTTCATCTGTCCAAGGTGAATGAGCTTATCTAAGCGAAACAGACGTTGCACTAATTTAGGAGGATAAACAGCATGGATCAGAGCATTATCACTATTTATAACGAAGCCAAAAAACTATACGCAGCCCACGGTATTGATGTGGATAAAGTGCTGGAGCGACTCGCGCAAATTAAAATTTCCATACATTGCTGGCAGGGTGATGATGTAAAAGGTTTTCTTTTTAAGGAAAAAGAACTAAGCGGGGGCATTGCGGTAACGGGAAGTTATCCGGGCCGGGCGGGTACACCAGATGAACTACGTCAAGATTTAGAAAAGGCGTTATCTCTTATTCCTGGTAAACATAAGGTTAACCTGCATGCTATTTACGCAGATACAGATGAACCTGTAGATTTGGATGAACTAGAGCCACGACATTTTCAATCCTGGGTGGATTGGGCGAAGGAGCAGGGCTTAGGACTTGATTTTAACCCTACTTGTTTCTCACATCCGAAAGCAGCTGATGGATTCACTCTCAGTCATTCGGACGCGGAGATTCGGAATTTCTGGATCAGACACTGTAAAGCTTCGCGTACGATCGCTGAGCATTTTGGGCGGGAGCTGGGTCAGCCTTGTGTGACGAACTTTTGGATTCCAGACGGATATAAGGATACGCCAGTAGATCGGCTAGCTCCGAGAGTACGTTTAAAAGAGTCGCTGGATGAGATTTTTAGTCAGGAAATAGATCCGCTTTATAATATGGATGCCTTGGAAAGTAAACTGTTTGGAATTGGTTCTGAAAGTTATGTGGTTGGCTCTCATGAATTCTATATGGGTTATGGTTTAACAAATGGAAAAGCGATCTGTTTGGATGCGGGACATTTTCATCCTACAGAAGTGATTTCGAATAAATTATCTTCGATTCTGATGTTCAGTGAGCAGCTGCTGCTGCATGTCAGCAGACCTGTCCGCTGGGACAGTGACCATGTGGTAACAATGGATGATGAGCTGCTGGAAATCGCCCGTGAATTGGTTCGCGGGGATTTACTTCCTCGTACGAATATTGGATTGGATTTCTTTGATGGCAGTATCAATCATCTCGCGGCATGGGTCATTGGCACCCGCAACACTATTAAGGCGTTGCTGCGTGCGATGCTGGAACCAGTGGAAGAACTTAAGCAAATCGAGCGGTCCGGGGATTATACTTCACGTCTTGCTCTGGTAGAAGAGTTCAAATCGTATCCGTTTGGAGCGGTCTGGGATTACTACTGTGCATCACAAGGTACACCGGTGCGTGAGCAATGGCTTACTGAAGTGAAAAATTATGAACAAGACGTTTTGTCTTTAAGATAGAAGTGGATACGGAGAGCAGCAAATACAAAGGAGAGAATAGACTATGAGTACATCCTTGTTAGAATCAAAAGGTTATATTGCCAGCAGTGAAGCTCCATTTATTCAGGAAATGTCAGAGATCACCCGTCATATGTGGGAGCTTGGCTGGGATGAACTGAATGGTGGGAATGTCAGCTATTTACTGGATGAGAATGAGGTGGCTAAGTATATTAATGTACTGGAGCCGTTGCGCACGATCAAACTCACCTTTCCGGTAAAAGAATTAGCAGGCAAGTATTTTATCGTAACAGGTTCGGGCAAATATTTCAGAAATGTGATTAAAGACCCTGAAGCGAATCTGGGTGTGTTAAGGGTTAGCGGCAATGGCGAAAGTGTGGAAGTATTGTGGGGATTGCGGAATGGTGCAGTTCCTACGAGTGAGCTCGCTTCGCATTTTATGAGTCATATTGAACGTCTGAAAGTAGATCCCACACACCGTATCGTGCTGCATACACATGCTACAAATGTTATCGCGATGACCTTCACGCATGATCTGGATGAACTGAAGTTTACCAAAACGTTATGGGAAATGTGCACAGAGTGCCTTGTTGTTTTCCCTGATGGGGTCAGTGTTATTCCGTGGATTGTTCCGGGCAGCAGTGAAATCGGCCGTGAGACTGCCAAAAAAATGAAGGATCACCGTTTAGTCATCTGGCCGCAGCATGGGATTTTTGGCACTGGCTCCACCATGGATGCTACCTTTGGTCTAGTAGAAACGGTTGAAAAGGCTGCGACGATCTACAACCTGATTGGCGGTAGAGAAATCAAACAAAAGATCACAGACCAACAGCTATGGGATTTAGCTAAAGCATTTGGAGTTACACCTAAAGCGGGGATTCTTGAAGTCTAGAGAGTCATTATAATTTGGTGAAACCGGGCAATCGTAGATTCTGCGAGGTCCGGTTTTTGTTGTCTTTTTCTTAAAATTTGCATTTCCCATCTTTTGGGTAGATAATAAGCTTACTTAAAGTAATCAATTAATAAATTGGAGGTAACATATGAATACAGAGCAACTATTTTTACCTTTTCAAGTGGGGAATCTTTCGCTGTCGAACCGATTTGTAATGGCGCCGATGACACGCGCGCAGTCTCCGAAGGGTGTGCCGGGAAGCAATGTTGCCGCTTATTATCGTAGACGTGCAGAGGGTGGAGTGGGATTAATTGTTACTGAGGGTACTGCGATAAATCATCCAGCGGCTGTCAGTCACCAAGATATTCCTAATATACATGAAGAAGCATCTTTAGAAGGCTGGAAGAAGGTTGTGGAAGAGGTTCACGCAGCTGGCGGCAAGATCATCCCGCAGCTTTGGCATGTGGGGATGGCGCGTACAATCGGCGAGTATCCTAACGTTGAAGCCCTTCCTGTAGGCCCTTCGGGTCTGAATTTAGCAGGTGAGCTGGTGACAGAGCCGCTGACCACAGAAGAGGTTGAAAGCTTAGTAACAGCCTTCGCTCAAGCGGCGGAACATGCCAAAAGCGTTGGCTTTGATGGCATCGAGCTGCATGGCGCTCACGGGTATCTGATAGACCAGTTCTTCTGGGATAGAACGAATAAACGTACCGATCGTTACGGTGGCGATTTGGTAGGAAGAACAACATTCGCTGTCGAGATCATTAAAGCATGCCGTCAAGCGGTTGGACCAGACTTCCCAATTGTGCTGCGCTTTTCCCAGTGGAAGCTGGGGGCGTATGATGAGAAGCTGGCGAAGACTTCAGAAGAACTTGCAAGTTTCCTGGCACCGCTTAGCGAAGCGGGTGTAGATATCTTTCATTGCTCGACCCGACGCTTCAGTCAACCTGAATTTGCTGGCTCTGATCTTAATTTAGCTGGGTGGACTAAGAAGCTTACCGGGAAGCCGTGTATTACAGTAGGCTCTATTGGCCTGCAAAGCGATTTCTTCGAGGAAGATAAAGCTCAGAAGCCTGAGGATAATATTGATGAGTTAACTGAAAGGTTCGATCGGGAGGAGTTTGATTTGGTTGCAGTGGGCAGAGCGCTTATTAGCGATCCGGCTTGGCCTGCCAAAGTACAAAGTGGAGCGATAGACGAAATCATCCCATTTACTCCTGAAGCAACGAATACGCTTTACTAAAACTAGCAGAATATACAATGACTATTTTTTTAGGTAAGAGGTTGTGTAACTGTTTCAAGAGTAGTGTATCTGCTTATAATAGTAGCATACCCCCCTTAATATGATAGAACTTGACCCTGCCAAACGTTGGCGGGGTATTTTTTTGTCGATATGCAACGCTTCATTACATCATTAATAGACCGGGCACTTCTATGTTAGGCCAGCATTATGTTATAATTTTAAATTAGCAAAGTATAAAAATAATTGTTGAACAATAGAGGACGTGAAAACAGCATGACAAAGGGGAACCATAACTCACCGGACTTAAAATCCGGCAAGGGTTCTAAGGATTATTCGAAATATTTTGATTTTAGTGATGCAAAGGTAATTAGTGAAGAGGAAGGTAAGGTTACTTACCGGATTAAAGGAAGAAATGTGCAAATTAATAGCCAGCCTGACTATAAAGAAGGAAAACGGCGCGGCAAGGAAGAAATAGAAGTGCATTATGATTTCGAGATTCCTGAAGAGATGCAGAATTTCGGAGTGGGCAAATATTATCATATAACGACTTATGGCTGCCAAATGAATGAGCATGACACGGAAACGATGAAGGGCCTATTGGAACAGATGGGCTACCGCAGTGTCGCTGACCGGAATGACGCGGATCTCATTTTGCTGAATACTTGTGCGATTCGGGAGAACGCCGAGGATAAGGTATTTGGAGAGCTAGGACATCTTAAGAACCTGAAGATCGAGAAGCCGGGTCTGTTGTTAGGGGTATGCGGTTGCATGTCCCAAGAGGAAGGCGTAGTCAACCGGATTATGTCAAAGCATGGCTTCGTGGATATGATCTTCGG
Source organism: Paenibacillus sp. FSL R7-0048 (assembly GCF_038004505.1). Lineage (NCBI taxonomy): Bacteria > Bacillati > Bacillota > Bacilli > Caryophanales > Paenibacillaceae > Paenibacillus > Paenibacillus sp. FSL R7-0048. The sequence goes on along the minus strand of NZ_JBBORF010000001.1, from coordinate 4,105,823 downwards.
TACGCATAATATTCACAGGTTGCCACACCTCATTAAAGAAGCGGTATTTAGTAAAGAGCTTGTGGTTGAGGTATGGTCCAAAGAAGGCGACATTATTGAGAACTTGCCGAAGAAGCGGGAAGGCATGCGCGCTTGGGTGAACATTATGTATGGCTGTGATAAGTTCTGCACGTATTGCATCGTACCGTTTACACGCGGTAAAGAACGCAGTCGTCGTCCAGAGGACGTTATCGCTGAGGTGAGAGAGCTTGCGCGCCAAGGCTTCAAGGAAGTAACGCTATTGGGGCAGAACGTAAATGCTTACGGTAAAGATTTTACGGATATTGATTACACCTTCGGTAACCTGATGGATGATATGCGTCTGATTGATATTCCGCGCATTCGCTTCATGACATCGCATCCGCGAGATTTTGACGATAAATTGATTGAGGTTTTAGGCAAAGGCGGCAACTTGGTGGAGCATATCCATCTGCCGGTTCAATCGGGAAGTACTGCCGTTCTTAAGAAAATGAGCCGTAAATATACCCGGGAAGCTTATCTGGAATTAGTACGCAAGATTAAGATAAGTGTGCCGAATGCTGTATTAAGTACCGATATTATCGTTGGTTTCCCTGGGGAGACTGATGAGCAATTTGAAGATACCCTATCGCTTGTGCGTGAGGTTGGGTATGATATGGCATATACGTTCATTTATTCTCCACGTGAGGGCACACCAGCAGCGGCGATGGAAGATAATGTACCGATGTCGGTGAAGAGTGAACGTCTGCAAAGATTAAATGATCTCATCAAAGAGAACAGCCGGATCATTAATGACCGGATGCTGGGTGAAGTTGTAGAGGTATTGGTTGAAGGGGAGAGTAAGAATAACTCCGAAGTCCTTTCCGGCCGTTCCCGCGCTAACAAGCTGGTCCATTTTGAAGGTCCTAAGGAGCTTATCGGCACATTTGTAAACGTGAGAATTACAGATACCAAAACATGGTACATTAAAGGGGATATTGTGGTCGAGGCCGCAGCTGTTCATTAATCACATACGAATGGGGAGATGACTAATGAGTACAGAAGAACAACAGTTGAATAAATATGGAATGAAAACTTATAATACCCGTGATCTGATCGTTCGCGAGGATATTATGGGCAAAGCTAAAGAACTAGCATCATTAATCTCAACCAGTGAAGAGGTACGCCATTTTCAGCAGGCTGAGCAAAAAATTCTTAATCACGAGCGTGTGCAAGGACTGATTGCGACCATTAAGAAAAAACAAAAAGAAATCGTGGCCTTCGAAAGCTTCAATAATAAAGATATGGTCGCCAAAATTGAACGTGAAATTGAAGTGCTGCAAGATGAGATCGACGGTATTCCAGTCGTGAACGAATTTCAGCAAAGCCAGAGCGACATTAATTATTTGCTTCAGCTGGTAATTTCCGTGATTAGAGATACCGTTTCGGAAAAAATAAATGTGGAAGCCGGCACTGAAGCGCCTCCGACCACATGCGGATAACCCACACTCAGTTCAGGGGGCGGATGCAGATCCGTCCCTTTATTTCAATATAAGAGGTAGAAGTAAAGTACATGAAAATACATAATCCTTATAATTCAACGACAACGTCGTTTCTCATATAGTCTTTTTTGTAGGATAATGTAAAATAATGGAATTCATCTGTTGATTTATGAAGAACATGTTTGGTACATTTAAAGATACGAATAAGTAAAACTACAGCTTCGGAAAAGGATGGGGCAATTATGAGCGACAATGGGGAATTAACCTATAACGCCAAAAAATATCGTACACCGGATGGTGTTCCGGCCGACATTGTAATGTTTACACTTACCAAACGCGAGCGGAAGACGGTCACCAAGACGCTGCCTTTACGTGAGTTGAAGGTAATGTTAATTAGACGGAAAAAATGGCCATGTGCAGGCATGTGGGCTCTACCAGGCGGATTCTGTCAGGAAGATGAGTCTATATATGATGCTGCAACTCGTGAGCTGAAAGAAGAGACCGGTGTTGATGGAGGTCACTTAGAATATCTTGGGGTTTATAGTACACCTGGCCGCGACCCTCGGGGATGGATTATCAGTCATGCCTTTTTCGCTTTAGTAGAAGAGTGGATGCTGGAGCAAAGACAAGCTTCCGACGATGCGGGTGAAGTGGGTTTATTTACGTTGCAGGAAGCGTTAGAAGAACTGGAGCTCGCTTTTGACCACCATGAAATCATCAAGGATGCATACGTACGTATCCAACAGCAAATGCTGCAGACAACGATAGCAAGACAGTTTTTGCCTAGGCATTTTACGCTAAGTGAGCTTTATCAGGTAATTCAGACAGTAGTGCCAGAATTTAAAGAACCAAATTTTATTCGTAAAATCACGTCAACACGCAGCCGTCAGGGTATATTAAAAGAAGTGAGAGATGAAGAGGGCAATGCACTCAGCTCCAATCAATACTCACAACGCCCGGCTCAGCTGTATATGTTTACAGATCACGAGCCATTGTTGTCCATTTATACGTAGTGTCTTAAATCAGGGGAGGGACGATTCTCATGAGAGCACTAATAGTAATTGACTTTACCAATGATTTTGTCGATGGGAATTTACCGGTTGGGCAGCCTGCAATCGATATCGAGCCAAGAATCAGCCAATTAACGTCTGAGTTTGTCCAAAATGGCGATTATGTTGTAATGGCTGTGGATTTACATGAAGACAATGATCCTTATCATCCCGAGAGTAAACTGTTTCCACCTCACAATGTACGAGGGACTAGAGGGCGGGAGCTTTATGGAAGTTTGAAAACTGTTTATGAAGCTGACCAGGATTCCATCTATTGGATAGACAAAACTCGATATAGCGCTTTTAGTGGAACTGATCTGGAGATTAAGCTGCGGGAACGTGGCATTACTGACCTTCATTTGATTGGCGTATGTACAGATATATGTGTTTTGCACACTGCGGTGGATGCATATAACAAAGGTTTTACTATTACTGTGCACGAAGATGCGGTCGCCAGCTTCAACGCGGATGGACATAAATGGGCACTAAATCATTTCCGGGGAAGTTTAGGAGCAGACGTTGTTAAGGCATAATACTATAAAAAACATACACATACAGCAACGTGGATATTAGGAGATGAGGACTTGAAGAGAGAACTTGCGCTACATACAGATAAATATCAGATCAATATGATGTATGCCCACTGGGTGAATGGAAGCCATAAGCGAAAAGCTGTATTTGAAGCTTATTTCCGCAAATTGCCTTTCGGAAACGGCTATGCCGTGTTCGCAGGATTAGAGCGTATCGTGGGGTACATCGGCGGCTTGCGTTTCACCGAAGATGATATCCGTTACTTGTCGGAGCAAGAAGAAAATTACGCTCCTGCTTTTTTGGAAGAATTGCTGCAATTTCATTTTCAGGGCAACGTTTATTCGATGAAAGAAGGGGCGTTGATTTTCCCGGATGAACCGCTAATCCGTGTGGAAGGGACGATCATGGAAGCGCAGCTGGTGGAGACCGCTATTCTGAACTTCATGAACTACCAGACGCTGATCGCTACAAAGGCTTCCCGAATCAAGCAGGTAGCTCCGAATGATATTCTGCTGGAGTTTGGTACCCGTCGGGCACAAGAAGCGGATGCGGCGGTCTGGGGCGCTAGAGCGGCCTATATCGGCGGCTTTGATGCAACCTCCAACATGCTGGCAGGTAAAATGTTTGGCATCCCTACCAAAGGTACACATGCTCATTCTTGGGTTCAGAGCTTCAGCAGTGAGCAGGAAGCTTTTGATGCTTATGCCAAGGTGATGCCGGATGAAGTTACACTATTAGTTGATACCTTCGATACGTTGCGCAGTGGTGTGCCGAATGCGATTAGAACCGCTAAAAAGCTTGAAGCTCAAGGTAAAAAGATGATCGGTATCCGCTTAGACAGCGGTGACTTGGCCTATCTATCCCGGCAGGCACGGAATATGCTGGATGAAGCGGGGCTCGATTATGTGAAGATTGTGGCGTCCAACGATCTGGATGAGAATACAATCATGGATCTGAAGCTGCAAGGTGCAGCCATCGACACATGGGGTGTAGGCACACAATTGATTACGGCTTCGGATCAACCCTCTTTGGGTGGGGTCTATAAGCTGGTAGAAATTGAGTCCGCAACTGGAGAAATGGTACCGACAATCAAGATTTCTTCTAACCCTGAAAAAGTATCCACACCAGGCAGCAAGGACGTATTCCGGATTATCGGGAAAAATGGCAAAGCGCTAGCAGATTATATCTGCTTCCCGGAAGAGGAAGCTCCACGTAACGGCGGTCGGGTGAAGCTGTTTAATCCGCTGCATCCATACATGCACAAGTATGTGGAGCGTTATGAAGCACTGCCAATGCTTGAACCGATTTACGTGAACGGCTTCCAAGTTTATACTTTGCCGGATCTGAATGAAGTTCGCCGTTACCATCGGGAGCAGAAGGATCTGTTCTGGCCGGAATATCTGCGTAAGCTCAATCCAGAGGTGTACCGGGTGAATCTGAGTGAGAAGGTCTGGACCAGCAAGCAACAATTGATCGCGGAGCATATTCAGCCGGAGATCGAGTAGATTTTGTAGTTTCGATGGAAAGAAGCACGGGAAGATTAGATTCCTGTGCTTTTTTGCGTTTGGGTGAAGCCGACGTTTGGGGGAAGCTGACGTTGGGTGAAGCTTGCGTTTGTTAACTTCGAACGCCGTAAGTTTATTTTCTGAAAGTATATTTAGCTAGTTTGTCCGCGTATATCTGATTTGGATTTCGTTGCATTTTGTGCAACAGAACACTACTTAAAGTACATCGAGAAATTACCATACCCCAAAAGAATAAGTAAATCCCCTAGAATGAGACGAATCCAGTACGAGTGGGTAAATCAACGGTATAAATCCCGCAGAATGAGGCGTATCCGGTGTGAGTAGGTAAATCAACGGTATATATACCGCAGAATGAGGCGAATCCGGTGAGAGTAGGCAAATCAACGGTATAAATCCCGTAGAATGAGGCGAATCCGGTGAGAGTAGGCAAATCAACGGTATATATCCCGCAGAATGAGGCGCATCCGGTGTGAGTAGGTAAATCAACGGTATATATCCCGCAGAATGAGGCATATCCGGTGCGAGTGGGCGAATCAACGGTATAAATCCCGCAGAATGAGGCGAATCCGGTGCGAGTGGGCAAATCAACGGTATAAATCCCGCAGAATGAGGTGCATCCGGTGTGAGTGAGCAAATCAACGGTATAAATCCCGCAGAATGAGGCGTATCCGGTGCGAGTGGGCAAATGAACGGTATAAATCCCGCAGAATGAGGTGCATCCGGTGTGAGTGAGCAAATCAACGGTATAAATCCCGCAGAATGAGGCGAATCCGGTGCGATTAGGTAAATCAACGGTATAAATCCCGTAGAATGAGGCGAATCCGGTGTGAGTGAGCAAATCAACGGTATATATCCCGCAGAATGAGGCGAATCCGGTGCGAGTGAGCAAATCAACGGTATATATACCGCAGAATGAGGCATATCCGGTGCGAGTAGGTAAATCAACGGTATATATACCGCAGAATGAGGCGAATCCGGTGTGAGTAGGTAAATCAACGGTATAAATCCCGCAGAATGAGGCGAATCCGGTGCGAGTGAGCAAATCAACGGTATAAATCCCGTAGAATGAGGCGCATCCGGTGTGAGTAGGTAAATCAACGGTATATATACCGCAGAATGGGGCGTATCCGGTGCGAGTGAGCAAATCAACGGTCCCATAAGAAAAGGTGTATCCCCGTTCTACGCAATCGCGAAGAACAATGGATACACCTTTTTTCATGTTAGTGCGAGATATATAGTTTAGTTCTTCTTCCGGAATTTCGCGAATGACCAGATGGTAAGCATCAGCAGGAAGCCCAGACATGTGCCTATGCTGATCCGGTTCTGAGTGTCGAAAAGGAAGGAAATCGTGATAACCGACAAACAGATAAGCGTCAAAATCGTAATATAAGGGAAACCCCACACTTTAAAGCTTGGCTCTTTAGGATAGGTTTTCCGCAGCTTCAGCTGTGATAGGCAGATGCTGATCCATACCAAGCTTACTACGAAGCCGGGAACAGCCATCAGCAGCCGGAAAAGTCCATCCTGTGCGAAGTACGCTAACATAGAACCAACAAAAAGAACTATAGCGCAAAGTTTAAGACTGTTGATCGGCACACCTTTTGCTGAGGTTTTTGCTAAGCTACGTGGAGCTTCACCCTGTGAAGCCAAAGAGTGCAACATCCGTGTGGCGCCGTAGATACCAGAGTTAGCAGCAGAGAGCACAGCCGTAATCAGTATGAAGTTCATAACATGGTCAGCACCCTTAAGTCCTGTAGCTGCTAATACCTGCACAAAGGGGCTGGTATGCTCGTTAAGCTGATTCCAAGGAATTAACCCACAGATGATCAGAATTGGAATGGTGTAGAACAGAATAACACGTAAAATGAAGCTTTTGACAACTCTAGGCAACACTTTTTCTGCATCTTGAGTTTCTGTTAAAGTTAGTCCAATCAGCTCAGATCCGCCGTAGGAGAACATGACGACCAGAAGGGCAGAGAAGATAGGTGTCCAGCCTTGTGGGAATAATCCGCCATAATCCGTAAAATTACTTAAATAGGGAGTCCCTTCAGACATAGGCAATAGCCCAAACAATAATGCAGCTCCCAGAATAATAAAGATGATAATCATAGCTATTTTGATTCCTGCTAACCAAAACTCCGTCTCTCCATAACCGCTTACACTCATCATATTGATGCCAATAATTAAAGCACCACTTGCTAGACTCAGTAGCCATAATGGAACATCCGGTAACCAGTATTGCAAGAAGCTTCCTGCCGCCAGCACTTCGATCACGCAGACAGTCAACCACATGAAGCAATATAGCCAACCCACGATAAAGGAGAGCCGTTCTCCAAAAGCCTCGCGGATGAATTCCTTCATATTTTTGTTCGGGTATACCGTGGCCATTTCGGCAATTGCACCCATAACGACTAGTAGCAGCAAGCCTGCCAATACATAGGAGAGAACAACCCCTGGTCCAGCAATGCTTATCGTTTCAGAGCTTCCTTTAAAAATCCCCGTACCGATTACGCCGCCCATCGCCATAAAGCTGATATGCCGTGGAAGCAATTTTTTCTGTAATGATGCTTCGTTTGACTTCACATTTAATGCCTCCTAAGTAGGTTCAAAAAATTACACCAAGAATCAGTTTATCCTGAAATGGACTAGTTGAAAAGTATAAATGATACACATTTGTAGAAATAGAGGTGATTTTTCATCGGTGTGTGATATTTATCATGAAGAATGTGATGAATTTAACATCTTAATTTTTAATTTTATTGCTAAATGAAAGTAGATAAATAAGCTTAGGCAACACTTGGAAAATGCAAGATTTGTCACTTCGCGTCTTGCAAAATCAAGTTACAATCGTTGAAAAAGTCAAAAGGATATTATACTAGATGACATTCTGAAAGGGGCTATGTCGGTGGTACAGTTACCAAAAGTGAACGAGCTCGGATTTTTTGAGATTCGTCTGGAGTCAATTGGAGGGTTGGGTGCGAACCTGGCTGGTAAAATGCTTGCAGAAGCAGGTGTTGTCGGTGCTGGAATGAATGGGGTCAGCTTTTCGTCATATGGTTCGGAGAAGAAGGGATCAGCGGTAAAAGCGCATATCCGGTTTTGTGATTTGAATACGCCTATTCGTGACACGTCTCCGGTTGAGCGTCCGCATGTTGTTGGGGTATTTCACGAAGCATTAGCAAAGACAGTTAACGTAATTAGCGGAATTTATGAACATAGCACAGTATTGGTGAACTCAGCAAAATCGCCGGAGGAATTGAAATCCTCCCTGAATATGATGGCAGGAACTATTGCAGTCGTTGATGCTACAACTATCGCCTTAGATGAGAAAAACCGCGTTAATATGGCGATGCTAGGCGCGTTGTTCCGGATGTGTGATTTCTTGGACCCTGAAATTATGAAAGGCGTTATAGAGAAATCACTAGGCAAAAAATATCCACAGGCAGTACAGTCAGCACTGACTACTTTCGACCGTGGATTTAATGAAGTTAAGTTTATGCATTTTCCACTGCCTGCGGGCGTGACAATGCCTGAGTTCGTGCGGTCTGATATTTCCGCATTGGGTTATGAAACACAGCCAATCGGCGGTACCATTACGAATCCTGGCAGCAGCTTTTTAAAGAACTTGAGCATTTCTCGCTCCGGTTTGCTGCCTCATTTTAAGCAGGAGGATTGTATTCATTGTGCGCAGTGCGATACGGTGTGTCCTGATCTGTGTTTTGTTTGGGATGAGCAGCCTGATAAGAAGGGACGTCCACAAATGTTCCTGCAAGGTATTGATTATCAATACTGCAAAGGCTGTTTAAAATGTGTAGAAGCTTGTCCTACAACTGCCTTGTCTGGCGAACGTGAGGAAGAGGGCTACGCAGAGAGTCATACGGTCCGGCATATTTTTGATCTCGTTACTGAGGCCTAATTAACGGAGGAAAGGTGGAATACACGTGGCTATAGATTATGAAAAAGAAGTAGGCTCTGCTAAAGTAGAGCAGAAATTCCTATATGAATCCGGCAATGAAATGGCGGCTTATGCTGCTCATCAGATAAATTATCATGTAATGGGGTATTTTCCGATTTCTCCATCGACAGAAGTAGCGCAATTTCTTGATACGATGAAAGCGAATGGCCAGCATGATATTATGCTGATTCCGTCAGATGGCGAGCATAGCTCTGCTGGTATCTGTTATGGCGCTTCAACGGCTGGCGGACGTGTATTTAATGCTACCAGTGCCCAAGGTTATATGTTCATGCTTGAGCAATTGCCTGTACAAGCTGGTACGCGTATGCCTATGGTTATGAATCTAATCTGCCGTTCGATCTCTGGACCGCTGAATATTCACGGGGACCATTCAGATTTGTATTTTGCTTTGAATACAGGTTGGCCTATTTTAATGTGCCGGGATCCACAATCTGTTTATGATATGAACCTAATGGCATTGAAGCTTGCGGAACATGCTAAAGTTCGTCTTCCGGTAATGGTGGCTTCAGATGGATATTTCACCTCCCACCAGAAACGCCGCGTTCAAGCTTTTACTCATCGGGAGGATGTTCATAAATTTGTTGGACCGCAGCCTCCAACAGGCTTTACCGATACTTTAGACCGCAATAATCCGGTAACGGTTGGTCCTTATATGAACGAACCTGACTATATTAACAACCGCTATCAGCAGTCCGTAGCTATGTACAATGCGGGTGAAGTTTTTGAAGAAATTGCGAAGGAATTTGCTGAGTTAACCGGACGTCATTATCCAATGATCGAGGAATATCGGATGGAAGATGCTGAAGTAGCCGTATTCTTGATGAATTCTGCCTCTGAGATTATTAAGGATGTTGTGGATCAGCTTCGGTTGCAAGGGATCAAAGCCGGTGCAATCTCGCCGAATATGATCCGTCCTTTCCCGCAGAAGCAAATTGCTGAAGCGCTGAAAAATGTTAAAGCAATGACCGTTGGTGACCGTGCAGATTCTGTTGGCGGACATGGTGGTAACATGGTCAATGAAATCAAGGCAGCGCTGTTCACATATGGCAACACTACGACTAAAGTAATTAGCCGTATCTATGGTTTGGGTGGTAAGGACTTCTACGCAGAAGATGGTCATGCCTTTTTCCAATTAGCAATAGATGCTGTTGCTGCAGATCGAGTAGACATACCATTTGATTATTATGGCCACAATCCGGGTACACCAGATAAAGCTCCGCAACGTCTTCTGAAGCCAATGGACTTTGACTTACTGAAGACAGGCTTAATCACTGTGAAACAGGATGAAGCAACAGGCAAATTAAGCGTACGGATTCCGCCACTGCGCAGCTTAACGAAGAAACCTAAACGGCTCTCCCCAGGGCATGGTGCGTGTCCAGGTTGCGGGATTTTCTCAGGACTGGAGACTTTCTTCAAAGGGATTGAAGGGGATATCGTCGCACTTTATCATACAGGCTGTGCCATGGTAACGACTACGGGGTATCCGTATTCCTCCCATAAATCAACGTTTATCCATAATCTTTTCCAAAATGGAGCGGCTACCTTGTCCGGTGTCGTAGAGATGTTCTGGGAACGCAAACGTCGCGGTGAGCTGGATGGACTAGGGCTTAAAGAGGACTTTACGTTTGTTATGGTAACCGGAGATGGCGGTATGGACATCGGGATGGGACCGGCAATTGGAGCTGCACTGCGTGGTCACAAAATGATTATTGTAGAGTACGATAACGAGGGTTACATGAATACTGGAGCACAGCAGTCCTATTCGACACCACTGGGTCACCGTACTTCAACCTCCAGTATCGGCAAGCAGCAGCAAGGTAAAGTTACTCAGCATAAAGATACAGCACAAATTATGGCGGCTACTAACATTCCTTATGTCTTCACGGGTTCGGAGGCTTATCCGCAGGATCTGGTGAAAAAAGCGGCAAAAGCACAGTGGTACGCACAAAACGAAGGTTTGGTGTATGGTAAAATCCTGATCGCATGTCCGCTAAACTGGATGTCTGATGATAAGGAAGGCACGAACATCGTATCATTAGCTGTTGAGTCTTGCTTCTTCCCGTTATATGAAGTAGAGCATGGTTCTACGAATATCACATATAACCCTGAAGATAAGGGCAAACGTGTTGAGCTCTCAGCATGGCTGAAGACAATGGGTAAAACTCGTCATTTGTTGAAACCTGAGAATGAGCCAGCTTTACACAGCTTCGAAGAAGAAGTTGAGCGCCGTTGGAATCGTCTCAAGGCAAAACACGAACATCCTGACTTATAAGCTGTGTTTATCTCCAGTATATAAAATATGAAATAACCCGGCAGATTTGTCTGCCGGGTTATTTTGTGGTTAGGGAGCATTTGCGCGTAAGAAGCAGTTTTCGGACACCGCTGACCTTAAACACAGCTTTCTCTCCCGTTTGAAATTCTAACGGACTCCATAGCAGTTATCGGCCCTAAAACTCCCCAAATGAACCCTTTTTGAAGGAATAGTGTCACTGGAGTCCGCGAAACTTCTGAAAAAGCTAAAAACCAGCAAATAACGTCTCTTAGGTCCTATGTGTTAAAAACTTGGTCATTTACAGTTAGAATAAAGTCCAGTTTCCTTTTACTCTTGCATGTTGTTCTGCTCTAACCAGAAGATAGCGGGTACAAATGACAAGACAAGCACTACCTACGATTAAAGCGCCGAGAGCCCACCACCAGCTAGTACCGATATTATCGTATAACGCCCCGCGCACAAGAACCAGACTATATGTGAGTGGAAACAGAAGGGATAAACCCGTTGCCCATGCTGGGAATACTGCTGGTGGAATACGAACCCCGCCAAACAGCTCCATTGGTGCTTGAAAGATGTAATAGAGTAGCCCTGAATCCCTTGAGAATAGAGATATCGCACACAGCAAAGCTCCCCATATAACCGCTGATATCATGATAAGTATTAATACAGGTAATAAGGCGCCCCAGTTAACAGTCGTTACGTCCGCAAGAAAAATGAAAGTCAGAATGGAGAAGCAAGCGAACATCCATATTCCGTGAAATAGTGAATATACGGAACGTCCATACAGGAAGGCCATTTTTGACGCTGGCGTTAGGAACACTACCTCAAGTGTGCCCCCTTTGCGTTCTTGTTCGAATAACCATGCGGCTTGCACAACCGTCCAGTATAACTGAAAGACGAGATATCCGCTCAGCAGAAAAAGGGGAATCCGTCCATCTGGTATTACTGTTGAGAGTGCTGATCCTGCTCCGGTTCTAAAGGGCTGCATAGTAAAGTAGGTGGTTAAAAAGGTGAGCGCCGGCCAGAGTAGAAGTGAAAAAAACACTGCGCGTCCCTTAACTCTATTTCGATGCTGCTTAGTGATCTCCGCGCTAAGGGTAAACCATAAGCTATGTAAGTTCATGATACCCTTCCTTCCGAAAGGAGGATAATCGCATCCTCCAAAGTAGGTTTTTCGGATGCGAAGCTTTTAATGCTAAGCCCCTGCTCAGTAGTCCATGGCAGGAGCTCTGTAATGATTCTATCAGCCAAAGGTGTCTTTACAGAAATGCGCTGCAGTCCATCATTTTGAAGTTCTAGTTTTTCTGTTGCGCAGACACCCATTAATTCCGCAGGCTGAGTAAATGTTCGTAGATGCTCTAGTAGCTTGGGACGAAGTGATTCATGCCAGCCTGTAACCTCTAAATGAGCAGTTTGCGAGCCTGCAACCTGATGGACAATCCGCTCAGGTTTGTCACAGAGCAGAAGCTCGCCTCGATTCAGTACATAAACTCGGTCACATAGTTCTTCGACCTCCTGTAAATAATGGCTGGTCAGAAGGATACCCTTTCCACTGTCCAGTGCAAGCTTTCTTATCGTACTGCGAAGCTGCCTGGCAATAGGGGCATCAAGGCCAAGTGTGGGCTCATCTAGAAATAAGTATTGTGGATCGTTGATAAGTCCGCGGGCGATTTGCAGCCGTTGCTTCATCCCTTTAGAATATTGTTCAACGGGTTGGTCAGCAGCTTGGGTCAAACCTACTTCCTCCAGAAGACGTTCTGCTTCTCTAGCAATTTGAGGGCTGTTCATTCCATAGAGTTTACCGAAATATTCAAGATTCTCTCTACCAGTGAGCCGCCAGTACAACATTCGTTCTCCTCCGGCGATCATATTTACTTTTTGCTGAATGGCCTGTCGATTCTTGTGTAGTAACATTCCATCGACTTCAATACTGCCGGAGGTTGGCTCTAGGAGAGTAGAAAGCATACGTATTGTAGTGGTTTTTCCAGCGCCATTTAGACCGAGAAGACCTACGATTTCCCCCGCAGCGATATCTAAAGATAGTGATTTCACTGCTGTCACTGATCTTTTTTCCGAACGGAACCAGCTCAGTTTATGTTTGCTCTCGTAAATCTTAGTAACTTCATGCATATTAATCAATGGTTTCACTCCTCCAAGGTTTTAGAATCGTTCGAACAACCCGCGCTCTATGCGCCGGTTTGTCCATTGACCAACCGTTATGTATACAACACTAAGCAGTATGATTGGCCATATGTCAGGTAATCGTATTGCTTCTCCAGTTAGCAACGAGCCTCGAAGGAGTTGTAGCGCATAGGTCAATGGGAAAATCTCACCTATAACCTGCAAGTAGTCAGGCAAGTATTGCCTTGGAAACTGAAATCCACACAGTAGAGCAGTTAGCGTAAATAGAGTATTTTGCACAATGAAGGTGTCCCTTGTATAAAGCATAATGCTTCCTAGCACCAGCGCCATCGCATAACACGATAGTAAAAATAGCAAAATTCCCACGAAGACAGATAGGAAGTCAACTGAGGGGAGTCGAAGTCCTGCTAAAAGGCCAAAGAAGAGAACCACCAGCAATTCCGCCCCACTTCGATACAACTGCTGGACAGCGTTTCCTAGAAAATAACCGCTCCGGCTTGAAGGGGAGAGCAACAGTGCCTCAAGTGTACCTTCCCTCCATTCGGTAATAAGTGCCCTGGATACATTCATCATCATACTGACGGAAAATATATTGAGCATACCTCCAATAATTACATAGGTCAGATAGTCCTCACTGCCACTATAGATAGCAAATTTTGAATCTATATCCCCTTTGATTAGATACACATAAGAAAAATAAGAGATGATGACTAGATAAACTCCATCAATAATGTGCCCGAATGTAAAGGTCCAGGGAAAGGCTCTAAGATTAGATTTTTGGTTTCTTTTTAGGGTTGCGATAGCGATATGCCACATATGTACTCACACCTTTCATTAACCTCATTGTTCAAGGTACTGCCTTTGCAGGATGAGCAGATTATCAAAGACTTCTTTGTTCACTGAATAAAATAAATAATTCCCTTTTCGCTGTGATTGGGTAAATCCTGCTTCACTTAGTTGTTTTAGCTGTTTAGAGACCGCAGCTTCAGAAATACCCAATATTGGCGCAAGCTGCTTAGTACAATGCGGCCCTTTCCACAGCAGTTTCAGAATTCTCATCCGCGTATCATCACTTAAAGCTTTGAGTTGGCGCAACAGGTCACTCGGCGGTCCCTCACTAAAGGCAAGACCGGGAACATCCACCGTGAGAGGCAAAAATAAAGTGTCTTCGAACCAGCCAACAAGCAGATGCGGAAATATGAATGTAGAAGGAAAAACGTACACTTGTCCAAGCTGGTCATAAGGAAAGTAATACGTTACAGCCTTTTGTACTGTCAGAGTCCCGTTCTCTGAGAGGAGGCGTGGGTGGAGCGTATTTAGTGCCTTTTCCGGGGAACGACTGGCTAAGTCTTGAAACTGAGCGGCTGAGATGTTCATAAATGGTTCAATATAGTCCCATTCCTGCCCGAAATAATCATGTTCGTATGTAATTAATGTTGAGATTAACAGCTTGCGAACACTAGCCAGATTGTTTATCAGGTACTTCACGTTTCCACTCAACTTCATCAGCGAACGTTTGCTTTCCGATTCATTCAGCCATTCGACTATGGTACTTAGTGCAATTTCTTGATTCATAAATAGATACACTAGCTCTGCATCCGGAAGTTTTTTGAGTAGGGTGATTCCTTGATTGCAAGAAATAGGGACACCCATACGGTCCGGTAAATCTAGCAGAGCGATCCAACGTTCTGACAACTGCCCAAGTGTGTGGATGTTCTCCTGTAGAGCAAGAGGCATTCTTTTCTTGAGCTCCAAAGCCCATTGTAATCTTGTTGGATGGTGTTCTGGTTGATGGAAGACATGCAGACTGCATAATAACTCATGAAAAGGACTGACGACCGTTTTGATCTTTCGATTTAAAGTTTGGAGTGAGCTCATCTCTTTCCTTTCCGATTAACTGTTTGGTTAATCAAAAACCACTTTCGCGTAAAGTGTTCAAAATTATAGGGGGAATGGTCAGGATTGTCAAATCTTTTATGCAGAAAAAAGCGAGAGCACATCTCCATGTGTTGGACATGGATGTTTCTCTCACTTATAGGATTCTTTTAATAGAGTTATGAAGTAGAGTTTTATCTTCTGCCTCTAGGCATCATGGAGTTATCGCACATGATATCTTTAACAGAATAGGTGTAGCAATGGCGAGGAACTGGGACACAGTGATGGCGTCTAACGATTTCTACCGGGTGAATAACATTCACAACTTGAGGGTGGTAATAATCTTGATAAACCACCTTAGGTGGGTCAGTGACAGTTTGGGCCGGACATTTTGGACATTCTTCTGACATTTCCTTCAGCTCCTTTGTGTGTGAACTTACCGTATTATACGCACAGAACAAAGGTATGCTTGGTTATTTGTCTAGTTTATAAAAAAATGGGTGGGATTATTGTTTGTATATCTCTCGCATTACATGACGAAGCTCCGGGATAATTAGCCGTTCCATAGCCAATTTAACGGCTCCAGTGGAGCCGGGCATAGAAAAAATAGCTGTGTTGCCAATCGTACCTGCAATTGCTCGACTAAGGATTGCCGCCGAACCTATATCTTCTGTGTAGCTTAACATTCGAAAAATCTCACCGAAGCCCGGCAGCGTTTTATCCAGCAAGGATGAAACTGCTTCGTAGGTGGTATCACGGGGAGAAATTCCTGTTCCACCCGTGAGCAGTACGGCTTCAACTCCAGTGTGATCAGCGTTTTTATAGAGTAGTTCACGAATGTCTTGATAGTTGTCTTTGATAATGGTACGGCCTATAACTTCATAACCGGCAGCCTCAAGCATGGATTGGATTAAAGCTCCACCGGTATCTGTTTCAGTAGTTCTGGTGTCTGAGACGGTAATGATATAGCAGGACACGGACTGTGGTGCTTCCTTCCGATGTTCTTCAACGGATGACAATGAGATCAGCTCCTAAATTAGAGATGTTCTCATGATAGGGTATGGGGGAAGCAAAGACAAGTTTCGTTATCCAGCGCTAATCTTTTGAGGATATAGGGGTGCCGCTTGCGTGCTTTGGCATCATGTAGTAAACTCGCTACCATACCCGTAATTTGCAAGGAGCGATGAATCATGGAACAGGTTGTACCTGTGTATATATTGTCAGGATTTCTGGGAAGCGGCAAAACTACCCTGCTGCAGCGCCTGCTGGAACATTGGAAAGATCAGGGCTTACGCCCGGCAGTAGTGATGAATGAGCTGGGTGAAGTGAATCTGGATGGGCTGCTGGTTGAGCAAACCGTTCCTATGGCAGAGCTGCTCGGCGGCTGTATCTGCTGTTCTATTCGAGGGGATCTCAGCACAGAGCTAACAACTCTTATCAAGAAGGAATCACCTGATGTTGTTGTTATTGAGGCCACAGGTGCGGCGAACCCGCTGGAAATTGTAGATGGCGTAACCGAAACTTCACTGTATCAAAAAGTAGAGCTGAAAAGCTTGATCACCGTCGTTGACGCCGCGCATCTGCTCGAATTGTACCGTGCGCAGCAGGGCGCAACCTATCGACTGATGCAGGAGCAAATTCGCTGCGCCTCTGTTTTGATTCTGAATAAAACTGACCGTGTCTCAGCAGATGAAGCGGAAGAGATCACAACCGTTCTGCGAAAATGGAATTCTTATGCACCGATTATGCCAGCGGAGCGTTGTGAGATCGACACAGAGGAGCTCCTGCGTAGCGCAGGTGGAGTTCTTACGGATACACAGCTTGAAGAGAGCGACAGCGAAAGCCATGTGCATGAGGAAGCTCTGCAATCTTCAGGAGCCACCCACGCTTCCCACGATCACGTGATGGCATACACACATTACTTCAAACGACCTGTCAACAGCGAGACCTTTGAACAGTTCGTCAAGGAGCTTCCGCGTGATGTTTATAGGGCTAAAGGCATTGTGACCTTTAATGACACCTCCAGTCGCTTTCTTTTTCAATATGCTTACCGTGAAGCTGATTTTATGAAAATCACACCTCAAGGCGAAGTGCCAGACGTAGCTGTATTTATCGGGGAACATTTCTCATCCAGTGAGTTACGCACGAAGCTGCTGGAGATGGAAGGACGTATTTTAGTTCGGCCTGGAACGATCAAAAGAAGCCTGTAATCCGTTCTGCTTCAGAAGAAGCTGTGGTTCATTCCTAATCTTGTAGGTTAATAGTAAGGCATACCATTAAAAATGCAGGAGGTTGAAGGCTATGACCCGAATTCAATATCAGGAGTGCATTGACGCTTGTCTCGAAAGTATGAATGCCTGTAACTACAGCTATGTCTCAAGCCTAAAAGAATATGATCTTGCATCTCTTCGTGAGAGCATGCGGCTCGATCGTGAATGTGCGGATATTTGTTCTTATGCCATTCAAGCAATGACCCGTCAAAGTCCGTTTGTATCTGGAATTCTAAAACTATGTGCAGAAATATGTGAAGCATGCGCGGATGAAAGCAGCAAGCATATACATAATCACTGCCAAGAATGTATTAATGCCTGCCGTAAAGCTGCAGAGGCATGCCGTTTGATTAGCGATGCTGTTGAGGTATACGCGTAAAATCGTATAACTTAACTCTCATATATGAACTGATAGCCAGATTGTTGCTGTAGAAATATAGCAATAGTCTGGTTTTTTATATCCAGATCTGTTTGATTCATGCTATTGGTAGAAAAATAGGGGAGAAATACTGGATTGAAAGTAAATTTTAGAAAGGGCTGCTATGGCAGTTCTTTCTTTTTTTTGATTCCTAGAAGAGGAAATTCGTAGGGAACCGGAGAATTAACAGTAGATATGAAGGGAGAATGTTAAGTGGCGAACTTAGTAGATCGTAACTTTGCCGGCGGTAGTATAGGTGTTGCTACTTCCCTAATTGAATTAGAGCAGATCAGTAAACAGTATGGACGCCGACCCGTATTGGAGGATGTATCGTTCACTATTGAAAAGGGAACTGTAACAGCTCTGATCGGACGAAACGGATCCGGCAAAAGTACCCTGTTGTCAATCTTAGCTGGACTTGTCCACATTTCCTCAGGAAAGCTGAGTTGTAAGGATCCAAATCTGAGAATTGGTTATGCACCTGAAATGTTTCCAGGATTGAAGCTGACCCCAGAACAGTACTTGCGAAGTATGGGTCAGATTAGCGGCCTTGCGCCAGTCCTGATCGAACAGGAGCTAACAACGTTATTTCAACTTTTTAAACTGGAGCACTTTCGCAAGCAGTCGATGCTAGATTTCTCCAAAGGAATGCTGCAAAAAATTAATTTGATTCAAAGCTTGTTGGGAAGTCCCTCGTTGCTGCTTCTTGATGAACCTATGTCGGGCCTTGATCTCCCCTCAATGAATAAGTTAGCGGATCTTCTCATCGTTTTGAGAAATAAGGGGACTGCTATAGTCTTCTCTGTACATGAACCCCAATGGATTGAATTGCTTGCGGATCAGGTTCATGTGATACATGAAGGGAAAATTGTAAAGTCAATTCAGGGGTCAGAGAAGCTAAACATAAAACCCTCTACATACATACTATTGTCTAATCTGTCGATTCAGAAACTGCAGCAATTGAAGGAAATGGCAGGTTTCATTTCAATAAATACGTTTAAGGATAGTTGTAACATAGAACGTACGGCGTTGACAGTAACAAGTTCAGAATCAGATACTTTTTTGCGGGTTATCTTGGAGTCGGGTGGTTCAATACAATCGGTAGAACCTCGCGGAGGATCGCATGACTTAGAAAAATGGATGAATCCTAGGAGTTGAACAGGGGGTCTTACGTGTATCCGTTTATCGTTTACATGCTGCGAAGTTATACTCGATCTCAGCGTTATTTCGGCCCGTTAGCAGGGATTGTGATTGCAGTCTTGATATTGTATTCTTATAAGCCCAATCCAGTTATGAATAGCTATGCCGCTACAGCAGTAATGCTCTTTATAAGCTGCGCTTGGATGAGTCTTAGTTTTTTGAATCATGAGCACGCTGTTCATCGGCAGATTGCAGTTGTTCACATGCGAAGTGCGGCTAAACATAGTGCAGGTGGTATCTTAACGCTTGCATTTCTAACGCTGCTGCTAGATCTATTGATTGTCCTTTATCCTTGGGTAACGGGTCATTTTGCAGAATCACCCGGGGGATATCGGTTAATTCTCGCGCTCATAGGACATGGATTATTGGGTATGCTTGGTGTGGCTATTGCCCTATTCTTTCAATCTTCTTGGGTTCAAAAAGGCAGTCACGCGACAGGTATGTTGTTAGCTATCGTTATACTATCACTGGGCGGAGCACAAATCAGCGAAAGTTTGCCTGGTATATTTCATTTTTTGATCTGGTTGTTGCCGCCAGTAACTCCTGTAATGGAGGCCATGATGAAAGCTGATACATTGTCATTAGCGAAGGTTTTAGGTTCCTTTACACAAGCATTAGTATATATAACACTGCTTATCGGTTTTTATTTGTACAGATCAAGACAGAGGGATTACAACAAAACATAACTTGTATAGATAAAAGGAACAAGGATACAGAAGTGGGGGAAAAGATGAAGGATACATATGTACCTGAGAGTGAACAATCAAAAGAGTTATTCGCCTATTTTGGACTGGCAGTTTATTATGGACAGGCCCTCGAGCAGCAGCTTACCAACTTGCTATTGCTTACTAAGCTATCACAAGGAAAAACGCCAACAGAAGCAGATCTGACAGACCTTTATCAGCGAAAACTCAGCAATTCACTCGGCCAACTCATCAAAGAAATCCAACATCATTTTCCTTTCTCGGAGCAAGAAACCGCTCAGTTGGAGGAAGTGTGGAAACAACGTAATTACATCGTTCATGATTACTTTAAAGAGCGTATACAGGAAACCTTTACGCCTGCCGGAAGGGCTAAAATGATTCGGGAGCTGAAACGTTTTAAAAATAAAGCAAGTAGACTTGAAGTTAAACTGCAAGGCTACTGCACAGAAATGTTCACGAAACTTGGATTAGAGGAGGAAAACTTATTGTAATAATCCTTCTAATCCGCAAGCTGTTACAACCTCTGGTCTAAAATGAACCGAAGAAGCTCTAACACAGCGAGAGAGTGCAGTTAAAGCTTCGCCTAATGCCGGAATCATCTCCGGTGTTAGGCTTTCTCCAGGTTCCCACCACCAATTGTTAATATTCAATGTTTGGCTCTTCTTATCCATCACCGGTTCAAATCTGCCAACAAAACGATCATTATATAATATAGGCAGTACATAGTAACCATATTCTCGTTCTATTGCCGGCTTATAGACCTCCCAGCGGTAATGAAATCCGAATAATTGCCGAACCAGCTCACGTTCCCACAACAAATTATCCAGCGGAGCCAAAACGGCCGCAAATGAATCACGTGGTTGAAGCCCAATCTCTTCAGATTCTTGCAGTATCACAGACTCCAAGGTTGGAGCATCTATACTGCGGATATAAAGCGGAACCTTAATCCCCTCGACCCAAACTTTTCTGAGACTATCCTTCTCCAGCAATCTCTGAATCGCCGCCGCACGCTCTTTGCTCTTCAGTCCGGATATGCCCAGCCATCCGTCTCCAGATTTATTCCATAACAAGCCGATACTTCCTATTCTACGTAACACATACCAATCATGAAATTGTTCTTCCGTGACATTTGGATCGGCTGAACTCAGCAGCTCTGAGGGTAACAAACGTTCAGCGAAATCATAATATCGCCGGGTATGTACACGATGGTGGACAACAATCTCTCCCCAAAAGTACATGCTTTCCATTGCAGCTCGTGATAATCTTGTCGGAGCCCAAGCCCAATCTACTTTTTCCTTTCCGTCTAAATCCAGAGAGGAGAGGGGACCACGCTTCTGAAGCTCTTCACGAACCCGTGCTACAGCGACCATTACAGGCTCATTAGCCTGATGATGGGAGGCAGCAGCAGTTCTTCTCCGCTTAAAATAAGGCCAATCCTCTGTACAATAAATAGACATGTTCTTGTCCCAGCCATCAACGAGCAGTCTGTCTTCATACAGAAGCTCTTGGACCAGTTCTGGCGTAAATCCCGGAATCCGTGCCTGGAGGACCAGCTCATGATTATGGCCAGCGATATTAAGGGGGTCATATTGGATGCAGCCTACGTGACGAACATAGTCATAAATACTAAGTTTTCCAGAAGGGATAGCTCCAGCAGTTAACTTTTGATGAGATAGCAGAAAAAGCCTGGCTTGTTTCTTAGTCAAATTATAAGTAAGCATCGTTTGCTCCTCCAAGGTTATGTATTAATTTCCATAATACAGAACATCTGTTCTAAGATCAAGCAGGAAAAAACCCTGAATCACAATGAAGTGACTCAGGGTTGTAAATTACATTTTCTCAAGAGAGGGTTGCAAGTTTCCGAGTGCTGGACGGTTGCTTGCGCCAGCGTTATCGCCAGAGCTGTTAGCAGCAGCACCTACTTGCAGCTGGTACATACGGAAGTATCTTCCGCCAAGCGCCATCAGTTCATCGTGGCTGCCGCGTTCTACGATCTCTCCGTGATGCAGGACTAGAATCTGATCTGCACTGCGAATCGTGGATAAGCGGTGAGCGATGATGAAAGTGGTGCGTCCTTTTTTGAGAACTTCCAGCGCATCCTGAATGACGCTTTCCGTTTCTGTATCGATGTTGGAGGTAGCTTCATCTAGAATGAGAATAGCTGGGTCAAAGGAGAGAGCTCTCGCAAAAGAAATCAATTGCCGCTGACCCGCAGATAAAGTACTTCCTTTTTCGATGACAGGTTCATCAAATCCTTGTGGAAGATGAGCGAGTAACTTATCCGCACCAACCTCACGCAAAGCACGTTCTACCCGTTCACGGGAAATTCGTTCATCCCCTAGGCTGACGTTCGAAGCAATGGTGCCCGTGAAGAGGTACGGATCCTGCAGCACGATGCCCATGTGATTCCGCAGCCACTGCTTCGGAATATCCGTAACCTTTTGACCGTCAATCGTAATATCGCCTTTTTGTGGATCATAGAACCGGAACAGTAGATTGATGATTGAGCTTTTGCCGGAACCCGTATGACCTACAAGAGCGACAGTTTCACCCGGGCGTGCTTCAAAGGAGATATCGCGCAGGACGTAGTCTTTTTTATAAGCAAAAGATACATTCTTAAATTCCACTTTCCCTTTGTAGCGTGGCATGGAGCCGTCCGTAACATTCTCTCCAGGTTCATCCATAAGCGTAAACACACGTCCCGCAGATACCATAGAAGTATCCAGGTTCGCCAACTGGTTCACCATACCTGTGATAGGCTGGAACAAACGTCCGAGCACATCGACAAAGGCATACAGAACGCCTAAGGATACAAAGGTTGAACCAGTAATACTGCCATGTCCGAAATACCAAAGCACCATCACAAAAGAGAGACTGCGAAGTGAGTTCACCAGATTGTGGGACGTGAAAGCATTCAGATTTAACATTTTATTCTGATATTTCAAGTAATCATCGTTCAGGTTCTCAAATTCTGCACTAAGCTGCTTCTGACGGCGGAATATCCGGACGATTGACATCCCCTGAATCGATTCATTAATAATGGCGTTAATTTCACTTAGACGTGAGCGAATGATCGTATTGTATTTGGTCGCAATTTTGCGATAGAGCACGATCCACAGCACAAGAATAGGTACAATGAACAAGCTGATCAGACCCAGACGGACATCAAGTAAGAACAGAGCGATATACACGCCAGTTATATTGATAATACCGGTGCTGAAATTGGAGAGGACCGCAATGAATAGATCCTTAATCGCCTCGGTATCATTTGTAACCCGCGACACTACCTTACCAGCAGGCAAATTGTCAAAAAAATGAACGGGTAGTCGCTGGATATGCGCGTATACATCTGTCCGCAGCTTCCGGATTACCTGATTCGCCGAAGATTGCAGCCAGTAGGTTTTTCCGAATTCAGCAAAGATGGAGATTACAAGGAAAATAGCATACATTCCGACCAACTGATAGATCCCAGGAAGCTCGGGTTTGTAAAAAGCGAACAGCTCATCTGCCGACAGCTTAACCGCGGGATAGATAACTTCGTTATCACCACGGGTGATATGCATCTCTCCATCGATGAACTTTCGTTCACCGTCAGGCTGTGTTACAGCTTCGTTAATAAAATAGAAACTTCTCCCTGCTTGAAGAACACGAATTTCTTGGCCTTTAGTTTCACCGGGCTCAAAGCGATCGCCGCGTTTGTATAAACTATTGTTATATTCAGCCGCCTTATCGGGAGACGTGGTGCTGAAATAGGGCTTCTCGATGGCCAGCATGTGATTGTCGATCATGCTTTTGGCTATAAATGGACCTGCCAGCTCTGCCGCTACCCCGATTGAAAGCAGCAGAAGGGCTGCGATAAAGGTTTTCTTTGCGGTCAATGCATATTCCAGCAGGCGTTTGCCTGTACTTTGTGTCAACCGTGACACCTCCTAAAATGTTTTGCGTAGTCGTAGCTCGTTTATTTATGGTTGTAGTTTAATCATTTGACAAGTTATTTTCGACTTGCTGCCGATCATATTGCTCACGGTACCAGCCATTCAAATCCAATAGTTCCTGATGTGTACCTCGCTCAACAATTTGTCCGTTATCCAGTACAACAATCATGTCGGCATGTTGGACGGCAGAGAGACGGTGAGTAGAGATTAATGTGGTTTTTCCGGCACGTTCATTCCGGATATTGTCGATAATCTGAGCTTCCGTACGAGCGTCAACGGCTGATAAGGCATCGTCCAGAATAAGGATATCAGGATTAGCGATAAAAGCTCTGGACAGAGAGACACGTTGCTTTTGTCCACCGGAGAGGGATACACCACGTTCACCCACCAGAGTATCCAGACCATCGGACAATGTGCCCAGGTCGTTCTGGAAAGCGGCAGCTGTAATGGCTTGCATAATCGTATCGTCATCGGCGTTGTCTAGACCAAACTGAATGTTTTGCCGAACGGATTTGGAGAAAAGGATTTGCTCTTGTGGAACATAACCCATCCAGCTATGCAGCTGATCCAGGGAAATCTGTTGAATAGGCACGCCAGAGATAAGGATTTCTCCATAACCTGTCGGATATTCGCGGAGCAATTGTTTGAGCAGTGTAGATTTCCCGCTTCCTGTACGCCCGACTACACCTAATGTCTGCCCTTGGTTCAGGGTTAGGTTGACATGGGTTAGATTGTCTATCGTCGAAGAAGGATAACGGAAAGTCACATCGTTAAGCTCGATTCGAGTAGGGTGGGGAACTTGAACGGGATGGGCAGCATTTTGAACATCGGGTTTGGAGTTTAACGTCTCGTCGATACGTTCGAGGGAAGCTCCACCACGCTGCATAATGTTGATCAATTCTCCAATAGCGAACATCGGCCATACAATCATACCGAGATACATATTAAAGGAGACTAGATCACCCAGTGTGATCTGATTGCGGAATACAAGGTAAATCCCATAAGTAAGACCAATAATGTAGCTGAGTCCGACGCAGAAGCGGATAGTTGGTTCGAAGAAAGCATCGACACGAGCTACGGCCATATTTTTGTTGTAAACATCTTCAGTAATATCCGAGAAACGTTTTTCATCAAGACGCTCTTGGACATAAGCACGGATCACGCGCACACCAGAGACAGATTCGAGCACTTGGTCATTCATATCTCCGAACGCATCCTGCGCTAAGCTGTACCGATCATGAATAGCTTTACCATAAAAAATCATAGCTATTGCAATTAGAGGTAATGGTAATACTGCTGCAAGGGTCAGCTTCCAACTGACGAGAAAGCCCATCGCAAACAGCACAACCGTAAGGTAGATTGTAGAATCCACCAGTGTAAGCATCCCGAATCCTACGGTAGCTGAGACGGCTCTGATATCATTGGTTGCCCGGGCCATGAGGTCACCAGTTCTATTTTTTTCGAAGAACGAGGGTGTCATAGTCATAAGATGATTCATAAATCGGGAGCGCAGCAGGCGCTCAACAAGGTTGGAACCTCCGAAAAGTTTGTGCATCCATATGTAGGTAATCCAATAAATAACTAGCAGCAAAATGAAGATCATGCCGATATATTTGGCAAGCGATGCTGTAGTAATCGAACCGCGTACTATGTCGTCAATGGCATTGCCTAGCAGACGTGGAGGGAGTAATTCAAGAACGCCCACACCTATGAGTAATATGAGTCCAATCAGGTAACGCCTTTTTTCTCGGCGAAAAAACCAGCCGAGATCGCGAAGAACAGAGAACAAGTAAATCCCTTCCTTTCAGGTTGTAATGATTGCTTGTGATGCTGATAAAAGCGCAAGTGATTATCTCTTCAGCAAACAAAAAAGGCATATCATCCGAAAACGGACGATATGCCTGTAATTTACAGCTATCATGCGCACGGTGCGTTACAGCACCAAGCATGTGAGAGACCTTCAAGAACTAAAGTTATACGGTCCATAAGACTCGCAAAAACTTCAGGATGGCTTAATCACTTGGGCTGCTTCGGTATTCGGTTGAGTAAAAATTCCAACAATAGTAAAATAATATGGCTGTAACTTCGTAAACACCGCGCTCACCCCTTTCATTAATTTGGTAATAACTAGAAGACGTTTAGTTATGTTCAGAGTTTATCATCCGGTTCGCGAATTTGTCAAACTTAATTTTAAATGGATTGGGAAATCATTAATTGCATAAAGTTGTTTGAATATCGACTTATTTTCGTTATGATTAGAATATACAAAGGAGCTGAGAGAAATGAACATGGAAATTAGTCAAGCAGCGGCAGCTTGGTTTAAGAGAGAATTGGACCTTAAGAATGGAGACTATATTCGTTTATTTCCCCGTTATAGCTCGGGAGGTGGACTTCACCCCGGTTTTTCGCTGGGCATTGCTACAGAAGCACCTGGGCGTCCAGCTATTCAGGTCAAACAGGATGATATTGTGTTCTACATGGAGGAGCAGGACTTGTGGTATATGGAAGGTTATGACCTATCTATCGTATACTCTGAGTCAGAGGATGACATTGAATATAAGTACGAACCAAAGCCGGCATCCGGCGAAGTGCAGGTATAGTTGTCTTAATGATTGTTTATTTTAATCAGGAAAAGCCCTTGCCAAAAGGCAGGGGCTTTTCAAATGCTGTCTTTAAAATGAGGGTATTCCAGTTGGAGATACATAGGTGTTATCAGTGCAAATTGCGAGAGGTTTCTTCCTCCAGAGCGAAGTCGAAGTCGTCAATATCGTACACCTGAACTGGAACTCCACCCTCGATGATCCGTTGAATCAATTCAAATTGATCCGTTAGGATAGGTACTTTCTCACGTTGTGAGGACAGCAGAAGCTCTGTTTCGATGGGATCGAACATCTCACCGTAGGCAGCGGTATCCATACTGTTAATGATGGTGATTTTGGATTGCCCGCCAAGGAGAATACCTGAGCTTTTCGCCCAAGGCACAGCTAAACAGCGGTTGATCTTCTTCGCGTTGAGCGGTTCTTCAAAATAAGCAATGAGCTCACTTATCTTCAACTTAACATGCTTGTCGTCGTCCGGACGGTTCATCAACGGATCATCGCTGTCTCGCAGTTCGTATAGTTCCATCACGGTAGTATAAGGCACTATATATTCTACAGGGCTGCTCGATACGAGAAGCTGGCCGTAAATCGCCATCATGACGGCTTCCGTCACAAATTGTCTAGACATCGTTATCCTCCTGAAGTTCGGTACTGCAATTGTACTTATGATCTAAAATTATAAAAACACTGTAGAGAGCAAAAGTCAACTGTACTTAGCAACTCACTAAAGAGAAGGGACAGAATATTCCTGTGAAGCAATGGAAATCATATTTTACTTTTGTACGACCTTATATGAAATTGATTGTGTTTACGCTGTTTATCGGCATGATCAAATTCAGTATTCCGCTAACACTGCCAATGATTCTGAAATACGTGGTCGATGACCTCCTAATGAACCCGAGCATGGGGATTGAGGAACGGGTATCACATTTGATGCTTATTCTGGGTGGTGCCTTAATTTTATTTGTTATCGTAAGAGGGCCCGTAGAGTATTATCGCCAATACTTTGCTCAGCTTATCACAAGTAAAGTGTTGTTCGATATGCGAAATAAGCTTTACAGTCATTTACAGCGGCTGTCACTGCGGTATTATCAGAATACCAAGGTGGGAGAAGCCATCTCCAGATTTATTAACGATGTTGAGCAGACCAAAAATTTGGTCGAAGTCGGCATGATGAATGTATGGCTCGACACGTTTACACTAGTTTTTGCTTTGGGATTTATGTTTTATTTAAATCCGGTGCTGGCGCTCGTGTCTATCTCGGTATTACCTTTTTACGCAATTGCAGTTAACAAATTGTATAAGCGGCTTAAGCTGTTAACGAAAGATCGTTCCCAAGCTCTGGCTGGCATTCAAGGTTATCTCCATGAACGGATTCAAGGGATATCAATCATCCGCAGCTTTACGATGGAAAAAGTGGATCAGAAGCAGTTTGAGGACATCAACGGTAACTTTCTTAAAAAAGCGATGGCGCAAACCCGCTGGAATGCTATGACCTTCGCAATAATTAATACATTAACGGATATAGCACCTCTTTTGGTCATCGGATATGGTGGTTATCAGGTCATTCATGGCAATTTGACAGTAGGTACCTTTGTAGCTTTCTTTGGCTATCTGGACCGGATGTATTCTCCGCTGCGGAGATTGATTAATTCCTCGACGGTGCTTACGCAAGCCTCTGCTTCTCTTGAACGGGTGCTTGAGCTGCTGAATGAGCCTTATGATATTGTAGACAAGCCGGGAGCAAAAGTGCTAAAGGATTCACGTGGTGAGATTGCTTTTGAGAATGTGTGGTTTAAATATAACGAAGAGAATGATTGGGTCTTAAAAGATATTAATCTGAGTATTCAGCCCGGACAGACCATTGCGTTCGTCGGAATGAGCGGTGGAGGAAAGTCCTCCCTTATAAGCTTGATCCCGAGATTCTATGACATCAGTAAAGGCAGCCTCCAAATGGATGGTTATGATATACAGGAATTAACACAGGAAAGCTTGCGTAGGTCTGTCGGCATGGTCCTGCAAGATAATTTCTTATTCAGCGGATCTGTGCGTGAGAATATTTTGTTCGGTAATCCTAATGCCACGGAAGAAGAAGTCATTTCAGCAGCAAAAGCTGCCAATGCGCATGATTTTATTGAGCAGCTGCCACTGGGTTATGAGACAGAAGTGGGAGAACGTGGTGTTAAGCTATCCGGAGGACAGAAGCAGCGGGTTGCTATCGCAAGGGTATTTCTCAAGGATCCGAAGGTTCTTATATTAGACGAAGCTACTTCGGCGCTGGATCTGGAATCGGAGCATTTAATTCAACAAGCGCTGCAGTCTCTTTCTTCGGAACGTACTACACTAATTGTAGCGCATAGACTGTCAACGATTACACATGCGGATCAGATTGTCGTACTTGAGAATGGTGAAATTACTGAACGGGGTACGCATGAACAGCTGATGGCGATAGAGGGTAGTTATGCGCGATTATTTAACGTACAGCATTTAGACGCTTAATATTTTTTTGGAAAAATACTTGAACAACTTAGTGGTCCTCTCGAAAGAGAAGGCCACTTTTTTTGAATTCCAATCAGGGTGGCGGCACACAGTAACTTATACTATGGCAAAAATTCTAAACGGAATCTGAGTCTTTTCGGAGATCATGTGCGTCTAAAGCTTATAAACATCATGAAAGGAAGTGAGGAACGTGAATAAAACCACGCTTGAGGAAAAGGCGATAGCAGGTGATGAAGACAGCTTTACTGTGCTTATTGACGGCATGCAGGAGCGTTTATACCGAATGGCCTACTCCTATGTGCGGAATCAAGAGGATGCGCTGGAGATTGTGCAGGAGACCGTCTTCAAAGCCTATATCTCCATTCATAAATTGAAGCAACCGCAATATTTTAAAACTTGGCTCACCAAGATCGCTGTCAACTGTGCGCTGGACTTTATCCGTAAATCTAAAAAAATCGTGTATATAGATCAAGAGCTGGGAGGCAGCTATGCTCCGAAATCTAGGGAAGAAGTTATGGACTTGCATGAAGCGCTCAGCGGCCTTGATGAAAAATCAAGAATGGTGATTGTGATGAGATATTTGGAGGACTTGCCCATAAAGGAAATTGCAGAAGTTCTCGATATGCCCCTGAGCAGTGTCAAAACCGTTATTTATAGAGGTTTGGAAAAATTAAAAATAAGTATGGAGGAGAGTGAGTACTTTGGATAAGCAACTAGAACGTCTACAGCAAGCCTATAATGAGATTGAAATTCCTAAAGAACTATCATTCGCTTCTCGTAAAGGAATTGAAAGAGGGAAAATCTATAAACAAAAAAATAGTTCTTCAAAACGGGCCTTGAAATGGACAGGATCAGTAGCTGCTGCTGTATTGATTTCTTTTACGGTGGGTGTAAATACGGTTCCTGCTTTTGCGAGTAGTATGGATCAAATACCGGTTCTAGGTAAGCTGGTCAGTGTTCTGCAATTTACGGAAGGAAGTGCAGGTGGTGGAACCATTCAGGATGGAGTAGATGTGAACTTTATTTCGGTGAAACAATTGAAGAATAGCGATCAATTGATTTTGAATTTTGCAAATCCAGATGAAACACAACAGTTAGCAAGCTCATATAACGTAAAGTTTACGGAAAATCCGGCAACAATGACGATTACAGTAAGTGGGGCGAGAAAATTCTCAGCAGTCAAAGATCTGGAGACATTAAAACAAAGCCGATATGTCCAGGATGCTTATCCACTAATTACGCTAGATGATTCGGCTATTCGGTTCAATGTCACGCTTACGGACTCGGTTGCTTATGAGGTAAAGGAATATAAAGAGCCAGCACAGGTAGTGATTACGTTAAAAGAGAAAGGAGACGAAGTAAAAGGGGGCTCTGTATATTCGTTAAGAACGGTCTCACAGCCTTCTGGTGAGGCGCTGGGTATGGCTGAAGAAATGTTATATGGGTTAGAGGATGTGCGGATGTTAAAGGATGAGAAGGGCTTATATCTCGTGGAAGCAGGATATTTTAATACAGAAGAAGAGGCTTTGAAGCAGTTGCAGAAAATTAAGACAGAGTATGGCGTTGAAGATTTATTAGTCGTTGAAAAAAGAGCGGTGCAGCAAATTCCGCAGTCCATTTCTCAGGTGGAGGAATAATGAAGAAGAAGGTTCAATAAAAGGCACAATAAAAAAGACCGCCAAAAGCGGTCTTTTTTGTGCTGTTCTATTACATTTTGCCGATCATAAGTGATAAAATGCCGGCTGCGATCAGCGGTCCGACCGGAACGCCTTTAAATAACGCAACCCCAATCACCGTGCCAATCAGCAGACCTGCAACAACTGTGGGTTGGTTGGTCATGAGCGTAGCACCGCGGCCTCCAAGAAAAGCGACGAGAATGCCAATAGCGATAGCAAGTAAGGACTTCCAGTGCAAGAAGGATTGACCGACTGTCTGCAGCGATATTTTGCCGCTGGCTAATGGGGTCATGACCCCGATGGTCAGGATGATAATCCCGATGGTTAAACCGTATTTTTCTAGCCAAGGAAAAGTTTGCTGTAAGCCAAGTACTCTTAGCAGTAATAGGACGACCATTGCTATTGTTACAGGGGAATTGCTGCTGATAATTCCAAGCGCTGCAAGTCCAAGCAAAAGCAAAGAGGTCATGTCCATCTTAATGTTTCAACTCCTTAGGATTAGAACTTTCTTTTGACACAATGTGATCTGCAATAAGCTTACCATGCCCTCTTCCGGTCTCAATAAACACTTCGTTAGCATTGCGGCCGGAGGCGATTACTCCAGCAACATACAACCCTGGAACATTACTTTCCATGGTAGAGGTGTTAAAAGCAGGCTTATCCATGTCGTCATCCATGATCACACCCGCTGAAGTGAGGAGGGTACGGCTCGGACGGAAGCCAGTCAAGGCAAGAACGAAATCATTATCCAATGCTTTCTTGTCCCCCTTATGATCCGTAACAATTACTGAGCTTGCAGTAATTTCAGTGACACGCGAGCCTAAGTGCAGAGTGATTTTCCCTTTTTGCACCATGCCTTCGAAGATTGGCCGAACCCAAGGTTTAATATTCTCTGAGATGCTTTCACCACGATATACCATATCTACCGTAGCTCCTACACGCATAAGCTCCAGTGCTGCATCTACTGCGGAATTACTGCCGCCAATTACAGTTACCTTCATTCCCGTGTAAGGATGGGCTTCACCGAAATAATGAGTAACTTTAGGTAGTTCTTCACCTGGAATGCCAATCATATTCGGCTGATCAAAATAACCTGTTGCTATAACTACATTTGCAGTGATACGTTTCTGATGCTCACCACGCATATTTGACGTATGTACGGCAAAGGTTCCATCTTCAAGCGGTTCAATGGATAATGCTTCTTCATAAGCGGCGATCTCTAGACCATATTGCTCGGCGGCTCGGCGATAATAGACAAGCGCTTCATGACGGTAAGGCTTGTCGTTGGTCGAAGTGAAAGGAACATCCCCGATTTCTAATAACTGAGCCGTACTGAAAAATTGCATATTTGTTGGATACAAATAAATGGAGTGCACAATAAAGCTTTTTTCAATGATAAGGCTGGACAAACCTTGGCGTTGGCATTCAATAGCTGCCGAGAGGCCGCAAGGACCTGCACCGATAATAATGACATCTTTCATAAAGCGGGTTACCTCCTGATTGTTACTATCTTTTCTTTAAATCCTACCCTAAATTCATGAATTTTTCCATAAGAGCAGATTGAGTATAATAACCATTGCAAGAACAACGTTGATTAT
The DNA here is from genome assembly GCF_038004505.1 of Paenibacillus sp. FSL R7-0048. NCBI lineage: Bacteria > Bacillati > Bacillota > Bacilli > Caryophanales > Paenibacillaceae > Paenibacillus > Paenibacillus sp. FSL R7-0048. Next base: position 4,074,053 of record NZ_JBBORF010000001.1, on the reverse strand, counting down.
TATATAATTAGATATATATCTAATGTATCAATGTATTGTGAAATTCTAGGAGCGTGAACCCAGTGCAGTTGGAGAAAATCGTGAGTTATCATAAAGCTTTAGCTGATCCAACGCGTCTTCGCTTATTGTTGCTTCTGTCCCAAGGAGAAATGCATGGGCAAGCGCTGGCTGAGAAGTTGAATTTATCGCAGCCTACAGTCACTCATCATGCGGCTAAATTACGTGAAGCGGCTCTAATAAAGGAAAGACGCGACAAAAATACAGTTTACTTTAAGTTGAATCCGGAGTTTATCAATAATGGGGCTGAAGCTTCACTGCAATTTATTTTTTCGAAAGGAGCTGAGAATATGGAAGAGCAATTGCCTGAGAATAGTCTTCAGGATACTGTAATTCGTAATTTTTTCTCTAAAGATGGCCGGCTGCGGCAAATTCCCGCACAATACAAGAAGAAATTGATAGCGCTTCAATACATGGTTGAGAAGCTAGAGCCAGGTGTTGTTTATACGGAAAAGGAAATCAATGAGTTTATTAAGCAGTTTCATGAAGATTTTGCCACTATTCGTCGTGAATTCATCATGCATCAGTTTATGTATCGTGAGAAGGACAAGTATGAACTAAATCCTCGAGAAGTATGGACTCGGTGGGAATATGTCAAATAATGATCTTTTAAATATTAACATTCTGTGTCGATTTGAAATGTACTGATTAATTATTCGAATTTCGAATAAAATGGAATTGTAAGCGTTATCTGAGACATATTTAGAAAGGAGACTTTCGTTATGTTATTTAAACGCACAAAAAAGCAACCCAAATCAGATCATGTAACCGTCACATTACCTCAAGTGAAACAGGCGATTCGAAAGTTCGAAGAAGATATGCCTGGACCTATTAATAGAACAGCATTAATCTTAGAGGACAAAAGAATCGATATGAGTCGTCTGAAACGTTATTTGGGTGGAATACCCGAACGGAATTTCTATATGTCTCGAGAGACCTATGAAATTTTCGAGGAAGAAGACAAGTTAGTACCGTATTATCTTGATTTAGTTCAGGCTGCTGTAGACAGTTATATTAGTGATACAGGCAAGCTACCACTGCTTGAAGACACCTGGTTGCCAGAGGTTCATTATCGGTTGTTATCTACAGAAAGTTATCTGAAAGAAACACCTCCTTTTCCGTTGTATATTACGGATGAAGAAATGATGCTGACCCATCGGGCAGAGCATTTCGAGTAAAGGAATGACGTAGATATGAATCTTCACAAAGACTGTTCAGTAAAAGGGAAGCCACAAATCCTTTTTGTTGAATAGTCTTTTCTTTGTCTCTAAAGGCATAGTACAATTACATTCTGTAGGTTAGGTTTGAAAATTAACAGCATGTAAGGGGAATTGCTTGATGAAGGATGTACAAGCTATTTTATTTGATCTGGACAATACTTTAATGGATCGCGACTATACATTTCGCAGCTTTAGCACTCAGTTCGTGCAGGATTTTCTTGGGCATCTTGAACCTGCGGAAGCGCAGGCCGTGATCGAGGATATGATCCACAGAGACGCTGATGGCTACCGTGATAAAGACGGATTTTTTTTAGAACTTAGTGAGATCCTGCCTTGGGAAAAGCCTGTGTCGGCTGAACATATCAGAGCGTATTATGATGCGAGCTACATCAATCATGGTGCAGCCATGGAGCATGCTTTGGAGGTTCTGGAGTATTGCGTGGAGCGTGGATATACTTTGGGGCTGGTCACCAACGGTAAAAAAGAAATCCAGAACACCAAAATTGATATTCTCGGCCTGCGAGAGTACTTCAAGGCTATTGTTATATCTGGAGAAGTTGGCATTGCGAAGCCTGATCCTGCGATTTATCAATTAGCTTTAGACAGGCTGGGTGCCTCTGCGGATCAAACCTTGTTTATAGGGGATCATCCGATAAATGATATCTGGGGGGCAGGTAAGGCTGGCCTTGAAGGGATATGGCTGCAAAGGAAACATCCTTGGGACGATCAGTTGGACATCCAACCTTGGAAAATGATCCGTGAGCTGAAAGAATTAAAGGCTATTTTGTAATCTGGAAAATTTGGGGTTGACATTTTACTGCTGCACCAATTATGATAACAGCATCTTAAATTTCGGAAGGAGACGATGTTTTATGACAGTTTTAAATGTAATGAACTCAACTGTTGTGGATACGTGTCTTCCGGGAACAGCTGCTGCCGAATAATTGATTCGTGCAGTTTAGCAGGTAAGCTCAATTACGCTTATTAGAGCCACCGGGAACCGTATAGGGTCCGGTGGCTTTTTTGCGTGTATAGAAAGATTGGATTTGGTGTAATAAATCCACATGTCTATATACCGCCGCCGGAGTCTTTATTTCCGGCGGCTTTTTGTGTTCTCGGAAAACGCCAAGGGGCAAGAAAAAACATAAACATATCTTTTAGGAGGAAATGAATGAATAGCATAAAGCAATATGGTTGGAATGAAAACTGGAGTACAAAATGGAATGAAAAGTGGAGTCATGCAGAGGATAAAATTCCCGGGAGAATCGTTGGTGACTTTGGCAGTAAGTACAAGGTGTTAACTGATGTAGGAGAGACGTGGGGAGAGCTTTCCGGGAAGCTGAGACACACATTTGTAGCCTCGGGTGATTTTCCTGCCATTGGAGACTGGGTAGCATTGGCGATGCAAGATGGCGGCGAGCATGGAATCATACATGGCGTATTGCCTCGGCAGAGTGTGATCTCACGCAAGGTCGCAGGAAATACACAAGATGAGCAAATTGTTGCCTCCAATGTAGACACATTATTTCTGGTCAGCGCGTTGAATGATGACTTTAATGTTCGCCGGATGGAGAGATATCTGATCATGGCTTGGAATAGTGGGGCAAATCCAGTTATTCTACTCACTAAAGCGGATCTTTGTCCGGATGCAGACAGTAAAATCGCTGAAATGGAGAGCGCGGCTCCCGGAGTATCAGTACATGCTGTTAGTGCAATACAAGATGAAGGACGCGAGAAGCTGCTGCCTTACATTGGTGAGGGTCAAACAGTAGCTCTTACGGGCTCTTCCGGTTGTGGGAAGTCGACAATGGTCAACTGGCTATGCGGAAAGAACCTTCAGATTACGCAGGATGTTAGAGAAGGGGATAGCCGCGGACGTCATACTACTACCCACCGTGAACTGTTTGTTTTGCCGGATGGGGGGATTATCGTAGATACACCGGGGATGCGGGAGCTGCAGCTCTGGGAAGATGAAGGTGGTCTTGATCTAGCGTTTAGTGATATCAGCGGTCTAGCTTCTAAGTGCCGGTTTAGTAACTGTAGACATGAACGCGAAGAGGGCTGTGCTGTACTGGAAGCAGTCCAAACAGGTGAACTGGAAGAGAAGAGACTATTCAACTACCGAAAAACACAACGAGAAGTATTGTACCAAAATAATAAAGAAGCCAAGCTTAAGAGAAAAAGCGCAGCTTCCACTAAAGTGAGTTCATCCAGAACCAGAGGATACGGATGGCGTAAAGAGCTGGATGAATATTAAAAAGAATTGATATAACGGCATAGACATTGAAAAAGGGCGCCCCTTAGCTTTTGACAGCTAAGGGGCGCCCTTCATTATTGAATTGAATCTAAACGGTTATGGTTTAGAAGGATGCAGCAGTTTCCTTAGCCAGTTGCAATCCGTTTTCAATGATTTCAGCGGATTGTGCTGGAAGTTGGTTGTGGCCTTCGATGATTACTTGTGTAATATCTTTAATTCCCCACAGGTTAAGGTTACCAACGATGAAGTTTACTGCCATTTCAGCACTTGCAGCAGGACCTTCAGAGTAGATACCGCCTCTTGCATTCAGAACGATTGCTTTTTTACCTGTCAAAAGACCAACTGGACCTTCAGCAGTGTAAGAGAATGTTTTACCAGCTTGGCAAAGGTAATCTACATAAGTGTGCAATACAGCAGGTACAGTCATGTTCCACAGTGGGAAACCGAATACTACCTTATCTGCAGCGATGAACTGATTAAGATATTTATTAACGATAGCGGCACCAGCTGCTTCCTCAGGTGTTGCTTCGTATCCTTGAGCGGCTTTATACATACCAGTGATCAGGGTATTGTCGTAGTATGGAAGTTGCTCTGCGAACAGATCAAGCTCAGTGATTTCATCTTCTGGGTGGTTGAGTTTGTAGCTCTCCAAGAATTCATTGTAAAGCTTAACACTTACGGATTGTTCTGCTGGACGGTTGTTTGCTTTAATAAATAGAACTTTAGACATTATGATTTCTCCCTTGCATGTGTGTATTTAATATTAACTATATTTAATATAGCATGTAATCTTTTGTTTGTAAATTATTTTTTTGTTCTTGAAATTTGTTTGCGCTTAAGGAGTTTGAAAAAATGAAAACAAGGTTAATAGGTGATACAAAGAACAGGAAATAATTTCCTGCCTCTATAAGTTCCAGAATGATCTAAAAGGAGCGATTGACATGTCCATCGATCGGTTTATCATTAAAAAATTGGACAGCTGTCACGAAGAGCATACGCGTCAGAATTTAGTGAAGCTATTTAGACTTCGAATCCAGAAAGCTGAAAAAGCAGAGCAGAAGAATTACAAGATCAGCTGATAATTGCTTAGCTCTTCCTAATAGTAGATTTTTCGCTGAATGAGACAGAGTCCTTGGGTTAAAAAAGTCCGTAAATATAGCAGAGCAGTGATCCTCCCGTTAAGGGGGGATCACTGCTCTGCGTTTTTTAGTTCTGGCAGATTGCTTCAGCATAAAGGGGCAGCAAATGAAAGCCAACCTACGACAAACGTCACTTTTGGCAGGTGACTTAGTAGGGTCAGGCCACCCACTACATCTAATCTGCTAACCAATGCAAAGTCATTTGTTGAGTAACATACCAAGTCAACTGCTAAGTTACACACTGAGTCAGTCACACGCCGAGTTAACGGCTAAGTTACTAACTGAGTCACATAACTAGTAACGTGTAGGTCACTAACTGAGTCACACATTAAGTCAACCGCTAAACGACTTACTAAGTCACACAACAAATCTCCCGCTGAGTTACCCACTGAGTCACACACCAAGTTAACGGCTAAGTCACCTCACTGACTAACACAACTAATCACCCGTTGATTAACTCACTGAGCTACACACCAAGTAACACCAAGTCACCCGCTGATTAACTCACTGAGCTACACACCAAGTAACACCAAGTCACCCGCTGATTAACTAACTGAGCTACACATCAAGTAACACCAAGTCACCCGCCGAGTAACCCACTGAGCTACACACTAAGTTAACGGCTAAGTCAGACAACAAATCACTCGCTAAGTGACCTTCCAAGTATCCTCAGCGGCCAACGGACTCAGATGACGCTATATGCGAATTTTCAGTCATTAGAGCAGAGTTTCGGACCCCAGCGCAGCTATTCAGCTTTTTGAGGTCGATAATTAGTGTTTTTCGCGCCAATAGTGACTCTGGGGTCCGATAGAATTACAAATGAGCCCAAAATTTATGTTTAAGGTCAGCTGAGTCCGATAGAATCGTACTATGAGTTCGAAAGTAGTGGCTATGAGTTCAAAAGCAGCGACTAAAGCTCCGACAGTAGCAACTATGTACACGATAATAGCAACTAAAGCAAACTGAGTTTCGAATTTAGATTACTGCGGACTCAGATGACGCTATATGCGAATTTATGAGCATCAGAGCAGAGTATCGGACTCCAATGCAGCTATTCAGCTTTTTGAGGTCGATAATTAGTGCTTTTCGCGCCAATAGCGACTCTGGGGTCCGATGGGATTCCAAATGAGCCCAAAAGTTACGATTAAGGTCATCTGAGTCCGAAAGCAGTGGCTATGAGTTCAAAAGCAGCGACTAAAGCTACAACAGTAGCAACTATGTACGCGACAGTAGCAACTATGTACACGACAATAGCAACTAAAGCAAACTGAGTTTCGAATTTAGATTACCGCGGACTCAGATGACGCTATATGCGAATTTATGAACATTAGAGCAGAGTTTCGGACTCCAGCGCAGCTATTTAGCTTTTTGAGGACGATAATTAGTGTTTTTCGAGCCAATAGTGACCCTGGGGTCCGTTAGAATTCCAAATGAGCCCAAAAGTTACGATTAAGGTCATCTGAGTCCGATAGCAGCCGGCTATGGGGATGGCCGGCAAGCAGAAATCCAAACGTGCCATGAAATAGCACAAATCAGTACAAAGTGGCATCAAGCAGAACCAAGGTGAACCAAGTAGAACCAAGTAGAACCAAGTAGCACCAAGCAGAACCAAGCAGGACCAGCGAACCAAGGTCCCTGACTTTGAGAGTTGAAGCTATGTATACCTATGTATGCGCAAATAGTATCTCAATCAAACGGAGTGTCATTTTGGATCAAGTTTAGCTTCAAAAAGACAACGAGTCCAAGCTGCACGACTTGGATACTTAGGACGTTCCTTATTAGAAAGCTGAGGACAGCAATGTTGTGACAAAAAAACTACCCCTCCATTAATAGAGGGATAGCGCCAATGAATCATTTTCACTGTAACTGTGCAATATAGCTTCAGAGCCTTTAATTTCGATACTAATCAGAGAATTGAGGCATTTCTGGAGGGCACTTTTGCCCTTTTGAATTTTGAGCTCCAGCGTACTGTTAAGTAATCTAAGTACTTTTTGAGTGGGCTGTTTATTTTCTGTTGTGAAATACACAGGTACAAGTTTGTTCTGAAATGTGATGAGCATTCTCATTTTGAAATCACCTCGCTACAAGTATTTCATGTTAATGATCATACCCCTTGTTTCTTAATTTTACCTTAAAATTAGCTTATGATAACATAAAGATTGCTAGTTTAATATACATTTATATGTAATACAGGAAGGATACAATAATGTGAATGAGAAAGAACGAACGGATTTAACGGATTTAACGGAATTTTTATTTCCAGATCGGGTAACCGACCAAGTAGTTTTAAATGAATTGTTAAATACTGCGTCTACAGCAGAAAGGATAGGTAGATTCAAATATAGAGAGAAGGAGAAAACTAAAGATCTGTGTTTACAAATACATAAGGATAAAATACTAGCCTACTGCAATAATACACCGGACTCTCCTCCGTGTGTGCTGAAGAACAGAGAGGAAACAGAGAGCTTTTGTCTCGAGTTGTTCGAATGTGAGAGAGCGATGGAGCCCTTTGCTCACGGGATTCCGGCGTTACTAATGTCAAAAAAAAGGTTCGAGGAGCTGAAAAAAGGCTCTGATTCCTCTACGGTTCACAGACTCTCAGAGTGTTTAGCTGCAGAGACAGGAGATGATGTTCATTCCAACCATCTTGCACAAGTGATGAAATGCTTCGACGCAGAGGGAGAATTGCGACTCTGTATTTCTAGTGAAAATGGCTGGAAGTTTCAGTATGCTAGCTTCATAAGTGATCATTCAAGTGGTTGGTTGCTGCGAATGAGCAGCGATCCTTCCCAAGACTGGATTGTAGCTCTTCCTATATCGAAAGCACAATTATTTGGTTCTGTTGCAGAGTGGGTGTTTCATTCCTCTTCTTTTCCTAGTCCACAATAACCGTTGAATAGGGAGGAAGAGTAAGCTGATCTGAATTTAAGGTCACTTTGTCAGCAGTTGTCTTTTGGATCTTGGTGTAAGAGATACCCTCGGCATTTGGATGAAGCGTAATGATTTGTTCATCTCCAGTTAGGTTATGAACAACGAGGACTTGATCCTCTGTTGTTATACGTTCGTAGACCATTACCCCTGCATTGCCAGAAGTGTAGTCTCGAATTCCGCCATCACGGAGCGCTGGGACTTCGTTTCTTAACGCAATGAGTTCGCGGTATCTTTTAAGCAGTGAGCTGCTGTCGTTAGTCTGGCTTTCGACATTAATGCTAACATCATCAGCGTTATTGCTGTCGACCTCCCAAGTAGTCTGCCCCTCACCCTGATCCGCTGTCATCCATCTCATGGGCTCACGAATTCCTTCATCTGGTTTTACACCAAGCATTCCTATTTCTTCACCATAATAAATATAAGGATTTCCAGGCAAGGTTAACAGCAGGGCTGCTGCCATTTTTGCATGATCCAGATTGCTGTCTAATTGACTCATGACTCTGTTTTGATCATGATTTGTCAAAAAAATTGCATCGGTAAAATGGCTATCAGATATTTTGGAGTACAAATTATACGTACGTTCCAGCGTAAAGGCAGTCCCGCTGTCTTTTTCAGTTTTCACGGAATTAATAAGGGTCTCGGCTAACCCAAAGTTAAAGCTAGAGTCGAAGGCTTGATCCAAATAAGCCCCTACGGTGACTGCAGAATTCTCCCATACTTCGCCGACAATATAAGCTTGAGGATTTACTTCATTCATCGCTTTGCGGAAATCCTGCCACCAAGATACATTTTTATTGGTTGTGGCTTGGCTTTTGTCGCTTAGAAGGTCTTCGTATATATGTTTAGCAGCATCTAAACGAAATCCATCAACCCCTTGTTCCAGCCAAAACTTACCGATATCCTTCATTTCATTACGAACTTCCGTATGATCAAAATTTAGATCAGGCATGCCTTCCCAAAAGCCACCTAGATAATGACTACCCAGTAAAGAGTGCCATGCACTGCCACTACCAGCGGCACTAGCTCCATTGGCAGGGCGTCCTTGATCTTCAGCCCATATGTACCAGTCGCGATATTTGCTGTCCTTATTTTTAGCGGAATCTACGAACCAAGGATGTTCTTTAGAGGTATGATTCACGACCAAATCCATAATTACTTTAATCCCACGTTTATGCGCCTCCGTAACGAGCTCTTGTAAATCCTCAATCGTCCCATAATCTGGATTGATTGCACGATAATCTGTCACATCGTAACCATGATAGCTTGGTGAAGGGTTAATAGGCATAAGCCAAATCCCACCGATCCCCAGATCGTCTGTGGTGTCAGGATTTCCGTCATTTAAGTAATCTAATTTCTTGGTAATCCCTTTGAGGTCACCGATGCCATCCCCGTCAGAGTCATAGAATGAACGAACAAAAATCTCATAATAAACCGTTGAGGGCTGTTCGTCAGTGGTAATCGTTTTTGCAGCGGGAGGTGTTGTAGTATTCTGAGCTGTATTTGCTTTTGGCGATGGAGAAGGGGAGGCAGAGGAAGGAATATTGTTATTATTTCCTGAACAACCGGATAGCAGAGCGGCAGTTAAGCTAAGAGTCAAAAGTCCGTTTATTGTGTGTTTTTTGGCGATAGATGTTGCTCGTTTATCCATATAAAATAACCCCTTCTGCTGCAATTTTCCTATAAAGGAAATGGTAAGCGCTTTAATTCTTATAGTACTGTAATCAAATCCTCAGGTAAAACGTTTGCACAGATATAAAAACAGCAAATCCAGTGATATTTATCCATAAAATCAATAAAAACCGCTGATATCATGGATATTCTTTTAATTCCCCACGATATTCGGGATTTTAACCTTTCAGTAGGCATGTGCATATGCTTTAAGCAAGGGCGAAGGACCCGGTAAGAAAGGAGAATGAAGAATGAAGATTCGGAAAAAGCTGTCATTGTCGCTCATGATCATTACTTTATGCTTTTCAGTACTTGCCGGTTGCGGCGGAAAGTCAGAGACGGTAAAGGTGAAGATTGGGGAGGTTACCCGCTCTGTCTTTTATGCACCCGAGTATGTTGCCTTGACTCAAGGTTTCTTCAAAGATGAAGGGCTGGATGTAGAACTGCAGACGATTCCCGGTGGAGATAAAACCATGACTGCATTGCTCTCAGGAGCTATTGATGTGGCGTTGGTTGGTTCAGAAACCTCCATTTACGTGTATCAGCAGGGCTCGGATGATCCGGTCATTAATTTTGCACAGCTGACTCAAAGGGATGGAACATTCCTGTTCGCCCGTAAGGCTGATGGAGATTTTAATTGGGATAAAGTGAAGGGCTCTACCTTCCTTGGTCAAAGAAAAGGCGGAATGCCACAAATGGCAGGCGCGTTTACTTTATCTAAAAAGGGAATTGATCCTGCGAAGGATATTACCTTGATCCAAAATATCGATTTTGCTAATATTGCCGGTGCATTTGCTTCAGGTACTGGGGATTATGTGCAGCTGTTTGAGCCGCAGGCCTCTATCTTCGAACGAGAAGACCGGGGAGCTGTAGTGGCATCGTTTGGGGTGGAGAGCGGTTATTTACCTTATACGGTATTCATGTCAAAAAACAGCTACATTAGCAAAAATGGAGACACCGTGCAAAAGTTCACTAATGCCATCCAGCGTGCTCAGCTTTGGGTGAAGGAACATAGTCCTGAAGAAATTACGGATGCCATAATAACTTATTTTGATAAAACGGATCGTGACATTGTGATTTCTGCTGTAAAACGCTACAAGGAACAGGACACCTACGCTATTAATCCGGTTGTTGATAATGAAGAATGGAATAATCTGTTAGATGTTATGGACAACGCAGGTGAACTTAAAGAACGTGTTCCAGCAGAAAAGATCGTGAATAATATTTTTGCTGAAAAAGCTGAAAAGACCATAAAGAGCAGTAGCTCTAAATAAGAGAGATAAGATCCTAAATGGATTTTGTTAACTATAAGGAGGGGATGACCTTGCTTCCAGTAGTGCAATTAAAGGGAGTAACGCATGCCTATCTCGGCGATCGGGAAGCTTCACTGGCCGTTGAGGATCTAAATCTTAATGTCGAGCAAGGAGAATTCGTCAGCTTAGTAGGCCCAAGTGGCTGTGGTAAGACGACTCTCCTATCGATTATTGCCGGACTGCTGCAGCCCTCTGAGGGAGAAGTATTCGTAAATGGCCAACCCATTCTAGGCCCTTCACCTGAGGTTGGATATATGCTGCAGCAGGATTATCTTTTTCCTTGGCGGAGTATTCTTGACAATGCCGTGCTTGGACTGGAGCTGACCGGAAGCTTAAACGAGGAGAGCCATAACCGGACTTTGGAGCTGCTGCGCGAGATGGGATTAGAAGGGAAAGAACAGGCCTATCCTTCTCAGTTATCCGGAGGGATGCGGCAACGGGTGGCTCTTGTACGAACATTAGCTACCAATCCAGGACTGCTGCTGTTAGACGAGCCGTTCTCGGCACTTGATTATCAGATCAAACTTCAGCTGGAAGATTTAGTCTCAGAGACCTTACGCAGCCGGGGAACCACGGCTATTTTGGTCACGCATGATCTGTCAGAAGCGATTGCGGTCAGCAGTAGGGTTATTTTATTGCAGCGAAATCCAGGGAAGATTCGTAAAGTTTTTCCTGTTCCGGAGCTAATCCGCTCAGCCCCACCGCTGTATGCGCGTGATCAGCCAGGGTTTGCGGAGCTTTTTCATGAAGTATGGACAGAGATGGAGATCGCAGGGAGGGAAAGCTAATGAAACGAACAGAGCAAGCGGGTGTCTTAGCTTCCCGTGAACTGTGGCTGCAGCAAATGCATGTGGATTTCAAAAAAACTAAACAGCGCCGGCGTAATCAGGTTATTGCTGTAAGAAGCAGTCTATTGCTGCTGTTCTTTGTGTTGTGGGAAGCAGGAGCAAGAATGGGCTGGATTGATGAGTTATTGTTCAGCTACCCGACAAAAATCTTCAAGCAGATTTGGCAGGATATGATCAGTGGAAGCTTGTGGCCTCATTTGGGGATGACGGTAGGAGAGACTGCGGTAGGATTTGTTCTGGGAACCTTGTTAGGAACGCTGCTGGCAGTGATTATTTGGTGGTCTCCGTTTTTATCAGCGGTGCTTGATCCGTTTATGGTTGTCTTTAACAGTATGCCGAAGGTGGCCTTGGGGCCGATTTTTATCGTAATGTTCGGGGCGGGTTTCACCGCTATCGTTGTGACAACCTTATCGATTACGGTGATTATTACTACACTTGTTGTTTACAATAGCTTTTGCAGTGTGGATCCTAATCTGGTGAAGGTGGTCCGCTCTTTTGGAGCTTCTAAAGTTCAGGTGTTTTTTAAAGTGATTCTTCCGGCATCTTTTCCAACGGTGGTCTCTACCCTAAAGGTGAATGTGGGAATGTCATGGGTCGGGGTTATCGTAGGAGAGTTTCTAGTAGCAAAATCCGGTCTTGGGTACCTGATCATATATGGATTCCAGGTGTTTAATTTCACGCTTGTGATGTCCAGTCTGCTGATTATTGCAGCCGTAGCAACGGCAATGTATCAACTGGTAGTGTATCTGGAGAAGCGCTTGTTATACCGGCGGTAAGTCTAATGTAACGTTGTGTCCATTCACAAAATCTTGTAACATGTCTATATCTTTACCTATTAACGGTTAGTGCTTTTAAGGAGAGATAGGGTTATGGGATTTCGTGTGATTAAAACAGCTGCTGCGACGTTAATGTCCGTTCTTCTCGCGTCTGCAGTAGGCATACCCAATGCACAAAGTGCAGGGCTTTTAGCCATTCTGGGTGTGGAGGTTACCTTGAAAAGGAGTTTCCGGACGATAACGGCGCGTTTTTTGGCCTCGCTCGTGGGACTCTTTTTTGGGTGTATTTTATTTTGGATATTAGGGTTTCATTACTGGGTACTTGGACTGTACGTTCTTGTTGGCTTTCCGATGATTGTGAAGTCTGGCTACAAGGAAGGGATTGTCACTAGCTCTGTTATTGTGTTTCGTGTGTTTGGACAAGCTGAGTTATCGCTACATGTGTTGTTGCAGCAAGTAGAGCTACTGGCCATAGGTCTCGGTTCAGCGGGGGTGGTCAACTTAATTTACATGCCACAGACTGGGGGAGTTATTTATGGAATCCGCAAGGAAGTGGATCGATACTTTTCAGTTATTTTTACTCAAATGGCCCGTACTTTGCGTGAGCCTGCGTATATGTGGGATGGCAAAGAATTAATTGATGCGGATAATGCAGTGCAGCGGGGACTGACAGCAGCTACTCGCGAGATGGAGAATCATGTAATTCATCCTGATGAAGCTTGGAATGTCTATTTCTATATGCGTAAGGAGCAGCTGGAATCGATACAAAGCATGATGCAGCTGATTTCTCAAGTATATCGCCATTTACCGCATGGAGAGATGGTAGCTGAATTGTTCGACCAGCTTAGCGGAGATGTTTTGGCTGAAGAATATACAGGCCGCACGGAACATTTGCTGGAAGAGCTTGAACATGAGTTTGAAAGCATGGATTTGCCAGAGACACGTGAGGAATTTGAAGTGCGATCAGCGATTCTGCAGCTTTGCAGAGAATTGGCACTTTATTTAAAAATTGCGAAACGCCATAAAATACCGGTCAGCTATAAGCCTGAGAAACGTTTGCTCACCCGGAAAAAAGCTTAAAATTAGGCTTTAATAAAGTGAAGTATTAACATTCGCCCCTGAAATCACGATAAAATATGTATGAACTAAAAGTTGATCTTCGAAAGGGATTAACAATTATAGGGTGAGTTCAAATTCAAGCAGGGAATTCATATACGAATTTTCCGCATTGGCAGGTGAGGCGTATGGACAAAGATATGGAATCATTTATCGGAAAACAACTTGTAGCTAACCTCTTTAATGACAAAGGAGTATTTGTTTTACCCGCATTGACTTTATTGAGTGCTGAACATATTAGATTAATTCGTCAACATAAGATCACTCTGGAATCTCATGACGTCGTCCAGCTGGATAGCGCGGAATTTTTCCAGCTTGCAATTGATGATTGTACAGCTGCGATTGAGAATATTTTTGAACAGATTCGTCATAACAAAAATAAAAGAATTCCTATGCTGGAAGTTAGAAATGAAGTGATTCCGTTTATCCAGCAGGTAAGCGAAAAGAATGACTTCTACGGAGTATTGGCTGCTTTGCAGACCAAAGATGATTATACATACAGACATAATGTAGCTGTGGGCATAATATCTACCTTGCTAGGCAAATGGCTGAAGCTAAAGTCTGAGGATTTGAGCATGTTGACCATTGCAGCGACTCTTCACGATATCGGCAAAATGAGAATCCCGGATGACATATTAACCAAGCCCGGTCCATTATCTGACGAAGAGTTTCAGCTGATGAAAAAGCATACGACCTTTGGGTATGAGATGATCAGGGATACGGTAGGCACAAACCATACCCAAGCGCTAGTAGCCTTACAGCATCATGAAAGAATGGACGGCAGTGGCTATCCATTTGGTGTGCTTGGGAACCGGATTACTGATTTCAGTAAAATCGTTGCTGTGGCTGATGTGTTTCACGCGATGACTTCCGACCGATTTTATCGTAAAGCGGCTCCTTTATACGAAGTATTACTGCAAATGGAGGAGAGCGTGTTCGGTAAGCTCGACCCTTATATTTGCAGAGTGTTTATTAATAAGTTAATGCAGTCAATGCTAGGGAACGAAGTGGAATTGACAGATGGGCGAAAAGGAAAAATTGTTATGATTCTTGCTACAGACCCTTTGCGGCCACTGGTGAATATTGATGAGGATTTTATTGACTTAAGCAAACATAGATCGCTTGGAATTGTGCGGGTAATCCCGCAATAGCTGGTGTTTTAAGGTTTTTTGAGGGGGTAGGAATGGCTCCGGAACAGGTTGGACCATTTTTGGAATCTACTCATATATGTACAAAATTTGAAATAAAATGAACTATGAGTCTCCTGAAAAAGCCTTCTTGAGGGCTTACTCAAATTTATTTATAGTCTAACAATCAACAAATGCCTAGAACCTGCATACACTTGATAGTGAATGATTGTATGGAGGAGGTTCAAAGATGTCATTAAGCCATAAACGTCAAACAAGGGAGATCATTACGAAGGCAATTTGCGGCAAAGGTCGTAAGTTCTCTACAGCAACCCATACCGTGACTCCGCCACATCATCCGACTAGTATTTTGGGGGCTTGGATTATCAACCACCAATACGAAGCGGTTGCCGCCGGGAACGGAATCGAAGTAATTGGTACTTATGATGTAAACATCTGGTACTCGTACGACAAGAACAAGCAGACCGAGGTAGCAAAGGAAACAGTCTCTTATGTGGAGCTCATTCCGCTTTCCTACCTGGACACGAGACACCGCACTTCAACAGTTGAGGTCTCTGCGGAGGCAACGCAGGAACCCAACTGTGTAGAAGCGGGCGTATCGCCAGGCGGAGGCAGTGTGACACTTCGCGTAGAGCGCGAATTCGAAGTGGAGTTGGTGGCTGAGACCAAAGTCCGTGTGTATGTCACTGAGCAAAGTGATGATCCAGAAGACAAGGATTATGATTTTGAAGGTGATAGCTTCGATTACGATGATCTGGACCCTGACAATCTGGATGATGAGCTGTAAGGAAGGATACGCCGCCGTTAACTGAGTATCAATGGGTTATGGTCCATTATATGTAGGGAGTGCGGCGGCGTAGAGGGCGAATGCCCTCCTTTTTTTTATTTATTTTTAGGATGAAAAAAGGTTCACGCTCGGATGGAGGCGCTAAAGAGTATGAATGAAGGTCTTAAGGTGTATTCAGAATTGTCTGTGGCAGAGAGAGAGTCCAGATTGCTTAGAAGCGGGGTTGAAGCAACGCTGACGCCCTCTGGAAAACGGTTTGTCGATACATATGCTTCACATGCTACTGAGAAGGGCCACAGGCAGTGTTATAAGATATTGGTTTATCATTTGACTGTCCTCCACATCTCTTTGCTTGGAGCAGGTCTTGGAATGCGTGCGGCCGCCGATAATTACAGCGAAGCTGTGAGGATTGCTAATGCCGAGAGCAATACCACGGGAGGCCGACTGCGGGGAGAGCTTCGCGGGGTGATGAAATTGCTCCAGCGGATTGCTGTCCGCACGCTGTACAGCTTGGGGCTGGATAGCGGTGAGGTCCTGCTGAGGGCAATGGGGAACCGGAGGTATGTGGTGGAGGGAGTCACTCCACTAGTAAAGACCTCCGGGCAACGATTGCCCGAGCCTTATCGTTCCGCAGCGTTAGCGCTGGAACGAAAGCTGGCTCTGGAGCAGCCGGGCCGCAGCGGCCTGCTGATGGGCATGGACCCGGAGTTTATCATCCTCCGGGAATCCACCGGCCGCGTCGTGCCTGCGTCGCGGTACCTGCCCACGGACGGCGTCGCTGGCTGCGACGCCGGACCTCCGGGAACGCGCGGCGCGTTCCCGGTCGCCGAGCTGCGCCCTCAGCCGCGCGGGGAACCGCGCGCACTGCTGGCGCAGCTGATGTCCGCCGCGGCGCTGGCGGACCGGCTCATCGCCGACCGCTCGCTGCGCTGGCGGGCGGGAGGCATGCCGCTGACGGGCTGGGCCCTCGGCGGCCATCTGCACTTCAGCGGCGTGACGCTGACGGCGCCGCTGCTGCGCGCGCTCGATAACTATCTCGCGCTGCCCATGCTTCTGCTCGAAGACGTCCGCGCAGGGGCGCGTCGTCCCCGATACGGCGTGCTCGGCGATTTCCGGACTCAGCCGCATGGCGGCTTCGAGTACCGGACCTTGCCGAGCTTCCTGGTATCCCCGGTCATCGCTAAAGGCGCGGTCTATCTGGCTCACCTAATCGTGAGCCATTATGAGGACCTGACACAACGCCCGCTCGACCGGGAAGACCTGCATATCGCCTACTACAGCGGCGATAAATCTCCGCTGCGCGCCGCAATCCCCCCATTGCTGGCGCAGCTGCGTTCCCTAGGCGGCTACGAGATTGCCGCCCCCTATATCGAGCCTTTATTCGACTATATTGCCGCTGAACGGACGTGGGATGAATCACGGGATATACGTGAGTTATGGTGCAGCAAAGTAAAAGTGTGATTTTACTATTTGGTCTACATGTTAACAATGGTCCATGAACCGATATCTTGAAAACCAAGTCGTTTATAAATAACTCCGGCATGTGGGTTGTCATAAAAGAGGCATAATGACTTTCCTTCATGGAGCAGGTCTGCACATAGCTGTGCCATTACGCGCGAAGCAAGGCCTTGCTCTCTGAATGCTTGATGTGTGGCAACCCCTACAATCATCGCTGACATGGAATTTTCCGCTGAAGTTGAAGCGGTGACAATGACCTTATCTTCCCGTTCTATATAATAGGTGCGGCCGGTGTTGCTTTCCAGCGTTTTACGCAGGCTGGTTCTTGAACCATTCCGGCTGCTTTCAAATTCTTCAATGGTATCCGTGAGTGCGCAAATCGCTTCTACATCCTGAACCGTAGCTTTTTTAATAGGCTCAGCTGAAGAGAAGGACTCACTTATTTTATTGTTCATTTCTTTTAATTCAGCAAAATACAGCTGTTTTACTTGTTTGAAATTAATTTCCCCGTCAAAAGCCTTCACCACCTCTGAGGCTCCGGAGATCATATGTATGTCATTATCCTTTCGGATAATCTCAGCGAACCCCTCGACATCAAAAGGGCCATCTGCATAAGGAAGGTAACTTCTATAGAAGCGCAGCAGAACGGCTTTTATCCGCCCGTCGGCTGGATCAATCTCTCCCCATAAATCCATGAAATCCTGCTCAAACCCAAAATTCTCCACATCGCCAATGATAAATAAATTAAGCGCCGGCTCTTTCCGCAGCAATGCCATCAGCAGCTCTTGATCATCCTTCGTTAGCTTTCGTATCATATTGTATTCTCCTTTGATTTTTATATGGGCTGACGCTCTGTGTTAAGATTTTACAATATTTAAAAGCAGAAGAATATACCTCATGTAAGTGTTTGTCTGATAAGTATTCTAGTCTTTCGTTGTACTAATGTGAGGTTTCAGGGTAACTTTGTCCATCAATTTTCTGTTATAATGGGGGACAGCATTAAATAGGCATGGAGGTTGACCATGGCACAATATACGCCGATGATAGAGCAATATTTAAAGGTAAAGGAAGGGGCTAAGGATGCCTTCCTATTTTTTAGACTGGGCGATTTCTATGAAATGTTCTTTGAAGATGCCATTTTGGCTTCCAAGGAGCTTGAGATTACGTTGACAGGCCGCGAAGGCGGGGGCGAGGAGAAAATCCCTATGTGTGGAGTGCCTTACCACGCCGCCGAGGGATATATTCAACGCCTGATAGAAAAAGGATATAAAGTCGCCATTTGTGAGCAGTTAGAGGATGCTTCAGTCACTAAAGGCATGGTGAAGCGGGATATTGTACGCGTCGTGACACCAGGAACCGTGATGGATGGAAAAATCATTGCTGACAAGAGCAATAACTACCTCGTTTGCGTCACCGAAAGTGACGGAATGATGGCATTAGCTGCCTGCGATTTAACAACTGGTGAGCTGTATGTTACTTCGGTATTATCTGGAGCCGAATGGCTGCGTGATGAGATTGGCATTTATGAACCGGCTGAGATCATCGGAGACGCTGCACTTTTGGAGATCCTGCGAAGCGAAACGCCGCTGTTAGCCAAACCTGTAGTTTACACCCCTTGGGAGAAACGCGAGGAGGAGCTGGCACGTCGTCAGTTCGGTGAAGCGGCATGGGTACGTCTAGAGAAGGAACGTGGACAATGTCTGGCGCTTCTGATCTCTTATCTGAATGAGACCCAGCGGCGTTCGTTAGGGCAGCTTAGTCAGATTTCTCCTTATGAACCAGGCAATTATATGATTCTAGATCCATTTACACGCCGGAATCTTGAACTAACCGAGACGGTTCGCGAACGCTCCAAAAAAGGATCCCTGCTCTGGCTGCTGGATCGAACGGAAACGTCGATGGGCGCCCGTCTGTTGCGCCGCAGAATTGATAAGCCGCTATTGCAGCGAGCTCCGATCGAACGGCGCCTAGAGGCTGTCGATTATTTGTACAATCAGTTTATCGTTCGCGAGGACCTGCGTTTAGCGCTTAAAGAAATTTATGATTTGGAGCGTTTGGTGGGTCGTATTGCTTTTGGCAGCGCCAATGGCCGTGATATGAATGCTCTGAAATTATCGCTGGCGCAAATTCCTGCATTGAAGGATTTATGTATGACCTCCGGTTCAGCTACTTTACGAGAGATCGGTGCAAGTATGGATGAATGCGCTGAGCTGCGAGAGGATATTGACCGCGCAATCGTCGAGGATGCCCCGGTGTCTGTGCGCGACGGTGGCATTATCCGTTCCGGTTATCATGAACGTTTGGACGAGCTTAGGGAAGCTAGCAGTAACGGTAAACGTTGGATCGCTGAACTGGAAGCTAAGGAAAGACAGGCCACTGGCATTAAGTCACTGAAGATCGGCTATAACAAAATCTTCGGGTATTTCATAGAGATCACCAAATCCAATCTGGCTGCACTGCCGGAAGGAAGATATGAACGTAAGCAGACGCTTGCCAACGCAGAGCGTTTTGTCACTCCTGAGCTTAAAGAGAAGGAAGCACTCATCCTTGAAGCTCAGGATAAAATGACGGATTTGGAATACAGCCTGTTTACCGAGCTGCGTGATCGCATCAGCGGGCAAATTCCCCGCCTGCAAAATCTTGCGGAAAAGGTTGCCGAAATTGATGTATATCAATGCTTGGCGGCAGTTAGTGCCGAACATCGTTTTGTGAAGCCAGTCCTTTCGGATGGTTATGATCTTCGGCTTGAAGGGGGCCGTCATCCAGTTGTGGAGGCGGTGCTTAAAGATTCTGCTTTTATTGCAAATGGAAGCACGCTGAGTAAGGAAGAAGGTAATATTCTTCTAATTACAGGTCCTAATATGGCGGGAAAAAGTACTTACATGCGTCAGGTGGCGCTGATCTGCATCATGGCTCAGATTGGATGTTTTGTACCAGCAAACAGTGCTGAAGTTCCGCTTATAGACCGGATCTTTACTCGTATTGGAGCAGCTGATGATTTGATCGGTGGACAAAGTACATTTATGGTGGAAATGGCTGATATCCAGGTTATGACAGAGAAAGCAACAGCTCGTAGCTTGATTATTATTGATGAGCTGGGAAGAGGTACCTCGACCAGTGAAGGTATGGCCATCGCTCAGGCGGTTATTGAATATGTACATGATGTTATTTCTTGCAAAGCTCTAGTTTCGACGCATTTTCATGAATTGGCTCATTTGGAAGGGAGTCTTAAAGGACTGCGGAATTACTCTATGGCTGTTCAGGAGAGCGGTGATAAAGTAAACTTCCTGCGCAAGCTAGTTCCTGGAGCGGCTGACAGCAGCTATGGGATCTATTGTGCACGTCTTGCAGGTCTTCCTGAAGGGATTATTGACCGAGCTTATGGTCTCTTGCAGAGCATTGAGCAGGCAGCCCATCCTGGTGGTTCTGAACTTCATTACGGGGGAAGCCTCGAAAGACAGGCGGCTGTAAGAGAAGTTGCTAGCGCATCCTCGATAGCGCAAGCCGTAAGTGTCATCACTGAGGCACCTGTAGAAAATGAGGTTGTTCAGTTGTCTATCTTTGGTGAGGAAGAACCACGCAAGAATCGCAAAGGTAGTGCACATCAAGTTGCGGTAACTGAAATCCAAGAGAATCCTGCGCTAAAAGAGTTCATTTCTTCTGTGCGTGACGCTGATCTTATGAATATGACGCCGCTGCAGGCGATGAGTCTGTTGAACGAGCTGAAGATGAAGGTTAAGGATCTGCAATAAAGATTTTATAATAATTGATTGCCTAAATAAGAGGTGAATGAAATGGCCAAAATTCATATATTGGACGAGCATATTGCCAACCAGATAGCTGCGGGTGAAGTAGTAGAGCGGCCAGCTTCTGTTGTAAAGGAGCTTGTCGAGAATGCAATTGACGCTGGCAGTACAAGAATTGAGGTATCGGTAGAAGAGGGGGGCTTGCAGAGCATCCGCGTTAAAGATAATGGCTCCGGGATTGATCCTGAAGATTGCGAGACCGCCTTTTACCGGCATGCTACAAGTAAAATTCTGAATGGCCGCGATCTATTTCAAATCACAAGCTTAGGCTTCCGCGGAGAGGCACTTCCCAGTATTGCCGCGGTCTCCAAGGTATCGCTTCTAACTGCAACTGCCGATGACGGCAAAGGGCGCCTAGTAGACATTGAGGGTGGCAATCTCATACGAAATGAGGACGCTCCTTCCGGCCGGGGAAGTGATCTTGCCGTTCGTGAATTGTTTTTTAATACGCCGGCAAGGCTGAAATATATGAAGAGTATTCAGACGGAGCTGGGCCATATCTCAGATGCCATGTACCGCATGGCGCTGGCTCATCCGGGGATCTCTTTTACCTTGCATCATAATGGCAATCAACTGCTGCATACGCTCGGAAATGGTGATCTGCTGCAGGTCATCGCAGCTGTTTACGGAACCAATGCCGCCAAAGCAATGCTGCCGATTACGGCAGAAGACTTGGATTACCGGATTTCCGGATATATTAGTCGTCCAGAATGGACACGTTCCAATCGAAATGCAATCACTACTATTGTCGGTGGACGTTATATTCGCAGTAATGGACTGAACGCAGCAATCATGCGTGCTTATCACACCTTGCTTCCGATTAACCGTTATCCGTTATTAGTTCTTGAACTGGATATGCACCCCTCTTTGGTAGATGTCAATGTACATCCAGCAAAACTCGAGGTTAGATTCAGTAAGGAGAATGAGCTTTACACCTTTGTTGAGCAGGAGATCCGCAAAATACTGCTGGGGCAAAGTCTGATTCCACGTCCAAGCAAGGAAACAATCGGACCCAAGGGCAGCAGCTCCTTTATCCAGGAGCAATTTGCTTTTTCCAAAGGAGCTGTTCCGCCGTCATCTTCGAATGGTGATGAGAAGGATACAGCCCCTACGGGATCAGCCAGCTTCTTAAGTGGACTACAGTCATCGAACCCTGACCGTAATTCCCGTGATTTTAGCAAGGATGGTCAGGCGGATCATCAGGTAGCTCGCGAGGTAGCTCCAGCTTACGGATCAGGCTATCCGTCTTCATCTTCGCAGGGGCGCCAAACTAATGCGAATACTAGTTATTCCAATAGCTATCGCCCGCAAGAAACGTCAATGGCGCAGAAGCAGCTCCCTTCGGTTGAGAAGCTATGGGCTCCACCACAACAAGAAGAGCCTGGACTTCCGGCCTTTCCTGAGCTTAATTATATAGGCCAGCATCATGGGACCTATATTATTGCCCAGAATGATGGAGGACTCTATTTAATCGATCAGCATGCGGCACATGAACGTATTAATTACGAATACTTCTATGAGAAATTTGGTCGGCCGGAGGATGCCTCACAGGAGCTGCTACTGCCGATTACACTGGAGTTCACGCCTTCTGAAAGTCGTCAGCTTAGTGAACGTCTACATTGGTTTCAGCAGGCCGGGGTATACCTTGAGCACTTTGGCGGACAGACCTTTCTTGTTCGTTCTTTGCCCTATTGGTTTCCTGAAGGGGATGAGAAGGCGGTCGTTGAAGAAATGGCGGAGTGGGTCTTAAGCGAGCGTATGATTGATCTTGCGAAGCTACGAGAAAAGTCATCGATTCTGTGTTCATGTAAAGCCTCGATTAAGGCCAACCATAAACTAACAGAACAGGAAGTGGAGGCTCTGTTGTCCCGACTGGCAGAGTGCAAACAACCGTATACTTGCCCACATGGACGGCCGATTGTGATCTCTTTTTCATCCTATGATTTAGAGAAATTGTTCAAGCGGGTTATGTAATTATACATTTTTTGAAATTTGTTAAGAGCAAGACTGGAGGCACCATGATTATAACTACGGGGTATAGCCCGATAATGGAAATAGTAGAACGCGCGCAAAGCCTTGCGGAGAGAACGGGTTGTAGTTATGCTCCACGTGAGAAGCTCTCCATTACAAGGATGGTTGAACATTACGGAGATGAGGATATTCTGATTCTATCTCAGGACGCTGTTCGACTACACCGCTTAGGAATGGAGCCTATGGAGTTTCATCCGAGCATGGGCTTCGTTCGCGCTAAACGAATTCTAAAGGGTGAGATCGAGCCGATGCTTGTTGCGGCTCGAATGCTTCCCGGAGATAGCGTATTGGATTGTACAGCTGGATTAGGAGCTGACTCCTTACTGTTTGCTGTAAATGGTGGTGAGTCCTCAGAGGTTACCGCTTTGGAGAGCTCATTACCGCTGTACGCACTGCTCAGTGAAGGGATGTCTCATTACACCTCTGGGCAAGTAAAGGTCAATGAGGCTTTACGCAGAGTTAATGTCGTGCATAGTGAACATTTGGATTATTTACGGTCTCAACCAGATCGAAGTGTGGATATTGTTTACTTTGATCCTATGTTTCGCGTGCCTCTGACGGGTTCTGCCTCGATTTCCCCGCTGCGGCAATTCGCTAACCGTGCAGCCTTATCGACAGAGAGTGTAGCCGAAGCGGTTAGGGTCGCCCGTAAGACTGTTCTTTTAAAAGAAAAGGCTTTGAGTGGCGAATTTGAACGTCTAGGGTTTACTGAGCTGCTCCGAAGCAACTCCAAAACATCGTACGGGGTGATACACATTGACAACTAAAGAAAGGCATAAGGTTCTAGTGCTGTTAGGACCAACTGCCGTAGGCAAAACCCGGTTAAGTCTGGAGCTGGCAGCGGCTTATAACGCTGAGATTATTTCCGGCGATTCGATGCAGGTTTATCGTGGCATGGATATTGGTACAGCTAAGATTACACCCGCCGAAATGAACGGCATTCCCCATCACCTGATCGATATTCATGATCCGCAGGATGCGTATTCTGCCGCTGAATTTCAAGAGCAGGGCACTAGACTCATCGAGGAGATAAGCGCTAGAGGGAAGCTTCCCTTTATCGTAGGGGGGACTGGACTGTATATTGAGTCTTTATGTTACGGCTTTCAGTTCTCGGAAGCAGTGGCTGATGAAGCTTTCCGTAAAGAGCAGGATCAATTTGCGGAAGAACATGGAGCGCTTGCACTGCATGCCAGACTCGAGGCGGTTGATCCAGTCAGCGCAGCCAAACTTCATCCTAACGACCGTCGCAGAATTATCCGTGCACTGGAAATTCAACACCAGACAAACACTACACTTTCCGCTTCTCATGCTGCTCAAAAGAAGGAATCTCCCTATGACTTATGTCTCATAGGTTTGACAATGGACCGGAAAATACTATATAAACGTATTGAGGACCGAATTGATAGCATGCTGGCGGATGGTCTCGTTGCTGAGGTGAAGGGACTGCTGGATAACGGTTACAGCAGAAGCCTTGTGTCCATGCAGGGATTGGGTTACAAGGAAATTGCCGCTTACCTGGCGGGAGAGCTGACGCTGGAAGAAGCTGTGATACTGCTTAAACGCGATACTCGCCGATTCGCCAAAAGACAGTTGTCATGGTTTCGCCACATGAAGGAAATCGAGTGGATCGATGTCGAAGGTGAACAAAACTTTTCTGAGAATTTCTCAAAAATACGTGGTATAATAGCAGGAAAGTTTCTCTCAGGTCTTGAATATACTTCTGAACAATCTAATTGAACCATTGGGGGTACGTCATATGAACAAGTCCATTAACATCCAAGATACATTCTTGAACCAACTACGCAAAGAAAATATCCCTGCTACGGTATATCTGACCAACGGTTTTCAAATCCGGGGAATAATTAAAGCATTCGACAATTTTACAATCGTCATTGACAGTGATGGACGCCAGCAAATGGTGTATAAACACGCAATTTCCACGTTCACACCACAACGTAGTGTATCACTGATGCAAGACAGCAGTAGTGAAGAATAACATTTATCAAAAATGAATTGAAACCTTTCTTGTTTATAAATCGTTTGAATAGAGTGTGAGAGAGCAACCTGTGAAGGTTGTTCTTTTCATTCATGGCAGACCATTTATGTTTATTTCCGAAAGGGAGTCAGGAGGCATTATGTCTAGAGACGATACATCCAGGACGAATCACAATAGAGATAGAGGATCGTCCAGTTCCAAATCAAAACCAAAATCAAAACCAAAAAAGAAAAAGAAATTTTTGACGAAGAAGCGTGTGCTGTGGAGCTTGTTCTTCGCTACGGCATTGGCCATTTTCTGTGCATTAGGTGGATATCTGTTCATTATGCTAAATGGTCAAAAGCTTCTGCTTGAGAACCAAGATAAGCTAACAGTGAATGAAACGACTAAGGTATATGACCGCAATGCTAATTTAATCGGCGAATTATCACTGGAGAAAAGTGATCCAGTAGAGTATGAAGAAATTCCACCGTTATTGGTTAACGCTTTTGTAGCCACAGAGGATAAACGTTTCTTCGAACATTCTGGTGTGGATTTATGGTCGATTGGCCGGGCAGCAGTAAAGGATATAGCCGCACGAAGTATGGTAGAGGGCGGTAGTACCATTACTCAACAGCTCGCCAAAAACATCTTCCTGACACGGGACAAGACGTTTTTCCGTAAAGCTACTGAGGTGTCGATTGCCGTAGCCCTGGAGAATCAGAAATCTAAAGAAGAGATTATTACCATGTATCTGAACCGGATTAACTTCGGGGGTACAATTTACGGAATTAAAGCAGCATCAGTAAGATATTTTGGTAAAAGTGATTTGAGTCAGCTTAAGGTTTGGGAAATCGCGACATTGGCGGCTATGCCAAAAGGCCCGTCTCGTTACAACCCGCTGCGTAACCCTGATCTTTCGAAGGAACGCCGGGCAGTAGTGCTTCAGCTTATGTATGAGCAAGGGTACATTACGGAGCAGGAAAGAGACGAAGCAAAAGCCGTAGATTATAACTATAAGCCGCCAGAAAAGAAACAGCGTTATCAAGCATTTATTGATTTTGCAGTAGATGAGGCGGAAGAAAAATTTGGATTGTCAGAAGATGATCTGAATATCGGCGGATACAAAATTTACACTACCATGGATAAGCATGCTCAAGAAACGGTTGAAGATGCTTTTGCAGATAGTGATAATTTTGAAAAGAGTGTAGATGAAGAGCTGGTACAAGGCTCAATGACGATTGTGAATCAGGAGAATGGCAGCATTGTCGCACTCCTTGGCGGACGGAATTATGAGAAAAAAGGCTACAGTCGTGTAACTGGCAGCCGTCGTTCTCCAGGTTCTGCTTTCAAACCAATTGTCTCTTATGCTCCAGCGCTGGAAACTGGGAAATTCACCATGAATTCAACGCTAAGCAACGAGAAGCAATGTTTCGCGAACTATTGTCCAACCAACCTACACGGATATTCTAAGAGCATCAACATGAGTGATGCCATTCAGAAATCAGAGAATATTCCGGCTGTTTGGCTGCTCAATGAAATTGGTGTGAATACCGGATTTAAATTTGCCAAGAAACTAGGCATTGGATTGGAAGATGAGGATAAGAACCTATCGCTGGCTCTTGGAGGCATGAGCAAAGGGACCAATACGCTGGAAATGGCGCAAGCCTACAGCGCTTTTGCAAATGGCGGCGAACTAAGAGAGGCTTATTCCATTAAATCCATCTCTGATAGCAGTGGTGAGACGGTCTACAAAGCGAATACAACGCCTGAGCGAGTGATGAGTAAGGAAACAGCTTATCAAATGACTGAGATGATGCAGAAGGTCGTGGAGAGCGGTACGGGTAGAAAAGCTAGGATTGACCGTCCTGTTGCCGGTAAGACCGGTACGACGCAAAGTGGATATTCTGGAATCAGCTCGAACCGTGATGTATGGTTTGTAGGCTATACGCCAGAATGGACTGCAGCAGTCTGGATGGGTTACGACAAGCCAAGTAAAAAGCATCTGCTTAAGAACAGCAGTCCGCTTGCCGCTGCTTTCTGGGGTAAGGTCATGGAGGAAGCGCTGAAGGATGTTCCTAAGAAATCCTTCCCGCAGCTCGATAACGAGATTGCTCCTGAGCCTACTGAAACACCAGAAACAGCTCAGACCGTTACTGGACTATCAGCAGCATATGATCCTTCTACGATGACTGTAAATCTCAATTGGGAGGCAGTTCCTGTTGCCGGCGTTGAGTATCGTATTTATCGTAGAGAGACATCGGAAGCTGAATTTGCCTCACTGTTAAATACAGTGACTACCAGCGCAGGCGATTTTAGTGCACTGCCTGGTTTGGTTTACGAGTATTATGTAACTACTTATGACCCTGCGCTAAAAGTGGAGAGCGAACCCTCCAATGTGGTTAGTGTATCCGTGCAGGATGAAATGCCGACCCCTGAACCCACCATAGATCCTAATCTTCCGACCCCGACCCCAGAGGACGGTGGCAACAACGGAGAGAATGGAAATGGTGGCAATAACGGAGGCGGCAATGAGGGTGGCGGAAATGACGGTGGTACTACAATCCCTGAAATCACCCCGCCACCGCCAACACCAATGCCGACCCCAACTCCAGAACCCACTATCGGTGGAGAGGGTTCCGGCGATGAGAGTGGGAATGTATCCACAAACCCTGATCCAGAGACAGGTTTTGTGAACGGGGATTCTTCCACTCAATAAAACGAATTTGAATTTCGAACAATAGCTTTATCCATGGCAGTCCAGCTTTGCTTTATTTATAGAGCGAAGCTGGACTGCCGTTTTTATTAGGTTTAGAAGAAAAATTTCTTGTATTTTGCGGGATATTTTGAGTGTATCCTCTAAATGTGTTAAGCTGAATAGACCATACTGGAGAGGGTAATTTCTATGAAACGTAAATTCGGAGACCGGGCCAACTGGCGCCGGATTACGCGTCGCCATTTTGCCTGCCGCTATGTGGAGAGCCGGGAATTCAGCGGATATATTACGCTTTATACCATCTACGGGCTGAAAGAACCACTGTGGAAGAGCTATGGACGACATACATATCGTATTGCAGATAAAGGTTATTCCTGGCTGCAATATTTTCCGAAAGATAGTCACTATATTGTGACGGCTATGTTCGACGAAAAACAAAATATTGTTCAATGGTACATAGACACCTGTAAAGTGCAAGGCGTTACTGACCAAGGTGTGCCTTGGTTTGACGATTTGTATCTGGACGTGGTAGTACTTTGGAACGGCGAGGTGTTTTTGCTCGATGAGGATGAACTGGAGGAAGCACTGGAGAGGCAAGACATCTCAGAAAACGATTATAAGCTAGCCTGGGAGACTGCCCATACTATTTTACGTGGCATCGATGCTCATGCTTTCCCTTATTTCTCACTCTCTTTGAAACATCGTGCCGAATTATTTCATCATGGAGAATTCAGGAGGAAATAAAGATGGAATGGTACGTTTATGGAAGAGACTCTTCCCCGATTCGGATTGTTCGCAAAAAACGCCGAATTTGGTCTAAACGAACGTTGCTTATTGCTTTAATGGTTATTGTTGTAGTTGGTTTGTTGTGGTGTGCGTACGCATTGAGGAATATCAATAAAGCCGCAACGACAGATCCTATGCTCAAAGCCGATACAGGGATCATTCTTGGCATGTCGATGTGGGGAGAAGAACCTAGCCCGGGATTGAAGGAACGATTGGATTACGGGCTTAAGCTTTATCAAGAGGGGATGTTCCCGCATATCATAGTTTCTGGAGGTTTGGATAAACCTGATCTGAAATATACCGAAGGTCAAGGCATGCGCAATTATTTAGTAGCTCATGGAGTTCCGGATAGCGCCATTTCTGTTGAAAATAAAGCTACCAGCACTTACGAGAATCTTCTGTATAGCAAAGCAATTATGATAAGTGAGGGATTGTCCTCAGCAATTATTATTACGCATACATATCATGGATGGCGTTCACACGAAATCGCGGACGAGCTCGGTTATGTGAATCCTGAACTGGGGCTTACTGAATCCACTGTTCTGTCGATGACAAGGCATAAGTCGCGTGAAATTCTAGCCTATACGAAATGGAAAATCCAGCAGTTGTTCCTGTAATTGTTCTCAATTATCAGAATCTTCTAATAATGCTTCCTATTCCGGAAGAGACTTGATTAGAAAAGCCAGCCCCCAAATGGACTAAACTCTAAAGGGGGGCTATTTGTTATTTGTATATCAAAAATAATGGGGTTGTGAAATGATAAAAAAATAAAGTTCTGCTTATGACTTTTATGCATTTCGGTCATTCTATCCTCGTGTACCATCGTAGAAGATGCGAGAGATAGCAGGGAATCCAATGTCGAAACCCCATTCTTTAAAACAAGTGCATGATGTCATTCAGTTATTGCATATAATGCTCTAACGAGGTGATTACAATGGGTGAAGAAAATTTAAGAAAGATAACCATTAATGATTCCAGAATGAATATAACTTTCAAAAATCAAGACCCAACAAATATTACGAATGAAACATTGGAGAGCGCGCTGGCTCAAAATAATCATTTAGAATCTACAAAAGAAATCCTGCAAGAGCTTCATGAGCTTATCGGTCTTGAAAAGGTGAAGGATCTCATATATGAAATTCATGCGCTTATCCAAGTGGAAAAAATGAGACAAGAACTGGGGTTAAATGTAGTTAATCAGGTTTATCATATGTTGTTTAAAGGCAACCCCGGGACTGGGAAGACAACTGTAGCAAGAATCGTTGCCAAGCTGTTAAAGAATATGGGCATATTAAGTAAAGGTCAATTAATCGAAGTAGAGAGAGCGGATTTAGTGGGGGAATACATAGGGCATACAGCTCAAAAGACCAGAGACCTTGTTAAGAAGGCTATGGGTGGCGTATTATTCATTGATGAGGCTTATAGCTTGGCTAGAGGCGGAGATAAGGATTTTGGAAAAGAGGCAATCGACTGTCTTGTAAAGGTTATGGAGGACAGGAATGATGATCTCATCATTATCTTAGCGGGTTATCCAAATGAAATGGAGATGTTCATGGAGGCTAATACCGGGCTTCCCTCACGATTTCCAATTCAACTCGATTTTCAGGACTACACAACAGATGAACTGATATTGATTGCACATAAAATGGCTGCTGAAAGAGACTATATAATTACTCCAGAAACAAACGGGAAACTAAAAGAGTTAATCCTTAATGAGAAAATTATTGAAGAAAACTTTAGTAATGCCCGTTATGTACGCAATATCCTCGAACAGGCAATCCGCCATCAAGCGGTTAGATTAATAAGCAGGCATGTCAAAATATCTAAACAATCTTTGATGGAGATCTTACCGAGAGACCTTGTTCTTCCGGTCGATGATTATTCAAAAGGGGAGAGTATAATTTCTTAAATAAATTGACACCAGCTAAGTTTATACGTGCTTAGTCGGTTTATCTTTTATAAAAGATTGAAGATTATCATAATGAAAATGCGGACAGAATGGTGAGCCGTTCCATTATCAGCCTATATTACCAATGAAACTTATGATAAAATGTTTTGAAGCGCTGTGAATGAACAGGTTCAGCTGTATAACATCAGCAAGAAGTGAAAAACTGATTAAATGGTACACAAAGATTCTATTACCGTCATAAGGAGCATGAATAAATGGCAATAACTACGCATGATACAGAAACGGATATTCAAGATCGGGCGATATTGGTCACTCTCGTCACAGATAAAATTAAACGTACCGGTATTGACCCAGAGCTTTCTCTGCAGGAATTAGTACAATTAGCAGAAACAGCAGGTGTTGAAGTCCTGGATGTGTTGCGTCAGAATAAGGAAACACCGGATTCAAAATGGTTTATCGGGAAAGGTAAAGTAGAAGAGCTTCGCATGGCCGCTGATGGTCTTGGAGCTAATACGGCTATTTTTGATCAGGAATTATCTGGAGCGCAGGTACGGAACCTTGAAGAGTCTCTGGATCTGAAAATTATTGATCGGACGCAGCTCATTTTGGATATTTTTGCTGGGCGGGCCAAAACACGAGAGGGTATTATTCAAGTAGAGCTGGCACAGCTGTCCTATCTTTTGCCGCGGTTATCCGGTCAAGGCAAAAACTTATCCAGATTAGGCGGGGGGATAGGAACCAGAGGACCAGGTGAAAGTAAGCTTGAGACCGATCGCCGTCATATTCGCGGTCGGATTACGGAGTTGAAACGCCAGTTGGATGAGGTAGTTAAAACCCGTGAATTGCACCGTGAACGCCGCCGTAAGGCAGGGGCAGTGCAGGTTGCTCTAGTCGGCTACACGAATGCTGGTAAATCGACGCTGCTTAAGCAGCTTACGGATGCGGATGTTTATATTGAGAATCAATTGTTTGCTACGCTTGACCCTACTTCACGTGTGCTTCAACTAACGGGTGGCAAAGAGGTAGTGCTTACGGATACTGTAGGCTTCATTCAGAATCTTCCGCATGATCTTGTAGCATCTTTCCGCGCAACGCTGGAGGAAGTCAATGAGGCCAATCTGGTGTTGCATGTAGTGGATGCCTCATCTCCAATGCGTGAGGAGCAGATGGAGATTGTGCAAACTATTTTGCAAGATTTAGGGGCAGCCAGCAAACCGCAAATAGTGCTTTTTAATAAAATCGATCTATGTGAGCCTGAGCAACTGGAAATGCTGCCAACAGGCACAGGTTTTTTGAAGATCAGTGCATTTAACCCTGAGGATTTAACCCGGATTATTGAAATTATCTCTGATGAATTGGCTGGAGATACGCTGAATTTTCGCATTCCTGGAGACCGAGGCGATATTTCTTCTCTGCTTTACAGAGTGGGTGAGGTTCTGGAAACTACCTATGACGAGAACGATGTTATCTATAACGTCCGTCTTAATAAAGAGGATTATGATAAATGGGGTTACATGCTTGCTGATTTTGTGGACCAGCCGTAATCTTCTTTGTTCCCCTAAAGTGGAAATGCTTGTTGTATAGGTATAAAATAATAGCTAATGACAAAAAGCGTCAGGCAACTGTCGCTTTCTGTCATTATGATGGCAAGTAAATGTAAGGAGCGAATAAGAACTAATGGCAGTTTTTGCAGAAGATATTTTAGGAGCGGCAGAGTCCGCAGAAGTTGAAATCGAAGGTGCAGTCAAAGCTCTTGATCGAATTGTCGATAAGAATCAATGGAAGGTTATTGAAGCGTTTCAACGTCATCAGGTCAGTGATTATCATTTTGCGGGTTCAACGGGGTATGCTTACAACGACCGTGGACGCGAAGTGCTGGATCTTATCTATGCTGACGTTTTTGGTGCGGAATCAGCTTTGGTGCGCCCTCATTTTGCTTCAGGAACACATACCATTTCAACAGCCCTCTTTGGTGTGCTGCGACCAGGAGACGAGCTTTTATACATCACAGGTCGTCCGTACGATACCTTACACAAGGTGATTGGCCAAGCAGGAGATGGGACAGGCTCACTCGCAGACTTCGGAATTACATATCGGGAAGTTGCCCTTACATCAGAGGGTAAGATTGATTGGGAAGAGGTAACTCTCTCTATCAATGAGAAAACTAAAGTAATTGGAATCCAAAGATCGCGTGGTTATGATTGGCGTGCTTCCTTCACAGTAGCCGAAATAGGTGACATGACAGCGAGAGTGAAGTCATTGAAACCGGATGTTATTGTGTTCGTTGATAATTGCTATGGTGAGTTTACTGAAGAGCTTGAGCCTCCGCAGGTTGGAGTGGATCTAGTAGCGGGTTCATTAATTAAAAATCCTGGTGGTGGAATTGCTGAGACGGGTGGATACATCTGTGGGCGCAGAGATCTAGTAGAGCTTACAGCGTACCGTCTTACAGCTCCTGGTATCGGTGGCGAGGTAGGCGCAATGTTAGGAACTACCCGCGGGTTATACCAAGGTCTGTTCATGGCTCCGCATACAGTTGGACAAGCCCTTAAAGGCAGTATTTTTGCGGCAGCTGTATTTCAGCGCTGCGGGTTTGAGACGAAACCAGCGTGGAATGAACCTCGTACAGATTTGATTCAGGCGGTTTCCTTTGATGGACCGGATCACTTGATTGCCTTCGTGCAGGGAATTCAACGTGCTGCGGCGGTAGACAGCCATGTAGTTCCAGAACCATGGGATATGCCGGGATATGAACATCCTGTCATCATGGCGGCAGGTACGTTTATACAAGGTGGTAGCTTAGAGTTATCGGCAGATGCGCCTATCCGTGCGCCTTATATTGGCTATATGCAAGGGGGATTAACCTACTCCCATGTCAAATATGGCGTTTTGATGGCACTCCAAAGTATGCGTGATCGAAAATTACTGTCAGAAAATCTTACACACCATTGACACGCTGTATTAGGAAATGTACAATGAGATCAGAAAAAGATCATTGGAAGGTTGGATGAGTCATGGGTGATGAAATCCGCAGAAATATGGCATTATTTCCTATTGGAATTGTAATGAAGTTAACTGATTTATCTGCAAGACAAATTCGTTATTATGAACAGCATAGTCTAATCGTACCTGCACGTACCTCTGGGAATCAACGTTTGTTCTCTTTTAATGATGTTGAGCGCCTATTAGAAATTAAGGCCTTGATTGAAAAGGGTGTTAACATTGCTGGCATCAAGCAAGTAATGAACCCAGTCTCGAAGGAATCCGAAGAAGCTACTGTGATTACCCCTGACACAGAGGTTAGACGTAGAGAGCTATCAGATTCGCAGCTTCACCGTTTGCTGAAGCAAGAACTAGTTTCCGGTAAAAGACCGGGACAGGTATCGCTTATTCAAGGTGAGTTATCCCGGTTTTTTAATAAATAATAATATACAGAGTTTTGAAAGGGAGAGGATCACGTGAGCTTTTCTAAAGAGGATATTTTACG
The DNA here is from genome assembly GCF_038004505.1 of Paenibacillus sp. FSL R7-0048. Classification (NCBI taxonomy): domain Bacteria; kingdom Bacillati; phylum Bacillota; class Bacilli; order Caryophanales; family Paenibacillaceae; genus Paenibacillus; species Paenibacillus sp. FSL R7-0048. Next base: position 4,040,625 of record NZ_JBBORF010000001.1, on the reverse strand, counting down.
CATTGCCAAGGAAGAGAATGTTCGTTTCATTCGTCTGCAATTTACAGATCTGTTAGGTACTATCAAGAATGTAGAGATTCCGGTTAGCCAATTGGAAAAAGCACTCGACAACAAAATGATGTTTGATGGTTCCTCCATCGAAGGTTATGTACGGATTGAAGAATCCGATATGTATCTCTTCCCAGACCTTGATACTTGGGTAATCTTCCCTTGGGTGACTGATAGCCGTGTTGCACGTCTGATTTGTGACGTGTATATGCCGGATGGTACTCCATTTGCTGGAGACCCACGTGGTATCCTGAAGCGTTGTCTGAAGGAAGCCGAAGAAATGGGCTTTACAGCGATGAATGTTGGACCTGAACCTGAATTCTTCTTGTTCAAAACAGACGAAAGAGGTAACCCAACTACAGAATTGAATGACCAAGGTGGTTATTTCGACTTAGCTCCTACAGACTTAGGGGAAAACTGCCGTCGTGAAATCGTATTGACCCTTGAAGAAATGGGCTTTGAAATCGAAGCTTCCCACCATGAAGTGGCTTCCGGCCAGCATGAAATTGATTTCAAATATGCTGACGCGATCACTTCTGCTGACCAAATTCAAACCTTTAAGCTCGTCGTGAAGACGGTTGCCCGTCAACATGGCTTGCATGCAACTTTTATGCCTAAACCATTGTTTGGTATTAACGGATCTGGTATGCACGCTCACCAATCCTTGTTTAATGGCAAAGAAAACATGTTCTACGATGAAAGTGACAAGCTAGGTCTGAGCAAAACTGCACGTTATTATATGGCTGGTATTTTGAAGCACGCTCGTGCTTTTGCAGCGATTACTAACCCAACAGTGAACTCTTACAAACGCCTTGTTCCTGGCTATGAAGCACCTTGTTACGTAGCTTGGTCTGCAAGTAACCGTAGCCCGATGATTCGTATCCCAGCTTCGAGAGGGCTTAGCACACGTGTTGAAGTTCGTAACCCGGACCCGGCAGCTAACCCATACCTCGCACTTGCTGTTATGTTGAAAGCAGGGCTAGACGGAATTAAGCGTAAGCTTGATCTTCCAGCTCCTATTGACCGTAACATCTATGTGATGTCTGAGGAAGAGCGTATTGAAGAAGGCATCCCAAGCTTGCCATCCGATTTGAAAGAAGCGCTAAGCGAAATGATTCGCAGCCATGTAATTACCGAAGCTCTCGGCGAACATGCGCTGGCTCACTTCTACGAGCTGAAAGAAATCGAATGGGATATCTATCGTACACAAGTTCATGAGTGGGAAAGAAACCAATACATGACGCTTTACTAGAACCTTTAAACCCTTGGCGCTCTAAGCGTTGAGGGTTTTTTTTGTGGGGGTAAGGATGATAGGAGATATTGTAGAGGTTTATGAACACCTCCGTAATGCCCCCAAAAAATGTAGTGATCATTCGAGGATGCTTCTCATATGAGCTTCAAATTTATCCATGCTGCTTTCATTTATTTTCTTTGAAATATGTGTGTATATGTTCGCTGTGATTCTCATACTACCGTGACCTAAACGTTCTAGTACATACTTCATATCGTTACCAGCCTCAAGTATAAGAACAGCATGAGTGTGACGAAAAGAATGAATCGGCATCGCCGGGAGACCAATACGTTTCAAAATTCGCGAAAAAGAATTGAATAAAGAAGATTTCGGCATGAAATTACCATCATCTCTAGAAAGAACTAAGTTTAACTTATGTTTATAGGAACCCTTCTAAGCTAATTTATTTTGGTTCTGATATTTAATGTGTTGCTTTAGATCGCTAATGATAGATTGACTAATTTTTATCGTTCGTTGCGAATTAAACGTTTTTGTATCTCCGAATAGAGTTGCTTCATCCTCAGCTGAAAAATCTAACGTCTTACAAATGTGGCAGCCGGTTTAGAATCTGAACCTCCACCGTTGTGGTAATGGTATTCTCCGTTTTCCAGTCCCCACTTTGCGCAATTTGTGCGGCAATAATGACCCCCATTTGCATCTGTGCGTCCTGGATGTGCCTCAGCAAGTACAGGCATCAATAATAAGAAAAGTGACATGAAGATTGGAACAATAATTCTTTTCATAAAAAATAAATACCCCAATGTTTGATTCTTGGAGTAGTCTATCAGAATACATTTTCACTTATCCCTTATTAAGCTAACTGGGCAGGATAGTTGAATGATTTCGCGAATAATTTAAGTCATGACGAATTTACGAAGTTCGCAAAAAGGCGTTAGCCGAAAGAAGTTCTTAGTTTAGGAGGAGTCTATATGATATTAGAAAAAGTTATAAATAGAATTGAAATACAAAGTGAATATAAGGATTTTGTTGATAAGTATATAGATAATATACTTACCGAATTCAAAGGTAAGATTCATAGCATTTATATGTGTGGCTCGATTCCAAAAGGAACTGCTAAACCTTTTAAGTCAGATGCAGACTTTACTATTGTATGTGTAAATCCCAAAGATATTGATTACGAAAGATTGTCAAATATTAAAGACAGGCTTTTGGAAGAATATCCAATAGTAACTAAGATTGATACGATAATTTGCTCGATTGACGATGTATTAAGTAAACCAAATGAGTGGGGTTTTTGGGTAAAGATAATTTGTGTTTGCATATATGGTCATGACGTTGGTGAAAAAGTACCACCGATAATTATTTCTCCAGAGTTCATTTTAGACTTAAATACAGAGACCAAGGAGGAAGTAGATCGTATACATAGTTTACTTTCTAATGCTAGTGATAACACAATGAAAACTAGATATATTAAAGGTTACTCTAAGAGATTAATTCGTGCATTATACTCTTTGGTTTTAGAAGATACAGGTGTATGGCAAGATGACATTATTAAGATGAAGAATGCCATATTAAACTATTGTGACATTGACTCCGCTTTAGTTGATTATCTGTATGCTTGTTACTTGGATAGTAATGTACTTGTTGAAGAGTTTCTGGGAATTGCAGATGAAGTATATAGCTATTTTGAGAACGCCTTAAATACAATGGCTGCTTCCAGAACTTCCTTCGGCTAACACCATATTGACGCTCCGGGTCACTCTGAGAAGCGAGTGACCACATCCAGCCCCCTAAGCCCGTCGGGACGTCACTGCGTTAGGTGTTCGGCAAGTCTCACAACTATAAGCAGCGACTCTAATTAAAACATAAGACTATTGAGCTAACGGGAACTTTAGTTGAATAATACACATTAATGAGCAGGCGCTACGGTAGCCTGCTGTTTTCATTGAAGTAACGGGCAGATTTGCACAATAGTCACCGCAGTTTAATGCGACTTCAAAATAAAAAGGAGAGAAAAGGCCCATGAATACTACACTTGGCAGATTAACAGGTCGAATCGCAATAGTAACAGGTGCAAGTCGCAGCACAGGAATCGGTGCTGCAGTGTGCAAAGAGTTGGCCTATCTAGGCGCTGATGTATTTTTTACACACTGGGTTAGTTACGATCAACAGATGCCCTGGGGTAGCAATAACGAGGAGCAAAAGCAACTTTGTGAGGAAATACGTGCCATGGGCGTTCGTTGCGAACACCTAATGATGGATCTTTCTGCACCTGAAAGCTTTGTGGATTTATTAAATAACGTTGAGCAGAAGCTAGGAGAACCTTCCATTCTTGTTAACAATGCTTGTTATTCGGTTAACGATGACTTAACCACGATTACCCCAGAGTCTTTGGATGCACACTACGCAATTAATGTTAGGGCGGTAACTATGCTTAGTGTGGAATTCGCTAGACGGTTTACGCAATCGGCAGGTGGTCGAGTTATTAATATGACATCGGGCCAATCACTAGGCCCCATGGCTGGTGAAATCTCGTATGCCACAACGAAAGGGGCAATAGATGCTTTCACACGAACTTTTGCAGCAGAGGTGGGTCCGAAAGGCATCACCGTAAATGCGATAAATCCTGGACCCACAGACACCGGCTGGATGACTCCTGACCTACGACAGCAGTTATCTAAGCAATTTGTAACAGGTAGAGTAGGATTGCCTAAGGATGCAGCTCGTCTGGTTGCATTCTTAGCCACCGATGATGGGGAGTGGATTACCGGCCAAGTTTTACATTCCACGGGTGGATTCAACTAACGGAGAACGATAGCTCAATGAGACACCTAGCTAATACGATTGTGAAAATCGCCTCGTCAGTGATAATGCTGACGAGGCATTATAATTTGATGGGTCTTATATCAAATTCAGCCCATCCTGGTGGCAGTGATTCGAAGTCGACTTCTTCGAGGGCTTCTGGTTAAATAATTATTAGTAACGGTTCATATATGTCAATCAACGCACCTATACGTTCGCTGATACCAATAAAAGTACCAATAGCTACAATACTTCCGCACCTTCCACCAAATCCGCTATCGTGATTGTCACAGATATGCACGGACTGTCCCGGCTTTAAATCTTCCCATCTCATAATTTAGGGGGTGCTCCTTGTTCTTCAAAAGTTCTCTGGGACATTCCAAAGTAAGCAGCCCTGTCATTTGAGTAATGGTTCTGTCGTTGTATCGGTAGCATCAGTGGCGTCTCCGGGAAACTATTTTCGTTTGCCGCGCGGGCGACGTTTTATGGTTCCTTTTTTCTTGTCCTTTAGTAGTAGATAAGCTGTGTAACATTGAATTGCTGCTGTTAGGAGTTGTACCATGTAGAAGAGTCATCACAGGGATAACCTGAACTGCTCTTTTATTGCTCAAAAAATTTTGTTTTATCTGTAATCAACTCTACGAGTAAGCGTCATAATAAAACCTTGCTGACCATGATGGTAGCAGGGTTTTTGTTCATACATTAAATTTCTTCCCTCACGGAGGCAATGGATCCTATGATACATCCACCAATGATTCCGGAACGAAGCCAATTAGCGATGGTTATCCGATATCTAAAGTTAATTTTAACGGCGATGATTCTCCCAATACGATTTTCAAGCCACTTTTAAGATAGCGATATTCTGGATTCTATTCCCTAGATTGAAATCTTCAATTGCATTTGTAGTACCTCTTCTGATTGAAAATTGGGCTATATTTCCTGCACACATAAACGCCCACAAAATGCTCACAAATAATAGAAGGAAGACATTGAAATCCGTAATCGTTTTCTCAGAGAACCCTTTATTTTAACGGAGTTAGGTACTATTCAGACCATTAAAAAAAGGCAAACTGTAAATTGTACTCAGGTTCATGAGTTGGAAAGAAACCAATATATGACGCTTTACTAGAACCTTTAAACCCTTAACGCCTTTGGTGTTGAGGGTTTTTTTGTGTGTGGGGGTAAGGATAGGAGATATTGTAGAGGTTTATGGACGCCCCCGTAATGCCCCCAAAAAATGTAGTGATCATTCGAGGATACTTCTCATATGAGCTTCAAATTTCTCCATACTGCTTTCATTTATTTTCTTTGAAATATGTGTACATGTGCGCTGTGATTCTTATGCTACCATGACCTAAACGTGTTATTCCAAAGCTTGAAAGGGGTAATAAGCTGGCTAAACGATTTTATGAATTGGACTATAAGAATGCTCTCCAACTTGGGACAAGCCATTTTCGCGACAGGTAAAACTTCTTAGCCTCTTATAAGGAGAATGCTATGACTCAGTCAAATGATTGAATTTTTGAATTGCGAGCACGGCCTTTTGATAAATTTCACTCGTATGTTTCGTTATCGATAATCAATTCAAAGGCGAATCCAAAGCATGCGTTACCTTTGAATTCGTTCTTGACTAAAATGTAAAAAAGCCAGAAGGCTTAACACCATCTAGCTTAGCTGCATAGCGAAAAGTGGATTATTAGGATGAGGGCAAAGAATATGGTTTTTGAGGGAATTGTGCTGCAGACCATAGTCCGACAGTTGGAAAGTAAACGTTCGATCATATACGAAGTATCAGAAAGAAATGCGGGGAATAATGGTGGTATGGATAGAGCTGACGCATCGTTCACACACATCGTGGGCGGGACATTTGATTGGATCGAGAATGTGGATGAGTTCAACGTGTTAGGGAAGGCGCCGTCATGACACAGGTACAAGATAAGACTTACATTTGCACTCGAGAGAAGGCAGAGGGGACACGCTTAATATTATGAAAGTAAAGTTGTGTATTTCTGAAGGGCAGTCGATACAATGACTACTGATTTGCAGCTGAATTTAGTATCAATAAATTATTATACTTCGCTGCATGCTTTTGCTCATCGAGAATAATGCCATATAAAGTATCCTTATAAACGCCATACGGAAGACCGAACCATATCTTTCGATACTTTTCAACCGCTGACAATTCACCTTGAAAGGCTTTTTGCAAACCATTGTTATACGAATTAACTTGTTCAGGGACTTCGTCGCTAACTCCTGTCACTTCATGTCCTGTCAATTCTCTGTACATTTGTCGAAACATAAGATTATGCCCACGTTCATCATTCCGAATAGAAGTAATAACTTCAGCTTGTTCTTTATTCGGAGCAAGTTGAATGAGTTGGTCATAAAAAAGTTCGTCATTTCGTTCACCTTGGACTGAAGTCCTCATTAATTCAAGAGCCTCTTGAGTTGAAGTTGCCCAAATGGGGACAAATTGAGATCTGAACCAATAAGGATACACCATATACATTAGCAAAACCTCCAATAATTTATAAGTATTCTATCAACAATCATATGCTCGCTAACTGATTGTATGAGCATGATCTCACTTCTTACTTTTTCTTAATTAGACCAAAGTCAAAAAAGTGGACGGTAAGAAATAGATTTTCTAGTAAATTGCTCAGCAAAACGAGCAGGTGAAAGATACCTTATCGATCCATACATTCGTTTGCGCACAATTGGTTTTCCTTATGATTTTCCAGTCGCCATCCAATGATTTCACGTGTTCACAGATTCATTACGCTAGCCAGATACAACCGACATCCCCGGCAAGGAATATATATAATGACAATGACCCAAACCCTGTTGGGTTTGAGAATCTTAAATTGTTGGTTTAAAGTGTTTGTAGCGATGGGATTATTATGCTTTTACGGGCTCCTCCGGTTGTGGAATCAACAAAGTCAACGGGCTATGTGGGAGCTGCAGCTCAGGGAAGATGAACGTGGATTTAATCTAGCTTTTAGTGATATCAGCAGCTTAGTGACTAAGTGCCGCTTTAGTAACTGTAATCTAACTGTAATCTTAAACTGATAAAACTTTAACGCCTTTGCCATTGAGGGTTTACTTTGTTTTTGTATAGGCAGCCTGCTGGCCTTTTGAGTATCATTTATGATATACCTATAAAACGCCTACAAACAGTTTGTTAATCGAGGATATTATACAGGCTAATAATTTCGATGTGTAAGAAGTTGGTCATTTATCATAAATAATGGGATATCATGGGAGATAGAAGAATTAAATGCAGAGACGGAGGAGTGAATTTGGATATAGTTTGGTCAAACTTAATATTAACTTTGATAATTTTCGGGATATTAGTGGTTTTGATTTTTAAAGGTATTAGTTATTTAGTAAGAAGTTATAAATCAAAAAAATAACTCTATAGACGATTATACATAGTCATGGTCAGTCATTGGTTATATTCCCGCATCGCTCTGACTATAAAAGGATTTATCAAAGAGTATTGACACAAGACCTGAGTTACAGATCATTGAGAACGGCGATTTACAGACCCCCCGCGGTTGGCTGTGAGTCGCTATTTAATTTTTTTCTGAAAATGTGTTAAGTAAAGTGTTTTGTGGAATTTGTTTTACTTAATTGTTGTATCGTCTACCTTGCTCTTGCTCAGTCCAATTAACCTTATGAAACCGAGAAGAACTAAGATCTCATGGGTCACTTTATGGAATCTGGTGGCATTAATTAAGATAGTAGGTGCCCGAATCGTCCGGGAACAATTTGAATTTCGAGCACAACTCCATAGCTGTAAATAAGAACGAGTCGATTGTTTGAAATTTTTCAATCCGTAGCAATAAAATTGAGAAAAGTTTGAAGAATAAGAGGACACGTCACTCATGTGGGTAATAACTAATATAGTAATAAGGAGGTGCGTAATGAAAAAAATATTATTAACTACAGTTACTAGTATTCTTCTGTCTTCCTCAATTCTCGGTGCATGTAGTAACAATAAAACAACAGACGAGGCAAAACCTACAGCGTCAAGTGCAGCGACAATGCCAGTTGTTGAAGCTACAAGCACTCCTGAACCTTCTGCTACTCCTTCTATGGAGGCGCAGGAGTCCGCCAGTCCGGAGGCCACTGATCCTCTAACATCCGATCGGCCAAAGACCAAAGCATTTGGTGAACAGGAGGGAGGGGTCTCAGGGCAAGAAGGTACACTTGGGAAAGGTGATGGATATTCCCTGTATGTTTTTCAGGGTTTCACACTAGACTCACAGTCTGGTCGTTTATCATTAACTGAGGATCCAACCTATTATGCCGAAATTAAACACTTACCTGCCGATTACGATCTTACAGCTTTGAAGCAGCAGGGACAAACCGAGCTTTCTGCAATTGGCAAAGCAAACGACCATAGCGGGGAACTAATTGAACATCCTCTAGGTTTTGCTGAACTATATCTGCAGGCAACTGGTGATAAAGGGATAGAAGATTATATGGTCTGGAAGAATCAGGCGGGGGAAGCTTTTCTTTTTCGGATACACAATCCTAAGGGGGATTCGTCGAATAAGTTTGCACCTTGGGTGATGGTTTCACTGGCAACACTTGAACTTGAAAGGAATTAAGTGTGATCAGAGCCGTAGGAGTTGTGCGGAGTAGAAGGGGTGTGCCATAACCATAATCAAAAAATGGTTGTTGGCTCACTTCTTCTTCTTTTTTGGTACCTTACTTCATTCGAACGCCAATTTCCGTTTGCTGAGGTTGCAAATTTCGCGTATCAGCCCGCTATAGGACCCAACAGACCTTATATGGAGCTTTATCTCACATTTGGGATACTAAAGGACTCCATAGTCGCTATTGGCATTAAAAACACTCAATATGAGCCTCATCCTTAGGAATAACGTCACTGGAGTCCGAAACCATGCTTCAAAGGCTCAAAATTAGCAAATAGCGTCATCTGGGTCCGAAAGTCATGGCACGTAGTAGAGGGATTTAATGTTAAAATATCTTATATATAGATAACTAATTCTTTCCTGGGAAGGAGTAAGTTCATGCAAATTTTTATTTACATAGGATTGGGCTTCTTTATAATTTCAGGTATATGTGTTGGAGCCTTCACGACAGGTACACAACAAAGAGGTAACTTTTATTCGGAATCTAAGCAAGACCGTAAAGCTAAAAACAAAGTAGCGAATTGGTCCGCTTTAGGTGGTCTTATTTCATTAGCTGTAGCTGGGATTCTTTATTTGTTGTAAATGAACGCACAACATAAGGAGGAGTGTTGCAGATGGTGAAGATTTTTAATGAAAATACGGTCTCTTTTACACAAAAACAGTCCCCGATCCTAGAGTTTGCTTGGCATACGAGTGAAAGGTTAGCTGAAATGGTGGGCTCCAAGCATTTAGTTTTTGATATCAGATCTTTAGATCCTGATAAATATTCTTTTCCTTATCATTTTCATAGAAATGCTGAAGAAATATTTGTGATTTTAGCGGGAAAAGCGATGTTAAGAACACCCGAGGGTTTTACGGAGGTTACTGAAGGGGATGTAATATTTTTTGAAATGGGACCGGAAGGGGCGCACCAGCTTTATAATCATTCCGATGCACCATGCAGGTATCTGGATCTCCGAACGAATCAGGGAATAGATATTTGCGAATATCCAGACTCAGGCAAAATCAACATTTTGCCCTATCAAGAAATCTATCAAGCGGATGAACAGGCGGATTATTGTAAGGGAGAAGAGCATGTAAGGGAAAAATGGAATGGGGGAGCGTAATTGATTAAAGATCGTTGGTTTACAGTAACGGAAATTGATCCGACCACCTATGCAATCAGTGAATATGGACATTGGGAAAAGGTGCATTGTTTTTTACTCTTGGGGCAAAAACAAGCCGCGTTAATTGATACGGGATTAGGTATTGATAATATAAAAAGAATAACGGATCAGTTAACGGATTTACCTATCGCTGTCATAACTACGCATGTGCATGCAGATCATATTGGCAGTCATGGGCAATTCGAGACAATCTATGTACATAAAGAGGATGCGGATTGGCTGATTAACGGAATAAAAGGCTTGTCCCTTGCCCAGATTCGTAAAGATATGAGCCGGGACATCAGCCTTCCTGTTCCTGAAACCTTTGATCCTAACACCTACATACCTTTTCAAGGGAAACCAACAGCTCTTTTACAAGAAGGGGATGTGCTCGACATAGGCGGGCGTAAAATAGAAATATACCACACACCAGGTCATTCGCCAGGTCATATCAGCCTTTTTGATCATGCCAACGGATATCTGTTTACAGGTGATTTATTGTATGACGTTACGCCAATCTATGCCTTTTACCCTTCGACTAGTCCGGTTGATTTAGTGGCATCCTTAGAAAAGATTACGGAAATTCCAGGAGTTACCCAAGTATTCGGTTCTCATAATACACTGGGTTTAGATCCATCTATTTTACAAGAGGTCAAAAAAGCGGTTCGTGAGTTACGTGAGCAAAAGGTAGTAGCACATGGTACGGGCATTCACCAGTTTGATGGGTTTAGTGTGCAATTTTAGATTTTTTTATGTCGAAAACAAATGGGGGTATGGCGATATGGCGTCTACATCAAAGGCTTTTGCGAAAAATAATTCACACATCTTATTGCGCAAAAAGCAACTTAATTATTCAGATACGATTGACCTGAACAGTGCATGTAATTGTTGTACTTGGGAGTAAGCTTCCTTGTACTGGTTGTCGGATTGTTGAATAGGCAATAAACCCGGCAAGAAGGAGATACAATACACAGGCGTTTCTTTGCTGTTCATATATATTTTAAGCGTAAGCTCTTCTATCACATTAGCTTCTTCATCGGTGTCCTTAAGGACATTAATATCTGCACTTGTTGCAGTAGTTTTGCTGTTTTGATGTCTTTTGGATACTTTTGAAAGGGTAAGTGCGTTAACCACAATCTCGGATCCCATTACATTATCAAATGAGTATAGCTTTGCTACTGCTTTTTTGTTACTCTTCGGATTTTTGGTGCCAATTGCTAATTTTTTATTAGGCTCGTTAAGTGCGATCAAGTGAGATTGATTGGGGGGAATGAATGTTTTGGTGAAGCTGATGTTAAAAGATGAGGTCGCATTAACTAGCTTAGAAATTTCAGATGAAGCAGATAGCGTTTTCAATTTTATAATGGCGGCACTTAGAATTAAAACAACTCCTAAAATAGCAAATAAGTACATCAGGATAATCAGCATATAATCACACCTCCTAGTTATCTCATTAGACTCAAATTGTTGCTTATTGAAAGATATGCCTGAATGATCCCCACTAGTATCTTTTAAAAGGGGAATTCGTGGAATTATAGGATCGGCTTCACGATTAACCCAAAAAAAGCACCCAGAGAAACCTTCCGATTCTGCAAATGATGCAAAATTGGGGGTTGCTGCAAGGGTGCTTTTTAAGGTGATTATGTAAACCTATAGAAAATTGAAGGCAGTGATATGATCAGTATAAACAATCAGCTGTTTGTATTCGATCGGAGTTCCATAACTTGCATAAGGTCTTACAGTAACGTCATTGAGGACAACAAAGTTATAGCTGAAATTTTTATCAGGGTGTTCTGCTCCCAAATAAGATATGTATTCGTCTACAATTACATCATCCATCAACGATTTTAAATCAAATACATCCTCTTTGTTGGAGACGGTTGGAGAGACGATTCCCTGAATGCTGCCAAAAGAGGTGAGCAAATTCACTTTTTTTCCACTAGCTTGTTCATCATTTAAAAGTAAACCGGACAGCTTACCCAGTGCATCGACTTTAAAATCGACGAGGGTTCTAATTTTTGAATTATTCAAACTAAACACATCCTTTTCAATTTGCAATCCTGTTAACAATATTCGACATATAATCATCAAACTCCTAGTATGCTAATGAAAAAATACTTACTTATGTAATGACCCCCATTTTTTAATGTGATTTGGGGGTTGCCGAGCCTCCATTCGAATTTAATTTCTTATCGTTACTCGTGTGCCTATTGGGACAATAGCAGCGAGTGCTAACACATCCTCGTTGTACATCCGGATGCAGCCGTGGGACACCTCTTTCCCAATGGAGGAAGGGTCATTGTTTCCATGAATTCCGTAGTGTGGTTTAGACAGTCCCATCCAAAAGACACCGAAGGGACCCCCTGGGTCGGGTTGTTTGTTAATAATAGTGAATTCTCCCACCGGGGATTGGGTTAACATCTTACCGATGCCGACAGGGAAACCTCTAATCACAATATCATTGTCCAGAAGATATAACATTCGTTGGGTCAGATCTACAATAATTCGGTAGTTGGGCATTATACGCAACACTCCTTTCTAATTAGGATATGAGCAGAACGCCTAAAGGGTTATTCATAGAAAATGGCCATTTTAGCCAATGAGAACAAATGTTCGTTTGTGGTTGGAAAAGCAAAAAAAACGTAGAAAAAAGGCTGGTCCGCATATGCGGACCAGCCTTTTATGTTAGAAGTGCATACTTAGTGGATATCTCGAAACAATCCGATGACTCTTCCGAGAATAGTTACGCGATTAAGGCGAAGCGGCTCATAAGCTGGATTCTCCGGCTGAAGCCGTATATGATCACGTTCCTTGTAAAAGGTCTTAACGGTTGCTTCATCTTCTTCGGTCATGGCTACAACGATATCTCCGTTGTCCGCTGTTTGTTGTTGGCGAACAATCACATAGTCACCATTCATAATGCCTGCGTCAACCATACTATCACCCATGACAGACAGCATAAATACTTTGTTGTCACCTACATAGTGAGTAGGAAGTGGGAAGTAGTCTTCGATATTCTCTGTAGCAGTGATAGGTACCCCGGCGGTAACTTTACCTACGACAGGAATCCGTGAGATGGTCTGCGCGAATTGGTGAACATTCTCTGAATCCTCTTGGCCTAGTAATTCTATTGCACGTGGCTTCGTTGGATCTCGACGAATAAGTCCCTTCTTCTCAAGCCGGTCCAAATGACCGTGAACTGTGGAGCTGGAAGCAAGGCCAACAGCTTCTCCAATTTCCCGGACGGAAGGTGGATAACCCTTGCTGCGGACTTCGCTTCGTATAAATTCCAGGATCGCCAGCTGGCGACTTGAAATCTTTGACATTGGAATCAACCCCATATAGTAATGTTTGGGAAAATTATAACATAGAACTACCGTTCGCACAAACATAAGTTCTAACTATTATAAATATTAATCTGCTAGAGTTAAAAAATGGTAGATGAATGATAATAAAATGAACCGTTTGAGTCTCTCGAAAAAAAGAGAACAATTGTTCTGAAATAGTATTGAACAAAACACATGTTCGTGTTATTATGAATTCGAAAGTAAGAACAAGTGTTTGGAGGATGATAATTATGCTAAAATACAGTACATACCGCAGCATCTACGATAAGGCCCCAGTGGTTGAATCTTTAGGACATAATGACGTTGCCCGTAATTCCGCTAAGGTGAAAGAGATAACGGAACGTTTGCTTGGAGGGATGATTTCGTTGTTCCGTCAAGATTTCTTTATTAAGTTAATATTGATTATCGTGCTAGTATTTTCTGGCCTAACAGTAGTGGGAAATGTGTTTGCAGGATCGACGACTATAATGAAGGAAGAGAAGCGGATTGTGGTTGAACGTGGAGATACACTATGGAGTATTGCTCTTAAGAATAAACCTGCTGATATGAAGACAGTTGTTTATATAGAAGGAATTAAACGTTCAAGTGGGATTAAGAGTAGTCAAATTAACGCTGGAGACATACTTACTTTACCTATTTATTAATTTTCTGAGAACATAATAGAATGACCAGTAGAGCTTGCAGGGAGTAGACCTTGACAAGCTCTTTTTCTCATGGCAGAGTTAGAATTAATTTATAGGGGGAGGGAAAGTATTGAATATTGATGAGTTGGTCGCGCGAATTAACGAATTGGCACGCAAACAGAAGAGCGTAGGCCTTAATCAAGAGGAAGTGGCGGAACGCGCCAAGCTTCGTGAAATTTACCTGGGGAATATCCGCAATAACTTCCGAGCACAATTAAATACTATTGAAGTAGTAGATAACGATGAGCATGAACAAGGTAACAAGGGGCTTAAACATTAGCTCGCTGTTCCTTTTCATAGATATTTCAGGATGACTAGGGGGAACGCACATGGCCCGTTCTTGGGAAAGAATGGTTCAACGCAACACACAGCAAATCAACAAGCAAAGAAAGAAACAAGGCAAGGATACGATTTATGCCTCTAAATCTCCTACCCAGAATGCCGAAGTCTTTAAAGGTCGCAACATTGCATTTCCGGTAGTGTTAGTGATACTTGGCACTATGTTTTGGGTAGTTGGTTCTATTGATCAGGCCAAAGGCAATGGCATGCTGGCTAATTGGCTGGGAGTAGTACTGTACTATTTGCTGGCAGCGCTATTGTTCTTCCGTCGTCCGTACTTGAAGGTGGAAAAAGCAAGACTGTCCACTATTAAATTCAATCGCGAACGCGGACTTCCAGCTGCAGATATTGAGAAAATCACCCTTTCGCGTGGAGCTGTAGTCATTAAGCACAAAGGGAAACGTACGAAATGGATTTTCACAAAACTTATGAATCGCTATGATACTAATGCGATGAGTACACGATTAGAAGCATTTGCTAAAGCTCACAACATTGAAGTAGTTCACGAATAGAACTAGACCAGTTAAAGGGAGAGGGAGACCTGTAATGCCAATTTCTGCTGTACTATTTGACCTTGATGATACATTGCTGTGGGATGATCGGAGCGTCGAAGAAGCATTTCGTTCTGCTTGTGAAGCCGCCGGGGATACGATTGATCCACAAGAACTAGAAGTTGCAGTTCGTAAGGAAGCAAGTAGCTTGTATGAATCTTATGAGACGTTCCCATTTACAAAGATGATCGGAATTAATCCTTATGAAGCACTCTGGGCTAACTTTACGGCAGGTGAACAGCCAGAATTCCGTCAATTGGAGCAGCTTGCACCGGTATATCGTAAAGAGTCTTGGCGTCGCGGACTTGCAGTGTTAGGGGTGGAAGACGAAGCACTAGCTGAGACCTTGGCAACTAAATTCGCAGCAGAGCGCAGAAAACGTCCATACATCTATGAAGAAACAATGCATGTACTGGAACAGTTACGGGGTCAAGTGAAGCTTTTGCTACTTACGAACGGCTGTCCTGCACTGCAACAAGAGAAACTAGATGGTGTGCCCGAGTTAATTCCTTTCTTTGATCATATTGTGATTTCCGGAAGCTTTGGTAAAGGCAAACCGGATAAGGAAATTTTCCTGCATGCTTTAGAGCTTCTTGATGTAACGCCTGAGCAAGCGGTTATGGTCGGCGATAAGCTGACAACGGATATCCGTGGGGGGCTGGCAGCAGGGTTGACCACGGTCTGGATTAATAGAAAAGATAGAGCACCTAGTCTTGATATTCATCCGGATCATGAAATCAATCATCTTGAGGAACTTCTTCCACTAGTTCAATCCTTGTAAGATATACAGAGCTATTAGCTCCAACATAAAGACTTTATAAAAGCAGCGAGTTTCTGAGATCCTAAGAAACTCGCTGCTTTTCTGTACATACATACTAACATAAGGATTTCATTAGATTTTTAAGTAAATGATTTAAGTCACAAGACTAATGCGGAATTGATGCAAAATACTGAAAAACCAATAATAATGTGTATAATAGATGGAGATGTATAACATGAATTGGTAGATTTTTATTATTCGATAATGATTGGGAGGGCTCCAAATGATGAGATCGAAGAAATTAGTCGCTGTATTATTAGGTGCAACACTTCTAGTACTAGGTGGATGTTCTTCAAATGGAACCAAGCATTCAGAAATACATAACATGAATATGAACATGTCTATGGAACCTATCAAAGTCGAACTACAATGGAGTCCTGAAGAAGTTGTTGTAAATCAAAAGGTAACCTTTGAAGCTGTGGTGACCCAAGATAACGAGGCAGTAGATGATGCAAAAGAGGTTCTGTTCGAAATTGTGAATAAAAATGATGAGGGACAGAAAATAGAGCTTAAGGGAAAGCTAATTGGTAAAGGAGTCTATCAAGCAGAAGGGACCCTTGAAAAGGAAGGACAATATAATGTCACTTCACATGTGACAGCCCGGACACAGCACTCTATGCCTAGCAAAGAGCTGTCTGTGAAACCATGATTCAAAGGTTCGCAAAGGTTACTGAGCAATAACAGATAAAGCAGAGTGGAAAGGAAGGCTTTTCGAAATTCCTTTATTCTGCTAAACTTACTCTAATGTTTTACTGGGGGGACTATTAGTTGGCTAAATATACACTTGAGGAAAGCTTACAACAAAGGATTTTGATCCTTGATGGCGCAATGGGCACGATGATCCAACAGGTGCCTCTTACTGGAGAAGATTTTGGAGGCGATGAGCTGGACGGCTGTAATGAAATGCTGGTATTAACACGTCCAGAAGTCATTCAGACGATTCATGAGCAGTACCTCGAAGCAGGGGCTGATCTCATTGAGACTAACACATTTGGTGCAACCTCTGTTGTGCTAGCTGAATATGATATTCCTCAGCGGGCACGTGAGATCAATCTAGCGGCAGCAGAGTTGGCTCGCAGAGCAGTAGACAAATATGACACACCTGACCGTCCGCGATACGTCGTGGGGGCTATGGGTCCAACAACAAAAACGCTCTCAGTAACTGGAGGCGTTACTTTCCAAGAGTTAGTTGATAGCTATGAGGAACAAGCAGTGGCATTGATCGACGGTAAAGTAGATGTTTTGCTGCTGGAGACCTCTCAAGATACACTTAACGTTAAAGCTGGAAGTATTGGTATTCGTAATGCTTTTGAAAAGACTGGCATCACATTGCCGGTTATGATTTCCGGAACAATTGAACCAATGGGTACTACATTGGCGGGTCAGAATATTGAAGCATTTTATATCTCATTAGAACATCTGAAGCCTATCTCTATGGGCCTCAACTGTGCGACTGGTCCTGAGTTTATGCGGGATCACATTCGTTCGCTTTCGGAGATCTCCTCCGCAGCCGTGAGCTGTTATCCAAACGCAGGATTGCCGGATGAGAACGGACATTATCATGAATCTCCAGATTCTTTAGCTCGCAAGATTGCAGCCTTTGCCGAAAAAGGCTGGCTGAACATTGCAGGGGGTTGCTGTGGAACGACACCAGAGCATATCCGTGCGATGAAGGAAGCACTTTCAGAATATCCTCCACGCCCGCTGGCAGGTAATCATCCGCCTGCACTTTCAGGCATTGAGCCTATCTATATTGAGAACGACAACCGCCCATACATGGTTGGTGAACGTACGAATGTACTTGGCTCTCGTAAATTTAAACGTCTTATCGTCGAAGGTAAATATGAAGAAGCCTCAGAAATTGCCCGTGCTCAGGTGAAGAGTGGGGCACAGGTTATTGACGTGTGTGTACAAGACCCTGACCGTGATGAGATTGAAGATATTAAGCTTTTCTTAGAACTGGTTGTGAAAAAGGTTAAAGTACCCTTGATGATCGATACTACCGATCCTAAGGTTATCGATTTAGCTTTACAGTACTGTCAAGGTAAGGCGATAATTAACTCCATTAACCTTGAAGATGGTGAAGAGAAATTCGAGCTGGTGACGCCGATCATTCATAAATATGGTGCAGCTATTGTTGTGGGTACCATCGATGAGACGGGACAAGCCATTAAGGCCACAGATAAACTGGAAGTGGCTAAACGCTCTTATGACTTGCTAGTGAATAAGTACGGTTTAGCAGGAGAAGATCTTATTTTTGACACATTGGTGTTCCCTGTAGGAACCGGAGATGAACAATATATCGGTTCAGCAAAAGAAACGATTGACGGCATTCGTTTGATCAAGGAAGCACTTCCAGGTGTTCATACGATCTTGGGCATTAGCAACGTCTCCTTTGGATTGCCGGAAGCGGGTCGTGAAGTGTTGAACTCCGTATTCCTTTATGAATGTACAAAAGCTGGATTAGATTATGCGATCGTAAATACAGAAAAAGTGGAGCGGTATGCTTCCATTCCTGCTGAAGAACGTCATCTTGCTGAGGAACTGATTTATAATACGAATGATGAGACGCTTTCTGCTTTTGTAGCTGCTTTCCGTGGTAAAAAAGTAGAGAAAAAAGAGAAGATTTCCAACCTGTCACTTGAAGAACGTTTAGCTTCCTATGTGGTTGAAGGTACGAAGGAAGGACTCATTCCTGACCTTAATGAAGCATTGACTAAATCTGGTCCGCTGGAGATCATCAATGGACCGCTGATGGCAGGGATGTCGGAAGTCGGCCGGTTATTTAATAATAATGAATTGATCGTTGCTGAGGTGCTGCAAAGCGCTGAAGTGATGAAGGCTTCTGTCAATCATCTAGAGCAGTTTATGCAGAAGGATGAGACAGCGGTTAAAGGAAAAATTATGCTGGCAACCGTAAAAGGGGACGTGCATGATATTGGTAAGAATCTAGTGGAGATCATCCTCTCCAATAATGGTTATCAGATCATTAATTTGGGTATAAAAGTACCACCAGAGACCATTATCGAAGCCTTCCGTCGAGAAAAAGCTGATGCGATAGGATTGTCCGGGTTGCTTGTGAAATCTGCTCAGCAGATGGTCCTCACCGCTCAGGATTTACGTACAGCAGGGATCGATGTTCCGATTATGGTTGGCGGCGCAGCTTTGACCCGTAAATTTACGAAGACCCGTATTCGTCCAGAATATGACGGTCTAGTATTGTATGCTAAGGACGCTATGGACGGGCTGGATATTGCCAATCGGCTTATGAACCCTGAAGAACGGGAGAAGATTGCCGAGGAAATTCGTGTGGAGGCAGAAGCAGCGGTTGCGGTGGCGCCTAAGCAAGAACTGCCGAAACTAACCAGAGCAGTGCGTTCCAAAATATCTCCAGATGCACCTGTATTTGTTCCACCGGATTTAGAACGCCACGTACTGCGTAACTATCCATTGGGGCATATTATCCCCTATGTGAATATGCAAATGCTGCTGGGTCATCATTTGGGGTTACGGGGTTCTGTAGAAGCCCAATTAGCTGCTAGAGATCAGCGGACTGTTGAACTGAAGGGTACCGTAGACGATATTCTCCATCAAGCGATGCTAGAGGGTACCATTACTCCACATGCTATGTATCAATTCTTCCCTGCACAATCGCAAGGGAATGATATTATAGTGTATAATCCACAGAATACGTCCGAGATCCTGCATACCTTTACTTTCCCGAGACAAGGGGTAGAGCCTCATCTGTGCTTGGCGGACTTTTTGAAACCTGTTGACAGTGGTATTATGGACTATGTTGGATTCCTAGTTGTAACAGCAGGTCACGGTGTACGTGAATTGTCTACTCAGCTGAAAGAAAGCGGAGATTATCTGCGTTCACACGCCTTGCAGTCGGTTGCACTTGAAGTGGCAGAAGGACTGGCGGAACGCGTCCATCATATGATGCGCGATACTTGGGGTTTCCCGGATCCGGCGGATATGACGATGAAGCAAAGACATGGGGCAAGATACCAAGGAATCCGTGTTTCATTTGGTTATCCTGCATGCCCGGATTTAGAAGATCAAGGTCCACTGTTTAAGTTGTTATCTCCGGAGGATATCGGTGTTCACCTTACAGAAGGCTTTATGATGGAGCCCGAAGCTTCCGTTTCGGCTATGGTATTTGCCCATCCAGAAGCGCAGTATTTTAATGTAGAGAAGCTGTAATTCTTTCATTTATATACCTGGTCTGTAGGGGATTGTATCCCTTTCAGCGGAACCTCCCGTAACTGGGGGGTTTTTTGCTGGAAGAAGGTCGTTTAGAATTGAAAAGAGATGGTTGAGCCAATAAGCAGAAGGGAGGAAAAAGAATGGATTTATATTTTTTAGGTACTAATGCAGGTGTGCCAACGGTACAACGCAATGTAACGTCCGTTACATTAAGACTGCTGGAAGAACGTCGCAGTATTTGGATGTTCGATTGTGGGGAAGGTACACAACATCAGGTTCTTCGTTCACCGATACGGCTAGGAAAGCTGGAAAAGCTATTCATTACCCACTTGCATGGTGATCACCTATTTGGTCTTCCAGGTCTATTATTAAGTCGTGGTTATCAGGGAGGGACAGCACCGTTAACGGTGTACGGACCCCCTGGATTAAAAGCTTACTTAGAGATCTCCTTAGCTGTGAGCCAATCCCGAATTCCTTATAAGATTGAGATTGTAGAGCATACAGGAGGAATTATATTCGAGGATGATAGCTTTAAAGTTGAGGCTGCATTACTTGAGCACCGGATTGACAGCTATGGCTACCGGGTAACGGAAAAGGATAGTCCCGGAAGCCTCAATACGGAATTGCTTAAGAGTTATGGTTTAAAACCGGGACCGATTTATGGGAAATTAAAAAAAGGTGAAGATGTTGTTACGGATGAAGGTGTACGAATCTGTGCTGCTGATGTTGTCAGGGAACCCAAACGAGGACGTATTGTTACTATCCTTGGAGATACAAGACCTTGTTCGGGAGCCTTAGAACTCTCTCTTAATGCAGACCTTATCGTTCATGAAGCAACCTTCGCCCATGATCTGGCTGACATGGCGTATCAATATCATCATAGTACAGCCCGTCAGGCTGCAGAGTTAGCAAAAGAAGCCAAAGCAGGACAGCTGTTGCTGACTCATTTCAGTTCTCGTTACAGCTCGCATGAAGAGTTAATTCCTTTGCTTGAGGAAGCTGGACTCCTATTCCCAGAGACATTATTAGCTGAGGAATTTAATGCATATCCGGTACCTCGCAGACTAAATGGGCAATAGGGGGAATGATTATTTTCCGGGAAAGCGCAGGAAATGACAGTGCTATGCTAAAAAATGCTGGATGGGACGGTTGTTCGATTTCATTCGACGAAGTGTGTTAGATTTAAAGTAATCACGGAGTAAAAGACGAACGAATGGCTGGACATATTGCCGAAAATCAGTAGGTGATATCTTCCACCTAAAGGGATTGAGTTTTTCTGTAAATCCAAGCAGGGCAAAGGCTACGAGTTTGTTAATACTATTATTTATTTATTATATTAATTAAATTTATTGTGGAAACTGAGGGGTTAGTGATGGAACAAATTGAAGGATTATTGATTGATCTAGATGGTACATTGTACCATGGGCATAAAATGATTCCCGGTGCTGATCTGCTGATAAAAGCTCTTCGTGAAGCGGATATCCCTTTTTTATTTGTTACTAATAACTCATCGCGTACGGCAGCTAACGTTGCTGCCCACTTAAGTGGAATGGGAATTGAGGCGAAAGCTGAGGAGGTATGTACCTCTTCTATGGCAGCCGCACGTTACATAGCTGAGGAATCACCTGGGGCTACAGTGGCGATACTTGGAGAAGAGGGACTGCGTATGGCTTGCATTGAGGCAGGGCTCCAAATCGTCACAGAATCCCCTGATTATGTGGTGCAAGGTATCGATCGTTCTTTTAATTATGCTTCGTTAGCTCAAGCTTCGCGTTGGATTTTGAGCGGGGCAAAGTTTGTGCTCACCAATCCAGATTTAATGTTACCATCAGATGATGGGGTTATGCCGGGTGCGGGTACGATTGGTGCAGCAATTGAGGCTGCCAGTGGAGTGAAGCCAGTAGTGATCGGTAAACCTGAATCCCACCTGATCAAATATGCGACAGATCTTCTGAACATTCAACCTGAACATGCTGCTGTTGTTGGGGATAATATGCGTACGGATATCGCTGCCGGTGTTAATGCGGGCTGTCGTACAATCCTTGTTCTTACCGGTTTAACCACTACAGAGAACCTGGAGCACTATAAAAGCATCACAGGGATCACTCCCGATGAAATATGTGCCGATTTAGCTGAACTTAAAATGTTTCTCGGTGTATAATAGCTAGGGTCTTATTACTTCACCAACTTAGAGGGGACGATGAGTATGCCAGAATTGCCGGAAATGGAGAATTATAGACAGCTGCTTAGCCAGCGTATTATAAATGTTCCGATAACTAATGTAATTGTGAACAGAGAAAAAACAATTAACATGGAAACAGAAGCTTTCATTAATGCCTTGATCGGTGCGCGTGTTGTTTTTGTAGAGCGGCGTGCCAAGTACATTTTGTTTCATCTCCATGATGGACGAAGATTACTATTACATTTAATGCTGGGTGGATTGCTTTTTTATGGTTCAGAAGAAGAGCGGCCGGATCGTAATACGCAAGTAGAAATCGCATTTGGTGATCAGATCCTTTATTTTATGGGCCTGCGGTTAGGGTTCTTACATTTAGTATCCGTGAAGGAAAGCGAAGCAACGATGGGTAAGCTTGGACCTGAGCTGCTGGATCGACGGATGACGCCGGAACGTTTTGCAGGAATATTAAAAGGGCGGCGTGGTGCGTTAAAAAGTCTGTTAGTGAATCAGCATGTAATGGCGGGTATTGGAAATTGTTATGCGGATGAGATTGCTTTTGACGCAGGGCTTCTGCCTTCAGTTTTAGTACAAAATTTATCACCTGAAGCCATTTCCCGCCTGTATCAAAGCATTCAAAAAGTATTGACTGATACGACAGAGATTGGCGGATACATGGAAATGCCATTTATGACCGGTGATACGGTTACTGGTTCTTATAATGATCAATGTAAAGTCTATGACCGTGAGGGCGAGCCTTGCCTACGCGATGGGGGAACGATTATCAAAACAGAGCTGTCTGGACGCAAAGTATTTTATTGCCCAGACTGTCAGCATGAAGCCTAAACCCAAAATAGGGGCTCATGTCAGCATTCGTGGTGGATATGGGAGAGCTGCCCGATTTGCTTGGGAGAGCGGTGCAACAAGTTTTCAATATTTTCCGAAAAATCCGCGCAGTCTGAAGTTAAAGACGGTTGATATTCGAGATACAAGGGATTGTGCACTCTTTTGCCAAGAAAAAGGGATCACCTCTATCGCCCACACCCCTTATGCAATCAATATGGCTGCGAATAGGGATGACGCTACCCCGCGAAAGGTGTATGTAGACTCCCTACTTAATGATCTGGAAATTGCTGAAGCCTGCGGTTCCTTAGGCATTGTTGTTCATTTTGGACATTTTGCTGGAATGGAGCCGTTACAAGGCTATCAAAATATTATAGAATGTATGAATGAGACGCTGGAGTCATGGGAAGGTAACGCCAAGCTGCTAATCGAGAATCAAGCGGGCAACCATGGTACCGAAGGGATTACACTTGAAGAATTGGTGAAGGTTCGTGAGCTTAGCCAGTTTCCCGAGAAGATTGGATTTTGTCTGGATACCTGTCATGCTTTTGCGGCGGGAATTTGGAATCCTGAGCATACGGAAGACTTGCTTGAACGAGGAAACCAGCTTGGATTTTGGCCGCATCTTGTAGCTGTTCATCTAAATGATTCTAAGTTTCCCTTTGATTCGAGACGGGACCGGCATGCTGGAATAGGAAAAGGTTATATCGGCGAAGAGGGTCTTAAGCGCTTAATAACTTCTGATCCATTACGTAAAAAATCTGTTGTTTTGGAAACTGAAAAGGGTCCAGATGGCAGTCATCGGAATGAAATAGCTACTGTTCGCAGTTGGTTTGAAGCGGGGGCTAGAAAGTGACTCATATCTATATGGACGATCTCCGTAAAGGTCCGCTTGGATTTGCTTTAGCCAGGACAACAGAAGAATGTCTTCTGATGTTGCGTGAGTGTGAGGTTGGTATTTTATCGTTAGATTATGATATGGGACCGGATGATTATTCTGGTGGGGAAGTGGCTAGACGGATTGTTCTGGAAGGACTGTACCCCCGTGAAATCTATCTACACACCTCCAGTGTTTTAGGGAGAAAAGAAATGTATGAAATCTTATACGCGGCTAAACCTGAGGGGATGATCTTGTTTAATGGTCCCCTAAGTTCTGATAAGCTTTATGATATCGCTGGGGAGACGGGTCTGAAATGAAGGAAATGAATGAAGCGGATTTACTGGAGATACTCACGAGACCTGGAGAACCGCTGGTAGTATTTTTGCATACTCCGCTGTGTGGTACCTGTAAGGCTACAGAACGCATGTTGGAAGTAGCGGCACATCTATTGCCTGCTGAACTCCAAATGGTTGCCGGAAATGTGAACATGTTGCCTAATCTGGTCCAACAATACCGTATTACCAGTGTCCCTGCTCTACTTGTGGCTTCTGCTGGCCGGATAGAGAATCCGCATATTTATTATTCAATGGTTTCAGTTGAGCGGATTCTGGAATACATAAGGAGTGTTATATCATGATCATTTCATTACAACATTTATCTCTGCGCAGAGAAGAAAGCCTAATCTTGGACGATGTATCGTTAGAAGTGAAGGAAGGCGAAAACTGGGTCATTTTGGGACGAAATGGTTCGGGCAAAACAACAATTTTGGAGATTATGACAGGTTATTTATTCCCTAGCAAAGGAACTGTTGAGGTATTGGGGAATAAATATGGTCAATGTGATTTACGCGAGGTTCGTAAAGAGATTGGTTATATTGGTCCTTCCTTAATGGAGAAAATGTCTTTAAATGATCCGGTGTGGGAGGTTGTAGCTACAGGAGCTTACGCTTATTTGCGTTTCTACGAGAGCATTCCACACGAAGTGAAGGAGAAGGCAATCCGCTTGCTAGAGGATATGAATCTGGGCAATATGGCACTTCATCCTTTTGGAAGCTTGTCACAGGGAGAGCGAAAAAAAGCAATGCTGGCAAGATGTCTTATGGCTGACCCCAAACTACTGATTATGGACGAGCCTTGTGCAGGTCTTGATCTGTACGAAAGAGAAAAAATGCTGGCTGAAGTAGACAAGCTGAGACAACGTAATGTCTCCGTTGTATATGTAACTCATCATGTGGAAGAAATTGTCCCGCTTTTTACACATGTTGCTTTAATTCGCGACGGTAAGCTAGCTGGTTCCGGACCGAAAGAAGAAGTATTAACCAAAGAAATGATCTTGGCCACCTATGATATTCCTGTTGATGTAGAATGGGATAGCGGTCGTCCCTGGATTAAAATTAGACCTGGAGGCAAAACGATTTGAACGAATTAAGACATGATAACGAAGAGCAGACCACTGCTCCGGAAGAAATGGTGTACTCCCGATATATTTG
The DNA here is from genome assembly GCF_038004505.1 of Paenibacillus sp. FSL R7-0048. NCBI lineage: Bacteria > Bacillati > Bacillota > Bacilli > Caryophanales > Paenibacillaceae > Paenibacillus > Paenibacillus sp. FSL R7-0048. The sequence goes on along the minus strand of NZ_JBBORF010000001.1, from coordinate 4,015,377 downwards.
TACAGCTAATCACGGCTTTGCGCCATATGCTCAGGAAGAGCTTCGGCGCTTGTTCGGCGCAGTGAAGAGTACGCTGCTGCTGCCGGGAGAAATCTTTCTAGCCACCTTGCAGTCTGAACCCGAGGAAGTATCACGATTGCTCACACAGAATCTGCCCATTTTCCTTCGTCATATACAGCCTGTGCAGTTTCAGGATGAAGGAACCATGGATGCGCTGCAGCGTTTGGCTGTTTATTTAAGCCGCCGCAGTGAACTAGAGGGGGAGAAAGTATCCTTAAATGTTCGTAAAGGGGATCCTTCCTTCTGGCAGGAAAGTCCGGGCGAACTTCGTGAATGGCTGCAGGAGCAATTGCAGAGCTTGGGTGCAGAATTTACAGTACAAGATCCGGCATGGGTCATTTCTGTCTACGCAGACGGGAATGCCTTATATGCAGGAGTGTCCAGACCAGAAGAGAATCTATCCGGCTGGAATGGCGGTGCAATCCGTTTCCGCAAGGAAGACGGACAAATCTCACGTGCTAAGTTCAAGCTGATGGAAGCGGAGAAGGAGTTCGGTATTCCTTTTTACAGCTTCCGTAATGCGCTTGATATCGGTGCCTCTCCAGGGGGCTGGACTTCTTTCTTGCTGGAGCGTGGAATGAAGGTAACAGCGGTTGACCCTGCTTTGATGCATGAATCGCTGCGTAATTACCCGGGTCTGAAAATCCTGCGCAAAAATGCCGGAGAAGTGAAATTCCGCGATAATGAATTTGATCTGCTTGTATGTGATATGAGCTGGAGCCCTAAACTGATGGCGAAGCTTGTAACAGGGCTGTTGCACAGCCTGTCCCCAGGCGGAACAGCGATTGTGACCGTAAAGCTGATGCATAAGAAACCACTAGCGATGATCAAAGAGATCATTGCAATGTTTGAGGGCGAACGTATGCAGATTCAACGGGCCAAGCAGCTGTTTCATAATCGTGATGAGATCACACTTTATATGATTAAATACTAAGTTATTTAAAAATCTTAAGGGAAAGCATCCCGTTATTAACGTTATCGTAATCTGCGGTAACAACGTTAATGGCGGAAGCTTTCTCTTTTTTTATGTGAAAAAGGGGGAAGTTCAGGTGAATTTTGCATCGAAGCTTGGGGTAGGGCAGATAATGGACGCCAGATACAGAATTATTGATCAGATTGGAACAGGTGGAATGAGTATTGTCTATCTTGCGGAGGATCTGCGTTTAAAGGGGAAACGCTGGGCTGTAAAAGAAAGTGTAAGCTCAGAAGAACTACCTTCAGACATTGAGGCGGAAGCGGAGATGCTAATGGGTCTGGATCACCCGCGGCTTCCCCGTATTGTTGATTACTATCTTTCGGATAAAGAAGGGTATTCTTATTTAGTTATGGATTATATTGAAGGGATAACTTTAAGTCAGCTGATGAAGGATAATCCCGGACCTTTACCTTGTGAGTTCATCCTACAAATAGCTAAACAGCTTTTAGAAGTTCTGCAATATTTACATGGTCATCATCCGCCCATTGTTTATCGTGATTTAAAGCCCTCCAATCTTATGTTAACAAAGCAAAAAGAATTGATGTTAATCGACTTCGGAATCGCTCGAAATTATAGAAAAGGAATCGTTGAAGATACGGTGAAGCTTGGTACAGTAGGATTTGCGGCTCCTGAGCAGTATGGGAATGGGCAGAGTCAGCCGGTTTCTGATTTATATGGTCTTGGTGCATTACTTTTGTATATGGCTACCGGAGGCTTATGCAGCCACTGGGAGTCTGGAATGGAAAATAAGTTGCGTGACCATGTTCCCGCAGCTTTTATTCCTATAATTAGACGTTTATTACGGCCTCATCCGGAGGAAAGATATCAGGAGGCAACAGCTGTTATTCAAGCGCTGGTTCGTGTGGAGAATGATATGGATGAAGGTAATCCTTTAGCAGTGTCTGTGCCCCTAGCGGTTGATAAACGGAAGGCTAAAGTGATCGCCTTACTTGGAGTAGGGCCGGGACTTGGAACAACACATACTTCATTTGCGATTAGCAGTTATTTGGGACAGATCGGTTCAACAGCTTGGGTTAATCTATCTCCAGATTCATCTGTTTATGATCGCATGCACAGTATGCTTGACGCGCAGAGCGCTTCAGTTCCTGCTAAGAGCCCTGAACTTGCATTTTCCTGGAGGAAGGTTCATTACTGGAAGCGACCTCTCCATGGGAATGTAGCAGAGCTTATGAGAGGGGTTTATCAATTTGTTGTCTTAGATCTGGGAACGGGTGGATTTGATGGAGCGCTGGAAGAAATCAAGCATAGCGATATTCCCATTCTGATTGCTTCTGGCGCCGATTGGCGATTGGAGGAAACTTTATTATGGATTAAACGGAGTGGGCTGCAGCCTGAACGGGAATGGAGAGTGGGGTTACCACTTGCTGAATACCAATCTGTTGAAGTATTGCGAAATTCTTTAGGTATAGATAGAGTTTATAATCTACCGTGTCAGCAAGATCCATTTTTACAAAAAGGGAAGTTGGCAGATGTAATTGCTGAGCTGTTAGGGGACATTAAGGGCGAGCGAAACGTTGGAAAACGCCGTGGTTTTTTCTTAAGATAGGCTATTGGGACTAACATTTAATTCAGTGTTCCGCTAAAGTATGATAAAATATATATTTATACGTGATTTGATTTACGCATTATTTAAGTATAGACAGGAGCTTGCGGAGAATTTATGAGTTTACTTACTGTAGAAGACGTTTCCCACAATTTTGGGGATCGGACATTGTTCAAGAACGTGTCTTTCCGGTTGTTACCAGGAGAACATGTTGGAATTGTTGGAGCAAATGGCGTTGGTAAATCGACGCTAATGAATATTTTGACAGGAAAGCTTTTGAAGGATAATGGTAAAGTAGAGTGGACCCCTCGGGTGCGTTACGGTTATTTGGACCAACATACGATTCTTACACCGGGCAAAACGATTCGCGATGTTCTAAAGGACGCTTTTTTGCCATTGCTTGAGTTGGAGCAGGAAATGCTGAAGATCACAGAGCAGATGGGTGATGCTTCGCCTGAGGAACTAGAAGTACTACTGGAGCAGATGGGAGACATTCAGGAACAACTGGATATCGGAGATTTCTATCTGATTGATGTAAAAGTAGAGGAAATGGCCAATGGTTTAGGCCTGTCCGTGATTGGGCTAGATCGTGATGTTGCTTCTCTCAGCGGTGGTCAAAGAACCAAAGTGCTGCTGGCGAAGCTGCTACTGGAGAAACCCAATGTACTATTGCTTGATGAGCCTACCAACTATTTGGATGTTGAGCATATCGATTGGCTGACCAACTATTTGAAACAGTACCCATATGCATTTATATTGATTTCCCATGACACTGAGTTTATGAATAAAGTCGTTAATGTCGTTTATCACTTAGAGTTCGGTAAATTGACCCGTTACACGGCGAACTATGAGAAATTCCTCGATATGGCGGAGATGAACAAAAACCAGCATATCGATGCCTATGAGAAGCAACAAGATTTTATCAAAAAACAAGAGGACTTCATCCAGCGGAATAAAGCGCGTGCTTCAACTTCAGGCCGGGCAAAAAGCCGTGAGAAGCAGCTTGATCGTATGGACCGAATTGATCGGCCTGAAGAAGCTGCTAAGCCGACCTTTAAGTTTAAAGAGAGCCGGGCAAGCGGGAAAACCGTCTTCGAGGGAATTGATTTCGAGATCGGTTATGATCGTCCGCTGCTGCCACAGCTAAATATGGTCATTGAACGTGGAGAGAAGATTGCTATTGTTGGCTGCAATGGTGTGGGTAAATCGACACTGCTGAAGACAATTCTGGGAGTGATCCCAACATACAGCGGCAAAACCTATCTTGGGGATTATCTGAACCCTGCATATTTCCAACAAGAAGTGAAAGCAGCTAGTCTTACACCCATTGAGGATGTCTGGAATGAATTCTCCAGTTTAACTCAGAACGAAGTTCGTGGACATCTGGCACGCTGTGGCCTAAAAAATGAACATATTACACGTCCGCTTAGTATGCTGAGTGGTGGGGAGCAAGCGAAAGTGCGACTTTGTAAGCTTTTGATGCGCGAAAGCAACTGGGTACTGTTCGATGAACCTACCAATCACCTTGACGTTATTGCTAAAGCAGAGTTGAAGCGCGCTTTGCAAGAATATAAAGGCACAGTCCTGCTTGTATCTCATGAACCTGATTTTTATGAAGATTGGGTTACGAAAATTTGGGATGTTGAGCAGTGGTCAGCTGTACAGGTATAGAATAATCATAAATCCGGAGAATAGCAGACATCCTGCTGTTCTCCGCTTTTTGGATATGGGGAGGAGATAATGTATGTTTCATAACGCTGGGCGAGAAGATCGATACTCACGACAGATACGTTTCGCGCCGTTTGGAACTGAAGGACAGCAGGGTCTCGCAAAATCAAAAGTGCTTGTAGTTGGTGCGGGTGCGTTAGGTACAGGGATTGCAGAGACATTAGTCCGCTGTGGGGTTGGGCATGTTCTTATCGTTGACCGCGATTATGTAGAGTGGAGTAACCTGCAGCGCCAACAGCTGTATACCGAGATGGATGCGCAGGAGAGAGCTCCAAAAGCCATTGCAGCCCAGAACAGACTGCAGCAGATTAATTCTGAGGTTGTCATAGAAGCGCATGTTATGGATGTGCGGAAGGAAGAGCTGGAAGGACTCATCTCAGGGGTGGACCTGATTATGGATGGGACTGATAATTTCGATACACGTCTCATCATTAATGATATTGCCCAAAAGAATAATATCCCTTGGATTTATGGAGCATGTGTAGGAAGCTATGGAATTACATATACGATTTTGCCTGGAGAAACGCCATGTCTTCATTGTCTTTTAGGTACAGTCCCACTAGGGGGAGATACCTGTGATACAGCGGGTATTCTCCCACAGGCCGTGCAATTGGTTACTGCAAATGCTACAGCTGAGGCGTTAAAGCTTCTCGGTAACCGTAAGGACCAATTAAGGAATAAACTGCTGACTTTCGATGTATGGCGTAATGAACATCAAGAAATTGGCGTGAAAATTGCTAAAAAGGAGAATTGTCCTTCTTGTGGGACTCATCCGATCTACCCTTATCTAACAGCCTTAAATACGGAACGAAGTGATGTGCTTTGTGGCAGGGATACCGTACAGATCCGCCCTGCCCGGCCGCAGAAACTTAACTTGCAGGAAACAGCCAGTCGTCTGTCTCGTTTAGGAGACGGTGAGGTAGAGAGCAATCCTTATCTGATTTCCTTTAAGGAAGGTCCTTACCGGATGGTGATCTTCGCAGATGGCCGGGCATTGATCCATGGAACGAAGGATATTGCCGCTGCCCGTAGCTTTTATCATCGATATTTTGGATAAAAAGCATAATAAACAAATCCTCAGGCCATTTCATAGGAATGGTCTCTTTGTTTTCCGGGGATTCTATATCTATTAATGGGATGCTGATGCATGTCTGATGGATACGGGGGATCTTCGTGAGTGAGCAAATGATATGGTACATGTCTGCGGGAAACGGAAGAGGAGAGGAAGAACTAGACGCTATTGCGAAAGTGTTTAATGATATCGGTCTGCAAATAACAAAAAGCGAAGATCCCGAAGATCTTCGCTTATCCATTTCTGAAGTAGAACCGGTATTACTGCTTGCTGATTTAGGCGAGGTGGGAACATGGGAAGGATGGAAAATCATTTCCGCAGTAAGAGATGAGGGAATGATTCTTCCGGTCATGGTGATTTCCGAAGAATTATCTGGTAACGGAGCAGTTGCGGCCTTTTTAGCCGGAGGGAATGATTTCATGACAAAACCACTACATACCGGTGAATTTAAATGTAGAATTCTAAATTTATTAACCCTCACGGGTCGGCGTCGAAATTTAAAACATCTGTTAAAGGTAGATGGTTTAATGCTCGATCCCAGCCGCAGGCTGGTCACCCGTGAAGGGATCGAGCTTAAGATGACGCATAAAGAATTCGATCTTCTATATTATCTCGCTGCGAATCGAGGGATTATATGTTCCCGCGAGGAAATACTCAAACAAGTATGGGGATATCAATTCCATGCAGATACCAATGTTGTAGATGTATACATCAGGCATATCCGCTTAAAAATTGATAAAGGGTACCGGAACAAGTTGATTCATACTGTTCGCGGAACAGGATATGTAATGAGGGTGCCCGAAGGCAGCACCACATCCTGAGACTAATTCTCTTTTATAGAAAAGACTCTACTATAGAGCTGTTGTTTACAGTACGCGGCGAGCCTTTAGATAAGTCTTTTTCCATGTACCAGAATTAAGATCAGAAACCGTAACACCTGGTTTACCGTAAGTGTGCAGAATTTTACCGTTTCCAGCGTAAACAGCTACGTGAGTTACATTTTTACCAGTTGCTCTGCTGCCGCTGGAGAAGAATACAAGATCGCCGACACGAAGGTTAGCTTTGGATACAGCAGTTCCTACTTTTGATTGAGCCGCAGCTGTGCGGGGTAATGATACATTATATTTATTAAAGATATGTTTCATAAAGGAAGAGCAGTCAAAAACCTTAGTAGTAGAAGTAGAGGCTCCGAATTTGTATGGAGTTCCCATAAAGTTTTTTCCGAAATTGACAACGCTTTGTCCTTTGGACACCGTAGCGGCTTCAACTTTAGTTGCACCTACACCAGTTGCCATCATTGTTCCTAAGCCCATTGTAGTAACCATTCCTATAACAATCGCTTTTTTTATCCATTGTTGTTTATTCATGTTGTAAGTACCTCCAAAGTTAGTATATCAATCTGTCTTGCTTGGCTTGTCTTGCTTGCCTGATTCGTAGTATAGCAGGTTATCTATGTCATAAAATTTGGTAGAGCAGCAATAAAGTGAGGCTGGGCCTGGGTTGTAAACGTTTTATTAAAAATTCATTAAAAGTTACAAAAAATTAATAACTTGATATTTTGAGCAATAAAATAAGCCGTAAACCCCTTGATATATAAAGGATTTAACGGCTTTTTAATTTTGAAACAAAAGTTACAAGGATGTTTCTATATCACTATGTATTTAGTCTTTGCTCTGAATAATCAGCAATAATCCACTACGTATTCTAACTGTTCCAGTGGAGGAAATCAGTTTGTTGCTTACACCTAGAGATTGCCCTAGCTTTAAAGTAGCATCATTCAAAGGATATTGAAATCCTTCTAATGTAATCCCTGTTACTTCAGGAGTTAATGGAAGCAAAGATACATAGGTGTAGCCCAAATCTTCAATGACTGTTTGGGATCCGGTAAGTGTCACATAGTTATTAGAATCCATCACGTAGCAATTGATTTGCCGTTGTAGAGCCCTTGTCATCATTTGAATGCTGGCTAAGGAGTGATCAATTCGAGTGCCTGTAACTCCTAATAGTAAAATAGAATCAGGTTGTTGATTCATTGCAATATCGAGTGCCATCTCACTGTCGGTTAAATCCTTGTTCACGGCGTCACAAGTGATTGTTTTTTTACTTTTGGATTGAATATCCTGAAAAGCCTCAGGCGATACAGAATCAAAATCACCTACCGCAATATCTGGTATATATCCATGTGAGATGAGGAATAATGCACCCCGGTCCGCACCGATAATAAAATCTTCTTCATCTAATAGAGCGAAATAATCCGGAGATAGTTCTCCACCGGCAAAAATAACGACTCGTTTGGATGGCATAACATCCATTCCTCCTCTAAAACTCTAGTTGGTTATCCTGTCCCAGTATAATGCAGATCGAAAAGTTGCACAATTGACCATGACAACGCTAAAATGATAGTGTGCGATTTTTTATGTGCATAAATTCATATTTACTAATGTTTTAACAATTGGGAGGTGAATGAAATCGTAAACGTGCTATTTGTCTGTCTGGGTAATATTTGTCGCTCACCAATGGCGGAGGCCGTTCTGCGCCATAAGATTGATGAACGAGAGCTTTCACATAAGATTCTGGTTGACTCTGCGGGAACTGGAGATTGGCATATAGGTAAGGAACCGCATGAAGGGACTAGACGTATACTTGATCAAAACAAGATTAGTTATGCAAATATGGCAGCGCGTTTGGTCAGTAGCGAGGATTTTCAGAAGTTTGATTATATCGTCTGCATGGACAAGTCTAATGGAGAGAATGTTCGAAAGGTTCCTGGTGGGGAAGAGGCTAAGCTTTTGTTCTTCATGGATTTATTGCCTGAGGAAGAATTGAGAGAAGTACCAGACCCTTATTTTACAGGTAATTTTGAACAGGTATATGATTTGATCAATGCAGGCTGTGACGTGTTGCTAGAAATGGTGATAAGAGAAAAGCTGTAACCCGGTTGGGTTCCAGCCTCTCTGATTAGTATTAAAGTAAATTAAGGAAATTTGCTGGATTAAACTGTAAGCGTAAACACGGCTGAAATCTACATACGTTCTTTAGATGTTCATTTTTTGCTTCTATCAATAAGACATTATGTGTTTAAAAAATAGAGTAGAGATTCAGGGAGTTCCTTTTGCCAAAAGCCCCAGAGATGACGACCGTCTTTCTCGCGGTAGGATACGGTAGCTCCACGTGCTTCAAGCAAAGCTTTTGTTTCTCTGTTCATCTGAACAAAATCATAGGTCCCTGTATCAGTCTGGTAATCTGTTTCCTGCAGTCCAACGACCATATTAATGTTGAGCCAGGAGAGATCTTCTTCTTTAGCCAGCATGGCTTGTGATTCGGGATAGAATGCACCGGATAGGCTGATGATACGTGTGAAGATAGCTGGATAAGCAAGTGCCAGATGGAGGGAGACGCTGCCTCCAAGAGAATCGCCGGCTAAGATTCGTTCGTCGGGTGTACGGCGTACGGGATAATTTTTTTCAATGAAGGGAATAATCTCTTCGGAAAAGCAAGATAGGTACTGTTTGAATCGGCTGCCGAACGGAGCGTATTCTTGAGTCCGAACAGCGACGTTAACTTCTACACCAACGATAATGAAGGGCTCGACATCTTCTTCTATAATAAGTTGTCCAGCAAGTGTAGCAATGCGTCCAAAGTTGAAAAATTCTTCTCCGTCTTGGCAGTACACCACGGGGTAACTCAGAACTTCATTGTAGCCTGGGGGCAGATAGATACGTAATTTACGTTCCTCCTGCAGATGTTCACTCCAAAGCGTTTCTTTTACAATTGTGCGTTTCAGAAAAACAGAATCGCTCATCGTTGTCACGTCACCTTTCTTGTCGAATTTTGCAATACACACAGAGTTACGCTAAAATTATTAAATGTGTAACTGTGTTATTAATCATTTACTTGTTGGAAAAGTGTTAAACTGTTATATAAAATTTCCTCACCTGTTATACATACAAAATTTGAAGGAATATAAATTTTATAAGTATTTCTTTGACGAAAGTAACTAAACAGGTGTATAATAATATTATAACAGAGGCAGCTGATATTCAAATTTTTTTATTGAGGTGAAGATAATGAGTAAAGTTCCTTATGAAGTGTATACAGAGGACGTCGAGGCTCTATCGGTACTTTCCCCGGATGGAGAAATTATCAATAAGGATAAGATGCCAGATTTAACCGACGATCAACTGAAAGAAATTATGTATCGTATGGTATTTACCCGTACTTGGGATGATCGTGCAGTAAACCTTGGCCGTCAAGGTCGCCTTGGTTTCTACGCACCGGTATCCGGTCAAGAAGCTACCATGATTGGTAGTGAGTTCGCTTTGGAGAAAGAAGACTTCTTATGCCCAGGCTACCGTGATATTCCGCAGCTAGTATGGCACGGACTTCCATTGTACCAAGCTTTCTTATATTCCCGCGGTCACCAACATGGTGGAGCTATTCCTGACGGGGTTAATGTATTGATGCCACAAATTATCATTGGTGCGCAAATCCTGCACGCTACTGGTATTGCTATGGGCTTCAAATTGAAAAAACAAAAGAATGTTGCAATTACTTACACTGGTGATGGCGGTTCTTCAGAAGGTGACTTCTACGAAGGCTTGAACTTTGCTGGTCGTTTTAAACTGCCTGTAATCTTCTTTGTTCAAAACAACGGTTATGCGATTACGACTCCGTTCGCTAAACAAACGGCTTCCAAATCGATCGCTCACAAAGCGGTTGCAGCTGGTATTCCAGGGATTAAGGTTGACGGTATGGACATCTTTGCAGTAATCAGTGCTGTACGTGATGCTGCAGAACGTGCACGCAACGGCGAAGGTGCTACATTGATCGAAGCTGTAACTTACCGTTTCCGTCCACACTCCCTTTCTGACGATGCAAGTAAATATCGTTCGAAAGAAGAAGAAGGACAATGGAGTGAAAAGGATCCAATCGCCCGTCTTGCCAAGTATTTGGAGAAGAAAGGTCTTTGGACTGAAGAAGATACACTGCGCGTGAAAGATGAAGCGAAAGCTACTGTTAACGAGCAGATCAAAAAAGCTGAACAAACCGAAAAAATGACAATACCTGGCTTGATCGACAGTATGTTCGAAGTAACACCTAAACATCTGGAAGAGCAAAAAGCCGATTTTGAATAAGGGGGATATCAGGCAATGGCACAAATGAATATGAAAGAAGCGATTCGCGACGCGATGCGCGTTGAACTGAATCGTGACCCTAACGTTCTTATCTTCGGAGAGGATGTTGGTAATGTAGGTGGCGTTTTCCGTGTAACTGAAGGTCTGCAAAAGGAATTTGGCGAAGATCGTATTTTTGATACACCACTAGCTGAGTCCGCTATCGGCGGTCTGGCATTTGGTCTTGGTGTACAAGGCTTCCGTCCGATTGCTGAAATTCAATTCGTAGGTTTTATCTTTGAAGCACTGGATCAAATCGTTGTTCAAGCAGCACGTTTGCGCTGGCGTTCTGGCGGTAAATATAACGCTCCAGTAGTATTCCGTACTCCTTTTGGTGGCGGAGTTAAGGCTGCTGAGCTTCACACTGACTCACTCGAAGGTTTGATCGCACAAAGCCCAGGGATTAAAGTTGTAATTCCTTCAAACCCATATGATGCGAAGGGACTTCTAATCGCGTCTATCCGCGACAATGACCCTGTCTTCTTCATGGAGCACTTGAACCTTTATCATGCATTCCGTGCTGAAGTGCCAGAAGGTGAATATACAGTTGAACTTGGTAAAGCGAACGTAGTACGTGAAGGTTCTGACGTTTCGATCATTACTTACGGGCTGATGGTACATACAGCTACCAAAGCAGCCGAGCAACTCGAAAAAGAAGGCGTTAATGTTGAAATTATCGACCTTCGTACTGTAAGTCCAATCGACATCGATACTATTGTAGCGTCTGTGAAGAAGACTAACCGTGCTATCGTGGTGCAAGAAGCACAAAAGAGTGCGGGTGTAGCTGCTGAAGTTATCGCACAAATCAATGAAAAAGCACTACTGCACTTGGAAGCACCTGTGCTTCGTATCGCAGGTCCTGATACTGTGTATCCATTCGCACAAATAGAAGATACATGGCTTCCAAACCCTGCACGTATTATTGCAGGCGTGAAGAAAGTTTTGGAATTCTAAATATTTTTACGAGAAACAGTTGTCATCCATATGGATGACAACGTTGTTTCATCTTATAAAGTTTAAATCATAAGGTTAGTCCCAATTTCACGAGGAGGTTTTCAAAGTGGCAAAGTTTGAATACCGATTTCCTGAACTAGGTGAAGGTCTGCATGAAGGTGAAATCATCAAAATGCATATCAAAGCCGGTGACAAGGTAACGGATGATGATATCGTAATGGAAGTTCAAAATGACAAGGCAGTAGTTGAGGTGCCTTGCCCAGTAAACGGTACTGTATTGGAAGTTCTGACTAAAGACGGTCAAGTATGCCGTGTCGGTGAAGTAGTGGCTATTATCGAAGCAGAAGGTGACGTGCCTGATCAAGAGGGTGCTGCTACTGAAGCTCCTGCTGCTCAAGCGCCAGCTGCACCAGCTGCTCCAGCATCTAACAAAGCATCGAATTTTGAATATCGCTTCCCTGAGCTAGGTGAAGGTCTGCATGAAGGTGAAATCATCAAAATGCATATCAAAGCCGGTGACAAGGTAACGGATGATGACATCATCATGGAAGTTCAAAATGATAAGGCTGTAGTTGAGGTTCCATGTCCAGTGAATGGTACTGTATTGGAAGTTCTGACTAAAGATGGCCAAGTTTGCCGCGTAGGCGAAGTTGTTGCTATTATTGCTGCTGAAGGCGACGTTCCTGAACAAGAAGGTCATGCATCTGCTGAAGCCGACGCAGCAAAAGGAAGTGCAAACACTACTTCTTCCCCTGCAGCAACAAGCCCTGCTGATGCTAAAGAAGGCGGATCTGCAAGTGTAACTCCAGCTCCTGACCGCGATGTATTGGCTACACCAAGCGTTCGCAAATTTGCTCGTGAGCAAAAAGTGGATATTTCCAAAGTGAACGGAACTGGAAAAGGTGGTAAAATCACTCGTGAAGACGTAGAAGCCTTCTTGAAAGGTGGTTCTACACCAGCAGCTCCTGCAGCAGCAGCGTCGTCTGAAGCTCCTAAGGCTGCTAAGACCGAAGCTAAAGCAGCACCTGCAGCAGCTAGCGGTAACGTTAGTCTTGAAGAAGAACGTGTACCATTCAAGGGTATTCGTAAGGCGATCTCCAACGCAATGGTTAAATCGGCTTACACTGCTCCACACGTAACCATCATGGATGAAGTAGATGTTACTGAACTGGTAGCATTCCGTACACGTATGAAACCTATTGCTGAGAAAAAAGGCGTTAAGGTTACTTACCTTCCATTCATCGTTAAGGCACTTGTTGCAGCTTCCCGTCAATTCCCAGCACTCAATGCTATGATTGATGAAGAAGCAGGCGAAATTGTCTACAAGAAATACTACAATATCGGTATCGCTACTGATACACCAAACGGTTTGATCGTTCCAGTTATCAAAGACGCTGACCGTAAGAGCATTTGGATGATTGCTAGCAGCATCACTGACTTGGCCGTTCGTGGCCGTGACGGTAAATTGTCTGCTAACGAAATGAAGGGCAGCACGATCTCCATCAGTAACATCGGTTCTGCTGGCGGTATGTTCTTTACTCCAATCATCAACTTCCCTGAAGTGGCTATCCTCGGAACTGGCCGTATCAGTGAAAAAGCAGTTGTGAAAAATGGTGAAATCGTAGTTGCTCCAGTAATGGCGTTGTCACTCAGCTTTGACCACCGTATTATCGATGGTGCGACTGCTCAAAACTTTATGAACTACATTAAATCGCTGCTCAATAATCCTGAGCTGCTGGTTATGGAGGTATAATTATGGTAGTAGGAGACGCTTCACTAGATATTGATACATTGGTCATTGGTGCAGGTCCTGGTGGGTATGTGGCGGCAATTCGTGCCGCCCAGCTCGGCCAAAAAGTCCTCATCGTGGATAAATCGGAACTCGGCGGTGTATGTTTGAACCGTGGATGTATTCCTTCTAAAGCCTTGATCGCTGCTGCGCATCAATTTGAATCCGCACAGCATGGTGAAGTTTTCGGCGTTACAGCTGAGAATGTTAAAGTGGATTTTGCCAAAACTCAAGAATTCAAGAACAGCGTAGTTAAAAAAATGACTAGCGGTGTGACTAGCTTGATGAAGGGCAACAAAATTGAAGTATTTAACGGCGAGTGCATGTTTATCAGCGACACAGAAGCACGTGTGTTCAATGATCATGAATCTCCACGTTATCGCTTCAAACACTGCATCATTGCTACAGGTTCCCGTCCAATTGAACTTAAACCTTTCCCATTCGGCGGACGTATTCTCTCTTCGACTGAAGCTCTGGAACTTCCAGAAATTCCGAAGAGCATGATCGTAATCGGTGGTGGATACATCGGTGCCGAGCTTGGTCAAATGTACTCTAAATTTGGCACTAAAGTAACAATCATCGAAGGTTTGGATACTGTACTTCCAGGCTTCGATAAAGATATGACTCGTCTTGTTGCGAAAAACATGGCTAAAACTGGCATCGAAATCGTAACTAACGCTAAAGCTGAAAGTGCTGTTCAGAACGACAAAGAAGTAACCGTGAAATACTCTGTTGGTGGCGAGTCCAAAGAAGTTACAGCAGATTACTTGCTTGTAACTGTAGGTCGTCGTCCTAACACTGACGGTGAACTTGGTCTGGATCTGATCGGTCTTGAGCTCGACGAGCGCGGATTGATCAAAGTTGATCACCAAGGACGCACAAGCATTCCTACCATCTTCGCTATCGGCGACGTTGTTCCAGGTCTTGCTTTGGCTCACAAGGCTTCTTACGAAGGTAAAATCGCTGCTGAAGCAATTGCAGGACTTACATCTGTTGTTGACTACAAAGTCATCCCAGCTGTTGTATTTACAGATCCTGAGTGTTCAAGCGTTGGTTTGACTGAAAAAGAAGCAAAAGACAAAGGCTACAAAGTGAAAAGCGGCAAATTCCCATTCGCAGGAAATGGTCGCGCAGTATCTTTGAACAGCCCAGAAGGCTTCATCAAAATTGTTGCTAACTCCGAGAACAATTTGGTACTGGGAGCTCAAATCGTTGGTATCGAAGCTTCCAACTTGATCGCTGAACTTGGTTTGGCAATCGAAATGGGCGCAACGCTTGAAGATATCGCTTTGACTATTCATGCGCATCCAACCCTTGGCGAAATCGTCATGGAAGCTGCTGAATTGGTTGAAGGTCACCCAATTCATGTAATGAAATAATTTTTCTCCAAAATTGCTCTAGCAGGCAACAGAAAGGCGGACGCAAATGCGTTCCGCCTTTTTTTGTGTTTTCCACTTTTTTGAAAAGAGATATACTGGGAGGAAGAGTAATTACTTAATCTGTATTTTATAAATATAGGGAGGTTCAATGATGAGAGCTGATAAATTAAAGCCTGGAGATGAGCTGCGTATTATCTCTCCTTCCAGAAGTTTGTCATTAATCGATGCTCAGCAAAGAAAAATCGCTAAAGAGCAGCTTGAACGGTTAGGTTTTCGGATATCCATTTCAACAAATTCTTTTGAGACGGATGATTTTGTTTCCTCTTCTATTGATTCGAGAATTGAGGATTTGCACGAAGCTTTTTTAGACCCCAAAGTGAAAGGAATATTAACGACCATTGGGGGCTTCAATAGTAACCAGCTCCTGCGTTATATAGATTATTCAATCATTGCAGAGAATCCAAAGCGTTTATGTGGTTATTCGGATATTACTGCACTAAGTAATGCGATTTATGCTCAGACAGGATTAGTTACATACTCCGGACCGCATTTTTCCACATTTGCGATGCTCCACGATAATGAATATACCATCGAATATTTCCGCAAGCTGATGATGGACAATAAAGAAATTCTAGTGCAGCCCTCCAGGCATTGGAGTGATGATGAGTGGTATCTGGATCAGGAAAACCGGATATTTATTAAAAATGAAGGTCCTTTCATTATCAATGATGGGGAAGCGAAAGGAACGATTATTGGTGGCAATTTATGCACTTTAAATCTTTTGCAGGGAACAGAGTATATGCCAAGTTTAAAAAATTCTATCTTGTTCATTGAGGATGATTATGAGTCAGCACCTGCAACCTTTGATCGAGATCTGCAATCCCTAATTCATCAGCCTGAGTTTGAAGAGGTCAAAGGGTTGGTGATCGGCAGGTTCCAAAAAGAATCGCGTATGTCAAAGAAGCAGCTGACCACAATTATCCGCTCAAAAGAAGAATTATCCGATATTCCTGTGATTGCAGACGTGGACTTTGGACATACATCGCCGATGATTACCTTTCCTGTGGGTGGACAAGCAAGCCTTCGGGCTTATGGGGCAAGAGTGGAGCTTAGGATGGCGGAGTAGAGATACAATTGCTGAATCAATCCTTTATAATTGAATAGGTAACCAGATTATTAAATATATTTAAAAATTATCTTACCTTCTACAAAAATCGGATTTTTCAGATATAATATATGAGGTGAAATATTACGGAGGTGCAATACTTTGACGAATGAGTTAGAACAAACCTATTTGAATTTTTTACAATATATTTTGGATCATGGTGTGAAAAAAGAAGATCGTACAGGAACTGGTACAATTAGTGTATTTGGTTATCAGATGCGATTTGATTTATCAAAAGGCTTCCCGCTGTTTACAACAAAACGTACACCGTTTCGCTTAATTGCAAGTGAGTTATTGTGGTTTATTAAAGGCGATACCAACATTCGTTATTTATTGAAAAATAATAATCATATTTGGGATGAATGGGCTTTTAAAAGATGGGTTGAATCGGACGAATATGCAGGCCCGGATATGACAGACTTCGGGAATCGTTGTTTAGTTGATGAAGATTTTAATCAATTATATCAAGCAGAGATGAAAGCATTCTGTGATCGTGTCTTAGAAGATGATGAGTTTGCTGCGAAATATGGCGAGCTAGGAAACGTTTACGGTAAGCAATGGCGGAATTGGACATCTTCAACTGGCGAATCAATTGACCAATTACAAGACGTTATTCATCAGATCAAAACAAATCCTGATTCTCGGCGTTTAATTGTCAGCGCATGGAACCCGGAAGATGTTATAAATGCTGGGACGAAAGGAAGCAAAGCAGCGTTACCGCCCTGCCACGTTATGTTCCAGTTCTACGTTGCAAATGGTAAACTAAGCTGTCACTTGCTGCAACGCAGTGCGGACTCTTTTCTCGGGGCAAACTTCAATATTCCATCTTACTCCTTACTTACACATTTAATCGCATACGAATGTGGGCTAGAAGTAGGCGAGTTTGTATACAGCATTAGTGATGCGCATATCTATTCAAACCATGTTGAGCAAGTGAAAGAGCAATTATCAAGAGAATTAAGAGCATTACCTACACTGGTTATTAATTCACAGAAGAAATCAATTTTTGATATTGAACTGGAAGATCTGGTCATTGAGGGGTACAATCCGCATCCTTCGATAAAAGCGCCGATCGCAGTATAACGTAATTGTAAATGAAGATTCGCAAATATAATTTTTGGCAATATAGTTTTTTACTTTAGTATGGAGGAAGGAGAGAACTTCATGAGTATTAGCTTAATATGGGCAATGGGTGCCAATCATGTCATAGGAAAAGATAACGATATGCCTTGGCATTTGCCGCTGGATTTTGCTTATTTCAAAGCAGAAACATTGGGCAAAAGAATGCTAATGGGCCGCAAAACATGGGATTCGCTCGGAGGCAAGCCCTTGAAGGGCAGAACGAGCCTAATTCTAACTAGGGATACTGATTATTCAGCTGAAGGTGCAGAGGTTCTACACACGCTTGAAGAGGCTCTCAGCGAGGGTAGAAAAGAAGATGAGCTGATGGTAATCGGTGGTGCGGAAATTTACCGGTTGATGTTGCCGTATGCTGACAAGTTGATGTTGACGCAGATCGAACAGGATTTTGAAGGAGATACCCGGTTTCCTGAGATTGACTGGAGGATGTGGAAAGAGGTCTCCAATATCAAGGGAATTCGTGATGAGAAGAATCCGTATGATTACCGTTTCCTTGTTTATGAACGTACGGAATAGCAATAAAACGTTTTCTCTGACATAACATGTGAAATAGTACAAATAATCAGTAGATTTATCCATTACTGTGCAAAAGTGATGAATGTTACTATAATTAAAATTAGAAATGATTATGTATAGGTATAGAATAGAATGTGCAGGTACTTCATTGCGTTGCTGACAACCATACGAAGCCGCAATATGCTACAATGTACTATACTTCAACACGAAGAGAACGGATGGGGGAAACGTAAACATGTCTACACCTACAGGTTTTATGGAGTATAAACGGCAGCTCCCAGGTGATCGGGATCCTGAGCAGCGGGTAAAGGACTGGGAAGAATTCCACCATCATTTATCCGAGGACGAGCTTCGGACACAGGGCGCACGTTGTATGGATTGCGGAACCCCCTATTGCCATACAGGTATTGATATGGCTGGCGGGACCTCAGGTTGTCCAGTACACAATTTAATTCCGGAATGGAATAACTTGGTGTATCGTGGACTCTGGAAAGAAGCACTGGAACGTCTGCATAAGACAAACAACTTTCCTGAATTCACAGGCAGTATTTGTCCCGCTCCCTGTGAAGGCTCTTGCACAGTGGGCCTGATCGGACAGCCGGTAACCATCAAAACAATTGAACTTGCGATCGTTGATAAGGGTTTTGAAGAGGGCTGGGTTGTACCTAATCCTCCGGAGAAACGGACTGGCAAAAAAATTGCAATCGTAGGCTCTGGACCTGCTGGACTTGCCGCAGCAGCACAGCTTAACAAGGCTGGACATTCTGTAACTGTATTTGAGCGCAGTGACCGCATTGGCGGACTGCTGACATATGGAATACCTACTATGAAGCTTGATAAAAAAGTTGTACAACGTCGTGTAGATTTGCTGGCTGCTGAAGGGATTAACTTCGTAGTGAACACTGAGATTGGTAAAGACATTCCGGCTCAGCAGCTTGTTGATGAGTATGATGCGGTCGTTCTGTGTGGTGGAGCTACTAAAGCACGCCGTTTCAACATTGAAGGCAGTGAGCTTAAGGGCGTTATGTATGCCATGGATTATTTAAATGGCACGATCAAGAGTTACTTGAATTCCAATCTGGAGGATGGTAACTATGTATCCGCTGAAGGTAAAGATGTAATCGTCTTGGGTGGCGGGGATACAGGATCTGACTGTGTTGCCACAGCGCTTCGTCATGGCTGCGGCAGTATCACTCAATTTGGTACACATGAAAAAGCGCCTCTGCAACGGGATCCGATTGCTAATCCTTGGCCACAATTTCCGAATGTGTACAGCTTGGATTATGCGCAAGAAGAAGCGAAAGCTATTTTTGGCGATGATCCGCGTGAATTCTCTATCATGACCACTAAATTTGTTGGGGATGAAGAGGGGAACTTGAAGGAGCTTCATACGGTGCAGATCCGCCGGATCGTGGATGAGACAGGTCGTAAAATCTACCAGCCCGTTCCTGGAACGGAAGCTGTATATCCTGCTCAACTCGCTCTCATCGCTATTGGTTTCGATGGACCGGAGCAAGATATTGTTGAGGAGCTTAACCTGGAGACTGATCGTCGTACCAATGTGAAAGCACGTTACGGCAAATTCAATACGAATGTGGATAAAGTGTTTGCTGCGGGCGATATGCGTCGTGGTCAAAGCTTGGTGGTCTGGGCCATCAATGAAGGTCGCGAAGCTGCACGTGAAGTGGATAAATACCTGATGGGCTCAAGCGTTCTTGTCTAGGCATTAATTCAAGAAGCCGTTTCAAAAGCAGTTTACCTGCTGGAGAAGCGGCTTTTTTTGGAGCTGACGCTTGACGGAAATATTATTTTCATATAGATTTAATACAATATTTAAATGACAAAAGCATTGACCAAGGACTTACGATCCTAGTAGCGTTAGAACAGAGAGGGAACTCACCGGCTGAAAGGTTCCTCAAATACGTGTGGATGGTATCCTGCCTGGGTAGCTGCAGCGTATAACCGCTGCCGGAATCGGCCGTTATTCGATCGAGGATCGCCAAATCAAGTGTAGACTATGTACGGGCTGGCGGTTAAATAAGGGTGGTATCACGACACATTCGTCCCTGACGAATGTGTCTTTTTGCGTTTAGAGCGTTCATTTTTTAGGGAGGGTACAAATATGCGTCAAAGTAATCTTTTATTAACAACTCTGCGTGAGGCACCTTCAGAGGCGGAGACAAGCAGTCATCAGCTACTGCTGCGTGCGGGATATATCCGCCAATTAGCAGCGGGTGTGTATACTTATTTACCGCTTGGAAGACGTGTTTTACGGAAAATAGAAGCGATTGTGCGGCATGAGATGGATGTCTCTGGGGCTCAGGAGGTATTGATGCCATCTATGCAGCCTGCGGAGCTCTGGAAAGAATCAGGCCGGTATGAGGTATACGGTAAGGAGCTGATGACGCTGCGGGATCGTCATGAGCGGGAATTCATAGTAGGTCCTACACATGAGGAAGTAGTAACCACACTCGTACGGAATGAGATCAGCTCCTATCGAAAGCTTCCTATTACCGTATATCAGATTCAGACCAAGTTCCGAGATGAACGCCGACCACGTTTTGGACTGCTGAGAGGCAGAGAGTTTTTGATGAAGGATGCTTACTCTTTTGACACAAACCTGGAAGGTCTAGATAAATCATATATCCAAATGTTCGAGGCTTATCACCGGATATTTGAGCGATGTGGATTGAAATTCCGTGCTGTCCATGCGGATTCCGGTGCGATTGGAGGCGAGGGTGGCAGTCATGAATTTATGGCGCTGGCTGATATTGGGGAGGATACGATTGCAGCATGCACCGTTTGTGATTATGCGGCCAATCTGGAACAGGCAGAGTCCGTGCGGCCTGTAAAAAATGAAGTTGTCATACAAGTACCGGAGATAGAGAAATTCCTCACTCCTGATTTGCGCACAATTGAGCAACTAGAGCAGGAGCTAGATATCCGGCCAGACCAGATTATCAAAACATTAATCTATGAAGGTGACGGACAGATTTTTGCTGTACTGGTCCGGGGTGATCATGAAGTCAATGAAATAAAGGTAAGTAAATATTTAGGAACGAATGAGATTAAGCTTGCTGACTACGAGTCTGTGAAATCCTTAGCGGGCGTTGAAAGTGGATTTGTAGGACCTGTAGGCTTAACGCTTACTGTCCTAGCAGATGCGGCAGTAGCTGATATGACTCAAGGGATTACAGGGGCGGGAGAAAAAGATTATCACTTCCGTAATGTCGTACCCGGCAGAGATTTTTCGCTTGGGCATGTGGGGGATTTTCGGAATGTAGCAGAAGGTGAAGTTTGTCCGCATTGTTTGGAGGGTATTTTGCATTTTCATCAAGGGATTGAAGTGGGTCATGTCTTCAAATTAGGTACTAAATACAGTGAAAAGCTAGGCGCTTCTTACTTAGATTCTTCAGGCAAAAGTCAACCTATGATTATGGGCTGTTACGGAATTGGTATCTCACGGCTTTTATCCGCTATTGCTGAACAGCATCATGATGAGGATGGATTAATGTGGCCAGCAGCATTGGCACCTTATCAGGTTCATATCTTGATAATGTCCGTCAAGGATAGTGAGCAGCGGACGGTTGCCGAAGGTCTCTATGATCAACTAACCAAGCTTGGTATTGAGACGCTGATTGATGATAGGGATGAACGCGCTGGCGTGAAATTTAAAGATTCAAGCTTGATCGGGATACCTCTATCAATAGTTGTGGGCAAGGAAGCATCACAGGGAAGAGTAGAGTATCTGAACCGAAACACAGCGGGGAAAGAAGTCTTAGAAATTATGGAAGCTGTGTCTCGGATCAAACAATTCTATTCACAGCTGATATAAATGATCTTTTTTCATTTAATGGGAATGCCAATGATCAGGGCAGGAGAGTGTTGCTGGTAATTTTGTGAGAGTATTGCCTTTTGCCGCATTGATCTGTGCCTGAGTGAGAAAGAGAGCTTCTGCTAAATTAGCACCTCTGAGGTCAGTATCGCGAAAGTCTGCCCCAATAAGGTCTGCACCTCTGAGATCAGCGTCCCTAAGGTCTGCGGCTATTAAATAGGCTCCTCTCAAATTGGCGCCTCTAAGATCGGCTCCTTTGAGCTTAGCTCCCATAAGGTCGGCACCTCGACTGAAATTCTTCGCTGATTTCTTTAGTTTACGGCGAGCCTCAGTTCGTACAAGCTCACTGACCTGCAACAGTAACATATTGATTTGTGCTCGATGAGCGGCAACATCCACTTTTACAAGAGCTTCAGGATTAAGTAAAGTGAGCTGTTCCGTTTCATCGAGAGCTGTTTGCAGCTCCGTATGGATTGTACGGGTTATTTTTAAGTTCAAAGATTCATGTAAATACCAAAGCAGCTCGTGCAAATGCCACATGATCGGAAATACCTCGAACATCTGCTTCGCAGTTTTCGGCTTTTTCCTCCAGTCTTCTCCAGCATAAGTGACTTGAGAAATCTTTTGCCCAGCTCCAAAACAGTCATAGACCGTACAACCACGGTAGCCTAATTCTCTTAGCTCTGTATGTACACCACAGCGAAAGTCCGACTGTAGATTGTGACAGGGCTGTCCAGCGTCTTTGTCTCTAGCGAAATCTACGGAAGCAGCAAAAGGCAATGCGGCACAACACAAGCCAAAGCACTGCTCACAATCCGCCTTCAGGGCGGCGAGGCTTCGATCTGAAAAAGGTTCTGTAAATCTGTGATTCTCATACAAGGTTTGTTTCCCTCCGATACATGAATACGCTTATACCAACTTATTTTAAATCAAACGAAAGACTATGAAAAGTCCGGTCGATTAAAAAAAACCGAGGTTAATGTTATAATAGAGTACTGGACCTGTTTTGGACTTAAGAACGAGAAGGTAAGGAGCGAATGTTTTTGAAGACACTTATTATTGCGGAGAAACCGGACATGGGGCGGAATATCGCCGCCGCAATAGAACCAAAGGCTAAAAATTACCGTTCCTATCTTGAAGGGGAGCAGTACATTATTACATGGGCAATAGGGCATCTAATCGGATTGGCTGAGCCGGATGCATATGATGTAAAATACAAAAAATGGAATATTAATGATCTTCCCATTATTCCGGACCAATTCAAGCTGGTTCCTAATGCGCGGACCATTGATCAGCTGAAGGTAATCGGAGAGCTGGCTAAACGAAGCGATCTGCTAGTAAATTCTTGTGATGCCGGGCGAGAAGGCCAGCATATATTTTCGCTCATTCAGCGGCATTTGAAGCTTGAACATCCTGTGAAGCGGCTGTGGATTTCCGATTTGACCCCAGAGACTATCCGCAAAGGCTTTCAAGAGCTAAAGGATGGGGCGGAGTACGAGAATCTAACCAAAGCAGCAAAAGCGCGCAGTGAAGCCGATTGGTTAATCGGTATGAACGGATCACGTGCATTTACTACGAAACATAATGTGCTGCTGTCGGTGGGGAGAGTTCAGACCCCAGTACTTGCACTTATTTATGATCGCCAGAAGACGATTGAGGCGTTCTCATCTCTTAAGTTTTTTGAGGTAGAGGGCCATTTTACACAAAATGAAATGACTTATAAAGGTATGTGGCAGGGTGACCGGCTCACTGATGGTGAGAAGGCGGAGGCGCTGGCTGCCAAGGTCAAAGGAAAACCGGGACGTATTGACTCTTATGAGGTTAAGGAAACGAAAGAGTATCCGAATAAACTGTATGATTTAACGCTGCTGCAGCGGGAGGCGAATGGGAAGTACGCTTTTTCCGCTAAAAAAACACTCGATATCGCACAAGCCTTATATGAAAAGCATAAGGTGATATCCTATCCGCGGACGAATTCTAACTATGTTACAGAACAAAATATTCCGGAGATGCATAAGACTTTATCTGCGCTCCAAGGGACGGCTTATGATGAATGGGTGAAGGGCGCGAATCGTAATCTCGTTCATAAAGGAAACAAATTTATCTGCAATCCCTCCAAGGTCGAGGATCACCATGCGATTTTGCCTACATATCGGAAAGCAACAGGGCTTAGTGCGGATGAGGGAAAGCTGTATGATTTGATTGTGCGGCGTTTTTTGTCACAGTTCTATCCGGCTGCGGAATATAAAGTGCATACGGTTATGACTGAGGTAGAGGACGAAAAGTTCAAAACTACTGTTAAGGAATTATTAAGCCTCGGCTGGAAGGTCATTTACGCGGACCAGAAAAAAGATAAAGCGAAGTCGTCCAAGGGAAAAAACAAGGATGATGAGGAAGACGAAGAGATTGAAGTGAATGAACCGTTCGCAATCGCTCCGGCAGATGAGGTGATCTGTAGTGACGCTATCGTTAAAGAGAAAGATACACAGCCGCCAAAGCATTATACGGAAGGCACGCTGCTTAGAGCGATGGAAAGTGCCGGAAAGCAGATTGAAGACGAAGAGCTTCGGGATGCTATGAAGGATTCAGGGCTGGGTACTCCAGCCACACGAGCAGCAACCATTGAACGGCTTAAGAATGTCGGATACATTGAAATGCAAGGCAAAAAAATCGCCATCACGCAAAAAGGACGAACGGCTATTGAACTGATACGTGGAGCGGGCATCGAGCTGTTGACTTCACCTGAAATGACCGGCCAGTGGGAACGTCGCTTGAACGAAATATCAAGAGGAACGGCGTCGGACGGACAATTTATGGAGAATGTAAAAAGATTTGCCTGCATGATCGTGGACAAGGTTCGTGTGCAGTCTCGGGCGTCCAAAACTTCTTTTGAAGGGGAAACTCCTTCTGTGAATACAGGGGCTAAAGGTCGGAGTGGTGGAGGTACATCTCGTAAAACCAGCGATAAACCTGCCGCGCCAAGAAAACGTAAACCAGCTAACGAAGAAGAATCAGCAAATTCAGGTCCGAAAATTATCGGAAACTGCCCGCGTCCTGGCTGTGGCGGGATGATTTTTATGGGTAAAAAAGGCTACGGCTGCTCTCATTACAAAGAAGGCTGCAAGTTCGTGATCTGGAAAGAGAACCACGGGCGTACCCTTACAGATACACAAGTAAAGGCATTGATTGAAAAGGGCCGTACGGGTAAGCTGAAGCTTGCGAGCGAAGACGGCACCCCGCTGGAAGGCAAACTTGTGCTTAATAATATGGATACGGGTCAATTAACAGTGGAGTCATAGTCTAACTAGAAGTTTGTATGGATCACGGGTGATTACATCACATTTGCATGTACGAAGCCGCTAGCGGACACAGATGACCCTAAACGCGGGAATACGTCCTTTTTGGACTGCTATCGGACCGCATAGTCGTTATTGGCATGAAAAGGGCTATATATGCACCGCTTGCGGGAGAATAGCAGCACTGGAGTCCGCAAACTTGCTCCAACGGCAATAAATTCGCCAATAGATTCAGCTGGGTCCGTAGTCAAGACTATTAGTCGGACTCGCCGTATATGGGATATGGTTTCAGTGTCGGCTGTGGGAGACTATATATTTTACACATAAAATTCATTAGTTAAAGAGTGTAGGACATACCTATCTTAAACGGGATGTAGTAACTTGTGCGCACAAGATATTATGATTACGTAGGGGGCTGATCTTCACTCTTTTTCTATCCTGCGGGATAAATCCAGAGGTTACATTATGATAGGGCAGTATAGTCACTACTAGAATGGAAGGAAGGATGACAACATGGGAATGCGTGGATATTACTTTGCTATGGATGACAACCTAGTGCAACAAATTGTTACAGGCGACATTGCATTGAATAGCTTGAAAATAGACGATTATCCCGGACTGGACATTGATAGATCCTGGGAGGCGATTCACTACTTGCTTTGTGGAGTTATTTCCGATGGAGATGCCCCTCTTAGTTATGTTGTTCCGCTGACATCAGACAAAGGCATCGATTTTGGCTCATTCGGGGCGTTTTCCTTACGTGCCAAGCAAGTTGCAGAAGCGCATCAGGTTATTTCTGAGCTGGATGAAGCGCAGCTCCGCTTGCGGTATGATTTCCCGGCCATGGTTAAGGAAGAAGTATATCCTCTTGAACCTGATATTGTTTCAGACGAGGATAAGGATGCGTTCTTTGCCTACCTGCTACAGCATTTTAACGAAATCCGGCGCTTCTACAGCCAAACTGTAGCCGAGGGCAAAGGTCTCATCTTTTATATTTTCTGATTCTAACCAAAAGACGACACACGTCTCCTGATTCCATTGAGCGAGATAAAAAATAGAACCTTGGACTGATGAAGATTATGACGATTTGAGAAATAATGACCAATTACGGGAAACGGTAGGTTCAATTAATCAATGAGACGAAGAGGGGGAAACAAAAATGAAGACGATCAAGTGTATGATGGACCACCTTTACTGGGCGGACGCACGAATCTTAGAAGCGCTCGAGGAGAGTGAGATGAAGAACAAGGACCTTCTGAAGCTGGTTCGGCATGTCGCGGTTGCGGAACGAGTCTGGCTGTCCCGATTGCAGGGCAAGGGTAGTGCGCAATATTCGTTGTGGGAGGAAGCAGAGGACCTGACGGCGATCCGAACGATGTTCGAAGAAAACGCCGAGCAATATCGTGTGTATATCGAAGGGCTCGAGGAATCTGATTTGGACGTGAGGGTCGATTATGCGAACCAGAACGGAGTCCCGTTCCAAACGTCCGTCCGGGATATCTTGTCGCAGGTCATTTTACATGGGCAATATCACCGGGGACAGATCAACCGGGCACTTCGGATGGAATTGGCAGAACCTGTCCAAGTCGATTACATCACGTTCGCCAGACTCTAACAGGGCCTAATCATCACCATTACCCGGAATGAGATGGGCATTGAACTCCTCCGAAATGATTTAGTTTACTCATGCAGGCTCATGAATTCGTAGGATTTTACCTTTAGCTAAATGTGAGATAAGAAGGAAATTGAAGAGGCGGTGGCTTGGAACAACTGTAAGGGCATGTGATTTTCACTCCCATGTCTCAACGGGTCCGAGCCCTTTTGTTTAATGCCTCCCGAACTCCATGCTTCTTGTCCATCCTGCGAATGCATGACACGCTTAAGCTGCTTGCGGAAATAACTTTGACAGAACGATAGGGTTATACACCGACCACTAAATGCAAAGGGGAAATCTGAGATTCAATATGTATTCCTTAACGATCCAAACGAAATAGTGGTACCGTTTCATGATGAGATTCCGAAATAGTAGGACCAAAACGTTTGAATTGTCATCTCTTTTCCGCAAGTAGAATCAAGCAATGCAAATTCCATTACTCTACAATGACTATAGAGTGGTTGAAACGAGGTGAACAGACCAATTGTACGAGTGGCACAAGCAAATCCAAATAATCGTTAATGAAATTGACGAGTGTATTAAGAATCGTAACAGTGAAGCAATAACGCTACGATTCCTTTCTCACAAGTTAGGTTATTCCGAATTTCATACTACGAGAAAATTTAAGGAAATATCGGGAATGCAATTTAGGGATTATCTACGGCATAGAAAATTAGCCTTTGCACTAAAAGAGGTTCGGGATAGTGAAAAGAGCATTTTGGATATTGCTTTTGATTATGGTTTTTCATCACATGAAGCTTTTACCAGGGCTTTCAAGGGAACATATGGTGTAACTCCAAGTGAATACCGGAAAAAGCCTATGCCTGTCGCCCTTCGTACAAAAATAAACTCTTTCGACCGCTACTTTTTCGGATTTGGAGAGATTGGTATGATGAAATCTACAGATGATCTTAACATTTATTTTGTAACCATTCCCACTCACAAATTTTTGCACATTAAAAACTATGAGAGTAATGGGTATTGGGATTTTTGGCAAAAGCAAAGTCTTATTACAGGACAGGACTGCGAAACAATTTGCGGCTTACTCGATAGTATCAAGGGCAAATTGGATGACGATGGCGGGAGTGAATCTAACGGTGGCAGCGGTCAGATTATGGCTTACATTAATGACCCGGATGGCAGACTCTGCGATTGGGGTATTCCACGTACAGAGTGTTTTGGTGTACGTCTTCCTTTTGATTATAAAGGTGAAGTACCTCCACAAATGCTTATGATTGATGTTCTCGAAGCCGAGTATATTGTTTTTGAACATGGGCCATTCAATTATGAGCAGGAAAATCGTAGTGTAGAGGAAAAGATGGAAAGGGCAATGGCAACTTTTAATTTTGCAGACACTGGTTACTGCTTTGATACTTCCCCTGGGAGAATCATTTACGTTTATCACGATCCGGAGCGGTTTTTGAAGTATATCAGGCCAGTAGTGAAGTTGACCTCTAAGCTAATCGAAACAGATTAAGCAGGTGCTATGTGCTGATGAAGAAAATAAGCAGACTGTAGTGTAGTCTCCACAATCATATAGTCGCATGATTAGTTAGATTATCTGCTTTAGAAGCAATATAAGTTTAAAGGTCTTTATTGTTGTTTGAATTATTGACAGATAGATCTGGAAAAGCCGTTCAGAGAACTGCCGGTTGGTGCGAGGCAGCGGATATCCGAATCCAAAAATCACCTCAGAGCAGTCCCCCGAATTATAGTAGATGGGACCGGGATTCTACCGTTACAAAGAAGCATCGTTGTTGGACGATGGCAAAGAGGGCGTTTATTATAAACGTCAATCAGGGTGGTAACGCGGAGCAACTCCGTCCCTAATGGGATGGGGTTTTTTGCGTCTTCATAAATTAATTATTAAATTGGCAGGCGAAAAATCAACAAACCGTAAGAAGAACGATTAGTTCGAAAAATCCGGAAAAACGTTGACCAGATGAAAGGGGGATATTGCAATGCAATTCAAGTTGTATACGGATGTGTATGAGTTTTACAATGATACCTATGGTATGCTGATGCGTCATGAAGCACAAAATTTGATTCCTCTTGGCAATATCATACTTGGGCATGAAGGAAAAGACAAAACAGACTGGCGTGACCCTGTAAATTGGCTTATGGTAACGATTTCGGATGCTAAGGGCATACAACTTACCGCCATAATGACACCGCCACACAATATTACGCTTTATGCAAAAGACAACATAATTAACCCAGAAGCTATAAACTGTCTGGTAGATGGGCTGAAAGACCGTGAAATTCCAGGTGTGATGACCGAAAAAACCTTGGCAGAGTATTTTGCCAAAGAATATACTTTGCGCAAGGGAACAACCTTTAAAACAATCATGACCCAACGTATATATGAACTTACGGCAGTAAACCCAGACATTCAAAAGGTTGGTATCGTTCGATTACTAGATAAAAAGGATATTCACTTTTTCCCTTACTGGGCTGAAGCATTTTATGCAGCGGGGAGTTATGGTAAAAAAGAAATGTCCATCCCGCAAGATGCAGACCCTTACCTCTACCGAATAGCATCGAAAAAACTATATATTTTAGAGGACAACGGGATACCCGTTTCTATGGCAGGATATACAAGGGAGATGCAGACGGCTATTG
Organism: Paenibacillus sp. FSL R7-0048; assembly: GCF_038004505.1. NCBI lineage: Bacteria > Bacillati > Bacillota > Bacilli > Caryophanales > Paenibacillaceae > Paenibacillus > Paenibacillus sp. FSL R7-0048. Next base: position 3,986,453 of record NZ_JBBORF010000001.1, on the reverse strand, counting down.
GCGTGGCATTTGTATATACCCCTCCATATGAGCGCGGAAAGGGTTACGCAACTTCAATTGTGGCGCAAATAAGCCAACTTGCATTGGATAAAGGGTTTACTAGATGCGTCTTATATACCGACTTAGCAAATCCCACATCTAATAGCATTTATCAAAAGATAGGCTATATGCCAATCTGTGATTCGCTTCAGTTAAAATTTGAATAGTAGAATGATGCGGACAGAACTTCTACTACTTTTGAAAATAAGAGCAGAATATTCACTACGGATTGAAGATCTTGAAGGTCGATTGATCAAGCTTTGGGAGAAATATAGAGTTACAACCAAATGCAACTGTTTAACTCCAGGGTTGACGAGGTATAAAAAAATGAGTTGACATAAAATTAGTTAGGGACCATACTACATATATGAACAACAATAATAAAAAAATAAACGACATTGAGGCTATTCCCTCGCTTGTACAATCCAAGCGTCAGATTGATCGCTATAACCTAGACATAGACGCACAGGCTATACTCGTCGCGTCTAGGCTAATGGCAGCGGGAGCCATGCTTGGACACGCCTCGGAGATTCATTTCTCTAGATTCGGTTTATCAACAGGGCGTTATCGTTTATTGGCAGATCTTGAAGATAACGAAGGAGAAGAGTTGCCTTCGCAATTAGCGGAGCATCTAGGAGTTACACGTGCTACAGTGACTGGTCTTATCGACATTCTTGAACGAGATGGGCTAGTATCTCGGCGATTAAGCTCAGACGATGGCCGTCAGAAATCAGTTGTTTTAACGGAAGAAGGAGCGAAGAAGCTCCGTGAAATGGCTCCTGAGCATTTCGCTCGGCTGGAAGCTATGGTGGGGTTGCTCAACATCGAAGAACGCAGCGTATTTCTCGACTTGTTAGGTCGAGTTACACAAGGCATTTCAGCACTTACGGGCGAATTAGGCTCGAAACCAAAGGGGAAACATCAGTAATGAGTAGAATTGGGCTAGTGAAGCTAGCCTATTTTTACTCTTATATAGTTAGGTGCCTAATTATAGTTCGCTGAAATCAATCGTTGAACTATTTCAAAGAAGAAGGGAGCAAGTAAATGAACCAGATGAAATACCCGAATCAGACAGATGATGTTTACAGCATCAAGGCTGTTGGTTCCAAGAAAAAGACTTTTGTACTATGGCGTGAAGTTGTAATGGCCTATGCTGCTCCTGCCATTATGGCAGGTATCGGGGGATTGGTTACTGCAGATAGGGGGCTTCAAATAGCGGCATTGACCACTATTGGCGGTGCATCCGCCTTGATGGCCTTGATAATTGGACTTTTGTTGCATAGTCGAGTGGGCCATTTGCGATGGGTCATCGGTGCACCTCACTTGGTTGTGGTAGGGGTATTCGCAATGGCCGGGTCCTCATTTGGGCTATACGCTGCATGGGTGACATCTGTTGTAGTAGAAATTATGATTCCGAGTAATCACTTGGTCTGGGTAAATCGTGTCTGGATCGATTTCCCGTTGTCTGGATTCATAGCGAGCACGATAGTGACATGGCGGTGGCGACTTGCCGTCACAACTGATTTTTCATCCAAAAGGAGAAGATAAAAATGATAGTTATTATGGGAGCAACAGGTACGATTGGAAGTGCGCTTTTGGAACGTTTGGTTGATCTTGGTGTACCTGTCAGGGCGCTGAGCAGAGAGCCAGAGAAGTTGCGTGATCAAATCGGAGAAAAAAGCCGATCAATTATCGAGGTCGCTTTTGTGGATGCTTCTGACCCTACATCGGTGCGCCGCGCGTTTACAGGTGCTAGCCAGCTCTTCCTTGCCATGTCCAACAGTCCAAGACAAATCGAATTGGAAACCTCAATCATTCAGATTGCCACCGAATCTGGAATCAAACATATCGTAAAAATATCCAGTCCAGCCTTTGAGCAGAGCGCTCCAGTGGCAGTGGCGGGGTGGCATCAAGAAATTGAGAACACGTTGAGAGTATCGGGTATCACCCATACCGTATTGCGCCCTTATGCGTTCATGCAAAATTTAATGCGCTTTGCACCAACGATCACAACCCAAAATGTTTTCTTCGGCTCTATGGGCGTTTCACCGTGTAACTTTATTGACTGTCGCGATATTGCAGACGTTGCCGCAGAAGTTCTGACCAACGACAAGGTATCAGGCCATATATATACGCTTACTGGTTCGGAGATTTTCAGTTATCCCCAGATCGCGAGTCGACTATCTGCCCTGCTTAATCGGCCGATAAGTTACATCAACATGGACCCTCAAGTACTACTCCGTAATCTTATTGAGCATGGGAATCTGCCTCCTTGGCTCGCGAACCACGTTGTGGAAATTCAAACCATGTCTAGGATGGTGCCAGAAAGTCCAAATGACACTGTGAAGCGTTTACTCGGCAGAGATCCACGCACACTAGACGCCTTTCTACATGAGTGTGTAGATAATTTCCGGTAGAGGCGGAGTCCACCTATTCTGATATTTGTATCGATAACAGTATTTTATTCCGATTCCCATATCTAAATGGTTCAGAGTGTATCCCAAAGGTCATAAAATGACTGCCGGGATGCACTCTTTTTATTATGTCCTAAGGAACTCAACTCATAGAACTAGTTCTTCTATAGCATTTATATCAGCATTACAAGAAATAAGCTAAAATTCGTCAATAAGTTAGTGTTATTTACGAAATAATACTAAAAAAGCTAATAAAAAATTAACGAAAAATTCATATTATAAGATTAAGTTATATTAATAATAACTAGTTATGCTAACTAACGTAACATTTTTTCTTGACAATCTTTGTGGAAAATTTTAGAATGTAAGCGATTACTCTTAGTTTCCTGAGTGATATTCAAAAGAAGATATTCGTAAGTTCACCAACAAACATCGGAGTTTAAATTTAGGGGGGCAAAGCATGAAAAGGTGAAGGATAACATCATAGATAACAAGATAATAAAATGTTAGTTTTTTTGTTTCATGACTATGTATGAGGGGGTTCACTTGAGGATGAAAAAAAAGAACGCGTTCTTAGCTCTACTTCTGTCATTTTCTTTGTTATCTGTGACTGCTTGCAGTAATTCCTCTAATAGTGCCAATGAGAACGGTAAAAATGCTGCAGGTAATAGCAATACTTCGGTAAAAGCAACCAGTGATGTGGGTCAAACGGCAGTTAAGAATGAGGGCGCTTCTGATCTTGAAATTAAAGCGGGAAGTTCGGTAACCGTTTTCAATCCAAAGATCCCGACGCTCGATCCTACACAATGGCAAGGACAAATTCTGGTAGGGCAAGGAACTTTGCTCGAAGGGCTTTATGGCTACAATCAGGATAATGAAATCGTTCCGAAAATTGCGACAGGTTATACCGTTTCCGATGACAAAAAAACTTGGACATTTACCCTCCGTAAAGATGCCAAATGGTCAAACGGCGATCCAGTAACCGCCCATGATTTTTATTTTTCTTATATGTATCAATTGGATCCAGCTAACACAACCGCACAACTTTGGCTAAGCGTACTTAATTTTGTGAAGAACGGATATGCATACCATGCCGGATCTGTAAGTAAAGAAGAAGTTGGTCTAAAAGTAGTTGATGATTACACGCTGGAAATTACGACCACGCTGCCTCACGCTATTCTGGGGGATATGGTTCTTTCCGGGTCGATGCCTATGAATCCTAAAGCGGTCGAAGCGAACCCTGGTAAGTGGTTTGAACCGGGGAATTTTGTGAGCAATGGCCCTTACATGGTTAAATCTTTTACACCTAACGGTGAACTCGTCATGGTGAGCAATCCGAATTATGTAGGTGCAGCCGGCCAGCTTAATCACGGCAATGTAGAGACCATCCATGTTCTTCCGGCGACAACCGTGCCGGTGGAGGATTATATGTCCGGCCATGCAGATGTCGTTCTAATCCAAAGCGCGTCTGATTTACAATACGTGAAGAAAACGGAGGAGCTAAAGTCCCAGCTGTATACTGCAGCGACTTATGCGATCAAATATTTGCTCTGGAGCAACCCGACAACGGAATCTCCATATGACAAAAAAGAGGTGCGCCAGGCTATCGCCAAAGCGATCCAGCGTAAACCGATCGTAGAATCGGTGCTGAACGGCATGGGCGGGGCGACCAATATCTTTGCTTCACCAGGTTGGCCAACGGAAAAACTGGAGCAAGGACTTCCGGAAGATCTCGAGGCAGCCAAACAATTATTGAAGGATGCTGGTTATGAAGGCGGTAAAGGTCTGCCAACCCTATCGTTGTATGTTGGGGTCAAGCAAGTAGATGCTCAGGGTGAACAAATCGCTTTGGCGTTAGGTCAATTACTGCAACAAAATCTTGGCATCAAAACAGAGCTAGTTCAGCTCAATGAGGCGCAGTTTAACGCTTATCAGTACAGCGGACCTCAGGGCGACGCAAAACCAGGCTTTATCCTGGCGTCGGGCGCAACCAACTGGAGTGAACCAGGAAGTTTGGACATGGGTGCAACGCAGCAACTATATTCCATAGGAACACTGGATGCCCCGCTAGAAGCTACGAAACAATTCGTGGATTGGACCAAGGAAACTTATTATAAACCGGCCATTGAAAAATATGGGGATCCGGATAATAAGAACGCCGGTGTAGAATGGAGCGACTGGGCAGCATTAGAAAAAGCTGCTAAAGAGGATATCGCCTTTTTGGATAAATGGACAGCAGAGCAGCCTGCAGATTGGCAGCCTTATTTGAAACAACCGGGGCTTCCAACGGCCGCTGAACAATGGCAACAGATTGTAGACCTTTGGAAAAATGCTAAAAATAACGATGAAAAACATGCCGCCTTTGTAACCGCTTGGACCTTCGTAGCACCAAACGCGCCAGGTGGCAAGTTGAATCAAAATGCACTTGATGTACAGGTATATTACAACAGTTATCAATCTGATACCTTAAGAGATTTGAGAATGTGGCAAGCGCAATTCGTAAATGCGCTGACCGTCGAAGACGCTGCTCCTATCGCGGCTAAGGTAGTTAATAACCTGCTCGAAGAAGCTTATGCTGTTCCGTTGTATTATCAACAGCAATACTTCTTGGTAAAACCCGGCATTACAGGAGTGCAATCAAATCCTTGGGCATGGGGCAACTTCTATGGGCTACATCTTTTATCTGTAGAATAATCCTAAATGGGTTGAATAATTACCAATCGCGGGCGCCAATTATGGTGCCCGTGAATCGGTAAAGGAGGGTCGGATTTGACCATATTGAAATTTATTTCAAAGCGCATTTTACAAATTATTATCACTTTAATCTTGGTCATTTCAGTTAGCTATACCATGATGTATTATTCACCTGGCGGTTTCATGAATACGAATACCATGGCTACGGCACTGGCTCCGCTGCAAGGGCAAAACCCTGTTCTCTATCAACAAGTCATGGACCAGTTTCAAAGCCGGTATGGTTTGAATTTACCGCTGTGGCAACAAATCATGAAGTATATTTGGCATCAATTAACCTTCGATTTCGGTAATTCGATGCAGAATCCATCTTTGCAAATTGCGACTCAACTGAAGCAGGCTTTGCCGATCAGTACACTTTTGGCCTTTGGATCTGTTGTTCTTTCGGTAATTATCGGGGTTCCGCTTGGCATTATTGCAGCACTCAAACGTAACACTTGGATTGATTATGTGGTAAGCACCATCTCATTGACGGGTCAGGCTATTCCGGCATTTGTTCTCGCGGTGATTATGGTTTTGTTATTTGGTGTTGTGTTTCAAGGAATTCTGCCTGTAACGGGATGGGGTCACTGGAGGCAAGCAATTTTGCCGATTATTTGTTTATCTGCGGCGAATGTCGGTGTTGTTGCCAGATATATGCGGGGCAGTCTGATCGAAACCATGAGGTCGGATTTTATGCGAACCGCAAAAGCTAAGGGGGTCAAATATTGGTCGATGATTTTTAAGCATGGTGTCAAAAACTCGCTGACTGCGATGATAACCGTCATCGGACCTCAATTTGCTTTTACCGTGATGGGCACGATCTGGGTGGAGCAAATTTTCGCCATTCCAGCGCTTGGTCAGGTGATGCAGACGGCATTTACCAGTTTCGACTATCCGCTCGCCATCACATCTGTATTTCTGCTGGGATCCATGATTATGATTATGAATTTACTCGTTGACATTATTTATGCCTTTATTGATCCGCGTGTCAGATTATAAGCGGCACAGACTATACGAACCTAGGAGGGGGAGCAATTGGCTGGCACAGTTGCAGCAACTCAATCGGATGTAGCTTTGAAGAGAAAAAAGAATCTTCAGAGATCCCAGTTTTATCAAGGTTGGAAGCGATTTAAAAGACATCGTCTTGCCGTTATTGGTTTGGTCTGGGTTATCCTTTTTTTGATCGCGGGGATCATTGGACCTTGGGTGGCCCCATATGACTATCGCACGGGAGATTTTTTGGCTATCAATCAAGGGCCGACCTGGCAGCATATTTTTGGTACGGATAATGTGGGGCATGACATGTTCAGCCAGATTCTGTTCAGTGTTCGAAGCGCTCTGATTATTGCTTTTGGCGCGACTTTGGTCAGCTTCATTATCGGGATCATATTGGGCTTGTGGGCCGGATTGCGCGGCGGAATCGCCGATATGATTATTATGCGTGCTGTGGATTTTATGATGACCTTGCCGGGATTTTTGTTCGCCTTGATATTAGTCATTATGCTGGGACGTGGGTATTTATCTTTGATTCTAGCAATTGGAATTCCGGGTTGGGCGGGGTATGCACGCTTGATCCGAAGTCTGGTCCTAAGTATGCGGGACGGGGAGATGGTGGAAGCGGCAAGAGCGTTAGGCGCATCTCAGGCGCATATTGCCAGACGGTATATGTTGCCGAATGTTATCGGCAGTATGGGTGTCTCTCTCGCCTTCGGGATTCCCGGTGATCTCATCCAGATTGCAGGCTTAAGTATTTTTGGCATGGGGCTTCGGCCGCCAATCCCTTCATTTGGGAGTATGATTGCTCAAGCCAGTGAGAATATTCTCGGCTTTCCATGGCTGCTGTATTTTCCGGCAGGTATCTTTGCAATAACCTTGCTTTCGTTTCTGTTTGTAGCAGACGGTCTCCAGGAAGCATTCAGTCCGAAAGGAGGCAATTAATATGGGTGAACCGCTACTTTCTATTGAAGACCTTCATGTGAAGTTCTCCCGCAGTGAAGATGAAGTTTATGCCGTAAACGGCGTCAGTTTTTCGATCAATGAAAATGAATCCTTGGGGATTGTTGGTGAAAGTGGCTCCGGTAAGTCCGTTACATTGATGTCATCAATTGGGCTCATCCGTGAAAATGGAAAAATAACATCGGGGACAGCTCAGTTTAATGGTAAGGACTTACTTAAAATGCGTCCCAAACAATTAGAAGATATTCGTGGGCGTGACATCGGCGTTGTTTTTCAAGATCCGATGACCAGCTTGAACCCGATCATGCGTATCGGGGATCAAATAATGGAAGCCATGCTGACACATCAATATGCAAACCGGAAGGAAGCTTTTGACCGAACCATTCAGCTCTTGCATGAAATGGGGATTCCGGATCCTAAATCACGGTTTAAAAGTTATCCTCACGAATTTTCCGGTGGTATGCGCCAACGTATCATGATTGCTATTGCTTTGGCATGTGAACCGCAATTATTGATTGCCGATGAGCCAACAACCGCGCTTGATGTCACTGTGCAGATGCAGATTCTTGCACTATTGCAGGAATTGCGCAGAAAACATGGGATGAGCGTAGTGATGGTAACGCATGATTTTGGCCTTGCGACCAACTTTTGTGACAAAATCATCGTGATGTACGGGGGCCAAATCATGGAGAAAGCCACTACGGACAAGTTCATAAGTGAGGCGGCGCATCCCTATTCACTTGGATTGAAACGCTCCATTATTGAAGTGGGCCACAAGGGAAAAGAAATAATGCCTATTCCAAAGACGGCAAAGACACTTACACAGACATTGACCGGCTGCCCATTTGCCGATCGTTGCTTCTATACAACTGAACGGTGTCAGAATGAAGTTCCCAAGCTTCGTGATTTTAGCACCGATCATCAGATCGCCTGCCATCATGCTGAGGAGGTCGCTTCCTATGCCCAATAATCCGCTCTTGCGCGTAGAAAATGTCTCGAAAACTTTTCGGGTACAAGGAAAAAAGCTGCATGCCATCGAGAATGTTTCTTTTACCCTGGAAGCGGGGAAAACACTGGGGCTTGTTGGGGAAAGTGGCTCAGGAAAATCAACCTTAGGGCGAATGGTTCTGCGTCTACTCGAATCTGACAAAGGAAAAATATTTTTTGAGGACGTGGAGCTCTCAAAGGCAAATAAAGAGAAGCTGCGGGCGATGCGCCGGGATATGCAAATTATTTTCCAGGATCCCAAGGCGAGTCTCAGTCCGAGAATGACGGTAGGAGACGCTATTGAAGATGCAATGGCTATCCACAAAATTGGAACTAAAGTAAGCCGGCATGAGCGTGTGATCGAATTACTTGAGCGGGTCGGTTTGCCTTCTGAAGTCCAATACGCTTATCCGCATGAACTGTCAGGTGGACAATTGCAGCGGGTTGGGATTGCCAGAGCGTTGTCACTGAATCCCAAATTGCTCATTTGTGATGAACCGGTGTCCGCATTGGATGTATCTATTCAGGTTCAAGTCATTCAATTACTAAAGGATTTGCAGAAGGAGTTTAACCTGACTTATATCTTTATTTCGCATAATTTGGCAGTAGTGGAGTATTTGAGTGATGATATCGCGGTTCTTTATTTAGGAGAGGTGGTTGAGCAAGCTCCGGCGGATGAATTGTTCAAGAAACCTACGCATCCTTACACGCAGGTCCTGCTAAATTCGATTTTGAAGATTCCGGATAGTGTGGAGCAGAAGCAGCAGATGGTATCGATTCAAGGCGAGGTGCCATCACCGCTTAATCCACCAAGTGGCTGCACTTTTCATCCGCGGTGTTCTTTTGCCTCGGATGTATGTATGGCTGTCAAGCCTGAACGGAAAATCGTGTCAGAAGGCCATAGTGCCGTGTGTCATTTGGTAGAATAAGCAGTGGCTTAATTAAGTAATCAGCAGATGACTTCTGTATATCACAGAAGTCATCTTTTTTAATTCATACACACAAAAAAGCCCTGTAAGAAGGTCACTTTTTTCAAAGTGAACAGCTTATAGGGCGCAGTTTAAAGACTGATTACTGCTTGTCAATCGCTGCTGCTAACCCTTCATAGGAAGAATCCTGAAGCAGCACTCCGTTCACCATAAATTTAGGAGTACCGTTGACTCCGTAGGAACCAGCGATCTTAAAGTCTTCTTTTACATCGAACATATAGGTATGATTCTTGAGATCTGTTTCAAATTGGGCGTAATCAATGCCCTCGATGTTATTCTTAACGAATTTTAAAATGAATTTCTGAGTGGCCCAAATTTCGCTCTCATCGCCTTGATTAGCGTACAGCTTATGAAGGTATTCCCAGAACTTCTCGTTGCTTTGCTTGTAGATGGCTTCGCCGGCGCTAGCGGCAAGATAAGAGTCCCGGTCCAAAAATGCAAAGTTCATGAAGAAAAGTTCCACTTTTCCGGTATCTACGTAGTCTTTAATAAAAGTATCCAGATACTTTTCAGTCCACATTTTGCAGGCGGGACATTTGAAATCTGCGAATTCGATAACTTTAACTTTGGCATCAGGACTTCCAAGATGAGGTTGCTTCTCATATTTCAGCCCATCAACAACAATGCTTCCCTTTACGTCGGTGTAGTTGGGTAGATCTGCTGTATCATCAGTCTTATTGCTTAAGATGAAAACAATTACAGCGAGAAGGATTACAACAACGACACCTAATATCATGGGAAGCAAAGGTCTTTTGGTCTGAGATTGTTTAGCTGACACTTTCTTATTCATATCTCACCTCCTAGACAATATAGGAATACTATAAAAATAGTATAATCATCCAGTAGGTAGTGAAGATATGTCATTTGTAACAATGCTACGTAACGTTGTAGCTAGTTATTAGTTTTTGAATTTAGCGGCTGAGCGAATGACAGGGGGCACCTCGTGGATGGACGAAATAGTCATCACGGCTTGCTGCATCTCTTGCTCCAGCTCGATAAGGTTATAGCTCCATTCATTTTGCTGCTTCAGGTAAATACTGTTGATGCCTGCGGTAACTGCGGGAAGTACATCTGTACGTAACGAGTTGCCAATCATCCAGGTACGTTTGCGGTCAAAGCTTTGGGTAGCCAAAATATTTTCAAGCGCCTCAACATTTTTATGCTTCCGAATATAGATACGATCGTCAAAATAAGCATCCAGCTTCATTTGTTCAATTTTACGTTGCTGAATGGTGTCGTCCCCGCCAGTATACAAGAATAAATGGTGACCCTCTTGCTTCAGCGTATCGAGTGTTTCAACCATGCCAGGGTAAGCTTCAATTTCTTGGTCATAGACGCTTAGGCCGAGCTTGTGTAATTGCTGCTCTTGAAAGCGATCTGTCGGACGGTTATATTTGGCGCAGAAATAACGGTAGGTGGCGATTAAGGATTTGGGAAAGTTGTCGCTGGCCAGGCCACTTGTGTTGACGGTATCAACATCAATTTCTATTTGCTTGCTGCGTAATTCACTGGTGCTTGGACCAAATTCATTAAACCAATCAGTCATGAGCTCGAAATATTGCCCTAAAATTAAATCGAAATATTTGTTGCAATGAACCAGCGTATCATCTAGATCGAAAATTACTTGTTGAGTTGTGTATTTCATATCTCTCACTCCTTGGATCTGTATCTGTATAGTGTTCTATAGGTGAATATAAGATTCTAGAAACATTTGAAGCTCAGAAGCGCCGTCTGGACGGATACTGAAGCGCTCGTCTTGTTCCCCGCGAAGATGGATACGGAGTAAACCGGCTACGCGTAGGATCATTAGGTGATGCATAAGCATTTCTCTGGATTGATTTAGATCGGACTGCATCTCCCATAGAGATTTGGGTTCATGGGCGACATACCGAAGCAATCGGAGTCTGGTTGGATCTGACAGTGCCTTGGTCATGCGCAATAGCACCATCGGTGGTTCATTTTCATCTTCCAATGGCACATCTACAGGATACTGTACAATCACCATAGTTTTGTAGAAGCAGTAGGTGTTAATTGGTCGATTATGAACGGTAGGCAATAATACTATAGTCTTAAGATCCCGTATATCCTCGAAAACTACACCACCGGATGCATATTCAATTAAAGAAATAGGGTCCATTTTGCTTTCCAGCATTTTTTTCTCAGAGGCATCTTCAATTAATAACGGTAAAATCTTGTGTTCTACATGACGAAAATATTGCTCATACCAGAGTCTAAGAAGCGGACTATAGCTGCTCTTGATCCGGGAAGCTTCATCTATGGTGAAATCATGAATTAACGGTGCGATCTGCTGATAACACTCTTCTATAGAAGCTGAATCCAGATCATCCAGGAAATGCAGCACTGATGTTGCGGGCCCCCGGCTGTAAACCCAAGCATATAACACATCATAATCTGTAAATGGCCACTCGGCAGCTTGCATGAGAGCTGTTACTTTATGAGGAGTAATGCGATCTTCCACATCACTAACCCAGTGGGGACCGAGGTCTAAATTGGAGATCCATTTTCTGGTTACATATATCATAAAACTGTCCAACAGTTCATAAACCGGCGATACGTCGATTTTTAATTCGTAATCCATGTAACATGCACCCCCAGAAATCCGTAACTTCTCATATTATCTCTTGTTTTGAAGAGGGTTGTCCACTATAATGTTCGGTGTTTGCCAATTGGCGTTAGATCACATCATTGTTTTTATTATAGGGGGATATCATCCGTGTCAGACCGGCTTAAAGTATCTATACGAAGTAATAGCAAAATGACTTTCATGATTCTTATTACCGCTACTATAGCCGCAGGGCTTAGCCAAGGGCTGTTGCTGCCTATTCTATCCATTCTTTTGGAGCAAAAAGGAGTCTCCTCGTCACTGAACGGATTGAATGCTGCTGCACTATACATAGGATCATTTGGGATGACCTTGATTGCTGAACGTGTTCTTGGAGCGGTTGGATTTAAAAAATTGATAGCTGGTGGGATTAGTTTAGTCTTAGTAAGCTTGCTCATGTTTCCCTTTTTTACAGGGATCAAGGTATGGTTTGTATTGCGTCTGCTTGTGGGTGTGGGCGATGCTGCGATTAATTACGGGGCCCAGCTTTGGGTTCTGCTTATGACACCTGCCGAGCATCGCGGGCGTAATCTTTCACTATATGGCATGTCCTATGGTCTGGGTTTTAGCTTAGGACCACTTGGGATAAGTCTGCTGCGTTATGGACAGGCCGTGCCTTTTATTGTTCTCGCATTTCTATTTTTGTTAGTCTTAATCCTTGTGACTACAATTCTGCCGGATTCCCGGCCAGATAAAGCGGAGAGTGGTGAAAGCCAGGTTCGCCGTTTCGGTCGTTGTTACAGCTTAGCCTGGTTCGCTTTAATTCCAGCCCTTTTATATGGCTTTATGGAAGCCAGCTTAAATAGCAGCTTTCCGGTATATGGTCTGCGTATCGGTTACAGCACAGATCAAATTGCAGCGTTATTGCCTTTTGCGGGGATTGGAGGACTGCTTCTGCAGTTTCCATTAGGTCTGTGGAGCGACCGGTTTGGCCGCAAGCGGGTACTGATTATTGCCGGGATCGGAGGCGGGATCGCCTTTGCGATGTTGCCGCTGGCAGGTGATCATTTTACGCTGACAATGGTACTTCTGATGATCGCAGGAGGATTAGTGGGCTCCTTTTTCTCATTAGGGCTAAGTCTGGCCGCGGATATTTTGCCACGACATCTACTGCCTGCTGCTAATGTGGTTGCTTCTTTCCATTTTAGTATTGGCAGTATTATCGGCCCCGGCATTGGTGGTTTGTTGCTGCAAGTGGGCTTAAGCGGCGGTATTTTCGCCCTGATGGGTGGTTTATATATCGTGTTCGGCTTGCTGGGGTTATTATTCTCGCCACAACCTAGAAATTGAGGTAAGATAAGAACGAGTGCTCGCATGGAAATTGAACTCACATTCAGAGTACACTATAGATTATAGATGAAGACAGGGAGAGGCTGAACTATGATCACAGTTGAACACTTAGCCAAGGCAGTTGGGGAAGACAAAAATCCGGTCCTGCAGGATATAGGATTTCAATTAGAGCCGGGTGAGCTCGTAGCCATACTTGGAGCGAGTGGGAGCGGTAAGACCACTTTATTACGCTGTTTAGCGCTGCGAGAGAAGTGGGACAGAGGGAATTTTAGAGTGGACGGTACGGATATTATGGCGAGTGCCTTTTCCGGAAAAAGAAAAATTCGACGGGAGTGGGCTTACCTGGAGCAGAATGCAGAGCTCAATCCTAACCGCACAGCGCTGAAAAACGTGCTGATCGGCCAGTCCGCACAGACGCCAATGTGGCGTATGGTTACAGGGATGGTTCGTTCAGATGATTATATGGGTGCGATGGATGAATTAGATGCCCTTGGACTTCTAGACAAAGCGAAGATGAAGACTAGCCAGCTAAGCGGTGGAGAACGTCAGCGTGTAGCGATTGCTAGAGCATTAACTCATGGTGCCAAAGTAATTCTAGCGGATGAACCGGTTACGGGTCTGGACCCCAAATCCGCAGAAAGTGTATTGGAAACTTTGCGCAGACTGTGTAAAGAGACGGGTCTTACCGTAGTGACGGTGCTGCCTATTGAACTGGCTGAACGTTTCGCTTCACGTATATGGGTACTAGAAGATGGACGAATTAAGCATGATATAAAGGGACGTAGATTAACGTCTCAGGAACGCGCAAATTTGTAAAGTTCGGACACGGATAAGGAAAAGAGTGATGAGGTTGAGTATAAAAAGTCTTAGGTGCCTGGCAGCTGCAACACTGTCGTTATCCGTACTTTCGGGTTGTACTTTCATCAGTGATCCCGTTTCGAAGATGAAAGCTCCGCAGCTGTCTGCTGACAAAGCAACACTTATGGCTGCTATAAATTCACATATTCCAGCGGGTACGGAGTTGATCCGCCCGGTTAATGATGAGAGCTCAATTTTCACAGAGGATCTCAATAACGATGGAATTATGGAGTCGTTGGTGTTCTATAGAACGCCAAGCGAAGCTGTAGAGATTCACGGGATGATCTTAGAGAAGCAAGGAGATGCCTGGGTCAAAAAGCTTGTTTTTGATGGGGATGGAACTATGCTGGAGTCCGTCGATCTGAAAGATATGACAGGTGACGGGAAGCTGAATATCATTACAGGTTATTCACGCGGGGAAGAAAAAGGCCTCGTCGTGTATAGCTATTCCAGCGGATCATTGGAAGAAGTGCTTTCACTTCCTTACACCAAATATATGCTTGATGATCTTAACAAGGATGGAATTGAAGACATCACCGTTGTTTATTTTAAAAGAAATGAATTTGCAACCATTTCGATCTATCAGTACAATGATGGCTTTAAGGTGCTCGATAAGATCGAGGATATCGATCCGTATTTTTCTAATTATTACAATATTGTCGCAGGAAAGATTGCTAAGGATAAAGAAGGAATCGTATTAGACGCTTCGGTGGATTTCCAATCCGCCTACAGCTTAATGGTTCTTATGGAGCATAACAAGCTGCGCGTGGTTTTGCCAGGTGATACGAGGACTTACAAAGATCGTCTGATTGCAAGCGAAGATATCGATCATGATGGCATTATTGAAGTTGGATTGCTTGAAGCGCCAAAAGGATGGGAGTATTTCGACCCCGCAGATATTCCTTATTTCACCTCCTATTATAAATGGGATGGAAAAGATGGCCTAACCTTTGCAGTCCAGCTATATCGTGATCCATCGGATCGCTTTACTATTAATTTTGATCCAGAGCTGCATGGAAAGGTAAGTATTGATACGAAATCTGTTCTGGATAAAAACCTTAAGTTCATCATGACTGATACCGGAGAGACTTTTGCTGAGGTTTCCTTCTTTTCTCCTTCGGAATGGGATAAGGCTAAGAATGAAGGCTGGGAGCTGCTTGGACGGGATTTAGATAAAGTCATCGGCTACCGTGGTGAGCTAGAACAAAGTACAACTAAAGAAGGAAGCAATAAGATTGCCTCCCCTATTGAAAGGAAGGGAATAGATGAGTAAAGTTCTGATATTGGAAGATGAAGAGTCCATTCGCAGTTTCATAGTCATTAATTTGAAGCGTAATGGTTTCGAAGTGCTGGAGGCTGCTGACGGGAATGAAGCATTGCATAAATTAACCACTATACCTGATATTGATATTGCGTTATTGGATGTTATGGTTCCCGGCATTGATGGATTTGAAGTTTGTAGACGGATTAGGGAGACTAATGAACGCTTGGGAATTATTTTTCTTACCGCCAAGGTTCAGGAGCAGGATAAAGTTTACGCTTTGTCCGTAGGTGCAGATGATCATGTTAGTAAGCCATTTAGCCCAACGGAGCTAATTGCGCGTATTCAATCTTTGCTGCGCCGTGTAAATGTGCATCGTGAACAGTCGGCCAAGGTTTCTTTTCATTCGGGGCCTTTCAGCTTGGATCTTATTACCAAACAATTCAAACGTGATAATGTAGCCATTGAACTGACGCCCACGGAGTTCTCTCTGATTCAATTCTTTCTTGAAAAAGAAAACACTCCACTTAGCCGCGATCTTCTGTTGGATCATGTGTGGGGCAAGGAGTATATGGGTGATCCCAAAATTGTAGATGTAAATATCCGGCGCTTACGCCAGAAGATTGAGAACAATCCTTCGGAGCCGGAATTTTTGCAGACTGTATGGGGGCACGGATATAGATGGAAAGGCCA
This sequence comes from Paenibacillus sp. FSL R7-0048, assembly GCF_038004505.1. Taxonomy (NCBI): domain Bacteria; kingdom Bacillati; phylum Bacillota; class Bacilli; order Caryophanales; family Paenibacillaceae; genus Paenibacillus; species Paenibacillus sp. FSL R7-0048. The sequence continues at coordinate 3,970,610 of NZ_JBBORF010000001.1, read as the reverse complement.
AGGACAATGATTAAGAAGGGGATGCGCAGACAGATTGTTCTGCACTACATTCTTGTAGTTTTTTTGGCGCTTCTCCTCGTAGAAGTTATCTTCCTGCTGGCCATCAGAACATATTATTATGACAGTGTATACAGCAAGATTAAAAATCACATTTCTGTTTCAGAGTCGTTTTTTCAAAAGAACATGATACCCAGCGATAATAGCATCTATCTGCTACAAGAAGTACTGGAGAGGTTCTCATTGAGCAAGACGGAGCTGGAAATCTTATCGCTAAATGGGGATATCATCACTAGTTCCACTGGCTTTCAGCCGGATCGGACCATTACGACCAGTGATGTACCAGAAGCCGTTGGCGGCAGCGTTGGACGCTGGGTAGGGCGTCAGGCAGGCACGAATGAGAGCGTAATGGCGGTTTCCAAAATGCTGCAGATTCATGGACAGGATAAGTATGTCCTAAGGTATATTACTTCACTAGAAGAAATCAATAATGATTTGCTTAATCTAACTTTATTGTCCACTGCTATTGCTGCAGCTGTTATGGCTGTAGTTGTTGGGTTTAGCTTCGGACTGGCCAACTCGATTGTGAAGCCGCTGAATAATATAACGGCAGTTTCAGCTCAGATGGCGAAGGGGAGATTCAACGTACGGATTAAGGGAGACTATAAATTTGAGATTGGTGATTTGGCTTCAACGCTGAATTATATGGCTCAGGAAATTGTACGCAGTAATCAGATTAAGGATGATTTTATCTCATCCATTTCTCACGAGCTGCGGACACCTCTTACAAGTATCAAGGGCTGGAGTGAAACCTTGGTATCCGGCGGGTATGATCCGGAGGAGACAAAACTTGGAGTCAGCATCATTTCCAAAGAAAGTGAACGTCTGATTGGGCTGGTGGAAGAAATTCTCGACTTTTCTAAGCTGCAGCAGAACCAGATGAAGCTGTCGATTGGGGTTGTAGATGTAAAGGTACTGCTGCAAGAGACGATACTGAATGTTTGGGCTAAAGCGGAAAAGAAACGAATACATCTGTTGCTGGAATGTGAAGATGCGATCTTTGTTAAAGGGGATGCCAATCGGCTAAAACAGGTATTCTTAAACTTGGTAGACAATGCAGTGAAGTTCTCACATGAAGATTCCAGTATTGAACTGTCAGCAAAGAGACTGTCTGCTACAGAAACAGCGATTATGGTACGAGACAGCGGGATAGGGATTAGTGAAGCACATATATCCAGAGTGAAGGACCGTTTCTTTCAAGTGGATGCACTTAATGGAGGAACAGGCTTGGGGTTAGCGATTTCACAGCAACTTGTAGAACTTCATAATGGGACACTTGATATGGTAAGTGAGCTTGGAAAAGGAACGGAAGTTACCGTCATCTTGCCTCTTACAGAACCACAGCCGGAAGTTATCACAGAAGAGGTAACTCAAGTGACAGCTACCTTTCCTGAATTAGATGATTGGGAGGCCTAACGTGAGATGGGGGTAACGAAGAATTCGATCCGTATAGTTCGTGGAGAGCCAGATCGGGTTAGCGACATCTTGAGGCTACTGCAAGAAGCGGCGGGGTGGATGGAGCTTAATGGAATTAAGCAATGGACACCCGGACAATTTACCGAGACCGATATAGCAGGATATTTTGCTGACAGACATGTTTATTTAGCCCTTGACGATGGGGCTGTAGTTGGCATGTTCACGTTGCAATTCAGTGATCCACAGTACTGGGGCAGTAAAAATGATGAGTCCTACGCTTATTTGCACCGATTGGCTGTGAAAGACTCCCACCGCGGCCGAGGACTTGGACAGCAAATGCTTAAATATGCAGTAGTTCTAGCCAAAGATCTAGGCTGTAAGAGCCTTAGGTTTGACACTGTGGCACATAACATTAAGCTCAATCGTTATTATCAGAGCATGGGTTTTCACTACATGGGCACTAACGATATGGGAAATGGTCGTTTAGTGAACTTATATGAACATTTTGAGGAAGGTGCTGAGTCAGACCGTCTGATTCTCAGATTTATATCAGAATCTGATTTTGAACACTTAAAGCGCTGGAGTGTTTCTCCAGAGTATCTGAAGCAGTGGGCAGGACCTTCGCTAACTTATCCTTTAGAGGATGAGCAGCTTGTTAAATACTTAAAGGATGCTAATCATCCAGGCTTATCCGATCGTCTTATCTTCTGTGCAATTCAAGAAGCTACGCAGCAGGTAGTGGGCCATATTAGCTTTTCAGCCATTGACCGGGTTAATCGTTCTGCACGTATCGGCAGGGTAGTAGTAGATCCTGAGTTTCAAGGTAAAGGCATTGGTAAACGGATGATGCAAGAGATGCTTCGAATCGGATTTGAAGGTCTGGACCTGCATCGTCTGTCTCTGGGTGCTTTCGATTTCAATACGGCTGCCCTGAAAGCTTATGAAGCTGTTGGCTTTAAGCGGGATGGTGTTCAACGTGAGTCTGCTTTATTCGGTGAGCAATATGTAGATTGTGTGGAAATGAGCATATTAGACAGAGAATGGACGGCTAGCCGTAATTCATAAAATCACTAATTCTTTACAACCGAAGGGGCTGTTGCTCTGGTCATGATCGACCAGGACAACAGCCCCTTTTTATATAAAGTATTTTTCTATATAATGGTTGTTATGAAGGAAGAACTTCACGCAAACGTCCTGTCTTCTCATACACATCCTGAAACAGACGGGAAGGTTGGTTTCGGACCGCCGGCTTGGCAGCCACAGTCTCATGTGGTCCAACGACAACGATATTATTTATGCTTCCCTTGATGACTGCTCCATCCTTAATGATTGCCCCTTCACCAATAATGGCATTCTCAATCAGCACTCCACGGCCAATGCGAACTCCAGGCATAATAACACTTTGTTTGATCTGGCTCATCTTACCGATTTCTACCCCATTAAAGACTACAGAACGTTGTAGACTACCTTCTTGGGAGCAGGATTCATTCACGAGAGAGTCCATTGCTGGGTTCTGTACACGTGGTTTATGAACTGCAAGCTTAGTCCGGCGAACCCGACTATACATAGGCCAATGAGTCTTGTCTAACTTCATGCCATTGTCTTTTTGCAGAAGGTCCATATGTGCTTCCCAGAGACTGCCGACTGTACCTACATCTCTCCAGTAACCCTTGAAACGGTAAGCGAATAAATCATCGTTCTGATCCAGCATGGTAGGAATTACGTCTTTACCAAAGTCATGGCTGGAATTAGGATTAGCTGCATCCCGCAACAAGTGCTCCTTCAGATAAGCCCACTCGAACAGGTAGATACCCATTGAAGCAAGATTACTTTTTGGTACTTTAGGTTTTTCCGCGAATTCGGAAATTTTCAGATCATCGTTTACGTTCATTACTCCAAAACGACTAGCCTCATCCCAAGGAACCTCCATTACGGAGATGGTTGCTTTTGCTCCTTTTTCAATATGATAATTCAGCATCTTACGGTAATTCATATGGTAAATATGGTCACCGGATAGAATGAGCACATGTTCTGGGTTGCGGCTATCAATAAAGTCAATGTTTTTATAAATCGCATCAGCAGTCCCTGTATAACTGTCTCTGCCTTCAACACCTGAAGGAAGCAGTGTGACACCTTTATCCTTTTGACTAACTAAGCCCCAAGGCTCACCTTCACCGATATGATTATGCAAAGAGTCAGCTTCGTATTGTGTCAGAACACCTACTGTATCAATGTTCGAATTTACACAGTTACTTAGCGGGAAATCAATAATTTTATACTGTCCACCGAAAGGGACTGCAGGCTTAGCCATACTGGAAGTCAAGGGAGCCAATCTGCGGCCTTCCCCTCCTGCCAATAACATGGCGATACAATCTTTTTTGTTGTTCATTTGTTATCCCTCCCATTATTTTGTCAATGCTTGTAATATAAACTTACGACAAGCGCTTGAAACGACATAGGTGAAATATATTGCTTTGTAAACAGAAAAATTACAATTAATATTTCTTTATCAGAAAATCTTTTCTTTTAACATCAAAACATTTTCAAAATGGTAATATTCGGGTAAGGTAATAGGTACAAGCACATTGAAAAAGGTGGTGTAGAATTGGCTGAAAAAGCAAAAATCGAGACCCTTCCGTCAGCTGCTGATATCTATCTGTTCCATGAGGGCACCAATTATCGTAGCTATTCTATGCTGGGTGCACACACTGCCGCTGAAGAAGGCGTTACCGGTGTGCGCTTTACCGTGTGGGCTCCTCATGCGACATATGTAGGACTAGCTGGTGATCATAATGATTGGGACGGAACACAGGGCGTGGACTCGTTATATAAGATACCCGATTCAGGATTTTGGAGTCGTTTTTTTCCGGGAATAGAGCCGGGAACTTTTTACAAATACAGGATTCTTGCCTCAGATGGATCAAGTTTCCTTAAAGCGGATCCTTTTGCTTTTAAAGCTGAGGTTCGACCGGCAACGGCTTCGGTAGTAACAGAACTGGATGGCTACCGCTGGGGAGATGCAGCATGGCGTCGGAAAAGCAAAGCTCCATATCAACAACCAATGAACATTTATGAAATGCACTTCGGTACCTGGCGTCAAAAAGAGGATGGAGAGTTCTACACCTACCGGGAAATGAGCGAGCTGTTAATTCCTTATTTGGTGGAGATGAACTATACACACGTGGAATTTATGCCGTTGGCAGAACATCCATATGATCTATCCTGGGGTTATCAAGGGACGGGGTATTTTGCGGCAACCAGCCGTTATGGCGAACCCCATGAGTTAATGTATTTGATCGATCAGCTGCATCAGGCAGGTATCGGTGTGATTTTAGATTGGGTTCCAGCTCACTTTGCCAAAGACGCACACGGATTACGTATGTTTGATGGAGCGCCACTTTATGAATATGCCGATCCAATGTTAGCTGAAAAACCAGGCTGGGGGACACTTTCGTTTGATTTCAGTAAGCCGGAGATTTCTTCATTTCTTATTTCTAATGCGCTGTTTTGGTTCGAGTATTATCATATCGACGGAATGCGTGTAGATGCGGTTACGAGTATGCTTCGATTAGATTTCGAAAAGCGGGATCATCAATATCGGCGGAATGTTAATGGTGGATTGGAGAATCTGGAGGCCATCAAATTTATCCAGAATCTGAACAAGGCTATCTTTCATTATTTCCCAAAAGCATTGATGATGGCTGAGGAGTCCAGTGCTTGGCCGGGGGTTACTGCACCAGTGCATGAAGGGGGCCTTGGCTTCAATTACAAATGGAATATGGGTTGGATGAATGATACGCTAGGCTACATAGAACATGATTTTGGTGGGCGCCCTTATCATCATAATTTACTTACGTTCCCAATATGTTATGCTTATGCCGAAAATTACGCATTGCCGCTATCGCATGATGAGGTTGTTCACGGCAAGAAGTCTTTGTTAGACAAAATGCCGGGTGCTTATGAACAAAAGTTCGCAGGTCTCAGGCAGCTGCTGGGATATCAGATCTCTCATCCCGGTAAAAAGCTTCTGTTTATGGGTGGGGAATTCGGTCAGTTTATCGAGTGGAAGGATCAGGAGCAGCTGGACTGGCTGCTGTTGGATTATGAGAGCCATCGTCGTATGCTTGCCTACACGGCTGCACTTAATAAACTGTATCGCTCCGAAAAAGCGTTGTGGGAGCTGGATCATTCTCAAGAGGGTTATCAGTGGATTGATGCGGATGACAATGATCAAAGTGTGATTTCGTATATACGCCGAGGGAAGAAACCAGGAGATACGCTGCTTATAGTCATCAATTTTCAACCGGTAGAACGGCACAATTATCGTATAGGCGTGCCACGGGCCGGGACTTATGAAGAGCTCTTTAGCTCAGAAAATGAAGAGTATGGTGGCTCCGGATTGCACAATGTCCCTCAAAAGAGCGTTAAGCTGGAATGGCACAATCAGGTGAACAGCATAGAGCTGACTCTTCCGCCCCTTAGCTTCCTGGTGTTTAAAAAAACGTCACGAATGGGTAAGAATAAAGAGGCAAAAGAGTTATAGATCTAAGTACGAATAGAGAATCCGTACAGTTTAAGGGGGAAATAATCATGAAGGTTTTATTTGCCGCAGCTGAAGCCCATCCTTTTGTCAAAACGGGTGGTTTGGCCGATGTCATTGGAGCATTACCTAAAGCGCTGAAGGCTGCCGGGGTAGATGTACGAGTGATTTTGCCTAAATATCGTGGGATTCCTGACAAGTTCACCGCTCAAATGGAGCATTTAACGGAAGTGTATGTTCCAATTGGCTGGCGAAAACAATACTGTGGAATTGAACGCATTATCTATGAGGGTATCCCCGTTTATTTTATCGACAACGAGTATTATTTTGGCCGTGATGGAATTTATGGTTATATGGACGATGGTGAACGGTTTGCGTTCTATAATCGTGCAGTGCTGGAGTGTCTGCCAGCCATTGATTTCCAGCCTGATGTACTGCATTGCCATGATTGGCACGCGGCCGTAATTCCAATGCTGCTACAGGGGCATTATCGCCACAATCCATTTTACAGTGAAATGCGGAGTGTATTTACAATACATAACCTGTTGTATCAGGGAGTGTTTCCTTATGAGGTACTTGGAGAGCTGTTAGGTCTGGATAGCAGCTATTTTGGTAGTGTGGAGTACTATGGTAATGTGAATTTCTTAAAAGGCGGGATTGTATTCAGTGATCGGGTCACGACCGTCAGTCCGACTTATTCAGAAGAAATTCGCACACCTTATTATGGTTACGGCCTGGATGGTTTGTTGAACGCACGGTCAGATGTTTTAAGTGGGATTGTGAATGGCATTGATACTAAAAGTTATAATCCAGCGACAGATTCGAGCCTTGTTACCCGTTATCGTTCTAATTTGACCAAGAAGACGGAGAACAAAGTAGCCTTGCAGGAAGAGCTGGGATTACCTGTGGATGCTAATATCCCAATGGTAGCCATGGTCACGCGTCTCGTGGACTCCAAAGGTTTAGATCTGCTTACCCGAGTGCTGGATGAGCTGCTATATCACGAGGATATTCAATTTGTGCTGCTTGGAACAGGTGATGAATCCTACGAGCGTTGGTTCAAGGAAGCGGCATGGCGGTATCCGACCAAGCTGTCTTCACAGATATTATTTAATGATGCACTCTCACGAAAAATATATGCTGCCAGCGATATCTTCCTTATGCCGTCTAAGTTTGAGCCCTGTGGCATCAGCCAGCTGCTCGCTTTACGGTATGGTAGCATACCCGTTGTCCGTGAGACAGGTGGCCTAAATGATACTGTGCACGCTTATAATGAAGAAACCGGTGAAGGCAATGGCTTTACGTTCAGCAATTATAATGCACACGATATGATGTTTACGCTGCGCCGGGCGCTTTCTTTTTACAAGCAGCCTGAACATTGGAAAAAGATCACAAAAAATGCTTTCGCGGGAGATTATAGCTGGAATGTATCCGCTCAGCAGTACATGGATATCTACGATGATATAACCAGATAAAGTTTAACGAATTCTGTAATGGGTTAATAAGGGATTGCACCTGGGAGTATGGTAAATACTCTGGGAGCAGTCCTTTTTTTATGAAATTAGGAATAAACAGTCGAATGATTTAGCCAGTATAGGGGATAGTAAAAATGTATAAATTTAGCTTCAACGTGAATAAAAGTGATTTTTTAGCTGCGTATTATAGAATTCACCTCATAGAAATCCATTAAAAGGAAGTTATTGTCACAATTATGCCTTTGCATATTCATGCGTTCTGATTTATAATAAGTCAGTCATTGGGTCAACTTAGATTTTTTCATATGAATAGGGGAGATATAGAAATGAACAAATGGGGTAAACTTAGTTTAGGAATGGTATTAGCGGTAGGTCTGCTTTCAGGCTGCGGTCAAAATAAAAATGATAATGATACCGCTGCTAGTGGTAATGCAAATTCCGGTGCAGTTACTAAAAAGCTGATTATGGGAACAAGTGCAGATTTTCCTCCGTACGAATTCCATAAAGTAGTGGACGGAAAAGATACCATCGTAGGTTTTGATATCGACATTGCTAAGGAAATTGCTGCCGACATGGGCGCTGAGCTTGAAGTTAAGGATCTGCCTTTTGATTCACTGCTTAACGAATTGTCCAGTGGACGCGTAGATATGGTGATTTCCGGTCTTAGCCCGACTGAAGAACGCAAAAAAGCGGTTGAACTTTCAGATATTTATTACAAAGCAGAACAAGCTATTGTAGTACGCGAAGCAGATAAAGATAAATACGCTACTATGGACGCGGTGAAGGGTACCAAAATTGGTGTACAGACAGGCTCTATTCAAGAAGAAATCGCCAAAGAGATTGAAGGCGCAAAGATCACTTCTCTTGGTAAAATCTCCGAGATCGTTCTGCAATTGCAATCTAACCGTATCGATACAGCAATTATTGAAGGACCTGTAGCCAAATCTTTTGTTAAGAATTTAGCGGGTCTTGTAATTACCGATGCTAAGCCTGAAGTAGAAGATGATGGATACGCAATTGGGATTAAAAAAGGCAATACAGAGCTTCTGGATAAAGTAAATGCTACACTTAAACGTCTAGAATCAGAAGGTAAGATTGATGAATATGTAGCGGCTGCCAGCGAGCTTGCTGAAAGCACGAAGTAAGGAATGGAATGTATATTGCTTTAGGTCTGCTGAAGTAAAATGTATGTGTATTACAGAAAATAGCGGAACTTTGCTATTTTCTATTTTTTTGGAGATAGGAGGATAAGATATTGGATATTACTTTATTTAGAATGGCTTATGATTATCGTGATCTTTTCTTGACTGGACTACAATATACCTTGCTACTTGCTGTTCTTGGTGTATTATTTGGCTTCATTCTTGGGATTATCGTCTCTCTACTACGCATGTCAAAATGGAGAGTGTTACGTTTCTTAGCCACAGCTTGGGTTGAATTTTTGCGGGGCACTCCAATGCTTGTGCAATTGTTTCTCATCCATTACGGGCTGGCGACGTTTGGGATTGAGTTTACTCCGATTCAGTCCGGGGCGATTACACTCTCCATTAACAGTTCTGCTTATCTGGCAGAAATTTTTCGTGCCGGGATTCAGGGTGTCGATCGTGGACAAACGGAGGCCGCACGTTCACTTGGAATGAAACAAGGGATGACCATGCGTCATATTGTACTTCCTCAGGCACTTAAAAGTGTACTTCCGGCAATCGGTAATGAGTTCATTACCATTATCAAGGAATCATCGATTATTTCATTTATCGGAGTAACGGATTTGATGTTTCAAGCTCGTACAGTTACAACGATTTCGTATGATGGCATGACACCACTCGTGATTGCTGCATTTATGTATTTTGTTCTAACATTTACGCTTTCCAAGATCCTAGGTAGACTCGAAAGGAGGCTGAATACCGATGATCGCCGTTAAGAACCTGCAGAAGCATTACGGAAAGCTGGAGATTCTCAAAGGAATCGATTTGGAGATTAAAAAGGGTGAGGTTGTCGTTGTAATCGGGCCCAGTGGTTCGGGAAAAAGTACCTTTCTGCGCTGCTTGAATTTATTGGAGCAGCCTACAGGTGGCGAGATCACTTTTGAAGGGGAATCGATCACCTCAAAGAAGCATGATATCAATGCAACGCGTGAGAAGATGGGGATGGTTTTTCAGCAGTTCAACCTTTTTCCGCACAAAACCGTTCTGCAAAACATTACGCTCGCACCGATTAAAGTAAGAAAACAGCAGCAGGCTGTGGCCGATAAATTCGCAATGGAGCTCCTCAAGACTGTAGGGCTTGAAGATAAAAAGGATGTTTATCCAGCTCAATTGTCCGGTGGACAAAAGCAGCGGATCGCGATTGCTCGTGCATTAGCCATGCAGCCCCATGTGATGCTTTTTGATGAGCCTACCTCAGCGCTTGATCCGGAAATGGTAGGAGAGGTACTTGAGGTTATGAAAAAGCTTGCCGAAGACGGAATGACAATGGTTATTGTTACACATGAGATGGGCTTTGCCCGTGAAGTGGGTGACCGCATTCTGTTTATGGATGGCGGGTTCATCGTTGAACAGGGTACTCCTGAACAAGTATTCGGTAATCCTACACATGCTCGGACTAAGGATTTTTTAAGTAAAGTATTATAAAGAATTCGTCAAAACGGCCCTGGACAAGTATCCAGTGGCCGTTTTGTTATAGGGTCCTGAGGGTAATGTGGGAATATATCGCTGGGGGCTGAGTTCATTTATTTATGTAAACCATGTATAATAGATGGTCAGTCAATCAACAGGAAAAGGAGTACATACATAATGAGAGATGATCTACGCCGGATAGGCATTATTGATATTGGTTCGAACTCCATTCGTCTTGTAATTTATGATACAACGCGCGAAGGAGGCTATAAGATCATCAAGGAGTGTAAGTACTCCGCTCGCCTTAGTGAGAAGATTACGAAGGAGAATAGACTGGAACAAAAGGACATGGAAACGATTGTTCCGGTCTTGCGGCAGTTTAAGGAAATCTGCAACGCTTTTGCAGTGGAAACCATTCGGGCGGGTGCAACGGCAGCCATTCGTAATGCGGCTAACTCAAGTGAAATAATAAGCTTTTTGTCACAATCCTCTTCCATTCCGATTGAGGTGATCAGTGGCCACCAGGAGGCATATTATGGCTTCTTGGGTGTTATTAATGCCTTTAATGTAGAGGATGGTTATGTCATTGATATTGGTGGCGGGAGTACTGAAATCACTCTTTTTTGTGAGCGGCGTTATCAACACAGCATTTCTTTCCCGTTCGGGGCAGTAAATACCAACCTAATGTTTGGCCAAGGTGGGAATTGGAGCGATGAGCAGATTCACAAGCTGCAGACCTTTGTTCTGGGCAGACTGGTTGAGCATGATTGGCTAAATGCCAAAGCTGGGCTTCCTTTATTCGGTTTAGGAGGGACGGTTCGTTCCTTAGGGAAGCTGGATCAGAAGACACGAGCATACTCATTGCCTAACTCCCATGGCTATACGATGACCAGTGAGACGATCGAGCACTTTATGAACACCCTACCTTCAATGCCTTACGAAAAACGTAAGGATTTAGATGGATTATCTAAGAGTCGGGCGGATATCATTGTATCCGGGTTGATTATTTTCCATACGGTGTATCAGTATATTGGGGCGAGTGAGGCGGTAATCAGCGGGGAAGGGCTCAGAGAAGGCTTGCTGCATGATCTGCTGGAGCCGGAGCAGCCAGTGCGTGATAGTGCATTGGAATATAGCTTAAACACGATCATTCGCTTTGATATTCATACTTCTAAACGGTATTTAGATCATATCAACAAGCTGGCACTCAGCCTGTTTGACGCATTTAAAGATGAATCGAATAGAGCAGAGCACGAGATGTTAATTTACGTGTCCATCATGCTGCATCGTACGGGAACGAATATTAACTATTACCAATCCAAAAGACATACTTTGTATTGGTTGATGAATTCACCGATTCGTGGACTTACCCACCGTCAGCTTATTCTTTGCGCCATGATTGCCTCATACAGCACAAAAAGCCGGAAGCAGAAATTGTCCCAACAACATAAGGACATTTTGCTGCCATCCGACGAAGAGTGGATTCATAAGCTCGGGTCGCTTGTCCAGCTTAGCATTGCGTTGGACAGCACGGAGATTGGAATTGTAAGCGGCCTGAAGGCCAATCTGCACGGCAATACGCTTCATCTGGACTTAGAGGGCGCATCGTCACTGCTAATTGGCCTAGAGGACATTGAGAACGCGATAAAAGCATTTAAGAATGCTTGGGCGGTGAAGGTAAAACTCGGCTTCCCTTCCAACGTGTAACATCCATCGCAGCAAACTGGCTCCGGAAAGGGGCCTTTTTGTCGTCTGGTTGTTCGTAATATCCATTAGCCTGCAAGAAGCTGGCTTTAACATTATCTTTTAGAGACAACTCTAGAATTTTGACGATCTGTTTACGGATGCCGCTGTCTCTGACAGGACACATCAGCTCAATCCGGCGGGTTAGGTTTCTAGTCATCCAGTCAGCACTGGATAAATACACCTCAGGTTTGCCGCCATTTTCGAAATAATAGATCCGGGAGTGCTCCAGAAAACGGTCTACAATACTGCGTACGGTAATGTTTTCGCTTAAGCCCTCTATTCCCGGACGTAGGCAGCAAACCCCTCGCACGATTAAGTCAATGGAGACACCGGCTTGGGCTGCGCTATATAAATCGTCTATCACTTGCTGATTAGAGAGCGAGTTCATCTTGGCGATTATGCGAGCGGGTCTGCCTGCCCGTGCATGTTCAGCTTCACGCATCATTAGCTTTTGCAAGGATAAGCTCATATTCGTCGGTGCAACAATGAAGGAATGCCAGTCAAAATTAGCCGAATATCCAGTCATTTGATTAAACAGCTCAGAAGCGTCCAGTCCGATATCGCTTTGGGCGGTGAATAGACTGAGATCCGTGTAGGCCTTGGCTGTACTGTCATTATAGTTTCCTGTGCCTACATGCACGTAACGGCGCAGTTCAGGGCCTTCCTGGCGGACAATCAAGGTCACTTTGGCATGCGTTTTGAGTCCGATCAGACCATAAACGACATGACAGCCTGATTTTTCAAGCTGGCGTGCCCAAGCGATGTTCCGTTCCTCATCAAATCGAGCTTTTAACTCTACAACCACTGTAACTTGCTTACCAGACTCCGCAGCATTGGCTAGTGCAGTAATAAGTGGAGAATTTCCACTGACACGGTATAAGGTCATTTTAATCGCCATCACTTGCTCATCCTCTGAAGCTTGAATGATAAAGTCTGTCATTGCATCAAAAGACTCGTAAGGGTGGTAGACTAATACATCCCGTTCACGCAGCACCTCGAAGAAATCCTCGTTTTCTTGAAATTCAGCAGGATAAACCGGCTCAATAGGTGGATAGTTCATGTAACCAAAACCTTTTAAGCTTCCGGCAAAATTACGAAGAAAGCCTAGATCAAGCGGACCTTCAATTTCAAATACGAAGTCCTCCAGCTCAAATTCCGCTTGCAGCTGCTCAAGAGCATAGGGATGGATACCTTTTTGTACTTCCAAACGGGCTGGCACCCCGCGACGACGCTTGCGCAGCTCTTTTTCGATCTCTTCCAGCAGATCCTCTGCACCTTCCTCATCGATCGTAAGATCTGAGTTACGAGTCAAACGAAACTCACTAACCGCAACAGGTTCGTAACCGCTGAATAAGGTTTGAATGTGATGGCGGATCACATCTTCAATAAATACAAATTGTCTTTTCTTACTATTAGAGCGGTGGGGAAGAGGGATACATCTTGGCAGATTCGAAGGAATTTGCAGGATAGCAAAATAAGGCTCCTCCTCAAGACCATTCTTACGAGTAAGAACAACAGCTAGGTAGATAAACTGGCTGTGCACGAGTGGAAACGGCCGGCTCTGATCAACAGCCATTGGCGTTAGTACAGGATAGATGATATCCCGGTAATACTGTTCTATGGACTGCTCTTGGGCATGGGTAAGATCCTCATAATCCACAAATACGATGCCTTCTTTATGCAAACTCCGCGAAATATCACGGAACGTCCGGTATTGATCGGCAATGATTTTGGTTACGCGTTTGATGAGGCGTTTATACAGCCCGGAAGGGGTGTAGCCTGTGAAATCTTTTTTAGTATAGCCCGCCCGGATCTGATCCTGAATTCCCGCCACACGAACGCTTATGAATTCATCCAGATTGCTCGAGACGATCGCCAGAAATCTGGCACGTTCCATTAAAGGGTTATCAGGGTCCTGCGCCTCCTTGAGTACGCGGCGGTTAAATTCGATCCAGCTCAAATCCCTATTGAGGTAAGCAGTGGCTGGACTGCTCTGATTGTTTTTAATCTCTTCTGTATTCATGGGACCTCCAAATATGCTTCGATGTCTATATCTCAAATCTATTTATCATATTCTATCATTTTACTATTGGATGAGGCACGAAATGTTAAATCTATGTAAAATCTCAAAGAATATTATTTAATTATCTTATATAATAGGATGTGATTGTCGCTATTTAGTTAACATAATCAAAATTACGTTAACTTCTTAATGGACAAAAGACAATAATTAAACATGTTATTTCAGAATGGTAACAATTACATACGCATAGGTTACAAAATTGTGATATATTAAGTCCTGTCAGTTTTACAAATGACAACAATACATCAGGACATCACACAAGATGTACATAAGTACAGGAAATGTACACGAGCGTATACGGAAGTCATACCGCTTACGCCCATCTAAAGAGGAGGCATTTATGAAGAACAAGTTCAGAACCATTAAAACCCTTGCTGCAGTTATGGGAATTAGTGCATTGCTGCACACCGCTCCTGCTTTTGCAGACAGCGTTCATATTGCAAAGGAAGGCAATACTTTCTATACTCTGTCTCAGCAATACAATGTCGGTGTTAATGATTTAATGAAAGCTAATCCAAACGTTGCTGCTCTTAATATTTACGATGGACTTAAAATAACGATCCCAAGTAAAATGCAAGCAGAGTCTGTGGCTACGACAGAAACTCCAGTGCTTACACCAAGCCTGAATGTTACTCCAGAATCAAAAACAGTTGAAGCATGGGGCAAGTCCTTTAACTACGAGAAATCGATACAAGTTAAGGCTTCTGCTTATTCCTCAGCGGCTAGTGAGAATGGAGGCTGGGGTGCCGTTGATTATTTCGGGAACCCACTCAAGCTAGGAACCATCGCAGTTGATCCAAGTGTAATTCCTCTCGGAACAAAAGTATTGGTTACCGGACATTCACACGCAGGATTGCCTAAAGAAGCTTTTCTGGCTACTGCAACCGATATGGGAAGTGCCATTAAAGGTAACCGGATCGATATCTTTATCCCAGGCAGCCAAAGCTTTGTAGCCGATTTTGGTTATCAATATGTACAATTATACATTGTTAAATAGCTAGATAAAAATATAGAGATTTATTATAGAGATATGAAATGGGTTAAATAGGTTAAACAAGAAACGGAGGGAGTCCTTAGCGGCTGCCTCCGTTTCTTGTTTATTTATTTTTAGAGACCTGCAGCAATTGAGGAACGGTAACGAAGGAATAGCCACGTTTACGCATAATCGTGATTACCTCAGGTAAAGCCTGAATCGTTCCGCGAAGATCACTACCCGGCCCACCTCCACCATGCTGAAGGATAATTGCTCCTTTTCCAGCATTAGCTAAGATGTTATTTCTAACTTGAGTTTTGGAAAGTCCCTTCCAGTCCAACGAATCCACATTCCAATTTACAAGCTTATAACCATGATTTTTTGCCCATCTCAACTGTTGCTCAGAGATATCTCCATAGGGTGGACGAATCAAGCGTGGTTTATATCCGGCTAAGGTTTGAATAATGTTCTCGGTCTCAATGATCTGTGATCTGAAATCATGCATCTTTAGCTTCACAAACTGAGGATGATCATAAGAGTGATTTCCAATAGCATGTCCTTCTCTAATCATCCTCTTCACTAGAGCGGGATGTTTCTCAGCTCGGCTTCCCACCACGAAGAAGGTAGCTTTGACATGATATTTCTTAAGAACATCTAGCAATTGGGGTGTAAACCTTGGGTCAGGCACATCATCAAAAGTTAAGGCGATGACTTTATTCCGAGGACCGCTGGTCTTAAAGGTCTCGGGATATTTGTGTAATAGCTGACTCAGAGACAAGCCCTTAGTGTTCTTATTGTTGCTGCTCGTTGAATTATTTGTAGTAGAAGTTCCCGCAGATATCGCCTTGTCTTCGTCAGTGGTTTGCGTGCTTTTAATTTGATCCTGTGAGGGTTTCTGACTCTGAGCTGGGGCTGAAGCAACCTCTGCTGAAGAGGTTGGAAATAGCAGGACAATGATTGATCCTAATACTACTAGCAGTTTCTGGACTCTCCGTTGATCATACATCCCCCTATGCCTCCTTTACTACCTGATCATCACCATATTCTTCATTGTTATCTCCATTGAAGGATGAATTTATGCCGTTTCTTCAAGGGCTCTGGTAAAGATTTCTTGCACACCCTAATGCGTGTATACTAAATAGAACGGGATATTCCCGGGCCAATTATAGACAGGTGGAAGGATGGGGACAAGGATGTCAGAATTGTTTGCACCTTATGAATTGAAGGGTTTAACGCTGAAAAATCGTATTGTTATGCCGCCTATGTGCCAGTATTCGGTGGATAAAGAGGATGGAATTCCTAATGATTGGCATTTTGTTCATTATGTAAGCCGTGCTGTTGGAGGTACTGGTCTAATCATTGTCGAGATGACTGGAGTCCATCCAGACGGTAGAATAACGAACCGGGATACAGGGATTTGGAGTGATACACATATAGAGGCTTATCGTAAGCTCACAGATAGTGTACATGCCTATGGGGCAAAAATAGCCATTCAACTAGGTCATGCTGGACGTAAAGCAGTCGATGCTGAACCGCCGGTTGCCCCTTCTGCAATTCCATTTGATGCTCGTTCTAAGCAGCCACAGGCGCTTTCTAAGGAAGGCATCCTTGAGATGATAGAAGCCTTTCGTGCTGCCGCTCGTAGAGCTGTGGAGGCAGGATTTGATACTGTGGAGATTCATGGTGCGCATGGCTACTTAATTCACCAGTTTCATTCACCTCTGACCAACATCAGATTGGATGAATATGGACAAGATCCAGCACTTTTTGGAGTACAAGTAGTTGCAGCAATTCGAGAAGTAGTGCCAGTAGATATGCCCTTGATCATGAGGGTTTCCGCGAAAGAATATGTTGATGGTGGATATGATGCTGACTATGCCCTGGCGTTTTGCCGCCGATATAAGGATGCTGGAGTGGATATGTTCCATGTGTCTTCAGGTGGTGAAGGTCCCATTGGCTCTAATGGTGGACCTAATGCGGGCCCAGCCTACCAAGCAGATCTGGCAGAATATATTCGCAGTGGATTACAAGTGCCAGTAATTGCGGTAGGACGGCTTGAAGCCTATTCTGAGGCACAGTCCATCATTGCAGAAAAAAGGGCGGAGCTTGTAGCTATTGGCCGTGGGATGTTAAGTGATCCTTATTGGGCTTTACATGCTGAAGAAGCGCTTGGTGGCGTACATGATGTACCTAAACCTTATGAACGTGGGATTTGGAAAAGAGGCTAGACCATTTTCGGTGTGAAGTTTGTCACAGATTTTATGCTCCTTCTAAGGCAATCTTAATAAAGATAAAATTTGAAGGAGCTTGATAACGTGGGGACGGTTCTAAGTAACGAACGGCTGACAGATGGTGTGTATCACCTTAAGGTAGAGACGAATAGTGGCGGAGCAATGGGTCAATTCTACATGTTACGGGCATGGGGAGCTTACCCCATCCTATCCAGACCCTTAAGTATACATGAAGTACACGAGGATAGTGTTGAATTTCTGTATCACGTCGTTGGGGAAGGTACGGAGATATTCTCACGACTGGGTTCAGGTGATTCGGTAGAGCTTGAGGGCCCTTTTGGAAATGGATTTCCACAGGTCGAAGGGAAGGTTGCACTCATCGGCGGTGGGATCGGAATTGCACCGCTTTATTATTGTGCGAAGCAGCATCCGGGGAGTGATATTTTTTTGGGCTTTAGCCGTGAAGCTTACCGGACAGAAGCGTTTCGCCCACTTGCAAGTGAGCTTGTAGTCGATGTTGGCGGTTTAATTTTGGATAGTGTGGATTTCAGCCAATATGATCATGTCTTTGTCTGCGGCCCACACCCTATGCTTAAAGCTGCTCAACGTAAAGGCATTGCTGCTGAAGAAGCAGGCAGTAGAACGAAAGTATACCTTTCTCTAGAGAACCGAATGGCTTGTGGGATTGGAGCCTGTCTGGTCTGCAGTGTATCCTGCCGTGATGGTCAAAAGAAGGCCTGTGCAGACGGACCTGTGTTTCTTTCTGAGGAGGTGCTTTTCCATGACTAAGTTGAACACAACAATTGCTGGCGTTCATTTTAAAAATCCAATAATAATGGCCTCTGGAACGTTTGGTTTTGGCCGTGAATATGGCAAGCTGTATGATGTGTCTCTGCTGGGCGGAATCTCTGGCAAGGGGTTAACCCTCAATCCGAAAGCGGGGAATCCCGGCACTCGTGTATACGAGACAGCTTCTGGTATGCTGAATAGTGTGGGACTCGAGAATCCGGGTGTAGCTGCATTTTTAGATAAAGAATGCCCTTATTGGGAAACACTCGACACCGCTCGTTTGGTCAACCTGGGTGGAGGCACACTTGAAGATTATGTTCTTGGAGCTGAGATGATTCAGCGGGATGCAGATGCTCGTGCGAGTGCAGGTAAGACAGCAGTAGACATGATTGAATTGAATATTTCTTGTCCAAATGTTAAAGAGGGCGGCATTGCGTTTGGGATCCAAACTTCAGAAGCTCAAAAAGTAGTACAGGCTGTTAGACGCGCAACTAAACTGCCCCTCGCTGTAAAGCTGTCGCCGGGAGCCGAAAATATCGTTGAAATGGCACAAATGTGTCAGGAGGAGGGTGCAGACGCTGTCTCGCTCATCAACACTATCTCAGGAATGAAGATTGATGTCCGCCGTAGAAGCAGTGTATTCAATAACTTATATGCTGGATTGTCTGGACCTGCGATTAAGCCTGTCGCTCTGCGTATGGTGCATCAAGTCGCACAAAACGTAACGATTCCCGTGATCGGAATGGGTGGCATCACTTCAGCAACGGATATCATCGAGTTTATTATGGCAGGTGCTGCAGTTATCCAAGTGGGAACTTATAATTTTATGAACTTGCGTGCAGGTAGTCAGCTAGTTGCAGAGCTTGAGCAATTTATGGTTGAAGAAAATATTCAATCACTAGAGGAAATACGGGGCATTATATAAAGTGAAGTAGTGAGGGGAATACTAATGACTACTAACCAGATTGATCCTGAGGATATTGAGCTGAAGGCGACGGCTGTCGGACGTGATCTCTTGCTCTTAATTAGTGGAGGTGTTCGGCATATTGGTGCGACGAGTACTGCTTATCTGGAGGGGGAGCAGGTTAAAGTACTGACTTCAGCGGTTCCTCATCATAAAGAGCACACGATAAGCGAGCCCATTGCGATCAGAGTAGCTGAAGCGCTGAACAAGACGGTCACAGTAGTGATGGGGATTCATTACGACAATCTCACGAAAGAAGGTATTATGGAAGTCGTGGAAATTGTGAATTTAAAAGTAAATCAATATTTAGCGCAACAAATATGAAACGGTAGTGGCAATTCTACGTAAAAGATAGCATGTGAGGAATTAAATTATCTTTTGGAGGAATGAAACCATGTCTATATTTAAAAGATTGCGCGATTTAACCATGTCTAATGTGAACGCGATTATTGACAAAGCAGAAGACCCGATTAAAATGACAGATCAATACATTCGTGATATGACCGAAGATTTAGAAGATGCAGAAAAAGCTGTAGCGGCGCAAATCGCCATTGAGAAGAAATTCAAACAGCTGTATGAAGAACAAGAAGCGCTTGTTAACAAACGCACCCAACAGGCTCATGCAGCAGCTCAAGCGGGTAATGTTGACCTTGCTCGCCGCGCTCTGGAAGAGAAAAATGCTGCTGAAGCTAAACTGGTAGAATACAAAGCCAGCTTTGATCAGAACAAAGCCTCTGCGGATAACCTTCGTGGCAAGCTTGAAGAGATGCGCAAACAGCTTACCCAAATGAAGAACAAACGTGAGACATTGGTTGCACGTTATAACGCTGCCAAAGCTCAAACCGAGATCAACAAAGCAATGAGCGGATTTAGTTCCGATTCAGCGTCTGCAGGACTCAAACGTATGGAAGATAAAATGCTGCAAGCAGAAGCTCAGGCTGAAGCCAGCAATGAGATGAGTTCAGGCAATAAATCTCTGGATGATGAATTCGAGAAGCTGAACAAAGATCAAGCGGTTGAAGATGAACTGGCGGCTCTGATGAAACAATACGAGAAGCAATAACATTTGATCTTTAGCCGGTTCACGGCTGGTGTTCACAGGCGAAGGGGAGACAGAAATTCGTTTCTTCTTCGCTTTATCTATGCTTATGAAAGGCATGCAAAATGATTAAGCGGGGGCTATAGAATGGATCTCCATATTCTGGTGTCCATGGTCGTGTGGACGGTGAGCGGCGCTGTGTTGCTGTTTGTACTGATGTATATAGATTCACTTTTTACTCGTTATAACGATATAGAAGAGTTAAAGGCTGGAAATATGGCGGTGACTACAAGGTTTGTAATGAAGCTTTTAGCTCAGGCCTTCATTTTATCTTCATCGATAGCGGCTTCTAATAGTTTGTTAGATGCGTTGCTGATTTCGTTGGTATCATTTTTGCTTTTGTTAATTTTAGAAAGAACGGTTCGACTTCTACTAGCAAATTGGGGGAAGCTGGATCTGGATCATGGTACACAGCTTGGTAAAATCGGATATGGCCTGCTATCAGGTTCACTGCAAATTACGGGTGCTTTAATTATTACTGCCTTTATGTAGGAGGAACGATCAAGTTGAGTATGTGGAAACGTATAGGTAACCTTTTCTCTAAGCCAGCGCCTCAGGAAGTTCAAAAAAGTATGCTTAATTTGTCTCCCGGAGACATTTGTGAAGTATCGCTTGTCACCTATGAAGTTACTGGCCGGACACATAATCGGGGCCGTAATGCTGTAGTTCTGACCCTTAGAGATGGAAGCCAGATATCTTATCTTCATATAGAAGAGCGGGAACAGCTGCAATATGGATTGTACAGACCTATCGATGGGCGGTTAGATAATCCTGCTGAGGTTCCAGCAACGCTTGAGCTCGATGGCTATACATTTTTCCTGGAGGAAGAATATGAAGGTTTTGTCGCTGTTGCAGGTCAGACGCCATTTATGAATGGTGGAGAGCAGCATGTGTGGCAATATCAATCAGATGATTCACGTCTACTGCGTGTAGAGTGGCAACATGGACGGTTTATGCTTTATGAAGGGGAGAAAATAATCCCTGGGGATGTAAAGGTAATTAGAGCATCCTAGCCTAGTAGAGAAGTAATGGATCACTATACCGGAAAAAATATTGTAGAAAAGGCTGCTGCCCATAAACATGGATGGTGGCCTTTTGTGTTTATAATTTTACTTCAAGAGGTCTCATGTTAAAATAATACCTATTACTGCAAACATCGACGATTCAGAGCGGAGGTCTTTATGAAGGATAATAAATTTCAGCGTGAAGCACTGCAAGTAAAAGAAGCTCAGGCCAAAATAATCAAATATGCCAATCCGCTAGAATCAGAAGACGTATCGCTGGATGAGTGTTGTGGACGTTATTTGGCTGAAAAGGTGATTGCTCCACACCCATTTCCTGCGTTTAATCGATCTAGTATGGATGGATATGCGATTATCGCGGGGGATACCCGTAACTGTGTTAATGGACAAGTGGTATGGTTAGAAATTGTGGATAATATTCCGTGTGGCGCAGTGCCTGCGTTAGATATAACTCCGGGAACAGCCGCAAGAATTATGACGGGTGCACAAGTACCGGTTGGTGCAGATGCTGTGGTGATGCTGGAGGTCACGGAGAGACGTGAAGAGGAAGGAAAGACTTACGTTGGAATTCGAAAAAAACTAGAAGCAAACAGCAATATCACACCTCAAGGTTTCGAATTAAGCCAAGGTGATCTTGTATTGCCTACAGGAAGGTTAATCTCTGCGGGGGATATAGCTGTTCTTGCAGCGTTTGGATTACATACCGTGAAAGTCTATCGTCGTCCCAAGGTAGCCATCTTTGCCACAGGAACAGAGCTGCTGGAAGTGCATGAGCCGCTGGAGCCTGGCAAAATCCGCAATAGTAACTCCCCTATGCTAGAAGCTCTAGTCAAAGAAACAGGGGGGGTTCCAGTAATGTTAGGCGCTATTGTGGATGATCTGGAGCTGGCTAGAAGTAAAGTACAGATGGCGCTGGAAACTTATGATTTTGTGATTACAACGGGTGGCGTTTCTGTGGGGGATTATGATATCATGGGCGACTTGGTTCGCGAACAAAGTGGTAATATGTTGTTCAACAAAGTGACGATGCGTCCGGGAAGCGTAACTACTGCTGCGGTTAGAGGGGGTAAGCTGCTGTTAGCTTTATCCGGGAATCCGGGGGCTTGTTTCGTTGGGTTTCAACTGTTTGCACGGCCTGTGATTTCACTGATGCAAAGTGCTTCTCAGCCTTTTTTACCGGAATGGAGCGCTACACTCGGCACAGATTATAAAAGAGTGAATAATTTTACTAGATTTGTGCGAGCTCGGTTAGAAATTAAAGACGGCAGCCTGTTTGCTTATCCGGCACTCATTGATGAATCTTCCGTAACGGTCACGATCAAGGATAGCGACTGTTTGATAGTTGTACCCCCAGAAGAAAAGGGGCTATCTGCCGGAGATAAGGTAACAGTGATCAAGCTGCCAGGAGAGATTCGGGGCTAGATGTGGAGGGTACTCTGGCCATCGATGATTAAAAGGTATTTGATATCCACGCACGCACAGAAATCGCCATATAATTGCTAAGCCAACGTTATTATTGCCAACATTTCAACATATGAAAAATTCACAATAGATAAACAAAAAACAGTTTTCGCGCTAACCCAATAGTCGCTTACAACCGGTTTAAAGGGAGATTTTACCCCAGAAACTAGAATAAGAAAACCCACTTGCGTACCGTAAGTGGGTTTTTAGTGCAACAATAAAAGGGTTAGGGGTGCCCGCCGGTTGTACTCAAATTTGAAAAAAAGCGAGAATGAAATGCCCGGGTAGGCAACACTATCATAGCAATTCTCCTATCGGAAGAGTCGCTGCTCTGCTGGTTGGAGTTATTAGCCTACACCACTGCCGAGATTAATCCCCCGCGGATGCTTAAGGACTCAGATGATCTTATTTGTTTATTTATCACCTTTTAAGCGGGGTTTCGGACCTCAGCGTCGCTATTTCATAGAATGGAGCTCATATTTACGTATTTCAGGCCAATAGCGACCTTGGGGGTCCGTTAGCCACCCAAATGTGAGATAATCCTGCATTTAAGGTCCGCTGAGACCGATAACAACTCTGCACTAGCGAAGAGCGGCTACTCATCCGAAGTATAAGCTCCCCTTGGTGATGATTAATTATCGGTACGCCGCTCGATCGCCTCGGACATCGTTTTATCCGTTAGATGAGCGTAGATCTCAGTTGTTTCGGTGGATGCGTGCCCGAGCTGTTCCTTCGTTTTATAAATATCATTTTGCAGATAATAATCTGTTGCAAAAGAATGACGCAGCTTATGAACCGTAAGATACGGTTTACCAAAGCGTTTAGCGTACTTAATAATCATTTCTTGAATCGCACGTTTGGTCATACGTTTGCCTTCTTGACGCCCGTTAGGGAGAGAGATAAACAAGGCTTTTTCTCTCTTGGGTGTTTTGTAGCGAGATTGGCGCAGACTAAGATAAAGAGCTAGATCATCTTTAGCTTGCTCTCGAAAATAGACAGGTGTCTTGAACGTTTCGTCATTATTCCCTTTGCGGGTGACATATAGCAGCTTGTTGTTAACATCCAAATCGTCTACGTTTAGATTGACTACCTCAGACACACGCAGGCCAGAGTTCAGAATTAAGCTGGCAATACAGGCGTCGCGCTCATGATTTAATTGAAACGAATAATAAGCCTGTTTGTTACCTTCCACATCCCGTCCATAACCTTCATAAATGTACCCCACAAACTCCAGTAATTCCTCATCTTCCAAAATCTTACCCTTTAACTTAGCGGCAGTATCCTTTGGCTTATGTGTTCGTTTGACCTCAACCTTAGCCATAATGTTGCGTTTAAGCAATGGATAAAAGTTCTCATCCTCGGCGATTTGACTTAAATAATGAAATAAGGAGCGTAATGCAGATAACTTACGGGATACAGTAACTCGAGTGTTCGTTCCCTCGGCGCGAGTAGTTAGATGCAACCGATATCCGACAATACTGTCCATATGTAGGGTTTCCAATTCTAGAAGTGTGATCTCGGTATTTGAGCCGGCTTGAGATAAGCCCTCTGCACGCAACCAGCCGAAAAAAGATTCATAATCCCGGATATACTCCAGCAGTGTGGAAGGGGAGAGATCAGGGCGTTTATAATCAATAAACTGCTGAACGAACCAGGGCATGAGGGGTAGCTTTTGATCAAGTTTTTTACGGTCATCGTTCTTTTGAACGCTCATGTGATTCACCTTTTTCCATAGATTGCATAAAATCTCTTCCTTCTATCTTAACATGTTTTGTCCCAGATTGGACTTCGAATGAAGGGGAAACTAGGTCCGAGCCTTGCTCCTGATGCCGCTAAGCTTTATGATGTGAAGTAAAAATCATATGGGCTATTTTTAGCCTTCTGAAAAAGCCTTGAAAACACTGAGAAAGCTTACTGTTAAAGGGTTAGTGACGAAATTGTATTTACTGACTTGTACTGATAAATGACTGAAAATAAGTCGTTTTGACTGCTTTTTGTGACCTATTTGTGATTTCTAAACCGAGTCAAAGCATGTGACAATGTTTACCCTAAAAGGGAAAACAGAAACTCATATATAATTCACCGTTCAAATCACGGATTTTCTGTAAATAGGATTAATACTTATGAACTCTTGAACCGTTAGGGGATGTAGCCACCGGAAAATTTCCGATTGTCGGGATTCACGATAATTGACAGACATCTACCGTTTTGGGAACCCCAAAGCAAGTAAAGGGGGGATGTTGAACATACATTGTCTAACCTGTCCGTCAAATTTGACGGAGCGCTATGGTGATACGAAATAACTAACATTACGCAAAATTTTGCTGAACGATGGGGTGTATTGAACTTATGTAACAGCAAAGGGGGACGAAATTTCATCCTCCCTACAAAAGTTGGTCAGGTGTTTCTTTTATGTTTATAACAGTAAAATTGTATAATTAAGGATAATGTTACTGTTAGCTAGTTGTTTTCTATCAATTACACAAGTGTAAATGATTCAAAATAACTAATAAAATAATTAATTAGGGGATTTTAATGTAAAACAATATCCACGTAAATTACAATATAAGGTAAATGATGTGTGGAAAAATATTAAAAATTATCGATTGAAAACAAAAATTGTAGAAGATATGATACTTATAAACAGATTAGTAATTATAGTAATAAGATACTATAAACAAATAAGGGTAATAATGGTATAATAACAATGTAATCCAAATTAATATATCTCTGGGAGGCGATTTATTTGATTAAACTACTAGAACTAGGCTTAGCAACATCTCTTCTGTTGACTCCTGCTGCTTCTGCAACAAGTTTTGGAGATTCAACGACGACGCAAAATTCTACAGTATCTACAGTAACTCCAGTGTCTGAAGTTTCTACAGTATCTCCATTCTCTGAAAATACTGATGTAATTCATTTTGGTGAATATACTTTTGAAAATAATATTATTGAAGGGCCAGGTACGAGGTTACAGGTTGGAAATGGGATTGAACCACCATTAGTTTCACTTTTCTCAGAGGCGTATAAGATAATCCCTGTTTCTCATACAGGTGGAGCTTTTAATGATTCATTTACTTGTACAGCTTCTGATGGTGTTAACTTAAATATTTGGATGAAGAATAAGAGCAGTAATCCAGTTCAATTTCAAATAAAATTGAATGGTAGCGTGTTTACAGATGTTAAGATTGCTGCTGGTGAGCAGAAAACAATCTCATTTAAGGATATGTTAGGTGGCGGAATAACTGATACTTTTGGAGTATATATCTACAGTACCACTGGACATGCGCTTAATGTTGATGTAAGTGCAAGACAATTCTAAAGATTTAATCTATAGAACATAAATATTTAATGCCCTGCCAGTCGAACATTTTGGTAGGGCATTTTTGTGTTGCAATTTAAAATATGATTGGAGATGGTAACAATTAACATATCTTCATGCAACTAAAGTGATCACTACCCACATAGAAGTCTGAAATATGAGAGTAATCAAACAAATCGTAGCTTAGAATTGATGTGAGAGGAATAGTTAAACTCAACATAACCATAATCAACTTGAGGACAGCCAATGCAGTTGGATGGCTACGGAATACTACTTGCGTCTTGTGCAAGTTTTATGACGGTGTACTTGACCTTGCACTTTAGTTATTGTTCATAGTTCAAGTTAAAATCAGGATGCTAATACCAACTCTATTATATTTCCAGCACTGGCAAGCAGTACTGTCAAAATAATAGACCTGCCGCACCATCCTCTTGCCTACGGCAATTCACCTTCACGGCTCGTTATGGATTGCTTACACTTTCATAATTGGATGGGGTAGGAAATCAGGAAAACGGGGCTAAATCATGGATAAACCTTATATATAAAGAAACTCCACAATTTGGCGCAAATATCACTTCAATACTACTCGTAATTGGTCGAAGATACTTAGTGCATGAAGAAGTTTTTGATAAGTGGCTAAGAGAAGGAAAGTGATTAATATGATTAATAATACATATAGTTAACATTATATAGGAGTCAAAATCATGTGTTATAATATAAGATAGTCACATGCTTTGACTCCTATTCTATTAGAGTGGGAGAGTGTTGAAATGGCAGTTCCTAAATACGATGAAAAAACCAAGACTTGGAGATTTATATTTGATTATCAGGATGAAACTGGTGAAAGAAAACAAATAAGAAGAAAGGGGTTTAAGTCTAAGCGTGAAGCTGATGAAAAAATGCTTGAACTCAAAAACGAGGTCAACGCTGGACAATACTCTTCTCCAAACACATTAACTGTTGCTAATTTCTTTGAGGATTGGTTCAAGACTGATAGAATTCTACAGGTTAATGAGACAACTTATTATCATAATTATTTGGCTTTTAAAAATC
The DNA here is from genome assembly GCF_038004505.1 of Paenibacillus sp. FSL R7-0048. Taxonomy (NCBI): domain Bacteria; kingdom Bacillati; phylum Bacillota; class Bacilli; order Caryophanales; family Paenibacillaceae; genus Paenibacillus; species Paenibacillus sp. FSL R7-0048. The sequence goes on along the minus strand of NZ_JBBORF010000001.1, from coordinate 3,943,764 downwards.
ATATTAAACCTAAACTCGGTAACATAAGACTTCAGAAACTTACCCCAATGCAATGTCAAAAATTCGTTACAGGTATGCATGAAGAGGGTTATGCAAGAAATTCAATTGATAGAGTCGTAACAGTTGTAAAGAAGGCACTAGACAAAGCCATAATGTATAAAATTATCAAAGACAATCCAATGCGAAAAGTAACACTTCCCAAGTATGTGAAACTCGAAATGAAAATATGGACTCTTGAACAAACTATGGAATTTTTAAAAGTAGCAAAAGATTATAGATTTTATTGTGCTTATGCACTAGCTCTATATTGCGGACTTAGAAAAGGTGAAATATGTGCACTAAGATGGCAGGATATCGACTTTGAGAAAAAAGAGCTTGCAGTCAATCAGACATTGGTTAACTTCGGAAAGACCATTAAACAAGGCGCAAAAACATCGTCTGGTGTCCGTAGAGTATCTATACCAAACGCACTTATTGAGATCCTAAAGGAACAGCGAAAAAAGTATTTAGAATTTAAGTTGCGGCTAGGATCAAGATTCATTGATATGGATTTGATTATTTTTAATTATAAAAATGGGAAGAATATCTTTCCAGACGCTCTTACTACAGCATATAAAAAAGATTTGATAAAAGCCAATATGCCACACATCCCGTTCCATAGCTTACGTCATACCCATGCTACGATTCTGATAAAGGAAAACATTAATGTGAAGATCCTTTCAGAACGAATGGGACATTCTAAAGTCGGCATAACGTTGGATACTTACAGTCATGTGATCCCATCTATGCAGCAAGAAGTTGCAGACACGTTAGACAGGGTAATGAGTCTTTAGTAAAGAAAATGTGACCTATTTGTGATTTTGACCTGATGGAGAAGAGAAAACCCTTGGTACTAAAGGGATTTTTGGTTGAAACATGATGTGAAGTAAACATAAATGTCAGAGGTGCACATAATGAAACTTGAAATTGAGCTGGTTCCCAAAGAACGTAAGCATACTATAAGCAGATTAATGCAGTTCTACCTATATGATTTCACCCGTTATTTAGAATTTGATGTCAATCAAGACGGGGTATTTCCGGCCTATCCGGGACTAGAAGCTTATTGGAGTAGCGGAAATAATAAATTCGCATATTTGTTTAAGGTGGACGGGCATATTGCTGGTTTTGCTTTAGTGGACAGATTACTGCGTAATCCTGAAGGCCAGTTTTATATGACTGAGTTTTTTGTGATGCAAAAATACCGCCGAAGTGGTGTAGGTACATGGGCTGCGCATAAGCTTTTTGATATGTACCCTGGCGAATGGAAGGTTTCACAAGTCCGTGCGAATACACCTGCTCGTGATTTCTGGCATAAAGTGATCGGGGACTATACCCATGGAGAGTTTCAAGAGCGCTTTAATCCACAGCAAGGCAACCCCAGCCAATACTTCAACACATTAACTATTAATAGGATTAAGAAATAAAAACCGTTATATTGCTGGTTTCTTTTAGCTAAGGAGCTTGCTACTAACGGCAAATGGATTGAAAAAGGGGCTAAGCGAGTGAGCGCTAGACAGTAGAGAATGACAAAGAGAGCGTCAAGACGGAAGGTCAGGAAATTGTGATTTTTTATAAAACGGGCTAGCTATTAAGAACATATACGAATTGTGATGTAGGGAGCATCTTATGCTCTCTATTATAGTTAACATAACATTTATTATGTCAACCTATTAAACCATTCACCATAAAAAAGGTCGTTGGTTTATTTTTTGTGTTCAAAATACCCAGTCAGTGAGGGCAATATTGCATATCTTATGATGTACTCAATTACAAAGGAGGAGTCAACAATGGGCGAATTTGCAGGAGGATACGGTGGTTTCACTTCCACAGGAGCTATTCTGGTTCTGTTTATCCTGTTGGTTATCATTACTAAAACCCTCTGTCTGTAGTCCTTTAACTTCACAAATTAAAGGTTCCGTCAGTCTATATAGACTGGCGGATTTTTTATGTCCAGATATGTAGATTGGAGGAGGGGAATACATGTGACTAAGGATATTGACATAATACTAATCCAAAACATATATTAAACAGTGTTCAAAGATTAAACGGTGTTCAACACATGAGGAGACAAATTTATGACTAAAGAACAACGAAAAGTACGTGAGCGTGAAGAAATGAGAAATCTAATCCTGCAAAATGCAGCTTTATTGATTGCCGAAGAGGGAATAGAGAAGCTGTCTATCCGAAAAATCGCTGAGAAAATCGAATATTCACCGGGAATTATTTATCATTATTTTAAAGGCAAAGAAGAGATTATCGAGAACTATTTGCAACAAAAATATACGGATATGCTTTCTGAGCTTCAGTCTGTGCAACAAGAGGTACAGCAGGAATTACCTCCAGATACACTTTTAAAACGAACATTGGAGAAGTTCATCAGGATGTCTCTTTCTACGGGTGTAGAATACCGGAATGTCATGCTAAACGATACACCGGCTGTTCTTAGTTACACAGCTGTTCTATTTAGAGGAGCTGCACAGGAGCGTAAAGCGATTGGGATGCTCTGCCAGGGCCTGCTCAGATCTGAAGCACAAAAAAACCGTGAAGAAGCTTTCGTAGAACTCACTGCTCAGGTGATATGGAGTGCAGCATTCGGTTTAATTATGCGGTTGCTTGTCGAAAAGGATCTGCCTGATGATCAGGTCGAAGCTCTGATTTCATGTCATTTGGATTCAATGGTTGCTATTGCTTCCAGGTGAAATCTAAATATTTTCATGAAGGGAGGGGGAGGTTGTTATAAAACATATAAGGAAAGTCGTAGCGCTGTCGGTGTTGATTTCGGTTATTGCAGTGTTTGCAACAGCGGTTGGGTTGTTTTCAGATGGGATAAGTGATGGAACAAAATATACTTTCACGTCAATATGGGGCGAGGATGTAAAGCTTCAGGGGTCAGGAGTGTACAGCCATGATTCTGTCTCTGCGGCGGCACAAGCTAAAGCACAGGATGGAGTTACATTATTTCTTGCCATACCTTTACTGCTCAGTTCGCTCATCATGACAATTAAAGGCTCGATAAAGGGGAGGATGCTCCTTACGGGCACTTTGGGGTACTTTTTATATACTTACGTATCCTACAGCTTTCTGACGATGTACAATTCATTGTTTTTAGTTTATGTGCTGTTGTTTTCTTTAAGTTTTTTCGCATTCATCCTAGCCTTATTTTCCTTCGACAAAGAATCCATACATACTTACTTTAAAAACAGTTTACCTTCTAAAGGAATCGGCTTTTCCCTAATGGTTATTGCTTTTATGATTTTATTGCTCTGGCTAGGGAAAATACTGAATTCACTACTGGGGGGAACACCGCCACAAGGGCTAGAGCACTATAGTACATTGGTAATTCAAGTTTTGGATCTTGCGATCTTAGTCCCATTAGCAATTGTAACGGGGATTATGGTCATTCGTAGACAACCTTTTGGGTACCTACTGGCAACTGTCGTTGTTTTTAAAGGAGTTACATTACTGCTAGCAATTACGGCAATGCTGGTGGCAATGATCTATAGCGGTGTGGCTGTGTCTATAGCCGAATGTGTAATTTTTCCGACGATGACTGTAGCTATTGCTGCTTGTATGGTTATTTTGTTAAAGCATGTACGTGAACCCTTAAGATAATATGTGACCAGCGAGCGGCAGGGAGTGATTAGAATGAAGACAATAATTATGTATACCTCGAAATATGGGTGTGCGGAGAAAGCGGCTTATTTATTAAAATCTCAACTGGGCGAAGAAACCGAAGTAGTTAACCTGATGCATGCTAAAGAGCCGACACTGGAACGATATGATACGGTCATCTTGGGAGGATCTATTTATTATGGGAAAATCCAAAAACAAATGACTGATTTTACAACAAAATATCAAAATGAACTAGGGAAAAAACGAGTAGGATTGTTTGTTTGTGCAGGAGCAACAGGTGAACAGGCCTCACAAGAATTGAAATCTGCGTTTCCAGAAGTGTTATATGACCAATCGGTGACGAAAGAAGTTTTTGGAGATGAGATCTATGAAGAGAAGCTAACTTTGTTAGACCGGTTTGTACTGCGGATGGTAAAAGGAAAAAATAAGAACGTAAATGGGTTATCCAAAGAGACGATAGAGCGTTTTGCTCTTGCTATGAAAAGGTTGTGAAAGTGAGTGGACGATCGAGCTTCTGAACGCACTTCGAATCATAGTTAACATAATTATTATTATGTTAACTATGATTTTGACATTCAAAAAAAGTAGTCCTTCTTGTGAGAAGAGAGTAACTTCCTCGTATTGAGTCTCTGTTCATCGAAACATGAAAAAACCCTACAGAATCGTGCAGATAAAGTCGGGAAGATAAAAACCATCTCTGATAACCTTATAATTAACGAGGGGAGGCAACGTCATGGATACGCTGGTACAACTGAACAAAGCAATAAACTATATTGAGGAGAACCTAACAAATCCCATTGATTATCAGGAGGTTGTGAAAATAGCCTGCTGTTCGGAATATCATTTTACTCGCATGTTCTCATTCCTAGCAGGCATTACTCTGTCGGAATACATCCGGCGTCGACGTCTAACTTTGGCAGCACTCGAGCTTTCACAAAGTAATATCAAAATTATCGATACCGCTCTGAAGTATGGTTATAATTCGCCGGATTCCTTTTCTAGGGCTTTCCATAGCCTGCATGGGGTTAGTCCTTCAGAAGCTCGGGTCCATGGACATTCCCTTAAGGCGTTCCCTCGGATGTCGTTTCAGCTGACTATCAAAGGAGGAAATGAAATGAATTACCGGATTGAAAACAAAGAGTCTTTCCGCATCGTGGGCATAAAAAAACGGGTTCCAATCATTTTCCAAGGGGTCAATCCGGAGATTGCGTCTATGTATGAAGGGTTGACGCCGGAAATGATTGATGAGATGAAGAGATTTTCTGATGTTGAGCCCTCAGGGTTTATAAGCGCCTCTACAAATTTTTCTGAAGGACGTATGGAGGAAAAAGGAGAGTTCGATCATTATATTGGCGTTGCCACTACGAAAGACGCATGGAATGGCTTGGATCAGTTGGAAGTGGCGGCCTCTATGTGGGCTGTGTTCACAGTCGTCGGCTCTTTTCCGAGTGCGCTACAAGAGATCTGGGGGCGAATATATTCGGAATGGGCTCCGTCATCGGGATATGAGCTAATTAAAGGGCCTGAAATTCTATGGAATGAGCACAAAGATATCACATCGCCAAATTTTAAAAGTGAAATATGGGTGCCTATCACTAAGAAATAAAAGAGTTTGGTTGGACTATTGAAACTGAGCGCTGAATATCCTTTCACAACGAAGCTGCCGCGAAAAATCATTCCGGCAGCTTCGTCAAGCTATAGGCAGGATATTTCGAAAATGTTGTAGAAGTACAATTGGTGAATTGAATGATTTTTAGAATGTAGTAGATTTCAATTTTTATGACTCAGACGAAGATTGAATCAATGAATCCTTCTATTTTAAAGGAGTCCCTTATGACGAACGAGAAGCTTTTGGACTTACTAGGCAGGTACGATATCCAACAGCCTGAGATTATTTTCTTAAGGCATAACGAGAACAGAACCTATCGTGTTAATGACAGAACGGGAAAATCATATTTACTCCGCATTCATGACCCTTTTATAGAGGACATGAAAGGTCTGCAACATACATACAGCGGCATTCTTGGAGAATTGCAAATGCTTGAGAAGCTGGGAAGCTGGAGCACCAACGAAATACAGGCTCCCGTAAGAAACAATGAGGGTGAACTTATTACGATCATTGAATACGAAGGTGAACTGCTAAACTGCTCCGTCCTCACCTGGTTGGATGGAAGAGACATGAATATGAATGATGTTAACAATCTTGAACTGGTAAAAGAACTGGGATCTCAAATAGCAGAACTGCATACTTTTTTTCGGCAGTACGAACATTCAGGTATGGAGATTCGCCCGAGTCAAGGCAAAGCTTATAATGAACGGATGATCCGTGTGATTCATTCGGGTGTGAAAAAGAATTTATTTACGCCTCCTGATGCTAATGTCATTGAACAAACGCTGCAATTGATCAACTCCCGGTTAGATGACCATGGCGGGGAGGCTGGCCCGGACCTTATTCATGGGGATTTGTGTATGGGTAATATCATCATCACAACCGAAGGAAAGGTGCGTTTTATCGATTTTGGCTTTTTCGGAAAAGGTTATGCTTTACTTGATGTAGCCATGGGAGCTATGATGCTGCCTTCCGATCGAAGAGATACTTTCCTAAAGGGTTATTACAGAGAGTGTGAAAATACAGCGAGTGATCTACTACAGTTAGAAGGTTTAATGTTGGTCGCTATTATTGGGTATTACGTCTTCCAGATAGAGAATGTACATGTTCATGATTGGATGCGTGAAAGAATGCCCAAATTATGCGCTGAGTATTGTCGCCCCTTCCTCAATGGTGAAAGTATATTTTATAAAATATGAAATGGAACGTTCAGGTTGAACTAACGAGGACTGGTATGTTTGATAAAAATTGATTATAACCGTTTATCACCAAACGTGTTATCAAAAAAATAGTAAAATAATACTGTTAAGCGCGATGGCTGTCGATTAGCATTTATTTCGATTATATTCTAACAAGGAATGAAAGGGGGAATGGTGTTGATTGAACATAGCAATCTTGAAGAATTTCAAGATCCGGTAAATTACGATCTTGAATTTGACGGTGAAATGGACAAATATCAGTTCTATCTTGAGCTTGCCAGATCGAGTCCTGGGGAAGTGTTAGAACTTGCTTGTGGTACAGGCTTAACAACGATCCCCCTCTCGAAAGCCGGTATAACAATGACCGGTGTAGATATCTCTTCAGCGATGATTGCGTATGCGCGGTTGAAGGCGAAAGGGCTGACTGTTACTTTTATGGAAGGTGATGCCCGTACCTTCGAATCGGACAAGCGATTTTCGATGATTTATTTGACTGGTAATGCTTTTCAGGCATTTTTAAGTGATCAAGATCAAAGCGATTTGCTCACGACCGTTCACAAACATTTACAACCTCATGGAATCTTTGCATTTGAGACCCGAAATCCGGAGGGAACGGATTTATCCGATCAAGAGGAGACAGAATGGGGATCATTTATTGATAAGGATGGAAATAACGTCAAGGTATCAGGCACCCAATGTTACGATGCTGGCCAGCATATCATGCATTGGGTCACGATGCGTGATTGGGGGTATAAGCGAACGACCTCCCGAATTGCTTGTCGGTTCACGGATCCGAATACGCTACATTCTTTATTAACTCGTCACGGCTTTTGCGTCGAACATCAATATGCTGACTGGGATAAAATGCCGTTTTCTCTGTCATCTTCATCTATCATTAGTGTTTGTAGGAAATGTTAGGAGAAACGTAATGCATTGCGATAGACCCCCCCCCTCAGATTGAGGGGGATTTTGTTGTTTCTAAGTTTAGCATCCTTTTCGCATTAAGAATTTAATCGGTCCGCGGGCCATTCGTTTTCTGCTCAATAAATAAAAAAGAAGTCGACCCTCTCGTTGGTCGGCTTCTAATTGTTCTATTGCGCGGTCAGGATTTGTGGTCCTTCAGAGGTGATGGCGATCGTATGCTCGTATTGGGCGGCGAGCTTGCGGTCCAGCGTCCGGGCGGTCCAGCCGTCCTGATCAATTGTCATGTTGTAGGTGCCTTCAGTGATCATGGGCTCGATCGTGAATACCATGCCTTCCTTGATGCGGGGGCCTTTGCCGGGCTTGCCGACATGCATATAGGTCGGCTCCTCGTGAAGGTCACGACCGATGCCATGAGCGAGAAGGTCGCGCACGACACCGAAGTTGTTCGATTCGGCATGCCGCTGGATTGCGCTCGTCACGTCTCCGAGCCGATTGCCGGGCTGTGCCTGCGCGATGCCGAGGTCAAGGCACTCCTTCGTGATGCGCATCAGCTTCTCAGCCGTCGGTGAGATCTTCCCGACCGCATAGCTCCAGGCTGAATCGCCGAGCCAGCCGTCGAGCTCCGCTACCGTGTCGATCGTCACAATATCGCCTTCCTCAAGTGGCTTATTTGTAGGAAAGCCATGTGCAATTACGTCGTTGACGGAGGCACAGGTCGCATATTGATAGCCATTGTAACCCTTCGTGTATGGTTTGGCGCCGTGCTTCAAAATAATATCCTCGAATATGCGCTCAATCTCGTTCGTTGTGATGCCCGGTTTGATGAGCGGGGCAATTGTGCGATGGCATTCGGCCACAACCTGGCATGCCTTGCGTATGGCTTCGATTTCATACTTGCTTTTTAAGATAACCATGTTTGTATTAGGACTCCTTTGTAATAGCTTGCATCGCGAGCTGGGCAATTCGATCGATGTCCAACTCGGAAGTGTTCGCATAGTAGTGCAGACCGCAGCAGCTGACCAACACGGCAAGCATAAGGTCGACGCTGTCGTCTTCGCGCTGGATGATCGATTGGAGTGGAACATACAGTCTTTCCGTGAATCGTCTTTTGGCAGGATGCCGATCTTTCTCTGGCAAGCCTGTAAAATGTTCCGCTGCCATTTTGTAGACGAGATATGCGCGGGCATCTGACTGCCACAACCGGAGTAACGTCTTGCAATACGTTAACAACTGCCTGTCGTCAGGGGTGTCCCGGCTGATGTTCGCCCATTGAGTCAGGGTTTGCTCACATCGCTCGAAGCCGCTGCTCAGCACATCTTCTATTAGTAAATGCCGGTTGGGGTAATAATGGTATACCGTGCCATAACCGAGACCAGCCTCGCGGGCGACGTCGCGAATATCAAAGCTTCCGCCCGTACGGAAGTAGGTGCGCGCGGCGAAGTCCAGGATTTGTTCCCTGCGCTGCATGCGTATGAGCTCATTTTGTTCTTTGGTACGGGGGCACATGGGCGCGTTAACCTCCTTTTTATAGACCTGCAAATTTGTCAATGTAAAGAGTGTAACGCATGAGGCGGAGAAATGCAATTATTTGTTGGCGTTCGATGAAAACAACAAGGACACCATCATTGCGTCGTTAAAACGAAAGATGAAGAAGCTCGAAGAAGAAAATAAAAAGTTGCGAGAACAACTTAAGTTTTCCTATGCGGAGGTCTATCAAAGGATTCGAGGGAATAACTGTTAACTTATTCACTTACGGGCAGCTTAGTTTAAGATCAGACTCGGTGAATCGTATCATAAATAGGGGCAAGTTTAACCCTTGAAACCAGTGAGCTAGGATCAATTTCGTTTCGAGCTAATGTAAATAGTAGCCGTTATTTTAAAATATGCGACAAGAATTGCATTTAAGGAAACAATATTGTATGATTTTGGTGTGTTAAAAATTGGAAAATTTAATCGTCATTGTGTGGACAGTACGTAAACTACTTCAGCAGTTAATTATGGCGTAACCAAAGTTTCTTATACTCATTAACTAAGGAGAAGCAGCCTTGCGTAAGAAGAAATATGTTAGCATTGCCTCAATTACATTGGTTGTGATTATGGTCGTTCTATTCTTCAGTATGAAAAATGTTCTTTTCGACGGCTCTTCTAACAAATCAGAGGAACAGGCCGCCACAACAACCAGTGAGATGATTAACGAGATAGAGAAACCAGCTGCCACAATAACGAATAAGGGAACCAATGAAAAGAAGAGCGTAACCGCGATGGAGGCACTGCGCCTTGGGTACTCAGAGGCGAAGAAGCTGACGGAAGAAGAGCCATTACTTATTAACATAACAAGCACGGATGACACTTCTGTTTCCCAGGAACGAACCGATGGTTCGGATGGAACAAGAGATGCTTGGAATCTCGAATTTGGCAGCAAGAAAGGGAATGTTTTTATTTATATCAAGATCGATAATGGAATGGCCATTAAGACTGATGTGAAAAAGCACGATAAGAATTTACTTGTAAAAGGACAGTATGCGATATCTGATATTCAAATCGATTCTTCCGATGCAGTTAAACAAGCTGTTGAGAGACTGGGGATGAAACCAGGAAATCCTGCTATAGCAGATGACTGGATCAAGGGGTATCATTTTACTATCAGCGGGTATAATACTGATCCTAACTCCTCCAAAACACGTCTGCTGCTAAGAGTTATGGGTATCTCGCCGAATTCTCCTAATCGTGAGAATGACAGTTTGAGAATGAGCGCTTTCTTTGATGTCAAAACAGGCGAATTGATGAGCGCTACCGAGATGACAGGCTTCGACAAGGAAGGGAATACCATGTGGAAGAATAGTGAGCTTAAATACTGATGACGGCATAAATAAATGAAGAAGGAAGATATTTTCAAAAAAATACAACATATTACCTAATAAAGAGTTATTATTGATGGAACTTACCGTGCGTTACTGCTCATGAGCAGACGCATGGTAAGTTTGTTTTTGTGTAAAGGCGTTATTAACTGTCTACTTGGTAAAGGCTATACGCATCACTCAAGTTTATTGAAACTGGAAATATCCATTCTTCCAGGTGATGTATATGCTGTGTATATTCTTTAGTCCCCTGAACGGCGGTTAGGGCAATTGGAACCTAGCGGATCAAAGAAAGAGCATTCTGCAAAGGATGGCCCAAAAACTTACCGTTACAAACAGCGCGGTGAACTGTATCACAAGTTGTGGTAAAGTAGAATGTTGAGTTGAGCTAAGAGCAGCAATGTTAAAAATTGCAGATTGTTGTTTATAGATTGCTAAGTGAGGATTGAAAGGCTGAAAGATTGATGAATAAAGGGATGCAGGTGATTCGCAAAGCAAATAATTTTGAGCGATCCTAATAAAAGATGAGGTATATGTGATGCCAAAAAACGATAATATGCTGGCAATCCTATGGATGCTGAATTCGGGTGTTAAAATGACCGCAAAACAAATATCCGAAAAGTTAGAAATAAATATAAGGACAGTCTATCGGTATATTGATGCGCTAAGTGCCAGTGGAGTGCCTATAATATCCGACACTGGTCATAATGGCGGGTATAGCTTACTGAATAATTTTATCAGAGCACCTCTGCTATTTGATATTGAAGAAAAAAAAGCACTTCTTCATGCTGCTGTTTTTGCAAAAGAAGCCGGATACCCTTTGAGTGAGGCTTTAGCTAATGCGACATCCAAATTGAAAATGTATTCGAATCAGGAACAGGAAAGTGTTCTCAGCCATCATTTAGCCGGATTTGAAGTTATAAACCGTAAGGGAGACCCTTCTATTCAGCCAGTATTGGCGGAATTGGAGCAAGCTGTAGCAAACGAATTCTCTGTAGAAATTGATTATCACACACGCCGTGATGATCAACCCAAGACTAGGGTGATAGATCCCTATGGAATGGTGTACTGGAACAATAAATGGTATATTGTTGCATTTTGCCACCTGAGAAATGAGATCCGCAGCTTTCGGGTAGAACGGATTTTACAAATCAAGCGGACTCAAAACATATTTAAACGTTCCGAAGATTTTTTGGCTCGGGAATTTTTTTTGCGAAATCTATTACCTGATTTAGTCGGCAAGGACGGGTTAATTGCTTTAATTATCGAAGGTAGGTCAGAGGCGTTGGATGACTTATGCCTGCATTGGTTTTTGGGGCATCATCTGAAAGAGCGTACATCAAATCAAGCAATCTTTTTACTTGAGGAAAAATCAATTCATACCTATGTTCCTAATTTTCTCTTATCCTACGGGAAATCCATTCAAGTAATCGAACCACAGAGTTTGAAGGAAAAACTTGTTGGTGTTGTGTCGGAGTTAATGGAATATTATCAACTTTAAAAACTTCACTGACAGCGGATGTCAGTGAAGTCATTTTATAATGATGATAATCATTGATTACCGATGGTTGGTATCACTTGATGAATTGTAAAATAGGGAGAACTTGCAAATGAATAATACGGTATATCTTTATGTGTTTGACACAATGGCAGACTGGGAAATAGGCTACGTAACTGCCGAACTGAACTCGGGAAGATATTATAAAAAGGGGCTGGCCCCATCAAAAATAGTTACCGTGGGAATTGATAAGACTCCAGTAACTACAATGGGCGGATTAAAAATATTACCTGACATCAAATTGGATGATTGCAGTATTGAAAGATCCGATCTATTGATTTTACCCGGTGGAGATACATGGACAGAAACCATTCACCACCCCCTCTTAAAAATCGCTGAAAGGTGTTTAAGGGAAGGTATATGGGTTGCAGCGATTTGTGGTGCTACAATGGGACTTGCCCAGACAGGATTGCTGAATTCACGTGGGCATACAAGCAATGATCTAGAATACCTTAAAATGATCTGTCCCACTTATACAGGAGAAAAGTATTACAAAATGGAGTCTGCTGTAACTGATGGAAAACTGATCACCGCATCTGGAATAGCTCCGTTGGAATTTTCTGCACACATCTTGAAAGCTTTGGATGTGTTTTCTCCAAAAACATTAGACGCCTGGTATAGCCTTAATAAGACTAGTGATTCTAAATATTACTATGAGTTGATGAATTCAATACAATAAAAGATATGGGAGTATCAGGTAAATATACAAGAATGGAACACCCAACGACTTTACATCTATTACCCCATATATAACAGTGTGTTATATATGGGTAAGGACAAGATGCCGTATGAGTAACAATGCGATTTAAAATATTCGTTCCACAGAAATCCTAACGGAGTACGATAGTTAAGCATAAAGGGTTCCACATATTAGTCATGACTAATATGTGGAACCCTTTATTATATCTGACTTTCCTAAATCTAGATCTTGATAAATTTAAAAATAAAGTTGTAGACTGCACGCTGGCGTTAAGTTGTCTAAGAATACATTTGGATAAAGTGGGAGATATTACTGAAAACTTCTCCAGATGGGCGGTTATTATGAAAAAAATACTGATATCATTTTTGGCGATACTTATTTTTTCCACTGTTACAGTAGAGGCTGCGCCTGAATACGCAAAATGGGGCAAAATTGCAGTAGAGGAAACACAAAAAAGATACAATGCAGTCATAATTGATTATAAGCACATTGGTCGTACTGAACTAACACCTAAGAAGTCTGAAGAGAAATTCAAACTATGGATTAGAAGCAAAGCAGGTAACGAGTTTGGAGTTTTTGTATCGATCCAATTTGACCCGCTAACTGATACAATCCAATCGATTCAGTTTTCTGAAACTAATCGTTAGATTTAATAAATCTCGCGATTACGCTAATGGGGCACGATAGCACAATGACAACAGGCTGCCGAGATTATAGGCAGCCTGTTCAGCTAACGGGCAGAATAACGTGATGTAGGTTTGTACTTTAAATGGGAAAAGTAAATAGAGGTGGAGTAAAGATAGGACTTTATTTCCCAGTCCGAGACTGCCGCTGGTTTTATAAGGAGCCATTCTAATTTTGAGAATTTCCATCGTATGACTAGTTTATCCTCTAATTGAAAGACCTTAATCCCAAGGATGAAATCCCTCCAAAATGCTGTGAAATAACAGCTTTTTATGAACAAGAACTAACCATAGCGTTCCAAAAAGGACTAAATTTACTACTTTATTCTACAATTTCAACATATGAAAAATTCACAATAGAAAACTCAAAACCTATTCCTCTCCCTAGCTACTAACCAGTAATTCTACAAATTCTACGCCCATACAAACAAAAACCATGAAAAAGGATATCTACACCAACCCTTATGTTTAAACAAGCTTTTTTTCTATTTTTATTGCTAATTCCATAGCTTGTAAGGCATAGTCTAACTCGATTATTGATGTAGAACCCTCCTCTAAGCACTGGAGAGCATGCGTAATACTCTTTTCAAAAGGATTAGCTTGTTCTAACAAAAGTTGCTGTTTACCTGCAGAGGTATATTCAATTAATGATCCTTCAACCGTGCCGTTCATGTCGTCACTTTCTTGATAGACTAGCTTTCCTTGTTCAAAATAAGCCTCATACCCTACGGAAAAAGGATAACCAGCTGGCATTTGTGAGGATACAACGATCTCTGCGGAGACATTCGTTTTCTGAAAATGGGTACGCACTAAAGCTTGTTCACTTCGTCCACCATCGGTTCCCCACACAAAGTATTCTTCTAACGATCCAAGCAGCCACGTTACAAAATCAAGTTCGTGAATCATCAGATTTGTGGAGATAGAATGAAGTCCGAGATCCCCCCAGAGAGGAGACGTTTCTCTTTTTAAGGTGAAGGCTAAAAGCTTTCCATATTTCTCTTTAGAAGTGGTTTCGTATAAATATTTGTACGCAGGATCAAATTTAATAAATTGGTTCACGAGGATTCGTCTACCATACCGTTGTACTGCTTCCTTCATCGCAAGGGCATCTTCAGTGTTAAAGCATACGGGGGTCTCACAGAATACATGTTTTCCATGCTTAAGCGCCTCAACGGCATACTGTCTATGTAAAGTCACGGGCAGACAGATATCGATCACATCAATCGTGGTATCAAGCATGATATCCTCTATATTTGTGGTAATCTCAACGCCTAACGTTTGTTTTAAATTTTGCAGCTTAGCTTCATTTCTACCATAAACAATAACTTTGTCTACACGCTCATTTTTCGTCAATAATTCTGCATGATAAGCTCCGAACCCTGTTCCTAATACGGCAATTTTCATATGTTTCAGCTCCCTTTATGTAATGAACTAATCATAACCTGTTATTGTTGACAACATCATGGCAAGAATTTTGAAGTATACTAGATAAAAAAGAAAAGCTCGGAGGTTCTCATGCGCTTGCATCGTTTGATTGCTATTTTATTATTAGTGGAATCGAGAGGGAAAATGAAGGCTAATGAACTAGCTCAAGCCTTGGAGACCTCTGTACGTTCAATCTATAGAGATATTGATGTGCTAGCTGAAGCTGGAATTCCTTTGTTGTCTATGTCGGGGCCCAATGGTGGCATCTCCTTAATGGAGGGATACACAGTTAACCTGAAGCAGTTACATGGTGAAGATGTAATCAATCTATATTTAACAGGTATGGGCATCTATTCTGGGGGCCATTCTGAATCGGGTCTTAAGCTGAAGACGACGCTGTTGAAATTACAAAAAACATTGCCCGCATCCTACCAACCTGACATTCAGAAAGCGCAAAAACGCTTTTATTTTGATGACACACCTTGGTGGACAGAACGAATAGAAATTCCCTGTCTGGAATCTATTCGGACAGCCGTTTGGCGATCTCATAAACTACAGATTGCGTACCAAAAGGTTAGCGGAGAAATATCATACAGGAAATTACAGCCCTATGGTCTTGTGGTGAAAAAAGAGGAATGGTATCTTATAGCCTACTGTGAAGAAGCTAAGCACATCCGCACATTTAAATGTGAGCGAATTGCCTCTACGCAGCTTGTGGAAGAAGAGTACTCTATACCTATGGATTTTTCATTAGAAGAGCACTGGAAGCAGCAGGGACAGGTTTTTAAGCAAGCTTGTAAAGAGGAAGAGGTCTATCCTGTTGTGATTAGAGCCGATAAGAGAACAAGGTCTTCTTTATCTCAGCTAGAGGTCATGGAAATGAGAGAAGAAGGGGATGCATTCATTTTAAAGGTGAATATGTTTGGTTATGAAAGTGCATGTGCTAATATCTGGAGCATAATAGGACATTCCGAAATCATTGAGCCCTTAGAGCTAAGGCAATATGTGAAAGGCCAGTTGAGTTTTCTGCAGGGAATATATGATTAACCGTTTTTTCTATGTAAAAGAGACCGTAGCTATTGCATATTCTGCAAAGATACGGTCCCGATTTTCTGATAAATGAATTAATTCATATAGTTAGTTAACATAATAATGATTATGTTAACTAATATGAGTATGATCCAGTAAATGACGTATTTAATTGGATAAGTTATCCTTTTATTGCTCTAGTTTCAACACCAAGTGTTAATTTCTCTCTGGCAACAAGTCTTTTGTGCGCTACGAGAAGAAAAGGAAGACCAAAAGCTGTTGTTAAAGCCAAGGGTACGAAGATCGCAAGGCCATTCTGAGCGCCATAATGGTCTAACAACACACCCCCGAAGATAGGTGCCATAACACTCCCTAAATTATTAAAGCCAATCGTACCAAAGTACGTTCCTTTCATTTCAGCTTTGGCAATCCGATCGATCAACATATCCATCATCGTAAAGAGTAAGACTTCCCCTATAGTGAACAGAACTACACTGATCATTAATAGAGCCACACCACCAGCAAGCCCCACTAAGAGAAGACTAAGTGCAACGCAGATATTCCCAAGGATTAAAGGGACAATCGGCGGGAATTTACTTGCCGTTCGTACAATGGGGTACTGCACTACTAACACTGTTATAGCATTCAGTGACAACATATAGGAGAATAATTGCCCACCATTGGTGAAATGCGTATTCATCGCTAAATATTGAGCCATTGTTGAGCCGAAGTGACCGTATCCTAATACACAAAAGATGGTACCCAGGAGTACAGGTAGGAACACACGATCTTTACCGGTGATTGTCAAAGCTTCGAGTAAACGTGGTGCTTGAGCTTGTGTACGGGCGGGCATGCTTGAACGATGTGCCTTAAATTGCATGAATAATACAATTCCATATGCAACATATACGATTCCTGCGATTAGAAAAGGAAAAGTTGATTCCGCAGAGCCAAGCTGTAGCCCAATGATTGGACCAAATACTACACCAAGATTAATTGCTGCATATCTAAGATTAAAGACAAGCAGCTTACTCTCGGGTGGTGTAATATCGGACAAAAGTGCCCGTGAAGTAGGCTCGAATACAGATCGACATAAGCCGTTCAAGGTGTTCACCAGGAAAAATACCCATAGATGTTGAGCCACTGAGAATCCGAAGAAGACGGCTGCCCAGCCAAATACCGAGATTAACATGACGATTTTACGACCAACAATATCAGAAATATAACCGCCATAAAAACTGGCCAATACGCCTGCCAGCGAGCTAACCGCGACCGTAATCCCTGTTTGTGTCGGGGAAGCTCCGAGAACTTGGGTTAGATAGATGGATAAGAACGGGATGCTCATCGAGGTCACCAGACGTCCGAACATGGTGCCGATGATAATTGTCCAGGCTAGTGGGTGAATGTGCCTTAGATGCTGATTCATAATGATTACGATCTCCTAGTCTTATTGCTCTAATATTGTTGCTGCATATTCCTTGTTGATTTATGTATAATTATAATGATAAAAGGGGGAAGGAAAAGTGTAAGAATTACATTGACCATTTCACCTTTAAAGGAGTGAACCATTTGGACCAGATAAGTAATCATTTTTTATGTTTAGCAGCAGGCGTTACTAGTTCGTTCAAAGTGAATGAACCTGTTCCTGTGACGATAGATTTATTGGCTTCGATCCTGATTTGCACTCCACGTAATGTTAAATTCGTGCTGCGGAAACTGGAAGAGCAGGAATATATTCAATGGCAGCCGGGGAGAGGCAGGGGGCATATCTCTCAACTTACTTTTTTAAAAAGTATTGATGAGGTATTCGAGGATAGCTTTCAGGAGTTAGTCAGTAAAGGGAAGATAAAAGAAGCTATCGAATTGATGAGCAGCGATCAGGTGACCGGACCCTTAAAGGAACGATTATTAACGATGTTAAATAAACAGATGGGTTTCCGTAGTGAAGCAGAGTCAACCTCAGGGCTGGACGTCCTGCGGATTACCCGTAACCGGCATATGGAAGTGCTGGACCCTGCTTATGTATACACCGCTTTTGAATCCTATTTGCTGGGTCAAATCTATAGCACACTAGTTACTTATGACGCAACGACCGATACCTTTCTTCCTGGTTTGGCCCATATGTGGGAAGCTAATGAGGGCCATACAAGTTATATTTTTTACCTCCGCAAGGGGGTACGCTTTCATCACGGAAGAATCATGACCTCGAGAGATGTAAAAGAGACGCTGCAACGGCTTATCGACTTGAACAGCCCAGCGGTTAGCCTTTATAAGGATATCGAACGAGTAGAGGTTGAAGGAGATCATCGAATCCGGTTTGTGTTGTCACGTCCAAATCTCTTTTTTCTGCATCTGTTCAGTTGTATTCACATGTCCATTCTTCCTTATGATATAGACATCACTAGTGAAGTAAGCGGTACAGGTCCCTACCGTTTATTGGATCTGAATGAGGATGTTTTGGTGCTCGCAGCTTTTGATTTTTATTTTGGAATTCGGCCGCTCCTGGATCGTGTTGAGATTTGGTATTTGCCAAAAGAGGCTTCTAATGAACGCCAATACCAGCTGCCAGATCCTGAACATGGGGAACTTTTACCTGATATCATCAGCAATCACAGTATAGATTACCCAGCCTTAGGCTGCAGATATATTCTGTTTAATTTTCATAGAGAGGGAATTCATCAGCAGCTATGGTTTCGCCAAGTGATCCGTATCCTTTACAGTCGAACGGCTTTAATAAAAGAATTGGGTGGCAATCGTATCACTCCAGCAGATAGCTTTTTGCCATGGGAGAGCAGTAAGAGAGAGCTTCTAGATCCAACTTTGGAACATGCCCGAGCGCTTTTAGCGGAAAACGGGTATCAGGGAGAAGTCATTACTTTAGCAACTAAGGATAAAAAAGAAGAACGAGAAGAAGCGTTATGGCTCCAAACACGCGCTGCCTCCGTAGGTTTGCAAATTGAGTTATATTTTTTCAATGAATTTAAGGCAGATTATATACAGACAACAGCCGAGATCCAGCTTGCTGAAGAGGTTTTAGAAGATGATTGGCAATGGGGAATGATTAACTACTTTAATAATAAATCTAATTATTTATTTTCTTTGCTTAGAGAGGACCAGATTTCATTGTTTTCGAAGGTATTAGGTCCTTTCACAGAATCTCCAAAGGATGAACGGGTGAAACTGCTGAATCAAGCGGAGGGAATTCTACGAGACAATTATTGGGTGCTGCATGGCTGTCATATGAATAAAAAAGCTCAGCTAAATCAAAGCCTGTTTGGTCTGCACACCGGTTCCTTCGGGTTTCTGGACATCTCTAAGTTATGGATTAAAACTAGGCTTTAAGGTTTTCTTTTGTTATACTTTCCAGGGAGGCTGTATCGATAGAATCGAATGGCGCTCTAGATGGATCAGATTTATGAATAGTAATTTATTTGTAGCCATGGAGGTGAACTCGTTGGATTTTGCTCAGATCCGTATGGACCGAGACAAAAGAACGGTCGATACTTGACTCTTTTTTTGCCATTCGGACCTGTTTAGCGGATAAGCTAAGCGGTCTTTTTATTTGTTAAAAATAAGGTGAAAAAAGGGGAGACTTACATGCGTTTTCTATTCGTGGGTGCAGGAGCTATTGGTGGTTATTTTGGAGGGCGTCTGGTTCAAAAAGGGGAAGATGTAACTTTTCTAGTCCGTTCTACTAAACAAAAGCAGTTAGAAGATGAGGGTCTGGCAATAAAAAGTGTGCATGGTGACTTTCAGACTCCCGTTCGGACGATTACATATGGGGAGAAGGCAGAGCCTTTTGACTGTATTATTATTGCAGTGAAGGCCTATCATTTGCCTCAGGTGATGATGGATCTTACCCCTTTCGTCGGTGAACAGACTATGATTCTCCCGCTCCTTAATGGGTATAAACATTTTGGTATTTTGCAGCAGCATTTTGGAGCAGAAAAGGTACTGGGTGGTCTTTGTTATATCGAGACAACGTTAGGTTCTAATGGAGCTATCATACAAAGTAGTTCTTTTCATAGTATTGTGTTTGGTGAATGGGCGGGTGGGGAGTCAGAACGAACGCAGAAACTTCTCAGTCATTTGGATAAAGCAGGATTCACTGTGATACTAAGCTCTGATATTCAGCACGAAGTGTGGCAGAAATATATATTCGTAGCTAGTTTAAGCGGGATTACAACTTTAATGGATAGCTCGGTTGGACCCATTTTAGCCTCATCTACAGCGCGTACTATTTATGAACAGCTTCTGAATGAGATCGTGAGTATAGCGCAAAGTGCAGGTATGCCTGTTGGAGCAGATATGGTGACTGCCACGATGCAAAAGATGGATTCGGTGCTACCCGAATTTACTTCCTCTATGCATAGGGATATGCTAAAACATCTGCCAGTGGAAGCTGAGCATCTGCATGGTGCACTTTTGGCGATGGCTGTACCTGGTCAAGTTGTGTATCCCATTCTCGAAACCGTATATGCCCGTTTGAAAGTATACGAAAGCGTTAATGATATGAGATGATCTGCATAAAATTACTTTAAGGAGCTGGACGATTATGAAGCAACTGAATCAAAAGATAATGACATTTCTAATGTTCGAAGGAAAAGCTGAAGAAGCTATGAATTTCTATACTTCTTTATTTGATCACTCCGAAATCATCAGTATTAAACGTTATGGAGCAAATGAAGCAGGCCCTGAAGGGAGTGTCATGCAGGCTACTTTTTCATTACATGGACAAGTCTTTATGTGTATAGATAGCTACGTGAAGCATGGATTCAGCTTTACTCCAGCGGTATCCTTATATGTGAATTGTGAAAGTGAAGCCGAAATTGACCGCGTCTATGCAGCATTATCCCAGGGTGGACAGGTGCTCATGCCACTAGGCGAATATCCATTCAGTTCGAAATTTGGCTGGGTAGCGGATCAATTTGGTGTGTCATGGCAATTAAATCTTTCGGGGAATGTGTAATCGATTGATGTGTTGCACGGTCAGATAATATTCTGTATCACAAGGGGCCGAGTTCGTCTGTAAAATGACGTACTCGGCCCCTTAGTGTTCAGGCAGCGGAAAGGTCTGAGGAATCTTCTGATTTTAAATTACGATTGCAGCCCACGTAAGACTAATGATGAAATTCTCTCGGCGACTTCTTGTTGATTTATAGTATTATTCCCTGTTACCCATTGATAGACACCTTCATGGATCATTTGTGCGATGATCGGTACATAAAAGCTTTTCCCGTTATCTGGGTAGATATCTCCTAAAGCGTTAGATAAGTGAACCTTCAGCTCATTTATAATCTTCTCTTTCAATTGAGGGACAACCATCCCTATATAACTGCTGCGGCATTGTATGTTTGGTTGCTGATAGAAATCGAATACCGATAATACGAGTTGAGTGATGCCTTCTTGATCGAATTTAATTTCACCTTCAGTATGTTTTACAATAGCAGCGGATGCCGAATCACCCATAATATAATCCAATAATTCATATTTATCATTAAAGTGCGCATAGAACGTGGCTCGATTAACTTTAGCTCCCTTTGTTATATCGACGATTGTTATTTTCTCAAAATCCTTCAGGGAAACTAACCGTAAAAAGGAGTCAATTAAAGACTGTTTAGTCTGTGTCAGCCGAATATTGTTTACTTTAGTAGCCATTACTTCACTCCTACCCAACAATTTAGCAATTTTGTTGCTATAGCAACATTTGCAGGTTGATTGTTGATTGATACATTAAATTAGTAGCTGTATATTAGCAATTAAAGCAACAGCTGTTACTTTAATATATCATAGAAAAGGAGTTCATCAAAAATGAGAAATATTGTTATCGTGGGTGCAGGGCCTGGGTTAGGATTGTCTCTAGCTAAAAAATTCGGAGTTAATGGATTTAGGGTGGCTGTCATTTCACGCAATCCCGAGAAATTATCAATGATCATTAGTGAACTTAAGAAACTTAATATTGAAGCACAATCTTTTGTAGCGGATGTGACAGATTTAGCAGCTCTAAAACAAGTCTTTCAAGCGATAATAAAAGAGTTTAGTTCAATCGATGTACTAGAGTTCAGTCCGTATGCAGGGTGGGATAAATTCACTCATGTGCTGGAAACTACACCTCAAAGTGTGTTGGAACAAATAAACAGTTACTTGCTACCCGCCGTTCTTTCGGTTAATGAAGTATTACCCAATATGATCCATAGAGGATCAGGAGCCATTCTTTTTACCACTGGTATTTCTGCTATGTTCCCTTTGCCTTTTGTAGGAAATGGCGGCATTGTTATGTCTGGTATACGAAATTATGCTACTGCGTTACACAATGAGTTAATAGATAAAGGAGTATTTGTCGGCCATCTTTCCATAGGGACAATGATACAAGCAGGAACAGCTGGTGATCCTGATGTTATTGCAGAGACTTGGTATAGCTTATATGAAAAGCAAGATAACTTTGAGGAAGTATTCCCTCTAGGATTGGATCCGACCCATCTTCCAAATTAAAAAACTAAATCTTATTTGATTAGCAAGTCGCCTTAATGGCGGCTTTTTATCCTATTAGAAGACATATCTCTCATCAGAGTGAAGCAGAATTGAAGGTCAGATGTGAATGGATTTAATTACATTGCTGAACAACGGTTGTGCGTTCATTAGTAATCGTGACTTTGGAATGACCTGATAAATATTCGGTATAACCGCACACGGTTTGTTCTTTAGACTGTCCGTTAGAGTTGGTATATCGAAGATATATAGCACCTTCACCATTTAAACTCAATTTTGGTTTGAATTTTTTCTTTTGTCCTGCTTTTATTGGACTTGTATACAATTTCTTTGAATCCGCACGAATTAATCCTACTTCGATAGAGCTAATATCAACATCAGATTGATTATCTACGATGACTGAGAAGCTTTTAAACGGACTCAGAAGATTTGATATCGTCCCAACACCAAGAGCAACTCCACAAGTAATCAGAAATATCGTAATCCCTATAAAAAATCGTTTTCTCATCCTTCAGTCCCCCTATATAAGTAAGACAGGGGTTACTTAAAAAATGTTACAACAAGGAGAAGTTAGTTATAAAAATTCATTACCAAATCAAGCGTGGACTTGCATGTTATTATAAATATATTCCATATTAATGATTTGAAAAGGGGTTTTGTATTGACTACTATCCGTCATTTTGAACAAGGTGACATGCCATTACTTGGTGAACTTTATAACACAGTATCTTCAAAGGGGAATGTTGTTTTTTGGTGGGTTGGCACAGAGGAAAATTGGGAAAATGTATATTGCGCTTTCGAGGACGGTAAAATGGTGGCCAAAGGTCAAGTGAGCATCATCAATATTGTTCCGCCCGGCCGTTCCAAGGATAGCAGACATTCGATCTACCTGAACTTAAAAACAATACCAGAACGTGAAGGCGATTATGATTTATTAGAAAAAGTTTATCAGTCACTCTTATTAAGAGCACTCGAATTAAAAGAAACGTTATCAAAGGATTACAAAACCACTCTATGTGTAGGGAACGATTCGGCAGAAGTCTTGAATACTCAATTTTTCGAAAAAGTGAAGGGCTTCTCTCATTATAATAGCTTATTTAAGATGAAACACAATCTAAGTGATGGCTTGTCTGAACCCACTCTGGCTAAGGAACTTGAATTCGCAACCTGGAATATGGAGACGCCTGAAGAAGACGAGCATTATTTGGAATTAGAAGCTGAGATTTGGCCGGAAACTCCGCTAGGGAAAGAACGGTTAGCTGAATTTAAACAAAATCCGCTCTGGACATCACTTGTTGTTCGAGAAGGGGAGAAGGTTGCGGGTAGCTTAATGGTCTGGCAGGAAGAGAAGGGTGGCTACATCGAAAATGTATTTGTACTTGAGCCATGGAGAAGATCCGGAATTGCTAAGTACATGCTTTTTCAAGCATTGAGCTATTTTAGAACCCACGGACTGGAAGAGGCATCTCTGATGGTGCTTACGGAAAATGATTCTGCATTACAGCTATATGAATCTGTCGGTTTCATTCTAACGAATGAGGAAAGACGCTATCGGATTGAACTATAAAAGTTTTTGTAAGTGAAGGATTACCAAGCAAAGTGCGATAGCTTTTTTGTCGAGCTTAGTTTCGAGGTTAAGGTCGCACTTTATTTGGTAACCCGTTCTGTGAATTATCTGCTAAATGCTTTCATGCCTTTTGCTTCCCATCACATTTCTTACATACATTAAGCTTTTCACCTGAAATGCCTTTCCCGAAGTACAACAGCTTAATACGTGTGCTGCCACAGATCGGACATGTTCCTCTAGCCCGGGATGGAATGCGCCAAAGTGCTTTGCCGCGTTTGTTTTTAGACATAATTTGCCCCCACCTTTACTCTTGATACTCCATCTTATGACCAAGAAGAACTTAAAGTTCGAAGAGCGAAAAGAATAGAAAATCGGATGAAAAAGGGGCAAAAAACACCCTCAAAAAACAGCGTATAACTTAAATTATACGCTGTTTTGATTTTAAGACGTTTTTTTAGGGGGAATGGGGCACTTGGACGAGTAAAACAGGTGGATTTTAAAGGGATATTTTATAAATATCGGATGTCGATATCTTTGAATCTTCCCGCTGACATTTTAGGCATTCTGAATTGCAGGGAACCTTGTTTATAAGTGCCTCTGCTCTGATCTGGAATGACGGGAACTGGCAACTGAATAATCTCGCTATGATCTTTTCCTAAACCTGTTAATTTAATTTGTGTGCGATTGATTTGTGCCCATATACTTTCGGGGTGAATTCCGTTCGGAATACGAATTTTGGTAATCAGGTGATTATGAGTGTCGATATGCTCAAAACTTAAACTTGTGGTTTCGTTCATAAATGAAGAGGAGGTCGCTGCAGTTGCTTCACGGATTACTTTTTCGACATACCCGTCAATTTGGTTAGGATCCAACTTCCACTGTTCTTCAAGAGCTTTCAAGGATAACTTTTTCTTAAAAAAGGGATCTTCATTCATCCAATCTAAAGGGTTCGTCTTATTGGGACTCATAGCTCTGCGCCTCCTACGGTTTTTATCCATTGTATGGGCGTTTGACTTATTCAGTGACATCTGGGCGAATATCTACATAGAATAGCTTATCATTCCGAAAGGAGGAGTGGTTTGGTGGTTTCAATC
Organism: Paenibacillus sp. FSL R7-0048; assembly: GCF_038004505.1. Taxonomy (NCBI): domain Bacteria; kingdom Bacillati; phylum Bacillota; class Bacilli; order Caryophanales; family Paenibacillaceae; genus Paenibacillus; species Paenibacillus sp. FSL R7-0048. Next base: position 3,918,957 of record NZ_JBBORF010000001.1, on the reverse strand, counting down.
ATCGGCAATATTAAAATCAATAGCGTAGGCCCCAGCTCCACAGTCTTAGTAGGAAATACGGCATCCGTTATCCTGAGCAGCAACTCTAAAATTTATGCCGGTGCCAACTCCTTCTCCATAGGTGACTCCATAGGTACGAATATAACGAATAATGCGGCCAGCAGTACAAATACGATGGATTCAGATGTGGTGGATCAAGTATCACCTCCTTAAGGGTGGGGTTTAAATGAACATTACGGTATATCAATGCATATCGATCTATAATCTAAAAATCGGCACTATCTCTAATTCTTCGGTTCTTCAGGTAGGGACATCGGGACGAATCAATACTTTGTCTCATAATTATGAGACCTCTGGAGCTCCATCATCGGCTCCAACGACTCCAGCGGAAAAAATGGCTTCACCCCTTGTATCCTTACCGCCAGCGGCGGAACTATATGCACATCTGAATTAGGCTCTTTGTCCCCGCATACAATAAACCATAGGAGGGGGTTGTATGCATCCGTATTACGCTCAGCAGGTTTTTAATACACTAAGATTGCAAGCGGAGAAGATTCAACAGTTAGAGAAGCAGCTTCGCGATTTGCAAGGCGATGTAGACAGCATAAAGAACAATAAATCTGCAAGTATAGGACCTATCAATTATCATTTTGAACAATTAAAAATCGAAAAGCTGGAAGGCACTTTAAATATAGGCATTACACCGAATGAGGGAAACAATCTGGATGAAGCGATGATCAACGGTAAACCTATAGGGGAGCGGGAGGATGGTACAACTGCCTTATCGGATCAGATTCGCCCACAGATTTTGAAGTATGTGCAAGAAGAGGTTCCCTCGCAATTTTCACGTTTAGAAAAAGAGAAGAATTTAAGCATTGATGAGCAATATATCCAAATGGTGACTCAGGATCTGCTGAATCAAATGGATGGACGGATTAACGAGTATGTAAACCAACTCCCTGCCACAGAAGAAGGGCGTGGATACACTGACGAGGAATGCGCTTCTATTGTAGAGCAAATCAAACGAGATATCGTTATGGCAGTAGAGCGGCATTTGGAAATAAATATAACCGGAAGGCGGGAGACGAATGAAGATAACGGTGATCAATAGAGATATTAGTGTCAATGCAGTGAAAGTCGTTTCGATCTCGGGTTCATCAGTATTTTTAGTAGGGGATACTCAATCCATTCATTGCTCCTCGGCGTTTGACAGCGTAATAGAATATACTCAGAGCGCGCCAGATCAAGTCAAAAAAGGCAGTTAACCTATGCACACCTCACGCATACAAGATGTTTATATCAACAATCTGTCCGACAGTTCTATTTTTATATGTGGATCTGTAAACCGGGTTCAATCTAAATTCCTGGGAAGCAAGGAGAATTATCTTTTTAACATAAAGGAGATTAATAATCACCCGAAAGATACTACACTCATAGACATTCCTATCCCTGTATGGACAAAGCAAGGGAATGAAGCGGATGAATTTGTGATATTAAAGGATTCCGTGGAAACAACAATTAATATACAATATATTAAAATTCTATCGATTGGGTCTGGCACGACCTTCCAGATTGGAAACAGCGGGTCAGTTCATCTGGAGAGTCGAACCAGTGAGTTTAAACGAGAAGTGGCTGCAAAAGATGAGGAGTAACAACAACTATTTTAATTCTTTTGGCAGGGAAATCGCGAATATATCGTCCTCCGTCTGGATGTAGAGAATACCATTCGCACTAAATAGTGTGCCGTATTGTTGTGCTCCGGTCTTTACTTTGCCAAGCGCTTTGCCTGTTTCTGCATTTATGATATAGAAGTAGCCATTCTCATAGCCAGCGTAAATCCCCTTACCCAGAAATTGAACGCTAAGCGCGGGACTGTCCGGACCGTTGAAGCTTATAATGCGATTATCGTTCATTTGAACGCCAGTAATCTGTGCATCCTTTTGGAAAAAAGCCATGTTATTTACTGGACCAGCCACCCAATTTCCGTACTCCTCATAACTTTTGGGTTCACTCGCTGTTTCTTGACCTAAGGTAAAGCGGTATAGTGGATGACCACCCCATTGGTCTAAACCTCCATCGACTGTATATAGATACGAGCCTTGAAGTGATGTAAAATAATTACCGAGTCTACTGACATCTTCGAGCGGTTTGTAGTTCTTTTTGGTCTTCGCTTTTCCAGTTTTAACATCTACATGTATCAAGGTCAACTGATAGCCTTTAAGAGGCTCGTTAGAGGCATCATTTGCAGCATTGGCTTGTTCGCGGAGTAATAATTCACCATCCCGGTAAGCAACAAAGCTATAAAATCCCTGAATTCTCCATAACTTCTTGCCTGTAGCCGGATCGAGACCGAAAAACTGTGTGCGTCTATTATCAACGGTACTGGATACTACCAATACCCCGTTATAAAGACCGTCGATACTTCCTACATACATAGGGATGTCTTTATTCTCCCAGATCTTTTTACCAGTGACCGGATGATAAGCTGCAATTCCACCATGCTCGTTCCGGAAGTACAACACTCCGTTAACTAACTCCGCGAAAGCACCGATCTCAATCGGATCTTTGGCAGCCTTAACCTTCCAAAGCAATTTCCCCGTTTGAGCATTAACTTTTACAAGATAACCCTCATAAGTGATAAAGAAAACCGAGTTATTCGTTATAATCTCAGGATTTGTTCCGTTTTTGTAGGACCATTTAACTTTGCCTGTAGTGAGATCGGCGGCCTTTAGTGTCCCGCCTGATGAATAATAGAATAATCCATTTGCAATAGGAGCCAGTTGGCTATAAATTCCTTGACCATCTGCCTTGTCGTGCCATAAGGGTTGAATTGTGGTGATAGAGTCGACGGTTGTTGAAGAGGAGGCAGAGGTTGTTACTGCTGCTTGAGCACTAGACAAATATATACCAGCTCCAGATACGAGCAAGGAGGAAGATATAACGGTCTTTAGGATAAACGGTACATATTTCACGATTTTAGCTCCTTATACATCATTTATAATATATTGACGCAGAGAATGGATATTTGTTTCTCAATTGTAAAAATACACTTGTTAACATAATAAATATTATGTTAACAATAAAAAGCGAATCAGTTTCGCACAAGAATTCTGTGTGAACCAATTCGCCTAGTAAAAGAATATGTCAACAGTTGATTTGTTTAGAAACCTTCACGAAGCCATGTTGTCGCTAACTTGATAGCTCCTTTTTTAGCATGAGTCTCGGCTAAAGGATTCAGCATGACAAAATCATGAATGATGCCTTGGAAGCGGACAGCCGTAACATTCACGCCAGCTTCCCGCAATTTGGCGGCATAAGCTTCACCCTCATCCCGTAGCACATCTGCTTCACCAGTAATGACCAGTGCATCTGGTAAATCCCGCAGCTGTTCTAGGCTAGCACGAAGAGGGGAGGCCGTGATTTGATTACGTTCCTCAGGGTCAGTAGTATATTGATCCCAGAACCATTTCATGCCGTCCCGCTGCAAGAAATAGCCTTCGGCGAATTCATGATAGGATTCAGTATCAAACGAGGCATCCGTTACCGGATAGAATAATAGTTGTTTCGCTATCTTCGGCCCACTCCGTTCTTTAGCCATTAGAGTAATAGCAGCGGCCATATTCCCACCAACACTGTCTCCGGCTATAGAAAGCTTGCTAGTATCTAATCCGTGCTCGCTTCCTTTTTCAGCTGTCCACTGGAGTACTGCATAGATTTCTTCAATAGCTGTAGGATATTTAGCTTCTGGGGAGAGGCTGTAATTTGGGAAAACAATTGCGGCCTCCGCTCCGACAGCTAGTTCACGGATCAGGCGATCATGGGTATGAGCATTCCCAAACACCCAGCCTGCGCCATGAATGTACAGGATAACAGGCAGCGACGCTGATGAGGAGCTTGGGGGACGAACGATTCTTATGGAAACATCACCGTTAGGTCCACCTGGCACCATTAGATCTTCAATATCAACTTCAGGTTTATATATCTCACTGGATTGTACGCTATCTACCGTTTCACGGCCTTTTTCTGGCCCAAGGTCAGGTAGAAAGGGAGGTTTCGCATTATCATCAGCAAATTTTTGAGCAGCTGGCTCAAGAATGATCTTAGTTTTGTTTGGCATGATTTATCGTCTCCTTTGACTGGTCATAGTCTAGTATACCCTCTTCATTCCATAACCATCTAAGCAGCTGCTGAAACGAATGCCAGTTTAGAAGTAGTTAGAGATTTGACGCTATTTGCACATTTATCGCCTATTGAGCACGGTTTCGGACACCAGTACAACTATTCCTTAGGGAGAGGTTCAAACGCAGTTAGAGCCTTACAACACCTTTTGTTGTTCCTCATGCATTTCAGGACCAATCTCTTCAGTGACACGCATCCTCTGTTTACGCTTATTACGGATAATCCAAACGAATACCAAAGTAATGAGTAGCGGATAGCCTATTGCCCAGCCCGTAAAAGGAAACACAGCAGCTGTTGCTAAAAAGGAAATCCAACTTATCGTCACACCTAAGCGACTTCCTTTGAGCAGACGTATTCCTGCAGCACAACCTCCGATATAAGTCAGGATAAAAGTAGCATTCGGAAACTGGATCAGAGTGGTGATGGAGAGGGACCCGCTGCCATACAGCGTCATCACCGATACAAAACAGAGCAGAAGAAAAGCTATGCCACCGATAGGAGTATGATACTGTTTGGATATTTTACCCATCCATTTCGGTGCAGAGCCTTGGCGGGATAAAGCATAAGCCACACGTGAGGCAGCTCCTGCATAGGCAATAATTGTGGCTGTACAGATGAACAGACCGGTAAGTCCGGCAATAAATCCTCCCCAGCGCCCAAGAGGCTGACTAATAATCCAGACGAGTGAAGTGCTTGATCCACCTTTGAGGTAGCTTTGTGTACCAACAGTTGCTAGTGCGGAGAGAAAATATAGAATCCCTACTATAATAGCGGCGATAGTTACTCCTTTAACGGCGGCACGCTGTGGGTCCTTGAACTCCTCAGATAGGTGTGAGACAGCCTCCCAGCCAATAAAACACCAGAATAAGATTGCAGCAGCCTGGCCAATGCTCATCCATCCATGTGGGATAAAGGGAGTGAAGTGTTCGACTTCCATACGGGGCAGTGCAGTAGCAAAGGAGAAGACCAGCACAGCAACAATCGCTATAACTACCGCTATTTGTACCTTTCCAGCTACCTGCATACCAATCCAGTTCGTAATCAGGCCAATGACCAACATAATAGCGGCAATAGTAATTCTTGCAGATTCGTCCCAGCCCATAGCGGCGGTCATATAACCAGCTCCAGTCAGTGCAGCAACAGGTGCGCCAATCGGAACGGACATCAGAAAGAACCATCCTACCAGTGAGCCAGCTTTTGGACCAAAAGCAAGCGTTACAAAATGGGACACGCCTCCAGCGTTAGGGAATTTAGCAGAGAGCAGACCCATTGATAAGGCCATCGGCAAAATCAGCAACGACATAAATCCCCACGCCAGTAATGAAGCGGGACCCGCCATTTCTGCAGCTAAACCAGGAACAATTAAGACCCCAGAACCCAACACAGCCCCGATGTAAAGGGCAATAGCCTGAGGCATGCCAATGTTTTTTTGTAAAGTGTTTGAACCGGATTCCTTCATGTTTTTTTATCCTGCTTTCCTTGTCTTTTGTTCTAGAGTAGCAGATAATAGATCCATTGGAAAAACAGAATTTTTGAATAGTATCCATTCGATATTCCGATGGTTCATTTTCATTTAGGGGGAAATTCATGGAGTCACGTCATCTTTTTACCTTTTTAGTGGTAGTGGAGACGGGCAGTTTTACTAGAGCAGCACAGAAGCTTGATTATGCACAGTCCAGTATTACTGCACAAATCCAAGCACTAGAGTCTGAAATTGGCCAGCCATTATTTGATCGGATCAGTAAAAAGATTATCCTAACCGACGCAGGGCGTCGGTTGCTCCCGTTCGCTCAGGAAATATCCAGAATGCACACTTTAGCAGAGGACGCGTTACGCTCGGATAGTGAGCTTACGGGTTCTTTACGGATTGGGGCTCCTGAATCTCTAGCTGCTTTTCGCTTACCAGGTATTATTAAGGAGTTTCGCGCTAAATATCCGAAGGTGCAAATTCTTCTGAAGCCTGGAGCTTGCTGGGAACTATCAGATTTTGTCCGTTCGGGTGAACTGGATTTAGCGTTCTTGTTGCAACCTGAGACGGAAGATAAAGATTTAAATATAGAAACATTAGTACATGAGCCGATGACGCTGATCGCAGCGCCAGATCATCCCTTATTAAACCTTGCTGAGGTAGAACCCCTTCATTTAAAAGGAGTGACCATACTTCATACTGAAACGGGCTGTTCCTACCGGACTTTATTTGAACGGCATTTGAACAGTTACGGTGTATTTCCTGACCCCACGTTAGAGTTTTGGAGCATCGAGGCGATAAAGCAATGTGTGATGGCTGATCTTGGCATTGCCTTTCTTCCATTAATTACTGTGAAAAATGAACTCTCCGAAGGCAAACTTGCCAGGTTGAATTGGAATGATGAATCACAGCGTGTGGCGACGCAGATCGCCTATCATCATAAGAAATGGAAATCGCCCGTACTGACGGAGTTCTTACTTGCGATACAAAAACATGCTGAGCAATGGAGAAGTCTAATATAGATCAACGTTAACAAGGAGGCTCTAAGGCATGAATGAGTGGTGTGAAGACTACGAAGAAGGGCTGGAGGCCTTTCTCATCTGGATGAAGGATGCCGGGTACACTCCCTATACGCAAAAATCCTATTTAGTAGATGTGAAACAATTTTTAGACAGCCTGAATGGTAAAAAGCTTGAGACGGTGAAGAAGCTGCATGTCATTTCTTTTTTGACCTCTGTCCGCGAACGTGGAGTGAGTGATGCGACCCGTAACCGGAAGCATGCTGCGATTAACTGTTTTTTCAAGGCATTGATCGAGCTGGAATTACTTCAGAACAACCCGGCAGCCGGGATTAAGAAATCCAAAACGGAGATCAATCGTGAGCCGGTCTACTTAGATGAAAGTGATCTGGGTCGGTTTTTATCTTCTATAGATGGTAAATACAAAAAGCGCAATTTAGCAGTTTTTTTGTTGATGTCCTATATGGGGCTTCGGGTGGGGGAAGTCCACACACTGAATTTGAGTGATTATAATGTAGAAAGACATTCCCTCCGTGTGTTTGGGAAGGGGCGTAAATGGCGTAATGTGCCGGTTCCCGAGGATGTAGTACCTTTTCTCGACTCTGCGTTAGCAGAAAGGTTAGATCCTTGGCGCAGTAAAGAGGAAGCGATGTTCATTTCACAAAAAGGACGCAGGTTGTCGATCCGCGGCATTCAGCAAATTGCAGCAGATACCTTTGATCGTTTCCAAAGGGATGTGCCAGCAGCACAGCGTCGTCCGTATTCAAGTCATAAGCTCCGACATTCCTTTGCAACCATGCTGCTGAGAAAAGGGGCAGATCTGCGCACTGTACAGGAACTGCTTGGTCACTCCTCGATCCAGACTACAACCGTATACACACATATTACCAGTCGTGAGAAGGAAGAGGCTATGTCTAAATTACAAATCCAGCTGTGATTGAAAAGAAAGAAACCTCCTTAGGAAATTGATAACAAAAAACAACTTGTTATTATAACGGTATTGATTTATTCTAACAGTTATTAAGAGTTTTTTATAGGAGGTCCTAATCGTGAAGGATGTATTTCTAAAAGGGATGACTTATGGCTGGGGATCAAAACGAGGTGAATACCGTACAGAATATGCAGAAGATTCGATGAGAAAGCTGGCGGAGACAGGAAGTGAATGGATCGCCTTATCTTTTTGGACATGGCAAGACACAGTGCATTCAACAGAAATTCATTATGATTACGGTTACACGGTGACAGATCGTGATCTCGCACATGCGGTACAACAGGCAAAACAGCTTGGTCTTAAAGTTTGTCTTAAACCTGTTGTGAATTCGAGGGATGGCATTTGGAGAGCTAGGATTGGATTTCCGGAAGAGGGAGAGATTTATTGGGCAGCATGGTTCCGTTCTTATACAAATTTCATTAAACACTATGCAGAGTTGGCGGAAGATCTTGAATGTGAGATGTTCTGTATCGGCTGCGAAATGGTAGGCACAGAGTCTAGAACTGCGGAATGGAGACAATTGATTCAAGAGGTCACCAATCTTTATACAGGGCCGATCATTTATAATGCCAATCATGGCAAAGAAGAAGGAATCGAGTGGCTGGATGAGGTGGATTTTATCGGAACCAGCGCTTATTATCCGGTAGCTTCCGTGCCGGGAGATTCTTATGAGAATATGCTGGCAGGTTGGGAGCGGCAGAAACCGCGGCTTAAGTCACTTTCTGAGCGATTTGGCAAGCCTCTCGTATTCATCGAGATTGGATGCCGAAGTGCGCATGGATGTGCCACCATGCCATGGGACTTTACATACACAGACTTACCGTATTCAGAAGATGAACAAGCCAACTTCTATCGGTCAGCGCTGGAAGCATTCTGGAATGAACCTTGGTTTGCCGGTTACTTCTGGTGGGACTGGAGCACGAAATTATATGCCTTGGAAGAGGCTTCCATTGACCGTGGTTTTGATATTTATGGCAAAAAAGCCGAACAAGTTCTCAAAGAATATTACAAGCAGCCTATCACTAAATAAATTGATAAAAAAGATCCGGAATTTCAGGTGAGCCTGGCCTGCTAAAGGATCTTTTTGTCATTGGCAGGCTAAGTTAATTCGTGTTATATTAAAAACCGTCCTTTTCATAGTGGAGGCAACGCTCCACGCATAAAAAGGACGGTTTCTTGTGTCTTTTGTATTCAAAAAAGGCTGTTTCCAGCCATATACGCTTACAATTCTAGCTTAGCTATTTCTGCTTTTAGCTTCTCAGCGGATTTCTGGAATAAAGCCTGTTCGGTTTCATTGAGTGGGAGGTCCAGTACCTGCCGAACACCCGAGCGGTCTACTACGCAAGGTGCACCGAGATAGACATCCGAAACCCCGTTATAGTTGTTTAATAAAGTAGAAACATTCAACACGGCGCCTTCATTATGAAGAATGGAGACTACAATTCGGTCCAGTGCAAGAGCTATTGCATAAGAGGTTGAGCCTTTGGCATCAATAATTTCATAGGCTGCATTCTTGGTATCTTGGAAGATTTCTTCGCGTTCTGCTTCGTCAAAACCAAGATCAATCCCAGCTACATTCGCAAGACTCCAAACCGGAAGCTCTGAATCTCCATGTTCACCGATGATCTGCCCGTGAATACTGCGAGGATCGATTTCTTTGTGAAGACCGATCAAATAACGAAAACGAGCACTATCAAGTACCGTACCAGAACCAATTACACGTCTGCGGTCAAACCCACTTATTTTCAAAGTCGCGTAAGACAGAATATCTACAGGGTTAGTTGCAATAAGTAGAATGGCATGTTGGTTATACTTTGTAATTTTTTCAATGATATCTTTAAAAATCGAAATATTTTTACGAAGCAGATCAATCCGGGTTTCTCCCGGTTTTTGTGATGCACCGGCAGTGACTATAATGATATCTGCTTCACGGCAGTCTTCATAAGTACCAGCCCATAACTTCACACCACCGACAAAAGGCATGCCGTGATTCATATCCAGTGCTTCGCCAAGTGCTTTCTGATGATTAACGTCAATAAGTACGAGTTCGGGCATACGTCTACGTAACAATAATGTATAGGCTGTAGTTGTACCAACTGCTCCAGTACCGATAACTACGACCCGATTGGGTTTTGGGGGGGCCATGTCTCCATCTCCTTAATATTTCAAATTTTTGGTTTCAATCTTGTCCATCATAATCGTTAACGGTAGTGTTTTCAAGCTGATCTTATTTAATGCATTACCCTAATTAAGGCCATACTAAAATGTGATTTTTATTTCATTATCTTAGCAAGACTAGACAGGAGAGAATGTAAGGATGGATTTATTTCGTAAAAAGGCTCTACACATACCCACAAGTTCTGAGGGGACGCAGTTAAACAAGACGTTGGGTGCCCTGGATCTAACAATGCTTGGGGTAGGAGCCATTATCGGCACAGGTATTTTTGTAATGACAGGAGTTGCCGCAGCAGAACATGCAGGTCCTGGTCTTATAATTTCTTTTTTACTAGCGGCGTTTGCCTGTGTGCTCTCGGCATTATGTTATTCGGAATTTGCTTCGACCATTCCTGTTTCCGGGAGTGCTTATGCTTATAGTTATGTAGCCTTTGGAGAACTATTAGCTTGGATCTTAGGCTGGGATCTTGTCTTGGAATACGGAGTTGCCGCAGCGGCTGTAAGCAGCGGTTGGTCAGGGTATTTTCAGGGGTTATTAGAGGGCTTTGGGATACATCTTCCAACCGCACTATCGGGGGCTTATAATGCACAAGCGGGTACAATAATAAATCTGCCTGCAGTAATCATCATTTTGTTGATTTCCTATTTACTGACTCGGGGAACCAAGGAAACGGCACGCTTTAACGCAATCATGGTTTTTATCAAAATAGCAGTGGTGCTTCTATTTATCGTAACAGGATTTTTCTATGTGAAGCCAGAGAACTGGACTCCGTTTCTCCCTTTTGGGTACCATGGCGTGATCAATGGCGCGGCCACAGTGTTTTTTGCCTACATAGGTTTTGATGCGCTAGCAACCGCTGCTGAAGAGGTGAAAAGACCCCAACGTGATTTGCCGATTGGAATTATTTCATCCCTTGCTATCTGTACTGTCTTGTACGTTCTTGTCTCACTCGTATTAACGGGTATTGTTCCATATACTGATCTCAATGTTAGTGATCCTGTATCTTATGCGCTTCGCTTTGTAAATCAGGATATGATTGCCGGTCTGATCTCTGTTGGAGCCATTGCGGGAATGACTACGGTACTGCTCGTGATGTTATTCGGTCAAACTCGGCTGTTATTTGCCATCTCACGTGATGGCCTACTGCCCATAAGTTTATCTAAGATTAATGCTAAAACACAGGTACCTGTACGAAGCACATGGATGGTAGGTATCTTAATAGCTGTGTTAACGGGTTTCATCCCACTGGACCGGTTGGCAAATCTGACAAGCATAGGAACATTGTTTGCCTTTTTTGTAGTGTCTTTAGGGGTAATCGCACTTAGATATATTCATCCGGATTTAAAAAGAGGGTTCAGAGTTCCTTGGGTACCTTTCATTCCGCTGTTAAGTGCGGCAACTTGTGGTATTTTGATGTATAATCTAGGAAGTGAGACTTGGATTGGTTTTCTAATTTGGACAGTTGTTGGACTTCTAATCTATGCACTATATGGCTATCGTAATAGTAATTTGAATCATAAATAAGATTCAATCCATCCGAGAGGAGAGAGGTTATTGGCATCTAAGATTGCTGGATTGAAGGGAATAAGATTAATATTGATGCTGATTTTGTTAGCGTGGGTGGTCACGGCTTGTTCATCTCCTCCCCCTGAACCTACTCAGCAGCCACAGCCGACAGAGGCACCTGAAGAAGGACAGACGATAACCCTGATTACTCCAGACGCCAATCATATTGACAATGATAGCGCTCCGAAATATCAAATTCAGACTCGTCTTACAGATTTTCAGCTACTTAGTGAAAGTGAGGGTCTGGCCTGGGGGGTTACCAAAAACGAACTCCGGTTGTACTTGACCCGGGATAACGGAGCAACTTGGGCTAATATTTCACCAGCACCAAATGTGCAGTTCCTCTCCAATCCTGTGTATGGGAAGGGGATTTTCTTCACGGATCCATCTCATGGTTGGATTATAAGAAGTGCTTTTGGCTCGACAGAAACGATTGTGCTGCGAACCACAGATGGTGGCCAAAGCTGGAAAATCTCATCTTTAGGAGATGTGAATACAGTATCCTCTGTATATTTCAACTCACCCAGAAAGGGTTGGCTGATGACCTCATGGAACGCTTCTTCCAATAAAGAGAACAAGGCACTTTTTTCAACGACAGACGGTGGGGCCACTTGGGAAGAAGTGATGCAGAATGAGCAATACAATCCGAATTTCCCAAATGATTCGATACCGTTTGCCGGGGTCACCACTGGAATGATTTTTCGCAATAGTACACATGGATTTGTGACACTACAGACAGGTGCTCTTCCCAAAATCTTTATGACAAAAGATGGCGGTAAGAGCTGGAGCCTCGGGCCAGCTTTTCTAGTTAACGAACGTTTAGAAGATTGTGACCGAGTAATTACTGGCAAACCGGAGTTCTTCGATGCTACTAAGTCTACTGGTTGGATGTCTGTTGGCTGTCAAAAGGATAAAGAAAAAACGATCACTTACCATGGATATTTTACAGCTAACGGCGGTGCTAATTGGAAATTCGCTTCCTTTGGATTGAACGCACAAGCTGGTGTTAATCGTCTAATTGCTCCGACTTTTTTGAATTCACAGATCGGTTGGACCATACTCGGCGACACCCTTTACCATACGATTGATCAAGGAGCGACCTGGTTACCTCTTAAAGAGAGCAGTGTACTGCGATCTAAGCTTCTGGAATATCCGGAGATTGTAAAGCTGCAGTTTTTTTCCACTGAGGTGGGGTGGCTTTTGATTGAGAAAAAAGAGGACAAGCGCTCGATACTGTTACAGACTACGAATGGTGGTATCAGCTGGCGCGTAATGTAATAAGGAATAAGAACCTGCCTGATGGTAGGTTCTTTTGTTGTTAGAAGAGTGGGGGGTTATTGTTGTTTGTGAATGATTGAATATAAGGAAAAAACTTATTTAAAATTTTCTTTATAAATGTGAAAAAAATCACATGACATTTAAAGAATCCTGTGATATATTTAACACATAGAAAACAAGTTCAAATTTTCACAAACTCAGACATCGAATAGGAGAGATTACAATGAAAACATTCGAAACAGATTATATGACAAGAAACCTTATGCAACTTTGCTACAACTGTGATGACGCTCATCTTTGTGAAACTGAAGAACAATGCAGAGCTTGCTGGGCTGAGAATGGAATGTTAGACGATCAGACGGACGAAACTAAGAAATTGCTAGACCTAGTTCATGCTTAATTTAATAACTGAAAACTCTGTATAGAGACCACTCGAATTCTTGATTTCTAAGAAAACGAAGTGGTCTTTTTTGCATCTAGTCTCACTTATTTAATGCTTTCTGGACTAGATGAGGCATATACATGTACAGAAGTACTCAGAACGCAGCAATTAGGCTGAATTACAAGAGGAAGAAGGGGGAAACTGTCATGGGAATGGGCCCGGATCTTTCATGGATGTTTGATTTTGCCGGAACGGTGATGCCGATCTTTATCGTTGTTATGATTGGTATTCTTGCTATATCAGCAGGCAGGGGCTTGCTTCAATGGGGCAGGAACAATGGCTCCCCCATACTAACAATCCCTGCGCATATCGTTAGCAAACGGACTGAAGTACGACAGCAGCAGCTTCAGGAAGAGAATGGCTCAACTCGTACAAGTACAACTTACTATTTAACGTACGAGCTGGAGGGCGGTAGTCGCATGGAATTTAAAGTAGATGGCCATGAATATGGCTTGAGTGCTGAAGGCGATAGAGGAATGCTTACTTATCAAGGAACCAGATATCATGGATTCCAACGACAGGCACAATACTCAACTGCGGAGTAGTCATATGTATTAAATCAAAACAGCGATCCTCATGCTCATGGTGGATCGCTGTTTTGCGTTTTGGTTATGTACCATTCAAGCTCATTGGTCCTGTAGCTCTGAAAGCTAACTGTAGGTGCGATCATCTATTAAGTGTCAGATCTTCATTACCCTCGCACCTTGCGGACCCAGATGACGTTATTTGCAAATTCACAGTCTTTTGAGCCTAGTTTCGGACTCCAATGCAGCTATTCATTAGAAAGAGGCTTATAATCGGTGCTTTGCGGGCCAATAGGGGCTTTGGGGTCCGTTAGAATCCGAAAAGTGGATTAATATCGCGAATAAGGTCAGCTGTGTCCGATAGCGCCTTCTGAGCGGGTGCTGACGTTGACGCAGTTGCTAACAAGAAAATTGATCTAACGTGGACATTGTTGCTAACACCGAGCCCGATTCCAGCACCGTTCGACGCTACCACCGACGTCGACTCTGATGCTAAAGCTGTCGTTAACAAGAACATCGAAGCTGACGTTGATAATTGTTGCTAACATCGACACCGATTCGACGCTAACATCGACGTCGACTCTGATGCTGGCACTGAGCTAACCCCGACGTCAACTCTGATGCTGCCACCGACCCCGACCCCGACACCGACGCTGTAGCGCAAATGTAATTGGACATATGCAGCATATGGACATACGCAGCTTAGAGTGTAGATAATGGGGATTTGCTGAGTAGTTAAAAGAAAAGATCCCTACTCTAAAAAATAGGCGGGAACTGTCACCTCTTAGGCGAATGCACATACTATACAGCATGCAGTTAAGAACGAGGTTGCTACAAGAAGTGACCCCAAGGAGGAGACAGCGTGGCCGTCATCAAAACGAACTCGGAAGATGTGAAGGTGCTGGCGCGGTTGATGAGAGCGGAAGCTGAGGAAGATGGAGATCTCGGCATGCTCATGGTCGGCAATGTTGGCGTCAACCGGATTCTTGGCAATTGCTTGGACTTTAATAACATTCGGAATGTGAATGATATGGTCTATCAAAGTCCTGGAGGTTTCGAAGCGCCGCAGAAGGGATACTTCTACCAGCGAGCCAGAGAAGCAGATATCCGTCTAGCCAAACGTGTAATTGCTGGTGAAAGAACCTGGCCAGCTACCAATGCTTTGTGGTTCTTCAGACCCGCAGGTGATTGTCCTGCAACCTGGTATAACCAACAAAACACAGGCCGCTTTAAAGCCCATTGCTTCTTTACTCCGACCGGAGAAGATTGCCCGACTGTATTTATCGGCAATTAGGATGGTAACTGTGCAAAGAGAATTACTCAATAAAATGAGTAATTCTCACAGAAGTAAGTGTGATTTCAATTGTGTCCAAATGTAAGTTTCAGTAGTGTCCAAAGGAGCTTATGCTCTGATAAACATTTAGGAGGTTTCAGTAAATGATCGTTCAACCTTACCGCCCCGTAACTTATACCATCGGTAGTGTCTCTTCTTCAGGTATGCCAATGTCTTCCGGAATGCCGATGTCATCTGGAATGCAAGGCATGGGCAGCATGCCACCCCAAGTAAGCAGTGGCAGTCCAATGACTCCAGGGGGAGTAGTAGTTCAGAATCCACCACAAACGTTCGAACAATCCTACATTGAGAATATTTTCCGCCTGAATTTAGGAAAAGTAGGTACGTTTTATTTTACTTATGAGAACAATAAAGACTGGAATGCCAAAGTTTACAAGGGTGTGCTGGAAGCGGCAGGCCGTGACCACATTATTATCAGTGACCCTGCGACCGGCCAACGCACCGTCTTACTTATGATTTATTTTGATTATGCTACCTTCGATGAGCCCCTTACTTACCAATACCCAGGTGTAATTGGCAATCCTCCAACGATGAGAAATTGTCGCTAAATTAACCTATCTTCGATGAGAAGAACTCCAACGCCAAACGGTTAGGAGTTCTTTTTTTTTGTGATGAATTTATGGAATAATCTTGATAATCATCGCCCATTTTTTTTCAAAAGGACACGCATGCTTGCGGTTTGCCCCAATATATTAATATAATAAAGTATATATTCAAAAACGTGATTCTAGACTGGAGATGAAACCATTGGGAAATTGATACTGAAAGGAACAAACGGCAATTATTTTGCCAATACTCTGAAAAAACGAAGGAGGTGGGCCTATCCATCCATGTACGGAAAATGGTGGATAGGAGTATAAATTGAGCGACCCTTTACCCGGTATATTACATGTTGGTCTTATTATTTTGTTGGTATTGTTAAACGGATTTTTTGTTTCAGTCGAATATGCAATGGTGAAAGTACGAAGTGGTAGAATTGATACTCTGATTGAAGAAGGTAGTAAAAAAGCTTTTAATGCAAAAAGCATTGTCAGCAACCTGGATGGCTATCTCTCAGCCTGTCAGCTCGGCATTACATTGGCTTCGCTTGCATTAGGGTGGCTGGGTCAACCAGCTATAGCTAATCTTATCGGGCCTTTATTAGGAAGCATAGGTTTAGGAGAAACTGCTGTTAATGTTGTATCTTTGGTTATTGCTCTTATGTTCATTACTATCTTGCATATCGTATTAGGTGAGCTTGCACCTAAGACCATTGCTGTTAACAAGGCTGAATCTGTCCTTTTACTAACAGCAGGACCGATGAATGTATTTTACAAAATCATGTATCCAGTGATATGGATCGTTAATGGGCTGGCGCGTGGTTTACTGCAAATTTTCCGATTAGCCCCGGCTTCAGAGCTGGGAACGGCGCATACGGAAGAAGAAATTCGTATTATCATGCAGGAAAGTAACAAAAGCGGCTTTATAGATAATACTGAAATGGCGTTAGTTGACAATATTTTTGAATTTGTGGATACCATGGCTCGGGAGATCATGATTCCGCGGACAGAGATGATCTGTCTGAATAATCATGTTTCTGCTGAGGAGAACCTTGAGATTGCCTATGATGGCATGAGGACACGTTATCCCGTCTGTGACGGTGATAAGGATCATATTTTAGGCTTCATCCATATAAAGGACTTAATTAAGGATCGTCCACAAAGTTATCAGAAATTAATTCGTCCAATATTGACCGTGCCGGAATCCATTCAGATTAGCGCTTTGCTGAAAGTTATGCAGCGTGCGAAGACACAAATCGCCATATTGATCGATGAGTATGGGGGTACTTCAGGAATGGTGACACTGGAAGATATCATGGAGGAAATTGTTGGAGAAATTCAGGATGAATTTGATGAGGAACGTCCCGGTGTTGAGAAGCTTGGCGAGGATGAACACTCCATTGACGGTTTGATGCTTATTGAAGAGATTAATGATCTTTTAGGTCTTCATATGGAGACTGAGGATTACGATACGATAGGCGGCTGGCTGTATTCTAAATTGGAGGTTAATCCACCTCAAAAAGGGCAATCCGTAGAATTTGATGATCATCTATTTATTGTAGAAGAGACTGAGAATAAGCGAATTTCTCGAATTAAGCTATTGCGGTTACAGTTATTGAATGAAGAAGCTGGAGCTTAATGGAATTATATATTTTTAATATAAGAGCAGCGTTTCTCCTTTTGGAGTCACGCTGTTTTTTTTGACCATACTGTTTGCCAAAAAGAGATTAATAATTATATAATTTTAAATGTATATGATAAAAACTACATTAGTCCCTAGAGGACAGAAAGGAATTCTCCTTGAGTAAACCTAAAAAAAGTCCAAATGTTCCCCAGTTGAGCAAACAAGAGAAACGACGGGTAGAACAGGAGCAACAGAAGCAGAAAACGAGAATTTTAGTTATTAGTTCAATAGCTGTAGTAGTTATCATTTTTGTTGGATTGTTTATGTTAGCTTCGAAAGATGCAGCAAAGAATGTCTCTACAGGAGAACCGGTAGAATTCAATTACAGTGAGCTACCTAGGATTGGTAATGAGGATGCACCTGTTAAGCTTGTTGAATTTGGTGATTTCAAATGTCCAGCTTGTTCCCAGTTTGCTGGCTCCATGAAACCGAAAATTGTTCAAGATTTTGTCAACGAGGGAAAAGCAGCTCTTTACTTTGTAAATATGGCTTTCGTTGGTCCTGACTCTGAGACAGCTTCACTAGCTGCATTGTCTGTATACCATCAGAATAAGGATGAATTCTGGAAGTTCTATGATGTTGTGTATGCGCAGCAAGGGGATGAGAGCGTGGAATGGGCCACTGAGGATTTCTTGGTAAGCCTTGCTGAAAAAGAGAAATTAGCGATCGATTACGATCTGTTGCGTAAAGACATCCAAGAGAAAACTTATGCAGATGAGCTGAAGAAAGACATTCAGTTGGCAACTGACGCAGGCGTGACAACTACGCCTTCGCTCTACATTAATGGAGTGAAAACGGCTGAACCTTTCGATATTGAAGCGATTACATCTGAAATTAACACCGCCGCAAAAGCAGTGGAGGCAAAGTGACAAAATTCCTATCTTTTTGCAAGCGTAACTGCCTCTATCTGGCCTGGTTCGTCTCTTTGGTTGCTGTAGCTGGTAGCTTGTATTTAAGTGAAGTCTTGAAGTATGAACCTTGTAAGCTTTGCTGGTTTCAGCGGATTTTTATGTATCCGCAGTTATTTTTGTTGGGAATTGCCACTTTCCGTGGAGATAAGCGCATCATTCCTTATGTGCTTCCATTAAGTTTGATTGGTGGCAGTATCTCAATCTATCATTATGCGGAACAGAAGATTCCAGCATTAAGTAAAGTTCTACCTTGTACAGTTGGTGTTCCTTGTAATAAAGATTACTTGAACTACTTCGGATTTATAACGATTCCTTTGTTAGCTTTAATAGCGTTTGCTCTAATAAGTCTCCTTCTTTGGTATGGACGTAGGGAAGAAGAAGTGATTGAAGTAGATGCTGAGGAGAGCTTAGGATTTTAGTTTTTACTTTGGAAGTTACAAAAAAGCTGAAAAGGTATTAAAATCACGGGCTAGAGGGATAATTGAAGATAATGAAAGAGAGCATCCAATAAGACGCTATATTTGAGCTTATTGGATGTTTTTTCATTCTTTTTTCATTTTTTTCAACGCTTTACTGTAGGCACTTTGTAGACTAATATTAGACCTTGTGAGAAGTTGAATATGCGCTGAATTTTCTTAGGAAAAACGGGGGAACCAAACTTGGCATTCATGCCAATGGGGTGAATCGGAACCGGGTCGAACAGACCTCTACCGTAGGGCTATAACCACAGCCCGAATCCGCCAGCTAACCTCGTAAGCAAGGTGGGAAAATGACCATGCATAAGCATGCGGATCATTTCCGTATGCTTATTTTTGTGTCTGCATTTATGAAATCCACCGATGAAAACAGCGCACGGAAATTCCGTTTCAGCTCCCAAAGAAAGGAACTGTATCCACCATGGTAAGCAAGGTAAAACGACTATTGATCGGACGTCCGATGAAGTCGAATGAACTCGATCATGAAAAGTTATCCAAGGTTAAAGCACTGGCTGTTCTGTCTTCTGATGCGCTCTCGTCTGTAGCCTACGGAACGGAACAAATTCTGATTGTACTAGTGGCTGCCGGGTTTACTGCCATCTGGTATTCCCTGCCAATTGCATTAGCCGTATTGGGCCTGCTGGCCATCCTGATTTTATCCTATCGGCAGACGATTTTTGCTTATCCGCAAGGAGGCGGAGCTTATATCGTAGCCAAGAGTAATCTTGGTATTCCGACAGGGCTGCTCGCTGGGGGTTCATTATTGGTGGATTACATTCTTACCGTAGCGGTTAGTGCCTCGGCAGGGACGGATGCGATCACATCGGCTTTTCCAAGTCTTCATAATCATACTGTTCTCATCGCTGTATCTGTTATCGTTTTATTAACAATCATTAATCTTCGCGGAGTGACTGAATCGGCTTCATTTATCGCAATTCCAGTGTATTTGTTTGTGGTTTCGATTGTTGTTCTGATTATCTCCGGTATCGTTAAATATGCAATGGGTGGCGCGCATGCGAATGTTCCTGAAATAGGCAGCGCCGTATCTAATGTAAGTTTGTTTCTACTATTAAAAGCGTTTAGCTCTGGTTGTTCAGCCCTAACGGGGGTTGAGGCCGTATCTAATGCGATCCCAAACTTTAAGGCACCGGCTGAGAAAAATGCAGCCAAGACGCTAATGATCATGGGACTTATCCTTGGCTTTATGTTTACCGGAATCACTGTGCTGGCATATTGGTATGGGATTGTGCCAGATGAAAAGGCTACGGTTGTCTCTCAGATCGCTGAATCGACCTTTGGCCGTGGCGGATTGTACTTTTTCATTCAAGGGATTACAGCAGTGATTTTGTTCTTGGCAGCTAATACAGCATATTCAGCGTTTCCGCTGCTCGCCTTTATGTTTGCAAAAGATAAATATCTGCCACATGCATTTATGGTCCGTGGTGACCGCCTGGGCTTCTCAAACGGCATTATTTTTCTAGGAGTTATGTCTATCATACTTGTGACTGCATTCCATGGGAATACGGAAGGTTTGATTCCACTATATGCGGTAGGCGTGTTCATTCCTTTTACCTTATCCCAACTGGGGATGATGGTGCATTGGATCAAAACAAGACCCGCTGGATGGGTGAAAAGATTTGTAGTAAATACCATCGGTATGCTGACTACATTGACGATTACGCTTATATTTATCATTACTAAATTCTCGAGCGTATGGATGGCATTCATTTTCTTACCTGCTGTAATGTTCGTGTTCCACCGTATTCATAAGCATTATTTGAATACTGCGGATCAACTGCGTATATGTCCGGCTACTGATAAACCTGTAATTAAAGGAAGTACTGTAGTTGTTCCTGTTGCAGGGGTTACACGTGCTGTATTACATTCCATCAGCTATGCGAAGTCTCTAACAGATAATGTTGTTGCTGTGTATGTAGGCTTTGATGAAGAAGACATTCATAAGATGGAGCAACGGTGGGAGGAATGGAATCCAGGTGTACGCCTGATTGTTCTTCGTTCCAGATATCGTAGTATCATTCGTCCGTTAGTGAAGTTTATCGATACGGTAGAGTGGAAGACCGCTGCGACGGATCACATCACGATTTTGATTCCACAGTTTATTACCAAACATTGGTGGCAAGCCGTGCTTCATAATCAGACCAGCTTTTTAATCCGCTCGTATCTAATGAATCAAAAGGACGTTGTAGTAGCGACTGTCCCGTATCATTTAAATAAATAAGTAGAAGATTAAAGATGAGGTTATATCCGGAACGTTCGGAATATAACCTCTTTTGTATTTTATATGAAGGAAATTGTTGCAAATCCACAGAATTTGAAATTTATATGTTGACACAGAGAATGAGAATCAATATCATTTAAAAGTGAAGCAGAGGTAAAGGTCACCTTTGAATATCAAAGCAGTTACATATAGGAGGGTTTTTAATGTTTTGGCTTAACAGAAAAAGATCAGGAAGCATGAAAGTGACGATGAGCGGACTAATAGTGATGACGCTAATACTTTCCGCTTGTGGTAATAATAATGCTGAAAGCTCATCAAATGCAGGAACAGCGCCTACAACAGCGCCTACAGCAGAATCTACAGAGGCACCTGCTGCACCTAAGACGTTAACAGATGCAATGGGTCATAAAGTAACGATTCCGGCTAATCCACAGCGCGTTCTGGGTTCATATTTGGAAGACTCTTTGGTAACTCTGGGTGTAACTCCAGTAGCTCAATGGTCAGTTACAAACGGCGTTCAGGATTATCTGGCCACTGAATTGAAGGATGTTCCTACAATTAGTTACGACCTTCCGTTAGAGGCTGTAACCAGCTTTGCTCCGGATCTTATTATCATCCCATCGGAGTCTTCTGTTCAGAACGGGATTTACGATCAGTTGAATAAGATTGCACCCACTTATGTAATTGGGGATGAACTAAATCAAGATTGGCGCAAATCGTTGCTTAAGATGGGTGAGATTTTGAACAAAACCCCTGAAGCAGAAAAAGCCATTAAAGATTATGATGTTAAAGCAGCGGCTGCGAAAGAACAGCTTACAGGAGCTATTGGACAAGAGTCCGCGGCTATTTTATGGTTGGTGCAAAAAAACTTCTATATTGTAGACGAAACCCGCAGCAGTGGAGCTGTATTATATACAGACCTTGGCGTAACGCTGCCTAACTTAGTAACAGAGATCCCAGTAGGAACAAGAGCAACTTGGAATCCGATCTCACTAGAGAAGCTTTCTGAGCTGACCGCAGATCATATTTTCCTTGTAAATAGTGATAAGACTGAAGGTTCGGAAATCCTAGATAGTGCAATCTGGAAGGGCATCCCAGCTGTAAAAGCTGGAAATGTGCATGAAATGAGCTCAACAAGCAGCTGGCTTTACAGTGGGGCGAACGCTGGCAGCAAAATCATTGACGATGTGCTAAAAAGTCTTGTGAAATAAAAGTCGTAATTCACCATGAATGAGACTGATCATTTCGGTGGGGAAGGGCGTGCAGATCAAGTATCTCGGGATACAAAGATCTGCACCATTTTTTTATAAACCAATCCCATAGTACGGAAAAATCGTTCCTGCAATTGTACAACATAAATATTTTTGCGATAATGAGAATGATTGTTGTTATCATATAAACCATTGTAACTATTGAATAAGGAGACGACTCATGGTTTCACCCTCAGATTTCGCAAATCGTATTAAAAATGAACCCAAAAAAGCTCTACATACCCGACCGGCAGCTGCCATTGGTATTCTTATTTTTGGACTTGCTGCCATTGCCTTCGGATTGGCACTTTCGGTCTCAGTGGGTGCGGCAGATATCAAGTTAGCTACGGTATGGGAAGCTATATTTCATTTCAATCCAGATTTACAAAAACATCAGGTGATTAGAGAACTGCGATTTCCACGTGCTATTGCTGGCGCCTTAGTCGGTGCTTGCTTCGCAGTAGCAGGGGCTATCATGCAGGGGATGACAAGAAACCCGCTTGCGGATTCAGGGCTGTTAGGTTTGAATGCAGGAGCAGGGGTAGCGCTGGCCATAGTATTTGCTTTTGCACCCTCACTCTCATTCACTTCACTAATGTTGTATTGCTTTATCGGTGCCGCTGTGGCCTCTTTTATCGTATTCGGAATCGGTTCGCTTTCTTTTAATGGCCTGACCCCCTTGCGATTGACATTAGCAGGTTCGGCAGTTAGTGCTTTATTGGTTGCTATTAGTCAGGGAGTAGCTATTCTTTTCAACTTATCTCAGGACATAGCCTTCTGGTTAGCTGGTGGGATGGGTGGAGCTAGCTGGACTCAGATCAAGATTATATTCCCTTGGGTGGCCGTAGCCTTAATTGCAGCGATGATGTTATCACGATCCGTCACATTGCTCAGCTTAGGAAGAGAAGTTGCGGTTGGTCTGGGGCAGCGGACAAGGTTAGTTCAATTGGCATGTATGATTGTTGTGGTTATCTTAGCTGGAAGTGCGGTTTCAACGGTTGGCCCGATTGCTTTTATAGGACTAATTATTCCACATGTTACACGTTATTTCGTTGGAGTGGACTACCGCTGGATTATCCCTTGCTCGGCAGTTCTAGGGAGCTTATTGATTATCTTTGCAGATATTGCCGCAAGAATGATAAATGCACCTTATGAGACACCGCTAGGAGCTTTAATTGCCATCATCGGCGTACCGTTCTTTATTTATTTAGCGAGTAAGCGGAAGGGGGAGCTGTAATGCCCAAATTAACCCTTACTCCAGATGAAAAAGAACGCCGCACACGCGCCTTAACGGTGTTAGTGCTCCTTGCTATACTGATCGTCGTTGTGTTTATAGTCAGTATGAATACAGGGTTTATGCGTCTATCCCCACTAGAGGTATTACATACACTCATGGGTGATGGAACACATCAGCAAAAGCTTATTTTATTTGATTTCAGATTACCCCGCATCGTAATTTCATTGTTAGTTGGAGCGGGCTTTGCAGTATCGGGCTGTATTCTACAAAGTCTCGCACGTAATGCACTCGCAGAACCGGCTACGCTGGGCATAAGTGCTGGTGCAGGTTTTGCGGTAATCATTTTTATCTCGTTTTTTCCGGCTACAACAGCAGCTCCGGTATTTGTCTTGCCTCTCCTAGCGCTTGGTGGGGCTGGCCTGACCGCAGCTTTAATCTATATTCTTGCCTACCGGAAGGCAGATGGTCTGTCTCCTACAAGGCTGATCCTTATCGGGATTGCGGTCGCTGCAGGAATCAATGCTTGCCAGCTTGTATTGGCACTTAGGCTTGATCCTAATAATTATCAATTTGTAGCTACTTGGATCGCCGGGAAAATATGGGGTGGGGATTGGAGATTCGTCCTTGCTTTGCTGCCTTGGATCGCGATTCTGTTACCGTTCGCCTTCTATAAAGCCCGGGTTCTAAATGTATTGAATCTAGGGGACCATACTTCATTAGGTCTAGGAATGCGTGTGGAGAAGGAACGTATTCTCCTTCTGGTAACAGCCGTAGCGCTTGCCGGCTCCTGCGTCGCGGTAAGTGGAGGTATTGGCTTCGTCGGCCTGATAGCACCACACCTGGCTCGCAGGCTGGTGGGACCCCGTCATCAGGTGTTATTACCTGCTAGTGCTTTGACAGGGGCGCTTCTTATGATTACCGCTGATACCATTGGTAGATGGGTATTGCAACCTGCCGAAGTTCCTACTGGCATTGTGGTTGCGATTATTGGCGCACCTTACTTTTTATATTTACTCGCCAAGTCGAAAGCGTAAATTAGTTCATACTTAGGAGCATAGCTCCATAAAACTTTTAAGGGAGTTGTAGATCATGTCAGAACGTTTGAATACAGAAGAATTAAGTATTGGGTATGCTGAGGCTACTATAGTTAAGGGATTGAACTTGTCTATCCCTACGGGGAAAATCACCGCACTAGTGGGCGCTAACGGCTCCGGTAAATCTACAATCCTCAAAACGATGGCCCGGATTATGAAGCCGAAGAGTGGCACCGTAATGCTGGACGGCAAATCGATCCATAACTTTTCAACTAAAGAGGTTGCTCGTCAGCTAGCGATTCTACCGCAGAACCCAACGGCTCCTGACGGTCTGACGGTATCTGAGCTGGTCAGCTATGGTCGTTTCCCTCATCAAAAAGGATTTGGCACGATGACCGCAGAGGATCGCAACATCATCTCCAACGCCATCTCTGTTACGGGCATGGAATCTTTTCATGATCGCCCTATTGACCGTCTCTCTGGTGGACAACGTCAACGCGCTTGGATCGCTATGGCGTTGGCTCAAGAAACAGATATTTTATTCCTTGACGAGCCTACAACGTTCCTAGATATGGCGCATCAGCTCGAAGTTCTTCAACTTTTGCAAAAGCTGAATGAGGAAGAAGGCCGTACCATTATCATGGTCGTGCATGATTTGAATCATGCTACTCGTTATGCGCAGCATATGGTAGCGATTAAGTCCGGTACTGTGGTTAGCGAAGGCTCACCTACTGAGGTTATGACACCAGATGTATTGCGGGAAGTGTTTGGAATTGAAGCGGATATCGTTCCGGATCCACGTACGGGTGTGCCACTGTGTCTTCCTTACGAGCTTGCTGCCTATAAAGCTGTGTAATTATCATCTAAAATCATACAACGAACAGGCTCCCGTCATTGACAAGGGAGCCTGTTCGTTGTTACAGTTGTGGTTGCCTACAATTTCATAATAACTCTTTAAAATAGATCAAGGACCATCATTTATACATGGTTAAAGGAGCATGAAAACATGAATATTGACAAAATTCAAGATGATCTAGAGCAGCTAATGACCGCAGGAATAGTGAAAAGTCATGAGAATTTAAAAGATCACGTGTACACTAAAATGGGCGGCAAAGCTGATATTTTGGCTGCACCAGCTACTTATGATGAAATTCAAAAGATCGTTACATATGCAGAACAAAATGGGATAACCCTTACGGTACTTGGGAATGGCTCCAATGTGATTATCCGTGATGGAGGGGTACGTGGAATCGTTCTGCAAACAGCAGGACTTACCGAAATGGGAATTCGCGACAATCTCTTATATGCGCAATGTGGTGCCAAAATAATTGATGTTTCCAGATATGCGCGTGATAAGGAGCTTACGGGTCTTGAGTTCGCCTGTGGCATTCCAGGAACAGTTGGTGGAGCGCTCTATATGAACGCAGGTGCTTATGGCGGTGAGATCAAAGATGTCCTGCATAGTGCACTAGCTATAAATAAGAACGGGCAATTGGTAACTCTGCAAGGAGATGAGCTGCAATGGGGATACAGAAAAAGTGTATTCGCAAGCGGTGAGTATATTGTACTTGAGGCCAAATTTGCTATGACTTCCGGTGATGTTTTAACGATCAAGGCAAAAATGGATGAACTAACTTATTTACGTGAATCGAAGCAACCGCTTGAGTATCCATCCTGTGGGAGTGTATTTAAGCGGCCTCCAGGCCGTTTTGCAGGTCAGTTAATTCAAGAGAGCGGCTTACAGGGTACAAGAATCGGCGGTGCTGAGGTATCCAAGAAGCATGCGGGATTTATTGTGAATGCAGATAATGCAACAGCCAGTGATTACATCGGGCTAATCCACCATGTAAGAGCGACTGTGAAGGATAAATTCGGTGTAGAGCTGGAAACGGAAGTGGAGATCATTGGAGAAGAATAAATGATAAGCAAAAAGAGCCCGCAGATCACTGTGGGCTCTTTTTGCTTATCATAATCATGTTCGTTTAATCTACTGAAAGGGTGTAATTAGCTCTGTCCGTAGTTATTTCTGCCTTGCGGTCGGCTAAGTCTACGATTTGAAGACCTTCAACAGCTAAATCATAAGTGGATTGTGGCAGGGATACCAGTTCACCATCGGCGTTAAGTGTGCTGCCAAAACCTCTTAATATCAGTGCACTTCCAAGATATTCATCAATTACGTCGTCTGCACTCCGGAAATCTACGGACTCTAAATTGAAATGAACTTTATCCAAATCACGAAGTTCTTTCTTTTCAATAGCGATTGTTTCATTCAAATGATTGTTAAGCCAATCCATAAGCTGCTGTATACTTTGTTCCATAAAATGCTCCCACCCTTAGCTCGAAGATTATTATGAATAAGTTACCCTTTTCTTAGGATTTGAATCCTTTTTTTTGCCACATATTAATTAACTGTATGAATAATTCATGTGATTAAAAAATAAATTCACGAGCAAATTGGCATTGTTTTTGAACTTCATAAACTCTACATACGCAGATCTATCCGCGGTAACCTGGAGTTATTTGTTGATCTATATAAGGTAACAGTAAAGAGTAGAACTTGTCAGGAGCGGGCTACCCATGGTATAGTTCAAGACGCAATATGCTTTAAGAAGAAGTCTGCGCTAAAGTTGTGCAGGAGAGGTTCGCGAACTCCCTCTATAAAAAACTAAGAATATATTAAACAGTACAAGCGGTTGCTGTCCTTTATCCGGACGTTGCTTCCGTTTCTTCTTAGTGGAGCCAAGTTTTCGAAATCTCGTTCTTCTTTCCATTACCGGCCAAGGCCGAAGGAAAAGAGAGGGGTTTTTTGTCGTGTCAGAAGGAAGATTGAAAGAGGAAATGCAAGAAGTTACTTTGCTTGGTAATCAGGGAACACAGTACAAGTTTGGTTATGATCCAGACATTCTGGAGGTGTTTGATAACAAACATCCCGGGCGTGATTATTTTGTTAAATTCAACTGCCCTGAGTTCACTAGCTTGTGTCCTGTAACGGGTCAGCCGGATTTTGCCACGCTGTATATTTCGTATTTTCCTGAACAAAAAATGGTGGAGTCCAAATCATTAAAGCTGTATCTGTTTAGCTTCCGCAACCATGGTGATTTTCATGAGGACTGTGTCAACATTATTATGAATGATCTGATCTCACTGATGGATCCGCGTTACATTGAGGTATGGGGCAAGTTCACTCCGCGCGGAGGCATTTCAATTGATCCTTATTGCAACTATGGAAGACCGGGTACGAAGTATGAGGCGATGGCGGAACACCGCTTAATCAATCACGACCTCTATCCAGAAAAAGTGGACAACCGCTAAATTCCAACTTGTGATAAGGAGAGATTCATATGAACAAAAAAGCACTCGTCGTATTCAGCGGCGGACAAGATAGCACCACTTGCCTGGTTTGGGCATTGCAGCAGTATGAGGAAGTGCAGGTAGTTACTTTCAACTATAATCAACGTCATGCGGCTGAAATCGAAGTTGCAACAGCGATAGCAGCTAAGTTTAATGTAAAACAGCATATTCTTGATCTGGGGCTGCTCAATCAGCTGGCACCCAATGCACTTACCCGTCAGGATATAGATATCGTGGCTGGTGAAGGAGATGAGCTTCCAAGTACTTTCGTTGATGGACGGAATTTGTTGTTTTTATCTTTTGCCGCAATATTAGCTAAACAACTGGGCTACTCCCATATCGTCACTGGGGTTTGCCAAACGGACTTTAGCGGTTATCCGGACTGCCGTGATGTTTTTGTGAAATCATTGAATGTTACGCTGAACTTATCTATGGACTATGAGTTTGCGATCCACACTCCCCTAATGTGGCTGGATAAAAAAGAAACGTGGAAAATGGCCGATGAACTTGGGTATTTTGATTATGTTCGCGAACACACACTGACCTGTTACAACGGTATTATTGGCAGTGGCTGCGGTACTTGTCCAGCCTGTCTATTGCGTCAGCGTGGTCTTGAGCAATATGAGGTGGAGAGAATGGAGGCCGGTTCTTAATGCTTAACGAGGTTTCAGTCTGCAAAATATTTACGTTCGATGCGGCACACCAGTTAGTGGGACACAAAGGGAAATGCAGCAACCTGCACGGACATACTTATAAGCTCGAAGTAGTGCTTAAGGGCAAACCTATGGCCGCGGAAGGCCACTCGGATGAAGGTTTCGTCATTGATTTCAGCGATATCAAAATGACAGTACAACAAAGCCTTGTAGATCGTTTAGATCACGCTTTTCTTGCCATGGGAAATGAACCTGTGTTAGAGACGTTAACGAATACGGGCTCCAAAGTAGCCTTGTTGTCTTTCCGCACCACAGTAGAGAATATGTCTTCATATATTGCCTACAAGCTTAAGCAAGCAGGGTTGCCTTTGTACTCGGTAAAGCTATGGGAGACTCCAACCTCTTGGGCAGAGGTGCTGGCTGAAGATGTTCCGGATGAAGGGCCATCCTACCGTTTGTATGGAGGCTGTGACTGTGAGTAAGATTCCTGTAATTGAAATGTTCGGTCCAACTATTCAAGGCGAAGGTGCGGTAATTGGAGTGAAGACGATGTTTGTCCGCACCTATGGCTGCGATTATCGTTGCGGCTGGTGTGACTCCGCTTTTACTTGGGATGGTACGGCTAAGAATAAGGTTCGCATGATGGAAGCAGAAGAAATCATAAATGAATTATTGGCGTTAGCTGGAGATAATTTCGACTGTGTTACGATTTCAGGCGGTAATCCTGCCTTGATTGGTGAAGGAATAGGTACCTTCATCAAACTGCTTCATGAGCGTGGAATAAAAGCAGCGATAGAAACTCAGGGGAGTAAATGGCAGGATTGGTTCAATGACGTGGATGTGCTGACAATCAGTCCTAAACCCCCAAGCTCAGGAATGACAACGAATTGGGAAATGCTAGATAACATCATGAGTAAGATGGAGAAACTGGGTCGTTCTACGCATAGCTTGAAGGTCGTAGTGTTTGATGATAAGGATTTTGATTATGCGAAAAACGTTCACCAGCGATATCCGAATGTGCAGCTCTTTCTGCAGCCTGGTAATGATGATGTCACGGAAGAGGGCAACATTTCTGCTCGACTTCTGGGAAGGCTGGAGTGGTTGTTTAATAAAGTAATCGTGGATTCGGATATGAACAAGGTTCGTGTACTTCCACAGCTGCATGCATTGATCTGGCATAATAAGCGTGGCAAGTAAAAGATTGATGAAATCGTCCGGGTATCTGCTTACAGATACTCGGTTTTTATTTTTAACATTTGTAACTTCTAGTAGGTAGATAGTCTGTCCCAGTTTCTGGTATGATTTTGAAAAAAGCTCTTGGAGGTTATTCATTTGGAACAATCAACAGCACTATTAATTATCGATGTTCAAGAAGCCATGTTCTCCTATGATCTAAAGCTGTACGATGAAGAGGGTGTGATGGACAGGATTGTCTCCCTTCAGCAAAAAGCTCGATTAGCAGGTACTCCTATTGTGTATATTCAACATACCGAAGATGAGGAGTACACAAAAGGTACACCCACTTGGCAGATCAGTCACCGCATCACACCGCAGGAAGGCGAAGTTATCGTTGAGAAGCCTACTTGGGATGCTTTTCACCGAACGGAACTGCAAGATGAACTCCAGAAGCTCGGGATTACGAATCTGGTGATCTGTGGGATGCAAAGTGAATTCTGTCTGGATACGACAATAAGACGCGCATACAGCATGGGATATAAAAGTGTACTGGTCTCAGACGCTCATAGCACCTTTGATAATGGGGTTCTGAGTAGTAGGGAGATCGTTAAGCATCATAATGCGATAATTGGAGGTAGATTCGCCCAGTTACGAGCTGAAAGCGAGGTTCAGTTCTAGATGAATACACCCCAGGCTGCCATGAAGCCTATTCAGCGTTCTCGCCTTAGATTGTTTGCTGGCAAACGATATTTTATTTGGAAAAGATATTTGAAATGGTGCACTGGACGAAGCAAAATAGCGAGGCAGCGTACGGATGAAACATTATCTTATGCAGCTATGACTCATGCTACCCCGTTATTAAGAAGTCTTCGGAATGTAGATATGGTGCTTCAATACAATAAAATAACTAACTTACGGCTGGCAATTGCGAAGCTGGATGGACTTGTTGTGCACCCGGGGGAGACTTTTTCCTACTGGAGAAGTATTGGTAAGCCCACTAAGCGAAAAGGGTATCTGCAAGGTATGGTGCTGCATTATGGTGGTTTTCATTCCGGGGTTGGAGGAGGCTTATGCCAGTTGTCTAATCTGATCTATTGGATGGCACTGCATACGCCACTTACCGTTATGGAACGGCATCGTCACAGTTATGATGTATTTCCAGATGAACAACGTACGCAACCTTTTGGAAGCGGGGCGACCTGTTCTTATAACTATTTGGATCTTCAATTAAAAAATAACACCGCTCAAACGTATCAACTAAAGCTCTGGCTGGACGATAGCCATTTACACGGGGAGTGGAGATGCAATGAGCAGGCCCTTTATGATTATGAAGTATACG
Source organism: Paenibacillus sp. FSL R7-0048 (assembly GCF_038004505.1). NCBI lineage: Bacteria > Bacillati > Bacillota > Bacilli > Caryophanales > Paenibacillaceae > Paenibacillus > Paenibacillus sp. FSL R7-0048. The sequence goes on along the minus strand of NZ_JBBORF010000001.1, from coordinate 3,888,071 downwards.
AAAGTGATCATAGGATTAGTCTAGAGCCTTGGGGCGGATATATACGCAGTAACAAGATCAGTCGAAAAGTATATACACGCTCTGGAGATCTAATTGGAGATGAAGCTGTAACTGATAATTACGCACTAATGATGTATTCTCCGCTTCTTCATGGATAAGGGGTTAGGGCTTAGGGATATAACATAGAAAGGCATGAAAATTATATCTCTAGACCATCTCCAAAGGAGCGGATTAACAGCATGAAAGCACTAACCTACCAAGGGAAGAAAAAAGTGAAAGTTAAAGAAGTAGCTGATCCGACACTTGAGAAAAAAGATGACATCCTTGTTCGGATTACCACTACGGCGATTTGTGGCTCGGATCTGCACATTTATAACGGGGAAATTCCAGGTATGCATGATGATTATGTTATTGGTCATGAGCCGATGGGGATTGTTGAAGAAGTGGGTCCTGACGTAACTAAAGTCAAAAAAGGTGACCGAGTCATCATCCCCTTTAATGTCGCCTGTGGGCAGTGTTTTTTCTGCCAGCATGAGATGGAGAGCCAATGCGACAATGCAAATGACGCCAAGGACACAGGCGGTTATCTTGGTTATTCCGATACTTATGGCGGTTTTGCAGGCGGACAAGCTGAATTGCTGCGGGTTCCTTATGGTAATTTCGGCCCTTTTGTCGTTCCTGAGGATGCAGAAATGGAAGATGAGCGGCTTCTTTTCTTATCGGATATCGTTCCTACTGCTTGGTGGGGAGTAGAAAGCGCGGGAGTGAAGCCGGGAGATACAGTCATTGTTCTCGGCTGCGGGCCCGTTGGACTGCTAACTCAAAAGTTTGCTTGGATCAAAGGTGCCTCTAGAGTCATTGCTGTTGACCATATCGGCTACCGATTGCAACATGCGAAGCTGACCAATAATGTTGAAGTTTATAATTTCGAAGAGATCAAGGACATTGGGGCTCATTTGAAGGAGATCACTCGTGGGGGCGCAGATGTGGTTATTGACTGTGTGGGTCTAGATGCCAAAATATCTGCCTTGGAGAAAGTGGAAACGGTTCTGAAGCTGCAAGGAGGCTCGCTCAGTGCATTCAGAATGGCCGCAGATATCGTACGTAAATTCGGAACCATCCAGCTTGTAGGAGTCTATGGACTTAATTACAATATGTTCCCGCTGGGTCAGCTATTTGAACGGAACATTTCATTAAAGATGGGACAAGCGCCGGTGATTCACTATATGCCGTTGCTGTATAAGATGATTAAAGAAAATAAATTTGATCCTACAGATATCATTACGCATCGCCTGCCAATTAGTAAAGCGGAGCATGGCTATGACGTTTTTAGTGAGAAAAAAGAGGATTGCATCAAGGTTGTTCTGAAGCCGTAGCCTTTTAAGAAGCATGAGCTTTCGTCAGAAATGACATTGCTTGTGCTTTTTTTAGTGAAATCTTATGAAAATAGATGCATTTTTTCACGGTCTGCGTTAAATTAACATAAGTGACTTAAGATATTGAAAGGACGCGTAACATGTGAAACTTAAAAAAAAGCCACTTCCGATTCCACTATTAATGTTGATAGGGATTGTGGCCATCTCTTTTTCCGCCATTTTTATTAAATGGTCTGATGCACCTGCATCTATACAAGGCATGTACAGATTATTATTTACCTCACTGCTGATGCTGCCTTTTGCAAGACCCTATAGTGGAGCTGCTTTTGCTCTTCGTAAAAAAGACTGGCTAATGCTCATCCTCTCAGGCGCAATGCTTGCGCTGCACTTTTTGCTATGGATGGGATCATTAAAGTATACTTCGGTAGCTAGTTCAACAATGATCATGGCGCTGGAGCCTGTATTCATTATGCTGGGTGTTTATTTTTTGTATAAAGAAAAGACAGCTCTGTCCGCTATTCTAGGGCTTGGCATTGCGATTGGCGGTGTCGTGTTTATCGGCTGGGGGGATATCGGCATCTCTGCGGATAATCTAAAAGGTGATCTATTATCGGTCGGAGGCACTGTCGCGGTAGCTGTACATATGCTGATCGGTCAAAAGCTAGTGGTGCGCATGCCCTCTTATTTATATAGCTTGATTGTCTTCTTATCAGCCGCTGGCGTGTTTGCCGTATACAATCTGTTCATGGGGATTTCCTTTTTTAATTATCCGGCCAAGGAATGGGGAATCTTTGTATTGTTAGCAGTGGTGCCAACGGTGTTTGGCCATATTTTGTTTAATTGGTTACTACAATATGTATCCGCGACTACGGTTTCAATGAACATTTTAGGAGAACCAGTGGGTGCCAGTATCTTAGCGTATTTACTCTTGGGTGAGCAGCTAACAACCTTACAATGGGCAGGTGGGCTGCTCGTTATGATTGGCCTCGCAGTATATTTGTACGCGGGAAGAAGGAAAACCATCCGGATGGCTGATGCCATTCAGAATGTTTCATAACAGATATTTTACACATAAAGGGGTAGCAATGGATGGAAGAGCAGAATCAATATTCAAATAATCAGGCAGAAAAAAACGCTGTGCCAACAAGCGAAGAGCTTTGGAACGAAGATACTTATACCGCTTGGGTAACTCGGTTTGGTACACCGTCAGAAGCAGCTGCAAAATTAATAAAGGAACCAAGTGCAAAGCTTCACCCGCTCCTTTCTTTTTTTGGAGAGGTGAAGAGTAAGAAAATGATGAATTTAATGGGCTCAAACGGGATGAAGGCCGTGGCACTCTCATTACTAGGTGCGGAAGTAACGGTTGCTGACTTCTCGGAAGCCAATGCGCGATATGCGGCTGATCTTGCCCAAGAAGCAGGGGTACCACTAACCTATATCGTCTCAGATATTCTTAAGCTGCCAGAAGACGTCCTTGATGGTTCATATGACATCGTCTTTGCAGAGTTAGGCATTGTTCATTACTTTACCAACCTTACACTATTCATGGAAACAGCTCGCCGATTGCTATCTCCTGGAGGCGTATTTGTACTCCGCGATTTTCATCCGGTAACGACCAAGCTTATTTCCTCGAAGGGATCTACTGCGAAGGTACGCAAACACAAAGTAAACGGAGATTATTTTGACTCATCATTGGAAGAGAAGAAGGTATCCTATTCCAAGTATTTGCCTTCCACAGGTAAACCAGCAGGTGAACAAGAGCATAGTGTTGTGTATTGGCGCCGCTGGACACTCGGAGAAATTGTAACCGCAGCAGCTAATAGCGGACTAGTGATCCGCCAATTAGTAGAAGAACCTAATCTATCTTCCGACGTGTATGATAAGGGAATTCCTAAGACCTTCACATTGGTGGCTGGAAATGGCGCAAGCCTTTAGGAGGGTTCGCTGACATGTGATTTTTAGGGTATAACATTTGTGCTGAACTGAGGTGCTCTCGGTTCAGCTTTTTTTGTATGTAAAACATAAAATTTTAAACTTTTTTACGGAGATTATTCCATTACAATGGCAACTTATAGGGAATACAATGATTTTACATTCCGGATTGAAAGCGATTACTTTAAGGGTTAAGGCATTCTCAAAGAATTTGAGGTGGATATCAAAATGAACGAAGTGTTGCTTCGTATGGAGGGAATCAACAAGTTTTTCCCAGGTGTTCATGCTTTGAATGAATGTCAATTTGAGCTGAAGCGTGGTGAAGTTCATGCGTTAGTAGGAGAAAATGGCGCTGGCAAGTCTACCCTTATGAAGATTGCGACAGGTGTCTATTCCAAGGATGCTGGTCAAATGTGGTACAAGGGAAATGAAGTGGAGATTGTTAATACCCGTGAAGCACAGGAGCTTGGAATTAGTATCATCCATCAGGAATTGAATTTAATGCCTCATCTTACAGTCGCCCAAAACATTTACATTGGACGAGAGCCGCGTAAAGCTCTGAAATGGTTCGTTGATGATGTGGAGATGAATCGCAGGGTACAGGTACTGTTTGATCAAATGAATCTGAAGCTGGATCCCAGAGTTTTGGTATCAGACCTGACTGTTGCTAATCAGCAAATGGTTGAAATCGCTAAAGCCTTGTCTTTCCAAGCCGAGGTATTGATCATGGATGAACCAACCGCCGCGTTAACAGATACAGAAATTAACGAGTTATTTCGAATGATTGAGCAGCTACGAGATAAAGGTGTGGGAATTATTTATATCTCTCACCGCATGGATGAATTGAAGCGAATTACAGACCGCATTACAGTTATGCGTGATGGTTGTTATGTAGATACCGTTCGTACCGATTCAATAACGATTGATCAGATCATCAGCATGATGGTTGGACGTGAATTATATCAAACGTCGAAACCAACGATTGCGAAACAGACTCAGCAAGTTGTCTTAGAAGTTCGGAAGCTTTCTAGAGGGCATGCGTTCAAGGATATTAGCTTTCATCTGTATAAAGGTGAGATTTTGGGCTTCGCTGGTTTAATGGGAGCTGGACGTACCGAGGTTGTACGTGCCGTATTTGGTGCCGATCCCATCGATGAGGGTGAAATTATGCTCCATGGAAAATCGGTTCGGATACGTCAGCCACATCAAGCGGTACAGCATGGTATTGGGTATTTGTCCGAAGACCGCAAACGTTTCGGATTGCTTGTGGATATGGATATCAGCATGAATAATGCGATTGCCTCCTTTTATAAATTCCGTAATTCATTTGGCTGGATGAAGGAGCGGGAGATGCGAAGCTCAGCGGAGCAGCATGTTGAAGCGCTAGCCACCAAAACTCCAAGTGTAGGTCAAAAGGTTAAGTTTCTGTCCGGAGGTAATCAACAGAAAGTGGTCATCGGCAAGTGGTTGACTAGAGACTGTGATGTACTCATCTTCGATGAGCCCACACGAGGTATTGATGTAGGCGCGAAAAGTGAAATTTATAAGCTGCTGGATCAGCTTGCGAGCGAAGGGAAGGCGATCATTATCATTTCTTCAGATCTTCCTGAGATTCTAAGAATGAGCCACCGGATTATCATTATGAGTGAAGGGCGTATAACAGGAGAACTCCCCGCAGAAGAAGCATCGCAGGAGGCGATTATGAAATATGCGACGAAACGTTCATAACTGTTCAAGAGTTAACCGGAGGTGTCAGGACTATGAAGATCGCGGATAAAGAGATTAGTCAGCCAGCGGGTATGAAGCAATCGGGAGGGCAATCCGGATTCAAACAAAAAATATTGGCATTTGCCAGTCTGATCATATTGGTCATCGTATTTTCTTTATCCTCCAGCAACTTTTTTCAATTCTCAAATCTTGTCGGAATTCTAGTTTCTACAGCTGTAATCGGAGTATTAGCGCTTGGAGCTACCTTTGTTATTATTACGGGCGGCATCGACCTTGCTCTCGGTACTGTAATGACATTCTCATCTGTTATGGTTGGAGTCATTATTACATTCTGGGGTCTGCCCGTCCCGGTAGGCATTGTAGGTGGGATTCTGGCTGGAGCACTGTGTGGCTTTGTCAGCGGTTTGATGGTGGCGAAGATGAACATTCCACCCTTCATCGCCACTCTGGCGATTATGATGGTCACCAAAGGCTTGTCGCTTGTCATCACCGGAGCCAAACCTATTTATTTCAACGATGATCCGATCTTCGCCAAGATCGCCATGGGTAAAATGATCCCCGGTATACCCAACACCATCGTTATCTTCTTATTACTCGGTATGATCGCAAGCATAATCTTGTCTAAGACGATTATTGGGCGTTACAACTTCGCGCTTGGCAGTAATGAAGAAGCTACTCGCTTATCAGGTGTGAACACAGTCAAATGGAAGATTATTATCTATTCCATTACAGGAATCTTTAGTGGAATCGCAGGAATCCTGATGGCATCACGTTTGAATTCAGCTCAGCCATCACTGGGCACTGGCTATGAACTAGAGGCTATTGCGGCAGTGGTCATTGGCGGAACTTCCTTAAGTGGAGGTGTAGGTTCTATTCTAGGCACGATTATTGGCGCACTGATTATGAGTGTGCTGACGAATGGCTTGCAGATTATGTCCGTGGCTCAGGAATGGCGGACGGTCATTGTCGGTGTTGTAATCATTATTGCGGTTTACGCTGATATTCTACGCCGCCGTAAGCAATAAACTTGGTATGATCTCCATCCGGAGTGATATACAAAGCAAATGACGAGGGGGAAGATTCAAATGAAACTGCGTCGTAGAGGGTTTATCATGCTTGCCTGTCTATTATTAGTCACTACATTGCTGAGTGCATGTAACAACAATGATAGTAACAAGAGTGCATCCGGTTCAGACAAACCATACATTCCAGTCATATCAAAAGGGTTCCAGCATCAATTCTGGCAAGCGGTGAAGCAAGGAGCGGAGAAAGCTGCTAAGGAATTTGATGTTGAGATTACCTTCGAAGGTCCAGAAAATGAGAGTCAGGTGGATAAACAAATTGAGATGCTGCAAACCGCTCTCGACAAGAAGCCAGCTGCAATTGCGCTTGCTGCACTGGACAGCAAAGCTGCGATTCCTTATCTAGAAAAGGCAAAGGAAAATAAGATTCCGGTCATCGGCTTTGACTCTGGTGTAGACAGTGATATCCCTGTAGCAACAGCAGCGACTAACAATAAAGCAGCAGCTGCTTTGGCCGCAGATAAAATGGCTGAACTGATTGGCAAGAAAGGTAAAGTGGGCCTTGTCATACATGACCAAACGAGCAGCACAGGGCAACAGCGTCGCGATGGCTTCTTGGAACAAATGAAAGCAAAATATCCGGATATTCAAGTGTTAGAGCCGCAATATGGAGGTGGAGATCAGTTAAAGTCCACAGACCTTGCGAAAGCGATGATGCAGGCAAATCCGGATCTGAAAGGAATCTATGGCTCTAATGAAGGCTCTGCTGTAGGTGTGGCTAATGCAGTTAATGAATTGCAAATGAATGGTAAGATCGTAGTCGTCGGCTTTGATTCTGGCAAGCAGTTGATGGATGCTATCCGCAGTGGTGTTGTGGCTGGTGCTGTTACACAAGACCCCATTGGTATTGGCTATCAAGCTGTGAAGGCAGCTGTGCAAGCGATTAAAGGGGAAGCGGTTGAAAAGAACATCGACACGGGGTTCCACTGGTATGATAAAAACAATATGGATTCCGATGAGATCAAACCTCTACTATACGAATAGAGTTTAATAATAGAGGTTGCCTCCCGCAGGCGGCCTCTATTATGCTTATGCTGATAAGTTCAAAGTTGTGGAGGTGTTGGATGTATAAGATAATTCTGGTTGATGATGAAGATGAGGTTCGTGAAGGGATCAAACATAAGATCTCATGGAGTAAATATGGGTTTGAGCTGGTTGGTGATTTTGATAATGGCAGAGATGCACTGGAAGCAATCGAGCAGCATCGTCCTGACGTAATTATTACTGATATTTGTATGCCTTTTATGGATGGACTGGGATTGGCCAGAGCTGTGATGGATAGGTACCGGGATATGAAGGTCATTATCGTCACTGGATATGAAGACTTCGAATATGCGAAGCAGGCCATAACACTGAAGGTGACTGAGTACTTATTAAAACCGATTAATGCACGTGAGTTTGCTGAATTTCTAAGTAAGATGAAGCAGGATTTAGATGAAGAGCATCTACAAAAAGCGAATTTAGTTAAGCTTCGTATGCAACTTAATCAGAGTCTTCCATTGCTGCGGGAACGATTCTTGGAGCAGCTGGTAACTACTCGAATGAAAAGCGAAGAAATCGAGAATAAATTGAGTTATTTTCATATTCCGTTGCAGGGTCAAGTGTACCTTGCGCTCGTTATAGATATAGAATTGGAGAAACGAAGCCAGGACCTAGCTTTTGATGCAGAGCTACTGCGTTTCGGCGCCTTTAACATTGTTCAAGAGCAGCTTGAGAAAGAGCAAGACGGAGTGGTATTCCAGACGAGAGATGGAAAAATCGCTGCGATATTATCCGGCAATTCAGAGACGGTAGAAGTAACAACACAGCATCTTGCAGAGCAAGTCCAGGGTAGCTTAAATAAATATTTGAAGCTGTCATCCACCATAGGCATCGGTAGAAAATATAATACTTTGCAACAAATTCCACAATCCTTCCAAGAAGCGATCTCCTCCATAGAATATCGTTACCTTTTAGGCATAGATAAAGTTATCTCCATACAGGATCTTGAGTTTGGGAAGGGATTGGATCAGGCGCATTTCACCTCATGGGAAAAGCAATTTATATCCGCTTTAAAGACAGGTAAAGCTTCTGCTGTATCGGAAATTCTGTTGAAGTGGTTTCAGGAGCTTAAAAGTAATACCTCCTCTATAGAAGGCTGCCGTAGCAGCATCTATCAGCTGCTGGTTTCTTTGATGAACTATGTGGTCGACATCGGCTTCCCAAATACAGTAGTTGTTTCGCATAATATGTTCGCAGAGGTTGCTACGCTTAAGACGTTAGATGAAGCAAGGCATTATCTGGAGAGGACTTGCCATGCGCTGATACTTAAACTATCGGAACAGAGAACAACGGTTCGGACTTCTCAGATGCAAGCCGCAGAAGCTTATATTCGCGAGAATTATTGTAATGACAGCTTTTCACTCAATGAGCTGTGCAGCCATATTTTTATGAGCATCAGTTATTTCAGTGCAACTTTTAAACAGCATACCGGTGAAACATTTATAGAGTATCTGACTCGACTCCGTTTGGAAAAAGCAAAAGAACTCCTTACGGTCACACAGTTGAAGACATATGATATCGCTGCCAGAGTTGGTTATGCTGATCCACAGTATTTTAGTGTTATTTTCAAACGTAATGTAGGAAGCACACCGAAGGAATATCGACACCGGCAGAAGGAGAATCTCTCTCTATGAGATCACAGCGCTTTTTCCGCAGCCGAAGTATTCATACTAATATTGCTATCTCCTTTTCACTTCTTATCCTCTGCACAACTATTGTCCTGAGTTATACTTCCTATCGCCTGTCCTCAGCCGCGGTCAAGGGCAATTCTGTAGCCTATACTTCACAATTAATAGAACAAGTAAAACTAAATATCGAGAATTACATTGGTAATATGGAAAGCATAGCTGCTCTGGTGTTAACTAGCAGTGATCTAGAGAAATATATAAAAAGCTCGAAATTAGATGAAGAAGAGGCGCTTAAGAATAAACTGCTTGCCAGTCATTATCTCCGGTCAGTCGTTCAGTCCCGCTCGGATATTTCCTCTATATTATATGCAGGCTCAGATGGCATGACCGTTTCGGATCGACAGCATGCTGTTTTGAAACCGCTTCCTGAACTAATAGCTCAAGATTGGTATCAAAAAGCTATGAATCAATTAGACGTTGCAGTTTCTTCCTCTCATGTGCAGCACATCTTTCAAGATGAATACCGGTGGGTAGTCTCGATCAGCCGAAAACTCTCGAATGCGAATGCTATGACGGAAGCGGATCAACAAGGTGTACTGCTCGTAGATCTCAATTACAGTGTAATTAATAATCTATGTAAACAAATCGAACTGGGAAAACGAGGTTATGTTTTTATCGTCGATCCCGCAGGTAGCCTTGTCTATCATCCACAACAGCAGTTGATCTACTCCCAGCTCAAGTTCGAACAATTAGAGACGGTCCTTGGGATCAAGAGTGGATCTGTTACGGTTAACACGGGGAATGATCAGAAACTGTACACTGTGGACACTACCAGCTTTGGCTGGAAAATAGTTGGAGTCACTTATCCGGATGATTTGGTCGCGAACAAGCAACGTATGCAAGGAACCGCCGCCTTATGGGGAGCAATTAGTTTGATTTTTGCTATGGCTATATCGATATTTCTCTCTTACGCACTGACCAAACCGCTGAAGAATTTGGAGCTGAATATGAAAAAAGCGGAACGTGGAGAGTTCGACATACGCGTGGAGATTGAGAGCACGAATGAAATCGGCAAGCTTGCTCGTACGTTTAATCTTATGATGATGAAGATTAAAGAGTTAATGGGACAGATCGTTCTGGAGCAAGAGATGAAACGTGTGAGTGAACTGAAGGCACTGCAAGCGCAGATTAAACCTCACTTTTTGTACAATACACTTGATTCGATTATTTGGATGGCAGAGACAGGAAAGATGGAGGAAGTGGTGGAGATGACTTCATCTCTATCCAAGCTGCTTCGTTCAACAATTGGTGAGGGTGAGGAATTGATTCCGCTGGCCAAAGAATTAGAGCATATTCTGCACTATTTAACGATTCAGAACATGCGTTATCGTAATAAATTCACTTATTCCATAGAGGTACAAGAAGATATCCTAACCTGCAGCATTTTAAAAATGGTACTTCAGCCTTTGGTTGAAAATGCGATCTATCACGGCATAAAACATAATCCTGAGCAAGGGCACATTCTGATCCGAGCAAGACAAGAACAGAACGATATTATCGTACAGGTCATTGATGACGGTATTGGGATGGATGAAGAGCAAATGGGTAAGGTACTGCTGCAAAAATCAGATTTCAAGACTGGCAGCGGTGTAGGTGTCGCGAATGTGAACCATCGTATCCAGCTGTATTTCGGTGTGAAATACGGTTTGTCTTTTGCAAGCGAGATGGAGGAAGGAACGACGGCCACTTTACGAATACCTGTGATTTATGAGGAGGAGAGTCAATGAGCGCTTTACGGTCAAAAATTGGCCTGTATACTCTGCTACTGCTCTTCATTGTTACTTTGGGTTCATTAGCCTATCGTATGTTTACAAATGAGCTTGACGCAAAGGTTAGGACCATTATTTATGTGCCCAAGACTATCGATAGCAGTATTGAATTCTGGGAAGTGATGAAACAAGGTGTGGCAACAGCGGCTAAGGAGTTCGGCGCAGAGGTTCGCACGATTGGAACGGATACAGAGCTTGATGTAGATCAACAGATAGAACTGCTGGAGCAAGCAATTAAGGAAAAGCCTGACGCCATTATTTTATCTGCTACGGATTATTATCGCCTCATTCCAATCGCGGAAAAGATCAAATCAGCTGGCATTACGCTTATTACTGTAGATTCGGGCTTAAGCGGTGGTGTATCAGAGAGTTTTATTGCTACAGACAATTATGAAGCAGGACGTAAGGCAGGACAGGAGTTAAGAAAATATATCGATCCAGAGGATAAAGTCGCTATCGTTAACTTTGTACAAGGCTCTGCCACCGCAATTGAGAGGGAAAGAGGGGCTCGTGATGCCCTTTTAGAGAATGGAGTTCATGATGTGCAGCCTACATTATACAGTGATGGTTCCGTGCGAAAAGCGTACCAGTTAACTGTTGATTTACTAAAGGACGAGCCAAATCTAAAGGGGATAATAGGTCTTAATGAACCTTCTACACTAGGTGCTGGGCAGGCGATTATGGATATGGGATTTCAGGACAAAGTGAAATTATTTGGGTTCGACAATTCTAGCAATGAGGTGAAGCTCCTCGAAAAAGGGATCTTGCTTGGCACGGTAATGCAGAAGCCTTTTAATATGGGGTACTTAGCTGTGAAGACGGCGATTGAAGCTGTTGAGGGTGAGAAAGTGGAACGGATAATAGATACAGGCTCCGTGATCATCACGAAGGAGAATATGTATTTAAGTGAAAATGAGAAATTAATGTTTCCTTTTATAGAATAAATGAACAAGGAAGCTTCTAAAACCGTTTGCGGCTTTAGAAGCTTCCTTGTTTTTTAAAGATCAAGAGTCGTTACTATATCAACAAAGGATTGCTGCAACGGTGTTAAAATATGATCTTTACGCCAGCCGAGCACAAACCCGCCGCTTTCAGGCAGAATCCCTGGCAGGTTGGCATAGCTAAGCTTACCTAGCTCAATCTCAGCTTTAACCGCCGCTTTAGAACATATACCAACACAATCACTCCCGCTAACTAACTGCTTAATCACTTCTGGAGAATTCAACTCGGATCGGTTCCATAAACGGATTTGATTGAATTGTGCCCATTGATCGGCATACCCTCGTAAACAAGATCCTTGCTCATGCTGAATCCACGGCTCATTGGCAATTAGTTCAGGTGTTAATTTCTCTAGGCCTTCAAATGGATGACCAGTTGCAAAAATTAGGACAGGTTCATCACGGACAATAAGCTGAAAATCAAAAGATTCGTCCTGCCAATCCGCAGTATGTAAAATGGCCATCTGAATATCCCGACTACGGAGACGCTCACGTAACAAAGCATCGCTTTGAACAGTCAAAGAGTTGTTAATCCCCGGATAGAGTTTCATGAATTGGATTAACACATTAGGTAAAATATAAGTTGCAGGAATAAAACTGGCTTCCAGCTCTAATGTTCCTTTTGAGGGGGAAGAAAATTGTTTAACTGTGCGCTCAGCTTCTGCTGTGAGAGAGACGATTTTGAGGGCGTATTGATAAAGGGCCCGTCCAGCATCCGTAAGCAGCACTCTTCCGCTTCGGTAAAGAAATAGAGGGGTTCCGAGCTCAGCCTCCAGATTCTTCATATGAAAAGATACAGTAGGTTGTTTAAGGCCTAATTCTGCGGCTACATCGGTTACTTTTTTATATTTTTCAATTAGAACTACGATGTTCAATTTCATAATATTCATGACTTTCCTCCACATAATGCTAAGTTGGATTATAAATTATATCTCCATTATAGATTATATCTATACAGGTATACACTTTATATTGGTATTTTTTTCGTTCGCTTTACAAAGATAAGAAGTTTCTCTAACGAACGAGCTCTAGAATAAGAAGAGTCAGAGGGGCCAAGAAGTCCCGGACAACATATAACATATGCGTTTGATGAACTTTTACAGTAACCATGCATATGGGGGCCAAGCTCCACAACACCATGTTAAAGCTTTCGAAGCCAGTTTGGTATGAACTGATCAGGGAGCCATGCTAACAAACCATTTAGGAGGAGACAAAACAATGCAATTCAAAAAATCATGGATCATGACTTTGGCTTTAACAAGCGTACTGGCACTATCGGCTTGCGGTAACGGCGGGGCTAACAACACAGGAGGAAACGCTGCAGCAACTAACGAAGGAAGCGGCGGCGCTGAAATAAGTGGTTCGATTCTGGCTTCAGGTTCAACAGCATTACAACCCTTGGTTGAGCTGGTAGCAGAGAATTTCATGGATAAAAACACTGGCGTGGACATTCAAGTTCAAGGCGGTGGCAGTGGTACTGGTCTTACTCAAGTAGCTGAGAAACAAGTAGATATCGGAAACTCTGACGTATTCGCAGAAGAAAAATTAAAAGATGCAGATGCGGAAAAAGCAGCAGCACTCGTAGATCATCAAGTAGCAGTAGTAGCGATCGCAGCAGTATCTCATCCTGATGCTGGTGTGGATAGCTTGACTAAACAACAACTGGTGGACATTTTCACTGGTAAAATCACTAACTGGTCTGAAGTCGGCGGAGCGGATCAAAAAATCCAAATCATCAACCGTCCAGGCAGCTCCGGTACTCGTGCTACCTTTGAAAGCTTTGCACTTGGAACCAAAACAGAAGATATCCCAGGTTCGATTCAAGAAGATTCCTCCGGTACGGTTAAGAAAATGATCGGTGAAACTCCAGGGGCAATCGGATACCTTGCTCTTTCTTACCTGGATGATTCCATTAAAACACTTAGTCTTGACGGTGTAGAAGCATCTGTTGACAATGTTGTTTCGGGTAAATACCCAGTATGGGCTTACGAGCATATGTACACAAATGGTGAACCTAATGCAACAGTAAAAGCATTCCTCGACTTTTTCTTAACTGACGAAGTGCAAACAGGTGAAGTTGTTGAACTTGGATACATCCCAGCTGTTAAAATGCAAGTTGTTCGCGACGTTGCAGGAACTGTTACCGCTAAGTAATTTAATTCTAGGCAATGTTATTGATTAGAATCTCAAGTGATTAGAGGCGGATACATCTGCCTCTCTTTTCACTTTAGAAAGAGGGAGCAATTGAGGGTGAAACTAAAGAACTCACGATTCGAAAAACATCATATTGAAGATTTTGTTGGACGTACTTATATGTCCTTCTGTGTATTACTGTTGATAACAATCATTGTATCGATGGTATATTTTGTAGCGTCTAAAGGAATTTCAACCTTCACAAGTGGCAATGCTACAGTTTCTGAATTTCTCTTCGGTACAAAGTGGTCGCCTGAAGCGGATACGCCTTCCTTCGGAGCTTTTCCATTTATCTCGGGCTCCTTCCTGGTTACTTTGCTTGCCGCATTGATTGCTAGTCCACTTAGCTTATGCGCTGCGTTATTTATGACTGAGATTGTTCCAGGGTGGGGCAAAAAATTACTTCAACCTGTTATTGAGCTTTTGGCAGGGATTCCTTCGGTAGTATATGGTTTCATCGGATTAAGTGTAATTGTACCGTTTCTACGCAACAACCTGCCGGGCCAAGGCATCGGGGTAGCTGCAGGCGCGCTTGTGCTCTCGGTAATGATTCTTCCGACGATTACAAGCGTGGCTGCAGACGCGCTGGCTTCATTGCCGCAAAACTTAAAAGAATCTTCCTATGCGCTTGGTGCCACCCGGTGGCAGACGATTTCGCGGGTGATTATTCCAACAACCTTTCCTGCCATAATGACAGGGATTGTATTGGGAATGGCTCGTGCTTTCGGTGAAGCACTCGCTGTACAAATGGTTATCGGGAACGCGCCATTCGTACCAAAATCACTCTTTGAGTCAGCTTCTACCTTGACCAGTGTGATCACACTCGGTATGGGGAACACGACCATGGGCTCACCTCACAATAATGCACTGTGGAGTATGGCACTGGTTCTCATGCTGATGACTTTCGTATTTGTCTTCTTTGTGAGAATGCTTGAAAGGAGAAATAAAATTTGAAGCCGAGAACCGTAAATAAAATTGCCACCAGTCTTATTGTATTTTTCGCGATGCTCATCGTTGCCATTCTACTTGGACTTTTGGGATATATCCTCATTAGAGGCTTAAGCCATATCAGTTGGGATTTTCTTTTCTCCGCACCGCAAAAGATTCGTGCAGGTGGAGGGATCGGACCGCAGCTATTTAACTCCTTATTCCTGTTGGTACTGACACTTATTATTACAGTTCCGCTTGGACTGGGTGCCGGTATTTATATGGCGGAATACGCTCGTCCCGGTAAGATTACCGGCTTTATTCGCTTGATTGTTGAAGTATTGTCATCTTTCCCTTCCATCGTAGTCGGCTTGTTTGGTCTATTGCTGATTGTTAACTATTTCAATCTGGGCTTCTCCTTAATCTCCGGTGCGCTGGCATTGACGGTCTTTAATCTGCCGCTGATGGTGCGGATTACGGAGCAAGCTTTCCGTAGTGTTCCAAAACAACAAAAAGAGGCCGGTTTTGCACTAGGATTGTCCAAGTGGAAAATTGTTACCTCGGTGTTGTTTCCGGTAGCATTACCTACAATTATTACAGGTACTATCTTGTCCGCTGGCCGTGTCTTTGGGGAAGCAGCTGCGTTGATGTTCACAGCAGGGATGAGTAGTCCAAGATTGGATTTCACCAACTGGAATCCACTTAGTGCGAATTCACCACTGAATCCCTTCCGTCCAGCGGAAACGCTGGCTGTCCACATTTGGAAGGTCAACAGTGAAGGTCTAGCTCCAGATGCTGCACAGATTGCTGCGGGAGCTTCGGCGGTGCTTGTAATTATGGTGTTAATCTTCAATCTGGCAGCACGTTATTTCGGAAGATTTATTTATCGTAAGCTTACAGCTTCAAAAAGAATGAACTAATCATACAAATTAAAGTAGAGATGTAGGAGGAGTAATCGATGGGAACGTCGGCAACAGCAGTGCGTGAATCTTTTCAAACCGAAGACCTGAGTATTTTTTACGGAACATATGAGGCAGTAAAGGGGATAAGCCTTCCATTTGCTGAAAATACGGTTACTGCACTGATCGGCCCCTCCGGCTGTGGTAAATCAACCTTTCTTCGTTCTTTGAACCGGATGAATGACGAAATTTCTGGTTCAAAAACAAAAGGAAGCATCTGGATTGATGGAGTGGATATTAATGCTCCGGGTACGGATGTGATTAAGCTGCGTCAGAAGATCGGGATGGTATGGCAAAAGCCAAATCCGTTCTATAAATCGATTTACGATAACATCGCTTTTGGACCTAAGTATCATGGCATTAAAGGTAAAAAGGCTCTTGATGAGATTGTTGAGAGCAGTCTTCGCAAAGCAGCATTGTGGGATGAGGTAAAGAATCGTTTAAAAGATTCAGCGCTTGCACTTTCCGGTGGACAACAGCAGCGTCTTTGTATTGCTAGAGCGTTGTCGGTTAACCCGCAAATCCTGCTCTTGGACGAACCAGCATCAGCTCTAGACCCGGTCTCCACAGGTAAAGTAGAGGAGCTAATCAAGGAGTTGAAAGAAGAGCTTCGCATCGTTATTGTGACACATAATATGCAGCAGGCAGCTCGGATCTCTGATTATACTGCATACTTTTATCTTGGCTCCCTTGTCGAATATGATAAGACGGATAAAGTCTTTACCAATCCAGAGAATCAAATGACGCAAGAATATATCATGGGCCGATTCGGCTGAAGCTGTGAACATCGTTCCTTCGGGAACGGTGTTTTTTTGTGAATTCAAGAGTTAATATGCAGAGAAACAATAACATCCGAAAGTTTCTGCGAAGTATATCGGTTGTTTTTATATGAAATTAACTGTGATTCGAAAGGTTACCTGTTATTTGCAAAAGGCAGAAAGATGCTGTATCATTTGTGATAATGATTATCATTATTACTATATTAGGGAGTGGATCTTATGACGCAATCTCAACAGACTCAACAGAATAGTGTGGCCGAAATAATAAAAGAACGACGCTCGATTAAGCTTTTTAAAAAAGATCCACTTCCACAAGGCCTTTTAGAGGAATTATTAAATGTAGCGGTATGGGCACCGAATCATGGTGTGCGTGAGCCGTGGAGATTTATTGCTTTTCAAGGGGAAGGTTCGAAATTCCTAGCTGAATCTGCATTTGCTTTTGTAAAACGTGCTATAGCTGATCCAGAAGTGGCTGCTAAACGTAAAGAATATATCTCGAATATTCCATTAACAGTAATCGTAGTAATGCCTGAAGATCCTCGGCAGAGAGAGTGGGACGAGGATTTTGCAGCAGCGTCCGCACTTGTACAGAACTTCCAGCTCGCAGCTTGGGAGCAAGGTGTAGGGACAATTTGGAAGACTGATCCATACATCAACAACCCTGAATTCCGCACTAAAATTGGTGTGAAGCCCGGCGAAAAAATTGTAGCCATGATCCATGCCGGATATCCGGAGACTGTACCTGACAGCCGTCCACGCACAGACGCTTCGGAGCTGCTGAAGATCGTAGACTTCTATCCAGAGAATGGCGTAGTGGAATAAGGAAAGTCGAAGGCATTCGTATATTAAAAGCGTCGAAAGATCAAAAAGATCAAAAACATCGATAGATCATTAGCATCGAAAGATCAAAAGTATCGAAAGATCAAAAGTATCGAAATATCATAAGCGTCGAATTATCAAAAGTATCCTTAGGGATGCTTTTTTTTTTGCTTAGACTAGCGAAAGTAGGGGGAGGGCTACTGGGTGCTGATCACGTTTCGCTGCCGGTTCCTCTGCTGATGTGGCTCAACCTTCTACTTACTTCATAGTGATCTCCTATTGACCTTCTGCGGGCTTCCTACTGATCTCCGTATCGGACTGTATTGCAGCTATTTGAGCTTTTTGAGTCACTTTGCCGATCTATCGGACCGCATAGCTCTTATTACCATGTAACTGTGCAGAATTGGTGTGGTTATGAGTAAATAGCTGCAACTGGGTCCGATAGCACGTCAATTAGCTGCAAATCTACGAAATAAGGACTCCTCAGTCCGATGCAACGGCGAATATGTGAACTAACTCCAAACTACCCAAACTAACTAAAGACCCTCAGTATGTTACGGACTGTATTGCAGCTATTTGAGCTTTTTGAGTCATTTTGCCGATCTATCGGACCGCATAGCTCTTATTACCTTGTAACTGTGCAGAATTGGTGTGGTTATGAGTAAATAGCTGCAACTGGGTCCGATAGCACGTCAATTAGCTGCAAATCTACGAAATAAGGACTCCTCAGTCCGATGCAACGGCGAATAAGTGAACTAACTCCAAACTAACCTAAACTACCCAAACTAACTAAAGACCCTCAGTATGTTACGGACCGTATTGCAGCTATTTGAGCTTTTTGAGTCATTTTGCAGATGTATCGGACCGCATAGCTCTTATTACCTTGTAACGGCGCAGAATCTGTGTGGTTTTGAGTAAATAGCTGCAATTGAGTCCGATGCCCCGCAGAAAACACTCGAATTTGCATAATAAGGTCATCTGAGTCCGAAATATTGGCAAAAGTGTACTTACATACTAGCAAAGGCGGCGAGTTAGGCATCGCAGCTGACTGGCTATGTACTCAGTTACAATCACTCTTCACCATTTGATCCAACGGTGGGGAGAAAGTATTTCCTGACGGAGAGGGAATGGAAAATGGAGTCTGGATCCTAATATGAAACGTTGCCCCTAATATGACACGTCGATCCTAAAGTCAAACGTTGATCCCACCAATTAAATGCAATATATAATGTACATAATGACCGATATAGATTACAATGGTGGAAAATGGAATGCATGACAAACATTAAAAGGGGTTATAGAGTGGGAGAGAACAAAAACATCAAGTTGAAGCTGGCTAGGATCCAAAAGAATCTTTCCCAAGAACAGTTAGCGGAAGTTGTAGGGGTTACACGGCAGACGATCGGCCTGATTGAAGCTGGTAACTATAACCCGACGATTAAGCTGTGCATAGCCATCTGCAAGGCGTTGGATACGTCATTAAACGATATTTTTTGGGAGGATTAGTTGTGAAAGGGCCAAAAATTAAAGACGAACGAATTATCACAGAAATTCAGAAGTTTAGTACGCACGGATTGTTGATTGTGTTAGTGGGATTTATGATTAGCCTTTTGGTAAAAGTATTTATCCTGGAGTGGGACATCAAATATTGGGTTGATACTTTTGGGATTGTGCTGTTAGGTTGCTTGTATGTTACCGTTCGTTGTGTCAAAGATGGGATATACCTGCTGCCTAGTAAGGAAGGAGAACTCAGACGGTTTAAGAAGATTCATTTAATATCGGGAGTTATCAGCACGATTATTTGGGCCACGCTAACATTTTTGCTTGATTTTAGAGAAGCGGGAGAAGTGGATATTAGAAAAAATATATCGAGTACTCTCGTGGGGGCGGTTGTTTTTTTCATAGGGATCACTTGGGCGATGTGGTACATAATTAATAAATCCAACAAAAATGCTGACAAGAACATTGAGAATTAAAGATTAAAGATTAAAGATTAAAGATTAAAGATTAAAGATTAAAGATTAAAGATAACCACCTCTTGCAAAACTAATGTCATTAGTTTATATTTAAGCTAATACCATTAGTTTATCGGAGGGATAAGGATGAGAGTAACACGTGAAGGTCATTTATTGCAGTTGACTTGGATGCCAAATTTTTTTCCAGTGAATTGTTACATTATTGAGGAAAACGATGGATTGACTTTAATAGATGCCGCTATGCCATTTAGTCTAAAAGGAATTATGGAGACTGAAGCGAAGCTAAATAAGAAGCTTACACGCATAATCTTAACGCATGCGCATGATGATCATATTGGGGCACTGGATGGACTGAAAAAGCAACGTCCAGAGGCTCAGGTGTACATCTCTGAGCGAGATTCGGCATTACTTCATGGAGATCGTTCACTTCGGGAAGGAGAACCTCAGACCCCTATTAAGGGAGGCGTGCCGAAGAAGATAGCTACCAAGCCAGACGTCCTTCTCCACGAAGGGGATACCATTGGCTCATTATCAGCGATTCACACTCCAGGACATACCCCCGGCTCTATGTCTTTCTTTGATTCACGCAGCGGTGCTGTAATCGTGGGGGATGCTCTTCAGACCTTCCGGGGAACTGCGGTGGCAGGAACCATCATCCCCCTGTTTCCTTTTCCAGCAATGGCTACATGGAATAAAGCTCAAGCTCTGAATAGTGCGATTAAGCTTCTAGAGTTATCTCCAGCTTTACTTGCTGTGGGTCACGGCAACTTACTTAAAGCGCCAAAGCAAGAGATGGAGAAAGCCATACGTAAGGCACAAATGATTCAGGATAGGAGTAATTAAATGTCACCTAGAGCAGGATTAGATCGTCACACGCTAGTGATTAGAGCTGCAGAAATTGCCGATGCTGAAGGTATAGAAGCTGTTACCTTGGCTGCACTAGCAGCTAAACTAGGTGTTCGTTCCCCGTCACTATATAACCATATAAATGGCCTGCAGGATTTGCGGACTGGGCTCGCCATTTACGGTTTAGAGTTATTATTTACATGCATGTCGAACGCAGCTGAGGGATTAAATGGAGATGCTGCTGTACACGCGATGGGCCGAGCATATGTGGATTTTGCTAGAAGTAGACCAGGTTTGTATGAGACTACACTACGAGCGCCTGAACAGGAGAACACGGAGCTTGAAGCGGCTGGTGAGCATATTTTGCAGTTTATAATTCAGGTGATGAAGAGTTATCAATTAGGTGAAGAAGGAGAACTTCATGCCGTAAGAGGATTACGGAGTATTCTACATGGATTCGCCTCATTGGAGCAAAAGGGTGGATTTGGTATGGCGCTCGATACTAACGAGAGTCTAACCCGCTTGATTAGCACTTTTATAACCGGAATTGGAAATATGAAATCAGATTAAATTAGATCTAGGAGATGATGAACAAATGGGTCAGGAATATGAACAAGGTAGTGTCACCACTTATGGGGAAACAGCAGAGATTATTGCGAATTTGGGGATTTTACCGCTTGCTGCGCTGATTCACGGGCACCCGTCTTTAAACGGCTTAACTAAGCCCGAGAATTGGCATACTGGAACAGATTTAGATCCGTGGTCATGGCGTGCGCAGTTTCCAGGTGAGGGTCTTGCAGGATACGGAAAGTTTATTAAGAAAAAGGCTATTTTGGTCTCAAGGGAGTGGTTCCCGGCATTTGTAGCAGCAGTAGGCAGTACCAAATCTATTGAAGAGCGGTATAAGGATGGGTTGGCTAGTAAAGAAGCTGTGACCTTACTGCAGATTGTTCGTGAACATGAAGGCATTGATACACGTAAACTTCGGGCAGAGGCTGATATGAAGGCAAAAGAAAAGAAAACAGCCTTCGATAACGCGGTTACTGAGCTGCAAGGATCGTTAGATATGGTGATCTCAGGCATCAACCAACGCCTGAATGATGAAGGTGATTTAAATGGTTGGAGCAGCACCTCGTTCGAGACGGTCAGTCACTGGATGTCAGATAACGGTTTATCCGCTTTTGAAGGGGATAGAGAAGAGGCCGTAGCTTGGATACAAACGAAGATGAACGGGGTATGGTCGCCAACAGCAATAGCTTGGACAAACAAAGCATTCTCATGGAATTAATAAAAACGGTTAATCACTGCTCCATAGAGAGTGATTAACCGTAAGCGTTTTCCAATAAAATTATATCCATCACATTAAGGTTCCAACATAGGCGCCAAGTAAGCAATCAGGAAATACAAGAATCCAAAAAGCAGCATAACATAGGCAGTGTATTTAATAGCATTAGATGCAACAATTCTTGAATCTACCGGTGGTTGAATTTCTAGCTGTTCTTCTTCGAGGCTGTCAACTTCTTTGGATACTGGGTCTCTCAACATGATAATCCCCTCCTTGGAAATTCAATCCTTAACTGTATTGTGACATATTTGTGAACGTAAATCAACAATAGTGTGAACAAATATTGAACTTTTATTCAAATTTGGGCATCTTACCACCTGAAATGTTGCTGTTAAAACAAAAACAACCCGCTTACTCTCTAATTAGAGAGCTAAGCGGGTTGTTTGAAGTTGGTTCTATCTAGGATCTAACGGGTGTTGTTTAAGCCTTAAGCCCAATCCCCATTACGGAAGATAGGTACTGTTGTTCCATCATCGTTAATTCCGTCAATATTCATTTCAGGTGAGCCCATCATAAAGTCAACATGGGTATGGCTTTGATTCATTCCTTTTTCCAACAGCTGTTCTTTAGTCATCGTAATTCCTTCTTGAATTGTGAAGGCATAAGCTGCACCTAAAGCCAAATGACAGGAGGCATTCTCATCATACAACGTAGTGTAATAAAGAATACCGCTCTCAGAAATCGGAGAGTGGAAAGGCACCAAAGCAACTTCACCAAGATAGGAAGAGCCTTCATCCAGTGCGATTAGTGATGCCAGAGTTTCTGCGCCTTCTTCAGCAGTAAAATCAATCACTTTACCGTTCTCAAAGGTCAGCGTGAAGTTATTGATTAGATTGCCGCCGTAGCTAAGTGGCTTAGTGCTGCTCACTTTACCATTAATACCAGACTTCAGAGGGGCAGTAAACACTTCTTCCGTTGGAATGTTGGCTAGGAAAGGGACGCCCTTACCGTTCACAGCTCCTGCCTGACACCAGATGTGTCCTTCCGGCAACTCAATAGTTAAATCTGTACCAGGTGCTGTATAATGCAGCTTGCGAAACTTACTTTCATTCAAGGAAGCGCAACGAGTTTTGAGTCCATCTAAATGGCGGCTCCATGCTTCAATAGGATCTTCCTGATCCGCACGTGTGGCTTTAAAGATGGCGTCCCATAATAGTTCAACCTGCTGCTCTGATGGAGCGTCAGGGAACACTTTTGCCGCCCAAGAGGCTGATGGGAAGGCAAGGCCGCTCCAGCTCGCATGATTCCCCATTAAGTACTCACGATAAGGTGCTAGGGTCTGCCCAGAAATACGTTGATTATCTGCAATTCTTCCAGGTTCAACGCCTTTTAAAAGATCTGGGTCAGCGGAGATAATGGTTAGAAATGCGGCTCCCTTTTTAGCAAGATCCTCTAATTCATCGGCTTGCCACTGCGGCGGCTCCAGGAAGGAATCAGATGGAGCAAGATCATAACGTGTACGTAATACAACTTCATCACTATAGTTTACCTTTACAAGTCTCGCGCCAGCTTCATAGGCTTTACGAACCACAAGTCGCACAAGCTCTGCGGATACAATATCTGCATTCACAACGAGTGTCTGACCCGGTTGAATATTAACGCCAATCTTCACGGCCAGCAATGCGTAATTCTCCAGCTTTTGCTTGAAATCCAACATAGTTTCTATTCCTCCCAATATCCTGTATCTCTTGTGTGCTTAAATTAGAACGCCCAGTTTCCATTCAGGAAGACAGGTTCTTCAGTTCCATCAGCAGTTATCCCGTAAATGTTCATCTCAGCTGACCCGATCATGAAATCCACATGGGTTACACTATTGTTGAGGCCATGCTCAATTAACTGCTCTGGATTCATGTCTTTACCGCCTTCTAAACAGAAGGCATAAGCCATACCTATAGCAAGGTGATTAGAAGCATTTTCGTCAAACAATGTGTTGTAATAAAGAATGTTGGATTCAGAAATAGGGGATTTATGAGGAACCAAGGCAACCTCCCCTAAGTATTTCGCTCCTTCATCCATGCTAATGAGGTGCTCTAGCGCTTCTTGACCTTGCTCAGCAGTAACACTTATAATACGGCCGTTCTCAAAGCTAATAGAGAAGCCATCGATGATGTTGCCGCCATGACTAAGTGGCTTTGTACTTCTTACAGTGCCATTAACACCAGTCTTTAGTGGTGCAGTGAAGACTTCTTCGGTAGGCATATTGGCTACAAAAGAATGACCTTTTGCATTAATGCTGTCTCCTTGTGCCCAGATATGGCCTTCAGGAAGCTCGATGCTAAGGTCAGTGCCAGGTGCTATGTAATGCAGCTTTTTATATTTTTTTGCGTTGAGTACATTCGCTTTTTGCTCCAAGGTGTCAAGATGCTCCTGCCATGCAGCTACTGGATCTTCACGGTCAAGACGCACAGTGTGGAAAATGGCTTCCCAGAGTTTATCTACACGTTCTTCGGCTGGAACCTCAGGGAATACTTTATCCGCCCAAGCTTGACAAGGAACAGCTACAATACTCCAGCTCACTTTGTCGGACATTTGCATTTCACGATATTTGGTGAGGGCAGCTCCTCGTACTTTTTGAAAATTGGAGATACGTACTGGATCAATACCTTTAAGTGCATCAGGATCTTCAGCGATCACGTTAAGGATAGCCGCACCTTTTTCGGCGAATTCAGTCATTTCACCTGCGTACCAAGTAGGAGGCTGAGTGAATACCTCTGGTGCAGCGTGTTCAAACTGTTGGCGTGTAATGCTTGCATCACTCCAGTTCACCTTAACTAAACTTGCTCCGATAGCATATGCCTTAGCGGTAATTAGACGTACGAAATCAGCGGCAAGAATCGGTGCATTCACCACTAGAATTTGCCCGGGTTGAACATTAACACCTATTTGTACAGCTAAATCTGCATATTTACTAAGCTTAGCCTGAAAATCAGTCATTGTAATTTCCTCCATTTACTAATAGTTTAGTACTTTACAAGCATTGTACTAAATTATTAACCGCCGGATGAAAAAAGTCAATTACGTGGAATTTACAGTGCAAAGAGAAGGAATTACATTCATTTCAATGATATACTGAAAGGGTAGCTGATTTGATGATAGGAAGGAAGATAAGTGGATGAATTTAGAGATCGTAAGTGCTGAAATGAGCCGTAAAGAAGATAAAAGTTATGTAGGGAGGACTGTATTCACTCTCGAAAATCATAAGGCTCCATATGAAATTACTTTCTTCAGTACAAGAGGAACGGAATGGGATTACAGTCTAAGCTTTGCGGGTGAGCCTGGGAGCGAGGAACAGTTCTTAGAAACGGATGCATTGCTGGAGAATAACGATGATGTGTACAATCAGTTGCTGGATGCTGCACTTGATCAACAAGAAATCGTGGAAGAACAATAATATTATTGATATGACGCCAGCGGCATTATCTGGTAGCCGCTGGCCATATCATGATTATCCAATCGTTATCTTACCTTCTGGGTAACGGTACAGTTCTTTACTGCCTTTTGGTTTCAAAGCATAAGCAAGTGTAAGTGGTCCGGTCCGGCCCATAAACATCAGGATAATCACTAGAACCTTTCCTGCCGTAGTCAGTTCCGGAGTAAGGCCCATAGATAAGCCTGAGGTTCCAAAAGCAGATACTGCTTCAAAAAGTACAGTTAGAAATTCAGCGCTCTCGGTTAAGGATAATAACATCGTAGCGATGACAAGCAGCATAAGAGACATTAATGTGATAGTAAGGGCTCTATATACATTTTCTTTAGCGATCCGGTGGCGGAACATTACAATATCTTCTTTCCCTCGTAATCGCGCAGCTACTGCAGTAACCAGTACGGCGAATGTAGTGATCTTGATTCCTCCACCCGTCGACCCAGGTGCAGCTCCGATAAACATCAATAGAATCATCAGAAATTGTGTGGATTGCCGTAAAAGTGGAACTTCAATGGTGGTGACACCACCAGATCGCGGAGTTACCGCTTGTAAAAAGGTCGCCCAAAACTTTCCGCTTGCACTCAAGGGCTTCAGCGTAGAATTAAACTCCAGTAAAAAAAACAGCCCCGCACCAATAACAATCAATATAAGAGAAGTCCATAGAACAACCTTTGAATGAAGAGTGAGTCTTCTGCGTTTAGGAAAGTCCATAAGATCAGACAGAACGATAAAACCAATCCCTCCAAGAAATATGAGACTCATTGAGGTGAAGTTAACAATGGGATCATTTACAAAACGAGTAAGTCCGCTAAACGGCCCATGAATATCTCCGAAGAGATCAAAGCCTGCATTATTAAAGATAGATATACTGTGAAAAATCCCATAATATGCTGCTTTCCCAAAGGGCATATCCATCATAAACCTTCCAGCAAACAACACGGCCCCCGACAGCTGAATAACAAGAGAATAGATCAGGACTCTACGGATTAAGAGTACAATTCCCTGCATCGAATTTTGGTTCATGGATTCTTGCAAAAGGATTCGCTCTTTCAAGGATATCCGTTTATTAAGGACCAAGGTAATCAAAGTAGCCATCGTTACAAAGCCTAATCCTCCGATTTGAAATAAAATGAGTAGAACAACTTGTCCGAAGGTAGTTAGCTGAGTTCCCGTATCAATGACCGCAAGGCCTGTTACACAAGTGGCTGAAGTCGCCATAAACAAGGCATCGATAAAGGATATTTGTCCGGATGTTGAGGAGACCGGGAGACTAAGCAGAAAAGTCCCGGCAGTGATAAGGATTAAGAATCCTAGTGATAAAACTTTGGGCGGGGTCATTTTAAAACCACCGAAGTTCAGGTTAGCCAATGTAATTCTCCTGACGTACGTGATATTGGAGTAATGCTCACAGAATTATAACACAACTTACCAGCCCTTCCCTAAATGGAGGGAGGTAATTGACATATTTTATCGAATTATTCTAGAATAACACCCTATCCGTCAACTTAAAAGAGGAGGCTTTCTTAATGATGATAAGTCCGATTCTGAATCAGATTGGTGCTGTTTTTATTCCGGTAAAGGATATTGAGAAATCAAAACAATGGTATTGCCAATTGCTTGGACTCCCATTAGATGGAGAGGTATTATTCGGTCATTTATATGTAGTCCCTATGCAGGGACCGGGCATCGTTTTGGACAGTAAGATTTACACCGCTGAATCTGTTCTAAACATCCCTTCGTTTCATCTTAACACCGAGGATATTGATGCTGCTTATGATTATGTAAAGGCCAACGGAGGAGAGATTCTCACGGATATTGAGCATGATCATTGGTTTAATTTTAAAGATCCCGATGGAAATGTGATCATGGTCTGTCGTTGTTAATCGTTGTATAGAAGGGAGTAGACGAATGATAAGAGAAGCAGTGCCCGAAGACGCTACCTTCATTGAAGAACTTTATCGGATTTTGCTGCCTGAGCATCCAGCTATTCATGTATCTCCTGAGCGGCTGAAGCAGATAGCAGATCATCCGGAGAGTTTTCTATATGTGTGCGAAGAACAAGAAACAATTGTCGGGTCGTTACATCTTCATTTTTGTATGGATGCTTTGTGTGACGATAGGCCCTTTGCTGTCATAGAAAGAGTCATTGTGGCTGAAAAAGTACGAGGAAAAGGGTATGGCGCAATGCTAATGAGACATGCCGAGAATGTAGCAATCTCCAAGGGAGCCCTTAAGATTATGTTATCAAGTGCTGCAAAGAGAGAAGAAGCGCATCGTTTCTACGAAATTCTTGGTTATGATAGCAGCTCCAGTAAGGTATTCAAGAAGTACTTATAGTTATTTACGATTGGAAGTGATGATATGATGGTTACACTTAGAGAACTGGTGCCGGAGGATGCAGGTGAATTGCTTCGACTTCAGCATCAGTTAGACCAAGAGTCCAAATTTATGGTATTGGAACCGGATGAAAGACAAGCTAGTCTTTGTCAGGTCAAAGAAATGCTCGAAAGCTTTCTGGCAGCAGAAACTTCAATTCTTATAGGGGCAGAGGTTGACGATCATTTGGCAGGTTACTTGTCTGTTAGAGGTGGAAGTGTTAGACGCAATAGACATAGCGCGTACATAGTGATTGGGATTCAGAAACAATATCAGGGGAATGGGATTGGGGCTGGCCTGTTCCGGGAGATGGACATCTGGGCTATGAACAATGGGATTGTTCGTCTTGAGTTATCCGTCATGACCCATAATCAAGCTGCTTTGGGGCTGTATACCAAGAGCGGGTTTGAAATCGAAGGGACGAAGCGGAAATCTCTTATTGTCGATGGTAAGTGGGTGGATGAGTATTATATGAGCAAAATTCTCCAAAAAGAAAAAAGGATAGAGTGTCAGATTTAATCTGATGACCCTATCCTTTTTTTTATGAATAAAGGTTATGATTTCGTAATTTATGATGATTCAGTGTTGCTTGATTGTTCGATAACAACTTCAACCTTGCGGACACGGTATCTGTTCATCTCGCGGATGGTCAATGTTACATGGTCACGAACAATACTTTTGCCAATGGCTGGATCTGCGATATGACTGTATACCCAGCCTCCAACTGTGGTCACTTCTTCATCTTCGAAATCAAGCCCTGTAAGATCCTTGACCTCTAACAGAGATACCTTACCATCGAACAGATAGTTAGTATCGCTTATTTTTTCGACTTCTCTGCGTTCATCACCGTCAAACTCGTCACGGATTTCACCAACGATTTCTTCCAAAATATCTTCAATCGTGATGAGACCGGATGTTCCACCATATTCATCAAGCAGCAAGGCAATATGCACACGCTCCAACTGCATACGAGTTAGAAGATTCTTGACCGGTGTCACCTCAGATACTGTCAGTACGGGTTGAATTAAGCTATGAAAATCAAAATCAGGATTGTTATCATACTGCAAATAGAGCTGTTTCGTGTTGATCATTCCGATAATATTATCCTTGCTGCCTTGTGCCACAGGGAAACGAGTATATTGCTCCTTGCGGATAATTTCGAAATTTTCTTTCAACGAATGATTGGTGAAAAGACATACCATATCGGTTCGCGGAACCATGATTTCTTTGGCGAGCATCTCATCAAAAGTAAAGATTCGGTTAACATAGCCATATTCGGCTTTATTGATTTTCCCGCTTTCGTAACTCTCGGACAGGATCAAACGAATCTCATCTTCACTATGCGCGTCTCCATGCTCACTAGCTGGTTTCATCCCAAAAAGACGAACAAGCATATTAGCGGAACCGTTCATGAACCAAATGAGAGGGTACAAAATTCTGTAGAACCAAATAATCAGCGGTGAAGTAATTTGACCGATTTTTTCCGGAATGTTTATAGCTGCCGTCTTAGGAGCAAGTTCTCCGACAACGACGTGTAAGAATGTTGCAATGATGAATGCGAGTAAAAACGCAAGAGGGTGACTCACACTAGAACTGATATTGGCCCAGTCGAAAATAGGAAGCAATAACTGTTCGAATGCAGGCTCTGCCAGTGCACCAATACCCAGCGCAGTGATAGTAATCCCGAGCTGACAAGCGGATAAATAGCCATCGAGATTAGCGGATACCTTCTGTACTGCTAAGGCATTCTTCTTTCCGTCTAGCACCATTTGACTGATCTGGCTACCTCTAAGTCTCACCAATGCAAATTCTGTTGCTACAAAAAAAGCGGTTAAAATAATCAAAATAACCACCAACGTCAAACTAAGTCCTATACCCATATAATCTTTACCATCCCTTTCGTTCCTAAAATAGGTTATACTCATTATTATGAGTTCTTATGAACTATTCTACGAACTTTTCAGTAAAATATCAAATGGTGGAGGGAAACAGATATGGAATCATTTGCATTGACTCGTGTGGAGATGTCCAGTCTACTGCTTTCATTGACCGGATTGTCAGACCGGAAACCGCTGAATATCCTCCAAGAGGCATGGGCAAAGTTTCACCGTGAAGAATTACAAAAGGGGACTTCGTTGCCCGCTTTTTTATCAACCAATGTTCCACCCATATTACAAAAGATCATTAAAGGCGGCCATGTAAAAGGCTTTTCACTTGGTGAAATTGCTTCATTGGGCCATCTTATAGAGTATTCCACATTGACCGTCACAGCTATGCAAAATTGGGTCAAGCGCGACTTCAAGGAATATCTCGGTTCGCCTAAAGAAGGAAAGAAATATTCGGTTAATCAGGCGGCGCTTTTGTTTATTATCGATGATCTCAAATCTGCTCTTAACTTTGAAAGTATCCGCCAACTGTTCCAGCTAATGTTCCTAAAGCCGGATCGCGATGATGATGATCTAATTGAACCGGCCAAGCTGTATTACGCCTATGCAGGGCTTTTTGAGGAGATCAAAAGCAATCCATCGATTCAGACGCAATGTAAAGTAGATCAAGTGTTGCACAAGGAGTTCTCTTGGAAAGATGATACCTCATTAAAAAGCTCTATAGATCGTGTGATTAACCGGCTGACACATTTGTCGAGAGCGCAGAGAGAATCCGTTCGTAATATGCTGCTTATCGCCACAATTTCTGTGCAGACCTGTTATTTTCAATCGCTGGCTAGGCAATACTTTAATGCTGCTTTATTTCTTGATTTTTGAGCACTTCAATTTTAAAATGTATAAGTGAAACAATCAAAAGTAAGTTTATTGGTTAACAGGTTGAAATAAGGGGGCTTCGAAGTGAATCAAATGACACTGCTGCGGAATCCGAAACAAAGGAAATTACTCTTCAGCGCTGGCTTGAGCTGGATGTTCGATGCGATGGACGTCGGAATGATTTCTTTTGTTGTAGCAGCTTTAGCTAAGGATTGGAATCTGGGACCGGAGCAGATCGGTATATTGACTAGTATTAATTCCGTCGGTATGGCAGTAGGTGCTGCAGCGGCAGGGATATTAGCAGACCGCTTTGGCCGTAAACCGGTATTGCTGTGGACACTCCTTATTTTCTCGGCGGCAAGCGGATTATCTGCATTTGCAACAGGCTTTGCGATCCTCTGTGTGCTTCGTTTTATCGCGGGGTTTGGACTTGGCGGTGAGCTGCCTGTCGCTTCTACCTTGGTCTCAGAGAGCATGCCTGCTCAGGAGAGAGGCCGTGCGGTTGTGCTTTTGGAGAGCTTTTGGGCAGTCGGTTGGATTGCATCTGCATTAATCGCGTTCTTCATTATCCCTGATTATGGCTGGCGTATAGCTTTCGGAATTGGGGCTGTACCTGCACTCTACGCTTTATATCTAAGACGGGCGATTGATGATTCACCGAAATTTGCTGAGATTAAAAAGGCACCCGTTTCCTTGAAGAAAAGGATCGCTACCGTATGGTCGCCAGAATATCGCCGTTCTACAATTATGTTGTGGATTTTATGGTTTACGGTGGTGTTCTCGTATTATGGCATGTTTCTATGGCTGCCTACAGTTATGGTACTTAAAGGCTTCAGCTTGGTCAAAAGCTTCGAGTATGTGCTTATTATGACGCTCGCTCAGCTGCCTGGATATTTTACTGCCGCTTACTTTATTGAAAAGTTCGGACGTAAATTTGTCCTAGTCATCTATATGCTGTTCACTGCAGTTAGCGCTGCATGGTTCGGAAATGCGACTACTGAAGGCATGCTGATGGCTGCAGGAATTTGTTTATCCTTCTTCAATCTTGGCGCTTGGGGTGGCATGTATGCTTATACGCCAGAGCTGTACCCAACGGCTATTCGTTCCACAGGCGCTGGTTTAGCAACTTCCTTTGGCCGGATTGGGGGCATTATCGCACCTTTGCTGGTAGGGGTTCTAGTAGGTAAATCTATGGCGATTGGCTCGATCTTTATGCTATTTTTTGTAACGATTATTATCGGTGCATTAGCGGTATTGTTCCTTGGCAAAGAAACAAAGGGAACCGAGCTTCTCTAAAGTGAGATTCTGCATTACATACTTGATGTTAATCTATCAACAATGCTAAAATATCAAGAAGAAACGATGTTGTCGTCCTGTATGGATGACCACTATTCACGTAAGAACAAAACGGTTCCTTCACAGTTGTGAACAGGACCGTTTTTTTACATTAATCCTTATTTATAAGGACGGAGCGATCGCACATGAGTAATGATAGGAAGCAACCGCATTTCACAGAATTAGTCTGGGAAAGTACGGAACAAAATGTACCGATTCCGCCGCGAAATTCCCCTGAACCTGCGCTGCCTAAGTCATCTTCTAAGAATAATGGCAAAACAAATTCAACCCCTGAACCTTCATTACAGCTGCAGCTTTGGGATACAGAGATGGAAACGCCGGAGCCTGTGACTACCACCGAAGGCCAGTTCGTAACAAGAGCGAAGGAATTAGTTGAAAAAACTGAGGACTCAGCGCTTTTTGTTCCTTTTAAGAGTTACTG
The DNA here is from genome assembly GCF_038004505.1 of Paenibacillus sp. FSL R7-0048. Taxonomy (NCBI): domain Bacteria; kingdom Bacillati; phylum Bacillota; class Bacilli; order Caryophanales; family Paenibacillaceae; genus Paenibacillus; species Paenibacillus sp. FSL R7-0048. Next base: position 3,856,277 of record NZ_JBBORF010000001.1, on the reverse strand, counting down.
GCCTACATATGGCCATATGACAGGCACGCAAAGCAGATGGTATTTTTATTGGCGGAATGAAGTTAGACAAGGCAGATATCTGAAAACAGATCTTTCTTATATTTTTCTGCATGTATATGAGCTTATTAATGGCGTGGGGTGGACTGACCCTAATGATGGCTATAGGCAGCTAAATCTGATCTGGGAAGCTTACCGGGAAAGTTATAAACGTTTGGATCAATATCTTGGCGGCTGGATCGCGGACTTCTCTTTTGTACATCATTTGGATGTCCCGCTTTCTATCATTGTGGCTCGTTCACGTGGTCTTGCTGGGGATCTGGCGGAGCTTGAATTAATGAGAGGACTGACGACTGCTCCTGAGCAGCTAACCTTCGCAGTATTAACGGCAATGTCGGACTATGATATTAGTAAATCCAAGTTCTACATCGGAGAAGGCAATGAGGCTCTTGAACAATACATTCCGCAGGTCGTGGCGTTAATTAATGCTTATGTCACCCGGAAACACGGCTCCAATCTAGTTGAAATGTTTCCGCCTGGACCAGCGGTGATGCGGGAGCGTTATTTATTCCGAAGTGCCGTATATGATATTTCATTATATGGCTATTCTGTTCTTATACCGGTTGTACGTATTAGTAAATCTCCACCACTTCGCAGTCTGATTACAAGGTTATTTCGTCTGACTGAGAATAAACTCCGGGAACTGATGGGCTACCGCGGACGACTTAAAGGTATTAATGTAGAGGCCGATATGGATGATTTGATCACTCGTTTTCTAAAGCGTGAGTACCTTAAAGAGACGCAGGAAGACAAAGGGCCGACAGTCGTCATAGATCCGGAGAAACTAGAACGCCTGCAAAGTGATTCTGAAATTGTACGGACGATGCTTACGGTTGAGAATATGGACGAGCAAGATTACGAGGATAGCAAGCTCGAAGCAACTATCGGTGAAATTGATCCAATACAAGATAGTAAGGAAGAATTGTTGCCTGTAGAGGTGATTGAAGAAGCTCAAGCGGTTAGCATAGGATCGGAGGCAGAACAGTTTGCCAATGCTTTAAGTCCACTACAACGGGAAGCACTGCTTGCTCTTTTGGATGAGAATGGAAGTCAAGCTTTACTGAAGCTGGCTGCTGCTAATGGCACGATGTCAGAGCTTCTAATTGATGAGATTAATGAAATCGCAATGGACATTCTTGGTGATCTGATCATTGAGGGGGAAGACATTGTTGAGGAATATATCTCTATGCTGCGCAATATTTAATGAGGTGAACTTTGGATGAGTGAATTAAAAATACCTAAACGAATGACAACTGCGCTAGTCAATTCGTTGACGGCTGGTGTTGTTCCGCGTATCGGACTAGAGCACATAGCCGTTGGCCGTCGGCCGGAGATTGAGGCCATATTAAGAGATATGGAGAACATTGCAGAGGGTGGGGCAGCTTTTAAGCTGATTACAGGCAAATTCGGCAGCGGCAAAAGCTTTCTGCTTCAGATGATCCGTAATTACGCGATGGATCGGGATTTTGTAGTAGCAGATGCTGACCTGTCCCCTGAGCGTAGGTTAGTAGGAACTAAAGGACAAGGCCTAGCGACTTACCGGGAGCTAATGAGCCATTTATCGACCCGCACACGTCCAGATGGTGGAGCGTTGGAGATCATCCTGCAGAAATGGATTATTACGCTACAGCAGTCCGTGATGCAGGAGAAGGAATATGGGCCTGATCACCCTCAGCTTGGTGAAGAAGTAGAGAAGCGAATTTACGCTGTAGCCTCTGAAATGCGTGGTTTGGTACATGGTTTTGATTTTGCCAAAGTGCTCGCCTCTTATTGGAATGCACACAAGCTGGCCGATGATGACCAGAAACAGGATTCGCTTCGCTGGTTGCGTGGAGAATTTGCAACTCGGACAGAAGCCCGCAAAGCGCTTGGAGTTGGCGTGATTATTGATGATGATAATTGGTATGACTATATGAAGCTTTGGGCGGAATTTACTGCGGCTATTGGCTATAAAGGTCTGCTGCTGTTTATTGATGAAGGTGTCAATCTTTATAAAATTACGAACAGTATTTCCCGTCAGAGCAACTATGAAAAGCTGCTTACCATGTTCAATGATACGATGCAGGGGAAGGCAGAGAACTTAGGGATTTTTATAGGGGGAACTCCGCAATTTGTGGAAGATGGACGGCGTGGTTTATTTAGTTATGAGGCACTGCGATCGCGATTGGTTGCTGGCCGGTACGTGGCGGCGGGTCTGAACAATTATACTGGACCTATCATTGCACTGGACATGTTATCACACGAGGAAATTCTTGTACTGCTGCAAAAGCTTAAAGAGATTCACGCCCTACATTATGGTTATGAAGCACGTTTATCACAGGAACAATTGGTTCATTTTATGGAGGAAGCGGTTGGAAGATTAGGGGCTGAGGAACTCTTGACTCCACGGGAGGTAGTACGTGATTTCATGGATCTGCTGCATACGCTCCACCAGCATCCGGAGATTACTTTTGAACAGCTAGTCGGCGAAAAAACGGCTAAGCCAGCTGAGACCGAGCAAAATGAACTGGATGGATTCCTGGCGGAGTTTGAATTATGAGTGATAATCCGTTCTATAGGCTGGCTCCCTTCATTAAAGAGTTTATTTATAAGAACCGCTGGGAGACTTTGCGTGAGGCACAGGTGGATGCCTGCCGGGTGCTTTTTGATACCCCGCATCATCTGCTGATTGCCTCAGGTACCGCTTCAGGTAAGACAGAGGCAGCTTTTTTCCCAGCGCTTACTGAGCTGTATGAACGTCCTTCCGGTTCGGTTGGCATTTTGTATATCGCCCCTTTGAAAGCTTTGATCAACGATCAATTTACACGTTTGAATGATTTGCTTCGTGAAGGCAATATTCCGGTGTGGCACTGGCATGGAGATGTACCTCAAGCCGATAAAACAAAACTGGTGCAGAATCCTTCAGGCGTGCTGCAAATCACCCCGGAATCGCTTGAAGGATTGTTGATGAACCGCCCGAATGCTATACCAGCGTTGTTCCATGATCTACGTTTTATTGTCATTGACGAGGTGCATGCCTTTATGGGAGCTGACCGGGGGATCCAGGTGTTAAGCCAGCTGGCGAGAATCTCACGAATGGCGGGATGTCATCCTCGCAGAATCGGTCTATCAGCTACGCTGAGTGACTACGCTTCTGTCACAGAGTGGCTGGCGGCGGGCACGCGGGAGAGCGTTGAAGTGTCCGCTCCACAAGGCGGGCGTAAGCTCCGTTTAAGTGTGGAGCATTTTTCTTTCCCGGATGCACGGGATGAGGTGCAGGCGGAGCATTTAGAACGTGCGAAGCAGTCTTATTACGATTTTATTTATGATCATACGCATCTGAAGAAGGCGTTGATCTTCACCAACAGCCGCTCAGATGCGGAGACGGCGACCCTAGAGATGCGGAGAACGGCCGCGAAGCGTGGTGAACGGGATGTATTTCACGTTCACCATGGCAGCATCTCCGCGATGCTGCGTGAAGAGACGGAAGCCGCGCTGCGGCAAGGCACCGGACCGGCTGTTGCCGCAGCGACATTGACGCTGGAGCTGGGTATTGATCTGGGCGAGCTGGAGCGAGTGCTACAGGTCGGCGCTCCCTATAGCTGCGCAAGCTTTGTGCAGCGGTTAGGCCGCTCGGGCAGGCGTGGAGACGCTGCATCCGAGATGATCTTTGTCACGCCCGAGGAAGAGGACGAGGAAGCTCAGCTTCCGGCGCGGATGCCGTGGACACTGCTTCGAGCGATAGCGGTAATTGAGCTATATGTGCGCGAGAAATGGGTGGAACCCCTGGTCGTGCGTCAGCTGCCAGTTGGACTGCTGTACCATCAGACGATGAGCATTTTGAAAAGTATGGGTGAGGCCGAACCGGATGATTTAAAAGAAGCGGTTCTGAGTTTGCCTTCGTTTAAAACCATAGATCCTACTGATTATGATATTTTCATGACCTATATGTTAGGCATGGGACAAATTGAGAAGATGGACGAAGGCAGCTTGATCATCGGGATGGCGGGAGAGAAGATCGTGAATAACTTCCGCTTCTACGCGGTCTTCAAAGATGATGAAGAGCATGTGGTCTATAACGGGACTGAGGAAATCGGATCGATCACAACGGTTCCACCACCAGGCTACTGTTTTACTCTGGCAGGTAAGCTTTGGAAGGTAGAAGAGGTGGATAATCGCCATAAAGCCGTTTATGTGAAAACCTCACGCGGCAAAGTAGATACGTTGTGGCTTGGTGCGGGTGGGGATGTACATACACGCATCATGACCAAAATCCGTGAAATCTTAGGAGCCACTTCATTGTATCCTTATTTAGCTCCGAGTGCGGCTACGCGGCTCGAACGAGCTCGTCGTTTAGCGAAGGAAAGTGGAATGCTTGTGCGGTCCGTTATGCCGGCAGGTGGAGATTCCATGTTCATTCTGCCCTGGGCGGGCAGTCGGCAATTCCGCACGCTGGAGCGCCTTCTGAAGAACAATCTGAAGAGCCCTCTGGGACTGCGTTCTATCGTTCCCATGGAACCTTATTATATGGTCGTTGCTGGTAAAACAGATGCAGAAACGCTGGAAGCAGAGATCATTGCCGAAAGTATGGCTGCCACAGATCCATTATCATTGTTATCCCCAGATGAAGCACCCTATCTCGGAAAATACGATGAGTTCATACCGCATGAGCTGCTGCGCAAAGCTTTTTCCTTGGATGGATTAGATGTCCCGGGTTTGATTGAGGTTTTAAAGCAGTGGCAGCAACCTAATTAACCTTAAGCAGTACCTGTTGAAAATACTCTAAATTGCAGACGTCCGCTTATGCGGGCGTTTTGTTATGTCCGGACCAATGCTGATATATGAACTTTCCTTAAGTTTCAAATGTTGCATAAGAATAGGGTGGAAGGAGAATAGTACTAACAGATTCCTATAGAGGATGATTGCGATGTGGCCTAAAATAGTCTCTTATATTCCGGACTGGACAATTTTTATGCAGGCGGCGATTACGCTGCTCTTTCCCGTAGGGATTTTTTATCTTTACAGGCATTTGTATTTTTATGTTGGAAGCGGACGCTCCAAGGAAACAGAGGCCAAATCACAGGATGCGGAACTGAAGAAGAATGACAATCGGGAAGTAAATCCGCAGCCTCCTGTGTCTACTGCTTTTACCCAGGACTATGATGCCGATCTGACAGCGATAAAAACGGCATTGGGGGAGAACAGTGATGTACATTTTCGTGAATTCTCAGTTAAAGGTATACAGGCACGTGCCGCATTGGTCTATGTAGAGGGGATGCAGCACGAGGAGCTAATCAATCAGCAGGTGCTGCAGAATCTGATGTATGCCGGCGAAACGCAGGCTTCAGAAGGAATATACAACTACTTGAAACAGAATATGCTCCCCTTAGCTCAGCTTAGTGAAGCCAAGGATTTAGACCAACTGCAGGAGTTTGTCCTATTCGGATACACTGCGCTGATTGTCGAAGGCATGCGTGAGATGTTGCTGGTGGGTTCTCCGCATGGATCCGTGCGCGCGATTACTGAGCCGACCTCGGAGGCTTTACTGCGTGGGCCTCGGATTGGCTTTACTGAGGTGCTTAGTGAGAATACCTCTATGCTGCGGCGCCAAGGGCTTAATAAGAATCTGGAAATGAAAATGGTTGAAGTAGGCAGCGAAATCAAGAAGAACCTGGTTATCGCTTATATGAAAAACATTGTGAATCCTGATCTGCTCCAGGAAGTGAAGGAACGTATCTCCAAAATTGATATGGACTTTATTCTGGAATCCGGCTATGTGGAACAGTTGATCGAGGATGATTATTTAAGCCCGTTTCAGCAGACACAGAATACGGAAAGACCCGATCGGGTAATTGCATCCTTGTTAGAGGGAAGAGTCGCGATTTTGCTGGATGGCACACCGTTTGCACTCGTTGTTCCAGTGACGTTCAGTATGCTTTTGCAGTCTCCTGAGGATTATTATGAGCGCTGGATTCCGGGTACACTTTTGCGGATACTCCGGTTTTGCGCATCATTTCTGGCTCTGTTGGCTCCGGCGCTGTATATTTCCTTTATCTCTTTTCATCCGGGACTGATTCCTACACAACTGGCGATCTCCATTATCGAAACACGCCAAGGTGTACCCTTTCCTGCATTAATTGAAGTGTTGATTCTGGAAATTTCCATTGAAATTTTGCGTGAAGCTGGAATTCGGCTGCCGAAGCCCATAGGTCCGGCAATGGGGATTGTCGGAGGTCTAATCATTGGAGATGCCGCGGTACAGGCTGGTATTGTAAGTCCTTTTTTGGTAATTGTTGTAGCTGTGACAGCGATCTCTTCGTTTTCCATACCGATGTACAGTGCGGGGATTACTCTCCGGATCTTACGATTCGCAGGCATGTTATTTGCGGCGGTCCTGGGCATGTTCGGAACCATCCTTTTCTTCCTGCTTATTTGCAGCCATCTGACTCGGCTTTCAAGCTTTGGAGTTCCTTACGTCACCCCTATTTCCCCTTTCCGCTTAAGTGACTGGAAGGATTTGTTCGTTCGTGCACCGTTATCGATCATGAAGCGAAGACCGGAGATGCTGAAGACCCAGAAGAAAAAGCGCAGGTCCTAGAGAATGTATTCTTAGCAGGAGCAGAGGGGAGACCACAGTGTTTAAACGAACTGATGATAAGATCACAACCTCGCAGGCTTCCATAATCTTGACCAATTCAATGCTAGGTGCGGGAATTTTGACTTTGCCCAGAAATGTTGTTAAGGCTGTGCAGACTCCCGATGCCTGGATTTCAGTAGTGCTGGGAGGTATCGTCGTATCTTTGGTCATATTGGTTATGGTGAAGCTTAGCCAGCAATTTCCAGGGAAGACTGTCTTTCAGTATTCTAAAAGAATTGTTGGGAATTTTCCAGGCAGTGTAATGAGTACAATATTGATTCTTTACTTTATTGTGATTGCGGGTTTCGAAATCCGCGTTCTGGCGGAAGTAACATTGTTCTTTCTTCTGGAAGGGACACCGATCTGGGCGATTGTGATGCCGTTCATCTGGGTGGGCACTTATTTGGTGTATGGCGGGATTAATTCCATGGCCCGCGTGTTTCAGATTGTATTTCCGATCAGTATTTTTATTCTGATTATTTGTTATATCTTAAGTACCAGAATATTTGATATCCAGCATTTGCGTCCTTTTCTGAGTGAAGGCATGATGCCGGTGATCCGAGGCATGAAGTCGAGCATCCTGATTTTTACCGGTTGTGAGGTTGTGATGACAATGACGGCCTTTATGGAGCATCCGCAGCAAGCGGTCAAAGGAATGATGGTCGGTTTAAGTATCCCGCTGGTATTGTATCTGGTTACTGTTGTGATGGTTATCGGCGGCCTATCCATCAATTCTGTAATCACCAGCACCTGGCCTACGATAGATTTGGTACGGAGCTTTGAAATATCAGGGTTCTTTTTTGAACGATTTGAATTTCCGTTGCTCGTCATTTGGCTGATGCAGATGTTCTGTAATTTTTGCAGCTTTTTCTTTAATGCATCACTTGGCATCTCCCAGGTATTCCACCTAAAGATCCATCCGGTTATGTTCGCTTTAATGCCCATCATCTTCATCTGTACGATGATCCCTCAGCGCATCAATGATGTCTTTAGTCTTGGTGATGCGATTGGCTATATGGGTGTGCTGATCTTTATAATGCTGCCACTGTTATTGTCGATTGTATTAATCATTAGGAAGAAAGGACTCAAGCAGAATGTTTAGACAGCGGGTTATTCGCCTACTATTGGTATTCGTGATTCTGCTTACGCAGTCTGGCTGCTGGAGCAGTAAGGAGATTGAAGACTTGAGTGTTTATACGGGATTGGCGCTTGACAAGGGGGAGCCGAAAGGAGTCGAACGGGAGTTTGAGGAACTCGGAGGAAGCTATTTTAAGAAAAATAAATTGACGGCTACGGTACAAATTGTGCCTGAAAAAATACTCGGAAACTCTGGCAAAGATGGCGCAACACCACAAACTCATTATCACAATATTTCTGAGACAGGGGATTCTCTGCTTGAGATATTCCGCCAAATCTCAATACGTAAGAACCGTCCGATTATAGGTCATCACCTCAAGGTTGTTGTCATATCTGAGAAACTGGTGCAACAGGAGAAGATCAGACGGCTAATGGACTTTTTACTGCGAGATAATGATATCCGCCCTAGCTGTCTTATATTTCTTAGCCAAGGGCCTGCATCCGACACACTTAAAACAACCTCGGAGGAGATTCCTTCTTTTCGTCTGGCAGACATGATTCATAACCACTTCAGAACCAGTAAAGTTATGAAGGGCATAACGTTGTCTAATCTAGATGCACTTATGTACTCCAGGCAAAGCTTTGTTTTACAGAACGTTGTGGAGGCACAAGGTGAGGTGGAATTTTCCGGAGCAGGTATTATCAAGGGAGACACAGGACAGTGGATTGGCAATATTGATCAACAGGATGTGGAGAGTATTGCCTGGATCAAAGGGGACATAAAAGGTGGGAGCATTAAAGCCTATAATCAGTTGAATGAAGCGATTACTTATGAAATTAAATCAGTTAAGAGCAAGATTACGCTGAAGGAGACTGCGGATGAGAAGTTCTCTATTCATGTAGCCATTGAGTCTGATGGACGTCTTATTGAGAATTGGGATGATAATGAGCATTCCGCGGAAGTTGCCTATTTCAAAGAATTGGAGAAGATATTCGAGGAAAAATTAACCGAAAAAATCAATGCTCTTATTCACAAAATGCATTCTACCTACAAAGTGGATATAGCAGGGTTCGGAAATTGGTTCAGCATAGAAAAACCGCAGGTTTGGAAAAAGATCAAGGATCATTGGGACGAGGAATTTATTCGGATGCCATTGACCTTTGATGTAAAGCTTAAAATCACCGATTTTGGTTCCACGACTGAATGAAGAGTTCACTTGGATAAACGTGTTAACACAAAAAGGATCTCAGCAGCCGATGATGGCTATTGAGATCCTTTTCGTGGTTAGTAAGTAGAAGCTGCAAAAACAAACACAACGACGAATAATATAATAATTGCGTACATCAGCGTGCCCACAATTCCACATACCAGGCCTGCAATCGCTAGGCCTTTGCCTTGTTCATAACGATTACGGATTTCCTTCAGCGATAAGGCGGATAGAATAATCGCAATAATTCCTAACAGAAAACCAATATAAGGCACAACAATAGAGAGGATTCCCAAGACAAAACCAGCGATTGATTTGCCATTCGTCGGTGCCGGAGGGGGTGGAGGCTGATAATAATTCAAATTGTCGTTTGGTGGATAGCTCATTAAAATCACCTCCAATAGAAATTGTTATTGAATGTAGTTAATCCAGTGCTCTAGCTGCACACAAGGGACAAGTCCAATAGATTCAGCTAGACGAATGGACGCTTGATTTCTTTCAAGGACGTGATAGCGTGGAATAAAGCCTCGTTCTAACGTTTCTTGTATGGCTGTGCGAACTACCATTTTCGCGTATCCGTATCTTTGAAATGCTTCTAAAGTATGAACAGCGCCGATTTCCCAAATCTGCTCTTCATTTCGGAACGCTAGGCAGGTACTAACCGGATTGTCGCCCTGAAAGATTGAAACGGAAAACGCTCCTTTTTGGAAATATTCCTCAATTTCTTCCTTATTGTAATGGTTAGCAGCCCAAAGTGGAAGTAGTCTGTCGTCAAATGAATGATTGATTGACACCTCTTTGTCCTTACTATACCTTAACCCCTCAGTTGTGCTGTAAGAGAAAAACCCCCGAGTTTTTTCTAAAGAAAAATGCGCAGACAGTGCCTCTTGGTACTTCACATCCTGTAGTTTAAAAACAAGCTTCGCCTGTGCTGGGAGCAGTGGTAGTAAAGCTGGAAATATATCGGGGCAGCTGTAATCCAAAAATACGATGTAATCCGCTTGAGGATATACCCTATGATCATATGCGTATGCTGTGGCTGGAAGAAGTAATACAATACCCCACTGATCACCATGCTCAACTAGATGTGTTTCCATGACTTCGTGGAAGGAGTTTAACATTTTTAACAAACTTACATTCTTTAAGGGATTCGTTTGTAATTTGTTTATGATTCGTTCGTTCTGGTGCACGTTCATCCACTCCTAGCTCAGATTTATATATTTTACTATAAATTGTACTTATGAAGATATTTATATTTTTTCCTTTACTAATCATTAATCTATTGAAGAAGGAAGGTTGACATTGACTGTTATAATATATTAGGGAAAATAAAGCTCGCTGTTTGAAGCAGCATACGTGAACGGAGGCACATAATTTCATGACACAATCTATCACAGGCGCTGCTGTTCGTGTAGGAGAAGGTCTATCTAAGCAATTCATCCTAATTCTAGCCATTGCATCAGGACTAAGCGTGGCAAATATGTATTATAATCAGCCGCTCCTAGCTGAGATAGGACGCACATTTAATGCTTCCTCTAACGCAGTGGGATATGTATCGATGCTTACTCAAATCGGCTACGCGCTGGGAATGTTATTTTTTGTTCCACTAGGTGACATTCGTGAACGCAGAACACTGATATCAGGACTTCTTATTGCTGTATCACTGTCACTAATTGGTTTCGCTACCGCACAAAACCTCACTTGGATGTATATCGCCAGCTTTGCTATCGGCATAACTACGGTGGTGCCGCAGGTCATCATTCCTCTCTCGGCTGAGTTAGCTTTACCGGAGGAGCGGGGGAAGGTTATAGGCACAGTAATGAGCGGATTGTTTTTTGGTATTTTGCTAGCAAGAACAATATCCGGAATTATAGGGGATATGTTCGGCTGGAGAGCGATGTACTGGATTGCCGCAGTAGTCATGTTATTGTTATCCCTTATTCTTTATCGGCTAATCCCGGCAACGAAACCAGACAATAATTCCTCGTACTCAGATCTGCTGAAATCAATGGGACAACTGATTCGCAGATATTCGACGCTTCGTGAGTCATCTTTAATTGGGGCTTGCATGTTTGGCGGCTTTAGTGTGTTCTGGACTTCTCTAGCTTTCTTTCTGGAAGGAGAACCTTATCACTACAGTAGCTCTATTACAGGATTGTTTGGTCTTATTGGTGTAGCAGGTGCTGCTGGTGCTCCATTTATCGGGAGGTTAGCAGACAGAATTGCTCCCAAAAAGATTGTAGGAATCCTACTGTTAATTACATTAATTGCTTACGGATTTTTTGGTTTAGCCGGATTTACGATCTGGAGTTTGATTGCAGGAGTTATAATTCTGGATCTTGGGGTACAGGGGTCACAGGTCAGTAACCAAACACGCATATATGCACTTGAACCAGCGGCTCGCAGTCGTATTAATACTGTTTTTATGGTCAGCACTTTTACAGGTGGAGCGATTGGATCCACGCTGGGAAGTTTTGCATGGCAGCATTGGGGCTGGAGTGGTGTCTGCTTAATGGGGGGAACGCTAGTTGTAGCCGCTTTATGCATATGGATCGTCTATAGAGTGATCGAGAAAGAGGATATACCAGAGATTAGCTAGAAACGGATTACAGTACCTTTTATTATACCCGGGAGGTGTTTGATCATCGCTGAGAAGACGAAAGTTATAGAGGTTGTCCCGTATAACCCAGAGTGGAAGGCAGAATTCAATAGATTAAAAGAACAGCTCTTATCTTATGTCGGAGATCTTATTATTTCTATCGAGCATGTGGGCAGTACTTCGATTGAAGGGCTAGCTGCTAAACCTATCATCGACCTTGATCTTGTGATGGACAGCTACGATGTACTCCCACAAATCATAGAACGTTTACAACAGCATGGATATGAACACCAAGGGAACTTGGGAATAGAGGGAAGAGAAGCGTTTCAAAGACTTCAGGATGATGGATTTATGAAATATCATCTGTATGTATGTCCTAAGGATGGAAAAGGCTACTTGGAGCATATCGCTTTCAGAGACTATCTGCGATCGAATACAGCAGCGCGTCAAGCGTATGCAGAGGTTAAACAACGCTTGGCAGAACAACATCGTTATGACATTGATGCTTATTGTGAAGGAAAGACAACGTTTGTTAGCTCAATTTTATCTAAAGCCATGAAAGAAACGTAAGATACATCAATCATTTGCCCGTTCGAAGATGATTTCGAAATTCACTTGGAGACATGCCACTCCATTTACGAAACTGCTTGGAGAAGTATAACGCGTCATTGAAACCGACCGAGGAAGAGATCTGGTCGATGGTCAGCGTGCCTCCTAGCAGTTTTTTTGCTTTATCCATACGAACCTTTAATAAATATTGTTTGGGAGACATGCCGATCTTTTGTTTAAAGACTTTAGAGAGGTGAGCCCTATGATAGCCTAGAGACGATGCCATATGGTCGATACTGATCTGTTGATGAAACTGTAGAGAAATCCAACGGATCGCTTGATCGATCTGACGGTCGATAACATCCGGTAATTCTATCGATTGAGAGGGAAGCGAACTTATGTTCGCAACACCGAATTTGTGCACTAGCAGCCGCAGCCAACCCGAAGCTTCTAAGCTCTCCAGTCGAGGATAAGCAGATTGCTGAAAGGATAAACGAATATGTTCATATATTTTATGTATCTCTATTAGGTTATCTAAGTGGATTATTGGCTTGTCCCTTGTAATTCCCACTTCGTGTAGTAGCTGTTCAACCGCTTCCCCTTGTAAGGCCACCCATACATATGTCCACGGACGATCCATGTCTGCCTGATAGCTAAATAACGCCCCCTGAAAAATAACAAAGGTATCCCCCTTACTACATCCCTGCGAATTACTGCCACTTTGAAAAACTCCTTCCCCATCAATTACTGTATGAATGAGATAGTAATCATGAACAGAGGGGCCCATTTTATGGCCAGGAACGGGTTTGCCTTCTCCGCTGAATAATACAGATAGGTCATGATCATCGGGAGCCAGATTAAACCCTGCTGTAAAATGATAATGCTCTGAAGCCATTTACTTAGAACCTCCCCAAGATTGCTTTTATAATACATTTAGATTATAGGATTGAATATACAAATGCAACAAACGTCCATATATCTCTTGTATTTCTCCATACTCATTGGGACCGCTCTCATTTATAGTGATTAGTGAAGAGAGCAGACGGTTATGATCTGACATCCTAGTGTTTATAAGGGAATTATAGTTTACTCTACTCCATAAAACTGCGATGTTAATACCGTTCACCTCACCTATAAGGAGGAAAATTTCACATGTCTAAAATTACATTTATCGGAGCGGGTAGCACCGTATTTGCCAAAAACGTGTTGGGAGATTGTATGAGAACGCCAGCCCTGCAAGGGTTTGAACTTGCCCTGTATGATATTGATCTACAACGCCTGAAAGATTCCGAGAATATGCTAAATAATATAAAAGAGAGCAGCGGCAGCACTTGTGTTGTGAAATCCTATACGGATCGTAAAGAAGCTTTGCGTGGAGCTAAATATGTCATTAATGCAATCCAAGTGGGAGGTTACGATCCTTGCACCATCACAGATTTTGAAATTCCGAAGAAATATGGCTTGCGGCAAACGATTGCGGACACAGTTGGCATAGGTGGGATTTTCCGTAACCTGCGTACTATTCCAGTGATGCTGGACTTTGCTGCGGATGTACGGGAGGTTTGTCCGGACGCACTCTTTATGAACTATACAAATCCTATGGCAGTTCTGACCAATGTGATGAATACCTATGGCGGTGTAAAGACGGTGGGATTATGTCATAGTGTGCAGCATTGTATTCCGGGCTTGTTCGAGCATCTGGGTATGGATCAGACAGGTGTTCAGGCTAAGATCGCTGGGATTAACCATATGGCTTGGTTATTGGAGGTTACTAAAGACGGCGAGGATTTGTATCCGGAAATTAAACGCCGTGCCGCTGAGAAGCAACAAGAACATCACGGAGACATGGTCCGTTATGAAATGATGCTTAAATTCGGTTACTACATTACGGAATCTTCGGAACATAACGCAGAGTATCATCCTTATTTTATCAAACGTAATTACCCAGAGCTTATCGAACGGTTTCAAATTCCACTCGACGAGTATCCACGCCGCTGTGTAGATCAAATTGAACGTTGGCAACAAATGCGTGAAGAATTGGTTAATAACAAAGAACTTAAACATGAACGTTCGCATGAATATGCGTCTTATATTATGGAAGCTATCGAAACTAATGTGCCTTTCAAAATAGGTGGCAATGTTATGAATACAGGTCTTATCACTAATTTGCCAAAAGAAGCATGTGTAGAGGTCCCTTGTTTAGTAGATAGAAGCGGAGTAACTCCGACCTACGTGGGAGATCTGCCTCCACAGTGCGCCGCACTGAATCGTACAAACATTAATACACAGTTGTTAACGATCGAAGCAGCGATTACCCATAAGAAAGAGCATATCTATCACGCCGCAATGCTCGATCCACATACAGCAGCTGAATTGTCGATGGATGACATTACAAATATGTGCGACGAGCTGATCACAGCCCATGGAAACTGGCTCCCGGCGTATAAATAAATTAACTAGTTAGGACTAAGGAAGCCTGAGAAATCAGGCTTTTTTTGATTGTATTTCTACGAAAACCGAATGCTATCTTTAAAAAAGACCACGTCGTTTCTTCTTGCTTATCTGTCTAGGACAACTGGGAGACATCGGAATACACATATATGGATTATCTAAATGTGGAGGTGATCCTTTATGATCGTTGAAAGCTATACCTTAGCATCGTCCACAGCTTATGCTACTCCTTATTATGTGATTAGAGGTGAGCTTCCTGGTCCTGTCTTTATGGTGGTGTCGGGGATACATGGGAATGAGACAGGAAGTATTCGTGCCGCACAGATCATTGTAGAACATTTTAACCAGAGAAGGTTGTATATACACCGGGGCACGATCATTGTAGTACCTCTAATGAATCAAAAAGCTTACCGCAAACGGATCAGAGGTGTACCCGATTTAAATCGCACCTTTCCACGTTCTAGCAAAACGGCGGCAAAACATCCATTAGCTTCAGCTTTGCTACAGCTAGTACTAAGATATCGTCCCACCTGGTTTCTGGATCTTCATGAAGCAAATGGGTTGTCACAAAAAAATCCGAAGCGACTTGGCCAGTCGATCATCGTCACTCCGGGAAGCCGAGGAACAGGTACAGCAAAACGTGTCATCAAAGGCATTAATCGAACGATTCCCAAAACCGCTTATCATTTTAATATCCGTTTACGGGAGCGCCCCGGCTCCTCAAGGGCAGCCGTTACCCGTATATTAGGGGCTAAAGCATTTACTGTGGAAACCTGCTGGAGCCTTGATCGTGAGCTACGGATTCGCTATCAGATAGATATTGTTAGCCGTTTTTTAAAAAGTGCGGGATTATTGTGATAGAGAAAATATCTGATAACTGTGTTAGCTGGTTCTTAGATCCTAGGAATCAGCTTTTTTGCCGATACAAGAAAGGTAATTGACAACAATGGGTATAGTGTATATATTACATATATACATTGATAACACATAAACTAGGAGTGAGGGCACGATTACATGAACATATTGATATCCAACACTTCCGGTGAACCCATCTATGCACAGATTGTCAGCCAGATCCGCCAGATGATTCTGCAAGGAGAGTTAGTGTCTGGCACCCCATTACCTTCTATCCGGCTATTAGCCAAAGAGCTGCAGATTAGCGTAATTACAACGAAACGAGCCTATGAAGAACTGGAGAGAGAAGGGCTTATCAATTCAATTGTGGGGAAAGGTTCCTTTGTTTCTGGTGCAGATCAGGAGTTTATTCGGGAACAACGGCTACGGATTATGGAGAACAAAATGAAGGAGATTATCGACGAGAGTAAAATGCTGGGGATTAATTTTGCTGAGTTTAGTGAGATGTTGAAATTGCTTTATGAGGAGGAGACAGAATGAAAGAAGTCATTCAATTGGACCAAATATCTAAAAAATATGGCCATTTTAGCCTATGCGAACTTACGTTCGGTATCAAAGAAGGGTATATCACGGGGCTAATTGGACCGAATGGGGCAGGGAAAACAACATTAATAAAAATGATGATGGGGATGGTGTTTCCTGATCATGGCAGCGTCAAGATTTTTGACCAAGAGATGTCTATCCATGAAGCAGAGAATAAGGATCGGATTGGCTATGTCTCCGATGAGAATTACTTTTACGATCAATTAACCATCGATCAGATGAGTAAGATTATTGCTCCTTTCTATAGTCGTTGGGATCAAGAAACGTATAGGAAATACATAGAGATGTTCAAGCTTTCCCCGCGGAAAAAGATTAAGGAGCTCTCCAAAGGAATGAAAATGAAGTATTCGCTCGCCATTGCCTTATCACATGGTGCAGATCTGCTCATTATGGATGAACCTACTGCAGGACTTGATCCTATATTCCGAAGAGAGTTGCTTGATTTGCTTAGTGAGCATATCCAAGATGAGAAGAAGTCTATTCTTTTTTCAACGCATAATACGACTGATTTGGACCGGATCGCGGACTATATTGTTTTTGTGAACGAAGGGCATCTAGTATTTAATGAAATGAAAGAATCTCTAGCCAACAAATACATGCTGGTAAAAGGCAATAAAGAGTTGCTTGATCGGGATGTACGAAAATGGTTCATCGGGCTTAGAGAGACGGAAGTTGGTTTCGAGGGTCTTCTGAACAATCGCTCTGAGGGGGAACACTTCTTTAGAGGTCATGCCATATGCGAAACACCTACTCTGGAAGAAATCATGTATTTTACGGTAAAGGGAAACGCTTTGTATGTTTAATCTCTTGTTGCTGATTCGAAAAGACTTTATTCTCCTGCGGAATTTTATCCCTATATTTCTCTTGAGTATCTTGTTCATCGCATATGTTCAACTGGATAACTCCAGCATGTTTGCTACTTTTCAATCTTTACTGTTGCTCGTATACTCCTGTTCTATGGATGCACAGAATAACAACACAAAGTTTGTGATAGGGTTACCAGTAAGACGGCAAGAGATTATCTTGGCTAAATACTTATCACTTATTCCTTATTGTTTCATCGGTTTGGTTTGCTCTTTAGCTTTGTTACTAATTTCCTTTTCATTTGGATATTCCATTAGCTCGTTTTATTGGATAGGGGTATCTTTAACGTTACTTATGATTCCTTTGGCTGCGTCTATTTATCTGCCGATTCATTATTGGCTTGGTTCCAAAAACTATTACTTCAATATCCTTTTTAATGTAGTAATAACGATTACCACCCTGAACACTGGATCTTCACTCTCAAATTCATCCTTTTTCTTAACAATTACCGACATAAAGCTGCAGGATCATCTGTTGTCGATTGGTTTGATAGGGATTGTTTATCTCTCCATATTGTACTGCTCTTATAGGATTTCACTACGATTGTTTAGCAAGGAAGAGTTATAAGCTAAGGAGGACGTAAAGTGTATAAATCATTTTTTTTAATTCAAAAAGACTTCATTCTTCTGCGTAAATTTCTGATGCTGCTAATCCCCTTTTTTATTTTTATAGCTTACTCGAACTATCATAGCTTCAGTTTATTTACGGTAATGCCACCCATGCTGTTATTGATAAGCTCCTGCTCAATGGATACTCAGCAGATGACGCAACGGTTTCTCGTTAATCTCCCTGTAAGGAGACAAGAGCTTGTCCGTGCCAAATATTTTTCGATCCTTCCGTATGCGCTTGTTGGGCTGGCAGCCACGTCCTTTACCTATCTCCTGATTATTGTAACAGGTAAAGCCGTAACCCCTCATTTTTGGCAAGAGGTTGGTATTACGTTATCCATTTTCCCTCTCCTTGCGATGCTTTATTTACCGATTCATTACTGGTTAGGGGCAAAGGGAGCGCAAGTGGTTAATCTTGTTTTTATGATGATTGTTATGTTTGGACCGAACGTGTTTAGCTTTTTGATCCAGTGGATACCTGATGTGAACAGATGGCTGAGTTTTGGAGTGAAAGGTACGGTCATTCCCTTTATAATCCTAGGGCTGGCTTATATATTCTTGCTTAGCTGTTCATATATCATTTCTCTGCGGATTTTTGTGCGGAAAGATCTTTGATTCGAAGGATTTGAGATTTTGAATGAATTCATATACCATTGTCACTACAAAGATAAATAGTAGGGGAAGGGTATATAACCAATGCCTAAAATGATCTATAGCTTTCGCACAAAAATGATTATGCTGCTGATGGCCAGTATGCTTGTATCCGGTGGAATTACCTTTTCAATCTATAAAATTCTGCAGAGATATTATCGATCAGAGGTCTTATTAGAAAATCCATTGACTAAAGTTCGCTACTTGATGCGGGATATCGGTGATGTTAATGCGTTTTTGATTATCTTCATTCCTTTGGCCATCTTATTCTTTTTTATATTTACTAAACCATATGCAAATTATTTCAAGGAAATCTCGAAAGGGATCCATCAGCTGGCGTCGGGTGATTTCTCGGAGCGGGTGGATATCCCTTCTAAAGATGAGTTCGGCCTTATTGGCCATGATATCAATCTGGCTATTGATCATCTACAGGAAGCTATCGAGCGGGGCGACTTTGCGGAGAGCAGTAAAGATCAACTTGTATTAAATCTGGCACATGATCTGCGTACACCACTTACCTCCGTTATAGGTTATTTGGATTTTATCCTGAAGGACAATGAATTAACGCCAGAACAGACCAGACATTATACAACGATCGCTTATACTAAATCTCAACGTTTGGAAAAATTAATTGATGAGCTATTTGAAATCACAAGAATGAACTATGGTAAGCTTACGCTTGAAAAAACCTCGATCGACCTGAGTGAGCTTCTTTTGCAGTTAAATGAAGAGTTATATCCCGTTTTTGAGAAAAATGGTCTTACTTCCCGCTTGGATGTAACCCAACCTCTGAAGATAGAGGGTGACGGTGAGCTGCTGGCGCGTGTATTTGAGAATCTCCTCACCAACGCAGCGCGATATGGAAGCGACGGTCAATTTATTGATATTCATGGGTATTTAGAGGAAAATGAAGTCGTTATTGAGATCATTAACTATGGAGATTGTATTGATCCGGAAGAGCTCCCGCGTATTTTTGATATGTTCTACACCGGGGATCGAGCGCGAACGCATCCCACAGGGAGTACGGGACTGGGCTTATTTATCACTAAAAACATTGTGGAACAACATGCTGGAACAGTTTCTGCACAAAGCAGTGTAGTGCGGACGATGTTTGAAGTACGGCTTCCACAAAATAATTGAGAACGAAGTCAAGTGTCGACTAAGCAGGAGTAAAACCGAGATCTATGTGATCTTGTGGTTTTACTCCTTTTTTTATGGTTTGGTCAGCAGACAGGATGAACGTTACCGGACATTTATTTGAAATTTTTAATAAATCGTGATATTATTAGCTTGCTAAGTAATTTGTAAGGCAGTACGGAGGAAATATCTGTGATAGAAGATGAGATAAGGGAACTACTGGATAGAATATCAGCGGAAATGCGTAGAGATTATGCAGAACTGCTTAGAGAACTTAATCTTCATGTGGGTCAAGAACAGTTATTATGCCGGTTATGGAGAACAGATGGAATGACACAAATACAGCTAAGTGAACGCTTGAATTGTGAGCCTCCAACCATAACAAATATGGTGAAATCTCTTGAAAATCATGGGTTTGTTGTTCGAAAAAGAGATTCTGAAGATGGCAGAGTTAGCCGAGTGTATCTAACCCCAGCCGGACGTAATCTCTGCGAACCTGTGGAACAGATCTGGAACAAACAGCTGGATAAATTACTAGCCGGAATTATACCTGAAGAACGTTTATTATTAAGAAGACTTATGAAACAAATGGCCGATAATTTAGCTTGAATCTGGGACTAATCGCCATAACCGTTAGTAAGCTAATTAAAACTAAGAAAAGAGGAACATAGATGATTACAAGTTTGACTCGCATCAATGAATTAGCTAAGAAAGAACGTGAAGTAGGCTTGACACAAGGCGAATGGGTTGAACAGATCGCATTGCGTGAAGACTATCTGCGTGAAATTCGTGGACAAGTTCGTAACAGTCTTTCTGGCGTGACAATTTTAGATCCGGATGGAAACGATGTAACCCCTGAGAAGCTTCGTGCAGCGCGTAAATAATCAATGAACTAATAAGTGGAAACTACACCTTTAGATAACATTAGATTAGCCTATGGCTGATCGACGGATATCTAGAGGTGTTTTTTGTTATATAAATCTTAACAGAAGCTTAATTCGTTATCATTAGGAGCTGGTGAAAGTTAAGAATCAATTAAACTTGCGTTACACAGGATCTAAGACTGGATTGTTAGAATGAAATAGACAAAAGATAAGGGATAACATGAAGGGGTGCAGAAGTTGGAGAAACTAAAAGAAACATCAAGGAAGGAAATGAAAGTATGAAAAAAACATTATTAATTTTACTTAAAGTAATAGTCGCTATAGTCATACTCCTAGCACTTTTTCTGGTCATCGTTTTTACAGTCAATGTGATCAGCAATAAAGTGGAGAAAGGAAAAATAGAACCCTATGGTCAGCTTGTACCTGTCGACGGGAAAAAGATGAATGTTACCATACAAGGGCAAGGCAAGGAAACAGTCGTGTTACTCCCAGGGTTTGGAACCGCATCACCCGTAATTGATTTCAAACCACTTGTAGATGAACTGACTCCTTTCTATAAAGTTGTAGTAGTTGAGCCGTTTGGTTATGGACTAAGCGATGTCACCACAAAAGAACGAACGGTCGACAATATCGTGAGTGAGCTTCATGAAGCCTTACAAGAATTAAAGATAGATCGTTATATTCTGATGGGACATTCTATAGCGGGAATTTACGGACTGGACTATGTGAACAAATACGAAAACGAAGTTAGTGCATTCGTAGGCATCGACAGCAGCGTACCCACACAAGGGGGCAACGATGAAGAATTTCCATCAGGAACCTATAAGCTGCTTAAAAACTCAGGATTTATGAGATTGCTGGTAAAGCTCAATCCAGCCCAAATCGTTACACCAAGTGATGATGAGGAAACTAAAGAACAAAATAGAATGATTTCACTTAAAAACATGATGAATCCAAATATCATCAGCGAAGCAGAGCATTTTAAAAGTAATTTCAAAGCCACGGAAACATTAAATTTCCCAAAAGATCTTCCTGTTATTTTCTTCCTAGTGAAAGAAAATACGGATGTTCCAGGCTGGGAATCCCTGCATAAAGAACAGATTAAAGACTCCTTACACGGGAAATTGATGTTGCTTGATGGGGAGCATTATTTGCACCATACCCGATCCAAAGATATCGTCGAGAACTTTAGAAGTTTTATGGGAGAGATAAAGTAAGAATGAATGAGAAAAGCCTGCTAATACAGGCTTTTCTTTTTTTGTATTTTCAAATAAGTGAATCCTTTAGAAAAAAATGATAAATTTATCAAAGCAATTATGGGCACTCTATATCCTAATCTTTATTATAGGAAGGACTACCATAGTATGTGCGGAATAGCAGGAATATTAAAATATAATGGACAGCCACCACATGAAGAAACCTTAAAACAAATGACAGGGGTTATGAATCACCGAGGTCCCAATCATGAGGGAGTATGGCTCGATTCTCACATTGGACTTGGTTTTCGCAGATTGTCTGTAATTGATTTACGTGATGGTAATCAACCGATGACGAATGAAGATCGTACCCTTTGGATTGTTTTTAATGGTGAAATCTATAATTATAAAACACTACGAAATCAGTTAAAGCTAAAAGGACATCACTTTCAGACGCAATCAGATACAGAGGTCATTGTGCATTTATTTGAGGAATACGGCAAGGACTGTGTCCATCATTTACGTGGAATGTTTAGTTTTGCGATTTGGGATCTTAAGGAACAATCTCTTTTTGCTGCCAGAGATCATTTCGGGATCAAACCTTTTTATTATTACAAAGACGAAAATAATCTTTTATTTGCTTCGGAAATTAAAAGCATACTTGCAGTGCAAGGGGTACCCAGAAAGCTTCAATATCAAAGTTTATTCAGCTACTTAACTTTTCAGTATGTCCCGCATCCTGATACGATGTTTGAACACATTCATAAATTAGGACCTGCGGAGCGATTATTTGTTAACTCGGATGGTGAAATGAAGATCGAGAAATATTGGGAACCCCATTTTCAACCGGTAGAACGATCTTTAGCAGACTATGCCGAAGAAATTCAGTGGAAATTGAAAGAGTCTGTAAACCTTCATTTACAAAGTGATGTGGATAGAGGATGTTTTTTGTCCAGTGGAATTGACTCCACCGCAATAGCTGCAATGATGAGAGCAGAAGAATCAACAAAAACCTTTTCGATTGGATTTGAAGGGCTGAACAATGAAACAATCATCGCAAATCAAACGGCAGCCAAACTGGGGACAGATCATTATTTTCACATTTTATCGCAAAAAGATTTTTTTGAAAGTATCCCGAAAACGGTCTGGCATCTAGATGAGCCTGTTGCAGATCCTTCCGCTATTGCACTCTATCATCTAAACCAGCTTGCAAAAGAACATGTCACGGTGGTCCTATCAGGGGAAGGCGCTGACGAATTATTCGGAGGGTATAGAATCTATAGAGAGCCAAATGCATTAAGACCGATAACCTGGATGCCTAACTTCATAAAGGATTCGTTACGAAAATCATTATCTGTATATCCCTATCATTTCTATGGCAAAAATTATTTACTTCGGGGTCTGACACCTTTAGAAGAGCGTTTTTTCGGAAATGCTAATATCTTTAACAAAAGCGGTAAGATGAACTTGCTCCACGAATCGGTACACGCTCAGAATAGCTTTTTACATCCCGCGGATATCGTTAAGCCTTTTTATGATAAGACAGCTCACCTAGACCCTACGACAAGAATGCAGTTTATTGATCTGAATTTTTGGTTACCTGGAGACATTTTATCAAAAGCAGATAAGCTGTCCATGGCACATTCATTAGAATTAAGAGTCCCGTTTTTAGATAAAGAGGTTTTCGAGACGGCTAGTAAAATACCTGTGTCCAATCGGATTGGGCAAAAAAAAACAAAACTTGCTTTGCGTAAAGCTATGGAAGGAATCGTTCCGGAAGCTATTGTGAATCGCCCGAAACTAGGATTTCCCGTGCCCATTCGTGATTGGCTCAAAACTCCAATTTCAAATATAATGTTTGAACAAATCCGCTATAGTGGCATTGAAGAAATATTCAATATGAATATCATCGAAGAAATGTTTACCCAGCACCGGAGTAATAAAGGCGACTATTCGCGTAGAATATGGATAATTTACATTTTTTCAGTATGGTACACTCTTTTTATAAAAGAAGATCTGAAGCAATTAAATAGTGCCGTGTTGTAATGGGGGAGTGATTCGTTGAATATTGAGGAATATGCATGGAATAAACATGAACAGCAATTAAGAGAAACTAACATGTTTACTTATACTAGTCCAAAGATAAAGATTATAGATAACCATGAATTAAGAAATCTACTTGAAGTCATGCTTGAAAATCTGCCACAGAAGTTTCTGGCCAAATGGGCTTTGAAAGTAGCAGTTGAGCACCTGGATCATCTGGACCAACAGCTTGTAAATGACCCGCGTGTTGATTTAGGTATAGAAACGCTAGAAAAGCGTATAACTGGTGAGATTAGAGCCTTTGATTTAAGAAAAGTTGGATTCATAGTCAATGAATTGGCCAAAGAGTCCACAACCGAGGCTAGTAAGTATGCTGCCCGTTCTTTTGCACAAGCCATTGCAACTGGACATATGCGAGGACACGCTATGGTTTGCAGTGACTATGCAGTAAAACTGGTGAATTACATATCAGATCATTCTTCAGTTGCAGAGGCAGCTACTAAAGAACGGGAAAGACAATTAAGGATAGCTGAAGAGTTACTTTGTAATTGAAGGTTTAAAGATGAACATGTATGAGGATGATTATAAAAGTTAAATAATGGGAATATTTGACTTTTTATATGATCGAGAGTTATGTAATCTAATGCAAACAATAAAAACATTATTAGTACTTAATGTTTTATGCGTGACTTGATGAGCTTTAAAGCTTAATACTCGTTTTAGATAATACGATTACTAAATAAGAATCAATTGCTTAGGAAAGGGCAGTTATTTTGAACAGTTTTGAACATTGATTAGATAATCATTAATAGACAGTAAATTGGCAATAATTTGAATCAAATTGGTTGGTTCCTTTAATTTATATACTACTTCCTCACAAAACCCGTATTTTGTACATATGTTACTAAGATGCGTTCTACTTAGATTATACATAGTTCTATATGAGTCTCTTGGCTCGGCTCGCTACCAGATTCGACCAGCGCTAGTATTACCATAACAATAGCGTTTAAACTTCTTCTAAGAATAATGTTGGGGCCATTGCTGAATGTCATAAATATCCGAATTAGATATTCGCCAAATCGTCAATAGTACCATGTTCTTGTCCATTTTCGGCAATCGGTACAAGTTCTTGTCCTAAGCAAAGGACAAGAACTTGTACCGATAAAACAAAAAAGCCGCGCCTAGCGCGGAATCCAATAGGTCTATGTTCTTGTCCTCTTACAATATGGATTATGGTCACAATCTAGGGGTTTATATTATTTGATCTATTTATCACTTCCTCTTCCGAGTTCCGAGCAATAACCACATCATTAATTAGAGCCTTGCGATTTCGACTAGCCATATCAATTGCTCTGAGTTTCATCAACCACTTATAGGACGACACACAAATGCATTTAAAAAAACCGTTGAGCTGATTCAACGGTTTTTTTGAAATTCGTACAAGGCATCACATCCAAGTTAAACATTGAGCGATAATCACTCTTTGTTTATATGCGCTAATAACCGGTAGCGAAACCAGATAATCTTCTTCGCTTATTGCACAGTATGTACTAGTTTCCCTTTTTTTTGAAAATAATGGATAATAAAGAACTTTGCTGCGTTCTATAGATATCCCCAAACCCAAAAGTCCCGACAACAATTGTAAGTCTCTTTTGAAGAGTA
Source organism: Paenibacillus sp. FSL R7-0048 (assembly GCF_038004505.1). Taxonomy (NCBI): domain Bacteria; kingdom Bacillati; phylum Bacillota; class Bacilli; order Caryophanales; family Paenibacillaceae; genus Paenibacillus; species Paenibacillus sp. FSL R7-0048. The sequence goes on along the minus strand of NZ_JBBORF010000001.1, from coordinate 3,831,217 downwards.
CTATTATTTTTAACTAATCACCGGAAAACGAATCATAACTGTCGTACCACACCCTACCCCGCTGCTAATGTGGACAGTACCTTGATGTTGATCGACGATCCAACGTGCGATCGATAGCCCTAGACCTGCTCCATGATCCCCTCTACTTCTAGAGGAATCTCCCTTATAAAAGCGATTAAATACGAGTGGTAATTCATGTTCCGAAATACCCACTCCGTTATCCTTGACGGTTACAAGAACTGATTTCCCCTGCCTAAGACACTCAAGATCGATTTGCCCATCCACCTGCGTAAATTTAATGGCATTGTCCAACAAAATCATGAACAACTGTATGAGACGATTCTCATCTCCATTCATGAGCAATTCCGAGCCTTCGACATGAAGCTGTACCCGCAACTGCTTGTAATCCATTATTGGCTCCATTTTTTTGGCGATCTCTTTAATGATCACGTCAATACGAACAGGTGTGCATGAGATAACCTCCTCATGTGAATCACCTCTTGCCAGAAGAAGTAGGCCGTCTACCATGTTGCTCATTCTTTTGGTTTCTTTCAGAATGGCTGAAATTGGAGCGCTTTCTTCCTCGATTGTATGATCGGGATGGCGTAACAATATTTGTGTTTGCCCTCGGACGACCGAGAGCGGACTTCTCAACTCGTGAGAGGCATCTGCAACGAATTGCTGCTGCTTATCCCAAGCCTTCTGAATTGGTATGAGCGCCCGTCTAGCCAAAGCGTAACCTGCGATGATAGATAATAACGCGCCGACACCGATTCCAATACTAATACACCATAATAACCGGTTCAAATAATACACCTCGGCGGAAATTTCCGTAAATATCTGAATTGTTTTCAAAGGAATGTTCGACAGTTTCTCGACTATTGGCAATTTACCCTGATAGGGTCTGCTCACGAATCGATAGGTTTTCTTACCCACGAGTATCGACTCGGGCCGCATGTGGTTTTGTTTTTCCCGAAGCATCGAACTCAATTCGATATATGGTACTTTATAATATACGCTTTGAATCAATGCATCGTTGGAATCCCAATAAAATGACATCATAAAACGTTCCGGTTCCTTCGAATCAATGTTAAGTACTTGCTCCCCGTTACTTAGAGAAATTTGTTGCATGTGGTCAATATTAAACACCAGATGACGGTCAATATCGGAATAGATCCGATAATGTGCCAACCCATATAACGCTCCCCCCAGTGTGACGAGCAAGCAAAATACAACCGTGCTGTTCCATATCGTCATTCGTACTAACGTGCGTTTAATCATACCGGGGTTTGCTCTCCTTTTATTTGGCGGATTTGATGTATTGATTCACTTGCTGTTCCAATATTGGAAATGGCATATTCCCGTTTCGAAGAAGAACGGAATGAAATGCCTTGATATCGAAGCGATCCCCGAGTTCGCTTTCCGCCTTCTCCCGAAGGGATTGGAATTGCTCCGATCCGATCGCATAGTTTTCGTTAAGTCCAGGATAGGCAATGACACTGTCGATCAAAGCATCGTTCCCCGTTCCGGTAACCCTAACCAGATACTCATTAGCTTGTTCTCTTGTCCACTTCAGCCCATGGATACCCGTATCTATCACGGTACCCATGGAATTGCCCAGAAAACGGTTTAGTACCATATTCCGATCAAGCAACCCCTTCTCCGCGCATAAGCTTTCCATATAGACCGCCCATCCCTCTACGTATCCAGCCGTCATCGTTATTTTGCGGATTAATGGAATGGATGGTTGATCATATTGAATCGAGAATTGAAAGTGATGTCCTGGAATACCCTCATGCAAGGCAAGCAATTTAACTATTTCTTCGGAGGTCGGATTTTCGAGTGGAATGACAAATCTCCCGCTCCTATCACCATCTATAGATAAGGGGATATACATTCCACCTGCCGATGCGAAAAGAGCCGAATACGCCCGCACATCCACGGGATGATCCGGGATAAGCTCCTCTTCAAACCAATCGGACAAGTAGGGCGTGGCATCCGACAAACTGCTGTTTAACGCTTGCAGCAATTTATCTCCAGTTAGGAATCTGGCTGCAGATGTAGTTTGTGCGTGACCCGAAGCCCCGCTTCTTAGCTCCTTCTCGATCTCTTCTACCTTGCGTTTAGCGATCTCGTGAATTTTCTGAGGACTAAGGTCAGTACCCGTAGTAAGTTTGAGCCTTGCAGAATAATACTCGCTGCCGCCCGGCTGATTCCAGATTCCTTGGTTCACGGATGCTTGCTTCATAAGATCATTCTTGATCACATCGGCAAGTTTGCCGTAAGAAGCCAGTACATGATCGGTTAGGGTTTGCGCTAACGTTTTTTTCAGCGTTTCCTCTTCGGAGGGATCGAGTTTTAACTCGGTTAATTTCTCTGCATACAAACTGTACAGAATCGTTTCTTCCGGTTTCGTATTCTGCAATTTGCTGTAACTCGTAAGCATTTCCTTAAGAAATTCAGAAGCAGGGACAATACCTTTCTCCCGTCTGTCTTGAATTCTATTAATGACATGTGCGACTTTATCTGAAAAACCGTTCAGCGCAACGATATAATTCTTTGCATCTGCTTGGCTGCGAATCGGATAGTTGTTCGCGAAATACGGCGGAAAATTGGTTAGGGAAAGGTAGTCATTCGTGTTCAAATCCCAATATTTATATACCTGCTGCGCCGCGCTTAGGTCCCATTTTAGGATATCGTAGGTGAGTTTGTCTTCCGGGGAAAGCATAGCAGCATCATAGTTATTCAATTTTTTTAACAAGTCATTTCTCTTATCGTTTAATAATTCGTAATCGGCATCCGACAGGTCCGTAAGCTTAGTGGGATCCCATCGGATTCCCTCCACATTTTTCACGTCAAAATAAAGCTGTGTCTCAGGGTCATTCTTAAGCGTATCTACCGCCATCTTCTGAATCAATCCGTCTAAACTCTCTGGCTGATGTTGGGTCTGCCCAAACAAACCGCCTGCAATCAGCAATACGAGAAGTACCACAGCTAATAAAATAGTCAATCGGGTGTTCTTAAACATCTGTCTTACAAGGTTCATTCATCAATCTCTCCTTTATAGAGTATAAGAAGAATATATAAGATGAACCTTTGATTTCCCTTTGAAAAACTACTTGTTTATTCTGAGTATGTAGCCCAAACCTCTTACGGTTTGGATATATTGATCGGCATGCCATGAAGACAGCTTCTTTCTTAGATAATGGACATAGAGCTCGACGATGCCAATCCCCGCTTCCGAATCCAGTCCCCAAATTCGGTTATAGATTTGCTCTTTCGTCACGATCTGCTCTTTATTCATGAGCAGGTACTCAAGCAGCTCACATTCCTTTTCTGTTAAAGTCAGCTCTTCTCCTGCGACCGTTATTGCTCGATTTCGAACTTGAATAGCAATCGGGCCGTAGCTAATCTGCTCTTCTTGATTAACCTTGCCATAACGGCGCAACAGCACTTTAGCTCTGACAATCAGCTCTGGAATTTCGAATGGCTTCAACACATAATCGTCCGCTCCGATCGTTAACCCCTTTACCCGGTCGTTCAATCCGTCTTTTGCCGTCAGACAAAGAATCGGGGTATCCACTCTTTGCTTCCTCAGCTCTTGGATGAACGTAAATCCATCAACCTTAGGCAGCATAATATCCAAAATAATTAAATCGAACTCGCCGTACAATGCGTGATGCAAGCCCTCTTCTCCGTTATGACACTCCGTAACCTTATGCCCTTCATCCTGCATAACTCTTGCAATTGTGTGCGATATTCCAATATCGTCCTCTACGATCAACAGCTTCATAAGTCCCTCCATGAATGAACAAATATGGGGTTAGACATCTCAGTTCCTCCTAAATAGTACCATATTGCCTGCCCGTCAGCTTAAGAACAATGGCATCTTTTAACTTTCTGCAGTAGATGAAATCATATCGGGAATGTAGCAAAGTTCGTGTCAACCATTAAAAAAGAACCCTTAAAGTACTTTGGGTTCTTTTTATTAAACTATTTATTTGAAGTATTTACTAATGAACCCTTCCAGCTGGAGTTTTGCCCCTGTCAGATAGTAGTTATGTATTTCTTTCAACTCAGCATTATTGGGCTTGAGGTTTTTTAACCTGGATACAAACTTAGTATAGTTGGGCACTACAGTATTGTTTAAAGATAGGAAGAATGTTTTTCTTGTTGAATTGTTTGGGCCTCAATTTTGATGTAACGCAGTTATAGCTTTCTCTTCATTGTTTACTAGCGGCTTCAACTGATATGGATAAGGTCTGATGGTGTATAATTACTTATTGATTATTGTACATGATTATGTATTTTAATGGTTTTCAAATCGGCAATAGTACCAAGTCCTTGTCCTTCGACATTGTCGCACAAGAACTTGGTCCCATTGCCGAAAGTTCCTCCTTCTAATGAAACAGCAACCGGTCAAAGAACGGTTGCTGTTTCAGTCGTTAACTACAAATATTTTTTGATTTTGAATTTATCTGTCATGTTTTTTTATAAACGAATCCATGTACTCCTTAGGTCACTTATACTTTTTAAAGTCTGAATCAGCACTATTCTATTTCTTGTATAAAACATCCACTTTAATTTTTGTCATTGATTCTACTAGCTTAAAAGCAATTTTGAATTTAGATTTTGTTAACTCAAGAACTTCTATCCATCTAATATTAGATTTTTGCGTTAACCTTGACTCTGAATAATTTAAACAGTTGCAGAAAAATAGTATAGAGAAACTCGCAACCACTGATCGTGAATCCATAATAGAATATTTTTACTAATCCCCTTCTCCTTGTTCTGTCTAATTATAGATTGGAGTATTCTTTCACTTAACTTTGAATTGCACTGGTCATCATTTCAAAACCTGAACTTCCTCCATTTAAAGCTGCATCATTACTTCTTGTACTTATACTATAAAAATGATCTTTCTCTAAAAGATACTTCCTCCATATAATTCAACTTGAAATGTTATTTCAATCACAGGGCTAAGGTATATTTTATAAAAATTGGATAATAGATCATACGTATTGTCTCTCCCCTTAATATACTGTCTTATCTTGTGTAAGGAGGTAAGTTCAATGTCATGTAAATGCAGAAAAACAACCAAAAGTAAAACAGTTCGCCTAAAAAAAATCAATCTTTCTGAAATTAGAGTCCCAAGAAAAAGAAAGGTTCGATCTACAGAACTGAGTGAGACTTTTGATTTTTCAGGAAATTGTGGTCAGCTCTTGATTTTAGCTAGAACTAATGGACTTTCTGCTGAGTTTAACACAATTCGTAACGTAGGAAATTGTGCATTCACACTACTCGCGGTAGATCGTAATGGAAATGTAATTCAAAATTCGGAGTACACGCTACAACCAGGCAATGTACTAGCTAGGTATGTTTTTGGTCCTAACGCATTTCCTCCACATCAGATTTTATTCCGTTGTCAATCTGGTACAGGTGGAAGATGTATACTAAGGACTTCTTTTTGTTAAGGTGAGTTACGTATAATCTAGACTAAAACTACGAGGTGATAACATATGTCATGTAATTGTTCTAAGAAAGTTAAGAGAATTACAAGTACTCGTACAAATGGTAAACGAAAACGAGCTCCCATTACTCGCGCACCAAAGTTATCCAGAGTTAGATCGACTATAAGTGAAAATACAGTGGACCTGATAGGTGCTTGTGGTGGAAACTTCACTCTTGTGAAAAGATTTGGGGGGCCTGCACCAAAATTAAAAGCCATTTCAAATATTGGTAGCTGTACATTTACACTGGTTGCAGATGATGGAAGGTTTATTATTCCTGGATCAGAGATCTCTTTAAATCCTGGTGGCACGCTAGCGACTTATCAAGTTCCTGCCACTGCACAAACTGTATCTTTTAGATGCTCTGGTTCAGGAGGAACTTGTCGTCTTCGAATGACACCGTGCTAATTCAAGTGATTTAATTTTATTAATGGCAGATTAAAGGAGAGTCACAAATATTCACGCTTAACTTGCTAAGTAGTAACAACAATAACATTTACCTCATCTAGAAAGAGGTCACTTAAAAAGTCCTACGCCCCCCAAAAGAGACAATTTCTCATTTTTATGAGGAATGTCTCTTTTTTTTCTTTTTTAAAGTATCCAATTAAAGGCTGGTGGTTTTGATGCTCCCTGAGCAGCAGAGTTTCTATATTGAGCCCGTTTGCAAAGCTTAACCATATTTTGATTCCTAACGATCCCCTGCTGCGTCAAATGAACGAATTATTTTAGCTTTGTATATTAAGAATTGAACAAAACTATTGCCACGATAACGGGCGAACCGTAGTTGATCCGGTGCGGATGTTTAAATATCTGCTGCTCAAATCCAATTTTGGCTTATCGGAAATGGAACTGGTGGGACCTACTATTTGCTTAAGGGCTACAGGTGGGCTAGGTTTGATGATTACGAATCAAATGTATATTTAACAAATATTCTTTACTTATTTCGAACACTTGACTCTTGATCCTAAAACCTAAACCAGTTGTATCAAACTCCTCAATTACATAATCGAGATCTAATACATAACATTCTTTATACTCATGTTCCGATGACTGAAATATTTTTTTGAAATCTTTATTATATGGGGCTTAAAATAGTTGATTAAAACAACTTCAGCAACAGCAATATTTTATTTATCAGATTTTTGTAGAAATCGAGTATATATCTTTTCGATTCAACAAAATCATGGATGTAAATTTCCAAGATGTCAGCCAAATATCGATATCCCAACTTCTTTCACTATATATCTTCTGTACAGTTTCATGATGGTGGTTTAAATGATCGAAAACATTACGTGTACGTAGTGCCTCGTACCAAAAGTAAGACCAATATGCTGAAATATTGACTTCACAAGATGTAATCAGGCATCCTTTCCACTCTAACCCCTTATTTTATTCCCTTTTCCGTGCCTTAGGCATCCTCGTCTCCAGCATTCAAGCTTTGCATCGGTTCGGCCTCTCTTGACGTATATGAAGGTTTTTTCAGTTAAATGGCCGGCTATTAGCACGTTTAGAACTATGTCGCTCATATAAGCAGTATTTCGACAAATCGCTCACAGCTTAAATTAAAGAGGAGATAATGGCTGGACAGATATAACTGTCGTCAATCTTTATTAACCAATTTCACCATTATCACATAAATGCAATGATTAGTGCCCATTCCTTTTGTGCGCATGGTTAATATACTATCTTATTCTAATGAGATTAGGTGATGAATAGTGGCCTCTTTTGCTGAAGCTCTTGTGATCAAGAATAACATTTCGAAAACAGTACTTAAGAACCGGAGAATTCATGGGATCGGAGTCGGATACTATGATCCCAAACATCCTAAAAAGGGCGCAGCCGTGATCCTCTATGCTAATGCGGTCAGCAGCACGACGCTAGGCTTTGGTTCGAAGCTCTCCTCACAAATTAGAGGCAAGACTGTAAAAGTCCCGATACGAGTAGTGAAAACCCAAAAAATCCGCAGCAACGCAAGTTACATGGACCGGATTCGTCCGGTAATCGCAGGATACAGTATCGGTACCACAGGCGGATCAGGAACCGTAGGCTTAATTGTAAGCAGGGGCAATCAACAGTATTTATTCAGCAATAACCATGTGCTCACCAACCCGACCAACTCCCGCAATCGCGCAGAAACACTGCAGCCCGGCGGATCGGATGAAAGCAGGACACCAAGGAACCGTGTCGGGTATTTATCGCAGTTTATTACCCTGACTACCAGCGGTTCAAACCGGGTTGATGCAGCCTTGTCCCGTCCGCTAAGCAACAGCATTGTCAGCCCACAGTATGCAACGATAGGCACTATTCCCGGTCATGTCACCTCCTACCGTGTAGGCGAACGCTTCAAAAAAGTAGGACGGACATCTGGACTGACCAGAGGAAAAGTAGATTCGGTAAATACGGATGTACAAGTAGATTATGGTTCGGATATCGGCGTGCTTACCTTCCTCAATCAATCAATTATTCTGAGCAATACACCTATATCACTTCCCGGCGACTCGGGCTCAGTCTGGCTGAGAAGTTCAGATAACTATGCGGCCGCTGTAAATTATGCCGGAACAACGGATGGAAAGACTTCGGTTGCCTTTCCCATTGATTGGGCATTAAGTGCACTCCGAGTCCGTGTGGCACGTCCAGCGGGTCAGAGTGCGGGCCGAATCAAGATAGTCGATACGCATAACGGCAATGCTGCCTATACCCGGCGCCTCACAGCGAAAGAACTATCCAGGCTTAAGATAATCCAAGCAAAGTCGAGATAAGAACATGCCCGCGTAACGACATCTTCCTGTCACGTTCAATAAGTTGGATGAACGTTACGTAAAGTCATTTTTTTTTTTTTTTTTTTCATAAGATAGATTATCCTACGAAAAAGTAGGCGAGCACCAAATGACAATAAATCTCAATCGCTTAGAAGCAAAGCCAAACGTAAAGGCAAGGTACTGTTCCTTTTACACGGGACAGTATCTTTTCATTTTTTCTGATTGAGCCATTTATTCCTTATATTACAGAACCATTAAACGCGTATTGTACTCATCCAACACTTCCACTCGTGTTGGTGGCACTCACAAATTTTTGTCGGATTCGATGAGATCAATTTTTATAATTTCACACTAACGCTTATAAATGGAACAAATAGTAGATCTAAGTTGAGAAACACTTTGGCATCAAAAAAGGAGCCCCCAAATTCAAATTTGATAAACCATGCATAAAAAAGTTACCCGAAAAAGTGAGTGAGTTAGGTAAGGTGATTAAACCGTCACTTGGCTAATAAAAGATGAATTCAAAGGCCGGGAAAAGAGTATAAAATGCGAACTCCGATAATACAACCTAGAGGACTAGAAATCAAAACAAGCAACCTACATAAAAATCAACTGTAGGTTGCTTGTTTTTTTATATGAAATAACTTGATTTACGAGAATACATATTATCACTAGCCGAAATCTTTAATGGAGTTTGAAGCTAGAAACTAACATCACATGTTACTACTTTCTCTTTTTGTAATCAGTGGTTAAATCGAAGTGTTACTCCCTCTAAAGATATTGATGACAACATTAATTCTTAGGAATATGAACAGGTACCCAGTACGTATCATAGCCTCTATAATACTGATAGGGGCCTTCAGCGCGCCAGCAAGCCGGATGCCAAGGTGCTGAAGAACACCATACGGGCTTAGGTTGTGTAACAGAAGGTGGCGGTGGGGTAACAGGCAATACTGGACCGATATATTGCAACCCAACTATATCTTGGTTACTTACTTGAGTAAAACTCATTGTACCATCGGGATTGATAATATTCATTGAGATTGTACCTGATCCAATATCAGCTCCAGGTGCTGGCACCGTGAAACTTACAAGTTGCCAAGTTACTAATCCAAACCCAGGAATTGAAGATTTATAGTAGTGCCCCACTCTACCTTGTGTAATTTGGTCACTAATAACTTGAGGAGCTATAAAGGGAAATACTGTAGTTCCATCTGGTGTAGTTAAATTTCTAGACAAGTTTATCATCCTTTCGACTTTTAAATTATAGAATTAGTTATATGCCCATATACATATTTCGGTAACAAAAACGATGGGAGTTCACTCAAATTACACAATTAATTGAGGCTCAAAATCAAATTTTGCGGTTGAAAATTAAAACGGAGTAAAACCGAGGATAGAAATGGAAAAACATCTGCAAATCTTGTAATGTTGTAAGTCCAACCAAACAACACGAAAAGGCTATGACAGATGCCCATCCAGTATATTAACGAACTGCTTGGATTACCAGAACTACAACATCATAGCGTTGTCTCGATCCATGAAACAGAAGTACATTTGGAAGCCTCACTGGTAGCCTACAAACAGGCCTGTCCTCTATGCCACTCCGAAGAAGTTATAAAGCGAGATGGCCGTAATACGTCGAGCAAGATTCGTCATTTCAGCATCTTTGGTAAAAAGTGTTTTTTGCACGCTTGGCCTGTTCGCGGTGCAATATTGGTTTTGTTTGGTCTTATTCGTGTGTTGGCTCCAAGGAACAATACAGTCTTGTTTTTCGTTTGCAGTCCGTAAACTAGGCACTGGTCTCCACGGCAACACATCGTGTCAGAATGCAAGAAGCTCCGGCAGAGAGCCATCATTTGCTCAAGCAAGCATGGCATCAAGCGAAAGACCAGGCGGAACTGATACTTTGCAATTAAAAAGGAACACACTTACAACACCGGTATTCACGATATTCGAGGCGAAACCAAACTCGACCTGCTTTTGGGAAGAAAGCTGGATGCGCTACACGCGTATGCCGAGCAGCATCATGGATTTTAAATTCTTCAATCCCAAGGCTGTCGTCATGGATCTGGCTCAAGCTGTTCCTCCAATTGTGATTCTCGTCATCCTCATCATGAGTAATCTAAACTGCCCGTTATTTTAACAAAGGCAGCCGATCATTTGACCGGCTGCCTTCTTATTTTGATAGAGCTATCGTTTCCCATTATCTTAGCTTAATGGATCACATTCGTAGTCTTAATGCAACCTACCACTTATTCCATTAATCTCCCTTTACTTCATTATCATTCGGAATTAATTCATACAAGGCACGAACATCACAACCGATGGAATCGGCGATCGATATGGCAATTTTGAGTGGCATCACTCTTTTGTTTTCAATAAAGTCGTAAACTCGTTCCGGTTTAAAAAGCAAGTCTTTTGCCAGCCATTCCGCTGACTTCCCGGATTCCATCAATCGTTCATTCAGTAAGCAACGTCCTAGTTCAAATTTCAAGAAGTGATGACCTCCCGCATAAGATAATACTTAACCTTAAGCGTTGTCCATTGCCAGCATGAATATACTTCATTAAGGGTCCTATAACGATGAAGTTCCCCATGTTTCCCGTTAGTTCAATCTGTGGTTTTCCTATTTTCAGCCCAATTTTCCTGTTCACAATTGAGATTAATGATGCATAATAGCACTGTGTAGAAAATCTGCTAAATCCTCATTGCTATATTGATTAATGATGTTCATATCTCTCACTCCGTACATATATAAGCAATAACGCCCCATCTCTTGGTCTATAACATCGTCCACCTTAAGAGTAAGTTAGGTCAGTTTTTATGGAGTATATTGTGTAAACAAGCTTATGCGCGCTTTTTTATTGTTACAGAACATATGGATTTGGTTTGAATGACAGACTCATTCTTTAAAATAGGGCGTAATCCCTCTTGAATATAGGTTCTCCACTAACTTGAAAAATTCTTCTGACGATAAATCCTTTTGACGCTGGAGCCAAAGACGAAACAAAGAAAGAGCAGTTGTCAGGTAAAACTCAATGAAGTATGGCGTTAAGGATTGGTTTTGCGGAACGTTTAATTCTAATTGATTCAAAGCGATTTCTTTTTTTAAGCGTTTTAAAAAACGGACACTTCCATAATCACCCAAAAGGGCATTAAGAACCAGGAGATGTTCTTTTTTATCCAGACAATAGAGCGTGTCTTGAACCGTATCCATCGATAGCTCTTTATTTGCCAATTCTTTTTTCATTTCATTCAATAGGTCATTTTCAACAGAGTCTAACAATTCGTAAATGTCAGTAAAGTATTGATAAAAGGTGCTGCGGTTATACCCTGACTTATTGGAAATTTCCTGAACCGAAATTTTCTCAATCGGCTTTTGGCTATATAGCTCACAAAAAACTTCTACAAATTTTTGTCTCGTTTTCTCCGTTATTTGGGGTTGCTTTTTCATGTGTCCCTCCTACTAGTGAATAAGAATATCATCCGACAAATCATAAAAAACTGATGGTTGATCAAGGAATAATGAAGATTTATAATCACATCATACAACATGTTGTCGGATAATAAAAAGGAAATATTAACAAGTAGGGGTGGTTTATATGTCAGCAAAACAAGATAGAATTTTAATTTTTGGTGCAGGTGTCATCGGGAGCATGTACGCAATAAAGCTTATTGAAGCAGGGTATGACGTTAGCCTGTTTGCACATTCGAATAGATATACATCATTAAGAGAAAATGGCCTGCAGTATATAGAAAAAGGTACAGTTAGATCGATACAAGTGAATGTCATGGATACGCTCGAAAATGACGATGTATACGATTTTATTTTCGTTACTGTTCGTTATGATCGGTCCGAATCAGCATTGTTAGCGCTAAAAGATAATCAAAGCAAAAATATAGTTACGATGATTAGTAATTCAATTGGATTTTCTTCGTGGCTGGATATCGTAGGGGATAGACTTTTACCAGCTTTTCCCGGCTTCGGCGGACAGATTAAAGATGGGGTATTACATGCGCGATTTCTACCAAAGTATATAGCGGCAACTGCATTTGGAGAAATTAATGGTGTAGCGACAGAACGCATAGAAAACCTCGCAAAACTATTTAAAACAGCAAAGCTTCCCTACGTTATTAAAAAGGATATGCAAGCGTATCTAATCACACATTCCGTATCAGATATTGCCATGTTGAGTTTTTTGCATTCTGAGAATAAGATTATTGACAAAAAAACAGCCAGAACCAGAAAGACGGCACGCAAAATAACAGTCACTTTAAAAGCGTATCTTAGGGAAATACAAAAAGCGGGCGTTTTAATTGATCCTCCAATACTTAAAATGGTGCTTAAATTTCCAAACTTATTTTTGGATATTTTCTTTATGACATGGCTACGAACTAAGATGGTTAGGGATATGATGTTGCCGGATTATGCGAATAATGCTAACAATGAGATTGTACAGCTGAGTAATGATTTAATGAAATTTTTAAGTCAACATGATATCAAATCGGAAATACATGTTCCGTAATTTTTTGTTAAAATAGTATGGTATTTTTTAATTTATTTTCATTAAATCCTTCAATCAGGCATTAATCTGAGTATGAAAATCTAAATATATAGTTTTTTCGTAGCATCCTTGAATAAACTACCGGGAAATGATAATTGAACAGCGACAGTCGGCTGATAAACGCATTTCAGTATTCAAAGTTTTACTCACACCTGGGCTGATTCCTATCTTGGTTGTGGTTCTTGCCTGGATGCTGGCTCATAATATTTTGTACACCTATATCTCTCCTTTCCTAGATGATATGGGGCTTGAACCCTATCTTGGCCAGGTTCTGCTTGTTTTTGGAATTATGGCACTGGTGGGAATCTGGGTGATTGGGATTTTCATTGATCGTTGGTTGCGTCCGTTGGTTCTCATCAGTTTTACCGGATTTGCTCTGATATCTCTTGTACTAGGACTTTGGAGTGAGCATGGTACTATTATCTTCATTTCTGTTGCGCTGTGGGGGCTGACATTCGGTGGTGCGGCAACATTGTTGCAGACAGCACTTGCTCAGGCTGCGGGGAAGCAAGGTGTGGATATCGTGATGCCTATCAATACCTTCTTGCTCTGTTTGTTGCCTGGTGTGCTAAAAGGCATGGATTTCGTCCATCCCAGATCCGTTAAGTAATCCGATTGCGATCCGTCTGCTATTGACTGTGAATTGTTCTTGCACGATCGTGGCAATCATTCATCGATTTGCACCACAAAAAAACATAAATTACATTAGATCGATATGTGAACCAGACGGAATCATGAATTTCGTCAGGTTTTTTCTGCATTCCGGCTTTTGTTAAATAAAAGTATTCCAGGTAAACATAAATGTATTATGTAACTAAGTATAAGTATACTTTACATTTGTTAAAAATCAGTTTATAATTTGATTCAAGAGGTGATGGTCATGAAGAAAGATTTCGGTGATTCGATATCCAATAAGGTTTATGAATATCGTGTACTTGCCAGAATGTCTCAGCAAGAATTAGCAGAGAAAGTCGGGGTTTCCAAACAAACCATTTTCGTAATGGAAAAAGGGAATTATGTGCCGACTCTGCTATTGGCTTTTCGAATTGCCGATTTTTTTAATGTTGATGTAAACGATGTTTTTACTTATTTGAAAGGAAATGATCAAAATGAAAATTAAGTCTATTTCTGATATCCATAACGCAATTTTTCACCCTTTAAAGTCCTGGGCTGAGCAATCTACGGGAAATTGGAATATTCTCATTGGAGTAGGTTTTTTACTGCTCATGGGTAGTGCGATTTTCACCTATGTATTTTATAAGAAGATTGGGCAAGACGATGAACGGACAAATAAAATCTTTTTGAAAAGCAGTTACTTTATGCTGTTGACAATTATTCTATGTGACATGATTTTTCCTAAAGAGTATATGTGGAACATCTTTTTCTTGTTCAAATATGCGCTAGCGTTTTTAGCTGGTGGAATTTACATGGCCATCCAGTATAAAAAGGATTTGTCGTAAGGAAGGGTCAGAGCGAGGACCAGCTAAGGATGAGGATTAGACAATGCTGATAAATATGCTAAATAAGTGATATGGAAGTTCAATAGGTGCAATCGGGTTGTAAAATAAATTGCTAAAATCAAAAATATCCTTTTATGTTCCTTCCCCCTCTGCTTCTAGCGGCAATGGTTACATGTTCTTGTCCTTTGATCGCGACAAGAACATGTATTTATAAATCAAAAAAACCGCGCTCTGCCCCACCTCTTATGAGACTATTATACCGTTGAGTGTATACAAACCATGTAATGCTTGCTGTTAATAATGCTGAAGAAATCAAGGCTGTAAGAACACTATATGTTTGCCAAATAAGTATCGTTGGCCAATCTAATGCACAGCACATTATACACAGGGCAATCGTAGCCATCAGCAAAATAGCTGTTACGATTATTCGCTTTTTTGTCATTGGCTGCCGCTCATTCGTCTTCCTTCTGCGTAATCCTAAGAGAAAGAACAGAACGGCCAATAGGCAAAAAATAATTGTGGTAGACGATAAAATGATGTCCAAAAGCTGTGTGCCGCTTATTTCATATGACTGCGTTAGATTGCCGTCTAATATCTCTTTAACTTTTAGTACCATGCTTCTATTGATATTTGCGCCATTGGTCAGCAAGCAGACGGCTGTTCGTTCATTTGGCAGTATGATCACTTCGGTTCCAAAATTGGGATTTCCTCCTGGGTGCTCTATAATCGTTTGGTTGGCGTTTACCGTCCAGCCCGCCGCATAATACATTTCGTTGACAGCCGGAACAGACATATCACCCTGATGTGATTTTTCGATAACCGTATGGAATATTTCGGGTATGTCCTTCACAATACCCATCTGTATGCCCATCCAACGCGCCATATCTTTTGTACAAGAAATGATGTAGCCTGCGGGTTTATTCCCGGAAAAATCCGGCGCGTTATATGGAGTTGTCATAAAAAAGGAAGAACGGTAGCCCTGTGCCAACTGTCCGGTGGCTTGAGCATCTTCTTTATAAACATACGTCTGGTGAAGACCTAACGGCTGAAATACCTGTTCCCTCATAAAGTCTTCATAGCTTTGTCCCGACACAATCTCAATAACCAAACCCAATACGTCATAATTAACGGTCCCATAGTTGTACTGTTCACCGGGAGGGAACGCCAACTCAACATCTACCAGCATTTCCACAGTCTTTTGCAGCAAATCTGGTGTATTGCCTTGTGGAATATTTTGAGAATGCTTACCATTTGTTAGGCCGCTAGTATGGTGAAGAAAGTTATTGAGTGTAAGGCTTTGCATATCAACAGTTTTTCCTTGATACTTTAACGTAAACCAAGGTAAATATTTTTGGACAGTGTCAGTCATTGACAGCAGCCCTTGTTCCTCCAACAGCAGAATACCCATGCCGGTAAAGGCTTTACTGACCGAGGCCAGTTCATATAGTGTGTTCTCACTTGCAGACAACCCACTTTCACGGTCTGCATACCCGGAAGAAAAGTAGAAAATTTCATCATCAGCTAGTATCGAGATTGACATTCCCGGCACACCTGATATACGACGGGCATCATCCAGCAACGCGTGTATTGCCGCAGATTGCGTATCTGACAACGCCGCATAACTTTGTGTTGCGAATCCTGAGAATACGATAAGTATCGCTATTACACAAACAATAGTCTTTTTCATAAGCTCTCCATTTCGAGTAAATTATGCGAGGATAATATAAACAACCTGTAGTACGCCTTATCCGCCTAATGCGTCGCTCCAATATACTTAATGCTAGACGTTCAATAATTAGATTACAATTGTAAACTTCACAGACCCATGTATATTATTTCTTGTTTCGCAAAAAAGGCCCCTCTGATTACTTAGCGGAAAGGTCAATGGTTTAAATCTTATGTCTACAATTTTTCTGCTTCATCATTACTATTTTATTAGGTATCAGCGTTGGTCTAACGGCAAAAAGAAAGGAGACTAACCAAAATGGCTAGTCTCCTTTCTTTTATAAAAATTTCACCCTATAATGATAAAGCTCAGTGTAGGCAAGCTTCATTAATCTTTCCATGTTACTTGCCATCCATATGACTGAAGTTTAAAGTATTTATTAAACTCCGCGACTACGGACTTCGCATTCTCTTTCGATGTTGCATGAAATATAGTTATATCGACTATATTACAGTCTGAAATTTCCTCCAAACCTTTAAGTCTTGATGCATCTACTCCAATCTGCTTTAGACTCATACAATTTTTGAGTATTGTTAAATCTCCAACCGGATAAGTGAACTGCTTTAATTTCTTCAATTCTCCTATAACCTCTATATGTGATTCATCTATTGCACAGCTATCTGTCTCAAAAACCGTTAGATTCTTTAAAGCTTTTAAGAATGATAAATGTGGTATTGTCACTTGTTTGAGCTCTAGTTTTATTAACTTACTAAGGTTTGAAATATAAAGCAGGTCGCCAACCTCCATTTCTTCTAAACTTAGTTCCTTCAAATTTTTTATAGTTCCAATTAATCCCCTATCAATTGAGTTCATTCTACATAATCTCAAACTCTTTAATTTCTTTATATCTTTCAGTGTATGTATATCTTTTAATGGAAGTCCTATTAATGTTAGCTTCCTTAACCCATCTAAAGAAACCAAGTACTTCAAATCAGACTCTTTAAAAGCTTCTGATCCTATCACAAGTTCTGCTAAAGAAGTCAACCGTTGAAGTACATCAAAATTAGTAATTTCATCCGCATGTATAATAAGTTCTTTAAGATTAACCATATGGGTTAAAATATCCAAAGATATTGCTCCGTATTTTTGAGCTTGATCAGCTCTAATAAATACCATTCTCTTTTTTTTCAATGTTTTTGAAGATACAAAACCACTTTCAACATCGTCTTTAAAATACTCTTCCCAAAATCCGCTTACAGGGATAAGGCTGTTCTCTTCGATATTCAAATTAGTCAGAGCCAAAATATCATCTAACAAACTTCCACTTTCACGGGATAATATGATTATATCTTCTTCTTCACGAATACCAATACTACTATTTCTGAGACTCGAATCGATAAATTCAAAGAAATGTCCCAAACTTTCTGCAATAACATAGGAAAAATGAGAATTATGATCTATCGTAATAATTTGCCCATAAACGCCCTTTTCTCCGGGGTCTAAATCTATTGCCAAAAATGAGCCACCACCATCTTCAGCAAAAGGAATCCAGCCTTCTCTGTAGTTCCCATCTTTTATTACATCTGATTTGCTGGATATAATATCGTACGCTGATTCCAAAAGGGACTTCCAGTTGCTTACTATCGATTCAATGTTCATCCAACCAAGACCAGCCATTATGCCAAAAATCTGCTCTCCTTCTCCATTAAAATTCATGTATAGCTTTCTGAAATCTTCTGGAAATTTGCAGTTCATCATGCTCTCGAAAAGATTTATTTCTGATTCCTCAACTGCTGGATTCAGTAATTCCTCTACATTTGGTATATGCGATTTTAATGTCTCTATAAGTAAACACTCTTCTTTTTTATTAGCTAATGACATATATTGGCCCCCATTCTACAGAGTCATAATAGTTTCAGTAAACATTCTTGGTTGATCATCAATCATTTTGTTATGATTCATCTTCAACAGTTCTATCAATAATTAATTCTATCTTAAATATGGAGCATCTATCTCCCGATTTAGCAATATCGTATCATGAATTTGTAAATATTGTTGTATTAAGTCATATGAAAAAAACTAAGAGTCATCTTAGGGGTTAATTTTATCTCTATATAAACTTCATTCACAACTAATTTTCACCCTATTTAATGGTACGGTTCAGCGTAACATCTATAGAACGCAGACACCTACACAAACACCTGCACCATTGTCTCCACAAGCCGCGTTGGATACGATTAATGCTTACTACGTTCAGCAAGCTGGCGATGCGCCTGACCACTCAATATTTGACACTACTGGAGTAACAGATGTTACTCCGTCGAACTTAACCTATGTTGATTATGCATTGAGCGTGGACGAGACATCTCCATGGACAGTACTTGAAATTCAAGAGATTGTTAATGAAGTTCATTCAGGACTCGTATTGACAGCGATCGGCACGGGGCTTTCCCATGCCGTTTTGAATTCCATTTTTATTCCCGTTCTTACCTTTGAGCTTAACTTAATGACCTTGCCTGTTTGGGTGTCCTTATTGTTTTTCTAAGTTTTGCTTGCTAAGCGACTCTATTCAGCATCATTCTGCTCTTCCAGCCATCTCAAAATCGCTTGGTTTGTTTCTTCCGGCTTTTCTTGCTGGATCCAATGACCGCAATCCAGATTGACCACTTCTGCATTAGGCACGAACTTTGTCAGGTTTTCAGACCTCTGGACCGTATCCCGGTCACCATAGATCATGAGGGTCGGCTGTACCATGAAAATGAAGGGGGTTGCGATTTTGGATGAGCTGTTTCATCCCTTCTTCATTTAGCGATTTGATTTATGCCTCGCATTTAAAACGTTCTGACTTTTGATGAGAATTAAACCCTAATTGATTGAGAAATACAGTAGCTCCTCTCTCCTATAGATCAGGGAAACAATAGACCCAGATTTATGCAGTACCAAAAATCCTTTTAACCATTCTTTTGTTATTTATATTTCCTTATTCTGTAATATATTTTTTGCAATGTTGAAATTTTAGCCCTTCTTCAGATGAAGCGATCAATATTCCAAGCCTTCTTAATCGTGTTTCCTCTTTCTTGGCGCTCATTACCCACCAGATTGAATCTCTTTTATAGGATGGTGATAAATTAGTGAAGAATAGCCAGGCTGTTTGATTTGCCTTGATTTGTTCTTCATATTCTTTAGCAAGTTCCACGTTTCTTTGTTCAGAGGAATAGCCTTGTGCATCGGTTCTGTTGTTAAAGACGTGCATTCCTTCAGGTCTCATCTTTCCAAACTGTATTAGTGCTTTTACCTTCTTTACGTTCACAGCACTCCATACACTATTTACTTTGCGCGGAGTAAAGCGAATCTTATAGCTTTGTTTATCAATGGTTTTTCGTATACCGTCAATCCACCCAAAACAAAGAGCGGCATCTACTGATGCAGACCAAGTAAGGCTTGCACGACCTGTACTTATCCCAAAATAGCCCACCCAAATTTCACTAGCTTCAGCATGATGTTCTTCTAACCAATCGTTAAACTCTTCTTGGTTGTTGAAAAAAACTACATCTCCCATTGTTCCAGCCATTTTAAAATCGCTTGGTTTGTTTCTTCCGGCTTTTCTTCCTGGATCCAATGACCGCAATCCAGATTGACCACTTCCACATTGGGCACGAACTTTGTCAGGTTTTCAGACTTCGCAACCACATCCCGGTCGCCGTAGATCATGAGGGTCGGCTGCTGGATGATTGGGTTCACTTTCGCCAATAAGCGCCAGTTGCGGTCAAGGTTCCTGTACCAATTTATGCTGCCCGTGAACCCTGATGTTTCAAATGCGGAGACGTAAACGGCCAGCTCGCTTTCGCTCAATACGGGCTCACCGAGCGGTGTTTCTGCTCTGGCGAGATTGATCAACGCCATACCTGGCTCAGGTGCTCTGAGAGGCTCGTTCTTCCGGTACAGGTTGCGAAGGAACCTGTATGTATTGTCTTCGAATACGGCGTCCGCGACGCCTGGCTGTCGATTGAAGTGGACGAAATAGAAATCGCCGCCAAGTATTTCTTCCATGAACTCGATCCAGGGTTTTTCTCCGCGCTCTTGGTAAGGCAAGCTCAGATTTATCACTTTATTGACGCGGTTTGGATGCAACAAGGTCAGTCCCCAAACGACGAATGCACCCCAGTCATGACCGACAAAGGTAGCGTCCTCGTATCCATAGTGATCGAGAAGCGCGATGAGATCACCCGACAAGTGTTCAATGTCATAGTCTGTTACTTCGGTCGGACGGGATGAGTTGCCGTAACCCCGCTGGTTGGGGACGATGGCATGGTAGCCCGCTGCGGCAAGTGCGTCCATCTGATGGCGCCAAGAAAAGGCATGCTCTGGCCAGCCGTGGCAGAGTACAATAGGTTTTCCTGCGTTTTCTCGGCCTGCTTCAAACACTTCGAGTTCCACACCGTTGGCTGAAATAAGGGTGGGCTTGGGAAAATCGGTTGGATTAAACATTGAATTAAAACCTCCTTCTTGTGATACTTGTAGTATAATGAATAAAAGGTGACATCTAGGTGTCACCTTTCTGAAATCATGAAAAAAAAGAGGGCAATTATGGACAAAGTGGAGAGACTCATTTCGATTATCATGATATTGCTGAAAAAAGAGGTTGTTTCTACAACGGAATTCTCACAACTATTCAATGTCTCCAAAAGAACGATCCTTCGCGATATGGAAACATTGAGCTTATCGAACATCCCGATCTACTCTGTCAATGGGGTCAAAGGGGGCTACGGCATAATGGATGAATACAAGGTTGATAAACGCCTTTTAAGCAGCTCCGATTTACAGAATATATTAACTGCGCTCGGCGGATTGGAACAAATCCTCCGTACTGAAGAAGTTGAAAGAACGATAAAAAAAATAGAGGCAATGGTTAGTCCATTGTCTCTAAATCGTTCCATTCAACTGTCGTTTTATGATTGGGAAGGTCGGTCCGAGATTCTTGAAACCTTAAAGACATATCAAGAATCCATTTCAAAAAAGAGGCTGGTTTCGTTTGATTATACAGATAAGGACGGGGCTGTAACGAATAGAATGGTCGAGCCCTATGAGCTGCATTTTAGCGAATCGAGTTGGTACTTGAAAGGATTCTGTTTACATCGACAGGGATATCGAACTTTCAAGTTATCTCGGATCGATCATATTACTATGGATGAACGCGCGTTTCATCCTAGAGACGATTGGTCAGAGCAAGTACACGAAGCAAATTATCTACCTGAATTCGTCACGATTAAGGCCTGGATATCGCCTAGCATAAAAGATCAAATCATCGAAAGGTATGGTCGAAGAAGTATTGAAGACCATAATTCTGGATTTTTATTAGCAACCATTTATGTCCCACAAAATCGTATGGGATTTCAACTTTTAGCAAGCTTCGGCACTCATCTAAAAGTTGTAGAGCCCAAAACCTATGTTGAAGACTTTCGAAATTATTTATATCAAATGATGGAGAACTATTCCTGATATATTTAGCATTAAAGCTTCAACCTTCAACTCAACTTTTCACCCTATTTATGGTACGGTTCAGCCCGATTTGTCTTCACCGTGTGATACATCTGTTCCAAGATTTCAGCCACGTTTAGATTCTATTGTGATTGTGCGCCTGAGTCTGAACCAGCTGATCTTCTCAACTGCTGTGTTGCGGTCCCCATCTGCAGTTTCCGGGCAATCTGCTTGTTGCGCATTCCTCTGATACCTTCAATAGTCCTCCTTGCTTCATTTAGAGTTATATATACTGGTTCTCTCAAATTAATCACGTAATCTAGTGCTCCGAATAATAAAAAAAGCCCGCAAGCTAGTTACCTGCGGCTGTGAATTTAGGATATGTTGTTATTTATTATTATCTCTCCCCTCTGCAACAAGCCTTAGCCCACTTTCATGGAGTTAGTTGCTTGTGGAAGCTACACCAAAGGCTATACGCGTTGAATCGTGGCTATCATGACACCGGCAAATCCAATGCCTAACTGCACCAGTATTTCCGTGCGCCTAGGAGGACACGCTATGCGATTTTCAAGTGGCAATCGCCTCCTTCTGTTCCTTAGCTTTTGGGAATCCTTGATCCACACCTTGTTCTCTACGATTATCACGCAAGAGCTCGTACGTCACATACACCGGTCGCCCTGTTCGTGGTTCCAGCATAATCTCGGCATCAATGGCAAATACCTCACGCAGCGTCCGTACCGTCATTACACGCTCTGGCGAACCATGCTCCACCACCTGACCCTCACGAATCGCCACCATATAGTCGGAGAAGCGTGCTGCCAGATTCAGGTCATGCAGCACCATCACAATCGTCACCTGTTGACTGCGATTTAGTTCATAGAGCAGTTCCAGCACTTCAAGCTGATGCGCCAGGTCCAGATAGGTTGTGGGTTCATCCAGCAGGATCAGATCGGTTTGCTGGGCGAGCGCCATCGCAATCCATACGCGCTGACGCTGACCGCCAGATAGCGTATCGACCTCACGATGCTCAAACGCTGTAAGCTGTGTAACCGATAGAGCCCAGGCTACTACTTGCTTATCCTCTTTGGAGAGCTTGCCGAAGCCCCGTTGATGTGGAAAACGCCCATAGGCGATTAATTGACCGACCGTCAAACCGCTCGGTGCGGTCGGCGTCTGCGGCAGAATCGCCATCTGCTTGGCCACTTCCTTGGTGGACAGCGTACGGATATCGGCGCCATTCAGATAAACCGTACCATTATTCGTCTTGAGCAACCGACCGACTGCCTTTAGTACGGTTGATTTGCCGCATCCATTGGGACCAATAATCGAGGTAATCTGTCCACGCGGAATCTGCAAGTTCAGTTCTTTTACGATAAGCGTGTCATTATAGGCAATATCGATTTGTTGCGCTGTAATACTTTCCATGACGTCCTCCTAATTGGCCTTCGATAGTAAATAAAGAAAGTACGGAACACTGATGACCGTAATGACGATTCCCGTCGGCACATCTCCCCCCAAGCTAACCGTGCGCGTAATCGTGTCAGCCAGCACCACGACTAATCCTCCGGTCAGGCTGGCAGCCGGAATGAGCAATTTGTGATCGGGCCCGACCAGTTTTCTTGCCACATGCGGAGCGATCAAGCCAACGAAAAAGAAGCTTCCGCCCACGGCCACACTGCCAGAGGATAAAGCAACCGCAGCGATCGACAACCCCAAAAACTGCCGCTTCACGGCAAGACCCAGCCCTTCTGCCGTCTGATTGCCCAGATGGAGGGTGTTAAGTATGCGAGACTTGTAGAAAATATAGCCGAGTAAAATCAAGACCCATGGTGCCAGTACGGAAATATAACGCCAATCAGCGCCCCATAAGCTTCCCGCCAGCCAATGCAGCATGAAATCCATCTGCGAATCATTCAGCTTGAGAGTCAGGAAGGTGGTCAGCGCTTCATACCCGCTTCCGAGTGCGACCCCGGTTAAGATCAAACCGATTGGCGAAATATCTCGCCCACGGCGATACGACAATAAGAAGATCAATCCCGCCGCAAATAATCCGCCAACAAAGGCCAGTAGTGGTAGGGCAATAAAGGAGCCCTTTCCTGTCGATGCGATGAATACGACGAAGAACAGGACAAACAAACCCGATCCCGAACTAATCCCCAGCGTCCCTGGACTAGCCATGTCATTACGCAGCAAACTCTGCATCACGACCCCAGCCGCTCCCATTCCCAGACCTACCAAGATCGACAGTGTGATTCGTGGCAGGCGAAAATCGAACACGATCAGATTTTGCTTATCTGTACCGTTTCCGAGGAGAACATTCAGCACTTCTAGCGGTGAAAGATTCATTTTGCCAGAATTCATGCTAATGACAGCAAACATAAGGATGAGCACCATAAGCACTATATTGACGATAATGCCCCTTTGCACCGTATAACGCTGCTTGATCATTCAGATTCCCTCCTTTGCTTGCGAGCTAGGAAGAGAAAGTACGGCACACCAATGATAGAAAATATAATACCAATCGGTGTTTCGAACGGCTTATTGATCAAGCGGCCAGCCAGATCGGCCGACACGGTCAGCAACGCACCATATAGTGCAACTGCCGGAATAATGTAACGATAGTCGACACCGACCATGTATCGCACAATATGTGGGGTAATCAGACCAACAAACCCGATCGGACCAACTAAGACAACAGCCAATCCAGTCAGCACGAGCACGATAATCGTCGATAAACCTTTGACCAGTCCGCTACGAATACCGAGTCCACTTGCCACATCATCCCCCAAACTGAGCAGTGTAACAGAAGGAGATAGCGCCAGCGCCAGCAGTACACCACCAACAAATAGCGGTGAGATGATCAGCAATTCCCCCCACTTAACCCCCGCTGTACTGCCTGCTGTCCAGAATGCTAATGCTCGACCCAGATTATAATTGATCGCTAAATACTGACTGAGTGCGCCAAATAGCATAGAGATGGACAGTCCTGCCAGTACCAGCCGCTGAGGCGTCATCCCGCGCTTGCCCAGTGACGCGATGAAGTAAGTGATCCCGGTCGCGAGTGCTGCTCCCAGACAAGCAAACAGCATCATATGCCCATACGAATAACCCGGCAGAAAGGCCAGGCAAAGAGCAATCGCGAATGCTGCACCAGAGCTGATGCCCATCAGCCCGGAGTCAGCCAGCGGATTTCGCGTCGTTCCCTGCATAATAGCCCCACATACCGCAAGGCTGCATCCGACGATCAGATCGGCTACGGTACGCGGAAGACGTAGGGTTTGTATAATTTGATGCTCAGTGAGCGTTGGATCAAATCGGAAAATAGCCTCCCATGCAGTCGCTAACCTCATGTCGGCGGCGCCGAAGCTAATCGACGCCGCCGACATGAGAACCGTTAATCCAAGCCCTACCACCATGTACATGGTGAAATTCACCGCCCCACGGCGTTTTTGTTCAGGCTTGTTTTTCATTACGCTTTCCTTTCCTTACCTACTGATAGTCATATTTACAAATTGGAGTACTTCTTTTTACCTCGTCAAAATCCTTATCTAGCCATAGCCAGCAATTGATTTACAATATGATCAATCAATGCACTGGAAGTCATTATATCCGTGGACCAAGATAGCGATGTACCCACCGATATGATCCGATTATGTTGCACAGCAGGTAGCGATTTCCAGACCGCATTATCAGTAGGGACTTCCGTATCTCCTATAGCGATTAGATAATCCCCTATGTAAGCAGCCAAGACCTCCATAGAGATATCTCCCCAATATTTATCTGTGTCAATAATATCAGTTTGAACTTTTGAAGGTGCCTTCATTTTAAGTCCATCATAAACAAGCTCGCCAACCGCATGCTTGGCTCCAGCGATGTAGTTACTTTTATCACTGAATTCCCCCATAGTAATCGTCACGTCTGAAAGACCTGCATTCTGAAGGGCTAGCTTCGCTTCTTCTATTTTTCCGGCATAAGCACTCAGAACAGCCTTAGCCTCTTCCTGCTTGTTCAAAACATCACCAATAAAATGTATCCGCTCTTCTGTAGTCATATCACCATAAGGGACATAAATTGTCGGGGCAATTTTGGATAAATCTTCATAATTTTCATCGCCCCATGCTAAAATGATCAGATCAGGCTCAAGAGTCATGACATCTTCCGGCTCCATAGCTATTTTAATAGAGTCTGTAATATGGTTAGCAAAAACAGCCTCTTTCCCGTCCCTTGCCGCTCTCGCCACTCCTAAAGGAGTTACACCTAGGGCCACCACATCACCAACCAAATAATCGACTACAACACGCTGAGGGTTGTTCGGTACCTTAACGTCACCCTTTACTGTGGATATCGTTCTCGTCTGCGAGACTGCTTCTGAAGCATTCGTCTCCGATACTTCCGGTTGTGTCGTCTGTTGTGTCTGCGCAGGGTTTGAATTCACCGTTCCCCCGTTATTCGATGGCGTTCCCGACGCACATGCCGACAATAACAGCATCAAGCTCATCGTCGCCGCCAAGATCATTTCTTTACTTCTTACTTTTCCAAACATGGTTGATTCCCCTTCTCTATAAGACTGGACTAGACCCGCTAGTTCCCTCTCATAGTAAAGAAAATGAGAATCATTATCAATACCATCAACCTGCATAGATAGTGCGTTTATTTTCCGATAATCACTTGGTGTCATCTTGTAATACTTCTTAAACATCCGAAACAGATTTTTCTCATCTGCAAAACCAGATCCTGTTGCGATCTCTTTAATGGTTGCTTCTGTATGTTTCAAGTCATGGCAGGCAGCTTCAATCCTTCTCTGAATGAGGTACTCCTGTAAGCTCATGCCTTCCTTTTTTTTGAACAGCCGCGTCAATTGCCCGCCACTGATCCCAAACATATCAGCAATTTCTTGGAACATAATCGGCTGCATGTAATGTTTATCGAGATATATCTTGGCAGAACAGGCTGGATCTGGCTGGAGATACCGAATTTCACCACTCTCAAAATCTCTGAACACCCCATGTATCAATTGATATAGAAAACTTTTGGCCTGCAGCTGATCCATCGCTTTGCCGCGGTTCCAGCCATTCATCATCTGTTGAAACCAATCGAGTAGCAAGATAGGATTACTTGGTGTATAACCATACTGTTGAACAAATGGATTTACTTCCTCCAGTAATTGCTGCAGGTGCCTCTTGAAAAAAAGAGGTAATTCTGCTTTATAAAATACCATAAAGGTCTTCACATTCTCCCCTTTAGGCGAAATACTGAGCAGGCTCCCCTTCCCTCCGTGAACTAAACCAAAGCGTTCCATTCCAAATGTGGTTTCATTCAGTTGAATTTGTGCTTCTCCTCCACATGCATAGATAAACATGCTACTAGGCATTTTATACTGCTCCAACGGGTATTGGGACGCTACATTCTGAAAACGTACATCTATTAATGTAATGATCGAACGTGTCCAAATGTGGGCCATCGTATCGATCATCTCCGGTGTAAATACCTGGCTTGCTGCTGCTTCGTCTTGCATCTATCTGCGCTCCTTCATCTCACCTTTTGCAATTTATATATCACCTATCAATTCAATTGATATTGATTATCAATATCATAATTAATGAGGTAAGTATATCATCATTAAGTGACATTGGGGACAAGTTCTTGCCCTAAACAAAAGACAAGAACATGTACCGATAAAAAAAGCCGCGCACAGCGCGGCATCCAGTGAGACTATGTTCTTGTCCTCTGAGCGAAGAATCGTTTCTATACTCTCAGTAGAAGATATTATTTACAGCTAAATATTCCGAAGCAGTGAAGGATCAAGTTCCGCTCTCCCTAAGTAGCCGCTGCAGATAACGGGACGGTTAATGATTTCATACATTTTTTTAAGATCCGAAATGTACTCTTGGCTCCAAGTTTCAAAAGAATCGAATTCCGCCTTAGAAATTTGATGGTACTCCGGGGAGTCGGTTACCCCCGTAAGGACCTCATATGCATAAATATTATCGCCAAACTTTCCTACTGATTGGTATCTTCCTGTTTTCAGGCAGATATAATCGGTATATTTCACGGTCATCCCTCATCCTGTCATTGATTTCCTCAAGTCCATTAATTTAATCTTGTATAAATCTAACTCCGCAGCAACTCGTCCCGCGCTTCCGTCAGTGCGAACCCCAGCAGATTTCTGCCCCGCCATTTCATGGGATTCTCCGCATCCGGATTGGACTGGCCCATGCCGATCCCCCAAATACGGTCCCGCGGGCTAGCCTCGACGAGGATGCGGTTCTTCGTGGAGTTAAGATAATCGTTAAGCTTCGGATTCTGCGAAAATTTGGCCAAGCTGGCTCTTTTGACGATGCTGTAACATTCCTTATCCCAAATATCTTTGTCAAAGTTCTGGACCGCACGTCCAAAAGCCTTCATCTCCTTTGGATGCTTAGCTTTAAGGATGGACTCCAGCATTTCGTCATCGCCGAACAACCTTGCCTTCTCGGCCATCATAAACTGCTCGGCACATGAGTACTGCGTTCCCTCTACCGTGAACGTGCACAGCCACCATTGGCTGAAGCAGCTTTTATCAACGCTCCCGTCCTTAGGCGGTGTATGTCCCCAAAAAAACACGAATTTGAACTTTTTCCCCTCGTTATATGCTTTTCTTAACTCATCGATATTGTAAATCATCGTTAACCCTCCAAATTTCTCCGATATAAGCGGGATGGTCTATGCCCCGCATTTTCGGTATAATGATCGGTCTCCACTACAAGATCGGCTACTTTACGCCGGAAGGCCGCCTTCAACAGCTCTTTATCCATAATTACCTCATAAACCTGCTGCAGTTCCGTCAAGGTAAAAAGCTTCGGCATCAAGTGCAGTGCAATATCGGTGTAATTCACTTTTCCCCGTAACCGATCAATAGCGCATGCTATGATCTTCGCATGGTCGAAGGCCAATCCGTCATTCGATACGATCTCATAATCCGTGCCAGTCGATGTAGTCTTCGCTGTCATAGTCCTCGCCACGACCGCCGAAAGTTCTTCTTCTTCACTGCTTAGTTTGAGTTCGTACTCCAGCGTCTTGATGTATCCGTCCTCAAACAGCTCTTTTTGCTCCCGCAGCGGCCGATAGGATACCTTGAACCAGGCGGCGTCTGCTGCATCATCTCCTGCCTTTAACTCCAACTTGTCGCTGTTAATCAGAGCCATATAGCTGCAGCTTATTACCCAGGTTCGTGGGTCGCGCCCGATATCACTGAACGTATACAGCTGCTCCAGATAAACATCTTCCACGCCGGTTTCCTCGCATAGTTCCCTTACTGCTGCCTGCTCAGTCGTCTCATTCGGCCGGACAAAACCGCCAGGCAGCGCCCATTTGCCCAGGAAGGGGTGAGCCCCCCGGCGAATTAGTAGGACGCGTAGCTCTTTTTCTGGTAGTTTGCGATAACTGTCAGCCTCGTCTTCCGTCACAGTGAAGATAACCATATCCGTTGTCACTGAAGGACGCTCGTAATCGCCTGCCTTGTATTGCTTCAAAAATTCAGATTCCGTAAGTCCATCCTTATCCAACAAATCCAAGTGGGTATGCCTCCTTTATATTTGAATTAATCGTTCAGCTCTCCGAAATAGTTTCCGTAAGGCTCGAACTTTGCCAACACTTCATCTACCTTGCGTATACGTTCCTCCAGGCTCCCCCACAGCGTAATATAGGGGATCCGCCGCTCCTTTAAATCCGCGATAATCTGTTTATGAAAGACATGCCGCTTCTGATCCCCGCTGCGGTCCCACGTATCGTCGTAAGGAATATCGTCAGCGCATAAGAAGAACAGATCATAACGTTGCGCGTTCTCCAGAGCGATCCGGGTTAACAGCTCGGGGGCCCGGCCGTGGTAATCTAGGGCGAACATATACGTCGTGATCGCATTGGTATCGACGAACAGAACCCGGTTCGCCGCAAGCATTGCCTGTTCTTCGCGCTCGATATGACCCACCGCGATTTCATCGAACGCTTCCAAGCCGATTCGGCGGTCCACCTGATGTTCGGTCCAATAATCGCGTCCGTATTCGCTTGCGAACGTTGTGCAATATCGCTGTGCCAGTGCTTCGGTGATCGTCGACTTACCCGTTGACATCGCTCCAACGAATACCAATTTCGTGATCAAATCCCGGTACACGATATCACTTACGAACTCCCTGTACTGATATGGATTGGAACGGACCATCGTCGCTGAGATCGGGACCCGCTCTCGGGCTTCATCCACCCGCCGGTCTATTGCACCCAAAGCGAGACTCATATGTTTGCCGTAGAATTCGCTCGAGTAAAAATGCGTTACTTGCTCTCCGTTCAGCAAACCGAGTATATACTGTTCTTCCCGAACCTCATGCTCCCTGTCATCCGAATATCCATCCGGACCATCCCAAGCTTCGATTACCCGGACTTCCGGATAGAGCCTGCGAATCCAATTTGCCCGGACATGAAGCGGGATCGGAGTGACTGTCGTTTCGTAAATGACTAGGATCAATTCATCGACCTCTTGTAGCGCCGTTTCAATCATGAACTGATGGCCTTTATGCAGCGGGGCAAACTTCCCCAGTGTTAGTCCAAGCGTGTTCATGCCGCCACCTCCTTCGCCCCTTTATTCCAAATATAGTACCCGTAAACTGCGTTGACCAGATACGCGCTCCACATCACGATCATCAGTAGGCCTTCCCCGCTGCCCTCCAGCATGCGAATCGCCCACAGCAGCACCGTAAAGAGATTTAGCACGATATAGACCAGCCATTGTTCCTTGAATCTTCTAACCATTAAGAAGGTCGCCACAACAGACAGTACCGTTGTAGTGGCATCAATGTAAGGCGAATTCTGTCCCGGAATGAACGAAAGCCCAAATCCGAGCACTAAACAGCCGATTACACAGACCATCCCAACGAGGAGCAGTCTTCTAAGATCCATCTGCCGCATGGTCAGTCTACCGTCTTTTTGGCGATTATTTTTCCACATGTAGAAGCCAATGACATTCATTGGAACAAAGAATAGCAGATTCAGCATAACCTCTCCAAACAAACCGTTAATATAGGCCAAATAAGCATAACCGATGGTATTGTACATGCCGAAAACATAGCTCATCAGGTTGCCCTTCGCTGCTAGCACCACGCATAACACCCCAGTAATAAATACCGTGAATCCGAATAAAGAGTCCTTTGTAATCACTGTAAACCCGACAGCGATTGAGGTAAATAGTATCAACCACGTAATTTCGAACAGATTCCAGTTAGCCGCTACCTTTTTCATCTTACATCCCTCCGCTTTTTCCACTCATTCATAGAGCGAAAAAAAAATTAGTTATACTTAGTATCATTTAGTTAATAACATATTGTTACTATCAAAAATAACAGAAAATTCTGCGAAGGGCAAGCAAATTCTTCTATTTCCACAGGCAGGTACTTATTTAAGGCTTATCAACAGAACTAACTTTAAATTTGTAAAAATAAAAAGAAACCCCTATTAAAAGGGATTTCCTCTAATCTTGTTCAACTAACGTACCAATAGGTGGACTGTTTTTTTAAGGTTTACTATTCCGTCTTTATACTCGAATAAATAATCACCCTCTTTTTCTAAGAGAACAGGTAAATATTGAGCTACCATTTCAGTAAACACGAAATCATCCCCACAATTAAATTGTGCACTTCATTACATAAACCCGTCTTCGGGTTCACCAACATCAAATCCTAATACTTTTGTCGCTTCCAATTTAAATCTCTCTATCCAAGAACTCTAATCACTATTACTCATCTGTGCATAAAATGATAAACCACTTGGCTCCACTGAAGCCACAATAAAAACATCATCATCTTCCTGCCCGAACCAATAGGGAATTCCATTTTTATATATCGTAATTAACTTATAAGAGTCAGTAGCTCCGAGAGAATAACTCTAAGCTCAAGTTCCGTCTGCTCTGACTTCACGGATTTTTCCAGCTTTGCACGGCTTCCGAATATCCGGTATAGAACCTGCTCCCGTTCATATATTTCTTTAGGCGACAGCTCTTGAAGCAGCGCTTCTGCAAGCTCGACCCGATCGATCACGAAGTTTTTGACAGCTCTTGCTTCCTCATTTCCTGCTAGCAGAATGTCGACTAGAACTGGCATAAGCTCAGCCTCCACACCGTGCGTATCAATAAAGGTCTCCGCATAACTATGCTGTATCATTTGGTGCTCCGAATCTACCCTCTCCATATAACGAGAGACGAGTGAGAAATATTCCTTGCTATATAATCCTAATCCGAGTACAGCATAGGTACCAGGCATGACCGACTTTTCACCCGGTTCCGTGTCCTTGTACCACGCATAGGGCTCCATAGCGATATCCGCATACGCAGCCAGCTTAGGAAAAAGAGACGGATAGGCTAGTGCACCAGCAAAAAACTGATGAAGACCTGATTTAGCCATTTTTTTTAGAGGAAGATAGTTCCTTTGTTTGCTTTTCAGCTTCAGGTTATATTCCTTCGGGAATCCCTGCTGCAGCAATTCGGTAATGTGATCCAATGCTTCTCCATAAGCTGCTTCCTCCTCGTTCAAAATCCGGACTTCAATGCTCTGTGTTACATCATTATTATCAACTTCAACACGGGTCCCTTTATATACTGGAGTGAATTTCCCGCTTCCCCTCAGGATATACTCCGCTGCGTGTTTTGAACCAAGCTGGACAGCTAGTTTCAAATATTGTTCCCGGATGTCCGGTTTCGTTTTTCCAATTTGCAGAGCGGCATATACAAAAAAGGAAAGTTGATCTGCATTCGGATCCATAAGCGCCATATCCTCTTTAGGTATCCAATCCATTCTAAAGCTGCCTGTACGCACAAAATAGCATGGAAGAAAAATATTTTGAATCCAATTATCCATAGCCAAAGTATACTGGCCAGTCCATTCGTCTAAGCGTCGCCTATTACTTCTGAGCTTGTCGGATAAATGCTCAATTAATGGGCCAACCGCATTTTCTTCTTGCTGTATAAGATCAGGGTTCATCAAGTGATGAGAAAAGAAAAACTGGTCATCAACACTCGGCAATACGGGAAGATCAGACATGATTTTGGATGTTATAAACTTCTGTAATGATTTGCGGAGTTCGTTCAGCTTCTCTTCGTTAACCAGATGCACGCAAAGTGTTAAGTCTTCGTCCTCCATTTCAAAGGAAAGTACGATCTGGAATCGGTAATCAAAAAAACGAGGACCTAACTTCTCTGATAAAAAAAGCTCCTCCACTCTCTTGCATAATGCCGGGTAAAGTTCAGATCTAATTAATTCATCCGTGAGTTCGGCGATATAAGGACCTGCTTCGATTTCATAAGAGCTGTCCGTCCAATCGAACGGTTCTTCAACTTCAATATGTATTTTTCCGTCACGCCAAGCTACCTGAAGATAATCCTTTATCCCTGCCTGGAGCGGACGATTTCCTATGAATTCATTTATTCTTATAGTCTCTTTGTTGTATATGGTTATCATCTCGCTCCACACATCGTCTAAAAACCTCTGTACTGCTGCGTTCATTCCCATTCCTCCTCATAGTTAGTGCTAATAGAACCTAGTACTCCTCATGCAGATTGAAGACGGAGCAGCAGTTGATCAACCAGATCTGTCTCTCGCAGCTGGTTGATCCAGCGCTGAGGGATATGCTCATACCCATATCGGATTCCGGCAAGACCACCTGTGATACAGGCTGTTGTATCCGTGTCGTTGCCTAAGGCAACTGCTCGTTTGACGGCATCTTCGTAGGAAGTGCAGGTTTGGAGGATCATACACGCACTGAACAAGGAATCCACAACATAACCAGATCCTTCGCCATAGAATACTTTATCTGGATGAATGTTCTCTTCGAGCTCCCGTTCATGCTCAGGCATCTGCTGGTAGATCGTTCGAAGCTTGCTAAGAGCAGTTCGGTAGCACAGATTGAAGTCTTGCTCTTGCAACAGTTCACGTGCAATTAACACATAGAAGGCACAACATACCTGATTACAGATATGTGCATGAGTTACAAGGCATTGAGTATGTGCATCCTGAACGAGTTGTTTATCTGTTCCTTTGTGCCACAAGGCAAGTGGTAGCACGCGCATTAGCGCCCCATTCCCTTTCCCATCAGGAACTGTATTGCCACTCTCGTAAGGGGACATTCCTTGGTAATAAGTAGACAACGTACGACTGGTTTGTATTCCAACATCAAAAACTTGTTGGGCTACTGCCCATCTACCTTCATGATACCAGTCGACCAATTTGTCAGCAAAATCAGTTAGCTCCAGTGTACCTTTATCGATCAGACTCTCCAGCAGACATAGTGCCTGCGCACCATCATCCGACCAGGTGCCGGCTGGAACATCTCGGTAGGTGGGCTGAAAGCCCACAGGAGGAGTAAACTCAATCTGCTCCAGAGGTGGGAGCTGCTCCACTGATCTGAATTCATAGGGGACACCAAGAGCATCTCCAATCAATAAGCCGTAAAGCCCACCCTTAATCTTATCCCACATGTTGTATTCTCCTTATCACTAGATATAATTTGGATCAAGCTGTCTACAAATATATAAGCCTACCCTATCAATATTTAAACTGTTTTGCATCATGTAAATAAAAATTGAAGAAATAAGCTTCCAATGAACAATACGATAGTAATCTAAGCCTTTTTTGAAATCAATAATATATAACAAAAGATGAGGCTGTTTTTAAAATCAACAACCTCATCTTTTTTATGAATCTTTCCCGAATAATTACGTGTCTCTACTTAAATAACCATTCAACTTTTTCTGCGTATTCGCAGTTTATTTTAGTCCCTATAATTAGCTAGGATGAAGTGCCCGGGCCATCGCATCCATATAGCCCTGAACAGCGCGCTGACTCACTTCTGTTTCTGGAGCAAAAATTTCGAAAAGGTGAAAACAACCGGGATACAGGTGGAATTCGACATCCACACCTGCTTGTGCAAGTCGTGCCACATACTCCATTGTCTCGTCTCGGAATAGATCGAGCTGACCTATACAAGTATAGGCTGGCGGCAAACCTGCCAAGTTCTCCGCTCTCGAGGGTACTGCATAAGTAGATTCTCCTCTGACATCGCTCTCCTCGCCCAGGTACATGTTCCAAGCTGCTATGTTGTCTGTTCGTTTCCAGATTGCGTCTGCTTCCGTAATCTCATGACTGGACGGTGTGATGTTACGGTTGTCAAGCATCGGGTATAATGGCATTTGGAAAATAAGAGACGGTCCTCCTTTATCACGCGCCATCAGCGCGAGTGCTGCTGTCAGTCCGCCGCCACCGCTAGCACCGGCAATTGCAACCCGATCCACATCAATGCCAAGCAAGGCTGCCTCCTCCGTCATCCATACCAATCCAGCATAACAATCTTCGATCGCCGCCGGATAAGGGTGCTCGGGAGCAAGCCTATAATCAACCGATACGACTATACATTCAGCTGTCTGAACAAAACGTTCGCATAATTCGTCGTCCATATCCGGATGTCCTAACACGTATCCTCCCCCGTGAATCCATAGCATGGCAGGTAACAAGTCATTCGTTCGCCCGGCAGGCTCATAAATTTTCACCAGCATCTCGCCTCCATCCCTCGGGATTTTGCGCCTGGTTGTGTTTACATGCTCTGATCCTTCCACGGATGCAGCTGAAACTAAGCTCCTGCTCCACTCTAAATTCTTCTCCAATTCAAACCCAGGAAATTGTGAATAAACCTCTCTTAATTCTGGTAGTATACGTGGTTCAACACTCATAATAATCCCTCCAAATAAAATAATGAATTCGTTCGTTTACGTCTTATTCATAGATAATCCTTATCCCATTTGAGCTTCCCACTTGGCAATTTCCTCTCGTACTCGCGGCGCAACTTCTGTACCGAGCAGTTCTATAGCCCGCATAACCAACTCATGCGGCATCGTACTTAAGGGAACATACATCATGAATCGTGTAATCCCTACATGCTTACGCAGATGGATTATTTTTTGGGCGACTGTTTCCGGATCCCCTACATACAACGCACCATCAAAGCGTCGGGCAGCATCATAGCTGGAACGATCGTAGTACGCCCACCCCCGTTCTTTGCCGAGCTTATTCATACCGTACTGGGTTGACGGAAAAAAGAGTTCTGCTGCCTGTTCCGTATCTTCTGCAACAAATCCGATGGAATGTGAACCTACCTGAAGCCGTGATGCATCATGTCCGGCATGAGCTGCCGCCTTTTTATACAGTTGTACAAGCGGTGCAAAATTGGTTGGGTTTCCACCGATAATCGCCAGGACTAATGGCAGGCCCAGAAGTCCTGCACGCACGGCAGACTCCTGGGTACCGCCACTACCAATCCA
This sequence comes from Paenibacillus sp. FSL R7-0048, assembly GCF_038004505.1. NCBI lineage: Bacteria > Bacillati > Bacillota > Bacilli > Caryophanales > Paenibacillaceae > Paenibacillus > Paenibacillus sp. FSL R7-0048. Next base: position 3,795,447 of record NZ_JBBORF010000001.1, on the reverse strand, counting down.
TATGGGTAAAGAGTGCTGAACAGGGCGCGGGTATACACCCAGATTATTTATCGCTGATCGATGTCCTCCACTCCATGTAACTTTCTCAGATTCCCGTATTTTCAGAAGCAGCTCGATGTTTTCATTAAATAAATCCTCATAGTCATGCAAGTCATACCCAAAAAGCGGAAAGGATTCAACAAAGGAACCCCGGCCCGCTATAATCTCGGCACGTCCATTGGATAAGCCGTCAAGCGTGGCAAAATCCTGAAACACACGGACAGGATCAGCTGATGAAAGAACCGTCACAGCACTCGTCAATCGAATCCGCTTTGTTAGGGGGGCTGCAGCAGACAACACCACTGCGGGTGATGAAGCTGCATAATCTTCACGATGATGCTCACCTATGCCAAACACATCAAGTCCTACCTGATCCGCAAGGACGATTTCTTCGACGACTTCTCGTAATCGCTGTGCGTGACTCATCACAACTCCGGTCTCAGTATCAGGCTTTGTTTCTATGAACGAAGTAACACCTATTTCCATAGTTAATCTCTCCTTATATTTTCTCTAGCAATTCGCCCGACATCATCGGTGCAACCCAATTTTTTAAGAAGAATGCTCAAGACAACGGATTAAAGCCGTCCAATCCAACTCACCATAACCATTGGCGATTCCTTCAGACAAGTGATGGTGGATAAGCTGACCTAAAGGTAGAGGAGTTTGAACGGACTTCGCTGCCTCAATAGCCAATGCAACATCTTTTAACCCAAGCTTCATTTTAAAACCGGCCGGTTCAAAGCGTTGTTCGCTCATGATCGCTCCATAGTTCTGATATATTGGAGATTGAAAAAGAGCATTCACGACATTCATAAATCGGGACGAATCAATACCGTGCTTTTCTACCATTAGCTGCACTTCCGACAAAGCTTCCAGCATTGAAGCAATTAGAAAGTTAACACCAATTTTCACAACGTTCCCTTCTTCGCCGTGATCCCCAATCTCTACTATCTCTTGACCCAATACTGTTAAAACGGGAAGTACCCGTTGTCTTGCTTGTTCCGGACCGGCTAAAATAATACGCAATTTAGCTTCTTTAGCGGCATCTGGGCGCCCCATCACCGTGGCAGACACAAAGTGTTGCTTTCGCTCCGCATGCGAGACGGATAATTTTCGAGCCAGATCTACGCTGATTGTACTGGCAGAGATGTGAATTCCATTTTCCGACAATCCATTCAGAACACCATCTGGTCCCTCGACGACCTCCTTCAAAGCAGCATCATCAGAAAGCATGGTAATTACAAGATTGCTTTCTTTCACTGCCTCTAGCGGTGTTTTGGCATATCGTGCTCCCTGTTTCATTAAGGGTTCAACTTTTTCAGGGGTCCGATTAAAGATGACTAATTCATAACCCGCTTTCAATAGATTTTGGGCCATTGGGAGCCCCATATTTCCAAGCCCAATAAACGATACTTTCATTAGACACCTCTCCTTATTTTGAGGGATTTCTCAATAATGGAATGATCGTTCCGTAATAATTAAAAAAATATAGTCTAACACATACTCCTTAATTAGCACCTTCAAAATATGGGAAACATGATAACGGAACGATCGTTCCGAAATAATTAAAAAAAATTAGATTCCTGCTATTACAAAGCTAATCATCTCTTTTGCACGTTCCGGATTCTGATCTGCTTTGGCCATAATATTAATGCTTTGATGTAAATTCAACAATAAATAAGACAACGCTTTGATATCAGTCGTTTTATCAATTTCTCCCCGTTGCTGGCCCTTTTCTAAAAGGTCACAAAAAGCTTGCTCTAATTCCAAAAAACTAGTCTTTATCAACTCATTAATTTTTTCATCTGGCGACTCCAATGTTGTAGCTACATTCGTAACAAAACACCCGCCCGGCAGGCTGGTATCGTATGCTGAAGCAATATGATACTCAAAAAATTGAAGAATTCCATCTCTAACACTAGATGCATGTTCAAGAATAGCCTGCTTATTGAAATTCCCCTTTTTATAATGCTCAAGGGCATCTGTATACAAGGTTTGCTTGTCGGAAAACGTATCGTAAAGGCTGGATCGGCTAATGCCCATCACCTCTAGTAAATCCGGTATGCTAGCCGCTTCGTATCCTTTTTTCCAAAACAACAGCATAGCTTGATGCAGCGCTTGATCTTTGTTAAATTCTTTTGTCCTAGCGATAAGTAACACCTCCCGTCATTGAAATATAACATATCTGAACTGATCAGTCCAGATTTATAAAATAAACGGACACTCATATTGGTGTCCGTTCTTAAGAGCAAATACTTAGTCATTGAATTGCTCATAAACATCTTTTATCCAAACATCAATGTTTGTTGCATATTATTCTAGTTTAATGATCAAATCAGCTAGTTCAGAGTTAGGCATCTCGTTTACGGTAAAATATAATAGCTGCTGTAATAAAGATCAGTGTCCATAACAGGGAAATACCTGTCCCTTCCATTGGTGTAAGGACATTTATTTCATCGGAGGAAGGCGGCATATACATATAATATCCTGCTGTATCTGGAAAAAAATATTTAGTATTGTGTAGAAAATCTTTCGACAATGGACTGACAATGAAGTAATAGCCAAGCAGTACCACTAAAGCAGGCGTAGTTCGTCTTAATAAAGCACCTATAGCTGCACTGAGAAGTGTGGTTAAAGTTAGATAGCCTGTTGCACCTGCTAATGATTTTATCATTTCGTCTATTTCAATCACTACTGCTGTGTCTTTCATCATGATAAAGGTATATAGTACACCTGATGCAGTAGTAAAAGACGCCGCAGGAATGGTTATAATGGTCAAGGCCAAATACTTCGTGGATAATTGAAACCCTCGCCAAGGTATCGTAGTTAAAGTAGTTCGAATCTGTCCCCCTGTATACTCTGAACAAGTAGCTAAGATACCAAGAATAATGAATCCTGCTTGAAGATATCCCATAGAAGAAAGTCCTGTATTCAGTATATTTTGCGTTCCTGCTGCCCCTTGTAGATCAACAGAAGTAAAAGCGGCGGCTAAACCTAAATTAAGAATGAATGTAACCAAAAGAGTGAGCCCTATCAATGGTAATGTAACTAATTTATCCAGTTCAGCACCCAGGATTTGTGTTATCTTTCTACTAGATGAGACACTCATGCTGCAACGTCCCTCCTATGGAATACAATAGCTGCAACAATGAAAACAACGACTACCCAGGCAAACATGACTAAACCGCCTGTGAAGGGGGTGTGAAACCTCTCGAATAAACTGCCTGTGGACGTGTTGTCCGTAAACATAAACATTTCAGCGCCAGCTCTATCTGGTAAGTAAAACGCCAACTTTGTAACCCTATACAACAGGACACTAAATGATACAACGGATGAATTTATTATGAGCACAGCAAGCGGGAGGATGCCATTCTTAGTTAGCAAAGTAATTCCAAGTGCTAAAAGAGCAGTGAATGTCCAGTAACAAATGGCACCGATAAGTCTGGACCATTCAAATGCAGGGGCATATTCACCAAGAATAAGATGACTTACAGACACAGTTGTCATAATAGCAACAATACAAAGCAGTATGCTGATCAAAGTCACAGCGCCTGCTTTTGCCAGCAAAAAATGAAGACGGGATGAAACAACAGTTAAACTCGTTGTAATCTGTTGTCCTCCACCAGATTCACTGCTCTCTGTCAAATACTCACTGCTGACAGCAAGCACACCAAGAATAATAACGCCTTGCACACCAAGAGCTAACCCGATATAGCCAACTTCCGATAGCCGCGTGCTAACTCCAGCTATAATCTCCTCTTTTTGTGCTATGCTGTCCAAGGCAGCAATAAGCGCTGGGGCAAACGCTCCAATGAGATAAGCAAGCCAAATACCCGGTAAGGAGAACAATTTAGATAGTTCCGCGTTAAATGCGCTCATACAACTTCACCCGCATTTTCAGATGTCAGGGCAAAAAAGGCTTCCTCCAGCGTGGAATAGTTACCTATTACTTCTTCCAATGTTCCATCTGCAACGATAGTTCCATGCTTAATAATCACCACATCATCAACCGTCTCTGCAAGCTCTCCCATTAGATGACTGGATAACAACACCGTATTTCCAGACTCAGCACGTTCACGTAAAAATGTCCGAATCCACCGAATTCCTTCTGGGTCGAGCCCATTTACGGGTTCATCTAAAATCAATACTTTTGGATCACCGAGTAGCGCAGCTGCTATTCCAAGTCTCCTCCCCATACCAAGAGAATACTTCCCAACTCTTTTTCCGGCTGCATTAGTAAGACCTACTATTTCCAGAACTTCCTCGACACGTGAGTTAGACAATCCTGCGGCACGGGCAATCCAACGCAAGTGTGCCCGTCCTGTTCGCATACGATGAGCTCCAAATCCATCAAGTGCGGCACCTACTGTTGATACAGGATTATGTAATTCTGCGTATGGCTTTCCATTGATTAGTGCACTCCCTGAGGTAGCACGATCTAATCCAAGCAGGATGCGAAGTGTAGAGCTTTTACCTGCTCCATTTGGACCTAGAAAACCAGTTACTCTGCCAGGTCTAGCTTTAAAACTGATACCTGATAAGATTTTCCCAGTTCCGCGATGTTTGACTAAGTTATTAATTGTAAGCAACCATAACACTTCCTTTCTGTTATGGTTCTAATTATAAAGAAGCAAAGTTACATCTCGGTTATCCTGCTGTTTACTTCTGGTTTAACTTTAGGTTAAGCTCTACCAATAGCCACTGTTGTGCCGTTTTCATTTGATGTAAAGTCAGCTTTAAGCTTCATTTTATTCAACATATAATTTGAAGTCGATAAACCTATCCCCGCCCCACGCTCATAGGAAGAGTTATCCATCCCCGGACCTCTGTCTGCAACAATGATCTGTTCTTTTTCTACATCAACCACAATGTTTACATATTTCCCCTCTGCTGCATGGCGAAGAATATTCTGAAATAAATTATCCAGAACACGTGTCATCCATTTAGGATCTGCTTCCCAATAAAAAGTCTTCTCTGTCGGTAAATCAACCTCGATTCGGATTTCTTTTTCTTCAAATACAGGATACCACGCAGCAACAGATGCTCTTACTAAACGTCCAATATCTGTTGAAGTGGGCTCAAAAGGATGTTTTCCTGATGTAAGCAATGTATAGGAAAGTAAATCATCCATTAGATCTCCGACTCTAGTAATCGTATGGTTCATCTCTGATAATGAGTTTTGTCCTTCTAGACTCATTGATTCTTTATTTAATCGGGTGACATGTCCTCTCAAAATGGTAAGCGGCGTTCGTAAGTCGTGAGATAAATTCGCGATGAGTCGATGTCGTAACAATTCCTCTTCATGTTCTCGCTTGCGACTGTCTTCAAGCTGTTGAATCATCCAATTAAAGGAACTTCCTAACTGGTCTATTTCATCCATACGATCACTTTGAACAGCTATTGGTTTAGGAAATGAGTTATGATTAGCTGAAAATGACATGACTTCCTGTAAGCAGGTGAGACGTTTACGAAGTCTCAAGAAGAAAATCCAAGAGATTACCACAAATGCGACAATAATAAAACCAAACACAAGAAGTACAATGTAAAAATAATTTAACTTATTCAGCTCTTCTTCATTAAAAGGAGACGCAATGAACGCAGATAAGAAAATAAGTACGATCGGAGGTAAAAAGATAAATAGAAAATGTCCTTTTAGAAAACGACGAAATAATGATTTAGTCTGTTTCATAGTTTCACCCGATAGCCTATTCCCTTCAATGTTTCAATAATCTCTGGGGAGTCTGGATGGCGTTCCAGCTTTTGACGCAGTCGATGAATATGTACCATTAATGTTTTATCACCTGTGATATAAGCTTCTTCCCAGATGGCTTCATAGATTTGTTCTTTTGGTAAAACTTGATTAGGGTGGCGTAAGAAGTACATCAAAATATGATGTTGTTTCCCTGTCAATATAATTTCTTCTCCTGTGTGTTTGTCAAATACCGTTTGGATTTCCGGATCTACTTCAATATAATTCCCTAATGAAATGCGTTCGGAATGTGTTCCGCCCTTTCGACGGATTAATACTTCTAATCTAGCAATTAGTTCATCCGTATGGAATGGTTTCGTTAAATAGTCATCAGCAAATTGTAACCCTTCTACCTTGTCATCTATCGATGTTCGAGCAGTTAACAGCAAAATAGGAACAGCAGGAGCTGCCTTTTTTAATCGTTTCCCCACAGTAAATCCGTCTAAACCGGGTAACATGATATCCAAAATAACGATTTCATGCTGATTTACTTCTTTTTCAGCTCCTTCACCAGAAAGCAGCCACTGTACTGAAAATCCTCGTTGTTCCAATTCTTCCTTTACCCAACTGCCTATCTTCTCATTATCTTCAATATATAACACGTTTCTTTTCAAGTAACTTCCCTCTTTCTAAACCGAGTTCACTATTAGACAGATTAACACAATCTAAAGAATTGTTTCCAGTTAAGACAATTTTATTGTTCGTTAATAGAGGACTTTCACCGCCAAGTTATCGTCTATGCCGGGCGCACACTAGAAAACCCTCTAACATGGCAGTGCATGTTAGAGGGTTTCGAGCATAGCTGCTAATTTTAGGAAATACTACTTCATGATACTAATGGATTTCGAAGTATTATCGAAGAATATATTTGCACCAAAATACTCAGCAATGAAACGTAATGGGAGCATAGTACGACCGTTTACAAGTTCAGCTGCTACATCCATCCCTGGTGCAAGTTCACCGATCTTAATCGACAAAGTCTGACCTTTCAAAGTAATCATTACGGTTTTCGTAACGTTATCCCAGCTTACATTTGCTCCTAAGCTCTCGGCAATGAAGCGCAGTGGGACTAACGTTCTGCCTTTAACTACCGTTGAAGCAACGTCCATACTCATTTCGATTCCGTTCAATTTATATCCTGTCTTTCCTAAAGTGAATTCCAATTTCACAGGTTCAGGCTTGGCTGTAATGAAGATATAACCTAGTCCTTTTGCCGTGAAAGTAAATTTACCTGTCTCACGCTCATAGTTGCCGCCTAAACGCTCCATGTTACCGTTCAACCGAAGCATGACACCGCATAACAGGCTAAGATCATTTGTGGACAACTTCTCTTTTGACAGATCGAAGGTTACGGGTATAAGCCCTGTATAATCCGTTACTTCCCGGCCATCCACGAAGATCTTTAATTCATATCCCCGCCCTATAGCTCCGCCTCTTTCATCTACAGGTATAATGACAACCTTCATCCGCTTTCCTGTATTCAACTGCTTCAACAATTCAGCGGACAATTTAACAGATATGGTGTCATTCGTAACGATTAGCGGTTTGTCGGCATTAATAATCGCACCGATCGTATCGCTTTGAATCTCAAGCTCATCTTTTCCGGCTGACATCGTCAATTCAATGGAATTACCCTTCTTCAGCTGCTCTTTGATTGTAGCATCAATACGCTCCGCTACTGATGACTCTGGCGAAGGAGTCGGCGTACTGCTGTGGCCATTTGAATTGCCGCCATTGTTATTGCCATTATGGCCACCACTGTCATTTGTAGTAATTACAATAGTTAACTCTATCGTATCCATGCCAGCATGATTGGAAGCCGTAATATTGAATTTGTAAGTTCCCGCTTCAGTAGGCACGCCTGAAATAATACCCGTAGCTCCTTCTAAATTCAGCCCAGCAGGTAAATAATTATCACTCACTTTCCAGGTAATCGGTTTGTCGCCGTAAACCGCTAATGTTACCGTATACGGTTGTCCAACGTTGCCGCTTAGCAGATTCTTAGTGATAATCTCCGGAGCTGTATCCACTGGCTTATCTTCTTTAATCTCGATGCTCAATTCTCGCTCATCTCTACCAAAATCATTCGTTGCTGCAACAGTGAATTCGTAATATCCCGCCTCTAGAGGCGTACCCGAGATAACGCCTGTTGCTTCATCTAGGTTCAAATCTACTGGCAAATCTCCTTCCTGGACCTTCCAAGAAATCGGTTCACTGCCATATACCGCTAGTGTTACTGTATACGGTTGTCCAACTTTGCCATTTGGTAAATTCTTAGTGATAACCTCCGGAGCTGTATCAACTGAGACATCTTCAGTGATCACTATATTGAACTGTTTTGTGTCACTGCCAACGTCATTGTTTGCTTGAACTTTGAACTTAAATTGACCCCATTGATCCGGTGTACCAGAGATAACACCTGCATCTTCATCCAAGCTCAATCCTGATGGTAATTGCCCCTCTACAACGGCCCATTTGATCGGCTTATCGCCATCAGTGGTAAGAACTGCCGAATAAGGTTGTCCTACCTTGCCATCCACAAGCGAATTCGTCATTATCGTTGGTGCCGTACCTGCGTCTTCAGCCCATTTCGCATATAATTCAATATCCCTTGTAACAGGATCAGCATCGAAATTCCAAGCATCGTTTAATCCTTTATCTTGATACCAACCGCCGAAAACAGTTTTATCTTTTGTCGGCGCTGTTGGCTCGGTAATTGTACCGCCCATGTCAGCGAACTTCACCGCAACTTCACTGCCCCCATTGGAATCAAAAGTTACCGCATAAGGGTTGTGCGCGCCGATGGAATGCGTTCGAGTGCTAAGTGAATTGCCGAAGAAGTCTGTTCTCTCCGTCATATGAGGCAGAGCATTCGCCCGATCCACATATGGGCTTACAATCTCGGCACCTGCACCATAGGCCAGGTTATTACCATCCGCAAGACGGAACCCGTTCATCGCACTGTAATCAAGCTTGGCATCCACTGTCCCACTGTTGGTAATCCAATGTTCAGGCGCAGATTTATAGTCTTTTAATATAGAATTCAGTTCCTCTTCCGTTACATAGCGGTTGTCTGTTGCTGTTACGCCTGCACCTAGATATCCGCCTCCACCTGCGTTCATACTGCCAAAAAGATTAGCCGGATACACAATGTTGTTCGTAAACCGTCCGGCTGTAAATGGAGCTGATGTTCCCCCGCCTTTCAGACCAACCTGGTTGTTTGCCCCAGTGTAGGCAAATATATTATTTTGGAAATAAATGTGCAAGTTGGAGGCTGTCGGGTCAAATACTAACGAACTGCTATTCTTCAATGGTGTGACGATGACATTGTTATAGTATAAGCCACTTAATTCCTCGCTCGTTGAAGAACCTCCTGCAAGCAATATTAGACTGTTAAAGCTCTTGTTAAAATCGGGGCTGCGGCCGTCGTTCACGCTAATATTATAGCGAACGATATTGCCCTTGGCAGCATTCATCTGTAAGTACCAACCACCATAGTTATTTCGGCTGTAATTGTATTCATACACATTGTCCTGACAATAGTTGTCAATGTCCCAAGCCATACCGTCATTACTTGCATGATAAGGGTTATCCACAGCTTCATTATAGCGGAAGATGGTGCCTTTACTTGCCATAATCCACGCAGCCGCATAGTTTTGCGAACCTAGATATGTTGGTGTTGTATTATTTGGCCCCCAGTTCGTAACCAGATTGCCGCTCTTATCGCTTAAATAGCTATAACCGTTGTCTGTGACCACATTTCGTTCCACAAGGGAGTTGTTCCCGCCGGACATGACAATGCCATCTCCAACCGAACTAGAAACCCAGTTGTTTCTAAACACAGCGTTGGATGCCCAAGGATAGCTAGAATTACTCCAAGTAATGCCTGTGTTATTAGTCCCAGGATTGCTTGGCCCGTAGGCATTATTGCGAATACCTTCGTTATCACAACGAAGGGTTTTGTTGCCTTCAACCAATATATCCACATAACCATTAATAATGATGCCGCCGGATACCTTACTTGCTCCATTTGCTTGGTGCAGCCCATTAACATCATGAACATAGTTATCTCGAATGACGATTCCTTGCATACGAGCATCAGCATAATCTTGAATATTAAACTGACCTTGTCCCAGCTTGGAAATCCGTGACATTACAGCGATACCGGAGCGGCCGTCACCTGCCGCATTGCCGATGTTCGTTACTTCAATTCCACTGACTACCCAATAGTTTACGTCATATAACTCTATGGTACCGTTTAAGGAAATGCCTGATGGGCTCGACGCTGTTCCTCCACCATTAATTACCGGGCGTTGGTTAGGGTCGGTCGTATTATATTTTGTAAGTGTAATCGGATTTCCTTCCTCACCATTGCCGCGCAGTCTGATTTGTTCGTTCCATACGCTATTCGCATCCAGATAAATAGTTGAACCTGGCATAAATACATATTCATTAATCTTGGAGATTGATTTCCATGCCGTAGCTGGTGTGCGTCCATCTGCATGATCGTCACCGTTATTGGAGAGATAATAATCACGGACTTCAAGGGGTACAATGTTCAACTCGAAGGTGATTTCGGCAGGATACAGATCAAGTCTAACGGTATATTTTCCCGGCACGATATTATTTCTTGTGAATGATTCTCTGTTAATCTTCAATACATTACCGCTAACCGTATAATCCACATCCCGCAGCAGAGTTACAGCGCCGATCTTCACTCCAGCCAGATCCGTTAAATCAGGATTTACGGTGATATTATAGTCATCCAGACCAATAACATATGTGCTGTCTTCCAAGTGACTATACTCTTTAGGCAAGAGCTTTAGCGTAATAGAAGCTGTTCCGGTTTGGGCTGCTATTCCACTATCGATAACATATACGTCATCGATAAAATGCCTGTTCTGTATATCCTTAACCGTTCCAGGCTTGTTGCCCCAGTTCGTAGCAAGCTGCAATGCATCGATCTTGGAAATATTGTTCTTAACTGGAGTATCAAAATTTCCGCCAGCTGTTGTTTGCCTTTGAATGTCTTGTCCATCGATTTTATAGGTTGTTCCTGTTGATGTAACGAACCATTGAAATTTATGCCAACCTTCGCTTCGCTGGACATCTACAGGATAGAATCTCCCGGATGAACCAGGCCTGACTGCGTAATTGGTCAGATTTGCGGCCCAATCGCCATCTCCATTGCCATAATTTATTGCGATATGTTCATTGGATGATGGGGTTAAACCAAAGACAGCGTGGTCATTGGAAGCCGCTCTGCCATCATCATAGTACCAAGCAGTAACGATTGTTGTCTTACCGGTTGCAGGGGCATAATTATAGGTACCTGGAACAGTCGCCACCTGACCGGCGCCGCTTGATGTCGCGGCCTTTCCTCCGGTACGGGACATCACATCGCTGTGAACATATCCGTTCGCACCATTTGAAAATTTCTTCTCCCCTTCAAATCCATCGTGAAACTTAGTGTCAGCCTTATTGAAGTAATCAACGCTCACATGTACAGTAACTTCTTCGTTCCCTGTCGGAATATAACCTTTCTTAACCGTCACGAATCCGGCATCATCAACTTCAATCTTATCCTTGTCTTGATCCGCCGGACTGAAGCTGATGTTATCAGCAACGAACACATCAGCTGTGTCAACCATTAACCGCGTTCTATCTCCTGCCCGTAATGTATCGTTCTGGCGAATTAGCGCAATGTTCGCTGAATATTGTGCACTCTCCCCTGACTCATCGGAGTCTAAGAATCGTGACGTTGCGTTGCCGTTTGCTTTTATTTTAAATGTATCATTTAAAGTCGGGGACAAAGCCGCATCATTGCTTGTTGCTGCAATCGGGCTTCCTTTAGCCACTCCATTACTGAAGAGTTGAACCGAATAGGCAGATGCGTTAGCGACGCGATCCCATGTAGCGTACGTGCCGTTCCATCTGGCATTTGCCGGTACAGGCAATTTCTCGATCTTTAATATTCCGGATGCTGCAACTTCTTCACTGATATCTCCCGCATTATTTATGACAATAGCTGTAACCGTGTAGTTGCCCACTCCCAGTGCCCTTGCATAGGGCAGAACATGATGCCTTTCATGATTGTTAGGCTGGTCGGGTCCCCCATTTTTCGATAAATAATAACCAACAGGTACACCGTCTTTGAACAGTGTTACAAGGGTATCCCCGTAATTGGAAGAGCCATTATAAATACCCGAATCCGAGTCAAGCGTTGGATTAATTGGTGCATTCCCCTGCGTATTGGTGGTTATCAACAACGGTACAGCATGGGATTTCACTACAACTCCCTCTGCCGAGGAAACCTCGCAATAATAAAAATTGCCTTGTTGTGAAGCTGCGTCCACATTGGAAAGTGTTAATACTGCCTTATCAGCTCCGCTGACTTTTGTCCCGCTCAAGCCAGTCTCATCATCAGATACATACCATTGATAAGCAGTAGCAGCGGCTGATGCCGTAATGCTAAATGTTGCTGTCTCACCTTGTTTCACTTCTGCCGCTGTTGGCTGAGTGATTATTTCTAAATTTGGCAATCCGCCGGGAGGTACCAAATTCACTGTTAATGTTCTGATACCTGTTGTTGTAGCCACATCTTTTACAACATAAAAATCGTCAATTAGATGTTTATTTTTAATATAAGCTTTATTCCCTGATTGGCTGTTCCATCCTCCAGCTATTTTAGGCTGAATGGTTGTACCGCTCTTCATAGCTTTATAAATATCACTTTGCGCTGAATCGGATATTAATGTTCCGTCTATTTGTAACGTCGCACCATTCGGTGTAATAAGCCACTCGAATTTATGCCAGCCTGTGGAACGTAAAGCCCCGCTATCTTTCCAACGATTGCCTGCTGTACCCGCTGATGATGGTGCATAAGCCCAAGTATATTTCGTCGGGTTATGAATAACATCAGCCTCTGAACTTTGATAGAATGTCCCGGCAAAGGTGGCATTTTTACCATCTACAATAGCAAATTGCGTTCTATCCGTCGCAGTCTTCTCCTCATTAGGATACGGGTCAAAATACCATGCCGTCATCTTATAATTGCTGCCAGCCGGCAATGCCACATCTTGAGCTACCTTTTCATTATTCGTATCATCCGAAGGTGTAATCGCTTTCAATCCAGAACGGGACTGTGCATCGGACAGCGTGAATGACGAGCTTAATTTGCTCATAGATGTCATCGGACCATTGTTGTTCTCGAAGTCCTCCATGATTAACACTTCTGAGTCAGGGTAATAACCCGCCCTGGCCGTGATTGTCACCGGGACGCCCGGAGCATCTGGCGACGCAAATGTATAACCGTTAGATAAAGTAATGTTCCCCTGATTATTAACAGTTAAAAGTTGTGAATTGCTGGAATCATAACTTACCTCGTCAATAACCGGTCCTTTAACCAGACTGCTTAAAGGTGAACCTTTATACGTAAGATTTACCCTACCTGTTTGACCTGCCGCTTGTGTCAATTCTAGTACAACGGAGTCAAAAGATTCGCTCCCTCCCGCAGCTGACACTTCGGAAGAAGGTGCCAAGCCGAACAGACCAGGGAATGCCAACGTTGTAGCTGTAACTATCGACAAAGCTTTTTGCATCCATTTCCATCGTATCATTCCAAAATTTCCTCCCTTTGAAATTAATAAATTTATACTTTATAAAAAATCTGTATCTATGGAAGTCTCAATAGACATAGATTTTTATAAACTTAAAAACTAACTATTCTAGTTCACTACTAACTCACTGAATCGATTACCGTTATACACGATCTTCAATTCATTCGTATTTGCAATTAACGCTCGCAAGTCAGACTCCGCCGATCCGTATAGAATGGAATCTTTCACTTCTTCCAGTTTAAGCTTGGTGATTTCCGGTTTTGTGGTTAATGTAGCAACGACATCCTCACCCATATATTTACCGATTACTGTCTCACCTACAGAAGCAGCAGCTAAAGACTCCCAGAACTTAAGAGACTCGGTATCTTCTTTGGATATATCCAAACGATTTAGCACTTTTTCTTCTTTGGCCTGCCCCGCTGTCGCTAACGCAGCCGTTAATTTATCAGCAACACGAACATATTCCTCACTTTTTGATGCATACTCAACTTGTAACTCGGTGTCGCTCATTTTCGTTTTCTTTACCTGGGTTTCTATCAAATCCGGCCAACGGGCGCCACTTAAATATTGCATGTATTGATATAAATCAAACTGAGGCAACCCATAGTAAGTCTCTCCTGAATCATCCATCTTAGCTCGCTTAACATTTTCTTCTTCCATGTCGGATTTAAGCTCATCAAAGCTTTGGTAAGGGGCGATTCCTCGCTTGTGTGCAATAAATTGCTCCTGCTTGGACATTAGCAATGCTGTCATCGCAGAATTTTTGGCGTATTCAGAGGGGGTTTCATGATTTTTGCCGTATTGATGTGTCCAGAAGCCCTCATCTACTTTGGCCCCATAAGTTCTGAAGAAATAGTCTACCGTTATAGCTCTCTGCTCTTTGACAAAAGATTGAAATTCTTCCTCTGTTACGGCGTATCCATCTACTGTAAATATCCAATTTTCAGGCAGTTCCACCTTTTTGTTAGTTAAGCCCAACATGAGTAAAGCAAGAACAATCAGAGCGGTAAACAAGATAATCATGTTGGTTTTCGTCTTGTAATCCCCATGACAGCCTCCTCTCCAATATTCAACCTAGCTTTGCATGAAAGCCATGACAGTGAAATTCTTCTCCGTTGCAGGAGAAGTTCCCAAATTTAAATGGTTAGACATTATTGTAAGTTTAGCCACCCCCTAATGTAAGCGCTTATTTAGACTGAATTAGAACAAATTTGACATGTTCAAATTACCACGTTTGGTTGAAAACGCCCTGCTAATCTAGCATGAGCAGTATTATGTAGATATCACCCAGTTGAGAGCCTTGAAAGATTAGCTTTTTGTATAGCTCTATACTAAATTCCAGGAAATAAAAAAGCCGAATGGATTGTTCTCATCCACTCAGCTCATAAGTTTATTTTACAATAATCTGTATCGTATCACTTTCCGTTGTTCCACTTCCATTCATAAACTCACCGCGATAGTGATAGATGCCAGGAGATTTCCCTGAAATTTGTGTAGTGGCCGATTGAGCACTTGGTGTTTGTGAAGATAAAGATTGCGTTTCAATAAGTTCGCCATTTTCATATAATCGATACTGTGTTGCGTTCGTGCCCCACCACATATTAGCAGTAATGTTATAGTCCCCATCTTGATCCCAGTTGTCACTAGACAAAACAGGTTTGCCGGGCTTCGCCTCAGCCACGGTGACGGTGTGTGGATCACATGAAGTCGTTCCATACAAATTCGATAACTCACATGTATACACATAGGTTCCATTCGGCTTTCCTTGAATAGGAATAATGGAAGTCTGGGCGGCTGGCGAAACATCGGCCAGTGACTTCGTTTGGATCAATTGACCATTCTCGTATAACTTATACAGTGAGCCATTGTTTCCCCACCACATATTCATTGTAACCTCATAATTGCCATCATTTATACCTGTCGCAACACCGCTATTATTCGAAAGTATCGGTTTACCTGGCACCCCATTTGCAAGCAATTCCGGGCTAACGGAATGCCGTTCGAACTTGACTGCATCAGCCCTCGTATAAATCATATCGACAGGTAGAGTTGGCGGATCTACCGTTGTCGGAGTAACCCTGGTTAGACGAACGTACTCGCTGCCGTCTCCAGTAAAGTCGAACGTTCCTAGATTAACCCAACCTGATGAGCCGACGGTTGCATCAATATACGTAACCTCGGTAACCGACTGATGCTTCACTTCCACTTTGACATAGTTATCGTTTGCCGTCGTATGGACGAGCTTGTAAATGGAGACCGTATATTTCCCCTCTGGGAACTGGCCTTTCCACGTCGCTGATGAACCTTGAACGGTAGAATAACGGGACTTAACCCCAATTTTGTATCCAGCTAAATTGCTTTGGCTCCAAGATCCTTCTGTCGTGTATAACCCAGTCGTATTCGTGCTGTCGACAATAACCGTTAAGTCCCTGATCGCAATTGTCATAGAAGGTGTTGTTAAGGTCACCCCGTCAATCGTTACAGTGGCCCATACCTCAATATGATCCGTTTCTCCGTCGAGACTTAGAAGGGTCAACATACCGCTACTGTCCACTTCAGCCAGATCGGTTCGATCAACGAAATACTGCACATTTGCCTGTGATAGATCACCAATCAGACCGTTATCCAAATAGCCGGTTACGCTTAGTTGTGCGGTTTGAGTCATTTGCAGTTCACCCCGATCCGACAGGATCACCACAGACTCCAATTGCGGCATACTGTTTGGATCCACCCACATCATCGCATCGGCAACTACCCGTGACTTGTTGGCCTTATTGGTTAATTCGACATATCCGCTATCGCCTGCTGCAAAAGGATAATCTCCCAGGTGCACCCAAGTCCCATTGGCCGTTGTCTCATCAACGGTAACCGTCTCGGAGCCTCCACTATAATAAACGGTAAATGAGGCATTCGTTGCCCAATTTTCACTTGTAGCGGTTATTTGCGGAAGCTTGTAATACACACTGTAAGTAACACTTTCCGGCAGCTCAGGCCGCCATTTAATTCTGCTTGTCGCTGTGCCGGCAGTCGATTTGGCGTACACATAGTTATCATAGTAATAGTCGTTAGCCGTTGTATCCCGTATCCAGACGCCTTCTGTCTCTGCCTCCGTATTATCCACAATGATCGATGAACTCTCCTGCCAATCCGGTTGAACTGGAGTTTCTTGTACTTGATCAGGCAAATAGAGTGTCCGCTTGCGGGTCTGTTTCCCATCCGATTCCACATAATAAGTGAAGGTTTGGGATAAATCGTTTACCCGTATCGACCATTCCATCGGATAGATCGTATCTGGAATGGTTGTATACGTTACTCCGCCATCCAAGGAATAATGGATCGTCGCTGGTTTTGTCGTTTTTGCCTGCACATAAGCATCATAGGCCGTTTCGTCGGGCTTGACGATCAGCATACCTTTAACCGCATCTATTGGACTGTGGATATCGAAGAAATAGCTTGCATCCGATGTATCAGCAGTTCTGACCTGGTGCAGCGGCACATCAATGTTGAGTCCTTCTACAATGATAGCGGTTATTCCTTTGCTTGAAACCGTGGCTTGAATGATTCCACCACTCATAACCGCTTGCTCTGGTGTGCCATTGTCGCGGATGATGGTTACGGTATAATCTTGTGCCGGGTTGAACCCAATGATTTGCGCATTCAATTCGATCGGAGTCTGGACTTCAGCTGATGATTCGTTGCTTAACCCGATGTAGAATTTATTCCCGCTCTCTCCCGTTATCCAGTTCAATTGAGGTTGGTTGGTCTTGATAATCCCCTTGGGCATCCAGAGCCAAACGTCGGAATTACCGTAAAAATTCCCTGGTTTATTTCCATAGAGGTGATATTTGAACCATAAAAAATTAGTTTCAAAAACAGAAGGAAATGTAATACTACCATTCGATTTCAACGTTTGTTCGCTGATCAAATAATCCATCGTTTGCCCGAGCTGTCCCGGGATATGGTGATAATAGATGGATGTAGCCCCGCTTGGGCCTTCCAGAGGAAACTCTGGCTCAAGTTGGCTAACGGCGAAGCCCTTATAGTAATAACCTGGATAACTAGAATATCGTCCAATAACTGCATTATGAGCAATATCCTGCAGCAGTTTATCACCTGTATAGAGCGACAATCTCAGCATGAATGGAGCTTCCTGAGCATTCATCCGATAATAGCCAGTTGTACTTCCCGCTTCAAACGTCAATCCATTGGGAGAAACAAGCCAACTATCCGCTTGTACGCCTCCGGCTAGATCTTCTGGGAGCTTGATCCGAGGATATTGATATTTACCACTTTCCGGCCAATGGAACGACTTCGCGTAATTATACGTCTCAGGCTGCGGAATCGTAACGCTACCTTCAGGAACCGGACGAGCAACAAACATCGTTGCATACCGTTTTGCTTCCTTATAAGCGGCATTCAAGTATTTGGGATCCTGAGTTTCCTCGTAAAGCTCCAAGATCTCCATCCACAGCTTGCTATAATAATAAATGAACTCATTTTTACTCAGATTGACGGATGCAGGCGTATCAATATGCTGCATGATATAGCTGTCGGCTGCATCCTTGGCAGCCTGTAAATACTGAGTATCTCCCGTCATACGATACATCATCAGGGGTTGAATGACAGGACCACGGTCTTTCTGGTCAGGATCACGCACGAGGTATTCTTCCTGTGCCAGTGCTCCAATTCCTGCCGAAGTACCCATCATCTGATTGAGAGCGGTTACGCTTGAAAAATCAAACGGCAAGGTTGCCATTTTCCATAACGACGGCACACCGTATACTGGCTTTTGCGTAGGCGACCAGCCTATACCATTTCGCGATAAGCCATACTGGACGGACGGCAATGCTCTCGTATCGTAGAGCTGGTCATCCCCAGTCAAATAGTAAGCCCCCAAAAGAACTGCATTCGAGCTTGTTCGAACGCTATCCTCGTTTTCGATGTCAATAAAGCCCTTGGCACGGCTCCACCACCCGCTGGGTGACGGGACATAATCAACAGAGTCATCCCCTTGCGGCTCTATCTTAAGTAAATCGATCATATTGAACATCGCGTCAGTAAGCGACTGATCTGATACATTTTCCCGGTATGCAGAATAACCGTACTCTTTGCGAAGAATATCCGCGTAGGACTCATACAATTTGCTTTTTTGAGCGATTAGTCCCATATGAAATTGATAAGTGCTTTCTGCGTTCATTTGCGAATAGGTCCCTAATTGAGGAGCATACAAGATTGGCTGCACGCTGCCTTCGTTGTTGACAAGGCTCATGCCAAGCCTTTGCTTCGTAACGCCTCCCGTCGGTTCAAATTCAACCGGAAGCTCATCCGACGGTACAAATACCCCATATGTCAATGGATTCCCCGAACCGTCATTCTTCTCAAGTAGACTCATCGGAGCGCTTAGTTCCCTTAAGCTTGTTGATTCCACTGAACCTACCATTTTGGCGTGTGATCTGAAACCATTTAACACTTCATTGACGTCTGAGATTTGCTCTGTTGTGAAGGACTGATAACCGATTACATAATTGCCATCCTTGCGAGGTGTAAAGGCGAAGGAAACATCAGGTTTGTCCCCTGACATAGACCAGTTCACTTGTAAATCGTAATCGCTTTCATGTGAAGAATCGGTTAATATCGCCGTGTGGCTGTCTGGGAAATTGATCTCGTCGAATGTAATCCAGCGTTTGTTCATCGTATCGTAATAATTGGTTCGACTCCCCGCATTCCCATCCAATAAGACCCATTGTTCTTCAAGTCTTTCCGCCACATTATTAACAGGCATCCAGTTCCCCGTATCCGTATCCTTGTAGAACATATCACGAACGATGGTTTTGCCTTCATCCCAAGCAGCTTCATAAAAGGTAGCCTTATAGCTGGCATTTTCGATGCTGCCTTTTTCCGTGTAACTGAGATTCGCCAATGTACGGCTGCGCAGCGGAGGCAACGGCGGAGCTTGCTGCCGTATATTCCCTTCAAATTTGACCGCATCGGCCCGCGTAATGATTTTTCCGGTCGTAGGTTGTGTTCGAGTCAGTCTGACAAATTCGCTATCATCACCACTGAAATAATAGGACCCCAAATCAACCCATCCGGCCGATGGCCCCGACGAGGGTCTCAGATCCATAAACATGACATCCGTAATCCCATTGTGAACAATTTCGATTTTAACATTACTGTCTGCTTTATCCGCCCAATCAAGCTTGTTGAATGAAATTTTCGCCGTCCCTGCTTCTAATCGCGGATTCCATGTGATGCTTCTTCCTACTGCATCGGTAAATTTGGAACTGGAATTATTATATCCCTTCACTCCCGTACTTGTAGTCCAATCAGGAGCGGAGAACCCGTTATTTGCGTTATTTACATCAGTAGTGACGACATCATCAATCGTGATGCTTCCATCATCAATGATGATCGTCTTATGAGGCTCTTTTTGCTGAATATTCCCTTCGAACTTGACCGCATCTGCACGAGTAAGTATCGTGCTGGTTGTGCTGGTAGACCGAGTTAATCTAACGAATTCGTTACCAACTCCGGAAAAATAGTACTCTCCCAAATCAACCCATCCCACAGAAGCGCCAAATGAAGGTCTCAAATCCATAAAGAGAACATCCGTCGTTCCATTGTGGACGATTTCAATTTTTACATTGCTATCCGCTTTATCTTCCCAGTTAAGCTTGTATAACGAAATTCTCGCCGTTCCTGCTTCCAATCGTGGATTCCATGATATCGTTCTGCCTGCTGTACTCGTATATTTGGAGCTGGAGTTATCATACCCCTTCACCCCTGTACTTGTGGTCCAATTTGGAGCCGAATATCCGTTGTTCTCGTTACCCACATCAGGTGTCACAACATCATTGATCGTGATGCTCCCGTCATCGATGATAATCGTCTTATACGGTAAGGTCTCTGCATAAGCGGTCCTTATTCCGTCTAGGCTGAAAGGAACTAATATCGTCACGATGAAAACGATTAAGAAAAACAGCTTCCTTTTTATCATACAACTCACAGCCTCCCTTAAGTTGATAACGCTTACAAAATAATAAAACCCTCCTTTGTTCTAAGATCATAAAGAAGCAATCAGCCGTATTCTTCTGGCTAATCCCGCTCCGTCGTTTTTATCATAGCATGTCACGTAACTGTGAAATTTCTTTGATTTCAAGAATTTCTTATAAGATTTTAAGCAAGAAGAAACGACTTTGTCTTCCTTTAAAAAAGAGACCTACATCATAACTGGCCGCTCAACTGCAGTCAGTATGATATAGGTCTTTCAATTGGAGAAAACCTTATGATTAATTATAATGGCGGCTGCACCAATAACAACTTCCCAAGCTGGATCACCGTTTGATCATACCAATCTGGATGCTGCCGAACATGCTCAATACTTCGTTCATTGCCGCATGCCTCAAATACAGCCGCTTTGTCTGTCTTTTCGGTATCGACTTCGAAGCGCACCGTATGTTTCCCATTCGGGAGCTCCGGCAAGAATACATACTGATTACGATTATGATCGTTGTGTAGTGTGAATCGATCGACAATAAAGGGTTCCCCACCATCCACCGACACCTTCAATCTGCCAGAATCAGGCCCCCCGATATCGAATAACCCGATATGGGTTCCCTCGAACTGCACCGTAATAGCCTCTCCAGGATCGACTGCTCGCCACAGGCCGGGGAACAACCAATTGTACTCGCGTACTAAAGCACAATCATCGGGAGTCATGTAAGACCATCCTGCGGAAAAATCGGTAAGACTATCCAATGACAGCATGCTCGCATATTCCCAAGGATTAGCCGGGACCAACGGATTCTGAGGTAAGTGATGTACTGACCTTCCTGGATGATCCTGAAGTTCTCTAATTTTTTCAAATGACCGGGTGATCGTATCCGTGTAAATCTGATGTCCTTCGGGAATAGTCGGATGGATCGAATCATGTGTAAAAACAACGGCTCCGGAAATGGACACGTCTTCCCTTGAGGTGAAAACGAGTTTTCCCTCCGACACCAAGTGACTGACCGCTACGCCCAGATGAATCGAAGGAATACCGTAATAGTCGGCCACTTCCTCTTGCATTAGAGCCCCCTTCTGGTATTCTCCAGACTGAAATAAGGCCACATCCCGCTCCTTCAGCGTATAAACGAACAGGATATCAGTAAACCGGCTCCGCTTGCGGATCTGACGGACAATCCCTTCGATCCGCGCCTTGGATTCGGGATCTCCGCCATCATTACCGACAAATTCAACAAATACTAGATCAGGTCGATGACGCAGTACATCTGTCTCCAAACGGGCACAACCCAAATCCGATCCTGTCCCATCAATGCCTGCATTCACAGAGCGGATATCCGCCTTAGGATATTGCTTACGAAGCCAATCCGCCGTCATAACCCTGTAGCCTTCAGAACGTGTATTACTGCCGCCGAAATAGACGATTGTTACGGTATCCCCATTTTCCAATTTTTGAATTATATTGGGGAGCCCTTTACGAGGGAATAATTCCTTCATCGTGACTTCACCTGTCCTCATTTATCGATTTTAGGAGCAAACAATTTCACAGCAAACACTTCAAAATAAGGCGAACCATAAGTTGCTCCGAAATTAATCCGGATTCGGGTTACACCATTCGCATCTATCTTATGTTTATTCAACGTGAGATAATTTCCACGAGTTATGATTGTCCTCTCGTTTCCGTCTTCTAAGGTCAAGGTCATATCATAATCTTGGATAAGGGACTCAATCGGGTCGTTGAAATGCTCCAAATCCAGCTGCGAATTAAAAACAAGATGGATTTCGTCCAGATTTTTGGGGCTTGCAAAACAGAATTCCAACCATTCCTGTCCTTCCGAATGTTCAGAAATCCAGCCGTTCGGTTGGCCATAAGGTCTGGAGTAGCCATTGACAACATTCTCAGGACTATACATATTCTGAGCTGGCATCAGGTCCTTAAAGCAAATGCTCTTATTGAATTTCTTCAGCCTGGACGGCTCTTCCGGCCTATAGTGGAAGCTGACCGCTCCTGTCAATTTCTCTTCATTACCGTATATGGCAAGGCTCGCCGTGCCCTCCAATATGATGTAGATTTTGTCGTCAGCCGGTTTCTTGCAGTCCAAGTCTAGCGTAATCCAGTCGTCATGACCGGCTGTAATAACCAAGTGGTAGTCTCTCAACTCGCTGGTTGGAATGTAGTTTTCCTTCCATTCCCCGCCAAAAAGCTTCACATGTAGAGTTTCCGAATGCTTGGAGCTATTTTTAATTTTGAACCGTACGCTTTCAGCCACGGATGTCTGAATCGGCAAGACCAAACATAACCCTTTCTCCAAGGAAATCTCTTCGGTTGGATGAAGATTGTCATAGCTGCGCTGAGACGAGGCACGAATAGTTAATCCGTCAGCGAAGTAAGGATCCAATTCCTCTTGAAGGCCTACAATGGTTTGTCCGTCTCGAAGCAATAGCGTCTGCAGCTCCCCCATATGAGCTTCGACTATGGCCGCGGGGTCTACCTCATATTTCGAGCACAACGAAGCAGCCGTTCCAACCGCCTGCCCCATACAACCGCAGGTTGCCATAACCCTTGTAGATCCGAAAGCCACATGGGTAGCACTTATATTGCGACCAGCGAACATGAGATTAGGAATATTTCGTGAATATAAACTGCGGAAAGGGATATTGTACAATCCAGGCACGAAATTCCAAGCTGTAGCCGGTCCCTCATCGTAGATGCCCTTATTAGCATGTAAATCCATATACCATCCACCGACGGATACAGCATCTTCGAAATGCGGCTTTGCTGTGAGATCGTTCTGAGACAACATGTGATCCCCAATAAACCGCCTCGACTCCCGCTTTCCCGGGATCGGGCATACATAATCCAAAATGAGATTGTCTACATCATCAAATTCACCGCTATTTTTGAGATAATCCCAAATCCCGTATACCAATTTCCGCAGCTCCAACGCGATATCTTCATTATTTTTGATAATATCCATATGTCCGCCGTATTCCAGCCACCACAATCCGCCAAGCCCGTTGATTTTTCTTGGAAAAGCCCGATGGTTTAAGCCTTTTCTGATACTATCGAAAAAGGCCAACTTCGTAATATCATACGCAAAGCCAGGTCTTTTGTATGGAACGGAATATCCTACGTCACGGGCTTGAAACAGGATCGTATCGCCCATGGTGTAATGGTCCGCCACTTCAGGAGCCAATTCTTCCTTGTATTCATGTTTCGCTTCTCTCCCCCATCGGAAGAGAGCACCTGCCTGATATCCGACAACTCCATCTCCAGAGCAATCGATATAGGTTCGGCTTTCAAAACGGAATTTCCTTTCGGAAGCCAATTGAAGGCCTTCCACCCATTTAATTCTGCCGTCCTCCATGCCCGTCTCATGCACGCATGTATTCAGAAATAGAGAAATGTTAGGCTCAGCATAGACCATATCCAACAAGACCGTATCCGAAAGCGAAAGCATCAGCTTCTTGTTGTATAACGGATTATAGTGGAAAATCTTCAACTTGAGTTCTTCCACCAACCCTCCTTCGCGTGCATAATAGGATGGACTGTTTCCGAGATATGCCGACCCGTTGATATGAACCCTGACCTCGCTGCTCGCATTTCCCCCAAGAACCGGTCGATCATTAATAAGTGACACTTGCAGCCCTTGGCGTGCGGCAGCAATGGCAGCGCATATCCCAGCAATACCTCCGCCGACGACGGTTACATCTCCTTTAATAAGCTCCATTTTGATAACCTCCATGATTAGATCCTTCTATCATGGTAATCCTTTTGCTCCCTTTTTTTTTACATGATTTCGCGAAAAAATCACACATTTTTTGCAACCTTAATTGGATTCATACCGTGTCATTTTTATCCGATATTGCTTAGGAGTATCACCCGTATATTCTTTAAATAATTTGCAAAAATAACCTTCATTCACAATTCCTACTTCCTCACACAATTCCAATATAGAATAATCCTGAACATTTAACAGCTCGAGAGCTAATTGGATTTTTTTACGATTGATGTAGCTGATAACGCCTTCATTCATTGTTTTTTTGAATAAGCTGCTAAAATACGATGGAGCTAAATTCACTTCCTCGGCAATCGCCTCGAGCGTTAATCGCTGTTTCAGATTTTTCTCTATAAACCGCATAGCACTCATGATTTCTATACGATGCAAAAGTTGGCCAGCGTGCACATATTCAAAGGTAAAGTCGCCAATATAGGCAAGCTGCTCCCGAAAAGCTAAAAATTCTATGGGAAACTCTGCTACTTCCGTGGCCAACTTGTTCCCCGATTTAAACTTCACAATAATGTCTCTGTACAAGTCTCTTAACATAGGCGCCATAATGGACTTATGGATTTTATGGTCCGTAACAAATTGGTTCAGATCAGCAAATGCTTTCTCCAGCTCTTCCTTGGAAACCTTTCTTTTCACCCCAGCAAGAAAATCAGCCAATTTCTGCTGAAATTCTTCTTTTCTGTCATTATGGTAATGGAACCGATGCATGGGTGTTTTTACTACTTTCTCTGTATGATAATAGAAATCATCACTCACATTTTGTGCTTCCGTGTAAGCTTGTTTGATGGATTCCCAGCCTCGGTGTGGACCTCCAAAAGCGACGGATACCCTTTGATTCAAATATTGATGCAAATGGGAGACGATCTGCCCCCCCAATGTCTGGCAATCATATTCCGTTTCCAGATCACTACGATTATTTTCCCAGGATAGAAAGCCAATAAACCGATTATCGGATAGATCCGCAGCTACACCACTGCCACCATTCATCACCGTTTCTTCGATTATATTTGTAATCGCATACCTCAATATGTTCTGATCAGACGCTGAATAATCATTTCGGAAACTTTCATACATATTCATTTCGACAATAAAGCAGCGATAGTTGGCTTGAAAGAAATGAAACTGCATACGATTGGCAAAATCTGATGCCCGATGAGAAGGGATTTCGCCTCTGATAAGCTCGTTAAAAAATTGCTTGCGGACTCTATATTTATTTTCAAGCACGGATACGTTTAAAGATTGAAATTCCGCTTCTTTTTTCTTAACTTCATTTAAAATCCCGGCTGCCTTATCTAAAGCTCGATCCAAATCCGCATCTCTGAGCGGAACCTTAACAATGTACTCCAATACGTTGGCTTGAATAGCTCTCTGGGCGTATTCAAAGGATGAATAAGCGGTCAAAAGAATGAATTGGGTATGGGGAAGCTTTGGCTTTAGCTGCTCAATCATGGAAATCCCATCCATTCGCGGCATGACGATATCAGATATTACGATATCCGGCTTAAGCTTTACGATCTCCTCTATCCCCTTCAGCCCATTATTCGCTTTTCCCACTAAATGAAATCGCTTATCCCTAAGGGAGCGCTCGTGAAAAAACAATTCCAATCTCTGAATGATTAGATCTTCATCGTCAACAATGAAGCAGGTGTAGTCTCTCATCATCATGCATCTCCTTTAAACAAGCCTGCTGGGAATAAGGCGCGAACCCGGGTTATTTCCTTAGGTATGCTTATGATTTGGAGCCCGAACTGTTCTCCGTAGTGAAGTCTGATTCGGTCATGAATATTATTTAACCCGATTCTTTTCCTTTTCAATTCCACATCCCCCGGTTCTGAAATTAAAATATGCTTTATTTTATCAGTTGGAATTCCCTCGCCCTGATCAACTACTTCTATGATGACGTTGCCACCCTCCCTGTACGCGTGAATAGTAATAGGGCCTTCGATCCCCCCTCCGTTATAACCATGGAAGATACTATTCTCCACAAGGGGCTGCAACAGCATTCGAAAAACCGGAAAATCTATTAGCCCTGCTTCGATATTTTCGATTAAGTGGAAGTTTCGGTTATAGCGGATGTTCTGGATCGCGATATAGTCTGATACATTTTGCAATTCCTGACGCAGTGATACCTTCTCCGAAGCGTCGGCTATCCCATATTCCAATATTGAAATGAGAGACTCGATCACCACATCTACTTTCTCTATTTGTCCGAGTCGTATGACATTACTGATAGAACCAAGCGTGTTATACAGAAAATGAGGGTTTATTTGAGACTGCAGCACTTGAATTTCCAGCTTTCGTTCAAGTTCGTTATGAAGCTCTGCTCCCCGAATCAGTTCCACAATTTGCTGCAGCATACGATCGAATGCTCGGGAGAGATCTCCAAACTCATCATTTCGGTTAATCGATATTGTAGTTGTGAGGGAGCCTTGCTCCACCCGCTTCATTTTTGTTTTGAGTGCATAGAGCGGGTTCCTTATATATTTGGCAATAAAGAAGGAAACGAACAGACTTAAGAGAAAACCAGCAGCTAGAAGCTCGATATAATAGGTTTCCAATCTGGATAAAGCAGCTTTCAAGCGTGATTCATCGTTGATTGAGATGATGGTCCAGTTGAATTTTTCAGTCGGTTTTTTTAGAAGGGAAACTTGAATCCCCTCCTTGGTGTGCAGTTGAAGGTTTGTTTCTGTAGTATCCAGAATTTCTTCTGCTGACGTTTCACCGATTGAAAAAGTATGATCTTGAACATTCAGGGGGCCTTTATTTTCCGAAAATCCGGCAATGATTTTTCCCGATGCGGTGATTAGAGCCAGATTCATTTGTTCTTTTTTATTAATCTTGAACAAGGTATCTTCAATGGCATTTAGATCTAAATCTACTGCAATGGCCATAGGAAACGGAGCACTGTTCAGATATCGGACCATCGTAACTGTCCAGCCGGAATATTTAGATTTGTAAGGATCACTGACAAATGTAATCCTTCTATTCTTGTCAGCTGCATCAAACAATGGTTCTCTTTCAGCTAAAGGTTCATCAAATATTCGGGTAGGTGTACTTCCGCCTAGAATAGATAAATCGTTTTTGATCAAATAAATATTACTGACGTAATTACTGTTGAGTTCATAGAGCTCTCTTAATTGCTTTTTAATCACGTCCGGATTGTCAATGTTGGCTTTCACCGATGACTCGACCGAGAACAGCATCGTCTGGAAGGAGGAAAAATTAACTGTGAAATACTGATCAATCTTATCAAGTATTTGGTTGGTGTAATAAATGTCAGAGGTTCTTATTTCCTTTTGGACATAACGATAAGACAATTGGCTTATCAAGATTATGCAGCTTAATACAAATGCAAACACGATAAAAAAAAGTTTTAAAGGCAAGCTGATTCTTCTTCGCATCGATCATCTTCCTTTTAAATCTGTAATATACAAATAATAGCATATGATAAGAAGAAACGCCTTCGGCGTCCTTTTTAAGGACGATAAGCGTTTCTTCGAAAAATAGAAGGATAAAGTATAAAGTAAAACTTATACTTTCTTATATTTCAATAAAGAGAGGGGCTAATTATAGCCGCTCTCTTCGTTTGATTTACTTGATTAAGCCTGCTTCTTTAAATTGCTTGATTACTGAATCTTTATACTTCTGCATGTCAAACTTAGTTTCCAATGTATTAAGGAAATTGTCCCAGTTCGAAAGAGGCTCTTTGCCAGTCATAAATTTGACCAAGCTTTCATTAATGTAGCGTTGGCGGTCAGCAGCCAATGAATCGTTCGGGTCTTCAGTCAATAAATTCCCGGGCAACGTAGCCGCCACGTATTTCTGATTGTTCTCAAAAGCTTCTGCCGTCTTAGGATTCTGGAAGCTGAAGTACTCAGCATCATCACCACGACGCGGCATTCTATAATGATCGACCCATAAGTACTTTTCTTTCATTTCCTTTGATAATTCGGAGGTTTTATTTTTGATCTTGCCGTCTACCAAATCCCAATGAATCCCTTTAATTCCGTATGCAAAATTCGGATATGCGTCTTTGTCGGTAAAGAGATAATTCAGCATGGACAAGATCCGAATGATTTTGTCCTTATCCGCTTTCTTGGATATGGCCCATGAATTGCCTTGGAACGATTTTCTCTCTACAATTTGATCACCATAAGGACCTGTCATTGGAGGAATGACGATCCATTCCGGCACCTCTCCACTGATTTCTTTCATTTTTTGCTGATAATCTGGTTCCAGCCTGCGGGCATCTCTTATCATAAAGCCAACTTTACCCTTAAATAACTTTTGGTCCAATAAATCGGGAGTATTCATCGTCACCCAGTCTGGATCTACAACTTTAGCTTCCATCATTTTATTGATATAAGCGAGTGCTTCTTTCATTTTTGGGTCGGTAAACAGGAACACTGGTTCATTGTCTTTCACATCAATGGCTGAGGGAGGATTGACTCCAAACATCCACATCAAACTATCGAAGCCATAGGTTTGCAGATTGCCTTCTTTATTCATACCGCCTATGAATCCGTACGTATCATTTTTACCATTGCCGTCCGGGTCTTTCTCTGTAAAGGCTTTCATAACTTCAAATAGCTCGTCAGGTGTTGTTGGCACTTCCATATTCAGCTTTTTCAGCCAATCATTACGGATAAAGAAGCTTCGACTAATACCGTTTACGTTATCATAACCTGGAACCCCAATGGTTTTTCCCTGATAGGACATCGCCTCCCAGGAGTCGTTGCTAAAACGTTTCTGCAGTTCAGGGAATTGATCCAGATACGGTGTCAAATCTGCAAGAACGCCTTGGTCATAATATTGCGCGAGATCAGCCCGGCTCTTTAAAAAGATCAAATCTGGAATATCTCCGCCAGCAATGAGCGTATTTAATTTAGTCGTTGCTTGCCCTGATTGAGGAATCATCATTTCCAAGTCGATATTTACTGCTTTCTCCAACATTTGGCGTTGGATATCTTCTTCACGGGGAGGAATCGGAGCAGCAGCATTGAAAGTTCCTTGGTTAAACATCGAAATTTTCAATTTGGTTTCAAAGGGACTAGACTGGCCTTGTGAATTACCCGAAGCTGTCGATGTAACCTCTTTTTGTTCCCCACAGCCTGACAATACTGTTCCCACACCGACCATTGCTGTCAGAATAGCAAATGTAATCGCTTTACGTTGCATAATGACCTCTCCTTTGCTTCTATATTATCACGGTTTCCCCGTAACAACTCAGGTTGGAATATCTTTTTAACCTTTAACCGATCCCAAGAGCACACCTTTGGTAAAATGCTTTTGCATAAATGGGTAAACGATCAAAATCGGAACTGTAGTTACGACAACTGCTGCCATTTGTATAGCGAACGTACTAACAGCTCCGGTATTGGCAAGCGAATCAGCACTTTGTGTTGCGACGTTAAGCAGGATGTTGCGCAAGATCACTTGAAGCGGCATTAAGTTGGAATCATTGATATAAACAATAGCATCGAAGTAACTGTTCCAATGCCCGACTGCGTAAAATAAAGAAATTGTGGAAAGGACGGGCAAGGACAGAGGTAAAATGATCCGCCATAACGACTGAAGTTCACTTGCACCGTCTACCCTCGCTGATTCCTCGATTTCAGCAGGCAATTGCTCGAAAAAGCCTTTAATGATCACCAGATTAAATGCACTAATGAGATTTGGAATAATCAGTACCCACGGACTGTTTAGCAATCCCAGAGAGCGGACTAGTAAATAAGTCGGAATTAATCCTCCCCCAAACATCATGGTAAAGACAATGAATAGTAAAAATGGGCTGCGACCCGGCAAATATTTTTTGGATAACGGATATGCCGCGATTACCGTAAAGAACACATTGAGAGCAGTGCCTACAATCGTTCGAAACAATGTGATTTTATACGCCTGCCCAATACCATGAGAAATGAATACTTCTTTATAGGCTAGAAAGGTAAAGGTTTCTGGTATAATAACAATTCCTCTTCTTAGCACTTCCGATTCTGGCGTTACTGAAACAGCAACCACATATAGAAAGGGTAGTAAGCAAAGTAGAGCTAGCAAAATAAGAATAAAATAAACGAATGCTTGCCAGACCTTTTCTCCGATTGTCAAATTGATCATTTTGATAACCACCTCACCAAATTTGCCCATCGAATTTTTTGGCGAGCTTATTCGCTGCCAACACTAAAACAAATCCGATGACCGCTTTAAATAATCCCACAGCAGTAGCCAAGCCAATCTTAAGTCGCTCGAGCCCTTCACGGTATACCCATGTGTCGATAATGTCGATCTTCTCCTGATTAAAGCTGTTGGCAAACATGAATATTTGGTCAAAACCAGCATCCAGAATATGGCTTAATTTAAGGATCAGCATCAGAATCATCACGCCTCGAATGCCGGGAAGTGTTACATGCCATAGCTGTCTCCACTTGGAAGCGCCATCAATTCTAGCCGCTTCATATAAGCTTGGATCGATTCCTGCTAATGCTGCAAGGTACAATATCGCTCCCCATCCAATATCCTTCCATATTTCAGATAAGATGATCAGCAGTCTGCCCCAGGCAGGTTCCGTTAGGAATGAGATGGGTTCAACTCCAGTTTCCTTCAAGATCATGTTAAAAAGACCATCCCCTGGGGCTAATAATGCCACCATCATTCCATAAACAATGACCCATGATAGAAAGTGGGGTAAATAAGTGATCGTTTGTACGATTTTCTTAAACCATTGGGTATAAACTTCATTGAGCAGCAAAGCAAGTATGATAGGAGCTGAGAAACCGAACAACAGCTTATACAGGGATATGATAATCGTATTTCTCATGATGTCCCAGAAATAAACGCCGTTCATAAAATCTGTGAAATTTCTAAATCCCACCCATGGGCTATCCCATAGTCCCAAAGCTAGGTTATAGTTTTTAAAGGCAATAATGATTCCCGCCATAGGAATGTATTTGAATACGGCAAAGTAAACTAATGCCGGGAACAAGAGAGCGTACATCACTTTATACTTTTTTATCGTCCTTATCCATGAGTTCCGCTTTTTGGGGAGGGGAATGGCGTCCGCTGCCAATTTTGCTTGCATATCATCACCTCGTCTTTATTTGTATTTGTATAATAGCATCCCCCTACTGGATAAATTTCTGTAATTTCAAGAATTTCTTATAAGATATTAAGTAAGTACAGCCCTGGATAATTCCAATGCAATAGGCATGATTGTCTTGATTTAAAGCTGTACAATAACTCTGGCTCGAAAGTTTGAGTATAGACCAAATACAATCCTGAGGACCCAAACAAAAAAAGCCCTAGAAAAAATTGGGCTTAATTTAATGAGTCATGTTTTTTATATAATGCATCCACGTATTTTATTTTCCATTACTAAAAACTACATTCATGAGCAAAAAAAGGTATCCTCCATCGTGGAAGGGTTACCTTTTACTTCTCCAATGTTCCATCTGCAACGATTGTTCCATGCTTAATAATTACCACATCATCAACCCTCGCTGCATGCTCTTCCATTAGATGAATGGGATAAATCAATAATGCTTATGACTGGGCTAAAATTCCTTTAACAAACAATGAGACACTATGCTTGTAGAACTCTTCCTCGGTGACGAATTGGGATTGATATTGCCGGTGAATCAGCTCGCTCATCTGAAATCCGTAGCACATCGAGAGAAAAGACATTGCGACAAGACGCTCATCCTGTCTGGCGATAACTTTTTTCTTCTGCAATCGTTCAAAATATTCAACCAGCAAGGAGTGAAGCTTCGCCGGCGGATCCGCGAGCACTCTGTCTAATTCGGGAAGCATTCCTTTGTCGCGGATGCCAATCAAAATGATGTCCGCATTTTTATGGAAAAACAAACGGTACTGCTGACTTACATTCAGCAGATCGACTTCCGGATTATCGGTCGCTTCCTCTTTTAACAGCTTCTCAAATTGCGGAATATCCGAATGTCTTTCAATGATGGCTTCCAATATGCCTTGCTTGCTTCCAAATTGCCGAAAAATCGTAGATTCATTGACTTTAGCTTCCGTTGCAATGGCTTTGGTGCTTACTCCCCGATAGCCATTCTTTTTGATGAGCTGTGTCGCGGCTTCAATGATTCTGTCTGAAGTTTGCATTGTAGTTCTCCTTTTGCATATGTTAATCCTATTCTACTACAAGTTCTGCATATGCAGCAGGGTCGGGGTTCATCATTTTGATAAACGTTTTTTAAGGCAAATCGCTTCTTTTTTCCCAGCGGCTTGGTTCCGTAATCTTGACATGATCAGGCACCAATTGCGTGAGCGTGCCTAATTTATCAAATGTAATCTGGATTCGGTCAGAGGGCAACAGCCATTCTTCGGTCTCGATTGCGCAGCAATCCGGTATCGTCCCCATTCCAATAATCGTGCCCGGGAGCGGCGTGAAAACTTTGAGAACCTCCTCCATCACTTTTGCAGGGTGTGCAGAATACTCGGATGTGCTCCCCTTCCAGTGCAGTCTCTCCCCGATGCATACATTCACATCCAGTACCAGCGGATTGTCGATTTCATCCGGCGTAACCAGAAATGGCCCTATGCCTTTGCTGCGATCAAAATCTTTGCAGCGCGTCGGTCCGGTCAGCCCCTGGAAATCCGGCCATTGCACATCGCGGACAGTACTGTCATTAAAAATAACATAACCTGCAATGCAGTTCTCCATCCCTGTAACAAAGGCCAGCTCCGGCTCAATATCCAGGTAGGAAGAGTACGAAGGCCAATGAATCGTATCTCCATCGCCAATTAATGCATTATGGTTACATTTGTAATAACTGAAAGTTACTTTATTCGGATCTTGCTGGAATTTTTCAGCGATTTTTTGTTTAAGCTCTTCTCTTTCCGGCCCTGTATATTCTCTTTGCAGCAGATTTACGCCAGCATTTCTCAGATGTCTTGGCGTCAGCCCGAAATCGATAAGCGCAGCCGGATTTGGAACTGGCGGCAGCAGTTTTACCGCTACAATCGGGCAGATTTCATTTTCATTAAATTGATGCGACTGTTCGACAGCATATTGCATCAACTCCTTAGCGGCATCATAACTTGCCGGCAAATAATGAAGATAGCTGTCCATACTTTCAAGACTGTCAACGAATGTTCCCTGCTTTTTCATGATTGCGGTAAAAGACACGACAAATTTCTCGTTAATTACAAGCCCAAACAAAGGTTCCTGGGATATTTTGGTTTGAAAGGTTACTAGCTTCATGTTGCAGCGCCTCCATACATGTAGTGTGATGTTGTTCTGTTACTATCATATCGTACAGCATAAATGCATGCAAGTACATGCTTGCATTTATGTTTTCCGTTCTCTATAATAAAGCCATAGTCAGTATGCCTTATCCTAAAAACATATACGTAAAGGAGAATTTTTATGAAGTATGGACGTATTATCCAAAAACCTCGCGTTAAATTTTTTGAAGTCGCAGATGGCGTCTTTGCTGGTATTTCGCCGTATCGCGGGATCAGTTGGGCCAATGCCGGATTCATCAACAAGGGTGACGGGTTGGTGTATGACACGTTTTTCGATTTGTTCCATGCGCGGGAAATGCGGGAGGCTTTTATGGAAGTAAGCAATGGCGGCTCTCCCGCATATGTGGTGAACTCGCACTATAACAGCGACCATGCCTGGGGAAACAAAGTGTTTGAAGATGCTTGTATTATTATGCACAAGGAAGCCTCCAGAGAGCGTCTCACCGAAAATATCGCTTGGATGGACAGCGTCATCAGAAGAGGAAAAAATTCTTCGGAATCGACTCCGGGCGAACGGTTTTTTGCAGCGGAATTTGAAGGATTTGACCTGGAAGGCGTAGAATGGGTGCTCCCGAATATTGAGATAAAGGACGATATCAACATCCGTCTTGGTGATACAGAAGTTATGATTCACAACGTAGCTCCAGCCCACTCTGATAGTGACTTACTGTTGTGGATGCCAAAAGAAAAAGTGCTGTTCGCTGGCGATGTCGTGTTTAATGGTTGTACGGCATACAGCAAAGAGGGAACCCTCAATTGGGTTAAAGTGCTTGATCGCATTATTGATGAAATTAAACCCGAAATCGTTGTTCCAGGGCATGGCGCCATTTGCGGCTTGGATTTCGTGAAGGAGCAGAGAGACTACCTCTTGAACCTGATCAGCGAGTTCAACAAGCATTACAATGACGAAATCGATTCCTTGTCCCTGACCAAGCAAATGGATATTTCCCGCTTCCTTCATTGGATTCAGCCAGAACGCTTGTATGTTACAGTGGATATCCTATTGAAAAGCAAACGAGGGTTACCACCCCATCCAGTTTGGAATGAGGTGCCTGCTAAGCTGGAAGACATGAAAGCTTTTTTGGCTGGAAAATATGACAATCAGATCAAGCCATGGGACCCTATGAGTGTTTGGCAAGAATAGCAATTTACAGCTAACCTATGAAAAACAAAAAAACGGCCCTGTCGCAAATGATGCGAACAGCGGCCGTTCTTTTGCATTGTTCCACGGAATTAAAATCGGTGCTTAGAAACGATTATGATAAAAAATGAAGAAGGACTATGGTTTACTAGAGGGGAATCCCCCCAATTGGATGGGAGAAGATTCCCGTTGTTTTTAATATTTATTATTCCAAATAGCCTTTTGCAATTTTCATCAAAGTTTCTTTGCTTACTTTATTTATGTCTCCACGTAAAGTATAGGCGTATTTCACCTTTTTGTCTGGGCTCTCGTATACCCATTTCAGCTCGTGCGTCTGCGAAGGAGCAAATTCTGTATGCAGCATTTCTACTCCCTTCACTTGAACCTTCTCCTGCTTAAATTCAACCTTCTCGTCAATATACATTGTAGGATCGCTCTTTCCACTCAGATTAGTGATATTAACCCCGATTTTATCTTCGCCATTTTGATACGTAGCAAAGAGAAGGAAAAACTGATCTGTCATTTCAACCGGCATCATGGCATATCCCTGATTGGATTCTTCCGCCTGCCTTCTCAGCTTTTCTGCCATTTTCTTTTTTTCTTCCGAAGAAGGAGGATTCACTTCCTGAGCATTTTTAAAGATTACGTCCGCCTTTTGGAATGTATAATTTCCATTGACTTTGTCTGCGATCTTAATGGATTTATCCGTAATCTTATCTCTCAATTGAGAAAGATCTTGGAAGATAGTCACCTTCGTTCCAAGAATTGTTTCATGATTCGGATTATTGGCAACCATATAGAACAGCCCAGCTTCCCCGTTCTTTAGCACCTTATCCTTAAGTTCATAAAATGCCTTGTAACGCTCTATCTCATCTTTCGATTCTGTTTTTCCGTAATCTTTCGTCGATTTAGTCTCATATACGACTTCGCCATCCTTATTCGTCAAAGAATGATATTGAACTGCCGCATAACCTGTGGAGGCCATTAACATCATCCCTACACACGCAGTCAAAACAACTTTATATTTCATAAAAAACCTCTCCTTTTCTTTTGGCTTAGCATGTAATATTCTCATTACTTTTCCTGTCAAGTCGGCGTCGGGAATGCTCGGGTCATCAAACAGTCTTTTCAAATCCCGATCCCTGTCCATATTCATACACTCCCACTCCCTTCACTTGAGCATAATACTTTCGAAATTTTGCAGATGCACGTTCGTACTTTTTACGAAGGCTGGCACTGTTTTTGCCGAGAATCAATCCGATCTCCTGGTAGCTTTTATCCTCGACACAACGTAAGATTAACAAATTACGCTCTTCCGCCGATAATTTTGCCATGGCTTGATGTACGGATTCATCAAAATAGTTGGCTTCAATATGCAAATCGACTTCATTATTTTCTTTCTCATCTTGGTAAAAGAAAGGCAAATATTTCACCAACTTTCGCTTACGGATGATGTCGATACATTGATGGTAGGCAATCTTGTATACCCAGGCACCAAAATCCATCTGATATTGGGTATATTTTTTCAAGGTGCTGAAGGTCTTCAAAAATACCTCCTGTGCGTTTTCCTCGGCTTCGGCATAATTGCCCAGCATGTGATAACAGTAGAGAAAAATCGGTTTTTGATAAATCTCCATGATTTTCTCGAATTGTTCTGTGTTCCCATCCAACACATCTACAATGATCTGATTTAACTCCGTATCATTCAAGCTGTCTCCCCCCCTTTCACTCTATACAACGAAGAGCTCAACCTAAAATGTGACTGCAATAAAAATCTCAAGAATAAATCTTCTTTATTAACCCCTCGTTTTTTAGCATCTCCCCTGGCACATATTGCTTTTCAAACTTTAATATTAATAAACATAACAAAGAAGCCCTTCTTGTGAGGGCTTTCTTTGTTTTTCTTACTCAAATATCAGGAGCCTATGAATAATTATTGAGGTTGAAAATCTGAGAACCCTGAGATTAGTACCCTCAACCCCTTGCTGACGCTATCGACCTTCCATACACCATTCGTAAATACGAGAGTGATCGTACGATCCTCGGCATATTGATCTTCTCCTGTTAGACCATTTGCCAATATAACCGATTGCGCAAGCGTGGCTAAAGTCTTGTTAATGTATACTGGCGACGAGGCAGGCGATTCATAGGTACTAGCTGTATTCAAGCCTTTATTTTGAACGATAGACTTAATTAATTTATCGGTAAAGTACGGTTTGAAGTAGGAACTAATATTTTTATTTGAAGAGATATCAGCTGCTTGATTTAATTTATCGGAGAGTTGTTTTAACCGTGGATCCATAATTTTCTGCTTATCAGAGATTTGAATAGGTTGTTGCTCCATGTTGACTACGAGTTCCTTACCCCCCAATGTTATGGTCGCCTGCTTAGACTGTTGGTTCCATAAGACATTTGCACCTAGCGATTGACCGACAAAGCGTAGCGGAACATAGGTTGTTCCTTTAATGACCTGCGTGGCAGTATCTATATCAATATATTCCCGGTGCGGAATATCCGGGTTATCTGTAGTCGGTGGTGATTCAATAATTGCGCGTTTGAAATTTGCAGCAAGCCAGAGGGTCGAGTCTCCATTTTTAATCTTTACTTCTTTCTCCGTTTGAAACCATTCCACACTTGCGCCTAAATTTTCTGAAACAGCTCGTAACGGAATGAGAACTCGACCGTTGTTAATTTGGCCGTTATTTATGATCGTAGGTTTGGATGTATCCGCTGCAAAGCTATGCACCGGTATTACTGGAAGCACAAGTAAAGCTGAGGCAAATAAGGAAATCATCAATTTTTTCTTCATAATAAAACCTCCCATAATAGATTTATCTTAATAATAGAAGTTTTCCTTTCTTATTTTGTTTGAGTTGTTTGAATACCCAAATTGTTATAAGTTTATCCAATATTTATACACTATTACATGCAACGAATCTAGAGAAACTTCCATACTATTAATGAGCTGTAGCGTAAGCGATGCTGTATCTCAGAATCGCGTCCGTAGAAACATCAACAAATTGCCGAAAGCTTTAAGCGCTTTATTTGACTTGAAAGATTTAAGTACATCCAATGCGCTAGTTGAGAAGCACTGTCCGGGCCGGCGTTCGAGAATAAACCTGTTCATCAAGTCCTGCCGATCAATCTTTAAGTTCATATGACCACTCCGTTATATGACGAGTGTTTTCAAAATTTCAATACCAAATTCATCGCTGCATATTCTGCTTTCTCCAGGCCTTCGGTGTCACCCCTATCATTTTTTTAAATACTGTAGCAAAATGCTGACTTGTCTTAAATCCAAGTTCCATGGCAATATCCGTGATGGACATCTTCGATTCCTTCAGCATCTGGCTTGCACAATCTATACGAACTCGTTCCATATACACTATAGGCGATTGTCCATTCGTCTCTCGGAACACACGATAGAAATGCGACTCACTCAACCCGAACTCCTTTGCAAGCTGTTCAATTGAATAACGAGCAGATGGATTCTGCTGAAGTCTGTCCTTCAGCTGCTGCGTGTAGGTATGCATGTTTGGGGAATGCACAACAAGCTGCGAATGATGAAATAGATGCAGCAAAATTTCCATGACATAATGCCGAAGTTGAAATTCCAGCAGTACCGTACTCTGGTTCTGTAGAAGCTGCTTCAATTGTTTGAAATAGACGACAACGTCCTTGCTGACCAATTGAATGCGTGGACAGTTCTGCATCCAATTAACGAAGATCTGACGCTCCTCCTCTTGAAGCCCGAACCATTCCTTGTTTCGGGCTGGGTCGCGAATAATCATCCACCAAATGGTGGATGGACCAATATAATCAAATTTGGCACGGTGCCGTTCCCCCGGACTTGTATGTATAACTTGCTGGGCATTCGTATGGTATGTTTCGTCTCCGATCTCCCAGTCGACAGCCCCCTGATCAACATAGACGAATTCGTATGCATCCTCATGCACATGATTCGTTAAAGGCATCGCTTTGCTAAAATGGTCATACCCCATTAACAATAAATCCTTTACTCGAGCCGAGTTGCCATTCTCTCCCTCTATGACATATACCCACCGTTCATTTTTGATATAATTCGCCACAATCTATACTCCACCTCTGCATGATTTGTTTCTGATCCTATTCAATATAAATCGAAAAGTCAAATGAGATAAATTGCTATACACTGAAATCGTGATTATGAGGAAGGAGCGATGAACTTGAATCAGAGCGCAACACACATTCACGTTATATTCAAAACACACTTGGATATTGGCTACACGGATTTCGCGAAAAATGTGACGGACCGATATATGAGGCGATTTTTTCCAAGTGCGATTCAAACAGCGAAATATTTTGCCGAGAACCCGGAGAAAGGTTCCTTTATCTGGACAACGGGCTCATGGTTAATCCATCATCTATTAAAGCACGGTTCCGACGAAGTAAGACAACAAGTCGAAGAAGCGATTGCAAAGGATTATTTAAGATGGCATGGTCTTCCTTTCACCACATATACCGAGTTATATGATCGCGAATTGCTTGACTATGGCATTCAAATGGCGACGCGACTTGATGAGCGATTTGGCAAGCGTACGATCGCAGCCAAAATGACGGACGTTCCCGGTCATACACGCTCGTTAATCACGCATATGGCAAAGGCTGGTCTAAAGTATTTGCACTTAGGCGTTAACCCTTCCAGCAATGTTCCTAACGTTCCTGAAATGTTCTTATGGCGAAATACGGACGGATCTGAAATTGTTGTCCACTACAGCAAAGATTACGGCACAACCTTTGACATCGAAAGTTTGAACGATATCCTTTACTTCGCGCATACCCATGATAATCATGGCCCTTCTACGGTGCAGCAGATTGAAGCTGAGTTCGCCAAGCTGCGAGAAGCTTATCCGCAGGCAGTGATACAAGCTTCCACATTAGACCAGTATGCCGAAAAGGTATGGGCTATTCGTAATACCTTAACTGTCGTAGAAGAAGAAATCGGCGACAGCTGGATTCACGGTTCTTCCACCGACCCTTACAAATTAGCATGTTACCGAGAATTGCTACGCTTGAAGAGTAAGTGGCTGCAAGAAGGGGCGTTAACAGACAGCGATGAAGAATATCGCAATTTCTGTGATGAGTTAATTATGATTCCTGAGCATACGTGGGGTGTAGATATCAAAAGATATCTTGCAGATTATATCCACTATGGTAAAGATGACTTCCAAGAAGCACGCATACGCGATAAGGTCGATATCAACTTAAACCCGCTGGAATATCGGTTCTACGAAATGAACTCCCGCGCTGAAATGATTGAAATGTTTGGTGAGGAAGCCGATGCCAAGCTAAATGCACGTTCCTTTAGTCTTATAGAGAAGTCTTGGCAGGAACAGCGTGAATACTTGAAACAAGCAATCCAAGCACTTCAACCTGAACGACAAGAGAAAGCCGAAGTTGCCCTGCTCGCGTTGAAACCATCTCGTAGCACTCTAACGGATGCAACTATCTTATCAAGTGACCAGCCTTATGTATTAGGAGATTTTGAGGTTGTGTTTGAGGATAGTGGCGCAATTGTCGGACTGAAAGATGCTCGCGGTCGGGCATGGGCCGGTCCAAAAAATCAAATTGGTTTATTCTCCTACGAAACTTATTCGCAGGCCGATTATGACCGATGGTATCGTGAATATCATCTCAGATGGAGACATACGCATGTGTGGGCAACCGGAGATTTTGGGAAACCAGGGATGGACTTAACCCACGAGTGGATAGCACATGAAGTTATGACACCAAGGCTTCAGTCTTTGCAGGCTGTCTTTTGTGAAGAGCAAGATGTCGTGCTTGCAAACCTACGTATGCCGAGAGCGGCATGTGAGCGTATGGGCGCTCCACGGGAATTAACGCTTGAGTATGTCTTTAAAAAACATACGCATACAGTGGAATGCAAGCTGCAGTGGTTTGACAAAGATGCCTATCGCCTTCCTGAAGCTTCTTGGATGAGCTTTAATCCGATCGTGAACAATCCAAATCAATGGAAGCTGGACAAAATCGGACAACTCATCTCACCTTTGGATGTCGTTCAAGGTGGAAATCTCAACATGCATGCGGTTCAGCAAGGGATGTACTATGCAGCAGCAGATGGAAAAGTGCAAATCGATACGTTGGATGCTGCACTTATCTGTCCTGAAAGCCACGCTTGCTTCAGTTTGATCATACTTTTGCTCCGCTTACCGGAGGTATGCATGTGAATTTGCATAACAATGTATGGGGAACGAACTTCCAAGCATGGTATGAAGAAGATGCTTTGTTCCGCTTCAAGCTGTATTTTCAATCACATATATAATTTCCCTTCGTTTATATCTCGATTCGATAATCCTGTAATTCCGAAAGGAGCTCTACGATGAATCAGCACAAACCTTGGACAATTTACGTCATTCAACATTCCCATACCGATGTCGGCTATACCGAGCGTCAAGAAAAAATTCGTCAATATCATGTCAATTATATTCGGCAGGCTCTGCAAATTGTACGTGATATTGAGAGCGGCGCCAGACCTGACTTAAAAGGCTATAAGTGGGTATGTGAAACCTATTGGCCTGTTGAATCCTTCCTATTGAAAGCCACAGACATAGAAAAAGAAGAACTCGCTCATGCGGTGAAGAAAGGTTATATCGGTCTCTCCGGCACCTATCTCAATTTCGGTGAGCAATTAAATCAAGAGATACTCTCTATCATGATTAAGCGGATAACAGATTATGGACAATCGATTCAATTCCCGGTACGTTCTGCGATGACGGCAGACATTACAGGCTTTGGTTGGGGATACAGTCAAGTGCTGGCGGATGCAGGTATCGAGAATTTGATTACATGTATTCATACGCATCATTCCATGTTTCCACTGTGGAAGAAGCAGATTCCGTTCTGGTGGGAAACGCCGAAAGGAGATCGTATTCTCACCTGGAGCGGTGAGCATTACATGTTCGGCAATGATCTTGGATTGACCCCAGGCATTGGCGGATCTTATACGATTCGCGATGATCATGATGTCCGAAACGGTGTATCCTTTGAAGTGGCCGAAGCACGTTTTGATCGTTATTTACAGCAATTGGTTGCTGATGGTTACACGTTCCCGTTCGTACCGGTGATGGTGTCCGGACTTCCTACCGACAACGGCTCGCCGAACGCAGCGTTGATGGATTTTGTGAATCCATGGAATGAGAAGCATGGCGAACGCATCCGGATTCAACCGGCGACCTTGGACGATTTCTTTGCAGATTTGAGAGCTTATGCAGAGGAGCATCCCGAGGAAATCGAGACCTTCCGTGGGGACTGGCCAGATTGGTGGACAGATGGCTCGGCGACGACGCCGATGCATGTACAGATTTTCCGTGAAGCACAGCGTGTCTATACAAAGGTGAAGCTATTAGATCCCGCATGCGAGATCGTCTCCAAAGAACGTCTTGAAGCAATGGAATATGAGCTAGCGCTATTCGCTGAGCATACATGGGGTTATCATTCCTCGGTCACCGAACCTTGGAATCCGTTCGTTCAAGAGCTTGGCTGCAGGAAAGAAGCCTATGCGGCCAATGCCAGCTCACTCGCTCATACCGCTTTATACGACATCCTTGAGGCTCGCGGTGACGCTTTGCTTCGTCCTAATTGTCCAA
Organism: Paenibacillus sp. FSL R7-0048; assembly: GCF_038004505.1. NCBI lineage: Bacteria > Bacillati > Bacillota > Bacilli > Caryophanales > Paenibacillaceae > Paenibacillus > Paenibacillus sp. FSL R7-0048. Next base: position 3,753,193 of record NZ_JBBORF010000001.1, on the reverse strand, counting down.
TGAAATTTGAGTTATATAATCCTAATGATTTTGCGCAAACTGATTATGCTGAACTCATTATGGAAGGCTGGAATATATCGGAATTGAAGAACGGTTTTGAAGTCATGGATGAATCGACGGGCACTGAATATGAGGTGCAAATGGTTACAGGGCACCGCGGTGTCATCCTTACCATTCCGGTAACGCTTCAGCCAAAGCAGCAGGTACAATTGACGATCAAGTCACTTATCAATCACAAACCTGTAACTGCGTATCGAACAGATTATGTAGGCTCGGATCGTATGTTGGATATCATCCCGCCAGTCGCACCGAAGCTTCACGTTACGCCGAAATATATGGAATCGCAATACGTAAGACTTGAATGGGAGATCGGTGCTGGCATCACGAAATGGATCGACAAGACCGTGAATCAGAACCTGCTTCGTGCAGATCGGAATCACCATGCATTTTCTCCTGTTTATAATGTGACTCGGGCAGCTAACGAATTTGGTATGTATGATGTTCGGCGCAAGATGGGACGCAATCGTAGAGGCCCTGATGCAATTACTTCTGTGGGAACACTGGTTAATGTTGATATTGTTGAAAAAGGCGCACTATACGCTAAAGTTCGTCTGACATACAGCGTCAATGGCTGCAGTCATTATTCCTTACTTGTCACCTTATACAGTGATCGTGCGCGAATTGATGTTGCCGTACGCATGCATAAGGAAAGTGTATGGGACCCAGAAAATCTATACATTTCTCTTCCGTTCGGAAGTGCTCCCTCTTCACCGCAGCAAGAACTATGGATTGAAAAAACCGGTGCGTCAGTACGACCGCGTATCGACCAACTCCCGGGTTCCCTTGCCGATTTCTACTGTGTTGATGAGGGTGTGGCGTATATCAGTGAAGGACGAGGGATTGCGATTGCCATGCCGGACACGCCGCTGATTCAAATCGGTTCATTAGACTATGAGGATCGTCTTCTGAGCGGCCATCCGGAGCTTGCCCATGATCCAGCCCACCTGTACTCATGGCCCATGAATAATTATTGGGAGACAAACTTTAAGGCGACACTGGGAGGATTCTATGAATTCCGATATTATGTTACTTGGGGTGAGGAACTTCATACCCCAGAATCTGCAATGAAGGCGTGCAGGAGCATGAACGCGGGTATCCTGTCTTGGAGAACAAATTTATAAGCAATAATCATTGAAAATAATCTCCCTACAAGATGTCTCTTCTCCCTTAACATAGTAAACTAAAAAGTTGATCTGCAAAATAGATCAACTTTTTAGTGTCACGTAAATTGAGGGCTTCTCCGAGATTAAACCTCCCCATCGTTCAACATGCCATCATTAATGGATATAATGGATATTTTACTGTTTAATTTTATATATTTCTTCTTCCAGACGTTCCAATTTACGTGTGCTAATACAATTTGAGCCGGTTTAGCGTTTTTCTCTGAAGCGATTTTTATTACCAGTTTTTGAAGAACTGCTCATCGTTTAAGACAAACGTGGATTATAGTCTAGGCGAGAATCGCAAAACAGGCTAAAGAACTGCTCCCGATATTACACCGGAAGTTATTCTTTAGCCTGTTGCTTGGTAAGATTGATCGAATGCTCAGAGGAGCTCTTGCTTTTTTTACACTCCAACTTCTCCGATCATTTGCTGTTCGATTTGTTTCATCTCATAAAAATAGCCTTTTTGCCCCATCAACTCCGAATAGGACCCCGTTTCGACTAGCCTGCCTTGGTCCATGACCACAATCTGGTCCATCTCTTCCAATCCGGTTAGCCGATGACAAATCAGGAGAAGCGTATCATTAGCCGCCTGTGCGTAGAGTTGCTTCAAAACATGATGCTCTGTCACATAATCCAGCGATGAAGTGGGTTCGTCCAGAAGCCATACCCGTCCTTTGCGGAGCATCGCTCGCGCCAGAGCCAACCTCTGCTTCTCGCCGTCTGACAGATTCTCCCCTTTTTCATACACCATATCGGTCAACGATGTATCGGGCAGCTGCATTTTAGCTAGCACATCCAACAATTGTTCGTCTGCATGTTCTTCTCCATTCAGCAGCAGGTTGTCCCGGATCGTTCCCCGGAAGAAATGACTTTGCTGAAACACTACAGTAGCCGTTTGCCAAATGCTCGTTTCATCCAGTTCCTTCACCGAAATGCCGTTTAACCGTATATCGCCGGCCGTTGGTGTTCGCAGCTTGAGCAGCAATTCGATAATCGTTGATTTTCCTGATCCACTCGGCCCGACAATCGCCGTTTTGGAACCAGGTAAAATGTGTAGGGATACATCCCTGAGCGCCGGTCTCCACTCCCCTTCATATTGAAACGTAACATCGGATAGCTCCATCGTAACGGCATGATCAACAGACAATGTGCCACCTGGCTGCGAAGACTGCTCATCAAAGGTCTGAACTGTTTCCGTCAGTCGTTTGGCTGCGTGTTCGCTATCCTCTTTATACGCGGGTAATGTGGCCATAGCCGCCGCTTCTTCAAATACGGTTTGTGATGCCATAACCAGCATGGCAAGAAATACGCCTGCAAGCGCTCCTTCCATAATTAAATAGGCGCCAAGCGTAAGCACTCCCCAGGAAACGAAAAACGTAACAAAAGTGTGCATCGACTGCCCGCGCAGCAGTTGCCCGGCTGCTCGTTGCTGCTCAGCTGCCAATACAGTGGAAGCATGCTGGAGATGTTCCTCCCGCTGTGCCAATTGACCATATACTTTTAAATCCCGGAAACCGTACAACACTTCGGTAACTTCCGTGGACAGCTGCGCCCTCTGCTCACGAACGCGTCCATGTATTCTCCGCTGCCCGAGTAACACAATTCCCGGTACAACGAATGCCGTTACCAGCATACCTATTACAAACAAAACGGCAATCCAGATCGAAAAGGTAGAAGTAAACAGCACCGTAGCCAAAAACACCATGACGACCATGATCGGAGGATAAGCGACTCGCAAAAAATAATTTTGCAAACTTTCCACATCCCCAACGATCCGCGCAAGCAGATCCCCGCTTCGATTTTTGTTCAATATACCAGGCGTTAAAGGAATAAGCTTGGCAAAAAAGGATGTACGTAAACGGCTAAGCATGGAGAATGTCGCCCGGTGAGAATACAAGCGTTCTCCATAACGACTCGCCGCCCGAAGCAGACCCAGCAGTTTGACCATGGAGGTGAGTACAATTAAAGTATAAAGCGGTGGCGCAAATACCGTTTGCGAAATCAGATATCCGCTCGCAGAAAAGAGTGCCACACCGGCTATGCCGGCGATAAATCCACCCAAAATCGAAAGAATGATATCCTTGCGCTCCTGAATCATCGCCTTTGACAGAACAGCCAGTTCATTCATGAGGATATCCCCCCTTTCCGCTCTACATCAATCATCTCGGCATACTGAGGCAGGCGCTCCAGAAGCTCGTCATGTCGTCCCGAGTCCACCAACACTCCATTGTCCATAAACAAAATCTTGTCGGCTTGTTGAATCGTATATAATCGGTGAGCTACCGTAATCATTGTAGCCGTTTTTGCCAGTTTGGCTATGGAGCGTTGCAGTACCCGCTCGGTGTGCAAATCCAGTCCAACTGTGGGTTCATCAAACAAAATGATAGCAGGACGCTTCAAAAAAGCGCGTGCTAAGGCAAGCCGTTGCTTTTCCCCACCAGACAGTCCCCGGCCTCCTTCACCAACAAAGGTATCAAATCCATGCTCTAATTGGGCTGTAAGCGCAGCGAGTCCTGCTTCTTCCCCCGCCCGCTCAATTTCTGCTCTGGAGATGCTCCCACGAGCACCAATCGCAATATTTTCAGAAAATGTGCCTGCAAAAATATACGGATGCTGTGTAATGTAGCTAACATGTTCGAACCATTCGGTTTCATCGTATTGCGAGAGTGGACTTCCATTCACCAGAAGCGTTCCCGATTCTGGTTTCAGCAGACCGGCAATGAGATGTAGCAAAGTCGTTTTTCCGGAACCGCTTTTGCCAACAATGGCAATGTGTTCTCCTGGACTAAGCTGGATCCGCCCCGTCTTAAGCTCGAAAGAATCTGGAGCATACTGAAACCGGAGTTGGTCAATTACGATGGACGGCGGTATTAAAAGGTCTCCAGAATGGGTAAGTTCCAATTTGCTTATACTGTCGGTCCTATCACCAACCTTATCTATGTTGGTGATCACGTCGATTTCAGTGGATGTCCCTGCGCCTTCATTGCTATTCGGGTTTTTGCTCCCCCCTGCCGTTTCCTCAAGCATCTGTTCCACCTTACGAACCGCACCCATACTTGTTCGGCCACTGTGAAAGGCCGTTCCCGTATTCTTTAACAGGTTGTAAAACTCGGGAACGAGCAGCAAAACGAGAAAGGCGGTGTGGAACGTCATAGCTTTGAAAACGAGCAACTGGATGGCCAGTTCAAGAGCGACAATGCCAATGCTAAGCATTACGATCGATTCCAGCATGAAGGTATTCGTAAACGCAATCTTCAAAATGCCCATTGTGGCATCACGATAACCCAAGCTACTGCGCTCGATCTCCTGTTGCTGACGGTAAGCCCGTCCAAATATTTTCAATGTCACCAGTCCTTGAAGAGAATCCAGAAACGTCCCTGAGAACTCAGCCAGTTGCGCATATTTTTCTTCGGATTTGTTCTTCGTTTTCAGCCCTACCAAAATCATGAACAGCGGGATGAACGGAGCAGTAAACAATAGAATGAAACCTGTGTTGGCATGTTGGATAAATGTAACGACCAAAATCAGAACCGGGATGATAGCAGCTTCCATCATACGCGGCATGTATTGACTGAAATAACTATCGGCCTCATCCACAGCATCCAGAGCAACACTGACCTTTCCTCCCGTCTGTCCACGAAGGGTTGAAGGCATGGAGGCATGAGTCAAGTTTTGCAGCACGGCAGCGCGCATATTTGTCTTAGCAGTGGCAGCCATATGTAAGCCAACTATACCGTTTCCATAAGACAACAGTGTGCGTACAGCCATAACAGCTAGAAGTATGCCGAGCAACAGGATAACCGATGAAAATGAAGCTTTCTCGACAAAAATCCGTTGGACTGCTTCAGCAAGCAGCCCAGCCTGACTCACAATAGCTATACCAAGCGCTAGTGAAATGATTGCGAGGAGAGCCCTGTTTTTCCTTTGTGAAGACATTTGTTGAGAAATCAGACTGGATTTCCTCTTCACAGATCACACCTCCTTTATCTATAGGCTTGTAGGGAAACCTCAAACATGCCGTAATGGATTAAACATCTTTATTTTTTCCCTTTTACATAATCTGCATCAAACAGGAAGAGTTTGAAGACCAGAATAAGGGATGGGATCAACAGGCATAGACCGCCGATAAACACAATAACTAACGCTAAACCCATTGCAGGTGAAGTTGCACTGCTCTGAATCGTGATATACGGATCAAGAATATAAGGGTATTGCCCAATCCCATAAGCAAAAAAGGCACAGAAAAACTGCAACATGACGCATATAAAAGCTAATCCGTAACGGCGTCCGTTATATAATAGCCACATCGCGATCATGAAGAAAGCAACGGAAAGTGCCAGCAACCACCATAAATCCATCATATTTTGAAAATGCCGCTCATTGTGTTGACCCAAATAGATAAATGCTGTCAGTGCGAGGATTATCGTCGGTGTGCTCCAAAACAGGGCGTAGTTGCGCATCAGCTTCAACGCGGAATGATCCTCCGCCCGAGAAGCGTAAAATGTCAGAAATGAGCCGCTAATGAACAAAACGGACACGATTGCCAGTCCAACGATACTCCACGATAACGGATTGGTAAACAGCGCCCAGTAATCTAGAGAAACCGTTTCCCCCTGCTTCACGATAAAGCCGCCTTCAGACAAAGTTAGCGCCACTGACAACGATGCTGGAATAAGCAAACCTGTAGCTCCGTACAAAAAAAGATATACTATGTTTTTCTTGGAACCGTAATTTTCAAAAGCATAGAATGAACCGCGAATCGCAAGAAGAATCACTGCAATGCTTCCCGGAACAAGTAACGCGGAGCCATAATAATAGGCTGTGTCCGGAAAAAAACCGACGATGCCAATATAGAAAAAGATAAAAAATACATTTGTAATCTCCCATACGGGTGATAAATATCGGGAAATCAGACGATTAATGAGATGATCCTGCTTTGTTAAACGTGCATAAAAGGCGAAGAAACCCGCTCCGAAATCAATGGAAGCTATAATTAAATAGCCGTACAAAAACAGCCAGAGCACCGAGATGCCAATCAATTCGTAACTCATCATTCAGTGCCCCCCTTTTCCGTAAATTGATTAGGATGATCCTTTATCCATTTCTCCATCTCAGCTTCTGCCGGATTATTGTTGAACAAGCGTCTCAGCACGATTACACACATACTGCCGAGAACGATGTACAAGAGCAATAAGGCGAAGAATATAATTCTTACATTCGGTGAAGACGTGGCAGCCTCCTCAACACGCATATATCCACGGATAATCCACGGCTGTCGGCCAATCTCTGCATAAAACCATCCCAGCTCAACAGCCAGAAAAGCGAGAGGGGCGCTCAGTGCGATGATGCGAAGCATCCACTTGTTAAGCTCATTACGCTTTTTCCAGAACACAAACAGAAAATATAGAAACGAAATCGCGAGCAGAGTAAATCCAATTCCGACCATTAAATCAAACAGATAATGAACGAGAAGCGGTGGCCATTCTTCCTTGGGGAATTCCTCGAGCCCCGTCACCTCTGCATTAAAGTCTCCAAAGGCCAGGAAGCTGAGCAGCTTCGGCAGATGAAGAGCCCCTAGAACTTCATGCTCTGCATTCAGCCATCCCAATAGTACCAAATCCACACTGCTGCTCGTCTCAAAATGCCACTCTGCCGCTGCAAGCTTCTCTGGCTGATGCTCGGCCAAAAACTTGGCAGACACATCACCGGCTAACGTGTTCAGCAAACCGAATAGTAAAACGACCGCCATCATGAGATTTAAAGATTTTTTGTGGTATGCGGACACACCTTTTCTCAGCATCGCGAAGGCTGCAATCCCGGCTAACAAGGCAGCTCCTGTCAAATAGGCCGAGCTTAATACATGGAACACTTTGGAGAACGTCGCCGTATTCAGCATCGCTTGCACCGGGTTAATCGCTGTGAATTGGCCTGCTTCCATGACAAAGCCTTCAGGCTGGTTCATGAATCCGTTCACCGTCGTAATAAAAACGGCAGACATGCCTGCCCCGGCGACAATCGGTATCGTCAGCAGCCAATGGATATACGGATTTTTGAACCGACCCCATGTATACAAATAAATGCCCAAGAAGATAGCTTCAAAGAAGAACGCGAACACCTCCATGAATAACGGAAGTGCAATGACATTCCCAGCCAGTTTCATAAAATTCGGCCATACCAGGGCCAGCTGTAGTGAAATCGCTGTACCGGTCACGACACCAACCGCCACAGAAATGACAAATCCTCGAGACCACCGCTTTGCCATAAGTGTATAATGGGGGTCCTTCTTCCGAATCCCGATAAACTCTGCTATAGCGATCATTAGCGGTATACCGACGCCAATCGTCGCAAAAATAACGTGGAACCCGAGAGTCAAGCCTGTCACCAGCCTGCTCCATAGCACCGTATCAATTGCCATTCTTTACTGCTCCCTTCAAAACACTGTTCATTTTTCTATGATTAGGCCTGCTAACTGTTGGCTGCATTCAATATCAGGTTTAGCAAGGTTCAGCGACATCGTTGCCTGTTCGTTTTAGTATGACGTTCATCGTTCTTTGCTATGTAAAAAGAGAAAAAATTCACAAAGCAAGAGTTGGCGAGCCCGATTTACCTGATACTGAGCAGTCAAAATTATAATGTGACCTAATAATTAAAATCATCTTATCTTAAATTGCAAGTAATTCAATCACAGATATCTCTTAATCCCTAAACGTTCAAGAAAGGGTCAAATCTTTCTGACAACTCAGTGAATAACACAAAAAGTACCCGAAGGAGCTATTGATTGATTAGTGTATATATGATGTCACAAGTTCCCTCCTACTTCGATGCTGGCAAAAAAACGATATTTTCTCATTTTGAGCCGTAATATATCCCCCTTTTGCAATAAAAAAACACTGACTCAAATCATCAGTGTTTTTTGAATTAAAGCTAATGTCATCTTCGTCATGACAAATCTTGATCTGCCAATATCATTTAGTACGGCCGTAGAAAAAAGAATACCCATCTGACTTCCCAAGCTTAGTCGTCTCCGTTCCGTCCACTAGCTTGACCGCTTTCAGCAACGATACAATTTGCGTATGCATTAGCTTTGCATCAAATTTGTCCATCTCTCTGTTGTCACTATCCACGAGCAGATAGTCGGGCATTGGAATGAAACCAATCACCGGTATCCCTGCTTCAAATAAGGGCTGACTCTCTCCAAACTCAAACTTGTTATGTCCACGCAATAATACAGTACGTGTGCTATCTGTCTTTTCAATAGCCTTCAGCCAAATGGCTGCCATCATTTCATTGCCCGCATAGGTATATTCTGTACTTATTTGTCCAGTTGGACCATAGTGACCCGTATCATCGTCCTTCCACTCCATGCTGCCTAAATGCTCGACCGTAATTCCAGCTACAGCTTTTAAATGGCCATTCTTGCCATCCCACAGCTCTCGATGCCCCTCCATCCAGGTGGAAGTTGCCTGAGAGGACCCTTTGAACTCCGGTAATCTAAAATGCCCTGTCACAAAAGCAAATATCATCGTACGTTCCGGCTGCTCCTGCTGTAAGTAACGAATCATAGACAGCATGCCCACAGCGCCATTCTCCTCCACCACATTTATCCCATCCGTATGAGTATTTACGATAATTGCTTCGTCTTTATTCTTACCGTCAATTTTCACATAAAAGGATTCTGTGGGGGCATCTTTTTGTATTACCGCTTCTAAAATAACCGTACCTTCTTTATGCTCCTGAGCTGCCCTGATAACCTTTTGCCCTTCCGTTTCATTAACCCAGATCGCAGGGATTCCAGCATAATCGGTGGTAAAAGGCACATATTGCTCTTCAACCTTATCGTCAGATACCCCTTTCCAGACTAAAACAACAGCTTTTACGCCCTTTTCCTTCGCTTGCTCCAATTTAGCTTCTTTTAAAGCTGTAGTGAGGACTAGATCGCCTTCATTTGGGGTAATTTGGTTGTCCATTGGTGATGAATCCCGCATATTCATAACGATCCCACTTGGAAAATTTCTGAAATTCTCAATTTCAATGACAGCAATTTTTCCGCTGGCCTGGCCATATTCACCACGCTTCGTATACACCAGCTCCCCAGTTACACCTTTTTCGTCAGTTTCCCCGGAATAGGGAAAAGCTGAAGAGACATGAATTGCCTGCTGATCAATCATTAAAGCGCTGTTCTTTTCTTCCCATCGGTCAAAAGTATAGCGATCACGATAAACTTGCAGCCCCATATCCGATACCTGCTGCTTCAGCCAAGCAATAAACTGATTGTGACCCTCAGAGCCGGTTGTACGGCTTCCAAAAGAATTCATTACTTCAATATCTTTGAGCATCACTGCTGCAGAATCCAATTTGCGTTCATCGATCGTCACTGTCGTATCAGCAGCTAATGCTACAGGTGTTGTAATAGGTTTTGCATAGATTCCAATACCCCAAAGTGCAGTAACGATAAGTGCAGCAATGCTGAATAACACTTTACGAACCACTAGAAACGGAGTAACTCTTCTGCTTACCTTTTGCCCCAAGAGTCCTCTCCATATGCCCGCTATGATCAGCAAGAGGATAGAAAGCGCAAGCAGCCAAAAATTTCTTGTGATTAAAAATAACCCTTCTGCCACCATCGCACTAATAAATACTACATGTAACTTCTCACGCTTCTTTAATAGTAAAAAAGAGATGCCTAATTCTGCTAACAAAAAGATAATGGTCATGATCGAGATTACCGTTTCTTTGCCAATGAATACCGTAGCACATAGTGCTAGGATCAAAAGCAGCACCACTGACAATCGTCTATATAAGATTTCTAACATGACGCCCTCCCATTTTAACTAACGATTATTTTGACATTACATTTGTAATGCCTTATGGTTTTAGCATATTGAAAATACTCATGAAAAACAATGAAACGAACATCAGAATGTACAAATGGAGGGGAAATGTCATCTCAAATCATGAATTATACAGTCCAAATACCTCTAAGCATCGTTCCAATAAAGAAACCAACCGTTTGACAAGAGAAGCCATCTGTACGGCATTAGTCTTCTTGATCCAGGAACAGCCTTTTGACAAAATCACCATCACCGATATTGTGAAGCGCGCAGGGGTTTCTCGAACAGCCTATTACAACAACTATTCCTCCAAGCAAGAGATCCTGGTGGATTTGGTCGATTCGCTTATTTTCGAAATTAATCAAAGACTCTTACCTTACACCAATGAATTAACAGGCAAAGCTAAAGAACCTCAAAAATTTATCAAAGTGCTTTTTGAAGTTATTTTTCAGCAGCGGAACATCTACAAAGCACTTCAGAGTGCAAAGTTTGATCATGTAATTCTGGATTGCTTGAATGAAATGATGCTTTCTACTGCTCATGACAAAAGCGACGAGAATGTGTACCGAATATACTTTAAAGCGGGGGCCCTCTATAATGTTCTCCTTAAATGGATACAATCAGACTTTGCAAAATCCATAGACGAAATGACCAAAATTTGTCTTGAGGTATACCATACTCCAATGTCCCAGGAATAAGGTTTAAAAATCGTGTTTATAAATGAAAAAACAAAGAAACCACGGAACCAAGTTCGGCTCCGCAGTTTAATTATCAACCCTACTATTGAATTTGAATTTGTTTCATGTACTCTTTGAATGCCTCAGCGATTTCTTTGTATTTTGTATGATGCAGATAGTGGGACCCCTCCATTGGGATCATTTTGCCCTGTGCGGATTGTTTGACTTGCTCCTCATGCAGCGGAATCCACTGTTTATTGTGCTCGTTATTCGATTGAACGAAGAGAAGCAGCGGCAAGTCATTTGGCATTGTGATTTTTTCTCCATTTTTGAAATTGGAACCGAGGTGGCCCAGTTCATTCATCAACGTTGGATTGGTCGCGACTTGATTCGAAATCAAACGCATCTGTTCTTTGGTATGCTCATCGAACGCAAGCGATTCATAGGGATCTCCGCTCACTTTTTGGACCAATCTCATTAGACCTGATTTTTGAAGAAATTTCATGGCGTTCAAAGGTAATTTGACATCCATTCCGGGTTGATTGGGAACGCTGCTATCGATGCCGACAAAAGCAAGAACTTCATCCGGATATGTGTTCACATAGGTCGCTCCGTAAAGTCCCGCGATGGAATGTCCCATTAGAATGTAACGGTCTAAACCCAGTTGCTGCACTGCTTCGTGAACCTCACTTACTATATTCTCAGTCGTTCTCTCCTTCTCGGTTTCATCGCTCAAACCATAACCGAAAGGCTCGACCACCACGACTTTATAATTAGGGGTAATTTCATCGATCAGCAATTTGAAATCAAGTGCAGGCGTCGGGGTTCCTTGTCCCGGTAGGAGTACAACAGTTTGTTCTCCACTGCCTTGAATAAGCACATTCATCTTTTTCCCATCCACATTGACATACTGGCCATACGATTCGATTTTCTTTTTCTCTACCCCGTCGCTGATTGCATCAACGATAAAAACGATGCCCATGAACAGCACGAGCGCCCCTACAATACCTCCGATTATTTTTAACCATAGGTTCCGTTTCTTGTGGCTCTTAGTCCCTGTTGTTTTTATTTCCACCTTATTTGCCACGTTCATCTCTTCCCTTCCTTGTCCCTGTATCTGAAGTGCCGCCTTGACGACATATTCAAAGTGTAATCAATCAAGATGTACTCTTCGTGACGACAATATGAACGGAATATGAACAAGCCCAAAAAAAAGAAGTTTTAGATTAACATCAAATCGGAAATGAAATAATGTTCTTGTCCTTTACTCAAAAAGCAGCGATTCTCATTAGAGATCGCTGCTTTTTATTGTATACTTCATTTAATATGTGTAGGTTCTCACTATTCTATTATTTCTCAGCACAAATCATGAATATCGGTGTTGACCGGTTTAAGACTTGCTGTTTCTCATCCAGAATTTTTGCGTTCAAATTCTCTTCAGCAAAAATATTAACGAAGCCTTCTTTTTTGAGAGTCCGTATATCCCACTCGGGACGCCTTTCTCTGGTCAGCGGCAATACAAGACTCAGACGGTCTGTCTCCTCTATGTCCTTATGATGCGGGAGTTCACCAAAGCCCTTATCTACATAGTTTTGCTGATCCTCTACTCGCTTTTGCTGCATCTCTTCATCCCAGAGATGGCGATTCCAGTTGGCATCAAAAACCAGCAGCCGTCCCCCAGGCTTAAGTACTCTTCTCCACTCTTTGTAGGCTGACTGCGGATCGGTAAGGCTCCAGGTGACATTGCGGCACACGATCAGATCGAAGCTCTCCGCAGCAAAGTCAAGCTTGTGCGAATCCATCTTGCGGAAAGTAACGGTTACACCTTCACGAATGGAGTGGGCAAGTGCTTCTTCCAGCATATTGTCGGTGCAATCGATCGCAGTAACCAGATGCCCGGCACTCGAAAGAATCACAGAGAAGAAGCCAGGAAACCCATTTATCATTCACTCCTTCTTGGCAAGTATCATGAACCGGTTTACATTCTGGTAACCGTATTTCAAATAATCTAGCGGCATCGCACGGGCAGGGATAAAGTTCCGGTGAACATCTATGGTTCGGAACCCGGCCTGTTTCAGCGCTGTCTCGTCAGCTTCAGGCCGTAATACATTAACATATGGCAACTCGCTTAGCAGGCTTTTATCTTGACTGCTTCGCTGGCGGATTCTTTGTTCTGTGAGTAGAATCAGTGTCCAGGACAAGGCATACCAAAGTCTATGGAATACAGTCTTGCTCTCTTTATACAAATAGTTACCGTCAAAAATAATCAGGGTCCCGCCCGGTTTTAGAATCCGATACCATTCAGCATAAGCCCTCTGTGGATCAGGAATCGTCCATACTACATCCCTGCAGACCACTGCCTCAAAGCTATTCTCTAGCTCCATATGCAAATCGGCAGCATCAGCGACATAAGCTGGAACTTTATATCCATAACTCTCAAAATTTCGTGAAGCTCTATCGATCATTCCCTGAGAGGTATCCACCGCTGTAGGCAGATGACCCATCTGTGATAAGAGTATGGAGAAAAAGCCAGGCCCTGTTCCCACATCCAGCACCTTTTGCTGGGGAGTTGTTCCCAACCCTTTAATAAGCAGTTGTTTCCAGAGGTTTATGGTTTTTTTGCTGCGGAATTGAGTCTGTATGACTTTGTCATAACTCTCCGAGCTTGATGTCCAGTATTTCGAAATCTCTTTTAACATCATTTTTCTCCTATGTCGAGTAGATTCCAGAAGACCGGCATAAAGGTGGAGTACCCCGGTTTAAATCCAGTCACTCTATTATTTACTGCCAAGATATCGTCAGGAAAATAAATAGCTGCAAACATAGCCTCCTGATACAATTTGGAGAAAATGGAGTCATATGCGGTCTGACGTTCCTGAATATCGGTTGTTCCTACTGCTGTGTCAATCAGTGATTCTAGTCCAGGATCAGACCATACGACAGCAGATGCGTCAGCTGTTTTATGAAATAGGGACAGCAAGAATGCATGCGGATTATAGGCATCATCATAAGTCCGGTACATGATTAGATCATAGGCTTTGCTTGTCCATAAGGCATCGTAATAGGCATTCGGCTCAAGAACCTGAAGATTCACTCTAATGCCAATCTCCTTTAACTCAGACTGAACCAGTTCACTAATCGACTTCCATTCGGGATATTCAGCCTGCTGCAGCACGAAATTAAGCTCAAGCGGCGCTCCGTCCTTCTGTACAATTCCATCTCCGTCCGAATCCGTGTAACCGGCAGCTGCTAGCAGTTGCTTCGCTTCCAGCGGATTGAAGCCGTACCAAGTATTATTGGACTCCGTCACATAAGGAACTGTCAGCGGGAACAGGCTTTGAGCTTCACTGCCGATACCGTCCATAAGATCTTCGACAATGCTTTTTTTATTAATTGCCAAATTGATAGCTTTGCGCACATTCAGATCTTGAAGTGCGGGCGTTTTGTAGTTAAAGATCATGAAATGTGAGTTTGTTCCTTGTGCTTTTTGCAAGGTCAGTGAAGAATCTGCTTCAATCACTGGCACGCTTTCGACTGGTAGCTTACCCATTTGTCCCCCGGCAATGTCAACATCTCCAGCTTGCAGCGCTAGTACTCTGGACTGTGGATCAGGGATTACCTTTAAAATAATTTTCGACAGCTTCGGCATTTCTCCCCAATACTTCGGATTTCTGACCAGTACGGCTTCCTGATCTGTTTTGTAGCTCACAGCTATCCATGCGCCAGTTCCAATCGCTTTGATGAATTTACCCGTAATATCTCCTGCGGGTTCCACAGCGGAAGGGCTGATAATTCGGACCGGTCTTGCAAAGGATAACTCGGTTAAGAAGGGATAATACGCTTTGTTGAATGTCATTGTAATCGTATGTTCGTCCACAACAACAAGGGATTGCATCGCAGTTGCTACATTTAACGAATTGGCTGGATCCTTAATCCAGCGTTCGAAGGAGAATTTAACTGCGTCGGCATTAAACTCCGTACCGTCAGAGAATTTGACGTCATGGCGAAGATGGAACGTATATACTTTCCCATCTTCTGAAATATCCCAAGACTCCGCAAGCGACGGCAGTATTTCGCCTTTTTCACCATACTCCACTAACCCCTCATATATCATCGCGTGCACATTCATCGAACCATCATAGGCACCGGCATCCAATCGGTCTATACCGGCATCAGACGATATAGCAACAGTGACTGTCTTGTCCTGAGCTTCAGATCCTTGTGCAGCTTCATTATTGGCGGTATTATTGGCTCTAGCCGTAGAATTGCTGTTATTACTGTTGCTGCAACCTGATATCAACACAACTATTACAAGAAGCATAAAGAATAACGATTTTGATAATAGTTTTTTTGTCTTAGGGTTCGTTCTCATTCTTGGTACATCCTTTCTCTACTTAACATCATAGGAATGGCTGGGTTGCCACTCCTCTCCCAGTCTCTTCTTTCTTAAGCGGGGGTCCTGCACAGGTACCGAGGAGAGCAATGTTCTTGTATAAGGGTGGTCTGCTTGCTGCAATATGGTTGCACCCGATTGCTTCTCTACAATTTCCCCTTGACACATCACAGCCACACTGTCGCAAAAACGATTTACAACTGACAAGTCATGTGTAATGAATACATAGGATAATCCCAGCTCATGCTTCAACTCCTGCAGCAGATCCATCATTTGCTTTCGCAGGGTGACATCGAGACTTGAGAAAGGTTCATCGCAGATAATCAGCTCCGGCCGCAAGGCGATTGCGCGCGCAATTCCGACCCTTTGCTGCTGTCCGCCGCTGAGTTCATGCGGATAGCGGTGAATATGCTGCCGTTCAAGTCCCACAAGCTCAAGTGTGTCTGCTACCGTGGCCCTGCGGGCTCCAGCCTTCCTCTCTCCATAGTTTCGAAGAGGCTCCCCGATAATCTGCTCTACCGTAAACAACGGATTAAATGAAGCCAGACTGTTCTGAAACACCATCTGCATCTTCCTGCGGATCATGCGCATTTCGCTAAAGGTCCAATCCGTATAATCCTCGTTCCGGTACATAACTCTTCCGGAGGATGGTTTCTCCAGTCCCAGCAGAAGTCTGGCCAAAGTGCTCTTACCACAGCCACTTTCCCCCACTAAACCAAGGGTCTCACCGCTCTCCAGACTGAGAGACAGGTTGTTGACGGCATGAACACTTCTGGCATTACGTGTGAACCACCCCCTTTCCATCCCATATTTCTTGTTCAGGCTTACCGCTTCCAATATCTTCAAGATCACCACGTCCCTGAAAAATGTAATATTACCGTTGTTATCTGCACTCCATTAAATATTTAGTATAGGGATGCACGGGATTAGAAAAGAGTTCAAACACATTGCCTGATTCCACAATCTTCCCGGACTTCATCACATATACATAATCTGCAAGCTCCGCAACAACGCCAAGATCATGGGTAATTAATAGAATGCCGACATTGTTCG
This sequence comes from Paenibacillus sp. FSL R7-0048, assembly GCF_038004505.1. Taxonomy (NCBI): domain Bacteria; kingdom Bacillati; phylum Bacillota; class Bacilli; order Caryophanales; family Paenibacillaceae; genus Paenibacillus; species Paenibacillus sp. FSL R7-0048. The sequence continues at coordinate 3,737,013 of NZ_JBBORF010000001.1, read as the reverse complement.
TCCATCTGATTCGGTCCAGCTCTTTAAGAATCTGGGCTTGAATGGTTACATCCAATGCCGTTGTAGGCTCATCTGCAATTAGCAATTGTGCTCCGGATACCAGGGCGATGGCGATCATTACTCTTTGACACATACCACCGCTAATTTGAAAAGGATATTTATTGAAAAGCAATTTAGGCTCGCTGAGCCCTGCTTGCTCCATCTGCCTCATGGCAAGCAGCTTTGCTTCTTTTCCCGATATACGCTTGTGCAGTTTAATCGTCTCCATGATCTGCCTGCCAATAGTAAGTACCGGATTCAGCGCGTTCATAGGATCTTGAAAGATAACAGCCATTTTTGTTCCCCGAAGTTTCTGTAACTGACGGCTGGAGCACTCACGAAGATTGTTACCCTTAAGCCAGATTTCTCCACTCTCAACTATGCCTGGAGAATCTACTAATCCTAATATGGACATTGCCGTAACACTTTTACCGCTGCCGCTCTCACCTACAAGTGCGACAATCTGCCGGGATTTCACCTCGATACTGACATCATCAACCGCTGTAACTTTATAACTGCCTGTGTGAAAGCAGGTGCGTAAATGACTGACCTTCAGCAGTGGAGACTCTGCCATCATATTCTGGCCCCCCACTTTACTACAGAATTGAAAGCACGCTCTGGTTGTCGCAAGCCTTCTCCCAACAGATTAAAGCCCAGAACCGCCAGCATGATCATCATTCCCGGAAATAGCATCAACCGCGGCTCCGTTTGAATATAGGCACGGCTGTCGTTCAGCATTACTCCCCATTCCGGTGTAGGCGGCTGAGCTCCCAAACCCAGAAAGGACAAACCCGCAATGGAGAGCATAATCGTACCCACTTCCATAGAAGCAAGAACCAGAATAGGCCGGGCTGCGTTCAGCAGAATATGCCTGAAAATAATTTGTAAATGAGAAGTGCCTGACGCTTTGGCCGCTGTAATATATTCACTTTCCTTGATTTGAAGGACCATACTGCGTATCACTCTGGCATACCCCGTCCACCAGACAGCAGCAAATGCGATTAGCAGATTCTTCATACTGGGACCTAGCATGGCTGTAATAGCAAGGGATAGGATTAAGCTGGGAAAGGCAAGCAATATATCTATGATCCGCATAATCAAATGATCGATCTTGCCGCCAGCGTAACCAGCCAGTAAACCAACAGGGATGCTAATCGCAAAAACAACGATCAACACCATAAACGAATCATTCAGGGAGGTTCGGGTCCCATAGATTAATCGGGATAAGACACAGCGTCCCAGATGATCCGTACCGAGCGGGTATTGCCAGGAAGGTGTAGCCAGTTTGAGTTCCATGTGAATCTGCAGCGGATCGGAAGGTGAGAGCCATGGGGCAAAGAGTCCAACGGATATGAACAAAAGTACTATGCCCGCTCCTAACCTTGCTCCCTTATTCTTAAATAAGCTAATACGAAATATGACAATCCGCTCCTTCTAAATCGTCACCGCAGCCTGATTCGCGGATCCAGCAGCAGATGTAATAAATCCACTGTCAAGTTAATCAGGACAACGACAACAGCCATCCATAATACGTAACCCTGAATGACAATATAGTCTTTCGCAAAAATCGCCTCAATGGCATACTTACCAATTCCCGGCCAAGAAAATATAGTTTCAACAATAACGGAACCGCCTAATAGCCCCGCTATGTTAACCCCAAGGAGGGTAAGACTCGGAAGAAGCGCATTACGAAGTGCATGCCGAATGATTATTCTCCATTCCTGCAGCCCCTTAGCTCTAGCTGCTGTGATGTAACGCTTGCCCAAAACGTCTAGGAGACTGGAACGAATCAAGCGGATGTAGACTCCTGCCATACCAAATCCTAGTGTGAGGGCAGGTAGAATGACACTGGATACCCCATCCATTCCCATCACAGGAAATAGCTTAAACTTCACCGCACCATAATAAATCAGAAGCAGACTTAGCCAGTATCCTGGCATTGAAACACTGAGCATTGCACATACTCTTCCCAGTCGATCAAGCATTCTACCTGGATATAATGCAGACCCCACTCCTATCGGCAGGGCAATAAGAATAGCGGACAATACGGAACAGGCACTGAGCAGTAAAGTTGCCGGAAAACGACTCATCAGCTCTGTGAACACTGGACGACCGCTGCTGTAAGATAAGCCAAAATCGAGATGGGATACCCGGTTCAACCAGTGAAAATATTGCTTATGTACAGGACCATCCAGACCAAGTGTATGTCTGGTCGCCTCAATAGCTTCCTGCGTAGGTTTGATGCCGTCAGCACGCAGCATGATCTCCGCTGGATCACCTGGTGTTAAATGCATCAGCGCAAAGGTAATGCAAGAGATGCCGAGCAGCACGGGGATGAGCTGCAATAAGCGTTGCAACAAGTATCGATTGATGGCATTCAACTCCAAAATCTTAATCGTAATAATTACGATTATAGCATAATCTTTTTAAATTAATAGTCTTAAATTGATTTATTTTATGTAGGACATAAAAAAATCAACCCCTATTAAATGAGTTGATCTTTAAACATTTGGTCTCTGCACAGTCGCAACTATTTTTCACAATAATATTGTCAAATCCTTAGGAATCATGTCATTATAAGTAGGTTCATATTAAAAATAACAATAAAGGAAGTGTGTATTTGAGTCGGTTCAATCTAGTCCTCATCTATGTTTTATCCATCATGATAGCTTTTCTTTTAGGGATTTACGTGGCCCCTAGCGTTGAAACACGCTTCAATGGGCAGACTGTGGCAAGTAATCCCGTTATCGAAGAAATACCGCCTAGTACCTTAGATAAAGCTGCTATTGCTGCTGAATCCAACACTACTGGATCCAATCCTACTGAATCTTCCCCTTCCCCGGAAGCCGTTGTCTTGGAAGATATGCCTTCGGATGATGATACTGGACCCGTCGGTGATGACTCTGAAGATCTGTCAGTAGCAGATACCCCATCCGGGCAAGGGATTGGTGCGCCATTAGAATTCAAGTATAGTACGAACTCTGCCGATGCTGTTAAGCTTACTTGGGAAGCTGACAACTTAACTGGAAAAAGGATCAATTATTACACAGCCCACATCAGCACGTTTAATCCAGTAGGCGATCCTTCCAATGATCAGCTGAACGGCAAGAGCAGCTTTTCACTTAAATATGTGGGGCCGGTTGAGCCCAATGATACTTTATTTATTTTCAGTGATTTTACATATCAGAATACAATACATACGATTATTATTGACCAGCTCACACTTCAATATGATGATGGTACTATCGAGACCTTCGACTATGGTTACGAAACTACCGATGATAGCGGCCTATAATCCACATGATTTGCAGCCCTGGTGCGAACCAGGGCTTTTTGCGAGGCACAATTGAACTAATGGTAATGTAAAAAACGAAGAGTGGCCTGGAATCCGGCGCTCTTCGTTTTTTACTTTTATTGTTACTGTCAGTCTGTTTAGCGGATGACCGTTACCTTGATCGTATCACTGGCAGTCACTCCCGCCGCGTTGACCAGCTCCGCCCGATATTCGTACACACCGGCAGTGCGTCCGCTGATAGTGGTTGCTGCACTTTGTGCCGAAGGCGTATGGGCATTCAGCGGCTGCGAGTCGATGAGCTCCCCGTTCTCATACAGGCGGTATTCTGTAGCGTTAGTCCCCCACCACAGATTCATCGACACCTTATAGGTGCCATCTCCGTCCCAGTTATCTTCGGATAGTATCGGCTTGCCCGGCGCGGAGTCACTTATGGTGACCGTAAGCGGATCGCTCTTGGTCGTGCCATATTTGTTGATTAACTCCGCAGTGTAAACATAAGTGCCGTTCACCTTACCATGAAGATCTGTACTTGCCGTCTGGGCAGCCGGCGATACATCTTTCAGTGTCTTGGAATCAATCAGTGTGCCGTTCTCATAGAGTTTGTAACTCGTGCCGTTATTACCCCACCATAGGTTCATGGTGACTGTATAGTTACCATCACTAAGTCCATTAGCATAGCTGCTGTTGGAGGATAGCACAGCTTGTCCTGGCTTACCAGTCGCAATCACCTGGCCGCCAATAACCTGAAACGTATTGTTCTTTTCAGTCGTATTGCCGGCCGCGTCATGCACGATGTATTTCACGGTGTGGGGGCCGGCGCCTAAATCGGCGGCGCTCAGGGTCTGGCCTTCGGCAATCGGTCTTCCATCTAATAGAAGCTGTTTCGAGGTTACACCTGACAATACATCGTCAGCAGTCAATTCAAAGGAAAGCTGCGCTCCTTCTTCTACATCTCTCACCTCATGACCGGATTCTTTCAGTTCGGCAACCGGTGGAGCCGTATCAATATTGAGGTTCAGCGTCTTTAGATCTTCCGCTTTGCCTTTTGCCGGCACAGCATGGTATGTCAATGTATGCCGCCCGTCTTCCTTCAGGTCCACAGGTGTACTGTACTCAGCTTCCTTGTTGCCGTTCAGCGAGTAATAAACATTAGCTGTATCTGTATTCGCCTTCAGGGTAACGGTGACTGGCTGGTTAAACCAGCCGGAAGCATTAGGCTCGGCAGAAAGCGTCGCCGTTGTTACCGGAGCTCCCTCTTCTGCTGCTGCGGCGAAGTCATCGAGGCTTCTCGGCTTGAGCTGGTAGATGCCTTTAAAAATTGCGGCAACACCTGTAATATTAAGTTTCTGTCCCTCTGTATAAGGGAAGATATCCTTAGTAATGCCTGTCCGGGCATCCACGCGCACATGATTGCTTGTCCCGTCGGCATTGACGGCGTCGAATTCAAAGGAGCCGCTTGGCGTAGCGTTGATAATGTTCGCCACGGTCACACCGTTCAGTTGAACCAATTGGCCTTGGTTGGCATCATTCACCATGCTCGCCGCAATCGGCTGCGGTAGTGTCGCCGTGCCCGTCTTCGCAATTTGCACTGCTTCTGTCAGCTCCAGCTCTGTGTTGTACAATGCGGTGGACGCTGTTACCTTGACCTTATCGCCCACGTGGAAGCCGCTCTGACTCTGAAAGACATAAACCCCACCGGTTCCATCTTGGAGATAGAAGGACTGTCCGCCGAAGATACCCGGCTCAGTCGTCACGGTCCCCTCCACCGTTACCAGTGATCCGGCTGCCTTAGCCCGGGAGTCGCTGATAGAGATTGTAGCCGGAATGGGATCTTCCTCAGCCGGAAGCGGTTCAGCAGGAACATTGCCCAGCGTCACCGATTCAGTCTTGAGGTTTGTACTGTTCTGGCGAAGGCGCAGATTGGATGCAGCTGTGGTGCCCGGCTTGATCTGGATCGTCAGATCCTTATAGGCATGACCGTTCAGATCACCTGTCAGATTGAATGAGGAGCTATAGCCGTAGCTGCTTGGCCAGGTACCGTCGCTGTTCTGAATCTTGGCGATTTGGGCGCCGCTGCTTACCTGGTAGACACCTACCTGGAAGCCGGATACGCTTGTGCCTGCAGGAAGATTATCTGCACTCACCCGAATCTGAAAATTCTGTGCATTTGGCAGCACAGCCTGGTGCGTGAAGTTATAAACCGCACTTGCAGTGGCTGCCGGTCCGCCGTAGGAGCCTGCTTTGAAGGTGCTGCGATCATACCATTTGTAGCCAGCATTAGGTTGAGCCCAAGGCTCCGGCTGCGGCTCAGTGGACAGCGCCGGCTCCTCGAATGGCAGCAGTGTTGTCGGCTGATCTAGCGTCAGGCCATTCACCTGGGTGAAATCCGTATAGCTCTCCTGCTCGGCGAGCCAGTTCACGGTGTTAACCAGCAGTGTGGCATCGTCCACTTCCTTGAAGCCATCGTAAGTTGTTTTCTTGGCGCCGGTATCTTCGCGCAGGTATTTAGGTGTTGCATCCTCTACAGGAGATGAGTCACCGATGAAGGCTGCCTTGCCGGCGCCTTTTTTAGCAACTGCCACATAGGGACCTTCTGCCACACCGCCGCCGTTATAGACCCCCTGGTCTACGGCATTGGCCCAGGCAGCATTGGTTTGCGGCAGGTAGACGATACCTTTCGCACGGGCTGGGTCTAGAATGGCCAGCGTTGAACCGGCATGCATAGCTACCGCTGATACGCCCGTTGTAATGCCGAAGGCTTGATCGGGAGCCACGACGTTGGTTGCGTTAATGTCGCCAAGCGCATTGTAGCGGAAACGGACACCGAACTCGTCCGCCAGCCAGTCAGAGCTAACCACACCCTGCATGGCTGAAGAAGCGACCTCATCGGCATTCATGCCTTTGGCTGGATTGTCCCACGCTCCACGGCGGTAGCCGTTGAAAGCTTCTGAACCATCCCAGCGGTTTTTGTTGCGGTCGGCGTTATAATGGTCGCCGATGAAGAAAATACTGCCGCCATCCTCCACATATTCCGCCATCGCAAGCTGCTCGCTTGCTTTGTAGGGCACGTTGGATTCGGCGACGATGTAGACATCATAATCGGAAAGATCACTCAAAGTAATTGGAGTCGTCTTGCGGAGTTCTTTGACATAATAGCCTTCCTGGGCAAGGGCATTCCCAAAGTCTGAAAAAGCGCCGTCAATCACCCAATCGGCTGCTCCCGCAGTCTGCTCATGGGTGTTGTCGAACAGGATCTTCTGGCCTGCATGCTCATTGACGACTTTGGCCTCAATGTACGGCGCAGGATCGTTTGGTCCTTCTGCGAATACCGCCGAACCGGCTCCGAACGTGAACAGCTGAAGTGGTACGGCCACCGCCACAGCTAGAGTGCTGTTCATCAGCCTCTTTTTCCAAACTGAATTCTTCTCCTTCATACCCTTCCTCCTCAAGATATAGTCCGGTGAGTAATTACCATAAATACCCACCTGCTAGACATCTACTATCCTATCTCAAAACAATTAAAAAAAAGATAGATTTATGTAAACTGCTGTAAAAATTATACTTTTGGCCTATAAAACGGGTCGAATATAGAAAGGGTATTATGAAAAAAGTCACAGTTGCTGAGGCTTATGATGAAGGATTGGACTATCGGGATATTAGCAAAAAAAAACGAAACGGATAAATGCTCCGTTTCGCTCTCTCCTAATTTACTGATAACCAAGTAACAAATTCACAATCGTATCAAGCTGAAGCTCTAATGAAAAAGGATCTTCCATTACGAATTCATCATGATAATTATCACCATACAAATAAACTTTGCCCTTTTTCACTGCAGGGATGCCTTTCCATATGTTACTTTCCATTGCTATATTGGTAGCATCCGCATCGCCATTATAAACAAAAACATAATCACCTAAATATTCTGGAAGCACTTCTAATGAAATCGATTCAAATCCCTCCGCCATATTTTTTGCACTTTCTGTTGGAGGCAGCTGAAGCATATTGTATATAGTGGAAGAACCATAGTTTCCTCCCTTTGCCGCTAAGACGTATACCGCCTTTTGTGAAAACTGAACAATCGAAACGGTTTCCCCTTCCTTGATAACCCCGGCAAGTTTAGACTTTGCTTCAGCTACTTTCTGTTCATATTCCGTAATCCATTCTTCTGCTTCTTTTTCTTTTCCGAATATTCTGCTTACACTCCTAAATTTATCAAGCGGCCCTGCTGTTTTTAACCCCTCCCAATAAGGCAGAAAAACAGTGGTCCCAATTTTCTCATATTGTTCTATGTTCTCATCGATCGAACCGATAATTAAGTCCGGATCTAGCATCGTTAATTTTTCCAGATTTAAAGGGAAATCCCCTAAATCCTCAATTTTCTCGATCGTTTCTTTGGGTATGTCCGCTTTTTCCATCCAGCCTTCATCCAGCATAAACGTTCTTGCTCCGATGGGTACAATTCCTAATTTCAATAAATGCCCCATATATTGGTCAGCCGCCACTCTTTTCGGCTCTGCTGGTACTTCCACATCTCCCTTAGGCGTTGATACTATTCGAGTGTTCGTACTTTCTTCTGATGTTGCTTGATTTACGGTTCCATTCCCATTACTTTGTTCCTTCGTAGCAGTACCCGTCCCACTTGAGCAAGCACCTAATAATAGAGAACCGCAAAGCAGTAAAGCGGCCGTCGTCTGAGATTTTGTCATTTTAAACATATGTAATTCCCCTTTTTCCGTATTATGATAATGATTATCATTATTAATATACTGTTGAACGATGGGTTCAAAAATAGAGGATGTGGGGAAGTTTAATGGACTTTCAGCAACTTTTGGCCGCTGTGACTCTTTTGTTCTAAAATGTGCAGGGGATACACCTTTTCTTTTCTTGAAAATTCGGCTGAAATAATATACGTCTTTATAACCAACGCTTGCTGATATTTCACCGACCGAAGCATCTGTTGTTATTAGAAGCTCTGTTGCAAGTTCAAGCCGAAACCGAATTAAGTAATCAATCGGACTCATACCTGTGTACTCTTTAAACAAGGATGACAAATGATAAGCACTGAAATTAAATACTTCCGCAAGAGAATCTAATGTAATTGGCTCCGCATAGTACTCCTGAATGTAGGTGATTACTTGGACTGCAACACTGGTCTGTTTCACCTCAGTCTCTTTTCTATGTAATTCTTTTAAAACCTGATGAATGAATTGATAAAAAAGTGATTTTACGTTGAGTCTCTCTTCTTGCTCGTTCCATTTTAGATACATCAATTGCATTTTGTTATAAAGTAAAATGGGTGCATCAGGGGAAAAACAATATTGTGATTGGAACAGATCCTCCTCTTGAATCCATGCACGGTAATAAATGATATAGTAAACAAAATTCTTACTTGTCGGAACAATATTAAGTATCGCCCCTTTCCCGCTATGCAGGACTTGAAATCCTGTAAAAGAAAATTCAGAGTGATCTAACTGAACTTGAGCGCTCCCTTGTACCGAAAGTAAAAATATACTGGCAGGAATCTTGTACTTATGAAGAATTTCGCCTTGAACCCTTTCAATATGGCGCACATCCAATAACTTGACCGTCGCTTGGTCCCAAAGCAATATTTGATTGCTTTTGTGCATAATGACTACCCCTCCGTTATCTGTCTAATCCTCATCATAAATGATAACCATTATCAATAATAGTCAAGATATTTAACTTAATAACAAAAATCCGATTGCCCTAAAAGGTGCAATCGGATTTTTTAATATAAATTTATTGTTCAGACGCCAATTGCAGAAAATGATCTGCAGCCAAACGGACAGCCAGGATACTTGCGCTATTAAGTGAGTTATCAAAGATAAGAACATGATTATTTTTCACTGCTTCCAGTGAGTTCCACACGTTCGAAGTTTCCTTGTCCTTGATGGCTGCCTTTGCGATATTCATATCATGCTGGATAATAATATAATCAGGATTCATGCTGTATATCCCTTCCAGAGAAAGGGCCCCTCCCTCTTCAGGATATCCCTTCGGTGGCAACAACCCGAAGCCTACAGTTTGATTGTAGTACATCGTGTTTTTAGAGCCTTGAGCATTAAAATTAGCTTTTCCGTCGACCCGTAGTAAAGCAAAGGTTTTATTCTCAAGACTACTTAGCTGTTCTTTTGTTTTTGCAATCTTTTCTTGGGTTTCCTTAATGGCTTGTTCCGCTAATGTCTCTTTACCAACAATCTGAGCACACAGCATCGTCGTTTTTTCCCAGGTATCGGTGTAGTCAATTAAGATGACTGGTGCAATCTTATTCAACTCTTCATAATTGCTATCAACAGAACCCTTGAAGGTTACAATCACATCAGGCTTTGCATCCATGATCATTTCCAGATTCGCATTGCTGCTGCCCAAATCAATGATTTCAGCAGTTCCAGCGTAAGGCTGTAAAGTAGCAAAATCCTTCATCGCTTCCGCTGCGTTAGTTGATGCGATTGGAGGCGTATCAAGAGCAAAAAAGTAATCTAAATACAAGGGATGCAGAACCGCTATACGCTCAGGTCGTGTCTCGAGCACCACTCCATTGTCGCTGGCATCCGCAATTGTTCTTGGCCATCCTGCTTCTTCGATCTTGCCAACTTCTGGTGTAGGCGTGACTGAAGTTTCGGAACACCCAGCCAGTAATCCTGCTAGTATAATTAAGGATGCAATCCATCCATATAGTCTTTTCATTTGGCTCCCCCTTGAGTTGTTATCATTACTGTCTGTATAAATGCTTCATTAAATCACGGTTTTTCTGCGTGAACAGGTCATTATGTGAAGACACCATCCCGGACGAATTTGCCTCCGGTGTGATGTATTGTTTGGCTTGGTTTACCGCATTGGCAGCATCCTGGAATGCCCCCGCGATCAGGTGCAGTTTCCCATCATGATGTAGAACATCCCCTGCCGCATAAATACCCGGCACGGATGTCCCGCTCATTACTGATCCTGAAATCCGGTGTTCCCACAGATCCATTTTAATTTCACTGTTCACCAGCAGTTCTTTGTCGCGCTCATAACCGTGATTAATGATGACCTCATCGACAGACAGCTCAAATCCCTCTCCGTTGTCATTACTTTTTAGCAGTACAGTCCCTATTCTTTCGTGATCCGGTGTTGCAATCAACTTTTCGATTGAAGTATTTAACAAGCACTCTACGCCATTGTTTGCCAAGCGTGAAATATCGGCTTCATGCCCCTTTAAGTTCTCTTTCCGGTACGTCAGAAACACCTTTTTGGCAATCGGAGCCAGTTCATTCGCCCAGTCTACAGCAGAATGGCCGCCTCCCGATATTAGGACAGTCTTCTCTTTAAAGCGGGCAAGTGACTTCACCGTATAATGCAAATTTGTGATTTCGAATCTTTCGGCACCCTTGATTTCGAGCTTGACCGGCTTCAGAATGCCTCCTCCAATGGCCAATATGACAGTTTTAGTGAAATGCTTCCGGTTTGCGGCCGTGTGTAAAATAAAGTAACCTGCTTCATCTTGCGAGATGGATGTGACCTTTTCATTAAAGGCAACCTCCGGTTGGAAAGTCATCCCTTGACCAACCATTTGTTCAATAAGCTGCGAGCCAAGAATAGGCTGTAAGCCTCCCACGTCCCAGATCATCTTTTCCGGATAGACATGCACCTTGCCGCCAAGCACAGGTTGGAATTCTATAATTTTGGTTTTCATTTCACGGAGTCCGCTATAAAATGCAGCAAATAATCCAGCCGGACCGCCGCCAATAATCGTAACATCAAACAATTCCTCTTCATGCATCGTTCAATCGCCTCATTTCTCTTTTTTAAATCCCTAAATGCTCACGGAAAGTGCTACCCGTATATTCGCTCCGGAATAAGTCTCTTTCAACCAGCTCCGGTACCAACTTCTCAAAAAACAGCTCCATAGATTGTTCCGAGCCGCCTGGCAGGGCGATGAAGCCATCTATAGCCCCCGCTTCAAACCGTTCAATAATATCGTTCAGCACATCCTCGACTGTCCCGACAGATACCCAGTGTGCAGATCCGACAACCTCCGGCCTGTCCAAGATTTCTTTCACTGTAGGCTGGTTTTTGATCATATACCGCCGTAACAATTCGGCATGAGTCCGGCTGCGGACAGCCTGACTGGAATCGGGTAACATATCGGCAGTTACTCGCTTATCTAAGGGATAACCGCTTAAGTCAAGACCCAGCACCGATTTGAGCGATGCATGTCTGCGTTCAAGGCTTAAATTCGCATGTGCAGCTTTATGTAATTCAAGTGCTTCTTCGCGCGTATCGGCCAGGAAAAAATATAAGCCCGGCAAAACTTTGATAGCATCCGGATCACGGCCCTGCTCAGCCGCTCTTCTTCTCAGATCATTCCTTAGTTCCACTCCCGATTCGATATCCGGCATTGCGGCAAAAATAGCATCAGCTACAGATGAGGCGAAATTCCGTCCAATTTCCGAAGCCCCAGCTTGGAATAGCGGCGGCGTTCCTGACTTGTGAGCAGGCAAAGTAAGCGGCCCTTTTACACTGAAAAATTCCCCGGAATGATTAATGGCAGTCACTTTATCCTTATCCGAAAACATACCTGACTGACGGTCGATAACAATCGCTTCATTCGGAAAACTCTCCCAAAGCTTGCATACAACATCCGTGAACTCCATAGCCATGGCATATCTCTCTTCCGGTGACGGCATGGGTGAGGCGCTGAAATTATCGGCGCCTTCAATAGAAGTGACAATATTCCAGCCGGCGCGTCCATTGCTCAGCCAGTGTAAGGACTGCAGCTGCCTTGCAACAACATACGGCGGATTAAAAGTAGTGGAAATCGTCGTTACCAGTCCGATCCGCTCGGTTTCACGAGCTATCGCTGCAAAAAACAATGCAGGGTCTGGGCTGCCGAAATTTGAGGAATCTCCTAACATCTGCGGGCTAACATACAGATAATCAGCTCTGAAAAGAAAATCGAGCTTTGAATTCTCAGCCATTTTTGCCAAATCAATATAGTAATCAATAGAATCCATCTTTTCTACTCCGCTATCCGGGTGCCGCCAGCCGTCTCCTTTCATCCAGGTTGCATTTAAGGACAAGCCAATACATAATTGTTTGGGTCTTTTTTCTGTCATATCTACCAGCCTTTCATTTATAAATCAATTTACTGATAATGATTCTCAGTTACAAAGGTGAGTTTATCAAAAATTTAAATAAATTCAAATGTACAAATCTCAAATCCAGCATGCATCATTATTTAATCTAAATAAAAAAAGTCTGCACTTCTGGCTTATCACCAGTAGCTGCAGACGTAGTTCAAGTACAAGAAGCTCATTATGTACATTATTTATAGGCAGAGGGAGAAACACCGAATTTCTTTTTGAATAATCGGCTGAAATATAGTGGATTGTCATAACCGACACGGTCAGCAATCTCGCGGATAGGAAAATTACCTGCTTTGAGTAATTCACAGGCCCGTTCCAAACGATAATTAACAACATAGTCGATGGGTCGTAGTCCCGTATATTTATGAAAGAGGTAAGAGAAGCGGTTGGCACTCATTGCATGCTGTTCCGCTAACTCACCGAGTGTAAGTGAATTCATATAATGAAGTTTAATATACGCAAGGGCTTCGTCTACCATTCTTTGATTCGGAGAACGATCGTTCTCTCTGTAACTGCACGCAATCAGAACCTGGTGCATCAGGCTTAAGAACAACTCCTTGATACGCAGCTTCCCAATTTCTCCGGATGGATGGGCATTCTGATGGAGCATAATTAGTAATTCAATAATTTTTAGATTCGCTCCCGGCTCCAGCTTGAAATGAGAGTCAAATTCGTGAGTACTATTCAATTCTTCCGGCATATCCAATTTATAAAAAAGGGAGTAATACTCGAGCTCAGATTGTCCTATAACCTGCGAATCCATCTGCATGCCCGGAGCAGCATGAAAAACTGATCCTGGCCGTAATTCATATACCGTTCCATTCACACATATTCTGGCTCCCCCGCGAATGATAAATAGAAATCCATGCTTAACGGTGGTGAATTCACTTAATAAGCTTTTGGGCTGGATGACTAAGCGGCTTCTATCTTCTATTTCATAGACACCTTTAGTAAATGCCTTTGCTAATTTGTCCAAATTTATCAATGCTCTGCACCTGCTTCCTAGCACCATGCTTCTTATAAAAATCAGATCCAATTCTGATATTTATTTAAAACAGTATAGACAATAGTATGCGAAATTGCTAGAAGTGTAGTAGATATTCTACTGTACACTGCAACCCAAGAAGATGCTCAGGAGATTTTGCTTGAAAATATGCCGTTTTCATTACAATCAATTTGAAGAAGTTCATCCTGTAAAATCCAAACATCAGTTTTTTCAACAAAGAAATGAAATCCGCCAATGGATTGAACCCATGCGGGATCGATCGGTGTAGCACTTGCATTAATTCCAACAGTGAAAGCATCAGAGCCTCCACCGGCATATTTTGCGTAAATTCTTACATATTGCCCCTCTTCCAAACCCCATTCATTCTTAAATGAATCCAATGCTTTTTCGGATACTGCAAATGATATCATTCCTCTTCTCTCCTTCCTGCTGTTTAATCACATTTTTTTATTTCGCCACGATAATTGGCCATTCTGAAACTGGCTCCGCATCCACATGAAGCTTTTGCATTAGGGTTATTCATAGTGAATCCGCCTACCATTCCACTCTCTTCATAGTCAATTTCAAGACCGTCAATATATGGAATACTATTCGGGTGAACCAATATACTAAAATCTTGTTTATTTAATATAATATCCTCTTCTGCTTGCTGCTCATCCACGACTAGGGTATAGGATAGTCCACTGCATCCCCCTTCATCAACACCCACTCTTAGAAATGGATTTCGGATATTCGCACTTGATAAGATTTCGGCGATTTTTTCTGATGCTTTGTCACTGACCTCGATGATCATTGTGAACTCCTCCTTCGTTTATTTGTTTTTCAAACCTAAAGATTGGATACCCGTTCCTATTTGTTCAGCTACCGGTGAGATCCGAGTGCTCGCAAATAAACTCATTACAATCAACAAGAGATGGAAACCCATTGCTACAATTAATCCGGATTGGAGTGACATTCCGCCAGCCTGACAAACCACAAGGATGGAACCGCCGATCCCGATAACCACACCGGGTGTAAAAGAATCCGCAAATTGCAGATTTGCCGAGGTGTTGCCGACACCTCCTTCTCCTGTCTGAGAAAACGCCACAACACCGCTAATCGGATGCGCCAATCCAATGCCGATTCCAGCGATGATCTGTCCAATAACTGCTACGGTAACGGTCACAACGGGTATCCAAAATACGATAGTAATCCCTATGGCAAGCAGCAATACACCCAGAATAATTCGCGTATGCCGTCTACGGCCCTGATCTGCCGAATCCCACCGTCCTTGCAGATACGCTATGACGCACCAACTCAACGCAGCACTCGCTACAATCAATCCGGCCTGAGAAGGCGTTATTCCTTTCACATCGATTAGAGCCAATACCAAGAAATTCTGTGTGCTGGTATAGGCAGCGAAGAACAGCCCACGTGTTGCCAGAATAGCTGGCATACCTCTTCGAAGCGTAAGAGCTCCCTTCGGTAGCAGTTTGCGGAGCGGAAATATCATAAGTACTAAGCCGATAATGACTAAAACAAATCCCATAATGCTCGGAAGCATGCTTAGACCAACTAAGAAAATCCCTGTACCCATCGTTAACAGTAACGCATTCCAAGTTGATGAAGCTCCGATATCCCCTTGCGTCTTCGGTGTTTTTAATTTCGTGAACGCAGGTAAACTAAGCAGTGCTGAAATCATCAGGATCGGTAATATTCCCCAGAAAACAAACCGCCAGGACCACTGATCTGCGATAAGACCTGCAACGTATGGACCGAGCATGGACGGAAGAACATAGGCCGTACCAAATGCTCCGAGTATTTTGGCGCGTAATTCATCCGGGTAGCTTAAGGATATTGCTGTGTACACACAAGTCATCATAGCTCCGGCACCCAAACCCTGCATGGCCCGTGATCCTATCATGGTATACATATCGCCTGATGTTGCGGCAGCAATCAACCCAACGATAAACAAAAGAAGTGCGATAGTGAACGGTACTGCAGGTCCTCTTCTATCTATGATTCGACCGACGACCAGAGTCCCGATAATCTGCGCAAGCAGATACGTACTGAATATCCAGCCAAACAGGCTAAGGCCGTTCAAATCTCTAGCAATTGAAGGGGCAATGGTGGTTACGGACAGGCCTTCGAATCCAACGGCCATCACTGACAGAATAATACCTATGGATAGTGCAAAATAACGTGGGCTGAAAATACTTTGATGATTAGACGACATGAAATGTGACCTCCAAGGAAATTGGTATGTATACATCGTATCCGGACACTTAGTAAACATTTTTGTTTATAATGTCTAAGCTACAGTCCAGCTTTGACTTTGTCAACATTTTTGTTTAAAATGTAGTCTGTGATGTAGATTTAGTTGTTTCAGTAGGAGGTGCAACGTGAGCCGAAATCAAACCAAAAAGGATGTCTCAACCAAGACCCGAAGAGCGATCATTGATTTGTTAAAGCAACAAGGGGGAATGGATGTTATGGCACTCTCCTCCCAGTTTTCGCTATCTGGAATGGCTATTCGTCAACATTTGAATGCGCTGAAAGAAGAAGGGCTGGTTACTAATATAGAAGAGTCCCGTCCCATGGGGCGGCCCACCAAGCTATGGATCTTAACCCCCGCGGCCGATCGGTTTTTTCCAAGCGGATATTCGGATTTATCCGTCAGTCTGATCCATTCCATGAAAGAAGCTTTCGGAAATGAGGGGCTGGACAAGCTGCTGGCTGTTCGAAATAAGAATATGCAAGAACAATATCTTCAGCATCTTGGTGATACAGCAGACGTTAGAGAGAAGCTGGAGAAACTGGCCGTGATTCGAACAAATGAAGGGTATATGGCCGAGGTTAAGGAGCAGGATGATGGCAGTCTTTTATTCATTGAGAAACATTGCCCGATCTGTGAAGCTGCTGCTGTATGTACCGGGTTATGCAAAAATGAGTTACATCTATTTAAAACTGTTCTAGGTAATAATGTTCATATTGAACGGGGGGAGTACATATTAGCGGGAGGAAGAAACTGTGTTTATACGGTTAGACTCTGACAATTGCTGTGGCACTTTCCAAACCCTTTCCATGTCACACATGAGCATCCAATGACTAGCGATATGAACCATTATCATAATATTCATTACAAATAAATAACAACCCACAGCCAAGATTTATAATAAATATGATCTTGGCTGTGGGTTGTTATATTTTAGCTTTTACCCTCTAATGGTTTATAACGCAGGAATACTTCAATCAATCCAAGGCTTACGAACCCAACCATCTGTCCATTCAGACGCTTGAGTTATAGCACCGCTTAATTTTTTGAAGTACCACTTTCCATTTACCTTAACGAAATGATCAACATAGTTCCCGGTCATTACTACTGCGTCTTCTTGGGATCTGTCATTTTTATTAATAATGGTAGCAAGACAGTTCAAATAAAACTTTCCAATAGCACTATTCCCATCAGAAGGTATTACGATTTCTGGTGACGTTATATAATGTACGACCCATACAATATCCTTAGAAGCTGCAACGAAATGCTTCTTTATCTCATCATGGCCTGTTGCCTCGCCACCAATACCAGTAACTAACCAATGTCCATCTGGTATGAATAATGAGGCGATTCCATCCGGGTCATAATGGTTATCACAATAACGTGCGTACTGATACTTTAACTGTTTGATTGCTTCAATATCTTCTAACCGAGCTATTCTTTGTTCTAAGCTTAGATTATCGTTTAATGATTCATTTAAATTCAACATTTTTGACTTCCCCTTCTATGATAAATTTGATAGTTGTGCTCCGTTTTTCTAATCCTTAATAAAAATTATAATTCTTTCAAATTAAAAGCTCGCGCCAGCAGTTCAATAGATTTAACTCTATTATTAGCTCCTGAGATATTTGGCAGAATAGTTACTTCGTTCACTCCATATTTTTTTGCAAGATTCTCAATTTGTTCCTTAACATGATTTACATCACCAACTACAACGCGACTGCGATTACGATGAATAGTTTCTTTCTCAAATGAACTGTATGAATAGATCTTTGCAGTTTCAATTGAAGGGTAAGAATTTGGAGTTTGTGCAGACTCAGCTTTCAAAAGCCATAAATCAAATGCTTTTGCGAGCTCTTCTGCCTCTTCATTTGTTTCTGCGATTACAGCAAATACAGCAATCATTACATGAGGTTCTTTAAACAATTTGGATGGTTTAAAGTTTTCTCGATAGTGATTTATTGCTCTTATCCCTTCTCCATAAGGATTAATAAAATGAGCAAACGTATATGCAGCGCCATTGTCAGCAGCTATTTTGGCACTTCCTCCTCCCCCACCCAAGACCCACATTTCTGGAGTTGTAGAAATATCAGGCGTAGTGAACAAATCTTTGAAACGATGTTCTTCTGGAAAATCATTCGTTAAGAAACTTTTTAGATCCATAACTTGTTGCTCATAGGAAAGTGGTCTAGTTTTCTCTTCATTAAGTGCGTGAGTGACTAATCTATTTGCTCCGGGAGCTCTTCCTATACCTAAGTCAATACGATTAGGGTACAGAGCCTCTAGCATCCGGAAGTTTTCAGCCACTTTATACGAGCTATAATGAGGAAGCATCACTCCTCCAGAACCGATTCTTATGTGATTTGTTGAAGCCGCAAGATGCATCATGAGCAGTTCAGGAGTACTTCCTGCTAAGGACTGCATTTGGTGATGCTCTGATACCCAAAATCTCTTATATCCAAGTTGATCCGCTCTTTTTGCCAACTCCGTTGTCTGAATCAATGCTTCTTGTGCATCGTAATTTTCGTCCACTGGCGAATAGTCCAATATGTTTATTGAAATCATGTTTCTCAAAGGGCTCCTTTTATAAGGGAATATTTATTATCCTCGTATTGAACAATTAGTTGGCGTATTTATTTTGAAAACACCCATATATTTGCATGCGCATGCATATAAAAGGTTAATATGATTATCCTGTTATTTATGTTTACTAGTTTTCTAAATTAGAATGTTTTGCTTTACTTCGAGATTTTAATCCATAGTTCCGCCCTTACACCACCCTATTCATTTTTTTCGCCACGGGTACCTAACCTTCGATAAAAAATAGTTTCTCCCAAGCAATATCTCCTTCATTCCCATCCATCACCTTCTTCACCCAATGCGGTTCCACAATAAATTCCCGACCCTTGGCAACAAGAGTAATCCCACTGTTTAGGATGTCTAGCATTCTTCTGGACTATGAATAAAACCTACTGCCACTAGGGGAAGACGATCACCGTGTAAAGTACTCAAACGCTCAGTAAATAGTTTTTCATCCTAAGGTCTCCATAAAGACCCCCGGTTGGCGTTGCCCAGAGAACAAATAACGATTTCTAGAACATGTTCTAAATTTAAAGCAAAAATCCATAGTTGTCAAATAACTATTTCCAAAAATTTATTCGTACAAAGCTCTATACGCCTCTGTAACTATACTATTCAAATAAATCCTTAAGATTTTTTGAACATTCTTTTGTAGGTCATAGCTCCCATCTGTCAGGCACCACTCGAAGATGAGTCCTTTAACTAAAGTGCAAATATCATTAGCAGCTTCATGTATATCTACATCTGGCGATATAAATTCCTGTTCTTGCCCATGTTTTATGGCAATGATCGACTTTTCAAAAAATGGAACCTTGTGGATTTCTTCAGGGGAATGTTTATCACGTGTATTTAAGCTTTTATTTTTAGTGGAATAGTAATTTGATAAAAATTCAATACCCATCTCCATACAATAAGAAATGTAAATATGATAAATTTGAGCGATGTTCTTTTTCACATCATCATCAAACAGAATCTCGTTTTCATCCATGTACTTTTCGTACCCGTATGCTAAATAATAGGTCAAAAGATCATCTTTGTTTTTAAAATGATGATAAAACGTACCTGTAGATACGTTGGCTTCTTTGCATACATTACGAACCGTTAAATAGTCGTATTCATATTCTTTCAGCATCCTGATGGCTGCATTATGTATATTTTCTTTGACTTGTTGCGATTTTAACTGACGTTCAGTTAGTACCTTTTTCTTCATTGTAAAACTCCCCCCTGATCAAACCAATACATTCAGAATTCTTATATCAGCCATTTTACTTGATACTCTTAATGTTGTACATGTCATTGGAAATAAGTCAGCCTTGGAACAGGTCTGCGGAGTTCGACCAGAAATCTAAGTAAAGTTTTGCCTAGTGTGTATACCAGTTCACGCATTTCTTCACTAAAGTCACTGTTGATATTTCATCGACACATAGGGAGCGTCTGTATGACAAATGCTGGGATTAATTTAACTATTAGTCAGAGCAAATACTCATTACAACCCTGCAGGTGTTATGTTTCTAATATATACATCCACATATGTTTTTTTGACTCGGACCAAACAGAACAGATCTACGTCCTCTGACGAATTAATAAGTTCGATCGATAAATAGGATGACATAGATAAAGGACGGCACGCGAGAGGTCTCTTCTTAATTTATCTACCCTGGCTCTTCACATGAGCAACCCAATCGATTCGAAATTATTTTCTTAATGTCCATTCCTTTCTTCTATTAAACTGCATACTTTATTCTATCAAAAAGAAAGGAGCTGAATGCAATGGGACTTAGTTTTCGTAATAGTACCAGTGTAACCATATATGTTGCCTTTGCATATTACTCCTCTGCAAGGTGTAATAAGGGCTCTATCCCCTTAATACCTTGGCCCAGCTGGTACGAAGCGGTAGGTTGGTACACAATTAATCCAGGTCAAACGGTAGAGGTATTGAATGGGGCAGTCAACAATCGTGAGATATATTACTATGCCGAATCTGCAGATAGGCGTCTTGTATGGTCAGGTGTTAACTATCTTACTCTACCGCAAAATGCTTTCAAACTTTGTGGTGGCGCAGGTTACTGTGCTGCTCCGCTTTGTAGAAGGCTTGGATTGAGAAAAATCAGTATTGGTAACTACAGAAATTACACGGTTAATATTGTATCCACTAGTATTCAAAGTCAATCTAAGTTTTTAAATGTCAACACGGCAGTTCCTGGTAAAAGGAAAAATGTTGGCCGGACTACCTCTCCTATTAAAGGTCTTCGAGTAGTACAACCTGCTGCAGGCAGGAAATCTATCTCGAAACATTAGGCGGAAAAAAGTAGAACAGTCTTGGACTTTCGTATTCAGTCCAAGACTGTTTCAACTTCTCTCATATACAAAACTTCAAGATACAAACCCCCAGCCTCTTCCTTACCGGAAGAAGGTTGAGTTACTGATTATCACTAAAGATAAGGGTTCCTTGTTAACCCTGCTGCCGGTATTATGCGTTCTTCTGCTGCTGTCCCGCTGCTACCCTCTTTCTTTTGTAGTACAATCGTGAATTCACCTATGCCCGGAACGTAGATACGTGCTGCAGAATGCTCTTTGTCCATACTCGACAATAGGATCATAATTTCTTCTGCCGATTTTATTTTCATCGTATGATTCACCCCCTGCGGTAAGATGAAGAACAGAATTTAGAGTGTACTAAATTCTTTGTCCTTGCTTCCTACGGATTGACACCGACTGAGAACGGACGTGCACCTACAGGAATAACACTAATCACAGTCTGGGTAACCCCATCAATGACCGATACCGTGTTATCATCCTGATTGGTGATATAGATGCGGTTGGTCAATGGATTAACTCCTGCACCATTAGGATTATTCCCGACCGGAATGGTAGTAATCACCGTATTCGTTAATCCGCCAATCACCGACACATTGTCGTCATCCCGGTTTGGCACATAGATGGCATTGGTTGATATGTTCACTCCCAATTCAGCCGGAGTCGTTCCTACAGGCAAGTTAGTTATCACAGTATTGCTGGCTCCATCAATGACTGAAACGGTGTTACTGGTAAAGTTCGAGACATAAATCCGGTTCGTTAAGGGATCAACGCCCACCCGAAATGGATTAACCTGAACGGGAATCTGCGTAATAACCATATTTGTAGACCCGTCAATGACGGTAACAATATCCGAGTTGAATTCAGCTACATAAATAGTATTGGTTAAAGAATTCACGCCGATCCCCGTTGGAAAAGGAGAACCGCCGGCGGGAATAATGGTAGTCACCACTGTGTTGGTTAATCCGTCAATGACAGTAACACTATTATCATTAAAGTTAGCAACATAGATAGCATTGGTAGCAGTATTGACCGCGACAGCACCTGCTCCATCCCCGGCAGGAATGGTAGCCAGCACCGTATTGGTCGCTCCGTCGATAACGGATACGTTGTCGCTGTTCAAATTAGCAACATAAATACGATTAGTTAACGGGTTTATGGCTACTCCCGCAGGATTCACACCTACAGGGATGACTACTATCACCGCACCTGTTGCCCCGTTGATCACAGAAACATCATTGCTATTGAAATTGGAAACATAAATGCGGTTAACGGAGCCTGTGGCTCCCCCATTTTCAGTTCCCAGCAGCTCAGATGATACAAGCCGGTGGGCGGTAACCAGCTCCCCGTCTGTATTTTTGCCCCACATGGAAATTTCCGTCTGTAATTCTGCAAGACCTTCCGTTGTAAAGACAAACTCATAGGCATCCAGATTGGCAAAGTAATTTCTTGTAATCACCTCGTCTGGAGAAATAGTAACAAGCTCGCTTACATACAAGGTCCTTGTGAGGGTTAAATTGTACCCTTGGATCAGAATTGCGGACTGATTTAACGCATCCCGGTTATCAATCTTGACCGTCACCTGTTCAGTAGGTCTGAAACCGCTCACAGCGCTATTATCAATAGGTCCTGATGATAGAATGGCCATTCTAGTGAATCCTCCCTTAATTAAAGATTTAATATAAACTACCAGTCTCTCTTTAATGTATGTAAGAACTGTAGTCGGGATTGGACTATACAATAGCTAGAATTAAATTATAGCTTGACTGCCTATTTATCTAGGAAAGGTGTGTGCGAGTCCAGTTGCATGCCTAGAGCAGCATGAAAAACTGATCCTTCTCGTAAATTAAAATATCGTAACATTCATACTTATTCTGGCTCCCCCTGCGAGTGATAAACAGAAATTCATGCTTTATTTCACAATTGGAAATTTTGGATGGATATGTTCATGGAAAAATGGTAGATTATTCTATGGTTAATCCCTCAGCTTGTTCGTGTTCGATATATATTATTGGGATTACGCGCAAGTCGGGAGATATGTTTAGGCTTATAAAATCTATATTTGGGGCGGGTGTCTGCATGGACAAAAATTCTGGTTATAGAACAAATGTTATAGGCGCTGGTGAGGTTGGCGTTGCCATCTCGGTCGATATGGATACGAACTCTATTCATGAAACAAACAGCTTATTTTGGGATACAAAAGGAAATGAAGTTTTAGGAGCTACTGCACTTCCTCTTTATGGAGCATTTGTATCGGAAGAACAATGCCAACTTTTTGGTGATGTCTCAGGGAAAAAGTTGCTGGAGATAGGCTGTGGAAGCGGTCAATCTTTGCAATATCTGGGGGAACGCAATGCATCTGAACTATGGGGTACGGATATAGCAGAGAACCAAATCGAAAAGACTAGGCAACTTTTGACGGAGCACGGTCTTTCAGCAAAATTGATCTGCTCACCCATGGAAGAAGAATGTGGCCTGCCAGAGGATTATTTTGACTTTGTATATTCGGTTTATGCCATAGGCTGGACAACTGACCTTGAGGGTACTTTTAGCCGGATTGCTTCTTACCTTAAAAAAGATGGATCATTTATTTTCAGCTGGTCTCACCCTATACACAAATGTGTTGTTGCAGAAAATGATATGCTTGTTTTTAAAAAATGTTATTTCGATGAATCTTGGTATTCAGTATCTCTTGATGAAAGTACGCTAACTTTATCGGATCGTAAATTATCAACTTATGTGAATGCGCTATCTAAAGCTGGATTTGTTATTGAGCAAATGATTGAGCAATCTGATGATGAACTTATGCAGTCGCGGGACGATAAAAGCGATTTTGCAAAAAAAGCAAAGATGCTTCCTGTAACTTTTGTAATTAAAGCAAGAAAACTCTAGCATCCGATACCTATTGAACAACCTTACAACGTAAAAATTATTTTTCTAAGCCGATCCAGAAAAGGATCGGCTTATTTGATAGCTTTTTAAGATCAATCTTGTCTGTTCTCAACAGATTTCATGCGGTTTTGATCATCTGGCACTCGGTCATTACTGAATTCCTGGCCTGCTTCTGCTTCACCATGACCGGAAGCACTTCGGGCAAAATTTGTGAACTGCCTCTTCTGCTCATCCAGCTTGTGTTTACTTTTAAGAAGCTCCTGCGGATCTTGATTTGTCATCATTATCACCTCGCAAAATAGATTCATGCTGTTTATTCGCACTACATAAGTTTTCCATAATAGGGCGGTGCTTATGCAAGATAAAAAAACTCCTGCTCACCATAAGCAGAAGTTTCTAAATGAAGTTCTAGTTAACGAAAAATATCAATTATTTTATGCAGAACAAGGTATTCCAAAACAACAATCCCACCGCAAATGAGTATAAAAAACTGAAGCCTTGCCGTATTCATTCTATCCTTCCAATACTCTCCCCGGAATAATGAAATGATGTTAGGTGTAAAAGTATGCCTAATCGATTCGCTATAATCATCTTTATTCACGAAGAACACGCGAAATAAAAATTTATATACTGGAATATTTAAGAACAGTAATAAAATGATCATCACAAGACTCAATGTCCTCGCCTCCCAAGATCCAATTATCCTAATTTTACCACATGGATAACTATAGAAATCGGAAACTGATGACAACTTTATAACCACTCCATTAAAAAAAGACCTTCCTTTTAGGAAGGCCCTTTTGAGTAATATTCACTTTCAGCTGCGTAAACGACTATTTATGCTCCAACCACTTACACTCTGTAATTTCCATTTCGGTGAAAACACCTTTAAATGAAGAATTCTCTGGGCTACAAGCATATAAGCCAAAATTTATTTCCTCATTCCCTTCAAACAAATGAAAAATACGCATCTGTTCAAATATAGTCCCGTCCAAAGAGCTTTCAATACAGAAATCACTTTCGCGTCGACTTAGTCTATAATACATAGTTTTAATGTTTGCATCGATATCAGTTGTTGCCCAATCTGAATATCCGTGATTTGTAACCACACTTCCAAGTCTTTGGAATTCCTCATTTTCATATTCTACCGATGCCTTGAACCAATTATCACTGTCCTGATAGATGACTATCCCACACTGCTCGTATCTATGTGTACTATCATAATCTGTTCTTACTATAAATGAAAAATACTTCTCAGCAGTTTTCATTAACAGTGCAGGTGAATTATCATTTCTAAAACCATAATAGGTTCGTTGCCAAAAATCTGTATTCGGCATCGTTACAAATTCAATCCTGTTTTCTGTAATAGAATAATCATTGATTGGATTTATCCAAAAAAGCTGTTCTTTATCAAAGTTCATTGCTCTACTCCTCACTTTTTATAAAGTTTTGTCAACCATTTTCATTGCTAAGATTCCAAATACAATTTAAATAGTTTTCAGCAGTTCATCCTAATAATACCATTTGAAAAATATAACGCACATCATTTTCTAATCTTTTATTTTGAAGTATCCAGAGAATTAAATAAAAAGGTTGTCCCGTTTACATACGCTCTCAAAATCGCTTGAGCATATGGCTGCTCTTCAATCAAACCCTCGGTCTCTAGCGGATTCTCTGCATGAAAGCTATAGGCTTCGATTATTGCCATGACTAAGAAGCACTCTAGCTTCATTATATATTCATTTTCCAGCTTCCTGATTCTCTGATATCCTTCGACGAAATAAGCTCTCTGTGTTGGGTATAATCCCATAATAGCCTGAGCTATATCGTAAAGATGATAGCCGAAGCCACACCTGCCAAAATCGATAGGATAAGGTTCATTATCCCGAAAAATGACATTTCCATTATGTAAGTCCGCGTGGATCATCCCATAATTTTGTTCATGTCTTGTGAACGTTTCGAGACATGTTGCCACTTTAGTGGCGGCTGCGGAATATAACTTAAAACCCTCATCCGATATGAAATGTTTGCGATGTAGACTTAGGTGATCCCAGTCCCGTTTAAAGCTCAGTGCACCCCAAGAAGGACGAGTAAAGCCGCTGGAAGGACTAAAATCAGAGCTGGCCTCATGAAGCTTTGCCATCAATGATCCTGTTTTACGGATGCCCTCCTCCGTTAGTTCGCTTTTGTCTACATGCTTTCCCTCGACCCATCGCATTAAGCTCGAATAAAACCGTTGTCCGTCACACACCGATGTTTCCGTAATAAAGGCACCTTCACGATTGATTACAGCTTCGGGCAAGAGGAGGCCCTTGCTCTTCAAAGCGAACAACCACTCAATTTCTGAAATGGTTCCTTCGCGTTGTTTGTTATCCGGGTGAATGCGGAGCAAGAACTGTTCCCCCACATCGTTTACAATGCGGAAGGTGACATGTTCGGATACTTGAATGAAGTGAATGGAGTTCCAGTCTATTTCATATTCCTGTAAAGCATGAAACGCCGCTTGTTTTACTTGCCTCAGAGTTCGGTGTCGGTTCTCCTCAGTATTGATCCGAAAGCCATTATTCATTGCTTATCTCCTTTGTCTACCATACTTCCATCATTTTAACAGTCTAGACGGATAGCTGTAATGATAAAGAATGAATATGAAAAGAGTTTTCTCTTTTTGACTCACCTATAAAAATAGGGAATTCATTGCCACTTAGGCATGAAATTCCCTACTCTTCAAATCTAATAAGATTCTTCTACAAGCGAAATTGCAACAGGTTCTGCTGGCCCTCATTGTTCGCTCCCCATATCCATACGTTTCCATCGCTTTTCAGAGCCATGCTATGCAAGGCACCAGCGGATACACTGATAACTGGGACACCCTCGGATCAGCTTATCGCCTCACCCTTCGAGCAAAATCCACGAACTGGAATTTATCCAGCCGGTGTCTAGACTCGGTATATTGGTAAAGCACCGTGTTCTCCAAATACACATAGTTTCGTACTACTACAATATGCGTAAAATTCTTCAAATCGAGCAGTCTATGATCCTCCTCGGTAGAAGGCTCAACGGATATCAGCTTCTTCGCATAACTGATCTTAAGTCCCAATTCCAGCTCCAGATATTCATAGATTGAGCCTTCCGCGATTTCCTCACTTAGAAAGGAAACAATATCCGCACGAAAATAATCCTTATCCAAAATGATCCGTTCACCTTCAATTTCTCTGGCGCGAACAACCTTCCAAATCAGAGTTTCAGGTGGAATCTGCAGATGTCTTGCGATTGCGGAGCCTGCCGGCTCTTGTATCGTCCGCTCTACCAGTGTCCGTGAGGCAGTACCCAGGGTATCGGCCATCTCTTTAAATGAAATCAAACCGGTAACAGGGAAATCCATTCGGGTCATGTCAAGCACAAAGGAGCCTCTGCCCTTAATTTTGTGAATATATCCTTCACGGAAAAGTAGATTCAGCGCTTTGCGCACGGTCTCTCGTGAAGTGGCGTAAGCTTCGGCGAGTTCACTTTCGGAAGGCAGCTTGGTTCCCGGCAGCAATTGTCCAGAATGGATTTGATTGCTGTATTCATTATAAATTTGCAAATATTTATTTTCTCTCAATTTTGATCACCGCCCTTTATTGTATCACGTCATGCCTTTGGAAGCATCGATTCAATTGGAGGGGAATTTATAGCGTTAAACATATAAATTCTTATATTTATAGAAAAACAGCCCCCAAGGGGCTGTCTTTCTAAAGTATAAAGTCTTTGCCAATATAGCCTTTATCAACCCTTGAGATGAATAGTCAAGATGCTTGTTTGTTTGGCCGTAGCTGGTCCGGTCTTCTCCTCGATCTTCTCGACCATCTCCTGACCTGCAGGAATGATGATTGGAGTAATCACCGGGTAACCTGCTGCGCGGATAGCTTCCATATCAAATTCTAGTAGAAGCTCTCCTGCTTGCACCTTATCACCAATATTCTTCAGGCTGGTAAAACCGCTACCTTTAAGCGCCACCGTGTTAATTCCAACGTGGATTAATACCTGAACACCGCTGGCATGCTCCAGTATAAGCGCATGTTTGCTCTTAATCACATGGGCTACTGTAGCATCAAAGGGAGCATATACTTTCCCTTCAGAAGGTTCGATTGCAATTCCCTCACCCATTTGCTTTTCAGCAAAGGCAGGATCGGGCACCTGTTCCAGCGATACTGCAGTTCCACTAAGCGGGGAGACAAGCTCCAGAATATTAACTGATTCCTGTGACCCTTGAACGGAATGACGGCTACTCAATTCCTCTGGTTCGCTCGTAGTACTAGAAGCCTCTGTAGCTGTGTTCTTTTCGGAACGACCCACTACAGAACGTCCGTACAATACTGTGGCGGCAAATGGCACAACGAGAACAATAACCATGCCAATAAAGAAAACGCCCCACTGATTCGGGAAAATCGAAAGGAAACCGGGAATTCCCCCTACGCCAATGGATGAAGCTCGAACCTGGTTAACGGTAAGGAGCATATCGGCAATTGCTGAGCCGATCATCCCGAAGATGAAAGGATAGCGATAGCGGATATTCACCCCAAAGATTGCCGGTTCAGTCACGCCGAGGAATGCAGAGACGGAAGACGTAGCCGCCAAACCTTTTGCCTTTTGTTCTCTAACAACGAACATCATCGCCAGTGCCGCAGCGCCTTGCGCAATATTGGAGAGCGCCAGCATCGGCCAGAGGAAGGTGCCACCCTCACTGCCGATGAGCTGAACATCGACTGCCAAGAAAGTATGATGCATCCCAGTGATGACCAGAAGTGCATAGAATCCACCATAGATCAAACCACCAAGGAGCGCAAAATGATCAAATACATAGATCAAACCCGAGGTGATAGCATTGGCAATGGCGAACGTAACGGGTCCGATAATGGTGAAGGCCAGAAAACCTGTAACCAGCAGGGTCACTGGAGCAACGACCAGTAGTTTAATGGAATCAAGCACCCGGCGGTTGAGGAACTTCTCCAGTCTAGCCAGAATATAGGCCGAAACCAGTACAGGCAATACTTGCCCCTGATAACCGATCTTCTCCAAATGCCAGCCGAACAAATTCCAGGTCGGAACGGTTCCCTCAGTTGAAGCACTTGCATAACTGTAGGCACTTAATAGATCCGGATGTACGAGAATGAGACCCAGCACGATTCCGAGTAGAGGACTGCCCCCGAAACGTGTAACAGCTGCCCAACCGATAAGGGCTGGTAAAAAGGTGAAGGCTGTGCTGGCAATCGTGTTAATAATCGCAGCAATGTCTTTCCATGCAGGATAGACATCTACCAATGACTTACTATCAAAAAAGATACCAGGTCCGGTCAAAATATTATTAATCCCAAGCAGCAAACCTGCGGTTACGATGGCCGGAAGAATCGGAATAAAAATATCAGCCAGTGTTTTGATCGCCCGCTGCAGTGGATTCTGTTTCCGTGCTGCCGCTGATTTCACCTCATCCTTGGAAGAGCGGGCACCACCAGTGATCTGAATCATTTCATCATATACTTTATCCACAGTTCCTGGTCCGATAACGATCTGGAACTGCCCTTGCGTAGAGAATTGTCCTTTTACGAGTTCGTTACGGTCCAGGGCTTCCGAATCCACCTTGCTCTCGTCATACAGCGAGAATCTCAGCCGGGTTACACAATGCGTCGCAACCTCAATATTCTCCTTGCCCCCAACCGCCCGTACAATATCTTCAACATTTTTGCGGTCTATAGCCATATCTTCACTCCTTACAAAATTGATGTGTGCTCCTTCTCAAGTACACCTCGTTAGCGGACTAACCACATGTAGGAAGCATAAGGACTAAGCTGAAGCTCTTGTGTTAATGATGGTGCATCTGCTGTATTCCCAATCAGAAGCTCGTCCTTACCACTTGGCGACAATTCAGTCCAGTGATTATCTTTAAAGCGGAAAGAGATCTCTTTACTACTGAAGTTCGAGACCACAACAAGTGTCTCTCCAACTCCTGTTCTGGCGTAAGCGAAGACTTCAGGATGTCTTTCATCGAGTCTCTTGAAAATACCTTCTATGAATACTCCATACTCCTTGCGTAGTGCAATCAGTTTGCGGTAATGGTGGAAGATGGAATCAGGGTTTTCCAGTTCCTTTTGCACATTGATGTCTGGATACCGCTCATCTACCTTCAACCATGGAGTACCAGTGGTAAATCCGGCATTCCGGCTGTCATCCCACTGCATCGGCGTACGTGAATTGTCCCGCGAACGCTCCTGTAGAATGCTGAGGGCAACCTCCGGGCTTTTCCCCTGTTCACACAGAATGCGGTACATATTTAGTGACTCAATGTCGCGGAACTCATCGATACTTTTCCATACCGGATTCGGCATACCGATTTCTTCCCCTTGATATACATAAGGTGTTCCCTGAAGGCCATGCAGAGTTGTCGCGAGCAGCTTGGCGCTTTCCACACGGTAGACCTTATCATCAGTGAATCTGGAAAGAGCACGCGGTTGATCATGATTGTTAAAAAATAGTGCGTTCCAGCCTCCGCCTTTCTGCATTCCGGTCTGCCACTGCGCAAACAACCGTTTCATTGCCTCGAAATCATAAGGCATCAGTTCCCACTTCTGTCCATTCGGATAGTCGACTTTTAAATGATGAAAATTGAAGGTCATGGAAAATTCCCGCTCTTCGGGACTTGAGTACCGGATACAATGCTCCAGTGTAGTTGAGGACATCTCTCCTACAGTCACCATCTCAAACGGACCAAACACCTCTTCATACATTGCTTTGATGTATGCATGGACCTGTGGACCGTCAGTATAGAATTTACGTCCATCCCCCGGTGGAACACTCCCGTCATCGTTAGGGAAGCGCTGATCTTTGGAGATTAAATTAATTACATCCATGCGGAAGCCGTCGACACCCTTTTTAGCCCAGAATAACATCATATCATTCACTGCTCTACGTACCTTCTCATTCTCCCAGTTCAGATCCGCTTGGGTTTTATCGAAGAGAGTAAGATAATATTGTCCCGACGCTTCGTCGAACTGCCAGGCAGGCCCCCCGAACTTCGACTGCCAGTTGTTGGGTAAACCGCCGTCCGGAGCCGGGTCCTTCCAAATATAGTAATCACGGAAAGGGTTGTTCCTGCTTGAAATGGACTGTTTGAACCACTCATGTTCAGTCGAGGTATGGTTAACCACGATATCGATCATTAGCTTCATTTCGCGTCTATGCAGTTCCTGTATTAGCTCGTCAAAATCCTCCATCGTACCGAAATCCGGGTTAATATTTTCATAATCTGCTACATCGTAACCGTTATCATGTTGCGGCGAAACATAAACCGGCTGTAACCAGACAATATCGATTCCAAGCTTCTGCAAATAATCTAATTTCTCAATAAGTCCTTTAATATCTCCTGTTCCGTTGCCTGTAGTGTCCTTAAAGCTCTTCGGGTACACCTGATACACCGTGGAGCGGCGCCACCATTCCGAATACTGGGACTGACTCAAGTTGAACACCTCCAAAAAGAATTCCTTTATTTCAACCATTAAACCTGTATATACAAGTTCAAACACTTCACACAGTTTAAACCTGTATATACAGGTTGTCAATACTATAACTATAGAAGGAGTGGTATGAGTAGAAACTAGATTATTTATAACGTTGTATTAGAATGCGATTCATCGAAAAAAGGGTTAGCGACAGGTGGCTCTAAAATTAACCCCTTTAATAATTGATTATTACCCTAGTATTTGATCCGTAATAACAAAAAAAGCCGCTTTCTCGGCAGCTTTTTAGATACAAAGATATGTAGATAAAAAAACAAACAGGATACCTTTTACTAATACAAGTTAGGTATCCTGTTTCTATTCAAAGTGTCTATTCAAATTATAGTTTATTTAAGCTCCTGTAGGAGGCTCTTACCAAATTGGGGCATGGTCACAACAAAGTTATCAGCAACTGTTGCTCCAATATCCGAAAAAGTCCTCGATATAGGCAGCTCCCCTTGTCGATTGAAACTCTTACTGTAGAGGAGTAAAGGAACATATTCACGGGTGTGATCCGTGCCCGCATGAATGGGATCATTCCCATGGTCTGCCGTAATTATAAGAAGATCATCTTCACATAGCTCCGCTAGAACTTCATGTAATCGATCATCAAATTCTTCTAGCGCTTTCCCATACCCGATCGGATCTCTACGATGGCCATAAAGTGCATCAAAATCGACAAGATTCAAGAAACTAAGTCCTGTAAAATCAGTATGAAGGGTCTCCATGAGTTTATCCATGCCATCCATGTTAGACACTGTTCTGAAAGACTTGGTGACACCTTCCCCATCGTATATATCTGAGATCTTGCCAATCGCTAGTACATCGAACCCGGCATCCTTGAGCTCATTCATCACGGTTCTTCCATACGGCTTCAAGGCATAATCATGACGGTTCGATGTTCTTTTGTAATTTCCGGGCTGCCCGAGGAATGGTCTAGCAATCACTCTTCCTAGCATGTACTCCTCACGTAAAGTAATCTCTCTGGCAATCTCACAGATTTGATACAGTTCTTCCAAAGGAATAACCTCTTCATGAGCCGCAATCTGAATCACGGAATCTGCAGAAGTATAGACAATGAGTGCACCTGTGTTCATATGCTCTTGTCCAAGCTCATCGAGAATAGCTGTACCACTAGCGGGTTTATTCCCAATCACCTTTCGTCCTGTTCTTTCTTCTAATTCATTAATTAATTCATAAGGAAACCCTTCAGGAAACACTTTGAAAGGAACATCAATTCGTAGGCCCATGATCTCCCAGTGACCTGTCATCGTATCCTTTCCATTAGAAGCTTCCTGCATTTTGGTCCAATAAGCTAAAGGGTGCTCTACGTTGGGAACTCCGGGTATTGGGTCAATATGACTTAACCCTAGCTTGGATAACGCAGGAACATGTAGCCCATTCATTTTTTCTGCAATATGCCGTAATGTATGTGATCCTGCATCCCCAAACTTGTCAGCATCTGGAGCTTCACCAATGCCTACAGAATCCATAACGATGACGAAAATCCGCTTAAACCGGGGTGTTTGTTTCATGTTAATACTCCTTGCATCAACTAGAATATGATACCGATAATCAAAGCTGATAAAACGCTTACAAGTGTGGCGCCAAATAACAGCTTTAATCCAAATCGTGCGACGATATTCCCTTGCTTTTCATTCAATCCCTTCACTGCACCCACAATGGTACCAATCGACCCAAAGTTAGCAAATGAGATTAGAAAAACGGAGACAATGGCTGTAGTACGGCCACTTAAACCTTCTTGAATCTTAACAAAGTCAAGCATAGCAACGAATTCATTCGCAACAAGCTTTGTCGCCATAATACTACCGGCCTCAACAGCTTCATGCCATGGCACACCGATAAGAAAGGCGATGGGTGCAAAGACGTAGCCTAACACTCCTTGGAACGAGATTCCGAATATGCCACTGAAGACTCCGTTAATTAAAGCAATGATTCCTACAAAACCAACTAACATTACCCCAACTACTATGGCTACTTTAAAGCCATCCATAATATATTCGCCCAGCATTTCAAAAAACGTTTGTTTTTCTTCTACCTGAACTTCAACAATATCTTCTTCAGGTGTAACTTCATACGGATTAATGATGGATGAAATGATAAATCCGCCAAATAGGTTTAATATCAATGCAGCTACTACATACCGAGGTTCTAGCATCGTCATATAGGAACCAACGATTGACATGGATACCGTAGACATTGCAGACGCACATAATGTATACAAGCGATGTTTTGGCAATAGTCCAAGCTGGTTTTTCACCGAAATAAATACTTCATTTTGTCCGACAATTGCGGCTGCAACTGCATTATAAGATTCCAATTTACCCATGCCATTTATTTTACTTAGCACCAAACCAATATACTTTATAATGAATGGCAGTATTTTGTAATGTTGCAAAATCCCTATCAATGCTGACATAAAAACAATGGGCATCAAAACATAAAGGAAAAATGTATGCGCCCCTTCATTTGCAATGCCGCCAAACACAAAGTCAGTACCTTCATTGGCGTATCCAAGTAATTTTGCAAAACTATCAGCAAACCCTTTAATCAAAAATTCTCCAATGCTCGTTTTTAGGATAATTAATCCCAAACCTATCTGAATAGCAATCATTACAATGATTGGACGATATTTAATCTTTTTCTTATTGTTACTTCCTAGCCATGCCAGTAATAGAACAATAACCAGACCAGCAATAGAAATTAGATAATGCATTTTTAGCCCTCCAAATTATCGGTTAATTTTCTTGGAATCCTCATATCGAAATGCATCTTTCCACATTAACCCTTGTTCCAAAATAATCGCTAACAGGCTTCCGCATATTAATCCATTATTTAAAATGGCTATCACGATCGGAGATAAATGGGCCGTAGCTGATGCAGGAATAAACATTAAACCTACACCCACTAAAAGGGAAAGCCCACTGACAATAAATGTTCGCTCTTCATGAATAACCTTTTTCAATTCCTTTAGCGCTAGTCCGACCATCTTCACAAAAATGACGAAGGTAACAGAATAGCCTATGGGAGCTGGAATGGCAGATATGAAATTCATCATAGGCGGAAACAAGGATATTGAGATCACTAAGCTGCAGCCTATTAAAAATGATTTGCGCTCCCTCATCCCTGTTTGCTCAACATATCCCGCCGCTCCCGAAATAGGGACTGAGCCGACCGCTCCTAAACCACCACTAATAAGATGCGTAATTCCAGAAGTAAACCCGGCGCGCAAATAACGACGATGATCCCCTTGCTTTGGTTTCATAACGGTCTCCATCAAACGGATGGATGCCACTGCATTGGTTATTAATAATAGGGTTAGTAAAAATGCAGTAGTAATTGTCCCGGCATCGAATCGGGGTGTTCCAAATGGGAATATTTCCGGCAGCTTAAATAGAGTATCCGCACGAGAAACCGCCGGCATACTACCGCAGATTATAAATAATAGGCAGCCTATCACTATACTGAGAATTATTGAAAACTGGCTTAGTAATACAAAGCGGCTGTTGCCTAACCAAAAGGTAATGCAGACCACGATCACACTAAGGATGAATACTTTAACATCTAACATGGTGTGGGCTATGGTAATCCCCATCATCCCTTTCATAAAAGATCCGCTTAATTGAAAGATCAATAAAAGTAAATAAATAAAGGTGATGGTTGGAGTAAAAAGACGAGCGATTTTATCCATTAGCTTAAATGCTGAAATTAGGATAAACAACACTCCGCTAATGATCATCGCTCCACTTAAAGCCTGTAAAGCGCCGTTGTTAGAGGAATAGAGTCCCCCCACTAAACTCGCGTAAATGGTAAAAATGCTCCACCATAACCCTGCTGGACCTTCATGAATAGGGAATTTATGACCCATCAGGCCTTGTAAAAATCCAGCTATTGCTAAAGTAATCATGGTGCTCTGAATGAGTCCAGAAGTCTCTATGGGTGTTAAGTTATATAAATCTGCGATAGCAATGGGTGCAGCAATTGCACCAGCGATCATAAAAATCATCCACTGCAATCCTGACAGTATTACCTTCATTTCTTTCTCACTCTCTTTTCTAACAACACTGCACTCTTATCAATAAATCAGCCTTCAACGACTGTGTTAAGAGCTACTTCGACCATTTCATAAAAGGATTGTTCACTTTCTTTATGAGTTAGGTGCTCCTGTCTTAACAATTGACTGCCGACGGTCAAAATCGATAACGCTTTTACACCATATTTAGCGGCTAAAGTGTATAGGGCGGTACTTTCCATTTCTACAGCTAATACACCGAAATCCATGAACTTATGAAGCCGATCTAAATTTTCACGATAGAATTCATCAGAATTATAGATGTTACCAACAAACACCTTTGCATTTTTAGCTTGTGCTTGTTGATATGCTTTCATTAGCAATGAGAAATCTGCCGTTGGTGCAAAATTACAGCCATGAAAGATCTTTTCCGTCATATTACTGTCTGAAGATACTGCTTGGGCTAATATAATATCGCGGATATTGATATCTTCCTGCATCGCGCCACATGTACCAATGCGAATCAATTTCTTAACTTCATAATCGACGATCAATTCTGTTGCATAGATACTCATCGATGGATTTCCCATTCCTGTCCCCTGAACCGACACAGGCACACCCTTGTATAATCCAGTGTATCCATACATCCCTCTTACTTCGTTATAACAATAAGCCTCCTCTAAAAAGTGTTCTGCCACAAACTTTGCACGTAAGGGATCTCCTGGGAGCAAAACGAGCTCTGCTATTTCTCCCTTATTTGCACCTAAATGCCTACTCATAGTTCTTCCTCCAACTTTTAATAGTAAACTGAGGTTTACCGAAATCGCTTTCCACTTGCCTTCAAGTAAAATCAGTTTCGAAACTAGATTGAGCATAAGGTTTTTTAACATTACAAACTAGACCAAAAACTTACGGAGCTTACGGAAAATAATTGGTCAAATTATAAAAGCAGTTCTTTACGAATGTTGTCTAAATCTCTTTTAGAGGGGATCGTGGAAATAATAACAACAGGCACTGTCGTTAATCCAACCGGGATATTACTAATGACAAGATCGATATTATTTTGCTGCATGATCTCGTCGGTCAAGCCTTTCATTATGGAAGTATTAAGGATCAACTGATCCCCAATCTCCTTCTTTATCAAATCTGCTATGTAATGACGAATTGAAAATTCTTCCCCGATCACTAAAAAGGCCCTCTTACTTTTATAACGTAAACTCGAGCGGACAATTAAGGTTAGCTTTGTTAAATGAAAATGATTAAACAAAACGGAAGGGTAAGTTTTATTCCACGTTTGCATACAGGTTTGCAATTCTTGATAAATCTGCTGGCATTCCTTTTGAACATATGTTGTTAAATGACTTGTTGAAATCATCATCCATTCAGGAATGGCATTTTCGATTAATAGCTTGTCAAAGAACCCGTAAATCTCCAAAATAAACCGTTCTTGCATATCTAAGTTCGGGTATACCTTTGCTAATAACATTAGAAGCAGATTCCCCATTTGATATTCTTCTTTATCCTTGTGTAATTCGACTTCTTTCATCGGAGTGATCTCTGACCCTTCATAATAATGATATTGGCTGAGACTAACCATGGATTGCATAAAGAATATTTCACTGTTTGGAAATTCAAGGGACAGCTTGTCCTCAAGACGTTTTGCAATAGTTTTCACTGGGAAATAAAACATCCCCTTTTCCCAAGGGTAAGCATTTCCGTCGATTTTCACACATTTTCCTTTAGCCACTCTTTCTATAACAATGGCCAACAAAAACGATAATCTCCTTTTGGAATTGATAAAATATACAATGTTATTCTCATTTTCTATATTTGTGATTAACTGATTAATATAAGCAAAATCAACATTCGCAAAGGGCCAGCCTGTAAACTCATACGCATCACAATATAACTTCCAATAAAAATATCGAATATTCATTTCATTCCCTTTGATCATGGGGGTAGAAAAACTAATGCGTAGCTTATAAGCTTTTAGATCATCATTATTTAATTGCACAATCAATTTCTTTAAAGATGAGGTACTCATAAACATGGCTTCGGAGAGCTCCTCCACAGACAGTCGACCCACATTCGTAAACAAAAAATCCATTAGCCGATAAAAGATGGTTTGTCTGAACATAGAAGAAATCACTTCACTAATCGTACTTCGCCCATCACGTTGAAGAACTATTCCCTTTCCTCTAGAAACCTCAATGGTTACAGTAGATGGTAATTGCTTGCTGATTTCCTCCACCATCTTCCGGATGGTCTTATCAGAGATCCCTAAACTTTTTTCTATTTCCGCTAAGGTAAACCATCTATGTTCTGTATCAAGCAGCGTTAATAGTTGACTAGCTAAATTAAATCCCTTATCCATTTTTCTACACCCACTTCAATTTCGTTTTAATTTTTATAGTATAAACAAATTCGCAACCATAACCCTATTATTTTTTAATAAAAAAACCCGGGTTTTATTTACCCGAGTTTCACATCACATTATATTTGTGTTTTTTCTTCTATAGGGCTTATTGCTTTCAACTGCATCGTAATGACGGCTGCAATAACGGCTTTGATGATGTCTCCCGGAAGAAAGGCCAACGCTCCGACAAGACCAGCCCAGATCGAAGTATTGGTTATCAATGCCATGACAGGGGCACCAATCAGACTCACTAGTAATACACCGAAGATTATGTTGATAGCTACCAGCTTCCAAGTTCGAACCTTCGGCCAGATTTTTTCGGAATACCAGCCAATAAGGCCGGCCGCGATTGGAAAACTAAATATGTATCCTGCAGAAGGTCCAACTAACACCGCGATTCCACCGCGACCGCCAGTCAGTACAGGCAGCCCAATCGCTACTAGTATGATGAAAATAATGAGACTGAGGGCGCCCATCCGTTTCCCCAGAAAACATCCAGCCAACATGACGCCAAGCGTCTGGGCAGTGATCGGAACGGGGATGAAGCCGAGGGGGATGGGCGGTATCATCCCCAACACCGCGATAAGTGCTGCGAATAATGCAGCATAAATAAGTTCTTTTGTCTTCAAAAAAATGACCTCCATTGGATATCAATGATTGTATTCTGGTTAGTAAATACGTCCAGTAAGCTGAATTATAATGGAGATATTCTTTATTGTAAACCATAAATTAATATATGGTTTACAATAGAATGAAATACCATGCTTGAGTTTTTCATATTGTTATATAGAATTAGAGTATCAGTCGCAATCGTTGGATGTTAATCTATTCAATGGGTTTTGGTCGGAGAGTTATACTTTTGGAGGTTTAAGTTCATGACAGTAAAAGAACATATTCTTGCCTTGCTCGACAGTAATAAGGGTGAATATTTTTCCGGCGAGGAAATAGCCGTTCAGTTATCCGTGACGCGCAGCGCGGTCTGGAAAGCCATAAAATCTTTACAGACAGACGGTTATTCCATACAAGCTGTAACCAATAAAGGATATTCCATGTCACCACAAACGGATATCTTATCAACCAGTGCAATTTCAAAGTACCTGGATACTCAGGGGCAAAAGTTACGTGTTGAAGTCTTTAAGACCATATCTTCCACGAATGAAGCCGTAAAAAACCTTGCCTCAAATGGAGAAGCTGAAGGTAAAGTGATTCTTTCGGAAGAACAAACAGCTGGTCGCGGGCGAATGGGCCGGAAATTTTTTTCTCCACCTGGAACGGGTATCTATATGAGCATCCTGCTGCGTCCCAAGCTGTCCGCAACAGACTCAGCTTTATTGACCACTTGCGCCGCTGTAGCTGTAGCCCTTTCTATCGAGAGCGTATCCGGTAAAGAAACGCAGATTAAATGGGTAAATGACGTTTTTATGGAAGGTAAAAAAGTATGCGGGATCCTTACCGAAGCATCCGTGTCACTGGAAAACGGCTGGCTTGATTATGCTGTTCTCGGCATCGGTATCAATGTAGCCCTCCCTTCCGAAGGCTTTCCCAATGATCTTACCGAGATTGCGACAACTGTAATTTCCGAAAACAATCCTTATGGTGATCTCCGCAACCGTCTCGTTGCAGAAGTACTAAACCATTTCATGAGATATTATGAGCATTTAACGGACAGATTGTTTCTTTCCGAATACAAAAAAAGGTTAATTTCACTTGGCGAACCTGTGACCGTGATAAAGGATAATGAACAACGTAAAGCAACAGCCATTGATATCGATGACGATTGCCATCTGAAAGTCAGATATGAGAATGGTGACGAGGAATATCTTTCAAGTGGAGAAGTCAGCATTAAAATTTAACTGGAGCTTCTCCTCCAAAGCAGCTAGTGCTGCCTCATGGCAGGCTGCTTCATCATACGAGCCAAAAAAACCTTGCTGATCCAAGGTTTTTTTAGATGAACTTAAAATATCAACTTAAAGCTTAGGATTCTACTGTACTAAAGTATCTAAATCAGGCTGCAATTTGTTCCGCAGAACATACAGCATGATGGCACCCACAAGGAACGCAACAGCATCTGAAATGACGAGCGACCAGACTACTCCGTGGAAACCGTTCATTCGATTAGCGATATGCAATACTGGAATCAGAGTAACACCTTGAATAATTGACATAATAAAGGCGGCGGTTCCTTGTGCTGTCGCTTGGAAGATCCCCGTAAACAACGCGGTCGTTCCTGAAATGAACAGGGATAAGAACGTTACATGAAGAATATAGCTGCCCAGTTCAATTAATTGCGGGTCATTCGTAAATAAACCGATTAAGTGGTCGGAAATCAGATATACAATAATGCCGAACACGGCTGCTAATGCCACAGTCACTTTGATTGTGAATGTAATGGTATGCTTCATGCGTAATTTATTGGCTGTAAAAGAGAAGGCAATCAGCGGCACGACTCCCTCACATAAGCCCATCAGAATAACCTCTGGAAATTGTAATAATCGTGATGAAATTCCGAAGGCCGCAATGGCCTGCTCCCCATATTCGACCAGAAAACGGTTAAAGATAAGTGACATTGCACCCATGAAGAGACTCATAACAAAAACGGGTACTCCAATTTTAAATACATTGCTGAGAATGTCTTTGGAAGCTTTGAACCATTTTACAGAGATGGTTAGGAATTGGCTCTTATATCCCATGTGGAAGGCGTAGAATGCACTTGCAACCAAGTTAGAAATGACTGTAGCAGATGCAACCCCGATCACGTCCCAATGGAAGACGAAAATGACTAGCGCATCGAGAATAATATTCACAACAACACTGAGAAGCATGCCGATCATCGAAGTGATCGCTGCCCCCTCCGAGCGCACGATATTCTCCAGCGTGAAGAATAGAACGACGAAAGGTGAACCAATAAGCATAATCGTGACATAGTCCTTCGTGAACCCGAAGGAGTCAGGCGTCGCTCCCAAGCCATGAACGATTGAATCGATCAACGGGATGCCGGCAGCCATCAAAATAAGACCGAGAGCTAAACTGCTGTAAAAGGCGAATGAAGACACATGCTTTACATCATCATATTTTTTCTCTCCCAGCAAACGGGAGATGAATGCACTGCTACCGATACCAATCAAGTTACCTAGCGCCATAATGGCGGCGAATAACGGTAAAGTTAGTGCGAGTGCGGTTAACATCGCAGTATTGCCCAGTGTACCAAGGAAATAGGCATTCAAAATGGAGTATATGACACTCATCGACATGCCTAGCATCATCGGTACTGC
The DNA here is from genome assembly GCF_038004505.1 of Paenibacillus sp. FSL R7-0048. Taxonomy (NCBI): domain Bacteria; kingdom Bacillati; phylum Bacillota; class Bacilli; order Caryophanales; family Paenibacillaceae; genus Paenibacillus; species Paenibacillus sp. FSL R7-0048. Next base: position 3,696,232 of record NZ_JBBORF010000001.1, on the reverse strand, counting down.
GAAGTGAGCTACGGCTTTTGCGACAGGTGCTTTTTCAAAGTAATGGAGGTTTTCTGCATCCATAAGGTTCACCACTATCTTTCTTTATTTTGTTTTTTGAAATTACTTAGAATTCTAACTATCGGTCCAATATGATCCGTGACGCAGCAACAAGCAAACCTGTACCCTAACGACGAGTTTTCAGATTTGGCGTACGAAATTTGACTATTCTTCAGTTTCACATTACGCTGCCTTTGCCGTTCATCTTTCTCTGGTGGAAAGGCAGCGCCTCAGCTACTGTTTGCTAAAAGACTTTAATTACTTATCGTCTGGGCCATGTGACTTGTCAGGTGACGAATTACTGTCATCGCTGGAAGGCCAGCCGAATCCGCGCATGTCACCACGCCCTTCTCCGCCAAATCCAGGGAACCTTCCGCTAAAGCGTTCGTCCCTAGAATTTCCCCACATTCTGTGCATTTGTCCGCGCATAGCCATCATTTTTTCAAATTCCTCTGTTCCCATACGCGCCTTGGCAGCTTCCATCCACATAGCCATCAAATCACGTTCTCCGTCCGATCCAAGTTCTTCCTCCAAAGCTGTAATGACGCGAGTTAGGTAATCCCCGAAAGCTATCTGCTCTTCTGGCGATAAGCGAGAAAATATGTTGCCGCTGTCTATCTCTTGTTTCTCTTCCTCTTGTCCTTTTTGCGTTAGGTAAATCAACATGATACGTTTGTCTGTTTCTGAGGGTTTACGGGTGATGTATTCTGCTTTCTCCAGTTTACCAAGCAATTCATTGAGGGATGATACACGGATGTCCAACATATAGGATAAGTCTTTGGTGCTGATACCGTCTTTCATCCGAAGAAACGCTAATATCCTCCCTTGCCCACGTGATGCGTCGGCCATAGGACCAACCGCGGCATGAGACTTCAAGTGTTGCCTTTGCAACAGCCATTGCAGTTTCGCGAGTTTTTCGTACAATTCAGTATTCATGTCCATAATGAATCCTCCATTAAGTTTTTACGGTACCTGTTTAACTTTATAACGGTACCTGTTGATTTGTATTATAACGGTACCTGTTAGATATGTCAAAATGTTTTTTTACAGGTACCGTTAATATGTTGTTTGACTGTTTATGGACGTGGCTTATAAGCTTGCAAACAAATACAAAACCCGCGCATTGCGCGGGTTATTTTAAAATTATATTGTGATTAGTTTTCATTTTTTATATCTGCAAGCAATCCTTCAAACCACTTCAGAGCGGTTTGCTCGCCTATTCGATGTGCCTTGATATTCTACTTATCACCGGCAAGTGTAAGCCACTTGCGGTTATGATGTTCCTGTACTTCAACGGGGGTATCGAAGAAATCACTCAAAACATCTGACTGCAAGCAGTTTACTGTCTCGTCACCTTTGTAGATTTCACCGTTCTTTACCAGCAGCGTGTGCGTGAAGCATGGTGTTATCTCCTCGATATGATGGGTTACATACAGCAAGGTTGGTCCACCAGGTTGCTTTGTTATCTTCTCGATCATCTGCAGCAGCTGTTCACGTGCAAAAATATCTAGTCCCGTGCACGGCTCATCAAGGATTAGTAGATCTGGATTGGCCATTAGTGCGCGTGCAATGAGGACTTTCTGACGCTGTCCTTGCGACAAGGTATCATATGTACGACCAGCCAAAGAAGAGCAGTCTAGAAACTCCATTAACTCCTCGGCTTGCTTTTGATCCTCTTCATTCGTCTTATCATACAGACCAATCGTCGCGAATTTTCCGCTTAGGACGATGTTCAGGGCAGTCTGATGGCCGTACAGCTTCTGCTGCAAGGAGGTGCTTACCCAACCGATTCGTTTGCGTAGCTCTCTCAAATCCACATCGCCAAAGCGATGGTCCAGCACTTCGACTTGTCCTGTTGTCGGCCAGATATAGCCGTTCACGACGTTTAGCATCGTCGTTTTTCCTGATCCATTCAGACCGACGATACACCAGTGTTGTCCCTGCTTCACTTCCCAATTCATATCGCGTAAGATCATTGTCGTATCACGTTGCCATGATACATTTTTGAGTGATATAATCATGCCCAATTTTCCCTCCTTAAACATGCTTCAATGAGTTCAATATTATCATGGTAAAGTCCTTCCCGTAAAAAAACATAAACGCAAGATTTTCTCGCCAGCGGTTCTACGGACAATTAATCTTTGATTCTCTGTTTGTTTCGGTATACTGTCGGAGGGATCCCGTTAAGCTGTTTAAAAATCTTACTGAAATGATATTCTTCGTAGTACCCGCATAATTTGGCGATTTCCTTAACTGGATAATCGGTAAAAACCAGATAACGACAAGCTTGCTGGTTCTGTAAGTGCATATGGTATTCCTTTGGCCCCATCCCCGTAAATTTCAGGAACATCTTCCGCAAGTAAGATGGCGAAATGCCGTATTTCTCCGCCAATTTCTCAATCCGGTGATGATCCTTATAGTCGTTCTCGAGAGTTTTCTTGATCTGTTCGAAGGCGGCGAAAGCTCCAGACTCCATCAGATTCCAGTCCGGTTGTACGGTCTGGTGCAGCATATGCAGTAGGATCTGCATTTTAGCCCGGGATACAGCTATGCCATCGGTTAGTCCGGGCAGCCAGTCCTGGTGAATCCCCCAGACCAGCTGGCTAATTTCCTCAGCTTGCTGTTGGTTATATTGGCTTAAGAAGGGAAGTCTCAGTTTTACGATTGGCTTGACTTCCTTCCATACCGCATCATAACCAAGCTCTGCACAATCGAAGAGCAACATCGTTATGCGAAGTGGAGCATCCATCTGCGAGCGCATGGACAGTTTAAGGCCTGGTTTTAAATAGATTAGCATTCCAGCCTCTACTTTGTGCTCAACATTGGTCAGGAAAACCCCTTTACCTTCATGAATCCAGTACAAGCTGTGCACATTTACCATGTTACGGATGTCCTCCCAGCCGGGATAAGTAGCTTTGTCGAGTACAAAATGGATATGCACTGTGAGGTCATTCAGCTTGTAATCATTTTCTTCCAATTAATAATCCCCTCCTGCTGCTAAAAGAGCGATTTAAACAAGACGGTAACGTTTTTTTCTATTCAATGCTTAAACTCCAAATGTTACTATCCATATTATCAAGATGTCTGAAATTCACAATACATTACAGGAAATAAAGGAGGAACACACTTGTTAAGGACTTTTAGCGAGTATCAAATTCGGAGAACTGCGCTGTTGGATGGGCCTTGGGATTTCATGAAGGATCCGTTAAATACGGGTGTTCAAGAAAAATGGTTTGAGCGATTTCCACATTCTTGGCAGTCTCTTTATGTGCCCTCGTGCTGGAATAATGAACTGGGAATGTACGATTATGAAGGTGTCGGTTGGTATCGTAAAAAAATACAGACTGTGAATTCGCAGCATGTCAGACTCATCTTTCATGCCGTGCTGGGCCACGCCGACGTCTATTTGGACGGGCAGCACCTTGGGTATCACTATGGAGGATTTACACCTTTTGAATTTATTGTTCCTTCCTTAGGGGCAGGAGAACATGAGATTATCGTCCGGACGGACAGCACCTTGGACCGACTTACGATTCCTACGGAGCAGGTGGATTGGTTTCATTATGGGGGAATCATACGGTCGGTGGAGCTGCAATATTTGCCTGAACTTTACATCGAACAACTGAAGATTGATTATGAACTGCATGGACCAGATGCCGATGTCACTGTTCAGGTGAGGCTCCATTCCTTCTTTAAGGAGCAGCACACTACAAAGATCACATTCTCCGAAAGCGGACATGAATTGCACTCGGAAGAAGTACAGATTGAAACTGGCCAGACCCTCAGTCATACGTTCAAGTTGCTTATGCCTGAAGTACGTTTGTGGAACGTAGGTCTTCCAGAACTGTATACCTTTCAACTGCGGACAGAGGAAGACGACAAGATTGAACGGATCGGTTTTCGCTATATTGAAACAAAGGATCATCGGATTCTAATTAACGGTTCACCCGTTTATCTTAAGGGTGTGAATAGACATGAAGAGCATCCTGAGTGGGGTTTCGCCTTCCCTCCGAAGCTGATGCACAAGGAGCTCAGTATCATTTTGGAGTTAGGTTGCAATTCCGTCCGGGGTTCTCATTATCCCCAAAGCCCATATTGGCTTGATCTACTCGATGAGCAAGGGATTGTATACTGGAGCGAAATTCCGATATGGGGAGCCTTTCTGCCGAACGAAACAGTAAGTGAGCCTCTCTTCCAGGAGCGTGCACTGACTATGATTGAAGAAATGATCAGCTTGCATATGCATCACCCAAGTGTGATCTTTTGGTCCGTTCATAATGAGATTGATACCCGGACGCAAGAAGCATATGCTTTCACACAAGCTCTAGTCGGATTGGTGAAGAAACTCGACAGTACTAGGCTTGTCACCTACGCTACGATGCATCCACTCGAAGATATTCTACTTCCTTTATTCGATGTTATCGGTATTAATAAATATTTTGGTTGGTACGAAGGCGATACAGCCAGCTTTAAAGACATGCTGGAACAGTTCCATGTGCGTGCGGAGCAGATGGGAGCCGGTGACAAGGTAGTGCTCATGACCGAATTCGGTGGTGCTGGACTATTTGGGGATGTGGGCTGGGAGCAGAGATTGTTCAGCGAGGATTATCAGGCAGATATTGTAACTGAAGCACTGGCGATCTTCAAAAATGATTCGAAAATTGGCGGGACTTACATCTGGCAGTTTGCAGACATCCGCGGCGATCTGAAGAGCAGCAGCAAGAACTTTCGCGACCGTGCCCGCGGCTTCAACAACAAGGGTCTGGTTAATGAATACCGCAAACCTAAACAATCCTTCCGTGAAGTGCGCCGTATCTATCAATCTTGGACAGATTAATATCCACATTGACTAAGAAGCCCATCGTCAACATGGTTTTTTTTAGTGTCTGCATTCTTAGTTCCTTACAGCTGGTGTCGGACGCGATATTTATATAGTTAAGCTGGGCGTATTAAGTCGGTTCTATTCTTCGCGTACTCGGGTAGCAGTAAGTTGATTGTCTATTTTCGGCATTCGATACAAGTGCTTGTCCTCTTACACTGCAGATAGATAAAGGAGTTTTAATCTAGAGTGATCAGTATGGTATGAATAATACTTGTTAATTTCCCATGGTCCGTTGCCGTTTTTACCATTGTACGTAGTCCTAACCAGGCATTCATTAAATAATGGGAAATAGCCTCGGGCTCCAGTGAAATTCTAAGTTCACCTCTTTGCTGGCCAGTCTGAACGAGGTCATATAACAACTTCTCCGTTTTTGAATAGCTATTCTCAACAAAGGATGCAACCTCCGGATCCAGTACTCCCAACTCCACACCCGAATTAACTATGAAACATCCTTGAGGTTCTCCTTCGCTCCTCATCGAAGATTCTAGAAATTGTCGAATGATCTCCTTTACGGGTTCTTGTTTCTCAACCAAGAATCTCATTTTTTTGTTTTGAGTAGATTCGTACCTTTGGAGTGCCGTCAAATATAAGGCGTGCTTATCACCAAATGTATCATAGATACTTCTTCTGTGAATTCCCATACAGTCTACCAAATCTTGCATTGAAGTTTTCTCGTAACCTTGCATCCAAAATAGTTTTATCGCTTTATCTAGTACTTCATTAATTTCAAATTCTTTGCTTCTTGCCATTGTAATCACCTCAAGCAATCATTATACATTTAAGTAAACGATCCGCAAACTAATATATAAAACGTAAATAAAATCAAGCAAGATGCTTGATTTTATTCATAACATGATAACTTAACTGATGCTTACCGAAGAATTCTTACTTTGTCTGCTTATAAACAATCCAGAGTCCAATCTTTTTCCAGCGTATGCAAAAAAGTTGTACCCCACGTTTAAGAATAGGGAAGCCAGTTCTTTTTGCTCCAGTTTCTTCAACGATCGTTTTAGTGACTAATATCTAATTCGATTTAAAACTCAGATATAATTGGATAGATTTGATCTCTCAGATTGAAGTCATAGTTCTGGTCAACAATTCCTATCATATCATTGCTATCATAAAGCTCTACCATGAAACTCGCCATTTGTTTGGCAGTGTGGTATTTAGGCATGTTTGCTTTGTAATCAAATTCTTCAGCATCTATAGATTTCTTCACAAATTCCGTTTCAGTTATTGCTGGTGCTAAAACCTTTGCTTTTAATTTCGCGCCTTTAAGCTCTAGTTCCTTTGCAAGCCCTTCGGTGAAGGCACTAACATAATATTTAGATGCAGAATAAGCAACGCTCCCAACAGCAATGGCATATCCGAGTGCGGAGGATACGTTAATTAACTGAGTTCCTTCTACATCAGCATAATCTCGCACAAATAGTGTAGAAAGGATCGTCAAGGATTCGATGTTAACACGTAACATAATTTCAACTTTATCTAAATTCTGTTCTACCACAAAAGAAGCTTCACCAAGTCCTGCATTATTAATCCAGGTTTCTATTTGGTATTCCTTCAAAGTGTTATACAGTGTGTGAGCCTGCTCTGTAACAGACAGATCACTTGAACGAACAATAACATCTACATTAGGATCAATATTCTGAATTGTTGATTTAAGTTCTTCTAATTTATCTAATCTTCTAGCTACCAAAATTAAATTTTTACCGCGTGCAGCAAACGCTAATGCTGTTTCATACCCAATTCCTGAGCTTGCTCCTGTAATCACTGTATATTTCATATTATTCTCTCCCTTTTAAGTTTTTTGATCATTTAACAACATTTCAATAGAGTTTTGTTCACGATTAAACTTGTATCTCATTCATCCCTCCCTTAATAAATTTCTTCAAAATATTCAAGAACGATCATTCTAGTTAAGGTAAAAAAACTACACTATTAACTCTAATTTGCATCAGTATATCAATTCTAGAATGATCAGTAAAGAATTTTTTGACAACAATTGAGCCCCCTCCTTAAAATCTGATAATAACTTTCCCTTTAGGATGACCTTCAGCAACAAAATTCAGTGCTTCGTTAATATCTTCTATATGGAATTCTGTAGGGTCCACTGCTGGTACAATCCCATTATCTTCAATAATCTTCGTAATTTTCTTTAATTGTTCGCCATCACTGCGAACAAAAATGAAATGATATTGAATCTTCTTTTTCTTCGCTTTATGATCATACTTAGCCCCGGCGATGGTGAAGAGCTTTTGTTTCCAGCCAGAGAAGCCCAAATCTTCTGCAAAACGTTTGTTAGGACCGGTCCGCAGAGAAAGAAGGCGGCCTCCTGCTTTAATAATTGAAAGCTCATGATCAAATTCGCTGGATCCTAAGGTATCCATCACATAATCAACATCACTAAGCTGTTCCCAATAGTTCGTAGTCGTATAATCAATATATTGGTCTGCACCAGCGGCCATTGTCCGTTCACGTGCTCCTGGATTTCCACTGATGATGACCTTGAGCCCCATGCTTTTGGCGATAGGAATGGCCATTTGGCCAAATGAACCAGACCCTCCAGGGATAAACACGCTTTCGCCTGCTTTAGCATCTAATTCTTCATTTAATCCTTGATAAGCTGTTAATCCTGTTAATGGCGCAGCAGCACCAGTCACAAAATTCAGATTGGCAGGTAGGTACCCGATGGCATCTGCATTAATTGCCGCGTATTCCGCAAAGGCACCGATTTTTTGTAGTGGCAGACGTGAATAAATTGCATCGCCAACTTTGAAACCTTGCACCTTCTTACCCACTTTTTCAATAACACCCGTCAGCTCGTTACCAAGTACTAATGGGAATTCATAATCCTGAATCAGCTTTACACTTCCGGTACCAATGAGCAATTCCAAATGATTAACTGCTGCTGCTTTCACCTGGACCAAGACTTCGTTATCACTTATTTCTGGGATTGGAATATCGTTCACTTTTACTATGAACTTTTTTGAATATTTGGTGATCTGTGCTGCTTTCATGATAAATGACCTCCTATGCGTTAAAAAAGTAACATTTATTTATTTTTGTAACTTACACAACAAGCATAAAACTATAAGTTACAAAAGTCAACAATTGTTACTGGATATTTCATATGTTAAAATACTCGCAAGTGTATAAACGACAAAAAGGAATTTATTGAAGAAAGAAGGGTTGACAGTCGGTGGCTAAAATCACTCAAGAGCTTGTTATTGAAACAGCTGAGGCATTAATTAAACGCACGGAAAAATCCGAAGTGACACTCTCACAAATTGCGGATGAATTAAGTATCACCCATGCAGCGCTCTATAAGCACTTTAAAAATAAGCAAGAGCTCTGGGCAGCTGTATCTAAGAGCTGGTTCAACCGGATGATTTCAGAACAAATTAAATTAGATATGACTAATTTAACTAAACCGCAAGAATTGCTTCACGATTGGCTATGGGCATTTGTTAACGCAAAAAAACGCGCTTATAACGAGAATCCCAAGATGTTTGCCTTGAATACTCAATACGTGGATAGCAATCCACTGGTATTACGCGATGTTCTCTGGGATTCCTACCAAATCATTGACGGCTTCATGGACTATCACGATCCCCACTTGGAACGGGCTGAGGCGATTCTCTCTGCGTTTGCAGTATTTAGCCTCCCATCCTTCAAAGAATCCTGGAATTTACCTGACTACCAAGACAGGTTTGAACGCATCTGGAGTTTAATCAAACAGGGTCTATGAATTCAAATCCCTTAGTTTTAAAAAAATTATTCTTCAATCATAAACATGGTCCAGAAGCTTCTGTCTTCTGAAGTACTGCAGTTACTCTCCCACTTTTGTCCGGTTCCGCCAATTTTCGTAAACTCGGAATAAAATTATCATTACGAAGTCCTGCTCCGATGGAATACGCGGAACTCCTCACTGAGTATGCCAACATGTGCAGGTTACGGACGACTTCTGGAACCTGTGGCTGGTGCTAGATATGCGCCGCACGGCGTAAACCTTTATTGGTTCTTCTAAGATTACAACTTATAAAAAGAGGTCTGTTGTAATAAGACAGATCTCTTTTTTATTCCTTATTTTCATTCAGCGGATTATCGAATTAATAAATATCGTTAAAGTGCAAGCGGATTACAATATCCAGATCGTAATTGCCGAATCTCGAACCATAGAGTGTCCATTCCCCCTACAGTTCCCTTTAGCTCTAAAAAGTTTAGCTTTTTTCTCGGCTTCTATTCCCAAGCCTGTAAGTCCAAGCAACCCTAAGAGACCCAACCACCTCATATTAGTGCCTCGATTCTCATCCCCGAGTGCCTGCGCTCGGTAATTTCCATTCTCGACCGCTGTTGAATTATGATTACCCGTTGCATTAACATTCCTTTCATTCAGGTTATCATTTGTTTGATTAGCCGAGCACTTACCAAAGGTGTTGGAAGTCTTAATGACTCCCAATCCATCCCTGCCTTGATTGGAGATACACTCCACCATCTCCAGTGATAAGCAACTTCATTGAATGCAAAGGCAATTATACTTGCAATCATCACGTTGAAAAACATTTGATTCCTCCACAACTCGTGTTCAATTTTATCGTTCCTTATTTTCACATTTATCCTTAAACTTGCACGGATGACGACGCCTCAAATTGACATACCAATTTTATGTGAAAAGCTGCAATTTCCGTGTTTTTGTGGGCATGCTAATGTTTGTTCAAATTCAACAATAAAGGAGACTGTTTATGACAGGGATTCTAGGCGGTAACCCCAAAGAAGAACCGATGCATTATGGAGAGATTTTTACGGTTTGGCAAGCCTCTATGGTAGCAAAGGGAGCACTCTCTTGTTACAGAGCTTATATGTATCACGCTGGTGACAATGACCTGAAAAAAATATTAGGAGCTTTAATTGATCAAGCGGAGCTTGAAATCAGTGAGTGTGATACACTGCTCTCAGAGCAAGGTATTGCATCTGCACCAGTAATGCCAAATCGGCCCGATGCCAAGCTTGAAGATATTCCTGTAGGGGCACGTTTCACAGATCCTGAAATTGCTGCCAAACTTGCAGCTGATAATGCTGTTGGACTTGTGGCATGTAGTCAGGCAATGGGACAATCGATCAGAGAAGATATAGGGGCTTTGTTTGCTAAATATCACCTTACCAAAGCAGCCATCGGCCTTAAAATTCTACATTTGACTAAGAAAAAGGGCTGGTTGATTCCTCCACCTCTTCTTGTCAAACGACCTGAATCCGTTAAGGCGTAATTCTACTCACTCTTCAGCTTCTTATAAAAGAAGGCCTGCAATCATCCGCGGGCCTTCTTTTGCTTGTCCTACTACTACCTTTATTAGAATATGTTATCTATATTAAGGAGGAGGACAACATTAACGTATTTATAGGTTATATGATTCTAGGATTATCCCTCTCGGCACCTCTCGGACCCATTAATGCAGCACAGCTGGACAAGGGACTCCGCGGAGGATTTATGCCTGCCTGGATAGTTGGTTTAGGGGCGGTTAGTGCCGATATCATCTATATGCTGCTTGTTTATTTTGGCCTCATTCATCTGCTGGATGCTCCGTTTGTTAAAGTGTTTTTATGGTTGTTCGGATTCTTTGTCCTCGTCTATTCAGGTGTAGACAGCATTAAAAATACAAGAGAAATTTCAGGGATTGAGATGAGGGGAAACGATGTCTCACTGTCCAAATCTTATCTTTCGGGATTTCTGATGTCCTTGTTTAATCCCCTCTCCATCCTTTTTTGGCTGGGTATATACGGCTCAATATTAGCTAATGTGGTTAGCGAGTATCCAATTCAGCAGTTATTGATCTACAGTGGAGCGATCGTCCTCGGGATTTTACTCTGGGATGTAGCCATGGCTGCCGCCTCCAGCCTCTTTCGGGGCGCTGTTCTTTTAAGAATAGCTAGGATACCCAAACGTGCTTCTACAATCATTTATCTCACTCCTAAATACTCCAAACCGTATCCAGCAGCTCGTCCACTGCTTGAATTCTGTTCACAGAGGGTGTTTGTATTAAATTCCCTCTGACCATAACCATAGCTACATTCGACAAAGCTTTTATGTTCTCCAATGGGTTTTACTCCATCATGATTAAATCCGCATATTTGCCAACTTCTATTGTCCCTGTCTGGTGATCGATTCCCAAAATCTCTGCATTTGATTTGGTTACTAGTTCAATAACCTGACTTACGTTCAGCTTTGTTTGTCGCATGAAATGATCAAGCTCACGCCAAAGATCATAGTGGGTTACATAGGACATAGCGGCATCCGTGCCCACACCAATTTTGATATCATGTTCTATAGCCTGCTGTAGCCCTTTTAACATAGAGCCATACACAAGCCGGGCATTTTCCTTAACGGTTGTATTCAACTTTGTCAGGCTCGGATCTAATTTCGCACTGGGATAAGCTGCTTGTAAAGTAGGGATCACAGCGGTGTAGCCCTTTAAGGCTCTGGGATTATTTTTGTACAGCCTGATCATTTCCTCATCCATCTCCGCGCCGTGTTCAATAGTATCCACCCCACCCTTTAACGCAACTCTTACACCTTCGGTACTTTCTGCATGTGCCGCCACACGCATCCCAATTTTATGAGCTTCCTCGCAAATCGCAGCCACCTCTTCTTCCGTCATTTGCAAGCGGCCTGCTTCTCCGACCCTTTTGGCATCGGTAACCCCGCCAGTTACACATATTTTGATTAGGTCCACTCCGTTTTTTACATTGATTCTTACATTTCTTCTCCCTTCCCATGGTGAATCACCGACCAAAGCCAAATAAGGTGCACCGTGGCCATTCGTTACGCTCAGGAAATACCCGGATACCAAAAGATTAGGTCCAATAAATTGATTTGCCTTAATCTCATCCCTCAAAAGAACATCAGTATAAAAAAATTCACCTATGCTACGCATCGTTGTTACTCCGGAATGCAGTGCGGTTAGGGCATTGTTTTTCATCCGTTTCTTCAATACGTTTCTGCCCAGTCTCGTATCCAAAATATGATGAAACGCAAAATTCAGCAGCCCTTCACTGGCAGACAGCGTAAACAACTTCCCATCGGCAAAAAGATGGGCATGCGCATTGATGAGACCGGGCATCACATATTTCCCCGAACAATCGATCGTTTGGTAATGGGTCGGGACAGTTACAGCGCTTGCTTTCCCGATCTCTTGAATCAATCCGTTTTCCTGAATCAAAATAGTCATATGGGTTTCTGTGCCTTTTATTGCATCTCCATATATAACATTGCAGTCCTTAAACGCAAAACCTATCTTCATCGTAGCTTCCCCCGTTTCATGATTACACCTTTCAATAGTGAATTAACTATTCATTATTGGATTAAAAAAATAGGGACCCTCGTAGATGCTAAATGTGCATATCCACTTGGTTGTCCCTCATTGCAGTGTTGTGCGCCAGTTCCACCCCACACCTAAATTCGGCGCATTGACGTTATTCGTTTAAGCTTTTTAGTCCATGCAGCCAGTATAAGCTTAATGCCTCAAAAATCCGTTTCCGGCTATCGGCGCTCATCTCGTGCTTTAATAAATCCAGAATCATATTGATGACATTGTTCGCGATGATCTTCAGCAGAATCATATTTTCTTCGGTTCCGATTTCGTATCTTTTATAATGATCCTTAATATAGGGCCTTTTAGTTTCGATCATCAGATCGATCAGCTCGTTTTTGGCATTGCTATATACGGTCCCTTTATTCTTTTCAAAAATAATAACAATCTGCCTGCTGTACTGGGTTAATATAGTTATTTGCTCTTGAACGATAGCTGATTTTTTCTCATTATTAACATCATCAAAAAAAGTCTGGTTATCGATGCGAATATTTTCCACTAACACATTCTTCAAATAGTCCACTAAAGACGGCGGAACAACCGAATAGAACAACTCTTTTTTATTTTTAAAATAAGTATAAATATTTCCAACAGAAATTTGAATTTCATCGGCAATATCGTTCATTTTGGCATCAGAGAAGCCTTTTTGGAAAAATACCTTTAAAGCGGCGGATTCAATTTCCTGTTTCACTTCATCTTTTTTAGACTGCATATTGCCCCTCACCTTTAATAATGAATTTATAATTCACTATTAAAAATAATTCAAAAGATTGAATTTGTCAAACCACATTCGTGATTCAGCCATTACAATATCTCGATATAGCCTTCTGTTCCATGCACACGAATTCGTTGCCCGTCTTTTATCAATTTGGTAGCATTCTCCACTCCGACAACTGCTGGCAAGCCATATTCACGCGCAATAACTGCCCCATGGGTCATTAGTCCACCAACTTCAGTAACTAGGCCTTTTACAGATACAAACAATGGAGTCCAGCTAGGGTCAGTAAATAAGGTAACTAATATATCTCCGTTTTCTAGATCAGCATCCTCCATGTTTAAGATGACACGCGCACGTCCCTCTATAACACCGGAAGAAACCGCTAAACCTACAATAGCTTCAGTTGGGAGGTTTTCTCGTTTATACTTACCCGCAATGATTTCACCTTCAGACGTAATAACACGTGGTGGAGTTAGTTTTTCAAATAATTTGTACTCTTCTTTGCGTTTGCTGATGATCTGGTAATCCAATTTATTTGTGCTTACAACTTCGCATAGTTCTCCAAAAGTGAGATAGTATATATCTTCTTTTTCAGGAATAACTCCCGATTGTATTAGTTGTTCAGCTTCTTTCAGTAAAGCTTGTTTATAAACGAAATAGCGATTAACCATGCCGTATTTTGGGTATTCTCTAAACCCGCTGAAATTCCGGATGAGATCAATCATTCGTTTTGTTTCATTCGCTTTTTGTTCACCATCGGGTAATTGCTTCAATCGATCTAATAGCTCTTGTTCTTTTTTCAAAGCTTCCTGTCGACCTTGCTCAAATTTCCGATGGCCAGCATTAGGTTTAAAGTTTTTGATATTACTGAGAATCATGGGGACAAGTGTAGTTGGTTTTTCGCTCCAACGAGTTCTTGTAAGATCGATTTCTCCGGTACATCGCATTCCGTATTTACTGAGATAGTCATAGAAAGCGTCTTGGGTTTCCTGCCCACCCTCAAAGCTAACCAGTTCATTTAAGAAATTATCATCTTTAACCTGCTGTAAATAATCAATGACTTCCGGATAAGGCCGAATCACATCTGCGAGATTGAGTAGCGCCAGACCCATTTCTGAAGTTATATTGCCTTGTACAGATTGAGAAAGCGTATCCGCTACGTTTTTTTCACCCAACCACTCGTTTATTTTTTCATTGATCCATGCTGAAGCATCCATAGCCGCCATAATCACACGCATACTTTGTGGGTTGAATAGAATCTTCTTTAACTGCTGCATATCTTCCAGAATAAAATCAAACAACTCCGCCCCTGATTTGGTTTGAATGTTTTGTTGCAACTCTTCTATCGAGGCTTGGTTGCTCTTAATGAGGTCAGAAACGATTGTCGGATCATTTTCGAGTTGTACTTGAGAATCACTAGGTGGCAGGCTTGCATTGCTCTTACTCGGAGTAGAAGCCTTTTCATTATCTGCCGAAAATTTCATAAAATCTTCTCGCTCTACGATGGTTATGAGTGCGTCTTTTATGAGGGGATCAGATTTACCTAAGGCTTCTATGATCATTTCTCTGCTGCCAGATGAAGCAAGACTTGGTGTGACATCAACAAACAATCTTCCGCCAGCTGTACGCATAGGTGCAGGAGTCGTTAACAGGTAAAAAGCCAATCCCAGCGGTTTCATGGGATCTGTCATCATTTGTTGATGACCAACAGATACATAAACGTGGTTTTCTTGATCATTCGCTTCTGGGATGGGGAATAAAGTCGTGATTGGCCGACTCTGGACGATATAAAATGTATCCTCAGCCAGACACCATTCGATATCTTGTGGGCAACCAAAATAAGCTTCAATCTGTCTGCCTATCCTTGCTAATTGTAAAATTTGTTGTTCAGTAAGTGTTTGAGTCTCTTGCTGATCGATTTCGATCTGCCGGGTCTCTGTTCCGCCTTCTTTTAATCCGTAAATAGCCAATTTTTTGGTCGCTATTCTCTTATCGACAATTTTCTCTTGCTGTACTTTATAACCATCGGCAGATACCAAGCCAGAGACCAGAGCTTCGCCAAGTCCAAAACTGGCATCGATGGATAGTAGTTTCCGGTTAGAAGTAATCGGATCAGCGGTAAATAAAATGCCTGAAGCCTGTGGAAAAACCATCCTTTGAACGATAACGGATAAATAAACTTGACTGTGGTCAAATCCATTTTGCATACGGTAGATTACGGCACGATCCGTAAATAGAGAAGCCCAACATTTGCTGATATGCTGAAGGATTGCTTCTATGCCGATGATATTTAAATAGGTATCTTGTTGACCTGCAAAAGAGGCATGTGGTAAATCTTCAGCGGTCGCACTAGAACGCACTGCATAAGCATGTTCATCACCCAGCTGGGTGAGATAGTGAGAAACTGCCTTCACAACATCGGAAGGAATTTCTGCTTCCATAATGATTTGCCGAATCTTCCTACTGATTTCACCGATTTGATCCCGATCTTCTACTTTTAGCATAGTTAGTTGATCCAACAAAGCATGATACGTTTGGTTCTGTTCGAGGGCTTGGTGATATCCTACTGTTGTAATACAGAATCCTTCTGGTACTTGTATTCCTTCTATTTGTGATAGTTTCCCTAAATTTAACCCTTTTCCGCCAACGAGCAAAAGCTGTGTATTGTCCACTTCCTGAAAACCGAGAACTAAAGAACGCATTTATTATCGCTCCTAACTATTAAATTGAGAAAAAAATTGACAAGAATTTAACGGCATGATAAAATAAATATATAAGATGAGATTTCCATGCCTAACTATAGAATTTCAGTCGTGAGTTGATTATATCATCGTGTCTTTTCATATGCAATATATAAGAATCTGATTAGATAAATCAGGTTCTTTTTTTGATTTCAGCTATCATTAGTGTTAAAGCAAATAAACCGTAGCCCCTCAAGTGGCCTACGGTTTATTTGCTTTAATATTAGAATGACGTAATAGGGTATATTATAATCCCTTCACTTCAAACTCATAGATTCGCGCTGCCGTATCGGCTCCCTGCGTAGGTTTGAGAATCAATAATTTTACATAGCGGGCTTTTACTAACGCAATTGAATCAGTCGACTCGGCAGCCGAGTTTCCTTGGACGTTGACGACATCCGTCCAGTTCGTTCCGTCGCTGCTGACCTGAATCGTATAATCACTGGTATTAAAACCGGTCCACTCTCCTCCGCTCTCAGCATGCTTGATGACAAAAGCGCTGAGTTGATGTTCGGCGCCGAGGTCGACTTGAAGCCAATGGGGCAGATTGCCAATTGCGCACCATTTACTGTTATCCGTCACTTTACCATCTACGGCGTTAGGTGCCCCTTCCTTTTCCCCGCAGGCATGATCGGCTGTTGCAGTTTTACCAAGTGCCAGATTTTTCACTGCTCCAGCTTCCTTACTCACTGTGATGAGCTCTTTTTTCGTAATTGTGTCTTGGCCCGAGCTGTTAGTTGCAGTCAGTGTCACACTATAAACGCCTTCCTGAGCGAACGTCACAACTGGGTTCTTTGATGTGCTGACCGCGGGGCTTCCGCTTTCGAAGGTCCATGACCATCCTTCTGTCACTTCAGTCGACAGGTCGGTGAAGTTTACGCTCTCGCCTGGAGCGACTAGGGTTTGATCAGTTTTGAACTCCGCAGTCGGCTTTGGATAATCCGGCCAGCTGATCTTCACGCTAGAGGATTGACCTTGCTCGTATCTTCCATTGACGGCAACAACCTTCAATACTGTGATAGTTTCTTTGTCTATTCTTCGCATCTCAGGAACGTAAAACACATGATTTGGTGTTGCACCTATGAACATCTCACTGCCATCTGGAAGCACTCGATAGATTTCGTATTGCTTGACCTGTTGGTCAAGCTGTTTCCACTGTAATCTGGCATCTCCATAAATACCATTGCGAAAATCAGTTTGAGTGACCTTAAGATCGCGAACCGCGGGTAGTGGTTTGATCGGGTCATTAGCATTTTGAATGGAGAGCTGGCCAATTTGAATGTTGTAATTATTAACCTCATTCTTAGAATCAAAATACAGTGACAACGCTACGATCCGTTTCCCTTTGTATGGGGTCAAATTCAATGTTTCAGTTGTCCAGTCTGGCGATGTCTTATCCTTCACATTAAGGAAGATATTTTGATCGGGCTGATCTGCGAATGCAAGACCAACCTTCAGGCTTGGCTTATTTTGTGTTTTGTACGTAATAGACAGCTTTGTGCTTGCTTCGATCTTAAGGTCGGTCTTGTAGAGCTTCAAATGTGTCGCATTGTTAGGGTTCAGCACGCCTGATACCTTCAACGAACTGCCGCCGTAATAGGCATCGGACCAATCGAGCACTGGTGAAAGCGGGGTACCTTTGCTGTCTGCAATCCAGCGCCAGGAGGGAAGAATATCCTGCAGACTCCGGTTGTTCCAGCCTTTATCCCGCACCTGCTTCCCTCTTACAAAATATTTCTGTCCGCTTCCCGTGTTGAAGTTGGTGGTGAAAGGCAGCTCATTGATTGGTGATGATTCGATCACATCGTTAGCGATACCTTTCCAGGCTTGATCACTCGAGGTGTTACTCGGATTCCCGTTTGGACCCACCCAGAATTTATTCTCGCGTACGAAGAAATCTTCCATACTCTCTGCGCTGTTAAAAGCCCAATCGGGGCGGTAAATACCAAGGGAAGTAACGGCAGGATCTTTATCCGGAAACAACAGATTCCAGTTCACCTTTGTATCGTAACCCTTGGCTTCGACATCGATGCCTGCATACAAGTCATATGGACTTCTGCCCAAGCTTCTAGCCTTCTCTGCCGAGCTTTTAAGATCCTTCCACCAAAAGTTCAGGAACATATTGTCTGTAATTTGCTTTTTATTGTCTTGCAGGAACATCGCATTCTTGTCGTTAAGTGCATTTTGCCAACTGATACTGCCCTCATTGGTCATGGAATCATACCATACGATGTGCATAGAATTTGACTTGTGTGATTCCAGATAACTTAGGAAAGCTTTCATTTGCTGTGCGTCGGCCGGCGTTCCGCCCTCAGTCTCCTGGTTAATAAACCAGCCGTCAAATCCGTAATGGCTCGCAACCTGGATCAACTTGTCAGCAGCAGGAAAGGAGCCGTCACTATTCTGCTGAAGCATCTGCTTGACCCATTCATACTTCCCGCCATATACGGTTGGTGGAAAGAACACCGTTCCGATGATCGGCACGCCATTTTTATGAGCCGCGTCGATCGTATCAGCGCTTGGAGGTACGATGATCCCTTCGCCCGCGGAACCACCCCAATAGACCAGCTTGTCAACATATTGCCAATAGGTAAATGTGTTAGCTTCGAATTTGCTTGAACCCTGCGATGGAACTCCGCTTGTTCCCGGGTTCAGTGCTGATAAAGCCATGACTTTTGGCGCTTTGGTTGCATGAGCGTTGACTCCATCTGCTACAAAACGGTCCTGCAGCGGGACTGTGCTCCGGTTAAATGCCGCATCCGGGTCGGATGCCGGACTCCACTGAAGCAATTGCTCCGGAAACCAATAGGATGAATAAGGCTGTTTCGCGAACGCAGTTGTGGATAAGGCTGCGCACATCACAAGTAAGAATATAAAACCTGCCCCAATCTTTTTCATGCCATACTCCTCCAATCGATTAATTAAATGATTGCGCTTACATTTTATCAAGTTGGACAAAGCTATAGATAGTGGATTAATGGCAAGTTCAGGTGCATTTATTACAGGTCGTCAGCCTAGGCTATAATCCCAGTGGGGAATTTGCTCCTAGAAATTTGATATTTATATACAAAAAGCCGCAATTATGCGGCTATTAAATGTATAGGATAAGGTAAAGCGTTCAGTTATTACACTTTTAGGTTTAAAAGAAAATGCCGTGTGTCCTGATAAGCCTCTGTCCAGCCCATCTTAGCATAGAATCGAAGTCCATCGAGTCCCTTAAAATAATAGGCACCGATTAGCCGCTCCTCAAAATTCGGGGTTACTATTCTAGCTTTCTTTTGATAATTTTGATATGTGTTAATGACATCACACCAAGGCATATGCTTGTCGAGAACCGCAAGGTCTATGAGAGAATCGCCATACATGCAATTTCCATCAATAATGCCGGTTATCCGTGTTCCGTTGGACAACATATTCCACTGTTGAAAATCTCCGTGAATAAAGCTTCTATTAGATTCATTATAGGGTACATAGGTCATCAAACGACTATAGATTTCTTCGTATACGTCTCTTTCCAAGCAAGACGTGCGGAAGAGTTCATGCCAATTCTCCCAGAATGTCCCCGTCTGATCTTCCGCATTTACGGCAATGACGAAGTCTTTCCAAGATGAATAGGAACCATTGCCGTCAGGTCCGATCCAACCATAACCGTTAGTTCCCCCAATATCCGCTTCGGCTATTCTTGTTAAAATGCCGATAATTTCCGGCATCAGACGGGTTTGTTCCTCTGCTGTACAATCGGATAGATTGCGACCTTCCATTCGCTCCATGATCAAATAGGTTAACTGATTAGTCCTCCCTAACCCCAAACATTTTGGGAAAGGGATACCTTGGTCGAGTAGCAAATTAGATACAAATTGTTCGGTCTCATATGCTCGTTCCAAATCGCTGAATTTCACAACATAGTCTTTTCCTTCTAAAATAAAAGAAAACACGTTGCTTATATTGCCGCCAGACAACGGTGTAATCTCAGCCGCTCCCTGTCCAAGATGATTCCACAGTACTTTTTCAATTTCACTCATGGTCAATTCCGGTTTTTCGTAAGCCATATTTACTCCAACTCCTGCTTATTTGAGTCTACATATGAATTTATCCGCAGCATATCAAAAACACCCTCATCCTAAATATCTCGTTTCTCATACTCAAAGGGTTCATCACATGAGTAAATTTCATGGAAAAATCCTACATATGGGATATCGTCTTCTAGACATTTTATACGATATGACAGCTCTTCATCGCATTCCGGGTCTTCACCATTGTTCCGCATTACCTCGAATGCATCAACGATGTTTTCCATGAGGGTTACTTGGATAAACAATGGCAATGTGTCTAACATCGAATCTTCGATCCTGGTCTCGGATCTGTAGCCATCAAGGACTGTTTTAAAATAATCATCCATAAACTGTTTGCGTTTATCAGTGTCTTGTTCAAATTGTATCCAGCCCACTCCAAGTGTCCAGAGATTTGCCAGGTCATACATATACCAACAAAAGCAGGAGTTATCGAAATCAAAAACAGTTATTTGCCCTGTATCAAAATCGATCATATAATTCCCATCGCAGTAATCAAAATGAACCATCCCAAAAGACTCGTGATTCCTGTCCATCCCTTCTAAGGTTGTTAAGAGATCTACCAGTTTCTCTTTCAACAGAGATAACGAGTCAGGTATTAGCTTATCTATATAATCGGCATTGTATTTATCAAAAAAATAATACCGGGAATGGACAGGTGTATAACCCTTCGATAATTGATGCATTTTTCCAAGAACTTTGCCACAGTTATAATAGTATTCCGTAATAGGAACGCCTTCCCGATACTGATAATTATTTTCCGCGAGCATACCCCCCTTGGCCTTTTCAAACAAGCAGACAAAAAAGGTATGATTATTAAGAGTTATCGTTTCCAGCAGATTCCCCTTCTGGGAGTTGACCACATTCGAAACACTGCCTCCATGCTCGTACAAATACCTGATATATTCCACTTCACCCAAAATATCTTCTCGGCTTCTGTCACTTAAGAAGGCAATTCTGATTATTTTTGCTTCAGAATCAGCTTTATCACAGTTATATGCGACATTCCGTCCTCCTTCATGTGCATTGATAAGCCTGATTTCATAACCTTCCTATCCGTACAATTCATTCACTAATGGAAGTAAGTGTGTATCAGCGATTTTAATAACCTCGTTATAATTCAGAATATCTCTCCTCTCAACTTCTTCAATATATGGATAGTTTACCAGCTCCAGCTGATAAACTGGATGGAGAAAACAACTATAACTGAACTATCCTGCTTCATTAGGTCATCGTTCCTAGGTACACACGAATTAAAATATCTTGGTCATGGTTACCGAATCCAGCCCCATAAAGTGTCAAACCACCAACATTAACAGCCTTCTCGTCAACTGCGAACCGAAGCGTCCAGAATTGTTCCCGTAGCAAAATATCTGCGACAGTAATGTCCGACATCCTTTCTTCATCAATAAATGTGCCCGAAGTGTCAATGCGGAGCGTCTTCAATAACCCGTATTGATTTACATTCCGATGCCACCAATCCGGAGTATATATGCCTCGTGCCGCTCTTCCAAAGTCTGCCGGACTGGTCCAAGTTCCAAGCTTCACACCGTTAAAAAAGAACTCAATATCCGAAGGCCAATGATCTTTCAAGCCTGGCGCTTCAGAAGCAATTTCCATTGAAATCTCGATGGCCTCGGGCATTTGACCGGGAAGTAAGTAGTTAGGCGTTTTGCACTCTACGTAACCTCTCCCAAACCACAAAATGCCGGCGTTGACCCGCTCGGGATCGAGAAAATAGCGGGGATCGTCCCAAACCCCAATCTCTTTCTCTTGTGTCCCAAGACCACATGTAGGATGGACATCAAACGAGGTATAATGACCGACTGAAATGCTCTGCTCTCTGATCCTCGGAGTTTGAGTGGCAGTGGGGAGTTCGATTTCAACTCTTTTTTGTTTAAGGAAGCACATTTTGTGTGTTCCTCCGTTTAGGCGTATCCTGTGACTTCCTGTAAGTCCAGCTTGTTCGAGCTTTCGGATATGCATAGTAACTATGGAAGGGCTAAGCTCTAACTTAGCCGCGATCTCCTTCACATTCATTTCATTATCTGCAATGAGGCTCATAATCCTCCATCTGACTTCGCTTGCCAGCGCTTCATACAACGACATGAATTTTGCTTCGCCGTTTGCTTTGATCATCATCATAATCACCTGACCTGTGCTTATTGAAATTACATATATATTAATTTAATAAATATAACGTATATCTTCAACCCCGATTCATTGAAAACCTATAAGCAATAGTGTTTAATTTTCTTAGTAGTTAAATATATTGAATTCTTATTTATATGAATTTATTAATGAGGTGGAGAAATGAAATACAATAACCCGGTCATCAAAGGGTTTTATCCTGATCCCAGCGCATGTAAAGTTGAAGACACTTATTATTTGGTCTGCAGTTCCTTTCAGTATTTTCCCGGTGTTCCGATTTTTGAAAGCAAAGATTTAATTAATTGGACCCAAATCGGTCATTGCTTAACCCGAAAGAACCAGATTCAACTGGATACTGTGGACAGCTCCGGTGGTGTATTCGCCCCCACCCTGCGGTACAATAATGGACGATTCTACATGACGACCACTAATGACACTCTGCGCCAGAACTTCTATGTCTGGACTGACAATATTTACGGCGAATGGTCTGATCCGATTAATGTAGATCAAGGCGGTATTGATCCGGATTTGTATTTTGAAGACGGCAAAACGTATTTCATGAGTAATGGGACAGACGATTACGGAGTTAATGGTATAGTCCAATGTGAAATTGAAATTGAAACTGGGCAGAAGCTGTCGCCAAGCCGTTCAATCTGGCAAGGATCCGGTGGGCGTTATTTGGAGAGTCCTCATTTATACAAAATTAATGGACAATACTATCTGCTAGCTGCTGAGGGTGGAACCGAATATGGGCATATGGTTACTTATGCAAGGGGCAATTCTCCTACTGGCCCATTCGAAGCCTACCCGCATAACCCCGTATTGACTAATCGAAATTTAGGCGGTTACGAGCTTCAGGGAGTTGGACATGGAGATTTGGTACAAGACCATGAGGGGGATTGGTGGCTGTTACATCTTGGATTCCGGCAGACTGGCCAGTATCTTACCTATCACCATTTGGGGCGCGAGGTTTTTCTAACTCCGATTACCTTTGGCGAGGATGGATGGTTTACAGCAGGTCATGAAGGTACCACACTTATAAGTTTCGAGACTGATCGTATTGCGGACACAGTCATTCAGCAGGAGAAAAGAGTCTTTACGTTCGAGAACACAGATTGGAATTTAGACTGGTGTTACCTGCGTCACCCGGTTACAGAAAATTATCGGTTAGAAGCTGATAAAATAAAGCTTAAAGGAACTGCAGTTACGTTAGATATCCCGGCTACTCCGACATTTATTGGTATTCGTCAAAAAGATTTTAACGCAATTATTTCGTGCCAAGTCAGCCTTACGAATGGTGAAGCCGGAATTACACTTTACATGGACGAAAATCACCATTATGATTTGGCCTTGCGTAAACATCCAGAGGGTTATGAGATTATCGAACGGCTGAATATCGGAGATATCAAATCCATTGAAAAAACAAAAAATATAGGTCAGTGCAACCATGCTTCATTAGTTGTCAAAAGCAGTCCAACGCATTATCAATTTTATATCCAGGTAGACGGTATTGAGATCTTACTCGGAGCTGCGCAAACCAAATATCTATCCTCTGAAATAGCCGGAGGATTCACAGGTGTGCTTATTGGTTTGTACGCCACTGGAGAAGATCAAGATTATAATGCGATATTCACAAGCTTTAGCTGCCTTTATTCTTAAACCTTCAAATTAAAATGAACTGTTCAAGGCTAAGGGTCTTATAAATAAAAGAGGGGTTAACCCCTTAATTATGGTTAACCCCTCTTTTATCAAAACCAACAAGATCCTAAGAAAAATTAGATATCCAGCTTCCTTGTACTTAACGCTTTTACCATTACAGGATCTCTATGTGAAAAGAACAAGCTCTCTTTTGTGTCTAACAGCGCAATTTGTTCTATATCCTCTGAGTTTAATTCAAAGTCAAAGATATTAAAGTTTTCAATTATTCTTTCTTTCCGGACAGACTTTGGAATCACAACAACTCCTCTTTGCGTCAACCAGCGTAAAACCACTTGGGCAACAGATTTATTATATTTTTGGGCTATTGATACTAAAACTTCGTTCTGAAACATGTTGTTTTTACCTTCAGCAAATGGACCCCATGATTCAATCTGAACATTGTTTTCTTTCATGAATGCAGCACTTTCAATTTGTTGGCAGAATGGATGTGTCTCAACTTGATTAACTGCAGGAGTTACTTCATTATGAATAATCAAATCAATCAGACGATCGTTCTGGAAGTTACTTACGCCAATCGCTCTGATTTTTCCTTCACGGTACAATTCCTCCAGCGCCCGCCAAGAACCATGCACATCGCCAAATGGCTGATGAATTAAATACAAATCCAAATAATCAAGTTGCAATCTTGAAAGGGATTTTTCAAATGCTTCCTTTGTACGTTCGTATCCTGTATCTTGAACCCATAATTTCGTAGTAATAAATAGATCCTCTCTTGGTACTCCACTCCGTTTGAGGGCTCTTCCCACCGCTTCTTCGTTTAGGTATGAGGCTGCGGTATCTATCAGTCGATAACCTGACATGATCGCATCGTAAACAGCTTGTTCACATTCAGCTTCATCATGAATTTGAAAAACCCCAAAACCAAGTATCGGCATTTCAACACCATTGTTCAAAATAACTTTTTGCATAAAAAATCCTCCTATTAGTTGATGATATAGCTCTATTTAAAAGTGTGAACTATCAATATCCAGTTTTGACAAAGCTTCATTTAGACTATCTACATCTTCCTTTGTTAATTTGAGATCAGCTCCATATAGGTTTTCTTCTAATCTGTTTAATTTTGTAGTGCCTGGAATTGGAATGATATATGGTTTTTGAGCTAATTCCCACGCGAGTACGACTTGAGCTGGTGTTGCATTTTTGCTTTTTGCAACTTGAGTAATTAAATCTAATAACACTTGATTATGATCAATCACATCAGGTTTGAATCTTCCCATGAAACTTCGATAGTCACCTTCATCATATTTGGTTTCCTTGGTATATTTACCACTTAAGAAACCATTTCCTAATGGACTGTAAGCGATAAAAGCAATTCCTAACTCTTCACAAAGCTCAAACAACTCTTTTTCCGGTTCACGCCACATCATGGAGTACTGATTTTGGGTTGCAGTAATCGAACATACAGCATGTGCACGTTTCATATAATCAATCGGTGCATTAGAGACTCCCCATGTTTTAATCTTCCCTTCAGCTATTAAATCTTTCATTGTTTCTGCGACAGCTTCAGGTTCGACATTCGGATCCACTCGGTGCTGATAATATAAATCAATGCAATTGACCTCCAACCTTTTTAATGAGCCTTCTATTTGTTCACGAATAGAATCTGGTGTGCTATTCAAAATAAGTTGAGGTTGACCGTCTACAGCTTCTTGTCCTAAAATTCCAAATTTAGTTGCAATCACAACTTGATCTCTTAGTGGTGCAAGGGCTTCGCCTACTAATTCCTCATTGGAATCTCCATAAAAAGCAGCAGTATCAAAGAAATTACATCCTAGTTCAACTGCTCTGCGAATTAATTTAACCATTTCATTACGATCGGCTGGCTTTCCATAGGCATGATCCATTCCCATACAGCCAAGCCCTATTGCCGAAACTTCCAAGCCACTATTTCCTAATTTACGCATTTGCATCTGTGATCTTCCTTTCGCATGAAGTTCAGTCAAAGTTCAACGTTCAAGTAAGCTGCATTATTGTTCAGCACGTTAATCCAGCTAAATTAGTTTGGGTACTATTTTAGTATGCAACAATTTTTCACAAAACAGATATCATAATAGTATTAAATCATTGCCTATTCCTCTCATTTCATTGAATCCTCCCTATGTATGAGTCACTTTATATCGACTACAAGGATTTCAAACCAAATCTTAAGATTAGATAAATATTGATTCTGCTCCCTTTAAAACAAATTCCCCACAGGTAATAATGGATACAAACCTACTATTGGAGTGAACAGTAATGATTAACATACTCGTAGTTGAAGATGATAAGCATGTAAGAAGACTTCTTGAAGCTGTTCTGAAACGCGAAGGATATGATGTTGTAACTGCTGAAGACGGAGTTAAAGCTTTGGAGGTCCTTGATTCACAGCATATTGATCTAATCATTCTGGATATCATGATGCCTAATATGGATGGTTATGAATTCGCCAAGGAAGTAAGAGATGCCGATAGCTTGGTCCCCATTCTTATGGCTACAGCAAAACAGCTGCCTGAAGATAAGAAAAAGGGGTTCCGGATTGGAACTGATGATTATATGACCAAACCCATTGATACCGAAGAAATGCTGCTCAGAATCCAAGCACTGCTTCGCCGTTCGCAAATCGCAAGTGCCCGTAAATTAGTAGTGGGTAAAGTGATCCTTGATTATGACGCATTGACAGTAACCCGGGAGGACGAGAAACAAACGCTTCCGCAAAAAGAATTCTATTTGTTGTATAAGTTGTTGTCCTATCCTGAACGGATTTTCACGCGCATCCAGCTTATGGACGAGATATGGGGCATGGAAAGTGAAAGTACGGATACAACCGTTAATGTGCACATCAATCGCCTGCGGAAACGGTTTGACGCTTATCCAGAGTTTGAACTGGTTTCCGTCAGAGGTCTTGGATACAAGGCGGTGCGAAGCCAGTGAGCAAAATAAGTAACAAGCTCAGCAACAGAATCAGCCTTCCCATCTATTTTTCTCTTATCATATTTTTCATCTTTCTTATTACCGTTGTGATTACAGGACTACTCTTCTTTCTCGCACAGGTTTTTGGTTTGTTGAACGAAGAGCTTGCCCAGGATGGATTCGTACTACCCATAATGGTATTAATCGCTTGTACAATTATCGGTACCACGATATCAGCCATCACAAGCCGGAAAATGGTAAAATCCATCCGGATATTTATAGAGGCCACAGAGCGTCTTGCCAGTGGTGACTTCTCCATGCGGCTCCAGCTCAAAAGCCCGCCAGAGTTTGAAATTCTATCAGAGAACTTTAACCGTATGGCTGAAGAGCTTGGGGGTATCGAAATTCTGCGAACTGATTTTGTAAACAATTTTTCCCATGAATTCAAAACACCGATTGTATCTATTAAAGGGTTTGCTGAAGTCTTAAAGAATGATGATCTTACTAAAGAGGAACGTGATGAATATCTAGATATTGTCATTGAGGAATCGACCAGACTTGCCTCCCTTGCTTCGAATGTACTGGAGCTGACGCAGGTTGAGACGCAAAAGATTCTGACAAACAAAATGCGGTTTAATGTTGGGGAACAAATTCGCCAGTCTGTGCTTTTACTGGCTGCCAAATTTGAGAAGAAGCACCTGAAGCTGAATGTTAATATTCAGGATTATGAACTCTCCGGCAATAAAGAGCTTTTAAATCAGGTTTGGTTAAATTTATTGGATAACGCGATCAAATTCACTCCTGAGCATGGTGAAATTGAAGTTAAGATGAAGAAAAACGAAGATAACCTGGTGATTCTAGTTCATGACTGCGGAAGCGGTATTCATCCTGAGGCTCTTCCTAAGATATTCGATAAATTTTATCAGCAGGATACTTCCCACTCGACTGCAGGCAATGGACTTGGATTAGCAATTGTTAAAAAAATCATTCATCTACACCATGGAACCATTTCTTGCGAAAGCATTCCATTACAAGGAACCACATTTACAGTTACGATTCCGATTGGAATGTAGTGCGAGCCCTGGAGAACCTCATCGTTCTTTCAGGTTTTTTTATTTTTCAGAAAAGTTAACTTTCAGTTTATCTTCTTTCGTTATCATTTAAGCAACGCCACATAAAGGAGTCAGATGTATGGTAACTATACTTAAGTACTTAAAACCGAAGGAATGGGCCCTAATCGGTATCAGCATCCTATTCATTGTCACACAGGTATGGCTGGATCTGGAATTGCCCGGTTATATGAGCGAGATTACTCGTCTTGTACAGATACCAGGGAGTGAAATGAGCGAAATCATTGCAGCCGGAGGCTGGATGTTGCTCTGTGCCCTCGGCAGCTTAGCCACATCAATTATAGTGGCAGGGATCGCCGCTAAAATTGCCGCCAACTTCTCTTCAAGATTACGCTCCAAATTGTTTGATAAGGTACAGTCTTTCTCTATGGAAGAAATCAACAACTTCTCTACAGCTAGTTTAATTACCCGTTCAACAAATGACATTACACAAGTGCAAATGCTGATTGTCATCGGTCTGCAACTGCTGGTGAAGGCTCCCATCCTTGCCGTTTGGGCAATGCTCAAAATTACAGGCAAGAGTTGGCAGTGGTCGCTTGCTACCGGTGTCGCCATTGGGGTATTGATTCTTATTGTCGGCATAGTGATCGTGCTAGTGCTTCCGAAATTCCAAAAATTGCAGCAACTGACTGATAATCTTAATCGTGTTGCAAGAGAGAATCTTACCGGCCTTCGTGTCATTCGTGCGTATAATGCGGAAAGCTACCAGGAAGATAAATTTAGCGTAGCCAACAGCGAGCTTACCCGAACGAATTTATTCGCCAATAATGTACTGTCCATGATGATGCCAAGTATTTCTCTGATTATGAGCGGTTTAAGTCTCGCAATATATTGGATTGGTGCTATTTTGATTCAAAATGCCAATGGTACGGCGAAGATGGGCTTATTTTCAGATATGATTGTCTTCTCATCCTATGCGATGCAGGTGGTTATGGCATTCATGATGCTGATCATGATTTTTATCCTGATGCCTCGTGCCCATGTATCCGCTAAAAGAATCAATGAAGTGCTGGATACTAAGCCAAGCTTAGAGAACGGATCCCTTACTTCCTCCAAGGCAAATCGGTTGGGTGAGGTCGAATTCAAAAATGTCAGCTTTAAATATCCGGATGCAGAAGAATACGTTATTGAAGATATCAGCTTTACGGTGAAAAAAGGAGAAACTGTAGCCTTCATCGGTTCAACCGGATGCGGAAAAAGTACCGTCGTGAACCTGATTCCTCGCTTTTATGATGCTACAGCAGGTGAAGTGTTGGTGGATGGTATTAATGTTAACCAATATGAGCAAACTGCACTGCGCAATAAAATGGGATATGTATCTCAGAAAGCGATTTTGTTTGGCGGCACGGTGAGCTCTAATGTTGCTTTTGGCGATAATGGCAGTGATCTGTCCTCTGATGTTGTTGATGCCATTTACACCTCTCAAGCTTCAGATTTTGTTGAAAAGATGGAAGGAAGCTACGAGGCTCATGTCTCTCAAGGCGGTACGAACTTGTCTGGCGGTCAAAAACAACGTCTTTCCATTGCCCGAGCCATTGCCCGTCGTCCTGAAATATTAATCTTCGACGATTCCTTCTCAGCGCTTGATTATAAGACGGATCGCAAATTGCGAAGTGAATTGAAGAAAAAATCCAGCGGTACAACGATACTAATCGTTGCCCAACGGATCGGTACAATCAAAGATGCAGACAAAATCATTGTACTGGAAGCCGGACGAATGGCAGGCATGGGAACACATGATGAATTGATGCAGACCTGTGATGTCTACCAAGAGATTGCTTACTCACAACTTTCAAAGGAGGAGCTAGCTTAATGAACAAAAGCAAAGAGCAACTCAACACGTGGAGCAAACTTCTCCACTATTGCAGAAAATATATCCCTGTAGTTCTTATAGCTATTATTAGTGCTGCAATCGGTACGGTTCTGACTCTGCTTGGACCGGATAAGCTTTCGGAGATGACAGACTTGATCACGGCCGGCCTCGTCACCGGAATTGATATGGAAGCAGTAACTTCTATCGGCCTTTTCCTTGTATTTATCTATATCCTTAGCGCTGTGTTATCTTTGGTACAAGGATTAATTATGTCCGCAGTTACGCAAAAGGTCTCCAAAAACTTAAGAGCCGATCTCTCACGCAAAATGAACAAACTTCCGATCTCTTATTATAATAATTCTACAACCGGTGACATCCTGTCCCGGGTTACCAACGATGTGGATACGATCGGGCAAGCTTTAAACCAAAGCGTCGGCACACTGGTAACTGCCCTTGCCCTCTTTACGGGATCCATCATCATGATGTTCAAAACAAATGTGATCATGACTATTACGGCGGTTGTTGCAACTATCATTGGCTTTGGCCTCATAGCGGCAATTATGAAAAAATCCCAAAAGTATTTTCAAAGTCAGCAAGAATACTTAGGGAAAATCAATGGCCATGTGGAGGAAGTATATACAGGACATACTGTAGTGAAAGCCTACAATGGTGAATCGCAAATGCGCAATACATTTGAATCCCTGAATATGAATCTTAAAGATAGTGCATTTAAAGCGCAGTTCCTCTCCGGTCTTATGATGCCGATTATGATGTTTATAGGCAATCTAGGTTTTGTGGCCGTTTGTGTAGTTGGTGCTGTACTTGCTATGAACGGAACGATATCCTTTGGGGTCATTGTAGCCTTT
The DNA here is from genome assembly GCF_038004505.1 of Paenibacillus sp. FSL R7-0048. NCBI lineage: Bacteria > Bacillati > Bacillota > Bacilli > Caryophanales > Paenibacillaceae > Paenibacillus > Paenibacillus sp. FSL R7-0048. The sequence goes on along the minus strand of NZ_JBBORF010000001.1, from coordinate 3,665,847 downwards.
ATACTGTATGTCCGTTACTTTACACAACCGCTCTCTCAGATTGCTCAAGCCGCACAAAGTCTGCAATCGGCTTCCGCGGCAAGCAAACGTGTCTTTGAGTTCCTCGATGCTGACGAAATGGACAATGAAAGTCATAAAGAAAGACATCTTAAAACTGCTGTGGGCAAAGTTGATTTTGAACATGTGCAATTTGCTTATGAAAATTCAGATAAACTTGTGATTAAAGATTTTTCTGCAGAGATTAAGCCTGGGCAAAAAATTGCTATAGTCGGTCCTACCGGCGCAGGTAAAACTACACTGATAAATCTTCTAATACGGTTTAATGAATTAAAGGGCGGAGAAATATATATTGATGATACCCCCATCAGCAGCTTAACAAGAGAAAACATCCATGATCTATTCTGTATGGTCTTGCAGGACACCTGGCTTTTTGAGGGCACTATCAGGGAAAATCTAGTGTACAACAAAACAGGTGTAACCGATAAAGAAGTTGAAGATGCTTGTAAGTCGGTAGGCTTGCATCATTTCATTCAGACCTTAAGTGCCGGTTATAATACCATACTAAATGACAAAGTTAATTTATCCACGGGCCAAAAGCAACAGCTTACGATCGCCCGCGCGATGCTCAAAAATGCCCCAATGCTCATCCTCGATGAAGCTACAAGCTCAGTCGATACAAGAACAGAGCTCTTGATTCAGCAGGCAATGGATAAGCTCATGGAGGGAAGAACCTCTTTTGTTATTGCGCATAGACTCTCAACCATTAAGAACGCCGATGTGATTCTGGTTCTGAAGGAAGGCGATATCCTGGAAAGCGGCAGCCACGAAGAACTACTTGCCAAAAATGGTTTTTATGCGGAGCTTTATAATAGCCAATTCGACCAAGCCTCTTAAAGCCTAGTTGACACTGTGAATTAAATAACGAAAGTCAAAAGGACCTACTCATTGTTCTTATCCAGAACAATGAGTAGGTCCTTTATTTGCTATGAACACATATCATCTACTGGCAAGGAATTCATCAAGCTGTTTTTGCTTTTCAGCAATGACTTTATCTAGGCCAGCCGATTTTTGGGCGGCGATAAATTTCGGCAATTCTTTGTCCAGATCAACCGAGCCGGTCTCAAGCATCTTTTGATATTCTCTTAGAACGTTTGCTAGTGCTCCGACTTCGGATTTGACTGGCTCGCTGTCAAAGGTGAAGCCCAGTGCCGGCGATGATTTAGCGCCTTCGTTGAACTTTTTGAACTGCTCCCACTTGTCTGGAGCTTCCGAACTCCAGACATAGTTCAGGAATTGATTTCCCAGCTCCCAAGCGACGCCCGGTGCGTACTGTCCTGACTTCTCCGTCTGCGTCATAACATTACCATTAAGTGTAAAGTGTGTACCTTCAATACCGAAGTTAAGCAGATTAATAATCTCTTGATCTGTATGAAGCAGGTTAATCAGCATCATGGCGCGTTCCGGATTCTTAGACGTTGATGAGATGGCTAACATGGCGCCGGTAGTCTCCGATGTGGCGACCGTTTTACCTGTCAGAGTAATTTGGGCAAGCTTGCCATCAAGTCCTGTCGCGGATGCGATTTCCTCTGCTTTGCCTGGCTTGAGAGGCTCTACAGTGGAGAATACGTTGCCAGTCTTATAAGCATCAAGGGATGACGTTTGGGAAGTGGCCGCATCTTTGTTAAGATACCCCTTCTGGAAGAAATCACGGGTTACTTTTAATGCATTTAAGTATTGGGGATACTCTTCGGCCGGTTTGACTGTCGCTTCCGTGCCATTCTTATCGATAGCGCCAGGTATCGTCGTATCACCTAAAAAATCCAATTCCACAAAGGAGTGAGAGGCGAACGTGCCACCCGTTGTATACAGCGGATACATGGTTGGCTTCTTCTCTTTAACGATCTTATAAACAGCATCTAAATCTTCGATTTTTTGCACTTTACTCATGTCGATGCCGAGTTCATCGGCAATGTCCTTCCGGTACACAATGCCCCCTGACGATGCCAATTCTTTATTAGTAGGGACTGCATAATTTTTGCCGCCGATTTTGGAGCCATCGAGAAAAGCTGGATCCAAGCTATCCTTAATGCCCTGGCCATACTGATCGAGCAAGGGACCGAGATCTAAGTAAGCACCTTTGGCAACGTTCTTTGCATACCCGTTCCATGAGGCTGTAAATAGAATGTCTACGGGCTCTCGAGAAGCGATGATGAGGTTAGTCTTATCATCCCATGCTCCCCAATCGATTGGTGCGATATCTACCGTCGCGTTTATTTTTTCGGTCAAGATCTTGTTCAGCGCTTCCTCGACGATAGCCTCGTCCGCCTGTGGAGCTCCTTCGTAGACCAGCTTTAGTTTATAGGGCTCCAGCTTCGAGGGCTCATTGGATGTGTTATCGGTGGTTGAGTTCGCTGATGAGCTCGGTGTGGCGCCTTCTTTTCCGGCATTATCCGGTGTAGCGTTGTTCGAGTTGTTTGAATTGCCGCAAGCCGTAGTGGCTAATGCTGAAATAAGCATCAGTGTAAGAAGCAGTGAAACCTTGCTTTTCGTATCCTTCATTTTCAAGTAATCCCCCCATAAAATAGAATGATATGCTAAACCATATACTGGTTTTAGCCGTTTCCGTGCCCACGTAAGTGATCGGCAATCTTAGCCTTTAACGGAGCCTACTGTCAGGCCTCTGATAAAGTATTTCTGGAAGAACGGGTAAGCAAATACAATAGGTCCAACACCTACAACCACCATCGCCATACGCACCGTTTCACTCGGGAAGTTGATCATTCCGCCAGCTCGGGTAATTTCAGCCATCGCGTTCGGGTTACTGGATAAGTACTGGATGTTGACCATCATCTTGTAAAGAAAGTACTGCACGGATATATTGTGGTTGTCTGTAATAAACATTAGGCTTAGGAACCAGTCGTTCCAGTATGTCAGTGTTTGGAACAGTGCAACGGTTGCCAGAACCGGCAGAGATAATGGCAATACAATTCGGATAAATATCCGTAGCTCCCCTGCCCCATCTATTTTTGCTGACTCCAGCACAGCTTCAGGTACGGTCTCCTTAAAGAAAGTGCGCATGATCAGTACCCAGAATGCGGACATGATCAGCGGCATGATCAGTGCCCAAAGTGTATCTTTTAATTCCAGCATCTGTACATATACCAAATACCAAGGGACTAAGCCGCCGGAAATCAGCATCGTTAGAAAAACAAAAAATGTAAAATACTTAGCCTGCGGAAAATTATTCCGTGAAATGGGGTACGCATACAGAGCTATTATGATGACACTTAGTATCGTACCTATCACCGTGACGGTTAGTGAGATTCCATAGGAATGAACGATTTGACTGATATCTTTCATTAGGAATCGATAGGCCGCCAGATTGAAATTTTCGGGCATAAATCGATATCCGTGTGTCATAACGGACTGCTCATCGGAGAACGATACCGAAAGAATCAGCAAAAGCGGTAGGATACAGAGCGCCGAATAGATGACAAAGAAGATGTTGATGAGGGTTGACGCCCATCCCGACAGCTGATTCTTTGGATTGGACCCAGATAAGGATTTACTCATTGTATTGGTCATAAGGGCTCCTCTCTTAGAACAGCGCGTTCTCGCGGTTAAAGCGGCGAACGACCCAATTAGATACAAAAACCAAGATGAAACCAACGACTGATTGGAACAGGCCTGCTGCTGAGGAAAGTCCGATATCCCCAACGGTCAGGAAGGTGCGGTAGACATAGGTATCGATAACGTTTGTCACAGGGAACAATGCCCCCGATTCACGTGGCACTTGGAAGAATAGACCAAAGTCGGCATTGAAGATCCGGCCAACCTGCAGCAAAGTCATAATCGTGAGGACAGGCATGATCAAGGGAATCGTGATTTTCTTGATCTGCTGCCACTTGTTTGCCCCATCAATTGTCGCGGCTTCGTAGTACTCCTCGTCGATACCAATGATTGCTGCCATGTACACAACCGTGTAGTACCCCATGTTTTTCCACGTGTTAATGATCGGCAAAACGATCGGCCACACTTCTTTCGTGAAGTACCAGCGTACGGAATCAAGACCAAGCGCCGGCAGCAACGTGCCGTTGAAGTATCCTCGCTCGTCGCTCATGAACCCATACACTAAGTACGAGATGACGATCATCGACAGGAAGTATGGCAGGAACATGATCGTTTGGTGTAGCTTCGAGAGGAAGCGGTTCTTCATCTCGTTAAGCATCAAGGCGAACCCTAGAGGAAGCGCCATGTTCAATACAATAAACAGCGAATTATAAAGCAATGTGTTGCGAATGATGATGTACGAATCCTTCGAGGCAAACAGATATTCGAAATTCTTCATCCCTGTCCATGGGCTTCCCAGGATTCCGTCCTGGTAATTGATTGTTTTAAAAGCAATAACGATCCCGAACAAAGGGATGTAGTTATTTATTACAAGCAGAACGATTCCCGGCAGCATCATTGCGTAGAACATCCAGTAAGTACGAAGATTCTTCACGATGGAAAAATTACGTACAGTACGTATTGGTTTCCTATTTGTAGGAAGCGGCATAGCTTTCAATAGAGTTGTTGCACTCCTTTCACTGTCTTACACACTCCCCACACCGTTGTTTAGGCGGTAATGGGGAGTTCAGGTTTTCACTATTGAGCCGTAACGTCAATTGTGACGTTACTTATTGAGGTTCTGTTCCCCACTGAAGAGCGCCTGCGATATAGCCAGTTGTATGGCTCCAATCGGTGTAAGTCGAATCGGTCGGATCGAAGGAGTAATCTCCCGTCTGCGTATAGTTCGTCCAATCGGTCTTGTTCATGCGGATCTGAAGCTCAATGCTGGCTCCAGCTGCTAAACTTCCGGCTCCGCTCGTAAAGCCGATTTCCAGATAATGATCAGCTCCTGTCAAAGGAGCCGGCAACTTGACGAAGGCGCCAGTTACGTTGCTACTGCCGACAGTGGACCAATCGCACCAGAAATTCTGGTCCTTCTCCCCATCGATCGTGTAATAATAATGAAGCTTCACGTCGGACAGATTGATGGCCGTGGTACCGGTGTTCTTCAGCTTTATCCGAGGGCTCAACGAATTGCTCGTTGCCGTAACAGGAGAATTGTACTGCTGCACTTTGATAGAACCACTTTCGGCAGTGGGGGTATCGACCACGGAGACCTCAAGATTCGCACTTGCTCCTGCGCTAAAGTTGAACGTCAGCGTCGTTGTTCCCACCGGTTGGGCAGCCAGATATGCCTTCTGAATCGTCACTGTCGTGCCTGATACGGTGTAGTCCGTACCAGCAACTAGGGCAGTCGTGCCATTATTAATGCCGATGAGTGTGTTATCGTTCAGCGTCAAGGTCACCGGAATGTCGGTCTGATTCGCGGTTTGCTTGTCAAAGGCAGCGGTCATCGGACTGATCGCCGAGTTAATAACCGACGAATCGTTCACAGCAACGGATAGCGTAGCAGATGAACCGGCGTTAAACAGGAAAGTGAGGTTCGCCTTGCCGATTGGCTGCTGCGCGAGATAGCTCTTGTGTAGAGTGACCGTGTTGCCCGAAACGGTATAGTCCGTGTCCACAACGAGAGATGTCGTACCGTTCTTAATGTCGGTGAGCGTGTTGCCGTTCAACGTTAGAGTCACCGGAATATCAGCTTGATTTGCTGTTTTCTTATCAAAGGCAGCAGTCGTTGGACTAATGGTCGAGTTGCTGCTATTTCCGGTTGCGAATGCGGCAATGAATACCAACCCTGAATTCCAATAAACGGTATGTTCATTTGTAGTCCATTCTTGGAAGTTATCGGTATAGTTTTTGGCTGCAAATCTTGATATCTGGTTTCCTACGGTTATGTCGTTGGAGTATTTATTCGGTCCTCCGACAAGATATCCCTTAGGTACACCAGGTAATCCATCTGTTCTATACATGATGCTGAACGGATATTTCACGCTGTTATCGCCGTAACCTGATACAAAAGATACGCCCACCGGGTTCTGGCCAAGAATCCAGTCTAACTGACTATTGTTAATCTCATTAATGATAGCGCGGTTGCTCTCAAAAGTTCCCAGTAACTTCGTACCGATGATCATTTCCATCGGTGTGTCCGCAACCTGCATGGTGATTCCCCAATAGTAGTTACCATCTTTTATGATGCTTTTCCAAGGGCTATCGTTATATCTGCTCACTTTGTCATTGAACCATTGCTGGAATTTATCCGAATACCAGCTTAAGACTCCGGAGTCCGGATTAGCGGCTTTCAGATAACTGAAGAAGCCTGTATTCCAGGTGTTTGCCCAACCACTGGCGAAATCAAGGGTATCCTCAAAAAATATTCCCATATCGGTGTAATTCGCCAGGAAATAATCATTGTATTCGGCATCGCCGGTCGATCGGTACAGGGAGCCTGCAGCCCACAGACGATTCGAAGCGTCATCCGTCACATCGTAAGGCCATCTGCCCGTGTTAGGCGTCCGAATATTTTCCGGATGTGCTTCCAGGTACCCCCATGCGTCTATTGCCGCATCCAAGCAACTTTGGGCAAAAGCCGGATCAATATTCTGATAAATTAAGTAGGCATGTGCCAATACACCGGCTGCGGTAGCTGTATCGGCGGTCGTTTTGATATCAGTCCGCGAGCTTACCGTATCCTTATCGATAATTTCTCTGTCTACCATATTGTCATCATCCTGAAAGGTCACTCGAGCATAGAAACCGCCAGTTGCAGCATCCTGCATTTTGAGCATCCATTCCAGTTCCCACCTTGCCTCATCCAGGATGTCGGGAATGCCGTTTCCGCTCTCAGGAATATTAAATTGATTGTCTGTAAATTTCTCCGGCATCATTTCATAGGCCCAGAAGAGATCCGACAAGGCTTTGGCTCCTGCGTTAACGTACTTGCCTTTATCACCCGCATCGTACCATCCCTTGGAAACATCTTTTTTGATGGAAGGGTTAGACATTAAAGGCACTGCGGTGTCAGGGGTAAAATCTGTTCTTTGATAATTTTGAGTGTATGGGCTGGTAATATTAATCCCGGTTCTCTGGTAATAGAAGTATCTTGTTACGTCATTTAAAAAGGGTTCATAGATTTCGTTAGCTTCGCCGATAGTGAACTTGGGCGAATTCTGAAGACCCTGCACTGAAACATAATATTTTCCCGGAATCGTTAAATTTGTGAAATCGGCGGTAAAAATACGCTCCCCGCTATCGATAGCATCATAATTTTTGGTGAGTACAAGCGTTCCGGAGTAAGCTGTCGAATTATTTGTGGCGTTAATAATGTTAAACGTAGTACCTGCATCGACCGTGAGCACATCCTCAAAACCGGTTACAAGCGCTTGCTTTACTCCATCTACGGGATACCCTAATTGATTGACCTTGATGGGGGCGTACTCTTTCTCCTTATCGGGAGACGTAACCCTAATGTCATTAAGCCACACTTTTAAAGGTTGAAAACCATTATTCTTGATGGATAATGCATCTATGGAAGATACATCAATTCCTTGGGAGACCTGAATTAGATCCTTTAACGGGATCTTCACATGGGTCCAACTTGTAGTAATGTTGACGTAGTTGTTAATGTTTACTGTAGTGGTAATTTCATTGCCGGCAGCTCTTTCGAATACCCGGTCTTTGAAGCCCAGTAAAAAGGACTCTCCGCCCGCATTTCCTTTGATATTAAACTCAAGGAATCCATTTGGATGATAAGAGGTAAAGTCATATGCTTTCCAGCCGGCAACCGTAATTAAAGCGTTGTACCAGGAAGGACTGGTAGGCGTCTTCGCATTCAACAATAATGAAGGCAATCCATTGTACATTGCTGTAGAATCAATGGGAAGCTTGCTGTTCTCCGTCTCCAATCCAAACCCGCTATCTCCTGCCCAACCGTCGGATATATTACTGAATATTTGGTAATCTAGTAAGTCTCTCCACCCTGCAGGCGCTTCGGGGGTTGCCGCATTAGTCTTGATCGGATTTGAAAAAAAGATAGCCACAAACATAGTTAATGCCAGAAACACGCTTACTTTTTTCCTCATTACCTCTCCTCCTAAAAAGTTTTGTGAGCATAAACTGCTTCGCTCCGCTTCATACAAAAATCAGTTCGAAAGTTTACACTTAGTTAGTGAGAGTTACTCTATGATTAACTTCGTATACCATCACCTCTTTTTTTGAAAACGCTTTCTAATAAAATCATTTTAATTCACGAAGTTAATCCTGTTATATAGAAGAAATAAAGGAACATAGAAGAAAACAAGCCACAATATTATGGCTTGTTTTCCATGTACCAATTATTTACTTCTCTCGTGATTACGTCGCCGCCATTCTTGTAAAATTGGGCTACGAACTCATCAAAGTAGGAGATCGGCTTCTCGCCATAAATGATGCTCAGATAACTCTCCGTTGCGAGTTTCTGCAGGAACACTCCGTGTTTCTCCATCCCGTCCGTTAAAGGTCCGTGGTATCGGTTTGGGATTTCGAGTCCCTGCTCGGCAATCGCCACCCCAGCCGCCGTAAGCTGAGCCGAATTCAAACCTTTAATGGCTTGTTCGATCGGCGTCGTCACTATGGCTTCCGAATTTTCAGATAATTTTCTGATTGCATCCGCATTCATATAAGGCAAGGCTGGAGCGCCACCTGTCAGCGGATAGAGCATCCAGCGCATATCCATTGAAGACCCGTCCGCAAGCGGCCACTTATCATTCGGCACGCCTTCAGTGGCGAAATTGACAGTAATGACCTTGTCGTTCATGATCACATAATCGTAACCTTCGTGAAACCCTTGTGCGAATCGGGGATCGAAGTACGGGTCATCCGGGCCGAAATTTTTGGCAAGCAACTTGTTATAATAAGCGAACCAGGCTTCCATATTCGTGAAATCCTTGCTGAACACCGTGTAGATACCGTACAACGGCTTTTGTGCCTTGCCCTTTAACCCATCTGGTCCGGCAGGAAGGGGGTAAGCCTGCCAAGCCGCTTCGGGATCGACCTTCACTGTATCGCCGAGCGGCCAGGCTCCCATCCAAAACGGGCCGAACATGACACCGGCCATTCCGTTAACCGCCAGTTCGGACGCTTGGCTCGGGTCCTGCATGCCTGCATCCCTGTCCATATAGCCCTTCGCCATCCAGGATGCCATCGTTTCCAGGTATTTCTTAGCATCCGGGTGTACGGCGCCAAAGATCAAGCTGCCCTTCTCGTCTTCATTCCAGAACAGTTTGATGTCAGACGTGCTAATCATCTGCCTTGAAAAAGCTCCGGAAATCGCATCTGTCTGCCCCATCCAGCTCCAGGGACCTTCCTTCAGCGGAACCGATAGACCAACTTCGTCATCTTCGCCATTCCCATTAGGATCTTGTTCAGAAAATGCCTTCAGCACGTTCTCCAACTCACTTATCGTCGTAGGCGGGTTCAGCGACAGTTTCTCAAGCCAATCCTTACGGATCCACATGACCGTTCCCTCATCTCCTGCACTAAAACGGGGAAGTCCATATATCTTGCCGTCTTTGGTCACTTCTGCCATGGTATAAGCGTACTTCTCCAGCGCTTCTTTTAGCTTAGGATGAGCATACTTCTCGATGGCATCATCCAGCGGAAGCAACTTGTCGGCTTTGAGCAGATACTTCAGGATGTCTCCTTCAGCGCTAAGGGTGTCCGGCAGCTTGCCATTCACAGCCAGCGCGAGCCGAATTTTGGTATCTGCATCTTCGAACTTGCTGACAATCCAATCAAACTTCGTGACGATTCCCAGATTATCTTCCATCCAGCGGGTATGCACGTTGTCTGTAAGGCTTTCATCTGGCTTGAATGCGTTAGGCCGATTCTCGTCTACGATTCCTGTTGTGATCGTTATAGGCGGATCGTATTTAAAGTCCCATACCGGCTTCTTTTCCCCATTGGATATACTGTTCTGTGCCGTTTTCCCTGTGCTACTTAAACAGCCGGAAACTAGCAGCACTCCGCTCAGAACTGCCCATAGAAAGATGGCCTTTCTTTTTTGCTTCTTCACCGGCCCAATCCCTCCATTCCCGATCGGTATCTGTCCCTGAATTCCTGGGGCGTCACCTGATAATAGTCACGGAATTTCCGAATAAACCAGTTAGTATTGGGATAGCCAATGCTTTCACCAATATGGTAGATTTTATTATTTGTATGCTTGAGCATCTCGCAGGCTTTGAGCATACGCTGCTCGTAAATATATTGGGATACGGTAGTGCCTGTGCACTGCTTAAAGATTTTTGACAGATGGTTAGGATGTACGAAGACGCGTTTGGCCAGCAAAGTAAGTGACAAGTCCTTGTCCAGCTCCTTCTGGATGTAGAGTTGCGTCTTCCGGACGATCACCTGGCTGTGGTCCTCGGTCTCCTCCCCTAGCTTATCGCGAAGTGTGCGTAGTAAGTCGAGCGCCCAGCTTTCCAGCTGCGACGCGTGCAGCATTGCTTTTCCTTTAACGAAAGCCGATTGCTCAGGAGTGAGCATTTGGGCCAGCGTCCTGCCACTACGATTCGCGATATACTGGAAGGCATTGGAGAGAAAGAAAAAGACGTCGCGCATGAGGTAAGGTGAACCCGTATGCATAAGCGGTGACACGAACGCTCGGATCTTAGCTTCCGCCGCTTCCCATTGCTCCGTTTCCAAAAGATGTGTCAGCAGAGGCGTTTCATAGAGCTTGCGCATAAGACGCGCTTCCTCTTCATTCCGCTCTGGCACCTGTCCACCCGAAAAACTGTCACTATCCAATCGTGATTTAGCTGTCATATAACTAGCTTGCAGTTCTTCCGGGAATAGACAGTCGGTTTCCCCTACAGAAATTTCACCTTTAAGCAAACGCTGTACTTCTTGCTTTAATCGCTCTATCCGCTCAAGCACCCATTCCGGATCAGGTGGTGCTCCTGATAGGTCGTATACCAGAGCGAGCAGGTTTCCTTCATCATCCGCTGCCGACCAGCAGTCATAGCGGTCCATCAGCAATTCTTCCAGCATGTTTGTTACCGCGAACCTGATCAGTGACTGCGAATAGAGATCTTGTCCGTCGAAAGGGGAACCCAACCGGACAAGGCACATTGAGACGTGACCTGGTATCGGAAGAGGCAGGTCAAACAGCTTTAACTTCTCTGCAAGAACCTTGCCATTCAGATTTCCGCTGAGTACTTTGAGCAACAACCCTGCTTTCAGTTCTGCACTATTGTCTCGGTAGATACGGAAGCCCTGTTCGATTGATCGCTCCTGCTCAAGCTGTTTAATGATCCGGCCCATTGCCGTAAGTAACTGCTCGTCCTTCGCGGGCTTCATCAGGTAATCGAGCGCTTGCAGCTCAATCGCTTTTCGGGCGTAATCGAAGTCCGCATAACCTGTGAGCAGCAGGCACTTCAGCCCTGGAATACGAAGCCTGGCCTGTTCGATCAGTTCCAGGCCGTTCATGCGCGGCATACGGATATCCGTCATAAGGATATCAATGGGGAAGGAGTCTATCAGAGCAAGTGCCTCGCTCGCGCTGTATGCCTTCCAAACGCGGGAGATACCAAGTGTCGCCCATGGAATCGTATCTGCCAGACTGTCCGCATAATGTTTCTCGTCATCAACTACAAGCAGGCTATTCAATGCTCTTCCTCCTTCGTTTCTTCTTTCATCCCCTGTCTCCAAATCAGCCTCACGTTTAGACCACCCAGTCTGGACGGGCAAAACTCAATTTGAGCGTCTGAACCGAAGTTGCCTTGCAGTCTTTGATATACGTTCCAAAGACCGCAGCCTGCATATTCGCTGGCCGGAATATGAAGCTCCATTTGCAGTTGGTCCATCCGTTCTTTATTTAATCCTTTTCCGTTATCCTCCACTTCCAAGTGCAATTGGTCTTCATTGACGTAAACTCTAATTTCAACCCGGCCTGGATATTCGACGTTCTCAAGTCCATGCACGATCGCATTCTCCACGATTGGTTGGATAAGAAGCCGGGGAATTCGCAGCTCCGCCAACTCTTCAGGCAGTTCGATGCTGTAGGACAGCGTCTCATTGCGAAGCCGAAGAATCTCGAGGTGAATGCGCACGAACGCCAGTTCTTCACCCAGGCTGACTCCTTGATTATCCATTCGCGTCGTATACCGGTAATAGTCGGCCAAATGATACGCCATGTCTATAACAGCCCGATTCTTTCCCATCTTGGTCATATTAATGATGAAACCCAAACAATTGTACAGAAAATGAGGATGGATCTGGGCTTGTAGCTGTTTTAGCGTGGCATCACGCGCAAGGATACGCGATTGTAGGACATTCTCGATGAGATCTTGGATCTGCGTCGCCATCTCGTTAAAGTTCTGCATCAGGAACGTGAATTCATTGTTTGATTTCTTCGGTAGCCGGTACGCGTAATCGCCTTCCTTAATCCTCTGCACCGCACGCACAAGTTGGAAGATAGGTCGATGTACGTTCCAGTACAAAGCAGACGCGGCGGTAATACAGGATAGGAGCAAAATAATCGAAGAAGCTCCAAATAATAACCTCTGTTGCTTGATAGGTCCGATAATCTGGTTAAGTGGAACAGAATCGACGAGATGCCACTCAAGAATATTGGAATAATAATAGGTAATCAGATAAGGCCTGCCGTCGAAGGAATGAATTAAAAAACTTGAATTCCGGCTATTGATCCTGTCGCCTAATTCCGCGATAATTTGGTCCATCTTGGACCCATCTGCGGATCGGCTGGCGATGATGGCATGTCCTTCTTTGTAAAAAAACGGGTTGTCAGAGTGACCAGATTTGTAGGTATCAAGCAAATTTTCAAAGCTCCACTTGTAGAGGTTAATGCGAACGGCAACATCCAGATCGTCCGGACGGGCTGGTTTGTAACCCGTAGTGACATAAGTTCGAGTAAAACCGGAGCCAATCTCCAAATCTTCGCTGTAGCTCCACCCTAGCGAAAATCGGCTATCAAACTCTTTAAGGTCATATTCATAGGAGGGGGAAGAAGAAATACTATCGTCTCGTTGCGGGAAATAGACGGTCACGTCATTGCGCCAGTTGCCCGATGCGCTGGCCAGCGACAGCTTCTCTTGGATCAGCAGCCTTGTCTTCATTAGGGAATAATCGCTCATATTGAGGTTGTAAAGGTATTCCAGCACGTTCGTGTCAACGAGCATAGGTGCGGAGACTAAGTCGAACTTCTCAATGCTGGCATCCAGTTGTGCCACGAAGAGCTCCATCCGGTTCAGGCTGGCTTTGATAAGCTCCTCCTGTATGACGTTGATGCTCTTAGAGGTAGAATAATAGTACAGCGCCACGACCGGAGTTAGCAGAATCAGCAACAACACTAACATTTTCTGAAAAATATTAAATTTGATCCGCATGGGATTTCCATCCTTTTTTGTAATTACACCTCAACCTGTATTTTACAATGGATAGAAAGCGTTTTCTATACAAATTCTTTGCGTTTCAGCAAATTAAAATAACCTCATTCCCAATGAACTCTACTTAGGAATGAGGCTGCGTTAAAATTTGAAGGCATTATCAACCGTTATTTTAGGACTCCCCAAAAAGAATCTCCGCATTAAATATCTTGCGATCCTGCTATTTCCCATCAGTTTCATGCAGGCTAGCGAGAATTTTTTAACCCCTTTAGGGGATTTAACGGCCATGCTGATTATCAACTGTTGAGCAAAATGCACAAAACGAATTTCCCGATTACGAATGGGCTGCAAACGATCTAAACACTTGTATTCATGATTTGGCTCTAATTTTGATGCAACAATAAGTTCAGCAGCGACCAGCGCTGTTTCAAAAGCCAAGGACAATCCGATAGCTCCGAGTGGTGAGGAACAATGTGCAGAATCACCGATTAGAATACAACCCTTATTATGCCAATTGTCCACCATGAAAGTCTCTGATTGGATAGAAACAAACGATTTGAAATCAATGATCTTTTCAATGTCTTCTTTAAGCTCAGGAAAGGCCTTTATGAATTCAAGCTTTAATGGTTCGATGCCTTTGCTTTTTATGGAATTCCATTGGTCTTTCCTCATTGTAAAACCTATCTGCACACAATCAGAGGAATAAGGAAGCCCTATGAAGTTACTAAAATCAGACAATCTGAAAAGGAGTTTTTGATTTAGCTTGAACTCATTAGTCGATATTTTGCACCAGATTAAATCAAAATCTTCTTTTTTATACTTAAAAGAAAAATCGCTTGTCTTCCTAACCGTCGACATCCGTCCATCCGCTCCGACTACTAAAGAAGCATGGATCGCAGTCATTTGTCCATCTACTAAGGCGTTTACTCCGACAGTTCGATTTGCACTTTTAATAGTTGAAGTGACCTTTGCGTTAAAAATGAGCTCGAAATTACTAAAATCCTTTGCCAGATCATAAAGAAAAGTTAACAGGACGGATTGTTTTATTTTAATTGCGTAAGGTGCCTCCGGCATTTCTTTTTCATAATCAATTTGAGTGATATATTTCTTATTATTCCATATTTCAGCATTAAATAATTTTATATGCTCATACTTTTCAAGACGCTGCTCCAGATTCAACTCTTTCATGAGCCTTACAAATCGAGGTTGAAGAACTTCTCCTCTGAACTTGCGATTAAAGCTTGTTTGACTTTCCAGTACGGTAACTCTAATTCCGTTTTTGGCTAACAGCAGCCCTAGAAAGAGACCAGAAGGTCCACCACCAACAATGCAAATCTCCGTTTCTTTATTCATTCCTATCACTCTGTGGGTAAAGTAGCAGCCCGTTCATTTTTCACTACTGGAACCCTAGCCGATAATCTAAGAAAAAGAGAGATTAAAAAACCTAATAAAAGAATAGAACCTAATATAGTAAAGGATAACGAATAATTTTCTGTTTTTAGTAATTTCAAAGCTAATATCGGGCCTGTGCTAGCGCCTAGGAATAGAATAAATGCATTGAATGAAATCGCAGACCCTCTTGCATTTCCCCCTAATTGACTGACGATTGAGATGATAACGGGAGTTACCAGCGCGATACCAGCCACAAATACAACGCTCATTAGGACAAGAAGTGGCAGGTTCGTACTAAAACCTAGAGCAAGCAACCCAATTGCAGCTAAAGCTAAGCCTCCCCTTAGAACAGCGGCCATTCCAAGTTTTTGAGCAATTCTTCCGGAAAAGGGTGATAAAAGCATCCCCGCGATTCCAAATGCACGAATATAAAGGATATCCTGTGAGGAAAGACCAAACTTAGCTGAGCTTAAATAACTTCCCAAAACGGTGTACATGCCAACTAAAGTTAATAGAAGCATAAAGGTTATCGCAAAAGCCAAAAGCAATTGTGATTGTTTTAGCAGAATTGTCATTTGTTTAAACTTCCGCAGAACATTTTCTTTCGGTCTTAGCATTTCATCTTTAGGAAGGAACCTCATTACTATCACTGAAGTAATACCATACACAATTCCCAAAATAAAGAAAATAGCACGCCAGCCAAGAGCTTCGTTAACAATCCCACTAAAAACCTGGCCTACTATACCTGCCATTAACAGTCCTGAGCTTATAAATCCGACGGCTGTTAGTCTTTTATGAGGCGGGAACATCTCCCCTGCATACACTAGCGCAATAGGTGCAAAAGCAGCAGCCACTAGGCCTTGCACTCCTCTGAGCATAATAAGCCCGTAAAAACTATCCACAAATCCTAATGCAAGCGTAACTACGGTTAACCCAATAATGCTGGCTACTAAAAATACTTTACGTCCATATCTGTCTGAAAAAGGTCCATACAAAAGACAGCCCAGAGCATAACAAAGAGAAAATGAACTCCCAATCCAAGCCGCCTCACTCGAGCTAATCTGAAAGGCATGTGAAAATACTTCGGATAATGGAATTGTAATATACATGCTAGTTAAAATAACTAATCCACACCAAAATAAAATAATCGTCATTAATGAATAGTTCTTATTGTAATTCTGAACGTCTATCGTCTGATTCATAAAGTAAATATCCCCCGGTTTACTATTAATTTGCAATATTGATGCCTTCCAAGACATGGATCAACAAATCGTTTATGTAATCCGCATCCGGAATTTGTTTATAGATGAGAATTTGAAAGTATATGGGACCATAAAGCAGATCTAAAGTTATATCCAGGTTGATTGCTGGTTTCAATTCTCCCATATCTATGGCTGCTTGGAGTAATTGTTTGGCTTCATTTCTTTTTGTCATTAAAAACAATACGTAAAAATCTTTCGCGATTTCTTCGCTCTCTGTAACTATAGTTAAAGTGGATTTCCCGATTTTGCTATTGAGGATACGAGCTAAAGCTTCAAGCTGTTGTTTGAAGTTATCCTGAATGGATTTATTACTATCAAATTCAAACTCTGATTCTACGGTCATTAGAAAAGCGTCCAGTACAAGACGCGCTTTATTTTCCCACCATCTATAGATGGTTGTTTTGCCTACTCCAGCTTGTGCTGCAATCGCCTCAATCGTTAAAGATGAATAACTGTTGGATTCTAACATTTCAAGTGTTGCAGTAAGAATCTCTTTTTTACTTCGAGGTTCTTTGTTTTTCACGTTCATATTCATTTCACCTCCTAGATGTTATTTAAGTTATTAAAAGGATGTAATTATAGTACGATACGTATCGTTTCATTTGTTACACTATCTTATATCATTTTCATAAAATTTAAAATAGTTAATTTGAAAATTATTATTTTCTGGATTTAGGCATGCGGTAGATGACGAAACATAACTTGCGCATACAAAAATTAACGCTTCGGAATGGTCCGAAGCGTTAGTTTTCGTGGATATTTGCAATTAAGGATTCGATGACTGATTAAATATGTGCGATATGTACAATATGATCCTTTTTATTTAAATTTTCACATATAAATCATGGATATCAAAGCTAAGTTAATCATTGTTTTTTCTTTGTTCTTTTTCTCTTGATTTTATCAACTATAAACATAATAAAAATAATAACAAAAATAATTACGATAATTATACCTACTGGTGATTCGAAAAAAATGAGCATGAAATATAGTAATACCGTCTCCCAAAATGACCAGTCAAAATCAACCATAGGTTCCACCTTTCTAATAATCTTGGCGAAGTGATTAAATTTTAATGTTCGTGGGATTTGTCCCGAGAGTAATACTTGTAAGCGCTCCTATTCTATCTTATCAAGAGTCCCAGGCCACTCATTACATAAGGACGAACAATGTCCACAAGTAAATCGGTCTGATCAGCCTCCCCCTCAATTAACCAAGAAAATGCAGCGCCATAGATCGCTGAACCTGTCATTGCTGAAATGATCTTTGTATGTTGGCGGTCTGCAATATCGTATTTATCCCCTCTCAGAAATATGTTTTCAATGATTTGCTGCAGCATATTTTTCACTTTCTCATCCACCACCTTAGCAATGGATTTGGAATCCATTCTGCATTTCTGATAAAAATCAACGATGTACTGATGAGTCAACAAGATCAGCTGGTTACATATTTCATCTGAAAACTCCCGTGCATTTATTACTTGTTCAGGAATCATTTGATGAAAAGACTGTTCTGTAAATTCATTGAGTAAAGCATATTTATCTTCATAATGAGCATAAAAAGTAGCCCGGTTTATCGTAGCTTTCTGTGAGATATCTTTTATTGTCATTGAATCAAATCCTTTAGTCTGTAAAAGATTTCTGAAAGCTTCTCTTATTAACAGGCGAGTCCGTATTACTCTCGGATCTTCTTGATGTACCATCTGAATATCCCCTTTCTAAAACATCAATTATCGGAATTTGTTGTCTATGCAACTCTTTTCTTACACTGACGGTTGTAAGCATAAACTTGCCATACTATTATCTTATCAAACAGATGTTGCTTAAACAATCAGTGACTAGTTAGTCGGAAGGAATGATAATAGTGAACATAAAACAAAATAGACTTCTAATTTTTGGGGCTGGTGTGATTGGCAGTTTATACGCTCTTAGATTTGCACAATCGGGGTTTGACGTCACTTTACTGGCTCGGGGAAAAAGGCTGGATGAACTTAAGCGGAAGGGTTTGAGATACAACGACAACGGAAGGATAAAGCAACTATCCATTAAGACGGTCGAAAAGCTTGCAGATGATGACATCTATGATTTTATCTTTGTTCCTGTACGATATGATCAGGCAGAATCTGCCCTGTCTGCGATCAAAAATAATCAGAGCAAAACAATAATTACACTGACCAACACTATTGGTTATAATTCCTGGCTAGAGATCGTAGGTGATCGGTTACTTCCAGGTTTCCCTGGTGCAGGTGGAGACATTAAAGAGGATATTTTATACGCTCAATTTGGTTCCAAAACTTATTTTGGTGAAATAAATGGACAAACGACCGAAAGAGTTAAGGAGCTTGCTTTGATATTCGAAACAGCTGAAATGCATTATGAAATACAAAAAGATATTCAAGCATTTCATGTTTCACATGCTGCACTCGCAGCAGTCAACAAGCATTTTTATACGAATGAAGGAATGGTAGATATTGAGACAGCAATAAGTGAAAGCATTCTTAGCAAAGTAGCTACAGATATCAAACAAAATCTTCACTTGGTAGAGCAAGCTGGAATCCCTGTAATCCCGGCCGAAACGAAGTCAATGGGAGAATTGATGGAAGAAGAGATTATATCCCGGTATCGGCAGATGCTGAGTGATGAATTTATCATTGATGTTAAGTTTGGAAACCAAGCTATCAGCAGAAAAGCAGAAATAATGTTATTGGATGAAAAGTTTCATGAGAAGTTTTCGTTTTTGTCCAAGCAAATTTTTCCATAAAAGTTATCAAATGAGTTCATAGCCCATATTACTTAATACTAAAACAACGTAAATATGGAGGTGTTAGATTGCCACTGAATCAAGATCAGCAGATCTTTCAACAAAGTACAACAACTCAAAACTGGGGAAATATTCAGGGACAGACCTTAGTTGCGGGCCAGGGTAGCTTGAGAAGAGGAATGAACTATAAGTTAGGCGCACAGGCTATGGCACAAATCAATAATTTATTAAATAAATGGGCTGAATTAAAAATATTGGGGAGTGCCGAAGTTTCACTTCTTCTCCAAGTACAGATACAAACGCCCCTGGATCTATTCGACGAAGCCGGGCTAGCCGGTCGACTTCAAGCCGTTCTTAAAGCGGCGGTAGCGGCTGGATTAAGCATGAATATGACCGTTAAAGAGTTATTGAAAATCCTGAAGAATAAACCGTCAGGAAATGGTTTATCCGGTGAATTGATTGAGCTATTGTTAGAAGAATCAGAGCTCGAAGGTTATTTGTATGCCCAATTTGCGGTTGGTTTTATGGCGTATGCCAATTTTGTTATGCTTGGTAATTTACATAAGACAGCTACTCTAGGGGAATCTGGATTCCAATTTGTCTATGAGGCGGGAATGGGATTTATTGCGGGGGGTGGCTATAGAGGTGGCATCAATTTTAAATTCCCCGATCCTGCAAAACTGGTCAATCGTTATGGGAACGGCTTAATTGAGGGCATTGTTAATAAAGCTATTGACACACAGCAGGAACAAGCATTAATGCTCGGTACTATGCTGAGGATAGGAGTGAAATCAGCCTATGAGGTCAGTAGACAATTAAATGAAGGTACCGGGAGCAATACCGAAAAACTAGCGCAAACCGTTCTTACATTTATTGGGGGGCAATTCCAATCGTTGTTCTTCTTGACTATGAATGTGTTCTTTAAGGAAGAGATCCTTCGTTTACTTGGCCTTGCTTCTTTACCAGCTGAACAAACCACAGAAGTCATTCAAACCCTGAAAGGTTTTAATTCTTTTCAGTTAGTGCCGGATAACCATGAAATCTTTGTTCGTTTAGATTCATTATCAGCATTAATCCAAAACGAGCAGCTTAAGAAGGAGTTTGTCCGAAGTATTTCTGCTTTGTGGGTATCAGCTTTGTTGCTCCCCCTTGCAGTGCAAGCTGCAGATAAAGCAACCATGCCTACTTTTACGGCACAATTGTCTTACCAACCTCCTCCCGCTGTCAAAAGTGCAATTAATACAGATTTGAACCGTCCGTCTGACACAAATTTGAACCAGGGGGATCTTCTTTCATTTCTACTTGATAAACCTTTGACGATTGCCATTCAACATGTAGATAGCGTTCGGGAGATAGCAGCAATTCTGAAACCTGCCGTTTCAGGAACTGCCCAAGAAGCAATGAAGTTCTTATTTAGTCCCTCATTTCCTTTGACTACAGGGGAAAACTCTTTTAGATCAACACTTGGAGCCATAAACCAAGCTTTCGATCATTATGTGGATACGGAAATAAGTGCTAGAAAAACTGCAATCTCGAACACTTTGGCTGGCGAGGAAGAGATTAAGATACTGTTTGAGCAAGCCCTGATTCCCTGCATACAACTGACTTCTGATGTTCTGATTCCAGAGATCGTTAATGGATTTCAAAATTTTGACATAAAAACTATGCAAGAAGCATTATCCAGCGTATTACTCACAATGCTTGGAAGAAGCGTTATTCATGTCATGGACGGAATTCAGACTTCAGTTAATGAACAAATCGAGGGTCTTCTTCGCGAAGCTGCAGGTCAGGCTGCAAATGTTCTTGGACCACTTGGAGCTCAAGATATTTTAAAGAAACCGTTGGAGGCAGCTGTTAAAATTATTGCGGAAATGGTAGCGCCTTTGACACCTGAAGCACAAGAACAGCTTTTTGAAAATGCTCTAAACATATTTAGTCCAATAAAAGGTAACGCCGTGGACTTCGCCAACCATTTGCAAAGCGATCCGATGTGGATGCCTCAAATGGCTGAAATAGAAGCAATAGCCAAAATATTGATAAATCATTTAACTGATCATATGATTCAATTCGCTCTAAAACTGATTCCAGCGTTGTTTCAAGCCTTGATCGATGAACTACTCGCCATAATCGAACACTGGCTAAATGAAATAGCCAAGATATTAAATACTATTACCGATTTCATAACTAAGCTGATGCAAGAAAAACTAATGAAAGAACTGATTGAACCGGTAATGGAAATCGCTGAAAAAGCCGCTGACGTATTAACGTTTAACATTTTTTCTCTAATCGGTGCCGGTAAAGTAAAAGATGAATTTTTCAAAGGGTTAAGAGGAGCAGTCGAAGCTATAATTCAAGAAGCAATCATCCCTCCTGTTGTTATGACAGTGAAAGAAATCAAGTTCAATCCTCGTAAGCTCGTGGATCTTTGCCGAGACGTTTCTGACTTTACTTTTACAAAATTTTCTGAGATTTTTAACGATTATATTTTTGGGGAGATCCAGAATCAACTTGAAAAAGGTTTAAATATGAAAAATTTCAAATTGGATATTAAAGTGCCGGTTTCTTTTTCGATTGACTTACCATGGCCTTTAGGGTCACAATCCTTTTCTCATACGTTTAGACTTACAGATGTCCTCATTCCGTCATCAATCGTTTTGGACATTGTAATGAATTTAATACGTAACAATCTAAAATTAGGAGGAACATCTGAGTATCTTTTCCAAATGGTTGTAGCAACTATCGATAATTTAAAAAAAGTAGATCAATATAAATTGGATATGGCAGATGCTTTGAAAAAGTATAGTAATTAAAGGAATATTCAAGATTCCAGTTCCCTTATAATGCAGTTTATAACTCAAAAAAGGCAACCAGTCATCCCTGTTTTTTCGGCGACTGGTTGCCTGAATTTGTGATTTTTTGTCCCTGTTCTATTCCTTAACGACTACGGTCATTTCTTTGCTACGTGTGATCCCGCTGCTGTTCGCCAGCTCAGCCAGATTCATCGTGATTTTGAAACTGCCGTCACCATCCCAATTATCATTTCCGAAAGCAAAAAGAGCTGGAGCCAAGTGAACTTGGCTCTAGCTCTTCTTTGGTGCTTACAATTCCATTACTCTGTAAATTAAAGCAGCGGCTTCCGCACGTGTGGTCAGGCTCAGTGGTCTGAAGGTACCGTCGGTATAACCGTTGACAATTCCTGTCTCCCGCAGGTACTCAACCGCATCCATCGCGTAAGAACCGATTTGATTCTCATCGGCAAAAGTTGCTGCCTTGCCGGAGATATCCGACTGGAGAGCAGTTAAACTCAGAGCGCGAAACAGAATAACAGCCATTTCTTGGCGGGAAATAGGTTCTTTTGCGGCAAATACGCCTTCGCTACGTCCGTTAACAAGCTTTAGCGCCAGAGCTGTTGAGACAGCTTGGTAATACCAAGCATTTGAACTCACATCTTTGAAAGTACTGCTACTCTCGGCTTGAAGTTCTAGCGCTGATACTAACAGCTGAACAAATTCCGCTCTTGTAATTTGCCGGGCAGGCTCGAATTTGCCCCCGCCTGTGCCATGAATAAGATCACGGGAAGCCAAAGCTTCCAAGATGACTGTGGAGCCTGAATCAACATCAGAGAAGTGGATATTTGCATTAGCTGCAGCATAGAGTCCAAAATCCCTTGTTGTAAACGTTGTTTTGCCTGTACCTGATACGTATTTGGAGTTTTTGACCACTTCGGCCACTCCCTCGCCGGTAACAGAGTAGACGATGGCTTGATGTGGAACTTCATCAGGGTTTAATTCATATCCAAATGATACCTTCATTGCCGCAGAAGGGCTTAATGTTTCTTTGGACTTACCGTCTACCGTCATTGAGATCCGGAACAAAGCATGCGTTTTCCATTTCTCTTTTATGGCAACTGGAAGGGTTGACGCATCAACAAAATGGATAGATAGCTCCAACTGCCGGGCACCCTCTGGAATATTCTCACCTAAAGTGTTAATTGGAAGTGTTATTGTGGCAGCACCTGCTTTTACAGTTAGGGAAGTAACATTATCTTTTAGTTCGGGAATGGGCACTTGAAAAGCCACACCACTGGCAGTCGCATCCTCTTCAGCAAGCTCAAGTACTAAAGCTCCATCTTGCACTCCCTTCATCGCTTTTTGGAGTTCTCCTGTGAAAAGCTGTGCAATTTTTATTCCTTCAGCACCGGGTGAACCCTGAGTGCGAATACGGCCCGCTGAAATTATATTCACTGGACTATCTATTTTTCCTCCACTACTCTCATTTGTGTTGCTATTATTGCTGCCGGACGAATTGCCAGGCGTATCTGTTCCCCCACCTTCTTCACTCCGCACTACATTCAAAGTGTAGGTCTTAGTTGTTATGCCGTTCGCAGCGGTAACTTTAACATCGATTCTGTTATCTCCTACCTTAAGCTCACTTCCGCTCGTTACCGTCAATTTGGCTTCTGCATCAGAAGGTGTCCCAGTTACAGCCACCGCTGTCTTGGAAAAGGGCACATTTATTGTATAGGTCAGTTTCTTACGGTCAAACCCAGGGATGTCTGTACCGTCCATACTCAAAACGCTCAAATCGGCATTATCACTCAGTGGGGTCTCTTCTTCACCTTCTACGTTCATAAACTGGAAGGTGCGGAAAAGTGAGGCGTCCTTCGCAGCGCCAATGCCTGATCCCCATTCAATATATCCTTTTCGACCCGCGCCATCATTATCGTTAACCAGCATGCTGAAGCTTAAGATATCGCTCGCCGCTGGACGGATCGGGCTTATTTCGCTCCAAGGTAGTGCCAGTGCATATGAGGTAACCTTGGTCGCCTCATCTCTGGTCACACTTAAAGTTCCCTTAGTCAACACTCCGGTAGCTGCACCTTTCATGGACAGCCAACGATATATTTGCGGCCCCTCTGGGGTTTGCGAGATTCCGTATTCATACCAGGATTGACTATCGCCCGGTACACCGGGAGCAAGACTGAACTGAATACTGTCATTTTGCCAAATATTAATCCCGGCGGCATTATGGCTGAATACATCATCGCGGATATCGGCGGTCAAATAAATGTGTTCTTCATCCCAGCGTAGTTGCGCTGTTCCACTAAGATCATCCGCACCCTTATATCCGTTGAGCAAAGGGGTTCCGTCCGCAAGATCAATCAGAGCTGGACTTCGTGTATCGGCCTGATGCTGCATCCGGTTAATATCTATGTTTTGCTTGAGGTGAACTGTCTCATAACCTTCAAGGTCAACTGTCAACTCAAGAGGATATTTAACCCCTTCAGAGAATCCCGGCAGTGGAATTGAATAAGTAAATCCACTATTTGGGGCAATTTCAGACAATTGCGATTCACTACCGCTGATCTGACCAGTCTCTTCCCCTAGGGTCCAGGAAATCTTTTTAATTCTCAGAGGATCCACACTGGAACTGTTCGTAAATTGAAGTTGTAGCGACATGCCGCCGTTATTACCATCTGTAATATGAGGAGCAATTTTTAAACCTTGAAAATATAGTCGCAGATCATCTACAGGGGCTTCTGGAAGCGTAGCAGGATCAAGTCCGGGTCCATTATAAGCTCCAATATTCGGTGGAGTTGCTGCTGAAACGGGATTGCCCCAGTAGTCCCGCCCACCGTTGTCTGCAATGACAGCACCGGCCCCAAGTGCAGGAGACCCCTCTCTCAGCTTGTAACCGTCCACTGTATTCCAGCCCATTCCGGCGGTGCCCTGAGCAACTAAGAGTGGATTTGCTGTGATAGGATTGGTATTTTCCGGCTCGCTTACTGGATGGTTGCCATATAATAGATTATGGTCGAAGCTACCGTTCACCCCTGGCAGATTATAACCTCCTTGACCAAGGTTGTAGACCAGATTGTTCCTAAAAGAATATGGAGCGTTAATATTTCCTGCGTCATCCCATTCATGATCGATAATTTTGGTGTTTTGCCCAGCTCCGATATAGATAGTATTGTTATAGATTTGTGTATCTGGCGTAACCCCGCCTGCAAAATTAAACGTATGCGTTAGATCATTCTGGCTGATGTTGTATCTGACTACATTGTTAGAGGAGCCTGTCAGCACGCCTGGAGTCAAACGGGCATCGACAAAAAGCATGAATCCGCCTTTGTTGCCATGGCTGTAATTATATTGAACCACACTGTCCATCGTATCGATATCCAGATTGAAGCCTTGACCATCTCCCTCTGGTTTGTTCGTGTTAAAAGACTCATTGAACTGGACGATATTATTCTTGCCGCGAGTCGGCCAAATTGCGGCAGAGCCGTTAAACTCGCCTTCTTCGGAATAATTTCCGCCTTCCTCCGCTATGTTATGCTCAATCACCGCTCCATCCGCACCGAAGGTGAGAATACCGTCGCTGTCGGCTTGTTTGACATAATTTCCACGGATCGTAACATTGACCGTAGCATAGTCTGCTCCGTTAAAACGCTGATCCCATACCACAATACCGGTCCGGCCTATCCGTTCCACTGTATTGCCCTCGATCCATACCCCATCGAACTTGTCCGTGCCCGTCGTTCCGCCCACATATACGGAGATACCTCCAAACGCATGCGGGCCACCTTCGGCTCCGGAAACCGTCGGATAACGGAAACTGCTTGATACATCATGGACATAGTTATCCTGAATGCGGATATTACTTAATGTTCCTCCATTAGCATTCTCCACCATAATACCTTCCCGGTAAACAGTTCCCCTCTCGGAAGCATAATTAGTGACCTCAAGATCCCGAATCACCCAGTTCGAGGCGTTACGTAGGTATACAGCTGCTCCGGCCATGCCTCCACCATTGATAATCGGTTTGCTTCCACTCCCATAGGCAGATATTGTAATCGGTTCTTCATCTGTGCCGCTGCCCTTAGGATATAATTGTTCGTTCCAGATTCCACCCTTCTTTAATAAAATCCGATCCCCAGCCTCAAAGGTAGTCTGATTCACTATAGAAAAGGTCTTCCAGGCAGTCTCCGGTGTTTTTCCATCGTTGTTGTCGCTGCCTGCAAATGAATCCACATAATATTCTCCGTCTCCACCGCTGCTCCCTCCATCTCCAGGCAAGCGGTTGGATAAGGTGACCGATCCTAGTTGCATCAGCCAGGGTGCGGAATCACCGCTAAGTTCTATTTTTAAGTAATGAAGTCCGGAAGGAATCCCCTGTGCCGGAGTATAATTCGTCCCGGTCCAAGCCGCATCACCAGTGGCCTGTGGAGGTTCATGAACAGCAGAAAGTTCTGTCCAAGTGGATGCATCCGCCGAACCATAGAACTTGATAGTCCCGCTAGACCCGGCAAAGGAATGCATGCGGGCTGTGAAATGTTGCAGATTATGCAAATGGTACACGAGTGATTCTGCTGAGTCTGCTGTTCTCACCGCACGAGAATGATCTCCACCAAAAAAAGCGGGATTGCTTGTATCTAAAGACCAATTTGTACTGTGTGTATAAAGCTGTGCAATGTCGTCAAGCTCATCAACAATCGTTTGTGGTGCAAGCGACACATTGGAGAGCGTAAGGTGCCCAAGCTGCATCAGCCAGGTATCGAGGTCACCACTGACTTCAATTTTGACATAATTGACACCATCCGGCAGCGCCCCCGAGGGTGTATATACTGTTCCGTACCAGCCAGAACCGGTTGCGGTGGGACTGTCGTTGATGGCTGGAAGCTCCGTCCAGATATCTGCATCTGGCGATCCGTAGAACTTGATAACAGCCGTGGAACCAGAGAAATAATACGCTTGAAGCGTAAACGACTGAACTCCAGTCAAAGGGTAAATGGCATAGCCAGTCTCCGTGGAGGTTCTGACCAGCCGGGCTGCATCTCCTCCGAAAAATTGAGGATTACTACTGTCAATTAGCCAGTTCTCGGACCTGTGTTCCGCTGCCGGTAGGGTTGAGAAATCATCGGCATTCGTCTCTTCAGAATGGGCAGAAACGCCCATTACGGGAAGCAGCGCTGTGAAGATCAGCACCATTATAAGCAGTGATTTTACGAGTTTTTTGAACATTATTGTATTATTCCCCCTTGAACATTTATTGGATGGTTTGGTTTGCGAGACCTTCAGCCATCGGGTAATTCCATTCCACGACAGCTTCGGACAGCTTTTCGTCCACAATGGATCTATACTTCTGCTGCGCCAAATTCAGTGCGATGGCATCCTTCACATGATCGAGCGGCTGAACAGCTGCATCATCTGCCGACAGGCAGTAAAGTAGATGGATAGCCCCATTTTCAGCAAACAAACTGCTAATCTCTCCCGGCGCCAGTTGCTCTGCGGTAAGCAATACCTTTGGATTTTCCAGAGCTGCTGTTCGCCGTGAAGCACTTGTTATTTTCACCTCGCCAACGTTTACGCCAAACTCTTTTGCCTGGTCTTGGAAGCCTGTGCCTGAAGAATCTGTTGCTGCTGTCGCTGTTGCTATTGCATGGAGCTTTTCCATTCTTTCTAAGGCTTTTTGCTGATCTTTGTACTCTGTTTCTGGGCCAAAGGGAAGCGTTGCCCATTCCAGACGAATCGTTCCCGGCAGAGAATATTTCGCAATTAGATTTGCTGCATATTCCAATTTCACCTGTTCGTCTGAAATCACGATACTTCCGTTACTGCGCATTGCCTCAATCGTGGCTTCCTCAAGGTTGCTCATGTAATAACTGAAATAGGCCTGCGCCTCCAGATGAAGAGGACCATACACCACCTCCTTATTCGCTGCTGCCTGACTCCGCCGATTATTCTCGCGCTCCATTTCCTTGAGAAAACCTTCAAAACTGATATCCGTTACGACTCCTGCTTCTTGAGCAAGCTGTAGCTCCATCCGCTTCGTCAAAAGCTGAGTTTGAGCTGTATTGATCCATTTCTGCATTGGATTTTCGCCGGAATAGTAGGCAGACCAGAAGTCTTTTGAATAGTCGGCGTTGTAAGTTTGTTTAAAATAATCAACAATCAGTGCCCGATTCATTTGAAGATGCCAGTTGAACTCCGCTGCTGTGGCCTCCTGCCCGTTAAGGGTCAGAAGCATTTCTTCTGCTTGTGGATCTTGCAACTTCTTCGCACCAATCAGCAGCAGGCTTCCTGCTAACAGAGCGGTCAGAATAACGATTAGCTGATTTCTTTTGGAATGAAGTTTTAGAGTCATATATTGATTCCTCCTCTCTTCCTTGGTGTTAAGCGCTTTCATTCTCTTCGATATTAGACATGTTTACCTTGAAATAACAGGCGGGAAAGCTGCGAAATGGTTTGCCATTTCACGATTTGACCGTAAAGGCCAGTTTTCGCCCCATAAAAAATGCTGCGGAGAATAGAGAAGTTACGTATTCGAACGTGGAATGTTGTACAATGTGCAGGAATTCAGCGCGTTTGTCGGGATTGAGCAGCAAATTGTTGTATATCAAGCATGATATCCATGCAATTACGGGATCGGAGTGATTTATAGAAAAGTCGATTTGCAATCATCACTGATTCAGTGTGTTCCTCAATTTTTTTGATTGTAAAATCATCTAATAAAAACAAAGGCAGTCCGGAATTTTCCAGACTGCCTTGCATTGTTCTTAAGACGGATATGCGCCCGAAAACATACAGAAATTCAAGACTCCACCTTTGACAATCTCGTCATGTGACAGAGAGTGGTGCTGCCATAGCGATCCGTTCCAGTGGACCGATTTGCTGTACACATTGGCGGGGCTGTTGTTCTCTGCTTCAATGATCCATTGCTGCCCATTTTCAAGCTGAATAGTTACCTTATCAAAAAGCGGGCTGCCGAGCACATATTCAGGAATTCCGGGACTTAAAGGGTACAGGCCGATGGCGCTCCAAATAAACCAAGCACCCATGCTGCCGTTATCTTCGTCGCCGGGTAAACCATCCATCTGGCTGCTGAACAGTTCGGTCATGGTTTTGCGGACCCAATATTGCGTTTTGGACAGCACACCCAGTCTGGCAAATATATAAGGAATGTGGAAGCTCGGCTGATTGCTGATGGCAAACTGCCCCAGATCGGCGGAGGCCATTTCCGACATTTCGTGTATTTCCAAACCATAGGATCCCACTTTAAATACCGGTTCCTCGGTCATCAACTGATCCAGACGCTGGACAAAAGCCTCTTCACCACCCATCAGCCCGGCTAGTCCCGGGAAGTCGTGGGGCACTGCCCAGCTCCCCTGCCAAGCCCCGCCTTCACAAAACGGATTACCCCACTCCAGAGGATCAAATGCTTCCTGCCAAGTACCGTCCTCATTGCGACCTCTCATAAACCCAACTGTTGGATCAAACAGCAGCTTATAATTCTGTGCCCGAGCCATAAAACGCTCATAATCATCCATTTTGCCAAGTGTTTTGGCCATCTGCGCAATACAGAAATCTCCGTATACATAATCCAACGTGTTGCTTACACTTTCATGGAAACGGTCATGCGGCAGATAACCATGCTGCAAGTACAATTCAAGGCCCCTTCTGCCCAGCTTCTCGTCCACTGATGGACGATCTGCATGCTTCAGAAGACCTTCATACAGTACCTCTGTATCAAATCCGCCGATGCCTTTAACCACGGCATCCGCAGCTGCGGCATCAATCAGTGTGCCGGGCATGGCACTGCGCTCCCCTGGTGACAGCCACTTTGGCAGCCAGCCGCTCTCCTTGTATGCCAATGTCCACGCCTGCATAATCTCACCCAATAAAGATGGGAATAGGATACTGTATAAAGGAAGGCTGGTTCGGTATACATCCCACAGCCCGATATCCGAATACATTGGACCCTGGCAGATGCTGCCATTAAAAGGGCTGTAATGGATTTTCTCGTTCTGCTCGTTATATTCATGCCACGTTCTCGGGAACAGGCAGATTCGGTACATGCAGCTGTAAAAGGTGCGGAGGTTCTCTTCATCTGCGCTTTCAGCAACAATGCGCCCCAACCGTTCTTCCCAGCTTGCCTCTGCTCTATTCAAGATCTCTCCGAAGCTGTCTTCCCCAATCTCTCGGTTCAGATTAAGCAGCGCCTGCTCTCCGCTAATAAAGGAAGTCCCGCACTTCACTCCCACTATGCCAGATTCCGGTGCAGCTATTCCTACGTAAGCGCCCAGTCGTTCGCCAGTCCCTTCATGGGTCTCCAGTGGCTGATAATCTCCGTTAAAGATTCCCGACTCCTCCATGTGAAAATCCCTATCGAACTGGAACACGAAATACATCGCGAAATTATCAGGCACCCCGGCGGTATGGCCTCTTGTGTAGCCGGTGATTCTACGTTTATCCGGCTGGAAGGTGAGATGTGAATCACCTTTCAGAGGTGCTATAATAAGCCTGTTCTGCTGCCTCTCAGCGAAAGTTATTCTTATCGCTGCACAACGTTCGGTTGGAGTCAGCTCCAGCCGGGTGCGGTAACGTTGAAGAAACATATCGAAATAGTGAGGGAACACTTGCATCTCTTCCGTTTTGAAGGAAGAAGAACGTGAACCGGGACTGAGGAGCAGTGGACCTGTCTGCGGCAACAGGGTCAGATGCCCATAATCTCCGATCCACGGGCTGGGCTGATGGGTCAGCCGGATGCCCTCTAGGTGGCGATGGCGCGGGTGGAAGAACCAGGTTCCACCTGCTTCATAGGTTTGCGGGCACCAAGCCGCCATACCAAATGGCATCGCTGTAAGTGGCAGTGTATTGCCATGTGAATACCGGAAATCTGACTCCGTCCCCTGTAATGGATTTACATAATCTAACCAACCCAAATAGATACACTCCTTTAGCCAGTTTTCACCGGCTCTATATTCTCCGCTCTTTACTGATACCGGTTAAGATAATCGGAATACTTGAACATCTCCAGCTTCCACCCGCACAGTCAGTTTTGTAGTTGTGGGTTTCAATAGATTCATTGGTTGAATTTCAGCGCTGCCATCATCAAACCACGGTTCGACAGAAGTATAAACAATACCCAGCGTAACGTCAGCCTTAACCGCCATATCCCCTTCATTATGAACATAAAGAAATGCCCCTCGGTCCTGCTCACCTTCCCACTCGGAGAGATCCGCGCGGACACCACCGCTTGCTTGTACATACGGCTGCAGCTTTAGTTCCTTCTGTAATAGATCCCGCACCAGCTGAAGCGTTCCGGGATGTCCATCCTGCCAGTAGGCAGCCGCAAGCAAGGTACCAAACCATACGGCACGCCCGTTGCCATAAGCGGCGGTAGTCAACACAGGCATGCGGTCCTCGGCAAATTCAGCCAGTACCTTCACATGGCTTTCCAGCTCGATATCCGATTTGTAATAGGATCCGTGCGCCGTATCGTCTGCTGCCGATTCCTCCGCCTTGCTATGCTCCATAACATTCCGCAACGGAATCGCTGTCCGTGATTCGAACGCAACCTGATGATAGCTGTGATCCAGGTTCTCAGCGGAATGAATCCAAGTCTCACGGACCCCGAACACCTGGTCAAATCCATAACCGGGCACCGTATAGCTGTGGCAGCCATTCTCTCCCTGAAGTGCTCCGAACGAGCATTCTGAAATCAAAATCCCGCCCTTTTCCACCCACTGGCGTAGGATGTCACACAGTTTGCGGTTCAAATATAGAGGATAAGGCATCCACAAGCAGTGGTATTGCTCCAGTGTCTTCTCGTTAACATCCGTCTCATGCAGAAATTCAACTTTATAATTGAGCTCATGCAGTAGTTTATGGGCGCCTTGTAAGGAATCGTTGTAGGTGTCCAGATGATCATGTGCCGCAAAGTTAGCAACCTGGTTCTGCGGACTGAACAGAATGGCAATCCCGTCTCCGCGCCGTTTTGCATGCATCAGCTCTTGCTTATTGTTTTGCACCAGCTTATTTAGATGAGCCATATCCTTGTACCATGGGGTTGGACTTCCGTCCAAATATACACTGCCCCATGCAGGGGCCTCCTGTCCCAATATCTCTGGTCTGTACTGCCAGAACAAATATCCCGTGATGCCACGAGCGAGCGGGGTCAGAATATGCCGTTTCATTTCCCGCAGGTCCGGCTGACGCGGCTTCATTGCAGTATTGCCTGGCAAAGCATGAATCTCCGAATTGATAATGGGTTTACCTTTGGCGGCAGAGATCAGTAGATCAGCAGACCAGGCCGAGGACCCAAGGCTATTGCCTGTCAAGTCACAGGGCTCAGCCAGCTTGAAGTCGTCCGAACCCGCTGTAATCATATTAAAGATAGGGGCGGGCACAGTGTGGGCCATAACAGGATGCAAAAGATCCAGTGACTTCACTATATCTACCCGGCTCCGCAGCTCATCCGTTAGAGTACCGGACATGAACAGGCGCCAGTCCACCAGATCATTAAATACGCCTTGTCCACGCGGTGCCTCTACTTCCTCCCAGCTTCCGTAAGTCCGCTGCCATGATTCATTGAGAGCTTCCAAAGTAACATATTTATTTTTTAGCCATTCTTGGAACACCCACAGCGATTGCTCGCAATAACACACCTGGTTGTCAAAAGACAGCTTGCGCTTGATTCCTGTGGTTAGTTCAGGCTCATTCCATAAATCCCAGACCCAGAGCGCCGGATGATCCTTAAAAGTCTTCACCGTCTCCGCCAGAAACTTTGCCTTTTCTTCGGCGGCAGCTGCATGATGATAACAGGGCCCCGGCGCTCCGCCGATCTGGCGGCAATTAATCGCCCTTGGTTCCAGAGTGAAACCGTCCGCTGTAACCATTTTGGAATCAGGATATTTTTTATAGAACCAGGCCGGCGCCACGTCGAAAATTACATTCAAAATGACCTTCAAACCATTCCTCTGCGCAATATCCATTAGCTCCTGAATATCATCGAAATGATAGGTCCCTTCTTTGGACACACTCGCGCGCCATTGTACCCAATATTTCACACAATTGAAGCCCTGTCCGGCAATATTGCTTAGGTCTTGTTCCCATTGATCACGGAAGGGGGTCGGGGAACGGTAATATTGAAACCCAAATGGAATAAATGAATCTTGCATCTAGTGTACTCCTCCTACAACGTTCAATTTCGATCTCTCTATGTTTATAAAAGCGCTTACTGCTCTTTTACGCTTAAAGTCTATCACAGTGGATTTGGCAAAAGTTAGGATGGAATCCTATGAAACGGTTTGCGAAGCTGTTGAAATGTTTGATCCATACGCTACGTGGCAGTCACTGCGCAGAGTCAGCGGGGAATATACTGCGAAATCGTTTGCGATCCTGACAACCTCAGAAATTATACCTCCTCTTTAAGAGGTTTCATGTTTATAATGGCTGTAAGACATATTAGAAACTACTTCGAGGTGAAGCCAATGTTGAAAGCGCTTGTAGTGGATGACGAATATCTGGTCCGCATGGGCATCACCCAGACCATAGACTGGGCAGAATACAACGTCGAGATCATAGGAGAAGCCAGCAATGGCGAGGAAGGATTGGAGCTTGCCCTACTGCACCGTCCAGATGTGATCATTACCGATATTCGTATGCCGTATATGAACGGTCTTGAGCTCATCGAAAAAATACGGGAACAGGACATGCTCGTAGGGATTGTCGTGCTCAGCGGTTATGACGAATTTCAATATGCGCAGGCTGCTTTGCGTTATGGCGCCTCCACCTATTTGCTAAAGCCCATTAATATAGAAGAACTTGCAAATACAGTTCGAAGCGTCGGGGATGAAATCCTTGGCAAAAAGCAACTCTCCAAGCGGTATTCACAGCTTAATGAGGAATTGGCCTCGATCTCCAAGCAGTTCTGGCAGGATTTGCTGCATGACCAACTGCATGACGAAGAGTTTATTTCAAATAAGATAAAATTACTGGAACTGCAATTGGAACCTGGAAAAGCTATCATACCGCTGTCCATTACCTTTCCTCCTGATAACGGCCTTCAAGGAAATACTGTAGGCAAAGCGCTGGAGGATGCAGCGGCGACTATTCTGGAAGCGCATTCTTTTGAGCAACTGTGTCTATTCCGGGACAGCCATCTGGAGTGGGTTATGATCCTTCGGACCGGGGAACCAGAGCTGGCCGGAGATTCTGCACGAAAATTGGGCAAACAACTATCTGAATGGAGCCAACAGCACTTCGGCCAGGCCTTAAGCGTCGGCATAGGTAAACCTGCGGGAGAATGGTACGGGATCGTAGATTCATACCGGCAGGCTGTACTTGCTGCGCAGCGTGCCCTTTCTGGCATTGAACGTGTGCTGTATGCTGAAGAAGAGGCTGGGGCTCGGTGCCGGCGTGAAATCAGGGACGCACTCGCTTTTATCCGGGAGCACTATGCCGGAAACATTACCGTTGAGATGGTTGCTGCGGCGGTCTTCGTCAGTCCAACCCATTTGATGCATCTATTCCGTAAAGATCTGAACAAAACCTTTTACGAATGTCTGACGGAATACCGTATCGAGGAGGCCAAACGTATGCTGCGCAATCCGAAGTATCGGGTGTACGAGGTTGGCAATCAGGTCGGCTTCACTGACTCCAAATACTTTAGCCAGATCTTCAAAAAAATGACGGGCATCCCGCCGAGCGAATATGCAAAAACCTATGGGTAAGCGGAGACTAGCCAACCGGATGGATTCCTGGATGAGGCGGTTCAAGATCAAAAGCCGGATTGTTGTTGTTCTGTTAGCAGGACTGTCTCTGCATCTGGTGCTGATGCTCGTTATTTTCAATTTTTATTCCTATACCTACCTGCAAAAGGATCTGTACCGCCATGTCGTTCAGACTCAGCGCCAAATTGGGCTTAGCGTGGAGCTCATGGTCGATGACATTCAAATGTTGTTTCTGCGGTTTCTGGTGAACAGTGATATCTACCAAATCATCAATAACGATTCCCTGCCGTCAGCTGACAAGGAATCGCGAATTGGAGCTATCATCGACGGTATGCTGGCCCAGAACGACCTGGTGGGTAATGTAATTATCAGCACCAACGATAATATGCTTTATTCTTACCAGTCTAAGGAGCAGATGCTGGAAGTGCCTGAAGCCCTGTTCATCAAACGCATTCAGGAGAGCAGCATGCCTGTTGTCGGTGAGATCAAACGGGATGGAGAAGGCAATGCGTATATTCCATTCGGCCAGCAGTTCCGCAATTTCAATACTGGACAAAATATCGGGGTCGTGATCATTTATGTCAGGGAGGCTGCTTTGGCGGACCTGTATTCCTCCAGCTTCACTGGCATCGGCTACTCCTTCCTGACTTCCGACAATCGGATTATTTCTCACCCCGACAAACGGCTCTTGGGCAATTTTTTGGAGGAAAACGCCCCTCTTCGCCCAGGTAAAAAAGAAGGCTATCGTACCTGGTCAGATAACGGAAATTCCTACATCATTGCTACTTATCCTTTGAATCCCCGGTTGGAGACACTTGGGGTCAGCTGGGAATTCACCAGCGTGATTTCCAATCACAAACTGCTCTCGGGAATCGCCAAAGGCAATCAAAATGCGCTTTTGTTCGCCAGCGTTACCTTTATTGTGCTGCTGATTTTTTCCTTCTATCTGGC
Source organism: Paenibacillus sp. FSL R7-0048 (assembly GCF_038004505.1). Taxonomy (NCBI): domain Bacteria; kingdom Bacillati; phylum Bacillota; class Bacilli; order Caryophanales; family Paenibacillaceae; genus Paenibacillus; species Paenibacillus sp. FSL R7-0048. The sequence continues at coordinate 3,630,637 of NZ_JBBORF010000001.1, read as the reverse complement.
AGCCAAAATCACCCGTCCACTGCTGAACTTGAAGAAGAAGCTGAGCCTGTTTGGCAAAAAAGATCTGGCCGCTGTTTATGAACAGCGCGGTCAGGTTGATGAGATTTTTCAGCTTGAGAACAGCTACTATCAGATGGTGGAGCGGATCAGCCAATTAATGCTGGAGAAAGATGAGGAGAAAGAAAAGCAACGGAAAGCTGAGCTGACCGCACTTCAATCACAGATCAATCCCCATTTTCTCTACAACACACTGGATGCAATTGCCTGGATTGCCCGACTGAAGAAGCAGCCCGATATCGAACGGCTGATTTCTTCATTAGCTACCTTTTTTCGAATCAGCCTGCATAAAGGCGACAAGTTCGTGACCGTGGACGAAGAAATCCGCTTGGTGCAGAGTTTTGTGACAGTTGAGCAAATGAGGTTTCCGGATAAGTTCGAGATTGAATACGAGATTGAGGAATCGCTGCGCAAGGTTCGCATTCTGAAGCTGATTCTTCAGCCTATTGCAGAGAATGCGATCAAACACGGCATCAGCGAGAAACGCGGGATGGGCCGAATCTGGATTAAAGGCGAATTAGTGGCAGATGAGATTCGCTTCACAGTGACTGATGACGGGGTGGGATTTTCCAACGGTGCGACGCTTAGCCAAGCCAAGGAAGATGTGTTGTTTCAGAGCGGGTATGGACTAAGAAATGTGGACGAACGAATTAAACTGGAATATGGCCCTCAATATGGTTTAAGTATCTCCAGCACACCGGGGCAAGGCACCACAGTTACGATCAACTTGAAGAAGGAACTGCCCAATTAGCGAATTTAGTTTATAAATGCGGACATAACAAAGAAATCGATCCTTTTTGAGTGGGTAGGCGGGACTTCTACTTTGCTTAAAAAGACGATTTCTTGTTTTATTCTGAGTAGTGGCAAATTAAAGATACTTTCGAGAATTATAGGTGCTTTAGTTGTATTTAATACAGCTAAAGCACCCTTTTTTTGCAGCGAGCAGAAGTTTAAGTGTATTTGGTACATCTATACGTTCCAATTCTGTTGGAAGCAACTAACTTTCCGAATAATAAGTGTACTGAATACAACTATATCTTACTTCATCCGTTTATTGCCCACGCTAGATGTATGAAATACATTTCGGTTAGCGATTTTCATGATTCAGACTCCATCTTATCTTAGTCTTTCATTGTTGAATTAATCTTCAGGTACAACTGCTTCAGTGGATTAACTATACTGCCGCTAAGCACTGAGATCAGCAGCCAGAACACTATGAACACTACGAGGTTCAGGGCGAGCATTAAATACTTAAACGTTCGCAGCTCTGCATTCATGCCATCTGCTGAGATATAGGTGACAATCCGCTCTGCCGATTCCGGTAGTGGATAGAGCAAAATCAGGCCGTCAGCCGTTTCCCGCTCCAGCAGATCTGCATCACCTCTGCCTGTACTATTTTGATCGATACCCTGTGTCACAGGCTCAGGCAAGGTAGCTTTTTCCGAAGTAACTAGTGCTGCTTTGATCTCCTGCAGGCGCTCCTTCGGGACATCGGCAGCACTCAATAGCTTCCCGTTTCCGGTCAGTAGGTAAACTTCATTTCCCCCGTAGATTGTATTCTCGCCAGATAGGTAGAAGCTGTAAAGCTTGTCAATCTCCACTTCGAGCGAGAGCAGACCAAGGATGTCTCCCATCGAACCCTGAATTTTTACTTCAAGTAACAGACGGTCGCGCAGATCCGAAGGTGCATTCATTAGATGCTCCCGGTTCAGCACCGTCCAGCGCAAAGCCTGCTCTCGGTTATTTAGAAATTGTTCCATCCCTGGTTCTTTTTTGATCTCTGCAAAGGGCAGCAACCCGGAAACATTGCTTGAGGAGTAAGTTCCCCCTGCTTCTCCCCAAATGTAAATGCCGAGAATGTCACTACTGGAAGAACGTATGCCCTCAAGTATCGGAGAGATTGCCCCGTCATATGTTGGTTTTTTCAGCGCATTCTGCACCACCTGGTTGTTGGATATAAGCTTCGAGGTCTCCTCCAGCCAGTTCATGAACAGAAGTGTATTCTTATGCTGCTGGCCAGTGTACTGAACGGATAGCTGCCGCAGCATGTCAAGGCTTCTATGCTCCATAGTACGGTACAGAATGAAGCTCGAAGCGACAATATAGACAGTAATGAACAACACCAGGATTAGGCGGATATTGCGGCCGAACGATCTGAACATATGACTTCCCCATCCCCTCCGGTGTATGAATCATGAAAACAAAATCAACTGAAATCAGACTAACAGCTAAGGTGACTAATGTCGATCTCCTTGTAAAAGGAACCCTCATCTGTCTCATGCACTTCATGATTAGGCAGAATTATTGTAATTGCCGATCCGGCTTGCCAAAAAGCTTTCATGTGGAAGATCTCCTGTCCTGTTACTGAACGGATCTCCCATTTGATGTTTATTGGGCCGATACTTGTACTTACGGTTCCGCTGGCCTGCCGCAGTTCTCCATAGTGGGGCTTTATAGTTATTCCCTCTATTCCTTGTTGGACACCCAATATCCCTCTGGTGAACTCAGTGATCGGCAGTGCGCTCCATGCGTGGCAGTCACTTCTGGTGCCAGTTGAATCTATTTCTGGAAGTGTAGTGAGATTAAGCTCCAACTGCTTCAACCACCGTGTCCATAGTCCGAACGAGCGGTCATACATTCCGCATTTCTCTAGCGCGCGGAATAGATAGTAGCTCATCGGCAACGAAAGCTTAGCCAGTGATGTGTCTGTTAACGTTGACTCCAGCAGTGCCGCCCCTTCTACAACATCCACTGTGCCCGCCAAAACCGCCCAGACCTGCGTGTGCTGGCTATGCTGCGTTCCCGCAGTTGCCTCCGGACTGTCGCGGAACAGCAGACTGTTCGTTAGCCGGCAGCAATCCATTACCGCAGCGTTGACCGCCGCTTTGCGTTGACGCAGTTCACCAGCAATCTGTGTCCAACCGCTGGCTGCAAGCAATTCAGCCGCTTGCTCCAGCGCGGCCGCATACATCAGGCTCAGTACGGTTGCGGGTGCATCATCCGTACAATCCGGTGCGCCGAGCGGCCATTCCTCCACCCAATCGAAGTAATTCCAATATTGGCGGGGCGTTCTGTCCACCAGACCCTCCGGAGTCAGATGTTGATCGAACCAGTCCAGCACAGATAACAGCGCTAACCGGTACTGATTCACCAAGGCCATATCCCCGAAGGATCTGTAGTGGTCATGAATCATTCCGATCCAATATAGGGAGAAGGAAGGAATGACCTGCGGCAGCACTGAGGGATAGCGACTTTGCAGCATCCCGTTTGGTAGCTGAGAGGCCTTATAATCTTCCATAGCTCTCCGCGCTAACCGGTCGTCCCCTGATAATAGGTACGTAAACTCCATCATCAGTTTGGTATCCATGGTATACTGCAGCTGTTCATAATACGGAGTATCCTCGTAGGTCTCATGCATGCAGCGCTGAAGTGTTCGTATACTGAGCTCCCATAGTTGGTTATATTGTTCATCGGAGCAGTGAAAGTTTCCTTCCGGCTGCAGTGGATATCCGGTCTCCCTATAGCTAAAGCTGGAAATCGTTAGAGGCTCGACACCAGCCTGCACTTCCAGCCGTACATAGCGGAAGGTACGGAACCAGAACGGTTCGTAGATTTCCATCCGCGCAGAGATGCCGTAACCTGCCGGGTGATAGCTGTCGTAACCGCCTCTTAATACATGTTCCTTCGTATTATCGCGGACAGCTTTGCGGCGAATCTCATCATCCCCCGTTTCTTCTTCATAACACTCAGCGCATAGTAGGGTAATCCGGCTACCTTTGCCTCCAAGAAGTCTAAGCTGCAAATACCCTGTGGTTAGCTCGCCAGCATCCAACTCCAACCAAAAATGTTGCCCTGCTTCTATTGTTATTCCAGCGGAAGGCAGTACTGCGTTGGGTGAAGCGCCGCCATCTCCATTTCGCAGCTCCAGACTATGCCCTTCCTCAAAAAAGGCATGCCCTTCCCCGCTACTGCTGCGCATCAGCTTCAGAAAAAATTGCTCCCGCTCATACAACAGCGGAATCGGACGCCGGGCCAGCTGCCAAGGGGTTAATTGGCCATATTCATCCCGCACCGGTTGCACAATTCCGGTAGCAAGCCAGGCACTGTCATCATATTCGGGCAGTGTCCAATCCAGCAGCGCTTCGACACCCTCCACCTCTTCCAGTCCACCCATCCAGCGTATGATCGGAAACTGCTGGAGCTTATAGCTGCGATCCTTAATACTTTTCCATGAGCTATCCGTATTTAGCTCCTGTACTAGCTGCCCGCCTTGTGTAACTGCCGCTTCCACAAGCAGCCCGCCTTTTTGCGAGCGCCAGACGGACAAAGGTCCGTCTTCACCCAGTTCAAAGGGCGTAGTCCCTGCATAATGAACGACCATAACAGCAAGCACATTTAAACCTGGTTGTAGAACATTGTCCAGACTGAATTCTTCATAATACTGTATATGACCATGTCCTTTACAAGGACCGGCCCATAAACGCTGCCCATTGACGAACAGCCTGTAGCGGCTGTCTGCGGTAATGGCCACATCCAGGGTGCAGGTCTTTCCGATACCAGCTGGCAGTTCGAACACTCTGCGAAAGTACGCACGCTCGTGCTGCTGTTCCCTATCCGCTGATCCTTGCTCCTCCTGCGGCCAGATCCAGCGTGCTCCCCAGTCTCCCCATTCTTTTGCTGCCATGTTATGCATATCTCCTTTATCTCATTTAAGTAGTTAAGGCAATCTACGCAGAAACGGCATCGCCGCCCTTCAGAAGGACGACGTCGCCGTTGGTCTGCGTTTTATTTAACCTTATCGAGATAATCACGTTGGAATTCTTCGGCAGCCCTATCCAAGATCTGTTGCGGATCTGCGTTCTTGTCCGTCAGTACGGTTTGCAGTACGATATCCAGCTTTTGGTACAATTCCTGTGCGTTGACTGGTTCTTCCGCCCGCATGCCTTTGCTGCCATTGTCCATATAATCACGGAACAAATCCAGATTGACGTTGTTGTATTTGTCGAGAATCTTTTGTTCTTCTCCAATCCGTTTCTCATCAGTCCAAATCCGCAGCCCGTAAGGCCCTACGATCAGCCCTTGATCGCTCAGTGTCTTCTTCTCAATATCCCAACCGGTCAGTGCCTCTTCAGAGGACTCTGGTGTAAATCCGTAGGTTTTTAGCCATTTGAATCCGGCATCAATCTGCTCAGGTGTTACATTAGGCGAGAACATATATAGGCCGCCACCGAGCAGGGTTACAGGTTTCCCGATTGGTCCTACTGGAAGCGCGGACATTGCCACATTGTCCTTGGACATCTTAGTCTGTTGCTGGATGACCGGTGACCAGTCATTCGTGCCGAAGCTCATAGCGACCTGATCGGTTCCGAACAAGCGGAACATATCGTTCGTAACATCGACCAGATTGTTGTCGGGCAGTACATCATATTTCCATTTTAAGTCCTTCACATATTGCAGGGCCGCTGCTGCTTCCGGCGAATTGAACACCGCCTGCCATTTCCCGTCTACCTGTTTTTCAAATTCTGCTCCGTATGCCCAGGCAATGTTCATGAACATCCAACCGCCTTGACCACTTTTTGTAGGCAAGAACATTCCGGCTTTACCGGTCTTTTGTTTAATAATCTGCGCAGTTTCTGCTAGCTCTTCATATGTTTTAGGAAATTTAGGAATCCCCTTGTCGTCCAGCAGTCCAGCCTCCTTGAAAAGATTCATATTGTAGAGCATACCGATGACGTATCCGTCCTTCGGAATCCCATAATACTTGTCGTCCTTGGTAACCATTTTCAGCAGATCTGGATTGATCGCCTTGTCGTAGCCATATTTTTTCATCGTATCCGTTATGTCAGCCGCGTAATTTGCCTTGATGATTTTGCTTGTTTCTGTAAAAAAGGTTTCGTATACCGTCGGAAGCTGGCCGCTGGCCGCTTTTGGCAGGAATGAGCTGACATCATAACCCCATTCATCTTTGTCCACAATAATTTCCGGATAATTGGCTTTCATCTTCGCCATGACCTGCTCATACTGGGCGATTTTGGCTTCCTCATTCGGCTTTGGCCAGTTACTGACCTTGATCGTCACCTGTTGATTGCCCGCTGTCTCCGTCTTTCCTCCGGCATTCTTCTCATTGGAGCCGCCTCCACAGCCAGCCAGTCCGGCAGAAAAAAGCAGCGTAAGTGCCAGTGTAGCTGTCAGGTTCTTGGTGTGTCCTTTTTTCAATGTAATTCCCCCTAGTCTTATTGTTAAAGCATTCTTCGCAACATGTAAAGCGCTTTCTTTTTGAATCTGAAATCATCTTAACATGCACCTTCTGCAGCACCCTACGGGGCAAAACTGTGAAATGGTTTGTGATCGGGTGATGTTACCCTTTAATACTGCCGCCGAAGGATTGCCCGTTCATAATGTACTTTTGGAAAAAAATAAACAGGATAATCGGCGGCAGAATCGCAAAAGTCAACGCAATAAACTGTATGTCCTGCGGCAATGTCGCCTTCAGATTGTAAATAGCCACAATGACCGACCAGGTCGATTTATCCTTCAGCACCATAAAGGGCCAGAAGAAGTCCTGCCAAACACTGTTCATCGTAAGGATTGTAATTGTAGCCATAACTGGTCCGCTGAGCGGGAGAATGACTCGAATAAAAATACCGATTGTGCTCGCTCCGTCAATTTTGGCGGCTTCCAGCAGCGCTTGTGGGATGGTATCGAAAAAGTTTTTGAAGATCAGAATTACCACCGGATTCACAGCAGCCATAAACCACATCGGCCAGTAAGTATTGGTCAGGTTCAAGTGCAACAGCGGAAAATCAATCAGATTCTTAAACAGCGGCACCATGCCCACTGTATTCGGCACCATCATGGTCCACACGATCAGTGCAAACAGCAGGGCACTGCCCCGCGGCTTTAGCTTGGAGAAGAAATATCCGGCCAGTCCGTTAAAAGTAAGGCAGAACAGTACAGAACCTGCGGCCAGATAAGCCGTATTCAGATAATAACTGAGGAAGTTAAACTCCTGCCAGGTCTCCCATAGCTTGCCAACATTGAACGAGCGGGGGATCAGGGTGGGCGGGATTGCATAAAACTCTTTGATGTCCTTCAGACTTGAGACCATAATCCAGACCGGAGGCAAAATACAGACAGCGGCCAGCACAATCATCAGAATGAACATGCACCAATACAGCAGGCGCACCCAAGGTGATCTGTATTCTATATTGCCGATAATGCCATATGCTTCTTTAGTTTTCATAGCTTCTACTCCCTGTTCAATTTCTTATCCAGCCGGAAATAAATAATGGTAAGCACCATCAGGACTAGAAAAGTAATAACCCCGAGCGCCATTGAATGGCCTGCTTCAAAACTCCGGAACGCATAATAATAGCTTTGCAGCATCAAGGTCATTGAGGCATTGTTCGGTCCACCCTCAGTCATTACCAGGGGTTCATTGAAGATCTGGAATACACCGCTGATCTGCAAAATCATCATCAGTCCGATCATGCTAGAGATTTGCGGAATGGTGATACTTTTGAATCTCCGCCATACATTCGCACCGTCAATCGAGGCTGCTTCGTACAGATCATGATTAATACTCTGTAGACTTGCCAGATAAAGCAGCACTGTTCCCCCGAAATTTCGCCAGGTAATCGTGAAGATAATCAGCATTATCGTCATTTGCGGATCCTGAAGCCATTGCTGCACCGGAAATCCCATGGCACTCAGCATAATATTCAGCACGCCACCCTTTCCGGGCTCAAACAAAAACATCCATAACATCGAAGCGGCAATGCCGGGAACCATACTCGGAAAAAAGACCGAAAAGCGAAAAAATGACTTCCCATGTCTCAATTCATTAATCACGACAGCGACAATAATGGGTACGGCAAAACCGATCAGTAGTGACCAGAACACATACACAAAAGAGTTGGTCAATGTCTGTTGAAACGCCGAGTTCTGTATAACGTCCTTGTAATTCTGCAGTCCGGCGAAGCTTACGGCATTATAACCCTCAGTATTGAAAAAAGAGAGCACAATGCCCTTCACGAGCGGCTGCCAGGAAAAAAAGAAAAAGGCAAACAGTGTGGGTACAATTAATATCCAGGATGACCAATCTTTGAATAAACGCCGTACAGGATAACCTTTCTTTTTCTCTGTCATTAAAGGATTTAGTTCACTGGTTTTTCCAATCATGCTCCTGTCCTTCCTTCCTCCCGGAATCAAGCTTTAATCCGGTCAGGCGTTGTATAGTTGTTATACCTAAATGATAGCGCTTCCTACTGAGCGCCGAAATCCGGTAACCCTGCGAAAGCGTTTGTAAAGCTACTTATTTGTTGGCAAAAAAAAAGCAGTGCACGCACCGGAATGGCCGCACACCGCTTATGTTCATGTTATGGTGAATCGTTTAGGCCTCACTTAACCCTGCGCTGATGCAGAGGACGGCCGCTTCCGCCCGAAACGCTTCGCTCGCCGGATTGGGCTGCTCCTCCAAAATACGAAGCACCGACTGAGGCTCTACGCCGGGCTGTGGCACACGGGAGGGAGAAACTACGCTCCACTTCTGCTCACCCTTGAGCCTGTATGACAGCTCATAAAGATAAAAGCCCGCATGTTGTCCGTCAGTGAGCTGGCTTACGCCATCCTGCCACGAGCAGAGTTCAAGCGGATGCTGTTTGTCCGGCAATACACCGGACGCCAGTGTGATGCGCTCATTTCGAACTACCTGCTGCTTCTGTTCCCAAGCCTGCTGATCTAGGATTCCCAGATCCAGGCGGTATTCCATTCCCGGCTCTCCATAAAGAGTCCAAGCCACAGGGCTACCCACCGCTACGAACTTAGGTGCTTCCAGAAAAACGGGTTGATGAGTTGGGACAAAACGTTCGGTCTGTTCCCACTCTCCCGCAGCCGGACTGCGTCTGCGATAATGCACCGTGCCCGTGAATTCGAGCTCCTGTTCCTGTAGCAGAGCTATTAGACATAGAGTAGCTTGCTCGTAAAGATCCGTGCAGTTGTTATGGCCGAAGCGGTATCCGATCTCATGGCGAAGCGGTATCCCGTGACTCCGAACCAAAGCCGCGAAGGAAAAGCTGAAGCGGCTAAGGGTAAAGGCATCATGCGTGCCATGGTTAATCAGCAGCTTTGTGCCACTCGCTTTAAGACCCTCCAGAAAAAATTCGGATTCCAGTCCGGTCGTTTCCTTTAGACTTGCAGAGTCAATAGTTCCCGTCAGAGTCTGTAGCAGAGTCTCGATTTCCGTGCTGCCGTTCTGTGGATGCTGCCAATCTTTCTTCCAGATTTCCCGGTAACCGGTGTCTACTTCCGCCACATGCCAGATCAGTGGGCAAGCTCCTTCGGCAAACTCACGGGTGAGCCCGTTCAGAATCAACGGCGGTGCATAACACAGTGTGTAGCGCACCCGATAGGGTAAGCAAAGCGGATTGCCTCCAGCCAGCAGCGCAGTTAAGCCGCCGCGCGAACCACCTACAGCCACTACCTGCTCTGCATCACCGCCATAACTTTCTTGACCTCTGGTAATTGCCGCCCCAATGCCAGCATAGATGGAGCCTTGCAAGGAACGGCTGCCGATATATCCTCCTCCGTTCCACAGAATGCCGACAACACCTTTGCCGGTGCTGGCCAGAGTCTTGCCGATGATTTCCAGAAATGAGGGACCTACCGTGCTGAAGGTATTCTCATTGGCATCATAATAACCATTGAACAACAGTGGATATCCCTTAACATTTGCCGCACTCCAGAAGGGCGGCAGAATATAGGAAGCAAGGCTATGCTGGTCATTCTCTATAACTAGCAGACTGCCGCTGATGAGCTGAAATACAGGCGCATTGCTTAAAAGTGCAGCATTGTCTGTGGATGCATTGCGGAAAACCACCGGAAATCCGAAGGTCTTAAGGATGCGGTCGCTCAGGGAAACTGCAACTAGATCATCTACAGCATAGAGACTGTAGCGGTCACCGATATAATGCTCGAATTGCGGAGTTTTAAGATTCTTATTCCCCTCGTTGCCTCCGAAAAGCTGATGATCTTCCGTATTGTATACATAAGGGCTATCTGGGTCGCTATTGTAGAGCCGCGCATGCTCGGAAACAACCTTTTCCCCGGCTTCGTCCATCCGCAATGTCCCTATGCCATCTGTTCCGCCATAACGGAAGCCGCCTTTTCCCTCAGCAACGCTATTATCCCAGTGAGACACTACAGGAAGCATATTGGTCAGCAAAGGACTGACTAATACAAATACCCCCTCCCCTTTCTCGGAGATCTCTTCTGCTGCTTCAGCTTCAACAGTGTCTTCATGGAGGGTTGACCAATTCGCTTTCTGATAAGCTACTTCGCCGCCTCGCAAGCAAGCAAGCAGCAGTGGAGCGTTGTGCAGCCTTAAGTAATCAGCCACTGCTCTGCTAACAGGTATAGCGACAGGTGTAGATCCCTCGGCTTGAATAAACCGACTTAGCGGAACATATGCCTCCGGTACAAAACACAATGTTTTACTCACGATTTTTTTCTCCTCCAACCTGTATCATTCTGCTCTGTGCTGTTAGGAACGACATGAATCTAATTTCTGGCAAGCCATCTGTGATCCTATAATTTTCCCCAGACAGGAATCCTCCTGAGAGTTTAGGAGTGCAAGTAACCGTTACTGTTTTGGTCTCACCCGGAAAGAGGGTATGGAACTGCTCATCCGCTTCCATCCAGTAGCGGTCTCCCTTTTCCTCTGCATGGATATGCAGCAAAACTTCACTACCGGTATTTTGGACTGTGAAACGGGCCTGCTGGCTCTTCTCCTGAGCACCCGTCGGCTGCCATAAACTATCCTGACGCACCTCAAGATTGCCTCCTGTAAGTGCAAGCGCGGGAGCATATGGATGCTTTTTATTGGTAGAGAATACATATAAATTCTGCTGTGGTGCTTCATCGACCTCCTGGTAGGACAATCTGACGAAATATAAAGCATCCTCATGCTCTGGCACGTTGAAATTCAGCACCCCAGCGCCGACAGCCTGATCTTTGTTTCCCTCTGCCTCAAATGATTGCTGATAGATGCACCGTCCGACTGCATCGAAGACTTCCGCGTCGACTTCTACCCTGCGTCCATTTCCTCCATGCACGTATACATCTCCCTGAAATCCGGTGCTTGGTGTAAGCAGTAGACTGCGGTAGTCCAGCGAAACATGTAGCGGACGGAAGGCAGATTTCACCCAATGGTAGGCCATCTTCGTTTCACCGTAATAATCGACAAGGTTAGTGCAGGACACATTCGGCCACGGCTCGTTGAATTGCCAGACAATGCTGCCGCTGTTTCGGAACTTACGGCGGCGGTTAGCCTCCAGCACGAACCGGATTCCTTCCGCCTGTATCCACTGGCTGCAGGCAGAGAACTGCTCCAAATCTGTCATGCTGCCGAACATTTCTTCTTCACGGCTCAGCGTATCCCACCACTCCCCGTGATGTCTCCATATCGCGTTGTTCTCCATAGAAACCGGTCGCCGGTTGGTCTCACTCAGAAATTTCTCCAGACTTTTGAGAGAACTCAGACCGTCCACCCCAAATTCGCTGTGCAGCAGATTATCGTTGCTGCCATATAACTCGTAGTGATAAGGGTTTCCCATATACTTCCAGTAACCGTGCACATCATGCCCCTGACCTTTTGCATCCGTAATATATTCTACCGGGCCGGAAGCTGAGGTCGGTAGGAAGAGTCGCTGCGGATCATACTGTTCTACCAGTTCTTTCAACATCGCCAGATTGGAATCGCTGCTGTCGGAAGGCTTATTTGGCTCACTCATTAATTCATTGCCGCCGCTCCATACCGTTAGCGATACATGATTGCGTTTGTCACAGAGCGCTGTGCAGGCAGTCTTGTGAAGCAGCTCCAAAAACTCCGGCTGCTTCGAAGGGATATTGTCAATACCTGAACTGGACTGAATGAACTCCTGCCAGACCATAATGCCGTTTACATCACATAAGTCGTAAAAAGCCTTTTTCTCAATGATTCCACCGCCCCATACCCGAACGAGATTAATATGAGCTGCTTTCATCAGACGAATCATCAGTTGATATTGTTCAACCGTTACATTCCCGTAGAGATGGTCCAGAGGGGTCATATTTACCCCTTTCATATAGATCTTGCTTCCGTTAATCACCACTGTATATGGTAGGGCGTTGTCTGGACTGTCTACATTGTGGATATAATCGAGCTTGCGAATGCCCGTTTGAAAAGTCTGGGTATCCAATTCCGTTCCAGCTTCATCCAGTAGCTTTAGTTCAAGATTGTACAGTGGTTGCTTTCCATAACCGTTTGGGTACCATAGCTCAGGTTCGGGTATTTCCAGCTCCGCGTTCAGAAGCTCTCCAGCTCGAACTGGTCGCGATTGAACCAGCAGCAGATCCCCCTCCGGATCAGTACAGGTGATGCTCGCTGTCAGTGTCCCATCATCTTCAGAGCCAGCCATTCGCTTGATTCCTGCTTGAATGGTGATTCGACCAGACGAGATCTGATTTCTATCGTTCTCGCCAAACTCCGCATCTGTAGTGATCGACACATCATCCCAAGAGCACTGTTGATGTACCCTCAATACCACATCATCCCAGATTCCGACATTGACCAACCGGGTAGAGAAATCCCATTTATAATTAAAACGGCTCTTCTGCGTGAAGGTAGCCGAGGTTTTGCCGATTTGCCCCATTTCATCTGGCGCCTGCTTCAACAGCACTGAAATTTCAAGGCTTTCCCGCCCGGAGAGCAGGTCTGTAACATCAAATACAGTCGGCTCGAACATACCTTTATGTTCACCCAGCAGTAAATGATCAGCGTATACCGAGGCTTCATAGTCCAGTCCCTGAAAGACCAGTTCAACTCTGGCTGCTCTCAGCTCAGGCTGCTTCAAGGTCGTACGGTAAACCCACCAGCGGCTCTCCACCCATTCACAACTCAGGCTATTTAACTCTTGATAAGGGTTGGTAATCCAGCCCTGTCTGAAGAGATCATAGTGAACTCCACCCGGCACAGTGGCAGGCATCCAGTCCGTAACCCCCATCAATTCCTGTCCCAGCTCCATACTGGTGCCCTTTAGCGGAACCCAGGGCCAATACCCTTTGACTTCCCACTTCAAATCGTTCAATAGAATTTCATTCATGTCTTCTCCCGTTCCCCCAAACCCTGCTAAATTTGGCGCTGTTCCTGACGATGAGCGGCTCTGGCGCCATTCGTTAATGCGCTTACAACTTTAGGTGTGCAGCTTCATTACCAATGATAGCACCGGGTTAATGTTTTCAAAGGTCTCCAACCCTGTGAAATCGTTTGTAAAACTGCTCAGTTGCTGATAAACACAAACAACCCCTCTAGGCTGGAGTGAGGGTTATCAGCAATCATCTATAGAGGTGACTTTTTAAGGCTTGTTTTGTTTCGGAGCCTCTGACTCCCGTGCTTTACCAATACGTATAATACGTCGAACGCGAAAAAAGGAGTTCCCTTCAGCCGCGAAAGGCTGCTTGGTGAACTCCTTTACTTTTTGTTCGATAGAAGTTTTAAGAACTATTGCAACAATGTAGCACCACCTATCGGACATAGATGACGCTAAAAGCAGTATTATTGTACTTTTGGTGGGCTAACGGTCCCCATAGCCACTATCTGTATGAAATACAACTCATATGGACCTCTTTATAAGCAATAGCGTCACTGGAGTCCGAAATGTTGTTCAAAAGACTGAAAATTAGCAAATAGTGTCATCTGGGTCCGAAACCCTCAGAGACTCAGATAACGATACACTGTTAAAGCTGGCGGCTACCAATAAACTAAAAGCAGCAAAAAACTAAGAGCAGCGAATCTCTCTTTATTATGAGAAACGCTGCTCTAGAGTTTTTACGATGAAACCTTCTGTCTTACTCAATGAAGAAAGTAGTTTTTAGTATAGCGCCCTTGGACTGTTCATTCATATGAAATGCGATAAGGAGCCTTAGTAATCGCCTGCCTCTGCCTATTGGATCAGCTCTAGTAGCTCCGCAACATTGGCCTTGTACTGTGGTTTGAAATCGTCTGATTTCATATAACCCGCAAGGCTGGATAAGAACTGTCTGCCTTCCGGCGTATCGCTAACCTTATCAGCATCCAATGCGCATATCAGCAGGTTTCCTGCTCCTACACTGCATTCCACTAGGAAACTCAGCTTATGATTGCGTTCAAAATTATCGATAGTCTGCACTACGGGATTCCAGTTGCGGTCTGCCGCATCCATGATGAGCGATTTCGAATTCTCAACAATACTCCACCAAGGATAAGTAGAATATTCCTCGCTCGGGAACTCACGCAGCGCCGGGTGGTTGTTATCAATCAACAGCCCCATAGTACCAATGGGTACTTGCCGGTTCATGCTCTCTGAGATCGAGCGGAACATTGGATAACACCAGAAATCTGTGCAGTAATAACCTTCAACAGCATTTTTGAGAGATTCCGGTTTCGGCATAAGAAGTACATTCTCACCTTGCTCCAGCAATGCAAGCGCATCATCAGATAGCTTGTCGAAGACATGGACACCCTCCAGTATATTGCTACTCCTCACTGGATAAATCCACAGGTCATAGCTCTTGCGGATATCTGTTCCCTGTATGGAGAGGGATAATACGATAGTACTCATCCGTTCAACTACAGGTAGTTTTATTGCCAGATCGCAGATATCGATATAATTCGTTCCTGCAGGTACGTCCACCTCGGTTGAACCTGAGGCGAGTATACCGTTATCCTCGGTAAGCTCCCAATGCAGTTCAAATGCACTCGGCATACCACTGCGGAAACAGCTCAGTTCGACATGGGCATCGAACGATTCACCAGAGACATAGTTATACTTGGGGAATCTTGCCAACAGAACGGCATCATTACAAAAAGTTCGCCAGTCCTCAGCACTTATCATTCCTTTGGAATCCATAAAGGCGTCGAGGACACCCACCAGCGCCGTTCCCTGGCCACTGAAATCCTGCAAATCAAGCAGTTGGAAGCCCGCAAGCCGCCGGGAGCGGAATGCAGACTCGAGTTCCTCTTTGTAGCAAGCTACTGCCAGTTGCCCCGAGGATTCAAAATATTTGGCGGCCAAATGACTCAGCCCTTTACTTTCCAGTCGTTCACGGAAAATTTTGAAATTCTCAGCTTTGAGCGGACCGTTGTATTTATCGATTTCCTCATAATTAGGATAGGTAGCATACTGTCCGATCTCATGCGAGATTACCGGAATGTGCGGTATCCATTCTGCGGAAGCGTCTCCAGCCTTCACCGTCTTGGCTTCCGTACCATACTGGATCTGGATCTCGCCGCCAGCGGCAGCTTCCAACCCCTCTTCGTTGAAGAAATCCTGAGGGACAATCTGATCGTCATAGTCTTTCATCGTGCCTGGCAGATCAATCTGGACATGACCTAATGGAGCATCACACATCGCATAGGAGCCTCTGAACAGCCGATCTCTGGAGAAGCGCACGCCGCTGAAAAAATCGTCATGTTCCAGAATTTCTGGCACCCATTGGTGGTTATTGGATCCCTGTGTATAGAGAATCCGATTATCAAATGCTTTATAGTCCTTTAGGAAGGAATCAATCTTAGCTTTGCTGCCCCATAGCTCGTTGCCAAGCGACATCATCACGAAGGAGGGGTGATTGCCAAAAGCCTGAAGAATGGCATAGCCTTCGCTGATCAGATAGTCCTGCTCCGCCTGATCATGTCCCTCGTCGGTTTCTTCTGTGATTGTTCCCCAGAAGGGAAGCTCTGGTTGCATGTAGATACCGAGCATATCCGCTGCGGTGAAAGCAGCTTCCGGCGGACAGCAGGTATGAAAGCGATAATGATTGATGCCGTAAGACTTGGAGATGCCCAGGATTCTTACCCATTCCTCGACGTCAGTCGGGGCATAACCGGTAAGCGGGAAGATCAGGCCGTCATGTTTGCCGCGGAGGAAGGTTTTTTCTCCGTTGATTGTAAACTTATCGCCTTCTGCCCGGAATTCCTTCAATCCAAAAACGAGCTCCTGTCGGTCCGTTATATATCCATCGCTGTCTTTCAAAACAAGGTTTATGTTATAAAGATTGGGAGCGCCTTCACTCCAGAGCAGCGCGTCTTGACCTAGCTCATAGTTGACGGAAAAACTACCCGGTGAGACTGGGTACTCCCGCTCGTCCACAGCATGTGTATTGTCGCTGTTGAAGCTCTGAGCAGACACTGTAAGTATAGATTCATTCCTGCTGTCCAAGGTTGCCGTGATTCGGACTGAGCGGGCTGAGAGATCCGGATCGAGCCGGATGCCGCTGAGCCGTGACTCACCATAGAACTGAAGCTCCATACGTCCGGTAATCCCGTTCCAGTTGGTTTGGGTATCCTGCGACGTTAAATGTCCACCTTTGGTTGGGTAACCAGTATTGTCCACGCGGATGGTGAGCGTATGATTCCCAGGATGAAGCTGCGGCAACTCATATATATGTGGGGTATTTAGACTGTTACGGCTGCCTATTTCCTGATGGTCCAGCCATAGAGTCGTCAGTCTCGTGCGTTCCAAATATAGGAAGCAGACTTTGCCGGCTAGTTCTTCCGGAATGACGACCTCTTTTGAATACCAGACTTGCCCTTCAAACAAATACTCATCCGTTAATGCGCTTACTAAAACATCCTCGTTCTTCGGACCTTTGCGTGCGTAGGACGTTGTTCCGGGCAGTGTGATAACATCTGTAAAAGGCAATGCCAGCAGTCCTTGTTTTCCCTCATCCAATTGCAACTTCCATTCGCCTTCCAGGCTGATCTTTGTCTGCAAAATATCACTCCTAATAATGATAATCTCTGAACTCCTGAGGTGTAGTGCCGGTTGTTTTCTTAAAAAGGAAGGCAAAATAAGCCGCGGTCTGAAAGCCCACCTGCTCGGCAACCTCGTAAACCTTAATATTGGGGTCACGAAGCAGTTCCTTGGCTTTGTTCATACGCGCTTCCTGCACGAAGTCGGAAATCGTCCGGCCCATTTCTTTCTTGAAGAGAACACTTAAATAGCTGTGATTCAAGTGGAACTGCTCAGCAAGCTGCTTAACAGTCATGTTCTCATGCAGATGCTCCTCCAGTTGGCGGGCGACCCGCTGGATAAGGTTATGCTGCTGAGCGACCTGCTCTCTTTGATTAAGCTTAGCATATTGCGCCAAATATTCCAGTACGACCTTCCTGACTTCATCTACGCCTGTACAGTCGATCAGCCGCTGCCACATGAGGATGTTCATCTCTGTTTCCTTCTCATGTACACGCTTCAGTTTTCTGGCTAGCTTGCTAAGCAACCCCATTCCGAAAGCCTGCACATAGGAGAAGGATACAGGCTCTCGTGCAAGTAACACTTCGAAAGCATGATTGAAATAAGCGGAAGCTTTATCGCTCTCTCCTCTGTCCAGTAGCTTAACGATTTCCGGAATGTATTCTTCACGCAACCTGAAATCATGATATTCATTCATCAAGTTCCGGTCGAAATAGAGGATTTGTCCGTAGCCGGCCAGCCTGGCACCGCTCATCATATGCCTTACTTCCTTATACAGCAACGGTATTTCCGTCCAGAACAAACACTCTCTGCTGATTCCGACCGAGACGGAGGCTTTATACTGCTCTCTTAGGATATCTTGGATAAACGCAAGCTGCTTCTCAAGTCTTGCCCGCACCAATGGCGTTGCGTTCAGCACAATGACGGCCAGTTCATCCGCTCCTGTCTTCCCTATATAGGTACCGGAGAAACCAGATAGACCAGTCTTAACGCAGTTCAATAGCCCTTCGCTAAGCAGGATCCGATCCTTGGCATCATGCGGATTATCTAGGAACCTGCGGTCATATCCGAACAGGAATAATGTTGCCTGCCATTCCCCATTAGGCAGATCCAGCAGGCGCTGCCAGGATTCGAGCAGCTCTTCACTGTGGATCCAGCCTTCAACCATATCTTTGACGAAACGTTCCTGCAGCACCTCATAGCTCTCTGTAACTTTCTCCCTAAGTACAGTGGTTTCCTGTTCAATCTGTTTTTTCTTCTCAACTACTTCTCTGAACGCAGCCAGTTTCATTTCGAGTTCTTCCGTCTTGATGGGCTTCAGAACGTAAGCCTTAGCTCCCAGATGTATAGCCTCCTGCACAAATTCAAACTCGTCATATCCACTGATCATCACAGTCTGTAAAGACTGGAGTGTCGGATAATCCGCTCTGCATCTGGCGAGCAGTTCGATCCCTGTCATACCGGGCATCGAGACGTCAGCGATCAGCACATCCACAGGAGTTTCTCCTAGAATCGTTAGTGCTTCTTCACCAGATAATGCAGTTAACGGTTCCTCATACCCCAGAGCTTTCCAGCCAATATGACGAAGAAGCCCTTGAATCTGCATAGGCTCGTCGTCGACAATTAATGCCCGCATTAAGCTCCATCCCCCTTTTTTATCTCAGGACTTTCCTTGCAAACAGGGATATCAATGGTTACACAAGTCCATTCGTCTTCTACACTTTCAATCTCAAAGCGGCCCTCTGTGCCAAAATACAATGCAAGACGTTCACGGATATTGTTCATCCCGAATCCGTTTTGCGTACCCGTGTAGCTGCCGGTACGGATCTGTTCCAGCTTCTCACTGCCAATCCCTTTTCCATTATCAAAAATCTGAAACTGCACCGTATTCTCCACTCGTTTGATCGTAATTTGTATAAAAGCATGAGTTCTAGTTGTGATGCCCCCGTGCAGATAACAGTTCTCGACCGTTGGCTGTAGGATCAGCTTAATGCTGTACAGGTCAAGAACGTCCGGCTCTACCAGCCACTCTACGGATACCTGACCGGGATAACGCAGCTGCTGAATTTCGATATACGCTTTCAGATGCTCAATTTCGTCACGGATCAGCGTCACATTAACCCGGTTATTGAGTGCCAGCCGATAGAATGTCGTCAGCGCATCTATGGTTCGGATTTGCAATTCGTCCTGCTGATCTAATGCCCGCCAACGGATCAGGCTTAACGAATTATAAATAAAATGAGGGTTAATCTGTGCCTGCAACGCCCTGAATGATTGCTCCCGCTCTTTGAGCATGGCCTCTGTATGTTCTTCGACCAGTTTTCTCAAACGGCCAGACATGGAATTGAACAATACCTCAAGCTCCCCCAGCTCATCGTTGTCACGGTTTCTCACTGTAACTTCGAAATAGCCCTGTGAGATATCTGTCATCCTGGTGCCCAGCTTGCGGATCCGCCAAATCACATTTTTAAGTACAATCATGATTAGAAAGATGGACAGCAGCAGGAAAAATGCAATACCTGCTCCGATATAGTACATAATCCGCGTAGACTGCTCCTCCAGTCGGTCAAGATGCACAAGTGCGGCAACCGTCCAGCCAGACTTAATCTCCTGAGTGATCAGCATCATCCCGCTTTTTGTTGCTGAGGTTTCCAACGAGTTGTTCCAGTACTGACCTAAGGAGGATGAGGATAACCGGCTGCCAATTTCAGAGGGCTCCGAGGATGCAATAATGCGTTCGTTGTCGTCAACGATATACAATTCTCCGGCCCCTTCAAAAGGATGTTCGAACGATTCCATGAAGACACCGTTATAGTTCAGTAACAGGTACACAATCCCGTAAACATCTCCATACGCGTTCAGAATTTTATGGGATACCACTAGCTTAGTCCTGTCGTCAGCTGCATTAGTCCATACCAGATTGTCTGTTGTGCGAAGCATTTTCGTATACCAATCCCGCTCTCGAATTCCCGAAAGGCTACGTTCTTCCGGCTTCCACAGAAGCCCTCCATCTTGCACTAGTGTATCGTTGGTATGATAGATTCGGAAATTCTCAATCCCTGGCAAGTATTTGCTGGTGAGCAGAAAGGATCGGTCCACATAATTGACCGTACCCAATTGTTCATCGATATCCGCATAGTCCCTGGCTAATCTAGAGATCAGCTCACCATCCGTAGCCGTCCGGGTAGCCAGCAGATCATAGCTTTGCTTCCTGAATTCAATACTCTGCGCACTTTGCCGAACGGCTTCCCTGATCGTAAGCATATAATTGGCCCGCACCGTATGAAGCATCATATACCCTGCACCTGCAGCCAGCAGTACGGTGGGGAGAAATACAATTAGTCCGTAGAATAATACAATTTTACTCCTCAGGTTCATGGAACGGGTCATACGGATGATCCATTTCTCTATTTGTTGTTTAATCATAGATTCCCCCCATGAAGTGCAAAGGGAGCCCCCTCCAAGTGAGAGGTGCTCCATTAATTTTTTATCGTTTACGATCCGCGACTGAAAGAGCATCACGGTTGTCTATTGCAAGGCTGTTACTTCCTCCTTGTACGTATCCAGCCACTCCTGCTTGACTTCACTCCAGTGCCCACGCTTCTCTAGTGCTGCTTGGAAATCGCTCCAATTCTTTTCGAATTGCCCCTCGTCTTTGGCCATTAAAAGCTTGGCTCGATATTCCTTGCGGATATTTTCGATCTCCGGTGAATATTTCTCCCATGCGCCGCCCTGTTTCATCTGGAATAGATCATAAGGCTCTGCCACGCGGATCGTTCCCATTTTGCCGATAGCTTCAGTGAACTTAATGGTCTTAGCAGCTCCGGCTTTTCCTGCATCCTCTGTGTTCCACCATGGGTACCATTCATTGCTGTAAGAGGCAGTCATGTAAAGCTCAGGGGTGACTTTAGCTTTTTGTGCGGTGTCTCCGGAATTGCGGCTCGTCTTGTAGGTTTCGTCTGTGAATTTCCATTTGCCCAACGGTTGATCAATCCAATCCCAGTATAATCCCGCCGGTCCTTCATTAATGACCTGCTGCTGCTCGGGTTTTGGCTGCAAGGTATAATCGAAGAATTTCAGAATAGCTTCCAGATTTTTAGTTTTTTCACTAACATAGACATCATAGCCTGGATTCGGATTGGTAACCTGGTTAATTCCGACTTTCTCTACACCATCCACTTTAGGAAAAGGGATCGCTTCGTAAAACCACCCTGGCTCTGTTGGGCCGTCCAATGTCTCCCAGGCTGAGGCAGGAATGTTCCAGAAGCTGCCGACATTGAAGGCAATACGACCCGATTTGTTCTTTTCTGTATACTGTTCTCTTTTGCTGGTGACGACCTCTGGATCGATCAACTTCTCCTGGTACATCTTGTTCATCCATTGATAAGCTGCTTTATAATTGGGATCGTCGTAAGCGAATACAAAATCATCGCCGCGTTTGTCAACGCCATTACCTGCTGTAGTCACCCCGAATGCTGTCAAAATCGCGTTTTCATCGCTCCAGCCCAGATTATCACTAGTGTCCATCAGGAATGATAGAGGAATAAGCGATTTGCCGGAAGCATCCTTCTCTTCTGCAGCTTTCCGAAGGAAGGTCTCAACTCCTTCTAACGTTGCTAAGTCCTCTTTGGTCATACCTGTTTTCTCCAGCACATCACTTCTGACAATCCAGGCTTGAGATGCCCAGCCTGGCCACGGATCTTCCGGGTTTTGGTCAAACCAGGTAGGAATGGACCAGATATGACCCTCATTATCCTTCATAAGTTCCAGATACTGCTTTGGAATAGACGCCAGTCCTGGATATTTGTCAGGCATGTCGAAATACTGCTCTAGCGGCATAAGCTGTTTCGACCGGTTCATCGCGCTTTTGACCGTTTCGTTTCGGCTGAAGATAGCTGCATCTTCAAAGCCGCCTGTGTTTATCTTCAAATTAAGTGCAGTCATTGCGTCGCCTTGAGTGGTTTCCAGCTTCACATTTACTCCAGGCTCCTGTTCACGCCAATATTTCTGGACCAAACTATCATTATTGATGGTTGCCGTCCATCCAAGCCAGAGATTAAAGGAAGTCGAGCCACTGGCGGGCTGGTTACTTGACGTTTCATTGTCGCTTCCAGGCTTGTTCGCAGTATTCCCACCTGATCCGGAGCATCCGGCAATAGACATCAGTAAGGTTGCTGCAGCCAAAGCGGCTAGACCCGTTTTTTTGAATATCATTGATTTTTCCCCCTGTTCTATTATTGAAAATCAACCTTTTACTGACCCTACAAGAACTCCTTTCACAAAATATTTCTGCAGGAACGGATACACGCACAGGATGGGGATTGCACTCACCATAACGACTGCCATCTTAATCGACATCAGTGTAATATTCTGCATTTGTGAGCTTCTCGCCAAAGCTTCCTGGTTGGTATTCGAGCCAAGGACAGCGGATAAATCCTGAGCAGCGAGCAATTGCTGCAGGAAGGTCTGCACCGGAATCAGGTTCTGCTTCGTGACGAAGAAAGCACCGGCGAACCAGTCATTCCAGTGTCCCACTGCGGTAAACAATCCAAGTGCGGCAAGCATAGGTTGAGAGAGTGGAATAATAATCTGAATCAGAGTACGAACAGGACCGGCTCCATCTAGTTCAGCGGATTCTACCAGAGCTTCAGGGATTCCCTGTATAAACTTCAGCATGACAAACATGTTCCAGACCGAGAACAGCCCGGGAAAAATATACACCCAGAACGTGTTGATAAGCCCAAGATTATTAAGCTGAATATAGAAAGGAACCAGTCCTCCACTGAATAGCATGGTTAAAAGAATATAGCCTAGAATCGTGCTTCTTAATGGAAGGCCGCGGTAGGACAAGCCAAAGGCCACCAGAAGTGTGACGATAAGTCCTGCGAATGTGCCAATGACTGTCCTAGCGATTGTAATTAGATAAGACTGGCGGATAATCTCATTTCCTAATACAATCTCATAATTAATTAATGTGAAATTTTTGGGCCATAGATACACGCCACCTTTGGCCGCACTTGCACCGTCATTCAGTGAGATGGCCAGCATGTATAGGAATGGATATAGTACAGACAAGCACAGACCTGCCAGTACTATGACGATGACGTATTGAGCTATTTTTTCACCTCTGCTGAGCTTCATATGCCATCACCATAATCCTTCACCATTTATTTTTCTGGATAACTGATTAGTCGAAACAACCAATATCAAGCTGATCACTGAGGATAACAACCCCACTGCGGTCGCCATTCCAAAATATCCCTGCTGCAATCCGTTGCGGATGATATACGTATCCAGTACATCCGCGACCCCTTGATTAGCAGAATTCATCAGCGGATAAATCTGATCCATCCCTACTGAAATCAGGCTTGGGATACTCAGAATTAGCACAATCGATATTGTCGGTAGAATACCCGGGAAGGTGATATGCCGAATCTGGGCTAGCTTTCCTGCACCCTCTACTTTGGCGGATTCATACAATTGCGGATCAATCGTTGTGATCGCAGCCAAATAGAGAATCGTGTTCCATCCGGTCTCTTTCCACAAGCCGCTTAATATAACCATGGGCCGGAACCACTCCGTGGAACCTAGAAAAAATACAGGATCACCGCCTGCTTTCTCGATGAACTGATTGACCAGCCCACCATCCAAAGTCAGAAAAGACTGCAGGATGTAAGCGACTACAATCCATGAGAAAAAATGAGGCAAATAGCTGACCGATTGCACGAATCGCTTAAATACAGGCCGGGTTACCTCGTTAATCACCAGTGCCAATAGAATCGGTGCCGGGAATCCGAAGATGAACTTAAGCACAGATATATATAACGTATTTTTGACGACAGTTAAAAACTGGGGATCTTGCAGGAAAGAAAAGTTGTCTAATCCCACCCATGTGCTGTTCCAGATCGAGGTGCCAATCTGAAAGTCGCGGAAGGCGACCTGAATCCCTGCCATCGGAATATAGCTGAACAAAAATAGCAACAGCACTCCCGGAAGAATCATTAAATATTGCCATCGGTACTTGTAGAACTTAGCGTACAATTTACATCCCTCCTTGATATTTCTATCATAAGGTGCAGCGGGAACCCTGCCTATATAACAGTGATTGGTTATCTATTGCTCTGATTGGTTCTTTAAAGCGCTTACGTTGTTAGACAAGCTCCGCTCGCACGCAAATAAACGCAGCCTTAAACGGCTGCGTTACATTTTTTATGACGAAAGCTAATTATTCGATTCAAATTATTATTGTTAATGTACGGCTTTTTGCCCTACCGGTTGTGAAGCCTTGGAATAGCGGTTCTCTGGCAATGGAATACCGAGATTTCCACGCAGGGTGCTACTTTCGTATTCAGTGCGGAACAGGCCCCGCTCTTGCAGAATCGGCACTACCCGATCGACGAATTCCTCCAGTCCATTAGGAACAGCAGCTGCGATCATAAATCCGTCTGCTCCTCCACCCTCAAACCAGGTTTGAATCTGATCAGCCACTTGCTCAGGTGTGCCAATAAAGCTGCTGCGCGGGGTAGCGGATTGTAAGGCGACCTGTCTTAGTGTTAAGCCTCTCTCCTTCGCGTCCTTTTTGATTTTATCCGTGCCGCTCTGAAAACTATTGCGCCCCAACTCGCCAAGCTCAGGGAACGGTTCATCCAGCGGATATTGCGAGAAATCATGATGCTCGAAGAATCTGCCCAAATAGTTCAGTGCATTCTCAATCGTCACGAGACCAGCAACCTCCTGATATTTACGCTCTGCTTCCTCTGATGTGTCGCCAATGATTGGTGCAATACCAGGAAAGATCAGCACCTCATTCGGATCCCGGCCAAATGAAGCTACCCGTGTCTTAACATCGCTATAGAATGCCTGGGCATCTTCTAGCGTTTCGTGGCCAGTGAAGATAGCATCCGCTTCCTTTGAGGCGTAATTTTTACCAACTTCTGAGGAACCTGCCTGAAACACGACTGGCTGCCCCTGCTTCGAACGAGCAATATTGAGCGGTCCTTTCACGGAGAAGAACTCTCCTTGATGGTCCAGGGTATGCATTTTTTGCGGATCAAAGAATACACCTGTTTCTTTGTCTCGAACAAACGCATCATCCTCCCAGGAATCCCATAATCCGCGGGTCACCTGCAAATATTCGGTAGCAATACGGTAACGCTTGCCATGGTCAGGATGCTCTGTTTTGCTGTAATTCGAGGCAGAGCCTTCCAGTGGTGAAGTCACCACATTCCAGCCGGCCCGGCCACCGCTGATTACATCCAGTGAGCCGAATTGACGCGCGACGGTAAACGGTTCACTGTAGGAGGTGGACAGGGTACCAACCAGACCGATGTTGGTGCTGACGGCGGCGAGTGCGCTAAGAATGGTCAGCGGTTCAAACCGGTTAAGGAAATGCGGAATGGACTTTTCATTAATGTACAAACCGTCTGCGATGAAGATCAGATCCAGCTTGCCTTCTTCTGCCTTCTGTACCCACGCCTTGTATAATTCAAAGTTTACACTTGCATCCGGCTTAGCATCAGGATGGCGCCACATCGACGTGCTGCCTCCTACTCCATGCAGCAGTGCGCCTAGCTTCAGTTGTTTTGGTTTGGTCATGTTCATTCCTCCTAAAAGTTTTGTGAGCATACGATTCCCAGGTTTTACTTCATGCAAAACTAACAATGAAAGTATTCATTGCACGAACGATGCATTGACTGCGCCCTGCTTGATTCGCTCAATCTGACCAAGATGTCTCTCTACATGTGCGGTGAAGCTATGGACGATATCGGAAATTTTAACGTTTTCCCCCTTGAAGTTAACCCCGCTTTTCTCCCAATTCTCTGCGCTGAGCCGTTCAAACAATAGACTGTTATAATAAAGCAGGCTGCGGAACAACTCCAGACTATCGGAAGCACTACCACTATTGGCGTACTGGCCGCTGACCCAAGCGTCCTGATTGAAGACTGGCAGCTGCGCAGTTGTAGCAGCGAGAATATCACGTATACGGAACGAAACCACAATGCTGTGATCAGCTAGATGGGCTAAAACCTCAGTAATACTCCAACTCGTTGGTGCTGCCTTCCATTTCAGCTGTTCCTCTGATAACCCTGCGGTTGCATGCACCAGTTGGTTGTG
Source organism: Paenibacillus sp. FSL R7-0048 (assembly GCF_038004505.1). NCBI lineage: Bacteria > Bacillati > Bacillota > Bacilli > Caryophanales > Paenibacillaceae > Paenibacillus > Paenibacillus sp. FSL R7-0048. Next base: position 3,604,700 of record NZ_JBBORF010000001.1, on the reverse strand, counting down.
CGTACTTAAAAAATTGCTAATTTGAACTTTGCTCATTAAATCCCCTCCAAAATAAGGCCTGCTTGCGAATGATCAGGTGTAAAACGTGATAACGCAAAAGGTTGAATGTTGTGGTTGGTAGCTCCACTTGTCGCCAAATCAGCAAGTATTTCACCTACAACACTAGAAAATTTAAAACCATGCCCTGAGAACCCTCCGGCTACCAGCACATTGGAGTGGAGCGGATGGCGGTCAATAATGAAATCTTCATCAGGTGTATGCTCATATTTGCATACAGAGCCTTTAAGTAATCGGCCAGCTGCACCCGGCATGTAAGTCTCCAGTACTCTTCGGAGGTCTTGCTCATCGCTGGCTTCACTGCCAAAGGGAGCAAGTAGTGTGCCTGGTTTCCATTCCAGCCCCGTATCGTGCCGGCCGATCTTCAGACCGGCTCCAGCAATGCTGGGAAAGCCATAATAGCCACCTTCCTCAGCTCCTAGCGTGAAGCCAGGGAAGTTACCGGCTGCAAAAGCAGGTGAGCTCTCAAACCAGCCCACAACTTTGCGGATCGCCTTGATTGGCAAATGCACAAAAGGCGCTAACGCACCAAACCAGGCTCCGGCACTAAGGATAGCTGACGCTCCGTGATAATCGCCGTTTGTTGTATGAACTGTTACACTGCTTTCGCGGGCGGTGATGTTTACTACCGAAGTGTTCGTCAACAGTTCCGCACCCTGTCCAAGGGCAAGCTGGCGGTAGGCGGTGATACAGCGCTCGCTGTACAAATACCCGGCATCCGGTTCATACATTGCTGCGAATGTTTCCGGAATGTTCAATCCCGGCCAGCGCCGCCGGATCTCTCCGGCATCCAGTTGCTGGACCGGCACCTTCCGTATCTTTGCTTCCGCGAGACGACCGCTGAAGGAATACACTGCACTATCTGCGAGATTCAATACACCCGAGCGGACAAGCAGTTCTATTCCGCTCAACTGCTCAGCTTCTTTCCATAAACGATCTGCCCGCAGAGCCAAATCAATGTAGGCGGGATCACCACTGTAAGCATGCCGGATCAGCCGCGTTTCCCCGTGATGGCTTCCCTGTGTATGTGGAGGATCAAAGGCATCAATTAGCAGCGTCTTCACTCCGCGCCTCGCAAGATAGTAACCGGCACTCATGCCCATCGAGCCTGCGCCGACGATAATTACATCGTAACTGTTATGTTCAGCTATAATTCTGCACCTCCATCGGGACTGTACTGCACTAGGGATCGTACAGCTACATCCGCAAGGAAACGTGCTGCCACAGGGAGTGCGCGTTCATCCAGATTGAAGGCCGGATGATGCCATTCCTGGCTTCCTTCAGTACCTACAAAAACGAACAGTCCGGGTACCACGCGCTGATAGAAGGCGAAATCCTCTCCAGCCAGAGAAAGCTCTGGCTGAATCGCTCGGTAGCCAAGAGCATCGACCGATTCACCTCCAAGCGCTGCTAGGGAGGGATCGTTGATAACCGGAGGTGGCCCTTCTATCCAGCGAACGGTAGCTTCTGCTCCAAGAGCCGCTGCTACACCGACCGCCACTTCCTGAAACCGGTCCAGCACTTTGCTGCGCACCGTTTCATCAAAGGTGCGGATCGTCCCTTCAAGCACCGCTTTTTCGGGGATAATGTTCCATGAATTGCCGCTGTGAATCTGCGTCACACTGACCACCGCACTCTGCAGCGGGCTGACATTGCGACTTACAATGGACTGGAATGCCGTCACAATATGCGAAGCCGCTACAATCGGGTCTATGCCAGCCTCCGGAACGGCAGCATGAGAACTGCCACCCTGCACTTCTATCACAAACCCGTCAGCTGCTGCCATTAAAGGACCACCCTTAATACCGATGGTTCCGACTGGCAGGTCTGGCTTGTTATGCAGCCCGATCACTGCCCGGACGTCTTCTAGTGCCCCGCTAGCAATGATTCGTTGTGCACCCTGCGCCTTCTCCTCGGCTGGTTGGAATAACAGGCGCACCGTTCCCTGTAATTGCTGCTCTCGCTGTTTCAATTGATAGGCGGCACCAATCAAGGCAGCCGTATGGAAATCATGCCCGCAGGCATGCATTTTGCCGGGATATAATGAAGCGAAGGATACTCCGCTTTCCTCCTGGATTGGCAAGGCATCAATATCTGCGCGCAGTGCGATGACCGAACCGGGCTTTTTGCCGCCAATCTCTGCGATCACGCCGGTAGACAGACCGTATTCTACGATCCTGACTCCTGCCCGCTCCAGCAAGGAAATAATATATTCTGTTGTGCCATATTCTTCATTGGACAGTTCCGGGTGCCGGTGCAGATGACGGCGTATCCCGATTAATTCTTCTTCAAGCGCTTCCGCACTCAACTCTTTAGCTTTACTTGTCATATACAGTCACCCTCCTTTACACGATTTCCTGTGTGATACCGAGCCCGCCCGCTTTATGCCTCTGCAGCCACTTCAGCGATTGCTTCGCTCAGTAGCTCAAAGGATCGGAGCCGTTTGTCAAAGGGCTGTACATTCGTCGTTATGATGAACTCCTCGACACCGGATGCCTCTGAAAGTTCCAACAACTGTTCACGGACAGATGATTTTGTTCCCTTGGTAATCTCCGGTTCCAGCTCTTCAATCGTGTAGGCTTCATTGCTCTGGCGGGCAAATTCCTCCGCCTGTTCCAAGGTCCCTACTGTCAGCTTCTTCCCGCTCGCCAGTTGAATCCGGATCAGCTTATGCGCACCTGCCAGTTCTTTCGCTCCCTCCTCAGTCTCAGCCACCACTAACGCTAAAGCGATAATCGCTTGCGGTTGTCTGCCCTGTGAAGAAGCGAAACCGCTGCGGTAAGCACGAATGGCATCCAGCGCTACCGCCTTATCGCTGTTAATAAACAGGGAGAATACGTACGGTAACCCCAGTTCAGCGGCAATTTCCGCGCTGCTTACACTCGCGCCAAGGACATACAACTCAGGAGGAATACCAGGAAGGGGACCTGCCTTCAACCCTGCCAGCGGATGGTTTTCTTCGAGGCGGTTATGTACATAGTTTTCCAGCTCGATGATTTTGTCCGTCAGGTCTGGGGTTTCAGCTTTTCCCTGCTGTAGTGCCTGTGTGCTACGTGGGAGTCCACCGGGAGCACGTCCCACACCGAGATCCACTCGTCCAGGAGCCAGTGTAGACAGCACATTGAAGTTCTCCGCTACCTTATATGGGCTGTAATGCTGGAGCATGATGCCACCGGAGCCAATGCGGATTCGCTCTGTTTTAGCCAGAAGATGTGAGATAAGTACTTCCGGGGAAGAGCCGGCTACCTGCTCGGAGTCATGATGCTCCGAAACCCAGAACCGGTGGAATCCAAGCTCTTCGGACAATTGTGCCAGCTTGATCGTATGCTGGAATGCTTCCTCCGGCGTTTCTCCCGGATAGATCGGACTTTGATCAAGTACGCTGATTGTAATAGCCATTATTTTTCCTCCTATATGGAATAGTTAAATTCAGGTGTGATCCGCTTCAGGAACTGCTTCGTTCTTTCTTCGCGCGGATGGTTAAACAGCTCTGCCGGAGTCCCTTCTTCAACAATGACGCCTCCGTCCATAAAAACCACATGATTCGCCACATCGCGAGCAAAGCCCATTTCATGAGTCACCACAATCATTGTGATGCCTTCCTTGGCAATTTTACGGATGACGGCCAGCACCTCACCCACTAACTCTGGGTCCAACGCCGATGTGGGTTCGTCGAACAATATAACCTCCGGCTCGAGCGCCAAGGCACGGGCAATGCCAACCCGCTGCTGCTGGCCTCCGGACAGCTGACTTGGATAGGCGTCCAGCTTGCTGCCAAGACCAACCTTTTCAAGCAGGGCAATACTCCGATTTTTCGCTTCGTCCTTCGGAAGCTTTTTGACAATCAGCAGTCCCTCCATCACGTTTTCCAGCGCAGTTTTATGGCGGAATAAATTGTACTGCTGGAACACCATTGCCGTTTTTTGCCGGAGCAGATGAATCTCCTTTTTGCGGGGATGTTTGCAGTTCACTTTGAAATCGCCGATGGCGATCTCTCCGCTGCTTGGCTTCTCCAGATAATTTACACAGCGTAAAAGTGTCGTTTTTCCTGAGCCGCTGGGACCGAGAATGACGACAACTTCACCCTTCGTCACCGTTAAATCTATATTATTGAGCACCTGATTCCGACCAAATGACTTCGAAATTTGCGCAAGCTTGATCATGCTACTCCACCTCGATTGTACAGATTAATTCTTTTTTCAATCAGCGACGTCACGCGTTCGATTAGGAACGTAAGTCCCCAGAAAATCAGTGCTGCCGCCAGATAAGCCTCAAAAAACTTCCAGTTCGTTGAAGCTACAATTTGCGCCTTAGCATTGATATCCACCACCGAAACGGTAAAAGCAAGGGTAGATCCATGCAGCATACCAATTACCGAATTTGACAGATTAGGCAGACTCGCCGCCAGCGCCTGAGGAAAAACAATCCGCCGCAGTGCCTGGGGCGTGGTCATTCCGATAGAATGGGCCGCTTCCAGCTGACCGCGATCCACAGCAAGCAGACCGGAACGGACAACCTCGGACATATAGGCTCCCGCTGTAATCGAGAACGAAATATAGGCAAAACCGATCATCGGAATGGCTACCGACCTGAAGCTCCAGCCGAACTGCACTGCCAGACCATCGATTAACACGGGAAGTCCAAAATAGATAAGCAAAAGATGCGTCAGCATGGGTGTCCCGCGGATGAACGTAACATAACCGACAGCCAGCGGATACAGCAGCGGAATTCTGTATATCCGGATCAACGCTACAGCCACACCAATCACAAATCCAATGAGTACTGAGACAGCAGTAATAGATAAGGTCACAGGAATTGCACTTAAAATTTGCACCAGAGCAGTCCAGATAAAAGATGGGTCCAGCTTCATAATCCGCTACCTCCTTTACCCGGTCCAAGTTCAGCAATGATGCGGCGGTAGGACCAGCTTTTGTTGATTTTGAACGTTTTTTTCTCCGGTGTATTCCGTTTCTCATGCCGCAGCAGCCGGCGTTCTGCTATAAGCAGCAGTTTCTCGATTGTAAAGCTAATGACCAGATAGATTAGCGCAAGCGCGATATACGTTTCAATAAAGTGCTGAGTTAAGCTGCCTAGCGTCTGTGCTTTACCTGACATTTCCATCACCCCAAGAGTAAAGGCCAATGACGTATCTTTCAGTAGAGCAATCACCAGATTGGAGAATACCGGAACTGCGATTCCGAGCGCCTGCGGCAGCACGATTCGCGTAAAGGCTTGAAACCCCGTCATCCCTGTAGCATAAGCAGCCTCTACCTGCCCCTTATCCACCGCCATTACAGAAGCCCGGATCATTTCGGACATGTATGCCCCCGTATGCAGCCCGTAAGTAAGAATCACAAAAACAAGCACCGGAGTCCGGGTCATATCGACATGAACCAGCTTCATAATTTCGGGCAGACCATAATAAAACAAGAAGAGCTGGATAAGAATCGGAGTTCCCCGAAAAAAAGAAATATAGATTTCGGAGATGGTTTTTAACACAGGCACTTTATAAAGTCTTGGCAGAGCTACGAGAAAGCCGACAAGAATTCCTGTCAGTAGAGAACAGGCGACAATCAGAAGCGTGGTGCTTAAAGTCCCTAGTAACTTAGGCAAAAACGAAAATACAAAGCTGATATCAAACTGTGCGCCCATATATCCCCCCCCTTCCCGTGCTCACCGGCTCAATCATTTCACCGAATCCGCTGTAACATCCGCACCCAACCATTCCGTACTAAGCTTGCCTAGTGTGCCGTCTGTCTTCAGCTCTTTAATCGCACTGTCAATCGCATCTGACAGCTTTTGTGAATCGGCATCATCCTTACGGAAAACATAGAGAATGTCCGCGGAGGATAGCTCGTCGCCCGTAGCTTTTAGCTGACTCTGCGGATCAATGATCGGCAGGACAAAATCTGCAGCCAGCGTAGCGTCCACACGCCCAGTACTAATCTGTGCGACGGTATCATTCGCTGCACCATTCTGATACACGATATCAATCGCATTGTCATTCTCTTTATTGTAGTTCTCGAGTATTTGTGCTTGTGCACTCGTTGCACCTACAAGCACCTTTTTCCCTTTGAGATCATCAAGCGATTGGATTGAATTATTATCCTTTGCCACTACAATGCGGTTTCTCCAGTGGGCATAGGCTTCTTTGTTAAAAGAGTATTTCAGCTCCCGTTCCGGATTTTTCTCCATGACATGGGCGACCAAATCGATTTTTTTGGTTTCCAGGCTCAGCAGCAGATTGCTGAAATCCATGGTTTGAAATTCGAATTCATATTCTGGCAGCTGCTTATCGATTTCTTTGAGCAGTTCCACATCAAATCCGGTGAGTTTACCATTCTCATCTATGAAGCAGACTTTCGGAAAAGCAGTACCCGTGCCCACAATGATCTTAGTTACCTTTGCCGAATCCTTTGCCGGTGCCGCAGCTTCTGCTGCATTTCCATTCTGATTGCTGCTAGCGCTGTTACTGTTGTTTCCGCAGCCAGCAATCGCCAGTGTCAATACCGATGCAAATACTAGTGAAATGGACTTTTTCATTGTTTTATCCCCTTTAAATGAACTGTGGTTTGTCTGTAAGTGTTTTTTTCATCAGATACATAATGCCGTCACCGTTCTGCTGATCCAGTTCTAAAAAACGTTCGTACCCCCGGCGTTCATACATTTGAACCAACCACGGATGTTTCTTCGCCGTTGCCAGCGTGACTGCAGCCGAACCTAACTGACCAGCAATAATGTTCTCTTCCACCCAATCCAAAAGTTTTCCACCATAACCTCTGTTACTATAATCTGGATGGGCAGCAAACCATTTGATAAAAGGCAATGGGCTAATCTTCTTAATCTCTTCTTCCTTTGAAAGGGTTATGGTCGCAACTATCGTTCCGTCAACTTCAAGCACATAACACTCATTCGTAGCTATATTGTCTTCAATAAGCGCCAAGTCGGCTGTGGCCGCCGGCCAATGCAGCCCGAGTTCACGAATCAGCTGATAGGCACGATATGTAACATCTAGCAATTGCTCCGCATCCTTCAGTTCTGCCAGCCTGTATACCTCACTCATCACATGCCCTCCAGCCTTTCGAAAAGTAACTTTATAATCCCTATCGAAATAGTCGTGATTATATGCAATTAACTTTATCACTGCATGTGTCCATGCGCTAATAGAGTTTTTTAATACATCTATACAATTAGTCGATCTCCCACTTTTCCAATCCCGAGTTCAAGCAGGGTTTCGATGAATTCTGCGTTCTCTCCATTTAGCGAAATCAGGCTGGTTCGCAAGGAGATACCTTCCGTCTCCGCAATATCCACCCGGATCAGTGACCCAACCGCCACTTCCTCCTGCACACTGAGGGCGGGAAGGAAACAGATGCCTGCTTTTTTCAATACCAGCTTTTTGGCTGTCTCCAGGTTATCTACCTGATATTCAATCTTCGGTGGTTGTTCCATACTCTCAAATACACGATGCAGCCGCATCCAATCCAAAGATCCGCATTCAAAAAAAACCAACGTTTCCTGGCGGATATCCTCCAGTGAAGCCCGCTGTGCTTTAGCAAAGCGGTGTCCCTCATGTACATACAGTGAGATGGGGTCCTCGCAGAAAGGAAAGGTTTGAATTGCCGGATTAACGACCTTACGGATAAAAGCCAAATCAAGCTCCTTCGATTTTAACTTTTCAGTCAATACTTCCGTAGAAGCTGTCATCAGCTTGATTGTGATATGAGGATATCTGCGCTTTAAATGAAGCATCAGATGGGGCATTAAATAATTGGAAACCGAGACCGTACTGCCGATTCTCAGTTCATTTGGAATGTGCCCCTTAGCCTGAACCTGATATTTTCCGTTCTGATAAATCTGGAGAATCTGCTGGGCATAGGGTAGAAACTGTTTACCTTTATCCGTCAGGTTAATCTGCTTCCCCAACCGATCAAACACTTTGCAATCCAGTTCCCTTTCTAGCGATTGGATCCGGGCCGTTACTGTCGGCTGTGAGATATATAGGACTTCGGCCGCCTTATTGAAGCTTCCATAATGATTGATGTAGACAAAGGCCTCAATATTTTCAATGTTCATCCCTAATCCCCCTATGCTTTTATTAATTTTACTATTCCGATGAAAAAACAATGAATTATAGTGATGCTTTCCTATAGATTTTGTTTATATCTTAGTCATCGCCCTATTTTTTGTCAACAATTAATTCCGTGTAAATCAATCGGATTTTGAATCAAACGTTATGTTTATTTCATATAGAACTTTTCTATTCCTATATCAGAATTATAAAACCCCTCTTATTCCACTGGGAATTATCATATATAATAATTTCATTCGAATGAACATTACATTTGTCTGAAAGGGGATAGCGAAAACATGTCACAAAAGATCATTATCCGTGAAGCTGAGAATAAAGATAGTAATGCTATCGCCGAAGTGCTGTTAGATGCATACCATCAATATTCGGAGATCATGCCTGAGCCGTTGTGGCTGGAGTATCGAAAATCGCTTCTTGATTCCGTTCATGGTGATACTCCGCTCGTACGGATCATCGCTGAAATCGACAAGAAAATCGTTGGTAGCGCACTCTTGTTCAGCTCCTCGGAAACGGCTTACGGGAAACCGGAGCTAGGGATTCACTCCCCGATCCTACGTCTGCTAGCCGTATCTCCATCCGCTCGTGGTCTTGGCGTTGCAACCCTTCTGATTCGCGATGCTGCACGGAGATCACTACAGTTGGGTGCCACCACCTTGAACCTGCACACCTCGGAAATGATGTCTTCAGCCATCAAACTGTACCAGCGCTTAGGCTTTAATCGTGCGTATGAGACCGATCTTATGAACGGTGACACTCTAGTACAAGGCTTCCGGCTAGACCTGCTGTCCTCCGTCCGTTCTACAGCGGGACAAATATAGAATTCGAGAATTCTTAAATATTTGTCTTTTAAATATAAAAAGAAGCCTCGGAAAGCTTACCCAATGATCTTGTGTGATCGTTACGGTGAACTCCCGAGGCTTCTTTATTTTTCTTTTTTATAAGTGATTTCTTTAAAACTCACAGTGATTTCCCCCGTATTATCGGCATCGCCCATTCGAAGATCTGTAGTAACGGTAGCACGGGAAGGGTTGGACGAAAAGCTTGCCCCCTTCTGCTTCTTTTTTACATCATAGAGATAATAAGAAACATCCTTAACATTAAGCCCTACATTATCCTTGTGTATAAGTTCTACAGTATAGGATTTTATCACGGCTACATTAGCGTCCATCCACCCTACAACTTCAATAGCTGTATCTTCATGGTTGCCTTCAGTCTTAATGGAGCCGATGGAAAGACCATCCTGATTATAAAAATTAATTTTTTGTGCAGCTATTTTCAGATAATCGATATCGATGTCAAGAATTCGGTTTTCGTTGACTTCTGCTGTATCCATCCAGGCAATCGTGCCCGCCGGGTTCCACTTTATTTTCTCAGAAGGTACATATTGCTCTTGTGGTAACGGTACAGTACGAAGAGAAACTCCTTTATTATCGTAAAAGGTTAATTCGCCGCTCTCATCATCATGTACAAATCTTTTAAAAGTTGGTGAGAGGAACAGGGATGGCGCCCCGGTCGTCGAATGTGGGATTACGCGATATTTCAGAAGATGAACATCGTCCTTTCCTGTTTTCAGATCAAAGATCCATACATTGCCGAGATAACTCTGCATAAACAATTTTTGCTCATCAGCTTTCCATTGAAATTTATAGATGTAATCATAATCATCAGAAAGCGGCCAGAAGTTTTCCCGAAGTCGTTCAATCTTTCCTGTAAGAACATTATATGAGGACAAATGATATTGCCCAGCTTTTTTCGTCACATCCGATTCCAGAAATAATAGATGATCCTCATCCAGCGGGATTAGCATATTATAGTTGCTCATAAAAGCATTATTCCATCGATTATTGGAATCGTTGAGCTCGTCGCTCCATTTCACCTTTACCTCATCCGAAGCAGGATCATGGGCTAACAAAGCGTTGACAGCATTATGGTCGCCATAGAAAAGATGAATGGTATGATAAGCGATTCCTTGCAGTTCAACTACTTCTCCACCGTTTAATAGATAGTTATTTTCGGATAGGCCAATCGGTTTGGCCACCAGATCTCCAATAGAGTTCCGTTCTGTATTAAACTCCAAACCATTAAATTTTGCTTCCGAGAACAGAATCTTTTTTAACTTGGCAGTTGATTCGTTAGTAAGTGTGTAGCCTGTATCCGTTTTGTTCACATTCATTAACATGCCTTGCTCGCTTGTCTCGTTAATCCATAAATGAAAGGCATATTTATTATTATCTGAAATTAGAACGATATCGTAGTTAGGCGTTGCGGTATTTAAATTTCCTGGTATTTGTTCAGCGGTACGGATGGCTCGGACGAAAATATCTATGGTTTCATGATCTGTATATTCATCCTTTATGTTAGCATTCACTGAACCATGTGCTAGAGCGTTTGCTAATGTGATTCGCTTGATGGTCTCATCTATCTTTAGATTATCGGATTCTACATGCTGATCATTTGATTGAAATAAGGTAAGCAAAGCAGCCTTATCCGTTTCAGATAACTTGTAATGCCCATTTACTCCTGATTTGGTGAAAAGACCATTATTACTGCCCATAATCCAGAATGAGAACTTTTCATTTTCTTTATTCTTCAATTCAACAATAGCCTCATAATCAGGTGCTGCAATATCAAGCTTCGCGTTGTCATACTCAGCAGTATGTATAGCTTTATTGAAACGTTCTATTAGCTTTTGGTCCGTTATGGTTATTAATCCGCCGCTATCATTATGGATTGTAATGGAGTCCACAGAACTCAGATCGATTAGCGTTTGATTCCCTTTATCTTTATTCCCTGTATTGGTACATCCAACAAAGATTATTGAAATAACTGCTAAAAGGGCTAGTAGATTTAACTTTTTCATATAGGCTCCCCCTTCTTATTCTCTCTTCTTTGACGCCGGATAGAGGATAAAGTTGCAAAAAATGAGATTTTGCACCTATTTAAAAAGATCTAATTAAGCCAAATCTAGCCTGTAACCATTGGATCTGATTCTTGGCCTGAACAAAAGTACAGTGTTTGTAGCGATAAAAAAAGCCACCGCACAGGCCTGTTCTCCTGTAAGGCAGCTTCTTCTTTATCTCAATATATCTTTTACAGCACCCGTCAGTACACCAATAACTTCTTGCTCGGAGGCCAGCGGAGAGTCTCCTTCTACTGTGTGGGCTAGCATTCCGGCCGCGGCCGCAAAGGCTACAGAATGCTGAGGATCAAAACCTTCCAGCTCACCATGAATTATACCACTGGCATATGCATCTCCAGCCCCGACTCTATCAAGCACCGGAAAGGTTAAGGTCTCGGAATAAGCGAAGCAACCGGCTTTGAAGATATAACCGCGCAACGAGTGGTGGTTATCATCATGAATGGACCGATGCGTTCCTGCTACCGTACTTAGACTGTAGTGTGAAGCTACTGTGGGAATCAGCTCCTGAAGTTGTTCTTCTCTTGAAGTTCCTTCGGGCTTCATACCAAGGATTAGCATTGCATCTTTTTCATTCATCAGCACGATGTCGGCCAAATGCAGCATGTCTTCGTAATGGGAGCGCGCCAGCTCATAGCCTCTCTCCCCCCAGAGCGATGGGCGGTAATTGCAGTCAAAAACGACAAGGCCACCGTGTTGCTTAACCGTTTTTGCATAAGTTTTCATCGCTTTTCGCACATCATCGTTCATTGCCAGTGTTATCCCGCAGAAATGAACAGCATCCGCGAGGTCTGCCAGCTCTGCGAATGGATAAGTACCCGGAGGAGCAGTATTGAAGCTGCTCTCCGGGCGACCGGAATAAGTCACTCGGGAGGGGCGAGCCCCGAATCCGTTTTCAAGAAAGTACATCCCTATACTTGAGCCCCCACGCTGGATATGCTCCGGCTGGATGCCCAGTCGCCGAAGATAGGCTGTTGCTGCATCACCAATAGGATTCGCAGGCAACCTCGACACCAAGCTTCCTTGATGTCCGTATCGGGACAATGCGGACAGTACATTGACTCCGGTGCCGGAGAACGAATACTTCAGCAGGTTACCCTGAGATAACAGTTCAAAGCCCGGTACCTGTAGCCGCATCATTATTTCACCAAAAGCGGCGATATGTTTAGGCATATTGATCCGCCAGCTTTTTCATCGTCCGATACAGCTGTTGTATGTCCGCCACTCTCGTTGCTCCGCTCTGCGGATCGATGATCGATGTATAGACATGGGGAATCACCTGCGGCACTCCCGCTTCCAATATAATAGACAAGATCTCTTCAAAGTTGTCCAGATCGATACCGCCGGTCGGCTCCAGCGCAAACCCCTCTTCCGCACAGGCTTTGGCCACTGCGATTAGCTCCGCTTTACGGCTCAGCCCCTGCATCGGAAAATACTTTAAAGCATTTCCGCCCATATCCCGAACCAATGCAATCGCCGCATTTACGGGAATTACAGCGGGTACAGATTGTGCCGCACTGGCCGGGCCGGTGGAGATATTCACAAAACCAGGTTGTCCCGTTGGTGCGATCATACTGTTAATCCAACTATCTTTCGCTCCAAGGTTGGCACGGGTCGCACCAACTGCTGGGAATACCTGATTAATGTGGCTGCCAGCATAGGATTTGACAATCTCTGCAACAACAGCAGCTTGCCGATTATCACCCGCACCTAGTCCTATTGATACCGCACCGTCAATTTCCCGCCCATATGCCTCCATCGCCTGCACAGCTTCTTCTACCGTTGCATAGTCTTTGGACAATACACCGACCAGTACATAACCTTCGGCAGCAGCAAATACCTCTTTGGCATTTTCTATATCCTTAGCCAATACGTTTAAGGCCACCCGACCTTTATAGAACCGCTTGTTAATTTCAGACATTGCTTGGCCCTCCTGTCAATTCCCTTATCCTCGCTGTAATCATTTCTATGTCATCACCCATTAGCGGACGCGGGTCAATATCAAAATAACCTTGCCTTACCCCATAGTCTCTAGTGTAAATAGCCACTTCACCTTGTTGAAGCTGCTGGGACAGCTCAAGTGCTGTTATTGCGCACTGATTCGGGTCCACATGGATGCGTCCACGGTAAATCGCCCGGCCTGCTTCATCCTGCACGATAGTTACCCGAATTCCGGGAAGCCCATCGAGCGGCATCAGCAATTGGAGCGTAGCTTTTTCCTTTTCGCTTGTATCCTGTTTGTGAGCATATTCATCCAACGCTTGCATCAGGCCGAAGGATGTTTCCTTACCAACCTTCATGCTGCGGCCAATGCCGTGAAGCTGCACTTTCAGCCATTCAATATAAAGACGTTTTCCCGCCACAAGTCCGGATGTTGGACCTTCTATGGCTTTGGAGCCACTATAAATGACCAGATCGGATATTTGCACGTATTTCTGCAGATCCTCTTCTGCTGCAGCATCTACAATAAGCGGGACGTTATGAGTTTGGGCCACAGCCCAAGCTTCCTCTACAGAGATCATATTTTTCTGAACGGCATGATGAGATTTGACATACAAGATAGCCGCAGTCTGATCCGAGATCGCAGCAGCCAAATGCTCCGCCCGTCCTTCATTGGCATAACCTGCTTCCACTACTTTACCGCCGCCGAGATAAACCATGGTTTCCACTGGTGCACCGTATTGTACGTTATGACCTTTTAGCATCACAATTTCATTTCTAACAATGCTATCCTGATGGAGCCGCAGACTTGTACGAATATTACCGCGGGTTACCAGCGCCGCCACGGATAAAGCAATTCCACTGGAAGCCGAGTTCACGATCACCGCTGCTTCAGAACCTGTATGACGTGCAACATAATCCCCCGCTTTATCCACCAAATCGGCGATTTCCACATAACTCTGTCCGCCTTGACGCATAGCTTCCATCACCGTATCGGTCGGTGCCGATACCCCGAGGATGCTCATCCGGCCGCTTGCATTAATAACTCTTTTCAGGCCGTATTTCGCATTCCATGTATTTGTCACCTATGATCACTCCTATTGCTTGAATGGTTTGCTGTGCTACCCGGCGTTCCCCCTCAGAATCTACCAGTTCAATCTTCTTATCCGTCACACGAAAAAGGGTCAGATTCGCCTTGTTATTGATCCGAATCTCCCCAAGTTCCGGGCGTCCCAGCCACTGGGCTGCTCTGCTTGTCACCCGTGCAATTGTATCTTCAAGGGAATATCCCAGTGCAAGGAATTTGTTCAACAGATTCGCCATGGAGTAGACGGGACCATTGATACGGTTGCCTCTGTATATGTCTGTGCTGATCGTATCCGGATCAATACCGTTTTGTTTGGCCGCCTCGGCCACAGCGAACGAGAAGCTAGCTGTACCATGTCCCACATCCAAGTGAACTCCACGCTCAATAGCATCTCTCAGCACTTGGAGCGGTCGATTCTCCTTATCGAACAAATTGTTGCTTTTACCATTTAGATAATGGGTTATCACGTCGTTGCGTTGAAGTAGCGGTAAAACTTCACGGATATCCGGCGGTGCAGAGCCTATATGTACCATCAGTGGCAGCCCGGTCTTTTCCGAAAGCTCCAGTGCATGTTGAAGCGGTTGAATGCCATTGTCACCCACTACGCTTTTGCTGATTCTGGCCTTCAAGCCTACGATAAATTCAGGATAAGCAACTACCGCCTGAAGCACCTTTTCATGATCAATCCACTCTAATTGGGACAACTCGTCAATTCGCATCAGGCCAATCTTTGAAATGTTAAGAAAAGCAAGCAGTTGCGTTGCTGACTTTTTCCCCGCCTCTGCCAGCTCACCAATACGCTCCGCTCCGCAGCTACCTGCGTCCACGAGGGTAGTCACGCCACATTTGATTCCGATTTCATCGATCTCGTCTCCATACGGATTCAATTCTGCAAACGCATGTACATGCAAGTCGATCCAGCCGCTAGAGACATACGCCCCATTGGCTTCCACGACCTTGAAACCATGGTCTTCGGCGGTGCCTCCGGGAACAATCTGGACTACGTTGCCATCAGCTATGACAATGTCCACTTCCGCTCCATTCAGGACTTTCGCCCGGCGGAGGAGCAAACGTTCTGCTGTCATCGTCACACCTTCTTTCCAAATTCAGAACATTACCGTCCTAGGTCTTTCCCGCACAATCTATAACACAAACAGTCCCAATGGATGTAGGATCTTTTTTCACAGGGACTGTTTGAATGAACTATTTATTCTTTATCACTACCGTGTTCAGACCCGAAAACCCTTTAAAAAATTCACAGCCTGGCGGATATCTTCCTCCGGATTAGTGCCAACTTCCCGTTCTATGGTCAGGAATCCTGTATAACCGATGTCGTTCAGTGCTTGCAGATAGTTGTTCCAATCAACAGAACCCGCTCCGAGCGGAACTTCACGGAATGCCGAGCCGGTCTCGGCCATTTCAGCGATTTTCTCATGGTCTAATGCTGGTGCTTCATAACCATATTGACCGTAAACATCGCGAGGATCGATATCGGCAAGCTTGAGACCATCTTTAGCATGGGTGTGTACAATGTAGTCTTTTAGAGTATGAACACCTTGCACCGGATCATCACCAGTCACCATGACCATATTGGCCGGATCAAAATTAACGGAAACCCCTCTGGAACCCAGACCGTCGAGGAACGTCTTCAGACGTGCAGCGGGTTCTGGCCCAGTCTCAATCGCAAAATAAGAATTCATCTCATGTGCATATCTGCTAAGTTCCTCACAGGCAATGTGCATGGTTTCATAGATTTTACTGGCAGGGTTAGAAGGAACAATACCGATATGTGTAGTTACGATATCTGTACCTAGCTCCTTGGCCAGCTCCATAATGCGCTTGGACTTTTCAATTTTGGCACGGTTCTGGGCAGGGTCCTGAAAGCCATGTCCGCCTAAATCTCCAACGAGGGCAGAGATTTCTAAACCCAGCGATGCAATGTAATCCTTCCATTCACGGCGTGCTGACTGAGAGAGAGTAGCGGGATCAAATTCGCCTTGTACCGCATAAATCTGAACTCCATCTGCCCCAGCTTCATTTGCCTTGCGCAATCCCTCTTTCACTCCAACCTGAAAGCTGTCTACGATAACACCGATTTTATTAGTGATAATTGGTTTAACCATGGCATAATCCTCCAGTATAATGAATTAGATTTGGTTCCAAACCCGCTTGATGTATTCCAGCCCCAGTCTTGTTCCCTTACGGCACTCTTCCATTCCCTCAAATTCTACAGAGATATATCCATCGTAACCGCTTTCCTTAACGATTCGAATTACACTCGGCATATCGATGTCTCCTTGACCAACGATGGCACCTCTCAACCAGTTCCCACCGGAGGATTGGAACCAACCTTCGCCAGGCTGGCGGTCTTGCGGACGAATATAGAAATCTTTGAAATGCACCATTGAAGCAAGCTTGATGTTGTTAGGTACAGCTATTAGCGGGTTCTCATCTGCGCACAGGAAGTTCCCAATGTCGAGTGTTGTACGGAAGTTGTCTCTACCCACCGCATGAACCAGCGCCTGTACACGATCGCTGTGCTGAATAAAGTATCCATGATTCTCCACACTGGTCGTAATGCCTAAACCTGCGGCATAATCGGCAATTTCTCGGCAGGCTTCAGCCAAACGTGGAAGCTCTTCCAAAAAATGCGTGATGGATAGATCGTTTGAGGAGGCTACATCATGCCGCATCCGCTGAATGCCTAATGCCGCGCACACGTCTACTTCCCGCTTTACCCGCTCGACTTCCCGCTGCATTTCCGCTGTCTCCAGCCCGGCAAAGTTCGCCCCGATAGCATAATTGGATAACTCTAGTCCACGACCCGCTGCTGTTCGTACAATCTGATCTATTAGCTCAGGATTTTCAACCAAATTGATACCCAAAGGTACAATCTCCGCATGTTCTGCGCCCAGATCGGCGATCGTCTCAATGACTCCTTCAAGCGTGAGCTCACCCGTTGAAAAAGCCGAATGCAAACTGTAAGTGCTGATTCCTAACTTCATAGTTTCACCTCTTCACCTTTGGCTGCGGATTCATAGATCGCGCCGAGTATCTTCATGATTGTAACGCCGTCTTGCACAGGACTAATTGGTGTAGAGCCGGTACTGATGTTGCTCGCAAAATGATTAATTTCATTCTGGAATGCACTGTTGAACTCAAACCCCTTATTATCGGTCTGCGGATAGGTATTGACGATCGTATCCGCCTGTTCTTTAACAATGACTATCTCAGGATCAATTTCAAAACCACCCTTGTCACCATACAGGCGTACCGAACGCTCGTCTTCTTTGGCATGCAGTGTAAAGCTGACATCGACCATTAGCGAAGCTCCATTCTCAAAGCGAATCAGTGCATTCGCTAAATCTTCCACCGTATTGTTCGCTGCGTCGTAATCGGCGGCTTTATAGAATGAGAGATTCTTAATATTAGAACGATTGCCGAGCTTCCGGTAGGTATTAGCACTTACCGATACTGGATTCGGACGGCCCATCAAATACCAGCATAGATCAATCACATGGACACCAATATCGATCAGCGGTCCGCCGCCGGAGCGTTCAATATCACTGAACCAGCCGCCGGGATTGCCTAGTCTCCGGAACGTCGTTGCTTTTGCATAATAGATTTCGCCGAATTCTCCTTGTTCCACCAACGTCTGAAGGAGCTGGGCATTGGAGTCATAACGTCGTACAAAGCCTACTTGCAAAATCTTGCCGCTCTTTTCCACAGCTTGCTGGACCTGAAGCGCTTCTTCAACCGTACGGCAAAGCGGCTTTTCCACAAGCACATGCTTGCCTGCCTCAAGCGCCGCGATGCTGATCTCGGCATGAGAGTTGTTCCATGTGCAGATGCTTACTGCATCTATTTCGGAATTGGCCAGTAATTCACGGTAATCCGTGTATACTTTCTCGACGTTATATTCTGTAGCCACTTCGCGTGCACGTTCTTCATTCAGATCACATACCGCATATATGGTTGTCTGCGGATTATTCCGATAAGCACTTAAGTGCATGCCGGAGATAGAGCCCGTACCTATTACGCCAATTTTGATCTTATCCATTAACACTCGCTCCTTTATTTTGCATAGGTTATGATTCGTATTATAATGATTTCAACCCTAAACACCATGCAGAGCCTTGCGGTTTCATTTGTACAATTGTGCTATAGGAGGTGCAGTCTATAAATGTTGGACTATGATAAACATCTACAGGAACCCATGGACATGCCGGATCCCGAGTTTCCGATTAAAGTACATACCCAGCGTTTCAACCAAGAAGGAGTTATGTTGTTCCCCCATCATTGGCATGAGCATCTTGAGTTTATATTTATTGAAAGTGGTGAGGCTGTTTTTGAGTGCGGACGAACACCGATCAACGTTCGGGCTGGCGATTTAGTTGCTGTGAACAGCAACGAGCTGCATTATGGGGTAAGCGCTTCTTCTGATTTATTGTATTATGCGATTATTGCAGATACTTCTTTGCTGCATAGTGCGGTAAGCGACGCTGCCGAAACTAAGTTCATCGCCCCGATTCAGCGGAACCAGCTGCTGTTACGTAACCATATCCGGGGGGATCAGCATATTACTGACTGTGCTTTGGCGATTATTCGGGAAC
The DNA here is from genome assembly GCF_038004505.1 of Paenibacillus sp. FSL R7-0048. NCBI lineage: Bacteria > Bacillati > Bacillota > Bacilli > Caryophanales > Paenibacillaceae > Paenibacillus > Paenibacillus sp. FSL R7-0048. The sequence goes on along the minus strand of NZ_JBBORF010000001.1, from coordinate 3,585,993 downwards.
TGGAACGTCGCGAATTTGGTTACGAGCTGGCCGTCAAGTCCGAGCTATACCGCCTGTTAACGCTGTTGTTGCGCAGACATATCGTCACCGTACTCTCACAAGCTGAGCAAGAGAGGCGTATTCAGACCGTTGAACGCTTCGCACCTGTTTTGCGTTATATCGATACCCATTACCAGGAACCGATTCAAGTTGACGAACTTGCGGCGCTAACGGGGCTAAGCCGCTTCCATTTCAGCCGTCTCTTTAAGGAACTAACTGGGCATACGATATCGGAATATGTAAATGCTGTCCGTTTAGACCGTGCAGATTATTTGCTCCGCCATACCCAGCTAACGATTTCTGAAATCGCTACCACTACTGGCTTCAGCGATATCTACTATTTCAGCCGCACCTTCAAAAAGCATAAAAAAGTAACCCCTAGCAGTGTGAGGGGATTCTAGTTAGAATGAACAAAGGACTGCCTCTTGGCAGTCCTTTGTTAGTGTATGCAGCGTTCCTCTAGTTAAACTATTATTGCCATACAAGCTGTCCCTTTCTTATTTTTGCTGCATAGATGATTTGGCCTGTATGATAATGGACTTCTCTCACCATCGCTATCATGAGATTAAGAGCAGTGGTCTCGTTATTTACTTGGCTATATGTAAGTGGTGGCAAATTAAGAAAGGGTTGTGACATCAATAACTCCGGGTTAGATTGGAGCCGTTCAAGATATTGGATAATAATATCAAAAGCATCCCTGGTCATGGTTATAGCTTGTTCTTTAGTCATTTCTAGACCTCTTTCAAACTCCCTCTCTCTATCTCTTGTATCAGGAATATCTAAAAGAATGGTTTCAATTCGTGAGTGTACTGCTCCGCTAATATGAGCAACCAAATTTGCAATACTGTTACTTTCCACGGTTGGGGACCATGTAATATCCTCTTGGGTACATTGCTCGATTGCTTGGAGCGTCCATTTCTTTTCCGATCTAAATTTAACCAACATACTTTCAATTAACTCAATGGCGATATCCATTGCTAACCTCCTATTGATATAACCTATGTAAATTTTACCAAACTCATCTCTACTGTCAAATGAAATCCAGTACCAATGCTATTTTTATGCCACAATGTTTTGTTACATTCTTATCCGAGCTCCTGAGTAGAGTTAATTGATAACGTTTGTTGGCCTTAAAAGAAGGAGTTGGTATATGACACTGTTTAATTCAGATTAGTACAAAAGAGACTGATGAGATTATCTACTATTTTTAGAAAAAGGAGATACGAAATGAAACTTAAAAAATGGATTGCCCCTATCCTCACATGTTCTCTGATGAGCCTCTCTTTCGCTACAGGATCTGCAAGTGCAGCAACTAACAGCGAGTATAGCTTGAAATTCAATGCGACTAACTATACTACAAAGACCATAACGGTGGATGGTCAATCCGTCACTTATCGGGCATATGAGAATATCGTTTATGTAAAGAACCCTGTAGATATTAATTATGAAACTATGAACGTCTATGTCCCTGAGGAATACTTCCAGGGTAAGTCGATCGGTAGTTACACCGCCGATACCGCACCTATCTTCTTCCCAAACCAGGTTGGCGGGTATATGCCTGCTCAGCCAGGTAGTACTGAAACAGGTAAAGGAATGGGTATGGGGGCAGGTCCACAGAACGGCGCTCCGAAAACAGACAAGGAATCCGCAGCAGCCCCAGGCGCCGATACAGGAACGGAATTGAATAAACCCGCTGCGGGTAAAGACGAAAACGCAGGAACACCTTCATCTGAATCTCCCAGTGCTATCGCAGTTGCCCTGTCCAAAGGTTATGTGGTCGCATCTCCAGGCGCTCGCGGTAGAACTACAAAGGACGAAAAAGGTGTTTACACTGGTAAGGCACCCGCAGCTATCGTAGATCTGAAGGCGGCTGTCCGCTACCTTCGCTTTAACGACGACATTATGCCTGGTGACGCCGAGAAGATCATCTCTAACGGCACAAGTGCTGGCGGCGCGCTCTCCGCATTACTGGGTGCTACCGGCAACAATGCGGAATATAAGCCTTATTTGGAAGCGATCGGAGCAGCTGATGAGCGTGACGACGTTTTTGCCGTTTCGGCCTACACGCCGATTACGAATCTAGATAACGCAGATGCAGCTTATGAGTGGCAATTCAACGGAATTAACACTTATGAAAAACTTGATTTCTCCGGAAATACGGATTTTAACATGGAAAGAACGTTGGTAGAAGGAACATTGACGGAGGATCAGATTCAGGTATCTAACGAACTGGAAGCTATGTTCCCTGAATACGTCAATAGTCTAGGACTTACGAATACTGACGGAACAGCTTTGAAGATGGATGCGGACGGCAATGGCACCTTTAAAGATTACATCAAAGCTTTTGTGATCGCTTCAGCGCAAAAAGCGTTAAAATCGGGTACAGATCTGTCCGACAAAACCTGGATCACCATTGAAAATGGCACTGTTACGGATATCGACTATGATCAATATCTTGCATACTTGGGCAGAATGAAACTGCCTGGAGCCTTTGACGGTTTAGACCTGAGCAATGGTGAAAACGATCTATTCGGCACAGCGAATGTCGCTGCACAGCATTTTACTCAGTTCAGTTTGGAGCATGATACAGCGGGGGGAACACTTGCTGACCAGAATCTAGTGAAAATGATGAATCCAATGAACTATATCAGCACTGAGGGAACAACCACTACAAATAATTGGCGGATTCGGATGGGAACCAAGGATAGTGATACCTCCCTCGCTGTTTCTACTATATTGGCAACAGAGCTTGAGAACAAAGGTTCAAACGTTGACTTTGCAATGGCTTGGGATATTCCACACAGCGGAGATTACGATCTGGATGAGCTTTTTGCTTGGGCGGACAAGGTTAGTGCTACTTCACCAAAAGCATCCGCAGCTGCCATTCCTTCCAAATCATCATTGTTGGTGAATGGTAACAAGATATCTGTTAACGCGTACAATATCGACGGCAGCAACTATTTTAAATTACGGGACATTGCTATGGTTGTAAACAACACTACACAACAGTTTGAAGTGACATCGGATGAAAATACAAATACTTTAAACATTACATCTGACAAAACGTACACTCCGACGGGCATTGAACTTTCAGCATCTGTAAATACTAGTTCAAAGACCGGTGTTATGACAGCCACTAAGATAACTTTGAACGGACAAGAGATTTCAGTAACGGGCTATAATATCGGCGGTAGTGAGTATTTTAAGCTGAGGGATATTGCAAAATCACTTGATTTTAATTTGGAATGGGATGCTGGAACGCACACCATAAGTATAGATACTTCTAACATCTATAAGGACAGTAATAAATAATAGAACAGTAACTTATTCTGGTTACAAGAGGCCGATCCTTCAATCGGTCTCTTTCCATTCCATGTAGAATGCGATTATTTCCCTCACGAACATGCAGTCTTCCTTGCTCCTTTTAGACAATTTACATACAATAAGGTCCAAGATATCGGAATAAAGGTGGTAGCTATGCAGGGTAAAGTGAACATACTAATTTGTGATGACAATATAGCTGTACATGAGAGCATATCTGCTTATTTACAGGCGGAAAATATGGAATAGGAATCCGTATACAATGGTGAGGAAGTTCTTTACAAATTGGAAGATCAGCATTTTGATCTCATAATTCTAGATATTATGCTGCCTGGACTTTTTGGGACAGAGGTCTGTCGTAAGATTCGCTTGACTAGTAACGTCCCGATTATAATGCTGAGCGCAAAAGGTGAGGAAACTGACCGCATATTAGGTTTGGAAATTGGTGCAGATGACTATATTACAAAACCGTTCTCCCCCCGGGAGGTCGTCACAAGAGTAAAAACCATTTTAAAACGCACTCATTACACCTTTCCAAGTGAAGACGCCATCCTGACGCTGGGAGAAATGAAGATTGACCGAAATGCTTTTAATATCAAAATTAATGGATCACGAATGGAATTTACACCTAAAGAGATCGAATTGCTTATCTATTTTACAATTAATAAAAACAAGGTGCTTTCAAGAGAACAAATCTTAAATAAGGTCTGGGGTTATGATTATTTCGGTGATACTAGAGCCGTTGATAATCTCATTAAAAGAATGAGAAAAAAACTGCCTGAAAAGAATTTGGGATTTGAAATCAAGTCTGTTTATGGGATGGGCTACAAAATGGAGACTTCCACATGAAAAAAGTAACTTCCAACAAAAAAGTGATTTATCTGGCCATCCTCTTTTGTTTCATTTTAGGACAACTTGGAGGAACCTTGATTATTAAACAGCTTTTTTTGAATTATAAATTAAAAGATATGCTGCCTCAGGCCTCTGCTATAGCTGCTGAAATGGCACAAAATGAGATGAGCATTCGAGGTTTTAAACCGTATCTTATGAAGGTGTATGATTTAGAGGGGAATGACCTTTCACCTGGTGACGAAAATAAGCATCTTTTTTTCAATGTTACATCGGAAGAATTCAAGGATGCCCTTATAGATTATATTCCCGAAGTAATTAAGTACAATAAATTCGCTGCGATTAAAAATATTAAGGGGTTTCCGAGTAAATCCATTGTCGTAGGTGCACCTATTATTCAGGATAAACAAGCGGTCGGAGTCGTCTTTTTATTAGAACCTGGTAGTGAATTTCAGGCGGTATTGAATGGCTTCTATTACGTTTTTACAGGTACCCTTCTGTTAGGCACACTAATAATCAGCTTCTTTATATCCTCCTATCTAAAGGAGATGAAGCAGCTTGAAAAGACTCGTCGGGATTATATAGCGAATATTAGCCATGAGCTGAAATCTCCCATTGCCTCTATCAGAGCTTTAACGGAGACGCTGGCAGATGGAATGATTCAAGATGAAGAAAAAACAAATAAATACTATGGAATTATTTTATCCGAATGTGCGCGCTTGCAACGATTGATTTATGATGTACTGGAATTATCAAGAATGCAAAATAAAAAAGAAACTTGGAATAAAGAAAAAATAGATACTCAGGAATTAGTCATGCTTATTGAGTCTAAATACTCTTTCTTGTCCGATGAAATGGGCATTGTATTTGAGATTACAGATAACGCCAGAAACCTTCCAGATGTTTTTTCTAATAAAGATAAAGTGTTGCAATTAGTCAATATTTTGATGGATAACGCCATGAAATACGTTCAGGAGGATGGGAAAATAACTTTTGATGCTATTGTGCATTCGAGGGTTGTAACTGTGCAGATATCAGACAATGGACCCGGTATTGCAAAAGAGCACCTCCCTTATATCTTTGAAAGATTTTACAAAAGCGAACAGTCCCATAATGAAAAAGGAAGTGGTCTTGGGCTTGCTATCGCCGAGGAAATTGTAAATGGTCTGGGAGAAAAAATATCGGTTACAAGCAAACCGGGAAAAGGAACAGCTTTTCAATTTACCATTAGACGGTTCAAATAATAACTCTCTCATTTAACACCAAGAAGGTCAGGTAAGGGTATTTCCCTCTACTGACCTTCTTATATTTTATTAATTGTGTAAAAGAAACTATCTTCCATCTTATGGGTATAATTAACATAAAGCTCTATAGGAGGGAAAATCATTGAGAAAAATAAGGAAGCTGATTCTTTTAGGATTTTGCATCATGATTTTACCGGGAACCGTAATTTATGCTGCAGCTGGCTCATCTGAAGTTTCATTATATTTGAATAATGTGCTTCAAAAACAGCCCGCAATATTGTCCGAAGGTTCGATTTCCTTGACGACTGAACAATTGTCTAAAGATTTATTTGCACTATTCACCTTGGATGAATCAGGTAAAACCGTTCGAATCTACAAGCCTAACATAAACATGGTAATGCTCGATAATAACGGAGAGATTTTTGGTAAAGTAAAAAGCCCGTCACGTTTTGCATTTTCTACTCTATTACAGGTGGATCATTTAAAAACTGAAATTTCAGATATTAAGGTTGTGATCACCGATCCTGCGGATAAAACAGAAACCATTGATGCTCAACAAATTAAGAACAGCGAAGAAAACTTTTGGTTCAAAACCAATGAGTATACATATTCCTTTACTACAAAGGGCACCTACACTATTCAAGTATTTTTTAAAGATGTGGCTTCGAAAAAGTGGTTTCCTGTCTCCGAAATCGATATATTTGGCATTTGAATTCCAGTTATAATGGACTCCGCTCATTCTATTCTTATCGCGATATTACCAAATTGTTCTCCCTGCTGCATTCGGTGAAAGGCTTGAACTGTGTCTTGTAAAGGATACACTCGATCAATGATAGGTCGAATCGAATGGTGTTCCATAAACTGAAGCATATCCGCAAACTCTTCACTACTTCCCATTGAACTACCTATGATACTAATTTGCGGGAAAAATATGGCTCGCGTCGGGATTTCGATTCGATCTCCTGAGCTTGCACCAAACGTAACAATACGTCCATTGGGTTTAATAATATCAAAGTAATGTGGGAACGTCGCAGGCCCAATGCTGTCGAGGATGAGATGAACGGTGTCTCCTTTCATGCTTTCCTTCCAGTTGCTATGACTGTCGAACGCATGATCAGCTCCATGAGCGAGAGCAGCTTGTCTTTTCGTTTCACTGCGTGAAGTGACACTGATACGTGCACCCACCGCTGAAGCCATCATCATGGCATAAGTCGCAACCCCACCACCAATGCCAGGTATAAGAACATGTTCACCTTTCTTTAAGCGGCCTCTAGTGAATAGCGCCCGATAGGCTGTTAAGGCAGATAAGGGCAGCACGCCGGCTTCTTCCCATGACAGGTAAGCTGGCTTGCTGATGGCATTTTGCGCAGGAATGATGATTGACTCAGCGAATGTGCCTTCTGAAGGTCCCCCAACAATGGCTGGAACGTTTGGAACATTATCGGTATGTTCCCATCCGATGCACGGATTAATGATGACATCTTCACCTACATTATGATCAAGCACACCTTCACCTATTGCTTCAATTCTCCCCGCACCATCAGAACCGATAATCAAAGGAACATCCTGTTTTGTTCTGGCATCCATGATAAACAAGTCCCTGTGGTTTAGCCCTGCAGCCTTTAACCTAACCTTCACTTCTCCAATCCCCGGTCTTTTATCCATAATCTCTTTATAGTTCAAGCCCTTCAGGCCACCTTCTCCAGCATGTATAATGGCTTTCATCATCTAAGCCCCTTCCTCAAGTTGTTATTAATGAATCTATAATAAATTTTACATAGTGGGTGTAATCCAGTAAAATGATCAAAACTGAAGGTGACTATCATAAATCATCATACCAAGAAGGTGCAAAGGAAATGGAAAGTGGAGATTTGAGAATATTTCAAGCGGTTGCTCGCGAGGGTAGCATAACGAAGGCTGCTCAAGTCTTGAATTATGTCCAATCAAATGTGACGAACCGGATTCAGTATCTAGAAGCTCAGCTGAAAATCCCCCTATTTCGTCGATCCAATCGAGGGATGACGTTAACGCCGGCAGGTGAGAACTTACTGGTATATACAGACAAAATATTATTACTAATGGACGAGGCTGTGATAACCACACAATACTCTGAGCACCCTGCTGGTCCGCTCCGTCTAGGTTCCATCGAAACAACAGCGGCTACTCATCTAACGCCTCTGCTAACCGAATATCACTTACGATATCCCGAGGTTAATCTATCGCTTATAACGGGAGAAACGCATAACCTCTTACAAAAGGTGCTTGATTACCAACTAGATGGAGCCTTTGTTTATGGGCCCATTGACCAGCCTGATATAGAACATGTTGTTGCTTTCGAAGAGGAGCTGGTGCTTATCTCACAACCAGGTAAGAGCGATATGCGCGAATTGCTTACAAAGCCAATGTTGTTTTTCGACGTCGGATGTACACATCGCGCCAAAGCTGAGAGTTTCCTAAATGAAAGCGGGATGAGCTCTCATAAGATTATGGAATACGGAACGTTAGATGTAATTCTAAGTGGGGTTACCGCAGGACTCGGCGTGTCTATGCTGCCCCAATCTTCGATTTCCAAGGCTGAAGAGGCGGGAGTAATTACTTCCCACCGTCTGCCTGAAGGATATCGAGATTTGCAGGTATGGTTTGTGTATCGCCGGAACGCGGTTTTTTCTAGTGCGTTGTCAAAATTAATCCAAATGATCGAAGAAATATAGCAAACATACATATTGGGGTTTGATTATATTCGAGCGCAAAGCTTGTTTATTAATCAAACCCTTTTCAGCTTTTTCCGATTATACTTGGTATGTCTTGTTCCCCTCTACTCACCACGAATTACTCGAAAACCTTGATCAGGACCCATACCATTCGCTTCGAACTTTCCCCGAAAAGAAATCTCGTTGTTGCTGATACCGCCGATCCACCCGCCACCCTTTACAACCCGGAAAGAACCGCTGTTACTATCTATATCTCCGTACCAGTTCCAACACCATTCCCTTACATTCCCTGACATATCGTAAAGACCTAGCTCATTAGGTTTTTTGCCACCGATAGATTTTGTTTTGTTGTGGTTGTTTTCTATGATCGGCCAGTTCCAATCTCCTGATAAGTATTTGTCTCCAGCATTTTGCCAATACCATGCTACTTCATCTGCTTTATTGCTTCCACTGTAGGTGTAACTTTTGCTCAACTGTCCTCCACTTGCAGCATATTCCCACTCTGCTTCAGTAGGCAATCGGTAACCATTAGCTCCTGCATTGAGCGTTGCTGTCCATTTTAAATTATCGTTATCACTCTTATTATTCGGATCTTTTTTATTTTTATCTATATTGTAATAGGGTTTGAACCCCTCTTTTATACTTCTTTTATTACAGTAATCTATTACGTCATACCAATTAACCATTTCTACTGGCAAGTTGTCGCCTTTGAATGCTGAAGGGTTGCTTCCCATTATTTCAACCCACTCTTTCTGAGTCACTTCATATTGGCCGATATAGAAATTTGATATAGTTGTACTTTTGTAGTTGGAATTTGTGTTAATGAAAGTCCCGCCTTTGACTAATACATAAGTATCCTTCTGTTCAGGCTTTTCTTGCGAACAAGCGCTGATAACAACTACTATTAAAAGAGAAATTAATAGTTTTCTCATGGATATATCTCCTTTCCAACCACTGGTATGTAGTTAAGTATCATTTGTTGAATGATCTAAGGCTGCCGGCTGTGGACCGACAACCTTAGCAATGATAGTGATTAATAGTTATTTTAATAATCTGGAGATGCCTGAGCTGGTCCGATGCTCAAGTTACCATACTGTTACGTTTGAGCTCCCGCTACTTTGATATCCTTCTGTCGCTAACACCTGATAAGACCAACTGCTGCCCAGATTCATTCCGTAACTTTTCCAAGCATTAACGTGGTTGGCAAAAGTGATCGCAACATTGCTTCCCGTTGCTCGCTTGGATTGTCTTACACTCCAAAACTGTGTGAAGGTTGCCGTACCATCAATAGAAGGGGCGTTCGTTCTCGTAGTCGTATATATATCATATGTGCCTCCATCACTGGTCACGGTACCTTTATAAGTTCCAGTAGGTCTATAAGTGCCCCAGCTATCAACGACGTAATATTCTATGAGGGAGTTTCTCGTCCACCCATACAGAGTTAAATACCCATTGCCGGATGGTGCCCAGACGCCTGCATTGTAGTTTATTGTTCTAGATGGGGATCCAGTATTCCAACCTTTACCAACAACAAAGTTACCAGTATTTGACCATGTAACGCTGTAATTCCCACCAGATCCATTAGTAGCATTTACTGTTCCGCCACCATCGGTCCAATTTTGCCAATAGTCTGTCGCTGCACTTGAGGTTGCTGCAAACAAGCTGAAACTCATTGTAGCTGCCATAATTACAGTCACGATTTTCTTGTTAAATTTAAACATAATCTACCTCCTGAAATTTTTTGTCACTACATACCTACATACTGCTTGTCTGTATTTCTAGTAGTCGAAGCAATTCCTTGTGGGGCAGATTCGCAACACCACTTCCTTCCATATATATTAATGTAAGCGATTACATATGGAATCTTATCATAGATCGTTTACTATTTAATCTCTTCAAATTAAAGATTTTACCCTAAAAAGTATTGTTCTTTTGGGATACCTTATTCACTGGATTTTTGTATCTGCCACAATTACAATCCAGTATTTTTTAGTAACACGTTCATAAACCAAGGCTTAATCAGTGGTAAGACTACTGCTGGTTGCATAGCTTTTGTATGGTCCATCTGGGCTCCCGTAAGGATTTCAACATCCCAACCTAAATCAGCCAGCGTCTCCTTATTTCTTTTTAACAACCCGACGATGTCAACGGTAACGTTCCCGAAATTTTCACCGTAAACGATCGTATCATTTCCACCTGCAAAAGCTAGTTTAGGGAGACTAAGCAAATGTTGAATACTGCGATCATCAAAGGCTGTGAGGCTCTGATATAGAGTGACAAATTGTGCTGTAACACGGGTATCTATGGTAACCTTTATATTGTCCCAATCCATTTCGTTTGGACTCTCCGGTCCTGCTGGGCTTTCCACAGGATCATTTTGGTTACTCAAAGCTTGTGTATGTGTTTTATGGGTTACAACCCTCATTTCTTGATAGGGGCCATTATAGGGTGGAAAACCTCCCATTACCAAACTCTCCAAGCGATCTGTTCTTATAGCCATTTGCAATCCAATCAACGCAAGCCAGGAATAACCGTAGTAACTAAAGCTTGTAACATTCATTTCATCCGCAATGTGGAGAAGATCCTTCACAATATGATCTGCTGTTAGATTTTCCTCTGGATATTGAAATAGATGACCTTCATAATCGAAATAAAGCACTTGAAACGTATCCGCAAGTCCTTCAACAAAATGTTTGCCTAATTCGGGATCTACTCCCCACAGCTTTAAGTTTTCTGCTTCCTGATTGTACACAGATTTTTTAGCGATGGGTAACATGAGGGTTGGGCAATCTGGAAGTCCTGCCATACCTACTTCTATTTCTGATTGATTTGCTAATTGTATTATCTTTTTCAATGAACTCACTCCTTTATGTTCTATAAAAGTATCATATAACATTCATGCAATCTTTCGGTTTATCCCTCTACCTCCCTTGATATATCTACCTAAATTCGATTTAATATTGTTGTAGCACTTGAATGTTCAACTTTAATGTTTTGGGGTGATGATGTTTATGGAAGAGATATATACACCTACACTGATAGCTAAGCAATTAAATGTGAGTACCACTACTTTAAGGAGATACGAAGATCAAGGTTTAATTCCAGATGTACCAAGGACCGCCAGCAACCGCAGATGTTACACTTCCATCCATGTGCAAGCTTTTATTACCATTCGGTCATTATTGCAGGGATATGAAATTCCGGTTGTGTACGATGTGATGAGGAAGATTAAAGGCCAGCAGATGGAGTCTGCTCTTTGGGCAATCAATCAAGAGCAACATAATACCCAAGTGGAAAAAGAAAGGTTAGAGGAAGTCTTACGCATGTTTCGGGATGTTGATTTATCTAAATACAAAGATTTAACTGTATCAGATTCAATGACGATTGGTGAAGTTGCACAAATGGCAGGAGTTAATCCATCAGCTATTCGGCATTGGGAACAAGAAGGGCTAATCTCTTCGAATAGGAACAAAGATAATGGCTACAGAGTCTTCACTTTAACGGAATTAAGAAAAATTATTCTTATCAGCAGTTTAAGGAAAACTGTTTATTATATCGAGAATATGAAACAGCTTTTGAATGAAATAGAAACACATAACTACAAAAAAGTGGAGATATCCTTTCAGCTTGCCTTACAAAAATTGAATTCTCAATTAATGAAGCAATTTTTCGCGATAGCTGAACTTACAAACTATGTGAAATTGTATAAAAGTAATGCCGAGTAACATATTGATCATAGAAAAAGGACTACCTTGCGGTAGCCCTTTTGTGCCTATTTGAACTTGATGTCAACAATCTTCCCGCTTTCCACAAAACCAATATTTCGATAAACCTTATTCGAGTCAGGATTCTTTAAATCAGCATAAAGCATGGGCACTAAATCCTCCGATAAAAGAACGGAACATAACTCTGCTACTAGTGCACTTGCATAACCCTTTTTCCGGCAAGACGGTGGTGTGTATACCGCATTTAATCTGGAATATCTTGCCGACCTATGTGCAATGTACGCCATCGATACAGGTTTATCGTCTACAAACCATATATACAAGTCCCCTGTCTCAATCATCCTCTTGGCATCTAGAATTTTAGCTTCTGGGTTCACCCTAACCCCATAAGCCCCCTCTGAGAAACCCGCCAAAAACTCTGCTACAATGGCCAGGTTTTTTCTCGTTGCTTGTTGCATTGTACCTTTTACGTTCAAAGGTTTCTTTGGATCTGTACAGAAATAAGATTCTATAGTCATCGTGGACTCATATTGAAGATGATTTGCCTGAGAATACAGCTGTGCAAAACGTTCTGTTGTTTTTTGTTCTCCAGATACTCCCGGTAATGTAGTCTCTTTAAGAAATTCTATAAGTTCTTCGTAGAGAAAGGCCTTCTTATCCTCGACAATATCCTTAGAACTCCAAAGCCATGCGTTATGTCCCGTTGACTGGGCATAAATCATTGTTTCATCAGAATCTTTTAAGCAAGTAGAACTCTTCGACTCGCAAATAAGGTGAATCAGGTTGTATTGAACCTCATCAGCAATAAACATATCCTGGCTAAGTATTCGATCGGAGACATTGATTTTTTGAAACATTGTTACTCCTCCTTATTTATTTATAAGAACGCAAAAAACTCCGTCCCATTAGGGACGGAGTAGATTCCGCGTTACCACCCTGATTGGTGTATTTATGAATACACCCTCTCTGCTGCCATCGTCCAACAACGATGCTTCTTTGTAACGGCAGAATCCCGGGCCCGCCTACTATGATTTCGGGAGCCAGCTCTGAGGCGATTGTTCGATTCGGGTGTCCTCTGCCTCGCACCAACCGGCAGTTCTCTGATCGACATATCCGGATTTACATGTCCTCTTCGTCGCATTTGATTGCAATATAATTAGATACAATATAAAGTAATAGGGATTTTATGTCAATAAAAAATATGTGAGTTGGCGATTATGAGTGCTCGTCTCCGTTAAACAATTATTATTCACTGCGAAAAAAGACTAAACACCAAATTGTCTTAAATGATGGTCTAGATGTTTATAAATCCCTTTACCCCATTGCTCCGGAGTGAATTTTCCGAAAAAAGGATGTGGATGGGATGAACAATTCTCCGGACCGTTACTTTGAAAAGTTATAATTTTTTGTTTCAGTATTTCTTTTTCTTTTCCAAAATCTCTATCATCTAAAATAAGTATGGTCGGAATTGTTGACATATTATGTGGTACTGGCTTGTCATTGTAAAAAATAGATTTCACAAACCCTCCTATTAATATTCCTAGCCAACTTCTAGGAGGAAAGGAGTTTCCATTTGCGATGTCTTGAAATGCTGAACAGTGAGCCAACATTTGAGAAACATTCATTTTTCCCCACTGTGGGTTTGAATTAGGACTTAAATTCTCGATACGGCACAGTATCTCCGCTGTATGTAAATTGTTATATATACTTTCCATAAACACACTTCCCATTGCGTTTTTTGGGTTTTCGATTTTTTCATTATTAGGTCTGATGATCCATATATCACGATAAGCTATTGTATTCATGATTGCATCATAATAATTTTACAGTATACTGCCGATCAAATATTCGCCATTTCCATTATTCTATCCTTTATTCACTATCATGTTCTTTAATGTAATAAAGCTATCCATCATGGAGGTAGCTCCTCGTCTTAAACTGTTATTGAACTATTGTTTCCCTTTAGCTTAATATACTACGGAGAAATTTAATCCACTTCGGCTCGTATGCTTCACTAATTGGAATCCCTGTATAATAACTATGATAAGGGTCCATTTCCCATATCTTTAAAAGCCCCTCGGAAACTTCATACTTAAATATGGGAGAGCTTTTGTCCGCCCTAATATAATACTTATTGCATACAACACAGTACAAAATCTGCGATTCATCGGAGAAATATGAATAAATATTAAGCTCAGTGTTACAGGCTTCACATCGACGTATTCGATCGCGGTTTAGCCATTCAATAATTAGTTTCAGATTATCATCTCCTCCGTAAAACAAGGAATATCCTTCGCAAACTAACGTGTCCGTCAGTTCAACAACCTACGGATTTCTGCAATACAGAAATACTTTCCTTTAGGAACGCCCTATTCTTTTCAATCCCTCTATTTTTACACCAGACAACAGCACCAAAAGCATCGTAAAAATCATAAAAGGGTAGTATTGTTTCCAAATCCATTAGAGGACGAATTGTTGAATATCCCTCTTTATACGAAATTCTACTTTGAGGATTCACTTCCCAAACATATCGGTTAATTTTTGTGAAATCAATTTCAGAGGATCCACTCCGTGCACTCTCAAAATCAATAATTCCAACAACCATATTATTATTTGTTAGTATATTACCTTGTCGAAAATCCATATGAACAACACATGGGCCATCAGGAGGAGGTAAAACTGAGAAAGCACCCTCAAAGTAATTAATACATTTTTCGAAAAGTCCTCTCTCAAGGACTTGCTTGCAAGGTTCTATAAATTTTTCAAAGCTATTTCTTATATAAAGTCTCCAATTGTTCTGATTAAAAAATTGAAAACCGTCTAATCCTTCCACACCATATCCCGGCATTTTAACTTCATGCAGCTTTGCGTGAAGTACCCCAATTTGAAATGCTAATTCATCGTCAATAGCACCTGTACATGGTATACCTTTAATCTCAGATAAAAGTAATGCACCAGAAATTAAGTCATCCCCACTCCAGAAGTCTAACACCTTTGGAACCGGTAATACCTCCCTCAACAGTTCAAGCATACGATATTCGCGATATACTTTATCCCTGTTATAAGGGATCTTCGCATACACCGTTTCTCCATTAGTAAGATTCAGCTTGTATACTTGTGAACTAAAGGACTCAGGAACATTATCTATACTTAATACATTAAGGTTAAATCTTTTTATGATTGTTTCTACTAAGTTCAACTCGCACCTCACATGTTATGAATGAATAGTAATTAGTTCAGCTATCTTATTCTTAATTTTATTGAACTATCCTAACCATTGTGTAATAAAATTACACTTAGCCCTTTTTCCTTCTTGCTCTCAGGTAAATGACCGAAATCACTACTAGTCCTATTGCAATTACAATATACAAATCAATATCCTGCTCAAACATTAACCACATCTTATATTCTAGGTGTACTTGCTGTTTGGGTCGAAGTCCTTCACCGAATAGTTCTGTTGCTTGGTTAAGGTTATTCATTTCAATTGTTGAACTGCATGGACTACTGCTTGATTCGCCATCCACTTCGCTAATGTATATTAAGTATTTATTACCTTCCTTGAAATCAAAACCCCAAGTGTAGTCTATTCTCACAATAATTTGAGAGTCAACTTCAGTTTTCCAACTTCGTTCAACATCCACTAATATATATCTGATTTTCTCTTTTGGCCCCGTAAATCCTTCTTGTTTCAAATCGACCTTTATTTGTTTTACTTCACCGTAAATTGCTCCACCGTAGACCTCTAGGGCTTCTTGGGGACTTCCTAACTCGACACAGGATAAAGCTTTAGCATCTTGTCCATTTGCAATAAAGAATGCGAATGTGAATAAACATATTAACGTGATTAAACGAAGTTTCAATTTACCACCTACTCTTATGATTTTATTACATAACTTCTTTATTGACATAAGTTATAGGTGAAATGTTGCACTAATTTTCCAATTCCTTCAATGAAATAGGGAGTACACCTCGACGGTATGCTCCCTATTTGGGTTGACAATAGTATTTCGTTGACCGTGGATGCAGCGCAAGCGCCGCACCTCAGAATATAGAAGTTAAAGTTCTTCCTGGGAGCTGAAAGCTTTGAAGAAATATTCCCCACGGATTTGACAACTTTATTCCCTAATACATTTACAATTAGATATTGAACTGAGCTTTTATAAAAAAACGCACCTGTTAGCTCAATAGCAATAATCTGCAACTCCTTACTTCTCCCAAAGCTCGATCAGTCGACCTTCTGGATCTTCAATCCAAATAAACTTTCCAAATTCACTAATCTCTATTTTCTTTGCAAGAGGTACACCAATCTGTTCAAAATGCTTAATCGTTTCGTTTAGATCATGAACTTGGAAATTCAACATCACTTGTTGTTCTATTGGAAAATAACTGTCATCCTCGGTAAAGAAAGAAAAGATGGTCTCATTTCCCACTTGAGGTTTTATCACAGTCCCATTCCAATTCTCTATGTCAAGCTTCAACACCTCACTGTACCACTTTTTTGTAGCTTCAAGATTC
The DNA here is from genome assembly GCF_038004505.1 of Paenibacillus sp. FSL R7-0048. Classification (NCBI taxonomy): domain Bacteria; kingdom Bacillati; phylum Bacillota; class Bacilli; order Caryophanales; family Paenibacillaceae; genus Paenibacillus; species Paenibacillus sp. FSL R7-0048. Next base: position 3,569,589 of record NZ_JBBORF010000001.1, on the reverse strand, counting down.
TTAGTTCTCCAGAATATTCCTCCGAAACCTTTAATCATCGTATCTACACTCCTGTCTGCATTGAATTTTCTAATAATATACCCTTTAGGATTAAGGAGAATCCACCGTTAACCTCCACTCATTACACCGAAGGTTAGTTCTAACGGGGTATTCAAAATCACATTCACCAATAAACGAGGAGCCAAGCTTATGAAAAATGATATTGGAAGCAGGAGTGAAGTGTATCGGACCCTATAGTCGCTATTAACCATAATTCGGCTCATTTGAGAACCTATCGGACTCTATAGTCGCTATTGGCTCGAAAAGCCCTCATATCGCGCATGTTTGGAACAAATAACGCCTCTGGGGTCCGAAACACTTCTTAAAAGTCAAAATTCAGCCGAATAGCTGCATCTGAGTCCGATCGCTCATGGTGAAGAGAGCGTGTGGGAATACAATACGCACAACAAGCAGCATAGTCGCACATCCGGTATCACAGACGCCAAACCAGCAGCATAGTCACAAATTAGGTAACACAAACGCCAAACCAGCAGCCAAATAGCACATTCGGTAATCCAGACGCCCAACAGAGAAGCACCAATCAAGTATTGGAGTGTTCGTGTATTCATGTGTTCGTGTATTCGAGTACGCAAATGTTCAAGGAGATACATCATGCATCTTCCATGTGGAGAACATTCCTCTTAGCCCCACGCAGTGTCCTTTGCTCATTACTTCTCCTTCTTATGTAAATAATCTTCATTTTAGATTCTAGATTAGAATTATTTGCTATAATGTTCTCATGAAAAATAAAACTATCTTAAACAAATTAGCTATCATTCTACTTTTTATAAGCATTCTCTTTGGCCTACGCTGCATTTGGTTGAGTCTATTTAAGGTTTCCGACACTGTACCTGTGATTAACAATGGGGTACTGGATTTACGCGGCCAGGATCTGGAGCAGGCTAACTTATTCAGGCTGGATGGTGAATGGAGCTTCTATCCTTCGCAATTCGTTTCATCGAAGACTTCTACTCTACCAAAGCTATCCCACTCGCTTCAAGTTCCTGGAAATTGGAGCCATGTTATGGGAAGCGATCAGAATTCTTCTTATGGTTATGGTACGTATCGTCTGCGAATTTTGGTAGACCCGCTTCAGCAACCTGTCTCTTTCTGGATCAAACAAATTTATTCCGCTTCCAGTGTGGAGATTAACGGCACTCCTATTCTCAATAATGGGGTAATAGCTCTTGATGCCGATACATATGTACCCAAAACCACCTCATATACAGCAGCTTATTTTTCAAAAAACACCACAGTGATAGATGTATTTATTCACGTAGCTAACTTTGATCACCCCTATAAGGGCGGTATAAAAGGCCCTATTTTCTTTGGCTCTCAGGAACTCATTGACCGGACATACTTTTACACTGTCGGATTTCAAATGCTTACAGCAATTATCTTACTACTGCATGGGCTTTATGCCTGTATTCTGTACTTATTTAATCCTAAAGAACGTGCTCTGTTTCTTGTAGGGTTAATGACCTTATCTGTAGCTGTAATCCTTTTAGCTCGAAATGACAACTTAGTGCTTTCATTACTGCCGATTAATTATACTTGGTCCTTAAAAATCCGTTTGATCGCCTTCTTATGGCAAAACCTTTTTATTCTGCTTGTTTTCAGGAAATTCACCTCAGGTACCAAAGTCAACAAGTGGTTACGTGCTTACACATGGTGTCTTTTCCTTTATACCTTGTTTATATTTATTGTCCCTGCTTATTTAGTCAGCACATCCATTCATTTGGGAATCATTCAAGTGTTCCAGTATATTCCCTTCATTTGGTTGCTCTATAGCTTAGGGCGCTTATTGTTCAAAAAGCAAGATGATAAAGATGTTGTTTTTCTGCTGTTATCAGGTGCGGCGATCGTTTCTAATTTGTTATGGAATTTGTGGGATAGTAACGGACACTATTCAATTGTCTATTATCCTTTGGATATTATCGCAGCCATCGTGGGCTTCTCAGCTTATTGGTTTAAAAAGTATTTTCAAAATGCTAAAGAGAACATGGAACTAAATGAGCAGCTGAAAAAAGCAGACAAACTTAAGGACCAGTTTCTCGCTAATACCTCACATGAGCTGCGTACACCGCTTCACGGAATCATGAATATCGCGCAAAATATTGTCACAAAAGAAAAGGACAGACTTTACGAAAGTAGCCGTCAAGATATGGAACTGCTGATTACAATCAGCCGCCGTATGTCTCATATGCTTGGTGATCTACTGGATGTGGTCCGTCTTCAGGAGCATCGTGTTATTTTACAACAGGAACCTATTTCGGTTCAATCGGTAGTTCCCGGTGTGATTAGTATGCTTCAATATATGATTGAAGGTAAGCCAGTACAGCTATCTATGGATATCCCGGAAGCTATGCCGCCAGTTCGTGCGGACGAGAAAAGGCTGGTGCAGGTTTTATTAAATCTGGTGCACAACGCGCTCAAATACACCGAAGCAGGACTTGTAACTGTTAAGGCTGAGGAACAGGACGGACAGGTTCTTATCTATGTGACAGATACCGGAGTAGGCATGACTGAAGAGACTATGGCACGGATATTTCTACCCTATGAGCAAGGCCCTCACGGAATAAATGACGGGCGTGGAATTGGGCTGGGATTAAGCATATGCCGGCAGCTGGTAGAACTGCATGGAAGCAGCCTAAGCATTCAATCAGAGCTTGGTAAAGGTTCAACTTTTAGTTTCACACTCTCTCTTGCCGATTCTTACAGCGAGCAGATAATAAAACAGACGGAACCTACAGTTTCGTATATGGCAGATGAGATTCATAGACAGATGACTGAGTGGGGAATTTCCGAACATCAGCCAAGTAATCACTCTGAAAAAATTCCGCCGCTTTTTACAGAGATTAAGGTAAATATTCTGGTGGTAGATGATGATCCTGTCAATCTGAATGTACTAAAGGGTATTCTTGAAACCGAACCTTATATCATAACTACCGTGAACTCAGCCCATGAAGCATTGGAATTGTTGGATAAAAGGAACTGGGACTTACTTATTGGCGATGTTATGATGCCACAGATGTCGGGATACGAATTAACACAGAAGGTTCGTACTCGTTACTCCTTATATGAGCTTCCGATTCTACTGCTTACTGCCCGTAGTCAGCCTGAGGATATTTATACTGGATTTTTGTCCGGTGCCAATGATTATGTCACAAAACCTGTGGATGCAGTGGAGCTTAAATACCGTATTCGGGCTTTAACTGCGATGAAGCTATCCTTCAATGAACGGGTGCGCATAGAAGCAGCCTATCTACAAGCACAGATACAACCGCATTTTTTATTCAATACGTTGAACTCTATTGCCGCACTCAGTGATTTGGATACTAAAAAAATGCAGGAGCTCATTGGCGCGTTTACTTCTTTCTTAAGAATCAGTTTTGACTTTTTAAATGTCGGAGAGCTCGTGAACCTCTCCCATGAACTGGAATTGGTAGAATCTTATCTGTATATTGAACAGACTCGATTTGCAGAAAGGATATCTGTTGTCTGGAAGGTAGATCCGAATATTGACATCCTAATTCCTCCTCTATCCATCCAACCGTTGGTAGAAAATGCTGTTAAGCACGGTATACTTAAGCGCCAACAGGGTGGGACTGTTGAAATACGTATTATCCGTCTGCACAACGCTGTAAAGATTGAGGTGGAGGATAATGGGCAAGGTATGGATTCCGGGACCCTCTCTTTACTGCTGAAGCCAATGATGGAAGGCAAAGGTGGCATCGGGCTGGCCAACACCCATAGGAGGTTAAGTCAATTATATGGTCAAGGTCTCTCGATCCAGAGTAAGCCTGGAGAAGGCACCTTGGTATCCTTTGTTGTACCAGAGGACAGTGATAACTTTTCAAGCAAAAAAGCCGCTCCATAAGGAGTGGCTTTTTTGTATCGTTATCTATATCCTTTTAGAGTAAGCTTAAAAAATAGTCGGCACCATTCCCCCATCCATGCGAATTGGAGAACCTTTAAATGCAGAGGCATAAGGACTGCATACAAATGCTGCTAGTCTGCCTATTTCAAAAGGTTTAATAAATCGTTGTATTTCAGATTGAGGAAGATTTGTAGTCATGAATTTTCTTTCTTTTTCTGAAAAAGTCATATCTTCATTGGAGTATATCCCATCGATAATTTGATGCACATTTTCAGAAAGTGTTGGTCCTGGCATGATTGTATTGACTGTAACTTCAGTTCCTATCGTTAACTTAGATAAGCTTTTTGACAATGATAATAACATTGATTTGGTCATTGCATATTGAGGCATTTGGCCTGAAGGCATAATGGCTTCTTCACTAGCAATAAAGAGAATGCGGCCATAATCTTTTTGTAACATTTTAGGTAAATAGAATTTTGTTAATCCATTCGCAGCAAGGACATTAGTACGGAAGTATTTTTCGAATATTTCGTCGTCAACGTCCTCATATTTCATAATTTCATAGATACCCATATTATTAACTAAAATATCTATATTAGGGTATTTTTCGAATAAGGCTTCTCTTTGTTCAATATTCACAATATCCGCTGTAGCATTTTGTGGAGAGGTAGCCGGGAAATTTGACTTTATTTCATTTACAGTTTGTTCTACCTGATTATAATTCCGTCCATTAATTAGTACATTAACTCCTTCTTTAGCAAGTTCAAAGGCGATTGCTTTGCCAATACCTTTTGTTGATCCTGTAATTAAAGCTGTTTTATTATTTAATCCCATATCCATATTACATTTCTCCTTTTATCACGGCGTGCTGAGTAGTTGTCATTTTAAGAACAGTCCTGTGTGCCGGCTAGGATTATATTATCGTACCGGGGTTGTTCAGTAACTAGCGGATTGCGCCAAAGTTCTTGTTTAACACGCCAATGATAAATCTCTGAAAATACTGTCTTTATGAAGAGGGTACCGAGTTTAAACCTAAATGTTCAGTACGCCAATTTGAAGGAGTATCACCTTCCCAAAGACGGAAGGCACGGTAGAACGAGTTATGGTCTTCATATCCAATCAAGAAAGCCACTTCTTTAATATCAAGCGATGGATCTGCCAGATACTCTCGTGCTTGCTCATGTCTAGCTTGTGTCAGCAATTGCTTGAAGCTTGTGTTTTCTTCAGTAAGCCTGCGTTGCAACGTACGGTCACTCATACTTAATGCCTTCGCAACAGCATGAATGTCAGGGCGTCCTCCGCTGAAGCTGCGTTTCATGATCCATTTGACCCTCTCGGTTATAGAGCGAGTGCCCTTCTGTTCAGCAAGCGTCCGGTCCAAAACGGGAGTCAGAATCTCCAGCAGCTCTTCGTTGTACGAGATAAAAGGCCGATCCAAATCATTTCGAAGCAACGTCAAACGATTATATTGAGCACCTATCTGAATTCGGCAGCCGAAATAATCTTCAAGAATCTTTACATTTCCTATAGGCTGTGAAAACTCGACAAGCTGTGCTGTCAAAGGTAGACCTGTGCCTCGCCGCCCAAGCTCTAGAAGAAATGCCAAAGTGAGGCCTAGTAGCAGCGGTGGACCAAAATGCCCGGGATGCTGCCATTCCAATTCGATTGTACATAGCTCGCCTTCTTCGGTAAAACGCAAGCTTTCAGGAGGGCACATTTGTTTGTATCGTACCATTCGGTTAAGAGCATCGCGATAGTCCTTAGCATGGTATGTTGCTAAGACCGTAGGCGGATATTGTGTAGTTTCAAAGACGGTTGCAAGCTTAATGATTCCTTCGGCTGTATCCCCAATGAAATCGGAATATGCCTGCCAGACTGCGAAATATTGGGCGGTGGTGACTTCTGACTCTGTGATCTGGCTAAGTGGAAGATTTGCTTTGCTGGCTACATCTTGTGCAGTTATTCCTAATTGACTTAATCCAGCCCAAAATCCTGGTGGGATTTTAATTTGATCAGAGGTATGAAACTTCATACATATGGACCTCCTTTATTAAGAACTCCAGCACACTTGGGCAAGCAGTTCGAACGAATGCAATCGTTTCTCATAATCTGGAATCATGGTAACGATAATGAATTCATTAACTCCATACAAAAGAGATAACCGTTCCAACTTACCTTTAACACTTTCCGGAGTACCTACCAGCAGCTTACGTTCCAAGGGCTCAGACTTCGCTTCGGCAGAACCTTCTTGTTGGAATAATGTCGTACCAGATGAGGCCAATCGCTCTGCCTCTTCCTCAGTCTCGGCGCAAATGACGCCAACAGCAACCATGGCCTGCGGTTCAGGAGAAAGTGAAGAAGGAGTAAAGGTTTCACGGTAAGCCTGCAAAACCTCCTCCCCTGCTACATCGCTCATGAACTGGCCAAACACATAACCTGCTCCAAACTCGGCAGCATATGCCGCGCTTTTCTTGTTTGTACCCAGCAGCCATAGCTCTGGAGATACGGGAGGGACCGGACGGGCGGTTATTGAACGTCCTTCATAGGAATAGTTACCCTGCAATAATTCAGTGACGCCTTTAAGGAGTTCTGGCATTTTCCAAACATTTTCGAGAAAATTGCCACTTAGTGCTAAACTTACTTCAGCAGTACCGCCGGGAGCTCTGCCTAATCCAAGGTCGATGCGTCCCGGGTACAAACTGGCCAACAAATGAAATGCTTCCACCACCTTTAGCGGCTTATAATGTGGCAGCAATAAAGCGCCTGAGCCAAGGCGAATGTGTGCTGTTTTCGCTCCAATATGCGATAAAAGCACCTCCGTAGAGGTACATGCTAATCCTGGCATATCATGATGTTCAGCAACCCAATAACGAGTATATCCCAGTCTTTCTGCTGTCTGAGCCAGCTTCACTGCTTGTCCCAATGCGATACTAGCATCCACCGTATTAAAAACAGGTACAAGATCTAATACACTAAGCTTAATGGATGTTCTTGTCATGATTAAGTCCTACTCGAGGGTTTCGGTAAAATTCGATCATATCGATAAAAATAAGCTTGTAATCAACTGTCACCGCAGCCAGATCATACATTCGGCCATGGCCGTCTTCTTTGGAGGCAAAAACAACATCGTGCCGCAGCTTGTCCATAATCATTTTGCCGATGAACTGATGCTCGTATTCCGCGTACTTCTTTTTGAAAGCTTCATTAAATTCCCACACCTCTTGGTAAGAACGCTCTAGCATTGCGTTTACCAAAGTCAGCTCGTTGCCCTCTTTTTGTACAGCCACGTAATAATTTCCGCGCTCATCCTTGATCAAATCCTTATATAACTCAACGTTCAAAGTTAACGTCTCCTCTCTGATTACCTAGGACTCAATTTTATAGGCTTGCAGTCAGCACCGTTGGCTCTGTCGTGATTTCTACATTTCCTGCAACGGCTCTGGAGATCATGCAGGAGCCTTCTGCTTTATGGGCAATTCGGATGGTTTTATCGATATCGTCCTGTGACGCATCTTTGGTAAGGGTGATTAGGGGTGAATGTTTGATGGCTTCATATGTAAAAATGTTATTCGTTACATCGACCGTCGCCTCTGAGGTTAACGTCAGCTCTGAAGTCGTAAGCCCTGCCCGCTCCAGCATTGCTGCAAGTGTAATGAGATAACAGGTTGCTGCTGCTCCCAAAAGCATCTCATCCGGATTCGTTCCTACTCCGGGTCCTCCCATTTCCTTCGGAATGGAAATTTGAGTCTTAAGCTGTCCAGCTTCAATAGTTCCGTCACTGTTACGGCCACCGTTCCATACGGCGTTCAATATAAATGGGTGCTTCATTTTTATATATCCTCCCTAGCTTGATATGCATGCTATATTTTTCATCGAATACTTTACATGCTAACATAGAAGAATGTGGTGAACAAACAGGCTCAGGCCTACTATTCATGAAACTTATCTATAAATTAGAATTCAGGAGGTTCTACCATCATGATAAACGACACGGATATCAAACATCTTAAGCGTTGTATTGAACTTGCCCAAATTGCACTCGAAGCTGGGGACGAACCCTTTGGTTCCGTCCTTGTATCAGCAAGTGGCGAAGTGCTGGCGGAAGACCGCAACCATGTAGGTAGCGGTGACCATACTCAGCATCCCGAATTCGCTTTAGCCCGCTGGGCAGCTCAGAATATGACACTGGAAGAACGTAAGCAGGCAACAGTGTATACCTCCGGAGAACATTGCCCTATGTGTGCAGCGGCACACGGGTGGGTTCATTTAGGACGAATTGTATATGCCAGTTCCTCGAAGCAATTATCGGCGTGGTTAAATGATATGGGAATTGCAGCATCACCCGTCCGTAATTTAAGTATTCAGGAGGTTATTTACGATGCGTTCGTAGATGGCCCTGTACCCGATCTTGCAGAACAAGTACGGGAGCTTCATCTACAATTTCACGAGAAAAGACTTCATTAGAAAGAAGAAACAAAAATAATTGATTTTCCGTAAAAAAAGAACCTTTGGATAAAGGTTCTTAGGCTGTCGAGAAAGTCTCGACAGCTTTATTTATGTCCAGAAAAGGGTGATTTCACATCCCTTACTTTTTATTATTCTTAATTACTTCGCTAAAGCGGTCAGGGAAATTTGTATGTACACCATCTACACCCCAAATTACGGCTTTATCCATATTCACTTGATAATTCACAGTATATGGAAACACCTTTAGCCCTGAATTTTTTGCCTGCGCGACATATGCCGCATTTATTTTTTGAAAGTTAGGACTTATGCCTACCGCATAAGTTTTTAATCTATTCACATAGGATTCTGATATTTTATAAACAGGGAAATCATACCATACAATTTGATAAAGAGGGACTGCTGGATTTATGGAATGGAATCTACGTAAACTCGCTTCACTAAATGAATGAATAGCAACATGAGCCGACAGATCATAATTTAAAATTTCTTCGTTTAACAATGCCTCGATGTTCGAATTCGACGTGGGATCTTTAATCTCAATCATATAGTCCACTTCTTTTCCGAACCTTTCAAATACCTCTTTTAGTGTCGGAATACGTAAATCTACATATTTATCTCTAGCGAACATGGGATATTGTTCATTAAACCATGAACCCGCGTCTAATTTTGAGATCTGCTCTAAAGTAAAATCCTTTACATACCCTTTAGCATTCGTGGTACGGTTTACGGTCCCATCGTGAATAACAACAGGAACATGATCTTTTGTTAACTGAATGTCTAACTCGATATAATCGGTCTTCATATCAATGGCTAGCTCGAATGCAGGTATTGTATTCTCAGGAGCATATCCTGAAGCACCACGGTGAGCGATGGTATATACTTTATCCGCAGGCATGATAATTTCCTTTACTTTAATGCGAATCCAGGGGGAATAAGCATACAAAGAGGTGAACAATAAGATTAATAAAAGCACATGTATACCTATAAAGTAGATTCTGGAATTTTGAATTTTTTGCATTAAGCTGACCTCATCTTTTTAAAAATATAATGTAGAATACTTGGTGTCTTTCGCTCTAACATTCATTCTTGTGTAAAATTATGATTTATATTCCCTTATGTTAATCTCACCTCATCGTATTTGTAAGGTCAAAGTTTGGAGATTTCTATTGTACCAGATTATCTAGAGAAAATATTGTGAGGCAGCATAAATGGGAAAGGGTCTGCAAGGTCAAGAAAGCAACATCTAAACTTTGTGGGGTATAAACTATAGTTGCTATATATACAGAGTCCTAAAGTTCTTATACCATTAACTTTGTAAGCGATTAACTTTATAGGAGGAAATGACTTGACAAAGCCAGTGCAACCCAATGAACCTCTCGTAACTCATATTTATACTGCGGATCCTTCTGCTCATGTATTTGAAGGCAAGATTTATATTTATCCCTCTCATGACCTGGATCACGATATGATCTCTAATGACAACGGTGACCAATATAATATGGAGGATTACCATGTTCTGTCTATTGATGGAGATGGCTCCCCTTGTATCGACCACGGTGAAGTGCTTCATGTGAAGGATGTCCCATGGGCTAAACAGCAAATGTGGGCTCCGGATGCAGCATACAAAAACAATACCTACTATTTGTTTTTCCCAGCCCGAGACCATGACGATATTTTCCGAATCGGGGTTGCAACCTCAGCGTCACCTTCGGGACCCTTTACACCTGAACCGAACTACATTCCCGGCAGTTATAGCATTGATCCCGCTGTTTTCGTTGATGATGATGGCAAATCATATATATACTTTGGGGGTCTTTGGGGCGGTCAACTTGAAAAATGGCAAACCGGCTCATTTGTTGCGGATGCAGAGGGACCGGCTGAAACGGCACCTGCTCTAGGACCTATCGTAGCGGAGCTGAACGAGGACATGCTGAGCTTTGAAGGTGCGCCTAGAGAAATATCCATCGTCGATACGAACGGAAATCCGATTCTTGCTGGAGATGAAGAGAGAAGATATTTTGAAGGTCCATGGGTTCATAAATATAACGGTTATTATTATCTTTCTTATTCCACGGGTACTACCCATAATATTGTATACGCTATCAGTAAAGATCCGCTTGGGCCTTTTGTATATCAAGGAAAAATACTTACACCCGTCCTGGGCTGGACAACACACCATTCTATTGTTCAGTTTAAAGAGAAATGGTATTTATTTTATCATGATAGTTCTTTATCTGGTGGTGCTGACAACAAGCGTTCTGTAAAATATACGGAGCTGAAATACAACGATGATTGCACCATTCAAACCATCCATCCTTAGTTTTTATTGAAATGGAGTGCATGCGTAGTGCACAGGAGGGGAAATATCATGCCAATAACACAACAAGGTGCTTTTTATACGGGGAAATATCGCAATTTATTTAAAGAGCTCGGCTTTTCTGAAGATGAAATCAACGCTAAACTCGAAGAAACTTGGAGTGATTTGTTTTACGGAGATCCGAACGTACGAATCTACTATCCGCTGGACGAGGATAAAAGCTATATTCTGGATACAGGTAATCTGGATGTTAGGTCTGAAGGAATGTCCTACGGGATGATGATGGCTGTTCAAATGAATAAAAAAGATGAGTTTGATCGTTTATGGAACTTCTCTAAGACGTTTATGCAGCACAAAGAAGGCCGTTATGCCGATTACTTTGCTTGGCACTGCAAGCCTGACGGTACAAGAATTTCTCAAGGACCCGCACCGGACGGGGAAGAGTTTTTCGCCATGGCTTTGTTTTTTGCCTCAAAACGTTGGGGGAACGGTCCGGCACCTTATAATTATTCCGAGCAGGCTCGAATAATATTGCGTGCTTGTGTACATAAAACTGAAACAGGCGCTGGTGACTCAATGTGGGACGCGGAAACGAAACTGATTAAATTCGTACCGGAATCCACCTTCAGTGATCCATCTTACCATCTCCCCCATTTCTATGATTTGTTCGCTTTGTGGGCTGATGCAGGTGACCACATGTTTTGGAGAGAAGCGGCGGAAGCCAGCCGCTCATATCTACACACTACATGTAATCCTATAACTGGTCTCGCTCCCGAATATGCTAATTTTAACGGCACCCCGGCAGAACCCCAGCTTCATGGTGATTTCAGTCATTTTTTCAGTGATGCTTACCGGGTTGCGGCTAATATCGGTTTGGACTGGGCATGGTTCCAAAAGGACAGCTGGCAGGTCGATCAATGTAACAGGATTCAAGCTTTTTTTAGGAATATCGAAGTTTCCAATTACAAGCGGTATACCATTGAGGGACAGGCATTCGACGAACCGGCGCTGCATCCAGTAGGCCTTTTGGCGACTAATGCCATGGCTTCGCTTGCTTCGGAAGGCCCGGAGGCAGAGCATTTTGTCCGTTTGTTTTGGGATACACCTTTGCGAACTGGACAACGTCGTTATTATGATAACTGTCTGTACTTCTTTAGTTTACTAGCCCTAAGTGGAAACTATCGCATTTATTGAAGTATATCGAACAAAACAATAGGACTCCATTCCTCAAAAAGCCGAGGAATGGAGTCCTATTAATCGTAATAAAGCTTTGCTATTATTTAATTACTACATATTCCAAGTTCACAAGTTTTGCGTAAGCAATAATTTGGTCTGTTGTAAGAGTTAATGAAACAACGGTGTGGTGACCGCCACCATTTTCGATCCAAGCTTTTACCCCGTCTTGGAAGTTTGGTTTAACATTCCAAAGCACACGAGCTACTGGAAGGTTTGGAGCTGGAACAGTTGGTTCAAAAGCAGTCACTTCATTGATCAAAAGTTTGTAATGCGTACCGAAGTCAGCCATGGAAACCACTACACCGTCTCCTGCTTTGCCGTCAAATACTAAACGGGCTGGATCGTCTTTACCACCAATACCTAGTGGAGACACGATGATTTTTGGTTTGTTGCTTGCCAAAGTTGGATCTACTTCAAGCATATGGGATTGAAGAATAGATTCTTGTCCAACTGTCAATTCATAAGTGTAATCTTCCATAAAGCCAGTCGATTGGTTATGGCTCATCACTTTAAGCAAGCGGTCGAGAGCTGCAGTCTTCCAGTCTCCTTCTCCAGCAAAACCATATCCTTGTGCCATCAAACGTTGAACAGCAAGTCCTGGAAGTTGTTTCATTCCATGTAAATCTTCGAAGTTTGAGGTGAAGGCATTGTAGCCACCTTGATCAAGGAAACGTTTGATAGCAATTTCATAGCTTGCTTGAACTCTTACGCTAGCTTCCCAAGCTTCTTTGCTGTTAATGCCATAGTCGAATTCATACAGCTCTGCATATTCAGCAAACAAACCATCGATTTCTTCTTCTTTAACTTCATTAATGACTTGAACCAGGTCACCAATACCAAAGTAGTCAACCGTCCAGCCAAATTGAATTTGGGCTTCAACTTTATCTCCTTCAGTTACACCAACGTTACGCATGTTGTCACCAAAACGAGCAACTTTGATATTGAAGCTTTCGTTATAAGCAACGGCTACGTCCATCCATTCTGCAATTTGCTTTTGGACTTCAGGGCGTTCCCAATAGCCTACAACCACTTTGTTTTGTTTGTTCAAACGGGCGTTAATAAAACCATATTCACGGTCACCATGAGCTGCTTGGTTCAAGTTCATGAAGTCCATATCAATTGTTGCCCATGGAATACTTTCATTATATTGCGTAGCTAGATGAAGCAAAGGTTTTTGCAGCATTTTTGTTCCGCGGATCCACATTTTTGCAGGTGAGAAAGTATGCATCCAAGTGATGACACCTGCAACTTCGTCACGGTAGTTAACTTCTTTCATAATGTTGGTGATTTTATCTGCGCTGACAGCCAAATCCTGCAATACTAGTGGGTAAGGCAAAACTCCGCTTTTATTCAAAGCATCTGTCATCGTTTGTGCGTGCGCTTTAACTTCAGCCAATGCTTCTTCCCCATAAAGATGTTGCGAACCTACGACAAACCAAAATTCTTTTGCTACTGCTGTTGACATATTCATCCTCTTTTCATAATTTTGTGGTTTGATTATTTTTGACCGTAATAAGCGTCTTTCCCATGTTTGCGCAAGTAATGTTTATCTAGAATACGTTGTGGCAATTCTTCCGCAAAATGGTTCAACTCTCTAGCAAATAAATTCATTTTCGATACTTCATCCAACACTACGCTGTTCATTACAGCGGATTTTGCATTTTTCCCCCAAGTAAAGGGTCCGTGGCCTTTAAGCAAAACACCGGGAACCGCCATAATATCTATCCCGCGTTGTTCAAAGGTTTCGATGATTACATTACCTGTTTCCGCTTCGTAACCCCGATCGATTTCCTCTTGCGTCAAGAAACGCGCACAAGGAATGGAGCCATAGAATGTATCAGCGTGCGTAGTTCCCATTACAGGAACGTCAAGTCCTGCTTGTGCCCAGATAGTCGCCCAAGTGGAATGTGTATGCACGATTCCGCCAATTTCGGAGTAATGTTTATAAAGTACTGCGTGAGTAGGTGTATCGGAGGAAGGTCTCATCTCCCCTTCAACCACATTGCCATCCAGATCAACAACTACCATATCGCTGGCTTTCATTGTTTCATAATCTACACCACTAGGTTTGATTACGAATAATCCACTTTCGCGATCAATTGCACTCACATTTCCCCATGTATACTTGATTAGTCCATGTTTCGGCAATTCCAGATTGGCTTGAAAAACCTCTTCTTTAAGTTGTTCTAACATCTTGGTCCCTCCATTTTCAGACTAAATTATCAACAGCGGATTGCTCAATCGCCAGACCTTTTTTATAACGTTCGATAAAGGTTTCAAAACCTTTAATGTCGGTTGCATCGGGATGAATTTCTTCTCCCTTTACATCTTTGAACACTTTTTGATCGAGGAAGTCTTCCAAGCTTTCTTCCTGATTTTTGTTCATCATGTAGGAGGCAAGAATAGCCATTCCCCATGCGCCGCCTTCTCCAGCTGTCGACATTACGGAAACAGGAACATTCAGTGAAGCTGCCATCATTCTTTGGCCAACAACCGGAGTCTTAAATATACCGCCGTGTCCTAAAATACTATCTATGGCTACATTCTCTTCTTTCGTCAAAATGTCCATTCCAATTTTCAAAGCACCAAAGGCGCTGAACAAATGTGTACGCATAAAGTTAGCCAGATTAAATTTGCTCTCAGGCGAACGTACAAATAACGGACGACCTTCTTCTAACCCCGTAATGTTCTCACCCGAGAAATAACCGTAACTGAGCAATCCACCGGCATCTGGGTCTGCTTCCAAAGCTTTATTCAGCAGTACGCTGTACAATTTGTCAGCTTCGGCTTTTTGCCCCATCGCTTCATAGAATTCACGGAATAATCCGAGCCAGGCATTAAGGTCACTTGAACAGTTATTAGCATGAACCATACCTACTGGACTTCCGTCTGGCGTAGTCACCATATCGATTTCCGGATAAACCTTGGAAAGCTCTTTTTCCAATACGATCATGGCAAAAACAGAGGTTCCTACGGAGACATTCCCGGTACGTTTTCTTACACTATTGGTAGCAACCATACCGGTTCCTGCATCCCCTTCTGGAGGACTAAGCGGAATCCCAGCTTGTAATTGCAATGATGGATCCAGAATTTTGGCTCCTGCTTCGGTTAATAGACCTGCTTGCTCACCGGCAACATACACCTTAGGAAGAAGGTCGCTGGTCTTCAGCGAATAACCTTTGCCAGCAATAAGCTCATCAAACTGTTGTATCATAGATTCATTATAATTTCCTATGGATTCATCAATCGGGAACATACCTGAAGCATCTCCAACACCAAGTGCTTTGTTGCCGGTCAATAACCAATGAATGTATCCTGCTAACGTTGTAACAAACCGAATCTGCGGCACATGTTCTTCTTTGTTTAAGATCGCCTGATAAAGATGAGCAATACTCCAACGTTCAGGAATATTGAATTTAAATACATCTGTCAGTTCTTTGGCTGCCTTACCCGTTGTTGCATTACGCCAAGTCCGGAACGGAACGAGCAATTGATCCTGTTCGTCAAAAGCCATATATCCATGCATCATTGCAGAAAACCCGATTGAACCAACGGTTTGGAGGGTGATTCCGTAATTTTGTTGAACTTCTTGCTTCATCTCACGATAAGCATCTTGTAGACCTTTGATAATATCTTCTAGGCTGTACGTCCAAAAGCCGTCTTTCAACTGATTTTCCCATTCATAACTTCCAGAAGCGATCGTTTGAAAACTATGATCAATAAGTACTGCTTTAATACGCGTGGATCCAAATTCAATCCCTAGCGAAGTTTCTCCCTTATTGATTGCTTCTTCGATGCTTAATCGATTCGATATCACGTTGGTCACCTCTCTGACAGCGCTTTTTTAATATAAAAGAATTCGCTTTCTTAATTGACAGCTTTAGTATAAATTTTTGTACGTACATTTGTCAATAAAATAGTTATATATACATACAAATATGGAGAAGATAATAATTTAACTCCGGACTTAGTTTGTTTATGATGATCTAAAGGTACGAAATATTTACATTTTTTCATAAAAAAAGAGCCCCTTTATATTTAATTCGTAGTCATGCTATAATTTGTACATACAACTTAACGAAATGTACGAATTATAAAGCGAACAAGTATGGAAAGAGGAATTACATGAAACCAAAGTATCAAGTGATTATAGAGGATATAAAAAGCAAGATCCTTTCAGGAGATTACAATGTAGGCGAACAAATTCCTACGGAGTCTGCCTTGCAGTCCTTGTACGAGGTTAGCAGACAGACTGTTAGAAAAGCCATTTTAGAGCTATCCAACGAAGGATTCCTCCGCAGCGAAAAAGGTTCTGGCACGTATGTCAGCAACCAATATCGCACAAAGACCGGCGGGAGTTCCCATAAGAAGACGATCGGTGTAATTACGACCTATATCTCTGACTATATCTTCCCTTCTATTATCCGGGGGATTGAAAGCCGAATGAATGAGGATAACTATTCACTACTATTGGCTAGTACCAATAACGATGTTGCGCAAGAAAAAAAAGCTCTCGAAATGATGTTGTCCTACGGCGTAGATGGTTTAATTATTGAACCTACGAAAAGTAATCTGTATAATCCCAATATTGCGTATTATCTGTCGTTTAAGGAGCAAGATATTCCACTCATTATGATTAATGCTTTTTATGAGGAAATAGAGCTCCCCTTCCTTTGTCTTGACGATGTGCAGTCCAGTTATCTGGCAACAAAAGAATTGATCTCCAAAGGCCACTCTCAAATTGGACTTATCGCAAAAATGGATGATTTACAGGGCAAATATCGAATGAAGGGTTATATCAAAGCCCTCGAAGAAGCTAAATTGCGGTTTTATCCAGAGCAAATATTTTCGTTCAACACCGAGACCAAACAAACCTTAGCTACGAACTTGAAGGATTTCCTAAATAAAAATAGAGATACCCTCTCTGCGATTGTCTGCTACAACGACGAGGTTGGTCTGGAAGTGGTCAATGCTTGCAGACAGCTAGACATTTCTATACCAGAGGAATTATCAATTATTGGCCAGGACAACTCCTATATTGCCCAAAATGCAAACATCAAACTGACCACTTTAACACATCCCCAAGAAACTATGGGCCGTGATGCAGCGGATTGGGTCATTAAAAAATTACAAGGAAAAAAGGATCTTCCCAACAATACTTATTATCAACCTGTGTTAATTGAAGGAGAAACAGTAGTCGAGAGATAGAATAAATTCTGAGGGATTTTGCGTTTCTCTTCATATGTAAATGTAATAACCCACCAGTCGTGACTGGTGGGTTATTTGCAACTGTTATCTCCGTATTCTTTAAAGGTTCGATTCGTGTTTTGAAGTCATCAGTACAGAAGAAGCAAACTGTTTCACAAGCTTGCCGGGATTGATCCCGTATTTCTCCCGAAACACCTCCGAGAAGTGACTTGAGTTGGAATAACCCACAGCACAGGATGTCTCATTAACGTTCAAATCACCTTGCTGCAATAGGTGTAGAGCCTTCTCCAGCCTTATATCCCGCAAATAGCCGAATACAGTTGTTCCGAACATTTCTTTAAAGCCAGATTTTAATTTGTTATCATTCATGCCAATCAATCGGGAGAGCTCCAACAGGCTTGGCGGATCTATCATCCGTTGCATCATGATGTCCCGCGCTTCACTAATTTTTGTCATGTCGCTTTTCGACAGCTTTGTTGTCCCAGAAGTACCTTCTGTTAGAATCGATTGAAAGCCCAACGACAAAAGCTCTAATGTACTACATTCGATCTCCAGATTTTTGGTGCTGCGGTTTTGAAGAGCTGCCAGCATTCGCTCAAGCACGATAGCAGTAGACGGTTGCATCGTTTCCTGGAATACACGAAAAGACGCTTGGCCAAGAATGCGGTCAAAATCAGCGGATCTCCCACCCCCGCCTTCTTCCATGAAGTGATGAAAAGTCGAAACAGGAATACCTATGCCTAACATAAGATAAGATTCATTCCCCTGAAACTCAAATTGAGAGCCAACTTCATTCATGAGTTGTAGCGTACAGCTTCCCGGAACAAACTCATACTGGACACCATCTACAGAGACTTCTCTTTTCCCTTGTAAACAATAATTAAGTTCAACCATTGCTGTTTTGGTTACCAAAGGCATGCTGTAATCCTGGCGAAAGGTAAAATCGGATACCACCACATTGATATCAAAGCGTGGGACGAATCGACGAACGAACCCTTCTCCCCTTTGCGAATGTAGTGCCATGTGCTCTGTACGATCTCTATTCTGCCGCGGCAGCTCAAGTCCATCGAAAAAAAGATTGAAATTGTGATGATAATCTATTCCAGTCATTGCTACCGCTCTCCGATCAAGTTTTATAATATTGAGAATAATTCTCATTATTATAAAGGATCCTCTCTTTTTTGACCCGCTTGAATATGGTGTTATCTGGATACGCCATCTAGGAAACACTAACATTTCTTTTACTTAATTTCTTAAATACCGAGTATTCCTTATTGGACTTAATAAAACTTAATATCTTTTCGGCACATTCTATTGAATTCATCTCTTCCGTATTTACTTCGAGGTCATATTCATCAAAGCAATATACTTTGCTAAACTGTGAAGCTGCTAGTCCAATCTTTCTATCTCCTCTTGTTTGCTCTCTTCTTATGAGTTCTTCTTTCGAGCATATTACACCTATAAATAACGTAGGCTGATCGAAAAATTGCTCAAGAAACACATTAAACCTCTTATCATTGTCGATTACGGTATCTACTATTACATTAAAACCCATTTTTATTAACAATGTAATTGTCGAGTGGTACACTGAGAATATGGAATCATCCAATATTTGGGAAACGACTTGATGATCTATTTCTCTTGGAGGTTCATCTGGAAATTTATTATTAATAAAATCATTGTAATTATTAAAAAAATCATCAATTGATAAATGATAAAAAGGAATCTCTTTCTGTTTTATCAGTTCAGTCGATATGGAGGTCTTTCCGGAACTTGAAGTTCCATTTAGAAAAACTAATATCCCTTGCTTCAATTTAATCATCCCTTCAAATAATAATCATTGCAACTCAGAGAATATTCGAGAAAAGATTAAATTATCCTTTACTGTTTGATATGTTCCTTGATTTGTTCGGCTATTTGCTCCAACAATGCTTCTTTTCCTAAAGCAAAGAAAGCCTCATTATAATTTTGTCTGCTTGTTATACGATATATATTATTCGATTTTACAGCTTTCAGATTGCTCCAGACCTTGCTTTGGTCAAGAACATTCTGGTCATTATCGGATAATAAAATGATATGGTCTGGATTAAAGGTGGACAGTGCTTCTAGACTTGTCACTTTCCCTCCCCATGGATCTGGCTCCGGTGTACCTGGCGCGATGGGTAATCCTAGATCATTAAAAATCATATCCGCAATACCTGTGCGGGAATAGATGCGTATTTCTTTCTCTGTAGCTTCGATTACCGCAAACGTCTCTTCCTTGGTTATCTCAGTGATTTGATCATGTAGTAGTAGAGCACGTTGATCATAGGCCTTCAGCCACGTTTCCATTTCCGCTTTCTTATCAAGCACCTCCGCAACAAATGCAAATCGCTCTCTAAAAGCGTTAAAACCATAAGGCACCCTCACTGTTGGAGCAATCATATTTAGTTGATCATAGATTTTTTCTTGGGTAGGTCCTGCCAGTATCAAATCAGGGCTTGCTGCAATGATCGCTTCTAAGTTGACTTCCGTCTGAAACCATCCAGCGGGAGTTACATCAGGCAGTTCTTTTTTGAGAATAGGAGTGATTTCTAATGAATTAGCCATATCTGTATTCCCAGTAATAACAGGTTTATATCCAAGCACCAGAAGTTCTTCCGTTGAGCCGGATACATCGGCAATTCTAACCGGGTTCACCGGTATTACAATATCCCCTTTAGCATCCTTGAGGGTACGTGTTTCGGTCGAATTAGTAGCGACGGGTTCTGAATTTACCGCAGGTTGAGAATTTTCTACTTTAGCCTCCTGACCTGAATTCCCACACCCGTACAGCATCACCATCATGATTAAGGCGATTCCCACAAAAGAGATCTGTTTTAAACTGAACATTTTTTCCAACCCTCTCCAATCTACTGATAATCATTCTCACTTCTAGCAAGTCCGATCATACACTCTGCTGATAGGACAGAACTACCGGCAGAGGGATTGAATAACGGTTTGGCGGATATTTATTTAATTTTTATCGTTTTTTAATTACTTCTGAAGGATTAATTCCATACTGCTTCCGAAAAGCTTCGGCAAAATGACTAAAGTTGTTGTAACCTACCATCGTCGCTGTTTGGCTGACACTAATCTCCCCGGTACTTATGATTTCCCATGCTTTTTCTAAACGTTTGTTCCGTAAATATGCAAATACAGTTGTTCCGTACTCTTCCTTAAAACCAACTTTTAATTTGTATTCGTTAATGCCTGCCAGCTTGGACAATTCGATTAGCGAAGGTGGGTTTGCCATGTGGTCAAGGATGATATCCCTGGCTTTTCGAATGTTTTCTCGGTCACTACGTGATAAATGCAAACTCCGTTTAGTATGTTTCTGCTCAAAAAGAAATGCGTCAAAATATACAGATAGGAGTTCTAATGCCTTCCCCTCTACGTACAACCGGCGCATGGAGGTATGATATGGACAGTCTCTCAATTGCACCAATAATCGGGTGGTTTCTGGAAGAATAGGCATACGGAACATTCGAAAAGCACGTGAATCTAACAGCCCGGATAAGCTGCGAGCATGTGAAGAGCCTTGATCCGCCATCCATGAATCGAATAGTGTAACCGGTACACCTATGGACAATAAACGGATAGGTTCAGCACTGCGATAGTGAAATTCCGCTTGGAAATCCTGCATGAACTGCAATGAACAACTATCGGGCATTAACTCATGGCTGGTATCTGTTACATGAACTTCCCCGCTTCCCTGCAGACAAAAGCTTAACTCAATCATCGCCGCTTCGGATTGAACCCGAACTAGGCGATCATCAGCAAAACGGTAATCACTATCAACAATTTCGATCCCGGAGGGTGTGATCACTCTATCGACGTATCCTTGTGTACTGGATTGTGCAAAATGTTTCCTCTCTGTAGTGCCCCTCATAGACGGAGCCTCAAACAAAGCATCGAAATACCCGTTATAGATGTTATGAATAGATGAACTTGTCATTCTGTTATACACTCAGCAGGTAAGCTGCACTCCGTAATCCCAATATTATGTTTTATCATGAGCAGATCACCTTTTCTCTTCTATTAAATGATAACGATTATCATTTAGATCATTATATGCGAGATATTAGATAACCTGCAATGTACAGTTTTTAAGGATCTCTTATCTCCGCCTTCTCAGTAAAGCGGTAGCACTTCTTGTGTCAGCCCTGAAAAGAGGTCGCTGGTTTGATCAAAAAAGGCATCAGGCAAATAATAATAAGCATCACCCATAGACACCACCTTTAATTCGGGAATGATATACATGGCGATATAAGTCCCGTCTTTGAGGTTGAACTGTAATTGATATGATTTTCCTTGGGATTGCGCCGCTGCAAGAGCTTCATATTCCTTAATGCTTAGCTCTGTTTTTTTTGCGCTGTACAAACCTTCGATAATGGACTCAACAATAGGATGATCAGTGATAGTCTTTTGCACGTCATTCCCCACATGATTCAGAATATAGATATCTTTTGCATGCTCCTTCAGATTAGCCAGATCTAGATACTCCTTCGCGCTCATTGCAGAATCGTCTACCTTCGCCACAATTTCAGCTAGATAATAATATTGCTCATCCTTAACTGCAATACGAAAATGGGATGGGTATGTTGGGATTTCATACAGCTTTCCACCCATAGCGAACGTAGCGGCATAATCTTTTTCCGCATTCTTATCCCCGTCATTCTTTCCGGGCTCTTGGTTGAGATCAAACTCTAATGCACCAAGCGATTTGTCAGGCTCCATACCTGTGAACTTAAACTGAGCGCCATCTGCTACGAATGCATAACGGTATCCATTGTAATTCAGAATTTTGCGAACCCCTGTGGGAGACGAGACTGGTGTCTGCTGTGATATTTGTGGTGAATTAGGCAACGGAGTCTGCGGAAATTTATAAACGGCCACACCTAACACCAATGCAGCACAAGCTGCGAGTGAGCCCCACTTTACATAAGCTTTTTTATTAGTGCGTCTCGCGGAGTTGGCTTTTTCTATCAGATTTTCGTCTATGTAACCGATTGTTTTGAAGAGCTCTTTATTATTCAAAGGAAATAACCCTCTTTCTGAAGATATATTTGGAGTTTTTTGCGTGTTCTGAAAAGAATTGATTTGGTTTTACTTTCACTGATTGAGAAGCGTGCGGCAATATCGGCCAAAGAATCAGAATACCAGTAACGCCTCAAAAAAACATTCCGTTGATCTTCCTTAATGTTGTGTAGAAATTTGCTTATAGATTCGGCTATTTGTGCTTCCTCGTATTGGGTTTCAACGTTGTCTGAAGAGGATAAACAATCGTTTAATTCATTAAGAATCGTATCGAATTTTTTATTCCGTTTTTTAGCCATGTAATAATCGTATTTGTTCAAAGCAATATTTCGTGTGATTCTCCCCAGAAAAGAGGACAGCTTTGCAGGAGACTTCGGCGGTATTGCTTCCCATGCACCAAGAAAGGTATCGTTAACACATTCTTCCGAATCTTCAGCATTAGACAAAATGTTATGAGCGATCCGAGTACAATAATTTCTATATTTTTTCGATGTTTCTTCTACTGCCCTTTCATTACGTGCAAAATACAATTGTATGATTTCACTATCTTCCACTCCATCACTTCCGTTCGATTTGATTAAGCATTCACTTATAAAGTAGGAAAAGAAGTGTTTAGGTTGCATAAAAATATAATTTTCTATAAGCTTCGGCATTCAACGCTGATAATATGACATAAAAATACAAATAACCCCTCATCCTAAGGGATAAGGGGAAGTTATGATATCATCTAATTTTTAATTAATTCTACTTCCTTCATTGGAACCTTTGTCTTACGGAGCATCATCCAGATCCCCCCCAGACAAAATAAAACACTACATCCCATGCCAAACAACGCGCTGGCGTTTAATGCCTGAGGTGAGCCTTTCATTGTAAGCACAGCCATTTGAGTGACAACA
This sequence comes from Paenibacillus sp. FSL R7-0048, assembly GCF_038004505.1. Classification (NCBI taxonomy): domain Bacteria; kingdom Bacillati; phylum Bacillota; class Bacilli; order Caryophanales; family Paenibacillaceae; genus Paenibacillus; species Paenibacillus sp. FSL R7-0048. The sequence continues at coordinate 3,546,488 of NZ_JBBORF010000001.1, read as the reverse complement.
ATGGAGACTAAGGCATCAGTAAAGCTAATCATTTTTAATGTTGATATAATGGGATTTTTGAGATGACGGTTAACAATATTTCCATGAATGGCAAAACCAAGTTTTGTAAAAGCGATCAGTGCTACCAGATATACAATGTAACCTTCATAAACCAAAGCGTCTCCGACTAGATAAATCCGCAGGCAGACCAACAGATATGAAACCCCTAGAAGACAAAGAAAAACACCGCCACGCTTATAAACATAAAGCTCCATGGAATACCTTTGCTGTGCTGAACTGACTTTTTTAGCTAATGTATATTTATGAAGCACCTGTCCTTTGGCTATACACAGGATCAGATAATAAAGTGCATTTGTGATGAACCATCCGGACAATAGATATAACCCAAGAATTAACTTGCCTATACCAATAAAAGCATCGATGACTAAGGAAGCAGCGTTGAACATGGCGGTTCGATCTTGCGGATTTCCGAAGTACCGAACTAAGATTGCCTTAATATATATCATCCTTTCAAGAAAACCTTCATATCTCATTTTATGTTTCTAAGGGGACAATAGTATCATACTTGACTCAACCCAGCAATAAAGCAATTAAAGTTCTGATTTATGATATATTAGAAAAGGTTGTGCAAATTCGGCAAGAGGAAATAGCAACAGCAATTGTTAATGGAGGCAGGTCGTATATGTATAGAAAATTAACAGCAGCAGAGTTAGATGTTATATTAAGCTCGATTAATAAGGAACAGCATTTTTTATATTATTCATACCTTACTTTTCGCAGACAAAACACAGTGCATTACGGTCAGTATTCTGACCAGGGCGAGTTGCTTGGAGTATTAGCCTTTTTAAGTGGCCTTCCGTTTAATGCTTTTTCTGTATATCCAGTTCAGCAATCCTTTTGTCTCAGCTCAATGTTGGCGTTCATGAAAGATGAATTACATCTACATAACCATGCGGTAGGTAGCTTTATTATTAACGAACAAGAGCTGCAGGTCTTTGCTTCTCAGCTTGAGTTCTACAGCCCTCCCAAAAAATTGTTTCTTATGAAACATATTCATGAAGATGTTCTACCAACAGCGGACAAGCATGTTATGCACTTAGGACCTGCTCATTTCCAGCGAATTGAAGCAAAGATGAACGAGCTGCAAACCATGGCTTTTTCAAAAGAAGAATTACAGAATCCGTTCTATGGTGTGATGGCACAAGACGAGCTGATTGCTGTAGGAGGATACCATATATATAGTGAGGATTACGTTGAACTAGGAAATATCGGAACAGATGTAGCCTGGAGAAGAAATGGTTATGGAAAAAAAGTCTGTGCAGAGCTAACACGCCAAGGACATGCCATTTCAGCTAACGTATATTTGAATGTTTTTGAGGAGAATGTAGGAGCCATTTCTCTATATCAATCGCTGGGATATGAACTCATTTGCCAACAATACATCGTTGAATTTATGATTTAAATTAAAAACGTACTGCAGCTAATGCAGTACGTTTTTTTTAATTTTAGGTGATACGCCAGTTAACCTTGTTTATTTCATTGCTTTTGCCAGCTCTGTGAAAATAACCCCCAGCGCATGAGCACCCGCATCTGGATAACCGATGCTGCGTTCCCCCACTGTGCCGGCTCTTCCCATACGGGCAACGATTTCTATAGTATTTTTAGAACCTTGGACAGCTGCTTCCGCTGCTTTATTTGCCGCCACTTTGATATCGTCGCCTTGTTCTGCACTTTGGGTCCAGGCATCTGCAAACGGTACAAGCGCATCAATCAATGTCTTGTCTCCGACGACAGCCCCTCTGCCAAAAGATCTTTCACCCGTATCTTGAATCCCTTTGACAACAGACTGCATCATATCAGCAAACTCCTGAATGGTCAGCTCTTCCTTCTGCTGAACATTTTTGCTCGCTGCGCGGAAGCCTGATCCCCAGATCGGTCCGGATGCTCCGCCGCAATATTCCATAATGACCATGGAGCAGGCGTCAAGGAACTCACCGATATTAGTGAGATGATGAGCTAAAATATCTTCCCACTCGACTTTCAGCTGTTTAAAGCCCTTAGCTACACTCATCCCGAAATCGCCGTCTCCAGCGTGGGAGTCAAGCTCACAGAACGGAACTTCATTCTCGATAATAACCTGGCTCATTTGATCGAGCAGATAGACGATATTTTGCAAAGTAAAGCGATTGTTCTTAATCACCGCTGCAGCAGCATCCGTATTATTCTTAAAGGATACATTGCTGTCTGCTTTCTCTTCTTGGATTACTTCAGTATATTTCACAGACTCAAAAGGGCCTTTAATCGACAAGGCTGGTGTATCACAAGGCGCAGATAACCATTTCTTCAGTGTCTCATCCAGCTTCATTATCGTCACCGATGCACCTGCCATGTCAATGCTGGTCATGTAGTTACCAACAAACACTTTAAACACTTGCTTATTCTTAGCGGTTAATTCGCGGATGACAGAATTGTTCAGCAAATATAACTCTTGCAGCGGGGTGCCTCCAAAACCATTAATTAATACGGCTACTTCCTCCTGCTTCTGATCATTCATTTGGAAGTTGTCTAGCAAAGAGGTAACCATTCGCTGTGCTAATTCATCTGCGGGTACAATTTTCTCCCTGCGTATTCCAGGTTCTCCATGGATGCCAACCCCGTATTCCATCTCGTTCTCTTCAATATGAAATGTCGGAGTACCTTTGGCAGGCACGGTACAAGAGGTATAGGCGAAGCCTATGCTGCGCACATGATCAATTGCATGTTGCGCCGCTTCTTTCACTTCCGCTAAGGACAATCCAGCTTCTGCTGCTGCTCCGGCTACCTTATGAACAAGCACTGTTCCGGCTACGCCTCTTCTCCCTACTGTATAAAGGCTGTCTTCAACGGCAATATCGTCGTCTACTTTGACATAATCCACTTCGATACCGTCTTCAGTTGCTAGATGGGCCGCATTTTTAAAGTTCATAATGTCACCGCTATAATTCTTGATAATAAGCAGCGAACCTTTGGTGCTTGCTGTGCGGCGAATCGCTTGATAAACCTGAATTTGGGATGGAGAAGCAAACACATCACCGCATACAGCTGCATCCAGCATCCCGGTTCCTACAAACCCGGCATGAGCCGGCTCATGCCCGCTTCCGCCACCACTGATCAGGGTAACTTTATCTTGATTGATCTCTTTCTTAGAAATCACTTTGAATTTAGGATCGAAATCCAGCTCGGGATGCGCCAAGACAAGCCCGTTACACATTTCCCTAACCAGAGTCTCCGGCTTGTTTATTATTTTTTTCATCTTAAAGCTCCTTACTTGATTTATATTGACGGCCTAATTGATCGGCTGCCATAATTGCTGATGCAACCGCATCCTCCGTAATTGGGAACGGCATCGAATGGATAGATTCCTCAGCAATGCAAGCTTTTTTAGCAACCTCAAGCAGTTCCTCATAGGTTACATGCTCAACACCAATATCCGCTAAGCATACTGGGAGGCCAATCGATAGACAGAAGTCCAACACTTCTTTTAATTCAGTCCGGTCTGCATTTTCAAGAACCAATTGAGCAATCGTGCTGAAGGCAACCTTTTCACCATGATAATAATGATGAGTTCCTTCCAAAGCAGTTAACCCATTATGAATCGCATGAATCGCTGCCAAACCACCACTTTCAAACCCAAGACCCGATAAAAGAATATTCGTCTCAATTATATTCTCCAAAGCTGGGGTTACGATATTCAGATCGCAAGCTTGCTTCGCCTTGAATCCATTCTCAAGCAATGTCTCATAGCAGAGCTTCGCAAGTCCCAACGCTGTTACTGTTCCTTTAGCTTCACCGCAAACCCCTTCACGAACTCCGCAAGGTAAACCTGCATTCACATTGGAGTAAGAATTTGCAGTAGCTCTTGCTTCAAAATAGGTTGAAAGTGCATCTCCCATACCTGCCACAAGAAATCTTGTAGGTGCATTGGCAATAACTGTTGTATCAATCATGACTACACTCGGGCTTTGCTTGAAATAAGCATAATCATCGAATTCACCTTCCGGAGTATAGAGCACCGCTGAGTGGCTTGTCGGAGCATCAGTTGCTGCTATCGTTGGAACGATAATCAGCGCTTCTCCTTCAGCTACACATTTTGCCGTATCAATCGCCTTACCTCCACCCAAGCCAATCGTACATGCACATTGATGTTCTTTGGCTAGCGCTTGTAATCTGGCGACTTCTTGTCTTGAGCATTCCCCGTGGAAGCCGCTTTCAACAAGAGTTATATTAAATTTCTGTTTAGTTGACTCCAGTTTGTCTTTCACACGTGTTACATCATCTGGATGGGCAATTAACAAAGCAGAATCACCAAATGTTTTTACGAAGTAACCTAAGTTCAATAATTCATTCTCACCTTGTACATATTTCGTCGGACTGATAAATGCTCTTCTCATTTTTCGTTCCTCCTCAGTTGTTTATAGTTATCATTATAGATTGCTCTAATTTAAGAAACATGAAACAATAAAAGCTTATTAAAGCGTTTTCTTATCGTATTTTTTTGTCATAATCGTGAAAAATCGAACTTTCATGTCATTGTGTTGAATTATTCTGTATAATGTTCATTAAGATTCTATAACTTACATAGGAGAATTTTGTGATGTCAAAATCCCGGTTCAATCTAGAAGAAATTATTGATTTGAAGAAATGGGAAAAGCTCCAGGATTCCTTATCTCTTGTAACCAAAATGGCTATTCTTACTGTTGATTACAAGGGTGTTCCTGTGACCAAGCACAGCTATTGCCAGCCATTCTGTCAAGGTGTGCGCCAGGACTCCCATCTCTCTCAATATTGTCAAAAATGTGATGCCCGCGCTGGGATTGAAGCGGTTCGCCAGAACAAACCATTTATTTATTTATGTCATTTCAATATTATAGATATCGCGATTCCCATCATTATAGATAATCAATATCTAGGTGCAATTATGGCCGGACAGCTCAAGCTTCGTGAACCTGACGTGCCACAACTGGAGCAAATTGTCTCTCGCCCGCCGAATGTGGAGACGAACATGAAATTTAAAGCACTCAAAGAGGATTACCAGGCACTGCCTGTTTTATCCTACGATGAAGTAACAAAGTGTGTTGAGCTGCTGCTGCAGTTAAGTACCTATATCGTGGAGGAAGCCATTCAAAAGCATACTACTGTGGATTTGTACAAAAAGGTTCTGACCACCAATATAGAAGACCCCACTTCTGCTGAAGCAATGGACGAGTCAGACCGTACGTACCGAAAAATCCAATCCATACAGCAGGAGTTATCCGGGGCCTTGATCGAGACCAAATTAAAGAATGGTGTACAAAAGTTCGTCTCAGTAAATTCTGTGCTTCAGCCTGCTTTTAATTACATTTATGCTCACAAAAATGAGAATTTCAGCCTCAAAGAGATGGCTAAACTTTGTCATATCAGCCCCAGTTATTTCAGCCGTATTTTCACTAAAGAAACTGGAGAGAATTTCTCCATCTTCATTGCCAGACTCAAGATTGAATGGGCTAAGCAACTGCTGGAATCCACGGATTCCCCGATCAATCAAGTCAGTGATGATTTGGGCTTTTGCGACACGGGCTATTTCATTAAAACCTTCAAAAAATACGAGAACCTCACCCCGGCTGTATATCGGAATATGTATATGAGGCGATCAGCAAAAGAAACCCTCCGTTAATAAAATTAACGAAGGGTTAGTTCCTTTCCCACCAATGCTTCATTTCACTAAATCCTACATCCCATAACTTCACATTCCCTTTAAGGATAAAGGTTATTTCTTTTACGGTAACTAATGCCGTATTGTTGAGTTCAGCTTGGGAACTATATTGTTCACTGGATTGAAGGATCATGTTACCATCAGCTATAATCATTAGTTCACTGCTAGAATTTTCATTTTGCGGGAATCCAAAGCTGAAATATAACCATACCTCTTTTTTATCACCCAAAGTATAGGTGTATTTTTTAATATCTTCACCTTCACTGCTGTACAAATTCATTTTTGGTATTATATTTTTACCTGCGATAGTGAAACTGGGAAGATTATGCGTGGTAGGCATGCTTCCCGTAAGCTTTTCCAACGTTTGTAATCCCTGCACAGGTCTTTCACTTTTCTTCAGAGTTAAATCAATGATCTCAGAGATTCCCATGATTCCAACCAATAGCACAACAACAGATAATGCCGAAGTAAAAAGTGATCTCCTGGTGATTTCCGGGGAAAATCCAATCTTATATGCACAAAATCCGATCATTGCCCCTAACGTATTGGAGATGACATCGGCTACATCAAAGGAACCCAAAAAAGTTAAAGCTTGAAGACTTTCCAGCACAAAAATTGTTAAGATAAACAAACAAATAAACTTCTTAAAATGTGTACGATACAGCAAAGGGAATAATACGCCAAAAGGAATAAAAGCAGCGATGTTCCCAAAGTCATAAACCCAAGAAAAGGATAGGTCAAAGAGATCAGGAAAAAGAAGCGGAACACTTTCTGGAATCAACATAAACGTATATTCATACTGGCTTGTTGCATGCTCTACTCTATTGAAAGCAAAAAACAAAAAATATAAGATCAACAGTGTATACAACATAGTTCCTATAATAAGAATCTTTCGTAATTTCACTCCCATAATAACTTCACAATTCCCTCCATATGTCGATGGAAATAGTATATCTCTCCAAAGTGACATTCCCGTGACACTGAAGGTGACGATTTAGTCATTCAAAGCTTATATCGACAAAAAGTCATCACCCTTAATTTAAGGTCGATGACTTTTGGTTACATAAATTATCTATTCGAGACTAGTTTCCAGTGCTGGCCAGCAGAACCTGTATTATTTGTTTGAATAATATTTGCCCCCTCTGTCGTCGAACCCTGATCTACTGCCAGAGCTTTTCCACTGTTACGATTAATAATATTGTAAAAATCACCTGAGGACTCCAAAGTCCACTGCTGGTCATTCGATCCGTTATCATTCCATTGTACACTTTGAGCACCGTTAGCTAATGAACCTCCTAAAATGCCCAGGTTTTTACGACTATTAGTATTGACCAGCTTCGTATAACCATCAGCTGTGCTGACTACAAACCAATTTTGGTCATGGGATGAAATTCCGCTGGTCCACTGAACCGCCTTCCCTCCATCCGCCATCGAACCTTGATAGATACCCAACACTTTACCACTGTTCTCATTAACTAATCGATAACTGTCCACCATAATATGTCCTTCATCTGGAACCAACTCCCACAGCTGATCAGTGCTGCCTGCATCAGTCTGCTGTATAACTTGGGTACCCTCTTCAGTAGAACCCTGCGCTATACCTAACGTCTGACCACTGTTACGGTTAACAATCTTGTAGTAGTTACCAGAGGCTTGTAAAGTCCACTGCTGGTCATCGGAATGGTTTTCAGTCCATAATACGGCTTTAGCTCCTTCTGTTGTTGATCCTTCTAATATTCCGGCGACCTTTCCACTCTTTGCATTCACAATGGATTTGTAACCGTTAGGAGCATAACCACTTTCCGCTGTGGAAATGAGCCAATATTGATCCAAAGAATTAGTCCCGCTGCTCCATTGGACGAGCGGATTGCCATTCGCAGTTCCACCTTCCAATACACCTAAAGCCTTCCCACTCTTCACATTAATTAATTTGTAGTAACCTACGGACATATCACCATATTTCACCGTGTTTTTCCCACTAAAAAATCCGGCTTGAGGGATAAATAAGCGGCCATTGCTAAGCGGCAGTAGTTGGCGGTTATACCCTGCATCTACGGGCGGATTATATGGAACCCAGCTTCCGGATGCATCCAATCTAGAAGAGTTGATCAGCACTTCTTTTTTTCCTGCAACGTTTAATACGAGTCTCCCATCTCCCAAAGCAGAAATATAGGGACTTCCTCCGTACCCTACAAGAGATCCTACTTCAGTTGGATTCCAGCTCTCAGGATCTGCTGAAATTTTCAAATAATTGGGCACGCCCGGGTATCCGACCATCTCATAGGTCATTGCGTAATTACCATTGCCCAGCTTAGCGATTGTAGGCATTCCTGGACGTAATTTACTGTCTGCAAATGCCACATCAACTACCACAGGTCCCCAGTTCGTACCCTCCAACGTAGTCTGATGAACTAACTTCTGGGCATGGGCAGGATCACGTTCATCTGAATAATAAACAATGAGTTTGTTGTTGTGAACCAAAAAGAAAGGCTCCCAAATGGGATCATAACCAATATCGTTTCGTCCACCTTCAGCAATAGTGCTTACATATGTCCATGTTCTACCTAAATCATTGCTTTTATATAATTCCAACTTGGTAGCTGCTTTGTTGCTTGGCACAGAATTTCCTGCAAGAAGCATAGTACCTGCAGGCATGTTACCTATAGATTGGGGGAGTTCAAACAATTCAGGGCAATTTAACATTCCCCAACCGTTTTGAGTATCCTCCACTTCTCCAACCTGATTCCAAGTGACACCATTGTCAACGCTTTCATAAATAGGGAAAACAGGGGTGGTATTAGAGGTTTGTTCAAATGTAGCATACATTTTATTATTGTTGATGCCACTATATTTAAGCTGGATTGCCCTAGGTGATAAAGCCCCATAGGATGGTGAATCTGCTGGTGGTACATATAAGACATTAGGACCGAAAGCGTTTACAATATTGCCGTCAAAGCTAATCCCTGTGCCAACCACTGTCACTAAAACCAACAAAAAAGACAAAAACTTCCTCAGTTCTCTTCTCAAAAGTAATTTCTCCTTTACTCTGGTTTTTTTAAACGAATACAGCTTCAATATAATTAATAAACGGATAAATGAGAATGTAATATCTCGACCGGATCATGCAATATGATTACACAAATAGACTCTCATCTTCGATTTCAAGTTTTGAAATTAGAAGAGGCAGATGAACAACCTTTGATAATCAAAAGTTGTTCATCTGCCTCTTAACTTGTTAGGAATCTACTTTTTCTTCTTGATGTGATTTCTTTTCATTGTGATAAAGGACGAATTCGTATTTATTCCCCGTTAGTTGATCATTATAAAATACAATTTTACGGTTCAGTATATCCAAGTTTTGTTGCAATGCCTTAATTTCTTGTTCCACTTGTTGCTTACGCTGTTCAAGTAAATTTTTCCGTTCAGGAATTGTCTCGTCCCCCATAGCCCGCCACTCGGTATATTGCTTCAATTCTGCCATCGTCATTCCTGAATCTTTTAAATGAAGCAAAAATTGAACCCAACCTATATCCTGATCTGTATATTCACGTAAATTATTGTCACTTCGATGTGGAGTAAGTAAGCCTTCCAATTCATAATATCTGAGCGTGCTCTTGTTAACACCGACGATTTCTGCAAATTCTCCAATGGAATAAGGCATGATCCCCACCTCCATTTCTAATTTTGTTTCTATTCAAAGGATATACTTAAATTAATAAAAAACCAAATGTCGGAGTATCAATCCATTTTTATGGCTTGCCTTAAAGTGTACTTTAAGGTCTATACTTCATTTTAAAGCAGTTAATCATCGATGAAAGGGATGTTCTTATATGGCTGAAAAACAAACAGCAGGACGAGACTTGTTAGGAGAATTCGCTCCGAAATTTGCTGAACTGAACGATGATATCTTATTCGGTGAAGTGTGGTCAAGAGAGGAAGAATTATCTGCACGTGACCGCAGCATGATTACAGTTTCAGCATTAATATCAGGAGGAAACTTTGAACAATTAACTCCACATCTGCATAAAGCAAAGGCAAACGGAATCACAAAAGATGAAGTAGCGGAAATCATCACGCACCTTTCGTTTTATGTAGGGTGGCCTAAAGCATGGTCGGCATTTAATATTGCCAAAGAAATTTATAAAAATTAAACGAAAGAGGTTTTTTTTATTATGGCTAATGAGCAACTAAGCAACAGTACTATCTTTCCACTCGGACAAAAGGTTGAAGCTAATTTTATAGGTGATGCATACTTGCAGATGATTTATACTGATGCGACACCTTTGAATGCGCCTATTGGGAACGTAACCTTTGCCCCGGGAGCTCGCAATAACTGGCACTTCCATAAAATCGGACAAGTATTATTAGTTACCGGTGGTGAGGGTTGGTATCAAGAAAAAGGCAAACCCGCTCAATTCCTCCAAAGCGGGGATGTTGTGAATATTCCAGCGAACGTAAAACATTGGCATGGTGCTACAAAAGACAGTTGGTTTGTCCACTTAGCCATTTCACCCGGAGAAACAGAATGGTTAGAACCTGTTGATGATGAGCTTTATAATCAATTATAAAAAAACGCATCGAGTCTATAGACTCGATGCGTTTCTTTTCTATATCGTCTTTTTGAGAAAACTAAACTTTATTGCTCAAGAAATTGGTAAACTGCCATCATCTCTTGTTTATTCAACTCACGAATACGATTGAAAATTGGAATATCAGCAACAGCTTCAATATTTAAGCTTTCAGAAATAACGTCACTTACTTTACCCGTTAGCCAAGTTTGAACATCTATACCTTCAACGACTTCCTTACGCCCTTCATCATTGATTCCACTGGCATAACAACTCACACAGGGAATCGTTAATTTATATACGCCATCATGAAGTCCATCTTCCGAAATAACTTTTTTCCCTTTACAGAATGGACAGGGATGGCTTGCTTTAACCTTATTAATTAAGGTGACGATTTTTTTGTAACCAAACGCTTCATAGACATAAGTCAGCTTTTTATATTTTCCATTAGTGAAATACTTATCTATGATATTTTCTCTTGTTTCGTGGATATTGGCAAAATCACAGATCGTAATCCGGTTTTTCCTGCTGATGGTTTCGATACTGCCGCTAATGCTGTCCCAGAATGGCATGGCATTTTGTAACACCATTTCATATTGCGCAAAACTTCCTAACTCTAGTTCAAGCATTTTTAGAGCGACTTGTGTTTCCCTAGGTAATAGAGAGACCTCTTCTGTCAAAACCATATCGCCGCCCACGATGGCTTTCATTTTTTCTAGTACCTGTAATTCGCCAACAGTGCTAATAACTTGATCAAGGGGCATCCCGATAATCTCACGAATATCAGTGTCGCCGTATTTAAGCTTTTTATGATGATTTAATACCGTTCCTTGACAAATTGGACAGGTAATCATTTTTTTGGATGCTTTAATATGCTCTTTAATAATCGATTTCGAGATAACCATATAGTTCCCGATAATGGTATTAAAGCCATCCCAAGTTCTCGAGGCTTTAGCTGCTTTATCATAAAAGGACTTTTCCCAATACCCGTATAAAAAGGTGTGTTTTTCAGCTTCTGTCATCTCATTATAACTTTTGCTAATATCCTGTCCGAGCTCATTCTTTAACTCATCAAAGATGAATTTTATTTTTGGTAATTGATAGAATTTCAGAATCTCCATCGCATCTGGATGTAATGAGCCGTCCCAAAAGGGTACGTTCTTGTCCTGAAGTACAATATCAAAATCAAATTCTTCAATCACACGGCGGCCCTTACAGCTTGGACAATGATTGTCTGATTGATAGAAATCAAAGCTTTTTGTATCTTTATTAGTGGGATGCGCTGCCACAATATGGTTGATCAAGCCACCCATTTCATAAAGGAAAGTAAACTGACTATACAAGTGTCGTTCCAGATCAATGGCGATGACAGGCGCAATCGTATCCGATTCATATTCACCATAAATCAGGCGGGCCATGGAGGATAAGCTTTTTAAGATGCCACCTTTATAGATGTTCTCTGCATTTTTAAAATAGGGGATCTGACTTTCTTTTAAATAGTCAATTCCATTTTGTAGCTGGAGTGTTGAAGAAATGTGCGCAGGTGCCACACTATCAGCAGGATTTTGTTGACGATAATAATCATCATGACTGAGAACATCAAGATGCTCCACAGGTGCAAGCTGTCTTTTGCCAAAATCAACGATAAAATCAGAGTTCTCTAACATATAAGAATTATGTTCAATCATGATTATGGAGACAGATTCATCCTGCAGAATGTCCCTAATGCTGTCAATGAATTGATTTAAAATATTTTGTGATAAACCTTTGGAAGGCTCGTCAAAAATAAAAAGTGTATGTGGATTTCTTGAGCCCGCAAACAGCTCAGAAACTAAATGGACACATTGAAATTCACCCGTGGATAAGGACTGTGTTTTTCGCTCCAACGTCAAATAACCAAGTCCAAGCTTGATCAATAAGCTTAGTCTTTTATGAGCAATGTCCTCATTTGGCAGTTCAACAATAATATCTTCAATCGAGCGCTCAAAAATATCATCAATATCCTCACTGTACTTTGTGAGTTTCCTTTTAATATCAAGAAAAGTGGCAACGGTCGAGCGACTGGTAATCGACTGATTTCGATCTTGCCCTACGATCACCAGCTTATCTTTGGAATAACGCTTTAGAAAATCTTTGACCATACACTCATTAACCAGTGTAGATTTACCACATCCGGACTCACCTGTAAAAGTTACCAGTCTATTCTGGGGAATCTGAATCTCGGCCATTTGAATATTACGACAATAAAGATCATGAAATTGATAATATTCTGCAGGTGCTGCCTGATTTAGTTCTCTATTGATGGGCTCAGGACGTGGTGATTCCTCAACTATTTTCCCGCCGTATTTGCCACTGCCAGGTCCAAAGAACAAGTGTTTATCCGCTGTGTCCAGCACCGTGTCAGAATGGTCAATGAGCCAAATTTGATTTTTATATCCCAATTGTTTAATCTCCGCTAAAATCTTCAATAGCGTTTGGTGATCGAGACCCACGGAGATTTCATCAATGATAATCACGGTATTTTCACTTGTTGCCATGAATTCTGCCAGGTAAAGTCGTGTTAATTCTCCGCCTGATAATGTACCCATAATACGATTTAATGTTAAATAACCAATATTCATATTGATTATATTTTTCAGAATTTGTTGTTTACCTTCACTTATTTTTAGAATATCTGCCTGTGATAAAATGGTCTCTATACTTAAGTCGTTTAGATCAGAAATACTCTTTGCTTGATCCAATAATTCAATTTTATATTGTTCAGCTGCTTGATTATAGCGTTTCCCCTGACACTTTTTACACTCGACATTTTTTGTAGTTCCACGACCCTTACAATCAGGACACCAACCCAACTCATTATTAAATGAAAAAACCTCTGGAGAGAGATTATATTGTTCAGCAAGAGTGACACGGATTTCAGTAAACACACCTGTATGTGTGCCAATGGTTGACCGAGGATTTGAAGATATGGATGATCTACCAAGAAAAAGAACAAGTGGCATTGCTTCCATTTTGATCGCACTGAAATTAGTCTCCATAATATTGGGGAATAAATACTGGTATTCAGCTTTTGGCAGTAAGGAAACGAGACGTTTTTTTGATTCTTCCCCAATCGTTTGACAAAAAGTTGTTTTACCAGATCCAGACAAACCAGCAATTCCTAACGACTCATCAACTGGCAGTACCGTTTCTAATCTGTTAATATTGTTCGCAATTAATTGATTTATTTTCATAGTAAGCTCATCTCATCTCCATTCTCTTCATCTAGTATTGCCATGATTTATTCCATTAAAAAGGGCACTTTCCTTATTCCAGAAAAGCGCCCTATTCTTGAAATTACAATTCTGCTAATGCCTTTTCGAGCTGACCACCCATATTTGTCCAAGCATATTTAGCACCTTCGATAGCTCCTTGGCGGGCTTTCGTCTCTTCACTAAATCCGGATTGATCTAGATGGAGATTAACCTTCCCCTCTGAATCTTGACTCAAAGTCCAAGTAACAGTAGTACTTTCTCCCGCACTATTCCAAGTATAAGATAACGTATGCGGCTCATCCACGACGAGTACTTCGCTATCTACAATTCCATCCCACCATTCATTTGGCTCAGCACGGAATTGAAATTTATGACCAACGACGGGTTTAAAATCATTACTCCAGATCCATTTCGCAAGCATATCCGAATCCGTTAAAGCATTCCATACCTTCTCGATCGAACTTGTAAATTGAAAATCTAATGATACATCTGGTTTCATAGTTATTCCTCCAATATAAGTTTTAATTTATCAATTCTTTGTTTCCAGAATCCTTCATAAAAAGATACCCAATCTTGAATTTCTTTCAAAGGATTGGCATTCAACCGATACCTCGTCTCTCTGCCAACCTTCCGAGCAATTACGAGACCAGCATCTTTAAGTATATTTAAATGCTTCGAAACGGCTGTACGACCCATTTCAAAATGAATCGTTATCTCATACAGAGGTAATTCATCTACATCAGCCAGAATTTGAAGAAGTTTTCTTCTTGTTGGATCCGCAACAGCGTCATAAACATCCCTCACTTGACTATTGTCGCTCACAACCACCCCCACCTTTTCCGTAATATTTCCTGTAATGTCACCTAGTATCCATCATTATTACCTAATAGGACACCATTTGGTGTCTAATTGATTATAAGACACCAAATGGTCACATGTCAACAATTCAGTAAAAAAAGCATTACCAAAAGCAAGTCCAGCTTAGGACTGCTTTTGATAATGCCTCCAGATAAATCATTTCGTTTTACGATTTAATAATTAATCTAATTGTTCTCCATTAGTAGCGATAACATTTTTGTACCAATAAAATGATTTTTTCTTTATACGACGTTTTGTACCTCTGCCCATATCATCTTGGTCCACATAAATGTAACCATAACGTTTGGACATTTGATTTGTTCCTGCACTCACCATATCTATGCAACCCCAGCTTGTGTAGCCCATTACATCTACACCATCTGCAATGGCTTCTTTTATTTGCTTAATATGTTCTTTTAAATAATCAATTCGGTAATCATCCTCTATAACATCGCCTTCTTGTAATACGTCTAAGGCACCTAGGCCATTCTCTGCAACAAGTACCGGCTTTTGATAGAGGTCATACAATTGGTTTATTGCAGTTCGTAAACCCTTAGGATCAATCTGCCAACCCCAATCACTCGATGGTAAATAAGGATTTTTCACTCCGCCTGTAAGCAAATTCCCTTCTGCGCCTTCTATCTTTTCTGGATGTGCACTGACTGCACCAGACATATAGTAGCTAAAGGATACATAATCCACTGGATAGTCTTTCATGATTTGTTCATCCTCGGGCTCTGTTTTCAAAACTATATTTTTTTCTGCAAACATTCGAGCGGTATAAGCCGGATAGTAACCTCTCGCTTGAACATCAGTAAAGAATAAAGAGGTACGTTGTTTATCAACTGTGGCTTGAACGTCGTCAGGATCACAGCTATAAGGAACAAGAAGTTGATAACTAACCATACATCCAACCATTGCTTGAGGATTACTTTCTTTACACGCTTTGGTTGCAAGTGCACTTGCGACAAATTGATGATGCGCTCCTTGAAACATTGCTTGTTCAATATTCGGGTGATTTTCTTCGATAACCCCTAAACTTACATATTGGTGGTGTACTACACAGTTAATTTCATTAAAAGTCATCCAATATTTCACTTTATGCTTGTATCTTTCAGCTACAGTGGTTGCATAGCGAACAAAGAAATCTATAACTTTCCGGTTCACCCAACCTCCATACTTAGTTGTTAGATGAAGTGGCATTTCATAATGGGATAAAGTAACAATAGGCTCAATTCCATATTTGTTCAATTCATCAAACACACGATCATAAAATGCAAGACCTTCTTCATTAGGGATTAATTCATCCCCATTTGGAAAAATACGAGTCCAAGCAATGGACATACGGAAGGCTTTAAAACCCATTTCGGCCAATAAAGCAATATCTTCTTTATAGTGGTGATAAAAATCCACCCCATGTCTTTTGGGATAATACTTTTCACTTGCGGGATCTTGTGCTTCTTCTATTTGTTTATGAGTCATGAGGTGCCACTGGTCAGACCAGTTTTTTTTAGGGGTGTTTTCGTCAAAAATATATACATCTGCTAGAGAAAGCCCTTTACCGCCAACATTACTTGCTCCTTCTAGTTGATTGGCAGCTGCTGCTCCTCCCCATAAAAAGTTTTCTGGAAATGTCGTTTTCAATTCAAACATGTGTAAACCCTCCTTGTTGTTAAATAAAACATATGCTACGGATTAAACCTGTTGGATAAGGGCATCTTGTTCTTCTTTATATTTTTGATTATCCATTATTCTAAAGAACGGATAGTAAATAATAAACGCTACTGCAAACAGTACAATTTGTAAGATCATTCCCGAGATACTACCTGTCATCAAATATCCGCCGATAATTAATGGCATTGTTCCCGGTGGCAGTACACCTATTGGCAACGCTACTAATCCAAAATCCATGGAGAGATAGGTTATCAAAACAGTAACAATCGGTGTTATAAGAAATGGGATTAACATCATTGGGTTTAATACGATAGGCATCCCAAAGATTAACGGCTCATTGATATTAAATAGTCCTGGTCCAATCGTCAGTCGACCCATTTGTTTCAGCTGTTTGCTCTTCGCAAAGAATAACATAGCAATCGTTAGTCCTAGAGTTGCACCAGATCCACCGATAAAGATAAGATATCTGAATTCTGCTGTAACAATATTATGGACGGGTGAACCCGCTGCGTAGGCTGCAGCATTTTCTGAGGTCAATTGCAACCAGATAGGCAACATGACAGAACCTACAATGGTGGAACCATGTAATCCGATTGCCCATAATAAGTTGATTAACAAGAACACAACAATTGTTCCCGCTAAGCTTGTTCCAACAGTGGTTAATGGTTGTTGAAGAAGCTTGGCAACAATGGTATGCACGTTATCAAAACCAGTAAAGTTCTCAACAAGTAGGCGAACTCCCCAGACACTCACGATAACAAAGAAACCAGGAATAATCGCTGTAAAGGATTTAGCAACTGTTGGCGGCACACCATCCGGCATTTTAATAACTATATTTTTTTGTACGATTCTGCGATATATTTCTGTTGCGAAGATTGCGGTTAACAATCCTACAAATAAACCTTGACTCGAAAAATAATTCACGTTCATTGCTTTTGTGACAACATCATCTACTGTGAAAGAAGTTGATGGAGTGACTACAAAATATGAACATAATGCCACAGCCCCTGAAGAAAGCGGATCCACTTTATAGCTCTCTGCTAGTCTGTATCCCACGGCAAATGTTGCAACTAATGCGACAAGGTTAAATGTACCATTGTACGGATATAGTAAGGCTGTTTTGATATTTGGATGGGCGACCAAGAAATCTAAATAGGCTGGAATTGGCAGGTTTGCTAAGATTAAAAAAATGGAACCGATAATAATAAACGGGATAGTTAAAACCATTGCATCGCGAAGCGCTTGTAAATGCCGCTGACCAGAGATTTTACCTGCAACTGGCATTACCTTATCTTCTAAAAATTTCGTTATTTTATCCATAGTTTCTTGCACGCTCCCGAAGAAGTATTTTCTTATTGCGATGCCACTTCTTTTTGATCCTATTTTGAAAGCTTATAAAGTTCAATGATTTCCGTAACAAGTAAAGAAATGGTCTCTACACTCATTAGTTGGTCTTCAGCATGCATAAGGATCAGTGAGAATTGAAGCTGTTCGCCATTTGCTTCTCTTTTGATTAATGATTTATGCATTTTATGACCTTCTCTAAAAAATTGCTTTGATTCTTCTAATTTTTCTTGTGCCTCTTTAAATTCTCCCTCTTTGGCTGCGTAAAGCGCCTCCATTACTAAGCTTTTAGCTGCGCCTACATTACTGATAATGTTAAAAGCCACAGTATAGTATTCCTCTTTCACTTCATCTACCATTTCTCTCTACTCCTCTCTTATCTCTATTTACTTTCAATTAATTGCAAGGCTTGTTCAAGTACTTTTTCACCGTTCATCATTCCGTAATTCAACATATCAATAGCTTCTATAGGAATGTTTTTATCTGCTAATCTTGTTTCTAATTGCTTTTTCATATATTTCACCTGAGGTCCTAACAATAAGACATCAACCTTTTTCTCTTGCAAAGTAATATCAATTTCAGATGCTGATTTAGCAAAAACATCGACATCCAACCCTTTTTCTTCAACAACCTTCTGCATTTTTGTTACTAAAAGGCTTGTACTCATTCCTGCTGAACACACTAACATAATTGTATTCATATTGACTTCCCCCTAAAATTATCATTTATTGAACACCTTTAGTGTAAACTTAAATCGCTTTCTTTTTAAGCTAACCTTTTTCCAAATCAACAGGAAACGGTTACATTGCAAATAGTAAGGCAGTACCTAATTTCTCACTCACTCTAGTTTAGTAATTGTATAATTTCTTCCACAGAGTCCTTAGCAAGGATCTGCACAACAATCTCTTTATCCTCTATCAATGATCCTAGCTTTTTATACATTTTATCTAGGTCGACATTGTTTCCTTCTTTAATGTTTAATAAACAAATTAATTGCACCATTTGCTTATCATTCCAACGAATAGGACGTTTTAACGTACAGATTGTCCAAAAGGTTTCCGAGGTAACAGGAAGTGAAGGATGTGGAACAGCGACAAGATTTCCAAAACTAGTGGGTGCATAGGACTCTCTTTCAACTACTAAGGATTCATAATGCTCTGGTACAAGTCCTTGTTTTGTTAGCTCATTGCTTAAAAAATGAATCACACTTTCCTTTGTGGTAAATTCTTTTTTCACGAATACTCTAGATGCGTCAAGGTAAGAATGAGTTTCTGCCACCTGTTCTGAAGACAGTAAGACGTCCTTGATTCTTTTGAGGTCTTTAGCTTCTAGAAAGGTATTTACAACATAGACGGGAATACCTATATCTTCATTGATCGGAACTGTACTGATAATAAAATCAATCGAGGATAGGTCCGTTTCTGCTAATTTGTAAAAACTAATTGTGTCTACAATCTGCAATAGATTCTCAAATGAATTGATCAATCGGTAATAAAG
Source organism: Paenibacillus sp. FSL R7-0048 (assembly GCF_038004505.1). Classification (NCBI taxonomy): domain Bacteria; kingdom Bacillati; phylum Bacillota; class Bacilli; order Caryophanales; family Paenibacillaceae; genus Paenibacillus; species Paenibacillus sp. FSL R7-0048. The sequence continues at coordinate 3,527,562 of NZ_JBBORF010000001.1, read as the reverse complement.
TAATTTGGCACTTCCAACACCAGACGCACATACAAGAATAACTCGTTTTATTTTTTTGTTTTTATTTTTCATTCTTTCTAAAGCAACCCCAATGTGCAAGGCAATGTAAGCAACCTCATGTTCTCCAACTTCTGAATCTAAATAGTAGTTAATACATTTACTCGCAATAAGTGCTCCTTCGAATGCGGCTGGAAAACTCGTCTTAATATCATTTAACAGAGGATTTCTAAAATTCATGTTGTATCTTAATCTATTCATCGCAGGCCTAATGTGAAGGGTCAGGGCTTGAATAAATTCATGGTCATGGCCAAAATCCCAATTCAACTCAGTTTGTAAACTTTTCAAAATACAGCTGACAATGGAGTCCACTTCATCGAACTTACTGTACTCCGTTAGATTTTCTTTCGGCAGCAATTTTGTTCCAACCAAATGGATGATAATATAATTAATCTCTGAATCGGAAAAGAGCAGATCTGTGAAATCTTCAATGTCTTTAACAATTTCATGGGCAACAATTTTTTCAAAAGGATACTCTTCCATAAGATTTACCGACGGTTGTTCGATTAAAAATCCCTCTTCGATACGTTTACAAGCTATTATTAAGTGAATAGCGAGGTTTTCCAAGGAAATATCTGAAATGTCAATTTTGTATTTATTTACTTTGCCGATGATTATTTCTTTGATTTTCGTGTATACCTCTTTGTCAAACAAAGTAAAGTTATCGAAAGTTGGATCGGAGTTTTCTTCTCTTTTGTATAAAAAATTAGACAAACATATTCGTTTCTTAAATTCATCGCCCTCTATAAACAGGCCATAATGAGGCCGATTAACTAAATTCAGGTTGTATTTTTCCAGTATCTTACGCACTTCTTTTAGATCGTTTTGGATTGTCGATTTAGATACAAACATCTCATCTTCAATAGTGGCCAACTTGATATACTTATTTTCTAATAAAAACCGACTCAACAAATAAAGAACCCTATTATCTTGTTCAGAAAAGTCTACTGTAGAAGGATTGATTTTATCATTAGTTAACTCATTTAATTTTTGGGAAAATATATCTTTATCGAAGACTCTTACAACGAAGCCCTTCCCACGAATTAACTCTATTTTTAGTCCTACTATGGCGGATATATTTTGTAACTCTTTCAAATCATTACGGATCGTTCGATCGCTAACATTCAGTTCCTTAGAAATCCATGCAGCTGTGACAGGTTGATTAGAATTAATTAAGTATAAAAGTATTTCTTTTTGCCGTTTTGAAAACAATTGTATCCCTCTTTCTTATCCAGAGTATGAATATGAGCTAATATTAACTGAAGCATACATTTACATACATTTGCTCATTTTTTTATATCGGTTACAATATCACTTCCTAAGAAAATTTGATAGTGTTCTTACAGTAACATAAGAAACAGGCGTCCTCATTTAAGAAGACACCTGTTTAAATTTAAGCTTCGTTTGACGAGTCATGGCAAGAAATTTGCGGGTTAACTCAACTTCTGCTGCAGCATAATTGCTAGCTCTTCTGCTGAATCCCACACAATAGGACGAATATCCTTAAGCTGTACAAAAAGTTTATCCGCCTCAATACTGTTTACGGTCCATAATACGGGTATGTTTAAACCAAGTGCATATCCCGCTGAAAAATACACCTCTGGGGATTGCCCCGTTAAATCTGCGATAATCAGTTTGCTTTCTGCGATTTGATCCAACTCGTATTTTTCGCCGTTTTGAGTTTTCGTATGTGTTAATAAGCGCGGCAGGAAACCACACTGTTCTATTTTGGGCAATAACTTCTCCAGCCATGTTGTAGACAAATTTTCTTCATCCGACACGAGCACGAGACAAGGTTTTAGTTTTTTACCTCCAGCGCTTTCCGCAGCTTCATTCCAGCCGGTTTCAGTAAGCTTAAAGGTCATGCCTTCCCTGATTAGAAGCTGATCACTTATCAACTTGTCTATGATGTATACCAGCTCTTGCAGATTGGGAGAATACGTCAAGTTATAGCTGCTAGAGAGGGGTTGAATGACAACCGCTTTCCCCGGGCCTTCAGAATGTCTATATAAATATTGCAGTAGACGGTTTCCTTTATCTTCAATGCTCACAGGTATTTTGGGTGAATTTACAATGGACTCTAAATCATCAGCACATATAGTGATCTTTTCATCACAATCAGTCAGCTCACGTATGTAAGCAGATACTACATGAAGCATGTCGCGTTTCTTTTGATGCGGGAGCGAATTAATGGGTTCGTAGCTGTCTCTTCGTAGACTATAAAACCCGCCTGGTGAACAAGAACAGCCTATATATCTATCGTTATCGCCTTCTGGTTCAATGGAAACAATCTCATCACAGAACAAACAGTGTTTCTTAATCATGACAACTCTTCACCTCTTATTAAGTGTTAGCCTCTACCTTACCAAGATTTTTTTGAAAAGTAGACAAGAAGATATTTCCTGTAGCAGGTTATCCCATGGCGTAAACGTAATATTTCGAGGCTCGAATGTAGATTTTATTCAATAAAAAACCGACATAATCATCAGCTAAAAAACTGAATCTTAGGTCGGTTAATATAGGCTTGGAGCCGGCATTTAGGATTGAGATAAACCTTCTATAACTTTATCAATATTCCATTTGATCATCTTAATGTATGTGTCGCCCTCTTCGCCTTTCTTAGCTAAAGAATCGGTGAAAATCTTAGAGTGTATCGGTACTCCCGTTTCATTTGCGATAGTTTCCATTGTTTTTGGATTTACGCTAGTTTCCAGAAATAATGCAGGCACTTGATTTTCATCAATGATCTTAATTATGTTTTTCATTTGTTCAGGCGTTCCTTGACTATCCGTATTGATCTCCCAGATAAAAGCTGATTCAAATCCGTAAGCTTTGGAAAAATATTTGAATGCTCCTTCGCTGGTAACAAGGATACGTTTCTCTTGTGGAATTTTTTCGACTGCTTCTTTTGCATATTGATCCAATTCATTCAGTTTCTTAACATATTCCGATTGATTATTAAGATAAAATTCTTTGTTGTCGGGATCCTTTTCGATTACACGTTTTGTGATGATATCTACATATTTTATTGAATTCTGAATATCCAGCCAGGCATGAGGATCTACCTGTGTTTCTTTTCCTTTTTCTGTTAGGTACATCGGAGATACTTCATCTGAGACTGCAAAAGCAACATCCTTTTTATTAGTCACATCTAGAAGATCTTGAAACCACCCCTTACCTGTTTCTAGGTTCAAACCGTTATAAAACACTAAATCTGCGCTAGAAACCTTACTTGTATCCTTGGGTAATGGATCGTACATATGCGGATCTGTTCCGATGGGTACCATACTGTAAACTTCAGCTTTCTCCCCTACAATGTTTTCGGTCATATCAGCGATAATGGAGTATGTTGCAACAATCTGCAGCTTATCATGGTCTGCATCTCCTTCACTAATCTTTGAGCATGCGGTAAGAAGTACGATAAACATTGTCAAAGAGAGTATTTTTATGGTCTTCATCCTTGTTTCAACCCTTTCCTGAAAAAATTATTTTTGGGTGAGATTATAAATGAAATTCCGAACATGCTTACGCCGACCAGAACAATCGTGGCACTTGTAGGTAAATTGAATTTAAAGCTTACAATTACACCTATAATCCCGGATACAGCGCCGATTGTAGAAGCCAGGATAATCATGTGGAACAGCTTATTCGTCCAGAGATAGGATGTAGCAGCCGGTATAACCAGCATTGCAATCACAAGCACAATTCCTACTTGAGATAACGAAGATACGGTAACCACAGATAGGAGCATCATCAATAAATAATGATAGAACCCTGTTTTTAACCCATAGGCTTTGGAAACAACCGGATCAAACGAACTCATTAAAAGCTCTTTATATAGCAATGAAATGATGGCAATAACAACAATCATAATAATAAAGGATTGCATTAACTCCGACTGTGGGACGGCCAGAATATTACCAAACAGAATGTGAGTTAGATCAAGCCCGCTTTTGGCAAAAGTAATTAGGACGATACCTAGCGCAAAAAATGAGCTGAGAATAATGCCGATAGAGGTGTCACTTTTAATATTGCTGCGACTTGTAATAAATTGAATGAGAACCGCTGCTAATAGTCCAAATAGTGAAGCTCCAAGAAGAATGTTGATTCCTAAGATATAAGATAATGCCACCCCGGGTAACACCGCATGTGATAACGCATCTCCCATTAATGACATCTTTCTAAGTACAATAAAGCTTCCTAAAACCCCTGATACAATTCCAAGAATGATAGCAGATAATCCCGCGTTAAGTGCATATATCGGAATGTTTAATACTCCTGAGAAATAATCAATCATGATCTGTCGCCCCCATCCCTTTGATCACCAGATTACCTAAGGAGGCACCATAGGCGCTGAGGATATTCTCTGGGGTAAAGGTGTCATTAACATCACCAAAAGCAATTAATTTCTTATTGAGAATGATGACTTTGTCAAAATATTCTTCGACCTCATGCAAATCGTGATGAACGATGAGAATGGTTTTTCCTTCTTCGCGAAGTTGTTTTAGCAGCTTTACAATGATTTTCTCACTGACTAAATCTATGCCAACAAAAGGTTCATCTAAAAAAAATACATTTGCTTGTTGTGCAAGTGCCCTGGCGATAAAAACTCTTTGGAGTTGTCCCCCGGACAGATTGCTGATTTGTTTATTCGCAAGATCACTTATATCCACCATCGCCATACATTCCTCGACTCTTTGCCGCTCTGTTTTTCCGGGACGCTGGAAGATTCGCAAATTTGGGTAAGTTCCAGTCAGCACTGTATCCCTTACCGTGATTGGAAAAGAAAGATCAATGTCATTCTTTTGCGGCACATATGCGATCTTCCGTTTGTACTCAGAAATATCTTTTCCCTCCACCATAACTGATCCTGTTCTCTTCTTTATCACCTCTAACAATGACTTGATGAATGTAGATTTTCCCGCACCATTTGGTCCGATAATTCCGATTGTATACCCAAAGGGGATATCAATATTTACATTTTCTAGTGCAGAATTACCGAAATAATCTACGTTTAGGTTTCTGATTTCAATCATAAAAAAACTCCTTATCTCTGTTAAGTTCATATGTAGCACTGTTCTGTTCATCCTGTTAATTTATTTCCCAATAGAAACAATGATTCCTATGATCCAATTTGTTTCCCTAGGTAAACTTTTATTCTTATATACAATATATTTACCCGAGGGCAATATGTCAACAACATTCCTTAAATCAACAAAAAAAAGAACCCAAGTGATTTGAGTTCTTTTGCATTATTTCAATATAAAAATCTCATAGTTGCAGTAGTTTTAAACATCTAGGCTGCATCAAATACCCCCCTGTAATACGCTCTGCCTGCAATTGAATCGTATATTCTCCTGCCGTGGGGAAATACAGCTCACCTACTTGAAAGCTTTGAAAATTACTAACCCCATCAGTAGAATGAACTTTAGCTTGTAAAATTTGATCCGCTGCCTTGATGAGGTAGTCTCCGCCACCACCATTCTCTCCTTCTTCGCTGCGATATTCGATACTAACCTGAAATCTTACCGGACCTAATGTCCGGACATGCCAAATTGCGGTATCCTCTCTATCCTTCCAGTCCAACAGATTATCATGGTCTTTTTTTCCTGTATCGTAACGGAGGGTTGGACCAACGATCTCACTTTCAAATACCCCTAATTCTTGTAAGGTATCTTCTCCAAATTCCAATAATCGGACTGGATTACCTTCTACAGGTTCTGCACAGACAATTGCGATGACCAGCGGCATGTTGTTAGAATTTTCGGCAAAGTTCGGTAAGCTGGGGAGTTCGACTTCCAGATCCTGCTCAGATAGCTTTGTGAAAATCAGCTCCTCCCCTCCATCTAAAGCAAATACCTTTTGAACAGCGGTCTTCAGACCGGGGACGATTAGCTTATTTCTCTTCTTAAGATCGAAAACATGCAGATATAATGTGTTTCCTTTCAGAGTGCATCTGCCCCATGACGGTTTGGCTGTGGGCGATTCTCCAGCACCGTAAATGCTATCCCCATTGGTATTTAACCAATCTCCTACATCAAGCAAAATGGATTCGGATACCGGATCCCATTCCCCTGTTGCTGTTGGGCCGATATTGATTACCAGATTTCCATTTTTACTTACAACATCGATGATCTGGCGGATGATAGTTACAGGGGATTTCCAATGGTGATCGGATCTCTTATACCCCCATGAGTCGTTTAACGTAATAATATTCTCCCAGTACTTACCAAGGTTACGAGTCGTAAGTTGATTATCAGATGTATTTGAATAATCTCCAAGTGGTGCTTTCCATACTCTGCTATTGACCAAACATTCTGGCTGAATTGCATGAACCGCCGCCAAAAACGCTTCTCCTTGCTCACGGGTCAGTTTGCCTCCGCAATCAAACCACATTAAACCAACTTTGCCGTAGTCCGTCAGTAGCTCACGGACTTGAGGGATTGATTTGCTGTGCAAATATCGTTCAAAGCGGGTGCGTTTATCGGTATCATTTATCCACGTTTGAACGTCATCGTAAGCGCCGATATTCAGTGGATAATCCCAGGTATTCCCTTGAGAGTCTGGATCATGCCAATCCATCGCATGAGAGTAGTAAATTCCGAGTACCATTTTTTCCGCACGACATGCCTCCATTAGTTCCCGAAGGGGATCACGGCCCAATGAGGTGTGCTTGACGATCGAATATTCGGATACACTTGAGTCATACATCGCGAAGCCGTCGTGATGTTTAGCTGTAAAGATGATATATTTTAGGCCAGCACGCTTGGCAGTCCGTACCCACTTCATTGCATCAAAAGCTGATGGATTGAACGCTGCGGCCATTTCCTCATATTCAGCCACTGGGATCTTCGCGCGTAGCATAATATGCTCACTGTAAGAAGCTTGTATTTCTTTTCCCTTCCATTCACCCGCAGGCAGGGCATAAGGGCCCCAGTGAATAAACAAGCCGAGCCTGGCTTCCTGCCACCATTCCATACGCCGAGCCTGCTCGTTATCTATCGGAGTTTCGACCGACTGTATACTATACGGATCATCGAGAAGGTTTTCTGTTGTTTTTCCGTTCCTTACCATAACTGAAGAACGGCTCCGCGGAGTTTAGATACAGCCTCGACGAAGAAATAATCGCCATAGATCAGTGGCGTATCAATGTGCACACCCCCTGGAAGATTGGATGTTCCAGAAAGAATCAAACCCTCCTCTTCCGGAATGTCCCAAGTCCCATAATTCTCATAAAGTGAGCGAACGATTTGTTCTGCGGCTCGCAGGTAAAAAGAGGCTTCCGCCTGTGGTACGATCTTTGCCAGCTCAATCAAGCCACATGCCGCACATGCACCAGCAGAGGTATCACGCGGCTTTTCGCCTGCATCAGGTGCCCTGAAATCCCAGTGAGGTACATGATCCTCCGGAAGATTAGCTAAGAAGAAGTGCGCAGCTCTTTTAGCTCCCGTTAGAAACTTATTATCTCCGGTATAGTGAAAAGACAAAGTAAGACCGTAAATCATCCATGCGCTGCCCCGTGCCCAAGCGGATTCTTCCGCATAACCTTGGCCGGCCATAGCGCCGATTTTTTCGCCTGATTCCGGGTTGAACTCCAGAATATGATAACTTGATCCATCCGGACGTAAAAAATGCTCAACTACCGTTTCCGCATGCGCAGCGGCGATATGCCGGAAACGCGGATCCTCTGTAACTTCCGATGCCCAGTATAGTAAGGGCAGATTCATTACAGTATCAATGATGGACCATCCCGCCCGGTTTATCTTCTCCGTGTCATGCCAGGCTCTGATAAATGACCCTTTCAGGTTAAAGCGGCTGGCCAGTTGAGCAGCAGCCATCAACCCGCGCTGCTTGGAGCGTTCATTACCAGTCACTCGGTAATTGGCCAAAGCTGAGAGTGTCCATATAAAACCAGCATCATGATGTACGGTAAGGGCATAAAGAGGTTCATCCAATTTCTCTTCAATTTGCTCGGCGATTTCTTGCAGCGCCGGATGATTACCTTCTGCGGCAATCTGCCACAAAATACCCGGCCAGAACCCTGCTGTCCACCACGATGGACGCATGTTGTCGTATACTCCGCTCACGGAAGCATGCGGAAAACTAACACCAATTCGCTTACTAGTCTTTTCCACTTTATTTACAATTTGTTGCCAAGCGCCATCCGCCCATTCCAGAGTAGACTCCGAAATTACCAGTCCGCGAGTTTGTTGAGTTGGTATAACTTCACTCATTTTAGTTCCTCCTGTAAACACTGATGATATTTATGAAATTTAATTTCTTAAAGCGTTGTCCGTAGTGGAATTACCATATTCCAAGTGTGCTTCGCATTTCGAAACCCTCCCGGTCCATCTGCTACTGCAGCGAATAAATGGGTAGGGACCCCTTCTTGAAATAATAGGAACGGACGTTCAAAGCTTCCCATCCACTGCTCTGTGCCGTCCTCCCAGAGTACCCGCCGGGAATACGATTGCGTTGAATCAGCCAGCTGCCAGTCGGTTCCATCCGTAGATGATGCAAATATCCCACCGTGCTTTTCTCCACATATCCGGCCATCCATATCCTTGGCGATCATTTGGTACCCGTCCGTGGTCCGCCAGATAAATGGATCTTCAATATGAGACCGCTCTGGTGGAAACAGCGGTGCGTTGTTAATTACTTTATATGGCCCTTCGTCCTTAGATGAACCGGCAATGCCAAGCGTCATCTGTCCATAGGAATTGCCCTCGTATTTGCGGGCTTTATATACCAATAGCAAGGAGCCATCTTCGCGGATACAAGGAGCCGGATTGGATGTGAGAAAGCTGTCGAACCTGCCCGGACGTGTAGGCAGAATAGGTGCGTCCATCCTTATCCATGGTCCGAATACACTGTCGGCTATAGCTAAGCCAACACGTTTGTTGGCACGAGCGGCAATCACCCGATAGTCGTCAAGTTCCACTGTTTCATTAGGCTGCGGCTCAGCGAATGGATGAGTTGAACCCATATAATACAACAGATACTTATCACCATAACGAAGGATATGCGGATTATGGGTGCTTCGTCCGTCCCAGTATTCCGCTCCCCTTGCGGGTAGTACGGTTTCTTCGTACGTATAAGGTCCTTCCGCGTTATCGGCAGATGCGCGGACAATTTCTGAGCGGAGTAACCATCCCGGATGCATCGGCAGCCACTTCGGCCAACGGGATGCAAATAAATGAAAACGCCCATCCTCGCCACGCACAGCTGATCCGCACCACACCCACCAATCCTCCATGCGGAACCCTCCGTTCAAAGGAGCAGGCAACATTCGGTCCATCAATGAAAAAGTCATTTTCTCCCTCCACGGCTTATTGCTTTACATCTGTTAGTCCATAACGTTTAGCAGCACTGCCATGTAGCCATTCCGCCGCAATATTCAGCGCCTCCTCCCGGCTGATCCAGCCTTCCGCTATTTGACTTTCCAAAAAGCGCGCAAGTATTTTTTTAACGATCAGCAGCTTGCCATATGTCCATTCGATACAGCGCGCATCCGAGACAATGAGCGAACACTTGAGCGGGGCGAGTGCCTCCAACCGATACTGCATGCTCTGCAAATAAGTACTGGGTCTGAAGTTATACCACCACATCCCACCTACATGAACGTTAGGGAAATTCCATGCAGCCTGCACAATATCCAGGTTATTTAATTCTGAAGCCACCACCAGCTCAAACGGAATGGAATACCGTTCAAACAAACCATACAGTTTAACAATCCGTAGCGGATCGTTAACTGGCGCAGCCGATGTATTACACCATCTCCGTTCGACGCCGAGAAACAGCTGCAAGAACATTCCTCTTACTTGCAGTTCCGAACAGATATGATGAAGGAGCAGCATCATGATTTCATCCGGTTCAGTTACGCTGCTAAGATTGTAAACATCATGAGCATTGGCTTCAAAGGCTGGCAACGTAGTCATGATTCCCGGACAGCCCATCGTCTGATATGAGTGCAACTGCTCGCTAATAAACTTTTTCGCTTGAGTATAAGCCGCTTCCCGGCTGGGATCAGAGGCATCTGCAATATTCTTTGCCAGCTCAGGCAGCCAGGAGTCAATTCGAGGAATCAGTAGAGCATTTTCTCTCATGTGTGCAAAGTTGGCATGCTCCGGACGGTTTACAATAAACCGCTGCACATGCAGACGGTCAGCTACGTTTTGCGCCCAGCCGGGATCGTTACTTTGCTGTTTAACCGTTATATCCGCTTTGAACACCGACTCTGAATCAGTGATGGAGATACCGTACAAATCTTTCATGATTGCTGTAAAAGCACGATTCATCATCGTATTACGGGAAGCGTGGTAAGCTCTAACAAAAGAGTCAGTCCGTTTCTCTTTCGAAAGTTGGTCCGCATCCGCCGGATATCCTGCTGACTGAAGCTCTTGGTTCAACCAGAAATAATCGGCTATTTCCCAGAAGTCAGCCGCGTTTAGCTTATCGCCGACGAGATGGGTATGTGTATCGATTACAGGCATACGCATGATTTCATCACACAAAGCAGTTTGACTCATCATACTCCCTCCTAACTGGCAGGAAGCCCTTCGAATGAAGAGGCTTCCTGAGAATCTTTCTATTTCCGGCTTTGCTGATTAAGGATTCCCTCATTATTTTTGTAGCGTTCTGTTGCTTCTTTTAAGATTTCTTCGCCGCCCTTTTGCTTATATTCCTCGATGACTTTTGGGAAATCACTAATCGGTTCTTTGCCATAAATCATTTTGACCATATGGTCTATGATCAGTTTTGGTGCCTGATCGGGACGTTTGGAGGCTAGATCAGGGAATTTGCTGAAAGACTCCAGATCAGGTACAAATCCGATGCCCCCTAAGCCTTCTTTACTCAGAGTTTCATCCAATGCTTTCAAAACATCTTTACCACCCGTAAGCAGCTCAGTTCGTTCGCGGTTGATTGTTCCGTCCCCTACCCAGCGCAGCTGTGTGCGGAATTTCTCTTCATCTTGGGCAGCCTTGTTCTCTGGCAGCTTATAATCAACTTTTCCGTCTTTTACCGTGTAATTCTCGCCTTCAATCCCAAAGCTATAGAAATTACTGGCTTCCGGGGTCTGCATCCATTCAAACATTTGGATAATCCGGGCAGCCTTTTCTTTACTGACTTTATTGTTGATATACAGTGAGGTATTGACCGAACTATACAAGCCGTATCCTTTTTGTCCATGGTCACCGGTTGGCGACGAGATAATATCCACTTTCGCTTCCGGATTGGACGCGGCGATCTGGGTCCGGAAATCCAGGAGATTCTGCGCATTAGCTGTCCAGATCCCTGCATTGCCTGCAGCAATATTTTCACCATACTGTGCCGTTTGGATTGTCGCAAAATCCTTCTGAATGAGGCCTTCGTCATACATCGTCTTGTATACGTTCAGTGCTTTTTCCATATTCTCGGAATTATAAAATTTGGGTACGATCTCTCCATTATCCTCTGTAAACTGATAGCCAAGCGCGTCATATGCACCAAATGCGATATCTGCATACTTGAAGTTCTCACGCATCTGATAAGGAGCGCTCACACCGAGTTTCTTAAAAGCGCGCAGCACATTCAAGAAATCCTCAATCGTCACAGGTACCGGAAGGCCTGTTTTCTCCAATAAATCAGTTCGGATAAAAGTGGCACGTCGAGACGGATTGCTGAGCCAAGTCGGAATGCCATATGTTTTTCCGTCGTAGCTGACTTCATCCCATGCTTCCTGTGGGACAACCTTCATCAGGTTGGGCGCATTCTCCTTCAGCAGATCATCCAGCGGCATAAAAACACCAGCCTGAACCGACCCAGCCATCGATTTATCCGTAGCCCCTCCGACATTTTGTACGACATCCGGAATATCACCGCCGGCGAACATAACAGCCATTTTGGAATCAAAGTCCTTTAAAGGAATTAACTTAATGTCTAAATCGACATTCGCCCGTTTCTCTAACTCCTTGACCCACTTATCGGTGTTAATGTCTTTAGAACTTTCCGTGTAAGCGTTTCCGCTTGTGTTTAACGAAATACTAAATTTAAGCGGTTTTGATTCGCCTGCTGCATCGACATTACCGTCCGATGTTTCATTGCTTCCGCATCCCGCGACGAGACTTGAGACAAGCGCCGTGGATAGGATCAGACTAACCCATTTTTTCATCTGGATAATCCCCCTTATTAGTATAAAAAGGTATTTGGTTTACCTGTACCCATCATAAAGCTGTATCAACAGCACTCCCATGGGGTGGATTATTGTGGGATGTGTTTTTTTGTGATCGGTTATCGTTATAAAAAAAGGCCATCCCAAAAGTCCGCGGCTCGGACCTCAGGACAGCTTTTTGATCCTCGTTCTCTTCGGCGAGAAGCGCCTATGCGTTAAGCACTTGCTGTTCCTTCCTTCCGGAAATCGGCATTTTCATGATCATGCGTGTTCCGCATTCTGGACTGCTTTCTACGTCAACTCCGAATTCTTCTCCGAAGACAAGCTGAATCCGGCGATGAACATTTTGCACACCGATGCCGCCTGGGCTTCCTTTCCCTTCCTCCACATCGGCGAGTCGATTTTCACTCAGTTTGAGGCGAAGTTCTTCAAGCCGCTCCGGGGTCATCCCGCTGCCATTATCCGTAATGCTGACCCAGAAGATATCGCCATCCTCTCCAGCATCAATCGTAATCGTGTGATAATCTTCAACACCATAACGAAAGGCGTGCTGGAACACATTTTCCACAAGTGGCTGTAAGGTCAAGCGAACCATTTTGCGCAGAAGCATTTCAGGCTTTATCCGCACATCGATTTCAAACGGCCTTCCGATCCGGTGATTGATAATGACCATATAATGGATGACATGCTTCAGCTCATTTGCTACGGTTATCTCTTCAAGATTGGTGCGCACCGAATAATGCAGCATGTAGGACAGGGCTCCGACGATTTCTGATATTTCATCTGAATCCTGAATTACTGCATAGCAGACCACCGTTTCGAGCGTATTGTATAAAAAATGAGGGTTGATCTGCAGCTGTAAGGATTGGAATTCGGCCTTCTGCCGCTCAGCTTCCATTTCCTTGTTCTTCAGTTCTGACTGATACACGGTGTCCACAAGCTCTGACAGGCGGGTTACCATCAGATTGTAACGAACGATAAGCCCAGTGACCTCATCCTGGCTTTTCGGAAGGGAGATTAATTCCCAATTTCCTTTTTCGGTCTGGCTCATTCCTTTCATCAGTATACGGATGGGTGTAGTAACGGACTTACCAAATCGGCTTGCCAGAAACAGCGCTATCATAAATGTCAAAATCGCGACAACAATAATATAATTCCGGATGGTAATTAGCGGCTTTTGCAGCTGAGTGTCTGGGATGGATACAACCAGATGCCAACCGGAATATTCCGCATTACGGCTGATATAAGATTTTTCCACGCCCTCTGCCGAGCTGCGGAACATCGCCTCTCCTGCTTGCTCAATTTGCTTGCCAAGACTATCGGGAATCAACGTCCCTACTTTGTTTTGATCGTTATGATATTGAATCCTGCCTTCGCCATCTACAATAAAAAAATAGCTTTCGGGACCAAGATCGATTCCTTTCCATAACGTAGAGAGCTCCTCTGCTTTGACTTCGATGCCTACAAATCCTTTCATCTCTGGTGACTGAAGACCGCGAATGCTGCGGATTAAGGTCAACATCGGCGTTTGATCCCCACGGATACTGTAATTGATTACATTCAACTGTCCACTGACATCTGTATGTTCTTTGAAATACCGGATCTGTCTAGCGGTGTCTTCCTGTGTAAAAGATGGCGCTGAACCGCCATTATAATAATAAAGCGCATTCCCGGAATACCCGATAATATATAGGGCTTCAATCTCGGGATTGCGAATCCATACAGGTTCAACAATAGCATCGCGAATATCGGTCGTGTAGCGGTAATTTTCATATTCCTCACGATCTGCTGATAGATCAATATATCTTTTAACTCTCAAATCCGTTAGTAGCGCCACGGTCGACCGTTGATAGGATGAAATATAGAGATTGGTATGATGAACTGCATTATTTACGATCTGAATCATTTGGTTTTCAGTGCTTGACTGCAATTGCTTGGCAGAAATGCTGTAAAAGGAAATCCCCAGCGCTGACAGGGAAAGTAAGATGACAATGGTAAAATAAAATAGCAGCTTCCGGCTGAGGGTTGCTCTCATTATTCAATGCCAAACGAAGCACGGTATTCCGAAGGTGACACACCCACGAGATTTTTAAATGTCTTCGTAAAATGAGGATAATCCTCGTAACCTACATGAATCGAGATGTCACTGATTGTCATGGTGGGTACGGCAAGAAGTCTGCGCGCTTCCTCCATTCGTCTCCGGATCCGATAGTGTACGAAGGTTTCCCCCGTCATTTTTTTGAATAATGCGCTGAAGTAGGTGCGGGCAAGTCCCACCCGTTTGGCTACTTCTTCTAACGACACATCCTCAGCCAGATGTTTATCAATGAAAGCTTTTGCTTCTTCAACCGGGTCCTTATAGTTGCCTTTGCGAGTAAGCTGCAGCTCCGCAAGTATACCGTTTATTATCGCGACAAATGCTAACATCGTTTCTTTTTTCGTATTGGCGGCTTTCACATCTCCACAGCACCGGGACGGAGGCTTCCAGCCTCGGCGTTCCAAGCGATCTACGATCATTTGCAGACAATCATTCAGCACTGCATCCATGCTAAAGACGTTCAATCCTTCAAATAAACCCGATGTTTCTCTTTCATCAAGCAGACGGTTTGTCTCATCACGTTGCAGCAGCCAGATGTGTTGTTCCAGCTGTTCGGCCCAATCCACGTATTTATGAACAGGAATAATGCTGCCTGTCATGCCGGATATCAGTTCTCTCAGCATATCATGCACATCCTGCTGGAGAACCGGCTTCAGTAAATACCGTTTAACGCCATAGGCCATTGCTCGTTGTGCATATTGAAAGTCATTGTACCCGGAAATGACTGCCACCTGGACATGACTGTAATCACGGTGAATTCGTTCACATAAATCAAGGCCATCCATCCGCTTCATGCGCAAATCTGTCAGCACTAAATGCGGTTCTACCTTTTGGATAGTTTCTAAGGCTGCTTCGCCGTCGTCGGCTGTATAAATCGCGGTGAATGAGACCGGATAACGCTGGACCATCTTCACCAATCCTTTTTGAATGACAGGCTCATCTTCTACAATCAATACTCGCACTTGTATCAAATCCCTTCCGGAATGGAATCAGAATCAGTTGTCTTGTGGTATGAAATTGATTTGAAGTTGCGATATTTGGCAACGCTTCCATTTTTGAGTTTGGATTATATCTTACCATATTTTGATAAGCAGATGGCTGTTTCTTTTAAAGGATGATGCAAGCTGATTGATTTAAGACTTAATAGATCCGATTAACATCCCTTTGATAAAATACTTTTGCAGAAACGGATACACGATAATAATCGGTATGACGGAGACGACAATAACTGCCATTTGCACACCTGCCGGAGATACTTCATTTACGTTTTCTAATAAGCTGCCCGCTTGCCCAAGGTCGTTACTCAGTACGATTTCCCGAAGCCGCAGCTGAAGTGGATAAAGCGCTCGTGTATTGATAAAATACAACGCCGATGAATAAGAATTCCAATGGGATACCGCGTAAAACAAGCCCATAGTTGCCATAACTGGTTTGGACAAAGGAAGGATGACGCTCCACATCGTGCGCAGCTCTCCCGCTCCATCCATTCGCGCGCTATCTATCAGCTCAGTAGGCAGGGCTGAGAAAAAAGAACGCATGATGAACAGGTTATATGCACTGATGGCCGATGGGATGATTAATACCCATAAAGAGTCGATCAAGTGCAAGTTTTTGATGACCATATAGTTCGGTATGAGCGGAGCGTGAAATATCATCGTAATTAGGATTAAAATCAGAACTCCTTTGCGCATCGAATATTCGGATCTGGATAAAGGATAGGCCAGTGATGCAGTTAAAATCAGATTAATAAGCGTTCCGACAACTGTAATAAATATACTTACCATGAAAGCTCTCCAGATGGAGGTATCCCCAAGAATAACTTGATAATTCATGAGCGTCCAATCTACAGGGAATAGCTTAACCTCGCCTGCATTAATGGCATGAGTGCTGCTAAATGATTTGGCGAGCACATGCAGCAGAGGGAAGACCATCAAGCACCCGACCAGCATCAGAAACATATAGTTGAAAACGTCAAATAGGCGACCTTTATTTTTCATTTACTCTTCGACTCCTTTCTAGTAAAGTCCATCCCCTGATGCTTTTTTACTAAGCGTATTCCCGATCATGACTAGCAACAGTCCGACGACCGATTTAAAGAGGCCTATAGCTGTTGTATAGCTGTATTGCTGATCAATAAGACCCACTCGGTATATATAAGTATCGAGAATATCTCCATTGGTCTCATTAAGCGAATTGATAAATACAAACACTCGCTCAAAGCCAAAATCAAGGAAGTTACCGATATGAAGCAGGAACATAATCATGATAGTAGGCAAGATCGTCGGGATCGTTATAGATAAGGTTTGTTTCCAACGATTTGCTCCGTCAATCCGGGCCGCTTCGTACAGCTCAGGATTCACAGCAGCGAGTGCGGCTAAATAAACAATAGTTCCCCATCCACTGTCTTTCCATATGCCTGTTCCAACCAGGATGGTACGAATATACGAGTCCTCGCCCAGAAAATAAACGGAGTCGAGCCCAAAAGTATTTAAGATCTGGTTCACGATACCTGTCGTTGGGGACAAAATGCCAATCATAATCCCCCCAATAATGACCCATGAGAGAAAATGGGGCAAATAAACGACGGTCTGCAAAATCCGTTTATAGAAAGCTTTTCTCACTTCATTAAGAAGGAGGGCGAATATTATGGGAACCGGAAACGCAAAGACCATATCATATAGGCCGATCAGGATAGTATTTTCAAGAATTCTCAAAAACTCTGGATAGGTGAACATCCGCCGGAACTGATCAAGGCCAACCCACGGACTGCCTGTAAAACCTTTGAATATGTTGTAGTTTTGAAAGGCCATGATGGAACCCGCCAAGGGTAAGTATTTAAATACGATAAAAAAAATAATGCCTGGAAGTGAAATGAGATATAGCGCCTTATATTTGCGCAAATTGGTCATTCGTCTTTGGAATGGGGAAAGATCTGGCCTGCTCGCTGGCAATGCGGCTGGCACTTGTTGTGGCATAATTATCGCTCCTTTGGTTGCAGTTTGGATTTTGTTGTATGGCTAATGTTAATCCAATATCCAGGTCTTCAAAATGGAGATTTTTCGGCTTGCCTGTGTTTTATTACGATTGACTATTGTGCACGAATCTTGCGGGACTTCCCTGCAACTGAAGAAAAAGTATATTCAAATCCCTGACCATCGCTAATAAGAGATTGTTCTGGCAGATCGAGCGGAACGGCAGACCAAATTCGATATTCAGCGGTAACCGTAGAGTGAATCGTCGCTTCATCCAGCTTTCCTTGGCTCCAAGAAAGATCAACGGTAAAACCACCTCTTGCTCTCATCCCCCTTATGCTGCCTGAAGACCACTCCTTAGGAAGGGCAGGTAATAGTCGAAGTTCTGCTCGGTGGGATTGCAGCAGCATTTCTGCTACCCCTGCTGCTCCACCAAAATTGCCGTCTATTTGAAAGGGTGGATGGCAGTCTAAAAGATTCGAATACGTGGAGGAGGCTAACAGTTTAATTAAATGCTCATAGGCTTCCGCACCCATACCGAGACGGGCATAAAAGTTGACGATCCATGCCCTGCTCCAGCCGGTATGACCTCCACCTCCGTCAAGGCGGCGTTCAAGCGTTCGCCGGGCTGCTGCGGCAAGCTCAGGGGTGTGCCTCATGTCAATCTGTTCCCCCGGATGTAATGCGAACAACTGAGAAATATGCCGGTGACCTGCGTCTTGCTCTTCGTAGTCAAACAGCCATTCCTTAATCTGTCCATGACTGCCCACACTCGGCTGTGGAATGTGTTCAAGCGTCTCATGTAGTTCAGAGATAAACATTGTATCTTCTTCTCCAATAATTAATGCCGCTTCCGAACAGGCGGATAGCAATGTATATGCGATTTGCAAATCCATGGATGGTCCCATACAGAGGCTGCCGCTGCTTCCGTCCGAAAGAAGGAAGCGGTTTTCCGGGGAGACTGAAGGCCCAGTAATTCGTAAGCCACCTTCCTCTACCATGTAATCAAGCAGAAAAATCGCTGCTTCCTTCATCACTGGATAGGCCCTTTCCTTGAGAAAAGAAAGATTCAGTCCAAACCGGTAGTGTTCCCACAAATGAAGGCATAACCAAGCAGCACCCATTGGCCAGACCGTGCAGGTAATTAGGATGCCTTCTGGTCGGGTTTCCGCCCATAAGTTAGTGTTATGATGAGCAACAAAACCGCGACAGCCATACATTTCTTTTGCCGTTTCTTGACCGTTCAACTGCATCCGTTCGATCAGATCAAACAGCGGTTCATGGCATTCAGCCATATTTAGGACTTCGGCAGGCCAGTAATTCATCTGGAGGTTAATATTAATTGTATATTTTGATTCCCATGGCGGGGTAAAGCTATCATTCCATATGCCTTGCAGATTAGCAGGCAACGTACCTGGTCGAGAACTGGAAAGCAGTAAGTAGCGCCCATACTGTACATATAGTGCAACTAGTCCCGGATCACCAGACTCATTGGGATTGCTTCTTTCATCTTTTGCTTGCTGTAACCGCTGTAATCGCTTATCGGTAGGAAGCTCAGCGTACAGGTCTCCACCCCTAGTTAAATCGATTGAAAATCGAGCAAACCGGGACTTGTATTCCTCCTTATGCTGCTTTATTAGAGTTGCAAAAGACTGAGCCGTAGCTTGATCCAATTGCTCTAGACAGGCTTTTTCAGGTTGATCTACGCGGAAGGTACTCTGCGCTGCCAGCATAAGGGTGACGGAGTCTGCCCCCTCAATAGAGATGAAATCCCCGATGAGCCTCTGGCGGCCTCCTTGTTGAACTGCCCTTAGTGCTGTGCAAAAGCGAACGCCATCCGCTCCGCATTCCCCATTCATTAAAACTGTGTTTGCAGGACCAGTGCTACAGCCGGTATCGAACGGACGACGCATAAGATTCGCAGCCAACGTGATCTTGCCAAGTCTGTCAGCTGTCAGTCGGACTACCAATACACCGTCCGGTTCACTTATAAAATATTGCCTGTAATAGCGAACCCCGCCACAACGGTACGATACCGTAACGACTGCTTGCTCTAAGTCGAGCTCCCGCTCGTATTCTTCAATAACCTCACTAGAATCCAGAAACTTTAAAATCAAATCTCCAAGTGGCTGGTACGGCTGCTCATATTTTGGTGAAGCAGTCATAGCCATTCTTGCCAAATGTTCTGCCTCCGCCTGCCTGCCGTCTTTCAACATTTGCCGAATCTCTGTTAAATATGGCTGAGCTGCAGGATTAGCTGCGCGTCCAGGGCAGCCGTACCAAATTGAATCTTCGTTAAGCTGGATTTTATCTTGGCCGATCATACCGGACACCATTGCCCCGAGGCGCCCATTTCCTATGGGAAGAGCCTCATTCCAATTTGACGCCGGGCTTGTATACCATAATCGAAGACGTTCTGATTCCTGCTTGGTTGCCGGTAATGCCACCTCTTGTTTCGCTCGTCTTCTTTCACTCAACTCTTGTTCACCTGGCCTTTCCTATTTTCAGGTCATATCATTCGTCAGTAACTCCACTTCCTATGCTACTCTTGATCCTGATGTCTCTCCATGGCATAGATTGTTAGGGGTTGTGTTTTTTTATGATCCACACTAAAAAGGATGCGGAAAATTCCGCACCCTACTGTAAATTATTTTTTTATATTACTGAGCGCATTTCGACCTAAACGTTCCATCAGCTGCTGCTTGTAGAGACTATTAATGACGACATGTTGACCGCAACTGCACCAATATCCATCTTCACGGGGCCGGGAATCATAATCGTTAGGAACCAGTCCGGGTACCTTGCTACCAACATGGCCAATGGCGTAATTTTGAGCGGTTGGTGGCCGCTGTAAAGTGAGCTCTCCGTGTGTATTCCAAGTAACATAATTCGCACCTGCCCAACCATGTCCGCTGCCTAACCACGCCCTATCCCGAATAGAGATGGGAGCTTTGATATTATCGAACAGGCCTCCGACTGACCAGCGATGATGAGGTTCACTGGTGTTATAATTTTTAACAGCTTCTCCATCCAGAAATACATTCGGCCCCGGTACCCAGCTATCGACGGTGAACGCATGCCGCGCCGTCTCTGTATAAATACGTTGAGCGAGATTTAGCTGGCCCATCTGATGTATGACATAACGGCGACCCCCAGTAACCACACTGATCATATCGTACATTTGACAGTCCTGAACCGTAATCCATTTGGAATAACGCTTCATTTGAACGAGAGAATAGGACAGATGGTAACCTCTCACCTCTCGAACCCAGCCATTCTTCACACTGTTGAACACGACGAAACGTTCAGCATGTTTTTCGTCCGCATAATAAGGATCTGTTGTATCGTTATCCATCTTAATATCTATAATGCTTGGGTCAAAATCGGACTCTACCCTCATTTTCTCTACCCCCACCTGCTGAATGCGGGCATGATCTGTATATTTATAGATCTCTCCGCCGCCCCACTGACGTTCGATAGCATTCGCCAATGGGGCATCGACCGTAATCGTATTACCTACAATAGCAGTGATGACTCGGTCAAAATCCAGATTGAACGGTGACCATTGGGTTACGGTTCCACCCGGGCGCTTATATATGTTATCCATACCAATTTCGTGAATCCAGTTTTTATTACCTATTCTGCGGACTATGATCTGATCGCCTACATTGTAAGCACCCCCGTCTTCTACATGGAAAGAACGCGAGCCTGAGGGCACATACAAATCTGAAATCATCTGCTTCGAGTTGCTGTCCAGCATAAGATCTGCATTTTCACCAATTTCAATTAGATTTCGCAGTTTCGCTCCGGTACCATAGAGAATAGTGCCCTCTTTGTCCTGACCTTCACCGCGAAGGACGATCCCACTTGCTTTAATGAACAACGTGCCTCCGACTTCATATCTGCCTTTTTTCAAAAGGACTGCCCCGCGGAATCCATTCTTATCGAGCGGGAGCTTAGCCAACTGGTCAATTGCCACCTGAATACGGTCCGTCGCGTCTCCGTCCAAGGGTAGAACGGTCGACTTAACGGGAATATTCGGGATCTCAACACCACCACCCCTATAACCCGCATTAGAAAAGTCCAAGATCCGATTACCTCGATAATCACCGATATACATCATCATTCCATCGTTACCAAGGAAAGCGATTGTGCTCTGTCCCGCGGGGATGCTCTTTGGATCCAGCACGGTAAAATAATATGAGTCATACTGAGGAGCTTTTCCGTCCTGCTTGAGGGTCATTCGCAGTTCATAAGTACCCAGTAGATCAGCCGTGCCTAACGGTGTCCATTCCATTAACGAGTCTTTAACCATAGGAGTCTCAGGCAACTCAGTCACCAGTTTCGTTCTATCAAAAATCAATTCACCGGCAACCCTTCCGTTAACACACGGTGTGAAGTAAACCGTCGGGTACACCTGACTTGGATTGAGGATGGCTGGTTGGCCAATTTCAGTATTCATGTGCGTATGCTTCAATGTGGAATTAATAATAAAGAGTTCATCTCCTTTTCTATATTCACTCTCACATATCGGATACATATTACCTTGGCTTAAGAAGAATTAACATGTCATTTTTATCGATTGGAATGTGTTTTCTTATTCACCTATTTATGCAAACCCTTGCACCCGCATGGTGCTGAGCAACGATTAAGCCAAACTAAAGACAAGTTTCTAAAGGCACTAAATGGTAGATGAAAGTTTAGCTTAGGTAAAAAAAAGGCGCGATCCCCAAGGGTATCACGCTTTTTATCTAGCTTAGATTTCCTATAACTGGGTGTGGCACATAAGGCTCTTCCAGACTCGCTATTTCACTTGGCTCCAGCTTCACTGATACCGCTGCAACGGCGTCCTCCAGATGATTTGCTTTGGTTGCACCAATGATAGTCGATGTTACTTGCTCTTTTTGCAGAACCCAAGCAAGCGCTACTTGGGCACGTGGAATCCCGCGCTTTGCCGCAATTTCGGCAACTACCTCAACAACCTTGCGGTCAGCCTCAGCCATTTTTGCATAAAATGCCTTTCCGACTTCGTCTATCTCTGAACGAGCTGTTTGTTCATTCCAATCACGGGTTAGTCGACCTTTAGCAAGCGGACTCCATGGGATCACACCGATTCCTTCTTCCCGGCAAAGAGGCAACATTTCCCGTTCTTCTTCCCTGTAGAGTAGATTCAAGTAATTTTGCATAGAGACAAATTTAGTCCAACCGTTACGCTCAGCAACATGCTGTGCCTGCAAGAACTGCCAAGCATACATAGAGGACGCTCCAATATATCTAACTTTACCTGCCTTTACTACGTCATGAAGGGCCTCCATGGTCTCTTCGATAGGAGTGTCATTATCCCAACGATGGATCTGGTATAGGTCCACATAATCTGTGCCAAGCCGTTTTAGACTGTTGTCTATTTCGGTCATAATTGCTTTGCGTGAAAGTCCTGCTCCATTTGGTCCCTGATGCATCCGGAAAAACACCTTTGTAGCAATGACTACCTCATCGCGGCGAGCGAATTCTTTTAAGGCACGTCCGACAATTTCTTCGCTTGTTCCGTCAGAGTATACATTAGCCGTATCAAAGAAGTTGATGCCAAGCTCCAGTGCTCTTTTAATAAAGGGTCTGCTCTGCTCCTCATTTAGCGACCACGGAGCCATTCCACGTTCAGGTACTCCGTAACTCATACAACCAAGACAAATTCTAGATACATCCAAACCAGTACGACCAAGTTTTGTATATTCCATTAGTATGTGTCTCCTTTAGATTTTGGGTTTGTTTACTCCTAAACTGCGGCGAATTTCCATATCTGGTGACTCGGCCAATTTAACAACTAATGCAGCCACACTTTTTCGCGACACTTCTCTCCCTTTAAAAGGTTCACCTTTCTGAGTTGTTTCGTAGTCTATCTCGTCTTTATAGGTAAACCATCCAGGTCTCAGAATTGTATAGTTAAGATTTGAAGCTTCAATAATTTCTGCAGATTTACGATATGGATCCAATATACTGCTGTACTTCTCTCCTGGAACTTCATCGTAAATGCCCATTGAGCTGATAAAAATCAAACGTTTAAGACCAGTGGTGTTCATTGCTTCAACGATAGTCTTAGACATTTTCTCCAAATTACCTGCCAGATTAGCATAAACAACATCTTGCCCGATCATCGCTTCTTTTAATTGCTCACTATCCAACACATCTCCTTCAACTACTCGAGCACGGCTGGATGTTATATGGCTTAATCTGTCCGAGTTACGGAGATAAAGTGTTAACCGGGCATCGGTTTCGTTCAAAAACAAATCAATCGCATGTCGTGCAATTCCGCCGTTAGCGCCTAAGATCAAAACATTGCTCAATTTTAAAACTCCTTTCTTAGTTCTAATTATGCGATAAATGAAGTGAACGCCGTTATCTCAATTATCTTAAATGATTGCCTATTCCTCTCACTATCACTAACACAAAAGATGTTTTTACTTTATAATTGAATAAGAACAAAACATTAGGAGGAGCACATGTCTAAAGAATTACTAGAGCGGAAAGAAGAACTCGCCAGATTGATTGAACATCATTCGAGCCAGGATGGAGTATATGAGACCGCTATCCCCTCATTATTTGTGATTCGTAACTCCAATGTGACCGAGCCAGTATACAGAGTATACAAACCTTCTTTATGTTTCATTGCGCAGGGAACAAAGGAGATCTTATTGGCCAAGGAGCGTTTTGAGTATGGTCCCGCAAATTATCTAATATCATCAATGAATTTACCCGTTATCGGTCAGATTATAAAAGCTTCTCCTAACGCACCCTATTTAAGCTTTAAGCTAGAATTCACGCAGAGTCAGATTTTGAAAGTACTAAATGATTCCGAATTTAAACTCGCTCCGAAAGAAAATGCTAAGCGCGCTATGTATGTCGGGCAGATAGAGTTACCACTATTGGATGCGATCCTGAGATTGGTACGTTTGCTGGATGATCCCAAGGACATTCCGTTTTTGGCTCCGATTTATACTGATGAAATTCTATACCGGCTTCTGCAGGGACCCTATGGAGTTACACTCGCTCAAATTGCGATGGAAGGTAGCAGCACCTACCGCATTCGGGAGGCCATCGAACAGATTATCGAGAACTGTGATAAACCTTTGCGGATTGAAGAGCTTGCTGAAACAGCCAGTATGAGTATTTCTTCGTTCCATAGACACTTCAAAGAGGTAACTGCCATGAGTCCTATTCAGTTTCAAAAGCATCTGCGCTTACAGGAAGCTCGCCGCCTTTTATTATCTGAATCAGCGGATGCAGCGGATGTCGCGTTCCGTGTTGGCTATGAAAGTGCATCACAATTCAGCCGCGAATATTCTCGGATGTTTGGTTCACCACCTAGAGCAGACATCAAGCGTTTGAAGGAAGATATGCTCATTGGATAAAAGCGAACGTGTTCTTCATTCACAATATGGAACTATCCGCTAAAGACCAACATGTATAGGTAACCTTTGCGCACACGCTGATTCTATCGGGCTGGTCCTATCAGGTTTATCCTATCTGCTGATCACTATCGGACCCAGGGGACCTTAAACGCTGTATTATCTCACATTTGGGATGCTAAAGGACCGCATAGCCGCTATTGGCTCAAAAAACACTCAATATGAATCTATTTCGAAGTAATAGCTGCATTGGGGTCCGAAACTATGCTTAAAAAGGGATTAATATGCAAATAACGTCCTCTGAGTCCTTAAGCCTAAGAGGTTGATAAATACAAGCTGATGGAGACAACCAACGACGACAAAAAAACAACGATATCCAAACAACAACAACCAAAAAACACAAAGCAGCGATTCATCCATACTTGGAGAATCGCTGCTTTGTATTTTTCACAAGCTAACACTGCTTTTTCTGACGATCACGTAGCCGACCGCCTTTTATTTCTTTTGATAGCTAAACCAATCATAATAAGCAGTTGTTCCATAAGGAGAGTAGTTATACATGCCGAAGAATACTCCAGTAAATCCGCCTGCGACTTCAGTAGATATCAAGTGTGTCTCGGCTTCGCCAAGCAGATGCCATATTTGATCCACACCTCGATAGTAAAATATATATTTTTCAGGTAATGCCTGGATTCTCAATTCTACCCCTGTACCTTCGAAAGCCGAAGAATATGCCACATCACTAATGCTCCCTACCTGTCTGCGCAGCGTAATAACATTTTCACCTTCCATCTGCGTTAGTCCAATTGCGTAGTGATACTTCTGATCCATAAAAACTACAAGACCAGCTTCGTCACCCTCAAGAGGGCTAAATTCCATTTTGGTGGTAATTTCACAATTCAAATGCCGCTGTCTACAGCCAATAAAAGCAGGCGTACCCTTCTCATTTAATCTCACATCTGATCCACGTAAAGCTAGCCACCCTCCCCGTTCCTGCAATGACCAATCCACCTTATTAGCATTACGTATGAAATTCCAGCTTATTCTTAGGTCAGATTGATCAAAATCGTCGGTTTCAGGCTCTTCTTCCCACGGCATTGGTGAAGGCAGGTCAGCTTCCATTTCTAAACCAACCTCTCCGTTATCACCAATCATTGGCCACCCCTCCTCCGTCCACTGAACAGGAGCCAAATATGTCTCTCTGCCAAGATGATGACGGTAAGGATAACCTACTGGTCGAATCCCCAGAAATACCGCCCACCAGCTACCATCCTGTGCTTCAACTAAATCGGCATGCCCTGTAGCTTGAATGGGGTAATCTGAACTTCGATGTGTCAAAATGGGATTGTGAGGAGACGATTCATAAGGCCCATATGGCGATCTACTTCTTGCAATAGTCTCCATATGTCCATATTCTGTCCCACCTTCCGCACACATCAAATAGTAGTAATCGTTTATTTTGTAAAGATGTGGACCCTCAGGGAATTTTCCTCCGCTACCAGTCCAGATCAAGCGTGTATCGCTAAGCTTTTGACCCGTTTCAATATCAATCTCACATTGGTAGATCCCCATCCCTTGCTCGGAGCCTGTGCTTGTGAAATAAACCTTTCCATCCTCAAAAAACAAGGAGGGATCAATGCCTTCTTGCTCCACATAAAGTGGATTCGACCATTCGCCTGCCGGGTCATCCGCCCAAACGTAGAAATGACCCCCGCTATCCTGATTTGTCGTAACCATATAAAAACGACCGTTATAATAACGAAGAGTCGGCGCCCAAACACCTCCGGACACCACGGATTCATCAAATTGAAGCTGATTCTCACGAGTCAAACAGTACCCAAGCTGCTTCCAATGCACCAAATCCTTGCTGTGCCAAATGGGTATTCCCGGAGAATAGGCAAATGAACTGTTTACCAGATAATAATCCTCGTCTACTCTGCAAATGCTTGGATCTGGATAAAACCCCGGGATAATCGGATTGTTATATTTCATGTAGTATTCTCCTTCTCTATCTTAATCACTGAAACCTATGTCAAGGATTATACTGCTTCCACTGGATAGAAAGCCTTGATTATTCGGTCCTAAAATAGCATGATATAGACATTCATCTGGACAAGCTTTTGGAGGGTAACGAGTTGAGTGAATTTTATTTAAAATGGTTTACATCTGATCGTCAATTTCCATTTTTTATTCAATACGGCTATCACGACGAAGACACCGATCTACATAGACATGCGGACTTTTCAGAGCTCGTAATTGTATTGAGTGGCACAGCTACACATATTGTTAATACTGAGGAGTCTTTTATCAAAAAGGGAAATGTGTTTGTAATTAATGGTTCGACCCCTCATGCTTTTAAAGATCCTCAGGATTTCAAGATCTGCAATGTTATGTTTCAGCCTGAATTGCTATCGACGGCCGGAGCGGATTTGCGGACATCCAACGGCTTTCAAGCCTTATTTGTGTTGGAACCCCTGTATCGTCATAAACATTCCTACACAAGCAAACTCAGCTTGCCGATTCCTAACCTGGAGTATGTCTCTTTTCTCATTGCGGGTATGATTGAAGAATATCACAACAAGCTACAGGGTTATCAGACCATGCTGGGCTCCAAGTTTATGGAACTGGTCGTCTATTTGTCCAGACATTATGACCCACAGGAAAAAGGAATTCAGGGGAACCATCTGATGCATTTGGCGAATGCACTCTCATATATGGAAGATCGTTATCTTGAGCCGTTAACACTGGATCAGATCGCCAAACATTCGGACATATCAGTCAGACACTTAAACCGGATCTTTCGCTCCTACTATCAGACAACCCCGATCGCTTATCTTCATCGTTTACGTCTGGAACGGGCTTGCGGGTTATTAAAGCATTCTAATCTCAGTATCACCCAAATCTCACATGAATGCGGGTTTAGTGATAGTAATTATTTTACTCGCCAATTCACTAAAATCTATGGGATGTCACCCAAGGTCTATAGGAACAAGCTTTGAGGGTAAAAAAAGAACACCAGGCAGCGATTCTCCTATTATTGGAAAATCACTCCCTGGTGTTTTTGAATCAATGCGCATTACCTGATCAGATTATGGGCAAGTGAATATAAACAGACTAATGGTCGCTAATCGCTTATAGCAAACCTTGAACTTGAGGCGATCGGAATTTACTCTCCGCATTCATGTAGCTCTACGTTTTAATGGAATCTGGAAAATAACTGCATTCTATACACTTATTCCGTACGCAGAAAGAACCTTCATACTTTAACTGCACTTTATACAACTAAAAACATCCAAACCTACCTAATGGGTTGAAAATCAAGGAAATAGATGTACGAAGTACACTTATATCTACGAGCTGAGTGATTTGAAGGAATATAGCTGTACGAAATACAGTTAAACGTTGGTAAACAACGCTGACTTCGGCTCTACGGGATTATCCTCCCCCATTGATTATTTATTAATTAAAACCAACGATGGAATGTGGTACATAAGGCTCCTCTAAAAACGCAATTTCTTCAGAGGTTAAAGTAATGGATAACGCACTTACTGCATCTTCGAGATGCGATGTTTTTGTAGCCCCGATGATAGGTGCTGTAACTGGTTCTTTTTGAAGCAACCAAGCAAGAGCGATATGAATCCGTTGAACACCGTGTTTTTCGGCGATTGTCGCAACTCGCTCCACGACTAATTGATCGGTATCGGCAGTTCCATCATATTTAGATTTTTGAATCTGATCAGTTTCTGAACGATGAGTTGATACCGCCCAGTCTCGCGTAAGTCTTCCTGATGCAAGGGGACTATAGGGAATAACACCAATATTCTCTTCCTTACAAAGCGGCAACATCTCTCGTTCTTCTTCACGATAGATAAGATTGAGATGATTTTGCATAGATACAAATCGGGTCCAACCGTTTTTCTCCGCTACATATAACGCTTTTTGAAACTGCCAAGCATACATTGCTGAGGCACCTATGTATCTTGCCTTACCAGCCTTCACTACATCATGAAGAGCTTCCATCGTTTCTTCGATAGGTGTGTGATAATCCCAGCGATGAATCTGATATAGATCTACATAATCTGTTCCCAATCTCTTGAGACTCTTATCAATCTCACTCATAATTGCTTTCCGGGATAATCCTGCTCCGTTCGGACCTTCATGCATACGGTTAAAGACCTTAGTTGCTAAAACAATCTCGTCTCGATTGGCATAATCCTTAAGCGCTCGTCCAACGATTTCTTCACTCGTTCCATCGGAGTATACATTCGCTGTATCAAAAAAATTAATACCCAGGTCAAGCGCTTTTTTTATGATAACACGGCTCTGCTTCTCATCAAGCACCCATTGATGGATCCAACGTTCGGCAACGCCAAAGCTCATACAACCTAAACACAGTTGGGATACGTCCAGCCCCGTTTTTCCAAGTTTTGTATACTTCATTTATCTCGAATCCACACTTTCCAATTAAATTGTAATATCCTAATGCCCTGTCTTAAAGGGGTACATATTAATTCATAAAACAGCTCCAACGCATACCGATGAAAAGGAACTGGGGAATAGTTAACACTTCCAGCAGTACATTGCACCTAATCGATGATTTAAACGGCGTTTGAATAAACTGAATTTATATTCAATCCTAGTCCATGTCAAGCCTATTAATCAAGTAATAACAGCATTTGAATCAAATCTTGTTCATCCGCCTCTTTCCGTGTAAGTCTGTGTCCGAAGATTGTTCATTTCATAAAATAGCTTAATAAGGTTTCTGCGCTTCTACTTGGGAATATGAGGTGACATGATGTTATTTTCTGCACAAGGGGTACCACCCCAAGGATATTACCAAAGCATCTGGGACTTTACTTCCCACAACGAAAACAGTACAAAGGAAGCTGGGAATGTCGTTCCTTTTGACTTCGGACGGGCGGCTGAGTTCAGAGCGCCTAAAAGCATTGAAACGAGTATTGCTCCAGCACTAACACCTTATTGTTTAAAGCCCTTTGGCGGATACGTTGCCACCATTTCCAGAGGGAAGGTATGGGGAGAATCTGGTGCCGTTCTAACACCAGAAGGGAAATTGATCTTTGATCTTTCCCAAGAATATGATGCCAAGCAATATAGGATGCTTGAAGCAGATGAGCACTCAGTGTTTCACCGGTGGAACGGTCCGCAGCTTCAATATTTTGCCGGGACCGCGGCGGTGTTAACCTTTTGCGGAGCCCATAACTATTTTCATTGGATGTATGATGTGCTTCCTAGATTAGCGATGCTTCAATCGAGCGGAATCACTTATTCCACTATTATCATGAATCCAAATCCGTATGGACCCTTTGTGGAACAAACGTGGACCATGCTTGGGATATCCGAGTCATTGGTGATCCGGACGAATTCAGAAGTATATGTTCAGGCTGACCGGCTACTTGTCCCTTCCTTAATGATGAATTCACATTATCCTCCTTGGACCACGGATACACTGCGAAGATTTTTGTTGCCGCATAGAGAAACAACACTAGTCACTCCAGAACGTTTTTATATCTCACGAAAAAAAGCAAGCTCAAGACGGTTGGTTAATGAAGATGATGTCATCCGCTGCCTTGAGAATTTTAATATCGTACCGATTTGTCTAGAGGACTGGACGGTTGCCCAGCAAATCCAATTATTCGCCTCAGCGAAAGTAATCGTAGGTCCACATGGTGCTGGACTCGCTAATCTGGCTTTTTGCCAGCCTGGAACACAGGTCATTGAAATTTTCCATGCCCAGCACGTTGTTCCAACCTATTGGATGATCAGCAACCATAATAATCTCGAATATTATATGGTGTACGGGCAAGGTGTTCCCGATCCTGCGATTCGTTTTCCAGGACTGGAGGACATCTATGTGAACGTAGATCGTCTGAAACAAACGATGCATCTGGCAGGCTTGGAATGAGAAGATTGCTTACTACTTTCTCGAATTCAAAAAGCGCAAAGCATATTTTGCTTTGCGCTTTTTAAGAAACATAGATTTAATCACGCCGTGTTACATACTTCAACCATAGCCCATCATCCGCAAGTTTTTCTACACTCTTCAAGCTAAAATTTGCTGGGGGCTGTTGTTTCATAGATGCATCCATTTCAAATAAGGTCACAGAATTAGAGGCACCATCTGCGATGGGAACTATAACCAGGCTCAACTCATCAATTAAATCTTCATTCAGGAAAGACCCGTTTAAAATGCCCCCACCCTCCAGCATCAATTCATCGATTGAGAATAATTGATTACTTCAATGATATGATCCTCTGTTCTATTGTGACTTCCTTCTGAAATTCAAAACTCAAGATGCGCTTAAAAAGGCTGTTATTGTAAAGGTGCTCCTTATTTCCGAAATCGTTTCTTAAGCTTTCTTCTCGATGAGTTTAGACATGAAGTAACTACCACCGAAGGCATAAACGAAGGGTTACATGAAGAGGTTATTATTAGTTTTGTTGCATCGGCTTATGCAGGGGTAGTGGAATGGTGGTTCAAGAATGAAAGACCTGTGACCTATCAAGTCTTGGCTGAACAACTCGGAACGTTATTAGAGAGGAATTTATAAAAAAAAGCGGCGATTCTCCTATAATAGGTGAATCGCCGCTCTTTTTTATCGGGCATTAATTACGGCAATAGATTACACATCTTTTTAAGGACTTCGGACCCAGATGACGTTATTTGGTAGTTTTCAGCTCTTGAAACAGGGCTTCGGACCTCAAGGACGTTATTCCTTAGAAAGTGACTTATATTTTGTGTTTTTCATGCCAATAGCTGCAGTGGGGTCCTTTAATCTTCTGAAAATCAGAAAATCTTGCCTTTAAGGTCAGAGGAGTCCGATAAAAGCATCTACTTACAAATGTTATCAGTTCAAGTAAAGATTCTTTTAAATCGCTCGTTTGAACTGGGTATTGTACAGCTCGTAATAAACACCTTGCAGCGCAAGAAGCTCTTTATGACTGCCTTGCTCGGCAATTCCGCCACCCTGAATAACGAGTATACGATCAGCATCCTGGATGGTACTAAGCCTATGGGCGATCACAAAGCTTGTTCGTCCCTTCATTAGCTTTTCCATCGCCTGTTGAATATGCATTTCCGTACGCGTATCCACACTGCTGGTTGCCTCATCTAGGATCAAAATAGCTGGATCAGCTAGAATGGCGCGGGCAATCGTTAAAAGCTGACGCTGGCCGTGGCTCAAATTACTGCCTTCCGCATGGAGAATAGTCTCATATCCATGCGGCAGTCTATTGATAAAGGCATCTGCATTGGCCAATCTTGCCGCTTCCTCTACCTCTTGGTCTGTCGCATCAAGACGTCCAAAGCGAATATTTTCCCGAATCGTTCCCGAGAATACATGCGCGTCTTGCAATACCATTCCCAATTGACTACGAAGTGCATTTTTATCCAGCTCTCCAATATCGCGGCCATCAATGAATATGGAGCCGCCGCTTAAATCATAGAATCTGATCAGCAAGTTGACAATGGTCGTTTTTCCAGCTCCCGTTGGGCCAACAAGCGCAATTTTCTCTCCGGGTTTTGCTTCAAACGTAACCCCGCTCAGAATTGGTGAATCCGGCTTGTAAGCAAATGAAACGTCTTTGAAAACAACGTTCCCTTTTAACCTTGGCAGATCGTCACTTTGTTCATCACCGTCACCATATTCGGATGGCATATCCATAACTTCAAACACACGCTCCGCACCAGCAATTGCCGACTGAATTAGATTGTACTGGTTAGCAAGATCGGAGATCGGTCGTCCGAACTGTTTGGAATACGTAAGGAAGCTAACGATTACGCCAACCGTAGCCATGTTATGAAAAGCCATCCAGCCACCCACCCCGGCAATGATCGCAAATCCAAGGTTATTAATCATGTTCATGACCGGTCCCACTAATCCGGAAACAATTTGTGCCTTAATGCCGACTTTATTCAACTCTCCGCTGATTTTGCGGAACCGTTTCACTTCTGTCTCTTCCCTGCTGTATTGTTTGACTACTTTTTGTCCGCTGATGGTTTCTTCGATAAATCCACCCAACTCACCTAGATGGCGTTGCTGATTTTTAAAATAAGTTCGACTTAAACCTATGATTTTACGGCTGGACAATAACACAAGAGGGATCGTTATCAGTGAAACTACGGTCAACGGAACGTTCATCATTAACATGATCACTAGTGAACCGCTTAGGGTGATCAAACTGTTTAATAACTGGGTCACACTCTGATTAAGTGTACTGGATACGCTCTCTATGTCGTTGGTTGCCCGACTCATTAGTTCTCCTTTAGCTTGCGTGTCAAAAAACTTAATCGGTAGCTGTTGATATTTGCTGAACAGATCACGACGCAGCTCAAACACGGTATTCTGTGAGACGGATGTCATAACATAGGCTTGCACCCAAGCAACCACACTGCTTAGACCATAAATACCTATTAGGAGTAGACAAAAGCGAATAAGACCCTGATAATCGTGAGGAATTACGGCAGTATCAATCGCTTTACCGATTAGATAAGGCCCGATCAACGAAAGGATTGCATTCAACACTGTAAATACATACACAATGATTAACCCGAACCGCTGGCGGTTCAAATACATCCAGATGCGTTTGAGTGTTCCCGCTTGATTCTTAGCGCGTACGATCGGCACAGCTCCGCCGCGTCCAGGGCCAGATCCCGGTCCAGATCCAGGTCCGAATCCGCCTGATCGATTAAAAGGAGTGGTGTTCATGCCATTATTAAGCTTTGACATAAGGCACCTCCTCTCCCTTCATCTGTGATCTCCAGATATCTCTGTATATTTCACTGCTGTTCATAAGCCCATCATGTGTACCTTGTACAGCAATTCGGCCGTTTTCTAATACCAGAATACGATCAGCATCAATTACAGAGGTGACACGCTGAGCTATCAAAATATTCGTGCTGCTGCGCAGCCGTGTTTTTAACATCTGCCGGATTCGTGACTCTGTCGCTGCATCGAGCGCGCTAGTGCTGTCATCCATAATGAGGATTGTTGGCTGAATTAAAAGTGCCCGTGCAATCGAAAGGCGCTGCTTTTGCCCACCGGACAGGTTAATGCCACGCTGGCCGAGCTCTGTATCGTAACCCTGTGGAAGTTCTAAAATGAAACTGTGAGCTTCAGCGGCTATTGCTGCTTCTTCCACTTCCTCATCTGTGGCATCCGGTCTGCCGTATCGGATATTATCGCGGATAGTACCGCTGAACAGAATAGCCTGCTGCATAACATATCCGATTCTGCTACGCAAATCTTCCAGAGCAATCATACGAGTGTCGGAGCCATCAATTGTAATGGATCCAGAGGACACTTCGTAAAACCGGGGAATGAGGCTGACCAATGATGATTTACCAGTACCGGTGGCACCAAGAATGGCCACTGTTTCTCCTGGCTCCGCAGTGAAATTAATATCGTCTAACACTAGATTTTCATCCGAAGGATCATAAGCAAAAGATACATTGTCAAATACGATCCGACCGTTGTGTATGGCATCTTTTTTAGCGTTAGCAACTTCTGTAATATCACTAATGGTGGAAAATACTTCATTCTCCCGATCGGCAGAAACCTTGGCTCGTGAGAAGAAGGTCAACATATTGCTTAACATCAGCATTGACATCAACAATTGGGTTATATAGTTAATAAAAGCGATCAGCTGACCAACTGGCAGCCCACCGTTCCAGCTTTGCACTCCCCCAAACCATAGTACAGCAACAATACTGGCATTTAGTACAAGCATCATTAGCGGCATATTTAATGACATTAACCGTACCGCTTTTATCGCAATTTCTGTATAATCCTTGTTAGCTGTATTAAAGCGTTTCTGTTCATGGTTAGCGCGGACGAATGCTTTGACTACACGAATGCCTGATAAATTTTCCTGCAACACTGTGTTCACACCGTCTAATTTGACCTGCATTTTCTGAAACAAAGGAAAAGAAAGTCGGATTAACCCATACAAAATTAAACTCAAGAGTGGCACAGCAACGGCTAGGATGAGGGTCAGCATAGGACTTATCCGAATCGCCATCACCAAGCTTCCGACTAATAGCAAGGGAGATCGAATACTCCGCAAAATCATTTGCACAAAGGTTTGCAGCTGTACCACATCATTTGTTAATCGTGTAATCAGTGAGCCCGTCTTCAATTGATCCAGGTTCTTATTAGAAAATTTCTGAATATGTTCAAACAAGCTAATCCGCAAATCATTTCCGAAGTTTTGAGAAGCAATACTCGAAAAAATAGTGCAGCCCACCCCACCAATTAGACCGATAAATGCTACACCAAGCATGATCAGTCCGGTCGAGAAAATATGAGACAAGTCTTTTGTCATGACACCCTTATCCACAATGCTCGCCATGAGCGTGGGCTGCAGTAAATCCATAGTTACTTCGACCAGCATCAGCAATGGTGCCAACACACACCACACCCAATATGGCCTCAAATAATGCTTAAGCTTCCACATTCCGCCACCTTCAATTGTTTAAGATAAATACGTGATTTTAGAACTAATCGGTGTTCTGGGTTTCGCATTCGGCACTTCCTCCGGATACCCCATTCCAAATATCCCAATAACATCGTAATTTTCTTGAACACTAAGAATCTCACGATTATGAGGCAAAGCCCCCAGCGAAGCCCAATACGTACCTACACCTGCTTCATGTGCAGCTAATAAGAAATTTTGTACGAAACAAGCAGCAGCCATAACATTCTCATCGCGTTCAAACGCAGTTGCGGCAGGCTTAGACAGAACTGCAAAAACAACAGGTGCGTTGCCAAAATCCGTCTTATGCTTTAATTTCGCTCTAGTATTGGGTCCGATGAAAAGAAGCTCCCAAGGTTCGGTCATACGATGATTAGGAGCGTAACTTGCAGCCTCCAGCCATGAATGTAACTCCTCTTCACGAATTGGAGTCTGTTTGAATTGTTTTGTACTTCTGCGGGTTTTAATGAGCTCAGTTATTTTCATCTTTTTCTTTACTCTCCTCTTTATTAACATTTGATGTTGTATCTTCTGGAACGATCTCATGAATCTGAAAGATTTGTTTAAACTCTTCAATGATCGCTTCCGTTGCTTTTAATTCACCGCTAACCACTTGTTTAATCGATTCAAGCTCAGGCTGATTTAACTGCCGCTGTAATGTAGCCCGGTTAACCATAAGCTTATCTAAAAAAGCGATGGCTCTGCCACGGCGAAAAGTTTGAGCACTTTTAGGATGTGGATCCATTGATTCTGTCATCCCATGTTTCATAAAGCCACGATCTCTGTGTTCGCCACGTCCCTCACGATCTCTGTGCTCTCCATGCTCCCTATGACCGCCACGTTTGCCGACATGTCCTTCACGCATTTTATTTCCTCCTTTTGCAGTGTATACATTTGTATACGCACTCTTCATGTATACAAATGTATACGATAGAAACCATTTCTGTCAAGATCATTTTTCCATTTTGTAACATCATTATTGCTTACTTTATATCTTAAAAAACAATAAAAAACCCGCATAAAGTGCGGGCTTATAGAGAAAAAATATCAAATTCAACGAAGCAATTTATAGGGGGAAACTATTTTTCTTATACTCCTGAACGGATACTCCCATTACTTTTTTAAAACAGTTACTGAAGTAAAATGGATCTTTAATGCCGACCTTTTCAGCAATTTGATAAGCTTTCCAATCCGTTTCATTCAGAAGCTTCACCGCTTTTTCCATTCTGCACTTGAGAAGATAATCCGTAAAGCTAATCCCTGTGTCCTGCTTAAAGATCCGGCTAAAGTAACTGGAATTCATGTGGAATTTATTCGATACATAGGATAAAGACATCTCCGGAATGTGCATCTCCTGTTGAATAAAATCTTTAACTTCATGAATAATATTATTAGTTTTTTTGCTTCGTGCCTGAATTACTTGAGAGGTTACCTTCTCTGTGAGTTCAAGTAATGTCTGTTGCATGTCTGGCAGGCTATCGAGCTCAAAAATCCTTTTATATGGCGAAATATCGAAAGAAAGATTATTATCTAGTATAACTCCCATTTCAGCGAGTGAATTGATTAATGTGGAGACAAATTGGGCCGAAACCAGCCTAGCTCGTTCCACAGAAAAAGCCTTGGACTTCTCCAAATCCTGAAACATTTTCTCAATGGATTGCACAGCCTTATCTAAGACACCAGCTTTTACAAAAAACAAAATTTCCTCAATTTCATTCGTCTTAACTTCCCAGGATCGGCCTCCGAAATGAATTTCATCATTAAAAAAATAGATGGCGTTACTGCCCTTTAACTTACCATATCTAACTGCCTCCAGCGCCTCTTTATAGGATTCTTTGATCCTATTGAAATCCGTACAGGTACTACCTACGCCAATGCAAGCTTTACATCCAAGCTTTTCATGGAGCGATTGGGCCAGCCACTCTCCAATCTTCGTAAGATTCTGATTATCTTTTCTATTAAGAAGGACAATCCGTTGACTGTTATCAAAAAAAACTTCCATTCCCTCATACTCTTCAAGCGCGTAATCAATAAACCTCTTACAACGCAAAGACTGCAGGATTCGTTGTTCCTCCCCTTCTTCTAAGGGAATTTGAAGTTCAATAAGCATGATTGAAAACAAGCTGTTCGCTGATTCAGGAAAAAAGTAATGGAATCGGCTATCCAGCTGATCGGGGTCCCAGAGGCCTGATAGCAAATCATTTAGAAATTTTTCTTTTAGTTGAACGGCGTGTTCTTTTAACTGTCGATTCAGCTCCTGATATTCGTTCCACCGCTCTGTCTCTTCCCGGATTTTCCCATGAAGATCTACCGCAACTCTTCGTACCTCCTCGGCTTGGAGCGGCTTCAAGATAAAATTTTGCACTCCAATGTCCAGGCTTCTTTTTGCATATTCGAATTCGGGATGTGCAGTGATGATCACAATTTTGACTAGCGGATACCTTTCTTTTATCAACCGGCTTAATTCCAGTCCATCCATAAAAGGCATACTGATATCTGTAAATACTACATCCGGTTTCATGGTTTCGATCAGATCTAACGCTTCGCTTCCATTCGAGGCCTCACCTACGAATCTGTAACCAACTGCTTGCCAATCTATAATGATGGGAACAATTTTTCTCGCATTAATTTCATCATCCACAATAATGGCTCTGAGCAGTTCAAGCTCCATGACTATTCCCCTCCTCAAGCGGTAGTTCCAATTCAATCCGAGTTCCTTCTCCCGGTGCACTGACCAAACTACAATTCATGTCCGCCCCATAGTACAGCTTCAAACGCATCAAAGTACCGCGCAACCCAAAACTGGACTCATTTTGCCCATAGGGCTCAGCTTGCATTTCCCGACGTTTGTCTTCATTCATCCCCACACCATCATCTTCCACGACTAGCTTCAGTCGATTCCCCTGAATACGGGCAAGGATGCGAATCTTACCACACTCCCCTAAAGGGCGAATACCATGATAAAGCGCATTTTCTACAAGCGGCTGAAGCGTCAATTTGGGTATCCGAACATACTCAGCTTCTTCCGACACCTCAATTTCACTGATGAAAATTTCTGGATAGCGAATATTTTGTATACTCAAATAACTTTTAGTGATCTCTACTTCTTCTCTTAACGTTACTACATCACTGCCCTTACTAAGACTCTGACGATAGAAGGCTGCAAGCTCAGAAATAATCTGGTACGCCTCATTATTATTTCCTGACAAAGTTAAATAGCCAGCTGATTCTAACGTGTTATATAAAAAATGTGGTTTAATTTGCTGCTGCAAAATATCCAATTCGAGTTTCCGAATCAATTTCTGTTCTTCTTTCTCCCGCTTCAGCGCTTGCTCAATGGTCATAATCATATTGTTATACCTATCTTTCAACTGGTTCAGCTCATCCGTTCTCGCCTCGTACCGAACCAAACTGAAATCTCCAATCTCCACTTTTTTCATGGATCGCAGCATATGTAAAATAGGTGTAGTAATGAATCTAGAAATCCAGACGGAACCTAAAAATATAGAAATGAAATTAAACAACATAATCATTAACAGCATCAGATTAAATTGACGATAGGGGCTTTCCCATTCCCCCAAAGGCTGAGCGCTAGTAAACCTCCAACCACGATCCATTGAAACCAGAGAAGAGATCAGATAATTATGATCTTTGATCTTTACGATTTTGCTACTGCCGAGCGGCACATCAAGCATAGAAGAGTTTGTATAGTTCGATAATTCAGGCCGTGTAAAATCAAGGAGTGTCTCATATCCAGTTTCGATCATTAAATCAGGTTTATTATCGTTGATCGAACGTTCATAGCTTTTTTTCAGCTCCTGAACCGTAATGTTCACGACTAATACTCCTATTTTCTTGGAAGTGTTCATGTCGTTTACGATACGAATCAGAGAAATATATTGTGGATCCTGCTGGGGTTCCTTCGTCTCAAAATTGAAGATACCTCCGGCATTTTTCCTCCAAATTGCTTTTCCGTCCAAGGCGACTGCCTCGGAGTACCATTCCGCTGACTCGATCCCATCTGTTCTGATCGGTTTTGCAGACTGCAAATCAATCGCAAACTTACGTCCTGCATTATCGAATAGATAGACAGAAGAGATAGAGGGCTCTGCGAGCATAAAATCTGACAGAGCCACCTCTAGCTTGTAAGTTAAAATTCCGATGTCGTTACCCGCCAGATCACTGCCCAAAATTTCCTGAACCGTATTGTTCGACACGATCATCTTGGAATAATTATTCGTACTGTCAAGAAGTGATTCGATTCCGGAATTCATGGCGTTTAAGGTTTGAAGCGATACCTCACCTACCTTTTCCTCGGTGAATTTCTCATTGATTCGTTGGTACATAATACCGCTTGCAATCATGGAAACCACTAATAAGGCCAAGTAGTAAAAAACGATTTGTGATCGGATACGTGCAAACCTCATCGGTAACCTCCTGGCCGACATTAAGCGAATACGGACTTTTATTTATAGCTTCTTCAATACGACACTAGTATAGCATTTTTCGAAAGATTCCTATCCCATTGCTTTAACCCTTAACTGCCCCGGCAATAATGCTTTTTTGGACTTGATTACTTAGGAACAAGTAGATAATGATCATGGGTAGTGTAGCCACAACCATTCCTGCGAACATAGGTCCAAATTCTGTGGCATAGGCACTTTTAAACGAATTGATGGCGACGGTAATTGTTGCTAAGTCAGGATCATTAATGAATGTATTGGCAAACATCAGTTCGTTCCAAGCGGATAAAAAAGTAAAGATGGAAGTGGTTACGATAGCCGGCTTTACAAGCGGAAGCATAATACGGAAAAAAACCTGATAAATATTGCAGCCGTCTACAACGCTGGCTTCTTCCAACTCCCCTGGCAGCGCTCTAAAGAAACCAATCATGATAAAGATTGTAGTAGGAAGTGCACTAACGGTATAAGGAATGATTAAGGCCCAAGGCGTATTCAGCAAGCTTGTCATTTTTAACATCTGAAAGACAGGTAGCAGCGTAGCATGAACGGGGATCATCAATCCCAGCATGAAGAAAGTAAGCACCACATTATTAAGCTTCCACTTCATTCTTGCGACAGCAAAAGAAACCATTGCCGATAACAGAGCAGAAATAATGACAGTTACCGTTGTATACATAAGGCTGTTCAAAAAGTTACGTGCGATATTCGCCTTAAAAAGTGCGTAGTCGTAGTTCGCCCACCGCCACTCATTAGGCAAGCCCATCACATTTGAGCCTGTAATTTCTATGTTTGTTTTAAAGGAGGAAAATACAAGCCACACGAGCGGATACAGTTGAATAACTGCGAAGATTAGAAATGCAATCTGCAAAACAACCTTTGGCCAGCGGCGGTTATGTGTTGTTGTCATTAGCTCTCCTCCTTATCATCGTAGGTTCTGATCAGTTTTTGTAGAACTAAGTAGAAAAAGAGACATTCCACAACCATAAACACGGCCATCGCGCTGCCGTACCCATACATATTGCGATTAAAAATCGACGAATACATCAATGTACTTGGAACACTAGTTTCCGGTGTTGGGTAGCCATTGGTCATAATGAAGACTAAATCGAAAAACTTCAATGATCCCAAAACAGCAAATATGACACATACCTTCAGGATCGGTGAAATAAGTGGAATAGTGATAGAGAAGGCGGTTCTTATACTTGATGCTCCGTCAATTTTTGCAGCTTCGTACAAATCTTCAGGAATCCCTTTGATGGCAGCGTACATTAGAAGCATATGGTAGCCGATATATTGCCAAACGATTGGAATCATAACACTTATTAGTGCAGTTCCGCTTTCCGTTAACCAATCATGTGTCCAGGAGGACAAGCCTAGTTGATTGAGTATCGTATTCAACAAGCCATATTCAGGCTGATAGATTTTCAGAAACATAACCCCGATGACAGAGGAGGATACCAAGACTGGAATGAAATACAAAGTACGATACAGCTTTTCACCCCACACCCCTCTGGCAAGAACCAGAGCGAGCACCAGAGCTATCGGAAGTTGCATGAAAACAGAAAGAACTGCCAGATACAACGTATTAAGTATCGAATGATTAAAATCCATGCCGTACGTATCTGTAAAAAATAAATCCTTATAAGAAGCTAAACCAATAAATTTAGCCGGTTGTATCCCATCCCAGTCCAGCAGACTGTAATACATAGACTGAAGGATCGGGAAAAAACCAACAAGAATGTATAAAATCAAAGCAGGAACAACAAATACGGCGATAGCCTTTTTGTTTCCGAATACTTGATGCATGCTTCACTCCACCTTAAATCGATCAGGCGGCGAACAATTCTCGCCGCCTGACGCAGATTATTGTCCTTGATTGACCTTGCTCTGTAGTTCTTTCGTGTAGTCTTCAGGTGTTGTTTTTCCGGCGACGAATTTCATCAGCGAACCAAACATAGATTCAGTGTCATTACCATTCAGCATTTGATCCCACCAGTAGGAGAAACCAGTTGCTGAAGAGGACAATTCACCAATTTGCAGAGCCAGTGGATTCATTTGAGAAGTGTCACCTACATCAACTTTCCATGCTGAGGAGCCTGAACCAGCCAGAAATACTTCTTTAGACATGGTCTCAATAAAGAACTTGTATACTTCCCATATTCTTTCCTTGTTTTTCAGATCGGCATTGAGCACGAATGTTTCACCCGAACCTCCGAACCACTCGTCAGCATTTCCTTTCCCCCCTGGAATGGTTGGAAATTTAATCGGTACCACTTTACCTTTGACCAGAGAGTTATCATCTTCAATCTGTCCGTTGACCCAAGCGCCCATGAACATCATAGCTGCTTTGCCTGATAGGAACATATTTGTCGCGTCATCATAAGAAGTTCCAACAAAATGTTTTCCGAAGGAGTCCGCATCAATCAATTGTTTGTATTTCGCAGCAGCTTCTGTGAATTCAGCTGTGTCGAATGATCCTGTTTTCGTTAAAGCGGCATTTACAGCATCCACGCCTGCCATCCGGATGGCTAGAATCGCGTTCCATTGCATTGCTGGCCATCTGTCTTTAGCCCCAAGTGCAATCGGCTGAATGCCTTTTGCTTTTAGTGCTTCAATCGCAGCAACAAGCTCATCCCATGTTTCCGGAATTTTCGCTCCTGCTTGCTCAAATAGTTCTTTATTGACGTACATTTGAGCAGTAGCTATATTGATCGGCAGACCGTAAAGCTTGCTATCGAAGATGAAATTGTCTGTCGTACCTGGTACAATTTGGTCCAGCGTTCCATCTTTTGCGAGATCATCAATGGACAAAATCCGGTTCCCCGCTATAAATGGCTCAGAGAATCCGCCACCCCAGGTGTAAAAAATGTCGGGCAGCTCATTGGCGGCTGAAGCCGCTTTCACTTTTGTTTTATAAGACTCGCCCCCAACACCCACATGCTCGATTTCAACATTAG
Organism: Paenibacillus sp. FSL R7-0048; assembly: GCF_038004505.1. Lineage (NCBI taxonomy): Bacteria > Bacillati > Bacillota > Bacilli > Caryophanales > Paenibacillaceae > Paenibacillus > Paenibacillus sp. FSL R7-0048. The sequence continues at coordinate 3,484,970 of NZ_JBBORF010000001.1, read as the reverse complement.
GAAATTTAGCCTGGGTTGCTTCAAGTGCTTTATAAAAACCAACAAACCCGCCGTCTTTAGAATTTGGATCCGCGAATTGGGACCACATAGTAATCTTGAGCTTCTCTTCCGCCGCAGGGGTTTTTCCCGTTTTGCCTGCGTTTGCATTAGCCTCAGAATTCACGTTATTCCCGTTGTTCCCACCACAAGCAGTGATAAGTATGGACATAGCCATCAACACTGTTAGAGTTAGGCTAATCCTTTTTTTGTTGACTTTTTTCATTCTTTTTCGCCCCCCATTTTTATATTGCTTACAGGACTAATTATATAAATCAATTTATCGAGTGAACATGAAAGCGTTTTACTTAATGATGTATTCTCTTTACATTAGACATTTTTCTTTATTAGCTACACATAAAGAAGACCTCTGATTTCTTCAGAAGTCTTTTTTTCATTCATATCAAAACTTAGGGAATGAACACCTCTATATAGCTGAGTGGCTTAGGTTCTATCTTCTCTCTTCTCTATTATCAGAAGTTATCTCATGAATCTGAAACATATGTATGAACTCATCGATGATCGCTTCCGTAGCTTTTAGTTCACCACTAATGACTTATTTTGCCGATTCAATCTCTGACTCGTTTAGCTGCTGCTGCAACGCCGAACGATTAATCATTAGCTTGTCCAAAAATGCGATAGCCCTAGCACGACGAAAGGTCTGAGCGCTTTTGTGAGGATGCTCCGAACCCTCCTTGACTCCATTTATATTCATTTCTTCATGCTCTCCGTATTCTCGATGCTCGTTATAACCGTGCTTATCTATGTGCCCTTCGCGCATAATTATTCCCTCCTCTAATTCCACTTACAAAACCATAGCCCATTAATAAGACCGGGTAAGATGGAAGCCGTCTGACTCCTTATCCAAGTAATGTGTATACCATCTTCACCTTTATATTCACAAACGGCTTTAGATCTCCCTGAGATGAGTTATTAATTATAGCATTGGATAGATCCATAGTTACAGGATAGGGTGCAAGAAGAAACGGTTTGAATTGTGCTTTCCAACTACGCTTTATCCGATCGTCTCTTAATTCTATTTCTCCCCCTGGAATTGCAACCATAGGATAGTCCAAATAGCCCTCAATTTCGGTCGACACTCTAGCTGCCTCCTAACTATAATTTTAATCATGTATTGACGGGTATACAGAATAGAACTATAATCTATACAATTCCTAGAAACATACTATGAATTACAAAAAAATAAGAAACATTAAATCATCCTTAGTTTGTCCACAAGAAGGAGTGTAAACACATGCCAAATGTTCAAACTTTCAAAGCAACTGCTCATTTGCAAGACGGCGTAAAGGTCGTTACTAATGCAAGACAATTCGAGCTGGTCATCGATGAACCGACAAGTCTAGGGGGCACGGATACAGGAATGAATCCTGTTGAAGCTTTGCTCGCTTCTTTGGGTGCCTGCCAATCCATTGTAGCTCGGGTCTACGCCTCTAAATTTGAGGTGGAGCTTGAAGATTTCAGAGTAGATGTGGAAGGTGACTTGGATCTCGACGGATTCTTCAACCGCTCTGAAGTACGTCCTGGCTATTCCGATATTCGGTATACATTCTACATAAAGACTCCATCCCCTGCTGAGAAGGTCGAACAGTTCGTACAATTTCTGGAGAGCAAATGCCCTGTAGGTGACACCATTGCAGCTCCGGTTAATCTCAAGCTAAATCGTATTGTGATTGAAAATTAACCGTTTAATAATTCTAAGAGGGAATGTAAAAAGGGCTGCAAAGTTGCGTAAAAGCGACTAAGCAGCTCTTTTTCATGTCCTGTTCTCCGACTTCATATAATGTTAAAAATGATGCCCTTCGGAGGAACCCAAAACATGACGGATATACTAAGTAAAGTAGATGAAGAAATCGAACGTTTGTCAACGTTCTTGCTACAACAGCAGAAGGATGACGGCTCATGGCATTTTTGTTTTGAGAACGGGATTGTGATCGATGCTTATATGATCATTCTCTTTAGGGTGTTGAACCTACAGAATGAAACGCTCATTCGGCAGCTACATGATCGCATTCTTGATGCACAACAGCGAGAGGGTTGCTGGCAGTTATATAAGGACGAAGAAGCTGGGAACTTATCCACATCAGTCGAAGCTTATTATGCCCTGCTCTATTCTGGATACAGTAAGATAACAGACGAGCCAATACTTCGGGCTAAGCGTTATATACTGTCTAAAGGTGGTTTAGGCAAGGTCACAAGTATCTTAACTAGAGTCATTCTCGCCGCAACGGGTCAAAGCAAGTGGCCTTTAGCAATTTCTTCGATTCCACTGGAGGTGCTTTTGTTTCCGTCTTACTTCCCAATTAACTATTTCGAATTCTCTGGCTACTCTAGGGTACACCTCACTCCTATGCTCATTATGGCCGATCGGCGATTTTCGATCACTACAACCCATGCTCCTGATCTGTCAGATCTTATGGAGACACGATTGGATAGAGATGAATCGCCTACCCGTGGATATCAGGAGATGCAGGATGTTATTCAAATGGGTTTGAGCAGATTACTCGGGAGTCCACACTACATACATGAAGCTGCCAAAAACAAAGCGGAGCAATATATGCTCCAGCGAATCGAATCCGACGGTACCTTTTACAGCTATGCCAGCAGTACAATTCTTATGGTTTTTGCCCTGCTTGCTCTCGATTATGATCGGCAGCATCCGATAATTACACAGGCCATTCGAGGTCTCACCGCGCTGCAATGCCAATCAAATCATAATACTACAATTCAAAACTCTCCATCTACAATATGGGATACAGCGTTAATCTCCTATGCTTTACAAGAGGCACAAATTCCAGTTGATCACAAAGGAATAAAACACGCTGCTTCTTATCTTCTGGAAAAACAGCATCATAAAACTGCTGATTGGAGCATCCATAATCCGGATATAGTTCCCGGTGGATGGGGATTCTCTGAGTCTAATACAATCAATCCGGACGTAGATGATACAACGGCAGCCTTGCGAGCCATCCGAAGCTTATCAACCATTCACCCTTCATATCTGGAATCATGGAATCGCGGACTGAATTGGGTCCTATCGATGCAAAATAACGATGGCGGTTGGCCGGCATTCGAAAAAAACACCAATAAAGAAATGCTCACATGGCTCGCTATCGATGGTGCTAAATCTGCAGCCATTGATCCTTCGGAAGCAGATCTTACCGGACGAACTTTGGAGTTTCTCGGAAACTTCGCTGGTTTAAATACACAACACGAGTTCATTAAAAGGGGTACAAAATGGCTGATTCAACATCAGGAGAAGGATGGTTCGTGGTACGGAAGATGGGGTGTTTGTTATATTTATGGCACTTGGGCATCATTAACAGGCCTGCAGGCTGTTGGGCTCCCTATAAATCATGATACATTGCAAAAAGGAGTGAAGTGGCTTCTAAGCATTCAGAACTCGGACGGCGGTTGGGGGGAGTCTTGTCACAGCGACCGGCTACTACAATATGTTCCTTTAGGAGAAAGCACACCTTCACAAACCGCCTGGGCACTTGATGCGATTATCGCCGTTCAGCCAGAGCCAACAGCTGCGGTGGAAAAAGGAATTCAAAGACTAATCACGTCTATTCATGAAGAGGATTGGAAAACTTCTTATCCCACTGGCGCTGGTCTCCCCGGTAATTTCTATTCCAATTATCATAGTTATCGGTATATCTGGCCACTACTCACACTGAGTCATTACAGAAAAAAATACGGTCAAGGTTAGTACTCGGTAATACTCGGTAATAACTAGCGTTGTCCTGCTCCACTTTTTAACTGTCTCGTAAAAGCTTGAATCGCACCATTTGCCGTCCTTTACGACAAACTCTCCTTATCAGTACTTACTTAATAGTCTACATCTCCATTACAGTCAGTCCGTAAACGGGTACGAACCAGTAACGCAACCAAATCATTCATTAAATGCCATAGGGATTGGTATATCAGCTCCCCTACCCTCTCCAATAACTTGCTCCAGTACGTATTCCTTTGTTCAAACTAAACTACATGTTTTCTTTCCATTAAGACCACCTGCTTTTTCTTTTAGTAAAAAACAGCAGAGCAGCGAATATCCGTTATAGGAGAATTGTTGCTTTGCTGTTATGAACCGGGGGTCGAATGCTTTTATCCGTTGCACCTACCTAAATCACCCAGTCTTAATCAAGATTTGAACTTTTCGGACTCAGAAGACGCTATTTGCTTGTTTTTAGGCTTTTGAGTTAGGTTACGGACTCCAGTGCAACTATTCCTTAAAAAGAGAGTCATTTCGGGAGTTTTTCATGGTAATAACTGCGATGGGGTCCGTTAAAATTCCAAATGTAAGCTAAATCTGCTCTTAAGCTCAGCTGTGTCCGATAGCAAATACGTGTGCGCAAAATGTTACCTAATCAATCCAACTTGCCATATGAATCATCCCTATAGGAATTACTTAAATTACTTATGAGATAGACTCCATTTTTGCTTTGAGGCAATTGAGCGTAGTTCACACATGGTCAATTAGGCAGCAATCTCCGATAATCAAGGATCATTGCCTGATATTTTGGATCACTGGCGGTTTGCCTGAGCAAATTATGACTGTAACTTCTGATATCCCCACTCCGTATATTTGTAGCGCAAGATTTTAACGCAATCTAATGAGATAACTGTATTTTATACACTTAATCCATATTGCTAGGGAATAACTCCGACTTTAACTGCATTCTATACAATTAAAATCAAGAGAAATCACCTAATAGGCTTTAACTCGTGAGAATAGATGTAAGAAATACAGCTATTTTCAATGCACAACTATTTTGAACGATTATAGCTGCACAAAATACAGTTAAACACCTCGCTGCTCCCCATCCATTACCTTCATCCGCCTCCATACTGTTACACAGAGGGTTGCATAATCAGTCAATTTACTTTTTGGAGCACGGTACCGGAATATCCCCTCCTCTTTCAAGAAACAGGTGTAATCGTTGGTGGTTTCGGTGCCCTTTCCCACGCATGGGTTACCTGCAATGTTGCTGCATAGGTGATTAACGAAACAAGCAACGCTCCGAACAGTTGAATAATCTGCCCCAGGTCCAATCGCTCCAGAATTCCGTGAGCCGCCAACCCGCTAAGCGCCATGACAATTCCTCCTGCTCCAACCTTGAATACAATACGAAAGTCAAAATAAAACCCGATCGTTCCTGCCACAGATAAAAAATTCAACAGTGTCAGCAGCAAGAGCCCCAGTCCGAATCCCATGGCCACCCCTTCGATTCCAATATTAGAACCTAGAACAAAGATCGCAATCACTTCAAAGACATTCGTAAGAATATGATTCCACATAACCGTTGATGCTTTCCCCAAACCAAGCAAAATTGCTTGCAGTGGCGCTCCGAAATAATAAAGAAAAAATAAGGGTGCTATTAACTTTAACAGCTCGCCCGCTTCTGGCGAATGATAGATCATGGTTGTTAAGGGTACAGCCCATAAGTACAGGATGATTGTACATGGGAAACCTACTATAAGCGCGGATCGCATAGCCATATCCATCCGACTATGCATAAGCTTGCTATTGTTGCTCACACTTGCTTCGCTGATCGCCGGAATTAATGCAGTCGACAACGATTGTGTGAAGAAGCTGGGGAGAAACAACATGGGAAGAGCATAACCCGCCAGAAGTCCGAATTGCTTGGTCGCCATCTCAACACCCACACCAAACAGTACTAGACTTTTCGTAATCAGCAGTGGTAGAAAGGCATGATAGAGAGAATGAATAAAACCGCTGCCTGTCATCGGTAAGCCGATGCGCAGCAAATCTCTCAACGTACTGTCTCCTTTAAGTGAAATTCTTGTCGTAGGTGGTGAAGAGGTTTTGACCTTACCTCGATTTGCCCATTTGAAAACAGCGAATAAATAGAGCAAACCAAAACCTTCCCCAACAACGGAGGCAGCCATTGCACCAGCAGCCGCATAGGCAATACCGTAGGGCAACAAAACGTTGACCACACCGATAATGACAATGATTTGCGCCAGATTCTCAATAATATCGGAAAAGGCAAGTGGGTTCATGTTCTGTTTTCCACGAAAATAACCTTTCAGTACAGCAGACATCGCAATAATTGGAATGATCGGCGTAATAGCAACCATAGCATAATACGCCCGCTGATCGGCCAAAAAAATCGATGCGATCCATTTGGAGCCAAACAGAGCCACTAAAGTTAATATAATACTCAACGTACCCGTAATGCTTAAGGATACTGTGAGAATACGCTTTACTCGCGCTTCATCCTGCTTAACCTCAGCTTCCGATACAAGCTTTGAAATCGCAACAGGAAGCCCCAGCTCTGTCAGCGTAATGAATAAGGGAAGCAGTGGATGAGCAATCATAAGCAGCCCTACTCCCTCTGCTCCCAAAAAACGTGCCAGCAAGACTCCGTTCAAAAAACCAAGCCCTTTTGTGAAAAATGACGACACGGTTAATATGAACGTGCCACGAATAAAACTTTGTTTACGCATCCCCATTTATACGCATCTCCACCTATGGTTTGTCCTGTCCTTCTTTCTAACTTATTCGAACAAACACAAGTACATGCAGACAAGTATTTGTAAAGTATTAAATCAGCGATAAGCCCAACACATCTTAGCCGGTGTACCAGGCAATTTCCCTCACTTCACTTTCATTAGCTTCTGTAGCGAAAATCTTTTTCATAGATCAGAGATACTTCTTTGCATCATTCATTAGTACTGTTTTTGTATAAATTTCATCCTCCGCAATAAAAGATATATTAAGAAATAAATAGATAATTTACCAATAGCATGTTATCATTTTGAATGCGATTTCAATAGCTTTGTTATAACAGTTTTTTCACTCTTCTTCGTGAATGTCTTTTTGTAAAATCTTTGATATGATAAAAAAGAATACAAAAGGCTTTACGGAAATCATTCACATCGTTAATAACCACTTCTAAATTTTCCAAAGATAAAGGAGAACTTCATTCATGAGTCAGAAAACAAGATTAAATAATGACTGGTTATTCAGCAAACAGCCGCTTAAGTCCACTTTAGAATCGGTGATAGCAGCTGATTCGGAGTGGATCGACGTAACCTTACCCCATGACTGGCTAATTTTTGATACACATAATCTATATGAAAACGGAGAAGGCTGGTACCGTAAAAGCATAGTTATAGATGAGAAAGTGCCAAATAGTCGTGTCTCGCTTCGTTTTGAAGGCGTATACATGGACTCCACTCTCTATGTGAACGGCCATATCGCAGGCGTCTGGAAAAATGGATACTCGACTTTTGAATTAGATATCACGCCATACATTATTGAAGGTATCAACGAAATCTATGTTCAAGTGGTTCATGAGTCTCCTAATTCACGCTGGTATTCCGGTGCGGGCATCTATCGCAGTGTATGGCTGAAGACGTATCCAGGGACACATATTGTGCCTGATGGTATTTATATCTCTACTCACAAAAAAGAGGATTCCTGGAATGTTGAGGTAGATACCGAAGTCTTGTGCAATGATCTATTGCAAAGCGAAAAACACTACATAATTCGTCACAGTATACTGGACGCTTCAGGTATCTGTATCTCTCATGCAGAAAATGAAAGTCCAGTACAAGTCGGGTCTGCTGTATCCAGCTCTGCCCTCTTATCCGTCAATAATCCAATGCTCTGGGATATTAACCAGCCTTACTGCTATTCCCTAAAAACTGAACTGCTGGAGAATGATCAGGTAATAGAAGAAGAAATCCAAACCTTCGGATTCCGTACGATGGAGTTTGACAGCCAACAAGGTTTCTTTTTGAATGGCCGAAAGGTGAAGATTCATGGCGTATGCCAACATCATGATTTGGGATGTTTGGGGGCTGCGGTGAATAAGGCAGCTCTAAAAAGACAGATTATCCTCCTGCAGGAGATGGGCGTAAACGCTATTCGTACGGCCCACAATATGCCAGCCGTTGAACTGATGGAACTAGCGGATGAGATGGGCGTGCTCATAGTTTCCGAAGCATTCGATATGTGGGAACGCAGTAAAACTCCTTTTGACTACGCCAGATTTTATCCGGATTGGTGGAAACAAGATATTGCCAGCTGGGTACGCCGGGATAGAAATCGCCCCTCCATGCTCATGTGGAGTATCGGAAATGAAATATACGACACCCATGCCGATGAACGCGGCCAAGAGTTAACCATAGAATTACGTGATCTGGTGCAGGTTCATGACCCTAAAGGAAATGCAGTGGTTACTATCGGTTCAAACTATATGCCATGGGAGAATGCACAGAAATGCGCAGATCTAGTGAAGTTCGCAGGGTATAACTATGCCGAAAAATACTATGACCAGCATCATGAGGAACATCCCGACTGGATTATTTATGGTAGTGAAACTTCGTCTACTGTACAGAGCAGAGGCATCTACCACTTCCCTTATGCTCAGTCTGTATTGTCTGACGATGATGAACAATGCTCAGCCTTAGGGAACAGTTCTACTAGCTGGGGTGCCAAAAACACAGAAGCTTGCATCATCGCAGATCGTGATGCGACCTACTCACCTGGACAATTTATTTGGACTGGATTTGACTATATTGGGGAGCCGACTCCGTACTTCACTAAAAACTCGTATTTCGGTCAACTGGATACCGCAGGATTCAAAAAGGATTCCTATTATATTTATCAAGCAGAATGGACGGATTACAAGGTCGCCCCGATGATTCATATTTTTCCGTACTGGGATTTCTCTGAAGGGCAGCTTATTGATGTGCGAGTATGCTCCAACGCACCACAAATCGAATTGTTCTTTAATGATCAATCCATGGGCACGGTTAACATTGACCATAAACATGGTAAAAAGCTGCTTGGGGAATGGCAGCTCCCCTATAGCAAAGGTACTCTCCGAGCAGTCGCTTATGATGAACACGGAGTACAGATCGCTGATGATACGGTAACTTCTTTCGGAGATTCGGCCACTGTGGTCATGAATCCTGATAAAACTCAGATGACTGCTGACGGATCGGACTTGGTATTTGTGGAGATCTCGACCCTCGATCAAGAAGGACGTCCCGTGGAGAACGCCAATAATCGTATTCAAATCTCTGTAGAAGGACCGGGGCGTCTTGTTGGTTTGGATAATGGTGACAGCACTGACTACGATTCATATAAAGGAACAAGTCGCCGGATGTTCAGCGGCAAATTGCTTGCGGTCATTGCCTCTTCATTGGAGTCAGGTACAATCGTTGTACGTGCATCTTCCCATGGCTTACAGTCTGCTGAGCTTACACTGACTTCGGAAGCACGAGAGCTAGATCATTCTAAGGACGAAGAGCTTGTACTTTATCAACACTCATCACAATCACTATCGGATGTGAGCGAGTTATCCCAAAACTATTTATCAGATGAAATTCCCGTTCGCAAGCTGGAAATCATATGCCCGCAAGGAAATCAACTAACGAAGGACACCCGTTCACTTCCGGTTCGTGTGCAAATTCATCCAGAGAACGCAACCTATCAGGAAATTGAATGGCGAGTTACGAATGCTGCCGGTATTGACGCTAATATAGCCGTTCTTGAGGCAAATGGGCATGAAGCAGTAATTTCGGCTTTGGGAGACGGAGACGTTTATGTACGGTGTGCAACGAAAAACGGTGCAGATCAAGTGCGCCTGTATTCGCTTATGGAATTTCATATTCGAGATATGGGAGCTGCCTTTTTGAATCCTTATGAGTTTGTTTCCGCTGGTTATCATAGCAATACGAGCCGGAACTTAACAAATGGGAATGAACGCGGAGTGGCTACTGCAAGAGAAGGAGAAAGCTGGATCTGTTTTGACAACATCGATTTCGGTGATTATGGAGCTACTGAACTTACCCTTCCTATCTTCGCGCTAGATAACGATAAATATACGATTGATATATGGAAAGGTACACCGGATGCTCCAAACGCAGCTCTGCTGACACAGGTAACCTATCAAAAACCATCCATATGGAATGTATATCAAGAGGAGACCTACCCATTACCTGAGCGAATAAAAGGTGTCACCACCCTTTGTTTTGTTCTTCATAAAAAGATTCATCTCAAGGGCTTTCAGTTTAACAAGCCTTTAAAAGCGTACGAACAACTTAACGTTCTAGAATACAATCAGATTTATGGGGATTCCTTTACGCTGGCAGATGGACAAATCAAAAATATTGGTAACAACGTCTCTCTCATCTTTAAAGATATGGACTTCGGTCATACTGGAAGCACTAAACTAACCTTATGCGGGCATTCGCCTATCGATAAAAATACTCTGCATATTCTATTTAGCGGACCAGAGGGTGAAAAGAGACAGCTTGTGGAGTTTACACAGTCAAGTGATTATTGCGAAAGAGAATTTGTATTGGAGCGCATAACCGGTCCGCAAACCGTCACCTTTATATTTCTACCGGGGAGCCAGTTTGATTTTAAGTGGTTCCAGTTCCAAGCAGAGTAAGGTATTTTCAACTTTAAACTAGATGGATAGCTTTATTACAGAACAAATCCCCTGCGCATTTGTCACGGTTCAATAAGGATGTTTTCGGCTTTTGAGATTTGCCGTAGGATTATCAAGTCCTACGGCTTTTTTCTTGTTTTAAACCTTTTATCAGACATTGCTTTTGAAATTCATCCTTAATTTGCAGACTCTTTTCTTTCGAGAGATTTCTTCCTGTTACATTTAGCTTCATACTATTTAACCCTATTACATTTTAGCGTTCATATTTCTGCCTTTAATATAAGTTTACACACCCTATATTTTTTGTTTATACCTCGGACTGTATGTTTCTGTCAAAAGAAATATAATAGATCTAAGGAGGTGTTATGCATAGATTATATAACGACAAAGGAATCAGCGAAAAAATGGGAAATACTTGCCTTGTTCCAATTGACGCTAAAAACCCGGCTAACGGACGATATAGTTGCAGTAAAGTAAAGGACGGTGCAAATAAATGAACCAGATATTTTTGGTTGAGGACGATAAGACAATCGCTAAAAACCTTGTGCTTCTGCTCCGCTCAGAGGGATTTACAGTCTCTCATGTCCCTACGCGGAGTGAAGCCCTTACCGCGCTTGCCGGAAATAAATTTGACTTGGCGTTGATTGATATTTCTTTGCCTGATGGAAATGGCTTTGCGGTTTGCACGGAAATCAAAAAAACGCAAGATATTCCCATAATCTTTCTGACGGCTTCTGGCGATGAGTCAAGTGTTGTTACCGGGCTGAACATGGGCGCGGACGACTATATCACTAAGCCTTTTCGTCCGCGTGAATTGATTGCACGAATTGGAGCCGCCTTGCGAAAAAGTGGGCGTTCCATATCTGATTTTAAAATTCACGGGCTTCATGTCGATATGGCAAGTGGCATTGTGGAGAAAAACGGTAGCGAAGTCTTTCTTTCAGCATTAGAATACCGCTTGTTGCTGATGTTTATTAGCAATTCGAAAAGTATTATCACGAGAGGCAGGCTGCTTGACGAATTGTGGGACGCTGCAGGCGAGTTTGTCAATGACAATACACTGACCGTGTACATCAAACGTTTGCGGGAGAAGATAGAGAACGATCCAGCAAGTCCGCAAATTATTCTGACTGTTCGTGGGACGGGATATAGATTGGGGAACGAGTATGCTTCGGAATAGAGAGTTTCGACATTTTGTCATTTTGTTCTCCTTAATTGCCACCTCCGCTGTGACGCTGGGATTTGCAATCAATATGGCGGCGGGAATCCTTACCACTACCTCTACCGCCGCTTTTGGCATAGCGTTTTTCGTGTTTACCAAAGCCCGATACATAAGCATTGCACGGATTTCACATCAAATCGACCTTGTGCTTCATAATGCTGACCTTCTGTACATTGAAGAGTCGGACGAGGGCGAGCTTTCTATTCTGCACAGCGAGATAACAAAAATGCTACTGCGCATTCGGGAGCAAAACGATGCGCTGAAAAAAGAAAAAGAACATCTTGCCGATTCGCTGGCCGACATAGCCCACCAACTCCGAACCCCACTCACATCAGCCAACCTCATTCTGTCTTTGTTAGAGAATAGCCCTAATGAAAACGAACGGAAAGCATTTATACGAGAAACAGAAGAATTGCTTGTGCGGATGGATTGGCTGATTACTTCTCTACTAAAATTATCTCGCTTGGACGCGGGCATTGTGGTATTCCAAAACGAGCAGATAGATGTAGATAGCTTGATACGCTCCGCCCTTCGCCCGTTCCTAATCCCAATAGAACTGCGCTATATTGATTTGCAAATAGACGTGCCGAAAGTAGTACTTATTCAAGGCGATCCAGGTTGGATTTCGCAAGCAATTCAAAACATCCTCAAAAATTGTATAGAAAGTGCAGGCGAGCACGGGAGGATTGAGATTGATTGTACGGATAACCGGTTATTTACCGAGATTGCCATCCACGACAGCGGTGCGGGTTTTCAGAAAGAAGATTTGCACTGCTTGTTTGACAGGTTTTATCGCGGGAAAAACCCAAACGCTACAGGATACGGGATTGGATTGGCTCTCTGCAAGATGATTATAACGCGGCAAGGAGGAACGATTACCGCAAAAAACCACCCGCAAGGCGGCGCAATCTTTACCATTCGTTTCTCAAAGTGACAGATCTCTCACCTGAAAGTCACAGAGATGTAAGTTGAAGGTTCTATTATATGGGTAACCCATCAGAAAGGAGACTCACATAATGGAGTTTTTAAAAATTGAAAATTTATGCAAAGTCTACGGTAAGGGAAATAATCAAGTTACTGCGCTTGACCATGTTTCACTTACAATTGAAAAGGGAGGATTCACCGCAATCATCGGTTCGTCCGGCTCGGGCAAATCTACATTGCTTCACAGCGTCGGGGGCGTAGACGTACCGACAAGCGGAAAGGTATATTTGAACGGGCAAGATGTATATAGCCAAAGCAATGAAAAACTCGCGATCTTCCGCAGACGGCAAGTTGGACTGATTTACCAATTTCACAACCTCATTCCCACTCTGAATGTAGTGGAAAACATCACCTTGCCTATCCTTATGGACAAGCGCAAGGTCAACGAGGAAAGGCTAAATGACCTGCTCGAAATGCTTGGGTTGCAAGATCGAAAAACGCATTTACCCAATCAGCTTTCAGGTGGTCAGCAACAGCGTGTTTCCATAGGACGCGCTTTGATGAATGCCCCGGCGGTCATGCTTGCCGACGAACCCACGGGCAGCTTAGATAGCCGAAATGGACATGAAATCATCAAGCTGCTCAAAGAAAGCAATAAAAAATATGGGCAGACCCTGATCCTCGTCACCCATGACGAAAATATTGCCCTGCAAGCAGACCGTATTATCGGTATAACAGACGGCAAAGTAACGCGGGATGAACAGGTGGTTCGGCCATGAATATTTTTAACAAAGTCACACTGCAAAGTATGAAAAAAAGCCGTTCCCGAACGATTGTCACGGTGATCGGAGTTGTTCTGTCCGCCGCCATGATTACGGCTGTCGCTACCTTTGGCACTTCCCTGTTAAATTATCTGGTAAACGGTTCTATTGCGAAATACGGCGGTTGGCACGTTGAGTTTTTGGATGTTGATTCCTCTTTCGTGCAAGAGAGAACCCATGACAGTAAAGTTGCAAACAGCGCAGCATTTGAAAATATCGGTTATGCAACGCTTGAAGGCGGGAAAAGCCCTGAAAAGCCCTATCTTTTCATCGCCGGATTCAGTGAGGAAGCCTTTGATACCTTACCCACAAGCCTGATTTCCGGCAGGCTTCCTGAAAATAGCAAGGAGATTCTCGTCCCGTCTCACGTTACTGCAAAGGGCGGTGTTAGATTTAAGTTAGGCGACACACTTTCACTTTCTGTTGGAAGCCGATTGAATGGAAACAAGAATCTCGGCCAACACGACCCTTATCAGACCGGGGGTGAATCGGGAGAGGACAAAGAAACCCTTGTTCCAAAATCAGAGAGAACCTACAAGGTTGTAGGTATCTGCGAAAGACCCAGTTTTGAGGAACATTCCGCACCGGGATACACCTTGATAACGAAAGCAGATCCTAAAGACCAAGCGGACAACTTCAGTATATTTGTCACACTGAAAAATCCGCACGGTGTAACGGCTTACGCAAGCAGTACAGTCGGAGCAGGAGCTTATGTCTTTAACGATGATGTACTGCGCTTCATGGGCGCTTCGGACAATAAACTGTTCAACACGCTTCTGTACTCAGTTGGCGGCATTTTGGTTGCCATAATAATGATAGGCTCGATTTTTCTGATTTATAACTCGTTCAACATCTCGCTGAACGAACGCACACGCCAGTTCGGGATTCTCGCATCGGTGGGTGCAACGGCAAGGCAACTGCGAAATTCTGTGCTATTTGAGGGACTTTGCATTGGTGCAGTCGGCATACCTATTGGCATTATGGTCGGCATAGGCAGTATCGGACTTGTAATTCCTATGGTTGCCGAGAATTTCGGGAAAACTTTCCACAGCACCGTGCCTTTAACCCTATCGTTGTCTGTCCCCGCAATTGTCGCAGCTACAGCAGTCAGTTTAGTTACCATTTTGATTTCAGCCTATATCCCGGCCAGAAAAGCTGCAAATACTCCCGTGATGGAGAATATTCGTCAGACCAACGAGGTTAAAACCGAATCGAAAGCGGTAAAAACATCAAAATTTGCACAGCGTATTTACGGTTTGGAGGGTACACTTGCGTTAAAAAACTTTAAAAGAAACAAAAAACGTTATCGCAGCATTGTGTTATCGCTCACTTTAAGCGTCGTGCTGTTTGTATCGGGAAGTGCTTTTGGAACAACTCTAAAACGACTTTCAGAACAGTTGATAATGGATATGGACTATGACATTCTTTTTACCACTCAGGTGACGGACGACAGCGAAATGATCCCGCTTTACAACAAACTTAAAACCTCTGACGGGGTTTATGAAAGCTCGTACCAAATCGTTTATATGTATACATCCGTAATTAAGGCAAGCGATTTTTCAGACCGTTACCGGGAATACGCGGGGTATACTACGCCGGACGAAACGGTTCAACTACCCATGGACATCCAGTTTATTGAGGACAGCAAATATCTGAGTTTTATCAAAGAATTGGGTTTGTCTGCAGATGAATATACCGGGCAGGACGCGAAGATGATTGCCGTTGCCAAAAAGCGGATTGATAATAATGAAAGGCCAAGCGAAGTGTTTAATATGTTTGCAAATCATTCCATGACATTTAGTGTCGCCCCCCAAACAAATGACAAGCAAATGATGGAACAGGGGCAAAGCATAAACATTACGTTTGTCGATACGTACCCGGTGGATCCGCCTCCAAGGCAATCTTTAGAGCAGCGGCCATACGTTTTTATGGTGGTAGCTCCCTATTCACTCAAAGAGAACTTTAAAAGCCCGGATACCCATGCGGAAATGGGCCTGGCCTTTCTTTCAAATAATCCCTCGCAATCGGTGGCTGAAATGGAAGCGATCATTCAGGACACGGGAATGATGTCTGCTTATACCCTTTACAATGTCCATACAATAGTTGAACAATACCGCAGTTTAATATTTGTTATTGATGTGTTCACCTATGTTTTTGTTATTATGATTTCCCTGATTGCGGTTGCAAATGTATTCAATACTATTTCCACAAATATCAGACTGCGCAGGCGGGAACTTGCCATGCTCCGCTCGTTGGGGATGTCCGACCGCGATTTCAATAAGATGATGAGTTTTGAGTGTTTCTTTTATGGGATGAGGACGTTGCTGTTCGGAATTCCAATAGCGGGAATCATCTCGTGGCTGATTTATGAAGGGTTAGTGGCCGTAGAAAGGATAGATAACTTTAATTTTGTATTCCCGTGGGGCAGTATGGCAATTAGCGTGTTTGGCGTAATCTTTATCGTGTTTATTACAATGTTGTATGCCATTAGCAAGATAAAAAAAGAAAATATCATTGACGCGCTTCGGGATGATTTGGCTTGATTTTAATACCGATATTAAGATCAGGTTTTACTGCAAAATTGTGGACATACGGCTTTCTATGTATTCAAATTTAAACTTCACCAAAAAGTAAATCCTCCAATATAGATTATTTACAATTCAACAGTAATCGTTCGGCTGTGTGCCTAAACAATTATGTTTATCGTAAACATCCTTATTGGAGGATTTGCATTAGCGCAGGGTTTTTCCTTTAACTTATATTTAGAGCTACTTAGTCAACTTTATTAAATTCGATCCAGTCGATCTGTAAACCTGGTTTAATGAATTCCAGTTTCATTTCATAAAGACCTGCTTCGAGTTCTACTTTCACAAGCTTTTGTCTAATCCATTGACCTTCTGTCCCGTTGGTTTGAATGGTTGTCATCAATTGATCATTCAAATTAACATTGCATGCACTTTGAGCCAGCTCAGGTTCTGTTGACATGATATGCACGAGGATCCGATATTGTCCAGCTTGGCCAACTTCAAAGAAAGTCGATCCTTCAACGGCTGGCTTAACCTGTGGATTTTGAGATAAGGATTGTACTTGTTCTGCAGTAAGTGAAGGATTAGCCTTAAAGGACTCAACTGTTTCAACAATTTGCTGTTTTCTCGAGAATACTGGAGCATGTATGATGAACTCACAAATATTCATTGCAGAACGTTGCAGCTCTCCTCTAGTCAAAGATCCATTTTCCAAGGATTCAATGGTGTTGTCATTCCATCCATTAATTTCGGCGCCATAGTTAGCTACAACCATGTACAGGTCATTTTGTGCACGGACCATCCAATTTGTAAATTTCCGGTCTGCAGCTCCACCATTAACGACATCATTCATGATAGCCCACCAGTCTGTCATGACAATACCTTTGAAGCCCCATTCTCCGCGGAGAATTGTAGTGTTCAAATCGTAATTTGAAGCGGCCCAATGTCCATTAACAGGGTTATAGGAGGTCATAATTGAATTCGCTCCACCCTGCTTCACTGCAATTTCAAAACCTTTCAAATAAATCTCGCGAAGCGCACGTTCCGACACAACAGCGTCCACTTTACTGCGATGTTTCTCCTGATTATTGCAGGCAAAATGCTTCAGCGTGGCATTAGAGCCACCTTTCATAATCCCACGTGTACATGCAGCCGCAAACACCCCAGAGATCAAAGGATCTTCAGAAAAATACTCAAAGTTGCGGCCATTAAGCGGGCTGCGACGAATATTTAGACCTGGTCCAAGCAAGGTGTCTATGTTGTTTCGTACCAACTCTTGTCCTTCTAACACATACAGCTCTTCGACTAATGCGGCATTCCAAGTAGCTGCAAGAAGCGTTCCGATCGCAACCTGAGTCGCTTTTGCTCCACTATCCATACGAATTCCTGAAGGACCATCTGCCGTACATGCAACAGGGATTCCTAAGTTATATAGACTATCACTTACTCCTCCAAATGCAGAAGCTGTACCCGGTGTAACCAATGGGCTGCTCATACCTTCACCCCGTACAATGGCAGCCAAATCATCGTCACTAAGCTGGGCAATAAAAGCTTCCATACTAACTTTTTGTTCAAATACATCTCTTAATTTATGCCCTTGATTGCCTGTCTGGGAGATCGTTGTTGGTAGATTGCTCTCGATCCGTTCTGCTAACGAAATCTTGCGTGTTGGAACCTCTGCATAAACAAGTTCATATGAACCGTCTGCTTTTTGAACACCAGGTTGCATTCTTGTAAAGCTTTGCGTGGGTGCAAGAGCTTCTTGTAACTGTTCCACAACTTGAAGAGTTTCCACGACATAGCCGCTATTCCCTTCAACTTTGACTTCCTCCACTTTTTTAACACTCGTTCCCACAAATATGCGGTACGTGCCTTCTTCTAGCACATAAGCGGAAGCATGCCCTGACACACCAGCATCATCATAGGAAGCCATTGAATGAACAGGGAAACTCACGGTAAGACGTTGAGCTTCGCCTGGCTGAAGGACTTCTGTTTTTGCGAAGGCTGCCAAAGCTTTAGCAGGCTGTCCCAATTTTCCTTGTGGAGCTTCATAATAGACCTGAACAACCTCTTTTCCAGCAAAGGTAGTTCCTGTATTAGTTACGGTTACGCCGACTTCAACATTAAGTTCGCCAGCTTTGTAAATAAGTTTAGCTTCTTCTGGCTCGAGCTTAAACGTGGTATACGATATTCCATAACCAAATTCATATTGAACCTTTTCTGGGCAAAATGTCTCGAAATAACGATAACCAACATAGATATCTTCCTGATAAAGGTTTGTAAATTCATTACCGTAGTTGTGTGTTGACGGGTAATCGTTGATGGAATATGCGATCGTGTCTGTTAATTTACCGCTTGGAGTTACTTCTCCAGCCAGCACGTCCGCAATTGCATTACCACCTTCCATTCCCCCCTGCCAAGAGTAGATGACAGACGAAATTGGATTTTTATAGCTTTCATCGTTCAGCCAGCTCATATCAATAATATTAGAGACGTTCAGTACAACAATCGTTTGCTCAAAATATGTAGTTACCTGCTTCAGCATCGCTTTTTCATCAGCTGTTAGTTGGTAGCTTCCTGAACCATCGACATTATCCTGATCTTCTCCTGCTGTACGTCCGATTACAATAATTGCTTTGTTCGATTTACTTCTAGCCTCAGCTACCAATTCGTCGGATAAAAGCATTTCCTTCTGGTTCCATGGCTCTGCAGCCCAAACGCCGCCACCATTATCAAATGGATTTTGCTCAATCCACTTCTCATATAATGCTGCCAAATCTTCGTTGACCGTAAGGTTCTTTTTACTGCGAAGACCGCCCAGCAGGTTGGTCGTATAAGTAACATGAACACTACCGCCCGAACCAGTACCACTGCGATAATAATTCACTTGAGTTCTGCCAAAAACAGCAACATTATCACTTTCACCAAGTGGAAGCACCTGATGATCATTCTTCAACAGTACCGCACCTTCTGCTGCTACCGTCCGGCTAAATTCTGCAAAACCTTCTAATGGAATTCCCACACTCTGTGTACTCAACTTGTTTCCTCCTGTTGTTCAATTCTATAGGTTGTTTCTTTAGGCATCAATTACATATCATAAAGTTTAACTATACCATTATAGTACATTGGATAACTGTAATATATATAATAATTATCTTTATTAATATAATAATATTGGTCTGTTAGAGTTGGAAATTTTCAATCGGTGTTAAAAATATCAGCTAAGTTCAATGATCTTCATGGCAACATTATGGCAAAATTCGCGATCATGCTCCACAAAAACGAGTGTTGGTGTATATTCAAGCAATAGCTCCTCAATTTGCATACGTGAAATAACATCAATAAAATTAAGCGGTTCATCCCAAATATACAAATGAGCTTTTTCACTAAGACTTTTGGCGATCAGGACTTTTTTCTTTTGGCCGCCACTGTAAGTGGATATATCCTTATCAAATTGAATTCTGGAGAAATCAAGCTTTCGCAGAATAGATTTAAAAAGACTTTCATCTATCCCATTCTCTCTAGCATAATCTGTTAAATCGCCCCGTAGATCTGAAGTGTCTTGTGATACGTAGGAAATGATAAGCTGGCTATCCTTAGTGAAGGTGCCGGTATAATCTATATCCTCACCGCAGATCAATTTGATGATACTTGATTTTCCGGAACCATTTTTACCCGAGAGTGCAATTCTCTCCCCCTGCTCAATGGTAAAGCTTACTTCTGAACACACCCTTTTCTCTCCGTAAAAAACCGAAACATTGTCCAGCTCCGCAAGATGACGTTTATGATAAGCAAGCTGCGTAATCTCTAAGTTCTCAGAATTTTCGATGTTTTTAAGAAGCTTAGACTTTTCGTTGATGGCAGATTGCTGTCTCTGCTCGATGGCTTTAGAGCGTTTCATCATTTTAGCGGCCTTGTGTCCAACATAACCTTTATCTAACTTAGATCCAGAATTTCTAGTTCCATTTTTAGTTTTTTCCACCTCATGTGACCAGTTACCTGTTCGTTTAGATGAGGCTGACAAGCGTTTGATATCTCTTCTAAGTTTTTCGTCTTCCGCTATCTCAAAGTTATCTTGTCTGACTTTATTCTCCCACCAGCTAGAAAAATTGCCCTTTTGAATCTCTATATTGGTTTTGTTAATTGACAAGATGTGGTCCACACAATTATCAAGAAAGGATCTGTCGTGAGAGACCAGAATATATCCACTTTTCGTATTGAGGTAATCACTGACAATCTTTCTTGCCGTCATATCCAAATGATTTGTAGGTTCATCAATCAACAGGAAGCTA
This sequence comes from Paenibacillus sp. FSL R7-0048, assembly GCF_038004505.1. NCBI lineage: Bacteria > Bacillati > Bacillota > Bacilli > Caryophanales > Paenibacillaceae > Paenibacillus > Paenibacillus sp. FSL R7-0048. The sequence continues at coordinate 3,464,696 of NZ_JBBORF010000001.1, read as the reverse complement.
TTTTCCTTAATGAATAATGTGGCTAACAGCACTTTCGTTTGCTCTCCGTTAGACAATGAATCAAAGGGACGATATAACACATCCTCAGAAACCTTTAGCAAAGAAAGCTCTCGCATTAATTTCCAATGAATATAATCCGGAAAAATCTCGCTGATCACATCTATGGTGTTAAACTCCTTGTTATTCACCTGAAAGGGGAAATATTCAAAGCTGACATGAGCAGAAATATTACCGCTGTATTCATGCTTTCCAAGCAATAAGCTAAGAAATGTAGTCTTTCCTCGACCATTTCTCCCTGTGAAACCTAATTTCCAATCGGTATCGATTTGAAAGTTTACGTTCTCAAATATGTTATCGTAGCTGCCTTCATAGGCAAAGGTTAGATTTGTGACATTTATTAATGACATAAAATAATCCTCCTGTATTTTAACAAAATAAAAGCCACAAGAAAGTTACTTTCTTGTGACTCAAATAAATACAGCAAATCCAGCCCCAAATGGAGTTAGATATGGATATATTTTCGAGTGAAAAGAAGTAGTAACTTTCTTGCATACAAAGAATAAAACAAACGAAATAAACCATTGTTGTTGTTTTATTCATCATGGGACGCAAGAATAATTACTACACTATACTTTTCAACTCCGATCATTAATTTGTAATTATGTTATCATGCATACTTATTATTTTCAACTTCCTACCCATAATTCGTTAAAAAAGTTCAAATTCTTCTTCTGTAAGATCCATATTTACACTCATAGCTGTCCGACTCCCGTCAGCCGCGGCAAACACTAACTGAGAAGGCATAAAATAAGAAACATCTCCAGCCGAATATAATCCTGGAATCGAGGTTCTCCCCGACCCATCCGTGCTAAACCCACCAGAATCATTCCGCTCTACAGTCAAATGATCTACCATTGATGACGTTTGGATCAAATTCGGAGAAATAAACCCTCCCGTTCTTAAGATCTCAGTACCATCTGCAAAGCGAACCGCCTGAAGTTGCCCGTCATGACCCATAAAAGAGGAAACTGTTTGTTCATTGACTACAACTCCCTTAGCCTCAAGACTTTTTTTCTGTTCATCTGAAAGGAATGTCTTGCCGTTCGTGCAGATAACCAAATCTTTACTCCAATTGAGCAGCATTTTTGCCATATGAAAAACATGTGGATTTTCGCAAACAACGACAAGGGGTTGATCTCGTAATTCCCAGCCGTCACAATACGGGCAATTAAACAGACTTTTTCCGTATAATGGTCGTAGGCCCTCTATCTCAGGAAGGACCTCCTTTAACCCGGTCGCCAAAATCAATCTGCGAGCTTCAATGTGACGACCAAACGAATCATGTACCGCAAATCCAGAATCATTTTTGTTAATCGAAATAATCTCAGTCTGGATATGCTCAACTGACGGATAACGTAGTACCTCCTCATACGCAATGCGACGAAACTCGGCTGGTGTAACCCCGTCTCTTGTAATAAAACCATGTGATGCATGGGTAACAGCATTCCTTGGCTGATTATTATCAATTAAAGCTACTTTTCTTCTTGCCCTACCAAGAACAAGGGCTGCGTTCAAGCCTGCGGGTCCACCACCAACAATAATGCAATCGTAAATCATATGAATCATCTCCTATATGCAGATATTAAAGACTCTTTTTGTCTATTATTAAACCAAAAAAATATTTGCCACATCATAGACTTAATGAATCTATAATATCTCCAAATTAGCTAAAGTGTCAACCCAAACTTTCCGATCCTCCGTGAGTTTTATTTAGTGTAATAATAGAAAAAAGTAAATAAGCCCATTACCGTATGTTTGGAGGTAACTTAATACTCCAATATATCAGGTAAGAGCTATATGTTGAACTTACTTGGCAGTGCAGGGCTTCCTCACTTATCAACCTTCACCGTTTGCTAATTCTAAATCATCAGCCGAGGGTCCGTAAAGACCAGGTACCGGCACGTCAAGCAGCCGCAGATAAACTCCAAGCTGCGCCCGGTGGTGAACCATATGATTCAATCCGATGGTACGAAGCGCAGCTGCCCGTGTCTGACGACGGATGATCTGCTCCCCGTTCCGCAAGGTCCACTCCGCGCCGAGCATCTCCACATTGCTTGCAGTAATTAATTCCTCAATCTCACGAGCTTTCAGGTCGAACTCTTGTAGAACCGCGTCGGGACTCTCCAGTGCTTCTCGTCGATATGCCACAGATGCCAAATCAAACTCCGAGTAAAGTAGAATTGCGGATTGCCAGCTCAGAAGATTAACGAGGTGTGTGGCCAGCCCACCCAGGCTCATTGACTTAGAGTGTGGTTTCCATGTCATATTCTCCTGAGGCAGCTTCTCCAGTATCCGACGTGTACCAGCCAGCTCTTGCAAAACATCCCCAATGATCAGCTCTTTAACCATTCATCTCTCTCCTCTCTTCTGTAAAGCAATTTCTTTTGATCATTCGTGTGATAGTTTGGATTCCTTTTACCCAAACACTTTCTAACTCTCCGGTGGATCGGACCGAGGTGCACTTATTTCGTAGATTTATGACATTTCACGAGGTTATCGGACCCAGATGCAGTTATTTCCCTAAATACACTCCAATTCTGCGCCATTTCAAGCCAATAAGAGCTATGCAGTCCGATAAGCTTGAGAAATGCCGCGAAAATTTAAAATAGCTGCAATGGAGTCCGATACGATGGACATTTGGCGAAAGTCCAATACAGAATACATCAGAAGGAAGATCTAATTGGATTATCAATAACGACTTCGACATCGCTTAAGAAACATCCTGCTGAGCATTCGCTTTTCAAGTCTTCTCTCTGCAACTTTTTAGATACTTTCTGCCAATTGCATAGTGGTAACACATGTATTATCACTCTTAAAAGTGGAAAGCTCAGATTTTGCTGTTTTTCCGTCCTGCTCAATGGTTACGTTATATTGTTTGTCCCGGGGCAACCAAAGATCAATAAATCCGTTAGATAGCGATTTCATTTCTTGATCCACAATCACATTGCCTTCGCTGTCTTCGATATATACTTTAAACTCATCATCCGTTAATTCCCCTTGGCAGCCAGTCAAGCTATGTGTTGCGCAAGGATGCGTATTCTCCACATATGGAGCTATAGAAACAAAAAACTCATCTTTAGGCAAGTCGTAAGTTTTCTCTTTATTGTTACTATCGGTTACAATAAGTTGCTCAGAAGTGATAGACGCGGACAGGTTTTCCAGACTGCTTGAACTATATTCTTGCACTAATTGCTTAATGTCGGTTGTATCTTGTGCTGAAGGCGTATCCTTATCGATACCTCCCAATAACAAATACGCACCTAATGCAACAACCGCCGCTCCCGATACCACCAAGATATTTCTTTTCATTTGTAATCATCTCCTTCGCTTATTCGCCAGATTATGTACTCACTCAAAGTATCTTCCATTTCTTTTAGTATAACTAGTTAGACTAAACTAACACAATTATGAACAAGGCAAAATAGTGAAAAGTTATGTATTTGATTCATCCTCTATCAACACAGAAAAAAAGGCCTCCTCACTGGTTTTTCAACCTCGAGGAAGCCTTTTATCTTTTATATTATTATGCTTGTAAATTACCGACCATAACACGAATGACATCCGCAAGAGGAGTAGCTGAACGTTTCAGCAGTTTCTCTAAATCGCTACTTTCAATATTAAGCCAACCTTCACGAATCCCACGTTGTATAGCTACAACTATTGGAAGCGCAGCTTCTGGGACACCCACCTCCGACATGGTCTTGGCATAAGCCTCGTCGTCAACCTGGATTACTTTGATTTCTTTACCGATTACACTGCCTATGATCTCAGTCAATTCCTCTTGTGTTAAAGGGTTGCCAGACAATTCATACACTGTGTTCTCATGTCCGTCACCTGTCAGAACATTTGCTGCAGCTTCTGCATAATCTCCGCGTGTAGCCCAGCCAACTTTACCATTCCCTGCTGAAGTCACCCATGGGGCACCTGCTAGAGCACCTTGAATGGAGCCGATCTCATTCTCCAAATACCAGTTATTACGGAGGAAGCTGTAAGGAATGCCTGTTGCGCGAATAGCTTCTTCGGTGATGCGGTGAACTTCAGCAAGAAATAGTTCACTCTTGTCTGCTTGTCCTACACTTGTGTAGGCAATGAAGCCGACGCCTGCTTTTTCCGCAGCAGCAACAGCTGCTTTATGTTGACGAATCCGGGTTTCATTATCACCATCTGCAGATACAATTAATAATCGATCCACACTGGCAAATGCTGATTCCAGCGTCTCAGGTTGATCAAAATCACCATGACGGACTTCCACTCCACGTGCCTGAAGATCACTTGCTTTTTCTGGGTTCCGCACACTAACTACAAGATCACCTGCAGGTACAGTTTTAAGTAAAGCTTCTATCACCAATGATCCGAATTGACCTGTTGCTCCTGTTATTGCTATTTTCATTTTTACTTCCTCCTCAAATTAGGATGATAAATTTATTTTAACCACTACCTGTAACTATTGTAGTTACAATCAGTTTGGATGTCAACTTATTTATGATCCCAACTCTGGCTGGATAATAAACAGGAGAATTAAAAAATTATATTCAGAACAAAAAAACCACCGTCATTTCCGTTAGGAAAAACGCTGGTTCTATGATTAGCTCCAACTCAACTTAATAATGGTCCCTTGTCCAGGGCTACTCTCAACAGCAATTCTGCCCTCCATACATTCGATTAATCCCTTGGAGATCGCCATGCCAAGGCCGGATCCGTTGGAGCTAGATACCGTGTCCGTTCCTCGATAATAACGTTCAAATAATCGGTTAAGTGTGACTTCATCCATTCCATCGCCATCATCGGAGAATTGAATAGTAAATCCACTGTCCAAATCATTCATAGTAAGCGAAACCGTTAAAATCGTATCCGAGGGGTTATGAAGTAAAGCATTCGCAGTCAAATTGTTCACAACCCGCTCTAGCCATGGAGTATACAATCGGGCCCTTACTTCGTTTGGTGCCGGCACAAATATAATTCGCTGCTTCCCGTATTCGGGATTTGCAGCAGCTTGATCAAGGGTTTGATGTAACCAAGAGTTCAATTCCACTTCCATCAGCTCTGGTGGCTTGATCCCTGTTTTTAGCCGATAGGTCATGGCAAGATCACTGATCAGCATGTCCATATGGGCTGATTTATCCAGCATCGTCCTTGTAAACTTGCGAACTTCCTCTTTCGACCAATCATACGAAGGCTCCGCCAGTAAATGAGCATAACCAGTTATAGAAGATAAAGGAGTTTTTAAATCATGTGTAACACCTGCGATCCATTCTTCCCTCAAATTCTCTGTTTGTTGCCGCAACGCCTGATCTCTCTGCAAATTAGCAGATAATTTCTCTATGGAGACCATTACATCAGAAAAAACCCGGTATCTCCGCCTCCATTTACCTACGTGTGTTCGACTACGACGATTTCCTTTACGGTCCAAAGGCTCTGTATATATGGCATTTCCAATAGAATCGAGCCATACAAGCATATGCAGCATTGGCGCTCCAAACCTATGAGCTTGCCATAAAGATAGCAATATAAATGCAAGCAATAAAGCCGCGAGCATTGCTAATGAGCCTTTAATGACAATTTTAACCTCTTCAGGTACCCATACCTTTTGTCCTGTATCTGCACCCTTTACGTTCGGTTGTCCAACGATCCATGTTTGGCCCGTTTGTTTATCAAAAGAAGATCGGACATGATAGCCGTAACGTTCACTGTAGAGAGTGCGTAGTGCTAGCTCTGGCACTGAGTACTTGGTGGGAATCATCTTTGGCCTATTATAGGAGAGCAGCTCCGTACCCGATGAATCGATGAGTTGAACAAAAGCCTGTGATGATTTAATTTCTCTTTCAATCGAATCAGGCAGAACCAGATCTCCATCTACTGCATCAAATGTACCATCGCTCATTTTTTTTAACAGAGGATCTAGTATATTTGGCGCGCCATAAAGAAGTGTGAATTGTCTCCCATTTTTCTCTTGAATCCATACAGCCAGAGTATACGGAAAAGGCTGAGTCCCTGTCCAATAGGCGACTACTTCACCCGGTCCATATTGAATTGGGACATCTTTTGGAGTGTTGTAGGCACTTTCAACTTTTCCATTTTCATCGATATTTTGCAGCCAGCCCTTATTCTTCTTCACTTGCTCCAGCAAGCTCGGGGAAAATTGAATGCCCTTCTCATCAATTTTGGAGGATTCAACCAGTTGCTCTAAGCCAACATTAGCAAAATCACGCGTAATACTGATATCGAGAAAACGCAACAGCATCCAAGTAAACGTTACTGCTGCAATAGCGAGAACAACCATTCCCGTAATTGCTAGCTGTAGAACGAACCTTAACGTTAACCGACGTTTGATATTCATGGCATGGACAACTCCTGGCGGTCTACCTTCACCAGCTTATAACCAAGACCCCTAACGTTAACAATAAATTTTGGATCGGACGGGTCTGCTTCGATACGTTCTCTAATTCGATGAATATGAACCATGACCGTATTATCATCGCTCAGTGCTTCATCGCCCCATACTTTCTCATATAACTCACTTTTGCTGAAAATCTGATTGGGATGTTTGCATAAGAAGACCAGCAGTTGAAATACAAGTGCCGGACAAGCAACAGACTGACCCTCTACCAGGAGTTCTCCCGCTGTCTCATCTAGCTTAAACCTTCCGTAATCATATACATTTGCAGATTTATGGGGGACTATTTCTACACTCTTGCCAGTAGCCTGTTGGTTAGCAGAAGCAAAATATCTCCGCAGCTGTGCTCTTATACGAGCCACCACTTCAAGCGGGTTAAAGGGCTTGGTAATATAATCATCTCCGCCTATAGCAAATCCCGTTAATTTATCGAAATCAGACGTTCGAGCAGTCAGAAAAAGAATAGGGGCATCCGTCGTCTGACGGATAAAAGGGCAGATTTCGATACCACTTCGTCCGGGCAGCATTACATCCAGCACAATTAAATCATATTTTTTGGATTCACAGGCACTTACTGCTTCTTCACCTGTTTGCACTGTATCTATATTGGCGTAGCCTTCCTTACGCAGCACTGTCTCCATAATGTCTAAAAGCGATACCTCATCATCAACCAATAAAATTGAAGCCTCATTCATATAAATTTTCCCTTTCACAATAGACGTTTTTAACATCATAGCATGATTTTTTTGGCTAGCAATCTTACTAATCTTAACGGAAGCTTAATTCGTATTCATTAAATAGCTAGTAAATTATGTAAGTGTTAATATAGAATTTCAGAAGAGCTAAGGATAGACTGCTACAATCGTAATACTGGGAGGCGATATATATGAACAAAAAACCTAAAAAAATCATTCATAAAGTTATTTTGAATACAAGAACTGCCTTGGCTGTAGGGTCACTGTCTTTATTAATGGCTGCCTGTGGAGGAGAGAATGCAGATGTGCCGACTACTGAAAAGGCGGAGCAGACAACAAGCCCGGCCACAGCTGCCATTCTGAGCGGATTTGCTCCAGATGAACTATCAAAGATTCTACTGGACGGGAAGTACAAGGAGTTGTATGCCCGCTTTAATCAGCCTTTAAAAGATGAAATAAGTGAAGCAGAATTAACAGAGACAGGAAAAGAATTCACTAAGGGTATCCATACATTGGAAAAGGCATCGACCATGCAGCTTAATGGATTTGATCGACGCACATGGGTTAGTGATGCTGGCAATAAGGGGCTTGTCGGGATGTTTGATCCGGATGGGACGATTACATTAATTCAAGTTCAAGAGCTTACCCCTTCTCCTGAAACCGACAATGTACTAAGCAAACATGAATACGCACTGCCGTTTGAGGGAGATTGGTATGTATTTTGGGGTGGTGAAAATGTGCTTGTGAATTATCATTATGAGTTAGAAATCCAGCGGTACGCTTACGATTTTATACAAACCAAAGATAACTATTCCTATACAGGAGATCCACTAAAAAATGAAAGCTATTATGCCTTTGGCAAAAACATTCTCGCTCCAGCGGACGGCACCGTTGTATCGGTCGTGAATGACATTAAAGACAATGAGCCAGTTGGGGTCATGAATCCGAATCAAGCTACCGGAAATATCGTTGTCATTGATCATGGCGGGGAATATAGTCATTTGGCGCATCTCAAACAAGGGTCAGTTACTGTAAAACCGGGGGATAAAGTCGAAAAAGGTGAAGTTATTGGCTTAATAGGTAATTCTGGTAATACGAGCGAGGCCCATCTACACTTCCAAATCTCAGATGGAGCTGATCTATTCACTTCCCGGGCAATCAGAGTTAAATGGGAGAAAAATTTAAAACCAATTCAAGGTGAGACTATTTCCGCCGCTAATTAGCGCTAAATTCCGGGTCGCTAAGGTTGTCTCTCATAAATAATAAATCAGATGAGACAACCTTGATCTTCCCTAAAAAACATCCTACTTTCTTGTAATACCAATACATATAATCCGGGTAATTCACAAATAATAATAGACATATAGGATATATAGTGACTAAATATGGCTCTCTTTTCAGAGGAAAGGAAGTGTCAACCCCGATGTCTTTACTCCTAGGCTCTCATGTGTCTATGACCGGAACAAAAATGCTCCTTCGAGCTAGTGAAGAGGCAGCCTCTTATGGAGCGACCACCTTCCTTTTTTATACCGGAGCCCCACAAAATACACGCCGCAAACCCATTGAAGCTTTGAATATTGAAGCAGGACATGCTCATATGAGAGATAACGGTATTTCTAATATTATTGTACACGCTCCATTTATTGTTAACTTAGGAAATACACTTTCGGCACAGGTCTTTGAGCATAGTATAGAGTTTCTTCAATCAGAAATCATAAGAACAGAAGCTTTGGGTTCAACCCAAATCGTCCTACATCCTGGCTCCCATGTTGGTGCTGGCTCTCAAGCTGGAATCTCTCGGATCGTGGAAGGCTTAAACGAAGTGCTAACAGATAAACGAAATGTTCAGGTTTCATTAGAAACTATGGCTGGAAAAGGTAGTGAATGTGGAGTCTCTTTTGAAGAACTTGCAGCTATTATTGATGGAGTGACCCATAATGAGCGCCTATCAATTTGTTTGGATACTTGCCATATCCATGATGCCGGTTATAACGTAAAAGAAGATTTTGATGGCATATTGGATAAATTTGATCGATTGATCGGAATAGAGCGACTAAAGGTAATTCACGTCAATGATTCAAAGAATATTATGGGCTCACATAAAGACAGGCACGAAAATATAGGACACGGATATATCGGCCTTCAGGCGCTTCGATATGTGGTCCACCATCCTCAACTATCAACCATTCCCAAACTCCTAGAGACTCCCTCCATCGGTGAAAAGAAATATGTAAACGCACCCTATAAGCATGAGATTTCCTTGTTAAGGGGAGAAACAGATGAGCTGGTAAAAAAATAAAAACCGCCAATTACGCGGTTTTTCATCTGTGCAGCCATGATCGACTATCCTTTTGTGGAATCAATTGTAGTAGGTGCGGTTCCATTTACCTGGAGTTTTTTTAACGAGTTTTTCTTTGCTGTTAATTCTTTGGAAAGATCAGCTTGCAGGCGATTCATGTTCTTAATTTCATCGTTAAGCTTTTTGATTCGCGTCATTTTACTGCTCAAATCTGTGTGAGACTTGCTAAATTTCATATCCTGTTCTAATTGATTAATTTTGAATTTGGATTTTTCTTTTTTGTTCTTCACGTTTTTGAGCTTGCTCTCTACCTCTATGATTTCTTGTTCTAACCTTTGGATCATTGGTTTGGTGAAATTAATCGCCATTCTTACACCCCATATCATTTAGTGTTGCCGAGAATCAATTCTACTATAAAAGAAGAAAAAAGCACACTCATTAGAGTATGCTTTTTAAAAATAATCAGAGAAATAAGGATGTTCTGGCCTGATTAACCCTTCCAGGAATTGAACTGTAGCTTCATCTGCCTGGATCCGACCGATCCTAGCCAAATAGGTAGGTCGCTTATAGCCCATTAACATCGTGGTTAAAGTAGGAATGTCAATCAACAAGGAAGGGTTAGTCCCTCCTGCGTGCAAAACACCTGTTCCATCTTTATCCACATTAAGCGTAAATGTACCCCGGTTCCATTCCAGCATCGGATCACTCAAGGTGAAGATAAGGCAACCATCTTTATCCTGTTTTTTAAACGGATACTGTTCGATAAATAATTGCACATCCACTATCCGGGCCATAAAATAAGGAGCAATGGTTTCCTTGATGTCACCATCATCTAAAACGAAGGAAAGCGGCTCCCCTTTATAAATATCCCCTTTGACAAGAGTAATCATCGAAAAATGTGCACTTATAAAGTTCCATAATCCCACGCGAGCTTCTTCGTTAATATATACCATTTCTTTGATGTAAAAGATCTCCTCAGCAACCCAATACAACAAATACCCTGTGGGCAAATCATCATTGTTATAGTAGATGCCCACTGTCATTTCATCCAGATCCCAGCGTAAATATTCTTCCCAAGCCAACTTATTTCGAAGCATAGCTCCATGATGCTGCATGGAGAACTGATCATATATCTCCTTGATATCTGGATGTTCAATAGTTACCCGCTCCACGTTCCCAGGAACTTTTTTAGTTTTCGGCAGCTGGGTATCCGGAACTTCAAATGAGATTTTATCGGTAATGATCTCCCAGCCTTTCCGCCTATAATACGGAATAGAATACGGAAATAGATAAGAAATTGATTGCTTGCGGCCCCGCATTTTAGTTAATGCATGCAACATCAGCTTATTCATTAAACCTAAATTAGCATATTCGGGATAGGTTCCAACACCCGTCAGGCCACCCATCTCATAAATTCGCCCAAAAATATTTACTTGAAATGGGTATACTGCTAACTGTGAAATCAATTTATCACCATCAAACCAACCGACCACATCAGCATACTTTAGAACTGGCAGCTTCGCTTGGGTGATTTCACGATTTTCCCAACCAAAGATTTGTAAATCACGATTCGTCACTTGAAATACATAACGCAATAAATTATTAAATTGCTCTGCATGTTTAGTCTCGACATTTGCTAACCTGATTCTGTCCTGTAACTTATTGCGACTCACTAGCAATACCCCCGCTGAATTCCCCAGATATAAATCAGAAATCACTCTTATTATTCTTTATATCCGTTCAATAAATACATTCTTTCAGAGAAGGTTAGCCTAGCGAATTCTTTTGCAGCTGCGGGATCAAAGCATACGCAAACGTAATGAATGGGCTTAACCACAGAAGGGTGGCATAAGGTATATATTCAATTACCGGCACACCTAGTGTAGCAGCGAAAAAAGCACCGCTAACTCCCCAAGGAATTAAAGGATTAACAAGGGTTCCACAATCCTCTAACGTACGGGATAGTGTCTTTGCTGGAATGCCTCGGCGATTATATTCATCTTTGAACATTTGACCAGGCAACAAAATAGAAAGATACTGTTCACCAGTCATCCCATTAACCGCAATGGATGATGCGCCGCTCATAAGCACGATACTGCTTTTACGTTTGAGGGGTTGAATGATTTTGCGAAAAAAAGCCTCTATGACACCACAATGTTGTATTAGCCCGCCTAATGATAAAGCAATCAAGATAAGTGAAACGGAACTCATCATTGATTGCATTCCACCTCGGTTAACGATAGAAGCAACGGTTTCATTGGCAATAGTACTTTCGTATCCATTCTGCATCACACTGAACCAGACACCGATTTCTGCCTGCTGCTGAATAATAGCGGTCACTAGAAGACCAGTAACAATACCAACTATCAGTGTAGGAAGGATTGGGATTCGTTTGATTGAGCAAATAATAACGGCAAGTGGTGAGATCAACGTTAACCAGTGGATATGAAATCCATCTTGTAGAGCAAACTTAATCCCCTGAATCGACGATAAATCAATCGCATCGGCTTTTGGTGCGAACAAGAAAAAGACAGTAGTTATAATAAGCGCTGGAATCGTTGTGTACATCATATTACGAATATGTGTGAACAAGGATATACCTACCACTGCAGGTGCAAAATTCGTCGTATCGGATAAGGGTGACATTTTATCACCAAAACAAGCTCCGCAAATGATCGCTCCAGCAGCAAGTGTGGGAGAAATCCCTGTCGTCAAAGCAATACCCATCAAAGCTACACCGATCGTGCTAACGGTGGTGAATGAGCTTCCAGTAAACATAGAGACGACAATTGTGACATATAACGCGCTTACTGCAAAGTAGTTCGGATTAATATAATCCATACCATAAAATAAAAGTGTAGGCACCGTACCACTCATCATCCATACAGCGATCAATATTCCGATCAACATGAGGATAAGAATGGGCATTATAGCTGTTTGGATGCCTTTAATGATAGCTGCCTCAATATCTTTCCATGACACGCCAAATAAACCCAATAAGACTGCTGTGCCAACTGTGGTTGCGAGAAGAGGGATATGAGGTTCTGCTTTTAATAGGAAAATAGATACAAAAAGAAGTGCGAAAATAAAAGCGATGATAATCATACTTTTTGAAAAACTAAGCTGACGGTCCATAACGATAGTGCTCCTTAACATTGTGATTGGGATAAAATTCGGAGATTGCGGTGCTTCCTTACTTTTAAGCTTTTAAGCTTTTAGGCTTTTGGGCAATGAAGCACAGAGGTAATATTAACGATAAGATAGAGAAGAGTCAATGTTAAGAACATACAATGAAGGTTTTTCCATTAAAAAAACAGAGGGCAAAATGCCGCTCTGCTATATATTCACCCTATTCACTTTACAATTGCAGCTTTAAAATATCCTGCGGAGTTTCAAATTTATATTTCGCGGGAATATGCTCATGCTGCTTGCATCCCCATAAAGCTAATCCAAAATCGACACCAGCATCTCTTGCACATTCATAATCATAGATCGTGTCCCCTATGTAAATAGATGATTCAGGGTTTGCTTTTGATACTCTAATAAATTCTAGCAAGGGGTCTGGATGTGGCTTATGCTTTGCTGTATCTTCTGCGATAACGGTATATGATAAATATTTAGTTAAGCCAAATGGAACGAAATCGTCATTTAGCTCATCTCTTGTCTTGGAAGTCACAATTCCTTGAACGATCTCTTTTGACTGTAATGAACTCATTACATCTACAATTCCGTCAAAGATGTTAATAGTATCATAGAAATCTTTCATGAAAACATTCCATCTCTCATTGCCCTCATGAATATCTTCGATCCCAAGTTGTGGTAATGAAGCTGAACCGGGAATACCTAACACAAAATAGAGCTCTGACAATTCATACTCTCTGTTATGATCCACCTTTAACATCTTTTGCAGAGAACTCAGAACAGCGATTTCTGTATCAATTAAGGTTCCATCCACATCAAAGATTACAGTGTTATATTTACGCATAACTACCTCCTATAGGATTACAACAAATACAAGATTATTAATCGTTAAGCTTAATCTATTACTTAGAAAATAACTCTACGGCTTGCGTATCCATAATCGGATTAATATATTTCTCTAGCGTAATCGTTAGGGGTTGAGGATAATCTTTCGCTCCCTTTCCAAAAGTATAACGCATTTCATCCACGGCTGTACCCTCCTTTGAAGTCATGTAGCCACCGAAGTTTCCTCCCGAAGTTGTTTTGATTGCTCTTTTATGCACATTTCCTTCCGCATCAGTAAAAGTCTCAGCAAGTCTAGTGTAGTATTTTAAATATTCGGCATCAGTAATTGTATGCCGCAACAAGATCTCTCCTTCATCTGCATAATTCTCTTGCGTTGGAACAACAAGCTCAAGGCCACTTCCCGGTGCTTCAATGATTTGCTGCTTATTGAGATCGACAACAATTTTCATTTTATTCTTTTCCACTGCCGAGATACCAAAGGTTTTTAATGAAACGGTGTCTGGCTGACGGTTTAGACTGCTCTGGCTGTTCCTGAACACCAGTGTAAACTTGGTGTTGTCCGAATAGACTTCAGAATTGTCAGAGTTGATGATGTCGGGGTAAAATAATTTTTCGGTAGCTCCCCCATTTGTACTAATCAGAACTGGATTAATCAATTGGAAAATTTGTTTATCATTGTTCGGATCATACTCCAAATCTACATAGGTACTAAGCGGTGTATATTGCACTAGATTCACTTTAATCTTTTGCCCGTCAACTGTCAGCGTTTTATCCGTTTTTAGAATTCTTTCCTGTGCTTTGAGCATATCAGGATTAAGTTCGAAAGCAACATCCAGATTAGTCCGGTACTTATTACTACTGGATTGTAGCGCCTTATCTGAAGTTTCAGTGAGAATGACATTATAGTTTACTTCCTTTGGATATTTAACCGTTGGTGAAAGACTAGTAGTGTATATAAAATCCTTAGACTGGCCTGGTTGAATTCGGTTATCGCTGGCAAGCATACTTAGTGCAGCACCTTTATGTAGATTCGACTCCTGTATGCCTTCATATTGAAGCGCAAAATTCGCATGTATAACTTCTTTGTCTGTATTGTTCTGAACACTGTATAGAATATACACCTTCCTTCCATCTGTTACTGCACCAGTTACATCCACTCGGTACCCCTTGTTTTCCGCGCTCTGACCCACCGGCATCACGAGATTCTCTTCCAGAGCACTAGCAAGCGCTGGTTCTAACCTTGAAAATGAACGATAAGCTGCAAAATCATCTGTATTTTTAGGGCTGGCGGTTTGAACTGAAGGTTCAGCCACTTCCTTGGCCGGTAACCCGATTGAAGAGTATGTAAATAAAAGGGCTGCGGCTGCAGCTGCGATCACTCCCAAACCTGCGGTATAAACGCGGCGTTTCTCACGTTTTTTTCCTTCCATAATTCCCTTTCGCATCGCGTTATAAATTTTCATTTCCTGTAAAGTTTCAGTATTCTGATTCATTTCATCAACATTTTTCTGCAAAATACGATCTTCTTTATCTGTCACTCCGTTCACCTCCCATATCACTTCAGCACATTACGAAGCTGTTTAAGTCCATCACGTAACCAGGTTTTGATTGTACCTTCAGGTTTTTTTAGCACTTTTGCGATTTCGATTGTAGTCATGTCATTGTAATATTTAAGAAGTACCACATGCCGATATTTGGGCTTTAATCGGTTCAGAGCACGTTCCAGATCAATCCGGTCGTTACTTTTCATTTCCTGAGTTGCAACCTCTGCCAGCTTCTCCGTAGGAATCACTCGTTTTTTTCGTCGTAGTTCATCCATACAGCAATTGATCGTAATTCGAATCAACCAAGGTGTAAATGACTGTTCATCTTTAAGCTTCTTACGTTTCATCCAGGCTCGACATGAAGCCTCTTGTACAACTTCTAACGCGTCCGCTTCTGTCCGTAGATAACTATAAGCGACGGTGTACATTTTCCGATGCTCCACATACAGGCGTTTAAAGAAAACTTCCTCATCCATTCGGGCAAAATCAACCATTCTGACCTCGTCCATCGTCCTATCCACCACTCACCACACCCCCTCTTTTTTTGTCAGTGTCGGTATTAGGATAAAGTCATCGTTCTGATGTTCTTATAAGTAAGACGGAGTTGAACGTAAAAACGATTGATTTTTTTCATAAAAAAGTGCTGGCAAAGATGCCAACACTCCATTTTCATATTTATCGATCACGATTAACCATATAATTCAATAGATGTTTTAAAAAATTGATATTGCGGGGGATCTCTTTTAGCGCCTCCATGGCAAGACAATAGTGCTCCCACATCTCTTTTCTAGCGCCTTCTGAACCCAGAATGGAGACAAACGTTGCATTGTTATTCTCAACATCCTGCCCTGTGGGCTTACCCAGTAATTGTAAATCCCCTTCCAAGTCGAGTAAATCATCTTTAATCTGAAAAGCAATCCCCGCATGATAAGCAAATTTCTTCAAAGCTTCAATTTCTGTCTCCTTAACCTGTGCGAGAATCGCTGGCATAACTAGTGAAGCTTCGAACGCAATGCCCGTCTTATAGAAACAAATCATATTTAATTGCTCTAGCGTCAATGCTTTCCCTTTAGAATTCAAATCCATCGCTTGCCCCATGCAGGTATCTTCCGCCTTTTGAGCTGAATATTGCATTAAAGCAATTACGGATTTAGCATCGAATGTAGAAAGGGATGCCTGTTCCTCAATCGACTTCTGAATTAGAAAGAGTCCTGTCAATTCCGCCGTTGCGCTATTATACACCTCATGTAGAGTTGAACGGCCTCTTCGAGTGGGGGCATTATCCTGTGAGGGCAGATCATCGAAAATTAAGGATGCAGTATGCATATATTCCAAAGACCTCAAAAGCGGCACAATTGCCGCGCTGTCTAATCCGTATTCGTTCACCCCCATAACCCAAGTCAGAATAGGTCGTATTCGCTTGCCATCACCCTCTAAACTATAATTGGCTGCATCAATTAACATTTCTTTCATAGCTGGTGTCCCAACAGGTTTATTAATCGGCAATTGATTGTTGATTTCACCACGAACCTTTTGAATCGTATTGTGAAAATCCACCTTTTCCTGCTTGTTGTTTTTTAAATTCGTAAGCATTTGATCTCTTAGTAGTTTGTCAAAAAAATCCACATCATCAGCTTTCAACACCATTTGCTGCACGAGACGATTAAATTCGGGTTGACCCGAAGCAAAGATCTCCATAATCTCTTTATACTTTTCAGTACCCACACGTTCTTTACAACGCTTCAAACCGTTAATTGCTCGATCTAGAATCACTTCACGGGTTTTGGCATCGGAGTGATATACGGAATGGATTAGATGAGAGATGACGGTCCAGTATAATTCAAAAGGGTTTATCAAATCTGAACGTTGATCACGGTATTTCAGAAAATAGGTATACGGCGTTACCGCTCCCTCTTTCATATCGTCAAACATATCTGCAAAATCATCAGCCAGTTGATTGTAAAGACCATAATAAAAAGTGCGTTGATCAAATCCATCATCTGTAGGTGCACTAATAACGGATCGGACAATTAAACGGGAAGAAGAGGATTTTAAGATAATGGGGATATAAAGCTCTTCATTGGTGTAATTAGCGTTGGAAAGTTCCTTAACACGGTCCAGCTCCTGAGATTGAAAAAACACAAAGGATTGCTCGAAAAATATGTTCTGCATTTCTGGACGTTGATAGCTTTTAATATATTCGAAAGCTTCACTAAGCTCCGAATGTACGTATCGAATGAATTCCATGTTCTCTCCGGACCATTCTCCAAGCTCAGGCACAGATCTAGTAAGGATAGCGTCGCGTATCATGAGGGAAAATTGCTCTTTTTCTTGAACCGTTAAGACACTGGAATCGAGAAGATCATCAATAAAAGGGTAAGTCAGCCCATAAGAATAACCAAGTCTAATGGCTTCACTAAGCTTCTTAGAACGTTCCAAAGGTGGGGTACTCTCCCCCATTTCCTCCATTACATGCAGAATGACCCCGATAATGATCTTAATTAACTTACGCTGCGCTTGTTCGGCATTCATTTCCTGCGGAATTTGGGTTGATACGTTCTTTAGCTTGTCGATCACCCAGATGGTGGCGGTCTCGACGCCTTCTTTCTGCGCCCAGCGATATACTCCTGCCAAGCTCATAAATTCTGATTGATCTCTTATCGTTGTTGAATCGTCTGGGATCAATTGAGATCTAATGTCAGCAACCATTCGCTGAATCCTGTTTTGTGTATCAGTAGAATCCAAGGCTTTGCCCAGATCCCTCATATATAAATAGGACACGCTGCGATCTAAATAATCATCCAATTTACCGTTAAGATTCAGCCAGCCTATATACCTATGATAATCCTGCGAATCAGGTTTCCTTTTCCCTCTAGAGAAAAATGACAACCATGAGCGGCGATGAATATGATGTTTTTTCCATAATTGAATATCTTCAGTGAGAGTAGATACATAAGTTTTTTCTTTGAACTGCATGTGCAGTGAAACAAAATACTGAGCCGCCCTCTGCTCAGCTAGCGAATAGGCTGAATCGGCATGATCGGTTACATTCACATTCATAGGTGGATTACCTCAACTTCTCTTTTGGTTAATTGTCGGTCATGTTCATATCTTATACGGGGAAGTGTCTTTATGGTTACGAATTCTTCGCCATACGTTTCCCAATAAAGTCAAAGATCAGACCCGCTGTCCTTTTTATAGGACCCAATGAAACAGGATAATAATAACCCGACTCAAACCAGCCTTGTTCTTTGTAATAACGATAATCCTTGGAATGATCATCAAGCATTGTTTTTATACTTGTACGTGACATTCGAAACAGCATTAATCTGAGAAAAGAAGGAACTGGAGTCTTGGGCGACATAAGGTCCTTATAGAATCTTTCGGAGGCTTTCTTTATTTCTCTCGTCATTTTTTTCTGCGCAACTTCTGTTCTTGGCTCCAAAGTAGTCAAGACACAGCCTTTTGTAACTTGAAATCCGAAATTCTCGCCCATATTACTAAGGTATTTCACAATTTTGCTGCCTCCAAAGATCCCCTGATTGACAATAGCCGTGAAGGTTTTCCCAAAGAATCGAGGTCTATGAAATACAAAAGCAAGCCGGTCCAAGAGGTTCTTCATCGGTGCCGATACATGAAATGCATAATTAGGCGTGGCGAAAATAATTCCGTCAGAATGGATCATTTTCTCCATCAATACATCGCGATCATCCTTTAGTGGACAATATTCCTCACCTTTATTGAAACATATCTTGCAGCCCCGGCAATATTCAAGCCGATAATCTTTTAAAAAGACATACTCAAATTCAATATCACCATATGCTTTTAAATTATTGCCAAATTCACAAACCGCTTCAAAGGTCGCATGCTTTTGTTGATTCCCAATAAATGCAGTAACTTTTTTCATTTGAACCCCTCCATATATGCATATTTTGAATAAGACCTATCAATATGAATGAATATTATTTTATTCATTCATATTGTAGCACCTTGATCCCTTTTATGCGATATAATTCCATTTGAGAATGCAAAAAAAGAAGCCCGACTTGACCAGGCTTCTGTTAACTTCCCTCTATATCTTTTTAGCGTAATTATGTGTAACAAAATCAACTAGCAGATTCACACTGCTCTCCATATCGTAAATCTCTGTGTTAACTGTCAATTCGGCATGTTCAGGGGCTTCATAAATAGCATCAATACCTGTAAACTCACGAATTTCACCTTTTCTAGCTTTCTTATACAGCCCTTTAGGATCACGTTGTCCGCAGGTTTCTAATGAACATTGCACATAAACCTCTGCAAACTCGCCAGACTGAAAACGATATCTAATCGCTTCTCTAGCAGCTGAAGAAGGTGAAATCATCGGGACAAGCACTATAAAGCCAAGATCCAAAAACATAGATGCTACTTCGGCTGCGCGACGCATATTTTCTTTACGATCCTCTTCTGAAAAGCCTAAATCAATATTCAAACCTTTTCTTAGCTGGTCGCCGTCGATCACAGCACATCGGATGCCTTGCTTAAACAATTCTTTTTCAGCTTGTTGTGCTAGTGTACTTTTTCCTGAACCTGATAATCCTGTGAACCAAAACACGCCCGCTTTATGACCGTTCAACAGCTCCCAATCTTTTCTATTCATTCTAAGACGCCCCTTTCTATATGATTAATATTATACTAGTTTACCGCAGTCTTGAGAGAAATGGCTGATCCTAATTCCTTCTGTATATACGCTATATCAGTCATCTGCTCAATATGGTAAACTCCACCTGGGGGTGGTGAATCATATAGATGTTTTGCTACTGCCGCTGTTACTTTTGCCGTAATGATAGATTGATTCTTTCCTTGTAATAAAAAATCCGCATGAAGTATTTTACCTTCTGAATTTCTTCCATGTGCTTCAACCTTAATAGCGAACCCATCATCCCCCAAATGCAGCCGCCCCATAACACGAACAATTGAATTCTTCAGCCAGCCTATTTGTAGTAAGCGAACGGCTCCAGTTCTTTTCGTTATTGCCAGTATTTTAGTAACTACAGCTGAATCAAGACAAAATCGTGTAGAGATAGACGATGATTTCAGTGTTCTGCTAAGTGTCTGTTGATCTGAGAATGGAAAACGGTAAGCATATCGGTTACCCATCTCATCACCAAAATGATACAACCTTCTGTCTGTAAAGCTCTCCACCTCAACCTGGCGATTATCCTGCTTCACTTCGAACTTAGCTGCTAAACTGTCAACTGTCCATTCTAGCGCCGCTTTGCCATGAGAATCACCTAATCCGAGCATAATCGCAATTTCTATCTCCTCAATCTGATCCATCTGCCGCTCTGCTTCAAGGGCCAGGAGATTAGTGATGCCGGGAGCAAGTCCTACACTTAAGACAGCACTTGACCCATTGTCTTCAGCTTCTCTCTTGTATTTCTCAATTTCATTCAAAAACAAACCGTTCGCAGATACATCCACATAATGAATACCGCTTCGAAACACCGCTCTTATAAAATCCGTATCCGTTTGATCTAAGCACATAATGATTAATTTCACTCGTTCTAACTTATCAGTAGGTAAAGGTTTATTAATATCCAACTGCATCGGCTTAATTTTCCCATTAGTTGCTTGACTGAATTGCTTTGCTTTTACAAGACTTCGCCCTGCAGCATATACTTTTCCAGGATATTTTTTCTCTAAGATTTCACAAATGGTACGCCCTACATGGCCATATCCACCGACGACTACAATATCTTCTTTTCTCTGCATTTTATCACCGCATCCTATATAATAGAAATAATTAAGAACCATTCTCAATTATACGGATATGGTTTACATTCACTATCCCATAAATGTGGGATACCTGTTTTTATACTCCATGACTAGAGGGCTGACCTATGAAAACCATAAGACAACTTAATCATATTAAACAACAAATCATACGGTTAGGTGCTGTTTCTGATTCTTCACATAGCTACCGTACTTCATTACTGTCGATTTTACGCGAGGCTGTACCCTTTGATGCTGCCTGCTGTACCCATGTTGATCCACAGACACTACTCTCGACAGGTGCGGTTACAGAAGATAACGTAGAATCCATTCATCATCACTTGTTCCAGATCGAATACGGTGAAGACGATATTAATCCCTATGAGCAAATGGTTCATAGTAAAGTGCACGTAGCTACTTTATATGAAGCAACCGAAGGGCAGCCAGATTTGAGTGCCCGCTATCAAAAAGTACTGTCTCCGGCAGGATTTGAAGATGAATTACGCGCTGTACTTGTTCATGGAGATGCGTGTTGGGGGTATCTGACACTTTACAGAAAGTCGGGTCAGCCTGTATTTTCACAGGAAGATTGTGTACGGATAGCCTTAATGCTTCCTGAGATTGCCGCAAGAATGCGGGCTTTCAGTCTTGAGTTGCCTGAGAGAAATCAGACTTGGCTGGAAGAAGATTACGGTTCCGGAATTGCCGTCCTTTCTGATCAACTAGTGCTCCTCTCCTCCAATCCTACAGCAGACCGCTGGTTAGAGAAACTTCGTTCATTAGAAAAAATTGATCACCATATCCTGCCACGACCAATTCGGGCGGTGAGCACACAAGCAATCAATAGTCCCTCTGAATCTTCGGGGATGGCTAAGTCCTGTATCCGGATGTCAGACGGACCTTATCTAGTGATCCGGGCTAGCCGGCTTCATGCATACGACGGTCAGACGCAAATTGCCATTTCATTCGAGCCTGCACGTCCAGCAGATATGCTTCCTATCATTGCAGAAGCGTATGATCTGACGAAACGGGAACAGCATTTACTTGAAGGAGTAATTCGCGGATTATCTACTAAAGAATTGGCTGCTGAGTTACATATTTCTGCTTACACGGTTCAGGATCATTTAAAATCCATTTTCGCTAAAGCAGGTGTCAGCAGTCGTAGAGAGCTTATCTGGCATTTACATTCTCGTTATAGCATTTCAGAGAAATAGGATCGCCGAGCTTCTTATCAAAAAAGCCCAAGCCTTTATTAACAAAGGACTTGGGCTTTAATTTTTATCTTTTATTTCCTTAATGCGATGCCGTAAATTCTTCCAGCTCAGAAGCAGGGTCAAACTTCTCCCTGCTCATCACAAATGCTGCCATTAGAGCTATAACAGATGGAATAATCGCCCAAGCAAAGGTATGAACAAGAGAAGAAGATAATCCTTCGGTGATTTTATCAAGAACCTCAGAGGGAATTTTGGCCCGTGTGTCGGGAGTCAAAATTGTACTTGGATCACTTAGATTAACACCTTCTGGCGCCGCGCCTCCCTTACTGAACATGGAAGCTAGTTTATTCGAAAAAATGTGACTTTGAATAATACCAAATACCGTAATGCCAAGTGTCATTCCCAGCTCCCGTGTGAAGCTAAGTGTCGAACTTGCAGAACCCCGTTGTCTTGCTGTAAATCCATGAATCGCTGCATTGCTTAGAACAGAAAATGATGAACCTATGCCAAGACCCACCAGAAACATAAAAATAGTGACCATAAACCGGGAGGAGTCTGGTGTTAGTGTGGTAAGTAGAGCCATACCTGCTACAAGGAGTACTAACGTAGAAATCATGATCGTGCGATAATTAAATTTAGAGAGCAAGAATCCTCCGCCAGCAGCAGTGATAACAGAACCAATCATCATCGGAAGTAGAACAAGCCCCGAATTTGTGGCAGACCCGCCAAGAACCCCTTGAATATAAATTGGAATGTACACCGAGGCTGTAATAAATGCCGCTCCGCTAAATATCGCCATAACATTACTCGTAGAATAGAGACGATTCTTGAACATGCCAAAGGTAATGATTGGCTCTTCTGCACGACGTTCGATAACAATAAAACCAATTAAAAACACAACAAAAGCCATAAACAATCCCAGAATCATTGTCGAGTCCCAAGCATATTTCTTACCCCCGAGCTCAATCGCAAACATGAGACAAAGGATTGAAGCTACAAGTGTAAAAGCCCCAAGATAATCAATTTTCTCTTTGGAATGCTCAACAGATTCTTTGTAGAAGAAAGCGATCATAAAGAATGCAATAACACCAATGGGTAAATTGATATAAAAGACCCAAGACCAATGAATATAATCCGCTATATAAGCGCCAATAAGAGGACCAAAAATACTGGAAATACCATAGGCAGCACCGAATAACCCACCGATTTTCCCCCGTTTTTCTGGGGCCACTACATCGAACATAATCGTGAATGCAATAGGAACGAGTGCCCCTCCACCAATACCCTGAATTGCCCGATAAATACTAAGCTGGACAATAGAATTTGCCGTACCACATAAAGCTGAACCAATCATAAAAACAATAATACCGAAAATAAAAAATCGCTTACGTCCATACATATCCGATAATTTACCGAAAATCGGCATACCCGCCATCTCAGCTATCATATAAGCGGACGTAACCCACATCAATTTGTCAAAGCCGCCAAGGTCACCTACAATGGTTCCCATTGCGGTTGCAAGTATAGTATTATCCATTGATGCCATAAGTGTAGCCAACAATAGAGCTACTATGATAACCCCAACTTTATTTTTCTTTTCCATGCTCCTTTTTCTCCTCCACTTTTCCCAAATGTTTAGTTCTACTCTAATTGTTAAAGGATTGTGCACAGGCTTCATTCCAAACCACGTGATGTTATACCCTTTGCAAATTAGTGAATAATTCGATAAAATCAAGACAATTAATTAGATTTTCATCAAGCATCTCGTTTATTAATTATCTTGACTATCAAGATATAAACATTTTAAAAGGAGGGTCCTCTTTTGTCAAGAGATCGACACAATCAAGTTACAATTCAGCAGGAAGACTTAACTTTACGCATGCGGGGTCTAGGCAGCCGAACGGTTTTGTATCAGCAAAAAGTAGCAACTTCTCTAGGGTTATACAATAACGATTTTCTATCTATAGATATCCTTCATGAAAAAGGTCCTATCACCGCCGGCGAGCTATCCAAATTAACTGGACTTACTACAGGCAGCATTACCACATTAGTTGATCGACTTGAAAAAAACGGCTTTGTTCGCAGAGAACATGATCCCAATGACCGTCGTAAGGTGATTATTGTTCCTTTATATGAGAATAACGAGGTTGGAAATGCCTACCTTCCTTTGCACACTAAGATGGTTAAACTGGCGTCTTCCTTTACTGAGCAGGAGCTTGAGCTTATAACAACATTTTTAGGCAAAGCAAGTACCATCCTGGAAGAGCAGATTCACTATCTCAGCACTACAACGAGTAACTAAAACTGTATAATCGTCAAAAAGGACGATATCCCATGAAGTCAAATGACTTTGAGATATCGTCCTTTTAATATAAGTATGGCTCAAAGAGAAGCTGAAGCTTGAGCAACTAAAGAGACCAATTGTGCAGAATCAAATGTGTCTCCTTTTCGAAGCTTCAGGGTTTTCCTTTCAGGTGGTCCCTCAAATGCTCCCTCAGGAAGCGTTAGCTCGGTTGTATTAAAGATTACAAAGCTGACTGCGTCTTTTGATGTCGAGATGGCCGCAGCGTATTTTCCATTTTTCAAAAAATGAGGTTTCTTATACTGAATACGTTCCTGCACATCCGGTATAGCCTGATGAACAACCTCACGTAGTGAGGTGGACAACTCCACCTGCCATGATTCTTTTAGCGCTTCAATAAAATCGATTACTTCCTGATTCATTTTTCATCTCTCCCTTTAAGTAATTAAATGGTTTGCCTGAATAAGCGCAGTAAGTTGTTTAACAAAATCAGGAGGTCCTTTGAGAAATCAACACATCTGCAAAAGAATTTCAAAAATTTAATAGTTTAAATACCCCTTATATTAATTTCTTGTTCATGTAGTCATTATCCTTCTGGCAATTTAGAGATATCCAGCTCGTTACAAGCTAAAAAGGGAAAAGCTCCTAAGAGCTTCTCCCTTAACCTCGTACATAAAATTAATGAATCGTTAGATTAAAACCGCTCTGAATATAATTCAGATTCGGATAAGCAATGTTGGAGGTTGTCAGGTTATTAAAGGTTGCAGCACCATTGCCTGTATAGGTGTAAATAGCTGCACCTTTATGTGGACCTGAGAACCGTGAAGTTGTTATTCCATCAAGTCCTGTACCGTTAATATTGATGTTGTTGAACACGATGTTCTCGAATCCACCACCATATCCAAATTGAATCGCATCACGCTGGGTATTAATGATGTCTATGTTATTAAATGTAACGTTCTTGATAGCATCATTTGATGCTTCAAGATCAATTGCGCCACGTTCACCCCCATAAAGATCTTTACTCGTGCCACTGTTAATAATGGTTGTGTCTGAGAAAACTACACCCGTATTATTCTGGAAATGATAACCTGGAAAAACGGTATTCATACGTATGCCGGAACCACCAACTGTATCAATGATATAGTTATGATCAGCCTTATGACCACTTCCTCCAAAGAAAGCAATCGCTGCCGCACGCCAGTTATTCTCAATGGTGTTATACGAGAAGGTATTATTCACACCAGCAGGTGCACCATTTGTGTTACTGGTCCATACTGCAAGACCATCGTCACCATTATTTCGCACACTGCTATTGCGTACAATTGAATTGCTAGTTCCTTGCGAGAAGTTGATGCCGTCTGCAAGATTGTTCCGAATCCGACTGTTTTCAACTACCAGCCCGGTAGCATAAATCGCAGGTGTATGAGCGTAGTCGCCTACCCACATTCCGCATTCAAAATGCTCTACCCAGACATCATGGATAATAGAGTTGGTTCCAAAGTTATCCATAAAACCTTTGTAAATTGCATTTTGTCCATAACGTGAGCGCAAATTAGAATTCATATATACATTACTGAAATCTAGCTTACCTGAAATACGGAGTGAAATACCACCGCCCGCAGCATTAGGATTGGTGAACTGAATATTGGTGTGCCAGAGACCAGCACCAGTAATAGTGAGGTTATTGATCATATTACTAGCAGAACCAATCTCCCACATACTGCTAAGATTAAAGGTTCCTGCTGGAATATAAATAGACTTTCCGCTTGCCACGGCTGCATTTACAGTAGCTTTAAAAGCTGCCAGATCATCTTGTCCGTCGTTTGCCACAGCACCGTAATCTGTTACAGATACGGAGTTAGCTGGGCGGGCAATTGCTGTTGGAACAGATTCAATTTCAAGGAAATCCACACCATATTCCAAGCTATCTCCATTGTTCTTCTGGATCCGAATCTTGTCCCCAGGTTGGAGGGGTGTATCCATCTTCCAGTGAACTTCATCAAAACGGAATAGTGGACGTCCAGCACTAGGTGTATCGCCAGGCATATCACCTGAGAAATACTGCCAGCTGTAGTATGAGGTTAAGGAAACTGTTTTTACTTTCGCTCCATTCACATACACATCCAGTGAACCATTCAATCCCATCCCATCTGCAGAGTCAGGCATTGTAAATCTCATAGTTACACCTGCGCCGCCTTGACCCTGTCTGACCGTCCACTCTAAGTTCGAACCATTCGAAGGAAGAGCTATATAACGCTGGCCAGAAGCTTCAGAAGCGATTAATGCTTGATCAAAGGTTGGCGCCGATTTCAATATCGCGCCACCCCCGAGTGTAGCATCCTCGGTATCATATCGACTATACGGCATGCTTGCACCACGCGCAGCATAGACAACGAGATTAGAAACACTTACATTATTCGCTTGCTTGGCAGCTATCTCATTAGCATCCACTTCAACAGTAGTGGTGACTGTGTAGTTACCATTAATCGCTGTCCAAGTCCCTGGAATCGCTACATTAACTATTGCCCCCGCTGCTAAGGCACCGTTATAAGATCCATTATAGGTTTGAATAGTGGAACCCGCAGAGTTTTTAAGAACAACGCTTATACCATGTGAACCACTTGCAGAGGCAATGGTTCCTTGATTCTTAAGATTTACATTAAACGCTACATTGTTATTAGCAACAGGATTACTTGGTGTCCATGTAACAGTTCCCACTAAGTCAGAGCTGGACACTGGAGCGATAATAAGTGACGCTGGGTTCGTGTAGCTGTTATTCGCTTCATTTTGTTCGATAACTAGGTTGTCTTCATCAACTTTGGCACTAACTGAATACGTTGCGGCAGGCTTAACTCCTGCGGTAAGTGTCATCGATGCTGTTGTCGATGCTCCAGTTGCTAGTACACCTACCGGAGCTGAGCCTACAAGCTCATTATTTAAATAGAAATTAACAGTAGTAGCTGGAGAGCTGGCATTGCCGATATTCTTTACGATTGCGTTCAGCGTAATCGCATTAGACTCAACCGGATTCGTTGGTGACCAGGACATGACAGTAATCACCAAATCCGGATTCGGAGCTGGAGTACCGTATACTTCAAATTCGGCGATCTGTCCAGCTGGAGCACCCGAGTTGGCAGTAATATTAAGCTGTAGACGATTGACAGTTGCGGTAACAGGAATGGTTACTGTATTTCCTGAAGCTGGATTAAACGAATACGATTGTGCTGACACCAGATTCCCAAATGTCGTTGTGTTCTGATTGTGACCGAGCACTTGAATCGTTTGGGTACGTGCTCCCCATGCAGCGGCTGGATTTAACTTTAGAACGATGGAGGAAACGTTGTAGTTTGACCCCAGGTCAAGTATCAATGAACTAGGATTACTGCCACCTTCCCAGTATGTGTTGGTGTTGTTGTCATTAGCATTTGCTGCCACAAATGATTGCGTATTAGAAGATGCGGTAATCGATTTGCCAACCGCGATATTACTGCCCGCAACAGGTGTGGCCGTTGGCGTTTGTGTCGCTGTTGGCGTTGGTGTGGCTGTTGGCGTTGGTGTGACTGTTGGCGTTGGTGTGGCTGTTGGCGTTGGTGTGACTGTAGGCGTCGGTGTGGCTGTTGGCGTTGGTGTAACTGTTGGCGTTGGTGTGGCTGTTGGCGTCGGTGTTGGTGTACTAGCTCCATAAATTTCGAACTCAGATACTTGCGCTGCCGGCCAACCCGTATTGCCTGTTACATTCAGGCGTACATAACGAGTGCTGGTTGCTGAAAAATCAATCTTAACGGTGTTCCCTCCTGCTGAAGGATTGAACACATAATCAGCTGAACCAACAATGTCAGTGAATGTAGATCCATTTGTGCTGCCTTGAACGGCGAGTGTTTGCGTACGCGTCTCCCAGCCCGTTGGCAGCTTCAATACGATTTGGTCAATACTTGTCTCTGTACCGAGATCTACTTGGATCCATTGCGGAAATGCATTATTGCTGCTTTCCCAATACGTCTCTTGATTGCTGTCTTTCACATTGTTTGGACTATACGTTTGTGATTGACCACTAGCCGTCACAGTTTTGCCCAGCGTCAAATTCGTGCCACCAGAGGCACTAACAAATGTGAACGGACCCGCTGCCAGGTATAAACTTGAAATCAACAGGGTTACTACAAGCGACCATACGACATACTTGTTGCGCATTATAATCCTCCTCTTAATGTAGATACTCACTAACGTGTCGCCTTATCGGAGTGCTCAAATGATAGCGTTTACAATCAAATTCATCACAGAGCACATTAAATAACAACCGATCCTCCTTTCAATGTGAGACACTCTCATTATAGAGAAAGAGCGGATCAAGCTATAAGATGTAATTCTACGGAAAAGATATGTGATACCAATATCGCGAAACTACCCTAAATATGGAATCTATTAACATCACGTCCATCAAATAAAGGCCTGATTTCTCAGGCCTTAGTTTTTTATGAAGATTAACTTGTGGTTTTAAGTTCTTTTTCATTAGCTGAATCTGGAGAGTTTAATAAAACCACACCTCCAACTATTAATACTATGCCTGCAAGTGTAAGCATACTAAATGGATCCCCCCATATTACGATACCAACGATGGCGGTTAGAACTGTACCTACACCTGCCCAAATCGCATAAGCTAGGCTTAAAGGTAAAACTTTGAGACTTATGGACAAACTATAAAATGCGATAATAAAACCAATAATAACACCTATAGTAGGCAATATTTGTGTGAACCCTTCTGACATTTTCAGCATAGTTGTACCTATTACTTCGCTTATAATAGCTACCCCTAGTACCCAAAAACCCTTATTCTTGTTCATAACATTTCCTCCAAGCTCTAATGAGATCCACCAGAAAGTTTCATAATGACTACTCCACCAATGATAAGAATCAGGCCGAGTAATTTCTTCAGATTGAAGTTTTCTTTATAAATGATGACTCCAATTAACGCAGTTAAAGCCGTACCTACCCCCGACCAAATAGCATAAGCCGTCCCTAGTGGAATCGTTGAAAGCGCTAAAGAAAGACAATAAAAGGCTGAACCCATGCCGAGTACGACTCCTATTGAAGGTAAAATCTTTTTAAACCCGTTAGAAACCTTAAGCATGGAGCTACCAAATACCTCGCAGATAATCGCTGTTGCCAGTAACAGATATGAATTCAACAATAGCCCCTCCTTACTCCGTCATGTTTATTAATTCTTGAATCACTTTATCTCGTAAATCCTTATCTAAAGCTCCTAATCCGAACATTTCTGAATACCATAAACCGTCCGCTGCCAGCCTGACAATTGTGGAACGTACAGGATCTATTCCATCGTTCTCTATATTGTTTTGCCATACTGAGTATTGATCTTGAAATTTCTTAAGGATATCCGGATTCGTAAAAAGAGCAGCCGAAAGCGCGGTGCTAATCTCTTGCTCTTCCTTAAGATCGTCGTCTATCGCCTGAACAAACGCTCGTCCCCACTTCCCCGTTTCTCTAGATGCATTCGCTACTCTTTCTTGAACATTACTGAAAAAATCACTTGTTAATTCTTCCACCATACTTTTTATTAAAGCTTCCTTATTCGGGAAATGGTGCAGCAGTCCACCTTTACTGACCCCGGCTTCTTTGGCAACGGCTTCAAGGGTAAGCTTCTCCACCCCATTGTTTTTAACTACAATAGAAGCTGCTAATAAAATACTACTTCGTTTTGAATTACTGTTCACGATAATCACCTCTGTTATTTACTATACCGTCTGGACGGTTTTATTGTCAAATAAAAAATCATTACCTTAGATCAAAAAAAGCCTGGTAATCCAGGCCTCCAACATTTTTAAAGCAATTCACATTAAATTTTTAATATACCAAGCATCACAAGCGAAATGCTCCGACCCCGCAAGCGGTTCATCCAAAAGCTCAAATCCATTTTTCATATAGAAACGGTTAGCTGCGTGCATGTTTTGAAGTGTCTCCAAATAACATTGGTTGTAATGAAGCTTAGCAAAGTCCAACGCTGTATTTAAAAGTTCTTTGGCTATCCCGTTACCTCTAATCGACTGAGATAAATACATTTTTTGCAACTCACATATCTTGTCATCATTCCCGAAAGGAGCAATGCCACAACCCCCTAATACTTCCCCTCCCTCTTCGACAACCCAATAAGCCCGATTCTCACTATGATTATAATCATCTGATAAATGATGCAGGCTGTCATCCTCCCAGGCTAGACCCGAGCGATTCCCGCCAAACTCAATTAGGCATTCCCTAATGACCTTTTCAATGGAGCTATTATCTTTCATTTGTAATAGTCGGATATTCATGAGTAACGTTCTCCTATCTTTCGATTAGCTTTCTTCAGTTATTATATTGTATCAAGCTTCAGAATGGATAATTATAATGGGATTCAAACATAATATAGAGAAATTTATTTAGGAGGGGCTTCAATGAAAATGGCAGCTAAGCAACTCTCGATTGCAGCATTAGGTGGGGTTCATGAAATTGGTAAAAATATGTATATCCTACAATACGCAGATGATATTGTTGTCATTGATTGCGGCTCTAAATTCCCAGATGAAAGTCTCTTAGGGATTGACCTAATTATTCCTGATGTTTCGTATTTATTAAATAATATTGATAAGGTACAAGCGTTGGTGGTGACTCACGGACATGAGGATCATATCGGCGGGATTCCTTACCTGCTTAAACAGTTGAATATCCCAATATATGCTTCCCGTTTAACCTTAGGATTAATCGAAAATAAACTTAGGGAACATGGAATTTTACGACAAACGAAACTCCATTGTATTAATTCAGAATCCACGTTGACCCTGGGAGCCATTACTACAACATTTTTTAATACAAATCATAGTATTCCAGATTGCCTTGGCGTAGTATTCGATACACCTGAAGGTATCGTAGTTCATACGGGAGACTTCAAATTTGACATGACGCCTGTCAACAAGCAGTATCCAGATATACATAAAATGGCCGATATTGGGAAAAACGGTGTAAAGATCTTGCTGTCAGAAAGCACTAATGCTGAGCGTCCTGGCTTCACCCCTTCTGAAAAGCTTGTTGGCGCTCACATAGAAGAAGCCTTTTTAAAAGCAGACCGTAGAATTTTTATTTCTACCTTCGCCTCAAATGTACATCGTCTACAGCAGATCATTGATGCTTCTCATTTAACTGAACGTAAATTGACCTTACTCGGCAGAAGTATGGTAAATGTAGTCAGAGTGGCCCAAGAACTCGGTTATTTGAACATTCCGGACGATATGCTGATCGAACCTGCAGAAGCTGCTAAGCTCCCTCCGGCACAGGTAACTGTTTTATGTACAGGCAGTCAAGGAGAGCCCATGGCCGCACTATCCCGCTTAGCGAACTCAAGCCATCGATTGATGGAGATCCAGGCTGGGGACACGGTGCTGCTCGCAGCCAATCCCATCCCGGGAAATGAACGGAATGTTTCAAGGATTGTCGATAATTTATATATGCTGGGTGCTAAAGTCATCTATGGTTCACGCAGTGAGCTTCACGTCTCCGGGCATGGCAGCCAAGAGGAGCTTAAGCTAATGCTGACTCTAATGAAACCTGAATACTTTATTCCGATTCATGGTGAATACCGTATGCTGCATCATCATAGCTTGTTAGCGGAGGCGGTAGGCGTCAAACCGGAAAATATCTTTATTCTAAAAAATGGAGACATCGTTGAGTCATCGTCTGGTGTTGTCCGCCAATCCGGTCGAGTGACTGCTGGGCAAATTCTAGTAGATGGCCTTGGGATCGGAGATATTGGAAATGTTGTGCTTCGCGATCGTCGCCAGCTGTCAGCAGACGGTATTCTGATTACAGTGATTACACTGAGCCAAACCGATGGACGTCTATTAAACGAGCCAGACACTATCTCCAGGGGATTCGTTTATGTCCGTAACTCCGATAATTTAATGGACGAGATCAACCAGCATGTAACATCAACCCTTAAAAAAATGAACGAAACGGATCTAGGCCAATGGAATATCATCAAGCAGACCATCAAAGAATCATTAAGTAAGTTCCTATACGAAAAAACGAAACGGCGGCCAATGATTCTTCCAATCATCATTGAGGTTTAATGTAGGAATGCAATCGAATAGATATTGGCGAATTCTTACTCCATTATGAGTAAGAATTCGCCTTTTTTGTGTTTTATAGTTTTATAATCTCCTTTTATATCTTCTGCTGATAGTATTAGGTTCAGATGCAAATCTCTACATACTGAAGTACAACTAAGCAAGAATTATCAAAATCCCTTTAAATAGGTGAGGTATATTAATACCAGGGAGGTGATTAGGCTGTATTACAAGATGATTCACAATAGTATTGAATTTATTGAGAACCATTTGGAAGAAGAATTGAATCTGGACGGAATTGCGAAAGTGGCTGGATTCTCCAAATATCATTTCCACCGGCTCTTTCAGAAATATGTCGGCAAAAGTGTAGCTGAATACATTCGTTCCCGTAGGTTGAGTTCTGCTGCCCAACTGCTGCTCTATTCCGAAGAACGCATTCTAGATATTGCACTGCTTTATGGTTTTGATAGTCAAGAGGCTTTTACAAGAGCTTTTAAAGGACTTTATGCTCTCCCCCCAGCCCAATACAGGTCGCAGATAAAACTATTGATTCAGGAAAGAGAGGAATTTACCATGTCCGAAATTAAAGGTTGGTTCATCACCGGAACATCCCCCAGCAAATATAAGGCATCATTAGATATGCAGATTTACCATAAGGGAAGGAACTCTGTATCACTGGAATGCGCAGAAACTGAACCACCTGAAGAGAACGAATTTGGTACTCTAATGCAGCAGTTTGATGCAAAAAATTATCTTGGGAAGCGGATGCGGTTTGCCGGCTTTATCCGGACCGAAGAAGTCAGCGACTGGTGCGGCTTATGGATGCGTATTGATGACAAGCTCCAGAATATGCTGGGTTTTGACAACATGCAGTACAGAAGCATTAAAGGAACTGCTTCCTGGAATTTTTACGCTTGTGTGCTGGATATCCCGGCAGAGGCGGATTGTATCAACATTGGTATTCTCCTATCGGGATCAGGAAAGATTTGGCTAGATGACTGCACATTTGAAGAAGTAGGCCTGGACGTTCCCGTCACTGATTCCCGTGCACGGACAGAAGAATTTCCGACGGAACCACAGAATCTGAAGTTTGAAGCCTAAAGTCTTCTTATCGGACGGAAAGTTTTGAGGAGTGATCTATTCTTTGTGTTAATTATGAAAATCATTAAGGCGGCCATCAATTTTTGACGGATTTGTTATCTGGGAATCTGCATTGAAAGTGGAATCACTCCACATGATGATCTTGATTTCTACTCATACGCCAATTTTAATCGCCACAATTAATGCAGATAGTGCTTCGGAATAAAAAACAGGATACCCTTCGGAGTATCGAAGTAAGGTATCCTGTTTAAGATTCGTTAATTGAACTCGTATACTTAGAATACTTTCGTTGTCCAATCTTCGCAATTCCAGATATCGGTTACGATGTCCTGATAAAAATCGGGTTCGTGAGAAATCATAAGAATGCTTCCTTTGTATGCTTTTAGAGCGCGTTTCAGTTCATCTTTGGCATCGATATCCAAGTGGTTCGTTGGCTCATCTAATACGAGAATATTAGTTTCGCTATTAATCAGCTTACATAGACGAACTTTAGCTTTTTCCCCACCACTTAGTACAGCAATCTTACTCTCAATATGCTTCGTGGTCAATCCGCATTTAGCAAGGGCAGCACGTACTTCGAATTGTGACAGAGACGGGAATGTATCCCAGATTTCCTCAATACAAGTCTTGTAATTGCCTTCCTTCATCTCTTGCTCAAAATAGCCAATCTCCTGATGGTATCCACGTTCTACCGAACCGGACAAAGCAGAGATTTCACCTAAAATGCTGCGCAGCAAAGTTGTTTTACCAATTCCGTTTGCCCCAACCAACGCGATCTTCTGTCCACGCTCCATCAACAAATTAAGCGGTCTGGACAATGGAGAGTCGTAGCCGATAACCAATTCTTTTGCTTCGAAAATCATCTTGCCGGCAGTTTTACCTTCTTTAAAGTTAAACTGTGGTTTCGGTTTCTCCTTGGCAATCTCGATGATCTCCATCTTGTCGAGCTTCTTCTGTCTGGACATCGCCATGTTACGGGTAGCCACGCTGGCTTTGTTACGAGCTACGAAATCCTTCAGCTCTGCTATTTCTTGCTTTTGGCGATTGTAAGCAGACTCAAGCTGCTGTTTTCTCATTTCGTAGACTTGTTGGAACTGCTCATAATCACCCACATATCGGGTCAGCTTTTGATTTTCCATATGGTAGATCAGGTTGATAACACTGTTCAAGAATGGCATATCATGTGAGATCAGAATAAAAGCATTATCATACTCTTGAAGGTAACGTCTCAGCCATTCAATATGCTGCTCATCCAGATAGTTCGTAGGCTCATCGAGGAGCAAAATATCTGGTTTTTCAAGCAATAGCTTAGCAAGCAAGATTTTGGTACGTTGACCACCACTAAGATCGGCTACATCGCGATCCAATCCAATATCAGTGATCCCTAGTCCACGCGCGGTTTCTTGTACTTTCGCATCGATCATGTAAAAGTCTTGATTTGTAAGTGTATCTTGGATGGTACCTACTTCTTCAAGCAGCTTTTCCAGCTCTTCAGGTGAAACGTCACCCATTCTGCCATACATATCGTTCATCTCTTGCTCAAGATCGAACAGGTACTGGAAAGCACTTCTGAGCACATCTTGAATCGTCATTCCTTTGGTTAACACTGCATGCTGATCGAGGTAGCCAACACGCACCCGCTTGGACCATTCGACTTTACCTTCATCAGGTTGCAGTTTGCCTGTAACAATATTCATAAAAGTGGATTTTCCTTCGCCGTTAGCGCCGAATAATCCGATATGCTCGCCTTTTAGGAGACGGAATGAAACATCCTTAAAGATCGCACGATCTCCAAAGCCATGACTTAATCCTTCAACATTTAATATGCTCATTTATGGACACCTTTTTCTTATTTTTCTCGCTATATTATAAGCAGGATTAGCTAAAAACTCAATGGAGAAGCAAAAAATTATCATTTTATGGGCTAATCCGCGAGCATTTTTAGTTTTGTGGACCGTCATTTGCCGAGAATGGGATTACGCTGGCGATTGCTCGTCATCTTTTATATGATAGTATGCATAGATACACATTGGAGTTGACTTGAGAACTAAGGAGAATTAGAAATGAATAAACTTGTATTTTTTCTTGGTCCAGCTGGAGCAGGCAAAACAACGTTAGCTAAAGCGATTGCTTCGCGTCGCAAAATACCTTTTTTCGATATGGATATTCTACTACGGCCTGCTGCTGACGCGATAATGACTTTACACGGACTGGATCCGGCAGATAGAGACTCAGCTGAGTACAAAAGGTTATGCCGCGATTTAGGTTATCGAATCACTATGGATGCTGCGCTGGATAATATAAGCTTGGACGTCAATGCTTTTGTAGTTGGTCCCTTTACCAAAGAGGCGGCCAATCCTGACTGGATCAGCCATGAGTTAGCTCGGATCGGGCGTTCCCTTCATGATGTTGAGGTCAAGGT
Source organism: Paenibacillus sp. FSL R7-0048 (assembly GCF_038004505.1). Lineage (NCBI taxonomy): Bacteria > Bacillati > Bacillota > Bacilli > Caryophanales > Paenibacillaceae > Paenibacillus > Paenibacillus sp. FSL R7-0048. The sequence continues at coordinate 3,428,810 of NZ_JBBORF010000001.1, read as the reverse complement.
TGTCTTGGTAGGGTTAGCCAACGAGGAATTGTACCTTGAACGAATTCAAGACAGACAATCACCACTAGATGAATGGAAGTTCCAGCATTGGAATGAATTCCGCACTTCTCTTGGCAACCGTACGGTAGAATGGCCGCTCCCGGCTGAAAATATTGCGTTGATCGACAATTCTAACCCGGATATTAATGCTACTGTTGCGGCAGTAGAACAATTTATATACGGCTAAACTTTCGGACTCAGATCATGTTATTTCCGCTTTTATCACCTTTTGTGCAGAGTTTCGGACCCCAGTGCAGCTATTCGTTAGAAAAGTGCGCTTGGTGGATGGTTTTCGTGCAAATAGCGACGATGCGGTCCGATAGAATTGCAAAAGTGCGATAATGCTGCGTTTAGGGTCAGCAGAGTCCGTTAGCTGCTGCATCACCCGTAAAATAACGAGAGCAAACGATGTTTGAGGCTTTGATGAAGAGTTTTGGTTAGACTATCGGACCCAGATGACGTTATTTCCACTTTTATCACCTTTTGTGCAGAGTATCGGACCCCATGAAGCTAGAATAAAAAGTGGACAGTAGTTAACAGACTGGCGATAATGAGTCCACGGAGGTGTGTTCACATGGGAGAACATCGACAACGGTATAACGAAGAATTTAAAAAACAGACAGTGCAGTTCATTCAAGAGCAAACAAAGACAGTGGGCGACTTGGCGGAAGAGCTCAACATCCCAAAAAGTACCCTGCATCAATGGATGAGCCAGTATCGAGAACTAAAGAATGAACCGGCAGCTAGCGTGGATCGAGTACGGGAACTCGAGGCACAGTTGAAGGAGATGCGTCGGCAACTTCAAGAAAAAGATAACAAGATTGCCGATGTGGAAGAGGAATTAGCGATCGTAAAAAAAGCAGTGCACATCTTCAGCAAACCAAGGAACTGAGATTCCAGTTTATTGAAAAACATCGCTCCGAGTTTCTCTTGGAGAAGATGTGCATGACCCTACATGTGTCACGGAGCGGGTACTACAAGTGGCGGACAGAAAAAACCAGTACGCATATGCTTCGTAAGGCTGCGATAATGAAGCGAATTCAGTATCATTTTGCAGACCATCAAAAGCGGTATGGGAGTCCGAAGATCACCCGCCTGTTACATCAAGAAGGTTATACCGTTACCGAACGCACGGTGAGTGTGTACATGCGACATATGAAGCTTCGCTCCATTGTCTCCAAAACGTATCGCGTACAGACCACCGACTCCAATCATGACCATCCGATTGCCCCGAATACGCTGAACCAGCAATTTAAAATACTCAAACCCAATTCAGTATGGGTTACCGACATTACGTACATTCCTTGCCGGGGAGGGCGCTTGTACCTGGCAAGTGTGATGGACCTTTGCACGCGCGAAATCGTGGGGTGGCGCTTGGAGAACCATATGGAAACTAGCTTGATTTCGGGCGCTTTACAAGATGCTTACGAAGCTAAACAACCGGAAAAGGGTCTATTACATCACTCCGATAGAGGTTCTCAATATACTTCTCATGAATACACGAAGCAGTTGAAAGCGTATGGCATGGAGTCCAGCATGAGCCGCAGAGGTAACTGTTATGATAACGCCTGTATCGAGTCGTGGCACAGCATTTTGAAAAAGGAGCTCATTTATTGTAATCCGCGATTCAAAACTAAGGAGCAAGCCTACCAGACACTTTTTCAATATATTGAGTTTTACTATAACCGCAAGCGAATGCATGGCGCGCTGGGGTATCTTTCTCCAGTTCGTTTTGCTGAGCAATTGACTAGAATGTCTGTTGCGTGACTGTCCACTTTCTTGACAGAGGTCCACCAGTGCAGCTATTGGATAGAAAAGAGTGCTTGGGGCGTGTTTTTCGTGCTAATAGCGACTATGCGGTCCGTTAGAATTGCAAAAATACGATAATGCTGCGTTTAGGGTCAGCTGAGTCCGATACCAGCAGCGTTCGCGTCAAATAACGAGAGCAAACGATGTTTGAGGCTTTGACAAAGAGTTTTGGTTAGACTATCGGACCTAGATGACATTATTTCCACATTTAGCACCTTTTGCGCAGAGTTTCGGACCGCAGATGACGTTATTCCCACAATTCTTTTATTGAATATACTTCTGACTGACCAAATCATCAGCAAGCACCGCGGTTGGTATCACAAATTCAACGGAGCCCATATAACCAGGTGCGACATCGTATTTGTTAAACACAATCACAAGCTTACCTTCGGTGTTGATATAAAAGCTCTGATCCTTCGTAATGGAGGTAAACTGATCCGTTGGCACATCATCGCCATACTCAGGGATCCAGTAAACACTCTCAGAGTCTGCTTTCATTTGGGCAATCATCTGTTCTTTAATATTTTCACTGATGCGTTCAATGTATTGATCATCTTTAAATAGCATTGGCAATGTAATAAGGATCTGGTTCACTTTGTCTATCGTATCAAAAGTAACTTCCATTGAAGATGAACCAGCGGTTTCCTCAACATATCTGCCAATGGAGAAAATGCGCTCATTATCCGTTTTCACTTCATAACCTACATCCAGCCCCAAATGGCCCCCACCTTGTTCTTTCAACGCTTCGATCTCCGCTTGGAACTTTTCGTATAGTGCTTTATTCTCACTTAAATATTTGCTGTTCAATCCAAGCTCCAGTTCTTTATTTTCCATATCCGTAACGGCTGGAACCTTGATATTTGCATCGTAGTTCTCTTCTTCTACAACGTATTCTTTAATAGTCAGCACTTTTATTATCCGATCAACGCCTGGAATGGAAGATAATGCACTTGCTACGGTTGTACTGGTGTTTATGGCTACTAGAAAAATAACTGCGGCCGCACCAACACTAGCCACCCACTTAGTTGTCGTGTGTTTTTTTCTATTGGCTTTAAGTGACTGCTTTATAGAGCGGTTTACAATCAAATCAAGTTCTTCCGGAATGGGAATATCGGTATACTCTTTATGTAATTCTTGTATTCTTTCGTCCATCTTACTTTATCTCCTTTAAGGCTTCATCATTCAGCTTCACCCGCAATAACTGAAGGGCCTGATACAGCCTTGTCTTTATTGTATTGGTGTTCTCGTTAAGAACTTCAGCCACTTCATTAATCTTCATATCCTCAAAATATCTAAGCACAATCACACTTCGGTATTTCGCCGGCAGCTCTTCCAGTGTTCTTTTCAAATCCATATCTGTATAGCTATCCTCAACAGCCGGACTATAGGTTTCTATTATCTCTGGCTCCATCGTCTGAACCTTCTTGTTTCTGCGCAAAAAGTCTAAGGAAGTATTCACGACAATCCTGTAAAACCAGCTTTTCACGGCGTCGTGATCCTTTAGCAAATCCATTCGTGTCATCGCTTTATAAATAGAATCCTGCACAATGTCGAGGGCATCCTCTTTGTTTTTCACATAACTGTAAGCAAGCCGGTATACATTTTCTTTGTTTTCTTTGATACATCGCGTCAATATTTTCTCGGTTTTCCTATTCAACATGGTCGATTATCCTTCTCTGTTTGTGATCTGGTGTTGTAACAGGAGTAAGACGTTTGGTGAGTATAAAAAAGTTTGGAGATTCCAAATAAATTATTTATTTTCTTTTTCCAAAGCTTTAATTAGAATTGATGCATAATACTTGGCACCCTCACGTTTCAAATGAATACCATCTTTGTAGAAGTAGTCGTCTTTTCCTTCACTAGCTGAGTACCAGTCTACTATGGTCGTATTCCTGAATTCACTGGAAACTTTTGAAAGGGTGGAATTCACAGGCTGCTCCCACTTTCTCGGCACACGTGTATTGACCAAAATAATCTGCTCCGCATCGCTTAACGAGTTTAGTAGTTTACGTAATTGCTTGGAGTTAAAAGCTCCATTCGTTCCCAGCTCTATGATCATCCGCTCCCCTAACCGTCCTTGTGCTCTAAGCTGATCAATTACCTCCTGTGCCTGCATCATCTGTCTGCCGACCTTTCCATCGATGACAATACCAGGGAGACTTTCTACCAAAAATGGTGCTGCATCCAAAATGACAGAATCGCCAATGGCCGTAATATTCTTTCCAGTTTGATTTTTCCCGGTTACCGCTATGTTTCCTTCTGGTTCAACTTGTTGCTCTTCAGTGTCAGGTTTTTGCTTTTCAACATCAGTCGTATCTTTTTCTACGGGTGGTGCCAATGAGTTGTGATCTATTGGATCTTGCGCTATTCCCTCTTGCTGTACATTCTGCTTATCTGCAACTTCGATTGGAAGTGTGTCAGATTCAGCGTTGGATAAATATCCATTGCAGGCAATCGGAATAAGAATCAAAAAGATCATGGTCATAAGAAAGACTGGGCGGTAGCTGCGGCGTTGTTTTGCACTCCAATTGTTCCAAATGTTTCTTAATGATCCCCGCCGGAGCGGCTCCTCGACATATTTGTATGATAAGGCTGCCAGTAGAAAACTTCCTGCTAACTGAAGGATAATTCGAAGCACGCCGCTCTCATCTGGATTCCCATTAGGGCTGGTAAGAATTATTACGGGATAATGCCAAAGGTATAAGCTATATGAACGTACACCTATCCATCGCAAGGGTTTACAGCCCATTTTCCGTCCAAGAGAGCTGGCAGGATGAGCAAGCACGGCAATCACTACTGCAGTAATGATAGAGATGATCAAAAATCCACCCCGATATAGTGATTCATCAAACTCGTTAACCCGGTAAACTAGCACCATTAATACCAGCAGTCCCAGAGCACCAATGATATCAAACATATAACGAGATCTTTCTGTGACTGTATTTTTAAGTTTCTGACTAGGCCATGCAACAGCAAGCGCCGCTCCAATTAGAAGTGCAAATATGCGAGTATCTGTTCCATAATAGACCCTGCTTGGATCTGTGCCCGGTACATAGAACATAGCCATGGCTAAAGCTGAGACAACAGCACAAGCCAGAATCCAGGCAATAAGTTTACCTCGACGAGGTATGATCTTTAGTCCTAATACGAGCAGCAGCGGCCATAGAATATAAAACTGTTCTTCAATAGAAAGTGACCATAAATGTCCGATCGGAGAAGGAGGTCCAAAACTTTCGAAGTACGAAACATCATGAAATATTAACCACCAGTTATTAACGTAAAATAGTGATGACATGAAATCTCCTGTCAGCCCATTTAATCTCGTGGGATCTATGATTAAGAGCCATATGGTGACAACGATCAGCATGACTATCGTCGCCGGCAGCAACCTCCGTGCTCTACGTATCCAAAAGTCCAGAAGGTCCAATCTTCGATGACGCTCCCATTGGTTAATGATTTGGTCTGTGATGAGATAACCCGAGATCACAAAAAAGATTCCCACTCCCAGCAGTCCACCCCCAGCCCATTTCAAATTCAAATGATAGGCTATGACAGCGAGTACGGAAAAAGCTCTTAGTCCATCAATACCAGGCATATAACGCTTGTTGTCATTCATTCTGTTTCAGTCCTTACCCTTAATTTGTTGTTCATAGGCAGGACGCAGGAGCAGCTCAAAAAGTTCTTTAAACTGGCTAATCTGTTATCAAAAGTAAAAAAAACACCCGCGCAAGAATTACCCTGCGGGATGTTTTTAATAAATCAAACTACTTTCACAAACTTCTAAATGGTTATTTCTGAACTTCAACCTGAAGAATTTCTGATACGAATTGAACAGGTACATAGGTTTTGTTATCTTGCAGAACAGGTGCGGCACCTAAAGCTTTAGGAGTCATTTTTGCGAAGAAGTATGAATCTTTGTTAAGCGTAACACTTGTCCACTGTGCTCCTTTCATCAACTCAGCGGTTTTGGTAGACTGATTCCATTTCAATTCATAGTTTAGTTGACTGGCCACATCACGAAGCGATACCATGAGCACGCCTTTCTTATTCGTGAAAGTAGCTACTTTTTTCAAATCAAGCTTAGTTGTATCCGTTGAACTATGATTTAAGCTGAACCGAAACTCTGGTGAACCTACATAACCTGGCGCAATGCTGTATTTAGGGAATACAATTATTAAGTCACCTTTATCGATATAGAACGACTGCTCAGTTGAAGTTCCTGTGTACTCTTCTAAGAAATACTTATCTGAATCCTTTTTAATCGCTGTCAGAATGTCTGTATCGAGCTTCTCTTTGTAGTTAGCGCCCAGTACATCCGTTAGTGCAACAGGTTCTGCCTCAGCTATATTTTTCACATTATAAGTATCGATCCGCGGCATGCTTGTTCCACCTTCAGAACCTTCAGTAGTAACAGTCAAGGAGATAACGCCTGCTGGAGAACCTGTTCCATCTGATTTCAGATCATAAGTAATATAAAGAGTATAAGGATGAAATTCCATTTGATCAGCCTGTGCTTTTTTGCCCATTTCTGCGGCGTCTTTCTCCCACTGTGCCAGATCCTTTTCAGCATGAGAGAGGATAATATCGTTCAGTTCATCTTGATAATGAGTATCCAGCATTCCTGTTAGCTGTGGTACTTTTAAATCTGCAATCAGGTATTTACTTGTTGTGTTAAGTACTTTTTCTTGCACTTTTATGCCAGCAAGGGCTGGTGCCTTCAACGGTAAAGCCGCAGAAACATTAGCTGTTACTTGTGTGGAAACCATAGCATGAACCGGTAAAGAAGCTGCACTCACTCCCATAATGGCTACACATCCAACTGCACTCATTTTAAATAGATTTTTTGTTCTTTTGTTCATATCTCGTCATCCTCCATCTCTATTTATAAGTGCCTTCCGATGACACTCATTAGCTAGGACGCAGGAGGACCTCTAAAAAGTTTGCTGGTTTTCTAATTTAAATATAATTTCCTCAACTTCTGTACCCCGTAACTCTACGTAAAAAGGCTGCACCTCATCATTTAGACAATACTCCAGCCGCAGTCTGAGGTTTTTCCATGTGACCATTTCCAATGCTTGTTCTATCGAGAAAAACCCAACTTCTAAGCTCTCGGAACTAGTAGCAGGTTCGCCGCCGATGGCTTTCCCTAGAAATAGGTTAGTACAAATAGATCGATCAACATTTTGAAAAACTCCGCAGAACTTATTAATCTCTATATCAATGCCCGATTCTTCTTTGGCTTCCCTGATTGCTGCTTCTATAAGGGACTCCTCCTCTTCAACCTGTCCGCCTGGCATCTCCCATCCTCTACGTGGACCTTTTATTAATAAGATTTCTTCTTGATCATTGAATACAACTGTAGCTGCTGAAAGAATATGTTTGGGGGGATTCATATCCATTGTTACCTCGCTCTAAATTTATTCTAAGCCCTAATTAATTCTGAATACAGGTCCTTTGGGTGAGAAAGGCAAGTCATTTCCCTTGGGCAAGATATAAGCATGGTCTCTTTTAAGGGTCAGCTTGTCACAATAACCATCTGTAATAATTAGAAGTGGTCCTTTTTTCGGAAAATCCTCAGCTTGTTGAATCAAATCAATAGCTGGTTGTAAGATCGTTCCCCCTCTTCCCTTCACTTGTACCCGATCCGCGATAGCCTCCGGGGGCATGTAACCTGCATCATAAGGACAAGCATCACAAAAGATAATCCGTGCAAAAGGAACATCACGAGCCTGCGCATAACTTGAAATGGCCCCTAATGCTTTGGCCAGAAGCTTTTTATCCATTGAGCCTGAGGTATCTAAAATAACTCCAAAAGTGCGGCCATCATCTGCAGCACCGCTATGAACCCACTGTGGTCGAGGGATATCAGGCGTAGAAGATTGACGTCTGCTAATTCGTGAATAAGATCTGGTCTTCTCAAGCGGTGAGAAATAATGATCAAACCAACGAGCAAGCTCTACATCCCATTTAATAGGTGGCTGGCCCAGCGCTCTAATCTCTTCAACTAGGCCTGATGGCAAAAGACCGCGACTATGCTCTACATGATACATAAGTCCTTGTTGCATAGCATTTTTACAGAAATCATCTAGTGTCTGTCCTTCTCTCGCATCCCAAAAACTTGATGAACCGTTATCTAAAATGTCACCAAGTCCATTCCCTCTCAAGGTTGCCAGTTTCTTATAAGTGCGGATATCTCCGACCATACGATCATAAATCGTTTCAGCAGATAAACCTTTAAGCTCAGGATCTAATAAGAGTCCAATTCGCGGATACTCCCCTACACTCATTTCTACTAGCCATAGATTTATTACGTAGTCACAAGCCACATTCCAAAGATAATGATCCCGGCCAAGACATCGCTCGTGATGCTGAAGCCCCGCGTGCAGAAGCTCATGCGCTATCACGAAAATACACTCCTCATCGTTTAGTCCGGCTGCAGGGTTCATAAATATTTTGCGCTCAATAACGTCAATGGCAGCTATGGAAATATCAAATCGCCGACATATCGCTGGATCTTCTATAATCTCAAAGCCGGCGGCAAGCGCACCTAATAAAGGATATCTGTCCATAAACCATCGTTTTGCACGTTGTGGAGCGGTTAATGAAAGTGCAGGGTCACTAATAGTATTAGCATGGCCTCCAGCAACACTTACTGCATTCGTCACAGCATTAGATAACCCATAAGCAAAATAGGCTTCCCAATCCGGTGCTTTTCCCCAGTATCTTTTGGTGGTTTCTCTAACATTCATATCCAGTTTTGAAACACCCGCAGTCCCAAAATATCTGGAGGTGTCCGGAATTCCTTTTATCATAAACTGCTCGTAAAGCTGTTGTTCATCTTTAATTGTAAGATCAATTCGCGACTCCATATCTGCGGGTACTTTCCCAAGCTTCAAGTCATTTAAAAACTTTGCTATGTACACATCACATGCAACGTTCCACGCCACTTGATTCTCTTTAATCTTTAAATGTCCAAGACCTAAATGAAGAAAACAATGTGCCAAAACGTACATCCATTCAGCAACCTCGCCACGCCGTTTAGGATGAGTGTAAATATAACCGTTATTAGTGACAATTGCCCAGCCGTCTTCAGGATAGGGACTATTTTCATTATGAATAATCGAAGCTCGAACAGATAACGGCGCAAAAATAGGATGATCCGCGATTAACGAACATGCTTCATTAAAATTTTTCAAAGCGGGATTATCTGGAGTTGTTTTTTTAGCCATATTTACCCCCGCTCTTTTATTGCAAGACGTGGTAAATCACGTACAATTTCAACCATTAACCAATCTGGAATATTATCACTTTGCTCCTGCTTAGCAACTACTAGCTGTGCAATTTCAAAGCTAATGACGGACAAGTCTTTAATCAGCTTTTTAACAGTGTGTGCAAATTGGCGATGTCCATCTCGTACGTTATCTTTAATCGGAGGGAGTTCTTTGATAATCTGGGCACGCAAGGATTGCGCCAGGAAATACAGGAGATCCCGATCTTCTGGAGCCGTTGGAAATGAGGATTTACCATCTATAATTTGATTAAGTTCATATTTTCCAGTTAGATTTTTATAAAAAGCCCTGAATTGTGTGGCGTGAGCAGGTGTCAGTGAACCATTCGCTAAAATCCCCACGGTATCCGCATTTATATCATCGCCAAACTCATGTAGTGCATCACTAAGCATATGCCAAGAGCGTGGCGTGGAGAAAGGCTCTTCAGTCTTTGGAGGTGCACTCCACAAATGATCGGGACGCAATTCCAGATATTCAATAACCATAGGATGAATGTTATGCTCATATGCCCAAGAGATCCAATTTTGAAACGATACATTTAACTGTATATGGAACATCCGATTGATAAGCGCGGAGGACATAGGTTTAACAATTGCACTATCTTGTGCACGGTTACCAGCTCCTATTACTATAGAGCCCTCAGGTAGGTGATAATCGCCTATGCGGCGTTCGTGGATGAGACTATAAAAAGCTTTTTGCACTTCTTGAGAACAGGCATTAAGCTCGTCCAGGAACAAACAATAAGGTTCATCCCGAGCAATCATTTTTGGAGGACAGAATTGGCTCTTACCGTTAACGATTTGCGGGACTCCAATGATGTCTTCAGGTGCTAATTGAGAACCTAATAGAGACACACAAGGAAGACCCACCTGATCAGCAAAAGCTTCTACTAGCGAAGATTTCCCAATACCAGGCGCCCCCCAGATAAAAACAGGGCGAATCACAGAAACGTTTAGAAGTACTTGCATAAGTTGAATAGGTGTTACTGGCGTTGCTAGATTCAAATAAATGCTCCTTTTTTAATGTATTGATAATAACGATAACTATACACAGTATAACAAATAATTCATTAGCTCAGGAACGAACTTCAACAACAATATTATCAACCCACTCTATTTCATTCGAAAAAACAAACCTTTTCTTGACGAGATATAAAAAAGGATGATATATTGTTTCACGCTTTAATAATTAAGTAGTTAATCATTTAGTTGTTATCTAAAATTTAATGGAATTACTTATTCCGCCCTATTTCATAACTTTAGGAGGCGTGATTTGGCTAATAATGAAGATTTTCTTCAGATATCTACTATGTTCAAATCCTTTTTAAAAGGAATCTCTCAAGATTGGAACAAACAAGACTACCCCCTAAATATTACACAGTTCAAAACCCTCAGGACTTTATCTAAGAACGGTCCACAAAACGTATCACAGATTGCTGCAGCTCTTGGTATTACCTCAGCAGCAATTACAGGCGTAACAGACCAATTAATCGCTGAAGATTACGTAAATAAGGAACGCGCCAAGGATGATCGAAGAGTGGTACACATCACCATTACGCAGAAAGGAGAAGCAACGATTAAAGAGGTGCAGGAACGCCATCAAGAACTTATGGAATCTTACTTTAAGATACTGCCCGATGAAGATATTGAGCATTTAAGAAGAATTTTCGCAGTTATAATTTCTGATTTAGACAAGAGATAAAATTTAAAAAGTGGCGGGGAAACAATCGAATGGAACATTTATCCAGCAAACGAAAACTTAGTATTATGATAGCTATTATGGCTGCAATGCTGTTCGCAGCGATTAATCAGACAATTACAAGTACTGCTATGCCGCGTATAATCGCAATTCTTGATGGCATGGATTACTATACTTGGACTATTAACATTTATTTATTAACATCAACAATAGCAACCGTTCTTGTCGGTAAGTTATCTGATATGTTCGGACGTAAACCCTTTCTATTAGCAGGTATTCTATTATTTATGGTTGGGGCTTTTCTGACAGGAACATCTTCCGATGTTTATCAATTTATCATTTATCGTGGGATACAAGGGGTAGGTGCAGGTATTATTCAATCCACCGCATTTACTGCCGTAGGTGACTTATTCCCTCCGCGTGAACGTGGTAAATGGATGGGGTTGATGATGGCCGTATTCGGTTTCTCCAGTGTGCTTGGACCAACGCTTGGAGGCTTTTTGATCGACAATATGGATTGGCATTGGCTGTTCTGGATCTTCCTACCGCTTGGTGTAGTGGCCTTCGTGATGATTCTTACCTTATTTCCTAAAGGCAAACGCGGAGAGTCAACCAGCATCGACTATTTAGGTTCCTTGTTAATGACAACTACCATCGTTCCTCTACTGCTTGCCTTCACCTGGGCAGGTACAGAATATGATTGGGGTTCTTCGCAAATTCTCGGCCTGTTGGCGGGAACAGTCGTTTCGGCACTTCTCTTTATTTTTGTCGAATCCAAAGCTAAAAATCCAATACTCCCGCTTCATCTATTTAAGAATAGTGTAGTTACCATATCTAATATTATTGGTTTTATTATGAACTTCGGTATGATGGGAGCTATGATCTATCTTTCCTTCTTCGTACAAGGTGTTCTGGGGATCTCCGCGACATATGCAGGGTATGTTACTATGCCAATGTCGATCGTTATGGTTGTAGCCAGTGCCCTTACCGGACAAAAGATGGCGAAAAAAGGGAAGTATAAACGTTACGCATTAATTGGAATACCCATTATGATTGCTGGTATGACAATTATGGTATTTATGAATAATGTACCGATGGCTGTCCTAAGTATGATTGTGTTTGGTCTTGGGTTGGGATTGGGGATGCCAGTATTCTCACTAGCTACTCAAAATGCGGTTTCACACACCGAACTGGGTGTAGTAACGGCCTCCTCACAATTATTCCGTAATTTAGGCGGTACGATCGGTATCGCAGTCATGGGTACCGTTATGTCCAATAGTCTTACCAAAAACTTGAAGGAAGCTCTGCAATCGTCATCAGCACCGGATTTCACACAGATTGATCCAAAACTTGCTGAGCAAATGCTCTCCTTCGCTAATCCACAGGCATTAATGAACAAACCATTGCTTGAACAGACTCAAGCTAGTCTGCCAGCCGATGTGCAGCCTGTCTTCTTACAAATGATTGAGGGTATCCGTGACGCTTTAGGACAGACATTATCATCCGTGTTCTTAACCGGGACCATTGTGCTTGTTGTAGCTTTCGTGCTTGTCTTCTTCCTGAAGGAGCTTCCACTTCGTACTTCTAACCAAATGCCAGTTCCTGAAGAAGCTGAACAGGACCCGTCAAACATGAAATCTTCAAAACTTGCAGTGGATAAAGCCTAACCGCAAATTACTTTGAAACTGACTATAAAACAACAAAAACTGCAACGTACTCATGCGTAACTGAGTAAGTTGCAGTTTTTGTGTTGATCTATTATTTTACAGGTGAAAGCTCATCTTCTGTTACCCACTTATGATTTTTCACTTCATCTCCACCCGTAGTAGGTTTGTAATTAATCATATAGACAGTGGTTTTTTCTGCTGAGTTAATCTGAGCCGTTGCACCCTTCATATCCTTCATATGATCAGATTCCATAATGACCTCTGAGCCTGGTTGATAGGATATATCCTCTGCTTCTTTTATTTCTTCATGAATAATCCACTTATGATTTGTGACCGGCTGACCTCCTGTAGTAGGTCTATAGGAAACATTATATGCTGTCGTCTCATAAGCTCCCACAATTGTCGCAATGGCTCCCTTCATCCCTTCCATATGGTCAGTTTGGATCACAGCTTCACTTCCTTCTTTGTAAGTAGGATTCTCCGCTACCCTCAGATCTTTTGGAACTTCACCTGAACTTGAATGTGAGTTATGTTCCATTTGTGTATCGTTAGAAGACATCTGATTGCCATAGCTATTGTCATTACTACAAGCACTTAAGCTGAAAGCAGCTGCGACGACTAGTAGAAATAATTGCTTTTTCATATAAAAGACCTCCGAAATTTTATCTGCCTATAAGTATTATTTTACCCATTTCAGAAAATCACAAACGGAACTAAGGATTCACAGTTTGTAAAACAGTAATTTATTTTCCATTAAATGAGTATTGTCTCAATGCTTAAACTATATTTATAATGTTTTCTGAAAGGAGGCTGCTATAATGAAGACTAAAATATTCACTTTGTTGCTTCTTTTGGGTCTGGTGAGCATGGCTACTATGATCGGTTCTGCTAATGCAGCTCCGGTATTAACCATAGGAAGTTCTTCAGGAGATGTATGGGATCTACAATATAGATTAAAAACCCTTGATTTCTATACTGAGCCCTTAGATGGGGTATACGGATCACAGACGAAAGCAGCGGTTGCTAAATTTCAAAAGGCCTATGGCATAAGCGCTGATGGGATTTCGGGGACAAAAACTTGGAATATTTTAAAAAAACACACGCTTAATATTAATGAAATGGATATTTTGGCTAAAGTTATCTACAGTGAGTCTCGCGGTGAGCCTTATGTTGGACAAGTTGCAGTGGGTGCAGTAGTCATGAATCGTATACAATCTAGTCAATTTCCTGACAATATCAAAGAAGTTGTATTCCAAAAAGGAGCTTTCACAGCCGTATCTGACGGCCAGTATTGGCTTACACCAAATCAGACAGCTTATTTAGCTGCTCTTGATGCTGTTCGAGGTTGGGACCCGACAAACCATTCAATCTATTATTTCAATCCCGATACAGCAACTAGTGCATGGATTTGGTCACGTCCGCAAAACTTAAAAATTGGTAAGCATATATTTGCAAGTTAAACGCATCAAATAGCTAAGATCAACAAAAGCCGATCTAACTACGATAGTTAGATCGGCTTTTATTATTAAACCTATTCGATAGTGATAGCATCCATTCCAAGCACTAAAGCTACCAAATATTGCAGTCAATTGTACTTATAAGCTTTCGCTTTTAAGAATGAAATCTTAAACATAACTTCGAAATCCCCTTTTATGGATTCGATAATTTTGTTTGGTTATTGAATGTAAAAATCATCTTTAATTCATCATCATATGACTTCCCGCATTCCTCTAAATAACTATCACCAGTGTATTCTTTTAAAGTTTTCCTCCAAAAATGCTGTGCTCTCCTATTTGTATCCGTGGGATTCGTTTGCAGCTCCCAGTTACCCAAATGAAGCTTAAAGACTTCCTTAGCCGCATATTCAGCGATCCCCTTACCACGGAAGGGCCGTAGAATAAAAAATTCATTCAAATAGAATTCACAAGCAGACGGTGTGTATGGTGGTGTAGCAACTAATGCAAACCCTACTGGAATATCATTTTCTTTTATTAAATAAGGATACAAAATGCCAGCTTTCTCCCACCAAATGTCGAAGACTTTATTCTGTTCCTGCAGTGACTGTGTCTCGTCCTCCTCGAATATCCCATATCGATTAGGAATCGTCCCCCATATTTCTGATAGATCGTGTAAGTATAGTGGGTAAAGGTTGTTAATAATAAACTTCGAGGCACTGTCAGTTAAGGTTATTGTAATATTCATGTCGTTCCCTCCTTACCTTCTGTCGAATTCCTGAATATATTTATGGAGATCACTCAAATATTATGGTTACTGGAACAAGCTTAATCTCCATCATACCTCCACAATTTCTTCTCAATAATTACTTCTTTTCTCAGTATAATTAGGACCTCACTCTAGTTATATGCCATATTCGATTAGAATTAATTTTTATATAATGTCACCATTTATATTTGATAATTAAGTTAACCGTACCTACTGTACTTCTATATACTCGTCTTAACTTTTGCGGATACAGTACAAACCTCACGCATATTATAATTGTATAAAAATGGGAGGTGCGCTCAGATATGCCGGATCCTTTTGATTCGAGATCTCTAGATGAAATAAGATTCTGGTCACGAATCATGAAAGAACACTCTTTTTTTCTTAAATTAGGGTTTCGTTGTGAAGACACGCAACTAATTAATGAAGCAAACCAATTCTATGCCACATTCGAAGCCATAGAGAATAGATCACTCGGATTTACTGTGGATTCTGATCCAGCTGTAATACGGAAGTTTAATGAGGAAGTTCATAGTGCAGCTTCACATATCTGGGCGTTTAAAAGAAAAATACTAGGTCTAATTCTACAATGTAAGCTTCCAGGCGGAACGAACTTCCCCTTATTAGTGGATCATGTCAGTAGGGAAGCCAACTATTTTCGAAATCGACTGGAAGAACTGAATCAAGATAGGTTAGATCTTTTATCAGACGCAATTATTAATGAAAACCAAACCCCTGCTCAGTCAGCAACTTAACGAGAATAAAGTCTCAGTTAAATCTCTCCGTGACTTTAAGAAAACGGCACGTGATCTTATTGAGGAATGCCGAATAAAGAGCATCATCCATCCATTGCTTGCGGATCATGTATTCCGAGAAGCAGAACGATTCCTGTATATAATTGATGCATTTGAAGCCTCTTTGAATATGAATAAACAAATCGTATAGCATTACATGAAATCTATTTAAAAGCGATTAATGTTGCAATTAGAAGCAATGACAATGATGAAAGAAGCACTAAACAAAACAAAGGTTTCTAGTACAGCTATTAATGCCGCAAATAAAAAGATGGATGAATTATAATTAAATTCCAAAAACCACGTCAGAGTTTCCTCTAACGTGGTTTTTTTGGATGATAAGCTATTTTTTTGAATAAACAATTTTCTTAATACTATCCCTAGATAGGCAATATTCATCTGAAAGCTGGTCAACCGTTGCACCCACAGCAAACCTTAGACAGATTTCGATGTTTCTAGATCTTAAGTATTTTCTGCTCCCTGACTTTTCGCCCCATTTTACATGTGATTCTTCAGGCTTAGGGATATAAACCATACCCCCGTTGATATATTTCTGAATTTCCTCTAATAATTCTTTTGGGAAAATCGTATCTGCATTTACATATTTCATAATCGCTCTGCTCCTTAAACTTTTTATGAGTTTGAAGGTAGCAAAGTCTATTCTTTAAACAACCCATGCACACTGCACTAGCGGTAAAATCAATTTTTCGCTCTATACAAACAACCGCCGTTGTTTATAAGTCTAGACTTTGCATAGAGCTGATCGCTAATCTTCTCACGATTGTACACCCTCCTTTTTAATGTGTAATTACTTGTTTCAGAATACGCTCTGCTGTTTTTTCTCCATTCGCAATACAATCTGGAATGCCTACACCATAATAGGAGCATCCAGCAAGGATAACATTAGGATACCTGTCTGTCATCTTCTTCTCTAAGGATACTACAATTTGATGATGAAGTTTATGGTAGTTTGGCATTACATCATGCCATTTGGTCACATCGTAGGTAGCTGGCTGTCCTGTTATCCCGAGACTGGTCTGTATATCTTTCAAAGCCACCTTCAATAGTTCCTCTTCAGATAGCTTGATCAACGAATCATAATGAGGGTTTGAGCTTTTATAAAAGAGTCTGACAAGCAGACGCTGTTGTCCTGACGTATGCTCCCACTTGCGACTTGTCCACGTACACGCATTACATAGAACATCATCGCTGTTGGCAGTGATGAACCCTGTGCCATTCGCAGGCAGCTGACTGTCGGGGATATCAAATCCTAAATATACACTAATCATAGAACTATTATATAACTGATTGAAATCTTCATTTAGTTTTTCGTCTTGAAGTAGCGCTTGTGCAGTAGAATGCATCGTTCCAAGTACGACAACATCGGAGTCTATGATTCGTCCATCTGCCAAAGTTACCTGGTACTGCTCTCCACGCTTCTCAATTCTTTCGGCACGAATCCCTTTGATGATCTCCGAATTAGAAAGATGTTCTTCCATAGAGTCGATCAAGGCAGATACACCTCCCTTGAATGACATGAACTTCTTATCACCATTCCCTTGAAATTTGGCTTTATTTGCGGATAAGCCTTGAATAATACTGCCATATTCATTCTTATAATCAATCAAATAAGGCAGCGTTGAGGCAATTGTAAGTTCGCTTAGCTTCCCGGAATATACACCTGAAAGAACCGGTGAAATTTGCTTCTCGACAAGTTCTTTACCAAAAAAAGCTTCTAGAAAATCACCCACGGAATCGTTTTTCGTAAACTTATTATTGGGAGTGTAGAAATCTTTGAGTGCTTCAACCTTTCCTTCAGCTGAGATCAGTTCTGTTGTAGCAAGCGACTCCATACTGAGCGGAATGCCAAAGACTGCATCTTTAGGAATTTGCTTCAGTTTACCTTCTGTATAAATAAAGGATATTCCTGTCGCGTTATATACAACCTCATTTTGAATACCCAACTCTTCAATCAGAGGTGCAACATTCGTTTTGCGAGTGACAATAGAATCTGCCCCAGACTCCATAATGAAGTCTTCTTGTTTTAGTGTTCTGATTTTGCCGCCCAGTCTATCGCTGGCTTCAACCAAAATGATTTTTACATCTAGCTTGTTATGCTCTATAGATTTCTGTAAATAGTAAGCGGTAGACAATCCAGTAATTCCCCCGCCAATCACGACAACTGTTCTCAATTCGTTGACACCTACCTCGTGGTTATAATCTGTTCAATTCAATTGTGTACATTATATCATAGGAATTTATAAGAATTTACATACCAACGTGTCAGATATGACACAAAAAAGCCGCGTTAAACGCGGCAATGATGGGCTAATAGTTATATATTTTCCTGTTTCAATGCATCGATAATGTTCTCTTTTTTCACTTTTGAGCTTGAATATAACATAGCTGCGCTAACGATGATAAACACTGCCAATATGACACACAAGATACTCATCCACGGAAGTGTGAATCCATAAGAGAAGCTGCTCATCATTGATCTATAGATCAAGTACATAATAACTATACTAATCGGAAGCCCATATAGTAGTGACTTTATTCCATAAAAAACACTTTCGTAATTAATCATTTTATTAAAACCATTTGGCGTCATGCCCACAGACTTCAGCATCGCAAACTCTCTTTTACGAAGAGATATGCTA
This sequence comes from Paenibacillus sp. FSL R7-0048, assembly GCF_038004505.1. Lineage (NCBI taxonomy): Bacteria > Bacillati > Bacillota > Bacilli > Caryophanales > Paenibacillaceae > Paenibacillus > Paenibacillus sp. FSL R7-0048. The sequence goes on along the minus strand of NZ_JBBORF010000001.1, from coordinate 3,410,631 downwards.
GTTGATATCGTATTAAAAATATTCGCAATTGATATTAAAGTAATCAAAGCAATAAAACCATAGGTGAAAATAGACATTAACATGATCATCTGCTCACTATTTTGTCTATTTTGATACACATTTTGAACATAGATATTCCGCTCTTTCATTTCCTCTATGGCTTGTTGTGTCGCTAATGGGTTTGTGCTGTTCAAGTTAAGCCGGCTTTGAATATCTTTGCTCATCGCATCATTTGTTAGTTTATCGAAGACTTGTTCAGAGACGATGATGTTTATTCCACCAACCATTGCTGAATGTACTCCCATTGGACGTTTATCAGTTAGAGCGACAATTTTTACTGGTGATAAATTCGTCTCTTTTTTGGTATCCCAATCCGTATAAATAAGCTCAAGCTTTTGGCCGACTTCAGAGTGAAAAGCTTTAGTCTCAACAATTTTTTTAGCTTTCTCATCCTCAAAGGTAACCGTATCATTCACAATAGCAGTCATCTGATCAAGCTTCGTTAGTTGTTCATAATTTATACCGACCGTTTCTGCATAGGTTTTCAAACTCTGTTCATTTAGTGCATAGATCTGAATATAGTAAGGATATTTCCCGTTCTTTAGAACACTCTTATCCGCCTGCACAATCTCTTGCAATTCTTTTGCCATATTTTTCTCATCAATCCATGAACTCACACTGAGTTCCTTAGTCACATTATATTCCGTTATATTAGGTAATTTGGATATCGAGTTCGTCAACCGGTCCACTTTTTGAGCGTCCTCAGTCCCCATATATACTTGGATATCATAGTTCAAACCATCCTGTGAGAGTTCTACCGATCTTCTCATATTAGAAGTGAACGCTGATACAGATAAAAATAAAACAATACTAATGACAAGTGAGAACACGGTTGCTTGGTACCTGCGTTTATTTCTCTTTAAATTCTTCAAACCAATTTCTGCTTCAATACCAAACAATCTGCGCACGAACTTGGATGTTTTCACCGCTTTACCTGAGAGCTTAACATCGGTTGTTTGTCTGATCGCATCAATTGCCGAGATCTTTGAAGCCTTTCTGGCTGGAAGATAGGTGGATATAAAAATTGTCAGTATTGAAACTAAACAAGCGGTTAGTAGAGACAGAGGTGTAACAATCAACATTAATCTCTCAGTTATCCCTAATACATCTTTAATCATCGAATTGATAAACATAAAAGTGATCCCGATGCCTGCTATACCGCAAATGATCCCAATTGGAATACTAATTAAACCGATAATCATTCCTTCAAAAAACACTGAATTCTGCTTTTGCCACTTTGTAGCCCCTACACTGGAGAGCATCCCTAAATGACGTGCACGCTCCGAGACAGAGATTGCAAAAGCATTATAGATTAAAGAAACGGAACCAATGATAATCACAACCATAATAATTACTGACAATAAAAGAAGTGTGTTACGTAAGCCATCGTTATTCGTCACACCATAATAGCGGAGCAGACTATTATTATAAGAGATCGACTCGATCTTATTTTCTTTTGCCAATTCCTCTGCATGCTTGTATATGGAGCTGTCCACCTTTTTTAATACAACCGTCGCTGTGGTTTTTTCAGCTGCTCCAATCATGCTTTCATCCACATAACTTATGGCAGTATAACCCGGAGACCATGTTGGTTCCCAAGTAGGACGTTTTATCACTCCCACAATCGTATAGTTCATTGATTTTTTATGAATAATCTTTTCAAGCAAGGTATCCTCTTCAGTCCGTAATCGTTCATTCTGAGATAGGGGTTGGCCACTATTTTCATCATCGCTAGTGACACGTTCACCCACATCAAGCGTTAAAGTTTCACCAATCTTGTAAGAGACTTTTGCATTCTTTGCAATCTCCTCAGAAATGACTACTTCGTGGTTTGTCTTCGGGAGTCTACCTTCCAGCAGTTCAATCGGGAATTGTTTAAAACCAGCTGCATTATATTCCTTGATATACCAATAGGGTTTATTCTCATTCTTCCCACCCTCTAAAGGGGCGTAGCCACGATCGTTGGAGATCACTAGGGCTTTTGTCGCATCATCTGTTTCTATCGCTTTGAGCTGAGCTTTAGTAACATTTCTATATTGGACATGCCATTCTCCATTTGTAGAGATACTTTGCTTCTTCATTAATTCCATAAAAGAAAAACCTAACGTCGCCACAGCCGTTACCATAGCTACTGAAATGATAACTCCAATGATAGTTACCAATGTTCTTCGCTTATTCTGTTTCAAATGTCTTATAGTTAATTTGTTTACGATATTCACGGACGAATCACCTCATCTTTAGCGATCCTTCCATCTTCAATAGTAATGACCCGATCTGCTTGCAAGGCAATACGTTCATCGTGAGTAATCACAATAAGTGTTTGATTATACGTTTTATTAAACATTTTTAATAATTCAATAATTTCACTGCTATTCTTGCTGTCTAGATTACCAGTTGGCTCATCTGCCAGCATAATTGCAGGGTTACTAATTAATGCTCTGCCTATGGATACCCGCTGCTGCTGTCCGCCTGATAGCTGATTCGGCAGATGGTTTAAACGATTTTCCAAATTTAACGCCTTCACGGTATCTGCAAATTGCTTCTTATCCACTTTATGCTGATCGAGCAGCAACGGAAGTGTGATATTCTCTTCAACCGTCAGCACCGGTATGAGATTATAGAACTGATAAATAAGACCAATTTGTCTGCGTCTAAAGATCGCCAGCTGTGTTTCATTCAAATCATAAATATCCGTGTTATCTACAAATACTTTACCGCTTGTCGGTCTATCCACCCCACCTAATAAATGCAGAATCGTTGATTTTCCTGAGCCGGATGGTCCAATAATCGCTACGAATTCACCTTTTTTAATTGAAAAAGATACATCATCCAGAGCCTTTACTGCGGTCTCGCCTTTACCATATGTTTTAGACAGATGTTCAATCTTTAAAATATCCATTGTTAGACCCCCATTTGTTGATGAGATCAGTATATCTGTCTACAATGACTCTTCAGTGACTCTTAAGTGACATTCTAGTCACTAAGCCATAATTGTTAAATCACTTGCTTGTAAAATTTGATCCGAAATTGTGTACCCTTTCCTACTTCACTCACCACATCAATCGTGCCGTTTTGTTCAGTGATAATACTTTGCGCCAAGGCAAGTCCAATTCCAACGCTGTCTTCGTTTGCATTTGTACCCTTGTAGAATCGTTTGAAAATATAGGGGATCTCTGCTTTAGGAATTCCTTTTCCATTATCAGTAATGACAATTTCCGTGAACAGCGTGTTTTCTGCAAAAGAAATCGCAATCTCTCCCCCAGCAGGTGTATGCTCTACACAGTTTTTCAGAATATTAATCATCGCCTCAGTTGTCCAATTGTAATCGCCTATAAATGAGGTAGCGTCTTCACCTTCGATTAGGATCCGTTGCTCCTTAATATCCATTGGAATCAGTATGGGCTCCATAGATTTCTGAACAAGCTTCTTTACTTTTATTGAATCTTTTTTAAATTGAATGGTTCCGGCATCGATCTTTGAGAACTTTAATAATGAAGAAACCAGCCAGCCAATCCGATCGAGCTGAAGGCTGATTTTCCGCGTAAATTCTATTCTTTTCTCAACGTCCAGATCAGGATCGCTTAATAAATCTGCCATCACGGTCATGGAGGTAAGTGGTGTTTTGAGCTGATGGGAGATGTCGGAGATCGCATTGGTAAGCTTTATTTTATCCTCTTGCAAAAGCAAACGCTGCTCCGATAACATCAACGTCACCTTATAAATATCATTTTTCAGGATACTAAGCTCGCCTTCCTGATTATCACGAACATCGAGCGAATAATTACCGCTGCTAATTTGACGTAGATACCCTGAAAGCTTCTCAATTTCGCGGTATCTCCAGCGGGTAAATAATAAACAACAACCTATAAGCAGAACTGAAGTTACCGCCGTGATCCCCATCGCTGCTGATGAAATAAATGCCGTTCCTATAATCGCCAGAAGGCTGATCGTAGTCATCGTTAGTAATAACCATCTAAATTCTCTGTTTCGTAACATCTAATCACCAACCTTATACCCTAAACCGCGTACTGTTTTGATCAGTGTGGGTTCTTGCGGGTTATCCTCTAACTTTTCCCTTAAGCGTTTAATATACACAGACAATGTATTATCATTTACAAATTCTCCGGCGACATCCCAAATCCGCTCTAACAGCTGATTTCTGGAAAGGACTTGTCCCACATGATTAGCAAATATCAGAAGCAGACGATATTCTAATGCTGTTAGCAGAACTTCATCGCCGTTCTTATAAACTTTTCCTTCAAGCGTATTAATCCGTATATTCTCTAGTTCAAAATTAGATGGAGTTTGAGCCTGCTTGTTATATCTCCTTAACACCGATTTAATGCGTGATAACAGCTCGCGAATCCGAAATGGCTTAGTTATGTAATCGTCTGCTCCCATATCAAGTCCCATCACTACATTAACTTCGTCATCAATCGCAGTTAAAAAGATGACCGGAATATCGCTCCGCTCCTTCACGATCTTACACAGATCATATCCGCTGCCATCCGGTAGAGAGAGATCAAAAATGCAAAGTGTTACTTCAGATAACCGCTCCGCCAACACCCTCCTAGCAGAGGTTGCATCATAACATAAAATAGTTTCAAAATGATCCTGCTGCAAGGAATATTCAAGTCCTGAAGCAATCGTTCTATCGTCCTCTACGAGCAATATTCTCATCAATGTTCATCCTAACCTAATAATTTGCGAAACCGTCATATTGAAAAAGCACTACACTTATATTGATGAATTTGCTGAAATCCTAAACGGAGCGCTAGCTTTCGGGAAGCTTCATTATCTAATGAACAGTCCCAGTAAGGTGTAAAACCATTTGTAAGTATATCCTCCGCTACTAAGGCCGCTAAATGAGTCCCCACTCCTCTATTCTGATACTTGGAGAGAGTTTCAATTCCGATAGCATGTGTATCCTCCGTAACGAAACTAGAATAACATACACCCATAATCTCAGTTCCCTCAACAGCAGCATATCCATAGCCTTTTGCCCTAAAGTCTTCTTTCGATGACCAGAATAAATCAATATTATCATGTACAAATTCTATATTCTTTAGATCTAAGTCCTCCCAGTCCAGCATTTTAAGATTTATAATTCTAATCGCATTATTAAGGGACTCAACGGGCTTGTGAAATAACTTGAACACCATTTGTTCAAAAGGATATAGCTTCCTAGAAGGAAACATCAATGCCAGATTCCATTCATTGTGTTGACCTGAGACTTCAAAATACTCCAGCCCAAGCTTTTTCATCCTCGGTACAATCTGACTGGATACATAACTATCTAAGCTTTTAATAAATATCTCATTGGTGTGATCGCCTATAATATAAAATCCTTGCATCCCCTTACTCCATACCAACGCGCTTTTTGGTGTTACAAGTTGATCTACAAAAATCCAGCCCGGATTATTTCCCTCGATAATGGAGAGAATTTCAGGATGAATAGGAGCACCTGTAAGTAACGGTTTCACTTCATTAAAATCCTGTTGAGATAATTCATGCATATGAACACTCCTCGCCAACAATTTATCTAAATCACTGATCAATACTTAAAAAGATTAAATCCCCTTTGTATATTCTATAAGATAATTCAGCAAATTGCTTATTATAAAATCCGATCCGGGTATCCTAAATAAAAAAGAATTGGACCCAATGCTTGACGCACAGGCCCAATCCTTTATTTGGAGTATCCTTAATGATCGAAATCAGCTTGCATTATTGACCTATCATACCACCGTCGACTGTATATAGAGAACCCGTTACGAATGAAGCCTCATCCGACAGAAGGAAGTTCATCACAGCGGCAACCTCTTGCGGTTCTCCGTAGCGTCCCATAGGTGTTGCAGCTTCGTTAGCTGCCTTGTATTCTTCTGCGCTTCCAAAATTATTTTCAATTTTACGCATCATTTGTGTATTGATCGTTCCTGGGAGTACCGCATTTACACGAATACCAAGTGGTGCAAGCTCATTTGCAGCTACGCGAGTCAGACCAATTACAGCATGCTTAGACATAATGTAAGGGGCCATACCTGGTGCACCCATGAGTCCTGCCAGAGAAGAAGTGTTCAGAATAGCACCTGATTTTTGTTTTTTCATCACAGGAATTACATAATGTAGTCCAAGAAATACACCACGTACATTGACGTTATATACAAGATCAAGTGCTTTAACGTTAAGCTCTTCGATTTGACCTGCTGGACCTTCAATTCCGGCATTGTTTGCAAAATAATCAATGGTTCCAAATTTTTCTACCGCTTTATTAACATAATTCTGAACGTCTTCTTCATTAGAGACATCCGCAGCTACAGCTAAAGAGTTAGATTCATTTAAGCCTAAATCTTGGATGACATTTTTTATCGCTTCTTCATTCAGATCGACAAGTACAAGATTCAGTTTACGATCAGACAATCGACGGGCAAGCTCTTTACCGATTCCACCTGCAGCTCCAGTAATTACAGCAGTTTTTACATATGATTCACTCATTGTATGTTCGCATCCTTTGTTATGAATTGGCTATATATTATAGTCTTAGGAGATGGGATAACCTATCTCTATTACTAGAGTACACCCCATTAGTTAACCTGTTCAATAATCAGAATTTTAAGTAATGTCGCCTAACCAACATACTTGCTCTACGTGTTTACTTATGTCTAAATCTTGAACATTAGCTGATCTTTTGTTACTTTTAAAGTAAGAACTATAAATGAACGATAAAAAGATCATAGCTGGAGGTAGTTTTTTTGATACAGGAAGAACATGAAGACAGAAGAACCAGAAGAACACGCCAAGCTCTGAAATCTGCATTCGTTGAGCTAATATTGGAAAATAGCTATGATTCAGTTACGATATTGGACGTGACTAATCGAGCGGATTACAATCGAGGGACTTTTTATAAACATTTTGAGAGTAAAGAGGCTTTGCTTAAGGAAATACATGATGAATTTCTACAGGGTATAGGAGAGGCGCTATTAGACCCTTATGAGGGATTGGAACGTATTGAGGCAACGGAGGTCTTCCCTTCCATTCTGCAGCTGTTCGAATATATTGAGGGGCATAAAGCGGAGTTTTTAGCCTTATCCGCAGTGGAACGAGGGAAAATGACTGTTGAACTGTTCGACCGTTTACGGGAATCCATGCGTGAGGATATGCGAATTGAGATAGAAGCTGATGCTGCTCCTGTGGATTATGAAATTATGTTGAGTTACCAAATGTCTGCTACAGTAGGTGTCATTATGCACTGGGCTGAAGTCAATTTCAAATATTCGGCGAGCTACATGGCAGAACAGTTAATTACACTGGTGAACAGCAAAATAGACCATATAGCTTTTATGAAAAAATCCAATGGGTAAGAAACGAATTGCAAGTGCCATATATAGGAACGAAATTTAAAAAACCAGCGCATTGAGAGATGATCTCAAATGCTCTGGTTTTTAGTATAGCAGTGCTCTACTCAGCGAATATCTTTTACTCGAATATTGCTTCCTAACAGGCCCGAATCACTACTTAATCTGAATGACGGGTAATTCTCATCTGCTTCAAGTCGCATCTGTTCGTCAAATAAAGATTCCTGTTGACGGTCCACAAAAAAAGTAAAGGGCTCTTTCTGAACTTCAATATCTGTAGCATGGGGTTCACTAATAATCTGAATTACGATCACGCCATTACAACCACAGCCCTCTGTATCGAAGAACAATTTAAAATAACCTGGTCGTTCACCAAGGTTTTCATTTAACTTTTCTGTAGTTAGAGAGTTCAATTGTATGAACATTGGATGATCTGCTCCTTATTTATAATTGAGTTACTACTTTCCCAAAGTATAGATTGATTTGCTTTCACTCTCGTGTGACTGCCATCACTTCTATTTTGACAAACATGAGTCTGAGGATAAATTAAGCCGACTTTTGAGTCTCCCGGGCACCACCTAGCTTAAACACTAGAATACCGCCAACAATCACGAGTACTCCGACCAACTGCTTCCAGGTGAATGGAACCTTTTCAAGCCCTAACCAGCCGAGGGAATCCCACAATAAAGCAAACCCAAGCTGAGAGATTAATACGATCGAGATCGCATAGGTAGGCCCAAGACGTTTGGTGCCTTGTACGAGACAGATTACTACACCCACCCCGATTAATCCGCTGATCCAGTACCAAGGCTCCATATTTCGCAAAGTAAATATTCGGCCGCCTTCAAAGATAAGACTCATAATAAAGGAAGCCAGAAAACCCAACCCTAATACTAACGTCGTTGTGGCCCAAGATCCAACCTTTTGATTAACCTTCGTATTAAAAATATTTTGTAAACTAACGAATGAACCCGCGACAAGCGCTAATATTAACCCTAAAATCATAACGTAACTCCTCCAGTTGTTGATTGTATTCTCAGAATTTCAAAATCACTACTCCAGCAATCATCAACCCTATTCCAATAAACTGTGGGAGTCTCATTTGTCGTTTTTCCATCCCAAACCAGCCTTTAATATCAATTAAGAAGGTCAAGCATAGCTGTGCAATGAGCAATGTCGATATAGTAAAAGTAACGCCAATCTGTTGAATGGCAGTGACTTCACTGAAAATAACGACTGCGGCAAAAGATCCGCCAATTAGATATAATGGTTTTACTTCTTTTAATCCTTGCCATTTCCCATCTCTAACAAATAAAAGGATTAGTAACGACATGATAAATCCTGTTAACTGTGTAATTGTCGCAGCTTGCCAAGTCCCAATATCTTGACTAATTCGAGCATTAGATACTCCTTGCAGAGTGATACAAGCCCCCGCTAAAAACGCAAATATAATTCCTCTCATTTCTCTCTCTCCTCAACTTCGATCTCTTACATATTAAAAAGCAATTCAGGCCTTTAAAAAAGGACATCTGTCCTAAACCAAAATAAACGATGTTGTTGCCCCTATAAGCCTTTCGTATATTTTCAAAAAAAAGACCGCCTCAAGCCATCTCTTAGGCTTAAAACGGGCTTTCAGAACTTTAAATTGTGAATTAGGAAAGTAATTTATGCTCATGCAATTGATCGAAAATGATCTGTGTAACGACTGAAACACGATTTCGATCCTTATAAGATAACCAGGATAACTCTTCAATTTCCGACGCAGGACTAAGTGTACCTTCAAAATCCGCGATATAACATGTCATTTTAACTATGACGCCTTCAGCTTTACCGTGAGCTTCCGCTTCAAAGGTTCCAAAATAGGAGATGGTTTCTGGTTTAATACGAACAGAGATCTCTTCCTCGATTTCGCGCACGAGCGTCTCCTCGTCTGTTTCTCCAGCTTCTCTTTTTCCTCCAGGCAAATAATAGGTATCTTTCCCTTTGGAACGCGCACACAAAACTTGTCCATTCTGAATATGAATCCATGCAATTTTATCAATGATTGTAGTCATACAGTTCTCCCCATATTTTTTTCTAATAATTATATCATACAGCCAAGACCATCTATTTATACAACGTCTATATTTGATTTTTGTATGTGCAGCTTAGGTCAACCACATATTTCGTTATGAACAGCTCTGCAAATAGAATTGGTGGGCTCAGCAGGTTAGTGATAAAATATAAAAGTGAGTTTCTTTTGTCTTTTACATAGAGTAGCTTTACAACGTAGAGAAAGTCAGGCAGATAGCATCTCTCCTTAAGTGTATATTTTTCACTGAAAACTCTTTCCTTTTCAAACGTGGAATCTGATTATAACGTCAATTGTTTATAATTGGAAGAAGTAATTTCGAGATTACCAAATTATAGGAGTGTGAATTCATGAAACTTCAATTCAACTTATTCCCAGGCGGATTATCTAAGGCGCTCACTATGAGCTATGATGACGGCCAGAAACACGATATCCGCTTGGCTGGTATTTTTGATCAATATGGAATCAAAGGGACCTTCCATTTAAATAGTGCAATGATCAATGCACCTGGGTTCTTATCGCCCGCTGATGTTAAGCATTCGCTCAGGAATCATGAAGTGTCCGCCCATTCCGTTACTCACCCACATCTAGAGCGTCTTCATTTACCGATGGTAATTGAAGAGCTGTTCGAAGACCGTAAACGATTGGAAAAGCTGGTGGATTATCCAGTGCGAGGCATGTCCTACCCCTACGGTACATACTCTCAGGAGATAATTGCACCACTTCAGTCCGTTGGAATTGAATACAGCCGCACTGTTCACTCTACTAAACAATTTGATATGCCTCTTAATTTCATGGAATGGCATCCAACCTGCCACCATATTGAAGATCTGCATCAGGTTTGGGAGCGATTCACAATGGAAGGACCCTCCCAGAAACTAAGACTCTGCTATGTTTGGGGCCATAGCTATGAGTTCGCACAGCAGAACAATTGGGAGCTAATCGAAACTTTTTGCCAACAAGCAGGTGGACATTCAGATATTTGGTACGCTACTAATATTGAGATTTATGATTATGTCACTGCCCTGTATTCACTGAAATTAAGTGCCGACAAAACGATTATCCGCAACAATTCTGCCATAGATGTTTGGGTATCTATAAATGATCAACCCGTTCAGATTAAGGGTGGAAGTATGATGACAACGAAATAATCATAAATACATAAAAAAGAGCGATGTTCAACATCGCTCTTTTTTTGTACTAATTATATTGATGTGATTCCGAATTATTTCGCTTGAAGTGTATATGTCACTGTTTTTGCTTTTTCTTCAAGGATTGGCGTATAGGTGAATGTCAGTACATTCCCCTTACGGCTTTTCATCCCTAACATTCTGCTCAGAATGTATTGATCTCTGCCATCATTTACTTTATCCCATTCTTTACGATCCTCACTAGTAATCAGTTGTTCACTGAGATTGACGATTTCTCCTGTACTGCTGTAGACAATATATAATTGAGTTGTATCTAATAAGCGAACGAGTGCCACATCCTCCGCGGCGTACTCCACTATGAAATCACCGGTTGCCCCGGTTAATTTCTCCATCTCAAACAACTTGCCCAAACCGCCATCCTTAGTAATATACTGAACGTTCTTCCCATCGGTCATATACACCTGAGTGGAAGGCACTTGAGGCGCGTGTGGATAAGCCGGAATCATATATTGATAATCCATTTGCTTAATTATTGTACCTGCTTGAACTAGTACCTGATAGCTGCTGTTGAAATCATAAAACATTGCATAATGATTGTCCGTTAATTGAAGTAAGTCCGTGCCATTTCCAAGTTTTTTAATCTCAAATCCATGATTGTAAGCTGACTCCTTAAGGGGTAGTTGGCCAATAATTACTGGTTTCCCAGCTGCCGTAGCCCGGTAATATAAATTTGCGTTTTTTTGAGATATCCAATAGGATCTACCTTCTACAGAAGCAGCAACAAATCTAGGTTCATCTACGATTTGGATAACCCCATCCGTTTTATTAAACGCGGTTTTACCCCCAAGTACACTGACTGCAGAGACCAAGGGCATGTACAACGAACCTTTTATGATACGCGGAGATTTTGTTAATGCCATCGCTGCCCCGTTCACTTTTGACGTTGCAGCACCCGCGGTGAAGATGACTTCACGCTCTGGACGTACCAGCTTGGCCATTTTGGACTTTTGATCCCGCGATAACGTATAACCCATAGCATCTGCAAGTGATTTCAAGGGTACAAAAGTTGTATTCTCCGCGATCACTTGTTTACTGCTGATTCCAATTTCTTTATAGTTGAATTGAATTTGCTTGTCTGCTTGCGCAGATACCGCTCCATACCCAGTACTTAAAATCAAAACTGCAAAGATCCCTAGTGTTACCTTCCATTTATTCATTTCTATCCGTCTCCTTCGACCTTATAATCATATGTAATTAGACGGAAGATAATGGAAAAAGTTTCTTCTCACCCTCTAGCAAACTCATAAAATGCCAAAGCATCCTCCCAAGTTGGGAATCCTGCTTGCGCCAGTTTATCGCTGCCCCCGCCTTTACCATTATAGCTGCCTAGATGAGCTTTGAAAAAAGCTCCACAGGAAATCTCCGTGCTCCCGTTCTGCGCAAACACAACCTTATTCTCCGCAGAAGTAGCTAATAATACAGGAAGATCACATTTCGAAGTCAGCTTATTAGCTAAGCTCTGTAGATCTTTTAGCGATTTATCTTCAAATACTTGTGCGATCATCTTTCCCGCTTGCTCATTTAAAAGCTCTTGCACAACATAGTCGTCATTTTTTTCTTTAAGCAGGTAAATTTCAGCTTGCAGCAGCTTTTGTTCATTTTCCCATTTTTCAATTCGATCAATAATCTCATCTTTGCCTGTGTTGAATTTGGAAGACAGTGTTCCAAGGATTTGCTGACTAGTATTAAATTCCTCTAAAGCACGATATCCACATTTAAAATAAATCCGCGTGTTCGCTTTTATTTTCTCAGCTTTTAAAAGCTTAATCATTCCAATTTCACCCGTTGAGGACACATGTGTCCCCCCACAAGCGTTGTATTCAACATCTTTGATCTCAACAATCCGGATGTTCTCTGTCACTTTTGGCTGTTTAACCAATTTAAGCTGTGCAGCCTCTTCCCCTGTTACGAAATAACTGAGAATATTGTGATTTAAGTAAATCTGCCGATTAACTTCTCTCTCTATGGAGTACAGTTGATCAGCAGACAGTTCTGAAACTTCTATATCAATAGTGCAATAGTCCTCACCTAAATGAAAGCTTAAGGTCATAAAGTTATGTTTTTCTAGACAAACCGCTGAGAGCAAATGCTGGCCACTATGCTGCTGCATATGGTCAAATCTTCTATTCCAATCGATCTGACAAGTTACCGATTCCTCATTAGGTAAACGTTCCAGCTTATGCAGTACAAGCTCTTCCTCACTGATTACATCAAGCACAGGGATTCCCTGAATAGCTCCAAGATCACAGGGTTGTCCACCACCATGCGGATAAAAAGCCGTCTCTTCTAAAAGAACATAAAGCCCATCTTCTCGTTCTATGGTTTCAGTCACACGGGTTTGCCAATCAGTCTGGTATGTAGAATTGTAGTATAGTTTGTTAGTCATAAATGGTTTCCTCTCTTTTTTACGTTATCGACATATTAAGTTTATAGTATCATAACGGATAGTTTGAATCTTATTATTTCAAAAAAACCAGCTCCACGCAAAAACTGCGTAGAACTGGTATTAGGGTAATTAACAAGAACAAGTAGCATCTTTTAAATTTCTAATGGCAATTGCATTTAGTCGAAGCGCTTCTACTATTGAGTCTCTTACTGCTAACAATTCAAATCTTTCACGACTGCCAATAGGCAACCTGCAAAGAATGGCTTCAATTCTTTTAAGACTTTCTTTCAGAACCACTCTTTGCTTACGCAATGCGTTCAAAGCTCTTTGAATTTTTCTCTTCTCTGCAGCAGTCATAAACTACCACCTCTTTTCGATTGTGATAGTATATGAGATGCTTATTCCCCCTTATTTGCTTGTACAATCCGGAAACCAAATAACTATATTTACTCTTTTTTGCTAGCTTCCATGATAGGAACGGACCAGTCTACATTAGAATACATTCGATTGTTTATCGTGCGCACTAATTGAAGCTGCTCGGGAATTTGTGTAAGGCCATCGGCACGGAATTGGAAATATTTCTTTTGATTATTTGACTGAGACTCGATAAATTCAATATAACCATCTTTCCATCCTACCCCTTTAGTAGTAAAAGCTCCTTGTTCAGTGAGTTTGTACTCCTTGCCATCTAGTGTCTTAAATATCCATTCACTATTTAAAAACTCATTTCTCAATCTTCCTCTAAAATGTAATACACCTTCCTTCGCTGATACATTGTTATCGGGAGATGACTCCACTGTAAAATCATTTAACATCAGTTCATCCCCGTCAAATGCAAAGGGAATCGGCTGTTCTTTCAACTTGGCAGGCTCAAATTGCACACTAGAACCATCCTTCTCTGGGATGAAATATCCATCCAATACGAAAGTATAAGGCGTATCCTGAGGTAAATATTTAAACGTATAGCTCCAGTGCATAAGTCCCTTTGTTGCCCCGGGAAGGTTAGAGTAGGACATCACGCTATTCTTATTAGGAAACTTTCTAGCATTAACACTGTGAATCTCTTCTCCTGCTGTATCCTCAAAATGGAATTTCAAGCCCTGTTGCTTCCATAGTTCGCCAGGAGAACGGGTCAATGCCTCTTCACTCAATTGCGTATCAAACTCAAAACGAACACCTTGCACCATATGAGTTAATTTTTTCAAGGTCACAGTTAAACCGTCCGGGGAGGTGTAGCTACCCGTTAGTGGCATGGAGGTTGTTTGTTTATTCGCTTCTGTCATATCCATCGAAAAATTAAAATTCCAATCGCCTTTAAGAGTAGGGATGTTCTTGCGTTCACTTCCCAATTCAGTAATATGACCTTCGACCGTAATTCGATCAGTTTGCAGAGGTTCAGTGAAATTAGCGATCAAATAGTAAAAGTCACTGGTAAATCCTATATCGTATAACTCCCCAACAACCTTCCCTTGATCATCCTTAATCGCAATACTGTTCCCATCATTAAGGGCCAACCGCTTTTTATCATGCTTTCCATCTGGTCCAAACAACTGTAACGCAACAATTACCCGTGTAGGATCTGCAACTGCTTCATCTATTTTGATTGTGTAGCCCTTATCCTTCACCTTAATATTAGGATGCTCTACCAACCCAAATTCTTGTGCTCGTAGAAGGCCAATGTCCATGTTGTTTTTTACAAAAAGAGAACGTAAAGTCTCTGCCAGTGTAGGAACGGAATATAAGATCACGGCACTTAGCACAACCAGTAACAACGCCGCACCCATAAATAATCTCAGCAACTTATTGCGCTTCGGATGCTTGCGATTCCTTTGTGTTGGAGTAAATTCCTCAAGCTCTACTTGTTCCAAAGAAGCCATTACTTGAGCAGTAAATGAATCTGGTAAGCGCTCTTCATACATAGCCTGCGACCATTCAGCTTGTTCCTCAAGCTCTGCTTCGTAGATCATATTACAATGCGTACAAGTTGCCATATGTTCAGCTACGGCTTGATCTCGAAAGATAGATTTGCTTAAAATATATTCTTCGATCTCATAGGAATTTAAGCACCTCATCGGTCTTCACCTCCTGGAGTGTAATTAGCTGCTTCAAACGCTGTTTAGCCCGGTATAAATCATTTTGAATCTTGCTTAATGGAACATCTAGAACCATACACATTTCTTCATAGCTTAAATCATTGGTATAACGAAGCAGTAAAGCCGTACGATAATTAGACGGGAGCTTCTGCATCAGGTGAAGCAGCTCTGTGCGATGCTCCGATCGCATTAATTCTTCTTCTGGATTATCCGAAAGAGAATATTCGGCATTGTCGTCCGGCAAACTCGCTGTCGGTCGGTCTTTTTTCCACAAATCCTTCAGTAAATTAGTCGCGATAGCATATAGCCACGCCGCAAAATTCTTATCCAAATCATGTGAGGCCAACTTGCGGTAAGCTTTAATAAACGTCTCCTGCGTTATGTCTTGTGCATCTTGATGATTGGCTCCCATTCCTCGCAAAAGCCCATAAATTTTATTCTTATATCGATTTACAAGATACGAATAGTCTTCTTTATGTCCATCGAGAACATTTTGGATCCATAGCCTCTCATCCTCTTTTTCAACTTTCGGTACATGTCCCTTCACCCTGAAGCCTCCTTGAAGCACGATACTATATAGACGATCCCTATTAAAAAAACTCTCACTTTATACAAAAAAAAGTAGATCTTCAAATAAAACGAAGACCTACTGTGTAATCTACCGATTACGTTTTAGAACAAAATACAACAATTGATCCATTTCTAAAGCCATAGAATCACTGAAGCGCTAAAGAAACCACTTTACTCCAATAAATTAACTCTTCATCCCTGCCATATGCCCCGATACATTGAAATCCTAATGGCATGTTGTTTATAGAGGCAGCTGGAATACTCACCGCAGGCGCTCCAGCATATGACCAAATGGCCGTCATTCCGGTCCATCCGGTTCGTGAACCCCACAGCGGAGCTGTTCCTGCCTGAGCCGGCGAAACCCACAGATCAATCCCCTGTGACTTCTGCACATCTAATAGATCATTTCTGAGCTTGATTTGTCCGCTACGATATCCTTCCAGTTCTTCCTCAGTGATGGTTCGTCCAGATAAAATAGCCTGCCGTACGGTATCCTCATAAAGATCTTTATAAATATCAAATAGTGAATGATGGACTTGCGCCATTTCTCCGTGAACAAACCGCACCATGGCATCTCCGTAGATAAAGCTATCTTCCCACGGCATCGCAACTGTTTTTATGCTGAACCCTGCTTCCTCAAGCTTCTTAAGCTGCTTCTGAAAGGTTATCTTGGTGTCATCCTCCAATAATGTCATGTATACACCTTCGGGTATCCCTAGCACAGGTTTACGAGCTTCTTTAAAAGGTCTCCATTCCGTTACAAGCTCAGCGGCGAGAAAGTCCATACCCTCCATATCCTGAGTGAAAAATCCAAACGTATCAAAAGATGGCGACATCAATCGGACACCATCTATAGGGATACGCGCATAACTAGGTTTAAAGCCGACCACTCCGCAAAATGAAGCAGGTGCCATAACAGAACGCAAGGTTTGTGTACCTATCGCAAATGGACAGATACCCGCGGCAACCGCAGCAGCAGAGCCTGCACTAGAGCCGCCAGGCGTATGATCCAGCTGATGAGGATTACGGGTCGTGATAGGTCCGGCATAAGCAAATTCCTCCGTCACTGTTTTGCCGGTGAACCAAACCCCTTTTTGCCGAAGCTTTTGAATAAAACTGCCCTCAGACTTCGTCAAAGCTTGTGGGGGAAGGTTCGACCCTGCACAGGTAGGCAACCCGTCTAAGTGAATTAAATCTTTGATTCCAACAGGTATTCCATATAGCGATGGTTTAGGAAATTCCGAATACTTCTCTCTTACCCTAGCCACTTCATTTTTTATTCTATCTGCTCGGTTCTCCTCTGGCACAAAAGCACGCACGTGTGGTTCTACTTTATTGTAAAGATCTAAATACTGCGTAAGATATCTATCCATGGTCACATCTGAGGTCTTATTGCCCTGAGCAAACTGAGCTAACGAAGATTTATTAATGTACATGTCTGATTGGAGCCCTCCTTAATATTCACTTAAACCAGGAAGCCATTTAAAGACGATTGTATTAATTTGGAACAGCTTCATGTTACTAGGCAACCTTATCTATGGCTATACTTTAGTTCTCTATTTCTATTTTCATCCACAATATTGATTACACGATCCACCCACCCTTGATAAAATTGCTCCTCATGAGAAACTAGAATCACTGTACCTTTAAATTGGATTAAAGCATTCTGTAAAGCATCTTTTGTTTCGGCATCTAAGTGATTAGTGGGCTCATCTAAGATTAAGAAATTACATGCTGTAAGCAATAAAAGACACAGCTTAACTTTGGATTGTTCGCCACCGCTGAGTGTACGGATAGGCTGTGTAACGTGACTATCTTTTACAACACATAATGCTAGATGACGACGTATTTCCTTAATAGTCAATTTTGGATAAAACGATGAGACGATTTCAATAGGTGTCATGTTATCGTTTTCCCAAATTAAATCTTGCTCGTAGTAACCAATAGAGACTTGTTCCGCAAAGCGGAATGCCCCGGCAACACAGGGGATTTGACCAACTAATGTTTTCAGTAATGTTGATTTTCCGATGCCGTTAAAGCCTGCTATGACTATCTTTTGTCCTCCTCGAATGGAAAATGTTAATTTTGGCAGCAGCGGCTTATCGTAACCAACCACAAGATGGTCTACTCTAAGCGCAACTTGTGCAGTAACAGGAAGCTCTTGAAAACGGATAGATGCTTTAGTGACAAACGTCGGTGCAGCGATTCTCTCCATACGATCCAGCTGCTTCTGACGGCCACGGGCAATTCTAGAATTAACACCAGCACCATTTTTCCGGATATATTGCTCAGTGGCTTCAATTTTTTTCTGCTGTGCATGGTACTGCCGGATATGGCTTTCTCGAAAATGCTCCTTCTGTCTCAAAAAATCAGCATATTGGCCATGATATTTTTTAATCGTTTCCCCTTCAATATCGCAAATGCTTGTTGATATTTTATCGAGAAAAGTGTAGTTATGAGAGACCACAATGAAGGCTTGATCGAACGCTATCAGATATTCAGCAAGCCAGTTAATATGCGTGGTGTCGAGATAATTAGTGGGCTCGTCGAGCAATAACACATCAGGTTGTTCAAGCAACAGCTTTGCCAATATAACTTTGGTTCGCTGCCCCCCACTAAGCTGATCAATAGGACGGTCCATCCCCATTGCATTTAATCCTAGCCCCGTAACCACTTTACTGATATTGCTCTCGATAGAATAATAGTCGAGCGCCTCAAGTCGTTCCTGAAGGTCTGCTGCCTTCTGCAAAAGCACTTCATTGCCAGAAACAGCACATTCCGCATAAAGTGCATTCATCTTTTCTTCCATTTCGTATAATTCAGTGAACGCTCTCCTTAAATAACTTTGAACGGTACTTGACCCATCAATAACCGCGTATTGATCAAGATGACCTATTTTGATATTGGGCTGCCATTTAATCGTTCCACCATCAGGAATCACCTCGCCCGTCAGAATACCAATCAATGTGCTTTTCCCTGTTCCATTCTGACCCACTACACCTACATGCTCCCCTTTGTAGACTTCCAAAGAAACCTGTTTATACAGCACTTTATCACCAAAAGCATGTGATACATTAGAAACCTCAAGTAAACTCATTTGCTTTCCTCTTTTCTATAATTGTTTTTAAGCACAAAAAAAAGCAGAAGACACCGCGCCCTTGGGCGCAAGCCTTCTGCTTATTAGTGCACGAATAGACGGCACAAATAGATAATTGTCAGTTTGGAAACTGAACATTATAAACACAAAAGGCTGTAGACGAAAATTGTCTACAGCCTCTTAATCATTAACATCGGAAGATGGCGTAATCAAATAAGCATGAATAATCACACTAAAATGACCTAGCTATCTTTCGATGATATAAAAAGCGATTCGCTTTTTGATTAAGCTCCGGACAACGTTTCATCGTTTGTATCCGATTGTTCGGAGCAGCTTCTGGTATATAATTTTTCAGTTTCCACATGAATCATGTTGAACCATCCCTTCGTTTGGCTACATTTTAAATCGTGTAACCGCACTTGTCAACCATCATCCGAGAGGTCCTCTTATTTTTTGCGGGGGCGTTTGACCGTACCGATCCTAGTTCCTTGAGGAATTGTAATGAACTGGCTCTTCGATACACCGATAAGCTGTGAAGTATAAATACTACTATGTCCGGAGAATAAATAACTCACCACACAAGCGATAAACATGTATATGGCTCCTTCCGAACCAAACAGCTCGATCCCCATTAAGAAGCAAGCGATAGGCGTGCTAGTAGCTCCACAGAAGACAGCAATAAAACCGAGGGCAGCTAAAAAGGGTCCATACAAATGTAATATTCCAGCCAAAGCATTGCCTAGTGTGGCACCAATCGTAAATAACGGAGTAACCTCACCACCCTGAAATCCTGTTCCTAAGGTAAAGGCGGTAAAGATCAGCTTCCATAAAAAAGCGAACGGCGAGACATCTCCCTCAAAAGAATCCTTGATTAATGGAATTCCGAGGCCTAAGTAATCACGAGACCCTACAAGGAATACTAAGGCAATGATAATTAATCCACCTACGGCACCTTTTATCATTGGATTGCTTATCCTGGCGGTGAAGATTCTTTTTAGAAAATGAGTCAGTTCACTGAAAAGCATACTCACGAGACCAAAAATTACAGAGGCCAATACCACTTTTAGAATAATCATTAAACTTAAAGCTGGAAATTCATTCACTACATAGGGTGTATGATGAACACCCCACAATCGAGTGGTGACCAGATCACCAACAAAGCTAGCCACAAAACATGGAAGTAATGCCTGTTGGCTAATAAGTCCAATGGTTACTACCTCTAGACCAAATAAGGTTCCAGCCAGCGGTGTTCCGAAAATAGAACCAAAGCCTGCACTGATCCCGCACATTAACAGTATCTTACGATCCAGAGGACTGATTTTAATCAGCTTTCCGAACCATTCCGCAAGGCTTCCGCCCATTTGAACAGCTGTCCCTTCACGCCCAGCGGATCCACCAAATAAGTGGGTTACCAGTGTCCCAAACAATACTAAGGGTGCCATCCGTAATGGAATGGTCTCGTTACCATCCTGAATTTGTTCTATAATAAGGTTATTTCCTTTAGCGCTGTTTTTTCCGTAACGCATATATAGGAAACTAACAAATACTCCCCCAAGAGGCAACAAATAAAGTAGCCCTGGATGCTCTAAACGTACATCTGTTACGTAATCCAAGCTTTTTAGAAAAAAAGCAGAGGCGGTGCCAGATAAAATACCAACTACACTGCCGAGCACAATCCATTTGATAAATGTACTCCAAAGAGCAAAATAACTTCGCTTCTTAGTGATTTCAAACCATCGGGTAGACCATGGATTCATCTCGACAGCTCCTAAGGACAAAATAAATTAGTCTCAACAATAAAACAGACTCCTACCAGGGAAGCTCGCACTGGTAGGAGTCATTAGTCTCAGAGAGACAGTTACGGCGAACTCCATCGCCCTTTATAAAACTTAAATTATTCTTCTTCTGAATCTACGTTATGATACACTTGTTGAACATCTTCCAGGTCTTCCAAAGCATCAATCAATTTCTCGAATTGAGCTTGAGCATCTTCTGGGAGTGCCACATAGTTTTGTGGAAGCATGTTTAACTCAGCTACAGTGAATTCAGTGATGCCTGCATTCTTGAATACTTCTTGTACTGCATTGAACTGATCAGGTTCTGCATAAACAATAACTGCATCATCCTCTTCCAGCACATCGCGTACATCAAGTTCTGCATCAAACATCATTTCAATTACTTCATCAGCAGTTTTACCTTCCACACCTATAACGGCCGTAGAGTCAAACATGTAAGCTACTGATCCGCTGACACCCATATTTCCGCCATTCTTACTGAAGGTTGAACGAATCAATGGAGCTGTCCGATTAACGTTATTTGTGAGCGCATCAACGATGATCATTGAACCGCTAGGTCCAAATCCTTCATAACGAAGCTCTTCATAATTTTCTTCAGCGCTACCTTTAGCCTTATCAAGCGCACGGTCAATGATCGCTTTTGGTACATTGTAAGTTTTTGCACGTTCTAATACAACTTTCAGGGCCCGGTTCGCTTCTGGATCGGGTTCGCCCTTCTTTGCTGCTACATAAATCTCAACACCAAACTTTGCATAAACACGACTTGTGTTTGCGTCTTTGGAAGCTTTCTTTTCTTTAATATTATTCCACTTACGACCCATATTGTTCCCGCTCTCTTTCAACATGAATTAAAAACAATTGTTACTTATTATACCCTTCTTCGATAGCTCTAGTAAAGTGCAGTAGTAGGTTAATCCTCTAAGCTGTCACAATACAGATAGAAAAAGCCCCTGATTCAATCAGGAGCCTGCTAATTTTTTATAGATTACTGCCAAATTTCATCTGCAATCTCTTTAATAAACTGCAGTTTATCCCATTGCTGTTGATCTGTCAGATGGTTTCCTTCTTCCGTAGAGGCAAAACCACATTGTGGGCTCAGGCACAACTGATTGATATCCACATATTGCGAAGCTTCTTTAATCCGTCCAATGATTTCTTCTTTATTCTCAAGCTCACCTGACTTCGAACTGAACAAACCTAAAACTACTTGTTGATCTTTAATAAATCTAAGGGGTGCAAAGTCTCCGGCCCGATCCGTATCGAACTCCAGATAGAAACCATCTACATCCACCGTTCCAAATAACACTTCTGCGATAGGCTCGTATCCGCCGGATGCTGCCCAAGTGGACGCGTAGTTCCCACGGCATACATGCATCGTGATAACCATATCTGCTGGATGATCTTTTATCGCTTCGTTATTTACAAATGCATATAACTTAGCGATTTCGTTAACATCTACACCCTCTTTTTGACGGGCTTCCCAATACCCTTTATCACAGAGCATACCCCATGTGCAGTCGTCCAATTGCAGATTACGGCAACCTGCCTCATAGAAATCACGAATAACTTCACGATAAGCTGCAGCAATATCAGCCACAAGTTCATCCTGCTTGTCGTAAACAGCTACAGTAGTCTTTTGATTGCGCTGAAGTTCAGCAAGGAACTGCGCTGGCGAAGGAATCGTTTGGCGCGCTACTACATCATTTCCCGCTATGCTAACCAATTGTCTGTAGTCAGCGATCATTGGATGGTTAGTCCCACGAATTTTACCGGATAATTCTGCAGTTTCCGCTCTGGTCTCTACACCATTAAACAGGTAGCCCACTGGGCTGACTTTCTTTGTTACCCCTTCAAGGCCCCACATAAAATCTAAATGCCACCAGGAGCGGCGGAACTCTCCATCCGTTACACCTTTTAATCCAACCGCTTTTTGTTTTTTCACAACTCTGGCAATCTCTGTATCTTCTACCTTGCGCAATTCATCAGCGGAGATTTCATTATTTTGATATTGGACACGAGCTCTCTTAATCGTTTCCGGACGTAAGAAGCTGCCAACGATATCTACTCTGAATGGCACTTCAGTTCTTTGTTTTCCTTTTTGGATGGTACTCATAGGGGTTCGGCCTCCTTTATTGTCTGTGCTTTTCTGTTGAATTCACTATAGCACTGTACAATCAGGACAGGGTAACTCCTAAAAACTATGGCCTACCATAAGCTTACGCTATAGCAGGCCACCAAATTAGCTTATTTAATTATAACCAGACCTCTCGGGCGGTTTCGATCACAAGGCGTATTTTATCCCACTGCTCTTCTTCAGTTAGAATATTTCCTTCCTCCGTAGAAGCAAATCCACACTGAGGGCTTAGGCACAGCTTTTCAATATCTACATATTGTGCGGCTTCTTCGATTCTTGCCTTAAGCTGCTCTTTACTCTCCAGACCCCCATGTTTGGTCGTTACTAATCCCAACACTACAAATTGGTCTTTAATAAATCGTAAGGGCTCGAAATCGCCAGCTCGTTCATTATCATATTCCAAGAAAAAGGCATCAACTTTGGTATTGGAAAAAAGCACCTCGGCAACAGGCTCATAACCGCCAGCAGCGAACCAAGTGGAGCGAAAATTACCTCGGCAAACGTGCAGCGCGATGGTCATATCATGCGGACGATTCGCAATACTCTCATTGATCAGCCTAACGTAATCCTTTGCTAACTGATCGGGATCTGTACCTCTACTTCGTAAATGGGCGCGATGTCGGCCACTGCTCAGCGTTCCCCAAGTTGTGTCGTCTAACTGAAGATAACGGCAGCCTGCATCGTAAAAGGCTTGAATCGCAGTTTGGTAAACCGCGATGATATCTTGAAATAGAGTTTCCTTATCAGGGTAAACTTCATTTCCATTAAACTCCTCCACAAAGTGAAATAGGGCAGGTGAAGGGATCGTCATTTTGGGTAACCGGTCTCCCGCCATTTCCTTGAGCTTTATAAATTGCTGTAGCATGGGATGATCTTCAAAGGAAATCCGGTCAACAATTCGGAATGATTCTGCACGCTGAACCGTTTCCGCTCTTCCATTCCCTTGATTTAAGTTAATCTTTTCAGTTCCTTTAATTCCGACAAAGAAATCAAGATGCCACCAGGAACGGCGAAACTCACCATCTGTTACTGCTAATAATCCTACTTCCTTTTCTAATTCCAGTAGTTTAGCAATCTCAATATTCTCTATTTCATAAAGCTCACTACCTGTAATTTCACCATTCTCATATTGGAGGCGGGCTGCTTTAATCTCTTCCGTACGCAAGAAGCTGCCGACGATATCATAGCGAAAGGGTGGAGCATTTCTCTGGGTGCCAGTTACGGGTCTAATCATACCGATCCTCCTACAGCTATAGTAAAAAATGATTTAGATCAAAATAACTTCCGGAAACCAAGTCATTTAAGATTTCTATATACTTGGATGCCATCACACTAGGTCTACGATCTTTATGCGCAATCCAACCAACCGTGAATACTTCATTACTCTCAAATGGAATCGTCTTCAGTCCATTACCGTTCAGATCGGATGCCATGATTCCTGTACCCACTGTATAACCGTCCGTGCCCATTAATAAATTGGTCAAGGTTGCCCGGTCATTCACTTTAATATTCTTCTCAATCTGAGAAAAACTTAACATTTCCTCCGAGAAGTGAAGTGAATTGTTCTCACCCTGTTCAAAAGTAATATACGGAAAAGGTAAAATATCGTCCTGCGAGATCCTTTCCTTCTGGGCAAGCGGATGTCCAGTTCTAACATAAAGATGTGGGTCAGTATTAAAGAGTGGCGTGAATTTCAGATTACCGTCACTGAACAGCTTATTCATATGCTTATAGTTGCTCTCGTTAATATAAAGAATCCCCAAATCGCTACGGAGAGTACGCACATCTTCGATGATGTCGTAGGTTTGCGTCTCTCTCAAGCTGAAGTTGTACTCTGAGACATCACTTTGCTTCATGAGACTCACAAAAGCATCTACCACAAAAGCATAATGCTGAGTCGAAATGGAAAAATAGATTGGGCTACGCTTTTTCCCAGTATAACGATTCTCCATAAGCTCTGTTTGTTCAATGATTTGACGGGCATATCCGAGAAATTCCATTCCTTCTACAGAAATGCTGATTCCACGGTTCGTCCTTTCAAAGATGGTAATCCCAAGTTCATTTTCAAGCTCTTTAATAGCGTTGGACAGGCTCGGTTGAGAAACAAAGAGTTTCTTTGCCGCCTCATTCATGGAGCCACTATTTGCAATTTCGATAGCGTAGCGGAGCTGCTGCAACGTCACTCCTATTCCCCCTGTTCCAGACCTATTCGTACTACATTCTGTTTCATACTAGCTGATATCGTAGCATAAATACACATCTCATTCCAAGATAATCCTTAATATGTGCCCAATAACGCGTACTTATTGTGTTCTCTTTTTCCCAGCATCAATCTTGGCAGGATCTAGTCCTTTCCAGATATTTGGCATATCAACCTGTTCTGGATGCTCAAAAACTAAAAAAGCTGTAGGCAAATACCGCTCACCATATTGGGATGAGGGTTTATTCATAATCTCATTGTCTTTTACTAGTACCGTAGAAGAACCACCATCCAGATTAGCCGCTATCACGGCTCCATGCTTAAGCAAAATCTGCTGCACATCATAGAGATTTGCTCCAATACTATAAGTAGGCTGTCGACCGTCAATTACTACAAAAATAATAGCGCCATCTGCCCGCTGACCCATTGCTGTTCTAGGTGCAATCCCCCAACCTTCCGCTGCATTCTTAATCAATCCTTTGCCATTGACGATTAGCCGCGGGCTAAAAGTAACTGCCTCCTGAACCCCCATTTTACTAATCTCATCTAGCGTATAATTCCCTGCAACCATTTTTCCTTGTTTATCCAGACCAACAATCTGTGTAGATTTTTTACCGCCAAGACCGTTGTAATATAACTTACCTTGTGAGACTACAATTCCTATGGGTTTAAACCCGTTACCTTTCCAGTTCGGATCAGCGAACCCACCACCGTTAACTCCAGCGATAGCGCCTGTACGCTTCACCATACTGGTTACTTTTTCACCTGAACCAATCTTATTAGGTATTCCTAGCCGGACTTTGGTTGGATCATTAACAATCATTACATATCCGGTATAGCCACTGCCTGAGACATTCTCAATCTCGACAAGCGGCTTCTCTACCACCTCAGGTTCGGGAGCGATCGTATGTGTATCTATTTCGTCCCCCATCTCTTCAAAACGGGCGGTATATTCGGTTACCCTGTCCTTCAGTTGATCTTCACCTATAATATATTTAGCCATATAGCGATGTTGTGTTGTAATTAGCGTATCTGCGATTGTATAACGTAAGTTCTGAGCCGAGGGTGCAAAATAAAGCCATCCACCAGCAGCGATCATTAAGAATAAGCAGAATAAAAAAACTTTGGATAAGGTACGAAAAAAACTTCGTTTCTTCCGCTTTTTTATTGGTTTCTTTACAGGTTTCTTATTGCGTGCATTGGAACGTTGAGGTAATGATGAAGTGCTCACTTCTGAGTATTCCTCCCTAAATATTACTAATTTGATAATATGTACAACTCGTCCTTATCATAGACGATGATTTTCGTTAAAAGTTTCTATTTGAGTAATAGTCATCATTTCAAAAACAAAAAACGAGCAGGTTTCCAATATCTTGGCTTCCTGCTCACATATAGCTAATCAAATTCTAATGTCTTCCTACTCCCCCGCCGCCGCTAGCGCTACCGCCGCCACCTGATGAGCCACCACCGCCGGAATAACCGCCGCCACCTGATGAGCCTCTATCATCATCATCTGAGTAGCTGCGGCTGGATGAGCTTGAAGAATGTCTTCCTGCTCCTCCACCACTGCTGGAACCTCCACCACCATGGTTCTCGTTGCTTGAGGAATACCGTCCTGCACCGCCACCGTTAGTAGAGCCTCCGCCACCACTGTTTCCCCAGAAACTTGATTGCGAATTGTTTGTATTCCTATGGTGGTGATGATAATAACGTCTGTGCCAGCGTCTGCCATAACCGTAATCCGCTTGACCATGCCAAGGACCATAACGGCGTATATTCCTTTGGCTATATGGATTAAATGGCAAACCATACATTTCTATATATCTATTGCGTCGTGAAGCAGTAAATCCAAATAAGATAAGCGAACCAAAAATCGCTGAGAAAATTAGAAAAGCCTTGCTTTTACTAACCGCCTCACCTCCACTTGTAGCTGTAGTAGAGGAAGTACCAGAATTCGTTGTAGTTCCAGGATTAACATTGTTTCCGTTGTTTCCAGTGACTCCTTGCGGATGATCCGCTCTCGCTAACAAGAAACTGTAGAACGAGTTAACTGTCGTTGTAGCTCCCGTACCGTAATCTTTTTTCACAAATTGGGGTTCAAGCACGGTATTTAAAATATTACTAATAACCTCATTGGTTAAAACCTTGTCGATATCCTTGCCTTGTAGAACATGATAGTTGTCTCCGCCTATGTCCAATACAAGCATAACATCTTTAGGACCCGCACCTACCGAAGCAAACTTCATATAAGTATAGTCCTGCAATGTTTTATCTCCAGCATTTTTTACGGTGACCACATAAATTCCACTTCCGGTTGTTGTTTTATATCTGTTGCTGGAATCGTTCAGATAGTCTTTAGTTACTTTTTTGAGCACACCCGCATTATCGGATACGTAATTTTTGGTGTCAACATTTTCTGCCCAAGTGCCGCCCATAGCTTGAATAAAAGCTCCATACGTCTTCCTAGCACCATTACTGTATGTTTTAGCTGCGAAATCCGGCTCAAGATATTGTGAAAGAATCTCTTTAATCTTACTGTTAGGCAATGATTCCTCTATACCTTTACCTTGTACCGCCCAATAATCATCATCTTTTATAGAAAGGAGCAGCAGCAGACCGTTATTTTTATCCGCAGCCCCCACACCCCAGCTATTGAAAAGCGATTTTGCATACTCTTCCATCGAAACCCCTTCAGTAGAATCGACAGTTACAAGCACAACTTGAGCTCCAGTAGCCTGATGTAATCGAATACCGTAGTTCACCATGTAATTCTCTGCTTTCTCGTCAATCACATTCGCAAAATCATTCACATAAAATGACCCTGTATGCTTAGGTACAGCAGTTTTGGCTAAACTTACAGCCGGCAAAAGCAATACACTTAACAATAAGGCAGCAAGTGTGGTATGTAGCAGTATTTTTAGAGTTCTCGTGTTCATATGTACCTCCTGATCTATCATTATCTCTCTTATTTATCGGTTACGCGCGGTTAGCGGAATAGTTCCATTTTATTCTAAACTGGAAATTACACAACAGGAAAAAACGCTTAGAGTTTGTGAGGCGGGTGATTTGAGGCGTGCAAGTCGCTTTAGGGGCAATCATCGTGTTGTGTTGATGGATCACACTCAAGATCATTGGAGATTTGGAATTCCCTACTGAGATAACATACTTTTCGCCGATTCATCGGACTCAGGAGACGTTATTCTGTTTATTTGAGCGTTTGCGGCAGGCTATCGGACTCAGTTGCAGCTATTTACTCAAACCCCCACTGTTTATCCACAAATGTTGGCCAATAAGTGCTATACAGTCCGATAACGCAGCAAAATGAGATTAAATGGCGAAATAGCTGCAATACGGTCCGTAACACACTGAACTCTCTTAGCTACTTGAGATAATGGGAGTTTTGGATCCTTCTTAAACTTCTTAGTTACTTGAGGTACATTGGAGTTTTGGAATCCCCTGCTGGATAACACACTTTTCGCCGATTCATCGGACTCAGGAGACGTTATTCTGTTTATTTGAGCGTTTGCGGCAGGCTATCGGACTCAGTTGCAGCTATTTGCTCAAAACCACACCACTTATCCGCAAATGTTGGCCAATAAGTGCTATTCAGTCCGATAACGCAGCAAAATGAGATTAAATGGCGAAATAGCTGCAATACGGTCCGTAACACCCTGAACTCTCTAAGTTACTTGAGATAATGGGAGTTTTGGATCCTTCTTAAACTTCTTAGTTACTTGAGGTACATTGGAGTTTTGGAATCCCCTGCTGGATAACACACTTTTCGCCGATTCATCGGACTCAGGAGACGTTATTCTGTTTATTTGAGCGTTTGCGGCAGGCTATCGGACTCAGTTGCAGCTATTTGCTCAAAACCACACCACTTATCCGCAAATGTTGGCCAATAAGTGCTATTCAGTCCGATAACGCAGCAAAATGAGCTGAAAAGACGAAATAGCTGCAATACGGTCCGTAACACACTGAACTTCCTTGGCTACTATACAAAATGGGAGGTTTGGAATCCCCCTTAAACTACTAAGTTACTTGAGGTACCCGTTATCTGGAGATATACAGCCAATACTCCAACAACAAAAAGGCTCAGCCTATAGCTGAACCTTTTGCTTGCTTTTTAAAGCCAATTCCTTGGATCTAGCGCTCATGTTCCGTTAAAAATCAAACAGCGTAGTGGTTAAGTAACGTTCACCGGTATCCGGCAGAATCACCACGATGGTCTTGTCCTTATTCTCAGGACGCTTAGCGATTTGTGTAGCTGCGTAAACAGATGCTCCGGAGGAGATACCCACCAGCAATCCTTCTGTTCTCGCAAGAGCACGTGAT
This sequence comes from Paenibacillus sp. FSL R7-0048, assembly GCF_038004505.1. Taxonomy (NCBI): domain Bacteria; kingdom Bacillati; phylum Bacillota; class Bacilli; order Caryophanales; family Paenibacillaceae; genus Paenibacillus; species Paenibacillus sp. FSL R7-0048. The sequence goes on along the minus strand of NZ_JBBORF010000001.1, from coordinate 3,381,323 downwards.
ACGCTATAGGCATCATCATTTTTCACCTGAAAAATCTCATCCACCACTTCATTATCGTAATTCTCCGGAATAAAGTTTGCTCCAATGCCCTGAATCCCATGTCCCTTAGGACGGCCTCCTGATAAAACAGGAGAGTCAAACGGCTCGATGGCGACAATTTGGACTGCGGGGTTCTTTTCTTTCAACGCTTTCCCAACACCCGAGATAGTGCCTCCAGAACCAACACCCGCTATGAAAATATCAACATCTCCATCGGTATCCCGCCAAATCTCCTCTGCTGTAGTCGTTCTGTGTATTTCCGGGTTCGCAGGATTGCTGAATTGTTGGGGAATAAATGAATTTGGAATTTCCGCAGCTAATTGTTCTGCCTTTCTTACAGCTCCGCTCATTCCTTCAGTTCCCGGTGTTAACACAAGCTCAGCACCTAATGCCAGCATTAATTTACGGCGTTCAATACTAAATGTATCTGGTAGGACGATGATCAGTGAATACCCTAAGCTAGCAGCTGCAAAAGCAAGTCCTATCCCAGTGTTTCCACTAGTAGGCTCAATAATGACAGAATCTTTATTAATGAGACCTCTCTCTTCCGCATCTTTGATCATTGCATATCCAATACGATCTTTAACACTACCTGCAGGATTAAAAGATTCCAGCTTGGCAAGAACCCTTGCTTCTACGTTTTGGGTTTTACTATACTTTGAAATCTCTAATAACGGTGTATTTCCAATCAGATCGGTTAAGCTCTTATAAATATTAGCCATAATGATCCGCACCTCATTTCTTAATTTCCAATCAAATTACTCTGTATTAAGTCTAGCAGGATTTAAAGGATTTACAACCTATTCATTCTTAGTAGTCGCAAACTTGAGGCCTTTAATTCGTACTACGTCTAACCGAAACACTTGACTCTCGCACGATTAATCGCGGATCAAGCTGCACCCTTTGATACTCCCCGGTAATATTATCCTGAATACGTTGCAAAAGAAGCTGTGTGGCTAATCGTGCCACTTCATTCCCCATGATCGAGACCGAACTAATCTGCGGACTTGTAATGGTTGTCCATGAGTTATTATCTACCCCAACCACCGCCACATCTTCTGGAACACGAACGCCTAATTCTTTAAAACGATTCACAATACCTATGGCCACCATGTCATTCACTGCATAAATAGCATCTGGCATATGCGTCAGGCTGTAGAAATAGTCAGCGGCTTGTAGTCCAGTTTGCAAGGAAAAGTCTTCGCCAAAATATACAAGCGAAATATCCACTTGATTTAAAGCTTGCTGATAAGCAAGATAACGATCTTCAATAAGATCTTTTTGTGCCCCTGCATATGCAATCCTAGTACGACCGATATTGATTAAATGCTCCATCACTAATTGTCCTTCAAAACGTGACAAACTAACGATGTCAGCTTTCACATTTTCTGTGATTCTTTTCCCGTAGTTAATGATAGAGACCGGAACACTCGATTTATTAATTAACTCTACCATGGTCTTTGGATAAGCAAGAGGCATGATAATGAGTCCATCTACATGTAATTTTTTGACCTCACGGATTGTTTCGAGCTCAGTCCGCGGGTTGCCAGAAGTATTAATCTGGATTACCCGATAGCTATGTTGTTTGGCGGCTTGCTCTACGGACCAGGCGATATCCGGAATAATTGCGTTGCGAATGTCAGGAACGGCCAGAGCAATTTGCTTCGTTTGGCGGATTTTGAGGCTTTGCGCAGAGGTATTTGGAGTGAAACCCATCTCCTCAATCACTTGCAGTACCAGCGCCTTGGTCTTGGAACTAATTCCCTCTGAATTATTAATGGCTCTTGAGACAGTAGCAATACCTACCCCCGCCCGTTTCGCTACATCCTCTATGGTTACTTTGTTTTTATTAGCCACTCTGATAGTCCCCTTATTTCCGGAATCGTTTTCGTATTTATCTCTATTCCACTCATCTAAAATCAAAATTCCAATGTATAGATTATAACATAATAGTACATAGAAGAATACTTATCTCAACGACTAATGTGAGCCTAAAGGCTTGATATAACTCTGTTTTAGTGAAATATTTCACTAATTTTCAATATTAATATTTTCATTATTTAAATTTGACAATATGAAAATTATGTGACATATTTGTTCTCGGAAACGTTTCCTCTTTTCCAGAAATAAAACACTATTTATTATCAATTATTAATCTAGGAGATGAATGATATGCAAGCATTAAGATGGCATAACGTCAAAGATCTACGGTTAGAAACGATTGAAGAACCAGCAGCCCTTGAAGGAAAAGTGAAAATCAAAATCGAATGGTGCGGAATTTGTGGCAGCGATCTTCACGAATATGTAGCCGGTCCTATTTTCATTCCCCAAGGAACAGATCATCCCCTTACTGGTGAAAAAGCTCCAGTCGTAATGGGACATGAATTCTCTGGACAAATCGTAGAAGTAGGTCAAGGCGTTAGCAAGTTTAATGTTGGTGATCGCGTCGTCGTAGAGCCTGTTTTTGCATGTGGTGAATGTGTGGCTTGTCGACAAGGTAAATATAATCTTTGTGAAAAAATGGGCTTCCTAGGTTTGGCTGGTGGTGGCGGTGGATTCTCAGAATACGTCGCAGCAGACCAACATATGGTGCACAAAATTCCAGACAGCTTATCCTATGAACAAGGTGCTCTGGTGGAACCTTCTGCCGTTGCTCTACACGCTGTTCGTTCCAGTCAACTGAAGGTTGGAGATAAAGCTGTAGTATTCGGTGCTGGCCCAATAGGTTTGCTGGTCATTGAAGCTTTGAAAGCATCCGGCGCAGCTGAAATCTATGTAGTAGAACTTTCCGAGGAACGTAAGAGTAAAGCTGAAGAACTTGGTGGTATTGTAATCGATCCTAAACAATATGATGTGGTCGAAGAAATTCAAAAACGTACCGATGGTGGCGTAGATGTTGCGTTTGAAGTGACAGGTGTACCTCCCGTTCTAACCCAAGCCATTAATTCCACTAAATTGAGTGGACAAATCATGATCGTTAGTATTTTCGAAAAAGATGCTACGATTACTCCAAACAATATCGTACTTAAAGAACGCAACTTAACTGGTATCATTGGTTACCGTGATGTTTTCCCAGCTGTAATTAGCTTGATGGAACAAGGGTACTTCCCTGCTGAAAAACTTGTTACTAAGAGAATTAAACTAAATGAAGTGATTGATCACGGGTTTGAGGCTCTTTTGAAAGAAAAAAATCAAGTGAAAATCCTTGTAAGTCCTAAACAATAACCATAAGCAGCCTATTGGCTGAATCATAAAAGAAGGCGCTGCTCCAAGCAGCTCTTTCTAGAATTTGTAGCGGTCTCTGTTATTAAAAAACAACCAGGCAGCGATTCTCCGGGAATTGGAGTATCACTGCCTGGTGTTTTTGATCTGTGGGGGGTTTAAGCAAATTCATGGGCAAATCCTTATACCCTCTGACTTAACTCGCTTAATCATCCGCTGATCCACCAAGTATATTCATCCTCACTAAGCAGGAGTTGCAAGTCTGATGCCTTGAAGAAATCCTTTCAGACAGAACGTAGCTTCCGGTGCATTCCCTCTTGTTATACTTCTAGCACCTAATTTAAAGGATTCGAATGAGATAATGGAGAGTGATATAGGGTAAATGTGAAATAACTGTATTCTGTACACTTATTCCGTGTGCAAAAGTAACTATTCTTGTTTTAATTGTATTCTGTACAATTAAAACCCTGAAAATCCACCTATAAGAAATTAAATGAAGAATATAGATGTACTAAATACAGTTATATCTATGCCCCGACCAATTAAGGAATTATAGTTGTACAAAATACAATTAAACGCTCACTCTGCTTTAACAAATTGCTTCCGTCATCACTCTGATTCATCAATTATAGATGAAGTGTAGCTCCCTATGGAACGGCCCCTAGCCCGTTTGTTTGCTTCATCTATACTTATGCGTATTTATCATTTATCAGATAATGCAGATTCTCTTTTACAGCAGGCCATTCGGTATCCAATATGCTAAAGACCACATTATCATGAATCGATCCGTCAGACTTGATTCTATGCTTACGCAGAACCCCTTCTTTAACCGCCCCTATTCGTTCTACTGCTCTTTGTGACCTCAAGTTGTTCGCGACCACTGTAAATTCTACGCGGATCAGCTTTAGTTCTTCAAAACAATAGTGTAGGAGCAGCGACTTGCCTTCTGTGTTCACACTAGTTCTCCAATAGTCTGGTGAGATCCAGGTACATCCAATTTCAGCGTTACGATGAACCAAATCCGGATGCATAATACGAGTGGTTCCGATAATTCGCTCCATTGCTTTATCAATGATAGTAAAGGTAATTTGTGAACCGTTCTTTTGATTCGCTAAAGCTGTTGAGATTAATCCTTGCACCTGCTCGTCCGACGTTATTTTTCGCCAGGTAAATTCCCAGATGTCTGGATTTCTTAACACTCTCGCCAATCCTTCTGCATGACTTTCATCTATTGGAACCAGCTTAATCGATTTCCCGTCAAGCAGTTCTGTATTCATAACATTCATTTGGTACACCGTTCTCTCAATGAAATATGCTGAATGATATCTGCAATTTCTTCCACACGAAAGGCGATATGGTCTGCTCCGGCTTGTTCAAGCTCTTCCTTGGGACCATAACCAAAAGTCACTCCAATGGATTCAACACTACAGCCAATAGCACCGATGATATCATGCTTACGATCCCCTATCATTACCGCTTCCTCTGGATGTATGTCATTCTCATCAAGCACGTACTGAATAACCTCTTGCTTCTTAGAACGGGTACCGTCCAGATTACTTCCTCCGATATGTTTGAAATAATGATCGAGCTTATAATGCTCAAGAATCTGTGCTGCAAAAACAGTCGGTTTGGAGGTTGCTACATACAATGAGTATCCATTCGTCTTAAGTCCCTCCAGCAATTGGGGTATACCTTCAATCACCATATTCTCAAATAATCCCGTGGCACTGTAACGCTCCCGGTAAAAAGCAACCGCTTGAAGCGCTTGTTCCTCAGTGAAATGGTGCAGCTCGATAAATGAATCATATAACGGAGGACCTATGTAAGGAAGAAGCTCATCCAAATGCTCGATCTGTATATCAAATTTGTTCAAAGCGTATTCTACGCTTTTGGTGATGCCTTCTTTGGGGTCTGTTAAAGTACCATCTAAATCAAATAAAATGTTTTGTAATCCTCTTCCCACGGTTGTCTTGCTCCCCTCGACTGTTATTATTGCATATATTTATCATACCTTCGTTTCCACATACTTTCCACATACTTCTCGAATACGATAAGTAACTGAAGCTATTACATATTATCGGAGGAGTATCTTATGAACATGACGCATTACATGTCTTTGCTAGCGGACAACCAGCCTTGGAATTTGATTATATTCATGGCCATCCCCGTGATTTTTGCTGAGACGATTACCATTACAGAGTTTATTATTTTGTTCACCAAGAATCTAACAGGCCCACTACGATCCTTCAACAAAGTCTGCAGCATACTCGCAGGGATATATTTCACAGGTGTATTTCTCTACTTGTTCCCAACTGCGTTTATTCCTTTGTCTGTGAATGGGGAATGGCACACATGGGTTGATATCGTAGCCGTGGGCTTCTATTTAAGCGGAGTACTCTTCTTATTGCCACTGGCTTTGTTAGATCTTGGTCTGATTGCCCGTAAACGATCGGAAGAGCACAAGATGAAGCTGCATTTTCTGCTTATTAGTGGATTCTTGGTCGTGGCGCATATCGCGATGATATTCGGGATGATTAATCCGGAAATTGTAGGGAGTATGGGTGGAATGGGCGATATGATGCATTAAAGTTTATTAACAAAACGTAATCTAAGACAAAAAGCAGATCAAGGATAAACCCTTGATCTGCTTTTTGTATCGTACCGGTTATCCTGCGTTTTGTACAGTTACCACAGTACGCTTCTTGCGTAATAAAAACATCAGTGGAAATCCAAACAACACAATAATGGAACCCACCACGAAAACATCATTCACCCCCATCGTGAACGATAGTAAACGTATCGAATCTGTATTACTTGCGCCGGAGCTGATCAACTCTTTAGAGTGGAGTAAAGATCTACTCGACAGCAGGGAGGTGAATACTGCTATCCCAAGTGAACTTAACACATTGCGGACCCAGTTATTGATCGACGTAGCATGCCCAGACCATTCGACGGGAATTTCCTCCATTGAGGCTGTACTGCTTGGAACATTGGCTAGTCCAATGCCGAGATTACGAACGACCATCGCCCACATAATAAAGCTATAAGATATGTTCGTTTGCAGCCGACTAAGCATGAATAAACCGATGAATATAAATAAAATACCCGCAGAAATCAACTTCACAGGTCCGAACTTTGGATACAGCTTACCTACGATTGGACTCAGCAAGGCAAGGAGGATCGAGGACGGCAATAAAATCAGCCCTGTTTTAAGCGTTGTAGCCCCTTCTACCGTTTGTAAGAACAAAGGGGTTAAATAGGTTCCGGCATACATCGCAATCGTAACCAAACTATAGATACTTAGCATGGCGGTAAAACGGCGATTACGGAATACACGCAAATTCAGCAGAGGTACCTCCGCCTTCAGCTCGCGCAAAACAAACAAAACTAACAACACAACTCCCAAAAGGATTAACGATAAGGTTTTCCACGAAGTCCATCCCCAGCTATTGCCTTGGCTAAATGCAGTTAATAATGATAAACTACCGAGGACAACGGTAAGGAAACCAGGAATATCAAATGACTTCGGAATATTCATTCGATAATATGGAATTAACGTTAGGGTTAGAATAACAGCTATGATTCCAATAGGGATGTTAATTAAGAATAACCAATGCCAGCTGGCATATTGGAGCAGCCACCCGCTAAACGTTGGTCCTATGGCTGGCGCGACCATCGCGGATAGCGACCAGAGGCTTACTGCAAAAGGTCTGCGCTCTCCCGGTATTACTTGAAATATGATGGTCATCGTACAAGCCATGATGAGACCGCTGCACGAACCCTGAAGCATCCGAAATACAATTAATGATGTTGGATCCCATGCCAAAGCACAAAGCAAAGAGAACATGGTAAATCCCATCAAGGCGAAAAGATAAAGCCTTTTATAGCTGAATCTTCCTCCGAGATATCCCGCGAGTGGTGCGGTTACTCCTGTCGCCAGCATAAAACCGGTGACCATCCATTGCATGGTGTTCAGACTCGTATTGAAATGATCCATTAAAAGAGGAACAGCAATGTTGATCGTCGTTGTACTTAAGACAGAGACGAAATTTCCGAAGAATATGGCAATCATGATCGGCCAAAAATGTATTTTGCTTGCTTGATTTTCTTCCATGCTTCCCCTCCTCATTATTTTTTATATGTCTACTTTTACATATATAAGGTGACTTGAATAATGTTATAATCGTATGATCAATATGTCAATGATGACATATCCCCGAAAAATTCAATGAAAACGGATTTATAATAACTGGAGGGCTTTATAGTAATGAATACACTGTCTTATGGACTTCTAGCTTTACTTAGCGCTAACTCATTGTCTGGATATGAATTAACTCAGAATATCAAGCCGCTCTGGCGTGCTGGACATAGTCAAATCTACCCTCTATTAATGAGCATGGAGCAGCAAGGTTATATCACCTTTAAGCTCATTGAACAGACCGATAAACCGGATAAAAAAGAATACTCCATTACGAAAGCAGGACTGGAACAATTGCGGCAATGGGTGGAAACTACTGCAGAGCCTCCGGTGCTGCGGGATGAGCTGCATTTTAAGCTGTATAGCTTATGGCTATCCAACCCGAAAGAAGCCAAGGACCTATTGCTAAAACGTGCAGAGTTTTGTAAAAGTGAGCTGGAGCGATACAAGGTTTTGCTCAAAGCAAACGAAGTCTTGCGTGATGAACGCGGTGAGACTCGTGAGTTAAAAGCCACCACTTTTGGACGTTATTTACTGATCCGCAAACGTGTGCTTGATATGGAGAGCTCTATACAATTCTGCGAATGGGCACTTGAAGAGCTTGAGTCGAATCAATAACATTATAAACAAGCAAAAAAGAGACCTCATTTTGTATCGGAAGTCTCTTTTTACTTACATTTATTCGGATTTAGATAAATTCAATAGTTGCACCTCGCAACGAGTACCCGCTCCAGGCTGACTCATCATTCGAATCTTGCCTCCATGCAATTCCACCAGCTTTTTAACAATGGAAAGTCCCAGACCTGAACCTCCGTATTGTCTTGAACGTGATTTCTCTACCCGGTAGAAACGTTCGAAGATATAGGGAAGCTCTTCCTCAGGAATACCTATTCCTGTATCTTCAACTATTAGAGTTGCAGCATCCGCTGTAAATTCCACATGAACAATAATCTCGCCTTCATCCGTATAACGAATTGCATTTTCCAGAAGGTTCATTATAATCTGTTCCATACGTTTTTGATCTCCACGGATCATATACGCATCTCCGCTAAGCTGAAGCTTCAGCTGTAACCCCTTCTCTTTTGCTTTCAGTTCAACTCTGCGCACGGCTTGTTCCGTTAGCTGACTGAGATCGATCCACTCTTGGGTAAGTGTAACCTTTCCTTCCTCCATCTTTGCCAGTTCAAATAAATCATCCACCAGATGCTGGAGCCGATGTGCTTCCTGATGAATGATATCCAAGTATAGATCCCTTTCCCCCTCGGTCTCGTAAAGCCCATCTTTTATAACCTTGGTGTACCCCTCCAAATATGTAATGGGCGTTCTCAGCTCATGTGAGATATTTGCCAGAAATTCCTGCCTTGTATCCCTGTATCGTTGCAGATCGACAGCCAGATCATTTATGGCCGCAGCCAAAAAACCAATCTCATCGGTACTACGTATAGAAAGTCTCGTTTCCAGCTCGCCAGCCGCGATTTTCCGGGTTGCCTTTTGCATCTTGATCAGAGGTCTAGACAAAATCATGGCGATCACACCAGTGATCCCTAAAGCCAATATAAAAGCCCCCATTCCTGCAATCAGCAGGAGGTTCCGGATGGAAGCCAAAGATTGCTTCATACTCTCTGTAGAGGACATTACATAAAGTGCAGACTGAGTTGTATCCCCCTCCATTATTGGTTTTCCAATGATAAAATAAGAATATCCAGCAGGATCTTTATACTCAAAATCAACACTTTTCCCAGCGAAAATCCTACTAACATCCGAAGCATGGATGAATGAACGATCCAAACGATCATGTACACCCGAGTGGAGTATCACATTGCCATCCTTTGAGATATTAAAGATACTGACATCCGAAAATTCTGCAAAGGTACTCATCATCTGCTCGTTTGAACTATCCTGCGATTCCGCCATTCCAATAAAATGTGAGGTGAGTTCCTCCGTCTCTTTTTGCATCTCGTTGTAATAAAAGTTTGTAAACATCCGCTCTATAGTAACTCCAAGGACAAGCAAAACAACTACAAAAACAGACATAATAACAAAACCAAGCTTAAGTCCGATGATGTTATTTTTCATACCTGATTACCGGGAGCATGAAATTTATAACCTAATCCCCACACCGTCTGAACCGGATTATAGGCTAGCCCTGCTTTATGTAGTTTCTCGCGGATATTCTTAATATGGGTGTCAATAACACGATTCTCCCCCTCATAATTATTCCCCCATAATCGCTCCACCAGTTCTTCTCTCGTAAAAACCCGGGTAGTATTTTGCGCCAAAGTGGCCAGTAGATCAAACTCCTTGAGTGTGAATTCAATGGATGTATCCTGAATATGTACCTCCCTAGCTTCTGGGTATATTTTAAAATTAGGGTATGTGAGCACCTTTTCCTGAGGTTGTTGAACAAAAGTAAGTGTTGAACGCCGCAGCAGAGAATAAATCCTAGCCACTAATTCTTCCGGCTCAAACGGTTTAGTAAGATAATCATCTGCACCTATACCGAGACCACGTACCTTATCCTTGGTTTCAGAACGTGCGGTTAGCATTAGAATTGGGATAGAGCTTGTCTCCCTCACCAGCTTGCAGACCTGCCAGCCATCCATATCCGGCATCATCACATCCAGCAAGATTAGGTCAAAGCTGTGTTGTTTCAACAGTTGAAGTGCCTCATGACCCGTTGACGCCTCTTTTGTAGACATCCCTTCTTTACTTAAATAAATCCGCAATAAATTCCGCATGTTCCATTCATCATCTACGATCAGTATCTGTAGCTTATTCAAACCGTTCACCCTCTTTATGACCTAGTTCTTCTCATTATACAAAAAAAAAACAGAACAAGCCGACATCATCCCTAAATGATGCCAGCCTGTGATGATGGTTAGTGGCCGGAATGCGTATTGCCTCCTGCAGCAGGTGAGATTTCTAGCATGTCATCGATTTCACTTTGTGCTCGCTCATTTATTGTAGGGTTATCTCCAGTTATCCAAGCATGATTGTAAGGACCTTCTGCTGGTGAATCTTGAAATTTAGGTTGAAGCTCCATCATATACTCCATTACTGAATCTGGCAGCCCGTCTTTTTCCGTAAAAATAAGCGGCGCATGTTTCCCCAAATGAGAAAAAGGCGCAGCGGCGATAGCTATCATCGTTGAATCCGTGGTTAACAAAGACAGGTTATGACCGGGTGTAGTGATTCCCCAGCCGAATCCGTTATTGGCATCCTTAAAACTTGCAAAAGCTATAGCGTTCTTAAAAACATCTTCTCCAGCTATACGGGTAACTGTTCCGTATTCTTTTAATTGCTTTTCTACATCTGCTGAGACAATGTCTTCTGGTCCGAGGATGTAAATGGTTGCGCTACCTCCACGTTCTTTTAAAGCCTCGACCGTTGAATTAGGAATTTCGTCTTTGGTTACAAAGAGAAGAGGTTCAGGCATATGTGCGATCCAATTCACTGCTGGCAACGTGTACTCAGGGCTATCCATAGAACCAATAATGACCAACTTTGGAAGTTCACCCGCTGCTTTGGCGTAATAAGTATCTATAGCCTGAGCTACTGCCGCTGGCTCATCCCCTTCTATCCGGTCTACTTTTAAATCAATGGCCTTTAATTGTTGTTCGACATTGGATGCCATAGGCCCAACAAGCACTACCTGAACCCCTTTATTGCCTTCAGCACCTATTGGATTCAGTCGCTTAAGTTCAGCGAGAGTAACCTCAGGAACCCCTTCTTTTGTAGTATACAGTACAGGCCCATTACTGGGATGATGAATCAAATCTGCACTAACTGCGGCGATCTGCCAATTACTCACATCCGTCAAAACTACACTTGAAGGTCTATTATTCTTTGTTTGCGCAGTCCATAAAGTCTGAGAAACTAACACTGCGGCTTGAATCGGATCTGAAGTGTTAATACGAGTAGTATTCTTCGTAGCTATCCATGGTTGCTCCACCGTTGCAGAACTAGCTTGCGAATTAACCTTAGATGGAACATTATTGCCTGATTGGCAGCTTGTTAACACTGTACTCAAAAGCAAACTAACGGCAACAAATGGTATGATTTTTTTCATCCTAAACCCTCCTGTGTGATGTTCTCGCTTGATTTAGAGTAGTTTAGTCTACAAATGTGTGGAAAGTATGTAGAATTTAAAATAAATAAAATTTGTATATAATGCAAAAAGAGCATCCCGTAAGCCATGAATGACTCAGGATGCTCTTGGTTTAAAGTTTTTTCAACACTTACCAGTGTTTAGCGATAAAAGTATCCCGACCGGATTGCTCCCGATCTTCTTTGTAGTGCTTGGGATTCTTATGATGATAATCCTGATGATACTCTTCTGCACGATAAAAAGTTGGCGCCGGAAGAATTTCCGTAACGACTGGACCGGAGAATCTGCCGCTGACCGCAACCTGTTCCTTCGAGGCAAGAGCTGCTAAACGCTGTTCTTCATTATAATAGAAGATCGCTGTCCGGTACTGAGTTCCTCGATCCTGGAATTGCCCACCATCATCGGTAGGGTCAATCTGAGGCCAATATAATTCAAGCAGCTTCTCGTATGAAAAAAGCGCTGGATCAAACGTAATCTGCACAACCTCGTAATGCCCCGTTGTTCCGGTTTTGACTTCTTCGTAGGTTGGATTCTCAGTTAACCCTCCCGCATATCCCGATACAATTCCTTGAATGCCTGGTAATTCCTCAAACGGTGTCACCATGCACCAAAAACATCCGCCTGCAAACATCGCTTGTTCCATATGATCCAATCTCTCCCTATCTATCTTCATCTAATAAATAATATATGCTATGACGATAAAGCCAAAAGATCATAAAGTCAATGGAAGTCCGAAGCACCATTAGAATTCAATTCTCCAAAACGTTATAATATAACAACAACAGAAGTAGAAAGGAATGCGCTATGAGAAAAAATCGTTTAGGACAATCTGATTTGTATGTTAGTGAGATAGGACTTGGCTGTATGTCTTTGGGTACGGATGAGGCGAAAGCCATTTCCATTGTTCATGAAGCACTCGATCAAGGAATCAATTTTGTTGATACAGCAGATCTTTATGATGAGGGCCGTAATGAAGAAATTATTGGCAAAGCCATTCGTCAACGTCGACAGGATGTAATCCTGACCACAAAAGTTGGCAACCGCAGAATTCCCGGCTTAGAAGGCTGGAGCTGGGATCCTTCAAAAGCCTATATTAAAAATGCAGTCAAAGATAGTCTTAAACGGCTGCAAACCGATTACATTGATCTATACCAGCTGCATGGCGGCACTATTGAAGATTCAATTGACGAAACGATTGAAGCTTTTGAAGAACTTAAGCAAGAGGGTCTTATCCGCTATTATGGGATCTCTTCTATTCGTCCTAATGTAATTAGAGAATATGTGAAAAAATCAAATATCGTAAGTGTTATGAGCCAATATAGCATTTTAGATCGACGTCCTGAGGAAGAAATCCTTCCTCTGCTAGCTAAGCATGGAATTAGCATGATCGCACGCGGGCCTTTAGCAGGGGGCATACTGTCAGAGCGTGGTCGCAGCAAAGCCGAGAAGAATTACTTAGATTACAGTAGTGAGGAACTTCTGAATTTGCATGATCAGCTTTCGCAGGAAACTAGTGACTCGCGCAATCTTGCACAAACAGCGCTTCATTATCCACTAGCTAATCCATCTGTAGCCGTTATTATTCCTGGGGCAAGCAGTCTGGAGCAATTAAAAAGCAATGTAATGGCTGCTGATGTAGCTCCACTCACTTCGGAGGAACTTGCAGACATTCAGCGGATAAGCAAAGCAAATCGTTACAAGCTTCATGTATAGATTAGTCACTTTCGTTAAAAACAATGGGGTGTCCATAGCCATACAATGGCTGTTGGGCACCCCCTCCTTTTTGAAGCTACCTGATCGCTGAACTAATCCTTAAACTTGGTTTAATTAAGTACTAATCACACTTATGAATCGCACTATAGGACATAGTTGACCTTATACGCTACTTTTTCCTATATTAAGGGTGCTCGCGGACTCCATAGCCGCTATGAGCATGATAATCACCATATATCACCCTCTATTTAAGGAATAGCAGCACTGGAGTCCGAAATCATGCTCCAACGCCTAAATATATACAAATAACGTCATCTGGGTCCGAAAGTATTCAAGTCACTCCGCGTGACACATCCAGCCTGCCATAATTCCAGTAGAATAAAATCGAGTGATTCTTGTGAAGCCTGATTCTTTCAATAACTCTTCAATTTGTTTTTCGGGAAGGAAAGAAATTTTCGTAATATTGTTACTTACATTATCAAACGCATCGGGAGATTCATACCCTGCAACCCAAAAGCTTTTCCATACGTTTATTCTGTCGTGGAGTTCAGGATCATCCAAATCTCCATATGCACTTACGAGAACAAATGGAGCACCCGGTTTCAGATTATCCTTTATGGAGCGTAGCAATTTCAATTTTTCTTGAACATCATGGATGAAATGAAGGACCAAAATACAACTTGCCACATCGAACTTTGAGTCCTGCTGAGGAAGATCATCGATTGTCCCAGAAATCAGACTGACACGGCTCTCTAAGTCCAGTTCATCTATCTTTAATTTCGCGATCTTAAGCATATCTTCCGAAGGATCCACTCCAGTAAATGTCCAGTTTGGGTTAGATGGCCCCCATGCCGAAAATTCATTTCCTCCGCCCGCACCGACCACGAGCATAGATACAGGGATGTCACCTAACTCGAAGCGAAAATAAGATTGGATCATCGAAAATAATGAATCATAAGAGGGAATCGAAATATGAGTGGTTTTTTCATAGGTCGCCCTCTTGGCATTTAATTTTTGCTCTTCAGTCATTGTAATCATCCTCCATTGTTTTAAACTTCACATTTTAGTATCAAAACCCACATTAAAGTCATTACGGATCTATATTGTCTCTAATACCCCCGAAAAAAGAACGGATCTTTACTCCGTCTTCATCGTTTTTGCCAAATCTGCAATTTTCGTGTTCTCTAAGTACTGCTCCATCTGTCGCTCAGCGTCAATCACAACCTGTTGAATCAGACATTCACTTCCGTGATCTAGACTGCATTCAAAAAAGGAAGCCGTTCCTTCGATTGCATGGATAATATCCAAAAAAGAGATTTCTTCCGACTTGCGTCTGAGACGATAACCACCATTAGCACCAGGTGCAGATTGAATCAATCCAGCCTTCACTAGCTTAGTCATCATTTTGGACAGATAGGTTTGGGAAACACCTAGCTTCTCAGCAAGCAATTGAACACCCACCGGCTTATCAGACGCCACCGTCACCATATAGAGCATTGCATGAAGTGCATAATCTGTCGCTTGGGAATATTTCATTCAGCACCTCCATTAACGACTTTAGAAATCTATGATAACTCTAACATTGCTAAAAGGCAAGTATGTTCGCTTTTTAAAAGAGAAGAAGCTCAAGAATCTTTGTCCCAAGCTGGCTCATTTTTTGCTTCAAAAGTAACGATAAAAACCGGAGTTTTATATAGATGTTTTTGCTGTTGCAGCGTATTTTTTTCCAGAGCTTGTTCTGAAAATAATTCAAAATTAGGGTTAGACATTAATAAATACTCAGCCATAATATTCTTAACTGTGATCATCCGAATGAACTCCCCTCAACTAAATTGGAGTATACTCACCACTAAACTCAAATTCATAGTCATTAGCGATACGGATATAGCCATATACGCAATGCCAGCGATCTCTGTAGAAAACACTGAAATAATTCTGATTATCCCTATTTCCTTCAGCAACTAAGATCTCCTTGTCATCGCATGCTAAAACAATACCTGTATGATCGTGAGGGTCATTAGTTAGCAATTTTTCATAAATCACAATATCACCACGCTGAGGAGTAAACCCCTCTTGCCCGTCAAAATAAAAAAATGCGGTCTCAGGTAGTTGCGCCCACTCTAACCAAGCCCCTACGCCAGCTAATCGAAAATCAGCATTCGGATATCGAATCGGCAGCAGAAATCCAGCTTGCATACAGCAGTAATATACAAATGCTGCGCACCAATTGTTTTGTAATACTTTATAAATCGCTTGGTCAGGCCAATATTTACAGATTTCTCGATATCGTTCGTTTCCTGGTATTCCAACAATGTTTTCTTTTCCAAATGCTTCAGCAATAGTAGCTAACTTACCTCGTTTATCCGTAGGCTGGTGAACTTCAGCCCCGCTACTGTAATCTAACTCCTCCAAAAAATCCTCTGGAATCGTCATTTCACGAAGTACATTCCGAAGCCTATTCGTGTCCTGTTGTGTTACATTACATCCCCTATTCTGCAAGTGTAATTGTAGAACTTGAGCATCCTTTAGAATCTCTTCATAGGGACCCTGAACTTTATTTCTGTCCCCTTGATGGAAGATCGCCTTTAGAATTTGAGTCAGCTCTTCTTTGGTAAACATATTCAAGTCTCTTAATAAAGGCCTTACGGTATCAGCACTGTTGGGACCTGGAAATTCCTTGACTCCGGTTTTGAAGAAATAATAATTATGAAGCAGTCCTATAATGGCTGCCAATTCCTGATTTTGTTCTCTTTTCATGGCAAGCAATGAAGCGAAACTAGACACTCCGTACAGGTGAACACACGCTTCCTGTTTCCATTGTTCGCTACCTATAGACATGATCATTTCTTGAACAAGCACACGCACACTATCGAGGCGCTGGTTCACTTTTGTTATCAGTCGTTGAGTCACTGGAAACCTTCCCTTCTGTTACTACTCAGCTGTAATAATATTAAAGCAAATAACTCACATATTTATTTTTATCAATTCATTCCCTAAAGACTACCTTTTTCTGTCCATCCTTGACGAACTCCACACCAAAATAATCGGTATTACCGTCCGCCCCGAATTCAGCGATCCGAGCATCAGGCTTACTCTCAAAATAAATGTGATGTTTAATATTAGATCTTGGTAACAAGGTAATCTCTTGCGGCTGAACCTCTGCGAATGACCAGATCCCTTGAGGATTACCGTACTCTCGAAAGATTGGACGGATCATAACGGTTTCATTTTGCCCGCCATAGTTGATTAGCCTGATTGTACATTGAACCTGCACAATATCCTCTTGAGTACCGTACATACAGTGCGAATCTTTTTCCAGAAAATCCACAACTTCAATTCCATCATTGTTCATATTCACAAGATAATACAATCGTTCTGTTAGAAATGGATATAATATAATGAAAATGATGATAGCAAGCAAAACG
Organism: Paenibacillus sp. FSL R7-0048; assembly: GCF_038004505.1. Taxonomy (NCBI): domain Bacteria; kingdom Bacillati; phylum Bacillota; class Bacilli; order Caryophanales; family Paenibacillaceae; genus Paenibacillus; species Paenibacillus sp. FSL R7-0048. Next base: position 3,364,618 of record NZ_JBBORF010000001.1, on the reverse strand, counting down.
GTTCTGCCTACATATTTTTTATAACACTGTCTAAAGTGCTTTATAGTTAAACTCCCACTGAAAATTAACAAAATGATCCCGAATATTGCTGAATAATGTAAACCATGGTTTGTCGCAGGTTCGCTCCAAGGCGGAATTCCAATGGTTCTGAAGAGGTAATCCCCAAACATAGTACCCTGATGTGTGATTCCCACAAAAACTAAAGAAAAAAGCAAAAATAAAACAGCTATCCAACCTTTACCCTTGGTCATTTCATCCCTCCCAACCAATAACAGTTATGTCTTCTCTATCCTCTAAGGAAAGATTCCTATGCATATGCAGTTCAATTTTTTTACCGCTAAAACTCAAAGTGTAATCAACTACGTAAGGGGTTTCAATGTAATTTACCGTGAGGATTAATTTGGAATCATCATATTGCCAGCTTGCAGATGTACAAACTTCCTGCTCACTAAGGGATAAGTCTTTAATAAATAAACTTTTTGCATGGGTAGGCCTTAAAAAATCGAACGGAAATTCATCTAAATGATCGTCGTAAAGTAAAGAAAAACTAAGGTGCTCATCTTCAAACTTCAGTGTTAATTCTTTGATTTTATGCTTATTATCTTCAAAGATATAAATTCCACTGTACGATCTATAATCTACTTTAACTATCCTGTTTACTAAGGAGGTAAATGTAGGAGGTTTTATAATGTTAGATGCAACCGTTGGCCAATCAAAGTTCAGTAATTTTGCATATATGATATCTAAAAAATCCTGTAACTTCTTCATCTCGGTAAAACTTGAAGTTGCAGCAATCACAATCTCTTGACTCGGATCAATGAAACACAATTGACCAAAAGCTCCATTCCCCATCTTACATCCATTCCTGCACATAAAGAACTGATAACCATATCCGTTTGACCAGTCAGCCTTATTTTGTCCCCAACGATTATCGCTTTGTTCATTTAGCGCCAGCTTTAAATAATCTTTCGAAACAATTCTACGACTATTGTAAACCCCTTGATTGAGGAGCATCTGGCCAAATTTCGCGATTCCATCTGTTGGTATGCTTAGTCCCATTCCACCAGCAACAATTCCTAACGGGCAAGTCTCCCATTCTGGTCTTTCTATGTCCAATGGCGTAAATAATCTTGGCATTAAAAAATCAACAAGATTTTCTCCAGTCGTCTTTTCGATAATAGCCGAAACCATATAAGTGGCGTGTGTATTGTAATTGTAATAACTTCCCGGTTCATCTTCTACGTCCAAAGCTAAAAAGGCACGAACCCAATCATTTTGCTTGGCTATCGCACCATAGATACTATTGTTATGTCCTGTATTCATGGAAAGAAGATGATGTATCGTCATCTTCTCTAAATTAGGTGAAATTGAGCTAGGAAGCTGATCCGGGAAAAAAGAAACCACTTTATCCGTTAATTCAAAATAACCGTTATCCCATGCTATGCCTGCTGCAATAGATGTAAAGCTCTTACTTAGAGAAAATAAAACCTGGGGAACGTTTTTGCGGTACGGTTGACGATAAAACTCGGTAATAACTTCTCCCTTACGTAATAGCATAAAAGTATTAACCGGTAAATCAGATCGTTCAAGTTCTTCATAAAACTTAGACAGCGCTTGGGTCAAATTCTCTGGATTATCCATTTAAACCTCGCTTGTCGTTATATTTTGAGTTTTTAATAATTCTCAGGTAGAGCACTAAGTCTCGTGTCAGGTCTCCTCCATTTGTTCATTTAGACGGCAACCTTGTCATACTTAACCTAAAGACTTGTTATACCAAAAATAATCTTCAACGTTTTACGACTCTTCTTACATATTTTCAAGCCTTGTTTTAAGTCTAGAATGATTACAGTTTTGCCAATCCAAATCCTTAAATATAATGAGCGGAACTTTACCGGTTTCACTATGCCTTTTTCTTCATATTCCGTTCCATCCTCTAACTCCGTTTCAGTTCTAATAAGCCATGTATTGCCGAGACCAAATTCGATATACTTCAGAATCTATCTCCCCCCGTACATGAGCTGCTTTTATTGCTCAATAGTTTTTATAAGATAAAGGCAGAGATCATCGTCCACACAAACATGTGCCCCAGGCTCAACAGGCTTATTATCGTACATGATTCCCCGCCCATCAGGGATAAAACCACGCTTTATATACATCCGTTGTGCGGTTCCATAGTCAGCGTATAATCCAAATCCAATACCAATAGTATTAGATATAGTAAAAGCATCTTTTTCAAGAGCTTCAATTAATACACTTCCTACCCCACGTTTCCTAAATGGCGGGATGACGTCAAAGTTTTGAATTTCAGGTATATTATTCTCTGCAAAATAAGGATATTCCGACCTGAATACCACATGTCCCCATCCAACAAACTCATTTTCACAAAAAGCTAAAAGTGTAACTCGCTTTTCATTTTGATTTTCTTGCCAACAACGTTGGACATAATCAAGAGGTTGGCTTACGTCATGCTCAGATAACCCCGTATGTATAATATCAATATCGTTTTGTGTCATTCGACGGATTTGTAAAGGTAAGGCCATAATATAATTTCCTCCTAACTTATTAAATGAGTCCATTCCTATATTAACATACTAATTAGGATTAATCTGGTAAAAAACAATTATTGTTAAACGAACCTGTCAGATAAAAGAACAGGCTGCCGAATATACCGGCAGCCTGTTCTGATTTTGTTATTTTTTTATTTCTTTAAGGTAAAAGTCATATAATTGATCAATAGATGAACTGGAAAAGATAGACGTGGCTTGTTCAATTTTCTCACGTTTCCAATCGAACCAGCGCATTTCCTTTAACTTTTCGATTTCTTGATCTGTAAACCGTTGCTTGATCACTTTAGCAGGATTGCCGCCTACTATCGTATACGCTGGGACATCCTTTACAACAACTGATCCTGCCGCAACAATAGCACCTTCGCCTATTTTCACACCGGGCATAATCATTGCATTCATCCCAATCCAGGCATCACTAGCAATGATTGTATCCCCTTTGGATTCGTAAGAGTTTGCAATCTGGTCTACAAAAGGATACACGGTAATCCATTCAGGATGATGATTGTGATTCCCACCCATGAGAATAATTACACCACTAGCAATACAAACATAATTTCCTATACTCAATTTATCTAAATGCCAGCCATAATCTTCACTGGGATTAAACAACTTTCTTGATTGTTCATCACCCCAAAGGTATCTGACACACCCATCTTCAAAATCAAGATTATCGTAATAACCAGAGTAGTAAGAGTACTCTCCTACCTCTATCATTGGGTTGGTGACAATATCCTTTAAATACTTAGTTTCAGACCAGTGGCTAAACTGATGTTGTTTCATTTTCTTTCCCTCGCTTCTAAGTAATGTAATTCATTTATACTTAGAAGCTTGATGCAGTAGCGACATTCTTAAACCTTTTCAAACGACGAACCATCGTCCTCATCCTTTTCCTAATTGATGCCGTCATTGTAACAAACGAATGATTTATTCGTCAAATCAACCGTATTGTCCGAACTCAGCTCAATTATGAATTTATCGGATTACGGCTAGCCTTAACATGTTTAAGCTGGGCAACTATAATGACGCTAATGATCACTAGAAGGAACCACGAACTGATCTTACTGAAACTAACCAGTTGCCACGTTTGATATTGATCAGGATATTTCCATGCATTAAAAAATGTAGCGATATTTTCAGCTAACCAGATAAAAAATCCTACAATAAAAAAGGCCAGTGTCAAGGGCATTCGATAGGTAACCGTCCGTACCCTATAAATGATCCATGTTTTCCAGAAGACAACAACCACAAGCGCTGTCAGCCACCAACGAAAATCAGGAATGAAATGATGTGTGAAAAAATTTAAATAGATGGCTCCTCCCAACAATCCCGCTGAAGCAAGCCCAGGCCAACCGGTCATATCCATTTTCAATCTTCGCCATATCTGGCACATAAAGCTTGCGACACTTGCATACATAAATCCACTATAGAGGGGTACACCAAACACCTTCGTAAACCCTGGCTCAGGGTATGCCCATGAACCCATCTTTACCTTATAGATTTCCAGCAATAAACCAATAACGTGGAACACACAGATTACTTTTATTTCATCCAGTGTCTCTAATCCAGTACGGTACATGAGGTACTGCACTGTAAGCAGTATTAGAAGAATGGCATCATAACGGTAAAGAAAAGGCATTTCTATTATGTTAGAAAGAGCTAAAGTCCCAAAAATCGCAACAGGAAATATGCAACTCATCGCCTGATGATATCCGAAATGCAGTAATTGTGTTATTGACTTCATTCTTATGTTTCCTCATCATTTTTGTATTCTAATAGATCTCCAGGCTGACATTCCAAAGCCTTACAAATTGCCTCTAACGTTGATAATCGCACCGCTTTTGCTTTTCCATTTTTCAATATAGAAAGATTAGCCATTGTTATTCCAACTCTCTCCGAAAGCTCAGTAACACTCATTTTTCTTTTAGCCAGCATCACGTCGATATTAATTATAATCGCCATTGTTTTCACCTCAGACAGTTAAGTCATTTTCTGATTTTATATCAATAGCTTCTTTTAAAAGCTTTTGTAGAACTGCAGCAAAAACGGCAATCACCATGGAGGCAAAAATGATAATCAAGCCGATGACTATAATCCCTGGGGCATCATCTTTCTCCGCCATGAGGTAAAAGAGTGGCATACCAACTACATACAAGCAACTGATGATGATTGCACAATATTTTATTTTCTTTAAAACCTGCACAGACATTTCCGAGAAAGCATTGTTTTTGTCAATATAGCCTAACAGTTTAAAAGCTTGATACAGTGCAAAGTAAAAAGGTATCGCCGAGGCATACAAATCAATGGCAATGAGATATTTCAATAAACTATAATCCGGATACAGTTCTGCTGCGAAACTCGCTATTTCCGGCACCACAAATATGCACAAAGCAAGCACCGGGATACCAATAAGAATAACCGCTGCCCTTAAAAAAAGTGTTGATCCTCTTTCCATAAAAAACACACCTCACAGATTTATTGTGAATTGAATTTATCACATTATTTATCGTTTTACAATATATTTTAATCGATATACAGTGATTATTGGTTGTTTTATAATTTTCGACTAAAAGGCCGAGCTAATTGACTATTAGAAGTCATTAGCTCGGCCTTGGTACCTTTTCATATCTCATTATCTCTATTTTTTTATTCTACAAGTAATTCTAATACTGACCAAGATCGATAAAATTCAAATCCATGTTAGCTTCATCTTCAGCCTGATTTGCAGCCTCTGTAGATACTGCTTTTCCTTCGTATTCAAGGTTACCGCTTGTCAAATTGAATACATATAGACGATTACCTTTGAAGTACTTATTACCCATATTCTTATAACCCACAATATAGAGATAGTCTTGTTTAAAATCATAGGTAATGTTTTCACTTAAATCTATATCTGTATTCTTCAGAGTAGTCTCATATTCTTTACTCACGAGATCGTAAGAAATAACAGTAAATCCTATATTCTCCTTACCCGATACAGCTTTTTGCAGGAAATAAATTTTCTGTCCATACGCATTCATAATATTATTCAATAACATTTCATGCCCTTGGAACGCGAGCGGCGAGATTTGTCCTGTTGCAACATCTACTTGATATGCCTTTTTATGATTATCTTTACTAACTGTTAAAATCCATTGATCCGAGTGATCCAGATTTTGATTGGCTAACCTAACGAATTGATTATCCCCATTTGCTGCTTCAGATTTAGCTCCTGGTAATACGAGCGGCTCATTCGTAATCTCCTTTGTTGTTAGATTAACACGGATAATCTGCGGTTCAGTTACATAACCTTTGGCGCCGTGATTCAAAAACACCATTGCAACAAGCTCTTGATCAACAAGCTGTACATTTTGTACATAGATATCTGAAACATCATGATCCACATTGATATCGGATCTGATTTCCTGCGTATTATCTTTTTGCTTATTAAGCACAGAAATACTGAGTCTAGCATTTTTCTTCGCTGATGGATCATTTGATTGCTGCTTATCTACGGTCCAATTCACGTAAGCAAGCATATCCTGATTTTCATAGAACCCAGCTAAGTTCTTCTTCCCACGCATGAACTGACGATGCTGATCCCTCCATTTATCCAATTGTGTATTCACTGGTCTTCGGTTTAAGCTTTGGCTGATCGTTAACTTTTCATCTGGATAATCTGTACCATTTGTAGTGATATTAGCTCGTTTGATGCCAAAAACACTACCCTTAGTCAGATAATTTCCGTATAAGGCTATACCTTCAACGAGAGAAGCATCCCCTTGAACCATCGTCAGCTTATAATTAGGTAGTGTCTCTTGTGAGGCCTGTACATAATACGTCCCGATTGTAACAACCGAGAACACTACAAGAACGACGGTAACCATATATTTTCTCATTCCCTAACCTCCATACCCCTTCAATTATACCGATATTTTCTTACGCAATAGATACAAGCTGTACCAAAGCGAACCTCCAGCAATAATCACTATTAATCCGAGACAAGCACCTATGATTTCTCCGGGATAAAAGTAGCTATCATATCTGCTATAACCCATAAGATAGGGTATTGAGGCTAATCCAGCTAGAACCGCTAAGTATAATAAGATAAAGCCGATCCCTTTCAGTCTGTAGCTCCGCTCCATTAGAATCGCTGTGAACAAGGCGATCAAGCCCGTAATGCCCAGTCCATAATATAGAACAAACTCAGAAAAGTAGGGCGGAACCAGAACTTTAAGCACAGTAGAATACTTCAAATAATCAAATACCGAGATGTTCCGATATAGTTCAGCAGGAAGAATCGACTGTGCTATCAAACGCTCCAGTGGCACAAGCACAATTTGCAGGGCAACAAGTCCAAATGCGAATAGCAAGATCGTAACCAGCTTGGCAAAATACAAATTCGCCCGATTGGATGGCAAGGTGAGCAGGCGATATACTATCGTATTTTTACCTCTCCAGTCACGGTACCAGATGAAGCAGCTATATATTAGCAACACTGTTATGCTCAAAAATATGGGTCCGAAATATAGAAGTCCATTATAGCGAGCATACAGCATACTGTTTAGCTGAATATATCCAGTCACATTGTGATATTGCTCAAGCGTCCATTGATTCACTCTCATTGCCTCATTCGCAGAATCCAGCCAATGATTAGCACCGATGGTGACTGCTGCAAGCTGCAAGGCAACTGTCAGCACCATGAGTCCAATATATATTTTGGCAAATCGGTTCATTTCAAAATTCAATAGCTTCACAAAAGCTCTCATTTCATGTACACCTCTCTCATTACGTCCGTAATGGACTTACCTTCCTGCTCGCGAACTTCTTCACAGTAGAATTCACGTTCTACCTTCCCGTGCTGTAGCAAGACCGCTTTATCAATTAAATGCTCAATATCGTTAATTTCATGAGTTGTAATAATCACACCACGATCCTCGATCAATTCACTCGTGAACACATCAGTAATTTGCTCGCGGCTGAACATATCAATTCCCGAGAACGGCTCGTCCATTAGAATGTAATCACAATCCAAGGCAAGTCCCAGCAACAAATTCACCTTCGCAGCCATCCCTTTCGACAATGAGGATACGCGATCTGAAGAGCTCAGTCGGAAGAACTTAAGCATTTCCTTTGCACGTTCAGCGTTCCAATTCCGATAAAAGTCAGCCATAAAGCTCAAGCAATCAGCAATTCGCATATTAGAGGGCATCGTTAACGAATCTGGAATGAAAGTGATTTTCTCATACATCGCAGGTGTTAGTGATACATTATCGATTAAGACTTCCCCTTTGAATGGTGTCAGTCCCATGATGGACTTCAGCACTGTTGACTTCCCGGCACCATTGATTCCGATCAGGCAGGTAATCTCTCCCTTGGCAGCAGTGAAGCTAACACCATTTAGTACCTTCTTGAATCCATAATTCTTCACCATCTGATTCACTTGGATCATCTTGTGTCACCACCCTCTGGAGATAACTTGCGCTCGGATGTATATTTTGTCTTTATGATCTCTACCAGTTCTTCAACTGGAATTTGAATATTCTGAATGGAGCTGATGAATATATCCACTGCACTTTCGATTAATTCAGCTCGAATCGAGTTTAGGATTTGTTGATCCTGTGTAATTCGGCTCGGGGAATTCCCTTCTGTTACGATCAAACCCTGTTCCTCCATTTCCTTATATGCCTTCTGCGCCGTGTTCGCATTAATCTTCATTACTGATGCCAGTTCACGCCGTGAAGGAATTTTGTCTCCCGCTCCGATTTGCCCTGTGGCGATCTGTTCCTTGAAATGACGCACAACTTGAATATATACCGGCTCACGAATATTAAAGCTGACGCCTGATTTCTGTTCTTCTGTCATACAACCAACTCCATATACTAAGTGTGTGTACTAAGTGGTTCATACATCTCATTTATGTACTATACGTGTAATACACTTTTGTGTCAATAGTTCAGATTTGAGCAAAAAAAAAACTGCCTCTCGGCAGCTCCTTTATTACTAAAACACCTTTTGATTAAAAACATGTTCTTTTCCACCTAAACCCAGTGTATCTGCTGTTGTAGTGTGAATTTTCTGCAGAAGCACGGGATTATCCATTAGTGACAAGCCATAAGAAGGAATCATTTCTTTTATTTTGGGTTCCCATTCTTTTATATATTGAGGGAAACATTTGTTAAGCACTTCAAGCATCACGTGAACAGCCGTAGAAGCTCCAGGGGAAGCCCCTAACAATGCTGCGACCGAACCATCGGCGGCACTAATAACCTCCGTACCAAATTGAAGTGTGCCTTTGCCAGCTTCTGTATCTTTGATAACTTGCACACGCTGACCAGCTACAACAAGATCCCAATCTTCAATTTTGGCATTGGGGATAAACTCTTTCAGTTCTTCCAGACGTTTTTCTTTCGATAACAGCACTTGTTCGATCAGGTATTTTGTTAATGACATATTTTTAGCACCTGCCGACAGCATTGTTATGAGGTTATCCGGTTTCACAGAAGTTATTAAATCAAACATTGAGCCCGTTTTTAAGAATTTAGGTGAGAATCCGGCAAATGGTCCAAATAGCAGTGATTTTTTATTGTCGATAAATCTTGTGTCTAAGTGCGGTACGGACATTGGAGGGGCTCCAACTTTAGCTTTGCCGTATACTTTGGCATGATGCTGCGCAATAACTTCCGGATTATTACACACCATAAAAATACCGCTTACTGGGAATCCACCGATATGTTTTCCTTCAGGAATACCGGATTTCTGCAGTAAGTGCAGACTTCCTCCCCCGCCACCAATGAACACAAATTTCGCTGTATGTTGTTCAATGTTACCGCTGGCATTTCTGATTTTTAGATCCCATAAGCCAGCACTGTTGCGCTTCATACTATTGACACTATGTTTGTAGTGAAGATCGACGTTTTTACTCTTTAAATGCTCAAATAAGATACGCGTTAAAGCACCAAAGTTAACATCCGTTCCAGAGTCAATTTTTGTAGCCGCAATGGATTCATTCGCAGGACGATTTTGTATAATAAGTGGAATCCATTCCATCAGTTTTTTAGAGTCAGCGGAAAATTCCATCCCTTGGAATAATGGATTTTTTGAGAGCGCTTCAAATCTTTTCTTTAAAAAAGCTATATCCTTCTCCCCTTGCACCAAACTCATATGAGGTAACGGCATAATAAAGTCCTGGGGAGTATGTATCAGCTTGCGATTTACAAGATAAGACCAAAACTGCATCGAAAGCTGAAACTGTTCATTAATCTGAATAGCTTTGCTAATATCTATAGATCCGTCTGGCTTTTCAACAGTATAATTAAGCTCACAGAGCGCCGCATGCCCGGTTCCTGCATTATTCCATTCATTAGAGCTTTCTTCCCCTGCTTTTTCAAGCTTTTCAAATACTTTAATTTTCCATTCCGGTACTAATTCCTTCAAAAGTGTTCCTAAAGTCGCACTCATGATTCCGGCACCAATTAAAATGACGTCTGTATCAGTTGCACTTTTGCCCATTATTACCATCCTTATCCCCTGAATTTTGCAGAAAGGATGTGGGCGCTCCTTCTTAGGCGTCACACCTTTTCTGTATCAATTATAACCTTATCATGGTATATTACAATTATTTATAAATTTAATATCTACTATTATATGAAAAAAATAAAATATTTAAAAGCTTGTAAAAAAGATAGAAATAAGTCCTCAAGATTTATGGAACAAAAAAAGGCTGCATCATGCCCTGTTCTCATTGTAGACAATTCCGTTTTGATAGCCCAACCCCACTATTGTTTTTTGAATTTCCTGATCTACTTTTCTTTTAAAAGTTGCAAACTCTATTGTGGTTAAGCCGATTGGAAGCTCTTGTTCTATAAATGAATCAAAATCGATCGCCGTTTTGAAAATACGAAGCTTGTGCAGAAAAGGTAATTGCTCCATTCCCGTCAAATGAGCCAATGTTTTGCAATTCATAATCGTTAGCTCTTCCAGTGCCTTCATCTGCTGATCAAAGTTAATCTCACGTAGCTGGATTTGATCTTCAATCACAAGCTTTTTTAACGCACGAAAAACCGAAATATTACTCAGGTCATGAAAGCCACGGACTCTACAAATTTCCAGGCTCTCGATTTCGTTTTCTTCGATGTCCTGAATATGTTCTCTGCCTCCAAGTAAAATACGTAGGTCTTTCAATTTCTTTAGCCGATTAATAAAATGTAAGGGTTTGTTGCTGATGGAGTGCAGCGCGAGATAGGTAAGATCCTCCAGATCTCCAATAGCATCAAGGTTTTTAACCTTACCTATTACATGCAACTGTTCTAAACGAGAGAATTCTTTTAGGTATTCCAGATTAAGCATCTTTTTCTCCGAGCTAATATTTAAAATACTTAGAGACCGTAACGTATCTATACTCAGAATTTCCGGATTTTCAAGCTCATATATCCCCACGCTCAGACTATACAGGTTATTCAGCTTAGCCAATACGTTCGTGTTATGTGCCTGGTGAAGACAATTCAGCAGCAGCATTTTAACATTTGGAATCTGCAGGAGTGTCTCACAATCAAAGGATACAGAATAGTGGCCATAAAAACGCACTCCAAAATTTTCATCAAAACGCGCGCAAAGCTCATTTACTTCATCCAGAATCGAACCATAGGTCGATGGATCAGAGAACTGGACAATAACTTGGTTGCCGCTGTACAAGTCTTGCTGAATCTGAACTGGATCTAGTGAAATAGGATCATTGATCAGAATCCTTCTTTTCCATGTAACACTCATTCCTAATCCCTCCTACTTGCCGTTAATCATCAGTGTATATTTATTGTAAATCTACGAATTACTTACCCAAGAACATAATTACATAAATCAACCCTATGGACAAGCTACCAAGGAAGGTTACAGGTTATTTAGAGTTTCGTTGATTTAGGAGGATTGAGTACAAGTGTTTTACATTAAAATACAATAAGCTGTATCATTCGTAGATTACTCTACTTTTGATACAGCTTATTTATTATTTATTCAGCCTTCTGCGATGAACTATATATCCCCGCCACCAACTCCAGCGCTTTTATCCCTTCAGCACCATCCAACCAAAACTTTTGACCCCTGGCGACATGTTCATAGAAGTCCTCAATCAGTCTCTTATGCCCGGTGCCCCAATAGGATTTACCTTCCGTGGCACTGAAACTAGGCTCGCACAGCAAGGTTTCCTTTCCATCCTTCCAAAGATACAAATGATCTCTGCGGAGGTTGATAGTACCCTTTTCAAAAACTAGCTCCAGCTCCACTGGAGAATTCTCCAGATAGGTATTTGTACCATAAAAAAGCCCTCTGACATTACTAGTGAAATCGATGCAGGCATGGGCGGTATCTTCTACCTCTATGACCCCATTTAGCACATCCGTGGTAATACTCCCTTTCACCGATGCCACCTCTCCACCAAACCACTGAAGTAAATCCAGTGTGTGAATGGTTTGGTTAATTAGCAGACCTCCACCTTCCGTAGACCAGCGTCCTCTCCAGTTACTATCGCTATAATAACTTTCGCTACGGTGCCAGGTTACGATTCCTTTCATACAGAGCAGCTTCCCATATATTCCTGAGTCAATCACCTGCTTAATATACATGGAGGCATCATTATAACGGTTCTGAAACACCACACCAAGCTGACCTGTGCTTTGCTGTGCGGCTTCAAGTATTCGTCTGGCTGAAGGAAGATCTGCCGCCATAGGCTTTTCGGTAAGGACATGTTTTCCTGCTTGTAACAACTCCGTAGCCATTTCTGCATGTAAATAATGAGGCGTACAGAGATGTACAACATGAATACGGTCATCCTTCAAAATTTCTCTATAATTATTAGTGGCTTGGCAGTCATATTCATTAGATGTCTGCAATGCTTTGTCAGCATCAATATCTGCAACCGCAAGTAGTCTCACACCATCGATGCCTGTTAATGTTTTTGCATGAAGAGGGAAAATGGCTCCGCATCCAATAATGGCTGCTCCAAGTTCTTTCATCTATATTACCCTCCGTTCATCATTCCATCGTTATCTGAGTATTGCTGGGGTTAGATTGATCGCTTGCTCTTGAGCCTTCAGACATAGCTCGGCAGCTTTGAACACATGGGTCTGTGTCATCGCCAGCTCTGTCCGATTCAGACAGTCAAGGATTAGCTCACCAAAGAAAGGAAAACCAACCTTCCCTGCTACATGCTCATAATGTTCCCCTTCCCCATTGACCCAGTACACATGATCCGGTGTATTTGAACGACTTATATCAGTATATTTACGCAGTTCAATGTATCCTTCAGTCCCCATAATCATCGTGCGCCCGTCTCCCCAAGTGCCCAGCCCATCAGGGGTAAACCAATCCACGCGAAAATATTGTGTTGCCCCATTGTCCCCTACAAGAGTAGCATCACCAAAATCCTCTAATTCGGGATAAGTCGGATGATTGTAATTGGCCACTTTACTATGAATAACCGAAGCATCCTGACAATCTGCATAATACAAAAATTGTTCTATTTGATGACTGCCTATGTCACATAGAATCCCACCATATTTCTCCCTTTGGAAAAACCATTCCGGCCGGTTAGGAGCATTTAGACGATGTGGCCCTAATCCAATGACTTGCAGGACACGGCCAATAGCGCCTTGTTGAATCAGCTGCCCCGCATAGATAGCGCTTTCAACGTGAAGGCGTTCACTATAGTAGACCATATATTTCTTATTGGTTGCAGCTGCCATTGCTCTAGCGGATTCAAGCTGTTCCAAGGTCGTAAAGGGGGCTTTATCCGTAAAATAGTCCTTACCGTGAGCCATTACTCTATTGCCTAAAGGTCCTCGTTCAGATGGAATTGCGGCCGCTGCAATTAATTGTACTTCGGGATCTTCCAGAACTTCTTCCATTGATCCGGCAGCTTTGACACCGGGATATTTACTAATAAAATTTCTGACCTTTTCCTCGTCCGGATCATATACCCATTTCAGCGTTGCCCCTGCCTCAACCAGTCCGTTACACATCCCGTAAATATGACCGTGATCTAGGGCAATAGCGGCAATGATGAATTCCCCCGGCTTCACTACGGGTTTGGATTCATACGTTGGTGCATAGGTCATCCCATTTTTTCGATTCATAGAAACCCTCCTCCTATTAGTATTACTCCATTCTATAAGGTATTAAGAAGATACCGCAGACTGATCTCCAAGCTTTCAAAAGGATCACGGCGGCAAACATCCTGCTCCACTACGAACCATTCAACACCCGTTTCGCGACAGACATTGATAATTTCTTTATAGTTCATATTCCCTTCACCGATTTCAGCAAAGATCTGTTTTCTATTAACAATCGCCATATCTTTTAAATGCACTACCTGCATTCGACCTGCAACTTTGCGTATCCATTCGGCTGGACTCCCTCCGCCCGCTTGAACCCAATATAAATCCAGCTCAAAACCAACGGCAGGATCAGACTCAGTGAGCAGAATTTCCATGCCAGTCAATCCATCAAACCGTTCAAATTCAAAATCGTGATTATGATAAACAAATTGCAGATCATGTTGTTCTTTTAGTGTAACTGCAATGCCCGACATCAGCTTGGCGAATTCACGGTAACCTTCTTGCCCCGTACGGAATTTTTCCGGTAAACTTCCTAGTCCAATATTTTTGCAGTTCCACAGCTTATGTTCAGCGGCTAAAGCATCTAAATCGTTCACTAGCCGATCCCAAGACACATGGGTTGCACATATTGCCAGTCCTGCTTCATCTGCATACTCTTTTACGAGCTTCGAATCGATTGACCCGATGCCTGAAATCTGAATAGCTTCATAACCCATAGCAGAGACCTTTTGAAAAGTGGATCTTAAATCCTCCGCAGTTTTAGTAAAATCACGTAATGTGTACATTTGAGCAGCAATGGTTGAACGATTCATAGGATCTTTCCTCTCTGATTAGAATTTAATGAGTTCCCTTAACATCAAAGGTTTGGACGGCTGTGGTTTCTTTGTTGAAGTTAGAATTCTCCACCTTTTCCATGAGCTTCTCATAAAATAAATCTTCATCAATCGGTAACTCCACCCAATCGTCGGTCCAAGCCGATAAATACATTCCATTAGATAACGTTAGACCGTGAATGCCTTCCTCACCCGGAGCTAACAATTTCTCATCGTGTAGAATGGCATTCGTAAAGTTCCGCAAAATTCCTTTATGCTGTTCCCCGCCACCCTCTTCTACAGGAATCTCACATCTCCAACACTCTGGGCTGCCGAATCCTCCCGTAAACTCTGCATTGAATTGCGGCTCCGGCGTGCGTAGACGCCAAAAGGTCAGCTTCCCGTCTTCCACTACGATTTTTCCATGATCACCAGTAATTTCGAAACGGTTAGTTCCCGGTGCTTCACCTGTTGTGGTGATAAAAAGCCCTGTCGCACCATTTTCATATTCCACATAAGCGGTTACATCGTCTTCAACCTCAATATTGCGGTATTTACCAAAATGACAAAATGCTCTGATCCGCTTAGGCATCATACCTGTCGTCCACTGCCATAAATCTAGTTGATGAGGATCTTGATTCAGCAGCACCCCACCACCTTCGCCTGCCCATGTAGCCCGCCAACCACCGGAGTTATAGTAACTTTGTGATCTGTACCAGTTGGTGATAATCCAATTTGTGCGGCGGATTTCGCCTAGTTCACCAGACTGTATGAGATCTCTAAGCTTTTGATACAAAGGATTCGTCCGCTGGTTATACATGATTCCGAATTTGCGATCAGACTTTGCTGCAGCTTCGTTCATCTGCTTAACAGCTTTGGTATAGACCCCAGCCGGTTTCTCAACCAATACATGATAGCCATATTGAAAAGCCTCGATAGCTAAAGTTGGATGATCATAATGTGGAGTACAGATTAATACTGCATCTATGAGATGAGACTCATATAACTCTTGGGGTGTTGCAAATTTCTGTACACTTTCCGGTAAATGCTCTTCTGCCCATTTCAAACGTTCTTCCCTTACATCACATACAGCTGTAAGCTCAGCATCTTTAATATGATTCAACAGACTTTGTGCATGTGCACTCCCCATATTCCCAATTCCAATAATGCCATACCGTACTTTATTCAATCAGATCACTTCCCTATTTGAGGTTATGTTATGAGAATATACTTAATTAATAGACATGAACATGAGCGAAACTAAGCATTATTTGCATAATAATAAGATGATTTAGTTAAATAAATTCGTTATAATAAGGATAATCAAGTCATAGAGGAGCTAGATGATGAATAATCCAGGTAACCTTACCGGCAGATTCCTCCAGAATCTTACCGTAAAAGTGACCCATGCCCAACTTAGAAGCGGCTATAGCGGGTGGAATCGTACGCTAGAAACTCCAACCTTTAATCGGCTGTATTTTATTGACCGCGGTGAGGGAAAAGTTATCATTAACGGTGTTACTTATTATCCGAGAGCAGGTCAGCTAATGATCATGCCCGCAGGAAGCACTCAAACTACAGAAACGTCAACGAATGATCCCTATACACGCTATTTCTGCCATTTTGATGCTGATATTGGGGAGTGGCCCTTATTCCATTCGGCAAACAAACTGTTTATCTGTGATGCGCCCAACCCAGATTCTGTACGGGTTATTTTCACAGAAATGATCGAACAGTTTCAAAAAGATGATGTATTGTCCATTCTGCGTACTCAGGCAAACGTCCTCAATCTAATTGCTACTTGTCTTGAATCGAACGATAATATCAAAACAGACTTTATGCAAGAATTTATACATACGGGGGATCAAGGAAAGCTCGCCTATGTTCTTCAATATATTGATGAGCGGCTGGATAAACCCATAGAAATAGAAGAGTTAGCAGAAATTGTCCACTTACATCCGAACTATTTCATCCCCTACTTCAAGAAATTTATAGGGGTTCCCCCCATGCATTATGTACAATTGAAAAGAATGGAGCATGCTAAAAGACAGCTTTCTTATAGCAATTTCAGCATTTCAGATATCGCGGAGCAAGTCAGTATGGAATTAGCCCATTTCTCTAAATATTTCAAAAAGACAATAGGAATCTCCCCTTCTGCCTATCGTAACAGCACTAAGTAAATTTATTAGGGAATGTCTTAATCTATGTGATGAACTATAATAAAAAGGCTCTAACCTACAATTTTGAGGTGGTGAACGATATTCTTATCAGAACAGCATCTATAAGCGACATTCAAGAGATAGCAAGACTCTCAAGCCAGCTTGGATATCCTTTGAATATCGAACAATTAGGAGAAAGACTACAAGAAATCGGAACACACAAAGATCATACTGTATATGTAACTGAATCAGATCACCAATTGGTAGGATGGATACATGCGACCGTTCGAATCTTACTTGAATCTCCTTCATTTGTTGAAATCGGAGGTCTTGTTGTTGATCAGACTTGCCGCGGAGAAGGAATTGGCAGACAGCTTGTAGAAACCTGTGAACGATGAGCAATCCAAACAGGGTTTAGCAAAATTAGAGTACGTACCAATCAAACCAGAGAAGATGCTGTACAGTTCTATATTCATATAGGATTTTCGCAAAAAAAATCACAGCATGTACTTGATAAGGAACTTTAATCACACTCAGGACTTTTAGGGAGGTTCAATGGTTATGCTAGAATTAACTTTGCATCCAGCATTAGAAGGAAAAATCGCTGTGATTACCGGAGGAGCCGGTGTATTATGCCGGGTTATGGCGCTAGAGTTAGGTCGGCAAGGAGCTAAAGTCGCGATTCTAAATCGCACCGCAGCTAAGGGAGATTTGGTTGCCGCTGAAATTACAGCCGCAGGCGGTCAAGCGATTTCACTCTCCTGTGATGTTACAGATCAACAGAGTGTTATGAGAGCCGCAGAAGCCGTTAAGAATCACTGGGGGCCTTGCGATCTATTAATTAACGGAGCTGGCGGAAATGATTCCTCAGCAAATACGACCCAAGAGATTTTCAAAAATGATGACCTGGAGAACCCGGACATATTTACTTTTTTTGACCTTAGTGTAGATGGATTTCGCAATGTGATGGACCTTAATCTGATTGGAACATTGATCCCAACCCAAGTTTTTGCCAAGCAGATGCTCGGCAGAACGGGCACATCTGTTATTAATATTTCATCCATGAGTGCACCTTCTCCAATGACCAAAGTACCTGCCTACAGCGCTGCCAAAGCAGGAATTAATAATCTCACCCAGTGGCTCTCCGTTCATTTCGCTGAGTCTGGTATACGTGTGAATGCCATTGCCCCTGGCTTTTTCCTTACTAAACAAAATGAGAAGCTGTTGGTTCGTGAAGATGGCGAGCTTACAGACCGTTCCCAAAAAATCATCTCTCATACTCCAATGCGCCGCTTTGGACAGCCGGAGGATCTGCTTGGCACACTACTCTGGTTAGCAGATGAAGCAATGTCAAGCTTTGTGACCGGAGTTACCGTCCCCGTTGACGGTGGATTCTTGGCTTATTCGGGAGTATAGACTAATCTAATGAGGGATTACAATGATTGTAGATCCATTACGCGTATTCGTTACTGTAGCTGAACTGAGTCATTTTTCCAAAGCAGGAGAAGCGCTGAATTTATCTCAACCCGGTGTCAGTCTGCATATCCGGAATCTTGAGAATGAGCTCGGTGCTAAACTCCTGCATCGTTCTTCTAAACAGGTTAGATTAACAGAAGCCGGCAGTATTCTTTATAAACACGCCAAACAAATATTGGCTCATTTCGATGAAGCAAGTCAGGAAATCCATATGCTTCAGGACGAAGTCACTGGGAGTATACATATCGGCGCTAGTTTTACTATAGGTGAATATATTTTGCCGGCAAGACTTGCTGATTTTGCCAATCAATATCCGCAGGTCAAGCTGCAAGTGACGATAGGCAATACTGAGGAGATTATTGGAGGCGTTAAATCCAACGAACTGGACATAGGGTTTATTGAAGGTGAGGTCCATGAGAATGATCTGAATGTCACTCCTTATATGAAAGACGAGATGATTATGGTCGCTCCTGCTACCCACCCTCTGTCAAAAGCGATTTCTGTGGAGCAGAGTATGTTGCAGGATCAGGTTTGGGTGCTTCGCGAACACGGCTCGGGTACACGAGCTTTCAGTGATCATTTCCTACAGGAGGAAGATATATCTGTTAAAAGATCCTATGTCTTCAACAGCTCTCAAGGTGTTAAAGAAGCTGTAGCCTCTGGCCTCGGAATCGCCATGCTCTCCAGATGGATTGTACGGAAGGAACTAGAAAGCGGTGAGATCAAGAGCTGCCAATCAGACAACATCATCTGGAAAGGCAATTCTCAATCATCCGACATCAAGAATGTTCTTCTTCCTTAGCTACCGATGTCTTTATAAAAAAGCTACTTGTCTTTAGAAAAGACAAGTAGCTTTTTTTCTTCCACACTATGAAATTATACTTGATGTTCAACCAAATGCCCGTCTTCCAGATGCAGAACGCGGTCACACCATTCGAGCATCCGTTCATCATGAGTGACCATTACCGCTGCTTTACCTTCACTCTTCACCTCATCAGCGATCATGCGTACAACTTCTCTTCCGCGTTTGAAGTCCAGACTGGCTGTCGGTTCATCTGCAAAAAGAATCGCTGGTTTATTCATCCATGCTCTAGCGATAGCTACACGCTGCTTCTCCCCACCGGAGAGCTGTTCCGGATAATGATTACGCCGTTTCCAGATATCCAGCCGCTTCATCAAATCAGCAGCCCGTTCCTTCGCTTCCTTAGCACTCATTTTCGCCTGCTTGGCTACAAAAAGGAGTTGCTCCTCCACCTTCAAATAAGGCAACAACTGAGCGCTTTGGAACATAAAACCTATCTTCTCTAAACGGAGCTCCGTCAGCTCACTTTTACTTTTATCTGTAAGTGATTCCCCATCTATAAAAATTTCACCACTAGTAGGTGTTAGAAGTGCACCAGCCGCTGAAAGGAATGTACTTTTCCCTGTTCCCGAAGGTCCAAGGACAGCAACGAATTCCCCTTCATTAACGATCAGATTCAAATTGTTCAGCACAGACACCGTTGTATCGCCATCACCGTAGTTTTTGGTTACTTGCTTCATGATTAGTTTTGCACTCATGCTCCAGCCCTCCCAATAGCTTCTAATGCATCTACTTTTGCCACTTTAGCGACAGAAATTAGTGATCCTAAAAGAGACATCCCAACGAATAAACAGCTGGTTAAAAGAATGGTGGAAGGCTCCAGTTGGAATGGCATCGAATCAGGCAGGACCTTATTCATCCCAAAGGTAAGCAGTAAGCTAATGCAAAGACTTGATATAGCTAAAATCATGACCTGCCCTACCACGCTCCAAGCCAAGTAAGACATTTTAGTACCCATCGCCTTCAGAATACCAAACTGACTTGTTTTCTGAATCGTAATGACATAGAAGAATACCGCCAGAACAAACGCTGCGATCACAAACAGGAAAACAATCATCATTAGCAGTGAACCCTGCTCTGCCGAGTAGCCCGGAACATTGGATATAGCTACTTTTTGAGTAATGACCTCTACATCTTTTACATTCGTTGAAATCTTATTTACTTGATCAGCATTCGCATTAAGGGCAATCACATTAAACGGTACCGACGAAGAGGTTTCTTCTCCTTGGTTAACCCCCTGCTTCATAGCTTGCCAATCCTGATTGTTGATATAAACTACTGGGGTATGGCTGTAAGAGCTATCCTCAACAAAACCTGCGACAGTAAATTCCATCCCGGTTGCCTGATCACGAATGATACTGCCAAGTTTAATTCCTGACTGTTCCAGGTCACGATCAACAAGGACTTTACCGTTTGTCTCATTTGTAATCTTGTCACCTTCAACTACTTTAGGAGCTAATAACCCATTCATATCTACTGCAAAAAAAGTAATATCTGCTTTTACGTCTGCCTCGTTAGCAGTGACAGTGCTCATCTGCATTGCAAGTGAAGATGCATTATTGTCTCCAACTACTGCACGTACATTCTGGAGCTCCGTATCTGTTAACTGAGAACGTCTAAAGGTCTGATCCGCATCACCTTGCACTACAAAATAATTCGCCGGCATGTTCTCTACTGCAGAGATATTTGCATAAGCTAATCCTCTGGCTAGTCCCGTGACGAAAAGTACAAGAAAGGAAACCAATAACATGATAACCATAATTAATAGGTATCTGGCTTTAGAATGTCGCATTTCCCTTAAGGCTAAAAACATATTACCACTCCTTCTAATCTGTATAGTCACAGTTTAGAAGATGAAAATGAACGGAGTATGAATAATGAATTACAAAAGCGGAAGTGTAACTGTAAAGGTAGTCCCTTCACCCAAAGTACTGGTTACTTCAATGGTTCCGTTATGCGCTTCTACGATTTTTTGAGAAATCGCAAGTCCAAGTCCGCTGCTATGTGTTTCATGCGTACGTGCTCGATCTACTTTATAGAAACGATCAAAGATTAACGGCAACTCCTCAGCTGAAATGCCTTCACCCGTATCAGACACAGAAACAATACAGTTCTGTTCCACAAGCTTCGCGGAAATCATAATGGAACCTTCAGCAGGTGTGTATTTTATGGCGTTGGAGAGCAGGTTCATCCATACCTGGAACAATAGATTTGGATCACCTAGAACGCTGATGTCTGCAAGATTCAAACGCACGGCCAGTTGTTTCTCTGTTAATCTCCATTCCATGATTTGTACGACCTGTCTTAGTTGTGCACGTAAGTCTGTCGACTTTTTCTGTATGGAATTAGGATCATAATCAAGCGAAGACAAGGTAAGCAGCTGTTTGCTTAGCAATGAAAGACGATGGCTTTCTTGGTCAATGATATTGAGATACTGTAACCGTTCATCCTCAGGTAAGGTTGAATCTTGTAACGCTTGGGCAAATCCCTGAATAGATGTTAATGGCGACTCAATTTCATGTGATACATTAGCGACAAATTCCTGACGTGCCCGATTTGTTCGTTCCAGCTCCCGGCTCATAATCATAAAATGGGAAGCTAACTGACCAATCTCATCACGCCGCCACGTATTCAATTTGATATCGTATCTGCCTTTTGAGATCCGTTTAGTGGCCGTCGTCAAACGTGTAATAGGTCTAACTACATGCAGTACGCTAATCATTACAAAGCCTAAGCTAAACAACACGGTGAACCCAATGATCACAGCAAAAAAGACGCGCAGCTCACCGAATTGTACTTCAGCATCCGGACGCATAAACAAAGCATACGTCTCATTGTTTACTTTTACAGGAACACCAATTGAATTACGCAGTTGATTATCAAAAAATCCGGTAATAAATGCACTGTCCGGGAAATCCGCAACCCCATGATAAATTTGCCCATTCAGAACCTTCTCTAGTTGCTGCTCATCCAAATCTTCTTTTCTAAAGGGCTTACCGTAGAATCTTGATTCCCCTTCAGCATCTGTTAAATAGATTTTATAACCCAGCTTGGCTATACTCCGCAAATAATCCTCCATTGTCTCCGGATGTGATTCTGCGAATTGTTGAACCTCGATAGCCATTCCGGTAAGTTTGGCATCGTTCTGAGATTTAATCTGGGCTTGATAATAAATATTAGACACCAAAAATCCAAGAAGGCTACTCACCACAATTACTGAACAGAAGACAATACACATCCGGACATACAAGGATCTCATACGTTAACCATCTCCAATTTATAGCCAATGCCTCGAACGGTTCGGATCACAAAATCTTCCTGATAATCTACGAAGCGCTGACGCAATCGTTTGATATGTACATCGACTGTTCGCTCATCCCCTTCATAATCCATGCCCCATACCAGTTCAATTAACTCACTACGTGTATATAACCTGCCTGGATATTGTGCCAATTGAGCCAGAAGCTCAAACTCTTTTACCGGTAGCAGCAGAACCTCATCACCATCGGTTATTTCATAATTTTTGCGGTCAATAACTAGAGAATTTAATCGAATCCGATCATCTGAAGCAATGGAATAGCGGCGAAATAACGCTTTGATCCGAAATAGCAACTCTTCAGGCTCAAAAGGTTTCGTTAGATAATCATCCGTCCCCCGCAAATAACCTTGCTCTTTATCACTCAGCTGCTGACGTGCTGTCAATAAAATAATCGGAATATCATACGTTTCTCTAATATGCTGACATAGCTCTAACCCATCTACATGTGGCATCATTACATCTACGACCGCTAAATCCGCAATACTGTCCTGCAATTTATGTATCGCATCTCGGCCATCACTGGCCTCCATCACCTGATATCCTTCCCTTGTTAGTACATGTTTTAATAATGTTCGAATATTCACATCGTCATCTGCTACTAAAATCTTCTTCATCATTTACACTCCCTGAATAATGGATGAACTCATAGTAACAACTTTATAACGATAGAACAACTAAAGTCAGATCAAACAAAAGGCTTGATACTCTCTCTAAGTGTGGTAACCGGCCGCTCCATCAGTCTCTCCAGATCTTTTGATGTAGAAGCAGTATCTATCTTCGCTAAAAACGAATAAATCCAATGCTGAATACTTGAATCCTGGCGAAACGTAATTTTTTTCCCTGATAACTCTGATAATACATCAACTAATTCGTTGAAGTCCCAAACGTTGGGTGCAGCTAGTTCGTAGACTTGGTTCATATGTCCATTCGTTGTAAGAACCTTTGCCGTAGCTAAAGCGAGGTCCTCACGAGTGACTGAATTAAACTGCCAGTTCCCTGGATAAGTGGGTAGCTCGCCGCTTTCCATCGCTTCCTTCAACCCAAGCACACCCACAAAATCTATGTACAAAGCGTTACGTAGAAACGTATAATCTATCCCTGATTCAAGAATCATCTGCTCAGTAAGTAAATGGACATGATAAGAAGGAATCGGACCTTTGGGTGGAAAGGCAAATCCAGTATAAAGCAGATGCTTCACATTGGCCTTTTTTGCTGCATGAATGACCTGAGCATGCTGATGTAATCTGATCTTATCATCGGTATGAGAGCTGGAGATTAAAAGTAACGTTGTGACCCCAGTAAAAGCTTCAATCAGCGTATCTAACTGGTCATAATCGCCAAAACGGACTTCGAACCCTTTTTCTAAAAAATTAACAGCTTTATCTGGCTGACGAACACAAGCAATAACTTGACTAGCCGGAACGTACTTCTCAAGCTTCTCCATAATTAAGCTGCCTAATTGACCTGTGGCTCCTGTAACCATAATCGACATACATAACACCCTTTCTGTTATTCGAATGTACTCAGTTTTTGTAATAAAAAGATAAGTTGATGAAGCTCCTGATCATTCAGATTCTTCATTCTCTCTGCGACAGCCTGACGATTCTCTGGAAGATGCTCCAGAAGTAATTGCTGGCCTTCAGTCGTAATCGAAATGACGCTTTTTCTGCCATCCTTGGTATCATTCGAACGGGTTATTAATCCATCTCGCTCCAATGGTGTTAACAGCATGCTTATATTAGCTTTGGTAACTCCAATAATGTGAGCCAATGTAGAAGGCAGAATCGCACCTCCCTGTTTAGAGATCTCCACCAAGATACGAATTCTTGCTCCGTTCAATCCTTTCGACTGCCAATATTTCTCAGAAACAGAAACTAAATTTGCAGTAGCTTCAACTAATGTAAAAAATGCTTTGGTATGCAATGGCTGATTCAGCACAAACTGTTGTAAATGATCCATATTCTATAATTCAGCTCCAATATAGTTAAGTCCTTAACTAATTTTAAACATACTACACTCCTCATGAGTTGTCAAAAAAAAGAAGCTGCCTCACCTAGCAGATAAATCTGCTGATGAAACAGCCTCTATATAAACTCACTTTAGATTAACACCGTTTTTGTGGAAACAGGCTCTTCACTGTATTTTTTAGAACCCTCCAGCATAACCTCCAGCTTAATGATCTCCGACCGGCTTGCTAAACGAATTGGGGGGCCCCATGTTCCATAACCTGACGACACGACTACATGCAAATTCTCCTTACGAAGATATCCCCAGTCCAGCTCGAACAAACGTTTAGTGATCCAGTGATTAGGAGCAATCTGTCCTCGGTGTGTATGACCCGAGAGTAGAACGTCTACCCCAGCTTGAGCGGCTACGTCGAAGCCTGTAGGCTGATGATCCATCATAATCACAGGACGTGTAAGATCAAGTCCTTCGAGCAAGGTGCTTACACTTTGTCTGCCACCAGCTTCCATCGTCTCGGCTGTCTTGTCTTTTCGGCCTACAATATACGTTCCTGCGACTTCTTCAACCTCATCTTGCAGGACCTTGATCCCAATACTACTCATCAAATCGGTATATTCCTTAATTGATCCACCATAATATTCGTGATTGCCCAGTACTGCGTAGACACCATAACGAGCTTTTAACTGTTTAATCTGTTCACTCATACTATTGCGGATAAAAGGTTCAATGCTGTCATCCAAGACATCTCCAGCCAGCAAAATCACATCGGGTTGCATCGCGTTCATTTGTGCCACCATTTTTTTGAGATGACGATTGCCCACGATATTCCCTAAGTGCAGGTCTGAAGCAACCGCGATCGTTAATGGCGTGCTGGTGCCAATAGATTTATCAATAGGTATGGAATGTGTGCGGATCACGGTACTCCAGGCGTTGATTGAACCCCAGACCAGAAAGACTGCCAGTAATATCAGAATTGTCCCGCCCGCTTCTGCAATGTAATAGGTACGATTGATTCCTGACCATCCCAGTATCACATATAATAGGTCTGCCAAAGGTAACATAATGATTGCAAATTCCATACACGCTAAATAATACGATCCAATCACTTTAAAGAATCTGGCGATCGGTTTAACCGATTTTGGCCATGGGATCATTCCAATGACATACGCAAAAGCGATCAGCATAAATAATGTCCAGAATACTGCTGACGAAACACCTGAAAACCATTCATGAATAAGTAACCAGCCGTGATAGCCAATGTAGAAATTAACAAGACCCAGAATGAGCAGCATAGCAAATCCTGAAGCTAACATTCGTAATGTTTTCATCGTTTCTCTCCCCTTTACCTAACTACTTCTCTACTTCTTATCTCAAATCATAACACAAACCGTTAACCCAGTATAAACTGCAATGCGGTGTTCGGAAAACATCGGAACTAAAAAAAGAAAATGCCCATCGGCATCTTCTTTGGAGGTTTATCTTATATCGCTTTATCACGTGTGGCCATACATTGACCAATCAGCTTATCGCATTTATTGATGTGATTTATCAGCCAGTCTGTTAACGTTCGATTAAGCTTGATGGTTGAGAGTACGGATACTCCCTTTGTTTTGACCGTTTCTTCCAATTCGAGAACTGCCTTCACGAAATCAGCATGCTTCTGACGATGTTCAGCTAGTTCAGGGAAGTTGATCTCCTCCATCAACTGCTCTTCATTACTGAAATGTTCAATCGTGTATTCTTTTAAGAATTTCAGTGTTTCCTCAATCTTTTCTTTCCCTTGCTGATTACTGCATGCTTCAAAGAATTCGTTCAATTTCGCTAACAACTGTCTGTGCTGGCAGTCAATTTTTTCTACACCGATATCATATGAATCTTTCCAAGCGATCATGAAATCACCATTCCGTTTCTTGAAAATTACATTTTAATTTTATTTTCCACCTTTCTCCACAAAAGAACTATTAACAACATCACAGGTGCTTATATTCAACCATTAGCTGTACATATGGCACCTACTGATAAATATCTACTTCATCACGGGTTCGATATGTACAAGTACATTGGAAACTTGGTGCCGGTCTTTTAACTGTTCTTCAATTTCTTCCGTAATATCATGACTCTGCACTACACTTAGCTGAGAATCCACTAGCACAGTTGTGTCTACTAATACGTTATTCCCATGGATACGGGCTTTGATATCTTTTATGGATTGTACACCATCAATTTCTGCCACAGTTTCTTTCATATGTTCAAGCTCTTCCGCATCAAATCCGTCCGTCAGATCATGCGTAGCTTTGCTAAAGATATCCCATGCCGTCTTACAGATGATTAGTCCGACAATGATGGCTGTAAGCGGGTCAAGCCAAGGAACGCCCAAGGAGGAAGCCACAATTCCGATAAAAGCGCCCACGCTAACTATAGCATCTGATCGATTATCCAGTGCTACTGCCCGCATTGCGTTACTGTTAATGGCACGGGCCAGCCTAATATTATACATATAGACAGCCATCATAACTACAGCACAGCCCACTGCCGTCCACGCCGCTATGAGATCAGGACTTTCCAGTGCTGGTTGAATAAATTTGTTCACAGCTTGGTACAAAACTTGAAGCCCTACCGCAATCATAATGAATGAAGCAATTAATGAAGCCACGGTCTCCGCTCTAAAATGCCCGTAGCTGTGGTTCGAATCCGGCGGTCTTCTGGAAATCTTCAGGCCAATTAGTACCGCGATAGAAGCAATAATATCTGTACTGTTATTCAATCCATCTGCAAGCAACGCTTGAGATCCTGAGACCGTACCTATGAACAGCTTAATAGCTGATAAAAAGATATAAGCAACGATGCTTAGCCAAGCTCCTTTTTCGCCTTGTTTAATGTCGTTATAAGTTTCCAAAAAAAGAACCCCCAAAGAATAGTATTGTTCTATACTACACTTTGAGAATCGGGTGGGTCTAGAGAAACAGTGTTGCTACGGGGCGCAATAGTTCCCTCTGTCAAATAGAGTTGCAAGGTCGTAACTGTTTTGCAGGACGCAACATAGTTTGCCCCCGTTCAACTTTGCTTCCATTCTTCTGGAATAGTAACTTTTTGCTATTTTTATTGTCTAATTATAGTAATGACTAATTCAAAGGAGCGTGGAGTGATGATTCAGTCTTTGCCGAAGAAAATTGTTACATGTTTAGCTATAGGGAGTATTTTAATTCCAATAACAAACAGTGGATCAATGTCAGTCATTTCTGCAGAAAAAGCAATTGTAAGCCTAAGTAACACTTATTACAGTGAAGTCACAGCCCCGATCCTAAAACCTGTTTGGTCAGCACAACTCGCCATTTTAAAAAAAGACAGAATCACCGGACAGGACATTACAGCACTCGCGGAAAACGGGAAGATCTTTGCGTTGCAGCGCAATGAAAAATTAACCGCAATGAATGCGGCAACAGGCAAAAAAATATGGGAGTTCGGAAGTGGATTAGCGCCGCTATTCACGTACAGCAATGGATTTATCTACGGTCTAACCCAAAGCGGCTCCCTATATGCCGTTAATGAGGCAGGTAAAAAAGCATGGTCGGCTTCCATAACACTCCCCAAAGCTACAAATATACAGCGTTTAGGATCTACTATTTATGTTACTCAAGAGGAACAATTAGCAGCAGTTGACGCCGTAACCGGAAAGATCAAATGGAAGGCTGTAGAGAAAAGCAATAACTTTACAGGCTTATCAGAGGTCATGGAATCAGATGGGGTCGTTATTCGCAGCTATCTGTCTCAAGGGGCCTTAACAACTGCTGGACTCGCCGCTTATGACAGTCTGACAGGAAAAAAACTATGGGACCAGACCCGGCAGTGGATGCCGTTAGCAGTGAAGGATGGGCTCCTCTACTCTATCACGAATACATTTATGATGGATGATGACCCGGTAAATCGAAAAGTCAAAGTATCCGTGTTCAACATAAAGACAGGTGAATTAAAAGGAGAACGTTTATATAAATGGACAGATACCGAGAATAAAGATGGTGTGTACAGTTATAATGGGATGAATGGAAACGCGTTTTTGGATGGAAAGGACTTTTATATCTTTCAGGGCAGTAAGTTTGTGAAATATGATTTCTGGAATTATTCTGCAGAGGGTAAACCGGTGCAAACCTGGACCTCGATGGTTAAAGAAAAAGACTCTCCATTGAACCAAGTTTATCAACAAAGAATGTTATTTCAAAATCAAGATAAAGGTACTTTATCCGCACTTAAGCTAGGAACCGGCCAGCTTGTCGACCTCAATATTGGAGAGAATCCAGTGGTACAGACGGATCTGTTCGGAAACGTGGTTTATAGTGGACAATCTGATGGCCTATTTCACGCTTATGACATGTTAACTCTAAAGCCTATTTTCACTGTGAACACAGGCTCTCGTAACTTTGCCCCTTCCCTTAAAACTGGAGGGATGCTGATGATTCGGACGGATAATAAGCTGCTCGCGATTAAACTTCCTACATCTATAAAATAAAAAAGCCTGATTTCTCAGGCTTTTAGGCTTCAATAACTTATTCAGCCGGAGCTGTAAAAGTACGTGCAGCAAACTCGGCATCCAGCATGTAGAAGGCGTTGCTATCTTTTTCAATTCGTTTCAGTTTACTGATGATGTTGCTAAAAAGTGCTTCTTCTTCTACTTGCTCGTCTATAAACCATTTCAAGAAATAAATCGTCGCATGTTCACGCTCATCCAGAGCAAGGTCAGCCAAATGATAGAATCGTTTAGTGTTCTGCTGTTCATGCGCGAAGGCATGTTCAAAAGCATCTAACATCGAGTTATATTCGTTCTTCGGCTCTGGCAGTGCTTCTAGCGTAGCACGGTTATCCCGGTCGTTAAGGAATTTATAAATCTTCATGGCATGGAACCGTTCTTCTTCGGCTTGAATTAGAAAAAAGTTTGCAAATCCATCCAGACTTTCGCCGGAACAATAAGCAGCCATCGCTAGATAAACATGAGCGGAATAAAACTCGAAATTCATCTGTTCATTAAGTGCTTGTACTAATCCATCTTTCATTGGACCGTCACCTCATTATTCAAATTTAATATGTAAATATTTAAGTTTATCTTATCACCGTGCTTCTAAGTCAGCAAGGATTCCTCTCCCAATATCTAATTTAGCTAACGAAAGGACGACTATTCAGATGATTAGATTCACCCGTCACAGCCTAAAGCCTAAGATTTCCGGTACACTCTTCATTATTGCAGCTATGGTGTCACTGTTCCTCATTGCTGGCTGTTCTAATAGCAGCAGTAATTCACAGTCCGAAGCTACCGATTCACCGACCTCCCAATCCACACCTGCACCAACCACCAGCTTGGCTCCCACCCCCTCAGCAGTCAGCGATCCAATTGCTCTTCAGGTTGCTGAGATGACTTTGGAAGAAAAAATCGGACAAATGCTCCTAGTTGGAATTGATGGAACTGTCCTTGATGAGCAAGCTAAAAAGATGATTACCGAAGACAAAATAGGTGGAATCATCCTCTATAAGGACAATATTAAAAGCCTGAAAGGGATGATCAGTCTTATCAATTCTATGAAAAAGAGTAACACTGGTAACCCTGCCCCACTATTCATGAGTGTTGATCAGGAGGGTGGAAAAGTCAGCCGGATGCCTAAAGAATATGCTACATTCCCTTCTAACGGAACAGTGGGTGCAAGTAATGACGCTGCTGCTGCCGAGAAAATGGGAAAGCTGCTCGCAAGAGAAGTACGTTCAGCCGGATTTAATATGAACTTTGCTCCCGTTCTCGATATCAATAGCAATCCAGACAATCCAGTCATCGGAGACCGGTCGTTCGGCAATGCTGCTGGCCAAGTCATTCAACTAGGGATTGCCGAAATGAAGGGAATTGAGAGCGAAGGCGTCGTTCCTGTTGTCAAGCATTTCCCAGGACACGGAGATACTTCTGTCGACTCCCATCTGGATCTGCCGATTGTGAACAAAACAGCCGGTCAGCTAGCCGACTTAGAATGGCTCCCCTTCCAAGCAGCCATTAAAGAGGGGACGGACGCCGTAATGGTCGCTCATATTTTGTTTCCAAAATTAGATCCAGACAAACCCGCATCCTTATCGCGTACCATTATTGGTGAACAGCTTCGAGATGAAATGGGCTACCAAGGAATCGTAATTACAGACGATCTAACCATGGGAGCCATTATGAAGAACTACGATCTGACTACAGCAGCAGTAGATACTGTGAATGCAGGTAGTGATATTCTCCTTGTCGCTCACGGCTATGATAATGAAAAACGGGTCATGGACTCCCTCCTGCAAAACGTAAAAAACGGTAAGATTCAAGAAACACGGATTGATGAAAGCGTCTATCGGATCTTAGCCTTAAAAGCCAAATATAACCTTTCCGATGAGCAAATCCCGGTTCCTGATCTTACCGATCTTAATAAAGATATTAACGTTTGGCGTCAAACGATTGAGAAGTAAATCTAAGCGTTAGTCATTGTTACTGAAGAACAACAACATCTCCAACCTTCAACCCAGAGAGAACCTCTGTTTTGTCCGTAGTTTCCAGACCCACTTCGATGTCTTTTCGTTCATATTGCCCGTCCCCTTTATCCAGCATAACGTAGGAGAGGTCTCCTTCATGCATTACAGCTATGCTGGATACAACGGTGGCATTTTCTTTGCGAACTGTTTCAATTTCTCCGTTTAAGCTTAAGCCACCGATCAAATGCTCGTCAGGCTGCAGCGTGATAACCACTTCGAATTGAGGAACCGAACTGGCAGTAGCATTCTGACCTGAAGCTGTCTTTGCAAATTTCGCCACCTTCGTAACTTCTCCAGATAACTTCAAATCTTTTATAGCTGTCATTTTTACGTCAACCTTCATACCTGTCTTTATACGGAAGACGTCTTGTTCACCTACAAGAGCAATGAATTCTAGCTTGTTCATATCTACTATTTTTCCGATATATTGATTATCTGTCACTGTTTGCGGAATTTCGCTTGCACTGTCAAATAAGAAAATGCCGGTTGCCGGAGCATAATAAAGTGCTGTTTTGAGTTTGGCTTTTTTCTCTGTTAATTCGCGTGCTTGTATTTCGGCATTGACCTGATTAAGCTCGTCCCCTAGCCGTGTTGCTTCTTGGGCTGTGAGTGCTTTAATGCGTTCTGCTTCAGTCGCACCAAGGGCTGCATTCTCCTCGTCTTGCTGGCTCACAAATGCATTCAGCTCTGCTTCCAGCTTTGCTTTACGGATGGTCGCCTCTTGTGTAGCAATCTCATTCTTCAAGGCTTCCTGATCGAGAGTAAACAGTAAATCACCTTTTTTGACCTGTCCACCGTTCTCAACCTTCCACTTTGTCACCTTTGAAGCATATGGAGCATAAACAAGCGTTTCTTTCTCATAATTAGAATTACCTTTAACCTGTATGGAATTGGTAATGGTCTCCTGTGTGACCTCAAAAGTTATGGCTTGTGGGGGTTCAACAGGCTCTAACTGCGCTTCAGGCTTATACATCTTACTATATAGAAAATAACCTGCTGCAATTATAATCAGTACCAATACAATCCACTTGATTCTCCTCTTCATCACTTTGGCTTCCTTTCAACTTAAAAATAGCTAATCCCGTTTAATCGCCGTGAGTGCATTCGTTCTGGATGCACTGATCGCCGGATAAATACCCGATAATACCCCTGTCATTACCGCAAATGCGATCCCAACCGGAAGAGTCATCAGAGGAATATAAATCACCAAAGGCTCGCCTCCACCCATTCCTGAAGAGTTACCGATGAGCTTATTAATTCCTAATACAATCAAGTATGAAAAGGCTATGCCGAGCAATCCGCCCAACATCCCGAGCAATGCCGCTTCTGTAATGAACATATTGCGGATCTGGCCCATATTGGCGCCTAACACTTTCATAATACCGATCTGCCGTCGTCGTTGATGAGTGGACATAGTCATCGCAACGATAATGGAGATCGAAGCAATAATCAGAATAAATACACCTATACCGAGAGCTGCTTTCTTGACCATGCTGAAGGTATCAGCGAGTGCCTCTTTTTGATACAAATTTGTGCTTGTTGTTAAGGTAAGTTTCTGAATAAGCTTCTCTAGTTCCACGATATTCTCAGTGCTGTCTACCTTTACAATCGCTGAGTTATAGACACCCTTTTGCCCAGCGGTTCCACTCGATAGCTTCATTTGTTCTACAAGCCGCTCGCCAGTCTCTAGTGACACATAGATCTTCTTGTCGTACATAGCCATATCCTCGTTCGTTCCACTCGGGTTGTCGAGGATTCCCACCACTTGAATCGGTGAGCTAACTAACATCCCTCCGGTTTGAGAGGCGGGATCAAAAGACTGTAATTGAACCTGTTGCTTGTACATATCTGTTGGAAGCATGCTTAAGCTGTTGTACTGTTCCATCAACTTATTGTTATATGGATCTGTACTCAGTTGTTCAAAAAGACGCTGCCGAGTTTCGTTATCAATCAGTCCAACGGTTGCACCATAGTTCAGTACAGCCATTCCTACCAAATCAGAAGCTCCGCCTTGTTTGAATTTCTTATCATATTTCGTTAACAAGCGTAGATCCGTTCCAATAAGCTGTACATCTGTTATTTTATTATCGATAGTCAACATCTGTATGTACCCTAGCTCTTGAAAGGGAGCTGCTGCAGTTACATGCCGCAAGCCTTTAATAATCTCCAGCTTTTGTGCTGTCAGCCTGCCGGGATCAAGCTTTTCATTGGCCGCAGACGATCCGCTGCCACCGCTGCCTCCTCCTTGGGAGGGTATACCTCCGTTGGGAGACACCGTAATTTCATCCATTTTGAAATTGCGGTTGATTTCCCGCTCCGTGTAGCTCTGTGCGGAGTCTCCTATACTTAATGCAACTATGATTGCAGCACATCCAATGGATATGCCAGCCATACAAAGACCTGTGACAACTTTCCGCCGTTTGACCTGTTCCCAAGCCAAGCGGGAAATATCACTAATCCTCAATGAGTATACCCCCTTCGAGTTCAGTATTCGAAGAAGTTTGGTTTTCAGTAATCATATATCCGTCCCGAAGCGTGAATATCCGCTGCATTTGCTCCGCGACTTTTAGCTCGTGAGTTACAACTATGAAGGTGGTCTTCATCTTCTTGTTCAGGTTAAGCAGGATATTGATAATTTCTTCTTCTGTCTTCGAATCTAGGTTTCCGGTTGGTTCATCTGCAAAGATAACAGATGGTTCCGTAATCAAGGAGCGTGCAATACTAACACGCTGCTGCTGTCCGCCAGACAGCTGGGAAGGGAACAAGTCGGCTTTATCAGGAATGCCGACTCCTTCCAACAATTCTAAAGCTTTTTGTTTACGTATAGAGGGTGCAACGGATTGAAAAACCAGCGGCAGCTCTACATTTTCACGGACTGTCATGCTAGTAATCAGCTCATAAGCTTGAAAGATAAACCCGATATTTTTTCTACGAAATTCCGATAGCTTATTCTCACTCATCTTCACGATATCTTGATCGGCAATATAAATATGGCCTTCCGTAGGTTTCATTAGTCCTGCCATCAGATTGAGCATCGTTGACTTACCGGAACCCGAGCTCCCCAGCAGTGCTACCATCTCCCCCTCTTTCACAGAAAAGTCAATTTGATGAAGCACTGCTGTAGTTTCATTACCGTTTTTATAAGAATGCGTTACATTTTCCACTCGCAACATTGGAGCTGCTCCTCTTCGTACAATAATAGATATGAAATGCTATTTCTCAGTTACAACTGCTCTATCAATCTTGATGTTATAAGCTTGACTAGCCAGCTCGATCCGTTCACCTTGGAATTCATCGTACAGCGTGATCCGGTAGGTTCCTCCTGACAAATTCTTATACATATTATTGCTAAAGCTTGCTGTATACGAGTTGTTGGTCCCTTCAAGAATATCGGTGCCAATGTTCAAGCTTCGTTCCTGAGATAGACCATATGGATCCGTCATTTTGAGGACCAGCTTATGCGTGAAGGTTCCCATATCATAGCTGCTGTCACGAAGAAGATTGTAATTCATAACTATATTTATAGAGTCACTGCCTTGTAGTGAGCGCCCTTCCGAACTTAGAACGGACATGGTATACGGATAAATAGCCACCTTCGTCAAGTTCTTCTCTGGTGGTGTGATGACCGGATTTAATGACAGTGAAGCCATATTAATAAATCCAGTGGATTCCTGACCGGGTTCCGTCAGCTTATTCCCAGTAATCCCTGGCCCAAGGAACAGGCTTACATCAGAAGCATTAACAGCCTTGGGAACCTTAGCCCAAAAGGTGATTAATTGCTTACCGCCTGGAGTAGCAGACGTATCCGGCTGATTGGCTGTAGCTTCGAATAGCTGACCATCTCCCGTTTTGTAATAAGCTTGGAGGCGAGCCATTTTGCTTTGTCTTTTCTCTTCACTGCTCAGAAGCAGCTCTGTGTATACGAGATTGGAGTTAAGTCCTTCATAAATAATGGTTTTGTTCTCTTGCACTTTTGCGTTTTTGCCTTTACCAGAGATAACATAACTTCCTCCAGTTTCAATAGAGGCTACAGCGTTCATCATGCTGTTCGTAGTAACTGACAGGAACGAGCTTTTCTCTTCTTTTACCATAGAATAAAGATTTAATTTTAATTTATCGAACTCTTGTGTATAAGGAATTTTGGCAAACACATAGATTTCAGCGTTTTTTCCGGGCCCAATCGTTGAAGTTTCCTTATCCATAAACAATTCCGTTGAAGATGACATGTCCTCATTGTCTACCTGAACAGCTCCCTTTAATTCCGGCAGAGACAAGGCAACCGATTGGGTATTCGTAATATTTAATCTGGCAACAACGATATCATCGTCTTTCCATGGAAAGCGCTGCAAGGAAACTAAACTATAAGTAAACGTCCCATATTCATTTGTTGCTCTATATTCCATACCTTTCTGTATCTCAGGACGCAAGGTATAGGAGATCGTAAAGTAAGCAACCGGAACCGTTAGTTTAGCTGTGTTGCTCGTAGCGACATTGGTTCCACCAGTGCTTCCAGTTGCTACACCTTCTCCAGTAGTTCCCGTTTCACTATTATCTGGAGCAGAAACAGCCTCAATCATCTGCAATTGCAGTGAATTCTGTTCTACCTCAAGGGGTACCTGTGCGGTAAGCGGGATGATTTTTTCCTCCAGCGGTTTTATGGTTAATCCGCTCAAGCCCTTAGAATTGATCGGAAAGGTTGTCCCCGTTGAGGATTTGACAGCAAGCTCATAAGAAGGTAACGTAACGGCTGTCTTTCCTGTATTCTTCACTCGCAGCTGAAAAGTCCAGAATCCCTTATTGTTCTCTGCGTATACGGTTGCGTTATTTAATTGGGTTTCAACCGTATTGTTATTGATGGTAATTTTCTTGATTACACCTTTGCCAACTACCAGATTTGGTGTAGTAGCCGCAGGCAGCTTGTACGAGGATTTGGCAATCTCCAGCTTCAGCGCCTCATCCTTTTGGGTGAATTGCAGTTTCATATTCTCCGTCTTCATATACGAAGGAATTTCTGTAAGATAATAAATGGTTTTTTTCTCTTGGGGCTGAATTTTATAACTAAGCTGAGAACGGTCAAGGGCTAATTCATACGAGCTTCCCCCTGCCGAGACCAAATATGCTGCGTAACCAGGATCACTTAATACTTTGCTGCCTTTATTGGTCAAGCTTATGCCCACCTTGGCATAAACCTTTCCGCTGTATTTGTAGAGCTCCAAGGATTCACTTTTAGCAATAACCGGAATGTCATTCATTGTAGTGCTTACATTTTTTCCGTTTACAGCGGTTGGCGAATAGTTGGCGGGTATATTAAAAGTTCCTACTTGCTTGAGATACCCCTTGGTTTTGGAATCCCAAACGTACATTGGAATCTTGATACCTTTTAACGAAT
Organism: Paenibacillus sp. FSL R7-0048; assembly: GCF_038004505.1. Classification (NCBI taxonomy): domain Bacteria; kingdom Bacillati; phylum Bacillota; class Bacilli; order Caryophanales; family Paenibacillaceae; genus Paenibacillus; species Paenibacillus sp. FSL R7-0048. The sequence continues at coordinate 3,328,451 of NZ_JBBORF010000001.1, read as the reverse complement.
TTACCTGGCCAACATTAACATAATATGTAACGCGCAAGCTTTCGTTAGAACCCACTTTTTTCTTAGTAGCGTCCGCACTTAGTGGATTCCCTGGAATAACAGAGCCGCCAGAGGTCATAACTCTCGAAAAATAATACAGTAGGCTAGCACTTTTGTTGCTGCCATTCGAATAGTTAATTGTATAAGTTAAAATATTGCCTCCAGGCTGTGACCAAATATTCACATCTTCCAGTGTAGCTTTGATATTAGCTCCTAAAGAAACGGAACCCAGATTACTAGGAGCTGTTACAGTTGCAGCAGCTACCGCCAATTTTGGCTGAACAGAACTAACTGCAGCAGCCGAAGCGGTATGCCCTGTCAACTGGCTTATGACAAAGGTGCTTAAGAGTAAAACAACATATGTACTGCTATGCTTTCTCATTGACTTCCCTCCACGAGTATTTTACTAGAATTATTATAGTGGTTAGCACAGATCCAATTGTATCCATGTTGTAACTCTTACAGGTCTTTTGTAACCTATTTGTTCCAATTTGCATATATTCTGAAAATGATTCTATAATTTCAGTTGATTTTTCAAAGCTGCAATATCAGAAGCGGCAGGCTCATCTTCTCCGTATCTAACTTTTTCATATATTTCAATCAATTGATCTGCTGCTAAAGAATCATCATCACCCTTACGTTTATGCTTGCTACGATCTCCCCATAGCAAAACATCCCTTTTTGTTTCCTGCGGCGTAAGATAACTTTTCATTTCATAACCGTTATCGCGCTTTATATTAAGCCACCGCCGATAAAGCCAACGGACACGTTCCTGCTCGCCATTCATCTGATCCCAGCGATCCTTACGATGTTTTGAAGGAAGACGAGAGCTCCAGAAATCCTTTAACCCTCGAACGGTTTGTTCCCAAGTAAAGACGCTTTTCTCCTCGTCAAGATATGCTGTATTATTCTTAGGGGTATGTTCCCTACGTAACATCGATAACAATGCATCTATGACTTTCCGCCACTTTTCTCCAGCATTTCTGTACAACCAGCGAAGTGCATAATAGGCTGCAAACCCCAATAATACCGCCGCCAAAATATAAAACCCGTATTCTAGTATAATAGCTAGCCAGCCACGCTTTTGCTCGCCAACAGGTGGTAACATCGGAGTTGCTGGCGGCAATTCTGCTGGCGGAGGCTCTGGTTCTTTTGTGCCAGAAAATAACTGATTAATAAAATTGAAAAATGAGCGTAAGAGTCTCCATACCAATGATCCTATAGCTTTACCGACACCTGCCGCTAGTACAGCTGCAATAACTCCAATCACAATGACATATATACGATTATTCCGTTGTATCCCTTTGGGCAGCGTTTCATTCTCTTCAGTAAGTGCGCTGTATCGTATATAGCTGCTATTAGAAATAAGTAAAGTCAGTATTAAATACAGACTGCCACACCAGGTCAATAACGGCACACTTGGCTCCAATTCAGGAACTCTATGAAACGCTATAGTTGCCACAAAATAGATTATTATACCTATCCAAAACATTCTGAATCTATTATTTCTAGAGTCTACCGTCATCCCTAAGAATGTACATATAATTCCAGCCACACCTAAGGGAAGGCTTTCGATGGATAAACTCCCTGAAGCCACACCTAATAATGCCCCGAGGATTAAGGCGGCAAGTAATTGCTTCCATCTTACATTGCAAAAATTGCGCAAAAGAATGCCTGCTAAAGCTAGTATAGGCAGCGCAATCAACCATATTTGTTCATCTTGTTGGGGCAACAAATATATCTGAAATAGAACCCAAACCGGTAGAAATAGCAACAATTCAATAATAGACCACAACCAGAGTTTCACTGTTTCCCTTACATAGCCAGACAACGTAAGCTTCATGCGCTCTCTCTCCCTTGTTCCGGAATATCCAGCCATTCCACACCATTGCCTTGCTGCATTAGGAGATCCGTCGCCTTTTGCAATTCTGCTCCCCTATGGCAGCTTATGATTAGAAAATCTGTGTCACTAATTCCACTCTCAACCTGCAATTCCAATAGTCGACTCATAGGAAGTGTTCTATCCAGCTTCAGCCTTGCCAGGAGCTCTAACATATCTTCGAGCTGAGCCATCGGCTCTGCTTCAATTGGATCTCTTTCGCCAGCATCGTCCAATCTGCCATTACAGATTAATCCGGTCTCAATTCCATGCTGCATTGCGTATTCAGCTATAGTCGCTGCATATCTTATTCCTTGCTCGATTCGTTCCACATCAGTCACCGTTCTCCACATGGAATCACTGTCCTCTATATTCAGACAGATGACGAGCCGGGAATCAGCCGTGTAATCTTTTTTATGAACCTGCATAACACCAGTACGTGCTGTAGCCTTCCAGTTTACCAATCCCATAGAATCTCCTGAGCTATATTCACGAATGCCAGCAGTCAGAAAAGGGTCTTCAACGATCCATCTTTTCACAGGAAGCTCACCCAGCCAGCTATGAATGGGCAATGGAAGCTCGTCTAGATTCAGCAGAACGGGATAGATCAACAACTCTAACTCGAGTGGATATGTTTTGTTTTTTCGAGTCAAACCAAATGGATCTCCCGTTGTCATAGTCACGGATTCCAAACGATATAAACCACGGCGCTCACATGTCACTTGATGCCGTCGTTTAATATGACGATAAGATTTTAAATAGAATAAACTAATATGATTCTGAGAGATTTCACCTGTACTAATCCCAAGATTATCCTGACTTCCAAATTCCAGACCTCTCGCAATACTAGACTCCAATCGGAGCCACGGCAAAGGAAGAAGCTTCGCATTAATGATCTCCTCGATCATCTCAATACGTTCTCCTTCATAAGCAGTCTTACTTGAAAAATAACGAGAATAACTAAGCGCTTTCAGACCATTCCGTTTATAAATGTCAGCAAGAAGTAACACCAACGCCACTGTAATGAAAATGAACCAAGGCAAAGCCATAGGTCATTCCACCTTTCCGCCTCTTAAGGACGTCACGGGTTCAGCAGGCACCTCAACTTCACGAAGCACTTGCAATACAATATCCGCGGCTTGTCCCTCTCTTGAGCCTAATCCCCGATGAAGCAGCAGACGATGTGCAAGCACGGAAGCAGCCACGGCTTTGATATCATCCGGTGTTACATAGGATCTGCCTTGAATAAGTGCATATCCCTGAGCTGATCTAAGCAACGCGCCACTGGCACGTGGACTCGCACCCAGTTTTACTGCCGTAGATTTGCGGGTAGCTTCCGTTATCCGTACGATATAACCTAATAAATCATCACTGATACTTACCGATGCGGCTAAACGCTGTGCGGCTTGAATATCTTGTGCCGTTGCTACAGGAAAAGACTCTTCGAGCGGATTATTCTCACGAAAACGCTGCAAAATATGTATCCCTTCATCAAAGGTAGGATAACCCGTAGTAATCCGCATCAAAAATCGATCTAATTGAGCCTCAGGCAGTGGGAAGGTCCCTTGGTTGTCTATCGGATTCTGAGTAGCAATGACAAGAAACGGTGCTTCTAATCCGTGCGTTACCCCATCGATAGTAATTTGCCGTTCCTCCATACACTCCAGTAGGCTGGATTGGGTTCTAGGTGTTGCACGATTAATTTCGTCAGCCAGCAGTATATTAGCAAATACCGGACCCGGTCTGAACTGAAACTCTCCCGTCTTCTGATTGTAATAGTTGATCCCGCTTAAATCGGAAGGCAATAAATCCGGCGTAAATTGTATGCGCTTAAATGAACAATCCAATGATTTGGCAAGCACCTTTGCCAGCAAGGTTTTACCCGTACCAGGTACATCTTCCAGCAAGACATGTCCATTCGCAAGTAATGCGGTCAGCAGCAGGTCTACTCCCTCCTCTTTTCCTACAATGACTTTGGCAAGATTGCCCCTAATAGATTTGATAAGTTCAGCTACTTCTTGAAGATTCATGTGAATACACCATCCAATCTGAGGATAATTATGTAATAAGTGCTTTAATCATAACAGAAAGCGTACCCGATTTATAATTCACAAAAAAAGGCACTGCCCATAATTAGACAGCACCCGTCTTCCATTCGATTTTCATTTCGCAGTCTTATGCCGATATCGAAAGAAGGCTACAATCCCATAATAGATGGGTATGCTTTCAACGATTAGCCAAATGATCACAATGGCAAAGCTTTTGTAGTGTTCGTAATATCTTCCGACGTCGCGTGAATATAAGTACGCTATTGTCACTGAAGCCAGTGTTAAAAGGGGAACGTAAATTTTTTTACTGTTAGTATTAAACAAACTTGCTACACATTTTGAAGCTATATAGATAAGGAAAGCGCTGTGAATAAACATCGAAGACGACCATATTCCAATCAAAAGCGGGTCTGTATTACCTAATAAATTATCTTCTTTCGAACTACGCACCATCTCAAGAAAAGGATATTGGAGTTGCTGGCCTAAATGTGGACCAAAACTCATCATTGTCAATAACCATCCTATTAAGACCGTAATTGAAACATAGAACTGCGCAAATACTAATCTTTTCATCATTTTCGCTTCAATTTTTAAATCAGGTGCAATGAACAAAAGGACAATCCATTCTCCAAACCATGACATGACCACAATAGAATCTTTCAGGGCGATTCCAGGATCATGATAATGAAAGAAAGCAGGTACCATATTAAAGTCCGCGTTTGGAAGGAATAAATTAAATAAAATGATCACGGTAATAAAGAAAATAATAAATAATCCATCGGCCATATATGTAATTGTTGCAAATCCTAGACTTGCCGTGTACATGATTACGAGACCAACGACACACTGGATAAATAGAGGTGGAGTTCCTCTTAAATAATTCGAGCCGAAAAATAGTACGAAATTCTCTATATCGAAAGAAACATAATAAACACACCAGCATAGTAGGAGCAGAATCATAAATTTATGTGGCCATTTGCCAATGATCTCTTTTCCAAAGTGAACCCAAGCTTGATTAGGTCGCAGCTTACCAACATAGATTGTAAACCACAATAATATCAATCCTAATAAGGAGCCAACGATTAATGCAATCCAGCCTTGATAAGAGGAAGTAGCAATAATAGCTGGTATCAAAAAAATGGTGGTTTGTGAGCTAAAAAAAATGGTGATAAACCGGAACAGCTGCCACTTTGTTGTACGCATAACTTCTCCTTCCTCAGTTCTTTATTTTGCTGTTCCAAAATCCACAATCCGAAAGTCCGTCTTCACCTTAATATCTGCCTCATGAGCGTAGTAATTATCCCAACGTTCTCTTAATTGCTTCCAAAGTTTCGGATCATTCCATTCCAGCAACATGCCCAGCTGTAGAACATCCGCACCTGCTTTTTGGGATAAATGTATAGCTTCGGTCAGATTAGCAGTTACTTTATCGCTTAGTTTCTCTGTAATGATATTACTGATCTCTTCTAGATTTCTTTTCTTAGGATCCCTTAAATAAATCACACTAGCTTTTCCCTTTAATTTCACTGTAAAAACTGGACCTTTATCCGTTATTTTTACTTTTTTCGAAGATTTGGCGCTAACAAATACAACACTTGCTGCACTTTCTCCACCATCCCAGGTAACAGAATAAACCGACAGCTTAAGCTTGCCTGCGGCCCATGCCAATGCCCTCCCCTCTTTAAGCTTTAGTATTCCCTTCATTTTCTCATTCTGAAACAACATAGCTCCTTGAATGCCTGCCCAATATTGTGGTTTACCTTCTTTTGTAGTTTCTTCTTTTTTACCAAATGAAAGATTATTTATAGCAAATCCAACGCCCGAAGCCTCAGCGAATATGCAGTCCTTAATTGTAGTCGAAAACATGTATTTTTCTGTTCCAAAGCTCCTCAGTACATCAGAAGGCAATTGTTCATAGATAGGTGTTAATGTATTCATCTCTTTTGCACTGCCGGGACTAGCCATGACATAGGTTCCAAGGGGGAGACTTGGCTCTCTTCTAATCCATAATAGGAGTTCACCAATCCCTTGTTCTGCATAAGCTTTCCCTAAGACAATTATTTTCAATTGGGAAAGACTAAGTTGACGTGTCAGATCTTTCTGAACTAGTAACATGGCGTCTGCGATCGTATCTGCGGTCTTAGAAACTGTAGAATAACTATTCCCATCACCGCCACCACTTGAAGGCTGGCTTCCCGAGTTTAGACGATTGGGCAAAGGAGAGTTAATCGTAATTTCAACGGTGCCTGCTTCTTTGCCTACATCTATAAATAAGCCGTACACAAAGGTTAATTCGTCCAGTTCCACCTTTGAAGACCAACAGCCTGTTAAATTTAGGAGTAGAAGTATAACAACTCCTATCTTTAGAGTTCTCATTTTTGATTCTGTCTCCTTAGATTCCTGTTGCTATAAAGTTTGCTGCGTTTCTTCATATAGTTAGAGGGAAAGCGAGATAATGTGTCCTTCCAATCTTCTAACACCAAAGGGGCAACGGGTTGTAAATATGGTGATCCTAACGGTCTAAGATTAGCTAAATGCCCGTAAATCAAAAAAGCTGTAATATATACCCCGAGCAAACCCATTGTTCCCCCCATAATCAATAAAGGGAAACGAAGTAAGCGAAAAGTCAGACCGAGCTCATAATGGGGAATAATGTAGGTGGCAATACCGGTAATGGAAACAACAATAACCATAGGAGCGGATACAATTCCCGCTTGCACCGCAGCCTGACCGATGACTATACCGCCAATAATTGAAACGGTCTGGCCTACAGGCTTTGGTATTCGGGTTCCAGCTTCTCTAAGGGCTTCGAAGGTAAGCTCCATAATCAAAGCCTCAGTCAATGCTGAGAAAGGAATGTTCTCTCTGGCAGATGCTATCGTAATTAACAGGTTTGAGGGAATGATCTGAGGATGAAAGGTTGTAATCGCAACATAAAGCGATGGAAGAATCATCGATATGATGGAGAACACAAATCGAACGATTCGAATCCAGCTTGCGGCATAGAAGCTTTGATAATAATCCTCAGAGGATTGTAGCATTGTAAAAAAAGAGGTAGGTGCAATCATTGCAGTGGGTGTGCCATCCTGTAATATTCCGATCCGGCCTTCCATTAAAGAAGCTGCCACCGAGTCGGGGCGTTCTGTATATTGAAATACCGGAAATGGTGTCAAGTTCCCCTTCCGTAATTGTTCCGATATATAACTAATGCCCAATATGCCATCAATATCTATTTCATTTAGTTGCTTTTCAATTTCAGCAAGAACTTCTTTTTTATAAAGTCCTTCAATATATACAACATACACATCAGTTTTGGTATATTTACCAATCGTATAATGAATAGTCTTTAGATCCGGATGTTTAATTTTGTGTCGGAGCAGGGACAGATTTGTTTCAATATCTTCAATAAATGCTTCTTGTGGTCCAATCACCACAAGTTCATTTTGTGATTCCGTAACCGATCTTTTCTGATATTGCGTGATCTCAAAATAATAAACATAAGGAAGCTCTTCAAAATAAAGCACTACTTTTCCAGCGACAATCAAATCCACAGCCTTGTTTATGTCAAACTCCTTAAGATACGGGATGGGAAAAACAGCTCCTCGATCCAGTCGTTCTAAAAAATCCGGCCATTTGTGCTCTGAATTTGCTTCATTTTTTAGCGGCAATGCAATATCTTTATGAAGACTCAGGGAATTTACGATGAATGGGATATAGATCAAGTCACAGGAATGCCCATGAAGGCGAATGTTTTGAAAAACTGCATCACTAGATCCTTCCAGTTGTTCTTTTATTGTTTCAATAATTCCAGACATCTGCAGACTACCTCCAAAATTGTGACTTGTTAATCTGGCTTAGTTTGCCAACGTGATGGAAGGTTTATACTTAAAACAAACCAAATAGGCACAAATCCGGTATAGTACCGGACTCATGCCCATCAAAATATCGAATAAAATGACCTATCTAATCCTACAGAGTCACTTTAATAAGGAGCTCAAACCCCTAGCTTTCAAATCACGGAAAAGTTGCACCAATATTAGTTCCGCTAGGTGTTCCAGATCCGGTTAGATCGCTACCCCCAGTTAATTTGAGGAAACTGCCCAGACTAAAAGAACCATCTGCATTTCGCACCACTGAAGGTGTAAGACTTACAAAATCAGCGGCACTGGCCACCAAACCCTTGGCATTGGTACTTGCATTACTTTTCCACCACACATTAGTACTTAGAATATCGGTTCCACTTGTTTTGTCACTCGATCCTCCAGCAAAAGACAAGTTGTTCGTAAATTGGTGAGTACCGGCATCAAAAGCAAAGTTACTCTGTCCGTTACTCCAAGAAGTATTATTTGTTAGTTGAATGGAACCTGGATTACTATTGTAAGTGAATCCGTGTTTTTTATTTTGAAATGCTATGCTATTCAGCACAATATGGTTTACTGCAATTTTTTCACCACCTAGTTTGAATCCATTCCCATCACTGTTTGCCGTTGAATTTCCATCTGAGGTCTGTCCGTTCTTATAGGAGATACTATTCTTGATCGTCACCACTCCGATGGGGCCTGTTTCTGATTTACTGTAAAGATCCCAGCCGTCATCTGTATTCCATGCAGCTATACATTTATCGAATACGTTACCAGGACCTATGGTCAGCTTAGCAGCAAAACCATCAGCGTCTTCCCCGTTATCCGGATCATAATTATCATGAGAATACACTCCAATGATCTGATTATAGCTCGGCCATTGACTCATGCTGGTCAGTGATGAAGCATACCGGCTGATTTGCAGTCCCGAATCCCGATTATGGTGGGTTTCAACATTCTCAATAATGTTATAGTTCCCGCCAATAAAGATCCCATTGTCTCCTGAGCCTCTTATCTCTAATCCTTTTACCTTCCAGTAGTTACCGTATATCTGCAAACCACGTTGAGCTGGGTCAAATGGCTGGGCGTAAAAATCCAATATAGGCTTCTCAGTCCCATATGCAGCGATGTTCTTTCGTAAGTTAGAGCTTCCGCTATTATCTTGTCCAACAATTATTGTTGAAGAATACGTGTAAACCCCTCCACGCATATAGATGGTTTCCCCGGGGGCTACCTTCGTAATCGCTGAGGCCAGTGTGGTTGGACTACCAATTGTTCCTGCGTTGCTGTCCAGACCATTTGGAGCTACATAAATAGAGCCTGCAACTGGTGTTGCTGTTGGTGTTGCTGTTGGTGTTGCTGTTGGTGTGACGGTTGGAGCTACTGTCGCAGTGGGAGTTGCACTTGCTGTTGGAGTAGCCGTAGGAGCTACCGTTGGTGCAATTGTTGGAGCTATAGTAGGCGTTGGTGTCGGAGTGCCCGTTGTGATATCGGAGACATTGATATTGTCGAACTTCGCTGCTGTCTTATAAGCTACAAGTCCTATACCTCCTGCTGTCAAAATGTTATCGTGTGCATTTAGCTGTAAAACATTATTAACATACATTTTAAGCGAATCTCCACTAAGCTCTAGCCTAACTGTATAGGCAGTCCCTGTAGTTATAGGAAAATCAGTTTTACTAGCCAGTGTTGAACTTGAACCATTCACTTTTTTTCGTATTTCAAGCGTCCCACCATTACTGTTAGACAGAGATGCAGCATAATAGTTATTCCCGTCAACATAGCGCCCGCACACATAAGTTCGATTAGTCCCATTGAAGTTATCAATCTTCACATCAACCTGAACGCTGTAATCTGTCCACGTGTTGCTACCGGAGAACGAACGTCCTTCGTTTTGACTGGATTGGTAATACACATGATTGCCGCCTTCTTCAACTACAGACCAAGTTCCTGTTGTACTCGTCCAATTGTCGGCACTTCCATTCTCAAAATCATTACTGAAGATATTTGCTGCCTGAGCGGTAGGGTTACTCCATGCCAAATTACCTAGAACCAGCGAAGTTGTAAGCGCAACCATAATTCCGAATGAAAATCTTCTTTTTAGTTTCACGTGAACATCTTCCTCCTTGTTTTCTGATGTAAATAAAAAGCGAAGGCATTCCTCCAATCTTGTGTCATCTATCACTCCAGCCTAATCTCAACTATAATTAATATTTCGAAGTTGTACAGCTACTTTATGCCCATATTATTACATTAATTTAAATTAATATAAAAAACACCCTCGATCTTACTCGAGAGTGCCTTTATCTTTATTCTTAGCTTTGAATTAACGGTTTCAAAACCTTCAGTGAAGCTTGCAATTGCTCCGAACATTGCTCATACATTTTTTTAGCTTTTTCATTATCTGTTGATAAACCGAACATTTCTAAATCAGCTTCACATTTTTTCAGCAAAGCATATAATTGAGGCTTATCCTGCGGCTGTGGGACTTTAAAGTTATCGGCATACAAATCGACAGTCAGCTCACCATAAGAATCAACTTGTCCAAGAAAAACATTCTCAACCGTAAAACCCATTTTCTCAAGGGCTCCATCCAGCCAGCTTCGCGTCAGGTTTAGGGTGTCTAATGGTTTGTCGAGCACTTTACCATCCATAATGACAACTTGCGACTCTTTCTCCGGGGCAACCTTTATACCCAATTGCTTAGGAGTTACCGGCTGATATTCACTCTTGAGTAAAACATTTATGGCTCCATCAGATTCCATAATCGCAAATTCCACTTCCGATATATTGAAAACGTCTTTTTTGCGTAATTCCTCCAGCAGTTCATCTGTGGTTAAACGTTCTTTTTTCATATGATCTTCGAGTATTTTTCCGTCCTTAATTAGTACGGTGGACTTGAAATCAATAAAGTCTCTTGCTTTTTTACTCTTCATCTGAAGGTATTCGATCCCTAAAGAACAAGCCACCCATACAATCAGTGCAATGAGCCCTAAATGCCATAACTTATCCGTATCCAAAGAAATGTAAGCGGCTAAGCTGCCGACGGTTATCCCCGTAATATACTCGAAGAACGAGAGCTGCGATACTTGTCTCTTTCCCAGTAATTTTGTTAAAAAGAAAAGTACAACCACAGCAAAGAGCGTTCGAACTACAACCTCCAACCACTCCGGCATTACAAATACCCTCCTTTTTGAATCAAAGCTTGTTTACTAACACTCATTATTTGTCAATAAAGCCGCATTCAATCCGGAATTTCACTACTTATTTATGGAAAATCATCTATTACTACAAGTATGAATTTTTTTCCTGCATAACGCTAGAAGCATTTGAGGACAATAGCATTCGTCATGCTAATAATCCAACACAGAGGAGAGAAACTCAATGACAGTAGCCTCACAAGTTAAAACATGTTTATCTTCTTTAAAAGGTGCTCAAGCCAGTCTTGAACAATTTGCACTAGAAACACAAAACGAGAGTGCAAAAACCTTGTTCACGAACGCAGCCGAGCAAACACAACAAATCGTAACTCAAGTGGAGAACCGGGTAACCGAATTGGAGTCCGAAGAGCCTCAATATAAAGGATTCTAATTAAAATTAAAGGGGTCTTAGGCTAGAAAAACTAGCTTTAAGACCCCTTTTCATCATGTACAACATTCGAACGAATGCCACGCTTGCCCTTATTAGCAGGAATGAGTATCTGAACAGAAGTGCCAATTCCAACACGGCTAAAAATGGTTACGCCGTACTCAGATCCATATTGTAGTTTAATCCGCTGATCCACATTACGGACCCCATAACCTGTATTCGTGTGACCCTTTGGATCAAAAATTTGATCAATACGTTCCTGTCTCATGCCGATTCCATCATCAATGATGCGGAACAGAATATTATTGCCCTCTTTACGCCCAACAATGCGTAAATGAATGTGATCACCACACCAGGCGTGCTTTAGCACGTTCTCAATAAATGGTTGTAGAATCAGTTTTATAGTCTCATAAGGCCAGATTTCTGTATCAAAATCAAACATAACTTCCAGACGATCACCGTATTTAATTTTCTGAATTTCTAAATAAGCGTTTGCCTGCTCAATTTCAGTCGGGACCGGAATCATGGTTCGTCCTTCATTAAGCGTCAGGCGATAAAACTTCGCTAATTCCAGCACCATCTGCTGCAGCTTCTCATTTTGACCAAACTTGGCTAATTGAATAATAGATGACAACGTATTATATAGAAAATGAGGATTGATTTGTGATTGCAGAATTTCAAGCTCTGCTTCCTTCTTCTGGAGCTGCGTCAAATATACCTCTTTAATCAACATATCGATATTTTCGCCCATATCATTTAATGCGGTTGCAATCTGAGAGAATTCATCCTTGCCTCGATAGGAAATACGCTTGTGAAGATCACCTTCCCGATAGGCATTCAGCACGTATACGAACTTATTAATCCGAATTGAAAAATATCGGGATATAAATATGCCGACAAAACTAAAGACAACACAACAGATGAGACACATTAAAATAATAAACAGTCGTACCTTCACTGCATCCTGTTCAAGTATCGTAATTGGAACTAGCGCGTTTAATTGCCAAGCTTGGTTAGAAACCGTAACTGTTTCACTAATCGTCAGGTAATCCTTATTAAGTTCGGCTTCATTGGTATTGTGCTCTGGTAGTTCTCCCGATTGGTACATCGTTCTTCCGAACTCGTTTTTTAAAATTAGAATACTTCCTTTTCCTATCTTCGTATAATTCACACTATTGAACAGATCTGGAATGCCAACATTAATCCGCAGGAAGCCAATCTCCTTAGGTACAAGAGGATCATATGTATCTATTAATCTACGTAGCAACGAGATACGATTATTTTCTACATCGCGCTCAATCTGCCACCATTTCATAGTCTCCGCATATTTCTCGGTTGGAAAATCATAATACCAGGATTTCCCTTCAATCCGGTTCATATGGTAAAGATGATAGAAGCTACTATTATCCAGATAGCCCTCTAGTGAATTCGAATAGATCTCAGGAATGGATTCATTCTTTAAAAATAGCGACATCCCAATCCTCATACCCGTTGATTGAATAGCTACGTCCAGCTTTGGAAGTACCTTCATAGACATCCGGTCATAATTTTCCCAGCCTTCTTCATAGCTTCGAAGATTCCGATAGAAATCATAATCACTATATAATTGTGTTGATATCCGGGTAACTTCCCCCATTTTGTAATCAATATTATCGCGAATCTGCAACAACGTACCTTTAATATTCGAGCTTGTATGCTCGCGTAATGAATCATTGTACATAGAGTGAGAGACAAAACCTATCACAGATACTGGGATAATAATGAAAAAAATATACGTCAGCATTAATTTATACCCTATCGGCACATACTTATGTTTACTTCTTGGTTGTTTCATGCAACATCATCCCCCATCACTTCTCCCGCTTACGATATTCCATAGGTGTCATACCATAGGCTTCTTTGAATTGTCTGCTGAAGTAAGGAAGATAACGGTAACCTACCTGGCTCGCGATTTCATAGATTTTACACTTCGGATCTTTCAAAAGCTTGCCGGCTTGTTCCATTCGCAGCTGAATGAGTACTTCGCTGAACGTTTTCCCAGTCTCCTCCTTAAATAGATATCCCAAATAGTTGGGTGAGAAAGAGAACTGCTGTGCAATATCCTTTAACGTAAAATTCTCGCTCATCTTATCCTTCATCATTTGCATAATTTCTCTAATCAGTTTATTGTTCACTGACTCTGTTTTGCTGCGTAGGTACTCGGATATCTCAAACGTTTTGAGTACAAGCCAAGAGCGTATATCACTGATCGTATCGAATTGAAGCAAAATATCTAAACTATGTAACTCCATACCTAAGATTTCAAATAAATCCTCACTAACCTCTTTCAACTGCTGATCCAGCTTCCATATAATATACATGGCTAGATTATGAATCGTGAATTTAGATCTTAAACTACTCACGGATCTGAACAGCTTATCGATCTCGTCATAAATAAGGACTAACTCATATTCTTTCATCGCTTTAAAAAGTGTATCCATACGGGCATCCAACGTACGGGCATCAATCATTCCAGGTTCGCTGCTAACCGTTTCATACATAATTAGTTTGCCCTTGCCGAGAAACATCTTTCCGTCAACGGCTTCCATAGCTTGCCGATAGGAGGTGTGGACCTGGTCCATAGCAAATGTAGGCTTCCCTACACCTACGGTCATAGTGACAGGAAATTTTGTGCGAATTGACTCATAAATTTCTTCAATAAACTTCTCCATCTCCTGTTCGTTAATCAACAACGCGATTCGATAAGACGATACCTTATAGCAATGTGGCATACCGTGCTTCTGAGCAATTGTATTCACTTCATACAGAAAGTCCTTGGACATTAGATGTTTAGTTAGATTATCCTGTTCTTGAAACCAATTGAAATAATCCAGCTCCAAAACCGCCACACGTATAGGCCACTCCAGCTTATCCAGACCGTAAGACTTCATAAGCTTCAACATTCCAGCTTGAGTGTCCCCCTCCCATTCCCCTTCAAATAAGCGAATCAACAAATCATTTTTGGCCATAGGAATCATATGCTGATAAGCTTCTTCCACGTCACGCCGTTTACTTTCATCATCTAAATCCTGCTTTACTTTCTGTAGTGCAGCAATAAGTTCCTTGTCATCCATTGGCTTAAGGACATAGCTATATGCTTTTAGTGAAAGCGCCTGTTTCACATAGCTGAAATCCTGGTAACCGCTTACAAAAATCACACGTATATCGTTTTTTTTCTCTATGGCAATCCGAGCCAGCTCTAGACCCGACATATTCGGCATATTCACATCACTAACTATAATATCAATAACATGCTGTTCTAAAATATCGCATGCCGTAAACGCGTTATTCGCTGCCTCCACGACCTGCATACCCAGTTCATTCCAAGGAATGAATTGTCTCATGCCTTCAAGATCAAGCATCTCATCGTCTACTAATAATACGTTGTACATCAACACAATCCCCCTTTGAAATGTTTTAATCCAACCAGCTGAATTCTACTAACCAATCTTTTTCAGTATACCATTCATTCTCTTCCCTAACAGCTGATAAAACAATGAGTACAAGAAATGGGACGTAAAAACGAAGGCTTGCTAAATAGCAAACCTTCGTATTACAAATTATTATTTACCTAAAGCTTTCTTATTTTCTGTCCATACTTTTGTTACATAATCAAGGAATTTCTCATAGCCAACCTTGATAGAATCTTCATGTGCTTTATCAAGAATTGCTAATGCTTCTGCATCAGTCTTCGCATACATCGATTTTGCTCTTGCTGTTAACCAGATATCTCTGACACTTTGTCTGATAATCCCTTCTTCACTGTCTGGAGCCGGATCCCAATTCAGGAACTCCGTAAAGTCACCTTGCGAAGCCCAAGTTACTTCCATCTGCCAACGGTTACTAAAGTCAATCTTGTCAGCTGGAAGGGTTTGCAACATCATTTTCTTTGTATTATCCAAGAAAACAGTATTACCTACCCATACCAAGTCACCGGCTTTTCCGTTAATTTCGGACAGAGCTTCTGGCTCATTCAGATATTTATCTTTATTAAATTTAGGAGTAAGTCCATCTGCTTCAAATCCATCCCAATACCCTTCTGGTCCTGGAGGTCCCCAGTTAAGAACCATAGAACCTTCTGGTCCTGTCATCCAGTCAAGCATAGCGAATACAGCCTCTGGATTTTTAGCGTTTTTAGTGATTGTAGCAACGTTCCAACCTAACTGATTATACGTTCCTGGAGTAATCTTACTTTGATCCAAACCAGCTTTGTAAATCGGTTTAATAAACATATATCCAGCTTCCGGATCCGTCTTCTTCATCTCTTCATCAGCAGTGGCGAGCAATTTCATTGGATCAAAAGTCGCAATAACAGCAAACTTGCCATTCATCGCTTTCTCTCTAATTTGATCTTCTGTTTGAGTATTCGCATCCTGCGTCATTAGCTTCTCACGCATTAATTTAGCAGCAAATACAACTGACTCACGGAATCCTTCATCCTTGTATATCGAACCCATTTTGTCGCCATCAGGTACGGCGTATATTCTAGTATACGACAGATTACTCTCTTTAAAAGAGGAGAATAACTGGTCAATTCCGTTACCATCTCTCGCTAAACCCGTCTCGAACGGAATAACGTCAGGGAACTTCGCCTTAACAGCATTTAAATAAGCATACAAATCATCTGTCGTTTCTAGCTTAGGAGAACCAAGCTCTTTGTAAATCTTTTTATTAATAGCATAACCGGCATTTCCGTTTGGCTGAGTTGTATAATAATTCGGCAGCTGATAGATCTTCCCATCAGGGGAACGAAGCAATTCCAAATGTCCAGCTGTTAAGTATTTCTTAAAGTTTGGATATTTATCAATATATTCATCCAAAGGAACTAGCATATCCGCTTGGCGAAGACGTTCTACGTCAGCACCTTTCTCGGTCCACACAATATCCGGCAGCTCGTTACCAACGATCATCGTTTGCAGCTTTTGAGCGTTATTACCACCAGAGCTAATTCCTGTGACATTGATCTTCAGATTATCTAAAATCCATTTAGAAGCAGCATCTTTGCCCCATTTCGGCATTTGATACCAGCCGTAATTTCCGTAGAATGAGACTTCAAGCGGTTCTTTCCCTAATTCATACAAATCAGCCGCAGGTGCTTCAGTTGCTGTGTTGACCGCTGTTCCTCCTTCTTTCTCTGGTTCAGCAGTTGCCGCCGGAGCGCTTGAATTGTTGCCACCACAACCCGCCACCAAAGTCGTTAATAGCAAGGTAGACATCATACCGAGAAGCATCTTTCTCTTAGTCTTCAATGTATTTTCCCCTTTCAATTTGTAATCTATGTTCAAAGCAATACGCTCTAAACCCATTCTCATTCTATCATCCTACTCTTTCAATGATCCGACCAAGACCCCTTTAACGAAGAATCTTTGTAGGAATGGATACACACATACAATCGGAATGGTTGCAACCATGATCGTAGCCATCGTTAATGACTTCGAGGTTATTTTCTTTGCCGAGTTAATATGAGCAATGGAGCTTGCATCTACATTAGACAGCTGTTCTGAAGCAATATTAGAGAACAATATCTGTCTTAAGATGGTCTGAATCGGCATTAACTCCTCTTTCGTAATGTAAATACTCGCTACGAACCACTCATTCCAGTGATTTACTGCTGTGAACAAAGATAATGTTGCTATAACTGGTCCCGACAAAGGAAGTACGATGCGGACAAAAGTCCCCCAATATCCGCAACCGTCAATCTTTGCTGACTCCTCTAAACCTTGTGGAAGGCCTTGAAAGAAGGTCCGGAATATGATCATATTCCATACGCTGACCAGTGCAGGAATTATAAACACCCAAAATGAGTTGAAGAGACCTAAACTTCTGATAAGCATGTAAGACGGAATGAGTCCCCCACCGAAATACATAGTAATGATACACATAATCATGTAGTATTTGCGACCCATCAGTTCACGCTTCGACATTCCATAAGCGAATATCGAAGTGGCCAGTATCGCTGTTACTGTACCGATTACTGTCCGCAATGTAGCAATGACGAATCCACCCATTAGACGAGAATCTTCAAAAACGATCTTATAATTCTCAAGCGTGAACTCACGGACCCAGAAAGTAACTCCACCTTTCGAAGTATCCATCCCCTCATTAAAGGAAATAACAAGTGAGTTCCAAAATGGATAAAAAGCGGAAAATGCCAGGAAGGTCAAAAATACATATATGAATCCTATAAATATTCGATCTCCTATATTAATACGTTTCATAGTTTGGTCCCCCTATATTGAGTAATTCATTACCACAAGCTGTTCCCTGCTCTTCTGGCAATGAAGTTGGCAAAGGTAAGTAATGTCACGCTGATCACGGCCTTGAACAATCCGATAGCAGTCGCATAGGAGTACCTGAAATTGTCTATACCGACACGTACAACATATACATCAACTGAATCTGACACTTCTCGCAGAGCTGGATTGGAAGCTAGGATCAAAATATCTTCGAATCCTGCATTCACCAGATTACCGATTGCCAAAATCATAAAGATGATTACAACTGGCATAATTGAAGGCAACGTTATCAAATATATCTGTTTAAACCGACTTGCACCATCCATCGAAGCCGCTTCGTATAAATGCGGGTCAATACCAGCAATGGCAGCTAAGTACACGATTGAAGCAAATCCAATTTCTTTCCATACATTGGTTGTAACTAAAATGCCCCAGAAATATTCTGTCATGGAAAGGAAGTTGATCGGTTCATCAATGAATTTCAATTTCTCAAGCAGCATATTTATACTGCCGTTATCTACGGATAACATCGAGGTAACCATTGAGCCGATAACTACCCAAGATAAGAAGTGAGGCAAGTAAGTAACGGTCTGAATCACCCGTTTAAAGAACATCTTACGGACTTCGTTCAGCATTAACGCCAAAATAATCGGTGCAGGAAATCCAAAACAAAACTTCAGTAAGCTGATGATGATTGTATTTTTCATAACCACTTCAAATTCAGGAGCATTAAAGAAGTAAATAAAGTGCTTTAAGCCAACCCAGTCACTGCTAATAAAGCTATTCCCTAACTTGTAATCCTGGAATGCAATTAGAATCCCGTACATGGGGATATAGGCAAAAATAAAAACTAGAACAAGTGCTGGCAATACCATAAGCTGTAGATCTATTTGCTTAAAAAAGCGTCTGATCCCGCTAGTTCGTTGCTTGTTTAGATTCGGTCCGGATCTCTTGTCTGGTGCGACGCTTGCGTTCGCCATAGGTGAATCCTCCTTGTGATGATTTTGAAGATATGTACAGATAATTGATGTCCTTTCTCCCTCCGCTATAGTTGCAACATTTATAAAATAATCATAAGGTTTAAGCGCTTTCAAAAATATATGACAAAACAACTATTATTGATACTTTGACACTCTCTTGCATTAGCTCGTCTCATATTCCTTAAGCTTGAATAAAAAAAGACACATACAGAGATAACATCTGCATGTGTCTTTGACTTTCTCCTTAATTAGCAAGAGTCCTCAGTATTTCTTCATTTATCTTTTCAGTAATTACTTTTTGGACCTTCCCATTATCCAGATAAACAATAGAAGGAACTGAATCTATCCCTAGCTTGGCAGCAAGTCCGGGTGACTTATATACATCTACCTTTGTGACCCTGACATCCGAATGGGATTGCTCAAATCCCTCAATTAAAGGCAATAACTCCCGACAGGAAGGATCTGTGGCATTCCATAAATAAACAACAGATGCTTTGCCTTGATTCAGAATTTGATGCTCATACACCTCACATTCAGAGATATACTTCTCTGCACCATACCCTGCAATGGCACCATCGCCAACAGCGGTAGCAACTTGTTTTAGAAATCTATCGCACACATCTCCTGCTGCAAAGACCCCAGGTATATTCGTTTCCATTTTCTCATTAATAAGTACATATCCATTACGATTTAAGTCTACTACCCCTGATAAAACTTCTGTGTTCGGGGTGTATCCAATAAATAAGAAACATGAATCGACCTTAACGCTTTGCAGTTCATTAGATTTTAAATTTTTCAGGACGACGGAATTCAAACGTTCCTCACCTTCGAAAGAACTTACCACCGTATTCCACATGAATTTCATTTTAGGGTTTTCTAGTGCCTGCGTTTTGGCAATTTCATTACAATCCATTTTCCCATGATCATGCATGACAGATACGATCACTTTATCTGCAAACTTAGTCAGAAACATCCCTTCCTCAATAGCTGCATCACCACTGCCAACGACCATAACTGTTTTCCCCGTATTTGCCGCAGCGTCACAGGTTGCACAGAAGGAAATTCCTTTATCATATAAGAACATATCTTCATTAGCTGCACCTGTAATTCTTGGTTTTCCTCCACTGGCTATGATAATGACTTTACATTCATATCGAACCCGAAAGGTTTCCACTACTTTTATCTCTTCCGCTGCCGAGACAGATTTGACATCTGTCATTTTGAAATCAACACCAAATTTTTTGGCTTGTTTATGAAATAATCCCATAAGATCTGTTCCGGTCGTTCCTTCAGGAAAACCAGGATAATTTTCTATTTCATTAGTATAAGTCGCAAGACCGCCTACCAGCGATTTTTCCAAAAGAAGTGTCTTCAATTTTGCTCGTCCACAATAGATCCCTGCTGTTAATCCAGCAGCCCCGCCACCGATAATGACGACATCATACTGTTCTGTCTTCTTTTCCATTTCAATTGACCCTCCTGTGTAGACTATGATTTCAATAAAATAGGCTGACTCTCGTCAGCACTATAAGCTCAGTCTATTTCACTTTTACATAAAGAATTTGGCTAATAATTTACTGCCTATAAATGCACCAACCAGCAGGAACAATCCAAAAATCCAGCCTGAAAGCGATAAAGAAGCTATAGCCGTAAATAATGCACCTATATTACATCCATTAGCCAGTCTAGCTCCGTACCCCATGAGCAACCCACCAAGTACAGCCGCCACTACCTGCTTTTTGGACTTAATTTTCTTAAGCTTGAACTCGGAAGCAAACAATGTCGCTGCTAATGCACCTAAGATAATCCCTACATTTCGAATAGACCCACCATCATTCAAAAATCCGGAAGATAATGTTTTTTGAGCTTTCTCCGTACTAAAGTAAGCCCAGTTATCTACATTTCCTCCTACCAGTCGATACGCCCAAGCTCCCCAGTCCGCGAAGGCGCTGGTTACTCCCCATCCTTTTGAGAAAACAGCCAGATGTGCTGTAGCGAACACAGCGAGAAGTACAGCTCCAGTTACATAAGTAAACGGTTCTTTGAGCAATTGCTTGTAAAAGCGGTTAGACGATATCTTCAACCAGAATTCGTTCACCGTTTCATTCACCGTCCTTTCCTACTTAGCGATCCTATTTTACCTTCTCAATAACAACTTCCCACTCGCCATCATCGACCTCTTCGATTTCCACATTATGTCCCTGTTTTCTCGCCCATTCTGGTACGTTTTTCATTGCGCAGCTATGATCAATAGCAACAACTAGAACGTCTCCAACATTTAGTTCAGTCATTTTCTTCTCTGTTCTCATTAACGGTACCGGACAAGCTTCTCCCAGGCAATCAAGTGTAAATTCAGCCATCTTAAAAACCACCTTTTATATTTTTTAAAATTCCTAATAGTGAAAATATTCACGTAATAACTTAAACTAATCTGCGCTTCCCATCTTTTTCTCTTGCCATTTAACTGCAGCGATGTACAACAGAAGAATGATCAGGAACTGAACAACTAGCGCTCCAAGCCAACCAAAGACGTCTGGTAAAAATACAGTGGGTGCATCCTTTATAACGTTAGCTCTCCACCAACCCATATCATGTGATCCCCAAAGTGACCCAATGACAAAAAACACAAGTGACAACATCTGCATCGTGAATCCTTCACCTACACGCATCAATGTACCCGAAGCGCAACCCCCTGCAATAACCATGCCAATTCCGAATAATACTGCGCCAATTATCAAAGCAAAACTGATTTGACCCACATTATCCATCCCAGGAATCGGTTTACCTTCCAGGAATGCTGGATACTTTATGGCTGTAAATCCGATCGTAGCGAGAGAAAATGCTATCAGTACAGCTCTTGTTACCGATGTGCTGCCTGTAATACATGGATCTCTAAGTGATGCAGTAAAACAGAAACGTGATCTTTGCAAAATAACGCCAAACGAAATACCGAAAAGCAGGTAGACAACCATTTTATCGTGGGAATGGTCTAGGAAAAAACCAAACCCAATAATGAGAACTGTGACCAGCAACGCGATGGGCAACTGACTCTTTTTAGGTTTTCTAGGAGCTCTGGTTCGGATTGATTTCGTTTCGGGACTTACGGTTTGCCCCATAGTCTAACACCTCCATCGTTTTATGTAATTGACTATGTGAAAATAGTAACATACTTATTTGCGCTGTGGTTATCTGCTTTCTTTATGCTGTATAAGTGTTACTAATGGCACAGATGGAGCGTAATCAAGTATGCTATAGTTTGCACTAACAGCGGGCAACAGGAGGAATAAGTATGAATATGGAAACGCTTAAATTATTTTTAGATATTGCTTCGTTAAAAAGTATATCTAAAGCCGCTCAGAAATCTCATATCACCCAATCCGCACTGAGTCAGCAGTTGAAATCCTGGGAGAATACCTTGGGTTCTGAGCTTTTTGTGAGAAGTAATAAAGGGGCCAGCCTAACAGAAGCAGGGATTATAGCAGAGAAGTATGCGGAGCAAATCTGTAAATTGTATGATGATATGGTCACAGAGATCAATCATTTACAGCCAACACAACATGAGCTGTCTATTTATGCGATTCCAGAAGTCTGTAATTATGCCCTGCCATGTACCTTATATGAGGTAAAAAAGCATTTTCCCAATTGCCATATCACTCTAAACGAAGGGGCATCGTCACTAGTAGAAGAACGTTTGCTTCTTGAAGAAGGTGATGTTGGCTTTATTTCCGGACCTTCCCCGAAATCTGAATTAAGCTCCAATATGGTGTTTTCTGATCAAGTTATGCTAGTGGCAAGCAGTACGACCGTTTGTCCTGATAAAATCACACTGAATGAGCTCCCTAAATATCCGTTAATCTGGTCCTCACAGCTTCATTGTGTGCAAAGGGCTTTAAATAACATATCTGCGAGTGAGCTTAAATTAAACATACTGTTTAATCTGGACTCCCTTGAGGCGGTAAAGCTTGCTGCAATTAGAGGACATGGTGTTGCCTTTCTGCCTTATATGTCCATAAAAAAAGAGTTGTATAGTAAACAACTCAAGATTATTCATATTGATCAGTTCCAAGTAAATAACGATGTCTACATGGTAAAAAAACATAATCAGCGTTGTGACAATGATACGAAACAATTAATTCGTTATATAGAAAAGACATTGATTGATACATTGTGTTGAACTTATATCTCAATCGTAATCTCCCATACCCCATTAATAACTTCTTGGATGGTACATTTCAAATTTGAACCACGACAGTAATCCGTGATGGAAACTTTTGCGCAGCTATGATCAGTAACCAGCATCACCTGTTCGCCATTTTGAATGGCTTTTTGATGTTTTTTTAACATCATTACTGGTACTGGACAGATTTCTCCCAGACAATCAATTTCAATCATGAAGTTACCATACTGAATTGAATGGGTAGCACCCCCACGTTTGTTTCGATCTTTATCGAGCCAGCCTCACCAAGGATCCCCTTTGTTTTTAAAGCAAATAAAGATGCCATTGTAGCATGTCCACAAAGATTGATCTCATGGGCTGGCGTAAAATACTTAAGCCTTAAATCAGCTACATCTGATGAGACTACAAAAACTGTTTCGTTAAAACCGACCTTATGAGCTATCGCTTGCATGTCACTTTCGCTCAAATGAGCCGCATCTAATACTACACCAGCTGGATTTCCTTTGTTGGGATAAGGAGAAAAAGCATCATAATGAAGTACTTTTATGTTGTTCATTGGTTAGTCTCCTTTCAATTTATTTCAAAGCTTGATAACTTCACGAAGTGAGAAACTCAGCAGTAAAAATTTCTATTTCTCTTAAAACTTCTTGGCGGTTAGATATCGCATTACATATATAAAAACGGTCTTTATTGTGCTCATAAAACTGTTTAATTACATTAGGCTGCTGATTTAAGAATTCTTTATGAAGAGCTTCACAATCAATTTCAAGATGAGTATCATGAAGTTCCTTGAGTTCAAATACAAGGACATCTTTTTTGTGCTGGATTATTTCACAGACCACATCTTTTGCGTATATACCGTGAGTTAATAAGATTCTTAATGCCGATAGGTCATTGGCTTTTTCCTGTGAAATCTTAATTAATTCTGCTTGTATCTGTTGGACTTGTTTCGTGTTCCAATGATCAATTAATTTTTCGAAAATCCAATACACCCATTCTTGATCATCGCTGTGTTGATTTAGTACATCTTTAACATATGGAATCATCGGATCCCCTATTTCAAGTAAAAAATCAGCTATTTCCCCCGCACCTGGCCAATTTAAATCTTGTATCCATTCAAGCAAACCCGGCAATATGCTTTTCACACGTGGATATCCTAAACGTATGACTGTTTCAGCCGCTCCATCCCAATAGTCTTTTGATATAGGTTGTACTAATAAATGCAAAGCTTCATCCTTTATATATTGTAGCTTATTAATTGCATCTTCCTTTTCCTCTTCGCGTGTGTGCCATGATAATTTTTTGATTAGACTAGATGCTTCTTCCACTAGATTCACCCTTTGAACTTGAATTTTCCACCACGCCGTTCTAGCTACAACACTGCTTTCTTCCGCTTCATTATCCAAATTATTAATAAGACGATAACCGATGTCCCCAATAAGAAATACATCCAAATCGTTTTTTTAACCAATTCATCATTGGGATAATGGCCTTTATTATAAGCTTTTACAAAGATATCCTCTTGGGTCTTAATAGCAATGTAATCTTTTGGATCGGTATTGATAATTGAGTAGTAGGGCGTACCTTTAGGATAAATATTCGAGAAATTTCCCCTGTACGTGCCTTCCTCATCGGAATATTTAGTTACATGCCCTATCTTCTTATCGATTTCTTCGAAGGGGATGAGTTCATCGTCTGATATTTCGTAGATGTCACCTGAATAAACAACAAACGAACCGGCCCAATCCGCGGAGACCGCATGTAATGGCAATAAAGCAATTATGGCTAGAATTACAATAATGAATTTCTTCATCTCAACCTCCTAGCTTTGGGATTCGATTGATTTATAGATTGTTTTGAAATCTTTTCCATTATTTAATCCATCAATAAGCTCCACTAAACCTGACAAAGATTCCAAACCATCTATTAATTTCTGAATGGGCGATCACATCGAAGTTAAATCCGTCTGGATCAATATCGTTCAAAAGTATCGTTGTTGTGACCTCTGAAAAATCTGGTTCTACATAAAAGGTTGAGGATTTATCATATAGACAACAATCAGCATCAGAAGAAAAAATGAAAGAAATGCGGTGATGATTATGAGTTTCTTTCTTTTTTTGATCATAGGGATTAACTCCTTACGGTTTAGATACAAAGTGATTTCCGATAAATGTATTTATGATCCTCATCCATATCCGTTGATTTCATATACCCCACACTGCGCCAAAACCTTTCATTTGCATCATTAGTCGGGGTTAACTCGATATACTTTGCACCGTCTGCATAAACATGTTTTTCGACCATTGAATAGGCAAATTCACCATACCCTAAATTCCGATACGTAGGTTCAATATAATACTCCATTAAAAAACACTTTCCACCCTCATCAAAATAAGTAACATACATTAAAAATCCAAGCACAGAACCGTCCTTATGTATAAGAAACAAATTTAAAGGATTTATATCTCTTGTTCTTAGCTCTTCAATGATCTCTCTATACTCGTCTGAATAAAAGTAATCCAGGTCAAAATCATCGCCCATAGATACGTGGAGAGATAATTCATTAATGTAACTATTAAAAAGTCCCCAAAATATATCCACATCCGATTGATCTTTTGCTGCAAAAACTTTTAAATGGGTCGTATTCATTTCAACCTCCTTAATCATAGTTTTTAATGAAAATCTTAAACGAGCTCTCAATTGCGTCAAAATCAGTCGAGCCAATAATTTGATCCATAACCTTGCCATCAGAGTTTATAAAAAACAACGCAGGAAAAGCTTGTTCACCAAATTGTTTATGGAGATCACCTGTTTCATCTAGGAGAACAGGATACTTTATGTTGTAATCCGCCACGTATTGTTTTACTTCAGAAAGATCATCTTGATAAAGCAAATTGATTCCGTATATGTTCACTCTATTTTTATATTTCTCATACAATGAGACAATCTTAGGAGCGTCGTCATTACAATATGGACACCATGAGGTGAAAAATACGAATACAGTCGGTTTCTCCGAAAAGTCCACTTGAATTTTGTTTCCATTCGCCAACTCTTTTAGTTCAATGTTCTCAGGACTCTTAATGGGTTTAGAAGAGTTGTTTACTACGACAAATATAATCGAGCTTAATGCAATCAAAAATATAAATGTACTTACAATAATAGATATCTTCTTCAAAAATCATCCGTCCTTTTATACTTCCTTAGTTACATTAAGCTTTTTCCATTTGCGAATCTTAGAACGAAAAGTCTTAAACGGTGCTACTGAATTAATATGAATCCATTTGACCATTGGCCATCTTGGATTGTTTCCTGTCCATTTCCGCACGCCTTGCGTAAAAAGTTCTTCATCACTTAAAGAATCAATCCAGTTCTGCCACTGATGTTCTGTCTCTTGAAATAAAGATCTTAACTCATCTAATGAGTAGGCAGCATATGTATGATAAAACGATTGATATAATCCGCCAAGTTGATTCCATTTATAATCTGGTGAAGGTGTAATAACGGTTAACCCTGCTTTTTCATCCTTATCCCATTTCATAACAAGATGCAACCAGCCCAATTGATAAGCAATGATTTCTGCTGGGGTACGATCAACCCCTTCCATACGATTGTCTCTTTGGGAGTTCTCAATGCCATTAAATTCATGATCAAGAGACTGATAGGCAATATGAATCGCATCTTTCAATTCTTCTTTTGATAGATAATCGTGTGTTGACATCATACCCCTCCTTTAAATCACTTTATTAAATTACTTTACAAATGTATTATGTACTCGCTCTGATTTCAATAAATATGCTCCATTTCCAAGTTCTCTGGCAAGAGGAATTTGATAAAGAATTTTACAAAGTGATTTTATCACCAACAACAATACACTTACTGTTACTGCCATGCCCAAGCTCAGCTGTCTTTATGATAGGAATGGAGGCGGAATGGCTAATTTCCTTCACATACTCTTCTACTATCGGGAATTCATTAAAGTTCTCAAGTTCTGAAAACGACCCTAGAATCAATCCAGCACAAGCATCAAAATATTTCAATTGCTGGAGCTGAGCAAAAAAGGAGACTATTTTGTTAGCTCTGCCACTTAAACTCTCCAACAATAAAATTTTGTCCGAAGGATCCGGAAAATAGCTTGTCCCTGCCAGCTTCAAAAAACAGCGAATATTCCCCCCGATTACTATCCCGCTCATCTGGTTACCACGAACCCAATGATACCGGAAATCGTAAAGATCGTTTTGACCCTCGAAGAATGTTCGATAAAAAGCCCTTTGCTGCTCCGCCCCATCAGAAGACACTAAATTCATCAACTGATAATGATAGGATTTCGAATTATTTTGCGTATATAAAGCGTTCAAAATAACTGACAAATCACTCATTCCGAAAAAGGGTTTGGGGGTCATTCGGATACTTTCATAGTCTATGTACTCTAAGATCTGATTGGCAGAATCCCCACCTGAAATATCGAATATCGCGCTAATTTCAGTATTTTTAAATAGTTGATTCAGCTCCACTGCTCTTTCCATGGGATTGCCGCTGAAATAACCCTCTTTTCTAAACAAAGTATTAGCCACCACTACATGGAGTCCAAATGAATGCAAAACTCTTTTTAATTCCTCTACTTTTGCTAGGTTTTCTACTCTCACACCATCTGAACAAGCAATCAGTCCTACTTTATTCCCGTGAGTAAATTTTAAGGTTGTGTTCATTTTAATAATCCTTTCGATTCTACTTTTTAGTTTAATCTCCTCAAATTTACGATCATATTTACACCATACCATATTTAGGGATTTGAATCATTTTCTTCTTGAAATTATGAAACCACAACATGGTAATATAAGTATAATAATGCAAGATCAAATACATTGGGGGTGTACTAATGCGTAAATCACCGTTGATATTAAGCATGATATTATTATCCCTGGCGTTAATTATGGGATGTAGTTCAGAAGTAGATGATGCTACTAAAGCCGCAGAGAAATATAAAAATGTAGAATATACCGTCAAGGCTTCTGAGGATTTAATGTCTGATGAATCCATTCTTGCGCGAAATGAAGAGATGAAACCGTATTTTACAGAATACTTTTCCGAAAAAGCTATAGCGAACCGAATTACAACTATCCCATTTAAAATCGCTGATACACAAAAGCTTTCTTTAAAACCGGAAAACCTAAAATTCAACCTTTCCGAACAAAAAAAGGATATTGTCGAGTTAAAATATACGGTGGATCTTGTTTTATTGGATAAGGATGACAAAGAAAGTAAACGTGTACCTTTGGAAGGTATATTGACTCTCTTTGATGTGGACGGTAAATGGTTAGTGCAAGGGGATCGATTTGATACTGTAGCATTAATGAACTTGATTGATGGGTAAATTTGAATATCCTTCTTATCATAAAAAGCAGACTGCTCTAATGAGCAACCTGCTTTTTTTGAATCCCATTATTTTTTTGCTCATCCTATAATTGACCAACAGAACACCTTTTCGTTCTATACTTTGTTTCGCAATAAGCTGGTACCCCAATCGTTCAAAAAAAGGTTTAGCAGTGATGCTTGCTTCGGTATCCATTTCATAAAGACCCTGTTCTTTTGCTTTTAATTCAAGCTTATTCGCCAATGCAGAGGCTACACCTTGCCCTTGGTAATCCTTGTGAACATATAATCGATCCAAATGTCCTTCTGCTGTCATATCAGAAAAGCCCACAATAATATTATCAATTTCGGCTACATAAGTGATATTTTGACGTAAAGAAGCTCTCCAAGTATTAAGCTTAAGGGCCTCTTCCTCTTTAGGTGCCCAAGCATCCAGCTGTTCCTGTGAGTAGTCTTGTTTGTTTACGGAATGAACTGTTTCGTAGAACAATGAGACAATTTGACTAAGATCCGATTCTCGGTAAGCTCTAATATTCATTTTGATCTCCTTGCTGGCGATTGTAGTAACAGAAGTCAATCTCAAAACTCCACTAGATCGATTTTCCGGCCAGATTCAGCACTTTCCAGCGCTCCGAACACCATTGCCATACTATACCGATTATCTCTACAATTCGTCTCTGCAGGACGTTGCTCTGCTAATGACAAGAACATCTCATCCAAACACCCTTGATGGAATGTTTTACTCATCTCAACGTTTTCACCATTTACACGCTTTACGTCACGAATGAACTTATCACTCTGATCTCCTGCAGTAACTACCTCAGCATATGGCAGCTCATGACCATCCCAGATTGCGGTTCCTTTCTCCCCGTTAACCCGCCAAGAAGCTTCCCATGACGTGGATGCACCTTCTGCACACCAAGATCCCTGATAGGTAAATATTGAACCGTCGGACATCTCGAAAATGCACACTGCCGAAGCATTCCCCTCATACCATGAACCGGGAGGATTAAACTCCTGACAGTATACGGACACAGGGTTCGCGCCACTAATAAACCGGGCCTGGTCGAAGGTATGAATCGCCATATCCAGCAGCAACGGACTTTTCATAACATCACGGAATCCCCCGAAATGAGCCCCAAGGAAAAAGCTTGCACCGATAAATCCTGTTCTACCAATCGTTCCTGATTCTATGATTTTTCTTAAAGAACGAATACGAGGATCATAACGGCGGTTCTGCATCACAGCATGAGCGTTTCCAGTCCGTTCCGAGATCTCAACAATCTTATTACATTCCTCCATAGTCTCAGCTAAAGGTTTCTCACTAAACACATTACATCCAAGTTCCAATGCAGTGCTAGAAATATTGAAATGACTTCCTGGAACAGTAACGTCAAAGATGAGATTTGCTGCGGTCTCCTGTATCGCCTGCTTAATATCCGTAAACGTCAGACATGAAATCCCATGCTTCACGGCCATCGCCTCAGCTGACTCCAACCTTATATCTACTAGAGCAACGATCTTAGTATCTGGACGCAATAAAGCGTATTCAATCCATGCATTAGCCATTCCTCCGCAACCTGCAACTACTACCCGATACTGTGCTGTCATATTTCTCCCCCTGACTTATTAAAGCGGATTAGGCACAAAGCTGCCTCCGCGGCATTGTTTTAAATGATTCAAGGCATGTACTTGACCCATCATTTCCAGTTCATCCCGATAGACAGGATCATGCCAACCTTCAATATCAATGGTGCCTTTATAACCAGCCTGACGCAAAATGGAGATCACATCCGTCCAGTTCGTATCACCAAAACCCGGAGTACGGTGCCATACATAAGGTTTCGGGCCGTGGATTCCATATTCTTTTACAATATCCCAAGCGATGGTGGCATCCTTGCCGTGTACATGGAAAATCTTATCTGTCCATTTGCGCAGCTGTGGAATCGGGTCAATCAACTGCACCATCTGATGGCAAGGCTCCCATTCGAGTCCCATATTGTCGGCAGGGACAGCGTTAAACATCTTTTCCCAGGCTATTGGATGATGAGCGATATTCCAGTCCCCTGAAGTCCAATTGCCATCCATGGAACAGTTCTCAAAAGCAATTCTTACTCCGCGATCTGCTGCTCTTTTTGTCAGCTCACCAAATACCTCGGCAAACTTCGGAATCGATTCATCAATGGACACTCCTGGTAGTCGTCCCGTGAATCCTGATACCATATCAGTACCAAATACATGAGCATGATCAATAAGCCGTTCCCAGCTCGCTAATGCATCGGAATTGTCACCCGTATTCGTCAAAGGATTGCCAAAGATGCCAACCGATGAAATCACAAAATCATGTTTTGCCGCAAGTTCTTGCACACGCTTACCAGTTTCCACAAGATCTGTTTCACCTGTAGTCTGCCAGAAGGTTAAGCTAAAAGATTCGAAGCCATGACCTACGATTTGCGGAATCACTCTAACAGCATCTCCGCCACCAACTAATGTACCTATACGCATTGTATCCTTCATCTTGTGTACCACTCCAATATTGGTTTATAGTAAGTTCTATAACCCGAGTATATACTGCATTTGAGCTTAAAACTCTTATTATATTGTGTTTATATAGTCGTATATTGTGGGAGTTGAATAAATATTGAGCTATCCTAATGATCTTAAAGAATACCCTCAATTAGAAGGAAACACCTATCCGTTTCGATTGTTTTTTAATGAATGCAGACATGCGAAAATCGGCCAGAACATCCTTTTTCTACACTGGCATGAGCATTTCGAAATCATTATCATGCAAGCAGGCAGCGCCATTTTCCACATCGACAGCAAGCCCTACGAACTGCATCCCGGAGAGGTTTTGTTTGTTCCTTCTGGAGGTTTGCATGTTGGATATAGTCTGCGGGATGATCATGTCCGATTTATATCCGTCGTATTTCATAGTTCTTTATTTAAAGATTGGAAGCAAGATCCTCAACATGAACAATTCGTAGCTCCCTATTTGGAGAATCGATATCAGCTACCAGTTAAACCAGCAGCACTAGTTCCAACCTGTTCTACTTATTACTCTCTTCTGAACACTATCGTGGATGAAGTGCATCAGAAAGGTCCTGCATTTCAGCTGATCATCAAAAATCAACTCCATCTGCTTTTTGTATTGCTCTCCCGTACCTTTTTGCCTGAACAGGTTTCTGGCAGAACAAATGAACGTCAATCCTTCAATCGTGAGCGTTTTAAGCCACTGCTGGAGTACATGGAGAACCATTTTGATGAGAAAATGACCATTGAAAGCGCCGCGAGATCCGTTAATCTAAATCCATACCATTTCTGCAAAACCTTTAAGAAGCTCACCGGCCGAACCTTCATCGATTATGTTAATCTTTGCCGCGTAAATGAAGCAGAACGACTGCTGCTGGAGACAGATTTTACTGTAACGGAGATTGCTGGACGAGTGGGCTGCGACAATCCTAATTATTTTACCAAGCTGTTTAAGCAATATAAAGGAACTACACCATCCGGTATTAGAAAATAATTCACACTGGAAAATAGGAGATTATAAAATGAATTTAAAAGAAACGTTGATATGCATAAAAGAAAATGATTACCAAGCACCTCCCGATACCTTCCAGTTGGTACAAGAAATGATAAATAACATTGGTTCTTTAGATGCCCAACTACGGGATGAGCTAATTTATACAACCTTATCACATTGGATCTCAGGTAATTCTCTAACTACAAACGGACTGCAACAACTTATACCTCTTATCTTGGATAAAAACCATTTGCATTTTAAGCTTGGTGAAACCAATACAGACTCTGTCTTTACTAGATCCTTCTCTATGCTAGTCATCCCACTCCTCTTCATGAGGCATAAAGAATCACCATTTCTCTCAAGAGAGCAAATTCATCAGATAAAGGAGAAGGTATTTTGCAGTGTGCAAAATGAGCGGGATTACCGGGGGTATGTCGAAGAAAAAGGCTGGGCTCATGCTATAGCCCATGCAGCAGATACTTTAGATGAATTGGCTCAATGCTCCGAACTGGATGAAAATGACCTCATAGCTATCCTCGATTTGGTTTACGAAAAGATGACCATAACAGATCGAATATACTCCGATGGGGAAGATGAGCGAATGGTAAGATCCATAATGAGTGTTTTAGATAGAAAAATGCTTAGTCAGACTTATGTAGAGCAATGGATTCAAAGTTTTGGTGATGTGGAGAAAAATCCAGAATTTCTTCCTGCCTTTAAACAAAAAAATAATATAAAGAACTTTTTGAAAAGTTTATATTTTCGAGTTAAATATTACAAAGTACATGCCAATCTCTGTCCAACAATCGAGCATACATTATATAAAGTAGAAAAAGTATACTATTCCTAATTAAAAAAAGTGAGGGTTAGAGCACCCTCACTTTCCATCTACAGTTCAAATACGTGAAGCACTTGCTACCTGTTGACGGGTCTATTAGATTATTCAGTAATTGCTAGCTCCATCCTCCGCACACTCGCAAGCGCGGGAAAAGATTCCAGC
Source organism: Paenibacillus sp. FSL R7-0048 (assembly GCF_038004505.1). Taxonomy (NCBI): domain Bacteria; kingdom Bacillati; phylum Bacillota; class Bacilli; order Caryophanales; family Paenibacillaceae; genus Paenibacillus; species Paenibacillus sp. FSL R7-0048. Next base: position 3,295,709 of record NZ_JBBORF010000001.1, on the reverse strand, counting down.
ACCATCCCTGTATTCCATAACTTAACCTGCTGTCCAACCTGTAAATCCTTAAAGCTGATGGTCTCTCCTGCTTCATTAAACATTTCAGATTTCGCATTGAATGTGAACCAGTAAGATGGATCTTCGTTACCAGGTTCAAGGATTAGAATCCGCTTCGCCTGTTTAGTATCGATATCAACGATTGTACCTACTACATGCGGATCACCTATTTCTGAAATATCATAGGTCAACATCTTTGGATCGATCCACTTTTCAATTTCAAGCTTAGCTGCTTCCGCATCATCTGACGGAATGGTAATAGTTACTTTATTACCAATCGTATCTACACCAGAGCCGTAGAGATTCAGCTTCTGGTATAGTTCTTGTTCATGCAACAATTCTTGAGCAGCTAATAACTCTTGCATCGTATATTTCACATCATGAAGCTCATAAGTACCTGCAGTGAAAGTCTGAGCAAGGCTTTGCTCAATCTCCGAGTTCAAACCTACAATATTAATATGAACCTTGTTATCTTGCAGATAAATATCTCCGTTAGGAATCTTCTGAGCAGATAAGAAAGTCTTAACCGCGCCTGGATCATCCATTGCGGGGTTCGTAGAAGCTAAAATTTGTGGTTCTGAACTAATTACAGGAGTTGGAACCGGCTCCTTATTCGCTTGTTGAGCCTCTGAACAGCCACTGATTAACAAAATAACAACGGGAATCCATATCCAACCAATAATTATCTTACGCATCCTATTAACACCTCCACTCTTCATCTTCTCAAACGAAGACCGGAAGTGATAGGTTGCAGTTTCAGGAAGAATTCTCTAATCCAAAGTGTAAGGAGCAAGACCGATTGGAAGTGCCGCCGGACGAGTGCAGGTGCTTTCCATTTCGTAGAATGAATGAGCATCAGAAGAATCATGGAAAGCCCACATTGCTTCTAATACGTGATAAGCCAGTTCTCCACTGGCACGATGCCCTCTACCCGTACGAATGGCGTAAGCCATATCTGCTGGTCCAATCCCGCGGGTATTCTGATCATACCCTGACAACAACGGCTGTTCCGTCCACTCATTCTCACCCATAAGCCGGAGTTTCACGGGACCCCCAAAGTTATTCGGGTCTGGAACTTGAATCGTTCCTAGCGTTCCGTAGATTTCTATATGCGGCAGGTTGCTCCCGCCAAAGATATCAAAGCTTGTAATCAACGTTGCAATGGCACCATTTTCAAATCGTAAGGTTCCGGCTACGTGAGTTGGAATTTGAACAGGAATTTTATTCCCAAATTTCTTCTCGCTTGTAATCGTACGTTCTTCCAGCGCTTTCCCAGTCATTCCGCTAACCGTATGAATAGGACCCAGCAGCTGCACCAAAGCCGTCAAATAGTAAGGACCCATATCGAACATTGGACCTCCACCAGCGGCATAATAAAATTCCGGATCTGGATGCCAATGCTCATGTCCACGGCCCAGCATAAACGAAGTAGCTGCAACAGGTTCGCCAATTACTCCTTCATCTATCAGCTTCAAAACCGTTTGAATTCCCGCTCCGAAGAATGTCTCCGGTGCACTGCCCACAAGTACTCCCTTTTCCCGCGCAGCTGACAGAACTTTGCGGCCTTCTTCTCTCGTCACAGCTAGAGGTTTCTCAACGTATACATGTTTACCCGCTTCAATAGCTTTCAGGCATACTTCCGCATGAACAGCTGGGATCGTTAAGTTGATTACGATTTCTATCTCTGGATCATTCAGTAATTGTTCTGTGGTATAGACGTTTGGAATATTGTATTTATCCGCTTGTTCTTGTGCTCTCACCAAATCTAAATCCGCACATGCAACTAGATCAAGGATCTCGAACTTTTGACAGTTCTCCATATAGATGCTACTGATTTTACCGCATCCAATAATACCAACTTTGACTTTATCCATTCGCTGATCGCTCCCAGAATTTATTGACTGTCTGCCATTCCACTATAGCTATTATTAACCCCCGAAACATTGGATAATGCTTGCGCTTTACCTTCAGCTGCCCATATTAACCCTCTGCGCATCATTTCACGCACTTGCGGCTGATCTACAATGTCCGCATGATGCCCCAGTGAATTATAATAAACTCTGCCCAAGCCCCAACGTTTTGTCCAAGCTACTGGCATATCAACAGCCTTATTATACGAATGAGGTCCTTCAACTACTGGAAAACGAGTCGTAGCAAGCACTTCAACAGCTGGATCTACATGCAGATAATATTGCTCTGAGCAAACGCTGAAATCTTCTAATCCTTCTACCAGAGGACTTGAGCTTTGACAAATCTCTACGGTATAGTTAACGCCGTCATTCCCAGGATGAGCTACCCATTGTCCACCCGTCATAAACTGCCAATCTACATTATTACGAAAAGAATCACACATCCCGCCATGGCAACCGGCAAGACCTGTTCCATGCTGTACAGCTGCGGAGACATGATTCACAAAATCCTGCTCGATTGTACCCATCGTCCATACCGGAACGATCAAATCTAGTCCAAGAAGCTTATCTGCATCAGCAAAAGCCTCCAGTGTATTCGATACTTCAACTTCAAACTGTTCCTCTTGCAGCATTTTAGCGAATATATCCGCTACCTGCTCAGGCTCATGACCCTCCCAACCGCCCCATACAATCAATGCTTTTCTCATCTTCAGCACTCCTTCTAAGGTTAGATTACATCTCAGATAAATCGACCCACCGGCGTTCATCAATAGAGCGTTCTACTGCCTCTAACACCGCTTGGCATTTCACTCCATCATTGAAATTTGGTTCTGGCTGACGACCTTCTTCAATTGCGTTAGAAAGCTCCAGCATTTCGTGAATAAACGTATGTTCAAAACCAATCGTATGACCAGGCGGCCACCAAGCCTCTGCATACTCATGAGCAGGATCGGTCGCCAGCACACGGCGAAAACCTTGCACATCCTCGGCATCCGAGGTCAAATAAACTTCCAATTCATTCATACGTTCAAAGTCGAATTTCACACTGCCAAGACTTCCATTGATCTCAAAAGAATTGGTAGAGCGATGACCCGCTGCGAATCTTGTAGCTTCAAAGCTGCCCAGAGCACCATTATCAAAACGGGCTAAAAACAAGGTGGCATCGTCAACGGTAACCTTACCCTTGGGTGCATCCTTATCTCCTTTAGCGCTTAAACCAGTCATTTCAGCGGCGAGCGGACGCTCTTTTATGAAGGTCTCGCTCATGCCGATTACTTCCTTCATATCACCTACTAAGAAATGAGCCAAATCTATGAGATGCGCCCCCAGATCTCCATGCGAACCCGAACCGGCGATATCCTTCTGCAGTCTCCATACTAAAGGGAAATCCGGATCTATTATCCAATCTTGTAGAAACCAAGCCCGAAAATGATAAATCTTTCCCAGCCGCCCACTCTCTATGAGCTTCTTAGCCAGTCGAACTGCCGGAGAAAAGCGATAATTAAAACCAACCATATGTGTAACTCCCGCGTCTTCAGCAGCTTGCAGCATTTCACGGGAATCCGCCAAGGTCAGCGCAAGTGGTTTTTCACAAAAAATATGTTTACCTGCTTTGGCTGCTGCCAAAGCTATCTCCTTATGCGCGTTGCTGGGAGCATTAATATCTATAAGATCAATATCCTCTCGAGCGATCAGATCCTTCCAGTCCGTAACACAATCCGCCCAGCCTAACTGCGATGCAGCTTCTCCAAGCGCTTCACTATTACGTCCACAGATTACAGACATTTCCGGTTTAAGCGCTTTCGGGAAAAACATAGGCAAACTGCGATAAGCATTACTGTGGGCTTTACCCATAAATTTATAACCGATCATTCCAATGCGAAGCTGTTTCATCTTATTCCTCCTAAGTGTTGATAGATTTAGATGAAGCTCGTATAACTAGTTCTGTCGGTAATTTGATCTGTACGGCTGGTGCGGGTACTTCTGCCAGATTGTTTCCCAGCAATTCAATGATTTGGGCTGCGGCAAGTTCACCTAGTTCGTAAAAGGGAACCCGCACACTGCTTAATGCAGGTGTGGTAAGCTCCGCAGCTTCCGAATCATCATAACCCACAATAGCTGGCAGGCGATCCCTTGGTATTCCTAACTCCTGTAGTCCTTGCTGCAAACCTATGGCCATCCGATCATTGGCGGCCATAATCGCATCAATCTCATTCAGCAAAGGCAACATTTCTTTGGCAGCTATAATTCCGCTTTTCCGGCTGAAGTTACCTTCGAACAAAAGTGAAGAGTCTACAGAAAGATTCACCTCTGCCAAAGCGCGGGTATACCCCGTTAAACGATCTCGGCTGTTGGAATAAGATTCTGGCCCATTTAGAAAAGCAATCCTCTTAAACCCTTGTTCCAGTAAGTGTTTAGCCGCTTGCCAGCTTCCTTCGACATGATCGGCATCCACCTCGTGAAAAGCTTCCCCAGCAAAATGCTGATTAATCAGACAAAAAGGATGGTCTTCTTCCTTCAAACGGCGGAGTGAGGCTAGCTCACCTGGCTCTTCTTTAGCGCCAAGCACAATGCAAGCATCGATCTTCCGCATCTTAAACAACTCGTTATAATCCATTGGCGCTTCGGCATTCCGAAACAGCATTAACAGATCATAACCCTCTTCTCGCGCCTTGCTCCCTATTCCACTTAATATTTCCGAAAAATAATAAGTGGAGAACAAGCGGGCTTTCGGCAAATAAGGCATCACTACACCCAGGTTCCCGCTCCGTCTACGAGCAAAGCTCTGAGCAAGTGAACTAGGGGTATAGCCTAGCTTCAGTGCAGCTGCCAACACACGTTCCTTCGTTTCTTCCTTAATCGGACCAACATTGTTTAACACGCGAGATACTGTGGCTTCTGAGACACCTGCAAGCTCGGCAACCTCTTTACGGCTGGCGATATAAATTCCTCCTTCTCATAGGTTATGAACAGTGACATTTAGCCTCGTTCAATTCGCTATTCGAAAACGCATTCATTTAATGTACGCGCGTACATTTTCTCATGAACAAGGCTCTTCGTCAACCCTAAGATTGGATAAATTTAAAAGACGTTCATATACAGTAAGGGGGAAGAACGTCTTTCTTTTTCTTTTCAACTATCCGCGAGGCACTAGCATTAGGACACCAAGTAAAATGATAATCAGAAATAAGTAACTCTCAAATTTTTTAGCAGGAATACGTTTATTCACATATACCCCAAGGACCGTAGCTAAGAGAATTGCTGGAATAGAATATCCATAAAGAACAAGAGCATCCACCGTCCACAATCCCCCGATAGCATGACCCGTTACAACGAGTACACCAGAAATAAGAAAATGAGCTTGCAACGTACCCCGAAAACGATCCGGATTCCATTGTCGTAAAGTACCATAGATCACGACAGGGACACCATTAAAGTTATAAGCACCGCCAAGTACACCCGAAGCGAATCCGAAAGGATACACCCAGCCTTTTGCCTTAAGCAATGGATGATCGATCGTCTTAAATATTCTCTTCTTAATCACCGAATAAACTCCATAAACAATCAAAAATATACCAAGGCCAGTCATAATTACACTTGCCGGTGCTAAATAAAGCATGACTAGTCCTACAGGAATTCCTATCACTGTTGAGAGTGCTAATCGAATCAAAATAGGTCGTTCTATATGCCGCCACCCACTCACAACTGTAAGTGAGGCAACCGTGAGGCCTGCCAATCCAATCAAAGAAACTGAGGTATGTATAGGAATCGGGAGCAGTGCAAGCAGTGGCATGCTCACAATCGCTTCACCAAAACCAAACACGGTTCTCATTAAGGCACCTATAAATACTGCTACTACGACTAGTGTAATTATTGTAACGCTCAATCGCTTAATCCTCCTCCTAATCTTATCCATCCGTAATTGTGCATAAAGTCCTCACATTTCCAGAACATCTGAATACATTCCTTATTTCCACTCTTCTAATTATAACATATTAATTATTCTAAAACAGATATTAATAGAGGATTAACATGCAATTTAACGTCTCTTAAACCCTATGTAACGCCGTATAACTATAAGATAATGGATATATACATATGTTTAACTAAAATCCTTTAAAATCGATTATAGCAGCCTGTGTGTAGTTCCTATTTTCTGAAAAACTAGCTGAAGTACTAATCAAAAAAACTGATCCCTCTTAACTTTGATGAGGTATCAGTTTCTTATTTTCGGATGTATTTATTTAGGTGTTATCTTTCAGCCACACTTGCACATGCTTTAGAAATTTTTTGGTGACGGGAGAAGCGTATTTCATAGAGTGGACAGCAATTCCTAACGATCTGAAACTACGTTCCTCCAATTCTAGCATGGCCACATTATAATTTTGCCGGGTCAAGACAAGCTCTGGCAAAATACTAATGCCAAGGCCTTTCTCCACCATCGACATAATGGCATAGTCATCACCTGCTGAGAATTTAACATTAGGTTTAATACCCGCCTTATCCAGCACACGTCTAACATCATAATCCGAGCCTGCTTTCGGGATAATGAAATCCTCTTTAGCAATTTGCGATAAGGAAAGAAAGGGTTCTGCACTAAGTGGATTCTCTTTAGATACAATCCCTAACATCCGGTCTTTTTTTAAAGGAATTACGTCAAACTTCTCACGTGTAGGCAGTGAAATAAAACCGCAGTCGATCACTCCAGCCTCTATCCATTGCTCAACCTCCAAATAACCGCCTTCCATAAGCTTGATTTCTATATATGGGTATTCACTGCGAAATTGCTTAATCATCCCTGGCAGCCAATGCACTGACACACTGGTGAACGTACCGATGGTGATCGTGCCAATCTCTAGCCCGTGGATGTCCGCTACCTCCTGCTTCAATTTCTCGTTCCACTTCAAGATTTCACGGATAGGCTGCAGAACTTGTTCCCCGTTTACCGTCAATTTCACACCGGATCTATTTCTAATTAATAACGCGAACCCAAACTCCATTTCCAAGCTGCTAATGGTGTGACTAATTCCGGATTGCGTAAAACCCAGCATTTCTGCTGCTTTTGTTAAGCTGCCTAGCTCTACAACTTTCAGAAAAATCTCATATTTATTAATGCTCAACCTCTGTTCCCACCCTTATAATTACATAAGTTTTACTCATGTATCCTATGATAAACATTCAGTTACCTTATGTATAGAGCCGTATTATACTATATTGAGTTGAAAATGAAGAAGGATGGATGAAGAGATGAAACCGCTCAAAGCTGAGCTGCTGCTGTTAGTTGTAACATTATTTTGGGGCTCCTCCTACATATTTATGAAAATGGGGTTAGGTACGTTAGGCGAATTCAATCTGATTGCACTCCGCTTCGGACTTGCTTTTATATTAGCCGCTATGATATTCCACAAACGATTAAGACGAGTAGACATGAGAACATTAAAATATGGTGCTCTCCTCGGATTCCTCCTGCTAGGCGTATTCACATGTATAACCTTCGGACTTCAAACAACCACCACCTCAAATGCAGGATTTTTAGTTGCATTGACGGTTATTTTTGTACCGATCTTGGATCGAGTTATTTTCAAAAAAAGAGTTGCACCTCCGCAAGTGTTCGGCTCCATCCTCGCCATAGCCGGGATTGGACTTCTTACCTTAAATGCAACCTTAACTATTCAACCGGGTGACTTTCTGTGTATTCTTTCGGCAGTGTTCTATGCGGTACAGATCTTATTTACAGGCAAGGCGGTAAAAGAATGTGATTCCCTGAATATTGGAATCTTGCAGTTAGGATTTGCCGGAGGGTTGGCCTTAGTGTTGTCCGCAATCTTCGAGACACCTTCGCTCCCCTCTACTTTGCCAGGTTGGGCAGCAATTCTAGCGCTTGGTATCCTATGCAGTGCCTGTGGCTTCATCCTGCAACCTATTGCTCAAAAATATACTTCACCAACCCGCACCGGACTAATCTTCTCCCTTGAGCCGGTCTTCGCTGCGATGTTTGGTTATTGGTTCGCTGCTGAGAAGTTATCGATGCAAGGCTATGCTGGCGCAGCGCTTGTTCTGTTGGGAATCGTGGCTTCTGAGCTGCTTGGTAAAGCAAGTCTCCCCGCATCGTGGGCTCAGAAGAAACCAGAGCATTTATAACAATAAAGGCGTCGTTCAACTATACAAGCTGAACGACGCCTTTTCTATATTATCTAAGTTTATGGATTCCATTAATGCCCCATCATCATCGCCGCATCTGCCTTCTGTCCCTCTCCAGAGGTAGGATCGCCAGCAGAAAGCTTAGGCTTGCGCAAAATAATACTCATCAATACACCTACCACTCCTATGCAGCCAGACAGGAAGAACACATCATCAAAACCACTAACTGCGGCTGTCAAAGGATTACTTCCCGCTTTCAGTGCTCCCATATGAACAGCGATCTGACTAGTCAGGTAACCTGTCATTCCAGCTATAGCAAATGAAACAACGACTTGTTGAGCAGCAGCAGTAAGTGAAGTTACACTTCCCACCCATTCACGTGGAGCAGCATTCAAGACATGAGTATTCAAAGGCATCATCGTTAGACCCATCCCAAAGCCTAAGAAACCCAGGTATGTCATAATTAACGATAAATTTGTTGTAACACTAATTCCGGATAACAGGAACAAGGTGACCGTAATGATACTAAGTCCAACAAACGCCAGCGGACGAGCCCCGATCTTATCAAACAACCTGCCGCCAATCGGCATTCCGATTGCTGAAGCTAAAGCCTGCGGAAGTAGAATCAAACCGGTCTCCAGCGGGGTATAGCTTCGAATCTGCTGCAGGTAAAGGGGCACAAATAACATGGACCCAAACAAAGCAGCTTGCATAACCCAAGTTAAAATAATACCCCGAGTGAAATCCGACGAACGGAAAACTCGCAGTTGTAAAAGCGGATTTTTGTGAAGCAGCTCCACAATGACAAGAAGGATCAATGCAACCCCTCCAACAGATAAACCAACAATAGCGGGAGTAGACGACCAGCTTGTTCCACCGCCTTCATTCACCCCATAAGCCAACATAGAGAAGGCAATTGGGGCAAGGATAATGCCTAGGATATCGAGTTTGCCTTTGCTCTTTTGTTCAGACTTCGGCAAATATTTAACACCAAGAATAATACCAACAATTCCAATAGGTACATTAATCAGAAAGATCCAGTGCCAGCTTACGTACTCCACCAGCCAACCGGATAAGACTGGACCGAGTGCCGGTGCTAAGAGCATTGGAATACCAAGCATCCCCATAATAGAACCTCGACGTTCTACTGGAGCTAATTTAAAAACCATCGCCATCCCAATGGGAGCAACCATCCCCCCGCCAAGACCTTGAATGACACGAAAAATAATGAGCTGAGATGAGCTTTGTGCAACCGAACATAACATAGAGCCAAGAATAAACATCGTAAGAGTTGCCAGAAAAACTTGTTTTGATCCAAAACGATCGGTCATCCAGCCCGCGAGTGGGATTACAGCCGCTAAAGCTAAAGTATAACCCGTAATCGCCCACTGAATCGTTTTGAGATCGGAAGCAAAATAATCAACCAGCTTGGGAACGGCCACATTCACAACAGTACCATCCAGAATAACCATAATCATACCGACAATAATAGCAAGAAGCGGGGGGATGATTGCTTTTAACGAAAAGGGTTGATCTTCTGCAGTACTCATTCCGGTCAATGTTTTTGTCATCCAGTACTCCACTCATTTCTCTAATTTAATTAAATGCTTTATTGATTATTTCAAATTTTAATTTACATTCGATGAATCTGGAAGTCAACAAATAAAACCATTTTTTACATTAAAAACACATCGGGTTTACGATACCCTTCAGAAATTATCTGGGAAAGTATATTAGAACAGCAAAAAGACTATGCATAATCCCCTAAAATCTTCTCGCTTGGGAAATGTGCATAGTCATCATGGAATCATTTTCCGATTAGAGCGTCTCTCTTAATTCTATAATTTTGCCCGATGTGTTCAAAATAATTTCAAGTGGAATCTCTGTCTCTGCAAAATCCAATACACAGCGGATAGAAAATTGATCCTCGTTATAGCTACTTTTTGTAGATTTAATCCCATGATAATTCCCGGCTTTTATCGTAATTTGCTTCCAGTCTTCCAGTAATCCATTTGAGCTTGGCTTATTTACGACCACATCATAATGATATCGCTCCGATAATTCATTATATTTACCGCCGACCAGTAACCCCGCTATAACACTCGCTGTCACTTCAGGGGTATACACTTCAACTTGATTGGACTCCCCATCATATGAGGTTAATAAACCAATTGTCTTAAAAAAGGAGATTGGAACATAGATATGATCCTGTCTGAATTCGAAATCATCTTTAAAAACCAACTCTTGTGCATTATTGATGCTAACTAAATGTTCGTTAAGCTTCCATTTAATTATTTCATTTATCTTTGTTAGTGTTATAGTTTCTGAACTTTTTTGATATGTTGTTGTATATTTCAATGCATTGGAAGCCTCTCTGAGCGGAATCATGACCGTGGAACCCTTGTTGTAGGCTGAATGGGGATCAGTTTCCAGTAGTTTACCATTCAAAATCACGCTAACCTGGCCGGAGTCTGCCCATACTGTTGGAGCGGCAAATCCACCAAATCCATTAGTTAAAAACAGAACACCTAACACAACAACCGTTGTCATTTTGATCATCCGCTCGAAACCTCCCTTTAGTTATTACAAGTATTATGTGCGTTTCCAGCATGTGCTAATCCTAAGGATAATCAAGACAAGAAAAAAAAGAAGCCGTTCAACATTATGTTGAGCCACTTCTTTAGAAATAACTATTCCACCTTGAAGTCAAAATACTGCTTAGGAAAAGGTTCTTTTATCAGCGTAAAATGCCACCATTCCTTACTATAAGGTTTAAAGCCTTGCTTCACCATAACCTCTTTGAGAATTGCGCGATTTGCTTTCTGAGTTTTGGTGATCAACGATGTATCATAAAAAGAGATCTCTCCGAAAAAATCAAACGGGCTGCCCATATCTACATCTACACCGGTCTCTTTATTGACGATCGTTAAATCGATGGTACTGCCACGGGAATGTCCTGATTTTTTCGCTATAAATCCGAGTTTAAATAAATTACGTTTATCCAGTAGCGGGTAATATTGCTGCTTCATCTTAGTATCCGCGGAATTCTGTGACCATCTTACAAAATGATTCACCGCGGTCTGCGGACGATAAGCATCATAGATTTTTAGGATATATCCTTTTTTGGCTAAATCCTCACTTACTGCCTTCAAGGCTGTAGCTGCAGTCCGTGAAAAGATCGCTAAAGGCGCTTTATAACCATCAATCCGCTTCCCTACAAAATTATTGTCCCCGTAATAACGAATCTCAAATTGAGCAGTAGGAATTACTTCATCCAAATAGACAAATCCTTGCGGCAGGCGGTTTTTCTTCTCCAGCTGCATTTGCTGCAGTACATTGTCTGTAGATGATCCAACGTAAGCTGCATCTGCGCTGCCCATAAAAATCGTGTTTGTCCATAACAACAGCACAAATGCGAAAACTATGATTTTTGTTCCTCTAAATCCGCTTCTCAATAGATCCCGCCTCTTCATTTCGAATTAACCGTTTGATTCAGAAATTTCTCCACTTCAGGTGTGAGTTTATTATTCGTGGAATCAAGTAACTGCAATAGTTTTTCTAAAATCATTAGGATTCTGGTGTCGCCTTTGTTTCCTTTTAATGCATTCTCATACGCCTTCTTTACTTCAGGTTTGATTACTTGCTCATCATAGTCATAAGCTGGTGTGTTGCTTGATCCATATAATAAGCGTGAAGTTGCATTGAGCAGCTCTTTTTGAAGAACAGTTGACCGATTGGAAGCTGGGTATTTCGTCACAAAATCCTCCAGTGCAAGCGCCCTGTTCGTTAACTCTGTCCAACTAATCACAATAGCTGCATCAAAAACACTTGGTTGATTCGATTCAGTGGCCATGATATCTATATAAGCAGCGATGTCCTTCGTGACATACGGCTTAAAGCTTTTGAAACCCTCATAATGCATCACTGGATAGTACATGCCCTCACTAGTCTCCAGCTTAAACCCCTTATCCCGTCCTTCAATTAACATATTGCGTACATTAGCATCTTTGATCGCATTAAGGAGTGTGCTGTAGGTTAGATTTTTGCTTTTGGAAAAAGCATTATTTATCTCTTTCTGAACATTCTCCGGAAAAACCTTCTCAGAGTACACAGGTAAATATGCCTTCTGTGCATTTTCGAGCTGGAGTGTCATCTGAGTTGCTGTCCAGGTATCCACTTCTTTGATATGGTTAATCAAATAATTCCGTGCGTTAGCAAGAGATGCCGGTTTCTGTACATATTGTTGGAATTGGTTATAGACTTTTGCAGATTCTTTCACAGCTGCGGCAGCTACAGTATCAGTTGTATGTATACTCCCAAACCCTCCCATAGAGCCTAGGGCAAAGGCAATACTTAACAAGCCTGTTTTTTTCCATCCCATTAAAAGACCTCCCTTAAGTATTCATACTTAATAATTAGACATACGAGAGGATCCTGAATCTAACTCAGTACAGTATTATCCTGGACGGCTTCAATATCCTTCCTACGATAAATTCCCATCAAAAGTCCAATAGCCGCATATTCAAACCATACATGACTCCCATAGCTCAGGAAAGGGAACGGGATAGAAGTCAGCATCATTCCGCCGCTCAAAACAGCAAGACCATAGGTTAGTCTTATGGCTAGCAAAAATGCCAACCCCAACACTAAAGCTTGTCCATAGGGATCACGAATCGCTCGTATCGTAGATAGAAGCTTGATAAAGAACCAGGAGATAACTGCAAGCAAAAGCAGCGCCCCCGCCCAACCAAAACAATGAATAAGATAGACAGGCAACATATCTGAGTAGACATACGGCAGCTTTTGTTCTACTGCTCCGAATCCGTGCCCCCACCAACCCGCTGAACTAATAACTTCACGCATTACTTGATAGATATAGCCATAACCTTCTGGATCTAAAGATGGATTTATTGCACTAATAATTCTGGCCATCAGGTAGTCGCTATTGAAGATGAACATTAGTCCAACTATTACAAAGAACCCTAATAATACTACACTCTTTATCCAATCGCGAGTAATCCATACATATAATACTAGTGAAGAGATTAGATACACCACAAGCTCTGGAAGAGAGTTTAGAGAGATAAGAAGCCATGCAGGTGCTAACAGAAGGCTTATGTCGAACAACCCACTCCGCCAAGTTTTCTTTTTAGCCGATTCCTTACGATTCACTAAAATCCCTGCTAACGCGACTATCAAAACATAAGGACGATAGGATGTCATATCAGGTAAGATCAAAAAAATCCTAGGACCATAATTTACTCCATTTATTGTTATCCCCCAGAATATACTCGACAGAATTCCTGCTATTGATGTTCCGTATAATACCCACGAGAAACTTCTCAGCTTTCTGAAATCAATGAAATACAATCCAAACATCAATACAATTCCAATGAGTATATTTATCGCTTGGCGTCTAAACGCATTATCCAAAAAAGCACCTTTAACAATATCACTGTAGCCTACATCCACAGAACTCATTCCGATCAGACTGATCGCGGATAATAAAGCTACAACACCAAACAATTCCCAAGGTACATGTGGTTTATGTATTAGATGAAGTTCCTTTCCTAACGTTTGCGGGTTCCCCATTTGTGCGATCGCCCAAGCTATGGCTTCTTCCCGTGATACACCGTCTGATTCTTTTTCACAAATTAAATCTTCTAGATGACTAGCTAATTCTTGACGTATCTCTGGGTGAGTTTTTTTCGCTTTAATCTCTGCACACACTTCATCCAAAAATTGCTGCTGCCTCTCTTTCATCATACACCACCCTCTCCCAGAACGGAGTCAACTGCACCTTTAAACATAACCCATTCTGCTTTTTTCTCCTTGAGTTTCTCTTTACCTTCATCCAGAATTCTATAGTATTTACGCTTCCTTCCCTCTACCTCCATCCAGTAAGCCTCTACCCAGCGCTCACTTTCCATCGCATGCAGAATTGGATACAAGGTTCCTTCTTTTAATGAAAAAACACCCTGTGATCTCAGCTCCAGCTCTTTGATTAACTCATAACCATATAATGGCTTCTCCAGTAAAAGAGTCAGAATTAACGTACCCGTACTGCCCTTCAGCATCTCTTTACTTACTTTCAACAGCTAACACCTCCTAAATTCTAACTTTACAATTGGCTTGGGACCGGATTCGGCTCATTCTACGGGATTTATACCGTTGATTTGCTTCTGCGGTCCGGATACGGCTCATTCTACGGGATTTATACCGTTGATTTACTTCGTCGAGCCGAATTCGGTTCATTCTACGGGATATATACCGTTGATTTGCTTCCTCGGACCGGAATCGCCTCATTCTACGGGATTTATACCGTTGATTTGCATCGTCGAGCCGGATTCCGCTCATTCTACGGGATATATACCGTTGATCTGCTTCCTCGGACCGGATTCCGCTCATTCTACGGGATTTATACCGTTGATTTACTTCGTCGGACGGAATCGCCTCATTCTACGGGATTTATACCGTTGATTTGCTTTTTTTCCCATGACTAATATCTGTATATCATGAATATTAGTTATCCTTTTATACCTAGGACAACTATACATCGTAAATCTATGCATGTAAAGTTTCTATTAAGAATCCCTTATTCCCTCCTCATTCATGTATAATAATGGTAATACAAGTAGGATGTTGAGGAGATCAACGATGAGAAAAACAACAATAACAATCTTGAGTTTTACCGTTCTATTCATATTTGTTTTCGTTGGATATATGCTCCGTAACAATTCGATGAACTATTATGAGACGTGGAAGATAAATTGGGGCATATCGATCTCTAAACCTACAGAGTCAAAGGTGATATTTGAAAGTCCACCTAGTTTCCATGAGGATGGCGAAAGCTATTACGTATTAGATTATGACGAAAAGCAATTCAAAGAAATCAAAGACGCAGCATTTTGGCATCCCCTCAATGTTGATTTCATTGACCTCTTAAAAGAGAGGATATCAAGTTTCAAAGACTCTGTGATTGCCATTTATCCCAATGAAAAAGAAAAATACGAAAAATTATTTCAGGCGAACCCTATAGAACTCGAAGAAAGAGGATTGTATTATTATAAGAAAAAAGATGATGGTAGCTACTGTATCGTGATCCTTAACGTGGAGTTACAACGAGTATATATGATGGAATGGACACAATGAAAATTAATAAAGTGAGAATTAAACGACGATCGCTCCCCGGTATTCTGCCAGGGAGCGATCGTCGTTTTTTCGGGATGTCTCTTAATTATTATAATCCTCATATTTGTAGTCCTCATTCTACCGCCACTGCATTTATATTCTAGGGAAATGAATACATAAAAAAACAACTCCAAGTATCCGTCCAATATATATTGACTCAATATATAAAGATCTGATATATTGTGATAACGATATACAAATATTTAGAAACTTAAAGGAGGCCCTATTTTGAACAGTCAAGATGTTATTTTAGGCATGCTTATGAAAAAATCGTTGACTGGATACGAAATAAAGCAGTTATTGGAGGAAATATTCTCTAATTTCTATAGTTCTAGTTATGGAACGATTTACCCTACACTTGCTCGCATGGAAAAGGAGGGTCTGATTACTAAGGAAAACATACCTCAGGAAGGTAAGCCTAATAAAAATCTTTTAAACATCACGGATAAAGGAAGAGATAGTTTTAATGCCTATTTACTGGCCCCACTAGAGGCTGACAGTATTAAGAAATCTGATTTTATGATGAGGCTTTATTTTGGTGAATTTGTCGGGTATGAGAAGGTGATTATTTGGTTGAAGCAAGCTCAAGAGGAATCACAACATAAGTTAGATCAATTACTCGCTCAGTATTCGCTTTATAAAGATGAAATGCATCCAGCACAGATCATCTGCATTCAAATTGGCATAGAAGAATATAAGGCTAAACTAACAACCATTGCTGAGGGATTGTTAAACATGGAGAAGTTAGTACTTACGAAGTGAGTTTTAATACGAACCAGGTTAAGATGTACCGCTCATAAAACTTTTAGGAGGAATTGTAGATGAAAACAATTTTTATAACGGGTGCTTCGTCTGGTATCGGTAGAACTACAGCAAAACATTTTGCTGAAAGAGGATGGAATGTGGTAGCCACGATGCGTTCACCTGAACAAGAAAGTGAATTCACTACACTTGATAATGTGTTGGTGTTACGGCTCGATGTTGAGAAAGCAGACACGATTCAACCTGCGTTAGAGGAGGCGATCAAACGGTTCGGTAAAATTGACGTTCTTCTCAATAATGCTGGTTATGGAACAATGGGACTTATAGAAGTAGCTACAGATGAGCAGATCAGAAGACAGTTTGAAGTCAACGTTTTTGGTCTTATCAGTATGACTAAAGCCATGCTGCCACATTTTAGAGCTAACCAAGATGGTTTGCTGATCAATATCTCTTCTATGGGTGGGAAAGTAACCTTCCCTACAATGTCTCTGTATCATTCAACGAAATTTGCCGTAGAAGGTTTTTCTGAATCCGTATCTTATGAATTAGCATCACAAAACATCAAAGTAAAGTTAATTGAACCTGGTGCCATTCAGACAGACTTTGGTGGTAGATCGATGGAGTTCTTTTTTAATGAAGCATTAACGGAATATAAACCTTTTACTACTGCATTTTTGGGTAAATTGGGTGAGATGGAAAAACAACCTGCCTATGCTTCGCCTCCAGAACTTGTTGCGGAAACAATATATCAAGCCGCTACAGATGGGACAAGTCAATTCCGATATGTTGTTGGTGAAGATGCAAAAATGCTCATTCAAATGAAAGAAAATACGGCCGAAGAAGAATATCTGACTAATATATCCCAGCATTTTTCTTAAAAAAGAAAGCTTTAAGTGGAGTCGCTTTTCGGTATTCTACCGAGGAGTGGTCCTCTTTCTTATTGCGAACAAAAAAATCCCCTTCGATCAACAGTGTTAAGTCCATGAGATCATGAACTTTTTTTCACTGTCTATCCTAAGGGGATTTTACAAACTAACCTATTCGAACACCTTTTCTTGCGTCAAATTTATTTATTAATGCATCGGGGTATCCATTTTATGATTAACAACTACTCTTTTTATGAAGAAAGCAAGAATTAGTCCTACAATCGCCATACTCATTCCGAAAATAAAAGCATTTTGTACACCGTTCGTGAACGCAGGTAACATATTAGCTGGATCTGCTGGGTTCTCCACAGTTTTCATGTAGCTTTTTGAACCCGCGGTCATAATGCTGACTGCTAATGCAGTACCAATGGCACCAGCAACCTGCTGCAGTGTATTCATAATAGCTGTACCATCTGGATAAAGTTCTAGTGGCAACTGGTTAATACCATTCGTCTGTGCCGGCATAAATACCATCGAAATACCAATCATAAGCGTACTGTGAAGTACGATTACGAACACAACCGTAGAAGCTACAGTAATACTGGAGAAGAACCACAAGGCTACTGCTGCAATAATCAGACCTGGAATCACGAGCCATTTCGGACCGTATTTATCAAACATACGACCCATAATTGGGGACATCAATCCGTTTATAATTCCACCTGGAAGCAGCAACAAACCCGCTTTGAAAGCTGTATAACCTTGTCCTTGTTGAAGGTACATCGGAAGAATCAACATGGAGGACAGAATAACCATCATACAGATAAATACCATAGCTACACCAATAGCGAACATTGGATATTTAAAAGCACGCAGATTAATCATTGGCTCCTTCATCTTCATTTGACGAAGCCCAAACAATAACAGTGCTACTACACCTACGATGATTGCAATGATCACTTTCGGACTTCCCCAGCCCGCTTCTTCACCGGCGCTGCTGAAACCAAACACAATACCGCCAAACCCGAGTGAAGATAACACAATGGAGAGGATATCAATCTTCGGTTTCGTCACCTTTGTTACATTTTGCATGAACAGAATCCCGAATATCAATGCAATCACTAAGAATGGCAATGACAACCAGAAGATCCAGTGCCAGCTGAGGCTTTCAATAAGCAGTCCAGCAATGGTAGGCCCAATCGCCGGAGCAACCATAATAACCAGACCGATCATCCCCATTGCTGCCCCACGTTTTTCAGGAGCAATGATGATAAGGATTGTATTAAACATCAGTGGCAACAGAAGCGCTGTTCCCATAGCTTGAACCACTCTTGCTGTAAGTAAGAACTCAAAGTTAGGTGATACTGCCGCTAGGAATGTTCCTAGGATTGAAAAACATAAAGCCGCTATAAACAGCTGTCTCGTCGAAAACCATTGAAGCAGCATCCCCGAAATTGGTACTAATATACCCAGTGTAAGCAGATAAGCTGTTGTCAACCATTGTGCTGTTGCTGGGGTAATTTGTAGGACATTCATAAGATCGCTTAAGGCAACATTTAATGCCGTTTCACTGAACATTCCGATAAAACCTGCTAGTAATAAAGAGACAAGAATTGGAATAGTCTTAAACTTCTTGACCTCTTTTTGTTGATTCCCTTGCATAGTTGCTTCCACCCTTAATCCTCCTGATAATCTTATCTATTTGTCTGTATCTAACCAAGTATTACTGGGATAAACTTTGCCGCCGCGAGAAGCGGTTGTTCCTCCCGAAAAGTCAGCGTCTGGAGAAGCGCCCCTTCAAATAAAGAGATTACCACTGAAGCCTTATCGGCCGCGGGCTTGTTCTCTACGCCCTCATCCAAAAGACGTTTCTTGATCACATCCTGCAAGTCCATAAACACAGATTTACACGCAGTCCGCAGCTCCTCACTAATACAGGATGTCTCCGCCGCCAACCAAAAACTAAACGGAACAATCCCTTCGTATGAGGATTCCACAGCATCTTTAGCCATTCCTAGAATGAAATCCTCCATTGCCTCAGACGCACTCTTGCTGTTCTCCATATGATGTTTAAGCTTCTGAGCGACAACTTCACTAGTCCGGTTAATACATGTTAAAGCCAGTTCTTCTTTACCGTGAGGAAAGTAGTAATAAAGAGACCCCTTCGGTGAATCGCTGTCTTTAATAATCTGATTCAGTCCTGTTGCATGATATCCCTGAGAAAAAAACAATTTCGAAGCTGTGTCCAAAATCGCCTCACGCGTATTCGGCTTGTTCGACAAGCTGACACTTCCTTTGCATTATAACAATTGGTCTACATAATAAAACCATATTTCAAAGAGATATGTCAACACATAAATTACTTAAATTCAAAGTAATTTTGGTGGAAGATCGTGGGGGTTGGGGTTGGGTTGGGTTGGGTTGGGTTGGGTTGGGTTGGGTTGGGTTGGGTTGGGTTAGCTCCTTCCTCCCTATCGGACTCAGATGCAGCTATTTGCGCTAAAACATGTCTTTTCACAATTTTCCGGACCTCACCGTCGCTATTCCCCTCAAACCGGACTGCTTTCATCCCATTTTGTGCACATAGCTGCAATGGAGTCCGATAATTACTCAAAAGGTTGCTTTTCCAGCATATAAGGACTCTGGGGTCCGATAGTTCCTAACTTCGAACATCCTTCTACTTCACATTTACTTCTCATCGAGCTATTAGCTTCATTAGATCGCACACTTGCCTCACATTATTTCCGGGCTTGCATTTGTCCGTCTACTCCCTTGCTTCACACTTACTCTCACACTTTTGTTTTCCCTTTACTACACTTGCTCTCAAGCTATCATTTCTATCGGACTCAGATGCAACTATTTGCGCTAAAACATGCTTTTGGACACATTTCCGGACCTCACCGTCGCTATTCCACTCCAACCGAACTGTTTTCATCCCTTTTTGTGCTCATAGCTGCATTGGGGTCCGATAATTACTCAAAAGGTTACTTTTCCAGCATATAAGGACTCTGGGGTCCGATGGAGTGAATGAGATGAGGTGAACGAGAGAAGGCCCAATGTGCTGTGGAGAGGAGGTGAGGACGTAATGTGCTTGGGGTGGGATGCTATTAATGTCCATCTGTATTTTCTCAATAAATTACTACCTGCCTCCATCCAGCCCATCTGCTCCTTCTGCCCCCACTCGCCCCATTTGCTCCATCTGCCCCCTTCTAGCCCGTCTGCTTCATCCGCCCATCTGCTCCACCTACCTCCATCCGCCCGCCCCATCTTCCCCATCCGCTTCCAGCCATCTCCATACCTTCTCTCTCCCTCACTAAATTAACTCCCGACACCCCACGTCCGCTTGAAATTCTCTACTTCCCATTCCCACAATCCCAGCGTATACTATAATTATTCCAATGAGAAAGGTATGAATAAAATGCAAAACGTGCCCAAAGGAATTCCCCGGCCATTAGTAAAAACTAATCAGGCGTTTATCGTCATTTCTGTAATATTAACATGGCTAACAGGACAACACTGGATACTAGCGCTGCCCTTGTTTGCCGGATTGCTCGGTCTTTTGTTCGGTTATAATCCCATCATTAAGCTAGCTGCCAGGTTTCTGACAAAAGAGCGTTCCCACTATGTACTCGAAGACTGGTCACAACAACAGTTTAATCAAAGCATTGCTGTCTTCTGCCTCGCAGGGGGTCTGATCAGCTTCATCGTTGGCTGGACGATCGCAGCTTACATTTTCACAGCGCTCGTTGCGGTGGCCGCCACTGTGGCAATCCTAGGTTTTTGTATCGGATGTTTTATCCATTATCAATGGAGAATGTACAATTATAGACGTAAACAAAGCAGCACAAATTAAATTTGTTAATCTTAACCTCTCTCTTCTCCAACAACATCCCAGCGATGGTGAAATTGTAGTAACCGTGGATGCAGTGATGAAGGTGCAGATGGCAACAATAACCGAATCTTTACAATCCACTCTTCAAAAGAAGAATAAGACGCGAACTGATTCGCCACCTCAGGCGTTAAATACAGAAAAATCGGCGAAGGATAGATCTCCAAAAGATGCCGCAACGCTGAATCAAGCGGAGTATACTTCTTTCGCTTCCCTTCCAAACTCTCTACCGTGATAAAGCTACGCCCTTGCTCCCTTTTCCATTCATGCAGCCGGTCCTCTCGCTTATAATAAGCGCTCACCGGCTCTTTGCTCATCCGTCGCACCGTTTCCTCATGAAGTGGATATAACACCAGTTTGGTGAAACGCCGGTCTGTTGCAGTTTTTGCCGCCACTTCAAGCTCTTGATCTGTTATATGTTCAAAAGAGTCGTAAAACACTAAAGTCCCTTTACGTTGCTCAACTGGTGGCTCATAGCCATAGGGTACATGCTGAATGTCTCTTTTCAATGAAATCCCTCCTGCTTGTTCTATTTATTAATCATATCATGTGACAACAGCAGGGCTATCATTCTTATCCTACAGCTGAAGATGAATGGTTAATGAAATCCTGAACTTTTGATATCAAGGCTGGGTAAATCAAGGGATACGTCAGCTCTTTTGGTATCTCAGTAAATCCTCTGATTTCTGCCATCTCATAAGGAGGAAGTTCTGCGAACTGTTCCACATTTGCAAAATATAACTTACCATAATTTTCTGGAGCGTCGATACTAGTGACCCTATAAATAGCTATTGGAAAAAGTGAGAATTGTTCCGCACCCGTTTCTTCATATAATTCTCTGGCAGCAGCCTGCTCCGGGATTTCGCCAACCTCTATATGCCCTCCGGCAAACTCCCACGTCGAACGGTTCTGATGTCTCGCTAAGATCCATTCTTCACCATGTTTAACTATAATAACAACGTACTTCAGCTCAACTTCTTTTTCCTTATCCAAATCATAAAAGTTTACCTTCAATTATATCCCTCGCCTTCCCTCCAGCCTCAAACATTTTTTGCCGCATCCCAAGCCAATTTATATTCCGCTACATTCCGATACCGCTGCTCCCTCACCGCACCGACAGCCCGCAAAGCAACCTCGTAGAGGGCTTGGCTGGTTTCCCATTTTGCAAACGATCGATCGGATGCTCCTCCTAACAAAACAAATGCTGTGGCGCCCATATTAAATACATTCGTAACTTCATCAATCGGCGCATCCAAGCTAAACTCTTCCGGTGACTTAAATCTGGATGAACCCCAGAAGTTCTCTCCTAGATCATTTACAGTAGGCTTACGTCTATAATAATCAATATCACAAATTTTAGTTTCATCGTTTACAAAATCATATAGAATACTTCCATCATAAAAATCGACAGCCACATAACCCTGTAACTCCACATATTCATGAAACGAAAAGATTACATCTAATGAAGACAGACGTTTTTCAACGGATAATTGCTTATAACGAAAAAAAGGCGACTCCGGATGACTCAGCTTCGCTTCTCCCGCAAACAGCCAATGCGAATGTAAACATTCACCTGCAAACCAATCAAAGACTGCTACATACCCTGACTCAACCTCATAATGCGACAGTAGCGTGATCAGCGCATCATATCTAAGTTCGTTATATAACGGAATAGCTTCAATTAAACGGTTAACAGCATCCTGAGGATTCCCGGCATAAGTCAAAGGTTTTGCCCCAGCAAATTTCACAAAATACTTCTTCCCATCCTGCTCCACGCCAAAAGAAAGATTTCCGGAGTCTTGCTGATCGAACACTTTAAACACTTTTCCCAGCTTAGTTAACCAAGCAAAATCACAGGCTTCCTGTAATTGAAAAGTTACCGCATCGATTTCATATGTATAATTTTTTTCGCGCAAATTAACCTCCTGCATTCACTATCCAGTTTAAATTAATAAGCTTCATTCATTATCTTGTTCGATATTTAATCACTAGAATAATAACCAGCAATACAACACATAAAGACATCGTATTCGTAATCAAAAAAGCTAATCCAACCCCCGTAACCGCCAAACTGATCGCATAAGCTTCCATTAGACTAATCCCGAGCAGCATAAGTAAATACGATTTGAGATTTAAATCGGCTACGGATTTTGATTTGAGGATTTGAACAATCTGCGGAATCCATCCCAAAGAAAGAATCACTCCACCTATTAATTGCATGATTGCAAACATAAGAGCACCTCCACGGTTTTTTATACAGTTGTATTCCGGGCGGCTCGATCTGGTTCCATTTCATGTAAAAAAACAAATAACACTAAGCAAAGTTTAATTTCCCTGCATCTTGCAGCTTACTATACGCATAAGAGGCCGCACCTATAGTTCCTGCTCGACTCCCAAGCTCTGCTTGAACAATTTTACACTTACTGCTTGATAGCTTCAACGCATGCTGATGCACAGTCTCTCTTACAGGTTGGAGCAATTTATCTCCTGCCGCTGCCATTCCCCCACCTACAATAATAAGATCCGGGTTGAGGATATTCACAACATTCGCTAATCCAAATCCAAGTATAGTTCCAGTCTCCTGCATTACTTCCATAGAGAGCGCGTCTCCAAGTTCGTAAGCCTCAGATATCATTAACGCGGTAATTTGCTCATCTTGATCCTTAGTCCAAGTCTGAATTATACTTGTTCGTCCTTCTTTCAGCTTTTCTTTAAAAGTATTCACCATGCCAATCGCGGACACATATCGCCCCAAACAACCGGAGCTTCCACATTTGCAGGGACGCCCGTTCCTGTACATATTCATATGCCCAATTTCACCAGCGCTATAAGACGTACCGTAGATCACTTTTCCGTCGTTCACAATACCTGACCCTAATCCCGTTCCCAAGGTAATCAGAACCAGATTGTTATACCCTCTTCCTGCACCTTGTTGCCATTCACCATAAAGATTAACCCTAACATCGTTATCAATAAAAGTAGGAAAGTCATAGAATTTTTTCATCTCATCTACAACATGTACATGCTCCCAATCCGGAAAATTCGGTGAGAAAAAAGAAATTCCGGTTACCGGATCAAGTAATCCTGGCACTCCGATTCCCATTCCTTCTACCAAATCTAATGCAATATTCGCTTCATCCGTGATTAAACGTACAGCTTCTCTAATCCGTCCCAACACATGGGCTGGGCCCTTAGCAGCCTCTGTTGGTATAGATCTTTCTTTTACAGCTATAAAATCAGTATCGTAAATCCCTGCTTTAATATTGGTTCCGCCAAGATCAATCCCTATCATATACCGTTTCATAAAAACCTCCAGAATTAGATATTCTATCGCTTTCGATTAAGTTCTAGTACTAACTGCCGCTTCCGTTTCAGCTAACATCAAGCGGTTCACACCCATCTTAATCTGATTCTCGGTGAGATTAGAATAACCAAGTAGAAAGACAGGACCTTGAGGTTTACTGCCCACAAAATAAGAAGACGCAGGATAGACCCGAACTCCATATCGTAACGCCAATTCAGCTATGCGATGCTCTTCGGCATTGGATTCCAGTTCAATTAATAAATGAAGACCCGCCTCTTCCCCATAATAGCGTACACGACTGCCAAATTCAGCATCCAAACTTTTTACTAGACAAGCCCTGCGGGCAGCATAAAGTTTCCCCATCTGCGTAACATGCCTTGCATAATGTCCATTCTGAATAAATTCCGCCAACGCTTCCTGATCCAGAGCAGAAGACATACGATCTGTTATCCATTTGACCGCCAAAAAAGGTTGAATCAAAGTCGGAGGCAATACAACATAACCTATGCGCAGAGAAGGAAATAACACTTTACTAAAACTGCCTACATAAATTACTCTACCGTCAATATCTAGTCCAGCAAGTGATGATAGCTTCGGACCCTCGTACCTGTATTCACTATCATAATCATCTTCAATAATAAAAGCTTGATTGGCTTTGGCCCATTCCAGTAACTGCACTCTTCGTTTCATCGACAGGGTCACCCCGAAAGGAAACTGATGCGAGGGAGTGACATAAGCTAGTTTTGGTTTTTTATGAGGATCATCTTTGATGGTATCACAGCTTGCTTGGAGCTCATCTACACAGATACCCTCTAGGTCAACTCTGATGGGTGTAACCACCCCTCCAGCGAACGAAAAAATCTCCCGCACAACGTTATGTGATGGATCTTCAACAATAACATGATCACCTTTTGAAACAAAAATTCTCGATAATATATCCAATGCCTGCGTTGCCCCGGATGTAATCACAATTTGCTCCGGAACCACGGGCATCGAACGTGTGGACCGTAATAAACGTGCAATCTCTTGGCGTAGTCCCAAAGAGCCCTCGACCGGGCCGTAACCCAAAGTATCAGGAGATGCACGACGACAGGCATTCATTAATGCTTTTTGCCACTGATCCATTGGAAAAGCGTCCCATGCAGGTACACCGTGCCGAAAATTACATAATACTGTGTTCAAGTCGTTTTCTATAATAGAAGAAGGATTGAGTGTAAGGAAATCAGGACCTTTCGTTATAAAATTGTAAGGGTTCTCAGAATCCTGGGGGTCTTTCTCCTCCACCGGCAGCCCCGCTATATAGGTTCCTGCCCCTTTTCTCATCTCCAGATAACCCTCTGCTTGTAGTAGCTCGTAGGATTGAAGAATTACACTTCTGGATACTTCCAGTTGATTAGCCAAAGTCCTTGATGGAGGCAGTGAATCCCCCCCACTTAAAGCTCCTGAATGGATAGCATTACGAACCTGCTCATAAATTTGACGGCTTAATGGAATGGGTCTTTGTTTATCGAGAGTAATCAGCAATTCATGCTTCATAAGATTTCCTACCCTTCTAATCCGGGTTTTCTTAATGGTTCATAGTAAGGATTTTTACAATTAGTGCTGCAGAAACAGCGCCTAAGATCACGAGTAACAGCGGGATTTTCCTAATTAATACCAGTATAACAGCGACTATACCCGAAGCGATACCTACAAGATTGTCATCTGCGTCCACCTGAAATATCCCAGGAACCGTTAAAGCACTAAGAACCGCGATAGGCAAATATTCCAATAAAGCTTGGACTTTGGAAGAGCCATTCGTATGCTTTGTCAGCAGCAAAGGTACAAAACGAAATGAAAATGTAAGGATTGCCATCCCGATAATGATCAGAATAGTCATACGGATACCTCCTTCTCTACTTCAGCTTGCTCTCGAAATAAGGAGCCTACTGCCATACCCATTAACATAGCTGCAAGTATCGAGGAGTTTCCAAGTACGGGATGTAGAAGCCATGAAGAACCCGACGCTGCTAAACATATGGCCAAATTCCGAATGCTTCCCTTTAGTTGTGGCACTATTAGTGCTATCAGTAAGGCATATAATGAGGTGTTCAAAGCAGGTAAGTATATAGCCGGAATGTAGGATGCCAGCGATATTCCCGCAGCTGTTGCCAGCAAATTTGCTATATACGGAGGAATTTGTAGACCCAGCAAATATGGAAGAGTTATATTTTCTTTTGAATGATTGCGGGGGATCATACTAACAGCGTACACTTCTTCTGTTAAACTGAACCCAATCCAGACTTTGGCCAGTGGATTGATTGTACGGTCAAGCTGACCCCCAAAAGATAGGCTGATAAACAAATATCTTAAATTAATGATCAATGTAAGCAGCAGGATCATTGGAGCGGCGGCACCAGCAGCAAGCATTTTCACGCCAATAAATTGGCTGGCTCCCGCAAATACGAGCGCTGACAATAAGAACACTTCCAGACTCCCCAGGCCTAATCCCTTACCGACCAATCCAAACGTAAAACAAGCAGGAATAAATCCTGCAACAATAGCTACAGAATCCTTAAGACCCGTTCTAAACATCACTTTCTGATCACTCATAAGTTTCTCTCTCCCTTATCGTTGTCCCTAGAGAGAGCATACTTGGATACAATTCTGGTGGAAATAACCGCATGGGTGCGTATGTACCATACCAATTTCTTGACATAGAAAAAAGACCGCCCGCTAAGAGAGCGATCTTTAATGAAGGTTAAACCTCCTGAGGACTTTCCACAATCCCGCTGATTTCTTGTTGAATTTGGGATTTAATCTGATCTACATGGTCAAAATCTGTAGCGTCGGCATAGATTGTCTTTAACTCATCCAAAAATACTTTGGCATCAGTCAGATGTTGAATGGATTGTTTCATGGTGCTGGAATATCGCTCTTTAATACTTGCGATGGCTTCGGCAAAAGCTTCATCCGTACCTGGCTGAATGCACCGTGAATACATATCAACAATCTCGTCGGTAGCACGATCAGGGAAATACTCATGCGGAGCTGTGCTGTCAAAAATAGCAAACCCAAGCTCGCGTACGATAATCATATCAAGGCTGTTCGGATCGAAACCACAGTGGTAAATCTCAACATTGACACCACGTTTTATTCCTTCAGCCGCCAATTTTTTTAAAAGTGTAGATTTACCGGAACCCGCGCGACCTTTTACAAGATATCTTTTTAGCCCTGCGGTTAAATTAGGTACAAAATCCACTGCACCCTTAGGCGTAGCTGCACCTAAAAAACGGTGATCCACCCGGCTTACTTTTTCGAAGTTCTGATCACCATACAGAAGTTGAATATACTCCTGAGTCAGCTCATCAGCGGCTTGGAAATTCATTGTCGCAATATAAATCGCTTCCCATTCGTCATGAATGCGGAGTGCTTCAGCAAAGCCTGAATAAGCGAGTTCATGCTCTTCCGTGTACTGATCAACTAAGCTGTCGATCTCAATACAACGCTGGCTTAACTGGAGCGTATCGACGGCCTGCTCCAAATTCACATGTATGATGGCCTCTTCAGGCAATTCTGGCTTAAGGACCCGTGGAGCCGTACCATCTATAATTCCTACTTTTAATTCAGGAATAACCACTCCGTCGAGTGAATCATTATCTGACGCTGTGTGAATTAACCAGATCTCATAACCTTGTTGAGCCAGAAGATCTCCGATTTCTCGAATGATTCTAGTTTTCCCCGTACCGGGGCCTCCTTTTAAAACAAACAAACGTGTTAAACCTTGCAATGACGACTCATAGAGGTTAGAGAAGCCGTGAGCTGTGTTGCCGCCAGCAAAGAAATTCAGGATTGTTCCGTCCATAATCGCACACCTTTCCGGGCTGATGTCATGTTTCATTGTTCATCTTATTAACGTTCTGCGGGAAGGGTGACGCTTTAGAAATCGAAGTTAAGCAGGAATCTAACATTTATGTGACAACACACTCTTAGATTATTCTTAATTGTATTTGCTCAGTATCTCTTTCGCTTCCCTCTGCGTCATATTTCCTTGCTTGACTTGTTGCTCACAGTAAGGTTTAACCTTAGCAAGAAGCTCTTCCTTCGTGTCAAACGGGCCAAATGAGATAACCTCACCGTTGTCCGACGAAATGGTTTCACTGTAGACAGAAGTACTTATTTCAGTCGCATTAGAGGACAACATCATGTCGTCCTGACCATTCACGGTCTTTGAAATTTTTGTCCCGTTCTTAATATCAGCAAGATTTTTTTCATACCTAGCGATAACATCATCCACACGCTTCTGTGTCCATGTGAACCACCCATCTCCTGAGGTCCATGCTTTTCCTCCAATTATTTTTGGGAGTTCTATTTTTTCATCTTCGAGCCAAGCTTTGTATTCATCATAAGTCCACCATTCTACATCTGAAACGGGATATTTTGCTTCATACTCCACTTGGCTCATCCATGTCTTTCCTCCATTCGTTGAGTACTGAATATTATCATTGTCCCCACGAGTCAACACAGATGAATCTTGATTCGTCTTCAAGCCAGCAGACTTCGCTGAACTGGTTGCAAAAACAGCCGTAGCCCCAACAACTAAGACAATGGCTAGAACAGTCGCAGCGGTGGTCGTTTTTTTCATCTTCATAATCATCATAATCCTTTCTTCAATCGCATTTTTTGAAAAATGATTGCTTAAAGGGTTTAGCTTATTCTTTCGTTCTTCCATTGTTATAAGAGACATTGCATAAGCTCTTTTCGTTGTTTCGCCAAATGATCGCACAACCGTTTCATCACAGGAATGTTCAATATCACGATTAGCCAGCATATACATGACCCACACTAACGGGTTAAACCAATGAACACAGAGAACAGCTGTTAATATCAGCTTCGTTATCTGATCGAATCGTCGAATATGTACTAGTTCATGCATAAGAATGTATTGTATCTGCTCAATATTACTCCAGTCTGTATTTTTCGGCAGTAGGATTACTGGATGCTTAATTCCATAGGTTAGGGGTGAACGGATTAAATCCAATTGCCGGATCTGTATCGTGCGTGTCAACTTATGTTCATCTAGCCACTTCAAAGCAACGGGATGATCAACAGGCAAAGAAGCATGAAATTCTCTTCGACATTTCACATAAGTGATGATGAAGTACAATGCGGAAATAACCATACCCATTATCCAAATGACTAAGATAGACGAGATAGCAAAAGACAAATCGTTATTAATCGACTGAACCTCAGACGTCGAAGTCGAACCTACTAGATTCATGGTTAAGGTTAGTGGGGAGGACGGATTAACGAAAGTCACATTGTTCGAATTATTCAAAGGTAAACTATCAACCCATGTGTAAATACTAAATGGTGACGGCAAAGAAAAGGGAATCAGTAGTCTGTATACAACCACCCCCCATAACACCATAAAGGTTTTCTTAGGCAGCTTATTGATGACCAGCGATCGAATGACAATAATAGCCACGATCATCACCGCAGCAGTAAAACTCATATTCATAAAGGTGCTCATAGGCCATCACCTCATTCAACGTTATCGACGATTTGTTTGAGCTTCTCAATCTGTTGAGCAGATAATTTCTTACGCCCAAGTAAGGATGCAAATAACTTGTCGACAGAACCATTGAACACCTTGTCAATCAGCTCATCTGTCTCCATTTCTTGTACCTGCACCTTAGCAATTAACGCATGACACATAAAATTAGGTTCATAGCGCTCAATTGCACCTTTACCAATACACTTTTTGATAACAGTATAAGTTGTATTCATATTCCAACCAATCTCAGCCTTCAAAATATCAGAAATTTGTTTGGCAGACCTATCTCCTTCTTTCCATAACACTTCCATTACTTTAAGTTCCGAATCAAAAAGTTTAATAGTCATTTAAATCATCTCCTTACACTATTGCAATAGTTTGGGTCTTGGATACAGACTACTCCAATAGTTTGACGAAGTCAACACTGCTGCTATAGTTATTTTCAACAGGAAAATTCGTGGTTGTACTGAAACTTCCGAGGAAATGGCAAACTAAAGAAAGGGCTACCACTAGGCAGCCCTCTTTAATCTTTTGAATACCATCCGACATCACTTCACAAAACGATCCAAAAACCTCTTAATGACGGGAACATCTGGAGGAGACAGCTCGCTTGGCAATTCTGCATAATTAAAAAAACGCAATTCTTGCACTTCAATTCCATCTACTTTTAGCGCCCCATCAAAGTCTGTGCATAGATACGCAGCCACAACATTATATACTTCATCCCCGTGCGGGTATTTATAATAAAGATCTTTTCCAGAGAACATGTCGAACAATTCAAGACCTTTGGCTGTTAAGCCCGTTTCCTCAAAAAGCTCCCTCTTAGCGACCTCTTCTAAAGTCTCCCCAAGCTCCATCGAGCCACCTGGCAAACCCCAGCATCCGTTGTCCGTTCTACGTTGTAATAATAATTGATGATTGCTGCACAATAAAACACAGGCTCCTGCCATTATAAGCGGTCTGGTACCTACCAGCTTTCTTAACTCCATAATATAATCGCTCAAAAAACTACATCCTTTCTTCTAATAGGCTCAAATATCCTAAGCTAATTAAAATTTATTTCTTTTTCTGCACATGAAAACCATTGTCTTGCGCGTAATTTTCAATGCTCCAAATACCTATTCCCCGCTCTCGCGCCTTATCCTGAATCGCTCTAAATTGATCTACGTATTTTGTATTAGGTGCAAATACATAGGCTACACGTGCATAACCCTGCTCTAGCAGAATCTCATTGAACATTTTCCCATCTATATAGAGGTAACAAAGTAGGCGGCCATATTTGTCCCGCTCCGATACATCTAGTTCAATTTGTACATCTTTATCCGTAAGCATCTTTTTGGCGAAATCAGAAGCTTCTAACGAAAAGGGCTGTGGTTCGGGGATGTTCGGATTCACTGACTCTGGAGTATCGACCAGCAATAAACGAATGGTTTCCTTTTTGCCGCCTATAGTCAGCTTCATGGTGTCACCATCGACTACTCGTGTTACCTTTGCATCTATTAAACGTTTGTTGTCCTCTGTTGTATTGTCTGGCGTAGAACCCAATCCAGAACTGGAATCAGCCGTAATCGTTGGAACTGGCTCTAAAGTAATCTGCTCGGCTAAGTTGCAGGCAGTTGTTGTTCCAAGTAAGAGTGTGATAGCTAAAAAGCTTTTTACTAGATAAATCTTATTCATTGTTAACCTCTTTCTTATACACGTATGTAATTTCATGGGGTCTATTAAAAATAAATTAAAAAACTTAAAAACACAAGACTGTACTACTAATCATAGAAAACAGCGACAGCCATGTACCAGAAAAAAGATACTTGGCTATCGCTGTTTCGCCTTTACTCTACTTCCACCACGTTTAATTTGGAAATCTTTATTTTGATTATGATCGATAAGAAAGCAAGCAGGGAAAACATAATTCCGATCCAGATGAGTCGATGTATTCCTGCATGAGAAATAAACCAACCACCGATAGCAGTCCCTATAGTAATTCCAAGGTTGGAAAATGAGATAAACAAGCTGTTACCGAATTCGGGAGCTTCTTTCGCTTCGGTCGTTAACCATGCTTGACTGACAATCAGTCCGCCGGAATGCACTGCCCCCCAAATAATTATGATAACAACCATCGGAAGGAAATAAGAACCTAGATAATATACGAATAAGTAAGTTACCGCATATAACAATGGAAACATGATAACGGTCTTTGTAATGCCTTTATGCAAAAGGCTTCCAAATAAAAAATTCCCAAAAATCATGATTATCCCAAAGGCCATCAACATGATACTAATCCATGACCCGTTCATATGTGTTACCTGCCCAAGATATTCAGCAAAGTAACTGTACACAGAAAACATAGCTGCAAAGATAAAAATAACTGCCACAATATTTAACCACAATAGGGGTTTGCGTAAAATACCAAGTTGTTTACCATATGACATTTTTTCTTTAACTGGCATGGAAGGAAGCCAAGCTAGTATTCCTAAAAAGGCAATTATACTTACGACAGCTCCAAACAGAAAAGCGACTTCTAACGAAATTTTGTCCGCGAGATAAGAAGTCAAAGGTACACCAAAAGCAAACCCGACCGTTATTCCGGCGAAAACCTTTGTAACTGCTTTGGTGCTCTTTTCCGGAGGGACAAGTTGGGCAGCGGTAACAAGTGCAACTGAAAAAAACACGGGATGAAAAATAGCAGGGATAATACGGAAAATCAGCATTACTTCAAACATGGTCGTATACGCATAAACAATATTTGAAATTGCAAAAATAAGTACAGCAGTTAATAGAATTACTTTACGATTAATTCCAGAAGCCAATAAGGTCAGAAATGGACCTGAAATAGCAACAACTAAAGCAAATATACTTACAAGCCATCCAGACTGAGAAGTTGATATATTAAATTTTTGAGTTACCTGTGGCAGAACACCTATAATCCCCATTTCCGTTGTAATAATGCCAAATACGCCTAAAGCCAAAATAATAATAAGCAAAGGGTTAATCTTTTTCATTTTAAAATAATCCTCCATTTATATTCACATATTCAGATTTGTAGATATGTATTACCAAAAAAAAAGCCCTTCCTCCTTTCTCCTATAGTTTCTCTTTAATATAATCGGAAAACTCTTGAATTGTCTTTTCGTTTCGACGATAATACGTCCACTTCCCAATTCGCTCAGATTCCAGCAAACCAGCTTTTTGCATAGTCAATAGATAGCTCGAAATAACCGACTGTGCAAGCCCCGCTTTAGCTTGAATATCTCCCACGCAAATCCCAATTTGAAAATTTAGGCCTTGTTGTAAATAAGGCTTTTCATCAAAAAATTCCTCGGGAGTTTTTAGCCACATCATAATTTGACTACGAGTCTCGTTAGACAACGCTTTGAATATCAATAAAGGTTCCATGTGTTCCATTATATCTATTTTTATAGATTTGTAAATACAAAAGATGCCGATGTCTCGTTGTTGCAATAACATTATGTAGAGTCATGTTTCGTATCGAATTGTTCGTTTAGTGAATTAAATATTTCCATATCAACCAGCACAGCAGTACGGATACCCACGAAATGAAACCGAAAATCATCACGATTTTGTTCTCACTCCATCCGTATTTTAAGCTGAAGTGGTAATGGATCGGAGCCATCCGGAATAGCCGCAGCTTCGTCCGTTTGTAGTACCAAACTTGTAAAATGACCGACAACTGCTCCGCAAAATAAATGAAAAATAAAATCGGAAGCAAGAGCTCAACCTTTTCAATGACAGCCAGAACGGAAAGGGAGCCACCGATGGCCAGTGATCCAGTATCGCCCATAAACGCTCTTGCAGGATAAATATTGTAAAGCAAAAGCCCTAGCAGACAACCGATCATAACAAGTGAAAATGTCTGCACTTCAGGTTTGTCCGAAATCATAAAAAAGAAAAAATACGACGGTATGGCAACATTGATCAATAGCCCATCGAGACCATCTGTAAAATTGATGGCATTCGCGGAGCCGACCACAAACAGCAAAATGATGGCCACATAAAGGTACACAGGCAACTGCAGATTTTGCCCTTTAAATAACTCGATATCACTCGTCAGGCCGAACGAATGGAACAACACATATAATATAATTCCAGTAAAAAGAAATTGAAGCACTAGTTTTGAGCGGCCGCTGATGCCGGATGGATTTTGCCAAAAAGCCTTTTTGAAATCATCCAAAAATCCGACTGAACTAAACAACAAAAACGTAACGCATAAGAGTAACATTAGAGGCCCGGGTTGAAACTGCAGCGAAATCGCTATCCCGATAAGCAGGATCAACCCTGCCATTAGTGGTGTACCCCGTTTGGCCTGATGATCTGCTGGAAGCTCGGCACGAATTGGCTGCGTTAACCTCAGTCTATGCAGCGTCCAGATCAATAGAGGCGTAAACACCGCCACCAGAAGAAAAGACAGGCCGGAAACAGCCAGAATTCCATACATATAACGAACTCCCCTCTTTGAAAAAGATCATTTATAATACTCACAAAATATTTCTAGAGTTAATGAGGTCGTCTGTAATTATGTACTCTTTTCATCTGTTGATAAAGAGAAATTATTCTATTTTTATTTCCTGTTTTCTGCTGTGAAACTGCCGGGAATTTTCTATAAGCAGATCCCAAAGTATAAACTTGCCCAATGAGAAAGTTTGCACATTGGGCAAGTTTGCATTAGTATAAAGTCAGTAATCCTAATCTTCACCACAATTACAGCTATATGGGAGGTGTATACATAAATTATGATTAAACAAACGTTGAGAGATTTCAAAAAAGAAGCCACTGAAAAAGCGCTAGCTGAAGCGGCATTCGAACTTGCACTTGAACATGGGTTGGACGGTTTTGTTGTTGAAGATATCGTGCAAAAAGCCGGCTACTCCAGAAGAACTTTCGCAAACTATTTCACATGCAAGGAAGAGGCAGTTGCGATGGGAGCAGTTACCGTACGGAACACGAATGAATATGAGGAATTGCTCACCAAAATCCCTGAAAATGCCTCCCTGCTGGATACCTTATATCAACTAATTAAGATGCAACTTACATCTGAGCTTATAGGGAGGTTGCGTGAGCTTTCTTTACTTTCCCGAAAATTCCCAGCTCTCGAGCCCCATTATCTAAGAGCAATACATCTTACGCAAACTGGAGCACAAAAAACATTGTTGCACTTGTCAAATGGGAAGTATGACGAGGTCTATACTTATCTGCTTATAAATTCGGTTTACGGAACTGTACTTCCCTTAATTGACGGAAAACTTAATGTGCTGCTTCCGGGACAAACGACGAGCGACGATCCAAGTCCTGAAACTCTTACGTTCGATCAATTTTTGGAAACTATTTACGGATATTTACGCAACGGATTCTAATAGGCTAACAATCAGTTTTCATCATCGAGGGAGTGTAAAATAGATACATGTCAACATTATTATACAGAGTGGGAAAAACCGCTTATCGCAAACCTGGGTACTTCATTTTAGGTTGGATTTTAATTTTAGGAATTGTCATCTCTATGATCAGCATGAATGGTATTCATATCAGTTCAGAAATGAAGATTGAAGGCACAGAATCGCAAAAGATTTTGGATCAATTAGCAACAGAACTTCCGGCTGCATCTGGTGGACAAGGGAGTGTCGTGTTCAAAGCACCTGAAAATGAGCGATTGGATACGCCAGAACGTTTGGCAGCGATCACTAAAGGTGTTAATGAGGTTTACGGTATAAACGAAGTGATTAATCCTGCGGATTATGCAGCGGAAGCAAGTAGTTCAACTACTGAAGCAACTCAGGCTGCCAGTATGGATCAGTCTGCAGCAGCCACAGCACCCCTTTCCTATGGTCCTCTGATGGCAGATGGCGTTCCAGTACCTGGAGTTATTCTTTCCGCAGACGGTAGCATTGCATTGTTCCAATTCCAGTTTACCATTGAGCAATCTGCTATCTCTCAAGATATTTTTGATTCTGTAATTGATACCGTCAAGAATGTCGAGAAAGATACTAACATTACTGTACTGCCGGGCGAGACACTTAAATCAGTATCTATCGGTGTAGGATCAGCTGAGATTGTCGGACTTGTCATTGCTGCAATTGTTTTGCTGGTGACGCTTGGCTCTGTCGTTGCAGCAGGTCTGCCCCTTATAACTGCACTGCTTGGAGTCGGCATCGGTGTAGGTGGAGCATTTTCTATTTCCAAATTCATTGAAATGCCTAGTGTCACTTCCGTCTTGGCGCTTATGATTGGATTAGCCGTCGGAATCGATTATGCTCTTTTCATTGTAAATCGCCAACGCCGGATGATTATTGATCAAGGATTAAGCGCACAAGAAGCTGCGGCTAGAGCTATTGGCACATCCGGCAGCGCCGTATTTTTCGCCGGTTTGACGGTTATTATCGCTCTCTGCGGTATGCTTGTAATCGGGCTTACTTTCTTATCTACGATGGCGTTAGTAGCAGCTGCTACCGTCCTTATCAACGTATTTGTTGCCTTAACCCTATTGCCGGCATTGCTCGGATTGGTGGGTGAACGCATCTGTTCGTCTAAAGCTCGCAAGAAAAACAAGGATCATCATACAACGGGTAACCGCGGTATAGCTGATAGATGGGTTAAATTCGTCATCAAGTATCGTTGGGTCACTATTGTTGCCATCGTCGTGGTACTTGGCGTAGCAGCAACCCCTATAGCCAAAATGGAAATGGGCATTCCCGGAGCTGCCTCAGCGAATTTGGATACGGTAGCAAGACAAAGTTATGATGCTATATCCGAGGGTTTTGGAGAGGGCTTTAACGGACCGCTTATTTTGGTTGCAGAACCAAAGAATTCTTCCAATCCAGTCACTCCGGAGCTCCTAGGAAATCTTGTAAAAGAGCTCCAAGCTCAAAAGAATGTCGCGTTGGTCACTCCTCTGGGCATGACTAAGGATTTGGCTATCTTCAGTCTGATTCCAGAAACGGGTCCTAGCGATATAACAACCAAAAATCTGGTGAATGATTTACGGGCTACGGAATCTAGTATC
Organism: Paenibacillus sp. FSL R7-0048; assembly: GCF_038004505.1. Classification (NCBI taxonomy): domain Bacteria; kingdom Bacillati; phylum Bacillota; class Bacilli; order Caryophanales; family Paenibacillaceae; genus Paenibacillus; species Paenibacillus sp. FSL R7-0048. The sequence goes on along the minus strand of NZ_JBBORF010000001.1, from coordinate 3,259,059 downwards.
GCTCAAAGTAATGATGTTAAACTCGGGGTTACCGGATTTACCGCTGTTAACATCGATATGTCGGCCAAACTGGCAGATGTATTTCCCATTTATGTAGGAATCATCATTCTCCTATCGCTCATTATTCTTCTGTTGGTATTTCGTTCGATTATCGTTCCTATCAAAGCTACGATCGGTTTTCTGCTTAGCATACTCGCTACCTTCGGGATCACCACAGCCGTGTTCCAATGGGGCTGGCTCCATTCTCTTTTTGGTTTCGACACCGGTGGCCCATTGCTAAGCTTTATGCCAATCATCGTCACAGGTATCCTTTATGGGCTCGCGATGGACTATCAGGTTTTCCTTGTCAGTTCCATGCGTGAATCGTACGTTCATGGTCATGAGGGATCAGAGTCCGTTGTTCATGGATACAACCAGGTGAGTCGTGTCGTTGTAGGTGCTGCTATAATTATGATCTCCGTTTTTGCAGGGTTTATTTTTACGGATGATGTCATGATTAAACAAATTGGTTTTACACTGGCCGTAGGGATCTTAATCGATGCCTTCATCATTCGTATGGGATTAGTCCCTGCTGTAATGTCTATTTTCGGCAACAAAGCTTGGGCACTTCCAAAATGGCTCGACCGTATTCTGCCAAACCTGGATGTCGAAGGCGAGAAACTGATTGCTACACTCAATGCTAAAGACAAATCTAATTCCATGAAATAGAAACAATAATAAACAGCCTGAGTCCTGTATTCCTAGGGGTTCAGGCTGTTTTGTTTCTGTGGTAGGGTTCACTTCCCTCGAAGAGCAGATGGGCAAGGCTCTGGAAATTATCTCATTGAAGATTAAGGATTAAAGCGGGGCGCACACCGTAACAAGCTAAGTTGACATGTCCGTAACTGCGAATACTGCTACGAGTACCTACAAAATACGCACGTGAAGAAATCGCAGGTTGAGTTCTCAGCCACCACCATGAGCAGCCAAACTCTTCATTTTTCTCAAGGATATAATCAGCTTTGACTTTTTTATCATACACATACAATTTACATCCATCGTTCTTTTTCACTTTGGAGAATCCCGTTCCTATCGCCCTACGCTTCGCACGTAAAGTATCTTCTCCAAGTTTAAAGGTGAATTCATTCGCCTCCGAAACACTAAGCAGAAAAATCTTATCTTCCGTGTTTATACTTCCCTCTCCGTTATCTGTGCATTGTGTAGTCTTGATGAGCCTGTGCTCGGAGTCATTAAAAGCGGCATTATAAAACTCATCGTTCAACCACTTTCGCAAATCGGAGTCATGCCATGTAACGTCAACATATTCACCGTGATACCGCCTGCAGTCCAAAATATACTCGCTCAAAATGAACAGTTCTCTACCTGAATTTTGCAGCACCCGCCACTTTATCGGCATTTGGTCTGCTCCGTCCGCCATTTGCGGATAAGCGCCAAAAGTAATTAGTTCGCCGGGTTTCGCCCGCTCATACATGGAAGCAAGATTATCATTTTCATTACAAATCATAATTATAAATTCTGTAGTTCCTTTAACGATTTCAGCTTCCCTGCTAAATCCTAGTTTTTCATACAAGCGTATCGCTCTATCGTTGAACTTCGCCACTGTCAGCCGCTTTGGTTTTTCCTCGCATCTCTCATTAATATAGTTAAGGACTGTTGTGAAAAATAGAGTCCCATTCCCCTGTCCGGTTAACTCAGGCTTCATTCCTAAACCCACATCTATAAAATCCTGAGAATATGTATATTTATCATTTGGAACCTGTGCTGGACTTCCTACACAGAAGAATCCGATCAATTGTTTATCTGCATCAAGTACAGAAAAAAATGCTTCCTCTAGCATTTCACTTATAGCTTCAGGAGTTAGTTCATTATTGTAAAAATCATAGGGTGGATCATATTGCCAGCTTAAAATATCCTTAGCAGCATCAGCATTCAGCTTTTCCACGTAAAGTTCCATTTCGCATCCCCCTTTGTTTTCAAAATCGATAAGTCCTTAAGAGTCTAGCTCTGCTAACTCCTGAAGGATTGTCTCTACATCACCATCAGGATTTAACGCTTTGATCATCTCTTTTGTAATGGCTGCCCCCTCATAAACTTGTGCAACAACCTCTAAAGGGAGTGTGAGTTCAAAATAACCTTCGGCAAATTCCACAAAATCCTCAGCTGTGCGGAAAATAGTCCCTAGCAAAAAGTCCGAACCATCTTCTACCTCCGCTGGAATCTCTACCTTCCCCTTCTGCCACGTCAAATCATTATTTTCACACCAAAAACAAAAAGTAACATCATCCTTAGCTATCGCCTCATCTTCCAGTAAAGACAATAGCGAGGTTGGGACCTCTTCATAGATTCCTGGCCAAACTTCATGTTCGTCACGCGCATATGGACTTACTTCGGACTCATGATCAAAACCTTTAATTACCGTTCCTTGAGGTGTAAAAATAATAAACAAATTATCGCCTGAGCCATTATCGATCGATGCTAGAGAAACATTCTCATCAAATTTAGAATCAAAACTATGATAGCGAAGCCAGTCCTCTGGACATAGGACAATATTTAGAGAAGCAAGTATTTTCATAAGTTTTTTTAAGTTTTCGGGTGCTGGTAAAATATCTAACACATTCATCTATGATTCCTCCCCATTGTAGATATAAATGATTTTAGCATATTCATGAATTCCGGGTGAAAAAAAAGACTACCCGAAGGTAGCCTTTCCAACTTAACAAAACACTAGCTTAACTTAAGACCCCGCACCTTTATATCTTCGTACGCCATAACTCCAGGCTAACAAACCAATCCCCAGGAATATAGCGCCTACTACAGGTGTCATCAGAGCAAGGCTGGTCATCTCCTCCCGCTGTAGAAAAAGCGCGGCTGGATACACTCCGACGAATGCAAATGGAATGATCCAAGTAAGCAATACCTGTATAGCACGATTGTAAATCGTTACCGGGTAACGGCCATAAGTCTGAATGTTGTACATTAACGGAAGAATGCCAGTAGGAGCATCCGAATAGAAAGACAATGAAGTCAACGTTGTGTAAATCCCCGTATAGATGGCGACCGCACTTAACGTTAGAATGATCAGAGCCGGTATCGTCCACCATTCAAAAGGAAGACCCAGATTGCTGCCACTGATGGCCATAATAATAATACCTATGAATGAGCCCATAAGTGCTGGTGGATCAACATTTTCCAAAAAGATCTGGAACAAATTATGAGCTGGGCGTGTCAAAATACGGTCCATCTCACCTTTAACGATGTAACGTTCACTAAATCCCCATAGATTCACAAAACAACTAAACACCCCAAATGGCACCATAAAGAATCCATAAACGAACACTACTTCATTCTGATTCCAGCCGCCCAGGCTATCTGTGTGCATAAAAATTACGAGAATAAAGATAAAGTTGGTAGCTTGAAAAAGTAAGTCTGAAATGACCTCTACCCAAAAGTCAGCGCGATAGGTGAGCCGGCTCTTCATATAGTTTTTGATATATTCAATTAATAATCCCAGGCAATACATGTTTCCTCAACCTCCCTGCACGAAGAGACGCTGCCGCGCCGCATGATATAACCAGACAATTGGAATCAGCAATACCAGGAACCAAATAATTTGTATCCCTAATACATTCCATATTCCAACCCCTTGCACCCGTCCCGTAAACACTGAACCTGGCAAGTAGGTAATCGCCTGAAACGGCAGCACCTCAAGTACGGAAGATAACCAGTTAGGAAACAGACTGATCGGTACGATTAAGCCGGAGAATAAGTCTACAATCACCCGCTTCATTCGCATCATGCCTTCATTATTTTCTACAAAAAATGCCGAGAGCCCTGTAATGATATTGATCTGTGAATTAATTAAAAAGCTGAAAAAGAGCATCACCAGGAACCCTGCCCAAGCAGATGGCGCTGTTGGCAATTGAACCGGGAACAGCAGCATCGCTATGGCCATGCCGGGAATCATAAATAAGAGGAAGCGGAACATTCCCTCTCCAAGACCTTGCATCATTTTGACTAAAACATAGTTATAGGGCCTTATAAACTGGATAGCGATACTTCCATCACGGATATCCGTAGAGATCTCGCGGTCTAGGTTATTAAAATAAAAGGCTCTAGCCATCCACGATACAGCTACATATGACGTCATTTGCGTTGCAGTAAAGCCACCCAATGAATCCCCATTGCCATAGATGGCCATCCAAGTGAAATAGTTAACCCCAATATTCAGTGAATAGATAAGAATACCTGAGTAGTAGTTAATCCGATAAGCAAGCATGGTAAGGAAACGGATGCGTATAAAATCTAAGTAAGCCCCGAATAGTAATTTACGGCTATTCTCCTGAGGACCACCAGAAGACGCGCCTCCTGAGGAGGAAGACATAGCCGTTGCAGGATTAAGCTTATCAGACATGTAAAGCCTCTCTTTCATCCTTCAGAGCGGCAGCCATTTCATCAGGCTTGTCTGCAGACCCGGATTGATAAATACTGCGAACAATATCGTCCGTATTGGTCTCTATGATTTTGATATCAGTAATATCTGCTTTTCCCACTACTCTGCCTAATACATCCGATACATTTAGCTCTAGCGGTATCCAGACAGACGCCCCTAAATCGTTCTCCGCAGACCAAGTAACAGGCAATCCCTCAGTCCATAACTCAAGTTGCTGACGTTTCGTAGCATTTCCAAATTGAAATTGAACCTCACGTCCGGTTCCCCAACGCTGCTTCAGGTCTTCCAGTCCTCCGTCATAAATGATACGGCCATCATCAAGCATTATCACTCGGGAGCAAAGCGCCTCAATATCTTGCAGGTCATGTGTAGTCAGCAGTATGGTTGTCCCATGCTCGCGGTTCATATCTTTTAGGAATTCACGGATCTCTGACTTCACCACAATATCTAAGCCAATGGTTGGTTCATCCAGAAATACAATCGATGGATTATGAAGCAATGCTGCCACTAATTCACAACGCATCCGCTGACCTAGACTAAGCTTACGAACCGGACGATTCAGCAGTTCTTGCAGTTGCAGTCGTTCGACCAATTCATCCAGCCGTTTCTTGAAATCTTGTTCAGATACCCGGTAAACCTTGCGCAGGAGCTGGAACGACTCAATCACGCCAATGTCCCACCATAGCTGACTGCGTTGCCCGAATACCACACCGATATTTTTCACGAATTTCTCGCGCTCCAAATACGGAACATACCCACCTACTGTCAGGTTTCCGGAAGTCGGCACGAGAATACCTGTGAGCATTTTGATCGTGGTCGATTTCCCAGCACCGTTCTCGCCGATATATCCACAGATCTCACCTTCAGGAATGGAAAAGGAAATGTCCTTCACCGCAGTCACTTCCGTATATTCCCTTTTAAACAAATCAGCGAAGGCCCCTTTGAGACCCTCGCGGTTTTTTTGTACTTTGAATGTTTTGCGTAAGTCTTGTACTTGAATAGCAGTCATATTGTACCTCACTAAGCTTAGAGTTGGTTCCCAGTACCCCATTATAATAGAAGAAGCGCAAAAGCACTACTTCAATCTTTACTTAGCCAGTCTTTCATTTAGCGAATGGGTGTCCTTCACAGCTTCTAAATGCCCTGAGCGAGCGACTTTAGTCCGCAAATATTTCTCGTTAAAAGAAGATACATCTCCCCATAACGCTACTCTTTTCACGGCATTCATCCCTGCAGCCTTGAGCGCATCCAATTTCTTCGGATTATTCGTAATCAGCGTCACTGGTTTGTGACGTAAAGTTTGCAGAACACTGATTGCTTCTTCGTAGTTTCTTGAATCATCAGCAAATCCCAACTCTAAATTAGCCTCAACTGTATCGTATCCTTCTTCCTGTAAAAGATACGCTAAAGATTTGCTGAACAGGCCAATGCCTCTTCCTTCATGATTCGCGAGATAAAATAATGCCCCAGAGCCATGCTCAACAATCATTTTCATGGATTGATGCAGCTGGAATCCGCAATCGCAACGTTTACTGCCAAAAATATCGCCAGTATGGCAGATGCTATGCATCCGGATCAATGCATCCTCAGACCCTTCGAAATCGCCATATACCAACACACTGGATTGTTGTCCTTCTGCTAAGTTCATGGATGGCAAACGTGAAATTAAAGCTGCCGTTGCTTTACTGCTATCCTCTTGAAGAAGCTCTGCATCCGTTGTATTCAGCCAGTTGTACCATTTAAAAACAACGGTCTCGCCGTCTAAATTCACCGGTAACGTGATGGGTCCAACCAATATATTTGTGGAATTTTCTAAAGGAATTCGCGTGATTTTATTCTGTAAAATAGAAGTGATTTCTGGTTTAATCATAATTACACCTTCCTCATTGTTCATCAATGCTTAGATAGAGCTAAGCATAAGGATAAAATATTAGTTAAATTATAAGTAACTATTTGTAAGTAAGTTTATCATTGTAATATAACTTCGTCAAGTTATAATATATCTTTAAATATTTATAATTACTTTATGTAAGTTTATGATATAATGAATGTCGAGGTGATATTATGAATGATTTCAACATGTGTCCTCGCTTTGAAAAAGCGGTAGACTTGCTAAGTAAACGTTGGGTCGCGCTTATTGTTTTCGTGCTTATGCCAGGGCCACGCCGTTTTGGTGAAATTGAGAGCTGTCTGTCCAATCTCAGTGGCAAGGTGTTATCTGACCGATTGAAGGAAATGGAAACCGAAGGCATTATAGAGCGAACTGTATATCCTGAAATGCCAGTACGTATTGAGTACTCTCTGACTCCAAAAGGCACAGCGCTTGCTCCTATACTTGGTGAAATTGGAAACTGGTCTACCGAATGGATTGAGCTTGGTATTAAGAAATGATTCCCGCTAAACAACTCAAAGAGCCCTAATTGTCCCGATCATGAGACAAGAGGGCTCTTTTTGGATTAACATACCCTTTATAAGTCTTTTCGCTCGAAGCGAAGTAGACCTATAACATAAGCTAACAGGGTATATCCAATCGCATAAAAAATAAACATATTTGACGGAACCGTATTAAAATCCAGCAATCCATTCATGCTGCCGAACAACCCCATCATTCCACTCATTTCATTAGCGCTGAACAGGACGGCGGTCATTTTCCGCTGTAAACCATCCACTGGCATAAGCAGTGCCATCATTCCTGACAGATTATTTAATGTGTCAAGGACATCGGGTTCTAATCTCAGCGATCCTCCGATCTTATCAATCATCCCACCTAACCAGCCAGCTCCATATAACATTGTCATAAAGACACCATTCCCCACTGCTGAGAAGAATCCAGAACCCAGCATAGAAATCGTAATTAGCAAAGGCACTACAGAGGAGAATAACAAAAATGATTTCAATAGGACTACGACGTCTCTAGGAACGGTGGCATGGATCTCAGTAATCCATAAAATAGAAATAAATAAAATCAAGGCATAACCGATCCCAAGCGTCACATATCCAAGCCAGCGACCTGTGTACCATTTCCACCGCGGCAGCGGTCTTGGCAGTAAAGCCTGCATAACCCCTTGTTCCGCTTCACCTGCAATAGCTGAGAAGGAACTGAAGATCGCCAAAAAGGCGAGTACAAAAGCGCCAAAAAAGAATCCAAGTGATAATATAAAAGCACCATTTGTAAAATTAGCTAAGAGATGCTCGCCACTGCTAATATCTGTTCTGTTCGGTATTCCGCTTTGTCCGATCGTATTTGCCACAAACCAAAATCCTATAAGAAAGACAATGGTCATAAGCAATGTTAATACCATTACTCGTTTACGCAGCAATTCCTTCCAGGTCATTCCTATGATTATTCTCATTCGTGTTCACCTCTGTGACTTAGGCCGGATACAGCACTCATAAACCAGTCTTCCAGACGTTCTCGCTTCCGTGAGACTTCATATAAGGTCATGCCCTGTTCAATAATTAACGTGTTCAGCCAGCCTACTTGCTCCTCATTCTCCAATTCCGCTTCCAGCCAAACTGTGCTACTCTCCAATGTAGCTGGGAATGAAGCTCCTTTTTCAGATTGAGCTCCGATATCCGCTGAAACTTTGATCTGAAGTTCAGTACTATCCTGTAACCAAGACAACAAAATAGGCGTAAAACCGCCCACTTTAAAATGCCAGCTTGTTCGCTTATTTAAGATCTCAGATACTTTCCCATGCCGCAGTATAACTCCGTTATTCAGCAGTGCCATACGGTCGCAGATGAGTTCAACATCCTCCAGTAGATGAGAGTTAAGAAATATTGTAACTCCCTTCTCTTTTAGCCTCTGCAAAATATTCCGAACTTCCTGACGTCCAATCGGGTCTAGCGCCGATGAGGGCTCATCCAGAAAAACGATGGCCGGATTGTTTACAAGAGCGCAAGCAAGCCCTAATCTCTGCTGCATCCCTTTGGAATAATGTTTCACACGATCCCGTCCACGGTTTCCAATTCCAACTTCCGCTAGAAGCTCTGGAATTCTTTTGTCGGCTACAGATCGATCTACACGGCACAGCTTGGCATGCAGTCTTACTACTTCTTCCCCCGTAAGCCATTCTTGATAGCGATATAATTCCGGTAAATATCCGATTTGGGACTTGGCTTCAAGTGAACCGATCTTATGACCAAATAGAGTAGCACTACCATTCGATGGACGAATGAGACCTACCAACATTTTGACAAAGGTACTTTTCCCCGCACCATTAGGGCCGAGGAAGCCAAAGGCTTCCCCTTTCCCAACAGTAATCGTTACATCACGGCAACCACGTCCGTTATCATATTCTTTGGTCAAAGACTTCGCTTCTATTGCGGCAGCCGTCATTATTCAATCAACTCCCCTAGCTTCTCTAAGAATACAGCTTTATCTGTATACACGCTTCCTCCGTTGAAATCAAACAGTTGTCCGTTCTGTACCCAAACAGCCGAGAACACAATCCCTTGACTATATTCATTCTGATTCAGTAGAACCGTAGTATCTTTAATCTTTATTTGATCGGTATTCAAGCCTTTTACCAGTGGCAGAGGAATTTCACCCGATAAAATGCGGCTCTGCTTTAAGCTGGATTTCAGATAATCTGGCAGCAATGGAAAATCGATTATAGCTTCCAAAGCTTCATCAACCTTTATAGTTGGATCTACCGTAATTAAAGGAGTCTTCGTCTGTGTAAGATTAGCCCATTTATCATTATCTATCGAAAGATCATAATTCACGATCTCCGAAAGATCTAATTTAATTTCTTTCCCATCTATGGCTTCTGGAAGAAGCTGTTTTGCACCCAATCTTTTCATTGCTTTATTAACTGCTTCAATATTAAGCTTCAAGGTTATTTCTTGTGAATTGGTTATATATGCGCTCTTCACATTCTCGAGCAAAGTTCCGCTTGGAAGTGTAAAACCTAGAGTCTCTTCCACCTGATCTAGCGGAATAATCCCTTTATTTGAACCAAAGGAACTTGTAAACACACCAAATTTGTTCATAGCTTCATTCATGGATTGACTTTCATTTACCTGATAAAAAATATCCCGGATATCATTTTCATTCACAACTGTAACTTCTTCCATCCGAAATTGATTCAGCAGCGATGCCATAGCCGTATTTCCTACTGGAGTTCCAAGTATAACCGCAAAGATCGCGGCACCTGCCACTGCTACTCCCCATTTGCGCCGACGATTCATGCGAGGACGCTTGGATGGGCGATTAGCTGTTGGATTGTCATCCGTAGATTGAGGCTGGTGGTCTATATGTGGATCTGTTTTGTCATCATCTTTCATAACATCCACAGACAACTGCTGACTCCACACAGACCATTTGGGACTTGCAGGCTCAGACGCTAACTTGTTTTGCAATTTGGCCCAGGCTTCATCTGTATGTTGTTTATTATGATCTTGATTTAGCGGTTGTTTAGTCATTAGTAATCCCTCCTAAATAATTTGGAGCTTCGCTTATCTCGTTTTATTATTCCGTCTGAGACAGTGATTTTGCTGCATTTTGTCTTAACCTCTGGGTCGCACGGTGCAGTAATGTCCCTACTACGGGAGGTCTTAGACCAAGCTCGCCTGCTATTTCCGCATAACTGTAACCAGAGTATCTAAGCAGAAGCGCTTGTCTATCCCTGTCAGGCAGCTCGTTCAACCATTCATGAACATCCTCCTGATCCAGCTTACTGATTAAGACTTCCTCTCCTGAAGGAGGTGATTCCCCCACTTCGTATAACTGTTCTTGTTTATTTTGCAGCCGCCGTTCCCTTGCTTTTTTGTCCAGATAATCATATCCAATACGAGTAAGGACTCTATGAAGCCAGGCACCCAGCGCTGCTGGATCATCTGGGGGGTTACGATACAATCTCAGAAAAACTTCTTGTGCCAAATCATCTGCTGCCGACTCATCACGAACCAAAGCGGTCAGCTTACGTCTGACAATAGGATAATGTTCATAGAATATTGCTTTAAAAATTTCAGATTCCGGAATTTCCATCTTGTAAATCCTCCTTATCAGCTGCAGCTATAAGTAAGACGACTATCAATGTATTTTTGTATCAAGATTACGTAAAAAAAGACAGCCCCTAAATTAATAAGGAAACTGTCTTCTAGTGTTTACCTAATTCGAATGTAACGATTAAGAATCTTTTTAGATAAAATACTCCGTTCCAGCCTAAGCTCCCAGAGCTGCTCTTTCCACTGAAACTGTTGCTCTGAATGTTCATTCTCCCGTAACTTCTCAAACAGCTTCATGATCATTATGTTAATGGCATCAAACCTTGACCAAAGTTCTATTACACTTTCTTCTTGTATCTGAGGACTTTCCGCTGCTGCACTAAGATTCTTTAAGCGCTCAATGATGTCAGCCTGCCACTGCCCATCTTTAATCGCCTTGGCGTAATTTAAAAGATCCAAATAATCATCGACTGACATGTGTACCGACTCCTTTGCTTACTTATACCAAGTATTATACTAGGCATTATCTATAAAGCAACCCTTTATCTCTGGACACAGCAAAAAAACAGGACTGGTATGAGAACCAGCCCTGTTTAAGGATTTCAACATGATCAATTTAGTTATAAAAGCTTTTGAATATCATCTTTAATTTGCTCTGATTTTGGACCAAATACGATCTGCACAGCCCCTTGACCCAGTCTCATAACACCGGAAGCTCCGAGCTGTTTCAATGCGGAATCTTTAACGGCTTTTTCGTCATTAACAATCAGACGAAGGCGTGTGATACATGCATCGATATTGCGGATGTTCGATGGACCGCCGATGTTCTCAAGAATTTGAGCAGCTTTAGAAGACGATGAAGGCGTTCCATTACCTCCAGGTGGTGCTAACAGACTTTCTTCATCATCATCTTCACGTCCAGGTGTTTTTAGCTTGAACAATGAGATAATAAAGCGGAATAGTACATAATACAAGACGAAGAATCCAAGACCCACAGGAATAAGTATCCATGCATTAGTAGACAGTTTCAGGTTTACAAGATAATCGATCAAACCTGCGGAGAAACCAAAACCAAGCTTAACATCTAAAATGTACATCAAGGCCATGGAGAATCCTGTTAATAAAGCATGAACTCCGTACAAGAGTGGTGCTACGAACATAAAGGAGAACTCAAGTGGTTCAGTGATCCCTGTTAAGAAAGAAGCAATGGCAGAACCGATGAAGATGGAAGCAACCATTTTACGTTTTTCCGGTTTAGCTGTATGAATAAATGCAAGTGCTGCCCCTGGAAGCGCAAACATCATAATTGGGAAGAATCCAGTCATAAACATCCCAGCAGTTTTATCTCCAGCGAAGAAGCGGTACAAGTCACCATGCACCAGTTCACCAGCTGCATTCGTAAAATCACCAATTTGGAACCAAGCAATCGTATTAAGCACGTGGTGAAGACCGAACGGAATCAGCAAGCGGTTAGCTGTACCGAAGATGAATGCTCCAACAGCCCCCAGTGACACAACCCAGTTCCCGAAGTCACTAATAACATCTTGTATCGGACTCCAGATCATACCCACAAATACAGCAAGAACCATCATAGAAGCTGCCGTAATGATTGGGACAAAACGTTTACCTGCAAAAAATCCGAGCCAATCAGGCATTTTTATATTGTGATATCTCTTGTATAAGAACGCTGCCCAAGCACCGGCAAAAATACCACCAAGCACACCCATGTTCAATACAACATCATCATTGATGAAAGAGAATTGAAGCGGTACGATAAGCAGAATCTTAGTCAGTACCATGTAAGAAATTACTGCTGACAAAGCTGCTACGGCGTCACCGGCAAATCCAATGGCAACCCCTACCGCGAAGATTAAGGCTAGGTTACCGAAGATCGCATTCGCTCCGGCGTTTAGAAATGGAGCAAAGTATTGATTCAGAAATCCACCAATGGTCGCTCCTAGCGGAATATCTTTTTCGTAGTTAAGCAAACCAAACCCTTGAAGAATAGCTGCCGCCGGCATGGTTGCAACAGGAAGCATTAACGACTTACCTAGTTTTTGTAGAAAAGCCAACATTTAAAATCATCCTTTCGGTTCAATAGTAGTAGTGCTCTATAAACCATTTACTTTGAAGCCACGGTAAGAATCAGATCCTGTCCTGCTGTAACCTGACCATAATGTCCGCTTACTTGAGGTGGATTCTCCTCTGTACTGGTCACGATTACAGGCGAAATTGTGTCACAACCTGCCGCGCGAATTACGTCCAGATCAAATTCGATTAGGGTTTGACCTGCTTTTACTTGATCTCCAGAGGTTATATGACTGACAAAACCGTTGCCCTTGAGGCTGACAGTATCGATTCCGATATGTAATAGCAATTGCATACCGGAGGAATGTTCCAGAATGACTGCATGACTCGATTTCACGATATGAGCAACCCTACCGTCAAAAGGCGCTTTCAAAATTCCTTCAGATGGTTTTATTGCAATTCCGTTACCCATATGACCGCCAGCAAAGGTTTCATCCGGAACCTGTGCTAGTGGAACTGACTCCCCGCTGATTGGTGCCATGATTTCGATGGTATGTTCAGTATGTTTCTCTTCTTTTTTTGATTTCCATTTGGAAAACATATGCTCCACTCCTCTTAAGATGTTAATTTGATTTCACTAAGGTCTGAAATAACCGGTGCAAATGCATGGCTAGAAAACATAGTTCTTCTTCCGGAATTTCGACCTCAAGCGATCTTTGCATTACTTTACCGAGCTTCTTAGCCAGCTTGTATTCCTCTTTGTATTCTTTCTTAATATGTTTCACAAAGGGATTATCTATTAGTGATCCTTTTAAAATACGTTCCAGCGAAAAACGCAAGTGGATCATTAATCGGATATGATTCATACTGCCGTGCTCAAAAGTTATCTTTCGTTCTTGCTGAATCATGTCTAGAAGCTCATTGACAATATTAGAGGCCTTGACTAACTGACCAACCGATACATTATTGACGGCTGAATACACATGATAAGTAAGAAATCCAATCTCATCTTCGGGGATTTGCACTTGAAATTCAGCATTGATTTTCTCCGATGCCTTGTAAGCGATCTCAAATTCCTTCGGAAATGACATTTTGGTTTCTTGCAAAAACGGATTAATAATATCCATCCCGTTGCGCAGACGGTAGATGGTGAACTGTATGTGGCTCGGGAGTGCCAGATAAATCTTGTCGTTTAACTTGTCAGGAAATTGACTTTGGATATCTGCAATTATCTCATCAGTTATTTTCATTACCTTAGGATCTATATCTTCCAGCAAAACTTGATATTGGCTCCAGGCTTCGCGATCTTCTAGACGAAACAATTTTTCAATCCGAGCATCATTTCCTTCGATCACACCAGAACCCTTCACTGCAAATCCAATACCTTTGCCAATGATGACATATTCCTTCCCGTTTTTGCTTCCCTGAACCATTACAACGTTATTCCCAATTACACGCTGTACTTGAAATTGCTCGATCTCTCGCGACAAGCTCATCACTCCTCTCCCTAATTATCGTCAAATTGGAACAAAAAAAGCCAAGAATTGTCTAATGGAAATAAAGACAATTCTTGGCTCATGCCCTTAACGGTAACACGCCACTAAAATATAAATGATCATTTATGAACATATCATAATTCATGAACTGCTAACTCGTCAATGGTAAATTTAGAAATGTCAAGCGGAGCTCCCATTATCCCAAACAGCGCCTTATAAAAACTCTTCCACGCGAGGAAGCTTATCTTTAAGCTGGCGGACGTTAGTTTCAAGCCTCAGAATAACCTCTTCCAATTCTTTTGGATCAATGCCTCGGGAAACAGGAACCTGGATAACCTCTGTTTTTGTTTCTGCCTTTAATTCCCGCATTTCCAGCTGCTGCTCTTGCCATTTATCCATCAGATCAGCTATCGTCGCATAGAAACGTTCGTAATCTTTGATTACGCTGTCCAGAAATGTATCTACTTCCTCCGCATCGTAGCCACGCAGCTTCATGCTGAATTCTTTTTCATGTATGGTTAGAGCGTCTAATGTGATGCCAAGTTGACTGAACAGCTTCCGCTGTTTGTCTAACCGGCGTTTCATATGTTCATCCATCTTTTGCTACCTCCAAGTATATACTGCAATCATCCGGCAGTAACCATTATAACAGGGTGAGCGCATCCTGAAAATATTACTATAGTTGCAGTTCTAATAGTTGTCCACAACAGCTTTATTCAAAATGCCTAAGCAGCGGTCAAGATCCGTCTTTACCTGCTTTTTATATAATTTTGCTTTCTCTTCTCCATCTGAGGTGAAATGGTAAAGTACGATTTCTTGAAAATCCACTTTAGGGTCATTGCCTTTAAGCTGCTTGGTACGATATAAAATCCCTTGCTGCACCAGCTCATGCAGGGCGCGATAGATTTCACTTTGTGGAGGGGAATAACCATGGGCTTTGAAATCCCGACGTAAATCCTCCAGCATTTGATATCCGTAACCGCGGTGTTGTTCTACCATTGTTATAAGATACACTTTGATAAACGCTCGTTGAGCAATCATAAACGCCATATAAACCCTCCTCATGTTGTAAATGTTGTTGGCTAATCTTTCCTTCTATTACTCTAGTATAAGCACTATTTTCCAACTTTCACAACCTGAAATTTGATAGAGGGTTCACTTATTACGTTGTTTATAGAGATTTGGTGGGATATAGGATGATTTATGTGGATGTGGGTAGGTAGGGTTTGGTTTTTTTGTGGTTTTCTATTGTGAATTTTTCATATGATGAAATTATGGAATAAATGATTGTACATCGTTGATTTCGTAGAATGATCCTCGAAGAATTAGGTCCACATGCTTCGGCACGATACAAATTCTATCTGAACCCGCATGCTTCGGCACACCCTCCCATTCTTTGTTTAATTTGATTCGTTTGGTTTGTTTGGTTTGATCAGTTTGGATTGATCAGTTTAGTTTGATCAGTTGCTTGTTCGAGCTACTATCGGACCCAGTTGACCCTATTCGCTGCTTTTCCCCACTTTTGCTGTGCTATCGGACCCTATGGGCGCTATTAGCATAAAAAGTAACATTTATACATCTATTCTTGGGGAATAGCTGCACTGGTGTCCGAAACTACTCTGAAAAAGCTTAATATTTGCAAATAGCGTCTTCTCGGTCCGAAAGTTTCTGCGCGAAATAAACTCCATCTGAGCCCACATACTTCTGCGCAAACCAAACTCTATCTGAGCCCACAAACTACTGCACGAAATAAACTCTATCTGAATCCACAGGCTTCAGCACGCTCCTCTCCCATTCTTTGTTTAGTTTGTTCAAGTTTGCTCGTTCGAGTTGCTATCGGACCCAGTTGACTCTATTCGCTGCTTTTCCCCACTTTTGGTGTGCTATCGGACTCCATGGAGGCTATTGGCATAAAAAGTAACATATATAGAGCGATTCTTGAGGAATAGCTGCACTGGTGTCCGAAACTACTCTGAAAAAGCTTAATATTTGCAAATAGCGTCTTCTCGGTCCGAAAGTTTCTGCGCGAAATAAACTCCATCTGAGCCCACATACTTCTGCGCAAACCAAACTCTATCTGAATCCACATGCTTCAGCACGCTCCCCTCCCATTCTTTGTTTAGTTTGTTCAAGTTTGCTCGTTCGAGTTGCTATCGGACCCCGTTGACTCTATTCGCTGCTTTTTCCCACTTTTGGTGTGCTATCGGACCCCATGGACGCTATTGGCATAAAAAGTAACATAAATAGAGCGATTCTTGAGGAATAGCTGCACTAGAGTCCGATACTACTCTGAAAAAGCGAAAAATATGCAAATAACGTCTTCTGGGTCCGCAAGCTTCAATAGAACATCAATTCGAAAAGAAAAACGCAAAAAAGCGATCCTCCAGTTATTGAAGAATCGCTTTTTAGGTAACTAATAAGTTCCACTTTGCCAAGTTCATTTTCTAAACGTCCTTCTCAGCTATAATCCCTGCGCCACTCCGCTTTCCAAATAACCTCTCCTAAGCACTATTTCATAGCGTTTTTCTCCATAAATTCATTCTTCGTCAATCCAAACAACAGTAAGTCTAAATACTGTCCATTTGTATAAATAACTTTACGGCGCACGCCTTCTTGAACACAACCCACTTTTCTAAGCATAGCTGCTGAGGGTTCGTTACCTTCGAGCGTACATTCGTTAAACTTGTTGAGTCTAAGCTCCAAAAAAGCATACTTCAACAGGATGTTGATAGCTCTTGTCCCATACCCCTTACCTCGATGGTCTCTATCCACTTGCACGCCTATACTGAACGTACCATTTTTCTCGTCTATGCTATTAAGATTTACTCCACCCACATATTCACCATTCAGATTTTCGATCGTAAACATCAGTCGCTGTGATGAGAATTCTGCAAATGTGAACAGATCTTAGTCTTATTTTCTCATCCTGCCAAAAATAATGACTGTAATCTATCCCTCTCATCTTATACCTCCGAGTCAATAATTTAGAGATTATGATAACACATCTACAGGATTATATTGGTATAGTATTTTTAAAATCAACTTTACGGTTAAAAAGCATAGTATTATATATTCATAAAATGCGAATCCCAAAATCATCTGAAATAGAGGTATATTCTATGAATGAATATCAATTGATTAGCGATTATAAACACATCGATAAATATAAGCTTAGCTTCAATTCTTTAGCCCAATCAATCTTTGGTATTGATTTTAAACCTTGGTATGAACAAGGGGGCTGGAATGACAAATATATTTGTTATTCCTTTATCGATGAAGATCACGTCATTGCGAATGCATCTATTAATAAAATGACTATTCTCATCAACAAAAAAGAATACAACGCCATCCAAATTGGGACGGTGATGACACATCCTGATTATCGTATGCAAGGTTTATCCCGAAAATTAATAGACCACATTATCGCTAAGTACGAACATGAATACGACTTCCTCTACTTATTTGCTAATGAGCGCGCTTTGGATTTTTATCCTAAATTCGGGTTTGAACGCATGCAAGAAAGCAGCTTTTCACTTAACGTTGCTCATCTTAGCAATCAGCCAACTACAACCTACTCTGTGCGGCCTTTATCTATAGGTAACCCCGTTGATTTTAGCATGATCAAAAATTTTGCAGTCAAAAGAACACCGGTATCCTCCGCGCTAAGTGTGATAAATAATGAACATCAGCTGCTGTTTTATTTTATTCTTCCTTTTCACGATTCCTTTTATTATATTGAAGAGGCTGACGTTATTGTGATCTTTAAACATGAGGATCATCAGCTTCATATTTTTGATATTATTAGTACAACAAGTTTTGATATCAACACAGTATTGAAAAGCATTATTTCTCCGGATACTGAAGTTATACATTTTTATTTCACACCAGATTATCCAATCGATCAAGTTAAGGCAAAATTAATTTCCCAGAGTGAAGATACCTTATTTATACGTCCGCTATTAAAAGAACTCCCTCAACATTTCATGTTTCCTATTACCTCTCATGCCTAGTTAACAAAAAAAAGGCTGCCATTTGGCAGCCTTTCTTAGTCGTGCATAGGAATATACATACTCTGTATCTCTTGTACTCCAGGGACAAATCCTAGATTTAAATAAACAGACTCCGCATCATTACCTTCCATGACATATAATCTTAGGATCGGATACTTATCTTTCAGGAGATTAAGTCCTCTTTTCAACATCAGTGTAGCAATCCCTTTTCCTCTGTAAGCAGGTATTACACCAATACTGTAAACTGCTGCGTAATCATCTTGTAAACCCAAAAGACAATTCGCAATTAGCTGTCCTGATTTCTTATCATACACAAGCGTTGACGCTGTCAGTAATTCTTCATTTGTGTAATTAGGTTCTTCACTTGGGATAAAATCTTCATAAGCGAATTTTTTTCTCCTTGTTGCCTCAAGACTTCCATCGAAGCTCGCATAGTTACATTCGGCGATCTGCTCTTCAAGAATAAAACGTTTAGCGCCCATTCCATTATCTTCGATCTGAGGACTTTCAATCCTTAACTCTTCGTTCCATTCGACCTCAAAATGATCTGTAGGACGGTGCATCCAACGGCATCTGAACTCATCAGGCCAAAACCCTGCCCGCGCAAATAATTGAACCTGGTCTGGCAGAACCTCGAAGGTTTTTATAGGTTTTGTTCTATCCGACCAATAAATCAAAAGCTTTTTTAATAGCTTCAGCACCACAAATGTATCGTTAAACGGTGGAATAACAAATAAATGATATATCCGGTTAGGCGACATCTTTACTCCACCTATTTTAGACTCGCCTTTATAAATCCAAAAAGCGTTTCTTTGGGCAGAATTGAACCTTTCTTCTTTAAAAAAACCGTTATATTGCATATTATAATAAATGGAACAATACAGTCCCCACTCTTCTGAGTCTGCCTTACGAATAGAATAATCATTATTTAAGTCATATGAAATCTCGTATTCAGACCATGCCATTAATTGCATTTACATTTCCTCCTCGCTAGTCCTATCACCTTCTGTATTCCATAGTATCACTTCTTAAAGTAAATGTTTGGTAATAAACTGTTATATTAATCTTTTGCCGATTTAAAGCAAATGCTTTTCTTTTATCTTAGAAACGGCTTGTACCCGGTTTTTAACCTCTAACTTTTGATAAGCTTGACGTGCCATCAGCATACGCGCGAGTGTGATTTGTTCGTATTCCCGGGCAACATTAGGTTTATCATTTGCACTAATATGCCTTTTCGTTAGCCATTCATCACCGCTACTTAACAGTCCTTGCGAGAACTGAATTCGAATATATGCGGCTTCCAGCAATCTTTCCCTGCCAGGAGAATGATATTGCTTAAGTTCCGCAATAGCTGTCTGCAAAACTTCCGCTGCATCTTCCACATGACCTATTGCTTTTAACATTTTAGCTTGCAAAATAACCCCTGGTACCCACATGCTCACATGCTTCGAGGAATTACACATAACAAGCACTTTGTCCAGTTGGACATTTGCATCTTTAAGATGATTCCTTTCATAGAAAAGATCCACCAAAAATACAAAACCATGACCTTGTAACGTTTACTATAGATGCAAATTTCTCTATGCCTTCCCTGTTTTGGTCCAATAGCTCAACGAACGTATCCACGTCTCCCTGATAAAATGCAACCGAAGCACGATACAGATCCAACCGCATTTGAATTACGGCTTGCTCTTTTTCCGGAATAATAAATTCCTCTTCCATGAAAAGTTCAACCTTTGTAAGAAGCGTTTGGCATCATCTGATCGTCCAGCGACAGCCATCGAACCCGCTTGAAAATAAAATAAATCAGGGTGCACAATCATATTTTTGATCGACAACTTATCTAGTGAATCTAGCAATGTAGATTCATCGCCATCTTTGATAATTGAATTGAAAGGCCTATCCATACATGATGCAGAAAACGTATAATCCTCTGCCTCAAAAGCATGCTGGATAGCTTCCAAGACCAGCCCTTCCTGAAAAAGAGCGGAAGGCAAGAATTAAACCCGCTGCCCATCCTTCTGTTTTTTTTCCAAGCAAAAATAACTCATCTTGTGAAAGCTGCTCGCTCAAGGGTTGAGATTGTAGCTCATCAATTTCGTCAAATGTAAATCTCAGATCATCGTTACTTAATTCTAGTAGTTCCTGTTGTGCTCTTAGGCGGGATAAGGCGAGTGGCGGGAGGGTTCTACTCAATATTACAAGCTTCACATTAGCCGGAAGATGTCCGATGAAAAAGCCCATACTTTCATGAATCGATTGATTCGTAATCGCATGATAATCATCCATTATAAGTGTAATAGAGCCTGGAAGAGAATGCAGATCGTTTAATAAAAGAGGAATCGCAGTTTCTACTGAACCGTCACGAACAGACTGGATAAACAAATCCAAGCGATTTAAAAAGGGGCGAAAGATTCTCTCAATTGCAGCATGCAAATTTAACCAGAATCGTACAAGATGGTTATCTGCAAGCTATGCAACCTCATCGGAATGAGTACGAGCCCATTCGGCCGCAAGTGTCGTTTTTCCAAACCCAGCTGAGGCGGCAATAAGCGTCACTTTGGCACGATTTTCATCCATGAGTTTAGACATTAATCTTATGCGCTGATCATAATAAGGAGCCTGTTTTAACCATCTATTAAGTAGTAACATAACATTCTAGCTTTCTGACATCCAATATCAAAAAAAGACCGCCAATTGGCAGCCTTTTTTCTAATATATTCTTGAGCATAACCAAAAAGCTGAACCCACTGCGATAATGCCTGCCATAGATACAAACAGGACATACCCTTTCTTTGTTCTAGTAACGGTGTGTTTATCATAAAACTCTGGTTTTCGAACGATTCCAAACCATAGATCAGCAATTAAATTCACGACTACTAAAGAAAAATTCTTTAATTTACTCATGTTATCTCTCCTTGTACATGTTTGGATTCATCTCTAACCTTTCAAGCTCTGAGCAAAACCTGACCTCCATGATGGGTATGATGGACTCCATCCGTAATCCATTCGAGCTTTTGTATTGGACGCTCCCCGTTCCCAGCCTTCTCTGCCCATATGCAAAGGAGGTCTAGGAGCTCCCAAGATTTCAGAAAAAACAGGCACCCAATCTATTCCTCGCGCAGGTTCATTGTCCACAATATTAACTGGACCAGAAGGCCAGTTCAGAGCAAGCGCCGCCGCGTTAGCTGCATCCTCCACATGAAGGAATGACGTAACCGCTTCTGTTGCAGTCAGTCTCCCTTTTCGAATTTCTTCTGTCATTAATCCCGCAGCATCATACCAAGTCCCTTGGCCGTACAACATTCCGTACCGCAAAATCACATGATTAGGAATTTCTGCAACTGCCTTTTCAAGTGAGCGGATACCCTCAATGGTTCTCATCCGGGATTCAGAAGCATTAGTATCTAATGGAGTATTCTCCGTGGCAGGTCCCTCACCAGCTTCATAAGCCCAAGAGATACTTTGGGCAATAATCTGTTTAACCCCGCTTGTCAGTGAAGCATCGACAATATTTCGTGTTCCTTCTATTCTTATCTTTGAATTATCTGCAAAATTCCGCTGACTTAATGAAGTCAGCTGATGAATTACCACTTCAGGTTGGGCTGCTTGAATAGCCGCAAATATAGACTCACGCTCATACACATCCGCGATTACCGCTTGTGCCCCTAAGCTCTCAAGGATTGTTTTGTTTTCTTCTTTATGGGTCAGACCGATAACCTCATGCCCCGCTTGTAGTAACTTAGGAAGCAATGACCGTCCAATCACACCAGCAGCACCTGCAACAAAGATTCTCATCTATTCCCTCCTTTTCGCTGTACTGTATCTTATGGCATAGCTAGAGACAAAGCATAATTTGAATGATTATCCATATGATACCACATATGCAAAAAAGACTGCACCTCACAGTCTATTGCTAAGAGGTGCAGTCTTTGATTTGTTTCATTTTATAAAGTGTTTCATCCAAAAATAGCAGCTTGTCTTTTATAAAGATCTTCCAATACTAAGCAAGCCATTGCTTCAACAACCGGGACGATTCTCGGACAGATACATGGATCATGTCTGCCCTCCGTTTTAATCTCAACTTCTTCACCATTCGTGTTTATGGTCTGTTGAGTAACAGAAATCGAGGATGTAGGCTTTACACTTATTCGAAAAATAATCTCTTCTCCTGTGCTGATTCCGCCTATAATTCCACCGGAATGGTTACTAAGAAATCCATCCTTATTCATCGCGTCATTATGTTCACTTCCAAGCATAGAGGCCGCTTCGAATCCAGCTCCAAACTCTATTCCTTTTACAGCACCAATAGATAACATCGCTTTAGCTAACTCTGCATCCAATTTATCAAATACGGGTTCTCCAAGACCCGGAATAACCCCTCTAATCCGACACTCCACGATACCTCCGCAGCTGTCTCCAATCGAAGCTAAGTGTTCAATTTTTTTAATCATTTCAGCTCCAGCCTTAGCATCACAGGCGCGGACTGCATTTTGTTCAATAACATCTTCATCAAAGGTTTGACACTTAATCCCTCCGACCTCTTGCGTGTAGGCTAGTACCTCAACCCCTCTTCTTTCGAGCAGTTTCCGAGCGATCGCTCCGCCAGCTACTCTTGCCGCTGTTTCCCTGCCAGATGCCCGCCCACTGCCTCTATGATCGCGAATTCCGTATTTCTGCAAAAAAGTATAATCCGCATGGCCGGGTCTAAATGAATGCTGAATATCGTTATAGGCCTCCGGTTTCATATCTTTGTTGTACAGAACTACAAAGAGTGGAGTTCCGGTTGTTTTCCCTTCGAATATTCCTGATTGTATTTGCACCACATCATATTCCTTACGCGGTGAAGTTACAGAGGACTGGCCTGGTTTCCTTCTATCCATCTGTTTCTGAATATATGCTTCATCAATTTCAACATTAGGTGTAACTCCATCCACTATGACCCCAACCGCTGCACCATGTGACTCTCCAAAGGTAGTAATCTTGAATACTTCTCCAAATGTGTTACCTGCCATAATATTCAAACCTCCATTGCCGACTCTTTTATTATTTATATATCCAAATTATAATAAGATTGTTGCAATTAATGAAATCACATTTTCAACAGGCTGTCATAGAGGTGATCTATATCAAATTCTTTAACCTTGAATGGTATCGTATTTTTTTATATACGGCTCGTTACAAAAATCTAACAAAGGCTGCAAATGAATTGCATATTACACAGCCATCCGTAAGTTATGCCATTAAACAAATGGAGGATTCTTTAGGCCTCAAATTATTTCATCGTTTATCTAAAGGTGTAGAGCTAACCGAGGAAGGACGGGCGTTATTGGAATATGTTGAGCCCTCTTTAGTCATGCTGGATTCTGCACAAAAGCATCTTCACAATCTAAAGCAGCTAAACGAGGGAGAAGTTCGGATTGGAGCGAGTGATTCCCTTATAAAAAATCTTTTGCTGCCGCAATTGAACGCATTCCACAAACAATATCCCGGCATACGAATTCGGCTATCACACGGAAAAACGCATGAGATCACCAAACGTTTGAAAGAAGGCGAAATAGACTGTGCGCTCGTCCATATGCCTATTGACGATCCACAATTAAGTATTCAGACGCTTGCCACCCTTGAGGATTGTTTTGTAGTGGGACGAGCCTTTCAGGAACTGGCAAACCGTTCGCTTACGGCAAAAGAACTTGCAGAGTTACCTTTTATTTTATTATCCCCAGAAAGCAGCACCAGACTGTTTGTTGATCATTGGTTTGCTGGTAAGGGATTGTCCGTTAAACCAGATATAGAGCTGGGCAGCATCGATTTACTCTCTGAATTCGCAAGACTTGGTTACGGGGTAGCCTTTATTAGCCGTTCTTTTGTAATTGAGGAGATTCAAAAAGGAGAACTTTTCGAGTTGCAATTAGATGATCCCCCTCCACCCCGGAATATAGGCTTCGCAATCCATCGCGATATGAGGTTATCCGTGGCAGCTGATTCTTTCGTCCGCATGCTTCGTATCCTTGATTAAGATCGTGCAAGGTAGCAGCATATAAGGACCCTGCGGAACGAGGCATGTGCTTAGCAACCATAAGGGCGCTGCGGAACGGGGGGATTTCTTAGCAGCAAACCGTGGACGTATGCTCAGTAGGATAAGGACACAGAGTCCGGGTGCACTTACGTAACAATACAAGGACACAGTGGAACGATGCACGTACGTCAGCGGAACGGTGCATGTACGTCAGCGGAACGATGCACCTCTAGCATAAGGACACAATGATCGGGTACGCATACGTAGCAGTACCAAGACAGCCTGTGCGTAGCAGCATTAAGGACACTGCGTAACAGCATAAGGACACTGTGTAACAGCATAAGGACACTGCGTAACAGCATAAGGACACTGCGTAACAGCATAAGGACACTGCGTAACAGCATAAGGACACTGTGTAACGGGGCACGTTCGGAGTTGCAATCATATGCGAATACTCTGTAGCATAAGGACACTCCGAAACGATCAAGTACGTAGTAGCAAAGGACACAGCGGACCTTAAACGCAATATTATCCGATATTTGGAGCCCTATCGGACCCCATTGCAGCTATTGGCATAAAAAACAGCAAATATGAGCCTCATTCTATAGAATAGCGTCCATGGAGTCCGAAATCCTGCTGCAAAGACCAAAAATTAGCCAATAGCGTCATCTGGGTCCGTACCCCTCAGAAGAGGATGAGCAAAGGGGGATTCCGGGAGGCGCGATGGACTAAAAATACAAAAGGAGCGATTCTCCATTAAATCGGAGAATCGCTCCTTGTAACCTTTTACCGCTTTTAAAGCAGGTTATTATAATGTTATATTTTATCGCGGTTGTAGACTTCAGCCGTCCGATCCGCTCTGTTAGCCATCGAGTTTCCTAGTCTAGTGTCTTCGTTATAGACGCCTTCGTAACGCTGAGTATTCAGCGAACGGTTACCGCGGAACACATCATGTGCTTGATAGCCGCGTCCATTATCATCGACTAGTACAAGGATTTTGCCGCTTTCCACATAACCTTCGTACTCTTTAGCCTCATCCTCAGGAATACCGAGCCCGATCAAGCCGCCGACTAATCCACCTGCGCCTGCACCAACTGCTGCACCTGTAAGGGTTGCAACTATAGGCCCTGCCGCCAGAATCGGTCCAATCCCCGGAATCGCCAATGCTCCGATCCCTGCTAATAGTCCGGCAACGCCGCCAACTACACCACCTGTAGCAGCGCCTGTTGCTACTCCTTCTGGAGCTTTTGTGCCTGTATCCTCTGAGATGTTTCTAAGCTCATCACGATCACGTGTGATTACTGATATTTCATCATTATTAAATCCTTGATTGTGAAGTCCTTCAATTGCTCTGGTTGCTTCTTGTTCTGTGTCGAAAATACCTACGATTTTTTTAGTCACTTGAAGCCCTCCTTAGTAATTGTCTTCGCTAGTAATTACCCTTTAAACGGGAGACCAAACATCTAAGGAAAAATTTCAAGAGCATATGTAACCATAAATTATTTTACAGGACGTGTACGATTAGTCGGAATAGCCTGTAATGGGTCATCTGGCCAATAGTGCTTCGGGTACCGTCCTTTCAGATCTTTTTTGACCTCAAAATAGGTCCCCCGCCAAAAACTTGCTAGATCAGAGGTTACCTGCACAGGTCGTCTAGCTGGTGACAAAAGATGCAGCAATACTGGCACTTTTCCCTCTCCAATTCGAGGTGTGTCCAGCTGTCCAAACATCTCTTGCAATCTTACTGCCAATACCGGGGCAGCAGGATTAGTATAATCTACAGGCACACGCGAGCCACTGGGAACAGATATATGTGTAGGTGCCTCCTTTTCCAGCATCTGCCGCTGATTCCAGTCTAACATCCCCTCAAGCGCTCGCGCTAACGGTACACGCTGAAGGTCGCGGAGGTTCCTCATACCTTGCAGATATGGCAAAAGCCATTCATCCAACGTAGCAATTAAAGCAACATCTGATACATCCGGCCAATCTGAACGTAAGGTATGCATAAACATCAAACGTTCGCGAAGCTGTATGGTTCCCTTCTCCCACGGTAGGATTTCAATGCCATCTGTAGCGATGACACTTAATAGTACATTTGCCATTTCTTCCGCGGAGGGTCTTTCATGTGAAGTTTCTTTTAAGACCAACGCGCCGAGCATTGTGCGACGACGTTTCTTCACACTTCCACTTTCTTTATCCCAATACACATCCGCTTCCTCGGTGATGCGGTCTGCATGATAGGAAAGCAGTTGTCCTTCTTCTATCTCAGCTGCCAGCATAATTGCGCCCTGTGTAGCGCGATCATCGATCGAAGCAGCTACGATATATGATGACCGGGCCAGCGGTTGTCCTTCCCGCATGGCCGCCCCCCGACCGGAGGAGAGCAGAAACGCGCCATCGCCGCGTTTCTGCCCGATCCGGTCGGGATAGGCGAACGACAGAAGCAGCCCGCAGCGGCTGATGTCGTTCACGTTCTCGCCCGGCGCGGCTTGCAGCTGCGCCAGGAAATGGCGGCTCTCGCGCAGCACAGCGCGCAGAGCCGCCGGGTCCGCTCCGCCGCTATCAGCGGAGCGCTCGAACCGGAGCAGCGCCTCAACGCGGAGCGTGAGGTCGCAATCTAGGGCCGCGGGACCCTTGAAAAGGTCCCGCTCTTGCAGCAGCGCCGCCAGCCGGCAGGCGAGCGGTGCTGTGCCAAGCTCTGCCGCGCGCAGCAGCATATGCGCGGCTCGCGGGTGCGCGCCAAGCGCGGCCATGCTGTGGCCGTGCGGCGTTATGGCGCCGCCGGCGTCCAGCGCGCCGAGCTGGCGCAGCAGCGCGGTGCCCTGCGCAAAAGGCGCAGCGGGCGGCGCGTCAAGCCAAGATAGCGCGGCAGTATCGCGCACGCCCCACAGCGCCAGCTCCAAAGCGAGCTGCGCAAGGTCCGTCTGCATAATCTCCGGCACATTGTCATCCGGAAGTCGATTATGCTCCTCCTGACTCCACAGCCTGTAGCACACGCCAGGGGCTGTTCGTCCAGCACGTCCCCGCCGTTGATCCGCGGAGGCTTTCGATACCGGGACTGTCGTTAGACTTGGCATTCCTGTGCGTGGTGAGAATACCTGTGTACGGCGCTGCCCTGTGTCAATTACCGTTCGCACGCCTTCAATCGTTAGACTTGTCTCAGCGATAGAAGTCGCAAGCACTACTTTTCGTTCACCTTGAACAGATGCAGCCACGGCTGCATCTTGGATATTTTGTGGCAGCTGGCCATATAGAGGGCGAATTACCGTCTGCTCTGCCAAGCTTCCATTTTCCAACTCACTTTGAGTTCTGCGTATTTCTCTTTCCCCCGGTAAAAAGACGAGAATATCTCCGGGTTGTTCAGCAAGCGCACGTCTCACAGCAGCTGCAGCAGTTTTTTCCAGTGGAAAATTCCCAGTAGTTGGCACATAGATTGTTTCTACAGGATAGGTTCTGCCCGGACAATTTACTACAGGCGCATCCCCTAGTAAAGCAGACGCCCGCTCACTGTCCAAGGTAGCTGACATGATAAGAATCCTTAGATCCTCCCGCAGCACAGCCTGTGCTTCCAGTGTAAGGGCAAGTCCCAAATC
This sequence comes from Paenibacillus sp. FSL R7-0048, assembly GCF_038004505.1. NCBI lineage: Bacteria > Bacillati > Bacillota > Bacilli > Caryophanales > Paenibacillaceae > Paenibacillus > Paenibacillus sp. FSL R7-0048. The sequence continues at coordinate 3,231,508 of NZ_JBBORF010000001.1, read as the reverse complement.
CGCATGAAGACTGCGCTCATGGAACTCATCAAAAATAACTAAACCCACATCACCCAAAGAAGGATCGCTTTGCAGCATTCTCGTTAATACTCCTTCAGTGACTACAACAATCCGCGTATTTTTGCCTACTTTAGTGTCATTCCGCATCCGATAACCTACCGTCTGTCCAACACTTTCACCAAGGCAGGATGCCATGTAAGTGGCGGCAGATCTAGCAGCAAGCCTTCTAGGCTCTAACATTAAAATGCTTTTACCCGCCATCCAGGGCTCGTCCAAAAACGCCGGAGGCGTTCCAGTTGTTTTGCCTGCACCCGGTTCAGCGATAAGTACTGCTGCCTGCGCAGTGTTAAGTATGTTTTTCAGGTCAGGAAGCACCTGTATAATCGGAAGCTGTTTCATTCTATCTCTCCATCGTCTATAATCATATGTTATAATTTTCCTTGAAGTTATCTTAGATCATCTTCATCATGTGTGAAAAAACCTTAAAGATCAAGACTTACCATTCATACCCTCTATAATATTAATAAGGAGACTTACTATGATATTCGTAACAAAAGCTACAATTTCAGATCTACCCATGCTCACCACAATAGACAGCAAGATCATTGGCAATGAAAGCCGCAAATCGAAGATTGAAAAATATATCAATCATGAGCAGTGTTACGTAGCATCGCATAATGGAACGCTTGTAGGATTTGCTTGCTACGATACCACCTTTTTCGAATGCTGTTTTATTCAGCTGGTCATTGTGGATCCTGAGTTCAGACGCCTAGGCATAGCCAAAACACTCCTTAGCTACATCGAGGAACAATGCCCAACCCCCAAGCTTTTCACCTCCACCAATGAATCCAATACGATCATGCAGCAACTATGTCTTTCTCAAGGGTTTGTTAAAAGCGGAGTCATTGAGAATTTAGATGATGGCGATCCGGAATGGGTATATTTTAAACAAATTAGATGAGTATACATGTTCAGTTACACATAACAAGCAAAAAGGCAGCTCTTCTGTCTAAACCGACCAAGAGATGCCTTTTTATTTTACACTATTTATTCTGATGTCCAAATGAATGTAGGCATTTAGGCAGTAACTTAAGCAGCGTTATTCCTCTTCCTTTATCATCTGTTCGTGTATTTGAGCACAGTATTGCATAAAAGCAGGGTTACTATCCAAGCCGCGTTCACGCAATAACTCCTGTAGACGAAGTCTTTTCATAGACAGTTTTGACCGCAAAGCCTTGCCCTCACTGGTTTCTGCACTTCCGCTATTATGACACGCCGCTAGCAATCCTTCCAACGTAACACATTCAGCTCGCAGAGAGATTTCCTCAGGCACCAGTCCGGAGTTCTTCATGATTTTAAAAGACATCCGCAATTCTTCCGGCACACCCGATAAATCCTCGAGCTCCAGCGGCTTGCCATGCCCAGGTAAATCTCGAAATTCCCCGTTACGCATAGACTCCTGAATCCGCTGCTCAGCTAACCAAGACATCATCCCCATATACGCAGCCTCCTTCACCAATGCCACACTATTAACTACCCTGCCTAAGCAAAAGTAGATTTTACGGAATTGCGTTAATTTTAGCATAAAAGACTTAGGATTTGCATCAAGGTGCCGGAATGCTTTCTCAGATCTTTCCTATGCTGTTAACTATAGGGATGGCGAGCTATTTACTCAAATGCCCCTTGCCCTCGTCGCACAGTTGAATAGCTCAGACTCTGTAACTATCGTACACAATGTATATTCTAAGCCCATAACCGCAATGTCAGCATACACTGGCCACCGTGAAAAGTTTGGAACCAGGAGCTCTTGCTTGTATACTACATCCTTTATTACACATTCATTACACATTCATTACATCTTCGTCGCATAGATCGTCCGGACCCAGCAGCCCTTATTTCGCTAATTTAGTCCTTTTTACTCTGCTATCGGACACAGTTGCAGCTATTCGCTCAAACACACCCTACTTTTGTTCAAAATCGCAGCGATAAGAGCTATGCAGTCCGATAGTTCTAATAAACACACGAAAAACGCCAAATAGCTGCAATACAGTCCGATCCATTAGCGAATCCAGGTCTCCGCAAACCGATTGGACCCAGTAGCTCTTGCTCGTATACTACATCCTTTACACCTTCATTACATCTTCGGCGCCATAGATCGTTCGGACCTAGCAGCCCTTATTTCGCTAATTTAGACATTTCGCTGTGCTATCGAACTCAGTTGCAGCTATTCGCTCAAACACACCTTACTTTTGATCAAAACCATGCCAATAAGCGCTATGTAGTCCAATACGTTCAATAAACACACCAAAAACTCCAAATAGCTGCAATACAGTCCGCAACGCCGATGCATCCTCGCTACCATGTAACGTTCGGACTCAGATGATCTTATTTCACAAATTCAGGCTTATTCCCTCTGCTATCGGACTCAGTTGCAGCTATTTGCTCAAACACGCCCTACTTTTGTTCAAAATCGCAGCAATAAGCGCTATGCAGTCCGATACTTCTAATAAACACACCAAAAACGCCAAATAGCTGCAATACAGTCCGCAACGTCAGCGAATCCATGCCTCCACAAATCGATTGGACCCAGTAGCTCTTGCTCGTATACTACATCCTTTACACCTTCATTACATCTTCGGCGCCATAGATGGTTCGGACCTAGCAGCCCTTATTTCGCTAATTTAGACCATTTCGCTGTACTATCGGACTCAGTTGCAGCTATTCGCTCAAACACACCTTACTTTTGATCAAAACCATGCCAATAAGCGCTATGTAGTCCAATACGTTCAAAAAACACACCAAAAACTCCAAATAGCTGCAATACAGTCCGCAACGCCGATGCATTCTCGCTACCATGTAACGTTCGGACTCAGATGATCTTATTTCACAAATTCAGGCTTATTCCCTCTGCTATCGGACTCAGATGCAGCTATTCGCTCAAACACACCCTACTTTTGTTCAAAATCGCAGCGATAAGAGCTATGCAGTCCGATAGTTCTAATAAACACACGAAAAACTCCAAATAGCTGCACTACAGTCCGCAACGCCGATGCATCCTCGCTACCATGTAACGTTCGGACTCAGATGACCTTATTTCACAAATTCAGCCTTATTCCCTCTGCTATCGGACTCAGTTGCAGCTATTCGCTCAAACACGCCCTACTTTTGTTCAAAATCACAGCAATAAGCGCTATGCGGTCCGAAACGATCAAAAATCAAACAAAAAACTCCAAATAACTGCAATACAGTCCGCAAAAACAATGCATACTCGTGGTCGTAGATCGATCCGATTCAGCAGGTCTTGCTCGTATACTATGTCCTTTACACCCTCATTACATCTTCGTCGCCATAGATCGTTCGGACCCAGCAGCCCTTATTTCACTAATTTAGTCCTTTTTACCCTGCTATCGGACTCAGTTGCAGCTATTCACTCAAACACACCCTACTTTTGTTCAAAATCACAGCAATAAGTGCTATGCAGTCCGATACTTCTAATAAACACACCAAAAACTCCAAATAGCTGTAATACAGTCCGCAACACCGATGCATTAGCACACACTCGCCACCGTGAAACGTTCGGACTCAGATGACCTTATTTCACAAATTCAGGCTTATTCTCTCTGCTATCGGACTCAGTTGCACCTATTCGCTCAAATACGCCCTACTTTTGTTCAAAATCGCGGCAATAAGCGCTATGCGGTCCGATACTTCTAATAAACACATCAAAAACGCCAAATAGCTGCAATACAGTCCGCAACGCCGATGCATCCTCGCCACCATATAACGTTCGGACTCAGATGACCTTATTTCATTAATTCAGGCTTATTCTCTCTGCTATCGGACACAGTTGCAGCTATTCACTCAAACATGCCCTACTTTTCTTTAAAATCGCAGCAATAAGCGCTATGCGGTCCGATACTTCTAATAAACACATCAAAAACGCCAATTAGCTGCAATACAGTCCGCAACGCCGATGCATCCTCGCCACCGTAGATGCTACTGTTTACTTCCGCCATTCATCATTCACTTATCCCTCTCTTCACTCCCTTTTCCCCGTCATGCGTACTTATCACCTTCATCACTCCATTTTCACCCTCATCACGCACTTATCCCTATCTTCAATCCCTTTTCCCCGCCAACACTATCTCCGCGCCGTACGCAAATCAAGCTCGTGGACTTGCCTATGACCTTATTTCTCCCGCTATTTTATTACCCTCTATACCCTATAAGTTACGCTTCAGCCACACAGCCGGATCGTGCAATTAACACAGGCGATTGCTATACTCTTTCTAATGAGCCTCAACTCAATAAAAAAAGGACTACCGCAGTAGTCCAAAGGAGAAATATAAATGTTAGCTAACATCCAAAAAGAAGATCAACATTATGTCGCTCGTTTCGAACGGCAATTAAAGCATTCCGCAACTGAGATTTGGTCCTATTTGACCGAAAATGAGAAGCTTGCCTTATGGTTCTCTGAATTAAAAATCAAGGACCTGCGTGAAGGCGGACTTATAAAGTTTGATATGCAAAACGGAACGTTTGTTGATATGGAAATTACCGTGCTGCAGCATCAATCTATTTTTGAGTTTACATGGGCTGAAGATCTTGTTCGTTTTGAGTTATACCCTAATTCAGAAGGCTGTTTACTCGTCTTGAACGAAACACTACAAACGCTTACCCCGCATACACCACGAGATCTCGCTGGCTGGCATGTTTGTCTAGAAGTGATCCAGCATCTTTTGGAAGGCACGACGCTGGAGTCACGGAAAGACGAATGGAATAAATGGTACGAGCAATACCGGGAAGCGATCTCGAAATTAGGATAACAAGGACTCCGCGCCGTCAATCACGATTTGCGCACCTGTTATATGGATAGATTCATCCGAAGCCAGAAAAGCAACGAGATCAGCGACATTATCCGGCTTGCCCGGTCCATCCGCCAAAGGTTGTGCTCCATCAGGGAATTCAATCGGAATGACGATTGCTTCTACATCCTCGCTCATTTCAGTGGTTTCATCTATATTCGTAGCTATAGCCCCAGGGCAGATCACATTTACACGAATCTTAAACTTAGCAAGCTCGAGAGCTGCCATTTTGGCAAAAGCCACCTGTCCAGCTTTGGTAGTGCTATAAGTAGACCACCCAAAGCTGGCAAATCTAGTGTTCCCATTAATGGAACTAGTAATAATAATACTGCCCTTCCCTTTATCTTTCAGATGAGGAATAGTATATTTCAGAGTCAAAAAAGTCCCCGTCAAGTTCACCGACATCGTACGCTCCCAGTCGCTCAAGCTTAGTTCTTCTATCGGACCCACTGCGCCATTAATTCCCGCGTTAGCGAATACTACATCCACGCCTCCGAATTGTTCCACCGTACAACGTACGGCTTCCTCCATCTTTTTCTCATCCGAAGTATCTACCTCTATGGCCAGCGCGCAATCTTTTCGAAGCTTATTAAGCTTTTCTGCCAAGGAAGAGGTTCTTTCAAGATTTAAATCGAACAATGCTACATTTGCACCTTCCCGCGCCAGCTTAATAGCGGTAGCACGGCCAATTCCCGAGCCCGCTCCGGTTATAATCGCTGTTTTTCCAATAAATCTTTGTTTCTTAGATATGTTTGGGCTCATATGTAATCTCTCCTCTAATGTCTGTAAGATAAGTACTATGGATCAAGATTACCCAAATAAACCTGTAATGGAATCATCTCGTTCATAAATCTTCAGAATTTAGGCACGCCGCACAAAAAAATCTCCCCATTCAATAAGATGAGCGGAGAGTTTGTTTCGAATATTTAGAGTATTTAAAATATTTTGATTGTTTCGATGTTCGATGTTTCGATTATTTCAATTCAGTTATCCAGCTTGCGTACGTCCACTTTTACAGTTAGTGTGCCTGCTCCACCGCGATATACCCCTTTTACAGGTACTATATCTTTATAATCCCGTCCATGACCCAGCTTGATATAACGCCAGTTCACTTCAACATTATTCGTCGGATCAAAACCAAGCCAGCCCGTACCCGGAATATGGGTCTCCACCCAAGCATGTGAAGCCTGCTCGAAATTAGCATTGCTGCTCTGTAGATCACCGACAAAATGATATCCACTAACATATCTTGAAGGCAGACCCACACTGCGGCAGACAGCGATCATAAGATGAGCATAATCCTGACAGACCCCCCGCTTGAGCTTGAGGGCTTTTTTTACCGTTGTATTTACGCTTGTTGCCTCAGGATCATAGGTGAACTGTTCATAAATCGTCGAAGATAACTTCAGAATCCATTCATACATATCCTCAGCTTCACTAAAAGGGTACTGGGAAGCGAACTCCACTAATTCAGGAGTCACCTCGGTATAACGGGTCGGCAAAATAAACTCAATATAACGGTTCTGAAACTTTTCATCATTTAATAGTTTAACTTGCTCTTCAAGGCTGGTTCGCGGAAGATCGGTACCCTGGGCTTTATCCAGCGTTACTACAGTAGCTTTCGTATGGATTACCATTTCCGTATGTGGCTTATTAACCGAATAGGCATGCACCCGATTACCGAAGAAATCCTCATACGTTAATAGATTAGCTGCCGGAGATACTTCAACCTCATGGTGATAACAGGATTGCCGATAGTTGGTGCGTGGGGTAAGCCTGATTTCATTGACACTGTCCGTAACCGGCTCTGGATAACTGTATGTGGTGGTGTGATTGATTTGAATCTTCATACAGATACTCCTTCTCGCCGAAAAAAGGCGCCCTCCATCGTTTTGCCCAGTCTCTGGCAAGATATTACGAGTGATTGCAGCACATCTTCCACCAGTTCACCGGACATTTCCTCTTTCTCCATATAATCCAGCTCTGCCTTCAGCTTTCCTGCTTGACGGATGACCTTTTCATGACCTGAGCCTTTTTCTGAGGAATCTAATTCAAGTCTAGCTAAATGCTCTTCCAGCTGGTGAAAAGAAAAGCGGATCGAACGTGGAAATTTGGGATTTGCGATCAAAAAATCTAAAATGCTCTCCGGTGACATAGCATCTGCATAATAACGGCGAAACGCCTGATAACCACTTACCGATTTCAGCACAGCCTGTAACTGAATATAAATTGCATGAAGCTCTTTAAAACGGCAAGAGGCAATAACTGCCTGCAAAATACGCGTCGTATTCTCTGCCCGTTCCAGAAAACGGCCGCTCTCTATAAAATGCCATTCATTTCCCCTAAGCATTACGGATTGTTCTGCTCCTAGAAACATAGCTGCACGTTCCTTCACTTGCTGGTAGAAATGATGTGGGCCACTCATAATATCAGCGACTGACCGCTCCCCAAGCCATAGATTAAAGCTGTTGACGATATCCCATAGCTCACTTGGAAGATGCTGACGCAGTGTGCGAAGATTATTTCTAGCATGATGTACGCAAGAGAATAATGAATTCGAATTGCCTAAATCGAGTGTAATAAAGGATAACACGTCCTGTTCAGAAAAGGTTTCGAACTGCTGCAAATACTCACTTCGAACTCCTAATGCATCGATAAGCCTCGACCATTTATGTCCTTCTTCCTGAAAATCCTCTTCCTGCTGGATATGATAATGTACATTGATTAGCCGCGCATGATTCTCTGCCCTTTCAATATATCGGCCGATCCAGAATAAAGCCTCCGCATTTCGATTCAGCATCTTTAGCCACTCCTTTATCCTCCAAATTGATGCTGCATATTTTTGATTCACAATCAAGGCTTACAAGATAATAGATCAAGCCATAACCCAAGTATCCTTTACGCCACCGCCTTGCGAGGAATTCACAACCAGTGAACCTTCTTTCATAGCCACTCGTGTTAATCCACCAGGTATGACATGTGGCTTCCGGTCTGCGCCCATTAATACAAAAGCCCGAAGATCGATATGCCGGGGTGCCATAGTGCCTCCCGACAATACGGGTGCTCTGGACAAGGACATAATTGGCTGTGCCACATAACGGTCCGGATCGGCAATAATTTTCATTCGGAACTCGGCTAATTCTTCTTTGGTCGCCTCACTTCCGATCAACATCCCATATCCTCCGGATAATGAGGTTTCTTTAACAACCATTTCGGATAGGTTCTCAAGAACATACAGGCGTTCATCGGGTCGGGACAACAAATACGTCGGCACATTACCAAGGATCGGCTCTTCATTCAGATAATAACGAATCATATCCGGTACATAGACATACATCGCTTTATCATCTGCAACACCGGTTCCCGGCGCATTAGCAATCGCTATGTTGCCTGCCCTATACGCATTCATAAGTCCTGCCACACCCAATAAAGAATCAGGTTGAAAGGCTAGCGGATCAATGTAATCATCATCCAACCGACGATACAGCACATCCACGCGACGCAGTCCGTTCATTTCTTTCAAATATATTTTGTGATCCTTTGTTACCAAATCTCGTCCTTCGACCAAATGTATACCCATCTGCTGTGCCAAAAAAGCATGTTCATAATATGCAGAATTGTATTCTCCAGGCGTTAGGAGTGCTATAACCGGATCTGACCTTCTTGAAGGAGATAGACTACGAAGCACGGATAAGAAGCGATTTAAGCTATGATCTACATCTCGGATGGAGCTGGCAAAGGACAATTCAGGAAACAATTGATTCATAAGCGTTCTGCCTTTAAAAAGATAGGAAAAGCCGGAGGGTGTTCGCAGGTTGTCTTCAAGTACATAATAATGCCCATCGTGGTGGCGGATCAGATCGATTCCTGAGGTGGTGATATAAGCTCCACCGGGCACTCGCAGACCTGACATTTCTGGCCGGAAATAACAGTTGGAAATAATCATACGCCTAGGGACGATGCCATCTTTAACAATGTATTGCTCATGGTAAATGTCATGAATGAATAAATTCAAAGCTGTGATACGCTGAATAATTCCAGCTTCTAGCCTCTCCCACTCATTCTTAGGGATAATACGTGGAATCATATCGAAGGGGATCGTTCGCTCCATAGGATGATCCTGAGCCGGGTTGTAAAGCGTAAAGGTAATTCCTTCTTCCATCATCCTACGCTGCATTAAATTTTGCTTCCCTTGCAGCTCTTCGGAGCTCATTCCGGAAAACATGCGATTCACATGTCTGTAGTGCGGCCGGACATTCCTCTTATCAGCATACATTTCATCGAAAAAATGCTGTAATGGATACGGAGACAGACCTGGCAGAGGATCTAATTTGGACATGAGCCCGACTCCTTTCGATAGATGTAATCTTTGTTAACAACTTATACTTTCATTTCAGAAAACATCCATGGAAATATTGGTTTATATTCTCATAATACGTAAATCCACTCGTTCATGTCAACATATATAACAGAGAAATGTGATTCCGGAGATATTTGTATTTTTTGGAATCGCTTCCTTTCTCTCTTATATAGGTTGCCGGAGATGAAATGTAGATTCATCATTGAATTGTATGCAGGAAGTGTGACAAGCATTACTGTTATGAATTTTTCATATAATGTATTTTTTATATAGTTGCCTGAGGATGTGGATTCATTGAGTATGGTATAATTTGTTGCGATGGGAGAGTGACCTATGGAGCACAAATATACTATGTCAATTGAGCAGGAAGAGACTAGGCGGAATCACATTTATCTGTTATTTGGCCTGTCTGAAGCGGGATCAATGAAGGTAGCCCTTAGTCATCTGGGTTGTCGTCATTTAATACGAGTACTTTCATTTAATGAGATGTTCTCTGCTGGACCGTTGCGTGGATTACATAATAATGAAGGCTATCATACCCGTGAGTTATGGTTTCAGGAACGATTTCCGGATCAGGGTTATCATTTAAATCCCCAGCATAAACTGGCAGCCATGATTCAGACCTTAAAAGAAATTCCCGAGGACAAAAAAATCACTATTTGGTGCGGAGATAACTCCCATGATCAGACAGGTTTACGATTTGCACTTTCTATTCTTAGTGAGAGGACGCAACCTATTCATGTTATTGATTCAGTCAAGGCTTATAGGGAGATTGCCGCTTCATTTGAAATCGGCTTATATCCCAGAGCACTTAGTCAACTCCCAAATGAAGCTCTGCAAAAAATTATAAAAATTACCGAAAATACATCCCCTATCACCTCCGCTCAAAGAAAACAGTATGAACTAGAATGGCAAAAAATCAGCAACACCGAGGATATGCTTAGAGTTTGGGCTGAGGGCCAGCTTATGAATGTTCCCGAGAGTTACTATGACGAAGAAATTCTTTCTTTAATTCTGCAACTTCAACAGTGTGAGGAAAGAGATGGCTACGTAAATGCAGGTCTAGTTGTAGGCACAATTATAGGGCAATGGAATTTGTATCTCAGTACCTCATTCATAGAATATCGCTTCTGGAGGCTAATTAGTGAGGGAAAGCTGTTATTTAAAGGGATCCCTTACGCGATGCATTTATACTTTCTAAAAGTCGCTTAGCAGTTGCTACAAAATGACGGACAAACCCTTTATAAAAAAGAAAAGGAATGCCCTCCTAACTAAATATAGCTTCGAGGGCATTCCTTGTAAATATGACTTCTTTATGATTATATTGTGCTGTTGATTACACTTGCTCTTCCGATTCTTCTGACTCTTCTTCCTCGGCAATTAATCCGGCAAAAAGAGCATGTACGAACTGCTGCGAATCAAATGGCTGCAAGTCTTCCATTTTTTCTCCAAGACCTACAAACTTCACCGGCAAATTCATTTCCTGACGAATCGCTACAACGATTCCGCCTTTAGCCGTACCGTCCAGCTTCGTCAAGACCAAGCCAGTGACGCCACTCTTTTCACCAAATAACTTGGCTTGTGTAAGTGCATTTTGACCCGTCGTAGCATCTAGCACCATCAGTACCTCATGTGGAGCACTTGGGATTTCTCTTTGAATGACGCGGAAGATTTTGTTGAGCTCTTCCATCAGATTGCTTTTATTCTGCAGTCTGCCAGCAGTATCGCAGATTAAGATATCCACGTTGCGTTGCTTTGCCGCTTGGACCGCATCGTACATTACAGCCGCCGGGTCAGAGCCTGCTTGTTGTTTAATGACATCTACGCCTGCGCGTTGGCCCCAAACCTCAAGCTGCTCAATCGCTCCGGCACGGAACGTATCCCCTGCAGCCAAAAGAACTTTTTTACCTTCTTGTTTGTAACGATGAGCCAGCTTGCCGATGGTAGTCGTCTTGCCCACGCCATTGACCCCAACGAACAAAATAACCGTAATTCCATTCGGATTTTCCTTCAGGCTGTTATCATCATCTCCACGCAGCAGCTCCATAAGCTTACGGGACAAAATCGGCTTCAGCTCGGCAGCATCTTCAATCCGATTTTGCTTCACTTCGGCACGCAAATCCTCGACAAGGGTCATAACAGTGTTTACACCCACGTCTGCACCAATCAAAATCTCTTCCAGCTCTTCGTAGAACTCTTCATCTATCTTTTTGCGGCGGATGATAAGGTCGGAGACCTTCTCTACAAAACCTTTACGGGTTTTCTCTAATCCGTCGCGGAATTGTTTCGTTACACTTTCCGTTTTGCCGGAAATGCTTTCTTTTAATTTTCTAAAAAAGCTCATTTGGTTCCTCCTAAAAGTTTCTCTTCTTTGATGAATTTAAGCAATCTCAGCTTCTTCATCCTCTAAACGTACTGAGACGAGCTTGGAGACGCCGCCCTCTTCCATCGTTACTCCGTATAACACGTCCGCCTCTTCCATCGTTCCTTTGCGGTGCGTAACGACGATGAACTGAGTTTGTTCAGAGAACTCGCGTAAATACTGTGCAAAACGAACAACGTTCGCTTCATCGAGCGCAGCCTCGACCTCATCCAATACGCAGAACGGAACTGGCTTCACTTGCAAAATAGCAAACAATAACGCCATCGCAGTTAGAGCGCGTTCACCGCCAGATAAAAGCTGCAGATTTTGCAATTTTTTACCCGGTGGTTGGGCTACGATATCTATACCTGTTTCCAGCATATGTTCCGGATCCAGAAGCATGAGATCCGCTCGCCCGCCGCCGAACAGCTTTGAGAACACGGTCCCGAACTGTTTGCGGATCGCATCAAAGGTCTGTTTGAAACGTTTGGACATTTCATCTTCCATCTCGCGGATTACTTGATACAAGGTAGTCTTAGCTTCGACTAGATCATCTTTTTGTCCACTGAGGAACGTATACCGTTCATGGACCCGCTGATATTCTTCGATCGCCCCTAAGTTAACCTCTCCTAGCGCAGAAATACTGCGCTTCAAACGCTGTACATCGGCTTGTGCGGCAGGTACGTCTTCAGGCACTGGATATCTCTGTTTTGCTAATTCATAACTTAGCTCGTAGTCATCACTCAGCTTGCGGAGAATATTATCCAGCTCCACATCGAGTCGACCGACAGAAACTTCAGTGGCACGCAGCTTGTCCTCGACTACTTTAAGGGCCTGACGTTGATCTTTAGTCTTGCCTTCCTCAAGTTCCAGCTTACGGGTTAACGCTGTACGCTCAGCACGCGCAAAATCCAAAGTTCCAGTCGTCTCTTCCTTCTTCAAGCGGTAACTGTTCAAATCTTCCTTCTGCTTCACAGCTTCCAAAGCATTGTTAGCCAGATCCTGTTCAATCGTATGTAACAGATTTCGATTCTGGCGCAGCTCCTTGTCCTGTGAACCCACATCTTGTCTTAGGCGACGTAACTGCTCCTCCAGGGAGAATATCTCCTGATCGAGCTTGCCTTCCGAGACTTTCATACTGGTCAACTTGCCTTGCAGCTCTTCCTTAGCTGATTCATTCGCTTTACGCGCTGATTCAGCGTTACGGATACCCTCATGGGCTTCCTTTTCTTCCTTTTCAAGGCGTTCAAGCTCAGCAGTGGCTTGCTTCCGCGTCTCTTCAAGCGCACGTACTTCATTCTCAAAGCCGCTGCGTTCCGCACCTGTGCTCTCCACTTGCTCCTGCACATGCCGAAGCTCATGCTCGAGCTGCTTCAAATCACCGGAGACTCTTTGCTCTTCCAGTCTTTTCTCATCGCCATCACGGCGCAGGTCCTCCAGCTTCACGCTAGCGTTCTCCTGCTCCTCACGAAGTCTGGCAATGCCTTGCTTCAGCTTCACTATTTGACGTTCGCTTTCTTCAATCTCACTGCTTAATTGATCCAGCTGACGTTTGCGGCTAAGCAAGCTATTGTTCTTCTTATGCTGGCTACCCCCGGTCATTGAACCGCCGGCATTAACTACATCGCCTTCCAGTGTAACTACCCGATAACGATATTGGCATCTAGCGGCGATACGGTTCGCTTGCTCCAAGCTCTCCGCAATAACCACATTGCCGAGCAAACTGCCAATAATGCTAGTATATTTATCATCGTAACCAACGAGTTCGGAACCAATTCCAACAAATCCGTCAGCATCACCCACCATACCACGGTCACTGCCAGAAATCTGGCGCGGCCGGATAACATCTAGCGGAAGAAAGGTAGCTCGTCCCAGCTGACGTTGCTTTAGAAATGATATCGCTTGGCGGGACACAGTCTCATTATCCATGACCACATGCTGAAGTGATGCGCCTAGAGCAGTCTCAATCGCCATTTCCAGCTTCTCCGGAACAGAGATCAGCTCCGCAACCGCACCATGCACACCGTTGAGCTGTCCTTTGCGCGCACCCTTGAGCACTTCTTTAACCCCAAGCATGAAGCCGTCGAAATCATCCTGCATCTCTTTCATGGTCTCATGACGAGAGACTTGCGCTTCCCGCTTCTGTTCCCATTTCCGAAGACCGGACTGTGTTTCTTCAATCAGCTTCTGACGTTTACTGAGCTGCTCACTTTCAGTGATATAAGCCCCGCGAAGATTGCTAAGCTCCTTCCCCAGCTGGGCAATCTTGTCCTTCAGCCCTTTCTGGTTGGCAGACAACTCTTCATGCCGAGCTGTCCATTTGCCGCTTTCTTCTTCACTGCGGCTCATACGACGTTCCAGATTCTCCTTTTGCTGATCCGCGTAACGAATTTCGTTACGTGCATTCGCCATAAGGTTCATTAGCTCCAAAAGAGCACTTTTGAGCTTTTCTTCCTGGCTCTGGCTAATCCCGTCTGCCACACCTTCAAGCCTTGTCTCTTCATCTTCGATCTGTTTCCGAAGATCCACAAGCTTAAGCCGCGATTGCTCAAGCTTAAGCTCCAGATCCACGACTTCACGCTGACGATCTGCAGAACGCTCGCCAACCGAACCTAACGTGAGCATTAACTGCTCACGATTACTTTCCAGATTGCGCTTGCGTTCCCTCAGCACTTCACCGTAACCTTCGCTCTTCTCAAATGCTTCGCTATAACGCAGCAATTGCTCTTGCTGCTTCTCGATCTGTGCTTCGATTGTGCGCAGTTCAGAGCGCCCGCTCTCCAGCTTGGCATCATGAGCCGAAACCACAGTAGACAGCTCCAGCTGCTCGTCCTTCAACGTTTCAAGCTTAGCGTTACCTTCCTGCCAAGCGGTATGAATGCCTTCAATCTGGTGTACGTATACTGAAATTTCCTGATGTTTTAATTGTTCGCGAAGTTCCTTAAAGCGGATAGCTTTCTCGGACTGATCCTTAAGTGGCCCAATCTGATCCTCAAGCTCACTGATCAAATCATGAATACGAAGCAGGTTCTGCTCGGTATCATCCAGCTTTCGACTTGCATCTTTCTTGCGCGATTTATATTTTACAATACCTGATGCTTCTTCAAAGATGCCTCGCCGATCTTCGGAACGAGTACTTAGAATTTCTTCAATCCTACCCTGCCCGATAATCGAATACGCTTCGCGTCCGATACCGGTATCCATAAACAGCTCTGTGATATCCTTCAGACGGCAGGACTGCTTATTAATTAAATATTCACTATCTCCACTGCGGTGGACTCTCCGAGTCACTGTAACTTCGCTGAAATCCAGCGGAAGTGTGTGATCTTCATTATCAAGCGTAAGTGATACTTCGCCATAATTCACAGCTTTACGCGCATCACTTCCAGCAAAAATGATATCCTCCATCTTGCCGCCACGCAGTGATTTAGCACTCTGTTCGCCGAGTACCCAGCGTATGCCGTCAGAAATATTGCTTTTGCCGCTTCCGTTCGGGCCAACTACAGCCGTTATACCGCGCACAAACTCCATTTCTGTTTTGTCGGCAAATGATTTAAAACCAGCTAATTCTATCCGTTTCAAAAACATACTTGCCAATCACCTCTGACCCATTATACCATAGCGTTTGTACCCTAAAAAACCATTAAGATGTTCCTTATCCTTTGTAACGCGGAACATATAAGTTCTTATATTGTCGAAAAAGAGCAGCAACGGTCTGAGCTCCGCCTAAACGCCGGTATTCAGACCTTTGCTGCTCTCCTCCGCTTGTCCCCTTGATGCAAAACTCAGGCACCGTCCTCTTTCAGATGCAAAAGTGCTGCTGCTGCAGCCTGCTGCTCTGCTTCCTTCTTGGACCGGCCGCTTCCTTTACCAAGTGAACGGTTAGCCATATACACCTCTGAGACGAATTCACGCTCATGTGCAGGTCCCCGTTCTTCTATAATTCGATATTCCAATGTACCCATATTGTGCTGCTGAATTAGCTCTTGCAGTTCCGTCTTATAATCGGTCATCTGCATTTGCAATTTCCCATCCGTCTCCACGAGAGGAAATACGTGATTATCAAGAAAACTCCGCACTGTTTCCAGTCCTTGGTCGAGATAAAGCGCTCCCACGAAGGATTCGAATACATCAGCCAGCAGGGCCGGGCGAGTACGTCCGCCCGTAAGTTCTTCCCCTTTGCCCAATAGTACATAACGGCCAAAACCTAAACTCTCCGCAAACTTGACCAGTGAAGGCTCGCATACAATAGCGGCCCGCAGCTTGGTCAACTCTCCCTCAGGTCGGTCTGGCAATAGATTGTACAAATATTCAGAAACCGTTAACTCCAGAACTGCATCCCCAAGAAATTCGAGACGCTCATTGTCCTGATGCTGATTGAAACGGTGTTCATTCACATAGGATGCATGGGTAAAGGCCTGCTTCAGAAGCACAGAATCGTGAAATTGGATTTGAAGTTGCTGTTGTAACTGCTTCAGTTCTCCTTTCACCGCACTGTCCCCTTACTAATTATATTTTTTTAGAATAACTGTTGCGTTATGTCCCCCGAAGCCGAACGAATTCGACATTACAATATCAAGATCAGCTTTACGTGGCACATTTGGTACATAATCCAGATCACATTCCGGGTCTTGGTTGTCCAAATTAATCGTTGGCGCAATCATCCCTTTTTGCAAAGAAAGGCCACAGATAATAGCTTCTACTCCACCAGCAGCACCCAGAAGGTGACCTGTCATGGATTTCGTCGAACTAATTGCCACTTTATAGGCATGGTCACCCAATGCTTTTTTAACAGCAGCAGTTTCTGATCTATCTCCTACAGGCGTTGAAGTACCATGAGCATTGATGTAATCAATATCTTCAGGAGAGATACCAGCATCCCGGATTGCCATCTTCATGCAGCGAGCTGCACCATCTGGATCAGGCTCAGTCATATGATGAGCATCTGCGCTTAGACCATAACCGATAACCTCAGCATAGATCTTCGCTCCACGTTTCTCAGCATGTTCGAGTGATTCCAGAATAAGAATCCCGGCACCTTCACCCATAACAAAACCATCGCGATCCACATCAAACGGACGACTTGCCTTCTCAGGCTCATCATTGCGAGTGGACATTGCTCTCATAGCACAAAAACCAGCCATACCTGTTGGACGAATGGTCGCTTCGGAACCACCGCAGATCATTGCATCTGCGTCTCCACGTTGAATCAAGCGGAAGGATTCCCCAATGGAGTGACTTCCTGTAGCACAAGCAGTTACTGTCGTCGTATTAGGACCCTTTGCACCAAGGTTAATGGACAACTGCCCAGAACCCATGTTAGCAATCATCATCGGAATGAAGAACGGACTAACCCGCTTCGGTCCTTTTTCAAGCAACAAGTTATGATTGTCTTCCCAAGTTCCAAGACCACCAATACCTGATCCTACAGATACACCTATTCTTTCGGCATCAATATCTTCACCGATCTTAAGTCCGCTATCTCGCAATGCGTCCTCACCGGCAGCCACTGCAAATTGTACAAAACGGTCCATTTTGCGGGCTTCCTTACGACCAAAAAGTGCCTCTGGATCGAAATCTTTAACAGAGGATGCTATTTGCGTAGTATACTCACTGACATCAAAGGTCTCAACCTGTGATACACCGGATTTGCCGCTCATAAGATTATCCCAGAACGTCTCCAAATCTTTGCCCAATGATGTAACTACGCCCATCCCGGTAACAACCACTCTATGACTCAAACACAATCACCCCATCTATAGGTTGTATACATTATATTCAGAACTTATATACTTTCTGTTGCTACTATATGAACAGCGATAACCGCATCATTAACCATCCTGCGGTTCTGTTATATCCCTTATATAGTTGCTCAAGGCAACCTTTGATTCATCTTTAATGCTCTATAAATGAGGAGAAGTCCCGCCCTAGCAGGAACGGGACTCTCAATCATATGACTCTAGGTATGAGATTGTATGTACTTCACAACTTCACCCACGGTCGTAATCGTCTCTGCATCTTCATCAGAGATTTCCATATCGAATTCATCTTCCAATTCCATAACCAATTCTACTACATCAAGAGAATCAGCACCTAAATCATCTTTGAAAGACGCTTCTAATGTTACCTCAGCTTCATCGGCACCTAAGCGGTCGATGACAATGCGTTTTACACGCTCTAATACATCGGACATCCGGTTCACCTCCTCTTTTGGTATTATACGAGATATGAGTTCAAAATACCATAGAGCGTCAAAAACGCTTTCTTTATCCCTCACATTTCAGCATTAAAACAGTGTAATTTCTCCTTGACGGAGAGTTACATATACATCCCGCCATCCACGTGTAGTGTCTGGCCGGTCATATACGCAGCGCCTTCAGAGGCCAGGAAGACTACAGCCATAGCAATCTCTTCAGGGCGCCCCAGCCGAGCAAGTGGAATGCCCTTCTCAAGCTCACTGCGCACTTCCTCAGAGAGCTCACGCGTCATATCTGTATCAATGAAGCCAGGAGCGATACAGTTCACCGTGATCCCCCGTGAGGAAAGCTCACGAGCCGATGCCTTCGTTAAACCGATGACACCTGCCTTAGCTGCGGAGTAATTAGCTTGTCCAGGATTTCCTGTTACACCTACTACGGAAGAAATATTGATAATGCGCCCGTAGCGTTGCTTCATCATAGGGCGTGTAGCTGCCTTTAGGCAGTTAAACACCCCTTTTAGATTCGTTTCGATCACTTGATCGAACTCTTCTTCTTTCATGCGCATAATCAGGTTGTCTCTGGTAATGCCGGCATTATTGACAACAATGTCAATACGTCCCCAGGTATTCAGAACCTCTTTGACAAGGTTCTCGGCCTGTTCACTATTGCCGACATCGCCACGAAGGGCAATACCCTCCGAGCCAAGCTCGACAATCCGAGCTACGGTTTCTTGTGCGGCTGCTTCACTGCCTGCATAGTTCACGGCCACCTTCACGCCATGTTCCGCGAGAGCAAGTGCAATACTGCGGCCAATGCCGCGAGAGCCACCAGTTACAAGGGCCGTTTGACCCCGCAATGCTGAGAACATCATTTATTCCCCTTTCGATCATATTGCTATTGATAAACAATGTTTGAACGTATCTTACAAGACAGCTTGCACACTTTCAAGCGTGTTAATGTTGATTACTTTGACTGTTTTGTCTATTTTGCGGATCAGACCTGCCAGAACACTGCCAGAACCAATTTCCACAAAAGTATCCACACCATCAGCAATCAGCCATTCAATACTGTCTTGCCAGAGCACAGGGGAGTACACCTGGCGGACAAGCAGTTCACGGATTTCTTCAGGATCCGTTACAGGTGCTGCGGTAACATTGACAATAACAGGTACAGCCGGAGCATTAAAGGTAACACTCTTCAGCTCGTCTGCCAAGCGGTCTGCCGCAGCCTTCATCATCGAAGAGTGAAAAGGTCCACTTACTTCCAGCGGAATAGCCCGCTTTCCGCCTGCTTCCTTAACACGCTGCACAACACCGTTAACCCCGGCCTGTGAACCAGAAACAACAATCTGTCCCGGGCAGTTCACATTCGCCAGTTCTACCACGCCGCTCTCCTCGGATACGCTCCGGCATAATTCTGCCAGAGCATCCCGCTCCGCACCAAGCACTGCAGCCATAGCTCCCTGTCCACCTGGAACAGCTTCCTCCATAAAACGACCGCGTAAACGCACGAGTCTTACAGCATCTTCATAGGACAATACGCCTGCCGCAACCAGCGCGCTGTATTCTCCTAGGCTATGACCAGCTACATAATCCGGCTTCATCCCTTGATCACGTAATGCTTC
Organism: Paenibacillus sp. FSL R7-0048; assembly: GCF_038004505.1. NCBI lineage: Bacteria > Bacillati > Bacillota > Bacilli > Caryophanales > Paenibacillaceae > Paenibacillus > Paenibacillus sp. FSL R7-0048. Next base: position 3,212,097 of record NZ_JBBORF010000001.1, on the reverse strand, counting down.
CAGAAAAGCCACACTTGCTGTTAGCAGAGCTGGTTGTGTATTTACGGTCTGTTTCAAATCACTGTCAGGTCCTTCAAAAATCAGCTGGCTCAGTGGAAATCCGAGCACCTCGTCACCTTTTTCGAATACCGCGCGGCTGTGTGGAAGAGCTTCATATACATCTCTACCCATTCCAACTGCCTGTGCACCCTGACCGGGAAAGACAAATGCGATTTTACTCATAAGTAAGAACTCCTTCCTCTATTACCAGATCAATACGGACGCGCCCCAAGTCAAGCCACCGCCGAATCCAACCATCAGAACCGTGTCGCCTTCCTTCATGCGTCCTTCTTCCGCCGCTTCAACTAGAGCTAGAGGAATAGAAGCTGCTGATGTATTAGCATATTTATCAACATTGATTACACATTTCTCCGGTGGCAGGTCAAGCCGCTGCATAGCGGATTGAATGATACGAATATTCGCTTGATGCGGTACGAACAAATCAATATCTTCTTTACCTAATCCGGCTTTAGTAAGCACACGTTCTGTAGCTGAGCCCATAACACGAACGGCAAACTTAAACACTTCACGGCCATTCATATAGATGAAATGTTTCTTGTCTTCAACCGTCTGCTGAGATGCAGGCAAGCGCGAACCCCCAGCTTCCAGCTTAAGCAAGTTTCCTCCAGAACCTTCAGCACCCAGATCGAAGGATTGGAAACCGCGTCCCTCTGGAACTTCACCGATGATTACTGCTCCTGCACCATCGCCAAACAGTACACAGGTGTTACGATCCGTATAATCAGTGATGCGGGATAAAGTGTCCGCACCAATTATGAGTGCATTATTGTACATTCCGTTCTGAATAAAGCCAACCGCAGTAGCTAGGCTGTATACAAAACCAGAGCAGGCTGCTGACAAGTCAAAGGCCGCAGCACCTTTTGCTCCAAGTTTATCCTGCAAAATGCAGGCTGTGGAAGGAAAGGAGCTATCAGGGGTTACCGTTGCAATAATAATAAGATCCAGATCTTCGGTTTTCATGCCTGCAGAATCCAAAGCTTTAAGTGCAGCTTCATAGGCTAAATCAGAAGTTGCCTCATGTGGTGCAGCGATATGTCTTTCACGGATCCCTGTCCGACTGACGATCCATTCATCGTTAGTCTCCACTATCTTTTCTAGATCACTGTTTGTTAAAATTTTCTCAGGTACATATTTACCCGTACCGATAATCCCAACCGGCCGCAACTGTTTCATTTCGTCACTCACTTCCCGCTAATTTCCTTGGATATACTTGGCACAAGATCGGCTTGCAGAGCAATCCGCGCTTGTCTTACTGCATTTTTAACCGCATTTCCGTCTGAAGATCCATGCCCCTTAACTACCAATCCGCTAAGACCAAGCAGCGGTGCACCGCCATGCTCTTTATAATCCATCTTGCCCTTCAGGGCTCTAAGCTCCGGCATCAGCATAGCCGCTCCAAGTTTAGTCTTCAGAGAACGGCTGAATTGCTCCTTCAGTAAAGAGAACAATGCACCCGCTGTACCCTCAAGCGACTTCAACAGGATATTACCAGCAAATCCATCGCAGACAAGCACATCGCAGTTTCCTGTCAGTACGTCGCGTGCCTCAACATTACCGATAAAATGAATGCCCGGCAAGTTCTCCAGCAGTGGATAGGCTTCTTTGGTCAGTTCGTTGCCTTTCCCAGGCTCCGTCCCTACATTTAGAAGTCCAACCCGCGGCTTAGCAATGCCATGCACTTTATTCCGATAAATGCTGCCCATCAGCGCATATTGCACCAGATGTTCAGGCTTCGCATCCATGTTAGCGCCAAGATCAAGCGCAAGCACGCCAACATCATCCAGCGTCGGAATCATAGGTGCCAGCGCCGGACGTTCAATCCCCTGCATACGGCCTACTACAAGTAACCCTGTAGTCATAAGCGCCCCCGTGTTACCTGACGAAATCATAGCATCTGCTTCGCCCTCACGCACCATACGTCCAGCTACAACCATGGATGAATCTTTTTTGCGGCGAACCGCCTTAACCGGCTCTTCATCAGAACCAATAACATCTCCTGCATGCCGCACACTCAGGTTGGACGGCTTGTCCTTCAGCAGTGGCTCTAGTCTGGCTTCGTCACCTACGAGCACAATCTGCGTATCTTTCCATTCCGCGGCCGCGGACAACGCCCCCTCGACATTACATTCAGGAGCGTTGTCCCCGCCCATGGCATCAATGGCGATCAGCACTACGGTTACCCCCTTCACTATACTCTTCATTAGCGGAACGATACACTATAAAGTGGCCTTGAAATACCAATTCTTCTCCGACATAGGTGAATACGTCCACCTCTGCTTTGCCGCCTCTGCCTGCAAGTGACCGCACTTGAGCTTTAGCAATGCACTTCTCACCAAGCAGAACCATACGAACAAATCGTATGTCGGCTGAAGCAGTCAAGGCAATTTCATCGTTAATCACAGCAACCGCAAGCGAATTGGCTTGAGCAAACACGTAGTGGCCACGGGCGATCCCATTTCTGGAAAAGACATGATCCTCACGAATTTCAAAGATCGAAATCCCGCTCTTATCGAGCTGTAAATCGACAATATCTCCGATCACTTCATCCGCAGGCAAAGAGCGCACCTGATCATAGGAATGCTCTGCCATTTGTTTCATTCTTTCACGCAGTTCTGGTATTCCCAGCTCCATCCGGTCTAACCGAATCGTCTGAATGCTCACCTTCAGCTGACGAGTCAACTCCCGATCAGTTACAAAAGGATTGCCTGCAATTATATGTAGCAGCTGTTGCTGACGTTCTTTCTTGGACATCCGCTCGATAGCGGCTCACCTCCTGGCACATGCCAAGCGTAAACGCCTTCGGCGCCCTAATAAGGACGGTAAGCGTTTAAGCGAGAAATATAAGACATAAAGTATAGGTGCATAACTTATACTTCCTTATATTTTAAAGAAAGCATCCGGCCGCTTGAATGGCCGCTGTTATATTAGGTCTACAAACATAAATATTTTTTAGAACCAGGTACTAATATGTAGTATAAAGCATGCCGCACCAAAAATAAAGCATTGACTTCTGAGCGGAACATAAAGTATAGGTGCATACCCTATCTTTATTAGATTTGGACAAAAAAATAGTACCTCACCGAAGTGAAGTACTACTTATTTTTGAAACTATTGTTTGATGATTTCTCTTGCTTTGTAAGTTCCGCAAACTTTGCATACGTGGTGAGCTAGTTTCAACTCTCCGCATTGTTCACATTTCACCATGCCCGGCACAACCAACTTAAAGTGGGTGCGACGTTTGTCACGGCGTGTTTTAGACGTTCTACGTTGTGGTACTGCCATGTGTTCCACCTCCTCGTGATATTTCTGTCAGCCTGCTCCTCAGAGCAGGATGTGTTTTGTTGTAATGTTTCATTTGAAAAAGTCTTTCAACCCAGCGAGTCGAGGATCGATCACTGTGTTGTCGCAACTGCAGGTGCCTTCGTTCAAGTTCTGTCCGCATTTCTGACAAAGACCAAGACAGTCTGCCTTGCACAATACCGAATCCGGTAAGTGCAGTACGAAATTTTCTTCCACATACGGGATAAGATCCACAACCTCATCCTTGACGTAAATGAGATCCTCATCTTCGTCATCATCTGGAAGAACTGGCTGCTTAAGCCACTTGAAAGTCTCAGCAAAAGGAATGTTCAAATCACTTTTGACCTCCGTGAGACAACGTGAACATAACATGTCCACATCTCCACTCAGTTTCCCCACCACGTTCACACAATCGGTTCCCGCGGGCAGCGCTTTAAGGTCTACTGAGAGCGGAGCAACAGTTAGAATATCCTTGCGCCCTTTGACTACCTCGCTGACATCCACAACATCGTGAATATGTAACGGTTCGTCGGCATTCGCTAATTTGCGAAAGTGAATCTGCATACTTATCACTCCCAAACAAACAAAATTTATTATACCTAGTATTCTATACCTTTGTCAACCATTTTCCCTTTATATTGTTTCAGAAAATGCGGTGAATTATGATATAACTATTAGTGTAAATCAAAAGATCAGCTTGTGCTAACAGTATCTCTAGAAATCTACCCTACTAAACTCAATAAATATACCTTACTTATCGGAGGGAAGCCACAGTGACAACGGTTGGAATCATCGCAGAATACAATCCTTTACATAACGGACATGTGCATCACTTCACGGAAGCCAAAAGACTTTCCGGCGCAGAGCGCACCATCGTCGTCATGAGTGGTCCCTTTACCCAGCGCGGCGAGCCGGCGGCGGTAAGCAAGCAAGCCCGGACAGAGATGGCGCTGCATATGGGCGCCGACCTCGTCATTGAGCTGCCGGTGGCTTATGCCGTCCAGCCAGCCGAGTGGTTCGCGTTCGGAGCAGTTGCATTGCTGGAAGCGACCGGGGTCGTGGACAGCTTGTGCTTCGGCTCCGAAGCCGGCACTTTGGGCTCGCTGCTCCCGCTGGCCAGATATCTGGCTGAGGAAAGCAGCGAGCTTCAGAGCGAGATCCGCCGCCGCATGGCGCTCGGAGCGAGCTTCCCCGCCGCGTACAGCGCAGCGGCGGCGGTGGCCTTTGAAGGGACTCTCCCGGAAACGGAGAGTCCCGGAGATGCAGGCGAGCTGCTGCGCCAGCCGAATAACAGCCTTGGACTGCATTATCTTATCGCCTTGCAGCGGCTGCACAGCAAGATAATGCCACTAACCGTTCCGCGCACAGCAGCAGGCTTCCATGACCCATTACAAGCCGACTCTTCTATTGCAAGTGCGACGGCCATCCGCAAGCTGCTGCAAGAAGGCGGATCTCCCGCTGCTTATATGCCGGATTATAGCGTGTCCATTTTGGAAAGAGAGCATGCAGCCGGAAGGGGCCCTCTGAGCTTGGAGAGCTTCAGTATCCCGCTCCGCCATCTGCTGACCACCCATACTGCTGCCGAGTTACACGCGATCCATGATATGAATGAAGGCTTGGAGAACCGAATACTGCGGCTTTTGCCTGAGTTGGAGCAATTCTCTGTTTCAGGCCTGCTTCACGCCCTTAAGAGCAAGCGCTACACGCATACACGGTTACAGCGTCTGCTGCTACATGTTCTGTTAAATCATTCTAAAAAAGAAATGACCCCTTCCATACTAGCAGAGGGGCCCGGATATATTCGTATTCTTGGTTTTAGAGAAAGCGGACGAGCACTGCTTAAAGAAATGAAACAAAAAGCTACGTTGCCCATCGTCATGCGCCCGTCCCTTTGTTCCCATCCGCAGCTTGAGCGAGATCTTCAAGCCGCTTCCGCTTTCGCGGGAGCTTTTAAGGAACCCCGTAGAAATGAAATGTACCGCGATTATTTGGAACCTCCGGTCATGGTTTGACCGGCAGTTCCACCATATACTTCAGCGCCTCATCCAGCGTAGATACAGGCACCAGCTTCATAGATGTGCCGATTTTATCAGCTTTTGCTTTGGCTTCGTCATAATTCTTAACAGGCACGAAAAAAATCTCCGCCCCTTCTCGGTCCGCAGCCACGATCTTGTGTTTCACTCCACCGATAGCACCAACTACACCCTCAGCGTTAATCGTACCCGTCCCTGCAACCCTATGGCCCTTAGTTAAATCTCCAGAAGTAAGGCGATTGTAAATTTCCATAGTGAACATTAGCCCTGCCGAAGGTCCGCCAACATTTGTATCTACAAAGCTGACAGCTTTCCCTGCTTCTTTTGGTTTTACTTTTTGAACGGCGGCAATAGTGACTCCAAAACCAGGTCGAACGGCTGCGCCCTCTTTATCCTTTATTTCAACCAGCGTCACTTGTTCTTGTACTTCCTTGCCATTTCTTTGCAAAACAACAGCGACTTGATCTCCGATTTTTTTAGAGGAGAGCAGTTTAGACAGTGCTTCAGGATCGGGCACTTTTTGTCCCTCTACACTAATGATTTTGTCACCCGGCAGAAATTGTCCTTTATTACTTTCTACAGGAACCGAAAAGACGTAGAGATAATCCACTACATCCTCATATGGAATTCCCGCTGCATGATAAGCGGCCTGAACAGAATAAGACTGTGAGCTATTCATATAATAAACCTGCTCTGCAGCATATTCGTCTTCTGATTTATCCCCTAGCCGGGTTTCTTTTCGCACAACCTCTGAATTGGAATTAAAAGCAGAGGCGACCAATAAGGCCACATTAGCATAACTAGCAGACACCGTAGTCATCATAAACGTTCCTTCTTCAGCTGGATCGGCATTCTCTACCTTAACCATAGGGGCAACTTCAGATGCACTGCCTGGCTGATATACGATGTACGGGGTGTTCATAAAGACAAATACATACACGATTACTACAAACGTAAACAGATAAGCTGTGGCGCGGAAACCCGGCCGATGCTTCAGTTGCTTCACTGCTCTTCCCTTCTTTCCCGCGGCACTTTTAGGATATGAATGATTGAACTTCATTACCGCTTCGACTAGTGGTTTGGCATGATGGTTGTCTACTCTGCATAAATTGATAACACATCGTCCATGCCTTAAGTTATGAAGAGGTGATCTGAGAAATGAAAAATATTCAAATACGCCGACTAGCTACACGCTCCACACCATTTATACCCGGGATTATGGCAATCTTGACAGCCATTGCAATTATTATCTCACCGGAGAGCTCCTTTGAGGCTTCACTCCAAGGATTGAAGCTTTGGTGGACACTCGTATTCCCTGCCCTGCTCCCCTTCCTGATGCTGTCAGAGATGCTTACCGCCTCGGGTTTCGTGCATGGTTTCGGAGTGCTTCTGGAGCCATTGATGAAAAAGGTCTTTCGTCTGCCCGGTGCCAGCGGCTGGACCTTGGCACTCGGAATCACAGCCGGATTCCCCGGTGGAGCTGGAGGGGTCATGCAGCTACACAAGCAGAACAGCATTTCTGACAAGGAAGCCGCCCGACTTGCCGCACTTACACACTTCGCCAGCCCGGTAACCATGCTTATAGTAATTGGCATAGCTTTTCTACACAGTACTTCAGCAGGTTATTTCCTATTGGCCATCCACTGGATCTCTGGACTTCTAGCCAGCTACACCGATGCTCTATTAAAGGGGCGGTCAGCGAACACGAAACCAGTTGATAAGATCTCCACGGACACCAAACAGCCTTCTTTATATAGTCGCGTTCAGCTTGCAGCAACAGATGCCAGAGCAAAAGACGGACGCAGCTTCGGCAAGCTTCTCGGCGAGTCCGTCGCTAATGCCGTGCAAAGTCTGATGGTCGTGGGCGGTTACATGATTATGTTCGCTGTAGTCATCAATATCATCACTACTGTACTTCCCGCATTGCCACCTGCTCTGCCAGCAAGCTTGCTGGAAATTCATTTAGGCGCCGACGCAATCAGCAAAGGGCTAGCAAGCATAGGAACAGGTCCCTCTAGTATGTTTGGGATAGCTTTGCTGTCTGCTGCACTGGGCTGGAGCGGACTCTGTGCGCAACTACAGGTGCTGACCATGCTCAAACAAGCCAGAGTCAGATTTCTACCCTACGCTACGGTTCGTCTGATGCATGGACTTTATGCTTTTCTGTTAACTTTATTGCTCTGGAAACCATTGCTGGTTATCCCTAAAGCTGCTTTACCAGCACTTGCAGACTCACGCCCGACTCCAAGCGGCACCATTAATGTAACGGACATATGGAGCTCTTTTCCACAGCTGCTAAGTCTGCAAGCCCTTCTGCTCATCATCCTGTTGGGATTATCTGCTGGAACGTATCTAGTAAGTACTATTCGCCATCGGCTCGGTTAAATTTACGCTTCATCGCTTGTTCAACCTCAGGCGTCACAAAATCAGTCACATTCCCGCCGAAGTGGGCGATTTCTTTAACAACGCTGGAACTTAAGTAGGAATATTTCGGATTAGTCATCATAAAAATCGTTTCTGCATCGGGATCCAGGCTATGGTTGATCGATGCGTTTTGCAGCTCATATTCAAAGTCAGTAACGGTACGGATACCCCGAACAATGACTTGAGCATCTTTTTGACGAACATAATTCACTAACAGATCACGGAAGCTGTCAATTTCCACATTGGGAATATCAGCGGTCGCCTGTCTTAATAGCTCTGTCCGTTCATCAACAGTAAACAGCGGGTTTTTACTCAAATTATTAAGCACCGTTACAATCAAACGGTCGAATTGCTTGGATGCGCGCCGAATAATATCCATATGTCCCATAGTCACGGGATCAAAGGTACCTGGATAAATGGCAACACGTTCTTTTCTAATTTGCTGACTCATTCTCTACCTCCTCACCAGCTTCACTTTCCTCTGCAGGATTAGTTTCATACTGGTAAATAGAAATTGTCGTTTCTCCGTATACGGCCTGACGCAGCCTATAAAATCCTGGAATGTCTTCAGGATAGGCATAACTTGATTCATGCTCCAGAACAATAATTGCGTCCTCTTGCAGCATTCCTTTTTCGACCATCATAAGCATAAGCTCATCCCCGTGCTTCAAGCGATAGGGAGGATCTAAAAAGACCAAATCAAAAATTTTCCCCCGCTTCTCCAACGCACTTAGCGCTCTCCCAGCTTCATTACGGTACACCTGCGCTTGTTCTTCCAGCTTAGTAGCCTTCAGATTGGCGCGTATCGTGTCGATACTTTTAGGATCCATATCAACAAATACGCCACTTTCCATCCCTCTGCTTAAGGCTTCGATCCCCAAACCCCCAGTACCGGCGAACAAATCCAGCACCACTCCACCTTCGAAATATGGGCCTATCATGCTAAATACAGCTTCCTTCACCTTATCGGTTGTAGGCCTTGTCCCACTTCCCGGAACACTCTTCAGCGGCCTTCCTTTTGCACTTCCCGATACCACTCTCACTGTTATTCACCCGCTCTATATCTCTGTTTGTTATGCCCAAAAGGGCATAAGTCCACGCCTATCGTAACACATTTGCGCGATGAAATAAAAAATTTGTCTAGATATGAAATAAGAAGGCGAAACAGCTTATTCAGAGAAATAAGTCATCTTAATGTATAAGATTGGACTTCCAGGGACATCATGTAATTATCGACACCACAAATGTCGTAGACAACCGCGGAGCAGGCTTACGTTTCCCCATAAGCTCTTCGTCCGGTTTCTCCTCTCCCATGAAAGGGGCCCTCGAAAGAGGGCCCCGAATTTATGTTTATGAATCCTTATAAATAAAGGATTTCCTGATTGATATCATTCTTATTAACTAATTAAAAAGATCGACTGTTGACGAATTGTTGACGTTTTTTATTTCTACTTCATAATAACTCTCTTAAAGTCGATGCTTCAGTTACTCCACTTCTATAAGAAGTTTTTACTGCTTCCAGTACACTATTTAAAAAGTAGTTTTCCAAGTCATTACGTAGGACTGGTTCTACTGATTGAAGAAGCATAACAAACTGTTGATAGTCATCATTCGTTTCACCTTTTAAAACTACCTCCGCGATCTCTTCGGTTCTCTTTTCAATAACTGGCTTTAAAAATTCTATGATATCCATTAAGTTCATCCTCTCAGATTTACATGCTGCATTTCTGGTGTTTTTTCTTTGTCAATAACTTTTCGAAAAGAGAATCAAGTATAATAATTGTTATTTAATTGTGCTATGCTATTAGTGAAAATTGATTTTTTTAAAAGTAGGGGGTGTCTGCCAGGACGCGCCCTTTATCTTTTTTATGTAACTGTGATATAATTCCATCGATATTCATCACCTCTCTTTGATAATAAAATAGGAGGTTGTTATGGCGCTTCTGATTCAAGGGAAGTGCCTACTGCGTACGCTCCGAGAATCTGCTCGACTAACACAAGCTGATTTATCTAAAAATCTCAGAACGTTTTACGGAGTATCCATTTCAGCAAGTCACTTATCACGTATCGAACGAAACGAACGGCCAATGAACACAATACAAATGCGTGCCGTTTGTTTAGTTCTTGAATGTGAAGAATCTGAACTCTATGAATGGATATTGCAGTAGGTTGGAGTGATTCACACTCCTCCCGAACGAAGAAATAGCCCATAGCACGCAACCAGATAAAAGGTCAAGACTGTTTCATAGCGCGAATATACTTATATTAAAAACCAAATTGTGTATTTTGTATATTGCAAATGGCTGGACAGATTGCTTATACGAACATGAGTTTTTCGCTTTACATTTTATGAATATTGTGGTAATAAAAAAGAGCCTTTAATAAAGACTCTCACTTGCCGTAATAATTATATTAGGATTGACCAACATCAAACTTTCTGCAACCTCTTTAAAACGGTATCTTGCAATCATACAGCGTTTGGATTTGCTCGTGAACTCTTTTTCAAAATATGCTATTTTTAGAGTTTTATCTAGCACTAATATTTTTTCCAAGTTCACACAATTGCTTCTGTCAGCAATTCCAAATCTATACCCACTGTTATTTAAAGTTTTATTCCAATACTTTAGAGTTCCTACGGTAAAAAAAATGTCCTCATCAGTATGGACTGCGACTTTATCTGAACTCATAGCAAAATTCAACATTAGTATACTATCAGCATCTATGTTGATTAGGCCAGATTCTCCCTCTGGGTCACGAGTTACGGATAGTTTCAGCATACCTACCACCTACTTCTTTATTTTAGCAACTCCTCCGGAACTTCCCCATTATATACATACCAAGCACTCGCTGTGCTCACTGAAGATAAAGCTACTATTCCAAGTAGAGAAGCCACGTTCATCAGAGCCATGCGCTTAACACTTGCCATCATTTTTTTCATTTGGTATCACCCCCTTTCATGCGAATTAATGAGATACTTTGCGCGAGGAATGCAGCGCCGATTACTGGAGAAACTATTAAAAAATTAGATGATACGATCACCAATGATACAATCTTTAAGACAGAATAGTAATTTTTAGGGATTCGGGATTGTTTCTCTATATTCGACGGCGCAAACAACCCCACAAGAATAAAGCTTACAATACCCAATGTTATGATCGTCCAATAATCAAAGTTAGCAAGGGAAATTGAAGTAATCAATACAGTAGAAAACAAAACACATTTCATTCCGGACCGCATATGATACCCACCAGACGCCTGTCGTAACAAAGGGAAAACAGCAAGTGCTATCGTTACCTCTGGTGTTTTTCCCGTTAATCTTGAAATTAGTAACGATAGGACGATTATCATTAACGCATTTATAATGATTGAGAGTGCATATTTCATGACAGTAATTGTAATAGGGCTATCAGGGACACCCTTCTTTATTCCTTGAGCGATTCTCAAGGAGAGAAAATCAATCATCTATCCTTCTCCTTTTTAACTGCGTAATAAGCGAAGAAGATAAATGCGATGGATACAGAGATAACATCAATTAATGTGTTGCCGCTGTATAGAAGCCAGATTGTTAGTAATAGTGCACAGCCGATAAGCGTGTATACATAGATCGCCTCACGTTTTAGTCTTAACTTTTCAAAGTCAAACGTGAACCCTCCTCCTAGCATATAAAAAACACGAGCTCCACCAATGCCTAATACACAGCTGATTGTTTGCAACAAATACCCTTTTTCATGATGTAATGTCAATTCATTTACGGATAAATATCCAAATGACAATTGGACTAAAGCAGCTTGCAGTAGTACGTAAGCAAAATAACCCATTACAGATATAATAGCAGACCAGACCAGTGGGATTCGCATCACAACTGTAAATAGTAAGACAAACAGAAGAATATTGATAAAGGGTACAATTTCGGTTAACTGTAGGTCTTCTCTAAAAAAGAAACTCTGTAAATCCATTAACAAGATTATAAATAAAGCTGGGAATATGATTTCCGAAGGTTTCAATCTAAATAAAGCACAAATGATAAAGTAGATAGCTATAAACTCTAATGTTGAGAAAAATACAAACCCCACTGGCTCCCACGACAAAACACAACACCGCCTGTCATAATTTTCATTCATTAGGTTAATTATATAACCCTACCAGGTATTGAGTATACTACTTATTTACTACGTATTAGGTCTATCAGGCGGTATTACCTTAATACCCTTTCACCAACCTTCCTGAGCGTCTAAGCCAATCCATCTTAACCAGAAGATCCAATTCCCAAATAGTATCATGTGTGGATCTAGCCTGGATAAGTTGATTATTAAGAGTATTGTAGTCCCAACAATACTTTGCATTCTCATGGAGACAATGCTGCAACTCTATAGCTAGTTCATCACTTAATGGTCCTTTCAAGTTCTCATGAAAAATTTCAGCTAATCTTTGGTGAGCTGCCAACATATCTATCACTCCTATACATGTGAGGACGTGCGCTGCCCTCTTATGACGGATACCGCGGCCATCCCGGCATAATTGATCCGGTAGGTTTCGACCAGTCCCGCAGCTGGTCCAAGGCGCTCTCAGCGCTCATCAGGCGGATTAATCAAACGAATTTTCGTAAATGCGCTTTGCCTCTTCTATTGTCTTAAAATCAAATTCGTAATACACTCCCCCAACTACTTCTCTGATCCGCTCATTACTCCAACCCTTGCGCTCCAATGCCGCCCGGATGTACCCCAAGCAGGCGTTATTACTCCATTGTTCCATAACCTTCATTTCCTCCTTTAGAGGGGCTGTATCCCTGTGTTATTCGATATTCGTTGCGCCTACCATGTACTCAGCATGTGAAATCCCAGCAAATTGACGTATGATCCTCATTGATCTGTCAATGCCACTCATTTCCCCGGAAACCTAACCGTCCATATATTGTCTGCACTTTCTTCGAAGAAGGGCGACTCCCGAATTCCTTTCAGTCTTAGATACTCAACGTGTAGCAGCATAACCATTTTCAATGCTTCCTCTTTTTCCATTCCCTCATCCCTCCTGTGTATGCCCGCCAGCTAAGTTCATTTGACTTATTTAGTAAGTCGATGAATCAAGAATACCACGACCTATTTAGTAAGTCAACATCAAATTGACTTGTTTTATAAGTCGTGTTATTTTTAATGCAGGAGGGTTGTCCGATGTTGAAATCTAAGCTAAAGGTTATTGTGGACGAACGCGGTTTATCTATTAGAGAAGTTGCGCGCGGAACGGGGATAAACTTTGAGGTTGTAAGACGGGTCTACAATGACACAATGGAACGTTATCCCCGGGATGTACTGGACAAGCTTTGCAAATACTTGAATGTAACTGTACAAGATATCCTTGAATTTACTCCTGAAGACGAAGAAACCCCACCAGTATAATCACTGTTGGGGTTTAATTAATTTATGTGCAGGAAACATTTCCTTACGTGCTTACGCCGACAACATTATCTAATTTAATCCATTCCCAATCGTCATCATGATGGAACTTAATCTGTTTCAACTGCCAATCGACTCTCATGACTATTCCATGGATGGATCTGTCTTTATATTCACCAAACAATGTAATTGTAATCGGACTACAATCCTCTAAAGATTGAGCTAATACCTGTGAGATCTCCACTAATGCTTGGGGATCTAAATCAGGTTTTTCACGTGTCTCTTCATTCAACGCATCGTCTAGTATCCTTGCCTTATGTTCTGGCATAATCATACGACTGCCTTCCCATAGTCCATTTCCTTCTAGTTTTTTTCTAGCCATGTAAAACCCTCCTAGTGCATCGTCCAGTAATCAATATTACCGCCATCCATACCCCATTGTATCTCCTGTGATGCTATCTGACGCTTTTTAAAACGTGAGTCAGGACGTTCCCATCCTTCAATTATAACCGCCGTCTCAGGCGGCGTGTTTGGATTCCACTCAATATAATTTTCCTCAACCAGTTCTTTCAGAGCTGCCTTTATTGGTACTGGCATACGTCCGCTTAAACATTCCAGCTCAGGGAGACTTGGAGTAAATCTAGAACCAGTACCTGAGGACCCACCACCAACAGGATGGGAAGAAGTCGAGTTTTGAGTTACAAAAAGAGCCGTGTGTATATTCACGGCTCTTTTCTTTCATAGATCCAATCCTCAGACTCTCGTATATATATTTCTTTTGACTGGGGATTTTCCTTAACTCTCTATCGCTACATAACAGAGTTCTAAATGAAATTTTGTGCTTTGCTTGGGAATTGGTCGAGATGCATAGTTGTCACCCTCGCATTTAACTTTTATCGTGAAGTGCTCCCACAACGGTCATATGATAACACGATTTCACTAAAATGATCGCAAGTATTACTACTACTGGCAGTGTCTTTTTTATACTTTAGTCTTAGGATTTACTGATGTTCAGAAAATGATCAGTTGTTTGGAGTTAAATAAGAGAAAATTATGCATAAGGGAAAATTAATATCTGGAGGTAATAATTTGGAAATTGAAGATTTAACACTAGGCATTCGTATCCTTATAACTGCCGGTCCGAATGCTGGAAAGATTGGCATTGTAGTAGCGAAAGGAACACAAACTATTCTTCTTGACATTGGTGAGTCTTCTCTCATCGATGAGTTACCTGAACACTTAGAATCTGCTTCAGAAGATCCACTTCCTCTCAGTCAAGAAGTCGAAAACCAGAAAGGGAGTGTAAAGTGAATTATAATATTTTCATTAGCCATGCTTGGGAATACACTGAGCATTACAATATAATCGTTCAATTGCTTAATGAAGCTCAATCAAAGTGTGAATTTAACTGGAAAAATTACTCAGTACTAGAACACGACGGACTGATTGATCAGAATGCCCTGATTAGCAAAAAGAAGTTGAAGGAAATGATTGATGAACAAATCAAGCCAGCCTCAATCGTCATCATTCTATCAGAGATGTATGAAACTCACAGCGAATGGATTGATTACGAAATAGATACCGCAATCTCATACAATAAATATATTATTGGCATTAAACCATGGGGGCAAGAACAAGTGCCAACCAAAATTCAAAATAATGCTGACATTATAATTGGAATAAAAGCTCTGTTGTGAATGCTGTCAAAGCAAGATAGAGTTCCATTACTCCCGTTAGGTACTTACTTATCATTGAACTACCGGAATATCTAGAACCCGCACCTGAAGATACACTTATACCTGGGCGGGCAGAGTTTGAGGTTTGAGTTAAAAAGAGCTGAGCAGAATTACTCCTGTGGCGGCTCTTTTGATGTTCAGAAAATGATCAGTAGTTTGGGGTTTGATAAGAATAGTATATTAATATCCAGGGGCTTCAACCCACTAAAGGAGGAATAACATGACACTCAAATTAGACTTCGTCCTCAGATCACTCCGCGATTCTGGCGATTCTCCTTACGAGACAGCAATCAGGATCATTAAAAGTGAAATTCGCGGAAATACATCACCATTTGCGAAGGTAAGAAGCGTCAAGATCGTCTTGAATGCACTCGACTCACTTAACGATGAAATTAAATAAATCAAACGCCTGATGAGCATACCAAGCGCTTTGGACCTGCTACGGAGTAGGTCGAAACCTACCGGATGTATAATCTGGTATGGTCGCAGAATTCCGCTACGAGTTGACCGTGCATGGATGACCTTTACATAGATTACTCTTTGAAAAATTGATATGATAAAATCGACCTGCTTAATTTTCATCTTGGAGTGATGGTAATGATAAATTCTTTAGAGATAAATAAACCGTTAAAGTCGTATTTTTCTATACCTCAACATCTTTATTGTATGGATATCGCTTGTATAAAAGCCGTGGCTCAAGAAGAAGAACAGGAACCCGATTTAATGGGGCTTATTAATGCTCTATACATCCAAGGTTATTTAGATCTTGAACGTTTATTAAACTGCACATGGAAAGAAATATGTCAGGTGCCGAGGATTGGTATTAAAAAGCAAAGGCTTCTACTCAGTTTACTAGAACGAATTTCTGCAGATCCCAAGACAATAGAAAATCACAAGATCGCCCCAACGGCTACCATTGACAACAAAACGAACATCGGCGAAATAAAATCGGAGAAGATTATTAAGAAGTATAAAGATACGAGGTTACAAGAAGCAACTGAAAAAGAAGCCCGTATAAAGAAGATTAAGGATAGGCTCCGTGAAATGGGGATGATACATTAAACAAGCCCCGCCAGAGTAATTCACTGACGGGGCTTGTCCTTTTCCCGATAAATACGAACCGGAGTATAAAACGGGAGTTATTTATTTAATTAGTCAACATCGTCCATCAATGGACCATAATAGACAGGAATGAAAAAAGCTCTTTTCCCGTACATCTTCGCCCATTCAAGTTCGCCAGTCTTTTGATTCTTTCGGTAAGGGCGGAAAACACCCCAAGCCTGAAACTCGATGCTCCAAGTAAGTTCTTGTCCGTTAATAACCTTCTTGATGTACTTGCTCTGCTTTTTCTTGGGTTTCTCGGAACTGTTGTCAAATGGTATAATATTAGTCATTTTTGATGACCTCCCTGGCAATTGCCAATAAATTGTATCTTGCCGGGAGCTTGATCCATGTGATAATATTATTGTACGATGTTTTTATTAATATTATTTTTGTAGCCGGTTCACTACACACATGGACGCCGATTGTGTCAGTTATGAACCTCTACACAGCCGTTGGCTCCCTACAAGAGCGACGGCTACTTTTTTCTTCTGCCACGTTTTATCCCACCTTTACTTTTCTGTCTTCATTTGCAATTACACTATGAATGTCACGTGCAGTGATATCTCTCTTAAGTTCTTTAATAAATCTTCCGATCGGTATTATAAAATATATATCTTCTAATTCTTCATAACTTATACTCTTGACTCTTTCTTTTTTTTCAATAATAAATTCTCCGTTTTTAAATAATGCAATGTCGTCCTTGCCATATGCCTCTACCTCCTTCTCACCAGTTCTTAATAGATTAATTAATTGGCTTTGTGTTTCCGAGTTCAGTCCTCTGACTCTGAGTAATTGAAGTATCTTCAGGATGCATACATCGGAAAAAGAATATAATCTACGACTCCCTTTTCCAGAAGCTTGGGCAATTTCAGGAATGAAGAACCCTGTTCTTACCCAGGAATCCAAGGTGGCATATGGTATGCCCACCAGTTCCGATACAATAGGCGCAGCATATCCATGTACAGCCATTTCCATCCCTCCTCTGCAAGAATTTCAGATTAATATAATCTGATGTATAAATTATAAACAGAACGATATGCTGATGTCAACATACCTTGTAATAAAAGGTTCAAATCACAAAAAAAACACTATATATAGTAAAAAACACTGTTCGCCATCACTTCTGAAGACGAACAGTGTTTTTATGTAATCACATCTACAATCTTTTCTATTTTAATCCACTCCCAATCATCATCTTGACGGAATTTAATCTGTCTAAGATACTGATCTACTCTCATAACTATTCCATAGATGGATCTGTCCTCATGTTCCCCAAACAATGTAATCGTGATCGAACTGCAATCCTCTAAAGATTGAGCTAATACCTGTGAGATTTCAGCTAATGCTTGGGGATCTAAATCAGGCTTTGATCGCACCTTTTCTTTCAGCGAATCGTCCAGAATCCTATTTTTATGCTCAGGCATTATCATCCGACTTCCCTCCCAAAGACCATTACCTTCAAGTTTCTTACGCTGTTGTGGTTTCATTGTCTTCGTCGACTCCCTTAATAACTCTTAACGCTCGTGGTAAGTTCTTACCTCTCTGTATGTACCCCTTGCTCTCTAGTCGCTCCAGGTGCCTGTGAATTACCGCTGTAGATGACAACCCTACCTCCTTAGCGAGTTCACGTAACGTTGGTGGATAGTGATTGATTTCGATCATCTTAATTAATGATTTGAGTATTTCTTTTTCTTTATCCGTTAATGGCTTCATGCAATTGCTCCTTTATCACTTGCCTGCCAAGCTAATATACTTTCCGCTAGAAATACTCTTGGCGCTCCTGTATTTAAGCATGTTGCGCGAATCTTCCCGTCCTTTATGCCTTTAATATCAATTTTACGCTGAGTAATCTTGCCGACTTTATCTAAGTAAACAATTTCAACGGTTTGACCAATCTGCATTTGCATGTTGATAGCCTCCCAAAACAAGAACGTTTGTTTGTATTATAACCAAACATGTGTTCGTAAATCAATGTAAAAAAAATACCCCATCGAACATTATGATTAATGGGGGGTTTATGTGTAAGTTCAAAATTCAAATCTACTCCAACAAAGCCTACGCTTGCTTTTAATAAAAATCCACCAACTTGCGTATACCATGCAGCTAACTCAAACCATTTAAAACAACTAAAAAAGAAGAAGTCCAGTGTTAACTAGACTTCTTCAAACAATTTTAAATTAAAATGTGTATTATATAAATATTAGTACCAAGTACCTGAACCGGAAGTATTAAACTCTATATAAGCTTGGTAAGGATAATAACTAAAATTGTCATGATAATCTTTCACACCTACCAAAAGAGTAGAAGTAACAGCATATGTTCTGCTAGCATCGATTTTTACGCCATCATAGTTTAGATTTGAAACCGTAGTAGTAGAGCTGGAACCGTACATATAAAATCCATTGATATCTCCAAATATGTAAGAAGACCCTCTAGTCTCCCTATTATAAGAAACATAAGCTCCTAAATTTCCTGAATGTCCAGAGAATTTGACATACTTTGATACTGAGCTTATCTCTACAGATCTAGGAGATATGTTAGCTACTTCTTCTCTTTCAACCGATGGATTTTGAGATCTTACCAAAGCGTTTTCCCACAGTGCTTGTGATTTTTTGTTGTGAGCATCAAGTTCGGTCAAAAATTGGTTTAACTCTGTTTCAGAATTAACATCTACTGTAAAAATAACATTTTCGTTTACTGCTTGAGCTTCACTCTCGACAGGTTCAGTAGCAGCATTTGCTGCAATAGGAATTGACAAGCTGAGACTAATAGCCATTGTACTCACGATAATTTTTTTTAGCCCTTTGTTCATAAAATGTTACCTCCCATTTTTATTATCTATCACTGCATAAAATGCAATAATAAAAGAAATAAAATTAATCGAAATAACACATGACAATAATGCAATTTCACTGCTACCATATGGAGGTAGAATTTTGAAATAAATGAATAGCATTAAATTTGCTAGCGGAAATGATAGTAATGATAAAATTATACTCGGCATTATTTTTTTCATATTTTCTCCTCCGTTGTAATCGTTATATAATATATACTATATTTTGTCAATAAATCCAGTGAAAAAATATCCAAATTCAAACAATTGTATGACACAATATCCAATAAATCATTAATGCCTATAAGAGTGTGATAGACTTAAATTTCCACTATTTTTAACCTTTACAATGGACAGGATTTTTTTTGACGAACAATTTTATAAATAGTTTATTAATTTAATTGCTCCCAAAAAATAAGAAACCGAAAACCTGATTTCGAAACACAAAAAAACAAACAGTTAAAGCTGATTGGTTATTTGTTATATTGCTTATGCCAAAACCATCCTAAACTCAAATTCATTTCTCATGTAATAAGCATCAGCAACTTTGACACTAACAGGACTCCATTTCTGGATTGGACCCTCACAATCAATTATACAGCCGGCCAGTTTACCACGGCGTTCAATTATATCCACTTGAGACTGTTTTAAGGCAACTGTTAGAAATTCAGAGTCTGTCTTTAGAACTTTATATGTATTGCTTATACACTCATCCCTAAAAGGTAAAATATTAGACCTCAGTTTTCAGAATTCCAATTTCTTAATCGTTTAAGGTCTTTATTTATGCATGATTTCTTCAATTTTCTTCTTTTACTTAATTTTTTTATATCAGAGACATTATCGTATGAAAGTTGGATGTAAAAATAGTTAATAAACTCTAAGATAGCAAAGAAATAAATGAATAAAGAAATTAATAACCCACCTATTGGCAAAGACGGATACCATTTAATTAAATCAAAACCAAATACAACTATTGTAGTCATAATCATAACTATGTCCAACGTTTTTGAATAACGTAATTGACGAACGACATTAATTGGAGTTATAGAGTTATTCTCATTTCGTAGTCTCTTAAGCTTTACATACCAATAAATCGTCCCTTGCAATAAAAGAAACTCAAGAATGATAAAAGATATCCAAAATGAATATAGTGAATATAATTGTAGATTGGGGAATTCGTAATTTAGTAGAAAACTAATCGGGACAAAACCAATTAAAGAAAATAATTCGCCAGAATATAAATAAGCCAACCTTTTTTCTAACCGTTTCTTCAAAACTAATTTCTCACCACGCTTTCAAGATTTAGAGGCCCATAAAAATAACATCAAACACTCTATCATTACACTCTTAAAAATAACCTACCCTACCTACGGTAGGGTAACGGAGTGTCAGAACATAATGAAATTATATATTTTTATCTGGAACATTATGTATATGCACTCTATATCACTGGTAAGGAAAGTTTTCCTGAACACAAAGAAATACCCTGCCAATACTGGCAGGGATCTCGGCAAATTTACTACTATGTAATTATCAATCTTAATGTATTAAATTGCATATAATATGTCGATAAAGTCTAATGCTTCATACTCATCAAGTGCCGAGTAAAAAAGCAAAGTTCCATCAACAGATACTCTAAAGGTTACGGTTCTATCTCCATGATCAAATGTTACAACAACACCCGCTAGTTTTCCTGTTTCAATCATATTAGCATAGTATTGAGTTCCATCAATATTCGATCCCTTAAGAGAAACACCCGTTACAGTCTCAATTTGCACGTTGAACCGCGCTCCTCGAACATCACTTGATTCTCCAATTATTCCAAGTATATTAAACTTATGTTTTGCTAATAACATAGGAAATCTATTTTCAAAGATTCCAGCTGCCTTAAATGCATCCTCTTTTCTACATATTGCAACTAGTCGGCGGCGTTGAGGGTGATAATAGATTTGGTAGATACCTTGTTTTACAACTTGACTTATTAATTCTCCTTTTACTCTTGCACGAAAGTCCAGAACTTCATCAGTCACAATTCGAAAATTTTGGTAACCTTCTGGGGAGGTTTCATTCACGAAGATCCATGTTTCCAAATTCTCATCAAATTCATTTACTCTTTGGGTTTCGTTAAAATGTTGTCCTTCTCTGATAGCATCGTCTAGACTAGCGTCTTCCTTAGGTTGGACATCAAACACGCTTACACTAAACATCTTTTCACCTCATTTGAAAAGTAACGCCCTCTTGGCCGTTTCCTCCAGTATATCAAACGAGTTGTCATTTATGGTCAATTTTTCCTTAAATATACGAAGAAGATGTGAACGGTCTCCCCTATCGGCTACTTTGGGAACAATCGCATCAATTGGAAAAGAACATTCAAAATAGTTCACTTTTTCTTTACCGAGCCGCTGTACCATAAGTCCATAGAAAGGATTCTTTCCGTTTTTAAAATATACGTCCAAGTTATATCCGGCATCCGTTGGACTGAGTTCTCGTTGAATTTCATTGAATAATTCCCTGAATAATCGTAACTTCTCTTCCGCTGTGTTTAAAGTTACGTTTAATTCCGAAATACTAATATACAAAGAATTAGTAGAAAAATCTCCGTCACTAAAATCATCTCTAATTAACATATTGAATCCATCACACTTATACAGCTTTTTATTTACCATATTTACTTCCCTTTTGTACTTTTGCTCACCAAAACGAACTCTTAGAGTAGATTCAATTTTGCGATAAGAATCGTTAAGATCGGGTAGTTCATATTTAATGTTAATGGACCAATTTGTATCTCGCCATTTGGAGAGCAGTCTAATCACCATAAAGTAATATTTAGGATTTTTCATGTATAACCATGTATGCGTACTAAAAATAGAGGGACCAAGAATAAGCATGTATTTAATTACTTTCACTATTATGTCAGTAGTGCTCATCTTATCCCTCCTGCTATTTATTGTTTAGACTTCCCTCATTTTAGCATACTGCATTTCATAAAAAAATGGATTGTTCAAAAACAAAAAGGAAAGTTCACCTACTGGACCAGTAAAGAAAAAGAACCCCACCAACATCCAGCAGGGTCTATATCTATATTATAAGGGGTTATGTGATTATTATAATCTTCTTAGCTTAGGACTGTATGAAGAGACGATAAATGTTTGCTTAATGTTCTAGTCACCAACAAGATCTAATGGGCACAATACAAAGCGTTTGAGAATTTAGATAAAGCATGAACAAAGGATAATGACCAGCAAGATATAAAGAACCAGAATCGCACCAGTGGATGTGAATCCAACATGGTGATGGCCAACGCCACCAACTCCTCCAACATTTCCACCCATTTATTTTTCCTCCTTTGCAAATGAATTAAGATAACTTATGTGGTTGTTTCGCCTCATGCTTGGGCATGTGTCACCAATTAAAAAGAAAAACCAGCTATAACAAGTGAGCATAATCCCAAACACTTGGGGAATTACTTATTAGTAGTCAGTGTAGCCGTTTTGGTCACATTATCCCACGTTACATCAGCGCCTAGCGCTTTACCTATTGCAGCTAGAGGTACATATACTCTCCCTTCGATCAAAACGCTGCCGTCTGCTAGCTTACTGCCGTTCACTACTGTATTTGCCTTATCTACTCTCACGTCTTCACACTCCTTCAAGTATCGATCTATAACAGCAGATGCTTTCGCCATAGCGATCTCTGACGGCTTAGCACCCGCACGTAATTGTGAGGTTGTCAGCCCAAAAGTTATTTGAAAATGTGGTGCATCCTTAATCGAAACAAAATCACCGCCCCATTCAAAACCAAGAGCTTTAGCCTCCTGAACTACCTCCATCCAATCAGCTACCTTGTCACCATCACCGTCACGTTTTAAATCCCAAGATACCTGTTTGCCATCTGGCAGTAACAATCCGAAATCGATAGCTAGTCCATAGTTATGGTAACTGGTGCCTCCCTTGGCATTCGTGACTATGCTACCTGGCTTAGTACGTCCTTGAGCATACAATGCGTCCTGCTCGGCAATTGTGCGAAGCCCTTGGGTAATGACTATATTTACTCCCCGAATATAACAGCGCTCAATCAGCGCTACGGTAGCAGTCTTAACGACTAGCTGCAGCCCGGAGAGCCGCGCGGCGGACTTTGCCTTTACTTGATCTAGCGTCAGTGTCATTACTCTTCATCCCCTTGTCTGCTCGCTGCCCTTTTGACCTTTTTATCTAGCTCACTCCCTACCCACTTGAGCACTACTTCCAAGATCGGCAACGGAAGTGAATCTCCCCATCCTGCTCGAATTGAGTTTGCTGTCATGCTCTGCAAAACGTGGTACAAGGTCCCGATAGACAATGCTCCAAATATCGCTCCAGGCAACCCGAACACCATATCAAGCAGATGTCCACCCGCGGGAAGTAGCAACATGAAGAATGTCCGGAAGACTCCATCAATTCCATATTTACTGGCATATGTGTTATCCTTTTTGGCGGCTCGAATACCAGATAACCAATCCATGATAATAAAAAATAAAAGTGCGACCATGATGGTTACGACAGCGTCCGCCTCCCCGTATAAAAAATCAAATGTTGGAATAAGTACTGCGCCTACTGTTGACGCAGCAATTTGAGATTTTGTCATTACAATTCGCCCCCTTTCTATTGTTTTTCCGAATTTATTGCTGGTTCTAATTTTGTGTTTTCTTTTGGTTGCAATGCACCTAACATTTCACCGATTCTATGATCAACTTGCTGCAAAATCTCAAATTGTCGTCCTGGGTAAAATTCTAATACTGTTATAATCGCTTCAACTAATTCTTCAGCAGGTCTCGTTAGATCAAGTGCTAATTCAAGTTTTTTTATAATCACCAAAGGTTACGCCTCCTTTCAGGCAAAAATAATAACCATCCAGTTATGAATGGTTACGCAATGCCGTTTTTCTTTTCGTATATTTTAATCAGCCATTCCCTGCCCAGCTGAGTGAATCGCCGATGATACACAACTCTGCCGCTGTCCAGAACCTCTTGTTTAATCTCGACATAGCCACAATCGGAGTATTTGCTGTACAGTAGCCACGTCTCATTCTGCTTGAATTGAATGCCCCGATCTTCCAAATCTCTATTGAGTGCATTGGCAGACTTAAAGCCGATCTCCTTTGCAATCTCTGTGGCGGTGTAGGTCTTATTAACGTGCATCAAAATGGCATTTGTTCGTTCGGCCTGAACCCGCGCGGCACGTTCCTCTTTGAGCTTTGTCAGCAGTTCAATTCCGAAGTCGGGGTTGTTCAATATGTTGTCGATTACATTGTCTGTTGCGTATATTCCATGTTTCTGGATTGCTGGGAGCATATCTTCGTACAGCCAATCCTGAAAAGGGA
Organism: Paenibacillus sp. FSL R7-0048; assembly: GCF_038004505.1. NCBI lineage: Bacteria > Bacillati > Bacillota > Bacilli > Caryophanales > Paenibacillaceae > Paenibacillus > Paenibacillus sp. FSL R7-0048. Next base: position 3,187,859 of record NZ_JBBORF010000001.1, on the reverse strand, counting down.
TAGCTTTCGGCTGAGCAGATTGTCCTAGAACGCGGTTGAGTGAGAGGCTGGAAATAAACTTTTCTCCAGCATTATTGAGCTTTCGGACATTTCGATTCAAAATGTCCGAATTCTTGATGTGATAAATCTGTTCCTCTTTGCAAAACTTCAGAACATGATTTGTTGCGGATTCTCCTTGGTATTCAAGTGCTATAGACACATCTTTCGCCCTAATAATGAAGTCGCCCTTGAATTCAATATTAACGTCTGCTTTTGTAAGAACTGCCACTTCGTGTTGCCCTTCAAAGAAAAAAATGCTACTTTCGCTCATCAATAGTTCCTCCGTTCAATTTTGGACATGAAAATAAGCCTCCGAGTTATCGAAGGCTTTCTACTATCAAGCTTATATGTGTTTTGGTACTTGTTCGCTACGGTTATGTCATTAATTAATTATAGCCCAAACAACTCAAATTGTTTACAAGTACGAATTTGACTTTTTAAGATACACAAATAAAGGCCCCTCCTTAGGAGAGACCTTCTTAGTTATAGAATATATTTGTTTTTATACTGTAGTACTACGGTTTATTTGTCTTCAAACCTTCAAGATAACTAAAGAATGATGTGATTGCTTCATTAGCTGTTTTTATAACTTCTTTTTCTTTACTGTCTTTAGAACTGATAAATAAAGAGTAACTTGTCTCTAATACAACAATCTTTGAATACATGCTTTCTTGTTCACCACTCAATCTAGGATTCCTTGAGTAATTGTTATAGTAGTCATTTAATATGGTTTCTTCATCCTTGGTTAATGGAAGAAGATCTTTTGACTTTTCATCGTAAATCCGGACAATTTCGAACGTCTCCTTTTCGAAAAGTTCCACTGAAGATGTTGGGACTGGTTTACTCATTGCTCTTCCATATGCACTTTTTTTAGGATCATTCGTTAAATAATCAATTACTACAAATGAGATAAATAAAATAATTAATATAGAGGTAATAACTATTAATTTCTTCTTCATTTTTGATAATCGCCTTCAATTGATTTTATTTGGGTATCAATATCAGTAATTTTCTGTTGCAAAGTGGCTGATTCAGCCATTAACTCTTCAATTTTCTTAATACCTTCATTAATTGTATCCTGCCAACGAGGTTGTTTATCAACAAGTTCTTTGCCTAATGCAATATAGTTCACTTCGTAATAATTAATTGATGTTTTATTTTTTTCTATCTCTGCCAATAGTCTATCCCGTTCTTCTTTTAATTCAGCTGATGATAACGGAACAGAAGTTGTTAATGCCGAAGTTGTTGAATTATTTGCATCTCCCATAATAATCTTTTTCCCCTCTACTTTTAGAGTCGTTCCTGAGGCCTCTGCCACTGATCTAACTGGAGCATATGCTGATCCATTAATAATAACTGCATCTGCCACTTTCTTGCCATTCTTTTCAATTGTATATATCCCCTGTATTTTTTGACCAATCAAACTTGTAGAATCAGCAAAAACCGTAGCTCCAACAAACAATAGGACGCCAACAACAAGACCAGAGACGAATTTTTTCATAACTTCCAACCTCCTAAACACTTTTTCCTTATAGTACCATTAAGGCTTTGAAGTTGCATAGGTTCCACCTCCAGTGTTTGGCAAGTTTGCGGAATTCCCATGATTATGAGGAGGTACAGTGACGGTATGAGTGTGATTATAGATATATGACCAAAGTGAGCTTATTCCAGATTGGAGATCACTTATTAGATCTTGTAATGTTTGCTGTCCATTAAAAATTTTCGCCCATGATGGGACAATAATTAGTCCTGAGGAGCTTGGAGAAAGATTAACATTCGATCCAGAAAGAGTAACATTTCCATAACCACTTACTATAAGCCCAGCTGATGGAGAATTATATATGGTAGATTCATTACCATTGGCCCTGAGAATAATTCTTGAAACACCACCGTCGTAGGCTGGTATAGATATACCACTATTAGAATCTGAGTAAACTCCAAACGCTATGTTTGATGGATCAATCTCTACCCGGGGGTATATACCAGGTGCACTTGTTCTGAATCTAGCACCAGTAAGAATACCTCCAATGATTTCTCCGCTTGAATAGATATTTCCCTCGAACGTTCCACCTTTAGCATTTATGGTTCCTTGGAAGGTTCCATCAGCTGCATAAACACTACCAGAGGAATTAACTACAAATTTGCCATTGCCTACATTGATAGATGATCCTACAATAGCCCCGCCAGAAAAGTTAGAATTCGCTATTGAGGCATAGTTTGCTGTCAATTTATTAGCTACCAAGTTACCAGCCATATCTACTCGAAAGGGCGCTTCATTGAAGTTTGCGTGTCCTGCTGCTATACCATTTGTATTGATTTGAGTGACTGCATTCCCTGTGCCGATAAGCATAGAGACAAAGCTACCAAATTGACCAATAACAGTCTCGGCTAAAACTCCGCGTGCTGTCACTGCTGATCGTACCGAATTCCATCCATCAGTTGAGATACCTAAACCTTTGGAAGTGAGTCTGACTTGTTCAAGGTGATTTGTCTTCTCTTGCGCCAATATTCCTCCGTCAGGTGGATATATCAATTCTGTTTTTGAGTTATTAATGTCTGTAATGACTTGCTTCGCTACAGTTTCAAAAAGCTCTGTTCGGATACGTCCGTTAGAATATAAGTTGTCCACTAGCTTTTTGCTTTTGTCTAGGTCGGCTATGATATCGTCATAGTCTCTCAACATCACATTAGCTATTGTTGCTTGAGCGTGTTTTTCTTTAGTGAAAGGATATTCTGTGAGTTCAGTTATCCTAGCTTTAAGTTTGACCATTTCCATGTCTGGATCGTAACAATAGACTACATCACCAAGGTTTGGTTTTGTCTCTTCTCTATCGATCTTGTGTAGATCAGCTCCGTCAACTGAAACCTCAAACGTAGGGATTTCTCTTTCCCTTAGTGTCTGTCTTGTTACTCTAAGAAGCTCATTAACAGCAGTATTTAAATCAATGCTTGGATCAATGTCCTGCTCAATAATTTCATCGTCAAAATATGGTACGGAATCACTAGCCCAAGTTGAGGCGTAAGGAGATATAAGATAATTGACTTGTAGTATACCGCCAACTATTGCACCCGGAACAGTCTCTAACAGTGTTTTCTCCTCGTTTGTTAAAATTGAGGACGGTTGACCAATCCAAGTCGTCCCATCCTTCATTTGAGCGTACAATCGTGTTACAAGTGATTTCGCATCGTCTTTGAACTGATCTGATACTATGTTTTTCTTAATTCGATACTGATGGCCATCATCTATTCCGATTTTCTTCTTCAGATGAATGACAAAGTTATCTGGCTCGACTTCGCATCCATACATCTCCACGATCTTATTTAGTGCCTGAAGGCAATTACCTTGTCCAAAATCTTTTACGTCATGTAGATCGAAAGTATCATCAATTGAAAAAGTAAATCTTCCACCAGTTGCCTCAGTAATTAGATTGGTCAGTCGAGAAATAGGAACACCGTAAGCCTCATTAATGTATAAGGAATATGGAAACTTGAAATCTGTTAGTTTAAACATCACATGTGTACACATGATTGAGGCAGTTAATTTACGATCTTCTCTTACTCTGGATCTGCTATTGATAACGTAAAATTGACCCCGTTCGTCCTTAACGTGACCCTTAATTAATAATTTTTCTTGGTAATCCTCTGAATTCATGGGCACCAAGAAAGATATCTCATAATCCGAATTGATCCGTCTCTTCCGTTGGATATCGTATGAATCATTTAAAATTCCCACACGCTTCATGTTCTTATCATAAGACTGAAGGTAGTCCAAAAGTGCACCTCCTTTAATATAGGTATTTATCTCGATGAGTAACGCGCGCAAGTACAGATCTAGTTATTTCTTGATCGGTATATGTGATCTTGTTTTCTCCAAATACGAGATCGAAAAAGTCACCATCCATCAAGTGAAGTGCGTTTTGCCCATTCTTGGTTATTTTCATTTTTTTGGTATCAATAACTATTCGCTCACCTGGTGCGAACCCACCCGTAAAAATGATTTCATCGGTATGTGTATATTTCACTGTTGCCTGAACCTCAAGTGCAAGTTCGAATAAAGCATTATAGGACTGTTCTCTAACCATAGTTGTTTCAAAATTAAGCATAGTCTCAATCTCTGCTCCAAATGATTGTTCACGTATCATTTCAGAATTGAATTCTGTGATAAATTCAACTACTACAGGAATAGCCATATCTAGATTAAGCTTAGATTCAACTTCAGTGATGATGTCGAAATTAACTGAGAAAGATAGTTCCTTTTGAAATGGTCTATCAAAAGGTAATCGATTAAACGCACCCCCGAACATAACTCCTCTCCTTTCTGGTCAGGAAAATTTTCCATACGTAAAAAATGCCCCCGAAAACTTCGAGGGCTTGTGGTGACTAACAATATTTATTCTTCTATTTTTAACGGCGTGCCATTCTCGTCATATCCAAGAGTCGCAAGCCGCATCTTTACAGCAGCCTTGGAGCCAGTTGGGACTTGAGCAATTGTAATATCTCCATAGATAATGAGCGATGCCATAACGATAATCATTTGTATTCCACCTCCTTTCTCAGACTTCAGTAATAGCCATAATAAAAGGCGGCTGATGACGTTCACCGTCATTCACCGCCTAACAAAATAGAATAAATTTCAAAAAGCGCATTTTTATTCTCCCGGTCTTTATCTTCTATCAGCTTTTTTAAAGCTTCATTTTCAAACTTCAGCTTTTCAACTTCCGTCTGTTCCCCGGGCTTCGTCAACTCCGCAATCTCTTCTGGCGTTAAGCCCTCGACCCATAGGTTATCTGGTTGTATTGGAGGTGTGTAAACTGGCTCAGGGCCTTGTCCCTCTCCCTCCGCCCATTGCTCCCGCCAATCGTGTAGTTCGTCGGCATAATCGCCTTGTGCCTCTAGTACAGCGTCCTGATATGCATCCCATGCTAATAGATCAAATTTCGGATGATACAACCCGGTCGGCAACGGAATGCCTACGAGATAACCGATGATCTCTCTTGGCTGTTCTGGTTCTTCGGATACGTCCGCCTCATCTTCGATCTCCCTGTCTTCCGGCAGATCTGGCGCTTCTTCTGGCTCTGGCTGGGCATAAATCGGGACGACCCCAGAAAATGAGTCGTCCTGTATTACGTCCTCTATATACAGGCCATCCAACCCGATTGTAGGTACTGCTTTGCTCATGATATCCCTCCTTTATTCGACTCTGAACGTTGGCAGTCCATCCAGAAAAATGGCATCGCCACCCATTCCGCTTAATACGTACACTTCGCCCGTTGGCATAATCTCCAACCCGCCAAATACACGATTCGCGCCACTTCCTGATAAAACACCAAAGTCTAGTTGATCCTTTGGTCTGTACCCTTCCGGCAACCGAAATATAACAAGGTTGGCGTTAACCGTTGACGAGGTAAATTTTAGCGCTCCTGTAAACTCAACAACTCCGTTAACTTTACGATAGGATGGGACTCGCGAACTGAACAGCGCAGTAAATCCGTTCAGTAACGTTGGAGCAATCCATCCTGGCGCGTCCTTCTCCGCTTTCTTCGCAGCTAACGCACTAACGGTTGAACTTATCTCTGTCACTGCGTCTGTTAAATCATGAAGTTGCATCTTCTCAGTGGCTGCATAGAAGCCCGTAACAACTGGTACTGGTGATTTATCCAGTTTGATGTAAGAGGCGCTATATGGTGCGTTCAGATTATAATTGATCCCTTCAATATGGGCATCTTGCAGTCCAAATGCTACAGACTCGTTTTTAAGGACAACGCCGCGTGCTGGCAAACTAGCCTCGTAAATCCCGAGTATTTTCTGCACGGGATATCGAAATTTGCTCGCAGAAACGGTAGGTTCTGCGTTGTTAAAATGGTAAAAGGAGGAACCTCCTACGATTGTCATTACAGGATTAGCACGTTCTCGGCTGACATATCCGCTACCCACCTCGATAAAGTTATCACCCTCTATGAGAGATAAAGCACCGTCTTCTTGTACTGTCTCAATAACAGTATTTGCAAGGCGGTATAGAAGTTGATACGGCTGCCATCCTGCATAGCCTGGATTAAGTGTTGTAGGCAAGGTGCTCGTTCCTGTTGAGGGGTCTCCCGTTACAAAGCGCCATGCTTTTGTACCACTAATATATGGAGTAGTAAACGTCGCACCTGACACACTGCCCATTTGGTATCCGTTAAAATAAGCCTTTATCTCGTCAGTACTCGGTGTATAGGAGTCTCCCCAACCGGAGTCAGTAGAGGAAACAGTGACTGTTGTATTTCCGGATGCTGAGGTACGATAAACGTCTGCTGCCGCCGAAGATGGAACATCACTGAATGTTTGAGTTAACACCTTTCCATCAAATTTCACTAACGCCGACATAGAAGAATCCGAAAGTGTTGGCGCTATTCCCAATGATCTTAAGCGTTTATATCCAGTATGTGTGCTGAGCACTGTCCAATCTTGCAATCCTGATAGCGTGATCTCACGCCATAACTTCGTTACCTCATACCGTCCGATAACCTCACGCAGTATATCCGGTTCGCTGCCATCCGTAGGGTTAGCGTGTAACTCTACTCCGCTAAAGGCGATAAGAGAGTCTTCGCGTGGCTGAAACGGTGTGGCTGTGCTGCCGATTTCAAGTTGCCAGTTACGGAAGGTGAAAGTTCCAGTAGTGGCGGTGTTTAAAAAGATGATGTTAATTGATTTTGTACCCGCTGGAACTGTAAATGTGAATGGAATAGGATCACCAGAGTTTTTAATTTGATTAATCGTACCCACATCAGAAATCAATCTTACAACTGCCTGGATGTTTCCTTCATAAGCGAACGTGTAACGTCCAGGAGCAGCCTCAACGGTAATTACGGATTGATAGCCAGTTCCAGTCGCTGTCAAAGTTGCATCATATGGACCATTAACGCGAGCCTGGGCGTGCAGTGTATCCAACTTATCCGGTAATAAATTACGTCCATATCGCCGCACATAGAGTCCATCTACTCCATTAATACCTGGAGGTACATAAGGTAAGAGACGGTCTATAGCTTCGCCTGTGATTGTGGTTCCTATGGCGGCGTAGTCTGCTGCGGATACGGCGTATAGGCGGACCTCATCAATATAAACTGTAGCTGCTACAGGTGGTACTTCCATTCCAGCAATAACGCGGAACCCACTACCCACCAATGTATTTGAGATAGGCACTTTAAGATATATTAATTGCCACTTCCCCGTAATTGATGTATCTGCATTTGCAGTGTACCTCGTTGTTACCGTGTTGTAGTCTCTCAACGTAACTCTAATCGTTCCGCTAGTATATGACTGGATATAAACCCAGCAAGCGAGGATATAATATTTAGTGCTATCTAGACTAACCGGAAAATCCCGAATTATATAAGCGGCTGCGGACGTGGATGTAAATTTAAAAGATGACACTCCGCTCTTTAGCATTTCAGTTGAAATTGAAGCCCCGCCGGACACAGACCATCCCGTTAAACTCTCTCCACTCCCAGCCCCACCAAGTAAATCTATTAACGTCCTACCCTGTACCTTTAATCCTTGTAGTCTAGCGTTCTTTGTTGCGTTTAGAATTTGCTGACCAGCTGATAGGACAATATCAGTTGTAGATTCGTTGGTTACTCCGGAAAGATCCGTTAAATTTTTGCGAAATGCATCGTGATCGTAGGCGGTGTAGTAACGGGCAACGCGTGAAGCTACCGCCCATCCTTTTGCTGTTGTTCCTCCAAATCCGCGTGTACAACCGATTAAACTATTTCCACTTTTGGACGTATAGAGAACGGTCTCTGACGTTTCATCTACACCAATCGTAATGATATTAGGACCTTCTGGTAAAACACTCCCGGTTACAACGGGTATAGTCGTAACTGCTGCCGTTATTGCCGCGGATAATTCCGTGCCCGGCGAATTGGCTATCGCAGAATACATTTGCTGTTGTGCCATTAATTATCCTCCTTCCTTATTGCCCTTAGCTATTGTGCGAAACGAATAAGAGTTGAACCTGCATAAAACCTAGGTTTATCTCCTATCAAAGCAGACCGCGGTGTGATGGCTTGAGAGCATAATAAATTTCCTCCTGTTAAAGCCGTTCTCAATCCGACATGTGTCACCAATCCCCAATCCGCCGTAGCTATTGGAAATTCCACATCAGCAGATGACCTAACCGTCATTTTCCCATTCTCCAATGAGGCTACAGCAAAGGTGATAGCTTTTCGCGCATATGATCCACCAGATACTTCTGTCCCTGTGTCAGCCTGTGTAGGATCAGAAGTATATAAAGCTAGATAAACTGTTGATGGTTGGGAAAAAGCCACATTTCGAAAAGCAGCATTTAAAAGTGCCGCTGATAGCCAGTTAGATATTTGCATTGCCATTTTTCTCAGCTCCTATAGTTCGTATTCGTTAATGATTTTAAAACCCTGAATAGTATTTAATCCGGTATTGGTCAGAACGATCAATGGTGTGGCCCTTTCGTCACCATCAGAAGCAATTTTTAGTGTCTGCGGAGACTGTGTAATGTTTGTCTCATAAACTTTTTCATCTGATTCTGGAAAAGGGTTCTCAGACATGGTAATAGGAATCGTTAATTCCCCATCAAAGATAATCTTCTGAATATCCATTGTTCCGGCATATCGTCCGATATATCGCTTCCCCGGTCTATCCGAAAAAGTAAATACAATATCTCCTTTTCGGATATTAAAAAGAGCCGCCACTTGGGCGACTCTGTTGTGATAGTCTATTGTTGAATCATCAGCCATAACAATGCATTCAAGGTTAAATGTTCGTGGTCCGTAAGTGCTACCAAAATCTTTAGCTCCATCTCGATCTGCGAGTTCTAGTGTGTTATCTTTTGTAGGCGGTAATACCGGGATGTTATGAGATTTAAGCCCTAAGCCTATACTTGGAAAGGAAACACCATCTGCTGTTGCAACAATCAATTATATTTCGCCCCCGTTCTAGATTGTGCCCTCCGTACAAAGTTGTCCTTTTCAGTCCAAAACACCTTTGCTGTAGAATCGTCCGTAATATAAATATCTCCCATATTTACTGCAACGTCGCTGCGGAAATTCGAACTGGTTCCAGATCCAGATGATATTGAGGGCATTGAAAAACTTGGCATGGAGAATTTTAATTGAGGTAATTTAAAATTGATGAAATCAATGAGGTCATCTTCTTGACTATCATTCAACACTGCTTCTCCTACATGCGCTTCAATTATTTTTGGTGCACCAATCCTTTCTCCTCGCACTCTTCCACCTTCAGAAAAGGTCTGCAACTTCTCTCCGGTATCTTTTCCCACACCATAAAGCTTCCTCAATTCATCATTTCTAGCTTTAAGTCTTGCCATTTCTGTTCTGTTACCATTTGATAATGCAGCATCGTAAGCGTCCTTATTGGCGTTGTACTCAACTAAATCTAAATCCTTCTTAGATGTACCCACTACTGATAAAGAGGCTGTGGATCCGGTCACAGTAGGTGTTAGTGCAGTAATAGAGCTCATCTTTGATTGATAGTCAGCAATAAACTGATCCAACTGAGCTAATATCTCGGCATTCTTCTCGGATTCCTTCAGTACTTGGATGTTTTTCATCAATTCCGCGCGATTGGCAGTATCGGAAGAAAAGTCCTCAAGTGCTTGGAGCAACTCATCGTAATGTGTTTTAGTAGCTTCGATGTCCTTGTCATAGGCTTCCTTCTTAGCGTCCTTTTCATCTTGAAGGGCTTGCTTCTGTTCTTCCAGGCTTCTCTTAGCTAAGGTGCGCTCATGATCGAGTTGCAACTTTTCAATGTCTTTTTGAACCTGTTTCCGTTCCGCGATTCCATCCGGTCCTACGGCTGAGGCAAGCAAAGCTAATCTAGCTTGCTTTTCTGCTAGTGCACTCTCGTAGTCTTGGTCTTCATTTAATTCCTGTTGCTTACTAAGTAAATCATCAATAGCTTGGATCTCAGCATCCTTCGCAGCAGCATAAGCATCCCGTTCTTCCTCTATTGCTTTAATAGCTGCGTTTTTAGAGGCTTCGATGCTCGTTGTATAATTTTTCGCCAACGTCTCAACGGCCTTAGTTTCGTCTTCAATCAGCTTCTGACGTAGTGCATAGACTTGTTCGTCCGCTTCCATCCGTTGATCTGTACCAACACGATAAATAGCCTGAATTTTTAACCAATCCTGCAATTCACTTTCGGTAGTAGTCTGACCCATAGCCTTTCTATGGTTCAAATCCTTTTGAAAGTCAGAATATTGTTGCTCAAGCAAGCTTTTCTTTTGCTCGTAAATCAGCTTTTCTAGCGCAAAGCTCTGCTCGGCAGTTCGATTTTTATCTTTTGCCATTCGTTCATAGGCTTGTAGTTCCATGGTGATGATATTAATCTTACTTTTTCCAGCCATCTCCATCTTAGTGGCTTCTTTATCTATCCATGTCTGGGAATTTTGGTAACGAAGCTCATTGTATTTCACCGTTAGATCAAATACTTGTTTTTGAGCTTCCGCTTTCTGTTCTGTAGTTAAATAAGACTTCGACAACTCTTTATTATAAAAATTAAGTGATGTCTTCACCATTTCTACTTCTTGGAGATTTGCCTGTCTCATTTTTTCGATTTTTTTCTCAAGAATCGAAACATCTTCGTTGTACCTACTATCATTAAGTGCCTGAATGTCTCTAGTCCATTCTTTTAAAGCATCTTTATCTTCGGCAAGGTATTGCTTATGACGATTCTTAAGCCGCTCGTAACCAGAAATCTGTTGTTCTATGGACCAACCTTGCCGTTCTGCTACATACTGGAAGTTATCCATTTCCTCATCATATGCTTCCTTGCGTGCAGCAGCCGCTTCTTTTGCTGCCTTTTCTGCCTTTTCTGCATTTGATGATTTTGATTTATCCTTACTGCCACTTTTATCTTTAGAATTTTTACTAGAAGATACACCAAATGATGGATCTTGATACATACTGCTAAGTGCAGCTATCTTATCATCGTAAACTTTAGCTGCTGTATCATAATCATCAATAATGCTCTGAATTTCCGCTTCTGCTGCTGCTTGAGCAATACCCGCTTCTCTAAACTGTGATTTAAAGTATTTGAGATCGTCCCCGGTTTGAGTAACGTTATCTCCTGTGATAGCCTTACTACCATTTAACTGAGCCTTTAGCTGTGCCAAGCTCTTAATAGCATCTGCTTCAATTTGATAGGCAGATAATCTTTCGTCGGTAGCTACTTTTGTATTAAATGCTGACGATTTCTCTGAATTTAAGTCATCAATAGCTTTCTGGATTTTCATTTTCCGTAGATTGTTAACCGCATCCGTCTCAAACGCCCATCCATCTGCAGTTTTATAAATCGCTGATGCAAGTTCAGGATATTTGTTAATTAGATCCGTAGCGTTTGAAGCATTTAAGGACTGACCTTTTGCCAGTTCATCTAGTACTCCGTTTAGTTCCGAAACCGTTTGACTATTTCCTTTGACTGTTGATGCCCATTCTTCTTGCGCTTTTATGAGGGCTTTAACTTCATCAGATAGTTCTTCTGTTGATGTGGAGGCGGAGTCCGTTGAATCTGAGTAACTCTCCATTGAATCCGCTGAATCTGCTGCAGCTGTGGCCAATCTACTATTCGCCGCTACACTTGCCTCTGTGACACCATTAAGGGCATCAATGGCTGATTTACTTGCAAGGATTTTTTGCTCTTCTTGGGACAGTTCTGTTCCCAAAGAAATCATTTCATTGCCCCACATTTCCCGTAGGGTTTGAACTGTTTTTCCTAATACCTTATCAACTAAACTCAGGTCGCTCTCTGAAGCGTTTTTAATAGCGAGGTCAGTATAGGCAATCTCCTGCTCTAACTCTGCTTTTCGCTTCGTGGCAGCATCCAGATTCGCTTGTTCGACGATTTTGATACTCTCAGAATATCGCGTCTTCCATTCTTCAATTTTTTGAATATCCAGCTCTTTCGCATTACCAAGTTCATCCCATTGTGATACAAGACCAGGCATCGTGGCACTGAGTCGATCCATTACATTCGCCAGTTCTGATTTCGCAGCAGAAACTTCTTTGTCCGATTTAGTGTTATCGTCAACGATAGATTTCAGTTCGTCGTATCTAGCAACTAGTTCAGCTGTTTTTCGATTCTGTTGCAGAGTCTCATCACTCACTTGACTTTGTGTACCTTTATAATAAGCCCATGCTGTTGTAGCAGCACCTATGACAACTGCAAGTCCTGCTAAAGCAGCACCTATTGGCGTGGCAATAAAAGCCTTTTGTGATACGTTAGCTGCATCGGTTGCAACCTTCATCCCAAGCATCCCTTTAGCCGCGGCAGCGACTCCTGTAACCAAAGAAACCAGAGTTTGTCCAGTCAGAATCCTGGCTCCCGTGTTTAAAACCGTAATTGCTCCACCTAACAAAAGAATCGATGTGACAGTATTTTTGATGGGCCCTGGTAGATGGTTAAACCCATCTAGTAAGATAGTGGCTTGGCCTACAATTAACTTTAATCCTCCAAGTAACCCGCTATCACCAATAGATATAATCAACTCATCCCAAGAAGCGCGTAATTGCTCAGATTGCTTTGTCAGTGTAGTCATTGTGAGGTTGTTTTCTCTTTGTGCTGATCCAAATGATTCCTCTGATACTTTAGCTACATCCATAACCTTGCTATAGTTATTCATCAGAGCGATAAATCTAGACGCTTGATCCCCCCGAGCGATGGCTTGTGTAATCTCGCTACGTTCAACATCTGAGAGGTTATCCCACTGAGCTGCAATCTTACTAAGTAATTCTGGGAACTTCATCATATCGCCATTAGCTTGTCTCATCACTCCAACATACTTTTCTAGCTTGTCTACTGCTATAGGTCTACTGGAGAAGCTAATAAAGGATTTTATAGCATTACCAGCTACAGAACCAGAAAAACCAGCTTGATTCAGTGTAGTCAAATATCCGATAAGTTCGTCAATGTCCACTCCAGCGTTTTTAGCTGTAGCACCCACTCGGTTTATACCTTCTAAGAGCTTCTTAGATGTTGTTGGAAAGTTGTTGGAAACTTCATTGAGTTTATCAAGCAACTTTTCAGAGTCTTCAGCAGCCATCCCGTAGTTGAGAATTGCTCCTGTCATTAATTCTTGAGCCTGGGAAGCACTTTGAAAGGATTGTTCAACGTTTTTAGCCATCAGTGCTGTTCTGGCCAGTTGTTCAGTTTGCTTCTCGTCAAAACCGTTCTGAGCGATGAGCGTATAAACACTCGCGACTTCTCGAAGTGCATACCCATATTCCTTGGCGCTGGATATCATTGAATCTTTGACATACCCAACGTCCGCGGATTCGCCCATGACCCGCTGCACGTTTACTAGTTCATATTCAAAGTCTTTAAGGAGACTGATTGCCTCAGTGGCTCCTCTTGTAAAGGCATAGTACAAAGTTCCCGTCATAGCAAACTGTGCGGCTGTACCCGTAATTCCGTTGATCTGAGTCTGTGTCTGAGTCAACGAACGGCGAATACGCTGTTCTTCTTGTAATGCTTTTTCGCGAACCTGTGTTTCTTTACGTTCTCTAGCCTGCAATGCATTCAACCAAAACTTCTCGTAGTTGGCTGCATATTTCTGAGATTGTTGACTTTCTCTCTCAGCTAATTGCGCTATTTTTTGTCGGATCGCTTGTTCCTGCATTAATACACGTTCTCGTGTGCTATCTGTTCCTGTAGATGACGAACTTCCTGTTGTTAATTTGAGAGCACTAGCGGTGGCTTTATTCTGTAATGTTTCCATCCGTTTTTGATGTTCTCGCTCTTGTTGCTCAATAGCATCATATCTTTTTCTAATGATAGCTTCTTGTGCAGCCATTTTAGCATCAACTAATTTATTAGCTTGTTCCATCTGGCTCTTCTTTGTCTGTATCAGCTCGGTTTGAGCTGTTCGTTGTTTAACAAGAGCTTCCGACTCAGCCATGATCTTCTTTCGCCGCTCTTCAGAAGTGAGGGCAAGTTTATTAGAAGCCGTTGCTAACGCTGTATAGTTTTTAGTGGTTACCGTAATTTCCTGATTTAGCACTTTAAAGGTTTCTGCGTTCCCTTTTACGCCTTGGTCAATCGCCTTAAATGCTGGGATCATTTTAGATGTATCTAAACTTATTCGAGCACCAACTACATCTTTGTTGTCTGCCATTGCCATCACCCCTTGATTGTTAAGGAAAATTTTCCTTTGCTACTGACACGTCTACATACAGAAAAAGAGGTCCCCGGCATCATGCGGAGACCTCTTTTTATTTTGGAAAGATACCTAAATCAGATAGATACTTTGCTTTCTTCGGCTTTTTGGTGATTTCTCCACCGTGAAGAGCAATTTGAAACTCTTGATTCCTCTTTCTAATTCTTTTGAGAGCGTATATCTTTGGGAAAGTCATGTTTTCCCATTCGCTATCTGGAATGCCTAGAGTTACACATAAGGCCCATGCATCAAGTAGTGTTTGTTCTCTTCCCTCTTCCGTCCCTTCGCTCTCGCTTTCTTCCTCAGCGTCCGGATCAGCAGGGAACGATTCCTCATAGAAATCGGGTAATGAGTTTTTCCAACTCCTCGATACCTTCGAAATCGACCTGATCATATTCTTCATCTGGCAGACCGCCTTCAAGAATAAGATTGAAAGATTCGCGATAGGCAGCTTCTATCTTAGGCCAGTCCACAGCTTTTCCTAGATCGTTTTCGACCCATGGTTCCCGGCCGATAGATACAGAGAATTGATAAGGTATCTCCTTCATGATTTTTCGAACCTGTCGTATAGTTCCAATAGTTCCGATTTTCACATTCTTAACAAGTCCTTCAGCCAGTCTGACTTCTGAACCTATATTTAATGTTTCATCGATTTGCTTTTGCACTGTTATTCCTCCTCAAAATAGATAATCCCCCGCTATAACAGCGAGGGACGTCATTGTTAATTGTTGCTTCTAGTCTACGAAGATAATAGTTGCTGCAATACCTTCTGGATTATCTGGAGTGACATCTGGTTCCAAAACCTCCAGATTAAGAGTGCTTGTGCTAGGAGTCTTACGTGCAGCTCCAACATTCAGCGTACCGCCGCCTACAGCTTTGTATACCGTCAACTGCACCTGCACCGGTTGACCTGTTCGGTCATTTATCAATTCAAAACGGTGAACAAACTTAAATGGTTTAGGACGCCGTGTTCCTTTGAAGTTGCTGGATGTTCCTTGTTTGGACCATTTATAGGTCACAATCACATTTTTGTTCAAATTCCCTGTTGCAGATGTAATAACACCGTCGGCCGAAATTGCATATTGCTCAATGGTTGGTGTTGAAGCAACTCTTTCAAGCTTGCTTAGCGTTCCATCTGCCGCTTTAAGATAGACTTCGTCGCTATCCTTAACAAACGTACCACCAAATGCTTCAATTCCTTCGATGGCATATCCAGTAGCACCGAGAATGCCTTCTTCGTTCTCATCGATTTCAACAGGACCTGTTTTTGTCTCTGCCCCTTGAGAAATCTCAGCAATTACAGCAGAATAACGCGGCAGCTCAATCGTAAGCACATCTTGCAAATCTTGTGCGGTCAAGTGAAATGCATAGCCGGACTGTCCACCAAATACTTTCGTCCAAGAGAACTGCGGTGCGAACATCACACTGTTAATTTTTTCATCAATGTATCTTAGAGTCCCATCGTAATCTCTCATCCATATCTTACCGACTCCATCAAATACTAATGGTTCCTGCATTCGTGTATCCCTCCTTGGGTAATAAAAAAGAAACTGATCAGTTTATTTGATCAGTTCCCATAGTTTTAAATCAATTTCTTTAATCCGTTTGTAATCGTTCGTTTCTTTATATCCTTCAATCGGTTGCGTACCTTGCTCCATTAGTCCGAGCTTTTTAGCCAGCTTAACTTTTTCTTTCACAAGTTCCTCAAGCTCTGTCGGCTCTTTCCTAAGTTCGGGTTTCTCTGTCACCGTATCACCCCTTTTCCTTATTTCCATATTACTTCAATTACACTTTACAATCACGTTCATGCTTTAACCATGCTTAATTAATGCGGATATAGTCGATATCATAGATACCTTTATAACCCTTTACACCGCTGATTCCGGTTGCAAAGTCACCATCGTAGGCCAACACGCACAAAAATGAATGGAATTTAGGTTGAACAATCCGCCTATCATGCAAAAGTTCGAATGACCGTTCGAATAGTAGTTTTGCTTCATAACCAGTCTTGCCATAAAAATCGAGGCAGAACTTGCCTTGGAAGACCAACGGGTTTCGTCCGTATTGCCCTGGCATAATGTACTGGCAAATATGTGGTAAGGTTTCCTTTGTCACTACTATTTCAGGCTCTACACCTTTTGTGAAGCGAGTTGCCATCTGTTCGCTATTTGCAGTTGGCGTAAGCTTCAGCATAGCCATAAACACCGTGTCATCCTTATGTGTGTTCTGTATAGCATCAATCAAATGAAGGCTCATGTCTTATCCTCCAAAAAGTACTTGTGGTATGGAAAGTTTTCAATTACCTCCGCAATCCCTTGTAGGATTCGATTACGGTTGGATTGTAATGCGATCCGTAGAAAATAGGTCGGTGGTGTTGGCTTGAACTTCGGGTCAATATCTCCGCGTTCTGCTAGCTCCTCCAGATCCACTCCAGCATAGCCACCGCCTGAGAAACGCATCGTACCATCTATGCTTTTGTAATTCCCTTGTCCACGCCCTACAACCACCTTACTGCTGCGTGATCTTAGTCGATTCCACGCATCAGAATTCATGTAAGTAACTAAACCGGGGTTTTGTGAGGCGTCCGCCATTAAAGATCCCTTACCAAACTGTTCAAGCCATGCCTGCCAGTAATCTGCTGTAATATCTCCTGAGATCATTTGATTAGCGAGTACGAACATTTCCATTTTAAGTTTATCTCGTACTGCTGGATAGTATCGTATACCACCCTTGGCAGTCAGTAGGACAATCTTTGTTAACCCGGTAATTTGGAGAGACAGCTTGTGTTCTAAATCCTTAGACGCCCTTGTAGCATCATATCCGGTGATCATCGCACACTGTCCGATAACTGCACATGCAGTAGATTGGGGTATTTAACTACATCAACGGCATCCACCTGATAAGCCTTGCCGTGGAGAATAACCTGATCTGGATGGATGGCGTCTTGAGGGTCTTTTATATTAACCGTTGTTTGTAATTGCAACGTGTAAGTTGTGGAGGGTAGTAACCCAGGATCGTCTTGGCGTAGTCGTGCAGTGACGTATTGAGCAAAAGCGATAACATTCTCTGCAACTGGCTTGTACTCTTCGTCACCGATGGCATTATCATTTTCGTCATACTTTTGCGAGTAACGTTCGACTGTTATTGTTGCATTGGTTTTGATCAATGAACAGTATTTATCCTTCTCAGTGGTTGGACGCAAGGTTTGAACAAAGAAAGTATCACCGTTTTCGATTAAGTCTCCCGGTTTCACAAGCGATGTTGGAGCGAATAAACCATTGTACATGTATTCTTTGCCGACAATCGTTGTTGCTCGGGTATCCCTAGAAAGTATAACTACATCCGGATCGCCGTTTACAGAACACGGAGAGTGGCGGTGAGCGAATTGTTTGAACATCAGTAACGCCGCCTTTCCTTGTATCGTGTTGGTCCAGCAACGCCAAATATCGGGGCATCTGTTCCTGGTGTCACAGTGGATATCAAATCAATTAGCGCATATGCATCGTCAATTAATTGAATTCCAAATGCACGCCAATCCACAACTTGATTTTCAATGGAGTAATCGAAGTCTTTCTTGGACTTTGCAATTCTTGCAGTCATAGATGGAGCCAGTATGGCAGCGACCATACTTACAGCCGCTGCATATACATAGTTCCTATCATCCTCAACCAAGTCAGCATAGTCGGGTACTTCTTTGATGACCTTAGCTTCTGCTATGGGTAAAACAGAAAGGGCGTCTATGTCGGCATCGGATATTACATCCTCACCGACTCCTAGACGCCCTTTCACTTCATCATGGTACGTATCCGTGATGAGGATCTTATTTGCCATCCTCGCCACCACCGGCTTCGTTGATAGCCTTCTTCAGCTCGTCAGCGTCCATTTTGGTGTAACCAGGGATTTTCAGTTCTTTGGCCGCAGCCTTCAGTTCCTTAATTTCCCCATCCGCTTGAATCATTGCGATTTGTTCCAGTAGCTCCGCTTCACGTGCTTTGGACTCTTCGAGTTGAACCTGAAGTTCCAGTTCGCGGTCGGATGGATTGTCGCTGACGATGTCATTGCTGTCCACGAGCTCAGCCAGCAATTCACCGGTTGCTGCATTCCGAACTTTATTCTTTGCGATTTCCACAAGGCCTTCGGGGGCATCTGTTACGATGTCCCCGGCGTTGTATTCTCCTACGGCATCAACCAATACTTTTACGATTGTCATTGTATGCCCCTCCCTTACGCCACTGTAGCAAAGATATGCCAGTTGACGTATTTCAGACGCGGCAGCACAGTTGCGCCGTTGATGACTTGCCATTGATCCGGGTCGCCCTGGATTAACTTCGTCAGTGCAAATTTTCCAACATGGCCATTGAAGATATCTTCATAGTTGTTCGGGCTAGTCACCAAGTCCATCATAGAACCGGTCATGCCTTCTCCAATAATAATGCACGCATTGTCTGGGATGAATGGATAGAAGTTGCCAGCTTCGTCAACATATCCGCCATCATAGACTTCGTATTGAAGCCCGTTCAATTGCTGATCGATAATATCAGACAGCAGACCTGCTGTAACTACTTCTTTGCCGTAGGTGAATTTAATTAGATCACGGATTTTGGCATTCTGCTTCAAGTAGATGTCAATCTGCTTGTTGACAATGATCTTCACAGCTCGCGCTCCGCTGCCACGGAATCTGAGAACCCACAGATCAATATCAGCCAAAGGATCAGATGTAGCAGTGTTACTCCAAAGAACCGCAGCTGTCGGCTTGTTATTAGATGGAACCCCATAGTTAATAGTTCTGGCCGGCATTGTAAGTGTAGGTGGCACTAAAAGACTTCCTGTAAGTGATTGCCACCGCATCCATTCAAATCGGGTTTCAAGACGTTGGTTGAGATTGACCATTCGTTCAACCATGTACTCCTCTGCCCATTTTTGTTGAAGATCATTCCCTGGTTTCCGCAGGATAGCTATCTTCTCACGATCAATGATCGCTTTTTCACGCCATTCCTGATTGGTAAAGCTCATGTGTTTAACAACAGGCGCTGCGTGAATAGGTGAAGGATCATTAAGACCGGTTGGTGGAGTCATACCAGTATCGTCATAGGTGATGTCGTATTCAATAGTCAAATCAAGTTCAGGTTTAAAATCTACGCCATTGGTCAGAATCTGCGCACCTCGGAAGCCCTTGATGTCAGTTCGAATGTTCTGAACAACCTCAGTTAGGAAGTATGGATCGAGTACATTTGCCATTTATATTGTTCCCCCTTATACAAAGTAGCAGAGTTTCAATGCGGTTTTAGCCGCCGAATCAATGCCTGTCAACTTAGATTCCGTGAAGATACCAGCAATCCACGCCGAAGCGCCGATGTCTGTGAGCGAAGTGTCTTTATCATTGTCCAGGATGCAGACCGCAACTTGTGAACCGTCAGACGCTGATGAGAGATAAGGAACAAATTTCTTGGTAGCAGTGACTTTACCAAGAACAGTACCTTTCTTAATCACTCCGTTGCCTTGGGCCAGCAATACGCCGCCTGGGAGTTTTGCTTGCAGATCAGTCGAGGCAAGCACCTCAATAAATTCCTGGGTGTAGATTGGACCTGGACCCGGAGCGCCGTTAAACTGCGAACCATTCATTTTACTTGTCCTCCTTCAGCAGATTGCCTCTGCCAGTGTTTTTGAGGGCCGCAATCGCAGCAGCTTTAGCTGCCTCTTTCTCGGCCGCTTTAAGTTGCTCTGGTGTTTTCTGAGCCGCTGCTTGTGCATTGACAGGTGGTGTTCCATTGGCCGCTCCTGCTGGAAGATCAAGATTATCGCCCTCTGTGTGGCGACCACCGCCACCCAATGCAGCCTGTGCTTGCGCTTCATAGGTCGCGCTGATCTTTTCAATTTCTGATACCGGCAGATGGGATAGTGCAGTTTTCATCGCCTCCACATTGAAGGCGTCACCCAATGCCCGGACACCAGCTCCGCAAGCTTGTTCGGTAACTTTGACTTTGTATGCTGCTCCATCCGCAGCCTGCGCGCTCAGTGCTGTAAGCTTTGTTGAGATATCAGCATCATTTTCAACGCCGAGTGCTGCTCGGACTTGTCCGAGTACACCATTTGCAGCCGCTAGTGCAGTTGCTTGTGTTTGTGATGCTGCTAAAGCAGCTTTTTGTTCATCTGTCACAGTGTCATCTCCTTTGGCCTGTGTCTCAGGCTCATTGTTTTTTTCTTGCTTGATTACAAATCCATCAAGCCCAGATTTTCCGCTAAAAGAATAAAAGACGCGTCCTCCACTTGGTAGTGACTTCGCATCTTCAGATAAAGCTTCCCATTTGACACTTGATTGAGTTACTGAGGCATTACTCATGCCTACTACCCCAGCACCCGGATAAGCTCCGTCAAAGACAAGTGAGTTCTCCATGAGATCACCGTCATTTATATCAACAGTGCACAGTTTTGTGTCGTATTCTCTACCGCGAATGTGAGGGCAATTCCCACCGAAATACTCCTGACCGCAGATCGAACACGTCTGGCTGCTTACCGTGAAGCCAATTGAAGTATCAAAAATAGTTCCGGCATCAATACCATCTGCTATTTGGTCAATCTTGATATCTCCGACTTCTTGGCCGAGTTTCATGTAATGATCTGCGTACAGCGCCAGTTCATCACCATCCATTTGTAATCGACTTTCAAAGGTTCTACCTATTGGAACTGTTAGAATACCAAGGTTAGCCCATGAGTGATCCAACAATAGTGATACGCCTGCTTTAGCTTGGACTGCCATTTTCCGCAAAAAGTTAGGAGTAAGGCGATAAAAACGATTAGGGATCATTTGATCACCTACAAGTTTTGCAGGAAAGACATACGTTTCATCTTCCGAGAGTGGAACACGAGCAAGTTGATTTATTAATGCTAATTGCTCAGTTGTCGGTTTAGCCATTTACCAATTTCACCTCCTTCTCGTAATTAACAATTAGATGTTTGATCACCTCCGCGCTCATAGGCGCATCAGAATTAGACTCTTGCAGGCCAATCCCATTTACCGCCATCTTGACCCTGCACAACTTTTTGATTGAAGAACATTCCCGTTGGATTAAGCACACACAAGTCAACGCACGTTGCGTTATGAACCTGAGTGATAATTGCTGCTCTTGGTTCGCTTTTGTATTCACCGCCAGGAGTACCATAACTATAGTAGTGAACCGTGCGTCCTACTGTTGGTTGCATATTGGTTATTCACCTCCATTCGGTGGAATCTGTTCGTTTGGATCGGTTTTATACTTTTTTTCAAGCTCTGCCAGAAGTTCTGGTGGAATTTTAGGATTAAGCCCCATTATCCAACGCGCTTCTGTTGCAGCCTCTATGGTGGTAATGTAACGCTCTTTTTCGGCCAGTACGTAGTTATTAAGCTTTGCTCTCAGATCACGCTCTCGTTCCATATCAGAACGCAAATCAATCGGCGCATAATCAGCTTCAACCTGTGTTTGCACTCCACGCACTCTAACAGCCATAGAAAAAGCCCGCTTCCAGAAACGTTTGGTTACGCTCCGGGCGGACTCTACAGACTTGATATATATTTGGGTATCCACTGAGCTATATGTCTCTGTGGAACCTTGATGCCGGGATAGCAAGGTGAGAAGTGTCTTTAGACCAGTTGCCATTTGGGTATCAATGATATCAATCAATTTCTTGATGTCGATCATCGGGCCTGTATTTCCGCCCTTGAGGTATTCAACCTTTACACTATCCCAGTGGACTAAGGCGTCATCTGGATTGAGTGAGTTGAAATGGGTAAGCATCTCGTCCATTCGTTCCTTAAGCCACGCCTGTTGCGCTTTTGGGTCGTTTTTGATACTTGAAGGAATATTTTTCAACATGATTTCCTCAAGCATTGAAATGTCCAAGCGTGGATAGCCCTGGTTATGAACGACTGTCTTCAAATCCTGAAGCACCTGAAGGTGAAAGAATACAACTTGGAGCACTGGCAGGAATGGCGTTCGGCCATATGGATCATCAACCATTGGATCAAACTCTTCATAAATGAATGTCGGAGTGTCAATCTTCTTGTACTGTCCGAACCATTCTTCACCGGTCTGCCTGCTGCCCGGGTTCTTGACGTATTGCCACGGTACCAGTCTGTTCGTGACCGGCTCCCTGCGGAACCAGATCAGTGCCGGATCAACCGGAACAATATCAATGACATCATTGCATCGTTCATTCAGGACAACTTCGCCGGCACACGCCCCACGAACCATGATCATCATGCGTTGAATAGTGTCTAGCTTATCCAGGGACCGTCCGTGCTGATAACCAGGTGACGGCAATGGCGTTTCAAGCATTTCCTTAATTTCATCCAACGCCCGTTGTCCGGTCTTATCGTCGCTCCCCGACTTCTTCTTAGCTGTAAAGGTTAGCTCAGTGTCACCCATTCTAAGATAGGTATATAACGCATGCGAAATGTCCGGGTGAACAGAGATAAGCAGCTCAAGCAGTTCTTCTGCTGTATGATTCTGTAATTTGGTCAAGTCGATGTTATGGACGTTCTGGTACTTCTTCGGCAACCAGTTGAAGATACCCCAATTGTTTGAGTTGCTGGTTACTGTTGATCTGCCTACACCCATCATCTGACGCTTTACCGATGCCGGAAGCACTGCGTTTGCTAATGAATATAATGCTTTATGATACCATTTCAAGATTTCACCTCCTCAAGACATAAAAATAGAAGGCAGGAAAAGTTTCCTGACCTTCTATATTCGTTCATACTTCTATGGATTAATAATAACTTGATTTTCGTACGTTACCACTACGGATTTACCATTCTTTAATATTGAACGCTCCAGATAACTTTTTAATGACATATTCATTATTATCGATCGTTTTGTTCAATGGATGCAATCCATTTATTAAAACCTCCGCCACCCTTAGCACATCATCAAGTTGAGAATGAGAAAACTTTCTCACATTTTGATGTGCAATATTCATAATCCACCCTAAATCTTCAGATGTCGCTTTGTTCCCTTGCAATCTAAGCATTATTTCTTCGACGTGTTTCTTATCATATTCTGATATATCCACTCCAATTAACATGCTTGCTTCCCTCCACTATTAATAATTATTTTAAGTCAAGAATTCACCTTTCAAAGGTCTCCTTGATTTAAAAACACGTATTCCTTTTGATCGTATGGGCGGTTATTGACATATACAGTATCTCTCAATGGGTTAAAATCTGTTATTAACCCCACTTCCACAGGAGATCCATTGATGTCTTCGATAGAATATACATAAACATCTAACTCCATAGCCACAAAACTTTCAAATTCCTCTGTTTTTTAATTGGCTCATTTATTGTCTTCCTTTTTTTCTTTAATGAATATAAACATGATCAAAATAATAATTGTCAGTCCTGTTTTGGAAAGATATATCTATCAAAACATTTGCTTCATCGCTATTCTTACCTACTTTCACTAAAACATGTTCAAATTTATTCAATGGGAATTTAGATAAGAAGTCCTCAGCCAAGATTAGACCATCAGATATTGCAGCATCTTCTTTTTTAATTCCGCTTGGCACATTATCGTAGAAATGTTTTGCGACGATGAAGCTGATAATTTCTTCTTCTCTTGACCTTTTAATTTTATCGGTAGTTTGATAAGCTACACTGTATTTATCACAAATTATAGGTCTTAGGTATTCTCTGAAAGCTACATAATGCATAATTTCATTTGGATCATCGCCATATAAACTCATGTATTCTTTAGGTGTTTGAAGAATTGAGTTTTCAAGCGAATAGTAGTTTTCGTCTAAAAAGTTAATTGGGTATTTTTCTTTCGGAGTTACAATTAACAAGATATGACGTTTGCTATTTCCTTCAAGTCTATCAAGGTAGTCATGGATGCTCACAAAAATCCCCCTTTAATTTTACTTACACAATGCATCACGAACTTAATTCCTCTTTATTGTAACACCTCCAATACTAGGAAGCATGGACAAAAAAACAAGGTGATTTTTTGTCTCGTGCTAATATGAAAATTAATGATCTTCACTTGTTGGTGCTATTAAATCTACTACAGCGTCAGGAATGTGCTCCCTCACACCTTCCGGAAGCATCTCTCTAGTTAAATTTACTAAAGTATTCATTGCTTGCGGATTCCGCTTGCGCCAGTTTATTGATTTAACCAGTAATGATTTCACCCAGTTTTGCTTGGTTAAAAGCTGTATTTGTGACTTGAGAAATTCTATTTCGTTCCCTATATTGTTGATCTCATTTCTTAATTTCTGTTTGTCTTGAATTTCTTCTTCTAGCCTAGATTCAAACTCTTCTTGGAATTTGTTCAATTTCTCGATCAAGCTTGATATCTCATCTTTAGTAAAGTCATCTTGACCTATATCTTTAATTGAATTTTCTAATTCAGATATTTGTAAATCAACCTCTACTTTATGCTCCATAATTTCTCTTAAAATTGGGGCAGCTTTGGTTTCTGCCTCAATATTCTTTAACCACTTGTAAATAGCCGTTAATATGCCGTCTTTTCCCGTGACGACAAGACTTTCGTTTTCAGCCATTTCTCCAGGTCTTCTAACGATATTTATTTGATCTCCTGACTTAAAATAGAACTCGTATTGTGGATTGTACAAATAAGTAATTGTAACACTTAAGCCGCCTTTTTGTTCTTTTTTTGTTGAAACTTCAAAGTCTTCACTCGAAAGATATTTTGAATTAAGAGAAGATTGAATTTCCTTATTAAATGCTCTGCTAATTACCATAGTATGTTCTCCATTCATTAGAATTTGATCCAATTCTATCAAATGTTTTAGCGTTGTTAAAGAATAATTTGGTAATTATAAACGTTTGATAGTTATGCCACCTATAGAAGGTAACATTATGTGTTTAATGCTCGGCGGACGTCGCAATCTCATTTGATGGGCTATTCCGTAGCCTAAGACTCTATCATCCTTACATCCGCCTAATGTTCCCTTGCCCATAGCCTGCGGCTTACCAGCCCTATTGCGGACAAATGTCTTCATTTCACTGATCAGATTGGCATCGTTGATTCGCCATACTCCTTCGCGGATGCCTTCGATCATTGCATCAACCAGAATAGGGCGGGTAACTGTTGTTGTCGGCCATCCCGGTCTATTCTCATTGGCTCCAGCTTCTGCGTTATAGGAGTCATGATGATATAGGTTTGGATAAAATGTCACGTTCAGCAGCGTGTTAATGACACTGTGACCCACATTGTTCGTTTCAACGCCAAGCAAAGCATCGCCATACATACGACCCACATAGTCCAATTGCTTGGCATAGATGTCCAAATCCATTTGTCCGTAAACAGCAGCAACATCCTCTCCGGTCTCAGCATCAATGATATAGGCTGCCGAAGCATCGCCGCCCTCCAACCCTTCAGCTACGTCAGCTCCTATGCAGTATTCTTTGTCTGGATCATATTCGCAAAAGATTTCAAACTCTCCACGCTCATCCTCAATGAAATTAACAGTTGTCCAATCGTAACCTGTGCCTTCAATAGCAGGAGGAATAACGATTGAATACTTCGTTCCTTTTTTGGTGTGCTTCGACATAGCATCTAATTTATCTTGATTGAATACTGTTCTACCGGTGACGAGGAACGCTTCTTCTGGTGTGGACGGATACTCCTGACGAAACAGTTTCTCATCGCCTTCAAAGTCATTGCGAATTGTGTATCGCCGCCATTCAAGCTGTTCGTCAGCCAGGTCAAACTTAGTCTTAAGCTCAATTTCTTCCTTAGTGAGCTCAAAGTCAGCCGGAACCCTCATGCGATAATCTGGCATATCGAACCATGGGAAGAACAAAGGGATATAGTCATTCTTCCCTGCTACCGCGTTATCCCACATCTCTTTATAGATTTCAATACCATTTGCTGTTGATTCGATGATACCAACGGTGCGCGGTTCCTTTGATAGCGCAGCGAACAGGGAAGCAAGATGCTTCTTCTTACGGTTCTCCGGCCAGAAAGCCAACTCTGATATGTGAAGGTAATGAATTGTCTCCGAACGGGCAAGGACGCGATTCTCTGCTGACTGTACCGTGATCTTGGATTTAAGCCCCGGCTCCTTCTTACGGTCAACGTCCTTCATCGCCGGACTCTCGAATGTTAGGCGGCGGCTGTTATTCCGTTTACGCATAGGTTTGATATGCTCGGGGATGTAGTCATAGTAAAGCCGAAACATATCATAAAGGTTTTCAGATGCGCTGGAGTCCTGAGCTACGATGAACGCATTCTTTGCTTCCTGCAACGAAGATAAATAGTAGATTATGGCCTCGGTTGTCGTGGAGAACCCCATTTGCCGTGCTTTAAGAATGATGATACGCACCGGCTTGCCTGACTTGATTTGGTCGAATACTGTTTTGGCAAGCTTCTTCTGCGCCTTGTTCAGCGTGAGTGGTACGATATCCCCCGTCTTAGTCTTAATCCGCAGGAATTCAAAACAAAAGGCCTCAAAGTCATCAAGGTTTCCCTTGAGTTCTTTAAGGCCTGCTGGATTATCTCTATATTCACTTTCGATCTTTCTGTTTATTTCTCCAGCCAAATCAATGTACTTTAGCTTCGGGCCTTTCGCTCCTCCAATTGCTTCAGCAGCTTTACGGATCTGTTCATGCAGTTTAGCCAGCACATTTATTCACCGCCGCCTGTATAGAGCTTCTGCTGATCAATCAGTTGCTTCATACGTGGGTTGGCGGATATACGGATGATCGAACGGTCATAAGCTCCATCACTAGACTCTTCCTGGAATATCTCCATGAAGATGTTAATGTACTCTTGTACCAGCTCGAATTGGAACGCCTTCTCCCTTAATGCAACAAGGAACTTCATGTTCTCGCGTACCTCACGGTTAAGTGAAACGATTTCAACTACCTTTCGACGCAACTCCACTTCAAATGAATTCTGCCAGCCTTCAATAAAACTCACGTAGTTGAACTCCTCGCCGTCTTCCATGAGTTTATTTATGAGTTCATCCATCTCTTCTCTGAACAACTTCGGTAGATCGTCCACCAGTTCAAATCGATCAATGAGGCGTTTGGTTGCATCAAGGTTGGTTTGAATAATATCTATCTCCTGATGAACTGTCTTAATCACACGCCTGCGGTCAGCCACAATTGCATCTTTCTTCTTGGCTTGTTCTGCCGTCCCCTTCTCTTTGACATACTTCGCTACAGCTGTATGTGATACTTGCTCGTTAGCCCATTCAGAACATTCCTCGGCGATCGCTCGGACAGTTTTTCCGTTCCGTACTCCAGCCCACACTATTTCCTGACATCCTAATGTTTCAATCTTTGATGGTTTTGCCACTTCTCATACCCCTTTCTATTCTTGTAACGTTTGTAACGTTTTGTAACGCTTGTAATGGCACTTTGTAACGTTTGAAGCGTTACAGGTTTGAACGCATATAATGAAGCGCCTTATTCTATAAGGGTTTAGCTTGTAATTCTTGTAACGTTACAGAAGGCTTACAAGCATACATACCGTTAAGGAAAATTTTCCTGAGCAATAGAAAAAGCGCCTCATTGGGCGCTCTTGGGTAAAGATAGATTTGTTATATCTTATCATTTAAAAGATACAGATTTACTGCTTAATTTCACACTTTTTTAGCATATAGTCATGAAGGTAGATCTTTATTGTTTTCTGAATTAAATAAAATAGTCGTTATTATGTTTATTAATACTTCAGATAACCAAGCATTAGAAAGTGATATACCTAATGCAAAAATCGCAAAACTATCACTAAGCGAAGTAGAAATAAGATTAAAATATGCAAATATACACAATATAATGAAAACTAAGATTGTTCCAATCATTAAAATAGAAATGAAATGATCTAAATAATTTATTTTGTTTAGAGGCAAGAATAAATTTAATGCTCTATCTCTTACAGTATATAACATTACAAGTAACGAAAGTATTAGAGAGGTTATATTCAAAAAAGTTAAAAAAGGGAATTCATTATCAAAAACTCTAATTACACCTAGTGTTGTAAAAAAAAGAAAAGCACACATTTGTAAAAGTCTATACGTTAAGGCCATTTGTAAAGGACCTTTCAATATCACTTAAGCTTTTGATCGCTTTTGATACGTAATATCTGATATAAGTGATGTATTCGTCAAACTCTTCAGAACTTAGATAAATCCCTTCTTCGCGGGCTAGAGGTACTGCATTTATGTAATTCAGAAAGTATTTAACTTGTTCATTATCTTTTTCTTTACTCCCTGTTATTGAAAGCGCGCCGTAAAATGATTCGAAGTTTAGAGTATTAATTTCTTTATACGCAAAAGGAAGTACAGCTTCATAAACTTCAATAATTCTTGGCATAAAAAGTCTTAAGCAATTCACATCATCTTGAAACCAAATATAAACTCCACCAGGAAGATCTATATCAACTTCGAACATATCAATTTCTGCGTTTTCCTTCACGTCTTCCAAATATCTGTAATTGTGACCAGAAAGCAGTAATTCTAGACCATCTTTATTCATGATAAATTTCCTCCGATTAAATTAAAATCATGTTGTCCATTTGCATGTCGTTAAATAAAAAACTAGTTTCAGGAGTGTACCATTTTATGGCAATTGTTTGATCTGAAAGATATAAGGATACAAAGATATTAATTTCACTAATTAATCTTGTTTTAACCATACCATCCATCTGTCCTAAAAAGATAAAGTGGATTTTGTTCGGAGTAATATCAATTAAATAACCATCATTTAGATTAATGCAATTTGCATTAAACTTACCAATTTTTTTCGATATTACTCCAAAATAACTTTCAGTAATTTTAACTAATTTTGAAAATCTTATACTTTTATTCATAATAAGAGCGAAGGATATTGTCATTTTGTCCCGCCCCCCAAAATAATCTTATGTATTCTCGATATAAAAGTATGGCTGTAATCCTTGCTCTCAATTTCTTGAATACGTGAATCATACGTGGAAAAAGTTATAACATCGGTGTAAGTAATTTGTCCGCTTTCCCATTTCTCATTGCATTCAATCAGTGAAGGCAATATCCTATTTTGTTCCTCATCCGCCTTTATAGCTTCGATGATATTTTCTCTTACTGATTTCGTAAAATACTTTTTTCCCCAAGATTCTATTTCATCGTGTTTTTGTTTTTCTAATATTCTGATTTCCGCAATATCTTTTTCAATCTTTGCTAACTGATATTTTTGATTTATGAACTCCTTCATAAATGGCTCCTCTATACTATATACTCAGTCTTAATAATGGTTATTCAACATTCAGACTTTAACTCCTCTTTTTCAAAACTTTTTTCTAATTATTTGTTAGGATAACATAATAGAATAGCCGATGATGCTTTGTCTAACACTCTTATCGGGAGTGTTCCCTTAGCACGTGCCTCTGCAGAAGGCCATCGACTGTTTTTATGATGCACTTATTTATCCGTAAGTGCTTCGGTATTAAAGTTTAATAGTACGCGGTAATTTATAACATGCGGCTACCGCTAATCCGCCATGCCCCGGCTTGGGCAACAATGTGCACCTTTATTACTTCGGGGTATTCCCCTCTGTGCACTGTCTCCAATTAGTAGTTCGACCCGGTTATTTATTTACGTATCCGGTTCACGTTCTCGATCCATATCTTTAGCCGCTGAGATCACGGTTGCCCAGGAGGTGTTCGGGTATGAGTTGCGGTGTGATGTCCCGTCACAGATTGCCGCAACCAGATATGGAGTAGTACGGAAGCTCTCGCCTCGGTATCTTTATTATATTTGGCGAGTGATACCGCTACGCTACGGATAATGAAGTTATTTATGTTAAATAACAAAAAAATAACCGCTTAGGGCATCTACCCTTCGCAGTTACTCAGTTGTCTTAATCCTATTTCTCCCTCTTTGTTTCGGCCCCGTCCGTAATCGATTGTTACAAAGTCCAGAGTGCCATTGAACAGCAGTGTGTTTGCTAGTGAAGCAATGACTTTCCGGCGCTTTTCTGCGAATGTTGTTGCCTCTATGCCATATGCTACCGTTTTGTATCCTCTTCGCATGTATTCAACAGCATCTTTATACCGGAATTTTTTATCTCCAACAAAAAGTAGCTGTACAATTTTATTTTCATGTGGATCTTTTACATTATTTGCGGCGTGTGCCACGGCTTCTGTAATTTGTTTATAGAGTAGATAATTATTATGACGTGCTTCTTTAGCTATAAGTACGTTAGCTGGTAAATTTGACACTGGATCGCTAGTACTAAGACGTTTTACAGCTCCTTCTACTCCTGACATATCGAATTCATTCAAGCCATTCTGAGATTTTTGGTTTAGTACAAATTCATAACTATCCACCAATCCCTTGATGGTTCTATAGATATTCAATAACCAGATTGTTTTTCGAATATCTTCTGTATCTGCATCCTCAAAGAATTGTACTTGATAAACTTTAGAGATCAATTCAACATCATTTCTTGGATTAAAATCGCTCTCTATTGCTGGTAATACCTCAATCATGGAAAATTCTCCTCTCTACGGCTGTCTTATATATTTACTGTCAGTATAGAGTGGATTTCGTACGGTGTTACTACGGATAATTGATCTTCTGTTATTCCGTAAGCTTCCCTGCCTCGGCGCTGGAATTCTTCAAAGTCTTCATCGAACAAGTTAAAATCACTAATATCATTGTTTGGCATTCTTCTTCACTTCCTTATGTTCATATGATGGTTGTAGAGTATAAATGCGACCGTCCATTTCAATTACTGTTGGAATGCCTTTCTTGTTCTTGATGGTCGTTATCTTCGCTTGATAGATGTCCCCTGGTTTATTCTCTAAGGCGCCTTCCTCAATCAATCGCTCTAGTACCGGCTTAAGATAACTCTGTTGTTGGTCTCCGATCCAAGCCATTAGTTTATTCGAATCTATTAGCTTCATAGTGTCTTGTTCCTCTCTTTATGGGGAGCAGATTATGTAAACCTTATCCGGCCCCCGTTATCACTGGGATTATTCGGTCTGACTCGATGGCCTTCGGCCTAATCCTTCATGTGGTCCTTGATCCGGGCTTTCGGCAGCCGCATTACAGCGAATGCTCCAAAGTCCGTGAGTGCTCCCTCGCCTTCTATCGCATCCTCTGGAATCCAAATCTCACATTTGATCCGATAATAGCCTTTGGTCTTGCCTTTCTTGGCAGGTGCATGCGTTGACATGCTGCCTACGAAGGGCGCCAACACCATCACGCTGTCTTCGTTGACCTTCTTAATCTGGTCCATTGCTGCGCCTACCGATTCCTTGGAAACTCCAAATACTACTGCTTTGCTCATATCCTCTTCTCCCCCTTATACCTCTATTAGTTCTGGATTCTCGTAGATGTTGCCGATAACTTCAGCATTTTCGTTCTCAAAGTAAAGCATAGTAGAACCGTATGGATGATGACCGATTAGTTCTGCATTATATTTCCCTTTGTTGAAGGTTACTTTGTATTGCCGTATCACTTTTTCTTGAGACATCGGATTAATCCAACTCCCATCTATGATGTCTCCGTCATATATCTCCACGCCTTTCTTGTCATTTAATCCGGTGTATTGCAGCCAAACTGTGTCCTCTGAAAAATCTTCCAAGTGCGGGAAGTCCAGCAACCATTGTTCCAGCGTATGACCATAAGTCATCTTTTTGATTGTCGGCAACCATGCCTTGTATTTAATCTCTCTGCCCATCGTGTATCGTCTCCTTTGATTGGGGTCTCAGCCCCCTAAATGTCACTTTTTCGGAACTTTTGCTGTAGATCCACACTCCGGACATTCCATCCATTCTTCAATGCCGCCGCAATCGTCTCCATCAGACCATTGGTATTTCATCTCAGTCTTGCACTTTTGGCACTTCTTCACCTTTGGCTTCATGTGTCTCAGCCCCCTTATAAGTTCATCCAGCCCTGCGGCCTCCGCTGTCGCTAAGTAATGCGGTCGAATCGGAGGCCTGACGGCCAATCAGTAATACTCTCTGCCTTCGATAGACTCTGTAACTGTTCGGTTATCTTCGCCTCTCTCATTCTCAATGTCAGAGTAAGCGCCCTTTATCATCTTCACTGTTATACCGATGTCATAAAGATAGATGATCTTCTCCATCAAATCAGAATCATTAAGGACATCCTCTAAGTCGAAATGCATACCATGTTTTTGTTGAAATAAGTTTCGGCGTATTATTTTCGGTATATCGTTATCTTCCCTTGTGAGTGTCATTGGTTGCCCTTCTTTCTGTCCAAATTAATTTTCGCCTGCATGTACCCGCAGAAGAATCCAAAACAGCCTACGAACAATAGCGCTGGCACAATCACCGTTTCAAGTGTCATTGGTTATCTCCTTCCTCAACCTTCAAATATTGATTTACATTGTTCCGAAAGAACCGGTAACCCTGTTTGCTCATAATCACCACATGGATTGAATCTTGCTCGAAGGAACCGAAGTTCCGGCGGACGTATCGAATGATTGCTTTACGTATGAGCCGTTTAATCACTGGTGCTCTCCTTGGGTATAAATCCGTACTTTAGTGTTTTCAATACGCTGTTCCAGCGTGTCCGTACGTAGCCTCTTTCAGGTATAGGAAGTAGTTTTTCTAAATTTTCCATTTCATAAAGCGCAGCGGAGATATCTTCTCGTGCTTTCTCTAATTCAGCCAATAAAACAGCAGTAGCCTTTTTCAATCTATTTTGACCAGCAACATATTCCTTCAGTTCTGGCGTGGTAAAGTCTCTCGTGCCCGATTCTCTATCTACCCAGATAATGTAGTCGATATCCTTTTTGGCTTGTTCTATCATCAGTCCGCCTCCTTAACAGTCACAATTACCTCACCATCTTTGATTTCTATACTCAGCAGTTTGGATTTGGGGCTCATGCCGATCTCATCCAAGAATCTTGGAATTGGTATAGTCATTTGTTCCTTGAGAATGTTAAATTTCATGTTCGCCCTCCTTGGGTGCTGGGTCTGCTGGAATCACAATTGGTGTCCAGTGCGTATAACAATCAGACCAATCGGAATCCAGTGGATTGCCGCAATATGGCGGTTCCTGAATCGGAAACATCCACCACAGCATATCTCCCATTTCTTCATGCCATTCGTCTAATGGTCTTGCGGCAAATTGTTGTTTGATCTCTGGTGTGGGTGCTGGGGTATCTGGGTAAAGGGTGGATAATGTGCGTTGTAATTGTCCTAACACAACTTTTGCTGCCAGTGTTTTGTCACTCCATAGTTCGAGATCGTTAACCGCAAGCTGTACCGCATCTTTTAGTTGTTGTTCCCGTGCCTCTGCTGCGTCTGCTCGGTCTTCTGTTGCTGTCAGTTCATCATTGAGACCTCCCAATAAGCTGCGAAGTCTTAGTATTTCTCTACCACGTCCCGACACGATCTCTTGGAGTTCTTTGGCTTCTTGGAGCCAGTAAAGCATCGGTTCTGTCCAAGCAGGAAATGCATCATGCTTAATTGTGCCCTGAACCAAGTCCATATCCTTTTGCCAGTCCCTTTGTGTCATTGGGCTTCCTCCCCGATCCTGATCAAATCACCTTTAAACATTTCTGACTCTTTTCTGCATTCTGGATTAGGGCAAATGTGAAATGAATTGTTTTCCCTTTGTTGAATCTCGCAAATTTCATCTGAGTATGTTCCGTACTTTTTCATTGTCTCGGCATTCCAAAGTTTTGAGTAAGATTTAATCCTGCAGTGTGGACATGTATATTTCAGTTTCATGTTATATCCTCCTTGTGGGAGAGGAGGGCTATTAACCCTCTCTGTCCCTGTATCTTTAATCCATTCCCCAAACCTTGTCTTTGCAGCAGCGTAGGCAATAGCTATACCAATGACCGTGTTTATTAACGATTTTGTGTCCTAGTAATTTGCAGATGATCTTACGCATAGGTTCATACCTCTTTCTGTGCTATATCTTCGTTCGGAATGCGCATTAAGCTATTTCTATGAAACTCTCTGAAACGTCATCTTTCGAAATCTCTATCCATGTTCCGTCCTCGTTCTCCAACCGAACTTCACCACCGACTATACGGTAGTTTTCTGTATAATCGAACCACTGTGAACCTTTTTCAATAAGCATTCCGCTTTCTTCTATCGTGAAACCATCGCCGTCACATTTATCAATCGAAAAACCTTTTATACATTCGTACTTTTTCAATTTGATTCACTCCTTCGCTATATGCGTCTACTCTGCCTTTGGGAGAGGAGGGATACTCCTACTCCCTAAAATAAATGCTGTTGTATGATGGCTGTCCGGCGCTCTGCAATTTCAACATACTGTGGTCCCATTTCGATGATTGTACATTCACGGCCATTTTCTAGTGCTACCTTTAATGTTGTTCCAGATCCTCCGAACGGGTCCAATACATGACCGCCTACCGGAGCTCCGGCTAATATACATGGTTCAATGAGTTTTTCGGGGAATATAGCAAAGTGTGCTTCTGAGAACTGAGCTGTTGGCACCGTCCAAACAGATCTCTTATTCCTCATATGTGGCAATTCAAAAGTCTTAACTTCTTCTCTCAATCCCTTATTAAGTGGGTTATCTATAACTCCTTTTGATCCTCGGACCGTGAAAACCGCTTTCATATTCCCGTTTGTTTTTGCCCCGCCATTCGCTCTTACTGATCCGTTTTGTCGCTCTAGATCCTGAGATATTCTATTGATCGACGATTCTGCTAAGGGCTCCATGATTGAGTCCTTATCGTAATAATATTTCTCGGACTTTGAGAAAAAGAAAAAGTATTCATGTGCCTTCGTTGGTCTGTCCTGTACGCTCTCTGGCATACAGTTTGGTTTGCTCCAGATATTGTCCATACGGAGATACCAGCCGTCAGCTTGGAGGGCAAAGGCTACACGCCACGGAATGCCGATTAGGTCTTTATTCTTTAATCCATGAGGATTCTTTTGTATTCTTGATAATTCACTGTCTGGATCAGGAACATAGATTTCCTTTTGAGCATCTTTATTTTTCCAAGCACCTTTGCCACTTCCCGCATAACTATCCCCGTAATTCATCCAGAGGGTTCCATCTGACTTCAGTAGTCGCCATACTTCTCTAAAAACGAGTACCGAGTGAGCGACAAACATATCAGGTGAAGGCTCTAACCCTAAACATCCGGTCCATGCTGGCATAGTTACAGGTGCTAGTCCCAGCATTGGTGTATAAGTTACTTCTGGCCATTCTGTAGGCGGTATGCCATAATCACGCAAGCCCCAATATGGAGGACTAGTAACGCAAGTATTAAATGACTCAGCCGCAAGTGTCGGCATGATCTTCATGTTGTCACCTTGCAGGATCATACTTCATTCCTCCTTAGAGCTAGTAAGCGCCCCCTGTAGCGTGATATATGCCGCCTCTGCCCTCTCTCGGGGGCTGGCGGTGAGTAGAACAGATACTTCTTTTCTTGCAAGTGGAGCCATGATTTTTTTCCATTTCGCGATTTCTAGATTACGTATGTAACCAACACCATCTACCTCTATAGCCTTTGCCTGTACCTCTAGGCTGGCAGCTGGGTCATTGCAGTAGTTAGGGACGTCAGCCCATGCTTCAAGCTCCGTAATACGTTCTCCACCGAATACAATCTCCGGATATCCATCAGGAGCTGTTAATTCAAAATAGCATCTCTCTGCAACATCCTTGTCATAGTGGTAGACTGTGTACCCCATCAACTCCGCCAGCGCCCGGTTAAGCTGCTGGTCTGTCTTATCCTTTACCTGTGTCATGACTTACCCTCCCTCGGCTTGTACTTAATTTCAGCCTGTTTGTACCCACAGTAAAAACCTGATAACCCAGCAATCCATAGACAAAGGAAGATCATCATGCCTTGGCTCCCTCCATTCCGAGCATGATAACTCGCTCACCGATCCCTTTTCCCGTTATTAGGATGCCTTCAACCTCTATTGACTTACTAGGCAGATGAGCAACTTCATACCCTTTATTGCGAATTGCTTCTGCTAATGGTCCGATCATACTTGGCAGGATACCTATAGTGTCGCATCCACCATCCTTGACCAAAACCGTTATTACGATTGGCTTTTCTTGGCTCATGCCTTGTCGCTCCCTTCCTTATTTCCTAGGGCTGCTCGGGCGACTTGTCCTCTATCGCGATGGATCGCCGATGACTCGCACTCAGTATAATTACCAATGTGTTTCCATCGATGCTTATCCTCTGTTGCATAAAACTCCAGCGCCTCCTGTTGTCGGGCTATGGTCTGCTGTGCCTCTGCTAACTTAGTGTCGCGTTCTCTTAACTTCTCATTAGCACGTTTTTGAGTATCCTCGCGGTTGAATTCAAGTGACTTAATATACAGTTCGAGTTATACAGTTCGAGTTTCCCAATACGTTGTTGTGACTCTTCTAGAGCAGCCAGCATACGTTCATCCTCTGAAGGCAAAGCGACCTTTTGTAGAAATTCAGGCGCAAATGATCCACTGTACCCTTCGAGGAATACAGAATCCTGTGCAAATACTCCCTTCCCTCGCGTAAACTGATCTGACTTACACGTCCATATCTTTCCTGGTTCTTCCTCGGATTCAATGCAAGTGTGCATTACGACACGCTCACCCTTTTTAAGCTTCTTCTCTTCTATCCATTCTGGTGTCATGCTCCTTCACCTTCCTCAACAGGAATGCCGCAATTATGGCAGAATTCATACTCTGTACCATCTTCCCTACAATCCGTTATGAAGCCATAATCGAGTCCACAGCGTGTACATGGTTTCCGTTTTTCTTCAGTCACTTTAGATCTCTCCTTCATTGTTAGGCGAATTAATAAGACACTATCTCCCATACTTAGCGAGTCATTTGTGAGATTGAACAATTTGCAACTTCCACATCTCTAATTGATATACAAATTAAAATTAACCAAAAGTTCCGTATTCTTTCGAGTAATCATCCTAACTTCATTATTTAGAACCCCCTCAAAATTTATTTGTAATAAAAGAAATTGAGACTAGTATCATGAGCATATACTTTCACTAAATAGTTCATTTAGAAATTGTAGAAGAGGAGCGATAGGATGAATGCTAATATCGGCTCAAATGAGTCCTTTTTTTCGCCAAAACAAACAGAGCACTTTTTTGGTCCAGCAAATTATCCAAATCAAGATCAAATCAATTGGTGGAATAATCTCAAGAGCCTTCCTCCGGCTGAAGCCCAATCACAAATGCAACAAGCTGTAGACATTGCTCATGGGAGGATACAAAATTTAACCAATCCAAAATCCCGTTCTTTACCTGTTCCTCCTGGTGCAGTTTTGATAAAAGCGTACAAAAACACATGGTCAACTATAATTTATGGTCCAACAATAACGGGACCATTTACACCTTATTTGATATGGATAGCGCAAGTGTTTGATGCCGGTACTCCAAATCCTCCAAACCCACCGTTACCTTACATGCTATATCAAGCATTTACTTGGCCTCCTAGTACTCCGACTCCCGGTCCCGGTCCCTTTCCGCCCCCTCCTGTTTTCCAATATTTCTCTTTTAATGAACCAAATACGTGGGTCATCTCATAGCTTCAAAATTTATTTTTGTCCGGTGACATCACCGGATTTTTTTAATACTTATGAAACTTTATTAGGTCATGGAATTAATAAAAATGTTCAGGCAATATATACTCAACATATATTTAGCAATACTGCTAAATATTTTCCGCCTACTTCTCAGAGCGATGTAAATATTCTGGACTTTCATGAGTTACCTCCTCTCAACTTACTGTCTCCACGTAGGATCAAGTTTTCTACAAATACAAGTATCACGTTGTTATATGAATTATTAGGATACATATAAGAGATACTTTTTCCTAATTCTAAACTTTATGTTGGAAACCGTATTTCTGCATATTTTTAGCGCTGCGGCTGTTTCGCCATTGCTGTATCCATCCATTGTCATGTTAACTATAGTTCTTTCAGTTTCTTTCAAGGTATTGATGAATTCCTCAATCTCAATGAAACTTAGGTCTTGTTTTGTAGGTACAAGATTAGAAAAAACTAAATCATCATTGTCTGATCCTTTTATCTTACTATCTAATGACAACACTAGCTTAGGTGGTACTTTACTATGCGATGGCGTCCTTATTGCATTTACCTTACTTTCCAAATATCTAATGATGAACCCTTGAATGTAGGGATAAGCAAATGTTGAAAATTTCAATCCTGATTTCTCGTCGAACCTATCATAAGCCATTAATAATGCATAGTTCCCTTCACTAATTAGATCCTCAATATCTACAGTTCTGAAAGTTTTGCAGTGGTAATGATTGGCAATTTTCAAGACTAACTTGCGATGATCTTTTACGCATTGTTCCTTGGTACCAAGTAAGGGGTGACTATCTCTGATCCGCGATTGAACAATGGCTTGCCTTCCCATATTTAATCCTCCTAATCTTCAAAACGTTCACCATAGCTGTAAACCTTAGGTTCTTCCAATGGTCTGCCGAATACGTCAGCCATTAGTGTGGCGAATACTGCCATATCCTTTTCTTCAAAGGATTGCAGTAATTGCAGTTCCTTTGCCTTGAGGCTTCGCCCAGCTGCAGTGCTGAGCAAGTCAACAACTGGCTTAATCTGATTCTGACGTTCTTGTTTCTCACGTTCTTTCTGTTGCAGAACATTTTGTTTATGGTTAAATTCCTCCCAGTCCTTTTCGTCAAACCAGAAGTGATCACCATATTTCTCACGATATACTGAAATCCAATATTGAAGGAGTTCGTCATTCGTTTGGATCTTATCGTGACAAGGCCAGCAAACCCTGAGCCCATTTGTTTTTACGCCTCGACCCTTCCGGCCTCTAGGCCATACATGGTGAGTGGTATTTGATGCCGCTGTCTTGCAGCACGGGCATATTTCACCTTGTTCTGCAATGAGTTCATCAATTACTGCCTTAGTAAAGTCACACCGATCCTTCGAACTCTGTCCTGGTTTGTGGTGAGCAAGGATATCCTTCTTCCATTCTGGGACTTCCTTTTTAGCCTTCGGTTTATTTGATTGCAAACTTTTATATGTCTTTTTCTCTTTAACCTTCTTTTCGGGCTTCCAGAATGTCTGATGGGCCATTGCTCTTTAACACCTCTTGTAATTCAATTTAGAACTAGAAAGATGCACTTTTACTACGGTTTATGAGATTCGCTCCAAGTAACCAGCCTGTTCGAGAGTTGCATAATGGCGTTCTCTCTCATCAGCGGTGAAGTGTATTGGCAATACGGTATGTGCTGCATAAAATGCGATAGCTTCTCTGATCTCTTGTGGCTCATTGTCCAGTTCAGCAAGGTTAATCGTTTTCTCAGGCATAAGGCCCTCCATTCACATGGTCAGGAAATTTTTCCTGAAGTATATAGTTTCT
Source organism: Paenibacillus sp. FSL R7-0048 (assembly GCF_038004505.1). Classification (NCBI taxonomy): domain Bacteria; kingdom Bacillati; phylum Bacillota; class Bacilli; order Caryophanales; family Paenibacillaceae; genus Paenibacillus; species Paenibacillus sp. FSL R7-0048. The sequence goes on along the minus strand of NZ_JBBORF010000001.1, from coordinate 3,148,323 downwards.
CTGGCAAGTCAATGAACTTGTGATCAAATGTCACGCCCTTATCAATCCAAATATACAATCGACCTTTCCCTGCTTCTTCGAACGCCTTTGTATGCACTAGCCCAATAGGGTATGTGTACTTGGGCTGTATCTCTTCCTTTACATAGGCTTCAAGTCGAGCGATTAGATCCATAATCATGCCTCCGATATATAAAAATTACTATATTTCGTTATATCGTATTTATGTCTTCATTATAATTCCGTTATTTCGTATCGTCAACACCATAATTACGAAATTGCGGAATTATAATTCTTGTGATAGAATCTACTCACTGGAGGTGGAAGAACGCATGGTTTCAATAATTCTTAATGTACAAACACTCATTGATGATCGAGGTTGGACGCAAAAGCAACTTGCTGAGAAAACGGGTATTCGCAGAGCTGCTATAAGTGAAATATGCAATAACATGCGAACCTCAATTAACCGTGAACATCTTGAGAAAATAGCTGAGGTTCTTGAATTGAAAGACATAAAAGAATTGATAGAGTTGAAGGTGGAGCAAGAGGAATAAATCCTCTATGCTCCTTTTGTTTATTTGAACAACGTTGTGTTTTGCTTGAGATTTTCTATGAACCGCCCTTGTAGTTCAGGGAACAATACCCACGGATGAAAATCTCCATATAGATCCCGAACTGCTAATGCTACCACCTTCGTTATTGCCTCTGCGCCTGTCTTTGCCCATACAAGAACCTTCTTTCCATCGTTATCCCAGCAACAGTGTTCAGGAAAATCATCACAATATCTAACGTTTTCGAATCCACCACCAAATTGATCTATGAAATGACCTCTTAATATCCAAGCATCATTCATATTTGTTGAAGGAGAAAATCCATCATCTAAACCTACTACTATGACCAGATCATCCAGTTCTTTACCTGGAGTCATTCTAATGATTTCTTCAGCGGTCATTTTTGTTGTCCACCTCACAATTATTTTTTCTCAATCACCTTGTCTAGGTGCTTACCGCCCTCCGTTAATCACTCCGTTGCTACAAACAACGCATTTTCTGCTAGCATAGCAGTGAATTGGTTTGGATCATTCTCAGCAGCCTTTAACTGTTCTACTTTCCAAATAATCCGTGACAACTCGCCTTTATCATGTTCATCCAAATATCTTTCAATATCTTGGCTTGCGAGTACTACGTCCATTGGGGTAACTGGCACGCTCATATTTCATCTTCCCTTCTGCCTTTTTGATTATTTTATTAGCAGCCCGTTTCCGGGCAGCCTTTTCTTTTTTGACTTGATCCAGTGGAACAAATTCTCCACGTTTCTTTGTAAGTATTTCGATGCGCAAAGTAGGATAATTAGCTTGAAAGAGTTTCAGTTTTGTACGGAACACCGCCGTTTCAGCACCCTTAATGTCTATCACTCGTTCCGATCCATCCAAGTCAGTAACCAAAAAGTCTGCTATATATGTGATCTTAGGTTTTTCTTGGAGTACGTACTTGGGTTGGGTACTAAAATCTTTGATTAATCCTATTTTCTTTAACTGTAGTAAGTATTGGTAATACTCACCTTCCATTTTACTGTCAAACTTGATGCCATTAATTTTAAGGTTGTACTTTGTAACAAGCGCCGCTTCGAACAGCGTTCCGTCCGGAGTGACAATAACTTTCATTGCATTATATTTGCTCAATATCCATTCACCTGTCGTTCATGATTGACTTTGTTTTTGGCTGCATAAGCATCGGCTATCTGCTCGAATGTGAAATTGAAACCAACAAGACCGATAGCTAAAAATACATACCAAGCGTTTCTGAAGCACATTTCACGCTTTGTCTTCCCGAGCTTCTCCTCAATTTTCTCATCGCGATCTTTTTCCATGTGAAATTTCATGAGCCAATACATGGATTCCAAGAATGCACCTGTTACTTCCCCATCTAAACCTTCATCTCTCGTTTCCTCGATCGCATCCTCAGAAATATAAAGATGTTCTAGCCATCCAAAATGACCTGCGATACTCAGGAAGAAATGAACGCAATCAACGAATTCTTCCAGAAGTGGATTGATAATCTTCCCTTTTTCATCACAACGACCACAGATAACGCGTTCTCCACTAAACCAAAATCCCTTTCCGCTGCATTTCGGACATTCAATCAGGGCATCGTATCCATGCTTCGGTTCGCTGCGATCACTCCAAAACTTAAATCCCCTGTACTCATTTGCGCACTCTGCCAACTCGACTTGGAGAGCCAGTGTTCGCTTGTAAAGCAGATCCTGACCTTCCAGTCCTTTTTCTGCAACGATCTTTATATCTAGTTCTTTTTGCATGTTGTACATTTCTTCAAGAGTAAGTGTCATTCCTTATACCTCCGTTGTTCGATATGGAAGAACAATTCTATAATTTCGCTCGTCATCAGCGTCTTTGATTAAGATGGGGTTCGTCATACCCGAGTACCCTATGATAAGTTCCTTGGAATTAATGGAGTCAGCAGCTTCAAGGAAGTACTCCCCGTTAAACGCAACTTTAAATCCTTCTCCTTGAAGTGAGATGATATCTACAAATTCATTTACTTTTCCTACGCCTTCAGCTGCAGCTTTGAGTTCAATAACCTCTCCTACATGCATCCGAGTAACTTTGGACTTTTGATCTTTGATGATAATCTTCACACTCTGGAGGGCATCGATCAATAATTCCCGATTTACCCGAAGTGTCGATTGATAGTTTATTGGTACCATTCGGTCTACGTCTGGATATGTCCCCTCTAAGACCCGAGAACAAAATATGAAATTCTTCGTCGCGACTACAAGTTTCGATTGAACCAATTTAATTACTATCTTCTCCTCTGGTCCGATAAGATTCATAAGATCGGACATTGTCTTGGCTCCCACGATGATCTGCATTTCGATCAAGTTATCTGCCACTTGTACCGAAGATGACAATCTATGCCGGTCTGTACTGGTGACATTAATCATGTTGTCTTGAAACCTAACGCGAAGTCCGGTTAAAATCGGTGTCGCCTCGCTTTCTGATGCTGCATAGGCCGTCTCTTTGACTAAAACTTTTAACGCTCGTCCCTCTAGTTCTACCGAAGCACCATCGGGATCTTCGATGAATTGAGGATATTCTTCTGGATCTAAGCCAGGAAGGTCATATTTCTTTCTTCCACTCTTAATCACAGTCTCGAATCCGACTGTCTCGATATCGATTACACCTTTCATTACTTTCACGATCTCAGCGATTCTTTTCCCTGGTATAGTCGCTGAACCAGGCTTGATCAACTCATAATCATCCGAATCAATTTTTGATTGTAGAAACTGAGTTCCGTTTCCACCGGTGATGTATAGTCCGTCATGTTTTGCTTCAAAAAGAAATTCAGCCAATATCGGAATAACATTTTTTGATGGTAGGAACTTAGCCGCTTGTTCTAACGGCTTGATAAGAATATGCTTATCGATTGATATCTTCATAACTTTCCTCCTGTGTTATGCGAATTATCCCTACGTCGATTCCGCCCACCTACATGCAGCACTTCAGCAAATGGCTCTATCCTTTCTAAGATTCTCTCAGCCTTCTTTTCATGTTGACGCTGATCCATGGTCTTGGCGGCATCTTTGACGTTTATCAAGTGTTGCCGCAATTCCTTGATCGTTAGGTTCGACGTGTAAATTGTGACTAATCGCTCCATTCGGCGTTGTAGAATGGGTCCCAGTATTTCATCCCGCGTCCATGTAGTCAGGTACTCAGCTCCGATATCATCTAAGATGAGCACTGTAACGTTCTGTAAGGCCTCTAGTTTAGACAACACTGTTTCTGTCTTAGATCCAATAGCATCCTTCGCCTCAGACATAAAGTCTGGGACATAGACCATTGCAACGTCTACTCCTTGAGAAGCTAACTCCTGAGCAATCGCACCGGAGATCAAGCTTTTGCCTACACCCATTTGACCGTATAAATAAAGCCCTTTTTTGCTCTTTCCAACTTCGAAGTTCTCACATAGGTCCATAGCCTTTATGATTGCAGCAGATCTATGCGAGTCAAGATCGATACTTTCAAAAGTCGCATTCACAATGTGATCAGGAATAAAATGACTTTTAATCTTCCCCATAACCTTTTGCTGTTTCTCGTGAGAAAGGAGCAGCGGGCATTTTTGGAGCCTGTAAATTAGCCCCTTGTCATCATCTGGATTTTCCTCCACAACGCTACAGTGACCTTTGTGGTCGTTCTGACAACCAACTAAGTCTTTGCAGCCTCTACAGTTATCAAAACTAGCAAGGTGTCGTGATAACGAACCGTAATTGGTCGGATGCGTCAAATTGTCCACTCGATCAGGAAAAGCTTCTTTGATTCTTTTCGTTTCAGGGTGTTCTTTTAGCCGTTTTATTACTGCGGCTTTTCGCTCGGCAAATCCCTTTGGGATAAGTTTTTTCAGTTCATCACCTAAGTTCCCCATTCACACCACAGCCTCACGCTTGGCTTTCAAACGCTCAAGCTTTTTTTGATATTCTTCTTGATCATAATCGGGTTCAGCTTTAGTTTCAGAATCTATGACTAGATTAATTTTCTGTTCGTCTATTTTTCCGTCTTGCTCGGATAATAAATTATAAATGCGTCCTTCGCAGTACTTGATGCTTTTGATCTCGTCTCGTTTATGTTTAGGTTTAAATTTGTCAAAGGATTGATTGATGCCGTCAATGGCAACGGAGATCGGAACTCCGTCTGCAATGAGTTGATCTAAAAACAACTCGTCATTAACCGTAAGATCAAGTCCCTTTGCTCTGCGTTTGAGATAAAGGTCTGTGACTTGTTTACGATAATCAAATTCAGCAGCTTTCCGGTTGGAGTCGGCATCCCCGGCAGGAACGGCATCCTGGCTATCTGATTTGATTTTGTTTGAAAGTCCTTTGTCCATTTCAGTGTCCTCCTCTAAACAACAACTACTATTGTTTTTAATAATGTTTTTAATAATGTTTTTAGAGACGCGTTTCGCCTTACAGCCGCAAGGGTTTGAGGCACCTTCAACTTCTCGTTTTGAGAAGCCCGAGCTTCTTGTTTTGAGAAGTAACAACTTCTTGTTTTGAGAAGCCATGATGATAATTCCATGTACCTTCGATTTCTCGGGCTTCTTGTTTTGAGAAGTTCCGCCACTTTTAAAGTTGATGTTTTTACTAACTAAATCCTTGAATATTTCTTCATTCCATCCCTTTACCGGACTAATCTGCCACTGCTCATAATCTTTGTTCACCGCAAAAATATTGTTATTTTTATTCCAAACTATCACTCGACAATTGGATAGATGATCAAGTTCCTTTCGAATATTTTGGTATCCAACGCCACATAACTCGAAGTATTTGAGCAAAGGTATCGATGCTGTTTTCTTCTGACACCCATACGACAACCGCCATATGAAGAGAATGATGTCTTTCTGACGCTTGGAAAAATCACGACGTATGATTTCATTCCATATCTCGTTGGCAAGCTTTACAAAGCCATTCTCTGGTTGTGGATTCGCCAATCACCTCACCTCTGATAACTATTGCTGTACATCGTCCCATCAGCAAAATTAACTTTCATTTTCAGCTTGAGGGTGTGAATGTTCTCCTGAAGACTTTTAAACTCGTTACGCCATTTCATTGAGCGACCATAGGATTCTGCTTCAAGCACTCTAATTTCTCTTGTAGCCAACTCTGCACGCTCCTTCTTAGGTGCCTTGGCAGAAATATATGCCTCTGCATAGTCCATGTCACGCTGGACGTGAATGCGCTTGTAGAGCCTGTCGCATTCACTTGAAATTTCTCCAGCCAGTTCATGACACTGTGTAAGTAACTCAATCTTTTCTTGCAATGATGCTGGGTTGTTCTCAGGCAAAACATTAGCCTGTTTCTTCATTAAATCTACTTGCTCTATGTAAGCCGCAAGGTCGAACTCGTTTTCTTCCTCCATGCTTACAACTCCGTTCTCAGAATGGAAGATCGTCATCGCTTATGTCTATGGGTTTGCCATCGCCAGAGAATGGATCACCATAACCTCCGTTTTGACCGCTAGAGTTTCTATTTTGACTGCTACTACCATTTTCATTACTACTTGATGAATTGCTGCCACCGTGTTCATTGCTTCTGTTGGACTCCAGGAATCGCACGTTATCCGCAATGACCTCAGTGATGTAAATACGCTTCCCTTCGTTATTCTCGTAGTTGCGGACCTGAATACGTCCCTCTACTGCTGTCAGCCGTCCTTTGCGCAAATAGTTCGCGCATGTCTCAGCCAACTGCCGCCAGGTAACTACTGGAATGAAGTCCGCTTCCTTCTCCCCGTTCTGACCGGTAAAGTTGCGGTCTACGGCAAGAGTGAACTGCGTCACGGCAACACCAGCAGGAGTATAACGAAGTTCAGGATCACGGGTCAGTCTACCAATCAAAATAATTCTATTGAGCATTTATAGCACCTCGTCAATTTAGAAATTTCATCTCATCAATAAATCTGCTTGGTTCAGATGGAATGACTTTGCCCCAACTGCTATGTGATTTAGTAGTAGTAATAATAAGTTCATTCTCTGCCCGGGTTACCGCTACATAGGCCAATCTACGTTCTTCTTCAATGTCCCTGGTATTTTGGCTAGGGAACAGCCCTTCATTCATGCCAACAAGGAAGACTGTCGGAAACTCAAGCCCCTTGCTACCGTGAACGGTCATAAGTTTCACCGCGTCTCGGTCTTCCATTAGTTTTTCTTGAATATCTCGGATCTTGACCCATTTGAGGAATGCTGTGGGGCTATGATCTTCTCCAGCTTTCAGCTGCCGTTCAACCCAATACATGATGTATGTCTGAGCTTGAACCAAATCCTCAATTCGGTTGTTCAGGGATCTTTCTGAATATCGTTCACTAAGACTTAATTTCCGTGACAACACATCGAAGGCATCATACGCAGACGCACACTCTCTAACCGTCTCAGCAACGTCATGGAGGGATCTGGCGTATTGCACAACCCGTTCTTCATCTGAGTCCACTAAAGCCGCCCACAACGGGATAGACCTATCTATAGCTGTCTGTTCGGCAACCTGAAGTTGCATATCAGTCAGTGACCGCTCTGGAAACTTAATGACCCGCTTAAAATTCGTTTCATCTTGTGGGTTGAATATCCATGCAAGGTAGTTCAATAGCGACTTTACGTCAGGCTCTTTAAGAGGATCATCCGAAGCGCTCAATACAGTACATGGAATGTTCTCCCGCCGCAACGCTTGATAAAAGTTATCAATTTGCACATTTGTCCGTGCCAATATCGCAAAATCTGAATACTTGGGACCCTGCGCTCTCTCTTTGATCTGGCTGATTACATAATCTATTTCAGTATCATCGTCAACCAAAGAGACTACATCAAAGCTGGTACCTTCCTTGTAAGCTACTAGCCCTCCACCAATTCCAACTCCACTATGAGAGATTAAGTTATTGGCAGCTTCGACTATTGAAACTGTTGAACGGTAATTGCGGTTAAGCTCAATTACTTCTGTATTTGGATAAGTACCTGTAAATTCAAGAATGTTTCTAACCCGCGCTCCGCGCCATCCATAGATAGATTGTCTCCAATCACCTATGCAGAAAAGGTGTTCCGGATTCAGCAACCGGATAAATTCCATCTGCTGCTGATCCGTATCCTGAAACTCATCCACGAACAGGTACTTCCACTGCTTCCGATAGTACTCAGCGACATCAGGATGATTGCTGAACAATGTGTTCACCTTCGAAATCAAGGCATCCAGATCCACGGCATTGTAACGGCGTAACTGATAGTTGTATTCGTCCCAAACCGCCTGTTCTTCAAGACCCTTGATTCTCAAATCTACTGCCTTAATGACTTTACTCACGCTGGTTCTGTATCCCATTGTTTCGATAATGACCTTCATGACCTCTTCCCGATCCTCTTGGGAGTAAATCGTGAATTGTCTATCAAGATTCAAACGGTGCCCCCATTCTTGGAGGATACGAACTGCAAGTGCGTGGAACGTGCAACATGTGATTCTTTTGGATTCCTGTTCTCCAATCAATGGAACAAGACGATCTTTCATTTCTTTTGCCGCAGCTCGGGTAAAGGTTATGGCCACAATGCTTGAAGCACCAACGCGATGGTTTAGATTTAGATGTGCTATCCGATGAGTCAGGGTACGGGTTTTACCCGTCCCTGCTCCAGCTCTCATTAGTATTTCATCAGAATCAGAAGTAACCGCTGATGCCTGTTCCTCATTTAATCCGACAGTGAGATTAACCACGCGATGCTGCCCCCTCAGGAGTCAAATCCCAAATCGTCCAGCCCTCGGCTGCCTCGATTTCCACGACCCCAGCAATCAAGATATTGTCCAGCTTGTGGGACAAGGCGTTCAGACCTTGCAAAACACCGCTCAGGTTCTTCTTATCCAAGTTGTTGATATCGTCCAAGGCCAACACTTTTAGAGGCGGATTCGCTCTTTCAAGCAGAGTGACAAGGAACGCAGACAGAAACATTAGCTTTTCACCGGTGGACAGTACATCGAAGTTAGTTTTACGATCATTCTTGATCCATCCAAACTGAAAGACTTCTTTACCTGTCTCGGATTCTGTGCTGAAGAACATTGGATATTGGATGCCCATCAGTTGCAGATTTTCATTAATAGAGTCTTCAATAGGACCAAGAACGCCTTTAACCAACTCTCCTTGAATCCCTCTAGCCCCCAGCGCTTCGGCTAAGCTCTTACAAGCCGTATAGTAATACTGAGCCTTGCTTGCTGAGATCATAGCTGTCTGAGCGTTTGAGAGTGTGATTTTGGCTTTCTCTTTTTCTTCAATCACTCGTTCTAATTCATCTATTTGCCGAGCCAACGCTAGCAACTGTGGTTCTAGTATTTCAAGAGGTGCAAAGGTTGGTTGTCTATCATTTAAGAGACGTTCTTGCTCTTGTTGCAAGTTGATTATTTTGTTCTGTGTTTCTTGGTGCCGGCGAATTTCTTCTTGTTCGTCAATTCGGATAACTTCAATCCGTGAACGTATGCAGTCATTTGTGGTGTTCTCATCGTCTGCAGATTTATAAAGTGCCTGCTTCGCTTGTTCAAGAGCACCCTCTTGTTCGCGCAATGACTTGATTTCAAGTCTCAACTCATTTTGTAGTTGGGTGAGATCATCAATCTGTTTCTGAAGGTTAGGATCTCTTTCAGAGGTATAATTAGTAAATTTTGAAAAGTCCTTGTCGCATCCGATAGAAGAGTGAAGCACACATACCTTAGCTCCTTTATCCTGAATGCCTTGTAACACTCTTCTCATTTCATTGAGTTCTAAGTTGAGTTTGTCAGCCCTCTGCTTAGCTTCCATACCCTCTGCAATTTTAGATTCTCTTAGCACCACCAGCCCATCAATCTGATCTTGGATGGTTTTCGCTTCAGTGCTGACATTTGTTTGCTTAATTGACTGCTGTAATGCTGTGATTTCTGTTTCATAGTCACGATCAGACTTGGAGGCAAGTTCAGCGGTCAACCGTTCAATCTCACCTTTCAAGGCATCCAAACGTCCACGTTTCTGATCCCATTGCCGCTTAATCTCATGACCAGCCTTAATCTGCCCATGTACATCGGTGTGCTGCTGCCGAAAGTCTTTCAATTCTTCTTTCTTTGTCGTAATATCCCGGTCGGTCTCTTCGAGCTTATTTTTCATGTCTGCCAGCTCACGCACCGCGCCGGTTGCGTCATTCTGTTTTTTGTTCCAATGCTTCTGTTGAGATTCAACCCATGATGTCATAGACTGAAGGCCAGATGACAAATCGTAGTCATTAGGCCATTCATCTAGGCATTCCTTGATTAAATCCTGCGAGGATTCATAAAGGTCTGGATTGGCTTCTTGAAGTCCTTGGGTAAGTAGCTTTTGAGTAAGATGGGCCGATACCTTCCTCTTATCCCATTCCTCACTTGATATAGGAGACAAACTATAGATAAATTCACGCCGCTTGGCATCCGACATATCAAGGAACTGCTGAAAGTCAAAAACCATAGGAAAGTTGCCAGTCTCAGCAGAGATCCGGGCATTCATTTGCGTGGTATTTTTCTCACCTTTGCTAGGGGATACAGTGATTGATTCGCTGTACTTTACCTCTTTGGCACCTGTTCCTTTTAACTTCTCAGTGCGGACGATGGAACGATCGAAGGAGAATGAATCCAATTGCAACCCCGCCGTCATCTCATCCCCAGAACTTAATTTGAAGGTCTCGGGGTTGGTTTTCTTGCCAGGGATATACCCCAGCATCGCAAGTTGTACCGCTTGGAGACGCGTAGATTTTCCTGATCCATTGGGACCAACAAAGATGTCCTTTCCGGTCAATTCCTGGTCAAATGTATTGCCTTTTATATTTCTTGTACGAATAGTTTTAATCATTAGAAACGTGGCCCCCCCTTAGTTGAAAGAAAACTGTCTTCTACTTCAATTGCTTCCTCTGAAGCGTTAAATGTTTCCTCTACCACCTCAGCTCCAACAACTGCACCTGTTTCTTGATATTCAGCAACAATTTCGTTTAATTTCAATTCATCAAAGTTATCTTTGTAACCGATCACCATAACGTCTGCTACGCCGTTATAAGCCTTTATCTTTGTTGATGGCATACTCGGCTGTTGTTTTATCGAAGCTTTCCACGCTAGCGTCTGTACGATCTTATCACCGTGTTCTTTGTTGTTAATAAGATTTTGAATAACGTGAATTACATCTATATTTTCATGCCTGCCGTATACGCCAAGCTTCCCTTGAAAAGCCATGAAGATACCGGAACGTAATTCTTCATCAGTGAGTGTACCTTCCATACAAAGTTTTCCAGCATCACGGTTCTCTTCGATTTTCTGCATAAGTTCTTTGACGAATCTTACACGGATATCAAAGAGGACAGTAGCAGAACTAACAACCGGTTTACCTGAGGGCGACATGCCTATCGTGATCTTTTGAGACCAGAACTTATCTGCCGTCCCTGTCTCCGGGTCAAATTCGATATATGGATTACTTACATCGCGACCATCGGCAAGGCGAATTGTGTCAGGTGTTATTGTGGTGATTCCGGCAACTAGGTTGCATGCACGGTATCCCTCAGCACTAAGGCCCCATTCTCCATCATCGAATTGAATCAGGTGACCATCAGCATTTGATAAGCGTACAACTCCAACCATATTTTCTGCACTGGTAAAGAGGTTCCCGGCACGTGAATTAACGACTTTCCACTGTTCGGGATAGTGTACAGATATTTCTTGCATTTGCAAATCCTCCAATTCATGTTAATATGGAGGCGAAAACATGTTTTAGCGGACAGTGTTTTCGCCCAAATGTTTCAACTACCCAAATGGCTCTGCTCCCCAGCAGGGTCATTTTTCTGTTCCGCCAACGTTAAGGCGGTATCCAGATCATCCAAAACTGATTGGAATTCATGTCCGAAAAACCATCCAGCCCGTTCCAACGCTGCTCCGATTGATACATTCGTTGTCTCTTCTTGCACTTTCTTAAGCTTGTGAATCGCATGTTTGAGATGATGTTCCACATGTGCAACCCCCTTCGCAAGTTGATGCTGGATATGCTTCATTCAATAAATCCCTAATCGCCAAAATATTTTTCAAACCAGTCACTTTCAGCGAAGGATCTTCTCCATCTAATTTGTAGACCAATAGAGCGTGAAGTTCATTTTCTACGAATACGACAACTTCAGATTCTAACTTGATAGTCATTGCTGGTATGCCATTAATCATGATTTTTCACCACCGAAGGAAAATGTCTTAAAATGATTTCGTACTGAAGTTTGTTATTTTTCCAACGTTCAGCCAACTCTTGTATAGTCATAGTTGAACACCTATAGCAGCAGTTCCTGGATAAGTCTTCTTGATGTTTCGTGCATAATAGCTTCCTATAGATTCAGCGGCCATCATGATTTCATAGGTCAAACGCGGTACACCAGGATGCTCATATACTGTATCGCGTCCTTTGAATTGAACGAAAAGTGTCTGACTTTCTGTATCGTAACCAACAGCGGCAATGTTCGAAGATACTACAGGCTCAAGATCATGTCTCATAAGTAATCCTCCGGTCTAAATGTTTTTATAAACTCCAATGCATCACCAAAGTCAATTCTCCGAATGTGACTATACTTAGCTACTTCGAAACGTTCCTTAAGTTTTGACCAAATGCTCCTACGATGACGACCTACAACATCCTTAAATTTTAAATCCGTTTCTTTATAACGGTCTTTCGTTAGTTCGTTAGATTTCAGACGAACTCCATATTGTAGTTGATAGCACTCTGCATCTGTCAAAGTCACACTGTCTCTGACCTCTTGCACCATCATCTGAACTTCTTCCTTGTGTTCGATGATTTCAGCTTTGAAAGCATTCATACCTTCAAACATCATCCTGAGTGCCGTACCTTGTTGTTCAGTCATTTTGAGTTGCTGACCAACAACAGTTAACAATTGATCTGTATTCTCCATCACCTACACCACCTTTCTGCTATTAACAGCCGGCCTTACCTGATCAATAAAAGTTTGAAGCATATCTAGGCTTTCATTGAGTCGTTTTTTCTCACTGCTGCTGGCATTTCCAATAAATCCAACCATCAAAGCAGTAACTCCGGCTTCCTGTAAGAATTTCTTGACCTTGATATTGAATTGAACAGTATTGATGTCTGATTCGTAACGAAGCTTTTTCAACTGTATCTCTGATTGCTTTTCATCAAATTCATCTGGGTTGCTAATCTTCAGTGCCTCATTCTCATCTTTCAGCCGTTGGTAACCCGACTTCAATTGCTCAACCTTCAAGCGCTCATTGTCCAAATCTTCTTTGTTTTTTGTTTTCCAGTAATCATCCCGCTGTTTGAGTTGAGCTTCAGCTTCCCTCTCCTTCTGTTTAAGGTAAACAGTCTGTTCTTCATCATGCTGTTTAAGAGCCGCCGAGACTGCCTCTTGCACTTGATAAGCCGGTACAACGTCTTTGTATTTCTTTTGAAGTTCTTCCTTCTCATACTCCGCTTGTTCAGCTCGATCTTCGGCTTCGCGAACAGCAGCTTCGAGACGTTCCTTGGTTTCAGTAAATGCTTTATGAGTGCTGATAATATTGGCGTCTAACTGCTGGATAATTTCCGGCGTGGCATTCTCCTTAATGAATTTCATCTTGTCAAACTGACGGCCTGACACTCCAAGTTGTTCTCCTACAATGTCGCGGACCTGACCAGATTCATGCTCAGGTAAATTTTCCTTACCTGCTTGCATTCGTTCTTTGGCTCTGATCCGTTCCAGTTCCTCAATTTTCTTCCCGTAAGCGACCCGTTCAGAGAATGTAAAGTCTTTCCGGTGTTCGTTCTCGCTTATCTCTAGTTGTAGTTGATGAGCATAATCGCGAACCTCAGTAACTCTTACTTCTACCTGTTCTCTCCCCAAATGCATGTGTGCTCTCAACCGTCGTTCTCCAGCGATCAATTGATAATCGGGTGTTACAACGATTGGATTGATTAAGCCGTTCTCAGCGATGTCCTGAGCCAATTCTTCGATGCCCGAAAAATCTTGGCGAATACGATCCGTTACTTTGATTTTTCTAATATCAATGAGCAATGTGATTCTCCTTCCTAAAATCATTTTCTCTCTGTGATAAGATGGGGATTGTCCAGATCCACCAAAACATCCAAGGAGGGAGGTGTAAAAAATGGTTATTATTAATTTCCTTGATGGAACACATTTAGAAATACTGGCCGACACCGTGCTTAATGGTTACAAAAATGATTCGACAGAAGATATTTTTTACTTAAAGAATGTCTTTGAAGACTCTATTGATGGTCGAAATAATACTGAAGGCAAGGCATCGAAACTGTTTGCTGGTGACTACAAAGTCGGTGTAATGGGGTTTATTTTATCAGTTGATTGTTTCTCGGTTGGCTTAGATACGATCAACAATGCTGTTTATTTATCTACAGCGGTCAAATCGGTCGAAAACCAACAAGAAAAACATGTAATGCAGCCGACTATCGGTTCTGTAAGTGTTCCAAGAGCTAATTAAGGCGTATATTCATCTTGCAGAAGTGTGCATTTTCTCAGAGCTTCTTTTGAACGTTCGAGAATATATAAGGCTGCTTCATAAGTCACGCTTTTTTTACCAATAAGGCTGAGTACTTCCGAAACAATTTCTGCATACACCGGATCGATATTTCCTAAAGCCTCTCTCACTGAGACGAGGCTTTTCCATTCGGGAGTGTCCTTTACTTCACTCTGGACCGTTAGATTCACTGCCCCTACACTTTCTCCCATTATCTTTCCTCCTCCCTCACAAACTTGGTAAGCAATAATTCTCAACACGGTTAAGCCTTACTCTTTGGGGCTTTACCTCACGCTGCTGAAGCATTGTCTTTAACTCCAGTGTTTTGGCCCGAGCAAGTCCGGCTTCTCTCAAAGCGATTTTGTCTCCAGTAGCTAATGCAGTTGCTGTTACTCTTGAAAGAGCTTCATAAGCTGTTTGTAAATCTTCTTTCATTAGGAATACTCCTCCACTGCAATATTCTTCCTTTGTGATAAAATGGAATTATATTTAAATCAATTCTTACAAGATAGGGGGTTTTACTTTGTCGAAAGAAAACGTAAATGTATGTCCGATTCAAGATTGCAATTTCAGCACTTCGGATGTTTATGACCGATTTTGCGGAGATTGCGGAACTGAGTTAATTGGCGAATGTCCGGAGTGCGGACAGAAAATCAACTATGCAGGAGCTTTCTGCACTAAATGCGATGTGAAAATGAAGCGACCTAAGTCGTCTGTTTATGAGACACGACAGGTTCCTAACCTTTAGGTATCTAGCTTTGATCCACATCTAGTACAATATTTAAATGCCTTCTCTCTAGCTAGGTGTCCGCAATTGGAACAACTTTTATTTTTTTCTGCCACCGTTCCAGCGGTGGTTTCTTTAATTTCTAGCAAATTAAAAAGTTTACTTGCTAGCCCCGCTAGTTCGTCTAACTCAAGTCCAATTCCAGAGTCATTAAACACACCAAGTTCAACTGCTTTCCGATCAAGGTTGGAAATCACTTTAACTAATTCATTTCCAACCAAGGTTAGTTTCTTTTTCAGTTCGTATACTCCATCTTCAATTGGTGCTTTGGAAATTAATCTTCCACTGAACCTTTTAACCAATTCTGATCGTTCATTCCAGAATGCCTCTGCATCTACTGGAGTAGCAATTGTTACTGTAGCTCCATTGATAAATACATCGCCTTTAGGGGTAAACTGAAACGCTTCCGCAATCATTCCTCGTACTTCCTGTTTGTCTTCTTCTTTCATTGATTTATATCTCCTTTTTGAGTCAATCTTTAAGGGTTTTAAGCTCGACTATCCCATGTTGGGCAATTTAAACGTTCTTGTTGCCGTATCCATTCTTCCAAAGAACGTATACTGAACATCATTTTTGGTCTACGTGAACCAGGCGCTCCTGATTTCACATGCGGGATTTGTTTTTGACTACAGAGACGATAAATCAAATCTTTAGAGACGCCTAATATTTCAGCAGCTTTTTCAGCTTCAACCATTTTATCCCCACTTATGGGAATGTTCTCTTCAATTTTCTTTAAAACAGTTGGTAAAATCTTGGATGCGACTTTTTCAGCAACAGCATCCAAAAAATCAGATGCAACATGTTCTTCTTTCATTTAACCTCCTCCTAATTACGATATAATCGCATAAACTTTGATATTTCCGATTAAATCGGATTCCCTGCCAAAAAAAATTATTTCTGCTGGCACTTTGTAGAGTTTTAGTAACTCATTTGTTAAGGCCCAGGGTATATCAGTCGAATCTTTCTCATACCTCCGAATGAGATCCATATTTTTTTTGGTCATTTCGGAGACTTCTTTTAAAGTGTAACCTGCATTTACTCTGGCGGCTCTCCAAGTAATTTTGTAATCGTCCATTGCCTCACCTCCCAAACCAATATTATTCCGATTAAATCGGATTGTCAACATCAAAACTCCAAATTTAACTTTTAATATCTGATTAAATCGGATATAATAAATATTATTTCTATATAACCGGAAAAAAACGGAGGTTTTCAAAGTGGCGCGGAAAAAGTTCACTGATTACGAGGTTAATCTTATGAAAGAAATATCTATTAACTTAAAAAAAGTCTTAATGCTAAAAGGAATTACTCAACTAGAATTAAGTGAACGAACAGGAGTAGCCTCGAGCACTATTTCTGATTATGTTAATGGTAGAACACTAATGTCTATGGGAAATCTACAAATAATCTCAGATACCTTGAAAATTGCAAAGTCAGATATTTTTCCCGACCTATTTGAGCAACATCCGCGATTTAGAGAAATACCATTACTCGGAACAATCTGTGCTGGAAATGGTCTTCTTGCTGATCAAAATATTGAGGAGTACATCCACTATCCTTTTCCCAACAAAAAACAACCGGATTATGCACTACGCGTCAAAGGTGACTCAATGATAAATATCGGAATTACGGATGGAGATATTGTTTATATGCGTCATGCTCAATGGGCAGAACATAATGGTCAATTAGTTGCCGCACTTGTAAATGACAGTGAGGAAGGATTCCTGAAACGCATACATTGGTCTGAAAATGATTCCCAAATCAAATTATCCCCAGAGAATGATGATTATGAAGCGAAATTTTATGTCCCGAATCAAATACAGATTTGTGGAATATACATGGGTCATTTCAAAATTTCTGAAATTTGAAAATACATAATTATAGTAAATTTTCGAGGTGATCTGAATGGCGAGTATTCAAAAGAGAGGTAAAAGTTCTTGGTTATTTACAGTTGAAACAGGGTCGGGAACAAAGCGCGGTCGAGAAACGATGACTTATCGAGTTGAAGATACTGCATTACTAAAAACAACAAAAAAACTCAAAGATCACTTAGAATCAGAATGGAATAAATTCAAAATAGAAGTTGAATCCGGAAATTATTTTAGACCTGAAAAAATGACATTTAGAGAATTCACTGGTTTATGGAGCGATAAATTTGTAGATAAAAATTTAGCTGAAACAAGTGCTTTCAATTACAAATACCACTCTACGACAAAACTCACTCCTATTTTAGGTGATATACAAATGGATAAAATTAAGACTTTAGATATTGTCACCCTGTTGGACGAGCTATCAAAAAAAACTGGTGAAGCCTCAGTGGTTTATTGCTTCAGAGTACTTCGAAGTATATTCAGCAAAGCGGTGTCTTGGAAAGTTATCAAAGTAAATCCAATGGATGGGATCGATAAACCCAAAGAGACCCCAAAGGAGATGAGTTTTTATAACGAACAAGAAGTGGCTGAACTTCTAAAGTCCCTCCAAAAAGAAACTATTAAATTCAAAATATTTGTTACTTTAGCTCTCACTACAGGAATGCGCCGTGGAGAACTTTTGGGTCTTGAATGGAGACATATTAATTTAGAAAAAGGTAGTATCCTTGTACATCAAACTATTCCAATGTTTAAAAATGGTATGCCTGTAATCAAGGGTCCTAAACGTGGTACAGGAAGAACGATAACGTTGCCTTCTTCCGTAGTAAAAGAACTTGTAGAATATCAAAAGCATATGATGCGGGTTCGCACTGAGCTTAAAGTTCCATGGGAAGGTGGAGAATATTCATTTTTATTCGCTCACGACAATGGACGTCCTAAATTCCCAAAAAATTGGGGAGATTACTGGCGCGAATTCCACGCTAGAAATCCACAGTTAAGATACATTAGATTTCATGATCTACGTCATACTTCTGCCACTCTTTTAATTAGCAGTGGTGTTCATGCTAAAATCATCTCTAGTAGACTAGGGCACACTAAGATATCAACTACAATGAATATCTATGGTCATATTATTGAAGCTGCAGATCAATCAGCAGCTGACGTTTTCAATACCTTCCTCCAACCTCCAAAGATTGTTAAACGAGCAAGGAAAACAAAGGCGTAGTTGTTGTCGCGTTGTTGACAACTTGTTGACGAACTCTACTTAAAACTAACATTTACAACTTGATGTAGCGATTAATTAAACAAATTCAGCCTATTGTATCAGTTGAAACGGAAATAACAATAAAATATAATACTTTGATTCTATCATCTCCCATGAAAGGGGCTCTCGAAAGAGGGCCCCGAATTTATGTTTAACGGTATTATAAGCACGAAAAGACTACCTTTCGGCAGCCTTTTCAGCAACAACTATTTCACAAATCTTCCGATAAACTCAGAAACTACGCTCTCATACTTAACCGGATCCATGCGGAAAGCTTCTCCGTGACCCGCATTAGGAACGATGTAAAGCTCCTTCTCGACCGGACTATTTTCATATACCGTATGAACCATTTCCGTTGGAACAAAAGTATCATTATCGCCATGAATAAACAGAGTTGGCGTTTTAGATTTCTTCACCTGTTCTAAGGCCGAGGCTTCACCAAAGGAATAACCTGCCCGGATCTTTGTTAGCATACTGGTCGTATCTACAATTGGAAAGGCGGGGAGATGGTACATTCTTTTTAATTGAAAGGTAAGTTCGTCCCTTACTGAGGTATAGCCGCAATCTTCCACAATTGCTTTAACATTAGCTGGTAAATCCTCACCGCTTGTCATCATTACGGTAGCTCCCCCCATGGAAACGCCGTGCAGTATGATCTGTGTATCCTCACCGTTTGCTTTCAGAACGTTCTGTATCCACTTCAGGTAATCCTTACGTTCTGGCCATCCAAATCCGATATAGTCCCCCTCACTTTCTCCATGTCCTCTGGCATCCGGCAGCAAAATATTATATCCAAGTCTCTCATAATACATTCTGGCATAACCGCTCATTTGAGTTGCATTTCCAGCATAGCCATGAGCAATAATCACTGTCTTATCGGAATGTTCAGGAGCAGCTAAATAGTACGCTTTAAGCTGTATTCCGTCATCAGAATTCATTTCCCATCTATCAAAGCTCTGGGTATCCCACCACTCTTGGTCTGCCTTCGAGGTATCTTTAGATTGTTCTACCTCTGGACTGGACTGCAGGTCAGGGCTTTCATTTAAGAAGTCCTTTGAAGCACGTGCAATAGCAACATGATAGAAATAAAAGCTTCCCACAGTTACAACAATGATTAAAAGTACAATAACAGAAGAAATTCCGATCATCATTTTTTTCTTCAAACTAGCTCTCTCCTAAATAAAATTTAACAGTATTAATCTATGTTATCAGATTAAGATAACATGTATATTTGAATATTCAAAATCATAGTATTGTAAACTCATGTTATTCACTACGTGATTAGTATTCTTTTAACTTATTATTTTATATTACATTAATGGACAAAATATCTACAAAAAAAAAAGCCCCAAGTCGGCAAAATACCAACATGGAGCTCTGCTATTTTAGTGATTTAGAATATGCATGCGCTTGTAATAATTACTAATAAAATGAACAAAACTAAGATTGCGCCTGTAGAAGTAAAAGCACCACCAACATGACCATATTCAGCACCCATGAGAAGACCTCCTCCGTATTTAGAATACATCATAAGATATGTAATGATCCCCTTAGAAGATTGGGCGTTCAGTTAAAAAAAAGACCTCTACTGGGCTACCAGCGAGGTTAAAGGCTCTACAATTAATCAGAAACTAAAATACCATCAAAGCTTTCTGGGCCCACACGTACTGTACCGAGAAGATTAGAAGAAACAAATGCTGTATAAGTGAGCTGAGGTGTGATGGCTGGTAAGAAATCCGCTGCTGAAAAGGTTATTACTTGCGGAGCCAATATACTAAGAGCAAAAGTTGAAGTAGCAGAATACACTTTTGGATCGGTAGCCAAGGTTCCTCTTACAATCGTAATTGTGATGCCCACTAACGCTAGCGGAAGCGTCACTGATATCGTTCCTTTAAGGAGAACACGTGGATTGGTAGTCACTCCAGCCGTTAACAGCCCAATCTGTCCAAAAAGCTGCGGCGTGTTAAGTACCGTAATAGGAATAGATATAGAGTTGGCGAGGCTGGCATTTTGAGATGTTCTTGCATCAAGGTAAGTTCCCATCGTTGCACCCCCTTTATAAATTGGCATACCATAATATATTAGTGTTCTCGATAGAATGCATAGCCACATTACCAGTGTAAAACGATTGTTTTATAAAACTCATAGGCAAGATCTATTTATCATCTTTTTTCGTCCCCTCCCTTTTATTAAAAGCTAATTCAAACAAACCGGTCGCTGATAGTCCCGCAAGCCCCCCCGCCCAGAGTCTCAGAATCAGATTCATATCAGTGAACGGGTAGGCAACTGCTCCAACCAGCAAGCCAATAGCCAACCCCACTACTGGCACAATGTTCCGCGGAAGTTCAATGCTATTCTTCACAAGTTGTACAAGTGCCATTACAAAAACAGCTAGGACTGAAGCAAAGGCAAGCACACTGTTGAGAGCATCGTTATACATGTTTTTTAATCCTCCTTATTTCATTTTTTACTTCCTGTTACAAGTAAACCTGCACGGTTCAGCACCGTTAATATGCGATAGAAATCGTAACTGCCACCCGATGGAGTATCGAGAAGTCCTGCCGCAGTCGCTGCTTTCACAGCCGCTTCAGCCCATGCAGGGACATTCATGACTGCCCGATTTTCAATGAATGTCACCCGATCCGTAAGCTTATTAATCGACTGCCCCTGTTCTTGCACACCTGTTTTCAGCGTATCCCTGCTATCTGTAAGAGCTGCTATAAGAGCACGCAGTTCCTTTACTTCCGATTCTAGACTAACAAGCTTTTGCTTATCCTCTGCTGACATCTCATCATCTCCTCCCATGGATTTGTCGTCATATTGATACAGATTATAGGTATTCATAATTTGAATCAGCTTAGCTGCATAGTTCGGATCAGTAGCGTAACCAGCTGCGGCAATCTCTTGTGCGGCCACCTTGCCACTCGCACCGAGAACCTTGCTGTAAAGGTTGCGATTCCATGAGACTCCATTCACAATCAAGTCGGAATGATCCGCGATAGATTCTCCCCAGTTGTTATAGGCTCGAAAAGGGGCATTCACTTTAACAGCTTTACCGTTAATATATTCGGTAGTTTGTACAGTAATGCTGCCAGCAGGTCCACTTCCTTTGATCCCAAACAAATTATTCGCTTTCACAGTCAATCCACTGCTGCCCCAGCCTGACTCCAGAGCCGCTTGAGCAATGGTTAACGAAGCAGGAACCTTAGTGAGCTGCATGTCCTTTACAGCAAAATTCGCAATCTTCGCTATAAACTCGCCTTCTGTCATCTCATCACATCCTCTCCGTTTATTAAATGCGAGGCATCATAAAATGACTGTGCTTATCCCCTTCTAACATTGTGTTTTTACTAGATTCGAATCCAACTCGGCAACAAAAAAAAGCCATCCCATTACCCATGAAATGACTGCTGGAGTAGCCTCAATGATCTGAACATCTAACTTCCTAATTACATCTCATTCGCTTACGAATCATCTATCGGACTCAGCTGACCTTATACGCAGCGTTAGCTCACTTTTTGGATATTAACGGACACCACAGCCGCAATTGGCACCAAAAACACTCAATAACAGGCTCTTCATATAGAATAATGTCTCTGAGGTCCGAAAGCACGCTCAAAAGGTTAAAAATATGCTAATAACGTCATCCGGGTCCTTAAGCTTCAGTGGACTGAATATGACTCGGCGGTGTAAAAGCAGCCAAACAACGATCCAAAAAAAGGAGTAGTAGTTCTCCTATTATTAGAGAACTACTACTCCTTTGTCTTTCATGACATCGACCACTGCTATCCACTATGACGTAGAGCGTCTATGTAAAATGGAAGGGTGCACTTCTCGGTAGCTCAAGCGGTGCCTTAGGTCCTGCATAATGCATCCTCAACTCCTTTCACCCGGACAATATGTAATTATTAGTAAATCTAGCTTGTGAATCCCGTAGAATTAGCGTAATATATAGTAATAATTTACTATATAGGAGGGTCTAACAGACTATGCCTTCATATTATTTTAAAGAAGTATGGACACCCTTACGCTGGGTAGGTATAAAGTTTTTTCGTGATGATGATGGATTCTTATGGATTAAATGGTGGACAAAACCCAGAAAACGGTTACGTTAACGCATACTATTACATATGCCATAATACATAGGTTCAGCAGTTAGAATACTCATAATAATCTGCGCTGCCACCCCCTCCGCTTCAAGCATTGATTTGCTAGCGGAGGTCTTTATGATCCACGCTAGCAACTGATGCGTCCGTTTACTAATTCCCTACTTTTGCCCCAAATGAACGTGCCAAGAGTACCGCCTGTTCAATATCCATCCGCACTCCCTGCAGATCCAGACTCTTTAAATCAATTCCTTCAACAATCGCTTCCCGCATATCCGCTCCCTTAAGTTTGCATTGAGACAATTGTACACGGCTCAAATCCGCTCCGCGCAAGTCACTTTTTTGCAAATTACAGCCCATTAAATCCGCTTCTGTAAATCGAATCCCTCGCAGATCCTGTCTGCTTAGATTAGTATGTCTTAGGTTCGTGTACGACCAGTCCCCTCCGAGTAGGGAGATCCCGTCCAAATATGCATTTGAGAAATCCGATCCTACCATCTTGCAATCTTCAAATTTAGATACAAACAAGTTCGCTCCCGTAAATTTACAATTGGTAAACGCTGAACCTTTATGGTGAGACGCATTAAGCATGGCTCCAGTAAAATCACAATCAATAAATCGGCAGCCAATAGAGTTCATCTCTTCCATAGAAGTGCCTTTGAAGGAGCATTGCTCGAATGTGCAGTTATTTAACTCACCATCCTGCAAGCTTCCTTGATCAAAATTGTGATTACGGAACGTTTCATTAAGGTATTGGTACATATAAATCTCATCACCTTCGTTAGTATTAAAAAAATTAATTCTTAATTAAAAATAGCACTTTAGTAGATTGTTCTCAACATTCCCTTTCGATATAATAGCAAATAAACAATGGGGAGGAAAATTATGGATGTGTCCAGCAGGAAAGAACCATTCCGTTATGTTATGAACCATCCGCTTGAATGCTGGATTGAAGTTCCGCTTAACAATTCCGGTCCAGGTGCTGGAAAGTTAACAGAGGCTGTATTACTCGATCTTAGCCGTTCGGGTTGTAAGGTACGTACTCCTTTGAATCTTCGATTCACTGCAAGAGATACTAGGCTTATTATTCATCTTCAATTAAATGAAGAGAAGCTTCAGCTCTTATGCAGCGTCCGGTGGGGTTGGATGTTTGGGCTTGGCCAATATCAATATGGAGTTAAATTCCGCTTGGACGAAAATGAGGAAGAACGCCTAATAAGAGAGCTTGAAACATGGACCGCCACCCTTCGGGTTGAAGGTCTGTAGAACTTACCCTAACAGATGCCCTTCACTTAGAAGGACGTCTTTTTTTTGCACAAAAACGAAGACAAAGCTAAATCGCTCTGCCTCCGTTCAAAAAACTATTCCGCAAAGTTGTGGCTAGACGTCCACTCTTTTATTAACTAGCTTGATGATGACCACTATAAGAAGAACTGCTATCACCGCTTCAAACAGAAGAGGAGCTAGATTCAAATGACCCTGTATAAGCTGTATCCCATTTGCGGTATCCATCTCATCTATGACCTCGAACTGGAATACACTTTCCCAAGCAGTGAAGTTACTTTTGAAAATAAAATACTCCAAATAGAATATTCCATTCTGTAACAAATACGCAGTGGCCAGCCCAATCCATACTCGCCCCTTAAATTTCACACTTCGTGCAACCGTAATGGAGACCATCAAGGTAAGCATGATATAACCGGCAAACCAATACGCCTGCAAGAGAACTAACAATCCCACTTTCCAGAAATTCTCCGGAAGAAATGAGGAGGGATACATTGAAAGATACACACCAAAATGGATCAAAGCTATTAAAATAATACCCAGCATTAGAGCTAAATAGAGCACTAACGGAGAAAGGACTGTGTTCAAAGTTCTTACGGGCACTAGGCGACGATTATAGGAATTTATATTGTTAAAAAAGGTTTTTGCTGCCATGACAAGAAAGATCAGTCCTGCAATAACATAAGCTATTCCGTTCATAGTAAACCGTTCATAGTCATGCAGTTTGGTAAATCCTAACCCAATCTGCGCCAGAATTATGATTACAAAAACTGCAAGAAACTTATCCCTATCCCGTCTAAAATCATACTTCACTAGCTTTAGCATTCTGCGTACACCTCTCTGAACAGTTCGTCAATACTTTTGCCATGGCGTAGCCGAATATCCTCCACCGCAGTATGCATCAGAATTTCTCCTTCTTTTATAAAAATCACATCATCAAAGATCCGCTCAATATCCGATACTAAATGGGTTGATAAGAGAATGGTACTGTCCTCTTCATAAAACTCTACTAACGCGTTAAGAATTTTTGTTCTAGCTACCGGATCTACACCACCAATGGGTTCATCCAGCAAATAAAGGCTAGCTCGGCGTGATAGGGCAAGTGTAAGCTGTAAACGTTCGTTCATCCCTTTGGACAGGTCCTTTACCTTATCTTGCGCTCTTAGTTTCATAAACTCCAACATTCGCGAGGCTTTAGTCTGATCAAAATCCGGATAGAAGTCAGTTTGGAATTTCAGAGCATCAGAAACACTCATCCAGGATTCTGTAAGCGGCTTATCAGGCATAAACGACACCACCGCTTTACTTTCTGTTCCTACAGAACCCCCAATGACGGATACACGACCAGAGGTAGGTTGTGTCAGTCCAGCGATGATTTTCATAAGTGTACTTTTGCCGCTGCCGTTACTGCCCAGCAGTCCTGTGATCTTACCCGCACTCAGATTAAAAGATACCTTGTGGAGGGCATGCTTGGATCTATATTTTTTTGTAACTTCATGAACCTCAAGTATATTTCCCAACTTGTTTATCCCCCTATTCTTTATCCTTGTTACGGATATTCTCCGCAACCGCCGCTAAAATATCTTCGCCTTGAAAGCCAAGATCCTGCATACCACGAATGAAACGATCTAGCACATCTTTGGCCATTTCTTTTTTGATGGTCAGGATAGTACCTTCATTACTTGTGACGTATCTTCCCATTCCACGCCGGGTTTCCACGATTTCTTCACGCTCCAGTTCCTGAAAAGTTCTTTGCACCGTATTCGGATTAATCTGCAGTTCACTGGCAAGTTCTCGTACTGAGAGTATTTTGTCTCCCGGTTTCAGCTTGCCTGTGACGATTTCACCTTTGATGTAATTCATGATCTGTATATAAATCGGCAGGTTGTTATCGAATTCGATTGTCATGATTAAGCAACATCCCTTCGTCTAAAGACGGAGAAACCTACGAGAAGAAAGACAGCTGTGTATAAGACAAGCATCACGACAGAAAAGGTCAGTGTCATTCCAGGCATAGGTGCTCCTCCACCTTCATAAGCAGATAAATTTAAGTTTGGAAACAGAACATATTTGTAAAAATCACGAGAAATAATCAATTTGTCTATCATTAACGCAAACATAGTAGCCCCTATCGTTACTCCCGTTGAAGTGGTCAATATCCCCAGCATAAAAGCAAGTGTTCCATACACAACCGTACTAACGAGATTATACAATAGGTTTGTAAGCATCTCACTCATACCCGCTTCTCCACCACTTAGTCCAAACCACAAAGCTCCTGTTCCAAAAACGGCTATACCTCCGATGACAGTCAAAGTCAAAGCATACAACAGTACAACCACATATTTGGATGCGAGGATTGCTGTACGGCTTCTGGCGCGGATAAGCAGGAACTTGATGGTTCCTTGACTATACTCTTTTGAGACAATACCTGCTGTTCCGATAATCGCAAGAATTGTAATCACTTGCCCAATCCCTTGGGAAAGCAGCATCATTGCTGAAAAATCATAAGCTGATTCAAACAGGCCAGGTGAGACAGAATGAACTATATAACCTAACAGCAGGGATAATAGAATTAATATCAGATATGGCATAAAAAATGTGCGTTTTTTTGAGAGCTTGAGCCATTCATTCACAATCAGATTATTAAAGTTACGCAATGCGGTTTCCTCCTGTCCATTTCAAGAAATCTTCCTCAAGACTTTGTTTATTCTCCGTAATCCGAAAAATCCCCACACCTTCATCACTAAAAGTAGATACAAGCTCCGGTACTCTGCTATCAAGCAGACTTACTGTCACTTCAGATCGCGCGCTATCCATAGAGATCAATTCCGCATAATCCAAGCGCTCCAAGATATTTATAGCGGATTCGATTGATCCTACACGGATGGTGAGCTTCACTTGTGCGGTTGCTTCCTGCTCCTCACCAATCGTAGTTACGGTCACCAGCTTACCATTCTGGATCACAATAGCCCGATGGCATATTTGTTCAATTTCAGTAAGTAAATGGCTGGAAATCAGAATAGAAATGCCTTCCACTTCGGCGATGGTACGCATATAATCACGCATTTCCCGTATTCCGGCCGGATCAAGTCCGTTCGTAGGTTCATCTAAAATCAATAACTTTGGCCGATTGAGAAGCGCCTGAGCAATCCCAAGACGTTGGCGCATCCCCAGCGAATAAGCCTTTACTTTTTTATTCATCGCTTCTT
This sequence comes from Paenibacillus sp. FSL R7-0048, assembly GCF_038004505.1. Classification (NCBI taxonomy): domain Bacteria; kingdom Bacillati; phylum Bacillota; class Bacilli; order Caryophanales; family Paenibacillaceae; genus Paenibacillus; species Paenibacillus sp. FSL R7-0048. The sequence goes on along the minus strand of NZ_JBBORF010000001.1, from coordinate 3,121,756 downwards.
GAAGTCCTACCAGTTCTACAACCTCATCTATTCTGCCAGCCTCAATGTTATCCGTCATTCTTTGGTACTGCTTCAGATTATCAAGTCCAGTCATATAGGGATAAAACTCTGGATTTTCAATTATCGCACCGATATGGCCAATCGCCTGCTTAAAATCCTTTTTCACACTGTGGCCTTGGATAATCACATCGCCTTCGCTCATCCTTATTAAACCCGTCATCATTCGAATCGTTGTGGTCTTTCCTGCACCGTTTGGACCTAGCAATCCAACAATTTCACCCTTACGGATATCAAATGTCAGCTTATCCACAATCGGTCTTCCTTTGATGATCTTACTTACCTCATTCATTTGCAGAACGATTGAATCTTGCATTTCTATACCACTCCCCTGTTTCATGCGAATCCTCCCTGCCAACTAATGTATTGTTCATTTTTTATATTGTGTCAGTGTCATAGTTAAATAGTACACTAATATATTGTTGGAGTAAAGCCCAAAATAATAAATTCATGCAAATAAGGGCTTTCTATTAGACTTTCAGCCAAGCCAAAAAGTTATATGAACATAGATTAGATAACAAAGGAGGAATTACAAATGAAAAAAGAAGTTCACATTTCTCAGACTTTCCCTCGCTTGACCGTGTACGATGAAGAAAACTTCAATGGACGCCGTAGAGTATATACTGGCAACCTGGGTATTCGTAATACGGACAACATCCTCGATGGTATTGAGAGCCTTCGGTTCTTCTCTACTAGCAGCAATGCTACACTGGTACTCTTCACAAGAACCCGGTTTAGAGGAAATTTCCGTGTTCTTCGCGGGAACCGCAACATTAGGGATCTGGATGATTTCATTTCAGGTAATGACGTGGAATCCATTATTTCTACTAACCAACGCTTAACCCTCGAACAAATCCGTAATATCCGCAGCAGCGGTAACTTGCCTTCGGGATATCGTTTGATCTAGGAATTGCTTACAACAACAAAAAGGAGTAATCCGGAGCCTAGCGCCCAGGTCACTCCTTTTTCCAGTCGAAACTACCGCATTCATTTATGGTAAATCTGGCGGCGAGTTGTCGAAAACGACAGTTCGTCAATCGAACTTGGAGGGATTAACCATGATTACAAAAAAAGTAACATCTGTAATATATCCTAGGCTAAGAGTGTTTAGTGAGGAGAACTTTCGGGGGCTTCGCAGAACTCTTCGCGGCAACCTGGGCATTACAGATATAGATTCAGTCCTTACAGGAATAGAAAGCTTGCGCTTCTTCTCCACAAATCCGAACGCTACGCTTGTGTTATTCGATCGTTCTGCCTTCCGCGATAATTTCGTCATTTTGCGTGGTAACCGCAGCATCCGCGAACTGGACGACTTTCTGCGAAGAGGAGATGTCGAATCGCTCATTTCAAGCAATCAACGGCTGACCCCGGCGCAGGTTCGCACCATTCAACGTACCGGCAGCTTGCCATCAGGATATCGTTTGATCTAATTCAATGAGGACGCAGTTTAAGCCATAAGCTTAAGGTGCGCCCTCTTTTATTTTCCGCTATAATGACTCCATACATATTAAACAGGAAAGAAGGCTACTTTATGGAACCGATCGTTTCTACTCGATGGCTGCTTGCTCGGTTATACGAGCCTGAACTTGTTATAGTCGATTGCCGTTTTTTACTCACGGATCCGGAAGCTGGGCGTAAAGCCTATACGGAAGATCATATTCCCGGAGCACTTTATCTACATCTGGAAGAACAGCTTTCCGCTCCAGTAAGCGCACACGGTGGACGCCACCCACTGCCTGAGATCTCGAAGCTAACCACCGTTCTTAGCAAGGTTGGCATTAACAGAGATAGCATTGTCGTTGCTTATGATGATCAAGGTGGAGCTTACGCTTCCCGTTTATGGTGGATGCTCAGTTATTTAGGGCATGAACGTGTGTATGTAATGGATGAAGGCTACTCTGCTTGGAAAAATGGTAAGTTTCCCGTCAGTGATCATCAAGCGGTTAGGATTCCTAGCCAGTATGAAGCAGATGTTCAGAAGAAGATGCTTGTTAGCATGGAAGATGTGCAAAATGTAGTTAACGACGGTGGCGCACTATTGATGGATTCCCGCGAGTCCCGCCGCTATGAAGGACTTGAAGAACCCATTGATCCGAAGGCAGGTCATATTCCCGGAGCGATCAATAAGTTCTGGAAGGATGTACTGGATGAGCAAGGGCGCTGGAAATCAACTGAGGTGCTGAAAGAGCATTATGAGGGAATTGATCCTGAGCAAGAAATTATCGTGTACTGCGGTTCAGGTGTAAGTGCCTGCCCGAATGTGCTCGCGCTAGGCAAAGCCGGGTACAAGAATGTGAAGCTGTATGCAGGAAGCTGGAGTGATTGGATTTCATATGAGGAGAATCCGGTGGCTACTGGAGGAGAGTAAAATACAAGAGCCCGCGTCCGACGCGGGCTCTTGTATTTATGAGTAACTCCGATAGATAGCTAAAATCAACAAATCAAAACTCAAGTCAACAGTTAGCTAACTTTAACTACCTCTTTTATGCTGTTTAGATCGGTCAAATCCTTTCCCAATGCGCTTTCTAGCTGATTATTCCCTCTGTTTACTCCTTTACTATGTTTGGAGAAATTATTCTAAAAATCGCTGATCCGCAGCTGATTCTCCGCGTCCAACAGCTCGAATTGATTTCGATTAAACCGGATCAGCCCGTCCTGTGCCATTCGCTGCAGCTCTCTGGACAAGGCGCTGCGGTCAACAGTCAAATAATCAGCCAGGTCGCTGCGGGTAAACGGAATTTCAAAACAGGCGGAATTGTTTTTTTTGGTCTGGAGGGCCAAATAATGCAGGATACGGTCCCGCAGCGATTTGTGGGAGACCAGATCCAGCTTTTGATAGATAGACCGGTTGTTCTCAAGCAGCAGGGCCAACATATTCTCAATGATCCGTCCCCTTAAATGGCAAGTGTCCTGGCCGGGCCGGACGATTTTATTTATTTTGATAAACAGAATCCGGCATTCCGATCCCGCCACCGCTTCATAGCCGCTGTGCTCTTGGACAAGGCGAAGCGCCGTTTCGCCAAAGATTTCTCCATCCCCGAGTTCCGAGAAAATAAATCTCATGCCTGAGATATTATCTTTGCACAGCAAAACATTGCCATGGATAATAATGCCCACCGAATCCAGAATATCGTCTTTTCTAAAAACAACCTCCTTCCGCGCAAAATCCTTGATTGTGCCCTGCAGGCAGCTCAGTGCTTGCTGCACCTCCCGGTCCGCGAATCCCTTAAACAAAGTGGTGCTCTGTATCCTGCTCAGATATTTCTGCAATTTTCTCAGCCTCCTGTTGCCATGGCAACAGAGTCATGATGAATACTCTGCTACAATAAAATAAATGAGAATAATTCTCATTAGTCATTCTCATTATATCAAATTGCAGGAATCATTCAATCAAGCAATTTGGAAATAATCAAAACACTGTACTTTGAACAGGGGGATCGTATGAGTGGAATTACAGCAGGCAAGGTATTTTTCTTAACAGATATGATCAGCGTCAAGCCGCACCGGATTGCGAGCCGAACGCTGTCATTGCCCGTAGCTGCAGCCGAAACAGCAGCACAACCGGAATGGGTATTGTATGCCATGGATCAGGAGGAGACTATCAGTTCGGAGACCTCCCCCAAATCTAAAATCATCCATGTGCTGGAAGGCGAGCTTCATCTGCTGGTGGCGGCAGAGCCCTATCAATTGACAGCCGGCGCATCTGTTATCGTCCCAGCGGGCACATGGCATGATTATTCCGCCCACAGCAGCTGCAAATTTTTGCAAATCAGTATATAAAACGGAGGTATTCAAAATGGAAACAGGTTTATTTATTAAAAAACTGCCGCAATCCGCAGTCATAGATTTGAAAGAAATCATCACAATAGAGGAACAGCAGGTTTCCAGTCTGAACCTTGTACAGCGGCCAAATCTGGCAATGACCTTACTTTCGCTGGATAAAGGCTCGTCGATTGGGGGCCATTCTTCCCCGGGCGATGCCATGGTCAACATTTTGTCCGGGCAAGCGGAAATTACAATTGGAGAAGATAACTACACAGTTCATGCGGGGGAGACCCTAGTTATGCCGGCCAATATTCCGCATGCCCTATACGCAACAGAAGCGTTTCAGATGCTTCTGGTTGTAGTCAAGCCGGATAAGTAATGGGGTGAATGCGATGAAAAAGGAAGTAGGCCATAATTTTTTGGCGCGGCTGGGAAAAAAACGTTTGCGGCCCGGCGGCGTTGCAGCAACCAACTGGCTGATCCAGCAAGCCAATCTGAGTACGGACAGCCAGGTTTTGGAGGTAGCCTGCAATATGTGCACCACCTCCATTCAACTGGCCGGGAAATACCACTGTCAAATTACCGGCATTGATATGGACCCGCGGGCGCTGGAAAAAGCAAACCGAAATATTAAAAATGCCAATCTGGAAAACTATATCCATGTCCGGCAAGGCAATGCGATGAAGCTCCCTTTTGAGAATGAGAGCTTTGACGTTGTCATTAATGAAGCCATGCTCACGATGCTTAACCAGCCTGCGAAGGAAAAGGCAGTCGCCGAATACTATCGGGTACTAAAGCCTGGCGGCATTCTGCTAACACATGATATTACCTTTGCCAAGGAAAATATGGAAGAACATCTAGCCGAGCTTCGCCGCACCATTCACATCAATGTCGAGCCGCTGTCTGTTGGGCATTGGGCGGGATTGTTCCACTCCGCAGGCTTTAAGCAAGTAGACAATGCTACCGGTCCCATGTCCTTAATGAGTATCAATGGACTCATTCGCGATGAAGGGGTTATCGGGGCGCTGCGTATTGTGAAAAACGGGCTCAAGAAAGAGAACCGGGAACAGTTCAAAAAGATGTATACCTTTTTTAATACGACGGGTAAAGATCTGAATTATATTGCCGTTTGCAGCAGCAAAAAATAGTTGGGCGCAGGCCTATCATGTCTTATGATAGGTTTTTATTTTCACTGTAATTGAGAATAATTATCAATAAAATTCATCAACATTACCATCTAGCTGTCAAAATAACCGCTTGAAAGGAACTCACGATGAAAGCTAAATCTGTTTATGCCTTGTGCCTCAGTTTACTGTTAAGTTTATTTTTTATGTTAAGTGCCTGTTCGCAACAAAAAAATGAAAATTCGCCCAAATCCGCCGCTCCCTCCGCTGGCCCGGCAGAAACACTGAATATCACGGTCGGCGGCCCTCCTTCTCCGCCTTCTCTGCCTATTCTGAGGCTAATTGAATCCAAGGCATTGGGAGAATCGGTCAACATCGAGTTCAAAACCTGGGAGTCCATCGACACGCTGACCGCGCTGGCTAAGGACAATCAAGTAAGCTTCTTAGCTCTGCCGCTGAACAATGCCGTCGTGATGTATAACAAGGGAATGGATCTTTCCTTGATGAATGTGAATACCTGGTCAGTGATGAGCATGATTACAACAGATCCGTCCATCCAGAGCTGGGCGGATCTTAAAGGAAAAACGCTGTATGTGCCTATGAAATCCTCGCCTGTCGATTATATTACGCAGACCTTTTTGAAGCATAACGGACTGGAGCCAGGGAAAGACATCACATTGCATTACACCCAGCTGGCTGAGGGAGCTCAGCTGCTGTTATCCGGCAAGGCCTCCACAATTGTGAGCATTCAGCCGCAAATTACCGCGATACAAATGAAAAATGATCAGGTGCGCTCGATTGTGGATTACAAAAAGGAATGGCAGCAGGTTACCAAATTAAACACCGATCTGCCCAACGCCGGACTCGCAACCAAGCAGTCAGTAATTGCCAGCCAGCCGGAACTGGTCGCCCGCTTCCAGGAAGCATATCAAAAAGCGCTGCAATGGACGCTGGACAACCCCAAAGAGGCGGCTCAGTTGGCCAACAAGTATTTCAAGCTGGATGCCGGTGTGGTTGAGAAAGCGATTCCGCATATGGCGCTGGATTTCGCCTCCGCTTCCGAGAGCAAAGAGGTTCTGTCAACGTATTACCAGACGCTGATGAATTACAGCAAGGACAGCATTGGAGGCAAGCTTCCCGATGAACAGTTCTATTATCAGCCTAAGTAAAAAAGCCATATCCCTGTTGGGCATAGCCTTGCTGTGGCAGCTTGTAGCTATACAGATGGACCCTTTTGTCCTGCCTGGCCCGCTGGAGACGATGCGCACGGTCCTGAGCTATTTCGGTGATCCGGAGTTTTATTATGCAGTTTATCGCACGCTGCTCAAGCTGCTGATCGGCATGGTCTGCGTTCTGCTGCTGGGCGGCTGTCTGGGGCTGCTGCTTGGACTTTATCCGCGTTGGAAGCCTTATCTGGAACCTGTCATCGATATAATGCAATCCCGATCGCCTGGCTGGGCATCGCGATCATTTGGTTTGGGCTTACGGATCTGCCTGCAATTTTTATTATCGTGTTGTCCACTACACCGGTTTTGGTGGTCAATCTGTACGAGGGATTTGCGGCGATCGATGGCAAATTGATGCGGATGGCCAAGGTCTATCATGTGCCCGGCAATAAGATTCTCCGGCATATTATATTGCCTTCGCTCAAAAGCTATCTGAAATCAGGCATGATCACCTCAGCGGGACTGGGCTGGAAGCTGGCCGTAATGGCGGAGCTGTTGACCTCCGTCGACGGGATCGGCAGCCTGCTGTCCGATGCCAGAACAAATCTGGAGACCGATCGTGTGTTTGCCCTGGCGTTGTTTATGGCTATTTTCTGGAATGTGATCAAATCTTGCATTACATTTCTGTTCCGCAGCAGGGTAAGCCTGCCGACGCATTTGAATAAATAAGGGTGGGGCTTATGCTTATTACACTACAAGAAGTTTCCAAACGCTATTCGGGAGTTCCAATCCTGGAAAAAATCAGTCTTGAAATCCAGATGCCGAAAATCATTTGTATTCTAGGCCCTTCAGGTGCGGGAAAGACAACGTTGCTGAATATCCTGTCACAGTCCGAAAGCGCCGATTCCGGCAGGGTCACTGTGCATCCAGAGCTAAAGCTGTCCTATGTCTTTCAAGAGGATTGTTTGCTGCCGTGGTCTACAGTTGGTGAGAATATCAGCTTTGTTAAGGAGGCTTCTCCGACCTCTGCGTCGGAAATCGAAGCATTTTTGGAAGAGGTCGGGCTTGCTGCCTACAAGAATCATTATCCTCATCAGCTGTCAGGAGGCATGCGGCAGCGCTGCTCCATTGCCCGCGCTTTTTATCACGGCGGAAATATGCTGCTGATGGACGAGCCTTTTCACTCCCTGGACTATCATCTGCGGTTTGATTTAGTTCAGAAATTAATCGCATTGTGGGAGCGCAAGAAATGCGCCATCGTTTTTGTTACGCATGATATTGATGAAGCCCTGCTGTTGGGGGATGAAATTATGATCTTGTCCCGACATCCGGGCAGGATTGTAAAAATTATTGAAATTGATACTCCGCAGCGCAGCCGTTCGCTGAAAGAGCTGAGCCTGCTGAAGATTCGCGCCGAAATTCTGGAGCAGCTGCTGACGGCACAGTAATTGCCTGAATGATGCAGAGCATTTCAAAAACAGGTATATAGAAAACGCGAGTCTGGGCGGCATTGCCCTGAACTCGCGTTTTTGTGCTAAGTGATTCGGTTATGTATTTCTAGCGCCTATTTTGCCGGGTATCGTTTCAACTGCTGCTCAAACACGGTATTATAGTAAAATTTTCGCGGATAGGTATCCTCCTTCAACACCTTGTAAAGCACGGATTGACCTTCTTCATAACGGACCGCAAATTCACATTCATCATAAAAACGCCGGGACAGCTCACGGATATTGTCTTTCTCGGACGAACAGCGCCATCCGAAATAAATCATGTCTAGCTGGTCCAGAGGATCACGGTAAGTGTCGAGGACAATACAAGCGTTTGGTTGCTCTGGATTGCTGTAAACGAGCACATGTCCGGTGTGAACAGGGTTGGCAAAAAAATGTTCATAAATCTCAGCAACGGGTACTGTAATACCCAATTGATCCATGATGATCTGAAAATTCGGGTGCGGAATATAGGTATCACTCTGCTCATCCGGGTACTCCACCAATTCTGTAATGGATGCCATGACCCCAAATTCATACTTCATATAAACATCCTTCCTGTTGATTGCTTGAAAAATATCCCTATGCTTGCTATGATAACAAAATTATTAGGATGAGAGGCGATTTTCATGAAAAAAAAGCTGCGTTCTATCACGCTCAGGGAACTGGAATACAGCTATATATTGGGCATGAGAATCCATGACGAACGGAGTCTGCTTGAATTAAAGATTTATCATAAAAATGTAAAGCTCCACCCCCTCCGCATCCAACTCCTAACATGGGATGATCCTATTGCCGGTTGTCCGCTAAATACAGGCTATCTGCTGCAAAACCATAAAAAGGGTTTTGAAGATGTCTATAATCTAAATCATCCACAGCGTATCCGCGAATGGATCGAATATGGAACGGCTAAAGGCTGGGACGGCACCCGGACAATAGAGATCATAAATGGATTGGATGCTATGCAGGAAATGGGCTATGATATTACTTCATTGCGCACCTCTATATAATCAGTCGAAAACCTGTTCCAGTGCTTGCGGATAATAAGGGCTGATAATTTTATAGGCATTCAAGTGAGGATTGCTTAAATCATTATCATAAATGATCATATGCTGTCTGCTTTTTAAAATAATATCAAATCGTTGCTTGCAGTCAGCCTGAACTATCGTAATATAATAGCTGAAGTTTTTGTCAGAACTGACATTTCGGGCCGATTTCATTAATTGAACATGAGAGAAATCAGCAAAAATCCGCTCAATAACAGCAGGATCAGTAATAATGATGTCTTTCTTTTCACCGGGAACTGAAGACAATCGCGAGATTTCTAGAGAGGCGATTTCTTCCAAACGGATGGTATTGGCTACGATTCGTTTAAACGAAGTATAGCGGCTTGCTGTATAGGCCATCAAAGAGACACCTACCCCTGTCAGAAGCGCACCGACAAGCATATATTTTCTATTTTTATCCATTTCCCCATTCCTCCCAGTAATACGATTAAGTAAACTACAATTATAAAACTATATAGACACCGGTGCAAATTCAGAAACATAAAGTTCAAACGGTACAAAAGGGCGGTGAGCTCCTAATCCTCAAGCTCGTCCAGCTTCGCTTCCAATTCAGCCAGCTTACGATTCGCTTGATCCAATATTTCTTGAAGCTCTGCAGCTTCTGCTCGTTTTATTTCTTTTTTAACGGCCTTAATCTGCTGCTCCAAATAAAGAATATCGGCTTCATTTCCTGAGTTGTTCCAGATCTGTGAGTAAGTCATAGTCAGCCTCCGTTTATCTATGTCGACGATTCAATCATAACCCGCATTCCACTTCTTCAGATTAATCGATGCTACTCGTGGAGTCTAGCTAATCAACAAAAAACAATGACCGATTACTATTCTATATTCAACCCTCTTTACTTTATAAACAAAATAAAGAAGCAGCGAGTTCCTCCTCTGCTTCTTTGTTGCGGATTAACCTGAGATCTCATTTATTTAGCCAGCAGTTTAGGGAACTCATCCAGCAGCATGCTGCTGGTCAACATATCGTCATAATTCCATTTAGTCTCCACAAAAGTAACTTTTCCGCTCTTTACAGCAGGGAGCGAGCTCCACAACGCAGTTTTCATTAACTCATTAAAGGAATTTTCCGCATCAGCATTGGCCGGATAGATGACAAACAAATGGTCACCAATAAGCATCTTATGCATTAGCTCAGGGGAGACCTCAATATAGGGTGCACCTTATGCCGGCTCGATTTCCTTCACTGCCTCGGACATTTTGTAGCCCTGCGGCTGATACAGCAGTGCAGGAATACCACCAGTTTTCATCAAATACATTGTCTTGTTCCAATAATAAATCAGCACTACCGCTGTTTCTCCTTCGGCAAGTTTGCCTTCCTGACGCAATCCGCTCCACATATTCTCGGCCTTGCGATTATATTCGGACAACAGTTGCTCTGCTTCAGCCTTTTTACCCACTATCTCACCAATGACAGGCAGACGCTCAGACAAGGGTTTACTCTGGTCAAATACAACAGTAGGTGATATTTTGGACACTTCTTCATATTGTTTGTCCATCACATAACCATGCATTGTCAAATCCGGTTCCAGATCCAAAACAAGTTCCAGATTTGTAGGAAATCCAATATCCTGTGCCGGGGTTGTCTCCTTATCCAAATATACTGATTCTTCAATAAACCGGCGGTCGACACCGACCGGCTGAATCCCGAGTGCCAGCAGGTCTCCGATCGAATTACCTTGCAGCACAATCCGCTGTGGACGCTCTGGAATATCAACCTCATGCCCCTGACTGTCTTTATATACTCTTGTAGATTTTGAATTGGTGGCTGAGTCCGGTGGACTTGTCTCTGTTTGCACAGAGGATACTGGACTAGGGCCAGCATTCACAGAATTAACAGGACTGTTCCCTGAAGAACAAGCACTAAGCATTAAAACCAGACATAACAGCATCGCTGCTCCCATTGACATTTTTGTATTTCTAACCATCGGTAAATCCCCTTTTCTTCTATATTGATAATGATTATCATGATCATTATCAATATAACTTGGCTCAGCCCATCCTGCATTAGACAATCTTAGCCTGATTTTAGGACGATCTGATCCTTTGGCAGAGCCTAGGGCCAATGACTTAAAATTACCCGGAGTCACACCGGTTGTTTTCTTGAAAATACGGATGAAATAGGACAGGTCCGTGTACCCCACTCCGGCGGCAACCTCCTGCAATGATGCATCGGTATTTAGCAGCAGTTCCTGCGCCTTATCTATTCGCGTCCGAATAAGAAAATCAATCAGACTGGTACCCGTCTTGCTTTTGAACTGCTTCGCCACATAGGCCACACTATAATTAAGCTGCTCTGCAATAGAGGATAAGGTAATAGGCTGACTGTAATATTCTCGTATGTATCGAACTGCTTGCTCCACCAGATCCGGCTTGACGGGATAGACTCCATATGCCTGTCTCTGCCGCTCAACTTCGTAGACAAATTGATAAAGCATTGCTTTGATCTGAATCCGTTCAAGTGAACTTGAGTCCAGCCATTTCCGGTGCATCTCCTTTACTTGAGACAACAAAGCCACTGGAGCATTCGGAGCAAATTCATATTGTTTTTGAAAAGGACTGTTTCTTTCAAAAAGTCTACGTACACCTGATCCGGACGTTAGCGAAAGCGAGGCTTTATAGAAAATAAAATAAAACTCCATTTCCTCCCTGACCCAATCAATATCCAGTTGCCCTCCTTTTCCGCTGTGTAGGATATGAAAACGTTCTGCAGCATGTTTATTTCCATTGAGCCGAAAAACCACGTTGCCGCGAACCATATATAAAAAACCTGCAGCCGGGAACCTATAGGAGGTCAGCTTGTCTCCTGCCTTAAACAACATATGGCGAATATCAATCAGCCGGATATGTGCATAATCCCAGAGCATCAAATTATCATCAGCATTTAAAATCTTCACTCGCCTCCTTCCTATCGGAAGTATAATTGATAATCATTATCAACCGCAAGAGCTGGAAACAACAGTTCGCCTCTAATCAGTAGATGCAATGTGCCAAGCTACAGGCTAATTGTTAAGATCTCCCTCTCCCCCCACCATCTTGAAATCCCGCACCAGTCAAGGATTTATTCTGTGCATCATCCTTTTTAATTTAATTTTTTCATTCTCAAAATTACTATTTCGAAAATCTCACTATCTTCCGATATGTTCTTATGAGCTATTTGCTCAGAGACAACTTGGGGGAGATGGTAGCATGTTACAACAACTAAAAAAAAGGCGGTTTGGTTCATCAAGCATAGCAAATACTTTGTCCATTGTACTTTTAGTTATTATTGTTGTCGTCTTCTCAATCTTGGGAACCTTTATGTTTTCCAGCACTCGCAGCATACTTGTGAAACAACAAGAATCTATGCTTCAGACCAAAACACAGGCACTTGTCAGTCAATTTGATGCACTATTTAAGGAAAAGGGTTCACTGGTCAAGCAAATGTCAACGAATAACTTATTCAAACAATACATCGAAACCACCGAAGCTCCTGAAATGGCCAAGACTTCTCCGCATGCCGCTGAAGTAGCAAAGACACTAGCTGACATAGTAAAGGTGGAACCCACTTTTGCAGATGCATGGATTGCGAGTACTGCCGGCAAAGGTTTTTATATCCTCAACAATGGTACGACATCAGATGCTGCTTTTAACATTAAAGAACGGCCGTATTATAAGCCAGCAGTCGAAGCAGACGGCCTGTACTACTCCGATCCTTATATTGACATCACTACAGGTGATATGCTGATGGGTATTTTCTATCCGATAAAAAATGACAACAATACATTAATCGGTTTTGTCGCGGTTGATATAGCGTCTAAAAATATCCCTGAGATAATGGAAAGCTATAAGCTAGGCAGCACAGGTTATTCCATTCTCGCCTCCAAAACAGGTGATATTCTGTATCACCCAGACCAGTCTAAGGTCACAAAGGAAAGGATTAATGAGCTGCCAGGTGATCTTGGGGGAATCGGCAAGAAAATGATCGCTGGTGAATCCGGCGTACATCTGATTAATGACAACGGAGAACGCCGTTACATCGGCTATGCTACAAGTAAAGATACCGGCTGGTCCGTAGGTTTAACTATTTCAGAGCGGGAAGTGCTCTCCGAATTAAAAAAGTTCACCTGGATTACGATTGGCGGGTTTGTTGCAGCGGCGATTCTGCTCGTTCTATTTTCGTATATCACGCTCCGTTATCTGCTCAGATCCATACCGAAGCTGCTTACCAAAATCAAACGGGTGGAAAATGGGGATTTGACGGTTCAATTTGATGCCTATTCCAACAACGAAATTGGACAAATCTCCAACGGAATATTCAACATGGTCCAGAAAATTCAAGGGATGCTCCAAATAGTGGGTACCTCCGCTCAGGTATTAAACCAGTCCTCAAAGGATCTGCAATCTATTTCTTCCCGTACAGCTATAACGATGAACGATACAGCCACAGCCATTAATGAGATTGCGAATGCAACCAACTATCAGTCGATCGAAACGGATACGATTTTGCAAAAAACCGGATCATTATCTGGTCAAATTGACGAAATCGCTAATGATGCCATAGCCATAGAGACGATGGTGCAGGCTTCTGCCGACCAGAGCGAACTGGGGTTGGGTGTATTAGATCAGTTATCAAAATGGGCAGAAGAAAATCATAACTCCACTCATTCGATATCGTCTGCCATCCATGATATTGATCAAAGCCGTCATGAAATTTCGAGCATCGTGGACACGGTACATCAAATCGCTACGCAAACCAATCTGCTGGCACTAAATGCTTCCATAGAAGCAGCACGTGCGGGAGAACAGGGACGCGGATTTGCCGTTGTTGCCGGAGAGGTTCGCAAGTTGGCGGAGCAGACTGCACAGGCTACACAGGAGATTGGCAGAAAGGTTCATGAAATCGAAGAGAAAACTAGAGCATCTGTGGAATACACAGCCCAAGGACTTGAAATTGCCGAAGAAAATGCAAAATCCGTGCAGGCTACGAAACAGGTATTCTTTAGCATCAACAGCGATTTGGAGGCTTTAAGATTACGTATGATTCAAATCAGCAGCAACACCTCCAAAGTCCATAAACACAAAGATGAAATCCTACAGGCACTCGAAATCATTTCTTCAACTACAGAAGAGAATTCCGCTTCAACGGAAGAAGTTAGCGCAAGTACGCAAGAACAATTGGACAGCATTGAACAGGTTGCCGAACTGTCCCTGCAGCTCAATCAGTTGTCCAAAAAGCTTCAGGACGAATTAAACCAGTTCCAGGTCGAATAGTCCTTTAGTCATCCGTAATTTACACAGTCGTAAGACTGTCCTCCCTTCAAGAAAAATTAAGCAGCCAGTGCATGCCGATAATCTATCGGCGCGTACTGGCTGCTTTTAGTTTCAATTCGCTAGTAATGGTCTCTTCAATAATACGGTACAGACCTTGAAACTTAACTATTGATACGGGTCAGGAATTTCCTCCCACTGACCAGTAAAGACATCTACTTTAATCGTGAATTCCCTGCTTCCTTGCCTAACATCACTGAACAAATAACCATCCCCGATAAAGCCTGAAATCCAGTCCGTATCTGTTGGCTTGAAACCCTCTGTATCAAAGATAGGTTGGAGTAACTTATACAGTTCCTTCTGGTATTCTGTACCGTTAGAGATGTTCCACAGATCTATCGCTTCTCGGTTTACAAGACTTCTCAGTGGACTGCCAGAAGTTACGTCATGAACCGTTCCGGTAAGCGGATTTATTTTATAGCTATTGCCTTCCCCTACGCCATTCAGTGGATCTATATCCACCCCATACTGATCTCCGTCTTTGCTAAAGGTCCAACCACTTGCCGGAAGCTGTTTTTCCATCATGGACTTGATATCCTGTTCACTGAGTGGTGGAGATATAAACGATCCATAGTACATCTGTGCGCTCTCAAGGGTCAGATTCTTCCCGTAAACGGCAATAACTTCGAGCGGAAACTCAGACATAGACGCCGCACCGGACATATGGGCTACAATTTGGTCATCTATCAGTTCGTATGAAACTATAGAGCCAAATCCGACCTTCTCTCCCCAAGCTCCCTCCGTGTAATCATACACTTTGGTCAAATGCTTTCCGTCCAGTTCAGCAGATACATAAGTGTGGTTATTTCGATGTGTAATGGATGATTTCAGCTTCTGATTCAACGTTTCGATCGGATCTTCGACCACAAGCTCTTCCAAGCTAGCAGGCTGGAGCACATGAATCTCACTCATAGAAAGTCCAGTACCCGTGCCGGTCGTAATGCGTATGAAAATTTCTTTAGTTCCATCTCCGTTCACATCTGCTTCTTCAATCAATGGAGGCCGAGTTTTATCTTCTCCTGCATTCCACAAGAACGTACGGCTTACTTCACCACGCACATCTACCGTGACTTTATGCAAAAGTGTATTCTCACCAGTGGGATTAGCAGATACCGTGATTCCGTTTTTTTCCGCCAATAAAGTGCCTTTAACACTGGAATCCGTTGTATTTTTATCCTGCACTTCTGCCTGAAAAGTAGCAGGAGCGCTCATTGCCGGAGCTGATGCAGAATTTAGCTTTGCTCCTGTAAGGGTACAGCCACTTAAGATCATAATTACAGCGAGGCCCAGCATTGAGCTTTTTGCCGTAATTTTTTTGTGCCTGGTGATCATAATAATCCTTCTTTCCATTTCCTTTTTACTGCTTGAAATGCCAGCTGTACCTGCCAACCGGATCGGATCGGGTAAGGTTTCTAACAATTTGAGAAGTGTCAAGGCATAACTTCTGTGGCAAGCTGGTTCAAGATGCTTCAAGGCCAGAGCATCACAGGCAACCTCTTGATCCTCTTTCATTTGGCGTACGGCATACCACAACAGCGGATTAAACCAATGCATGGCCAGCAGCAGACCTGTCAGCAGATTTAGCAAAATGTCATGGCGCTTCACATGTGCCAGCTCATGAAGGAATATATGACGGAGTCCGTTCGTCTCCAGAGTGTGTAAAGTAGAGGTGGGCAGCAGCAACTTGGGCCGCATAACGCCAAGTAGTGTCGGTACGGCAATCTGCTTCGTCCCGATCAGCTTGACTGGGCGACGCACCTGCATTTCCTGCTTACAGGATTCGAACAACCGTTGGACTTCTGAGGAATGAATTTCCGTTTCCTGTCGAACCCGTGCGGTAAATCGCAGTTGTGCTCGAACCGACATGCCCAGCACCACCGCCGCTCCGCCAAACCACACCAAAACCAGTACATGTATCGGCTGCCATCCTGAATCGGTTTGCGGATTGACTTGTACCATAACATCCGATGTCGATTCTCCCGGCAAAGGTCCACTTTTTGCAATTCCAGTAACTGACGGCGGTTCCTTTTCCCCTCCGGTCAACTCTGGGACATAAGTAAAGCCAACTTCCGATTGCGCTGACGGAATAAAGGAACTCTGCGCCGTTTCTTTCTCCAGCGGCAACAGATTAAAAATACTAAATGTGCTTTCAGGTGCCCAAGGTATAGCCAGCCTCACGATCAATGGTATCCACAGAAGATACGTCCAAGTAGGTTTCAGACGATCCTTGAACAGGAAGCGGGTCAATAAGATCAGCAGAGCCAGCACGCTCGCCATGGCAGACAGCGACAATACCTTGACGAACAGATTGTATGCAGCTTCCAGCAAGAGGCTCAGTCCTTTCGTTCATCCAAAATTCTCTTCAGTTCTTCAATATCTTCCCGGGACAACTTTTCATCCTGCAAAAAATTGACCAACATCGGGCGCAGAGTTCCACCGTAGATCCGCTTCAGAAAGGATCTTGTCTCCGATTGGACACATTCCTCTTCCCGCACCAGCGGATAATAGGAATACACCCTACCTGTCTGGTTATAACCAATAGCCCGTTTCTCTGTCAGACGCTTAATCAACGTCCGTACCGTCTTTGGGTTCCAGTCCCTGTTGCCTTCTAGTGCTTCAACAATCTCACCTGCAGTGCGTGGGGCACTTGCCCACAGCACCTTCATCACTTCCCACTCGGCATCCGAGATCTTTGGAGTTTCCGTAGACATCATTCTATCCGCCTTTCTTTTCTCCGTATGACTACACTTGTAATCCAATATCCAAAATATACAAGTCAGCATCGTTTATGTCAACCCTAAACTCCCAGCTCACCACGGTTTATGGACAATGTACACGGAGATTCATGATTACGTACATTAATAGCAATAATACGGCTTTATTAGTCAAAGATGACTTCAAAGAGGTGGAACCTATGCCTATAAAAACAGGTAATCAATACATCGAACGAATCGACCGGCAAAAGATCAATATCTGGTACAAAGGAACACGTGTTGAAGGTCCTTTATCCAAACACCCTGCCTTTCAAGGTCTCATACAAACACAAGCCGAAATGTATAACATGCAGTGTGATGAACGTTATTTGGCGCAGATGACCTATCCTTCACCTGATACTGGAGATCCGGTTGGTTTATCTTTTCTTCCACCCAAAAATGCTGAAGATTTAGAACGCCGGAGAAAAATGATTGAACTCTGGTCCAACAGACACCACGGATTTTTAGGACGTTCCCCCGATTATATGAATACGGCCATCATGTCTCTGTTCACAGCTGCTGATATCCTTGAGGATCATAATCCGAAATATGCTGAGAACCTCAGAAAATACTATGCCTTCTGTCGAGATCATGACATTACCTTATCCCATGCTTTCATCCAGCCTCAAGCCAGCAAAATATCCGGCCAGATTGATGCTACAGAGGATTCTATCGCTGCTAAAGTCGTAGAAATCAATGATCAAGGGATGTTTGTTACCGGTGCTTTTATGATGGCAACACAGGGAGCTACCTGCGATGAAATGCTTGTATTCCCAACTCCCTCACCCTCACTTGTGGATGATGATAATCCCTTTGCGTTTGCCTTTGCGGTGCCTAATGATCTGCCTGGGATGACTTTTTTTTGCCGTGAAAGCTACGCTGCCTCATCCACCTACGACCATCCGTTAAGTTCAAGATATGAAGAAATGGATACCCTTGTTATCTTTGACCGTGTACTTATCCCTCATGATCGTATATTTTATTATGGCGATGAGAGGTACTGTTCCCGATTATTCGGCGAAAGTAACTTTCATACGCATATGGCCCACCAAATTATCACCCGCTATATTGCAAAGACCGAGTTTTTTCTTGGTATGCTAGAGAGTTTGGCGGAAGAACAAAATGCTGTCCTTGAGGCCTACACGATTTTGCCTATTTCCAGAATATTAACCTATTTAGAAACTTTCAAAGCCTTAAGACTTGCAGCGGAAATAGGGGCTTCGCTCGACAAATTTGGATATCTCGTTCCAGATAAAGGTCCACTGTTGGCTTCAACCATTCACTTTTCAGAGTTTTATCCAGAGATGGTTGAAATGGTTCAAAACCTCAGTTCAAGCGGGCTCATCATGATCCCCTCTGAAGCCGACTTTACATCAAGCGCTGGTTCGTATCTTTATGAGTATTTGAAGGGAAATATCTCGGATGCGTGGTATCGAAATGCCTTATTCCGGCTGGCTTGGGAACTAGGAGCGGGTGCATTCGGAGGTCGTCAAACCCAGTTTGAGCGGTTATTTTTCGGCAACTCCCAAACAGTGGCCTGGCGTATGTACAACAGCTATGATAATCACGAGTATTTTCGTCAAATCGTTCACGAATTTATTGCCCCTGATGCCCACTTGTCTAAGTCAACAACAGATGGAATTTCCAATTAATCAAGAGTTGCGAAGGTTTATAATGATGTTTTTCAGGATTGATTAAGAGACTGCTTCCGCTCTCTTTTTCAGTCCTTTTTGAGCTTTATCAACAAACCAAATTAGGAAGAACTAGATGCTTTTTCATACCTGCACTGGACAATTCTGTAATAAGTTGTTTATAGTTTATTAGCATTAGGAAGTGATTTGCTAGCTTAGGAGGGAACAATGAACTATGGGCCATATCATAGTCGTAGAAGATGAACGTGCAATCAGTGACTTAATTACTATGAATCTAAAATTAGTCGGACATACCTATAGCAAGGCTTATCGCGGGCTGGAGGTTATTGAACTGCTGGAACGTGAAAAGGCCGATTTAATTCTGCTCGATATAATGCTGCCCGAACTGGACGGTTTTGAGATCATGCAGCGGATTGCTCACTTACAAATTCCGGTGATTCTGATCACCGCAAAAGATTCACTGGCTGATCGCATCAAAGGCTTTGAACTGGGCGCCGATGATTATATTATTAAACCTTTTGAAATCCTTGAATTGTTGGCAAGAATCAATGTAGTGTTACGTAGGAGCGAAAAAGGCATTTCCAATTTTCTCTGTGAAAACGTTGAGGTACGTTATCTTGAGAGGCTTGTGATGGTGGATCAGATACCCGTAGATTTAACCGCTAGGGAATTTGAGCTGCTTGAGGTCCTTATCCGCAACAGAAATATTGCTTTATCAAGGGAAAAGTTGCTGGAATTAGCCTGGGGCTATGATTTTGAAGGAGATACCCGTACCGTAGATGTTCACATCAGACAGCTGCGCAAAAAACTAGGCTGGGAAGAACGAATTAAAACCGTATTTAAGCTTGGTTACCGCTTGGAAGTTCAGGTCTAGTATGAGATTCTGGCATAAAATTCTGCTGTCAGTCCTCGCTTTCTTCATCGTCGCCCTAGATGTGAGTGTAATCATGATTATGAAAAAAAGCTGGCAGCTGAACATGGACAGCGAAATGCAGCGTGCTTCAAGCGAACAGCTATTAATTGCAAACAACATTTATGAAAATCTTGAATCGATTCAGACCCGTGGGGCCACACTTACCTCTACTTTAATCTCAAGTGTGGCTCAATCCTATGGTGAATTTTATCATAAGCAGGGAATCGGACTACAGCTCTGGGAGAATGACCAGCTGGTTTATCCGAATGCCGGAGTCCCATCAGTCTCAACACCGGAGTCACATTCTATTCAACTCTCTACTGAGCTCCCTGCTCCCTATCAAGCTTTGTCGATCGTTTATCAACGTGATATCAGTGACCTGTATGCTAAGCAGCATGAGCTGAACCGTTTTTTTGTAATGATTAACTGGATTATCGGTCCAATTCTGCTCCTATTACTCTACTTGCTGATCCGGCAGTTGACCAAACCACTTAAACAGCTTTCAAAGACTACAAAAACGATCGCTGAAGGCAAATATACCGAGCGCGTGCAGTTGCGCAGTAAAGATGAATTTGGTGAGTTAGCCCTGAACTTTAACCGAATGGCAAACGCAGTGGAGCAGCACGTGATCGAACTGTCTAATATGGCCGATGAAAAGCAGAGAATGGTCGATAACCTCGCCCACGAACTGCGCACACCTTTAACCAGTATGCAGGGATTTGCTGAATTTCTGACTTCCGCAAATATAGGCCAGGAAGAACAGCAGATGGCTGGTCAATATATCCTTAGTGAAACCTTACGCCTGAAGAATTTAGCCTTCAAACTGCTGGATTTGTCCGTCCTACGGCATCATCCTCTGACTCTGAAACAAGTAGACATATCAGATTTGTTCAAATCGGTTAAACAGATTGAGCAGCTTAAATTGGACGAAGCAAGCATCAAACTAGAAATGGATTATTCCATCCCTGCGGTTTGGGGTGATCATGATCTGCTAACTTCCTTCTTGGTTAACCTTGTCGAAAATTCCATTCATGCATCTCCGCAAGGGAGCACCATCCGCTTGCTTGCCTATGTATTGCAAAATGAAGCCATATTGGAAGTATGTGATTCGGGATTTGGGATGACACCGGAACAGAGTGCGCGTGTTTTTGAACCCTTTTATCGAGGTGAAAAATCGCGCACACGCGAATACGGGGGTGCGGGTCTTGGTTTATCTTTATGCAAGCAAATCGCAGATGCGCATCAAACTAGAATTTCACTGAATTCTACTTTAGGTCAAGGAACAAGTATCCGCATCTTTTTACAACTCCATAACATCTGTTCACCTACTCTATAACATCTATAGTTTAAGGTTAGGAAGATTCAGCATCATCCGAAGCAAATGGAGGTTATTCAAGTGAATAACAAAAAATTCCCCACTACTTTAGCTATACTCCTGTTCTCGGGGAGTCTGCTAATCGTCAGTGCAGTCATTCAAAACACCACCCATTTAGCTTTAACCAGCACCAAAACCCCAGGGGTGAAGTTGGAAGCACCAACGCCGGTGTCCACAGTGAATGACGATCTGCAACCGCAGATGAGTCCTAAAGAAATACAAACCATTAAGAATTTCATAGACATGGCGGGTCATGAGACTTCTGAATCCAAACGGACCACTGTCACACCGCCTGCTGCAGAGAATTTGAGTCAAACTGATGCCGTTATTCTGGCTGCTTCAAGCGTACGCAAATTATTCGATGTGGATATTGCCAAGCTGCAGATGCGGGTTATTCTGAGTGATACCCGAACCTCGCTGCCGTGGACATGGGCTGTACATTTCAGTCCATATAACGCCAAGACCCTAGAAGGGCAAGGTAAGGAATTCTGGGAATATGATGTACTAATTGATCCCATAAACGGTATGGTAGTGAATACGACCGCGATTAATATTGCTCTGAAAAGAACACCAATTAGCGCTTCTGCTGGCAGCACTATCTATAAAAATGCCCGTTGGATCAATGCGGCCATAACTATCCTAACAGATAAACAAAAAGAAAGCCGGAAAATTGCTACAGCAACACTGATCAACACTGACACCAATGATAAACGCGGCATGGTCGCTGTTCAGATGATGCTGGAAGATGGCAGCAGCTACACGGCAGAAATGCGTTATCCTGATCAAAGTCTGCGCTGCCTTACCTACGAGACTGCTCAAGTAGTGAAATAAATCAAAAATGGAATCAGCTCTTCACTAATCCTACTTTTATGTCGATAATTTATATTACATGGAAAAGTATGGAGGAGCATATGAACACTAATCGCAGAACCGAACCTTTTCGATATACCCTTAAAGAACCTGTAACATTTGATCTTCATATTCTTACTATTAACGGAATCCAGGTTCCTTCCAAGCCTGTAAGGGCTGTATTGTTCGACATCAGTCGATCGGGTTGCCACTTATCGTTACCCCTCAATATCAACCCAGAAAATAACCTAGTACGCATTGGCATGGAAATGAATCTTACGGATGAATCTATGTACATAGAAGGAATATTGAAATGGAACAAAGAACAACAAGGCAGTTTCCACTACGGCATTCAATTGGACATCCCTGAGAATGATGGTGATCGACTCCCAAGAGTACTTCGCATCCTTGCTGGAGAAGGCAAAATATTAGTTCGTTAAGATAACAAAAAAGAGTAGTTTTAATCTAAAAAAGCAACAACCCCGCGTTTTCATGCAGGGTTGTTGCTTTTTAGCTATTGCGATCCAAACTTATTGTTGTAATCCGAAATCGCAGATCACCATTTCATGGATTTTATTCTTGAGGCACATCCCGTTCAGGGGATGCTGCTACAGCTTTTTCTTTCTCCAGTACCTCTCTTAAATCATCTTGAATTCTGCGATTCCATAAGGGAACCCCTGAGCGATAAGCAGCTCTGCCCGTCAAATGCGCAGATAAAGGTGAGGTCATAAATACAAAGACAATCCCCAGTAGCAGCTTAGCACTTATATGATCTAGAAAAAATGCAAAATATAGAAAGGCCCCGCTCAGAACACATAAAACACCAAGGGTGGCACTTTTGGCAGCAGCATGTGATCTCAGATAAACATCAGGCAGCCGAATCAGACCATAAGCACTTACAGCACTAAGCAATGCCCCCATCAGTATTAATAAGGCAAACAGCAATTCACCGACTGTCTTGATCATTTCCATGTTCAAGCACCACTCCCCTTTCGATGTATCTGGCAAATGCCGTCGTGCCGATAAAGGAAAGAATGCCTATTAACAAAATAATTTCGATAAAAGCCTGCGTTCGGAGTAAAACAGAAAGAACGGCTACCATGGCTAACAGATTAATTCCAATCGTATCCAGTGCCGCTACCCGGTCGGGCAAAGAAGGTCCCTTCAACAACCGCCAGGCACATACACCAATCGCCAGCGCCATAATCGTAAGCGAGAGCATAAGAATAAAATGGATCATTAACGGGTCACCTCCAATATCGCACGCTCAAAGGTGTCACGGATATTCGCTCTGAACTGTGCGGGATCCTCAACATCCATGGCATGAATATACAAAGTCCGGTTATCATCCGATACTTCAAGTACCACAGATCCGGGAGTAAGGCAGAGCAATGTGATCAACGTAGCCACTTCCCAATCCGATTTCAGCTCTGTAGTATATTTCAAGATTGCCGGACGTATATTAAGCTCCGGTCTCAGAACAGCTTTTACTACTACATAACTTGAAACGACCAGCTCCCGCAGCAGCAACAGAATTAGCTTAATAATTGCCCACACTTTTCCTAGATATAATTTGGGCCAAAAACGTCGCATTCCGAGCAGAATGAGGATACCGATCAAGAAACCAATGACGAAACGTGGCCCAGTCCAGTCATTGTGCAGGAACATCCACAGGAATGCTATCATGAAATTCAATAATAGTTGAAAAGCCATAGTATCACTCCTTCATGACAGCGTTAATGTATAGTGCTGGATCAGCCAGTACAGCTCCGGCTTGGCTGACAAGTCCGTTTACCGTCTCCGCACCCACACCCATCAGAATTACAATCGCGAACAGAACAGCTGCCGGTGCCATCATAGCTTTATAATGAGGCGGTTTGACTTGTTCTTCCCTTTTCTCGCCACCCCAGAACACTTGCTGGAATACCTTGATCAAGGAATATAACACTACGAAGCTGGATGCAAGTGCAATCAGCGCCAGAGCCACGTGATTCTCGCCAAATCCACTCCGCACCATCATCACTTTTCCAGCGAAACCACTAAGGGGCGGAACACCAACCAATGCCAAAGTCAGTACAAAAAACATCCAGCCGGTCCACGGATAACGTCGGATTAAACCACCCATTTCTTTTAAGCGGTCAGTGCCTGAAGCTGAGATAATCATCCCACCCAGAAAGAATAATAATGCTTTGGCAACCATGTCATGCATTAAATAAAACACTACACCATTTAACGAATCCTGAGTCGCGACAGAGATCCCAAAAGCAATAAATCCTACACTGATGATGATATTATAATTAAATATTCGGCCCAAATCGTTGTATGCCAATGCCCCGATTGCCCCAAGTATCATCGTCGCCCCCGCCATCCAGGCAATCAATGTATGGGTAAGTCCCGGTTCTTGAATAAAAATCAAAGTAAAGGTACGAGTAATTGCATACAATCCGACCTTGGTTAGCAAAGCCCCAAACAGGGCTCTAACAGCCAATGGCGGTGCACTATAAGAATCGGGAAGCCAGAAAAAGAGCAGTAAACCTGCCTTAATCGAAAATACAATTAGCAGCAGAACCGCAATGACGTTCATTACACCGCCTTGTTCCGCCTCTGCTACACGCATAGATAGATGCGCCATATTCAGTGTTCCTGTCGCGGCATATAAATAAGCAATCGTCGCCACAAACAAGGAAGAGGAAATCACATTAATTAATACATACTTTAATGTCTCTCGCAGTTGACCCTTGGACCCACCAAGTACGATCAAAGCGTAAGAGGCAACTAACAGCACCTCAAAGCAGACAAACAAGTTAAACAGGTCCCCGGTGAGGAAAGAGCCAAATACCCCGGTTAATAAAAAATGGAAAAACGGATAGTAATAAAACCGTTCCCTGTCTTCCCCAATGCTAGCGAAGGAAAAAAACAGACAAGCCGCGCCAACAATGGCCGCAGTCAACACGAGCAATGCCGAAAACATATCGGCAACAAACACAATGCCATAAGGTGGACGCCATCCCCCCATATATAAAGTCTGGATACCGTTTGTATTTACCTGATACACAATGAATCCTGCAACAAAGATATTTAAAAACACACTCACGGCACTTATGATTCGTTGCAGACGTACTCGTTCTTTCAGAAAAATGAGTATTACTGCCGTAATGGCCGGAATCAGCAGAGGCAGCACTAACAAGTTGTTCATCGTCTCTCCTCCTTGGTTCCTTCCACATCATCGGTACCCGTCGAGCGGTAAGTCCGGTATGCCAAAACAATAAAAAAAGCTGTTACTCCAAAGCTAATTACAATAGAGGTCAAAATGAGCGCCTGCGGCAAAGGATCGACATAAGCTTCCGCTTCCTCACCCAGCAATGGTGCAGCACCTGTCTTGAGGCCAGACATTGTCAGTAACAACAAATGAACGCCGTGCGTTATTAAAGTGGTTCCCAGAAGGATGCGCAGCAAGCTTTTGGAAAGAACTAGATAAACACCTACGGAAAACAGTACACCGATCGCCAGGGCAATAATAAGCTCCATTAGCTATCCCTCCCGATCGTAAATATGATATTCATAGTGACACCAATAACAGCTAAGAAAACACCGAGATCAAAGAACATTGCTGTGGTCAGTTCTGTTTTGCCCATAAGTGGCAGTTGGAAATAGCCAAACGCTTGGCTCAGAAAAGGTACATCGAATAAAAACGAACCTATTCCTGTAAGAAAAGCTACAGATACCCCAACCGCGATTAACTTACGATAGTCGATAGGCAATACCTTCTCAACCATATCAATCCCAAAAGTAATGGCGAGCAGTACCAATGCGGCTGATGCCATCAATGCTCCAATAAATCCGCCTCCCGGATTATTATGTCCGGCGAAAAACAGATAAAGCGAAAATATTAATATCATAACAAAGGCTACTTTAGCTACCGCTTGTAGTAACACATCATCACTTACAGAAGAACGTGGTTTATTATCCTTCACAGCCCGCTTCAGTGGGGCAATAGTTCCATCCGTATCCAGCTGCAGTTTGATCATGGAATAAATAGCAAGTGAGGCAAGGCCAAGCACTGTAATTTCAAACATGGTATCAAAGCCGCGGAAATCAACGAGCAGAACATTAACAATATTTTTACCGCCACCCAAGGTATAGCTATTCTCCACATAATATTTCGAGATGGATTCAAACGGACTACTGCCTAAAGCAGCAAGTGCAACCAATGTCATGGTTATTCCCATCCCGATGGAAATAATTAGCTTAGGCAAGCGGGACCGAAGTTTGAGCGGCTCTTTCTCCAGCTTAGGCAAATGCCGAAAACATAGCAGGAACAATGTAACGGATACTACTTCGACAATCATCTGGGTAAGCGCCAGATCAGGTGCCCGGAACAGAACAAAGAGTAAAGTAACCATATAACCAACCATTCCTGTTAACAAAATGGCTGTGATTCTGGAACGAACAAAGGGGATAGCCAAAGCGCCCACAAGCATAACCATAACAACAATAACTTCAAACAAAGAAAACGGAGCATATTCAGTTGTCCCAAGCGTTATTCCATCGGTATACCACACGGCTCCACCAATGGCTACGATCAGGAAAGCGAAGATATACATCAAGTAATGGCGCATGGAACCTGTCATATAGGTGCCAGTCAACGCCCTAGACGATTTCTCGACCAGCCGGATTACTCCGTCATAGACTTGATTTAAAGTGTAGCCACTGCCCCATTCTTTATCGACCAGACTCCAGCGGCCATAGATTCGGTATACAATAATACCAAGAATCACAACACCAAGTGTCATCCATATTTCTGGTGTAAAGCCGTGCCAGAAATGAATATTCACAACAAAGGGTTCTCCGGTCTGCAAGATAGGGTGAATAGCATTCATTGCAGGGATAATAAGTGTTTTGGATAATATATTCGGGAAAAAACCGATAAATATAGACAGCACTGCTAGCAGGCACGGGGCAAGCAGAAGTCCAAATGGGGCTTCATGCGGTTTTTTGTCCAGCTTCTCAGGCTGATATTTTCCGAAAAAGGTGTGGAAAACCAAAATCATACTGTATGCAAAAGTAAACACGCTGGCAATCCAGGCCAAAACCGGGAAGAGCGTAAACAACGAGGGAATAGACAATATATCCAGGTTTCGGATATTCAGAACAGCCGTAAAAAACATCTCTTTACTTAAAAACCCGGAAAATGGCGGCAAACCAGCCATCGAGAAACTGCCGATCATCGCTACCGTAAAGGTAACCGGCATAATGGAAATCAGTCCGCCCAGCTTTCGCAGGTCGCGGGTACCCGTCTCATGGTCAACTATACCGACCATCATAAACAAAGAGCCTTTAAAGATGGCATGGTTAATAAGGTGAAAGATAGCCGCTGTTGTTGCAGCAGTGTAAAAGACTGAATCTTCCCCTACATAAAATGCCGCTGCCGATCCCATTCCCAGCAATCCCATAATCAGTCCAAGTTGACTAATCGTTGAATAGGCTAATAGAGCCTTCAGGTCCGTCTGCTTCATCGCCTGGATGGAGCCATAAATCAAGGTGATCAAACCGACGCCTGACACAACCCAGAACCACTCATATTGCCCCGCAAAAACAGGGCTGAAACGGGCGACAAGATACAATCCAGCTTTAACCATCGTTGCCGAGTGCAGATAGGCGCTGACGGGTGTCGGTGCCTCCATGGCATCCGGCAGCCAGATATGAAACGGGAACTGAGCTGATTTGGTGAAGGCGCCTAAGAGAATTAGTAGCATCGCCGGAATAAATAAAGCATGCCCGCTGATATCGCCAACCTCACTCCAAATTTCCCGGATACTAAAGGTGCCTGTCATTACATAAAGCATTAAAAAGCCGGCAAACATCGCTAAACCACCAAATACGGTAATCAACATAGATTTGAGAGCACCATACCGCGATTTTTGCCGCCGATGCCAAAAGGCAATTAACAGAAATGACGAAACACTTGTTAATTCCCAAAAGCCATATAACACCATCAAGTTATCCGAGAGCACAACGCCAAGCATCGCCCCCATAAACAACATTAGATAAATATAAAAAGGGGTTAACGCTTCTTTTCGCCGGTCCAGATAATAAATTGAATAGATAATTACAAGACTACCCATCCCAGTGATTAGCAAAGCAAACAACAAACTTAATCCATCCAGATGGAAAACCAAATCAATTCCTAGTGAAGGAATCCATGAAATGGTTTCATATCCCAAATCCCCACCTTTAATAACGGGAATCCGGGTTAAGAAATAAACAAACAAAACGAGTGAACCAGGGAAAACAAGCCATCCTCTATGAAGGTTGGGTGCTCTCTTGGACAAAAGTGCGATTACTAAGGCCATTAGAAACGGAACAAGTATGATTACATGCAGCAAAGGCAGTCCTCCTTTTCCACTTGAGCTTATCAAGTTGTGAACTTTAGTACTTACTTTTTTACCAAAAGCCAAAGATCATATGATTGGTAGGGCCTTTTATACAAGGCCCCAATGTTGATAAGGGCAAGCCCGATTATAAAGAATCGGTCAATGTGCCATCACAAATATGCAGATATCTAGCCTTTCCATCTTCTTGCTCAATTCTGAATAAACCGTTCTCAAATTCTGTGTGTAGTTCGTGAAAGAACTTTCCCTTAAGCGAATACTCTCCCTGAGGTTCATCACTGAGCTGGTACTCAGCCCCGTTTTTGACCAGGTAAGCGATAACGCCTTCCTCATGGGTTTCTTCCAGCCCTGCACGCATCCGCTGCACAGCCACGACATGCAGATCCATCATTTTCATTTTACCAATGAGTTCATTGATGAAATTACGTTTGGTAAGCTCCTGCCACCGAGTTTGAGCAGATTGTCCAATGACGATCTGTGTAACCTCATTCTCTTCAGCAACTTCTACAATAATATCTGTTGTTTTTCGGCCTTCACGTTTCCGAATGATAAACTCTGCGCCAGCTTCATCGGCAAGACGTTTCCAGACCGTCATATACATTTCTTTGCTCTGATTATATTCATCAATATCCGAACTATCGACATTTAATACAAACAATGGCGCCCCTATAATTTCAGATAGTTGGACACCACGCCGGATTAAACGCTCCCCATGCGGACCATAATGAACACAAACCATAATCTTTTCATTGTGTATGACCTTCACCCTCCTGTAACATGGCCAAGAAATACAAAAGGAGCCCACTGGCGTTAGGCCCCTTGCGTAATTCTAAAACCCGATAAGTTATACTTAATTATATCTATTCCTATGTTTTTTGTAAAGTTTGTTGGTTATCATGGAACATATTTCTTTTTAATGCTTGTATCATGCCCTTCTCTAGCAGTTGTCATACAATGGTTATTATATATTCCTTTACAGGAATATTCCCTCCGTGGTATATTATCATCACAAACAGGAAATACCAAAAAGGAGGCGCTATAGAGCCGCTCAACCAGAGTATGTCATAATAGAGATGCGAATGAATTTAATGAATCGAAGTGATCTGTGTTTATGAATACTAACGTTATGAGTGCCTTAGCTGAGCCCCACCGCATGCAGATCGTTGAACTATTACGCGAGAATCCTCTAACCGTTGGGGAGATTGCAGAAAGTCTTCAGCTACGGCAGCCTCAAGCGTCCAAGCATTTGCGCGTCCTTAGTGAAGCGGGCTTAATTGAAGTTCAAGCTGTAGCTAACAAGCGCATTTGCAAGCTCCGTCCTGATCCATTTAAGGAAATAGACGATTGGTTAAACTCCTACCGCCATATATGGGAAGAACGATACGATCGACTGGATGATTATTTACAAAAGCTACAGAGCAATGAAAACAATAATAAATCATAGCCTCAGGCCGAAATTGGCAGGAAGCAAACAAATTTTGAGGAGGATCTATCCCATGACAAATTCTAACCCGTCCAACCAAGTGGTATCCAAAGTTGTTGATGGCAACACATTAGTATTAGAGCGCGTATTCCAAGCTCCACGTGAGCTAGTATTCAAGGCTTTTTCTGAGGCTGAGCATTTGAAGCACTGGTGGGGTCCAAAAGGTTGGACGCTTCCCGTATGTAATGTCGATTTCCGTCCAGGGGGTACTTGGCATTATTGCATGAAGTGCGTGGATAAGAATCAAGGGGATTTCTACGGTATGGAGTCTTGGGGCAAGGCGTTGTATAAGGAAATTACAGTCCCAGAACAAGTCATTTATACAGATGGATTCTCAGATGCAGAGGGTAATATTTCAAAAGATTTGCCTGAAACGCTTGTCCAGCTAGATTTTATCGACCTGGAGGGTCAAACGAAGCTGGTGAATACCGGTAAATACACTTCTCCGGAAGCCTTGCAACAAGTGATTGATATGGGGATGTTAGAGGGGATTTCCCAAACCTTCGATAATTTGGACGCCCATCTTGAGAATTTACAGAAGAATAACTAGAGCAGCTATCACACGATAAGTAGGACGATGCAAGAATACTCTCTCCTGCTCGTCCTATTATGTTTATTTTGCTGGAAATAAGAACCTGATACTATTCGGAAAATATTGCAGGAAAAACGTGTCATTATGCGTGCCCAGCGGATCCGTCTCAAACTTCACTCGCTGATCCGCTCCATCAATCTTCTCTTTTAAAATATCATAAGCACGTTTGCTGTTAGGCACCATGTCCTTCTGGGCATTTGTCTTGTGGATCCCTTCCTGTTCACCAACATACATATAAATTCTGCATTCCCTATCTAGTCTTGATGTCTCCATGAAATGAATGAAATCTTTAAACCATACAGACGCAGATATCAATATAAAATTCCCAACGGTAGCTTCAGTCTTGTACATCGCGTACAGACTTATTAATCCACCTAGTGAAACACCACCCAAAGCCAATTTCTCCGGCTCGTTAGAGATGCGATAGGAGCTTTTGATATAGGATACAAGATCCTGATAGACATAATTCAAATAATCATCGCCCTTGCCCCCAAAGGACCAATCCTTAAAAAGAGCAGGCATTTCCCAAGGTGTATATTCATCATTCCGCAACTGAGAATCAATCCCGATAAAAATAACCGGCTCTGTTACTCCCTCTTTCACATCTTTCTCTATAGCTATAATCGCCTCTTTGAACAAAAAATCTCCATCCTGTAAGAAAACCGCTGGGAACATCCGCTCCGGAAATAGATGATATTCTTTCGGTAAATACACGGTAATCTGACGATCCATATGTTCAAAAAGCACAAGCTCGCCTGCCCTCATTTGCGTCATATCCCCACTCCTTAACAGTTCAGCACTCGAAACGCTCTACTCATAATCGTTGGTACTACAGAAGCGTGATTTTCATTGGGTGCGACATAGTGCTCAACCTCTAAATTAGGCAAAGCATACTCGTTCAATTTTGAAAATAAATCTGCTGCGTCATCGACCATAAAGGATTCTTCACTTCCTACGGTAATCAATAATTTTTGTTTATCGGCCGTCAGCTCTTGACCCTTGCTATAGAACTGCTCCGCATACGTCAGGATTTCATGATCATTCCACCAAATGGATGGACTAGAGGCCAAATAATACTGGAATAGCTTCGCACGAGTGAATAACGTCCAGAGGACAAATAAACCGCTGAGAGAGTGACCAAACAAGGCTTGTTTATGCTGATCCACATTATATTTCTTGTTGATTGCTGGCATTAACTCTAATTCTAAAAAAGCCAAAAACTTCTCAGCTCCACCATGTGGTCCTATGTCAGCATTTTTCAATCGATCCGGATATACATACTGCTTCGCTGGAGGTGTGAAATCATAAAATCTTCTTTTGGAGACCTCTTCATCTGTACCATAATGTCCAATGCCAATCACAATTGCTGGTGCAATAAAAGTTTTCGGGGCATTTCTTGACTGCAATTTCACAACATCCCGACCCAATTGAAAATATGAATTACCATCGAGCATGTAATACACGGGAAAGCCCTTTTCTGGTGCTGCTTCTCTCGGAAGAGAAACCTTTATATCGTACGTGTAACCCATATACTGAGATTCAAGTTTCCATGATTCTGTGTGTTCGAGCTCTACTTGTGTTGTCATTTTTTCTGTACACTCTCCCCTACACTCTTGACTTTGCTAATAAATATAAGAAATAAGGAATTCCAATAATCGAAACGACTATACCCACGGGTAACTCTGCCGGCTGAAATATTGTTTTGGCAAAATAATCCGAGATCACCAGCAAAAACATCCCTACCACTGCACTGGATAACATAATATAGCGGTGATTAATCCCTACTAATCTTCTGGCGATATGAGGAGCCATCAAGCCTATAAAACTTATAGAACCGGATACAGATACACAAACACTTACGATCCCCACACTGCATAACAGAAAGATCAGCTTTTCTTTTTCTACAGAGATCCCTAAGCTCTTTGTACTGGAATCCTCCAATTGAAAATAATTGAGTAAATAGCTTTTTCGATACATTATAAATCCTAAAATAAGCACCCAAGGTGCGATCATAATGATATAAGTCCAGTTCGCGCTGTAAATACTTCCGACACTCCAAACCGCAGCCATCTCATAATCACTTGCATTCATTTTCAGAGAAATATACAACGACAACGCACCAAAACCACTGCTAATCGCGATCCCTGTCAAAATCAAGCGTTGCATATCGAGTGCACCATTCCGCCATGAAAAAATAAAGATAATGACAACTGCGGCAAGCCCACCTACAAAACCAAACAGCGGCATGGCTAGTATCGAGAACCAGCTTTCTTTAAAAAAAGTAACTCCCGACATCTGAAAGAAAAACATAAATGCAACGATGGCAGCTCCTGCGCCTGCATTAATCCCAAGGATACCTGGATCAGCCAGCCCGTTACGGGTAATTCCTTGAATGACAGTTCCCGCCATCCCCAGACCTATTCCTACTAATGAGGCAATAATGATCCGTGGTAACCGAAACTGAAAAATAACCAGGTCAAATTTAGCATTAGGATCTATTCGCAGCAGTGTTTTTATCACATCCATTACAGACATATCAAACACGCCATTCGTAAGATGAAAATATCCGGCCACAAGGGTTAACAGGATAAAAACTAATAGTGTCAGCATATAGCGGCTAAACTGTACTTTACTTCTATCCACGCTGCTCTCCCCCTTTAACCCGAATTAAATAAAGGAAGAAAGGGATGCCAATAAAGGCTGTTACAACACCAATTGGCGTCTCAAACGGAAAGTTAATATAACGGCTTAAGACATCGCAAAACGCTAAAAAAACAGCTCCAATCACCGCTGAGCAAGGAATGATAAAGCGATAGTCTATACCTACGATAAACCGTGTAATATGAGGAATGATTAGACCCACAAAGGCTATCTTGCCGACTAAAGCTACTGCTGTCCCGGTCAGACATATAACCGAAATAATACTGACAATTTTCACCCATTTTGTTCGTTGACCCAAGCTAATCGCGGTTTCATCCCCCAGGGAAGCAACCATTACTGACTTAGAAATACTAACCGCCAAGAGCAGTCCAACGATTATAAAAGGAACTGATAATATTAGCATATCTGGATTAACGGTATGTATTTTCGAGCTATACCAAACGCTAACATTTTGTGAGACTTGAAAAAACATCGCTACTGCTGAGGCGATACTACTTAAAAAAGTACCAATTACAGTTCCAATAATGGCTAACCTGACTGGAGATAAACCGTTTTTAACCAATGAACCAAATCCGAAAACCAAACCTGCTCCGATGGCTGAACCCACCATAGATAAAATAATCATCTGAACATTCGATAATCCCGGATAAAACACCATAGCCAACGTAATAACAAATGCCGATCCGTCATTTACTCCCATAATCGATGGTGATGCAAGATAGTTACGTGTAACCCCCTGCATTAACGCCCCTGAAACAGCCAGAGCCGCTCCAACTAATAAAGCGGCGATTACACGCGGAAATCTAGATGTCATAATAATGTTGTGGTCCACATTATTAGCATCGAAGTGTGTAATCGCCTGCCATATTGTCAATATTCCAATATCTTTAACACCATATAAGACGGATACAACAATTGCTAATACGATGAATAATGGAGAAGTTGATAGGATCAATATAACTTTCCAATTTTTTGTATTCATCTTATTCATCGCACCTTCGGTTTTACTTCAACAGGTTTTCAATTGCCGCATCCAGGAATCTTACTTTAGACCAAGCCGTTCCACCTTGTGCCAACGGATCAATTGCATTTACAAACACATGATTATTTTTGACAGCAGTTACGCTTTTGAAGATCGGATTCTTGAGCAAATCATCAAGAGCTGTTGCATTATCAGTATTCTCACTAGTCTCAAACTGCAAGAAAATATAGTCCGGATTAATATCCGCCAAAGCTTCTAATGAAAGCTCTGCTTGTGCTTCTGTAGAGGAAATCACCTCAGGAATGGCAGCACCCAGATCTTCATAAATAACCGGATTCAAATAAACGCCAGCAGGATACACACACATACTCCCCTGACGAATACGAATGACTAGAATGGATTGATCTTTCAGCTTTTCTCCAATTTCAGCCTTTGCACCCGCAGCTTTAGATTCATAATCACTAATAATTTTTTCTGCATCTGTGGTCTTACCGGATAATTGGCCTAATAAGAGCAAGTTATCTTTCCAGTTTGTTGAAATATGTGAATAAGGAATCATCGTTTGAATTTTATTAAGTGCGCCGGCCACATCTTCCCCAAACTTGGAAGACCCTAAGATAACATCTGGATCCAGTTGCAGAATCGCTTCATTACTTGGAGCAAATTTATCCCCCACTAAGGATGCACCCGCTAGGTCAGTTGACAGATAACCTGGAATGGCATCAGCTATTGCAAGTACACCTACAGGTTTCACTCCCAGTATGGAAGCATCTTCCATAGATTCGAGACTTGCTGCTACAATATTATTAATCTCTGCAGGCACGACATAATCCTTGCCCAAATATGTAACGGTTTGTTCAGTGGCAACAGCCTCCTGAGCCGCATTTCCTTTGTTATTTGCAGTTCCTTCTGCTGCTACTGCAGCATTATTTGTGCTTTTTTCTGAAGCTGTCTTATCCTTTTCATTGTTACCGCAAGCTGCCAAACTCAAAGCTAATACTGCTGATACCCCAGCTAATAAATATTTTTTCTGATTCATAATCAATCTCCCCATCTATATTTTATTTATCATTCTTCAAACTAAAGTAATGATAATGAGAATCGTTATCATATTAAATCATATGAGAATAATTATCAATACTTTTCTTTGATTATATGAAATCTTGTAATTTAACAGATGCGTTGAATGATTAGTGAACATGCAGAAGAACCCGCACCAACTGCGGGTTCTTCTGCACTATAAATATGAGTCCTTCTTTTTAATCAGCGTTATAAAACTCAGATAAGTCACGGAACAACAATCCGCACGCCTCTAGTCTATTAAGTTCCTCATCCACATCAGTGAGCAAATTGCTTTCTCTCTCATGGGCTGTATTGATTAGCCACGGTTGTCCCTGTTTTAGAAAACAAAGATCATCAGGCAGCCTGGTCTGTACCCACGAGTACAAGCTGGTGGAATAGGATAAAAGAATATTGACCGCTTCAGGTGAACAATCAAAAAAATAAACATCTGCATAATGCCCCATAAGCCGAGTCCCCGGCCAATAGTCATCTTTTATGACCTTTTTGAGAAAAGGTTGCAGCTGTTCAAGCAGTTCATATCCTTCTGGCTCCAACTCCATCTGATCACGTTTTACTAGAATAAATTCATCACATACTTCCATAGCTACCTGTACCAGCGTCTTGTAGGTCTGACCCGTTGGTTCCTGCAAAATAGTATGAATAATAATGTACCCCCTCTACTTACTTGTATTATTCAAATATTCTTTATGCATCCTACCCCAGCCACACATGCTATCCAAAACTGTAATTAGCGATTTGCCATGTTCTGAAATACTATATTCCACCCTGAGTGGAAGCTCATGATAACTCACCCGGTCGATAAGCTGATCCTCTTCAAGCTCCCGTAATTGTTTAGCTAACGTACCTTGGGAGACATCTGGGATAATCCGTCTAAGTTCACCAAATCGTTTTGTGCCATCTATCAATAAAATAAATAAAATGAGCGGCTTCCACTTTCCACCGATCTTTTCAAGTGTTGTAAGAACCCCGGTTAATCTCGGCTCCAGCAAATCCATGCGATCCCCTCTTTCGATAGTTATATAACTGTATGTTCGAACCAGCTAGTACGAAAAATCGTACCTAGTACGAAAAAAGTGCGTACTGTGCAGGTTATATTTTATAGCTAATAATAAAAAACAGAACTTAATAAGTCCAATTAACTATGAACGGAGAAGATAAATATGTCCACTATTTCATTAAAAAACCAGCGCATCGTCATTATTGGAGGAAGCTCCGGAATAGGGCTTGCAACTGCCAAACAAGCGGTAGAACAAGGTGCAGCTGTCATAATCGCTGGGCGATCACAAGATAAATTAGAGAAAGCTCAACAGCTTCTGGGATTCGATTCTGTTGAAATTCATTCACTAGATAATCAAAATGAACAGGACTTGAAGGATTTCTTTGAAAAAATCGGCGTTTTTGACCATTTGTTCACTCCGGGAGCCTCCTATGT
Source organism: Paenibacillus sp. FSL R7-0048 (assembly GCF_038004505.1). NCBI lineage: Bacteria > Bacillati > Bacillota > Bacilli > Caryophanales > Paenibacillaceae > Paenibacillus > Paenibacillus sp. FSL R7-0048. The sequence goes on along the minus strand of NZ_JBBORF010000001.1, from coordinate 3,085,611 downwards.
TAGAGGACCGATTACTTCTAGCTTGGAGATTGCACACAGTTGCTTTAATGCAAAGTTCTGGCCGCAATATAATGCTGTAAAGCATGCCATCCCTTTTATCAACCCTACAGGCTCCATTGTTCTTATGTCCGGCGCATTCAGCCAGCGTCCACTTGCAGACGGTGCCTCCTATGCAGCTTGTAACGGCGCGATTGAAAGTCTGGGAAAAGCATTAGCAGTAGAATTGGCTCCGATTCGGGTAAATGTCATCTCCCCTGGAACCATTCATACCAACTTTAATTGGGAAGGCGCAGAACAGGAAACTAGAGACAAGGCTTACGACGAATATACGAATATCAATATCCTTGGCAGGGTGGGTCATGCCGACGAAGCAGCACATACAACGATTTATTTGATGACCAATAGCTATACAACAGGAAGTACTTTATTTCCGGATGGGGGATATATTTTGCGATAAAAAACAGCTGAGTCAATAAGTTGGAAACGCTACTTATTGACTCAGCTTCTTTAGTTTAAAGAGTCAGGGAGAAATTCCCTGATTATCAGCCAGGGAATCATTTCCCCTTAGTTACGATCATAGTAAATTCAAAAAAGGAGCATAATCTCAGTTGAATTTTAATTTCTATGACTACTTCGTATTAAAGATTATACTTATGGAATCCTCCTGAATCTCCTTAATTGTATATATACCGATTTTTTCAGCAGCGCTCACTAACGCTGAGATATACTCAGGAGTTGAATTTAATTTCCGAGCAGAAAGCTTCAGGTTAATGGAGAACTCATCCCCATGCTCGTCAACATCAAGAGATTTCACATAAACTTTAAATACCTTTACATAATGCTCATAGTTAACCAAATGCTCTTCAGTAACACCTTGAAATGAAACATTTACTTTCAAGGATTCCGGCTTCAGGAAGCTCACCTTACCTGCCTTGTCTACCTGCCCTACTTCAGGATTCAACACTTGATATTCAACTCCGTCAAGGATTGTAAAATCCATCCCATTATCCATAGTGACTAGTAAATTAAGACGTATATCGATAGCTTCTGGTCCGATTAATGTCAGATAGTCACTTACTTCATGCTTGATCGTTTGTCCAGCCTCTTTCCCGGCGAACATAATCAATGGACTATGTACACGTCTATTCCATGACTTCTCTTCATGTGTACCCAAAGGGTCCATCTGAAAGAATAGATCCTTCCCTAATACAAATCCCTTCGACTTTAGTACAGTCACAAGCGGATCAATTGGCATTCCTTCGGTTACGCCCATGTCGAGCCAAATCTTCAATGCAGGCTTCCCGGACTCTTTCGCCAACTCATCCAATAGACGTCCATTGCTTACCCAAGTGGCAGGGGATAAAGCCCCTATCGCTGAGAAGGTCTCCGGGTGCTGATACCCCATCCATAAAGCCTGAATAGCACCGAATGACGATCCCATTATCATCCGGTGATCCCGATCGGGAATGGTCCGGTAAGCACCATCCACATAGGGAATAACTGTATTGATAAAATATTGGGTAAATTCGGCTGCACTCGCTCCATCCGAAGGAATAGACTCGTCCGGAAATGGAACATACTCCATTCCCCGTTCTGATCCATCACTTGAAGCGACTCCTATCACGATAACCTTCTCCATGGTTCCATCAGCAACGAGCTGATCAATGATCTCCTCAACTCTCCATTCTTTGCCTAAAGAGCTGGTATTTGTATTGAAAATATTCTGCCCATCGTGCATATACACAACAGGATAACGCTCACTGTCAGCTTCATACCCTGCAGGTAAATAAACAAATATTCTCCGCTCACCTATATTTTCTATGTGCACAGTACCTTTTGCCGCCCCCACATTGGTTGGGTTCTCCGATGCATTAGAAGTATTGCTTATCGTTGGATTGGGGGTTGGTGATGTAGCAACTTTTTCATTTACATTTTCGTTACTGGAACATCCCGAAAGCGCTAACAAAACTAATACTGCAAACCCCAAAAAGCTCCATCTAAATAATCCATTTGAATGCATAGAACCCCTCCTGATTTTTTGTTCAAACGTTTTCACAACTCTTATTATACAGGATTTATATGGGATTATGAACATTTTTTCACAAGTTGGGGCAATGTGTAAAAGCACTCAAGTTTAATTGTATTTCATACAACTATAATCAAACAGAAGGCTCGATCACTGGATATAAGTGTATTTCATGCAGCTATTTTCTGAAATTACTCCCTTATAAGTGGATTCTCTAGTTTTTAGTTGTATAAAGTGCAGTTAAAGTCAGGATTATTCTTTGGGCACTCGAAATAACTGCACAAAGTACAGCTATTTCGCAGATTCCATCAACATCCCTCACCAGTAACCGACACTAAAAAAAACAAAGAAGCAGTCAGGCAGCCTCCACTAGCTCATCATTTGCAAAAGCAAACCTCCCCGCAGACCAAAAACACCAGACAGTGATTCTCCACGAACTGAAGGATCATTGTCTGGTGTTTTATTCAGATTCAGTAAGGGTTGTTTGGAGACAATCTCTTCTTTCCAATTAGTACTGTTGTCTTTCCTCGTAGGATACGAACAGCATTCTACGTTGCACATCCATAAGCATACGAATTACCCAACTTGCTAACAAGGCAACAACAAATCCAGCTACTACATAGGAGATATATTGTTGGGATAATGTCCAGTCGATCTGGAACAAAGCAAACACACTATTCTCTAAAATGTTCAAATCCATGGTTTGCAAGAAAATCTGGTGCAGCACAGGTAGTGTAATCAGGCCCAGTGCAGCCGCTACTACAGTTACTGTTATTGAAAAGAAAATAATACTGGATACGAATCGACCCATAATCAGCATGACGTTACGGGCAAACTTCGCTCCATGAAAACCTAACTTCATTCGTTGCAGGAAGCCCGCTCCCTCTAGCTGCATATCCGATCTGGCCTCTTCACTAGGTCTAGGAATATCTAACAATGATCTGACCAGCTCTTGCTCAAATTGTACGATGTAATCCAATCCCTTAGCTACTGCAAAAAACAAAGGAATTCCGATGAATATTGGGGTTAACGCAATGGATAACGTCAGCCCTGTCACCATAAACACGAAATATACAATCGTAAGCGGTAAAGAGATTAAGAAGTATAAAATACTCCGATATGTCTTTGGACTTGCTCCACGTTTGCGCGTTTTAGATTGGGGTTGTGATTCTGCTGGAATATGCATGGAATCAAGAGCTCCCATCGGCATAGTGTATAACTTATCATTCATTTCTATTGTCCTTCCTCTCACGTTTTTCAATTAATCTCATTATACGTGGGAAAAAGAAGGCTCAAAACAGTCTTGGGGCTGGAGTCATACCAGACTAAAGGCTAGGATTTGTTGCTTCGAAGCGCATAATTAACCAGATTTATGATTTTGCTAGGCTACAACCCCAACTTATTTCCCTTTTCCAGCCGTACAATCTGCTGTTCGCCATTATCTGCCAGCTCTCTGAACTGATTAATGGTTTCACGCATTTTGGGGAGAGCTTCCTGCTTATAAGTACTGATGGAATCGAGAGCGGATAGCACATCTGTAAAAGCTTGCTTTAATGTATCCACTGAAATACTTGATTCTAACGACTGTTTATGGATTTCCGCCCCTTGGTTTTTCAACATTTTTGAGGTACCGCTGATCAGGCTATCGGTGGTTTGATTTAAAAGTTCGATCTTTTTCAAAACAATTCGTTGATTATACAGCGCACTAGCTACCGTAACCGATATTTTCAAGGCAGACACGGTAACATTTCTAGCTCTGTCCACCCCTCTGATCAGCTCTTTATTATTTCGAATAACCACCTCTATGGCCATAATTCCTTGTTGATTCACTACAAGCATCTGTTGCAAATCCATGACACGCTGCCGCAACGGAAAAAGCACTTCTTCTGTAATGAACCGAACTTTCTCCTCATCCTCATCACGCAGCTTAGCCGCTTCCAGTTGCGTCTCTATTTCCTGATCCATCAGCATGCCGAGCTGAATTTCTTTTTGTAGCTTTTTTGTAAGTTCCCGAAGTGCCTGTTGCTCAAATTCCAGCGTAGTATTGTCGTTCTTCAAAACGGTCTTACCCTTGTCTAAAGAAATTATAATATCTGAAATGACAGCATCCGCCTTTTGATATTTAGCAAAATAACTACGTAATGGATTAAAGAACTTCCCAAGAAAACCCGTCTTGGCAAAATCTACTGCACTGGGATCCAAATCCTTCAGCTGGAGATTAAGCTCCGTCAAACCTTTTGCTACTTGGCCGCCTTCATCCCCTGTCTTTGATAAATTCCCCACTGAAACCTGCAACAGGGAGTTTTTGTCCGAAGAGGATCTCATCGTTTCCATACCGAAGCTATCAATGGATTGCAGCACCGCTTTCCGCTTATCCAGTGACTCTAAATTCAGATCCAGAATGGCGGAGACATTGTTTACTGCCAGTGTTTTCAGTTGTGATACTTCCTCAGGCTCAGGTTTGACCTGCTCTTCAATTACTGATTTCAGCTTTTCCTGACTTACGACTTCCATAGTAAACGACATAGAACCCCTCCTATAAAAAATAGCTTACATTTGAACATTGAGCAGGTTGCCGATTTTATAGACCACATCATCTGTATCTGCATTGATGTTGGCCGCTTCATTTATACTCGAAATACTCTCAAGCGCCTTGATATTCGCATTGTAGCCAATCGTGTAAATCGGGATTTTGTAGGTCTCAATAAGACCTCTGATATCATTCAAGGAATGCCCTTCATTGGTCTCTCCATCACTTAATACAAAGATTAACGGCTTCAAATCCGGATTTAGCTGTAATTCCGTTTGAAGCATATGGATGGCTACCGCGATCCCGTCAAAAGTAGCCGTCCCCCCATTTGCTTGAAGACTATCAATCGCACCAACAAACATGGACTGCTGGTTCGTGTCATATTTTCCAATCGGAAGATTGATTGTAACGTTATCAGAGTAAGAGACAAAACCAATGCTGTTATCCTTGCCCAAGTACTTCTGGCCTGTTAATAAAGATTGCTTTAAGCGGTTCAAGGGTTCCCCGTTCATACTTCCTGAGACATCTGCCACAAATACTGCGGCGATAGGTTTATTGCCATTTTTCTTCTCTTTCCACAGCTTCTGAGCTGAGGATATGAGACTGCCATCCACTGTACTAAGCTCTGATTGGTAATCATTAAGACCATTGAAGCCTTTTTTCTCACCCAGCTCCTGGTATTTATCCTGTTCAACAAACTCAGCAAACTTCTTAATAATATCGAGTTTTTCCTGAGGAAGATCACCCAAAGCATAAAGCGGGCTGTCATGTCTTACACCAAAAGGAGTGAATACATACCCCCCTTTCAAATCTGTTGCATTCATAAAGATCTGGTATTCTAAGACAAAAGCATCAAGCTTACCGGTTTTTGCAGCCTCTCGCATCTGTAAAGTGGTTGAGGCAATAAAGGGAACATTTGCTTGGAATTTCTCAAAGCCCTGCACCGCTTGCTCACCAAGTAAGTCTGAACCGCCAAACGTCCCAAGCGCTGTTACCAGAAAGTTTAAACCCGTAGAACTGGCAAAAGGGTCGGTATAGCCCATTGATAATTCATTATTTGCTATGGCATCTGTAACCGTCTTGACGTTTAAAGAACCGTATTTTTCTATTAGTTCATCATATTTCGCCTTACTGGTAACAATACCAGCTACATTACCTACAAGACGTTTAGTGATTAGCTGAGTGTTCATCCCGTTTGCTTTTACCATTTCGCCCCACAGCTCATTTGAAGGGGTAAAGGCATCTGGCACATACTTCCCAGATCTTATGTAATCTGTCGCTGTACCTGAAGCAATATTACGGATTTTCACAGAAACATGACTCCCGTTCACCTCAATATTAGAGTTGTTAAAATCTGTAGCAACTTCATTTAGCCAACCATCATTACCCGTTCCTGATTTCTCTGTAGAAGAAAATATCTCTACAAAGCTATCTGTTGTATTGTCTACGGATACAGGAAACTTTGAGATATCTGGTAGTGAATCCCCAATCGCGACAGGATCCAGATCAATCTGGCCTTTGATTTGCTCAGCAGTGGTCACGTTTATGTTCTTATATAGCTTCTCAAGCTGCTTCCCCGCATCTTCGGAAGAAATCTGGGTTTTGGTTTTTCCTATATTAGAAGTCAAGGTGATTCCAAAATACACGAGAGCAAAAACTACCACCGTAATGGTCCCTAAAACTGCTACTGTTTTTCCTTTATTAGCCATATACATCTCCCCTTCATTGCTTATAGAATTTCGTCTGCTTGATCAGCTCATCGATTTCCTTCATACAAGGCATCTCTTCAACATCTGTATAATCTGTACTGTCAAGTAGCGATATTTCCAGCAGCAGCTTATCCAGCTTCAGCAGAATCTCTTCATTTGCCCCAAGATACCCTGTTACATAGGCTAAATATTCATTGTACAAAGCTGTCTTTTTTTGCACCAGTTTATCTGAGAACTGCGAGGGTCTATGCTGGCTGGAGAAAAGGGTGAACTCTGAGGCATCAAATACACTGAGTTTATTCAGAATCCCTCGAATGTTCAGGTAAAAAAGCTTTGCTACTTCATAACTGACTGCATTAAATTTTTTGAAGCTAAGTTCAGTGGATTCGAATCTCTGACCTAAAACATCTAACAAGGTACTTCTCTTCTTTTCCATCCGGGATATCTGATCTAGAGCAAGCACAATGTCTTTTTTCAACACTTTGACATTTTTGTATTGAGTAAGCGCGGCTATATAATCCTCATAAGATTTCAGTGTTTTCACAGCAGGGATAGATGAAGGTTTAAACAATAAAATATAACTTCCATAAAGAACAACAAGTAGACTAACAAACAACAATGTCACACCTAAAGCTATTTCAAATACACTGGTTCCTCCGATTTCCACCCCTAATAAACCTGGTGACAACACGATAATGTTCAGTAGTACCACACCGAGAATAAGTCCCAACAGCTTTATGGCTCTAACCCCGTTCATCACAACCACCTCCTGCATCCAGTCACTTCTATTGTATGGAGCAATTTCTGTTATTACGTCTCTTCATTTGCTATATGCTAAAAAAATAAGGAATTAATCAACAAAAAAACCTTAACAGGCAATAAGCCCATTAAGGTTAACGATCCCTATTTTATACCCACGCATCATTTGAATACCCGCGTTGCTCCCAATATCCCGTATGATCGCCTTCGATCAGCTCAATCCGGTTCAGCCACTTCACAGACTTGTATGCGAACATCTTCGGAACGATTAACCGTACAGGACCGCCGAGATCGCTAGGAATCGGCTTTCCATCACGCATTACCGCGACCAGCACATCATCCATGTCGGCTTGTTCCAATGTGAGCGTATCCGTGTATACACCATCACCCGAATAGAATTTCACAGTCTTAGCTGTGGGCTTCACACCGGCCTGACTCAAAAGATCTTTTAGCTTGATTCCTTCCCAGGTATTCTTATAGACTGACCAGCCTGTCACACAGTGAAAATCACTCACCTGAACGGTCCGCTTCAGCTTTACGAACTGTTCCCAGTTCCACTTGAAATTCTGCTCCACAAGCCCATCTATCGTAAAAGACCAATTGTTGTTCGTAAACTCTGGAATCGGAGTGACTGTGTAAACACGGAATTGTCCTTGCGCCCCTCCTCCGAGAGGGGGTGAGGATGCCGCCAGTGGCTGGGGTGCAGGCAACAACTGATTACGATCACTTTCGATCAGCTTATCAATTGTTTCGCTGCCCCCGATATTTCCAATTGAACTGCCGAGCCATTTTATAAACGATGGACCTATAGTGACCGCAAGCCCAACACCAATCGATCCGCGTATGAAAGCTCTACGTGTATAAACCGGCTGCGGGGTTTCCCGATGATTCGAAGGGCTACCTGTCTCAATGCCGCTTTTCACTACTCGCCGGCTCGGTTCTTTAAGCCATTTTACCCGAGTCAAAGAATGATAAATAATATAAGGAAGGCCTATCCAGGTCAATAAGTCATGGACGACCAGAGCAACGTTCGATACATGTGGACCCACCACGCGGAATTGCCAGAGTAGAACTCCTGAAACGAACCAGCCGAGCAGCAATGAAAGTACAACGATTACATTAAAACGTTGCCAAGGCCGCTCCTTCAGTTGTTTCCAATGTTTCCCTGCCAGCAGCAAATAATAAATAACCGGAATAATCGAAGCAACACCGACCACGATATGAAGCCCTTTGATCCATACTCTGCCTTCCCCTAAGAAGCCACGCCAGAAGCCACCTACAAGTACAAGTCCTGTGAGCGTGAGCAACACAACCAGCCAGCCATTCCAGGTATGAAGCGCCCGAAGCTTTTTCCCGTATCCCTTGCGCAGCCGAGCCAGTAAAGAATTCATTACCTTTCCTCCTCTTCACTAGGTATGCTCAAATAGCTCTTTATCCTGATTCTACTCTAATAATGTTAGAAAAGACTTTGAAGCAGCTGTAAGAGGAACTCCACGCAGGGTAGCAATTCCTATGTTACGTTCTGGCAAAGGTGGGTCCAGAGGAATCTCGACAAGCTCACCTTTCTTCAATTCTTCGGTTACGTAATCACGAATAACAAAAGCAAGGCCAAAACCACGTTTCGCAAACTGAACAAGCAAATCCACACTTCCCAGTTCAAATTCAGGTGTAATCGTCAGATGATTAGAAGCTAAAAACTGATCCATATACTTTCTGGTGCTCCCACCCGCTTCTAAGCATAACAACGGATACTGCTGAATGTCTGCAAGCGGCATGGTCTTGTCCGCCAAATGACGAAAACCTTTGCCCCCTACCAGGCAATCTTGAAGCTGAGTACTTTTGCGAAAATCAATCTGTTTATCAGATGTCGGCAAGCTGACGATACCAAAATCAATTTTCCCTTCTTTTAAAAGCGTAAGTGTTTCTGGTGTCGTTCGATTCGTAATATGAATGCGGATATTGGGAAATTGTTCATGAAATTGCTCCAAAAAAGGTAACAGATAATATTTGCATAAGGTGTCACTTGCTCCGATATGAATCTCGCCGCTGTTCAGATTGTTCATATCTGCGATCGCTCTTTCGCCCATGTCTACATGATGAAAGGCTTGCTCAATAAAGCTTAGCAGTACTTTTCCTTCTGTTGTTAGATCGACCCCGCGAGAAGTGCGAAAAAATAACGGGCCGCCCATTTTCTCTTCCAATTGTTTAATCGTGTGACTTACTGCCGGTTGTGTAATATTGAGTCGTTCTGCCGCAGCAGTTAAACTCCCAGTATTCGCTACCCAATAAAAAGAGCGATACCACTCCAAATTAATGTCCATCCCCACGTCATTACTCCACCTTATAATAGATATAACTTATATCAATTTTTCTAATGATTTAACTAGCATTATACTTAGTCCTGTAGCCAAAAACAAGCTTGGGAGGCGAAAACGCGTGACCGTAATTGCAATTGTAGGAGCAAACTGGGGCGACGAAGGAAAAGGAAAAATGACGGATGTGCTAGCTGCACAATCTTCCTTTGTCGTTCGTTTTCAAGGTGGTAGTAATGCTGGGCATACCATCATAAACCAATATGGAAAATTTTCATTGCATATGCTGCCATCTGGGGTATTTTATCCTTCCGTTACAAACATTATTGGACCCGGAACAGCACTTGATACAGAAGTATTAATAAAAGAATTGAAAGCTTTAACGGATAGAGGTGTGCCAAAGCCTAGATTATTCGTATCCGAACGGGCGCAAATCGTGCTTCCAATCCATCGTTTGTTTGATGAACTAGAAGAGGAACGTCTGGGATCTCAAGGATTCGGTTCAACTAAACGAGGAATCGCACCATTTTACGCAGATAAATATGCAAAGCTAGGCATACAGGTAGCGGATTTATTTGATACCGCCCGACTTGAGAAACGTCTTGAACAATTACTCGCTTCCAAAAATATCTTACTTGAGCATTTATATAAGAAAGCGCCGATCCAAATCTCGGAATTAATGATTCAGCTGCAAGAAGAAGCTGCACAGCTAGCGCCTTATGTAGCCAATACAACAGACTTGCTGCAAGAGGCTTATGCTAAGGGAGAGACTATCTTACTTGAAGGTCAGCTTGGGGCTCTGCGTGATCCTGATCACGGTATTTATCCTTACTCCACCTCCTCTTCAACACTTGCCGGGTTTGCACCTGTCGGTGCCGGTCTTCCTGCAGCAGCTATCACGAATGTCATCGCTGTAACCAAGGCCTATTCCAGTTGTGTCGGCGCTGGACCTTTTGTTACGGAATTAGAAGGGCCCGTTGCGGATGAACTTCGTACAAGAGGTGGCGATGCCGGGGAATTCGGGGCTACGACTGGCCGTCCTAGACGTATGGGCTGGTTTGATGCTGTAGCTACTCGTTACGGTTGCCAAATGCAGGGTGCCACTGAAGTCGTGTTGACTAATCTTGACGTGCTTGGTTATTTGGATGAGATTCCGGTTTGTGTGGCTTATGAGCTTGAAAATGGAGAGATCACCGACAAGTTCCCGGCTACGAATAAACTGAACTCTGCAAAACCGATATTCACGCATTTATCTGGCTGGAACTGCGATATCTCTCAGATCACCGACTTCGAAGATCTGCCAGAACAAGCTAAGCTTTACATTGATTTTATTGAAACCTCTATTGGCACGCGTATTACTACGATTTCCGTGGGGCCTAGACGCGAACAGGTCATTAATCGGATAACGAAATAATCATATACGTACTAAATCTCTGTAAAATTTAAAAGAAGCGCCTCTCTTATTGAGAAGTGCTTCTTTGTTTTATTCATGAGAAGGGCTGCCTCATACGTAGAAAAATCCACTTTTGAGACAGCCTCTTTTTGTGTACTCTTTTTAAATCAACACGGCATCCACTTTCGTCTGCGGAGCCTTGTCACAGCGTTTACAGACCTTAACGACTGCTCCATCCGTTTTTTTCTTGGGATAAAGCAGCTTAATACGGGTGTTCTGACAGATTGGACAAGTCCCCCTGCCCCTTGATGGTAAATTCCAAAGTGCATGTCCACGTTTTGACTTTGCCATGAATAAACCCCTCATTTCGGCCAACAATAGTCAACACTTTAATTCTGAAAGTGCTTCTCCAAAATGATATGTCGCAAAGACAGGCTCTATGACTAAAGTAACGCAGAAGTTAGGAAGAATTAATTCGTATAAATCATGGAGACAACACCGTTCGTAAAGGTAACATAGTTATAATTACCATACTGCCAGGTCTCCACATGAATGCCACTACCTGATAATGTGGATTTACTTATAGGCTTACCCCAACTAAACTCCACTTGCTGCTTGGTCATCCCAGTAGCAACTATGCTCTTTTTAATCTTACTCCAAATCGCATCCGACCACTTATAGGTCTTAAATGGATCCGTTGTTAAGAAATATTCTTTATTTCCTAATGTACGGATCAACTCATCCCCCGACATTGTATAAGAGTTAAGAATTTGCCCCGTTGATAAAACCTTAAATGAAATGGCGAATTCACCTTCATAATCAGGTAGAATATCTACAATAGTGACTTTTTGGAACTTATAATCGGAGTCGAATTGATTGAGCCAATATGTTTTTCCAATGAACTTAACGAGGTTTCCTTGTTCTTCCTTCTTAAAAATCTGCGCAGTTTGTTTCGTATAGGCGAACAACTCTGCTTTGCCGAAGTAGATCTCCATCGTCTGATAATTTCCATCCCAAATTAACTCTGCTGACAGTGCAGTCTTTAAAAGCGTGGCAGGAAAAACTGTAGATCCGTCGATCTTTTGCACTTTACCACTCATTTTGACCTTCGCACCATTCACCATTGCAATATCGCTTCCGAGTTGAAGCTGTATTGGCAAATCACCTAGACGAATGCTAAAGGTTTTAGTTGCTGTATTAACTTGGACTGTTGCTCCCAACGTTTGAAAAACCGATTGAACCGGCAAATACATTGTTCCATTAACAAATGCACCTTGATCAATATCATGGTCCGCACTGATCGAAACTTTTATTGTTTGGGAATCTGATCCTGAAATGACCGTTACGTTCGTTTCTCCTACCGCTAAGGCTTTCATTGTGCCATCGGCTTGCTTTTGCAGCAAATAAGGTTTTTCAATTACGACATTTGCTTGAGCTAACGGAACGCGTTCAGATATGCCATCGGCATCTTTAGCATAGATTTGTACCGGAACATTGTCCCCAACAGTGATTTCGGTCGCATCCATCTGAAAAATCAAATCTTCAACCTGCGGATTGCCTTCATTGTATGATGACGAAACTGAACGGGCACTCCGTAAAATACTACCTTGATCGTAATCGACGTTACGCGTATCTGCCGCCTTCACTGTATGTATTGGACCCAACATAGATACTGCTAACGCTGCAGTGATGCTCCATTTAATAGCTTTCATTTCCCTTACATCCCCCTCTAAATATATAAACCTTAATTACTGTATCACAATTCCACAATTTTACTAGAGAAAAATTTACAGAAATATTTTTTTGTATTTCTAGTGAATTTACTCCGTGATAATTACAGAGTCTTCCATTATAATCATGGATTAGGAGGTATTAACTCATGGAAATAATAGCCGACAGATTGATATTAAGAGATTATACAAGCGATGATTTTTCTTTTTATGAAGAACTGGAACTTAATCCTTTGTCTCACAAATATGAAAACACCGCACCAGATGCAAAACAAATTAAAGAGAACTTCCTTTCGATTCTGACTCAGACTACCAGCGATCCGCGTGAGCATTATGATCTAGCAGTATGTACAAAGCAAAATAGAACCCCCATAGGCAACGTAAGTATAAAGTTAAATTGGGAAGAGATCAGAGAGTGGGAGATTGGCTGGGTCTTACTGCCGGAATACTGGAAAATGGGCTATGCGACAGAAGCCGTCAAAACACTGATAGGCTACGCCTTTAGCTCTCTTAATGCCCATAGAGTCGTTGCCTATGCCAATGCAGAGAATCTTCAATCTGAAAAAGTTATGATTAGAGCAGGAATGATTAGGGATGGAATCCTCAGAGAGACTAGATTTTGCAATCAACAATGGTGTGACGAACTCATTTACTCTGCTTTGGAAAAGGAGGCTACATTAAATTGACAACAATCAAAGTTTTAAATGAAGGTTATGTAAGATTAGTAGATCATATGGGCTCAGATTTAACGGTTGCTAACGCTGCGCGTGTTTCTTATGCAAAACAATCTTTTGAGCTTAGTGATCGGGATATTAAACTAATAAAATTCCTTGCCCGTGAAGGACATACCTCTCCTTTCCGCCATGCCATCACTCAATTTGAGGTTTATGCCCCATTAATGGTTGCGAGACAGTGGTGGAAATACGTAGTCGGTTCTGCCCATTACGAAGGTACTGGAGATAGCTTGGAAGCCTGGAACGAATCCAGCCGAAGATACATAACAGAAGAACCCGTTTTTTATCAACCTGCTGCGGGAGAATGGAGATCCAAACCAGAGAATTCCAAACAAGGCAGTGGTGACATCATTGCATGGGAGCTTGGTGAAAAATACACCCGTGAGCTTCAAGAATACACCGAGTTAGGATTATCTAAGTATGAAGCAGCTTTAGCAGATGGCATATGTGCTGAACAAGCAAGACTGTTTCTACCCGCTTATGGATTATTCGTTCGTTGGTACTGGACAGCTTCAGTTCAATCTGTAGCCCATTTTTTAAATCAAAGACTGGAGCATGACGCTCAGAAAGAAATTCAGGAGTATGCAAAAGCAATTTTATCGCTGATTGAGCCACTATTCCCTGTCTCTTTTGATCAGCTGCTGGCTACCGGTTCTGTAGATTAATTTATTTCCTTATATAAAAAAGAGCCGCCAAACCCTTGGCGGCTTTTCCCTTTTTACACTACCAACCCTCGTATAACTTCAAACTCGTCCCTACTGACTTCAACGAACCCGAGTGATGTATATAAATTCGTAGCACGTTCGTTTTCGATCCGATGGCCAATAACGATTTTGTCGCAATGATGTTCTGCTTTAATATAACGAATTAAGGTATCCATACCCGTTCTGCCTAAACCCCTGTTCTGATATTTCTGGTCAATCATAAAAGCCATAATCCAATAACTTCCATCCTCAGGATCTACGCTATACACAGAGAAACCTACCAATTCTTCATCTGCGTATAAAGCGAGCGGGGTCATACCACAATAAGCTGCTTCTGCTAACCAATAGACCACCGGTACAGGAAAAATAGCCTTTTGCTCATCCGATACTTCTAATTGAGTACAAGCGTACCAGTTTTTTTCAGTGATATCCTTCAGCACTATATGTGCTTGAAAGCCGGTTCGTAATCGGTCACAAACTCTTTCTAATTTCAGTTTAAGCTGTTTCGCCCAATCCGGGAAAATAGAATCATCCGTATTCTCCATACACCGAAGTAATCTAGCAAAACTGTATAAGTCTGCAAATCTTTGAAATTCAGGTATCAACTTCATATACTCATCATCTAGCTGCTTAACCGATCTATATCCATTAATAAAATGGTCAATGTTTCTTCTACTCTCATTATCATCCGATTCCGTCAGGTCTCTTAACGCCGATGTAATATCCATCGCAAACCAGTGATACATAGAGTCATCAAAATCGATGGCACTGTAGCGGGATTCTTCTTGCATATAAAAGATATTATCCATCTCAAAATCATAATGTACGAGCCCAGTATGCCCTACTCCAAAAGGAAGCTCTGATAGCCAAGCTTCAATCCGCTCATATTCCTTAAGCGCCTTATGCTCCTCAGGATGCCTGCTCAATACGGAATAAATAAAATTCAATGAATCGACCCAGCTTTTGCGATAAGGTGTGCTCGGTGCATAGGTTTCCGAAAAATTATGCAGACGTGCAAGCGATTGGCCCCATTGATAAAAATGAGGTTCCTTCATCTCATCAAGTGAAACATATTCACCCTGGGCCTGTTCAAAAACTACCCCGTGGTATCGCCCGTGATCCGTTAACAACGTTTCAATCCAATTGCCAGACTTAGAACGCACTGGAGAGACAGTCTCATAACCTTGTTCTAATAAATACATCATAAAATCCAGCTCTGCCTGGATATTGTCTGGAGAATTATCCTCTTCATGAGTAAACCTTAAATAAAAGCGGTTACCATTCCACTGAAAGGTATAAATAAAATTGCTGCTGGCCCTTACCATCTTTAAGGTTCCAGGCTCATGATTCCAATACTTAATCATCTCTTTAGCAGGAAGATCGTTCTCCGTTCCCCGCACCATGTTCATTAAAGTCATCATTGTCCGATAGTGCCTCCTGCTTCATGACGGATTTGATTCTGGGTTCCCCCATTAACATTATCGGTAAATTATTCTATTAAATCAAGGGAATTTAATAGGCAGAGCTTTTGCTCTTCCACCATATCTATAGCATTTTATAAAAAAAACACTTTTCTAATTAGGACTATATAATTCACTGTGCCGGAGCAAATCTCCGACCAAGCGACTCATCGTCCTCTACCCAGTCATATTTCAGAATAAGCGGAGCAGGTACAATAGTCTCCAGTTGCTCTACACTCTCCCGCACATCATCATCAAAGTATCCTATAGCAAGTACAAGGGAAGAGATCAAGTTAGACAAAGATCTGGCGCTTTCACCAATCGTTTCCCAGTTGAATTTCTCCCCCAGTACTGTTGTCCAACCTTGGGACTGCCCGATGGAGATTTGCAAATGAAGTTCCCATTTAGGCTCCATCTTAGCCGTCCAATAGGAGGACAGGACGTAAATCACTTCATCATTTGCCAAAATCACCGAATGAATGGAACCTTTGATTGCGGTCTCTGCTAAATGCACTCCTTTTTGGAAAAAATATCAACAACGGAGTAGCTTTCAATCGAGTTATCCATTAAGCGACTTTGAATAACGTTGCCGCATCGGCCGAGAATTGGCTGAGTTATTGCAAAACCTTTAGTTTCCGCTCTCCATAGCTGTTCACCGTCTCGCGTTAAACAAATGAATTCCCCGCCGGTCAAATTTACGTATAAATTACCGTCTGCGCCCAGGGAAGGGCTGGTGTCAACGTAACTTTCCTCCGGTTGGTATATCCATTTCACTTCGCCATCCGGAGCAATGGCATATAACTGGCTAGAAAGACACCCATACATAACCCCATCCTGATCTATGACAGGGGGACGGTGCCCTTCTCCTTGACCCATCGGTTTCTCCCACAACAACTCTCCATCAGGACTAAAAGCATAAAGTTTGGAATTCACATTTTGACCAATATATATGATTCCTTCACGGGAAATAACCGGATCGCACCAAAATATGGACGAGCACTTGTAAACCCATCTTATGGTTCCATCCGCATCAAAAGCATAGAGTCTCCCAATAATTTGTGACTCATCTTCATATGTACACAGGTAAATATACCCTTCGCTGTTTACCAGCGGCCTGCCATACGGTACACCATCCACTGCAGTCTTCCAATTTATCTGGCCGTTTTCGTCAACCGAAATGAGTTGATTATCTCGAATGCTATTGGTCGCAACCAAAATGGAGGCTGGGCTGATCAGCAGGGGAGACATAAGGGATGCCTTAGTCTCCAATAGCAGCTCCACAGTGTCAGATTCAAAGCAAACCCGAAACAGTTTGCCGTATTGATAATTAAGCTCGAAATCACCCTGCCCCACAGCTAAAATGGCTCTCCCTTGTTCATCCACTGTAAACGAGCTTAATCCATATGAAAAATCCGGCCGCCCCGAGTCAACAACTCGCTTCAAAACTGAAAGCGATGTTGGAGCTCTGAATCGGGATTGTCTGGTCCAATTCGCCTCAATGGGATGATTGGCTAATGGACGATAGCTGCCTTGTTAAAAACCGCCTATTCCTTCGTTGTTATTATAATCGACCATAATTTTCCCATCCTTTGTTATATAAGTTAAGGGATACAAACTGGAAAATTTGTATCCCTTAAGCCTAATTAAAATCTTAGCTAGGCTGGTTTGGTCAAACAAGTTATCCGAGCCGGACCAGTTAAGGTCGAATTTCCCCGAGTCTTTGGACACATTGAATTCGTCGTAGCGATATCGTGTGATATGCTCACATTAATGAATCATCATCATAAATTCAACGTAAAAAGCGAAAAACTGCTTCCCATAACATGGATTAGATGTGTTGATGGTTGAACGAAGGGTTCATTCGGCAGTGGGTACTGGGGCGGGCTATAACTAATAAAAGAAACCACATGGAGTATTATTCACATGTGGTTCTAACTAAATTATTTAAAAATTTAACCAATCCCAAAACACTAATCAATCTTCAATGGTTCAATTGTTTTTACCGCACTCAGGGGAATCTGAGAAATAGAATAAATGTATTCTATACAGTTATTTCGTAGGCAAATGCAATCATTTTGACTTTAGTTGCATTTTCTACAACTAAAAACACGAGAAGCCACCACTAAGGCTGTAAATCAAGAATATAGCTGTACAAAATACACTTATACCCATCGGCTGGAGGGATTCGAGAAATATAGTTGTACAATGTACAATTAAACTCGCTTCTACGTATTGCTCCCCATGACTTTCTATACAGATAGATGGTGAATAGCCCCTTATAGCTCTGCTCTCTTTACTTTATCGGGACTATACTCCCACATCTGCAGCCCCGCACCGATCATTCCACATAAATTACCATAATAGGCTGCTTCAATACGAACATTTTCCAGCATCGATGGCATTACTCTGCCCTTTACTTCCCTTCTAATGCCTTCAAACAAAAGTTCGCCTGCTTCAGCAACTCCACCGCCAATGACGATGACTTTAGGGTTAAAAATATGGATTAATGAAGCAATCGCGGATCCGAGCGCAGCAATCGTGTCTTCCATTAACGCTGTAGCCAGAGAGTCACCTGCCCGCCATCTCGCTATCACTTCCCGTGAGTCTACGTTCTCTGGGGACTGGTTATGTAATAAAAGCTTGTCGCGCATGCGACGTGCGATACTTGTGCCTGAAGCATACTGCTCCAAGCAGCCTGTTCCACCACAAACGCATGCAGGCCCTTTGAAATCTACGGACATATGGCCTAACTCTCCAGCCCCACCCCAAGAACCGTGGACAAGATGGCCGTCTACGACTATCGCTCCACCCACGCCCGTACCAAGGGCAAGACAGATAAAATCTTTTACCTCTTTGCCTGAACCTAAATATTTCTCTGTTATTGCTAATACATTCACGTCATTATCAACGATTACCGGAAGTTGAAACTGTGTCTGAAGCAACTCCTTCAAAGCTGTGCCAGCATAGCCTGGAATAAGCTCCGAAGCGGAGCGGATACGCCCCGCCTCCCAATCCATTTGCCCTGCCGATCCTACGCCAATTCCTTGGAGCTGAATTCCCGCTTGTTGTGCTGTTATTTCATCCATTAATGTCCGAATTGCTAGTATAATACGATCCATTGTTTTCGTCTGTCCAGCCAATGTGCTTAGGCTTACAGTATGTAAAACGTCCCCTTGTGAAGAGACGAGTCCGGCATTAATTTTCGTGCCGCCAATATCTACTCCGATCGCATATTCTATATGAGGATCATACCCTTCCATCGCGGACTCACCTCCGTCAGTCATTGAAATTGCTCACGGCCTTAACATATCTCGAAGTGATCAATTGCGGCCTAGTAATTGCACTTCCTACAACAACATAGGATGCCCCCGCATTCTTAGCTTTTGCTGCGTCTTCCGGTGTCCATATCCGTCCTTCCGCAACAACAGGAATGTTCACTAATTTGCTTAATTGTTGAATTAAGACAAGGTCCGGTCCTTCCTGCTGTGTACTGTATGGGGTGTAGCCTGAAAGCGTGGTACCGATGAAATCCACACCTAATTTCTCAGCGGCAAGCCCTTCCTCAAATGTCGAAATATCCGCCATAACCAGCACACCTCTCAGATGTGCATATTCTATTAATGGCTTTACTGACTCTAAGCGTTCTTCCCGATTCGTTACATCAAGCGCAACAATCTCTGCTTTTGCAGAAACAATCGCCTTCACTTCATCTAAGGTTGGTGTTATAAATATGGCTGATCCGGGAATATCCCGTTTAATAAGTCCAATGACCGGTACATTTACTTCTTTTTTGATAGCTACAATATCTGGAACACCATTTGTCCGGATTCCTATAGCTCCTGATTGAACCGCTGCTCTTGCCATTTTAGCCATTGTATCCCCACCATGAAGCGGCTCATGCTCAAGTGCCTGACAGGAAACAATCAGACCTTTCACCGGAAAGATATCACTTATTCGAGTCATTATTAACCCTATCCTTTCGCTTCAAGAATATAATCTAATATTCTATTGTTCAGAGCTTCCACCCGCTCCTGATCGGAATCCTTAATCGGTAAAAGCGGCATTCTTGGCTGACCTGTTTCAAATCCGCGCACACTAAGGATCGCTTTACACGCACCATATAATGAAGGAAAGGATAGCAATTCAACAATGAGATCATTGATGATAAACTGCCATTTCTGCGCCTCAGCCATCTCTCCTTGCACATAACATTGTTCCACTTTTAGGAATAACTCTGGCATCACCCCATAAGTTCCACCAATCCCGCCATCTGCCCCAATACTGCGGCCCGCCAAATACTGCTCATCAGGTCCATTTAAGACTAGAAAATCCTTCCCGCCTGCGGCTTTAAATTGCTGAAGCTCAAACGTGCTCTCCGCCGAAATTTTCACCCCGATCACTTTATCCTGAGCTGCCATCTTAATCAGCAAGCTTTTCGATAATTGAAAGCCTGTAGTTTGCGGGATGTGATAGATAATAAATGGAAGCGCTGTACTATTAATAATTGCCTGCCAATGACTTTCAACACTGTCCGGAGACAGACGATAATAGATCGCAGGAACAGCCGATACGGCATGTGCGCCAACTTTCTCAGCATGGATAGCTAGTTCAACACTGTCTCTTGTAGATGGAGCACCCACGTGAGCAATGATTGTAAGCTCTTTTCCAACCTCTGCTATAACTGCCTCGAGCATTTGTTTGCGTTCTTCTACAGATTGCAGCATACCTTCGCCAGAGCTTCCGCCAATATAAAGACCTTTTACTCCCGTAGAAGCATACTGACGAGCTAATTTTCGGGCTGCTTCTTTATCGATTTCCCCCTCAGCATCATAACTGGAGTACATAGCAATAATAATGCCTTTAAAGGATTCAAGATCATATGATTTCATAAATTACAGCCTCCATCGTTTAATTCATTACTATTAATTTTCGTTGTTATAAGAATAACTAGCCTTTTACAGCCCCCATAGTAATCCCTTGGGTAAAGGCTTTTTGGAACATTAGAAAAATTGCAATCATAGGAATAGAGGCTAACGCAGCACCCGCCATAAGCAATCCATAGTTTGTTGTGAATTCACCCCGAAGAGTCGCTACCCCAAGTGGTAATGTCATCATTGAAGTCGATCTGGTCATGATCAGCTGACTGAAATAATCATTCCAAGAAGTGATGAAAGTAAAGATTGCCAGTGCCCCTATTGCAGGCTTTAACAAAGGTAAAATGATGGTTCCGAACAAACGAATTTCAGAGCTGCCATCTATTTTGGCTGCTTCAATTAATTCTCCTGGAATCGTCTGCGCGAACTGCTTCATTAGGAAGACTCCAAATGGCCAGCCAATCGCCGGTAAAATAAGCCCTTTATACGTGTTGACCCACCCAAAATCTGCAAGCATCGTAAACAGCGGGACAAGAATAACTTGCTTAGGCAATGCCATAGCGGCAACAAACATCGTAAAGATAATGCCTCGGCCAGGAAAAGACTTTTTGGCTAGCACATATCCAGCACAGGAAGAAACGATACAAATCGCTGCCATTTCACAAAAAGCAATGATGAAACTGTTAAACATCCAGCGCTCAACGGGATTCTTAAATAACTCGGTCCAGTTTTGCAGAGTCGGCTTAGCCGGAAACCATTCCGGGGGGATCGTTGTTGCCACAGTCTGAAGCTTAAATGCCCCTGAAACCACCCAATAAAAAGGGAAGATAAAAAACAACGTTGCTAGAATCAACAGGATGGTCGCTAATATTTTTGGAATCGTCAATTCTTTTTTCCATTTGCTTACTTTCTTAGATTGGCCAATAGGTGCTCTCAGTTCTAACGGATTCGTAGAATTCATGATGTCCCCTCCTTAATACTCAACATCACTGCCAAAGTATTTGAATTGAATGATAGAAATGATCCCGATCACAATCGCAAGGATGACACCCATCGCCGAGGCATATCCAAAATGACCGAGCATAAAGGCTTGTTCGTAAACGCCATACATAACAGTCGATGTGCTATACACAGGTCCACCCGAGGTGAGCAACTGAATTAGTGCAAAACATTGAAAGGTGTTGATCGTGGTAATCACGATAATATATAAGTTCGTTGGCATTAGCATTGGCCATAATATTTTCCGGAAAATCTGCCAAGGCGTCGCTCGATCAATCTCAGCTGCTTCTATGTAAGAAGTAGGAATGTTCCCAATAGATGCCACATATAAAATGATCGGCTGCCCTACAGAGGTCGTTATCAGAACCACAATAATAGCAAGCAGTGCAGTCCTCGTATCTCCTAACCAGGATATAGGCTCCATTCCCAAAAAGCTGGTCAAATAATTTAGAATCCCATAGTTCGGATGATAGATCCAGCCCCAAACGACTGTGATGCTTACGACCGAGGATACAGCCGGCAAATAGAACACTCCGCGGAAAAACGATCTGGCAAACTCTTTTTTCTTATAAATATTCATAGAGATAAATAACGAGAAAATAATAACGATGGGTACGGTGATGAGTACAAGCAATAATGTATTTCCCATCGACTTCCTGAAGTTATCATCTTTTATTAAGGAGATATAATTATCGAGGCCAATAAAGCTGAAATCTCTCAAGGAGTAATCAAAGAAACTAATATAGACCCCTTTCACCATCGGATAAGCTACAAAAAGCAGGAAAAACCCAAATGCCGGCACTAAAAAGAGATAACTCATCATCCAGTCACGAATCACATAACCTTTTATTTTGCGAACCGTTGTCCCCACAGTCCTTCCCCATTTCTTCGATGATTTAAAAAGAAAAGAGTGCTTCCCGCACTCTATTCTTTTGGACACCATTCACTTTTTTTATTTCATTGCAGCCTTTGCTTTCGTAATCGCTTCGTTTGCTTTTGCAGCAAAGCTGTCCAAAGCTTCTTTACCGGTTGCTCCTCCAGTTAAAGCACGTTGTAATTCAGGGAACCAGAAGGTACGAATATCAGCATATCCATCGGCAATGGTAGGTGCATCTGTTGTGAATTTACGAGCATACTCAGCGTATTTGTACTCTGCATCATCATAGAGGCCTGTAATCGAATTACGAACAGACAAACCACCTGTTTGAATCAAGTTTTTCTTCCCCCATACAGGATCATTAGCAATAAAATCAATCAGCTTCTTAGAAGCTGCAATCTTAGCTTCATCACCATTATTGAATACAGCCATACCGCCGAGGTAAGGTTCAAGCTTAGGTTCCGATCCATCTAAAGTAGGGAATGGAAGCAGAACATCTTCGAATTCAACCATTTTTTTAGATACGTTCTGAGCTTTAAGTACTGCAGAATAGTTGAGTGTAAAGGCTAATTTCCCTTGTAAAAATAAGTCGTTCACGTCAGCAGCCGCAAGGGAAGCCGCACCAGAAACGCTAAGTTTATCTTTTGTAGCTTGAACGATCCAATCCAACGCTTTTGCAGCATTATCAGTATTGATAGCGACTGCGGAATTATCTTCATTTAGAAATCTGGATACACCTAAGTTAGCAAGATATGCACGAGTTCCTTGATCTCCAGCCTGGCTCTTCGCGAAGAATCCGGTAGGAATAACATCAGGTGCTTTTTCTTTAACAGCTTCCAGCGCTTTCTTATATTCTTCAAACGTCCAAGTTCGGTCTTCCTTATCCAGAGGAAGCAAATCTAGCGCGCCAATCTTCTCAAAAACAGTCTTGTTTACCGCCATCATAAAAGGAGCTGTATTGATCGGGTACATAAAGATCTCTTCGCCAACACTAGACTGTTTCCAAAAGGCTTCCGAAATATCATTTTTCACTTCATCGGTCACCATATCATTAAGAGGTGCTAATAAGTCCTTTTTACCCCAGTCAATAATCCGTCCAGGAGCATCATAAATTACATCAGGTGCGGTATTCGAAGCAATTGCCACATTCAGTTTTTCAGGGCCGCCTTCAAAGGTGATCATCTCAAGGTTGACTTTAATTTCCGGATTCTTCTCATTAAAAGCTGCAATGATTTCCTTCTCATATTTGCCAACTTCACCATCTAAAGCTTGAAAGCTCGGAAAATTCCACCATGTTATTTCTACTGGTTTAGCAGCAGTCTCAGTGGCCGCGGGCTCACTCTTATCAGTATTATTACTTGGTTCATTGGCGGAATTCGCTGTATTCGTATTTCCGCATGCAACTAACTGTGTACCTAAAAGTGCGACACCAACAATGCTCATTAGCCCTTTTTTCATTGCTCTCATGTGCTACCCCCTATTATTTTTGTGGAATAGAATGCTTTCTCATTCCTTGCGCTAATCATAAATCAATTATAAATTCAGGAGAATCCCACTCCTTTTACATTTAGGGTCGTATTCTGACCTATACCTTCTTTCAGCCCCTCTTCAATGTTATAATACATTACATATTTCACCTATAATTATTTTAATTTTTAGCTTATAACTTACATTTGATGATATCGTTGTTGAAAAATCCACTATAAATCTAGTCTTCCGGAGGGATTTCATGTACAAGCTTATGATTGTAGAGGATGAACCGTTAATACGGACGGGATTAAAACATTACTTTTCGTGGCAGGAGCTTGGTGTTCAGAGTATTGTTGAAGCGGAGAATGGAAAAGAAGGCGTCGCTACCGCACTACGTGAGCAGCCAGATTTAGTGATCACTGATATTCGCATGCCCGAAATGGATGGTCTTCAGATGATAGAAGAGCTTCGCCAATTCCTTCCTGATACTTTGTTTATTATTTTGACAGGATTTAATGATTTCGAATACGCTCAACGAGCCATTAAACTTGGGAGTGTGCATGCTTTTTTGCTCAAACCTCTGGAATATGAAGAAAGCCTAACCGTGATTCAAGAATGCATGAACAAGCTGCAACTTAAACAACAAGAACAAAGGAAACGTTCTACTCTGGAAGGCTCACAACTTATAAAGCTACTACTCGAAGAAGAACAACCTGCAATTGACACTAATTTGATCGCTGAATTATGTAATTTTAAAAGTAAACATTATCTGTATCTCCCTTTTGTTTTGGCAGGTTTCCCTATCAGAGAAACACCTTCACCATCCACAAGGTGGATGCGAGAACAGGCGACTAAGTTCATACATCTTGCAACGGAGGCCTATCTCCCGGCGAGTCTGCCACGATCTATTTTTACATATGCTGCTAAATCCAAACTCTACGGGCTAATAGTCATGGGATCACAGACTGCAACGAGCATTGTCCCTTTTGAGACCCAAGTACTTACTGAACTCGATCAGCATTTGAACAAGCTTACGTTAGAACATCATCTTGCCCTTTATCTTGCCATAGGTACAGTGACGAACGAACTGTCTCAAATCACTTCATTACTTCACGAGTCTGAAAAGCTGTTATATCAACGCTTCTATCAGAATGAACAGAATATATTCCATATCTCTTCCATAAAGGCAGGCGCCACAGC
This sequence comes from Paenibacillus sp. FSL R7-0048, assembly GCF_038004505.1. NCBI lineage: Bacteria > Bacillati > Bacillota > Bacilli > Caryophanales > Paenibacillaceae > Paenibacillus > Paenibacillus sp. FSL R7-0048. The sequence goes on along the minus strand of NZ_JBBORF010000001.1, from coordinate 3,060,834 downwards.
TACTAAACCAATGCTTATCCAACTAGATGACAACGATAAGAAACGAATAATCTCCTGCATCGAAAATGCCAATAAACAAGAAATTCTACAATTAATGCAACGATTGGCACAAGATATTTTGCATAAAGCAGATGGCCCTTCACCTGATCTATGGCTTGCGTATGTACAAGAAATCATAAGTGTCATTATCCGCTTCGCTAATAAAAACCACATTCATAGGGATGGTGTGTACAGCGATAAACTATTAAACCTTACTTTTGTTGAGGATTTTCACTCCCTTGAGGTCATGTTCGAGTGGCTGGGGAATTGGATGGTTCATCTGGGGAACATATATACCGAAGGTCTGACGGATAACCATCAGCAGGATGTGATTATCTTTGAACATATTAAATCCTTCATTAGAGCTAATATTGATCAAGATATTACTCTACAAATGGTAGCGGATCGCTTTTTCTATAACCCTTCTTATTTAAGCCGTCTGTTCAAAAGAAAACTCGATAAGAACTATATGCGATTTGTAACCGAAATCCGTATGGAATACGCGCAGGAATGCTTAAAAAAACCGGAAATTCTAGTGACCGATGTCTGCACAATGTGTGGTTACAAGAGCTATAAGCATTTCGTTAAAACGTTCCGGCTCTTCACCAACATGACCCCATCAGACTATAGAAAACAATCGGGGTGGTAAGCAAAATGATGCAAATAAACCAGCCAAAAAAACGCTATCGGATGCGGCATGTCAATCGGCAGATTTTTGTGCTGATGATCCTGACCATTACTATTCCTTTGCTGATTATATCCGCGATTATCTATATTTTTTCAAATCAAGCCGTCAAAAATGAATATCAAAGCAGCTCTAATCTCATCCTTAATAATCTTTCTTTCAACATCGACCAGTATCTGCAAAGTATTGAAAAAGGGACCCTTAATGCCCAGGTAGATAGTCAATTACAAACCGCTCTCGAGCATTGGACTATCAACAAAGATAATATCGGGAATGATCTAAGTATTCAGTATGGAAACACGATTGAACAGTTCATCAGCGGGATTGAAATGACGATTAAAAATGTCGACAGTGTGCAGATTTTCGCGGGGTCACGTGTATTCTACTCCGCCAATTTCAATCGTGCGGATTATGATGTGAAGGACTACACCCAAGAGGATTGGTATTTACAGACGCAGCAAAAAAAGGGGGGCGTAATCCTGTTTGGAAGTCATCTCCCCTTCTATCGCACCAATTCCAAACAATCCGTCATCTCCATCGCCAGAGTCATTAATAAAAAAGGAAGCAAGCAGCCCTTAGGTGTCATGTTAATCGATATCCGGCTGGATTCATTACGGGAAATCTTAAAGCTGTCCGAGAATAGCAAGCGGAAATTTATTATTTTAGACGATAAGGGGGGCAACGTTTACAGCTCAGATTCATTGGAGACGAGTCCTTTAGAGCCAGTCCCTATCGACAAACAGGCGCTTAACACTTTTATGAACAATGACGCCGGGAGCTTATATGGTACTTTTGATGACAAGGATTCGTACATTAATTTTGTTACCTCTCCTTACTCCAACTGGAAGGTCATTCAATATATTGATGAAAAAGAGATGACTAAGCAGGCTTCTTTTCTTGGCAAAATCATTTTAACCTTGGCGCTCTTATCGCTTGTCACTGCACTCTTATTTATGTATATCCTCTCTGAACGCGTAACCAAACCTATTATTCTGTTAAGCCGGAAGGTGAAGCTGGTGGGGATGGGGAATTTCGATGTGGATTTGTACAGTAATCGTCAAGATGAATTTGGGGTTCTATATAATGGAATTCGTAAGATGGTTAAGGATTTGCAAAACTATATTGAGCGATCTTCGATGGCCAAGGCTCAACAAAAAGTAGCCCAGTATGGTGCGCTCAAAAGCCAAATCAATCCGCATTTTCTGGCAAATGTCCTTGAATCTATTCAAATGAAAGCCATCATCAATGGACAAAGAGAGATTGGCGAGATGGTGGGGATCGTGGGCAGATTGTTTCGGATTCATATCCAGACTGGGAAAATCACCGTTACCCTGCGCGAAGAACTTGAGCATGTCCGGCTATATGTGAAGATTCAGCAGTTGCGTTTTGGGGATAAATTACAGTACATGGAGCAGCTAGATCCGCAATGCGAGATCGTTAAGGTCATGCACTTCTCCTTGCAGCCCATCGTAGAGAATGCTATCGTACATGGCCTAGAAAGCCGCAGTGAACCAGGTCTGCTTGAGGTATCCTCGGTGATATCGGGGGAGGATATGCTGATTATCGTTAAAGATAACGGCATTGGCATCGAGGAAGAGAAACTTAAGCAGCTGCGTTTCCGTCTCTCTCAACCCTCAGATACCTTAGATGAAGAACATATTGGCATTAAAAATGTTCATGATCGCATTCAATTTCATTTTGGCGAAAAATATGGAATTGAAATTTCCAGTTACGTAGGTGAAGGAACGACAGTGATCATCCGACTTCCCGTGTAATCCTAGACATTTTGCTCAGTAATGCCTAATTCAGGATCAAAGGTGAGCATTTTCGTCGCTATTTTATCAATAAAAAACCGATCATGACTAACTGTTACTACAGCGCCAGGAAAATGAATCAACGCCTGCTCCATCACCTGAATACTGGTTAAATCCAAATGGTTAGTGGGCTCATCTAAAATAATGACAGCAGCTCCGGAGAGAAGGCATTTCGCTAAAGCCACTCTGGCCTGCTGTCCGCCTGAAAGGCTGCCAATCGTTTTACTCAGATCCATTTCCGAGAATTGCAGCATCGCTAGAAATTTATTCACCTTCTTCCGCGGTGCGTCCAGTCCCAGTCCATAAACATTTACGGCATGGCTGACGGTATCTTTATGATCCAGCTCATCCCACATCTGATTAAAGTACGCATAACCGACCCCGCGTTCCCAAGTCACTTCCCCCGATTCCGGTGCTTCTTGTCCAGTCAGTACCTTGATGAGTGTCGACTTTCCGCTGCCGTTCGGACCCACGATAGCTATCCGGTCTTCCTTTTGAATATCGAAGCTAATGTTCTGGAAAATGGAGCGGCCATCATAACTTTGTCCAATCCGCTTCACTTCCCCCAGCTTGTCAGGAAAACGTAAATTACTATAAATATCAGTGATTAATACGTTAACTGGATGAGGTTCCACTCGTTTTTTCATATCCGTTAGCTTACGGGATAGACGGTCCTTAGAAGACTTCTTACTACCACGGTTTTCAATGGCCTCGGACTCCATAAGGAGAAGTTCTTCTTCCCACTCAAATTGCCGATCGAGCACTTTTTTACGCATCTTCTTTTTACGAACGTAATCGGTATAATTGCCTTCATATTCCTGAAAATGATAGTTCTCGATTTCTATCGTCCGCGTGACCACTCTGTCAATAAATTGCCGATCATGAGAAACCAGAAGCATCGCCCCATTGAAACGGTGCAGCCACTGCTCCAACCATACGATCCCTTCCATATCCAAAAAATTAGTAGGCTCATCGAGCAATACAACATCGGGCGCTTCAATTAAGACTTTAGCCAGTGCCGCGCGGTTCCTCCAGCCTCCGGATAACTCCTCTACAGGTTGATGCCGCGATCTCTCATCAAATCCTAATTTAGTCAGCACCGTATTGATTTCTACAGATACATTCCAGCCATCCAAATGCTCCATTTGTTCAAAAAGCTCAGCTTGGCGCTCTAAAAGTGCATTCATCTGGACATCATCCGACACCTGCCCAAGCTGTTCTCCTATTTGGTTAAGCTCCTGTTCAATGCGTGCTACCTCTTCGAAGCAAAGTTCTAACTCTTGTTGTACAGACAAAGACCCGGAAAGCTCCGAAAATTGAGAGAAGTAGCTGATCTTCACATTGGGATCTAATTCTACTTTTCCTGCCGTTGGCTCCTCTTTTCCCATGATTAGCTTAAAAACAGTAGATTTACCTGCTCCATTTCGTCCGATTAAGCCAATACGTTCGCCCTTGCTCACACGAAAATAAATATCTCGAAAGATCAATGTATTCTCATATTTCTTAGTTACGTTCTCCATTCGGATTACGCTCAAGTCTATCACTCCTAGTTCGTATAGATCAGAATTCATCGTTGAATACCCAAAAAGCTATTATAGCACTAATTAAAAAAAGGACTTTATAATCATATTATTACTTATATTTATTTCCGATATATGTATTTATATTAATATAAATTTATAAATACATAAGGAGGATTACAATGAGTTTGCTAAAATCATTCAAGAAAAATGCTAGTGTTATTATGTGCATTACCCTGCTCTTTTCTCTTTTTATTGTGTATCCGGCAAGTGCTTCTACCTTCTTCCAAGACCGTTTTGAAGAGGGCGATAATCTATGGACATCCACTAGTGGGAATTGGACTATTGTTGAGGACGAAGGCAACAGCGTATATTACCAGTCTGCCACAAAAGAAGGACGTACTTCTGCAGGTGATCCAGCCTGGAGCGATTACACTGTGGAAGCGGATGTAAAAGTAGTTGATTTTAATGGCTCAAACAGAACTTATATTGCGGGCAGATACATAGATGGAAATAATTTTTATGCAGCTTCTTTGTATAATAATAATGATGGCATGCTGGAAATCAGAAAGAAGGTTTCTGGATCTACTACAACTTTGACCAGCAAACCTTACGCTCTGCAAACAGGAGTTTGGTATAATGTAAAACTCGAAATGAGCGGAAATACCATCAACATGTATGTAAATGATACGCTGGAGCTCTCAGCTTCCGATTCCAAATTAAAAAAAGGTGCAGCAGGGCTCGTTACCTTTAAGACAATTACGATGTTCGACAACGTGACCGTTTCTGACACCATTGGCACTACACCGACACCAATACCTACTGCTACACCATTACCGACTGCTTCACCAACACCTACTGCTACGCCATTACCTACTGCTACACCAACACCGACGGTTACACCGACACCGACTGTTACACCGATACCGACTTCTTCACCAACGCCTACTGCTTCACCGACACCTACTGCTACGCCGATACCGACTGCTTCACCAACACCAACTGCTACGCCGATACCGACTGCTTCACCAACACCAACTGACATGCCGACACCGACTTCTTCACCAACGCCTACTGCTACGCCATTACCGACTGCTTCACCAACGCCTACTGCTATACCGACACCGACTGCTTCACCAACGTCGACACCGGTTCAGGTTAGTGAATATGATTTGGCTGGGTTTGCCACAGGAACAACAGGTGGTGGAAATATCCAAGAAACCAGTCCACTCTATAAAAAGGTATATACCGCAGAAGATCTTGCCACTGCACTGAGAAAAGGATCCAAAATAAAGGTTATTGAAATTATGAACGACTTGGATCTGGGATGGAATGAAATTTCTGATGCAGCAAAGATCTCCCCATTTAGCGCTCATAACAATGCTTTAACACATCCCGTATTAATAGAGACTGGTGTCAGCAAAATGTCTATAGACAACTTCGACGGTTTGACCATTTTCTCTGCTAAGGGTGCAACCATTAAACATGCCGCTTTTACCTTTAAAAGAAGCTCTAACGTCATCATCCGCAACCTTGAATTTGATGAGCTGTGGGAATGGGATGAAGCAACCAAAGGGAATTACGATAAAAACGACTGGGACTACATCACCATTGAAAACAGCAACAACGTATGGATCGACCACTGCACTTTCAATAAATCTTATGACGGAGTTGTTGATGTTAAAAAAGGCAGCAACGGCGTCACCATTTCATGGTCATCCTTCTTAGGGGATGGTAGAAACGCAAACAGCTGGGTTACTCAGCAAATTAATGCTATGGAAGCCAACAAGGCTGCTTATCCCATGTACGCTTATTTAAGAAGCAGCTCAGTTGGCCTAAGTAAAGACGACATCATTTCGATTGCCGCAAGTCAAAAAAAGGGCCATTTAATAGGCGCAACAGAATTTGCAGCTGATAATGCGCTTCTTTCGGTGACGCTCCATCACAACTACTATAAAGATATACAAGACCGCATGCCCCGCCTTCGTAGTGGTAATGCGCATGCCTATAACATTGTAATGGACAACGAAGATACCAGATTGGCTAAAAAACGTCTAACCTCCGCTATGGAAAAAGCGATCTCAAGCAAGGGGTATCATTTCGGGGTTACAAGTAACGGAGCCATCTCGACAGAAGGAGGAGCTGTATTACTTGAAAGTTCTGTAATCATTGATGTAGTGTATCCTCTTCGCAACAATCAAGCGGATGCAAGTAATAGCAAATATACGGGTGCAATCGCAGCTTTAGATACGATCTATTCACTTGATGGAGCAACATTCAGAGGAGACAGTACAGCAAAGAACAGCCCTCTCTCCCCTGCACCCGCTGCCGTTAAAGCATTTGCATGGAACGGATTCACAACACTACCTTACAGCTACACTTCAGAGGACCCAGCTAGTCTAAAATCCAGACTTACCGCTGTTAACGGCTCAGGGGCAGGCAAATTGTCCTGGTCAAACGAGGAATGGTTGAAAACAAATTACAGCAACTAACTCGACTAACTAATTACTGAACACATATCCCATTACTACAACGAGAAAAGTTACTAACTTAGTTGTCACACTAGCGCCACCTTTGCACCAAATTAGCGACATATTAGTGATACTAGCGCCATATTAGTGCTACTACCGCCATATTAACGCCACATTAGCACCACATTAGCACCACATTAGCACCACATTAGCACCACTTTTGTACCGCCGAAATTGCTCAGACGCTCAGACAGTGATTTTACAGTTTAGAGTGTAATATTTACGAGGTCAGACGACGATTTTAGTTTACAGTACAGTATTTACGAGGTCAGACGACGATTTTACAGTTTATAGTGCAGTATTTACGAGGTCAGATGGTTCGGACTCAGGAGCCCTTATTTCGAAGAATCCGGGCATTTCGCAGTGCTATCGGACTCAGATGCAGCTATTCAACCCGATATGCTCAATTTTGGTGTGGATTTAGACCAATAAGAGCTATGCAGTCCGAAAACTAAGCAAATTGGTCCAAAAAGCGAAAATAGCTGCAATACGGTCCGTTAGGAGTGTTAAGCGCCTGAGGAGCGTTATAAATTAGTTGCCACATTAGCAACTCTTTTGTACCGCACTAATGCCACACTAACGCCACTTTTGTACCGTCAAAATAGCTAAGACGCTCAGACGACGATTTTACCGTTTACAGTGCAGTATTTACGAGGTCAGACGACGATTTTACCGTTTACAGTGCAGTATTTACGAGGTCAGATGATTCGGACTCAGGAGCCCTTATTTCGAAGAATCCGGGCATTTCGCAGTGCTATCGGACTCAGATGCAGCTATTCATCCCAATATGCTCATTTTTGGTGTGGATTTAGACCAATAAGAGCTATACAGTCCGAAAACTAAGCAAAATGGTCCAAAAAGCCGAAATAGCTGCAATACAGTCCGTTAGGAGTGCTAAGAGCGTGAGGAACATGAGGAACATGAGAAACGTGAGGTGCGTTATTAACTTAGTTGCCACATTAGCGCCACCTTTGCACCAAATTAGCGACATATTAGTGCTACTAGCGCCATATTAACGCCACATTAGCACCACTTTTGTACCGCCGAAATCGCTCAGACGCTAAGGCGGTGATTTTACCGTTTACAGTGCAGTATTAGCGAGGTTAGACGACGATTTTACAGTTTACAGTGCAATATTTACGAGGCCAGATGGTTCGGACTCAGGAGCCCTTATTTCGAAGAATCCGGGCATTTCGCAGTGCTATCGGACTCAGATGCAGCTATTCAACCCAATATGCTCAATTTTGGTGTGGATTTAGACCAATAAGAGCTATGCAGTCCGAAAACTCAGCAAAATGCTCAAAAAAGCTAAAATAGCTGCAATACAGTCCGTTAGAAGTGTTACGCGCGTGAGGAACATGAGAAACCTGTGAAACGTGAGGAGCCTGTGAAACGTGAGAAGCCTGTGAAACGTGAGAAGCCTGTGAAACATGAGAAGCCTGAGGAACATGAGAAGCCTGAGGAACATTAAGCGCCTATAGCCCCCGTGAGGAGCATTATGCACATACAGTCCCGATAGGAGCATCAGGAGTTTGTTCTCATTTAACAAGTGGCGTGTTTGGTGTTAAAAGGTAACTCGCAAAGTTAGTATAATGTCCCAACAATAACAAAAAGGCCGCAACCAGCGGCCTTTTTCTATATTACAACTCCCAACGCATATTCACTAATATCGCTTACCGCTCATTTTTTCAGAATATCAATATACTCTTCTTTCTCTCGATCTGCCCCCGCATTAAGTTTCAGTCGCAGTGACTTCGGGTGATCCAACACATTACTGCTGAAGTAACTTATAAATCCATCATCAGATCCACTACCAGAATTCGGATTAATTTTAATGTCGTGCTTCCCAATCTGCGCTGTTAATTCATAGGGGAGCTTTTGAAACAGTTCATTTCGGACGATCCAATCCGTTTTCAATTCCTCATTTATCGTAAATTTGAGCGCTATGCTTAACGGAGAAAGCTCGACTTCGGCTAGTTTTACTTCCTGTCCGTCAATTATGAAGGGGTGGTCTACAACTAATGTCTCCGTCTTCTGCTCCCAAAACTTAGGATCAATAGAGAAGTTCACTTTTAAACGATCAGAATACCGCATGTCGGATAAAACCGTTCCTGTTTTCGGTTTACTTAACATTCCCGGGTCTACAGAGGCAATCTGAAAATCCGCCACTACGTCTGTTGGCCTTGGTTTATTTCGGTCCAGTGAGAATACAGTTTTACCGAGCCAAGTATATATGGTTCCCTCTGCGTGTGCTCCCATTCCGCCCCTATTCCCATTCTCCTCCATTACGTCTCGTCCAGTTTCAGCATCTGTCAGCTTCACACTATTTACACTGTACACTTCCTGACCATCACTTGTTGTCCCTGTATACAGCAGCATGATTTTATTTTCATCAGCAAGCACAGCATTTAGCGTAATTTTATATCCATTTGATTCAGCACTCTTATTAACGATTTGTACATAATCATTCCGGATTGCAGACTCTAGTGTAAGAGCATCAATATCAGCTGCAGCCAATGTTTTAAAAGGCTCCAATACGCCCCAATCAAACGTTTCAACACTCGAAGTCCCTTGCTGTGGCAACAGCTGGGTTGGATTGAAGAACAGCAAGCCCGCTATCATCACTGCAGCCGCCAGCACAGACATCGCGCTTTTTGTGAACATTAACCTTCTGCCACGTTTCTTGCCTAATTCCAAACCTGCTTGGATCGCATAGATCTGAGCGGCTGCATTCTCTATTTTTTGTTCTTGTGGGATATGTCCGGCATCGCTTAACATGGCTAGCTCCTCTTGACTACTCATTGTTCCATTCACCCCGATTCTTTATGATGGTTCGCAACTGCTTGAGCCCCTTATGCTGCCAAGTCTTAACCGTCCCCTCGGGTTTATTCATAATGTTAGCGATCTCAGTCAAGGTCATATCATTGTAGTATTTTAGCAGCAGCACATGGCGATACTTGGGCTTAACCTGCTCGAGTGCCCACAGCATTTCCATCCGATGATGGCCAATGTGTGTGACCTGTTCTCCTATTCTTTCATCTACCAGCGGCATGGAACGTTTTCTTCGTCTTTGTTCATCTATACAGACATAAATTAGAATGCGAATAATCCATGATTTGAATGCTTTGGGGTCCTTTAAAGTTTTTCTTTTAATCCAAGCCCGGCAAGTCATTTCCTGCATCGCTTCCAGCGCATCGTTTCGGTTCCGCAAGTAACTATAAGCAATACTGTACAATTGTTCTCTATGTACCAATATCGAATCGTAAAAATCCGTCTCGCTCCGAGTATCAAGAATCGTTACTTTTTTCATTTCTGCATTAGTCATCGTCATGTCCTTCCTTAGCCTCCTCTCTTCAACCTTTCATAGATTAAGACGGGGGAGGTATAGAAACGGTTTTTATTTCGTTTTTCTTTTTTTGCTCAAAGCTCTCTAAATTATAGCATTCTATAAAAATTGAATGAAAAATGTTATGATAGGTTAAATTGGACATAATCAATAGTACGCACTCAAAAGTGCCATAGGTGCTAAAAAGTACCCATACCTTGGAGGTTATCATGACAACAACATCTACAACAACTATCAAGAAAAAATACAATATTTCTGTTGAAGCCACACTAGAGGTCATCGGAGGGAAATGGAAATGCGTAATTCTATGTCATTTAACTCATGGCAAAAAACGCACCTCTGAGTTAAAACAGTTGATGCCCGGCATTACTCAAAAAATGTTAACCCAGCAGCTACGCGAGCTTGAGGCAGACGGAATCATCAACCGAATTGTTTATAATCAGGTTCCACCAAAAGTAGAATACGAGCTTAGTGAATATGGTGATAGTTTAAGCGATATTTTGACTGCATTATGTAATTGGGGAGAACAACATATCATTAAGCAATACGGTGATAAATACGCTGTTTTAGAGGATAACATCTTAAATAAATAAACCGCTATATCAAGAAAATGGTTGGAGATTTATGCTGCGAGAGTTGGACTTCAATTATACGCCCACGAAAAAAGGACAGCTGAATCAGATCGATTCAACTGTCCAAAGCTTTAATTCACCCGTCCCTTGAATGGCGCACAGGAACATAACTTAAATTACGCCCTCTCCTCCAATAGCAGTTGCTGTGAATGATATGGGTCCAAATAGATTAATAGGCAAGTTGCTATCATTCTGAATTACCAATTCATAGTTGTGGACTCCAATATAAGCACCATCGACCCACTGAGCACTTAATTGAATATCAGTAATTGTAGTAAAACGATAAAAGGATCTATAAATATCGACTCCAGCTCGTCGGATGATAACAAGAAATTGGCTATTAGCAAGTGCAGTAAGACTAAAACTTCCATTTAACTCGACTCTACTGGAGAAAGAAGCCGGATTAGCCGGACTAATATTTACTTGCGCTGTAGCTAAACCCGCTCCAGCTCCAGGAATCCCTGCAACCGTTATAGCAGTAGTAAACGGATCTAACGGGATTTTTGCCTGTGACCCATAACTTATTATTGTCGCCATTTATCATCACTCCATTTCAAGGTTATAGAGTAGTATATTGTGAATCCATAATGATAGATTGGACTTAATTCCTGATGATTATATACATTTAAGGTATACTTTGCTAGATCATATAAACCTAGATACCTCGTCAATCACCATACGATTTCTACTCATTGACAACATCCCTGTTCAGAATTACAATAATTCACATATCATGAACAACGATGACAAAGGGTAAGTAGACAGACGAACATGGTCTTCAGAGAGCCGGTGGTAGGTGCGAACCGGTGACCAGCGTATGCTCGAATGGCCTTTATAGTTGTTTTTCCGAACTATCTTAATGGATGCAGTAGGGAAAACCGGGGTTCCCGCCGTTATCAAGGGACCTGTATCGAGAATAAATTCAACCTCTCCGTACAGGTAAGAGAAGATCGAAAGCCAAGAATCGTAAGGTGACACGATCATTTAAGGTGGTACCACGACAACTTCGTCCTTATTGGATGAGGTTTTTTTGTCATTTAAAGGAGGTGATGGCCATGGATGATGGCTGGTGGTGGCGACTCGAGTGTAACCAAATGCTAAATAACAGGAGGAATTTATATGATGAACGAACGTGTCTTAACTGGAGATCGAGTGACTGGAAAGCTTCACCTTGGCCATTACGCCGGCAGCTTGCAGACCCGAGTAGCCCTTCAGGAGCAATATGAAACTTTTGTGTTTTTAGCGGATATTCAAGCCCTAACGACCCATTTTGATCGTCCACAGCTGCTGGGTCAACATCTGCATGAGATCACACTGGACTATTTATCTGCGGGTATAAATCCGGAGAAAACAACTATATTTATTCAATCGATGATCCCTGAAATCGCAGAGCTGACCCTCTTGTTCTCTATGTTTGTTACTGTGAATTCTTTACGGCATAATCCCACGATTAAAGCCGAATCGAAAAATTCGAGCTTAGATGAATTGTATTACGGTTTTCTTGGTTATCCAGTTAGTCAGACTGCTGACATAACATTTTGTAAAGCAACGATCATTCCTGTAGGGGAAGACCAGCTCCCTCATCTGGATTTAACCCGCAAAATCGTCCGCAGATTCAACGAGCTGTACAGCCCGATACTGGTGGAACCCAGAGCACTGATCAGTGAGACTCCGAGGCTTGTGGGTACGGATGGCAACGCTAAAATGAGTAAAAGCCTTGGCAATGCCATCGAGCTGGACTCCACTAAGGAAGAGATTATCTTTAAGATACGAAAAGCCACAACCGATCCAGCGCGTGTGCATAAAAATGATCCTGGACATCCAGATATCTGTCCTATTTTTGCTTATCATGGTGCTTTTCGCTCAGCGGGGGTAACCGAAATTCGTGAAGGCTGTGAGCGGGGTACCATGGGTTGTTCTGCTTGCAAACAGTTGATTTCGACAGCTCTAGATCAGCTTATAGAACCGATGCGAGAGCGTCGTTCCTATTATGCTACTAAGCCCAAGCTTGTGCAGGAAATCTTAATCTCTGGAACACAGCATGCCCGCAGCATTGCTCAAGAAACAATGGCCGAAGTACGTGAGGCTATGAGTCTTAACTATTTTTCAATCTAAAAATGACCAATATAGGCACTCAAAAAAAGCCGGAATCTCATTGGAAGAGATCCGGCTTTTTTCTTCTCCTTACAACACCCAATTTCCCTTACGGAATACGGGTTCAATCGTGCCGTCCACCAGCTCTCCGTCAATATCCAGCTCTGCTGAACCGATCATAAAATCGACATGAGTTAAGCTGACATTAGCTCCTCTAGCCACAAGCTCTTCGTTCGTAAGCTTTGTGCCGCCTTCAATATTTACAGGATAAGCACTTCCTAGCGCGAAATGGCAGGAGGCATTCTCATCAATCCCTGTATTGTAAAAAATGCGGTTCAAGCGAGAGATTGGAGAATCATGCTGCACTAAGGCTACTTCTCCTAGATAAGATGCACCTTCATCCGTTGCCAGCAGTGAGGTTAAATGTTCGCGTCCGGATTCAGCTTCATAAGCTACGACTTTCCCTTTTTCAAAAGTGAATGAAAGTCCTTCAACTAACCGTCCATTCAAATTAAGAGGGAGCGTGCTTCTAACTGTGCCATTAACGCCAGTACGATGGGGCATGGAATAAATCTCTTCCGTTGGCATATTAGCTACAAAATAAACGCCTTTATCATTCTCACCGCCACCCCCGCGCCATAAATGGCCTTCCGGAAGCTCTACATGCAGATCCGTTCCCGGAGCACGGTAATGCAAGCTTTTATAACGTTTAGCGTTCATTCTGTCCTGACTTTCTTTCAACTGACCAATATGCTCTCTCCAAGCAGCTATCGGATCATTGCTGCCCACACGATTCATCTGGAATACAGCTTCCCACATCGCCTCTACCCGCTCTTCTTCAGGAAGATCGGCAAAAACCTTGTTCGCCCAAGCACGTGTTGGCGCTTTGACCAGAGACCAGCTGATTTTGCTGTTCCGAGTATATTTGGAGTAGTTCTTGCGAGCAACAGCCGCTGCTTTGACTGCTCTAGATACCTTAGAAGAATCAATGCCATTAAACAGTTCAGGATCAGGTACTTTAATATGTAAGATGGCACCATTCTCTTCCGCGAATTTCTCCATCATCTCAGCCTGCCACTGTGGATAGTAATCGAAAGAATCCTCTGGGGCTTTTTCATAACGGATCCGTGTAGTTGCTTCATCGTCCCAGTCAACAATTACATATTTAGCTCCCGCTTCATAGGCTTTCGCTACAATCAAGCGAGTAAGTTCTGCGGTTTCTATCGGTGCATGTACCATAAGGACTTGTCCAGGCTGTACATTTACTCCTACTTTTACAACTAGGTTCGCATATTTCTCCAGCATTACTTCAAAATCTTTCATGAATTCTCTTCCTCCATCTCTAGGGTTGCTATAAGGACTCGGTCAGCTTCACTTCTTATTTTAACGCAAAACGAGGATAGTTGCGATTCGATTTAGATTCTCAGCTACTTCACTTCAGGTATTTCGCCTGTATAGACACCTAGATCATTCTTATGAATCTCTACATTGGACGTTCCGATCTGCTTATCATTATGGTAAGCAATCACTGTGATCTTGGTATCCTGAGGTTCATCTATTTGCTTATTCTCCCCATCCATTGGACTCCAATAAATTTGATCTCCAGATTTGATTTTCAGCTCAAGACCTTTGTTATGCACCTTGTAGTCAGGGGGGTTCCATAACAATAAATTGCCGGATGTAGCCTGTATCTTAATAACATCCGCCCCTTCAGCAGTTATAAGTATATGTAATCCTGGAGCACTACTATCAGTCACCCTGTATTCCGTTGTTGGGAACATAACATCCGGTTTCACCTCAAGTGATTGATTATTATGCCGCAAAATAAAGAAGAAAAAAAGTAAAATCGTTAAGCCCATGACGCCTCCGATGATTATTTTTTTCACTATTCAACCTCCCTTCCACCCTAATACTGTAACATATTTCCTTAATTTGGACAGTTATGAGCCAAATAAAGCGGCTCCCGCGAGGAACCGCTCACTTCAATCCCTATTTTTTATCCACCTGTAACAGTGTCACTGTCTTCAAAGCATAAGTATGCATGATTTTATCCTCTGAAATTACATTCAACTTGGTCAAGCTTGCCACCTTTGCCGGATCTGATTTGGAGAGCAAACGCCACACTTCGGGGTCTGATAAGGTCTCATATAACTTTGCATCATCATATTCTTTGCGGTTTTGCACGACCAGCTTCACTTTATAGCGGCCAATTTCAGTCTCGGTGGTTTCCTGCTCACTACAATAATTTAAAATATCCTGACGAAGCTCGGCCAATTCTTTTTCAATATCCTTTTGCTTTTGCTTGAGCCGATAATACTGCTGAACCTTTTTCTCCATCCACTTCACGCTCCTTCATAGACATATGTATGCCGGAAACGTTGGATAAATTAGTTGAGTTCCCTATCATAAAAACTTATAATGAGCCGGGGATAGCTAATTTCCAAGTAGAGTAAAATTTCTTATAAAAACAATTCCACGGCAGGTGACTTATGTTTCATTCGTACTTTTTTCCAATTTCGTATGCGTTCATGATGTTTCCAATAGCAGCGCTGGTCTTCACACTACCTTTTCTTATCGTACAATACCGCAGACATGGCTATATACATAAGCTTAGAGCTATAATCCTATATCTGCTGCTGCTCTATCTGATGAACGCTTATTTTCTTGTCTTGCTTCCTTTTCCATCCTCCCGGCACAATGCTGCACCTTCTGGGAGTGTCGTCCAATTCATTCCCCTTCAGTTTATTCAGGATATTGTGGATGGATCGTCAATCATCCCTGAACAAATCTCGACCTACTGGTCATTACTGCGTGAGCCTGCATTTTTACAGGTCATTTTTAACGTTGCATTGACCGTACCGTTTGGAATGTTTCTGGGCTATTATTTTCGTACACGCTGGGTCGTGTGCATTCTACTATCCTTTGCCTTTTCCTTGACCTTTGAGATCACGCAGATTACAGGAATTTATGGTTTCTTCGATCATCCTTACCGTCTTTTTGATGTCGATGATCTCATTACCAACACAATCGGAGGGATTTTTGGATTTCGAATTTCCATTTGGATCTCCGGGCTATTGCCACGTATAGAACAACTGGATACAAACATTGACCGCTCTGCCAAAAGAGTCTCCTATACCCGCAGAGGAATAGCTTTTCTAATCGATAGTATGGTGTGGAGCATCGGGTTTGGGGTACTCTTCGGATTCGATATAAAAGCTGCCTTCTGGATTGTAACTGGTATTTACTTCATGCTTGTTCCGGCTCTCACGGGCGGACGGACCTTAGGGAAATGGATGGTGCGGATTCGGGTGAAGAGCAGCGGGAATCATGCTTTTTTCTGGGCTCTGATGATCAGATATGGCCTGCTATATTGGGTGCTGCTTGGGATTCACGCTCTTTTGCTTGATTCCGCCCTTCTAGGGAATCTTTCCTCCGTATGGAATATGCTTATTCATCTGTTTGTTCTATTGATAGACTTGGCTTTCTTTATTCATTTAGTCATTAGTATATTCAAAAAAGAAACTCAGCTAATATATGAGAAACTAAGTCGAACTTCTCATGTTATTTCTTGGCCAGAGAAACGGCTCCAATCTGATGTATCCAGCAACAGCCCTGTAGAAAGCTAAACTAGTTATTTTTTAAATGGTATTTTTACATTGGAAATTATTATAGAATTAGGAGGTGAGCATTCTCAAAATTTAGGAGATGAGCGTATGGAAACTACAAGCAGCTTGCAGTTATCTAGAAGTCTTCCAGAAGAACAGGGGATTTCATCAACCGCAATATCCTGCTTTATTAGTGCAGTAGAAGAACAAAATTTAGGCCTGCACAGCTTTATGCTATTACGACATGGTTATGTGGTCTCTGAAGGCTGGTGGGCTCCTTACAGGTCCGTTCTTCCGCATATGTTATTTTCCCTTAGCAAAAGCTTCACCTCAACCGCAATCGGGTTTGCTGTTACTGAGAAACTTGTCACCCTCGATGATTCTGTCCTCTCCTTTTTCCCTGAAGAGGCTCCTTCGATTATCACGGAGAATCTATCCAATATGACAATCAGACATCTATTGATGATGGGTACCGGGCATGTCGTGGATACTATGGACACCCTTCGCAAAAGTACCGACGGGAATTGGGTGAAAGCTTTCTTCTCCGTCCCCGTCGAGAAACAACCGGGTACACATTTCCTATATAATACCGGTGCTACTTACATGCTGGCCGCGATCCTTCAACGGGTTACTGGCCAAACACTGCTAGAATATTTAGAACCGCGCCTCTTCGTTCCTCTGGGCATTCACGGTGCAACGTGGGAGTCTTGTCCACGTAGAATTAACACAGGGGGATTTGGCTTAAACATTACAACCGAGGATATCGCTAAATTCGGCCAGCTATACTTACAAAAAGGAATCTGGAATAATCAACGGGTTCTGCCTGAAAAGTGGATTAATGAGGCTACTTCCAAACATATTTCCAATGGCGAAGGTGATCATGACTGGGCAATGGGATATGGGTATCAGTTCTGGCAATGCCAGCACGGTGGCTACCGGGCAGATGGCGCCTTCGGTCAACTCTGTGTTGTGCTTCCGGAGCAAGATGCCGTAATTATTACTACTGCTGCATCAGACAGTATACAAGGAATGTTGAATGCTGTGTGGGAACATCTGCTTCCCGCGATGAAGCCAGCTCCCTTGCCATTAGAGCCGGCTGCTTCAGCCCACTTGGTTGAACAATTAAAGAATTTATCTATCCAACCGCCACAACTGCAGCCCTCTTCATCACAAGAAGAACGAATAAACGGCTTAACCTATAAGCTCGATGACAACCAATTTGCCTTGGACACCTTCTCTATCTCTTTCAATAACAACGAAGCTGCAGTTACTTTACAATTTAAGACTGGAGAGGATTCTGTGATCTGTCTTGGTCGAGGGAAATGGCTCGAAAGCTTCGCACAGGTCATTGATGCTTCCTTGAACCGAATCATGTCCAGCTTTACTTGGGTTGCTGATGATCAGCTACAGCTTACTTTATTGTTTATTGAAATGCCTTTCTGCATAACTCTTGAAATAATCTTACTAGAGAATCAGCTAATTCTTAAACAAAAGTTTAATGTGAATATGGGACCGACTGAATTCCCTGAGATCATTGGCAGACTATAATTCTTAATGAATACAAAAGACCGCTTCGTCCTTTAAAGAGACTTAGCGGCCTTTTAAATATTCGATTCTAATCTGTGAAATCAGCAAGCTTGAGGATGACCGGACAATGATCGCTCCCCATAATGTGGCAATCGATTTGGGCATCCAGCAGATTAGGTGCAAGTCTAGAAGAAGCTAGGAAATAATCAATCCGCCAGCCTACATTCCGTTCTCTCACCTTGGGCATATAAGACCACCATGAATAAACACCTTCAAGCTCTGGATGAAAATATCTAAAGGTATCTATGAAGCCGGACTCCAGCAGCGTACTCATTTTTCCTCTTTCTTCATCGGTAAAGCCAGAGTTTCCGCGGTTAGCTTTAGCATTTTTGATATCAATATCCTGATGGGCTACGTTCATATCGCCGCATACAACGACTGGTTTTAGCTTGTCCAGTTCCAGAAGGTAATTGCGGAAACGGTCCTCCCATTCCATTCTGTAATCCAATCTAGCCAGATCTCGTTTGGCATTTGGTGTATACACATTCACTAGATAAAAATGTTCGAACTCCAGCGTAATAATCCGGCCTTCCGCTTCTTCATCCTCTTCCATTCCGTATCTCACAGAGATCGGCTTGATTTTGGTGAATATAGCTGTGCCTGAATACCCTTTTTTCACTGCATAATTCCAATATTGATAGTATTCTTCACCCTGTTCCAGAACAATCTGCCCTTCTTGCAGCTTCGTCTCCTGAACACAGAAAATATCTGCTTCTACTTCCTTAAAATAATCATCAAACCCTTTTTTAACACAGGCCCGAAGACCATTCACATTCCATGATACCAACTTTATCATTAACGTTTCTCCTTGCATTTTGCTTTAATAGTAACCAGTTTATCATATTACGGCCAGAAATTTATAGAGGGTTAGGGTCATCTTGAGCAGTTCCGCGAATAGATTTATATCCTAATCATTTATTATCCATGATACAATAGCAAAATTGACTCTATACAAATTTTCTAACACGTGAGGTAAAAAAACTTATGAATGCACCAAATCTTTTACGAGGGTTTAACTTTTTGTATTTTGCTCTGCTAGCCATGTTTATTCCCTTTCTGCCAGTCTATCTAAGTGAACAAGGTCTAAGCCCATCGCAAATCGGCTTCATTATTGGAACTGGTGGTTTTGTTACCATCGTTGCCCAGCCTTTATGGGGGATGATCAGTGATAAAACAAAAACCATCCGCAAAGTGCTGTTAGCTCTGCTGTTATGCTCAGCGGTAACCGGATACTTTTTGTTCGATTCCAGCAGTTACGTTGTTCTCATTCTTTTTGCTATGCTGCTGTATTTCTTCTTGATGCCCATTGATCCGCTGACAGAAAGCTTGAATTTCCGAGTCTCTGAGGCGGCTGGAATTAGCTATGGTTCTATCCGTACATATGGTGCGCTAGGTTATGGTGTAATGGCTCTGATTACTGGCTATGTGCTTGGTTTTTTCGGCTCTCATGGAATAGCTCTTCTGTTTGTTGCCATTTGCCTTATAAGCTTTATAGTAAGCTGGAACATGCCAGATGCCCCCGTCACAGGTAAGCCGGTCACGCTGGATAGCCTCAAGCACTTTTTTGGCAACAAAAAGACATTGATGTTTCTGGTGCTCATATTTATTAGCTCTGTACCCGCACGAATGAACGATACATTTATTGGAGTTTATATTCGTGAGCTTGGTGGCAGTCCTCAACTGGTAGGCCAATCATTTTTCCTCGCGGCAATAAGTGAAATCATTGTCTTTGCATTAAGCTTCTGGTGGTTGCGAAAAGGAAAAGAACTGATTATCATATCGATTTCCGGAGCCTTCTATTTCCTTCGTTTCTTGATTTCAGCTTGGATCATTGATCCACACTTGTTAGCGTATTTGCAGATTCTGCAAATTCTTACCTTCCCTGTGTTCTACTCGGCTGCTATTCAATACCTGTACAGCATTGTACCCGAGGAATGGCGTGCTACAGGGCAAACCGTCCTTGCACTATTGTTCTTCGGTGTATCAGGTATCCTGGCTTCTTATGCTGGTGGGGCATTATATGATGCCTTTGGGGGTAAAGCTCTTTACTTAACGATCTCCGCAATGTCGTTTGTCGGCATGCTATTCGGATTGATACTGTATCTGATTTATCGTAAAAAAACGGAATAAGCGTACGAAAATAAACCGGGGATGTCCCAGCCGCTTTCTAAGTGGCTATTGGACATCCCCGGTTTTTTCTATTAAAAAGTGCTAATTCACCATGGCATTCGCTCTAGCATTAATAGATTTTCAACATAGAATATCCTATCAAACGAAAAGGAGGTCGTTACTATGGCCATCGTATTACCGCTTCAATATTTCAATTTAGCCCCTGTCATTGGTAAATCTTATTATGAAAACCTTGCAGGTGGAATTAACGCTGCTGTTACTGTGAACAATAACTCCAACTTCCCAGTAGATTTAGTAATCACTCGTGTGAATGCTCCAGTTATCACATACACGATTCCAGCATTCAATAGCCTTACGCTTGCAGTTCATGCCCTTTTGGTAGCTGCACTCTTAAGCACTCCTGCTGGCACCACATTCGGAACTATTGAAATTTCAACATCAGATTTCTAATAGTGTAGCATTAAGCATCTCTAGCTGGAAGTTCAGCTAGGGATGCTTCTCTATGTGAATCTAGCTTAATCCTTCTATTGTATGCTGCTCCATAAGCTGCTTCAGCTTGGTTTCAGTATTCGAATCTCCCGCAGGAGTATAGATGCTGCAGCGTAAATCTGCACTGCCATGAACCTGCAAAGAGGTTAGATGAAATAACATTTTTCCCGCCTTGGCATGTCTGAATTCTAATAACACATCCGGGGCCGAGCTAACCCGACTTTGCTCCCACATCTCATTAAAAGCCGGATGCAATTCTTTCAATTCCTCTATAAATTCATCATACCAATGATCCTCTACATACTGTCCGTAATACGCTCTGAAGATAGAAAGATAACCGCTGACGAATTGTTCCCAATTCACTGCTAAGCGCCTAAACTCCTTACGAACAAATAACAATCGGATCATATTCCGCTCTTCGATAGGCAGCTTTGAGAAATCAAGAAAAACATGGGCGGCAGCTTCATTCCAACCGACGATTCCGCAACGTCTATCAGAAATTATTGTAGGACAATATTTAAGTTCCTGTAAAATTTTATGCAGCGAAGGACTAATTACAGAAGATTCATCTTGCGGATAGGGTGTGGTTCCGGTTCCAGTTTCTAAAGCCAGTGCAAAAAGATACTTCCGCTCATCTTTAGTCAGCCTAAGTGCAGTGGCAATACAGTCCAAAACAGAGGACGAGACTTTTATATCTCTGCCTTGTTCAAGCCACGTATACCAGGTACTGCTTACCCCTGCAAGCTGTGCAACCTCTTCCCTGCGGAGTCCTGGCGTTCTTCTGCGTGTGCCTTCTGGCAAGCCTACAGCGCTTGGTGAAATTGCCGCACGACGTGCTTTCAAAAAATCGGATAATGCTTGTAATCTTGTTTGATTAGCCATAAGCTACCTCCACTTTGGGATTTCTGTTCCTTTAGTATAGTACAAATTATACTAGGATAAACGATAACTTGTAATAGGATAAATAAAGTGGAAAAATACTAGTATACACTAGCTGAGGAGGTTCATTATGGAACGCGTAGTGATTACAGGCATGGGCTTAATCTCACCACTTGGAAATACAATCGGGCAATTTTGGGATCGGCTAATTTCTGGTGAATCGGGTATATCCCCGATCACTTCATTTGATACAACAGGTTTTAAGACGAGAATTGCCGGCGAAGTACGTGATTTCGATGCAGAAGGCAGATTTGGGCGTAAAGAGGCACGGCGAATGGACAGATTCAGTCAGTTTGCCCTCGCAGCTACTGAAGAGGCTTGGAAACATTCTGGCCTCCAGCTTGATAAGATTGACAAGGAGAGACTTGGCGTTTATGTAGGATCTGGTGTTGGAGGAATTCAGACCTTGATGGATCAAGGTACGGTCCTGAAAGAGCGTGGACCTGATCGAGTCAGCCCTACCTTAATTCCCATGATGATCTCCAATATGGCTGCGGCGATGATCAGCATTAAATTTGGAGCTTTCGGCCCGACCATGTCTCCAGTAACAGCTTGTTCTATTGGAAATACTGCGATTGGTGAGGCCTTCCGTTTAATTCGTTATGGCGGTGCGGACATTGTTATAGCCGGGGGTTCTGAAGCTGCTATTACTGAAATCTCGTTGGCCAGCTTCGGGAATGCCACCTCTTTATCTACACGAAATGAAGAGCCTACTAAAGCGAGCCGCCCTTTCGATGGAGGACGGGATGGCTTTGTAATCGGTGAAGGTGGCGGCATAGTCATTCTTGAGTCACTCTCCCATGCTCAGCGTAGAAACGCCAAGATTCACGGTGAAGTGATCGGGTATGGTGCTAGCTCTGATGCTTATCATATGGTTGCCACTCATCCAGAGGGGATTGGTGCCTATCAAGCTATGAAGTTAGCGCTAAATGAAGCTAATCTCCAGCCCCACAACGTAGATGTAATCAGTGCGCATGCGACAAGTACAGTAGTAGGAGACCATTCTGAAACCCTAGCGATTAAAAAATTATTTGGCGAGCATGCCTACCACATCCCCGTAACCGCTAATAAGTCCATGACTGGACATGCTTTAGGGGCCGCTGGCGGCTTAGAAGCCATCGCTTTAGTTAAGAGTATCCAAGAAGGGATCATTCCTCCTACCATCAATCAGGGCACGCCTGATTCCATCTGTGATTTAGATTACGTACCTAACAATGCGCGAAAAGCTAATCTCGAAATAGGCATCTCCAATTCATTTGGCTTCGGCGGCCATAATGCTGTTATTGTGATCCGAAAGTTCGTAGACTAATCCTACATTATAAAAGGGGTTTCAACTTAGCCATTACACATGACTAGTTGAAACCCCTTCTGCTGTTAATCCTTTTAAACTATCTTATTCCGAAGGTGATACATGACTTCCCCAGATAGAGATCCCTTCATTAGAAACCGCGGTGAACGTCATAACATTACTGGCTGTAGCTTCATTCCACTCTTTCAGGAACACACCCTTATAAGTAGAACCAGCTATCGTTAACTCTGCAGTATGATCGTCGATAAGCTTCCACTTGCCCTTTACTGCGCCTTTGATTTTACCACTCTTCGTCAATTGAATTAGCTCCGATTGCACGATATCTGCCGTAATTTCTTTATTATGATTCACATATTTGTATTCGCCTGCGATTTGCTCTTTCGTATATTTATCAATGGTCTCGCCACCATAACGGTGTGGTGCGACCACCGGCCAGCCATCAGCGTTCATGAACATCTGGTGTACTCTAACCTCATGCTTTTCACCACGATTCGGGAACCGTGTATGGAAGATCAAATAATACTTGCCAGTCTCTTCATCGTAAAATGCGGAGTTATGTCCTGGTGATACATATCCTTCCCCACTTACTGGGAGCTCATCGTCATTATTCAGGAATTCGAAATTCCCCATGAGTTTAACTCCGTAAGGAGCATAAGCAGGATCATCAAACAATACGCCAGCTGTGCCCTGTGAATCGATCATATCCTGGTCCTCAGAATCTTCAAATGGTCCATCAGGTGTCTTCGAGCGAGCTACACGGATGTTATATCCGCCATCAGCAGCCAGCCCCCCGTAGGATAGGAACAGGTAGTAGTAATCCGTCTCAGGACTGTACAGCATATAGGGAGCTTCTATCCGCGCATGATTTGCGCCTAGAAGCTTTTTGCCATAACCTTGATCTGGCAGTGGGAATCCTGTGCTTGTATCCAGTTCCATAATAAAAATACCACCGGAATAAGAACCATACACCATCCACAATCTGCCTTCTTTATCAAAGAACACATCCGGATCTACAACATTCGGCTTTTGTGTGGCATCATAAGTTTCTCCGTCATCGCCTACACCCACCATACCTGACTTTAAGAAGATCCCTTTGTTCTTATAAGGTCCTTCAATATGGTCTGACACGGCTATACCAAGTGCTGATAATGGGGAATCACCTTTACACGCGTTGTAATACATATAATATTTACCATCCGCCAATTGAATGACATCCGGTGCCCATAAAGTGTCCGTCTTTCCCCAGGTTAAGGCCTCTTTTAATTCCTCTTTGACATTCGGGATGAGTACGTTTCCATCAACAACTCCAGAGGACAATTGAGTCCAGGACATCAGGTCGTCGGATTTAGCAGAAGCCAAATGTGAGCCAAACACATAGTACTTATTATCAGCCAAAATAATGGAAGGATCATGTACAGAAACATTCTTGAAGACAGGCTGAACAGGCTCAGGTCCGCTGTTTGTGTTGCCAGAATTAGCCGTGTCGTTGTTGCACGCGGTTACAGCTAATAATGAAACGCTAAGTAAAGTAGTAATAATTATCTTCTTCATCGTTATACCCCCTATGTATGCCTTTTCATTTTGAGATGAAAACGATAAATAGTCAACCCTTTTATTTAATTAAGTTCGTATTAATTCATATTTATTTAAATAATAGTGAACGTTGTAGAAAATAAAAAAAACGCTAAGCCAACTAAATGGCCTAGCGTTTCCTCTTATTATTTAGTTAAAACAAGTTGCTTACTTAGCGCCTTCTTGCACTAAAACTGGCTCTGGATAAGCGTTCTTAAGTATACGTTGTCTATTCTTAACGACTGTTGGTGGTTCCACCTTAGGTGCCATCGGATGCATTAACCAAGACTTCACCATATGGGTATCCGAAACCTTATACATTGGAGGCTCTTTCTCCATATCGATTTGCATAGCATAGGTGCTGCGAAGTGCGAAGGCATCACCCTTAGGCGGTTTGATCAAATCTGGAGGGGTACCAGGAATAGCGGTAAGCAAAGAACCTTTGCTCTCTAAACTTGGCATGGACGCAAGCAATCCCCAAGTGTAAGGATGTCTTGGATCGTAGAAGATCTCTTCTGCAGTTCCCATTTCAACAATTTGTCCGGCATACATTACTGCTACACGATCCGCCATTCTTGCTACAACACCAAGATCATGGGTGATAAAAATAATCGCCGTATCAATCTTCTTCTGCAATTCCTTCATCAGGTCAAGAATCTGTGCCTGAATGGTAACGTCGAGCGCTGTAGTTGGCTCATCCGCAATCAGAAGCTTAGGGTTTGCTGCAAGTGCCATTGCGATAACGACACGTTGACGCATACCGCCACTGAACTCATGCGGATATTGATTGAAGCGGCGCTCTGGTGAAGGAATACCTACTAGCGTAAGCAGTTCAACCCCACGTTTATTGGCAGCTTCTTTGGAGATTTTCTCATGTTTGTGCAGTACTTCAGTAATTTGTCTGCCGACCTTCATCATCGGGTTCAAGGAAGTCATCGGATCCTGAAAAATCATACCGATCTCTTTACCACGAATCTTCTGCATTTGCTTCTCAGACTTACCGATCAAATCTTGTCCATCAAATAAAATTTGTCCACGTTTATATTCTCCTGGCGGCGTTGGAACTAACTTCATTACCGCTTGTGAAGTTACACTTTTACCGGAACCGGATTCCCCAACTATCGCTAGAGTTTCACCTTTATCTACATGGAAGCTAACACCACGGATCGCTTGTACTTCTCCACCGTGTGTTTTGAATGATATCGCTAGATCTTTTACCTCTAAAAGGCGCTCCATCTTGTCACCCTCTCATTTCCTCGTCAATTATGATAATGATTCTCACCAAGTTGTAAGCAATAAGTATTATTTTATCTAGTTCTAAGGGTTCTAGTCAAGATTTTTCTGAAAAAGATATGGCCAGCAGCAGCCTTATGTACTAGTTCTGTTTAATGCGAGTTCTATTCTTCACTAACAACCACAATATTGGCGGAAGCAGCAAAAGAACTAACAGCAGAGACCATCCGATATCTCCAAGGGATACCAAGTTGTCATTCAATAGTCGATAATACGCATAAAGAGAATAGGGAAGAACTACTAGTACTGCTGTAACTACCCCTGGTGTATATATCTTTAAATATATCGTCTGTCCTAGATGAGTAAATACATGTAAGAAAAATACCGCAAGCACTGCCAAGTACAATAAGTAATTAGAAAAGAATACTGCAATACAAGTTACCGTCACTATAAAAATATACACGAATAATACGTCCATTGCAAAATTACGTGTAGTCATTTGTAACATCGAATGATACGTCTTGCGCATAAACGAAGGAATAGCGTCCTCTAACCTGGTTCTATACTTTGCCCCCCATGCTTCAATCGTTAATATTTCTTCAAAATCATGAAACATAAATAGGATCGGCAACAGCCACAGCAAACTTACGATATCTATATGTACACTTAGCCACTCAAACATGAGAATCCTCTCCCTTCTCCTGCTCAGCCTCCTTACCTTCTTATGTTGTAATCTTGCTGAAAATGTCCTAACCCATGAAACGTTCCCAACCTTCCAGCAGATTATCCTGTGCCCACTGGAAATGGCCTTGGCTATCGTATTTACGCGAATAACACTCAATGAAATAAATTAAATCGATATATAAGTCGTAGAGCTTTTTGCGTACACATTCATTAGGGCTATCAAAGCTGTCCCCATAACCTCTACAGAAATGCTCAGAATCCTCAATATAGCGAAAATAATATTCCATAAGGTGATCGCCCCATAACGCCCGTTCCCAATCGATTAAGGCAACAATGCTTCCCTCTCGCACAAACACATTCCCATCCCATAGATCCCAGTGAACTAAACGTGGCTCAGTGACCACATCCATCACATGTATACGGCTGTTGATCTCCGCCTCAATCTTTTCTAAAGGAATGGGCATCTTTGCCTCTAAGCGCCGAGCATCATCAAGGAGGTTGCCAATCAAATTTTGAAAGGTTTCCCGCCAAGAAGTCCCCTTTATCTTCGAGGATACATTAAATAATCCGAAATGATCCCCTTGAATCTCATTGATAATCCGGCTATAACGACCTAATTCTTCCTCAATACAACTTCTTTGCTGCGGACTAAGCTCTTCCTTAATTTCATTATAGGGCTGGCCGATTATTTTCTCCATGAAAAAAAAGTCACTCGATATTAAATTTCTGCTGTTATCATAAGCGTATACCTCAGGTACAGGTACCGTTCCTTTAGACTTCATTAGCTGCATTGCCGCAACCTCTGTAGCCATGATATCGTGCTCGTAACTTAGCGTGTCTGTCTCATCGGATGGCGATATTTTAAGGATCGTAGCTCTGCCATCTGACAATAGGAGGTCATAAGCTGCGTTGAAATAACCTCCCGTCAATTCCGTACTTTGAATGATTTTCACATGGCTTCCAAAAGCAGCACCCACCAGGATGTCCTGCTGCTCAACCGTTAATTTTGTTTTAGTCTGACTTTCCAAGACTTCACCACCATACAGAGTTAAGTAAAAATGCAAAAATCCAACCTCATAAAAGCCCGGGATTCATTGTATTTGATATAAGAAAGATAAACAATCCTTCTCCATTGGAATGAAAATTGTTAAAATTAGAAATAACACGTATCATTAGCTGCTTTTCATGAAAGAGAGGAAACTATTATTATGATCATAAAACCTAGAACACGTGGCTTTATATGTACAACCGCACATCCGCAAGGCTGCGCTCGTCAAGTCGAGCGGCAAATTGAGTATATTAAGGCACAACCCGCGATCAAAGGACCCCGGAAGGTGCTTGTCATTGGCGCATCCACAGGCTACGGCCTCGCCTCACGGGTTACAGCCGCCTTTGGGGCTGGAGCCAGCACAGTAGGCGTATATCGGCCGAGCAGCAGCAATGGAGCCCGTACAGCCTCTGCTGGGTGGTACAATTCCGCCGCCTTCGAACAACTTGCGGAGTCTGCAGGCCTGCAATCCTACAGCGTTACCGGAGATGCTTACTCCAAAGAGACCAAAGAAAGAACGATTCAGCTGATCCGCAGCGAATTAGGACAAGTCGATTTGGTCATCTACAGTGTTGCTTCTGGGCGCCGTACAGACCCGGAGACAGGTGAAGTATATAACTCTGTTCTCAAACCTATTGGCGACACCTTTACCAACAAAACTGTAAATTTTCATACGGGTGAAGTCACTCAAATCTCCATCGAACCCGCGACCGATAAGGAAGTTCATGATACCGTACGGGTGATGGGCGGTGATGATTGGCAGTTATGGATAGAAGCACTCCAGCAAGCCGGAGTATTAGCTGATCACGCAACCACTATTGCTTATTCGTATATCGGATCAGAGCTTACTCAAGCCGTATATCGTCAGGGAACGATTGGACTTGCTAAAGACCATCTCGAAGCTACGGCAAGAACACTTAACGAAGCGTTATCTGTTACTCACGGTAGAGCTTATGTAGCGGTCACAAAAGGTCTTGTCACACAGTCCAGCTCGGCGATTCCTGTCGTGCCCCTCTATATTTCCGCCCTTTACAAAGTTATGAAAGAGCACGGTCTTCATGAAGGTTGTATTGAGCAAACCTATCGGTTGTTTGCTGAACATCTCTACGCAGCGAAAGGAACTCCTCTGGATGAAGAAGGGCGTATCCGTATAGATGATTGGGAATTGTCTCCGGCAGTCCAGCAAGAAGTAATAGAAATCTGGGACCAGCTTACTTCAGACAATATCTACGACCTAACGGATCTGCATAGCTATAAACAGGAATTCTTCCAGCTATTTGGATTCGAGACTGAAGGTGTAGATTACGAAGCTGATACTGATCCAGACGTAACTGTTATAAATCTGCGCTAAAATTAATCGTGTTTTTGGATTATCTTCTGCCTGAGGATAAGGGTTTTTCGAGAGCATAAATCTCCTCTTCCAGAGAAATCATCTTTTGTTCAATCATTTTTCGTGCATCTGCCAACGCTTGATTGTAAATATAAGGCGAAAGTTCTTTGAGCATAAAATCGAGAAGGTTCTCGCTGGCTAATTGCCCAATTTCACTGGACAGCTCTGTATCAAAATATTCTTGAATACTAGCTGTAATCTGAAGCTTATGCTCTCTCGGTATTTTTAACGGCTGCATGGTAATCCTCCAATCTAATTAGATACAGGAAAATGACGTGCTTTCGCACGTCATTTCACACCTATAACCTTCATTCACTGCTGCCTTTAAAACGGTTCCAACCCTCAGTCAAGTTATCATGCGTCCAACGGACATAACCTTCGTCTGCATATTTGCGTGAATAACATTCGATAGTAAGAATAAGATCAAGATAAAGATCATAAAGCTTCTTCCGCAGAATCTCGTTCGGACTGTCGTAGGTTGTTCCGTACCCCTTATAGAAACCGGCAGAATTCTCAAAATGCCTAAAATAATACTCCATCAGCACATCGCCCCACAGGGCTCTCTCCCAGTCAATCAGTGATACGATGACTCCATCCTTCACAAATACATTCCCATTCCATAAATCCCAATGCACCAGTCGTGGCTCGGTTACGGCATCTAATGCAGGGAGATACTTGGAAACCTCCTGCATAATCTCCTCACAGGACGCAGGTAGCTGTGCATTCAGCCTCTTGGCATCAGCAAGTACACTTTCCATCAGGCATGAAAAGGTCTCTCTCCACGAGGCTCTTGGCTCCTCTGAATCCGTTCCAAAAATGCCAAAACGTTCTCCGCGTATCTCATTGATTATGCGATTGTAACGCCCCAGCTCCGTTTCGATAGCGTCTCTCTCCGGAAGCGAAAGACTCTCCTTTACATCACTGTAGGGCTGGCCCTCCACCTTCTCCATAAAGAAATACGGAATAGGAATAAGCAGCAGACTTTCATCATAATGGTAGACGGCAGGCACGGGCACAACACCCTTATCTGCAACCATACGGAGAGCTTCCACTTCAGTTCGCATAATGTTCTTCTCATAACTTAACGTATCTGTCTCTACAGCAGGGGCAACCTTTAGAATGACAGATTTCCCAGTGCTGAGTTCCAAATCATAGGCTGTATTAAAAAAGCCTCCCGTAAGTTCTGAACTAAGGTTAACCGCAGTTTCTGAACCGAAAACCGCTTTCACCAAAATATCCAGCTGTTCATCATTTAATTTAACTTTCGTGAAGCTCTCCATTTCGTTTAAACCCACCACATTTCTGTCAGTGGCTCCTCAATCAATACTTGTTGAAGGTTACTTACAGCTTTGGAGAAACCTTCTTCAATAGACATCAGCCCATCTTCATGCTCAATACTAACCACATAGTCATACCCAACCAAACGAAGTGCACTAATAATGTCAGCCCAAGTCTTAAGATCATGTCCAAAGCCGACAGAACGGAACTGCCAAGCACGGTCAAGCATCTTGGTATACGACTGCATATCAGTTAATCCGTGCATATTGACATTCACAGGATCAATAACGGTATCCTTCGCATGGAAGTGATGGATTGCACCTTGGCGTCCCAAAATATGAATCGCTTGCACAGGATCAATTCCTTGCCACCACATGTGACTCGGATCAAGGTTCGCACCGATCACTTCACCTGCTGCTTCTCTCAGCCGCAGCAGAGTACCTGGTGTGTGTACAGAGAATCCGCCATGCAGCTCAAGACCTACCTTTACATCATGCTGAGCGGCAAAGGCACCCCATTCTTTCCAATAAGGAATAACCTTGTTCTCCCATTGCCAGTCCAGAATTTCTTGATAATCATTGGGCCATGGAGCTACAGGCCAGTTCGGATATTTAGCACCCTCATGATCTCCAGGACATCCAGAGAAGGTATTCACAACCGGAACCCCTAGCTTCTGCGCCAATTTGACCGAGTTTACGAAATCCTCATGATCCTTTTGAGCAAGTTCTTTTTGCGGGTGCAATGGGTTACCGTGGCAGCTCAAAGCACTGATTGTAAGTCCGCGAGATTCCACAGCATGTTTGAATTCATGTAAGGCTGTTTCATTCTCCAGCAGCATTTTAGGGTCGCAGTGGCTGTTGCCAGGATTGCCTCCCGTACCGATTTCTACCGCCTTTAGCCCTTTGGATACTACATAATCAAGAGCATCCTCCAGCTTACGACCTCCAAACAAGACCATAAATACTCCAAGTTTCATTGTAGGCCACCTCCTCTTGGAAATAGTTTACTTATTATTTATCGTAGATATCAAAATTCTTCACCACTTGATTACTCTCAGCAGCTTCAAAAATAACTTCAATCAAATTCTGTACCCGCATAACCTCAGCGTTCTTAACGATAGGTTCTGCAGTACCCTCAATGACAGCAGCGAAATTATCATAAAAGCTAGAGCTTAACTCCGACGGCTGAGGTAATTCCTCAGTGATCGTTGCCCCCTCCGATGGAGGTGCCATAGTTTTAGTTAGTCCTACACCTGCACGAATCGGCTTCGGTTCGATTTTTTCGCCTGCATTATTTCTTGTCACCAATCTTCCAGTTAAAGACCAGTCTTCAATAATTCCAGTGCCTTCGATACCCTTCACATACCATCTTGGCAAAGTAATAAAGTTAGTCGTGCCAACCTCTACGATCGCTTTAATTCCATTCTCAAATTGCAGAATAGCTTCAAAACCGTCATCGACATCGTTTCCTAAAATAAAGCTTAAACTACTGCTCACACTGGTAATTTTGCTATCAATCATGAATAATAGCTGGTCCAATAAGTGAACGCCCCAATCCAGCAGCATCCCTCCGCCTTGTGCCTTAACATGACGCCAGTCTCCAGGAATTCCGTTCGCTCCGTGCACGCGGGATTCGATCTGGAATAGGGATCCAATCGTCTCCTCGTCGTACATTTTTTTGATAGTTAGAAAATCTTCATCCCAACGTCTGTTCTGATGCACCATAAACACACGTCCGGCTTCATCAGCCGCCGCCAGTATTTCTTGAAATTCAACCTTTGATAGAGCAACTGGCTTCTCACAAATGACATGTTTGCCAGCTTGTAATGCACGAATCGCAATTTCTTTGTGCACATCGTTCGGTGTGGCAATTAGAATAATTTCGACCGAAGAATCTGCCAATACTTCTTCATAACTTTGGTACGCCTTGTAGCCAGCGTCGTTGGAATTGGTACGACGTGCTTCAAGCACATCGTACGTTCCAACTACGATTAAGGTAGAGGTCTCTTTTATCAATCCTGCGTGATAACTTCCCATTCCTCCAAAACCAACAATGACTACAGAATGTCTGTTTGAACTCATGAACTTCACACCTGCTTCTCGTTTAGTTATCTGATGTTCCGTCAAAATACACAGCACGACCTGTACGGGAAGATTCGTAAATAGCCTCCAAAATTTGGGTAACGACAAGGGCTTGTTCAGGTTTAACTACTGGTTCTTTATCTTCCCGAACTGCTTCAAGCCACAAGCGAGCTTCACGATCGGATTCACTCTCTTGTCCTCCGTTAAAGAAAGCTACTCCCCCTGCGGACAAGTCAATTTTAGTCTCGTATAGACGGCCACCACGGTCACCATTTAAGCGTAACCCGTCCTTCATATCTGCACCACCCTCTGTACCTGCTAGGAGCGTCTTCGCTTCTCCAAATTCAGATACATTAAGAGCCCAGCTTGATTCCAGTACAATTGTAGCACCATTTTCCATGGTAATAAATCCAAATGCTGAATCTTCTACTTTAAATTGTTCAGGGTCCCATGGACCAAAGGCATTTCCGCCGTTTTTACGGTTACCAAGCTTATGGAAAGTCGAGCCCATAACACTACGCGGTTTATAATTGTCCATCATCCATAATGTTAGATCAAGCGCATGCGTACCGATATCGATCAGCGGACCGCCGCCTTGCTTTTCTTCATCCAGGAATACGCCCCATGTAGGAACCGCACGACGACGAACGGCAATCGCTTTTGCATAATAGATCTCACCAAGCTCACCGTTTTCACAAACGTCTTTAAGATATTCACTATCCGCACGATAACGGTTCTGATAAGCTACAGACAATTTCATGCCTGTACGTTTGGCAGCCTCTAACATTTCCTGTGCTTGAGCTGTAGTCTTCGCCATTGGCTTCTCACACATTACATGATTGCCAGCTTCCAATGCTGCGATTGTGATCACGGAGTGACTGTCATTCGGTGTACATACATGCACGATATCGAATCCTCCGGCTTTCAAAAGCTCTTGATAATCTGTATATACAGCCGCGCCTTCAGCACCATAGGTTTTTGCTGCTTCCTGTGCACGTTCTTCGACGATATCACAGAAGGCTACCATTTCAGCATCTGCTTGACGTGACAAACTTGGCATATGTTTTCCATTAGCAATTCCACCGCAACCGACAATAGCAATTCTCAACTTTTTAGACATGAACATTTCCCCCTTGATTAGCGTATGCTTTTACCCATTTCAAACTATCTTCTACACTTCCTAATGGTGAACGGCTGCAATAATCCTGCTCCACTACCGCCCACTCTACCTTTGCCTGTACAGCCGCATCAAGAATTGCTGTAAGGTTTACTTCTCCTTCACCTAGAACAACCGTTTCCGGTGAACCATCCTCATGTTTCTTCAAATCTTTAAGATGGATGATTGGCAACCGGCCAGCGTATTTGTTGATATATTCTACGGCATCATAACCTGCGTGATGTACCCAGCATGTATCCATTTCAACTTGCAGCAAATCAGCCGGCACCTCTTCAAACAAACCGTCAAACGCTGTACGGTCACCATATCGATCAGTTAACTCAAAGTCATGATTATGGTACAAAAGAACCGCTCCACGCGCCTTACACTTTTCTCCAATAATCTTCAGATTCGCAGCAACTTCTTCATAGTTACGTTGTTCTTCTGACAGATACGGCACAATTAGATGATGATTTCCAATCTCCAGGTTGTACGCGATCTCTGCCTCTGTATCATTCAACAACGCGTCATAGGGACGGTGTGCGCCCAGCGCTACTAGTCCAAGTTCATCAAGCAATTGTTTGACTTCTGCTGCGCTACGGCCGAAGTAATGGAAAAACTCCACACCTTTATAACCAAGGGCTGCTACTTTACGCAGTGTCCCTTCAAAATCCTGTTCCAGTTCTTCTCTGAGCGTATACAATTGCAGGCCTATCTTCAGCATTTTCGAATCACTCCAATTGGATTTAAAGTTAGCTTTCTGTAGTGACAATCACTTGAACAATAATGCTGTAACAGAATTGACTAATCTGATTCACATCAGTTTCCTTAAACTGTCATTCTTGTAAGCACAGCTAATACCGACTGTTTCTAGCGTTGATGGTCGATTTCTTTCTTTATTGCTTAGCTACATAGTAATATGAAAGCGTATATATTAAAATGAATAATATGATTAAAACATGAACAATCTGCTTATCATTTCAATACACCCAGGAGGACCTATGACTCATTCTGCTACCTGTCACGTATTATCAGCCGGATTTTCTTTTCATCGCAAGCCTTTTCATATGTCTCAAAGTCAAGGGAACCAGAACTTTCTTATACGTCTGCAAACAGAAGGAAGGAGCCGTGCATTGATCGATGGTGTAATGTCACCTGTGGAAAGCGGGGATATTATGTTATTCGCTCCAAATGATCCTTACTATTTGATCATAGATAAAGAAGAGTACCCTGTGGGCAAGCCACGAATTGAAAGCGGAGATTATCATATCTTTTGCGGAGGAACATGGATTGATGAATGGTGGCAACGTTCACAAAGACCCACTCGCCTAAGTGTGCCGCTTAGTGAGAGTTTTCTTGGCTTGTTTCGCCAATTGATTCTGGAGCACCGTCGACTTTCCGACTTCTCTCCAGAAATATCTGCCTGCTATCTGCAAATTCTATGTATGGAAATCGACCGGCTAATTACAGATCAGCCAGCAATTACTCCAAAAGGTTATCTGGCATACCGAATGAAGCAATATGTTGAGGAGCACGCAACCCTACCCTTTCTATTGGAGGATGTAGCAGGTTTTGTGGGTATATCCGTCTCGCGGGCCGTTCATTTATTTAAGGAAGCCTTTGGGACCAGTATTATTAAATATGTAAACGATGTCCGACTGGAAATGGCCAGAGAACGGATAACCTTCAGTCCCATGCCGCTGGAGCAAGTAGCAGAAACTTGTGGTTTTGCGAACTACACCTATTTTCACCGGGTCTTCCGAAGTCGTTTCGGGATGTCACCAAGAGAATATCGTGTGCATAGCAGAGAACAGGTGTAAATGAAGAAACCCCGTTTCATTGCAAAAGGGTTGTCCCTTAGTAGAAAAAGCTACTTTTAGGACAACCCCTGCTTCTATATTCGAACATAACTCGTGAGCATGAGATTACTCTTTTACAGCCGAAATGATCAGGAACATCGGTCTACGCTCCTCATCCTTCATCCATGGATCATTACTCATTTCTGCTGAAGGCTTTGGTTCTTTAACCGCTTTAATAGTAAAGCCAGCTTCAATCAGGTCATTGAAATAGGTGGAAATCGTGCGATGGTATTTAATCACATTTTCTGTTAAGAATTTCGTTTCACGAAGTCCTTCTGATTGATAATGATCTACGGGCCAATGCAGGCGGTTTCCTTGTTCATCGGCATACCAGTCTTGCTCTTCACGTGAAGTAAAGATTGGATGCTCCACTGAAAAAATAAAACTCCCGCCAGGCTTAAGAAACGAATGCACCTTTCGGCAGATGGCTGCAAAAGATTCAATATAGTGGAAAGCCAATGAACTGAGAACCACATCAAATTGCTCGCTCGCAAAATCAATGTCCTCAATCGGCAGCTGGATATAAGTTATAGCAGGATCGTTCGTTTTTTCACGCGCCTGTTGCAGCATTTTTTCAGAGATATCCACACCTATAACTGAACTCGCCTGCTGCTCACGGGCATATAGGCAATGCCAGCCAAAGCCGCAGCCCAGATCAAGCACACTTTTATTATGTAAGTCTGGAAGAAGCGCCTTTAATACATGCCATTCTCCTGCTGCTGCAAGCCCTCCAATAGAACGGGGCATTTGCTGGTAGGCGGAGAAGAAATTCGAATCGTCATATTTATTTTGTTTCATCAGGGATACATCTCCTATATATTATTTCTTCAATTACTATACGCTGAGCGATGTTCTCTTATCAAATAGCCAATAAAAAAGGAGCATCATCTTGGAAGATCTGCCCCTTATATCTATTCTTATTCAATTGTTCCTGCTTGCTTGGTGTTAATCGTACATGCTGTGAAATGGCTCCATAATCACTATTCAATCTACGACTCTGTGCTGCGCACCCGGCTCCGGAGCGCTCTGCCTTACGCAAGGCTTTTTGTGTCTTGGTTCGTGCCATGTGACACCACTCTCCTATTCATGGGTGAATGATTATAGATCTTACATCTATAAGACAACTTCATTTTAACATATTCCAGACTATGAGCGAAGCAAGAATTCCGTTACACTTAGAGCAAAGCTAGTATTCTATCTTATCTAAATAGATGCGGAGGTTTAAAGGATGAATTACCAGGTTTTGTATGAAGGTGCTTTTGCTATGTTAAAGGTCCAACTAAATCCCGGTGAAAGCGTAAAGGCTGAAATGGGCGCAATGGTCGCGATGTCACCTAACGTAGAATTAAAAGGAACCGTGGATGGTGGTTTAATGCGCGGTCTCGGGAGAATGCTGAGCGGTGAGAAATTCTTCTTTCAAGAACTTAAAGCGACCCGTGGTCAAAGTGAGGTATTGCTGTCGCCTGGCTCACTCGGCGATATTCAGGCGATAGAATTAGACGGATCGTATAAACTGTTAGTTCAAAAAGACGGATTTCTCTCCGGAACTGAAGGCATTCAAGTAAATACCAAAATGCAGAATTTAACCAGAGGGCTCTTCTCCGGTGAAGGCTTCTTCATTGTAGAAATCAGTGGCAGAGGAACGGTGTTCCTGTCTTCCTTCGGTGCTATCCATGCAATAAATTTAGGACCTGGTGAAGAAATGATTATCGATAACGGACACCTCGTAGCATGGCCAGACTATATGGACTACAAGGTGGAAAAGGCAGCCTCTGGCTGGCTTAACAGCATAACTAGTGGTGAAGCACTTGTCTGCCGCTTCCGTGGAGAAGGTGTAATTCTCGTTCAGAGCCGTAACCCTGGCAGTTTCGGAACGTGGATCAAATCCTTTGTACCTACTCGAAGCTAGACTTCCTAGAACGCAGTAATCAAAAAAGACACAGGCTTAGAGAAAGCCTGTGTCTTTAGGTTAGAAAGCAATCTTACGAGACTGCTTTATCTGCTTCTGCTTTTGCTTTTTTGCAGCCAGTACGTTTACATGTTCCATAAGTACCCTTGAAATCAAGGCGGTGATCCGTGACGTTAAAGCCATATTCACGTTCCACTCTTCTCTCCAGCTCCACAAGCCAGTCGTCCTTAATTTCCTCCAACCGACCGCATACGCTGCATATCAAATGATGATGCATATGCGAATGATCGTTCCCGCGCAAATCGTAACGGGCAACTCCGTCTCCGAAGTTCATCTTCTCTACAATGTGTAGCTCACATAAAAGCTCAAGTGTACGGTATACCGTTGCCAGGCCCAGATGTGGATAGCTGTTCTTAACAAGCATATATACTTCTTCTACGCTTAAATGATCCTTCTCATTGTCGAGCAGAACGTTCACTATAGCTTCACGCTGAGGCGTTAGTTTATATTTTTGCGCCGCAAACAATTGACTGATATTTGATATTTGATCCATTTGGTCTCCTACCTTCCCGGAACGATTTAACATCCGTACCCTCTGAGACGCTCCTATTTATGCAGTTAAGACAAACCATAAATAGTAATCGTTACGATATAATCATAACAAAATTAACCACGAATGAAAAGAGCCTGACATCATTATATCATTTCATGCCACTTATCCAAAGTACTACACCCCAATCTGGCCCATATTTCTATTAAAATCTACTTTTTCGTGAAATAATACAGATTAGACCGCAACCTTTCCATAATTTACAACGTTAAAGGAGTGACAAAGGCTAAGGAGCCTATCCATACAACGAGGTGAAAAGACATGAACATGAAAAAGAGCACACTAGCAGCGATCACAACCGTAGCCATTTTCTCCTTTTCTTTGGGTGGTCAGATGTTTGCAGCTGGGAACACCTTTAAGGATATTGATAACATAAACGGCAAAGAAAAAATCATTTCTTTAAAAAATCAAGGGTTAATTAAAGGTGTCAGCGAATCTCAATTTCTCCCTGGCTCTAAGGTAACTACAGCCCAAGGGATTCAGTTTATCTCCGGCGGTCTCCAGCTCAGCCTCGCAGCCATTGACTTTAACAAAGCTCCTGTTGCCAGCGGCTTGTTCACAAAAGTAAAAGACAAAGCCTGGTACGCTGAAGCCTTTATCAATGCTTATTACAATCAAGTTAAGCTACCAAAAGACATTGATCCTAGCCTAATTATGACCAAAGAGCAATTCACTAACTATCTAGTGCAAGCGATCGAAGGCGTAGGTAATCTGCCGATGATCAATATCGTTCCAGTAGATATCGCTGATGAAGCGTCACTGACCCCTGCATATCAAGGCAGTATTCAGCGCTCCCTGAAATACAAGATCAATACTCTAGACGCTAACGGAAAGTTTAATCCAAAAAGCGAACTCACCCGTGCCGAAGCTGCGATTATGCTCTACAACGCTTTGGAGTTCCTGAAAACTGGAGGATAAGCCAAATTTCAGTTACTCTTCTCATTTGAATAATCTACACACGAAAAAGCAGCTCCGGATGATTCCCGAGCTGCTTTTTCATATATATTGTCTTTCTACTCTTCTTCACCATTCAGTCTATTCAGAAATTGCAGAGCCCGGGGATTCTTCGGATGCTCCAGCACTTCTTGCGGAGTTCCTTGCTCTAAGATATGACCGCCATCCATCAAAATGATCCGGTCCGCTACATCGGCGGCAAATTTCATCTCGTGGGTCACAATCACCATAGTCATACCTTCTGCTGCTAATTGTTTGATGACCTTAAGCACTTCCCCTACCAGCTCGGGGTCGAGCGCCGAAGTGGGCTCATCAAACAACAGCACTTCTGGATCTACTGCCATAGCCCGGGCGATGGCCACTCTCTGCTGCTGTCCACCTGACAGCTGATGTGGATAGTTATCAGCTTTATCAGCCAAACCCACCTTAGCCAGCAGTTGAAGGCCCCGCTTACGCGCTTCTTCCTTGGTTCGTTTCAAGACAGTTACCTGTCCCTCCATCACATTGCCTAGCGCAGTCATATGCGGAAATAAATTATACGATTGAAAGACCATCCCTGTTTTCTGCCGAAGAGCTAATACGGAATTCTGAGGAATTTTCTTATGATCTGTAAAATTGATGGTGATATCCCCGAGTGACAGGCTGCCTTGATCCGGGATTTCCAACAGATTAAAACAGCGCAGCAGTGTAGTCTTTCCGGAGCCGGATGGCCCAATAATGACAAGTACCTTTCCATGCTCCATTTTCAGATCAATACCCTTTAACACTTGGAGTGCGCCGAAGGATTTATGCAAATTAATGATTTCAATCACAAGTATCTCTCCTTTAGGTCGCAGAGTAACGATCGAGTCGTTTCTCCAAGTAATTTTGCAGCGCCGACAGCACAGAACAGAACACTAAATAAAACAATCCTGCTTCGGAGTATACCAGCAGAGGCTCATAAGTGGTAGAGGCTACCTGCTGAGCAGTTCTAAACATCTCCGTATAGGTGATGATCGCTGCAAGCGATGTATCTTTGACCAAGCTAATAAAAGAATTGGATAACGGCGGTACAGAAACGCGTGCAGCTTGTGGCAGAATTACGCGGCGCAGAGCCTGCCCACGAGTCATCCCGACTGAGAAGGCAGCTTCCCACTGGCCTTTATGTATCGACAGGATAGCAGCGCGTACGATTTCCGATGAATAAGCCCCTACGCTAAGGGTAAATCCAATGGTGGCGGCAATGAAAGGGTCGAGTACAATACCAACAGCCGGCAAACCATAAAATATAATAAATAGCTGCACTAACAACGGGGTTCCCCGAATGACCCATACATAAAAACGGGCGATTAGCTTCGGAATTACCCACGGTGAAAGACGTGCCAACGCGGTTAGGATCGCCAAAATCAATCCAAGCACAAAGGAAAGTAGAGCCAACGGAATGGTAAAAGCCACCCCGGCTTTAAGCAGGGGTAGCAGTGTATCTAAGAAAATTTGTATTTTGCGGTCATCCATTATTCAGACATCCTTTTTAGCTTCTAGGCTTAATTAGCCTTGCTAGCCTTGTATTATTTTGAAACGTC
Source organism: Paenibacillus sp. FSL R7-0048 (assembly GCF_038004505.1). Lineage (NCBI taxonomy): Bacteria > Bacillati > Bacillota > Bacilli > Caryophanales > Paenibacillaceae > Paenibacillus > Paenibacillus sp. FSL R7-0048. Next base: position 3,020,778 of record NZ_JBBORF010000001.1, on the reverse strand, counting down.
AGCTCCAAAGTATTTCTCGGAAATTTTCAAGTACGTTCCATCACTTTTCATCTCTTTAATCGCATCACTGACCGCATTCACCAGCTCATCATTGCCTTTCAGGAATACCGCAGCACTTTGTGAGCCTTCAGGAATCTCATCAACCACTTTAATTTTTGCATCTGGTTTTTGTTTTTTCAGATCCAGATAAGACAAGCCATCATTCACAGTTGCATCAATACGTCCCGAAGTCAGCAGATCCATCGCTTGATTGAAACCGTCCGTAGCTACGATTTCAGCACCGTTCTCACGAGCGATGTCGGATAAGTTACTGGTCAGGGATTGTCCTGCTTTTTTACCCTTTAGATCAGCAAAGGTCTTAATATCCTCATTGTTTTCGCTCACGATCAATACTGCCTTGGATACAATATAGGGTTCAGAGAAATCATATTTCACTTTGCGATCTTCGTTAATGGAAACTTCATTAAAAATGACATCAAACCGTTTCGCATCCATCCCAGCAAAAATACCATCCCACTGAGTTTCAAAAAATTCAGCTTCAACACCTAAACGTTTGGCTACTTCTTCGGCAATTTCCACGTCAAAACCCGTCAATTTCCCCGCAGTGTCATGATAAGTAAAAGGTGCATAAGTCCCTTCTGTACCTATCCGCAATTTGCCGCTGGCCTTCACAGCCTCCAAACTGTTTTGCGCTGAAGATGCTGCTCCACCATTCGTTCCAGCTGTTGGTTCAGCAGCCGTATTGGTATTCGAATTATTGCCGCAAGCCGCTACAAGAACCACGGTTAACGCCAATATAATAGTTAAACTCCATTTTTTCATTATTAAATCCCCTCTCTCTATCCGGTTTTTTTCCGGTAAATTGAATAGTACACTGCCATCACATGATCGTCAATACTTTTTTCCGATTATATACATCGGAATTGTAATATTAACTAGATTTCTACTTATATCTTACCCAATCTTGGATTAATCCTTCACTTCTTTCTCTCTTTACTTCTCAGAAAGATATGGTATATTTATAAACAAATTAATATGGACCTGTTATTTCACTAGGGGAGTCGGCCGACTGAGACGGAGCTTCAAGCTCCGGACCCTTGGAACCTGATCTGGATCATACCAGCGGAGGGAAGTGGAGCAGAATTTTCATCAAGCATGTTAAGTGTTATTATGCAGAATGAACTTTTTGACCCATTCATTTCCTCTGGAAATGGATGGGTCTTTATTTGTTTAGACGCTCCACAAAAATATTAGGAGGTTAGATCATCACGACCATTTTATCTATTCAAGGCCTAACCTACTCTTTTCCGGAAACTGAACAACCCCCTGTATTCGCAAATCTATCCATGGATATCAGGCAAGGGGAATTCGTCTCCGTAGTAGGTGCTAGCGGATGCGGGAAAAGCACATTTTTCAAAACGGTTGCCGGTTTACTCGAACCTACTCATGGAAAAATAAAACTCCCTACGCTCCCCTCAACCGCTAGTCGTTTAGGTCAGATCGCTTATATGCCTCAGCAGGATTTATTGCTGCCTTGGAGAACAGTGCTCGACAACTGCCTTTTGCCCTGGGAGATCAAGCCCAGATTTAGTAAACAGAAAACGATCACTCAGATTCGGGAAATGTTGGCCCGCTTCGGCTTAACAGATGTAGAGAAGGCTTATCCCCATGAACTTTCGGGAGGTATGAAACAGCGAGTAGCATTTCTGCGCACCTTAGTGGCTGGAGGCGGAAGTGGTCTTATGCTGCTGGATGAGCCCTTTGGCGCTCTCGATGCCATGACCAAACGTGAGATACACCGTTGGCTGTTGAAGTTATGGGGTGAACTGAATCAGACGATTATGCTCATCACTCATGATCTGGAAGAAGCCCTATTGCTCAGTGACCGGATTTATTTATTATCTGGCGGTGCGCACAGCGAATTACAGGAGATCATTGTCGATCTACCAAAACCAAGACATTATAAGATGAACTATGAACCCCGGTTTATAGCACTACGGGCAGAGTTGGAGCGAAGATTGCATGCAACCTATACCTTTTAAAAAACATCTAGACAACTATGGTCCCTTCCTTCTTCTGGTACTGCTCATTCTTGTAATCTGGGAGTCAGCTGTTCGCCTTCACTTGATTCCAGCCTTTATTCTCCCTGCACCTTCATCTATTGGCATCGCATTGATCGAGCACAGGCAATTATTATTTGGACAGCATTTATTGGCGACGTTACAGGAGATACTGGTGGGTTTTGTCCTTTCTGTGATTTTTGGTGTATTGCTGGGCATTGGAATGTTCCTGTTTCGCCCCGTAGAAAAGGCCATCTATCCCTTCCTTATCATTAGCCAGACGGTCCCATTAATTGCGCTATCCCCCATTTTTATTATGTGGTTCGGATATACGCTGTGGAGCAAAGTGGCTGTGGTGTTTTTGACGGCTTTTTTTCCAGTCGTAGTGAGTACATATGATGGACTTCGTACAAGTGGCCAGACTTACAAGGACTTATTATTAACATTTGGTGCAAACCGCTGGCAGCTGCTTGTCAAAACCCAAATTCCACTGGCATTGCCTGCTTTTTTCTCTGGCTTAAAGCTGTCCATTGTATACTGCGTCATCGGAGCTACTATCGGGGAATGGCTCGGCGGCAGTAAAGGACTCGGTTACTTCAGCCGCAGAATGGCCGGAAATATGCAGAGCGATGAAATGTTTGCGGCTGTATTTCTGCTGTCCGCGCTTGGTGTTGTACTTTTTCTGGCGATAGCTTTACTCGAACAATTATTTTTAAAGAAAAGAGGATCTAACCAATGAATCAATTAAAATCCCCACAACGAGGACTTATTTCTGTATTTCTAGTATGCACACTTTTGCTCTTAAGCAGCTGCGGGAAGGCAGACAAGCTAAATAGCAACTCCCAAACCGGTTCCTCCAACACCGAAAATAAGCAGTCACACAAACTGACGATTATGCTTGATTGGTATCCCAATGTCGTTCATTCCTTTCTATACGCTGCGCAACAGCAAGGTTTTTTCCAAGAGGAAGGTTTGGATGTCGAGATCAAAATGCCTGCGGACAGCAATGACGCCCTAAAGCTTGTAGCAGCAAATCAAATTGATCTAGCGCTCAGCTATCAGCCTCAGGTACTTATGGCACGCGGCGAGAAAATTCCTGTACGTTCGATTGCAGCTATCGTGCGGCATCCACTGAATCATCTGATGGTTCCTCAGGCAGGCAGTATTCATAGTCCCAAAGAGCTCGCAGGAAAACAAATCGGCTATTCCTCCATTCCGCTCTATGAAGCAATGATTCGGACAATGATCCAGAGTGATGGAGGCGATCCTTCATCCGCCAAGCTGATTGACGTAGGTTTTGACCTTATCCCTGCGATCTCTACAGGACAAGTGGACGCAATAATGGGCGGGTTCATCAACCATGAACAACTGATCCTTGAAAAAGAGGGACATCCAGTCACCTCGCTTAATCCAACGGATTACGGAGTACCTGACTATTATGAGCTTGTGCTGGTGGCCAGCGAACAAGGATTGCAAAATTCTGAAGCCTACTTCAAAAAATTTCTAAATGCCATAACAAAAGGACAGATATTTGTGGAGCAGAATCCTGAACAAGCCCTGGATTTACTGGTTGCACATGAAGATGCAACTTCACCGCTCGACAAGGAGATTGAGAAAAAAAGTCTTGAGATTCTACTGCCACTGATGAATGCTGGCGATCAATCTTTTGGTTATCAAGACCCGACATCTTGGGAAAAGGTTCAGCTGTGGTTATCCACCAACGATCTTCTACCAGAAGATATTAAAGCACAGGAAGCTTTTATCAATCTGTAACGTTTAGTTGGTTATTCATACAAGCTTGAGGAGGAATTATGATGAGTTACTTAGCCAAAGTACGGGAATCCAACCCCTTGATCCACAACATCACTAATATTGTAGTAGCCAATTTCTCAGCCAACGGTCTGTTGGCGCTGGGTGCCTCTCCCTTTATGGCGGATGCCCACGAAGAAGTGATCGACATCGCCGCTATGTCGTCTGCTGTAGTTCTAAATATAGGCACACTCAATGACTACGCCATTCAATCTATGTTGCTCGCTGGTAAATCCGCTAATAAACACGGGGTTCCCCTAGTGCTTGACCCGGTAGGTGCAGGCGCAACTTCTTATCGGACCGCTGTCACTCAAAAGCTAGTGAATGAGATGCAAATCACCGCACTGCGGGGGAATGTGGCTGAAGTCGCTAATGTGATTGGGGAGAGTTGGTCCATTAAAGGGGTGGATGCTGGCGAAGGTGAAGGCGATGTAGTCCTTTTGGCTGAAGCTGCTGCGAGGAAGTTAAGCTGTGTGGTCATCATAACTGGAAAAGACGATGTGATCACGAATGGAAAAAACACTTATATTGCCAGCAACGGTCACCCTATTCTCACGAAGGTTACAGGAACTGGCTGCTTGCTCAGCGCTGTTGTGGGTGCATTTCTCGCGGTAAGTGGCGGTGCCTCGTTGGAGGCTGCAGTGGAAGCCCTCTCCTTCTATGGAGTAGCCGCTGAAATCGCCGCTGAACTAACAACTGGTCAAGGGCCGGGAAGCTTTCAGGTTGAGTTTCTAAATCAACTGACATGGGTCACGCCAGAAGTCTTCCTAGAAAGATCTAGCATCAAACAGCTCAGTTAATGACCCTCAAAGGAGTGAAATCGATGATTATATCCAAAGCTCTAACCATTGCCGGCTCCGATAGCGGCGGTGGTGCTGGCATTCAGGCCGATCTAAAAACCTTTCAAGAGCTTTCTGTCTATGGCATGTCCGTCCTCACAGCTGTGACAGCGCAGAATACGCTGGGTGTCCAAGGGGTTTATCCAGTGACTCTGGAAGCTATAAATCAGCAGCTTGATTCTATAGGACTTGACCTGCAACCAGATGCCGTAAAGACCGGGATGTTATTTAACAGCGACATCATCCGCATTGTGGCAGATAAAATTAAGTATTACGGCTGGTCTAATCTTGTAATTGATCCTGTGATGGTCGCTAAAGGAGGGTCCACACTGCTGCTGCAGGAGGCGGTTCAATCCTTAATCAGCCATCTGCTGCCCTTAGCATTGGTGACGACACCCAATATTCCCGAAGCCGAAATGATCACAAAGATGACGATCTCCACCATCGAAGAACGCAAAAAAGCAGCCAAAATCATTCATGGAATGGGCTCCAAATATGTAGTGCTAAAAGGGGGACATGATACTTCAACCACAGCCGTAACCGATCTTCTATATGATGGTCAGGAATATACCTTATTGGAGAGTAGCCGGATTCAGACCAGACATACGCATGGTACAGGCTGCACCTATTCAGCAGCGGTCACCGCCGAGCTAGCCAAAGGCAAATCCGTAGCTGAGGCCATTCAAACTGCCAAAGCATTTATACAAGCGGCGATTGAGGACGAGTTGGGCATAGGGGCTGGGCATGGACCAACCAATCATTTTGCTTATCAAAACAGACTGCGAGGGATAAACAGTGCAACGAATGAACAGTGAACATCTGCGAGATCTATTAAAAGTCTATTTCATAATGGGCAGCGTAAATTGCCGTAAAGCTCCCGTTAAGGTGCTGCAGGAAGCGGTAGCTGGGGGCATAACCATGTTTCAATTCCGTGAAAAGGGTACCGGATCCTTAAGCGATAAGGCACGACTTAATCTTGGCAGACGACTTCAAAAGATCTGTCATGCCAATGGCGTGCCCTTTATCGTGAATGACGACATTGATTTAGCGATCGCACTTGATGCGGACGGAATTCATGTAGGACAGGAGGATACCCCTGCATTGGCGATCCGCCAGCTACTTGGAGAGAATAAAATCATTGGTGTATCCGCTCACTCCTTCGCTGAAGCTCAGCAGGCGATTGCCGATGGAGCCGACTATCTGGGCGTGGGTCCCATTTATCCTACGTCATCCAAGGAGGATGCCAAAGCTGTTCAAGGCACTGCGATGATTGAAGAACTAAGAAATAAAGGCATTACCATCCCTTTGGTTGGCATTGGGGGAATCACGCTGCAAAATGTTGCACCAGTATTAACAGCTGGTGCGGATGGGATCTCTGTTATCTCAGCGATTGCCGGAGCTGAAGATATTACCACAACTGCCAGAGGCTTCGTTGACAAAGTCAGTTTAAGCGGGACATAAGCTCATACAGCTCTTCACTGCTTAAATGCCGCCATTGTCCCAGCTCCAAGCCGTCTAATGTAATATTCATAATTCTTATGCGCTCCAGCTTTAGTACTCTATATCCTAACTCCTTGCACATTCTGCGTATTTGCAGATTAAGACCTTGAGTTAGGATAATTCTAAACTGACATTCTGTGATCCGATAGACCTCACAAGGTTTCGTTGTGACTCCCAGAATGTTCACGCCGCTAGACATCTCTTGTAAGAATTCTGACGTAACCGGTTTGTCTACATGAACTACATATTCTTTTTCATGCCCATTCTCGGAACGCATCATTTTATTTACAATCTCTCCATCGTTGGTTAACAAAATGAGGCCTTCCGAGTTTTTGTCTAATCTGCCAATCGCAAAGATCCGTGAAGGATACCCTACAAAATCAATAATGTTCCCAGCCACATGTGGGGCTGCTGTACAGGTAATGCCTATCGGCTTATTCAAAGCGAGATACACTGGCTCCCCTTTACTGCTTGTTATCGGCTCCCCATCGATCCATACGATATCCTCTGGCTCTATAAGAATGTTCGCCTCACAGACAATACCGTTTACAGCGATTCGACCTGCTGCAATTAATCGTTTGGTTTCCCTTCTGGAACAAAAGCCTGTTTCGCTTATATATTTATCGATTCTCACTGCTGATCCTACTTTCATTCTATATACTTACCTTACCTCTAGTCATAAAAAAACACCTGATTTTAACGATCAAAATCAGATGTTAACCTTCAGGAATAACCCAGTTTAAGGGAGCTATTTGGTGCTTCCGCTTTTTTTCACGTTACTGCCCTTGCTTCCACTTGCACCTTTAGCACCTGGACCCGTCGTTGGATCACTTTTAGCAGGTTTAACTGGTTTTGCTGTTTTGTTCCAGCGTGTCCAGCCTTTACTCCCCGTACCTCTGCCTGTGCCGCCACCTTTACTTTTTGCACCCATCATATCACTCCGTCAGTCATTCAGAATTCGTATATTTTATACACTTTACCTATCTTACCACACTCTCAACCTTTCTGTTTAAGTAATAACAAATGCTTCATCTAACTAGCCACTGTTTAGAATTTAGCATCTTTATTCATTTCATGAATATCAAAGGTATCCTGATGTATTTCGATGGCGATGACGGTGTCCTTTTTTTCAAAAAATTGCACATGTCCTAACCGCTTGTCCTCCTGCTCTATCCATCCAGCATCGTTTAATTTATTAAAGTAGTGTTCAGATCGATAAAGACCTTGTTCTCCCCCTATATTATCCAATTCGTACTTTACACCTATTTTTATATTGGGGTTACTTGAAGTCGTTGTCACTTCGATTTCTTTGGCATTCTTCGGAATAGGAATTTCGGCATTTATAGAGGACACTCCATACTCTTGTTCCTCTTGAGTTGATGATGTACATCCAGTTACAAAGATTGATAATGACAACAAAATAAAAGTAAATAAGTACTTCTTCAATTAAATTCCTCCTTCTCAGGTGATAACTTATTTTACCAAATCAATCCATTAAAAAACACCCCACCAAAGACTAAGCTTTGTTGAGGTGTCTATTCACATCAGCTTTGCAGCTCATGCATGGACTTATTTCGGTTGAATATAACCTTCTGCTTTCAGAAGCTCAGCGATCAGCACAGCACCGCCAGCTGCTCCGCGCAGGGTGTTATGGGAGAGACCTACGAATTTGTAATCATAGAGGGCATCTTCCCGAAGTCTGCCCGTCGATACGCCCATTCCGTTCTCGATATCACGATCCAGCTTGGTCTGTGGACGATTGTCCTCTTCAAAATAGGTAATGAACTGTTTAGGTGCGCTAGGCAGTTCAAGCTCCTGAGGACGTCCTTTAAAACTCTTCCAGAGATTCAGAATCTCTTCTTTGGACGGTTTTTTCTCAAAAGAAACAAATACAGCAGCCATATGTCCATCCGCTACAGGCACACGGATACACTGCGAAGTAATCGTTGGCGCTTCACTCTTTACGATACCCTCTTCTTGAACACTTCCCCAGATCCGCAAAGGCTCTTGCTCGCTTTTCTCTTCTTCGCCACCGATGTAAGGAATCACGTTGTCCAGCATTTCTGGCCAGTCTGCAAAAGTCTTTCCTGCACCAGAAATGGCTTGGTAGGTGGTGACCACCACTTTAGATGGATTGAAGTCTTTGAGCGCATGAAGTGCAGGCACATAACTTTGAATGGAGCAGTTAGGTTTAACCGCAATGAAACCTGTCTCTGTTCCCAGACGTTTTCTTTGCTGTGCAATAACCTCAAGATGCTCCGGATTAATCTCAGGAATAACCATAGGCACATCAGGCGTCCAGCGATGCGCTGAGTTATTGGAGATTACTGGCGTTCCGGTGCGCGCATAAGCCTCTTCGAGCGCTTTAATCTCATCTTTTTTCATGTCTACAGCACAAAAAATCAAATCCACGTCCGCAGCAACTTCTTCTACCTTAGAAGCATCTTGGACCATAATATTCTTTACGTTCTCAGGCATTGGAGTAGATAACTTCCATCTGCCCTTGGCCGATTCTTCATACGTTTTTCCAGCAGATCTAGCACTGGCAGCAATCGCAGTTACTTCAAACCAAGGATGATTCTCTAGAAGGGCAATAAAACGTTGTCCTACCATACCTGTGCCGCCAACTATGCCGGCTCTTAGCTTTCTTGACATCAGAAAATACACTTCCTTTTGATTAACTGTCCTATTGTGGATAATAGGCCGATAATTAATGATATACGGCGCGGGAACATTTGGCGAGTGTTAACATCAAAATAACATTAAAAATTTTATTTTTAGCGGATTATATTGAATTTCACTAATGCTAATAAAAGAAATAGCTGCACTCAGTACAATTATAAGTATATTTTCTGCTTAGACAACTCTTTAACTGCATTCTCTACAACTATTTCCCCGAAAAATAATGGAAATGCCCTCTAAGTGAACTTTTAGATGTAAGAAATGCAACTAAATCGCATCTGCAGAGCATTTTATAGCATATAGTTGTAGGAAATACATCTATTTGCGATTGGTGAGCATAAATCAGGAATCTGCGATCAGCGATTAGCGATTAGCGTTCAGCGATCAGCGTTCAGCGTTCAGCTATTCGCGTTTACAAGCTGCTTCAACCAACTAAGCGTTTCTTACCCCCGCTCACTTAAACCAACCCTTTTCTTTAAATCGAGTGATTGCCTCGATGCGGTTACCTACATCCAGCTTATCTAGTATAACTGAGATGTAATTCCGGACTGTTCCCGTGGTAATGTACAACTGGCTGGCGATCTCTTTTGTATTTTTACCGTCGGCAATGAGTCCAAGTACTTCCTTCTCCCGCTGAGTCAGAGGATTTACTTCACCGCTGTAGGCTTCATCCATTAGCTCCGGTGCATACATGCGTCGGCCTGCCATCACATTACGTATCGAAAGTGCCAGTTCTTCGCTAGGACTGTCTTTCAGCAAATAAGCATGAACTCCCGCCTTGAGCGCACGTTCGAAATATCCCGCACGGGCAAAGGTGGTTAATATCATCGTTTTGCAGCCGCTATTCTTCAGCGCTTCCGCAGCGTCGAGACCACTCATCGCTGGCATCTCAATATCCATAATACAGATATCCGGCTTATGCTGCTGAACCATCGCTACAGCTTCTTCCCCGTTGCTTGCCCGGCCCACGACCTTCATATCCTCTTCTAAATCCAACAAAGATGCCAGCGCTCCAAGGAGCATTCGCTGATCCTCAGCGATTACAATCTTAATCATTATACGGTTACCTCCTGTTCCGGATGCTTAAATGCATTTGGGACCTTAATCACTATCGTAGTCCCCTCATCTCGCACGATATCCATACAGCCATTTACAAATTCAAGACGTTCACGCATACCTTGCAGCCCATGTCCTTTAAAATAAAGATCATTGCCCGGGATGCCGGTTCCATCATCTTTCACTTTAATGATGAGATCTGTGCGTGTGGGTTCAATGATAATTGTGCAAGATTGTGCATTACTATGCTTCACAACATTTGTGACAGCTTCCTTAATACACATGCTGAGCACATTCTCCGTAATCAATGAAGTATTAGACAGTTTAGGATTGCCTTGCAAAACATAGTCAATCTCCGCAGCCGCAAGAAACTGCTGAATATGAACGAGTTCGTCCTCAAGCCGAATGCCGCGCATTCGCGTAATCATCTCCCGGACCTCTTTCAGTGCACTTCTTGCCGTCTGGCGTACATCATTGATCTCGGCTTTGGCTTGCGTCGGATTACTGTCGATAAGCTTTCCTGCCAAATCACTTTTCAGACCAATTAACGAAAGCTTCTGACCTAATGTATCGTGAAGATCACGTGAAATCCGCTGGCGTTCCTCGAGCTTAACCAATTCTGAGATACGCTTATTAGCATCCTCCAATTGGTCTTGCAGCTTCCCTTGATTATTGCGGTTATAGGTACTGATTGGCAGCAGGATCACTGCAATCATACTGACAAGAACAAAGGGAAGCTGGCTGATAAATACGGGATTACGCGACAGCAGCTCATAATTGATCGTAATAATCGTAGTCAGCAAATGAATGGAGTACAGGGTGAAGAACCCTACTCGATTCTGGATATTCCCAATAAAAAAGGCTAAAAAAAGCGCAAAATACATATATCCAAACAACAACGTCATCGTTATAGAGACCAGTATCTGCACGCTCGTCCAAAAATAAACTAACCAACCCTTGGAGACAAAAGAAAGCACATAACAAACAAAAAACACAGCGATCATCAAGATTCCCGAAACTACCTGGTAGGGAGAAGAGGACCGAAAGATGAAATAAAACGGTAGAATATAAAATACGACCCATACATAAGGGCTAAGACCTGTACTTTTATGAAAAATATGATGCCACTTCTGCATGTTCGCTCTCCTTTTTGCCATATGCCACTCACCTTATTCTAGCATAAATCCGGTAAAATCCGGTGAACCACAACGATAAAGAGAAAAAAGATTAGAGCGCGAATGAGTTCTCCGGCTCTAACCTTCCATTTTGCTGCTATTTGATTACAATGTAGCTATTATTCTCCCTGGAGTCTGGGCTTATGAACTTGCAGGACCTCGCCTGCAGTTTTCGGTTTATTTAATATGGACTTCATCTCTTTGAAGCTAATGAATCGTTTATTTTCCTCATCCCAAAGACGGAAATTAAGGGCCTTCAAGCTGGTACCAATCGTAATCGTTGTTGCTTTTTGTAGCGGTGGCGTCGCGTTATGCGCTTTTTCCAAATTATAGTTCGGCACCTTTGGACTTAAATGATGCACATGGTGGAAGCCGATATTGCCCGTAATCCATTGCAGCACCTTCGGCAGCTTATAATATGAGCTACCTTCAACCGCGGCCATCACATAACTCCATTCAGATTCATTCTCGAAATAAGAGTCTTCAAACTGATGTTGGACGTAGAACAACCATATGCCGAGAAACCCTGATACAAATGCTACAGGCAACTGCACCATAAGAAATGCCTGCCAGCCAATAGCCCATATTAGCAAGCCATAAAGCGCTGCGATTGAAATATTCGTCAAATAGGTATTCATCCGCTCTTTGCGTCTAGCACCTTTAACATTGAAACGATACTGAATCATAAAAACAGCAATCGGTCCAAGACCAAACATCACGATGGGATTGCGGTAAATCCGGTAATATAGACGTTTCCAGAAGGAAGCCGCTGCGTATTCCTCGACCGTCATAATCCAAATATCGCCGATCCCTCTTTTATCGAGATTACTGGAGCTGGCGTGGTGAATGGAATGACTATGTTTCCACTGCCGATAAGGAACCAGTGTCAGTACACCTGTGATCGTTCCGATAATATCATTCGCTTTACGATTCTTAAAAAACGATCCATGTGTGCAATCATGAAAAATAATAAAGGTTCGAATTACAAATCCTGCTGCAGGAATAGCTAACAGAAGGGTGAGCCAATAGGAAACGGATAAAGAGAAATAAGCTCCGCCCCATAACAGCACAAGTGGTCCTAAAGTATTGATGAGCTGTCTTATACTTGCGTTGCGGTCATTTTTCTCGTAAGGGGCTACACTCTTTTTAAGGCTGGAGAGCTGTGATGTCTGTTTTGTAGTCATCTATATCGTTTCCTCCTTGATGTGTCCGGCTAAGGATCTTTTCATCTACTCTAAGTATAGGTGATGAAGTGTCATCCTATAAGTCATAAACATCAAGTAGAGAGTATGACAAATGTCATACTCTCCTTCTCATTTAAATTACGTTAGCATTGCAGCCAACATCCATCTTCCTTCACTTCGTATTGACCTTTGATCTCACCAATTCCATTAAGGATTAACGAATCTTTATTAAAAGTTGGAGGTTCATCTAGTACGAGGTGCAGTTTATTAATATTTCGAAGGTCAGCTGTATAGTAGCTAATCACTGGCTTTTCCAGAAAATACTCCGCATCATTGATTTGGATTCGTAAATTATTCTTATGAATGCATTTCTCATCTCCACCAATAATACCCATAGGATTAAAACCCGTAGATTTTATATCTCCTTCAATATACAGGTGGTACCCATCAAGGCTGATAAAATCAATGAATTCCTTCTCCCTGATTGTTTTGACCGATTGCATAATATCTTCCGTTTCTTTGCTGATGGATATCTCCTCGAAGGGAATGATGACTTGATCCACAAATTGCTTAAAAAACGCATATAAACTTAACTCCGACTTCATAAACTCTTCTTTCCAATCGGAGCGAAGCTCATCCAGCAGCAAACATATAAACAGACCAGAACCGTAGCAGCTTCTTCTGATATTAGCCGAAGATTCAAGTTCATCTATTAAATACGAACTGAATTTGTGCAATACTTCCTCATTAGGTAGGGTGGATTTTTCGGCATAGGCATTTAGTTCAACATACCAAGCGGGTCCTTCCAGCGTTTCGATAAGATATTCATTTAGCACGTACTCCCCAAGCAGTTGTTCTCTTTGTTGACGGATGGTAATAAATCTGTACATTGCGTGATTACGCTCTTCAATAGTAGCTGCCATTACACTAAGATATAAATGATGTCTTTCTTGAATCCGCAATTCCATATTTTCGAGGGATAAAGGGTAGGTAATCATCAATAATTCATCTGCATAACGTTCTTCTCCCATCAGGAATTGATAACCGTGAAATAATTCGTGTACACAAATGGCGTACAAGTCTTCGAATTCTTCATGTAATTCCAGATTAACGATGGCTGTAGGGTGATCCTCATATAAGATGATGGTATCTCCTGAGAATTCATTACTCCAAGAAAGCAAATGTGGATGATATCCTACCGTTTTGAATTTGGGGTGATTGTACAGATACACGTTATCCTTATTATAAAATGCAAAAGAAACAGCCTCGAACCCTTTCCAATATTTCTGCAGCTTGTGGTTCGTTAAACACTTAACAATCATCTCCAAATGAAATTCCATCCCTTACCTCCTCGTTAATGGCTCTGCTTAGTATGCTCTTCTCGGTATTCTGTTGGTGTTTGACCACTAGCCTTTTTAAAAACCTGTGTAAAATAACGCGGGTCCTGATAACCGACAAGAGGAGCTATCTGATACACTTTTACGTTGCTGCTCTGCAAAATATACTTTGCCCTCTCCATCCGGCAGTGTGTAACATACTCCAAAAAGGTATATCCCGTTATTTGCTTATATAAAGTGCAGAAATGACTGATGCTGAGATCAGCCAGCTCCGCTACTTCCTCAATACTTAAATCTTTATGGTAATTACTCTCAATATAACGTTTCGCTTTCTCGATGGCGCTACGCGTATCCTCGCGGTTCACAGGCTTGTTCCCTTGCTCCAATCGCACACCAAACTCTTCTTTCAGAGCAGAGATCACTTCATTTAAAGTGCCGAGATTGTGCATCTTGCTAAGTAATCCATGCAAGGACCAATCTGAATTTATATTCAAATACTCATAATTTCTGTACAACACAACGATCAATTCAACAAGAAGACGTTCAGCCATATCCTTAGGAACAGCTTGTGACTCAATAAATAAAGCAAGCTCATCAAATAAAGACCACATCCGGTCTCTATTTAAGGTACGTATACTTTCAATCAGCGCGGTTTCCAGCTCTTTTGGGTATTTCACCTCTTTACTGCTTGGGAACGATATCTCTTCATCAATAAAGACCCCGGCAAGCCCCGAATAGAACCGTTGATATAAGGCCTTCGCGGCCAGAGGGTAAACCGTACTTAATTGATCAATGCCTTGTGTGGTGCGGCTGATGCCTACGGAACAAGACTGCTTGGAGTATCTCTTGATTCCCGCTATCAAATGTTCACCAAGTTCTCTCCTGCTGGCGCTTAAAGATCCAGGGAACAGTAGTATCCACTCTCCATTATGAAACGGGAAAACCGTCAGCACGCCATGCTCCAGTGACCATTCTTCCACAATATTGCGGATTGCAAACAGCCATAGCCGTTTTTCTTCTACACTCCATTGACTGCTCAGTGTGGTGTAGTCATCTAACTGGACAACAGCCATAAAATATCCGCTCTCCAGTTCACTGTTCTCCAGCCATTTCAGATGCTCAAGCGGCCTTGCATTTCCCAAAGTGATTTCTGCAAACAGACGTTCACGTGCAAGCAGTGACAGCATCTGCACAGAATGAATCAGCTGATCATTTTGCTTCTGTTCATCCAGCTTGGTTCTGGCGCGGTTTAGCATTTCAACCAGTTCATCATGATCGATCGGCTTCAATAAATAATCAAAAGCGCCTTGACGTAATGCTTCTCTTGCATATTCGAACTCTCCGTAACCGCTTATAAAAATAAACACCAGCTTCGGGTTTTTAGACAATACTTCCTTCATCAACGTAATCCCGTCAATTACGGGCATGCGAATATCACTAATCACGATATGTGGTGAAGTGTCTTCTATCAAGCGGAGAGCTAATTCTCCATTTCGGGCCTCTCCCACAATCTCCATCTGAAGATCATTCCATGGAATGGCTGCTTTTAAGCTACGAAGAATAATCGGCTCATCATCCACGATTATTACTTTATATTTCTCTTGTAACTCATCCATTCCCTGCACCTCCAGCATCATTGTACACTTGAGCTTTGGATCAAATTCCAATATTGAATGGAGGATGCCTGCACTTGCTTTAACGCTTGCTCAGCAGACATTTCTCCGTTAATCATCTGTTCTATAACACTCAGGAACGTTTTTTTCACTTCTGGTGACAATACATTATCATAAGGGACAAAGCTCTTGCGGTTAACTTCCATCATATTCATAACTTGCGCGAATACGGGTCCTGTCTTCTCAGGATCAAAGGCGATGCGCATGGACGGAATTCTCAACCCTTCATATACAATCCGAGTCTGAACCTCCTGGGTGTAAAAAGCTTTCATGAGATCGAGTGCAGCCTCCCGCTTCGCTCCGCTTAGTTCGGAGGAAAGACCGATGCCAAATGTATAACCGCCGGCAATCGAAGGTTGTTCCCCCTTCTTCAATGTGGGAAACGGAATAACACCTACCTCATTTTGAAAATCCGTAGGAGCTGCTGTTCCGGCAAATAAATTGATATCCCAGTTTCCGTTCAGATACATCGCAGCCTTGCCGCTCGTAAATAGTCCCACCGCATTTTCTGTGGATAACGCATTCGATTTCGTACTGAAGGCACCTTCTTTGATCCATTGCTCCAAGTGCTGAAAAGCCTTTAAATACGCCTCATTCTGAAAGCTGTCTTGATCTTCACCAGTGATCAGCTTCTCGATCAAGTCGGCGCCGGCATAACGATCCATTAAATAATGTGCAAAAATTCCTGCGGGCCAACGATCCTCGTTGCCAAGTGCAAATGGAATATATCCTGCCGACTTCAGCTTTAGTATGGCAGCATCAAGCTCTTGCAGCGTTTCTGGCGGCTTCAAACCGAGCTTTTCGAATATGGTTTTATTAAAATATAAAGGTTCAGCATTCCCTTCAATGGGCAAGCCATAAATATGGTTGTCAAAGGTCCAGAGATCCAGATCCTTGAATTGATTGGTTAGCGCATTCTCCCGGACGAAATCCGTCAGATCAATCAGACGCTTAGAGCGCACATAGGGCTCAATTTCCGCTCCACCGAACAAAACAAACATATCTGGCGGGGTGCCAGTAACCATCTCGTTCTTCAGCTTTTGATCACGGTGCAACGTCTGATCCACACCTTCAAAGTTAACTTTCACATTTGGATGCTCTAACTGGTATTTGTCCACGATATCTTCATAAATAGTCAACAGTGGCCGATCATGCTCTTTAATCCAGAAATGACGGAAAGTTAATGTGATTTTCTCGGGTGAATCATCTTCAATGGGTTCTTGCTTTCCTAAAGTTATAAATAAAACCGCACCCGAAATCAGCACTAGATATAACCACATCCAGCCCCATTTCAATAACCATTTTTTGATAACATTCTCCCCCTTTCTTTCCGTACGGTCGATTACGGCAGTATTTTTGGTATTCGGATTCGGATGGTTGAACCAAAGCCGGGGGATGAACACACTAGTATGCCGTATGGACTGCCGAACCGAATATTCAAGCGTTCATGCACATTTTTAAGCCCCACGCCGCTATCACTGTATTTCTTCTGAGCACTTCCCTCGTTATCCCAAAGACTCATCATCTTGGCAAGGTCAAAGCCGGGGCCGTTATCTTTTACGATAATGATCATATCCATGCCCATTTCATAGGCCGTAATCTCAATGACCCCTGGGTCCTCCATCTGCTCAATCGCATGATACAGCGCATTCTCAACAATCGGCTGAACGATCAGCTTTTGTGTCATGAACGTCCTAAGACCATCCGAAAGATCTATGATATACGAGAATTTGTCTTCAAAACGAAACTTCTGGATATCCAAATAATGACGGACATGCTCGAACTCCATATGCAGCGGAATCAGCTCCTGATTCTGACTGATGCTGATTCGCAGCAGCTTGCCGAGTGAGATGACCATTTTGCTAATATCTTTATTGCCTTGCAGCACGGCCATCGAATTAATCGATTCGAGTGAATTATAAATAAAATGAGGGTTAATCTGCGCCATTAGCGCTTGCATTTCTGCTTCCTTCTTACGTCCCTGCTCAGTCTCCACCTGCACAAGCAGCTCATTGATCTGCGTGCTCATCCGATTAAAGCCATCAATCAGCAAATCACTTTCATCATCAGCACGATAGGGTGTAGTGATCGGCGTAAATATCCCCTGCTTCACCCGCTTCATCCCGTTAACCGCACTATTAATACTATGAACGAGCCTCCGTACGAAATAGCGGTCGAACAAAATGGCGGATAACAGCGAAACTGTACTTAAAATAATCGCAATATTCCGGATGGATACAGATTCTGACGAGATGAGATTCATAGGTGTAATGGCTACTAAATACCAGGCTGCATTATGAGAAGGTAGGAAGGTTATGAGTGATTTTTCCCCCTGATAGTTGTCGATGTAATAGTCATGTTCCTTAGCATAATCATTTTGTAAAAAGGGGAAATCTGTGCGTTGTCCAATATGTTCACCGGATTTATTAAAAACGATATTTCCTAGCTTGTTGACCAGCAAAATATCCCCCTTCTTAAGGGTTGCTGCTTCCCAGAAAATCTGATCCAATAAATCAGGTTTTACATTAACAACCAGATATCCGATATCTTCGAGAGAATATGAATCTTTGATTACTCTTGCTTGTACAAGTACCGGATTGCCGGAGATCTCCGAGCCATTTTCTCCCGGTCCTGACCACACAGGCCGCCCTTCGGCGCCTTCCATCGCGTCAAACCAGCTTTGTCTCTTCAAGTCCTCAAAAGACATCGATGCATTGTATTGATAAATTAAACGATCTTTACTATAAAAACTAAATGAAGTAATCATTGGATGATCAATGAGATAACTGCTAAGCTCCTGCTTTCGATCATAAGTGATTACAAAGTTCTTCTGCTTCAGTGATTGCTGAACAACCGGCTGCGTAATTTTTGAATTCGTGATCGAGGTGATTTCACTAAGCGCAAATTTAAGCTTTCGATCCGTTTCAAGCAGTGAAATCCAGTAGAAGTTGCTTGATTTTTTCTCCATTGCATTAGAAAAATTAACGTAAGTGACGATCCCCATCAGAATAACCGGAATAAAGACGAGAAGAATAATAGCGAACAAGATTTTACGGCGGAGTTTCATGATATTCCCCTTCCCCCTGCTGTCTCTGTCCTCTAGTATTCTTCACAAAACCGCCTATTCCCTGTAAAGATCAAAAAGTAAGATCAGCTCTTAATAGCTCCTGAAGTAAGTCCAGCAATCACCCAGCGGCTAAATAACAGGAATACAATCAGCAGTGGCAAGGTTGCCGTAAATGTTGCTGACATGATCATTCCGTAGTCTAGACCATCGCGATTGGAGAACAGCTGCTGGAGCGCAATTTGAATTGTGAAATGCTCTTGATTCTTCAGTACCACTAAAGGCCAGAAGAAGTCATTCCAAACGGTCATAAAATTCAGTATACCTAGTGTAGCCATAGCTGGAGTAATGACCGGGATAGCGATGTTCCAGAAGATCCGGAAATGTCCGCCGCCATCGATCCGACCTGCTTCAATCAATTCCGTATGTACAGCTGTAGTGATATACTGCCGCATCCAGAAGATCCCGAAGGCATTAACCATCGCCGGAACAATAAGTGCCTTGAAAGAGTCTATCCAGTGGAGCTTGGCCATAATTACGTAAGTAGGTAATACACCAAGCTGCTGTGGCACAAATAATGTAGCAATTACAAAGTAGAACAGAAAATTTTTAAACGGAAATTCATATTTGGCAAAGGCATAACCTGCCAGTGTACAGAAAAACACGACTGATATTGTAACCATAGATGAGACAAATAAAGAGTTGCCCAAGGCTTGAAAGAAGTCTGTTTTGTCCAGTACCCGCTGGAAATTCTCAAAAAACTGGTCTCCAACCGTAAGCAAAGGTGGCACATGGAATACTGCGCCTCTGTCATTAGTGCCAACTACAAACATCCAATAAAAAGGAAAGATGGACACGAGCGCACCAACAACCAGCAGCAGATAAAATCCTAACTTGCCGATGATCCCTAGATCATCCGGATCTTTTTTAAATACACGCAGCGTACTCACGCTTTACCCCCTCCCGTATCTCCACCCATGCGATTTGAGACCAGCATATTGAGGACAGAGAAAATAATCGTGACCAGGAACAGCAAGACTGCCGTAGCTGCTGCCGTACCAAAAAATCCGTTGCGGAATGCTTCGCTATACAAATAAGTAACCATAGTGATTCCTTCCTGACGTGTAGATCCAGTTCCCGCTTGGCCCAAAAATACATAAGGCTCAGTGAACAACTGCAAGGCACCTATAGTTGAAAGCAAGGTAACAAATACAATGAATGGCTTCAATAGCGGTAACGTTATAAAGGTTAGCTGTTGTCTTCTGTTCGCACCGTCAATACGTGCCGCTTCATATAGATCCGTAGGGATACTTTGCAAGCCTGATAGAAAAATAATGGCATTATATCCCGTCCAGCGCCACATTACCATCGTAGAAATGGCGATTTTAACGCCCCACCAGCCAGAGTTGAAGGCCATACTATCCAGTCCCAAGCCGTTTAGAATCCAGTTGATCATTCCGTTGTTGCCAAACAGTGTGCTGAACACGAGCGTAACCGCAACGATAGACGTAATATTAGGCATAAAAAATAAAACCCGGAACGTCTTCTTAAAGCGAGTCATCGCCGAATTCAATAAAACAGCAATCAATAGAGCTAGTAATATCTGTGGAACAGTACCCATAAGCCCCATAATTAACGTGTTGCTAAAAGAAATCCAAAAGGTCGGATCACTTGTGACCAGATCATAGTTTTTCCACCCTACAAATTTCATAGGATTCAGGGCATCCCATTTAAAGAACGAGAGATAGATCGTGAAAAAGATCGGATATAGTCCAAATATCGAGAACAGAATAAAAAAGGGCGAAATAAACGTGTAAGCAGTGATGCGGCTCCTTCTTTGTTCAGTTAAAAAGCGGCGCTTGCTCTCGGCATGCGGACTTGAAATAACAGGTTGTGCCATGTCACACCTCCAGGTAATCTAACGTGCAAATCCGAATTCACAGAGAATGTTTCACTCTATGAATCCGGACCTTCTAGAAATTGAATTTCATAAGCTTGAAATCTTAGCTGCGTTCAGCCAATGTTTTCGCTTGTTTTACTGCTTCGTTCCATTCTTTGGTCGGATCTGCTTTTTTCTCCAACACATTTTTCAATGCGTTTTTGAAGAAAGTATCGGTTTGGTCATGAAGCGGTCCGTAGTATACAGGTTTTACCCGGTTTGCTGCTTTACCGAATTCTACAGCGGTTTGTTGTCCACCGAAGAAATCATCTTTGAAGTCTACGAATGCAGGATCTTCATACAGGGCAGGAATAGAAGGCATAAGTCCTTTTGTTTTGAAAGATTCCAGTTGGTTTTCCTTGTTATCCATCCATGCGATAAAGTCATAAGCTTCTTTCGAGTGTTTGCCTTCTTTTGGCAGCGTCAGGAACGAGCCACCCCAGTTACCAGCACCTTCAGGGAGCTGAGCAATTTTCCATTTGCCAGAGGAGTCTGGAGCATTACTCTTAACATTTCCTGCCATCCAAGCCGGTCCCATAACTACTGCAAATGAACCGTCGTTCATGCCTTGACCCCATTCAGGAGACCAGAGCATAACATTGCTGATCCAGCCTTCTTGAATACCTTTAACCGTGAAATCATAAGCTTTTTTGACTTGCGGATTGGTATCTCCGATAAAGCTGCCATCAGCTTTGCTGAAATAGATTTCATCAGCAGATTGATCACGCAAAGCATTAAAGGTAAGATCCGTAAGGTCTACAAATGGTTTGCCTGTTTTCTCTTTGAAAGCTTTGGCAACAGCTGCGAACTTATCCCAAGTATCAATAGCAGCGCCGAATCCTTCTGAATCACTTGGCAGTCCAGCTTCTTCAGCCAAATCTGTGCGGTAATATACAACCGTTGGACCGATATCTGTTGGAAGACCTAGCTGGAAGCTGCCATCTACGGAAGAAGCTTGTTTCCATTTCCAATCCAGATAGTTGGCTTGAATATCTTTGGCACCCAGATCATTCAGGTTATAGAACTTGTCCTGAGCGTTGATGAAACGTTCCATGAAACCGATTTCAAGTTGGAAAATATCAGGCGCACCCGATCCAGCCGACAAAGCAGTGGTCAAATTATTATGGTGAGCGGTTTGGTCACCGGTATTTTGCACTTTGATCGTAATGTTTGGATGTTCCTTAGTGTACTCCTTCGCTAAATCCTCGTAGTTCACGTTGCCCAGTGTCCAGAAAGAAAGTTCGATTTTCTCAGCCGGTTCTGTTCCCTCATCCTTAGTAGGTTCACTTGTGCTTGCTGCGTTGTTACCTGCATTTTTGTTTGATGTGTTGTTGTTCTCGGCGTTGTTGCCTCCGCATGCTGCCAGTGAACCTACGAGCATGATAGCGACTAACGATAGCGCCAAGTGTTTTACTTTATTCATTCCCCTGTACCCCTTTCAAAGGTTTCTCTTACAAGAATTAGTGTACAGGGTTTAAATTCTTTTTTTGAGGAGGTAAACTTCCGATTTATGGTGGAAATAATTACGAAACCATTCATATCTATGTTATGTCTAAGGAGGGAGTATAAAATTTCGTCCAAATATGTTCCTCACAGAATACGTGTACTTCATCTTAAATTGGATTTCTTGTGCTTCCGCAGGTATACTATTTTTATTTCTTACTTCATTACATGATCAAAGGAGTTATTTCCCATGCCCATTAACCGCCCGCTGCTAAGCGACAGCGATTTCCAAGAAGCCGTTGACCGCAAATTACCTGTTCGTGTATTTCAGGACGATCATTTAGTAAATTCAGGAGCAACCGTTGTCCGCTTCACTGATTTCGATGTTGTTATTCAATCTAGAGTTAGTGATCTGACTTACTACTCACGCAAGAGCTGCGAATTTTTTGAGGTCAGACCCTAAAGAAAGCCGGAATGCAATGATCTCTAGGATCATCGCGTTCCGGCTTTCTTTAACAGACATAGGGTATAGCTTTCATCTTTAATTTTTGTTGTAGGTGCTGTACGCTTTCATTTTCTCATTCAGAACTTCCTGGAAACTCATTCTCTTCTTGTCTGCTTTTCCTTGCTTGGGATTGACCACGGGCTGAGGTCTAAAAAACTGATGATTGTAAGCCATAAGATTATGTACGATCACATTCATTGGATTTCAACCTCCTTCCGTGATGTTCCTGAAATTTGCATTTCTGCTTGGTTACTTACGGCTTATTTACCCAGCTTCTCCAAAGTTTAAACAGTTTTATCTCTTCTAATGTCAAAAAACCTCCAAGCCATATAAAAATAGCTGGAGGTTGTTCATATTTCTTATTGCTCTAGCGCTGAGACGGGAACCTTGCTTTCCCCTTCTCATCATTATTATGATCCACTCGCCCTCTCATCAGTTCAAGCAGATATTCGGGTTCTGAGTTCATATGCAGCATTTGAAGTGCAGTTTTTGGTGCAAAACCTTCAGCCACACTATGTGAGATCAGGGCTTGCAGTGGATTAAAATAACCTCGAACATTCAGCAGCCCTATAGGCTTCTGATGAATACCAATCTGCATCCAGCACAGAATTTCAAATAGCTCATCGAAGGTTCCAAGACCTCCCGGCAAAGCAATAAAAGCATCCGCCATACCGCTCATTACCGCCTTACGTTCATGCATACTAGAGACCTCAATCAGATTCGTCAATCCGGAGTGTCTGATTTCATCTTGAAAAAGATCCACTGGCATAATTCCTACAGCTTCGCCGCCATTCGCAAGTACTCCGTCCGCAACCTGTCCCATAAGGCCATTCCGCGAACCTCCATAGACCAACCTACAGCCTTGTGCCGCTATATGATAACCTAATTCCCTAGCCATTTCCGTATATTCAGAGTTAAGACCTGGATTCGATCCGGCAAACACACATATTGTAAAAGCCATTCCTATCACTCCAGACTGGTTATTATGGTGAAATTGAGATTAATTCACTTATTGTACCTCAGAATATTAATATATGTGTTAAATGAAAGTCATCTTTTTGTTTGTAATGTTAATTGGTACAGCGTACTATTCCACTCCGCAGATAGACCTGTAGCTTTGGCCAAAGCCGCTGCTGGCACTAGAGAAGTATAGCTTACTTTAATGGATTCTGCTGATGGTAATGAAATTTTCTTCCCAGCTTTCGTCAACGTCAGTTCCCCCTCCAAAGACAGGGTATATCCCAGACTTTCTGCTACATCCCTAATCGGTACTTTTACACTTCCATCCATAAAAATAGCAGACTGTGCGGAATCCATTTTTTGACCATCTACAATTACAGTAACAGGCTTTAAAATAGGAGATATAGCAAAAGGACGTGAATCAACCGCGCTAATTCCGAGTTGACCAAACCTATTTGTTCCCCAAGCCACAGCTGTTCCATCCTTCAGGACTGCATACTTACTATTCTCACCCATGGCAAAAGAAACAGGATCACTCAATCCTTTTATTAACTTAGGCTGCGTAAAAACTAAACGGTTGTCGGTTGTTGGTTGGGTACTCCAAGTCCACACGGTGCCATCTTTTTTAACAGCTGCAAAGTTGTCTAAATCCAGCGTAAGTTTTGAGATCGTTTTTACGGCTGTAATCTTTTGCAGACCTTGTAGTGAGGTACCAGCTTTCCATACCCAGTATTCTCCTTTTTTATTGCCAACAAGATTGAACCCGTTTTTCGTCTGGACAGATACAATATCCGTAAGACCTGGCATCTTGCTCATCGTGACTTCGTTATAATTATCGCTGTCAATTGTTCCCCAGACGCTCCCGCTCTCGGTTAAAGCCAGTATACTGCGATCGCTCATAGAGACGGACTTTACATGGTATAAATCCTTAACTGGGGTCGGTTTCTTCATCACATTCGTGTTCTCTGTTTGCGGGATAGCACTCCAAATCCACAGCGTACCGTTAGTTCGAATGGCGGCATGATAAATACTGCTTCCGATCCACTTCACTTCGCTCAAACCCTGTACCTTAGTGGCAGCAGGCAGCTCTGTATAGCCCACATCTGAAGCTTCTGGAGGATTCCACTGTAGTAGACTTCCATCGTTTCTCAAAGCTAATGCACTATGCAATCCTGACGATATACTAACCACATCACTCATTCCTGAGATCCCTTGAGGAAGCAGAACCTTGTGTTGTTTAGCACTTGCCCCATTGCCAGCTTCTGCTACACTCTTATCCCGATAATCTCCCCAAGCCTTAACCGTACCGTCTTCGTTCAGCGCTACATAGTACGCTTCGCCGATCGCCAGCTGTTTCGTATGTTCAAGCCCAGCTATTCTATGGGGAGTAATCGTCCAACCCTCAGGCCCGGCAGTTCCATTAGCAAATTGACCAAAAACATTACTCCCCCAGGACCAAACATTTCCGTCAGTTCCCACCGCAAAAGAGCTTCCACCCCAAAAACCAGGCGAAGCAACAATCTCCTTAATCCCACCCAACTTCCCAGGTGATGGAGCCGCACTTATAACTTGAGGGACAGACAATGCAGTCACCAGACTTGAACAAACCAACAAACTAAACAGCCTTAGCTTCCTTGAAAATAAGTGCATCTTGATTTTCCCTTCTTATGATATTATTGTAATTATTATTTCTATTACACTAAGACGCTATAAAGCTGACAAAAGTTGTAGTTTATCTTAAATCCCGGGATTCAGATTGGTTTGAATTATGATATAATTACGCTGCCTTAGATCTACTCTTATTCAACCGCAATACCGGAACCAAATGATCATGGAGGGAAATCATGCTTAAATTTATAGGTATTATGATGCTTTTCAGATTAGTGGGCAACCCTTTTCTGGCTTTATTCATCCTGCTTGTTATCTTATATTTCTTAGATCGGCGATACGTGGGAATTTTCCCTAGTATTACAAAGCCCTTCAAACGGGTGCGGCAAATCTCCAAGCTGCGCACAACAGTATCTTTGAATCCAAATGATGTTTCTGCTAAATTTGATTTAGCCCGGAATCTGTCAGAACGTAAAAAATACAAGGAAGCCAAGGATATCCTGCTACAGATCGAAGACCGTTACGAACAATCTGCCGAATATTGGGTGGAGCTGGGTCATGTGAATCTTAAGCTGGGCGCTTTGGAAGAAGGCGAAGATCAGATGCTTCGAGGTCTAGAAATCAACCGAAAAGCCCAATATGGTCAGCCATATCTTCGGTTAGCGGAAACCTTTCGCCATACAAATCACGATAAAGCGTTGCATTACGTTACTCAATTTCAAGAGATTCAATCTTCCTCTAGTGAAGCCTATTATTTAGCCGGCTCCATGTACAAAGCACTGGGCAGAACTGAGGATGCTAAACGTGCTTTTGACGAATCCACCGCCATCTACCGTTCGCTACCCAAATATAAAAAACGGCAAGAACGCGGCTGGGCGTTACGTAGCTTTTTTGCCAAAATGAAATAAACTTTGTACTTATATTTTCACAAAAAAACCTCTAGCCGCCTATTTATTTAGGCAAACACTAGAGGTTTTTTGCTGTGTAGAGTGATTACATGTTTACATCTTGTTTAGTGGGTTCTCCACTTTGTTTGACCGCAAATGGCCACCAGTTCCCACGGCCGAAGATCCGCACCATAACAGGAACAAAAAACGGCAAGAAGATTAGTGCATACAAGGCCAATCCTACAAGCACCACTGTTGCAATCTGCATCATCGACAATACCCCTGAAGGGTACATCGATGCGAAGGTGCCGCCCAAAATAACTACCGCCGAAAGAATGACTGTTCCCATATTGCGCATAGCATGCAGGATCGCTTCCCGTACATCCCATGTTTTATATTCGTTAAAGCGGGCCATTAAGAAAATACTATAATCTACACCAAGTGCAATCAGCATAACAAAGCTGAAGAATGGCGTTGTCCAGGTAATCCCTTCAAAGTGCAGAAGGTGAACGAATATAGCCTCTGTAACACCCAATGCTGAAAAATAAGTAATCAAAAGAGAAATAATAAGGTAAATCGGCATTACGATTGAACGAAGCAGCAACACCAAGATAATGAAGATCCCACCCAGCATCAAAATTACTGTACGTGTGTAGTCTTCGTTGGAAATATTACGTAAATCGTTCTGGCTGCTTGTAACCCCGCTGATTGCAGACTCTGCATTTTCCAGCTTCGTTCCTTTCACTGCACGATCTACTGCTGCTTGAATATCATCAACACTGTCAATAGCTTCTGAACTATATGGATTCTCAGTGAATACTACATCCAGCGTCATTACCTTACGGTCGTCAGACAAGTAGGTATTAAATACCTGCTCTATACCTTCAGCTTCAAGAGCCTCAGCCGGTACAAAGAATCCACTCAGCTCATCATCCTTAGCCGCTTGAATCTGATTCAAATAATCTTGTGCAGAGCCCAGCCCACTGGTAATTTGTTTCAAGCCGTCTGCACTGTCGCTTAAACCAGTAGTTAAGGCTCCTATCTGCCCAGTTAATTGACCAAAACCATCCGCAAGCTGCTGCTGTCCGCCTTGCAATTGATCTAGTCCACTAGTAATGGATGGAATTTTATCTACGATCTGTCCTTGGCCTGCTGCGGCCTGCTCCAGCCCATATTGCAGCTGACCGATGCCCGCAACAAGCTTAGCTAAACCTTGTGCGAGTGCGGTTTGCCCTGCCGAAGCTTTGGCATAGCCAGCATTCGCCTCATTTAAGCCAGCTGCTGCTCCTTTAAGCTGCTCTGAGATCTGCCCGAGACCCGCTGCCAGCTGTGCTGCCCCAGTACCACTCTGCGTTACGGTGCCTTTAATGGTCAGGTAATTAACATCCTGCAGAATTTCCGGATAACTGCTCTCAAGACCATTAAAAGAACCATCCAGTCCCTTCAACGCTTCTGCCACACCTTGCAGCTGCTGCGGAAGCTGCCCAAGCCCTTGATTCAGCGCAGTTAAACCGCTGCCGATTTTTTTATATCCCTCCAGCAGCTTCGTATTGGCATCCGCAAGCTGCTTGGCACTAGCAGCTGCCTGTTGAAGTCCTGCTTTGATTTCTCCTGCACCAGCTGAGCCGCTTTTTATTCCGCTCTCAATACGTGCCAGCCCATCGCCTAACGCGACGATCCCATCTTTCAGTTCTGCTGTGCCTTCCGTCAGCTTAGCGCTGCCTTGAGCAGCCTCTGTAAGCTTAGGTGCATTTTCACTCAGCTGTTTACTAGCTTCAGACAATCCCGTTTGAATCTTGGTCAATCCCTCACTGGTCTGATCCAGACCGTCAGATAAAGTCCCCACCTGATTCGGGATTAAGAAATCACTGATCAGCTCTCCCGTTGGACGAGACATGCTGCGCACCGATTTTACGCTGTCCACTTTTTCCAGCTCGCGGCTGATTTTTTCTGCAAGTCCAAGATATTCTGAAGTATCCATCCGATCATCATTTTTGATTACGATCTTGCCAGGCATGGATTCACCCGGCCCGAAGCTATCCGAAATGATGTTAAATCCTTTTACCGAGGCATATTCTGAGCCAATTTCCTCCAAGCTGTTGAAGGACAGCTTTCCGCTATAGGTAACAAGGAACGGAGCTACGATTACTGCAACAATTAGCAGCGCGGCCCATGGTCTTTTTAAGGAAAAAGAACCTGCTGCTCCCCAAATACGGCTCTCACTGTGCTCCAGCTTGCCGCGTGAAGGCCAGAAGAGCTTTTTGCCAAGTACCGCCATGAAGAATGGAACTATGGTTACAAGCGCCAGCAGCATAACCGCAATCCCCACGGCAACGGCTACCGCCGAGCGATACAGAATGAATTTGGATAATCCAATCGCTACAAAACCTACGAATACCGCAAGTCCGGAATAGAACACCGTTCCCCCAGCCTTACGGTAGGTTGCAATAATAGCACTTTTGGTATCTTCTGCTGTCATCATTTCTTCTTTAAAACGACTGATTAACAGGATACAATAATCCGTACCAATCCCGAACATGACCGCAACCATAAAGATTTGAGTAAATGTAGATAATGGAAAATCATAACGGTCCACTAAAAAAGCCACAACGGACTGAGAAACAATATAGCTGAGTCCTACCGTCAGTAGCGGAACAAACGGTGCCACGAACGAACGGAACACCACGAACAGGATAAGTAAAATAAAGACTACCGTAATATATTCCGATTTCTTAAGCCCGGCTTCCGAGCTAGCAATCATATCCTCAGTAATCAAACCCTCACTGGTTAAATAATGATCCGCCTTAACATCTGTGAGTAATTCATCCACTTTATCAGGAAGTGCGGTGACAGACTCTCCTCCGCCTTTGATAGACAACGCCACCATTATCGTCTTGCCATCCTTGGCAATCAACGTATCCTTAAGCTCACTTTGTGAAAAAGGATCGGTGATGGAATCGATCTGCAGCATCTCCTTATTCGCAGCCAACTTCTCAACGCCCTGCTGGATACTAGCTGTTTCATTGGCTCCGATTCCCTCTGGATTATTGAATACAAGAGCTACCTGATGCAGTGTCTCTCCGCCCTTATCATTCGCCGCTTCCTTTAAGATTTCTGCCGCTCTAGATGAGGAATAACCATCAGGTACAGTAACCTGCCCCTTCTCACGTACAAGATCAGAGAACGAAGGGGCCGTCATGACCAAAACTACGGCCACAGCGAGCCAGATTGCGATAACCGCCCATCTTGCTTTTAGAATCGTCTTCATGGATTCTTCCCTCCATCATCATTCTGAATTAAATTCGCCAGCTTCTCGAACATCATGACGAACATTTCAATATCCTTCTCTTCAAAATGAAACAAATACGGGGAAATCACTTCATGTACCTGCGTCTCCGCTGCTTCAAAAACTTTTTTTCCGTGCTCAGACATCGACAAATACACCTGGCGGCGATCATTCTCGTCACGAGTTCGCTCGATTATACCCGCTTGCACCAATCTGTTGATGATTGCAGTAATGGAGCTTTTACCCACGCAAAAAGATTCAGCAAGATATGTAGACGTACATTGTTCCTGAGCATTAATCAACCGAAGAATTTGATACTGATCATTCGTTGTCTCCGCCGCAATACTATCTTTAATTCTTGCTGCTACTTGTCTTGTCACAATCAAATAAGCATCCATGTAGCGATTGATCCAATGTTGCACTTCGTTATCCAAAGCTTCCTACCTCCAAAATATAGTTCAACTATCGAACAGTTTCATTGTCAAACTATAATACCTGCTTTTATAAAAGTCAATTGGCTTTTTTTCGGGCATTTAAAGGCAAAACGCAAAAAAAACAGGCCGAGATTCCTCTCGACCTGCCATTTTATGACCTTCAAAGATTTTTTAGTCCTCATCCTCGGTCTCTTCAACTTCGTATACACATCTTAACATTTCAATTCCGGCTTCATTCTCTCCTAAGCTGTACACCATGAACCCTAGACTACGATAAAAATCTGCGGCGATTTCATCCTCAGTCTCAGCTACCAGATAACGCGGCTGACGAGTAGCGAGCAGCTCCAGAATCATTCCCCTTGCATAACCTTTCCCTCTATTCTCTGGCAAGACGGCAATATGCCGAATGTCCAAAGAACCGTCTTCGGTTTCTTCGAAGCCTACAAGACCAAGCAGGAGTTCTTCTTCTTCCCAGCCATATAACTGCAGCCCGGCTTGTTCGCTGTACTCAGACGATGTCTGCTCCAACGCGTTGGGGTCATCAATGACCGCATACGTCAACAGCTCGTTCACCTCAGGCGAACCAATAAGGGATTTAAGATCTACCAACATTGTTCACATTCCTCCTTCTCTGTTGCTTCTGTACCCGATTCGAAACATACAGTAACCTGTCCATATCCCTAACATGTTTAACAATAGATCATCAATATCAAAGCTTCCGACATGCAGCAGCATTTGCAGAGACTCCAAAAGCAGGATGCAAGGAACAGCATATAAAGAGATTCTTTTCCAAGAAATTGGCCGTGTCTTTGCAAGTGGAATTAGTATACCAAATGGAATAAACACAACAACATTTCCAAGCAGATTCACAAACCGGCTGATCAGCGATACCCCGTTATTCATGTCGAAATAAAGTGACACCGTACGTAATGGAATCAAATTGTACTGAAGCGGGCCACCTGTATGGATCTCTCGCCCAAAACCGATAAACATCCAATAGATAACAGTAGCACTATACAGAGTCAGCCCTATCCGTGTCAATGCTCTCAGCTTCCGTAATCTGCTAGATTCTCCAGATCTACGAATGATCAATTGCCCGGTTTAACTTCTATAATTTCAATGCTTCCATCTTTTTTACCCACAATAGCCATTGCTGCAATTCCAATAAATAAGCCGTGTTCCACAACTCCCGGAATACTTTGGATGGTCAGTGCCAGCTTCGGTGCGGACTCAATGACTTCGAACCGGCAGTCTGCGATGTAATTGCCGTTATCTGTCTTGTACAGCTCTTCTCCGCTACGACGCAATTCAGGATTGCAACCCAGCTTGGCAAGTTCAGCCACAGTCCATTCCCATGCAAAAGGAACAATTTCCACAGGCAGCGGGAATTTGCCAAGTGTGTTTACCACTTTACTCTCATCAGCAATAACGATCATACGAGTACTGTTACTCGCAACAATCTTCTCCCGAAGCAGCGCGCCGCCGCCGCCTTTAATAAGCTGTAGACTACTATCCAGCTCGTCCGCTCCGTCAATGGTCAGGTCCAGACTATCAATATCTCCAAAAGCTACGATTGGAATCCCAAGTTCACGCGCCTGTTCTTCGGAAGCACGGGAGGTTGCTACAGCGGTAATTTTTAGACCTTCACTGACGCGCTCACCAAGCTTGTTGATCGCCCAATAGGCTGTAGATCCAGTGCCAAGGCCGATCTTCATGCCATCTTTTACAAATTCCACTGCTTTTTCCGCGGCTAATTGTTTAACATTGATACTCATTTTATTACCCCCATGTTATCCGTTATAATGATCTATGATGATGTTGAAATCACCTATTGTTCAGGAGGATTCCGGATGAGAACCGAAAACCAAATTCAATCTAAAATCAACGAATTGACACTGCAGCGCAGATCTCTGGAATCAAGATTAGCTTCATTAACAGAGAACAGCCCACAGCAAGATAACCTACAAGCTCAGCTCACTAGAGTTGAAGATATGATCATGATGCTGGAATGGGTGCTTAATGCACCCGTAGGGAGATATCATGCCTAAGTGCTGACTGCCATCCATTATTTTACCAAACAATGCCGGTAGCTGTGTTTACATAAAACGCGATTGCTTCCGGCTGTTTGATTCTTTTTTTATATCCAAATTTGTATTATGCTTTGCGCAGAGCAAAAAATCAATATCTTTCACCCTACTCTATGTATATTGTAAATTCACTGCATCCTCTAGATTGAGAATCATCTCTTTTTCTGTGTGATTAGCCGTCCTGTGTAAGTAGGCTTTATGCTCAGAATACGCATCCAAAGGCATTGGCCTACTAATCTTGTCAAGCATATTACGCTCGACATCAGCCAGTAAGTAATCCCCTTTTCCCGCTGCAACTCTGCACAAAATAATCAAAGCTACAGGCTTGTTCACAACAACCGCTCCATTCGACCGCGCAAATACAGTGTATTGAAATAACGGAATGGCCTCAGGTTCTTCAACACCAGCTGCACTAGATTGGTCAAAGATAGAATACATAAGGGAAGGATCACTTGATGAAGTACCGAGTTTCTTCTGATTAGACACCAACTTGCTGTTTTGGTAGGCAAGGAATCCCGCTGCTGCCAGCACAAGCACAAGTAAAATCACCAGTATCGCATACATCATCCCATCCCCACCTCCCACTCCAAAATAACAATTCCGGTTATATATTATCATGGAGGGAGGCCTAAGCCAATCTTATATTATCTGAAATTCAGCGCATACAGGTAATACTGATTCTATAAAGTTATTTTGAAATATTCAAAATAACAGTTGAAACTTTGATTTGCATGTCTCATAATGTAAATATGAATGTTGCTTGTCAATCCATATGGAAATCAAGGGAGGAAATTTAAAATGAAGTTTTTCTTGGATACCGGAAACATTGAAGAAATCAAACGTATTACTCGCCTAGGACTAGTGGATGGCGTAACGACTAACCCTTCGCTGATCGCTAAAGAAGGAAGATTGTTCAAGGATGTTATCAAAGAAATCGTTGCAATCGTTCCAGGACCTGTAAGCGCAGAAGTAATCGGACTTACAGCAGAAGAAATGCTTAAAGAAGCATACGAAATTGCTGAATGGGCTCCAAACGTTGTAATTAAACTCCCTATGACTGAAGATGGCTTGGAAGCTTGTTATGAGCTTACTAAAAAAGGCATCAAAACTAACGTTACACTAGTATTTTCCGCGGCTCAAGGTTTGATGGCTGCTAAAGCAGGCGCAACTTATATCTCTCCTTTCGTTGGTCGTCTGGATGATATCGGTGTTGACGGAATGAAGCTGATCAAGGATCTGAAGACTATCCTGACTAACTACAACTTGAAATCCGAGATCATTGCAGCAAGTATCCGCAACATTGCTCATGTTGAGCAAGCAGCTATTGCTGGTGCACACATCGCTACAATCCCAGGTTCACTTCTGCCAACCCTCTGGAAGCACCCGCTGACAGATAACGGTATTGAACGTTTCTTAAAGGATTGGGAATCTGTTCCACAAGCCTAAGAATATCTTTTATTCTTTTATCGAGAGGGCTATCCCACAAGCTGCGGCAACGCAGCTTAGGGATAGCCCTTTTTTCCATCCAGAGACATTGAGGAGGTTTGGCGAATACGTTTCGGCCAGATTGGAGGAATTACCTTCTCTGTGTCTTTAACGCCTGGCTCCCCCTTTTCCCCCTTACTCGGAGTTACTGCAAACAAGGTCAGCAATCCACCAATTGCCCCTACTGTAGCCATCAACGCAAACAAGACCCAATGCCCGCTGCTTAGCAGCAACGATACCACCGGTGGCCCCAACGCTACCCCTATAAACCTCATACTACTATAAAGAGCGGTGATTGTGCCGCTGTTCTCCTTCTCAATCCCCTCCGTGATTAAAGCATCCATACAGGGAAGTACAATTCCGATTCCAACACAGCCTAAACCCATAAACCCTACTAAAAAATAAATGCCTTTGTTGAATCCCGCACAAATCATCGCCGCAGTCAGTAACACCATGCCCCCAAAACCCAGCCATTTCATTAGCGTTTTATTCTGACCAATGATCTTTCCTGTTCCATAGGAGGACAGACATAAGAGGGCAAGCGGTATCGCCAGCACAAACCCCTTCGTTGCCCCGTGCATTTTATATTTAGTTTCCAGCATTTCTGATAAATAGAATTGGACACCAAAGGTCACAAACATACAGATGCCGCCTATGGCAAAAATAGCGTACAACCAACGTCCCTTTTTACGTAAAACGCTCACAATTCCAGATAAAAACGCCCGAAGTTCCTGTTTCTCAGGTTCATCCTTTGCTTCGGGTTTTCGGACCAGAAATAAGACTAACAAAAATGAAATTAGACATAGAATGGGAATTGCAATAAAAGGAGCAAACCAGAGCCATATCCCAAGATAGGCACCAAGAATTGGACTGAGTACTTTACCAAACGTATTGGAGGTCTCAATGATTCCCAGACTTTTGCTCACATCTTCTTCTTCCTTGAACAAATCGCCTACAAAGGGGATTACAATTGGAAAAGCACCCGCTGCACCAATTCCTTGCAACAGACGCCCCGCTAAGATCACCCAATAAGCGCTAACCCCCTTCATAAACCAAGCAGCCACCACGCAGACAGCACCGCCAATTGCGGCAATGATTAAACTCGGAAGAATAACCTTCTTTCGCCCAAAACGGTCTGACAGATAACCTGCAA
Organism: Paenibacillus sp. FSL R7-0048; assembly: GCF_038004505.1. NCBI lineage: Bacteria > Bacillati > Bacillota > Bacilli > Caryophanales > Paenibacillaceae > Paenibacillus > Paenibacillus sp. FSL R7-0048. The sequence goes on along the minus strand of NZ_JBBORF010000001.1, from coordinate 2,986,612 downwards.
TAGGGATCATTACAATTGCCATCAATCCATACACGGTAATCAGCATACTGACTTGAAAAGCGCTAATGCCGAGTTCTTTGGAGATCTGCGGCAGAATAGGCAGCAGCATGGAGTTACCGAGGGTCATTATTAGTGGGATTGATGCTAAGGCAAGCAGATCCCATTTTCTTTCCTTCATGAACTGACCACCTTTGTCATTGTGTACAACATTCTTTATTGTGGTTTGTTCGCCCTTCTTTATTCATGAAAACAAAAAGACCGTCCCTCCGCTGCTGCGGAAAGGACGATCTTAAAATGAAGAAATCTATGCTTACAGCGACCCGGCGCTTAAAGATGCCACATTAGCGGACGGTATAAAATGGCTAGGTTCACCCAGACTAAAAATGTGCAGCAAGTGCATAGCCCGAGTGCACGCTGTATAAAACAATTTGCGTTCACTTTCTCTGCCATATTGTTCAGCCGAGCCATCATAGATGACGACCGCATCAAACTCCACGCCTTTGGCTAAATAAGCAGGCAGAACCAGTGTCCCCTTCTGAAAATTCGGTGTTTCCTTTGTAACAAGTCTCACCGGCAGGCTACGATTCAGTTCAGCATGAACCCTTGCGCTTTCCTCCGCTGTTTTGCAGATGACCGCCACATAATGATATCCCTCAGAATGCAGCTTGCGGATATCCTGTTCCACAGCATTCAGAAGCTCCTTCTCGCTGGATACCACACTTATCTGGGGTTCTTCTCCCCGCCGATTAAAAGGTACGATTCGTTCTCCTCCAGGGATCATTGACCGCGTAAACTCCACGATCTCATAAGTTGAACGGTAGCTTTGGGTTAACGAGATCACTTCTGTGTTCTCTTCACCATATATACTTACGAGACTAGACAAATCCCCCAGTACCTCACCTTGCGCATAAATGGCCTGGTTCAGGTCGCCTAATACGGTCATTTTTGCTCTTGGAAATAAACGCCGCATGAACTCTAATTGGAATGGAGAATAGTCTTGTACCTCATCTACAATCACATGGCGGATCAGTGTGTTGGTCCGGAAGCCTTGGCTTAACTCCTTCAGATAAAGGAATGGCGTAGCATCCTCATAAGCAAGCTCGTTCACTCCAATGGATTCCAATGTTTGCTCACAGATATCATCCCACACCTCTGGTAAAGGATAATCTCCATTGAGGCGCACCATAAGCTCGCGATCTGTAAATAACGTGCTGTACAAGCCCTTAACGTCCACAAAACGACCCCGTTTAGTCCAACCCCGCAGGGGTTTGAGCCGCTGGCTGACTACATAACGAGATAACACTTCTTTTTCCGTATCAAAATCGTCAAAGCTATCCTGCGAAGCTTTCTTCTTCCGACGCAACATCTGATATGCACGGTGATAATCGCTGGAATCCAGCAGCTCGATCTGATCTTCGACCCACTTCGCATTTCTTTCCTCATGAGTAAAATCTGCAATTTTCTTAAGCAGCCAGCGGATCATCAAATCCACACGATTTGCAAGCTTTATGGCAGGATCGTACGCATAGAACTGGCGTTCCATTTCTTCTTTACTGACCACTGCTTTCCCTTGAAACATTAAAGGCTTAAAAAGCATGCCCTCCTGTTCCAACAACGTAGCATACCGCCGAATCACATCAAGGAAAGGGACAGACGATTTATAGGCAATGCCTTCTCTACGTATAGCAACCTCAGGACCCTCAGGAGCATTAAGTAAACTTTCGGTCTGACTAAAGACATCTTCCAGCAGGAATTCATGTCCAAGACGATGTTCTAAATACATTTGAAACGTTGTTTGCTGCATATTTTCTTCGCCTAGCTCCGGGAGCACTGTAGATACATAGCTGTTAAACAGCGGATTCGGTGAGAACAGCAGCATTTGATCTGCTGATAATACTTCACGGTATTTATATAGAAGATAAGCTACCCGCTGTAATGCAGCAGAGGTTTTTCCGCTTCCCGCTGCTCCTTGCACAACTAGCATCCGGCTTTTGTCGTTGCGGATTATCGCATTTTGCTCTTTTTGAATTGTAGCAACAATACTTTTCATTCGATCGTCAGCGCTATGACTTAGCACCTGCTGCAGCAGCTCATCCCCGATCGTAACCCCAGTGTCAAACATAACTTCAATTACACCGTCAGCAATAACAAACTGGCGTTTAAGATTCATTGTTCCGGAGACTAATCCTCCAGGTGTTTCATAAGCTGCAGGACCTGGTGCTCCGTCATAATACAGACTGGAGATAGGCGCACGCCAGTCATAGATCAAAAAGGTGCCATCATCCTCCATCAAAGATCCAATCCCTAGATAAATCTTTTCCAGCCCGCCCGTTGGTTCCTCTGTGAAATCAATTCGGCCAAAGTAAGGAGAGACAACCAGCTTTTTATATTTTTTCAGCGCCTTGCTTGATTGCAAATGATGACGTTCCCGTTCATTTAGGATTTGGGACTGTTGGCGAAGACTTGTTGAGGTTTCTCCCAAATCATCCGGGCTACTGAAGTTTACGGTTACCTCTTCCCAGAAGTCTTTCCGCATATCCACTACATCACTGCGATGAAGTCCAAGCTCCTCTGATAAATTGCGAATATGGGCGGACAAAAGCTTGGTTACTCCGTCAACCCGTTCCTGTTCCTCTTTCCACTGACTTTCATTGTTATCCACCATTTCATCCCCTTTTGGAAGGTTGACATTCCATTTGAATCATGATATGATAAATTTGCATATTTATGTTTTTAAATGCATACTTATTCGATATCTTATCATTTTAGCAATTTCAGTTTGAGATTTCAAGTATTCTCTTAAATAGATGATCCGGTCCCTGTGGAACCGGATTTTTTGCTGTTACAAAGCTTATATGTTGCTCTTCACAAGGTTATGTTTAGGCTTCATGCACAGATTCTTTATCCTCCGCTATACGATTCATCTGATCGGCCACTTTATCTAAGCGCTCCAATTGATATCCGTAATCATAAATTGCAGCAGCCACAACATATAAACGCAGCTGACCTATTTTCTCTGCATTATACCCCAAAATCGCGGTATTCAGGAATTCATCATTGTCTTCTCCCAAGGGTTCGGATTCATTGGCATTGGGCTTTAATTTGTCTTCAAACTTAAGTAAGATGTGCTGATGATATTTGATTAAATGTTCCAAATGATTATCAAATAGAGCATCTGTATGTTCGGTCCGATCCGCCTGGAAATAATGCCGATCTACGGCCTCGAGAACATCGTAACCTTTTTGCAAAGAAGCTAACAGGTTCTTATACACAACCATTTGTCTAGTCTGGCTATACTTGGCCCGTTTTAACTGCTTCTGCTCCTCCTCAAATAATGCATACTTATCAGCCAACGATTTTATGGATGAATGCAAAGCATTTTTTTCATCACGAAATACACTTTCCTTCATCTCATGAGAAACCGCTGTTCTCAGCAATAAAGAGAGGCTTGAAAAAACATTCTCAATTTGCTTAATGTATTGCTTACGAGGTTTTGGAGGAACGACAATAATATTGATTAGAAATGCAGAAACAATACCTGTCAAAGTTAATAAAAAACGATTAAGTGCGAATTGCCATTCACCCGAAGCCTCCATCACTGTTATTACAGTAACTAACGTAAGACTTATCGTATCCGCCCGGTTGATTTTCATACTGATCATAATGACTAGAATACAGACCAAACCGACTGCTATTGGGCTGTTGGATAACAGCATCCCTCCGAGTAAAGCCAGAACGGCCCCCATTGTACTAGTCGTGAGCTGGTCAAGAAAATAACGCCAAGAGCGATAAATAGAGGGCTGCATAGCGAAAATCGCCGCAATCCCTGCACCCACGGCAGAAGGAAATTGAAGCATTACAGCTAAATACAGGGCTAGCGTAACGGCCAAACCTGTTTTAAATATGCGAGCTCCTAAAGCCAAACCTATCCCTCCTAAAAATTAGCCCACGCTACAATATGAACATCAGTGAACCCTCGTACTTCTAATTACCCCAGCCTGTAGTTGATGAATTTTAAGAACATTTAAGCTCTCACTCATGTTTCTTTCAGCTTTCAGGAAATACTAATTCGAGTAGTGCCTATCACATAACATACGAGGTGAGTGAATGAATAACAATATCAAAAGATTAATGACTTTCACGACCGTTATTTTTCTCAGCCTGTCTCCAGCTCTTGCGCCAATCGGAAGTGCTTCTGCTGAGAAAGTAACCCCTACAGCCACCGCACCTGGTGCCCATCCTTCAGAGAAAGGTCACGGTCACCATCCAGGAAAAGACGGAAAGGTTAGGGCTGGTGGACATTTCATTATTTTTGAAACGGCTAAACTGCTGGAAATGGATCGTACAGAGCTAATCAATAGCCTGAAAGCAGGCAAAACGCTCCCGCAACTTGCTCTTGAGAAAAAAGGCTGGACGGAAGATCAATATATTCAGAAGCTCTGCGAATCGGCAAACCAACGGCTGGATCAAGCCATCACCGAAGGACGTCTGACAAAAGATGAAGCCCAAAAGCTTAAAGCAGGACTTCCTGCGATGCTGAAGCAAAGAATAAGCAAAATGGGGCAATTCCAGGATCGCAAAACATCTGAACAACATGTGACGACTCCTTAAACAATCCTCTTACACATAAAGACGGATATCTTCATGCGTTATGAAAGATATCCGTTTTTGTATCTATCCTACTTCTTACGCGAGCTCTTGTAGATTTGAAATAAACAAATGGACAACATCAGCCAAGCGCCACTAGCCATATATCCCCCAATTACGTCACTCGGGTAATGAACACCCAGATAGATACGGCTCCAGCCAATCCCCACGGTCATGAATACGGCGAACATTATTAATAAGACCCGTTCATGCCTCCGCCGCAGATGACGCCACAATAAAAAGGCAATAACGCCGTACAAAGAGAATGCTGCCATTGAGTGCCCGCTCGGAAAACTATAACCAATCTCTTCAACAATGCGATGTAAATTCGGACGTTCTCTGTGAAAACATAACTTCATTATTGTATTCAAGAGCTGTGAGCCTAATCCAACCCACAGGAACAAGATTAATTCAAATCGGTGTTTCAGCAAAAAATAGAGCAGTGCCATGGTAACGATAGATAGGCCAATAGCGATCTTAGAGGAACCAATCAGAGATAAACCTTTGGCGAATGAGGTCAACCCCGGTGATTCCGCTGATTGTACCCCATCAATAATATAGTTATCAAAGGTTGATACCTTATTCATACTTACAAGGACAGCTATAACGGCGAAACAAGCAGCAAACCCTAAAAAAAAGCGAAAAGCTCTAGACCAGTTCTGATAATAAAGCATAAATACCTCCATGTCTATTCAGGTGACTGTTGATCTCATTTCCAGTGAGGGACTAACCCATGTTATAATTATTGAGAGAAAAAAATTCACAGAAGATGGAGTGCTGCCAAAGTGGAGAGTTTAAAATTGCAAGAACGATTGTTGAACCAGTTCATTTCCACAAAGGTGCCTGTGACGATTTTTACGACGAATGGTGTGAAAATGCAAGGGCTCGTAACCTCGTACGATGCTTTCACAATCACTTTACAAGGTCAAGGTGATGGCAGGCAAAATGTACTATTCAAATCTGCAGTATCCACTATTGTACCTCTTAAGCCCGTTTCGCTCAAATAGTCTACTCCCTCATTCACCTCATCAACCAGATAATCACAGGCTTTTATTTTCAAAAAAAGGGAACACCGGACTTTATATCCGGTGTTCCCTTTAGCATTTCCCAAGATCACTGATTCACTCTTCAAATGGAGTAACTTTATACAGGAACATTTACGGGCTTCACACATACCGGTTTGGATACTTCAGCTGTATTTCCAGTAAATTCGAGTCGGCCACTTGCCGCTTCTATTGAAAATACAACCAGGTTATTCGCATCACGATTTGCCACGATAAGATAAGCTCCATCTGGTGTCAATGCGAAGTGACGTGGATGTCCCCCACGAGTAGATACATATTCCAGATGTGTAAGCTTAGCAGATGCATTATCCACAGCATACACAGCGATATTATCAGCCCCACGGTTTGAAGCGTACAGATATTTTCCGTCCTTGGAAATGGCGATTTCAGCGCAAGTATTCTCTTCGTTAAAATCATCAGGCAGCGTCGGCACTGTATCTACAGTGTGCAGAGTGCCTGCGGCACTGTCATATGTAAACGATGTAATGGTGGAATCTACCTCGTTAATTACATAAGCAGACTTTCCGTCTGGATGAAAAGTGAAGTGGCGTGGTCCCGCTCCTGGATGCAGCGCCGTATCACCATGCACTTCTAGCTTGTTGGTTTCTCTATTGATTCTATAGGCACGAATTAAATCAAGCCCAAGATCAGATACAAACACATACTGCCCGTCCGGACTGAAAATAGCGGAATGGGGATGAGGGCGGTCCTGCCGTTCAGGATGCTGGCCATGACCTGAATGTACGGCCACATCAACTAATTGATCCGCAGCTTTCTCTTCATTTAATTTGATCAAACCAACGCTTCCACCATGATAACTACATACAACAACGTATTCATCATTCAAATCTCTATTGATATGGCAGGTGGTTGTTTGACGGTTGCCAGAAGCAGGCATGGAGGGAATGCGTTTCAGTTCACTCAATTTCCCGTCTTTTGGATCAATGGCAAAGGTAACAACCTCGCCTTCTTTTCCACCCTCACCATTCGGTTTTTCTCCTATAGCATATAGACGTTTTTCAGCGGTATCTACATTAACAAAGGTAGGATTAGTTAAGCCCTGCACCGAATCCAGCAGCTTTAGCGTACCACCTGCAGCTCCATCGAATTCAAACACCTGCACTCCGCTTTCCGCGGCACTTGCATAAGAACCTGTAAACAGCAATAACTTATTCTGCTCATTCATCTCTATATTCCTCCTCAAAAGTATTGCTACTTCACACTCATTAGATGTGATCATCTATATAATCTACAATTTTTAAACGTTAATTACAAACGATAAAGTTAGAAATGTACGAAACAATTCAAAAATGGGTCTTTCCAACGATTAACTGTTGTGATATAATGAAAGCGCTAACATTAGTCTTTTATTCCGTATAAAGGGGGAACATGAATGAGTAGCATCCTGCTGGAAGCCAGAAATGTGTACGAGGACTTCGAGGTGGAAACAGACATTCTGTTCTTTAAGGTCGGGGACCATGATTTGGTCATTTTTCACGGCAGAAACTATAACATAAAAAAGAGAATGACTGCCGAGCAATTAAATCGATTGTTGTCCAATTCAAGTTATTATCATGTGTACGGTGGCTGTTATGTCAACCTGAACAAGATCAGCTCTATCGCAGATGACTGCATTTATTTCGGTGAAATGGGCCTGTATGCTAAAAACGTACGTGTCCCAAGACGAAAACAAGAAAGCATTCGTCATCTTCTGAAAGGACTGAAGTAGACATCTTATTCCCATTAGCCGGAAGGGCATGTTACTGATGCCATTTCCGGCTTTTTGCTTTTTATTAATAGAAACTTAAAAAGATCCTGCCTTTTTTTATACTTTCTTAAGGTTTAGGATTAGGATTTCTGTTAAAGTTGTAAATAGACAAGCAACACCTATATTGAAGGGAGTCATTACTAATAATGGACAAAAAAGATCTGAATGGAAATGAGAACTTAGAAAACAACGGTACCACGGAAGAAGAATTGAACACTTCCGAGATTATCAATGAAGAGGTTGAAGTAGCGCAAGTTGCTGCTGAGGAACCTGTGAATACAACAAAAGCAGACAGTATTCCAGTAATGAACAAAGTCGGTGCGAACAACGCTACGCCACCTACACCTCCGACTGCTCCTAGAAGCAATAAAGCTTGGATGATTGCCTCTATCGTATTAGCTGCAGCACTAATCATTGTTCTGGTCGTCCAAAAAGACGACAGCAAAAAAGCTGTTGCAACAGTAAACGGAACAAAAATCACAAAAGAACAACTTTATGATAAATTGATCGAAGCAGGCGGAGAAAGCACGCTGCAATCTATGATTACAACTGAGCTTGTTGATCAAGAGGCTAAAAAAGCTAACGTAACTGTTACAGATGAAGACATCAACACTGAACTTGAAGATCTTAAAGCACAATTCGGCGGAGAAGCTGCCTTTAATGCTGCTTTGTCCCAAAGCTCAATGACTGTAGACGACTTGAAAAAGCAAATGCCGCTGCAAGTAAAGCTGCGTAAAATCCTTGAGCCACAAGTCACTGTAACGGATGATGAAATCAAAGAATACTATGACACAAATAAAGCTACTTTCAGTGAAGAAGAACAAGTTCGCGCTTCCCACATTCTCGTTGAGACTAAAGAAGAAGCAGATGCAATTCTGAAACAACTGAAAGAAGGCGCAGATTTCGCTACTCTTGCCAAGGAAAAATCCTCTGATACGGGTTCCAAGGATAATGGCGGAGATCTAGACTTCTTCAAACGTGGCGATATGGTAGCTGAATTCTCTGATGTAGCCTTTAAGCTAAAAGTTGGTGAAACCAGTGATGCTGTCAAATCCGATTATGGTTATCACATCATTAAAGTAACCGACCATAAAGATGCTAAAGATTATACACTGGAAGAAAAGAAAGATGAAATTCGTAAAACACTAGTTTCGCAAAAGGTTTCCACTCTGTCCTCCACTTGGATGTCAGAAACAACTGAAAAAGCAAAAATCACGAACACACTTACTGACGCTAAAGAAGATGCAGCTGCAACAGCTGAGCCAACTGCAAGCGCAGCAGCAGGAAATGAATCCACTAAATAATTGTGCCCGTCAAAAAGCAGGACAAGCGTTAATAAACGCTGTCCTGCTTTTTTTCATTTCTATGTTCAGGCCTTTGATTAAGCCTTAATGGCCTTTTTTACGGATTTGTTTATCGTGGTTCTCCCCCCACTCTTTCGCCTGCGCTGTGGCAATTGAAATCGCCCGCCCCTCCTCATAACCATCTTCGAGGAGCGCATTCGCAATATCGATTGCCTTATTGCGAACAGGTGCTGTGAAGTTCTTCAATGATTCTGGATAATCCTCTTTGTTCCATGGCATACCAAAAACCTCCTTAACCAGTCTATATACATACTTAGCCTGGTTAAGGAGGTTTCAAACGCTTATTTCACTTATTTAAAGACTTTAACACGATCTTCAATCGGTTGGAATTGTTTCTCACCAGCAGGAGTAACTGTTTTACCAAATGGCAATTGAGCAATCAATTTCCATTCTTGCGGGATGCCCCATGCTTCTTTTACTTCATCATCAATCAGTGGATTATAGTGCTGCAAGGATGCACCTACACCTGCTTCAGAAAGTGCTGTCCATACTACAAATTGCAGAATACCAGAGGATTGGTTAGCCCAAATTGGGAAGTTCTCAGCATATAGAGCGAAGTTCTCTTGCAGGCTCTTCACTACCCTTTGATCTTCAAAGAATAGTACGGAACCGTAACCTGCTTTGAAAGACGCTAATTTTTGCGCTGTTCCTTCAAATTGTTCGGCAGGAACGATTTTACGCAATGTTTCTGTAGTGATATCCCATAGCTTATCGTGTTGTTCTCCAAGAAGAACAACGGCTCTTGAGCTTTGGGAGTTGAAAGAAGTTGGGCTATGTAGCACCGCTTGTTCAACGATTTCTACAATTTGTGCATCCGAAATCGTAGATTCTTTACTAAGGGCATATATGGAACGTCTTCCTTTTACTGCTTCAAAGAAATTGTTAGACATAAAATAACTACCTCCATTAATTTTAGTAACTTACTTTTGTATATCTTAGCACCTTTTTTCTGAAAACACAACAGTTATTCACAACTTATTTTGTCGGGTATATTCGTTGCCAACTCTTATTGTCGCATTTATGGGCTTAATTATGCACCTGATCTATTAATCATTAATCACTTCAGGCGGGCCAGAAACTGCCCTCTTCCTTTTCCGATATACACCACGAGCTAAAATGCGCTACAATAGTGCAGCAAATGTATAGAAGGAAGGTTATAATCATGAAATTCCCAAGCGAGAAAGCCCTTGTTCGGCATAGAAAATCAGCCTTAATCTCATTATTGCTGCTCCTTTCAATGAGCTTGGCTCTAACTAGCTGTAAAGACACAAATTCGTCTAATTTAACCTCAACAGCACAAGATCCGAATGATCTTCACCCCCTCACTTTCTGGGTGGCAACGGACACTCACTTCTTAGATAAGAAGCTACAGGATGGCGGTACAGCTTTTCAAAAATATGTAACTGGCGGTGATGGAAAAATGCTGCCTTACAGTGATGAAATCCTTGAAACCTTGGTTTATGACGCTGAGCAGCAGAAGCCTGATTTTCTCATCCTGAGTGGAGATTTAACAAATAACGGAGAACGCAGCAGCCATCAGGAGCTAACCCAAAAATTAAAGCGAATCGAAGCACAAGGAACCTCTGTTTATGTCATTCCAGGCAACCACGATTTATTTAATCCTTGGGCCAGATCCTTCAGCGGGGATAAGCAGCTTGTTACGGATTCCATTACAGACAAAGACTTTACCAAAATGTATGAGGATTTCGGTTACAAAGAAGCTGTATCACGTGATAAAGAATCACTAAGTTACATCGTTAAGGCAGCGCCAAATTTATGGCTCCTTATGATTGACAGCAGCCAATATCATAACAATCAGAAATACGGTTTCCCCCAAACGGACGGACGCCTGACCGCCTCTACCCTATCATGGATAGATAATTCTGTTAAACTGGCTGCCAAGGAGCATGCTTCTGTTCTCACGGTTATGCACCACAATCTACTAAGCCACACCTCTATGTCTGTTTCAGGCTTTAAGCTTAACAACAGTCAGGAAACAATAAAGGTACTTCGTGAAAATGAACTTAATTTAGTCTTGTCAGGCCATATCCATATGCAGGACATCCGGGTAGACCCGGTAACTTCTTCGGAAGAAACGCCAATTTATGATATCGCAACAAGTGCAATGGCTGTCTATCCCCATCAATACGGAGCGATGACCTTCGATCCCCTGAGCAGAACCGTCAATTATGAAGCAACGCCCTTAAATGTAGAGGGATGGGCTAAAGCTAATGGCAATACAGATCAGAATCTTTTAAACTTCAAGACCTATGCTGAGGATACTTTTGCTACAAACTCTTATAACAAAGCTATGGATGGTTTAAAGGAGAGTTCCTTTACGCAGTCTGAAAAGGCATCGATGGCAGAGGTAATGGCCAAGCTAAATGTAAGATATTTCGCGGGGACAGCCGGCAGCTCCTCAGAAGATATTAAAGCGATGCCAGGCTACAAGCTTTGGGAAGGCCTACAAGAAGGCTTCTTAGGTGGATACATCCAAAGTATGACAGAGGACAAAGAACTTAGTAATATAGCTTTAGAGGTGGTATTAACGAAGCAATAACTGGATTATGCATTTCATATAAAAAACCCAGCCTCCACCCGCATTTATGCGTCAGATGGAAGCTGGGTTTATTGTGTTAATTAATCGTTAAGATACAACTATTTCCGTACAATAGTAATCCAACCATCTTCATCTACCGACACAGTAGCATGAAGCGCTTCAGCAAGCAGACGCAAGGATACATATGCATCGCCATACTCGTCAACAAATACAGGTTGGGCAAGCTTTACAGCCGTGCCGTTAATCAAGGCTTCGGAAGAACCGATTTTGAATACCAGTTTATCTCCGTACACACCATCAGTAACGTTAATTGCACGATTGGCCGTATCCCATTCTACAGTAGCATCTAAATCTTCTGCCAAATAACGCAGTGGGATATAAGTAGTGTTCTTGTCTACAATCGGGTAATAATATTCGTCATCAGGTTCGATAACAATGGTTCTCTTCGTAATGCCCAGATCATCCTTCAATATACGATATACATCAGAATCTGGGGCAAAGTTTCTCAAAGTCTCTCCAGGTGTAAGTCCGGAAGAAATATCAAGTGCACCTTCAGTGCTGATTGGATCAGCGGTTACAGCACCGCCAATGTTCCAAATCTGACTGGAAGCTTTAAGCGAGAGGCTCTTCAATGGGAAATCCTCGGTACCCGGAAGCGCCACTTTCAGATCAACATTCTGTTTACGCACATGCAGAGCACTATCAACGAAAATATCAACAGATAACTTCGTATCCTTACTCAACACGGTCTTCATCTCAGGAGTTGATTTGTAAAGACTGTCCACTTGATTGTCATATACTAGCAGCAATGCATCAACAGCCAATTTGGCAGCATCATGCAATACAGTTACGACAGCTTCTTTATCATCCAGTGGAATATCTCCGAATCCCAGATTGAAAATATCGCCAGAACCGTCTTCATCCATAGCTTTGATCACAGGGAACAGATAGTCGTAAAGACCACCCACCAATTCAGTAAAACCTTCTGTGTCTTTGGAAACAGACTTCAGGAAGCCTTTTAACAATGCAGGAAGCTCATCACCAGTCACTTCTGCATGCAGCTTCGTCATGTTCAACTGCTCACCATACACAGCATCACTAACCGGTGTAATGTTGATTACGCCAGGATTTGGAAGATTCTTAACAACGAATTTCGTCAACAGCTTACTGACATCTTCAGCTTTTGCCGTATCCAAGCCTACTTCACCTAAGATTTCATCGTATCCTTGTACAGGGAAGTAGAACGGTTGTTTTGCTCCTTCAACTGTAAAAGCAAGTGTTTGTTTGTCCATAAACAAGGTGAATGGAATATTCAATTGTTTATAACCAACAGTTCCTTGGGCCGATAAACTCCCATTATCTTGTAACTTAGCTTTACTAATATTCAAGGAAAAAGAATTAATAAGATCAACCATTTCCTTATCTTCCGCGCTAATTCCCTCTATGGGCTCAGCATTCATGGAAAAAGTCATACTGGATTCTGATGATTTAACATCAACATCCCCAATCAACGCCTTATTAACATCGAACCCCCCTACCGACTGACAGCCGGCAAGAACTAGCATCAGTGCGACAAAAGGCAAAAACCACTTCAATTTCGCTTTAACTCTACTCATAGCATGTCTCCTTCATCTTATTTTGTGAAATCAATCCATTATCTCAGCTAAGGTAAGTTTTGTAAATCAAAGTTCCTTTTATTGTAAAATGTTTAGATATTCAACAAACTTCGCCATTCGATCTGAGCCCAATCCTTGTAAATTACAGCCTTAACTATCGCCAACATCAGTAAATGTGCAGGATAAAATGACCACCACATCCAGCGCGGAACCCGGTGCCGCTCCAAGCGATTCCAAATTAAAGGCGTAAAAGCAATCAGCAAGGTAGGTAAAATACTGAGCATCTGTACAACCCAATAATTATAAAACATATAGAATAGATTCAGTGCCAGATGGGCTCCAACAAGCCAGTACGATTTCGTATAACGAAAAATCAATACTAAGAGCAAACCGTACGCATTATAATCTATAGGGTAATAATCCATTAACACTATAGCAGCAATTACCACAGGTATACCAAGCCATAGTGAAGGCAGCTTGTCCAAAATTACCAGTACGATTGCTGACAGCAATAACGTAAACACCACGTTCCAGCCACCAGAATTTAGCGCTAGATTTTAGGGAATCTGGGCAATAATCGCAATCAAGAGCAACCGAAATAAATATTTAGGTCTGGATGAAGTATGGATATGTCCCTGCACAAGCCCATAACAATAAATCGGAAAAGCTATTCTCCCTACATATCTCCAAGCAAGATTCTCCGGGAAAAAGATATAGCCAATATGGTCGATTAGCATCGTCAGCATGGCAATAATCTGCATTACAATCCCCCTTAAGCATGTTGAAATATAAATTCGCCAAGTCCATCCTCATTTCCTTTACCAATAAGCAAATGAAGACCGCGGAGAAACGATCATCCGATTTCTGTGCACCTCCCCCCTTGACTTTATCGAATACTATTGAGTAATATTAACTAGCAACAGAATATGGCAATGATCAAAGACATGATTTCCTACACGAACTGTCCAGAGAGAGAAGTCCAGGCTGCAAGCTTCTCCAGTTACCGGTTGTGAAGTTACCCCTTTGTAGCCGTGGCGCTGAATCCGTAGAACTTTGTTTTTTCGGTAGTATGCGGCACCGATTTATCCCCGATATCGGATACCAATGAGGTCCTGTCTATATGACAGGTCGAATTAGGGTGGAACCACGAGCTGAACGCACTCGTCCCTTTCTGGGAGAGATGCGTTTTTTTGCGTTCACAACTAACAATATTTGAGAAATGGAGGCTAAAATCATGAAGATCAAGGTAACACTGCAAGATGGAACAATTAGAGAGGTACTGCAAGGAACAACGATTAAAGAAGCAGCAGGTGCCATAAGTACCAGTCTGAAAAAAAATGCTGTAGCTGGAAAAATTGATGGAAAATCTGTTGATCTAAACCAAGCGATCGAACATGATTGCCGGCTCGATATTGTTACGTTGGATAGCAAAGACGGTCTTGAGGTTTATAGACACAGTACTGCACATATCATGGCGCAGGCCATAAAACGTATATATGGAGATAAAGCTGTCCAGCTAGGCATAGGTCCTGTTATCGAAGACGGCTTCTACTATGACATTGATATTGAGAAACCTCTATCCACTGATGATCTTGCTGCAATCGAACAAGAAATGGCGAAAATCATCCAAGAGAATCACCAGATTGTCCGCCGTGTGGTGAGCCGCGCAGAGGCCATTAAACTTTTTGAAGAGCTAAATGAGCCTTTAAAGCTGGAGCTTATTCATGATCTGCCGGAAGACACAGTATTAACTATTTATGATCAAGGTGAATTCTCCGATCTTTGCCGTGGGCCACATCTTCCCTCTACTGGCTTGGTCAAAGCCTTTAAGCTTTTGAATGTAGCGGGTGCCTACTGGCGTGGAGATTCCAATAACAAAATGCTGCAACGTATTTATGGAACTGCCTTTCCTAAAAAAGCGCAGTTAGAGGAACATTTACTGTTTCTTGAAGAAGCTAAAAAACGTGACCACCGTAAGCTCGGCAAAGAACTTGAGTTGTTCATGTTCTCAGAAGAAGCGCCAGGCATGCCCTTCTATCTTCCCAAGGGAATGACAATCCGTACAGAGCTTGAGAACTTTGCCCGGGAATTACAAAGACAGAGAGATTACGATGAAGTTCGTACACCGCTGATGATGAACAATCGGCTTTGGGAGCAGTCAGGACACTGGGATCACTACAAGGACAATATGTATTTCACAGATGTAGATGAAACAAAATTTGCCCTTAAGCCGATGAACTGCCCTGGGCATATGCTAATTTTCAAAAATAATCTGCATTCCTACCGGGAACTGCCTATCCGTATCTCGGAATTCGGTCAAGTGCATCGCCATGAATATTCCGGAGCACTGAACGGGATGATGAGAGTCCGCACTTTCTGCCAGGATGATGCTCACCTCTTCGTTTTGCCAGAGCAAATTGAGGATGAAATAAGACGGGTAATCTCACTGATTGACCATATTTATCAAGTGTTCGGCTTTGAGTATAAGATTGAATTATCAACTCGGCCGGCAGATTATATGGGATCTGAAGAATTATGGGATCAGGCTGAACAATCTTTACAAAATGTATTAGACAATCTAGGGATCGAATATCGTGTGAACGAAGGGGATGGCGCGTTCTATGGACCTAAGATTGATTTCCATATCTTAGATGCGCTAAAACGAAGCTGGCAATGTGGAACAATCCAACTAGATTGGCAAATGCCAGAGAAATTCGATCTTACTTACATCGGGGAAGATAATCTTAAACATCGCCCGGTCGTAATCCATCGCGCTGTTTATGGGTCGATCGATCGTTTTATGGGGATTATTACTGAACATTTCGCTGGGGCTTTCCCACTGTGGCTCGCACCTGTTCATGCGAAGTTATTGCCAGTCTCTGAGAACTATGTTGACTATGCACTGCAAGTGAAGCATCACATGGAGAAGGCTGGCATTCGTGTCGAAGTAGATATCCGAAATGAGAAGTTAGGCTACAAAATTCGTGAAGCTCAGCTTGAAAAAGCACCTTACATGCTTGTACTTGGAGAGAACGAAAAAAATTCCGACACTGTCTCTGTAAGAAAACGTGGTGAAGGTGATCTTGGTTCGAAGAGTATCCAAGACATCATTGAACAGATTAATGAAGAGATTATTAGTAAGAGATAAATTTAAGGGGCTGTCTAATCGTAGAAAAACTACGTTTGAGACAGCCCCTTCTTTATAACCTATTCATATTCACATGAACTCTATTTTACGTACAGGCGGCTGCTCTCTTCCCAATATTCACCTGGTTTCAGGCTGAACAAGCCGATTTCATCAGCAGGAAGATCTACCATTGGCGCATTCACCAAGTTAATTTGTGGCTCAGGGCAGAAGAACTGTTCTGTAGCACCATTATTCCAGATCATCCATTGTTTGTACGAAGTCCCTACATCGTACACCAAGGTTACTCCAGCTTTGCTATCGGTAAGCTCCATCCGGTTGCGTCCGTTCTGAGGTACAGCCGTGTAGTGATTGTCCATCGATGCAAAATATGGATTCACACCTTCTTCACGAAGCTGAACTTCTCCTGGCTCCAACGCCTGGAATTTGCCTGTTGGCAGCATGCGGTCGTTGAGCTCCCAGCGCTCGCCAATAGTAGCTTTTACGCGGTAATCTTGTGCACTGCTTTCTGGTGCGAAAGGTGCGTTAATGGCAGTGTGGAATGCCAGCAAGCAAGGCATCACATCTTCTCCATCATTGTGTACCAGCACCTGTTGAGATAATCCTCCTTCGCCGAGGGTATAACGCAATTTGATCGTATACTTATGTGGCAAATACTGATAAGAAGGATGATTCTCATCCACCTTGATGAATACGGTTACGAAGCTTTCAGTCTTACCGCTGCCAAATTCTTCGACTTCCCAAGCTGCAGTATGTAAAAATCCGTGTAAATGGTTGCCCGTTGCAACTTCATTTACTGGGAATTGATAAGTTTGACCATTCCATGGAAATTTACCATCCTCATAACGATTTGGAGGAAATAATACAGGAATTCCGTGAATCCCCGGACTTGCCTTGAAGGCTTCCATTTCTTCAGCTCCAGGCTCATGCAGGAAGCGATATCCGTTTTCGGTATCACGGAAACAGATCAGGTTGCCGCCAATACCTGGCAGAATAGCTGCCTCATAACGACCGGCTTTCAACCAGATAGCTGCTTCTCCTTCATATTGTCCTTCATACGCTGTGATTGACATAATATATTGTTCTCCCTTCCAGTGTCTGATAATTGTCTCCACTTGATAGATTACCACATCTAGTCATGAGGTGACATGCTCTTTTTACAATTGCTCCACTTCTACGCTCATTACATGTTCAATTTTCTTCACATCGTAATAGATTTCTGTTGCGTAATCCCGATCCGGTGCTGAGATCACCATATCGATCATTTGTCTGCCATCTTCCAAATCTTTAATTTTCATTCTTCGAATCGCTCGGGATGGACCTCTAGTACTACGCTGCGAGCTGACCTGAGGCCGCTCGATTTTTTGGATCACTTCTGTAAGCACAAAATTAGCTTCCATAATGATCCTCACTGAAACTTCATGTTTATTCAGTACTTCTGGTCCTAGCGAACGGATTAAATGAGGAACTAAATTCACAGCAAACATCAGCAGAATAACCGCATATGCTGCCTCAATATAGAATCCCGCACCCACAGCTATACCAATTCCAGAAGCTGTCCAGATGAGTGCTGCCGAAGTAAGGCCCGAAATGGCATCTCCGCCTCTACGCAGAATAACACCCGCACCCAAAAAACCAATCCCGCTGACAATCTGAGCCGCAAGCCGCATTGGGTCCATGTTGGGATGCTCTGGTCCTGCGAACTTATCAAAGGCATGGATAGACACCACTGTGACAAGACAGCTCGCAATGCTTATGACCATACTGGTCCGTATCCCCAGCGGTTTCTGCTTGATCTGTCGGTCAATCCCGATGAACAGCCCGAACAGCATGGCCACTAGTAACTTCATTAATGATTCCAATTGAAAATCCATATCGCAATCTCCTTTCTCCAGAGATACTCCATTATAACGGAAATTGGAGATAATGATTAGCTTTATTTTACAATAAAAAACGGCATAACCATCCTCAGCGCATATGCTCTTTCGACCCGTGTGGTCCGGCATAGCGACGAGGATGGAATCCGTTATGAGAGGCCAAGATTATGTTGAAAAACTAACCATGCAGAAGCGACTCTGCACCGTCACAATAAATTTCCGTCCCCGTAATATGATCTGAATCTTCAGACGCCAGAAACAGCGCCAGCTTCGCTACTTGATCAGGTCGCCCCGGACCTTCTTCGAGCGGTTGATCTCCCTCAGGAAATTCTACTGGGATTTTCACTTCTTTCAGATCCTCTGATGGAAAAGTGTTGTCATCTATATTGGTCTTTATAGCCCCAGGACAGATCGCATTTACGCGGATTTGAAATTGAGCCAGTTCCAGTGCCGCCATTTTCATAAAAGCAACCTGTCCTGCCTTTGTCGTACTGTAAGCAGAAAAACCAACATTAGAAAATACACGATTTCCGTTAATGGAGCTGTTGATCAGGATGCTGCCTCCGCTTTCTTTTAGATGCGGTATCGCATATTTAACAGTCGCGAAGGTTCCACGCAGGTTAATATGAATGGTCTGATCCCAAGCTTCAATATCCATCGTTTCAATAGGCGTCATCGCCCCATTAATCCCTGCGTTGGCAAAAACAACATCAAGACGACCCCATTTCGCGGCCGCCTTATTTATCGCCGCTTCCACTTGTGGTGGTTCAGCAACATCACATTCGATAACTAGGGCTTCTCCGCCCTCTTTCTCCACTTGCTGTCTAACCTTTTCAGCATTTTCTACAGTTCTGTCCAATAATACAACTTTGGCTCCGTTACGTGCGAACTCAAGCACGGTTGCCCGGCCAATTCCTGAGCCGCCTCCGGTTACAACTGCAACCTTACCTACAAGCTTTTTATCTGCCATATCGTGATATCCTCCTTCTTATCATGCAAGTCTTCCAGTTAAGTTCTTTCCTTAACCTTAACCTTGCATACAGAAGTTGAACCGACAGATATTTACTTTTCCTTTAGGATTATTATTCTCCCTGACGAAGATGAATGATGAGATCGTTTAATCCAACTTCCCGGATCCCTTCCACTATAAGCTCAGCTAGAAGACGAGCCCCTAAAATCTGAAAATGTGTATTATCCTGCACCCCACCTGGATGCGCAATAAATTCTCCTGGATAGCTCCACATGAATAAATCTTTTGAGCCCTCTGAGCCATAAGCTTCAAAGAGCTTGCGGCTCTTCTCGGCTAAATCAATCAGTGGAACCTGCTCGGTATCTGCGAGTTCCCGCATGGCGATTAAATAATCTCCATGCGTGTCTACAATTGCTTCTTCACTATCAAATCTTCGCCGATGTACAGAGCTCACAAGAACCGGATAGGCCCCCGCTTCTCGGGCGACTGTAATCAACCGGAGCAAATGTTCTTTATATGTAGTAAAGGGCTCGGTATGTCTTAAATCATCAGTTTTGGAATCATTATGTCCAAACTGGATGAACAGATAATCTCTGGGTCTGATATCTGCGGCAATGCCCTCCAAATGCCCTTCCTCAATAAAACTCTTGGAACTGCGTCCAGAAAGTGCCCGGTTATCTACAGCTATTCCGGCTTTGAAGCAGCGTGGCAGCAGTTGGCCCCACCCCGCATAGGGGTAACCTTCTTCCCCTTGATCGGTCACCGTGGAATCTCCCGCCAGAAATAAGACTAGCGCTTCATTGTCCATCTGAATGTCCAAGGCGTTAATACGCGGTGCCGCACCCGAGAACGATAGCTTTAGCTGCCCATCCTTAACCCTAATTGCAAAGGATTCGCGCAAATATTGGCCCGCAGGCACATTTAGCGTGTCCAATACGAACTTGCCTTCTCCAGCTTTGATAAATGTGCTGGTATCTGCCAGAGCATCACCCAACAGCAGCGTAACACGGTAGATCCCATTCGGGAGATCCAGAAGAAAAACTGCTTTCTGTGGGATGCAGCAATCGCTTCGCAGTATATCTGTTCCCCCTCTGAAACGACCAAAGACTGAGGAATCAGAAGTGAAACCATACCCTATTTCCTTAGAATAAGATGTGTCCGGCCGAATTTTGGTGTAGCCAGGCTCAGCTTCCTTAATCCCAAAATCAAAACGATAGCTATCCAAATTCAGCCGCACCTTTCTTAATTAGAGATTTAAAACATTTATATTCGTTTGCTGAAATCAACCTTTCAAACCACTGGTGCTGATTCCTTCTACAATCTGCTTTTGGAAGATAAAGAAGATAATCATGACTGGTGCCAAACTTAGAACAGACATGGCGAACATTGGACCCCAGTTGGATACGGACTCACTGTCCAGGAACATTTTAAGCCCCATCGAAACTGTATATTTAGAAGGTGAGTTCAAGTACAATACCGGTCCAAGCAGGTCTTCCCAGCGCCAATAGAAGGAGAAGATCGCCGCAGTAGCCATAGAAGGACGAATGAGTGGAAGTATAATTCTGAAATAAAGTCCAAATTTCCCACAACCATCGATGGTAGCCGCTTCATCAAGTTCAACAGGTATGGTCCGAATAAACTGCAGCATTAGGAAAATGAAAAACGGGACACCGAAGAACTGTGGAACAACGATCGGTTTGATACTGTCGAGCCATTCCAATTTGGCATAGATAATGTATTGAGGGACGAGCACCACATCGGAAGGAAGCATCAGGGTCATCATCATGATTCCGAACCATAAGCCATGGCCTACAAATTTATTGCGGGCAAAACCGAAGGCAACCAGTGAAGATGAAATGACTGCGCCCAGTGTTGCGACAATAACAATTACAAAAGAGTTCTTGATGAAGACACCAAAGGAGTAACCTGCAATACCTTCCCAGCCTTTAGCATAGTTCCCCCATTCCCATGGATCAGGTATAAGGTGTTGTGCTGTAACAAATACAAGCCGGCTCTCTTTAAAAGAACTCATGATCATCCACAGAATCGGATACAGCATAACGATAGCGAGGCCACCTATAAGGATGTGATAAAGCGGCCATTTCAGTTTAATTTTCGCCATGGATTATTTTCCTCCTTCCGACTCGTAGAAGACCCACGATTTGGATGTCTTGAACAAGATTCCGGTCATGATGCCGACAAGCAACAACATTACCCAAGCCATAGCCGAAGCATAACCCATATTATTAAACATAAAAGCCTGACGGAATAAATAGAGAGAATACAACATAGTGCCGTCCATAGGTCCGCCTTCACCTTTAGAGATAATATAAGCTGGAACAAAGGTCATGAATGCGCTGATCGTCTGCATAACTAGATTAAACAGAATCACTGAACTTAAGAGTGGCATAGTAATCTTGAAGAACTTTCTGAAGAATCCGGCTCCATCCACACTAGCTGCCTCATACATTTCACCAGGAATATTTTTAAGACCTGCAAGAAAGATCAACATGGATGAGCCAAACTGCCACACAGATAGAGTTATCAACATGATAAGCGCAGCGTTCGGATTGCCAAACCAACTTACCGGTCCAATTCCGAAAAAGCCAAGCATGCCGTTAATAATTCCTGTATCACTAAAAATATTACGCCACATGATGGAGACCGCCACACTACCCCCTATAATAGAAGGTAAATAATAAGTTGTCCGATAGGCTCCTACCATACGTGATTTCGTATTTAGAATCATGGCCACAAATAATGCGAAGGTTAGACGTAAAGGCACACCGATAAATACGTAAAGCAGCGTTACCTTTAGTGAATGCAAATATTTCGGGTCATTTGAGAACATTTTGATGTAATTATCAAATCCAATCCACTTAGGTGGAGCGAATAAATTGTATTTGGTAAAAGAAAGATACAGCGAAATGATCATCGGGATCAGTGTGAAGCAAAGGAAGCCAATGACGAACGGACTGATGAAGGCATATCCTGTAAGGTTGCTTCGTAACCGCCGGCCGGTGAGGTTCTTTTTCTTAACAGCCAATGGATTCGAAGGTAGGGGATTCGTTAATGCCAAGGGTCTCCAACTCCTTTTTATGTGAATAATATGGGAAACGGGATGCCGCCTAGCGAAATGGCATGCCGTTTCCCATGTGAGACGCAGTATAGTTATCTGTTACCCTACGATTAACGGCTGGAGAGAATAGAGTTCGCTTCTTTTCGGAACTGTGCTGCTGCTGCTGCTGGGTCTATTTTTCCGAAGTTCATTTGTTCAGCAAGGTCTGTAAGCAGAGCTACAACCTCTGGGGAACCTACCGGTGGACTCATAGGTGAAGTAGTAGGCTCCATGTCAGCAACAAACTTAAATACTTGCTTACCGGAATCAGTTAATTGTGTAGCTACAGATTCTTTGATTTTGCTTGAAATCGGTACTCCGCGTTCACCTTTGATCAGGTTGTTAGCTTCCACATCATTAATCCAGAAATCAACGAACTTCGCTGCTTCTTCCTTCACTTTAGAGTTAGA
Organism: Paenibacillus sp. FSL R7-0048; assembly: GCF_038004505.1. Taxonomy (NCBI): domain Bacteria; kingdom Bacillati; phylum Bacillota; class Bacilli; order Caryophanales; family Paenibacillaceae; genus Paenibacillus; species Paenibacillus sp. FSL R7-0048. The sequence continues at coordinate 2,964,073 of NZ_JBBORF010000001.1, read as the reverse complement.
AGTAATTGACCAGTACATACTTGGCTGCATGTAAAGCCCTTTATCCATATCTGGACCAGGCATTTGTGCCAGCTCCATAGGACGATTTACAGCGATTTGCAAAGCAACGTATTGGTTCGACCATTGCCATACACCGATACCTGTCCCTTTAACAATATCCGACTCTTCAATAACCCCTTTATTTTGGCTCAGTTTGTCTTGTGATGGGACCGCTCCATCTTTAATCAAACCAGACAACATTCCGAAAAAGTCAGTGAACAACGCATCGTCCTCATAGCCAAGTGCGGAACCATCATTGTTATAGAGTGCCAGCCCTTTTGTACGCAGATAATAGTTGAAGAACACGTCTGCTGCCATGGAACCGTCCATATACAGTCCAGCCGACTTAGCTTTCGCGGCGATTTCCTTGTATTGATCCCAAGTCCAGTTCTCTGGGATAGAATCAACACCTGCCTTTTTCAGCAATTCTGGATCATATTGAAAACCAAGTACGTTAACCCCTAACGGAATTCCGTATTGCTTCTCACCGATCACTCCAGTACTCAGCACGTTCTCATTCACATCGCCGACTTGAATCTGAGAGTTCAAATAAGGTTTCAAATCTTCGAGCTGTCCGTTAGATCCATATTGATTAATATAGGAAATATCCATTTGAACGATATCAGGAAGTCTATTTGCAGCAGCTTGCGGAGCAAGCTTTTTCCAGTAATCATCAAAGGATGCATATTCAGGCTCAATGGTTACATTCGGATATTTGGCTTCATACATATCAATAACTTGTTGTGTATAAGAATGTCTTGTATCTCCACCCCACCATGCGATACGCAGGGTTACTGGTTCTGCTGAGGTCGTGGCCGCAGGTTTCGTCTCCGAAGGAGTATTTGTAGCGGAATCCGTAGCAGCAGCATTGTTATTGTTGTTACCTCCACAACCAGCTAACATCGACGACAACAATAATGGTACGGCTAGTAAAGCGAATCTCTTTTTCAATTTCATGTCCCCTTTTCCTATGATAGTGTAAAGGCTCTGATCCCTTTAGGTAGCGCTTTCATTGGTTAAATTTTCTCAAATATTCCGTGATTATTGAATACAAAAAACCGTCTTGTTTGTTCAATAATCAGTTCGCTTGAGGGGGTTTCATGAAATCTGTAGGGGTCTGGCCGGTTACTTTTTTAAAAACCTGACTGAAATATTGTGCATTTCCACCGAAGCCGAACATTTCAGCCAGCTCAAATACTCTTACATCCCCACTTCTCAAAATATGCTCCGATGCTTTAGCAATCCGGTAATTGGTTACGTAATTCGAGAATTTCTCTCCGGTAATTTTCTTGAATATTTTGCCGAGATAGTCGGGATTCATATATAACATTTCAGCAGCGACCGAGCTAAGCGACAGCTCTGCATTCTTGTAATCCTCTGCGATAATTTTGAACATTTTGTCTACAATAAGCGATTGCCGGGAACTAAAATGTCGGTCATACATCGCTGTTAAGCGAACCGCTGCCTCTTTGACGTATGCTTTTAAACCTCCCAAGGTTCTAATTTCGGCAAGCTCCGCCAAGCCCGATGTGAAGCTATTTCTTTCATCAGGGACTGCTAAACGAATCATAGCGGAATATAACTGTAAAACATATGAACGCGTCACGTTAATATCTAACCGTTCATCCGCGAGCAAGTTGAATAATCGTTCCAATTCCAGCTCTACCGTATTTTGATCGCCTGCTTTTATAAGTAGACAAATATGCTCTTCATCTAGCTCGATATCATTTCTTCCACTTAGCTCATCACTTGGGATATCACTCCCGGTAATCAAACCGCCCGCCTCCAAATAAAAACGATGGTTCAGGCATTGCAAGGTCTGACGATACAATCTCCGGGAATGAATCATAAGGTCAGCATCACTAATCGCGATTGTCACATCCATTTTATAAAACTTGCAGAATACCTCTCTTACTTCAGCGATACGTTTAAGCAAGGGGCTATTCTGCACCGTATTTCCTTCGTCTTCCAGTAATATTAATAAATGACCGCCTATCGTCGCACTCAGGAGTGTTTCCTGAAGTACGTCCTGGGCAATATTTTGCAGAGCGAACAATTGCTCATATTCGTAAGAACCTTCTAGTCGGAATAGGAGCAAGCGTACCGTTTTGTCATTGAGTTCAATGCCGAATAATTCCTGATAGTACTCTAGATCCTGACTTCCATAAGTTTTGTTAGAGATCCATTCCTTCAAAAATTGTTCTTTCACATGGGGCAACACCTTCTGAAGACGTTGTTTCATGCTATTTACGAATTCGCCCCGGCTCTTCTGTTCATCGAGCTCTGCTACCAGCTCAACCAGCGCTTCATGGATCTGATTCTCATTGCACGGCTTTAAAAGATAATGTTTGACCCCGTTCTGCATAGCAATACAAGCATAATCAAAATCCTTATAACCAGTCAGCATAACGAATTTCACATCTGGAAATCGTTCACTGCATTTTTGCACCAGTCCCAAACCATCTAAACCAGGCATAGAAATATCAGTGATCACAATTTCGGGGCTAAGCTCCTCTATTTTTACCAAAGCCTCAATCCCGTTCCACGCCGTGCCTACAAGCTCTGTTCCCGCTCGTCCCCAGTCCACAACCTGCGATATCCCTTCCAGAATCAAGCGTTCATCGTCCACCAGCAGCAGTTTATACATTCTCTAGCACTCCTTTTAAGTAAGGTATACGCACATGTATAGTTGTTCCTTGACCCGGTTCACTTTCTATGGAAGTGCCCCATTCAGGGCCGAAGACGATTTGAATCCGTTCCGCGATGTTAGCTAAGCCGATGCCTTCTCCACGGGTCTTAACTCTTCCCATCTGCAAATCTTTGATAAATTCAGCGCTCATTCCCGGTCCATTATCACTGACTCTGATATCGAGCCCCTGCTCATCTTCACTAACTGTTATAGAAATGGTACACGGTTCAATATTAGGCTCTAGTGCATAGCGGATAGCATTTTCGATTAAAGGCTGCAAGGTCAGCTTCGGAATCAAAGCGTCATGCAGATGTTCAGGTACATCCATCCGGAAATCAAGCCTCTCATCAAACCGTGTTTTCTGGATAATGACATAATTGCGCACGATAGTGATCTCTTTTTCAAGTGTAATCAGCGGATCCTTTAGACCAATAGAGCTGCGGAACAAGTAACCGAGCGCTTCTACCATTTCTGAGATTTTGGCTTGTTTGTTCATTTTGGCTAACCAGTTGATTGATTCCAGTGTATTGTACAAAAAATGCGGATTAATCTGGGCCTGCAAAGCTTTTAGCTCTGTCTCTCTAATAATCAGCTGCTTCGCATAGTTCTCATCAATAAGCTCTCTGATCCTGCGGATCATCATTTTAAAAGTCCGGTTTAGCTGACTAACCTCGTCCTGCGCAGTCTGTGAAACCACACCTAATGACTGTTCCTCCAGATTGTCCAGATCGCCTTTCTCGATTTGCTTCATTTTTTTGGTCAGCTTAGAGATCGGACGTACAATACTGCGAGCAAGCCTGTAGCCTAAAAGGAGACCAATTAATAAGATTAGTGCGAATATGATGACGACCAGCTTTTTGACAAAAGTAATATGTTTGAACATCTCATTAAATGGAGTGGCATTGATGTAGATCCAATCTATATAAGATGATTTCGTCTTGGTTATAAAGTAGGTACCTTCTTGATATTTGGCCGTGCGATATAGCTCCGGACGTTCTGTCTCTTCTTTAAGCTCTTCTGGCAAAAGAATTGGCGCTTCAGGATAGATTGCCTGTCCCGTCGTGGCATCAACTGCGATTAATTGGTCAGTATCGCTCGTACTATCCGCAATGATTAGATCGATCCGAATACGGATCACGAGTGTTCCCAGATCATCCAGCGTAAACGTTGACCCTGTATAAGATTTAATCTGCCGAACCGCCAAAAGTGAATTTCTGTTTCCTTGCGGATACCACACTATACTCCCGCTAGCTTCCGCAGCTAACGGCTTTAACTGATCCTGCAGATCCTGTGATACTCCTTCACGATTGCCCGCAGTCATTACTCCGCCACTCGTATCCATCAGCATCATGGAATAAACGTATTTCTCTGCCCCTGCAAAAGCAACCAGCCTGTTTATGATCTTGTTATGTAGAACTTGTCTTTCATAAGGCTGTGGATCATTCTGCAATTGGCGCAGGCATTCTTGAATTTGCTCATCAGACACCACTGTAAAAGAAAGCTGATCCAATTCTCTTAAGGCATTTTCGATGCTAATGGAGGACATCCCCAGTACCTCAGAAGCCTTTTCATAAATTTGCTTGTCATAGATACGATACACATATTGTAAAACGGTCAAAGAGAATAAAAAGGAAAGTAGAAGCAAAAAGGAAATTATCAGTATCATTTTGTTGAAAATGCCCGAACTTCTGTAAGCGCTAACATTTTTCCAAATCATCTGCATTCTCCGCTCCCTAAATATGATAATTTTCATTTATTATCACTATAATTCCATTATAAACCATAATGTTCCATTTGGGTAAATTTACGTGAACTGAAAGATAAGGATAGTATAATGGCTCGGCGAAAAAATTCCTATGTAAAAAAGGGCTCGAAATGAAATCCAGAATCAGACTTCACTTCAAGCCCTTATATTGAGCTACCTTCACACCTACAACTGACTAGCCAAGCATCATTCGGTCATCTGCCAATTTATGTCCGCTGATTGTCTCGAATTCTCCGAGCAGCCGTTCTACAGTAAGATCTTTTTTACGTTCCTCATCGATATCCAAAATAATACGGCCCTTATCCATCATGATCAGACGATTGCCAAGACGAATGGCCTGTTCCATGTTATGAGTAACCATTAGGGTGGTTAACTTCATCTCTCGGACAATGGACTCTGTCAGTTTAGTAATCAGCTCCGCACGAGAAGGGTCAAGGGCTGCTGTATGTTCATCTAAAAGTAAAATTTGCGGTTGAGTAAAGGTCGCCATTAGCAGACTTAGCGCTTGTCTCTCTCCCCCTGACAACAACCCTACTTTTGCCCGCAGGCGATCTTCCAGCCCAATCCCCAGACGGCTTAGCTCATCGCGAAACAAAGCTCTTTTTGCTTTGTTTACGCCAAAGGTTAACCCTCTGCTTTTGCCTCTTTTATAAGCCATAGCTAAATTTTCTTCAATCGTCATATGTGGAGCCGTACCCGCCATTGGGTCCTGAAAGACACGGCCGATCCAACGACTCCGTTGAAATTCCGCCAAATGGCTGATTGAATTTCCCTCAATGCTGGCTGTACCCAGATCCGGCTTCATGACACCGGAAATAATGTTCATCAGTGTAGATTTACCAGCTCCATTACTTCCAATGATGGTGACAAAATCACCGGGAAGAAGCTCCAAGTCAATGCCGAGCAGCGCTATTTTCTCATCGGGTGTTCCGGGATTGAACAGCTTAGATACGTTCTCCAGTTTAAGCATCGATGGTGCCTCCTCTCTTGCTGCTTAGCGCCTGCTCAGCTAATTCAACGGAACGCCTCCGCGCCATATTCTTCTGCTTCAGGAAACGCTGAATCGACGGGAATACAAGAGCGAAAATAACGATAATTGCTGTGATCAGCTTAAGATCCGAAGCTTTCAGCCACGGTACCCGCAAGGCAAGTGCAACTACGATCCGGTAAACCATGGATCCGAGCACAACAGCCAATGTGGCCCGAAATACATTTTTAGCACCGAATATGGCTTCACCGATGATCACCGAAGCTAACCCGATTACAATCATCCCAATACCCATAGAGGAATCCGCAAAAGTAGAATACTGAGTGATTAGCGCCCCCGAGAGCGCCACCATTCCATTGGATAAACTGACGCCAAGAATAGTGGTATTATCCGTGTTTACACCCAGACTGCGGATCATTCTTGCATTATCTCCAGTAGCCCGCAGCGCAAGTCCAAGATCTGTACGCAGGAATAAATCCATTACTATTTTCACAAAAATAACTACAAACGGCAGTACGAGCAGAGGATCAATGGAAGTGAACAAGGTAGTGTCGCCCATTAAAGACCAGTTCGGTTTGCCACCAAATATCCGCAGATTAATGGAATAGAGTGCAATCATCATCAAAATCCCGGATAACAGTCCATTAATCTTGCCTTTCGTATGTAATAGGCCCGTACACATTCCTGCCAGCATTCCACCAGCAATAGCGGCCAGGGTAGCAAGCCATGGTGCATAACCGTTAGTAATCATAACAGCGGCAATGGCACCACCAGTGGTAAAGCTCCCATCTACAGTCAAATCAGGGAAATCAAGAATACGAAAGGTAATGTATACACCTAAAGCCATAAATGCGTAAAGCAGTCCCATTTCAACGGCCCCGAGCATCGAATTTAACATAGATGACTTCCTCCTTCGAGCGGAAAGGGGCGTTCTCACGAAATCGCCCCTATATAATGGCTTATTGAATAATATTGTTAGCTTGATCGGCAACTTCTGCCTTCATTGCATCAGTCACTTCTATGCCTTGCGCTGCTGCAGATTTCAGGTTAAGAATGAGATCGAGTTTTTCTTGCATGGTTACTTTCATATCAGCTGGCTTTTTACCATTTTTCAAAATATCCACGGCCATTTGACCCACTTGATAGCCATGATCGAAATATTTAAAACCAACGGTGGCGAAAGCTCCCTTTTCAACCGTATCACGGTCACTGGAGAAGAAGGGAATTTTCTTGTCATTAGCTGTTTGAATAATGGTATCCACTGCACTTACGACTGTGTTATCCAAAGTAATGTAGAATGCATCTACACGACCCACAAGTGATTCTGCAGCTTGTTTGACTTCAGAGGTATTCGTGATGGCAGCCTTCACTAGCTCAATTCCATGTTTATCCAACTCTTTTTTAGCAATCTCAGCCATAATTACTGCATTTGGTTCACCTTCATTAATAACGATGCCCAGCTTTTTCACGTTAGGAAATTGGGTAGCTATAAATTGCATTAATCTGTTAATCGCTTCGGGATTGGTGTCCGATACCCCTGATACATTGCCACCTGGATGCTCCAGATCCGTGACAATCTTCGCGTCGAGTGGGTCAGTTACTGCTGCGAATAAAATCGGTGTATCCTTACTTGCTTTGCTGAGTGCTTGAACAATTGATTGAGCGGAAGGCGTTGCAATTGCCAATACCAAATCATTAGAGTCAGCGGCAATCTTTTGAGCAATGGACAAGTTATTCGCTTGATCAGCCTGAGCATTCTCAAGGTCAACCTTCAGGTTCTCACCTTCAACGATTCCTGCATCCTTCAAAGCAGCGAGAATTCCTTCACGTGTAGCATCAAGTGAGGGGTGCTCCACATATTGCGAGATCGCAATTTTGTACGTTTTTGAATCTGCTGCTCCTGCATTCGTAGGGGAATTACCGGAATTCGCTGCATTTCCTGCGTTTCCCGCAGTGTTATTGTTACCACAACCAGCTGCTACGAGCATGAAGCATAAGCTTAATCCCGCCAAAATGTTTCTCTTTTTCATCAAAGTACCCCATTTCATTAGTTTATTAACGCATACATCAAGGTGAGCGACTCAGCATTATCACTTTTATCGATAAAAGCATTAAAGCATAAGCTTACACGTACCTCACATTAATGATAGAAATCTATTAAACCTATATTATATGGAGGTTGTTTATCCGTCAATCACTTATCATATTTCCATAGATTTCAAATTCTGAAGAATATATGACATCAAAACAGGTAATGCTTGGTTGTCTCTTACAGCGATTGCCTTCGTTTCTTTTACATAAAAAAAATCGCCCTGCACAAACTGAATTTACAGTTTGAAGATGGAGCGTGTTAAATGGCTAATAATCACAAAAGACTACTAACCACCGCTACTGTATTGCTTGCTGTCGCTTTAACGAGTTCATCCTGCGGTTATTCATCTCAATCGCAAAAACCTAAGGTTAACGCGCTAACTCCTGATGGAACAAATGCCTCCAGTTATTATGAACAATCTGCAATTACCGACGCTCAGGGAAAGTATTGGATTCCACTTAAGCCTGCGGTTACTTCGCTCGGATATCGGATGAAAGATGATGGTTCTAGTGATGGATACACTAAAATCGGTTATAGCGATGTTATGTATATGCTGCGCCCTGGCTCACCACAGGTATTCTCACTTGGGGAAAAAATCACACTGCCACAAGCCCCTAGACGGCAAGAAGGGCAAATCTATATCACCCCTTTAGCCTTGTCCAAATTTCTGCAAACAGAAGTAGGCTGGAATCCCCAGTCGGGTGAGATAAACATTGCTACACCGTCCGAACGTAAGACTATCGAAAAATTATCGACGGTCGAATCCACGAGTGAATCTAAATCTTTACGCATTCAAAGTATTTCTGAAGCGGATAAAAAGGAGTTAGTCGCTTTTGCCAAAAATTTCTTAGGTGTACCCTACGACTTTGGCGCTGGATCTTATGAAGAAACTAAAAAATTTGATTGCTCTTCTTTTACAAGACATGTATTCAAAAAATTCGGTGTCAGCTTACCTCGTTTAGCTAAAGATCAAGATAATTTAGGTACTCGTGTAAGTCGAAGCGAACTGGATGTAGGGGATCTTATCTTTTTTACCGTTCCCGGCCGATTTGAAAGTGATGCTATACCTGGTCATGTCGGTATTTATATTGGAGACGGAAAGTTTATCCACACTTGGGGTGAACCCGGAGTTCAGATCAGTGACCTCGACTCGGGTTATTGGAGTAATGTAATCCTCCACATGCAACGTGTTTTATAAGCTTCCCATACTTTAAAAGAAATCATTCAAAAAGCCTGAATCCCTATAGAAGGGATTCAGGCTTTTTGACTACAACTCTTAACCAAATTCTTAATCCCAGCTCTTGCCCCTTCCGCTTATCCGGACAAACAGCTTTACAAGTTCTACTATGACAATAATCGCTACGGCTGCCGCACATACTATTCCCCACTGTAATCCACTTAAATGTGAGACACCAAACCAGTCGTTTAAGCCCGGGATGATGATCACAAGCACAAGCATTAGTATAGAGATCAGTGACGCCCATAACATATACCGATTGCTGAACCAACCGATCTGGAATAGCGATTTTTTATTGGATCTGACGTTAAAAGCATGGGCAATTTGCAGTAATCCTAATGTGGCAAAGGCCATTGTAACCGCAATACCTTCATTGTAATGCGTATGCGCCCATTGGTACACAAATAACGTAAGTGCCGCTTCTATAATCCCTTGATATATTATCCCGATCCCAACGCCGCCAGCAAAAATGCTACTGCTTGCTTTACGCGGCTTCTTCGCCATTACATCCTCACCGGCTTTCTCAAGCCCTAGGGCAAGTGCAGGTAAAGTATCCGTAACGAGATTAATCCACAGGATATGGATCGGCTCTAGAATACGCCAACCAATCATAGTGGCAATAAATAATGTCAGCACTTCCCCAAGGTTAGCGGAGAGAAGGAACTGGATTGCTTTGCGGATATTGCTGTAAACTTTCCGTCCTTCTTCAACGGCAACAACTATAGTCGTAAAGTTATCGTCGGCAAGCACCATATCTGATACACCCTTGGCAACATCCGTTCCGGTTATCCCCATGCCCACACCGATGTCGGATGATTTAAGTGCAGGAGCATCATTTACACCATCTCCGGTCATCGCCACAATTTTTCCTTTTTGCCGCCAAGCCTTAACGATACGCACCTTGTGTTCAGGAGAGACGCGTGCATAAACCGAATAATCGGTAACCTTCTCCGCAAATTCCTCTTCGCTGAATTTATCCAGCTCACTGCCCGTTAATACACCTGATTCATCTTCAATAATCCCTAATCTTTTGGCAATAGCCGCTGCTGTATCACGATGATCCCCTGTAATCATTACAGGTCTTATTCCCGCTTTACGGCAGATGGCTACCGCATCCCGTACTTCCTCACGCGGCGGGTCTATCATACCAACCAAACCAATAAATACTAACTCTATCTCCGTGGTATCTGGTGAGAGATCGGTCGGCAGCTGCTCCTCATCTCGGAAAGCAAACGCCAACACTCGAAGTGCGTCATTTGCGAGCATTTTATTACTCTCCGTGATATTGCGCTTATGTTCGTCTTGTAGAGGTACAATTTCTCCATCCACATAAATATGGCTGCATTTGGACAAAAGTACATCTGGTGCACCCTTTGTCAGCACACGATATCGACCATCTTCTACCTCATGAATCGTTGTCATCAGCTTGCGATCAGAGTCAAAAGGCAGCTCATTTTTACGTGGATATTTCTTTTCAAGCTCCCTTTTGTCAGTACCTATACTAAGCGCATAATCGACTAACGCGGTCTCCGTCGGATCACCGATGATTGCTTTTCCGCTCTTGGTTTGGGAATCCTTAGTTCCAGCTTTTGCTTCAGTTTCACTAGGAGTCTTTCCTTCGTCAATACTGGAGTCATTACAAAGCGTCATAGCTTGAAGCAATAACTCACCACCAGGAATCCCTTCAAGTCCTGCACTGGAATCAGTGGTCTTTCCGTTGACATGTACTTTTTCGACAGTCATTTTATTTAATGTTAAAGTACCTGTCTTATCGGAGCATATAATCTCTGTACTTCCGAGTGTCTCCACGGCAGGAAGCTTGCGAATGATCGCTTTTCGTCCCGCCATTCGCTGCACACCAAGCGCGAGAATGATCGTAACAATTGCTGGCAGCCCTTCCGGGATAGCCGCTACCGCAAGTGAGATCGAGGTGAGTAGCATATCCATTAGCTCTCTTCCCTCGAAGATCCCAACGGCAAAGATAATCACGCAAACGCCAAGAATAATAAAGGTGAAATATTTCCCTAGTTCATCCAGCTTTTTTTGCAGCGGTGTTACATCATTATCTTCCTCCGAGATAAAACCGGCAATTCTACCGACCTCCGTCTGCATTCCTGTTGTTGTAACGACACCAACCGCCCGGCCATAAGTAACACTGCTGCTCATGTAAGCCATATTGGTGCGGTCACCGATTACAATGTCGCTGCCTTCAAGCACACCGGCCCGCTTTTCTGATGGCAATGATTCTCCTGTAAGCGCGGCTTCCTCCGTCTTTAACGATGCAGCTTCCAAAAGTCTTATATCCGCCGGAACTACATTTCCGGCTTCCAGTAATACGATATCCCCGGGTACGAGGTCTTCACTTTTTATCTCAGTAACCTGACCGGAACGTCTTACTCTGGCATGCGGAGAGGACATGCTTTTAAGCGCATCGAGTGCCTGCTCCGCCTTATTTTCCTGAATAACTCCAAGCACCGCGTTCAGAATGACTACAAGCAAAATAATAATCGTATCCGTCCATTCCCCCAAAACTCCTGACAATACAGCTGCTACTAGCAAAATAAAGATCATTACATTTTTAAATTGTTCGATAAACTTTTCTAATAGCGATTTAGTCTTCGCTTCTTGCAGTACATTCTTCCCATATCGCTCCAGAAGTTTAGCCGCTTCATCGGAAGATAAACCCTCTTTCCGAGTTTCCAGCCTATTCAGCACTTCTTCCTCGCTCAGTGTATGGAAGGGTACCAGCCCTTGCGATTGTGGATTATTTGAATTCAAGACCATAGCCTCCTTCCAGAATTGAGATCTGGTAAAACCTCTCATATGAGTTTTACCCAAAACAGGCATGGTGATTCTTGAATGGTATGTACTTTTTTAGAAATTTAGATGTTCTTTCTTCAAATCGCGATTGAAGCTTTTAAACCTAGTCCCTTGATACAGGAGTTCACCTCGGTCCCCTTCTACAATCAGGCCAAAATCCTGATCTCTTACCTGCAACTCTAAACGAGAGCCATCGGCAAACTCAAAGGTAACATAATAACTAGTATTTGCTCTCGATTCACCGGATCCACCCCATACCTCGGTTCGTTTGGTGACCGCTGTGCAGTTTGCTTTTATCAAGGGACTTGCGTTATTGGACATCCAGATTCTCACTGATTTAACAATTATAAAAACGAAAAAGCCAAGAAAAAGCAAAGCAAATAATTTAAAAAACAGTGGCATCTCATGAATGAAACTTCCGAAAAAGCTGCGCTCATCAAAACCGCTAAAATCCTGCCATTCGCTCAAATTTATCCCTCCTGACTGAAACAAGATAATAAAAGTTATCTATGCTGCGAAATACGTCATTTTTCCCGTTCGGTTTCATGTTTTCATCATCTATATATGAATTTTTTTCACAAAACAATTTGGATTCAAAGGAAAAAGTATGGTATGCTTTTTATACTACATACAGTTGGGAGGTGTTATTTCGGTGCAATATATAGCGCGTTTATCACTACATTGGTTTCTTCGTATCGTCCTAATTCTGGGAATGATGTTCTCTTTTCCACCTGCCTGGTCTGGAGGATTATTCACTACGGAGCAAGAATCAACGACATCCGAAATTGAACGCTACGAGCGAAAGTTTACACCTCCCGTAAGGATTGCACCTCAAATAACCCCTCAGGTAGGAGCCATCAAAATAACTGAACAGTGGGGAGCGAAGTCACTTGCGGTAATTGCAATACTCCCTGTACTTTCTTTACTGTTCCGTCCAGTGATTTATAAATTCCTGCTTCGACTGCGGCTGTACCTGTTAAAATTCACGTCTCATTTTCTAATTTCACTCCACTAACGAAGTTCACCTCTGCCCTAAATGAATGTCGGCTGAAGGGAATTTAGAACTTCAATTGATAAAAATCTTAGGTTCATGAATTATAGAGATGCGGATTTCCCGGTGGGTATACATGCTCGCATTGCTCATCATCCACTGGAAGAAAGCAAGTATCTTGGCTGAACCATGTTCTGGATATCCGTTCCGGAGCGCTTTTACATTAGTAATATTCGCAGCACTATTCTTGATTGCCGGATTCTCCGAGAGCACTCGTCTAGCAGACAGAAGTTATTGGCGCACTACTAGTGGACTTTTCCTCGCTGAAACCGAACATGTGAGACGAATTGAAAAGCTCGTGATCCTATTTCGTTATTTCTTAGGTGCCATCTTCTTCTTCAGCTTGAGACTGAGGTACATCCGCCTACCTTAGGCGGTGAGGCGCTCTGGTACTCCCTTGCAGCAGTTATCGTTATGCTGATTGGCAACTTCGTTGCAGGCTTGCTGGCCGGACGTAGCGTTGGTCACAGCCTTCATGCTTCATCTATCATTGGATGCCTATAGTCTCACGGGATAAACTTTAAATTGTTATAGCCAATTTGGGTAAAGCAGGCGGAGTGCTGGCTAGTCTTCACTATTTGCAGCCATTTGCAGCCGTTCGCAGCTATTTGCAACTATTTGCAGACATTCGCAACCATTCGCGGCCCTTTACAGCTATTTGCAGCCATTTGCGGCCATTTGCAGCCTTTCGCAGAGATTTGCAACCATTTGCAGACATTCGCAGACATTTACGTGCTGATCCATGTTGTCCTTGGACATTGTCTGACGAAGGAATCTAAATAGATTTATAAAATAATGGATAAAGTATTCAACTTTGAGAAACGACATGATGCACGAATATCCAAAAAATCTGCCATAGCCACTGAAAATAAGTAAGGTCGTTTCCCCTGTTGAAGGAGGAAAAACTATGCAGAACAAAATAAATCAACGTCAACAGCTACAAAGAAGCTCTACCTTCCGAGTTCTCACAGTCATTGCCGGCGCATTGCTTGCTGCTGTAGGATTGGAATTATTTTTAATGCCACATGGCCTTGTTGTCGGCGGGATTACAGGTTTATCCGCATTATTCGCTCATACTACTGAAATGCAGCTTGGATTGTTTCTATTTCTATTCAATCTGCCCTTTATATTTATGTCGCGAAAGCAAGTAAATCTCCGCTTTGCTCTTTACACTGTTTTGGGATTAACCTGCCTAACCATCGCGTCTCTTGCGCTGCATCGTTTTCCTGCTGTGATTAGCGATCCTTTACCTGCCGCAATGGCAGGAGGTATCTGTCTTGGAGTAGGTATTGGAATATCTGTGAGATTCGGCGGTGTAAACAAACAAGCCAGTGACCAGGGGTATTCTCTGCTGAGCGGCGGACCTCCAAAATCAACGGAAGTCGTTATTATGATCCTGAACTGTGCAATTCTGCTTTTTGCAGGTACATTGTTCGGTTGGGAGCAAGCAATGTATTCTATTATTGCCTACCTGCTGGCTTTCGAAGGTGTTCGTATCTCACTACGGGGATTATCCCACTCCCGCACTGCTTGGATTACCAGCAGCCGATGTTTGGACATTCAGCAAGCAATCGCAAGCTCCCTAAACCGAGAAGCTGCGATTGCTGAAGGTTCAGGGCAAGATGGAGAGGTTAGCACGTTGTTTTGTCTGACGAACAGAATGGAAGAAGAGCATCTTCGGGCACTCGTTCTACAGTGTGATTCAGAGAGCCAAATTGTGTTTAGATCAGCCACTAAAGATCATAGACAAACACGCTTACACGAATAAAAAGAAGGGAGCGCCCTTAAGCCATCAAAATGGCTGGAGCGCTCCCTTCTTTTTGAACTTAGCCTTTGATCGCAACCAATTTTTCTGAGCGAGACCTAATTTCTTGAGCGAAGACTCCTTTTTTTTGTTTGAGACCCAAAACTTCTTGATCGAGGCCTCAAACTTCGCTTAATCTAACATGTTTGCGCGATTGAGGCAGCTATCGGACTTAGGAGACCTTATACGCGAAATAATCCTGAATTTTGGATGCTATCGGACCCCATAGCTCCTATTGGCACAAAAAACGCCAACTACGAGTCTATTTCTTATGAATAACTGCACTGGGGTCCGAAACCTTGCTCCAAAGGCGATATATTTGCGAATAACGTCATTGGAGTCCGAATGCCACAGCGGATGATCATGATTCGGCGGAAACGGACGATAGATGAACATGATTCGGGGGCAACGGACGATGGGTGAATGTGATTCGGCGGGATCGGACAGTGGATGAACAAGATTCGGTGGGAACCGACGGAAGATGAATGTGATTCGGTAGCATCGGACAGTGGATGAACAAGATTCGGTGGGAACCGACGGAAGATGAATGTGATTCGGTGGCATCGGACAGTGGATGAACAAGATTCGGTGGGAACCGACGGAAGATGAATGTGATTCGGTGGCATCGGACACAGCGGACCTTATACGCGGAATTATCCTGAATTTCAGATGCTATCGGACCCCATAGCCCCTATTGGCACAAAAAACACCAACTACGAGTCTATTTCTTATGAATAACTGCACTGGGGTCCGAAACCTTGCTCCAAAGGCGATATATTTGTGAATAACGTCATTGGAGTCCGAATACCTCAGCGGATGAACATAATTCGGCGGGATCGACTTGCGGATGAACATGATTCGGCGACATCTTACGGCGGGTGAATGTGATTCGGGGTATCGGACGGCGGATGACTATGATTCGGTGGTATTAGACGTAGGATGGATATAATTCGGCGGGATCGGATAGCGGATGATCATGATTCGGCGGGATCGGACGATAGTTGACCATGATTCGGTGGCATCAAACGATGGATGAACATCATTCAGCGGTAGCGGACGACGAATGGCTATGATTCGGAGGCAACGGTTGTCCGAAATAGAGTCACTATTCAGCAAGCCGTAACTACGGCCAAAAAAGCAAAGCAGCGATCCTCCAGTAATAGGAGGATCGCTGCTTGCAGACTGTCACATACGATGAAAAAAACATCTATGGACAACCCCTACTTTTCATTTAATCCGCTACTTAACGGAACATTCCCCACAAGCGGATTAAATGAAAGGTGTTGTTCGGATCGATTTTCTGCGCGATGATAAACTTTACAATTTGTTCTTCCTGTGTCGAGGTCAATTTCTCGTTCAATACACCTGACGCTTTTCGTACCAATCTGCGAACAACCGCAGGATCCTGCAGCTCCTGTTTCGAGATGCCCTCAATCATACTTTTGATACGATCCTTCACAGTCGAGTTTTTCATCTTCAGCTTGATGCGATCCACCAACTGAGGGCTAATTCCGAATTGTTGATAACCCAAGTGTAGCACCTCCCGTCATATCCAATCTTTCACAGTATATGAGCCTTCGGTGCTACATGTGCCTAGTTAGTCAATTAATTCTCCTTGGAAGATTTGTTCACTCTGTAAATAATGCCGAAGAGATGCATATTCAGGTGATGTCCAAAAGGCTTCATCCTTAAGCAGCTCAGCAACATCATCCCGCGCCTGCTCGAGAATTTCAAAGTCAGCCGTCATATCTGCCAGCCGAAACTCCGGCAATCCACTCTGCTTTGTCCCAAAAAAGTCCCCCGGACCACGCAGCTCCAAATCCCTTCGGGAAATCTCAAATCCGTCATCCGTATCGGTCATGGCAGTCATTCGCTCACGTCCAATTTCAGATTTTGGATCAGCTACCAACACACAAAAAGAGGCATGCTGCCCTCTTCCTACCCGTCCACGCAGCTGGTGCAGCTGTGACAGGCCAAAACGATCCGCATCCATAATGATCATCAATGTAGCATTAGGAACGTCTACACCCACCTCCACCACCGTAGTGGACACAAGCAGCTGCAGCTCATTGTTATAAAACGCCCGCATCACTTCATCTTTTTCAGCGGGAGTCATTTTACCATGTAAAAGCCCAACTTTATAGCTAGGGAAAGCTTGGCTCATCTGAATATGCAAATCAATAGCATTCTGCACATCCAGCTTCTCTGACTCTTCAATAAGCGGACAGATCAGATAAGCTTGACGACCGAGATCAATTTCACGCTTAATCAAATTCAGCACACGATCCATAAGATCATGCTTTACCCAGTAGCTAGTTATTGGCACCCGGCCTTTCGGCCTCTCAGATAAAGTGGATACATCCATATCGCCAAAAACAGAGATGGCTAGCGTACGAGGAATAGGCGTCGCCGTCATCGTCAGTACATCCGGATTATATCCTTTACGCCGCAATACACCACGCTGATTCACACCAAAACGATGCTGCTCGTCAGTTACTACAAGTCCCAGATCACGGAAAAATACATCCTCCTGAATCAAAGCATGTGTTCCTACCACGATATCAAGCATCCCCATTTGCAACGAGGCCAATAATTCTTTACGTTTTCGGCCAGTCACACTGCCCGTCAGGAGTCCTACAGTAATCCCAAACGGCTCAAACATTCTGGTAAGTGAACGCATATGCTGCTCTGCTAAAATCTCTGTAGGCACCATAAGTGCGCCCTGAAAACCAGATCTTACCGTAGCAAAAAGCGCCACTGCCGCAAGCACTGTTTTACCCGAGCCAACATCTCCTTGCAGCAGACGATTCATGCAATATGGTGAACGCAGATCATGTAAAATCTCCAGCTCTACACGTTTCTGCGCATCTGTAAGCTCAAAGGGCAGACTGCGTACGAACTGGCGTACCGTCGCGTTATCCACTGTGTGGACTACCCCATCCATCCGCCCGCGGTTCAGAACCCTGAACGCTTGCATCTTCAACTGGAACAGGAATAGTTCCTCATATACCATCCTACGGCGCCCCTGCTGCCCTTCACGAGTGTCCTCAGGCCTATGAATTGTGGCAATGGCCCGTTTACGCGGCATGAACTCATATTCCCTCATAATAGAATGCGGTAAAATTTCTGGAATCAGATCCCCATACTGCTGAAGTCCCTGATTAATAACCTTCCTGATCCAGGATTGCGTGATCTTACCACCTACTGAATAGACTGGCTGCAGTGTTCCCGTCTTCCCTTCACCACGATCCGGAAATTCATAATCAGTCACTGTAATCTGATTGCGCTTCTGATCCCATTTTCCGGTCAGCACAATTTCCCGTCCCACAGTGAGTTGCTCTCTTACGTAATGGCGGTTAAACCAGGTTGCTGTGAACATCCAGGGCTCTGCAACCATCTTACAGCTAAGACGAGACTTGCCGCCAAAGCGCTGCAGCACAGGGATACCGATCACTTTTGCCTCAACGGTCACTTTATCCCCGTGTTTAGTCTCGCTAAGCGAGCGGGGCCGATAATCCTCGTAGCGGAACGGATAATACTCTAATAAATCCTTTACTGTAAAGACGCCAAAGGCGTGAAGCTCGCTTTGCTTTTGAGCACTCACGCCAGTTATGTTTTTTACTTCAATTTGATTTAATGCCAGTGTCATATTTATCCCTCATTTTGCAGGCCAAATGAACACAGCTAATGTACCGTTACCGACATGACTGCCCACGACAGGGCCGACGTTCGTCAGCACTTTTTCTTCCAAGGTGAAGTGTCCTGCAAGCTCATTCAGGAACTCTTCGCCGGAAGCCGGTTCAGCCGTATGACCCACGGCCACATTGATTTTGTTTACACCCTGCAGATCCCGCTTGAACAGTTCAATCATACGGGCGACAGCCTTCTTACGGCCTCTAACTTTCTCCACCGCATAAATAATACCTTCTGCATCAATGGACAGGATCGGCTTAATATTCAGAAGTGTCCCCAGAATAGCGGAGGCTTTCCCAATTCTCCCGCCTTTTTGTAAATATTCAAGTGTATCTACTAAGAAGTAAAGCTTACGCGATTGACGTAGGCTTTCTACAGCCTCAAGTATCTCTTCAGGTCCTTTGCCCTCAGCAGACATTCTGGCAGCTTCCACTACCATAAATCCAAAACCATAAGAAGCGGAGAGAGAATCCACAACAGTGATTCCTTCTCCCTCTTCCTCCAGCATCGATTTAGCCAGCAATGCAGATTGATAAGTCCCGCTCAGTCCAGAAGAAATATGAAAGGAAAGGATAGAACAGCCCGGGTTACGCTCCAGAATACTGCGGTACACATTCATATATTCAACCGGTGAGGGTTGAGAAGTAGTCGGCAGCTGTGAGGTACGGGGAAGACGCTCATAGAACTGCTCCGGAGTCATATCCAGATTGTCCCTAAAAGCCTCTTCGCCGAACATTAAGGTCAACGGTACTACCTCAATTCCGTACGTTTCCGCCATTGTTGGCGGGATATCTGAAGTGCTGTCGGTGACGATAATGGTACGATTCATGGATTTTCTCCCCCAAGCTATAATTTTGCCAACTACGCAATAGCAAATTTCTACTCCATTGTTAAAGAACCATTAATTCCTACCTATGGCTCTACAGAGAACAGATAATAATACAGGGGTTGGCCACCCTCATGAATCTCAACTTCCACATTCGGATAAGTCTCTTCCAGCCACTCACTCAAAGAATCAGTAGCCTCGGATTCTGTTTCTGCACCAATAAGGATCGTGACGATTTCGTCGCCATTCTCCAGCATGTTGGATAACAGCGCCTGACTTGCAGCCAAAAGATTATCCGCCGCAGCAACAATTTTAGAATTAGAAATCCCAATAAATTGGCCCGATTTAATCTCCAGCCCATCAAAGCTTGTATCACGCACAGCGTTCGTTACTTGTCCGGATTTCACATGAGAGATTGCTTCCAGCATATTCTCAGAATTAGTCTCCACAGCATCTTCCTCTTGGAACGCAAAAGCTGCTGCTATTCCCTGTGGAATACTTTTACTTGGAATCACCGTAATCTCACGTTCGCCTTCTAGAAGATCTTTAGCTTGTTGAGCGGCAAGAACAATGTTCGAGTTATTCGGCAAAATATAAACATGCTTCGCAGATATAGAAGAAATCGCGTTCACGAAATCCTCCGTGCTAGGATTCATTGTTTGACCACCAGCTAGGACTACGTCCACTCCAAGGCTTTTGAAAATATCAGCAATACCTGCGCCAGAAGATACCGCAATGAAGCCGTAAGGTGCCAAATCATCAGCTGGTGGCTCAGCAGGAGACATTTGCACTGCACTCTTCTCATTCGGCATATCAGCGAATACATCAGGCATTGGTGCAATATCCATACCCGCAGTCAGCAGGTCACGATGCTGCTCTCGCATATTAAGAATATGAATCTGCGTGATCTCCCCATAAAGAAGAGCCAAGTTTATCACTTCACCTGGAGCCTTAGAATGCACATGCACTTTAATCGTCTCATCATCCGAAATTACAATAATGGAATCGCCATTAACTGACAACGCTTTCCTAAAAGCTTCCTCATCAAAATTAGTTCTCACGTTAGCGCCTATCTGGCGATTAATGAAAAACTCCATATCATATAGAAATTCTATATCTTCAGTAGATAGCTGTGACTGCGCAGAAGACTGTACAGAAAACAGTTCATTTTCAGGTTTCGTTAACACGGGTTTAGGCGCTGGTGCAACTGGTGTGTGGGTTTGTCCTTGCACAGATTCAGACAGACCGGTACTTCCGTTCGTCAGATGCTGGTGAAACCCTTCATAAATGTAGACCAAACCTTGACCGCCAGAATCTACAACACCGACTTGCTTCAATACAGGTAATTGCTCAGGCGTATAAGCTAAGGCTTCTTTTGCTTTGGCTAATACCTCTGTCATCAGCTCCACAACGTCAGTAGTACGGCGGGCATAATAAACAGCATGTCTTGCAGCCTCTTTAGCTACAGTAAGAATAGTTCCCTCTACAGGCTTTACAACTGCTTTATACGCAGCGTCCACTCCGGTTTGCAGCGCAGCAGCGAACTGCTGTGTATTAAGCTCATCATGTTGAGCCGCATACCTGCTAAACCCTCTGAATAACTGGGACAAAATAACGCCGGAATTCCCGCGAGCTCCCATTAATAAGCCCTTGGAGAGTACACCTGCACATTGGCCCACAGAAGTGGTGTTATTTTTCTTTAATTCATTCGCACCTGCGGTCATCGTCAAATTCATGTTTGTACCGGTATCTCCGTCTGGGACCGGAAAAACATTTAGGGAATTGACGTGTTCTGCATGCTTTTGCAGCTTATCCGCTCCAGCCAATACCATAGCGGTAAAATCTGTTCCGTTTATAGAACGCTTACTCAATTGAGAATTCCCCTTCCTAACTTCATGCCTAATCATTCTATGATTAACAGGACATAATGCACTAATTTACATTGTACTATAAGTATTAAAAGAAATAAATGTTTTTGAATCGGTTGACGTAGCAAAATTTGCTGTGATATTATAGATAAGTATTGTTTATGCAGGTGTTAGGAATAAGGAGGTGTAATCTATGTCCCGCAAATGTGCAGTAACAGGCAAGAAACCGAGCAGCGGCAACCACGTGTCTCACGCTAATAACCGCAACCGTCGTTCTTGGGGAGTTAACGTTCAGAAGGTCCGTATCCTCGTGAACGGTAAACCAAAACGCGTGTACGTCAGCACCCGTGCTTTGAAAGCCGGTAAAGTTGAACGCGTTTAGTCTTTAGCAATTTTTAAGACCGAACGATAACTTATATGAAGCAAAAAGCACCCTTTACATTTGTAAGGTGCTTTTTTTCATGTTTTCTTTTCTGTTAGAGGCTTAACTCTTCTGAAATGTGTTCAATATTGCTTTAACAAAACCTCCCAAAAACCTTGGCAGCTTAAACGTGTAAAATTTCATGATTTACCCTCCCATCAATTCATGCCGTACGCAGGAGACTTTCCTCTTGTCAATAACGGAAACGAACTGCAGTCCTCCCTGCCAAAACAAAAAAAGGCTACATGAGATTTCTGCTCATGTAACCATATTTATGCACCGAGGACTTGGCCTATACCTCTAGTCTCAATCGCCTATTTTTTAACGCAGTGCTGATTCGGCTGCTTCTCGAATTCCTTGGATCGCCGCAGCACGATCACTCCGGCCAAAAACTGCATTCCCCGCTACCAAAACATCGGCTCCAGCTGCCACAACCAATGGTGCTGTATCTTCCGATACTCCACCATCTACTTCGATCAATAAATCTGGATTCACTTCATTCGCCCATTCTCGAATTTGAGTGATTTTGCGCAAAGTGTTAGGAATGAATGCTTGACCACCAAAGCCTGGATTAACGGTCATCACCAGAATCATATCCACATCCTCCAGCACCTCACGCACCGCTGAAGCCGGAGTACCCGGATTAATTGCTACACTTGCCTTCAGCCCCAATTCCTTGATCTGATGAACCACACGATGCAAATGAACGCATGCCTCAGCGTGAACGGTGATCACACTTGCACCAGCTGCAGCAAAATCAGGGATATAACGTTCTGGTGACTCAATCATCAAGTGAACATCAAGTGGCAGCTTGGTATGTAACGATACAGCTTTTACAATAGGTGGACCCAACGTGATATTCGGCACAAAATGACCGTCCATTACATCCACATGTATCCAATCTCCACCACTGGCTTCCGCCTCTGCAACTTCTGGACCTAAACGCGCGAAATCCGCCGACAATAAAGATGGTGCTATTCGTATCATGATGTTAGTACCTCCGCTTTTTATCTTTCATTTCATTAAAAAACAGTTTGTAATGATCATAGCGACTATCCGCAATTTCCCCTGCTTTCCAAGCCTCTATTACACGGCAGCCTGGTTCATGCTGATGACTGCAGCCCCGGAACTTACAATCGGATGCGTATTGAGCAAATTCACGAAAACAAGTGGACAGCTCTTCTACACCAAGCTCCAAGAAATCAAGCTGACTAAAACCTGGGGTATCTGCAACAAAACCTCCACCACCAATATCCATCAGCTCCACATGACGGGTCGTATGACGACCACGTCCCAATCGTAAACTGATCTCTCCAGTCTCCAGTTTAAGCCCTGGAACAATACGATTCAATAAGGTGGACTTACCAACCCCGGATTGACCCGCAAATACGCTGATGCCTCCAGTAAGCCTTTGTCTTAGCTCATCGCTTCCGGCACCAGTAAGTGAACTTGTGACCATCACTTCATATCCGATATCCTCATAAAGTTCTTTAACATAACGGGTAGCTTCACCATCATCATCCGCCAAATCCTGTTTAGTCAGAACAATTAGGGGTTCCAGACCCGAATGCTCAATATGAACTAGAAACTTGTCCAACAGATTCAGGTTCATATCGGGCTCCCGAACGGAGAATAAAAGCACTGCGAGCTTAACATTCGCTACAGGTGGACGAATCAGTTCAGATTCTCTAGGTAGAAGTTCATCCACCATTCCTTCTCCATTCTCAGTAAGGATATAAATAACCCGATCTCCAACTAGCGGAGCGATCCCTTTTTTCTTGAGAATTCCTCGGCCTCTGCATTGAACAGAATGCTCTTCAGTCGCAATTAATCCTTCGCGGAGCGGTTTCACATAATAATAACCGCTTAACGCCTTAACAATTATTCCTTCAGGCATACATAGTGAGCCTTCCTCTCCTGATTTTGCGAAAATGACCCAAGTCTGATATCCCCGGGTCATTTCGCTACGCCAACCGTTCAGGTTAAACCCTGTTTAGTTGTTGTTTTTATCTTTAGATTTATCCTTGCCTTTATTGTTGTGCTTATTATTGCCATTATTAGTCGATTCACTATTTATAGAACTATTGTTTATGAACCCTGTTTGATTCACCGCCCCGTTATTCCCTCCGTCATTCTCTGAACCTGAACCCGGCAAGATCTCCGGTTCAATCGTAGGTTCAATTGTAGGCGTAGGTTCAGCAGAAGGTGTTGGAGTTGGCTGTGGTGTTGCTATAACTGGTGGTTCAGGCTCCTGAACGGTTCCGTTCTTCGCATCGATATAAGGAATGACATAAGTGTCCAAAAGCACACCGTCACGGGTAACAATAACCGAACCATCTTTATTAGGAGCCAATACTAGATTAACGGATAACACTTGGCTCTTTCCAATGGTACGTGTTCCCCAATCCTGTTTCTCTCCATTATTGCGCGCATCCACGAATTCGATACGAATCTTGCTCTTTTTCCCATCCTGAGCAGGAGCGACTGGCACATTAAAGGTATAATTCAGGGCTTCAGGTGGATAACCTGTACTTAAGTAAATCGTTATCGCTGTTCCAGGTGGAACAGAAGTACCTGTCCCTTTATCAAATGCCCAAGTCTTTGTTACTTTACCTTCTTCAATGCTGAAGCTGGATTCTTTCTTCACTTCTCCAAGAACAAGCTTGGCACCTTCAAGCAGCGCCTTTGCCTCACTCTCCGTCTTACCGATGAGATCTGGCAACAGTACACTTTCTTCTCCTTTACTAACGTAAAGGGTGATTTGAACCGTCTCAGGATCGAATTCAGTATTTAATGCAGGGTCAGATTTTACAATGAGACCTTCATCTGTATTTTCGTCATAGAGAGGTTTATTATCAATTCTGTCTTGGGCTACACCCAGCGCCATCAATGCCTTAACCGCATCATCAAAGCTCTTGTTAACTACATCTGGCATCTTGGGTAATGGCTTAGCCGTATTCACAGTGAGTATAAGGGACGCTCCTTTTTTCACTTTGGCATCCTTTTCCCTACTCTGCTTAATGACCACATTCTCTTCAAAATTCGGACTGTAGTCATACAGAATAGGATCAGCAACCTCAAGCCCCAAATCCTCAAGCTCAGTTTGTGCTTGTTCTATCTGTTTACCTACTACATAAGGAACGGAAACCTCAGGAACAACTAGCTGTGATTTAACGTACCATACGAGACTGGCCATAGCCAACAGCAACAGTAAGGTAAGCCCAATCCATAATGTGGGTTTTGCCCATTGTTTTTTACCTTTGCTTGAAGGCACCGGTTCATCATCTTCATCACGAACCATCCGTTCCTCACGATGATTACGATTACCATTGCTTCTTTGAATCGGTTTTATCGCCGGGATAACCCGCGTACGATCCTCATCTTCTTCATCGTTGAACAGAATCTTCGCCTCACTGCGGCGCTCCGGCAATAAACATGTTTCCAAATCCTGTAACATTTCTTTGGCAGAGTCGTATCGCTCCTCCGGGTTTTTACGCATTGATCTCAGAATTACATTCTCAACGCTTTGCGGAATGAGTGGATTCAGAAGTTTTGGCTCTTCAAACTCTTCTTGCAGATGTTTTAAAGCTACACTAATCGGACTCTCTCCCAAAAAGGGCAGGCTTCCAGTAAGCATTTGATAAAGTACAATACCTAATGAATACAAGTCAGACTTTTCTCCTGTAGAGACACCTTTGGCATGCTCTGGCGAGAAATAATGTACTGAACCAACCACAGAACCGGTCTGTGTTATGGTTGTTGACGTAACTGCGCGGGCAATCCCAAAATCGGTTACTTTCACCCGTCCATTGCGTCCGATCAGGATATTATGTGGTTTTATATCACGATGAATAATTTGATTCTGATGCGCATGATCTAGGGCATCACAGATTTGTGAAGCGATCCGTACGGATTCATCAACCTGCAATGGCGCTCGTTCTTTTATAATTTCATTAAGATTCTGACCTTCAATATACTCCATGACAATGTAATGAATTTCGTCTTCTTGTCCTACATCGTATATGCTGACGACATTCGGATGAGACAAAGATGCGGCAGACTGCGCCTCACGCCTAAAACGGCGAATAAATTCCTCGTCATGCACAAACTGATTGCGCAATACTTTGATGGCGACATTTCGGTTTAAAAGAATGTCATGTGCTCTATAGACGAGCGCCATTCCACCTCCGCCGATCCGTTCGATGACTTGGTAACGGCCGCCCAATTCGTGACCGATCATCAATCCCACTCCTTTGTTTCGGGCACAGCGGCCTCTCCATGATGTTCTAACAAAGCGACGCTAATATTATCGCCACCGCCGGCGAGCAGTGCCAGCTGAAGTAAACGGTCCGCTCTTTCCTCTAACGATATCTCATGTATACCTGCTACTTTGCCTAAATGCTCATTTGTGACAAAGTTGCTTAAACCATCGCTGCATAGAAGCAAAATTTCCCCTGGTAGCAGAGCTATAGGCGCCATATCAACCTCAACCTCAGCATCTGTTCCAAGCGCCCTCGTCAGCACATTACGACGCGGATGATTATCCAATTCCTCCACACTGATCTGACCGTTCTTGAACAGCTCATTGACTAGCGTATGATCCTCGGTTAGTTGAACTGCCGCACTGTCTTTTATTAAATAGGCTCTGCTGTCTCCGATATGGCCAATATATCCGTTTGATCCATTCAAAAGAACAGCAACGACAGTAGTACCCATATTATGATACTTATCGTCACCGGAAGCCTCCCTGAACACAGTGCTGTTAGCTTCCAAAATAGCAGCTGACAACGCATCACGCAGAGCTTCGTCTTGAAGTTCAGGCTCTAACCCGTCCAGGTTATTCCTCATTGTCTCCAAAGCGAGCCTGCTTGCGGTTTCACCAGCCTGATGTCCACCCATCCCATCGGCAATTATGCCGAGTGTATAACCGTGGCGCGTCGCGCCGATCCAGACCGAATCCTCATTGACAGAGCGCACTCGGCCAATATCGCTGGCATGAACTGTTCTGATCAAATATCCTCACCCCAACTCCATATGTTTGGCACGCAGCTGTCCGCATGCGGCCGCGATATCATGGCCTTGCTCACGGCGAATAGTAACATTCACCCCGTTATCAGCCAAAATACGTTGAAACTCAAAGATATCATTGCGTGAAGTACGTACATATTTCCGCTCAGGCACATGGTTTACCGGAATCAAATTGACGTGGCACAACATGCTCTTAAGCACCCCAGCCAATTCCTCAGCATGCTCCGGTTGGTCATTTACCCCGCCGATCAAGGCATATTCAAAGCTGACACGTCGTCCCGTCTTAGCTTGATAATAACGCAATGATTCAATTACATCATCAAACGGAAAACGGCGGTTAACAGGCATTAGCTTTGAACGCAAGGCGTCGTTAGGTGCATGAATCGAAATCGCCAAATTAATCTGGGTATCTTCTTCTGCAAATTTATAAATGCTCGGTACAATACCGCTGGTGGAAACAGTAATATGCCGTTGTCCGATATTTAGGCCCTTCTCATGAATCATAAGACGCAAGAATCTCATTGTTGCATCATAGTTCTCAAACGGCTCACCAGTACCCATGATAACAATGCTGCTGACACGTTCGCCGCGCGCATCAAGGATTTGTTGGGAACGGACAACCTGAGCTACAATTTCTCCCGCTGTCAAATCCCGTTTTAATCCACCGAGTGTGGAAGCACAGAAAGTACAGCCGATTCGGCATCCTACTTGGGTTGTTACACAAACGCTATTGCCATAATTATGTTTCATGATAACTGTTTCGATAGCATGATCGTCATGCAATCCAAACAGGAATTTTACAGTTCCATCTTTAGATTCCATTTTAGTAATTTCAGTTAGTGCAGCAATAGAGAATTGTTCATTCAGCTTCTGACGAAGCCCTTTGGACAAATTGCTCATTGCTTCGAAGTCATTCACACGTTTTACATACAGCCAATCAAAAATTTGTCCACCACGAAAAGCAGGCTCACCATTGTCTTTCGCCCACTGTTGTAACTCTTCTAAAGAAAAATCATATATTAAAGGTTTCATTATTATCTACACCTGTTCTTTCATAAGGATATGCGTATTATTTCTCATTCTTCCTATTTTAACACAAATTTCAGAGACGGTAAAAGAAAACGCCCGCCGTACGGTAGCCCGGCGGGCGGAGGATACTACAATTGTCAGAAAATTTGCTATATTACAAGACTCTCTGAAGCTTGGAAATATAGAACCCGTCGCTCCCATAATGATGAGGCAGCAGCTGAATCCCTTCACCCTCAGCCAGCGCAGTACCCTCCAGCCTGTCCCATAATGGGGAGGCAAAAGTCACAGCGGTGAAGTCAGGATTCTGCTTCAAAAATTCAGCTACTACTTCACTATTTTCTGCTTGTTCAGTAGTACAGGTACTATATACCAGAATGCCACCCGGTTTCAACAGTTTAGAGACCGACTGCAGCAATTCCCGTTGCAATGACGCTACGCTAGCCACATCTTCCGGCTGCTTACGCCATTTGAGGTCTGGCTTACGGCGAATTACGCCAAGTCCAGAGCAAGGTGCGTCGAGAAGGATTCTATCAAAGGATTGATGCTCTAAAGTGTGCTCCAGCTCCAGCGCATCTGCACTGCCTGTAGATACGCAATCAAGACCTAAACGTTCTGCTTGATCTGAGATCAATTTCGCTTTATGCAAATGCAAATCATTAGCGTAAATTGATCCTTCATCTTTCATGAGCTCGCCCATATGTGCTGTTTTGCCCCCAGGAGCAGCGCAACAGTCAAGCACCCTCATACCAGGCTCCGGAGCTACCGCTTCAGCTACTAGCATAGAACTCTCATCCTGAACGGAGAGATATCCATCACGATACCAGGAGGTGAGCGCCATGTTTCCGCCGCCTTTCACAACAATGCCATAGGGACTAACCTCAGATGCTGAAGCTTGCAGACCTTGTTCAATCATCTGGTTCAGCAGAGCTTCACGACTGATCATCGTTGTATTCACACGTACGCTGACCGCAGGCGGCTCATTATTAGATGCACAAATCGCTTCCGCCGTGTCGACACCGTACTCGGTAATCCAACGTTCCACTAACCACAACGGATGTGAGTATAATATCGATATCCGCTGCGCTTGACTCAGTCCCTCAGGCAGAACCGGTAGATCACCAGCACGCAACACACTGCGCAGCACGCCGTTAACCATCCCTGAGATTCCCTGGTGACCTTTTTTCTTCGCTATATTAACAGCCTCATTTACAGCTGCATGGGACGGTATACGATCAAGATACATAATTTGATATAAACTTAACCGCAGTAAATTACGGACCCATGGCTGTAGTTTAGCTATCCCTTTACTAACAAATCCTTCAAGCACATAATCCAAGGTGTTCATCCGCGAAATAGAGCCATAAACAAGTTCTGTCACCAGTCCGGCATCTTCTCTGCTAAGTGTTGCCTTCTGTAGACTGCTGTTGAGCAGCAAATTGCTATATGCACCTTGCTGCTCAACTTTAACCATTATATCAAGCGCGATTTCCCGGGCAGAAGCAGGGGTAACCTTACCCTTGTTGCCAGCTCTGCCGTTGTTGCCAACTGCTTTTGAATTATTCCCCTGTCTCTTACCAGCGTTAGGATTTACTGCTGATCGGCCAACACCGTTTCCACCGCCGCTCAACCTAACACCGTCCCTGGCTTCATAACAGCACCACGGCTAAAATCGGCCGCACTCATTGCTTTTTTGCCAGCAGGTTGAACCGTTGTCAGCAGCAGACTTCCGTCACCTGTTTTCACTTCGACACCTTGCTCGGTTACAGAAAGCACCGTTCCTGGTGCACTATCGCTTGCTTTCTGCTCTTCAGGCAGTTTAGAAGCCCAAGCTTTAAAGGTCTCACCATTCCAGAGCGTAAATGCACCGGAAAAAGGAACTAATCCACGAATTCGATTATAGTTATCACGCGAGCTGGCGTTCCAATCCAAACGTTCATCCTCGCGATTAAGGTTAGGAGCATAAGTTGCTTCACTATCTTCTTGCTGAACAGCTTGAACTTTTCCACTCACTAAACGTGGCATTTCAGACTTTAACAGATCTCGTCCCGCTAGGCTTAGCTTCTCAAAAAGAATTCCTGAGGTATCTTCATCCTCAATAGCCACTTCGACACGAGAGATCATGTCACCGGTATCCAGCCCTTCCGCCATATACATCAAAGTAACGCCGGTCACTTTCTCACCATTGATGATACTACGCTGAATCGGAGCACCTCCCCGATATTTAGGAAGCAACGAACCGTGTACATTCACACAACCATTCCGCGGTAAGTCCAACACAGCTTTAGGCAAAATTTGACCATAAGCAGCCGTGACGATCAAATCCGGCTCATACGCAGCCAGCTCAGCGACTGCCTCAGGACGACGCATGCGTTCAGGCTGAAGCACAGGTAATCCGAGAGCTAATGCGGCTTCCTTAACTGGTGAAGGAGCCAAGATCTTTTTTCTCCCCTGCGGACGATCCGGTTGGGTGATGACAGCTACAACTTCATAGCCTTCATCTACCAGCATTTGCAAGCTTGGCACCGCAAAGGCTGGAGTTCCCATGAAAACAATCTTCATATTCCTCACTCCTCAGTCTCGTTAGCAGTCATCTCGTACACTTTTTCAGCGATATCTGTAAACAGAACTCCATTCAAATGGTCAATCTCATGCTGAAAAGCCCGGGCAAGTAAACCACTGCCGGTTATCGTAATCTCTTTTCCCTCACGGTTAAGGCCACGTACAGTTACAGTCTCCGCACGGCGTACATCACCATTCAAGCCAGGAATACTAAGACATCCTTCTGGTCCTAGCTGTTCACCTTCCATGCTGATGATTTCAGGGTTAATCATTTTGATCAATCCATGCTCTTCATCCGCATCCACCACAATTAGACGTTTCAAAATTCCGACTTGGGGTGCCGCCAGCCCTACTCCTTCAGCGTCATACATCGTATGTGCCATATCATCCAGCAATTTTTTAACATTAGGAGTAACTACAGCTACTTCTTTAGCTTTTTTGTGCAATACTTCATCCGGTTCCTTAACGATCAAACGTATAGCCATTACAAAACACCTTCCCGTTCTGAACATTTCTATATTTAAAGTCAATTGATAAAGCTCTTTTTTTACATTGTAACATGATACGGATTTACATCAACATCTGCGGATCCACATCAATGCTGATCTGAAGACCAGTATCCCGTACAGAATCCTCTAACTCTTCAGCCACTTGGCGGACAAGTCCAATTACATCGATGGCGCCGCGCCATTTTATCATACACTGGAATCTATATCTACCCTTTAATCGAGGGATAGGTGAAGCCACAGGACCCAACAGATCTAACACATCACTGGTTAGCTTATCGAGACTTCCATACCATCTTAGCTGTCTGGCTTTTCCTTGAAGATTCAGAGCATAATTCTCTGCCATCCGCAGTAGAAGCGGCAGCTGTTCATGAGACAATGTGACCAGGATGAGTCTGCAATACGGCGGATAATGGAGGCCTCTACGATGCTTCAGCTCTTCACGTACAAAAGAGAGATAGTCATGTCCGCTGGCATGAATAATGGAATAATGCTCTGGTGTATAGGACTGAACGACCACTTCGCCTGGAAGCTGATGCCGGCCTGCTCTGCCTGCAACTTGTGTAAGCAATTGGAAGGTCTTCTCTGCTGCGCGAAAATCGGGCAGGTTCAATGCTGAATCTGCTGTGATTACACCAACAAGAGTGACATCTGGAAAATCCAGTCCCTTTGCTACCATCTGAGTCCCCAGGAGAACATCCGCTTTTTTGTCCCGGAATTGGTTCAGCAGCTTCTCATGTGAGCCTTTTTCTGTTGTTGTGTCCACATCCATACGAATCACTCGTATGCCTGGGAAGAGCTTACCAAGCTCTTCTTCCACCCGCTGTGTACCCGTTCCGAAAAACCGGATATGCTCACTCCCACACTCCGGACAAAGCTTAGGTGCTGGTTCAGCATGGCCACAATAATGACAACGCAAATTGTCACTACGGCTATGATATGTTAGTGAGATATCACATTCTGGACAACCGGCTACATAACCACAGCTACGACACATGACAAAGGTTGAAAAACCTCTACGGTTAAGCAGCAGCACCGTCTGTTCTCCGCGTTCCAGCCTCTCTTCCAGTGCTGAATGAAGCTTTCGGCTGAACATCGAACGGTTGCCTTCTTTAAGCTCTTCCCGCATGTCTACTACGTTCACCTTTGGAAGTTCATTTCCAAGCGCACGGGTAGGCATCTCCAGCAGTACCGGTGAAAAATGAATATCACTCTGCGATCTTGCAGCATGATAGCTTTCCAGCGAAGGCGTGGCAGATCCAAGAATCACAGCTGCCCCACACTGCTCTGCTCTACGAATAGCAGCATCACGGGCATGATATTTCGGATTCTCCTCCTGTTTATAAGAGGTCTCATGTTCTTCATCCATAATAATCAGCCCTAAGTTGGAGAAAGGAGCAAACACGGCCGATCTTGCGCCTACAGCGACTGTGGCCTTTCCTTCACGGATTTTACGCCACTCATCGTATCGCTCACCAACAGACAGCCGGCTATGCATAACCGCGACCCCGCTGCCGAACCGTCCCTTAAACCGCTCCACCATTTGTGGCGTTAAAGCAATCTCTGGAACAAGAACAACAGCCTGTCTACCCTGATCTAAACAACGTTTAATACACTGCAAATAGATCTCTGTCTTACCACTACCCGTAACGCCATGAAGCAGAAATACTTCGTGAAGCTGCTCTTCTACGGTTCGAGAAATCCTTGTATATACGACCTCTTGTTCCGCTGTGAGCGGTAGAGGTGCGGTAGGTTTAAAATCTCGCCCTTGATAAGGATCGCGATAGACTTCAATTTCACTGATCTCGATAAATCCTTTTTCCTCCAAGGCCTTTACAGTACTTGCCGTTACTTGGAGTGCAGACAAAACTTCTTTAAGGGCCATGGGGAGTGTAGCTTCCATATCAACTAAAAAGCTCAGAACTTCCTTCTGGCGTGCTGATTTTTTCGGAAATTTGTTCAAAGCCTCACGGGCAGCAGTGACACCTATCGCCAGATCGACTGCCTTGAGCTTTTTCTTGCCCATTTTATCCTTAATGGATTGACTCTCTATAAGTACTCCACGCCGCAGCATGAACTTCACCGTCTCAGCAGCCTCAGGAAATGCACGAGTAAGCTGCTTCATGGAAACTTCGCCACTACGTCCAATAAATTCTGTGATTAGCCGTTCCTCATCCCCTGTGTCCGCAAACATTGGGAACAATTCATCCTCTGGAAATGCTGTCTCTTCCTGCACATCTCCAAGTG
Source organism: Paenibacillus sp. FSL R7-0048 (assembly GCF_038004505.1). Taxonomy (NCBI): domain Bacteria; kingdom Bacillati; phylum Bacillota; class Bacilli; order Caryophanales; family Paenibacillaceae; genus Paenibacillus; species Paenibacillus sp. FSL R7-0048. Next base: position 2,931,411 of record NZ_JBBORF010000001.1, on the reverse strand, counting down.
AAATCAGCCGTTCTGCCTTCCCTTTTAGAGCGGTGGGCAACATCGCCTGCAGTGCTGAAATTCGTCTACATGCATATCTTTTACTCATCCAGTCCGCAAGCTCAACTAATTCAGGAGATAAAGGCGGGAGCAGATCCAACACTTCTTGGATTGGCTTCAGGCTAGGATTCACTAGGGTCTCGCCTGATTCTAAAGAAACTACAAAACCTTGGACTGTCCGGTGCCCAAACGGAACGGCTACCCGACTGCCCACTTCAATCCATAATTTCAGGGATTCTGGAATACTATAATCAAATGGCCGGTCAGTGCTGCGTACAGGCACATCCACAATGACCTTGGCGATATCCATTATAATGAAGCTCCAGTAATTCGCTCTGCCACGAGCGTCAGCAAACGACGAGCAACCTCATCCTTCGACAATTGTGGCAATTCAAGCACCAATCCATTCACATCATATATCGAAACGATATTCGTATCCGCTCCAAATCCGGCTCCTGCAGCCGCTACATTGTTAGCAACGATGAGATCGCAGTTTTTGCGGACCAGCTTGTCCTTAGCATAAAATTCCGTATTGCCCGTTTCCGCAGCAAAGCCAACCAAAAACTGCTTGTTTTTGTTCTTACCGAGTGTTTCCAGAATATCCGTTGTCTTCACAAGCTCAAGCGTCATCGTCTCTCCGCTTTTTTTAATCTTAGAAGGCTCACTATGCTTCGGACGGTAATCCGATACAGCCGCCGCCTTGATCATAATATCGCAGCTGTCCCACTGTGCGGTAACTGCTTCATACATTTCCTGTGCAGATTGAACACGAATGACTGAAATCTCTGGATCCTGTGGAGGGGCCTCATCTGAACGCGCAGCAATCAACGTTACCTCAGCTCCCATTGCGCGCGCAGCACGTGCTAATGCGAAGCCCATTTTACCTGATGAATCATTGGAGATATAACGTACTGGATCAATGCGTTCTACCGTTCCACCCGCTGTGATGACGATTTTTTTACCCACAAGAGGTTTGGATGCGACGCTTGCTTGATGTGCAAAAAAATTCTCAACCACACTCACAATAGCCTCTGGCTCTTCTAGCCGACCTTTGCCAACGTATCCACATGCCAGCAGTCCTTCACCAGGCTCAATAAATTGAATGCCCCGAGTAGCGAGAATATTCAAATTATTAAGTACAGCTGGATGCTGATACATATGAACATTCATAGCTGGTGCAACCATAATAGGAGCCGTAGTAGCTAGCAGCGTTGTAGATAACATATCATCGGCGATCCCGTGCGCCATTTTGGCAATCATATTTGCGGTCGCGGGTGCTACCAGCACAAGATCCGCAGCATCTGCCAGATCAATATGTGAAATGGAGGATGGATCTCTCTCCTGGAATGTATCGCTGTATACTCGTTGCTTCGATAGTGACTGTAGAGTTAATTCTGTAATGAACTGCTTCGCCGAAGCTGTCATAATGACATGGACCTCGGCACCTTTTTGGACAAGCTTACTGGTCAAGGACGCCGCTTTATAAGCAGCAATTCCTCCTGTGATCCCAAGTAAAATAGTCTTCCCCTTCAAGCTCTTCAACATGATCTCCCCCCTGTTCCCTACTCTTACAACGAATGGCTATCTTTACGACGAGAAAAAAATAACAACCTTCCGGTTGTCATAAAGAGCCCGGTTCTGGGCTTTCATCATAAATTTAAGACCCGTAAATGCTCCATAACCCAAGAAGAAACGGCAGCGCCTCAAACAAATAGGCGGCATCCGTTTCTACAATAGGTCATTATTACTTATGCTTGAGACTACTCTTCACCGCGGGTTAGAGTAATGCGATCTTCGTAAATTTCCTCAAGAGCAACACCAACAAATTTATGCGATCTAGGATTCTTCACATCTGTCTTGCCACCCTCACGCAATTGTCTAGCACGACGTGCAGCAGCGACAACGAGCGAATACTTACTGTCAACCTTAGTCATCATTTCATCAATGGATGGATATAGCACTGGGACACCTCTTCATAGTTTACTGTTAATACATTTGACCTTCAGCATAAATTATCTGACTTTACAATGTTCGGCGATAATAATGCTTTCTATTCTCTTACAAGCCAGATCAATCTCATCATTCACAACAGCATAATCATAATGCTGCATTAAGTTGATCTCATCCTCCGCTACAGTCATGCGGTGATCGATCACATCTGGATGCTCAGTACCCCGTCCGCGAATGCGGTCCTTCAACTCGTCCATGGATGGAGGAAGAAGGAACACAAAAATCCCTTCAGGAAATTTCTCTTTAACTTTGAGAGCGCCTTGAACCTCAATTTCGAGAATAATGTCTTTGCCGCTATTGAGAGTTCTCTCCACAAAATCACGTGGAGTACCGTAATAATTACCTACGTACTCCGCGTATTCAAGCAATTGATCGGCTTCGATCATTGCCATAAATTCATCTTTGCTTTTGAAAAAATAGTTGACGCCATCTTCCTCACCCGCACGCGGACTGCGAGTAGTAGCAGAAACTGAGTAGACAAGTTCGGGCATCTTCGGACGTAGTGCTGTACAAACAGTACCTTTACCTACGCCGGAAGGTCCGGATAATATGATGAGCAATCCTTTTGACATAATACACTCCATTTAGTTGTTATTCGTCGTTGTCGTCATCTTTACTGGATAAGCGATGCGCCACAGTCTCCGGCTGTACAGCCGATAGGATGACATGATCACTATCTGTAATGATTACGGCACGAGTCCGTCGGCCATAGGTGGCGTCGATCAACATATGCCGATCACGTGCCTCCTGGATAATACGTTTGATTGGTGCAGATTCCGGACTGACGATAGAAATAATGCGGTTGGCAGACACAATATTTCCAAAGCCAATGTTAATAAGTTTGATTGCCATGTTCCGGTAGTTCCCCCCATAAAGTTCTATGCTATTACCTATTCCCGATTACTCTATGTTCGCAGCTTGTTCTCGAATCTTCTCCAGTTCTGCTTTCATATCTAGCACAAGACCCACGAGAGTTAGATGATTGCATTTCGATCCGATTGTATTCGTCTCACGGTTCATCTCCTGAATGAGAAAATCCAGTTTGCGTCCTACCGGTCCTTTCCCCTTCAGGAGGGCTCTGCATTGCTCGAAATGACTATACAACCGGGTCAACTCTTCATCAATATTACAGCGATCTGCAAAAATAGCGATCTCCATCCCAAATTTATGCTCATCAAAAGCGAACGTCCCATCATTTAGTTCATTTAATCGATGTCGAAGTTTCTCTCGATATTCAATGATTACGACAGGTGCAAGTTCAACCATTTCAGCATGCATGTTCTCAAGATGGTTCAGGCGCTGTTCAATATCAGCGGCTAGAAAACTTCCTTCACGGGCGCGCATCTCCAGCAGAGACTGCAAACACTGCTCAAGTCCCGCCTCCAATACTTCGGAGTAGTCTTCTAATGTCGCAGACACGGCACCCGCAGCCTCGTCTTTGCTGTCCATAATACCGGGTATAGAAAGTATATCACGTAAAGTCAACTCACCACTCAAACCATATTCATTCTTAAGCTGCTCTGCTGCCTTTAGATAGGTCATTACAGCAGAGTGATTCAGAACCGGTCTAACAGTCGACTCATCGTGCTCTCTATTGATGGTAACATCTATTCTTCCCCGTTTGATGTGCTGTTGAACCTTTCTTCTCAACACATCCTCATAACCCGTCCAATCCCGGGGCATCCGCAGTACAACTTCGCAGTACCGGTGATTCACCGATTTCACTTCGAACATAATCTTGTAGCCGCCGAATTGCAGGGACGATTGACCGTATCCGGTCATGCTAAATGACAACGGAATCACATCCATTACACTATTGTAATTGATTATTACTAGCGAAACAAGGGGGACAATTTGCGTCCTGATTTCTCCCACACATACTCCATTAGCTGTGCACTCATATCGTAGAACATGAACGGAGTCATCAGATAGATCCCATTAAAATGTGCAGTAGCAACATCTAACAGTTCCTTAGCGATAGCGACACCTTCTGCTCTTCCAGCTTCCCCTTCAAGTCCCTTCATGCGGTTGCGGACATCGTCCGTAAGCTGAATACCGGGAACCTCATTATGCAGAAACTCTGCATTTCGTCCGCTTGCCAGTGGCATAACCCCAATGAATACAGGGATTTCCAGATGTGCTGTTGCCTCAGCTATCTTCACGATAAGTTCCTGATCATAGACAGGCTGGGTCATAATATAGTCGGCACCAGAGGCGATTTTCTTCTCCAGACGTTGCACTGCCTTATCCAAATGTTTAACATTCGGGTTAAACGCAGCTCCGATTACAAAATTCGCTTTCTGTTTCAAAGGTTTACCTGAGAAGGAAATCCCGTCATTCAGCTGCTTGATCATTCTAATTATCTCAAAAGAAGTTAAATCATAAACCGAGCTTGAGCCGGGAAGATCTCCAAATTTCGCAGGATCACCTGTTACGGCCAGCACATGATCAATTCCAAGCGCATCAAAACCCATCAAATGGGATTGAGTACCAATCAAATTACGATCCCGGCAAGCAATATGCACTAGCGGACGAAGTCCGGTTTTAGCGTGCACCAAATGCCCCAACGCCATATTGCTCATCCGTGTAACAGCCAGAGAGTTGTCGGCGAGTGTCAACGCATCCGCGCCTGCTCTTCTTAGCGCTTCTGCACCCTGCATAAACTTTGCGATATCCAATTCACGAGGTGGATCAAGCTCAACAATAACCGTATGTCGTTCCTTTACCAGATCAACCAGGTTCGGCTCTCTACCCTCTCTATTATCATCGCCAAAATTATCTTGCAGCGATACACGCTCCACAGTAGGTGGCAACGGTTTAGGAAGCGGTTGCGGTACATAATTCTTCAGTGCAGACGAGATTTCTGCGATATGCTGCGGAGTTGTACCACAGCAACCACCGATTATCCGGCAGCCCATCTCCGCAAAAGTCTGCGCCATTTGCCCAAAATATTCTGGAGAAGCCCCGTACCGGTATTCTCCGTCTACATAATCCGCTACACCCGCATTTGGATACACAGAAGCTGGCAAAACCAGGCTCCCTTGTACAGCTTTGAGCGCCCGCTTCATTCCGTTCGGGCCTGTGTTACAGTTAAATCCGATAACATCAGCGCCATCGCTTTCCAGGATACGAAAAGCTTCCGGCAAAGTTAATCCATCTAATGTGCGTGCTGTTTCATCGACAGCTAATTGGCAAACTACAGGAAGCGAGCTGATCTTGCGGAGCGTTCTTAGAGCTAAATGCAGTTCCTCAACATCGTAGAAGGTTTCCAGCATAATGCCATCTACGTCCTCTTCTAACAATGCAGCAATCTGCTGTGTAAAATATTTTTTCAGTTCTGTGGAAGAGAGATTCGCACGTTTGCCCGCGCGAATAGATCCTACAGCTCCTAATACATACCCATGATCTCCAGCAGCCCGGCGAGCGATTCTAACCCCGGCTCGATTGATTTCCTCAACCTTAGATTCTAGACCATATTTAGAGAGCCTGTCATAGTTCGCCGAGAAGGTGTTGCTCTCCAGCAGCACTGCCCCTGCCTCAATATAGCTGCGGTGAACATCTTCGATTACCCCCGGAGAGGTCAAATTCAATTCTTCATAGGAAATGCCGACCGGGAAACCCTTCTGATATAAGTAGGTGCCCATCGCTCCGTCTCCGACTAATACTTTATTTCCCCATGCGGAACGTAAATCCGGCTTCACAACAAGATCCTCCCCTGCCACATTAGTTTCTAACTTTAGTTTCATACTAATGTAACATAAATCGGTATGGATGATAAGCTTTCCAAAAGAAATGCATTTAGACCAAAATATCCACCATGCATGTTCATCTATAAAAAGCTTCATACTAACGTTAATGCTGATATTTCCATAAAGGAGAGAATACTTTGAAGAAAAAAACAAGAAAGTTTCTGATCCGAAAATACGCTGTAACTTTACTGCTAGCCACTCTCTGCTTATTGTATATTTATTTGCTAGATTGGCTGTATGGCTATGGGCTGGGTAACGTCGGCTATATCCTTAATTATCTATTCTATACCGCCTCTGAGAAAGCAACGGCTTGTATTTTGCTGCTCTGCTTGTTCATCCCCGATATCTACTACTGGAAAACAGGACATCAACCAGAACGTGGCGGGGAAAGATGACTTCTTATCGCCGCAACAATGACAAGAATTACAGGGATCAACACCATAAAGAAGGGGAAAATCGTATATAACAATCTCCCTCCCTCATTAATATGTTCAGTAAAGCTCCGCGCGTTCAACATCGAGCTGAACAGAATGATCAGAGCACAGGGATAGACCATTCTCCGGTAAGGAATTTTGAATAATTCGGAAATCCCTATAAGTGCCGCCGCAAAAAACACTGACATTTTGAAAAAAACGCCGATAATCAGCACCATAACTACTAGAATATCCACACGTTGAATAAAATCGGAGATTGAAATCTTGCTAATCGTGGGCATCAGAGGGAGGGGTGAACGTTTCACAATATCTGTGCCCAGCACGGAGATATTCAGCATCATAGTCAGACTTAAGAGCAAACCTGAAACAAATATCCCTGCTCCGATGACCCAAGGACCTTTTTTAACATTGTTCAGATAGGGCATTAGCATGGTAAAACAAATCATTTCACCAAAAGGGAACATATAGTTCTGGCGAATGACAGATTCGATCACAGGCTGGAACCCATTCTCAAAAACAGGAAGCAATCGATTCAAATTAATGGAGCCCGATAACATCAGCATAATCGAGCAAAATATACCTATCAGCATTACGAGAGTTGCGAATACCAATGAAGTTCGGGATAACACCTCTACTCCTTTATGCAAAACATACGCAGAAGATAAGATCATCAATGTAGATATGATAAACAACGGTGTGCGGTGCATAGTAGCCATAACCAGCATGGAACTGCCATCCCGTAAATCACGACCCGCTAAATTGAGAAAAAGGATAATGTAGAGAACGGAAATCACCGTACCTAAGGATCTTCCCAGCAGCTTGCGGGTATATGCCGTTAAGGGGAGATCCGGAAACTTTCTGTATAAATAAGTGTACCCCGAAAAAATAATCAAACCGATCAAATTTCCGAGCAGTATGGATATCCACGCATCTTTACCAGACTCCATCCCAAGATTCACTACCAGTGCTGTTCCAAGTTCAAACAACAAAGTCAACGTGAAAAATTGGAGTAGTCCTATTTTTATTTTTCCCATAACTGCTCCTCCTTTATCGTCATTACTTATACTTGGACTGAAAGGAATCACTCCGCATATCCGTATGCCTGATCACAGCATCCGTATTGATATTAATCTGGCAGGTTTCAAATATACGGTCCCAATGATCTTTTACTTGTTTCCAGCCACGTGGATTAGCTCTTTCTGCTGCTTCACCAAAACCTAGATAATCACTTTTTAACGAACGGGCAGTTGTTATGGCAGCACGAATCTGTTCTTTAATATTCTTTTCCAAAAGCTTCGAAAGATTATTTAACACCGTTGGATCTGTTAGATCCAAGCCATTGGGCGATTCCTTTAATCCAGCCTGCTGAGTGACGTTAATCGTGAAGATAGGATGCTCTATGTCTTTCGCATCAGCGTGGATATGTACCTGTGATAAATACACATTAAACGATATATAATCATTCTCACCTATCGAGACCAGTACCGGCATCTGAGAGATTTTATTCTTAAGCAAAACGGTACCGATCGCCTCCTCCCCTTGCAGCCACCCTTTAAGCTTGTCTTCTTTAAAAGCTGCAAGACCCGTAACTTTTATTATGGCCTCCGGTCTTATTTTTTTTAAATTATCATTACTTTCCCTCTGCTCCAAATCTCCAGTCACTAGCACGCCATTGATCACTGGCCCTCCACCAGGAACCTGTATCCCCCGGATAATATCATCCACCTCCATCCGATAGTTATATCCGAATTGTTTAGAGGTCGTCTGCAGCTTTTCCACCAAATCGTTGGATGGAATTCTTCCGAACACGGTCATAGTCGTCATACATTCACTAGCAGGCTGTCCCTTGGAAATAAAAATCAGGCTTGTCAGCCGGGTTTCACTTTCCCTTTCCAGCACATCCATGATATCCTTGATGCCTTCTTGCGCGAACTTCTCGGAAATGATGACTACCCGAATATGTCCTAAAGACAAAAAACGTGCAGTCTGACGCGAGGCATTGGCTAATGCTTCAAACATAGAGCGGCCGCTACCTTTATATACCGAAACAGGTGAAGTCCCTCTAGCGTTCTTCCCAGAGATTTCGTCAGCAACGATAACCTGAAAGGATACTACGTATTTCTCTTCTTCTGTAGGTCCTCTATCTATGGACACACCCGAAACGATGGCTCTTCTGTTTAATTCCACACTATCCCAGCAGCCTGTGAGACTAAGACAGATCAATACGCAAGGTAAAAGTCCTGCTAAGAAAAAATTGCATTTACTCAGAATCTTGCTTTCCTTTCTTATGCGACTGTGTCCCTTTAGTCTTATCAAGAATTTTTGGAGATAGGTTCTGTTCATGTCCGGTTGTGATCTCCTTCCCTTCTGAAATGTTCCCTTGCTGCGCAGTAGCAGGAGCTGGTTCTGCTGTGCCAAGCGCCCACAAAGGCAGCCTTAAGACAGCATCCTTCTGACCTCTAGATGACAAAGGCACGATTGGAGACAAATAAGGAACGCCAAAAGTCCGCAGACTGTTCATATGTGCAACCAATACGATTAAACCCAATGTAATCCCGTAAAAACCAAACATACCGGCCAATATCAAAAAACCAAAGCGGATAATTCTGCCCGCAATCGCCATGTTATACGCTGGAATGGCAAAGCTCGCAATCCCGGTCAACGCGACCACAATCACCATAACGGGCGTAATAATTCCAGCCTCTACCACGGCCTGACCAAGAATCAGAGCACCTACTACAGATACGGTCTGCCCAACTGCACGTGGCATTCTTACTCCCGCTTCCCGGATGATCTCAAACGCACCTTCCATTAGAATAGCTTCGACAAAAGCGGGGAAAGGCACATTTTCTCGTTGCGATAACAGGTTGATCAGCAAAGTCGTAGGGATCATCTCATAATGAAACGTCGTCAAAGCTATATACACGGAAGGCCCTAGAATAAGCACGATAAAACTGATATACCGAATAATTCGCATCAGAATAGCAATATCGAACCTTTGCGCATAATCCGAAGCTGACTGAAAAAAAAGAGTGAAAACCGCAGGCAAAATCAATACAAAGGGGGTGCCATCAACGACAATCACTACCCTCCCTTCTAACAGATTCGTTGCAGCCACGTCTGGCCGCTCGCTGTTATTGATCGTTGGAAAAGGGGTAAAGGTCTTATCCTGAATCAGCTCTTCGATATAACCGGATTCCATGATGGCATCTACATTAATCTGTTGCAGCCGTTTTCTAGCTTCTTCAACCAGCTTCTCGTCCGCAGTATCCTTGATGTACATTAAAGCCACATCGGTCTGAGTTACCGACCCGATCTTCACATGCTCGAGCCTTAGTTTGGGTGATCTTATTCTTCTGCGTATTAATGAGACATTCGTAGCCAAAGATTCAACAAAACTATCCTTTGGACCACGCACAACTAGCTGAGTCGAGGGTTCGGTGACAGAACGAGCTTCCCCTCCTTCAGTCTCACACATGATGCCACTGTCATAACCTTCAATGAGAATCAGTGTCTTCCCAGAAAGAATTCCGAGCAGCACCTCGTTCCAATCCTCCTGCAGCTGCGCTTCACCTATTTCCAGGGCACGGTTTAAGATGAGGTCATTCAGATTATTTGCTGCAGTATTACTTTCCTTGAGCATCTCATCCGTAATAGAGAGCAATGAACCCATTACAAATTGATTAACGGTTTCTGTCTTAGCTAGACCATTAAGATGTACCGCAGCAGCCTCAACAAAGGATTGCTCACCAAGCTTTACCTGGCGGATTCTAAGATCCGGACTATCTCCCAGCTCGGTAATGATATTGTTTAGTGTCTGCTCCAGATGAATGGTTAATCTGGCTCCAGAACCTGAACCCGCCGGGTCTGCTTGCTGTCCCTTACCGGATTTATTTCTTTTACTTAACCCGTTGATGTTCAACAAGCTCCCCTCCTTTTTTTCATAAACATTGTAGTATTATTCTCGGTTACTCCTTCCATTATTCGGCTGCTTAAAGTCACATCAGGTTAGAAACACAAAAAAGGCAGTCCAAGAATGCGCTCTTGGACTGCCTTTTTTGTTATTTTTTTATATTGCTACACTGCCCGTGAATACGACCTCAGCAGGTCCAGTCATATACACATGATTATCCTCTTCATTCCATTCAATATAGAGATCGCCGCCCTTTAGACTAATCCAAGCTGCCCGGTCTGTAAGATCATTCAGCACAGAGGAGACAAGGGTTGCACAGGCTCCAGTGCCACAGGCAAGCGTAGGTCCTGCCCCACGTTCCCAGACACGCATATCCACTCTCCCCCGATCCAGTACCGTTGCGAATTCAACGTTTACTTTTCTCGGGAACAAAGGATGTACCTCAAGCTTAGGTCCCCATGTGGCAAGATCAAAATTCACTGCATCTTCTACGTAAATCACGCAATGAGGATTTCCCATGGATACCGCTGTGAACGTAAATTCGGTTCCGTCCGCTTCAATCGGCTGAGAGAGCACTGGCTCTGCATCAATAGATACTGGAATTTGCAGACCGGACAATACAGGTTCGCCCATATCTACGGTTACAGTCTCCACAACACCGTCTTTCACGTTTAATGTAACCTTTTGTTCTCCGGCACCAATCGTTTCTATTACAATCTGCTCTGAGCTTACCAGTCCGTGGTCATATACATATTTAGAGACACAGCGAATGGCATTTCCGCACTGCTCCGCCTCCGAACCATCAGAATTCATAATACGCATCATGAAATCGCCACGCTCAGAAGGAAGGATATATACCAGTCCGTCAGCACCGATTCCAAAGAACCGGTTGCATAGGGTTACAGCAAGCTCCGCTGCATTACTTGGCAGCTCTTGCTCACCGAAAACAACGATGAAGTCATTACCGAGGCCGTGCATTTTTGTAAATTCCATTAAAAGTCCACTCCTAAAGGTTATGTTATGTTAGCATTCGCTTAAGCTTAAGGTTCTGTGTAATTTAGCATTTCGCAAGCATATGAGCGGTTAACTGCAACAAGTATACCTTTAGGAATGGAGCATTAGTATTGACTTTATGCTGAAATTTTTGTACTTTTTATCATCGTACTGCCGCTGCGCCCCCGATTACGTTTGCCGCCCCAAACACTGCCGGCACCCATCAAGAAGGTTGGGATTCCGGCTGTTACAAACACCAGACACCATTCGCGGAAATTGAGCGGCACTGTTTTGAAGACAGGCTGGAGCACAGGCACGTACATTACGGCCAGCATCAGTAAGACTGATGACAATACGGCAAGCACTAGATACTTATTCTGGAACGGATTGCGGTGGAACACTGAGCGCGAGCTGCGGCAATCGAAGACGTGGATCAACTGTGCCATAACGAGTGTCGCAAAAGCCACCGACTGTGCGCGAATCAATTGTGCAGGATTCTCTGGTGCTATACGTAAAGTTAGCCAAAATGCTCCTAGCGTACATAAGCCAATTAAGAGTCCACGGCTTATAATTTTCCAGCCTAAGCGGCGGGCAAAAATATTCTCTTTCGCACCACGCGGTTTATGCTCCATCAAATCCTTCTCGGGCTGATCCACGCCAAGGGCCATCGCTGGCAGTCCGTCTGTCACCAGATTGACCCAAAGGATTTGAATGGGAACGAGTGGCAATGGCAGAGCGAGCATCATGGCAAAGAACATTGTCAGAATTTCTCCTACATTGGATGCCAACAAATAACGAATGAATTTACGAATATTCTCATAGATGTTTCTGCCTTCTTCGATGGCAGCAACGATCGTAGAGAAGTTATCATCTCCGAGAACAAGTGATGATGCTTCCTTGGTCACATCTGTGCCTGTGATACCCATGGCTATTCCGATGTCCGCAGCCTTAATGGCTGGAGCGTCATTCACTCCATCTCCGGTCATAGCCACTACGTGACCATGACGTTGTAGCGATTTAACGATCCGAAGCTTATGCTCTGGAGATACGCGGGCGAATACATACACATTGTCCGATACCTTATCCAGCTCATCATCATCCATCCGGGTTAACTGAGCACCTGTCAGCACCGTTCCACCACGCTGCAGAATTCCCAGCTGGTGAGCAATAGCCTCGGCAGTTGTTCCATGGTCACCGGTAATCATAACCGTCTTAATCCCGGCCCGGCGTGTGACGCTGATGGCATCGCGGACTTCACGACGTGGCGGATCAATCATTCCAGCCAAACCAATAAAGACTAATTGATTCTCCGCATCCTTTTCACTATTCACATGTTCATTTGGACGCATATCCCGGTAAGCCATACCTAGCACACGAAGGGCTCCAGAAGCCATCTGCTCATTGGCATCAAGCACCTTTTGCCGCAAAGTCGGCGTACAAGGCACAACACCGCCCTCCCAAAGCATGTATGAGCAGCGATTGAGCAGTACATCGGGCGCACCTTTTGTACATACCATCCGTCCTCCAGGATGGCCTACGATCACAGACATCAGCTTCCGTTCAGAATCAAACGGAAATTCCTGTTCACGAGTGTAGGTTACAGCAAGCGTCTGAGCGGTCAGACCCATCTTTCCTGACAGTGCCACGAGTGCTCCTTCAGTCGGGTCGCCCTTCAGTTCCCAAACGGAAGTGTTGTCTGCAGACTTTTCAAGAATAGCATCCTTATCCTTCCCTTTGCGTTTGCCTCGCACTTCAGACTGGAAGGTCTCGATGATTTCCGCGTTGCTGCATAATGCGCCGACCTGCAACATCCGCCGTAAGCTTTGATCATGTTTTAGATCCACTGCTTTACCTTTCTCCAGAACCTGTCCATTTGGAGCATACCCTTCGCCTGTTACCTCAAGACCACGTCCACCCGTCCATAATCGGGTCACCGTCATTTTATTCTGCGTTAAAGTTCCTGTCTTGTCTGAACAGATTACCGAGGCACAGCCCAGCGTTTCCACTGACGGCAATTTACGAACGATAGCTTTGCGTTTGATCATCCGCTGCACACCTAGCGCAAGCGCGATAGTTACAATAGCGGGGAGCCCTTCCGGAATCGCGGCAACTGCCAAGCTCACACCAGCCAAGAACATGGAGGTGGCAGGCTGTCCATGCAGAATACCTGCTGCCACAACTACAATTGTCAATCCCAGAGATACGTAGATCAGAATCTTTCCTAGTTGCTCAAGCCGGTGCTGCAAAGGTGTTTCCTGAGAATCCGTATTTTGGATTAGATCTGCTATCTTACCCATTTCCGTATTCATACCGGTACGGATTACAACAGCTCTCCCTGTTCCTCTGGTTACCATAGTGCCCATGAAGCCTAAATTCTTCTGATCACCAAGCGGAATCTCTTCTGCACGGATCGCTTCCGAATGCTTCGAGACAGGCAATGATTCCCCAGTAAGTGCGGATTCTTCCACATATAGAGCACTGCATTCCAACCAACGTACATCAGCAGGAATCCGATCACCACTCTCCAGCAAGACAATATCGCCTGGCACCAACAGCTTGGCTGGGATAATCTCGCTATTCCCTCCACGTAGCACTTTCGCAGAAGGTGCGGAGAGCTGCTTTAAAGCTCTGAGCGAACGTTCGGCGCGAAACTCCTGAACAAATCCAAGCGCTCCATTCAGTAGGATAATCGCGATGATCGTGATGGCATCCAAGTATTCGCCTAGCAACCCGGATACAAGCGTTGCACCCATGAGCACAAGCACCATGAAATCCTTGAACTGGTTCAACAGCAGGGTAAACGGAGATACTGTCTTTCCTTCCGACAGCTCGTTGTACCCGTTCTCCTTTCGTCTCTCCGCGGCTTCCTCATCACTGAGGCCCGTCCTTGGCTGGACATTGAACATTTTCTGCAGCTCTTCTGCACCGAGACGGTGCCAACTGTTTTGTTCCATGACTTTTCTTTCCCTCCCGGTCGTTTCTTTACTTCCGGCGGCGCACAGCTTTTCCACCTGTTCATGACAAATGTATTCAAGGTCGTCCAATAATATCACCCCTATCCAATTCCCCTTTTGCGCGAATGTCCTAAAGTATGGCATCATAGAGAGGTAAGCATAAACGTCTTTGGCGTCCTTATAAGGACAGGTAGGCGTTTGAGCGAGAAATATAAGACATAAAGTATTGTGTGAAACTTTTACTTTCTTATATTTAAGAAATTCATTTCACGGCGACAGGAGAGCTTTATCATGGCATTAGACGGCATTGTTACCAAAGCTATCGTGCACGAATTGCAATCATTCATAGGTGCACGTATAGGAAAAATATATCAACCGAACAATCACGATTTAATTTTTAACCTGCGCGGCGCAGGTGGCGGCGGCAAGCTGCTGCTCTCTGCTAATCCTACGTATCCTCGGGTGCATTTTACCGAAAGAAACAGCATTAATCCTTCGGAAGCACCCATGTTCTGCATGCTTATGCGGAAGCATTGTGAGGGAGGGACCATTGAAAGCATTACGCAGGTAGGCATGGAACGAATTATTCACATAAACGTCAAGACTAGAGATGAGCTTGGTGACGTATTTGCCAAAAAGATCATCATAGAGCTCATGGGTCGGCACAGTAACATCATTCTTACTGATCTCAGCTCTGGAACGATCATAGACGGCATTCATCATGTAACTCCATCGATTAGCAGCTATCGGATTGTGATGCCCGGCATCGCCTACACAGAGCCGCCTCAGCAGCATAAGCTGAACCCTTTGGAAATCGGCCAGGAGCAATTTCTCAATTTAATCTCAGCTGCTGAAGAAGCTGCGCTGATAGAGGATGTTGAGGAGAAAGCTGAGCCAGAAGAAATCATTGAGGGAGAGCTTGCTAATCTGATCACAAAAGAAGCAGTAGAGCAAAAACCTGACGGCTCTGGCGGTCCATCTCCCTCAGCTGACCCGGTAGGCTGGATGGTACATGCTTTCAGCGGAATGAGCCCGCTGATTGCTGGTGAAATTGCTCTTCGTCTGAGAAACACCTTGGATAAAGGCGAAGTTACAGAAACCGAAGCAGCGTTTCCAACAAAATTATGGGTTGCCTTCCATTCCGTAATGGGACCCGTATGCGATAACGAGTTTTCTCCTGTTGCAGGTGCAAACGCAAAAGGTAAAATGATTTTTTCTGCGATCCCCTTAACACTTCTGGGTGAGAGTGCGAAACATTACAACTCCATCAGTGAATGTATGGAGGATTATTACGGGGATAAAGCCGAGCGCGATACTGTAAAGCAACGGGTGAGTGATTTGATCCGTTTCCTCAGCAATGAACGGAGCAAAAACGTTAAAAAACTCGCGAATTTGCAGAAGGATCTCGACGAAGCTCAGGATGCTGATCGTTACCGCATTTGGGGTGAGTTGCTTTTCGCTTCATTACACGCGGTATCCAAAGGGGATAAAGAAGCCTCCTTGGTCAATTATTATGATGAAAATCAGGCGGAAATGGTGGTTCCGCTCGATCCGTTATTAAATCCTTCGGACAATGCACAACGTTATTTCAAAAAATACAACAAATATAAAAACAGCCTGCTTGTTATTAATGAACAGCTTTTGAAGACGCATGAGGAAATTTTGTATATGGAGAGTCTGCTGCAGCAACTTGCCCACGCTTCCCTCAACGACATTGAGGAGATCCGCGACGAGCTTGTAAGCCAAGGTTATCTGCGTGACCGGAGCAAAAAGGGTAAAAAGAAGAAAAAGGCCACCAGACCCACATTACAGGTCTTCACCTCTTCGGAAGGAATCGATATTTATGTCGGCAAAAATAATTTGCAGAACGAATACGTCACCAATCGGCTGGCTTCTCCGAATGATACTTGGCTGCATACCAAGGACACCCCCGGATCACACGTGGTCATCCGAAGTGAGCAATTTGGAGATGCAACGCTAGAAGAAGCCGCTCAACTTGCCGCTTATTTCAGCCAAGCCAAACAGTCCAGCAGTGTGCCTGTGGACTGTACATTGATCCGCTATGTACGTAAGCCAAGCGGTTCCAAGCCGGGATTTGTAATCTATGATCATCAAAAGACACTGTTCGTCACACCTAATGAGGAAAGAATTAAGAGTCTTCCAAATACTTTGAGAAGCTAACTACTAGATATAAAGAAACCTCCAGCTGCAGATGTTGAACATCTAAGGCTGGAGGTTTTTATAATTCGCTCCGCAAATCGACTAATTTCATGCCTTCTTGTTTAAAAACTTCAGTACTTCTGTAGAAACCGTAACACTGCCGATATCCCCGTGAAAAATTACGCCTTGACGGGCACCATGAAAGTCAGAACCTCCGGTTATTAACAGATTATAATCCTCAGCCATAACTTGATAACGTTCTTCTTCCGCAGGTCCGTGATCAGAGTGATAGACCTCAATCCCTTTAAAGGCGCCTTGCTCCAGAATATCTCGCACCAGAAGGTCATCCCCGTACAAGCCCGGGTGGGCTAATACTGGAGACCCTCCTGCCTCAATGATCCACTCACAAGCTTCCTCCGGTGTGATTCTGGGAGGTGACACATAGGCCGCTGCACCCTCGGCCAAATACTTGTTGAAGGCATCTCTCATATCGGTAGCTGCCCCAAGCCGAACCAGCTCGTCGGCAATATGTGGCCGGCCGATGCTTTCATCAGGCTTCAATTCCCGCCCGATCCCCGCTATAACCTGTTCCAAGGTAATCGCAATCCCAAGGTCTTGCAGCTTGGTAATTATCGCTTCATTCCTAAGTACCCGGGTATCTCTTAGCCCTTCCAAACGTGAGAGAAATTGTTCATTCTCAGGATCAACATAATAGCCCAGCACATGAATGTCTTTGCCACCAGCACGCGTACTGATCTCTACACCAGGCACAACGGTTATTCCGTACTTCTCTCCTGCTTCACAGGCTTCCTTCACGCCAGCTACTGTATCATGATCCGTAATGGCAACAGCGCTTAGCCCCTTCTCCTTAGCAAGCCGTACATTCTCCGCTGGCGGCTGCATGCCGTCAGAGGCTTGAGTATGGGTATGGAGGTCACATACATCCTTAGCAGATAGGTTACCTGCATTCTCCCACTCTTCCCGCAGAATCCCCATTTTTATGGCATCATAGTATTCTCCTCGCACGATTCGTGCTTTACGGACGCGAGCTTCCTCCACCATGCCACATTTCGCTGCCAACCCGATCATTCTTTTATTCCCTGACCAGGTGCCTATTCCAAGACGGACTGTATCAAGAGAATTAAATAAATAATCTATCCACATCTTAAACGCTTCCGTACCGTAACCACCTGACCAATAACTAGAATCAAAGATTACTATACCAATCTCCATCCAGTTGGTTTCTTGCGATATCCAGTAGCGCCCTACTTTCCCCTTTACCTTGCCGTCTATTTCTATGATCAACAGGTTACGCGGGGTTTCCGTCTCAACTAACGCCAAATGACCTATGTAGTCCTCGGTAAACTTTTCGAATCTTTGATGTGCCAGAGATTTATAGGGACCATCCCATTTCAAGTGTTCACGGTCTTCAGCTTCATGATAGTGATAATAAAGCTTCTGAAAATCAGCCTCTGTAATATCGCGCAATACTAGCTTTTCTCCACGTAGAACAATTGACATTGTAATATCCCCCGCTTTAACTATCAGATTTGATTCGAATGCTCACGCAAATAAGTCAGGAAGGTTACTGCAGAAATTGGCAGCAGTGTTGATTTTAGATGAATGGCGTAGAATTGTCTTTTAAAAGAGGCATCGGAGATATTCACAATTTTCAACAGTCCCAGCGCAACTTCATGCTTGACCGAAGAGGTCGATATGATCGTTATGCCAAGACCTGCTTCCACCGCTGATTTCACAGCTCCCGTACTTCCAAGCTCCATCACGATCTTCATAGTTCCCGGATCAAGTCCCTTGGAGAACAGCTGCTCCTCCATCACACGCCGCGTTCCTGAGCCCTGCTCACGCAATACAAAAGGATGCTGAAGCACTTGCTCCAAGGTAACCTCTTGCTGCTCCGCAAGTGGATGATCATGTGGCACGATCAACTTCAGCTCATCCCCCATCACGGGCTCGATCTCCATGTCCGGATGTGTGACCGGGGCTTCAATTAAACCAAAATTCAGTTGATGCTTGAGGATTTCCTCCATAATTTGCGAGGTGTTCATCACTTTCATCATAATTGAAATGTTAGGATATTGCTTTCCGAAAGGGCCTAACAGCCGTGGCAGCACGTATTCTCCTATCGTAAGACTCGCCCCAAGCTGCAGCCGCCCCTCCAGCATATGTGTGAATGCTGACATCGCTTGATCCGTCTCACGCATCAGCTGAATACTGCGCAGCGCGTATGGCATCAGGGTGTGCCCTGCTTCGGAGAGTACGATTTTTTTGGTGGAACGGTTAAACAATTTGGTGCCAAAATAATCCTCCAGTGCCTGTACCTGCATGGTCACAGCTGGTTGAGTCATATGTAAAGTCTGCGCCGCCGCCGAGAAGCTTCCCCGCTCGGAGACCGTATAAAAAATATGCAGCTGATGAAAGTTCATGCTTCGCAACTCCTTATATTACAAAAAGAACGTCCTTTAAAGACGACAATCGTTTCTCGTAGAAACTTAAGAATATTATAATCGTGCTGTATATAAATTCTTATATTTTTAAAAAGGACATGCAGACTCGCCGCATGCCTCTTGCCCGTTTCTTTATAAACTATTTGCGTCTTCGTTTCTTCTTCGACAGCTTTGTGCGGTGAGAATTACGCAGCAGTGAAAAATAGGTCTTTAAATCTCTCAACTGTGGCATCTCCGAGATTCTCCCAAGAAACGAAACGATGATCATAGAATATAATGGCTGGCCTGAGAGATCTCTCTCACCTGTCAATTCCGTAAACTCAGCGATTACTACAGAGTCATCGTCAATTAAATATGCGTTATAATCACTGCTTGAAAAGGGCTTGATCCGATTCTGCATTAGGCACTGCCACATCCATGCAGCGACCTCTTCGGCATTGCTTGCACCATTGCTGATGCGGTCCATATAACGGCTCTTCGCATGATTGGTTATAACGATATCGGCGACCCTGTAATCGTTCAGCATGATGTGGAAGGGCTCATAAGTGCTGGGCCAATCCGTCCCCTTGTTGCGCATCATCATCACACTCCACCATAAGGGTCTTAGTATGCACTTAATGTTGTCATCTTACCTCATTGCCGAAAGTTGTACAAGTTTCTACCGTCGAGAGTAATGGCGTTTTTTTGTAAATAAGCATAAAAAAAACAGACGCTGTTTAAGCGCCTGTTTATCTCCTGGAATCACATACTGTAATTACGGGACTTGTCCGGTCCATTACTAGTATACTCTGTCTTAATTTCGTTACGATAAGATCTTTCAATCTTTCGCACATAGGAGAGTCTGCGGACATTCTTCATAACTTCCTCGGCCCGTTCTGCATTTACATACATAACTGCATAATGCATTTTCCGAGAAACATAATGTAATGTTCCGTATTTCTCAAGGTTACGTGCCGCTTTAACGTCACTTACCCAAATGATGTATCCTGTCCGTTCCGCAAACATAAGCTAAACCGCCTTTCTCTCTCTAAATCCTAAGGGAAGCTTATCCGCAGGAGCATTTTCCCCCGCTGCCGCATCCACCTTTAGGGGAAGGATCATTACTTGGTACTTTAATGCTATCGGATACTGAAAAAGCAATCGCTTCCGACATGGAATGCAGAATGTCGTCAAGGGTCTTCTCTGCCAGCTTGAAACGAACAACTTCTTCGAACCGCTCCAGTTCCGCTTCTACTGCCGAAACCTCATCCTTTGCTGAATGATAATTCGGGTGGAAATGTCCGAATCGCTGTGTTTCTTCAAACAACTCCTTCTTAGTCTGAAGTCGTTTGACCATGGCCTGAATTTCGGGGTTCGTATCAACCCGTCCTTTCCAGTATAAGTAATCCGACACCTCGGCGGATTGATTAATCATATCGCCTAATTCATAGGCGTATGTCAGCACTTCAGCCATATCGACCGTATTTATTTCAGCTACGCTCATGAACTCAGCTCTTTTCTTCGTTAATGATCTACCGATTCAGTAGACTTTTCTATCATACCATAATCACTCGCTTGAGCAGAAGAGGAATTTCTTCGTCCTTTGGGAATAACTAACTTCATTTCCTTCCAGTCTTCCGGAGTGAGCTCTATATCTTCAACCGTTTCACCATCGTGATAGAGCAGCTGTCCGGAAACTCTCCATGGATTTCCGCTTATGCGGGAAGGGATAAAATCTAACATCTGATCTTTTAGTGCAAAACGCACCTTGACTCCCCATCTTAACCCTTGCTCCATCACCTTTTGTGCAGTCGAGCTATGATAATGCCGCCATTCTTTGCTCCAGATCTGCGGTACATTTTCTCCACCGAAGAGAATCTCCTCCTCTTGTTCAGGAGCAATAACCGGCAGGTTAAGAAAAGGATTCCCTTTGGACAGCAATCCTAGTTCTACATTCAGCTCTGGAAGAACATACGTAGCTTCGGGGTTTCCTGTTTCATCAGGAAACCAACACCACCCTACGTTTGTATCCTCCACCTGTCCTCCAATGATTCTGGAAGGCGCTAGCCCCGCGGAGTACAGTTCTTTTCGTATCTGTTCCATATATTCCGGGTCCACTATGAAATGTAAAGGACCGATACGTTCAAGATTCTCCTGTAAACGCGGATGAGCTGCGATAGCAGCTCCATCGGCTTCCGTCTGACAGGTCAAGAGAATTACTTGCGATAGTGAAGTACGGCCAATGCTTTTTGCCCATTGCTCAAGGGACATTTGAACCACCGAAGGAAGCCCGCCCATTGCATGCTCACTTATCCAGGAGATGATGTCATTCGGTGACATTCCACGCTCAGCTGCAAGTTCCAACCTCTCTTTCGTCAGCCGGAAGCTCCATATCGTATCACTTTGCTGGAGCTCAGCGCAGCCAGCCAGTGTCCATCGTACAGAATAGGGGACCTCCGGTGGAACCAGCACCTCGAAATCTGGCTGCACAATAAACTGTTCCTGTGTATCTCCAGACCCAACAGCAGCGAATGATCCCCTCTCAGCAGATAGCATTGGCTTAGCAGCGGTCCAGCGAAAACACAACATGCCCTCAGCGGTTTCTCCCAGTTCACACCAGCCAAAGCCTGTTAAACAACGTAACCAGTTCAAGCTTGATTGTTCAAGCTCATTACGGGCAACGTTACCTGTGAGATTAGAAGCCATCATCCAGTCTAATAGTGCGGGCAGCATTATCCATTTCCCGGGGATAAAATCTGCATTAGAAATTATATAACGAAAATGTTGATCGGCTGGCCCCACGCTTCCAGAGCGATTAATTACAATCCCATAAAGAATGTCACTCATCGTCGCTTCAGGAAGCTGCAGCCAACGATCCAACAGCTCCAGATCAAGCGTGTATCCGGTGTTCTGCCTGTGGATAAGTCCAAGACACAGCAGGATGTCTACCGTCACAATGACAGAAAGAGTTTTCTGTTCCTCTAATAGAGAACCTACGGAGAGCCCTTGCAAATGCTCCTCCCCAAAAGAGAGCTGCGCCGCTAAGCGGTTAAGATGCTTTTTATGAATAATCCCCTTGGCTGTCAGCGGCAACCCTTCCCAAGCGGTGAACAGCAAAGCCCGAAACAAATCTATCGCCAGTCCGGCTCCTGCTTCCATGGTAAGACTCACTAAATGCCCGGCAATGAATTGCGGCTGATACGGGAAAAATTCTTGTTCAATTGCCGGCAGCTGATCAACAGGAATCTGGTACAGCTTTTCGCCTAATATTTTATGCCTTGCAGTTAACAGCCCCTCGCGGCGCAATTCGTTCATTGCAAGCTTTTGCTCAGCACGACAAAGCGCCACAGGGCGCAATCGTTCTTCCTTCCCTTCCTCAAACGGCTGGGCAGCATAAGCTGCACATAATCGCTTTAAGACCTCTAATGCTTCTGTAGACAGCTGGTTCAATGGATGGTTCGCTCCTCTCCACTCGGCATCTTTTTAACGACATATTCATAGCCCTGCTCAGTCAAAAACATCCGGCGTCGCAAAGCGAAATCCTGTTCCCGGCTATCTTCAGATACCAGTGTATAGAAATAGGCTTTATTCTCCCCCGCTTTGGGACGGAGGATTCGACCTAGTCGCTGGGCTTCCTCCTGCCGTGATCCATAAGCTCCCGAGACTTCAATAGCAATTGACGCGTCAGGTAAATTCACCGCGAAATTCGCTACTTTTGACACCACCAGTACCTGTATATCTCCCTCGTTAAAAGCCGCATATAGCTCGTCTCTTTCACGCTGCTTCGTTTTGCCGGTAATTAAAGGCGCCCCGATCCTGTCAGCCAGTTCACTTAACTGGTCGAGATATTGTCCAATAACCAGCACCGAAGAACCTGTATGGACCTTTAGAAGCTTAGCTACAATTTCAGCTTTGGCAGGATTGCAGGAAGCCATACGAAATTTTTCTTTTGCCGCCGCGTACATATATTCTTGTTTAAGCTCCGGATTCATCGGCACAATGATCTCTACACATTCCACTTCAGCGATCCAGCCCTGCTGCTCCAGCTCCTTCCAAGGCAAATCGTAGCGTTTCGGTCCGATTAAAGAGAACACATCCCCTTCCTTCCCGTCTTCTCTAACCAAAGTGGCTGTAAGCCCCAGTCGACGTGTAGCCTGAATGTCTGCTGTAGCCCGAAATACAGGCGCTGGAAGCAGGTGAACCTCATCATATATAATCAAGCCCCAATTGCGTTCGTTAAACAGCTTCATATGGAGAAACGGACCGTCTTTGGACGAACGATGCGTTAATATTTGATAGGTGGCAATGGTAACTGGCCGCACTTCTCTTTTTTCACCGGAATATTCCCCCACTGCCTCCCCAGCCAAATCTGTTCGCTCCAGCAGTTCATCCATCCATTGCCTTACGGACGTTGTATTTGAAGTTAAAATTAGGGTTTCACATTGGAGACTTTCAAGTACTGCTACTCCTACAATTGTCTTCCCTGCGCCACAAGGCAGCACCACCACACCGCTTCCCCCTTGTCCTTCTGTCCCTTGAAACAGCTGAACGGCCTCCTGCTGATATTCACGTAAGCCAAATGAATCGTTTGCCGAATCAGCCTTGCAGGTATCGAGATTCTCCTTCCAGGTCAAGCTAAGCGCTTGCCCTTCATGATATCCGGCGTAGTCGAGAACTGGATACCCCATTCTCATCAGCTCTTGTTTCAAAAGCCCTCTATTCTCCGCGGGGCACGAGCATTCCAGAGGATTTATTCTCAGTAGACCCAACGCTTTTAGACCTTGTACATCACTCAATTCATTCAAAAGCTCAGGAGCATCCGCTCTTAACATAACGACCTCATTCTGAGTCTCTTGGCCATGAAGAGTCAGCTTTCCATATCTGGACAAAAGAGTTTCAATTTCCTCCTCCAATCCTGTGGGAACACCCCAGCGTGCAAGGTGATGCAGGCTAGTGATAATCTCCTCAGCAGTATAATTAAGCGCAGCTGCATTCCAAAGAGATAAAGGGGTAATTCGGTAGGTATGGTAAGCAGGAGGACTTTTTATCAGCTCCGCGAAGGTCCCTAGCTTTTTCCTTGCCACCTCAAAATCCGGATGAGCACATTCCAGTAAAATTGTCCGGTCCCTGCGTACGATGCAAGCTCCTGATCCATTCATAGCTTTTCCTCCCTAGTGTTCAAGTGATTTAAGCTTGCGCTATGTAATTTTGTTTATTTTCATATAACAGGAAAAAGCCCATCCCCGCATAACGGTCATGAGCTTCCCTATCTGACTATTTAATGTAAGTGCTGCTGCGAAATATCATGGAGGGCTTCACCAGCTTCATCCGCAAAAATGTCGCGCACAGCCAGATCTCCAATCGACACTACGCCCACCAGCTTCTGGTCACGTGTCACCGCCAGCCTGCGAATTTGCCAGCCAGCCATTAACTCTGCAGCCTCATCTACTGAAGTATTCTCCGAGACGGCCTGAATCTCTTTACTCATTACAGTTTCCACTGAGGTTGAACCAGGGTGTTTAGCCGCATAACCTCTAATCACGAGATCGCGGTCAGTAATTACACCGAGCAGTGTCTTATGTTCTTCATTATCAACAACAGGTATAAATCCAGTGTCATAATCTCGCATTTTCACGGCAACTTCATACACATTATCTTGCAGCGTAACCGTTGCAGGCTCCTTCGTCATAACCTCTTTCACTGTCTTCAAGAATGAACCCTCCTAATCATGGTCTCCATGTTATGGGAATAGGTTCTCCTCTATGAAACGAAATTATACGATTGTGTCCTCACGCATACAGGAATTCGCCATAGCAATGAGCAGCTTCATTCCGTGCAGCATGGCATCTTCGTCAAAATCAAATTTGCTATGATGATGTGGATAGTCAGCCTCTTTATCCGGATTTCCGGCACCCACAAACATAAAGCAGCCTGGAATCTCCTTAACATAATAGGCAAAATCCTCAGCTGGCATCAGCTTTTCCATCCGAATCACTTCAACAGATTCTCCTAAAGCCGCTGGGGCCACCTCGAAAAACCGCTGCACTTCACCATCGTGATTTACGAGGGGAGGATATCCCATAACGTAATCTATCTTAGCTTCTGCCCCGTAAGCGCTGGCAATAGAAACGGTCATTTCTTCGATTCGCTGGCGTATCAAATGCCGTGTCTCCTCGTCGAATGCCCGTACTGTCCCTGTGATCCGGCATTGCTCGGCAATGACATTTTGGGCGAATCCTCCTTGGATGGTCCCTACACTGAGTACAGCGGGCTCCAGCGGGTTCACAGAGCGGCTTACAATGCTCTGGAGCTGGGTCACCAGCGCCGCTCCCGCCACGATGCTATCAATGGTACGGTTAGGCATGCCGCCGTGTCCGCCTTTGCCAATGATATCTATAAAAAACTCGTCCGCAGATGCCATCAACGGTCCCGGAGCACTCCCAACAGTTCCCATAGGCAATGGAGTCCACAGATGCAGACCATACACCGCATCCGCTCCTTCTAACATGCCTTCGGCAATCATCCCCTGCGCCCCTCCTGGGCATACTTCCTCTGCGGGCTGAAAAAGAAAACGCAGCTCCCCTTCCAGCTCCTCAAGCCGGCTGCTGTAGTAAGAGGCTACACCGAGCAGTATGGAAGTGTGGCCATCATGTCCACAGGCATGCATTACCCCTTCATTTTGCGAAACGTAATCCTTCTTGTTCTCCTCTTTAATAGGTAGGGCATCCATGTCCGCACGAAGAACCACAGTTTTCCCCGGCCGCTTTCCCCGTAGTATGCCAAGCACACCATACCCTTTCCCGCTTTTTCTGACTTCAATTCCAAATTCGGCTAACTTATCTGCTATAAATGCTGACGTTTCCTTTTCATGAAAAGACAACTCCGGATGACGATGCAAATGGCGTCTCCATTCCACGATCTCCGGCATGAGCGAATCAACCGCTAAGCTCTTCATAAGTTCTCCATCCCCTTCTCGATAAACCCGCATCCATAGCAAGCGATAGCAGTCCTGTTCACTTTGTTCCAGCCGCGAACGACTATAATTCTTTTATTGTAGCAGAAACGCAAAAAACTGGGTATTGTTAGGCACTGCCTACTCTTGCACAACCTTTAGAAACATACTATCATGAGGTAGAACATCAGCAATCGGATCAGAAATTCATCATTATACTTCATAAGGGGGATATGCGTGCTATGATTTTTGAGAACACGGGCCTCGTAGGATTGAAGAGTGATCTTCTCTATCTGGACGAGAGTGCCACAAAAGCTGGCTTCATCCGCTGGCAATGGGAATACTATCGTGCCACTTACGACTGCAAAATTGAAGACCCACAGGATGGTGGCGAATACTTCCTACGCATTAACACTCGCGCTGTCGAGGGAAAACTAGAGAAGTCTGATGCCGTACTTGCAATTGAAGCCGTATACTTAGGAAAAGCAACCTTCCCTCATGGCCTGGAATATGAATCTCCGGTGCCAAAACCAGTATTGGACACTGCTGCTAAGCGGATTCTTGAATTAAAGCAGCTGTTAGAGGCTTGAGTAACAGAAAGGGAACGACGAAACAAAATGTCAGCCTGCCCAAAAGAGGAACACCCGATTTCCAACTACTTATCTTAACACTACTACTTGTGGGTTTCGGTCTAGTCATGGTCTTCAGTGCTAGCTCAAGCTTAACCTTAGCAAGCCCGAAGTTCGGTAATGACCCTCTATATTTCATTAAACGCCAAGTGATCTGGATCGTACTCGGAATCGTTGTTATGTTTATAGCTATGAACATTCACTACAGTAAGTTTAAGAAGTGGTATGTACCTATTTTTATCATCACCGTTATACTTCTGCTCGTGGTAGCCTTCTCTGAAAAAATTAATGGTGCCAAGAGCTGGCTTAGTATCGGAAAACTTGGAATTCAACCCACCGAATTAGCCAAAATATCGATTATCCTGTATATCTCAGCACTCATCACCAAAAAAGGTGAACGGTTTAGAGATTTCCGTACAGGATATATCCCTGTAATGGTCATCGTGGGTATTGTTGCCGGACTTATAATGATGCAGCCGGATTTAGGTTCTTGCCTTATTCTCGTAGCTACCAGCGGACTTGTTATTTATGCCGGTGGTGCCAGCATGAAGCATATTCTGGGCTCTATAGCACTGCTAGTGCTGGGTGTAGGACTAGTTATAGGCGCCAAAGCAGCGATTGATTCCTTATCTCCATCCGATAAAGCCACTGACACTCAGGATTATAGAAAAGGTCGTATCGTTGCCTTTTTAGATCCTTATCAGGTTGCTGAGGGTGATGGTTATAACATTATTCAATCCTTAACCGCTCTTGGCCAAGGTGGAGTAAGTGGTTCCGGCTTCGGCAAAAGCATTCAAAAGCTGGACTATCTAAAATACCCTTATACGGACTTTATCTTCCCCGTAATTGGTGAAGAGTTCGGCTTTCTGGGGACCTCCATATTTTTGATGTTATATCTGTATTTTATCTGGCGAGGTATTCTAATCGCTTTAAGGTGTAAGGATCCCTTTGGTACCCTCGTCGGAATTGGGATTATGGGCCTCATAGCCATTCAGGCCTTTGTCAATATCGGCGGTGTAACCAATACAATCCCTCTTACCGGCGTTACCTTGCCGTTTATCAGCTACGGGGGCTCTTCACTCCTTGTCAGCATGCTGTGCATGGGAATTATGCTAAGCATCTCAAGAGAAACCAACCTTCCTGCCAAAGAGGAAGTAACGAAATCTGTAACAACGGTTAGACAGGTTCGTTCCCGGTAAGCTTTATAAAGCCGGAGGTTAGGGAATTTACACGTAAAAAAGCAGCCCAGGGAATTAATCTTGGACTGCTTTTTTGTGTACAAGTTTTTTAAGAGATTTCATCATTCTTGAAAGCTACGCCTTCAACTTTGACATTTACCTCAACAATATGAAGTCCAGTCATGCTCTCCACAGCTTCACGTACGTTCTGCTGAAGCATCCGGCACACTTCGTGGATCGGTGTTTCATAGAGAACGATAATTCGTAGATCTACTGCTGCTTCCAGCTGTCCTACTTCAACGGTAACGCCCTTCTGAACGTTCTTACCGCTTAGACGTTTCGCCCAGCCTTCTGACAGGCCACCAGACATGGCTGCAATTCCCGGAGTCTCCAAGGCAGCCAAACCGGCAATTTTTGAGACGACGTCATTTGAAATTCGTATATTTCCCATTTCCAGTTGAAGTTGTTCTGCCATGCCATATCCCCCCTACACTCATTATCAATTATTGTAATTCCAAAACAGGCTAAAAAGCAAATCACTTTATCGCTTTCTCGTTTACACCTAGGAACAATTTGGGTATATTGATTATGAATTCAATCTAAATACATAGATAGGAGTGTCCTTTACATTGAAAAAATGGATTTCACCATCACTGATGGGTATCGCCTTTATCCTTAGTGCAATCGGCCATTATGCCGATTGGGATCATACCCTGCAGTTCATTCTCTCAGCAATCGCTGTGGTGTTTGTGGCCGGATTTCTCGGCCGGGCTACTGAAAGTGTAGCTCATTATGCCGGACAGCGACTGGGCGGCTTCCTTAACGCCACCTTCGGCAATGCTGCTGAGCTAATCATTGCCTTCTTCCTGGTCAAGGAAGGATTGTTCGACATGGTCAAAGCCAGTCTTACCGGCTCTATTATCGGCAACCTGTTGCTTGTTCTAGGATTGAGTATTTTCGCCGGCGGGATGAAGTTCAAAGTTCAGAACTTCAACGTAACCCTTGCCGGAATGAATGGCTCCCTGATGATCGTTGCCGTCATTGCCTTATTTGTTCCCGCTATGTTCTTTACCACCCACTCTATTACGGAGAAGGATACAGATGTGCTCAGTTTAATCGTTGCCGGGCTGCTCATCGCTTCGTACATAGCTTGGCTAATCTTCTCCATGATCACGCATAAGAAACATCTAGAGGACGTTACAGAAGAGGGTAAAGAAGAATTAGCTCATGAACATGCCCCTGCTTGGTCCAGAAACAAATCCATCCTTTATCTCGTGCTTGCCACTGTAATGGTCGCCTTCGTGAGTGAGTGGCTGGTAGGAACGTTAGAGACTTTAACAGAACGTTTCGGATTCAGCGAGCTGTTTGTAGGTGCGTTCCTCGTAGCCATCATCGGTAATGCCGCAGAGCATAGTGCAGCTATTATGCTGGCCATGAAGAACAAAATCGGTGCAGCAGTAGAAATTGCGGTTGGAAGCAGTCTGCAAATCGCCCTGTTCGTAGCGCCTGTCCTAATCTTCGCCAGTTATTTCATGGGTGATACAATGGACATAGTTTTTACGACCATCGAAATTGTCGCCATCGGTGTAGCTGTCTTTATTGCCAAATCAATTACTCAGGACGGCTCGACTAACTGGTATGAGGGTCTCTTGTTATTAACGGTCTACCTGATTTTAGGAGTCTCCTTCTATCTCGTATAATCATTATTAAACATTGTACACAACAAAAAGCGCACATGAGCGATTCGTCCTCATGTGCGCTTCTATAAATACTTAAGAAACCGATATTTATTCTTCCTTCGCTTTGTTGTTCAAAGCCTCGTAGAGTACTGCTAAGTTACGCTCCAGCTTACTTAGTACCATTTTACCAGTAATTTCTGGGACCAACCCTGCTCTAACCGCAAAATCCACTTCTCTGGAGAAACCGTACATCTGGGTATCCAGCACTTCCTCATAGAGAGGGCAGTAGCGTGTTGCCAGATTCTCCATCTGCACTTCTATAAGTTGCTGAATTTTATCGGCATCTTCTTGTAGAAGATTGATTGCTTTAAGATTATACTGTTCCTGTAATTCCGATGAAGTCATGCCTCTATCCCCCCCATGTCCAAAAGTTAAGCTGCTTTTACTATTTTACTTAATATTAGACGAAATCCGGTATCAATACAACAATTCAGTTTATACTAACCATATATTTAAAAGAACCTGCTGCGTTATCCTATCAAGTTTCATATCTACTTCTAGAAAAAACGCCCCACCGAAAACCGGTAGGACGTTTTTAGCACGACTATTACTCAGCAACAACTGTGAATTTCAAACCGTGTTTTGCAAACACTTCAGTCATTGCCTTCTTAGCTTCTTCAGCATCTGCCCCATGAACATGAAGCTCATAGCTTTGGCTGGATACCAAAGTAGTGAACAAACCAAGGATACTTTTAACATCAATGTACTTGTTGTCCGCTTGAAGAACGATTGAAGAGTTGAACTGGCCTGCCGTTTGGGCAATATCGACAATTGCCGCATTGTTACTGGACATAGAAATCCCTCCGCAACTTGATTATAAAACTTTAGTCTTTTGTTATCATTTCTTATGATACATTGAATCCGCTTACTTGTGCAAGGAGTTTTCTTGTTATTACATTTTATTTCAAGTTTTCAGGATTCAGACCTTCGAGTTCCGGCAACACAAAAATTCCATCCTTACGAATCAATACATCGTCAAAATAAATTTCTCCGCCGCCATAATCTGGACGTTGGATCAACACAAGATCCCAGTGAATGGAGGAGCGGTTACCGTTATCTGTAACATCATATGCTTGTCCTGGCGTAAAGTGCAGGCTGCCTGCGATTTTTTCGTCAAAAAGAATATCATTCATCGGGTGAAGAATGTAAGGGTTAAAACCAATAGCGAATTCGCCAATATGACGTGCGCCGTCATCTGAATTCAAAATTTCGTTCAAACGGGCGGAGTCATTGCTGGTGGCTTCAACAATTTTTCCGTTCTCAAATGTAAATTTGATATTTTCAAAGGTCACTCCATTATATACTGACGGTGCATTATAGCTGATCGTTCCATTTACAGAATCGCGAACTGGGGCGCTGTAAACCTCGCCATCCGGAATATTTTTTTGCCCGGAGCATTTCTCTGCACCGATTCCTTTAATCGAGAACTTAAGATCTGTTCCAGCACTCAAAATATGTACCTTATCCGTTCTGCGCATGAGATCAGCTAAAGCATCCTGAGCCTTGTCCATCTTGGCGTAATCCAAATTACACACTTCGAAATAAAAGTCCTCAAACGCTTCAGTGCTAATATTCGCAAGCTGAGCCATGCTAGCATTCGGATAACGCAGTACTACCCACTTCGTATGCTTCACACGTTGTTCGCTATGCACTGGATGAGAGTACAACGAGTTATACAATTTCATATTTTCTTCAGGAACATCGGACAGGTCGTTCACATTCTCACCTGCACGAATCCCGATATAACAATCCATTTGCTTCATCCGGTTCAAGTCAATTTCAGCCCATGTCTGAAGACTCTCACGAGTTGCGTATTTAAGCATGCTGCGCAGGACTGTACGATCTGTTAATTGTACAAAAGCATGACCGCCGGCCTTGCCGATTTCCTCTACAACAGCTTTGATTAAATCTCTTTCATTGCCAATCATTTCGACGAGCACGTTCTCGCCTGGCTGGACATTTACGGAATAACCGACTAGGTTAGCTGCCAGCTTTTGAATTCTGGGATCTTTCATTGTGTATTCTTCCTTCCTCTGTCTAAAAAATAAGCAAGCTTTTCTATTGTAGCACGCCCTGTATGGAGCGCAAGACCTGTGGGATAATGTGAAAATCAACGAAAGCCTGAAAAATTCACCTGTGATACATAAGTTTCATTATCAGATTTATTCCCCGCTTCCGAGTAGGTAACCTTACGATTTAAGGTGAGTTTTCTCGGAAGATTATGTTTTGTATCAACGGTTAAATGGTAGACAGTCTCAACATTAGCTTGTTTCAGCTTTTGCTGTAATTCATTATTTTTCTTCTCCCATAGCTCCACCAAAGCTTGCGTAACCGCCTGATCGTTCTTTGTTATTTTTCCAGCAGAATCTGGTGTTTCAGGTCGAAGGTCTTGCATCTCTTTTTCCAATTCAGCAGTCAGCTGCTTTCTGGCCTCAGCAGGTGTCAGCTCGATCCGCAGCACATTTGTCCCTCTGCCTGCACCCGCATCTTCAGTCACATTAGCCTCCATGGATTGCAGCTCCTCCAGCTGTTTCAACGGATTAAGCAAAACAAGCGGATTTCCGTCCTCAGAGGAACCTTCAGTGGTCAACGCTACCCATTCCCCCTCTTTTTTCTCTAGCTGACTATGGAAAGCTTTCATAGAAGTGATGCTGCTTTTGAAATCTTTAGCGCTATTTGCTGATTTTTTTGTGGATGAGGATTTATCAGGAAGCAGTGTATACAGATTGACCTTCTTATGGTCCTGTACTGTGCCTTCGTAAAATATCATGGATTCCGGAACGGTCTTTCCACCTTTTGTAAGCATGGTTGACCCTTTAAAAGTAACTCCATCGCTGCCCGTTATACCCGCTAACACCAAACTTAGATCTTCCTTGGCTGGTTTGTCTCTAATAACGCTGCAACCGCTGTTGAACACGCAGGACAAGGTGAAGATCATAAGAACTAACCCCTTCAGTAATAATGACTTTCTCACGGTCATCAGGCCTTTCTTGGAGTATTTTACTTTACAGCCCACTATAGGGTTCTCCCTTCCTGCGCGCCTTATACAAATGCAAATACGTTGCTGCTATCGGTTTCCATACATTGCTCTAGCTTATGCGCGTTCGTCGCTTGCTTCTGAATGTCAGTACATACCACCTTCAGACTCACGAAGTTACCGCTGCCAGTCGCCACGCCGTTGTCTCTATCGGACACAGTTGACCTTAATTACAGTATTTTGCGGTATTTCGTATGCCAACGGACTCCATTGCAGCTATTGACCCGAAATGCGCCCGATATGCCCCTCTTACTAAGCAATAGCGTCTCTGGTGTCCGAAACCTCACTTAAAAAGCTAAAATCATGCCAATAGCGTCATCTGAGTCCGAATGCAACGCAGCGGCATATTTGATACACGATCGAAGCGCCAGCCAACTAACAAAACAATGACCAGCAACTCCTTATTACGGGAGAACCGCTAGTCACGTACCGATGCGCGAATATTACCGCTGCCAATCGCCACCCCGTTATCTCTATCGGACACAGCTGACCCTTAACGCAGCATTTCCCTATATTTCCCATACCAACGGACTCCAGCGCAGCAATTGACCTTAAAAACGCACAAAATGAGTCCTTTTCCAAGCAATAGCGTCTCTGGAGTCCGAAACCTCACTTAAAAAGCTAAAATCATGCCAATAGCGTCATCTGGGTCCGAATGCATCGCAGCGGCATATTTGATACACAGTCGAAGCGCCAGCCAACTATTAAAAACAATGACCAGCGACCTTCCAATTACGGGAGAACCGCTGGTCAAATGCCGATGTGCGAATATGACCGCTGCCAGTTGCCGCACCGTTATCTCTAACGGACACAGCTGACCCTTAACGCAGCATTTCCCGATATTTCCCATACCAACGGACTCCAGCGCAGCTATTTACCCGAAATGCGCCCGATATGCCCCCATTACTAAGCAATAGTGTCTCTGGTGTCCGAAAACATGCCCCAAAGGCAAAATACACGCCAATAGCGTCATCTGGGTCCGAATGCATCGCAGCGGCATATTTGATACACAGTCGAAGCAGCCAGCCAACTATTAAAAACAATGACCAGCAACTCCTTATTACGGGAGAACTGCTGGTCAAATGCCGATGTGCGAATATTACCGATGCCAGTTGCCGCACCGTTGTCTCTAACGGACACAGCTGACCCTTAACGCAGCATTTCCCGATATTTCCCATACCAACGGACTCCAGCGCAGCTATTTACCCGAAATGCGCCCGATATGCCCCCATTACTAAGCAATAGTGTCTCTGGTGTCCGAAAACATGCCCCAAAGGCAAAATACATGCCAATAGCGTCATCTGGGTCCGAATGCATCGCAGCGGCATATTTGATACACAGTCGAAGCGCCAGCCATCTGCCAAAACAAAAAGCAGCGACTCTCCAATAACGGGAGAACCGCTGCTCTGCTATTTTTTTTACTTATGAGGCAATCCCTTCACACCGCTGCCATTCTCTTTAGTGTCAACGATCACTTGGTTACGCCCATTGTTCTTAGCTTTATACAGTGCCATATCTGCTCGATAGAACAGGGATTCGACGCTTACACGTTCGTCCATCCAGCTCCATTCTGCTATACCGCAGGACACTGTTACATTAGGTTCGGTCTCATTCATCACTCTCTTACGAATACGTTCAGCCACATTTACTGCCTGTTCTACTCCCATTAATGGTAAATAGACCGACAGTTCTTCTCCACCCCACCTCGCAGCAATATCCCCTTGACGGATGGAGGACTTCACAATTTCACTGACCTCTTTTAAGATCTTGTCGCCCTTTTGATGACCATAGGTATCATTCACCATCTTGAACTGATCGATATCCACAACAATTAAGCAACCGCAAAAATCTGTAGACTGCCGTTCCTTTATTTCTTCGTCCAGATAATGACGAGCATAAAGTCCAGTTAGGCTATCTCTGTTCGCTAGACGTCTAACTTCGGCATGCAGCCTTGCATTCCCTACAGCTAGTCCAATATGCCCCGCCATCGCCTGAAGCAATCTGTAATTGTCATAAGAGAAATAATGGGCATCGCGATGCGCCAACATGATGGCACCACGCACTTCACCACCTACACTTAAAGGTGTGGCAATCAGCGACTGCGACCCGGTAGCATTCATTAAACGAGAAGTAGTATTAGGATTATCTATGTAGTTAGACATGATTAATGATTCCCCAGTAGTATAGACCTTCCCGCCTAAACCTTGTCCTACTTCTAAAATTTCATTTTGCAAGGAGGAATGATTGCAAGCAATAACCTCTAGCCCGCCCTTTTCTTCGTTCATATGTAAAATACAGCAGTAGTCAGCGCCAAACATCTCAAGCAGCTCTTCAAACGCAAATTGAAAAATATCCCCTAAACGCAAGCTCTGATTCAGCCGTTGTGTAAGTTCGTTACTCATACGCAGCTCACGAATGAGCTGATTGGAGCGTTCATACAGCTTGGCATTCTCAAAAGCAGTACCTGCGGTATCCGCCACCATCGAGAGAAACCGTAAATCTACATCCATAAAGATCGAGTTATCCATCACCATGTGGAATACGCCATAAACCCCTTGCTTCCCGCCTAGCGGAAGACCAATCTCTACAATGTGTTGATCTTCAGTGTTGGTGTTCAGAGCAACACGGCCGTCTTTAAATGCTCTAGCGCAGACATCATCACTGGACATCTGAAACGGTAAAGGTTTGACCTGCGGATGAGTGCTGCGGTGATCTTGCGACATAAACAGCTCAAGCCTGGCACCAGGGTACATTGCAGAAATGCTATCTATAACCTCCGTAAGCACAGCGTTCACATCAATATTGTCATGCATCCGCTGAACGATCTGAAATAACAAGGAGCGGCGATTGCTCTCACGTTCAGCATGTTGATGAACACTCGCAAGATCAGTTACAAAAATATGTTCAAACTTATGATAGAATATGGTCCGGTACTGCAAAGATATAGCCTCAGCAGTATCTCGTCCACCCATTAAATATTGTTGTGTCGGCATAGCACAGCCCAGGAAGGCAAAAATTTCTTTGTCAACGCGAGTGATGAGCGGTATAGTAAAAAAGCTCATAGCCTGACCCTGCACCGTAAGTTGAACAGATGAGGTTGCGCCAGAAAGTAAACTAGCTGCAGCCGCTTGCTCCCATTGGTGCCTCCATCGTTCTTGCTGATCGGCAATATTAGCAAAATATCTGCCTTCAAAATTCAGCACACACCAATCCCATGATTTAGCGAATGGTAGAGCCTCTAGCCCATCGATCCATTCCTCGAAGCTGTCTGCAATCAGATTGGCCAAATATGGGAAGTCATGGGACACTATTTCCGTTTCCCTAAGCCAGGCGGTGGGATCTTCGGAATCTCTACTAGTGTGCAATTTGTCCTGTATCAGCATACGACTGTCTTGAGAAGCGTATGCTTTCTGTTCTGACATAACGAAGATCCCCTTTGCTTCTCATTTAAGAAAAAAAAACTTCCCAATTAACATCTAATTAACTATATTTTACTCCCTTTCTTTGTGTATTGCATTATATTTTCCTTATTTCCGGGATTTTTTTTAGGACCAAAGAACTAACGACAAAGAATGACAAAAACTCTTTTAATATGCGCTTGACTTTATATGCTACTTTCATATAATATTTATTGTTGAACAAGACTGTAACAAGTCTTACTTGGGCGTAACGTTGTGTCACCCTCACGCATTTCGTTACTGCCAGGGCAGCGGCTGAACTTCCCTGGTAGTGTGGAAGCCATTAATGCTAATCACGGATACGAAATGCGGCGCAAATAGAGCCCTAACCTGAAATTTCAAATATAAAGGAGTCTACTATAACATGGCACGTTACACCGGACCTAAATTCAAACTCAGCCGCCGTCTGGGCATTTCCCTTAGCGGTACAGGCAAAGACCTGAAACGCCCTTTCCCACCAGGACAACACGGCGCTAACCAACGCAGAAAAGTAAGTAACTACGGAATGCAGCTTTTGGAAAAACAAAAACTGCGTCACATGTACGGCTTGGGAGAGAAACAATTCCGTACTCTCTTCGCTAAAGCACAAAAACTTCCAGGTCTTGCGGGCGAAAACTTCATGTTCTTGCTTGAAAGCCGCTTGGACAACCTAGTTTACCGTCTTGGATTTGCTAACTCCCGTGCTGGAGCACGTCAGTTGGTATCCCACGGACACGTAACTGTAAACGGCAAAAAAGTCGACATCGCTTCTTACCGTGTAAGCTTGGGCGACGTTATCGGTCTTCGCGAGAAGAGCCAAGGCATGGCTTCCATTAAAGAAGCTCTTGCTAACCGTAACCACCTTCCAGCTTACCTGGAATATGCTGAAGGATCTTTCGAAGGTAAATATATTCGTTTGCCAGAACGTTCCGAGCTTTCCCAGGATATCGATGAGAAACAAATCGTCGAGTTCTACAACCGTTAATATCTCGCTTTTAGCGGGTATGACCGAAGCCTCCGGATTAATCCGGGGGCTTTTTGTTATGTCAATATCCTAAATTCCATGCCGTTTGTAAAAGGTTATGCTTCCGCAAATCATACCCTAAATTACTTTATTTATAATTTTTGCACAAAAGTCGAATCTTAAGTCCATGAGAATCAGGTAGAAGCGCATTCAAAAACGCCAATTTATGCTATAATAATTCCGTTAAAAGGAGGAATTATCGTCGATGGCTCAAGAGAACAAGAAAAAAAACGCTAAGAAGCCTTCACCCCGCAGATCCGCCCTAAGCAGGTTCGGTTCTGTAGTTAAGTGGATGTTTATTCTTGGAATAATAGGCGTTCTATTTGCCGGTGGTGCTGTAGCAGGCTATGTCGCTTCCATTGTGAAGGATGAACCTGTTCGCTCCGAAGAAATGATTCAGCAGCAGGTCAGTCAAAATGCGATCACCGGATTCGCTTATTTCCGAGACGGCGCACCGATCGGCCAGCTTCGGACAGAAGAAGACCGAAGGCTCATTGAATTCAACGATATCCCCCAGCTTATTATCGATGCAGTTCTCGCTATAGAGGACAATAATTTTAATGAGCATAATGGCGTGGATTTCAAAGGCACCTTGCGTGCCGTCAAACAAAAGCTTCTCAATGAATCCGTTCAAACCGGAGGCAGTACACTCACCCAGCAGCTCGCAAGACGTGTATTCCTGAATCTGGATCGGACAGAAGATCGCAAAGTAAAAGAAATTCTACTTTCTCTTAGATTGGAACGCTTCTTGACCAAACAAGAAATATTAACGGCTTATCTGAATAAGGTTCCTTTCGGCAATGGCTCGAATGGCTACAATGTATTCGGAATTAAAGCAGCAGCCAAAGGGATATTCGGTCTAGACGATCTGGACAAATTGAATGTGGCTCAAGCAGCTTATTTGGCTGGTCTTCCGCAGCTCCCTTCCACTTATTCTGCATTTAATGGCATAGGTGAATTCAACGAAAAAGCTTTCAACAGAGCTATGGACCGTCAACATCTTGTACTTCGTCGTATGCTTGAAGAGAATAAGATTACTACCTCTCAATATGATGAAGCCCTTCAATTTGATATCAAGAGTTCTCTGGCGCCGCACACCAAAAAAGCCTATGCTACCTATCCATACCTGATGATGGAGACTGAGCGTAAAGCATCCGAGATCCTTCTATCATTGAATGAAGAGAAAAATGGCACAACGGATGCCAATAGCACTACTGACAATGCCGTGTTACTTGAGGAAGCAAGACAGCAGCTCATGACCGGCGGTTATCGAGTCTACACAACCATTGATAAAAAAGTTTACAATGCAATGCATAGTGTCTCAGAAGACAGCAATAATTTTACTAAAGACAGCAAAACCAAAGGTATGGAACAAACGGCTGGCATGTTAATCGACAACAAAAGCGGAGCCATTCTCGGCATGATTGAGGGTCGCGACTTCAATATTGAGCAGATGAATTATGCTACTCAAATGATCCGTCAGCCCGGATCGACCATGAAGCCAATTTCAGCTTATTTACCAGCCTTAGATGCAGGGCTAATTCAGCCTGCCGGGATTGTGGATGACGCGCCAATTATTCTAAAAGACGGCGGAAAAGGATTCCACATTCCTAAGAATGCCAATAATCGCTATCAAGGTCTGGTCACTGCCCGTTACGCACTTAACAAATCGCTCAACTTGCCTGCGCTTAAGCTGTTTAATGAAAAGGTCGGAATAGAGAAATCTTGGGCCTTTACTAAAAAGCTGGGGATCACCACCCTCACAGATGATGATTACAGCGCGCAGACTGGAGTTATAGGTGGTCTCAAATACGGTGTATCCGTAGAAGAGTTAACCAATGCCTATTCCGCTATCGGTAACCAAGGAGCTTTTAATGATGCCTACATGATTGAGAAAATCGTCAATTCAGAGGGCAAAATTATCTATCAGCACAAGGTTAATCCTGAGCAAGTATTCTCTAAGCAAACAGCTTACCTAATGACAGATATGCTGCGAACTGTAATTACAGAGGGTACAGCCAGCACCGTAAAAAGAGAATACAAACA
The DNA here is from genome assembly GCF_038004505.1 of Paenibacillus sp. FSL R7-0048. Taxonomy (NCBI): domain Bacteria; kingdom Bacillati; phylum Bacillota; class Bacilli; order Caryophanales; family Paenibacillaceae; genus Paenibacillus; species Paenibacillus sp. FSL R7-0048. The sequence goes on along the minus strand of NZ_JBBORF010000001.1, from coordinate 2,892,673 downwards.
CTCTAAAGAAATTCCGATTGTCGGTAAGACTGGATCTACCCAGAATTATGGAGACGTATGGTTTATGGGCTACACTCCTGATGTCACACTGGGAATGTGGGTCGGCTACAAAGAGCAAATCAACACCCTTACGGGAGATACACAAAAACGTCAAGCCCAAACATTATGGGCAAAAGTGTTGAATGCTGTCATTGATAAGCAGCCGGAACTATTCGTCACAGACAAATTTGCACAACCTGAGGGAATTATTAAAAAGACAGTTTCCGCATATAGCGGCAAACTGCCAACATCCCTGACTGATAAATTCACAACGGATATATTTAATACAAAATATGTGCCAAAAGAGAGCGACGACGGGATTTCCAAAGCCAAGTATATTACTTACAAAGGCGTCAATTATATCCCGTTGGAAGGCACTCCAGAGGAGTTCCTAAAGGAAAAAATCGTCGTTAAACGCGAGAAGCCGATACAGGAACTAGTCAAAGAACTCCTGGCTGCCTTCCCTAAGATGAAGGATCATAAATCACTGGAGTATTATATGCCAGCCGATGCCAAGACGGATTTTCCAACAGAAGTTGATCCACGTGTGGACGATGGGGCTTCCCCTGCTGCTCCCGGAAATGTTAACGTCTCTTATAGCACTGGTAAAGCGGTCATCAGCTTCTCCGCTAGCAGCTCGGCAGATGTTGTGGGATACCGCTTATATCGTTCATTAAACGGAGGTTCTTTCCAGAAGCAATCTATACTCATGGCAGATGAGAACAAGGTATTCACACCGGGTACACCTGCAAGTGCTAATGCAACCTTTTATGTAACAGCCGTGGATGTTGCAGGTAATGAGACGGCTTCTGGCAGCGTTGCTGGAGGGATTACACCAACACCCGAAGCAACTCCTACACCTGATCAACAACCTGGTACAGAGGCGCCTACAGAGCCTGAGACGACACCAGGAGACGTTATTGAGGATCCAGGTAACATTCTCCCGCTACTACCGACGGAAACACCAGCCGGCGGAGGTAACAGTACTGGAGGCAGTAATAATACCACAGCAGGTAATAATGCAGGGACACGTTAACCCAAAGATCATTAAATAATTTTACACAGCAAAACACCGTTCCCATGAATTCATCCGGGAACGGTGTTTTTTTACAATTCATTCTAATCCTCAATCGTGGATAGATCTCCTGTCGGTAGATGCAACTCCCATGCCTTCAGTACACGCCGCATGATTTTACCTGATCGTGTCTTCGGAAGTTTATCCTTAAACTCGATTTCCCGCGGGGCAGCATGTGCAGACAGACCCGCTTTGACAAAAGCGGCGATCTCCTCTTTCAAGGCAGCAGTTGGAGTATAACCTTCTCTAAGCGAGATAAAAGCCTTAATAATCTCCCCCCGCACAAGATCCGGTTTGCCGATTACACCCGCTTCTGCCACTGCCGGATGCTCCACTAATTTGCTCTCCACTTCAAATGGACCAATACGCTCACCAGAAGAGTTGATGACATCATCAATTCGTCCCTGAAACCAGAAGTATCCTTCGTCATCCATATAAGCTGAATCGCCAGAAATGTACCAGCCAGGAATCCGGAAATATTCCTCATACTTCGTCTGATTGTTCCAGATCGTTTTCATCATGGATGGCCACGGAGTTTTTATCGCAAGATTCCCCATAGAAAAAGGCGGGAGAACATTTCCCCGGTCATCCAGAATCGCTGCTTCAATCCCCGGTAACGGACGGCCCATCGAGCCTGGTTTGATATCCATTGACGGATAATTACAAATCAATTGTGCCCCTGTTTCAGTCATCCACCAAGTATCATGAATACGCTGATTGTAAAATTTATCTCCCCAACGTACTACTTCCGGATTTAACGGTTCACCAACCGATAGAACATGGCGCAAACTGCTTAAATCAATCCCCTGTAAAGAGTGCTCCCCTGCACCCATCAACATACGAAAAGCTGTAGGTGCGCTGTACCATACAGATACCTTATTCCGTTCGATTGTCTTATACCAATCCTGAGGACTAAAGCGGCCGCCTCTGACTACATTGGTCACCCCGTTTAACCAAGGGGCAAATATGCCGTATGAAGTTCCGGTCACCCAGCCAGGATCTGCCGTACACCAGTATATATCGTCTTGACGTAGATCTAGCACTACTCTACCTGTATAATAATGTTGAATCATTGCTCTATGCACATGGTAAACGCCTTTTGGCTTACCTGTAGAACCAGAAGTATAATGCATAATAAGGCCATCGTCCAAATCAAGCCATTCTAAATTAAGATCAGCAGAAACGTTAGCCATCTCTTCTGCGAATCCTAAGTTTCCTTGCTCAATATCAGTTGCTCCACCTACTAGAAAAATATGACGCAGCTCAGGAAGCTCTTCTCGCTTGACCCGATGCAGCAATTCAGGCGTAGTTACCAGCGCAACAGCCCCACTATCCTCCAAACGATCCTTAACTGCTGTTTCCATAAAGGCTTCAAATAAGGGTCCTGCTATGGCTCCGATTTTGAGAATACCTAGCAGACTGAAATACAGTTCCGGTTGGCGAGGCATAAAAATAAATACCCTATCTCCTTTACCGATGCCATATTTACGCAATACATTTCCGAACCGGTTCGACCGCTCCTGCAGATCGGCAAATGTATAGGATTCTTCCCGTACAGTGTCACTGTAGAGTAGGGCCGTTGCCGCTCCCCGCCCTTCATCCACATGGCGATCAACGGCTTCATAGGCCATATTAACCTTGCCGGTTTCATACCATGAGAAATTACGTTCAACATCCTCCCACTCAAAATTGGCTACTGCCTCCGCATAATCAGACATATTGGAGCTCTGCACACGACCCGGCAAAATTTCGCTATGGACTTGACCCATCACTCTTGCCTCCCTCACTCGTTTGATTTAAGCTTTAAGGGTAAGACTCATGTTTTAAATAATGATGTCAATGCAATGAATGTGAATTTTTTATGTCTGAATTAGTATACCATAGCAAGCGTTTACATACCATTTTTTTGATCTGAAAGGAGCACTGTCATGGAGCATCGCAAAATCCCTATTTCCCATACTCTCTGCTATATGGGTAGAACGATAACTGTGAGCGGACCCCGATCTCCCGAGGACCTTGAAGTCCTGCATATGCATCAGGACCTTGATGCTTTCCGCAGGCCCTTAGAGCAGCAAGAGGCGCTCGTAGAGATCGCCAGCTTGCCAGAGGGCCGTGTAATTACCGCAGTAGAGAATGACGTTATAGTAGGCTATGTGACCTTCCATTATCCAGATGAAATGGAGTTATGGTCACAGGGTGGTATGGAGGATCTTATTGAGCTTGGAGCGATAGAGGTGAGTAATGATTATAGAGGGGCCGGACTAGGCCGGCTGCTGGTTTCTACTGCTTTTGAGCGGGAGCAATTGGAGAATTGTATTGTTTTTACAACAGAGTATTACTGGCACTGGGATTTAAAAGGCAGTGGGCTGGACGTATGGGCCTATCGCCAGATGATGGAACGGCTGATGAAGACGGTTAATATGGTTTGGTATGCTACGGATGATCCAGAAATTTGTTCACATCCCGCTAACTGCCTAATGGTTCGCATTGGACAAGAGGTGCCCATGTCCTCCCAGGAGACCTTTGACAGAGTACGTTTTAGACAACGCTTTATGTATTGATCATTAAATATGCTGCAGCATAAATTCTAATATGGAATGCGAGCGTTGTGAGGATTGTTCTGTAAATTCCCTGAAATTCACCTCAGCTGATCCATCAGACTTATCTGACATGGAGCGAATGATGACAAAGGGTGTGGCGTTCATATGACAGACTTGGGCAACCGCCGCCCCTTCCATTTCCACACAAGCTCCATCCATTTGCTCTCTTAATTCAGCTACAATCTCCGCATTAGAAATGAATTGATCACCAGATAACACCTTGCCTATCAAGTACTTTTGACCTAGCTCATTGCATGCCTTCTCAGCAAGCTGTACTAGCGCAGGGTCTGCCTGAAAGACGGAAGTCTCCTGATAAGGAATTTCGCCTCTTGCGAATCCAAGCCCCGTAGCATCCATGTCATGTTGTACACATGTAGACGATATAACAATATCTCCAATATTCAATTCAGGATGTACTGCTCCAGCAACCCCCGTAAACAACACACGGGATACGCCAAAATTATCAATTAGAATCTGAGTCGTAACTGCTGCATTTACTTTACCCACGCCAGATTTACAGAGCACTACGGATTTGCCTAATATGTTTCCTAAGTAATATTGTATACCTGCTTTAACTTTTGTCCGCTTGTCCTCCATACCCTCTAGAAGCAGCTTGATTTCTTCATCCATCGCTCCGATTAATCCGATGACTTCACTCACAGTAAATACCTCCTTTGAAGATTTATTTAGCAAATAAAAACATAAAAAGCTCCATAAGGAGCTTTTTACGGAATAACTGTTCAGTTCTTAAATTACTTATTTAGATGATTAACCGACAAGCGGAGAATCGTTTCATGAGGCAGGATAACCCGCGGATTCTCAACGGTTTCTTTCTTCATAAGCTTGGTCAAAAGTCTCATCGCAACTGCGCCCAAATCGTACATAGGCTGAGCTACGGTTGTCAGCAAAGGACGAACCATCGAAGCCATACGAATATTATCCACACTAATGATGGAGAAATCATCCGGAACCTTCAGACCTTCATCTTGAATACTGTGAATGGCACCAATAGCCATTTCATCCGTTGCCGCAAAAATAGCGGTTGGTTTCTTCTTGAGTCCAAGGAAATACTTCATTGCTTCTACACCAGATTCATAGCGGTAGTTACCGATGCGTACCAAATCCTCTTGGTACTCGATTCCTGCCTGTTCCAATGCTTTCTTGTAACCATGGAAACGTGCATATCCATTTGCAGGATCCTGCAGTGTGCCACTGATCATAGCGATCTCACGATGACCGTGACGAATCAATGTGTTCACAGCATCAAAAGCAGCGGTTTCATGATCGATGTCAACGGAAGGATAAGTTCCCTTCTCATCCCGTGTAGCACATAGAACAATCGGAACTGCAGAAGTCTGGAAAGCTTGAATATGTTCGTCAGTTACTGTACCCCCCATGAAGAGCAGACCATCGACCTGTTTCTCCAAAAGGGTATTAATGACACGAATTTCTTTCTCTTTACGCTTATCCGCGTTACACAATATGATATTGTAATGATACATGTTCGCGATATCTTCAATCCCGCGTGCAATTTCTGCAAAAATCGAGTTTGAAATATCAGGGATGACAACCCCAACGGTTGTCGTTTTCTTACTGGCAAGACCTCTTGCCACGGCATTGGGACGATATCCCAAACGTTCAATCGCTTCAAAAACTTTCTTCCGGGTCTGCGGTTTCACGTTAGGGTTATTATTCACAACCCGTGATACCGTAGCCATAGATACGCCTGCTTCTCGAGCTACATCGTAAATGGTTACCGTCAAATTACTCTCTCCATTGCGATAAATTTTATCGTTCGACTAATTAAAAATATGATACGACACTTTGTACATTTGTGCAATGATAACGCTTCATTTTCCTTTCAAAATTTCTTTCAAGGCTGAAAACGTCACCCTGGATTAAAATTGTGACCAGTGCTGGTTAACCTGTCCAAGAGCATCAATAATGTAACTTCTATCTATCGTAACAAAAAGTGAGTGAAAAATCCAACATTCCGTGAAAAATTTTCATTATTTTCACACAATTTTTTTATAATCTTCATTTTCAGCCATTTGGAAGGTTAATTGAGACAATCTTCGACTAGTTTCTTCCATCCAATGCTGGTCTGACAGCTTCTCAGCTAAACGATAGATATCGAGAAGCATATCGACTCGACTCTGAATCCTCTCTCGGATTATTGTCTCTAGTTCTGATATTCCCCCTATTATAGTTTCTGACAAGGATTCTTTTAATACACTGGCCAATTCATTTCTCTCCGTAAACAAAAAATCTTTTCCCGGATCCTCTCCACTGAGTTCTTTTACTAATTTGCCTAGATCTGCTTTAATAAACTGCAAAGGTTCATAACTAGCGCATTCTGGGCAGGTATAGACAGGAACATGGGTAATCTTCATCTTCGTATTAAAAATCAAAGAATGCATATGTAAGTTCATGAGGCCACCACAACTGCACAACTTCTCCATCAAATTATCTTTATACATCTTCTACACCTCTTGCACAAAATTAATAAAGCACAAAGTTTGACTTTTTCAACTTCTATATTCGACTCCACTCGATTAAAACCCTCCTTTATTGCATATAATGATTAAATTGGCAATTTGTCTATAATTTGCATCCCTAAAGATGACTTCATATTTTAAATTTGATAGAATAATGAAAGAATCATGGGAATCGAAAGGAGCTTAACTAAATGAGACTAGCTGGTAAAAAGGTCATAGCACTCGTAGACGATGAATTTGAAGATTTGGAGCTCTGGTATCCCGTGTATCGGGTGAGAGAAGAAGGTGCTGAGGTTCATTTGGCAGGTCTGGAAAAAGATAAGACGTACATCGGTAAATATGGCGTACCTGCTAAAGCAGAATACTCCTGGGACGAGCTTAATGCCGCAGATTATGATGGGATTTTGGTTCCAGGCGGCTGGGCTCCTGATAAAATCCGTAGATACAGTGCCGTTCTAAAGCTCGTACAGGATTTTAATGCGGCTAAAAAACCGATTGGGCAGATCTGCCATGCAGGCTGGGTATTAATTTCCGCTAAAATTCTGGAAGGTGTAACCGTCACCTCCACGCCAGGCATCCGTGATGACATGGAGAATGCCGGAGCCATCTGGAAGGATGAAGCTGTGGTTACGGATGGACATATCATTTCTGCTCGCCGCCCGCCAGATCTTCCGCCATACGGGAAAGCCTTTTGCGATGCACTCGCTGGGGAATAAAACAGTAGGTATATAGTTTAAAATCAAACAAGCCCTGTTTCTCACAATTTGAGGAACAGGGCTTTTGATTTGAGGTGTTTAAAATCCAGATGGTTATCTAATCCGCATGCTTACTTTTTCCATGATCAGGTTTGGATAATCGTTAAATTTGAAGGTCAGCGGTTGAGGCAGCTTTTCTTTGCCTACGTTGAGAAAATAAGTTATTGTAGTTCCCTTAGCGTCCTCACGGTATTCTCTATATCTAGAATAACCCTCAGAATCATGTACAAGCCAATGTCCGCTTCCAGCGCTATCCACAAAATTATCGTCTATCCCAAAACCGGTTGCTTCATGCAACTCCTCAACTTTTTTGGGAATCAATAAATCCAATAATATAATCCCCTTCTCCTCATCCGCGGTCCGTTTAGAAATCGTGAGATAGTTATCCGGTGCCTTTAAAATCTGCTGTGTTTCCGTATTAATCACAAGTTCGACCTCTGACTGATCTAGAGCAGAGATTCCCTCAACTTCAAGTTTGATTGGATCATCAGGTCTCATATTGTCATTGTGGTAAATATTCGAAGCACTTGCCCACATTAGTTCCTCTTGATGATCCCCTTTTCCGAGGACAAGCTTAGGTGAAAGCAAACTGAAAATCCTCATCGTATTCTCTCTGCCAAAGGTTTGTCGCATATAAATACCCGTAGGCCCAATATAAACCTGGTCCATTATAATTTTCTGTCCGCCGATAGACAGACTATCCTTCAGATCAACGAGTTCTCCTTCAAAATAATTGTTATCAGCTTCCAGTGGAATTTTGACATCCATTTCTTTTATATCCTTGTTATTAAAAACTTGACCAAGAGCATCTGGAAAAAGCGATAGTGTGATATTCAACTCCTCTGGTATCTCATCCTGATATTTATCCCAGACGATTTGCTCATACATACGAGTCGTCCCAGGGGACCCAACCTCTTGTGCATTAGAAGTGCTAAACCCGCTGTATCCACTAAGGTGGTATTTATCCTCTGGAGTCTTTTTCAAAGACAAGCCAAAAAGCCGCATCTTCTGATCCGTATTGTTCTGGATTGTATAAAGTACTGCAATGCCTCTCCGGTCTGCAATGATTCCATTAACAGTCCATGTTATCCCATCCACCTCAGGAGAAGAGATATTTACCTCCTTCATCATCCCCGCATCAAGTGCTGATTTAATCGTCAGATTATTAGCAATAACGGGTCTAAACACTTCAAGCTGACCCCAGCTTTTTGGAGGTAATTGCGCACGTACGGGATTTATCATCTGATTTGCCCAAGGCACAATTATAAGTAAGGCGAATGCCAAGACTACCAATACAACAACAGCGTACTTTTTTCTAAAAGACAAACGTGAACGGTTCCCTTGCTGCATCCCCTTGCGGATCGCGGTGTCCAGTTTTACATCCAGAATTTCTTCTGCCTCCGCATCGATTTTCTGAAAATAATCTTTAAGCAGCTTCTCTTCAGACTCAGCCATAAAATAGCTCCCCCTTCCGCTTCATTTTGTCACGCAGTTGTTTTAATCCTTTATTCAGCCATGTCTTCACTGTGCCCTCGGGTTTATCCAGCACCTCTGCAATCTCGGCAAGGGTCATATCCTTGTAATATTTGAGCACCAGCACTTGGCGATATTTGGGTTTCACTCCATCCAGCGCTTGTTCCATGTCCAGTCTGCGGTCACTTTTCATCTCCATGATCCCCTCATCACTTCGAGCAGCTTCTGCGACTGTATTCCTCTTTCGGCGCTTCAGCTCATCATTACAGCAATTAATCAAAATACGTGTTAACCAAGGAGCGAAACGCTCCGCATCTTTTAAGCTTTTTCGTTTAATCCATGCACGGCAGGTGGCCTCCTGCAAAACCTCCAGCGAATCCGCTTCATTTCGCAAATAGCTGTAAGCAATGCTATAAAGTTTTCTTTTCTGTCCAGCCACTTGCTCATAAAACAGCTCTTCGTCCGTAGCAGCCATTTCCATTTCGTCATTTATAATGTGATCCATTTTCGGCCCGCCTCCCCCCTTGCCTTTATTCTTAAATCGGTTCTGTGTAACTCTCTCTATGTATTGACTGCGCCGCAGGGCAAACGGTTTTGTTTTTTTTAAAAGTATGGCTTAAATAAAGAAAAAGGCTCGGCAAGAATGCCGAACCTTGATATGAAATGAATAAAAGTTACAGTAATTTTAGGATGAGGCTTTCTCCTGTAGTTCCCCGCTTGATCCAAGTGTAAGACCACTTTTTTGGGCAAACGCAGTTAACATTTCTTCCGTCTCTGAGCTTGTACGATGGTGGAAACACGCTTTGGCGATTCTTTTAGCATCCTTGGCCAGTGTGTTCAGTGTGCGGTGTTTAACCTTCAGCAGCGCCTGCGGCGACATGCTGAGTTCTCTAATTCCAAGCTCCAGCCAAAGAGGCAAAGAACGCTCATCCGCCGCCATTTCACCACATACACTGATATCAATCTTGGCATTACGTGCCGCTTCTACCGTCATACGGATCATTCGCAGAACCGCTGGATGGTACGGATGATACATATGAGCAATTTGTTCATTCATACGGTCTACCGCTAACACATATTGAACCAAATCATTAGTGCCGATACTGAAAAAGTCAACTTCCTCAGCCAGTAAATCAGCAATCATAACCGCTGCCGGAACTTCAATCATAATACCCACAGGAAGATTCCGGTTAAAAGGGATATCTCGTTGCTCCAGCTCAGCTTTCACTTCTTCTAAAACAACTTTTGCCGCCTGCACTTCCTCTACGGAAGAAATCATTGGAAACATTAACTTTACATTCCCGTATGCACTTGCCCGCAAAATGGCACTTAGCTGGGTTTTGAACATATCTAATCGGTCCAAGCTGATGCGAATCGCCCGATAACCAAGGAAAGGATTCTGCTCTTCAGGCAGCTGGATATAATCCAACTGCTTGTCCCCGCCAATATCCAGCGTACGAATCACTACAGTGTTATTGCCCACCTTCTCGACAACCTGTTTATACACTTCAAATTGTTCATCCTCAGTTGGAAAAGATCTGCGATCCATATAAAGAAACTCCGTGCGGAACAGGCCTACGCCTTCAGCTCCATACTTAAGCGCTATGTTGAGTTCTTTAACTGAACTGATATTGCCGGCAAGTCGCAGGTTCACACCATCCTTGGTAACAGCCTCCACGGTGGCGAGCAGTTCCAGTTGCTCTTTCTTTTTATGCTGTTTATCCCGAATCGCTACGTATTCATTTATCGTAAGTTCATCTGGATGGATTTGTACAGATCCGGTATCACCGTCGATCACAAGCATGTCCCCGGTCTGAATAGGATTAGACAGATTATTCTCCAAGCCTGCTACAAGAGGAATGCCTAGCGCACGAGCCATAATGGAGGAATGTGAGGTTTTACCGCCCATCATAGTGACAATACCTAGAACATAAGTTGGATTCAAGTGAGCTAGCTGGGAAGGAGACAACTCCTTCGCAACAAGAATATATGGCTGTGTATCCGATGGTAACGTAACCTCTGGAGCGCCTAAAAGATGTTTTAAAAGACGGTTTCCGACATCCTTGATATCCACCGCCCGCTCCTTCATGTACTCATCGTCTAGCAGATCAAACATCGCTACAAAATGATCAATCGCTTCTTTCACAGCTACTTCTGCCGCCTTGTACTGGCGCTCAATGATCCCTCGGATTTCACTCATGAACACAGGATCATCTAAGATCGCCAGATGAGCATCAAAAATACTCGATTCCTCCGGACCTACCACTTCTCTGAACTCTTTTTTGATGAATTCAATCTCGTCCTTAGAGGTACGGATACCTTCGTATAAACGCTCAAACTCCTTAGCTAGATCCACTGGGTTCACTTGTGTATCCGGTAAGCTCCATTCCCAGTTCGGCAAGACAAAGGCCTTCCCGATAGCTACACCTGCTGCTGCGCCTATGCCTTGTATCATCCTTCAATCCCTCCAACGTTACTTTCGTGTAAGACTACGGACATTACTGATGATTGCCCCTTTTTAACATTTTTAAATGGAGCATAGCTCCATGATTTGACTCGATCAGGATTCGTGATCACCATCGGTGTAGCCAATGAGGCCGCATGTTCACGCAAATAAGCGAGGTCGAATTTAACAAGCAATTGACCTGGCTCCACGCTGTCGCCTTCTTTTACAACCGCCTCAAAGGGTCCCTTGAGCTGTGAAGTGTCGATCCCTATATGCATGAGTACCTCTAACCCTTCCGGTGTCGAAATACCCACGGCATGCATTGTAGGATAGACGTGCATAACTTTCCCGAATACGGGTGAAGTAAGTTCCCCTTTTTCCGGCAAAAATGCAACACCATCGCCCACTAGCTTAGCCGCAAAAATGTGATCAGGCACTTCCTCAATGGGCATCATTCTACCCTGCATTGGCGAACTGAACAGCACCTGCGGTAAATCACGAAGCATAAGCTTATTAATCTCCTCGCGGATCAGTTCTGAATACGTGCCAAATACTACCTGGACATTTCCGCCGCCTAGCTTGATAATCCCAGCAGAACCTAAACCTTTAAGCGCTCCAGTATCTATATATCGGTCATTATGAACGGTAAGCCGCAGACGGGTGATACAGGACTGCACTTGTACAATATTCTCCTTCCCTCCAAGCGCCTCTAAGATCAGCGGTGCCTGATAAGGGATATTGCCGGCCCAATCCCCAAGCTCTGAACCTTCTTCACGCCCCGGTGTCGGGATTTGAAAACGGCGAATCGCCCAGCGAAATAAATTATAGTATACAATCCCGTAGCCGATACCAATCGGAATCAGCAGCCAAGCCCTCTGTGACAAATGCATGTTCAAGAAGAAATCGATGGCTCCAGCCGAATAGGAGAACCCGTGATGGATTCCCAGCATGTAGGTCAACACCATAGCGAGACCGGACATTACAGTATGTACCGCGAATAAATACGGAGAAGCAAATAAAAATGCAAATTCGATCTGCTCCGAAACCCCGGTCAGAAAACAAACCAACGCCGCCCGTACAAAAGTCTTTTTAATCTTGGGCTTCAAATCCTCGCGCGCTTCCTGAATAATTGCAAAAGCAATGGCAGGCAGCGCAAACATCATAATCGGAAACAACCCCGCCATAAAAATCCCCGCCGTAGGATCACCTGCAAAAAAACGCGGCAAATCCCCCTGAACCACAGCACTGCCATCAGGAGTCGTAAAATTCCCAAATTGAAACCAAAACACATTATTAAGAATATGATGTAGTCCAAAAGCGGTCAGAACCCTATATAGGACCCCATAGATAAAAACACCAAACCCGCCCGTCTGCAATATTCCCTGAAAAAGATTATCCAGCCCTATCTGCAGCAGCGGAGATATTCCTAACATTACCCATGCGAACCCGGCAGAAAACAAGCCCATGAACAGCAAAACAAAACGCGACCCTCCAAAAAACTGGATCGCCTCTGGAAGCTTAATATTTTTAAACCGGTTTTGCGCGACACCGGCAACGATCCCCAGCAAAATTCCGATTAGTGTTGCAGGTTGTACAAGCCCGTCTCCCATTTGGGTGACAATTCGGTCGTAAGTGAACATCCCAGCCAGCGCTGCAAGACCCGCTGTTCCGGCTTGATTGGATAACCCCCATGCTACACCTACAGCGAACAAATAAGGCATATAATAAAATATTGCCTGCCCCGCGTAAGTAGCCACTTCAGACACCGAAGAAAGTCCCCATGCAGACCAAGGTAAGCTGCCCAAACTCAGCAAAATGGCTGCCGCCGGCAGTACCATGGTAGGAAGCATTATGGCTCTGCCCAATTGCTGCAATGATCCGAGCCAATTCAAGGCTACCCTCTCCTTTCTTTCTATATTGAATGGTAAGCGCTGCGGGGATTTTTGTCAAAAGAAACTCATGAGATCATCACGTTACATTTTTAAAACAAATATTCTCACATTCCACTAAACATTTATTCATTAGTATCCATAGAACGGCTGGTATTTACGTGAGGCTATCGATACTACAGAGTTAGAATCGAGTTTAAGTGTACTTTGTGCAACTATTTATATCGGCGTTACTCTGAGCACCTTTTTAACTGCACTTCATACAACTATTTTTAGTGATTTTCCACTTCATCTAATCTTTGAGGCGTTTTAAGTGTACAAAGTACAACTATTTCGCATTTAGATGGCTATTTTAGCGTTTTAGTTGTATAAAGTGCAATTATTCCCTTGCGCAGCTGTCCTATAGATGTCCCTAGCATACCTGGTCTGATTTGATCTGATCTGATTTGATTTGATTTGGTCTGGTCTGGTCTGAACTAATCTGATCTCAGAGCATTCGCTTCATAACATCGAACTTTTCTCCCACACTAACTAGCTCTAACACCCTAAACTCACAGTTAGGAATTCCACCTGAGTTTAAGTGTACTTTGTACAACTATTTATATCGGCGTTACTCTGAGCACTTTTTTAACTGCACTTCATACAACTATTTTTAGTGATTTCCCACTTAACCTAATCTTTGATGCGTTCTAAGTGTACAAAGTACAACTATTTCGCATTTAGATGGCTATTTTAGCGTTTTAGTTGTATAAAGTGCACTTATTCCCTTTCCCAACCTCCTAAAGATCTTCTTACCACATTTGATCTGGTCTGAGAGCCTTCACCTCATAATACCGAATTCTTTCTCCCTGATTAACCGGCTTCAGCACCCCCTTCTCACTTAATGATTGCAGCAATCGACGCGCCGTACGGAAATTAATGCAGAAATGCGTGGCCACATCCTTTGGACGTACCGGTCTCCCCAGACGCCAAGCGAAACGCAGAACCTCTTTTTCCTCAGATAAAATAGCTACGCTAGCAGATTTACGCGCCAAGTAAGGCGCCAGCACCAGTTGTAACAGCATCCGGCAGACCTCGGGACGTTGCTGGATATCATCAAAAGAAAAATGAATCATCCTCCAGCCCATCCCAGTCAAAAAAGTGTCCCGATTTACTGAATAGTTGAATTTCTCGCGGTCCATATCTTTCACATGGCTTTGATATCCATCACACTCGATCCCAAAGCTGCTGCCCGTCTGTGGAAGATAAGCAAAGTCCAGAAATTGTGATTTGCGATTCCAGTCATATACTTCGTATTCTGGATGCAAATCGTCTAGGGACTCAAACATAGGCCACCATACATTCTGCAAAAATAGCTTTTCCGCAAAATTATGTCCTCTAACCAGCCTCCCTCTTCTTTCACCTGTTCTTGATTTCATATGCTGGTCGATAAACAAACCATGCGCTTCTTCAAACTCCATAACCTATAGCCTCCCCTACAAAATAAAAAAACGCCCTTCACCGCAAAAAGCGGTTTAAAGGACGTTCTTCGTCTAATCTTATTATAACTAGCTCAACAGGCGTTTTACATTAGAAATCGCACCTTGCGTTACACAATACCACTTATTTTGGCTAAACTTCATCATCTAAGTTTGCATTAGCCACAGCATCATAAATTTAAACCTAGTTAGTTTATTCCACTTTTGCTCGTTCTTCACCAGTTAGTCCGTTCTTCACCAGTTAGTCCGTTCTTCACCAGCTAGTTCATTCTTCACCAGTTAGTTCGTTCTTCACCAGTTAGTCCGTTCTTCACTAGCTAGTTTGTTCTTCGCCAGTTTGCTCATTTCTCGCCAGCTAGTTCGTTCTCGCCAGTTTGCTCATTCTTCACCAGTTAGTTCGTTCATCACCAGCCCGTTCATTCTTCGCCAGCTAGTTCGTTCATCACCAGCCCGTTCATTCTTCGCCAGCTAGTTCGTTCTTAACCAGTTAGTTCGTTCTTCGCCAGCTTGCTCATTCTTCACCAGTTAGTTCGTTCTCGCCAGTTTGCTCATTCTTCGCCAGTTTGCTCGTTCTTCGTCAGTTCCTTGTTACGTCCGTTGGTCAACGCTAACTATAATCACTACACATTTAACTCAGTGTTTAGTTTAACAGTTATATAACCGAACCTACTGCCGGCTACGCCCATGCATTGTGATCGCTTCTTCGACCTTGATGCAGCGGTCCATAATGGCGATCATACCGTGCTCAGCGGCGATTTCAGCGGCTTCCGCGCTAACTATACCCTGCTGGAGCCACAGCACACGTGCGCCAATGTCAGCTGCCTCCTGCGCGACCTTTGCGCAGTGTTCGCTTCGACGGAATACATTGACGATGTCCACTGGCTCTGGAATTTCTGCTAAAGTGTGATAACACTTTTCTCCCAGGATTTCTCCGTCCACCGTTGGGTTAACGGGAATGATCTGATATCCCCGGCTTTGCATGGCGCCCGCGACCATATAAGAGGTACGATCTGTTTTGTCTGATAAGCCAACAACAGCAATGTTACCTGCGGAAGCAAGAATATCTCCAATCTGCTCCCGACTTGGATTCTCAAAGCTC
Source organism: Paenibacillus sp. FSL R7-0048 (assembly GCF_038004505.1). NCBI lineage: Bacteria > Bacillati > Bacillota > Bacilli > Caryophanales > Paenibacillaceae > Paenibacillus > Paenibacillus sp. FSL R7-0048. The sequence continues at coordinate 2,877,321 of NZ_JBBORF010000001.1, read as the reverse complement.
ATAAGTTGTGCCCCTTTCCATAGTTACACTTAATGATCCTTGTTTAATTGTAGCTAGATATGCTAGCTCCCTTATTCCTATTGTACCCACTCCACATTCGCACCAAGCGCACGCAAGTGATCAAAATATTGCGGATAAGATTTTGCCACATGATGTGCATCCTTAATCAAAAGAGGTTGACGCGCACGCAAGCCTACTACGGATAGTGCCATAATTACGCGGTGATCATAATGCGCATTAATGGTGACTCCGCCTTCGACACCTTCGGGCATGCCGTGAATAATAATCTCATCGCGTCGTTCTTCTACCTTGGCTCCGGCACGGGTTAACTCTGCCAAGTAATCGGTAATGCGATCACATTCCTTATAGCGCAAATTCTCAACATTGTAGAATCGGGAGGTACCTTCTGCAAATACTGCAGCAGCCACCATGGCCAGTACCGCATCTGTTGCAGCATCTCCATCGAATTCAACAGCTTTTAGGATACCGTTCCCTTGGACATGTACTGTACCCTCTTCATGTGTAAGAGGAACTTCCATCATCCGCAGTACATCAACAATGGCTCTTTCACCTTGTTTACTTTGTTCTGCAAGACGGTGAATTTTCACATCCGACTTTGTAACGGCAGCCGCCGCAAGGATTGCCGCAGAGCCTGGGTAGTCACCTTGAACAGTATATGATTTAGCTGCATAAGCTTGACGACCTGGAACTTTAAAGGACATGTAATCATCCGCGGCGTGCACCACAATACCTGCCTGCTCCAACACTTCCAAGGTTTGGCCCACGACAACCTTCGATTTCAAATCATCGAGGACAATAATTTCACTATCTTCTTCAAGCAATGGTGTCAGAAACAGTAGAGCACTTAAGAACTGGGAGCTTACTGCACCAGAGACAGTAATTCTGCCTCCAACCGGTTTACCCCCACGGATCGTGATCGGCAGTTTCCCTTCATTATGCTCCACCTGAACACCTAGCTGTTCCAACGACACAATCAAGTCGTCATGCGGACGTTTGCCCAATGAGTCTGGATACGTATTTACAAAAGTAACCTCAGGACTTAACGCGGCCACAGCCATAAGAAAACGCAGCACTGCTCCGGCATTTCCTACATTAAGTTCTTTAACGTCTTTTGGGTGACGTCCGAAGCCTTGAATCACAATCTTTTCCTCATCTTCTGTAAGCACAGCACCCAAATCTGCTATGCAGCGGCGGATCGCGTCGCTATCCTCACTATGTGCAGGATGATAAATCGTACTTACTCCTTCAGACAATGCCGCAACCAGCAGATAACGTGTCGTATAGTTTTTGGAAGAGAGGGCTCCAAATTCTCCTTGCAGAGATGGCGTTGGCCTAACAATAACGTCCATAATATAAACTCTCCTTAGTAGATGTAGTGGGTATGTAATGCTCGTTTGACAGGGTATTCTGTTCTTGTGTTATCATTAAACCATTCTTCTGATGAAAAGAGGTCAAACCCATGCATAATGTACCACAAATCACACCGCAAGAATTACGGCAGTGTATAGAGACAGGTGAAGACCTTGTACTCATCGATGTTCGCGAAGACGAAGAGGTGGCCTTTGGGATGATTCCCGGTGCACAACATATCCCTATGGGAGAAATTCCGCACCGTACTGAAGATATTCCAAGCGATGCCAAAGTGATCTTCATTTGCCGTTCCGGTGCCCGCAGCCAACGTGTCTGCGAATATCTACAGCAATTTGGTTATAACGCTGCGAACCTTAGCGGCGGTATGATTGAATGGAATGAGACACTCTCTTAAAAGCTCAACCGCGGTAATGCATTAAAATATGTTGCGACACTTCTGCCGCAGTCAGTCCCGTTGTATCGACCGTGTAATGCGCGAATAGGTATGCATCCTGGCGATCTTCCATGATTCGTCTGACCCGTTCTTCTGCATTGCCGGCGAGCAGCGGACGATTCTCATCCCCGCTAACACGTGCAATAATCTCTTCCTCAGTTGCCGTTAGCGCAACTACATGCCCTTTACTCAGCATTAAGGCTGTATTCCCCGGCGCCAATACCGCGCCTCCACCAGTGGATATTAATTTATTCTCAGACTCTAGCATTTGCTTTAGAACCGCAGTTTCTACGCTTCGAAAGTATTCCTCACCATCTTCTGCGAAGATTTCTGCAATGCTTCTGCCTTCAGTCTCAATAATGACATGATCCAAATCAACCAGCTCATAGCCCAGCTCCTCGGCCAAAATAGCACCAACAGTTGACTTACCAGTCGCCATCATCCCTACTAAAATAATGTTTTTGTTCTTATCTTCCTGACTCATCGTTTTTAGTTCTTCTGTATCCCCAGCCATGACTATCCTCCAACCGCGATATTTGTCATATCATAACACAGGGTCAAAACATTAGACAATCCGCTTCTTCCAGTAAAAAAAGACCCGAAAGGCTCCCCATTTCTGGTGAAGCCGTCCGGGCCGCTTGTCATACCGTCAATTAGATTATTCCGCTGCCATCCAGTTGTGGTGGAAGACGCCTTCTTTGTCCACACGTTTGAAGGTGTGAGCGCCAAAGTAATCACGTTGAGCCTGAAGCAAGTTAGCAGGCAAACGTTCTGTACGGTAGCTGTCATAGTAAGCCAATGCGCTGGAGAATCCAGGAACTGGAACACCCAAAGTTACCGCAGAAGCAATGACTTTACGCCATGCAGATTGGTAATTGTCCATAACATTCTTGAAGAAAGGATCAAGAAGCAGATTCTTAAGCTCTGCATTGTTCTCATAAGCATCTGTGATATTTTGTAGGAAACGGGAACGGATAATGCAGCCGCCGCGCCAGATTTTAGCCAGCTCGCCATATTTCAGATCCCAACCATATTCGTCGGAAGCTACGCGAAGTTGAGCGAAACCTTGCGCGTAGGATACGATTTTGCTCGCGAACAATGCTTTACGCACGTTCTCAATGAATTCGGCTTTGTCACCTTCAAATGTTGTTGCTTCTGGTCCGTTAAGCACTTTGCTTGCTTCTACGCGCTCATCCTTCATAGCAGACAGGAAGCGGGAGAATACGGATTCGGTAATCATGGACAGAGGTACACCAAGATCTAGTGAGCTTTGGCTTGTCCATTTACCAGTACCCTTTTGGCCAGCGGAATCAAGGATAACGTCAACCATAGGTTTGCCGGTTTCTTCGTCGTATTGAGCAAAGATATCAGTAGTGATCTCGATCAAGTAGCTGTCGAGCTCGCCGCTGTTCCACTCTTTGAAAATATTGTGAAGTTCTTTTGCATCCAGACCTAGAACATCTTTCAACAACTGATAAGCTTCACAGATCAATTGCATATCACCATATTCGATACCATTGTGCACCATTTTAACATAGTGTCCTGCACCGTCAGGTCCGATATATGTACAGCAAGGCTCTCCGTCCACTTTGGCTGAGATTGCCGTTAGGATAGGCTCTACAAGTTTATACGCACTTTCTTGACCACCTGGCATAATCGAAGGACCTTTAAGAGCACCTTCTTCACCACCAGAAACTCCAGTACCGATAAAACGGAAACCTTTTTCTTCCAGCTCTTTACTACGACGAACTGTATCAGGGAAGTAAGCATTCCCTCCGTCGATAATGATGTCGCCTTGATCAAGATGCGGCAGCAGTTGCTCGATGGTAGCATCAGTAGCTTTACCAGCTTGAACCATGATCAGAATTTTGCGCGGTGTTTCCAGCGAAGCTACAAATTCCTCAACGGAAAATGTGCCTACGAGGTTTTTACCTTCCGCTTCAGCAAGAAGATCATGTGTCTTCTCCGGGGAGCGGTTGAATACGGATACGGAAAAACCTTTGCTTTCGATATTTAGAGCCAAATTCTTGCCCATTACCGCCAAGCCAATAACGCCGATTTGTTGTTTTGCCATCTGGTCCTCCACCCTTTGCACCCTATATTTTTGTGAAATCCATTTCTCGCAGTATAAGAATACCACCCTTTATCAGAGACAGCAAAGCCTGCCCTGCGAATAGAGATCAATTTCATTGACAAATTCAGTCTAAGAAATGATCACAATGACTATTTTAACGTTTTTAACGTCAGAAGTGAACCCCTGTCTGCAAGTTCCAATACAAATATAAGACACCCCGATGAACGGGGTGCCTTGAAAGAACATTTGCGGCACTTGCTTACCATTCTAACATAAACAATTCCTTGGTCAAAAAGGCAAGCTCAGCTCGACATTTGTCCGCGCGAACCGTATCTCCAGCCTTTAGGGCATCATTTAACCGATCCAACTGTTCATCTACTTCAATTCTCCGCTGGCGAACCCGTTCTTCCCCTTCAATAGAATAAAAGAGTCTTGTCAGCTCCTCATCTGTGAGCATAGGTCCCTTCTGATATAACACGCGCTGCTGATAACCAGAAATTTCAACTAGGCGAATCACTTCGCCAAACAAAATATTTTCAATAATAATCTGCCGATCCCGGAAACGTTTAACGATTGCATGCCCGCGCATATCCCCAATTAATTTCTCCATCCACTCTGACAAGCGAGCATCACGGATCATATAATCGCCCACAAGCTTATAGCCGTCTTTAATCCTTTGAAACCGCAATTTCACTAACTTACGACCCGTACGGACCGAAATCACAAAGACTTGTTCATTCTCGCTCCAATATAGGGAATAACCTTCTTGAATCAAATCCTTGATCAGGTCCTGGATATGCTGTCTGTCGAACCGCAGTTCCAGGTTACAATATTCCACCTCGTCGTTTTTGTTCACGGCACTCCCCCCTAACAGCTTCACATCTGTAAAGCCAACCTTCATTAGTTCAATTCCAGAGTAATCATGGCTGCCGGACCTCTTCTTGAGTTAACTTCCTTTTTGCGTTCGTCTTAATCTTATTTTATACTTCAGTTTATGTAGCGGTAACTTGGTTTATTGACTATTTTTACCCGCAACAGCCTTTCTCCAAACGCTGATCGAGAATTTTAATGCCTTTTAGTCCTTTTGGAGCATAAACGTTCTAGTCCTTCAGCTGCACAGTGTCATACAGAAGACCTTCGAAACTTACTTCCGTTATATCGTATATCCTTCTAATTTTCTAAAAAGCCGCTGATATACCGGATCATTCTCCGGTTATCAGCGGCTTTTTTTCCTCAGCTAGTCTTAAATTTCTGTTTCGTTCTATGCACGATAAGCAGATGCAGCCCGAAGAGCATCAGCATTACAATAGCACTTGCCAGGAATGGGACACCATGTCCTACATGATCCCATAATCTACCTGATAATACTGGCCCCGCTACCATTCCTGAGCCTTGGAGTGTCAGGAACAGCCCCCAGACCGTCCCTCGTTCTCCCTTAGGTACTTGTTTAGCCAGAAAGGCATTCCATGCCGGGAGGATAAGCGCGTAACTTATACCGACCAGTGCCACCGCGATAAAGGCAAGTGGCAGCCAGCGAACCTGAGAGAAAAAGGCCAGCGAAAAGGCAGCTAACAAAAAACCTATATTCAGAAACACCGTTGTCCCTATACGGTCCACCAGCTTACCTGCGGGAATAAGTGCAAGAACTGTAATCCCTCCCCCTGCAATGAGGAGCAAACTGAATTGATTGGGACTAACATGCAGCTCTGTACGTGCGAACAAGGTAACTACAGGTGTCATCAAGCCAATGGCGAAGGCCTGTAGGAACAACGCCGGGTACAGCCATCTGCTGACTTTCAGGGTAGTTCTCACCTGATGCAGCGTTCTTTTTATACTTTCTAACGGACTAAGTTTTTTACGTTCCATTGCTCCGCCAAGTCCATGCATGTCCCTCACGACAGCATGAGACCCGCTAGAAGAGATTCGTTTAGGTAAGAAAAGGGCTACTACAACTACAGCGGCAGCACAACCTAACAAGACTAGAAAAGCCACGTGATAGCTTTGTCCACCCTGATCCATTAAAAAATTCACAACAATTGGACCGATTCCTGTTCCTGCGAGAGAAGCCATCTCAACAGCGCCCATGGCCGCACCACTGCTGCCGCTTTTGGTTGATCCGGCCAGCTCGGTAATCCCGGTCATCACACATGGCCAAAGCGGAGATGTCCCGATCCCAAGAATGAGACAGGCGATGGATAACGCAACGGCCGTTTTGGCATAGATGATCAAACCAATGGCTACTAAAATCAGCAGCAATGCACTTGTCATCGTCCAGCGGAACCCTATGCGCTCCATAACCCAGCCTGAAGGGCTGCGGAAGACGTTGTCCCCCAAATACTGTAGGGCAAAAGCGAATCCCACTACTGTCACCGACAGCCCCAGTATATTCTCCATATACACTGGCAATAAAGCAACAAGCAGCGAACCTTTAACAAATTCAACTAAAAAAATAATTACCCACATCTCAATAATAAATGGTGATGCTAAACTAATATTCATCCGTTGTTCAGCTTTCGTGGACATTCTATCACATCCAAATCCTAGTATTCTGAAGATTGTTTTGTTATACTGATGCTTGCCTTAAAAATTAACTATTCGCGAAAGGTTGTGACAGCATTAAATGAATCAACACCGTACTCCCCTCTTCACAGCTCTAAAAAAGCATGCCGCCGGCAATCCAGTTCAATTTCATATTCCCGGGCATAAGAAGGGGCTAGGAACCGATGCCGAATTCCGTGAGTTTATCGGCGATAACGCTCTATCCATAGATCTAATCAACATCGCACCGCTTGATGATCTACATCAGCCAACTGGCGTAATCCAGGAGGCTCAAAAGCTGGCTGCGAAGGCTTTCGGCGCCGACTATACGTATTTTAGCGTACAGGGCACGAGCAATGCCATCATGACGATGATCCTCTCTGTCTGCTCACCGGGTGAAAAAATAATTGTGCCGCGTAACATTCATAAATCCGTAATGTCGGCCATTATCTTCTCCGGAGCCAAGCCTGTGTTCGTCTCGCCTGTACAGGATGAGAATCTCGGGATAGATCACGGCATAACCACCAGTGCGCTGGAACGAGCGTTAAAGCGTCATCCAGACGCTAAAGGAGTTCTAGTTATCAATCCAACGTACTTCGGCGTATGTGCCGACCTGCGTTCGATTGTCGACCTGGCTCACCGTTACGGGGTACCCGTTCTGGTGGACGAGGCACATGGAGTACTGATTCATTTTCATGAGGATCTGCCGGTTTCGGCCATGCAGGCCGGTGCGGACATAGCTGCCACTAGTGTGCATAAGCTTGGTGGTTCCATGACGCAAAGCTCGGTACTGAATCTAAATGCGAAGACTGGGCTGATTAACCCACAACGGGTGCAGACCATTATGAGCATGCTGACTACAACATCAACCTCATATATTTTATTAGCGTCTCTCGATACATCTAGACGCAATCTCGCGCTGAACGGACATGAAATGGCGGAAAGAACCATCCAATTGTCCAACTACGCACGCGAGACCATTAACACTATCGAAGGCTTGTACAGCTTTGGTAAAGAAATACTTGGAACAGAAGCAACTTTCGATCTAGATCCAACCAAACTTAACATTCACGTTCGCCATTTAGGGATCACTGGTTACGAAACCGAAAACTGGCTGCGTGAGAAATACAACATCGAAGTTGAACTGAGTGACATGTATAATATTCTTTGCCTTATTACCCCAGGTGATACTCAAGAATCAGTAGATAAATTATTAGCTGCTTTACGGGTGCTATCCGCTATCCATTATAGCAAGGGTGAAATCTATGAACTGAAGGTTCAGGTTCCAGAAATCCCGCAGCTTGCTTTAATTCCAAGAGATGCTTTTTATGCTGACACTCAGTTAGTTCCGTTCCGCGAATCTGCTGGATACATCATTGCAGAGTTTATCTATGTATATCCACCGGGGATACCGATTCTCCTCCCTGGCGAAGTCATTACTCAGGATAATATCGACTACATTATCGACCACGTCGAAATCGGCCTGCCGGTTAAAGGGCCTGAGGACCGCAGCATCACTAATGTTAAGGTGATTGTTGAAGCCGATCCTATATCCTAAGATCTATCTTTTCCCTTAAAAACTTAAATCATTTATACAAAAACCCGATACCATAATGAGTATCGGGTTTCTGTATATAAGCATCAACTGTTCCATTCACATAGAACAGCTTAAGTTTAGTCGCTAGAATCTATTCTTGCTGAGCAAGCAGATTGTTGTAAGCTTCTTCAACAGCTTTCCATTCTTCTTCATCTTCGATATTATACAATACCATTTCTTCGTCTTCTTCTTCCATACGCAGAATAATGCCGTCTGCTTCTGGATTCTCGCGCTCTAACAACAGAGCATATAATTTCTCGCCTATGTCGAACGTTTCTACAAGCACCATTTCCACATCTTCGCCCTGCTCGTTCGTCAAGGTCAGCACAAACTCCTCGTGCTCATGGTCGTGATCATGCCCGCAACCGCATGCTTCACCATGCTCATGTTTGTGATCGCTCATTGTAATACCTCACTTTGAATTGTATTATCCTACATCTGGTATCGTACCACGTTAGATTAGTTCAGGTCAATTTAGAACACCTAATTTAACGCTGTTATTACCTTCTCCGACACAAGTACGTAATCGGCATTTTTGGAGGGCTTAATATAGAAGCCTACCCGATATTTGCCCGCTTCTTTAAAATCATAAGTAAACTCCGAGGTTGGAAACCAGAAATTATCCTTCTGCGAGCCTTCAAGCACCTGTGACTGAATATCCTTAACGTTTCCAGACGGATCTGTCATGGCCACTTTCACAGCTGAAATCTCTTCGGTCAGACTATCTACCTGAGTTAATATCTTTATTTTCAGCTTGCCTACATTGACATTGCCAAAAACCGTATCCCCTTTAAAAAGTACAATATGGACATTAGGTTTAAGGATCGTAACTTTCCCAGAACCGTCCCAAGTAACAACCCCGCCTGTTTCTCTAGCAGGAATGTACGTTTTTCCATCAATTAGATAACCGCCGTCTACAATTTCTTTTCCGTTGCTCCATACTCTAATTTTCTGATTAACGGAATCGGCGAATAATAATGAGCCACCCATTAAGGAAAAAGCAAACACGCACAAAGTGATTTTTTTCCATCTATTCATTTGAGACCCTCCAGATAATTCATGCTGTTAATATATACTTACTTTGTTTCAGCAAGTTGCGCTGATTTCAGGTAAATATTTCATTGATCTTGCGAAAAATGATATTATGGTCTTATTCGAAGTAGAAACATTAGCTATAACCGATTTCAGGAGGGTTCTTTCTTATGAGTCTAAGCCTACAAATGCTAGGAACAGGCAATGCTTTTGCGAAAAAATATTTTAACAACAATGGCTTGCTGCTAGATGAAAATTACACCCTGCTGATTGATTGCGGGATAACAGCCCCGCTTGCCATGCATAGACTTGAAAAATCCTTCAGTGACGTAAATGCTACGCTCATTACACATATTCATGCAGATCATGTTGGAGGGCTGGAAGAGCTTGCGCTAACCTTAAAGCATGTGCACTGTAAAAAAATGACCTTACTTCTTCCGGAGACACTTATAGAGCCCTTGTGGAACAATACGTTAAAGGGAGGTTTATACCAAGAAGATGCTGTATCTTCCTTATCTGATATCTTCGATGTTAAGCCCATGCAGCCTGAAAATACCTACAAGCTCTCTCCTACTCTTTCATTAGAGATCATACAAACACCGCATATTCCCGGGAAAAACAGTTATTCCCTTCTAATAAACAACGAGATTTTTTATAGTGCGGACATGACCTTTCAGCCGGATCTACTGATTAGCCTTGTGCGGGAGCGCGGGATCCGGATCATCCTGCATGACTGCCAACTAGGTGGAACAGGCGTTGTTCACACTACGCTGGAAGAGCTGATGTCTCTGCCTAAAGATGTTCGCGAGCGGATCAAGCTCATGCATTATAGCGATGAACAACCAGATTTCGTCGGACTTACAGGAGAGATGGAATTTTTAGAGCAGCATGTGAACTATAAACTCTGATCTTTACAAAAAAAAGCCGTACATAAACGTCTGTAGACGTATGCACGGCTTTTCGTGTTGAACTATGAAAATGTCGGCAAATTATCCAGATTGTTAGTTGGATCTCCATCCGCATCTCCGCGAATATAAGTTTCTCCATCCTTACCTTTAAAAGCGTTCACTCCGGCAATATTTCCGGCCTGTACTTCTTGCAGGGCTTGGTCATACGCCAGCACACGTCCTGTAGAGGTCTGGAAGCTTGTTAAATCGCCATCCCCATTTTTTTGAACAGCTACGAAAGATTCACGTTCGTTATTTGGCACTTAAGTTCGCCCCTTGCACTTGGATTTGCCATCATTCGGCACATCCTAGCTTGCGTAGAGCGTCCAATAATTATGTGCGCCATCTTTAAAGCATTTTTTGCATACGTACATGTAATATACCTGCATCATAAAATGGTTCTGTAGAAATAACTTCATAGCCGAGTTTCTTATAGAAATTCTCTGCCTGACACTGAGCATCTAGAATTGAAGCTTCCAGTCCAAGCTCCCGAGCAAGCTCTTCCATCGCCAGTAACAAGACACGTCCGTATCCTTTGACCCGATAGTCTTTCAATACGGCGATGCGCTGCATTTTAGCAGTACCTGCTTTGTAATAGATCAATCTACCCGTTGCTACAGGTATCCCTTCATCTATAATCAGAATATGGTGCGCATTCGGACTGATGGCATCATATTCGTCAATTTCTTCCTCGGCCGGTACCTTTTGTTCCTCAACAAATACTTTAGTACGGATATCCAGTCCCATCTGAAGCTGTTCCTCTGTAGTTACCCGTAAGATTTCTGCCGCCATGTTAGTTGCAAACTCCTCTCTCTATGTAGCCAACGATAGTTGTCTATTATATAAAATAATGACAAGAAAGAAAAGCCTACACATGGAATCCGTAACCTCTCAGTAGACTAATCCACAGAATATACTTCTTCAGGGATTGAACGGTTATATACGTCTTGCATCACAGGTGACAACGGAGGATACTGACTTTTAGATTTGCCATCCAGATTGGTCATCTCATTGATTTCGATAACTTTTGCGGGTTTCACCGTAGAGCACCCCACTACACCCAGCAGTAACACTAGGCAAACGCCGACTTCCCATTTCACAATTTTAGACATAAAAAAGCTCCTTTCATCGCAGCTGCAGTTATACTCACTACAGCTTTGACGATTCAGGAGCTTTATAAACAATAGGAGCTATTCATTCCAGTTGCCCTCTTAGAGATTGACGTTTCCAACCAAATGGACTAGATACATCATCCCAACCAAAAAGCCTGCTAAAACAAAATAAGCTGTTCCATATTTCCAGCGTGTACTGGCTGGCACATCGTAATACTTATCATTATCGTGCACGGTACAGCTGATGTCACATTGCATTTTTAAATGAAGACCATTCTCTAACGTTACTTGCTCCAGCTGCGAAATTCTTACCTTTTCAATAATACATTGCTGTGGCAGTGTAGCTTTGCCATAATAATTCAGCTGGTCCCATCTGACCACAACATACTGCTGTCTCTCTAGATCACTGTAGGTAGTAAAAGGTAAATCCCGGCGATGCTCAGCTCCTGGAATCATGTAACCCGCCTCTCGCAAGGGCTCCACGGGAATTAAGAACCCCTTAGTGACAGACTGCGGCCGGTTGTTGTTACGTCTTTTCACATATTTATTATACAGATCGTAAGCAAACATTGCCCAGATGATAAAGAACAAAATCGAACGCAAGTAAACGATTATAGCTAAGCCACCCACCAGACCCACAAGCCACAGCCAGCGCGTAACTGCGGTAGCAATACGTCCACCGTCTAGCGGATGGATTGGCAGCAGGTTAATCAAATTAAGCAATAAGCCTATATAAGCCAGGGAATAAAGAAGTGGACTATCCATATAATATGCCGCTCCAAACACAGCAGTAGCCCCAATAGTACCCAGAATCGGTCCGCCAAAAGCAACATACGCTTCTGTCTTCGCATCCAGCGGATGTTTTTTCATAGTAATTAACGCGCCTAAAAAAGGAATAAATAACGGAGCGCTGACGGGTAACCCGATCCGCTTAGCGGCTATGACATGTCCCAATTCATGAACAAGCAAAAGCAGGACGATACCTATAGCAAACCCCCACGGATAAATCAAAGCATATGCCCCTATCGAAACCATCATGGAAATTAACGGCCCGGCAATTTTACCTATTTTCAGCAGAGACAAAATCGCCTTTCCTTTTAACAGGAGCATGGCGGCTCCGCCCCCCAACCATTTCAGCGGAGTAGAAGTATTCTTTTTCTGCTCATTTTGCATTTGCGGCAAGATCACAAGCTCCTTTATCTTTCAATTTTAAGAAACTACTGTACAGTTCCATCTATCTTATCATAGAAGCATTAAATATATTTCTACAGTGAGCCCTTCGGAAAGTATACGACGCAACTTTTAGAAACGTTTCAGCGTCAAACCAACTATCTTGGATAAATTTTACTGCCAGATAAAGAAAGGGTTGGTTAATATGCTCTCTTTTCACTCCAAAGCTTGGTTATCCGTCTTAATGCTCTCAACACTTTTACTCCCTGCCACCATGTCAGCAAGCTCTTCATTAACTGTATCGGAGTCCTCTGCGCTTGCCCAAGCTTCCTCTGCTAGTACTTCGCAAGTATACTACCAATTTGGCATTCCTGGTGGAAACATAGGCGGACCTGCGCTGCTCAAAAATGGTGTAATCTACGTAGATGTTCGGGGGATCGCTGAACAAGCTGGCTTAAAAATGGAATGGGATAAATCCGGCAAACGTGCTCTGTTCAAAGGCTGGACTAAAAGTTTTGCTGTTCGAATCGGGAGTCAAACTGGCGTGCTTGACGGGAAAGCGGTAGATCTAGGAGGAATACCTTTTAAATCCAAAGAAGATGGGATATATGTGCCGGCCCGTTTTATCGTTAAGGCTTTCGAAGGCAGCCATCTCCGTCTGGACTCCACAACGAACACACTTTTAGCAGATGATCTGAAGACCTACAATGTTTTCACAGAATCCTTTGGAGGGCGTACCTATACGCTGGTCAAAGCTAATGGTGATTTATATGTCTCACAAGGCAAGGATACGGTGATAAAACTCACTTCACTCCAAACAAACTTTGACTGGGCAGGAATGAAGATCGAGAAAACGGCGGGGGGTCTGCTAGTAATTAAGATTATTGATTCCTATGGAGAGCCTCATATTAATACACGCGAAATCACACTCATATTCAAAAATGGTGCATTACTACGCAAGGCCACATTCGCTTACCAGTTCAGAGGAGATGCAGATTTCAAACCTTATGATGGCAACCTCATCTTGCATGATGGTAATACCTTACGTTTCATCCAAGACGGCACAGGCAATGTAATAGATACTCTTGATCTTGTAAAGCTGGGTGGCGAGGAAGATGCTTACTATGTAGAAAGCATTGATAAAGAAATCATACTGCTTCGTGGAAATCAGAATGGATTGCTAACCTTAATCGACCGCCAAACAGGCGAGCGAACCCTTTTGTATAAGGAGCTACTCACAGCAAAGGATCAGGAATATGCGGAAAATAACGATGTTCCTTTTAAAGGAGATACTTTGAAATTCGTAAAACGGAGCGGTGACAAATTGTATTTTATAAATGACTCCCCGCTTACTGGCAAAAAAGAAGTTATCTACTCCATTGAAGCTCATTCCTAATTAGTTTCCGGACTCTTGAGAATAAATAAGACGATGCCCATCTATCTTTGGTTCATATATAAAATCGCTGTGACTGAATGGTCCGGTAGCAGTTTGTAATAACATAAGTGTAGGTGTTATAAACATACAAAACTCCTCCATCCAATTATAGCTCTTGGCTACTAAGGATAGAGGAGGTAAGAGTTGGGAGGCTATTTTATTAGCTGTTAGGCAAATAGTTTGAGTTACTTAATATTTGATCCACAATATAAAGAAGGTCATCGTCATTGACGTACTCATCACCAGCTTGCTGAGCGTTGTATTTTACCGGATCAACATCCGCCGCCAAATACTTGAAATATCTGGCGTCAATCGCTAGATCAACCAAGGTGAATTCTCCTGATTTGTTGACATCTGTTGCTTCAATTATGATGCTGTCCTCTAAACAGTTTTCTTTCTCAAGATCATATTCCTGCTCCGTATCAGCAATCCTAGCTTTTGTGGAATCGACTACTGCTGTTCCTATGGCTTTCGCCTTGAACTTCAATTTCAGAATAACTGTGTCTTTATTAATCCCGTAGTCTTCACCTTTGCTGGCTACGATAAAGCGTAGAGTACCGTTTAAGTCGGTTGGTGTGTTGTATACTTTATAGCCAGCAACCTCTTCAAATCCAAGATACTGTAGGTGTTGATTGTCATACTTTATTTCAAAGTCTTCGGCATAAATATCTTTTACATTTTTGAGTGAAACTCCTGCTGTGAACTCTTGACCTACTCCTACCTTTTCTTTTTCGATCGTCACATCAAGTGTAGGATTCAGGACTGGTGTTGGTGTCTTTTTTACAAAAACTTTTAAATCATATAAAAAGCCTGGGCTTCCTTCTGTACCAGTTCGTGCAAGAGTTATTTTTTTAACTCCTTTTAAGTCTAAAGTTGTGTAACCTCCACTTCCTCCAGCGACAGTAGTATTACTTGTTCCATTGTCATAATTGAAAATTATTGCAACACCTGACCCATAAATTCCACCTACTGAGTAAGATGAATAACCCGAAATATCGATAGGATTCTCAAAGGAAATAGTATAATGATTGTACATTTGGGTGCCTGTGGTATTATTATTGTCGGTAAAACTAAGATTTTCAATAGTGCTATTTGCAATTACAAATGGTTTTCCTGATAGATAATCGTATACGTCCTCCGGCACACTTTCTGCATGAATCTTACTTATAGGCAAAAGTAAAGTTAATAGAAACGTAAGAAAGAAAAGTTTTTTCATTATACACCCCTTGAATAATTTTTATCGACAGGAAAATGTCTTTAGTTCTTAATTTCCTGTAGATTTTATTAGTTCAATATATGTTGGAACTGCGACGAATCAAATGTTTCGGATTCCATAAATCAAATGAGCATTTTATGTACTAAGTTTATAAAATAATACTTCTCCTTTCTTCTTAGAATGAGAACCCAATAACAATACAAGCTCGATAAGATTATTACAATAAATGGGTTTCGTCCAAACATTTTTTGTATATATGGTATAAATATATTAAATTCACCATTTATACATAATCATTCCAATTACGAAAAAACTCGTGTTTGTTAAGCAATCGTGTGTTCGGTATGATGCGTACATACTTTATGATAGTTTCACGCTTTGTTATAAGGCAGAAATTCATTTGGATTAATACTTCCAAAGAAGAGTTAAAGACAATTCTTTAGAGGATTAATATCTACTTGGATTATCCTTGCAGGCGTAGCTGAGCAGTCGAGATAGTGTCTATAGGTTGTTCTGATATAAGGGAAGCGAATATTGGTCCTGCCGGTAACATAATTAAATTTTGCGAAAATAAAAAAATCCTCGTCAACCTAAAGTGATTGGCGGGGATTTTTTCTATTTATTCGGTTGTAATATACTCACTAACTTCAAAGGTAAGTATCTTATCGAATACAACATAGTCTTTACGTTTGCTGAACGGACCTTTATTGTTTGAATGCTTATCAATAGCATATGATCCTGCACCTCTGCCTGCATCACGAGCATCGTACCAGTTCAAAAATGCATCCACTTCAGCATTTGGTAGGTCATATTCTTTTTCTGTTCCATTCACCAGAGTTATAGTAAGAATAGCTCGATGGCCTGTTGGCTGTTCTGGAGTTGCTGTAGGTTTTGGCGTCACTGTTGGTGTAGCGCTAGGCGTAGTAGTCGGTGTTGGCTCCGGTGTACTGGTCGGAGATGGAGAAGCTGTTGGTTCAGGAGTAATAGTAGGTATTGGTGTTGGTTCAGGCACTTCGGCTTTGCGTAAATCTGTATCAATTAGAGTAGAACCCAGTTGTCCCGCAGAAAACGTTATTTCTTTTACTTTTTTTTGAGTAGGTATGTCGTAATAATAAGAAGTCTTTGCAAATGCTTCAACTGGAGTGAAAGTTATGCGAGTGTTATCTTCAAACATAATCGTTGCTGTAAGCCAGTCACCTTGTTTTCTAACAAATAGTTTATCTGCAAATACAGGTTCACTAAATGTATGATGGTAAATATATCTAATTGTATTGCTAATTACTTTGTTAGTAGAATCATCACCGTCAGTAAGTTGGTAAGTTGCACCTTGTCCGCTAGTAAATAATTTACCTGCGAGTAAGGAATCTTCACCAAATTCAGAAGGGATGGGGACTGTCAACGGATTAATGGAGGTAACATTATTTACTGGTCTTGGGTTGTTATCATCATACCAGATCGCTCCTGTTAATTCTGCGCCTTCATCTAACGTGATTTCAACCATACGAATTTTTTTATATGTATTTTCATTCTTATAAGTTCCAGTCAATTTCAAAGCAGAGTCTGGGGAGTGGAACAGCAGGGCTTTATCTGTACCGTAAAATTTCAAATCATGGCCTGTTCCGGTACCTATTAAACTTATTTTGCTTGTTTGTTGCCCATCAACCCCGAGGTCAACATAAACCACCCGCGGCTCCGTGCTTGCGGAAGCGATATGTACAGGTACCGCAGTAAATAATAAAAATAAAACAAGTAAAAAATTTAACTTTTTCATAATAATTACTAACACCCCTTATTTTGTTCTTTTATCCTTATTATATAGATATGATAACAAACTTGTCTAAACATAAATTCCTATATATGTAATGAAGTGAATGAATAATGATAGTTTGTTCTTTATACCAATTAGTGAATAAGTTTCTTGTTGTTTTAAGAATGTACGTCTTTTTATCATAAAAAAATATGTTCTATTTTTAGGGGGCTATCAACGTGCATATGCGGATTGGTAAACCGTTGAAATTGTTTACTAAGATAAAGTTGGCAAAATTACTCAGCGCAAAATTGAAGTTAAAGGTATAAAGGACGGAAAGATTCGTGCACCATGCTTAAATACAGGAGCGCCAAGATTGTTTCTAATGGTAAATATATTAGCTTGGCAGCCAAGTGATAAAGGAGCAATTGCATGAAGCCATTAACGGATAAAGAGAAAGAAATGCTCAGATCATTAATTAAGATGATCAAAATAATTCACTATCCGCCAATTACGTGAACTTGCCAGGGAGGTAGGGGTGTCATCTACAGTGGTAATACATGCGTACATGGAGCGCTTGAAGAGTAAGGGGTAAATACAGAGAGGTAACATGCCACGAGCATTGAGAGTTATTAAGGGAGTCGACGAAGACAATGAAATCACAACAGCGTAAGAAACTTGAAGGTAATGGTCTTTGGGAGGGAAGTCGGATGTTAATGCCTGAACATAAAAATAGGATTCTGGACGATCCGCTAAATGAAGAGGTGCGATCAAAGCCTGATTTAGATCCCCAAGAATTAGCTGAAATCTCATAGGTACTAGCTCAATCTTTAGAGGATTGTAGTCCCATCACGATTACATTGTTTGGGGAATATGAGGACAGATCCATTCATGGAATAGTCATGAGAGTAGATCAGCACCTTAGACAGATTAAGTTTCGTTATGGCGAGAATTGGGATTGGATTAAAATAGAGGACATTATTGGAGCGAGTTCGTAATAAAACTTTGATGTACCGTTTATATGAAGATCTAAGGAGTTTGTGAGATGAGTGATGGTAAGAATTTAGTTACTATTGATATAGATAAATCGGAAATATTATTAATTTGCCGAGAAAAAATAGAGAAATTACTTGATGAATTAGATAATGAGTACGTATTTTGGGATACAACAGAGCCTGAAAAACGAACTTGTATGAGTTGGAATACAATTCAATTCAAGATACATTTTTCTTTGACGATAGATTTCCAAAATATAAAATCGGTGGGAAATGGTATGATCCGGTTAAAGAGACACGTACCTTTTTGGAAAAGTGGCTAAGTGAACAAAAGCAAATAATTATTGATTGGGAATAGTTTGAAGAAGAGGTACGATGAAACATATGAATAAGCACCATCAGTTAATGGTGGGGCTTATATGCTGGTCATTGGTGATAATTCTGGTTGCTAAAATGTTAAGAGTGCAGCTTTTATTTTTTCTCTTCAACTAACAGATTTACCATAATACTGACTGTACACTTTTTGAAGTTGGCTTCTCCAGATAACATTTATTAAAGTAATTGAGAGGGCTGCCTGAGTTGTGAAAAAGATAGCCATTTTTTTATGAGAAGAAAAATTTCGTCCCCAATCCGTCCCCTAGAGCAAGATTCACAAATTTATAGAGCGGCATCGATGATCAAAAAAAAAGAAAAAGCCTTATATAATAAGGCTTTTTCGATATAGGACGGATGGGGTTCGAACCCATGACCCCTACCCTGTCAAGATAGTGCTCTCCCGCTGAGCTACCGTCCTGCGACGAAATTTATAATACCATACGATAGAGTAGGATGGCAATTCTTTTTTATAATCAATATAGATGTAGAGTTGTATTTACTTCTTAATTTTCTCCGATTAAGTAGTTAAATAGCTAGAAAGGGGATGACCCTTCATCCCCCTGCACCGAGTCAGATAAAAAACGGGAGTAGAAATAGACTGCTTATTCCGAAAAAAGGGATACGGCGTGGATAGAAGCGGCGTCTTGGGTAAAAGCCGGGCTGGAACCCGAATTGTCTATAGTTCGACTGCTCAGCAGGCATTCCATTCATACGATCGACCATTTCATTGCTGGGAACCGCGAGGGTGATATAGTTCTGATCCACGTGAGCGATGAAGCCGTCAAAGGATTGACCATCAGTCGTTACTATACCTACATATTTATTCATGCAATTCCAAGCGACCTGTTGATGAAAATTTGTATTTGATTCCATGGATATCCTCCTCGAATGTTTCAATCCTGATAACAGTCTATGGTCCTTTGCCTACAACGTTCACGGCGTTTGCCTATATGTAGGAAGGTTAATTTTCAGGGATAATCACTGAGGAGGATTCGATTAGTTCTTTAATCAATACACATGCTTGTGCTGTACTTTCTAATCAGTATTATTCTTGGAGTTATTACATCTCCCATTTGCGGACGATGTTGTTTTAGACGGTGAAGTAGCTTGTGTTGATCCTACAACCGGAGTATCAGATTTCGAATCTGTTATGAGTCGTTTTCAAGCGAGACGAGCTGATAAAATAACTCAACTCACCGGGACACTCCCAGCGTATTACGCCATCTTTGATATCTTAATGTACAAAGATCAGGATCTGCGTGGATTGCCCCTGATGAGCCGTAAGGAGATACTGGCGGGGTTAACTCTACCGTCTGATAGCTTTGGAGTAGCGCCTCACGTTGAAGGTGCTGGAGAGGCATTGTTTGAGCAGATCGAAACTCGCGGTAAGGAAGGCATAGTGGGTAAACGTAAAAATAGCGTATATGAGACTGGCCGCCGTTCTCACGCGTGGCAAAAGGTCATCAATTGGACCTATGCTGATGTTTTCATAACCGAATATCGCAAACAAGAATTTGGTTGGCTGGCTGCTGTTCCATCCAGTACATCCAGAAAACTACGTCCAGCTGGGATTATTGAACTCGGCGCTTCACCAATTCATAAACAGGCATTCAGAGTTGTAGCACCGCAACTAATTAAAGGTGAGGATAAGGAGTTAGTTCATTTAGAACCACGGTTAAGAGCAAAGGT
Source organism: Paenibacillus sp. FSL R7-0048 (assembly GCF_038004505.1). NCBI lineage: Bacteria > Bacillati > Bacillota > Bacilli > Caryophanales > Paenibacillaceae > Paenibacillus > Paenibacillus sp. FSL R7-0048. The sequence goes on along the minus strand of NZ_JBBORF010000001.1, from coordinate 2,857,569 downwards.
GCGAATGAGGAACTGGTCTAAATCCGGCATGCTCCGGAGTCCAGTGTTTACGGAGTTCATAGTATAAATAATAAACGCCCGCCGACTATTTAAGGTTGACGGGCGTTTTGCTTTAGGGATTATGGCACTCAATTAGTCTTAGGACATACTTACTATTAAAATCCAATGTTCACTATTTTCATCATTTTTATACAAAATAATACATTATATATATATTTTATTCATACTTAGTGCATATATACATTTTAATCAAATTTAATTATAATTTTCCTTGTTACTATATTTTTTAATTGGGAGGATTAACTAATGTTGAAAAAGAAATTGCTTGTAGGGCTCTTCGCTGTTGCTTCGTGTTTCGCTGCAGGATCGACCTCATTCGCAGCAACTGCTCCAATCACAACTCCTGACCCAACTCCAGTATCTAATGTAACGAGTGGACCTACTTTTGAACAAATTATTATTTACATGGATTCAGGAGAACAGAGATACATCCCTGGTGTCCTCCGTGAACTAATTTATAATGATGGAGCCATTATTTTACATGAAAATGGATGGGTTAGTGCCGTTCAATACGGAGCTGCAAATATATTTGCCTATGATGCATTAGGAAACATAAAGTCATTTACAATTCTAGTAGATAGAAATTAATAAAAATATTATAAAAAAAAAGCCCGCCAACCAGTGTAAGGTTAGCGGGCTAATTCACTAAATATGTTTACATTTGTATATAAAAACTCGATAATTGGAATATACTCCAAAATAAGGAAAGTAGGTTAAGTTATGAAAAAGAAAATTTTAGCTGGTCTATTAACTGTTGCTACCTGTTTTTCGTTAGGGTCGACCTCTTTTGCGTCCAGTACTTCTACAGTTCCGAATTCGTCACCTTCCGCAAACGAGGTAGTTGCTGCGGGAGAATATTATCAGGCTATTCTTAATCTTAAAGTCGGGGAAGCAATGTGGGTAACAGGGTATGACTTTTGGTACATCCATACGGATGGAAGTATTGAAGTAAGGCAAGATGGATTGATTACAGCTTTGTCTCCGGGGGCAAGCACTGTAGCCGCAGATTTCGGAAATGGAAATACAATGTATTATATAGTTCTTGTTAAGTAATAATCAAAATAAGCCCTCCATTTACTATAGGGAGGGCTTATTTATGCGCACTTTAAACTCGAACCTTCACGAATAAAACGAGTTCCTTTGATCCTAATTGATTCCGGTGTATACCCCTCTACAATTCCGCCATAATCCATAAGATGACCTATTGGATCTGGTTCCAGCCGAAATTATACGGATACCTTTGATTGAGAAAGAGCCGCTGTCAGGAATTCAGCATCGCTCTCTAAGACTTTGTTGTATTACTCATGTCTTCTCACTTTCTCTTCTTTCGATATTTCTTAATCAAATAAAACAAAATAAATCCTAGTAGCACCAAACCAAATATAGTGATCCATAGAGTTGCTGGATTCCCCACAATAAAGTATGTCTCTCTGTATTGAAAATCTTTATTGTTCATCAGTACAAAAACTCCTTGTTCTCCGAACTATCTATTTCTTCGCAACCAATCTTTTTTCTGCTTTAAAGTCCATCTTAATAACTTTATTGTTGTTCATGTAATTATCCCACGAATCATACTTCCAATTAGGTGAAAAGTTATGACTAATCACATCGATGTAAATACGACACTAAGTAAACACTTCCCGCTTCTGGCACATCTTTATTGTAAAGACACTTCTTGCATTGTAGCTGTTGCTCTTGAAGAAAAACGTGGACAAAATTGAGATTAACTCCTGACTGTCCTTGGTGAAGGGGAAGTATCCGATCTTTTTACAACTCCATAACAACTATCCTCCTAATTCTATAATAACCTGGTGTTAAGATGTATAAAGATTCATCATCTTAGATCCCAATGGAGGTAATCCGATTGAACAAGAAAAAGCGGTCCGCTACATTAGTTGTTATCCTGTTTTCAGCTGGTGTGCTTGCAGCCAGTGCGCTGCTCGTCCCCAGCCTGATGAATTCCGTAGTTTTCGCCAAGAACAGTTCGTCAATTCAGGGCAGTAACCGGCTGGCTTTGAGTGAAAGCACGATACCCGTGCTGAAGGTGGAGGCGCCGGCGCCAGTATCCACCATACAACAAGACCTGTATCAACAGATGACAGCGGCGCAAATCCAGCAAATCTATGACTTTATAGACAAGGCAGAAGATCCCCATACTTCAGGTCGGGAAGAAACCGAATCCGAAATCAACCGCAGACAAGTGTTGGACGATAAGTATGTGTATGACGGCCTCCGCCCCAAGCAGCAGCTGCCGTTAAAGGCTGGACAAGCAGATTTGTATCTAGATTTAGAAACCAATACGTACACCTACCCGGAGAGGAGTATGACTGATGAGGAACTGTTACAGCTGATTGACTGGTACTACCGGCTGAATTACTTCGTGTCCAAACGAAATCCGACTGTACCTCAGCTTCAGCCTCAGAAAATCAGCCAGGTTGAAGCTGAGGCACTGGCTTCTGACAGTGTGCGCAAGCTGTTCGATGCCGACGTGTCCAAGCTAAAAACATCGGGAATGCTGATTGAGCTGGGATTAACCAAACGTCCAACCTGGACAGTTCATTTTGCTCCTTACAAGACGCTTACCCTGCTCGGATCAGGCGAGGTATTCTGGGAATATGATGTGTTGATTAATGCAACAACCGGTGCCGTAGAGGATACGACAGCCATTAATTTGGCACTGAAGAGAACTCCCATCGACGACGACGCAGCCGGCACCATCCAGAAGGATGCCAGTTGGATTCATAAAGCCGTGCAGGTCATCACGGACAAGCAGGGAGAAACAAGAACCATTGTCAAAGCTTATCTAACCGATACCGAGTTTAACAACAAACGCGGGATGGTGGATGTTAAACTGTTGCTGGAAGATGGAAGTAGCTATACCGCGGAGTTCCGCTATCCCGATCAGACCCTTCGCTGCCTAATCTATGAAGCTTCTGACAAAGCCAATTAAGCGGAAACGTTACAGAAATACAGCAGTCGGGGCACCGCCGCCACACTGACTTTTTCAAGACCAGTTATTAATGTAATTGTGAGTATTACGCGATCACCAGATGGTTCTGATTCAGGTTGATCTGCCTTCTGAGGGGTAGCTGATGCTTTTGTTTGAAACTTAACTTTCCATTATTATTCAATGTAGTAACTACATAAAAATTGGTCTTACCGTTAGAAACAGATATATCTAAAAACCTATCTTATTACCAAGAAGCACAGTAGATGAAATACACAACATTAAAGGTTCTGTCTCTAAGAGCAGTATCTGTCGATATGGTGCAGAGGTTACATTTAAAGATGAGATCGGATATCCATATGAGTATGGTGTCTGTAAAACAACCTTTCTGTGATGCTTTAAAGTAATTAATATTTATAACTGTCAAACCACTTCATGTGTAGGTATGACTATTGTGCTACACTTCATTCGTATGTTCGAAGGTTCCACCATTTGTAAAATCTAGTGGCCCAAGCATTTCCTACTGTGCATCAAATCTCAGTCGAATGAATAGTACTCAGCAGCCTGAATCTTGTAAATATTAACATTTGATTATAAAATCAAACAAAGGCGGTGTTAACAATGAGATTAGTACTGTTCATGTTGGCTGGAGTAGGCGCGATTTTCTATCTCTCATTAGGAATCATCATTGTAAAGGTAATCCTTACAAGAAAATTACCAAATAATAATTACACTCCATTTGACTACATCACGGCCCAATCTCCTGTTGAGTTTCACGATGAGAAAAAAGAGATAGAAGAAAATGCAGACCATGGTGATGATAAGGACAAAAACATCATTTCATTATCAAAACGACGACCTTCTCTTCCCTGATGCGCAATAGGCTGCTACTTCTTCATAGCCTTTGGGAGAGGATTTCTGTAACTTCCTCTATCCCTTAATGTCATGTATCTTCGCACTACGTTTCACTCAATCATTTTTTGTTAAACTAAATTTAGATTTTGGTAATTTGTTTAGAGAGGAATTAATGATTTGAAAATATCTATCCAAACATTCTTAATCACCATGTCTTTGGTATTTGGAATTATCATCGTACAAAAAAGCCTTCAATTAATTTTTTCATCTTCGGTACTTATTAGATCACTAAATGTTGTAATGATTATTATTCTTTCTGGTTGTATTGGCGCTTTTATAAGAACATTACTTCTGCCAAAAGAGAAATAGGCTGCATTACCGCTAGATAGCCTCTATACTTCGCAATATGCGTCTACTTCGTCATGACCTTTGGAGGGACACTCCTACTCCTTTAATGTTCTGTATCATCGTACTGTGACATAAAAAAACTCTTACGTTATAATAATGTTGAATTAAATATTGAAGGGACTGAACTATGCGCAGATATCGATATCTTAACCCCAAAACAAATAGATAATGGAGGTAATATATTGATTACAGAAATACAAACCAAAAGACTAATATTAAGAAAAATGAAATTATCTGACTCTGCTAGTTTGTTTAACATTTGGTCTGATCCTGAGGTTACAAAGTTTATGAATATCAATAGTTTCACTGAGGAAAGCCAAGCAGTAGAAATGATTAAAATTCTTAATAACCTGTCTTTGGAAAGCAAAGCTATTCGTTATTCCATAATTGAGTTAGAATCAAATCGCATAATTGGTTCCTGCGGTTATAATTCTATAGATTCTTCAAACGCTAAAGCAGAGATCGGATACGATATTAGTAAAGATTATTGGGGCAAGGGATATGCTCCTGAGGCCATTCAATCTCTGATGGATTATGCGTTCAACACTTTAAATTTCAACAGGATAGAAGCAAAAGTCGAACCCGAAAACAATAATTCCATCAGAGTTTTGCAAAAGTTAAACTATACATTCGAAGGAACAATGAGAAAGTGCGAAAAGTCCAAAGGAAAGTTTATTGATTTAAGCATTTTCTCAAAATTAGTAACAGAGTAACTTTTAATGGGTGGGCCTACATTTTTATGGTGTAGGCTTTTTATTTACTTCACGTTGCTCAACTCAACTAAATGAATAGTTTGCGGCTACTTCGTCATAGCCTTTGGGAGAAGAGGGATACTCCTACTCGTCTAATGAACTGTATCTTCGTACTGTGTATTAAGTAGAGTAACTGTTGTCACATCCTCCAAACGATGTACACATTCTTCCAGTTTGTACTCACAAAACATAATACGGTAAATGATTTAATCAATAGCAACCTTTTAGTTTATGTCGTAGCTGCTGCTATTCTTGAGGCATTACATAATCTATATGACTTTTTATGTGGCCATCTAGAGCGGTAATCTACTACTACCAAAGCTTTCCCAGGCACACATCATGGCGCAATAATGGATAGATTTACTCTATTGGTCCCTATTAATCATCTATTTTTTATATGGAGCACTTAATTGACCATCTATTGATTACATTGTATAATACAGGTATATTATGTAAAATAAAGGCAGGTGAGGCCGTTGGATGGAAATATCGATTTAGATTTAGATATAAATCTTCTAGATCTTGATCCAGCCGTAAAAGTTCTTAAAATGATATATTCTTTTGAAAGCTGGCCCAATCTTCTAAAACTAGCAGATACCTTTTTCAACCGAATAACTCAAATTTATAATAATTACACACACAATAATGAACTGGAACTAAAACACCAACGACCTTTAATTTATTATTATGGATACAGCTTGCTTATGTTGGGACTAGCCCACAAAGAAATCGAAAATTATGATAAAGCTCGAACTTACATTAAAGCTTACAGTGATTTGAGTTGGTTCAAGGGATTAGATGCTGAAGGATTAAATGAGGTAGCCTATTATAAGTACATATCAGAGCCAAATCTCTTAGAAGTAGAAGTGCTTTCCGGAAATATTCAATTCATAGATCGTTATGTTTCTTTCCTTTTATCCAACACTAAAGAAGTTCTACCGGGACTGATAACTTTGTTAAAAACAGCTACTAATTTCAATTTAAACATTGAATCTCATTTAGAACTTTTCTCTAATAGTATTTCAAAATTTGAGGATACCGCTGCTGATGAAATTATAATAAATTCCTACCAAGAAACTTTTTTTATTAATATGATCAGATATAAAACAAAAATTCAAGATTATAATACAGCTATCAAATATAGCATGAAATTATTAGATTCTGCAGAGGTCACAAACTCTGATAAAATCTTTAAACAAGCAGTAGTATACTTCGAATCATTACGTTCATGTGCTGATGCTACTCAGATTAAAGATTTTGAAGAGAAAATAATAAATTTCAAAGAAAGGGTTGAGTCTCTGTGAAAAAATTTGCCGTCTCTTTATTGTTGGTCCTCACTATCGTCAGCATTGCGCCAGCACTGCCAAGTACCTCACCAGTGGTCTTATTCCACGGAGCAGAACATTAACATCAGAAGTACAGCGCGGGTTAGGAGATTGCTCCTAACCTGTTTTTTATGAAGTGCATTATGTAGTTATTGCAATAACATCCTCCATCTTGAACCAATCCCACTCCTCCTCCGACCAGCGGAGTTTAATTCCCTGTTGTTTATCCAGCTTCATCACAATACCTCGTTTTAATATATTCTCCATGGGATCAAACAGAGTGAGTGTAATCGGGCTGTGCTCTTCCATCGAACGATATAACAATATTTCAAAGCGCTCTATCTCCTGTAGATCTAGAGTGGGTTTTTCACGACGTTCCTGCTCATTATTGTCATCTATAATCCGGTTTTTATGTTCGGGCAATATCATTCTGCTACACTCCCATACGTTCTCTAATTTTTTCATCATGAAGCTGCCCTCCTAATAATCCGTCCAGTAATTCGTTTTACTACCATCTATCCCCCACTGGAGTTCTTGTGGCTCTGACTTTCTCTTTTTAAACCTAGGGTCAATCCTTTCCCAGCCTTCAATAATTCGGGCGCTCTCGGGTGGAGTGTGTGGGGTCCATTCTATATATTTTTCGTTAACTAATTCCCTAAGCCCACTAATGATCTTATCTGGTGTCCGTCCACTCTTGATCTCTAACTCCTGTAGAGTTGGCATATGAGCATGATGCACGGCAGAGTGGCGCATGATCATTAGTAGCTTTCGTGCGGTGTCACTAAGCATAGCGCTTTTTTTGCACAGGCTGCCAAGCAAGAATATTAGCCTCCAGAAATACGCGCGGAGCTCCGGTTGATAAGCAAGTTGCGCGAATATATCCCCCACGAATCCCTTTCACATCAATTTTCCGTTGAGATATCTTACCTGATTTATCTTGATACACTATTTCAATGGTTTGACCGATGCTTATTTGCATAATTACTCACCTTCCAAGGATAAGAACATTTGTTTGTATTATAACCAAACGTACGTTCGTTAATCAATGTAAAAATATCCCGTCAGGCATGAATTATTACATACAAAGTCATCGCTCAGGTTTATAATTTGTTCTATAAGCATTTATTGCATTTCCGCAAACAAACTAAGGAGTATGAGTGTTTTTTATATGTTATAGGGGGAAACGAATATTAGGACCGATGACTGAGGCTGAAGCTATGCGTGAATGGTTTACTCTCTCCGGTACAGTGAAGGAGATTTATATTATTGAGGTAGATGAGAACGATAAGGTAAGACGTCAGATCGGACCCACTAAGAAAAAAAAGAAATAAATATAAAGGGAAAAAACGTAAAAACACCCCGCCGACCCATTAAGGTTGACGAGGCTGTTTTTAATTTTTAAAAAGGAAACTGAGTAAGCGAGACTATTAACAATACAATCCCAACAATCGAGGATAGCACAGCCATTTTATCTTTCGTTTTCAAATACAATGCCGCTCCATTAAATATTAAAGCTCCGCACATCCCCAGCATAGTCCAAGACACTATCACTTGATCCTGGCCGCGGAAAAATGTGATTCCCAGAATGATTGTTGCTGCACTGAATAAAATACCGCACACTCTTAGTACTTTCAGCAAAATGCTCACCTCCGACAAATAAAACACGCTAATCTAATATATTGGTTCCGCCATAAATTATAATTCATAGATTACTATTCCTATATCTGGTAGAATTAACTAGCAATTATTAGCAGATTTAGGGGGATATCAGATTGAACAAAAAAGCTTTTTTATGTATCGTGGCAACTATTGTAATCCTTTCAGGATGTGGTAGTTCCACAACAAATTCAGAGAAAAAAAACACAACGTCTACAGGAGTTACACCGTCCGAAGCAACAGCCAGCCCTTCAGAGCCCACTCCTGAGCCAAAAAAGAAACTTACAGCTTCCGAGAAACTGGCTCTCAACTATGTGGAGATTTTCCTCAATGGTTCAGATATCGAAGCGAAAAAGAAATTCGTATCCGAAAATATACTTCCAGATGTACAACCCATTTTCCAAATGGCTGAATCTACTGAGACACCCGAGAATAATAAACTTAAGAACCCTACAGTAATTGAAACAGCTGATTATACGGACAAAGATGGCGGAAAAGATAAACTCGTGCTTATCCAAGGTGAGAAGTCTTCCTCCAATAGCGAACTTATCATTTTTATTAAAGATGACAAAGTTGGTTGGGGGTATTCGTCTAATGACAAAGATAAGGATGCATTTAACGAAGTGAGGAAACTCTTCAAGGAACCTGTAATTAATACTTCAGATTCAGGTAATGCAGGTACAACTGAACAGTCTCCTGAAGCGATGCTTAAAGAAATCAGTAATTTTGTCGTTTCAGATATTTGGAATGATGGATTTGTTGATATCAGCTGGTATGCAGGTTCTGGAACTGGCTCTACGGGTCAAACAATAGATATAGATTTTACAATCGAGCAATTAGGAAAAGCGATGAACCAAAAAATGGAGTACGATAATTATATCAACAACCTTGATGCAAAATATGATTCAATTAAAAGCATCTGGGCTAAGCTCTCAAGTGAGATGGATCGTATGTACAAACAAATCCAAGATACGCCTCCTATTGCAAATGATGCAACCACCAAAATAGATACAGGAATATTCACCCAGTACTTGGAAGCCTTTACTGATGAGGTTAACAAATTACCTAATACTTAGATTAAAAAATAACGTCCCTGCCGGCCGCCACGGTTAGCAGGGATTTTGTTCGGCTTTAATGGCTTGCGACTCAAAATAGTAATCCACCAGCGCATAGATGAAACCAGCAATACCGAAAAAAATAATAGCTGTACTACTATTCAAATGGTATTCCCGTATAAAGCGTTCATCGTACACCTCGTAAAAGAAACCATATCCCGCAATACCACTCAATAAGAATATCATTATGCGGTTTACTAAAGGATTAACTATCTTTCGAATAACCCATGATAAAGGAAGCAGTATAACCGGGTAAAGAAGAACTGAAAAGAGGAACACCAGAAAAATAAAAGCAAACCCAATGTTTTGAAAACCGTAATATTCTGTTGTACTTATTTTAGTTCCTTCCCAAAGCTCCAATCCAAAGGCTGCCAGGGTGAATAAAATCGTCGAAATAAACCATAACATTATAGGCTTAACTGCACGCAAAACAATCCCACCATCTTTATGCTTTTTATACTTACAGCCGATTTTTCAAATCATCATTTCGCACTTGGTTTTATTGAGGTTAAGAATGGCTTTTGCCCTATTCTACTATTATATGAAATAAAGTACTCCTCATTTACATCTATTAACTTATATATTCCTTTTGGGATTGTGACTGTATTTTGATCACCGCTCATATTTTGTATTACTATTTCTCTTTTATTTACTGACACTACATTAACAACAGCTGAAGTCCCTGCCATCAAAAAGTACCATATAATAAACAAAAAATGATCATGGGAAGTAGTGAGAATACTTTACGATAGTTCATATCTATTACCTTACACCTCTATTCATCGCCTTAATTATTTCACTTTGGATATTATATCATTAATTCCCATATATTATAGTTATGATTTCCCTTTGGAAGGGTTAATTGTCTTGTAATATGGGTAATCCATCTTCTCTTGAACTTCTCGAACTACATTTTCATTAGTAAGCGATTCTATGAAATATAAACCCAGATCAATCGAAGCTGCTACTCCTCCCCCAGTAAAAACATTTCCATCCCTTACGAACCGTTCCTTAACTACTTCGGAACAATAAGGTGCTAATAGTTCATATGCAGAAGGATTGGTAGTCGCCTTCTTCTGATTTAAGAAACCGGCAGCTCCCAAAATCAAAGCTCCTGTACACACTGACACCTTGTATTCAACCTCTCGGGCAGTCTGAATCCATGTTATAAAATTAGTATCGAATCTAAGTTGTCGAGTCGATAACCCTCCAGGGATAAATATCAAATCATAGGCTGACAGATCAGGGGAAACCTGGTTTATTTTCAACGTCAATCCTCGATCATCCGTGACTTCTTCCTTGTTGGAACAAAAATCCCACGATACATTTTCTATCGCCTTTAGAACTCCCATCCGGGTAACCGCATCATAAAAACCAACAAAATCTAACGTGGTCATCCCATCAAATAGAATATAAGCCATCCTCATCATTTTCATTCTACACACTCCTTCGATGCTTTTCGGCGAAATTCATTGGGGGTGATCCCGTATTCATTTTTAAAAACACGATAGAAAGAACGCAAACTGTTGAATCCGGAATCAAACGCGATATCCGTGACCGGATGGGTAGTGGATAACAGCAGCATATGAGCAAAGGCTACCCGTTGGCCATTGATGTAATCACGAAATGAAATGTGAAACTGCTCAGAAAAGATTCGGGAAATGATAAATTTACTAATGCCAAGCTCTCTTGAAAGCGTATTCAGATTTATGTGATCTAAAAAATGCATGTCGATGTAAGCTAGGATTTTGGGGACGAGATCCATTTCTTTTTTATAGTCTACTTTTTTCATTAGCAGTAACGGCAGCGCGTGCCCTAATACTACAGAGGTATAAGCCTTGAGCAGACGAACATCACATTGTTCTTTATATAGTTTATACAAGGTTGCCAACAGATCTTGAAGCACCTTTTGTTTCGTAACTATAGGGTTATCCGGAACATGATTAAGCAAATCCCCTGCAAAATCCCCCGGAAAAGTGGCGTCAAAAAAGAACAGCAGGATCTGGCTTTTCTCTAGAGTTTTGTAGCTGTGAGGTTGATTGGAAAAAATAATCGCTATGTCTCCTTCAGACAAATCATACTCTTTTCCATTGATGTTGATATTGATTTTGCCGGACAAAACCATTGTTATCTCTACATTTTTGTGTAGATGAAGAGGATAAGTGTTATTGGTAGAAATAAAGGAGTGAAACGCCTGGTCACGATGCTGATATTTAATATTCATGTTTTTCTCCCTGTCGTCATGGAATGCCAAGCACTATAGCTGCTGTAATACTAAGAACATAATATGAATTTGTTCGTTTACGCAAGAACCAAAGAGCAATAGTTGGCACAAAAAAAGATTTTTTTGGCAGGTAAATACGCCCTAAAAGTTTTAAAGTATTACCAGTAAGCTGCTTGTCGCAGACCAGTATCATTTCACTGAGAGGAGGAAGTATAACAGGAACAGCATTCAGCGATAAGACTGTATCCATGTTATACGTCAAAAAGATGAAATGGAAGAGTAAAAAATCAGGTAAGGTTATAGGTGTCTTATTGAGTTTTTCGGTAGCGTTTTCATTTTTAGGAGGTCACACACTTGCAGCTTCAGGGCAGGCAGACGGAGACAAAAGTTTTGCGGGTGCCTCTATTCTTGCTTTTCCTGGCGCGGAAGGTGGCGGCGCCTATACAAGCGGTGGTCGAGGGGGCGATGTATACATCGTAACTACCCTTGAAGATTACGCTGTAAAAGACAAACCGATTGCAGGGTCCCTTCGCTACGGGATTTTATCTACGCCTAAAGAGGGTCGTACCATTGTTTTTCATGTTTCCGGAACGATTGAACTGAAGAGCACGTTAAGTCTCAATAATATTAAAAACCTGACCATCGCTGGGCAAACCGCTCCAGGCAACGGAATTACCATTGCAGGTTGGGATACCAATATCAGCAATTCAGAGAATATCATTATTCGGTACACCGCTTTCCGTCCGGGTGCCACTAATGTGTATAATGGCAGTGATTCAATGGATGCGCTTTGGGGGAGAGACAACAACTACTTCCTCATTGACCATTGTTCCTTCAGTTGGAACACAGATGAAACTCTATCTTTATATAGAGGCGAAAATGGCACGATCCAGTGGTCCATTATTTCCGAAAGTCTGACTCTATCCGGGCATTCCAAAGGAAGACATGGCTACGGCGGTATTTCAGGCGGAGACAAAACAACATTCCATCACAATCTGTATGCGAACCATACCTCGCGAAACCCAAGACTAGGCGGCGGTTACGCAGGTGCTGCAGATGCTGATCATGTGGCGGTTGTTCAGTTCTCGAACAATGTAATTTACAATTGGGGCTTTAACGGCACTTATGGCGGAGGTTTTACTTTTACTAACTTTATGAACAATATCGAGATTGCCGGCCCAGGTACAAGAGATAATGTAACTAACCGAGTGATTGATGCCGGTGAAGCTACCAAACTGGGCGGTTTCTATATCGCTGGAAACAGAATTAACGGCAAGCTCACAGGCTTACTGAATGATTCTTCAGATTATGTGAAATTTTCTGGCGTGCAGAGTGGTGAACAAAAGACGACCCTTGCAGCCACACCATATCTTTCCGCGGACAGTACTGGAGTTAACCATGGTATTACCAATAAAGCATTTGATAATTATGTTAAGTCCGGCGTAAAGCAAGCGAATGAATCACTATTAAAAAGCATTCTGCAACAAGCGGGCGCTACCTATCCACGTCGCGATGCTATCGATGCAAGAATTGTGGCAGAAGTCGAGCAGAACTCGGGAAGATATATCAACACTGAACATGAAGTCGGGGGTTACATTTCAGACTTTGGCGTCATTGAGGCACAATATGATAAGCAATTTGACACTAATAAAAATGGAATAGACGACAAGTGGGAAAAGAAAAATAAAATCTGGGGCAGCAAGGATGCATACAAAACGGTTACTAAAAATGGTTACACCTGGCTTGAGCTTTATATTAACGGCCTAGTTGATATGAAACACGTCGCCGAAAACCCTGATGCTAAGCTTTTAGCGCCAGAAAACAATGCACAATTTGTTACCGGGAAAGAGGTCGTAGTTAAAATCAATGCTTCCCCTAGATCCGGAAACAAAATAAAAAAAGTTGCTGTATATAATGGTTCTAAATATCTTGGGGAAGCAGTCAAAAAAGGCAACACATACACATACACCCTCAAGAATTTAACGGATGCTTCCTACTATATTTCTGCAAGAGTGACCGATACCCAAGGAAATGAGACCCAGACCACAGCCACTAATATCCATATCAATGCTGCTACCTCTTCCCTGACTGGAAAGGGTTGGACTACAGCAGATATCGGTGATCCGAACATTAAGGGTTCCGGAAGTATTACAAATGATGTGCTTACCGTTAAAGGCAACGGAAAGCTTGGAAAAAGTGAAGGTGGCACAGAAGGATCCGAAGCAAACAATGCAACCAAAGATGACTTCCACTTCGTGTATAAAGAAATGAACGGAGATATGGAATTTACCGCGAAGCTCGAAGAAATCGGGGCCGTTGACAACCATGCCTTCACCGGGCTAATGATCCGCGATGACTTGAATAAAGACAGTGCCGCGGCGGCCCTTGGTATCTCCTATGTGAAGTTGTCCAAAGAAACCAGCTGGTCATCTTATCTGACGGGCAGAAATATTAAGGGCGGAGGATTTGATGAATTAACTGAAACTTTAGACAGCGTATCTGCTGCTGAAAAAGCTAGCATTCAACTTGTTTCAGATATTCCATTTAAAATTAATGGTGTGGAGCAAGGGTATTGGCTCAAGCTTGGCCGTAAGGGAGATGTTTTCTATGCTTACGGATCAACGGACGGAAAAGACTGGAAGCTAATTGGCGAGCGAACTATTGTTATGGAGGGTTCGGTATATGTCGGATTCGCCGTTGACAGCAATGATGTCGCCAATAAGATTGAGCAACTGAACTATGCTAAGTTCTCTAACCTTACTGTGGAGAATACATTCACTCCAATAGGTGACTCAGCGATAAATAAATAGCGTCTGTTCATCTCCACAGTTCCAAAAAGACGGAAGCCAGTAAAGCGGCTTCCGTCCTTTTATTGCTATCCAATTGGACCAGCACAATAAATTGCCTGATTCACTGTTCAATATGGCTTTAAAGTTTTTTCTTTAACATTACTTCATCATCCTTAACATACCCGCTCAATTCATACGCTTTAATGGCTACACGATTATCTTCTCCTGTTAAAATCTTAACTGTTTTGACTCCACGAGAATAAAGCTGACTTTCCAGAAAAGAAATTAGTGCAGTAGCGACACCATTTCTACGAGCTGACTCTTTTACATACATTTCAGTAATTTCACCATATGCTTCATTATAACAAAATGATTTCAGACTTTGAGCACAGCCAAAACCAACTACTTCATCCCTTAAAGTAGCCACGGCCACCACTTCATTATTGCTGTTCAAACACTTGATGATCTCCGGCACAGGACGTTTTACTCCACCATTGAACTCAAGATTTAACCTAGACAAAGCATCCGCGTCACATATCGTTGCTAGCCTAACATTTGGAAGCATTCTCTTCCCCCTCTACAACGTTTCCTTTTCAAGGACATACTCTTCATTGGAATTTTTTAAAACGATATCAAATTTATGATGATAAGAATGCATAAACAACTCATATTGCATCCTGCGCTGTTCATGGGATTTTCTTAAATAATTAATATCTGTTCCTCTTTCAGAAACATCACGTATACTCCTTCTCATCAACTCGGTTTCTCCATCCGTGTATAAGTAGATTTTCAGATCATACAAATTCGGATCAGTAAAGGCAACGCTCATGCCTTCTACAATATTTACCTTGTTTTGTGAAGATATGAACATACTTTTTGTATAGTCTGTGCCAATTGTGTAAAAATCCAACCCATCCCTCAACATATGAATGTCTCTCTCTAAAGCAAATATATGATGAGCAGCAGGATGACAAGCTGTCACTTTATCGTGATAATGTACATTCTTATATTCATAGTCGATAGAAGTGTATTTTCTAAGACTAGATTCAACAATATAGGGGTCTGTATTAATATAATTCACATCATCCTGCTGCAAAAGCTTTAAAAGATTATTAGCAAACGTTGTTTTTCCAGATGCACCATGACCCGAAATCCCAATGATGATTCTATTAGCCTCACCGCTAATCAAATTAGCTATCTTATGTAACACCTTGTCCATATTATTCGCCCCTCTCCCTACTCGATCCTATGTATTCCTTACTCCGCTATGGTTTAGCACATTAAAATCAATGGTGCATTTTATATAAAGAAACTTAATAGAAAGGGGTAGATCTTCCATGGCTACTCGTCAGCCAGATTTAGTATTGATCAGTTGGAGCAGAAATCCTTTGGTTGCTGGATCAGCACGTAGGATTATTGCCGCCCGTGTTATTGGAAATGCCGTGCCGTGCAGACCTAGCTTGAGACCCAACGGATTGCTTAACACCGCTTTGGCTTGCTTATTAGACAACGATGTTGGTTTTAAAGTGGTCTTTCGTAAAAAAACTTCAAGCATTAGCGGATATATTTTGTTACAACGTAACTAATAGGTTTAGGGGGCAGTGAAAATTGCTGCTCTCTTTTTCCTGTGTATCTCATTGCACTTAAAGTCCAATCAATCCTAGAAAATGGTGTGTATAATTTATTAGAAACTGAATCTGATTGAAAATGGGTGAGTCCATGAAATTACAAGCTGTGAAAAAAAGCTATGATTTAATAGTAAGCTTAGGGATGTCTTGTGCTCCTGCTATAAATCTGCAAAGAAATAGCTTGAGGAAATTCTCCATGCCGCTCGACTGGATGGTTTCTTATTCATTGGCTGATGTAAATAGACTTTATAAGAATAGATTTCAAAATTTCATGGAATTAATAAATCTGCAAATTCTTGATGAAACACATTTTTTTCTGGAGGATGGATTACCAGTCTATCCTAATGGGAATAAAAATGCACTAGTGAAATCCTATTTTATTCAGGATACTTTATATAACATTATCTCAGTTCATGATTTTCCAATCCACCAAGGTAAACACTGGTCTATAACCTATCCTTCGTATAAAGCGAAGCTGGAATTACGAATTAATAGATTTTGGGACAAGTTAATCCACAGTAAAAAAACTTTATTCATTAGATGGTTTGCCTCATATGAACAGGCTGTAGAGCTACAGTCAATTTTGTCTGATTTATTAAAACCGAACGAATTTATTATTCTTATTCTTATTCCCGTTCGTGAATCAATCTCGGTACAAGAATTAAATTGGAACATAAGTGATATTTGTGTGTTAGAAGTTCCTGAGGATATGAACGATTATGATAGCTGGGATTATATTTTGAAAGACATACACGTAACTAATAACTAATTTCGCTTTGATCGATCATATGATTAATTATTTCCTCTGCTGCAAAAACATATGGATACAAATACAGCCTACTGATGCTGACCAATAAAGCAATAGGGTTACTAATTCCAAAATCGTATTGACTCCCATGCGCTGCTGGATTTGCGGGTTCAGGCTCTACAAGATCATACTTCTCCATCAGCCTTTCCTTGGTTCCACTATCTACTACTGTTCCGTTTCCTTTATCCGCAAGGACAGATCCCGATTGAAAACACGCCATGAATAAGACACAGCAAATGGTGAGGATCGCTAGTTTCTTTTTTCGCATCATACATCTCCTAATTCTTTCTGGGTCTCCCCTATAACTTAGAGCCGTTCAAATTATTTCTTGGGTAATCGCAGGAAAACTATGTATTCGACAATCTTGATCAGTATAGATCATATTCCATGAAAATAATGGGAGAAAAAGTCTCGAATTCTATAATACTCCTTTCTATATATAAAAACAAAAGCACCCCACAGCTAAAATTAGCAGGGTACTTTTGGATACTTCGCCGTATTTACAATATCAACATTCCGCTGAGCGGTTTATGGAGTTGGAGTTCCGCCGTTCGCATTCAGTGTTTCGCCACTGATATAGCTAGATTCCTGGCTAGCCAGGAATACATATGCCGGAGCCATCTCCGCAGGCTGTCCCGGACGACCTAGTGGTGTGCTCGACCCGAACTCCTTCAGCACTTCCTCCGGTTGCCCACCCACAACTTGAAGAGGTGTCCATACGGGACCAGGTGCTACTACATTGACGCGAATCCCCTTATCAGCTACTTGCTGAGCGAGAGACTTACTGAATGTATTAATAGCAGCCTTGGTGGTCGCGTAGTCCAAAAGGATCGGTGAGGGATTATAAGCTTGAATAGAAGAAGTGTTAATAATGGTGCTGCCCGGTTGCATATGCTTCACCGCAGCTTTGCACAGCCAGAACATAGCATACACGTTCGTCTTAAATGTGTCGTCAAAATGCTTCGTAGTGAGATCAGCGATGTCTGGAACGAATTGCTGTTTGCCCGCGATATTGGCTAAAATATCAATTCCACCTAGCTCTTTAACCGCAGTATCGACGAGTTGTTCGCAGTATGTCTCATCCTTCAGATCGCCTGGAATGGCGATTGCAGTACGACCCGCTTCCTGCACTAGCTTGACCACCTGCTTTGCATCTTCCTCTTCCTCGGGCATATAAGATAGAACAATATCTGCCCCCTCACGAGCAAAAGCAATAGCAACAGCACGGCCTATACCGCTGTCGGCTCCCGTAACTAACGCTTTACGTCCGGTCAGACGCCCAGTTCCTTTATAGGTATCTTCTCCTGTATCAGGTACTGGATTCATTTTCTTCTGCAGACCCGGCTCCTCTTGTTGCTGCTGAAATTCCGGTCCAGCCTTAGTGTACTGAGTGGTAGGATCTTGCATCGTATATTGGTTAGACATCGATCAATTCCTCCTTTATTTTTAGAAATACATTTTTATATTTTCCGAACTCTTTGTTATGTAAACACAACAAGCACGCCTCTAAACATTCACCTTCGATAACACAGCCTTAAATAGTGCCGCAAAAATACCCCAACCACCTGTCAAGGTGGCTAGGGTATCCCCCGCCTAAAAATAAATATATGGAAGCTCGCTTGTTAGTTAGGGAACGCCCCGTATAGTCTGGCGTATACATTAGATAAAGGAGTGATAAATCATGGGCTTTTTTATATTCCTCTTTGTACTGTTAGCATTGCTTAATATCTTCTTTCCTCATTTGGGATGGTACATGCGCTATGGCTGGATGATGAAAGGTGATGTAGAGCCCAGTGATGCCTATTTATTAATGACTCGCATCAGCAGTATAGTGGCACTTATTATCCTCTTTTTTATCTGGACTAGTTTCTGATTTACCCTAACGCTCTTAGCACATCTTCAATCTTGCGCTGATGCGACAATACCCCATAATTCATCCAGGCCATAAAATCCACCTCATATACACAGCGATTACGAACAGCGGGCAGATTGCGCCAAAGCGGTGTATCCAACAGCTCCCGTCCTTCTCCTTCCTGTCGATCAAAGGTAATGAACAAATGATCTGCAGTGAGGCTCGCAAGCTCTTCTCTTGTTAGGCTCACCCGCTTCTGTCCACGAGTCAACTTCGGAACCAAGGCATGGGGCTGCAAACCTAAATCATGATGGAGTACGCTACCTGTATAACCCAATTGCCCGCATCCGTAGAGATTGATTCCGTAGGAAGATATTCTAAGGCATGCTACAGTCTGCCCTTGGACAGAACGGTTTAGCTCTCGTCTAGCTTGCTGCGCCCGATGCTCATAATTGCCGATCACTTCCTGGACACGATCCGTTCTGCCAAAGACGGCTGCTGCGGAAAATAACGTGGCCCGCCAATCCTCTTGATGAAAAGGCAGCTTGAACAACGGAGCAATTTGGCTGCACTCATCCAGGTGCCAACGCTGAAAGCCATCATCCAGCAGGATCAGTTCGGGCATGTACTGGGAGAGCTCCTGCCAATCGCCAGTCGAAATATCAACCGCAGGCACATCGAGGAGGGACAGATACTCTTGCTTCCCCCACTGAGCGTGAGAATATTGCGCCACTGGTGTAATATCCAGAGCCAGCAGGTAGTCTTCCAGAAAAGGAGCGAACACCCGCAGCCCTTCCTGATGGAAGCTTCTGTATTGGCCGGGCGTAACGCCCACCGATCTTTTGAAACGCCGGTTAAAATAATACTCATTGCTATACCCTACAGATAACGCGATATCATGCATACGGTCATTCGTAAGCAGCAACTGCTGCTGCGCCCTTTCAATACGAAGTCCGTTCAAATGCTCTAAGGGAATCCGCCCTGTCACTTCTTTAAAAATCTGTGTGTAGCGTGCACGTGTAATGCCTGCCACTTCAGCTAATTGATCGACGGTTATGGCGTGATTGTAGTGTTCCTGCATATAGCGGATGGAACGCTGTACCGCCTCATGGGCTCCTTTCATCTGGATGACAGAGGAATTTGCCCGCATGATCAGCAGCAGTAACTCTTGAAAGCGGGTATGGCCTGCGAACCATTCAATCTCTTCCGTACTTCTGCGACTATGATAGATAGCCTCCAGCAGTAATGCACATTGTGAAAAAGGTCTGCAGCTTAGCGGGCCGGACTGGAGAATTCCTTCTTTAGTCCCCTTTTCCATTCCACTCTGCCTGCTTCCCCCCGTTTCGATGACTTCAAACGTAAGCCTATAGAAGCTAAGTCCTCGCTCCTCGGCATTGATTTTGCTTATTAGCCCAGGTTCGAACAAGAACCCGACACCTTTTTCCAGAGGAAAACGCTTCTCCTCGGCTTTTAACCATCCCTGTCCTTCCGATACAATGATCAGGGTATGATTTTGAAACACTAAGGTCTGTCCGTTCACCGATAAGGATTGGGCTTCTATGTTAATCAAATAGAATAGCCTCTTTTTATTGCTGTCTTGTAAATCTTCTGCCATTCTAGCGCCCTCCAATTGAGAACCATTTTCATTCACTTTACTATAGTTTAGAATAAAAAAGAAGGTCTATCAACTATGCTGATAGACCTTCTTTATGCTATTCCTTACGACGGCTGCCGTTTTATTTCACCATAGCTTTCAGCAAGTCATCAAGCTTCATCGAATTGGCTGTGATGGCACCAGTCTGCCAGTGGGAACGTTCCATTCTATAAACATTCCCGTTCTTCACCGCCGGCAAGCTCTTCCACAACGGGCCATCAAGGATTTGAGTCGCTTCCTGATTCCCTTCAGTATCCCAGCCCCCGTTGTCAGGGAACACAATGATATGATCCGCTTCGAGCTGAGGGATAAGCTCTTCGGAGATAATAGATTGATATTCGGTCATTTCTGCCGCCATAGGCACAGGTGTCAGGCCAAATTGAGAATAAATTACACCGGTGAAACGGTTTTTAACACCGAATAGAGCAAAGGTTTTATCCGCTACGTTGAGCCGGATCACTGCTACTTTTTCCTGACCTAGGGCCTGTTGCAGCTTAGCTTTCCCCTCTGCCACTTTCTGATCGTACGCTGCAAGGACAGATTCCGCCTTCTCCGGAATACCGAGCGCATCTGCAATAGCCGTAAGCACTTGTCTTGAGTCTTGCAACACCGCCTCAGGTAGACGATAGGTTGGTGCTATCTTGGAATATTGTTCATATTTCGCCGCATCCGCACCTCCATCCACAATAATCAAGTCAGGGTCTTTTTCCAACAACACTTCCATACTACCGGTAATATCAAATTCTGGTACATCAAGATTTAAATAATCCTGTTTGCCCCAGCTTGGATGATACCACTGCACCACCGGGGTAATGCCCAATGCCTTCAAATAATCTTCAACATAGATCCCGGCTACCCGTTGCGGTTTAACTGGAATTTCAACATCCCCGAATTCCCCGGCAATCGTCCGAGTTGCACCCTCTTCTGCGGCATTTCCATTTCCTTCAGTTGGTGCGCTAGTGCTCGCTGAGGTAGATTCCTCTGCATTCTGTGTCTTAGCAACGTTTTCTTTCGCAGTATTGTTATTCGTTCCGCATGCTGCCAGCGCAGTTATTGCCATTATAAGTACCGCTGCCCATAAAAACTTCTGACCCCATCTTGCCATTGATCCCTTCACTCCTATGCTTTATTGTCATTGATTATCATTCTCAATAACCTTTATCACAATAGTAGCATGACTTTCATAGCTTTCAATGCACTTTCTCCGCAAAAAACTTATACAAACTATTTCTAGTTGTTCTGCTCTATCATTATTCGGTAGGATTCTTCTTCTATTAAAAATATGTCATCCTTTATTAATTTAATCGCAAAATTTCTTATTTTACGATTGATTTATACGATGCTTTCGCTTACAATAAACTCATAAACGCGCGTTTATGAAAAGAGGGGAAACATGCGCAGCGAAGATATTGCTAAGTTGGCCGGGGTTTCCCGAAGTACGGTATCCCGCGTGATCAACAACTATTCCAATGTTCCTGAAGAAACCCGGGCCAAAGTGCTGCGGGTGATTGAGCAACATCAGTACGAACCGAACAGCTTTGCACGGGCTCTGGCCGGTAAGAAAACCGATACCATCGGATTGTTCGCCATCAGTATGAACGAGAAAGAGAACACTACCCGAATTTATCAGAACAATTACTTTGCACCATTCGTCGATGCCGTAGTCGACACGTCGAATGCCCGCGGATGTTACGTTCTGATTCATACGGTATACTCTCCGGACGATTTTCTGAAGGTAAAACAAGCTTTTCTGCAAAAACGGATTGACGGTGGTATAATTGTCGGCACTCAGAAGGATATTAATATCGTCCGCGAAATGGTGGGACTCGATTCTCCGCTAGTACTGATTGATTATGATATCTCAGAGATTATGTCGGAGCATCTTGACCGCAATCATTTGGCCATTGTGAATTCCAAAGATTACGAGGGCACCACAGAAGTGATTGAACATTTAATCTCCTTAGGCCATCAAGAGATCGGCATCATCTGTGGGCAAATGAATACGTACTCTGGTCGAGAACGCTACACGGCCTATGAGGACACGCTGAAAAAACATGGTCTGCCTATGAATGAAAAGTTTATTCTTAAGGGTGATTTTCTGAAAGAGACGGCTTATGAAGAGGTCAAGAAGCTGCTTGCTTCTGGTGAACCTTTGCCGACTGCCTTTTTCTCTTCCAACGATGACATGGCTATTTCAGCGATGGAAGCGTTCTCCGAACATGGAATCATTGTCCCTGAGGATATCTCCATTGCGGGTTTCGATGACATTCAGCTGGCATCCCGTATTCAGCCTAAGCTGACCTCTGTACGCTTGCCGATTTATGAAATGTCCAAGGCTGCAGTGGAAAAAGTAATCGAGCTGTGTGATTCACAGCAGCCGACTTTCAGCACGATCAGCTTTCCAGCTCGTTTAGTGGAGAGAGATTCCTGTCAACCGCCGAAGAAGTAGCACAGATTCATCCTTCACTGAAGAATACATATTTTTCTGTGGAGCTGCTATCATTGGGTCTCGAAATCACTGCCTAATACTATCTTTTAGAAACAACGGAAAGAATCCCTTCCCTCGAGGGAATTTTTCCTGAAACTTATAAACGCGCGTTCACAATCGAAAGGAGACTTTCTCACATGAAATTCGGTACCTTTGACGACACTCGTAAAGAGTATGTAATTAACACACCAAAAACACCTTACCCTTGGATTAACTACCTTGGTAATGAACAATTTTTCGGACTTATTTCTAATACTGCTGGTGGCTATACCTTCTATAGAGACGCTCGTCTCAGAAGATTGACCCGTTACCGTTACAACAATATCCCAATGGATGCTGGCGGCCGTTACTACTATCTTTATGATGATGGTGATTTCTGGACTCCAGGCTGGATGCCAGTAAAACGTGATCTGGACTTCTACGAATGCCGTCACGGTCTTGGCTACACCTCCATTACTGGTGAACGCAACGGTATCTCTGTAAACCAGCTTGCTTTTGTACCTATGGGTCATAACGCTGAAGTACATCGTCTTGTAGTGAAAAACACGGGTTCCGCGAAGAAATCCGTTAAACTGTTCTCTTTTGCAGAGTTCTGTCTTTGGAATGCACAAGATGATATGACTAACTTCCAACGCAATCTCAGCACTGGTGAGGTTGAAGTGAAGGGTTCTGTTATCTATCACAAAACAGAATACCGTGAGCGCAGAAACCACTACGCTTTCTACTCTGTTAACAAAGAAATCGCCGGCTTTGATACTGACCGCGAAGCTTTCGTAGGGATGTACAATGGTCTGGAAAGCCCGCAAGCTGTTGCTGCAGGTGAACCAACTAACTCGGTAGCGAGCGGCTGGTCCCCTATCGGATCGCACGCCCTGAACATTACTCTGGAGCCGGGCGAAGAGCAAAGCTTCATCTTTGTCCTTGGTTACATTGAAAACCCAGAAGAAGACAAATGGGAATCTCTGAACGTAATCAACAAAAAACCAGCAGAGGCTATGATCGAGCAATTTGCTACAGACGCTCAAGTGGATGCTGCTTTGGCTGCACTGGCTGCACACTGGGATAACCTGTTGTCCAAATATCAAATCCAAAGTGGCGACGACAAGTTGAACCGTATGGTTAACATCTGGAATCCATATCAATGTATGGTTACCTTCAACATGTCCCGTTCCGCTTCTTACTTTGAATCCGGTATTGGCCGTGGTATGGGCTTCCGCGATTCTAACCAAGACTTGCTCGGATTTGTGCACCAAATTCCTGAACGTGCTAAAGAACGTATTCTCGATATCGCCGCTACACAATTTGAAGACGGCAGTGCCTATCACCAATACCAGCCGCTCACCAAAAAAGGTAACAATGAAGTCGGTACTGGCTTTAATGATGACCCGCTTTGGTTGATCCTTGGCACAGCTGCTTACATCAAAGAAACTGGCGACACATCGATTCTTGATGAGCAGGTTCCTTTTGACAGCAATCCGGATAACACAGCTACTCTGTTTGAGCACTTGAAACGCTCCTTCGAGCATGTAACTAACAATCTCGGACCTCACGGCTTGCCGCTGATCGGTCGTGCAGACTGGAATGACTGCTTGAACCTGAACTGCTTCTCTACAGAACCAGGCGAATCTTTCCAAACTACTGCCAACATCGAAGGCCGCGTAGCGGAATCCGTATTTATCGCGGGTCTGTTCGTCTTCGTTGGACCGGACTATGCAGAAATCTGCCGGATGCGCGGACTTAATGACGTAGCTACGGATGCAGAAGCTAAGATTGACAACATGCGTGAAATCACACTCACTCACGGTTTCGATGGTGACTGGTTCCTGCGCGCTTATGACCACTATGGCGACAAGATCGGTTCCAAAGAAAACGAAGAAGGTAAAATCTTCATCGAACCACAAGGTATCTGTGTTATGGCCGGTATCGGTGTGGAAGATGGTCAAGCTGAAAAAGCTCTGACTTCCGTGCAAGAGCATTTGGATACTAAATACGGTATCGTATTGCAACAGCCACCATATTCCAAGTACTATCTGAACCTGGGTGAAATTTCTACGTACCCTCCGGGCTACAAAGAAAATGCTGGTATTTTCTGCCACAATAACCCTTGGATCATGATCGCTGAAACTGTACTTGGACATGGCGACAGAGCGTTTGAAATTTACGCTAAAATTGCTCCTGCTTACTTGGAGGACATCAGCGAAATTCACCGTACTGAACCTTATGTATACTCGCAAATGATCGCAGGTAAAGATGCCGTTCGCCACGGGGAAGCTAAAAACTCCTGGTTAACTGGTACTGCTGCTTGGAACTATGTAGCGATTACACAATCTATCCTTGGTATTCAAGCGGACTTCAATGGTCTGAAGATCGATCCTTGTATTCCTACAGAGTGGGACAGCTTTGAAATCACCCGTGTCTTCCGTGGAGATACTTATGTGATTCAAATCAAGAACCCGAACCATGTATCCAAAGGTGTAGCTAGTCTTACCTTGGATGGCGCAGCTGTAGAAGGTAACATCATCACTCCTGTTGGAGACGGTGCTGTACACCAAGTAGTTGTAGAACTGGGTTAATATAAAAAATCCGCTCAACCGTTCGTTTGAACGATTGAGCGGAGCGGATCTAAAATTAACAGTAGATGCCCCCTGAAGGATTCAGGGGGCATCTTTTTTTTACCCTTCCACAATATCTGCTCTTAAATCACTCGCAACCTCAAGCATTCTAGGAATCACGGCTTCATTGGCGCCAGAAACATAAATATCGCCCTGATAATGTCTAAATGGGATTGTTGTATCACCATAGCTCCACATAAAGAAATCTCCCTCAATGGACATGGTAGTGGCACCTGTTACTGTAAAAACTGATGTATAGGTGAAATCAGGTTTGGATGCGAAATATTGCTTACACTCTTCTAAAGATAGGGTTGTTGCTGAATCTCCAGCATTCTGCATTGCTCTTGTCATCCGATAACGTTTACTCATTGTGATGCCTCCATTATTATCTGTAAAATGATCAGTTGCCTTATCCAGATCAAATATAGCATACAATGAAGGGCAAATCCCATTCCATTTCTAATTCAAAAATGTTAATATAACCGTTTTTCATAGCTTTCTTTTAGTGATTTTGAGATATCCTCTGGAGTAACTCCAAGTTTACGGGCATGCTGCGCCAGTATTTTTGATGGATTAGGCAAGACTTCTTTCGCAAGCCAATGATCGTCATCCCACAAATGTGACCGCTTAAAGGCTTTTGCACAATGCATATAACATTCTTCAACTTCCACGCCAATTCCAATGATCGGGACTTTACCATGCGCTTCCATAGGTTTCAATATATCTTCATCCTTAACTATACTCGCGTGCCCATTTATTCTTAATGTTTCTTCAAGTCCGGGGATGATGAATATCAATCCGACTTTTGGGTTCTCAAGTATATTCCGCAAAGAATCAAACCGTCTATTCCCAGGGCGTTCAGGGATCACTAAATGTTTATCATCCAACACGTGAACAAAACCTTCTGCGTCCCCGCGCGGAGAGACATCACAAGCACCGGACGAACCGCTTGTAGCCATAAAAAGCATTGGAGATTTTGAGATATAATCACGGCAATGATGATCTATAACAGTTATGGTTTTGTTGTTAACCAATTCGCTTGGGTACCCAAATAAAGACCTTAGCTCTTCTTCTGACTCTATAACTTTTTCGAAAAAGTTTGACTTCATACTTCTCCCTCTCTCAACTTAATAAGCCCCAATATTCTTATTTTTGCTCAAATATCCGCTTGCTTAGAATGCACATCTTCATTTTCAATGCCCGAAACCAACAAACAAAAGGGACAAGTATAACCCTCTGGAGCATGATTATAAATATAGCCCGCCTCCACTGTTATAGGATTTAAGAATATTTCTATGTTTTTTCTAATTTCGCCATTTCGCGTGTGTTCTCCTTTTTGCAAAAAGAAAAGGACAGACTGTAAATTACAGCTGTCCTCATCGGTAAATGTTGATAAACTACAGCCATTCCCGAGATCTATGTCTACCTATAACTTAAACGCTGGCTTCCGGAATCCATACCTTCATTTCACCACTGCCACGATTTCCCCATAAGTAATACGGAACCGCCTTAACCTTTACGGTTTGAACTGGTGCTTTGACTCTGCTGTAAAGCTCACCACTCCAGCCCTCTTTATCTACACGTAGCCCCTCTGCCTTGACAACAACAGCGCCGCCGAGCAATGTCTCATCAAAAGCCGCAGTAAGTTCACTGCCTTCTTTTA
The DNA here is from genome assembly GCF_038004505.1 of Paenibacillus sp. FSL R7-0048. NCBI lineage: Bacteria > Bacillati > Bacillota > Bacilli > Caryophanales > Paenibacillaceae > Paenibacillus > Paenibacillus sp. FSL R7-0048. The sequence continues at coordinate 2,830,733 of NZ_JBBORF010000001.1, read as the reverse complement.
AAGAAATCGAGCTTAACGGCTCACCATTATCGATACTTTCAAGACAATACACAAGAGGTCCACGCTGAATCGTTACTTTTTGAGCATCAGCACGCAAACTTGGATGTGCGTAGATACGATGTGCCTCCATAGGGTCATGCACTTCGATTACATCTCCTGCTCTCCACAGTCTCCGGATAACGAGGTATCCCTGCTCGATGTTCTCAGCAGTATTCATTGCTTCACCGTTGACTCTGATCTCCATTCCTTGGCTCCAAGATGGAATCCGTAAGGCAATCCCAAACTCTGCTTCCGCTGCGGGATTAATCTTCAACGAGACTTTACCTTCCCATGGATAGTTACTCTCTTGCTGAATCGCAATATCTGTTCCACCCAGCTTTGTTGTCAGCTCACTGCCAATATACAAATTCGTATAGAGCGTATCACCATGGATCGTATAGATATATTGATTAAGCGAAGTCAGCAGACGCGCCACATTCGGAGGACAGCAAGCGCAGCCAAACCAACCTTGGCGCTCGGACTTCACATGATGTTTATCTGGATTGCAGCTGCATGCCTTAGGCCATACTTCTAGTGGATTCACATAAAAATAGTGCTTACCATCCTGTGCCATTGAACCCAACACATTGTTATAAAGCGCCCGCTCCATCACGTCGGCATAACGTGCATCCGGCGATATTCTCAGCATTCGCTGTGCAAAAAAGATCAACCCAATAGATGCACAAGTCTCTGCGTACACCGAATCGTTAGGCAGATCATAATCGAAGGTGAAAGCCTCACCCCGATGCGTAGATCCGATCCCGCCAGTAATGTACATTTGCTTAGTAGTGATGTTATTCCACAGTCTCTCGCATGCTTCGCGAAGGGTATCATCTCCCGTAAGTGCGGCTAGATCAGACATAGCAGTATACATATAAACCGCACGCACAGCGTGTCCTACAGCCACTTCCTGTTCTCTTACCGGAAGATGACTTTGGTAATATTTTAAATCTAAATTCTCCTTCTGACCTGTGAAAAAATTGATACTCCCCAGACTATCCCATTGTTGCTTTAAGAAATTCGGCTGTTGACCTCGCTCATTAATAAAAAAGCTGCTGAGCTTCAAATACCGCTCCTCACCTGTGAGCCGATACAGCTTCACGAGCGCAAGCTCAATCTCCTGATGGCCATCATATCCCCGCATTTTTCCTTCTTCCGGACCAAACACAGAATCGATATGATCAACCATTCGGCACATGATGTTGAGCAGTTTTCTTTTGCCTGTAGCCTCGTAATAAGAAACGGCTGCCTCAATGAAATGCCCAGCACAGTAAAGCTCGTGGCAATCGTTCAGATTAGTCCAGCGTTTGCCGGGTTCTTTTATCGTAAAATAAGTATTTAAGTACCCGTCTTCCTGCTGCGCTTCTCCAACGAGGTCAATCACTTCATCCGCTTGACGCTCCAGCTCAGGGTCACGTTTGATGCTTAAGGAATAACCTACGGCCTCCAGCCACTTGGCTACATCACTGTCTTGAAATACCCAGCCGTAAAATTCACCGTTCTTCCGGCCCGCAGCAATCTCAAAGTTAGCAATGGCATGACTGGGCTCAGCTCCCGCTGCTTTATCGTGCAATGCCTCGTATTGATACGGGATTACAACATCCTGAACCAGCTTTATATAACTTCCCCAGAAATCATCTTTAATGCTAACGGATTGATCTTTTACAACTTGCTGATCCTGGATCGTTTTATTCATCATCATCTTCCCCTTAGCCTTATTTTATACTCGCTAATTACAATTATAGAGCGTACAATAGATAAAAAATATAATCAGAAGCAACCCCTTTTTTGTACTATTTCACACTCCTAATTCCAAGGACAATTTGAGCTCGGACTACGATAAAAAGAGAGGTAGAACACAGTGAGTCCTTCCTATGTACATTTCGCAGCGCCACCTTTTCCATATTTTCTGGAATGCAATCACACTGTTTATCAACCCGGAGAGCAGCATCCAAATAGAAGCCATATCGGCTTATTTGATCTGATTATTGTAGAGCAAGGTTGTCTATTTATCGGTGAAGAGCATAATCAATGGGAGGTTGCGGCTGGGCATACGCTGCTTCTGCTGCCTGACCGCTATCATTATTCCGTTAAGTCTTGCGAGGAGCTGACTTCGTTTATCTGGATTCATTTTCATACCCTCGCAGATTGGTCAAGCTCTGAAGGCGAGCCTGTGTATATCAACCGAGAGACACATTTCCGGCAGTTTCTTACTCATCCATATACCATTCGCATCCCGCAGTTTGGTCCCCTTCCTGATCCCTTTAAACGGAGTGGACAAGCTGAGAAGCTTTTACAGCTGTCCACTGGAAGACGTTCCAGTGCAGTTTGGGAGCAGCAAAGGATTTTTGAAGAAATGCTGCGGATGATGGATCTAGCGCAGCATGATACTTCAGAAAGTCATGCGGTAGAGATCGCCGAGAGGACAGAGACTTATATCCGCAATCATTATGCGGAGCCTCTCTCCAATGCCTCTTTAGCGGATGCGCTGCATTTTCATTATAACTACCTTGCCCGCTGCATGAAACGCGTATATGGACTGACTCCGATGGAGTATTTAACGGATTACCGTTTGGAACAGGCCAAGCTGCTTCTGCTTAAAACAGAGATGCCTATAGCTGCGATCGCAGAACGTATCGGTTTCGAGAGCACCGCCTACTTCTCGCGTCGCTTTACTCAGCAGATCGGAATCTCTCCGCTTCGCTTCCGCAAGCGGTATTCCCGATAACGGCAAAAACAGCATGCCTCATAATTGGAGGCGTGCTGTTTTCGTTGTTAATGCGATGCGCTGCTGTAGCTTTCTTGTGTGCTGCTGGCTTACGTGATCAACTATGGATTAATTGGACGCGAGATGCGAGATGCGAGTTGCGAGTTGCGAGTTGCTCCTCTAGCTCGGAGAAACTTAAGTAACTATTATGATGGAGCAGTACTCCGCTTGGCACATTTATTGTGTACCCGTGATCCGTCCTAAATCCTTCTGCTGCTTCTTGCTCCTTGCTCCTTGCTTCTTGCTCCTTGCTCCTTGCTTCTTGCTTCTTGCTCCTTGCTCCTTGCTTCTTGCTTCTTGCTTCTTGCTTCTTGCTTCTTGCTTCTTGCTTCTTGCTTCTTGCTTCTTGCTTCTTGCTTCTTGCTTCTTGCTTCTTGCTTCTTGCTTCTTGCAATAATTTTACCAGTTTACCTTCCTAGGCGTGGCGCACTCATACTTATCATAGATCAACGGCGATCATGCGGCTCGACCCTCCAAAGCTTATCAGCAAGTAACTTACCGTATAGCCATCACACTACTCTCTGTATCCCCCGGAGACGCGTCTACTTAATCATCCATTCATAGCATTCCCCGTTGCGGACCGGATTGCAGCTATTTGTGATTTTCGATCCATTTTGCAGCAGTTTCGGACTGCATAGCTCTTATTGCTCATAATTTGCTCCAAATCGGGCTACATTTGTGGGAATAACTGCAACTGAGTCCGATAGTGTGACAAAACGAGCGGAATCATGGAAATAAGAGCAACTGAGTCCGAACAGTTGCTGAAAAGAACGCCGCCTGCCAAATTTGCTCCTAAACGTGCTAGCCATTGTTTAAACTAGCTGTCTGGGGCTCAACCTAGCTACTCTGCGAGAAATTAGTTACCTGTTGTTCAAACTAGCCGCCTACGTCTCGAAATCTGCTACCTTTTGCTAGAACTTGATCGTATCGGACCGTATTGCAGCTATTTCAGCATATGGGTTCATTTTGCGAAGGTTTCGGACTGCATAGCGCTTATTACTCATAATTTGCTCCGAATCAGGCTACATTTGTGGGAATAGCTGCAACTGCGTCCGATAGTGTGACAAAACGAGCGGAATCATGGAAATAAGAGCAACTGAGTCCGAACAGTTGCTGAAAAGAACGCCGCCTGCCAAATTTGCTCCTAAACGTGCTAGCCATTGTTAAACTAACTGTCTGGGGCTCAACCTAGCTACACTGTGCGGAATAGCTACCTATAGCTCGACCTATCTATACCGTGTGCGGAATTAGCTACCTATGGCTCAACCTAGCTACACTGTGCAGAATTAGCTACCTATAGCTCAACCTATCTACTCCGTGTGCGTAATTAGCTACCTATGGCTTAATCTAGCTACTCCGTGCGCAGAATTTGTTACCTGTTGCACAACCTAGCTGTCTACGTCTCGAAATCAGCTACCTTTTGCTCGATCTTGATCGTAACGGACCCTTTTACACCTATTTGTGATTTTCGGCCCATTTTGCGGCAGTTTCGGACTGTATAGCTCTTATTGCTCATAATTTGCTCGCAATCGGACCACATTTGTGGGAATAGCTGCAACTGGGTCCGTTAGCTCGAAAAAATACCTTGTATCTGCCTAATAGCGGCTCCTGGGTCCGCATGGAGGCTGGGCGGTGAGTTACTCAAATCTATTGAACGTTGCGGACCCTATTGCACCTATTTATGATTTTCGGCCCATTTTTCGGAAATTTCGGACTGTATAGCTCTTATTGCTCATAATTTGCTCGCAATCGGACCACATTTGTGGGAATAGCTGCAACTGGGTCCGTTAGCTCGAAAAAATACCTTGTATCTGCCTAATAGCGGCTCCTGGGTCCGCATGATTAGGCCCGAAATCAGTTTTTTTGCTTCAATGCAATTTTTTGGAAGTGACAAGCATATTTATAAGACATGCCTTTAATGTGGAGATGTTAATATGCAGTCATTATTAAGATACGCGATCATCCTGATCGGAAGCTTGCTCATTGCAGCAGCAACTAATTTTTTTCTAGTCCCATATAAAATCCTAGATGGGGGAATAATAGGAATAGCCCTCATCATCAATTATTTATCCGATGCCAAAATCGGTATAGCTGTCCTTCTCTGCAGCTTTCCGATTTTCCTGTTAGCCTGGCTGAAGGAACGCGATATCTTTTTCAATAGTGTATTAGGTTTATTGACCTCATCGTTTCTGATTGAGCTTCTCGGTCCTTTGCAGTACCACTTTCTGTATTATTTTGAGTTCGGCTCCATTTCCAGCGCCATTATTGGCGGTTTTTTAATGGGAACGGGTCTTGGGCTTATGCTGCGGTTCAAAGCCAGTACAGGCGGAACGGATCTGCTTGCTCAATATATCAAAAGGTATCTCCCGCTTAACCTTGGACTCATCATTTTTTTGACAGATTTTATAATTATCGGCGCGGGGGGACTCCTGATTTCCAAAGAAACCTTCTTCCACTCCATCCTCACGATTATCGCTGGGGGTGTGGCCACAGGTCTCTGCACCTTGGAGACTGAAGAGAAATGGAAAAAAATATGAATATACACGATCATATGTTCGTATTATAATAATAAGAAAATCATCTACCGTATCTCTACCTCACCTGGAGAGTGTGAATCTATGAATAAAGAGCGTGTTATTTTGTTATCCGATTGTCAGAGCTTTTACGCCTCCGTGGAGAAGGCCTCTAATCCGCAATATAGCAACAAACCGCTTATTGTCGCCGGAGATCCGGCTAGACGAAGCGGGATTGTACTTGCCGCTTGTCCGTTAGCCAAATCTTTTGGCATTACTACCGCTGAGACTTTGAAGGAAGCACTCGCGAAATGCCCCGAAGTAATCGTCGTCAGACCACATATGCAGCAATATATCGATGTTTCCTCCCAAATCACGGACATTCTACGCAAATTCAGTGACCTCGTAGAACCTTATTCCATCGATGAGCAGTTTATTGATATCACCGGCAGCCTCAGCTTATTCGGAAGCCCAAGACAGATCGCTACGACCATTCAGGACTTAATCCGCAGAAATACAGGTGTGCGCGCACGTATCGGTATAGGTTATTCCAAGGTTACCGCCAAAATGGCTTGCGACCTGTGGGCCAAGAAGAACCCGGAGGGTCTATTTACCCTCACTCAGGAAGAGCTTCCAGATGTACTTTGGCCACTGCCCATTAGTGAGTTGTTTATGGTAGGCCGCCGCATGTCCGCGCACTTCCAGAGCATGGGCCTCACAACGATTGGCCATTTGGCACAGATGCCGCTAAGCGAGCTGAAATGGCGCATGCGGGAGAAATTCCATAAAAAATGCGATATCGATGCCGAGCTATATTGGCGAATTGCCAATGGCATCGACGATAGCCCTGTAAGTCCCGCTACCTATGAAGTAGCACCCAAGAGCGTCGGGCACCAAATGACACTGCCACGGGATTACTATACACTGCAAGAGATCAAGACCATCATTTTGGAGCTGTCAGAGCTGGTGTGCAGGCGCAGCCGCAAACTGAAGGTGCATGGTGCAGTCGTGTCTGTTGGCTGCCAAGGCGCCAGCTTTGATGACCCCAGCGGCTTCTCGAGACAGACTACGATGAGCGATCCTACGAATGCAACCCAGCTGGTATACGAGGCCGCCCTCGCTCTTTTCAAACAGCATTGGGAAGGTCAGCCTGTGCGCCGAATTCATCTAAGCCTGTCCAATCTGTCTGACGAAAGCCAATATCAGCTAACCTTATTTGAGTCGCGCCCCCGCTACCGCGAGCTCGAACGGGCCACTGATGCGCTGAAGAATAAATACGGGGAATCGATCATCGGACGCGCCGCATCGTTCACAGATGCCGGACAACTTAAGGACAGATCCGGAAAGATTGGCGGGCACTATAAATAAACAGTGCATCTTTATACATTTTATTTCTGAAACTATATTAAAATATATCCCATATCGTTTATAATGCTATATTGAGGTTGTTATTTTCACACAATGAAGCGACAATCATAAGTATATACACATAGATATGTAACATTCCAGGGGAGGACCGGAGAAGTTGGAAAGCACGAGCAACACTAACACTACCTATTATGAAATCGTTGATCTCTGTCTTCTTGCTGGCAAGATCATGCTGCAAAACGGTGCAGAAACCTACAGAGTAGAAGATACAATGACACGTATGGCTGCTTCTCTCGGTTTTCCAGGGGCACACAGTTATGTGACGCCAACCGTTATTATGTTCACCACCAATAGAACGGAGCCCGTTAAGTTATATCGGATTGCCGAGCGGACAACAGATCTGCAGAAAGTCTCGGAGGTTAATGATATCTCGCGGCGTCTGAACGAGCGTCAGATTACAGCCGAGGAAGCTCGGACACGATTAGGAGAGGTCGATGATGCCGCACATGCGTATCCGGTATGGCTGCAAATCATAGCAGCGGCGCTTACCGGCGCTTGCTTCACCGTTATGTTTAAGGGCAGCTTGTGGGATGCTCTCCCCGCATTGCCGATTTCCGGGTTAGGTTTTGCTGCGGTTATCTACCTGCATCGTCTTGTGCAGACTAGATTTTTTGCAGAGTTCTCTGCTTCCTTCCTGATCGGACTTCTAGCCTTCTATTCTGTAAAGCTGGGCATAGGTCAAGAAATGGACAAAATCATCATCGGCTCCGTGATGCCTCTAGTACCCGGTCTACTCATTACTAATGCCGTTCGTGATCTGATGGCTGGTCATCTGGTCTCAGGCATATCCAAAGGAGCAGATGCCTTTCTAACTGCTTTTGCGATCGGTACAGGCATTGGGCTTGTACTATCACTATTTTAATTTTCCATGTGAAAGAGGTTAGCCCTTCATGATTTTGCAACTTATAACCAGTTTTATCGCCGCGGCAACCTTCTGTATTTTATTTAATGCGCCTAAGCGCGCTCTACTGCAGTGTGGTTTTGCTGGAATGGTAGGCTGGATGGTGTATGTAATCCTTGATGTAGAGTGTGGGCCTGTTGTTGCTACGTTTGCGGCTACTGTAGTGGTGGGCATCGTCAGCCAGTTGTTTGCCCGATCCTTCAAAATGCCGGTTATTATTTTTAGTGTAGGCGGTATTATCCCACTTGTTCCGGGTGGCCTTGCTTACGATGCTATGCGTAGATTTGTGGAAGAGAACTATAATCTGGCTGTAGAAATCGCTGTTCGGGCATTAATGCTCTCTGGCGCAATTGCGGCTGGACTGGTACTGAGTGAAGTTATCGGACAAATGTTCCGCCGTCGTGCAAGCAAAGCATAACCTTCTTACAACGTCATCTCATAGATTCAAAAAAAGAAATCGTCTCTTGGTATAATGAGGATCATCCATCCCTCTTCCAAGAAGCGATTTCTTTGTTTACTGTCCTATCTACACAAGTACTGCTACAGGTTCAACCTCCGAATAAATACTATTGATCCGGTTATTTTTAATCCAAGAAAGTCCTACGGTACCTTCACCCGCATGAACAGCCACGGCAGGAATGTATGTCATAATCTCCGTACGTAAATCAGGCGCCATTTCTTTGATGTCTTCTTCTAGCTTCAGCGCCATTTCTAAATTATTGGAATGCATGATGCACACATCGCTAACAAGTCCACAATCCTGTTTAAAGATATCTAACAGCGCCTGCTTTGTCTTCTTCATCGTGCGGATTTTTTCCACAACAATGACCTTCCCCTCGTCAAAACGCAGCAGCAAATTTATCCGCAATAATTGACTAAGCACTACCTGTGTGCCAGAAACACGCCCACTGCGGTGAAGCTGGGACAAGCTTGCAGGAATTAAGTAGAAGGACATATTTTGAATGATATTCTCTATCTTTTCTTTAATCTCTAGGCCAGTAAAGCCCATCTTGTGCCAATGAATACCTCGCGTGATCATTTCCCGAATCGGATAAGCGCCAACCTTGGAATCAATTCCAATAACATTAGCTTCCGCTATTTCAGCACCTTGCATGGAAGCATTGTATGTTCCGCTAAGCCCTGTCGAAAGATGCACCGCGATAATCTCATCATATTCTTCCTTCAACCGTTCGTATAACTCGATAAACTCACCGATTGGCGGCTGTGAGCTGCCTACTTGATCATGCTGACGCATTTTCTCATAGAACTCATCGATCGTAATATCTATATTTTCTTTATAACACTCGTTGTTAATAATCAGACGTAAAGGAACAATATACACATGGTTGTTCTTGGCGAATTCAGGATCGATTGTACATGTACTGTCGGTTACCCAGGCAATTGATTTCATGGTCACTTGTCACTTCTCTCTTTCATGAAAGGAATAGTAGAATGTTTGAAGAGACAAGGGCCACTAAACCTTCTCGGCCAATGAATCACTCTCTCATCCTGTACAATCAACATACGAATAGATCAGCGGTTTAGGAAGTCCTCGTGCGTATTCGTAAATTATACAAGATAACGAGCGATAAGATAGGCAAAACAGGCCGATAATGCAAATTTTATTCAACTTTTTTCAACTTTATTCGACATTATTTCACATTATGTATGACGAATATACCTATCCTAATAGAGACAGTTCATGTTATGTAAAAGCCTAACCACAGCAAAAATATCCCCGTCCCCACCCTCACCGTTCTTACATAAATCAGCGCTTGGTAGTTACATTAATAGGTACTCTTTACAGTTGTTACAGTACGGGGCTAAGTTATGATTGGTCAGATATGGCCCGGCATCTGTCAATTTGTCCAACTTTCCCTGTTGGCGGGTTGCGCTCGCTTTTATGAAGATCAGTTACCTTCTGCTGTGATAAAGCTTTTTACGGTGTGATTAAGGCTACCGTCCAGTTTTTCTCCTGAATTTTAAAATCCAACTCGCGATAAGACTTAGACAGTTCATCAATCCGTTTCTGAATCTCAGCGACATCCACCGTTCTCTGGAAACGAACCTCAGAGCGGCTATACCGATCCTGAGTGATCGAAGCTTGCTCAAGCAAATCGCTAAACAGCTTCCGCAGCTGAAGCATTTTATCCCGTTCGGCTAGGGCATCGGCAATACTCCAATTCTCATTGAAGGCAACAGATGAATTCGTTCGATTAATCGCTCGAATCAAAATCGTCTGCTCGTTAACAGCTATTTCTAGCTCATGCAAAAGAGCCTCCGGCTGCTCTGCCGGATCTTCCCCCTCCTGCACCTTAACGACCCGATCGAGCCGCTGCTTTAGCTGCGCGATTTTACGGGTAAGATCACTTCGGTTCACTAATGCTTCCGCAAGTTTCATCTTTAAGTTCCCCCTAAGATTTTCTGATAGCTGGCGATATCCAGTCTTCGACCAAATTTACAGCCAATCTCCTTGAAGTAGGCACATTGTTCATATCCATTCTTTGAGAAAAGCTGGCGACTGCGTTCATTCTCTGCGCAAACGGTAGCTACTAACACATGGAAATCCAGTTCGGCAGCTCTCTTTTCAATAAAGCGTAAGGCATGCTGTCCTATTCTTTTACCCACACAAGCAGGTTTCAAATACACACTGATCTCCCCAGAGCTATCATAAGCCGGCTTACTCTTATGTCTAGCAATCAGAACATAGCCCTGAATAACATTATCCCAGGATAATATAACGTATGATTTGAACCGCGGATCATCATTCATCACTGATTGCCGCATTTCGTCCAAACTTAAAGGCTCGGTATGAAAAGAAATCGTAGTGTTCAGCACGTAATAGTTATAAATATCGAGTACATCCGACAGATGCTCTTCGCGAATTTCAGTGAATAACAAACTTTCTCCCACTACTTTGTTCAACACAGCTAATCCTCCCAAATGGATGTTTCCAAATGATCGACGAACTTGCGTAATTTACCGGCTAGCTTGCGGTTAATAGTTCCATCCTGGTACATTTGCTGCACCTTATCCCGTTGCTCCTGAATAGCTTTCAGTTTCAATTCAAGCTTTTGATCATCAACGAGACCATCCTTTGTCCAACCTTGACCCTGCTCGAAGCGTGAGATTAGTTGCTCATAACTGCATGCAACCTTCTCTACTGCTTTTCGGTTGTTCTCATTCATACTTGCATTAACAGCAGCTATTGCTGCGCGGGACATAGAAACCTTAGCTTTTCTTGCACATTCAGCCTGTTGCAGCATTTGTTGGCTAGCTTCCCGTTCGTTTTGTCCTGAGAACATCCCCGCAAATAGCCTTCTAATCTCTGTAAGGGATAATCTAATTTGAGAGTTGAGACTTCTGGCTAAGAAAACTTCACTATGATCCAAGAATTCTTCCATTTTCTGAGCCACTGAGGCAGGAATCTCATTGTTAGTAAGCAATCGGGTCAGCTCTTTGCGTTCAGCATGCAAGCCCACTATCCTTGCTTCAACCCCAAGCCGACGGAGTTCCTCAAATGCCGGATCGTTCGCTTGATCCTCGCGGTTCAGACTATAAACCTTTTCTCTGAATTCACTCAAAGCTGGCTGTGCGGAATCCTTGCTCTCCTCCGTCATCATACTTTGAAGCAGCGTTATCCCGGCAGCAACGACCTTAGATTTGGCCGCCTGTTCAACCTCAGTGTCCCCTGGTTCGGCAACCGGCTCTTCTTTACCTGCGAGAATTGGTAAAAAGATACTAGCGATCAGCAGCGACATCAGAATCACACCCGCAGCGATAAAGATAATTAGATCACGTTCAGGAAAAGGTGAGCCATCTCCTAACACAAAAGGAATCGAAAAGGCACCGGCTAAAGTAACCGCGCCTCGCACTCCTGAAATAGTCAGGATTAGCATGGACTTAATAGACGATTTTTCCATTTTTTGCAGGCCGGCGCCAGCCAGGGAAAATACATATACCCATATAAAACGCAGCACAAAAAGCAGTAACGTTATCGCTAATACATAACCAATCACCATAAGATTGTCCACTGCTGTATCCCGGTAGATCACTTCTATAACATCTGGAATCGACAATCCGAGAATAAGGAAGACCAAGCCATTCAAGATGTAGAGCAGCACAGACCATGTGCTGGCGGATACCAGCTGTAGCTTATACTGTGGCGAAACTGCACGATCCTTCTCGACCGCATGAATTATCCCTGCTGCAACCACAGCTAAAATGCCGGATACCCCTATTTCTTCACTAATCAGATACACAATGAAAGGAGTCAGGATTTGCAGCAGCACATGTACTGTGATGTCCTCCATCCCCAGTCTGCGGATAAATACACTGAACCGAATCAGGAGGAACGCGAGTATTGCTCCGACAATTAGCCCACCTAAAGCGATAATCACAAAGCTAATGGAGGCTTTCGGCAAAGAAAATATGCCTGTAACAGCTGCTGCAATAGCGAAGTTAAACGCAACAAGGCCAGAGGCATCATTCATCAATGATTCGCCCTCTAGAATACGATGAATACTCTTGGGAAGATGTACTCTCCCAGCGATTGCGCTTACCGCCACAGCATCTGTCGGCGATAAAATCGCTGCCAGCGCAAAAGCAGCTGCGAGTGGAATGGTGGGGATCATCCAGTTAATGGAATATCCAGCGATAAGCACTGTAGCAAATACCAAGCCTAGTGCCAGCATTAAGATTGGAGCCCGCAGGTTCCATAACTCATTTCTTGGTGTTCGCTTTCCGTCATTGAACAAAAGCGGAGCAATAAATAACACGAAAAACAACTCTGGCTCCAGTGACATATGTATTCCCAAAGGCAATAGTACGACCACTACACCCAAGCCAATTTGTATTAAGGGTATCGGCACGAAGGGAATGAATCGGTTTATGATGTTGGATATTGCGATAAGCCCAAGTAGGACGAGTACAACTAGAAATGTCTCCAAACCACATCAACTCCCTTTTTTATATTTGATTATTATATCGCAAAGCTTTAGGCAAGGGCAAAATCTAGCAAAAGATTCTTAACATTAAAATCCCCTACAAATTCCACAAAAATTCCATCAGATACATATTGACATAAATATTTATTTGTGTTATAATGAATATTTATCTATTGTTTTTATTTTCAGTTTTGAGTAATATATGCATTAGCCTCACGGCGTCGCTCTTATTATCAATCACGGAGGGATATAATGTACATTGCTCAAGGAATAGAAATGCTCGAGATTACAGCGCAGGTTATGGGTGGAAAAGACACGATTTACCCCACGCTACTCTGGGATGAACATGCCGCCGTACTCGTCGATACCGGATTCCCGGGTCTACTCTCTACTTTCAAAGAGGCTCTAATAGAAGCGAATGTGCCTTGGGAGAAGCTCCGTACCCTTATTATCACGCATCAGGATTTAGACCATATCGGTTGCCTCCCTGCCCTATTGGCTGATGAAGATCTAGAGCTTACTGTTCTGGCTCATGAAATTGAGCAGCCCTATATTCAAGGAGAGCGAATGCTCCTTAAGCACACTCCTGAAGCTTTAGCGGCGGCAGCGGCTATGATCCCAGCTCATGTACCTGAGGAGTGGCGGCGTGCCTTCCTCTCTGTATTAGCCCATCCTCCTAAAGGAAAAGTGGATCAAACGCTTGTGGGTGGAGAAAAGTTACCTTTTGCCGGTGGAATTACGGTGATCCATACCCCAGGCCATAGCCCAGGGCATCTCAGTCTTTACCATCATGATAGCCGTACACTTATTGCCGCCGATGCCTTGACCGTTCAGGATGGCGAGCTACAGGGTCCCACTCCTTCCGCCACCCCTGACATGGAGCTGGCTTCGGCCTCTCTGAACAAGTTCTCTAAGTATGAGATCGATACGGTCATTTGTTATCATGGCGGACTCTACCGCGGAGATGCAAACAGACGCATTGCTGAACTAGCAGAAGGAAAAGGAAAGCTGTAATGATACAAAAGAAGACAGAGCCTGAAATCCGGCTCTGCCTTCTCTTGTTATATATAATCGTTATTCTTCATTATCACTTAAGACTCTGAACCCACCGTAAACCGTTCACGAATATGCTGCGGCTGTTCGATTTCATCGACAATAGCAACGGCATAATCTTCGTAGCTGACATAACTCTCACCTTTGGAGTTCACCAGAAGATTATCCTTACCTTTTACATAAGAACCCGTTCTTGTGCCGATGGCAAAATCAGCAGATGGGCTAACAAAGGTCCAAGTGAGTGCATCTGTCCCTTGCAGAATCTCCAGATTCTTGGCTTGATTCGTCGCTGTTGGCTTAATAAAGTCAGGAAAGTCATTCGTATCCACTACTTTAAGCGTTTTGGCTTCATCTACATAAAGACTTCCTGCACCCCCAACTACAATCAATCTTGTATCGGGCGAAGCCTTCAACGCTTCAATAAGCACATTCCCGGCATCCACATGCAGATGTTCTTGTCCAAACGGCGCACCAAAAGCATTCACAACCACATCGAACCCCTGCAAATCTTCAGCGGTAAGTGTAAATACATCCTTTTCAATGACATTCGCTTTACTATTTGTTACTTTAGATGCATCCCGCACAATGGCTGTAACTTCATGACCTCTATCCAACGCTTCCTGCGTAATTCGGCTTCCAGCTTTTCCACTTGCTCCAACAACTGCGATTTTCATATGATTGTCCTCCTGAGTTTACGATGTTTTCGCTTTAATATTTATATCAAGGAGCTCCTGAACGATGGTTCTATCGATATCGAGATCAAATTTTCTCCCCCAAAAGCATTCCGTGCCCCGTTGAGTGATCCGATCATAGTCTTCAATCGTTAGCGTTCTAGGATAATCCGGTCCTGTTTCCCAATCTGTATACCGCTTAATTTCATTCAGCACATGCATCTTATAAACACTATTCAAAATTATCGTATGGAAAAAGATTTCATCTCCACATAAAGTGTTCCTAAAAAATCTGACGTATTCCGGAGAGCTTTTTGTAAAATCCAAGATGTACTCCATACATCCACCTGTAATAGACATCCAGTTTGAGCCTTTATATAAACCGTTCGGCAGAGCGCTTAATCTTCTTTGCAGAAACGGAACGCTCATAATTAGTTTAATGTACCTCATTCGGATCGCTGTCATACGCCGGGTCCTTGAGATGAGGAATCTAGGATAATAAACTGAGACCCGCTCGTAACATCCCCAAGTTTCCGCAGCATTAGGCAGCTGCAAATACTTCACAAATTCCTTACCTTCATTCCCCTTAAAGAAATCTAGAATCACTTCATTTGAAGCCAGAGGCAGATCCTGACCGCTTAGAATGTGAATATAATTGAAATCCCCATGTTCTTTGATCAGCGAAAAGCACTTCAAAATGCATTCAATCTGGCTGTAATGCCCCCACTGCACATCAATAGGCTTTTCCACAAAATGAATATCGTTACGATGAATAATGTCAGCTTCAATATTACTTTTCTGATCGACATGCAGGAAAAACTCTACGGACTCGTTAGTTAAACTATCGATTAGCAAATTGATCTGCTCCGGATTCTTATGACAAAGAATGATATACGCCATTTTGAATGCTTCCAACAAACTTCACCCTTCCGCCCATCTATTTCCAATATTATAAAATAAATGGACGAAAATGGATATATAATTATCTCTCTAAAACAAGTCTGATTCCAATGTTCCATGGATCTTGGAATGTAGGAGTTCCATTCACTTCTGTAACTGCGTAACCAGCCTGCCGAACTCGCTCCACCACAGCGTTGCGTTCCTCTTCATTCGTAAGAATTAAGGTAAAATAATCAATCCCTACAGTATCAGCTGGAGCCGCAGGTGCGCCCTGTCCGGCCCAAACATTCAGCCCGATATGGTGATGATAGCCACCAGCAGAGATAAACATAGCAGCACTTCCATAATTAGCTGTTAGTTCAAAACCAAGCAAATCGACGTAGAAGGCTTTCGCCTTATTTAAATTCCCCACATGAAAGTGTACATGCCCAATCACTGTTCCCGCTGGCAGCCCGTTCCATGATAAACCTTCAGAAGCCGCCAATAGTCCATCTACATCCACTGGATCAGTGGACATCATTACATGCCCTTCCGCATCATATTTCCATTCACTCTTAGGACGATCTCGATAGATTTCAATCCCATTATTATCTGGATCCTGAATATACAACGCTTCACTGACCAGATGATCCCCCTGCCCCACTTCAATCCCCGAAGAGATCAAATTGCGCACAACCAATCCAAGGCTAGGACGATCTGGAACAAGGATAGCAAAATGATACAACCCAGCCACAGAATTAGGACGGATCACCCGCGCATTTTCAATCTCCCGCAAAATCAATAACACATTCTGACCGTCAGCGGTCATTTCAACTTCGCGGCCAGTCTGCCGCAAAACGCTTAACCCCACAACATTCTGATAAAAGGTGAGCGAACGCTCCAAATTGCTTACTCTAATCTGCACCAGACCGATCTGAGTGTCTGGTTGAAGTATTGTTTTAGTCGTCATTATAAATTCCTCCCAATCATGCTGTAACTGTTTTAGTTACAAATTAACTATCTTTAGTATAGTTACCTTCTATATGTTTGTCAATTACCTATAAAAAAATCATGTCGACTGGTTCACAGCCAAACATGATTCACAGGAACATATAATAAGTAATTCAAAAAAAGGTTTCCGGGTATTTCAACTCTCCCTTAATCCTCTGCAGTACGCCTTCCTTCAGCTCACAGACCATAAAGACATTCTCCGGTACCGCGAATTGTTTCAACTCCAGCCCATGTAGCCCTGCGGGTTGAAATCCGAATCTTGGATAATATTCGGGATGCCCGATCAAAAAGACAAGCTCATATCCGAGCGTTCTACATCTTTCTAACCCTTCTTGGATCAGCGCCTTGCCGATTCCTTGCTTCTGAACGAATGTTTTCGACCAACTGCGCTTCATCTTCCCGATCACCAAAAGCCTTAACATTCACTTGAAATACTTCATTATAGTCTGCCACAGTTTCTGCTCTAATTCTCATTTTTGTTGCTCCATTCCAGTAAATATTCGGATACACTGGATTCCAAAAGGCCGATCAAGTCTTCATCCATATACTTATAGTCATCAGCTATGTTCAGGCAAATTATTTTTTTGCCCCTTACACAGTCTCTAAATTTATCTTGAATTCTTCGAACATGTTTCTTCTCCATCACAAAAACCACATCCGCCCAACCCAAATGCCCTTCAGAAATTTTAATTCTGGCATGATCTTCAGTCCCTGCTGATCTCGCTTCATGACCATCAATTCCTTGAAAGATCTTCTCCGCAGTTAGACTCCGCCAGCGATTCTGGCTGCAGACAAACAGTAGTTTAATAAGTGCACCTTCCTTATCCGATTGTTAAAAAGATATTTATTGTCTCGCCTGCTTCGTGTATTCAATCAACCAACAATCTCTTAGCTCTCCTTCATGTTGTTCGTGCTGTTCAAGGTATTTCTTTTTCACAAAGCCAATCTTTTCGTATACTCTAAGGGCTCTTTTATTCCAGGCTTGCGGGTCCATGACAATTTTTTCAGCCTGTTTTGCTTCGATAAGATAATTAACCGTTTCTTTAATGAGTCGCGAACCCATTCCTTGATTCCATAAATCAGGCTCGCCAATAAACTGGTCCATCCCAAAGATTTGACCTTCGAATCCCACGTAGCCGTACACCTCTAATTCTTCATCATCTATAAGATAGAACTGGAGATAACCTATATCCCGCTCCTTGTATTGCACAATACACCGCGTAACTTCGGCTTGCTCGTCGTAAAAATGCTCCTTCACCAGCTCCAAATCATGCGGGCGATCACGACCTTCATAGAACTCCAGTACAACGGGGTCTGAGAGCCATTTTACAAGTAATGCGGCATCGTTTAGCTCAAGTGTTCTCAGTCTGATCTCTTGCTTTTCAAAAATAATCATAACGCACCATACAGTTCATGAAGTGGTCTGTAGCTTGGATGTTCTTCTATTTCCGTTACGACAACACCTTGCTCGGAGTCAATCACACGGTAGGCCTTAGCTTCTTCTCTGGTCGACATCACTTTATATTCCTTATCTTTATAGATGATTGCACAATTGTTATCCACCGCGATTCCAGGCAAACCTCCACCTTTAACCATGCGTGTAAAATCTTCAACCCGAATATCCTCATTATAATGCGGACAATGAATGCCCGGCAGAATCCCCATGGCTTCAAGCTTGATATACTGCCATTCCCCCTGATCGTCGAACGCCTCAGAGTCACTATGCCCATATTCAAACCAACAGATGGAACCTGCGCTAAGCCCGGCCAATACGGTTCCAGAGGAGTAAGCTTCTTTCAAAAGCGTATCTACCCCTGTATTTTTCCAAATCTCCAGCATCTTTCGGGTATTGCCTCCACCCACATAAATCAAATCAGCAGCTGTAATTAAATCTGTAATCTCATCATGAGTGTAGGTTTGGCTCACAAGCAATAAGTGACTTGTTTCACATCCAAGAATATCGCCATATACTTTGCTAAAAGTATCACAATATCCCGGCGCATCACTACTGGCTGTTGGAATAAATAACGCCTTCGGCTTAGCCTTTTGAGTTAGCTGCACAACTTTACGATCAATTTCCAGCGTTTCAAGCTCGATTAACTCTCCCCCGCCAATCACTACGATAGTGCCCATGATTTCCCCTTCTTTCACTAGGATTACATCCTATTGCTCACTCTTGGCTTACCGATGCTTGCAAAATATTCCTCTGCCAAAATGCTGTAGATCTCCAGATCCACCAGCCCTTTACCTGACCATACATGCGCCTGCCTTAACGTGCCTTCTTTCGTAAAGCCATTTTTCAAAAGCACCCGCTTCGATCGTTCATTAAAGGGCATAACCTCAGCTTGAATTCGATTGACTTCTGCAGTCTCAAATAAATATTTCACCACTAACTGAATGGCCTGAGCTGCAATCCCTTTTCCCCAATAAGGTTCCGCCAAAAAGTAACCAATCGTCACCATATCCACCTTTTGATTAAAATCCATAACTTCGATGATACCTAGCAGTATGTAAGGGTTATTTTTGAGGAAAATCCCCCATTTCACTCTTACCCCTTTGGTAAAATCACGTTCGAAATGACCGATCATATTCTTGACTGTATCTTTATTATGTTTCGGAATAATTCCACAGTACTCAAACACTTGATCATTGCTATATATCCCAAATACCTCATTAAGGTTGCTGACTTCAATCTTTTTCAGTAATAATTGCTCGGATTCCAAAGTAGGGAATTGCTCAAATACGTGACTAAGCTTCAATTTGTTCCCTCCATTACTTTTTGATGGCTTGGATTAAGGTTGCAGTTTGATTTTTTGTTTCCTTTATTATCCTTTCCTTTATTATCCCCGGACACTTCCCCTGTACTGCGCGGTTCTAAGCTCACGAATATAAGGCTCTGCAGCTGGCATATCTGCCTCAACGGCCTGTTGAACAGCTAACTCGATGTCATAAGGCACTCTTACAAATTGCATATTCAAAGGAGCTGCTGACACTCCCATGTATTCTCCCTCCATAATCACATAAGATGCCTGGGTTAGATCAAGCGGATTCCCCACACTGCCTACGTTAAATAAGGTCTTACCTTCTAGATGTTGAATAAAAGCATTATGAATATCCCCGTAACCTACGATATCCGCTTGTCGTTTTTCCTGGCAGAGATCAGAATAATCAAACAAAGACAATCGCTTTTCATAATCATCCCAAGGTTGAACACGTTCATACAGGCTTCGTGGCGAAGCATGAAATAACCGTACAAATTTACCACTCATCATAAACTCAATCGAAAACGGCAACGTGCTTAAATAAGCTAGGCGCTCTTGACCTAACAACCCGCGGCACCACCGAGCCATCTCAAAATCAACATCCTGATTCATTAAATCATCCCAGTTCCCCATAACACTGATTTCACAATTCTTTTTTATGATATCAACGGCTAGGTCTGAGTTCGGTCCTTTTCCAACAATATCGCCTAAACAAAAGACTCTGCTGATTCCCCGCTGCTGGATGTCATCTAAAACGGCCGTAAGGGCCGGTATATTTCCATGAATGTCTGAGATTATTGCAATTTGCTCCACTGTAGAACCTCCGTATATATTGATCTTTAAAAAAGTTACTTATCCTAAAACTAATTGTACTGCATCAGCGGCTGTTGCTCGTTTATAGGGCATTTTTGCCTTTCTTTCGCTCATTCCGCGACTGTGGCTCGTTTGTAGGGCATTTTTGCCTTTCTTTTCACACTTTCAGCGACTATTGCTCATTTATAAGGCATTTTTGCTTCTCTTTTAGTTCATCCATCGACTCTTGCTCGTTTATAGGGCATTTTTGCCTTTCTTTTCACACTTCAGCGGCTGTTGCTCATTTATAAGGCATTTTTGCCTTTCTTTTCGCTCATTCTGCGACTGTTGCTCATTTATAGGACATTTTTGCTTCTCTTTTTGCTACTTTGGATGATTTCAGCCAAATCTGAGGCATTTATACCGTACATTCCACCATTCCAGCCACTTCAGCACATTTCAACGGCATTTATACCGTACATTTCACCATTCCAGCTACCTCGTTCTAGTCACACTTAATCTTTTGTAAACTTTATGGATTGTAAAATATCCTCTATCCTCTTCATATCTTCTTTATGTACTTCATCCACACTATAAGGGAACTGCACCATAAATGACATTTCCGGTTCCTCAATAACGTAATAGATAGCTTTCCCTTTACTCCCTTCCTCTTCGAATACTTCAGTTTCGTACTTTATGGACTCTAACCCGCCTAAACTAGCTTTACTTTTTGTCAGCTCCGCCCCGTTGTTGTAATTCGTTTGGGCATCCTCGAGCCATTTGTTGACAAGCTCCATGTCCTTAGGCTTAAATCCAAAGAGCATTACTCCCGGACCTTTAAGTCCCTCAGCAGGTTTATAATCAGTCGTAGAGACTATCAACCATAATGGCGCTCCATACTTCTCAGTTACAACCCAATCATCCGGATAGTTAAAGGTGATTCCAAAATTAGTATCCTCGTATTTAGTGGTATCCCTTGATTCATTACATCCGGTAATCATTACTATAATTAGTAGTATAGGCAGTAATTTTTTTAACATTCTTAAGCTCTCCCTCAATGTATGTATGTATATTATCTTTAATCCGGCTTCTAAATACAGATTCTATATTCTCTCTTACTTCCCTTCTTTGACCATAAACCTAATTAAGCCAAAAAAGACCAGAATCACGTTTTCACATGTTCTGGCCTTACTTCTAAGCTGTGATATGGAGGAATCATAGTTCTGGCATTTCATTCACAATCTGTTCCAATGTAACCTCCTGGAGAACATTCTCCATTGCTTTTTGGGCGAGTGAGAACACAGGTACAATTGCACTGGCTATATTCTTGCCAACAGGACAATCTGGATTAGGATGCTCATGTACAGAAAACAACGAGTCCTCTTCCACCGCATTAACTGCCTTATAAATCTGCAGCAGCGTAATCTCGGATGCGCTACGTGTAAGCGAAGCGCCTGCGACTCCGGGGCGTGCATTTACTAGTCCTGCTTTTTGCAGCATACTCGTAAGCCGACGGATAACTACAGGGTTTGTGTTTACGCTACCAGCTATCCACTCCGACGTGCTTTTGCCTTCTTTATTGCTGTCAATTAACGTTAATATATGAATGGCTACCGCAAATCGGGTGCTAATATTCATGGAAATCTCTCCTTCTGCCTTGCTGCAAAACATCCTTCAGATGCAACTATAATAGTTACATTTCATGCATTTGTCAAACTTTTGAGGACATGAACAACTTATAATCTATCAATATCCTCCATATAGATTTGGTTGGTGCATTTTAATGAAAAAAGATCGTTGGGACATATTTTTAATAATAATAGCTGTCTTTGAATTTATTAATATAACCTACAGTTTAATATTCGAACAATCCATAGAGTGGTTTTCTTTGATTATATTAATTCTCTTTGTTTCTTTAATTGTTAATTCTAATATAAGTAAAAACAAAAAAAATGATTAAATACAATTGCCAAATGGCACTCGTATCCTAAGTGTCTTTTCCTATCTTATCGAATTCCTTTAGGATCTCAGCCACCTGGGCAGCATATTTTTTACTCAGACGCGATTTGCCAAGATTACTCTTCACAATCTTAAGGATTCGGGCATCTCGGCTCTTTGCAAATCTCTCCAGCATAACAAAGCCTTCTTCAGGCTCATTCGCCACAAATACACTCAAGCTGTATTCAAGTCCCTTAGATAATACACGAAAATGCTCAGCGTCCTCATGTTGCGCTCCCCCACCATCTATACTCTCCATGATTCGGGCAGCCAACTGAAGACAATATAGCGTATTTTCTTTCTTTTTTAAAAGAGGAGGATGCGCTAATGCTGCTACAAAAGCCCGCTGTTCAAGCCTGTTCGCACCTTTCTCCCACATGTCAATCAGCTGCCTGAGCAGGGTGAAATCATCCTCCCCTATAATTTGCAGCGCCATAGCAGACGCTTCACGCACCCTCCATCGCGAATCATTCATAGCTGTCTTAATGCTGTTTTGAATCACTACTTGCTGTTCTTCTCCAGCGTAACTGTAATAAGCACCCAACGCCCTAACTGCACAAAACGGCAGAAACTCACGGGGATCATTCACCCCAGCTTCAGCTTCAGTAATGTCAGTCCAAGAGACGAGCAGCTCCCAGCCTGTATCTGTTAGATTAGGATGAGCGAATTGTTTGGCAAAATGGTCTGAGAGCTCCAAATTCACTCGTGGTCCTGGGAGTTTACTCTCCTGCATCATCAAATCATTAAGCTGTACCCACAGCTCCTTATCGTTTACCCATTGCTGAAACGGCACTTCAATCATCTTTTGCTCAGCCATCTCTGGTCCCTCCGATAGTTATCTTCAGATTCGAACAATTCCTTGCATCGCATATGCGAGTTTCCTGTTCCATCAATATTTGATCAAATCTCCAGCATTAATCACTCATGGACATTTTACATCACATCAATGACTTATGCATATAACCGATGAGGGAATATTAACACCTTGGCAGAAAACTTCAAATCTAGATAAAGCGAAAACGTGCAAGACAAAAAGCAACTTATCTGTAGATAAGCCGCTTCTTTGTAACAAGTTCAATATCACCTAGGCTTAGATCGTTAAAAAGCATCCAATAGTTGCATGCAATCCTGGTGAAATTGGCATTGGTTTACCACTGAAACCTCCCCGGGAAATAAAGGGTTTTGCGCACATACGGCTAATTTATATTTCTCATCAATATGATACTGCTTAAAGTGATACAATCCGATTGTGTCATCGTTCTCCAATTGAATTCCGTTGTTTAAACGAAACGAAAACGAGTTCAATGGAAGAGATAATCCCTTCCCTATCGCTTTGATATAGCTTTCTTTAAGTGTCCAAAGGTCAAAGAACAGACTCATCCGGCCCATCTCTTCACATTCCGTCAATTGGACATATTCATCTTGCGAAAAAAAACGCTTAGCAATATTAAGATCGGCTTGCTGAATCTGCTCAATGTCAATACCGATTGGCAATTCATCCAATGCGCAAACCACCCATTCTCCTGAATGCGAAATATTAAACTCTACAGTACCCTCCCTTTTTTTTAGGGAGGGTTTTCCGTAGACATTTGTAACAAACTCGAGATCGCGGTTGTTCACTTTTAACCGTTTATTTAAGCTTACACGAACCAGCAATTCAGCAATAAGAGAATGCTGTAACGCTTCCACTCTTTTAAAGCGTTTAAGCCGCTCTCTCTTTTGTTGGGGGATGCGCCACATTAATGTTTCTAACACAGGTTCAGATATTAGCTCAGCCACCTTCACCCCGAAAATCTCCATCGCTCATCGCTACTCCTTCAGCTCATAAGTACTTGCGGATCCTATTCATGAAAGGACAACACGTCATTCTCTATAAAAGCATCCTTCTCTACAATTTTCCGCTTATAATTCCTTACTTTTGCATCATCTTTCTCACCTTGAAGTGCAAAAAAACTATCCCGTGTTTCATCAGAAATTCCCCAGAATTTTTGCATCACCAAGGAAGTATGCATGTAACTTTCTTCACCATCTTTATAAATCCCAAAATTAAAAAGCTGTTCCTTCACCTGTTCATATAGCTGTGTGCCAACATAAGGAACATTAATATTTATCACATAATTATCAGCCTTTAAGGCTTTAAAAAAAGGTAACATCTCTATATAATCTTGGTCATTGAATCCAGGGCATCCCAGCAAAATATAGGCTGTCCGTTTGATTCCCGCCTCCGCTGCCATGCGGAAAGCTTCCTCGACTTCCGTCAATCTAATTCCTTTATTCACCACTTGCAGCATCCTTTGGTTGGCCATTTCCACACCAAATTTCAAATGCACGCACCCCGACTGCTTCATCTTATCAAGGATATTCTGTCTCACACAAATGTCCACGCGCGCCTCTGCCCACCAGTGAAACTCAGGGTACTCCTCTTTTAGTTCAATCAGCAATCTAAGCATTTCTGAAGTGCGTTTTCCTAAGCCCGGCAGAAAGATCATATCTGAGAAATAAAATCCAAATACATGCATATGTTCAATGCGGTAGCGGATTTCGCTAACAAAACGTTCGGGAGACATAAAGGAGACATTGCAGCCACGCAGCGAGGGCTGATAACAGAATGTACAGCGTTTGGGGCACCCGCGCATAGACATAATGTAGTCCCAGTCTTCCGGCTTATTTTTCTGCGCTAAATATGAATCTGTCAATATCGGCAGATCGTTTAATTGCTGGGCCCATTTAACAGGCAGCGTTCCCCTTGCATTCTCCTCTACTACAGAAACCGCAAGATCCTCGCCTTCTCCAACAATGATCGTATCCAAATCAGCCGTATCCTTCAGCTTGGCATGTTTAAGCAAATGTCCATAACCAATACAGGTAACCTTATCTCCCCATCTCTTCTTTATCTCTTTTGCAAGGTATGCACAGGACTGAGTACTTCCAAGCTCGACAGTAGGCATCAGAACATCGCCAACACCAATAAACACATAATCAGGCTGAAAGCATTCTAGCTCATTTATGACCATATCAAAGCTTTCATGCCCCCGAGTACAGCGTTCCTGCATAAGCCAGCTGTTCATAGTCATACTGTACCGCTCTGTATAATCATGATCATCTGGAGCATTATCGCCATTAATTAACGTGACTGCATGACCCCTACGATGCAATATCTCCGCTATGTAATGCATAGCAGGACTGATCCTATTGTTTTTCGACTCAATAAGCCGGTAAAACGGGGGAATAACACAGGCTACTCTTTTACTCTGACGATCTGCCATTGATTTCGGCCTCCATTGTTAAATTTTAGTGAAACTGAGGTCTGAATCTGAGACGATGGAAGAACCGACTTTGGCAGCGGAACCGGGAAGTGTTCCAAATCTGGCACCCAAAAAACTGGCAGAGAATTGGGGCATCCAGCCATGCACATTAAAGCAGCCATTTCGGTCAAAACCGGCAATTAACATTCCCGAACGGTCGTATCTCCCTCTTGGAAGCCAAATCCAGTATTCCGAATCCGGGGTATTACCTGTCAAAAATCTCACTCTAGCCACGAAAAGAAGATACCTTTCCAAACTAAAGTTAAGATCCCCGCTGTCTTCCACCAAGTGTGCAACCTCTAGCCCTGTGTGTTTCATTAATGAAGGCGACAGCGCAGCCGATGTGCGAATCCAGCAATCTTCCTGCTCCGTTGCGGCTGTCACAAGTGGATCTTTTAAGGCCCAGCTTGAAATTCTTGTAAGCTCACCAATCTGTTCCCGTGTAATTCCCTTGGGAAAGCACAAAATAATTTCTCCATTTTCTCTCGATGAACGAATCTCTTCGCTTGTAAAAGGACAAGGCGATAGTTCGAATTTTCTGCCAATGATCTGATCTACCCCCATCCCACGATACCAGGATTCAAGCTCCAGACGCAGCATTTCGGGATCATCCGGTGAATGCTCAAGGTTTGCGGTAAACCGTTTGAGATCCGTCCGCTGAAGCACATTTGCGTTTAGCATATTATCTATAAGCTTTAACATTTGGTTCTTAGAGTTCTCCATTTCAATAAACCTCCTATACTTCTAAATCTTGTAGTATTCATTAATTTTTCTGCCTGCTGCAGTTAGCCAGCGATTGGACCGCAATGATGATATGTCTAATGTTTGTGCGGAATTCCCGGCTATTTCTTCACTGATTAGGAGTCCGGCGGCCGGGCTGTGCATAAAACCATGTCCGCTGAATCCTGACGCATGGTAAAACCCCTGGATTTTGTTATCAGCGCCCAGCACCGGATGGGAGTCCAGCGTGTCATCATAATACCCTCCCCAGCAGGATTTGATGGTTGCTTCCTGGAGACGAGGCAGTCGACGAAGAGCAGCTTCCAGATGTTTATATTCCCATTCCGGGTCTGAGTAGTTGTAATCCGGATCTTCGCATACCCCTGCAACAAAGGGCTTATTCAAGCCCGTTAACAGACCGCCTGTCTCCTTATGTAAGCCTAGACCTTCCCCGGGGAACACAATAACGGGAAAATCGGCGGGCAGCCATGGGAGCACATCTGTAACCAACAACTGCTGATGGCAGGGGATTACCGGCAACTCAATTCCGGCTTTAGCAGCCACAAATTTGGACCAGGGGCCTGTAGCATTTACAACAACTCGCGAAGTTATCGCTCCTTCTGACGTTACCACTTGCTGTATCGCGGAACCGTCAGTAATAAAGTCCGTTACAGCGACTCCAGGATAATATTTGACACCCAGCTCTCTGGAGAGTCGAATATACGCGTTTGTAATCTTATTGGGGTCGATCAATCCATCCTGCTTATTGTAAGTTGCACCGGCTACATCCTCGAGAACCAGCATCGGCAGCTTCTTTTGAATCTGCTTAGGCTCCATCCATTCCGTTTGCACACCCAACCTTTGCTGCAAAAGCATCGCATCATAAAACTCGGAAAGATTATCTTGTGCCGTGAAAATAAACATATATCCGCACTGGTCCATTTCATCCTGAACAAGGTTATACGAATCAAGCTGCTCCAGCAATCGAAAACTTAACTTGGACAATTCAATATTTATCTCCGTTGTAAACTGACTTCGCATCCCGCCTGCGCAGATAGATGTGGTTGCTCCGCCTAAACTTCCGCTTTTCTCAAGTACTACCACATCGGTTATCCCTTTTTTGGCTAAATAGTAGGCTGTACATGCCCCGACTGCTCCAGATCCAATAATAACAACTTCACATTTATCGGGTATCACCGAGAATTCTCCTTTTCTTCTATTTTGCTGATTACAGTACTAAACTCTTTCAAAAGCGCTGACAGAAGCGCGCGCTCTTGCTCATCGATACTCTCCACTGTGCGTGCAGCGATCCGCAACAGGTTAAGGTCAGGCTCAAGATGATATTTCACCAAAATGTTTCTGAGAATAAGAGTGGTTTCGTATATATCCTCATAGCCTTTCATAATGAAATCAGAAAGGTTATATCCACATTGAGACAAATATCCAAGCCTGTTAACCATGCATTTTTTGTGCTCCCAGAGTAAATGAAACGGACGAACACAATAGAAAATTTCGTTACGCGCCAACCTATCTAAATAGTCTAGCAGCGCCCCATACACCTTCATCCCCCAATACGAACCTCCATCTGTTTCCGGGCAGGTTACCATGGTTTTCGGCTGGCGTGAATAGTAATAATCCCCTAGGCTTGCGATCAGTGTAGTTGGCTCAAAATGCATCTTATCAGCTTCATTTAGCCGGACAGAGCGAATCGAATGCCGCTCGAATGCATGAGCGCGCAGCGATGATATGATCTGATCGGCGGGAAGTTCATGAAACTCGAAGATTTTATCGTAATCCGAGCCAGCAATACTAAATGTATGACTAAGATCATCATAGCCGTAAATCATAAAATTCCTTTCGAAATGAACCTTATTAAAATAGTGCTTACCTTCTATATAAAATTCATCCAAGCTTACTTCGACATACTCCTTCTCGGCAAGACAATCCAAGATCTGTTTTACAGCAACACGTTCAGGACCAAGCCTGATCTCTTTAAAATTCAGATAGGGGAAATGCCCCAAAGATTGCTCGGGTGACAGAAATTCAAGATCCATCACATCCATATTCGCTCCAAGATATAAATGAATATAATGGTTATGCAGCCAATCCATCTTACTAGAGCAGACTTCCACTACACTGAGCAGATGAGAACTGTTCATGCTGCTGTTCACCATAGGGTACTTGATCGGCAGGTTAGGCATCTGTGGCACATCCTTCACCATTTTTACTCCAGAGATATGCCGTTAAATCTCCAACCGTAGGAAAATGTCCTGCTACCAAAAGGTAAGGATCAAAGTCCAATTGCAATGCCCGCTCAACTTCAACAATAAATTTGATGTAAGTAAGCGAATCCATTTCCAGATCTGTGAACGCACTTTCGGGCTCCAAGGAAATATCACACTTTACAAATAGGCGCAGCAATACCTCCACCCGCTGTTGTATTTGGTCCATCATATCCTCCCTGTCCATCATTTATCTCTGGCCTAATGTTCCTTCGCCTACTTGCAAAATTTCTTCCAATGACATTCCTAATTGAGATAACACTGATTTCGTCAGCTGTCCTTGGGCTGCAGCTGAGGACGGTTCAGACAGCATGTCCGCCATTCTTGCAATCGTAAATTCGCCTAGGTACAACTCCATAATGGTTATGTTTGTATTGAATCTTTTGTTGACAATACTAACTAGCTTTAGAGCTAATAACGAATGGCCGCCCAGATCAAAAAAATTCTCGGCAACGCCGATCGCACGGCCCTCCAAACTTAACAACTCTTGCCAGATAGATTCTATCTCTGCCTGAAACTCATTTTTAGGAAGTAGAGCGCTGCTCACTTCTTTAAATCTCACATCAGGCAGCGGAAGCGCCTGGCGATCAACCTTGCCATTTCGATTTAACGGAAATCTCTCAAGTTTCATAAAGATGCCAGGAATCATATAGGCCGGCAAATACGCTCTCGCATAGTTTCGCAGCTCCGCAGCAGCAATCTCTTCATCGCTCACATAATAGGCAATCATAAGCTGCCCCCCGTTATTCTGCTTCAGCGGATGGACAAGAATCTCTTTGATCCGGTTGTAACGGCGAAATACGGCCTCGATTTCACCCAGTTCTATCCGCGCACCGTTGAGCTTGATTTGTTGATCTGTTCTTCCCCCATAAATAATCGTGCCGTCTTCGAGGAATTTGCCCATGTCTCCTGTGCGGTACAGACGTTCAGCAGCAGGATGTCTGGAGTAAGGATTGGGTACAAAACTGCGGTTAGTAAGCTCTTCATTTCCGATGTATCCTAGGCCCACTCCTATTCCGCCAATACATATTTCTCCGTAAACCCCAACGGGAACCGGCAGAAGATACTTATCCAGAATGTAAATTCGGAGATTGGAAATCGGTTTGCCGATCGGAACACTTGAATGGCCTCGGCCTTCCGCACAGTCCCAGCAGGTTACATCAATGGCTGCCTCAGCGGGCCCGTACAAGTTGAACAAACGCGCAGCGGATTTAGAGAAAAAAGAATCACGTAATGTGGTACTCAGCTCTTCTCCACTGCAAATGACATTTTTAAGTGAAATGCAGTTTTCTATTGGAACGGAGTCCATAAACTGCTGCAGTATGGCCGGAACAAAATGAATGGTCGTAATATGCCTTTCGACAATCACATTCCCAATATATTCGGGATCATGCGGTTTATCCGGTCGGGCTAATACCAATTCCGCTCCATGCAGTAATGGCCACAGCAGCTCCCATACTGCCACATCAAAAGTGAGCGGTGTCTTCTGCAGCACTTTATCGGTCTCATCCAAACCAAACTGCCGCTGCATCCAAAGAAGCCGGTTGTATAATCCCTTATAGCTGTTCATCGCGCCCTTCGGGGTTCCGGTTGAACCGGAAGTATAGATAACATAGGCTAAATCGCTGGGCTCGGCCGGCTCATTGTGCACAATTTCACACCTTAAGTCAGCTGAATAAGAGCTAATCCCGACGAGGACCACCTTATGCATCGGTTTAAACAGAGCCGCATATTGTTCCTGGGTGATGATCAGTGCACACGACGACTCACAAATCATATGGGCCAGACGTTTGGAGGGCAGCTGTGGATCAAGCGGCATAAATGCCCCGCCGCATTTAATTACCGCCAGAATTGAGGTGACTAGCTCAACAGATCTCTCCAAGCCCAATCCAACAAGGCTGCCACGCCCGATCCCCAATTGCATCAGCCTCGAAGCAAGCATATCTGAGGCCAGATCAAGCTCCTCATAACTCATGTTGTCTTCTTCGCTCAAAAATACAGCCCGCAGATGACTATGCTTCTCAGCTTGTTTTTTGATCTGGCTTATGAACCTTCGGCTGTCCAGACAGCCGAAATCGGTACAAGTATCATTCCATTCGTAGATCACTTTATTGATTTCTTCCGCGGTCAAAAACATGTGGCTGCTAACCGTAGCCTCCGGTCGCTGCAGCAGCTGCTGGAGAATGTTAATGTAGTGGTAATGGAATTGCCTCAATGAGGCCGCGTACCATTTATCATTGTTGTATTCGTAAAATAATTGCACTCCGCTTCCGGTATCATTAAGCCCAATCGTCAGGTCAAAGGCCGAAGAGCTTTTATCTGCCTTTAACGCTTCAACAGTTAGGTTGGATAACTCCAAATCCGTTTTGCCGCTCTGCACATAAGTAAACATCGTTTGAAACAGCGGATTTTCCCCTGGCCTGCGATCTGGATGCATAATACTGACCAGCTTGTCGAAAGAGACTTGTTGATAGGCAATGCCCTCATTAATTGTTTCTTTCTCTTTATTCAAAACTTCAAAGAAGCTGTCTTCAGTCTGCACATTGGTGGTGAGTGGCAACGTATTGGCAAAAAAACCGATAAGATTCCTTACTTCAATGCGGTTACGGTTAGCCATGGTTGAGCCGATAATCAGGTTAGACTGACCGGTGTATCTAAACATCAGGACCCGGTAGGCTGCCAGCATAACGTTATAGACCGTGAATTCGGGGTGACGTTTTATAAAATCCAGCATTTCATTATAGGCATCCTGCGGCAACTCTCCCCCATAATTGCACTCCGAATCGGTTGGTCCAGCAGCTTCAGGCATTGCCGCAAGATTTAAATCAAGCCGCGTATCTGCCGAAGCTAACTTGTTGCTCCAATAATCCATTAGTGTTGAATTGCCGGCATTTGCAATATATTTTTGTTCCCAGACCGCATAAGCAGAATACTGTACCGGCAATTCAGGCAAGCGTGCCACCCTGCCTTCTTCCAAAGCGTTGTAGATCTCCCTGAATTCATTTGTAAAAATATCCAGAGACAACGCATCTGAAATGCTGTGATGGAAACGAAATATCAGTAAATGCTCGGTTGGGCTCATCTGCACCAGTACCGCCTCAAATAAAGAGCCTCCATTTAATTCGAACGGTTTATTAATCTCCATTACCAACCAATCCAGCGCCTGTTTCTCCATCTCTGACTCAAGACAATCCAGACGCTCAATCCTGACCGTTGCGGGCTGTGGAACCGTCTTTTGGTAAGGTTCCCCGTCTTTTTCGTAAAATACAGTGTCTAAAATTCGATGCCTTTCCTTCAAGATACCCAGACATTCAGTCAAGTGTTTATAATTCAGACAACCCTTCAAGCGGTATTGTATCGTCATATTGTAAGCGGAGCTGGTAGGGTTCAATTGATGCAAAAACCATAATCTGCGCTGAGCACCGCTCAGCGGAATATCAGTTAAATCGGAATCAGCACGGATAGGAGGGAGACTTCTATGCATTCGCTCGGCCTGCAGCAGCGCTTCCCAATTTGATAAACCTCGAGTCATACTTCATCCTCCCGATTCTTGGAATTAAAAATCATGCATCAGGAAATTGCCTTATCATTGAGCAACACTTTAAGACAGTTAATAATCGTCAGGGGAGACTCAAAGGTCTCCGGAGTGAGACAGTTGTCTGGAATCTGAACCCGGAAGACCTCCTCCAAATCGTACAGAAGATATAAAGCCCGAAACGAATTAACTCCCCATTCGCTTAAAGTTCTGTTCAAATCAGCAGCCTGTAGCGTCTCTTTCTGTTCTACTGTGGGTAAGGCTCCATTTTTGCGGATTAGTTCCATCACTGTCGCTTGGATATATTCCTCATCTCTGTTCATAACGGTCAAATCCCCTCGTTTCCCGTATTATTTTTCGATTAAGAAATTGCCGACCGCCAGCGCATCCATAGCGGAGGTATAGAAGGTTTTGATGGCGTCGTATGGAGTCTCACACACCGGTTCTCCTCGTGTGTTAAGCGATGTGTTCATTATCAGCGGAATTCCAGACAACTTATAATGCTCGGCAATAAGCTGATGCCAGACCGGATTCACCTCGCTTCGGACCGTTTGCGGTCTAGTGGATCCATCTACATGCACGATGGCAGGAACAGCTTGCCTTCTCTCTTCTTTGACTGTGTAGGCTTTCAGCATATACGGCGAATACTGCGCCTCCTCCACCAACCAATCCGAATGTTCATCCATAATACTTGGCGCCAGAGGTCTCCAGGATTCTCTGAATTTGATTTTTTGATTGACTTTTACATATGAATCATAACTTGCAGGACTGGCTGTTATGGAACGATTGCCCAATGCCCTTGGCCCCATCTCGGCTGCGCCTTGGAACCAGCCAATGACTTTACCTCTATCAATCAGTTCTGCCGTCTGCCGGCAAATATCGGATGAATAGTTATACTTCAAACCAAGCTTTTTTAACACCTCCGATATATGGTTGTCATCATAGGAAATTCCCCAGTAAGGAGTCTTCAGTCTGCCCTTTACAGGGAGAACGGAACGTTCTTTAGAGGCAATCATGGCAGCTCCGATACAGCCCCCAGCATCATTGGTTGCCGGTAATACGAAGATTTCATCGAACATTCCGAGGCGTTCCAGCCTTCCATTCGTCGTACAATTGAGAGCAACACCTCCGCCTATCACCAAATTTTTACTGTTGCCTTGCCGGATGGTCTGCTGGCAAAGATGCACAATAGTGTCTTCCAGCGCCTGCTGCGCCGATGCGGCAATATCTTTGTGCTTCTTGCTGTATTCGACCGTATAATTGAGCCCGCCATACAGTGTATTATTGCTATAGATACGTTTTGGAGGATCACCGAATTTACGGTACATTTCCTTCATCCATATTCGGGTCAGCTTGTTATACTTATCCTCCAAACCAAGCGAACTATCAGGTTCTCCGATAGGAATCTCGTACCCGTCTTCCGTCAACCGTACAGAAAAGTCATAGACTGACTCTCCATAAGAGGCTAATCCCATCAGCTTTCCTTCTCCCGATGCTCCAAGCTGTAAATAATCACTGACTATGGAATAAAAAAATCCAAGCGATTGTGAAATTCCGTATTCTTGCTTAACCTCAATATGCTCATTCTTCCCATAGGCTACTGTGGTTGAAATATCGTCTCCTTGTCCGTCCATGACCAAAATCACCGCATCATCGAACCCGGATAAATAGTAGGCACTTGCCGCATGGCATAAATGGTGGCTGACCGAAATGATAGTGGGCATTTTTTTGCCTGATAATACCGGGTGCTTCTTGAATTTCTCCAATATCCCCAATTCTTCCGCTTTTTGCGGGTCCCATGATAAAGCAATCAGATCGATATCTTCAAAAGCAACGCCCGCTTGTGACAGACAATTGAGGAGCGACAAAACCGGGGGCTCTCCGTAAGCATGTTTTTTTCGGCAAAAACGCTCCTCCTCAGCATAGGCCACCAAAACGCCATCATGAACCAAACATGCCGCTGAATCATGTCCTAGCCCACCGCTTAAACCAAGAATTAACACGTATACTCCCCCTCTAAGTTTTGTTGATATTGATTGAGAAGCTGATTTACAATTCGACCTGTTTTGGAATTCTTGATTTCCGCGATGTTCTCTGGTGTGCTTTCACCCAAGACTTGTCCCCCCTCCAGGCCTCCCTCCGGCCCCATGTCAATAATCCAGTCCGCCATGACTAAGACATCGGTATTATGCTCTATCACAACGACAGAATTACCCGAGTCGACCAACTGCCCAAGCATATCAATCAGCTTAATCACATCATGCGGATGCAGGCCTGTTGTTGGTTCATCAAGCAAGTACAAGGTGTGGTGTCTACTGCTTTTGGAGAGCTCTCTGGCCAACTTTACCCGTTGTGCCTCCCCGCCGGACAAAGTGGTTGCCGGCTGGCCCAGAATTAAATAATCCAGCCCAATACGGCACATCACATCCAGCTTGTTATATACGGATGGTTCATCCGCGAACAGTTTCATCCCTTCTTTTACAGAGCAAGCCAATACATCTGAAATGCTATGGTTTTTATACTTTACATCCAGAATCTCCGGCTTAAATCGTTTGGTCCGGCATACAGGACATGGGGTCTCAACCGACGGTAGGAATTGCAAATTCACTTGCACAAGCCCGGCTCCCTGACAGCGTTCGCATCGGCCGCCGGGTACGTTGCAAGAAAAGTGTTTGGCCTGGAGATTACGCATTTTCGCTTCAGGCAGCGCAGCAAAAATATTCCTTATCGCCGTGTACACATCTGTGTAAGTTGCCGCGTTTGATCTTGCAGTCTGACCGATAGGGGATTGATCAAAGCTAATGACCTTATGCACATTCTCCCAGCCCTTAACATCTGCATAGGCATCAGTCTCGGTGCTTTGGGTAAAATGAAGCTGTGCGGATCGAGCCAGGACGTCGAACATAAGAGTCGATTTCCCCGACCCTGATACCCCGGTCAGCACAACGAGCTTGCCCAACGGGATATTCACACTTACCTCCTTAAGGTTATGGCGATTGGCGTTTGTAATCTCAATGCATTTCCCGTTTCCTCTGCGGCGCTGTTCAGGAAGAACCACTGTATCTTCACCAGCGAAATACTGCCCGGTCCATGATCTGCTGCACTGAATCAGCTGCTGCACGGAGCCAGCCGCAACCACTTCTCCCCCTTGCTTGCCCGCACCCGGTCCGATGTCAATAATGTAATCGGCCGCCCGCATAACATCCGGGTCATGCTCGATAACTAGAACCGTATTTCCAAGATCACGCAACTGCCGGAGCACCCGGAGCAGGCCTTCGGTATCTATCGGGTGAAGGCCAATTGTCGGTTCATCGAGAATATACAAAACTCCTGTTAAGCTAGCTCCGATTAATGAGACGAGCTTAAGCCTCTGCATTTCTCCCAGAGATAAAGAAACGGTGGATCGGTCCAAGCTTAAGTAGCCGACACCTACTTCAATCAAGCGAGCCAGCTTTTTTTCCATTTCGGAAACGATGTTCATAAGCGGATCCTGACTTCCCCCTAGCTGTTGAGCGGACACTTTACGCAACCAGCCAAGCAAATGGAAGAGCGGCATTGCAGATGCTTCGGTGATACTTTTCCCGGCTAGCGTAACCGCTCGACTATCTGTGTTCAGCTTCGTACCGTGACAATCCGAACACTCTTGCAGATGAAAGAATTTTTCAATCTTCTCTCGATAGTCCGATTCGTGTCCGCGTTCCTTGTATCTGCGTTCCAGGTTGGTCAGAATTCCCTCGAACCTTCCCTCTGCAGCATAAGTTGGAGGGGTCTTCTCAGGAAAATGCCTGATAAATCGCTGGCTGTATACACCGAAATACAGCAGATCCCGTTCGACCGTGCCCAAATCTCTCAAGGGTTTATCAGAATCAAACACAAATCCGTAATAGTTACCGGCTGCAACCAAATTATCGGCCATTAACTGTGCTCCATGAGGATTGCTCCCCTTAAGTGCACACTGCTTCAAGCTGAGGCTGTCATTGAAAATTTCTTGTAAATTCGGTTTTCGTTCAACCCCCAAGCCCATACAAACCGGACATGCGCCTTCAGGTTTATTGAAAGAGAAATGGGACATGGTCAATGCTCTAAGCTCATGGCTGCACTCTGGGCACACGGCTTTGCCCTCATCGGAATAGGACATAGGAAGATCTTTAATCTCTGTTTCGATCGACTCATAGTTTTCCTGCCAGATGTCAGCACTACTTGGACCCTTGACTTGGCTTCCGCAATTAGGGCAAGGTCTTTCTCCGCTTTTGGTAAACAATATACGAAGCAAGGTGTACAATTCCGTTGTAGTTCCAACGGTTGACCGGGGATTTCGGTTAGTGTGGCGCTGGTCAATACAGATGGAAGGCGACAACCCTTCAATAGAATCAACCTTAGGTTTGTGGATAAAATCACTTATCATACCGAGCGAATCCATGTATTGCCTCTGACATTCCTGCTGCAAGGTATTCATGGCAAGCGTTGATTTGCCGGAACCAGACAATCCAGTTAACACCACTAGTTTGTTTCGGGGGATAGACAGAGATATATTTTTCAGATTGTTTTCTCTCGCACCTTGAATTTTAATCCAGTCATTCAATGTGATCGGCTCCTTCATGAGACATCGTCATATGCTGCCGTATGAATGTTATCCATTCGGTCTTCGCTTCAGAAATGTTCATCAGCTCACTGAAGCATGATTCATGGTTAAAAGCTACTAACAGATTTCCTTGCATCTTTGATGCTGGTTTTCGTTTTTTGCCGCTCCATATTTCTCCTTCAAAAAAACAATAGCTATCTTCATCAGTTATACAAACCCCGCCTTGAGACTGGTGGCTTTGATTTAACCAGACATACACCAACACTGTAAGGGAAGCAGGATCGGCGGTACCGTGACGTATTACTTGGTCCGCAGTCATCAGTCGGTCATGTTCCCGAAATATGGATTTCTTCTTCAATAAATCCACATATTCAAAAAAATGCTGTCTCGTATTATAGTCGCTCAGGAACTGACGAAT
The DNA here is from genome assembly GCF_038004505.1 of Paenibacillus sp. FSL R7-0048. Lineage (NCBI taxonomy): Bacteria > Bacillati > Bacillota > Bacilli > Caryophanales > Paenibacillaceae > Paenibacillus > Paenibacillus sp. FSL R7-0048. Next base: position 2,794,131 of record NZ_JBBORF010000001.1, on the reverse strand, counting down.
AAGCGGACTATTCATAGATGCGAGAACATAAGCCTGCGGTTTTGTTACTAATAGTGTCTGATAAGCATATTTGGCGTACGTATATACAGAATCCGGCAGATTGCAGCTATATCTCAGCATCGTTTGACGCAGCAACCGATGAAGTTGCAGCGGGTCGGCGCATTCTTTTAAACTGGGCATTGGGCATTCATCCATATATCTAATTCCCGTTGTTAGCGGACGCGAGAATTTAAATACAATACCATCCTTGAACCAGTTATTTAACTGCTCCACCATCCGGTCTGATAAATTCGAACTTCCGGCAGCAGACCAATACTCCCTCTCATTGAACAGCTTGCTGATTTCGGTCTGATAATAGTAAGTACCTGCATTTAATTTAACAATCCGATCTGTGAAAAACAGATATGCCTCTCCAGTGATGGAGACGAGCAAACAATCGTAATTAACTAAACGGAGCTGGACGATATCCGAAGCCGCCAAGCCGCATAATCGGAGCACCGCAAAATAAAATGACATAAGCGGCGTACAATTAGCGGTTAGTGGAAAGTGATCTTCAGCCAAGGTCAACAATTCATCATAACTAAACGTTGGAGCAGTAAATTTGCTTGACCAGCTGCTGTTACGATCAGGCCGCTCAATCTGGAAATTGATATTTTCACTTGCAAAATGATATAAGGACTCCAGCGTCCCTAGAGCGGTTGGCTGAAACAGCAATGCTGCCAGATCAGCTACGCGCAAAGACAGCATATTGGATAGAATGGCCGCACATTCCAATTCAGAGTGCACTTCCCGGGAACGTATATTTCGTGGAATTGCCCGAGCGTATAAATTCGCCGGCAGAGGATCGTTGCTGTTTCTAACAATCTCCAATTCCGCTTCATTGGTCCACCAGAAGAGATCAGTCATGGAATAAGTATCGTAATAAATTAGATCGGCTTCGGCCGAACCAAACGGTAGCCAGCTTTTCTCGATCGTTACAACCTTCCATTCTTTTTTGTCTTCAACATAGCGCATAGTATAAATATGCTCATCCTTTAGCTGGTCAAACTCTTCATAAGTAAAGGTCAAAGTACAGGCAGCAACAATTTCAGCAAGACTTATTCTGACATTTCGTACGTTAAATTCTATGCAAGTCGGAACTGTTTTTTGTAAATACCCATGGAACCATGCCCGCTGTGATTCAGCTTCCATTTCATCTTCGAAATACTGGGTCTCCAGCCAAAGTTCAATATCTCCTGTTGTTAAAGCGCGATGAAGACAGTCGAGCAATGTAACGGAAATGGCGGATGTACCCAATGTCTTTTCCACACTCTTCACCTCACCTTGCTGACATTTCGGATTGCAGCATATTCTCCAGATACAGTTCGAATTTTTCAGGCTGGGCCTCCGTTATAAATTCCTGCGCGGCAGCTTTAGAGGCTGCAGAAATGGATTCGTAGAGTGTCCTGTCCGTCAGCAGCCGTTGCAAAGTCTCCACCCATATGGCAGTATCCTGTTCGGGAATAACCGGCATTGTATGTCCTGTTGCTTCATCCTTGTAAGTTTCCGAAATCGGCGTCACCGGAAGATTATAGTCAACCTTGCATTTCGATTGCATGAGGCCGCCTTGGTCGCTTGCAATAACAGGAATACCTCTTAGCATCGCTTCAATTACTGTCTGCCCAAAAGCTTCAGCGCAGATGGAAGGATGAAGCCACACTCGTACCTGTTCAAAAATCAAATTCATCTCGCGCTCCGGTTCAAGCAGTGTCACATTAGGCAGAGCACGTAAAGCGGATTGTTCCTCCTGCTTCAAATCGCCCCATGTAATTATCGCAGCAAAAGGATAGTCCGGAAAAGCTTGAGCCAGCTTCAGAAAAATGGATAAACCCTTTATCTCTGTAGGGTTGCATATCGCGATGTATCCTCTGTTGAAATTATGAAAGGTTGGAAAAATACCATCCCCATAAATTGGGAAACGTAGCGAAACAGCATTGGTATAACTCCCCCATTCGGTGATATTATGAGCTACGAAATCACTGTCACCAATAAAGCCGGAGACCTGGGCAAGCTCCTGTCGGAGCAGCGGATTTTCGATCCAGCTATGCGGCCCAAAAGGGAGAGTGATCACATCATGACAAATCACAACCAATTTTGTTGCGCTTCCAGCCACGAGCTTTATTCCCGCAGCAACCATGGTGTGGTAAGCCATATTCACAAGAACCACGTCCGGCTTGCCTTTTTTCATCAAATCCCCTGCTGTTCTGTATAACAGCATAACACTCGTGGTGAAATGGCATTCTACACCACTTACTGTACCCTGAAGACTATGCGCGGAACGAATAATATCGTTTACCCCATGCTCCTGCAGCTGTTCCTCCACCTGTAACAGAGAATCTTCCTGGTCTACCAGATGGACTACTCTACATTGATGTCCCCTGGCAGCCAGGGATTCGAATACTGCACGGTTAGCCTTGACGGCCCCTTGATAATAGGCAAAATAAGCACCTTCAGAAAGAAACAAAAGATTCATCGTCAGCTGCTCACCCTTTCCGACTGTCCCTCAATATATGCCGTCAATTTTCCGGTATCATTTAATAGTTCCAGTGCCAGGTCATCATCTTCAATGACGATTCCAAGCTGCTGTTCAATCTTAACGATAATCTGCAAAGCAATCAGTGAATCCATATGGAACGCTTCAAGTAAATCCGCTTGCGCATCCAGTTCCTCCATTGTAACCTCCTTGCTCAAGACCTCTGAAAAAATAGCGGCCAGCTTACCCAGAATCTCCTTGTTCTGCATGCTTATATCTCCTCTCAGAAAACCTTTGGTTGGCGCTCTGCCGTATCTTGTACCAGCTGCTGCAGCATGTTCAAGCTCTTGGTCCGGGCAGAAGGATCAGGAAACGAAAGGGCTTCAACGGCAAATTGATCGCAATACCCGCATACCGCACAATCCAGCGACCGGCAATCGACTTCTTTGAAAAAATCAATAAAACCTTGCAGCTTAGAATTGTCAAGATAAACATCCAATAAGGTCAGGGCACGGATGCTCTGGCGGCTCTGCTGCGTTTGCCGGGAAAAAACCGCCTTTTCTCGTGTAACCGCACCGGCGGCTCTGCGATGGTTGGTGTGAACGATGTTCAAAATATCAGCCAAGTTCCCCGGATACTGCCTATCATGATAGGCTTTTGCCGCCTGCAACAGCCAGGCAGTAGATTTTGACCGGTCTGTCAGCTTAAAACGGTGTATGCCTATCTTCTCATATTCCGCCAAATCCTCCGGCCTGATCCAGCGCGCCTTCATGATATTCCCTGGATCATTAAATTTCTCGTAAGTGCATTTGACGGAGCAATAATCCATAAAGCTTTGGTTATCCGTTCCACGGTTGGATGAGCCATGGCTCATTACATTGTCATGATAGACCTGCATTGGACATTCATAGAGACAGGTCTGATTGACAATGACCTGGATTTCACATTCAACGCTGTTCTGTATACGTTCAAGCAGCCTGAAATCTCTGGCTATATTTTCTCTCACTGTGATCTCTTTGACGCCCATTGAATCAAAGTATTTTGCCCGTTCCACACTTTCGACCACCGCAAAGGAGGACAAGCTCACTTTGATCTCAGGATGTCTTCTCCTGCAAATATCCACAAGCAGCTGATTGGCTAAGGTGATCCAGTCTACACCTATTTCAGCAGCCCAATCCATTTGATCTACAATTTGTCGGTAGCCTTCATCCTCATATTCCCTGTTGCCGAGACAGGAACTGTTCATCAAATAGTTAAACTCTTTGTTGTACATATGGGCCCGCTTAACCGCTTGTTCAATATCGCTCCGCGTACTTATCGGCATTGCCGCAGCCGATCTTCCGCTTCCACAGCCCTCCTTAGAAGAACCACCGAAGAAGCAGCTGATATATTCGTATCCGCCCAGCTCGTCAATAAGCTGGATATCGCCGTTATATGGAACAGATATCTTCATAAATTACACCTGCCAGCTATTTTTTTGTGCCAGTGCGATCAATGCAGCACAGCAATTCTCAGTTCCGCTTAAAGTCCTCAGCTTGGACCTATAATGCCCGCGAAGCTCAGCCAAATTATCGTTCAACGCTGTCTCAACAATCTTACGGATACGGCTTGGTCTGAATGCTTGAACGGGTAGTTTATAAGTGAGCCCAAGATTTTGGAGCTGCGTACAATTATAGTCCCGTTCAAAATGTTGACCGGGAATGGTTATGCTCGGAAGTCCATGCAGCATTGTCGTAAGCATAGTATCTTGTCCGCCATGAAAGATTACCAGAGCTGCTTCCGGCATAATTTCAGCAGCCGGGATAAACCAATGGAATTGAATATTGTCGGTATGGTCAGGAAGCGCCTTAAGCTCATAATGAAATCCGCATAAACAGGCAACACGGTAGGGTTGCTTGTCAAAGATCTCTTTGACCAGCTCAATATAAATTAAAGGGGGAATGGCACTAACGCTTAAATAAATAAAAATTAGCGGCTTGTCCTGCCAGTCCGGATGCCACTGCAGATTTGAAGATTGTCTTGCCTCCAAATCCAGAATGTAACCGGCGAAATCGCACTCCTTCAACGCAGCCAGCTCCGGCTCCAGTTCCGGTAGTGTCGGTGCCATTTTAATCGTTGCTCTTGAAAATAATAATTCAGCCAGATTGGAAACAGAATCCAGTGAATAATCCGCCAACACCTCGTTAAAAGCGGCGATAGCTTTGGCAGATCCCGGATACTGTAGGTTGGCCGGGAAGGCTGGATGGCTTGGCCAGCTCGCAATCATCAAAGCGGGAATCTGGGCCACGGCAGCTGAAATGGAAGCACTCGGACGAGACTCGGCAAATATAGCGTTGGGTTTAAAAGCCTGTATCGCCTTCAGTTCAGCCTCAACCGCTTGACGGATAAAGCCCGATTCTGCCATCCCTGTCCACTCCACATAATCGGCAGCACTGCGAACATCTCCGGAATTCGCTGAAGGAAGCGGAATCGGATAGTCATAAACCTGAAAGCCGTTGGCTCGGACAAATTCAGCAAGCTTGCCGCCAATCACAAAGCTGACCGTGCAACCTTGGCTTTGCAGAACCTTGGCAATGCCCAGCGTTTTGCTTACTGATCCTACAGAACCGGAGCTAGGGGGGCTTGGAAGAAGCATAATTCTTGGCGGACTCACAAACTATTCACCTCGCTTCTATTGGACATTTCTTCGATTAAATAAGGAATCGCATGGGCGTAAGTAGGGTATGCCAGCCGTACATCGGCATTCTTTTTTATCTTTTCGTTTCCCATACGTACGGAAAGGGCGCGTAAACCATGTATACTTAGTCTGATACGCTCAGTGACAGCCTCAGGAGAAATCCATTGTATTTCAGACAGTTGAGCATATTTCCGAACCTCTTTTATCAATTCCTCCTGTGTTAGAGGAAGATCATCACTCACGTTATAAATCTCTTGAACAACAAGATTGCTCCAGGCCAACTGCATCATTGAAATAACATCGTCAATATGCACTTTAGATGAGTAACTGCGTCCGTTCCCCAGCATCTGAGTGCAGCGCATTAATTGCCGGATATAATTATGCTCAAGCGGGCCGTACACTTCAGCGATCCTGAGAATGATATAAGAAAATTTCGCATGGGTGCAGTATTGCTGGACCAGCTGCTCCATTTCGAGTGTAATTCTTCCAAATGGATGAACGGGATGGCACAGTACAGATTCATCGGCCACACAAACGTTGTCGCTTCCATATACAGCCCCATTGCTTGCCACAATGAACTTGCCATACGTTCCGCTGCGCAAAAGTTGGTCCAGCAGATTCCGCGTCCCCTCTACATAAAGCTGCCTCATCCGGGACACAGAACCAGAATGTTTGCCGGCAAGATGATAGACGACATCAATATCCTCCCCTATGCCATCCATCGTTTCAGGGTTCAGAACGTCGCCTACCCACAGTTCCATACCCAATTCTGCAAGTGTTTCGCCAACGCCTTTTTCCTTCGGCAATACAAGCCCTCTGACAGCATGTCCCTGTTCCAGTAAACTGCTTGTTAACCTGCTCCCGATAAAACCGCTGCAACCTGTCACCAGAAATCTCATGGCGTCAGGATGTGACTGGCTGCTTGATTCTGATTTCTCAGCTTCTTCCCATAGCGACCCTTGGGAATGTTATCCGTCCACTTGATTACTCTAGGCACCTTATATGCCGCAAGTCTCGCTGAACAGAATCTGATAATATCATCGGCTGATACCTGGGCATCCAGCGGCACAATCTCCGCAATCAGCTTGCTGCCATAGTATTTATCGGAAACACCAAATACAAGTGCTTCTTTAATGCCGTTATGGAGCAGCAGGACTTGTTCAATCTCTGCCGGATTTACCAAATGTCCGCCGACATTGATGTTATCAGAAAGCCGCCCCGACAAATACAGATACCCAGCCTCATCCAACCTTCCCAGATCACCCGTACGTACCCAACCCTGTTGAAAGACCTCTGCCTGCAACTCTGGCTGCCCGTAATACCCGCACGATATATGAGCGCCGCTGACCCATATCTCTCCCTCCTCTCCATGAGCAACCTCGTGCCCCTCCGGGTCAAGCAGCCGAATAGAAACTCCCAGATGTGGCTGTCCCACCGAATCTCTGATCAGTTCTTGCTCATTTGAAGGATTATAGGCAATTGCCCCACCTTCGGATGAACAGAACAATGAACGGATAGACTTGCCCGATAGCTTATAAAAGTCATTAAAAGTCGCTGCGTCCAGATGGGCAGAACAGCTGATGCACAGTCTCACTTTATCCCAAGCTACACTTGAGGATGACACGACTGACTCATTAAGCAAGGCATACATATAGGGAACCGCAAAAAGAATCGTTACCTCTTTGCGATTGATCTGCTCGCAAATTCTAGCAGGCATTGTTCCCTTCGACATGATTAATGTAGCACCGGCACAGAGGGCCGGTAGGACTACAGTGGTTAGCGTCGCGGGCAGCCACGGCGAAATCGGTGTGAACAGCTTGTCGTTTGCAGTAATCTCAAGCCCTCTACAGATAGCCATTACATTATTGTAGATGGCCCGATGGCTGAACTGTACACATTTAGGCGGTCCAGTCGTTCCTGAGGTATAAAAATTCAAAGCAATATCTTCATCAGACTGCTTATCTGCCTGTAAAAAAAGCGTTGCAGTCCTAAAAATAAACATCGGTACTCTGAGTACGAGCTCAAGCTGACTGCTGCCCTCCGAATCAATTGGATCGCAAATTAAATACTGACAATGGCTTGACGAGTGCATTCTCTCCAGTTCCGGTAAGTTCTTCACAGGTTCAAATGGGATCGGAACGGCTCCCGTATGCCAGCATGCAAGCCACAGCATGATAAAAGCAGATTTGTCTGCAACGGCTAAGGCAACTCTGTGCCCGGGCCGGATCCCCGCGAGATCCAGCTTCTCACTACTGTGCTCCAGTTCCTGCCGTAGCTCTTCATAAGAGATCGTTGATCCTTCATAATCAATGGCCGTAAGCCCTGGATTATTCAAGCAATTGAAATAAATCAAATCAAATATGGAAGAAGTGTCCACTTAGAATCCTCCTCAGCTTGAAGCACTTGCATATTTTTTCACTGCTCGTTTAAAAAACGCACTGGCTAACATTAGCAAAACCGCAGCTAGCAAGCTGCCTCCGAATAAATAGGACAGGCTTACCCTGCCCACTAATGCTTCTGCAGGAATAGAAACGATAAAGGCGACAGGAACGATCCAGGTAAGCGCCAATTGGATTGGTTTCTGATATACATTGACCGGAAATCTACCCATCTGCATGATACTGTCGAATATACTCAACATCGGACTTCCGGCATACCAAAACGCCAAAGAGCTTAATAATAGCAGTATTGAGTACAACAGCAGTAAAGCATTGCAAATGGCCCATACAAACATCAGACAAGTGGATATTCCTATCGCTTCTTGCATTTGAGAAACGCCAAGCACCATCACCGCTACTCCCACCATAACATCAAACAGATTAAGCGGAGACCAGTATCTCGTGCTCACATAAAATTGGGTCTCAATCGGTTTGAGCAGTGTTAAATCAAATCCTCCAGTCCATAGCTCCCCTTCCATCCCGGCTAATGAGCCAAGGCTTGGACCAACAAATAGATTTTTCATTGCCAAAATAAAATAGTAAACGCCCGATAATGCCAGCGTATCCGCAAAAGTCCAACTGTTAAGCGAATTTGTGTTGGAAAAGAGGATCGCGATCCCGCCAATCGTCCCGGTTAAATTAATTGCGGTATACAAAATTTTGATTAGAAAGTCACCGCGGAATGACGCTTCCTTTAGAAGCGCTGTAGAGAAAAACAATCTCAGCAAACGCATATATCTCAGCATGTTCCCTACCCTCCCACGGCCATGTATGCACGAATCCCTTTTTTCCACACTAAACGGTTACATAATATGATAACGACCGCCCAAATGAATTGAACAATTATGCCAAAAACAAGCTGTGAATGATCCAACTTTCCAAGGGAAAACTCTATCGGAAAGCTGATCATATATTGAAAAGGCAAATAATCCGAGATATCCTGCATAAATCCCGGAAGCAACGACGAAGGCGCTACCTGTCCGGCCAGCAAAAATACCAGGGTGTCGTTAATAGAAAGCAAGGACTTGATTTTATTGGTGAAAAATGCAAACAGGGAAAGTGTATAGGCCAGCATAAATCTGATTATTTGAGCCATGAGAAGAAGATAAACGGCCACCAGCAAGTCCAGACCGGATATAGCCAGTCTGAAGTTCAAAAAAATGGCAGCCACGCCGGCAACAAATATAACAAAAGGCATACAGACGATTTTGACAGCCAAATCTGACGCAACCACATCGTAAAAAGGCGATATCGGCCTCAACAATACAATCGACATCTTGCCGCCATAGATTTGATCGCCGACCGTCCAGTGTGAGGTAGGGTAGGTCAGCTGGTTCACAAGAATTAACAGAATATAATACCTCACAAAATCCTGCTGAGTGAACCCGGTTATGCTCCCATCCCCCGCAGCAACGGTCCAAACAAACATATAGATGATAGGTCCCATCATCCAACCAAGCGTCAATGTCCAGAAAAACCCTTTCTCAGCCATAAACCCGAACATAGTCCTACGTATCAGCGCAAAGCCTCCGCGAAAATTCAAAGGAGCCTCCCCTCTCGATACACTTCATCAATTACAGAATCGATTGGAGCATCATTGATTGTTACATTTCCAATGCAATAGCTATTAAAGATTTCTGAAACAATCTCAGGTACAGCTTCCTTCTGAATCTTAAACAATACGTAGCTTTCCGCAAGCTCCATGACCTGCAAGCTGTCAGTAAACTTCTCCTTTAGCTCTTCAATTGTGCCCGTTACGTCTTCATCCATAAAACTGACTTTGAGAATGCGGTAGGGAGCTATTTTACCGCTCAGCTGCTCCAGAGATCCGTCGTATAACAGCTTGCCTTGATTGATCAGTACAACCCGTTTACAAAGGGAAGAAATATCCTCCATATAGTGACTGGTAAGCAGGATGGTTGTCTCATGTTTTTGGTTATACTCCTTGATAAAACTGCGAAGCCGCAGCTGCATGCTGACATCTAGCCCCAAAGTAGGCTCATCCAAAAACAATACACGTGGCTGGTGTAACAACGCTGCTGTTAATTCACACTTGGAGCGTTCTCCCAAAGAGAGATTCCGCGCCTGATTCTTAAGCAGATGCCCTATATCCAGCAGTTCTTTTAGCTCATTGAGTCTTTGTTTAAAATCAGCATCAGAGACTCCGTATATTTCCTTCATCACAAAGAAAGAGTCCTCGACCGTAATATCCCAGGTTAACGTCGATTTGTTCCCCATTACCATACTGATGTTGCGCAGAAACTTATGTTGGCGTTCCCACGGTTTGAAGCCATAGACGGAAATGTCGCCTGATGTCGGATACAGGATACCGGAGAGCATCTTCAGCGTGGTTGTCTTTCCCGCGCCGTTAGGTCCGATGAACCCGACAATTTCTCCCGGCTCAACCCTGAGGTCGATACCTTTTACCGCCTCAACTTCGTTGTATTCCATTTTGATCAGACTTTTAAACGCATGCTTTAACCCATGTTCTCTTACAGGGACGCGATAGACCTTTCTCAGATTATCAATAATAATGCCCTCTTTCATTGCTGCCCCCTTAACTCTGCGACCACACTTAAGAATACAGCCAAAACATAATCGATCTGCTCATCAGTCAAATTGGGATAAATCGGCAAGCAGATATGACGCCGACAATAATCATCCGCTAGCGGATATTCCCCACTGAACTGTAGGGAAGCAGCGATCGGCTGCCTATGAAGCGGCGTTGCATATACCTCCCCTTGGAGCGAAACGCCTTTCTCCTTGAGTCTGTCCTTCAAATCGGAACTATCAACGTCCAAAGGCACTATAACAATGTACTTATACCAACTGCATCTGTCCTGCGGCATCACAATCTCGAAATCAGGAAGATTTTTCGTAAAGAAGGAAGTATAACGGTTGGCGATCGCTTCCCGTTGTTCAATGATCGCGTCGAGTCGCTCAAACTGGGTAAGCGCTATCGTAGCTGTGATATCACTCATTCGATAATTGTTGCCAAGCGAGGTGTGGTAAGTCTCCCAGGGCTGGGGCTTGCCATGATTGCGGAACATTCGCAGCTTCTCAGCCATTGAATGATCGTTTGTGACAATGATCCCTCCTTCCCCCGAGGTAATGATTTTCGTGGCAAAAAAGGAATAACTTCCGGCAATTCCGAAAGCTCCCGCACCTTTTCCAGCCATCCTGCTGCCATGTGCATGAGCGGCATCTTCAAATAACCAGAGCCCCTGCTCATCGCACCATTGCCTGATTTCTTCAATCTCCGGTGTAACAATTCCGCCAATATGTACGATAATAACCCCTCGGGTACGACTTGTGGCCTGCTTCTTTATTTCAGCCAGCGACACCGAGAATGTACGGGGATCAATATCAACAAGGCGAACATGCCCTCCGGCAAACAGGACACTGGAAGCCGTGGCAATAAACGTATTTGCCGGAACCAGCACTTCCTGCCCCTTTACTTCGAGCACTCTCATTACCGCTTCAATCGCACTTGTACCCGAATTAACCGCAATGGCATGAGTAACTCCTACATACCGGGCAAAACGTTCCTCCAGCTCCTGTACATACCTACCCTGACTCAACGCTCCTCTCGACAGACAATCATCAATTCGCTCCATAATGATACGCCGCTCCTGCTCAGAAAATGCAATATCGAGTGCGGGTACATCCATAACACCTTGTGTCAACTGCATGACGAACCTCCTCTACCAGTCATAGACTACAGTTTTCCCTTCAAAAAAGCCTTCCGCCGCTTGCCTGATAAATTGCTCCATATGTTCCGCATGAATATGTTGGGCAATTAGGCTGGTTACTTCAAGCTCTTGCTTCCCAATTCTGCGAGAGATTTCCTGAATACGGTCATGCGTTATGGATTCCTTAAGTATTCCAGGTCTTGTCAGATCAATAAATTGTATGTGCTGGTCTGGTGGATCGTTTTTTAAAGCCGAATGCCGTTGAACCTGCGAGAGCAGGTCCGAATCAAGTGCAACAATGGCTCTCTCCTCGCAGTCCCACACACCGCTATTTAACCCGGCCCAAATCTCATCCTTGGCCTCCTTCTTTTCAACACTGAAGCTCAAATCTTCATCCTGCTCAAGCAACCTTAATAAAAGCTTTCCTAGCAGTCCCATTCCCCACAGTTCCACCGTTTTAATGCCTTCATCTGCCAGCTCTTCACACACATTTAGTGCCACACAAAACATAGGAACAAACGCAGCTGTCACAGGGTCTAAGTCGTTGGAAATAAAGATCTGACCATCCACCCCACTGTGCAGAGGGACACATACATCCTTTGTATAATGAGGAGAAAACACAAGAGCTTGGCCTACGCGATGCTCTGCTCCAAGCCCCGCTTTAGTCACTACTCCGACACTGGAGTAAGGATAATGCCCTGGTAAATGGCATGCCCCATGAAAAAGCTGCAAGCAGGATGGGTCCTTTACCGTTCCCGTTAAAGTAAAACGGTTGGTAATGAACAATTCATTAGGACCCGGTTCCGCCTTGCGAGCAGTGGTGAAGTGTACACTAGGCTGAGGCCCCGATTCAGTGAACTTATTGTACATAGCCGAAATAACCGTCTCCTTACTGTTTATATATGGTCAGGTATCCAGGTATAACGTCCGCCCACCATAGGCGAGTGGAAATTCGGCATCCAGCCATGTGCTGTAAACTCGCCAGCCGAGTCGAAACCAACCACAAGCATCGCCTTTCCTTCATATTTGCCGTTGGTAATCCACATCTTTGTCCTTATATCCGGTGTTTGTCCTGTCAGATGCCTCATGCGGGCGACAAATACCAGATACCGCTCCAGACTCATTCCCAATTTTCCGGTTTTCTTGTATGTACGCTGTATTTCCACAGCCGTCCGATCCAGCATATCCGGTTCGGTTGTCCGCGGAACGGTGAACCAGAAATCCTCAATTTCCGGAGTTGCTGCGACCAGTTCACTCTCCAGCGCCCAATTGCGGATATTAAACAAGCAGCCTAATTGCTTGCGACTGACGCCTTGGGGAACACATAAAATGATCTCGTTTCTTCGGTCCGCTTCTTCTAATTCTTCTCTCGTAAACTGCGGCATCCGAAGTGAAAATTTTCGCTGGATGATATATTCGATTCCTAATGTTCTGTACCAATTCTCCATCTCGCTCCGGATGTATTCCGGAGAATATGTGTCGTGGACATCACTTTGAAACCTGAACATATCCTCCTTCTGAAGCAAGTGCTCATCGAGCATGACGCCAATCGTATGCAGCGTTTGTTGTCTTAATAGCTCCTTCTCAATCATCGCCCAACCTCCTGTACTGTGTTCAATGCCGACAATATTTCAGGTATGACTGTAAAAAGATCGCCTACGATCCCATATGTGGAGTAATCAAAGATAGGTGCATTGCGATCCGTATTTATTGCAATTATCGTCTCCGAATGATGCATCCCAACCTTATGCTGCACTGCCCCAGACACTCCGCAGGCAATGTACAGTTTGGGCTTGACCATTTTACCTGTCAGTCCGACTTGATGCATACTATCCATCCATCCACATTCTACAAGCGGTCTGGTAACCGCTACTTTCCCCCCAAGCGCATCGGCGAGCGCATAGATTAAACGAAGATTGTCTGCGTTTTGAATGCCTCTCCCGGCAGCAACAATAATTTCTGTAGTCTCGATGTTCTCCTTGCCCGCGGCTTCTTCAATTACTCCCATAAACTGCAGGACTGAGGAAGAGCAAGAATACTGGGAGCTTAGATCAACAATCTTGCCCTGCACGACGTGTGCGGTCTCAGCAGCGGAATAAAAATTGGTTTTTACAGTTGCCATTTGCGGCCGTCTTGCCGGTATTTTTATCTCAGCGAATTGCTCGCCCATTTGCGTCGGTCTGGTAATAATAAAATCCCCATGATCCGGTCCCATCTTCAAATCGATGCAATCGGCGCATAGCCCCGTCCGCAGGCGGACTGCAACTCTGGGGAAAATAGACCTCCCCCATGCGGTAGCCATACCTAGCACGACAGACGGTCTTTGATCCCGGAGCACCGCAGAAATCAAATTATAATGAATATCTTCGGCGTAACGCTGTATGCCCGGTTTGTTCACCATCCACACTTCATTTACTCCCCATTGAAGCAGACGCTGGGCTAGGTCTTCTATACGCTCTCCGACCACCAAAGCACAAATGCGCTGGGCTCTCATAGCCTGCAGCTGTTTTGCTGCGCTAACCAGTTCCGGAAAATATGAAGAGAGCGCGCCTTCAGCATGTTCCACAACAAGGCAAATACCTTCATGCTCAGGGTACGGTTGTCTGGTCTCCTGTACCCTGTCTTTCATTATAATGGCTTGGTTAGGACAGCAAGACGTGCAGACTGAGCAATAAGTACATGCCGCAACGTCGATACGCAAGCCCTCATCCTCATCTTTGATTGCAGCCGCGGGACAGCGTTTTAAACACAGGAGGCAATATGTGCATTGTTCCTGATCAATCCTAATCATCCACTTCTAACCTCGCTGATTTTGCTGATTATCGGCTCCAATACCCGTAGATATTCATCGCTTTCTAGCAAAATCCCCTTTCTTTCGGAGTGCTGTTCGTACACTGAAACTACTTCAGTAGCCGAGCCTGCCAAACCAACCGTCTGTGGGTCAAGGCCAAGGTCATGACACGACCATACCAGAATATCCTTGGTTCTGGCATGCAATTTGGCAGCAATTGTTAGCGGTTTCAACTCAGAGACGGCTGTCATTCCACCAATACTCAATACTGCCGGAAGCCGGCAAGACTGTCTGGTTGTTACCCCTTCGTCATGCTGGCGGTGGAACAATACCTCATCAGTCGAAATATCCTCAAACCGTGTTACATTTATCGCGTGGGGGATATCTAGATACTCACCGATTCCCGGACCTACCTGACCGGTATCACTGTCGGTTGAATGGCTGCCGGTCAGAACCAGATCACATCCACCAAGCTTCTCAACAGCACGAGCCAGTACCAGCGATGTCGCCAATGTATCCGAACCGGCAAAAGAAGCGTCGCTGAGCAGGACAGCCTCATCGATCCCATAACCCATGAACTCCTGTAGAACCGTTTTACAACCGGGAGGGGCCATGGAAATAAGAGTTACATTAGCATTACAGCTATTCTTCAGCTCCAATGCCACATGGATGGCTTGCCGGTCCGGATAGTTTAGCTCAAAGGTTGCCTTCGGTGGCGGTGAGGCCGAGATCTTACGGCCATCATCAATGCCACGCACATTGTATTTGTTCACGTGTGCAATAAACTTTAAACAAACCACTATTCGCAATATATCGCTCCCCCCATCACATTCTGCAGCTTTTTCACCAGAGAAACGTATGCCAAAATGTTTCCAAAAGTACTATTCTTCGCCAGATTACCACTTCCCTTTATTATCATAATATGATTATCATCACATAATTGGAATGAACAATTATTATAGTATAATAATGTCATTTATTTCATTTTTATTTAAATATAATGGGAATATGGAGGTGTAAATTGAGTAAAATTACTTTACCCGTTTCCGATCCACTAATAAATACTTCCAACACTTATGGGACTTTGTTTTCTATTATTTCTTCGGATAACCGCATATGGCCCTGGGTTTATTCCAACTTCATTCAGCTGAGATATGTAACGGATTGGGAAACTTACTTTTTTGACAATCATGAGCTTCTTGTTGATTATTGCCCATTTCTCAATAAGTTCATATTGCCTAGAACCATCATTTCCAAGTGGTCTTCCTTTACGGATTTCGTTGTAGACTCTATCAACGGCGATTGCTATGTATGGTGCCATCTCGACCGGTACTTTATATCTGCATATCAGGAGTTCGGCCAAGAGCACCGTTTTCACGAGACATTAATTTACGGCTACGATCTTGATCGCCAAACAGTCTGCATTCGGGACAATATTACGGGCGGTAAATTTATGACCGCTCAATGCACCTTTTCCGAACTGGAATCTGCCTTTGACTATCTGTGCAGAGAAGAAAATTTTATTACGCGTGTAACTTTGCTTAGCAAAATCGATGCAGAATTTGATTTAAACGTCGAACAGATTGTCGACAGCTTGCAGCGATATCTATCCTCCAAGCGCACATTTGATTTTATTAACCATACCACTACCAGCATTTATGGACAAAGTGTGTACCAACACCTCATTTATCAAATGGAGCACCCTAAAGAGGATGACCCTGAGCTTGACATTAGAGCTTATCATTTGCTGTGGGAGCATAAGAAGCTTATGGTTTTAAGACTTAAATATCTCCAACAAATAGAACTCCTGATGCAATGCAACCGATGGATTGAACGTTGTACTGAGCTTGAAGAACGTTCTCTTCTGAACAGAAATATGGTGCTTCGGTATAATCTGTCCATGGACCCCAAGGTGCTAGACGCACTCAAACATTCTCTGTTGACCATACAAACAGACGAAGCCAAATTATTGGGCGAAATAATAAGCGCACTCGGCTCCAAGGGATGAATTGGAGAATTAGCAGCAGTTGGAGGGACAATTATGCAGACGTTGCAGACGTTAGAAATGGAATATTACTATAATTCTGCAGGGGAGCCTATTGCAGAGGTACAGTCACTGGGAAACTGCTATACCCGTAATATTTTTTTCATGCTAAAAAGGTATGTCAATGACTCTAGCGTATTGTACAAGATGTTTTTAGATGATTTTAATCTGAAATTAGTTACCCATACTGACAGTGACCAGTTTGAATTAAGCTTGAACGAGATCAAAGATCCCGAGGATTATATAACAGTCGCTAATAAACATACTTTTAGCAACAATGCAGAGGCAGCCATCCAGACGATAGAGACACTGTTAGCAAATAACGAAGTCGTATTTGTCAATACGTTAATGAAACGAGTCCCCTTTTATAGAACATTTGAATTAAACCCGGCTCTGGAAACAGATCATATTGTGGATGGGCATATATTTTTGATCCTAGGGCAGACGGCAACTGATTTTTATTTCTTGGACAATTATATAAATTACAACAAAGAGTATTTCAAGCCTTATCCGCATAACAAAAATATCGGTCAAGATGCCAAAACTTCGTTTATAGATGCCTACAATCGGCAGTTTTCCTGTTTCACAGTGCATCCTAATCAAGATGAGCTTGCTGAATTGCCAGCCCGAGCCTCGCTCATTTTAAGAACCGCGCTATCGAATTATTATAAGCCGCCCTCTTGTACCGAAGGGCGCCTTGAATATATCGGACGATCAGCTATCCAGGAACTGAACAATCTGTTTGCAAGTGGACGCTTCATCCTCAATACAAAGATTTCAAACCGCCCCCATGACCTTTACTCTTTAACCCGGACGACGCTCACCCGTCATTCAGATAGAAAAAAAGTATTGCTGTTGCTGCTGAATTCCTTAGCGAATCCTAATGCTCTCAGCGATGTCATTCATTATGCTCGGCAAAGCATCGAACAATGGGAACTTTTAAGGAATGTTATGACCAGGCAGTATATCATGAATGAATTTACACTTACTGACCAGATGGAAGAATACATGGCCTATGTCCTTCATGCGGAAGACCTGTTTTATCATTCCATTGAAAAAAACATCGATAACTTATGCCAAATATAGGATATAAGCGTAACGCCTCATCCTAGAAAAAAAGAGACTTGTCAAATAGACAGGTCTCTTTAAAGTATTTACCGCATTGCCACTTATCACGGCTAATAACAACTTCGCTAACGACATGGAAGGAACGGAGGGTCCGGGTAAGGGCTTTTGCTCATATCCCCCTCCATCCTCCACCCCTTTAAGTCGCTATTCGAGCTTACACACTAGTCAGAATAATAGGCTCACCTTTAGTCACGATAATCGTATGTTCAAACTGTGCTACCCGACCGTTATCTACAACACTTAGCGTCCAGCCATCCGATTGCTGCTCCACATAGTCCGCTCCAGTCGAGAGGAAGGGCTCTATCGTAATTACTTGTCCTTCCTTTAGCACCGTGGTCACTCTTGGATTATAGAAGGGTAGAATTTCAAAAGGCTTCTCATGCAGTGATTTGCCAATTCCATGGCTGCACAGATTACGCACCACTCTATAACCGCGTTTGCGAGCTTCAAGTTCCATCATTCTGCCGATCTCGTTAACCTTCATTCCTGCCCGCAGATGATTGATCACACTCATCATGGTTTCCTCTGTACTCCGGCATAAACGCAGAATATCATCGTTATAGGGCGGCAGTTGAAAAGAAACGCCAGCATCCCCATAATACCCATTTAGCTCAGCAGAGACATCAATGTTGATCAAATCGCCAGCATTAATCACTCTCGGACCCGGAATACCATGAGCAACCTCTTCGTTCACACTGATGCAGGTGCTGCCCGGGAAATTATAAGTTATCTTCGGGGCTGAGGATGCTCCGAAGCTTTCCAGAATCTCAGCTCCAATAAGATCTAACTCCGCAGTCGTCATCCCAGGGATTACTTTCTTTTTCATCTCGGCGATGGTGTGGCCCACCACTTTTCCAATAGCTTTTAACCCTTCTAAATCTTGTACCGTATCACTTGTCATCCAACACACATTCCTCTCACTTCATGAATTAATCATTTGTCCAGCCTCTGAAATGCACTCCCTACCCACTGAAAAGTATCTTCCACTTGTTTGCCTGCTGCGTTATCGTAGTAACTTCTCTTGAAGCTATGCTCATCAACTTTATCCAGTTTTATGGAATACCGCTCAGGACTGCTGATAAACAGCTGATTTTCAGGTTTAATAGGCAGTTCTTCTATCACGTTATTTCTTCTGAGTGTAAAAAGCTTGTAGAAATAACCGTTACTCGTTCCATATTGTCCGATCGTAAAATCGGGATCACCATCTCCATTATAATCCTCAAACTGAAGCTGGAAAAAATCATTAAAGGTCTGGGCAAATTGATCATTTAACGGATAGCTACTCAGTGTTTTTCCATGCTCGTCAGTCACTACTAGCCTAAATCGGCCACTCCAGTTTCTTCCCGCTAACGGACTCGGTGTAGTCCAATCTTCGCTATATGTCCCCTCTAGCAGTTGCAGATTTAAAAATCCCGCTCTCCCTGTGACCGGAGACAGTTCATTATGTGACAGGGTTACTGGACCTGTTACCTCGACAGAAGTCTCCACAGGGTCTGCCTGTTCAATGTTCTCCGTATCGATTGTTCCATAAATGAGCTTTCTTAACTGGTCAGAGTTTTTTACAGGAATTGTGTAGCCCTGACTGCTGTTCTCTGCTGTAGTAAACATCCCTTCATGTCCAAGTTGATCTCCAAGCGCTATGTAATAATCTTCCGAATAGCCGTCCCCATAAACAAGCTTCATTTCAAATTCCGGACCCCAATCCAGATCATCAGAAAATTTCTTACTCTTGTTCATAGCCTCCGCAAGCGTCTTGATCAAAACAGAATCCTTTAGCGTTAAGCTCTCTGAGTGCAAAGGACGATCCGCTTGTTTCTGATCACTCGTTGCCACGGGTGTCAACGACACGCCTTCGATCCATCTGGCATTGATGAAGCCCAAATCACTTTTACATCCGCTTAACACTACGACCAATAACAAAGGTGCTATCCATATTAACCGCCTAATGCGAATCGCCTCCAATACATAAGCATATTCCAATTATAACAGTGTCTATAAATATATAAAAACGACTTTATGAACACGCGATTAAAAAAAGACTACAACCTGCTTATTAAAGCGTGGTTCTAGTCTTAAAATGGCAATTGATTAGATTGCTCCCATCGTTTTGAGCCAAGCATCCGCAATAAGTGCATGACCTGCAGGAGTAGGATGTACTCCATCATATGCCCAGTAAGCCGGTTCTGCTTTTACGGAAGCCGCTGCAAAAAGTCCATCTAGCGGAACCAGCGGTGCCCCATATTCACGTGCCAGCTCGCGGACAATATGAATTTTAGGATCAAGATCCTGACGCCAAGTTCTACGATCTTCCGGTACAGGCAAAACAAAAGGCTCTATAAGCACTAATTTAGCATCCAAAGATTTCCGAGTGCGTTCGATCAGGTCCCGATATGAAGCTTCAAACTGCTCGGGAGTGGTTTCTTCACCAGAATCAAAACGCCGCCAAGTGTCATTAATTCCAATATAAATGGACACCCACGTCGGCTTCAAATCCAGGCAATCCTTATCCCACCGTCCCTGTAAATCAACAATACGGTTGCCACCAATACCACGGTTAAAAAAAGTAAGATTCTTCTCTGGATATAAATGCCCCAGTCGAGCGGCGACCATCATTGCATAACCTACTCCAAGTGATGAAGCGTCTTCATGATTACGCCCCCAGTCTGTTATGCTGTCCCCTTGAAACAGAATGACATCGTTTTGTTGGAATATCATAAATGAAATCCTCCTCTAACTACCTCTGTTAATATAACCCAATCTATTATATCAAATACAATGAATACAGCCTACTGTGAAACATCAATAATGCAAACATTTCACTAAAAAAACAATAACAAAAACCCCGCTCAGATTTGAGCAGGGTTTAGGGTTAAACTATATTAGTAAGCTAGGCTGAACAATCCTTTAATGTGGGACAAGTAACGGATATTACTTGCTTCCTTCATTAGAGTTGCAGGCAAGCCTTTTAACGGAGTAGAACTTGCACCAACGATGGCAACACCGTCTTTACGGCCTAAGCTAGCAAGTGTACCAGAGTTGATTGGGCTAAAGCTTTCAAACGATTTATTTTTCAAGAAGGCATACAGATTGTATCCGATCAATTCACCCATTTGCCAAGCAATTTGCGCAGTTGGAGGGTAAGGACGTCCGTCTTCTGCAAAGACCACCGCGCTGTCACCAGCAACGAATACATCTTTGTGGGAAGTGGATTGCAAGAATTCATTCACCGTTGCACGACCGCGGTTAACTTCAAGACCGGATTCGCCGATGAGTGGATTTCCTTGTACGCCACCAGTCCATACAAATGTGTTAGCAATAATTTTTTGACCGTCTTTCAAGTCAATCGCATTGCCTTCTACATTCGTAACAGGAAGACCTGTCAGGAATTGAACACCACGTTTTTCCAAGCTTGCTACAGCACGTTCGATTAATGCATCTGGCAATACTGGAAGGATTTTAGGACCTGCTTCAACGAGCATTAGCTTAATTTCTTTAGGATCAACGCCATATTTTTTAGTAAGTGTAGGCAATACATCCGCGATTTCACCAACAAGCTCAACACCTGTTAAGCCGCCGCCACCGATCAGGATGTTTGCATCTGCTTCATTTTTCGATTTCGCATATTCACGAATACGATCTTCAATATGTTGATGAATTTTGTTAGCATCTGCAGCTGATTTCAATACCATACTGTATTGTTCAAGCCCTGGAATGCCAAAATAAGCTGTAGTGCTGCCAAGACCTACAACAAGCGCATCATAAGTAAGTGTCACACCATCAGAAAGAACAATTTGTTTGTTCTCCACAGAAAATGAATTAACCTTCGCGATTTTCAGGTCAATATCTTTCCCTGCGAAAAGCTTAGTTAGAGGCATAGCTACAGCACCCTCTGCAACACTACCTGCTGCAAGACGATGCAATTCTGTAATGATTTGGTGGGTAGGATACTGATTAACTACAGTAATTTTAGCTTCATCTTTTTTGAGATATTTGCGTACGGTTAAGGCGCTTAGTAGACCACCATAACCTGCTCCTAGAATGACAATATGTTTAGACATGATGTTTCCTCCGTCCCTTACGTATAAGATATGAAAATGATTATTTCTGCTTACTGCGTTCTCCAGCAACTTGAAGGTATGCATTTACGAAACGGAAAAGCTTTTGCGCTTGTGGATCTTTCAACAACTTCATAAGACCAAAAAGACCAATAACTTCGTTACTTTCATTCGCACGATCTTTTGCTTCGATCACTGTAGCTGCCATATTCTTCGCGGAATGCACTACAGGTTCAGCAAGTTCTTTAATTGCACTTACCGTATCACTTTTCAAGACATCATCCGCTGCGACAGTTTGCACAAAGTCATAGGACTTTGTAAGCACGCCAACAAGCTCAGTTAATTTTGGCAACTGTTCCACCAAGACTGTTAATGATTCCTGAACTTCTGGTTTCAAGAGCTGCTCAAGAACATCCATTTGTTCCTTGCTAACAGCTACTTTTGGTGATTCTTGTTCAGGTTGTGTTTGAGTGATTGATTCTGACATATCCAAATCTCCTCTGCAATAAGCTTTGCTGCTTAATAGTAATAAAAAACATAAGAACTTTTAACGCCATATTTCTATTATAGCACTTATCAAGTTATAAATGTCACAAAGTTTTTGAATTTCCATAAACATTTGTGATTTTTATTACATTATAATAAATTATTTAAATTACTAGTGTTAATTAAAACCGTTTGAGTGAATTAATGTACAAATTCATTCAAATTCTTCTCAGTTTTCAATAAAACATCCACAATGTCCATATTCTTCTCTGTTAGAAGTAACCTGAAATAAAGAGAACGCAGGAAGTTCTTTGTATTTATTCGAGTAACGTACTGGCTGTGGCTTCTAGGCCAACTGCCACATTGCGCCAAGTTGAGAATCCAATCGGTTATAGACTGCTGTGGAAGTAAATGATGATCGATGATTGTAACTATAATAGTAGCAATCCTTTCATCTTCTTCGTCCCTGAATATGTATTGATCGTTATAAAGCATCTTTTGAATAACTACCAGAACCTCTTCCCGCACCGCGGCATCACTCTCCGAGCATAAAACCAGCTCATCCAAGGCGTCGGCGCCATGGGCTGCTGCGTGTGCCCAGCCTTCTTTTTCCATATAACCTCTTAAGTCCCGTTCTTCCTCATAAAAACGAATCAAACCCTGCTTCACCTTTATAAATTCAGAGCTATCCAATATAGCCATTTCCCTATGCCTCTGGAGAATAAGAGCAACAACCAATACAGAAAATGTTCTTGTATACACCGTCAGATCTTCTTTATTCCCAATGTGATAAAAAAGATGCTGCTCGTCAAGAAGTATCCACAGCAGTTCACGAAGCTCCGCATCATTAAACCAATGTTTCTCATTAATCCATTTGTAGAATGTGGAATAAATCAATTCATCACGCAGTACAGGCTCGGGATCTCCTATATGCTCAAGCATCAACTTCCCATAATCCTTTATGTCCTCTCCACTTCTAAGCTCGTAGTCATTCTCTTCGATTCTTTGCAAATCTATCATCAATTGTTCTCTACTATTAATCAATTTATCCACCCTTTCATTCACTGTGTTTCTACATATCCTAATATCCTAATTTATGTCCTATTTTTTGACAACAGGGTGTTCAAGATTAACTTCAATAAATTTTATCATTGACGAATTTTATATGCTGTGTTATTTTGAGTTAGTAACATTTAGTTAGTTTATTTACAAATATCAGGTGTTGATATTTTACAACCGAATACATACACAACGGAGGAATACTTATGAGCGCTTTTACAGACTTGATTCAGTCACGCAGATCCGCTATGAATTTTGTGGAAGGGGTTATCATCCCTCAGAATGAATTAGAGGAAATGTTCTCTTATGCCAGATTGGCACCATCGGCCTATAATCTACAGCATACAAATTACAAAGTGATATCTAACGAGAGCTTAAAAGAAGAAATTCGCGAAGCAGCTTACGGCCAATATAAAATCCATACTGCTTCAGCAGTTATTGTAGTGCTAGGAGATAAGCATGCTTATCAGCAGGCTCCAGAAATCTATGGCGGGCTTAAAGCTTTAGGAGCGATGTCACAAGAGGAATATGATGAGCAAATAGAGATGATTAACAATGCTTACATTGATAAGGATGCTTTTCAAAGAGATGAAGCAATACGTAATGCCTCTCTCTCTGCCATGCACTTTATGCTGATCGCCAAAGATAAAGGCTGGGATACCTGCCCGATGATCGGCTTCGATGCTGATGCTATCCAATCCACCTTGAATCTGCCGGATCATATGGTACCTGTTATGCTGATCACGATCGGCAAAGACAAAAAACATAAAATCAGACCCCGCGGCTACCGTAAGCCAGTCAACGAATTCGTTGAATT
This sequence comes from Paenibacillus sp. FSL R7-0048, assembly GCF_038004505.1. Classification (NCBI taxonomy): domain Bacteria; kingdom Bacillati; phylum Bacillota; class Bacilli; order Caryophanales; family Paenibacillaceae; genus Paenibacillus; species Paenibacillus sp. FSL R7-0048. The sequence continues at coordinate 2,770,432 of NZ_JBBORF010000001.1, read as the reverse complement.
CATCTGATTATAGATACAGCAAAACGTTCCATCCGAGGCAAGTAGCGGGTGGAACGTTTTTTAATTGGAACTCATCATGAAGATAATGAACCGTACACCCGATATACAAGAGGGGCTCTACTTCGCATATTGTAAAATGGCTATCGCTGCTCGTTCCCGTCGTTCGGAGTCATCACAAATCAAAGCATCTTTCAAAATATTAAGCGCCTTAGAGAGTGTCTCCTCATCCAATTCCAGCGGACTATTCACTTCTTGTTCATTAGCAGAAACACCTGTAATCCACAGATCCAAGCGAGCACTTGGTTTGGGACCCTTATATTGTACAACCGGTGCACTTTGGTTAAATAACTCCCGCACGCCTGTGTTTAGTTCAGAAATCGGCACACTTTTCAACCACGTCACACCACGCCGATGGCATGTACCCTCGTCAACATTATCAGTAAACTCGTTGTAAAAATAATCTCCGAGGTCCCCGAGATGTACCCAATCTCCATCGGCCACCAGCACATAATCTCCATCTTGCATCGTATGTACAAATAGCTGAAGGGCTTGCAGATGTTGCGTAAGCTCCAACTCACTATATTGGTATGTGCCAATCAATCGATCACGAAGTTCCTCTGTGCTTAGATTCTCCAGATCCCCTATTCCGGGGTAGCCGATACTCACATAATTATCCTCCAAAAATGTGCTGATCCGCTCAATCCCCAGTGGCTTCGATCCCATCCGAAACAGATTCATATGTCATTCCTCCAAATACTTAATAAAATGCTTGTAGTAGCCCTTGGATTTGGGAGTAACAAACCGTCCATCATTCGCAGAATCCTTCATTAGTTTATGAAGCTTCGGACCTCCAGTATAGGGATCTACTACGCTAGCCTTAAGTCGTGTCGCTTGGATTGCCTTCTGAGGACAAGAATAAACACAACGCATACATAATAAACAATTTTGACTGAAAACAATTCCTTCTACGCCGCTACTAATATTGGATGTTGGACAGTTTCTGACACATTTTAAACATAGTGTGCAAGCGTCGGTTGTACGCAATCCTTTGGCGAAGTATTTTCCCCCTTGGTGTTCCTCACAATAATATACTGTTCTCAGAACCCGCTCCAACACAGGGTGAATCGGCAGATTTCGTGGTGTCCGGTTTACGATTTCCTCTGCAAACAATTCCACCTTACGCTGTGCGGCTTGATACAATTGCTTATTCAACCTGTCATCATATTTAATATAAAAATTACATGGCATCGCCAAAATCGAATTGTGAAAGGGATTATATCCCTTCCCACGCAAAGAACGAAGCACCGTATTCGAAGCACCGTTATTGATATAGTGTGGAGAGGATGCCGTTTTGAATACAAATGCCGGGGTTCCATTACAATCAGGTAGCCCTTCTGCAAAACGTTCAACAAAACCGGAAGCGCCAAAGCCTAGAACCGGATGACCAATACCTATAAGATCATAGGCTTCATATTCTACAGAACGAGTGCCTTTAAAAACATCTTCCACTCTAAACAAATCTACATCTTGCCCTTTACTTCTTAGCCTTTCAGCAAATTGCTTAGCAATAATCTCCGTATTGCCCGTACCTGAGAAATAAAATATGGCCGTCTTTGCATTATGCATTCCATCCCCTCCCAGATCAAATATACCTCATTCCCGTCTGGGAAAGCTGTGAAGTTGAGATGGGTTTTGGCTAATTCGGACTCAGTTGCTCTTATTTCCATAATTCCGCTCATTTTGCCACACTATCGGACTCAGTTGCAGCTATTCGCTCAAATGTACTCCTTTTCTGCACAAATCAGGGGCAATAAGAGCTATACAGTCCGAAACCTTTGCAAAATGAACCCATATGCTGAAATAGCTGCAATACGGTCCGATACGATCAAGTTCAATCAAAAGTTAGTTGGTTTCGAGATGTAGGCGACTAAGTTTGGGACGTAGGCGGCAAGGTTGAGTAATAGGTAACTAATTTCGTGCACGGAGTAGATAGGTTGAGTCTCAGACAGCTAGTTTAAGCAATGGCTAGCACGTTTAGGAGCAAATTTGGCAGGCGGTGTTCTTTTCAGCAACCGTTCGGACTCAGTTGCTCTTATTTCCATAATTTCGCTCATTTTGCCACACTATCGGACTCAGTTGCAGCTATTCGCTCAGATGCACTCCTTTTCTGCACAAATCATGGGTAATAAGAGCTATACAGTCCGAAACCTTCGCAAAATGAACCCATATGCTGAAATAGCTGCAATACGGTCCGCTACGATCTCAATCGAGCATAAGGTAGTTGGTTTCGAGATGTAGGCGGCTAGGTTGAGCTATAGGGAACTAATTCCACGCACGGTGTAGATAGGTTGGTCTATAGGTAGCTAATTCCGCACGGTGTAGATAGGTTGAGCTATAGGTAGCTAATTCCGCACGGAGTAGATAGGTTGAGCCATAGGGAACTAATTCCGCACGGAGTAGATAGGTTGAGCTATAGGTAGCTAATTCCGCACGGTGTAGATAGGTTGATCTATAGATAGCTAATTCCGCACGAAGTAGTTAAGTTGATCTATAGGGAGCTAATTCCGCACGGTGTAGATAGGTTGAGCTATAAGCAGCTAGTTTAAGCACTGGGCAGCACGTTTAGGAGCAAATTTGATAGGCGACGTTTTTTCCACCAACTGTTCGGACTCAGTTGCTATTTCCATAATTTCGCTCGTTTTATCACACTATCGGACTCAGTTGCAGCTATTCACCCAAACCTACTCAAATACTGTACTTAACAAATCCTCAATCATGCGTCCTCACAGGAGTAATTAAAAAAAGTGTGGACGAAGATACGTCCACAGGCAGGATCACCAGTGCCCTTTCTTTTCCCGCGAACCTGATTCTAAGCGTCTCGCTATCGATCGCCCGAAGGATGTCCCTGAAATATTTTCCGTTAAATGCTACTCGAAAATGATCACCTTCCAGATGCTCCAAAGGAATCTCTTCTTTTACATCCCCAATTTCTGCAGTCTTGGACACTAAACTTAGCGTGTTAGAAGGAAGTACGCTGAGCATAACACTCTCACCAGCCAATATAGAAATACGTTCAACCACATGTAACAAACGGTCTGTCTTAACAATCACTTCGGAGAGATACGCTTTTGGGATTAAATTATTGACAGAGGGATAAGTTCCTTCTAGAAGGGCAGACTGAACCCTCAATCCATTAGAAATAAATCTGATCTGCTTGGGGCCTATTTCTAAATCGGTGCTGCTGTCTGCATCATCGCTTAATATTTTTAAAAGATCCTCCAGGCTGCTGCCCGGGATTACAACATCTAAAGGAATTGCACCGTAATCTTCTATGCTTTCAACAATATGTTGGGCGAAGCGGATGCCATCAGTGGCGACTACACGAATATTTCGCTTATCTATTTGAAGCAAAACTCCTGTGAGCACAGGTCTGGTTTCCGATGAAGAGACCGCAAAAACCACTCTTTTAAATATTTGCTTCAGGAGAGTGTTCTTCATGCTTATCTTTTGAATGTTTGGATGATCTATGTATTGGATTCTTGGAAACTCTGCCGCATCCATTCCACATAAACGAAATTGAGTGTTCCCTGATTGAATGTTTAGAATCAATGCCTCTTCGATTTCCAGCCTAATTAGTCCAGGATCAAGCTTACGAATGATCTCATAAAAATAACGCGCGGGAACTACGATCTCACCTGTGTTGTGCACAACCATCGAATCCATCTTCACAGGGAGCTTATATTCAATGGTCATTCTTATATTGCTGGCTGTTAATATCAGACCCTGAGTTTGCGCCTGAATAAGTATTCCTGAAAGAACACGTGAGGAACTATTCGCGGATATGGCTTTTAATGCTGCCTGTAATGCGGTACTAAGAGAATCTTTTGATACATGGATTAGCAAAGACTTCACCTAACTCTCCTTAGATTCCTTTACAAAATGCGCCTCAATAATGTTCCGAAATACTTGAGAGCGAGATGCGTTCTGATCCGCACAAGCCTGCTCTATCTCCTGCCAAACGTCCTCAGATAACGTCAAAGATACCTTTTTAGTTACACCAGTGCTTTTTCTACCCGCACCCTCCCGAAGACCTCCCCTTGTAAAAAGAAACCCCAACTGCCCATCTTTAGTAGCTACACCTACTTTAACTTTATCCTCGTTGTTACTTGCGCTATCGCTAGTGACTTTATCTTTAATTTCGCTAAAATTGCTCCTCTTGTGTACGCCTTCGAATTTATGATCACCCAATCCCTCGCACCTCCGTATTTGAATTTAGTAACTCAAATCAATACATTCACTAATTTCATAATACCATAATCGCCATTAATCCACCACAAGTCTAACCACAAAAAAAAACACCCCAAAGATCGGAGTGTGTGTGGTGGGCTGGGCATGAGTTTGGTATTGCAACATTGACCCATGTCTTTTTATTTTGCTTAAAATCGTTTGTGAATGTATGAGTTAATTGCACTTTATACAACTATAAACAATACATTGTGCTGCCCGAGCGAAATAAGTGTATTCTCTGCAACTAAATTCAACGATATTAACAAATTAGTGTGAAAAGACTTCTTTTAACTGCACCAAATGCAACTAAAAGTGACTAAGCTTCTTATCTCCTGCAAATAAGTGTATAAACTGCAACTATCCCGTTTACCCGCTCCCGGACACACGCACTCACCCTCATCACGCCACTAGCCCAACCTTCATTCCCTCTCACACACCCTCATCATGCCACTAACCCAATCTTTATCCCCTCACGCACACCCTCATCATGCCACTAACCCAACCTTCATCCCCTCACACACCCTCATCATCCCACTAACCCAACCTTCATCCCCTCACACACCCTCATCACGCCACTAACCCAACCTTCCTCCCCTCTCATACACCCTCTCCCAAAGACTCCTTTCCCTACAACTCCCATCATCATTACCTCAGAACTCCCTGCTCATGTAAAAATAGCTCGCCTCATAACTCAACGTGTGGCACATATTAATATCTACTCTTCCACCCACGCGCCTTACTGAAACTACACTATCTCAGGATGTTCTGATAATTTGGTGGGAAGTCTGACTTTTGGGGGTCTTTTAGATGCTTGAACGATTCAAGCTTCACCTTAGGACCAGGAGAGATCCTAAAAGTCATGGTATCTTCTCCAACTGAAATATGTGGACCAACTGTAGGATATACGTTAAGTGTAATCAAGAAATCAAACCCACGGAAACCATTGGTCCGCTTCACCTCAGTCACATCCACAAAGTAAGGATAAACCATTGGCGATTCTCGCAAAAGCGGCGAATAAATATCTGCAATCTTTTTCTCAATATGGGGTAAAAGAAATAACATCAGCATGTCTTGAAACTTAAGTTCGCGAGAATCTTGATCTGGCAGTTGAAGTCCCGAATCAGACCTGGAAGGTGTTACAGACTGAGGTTGAATTAACCTATTTGCGGAGCAAGGTTGTGGCGTCAGAACGAGCATCACTGCGACAAGAAGGGGAGCAATCCAGCTTTTTTTCATCACAATAGCCTCCTTAGGGAACTTTATATAAATTCCCCAAAGAGACCCTATTTCTATACGTTAAATCTCAATCCTGTTAAAAAGAAAGGGTTCTCCCTTAAGATAATTTCTTAGGATCGCTAACGCATACAGCTGTTCTGCTTTTAGACCCTCGGTTTCCCTCGGATCGGATGCGTGATGGCAATAATTTTCGATCATAACCATGACCGTAAAATTCTCTAAAGTCTGAACCCACTCCCCATCAAGCTTGGCGATACTTTCGTACCCCTTAATGACCCCTTCTCTTTGCAATGGATACAGTCCAAGAAGGGTATGTGCTACGTCATAAAGATAATACCCCCAACCACATCTCCCAAAATCAATCGGCCGAGGTTCGCCCTCTTTAAATATGATGTTGCCTTGATGTAGATCTCCATGGATAACGCCATAAGACCTTCTGTTCTTATTTTTATGCTGCTTGCTTAACCAGTTGTATAATTTCTCAGCTGCCGACTGATACAGCACAAACTCATCATCCGTAAGAAAACAATGATAATGCAGCTTTAAACGAAGCATTGCTTTTCGAAAGCTATGTTCATCCCAAACAGGACGATTAAAGCCAGGGGGTAACTCCAGCTCCTGTGCCGCCTTATGTAGCTTGGCTAATAGAACGCCTTCTTTGTAAATTTGTTCTTCGGTAAGATTTTCATTCGCATGTTCCCCTTCAACCCAGCGCATTAAAGAGGCATAAACACCTTCTCCATTTCCCTGTTCCACTCTGAACGTTACAGCACCCGTGCGATCATGAACACCTTTTGGCAGGGGGACATCAATTTTGCTCTTCAAAAGCTCCAGCCACGCGATTTCGGAGTTAATTTCCTCTTTAGATCTCCCCGAATGAAGGCGCAGTAAAAAAGTTCCCTCTTTATTAGTTTCGATAACAAAGGTACAGGTATCCGATAGCTGGTTAAAACGAATCTGCGTCCAATCCAGGTCAAAGTTCTGAAGCGCTATTAAAGCTGCCTGCTTATAATTTTTTCTCATCGCAAAGGAAGGAACAATTCAGTCTCATCGGGCCAGGAAGGGTTCGCAAATTGATAGATTTCTATAACCAATCCACGATCATTACTCTGCAAACTGCTATTAAATTCTCGCTTCATTTCCGGCAATTCAAGCACTTGGACTTGGCCTTCATCATTCATAAATAACCATCCCTTCAATGATCTATAAAAATGAAAACTATCTGAAAAAATATTTATCTTGAAAATATTTTCAGAAAACTAAATAATAGAAAAGCAATACTTACATGTCGGATCTATCATCTTAACCAAGGTGGAGCTTCATTACAGGCAGAAGAAAGGTTGAACATCGGCATCATGAATGCAATTCCAAACCTCAACAAGGCACAAACACGCAAAGAGCGAGCAGGGAAAGAGCCCTTTCCCATCTCTATACTCTCTCTTACGGTAGGCGCTTTTGCAATTGGTATGACTGAGTTTGTTATTATGGGTATTTTACCAAATGTGGCCAACGATTTACAGGTTAGTATTTCGACTGCTGGCCAACTCATTACAATGTACGCACTTGGAGTGGCCGTTGGCGCACCCATCCTGACCATTCTCACGCAGCGCATTCCGCAAAAGAAACTGTTATGTCTTCTCATGATTCTTTTTATACTGGGCAACGGAATCTCTGTGTTTGCACCAAACTATACCGTTCTCATGGTAGCTCGTATAATTACAGCTTTAACTCATGGTACTTTTTTTGGGGTTGGCGCAGTCATTGCATCCAATCTTGTACAACCCAATAAGCGGGCCGGAGCCGTATCTATTATGATGGCAGGTTTAACGATAGCCAATATTGTCGGAGTTCCTCTAGGAACATTTATTGGACAAAGTATGGGCTGGCGGGCCTCATTTGCAGCGATTGCTGTCATGGGAGTCGCCGCGCTGATCGGCATCCTCATTTTTATTCCAAAGCTTAAACAAGAGAAACCAGCGAGTGTTATCCAGCAGATTGCTGCGCTGGCTAATCCAAAGCTGCTGCTATTCTTATTGATCGGGGCGTTAGGGAACGCCAGCTTGTTCACCGTGTTCACATATATTACTCCACTGCTTGAAGAAGTGACCGGTTTTGCTGAACATAGTGTGACTTGGATTCTAGTCTTATTCGGCTGTGGGGTGACCATCGGGAACATCGTTGGCGGAAAGCTTGCGGATTGGACGCTGATGCCTTCTATCGTGGGACTTTATTTTGCAGTCAGTATGATTCTAACGATCTTTTCCTTCACGATGCATAGCCCAATAGCTGCGGTAATCACAATATTTTTCTGGGGTATGGTGTCCTTTGCGGTCATGCCAGGTCTGCAAATACGGATTATGAGTCTGGCTCAGGCAGCCCCTGCACTTGCTTCAACGACCAGCCACTCCGCCGGGAATCTCGGTAACGCAGCGGGTGCCTTTATTGGCGGTTGGGTTATTTCTCATCTAGCGATCACTTCGCTTCCTTGGGTCGGTGCGGTTCTAGTGGGCCTTGGTCTGGTATTAGGCATAGCTTGTTTTGTAGCAGAACGGAAAGAAACTGTAGCGTAAGCTTTATAGATATTTATACAAAAAACGAGGGTGCTCCCAAAGTCATCATGGCTTGAGGCACCCTCGTTTTTTATATTTCAGAGGAACAATTCTGCTCTTCTAATCTTCAACATCTGCTTTGCACCTTTTTGAAATTCATAAGGAACCTCTAGTTCCTCTGCAGTAAATCCTTGCCTCACCAAATCATCAATAAGGCGGTCTAAATACTTATACCTTTTACAAGAGAGGTCGACTAGTGGAAAGATTCGAAGCTCGCCTCTCGTCACCCGCATGAGTTCCTTAACAGTCTCTAAATGAAATTCATAGTCCAGCCGATCGCTGTACATAAATAGAAAGTGAGCAGATAATGTCAGATCAAATGCTTCATCCGCAAATGGCAGATCCGGAAGTATCACAGGAACATATCGCTGCGGGGTTTGTCTTCGATCCTTAGTGCTGGCGGTTAACGCTGCGTTCCTCGCTTCGGTCAGCCCCTCGATTGATTTAAAGTAGTTCCAAACGAAATTATCCTGTACTTTTTCCATTCCGGACATCGCATGTGCAATATCTTGAGCCCCTTTGTCTGCCAGCTCATCTTCAGAGTAATAGTAAGCAATATCAGCAGCCGTTACTTCACCACCCAACTGATTCGCTATTGCTGTAAAAGAGCAAGCACCCGCAGGACAATCCAGAATGCTCTGGCCGATAAGATCTGATTCCAGCAAATCAAACATACGTATATATTCCTCATAGGTTCTGCCAATAAAAACAATTCTCTCCAAATCAAGTTTTCCCTTTGCTCCGCTCATCTCAGCTCACCTTTCCTCTTCTAGGCTCATCTACACTTCTACTTCTGTTTTAATATACGAATAAGGTAATCCATTAGAATACCCAAAATCAAAAACGTTCCAAAATGAATAATATACGTTGGGAATCTGACGCTGATTAACGCACTATTGGTTCCCCATCTCGGATTATTTACATCAACCATGAAGCTTTCAAAAGGTTCTGTAAAGATCAATGTATCTATAATAGGGTTCAAACGTACAAGAATAATATTCGCGATCCCCACCCCCAGATAGTCACTCAGACAGATGATGATACTTATAATCGAAAGCCAGAAACTGAATTTCCTCCTAAAAAACATCAAACACCGCCCTTTCTATTTTTTCTATTTCTTAACAATTCGTTTAAAATTCAAAATATCCTTGTCACGGTTAGTTCCTGTTTTAAAAAATGATACAATCTGGAGCTCGCTTGCTTAAGCGGATAATCTGAAAGTTTACATAGGATCCCACAGGTCATATCAATAACCTTCCCCTCCAGCTTCCGTACTATAGTTCCTGCCGGGGCTGGATTCAGCACAATCTCAGGAACAAGTGCCAGGCCTAAACCACTTCCCACAAAATATTTCAGCGCTGTCATGCTCCCAATCTCCATTGTATCTAGTGGCGGCCCGCCTGATTCCTGCAGCACACTTTCTAATTTTTTACGATAAGGACAATTCGCTGCCGTAATCAGTAAGCGATGACTCTGTAGATCCTCTGGGGTGATACGTTCCTTGGATGCTAGCGGATGCTCTTCTGGCAAAAGTAACAAGAATTCCTCCGCAAATAAGGGTTCAAAATACAGCTCCTTACCGAGCTCTGGTGCCGAACACACTGCCAAATCAATTTCACCACGCAGGAGTAGTTCACTAAGTGCGGCGGTTCCCGCAATATCCACGGAGACCTTCACTTTAGGAAATTGCACCATAAACCTACTTAAAAGCTGCGGCAAACGACAGCTTGCCGTAGGGTCCGTTACCCCTAATCGCACGTTGCCAGCTTCCCCTATTTTTAAATCAGCCAAACGGCTCTCTAGTCGTTCCATATCTTTAACGATATGTAAGCTCTCTTCATAAAACAATCTGCCTGCTTCTGTTAAGCTGATTTGCTTCCCCCGCTCAAGCAATTGACATCCCAGATCAGATTCAAGCCTTTGCATCTGCATCGTAACTGTAGATTGGGCATAGTTCAATTCTTCTGCTGCGCGATTAAAGCTTCCGGAAGTTACGATCGTTTGAAAGGTTTTTATTGTTTTTAGATCCATCCTAGGGCCCTCCCCTATTCAATTCAAATTAATTGAACCAAACCTTCATTATATTCAATTATACGAAATCCACTTTTCTCTATAGAATACTTTATAACAACATACGCCAACTTAAGGAGTGATTGAGGGTGGATCTCAACAATAAAGTCGTATTAGTAACCGGTGGAGGGACTGGAATTGGCAAAGCTGTAAGCTTGGAGTTATCCAAACGCGGAGCCCACGTCGTAGTGAACTATTCTAGATCTGAGGATGAAGCCAATGAAACCGTAAAGACGATTCTGAATCAAGGAGGGCAGGCTATAGCAATACAAGCGAATGTGTCTAAAGATCAGGATGTGCGAAGTATGGTCGATTCGATTATTCAGCATTTCGGGACAATTGATCTGCTAGTGAATAACGCCAGTATAACTAAACATATTGCTCTCGGAGATCTGGAAAAGGCAACAGAGGAAGTATGGGATGAGTTATATGATGTAAATGTGAAAGGAATGTTTTTTTGCGCCAGAGCGGTTGCACCGTATATGAACCAAAAAAATTCAGGAGCCATCCTCAATCTCGGCAGCATCGCTGGACAGACAGGCTTAGGCTCATCCCTTCCTTATGCCGTCTCCAAAGCGGCTGTCCACGGTCTTACCAAATCGCTGGCACACGCGCTGGCTCCCCATATTAGAGTTAACTGTGTAGCACCGGGAGCCGTTGCTACTAGATGGTGGTCTGGACGAGAAGAACAAATGCATAAACTAGCCCCTAATCTGCTGCTTCCGCATATTTCAACCGCCGAGAATATCGCCCAGTTCGTCTGCGCTGCGCTAGAACAGGAAGCAATGACTGGACAGATCATTACCATAGATAGCGGACAAACATTGTAACAGCCAAAACAGCAAATGGTATGTCAGAACTACTTTTAAATATCATTAGCTGGTTTTTGCGTACCGTACAGGAGGAAGTGAAGCGTTGATAGCATAATTGGGGAATTTCTCCCTAAAATTCTAAGTTTTTTGGTCATCCAGCCAATAATTAGGGAAAACCTCCCTAATTATTGGCTAATTTGCTGGAAACTAACGAATTCGCCTGATTTTCAGGGAATAATTCCCTGATTTCGTTGATTTAAAGCAAATATCGGCTATTTTCAGGGAGGTTTTCCCTAATTATTATATAGCAACACTATAGGAACCATAAATGCATCCGACATACCACATATCGCATGATTCATAGAACGTAGCACATAGCGTACATACCACCTATAGCTGAGGGTTAAAGTAAGAAACTGCCCCAAAAGTAGAATTTTCTACTTTTAGGACAGCCTCTTCAGCATAACTATTGGTGAAGATTCTTAGTTAGGTTCATTACCCCAGATCAGGCTACCTGAGATGTAGGCGGGCGCTTTTGTCCAGTCTACAAAATTGGTATCAACCGCATTAAAGGAGTAATCTCCGGTTTGAGTGTAATTTGACCAATCCTCTTTAGCTACTCGCACTTGGATATCGATGCTCGCACCCGCAGCTAGTGAACCTGCTGCACTCGAGAATCCAAGCTCCAGATAATAATCCGCATCCGCTTTAGCCGTTGGCAGCTTCACAAACGTGCCCGTTACATTCGCGCTTCCAGCCTGTGACCAATCGCAGAAGAAGCTTTGTGCCTTCTCTCCGTCAATTGTGTAATAATATCTTAATTTCACATCAGAAAGTGCAACGGCACTTGTACTTGTGTTCACCAGCTTAAACTTTGGATTTAGCGTATTTCCGGAAGCAGTCACTGTACCGTTATACATCTGCACTTTCAGTGCTGCTGTAGGAGCTACTGACGTATCTGAGAGAGTGACAACCAAGGATTGTGCCGCTCCGGCACTAAACTCAAAGGTCAGCGTTGTCGTTCCTACCGCTTGAGTTGCCAAATACTCCTTCTTGAGAGTGACTGTTGATCCACTTACCGTATAATCCGTTCCTGCTACGAGGGTTGCCGTTCCGTTCTTGATCGTGCTCAGTGTATTTCCGTTCAACGTCATAGTTACTGCCACGTCTGCCTGATTCGCTGTTTTCTTATCAAATCCCGCGCTTGTTGGCGTTATCGTGGAGTTGGATACCGGTGTTGTAGTATCCGTTACCGCTACCGCCAAGGATTGTGTAGCTCCAGCGCTAAAGCTGAACGTCAGCGTTGTCGTTCCTACCGCTTGTGTCGCTAAATACGCTTTTTTAATCGTTACTGTTGATCCACTTACCGTATAATCCGTTCCGGCTACGAGGGTTGCCGTTCCGTTCTTGATCGTGCTCAGTGTATTTCCGTTCAACGTCATAGTTACTGCCACGTCTGCCTGATTCGCTGTTTTCTTATCAAATCCCGCGCTTGTTGGCGTTATCGTGGAGTTGGATACCGGTGTTGTAGTATCCGTTACCGCTACCGCCAAGGATTGTGTAGCTCCAGCGCTAAAGCTGAACGTCAGCGTTGTCGTTCCTACCGCTTGCGTCGCTAAATACGCTTTTTTAATCGTCACTGTTGATCCACTTACCGTATAATCCGTTCCGGCTACGAGGGTTGCCGTTCCGTTCTTGATCGTGCTCAGCGTATTTCCGTTCAACGTCATAGTTACTGCGACGTCTGTCTGATTCGCTGTCTTCTTATCAAAGCTTGCAGTTATTGGCGTAATGGTCGAGCCTGTAGCTGGTGGATTTACAGGATCAGCATACAAGGTGCCTCGGCCATTCGTACCGAGATATACACGTCCATAGATTCTTGGATCCCCAGTAATCGCCATATTGATCTTAGCGTATTGGTGAGCATCGTCATTAATACGAACCCAAGTTGCGCCAACATCATCGGAACGGAATACGCCCCGTACACCATCAATCTTAGCTACGGTGTACAATGCCATATAAGTTTGGCCCGGAGCAGCCTTCCCATATCCAATAAGATCAGCTTCTTCTACATTCGTTAACTTCGTGAAGCTCGCACCTGAATTAGTGGAGTGCCATAGACCATATTTATTCTCAACCGTATTCCCTCCGGCGAACCAGATGTCACCTTCAATACCTGGAACTGCCTTCATACTGATTTGGGCTTCATTCGGCTGTAATCCAGCCACATTATTGGTCGGGAAGCCCGAAGCTGCGGTGGCAGTAAATGTAGCTCCACCATCCACACTTACATAGAAGGTTCCTGCATAAAATCCATAGTATTTGTTAGGATTCACGCGATCAGACGCTATCTTCGCTCCAGCCGGTAATCCTGCACTTGCTGTCCAAGAATTGCCTGAGGTTTTGGAATAATACACCCCGATATCTGAGGTGCTCCACAGAATGGAATTACCACTTGCAGAGACAGCTACTTGTCCATGGCCAACCGTTGTTTTGGTTCCATTGGAAGGCTCGGAGTTTGGCATGTACCAGTTCACTCCACCATCGTTAGAGATACCAATGGACTTCATACTTGGCGTTTTTTCTTTATCTGCACTGCCTACCCGCACCATATAGGACGGACTCAGTTCAGCATAGTCAATACTCATCGTCGTTGCCCATGAAGGACTGGTCTGGAATTTAGTCGGCGCTACCGACAAATCCTCATGACGGAAACCGGAAACGTCACCAAGTGCAGTGATCAAATGGGAGGTTCCCGTTGGCGGGCTAATTAGCCCCAGCACTGCAGTTTCCTCCACACCTTTTGCCATGACAGAGATATTTACCTTGCCTCCGGTATCCCATGAGGTCAAATTGTTCGACCCATAAATTGTTGCTCCAGTGCCGTACATCATTCGATTCGAGTTAAATGGATCAATTTCCAAATCACCCATCATCCAGCCTAGCTTCGGTGAAGGATCCAGGGATGTTGAAGTGGTTCCATGATCGAGCCATGGAGCAGCGGTGATGTCCATGCTGAACTTATAAGTCCGTTCTGGATAATTGCCCCAATCCCAAATGCGACTCCAAGTAGCCCCACCATTGGTACTGCGGAAAATAACTTCATCAGGCCACCAAGCGTTTAAGCTGGATACCATCAATGTGTTAGGGTGCTGAGCATCCAGCGCCAATCCACCAAAGCCATACCAGTTATCTTCACCGGTCGTAGGACTGATATTGGTCCAAGCCCCACTAGTTTTGTTGTATTTCCAAACTTCACCCTTACTGCCATCATAGGGACCTACACCATTACTATAAGTAATATAGAGATCACCTGTGGATGACAGCTCGCCGTGATGTGGCAAGAACCCCGTAGGTTGTCCAGCCAGAGCTGTCCAGGTTACTCCACCATCTGTACTCCGATATACGCTGCTAGCCGTATCGGCCACACCGACATATATCGTTTGAGTAGCGTTGCCAAGTGTACCTGTGCTCTTATCGAACGTGATCCAAGACAATCCGACAAGATCATTCCCATAATCAAGTGTCGGATTCTGAATATACGTTCCTACGTTTGGAAAAGAGGTTACCTTTGACCAAGTTACACCCGAATCAATACTCTTCCAGAGACCATTACCACTTCTAGCTCCAAAATAGAGAATGTTGTTCTTATTGGGGTCGATGACTAGACGTTCACCAGCGGAACGGCCAGGCATATTGCCACCTACTTTAAAAGGCAGTGGAGTAGTTTGCCAGGTGTTCCCCCGGTCATTAGAGCGCATAATCTGGCCATTATTATCCCAATGATTAGTATACGTACCCGTTGCCATGTAGACTTTATTAGGATCAATTGGGTCTGTAGCCAGAGCATCAACACCATTCTTGTTCCAATCTACCCAGCCTACCGAGTCACTAATTGATGTCCAGCTAGATGTAGCTTGATTCCAGCGATAGGCCCCGCCAATATCTGTTCTGGCATAAATCAGATTCGGTTCAGTTTGATTAAAAATAATTCCGGGTACAAAGCCCCCGCCAGCTCCCGTTACAACGCTTTTCCAGGTGTAAGGTTCACTTGAGGCTGCATGGGTAGTAGCTGGGAATGCAGAGAATAAAGAGCCTACCATCGCGCCAAGCAGGACCAAAAGTCCTGTTTTCCGGATACGGTTACGAATCACGTTTTACGCCTCCTACGATATAATTGGTTTGTTTATGCCTTCTTCTTACTCTATATCCCTGCTCCTCCCTCCCCCTTAATCCATACCTTCAAAACTTAGACTCCATTTTCTGATAACGCTTTCATTATAATGGTAAGGTTTTTCATTATCGAGAGAAAATGGTTATATTTTGCAGAAGATTGTCTCTAAAAATCGTACCATTTTCACACTTCTGGATACAATTTCACTAAATTTTGATTGAAAATAATTCTGCTGATAAAGAAAACCTCCGGAATAAATCCCAGAGGCTTCTGATATAACTATTCTTCACTAGTATCTACAGGCATAACAATCTCTTTTATACCATTAAAATTGCTGATAGTTGTTTGCAACGTGAGCACTGACTCTGAATTTAAGTTTTCTGATTTCAATGAAGTGAATATTTCTGCCTCCACTTTATGCGGCAAAAGTGTAGTTTTATCCAGCGTATATCTTAGTTTAATCTTGTCTGTCAAATTCTGCTTCATCAATTTCATCGTTTCCTTACTCGCATCATGAGACGATATCTCTATCGAAAGTATGTATTCTTGTTCCTCCTCAGAAACAACGATCCCCTGAGAATCTATCCGGTACATGTCTATATAATCATACGGGTCAATAAATCTTTGTGCGATTTGTTTTTCTTTCGCTGGAATATAATCGTCCTGCTTAATAAATAAATCATCCATTACCTTTGTATGATATTCAGTATCCGATATGTATTCTTCTCGTTCCTTTCCTTCCGCAGTCTCCGATTTTAGATATACGGTATAAGGATTTCTAACATAGTCGACATGAAATGAAACAGCGCTCGACCAATGTTTATCTTCACTTTTTTCCGATTTGCTGGATGTTTCTTCTTGTTTCTCCATTTCTATAGTATAGCTCTCCTGCTTAGCCAGTTCACTCCGAGACATGCTGAGCAGCTCCTCTGCACGCTTATCTCCCTCTCCTTCAGCACCTGATTTAGTGTTCGTTGCACAACCTGTCAAACCTAACATACAAATGATACCGATAAAAACCATTTTTCTGATAAACATATTACTTCCCCTTCACTTCAAATGAAATCCAAATATAACTAAATCTATTTTATCATTATAAAGTTAACAGCTTATATGACGGAAAAGGTAGACATGTGAAAAAACGGCTTAAGATACGCAGTTGTTGCGCTGAATTTAGTGTTTTAATGCAAATCAAAAAATACCTCCCCGACTTTACAGCAGAGAAGGTATTTAAATAATATTATCCAATTCTCTTAGCTCAATGTGTCAACACAAACTCATCCAGCAGCTTTCCATCCACATCATAAGCCTGATAGGTTAATGTATCCCCGGTAACGTTAATGCCCGCAAACATTTGCTTATAGTTCTGAAAATGCACCGCATGATAGAACTGATCTTCTTTTTTCTCGTTAAATTTCCCTCCAGAAGCGTTGGTAACCACATAGACTGTCCCTCGTTTAGCATCTTTGGAAATCTCACCTTCTGGAACTATTTTTCCGCCACGTAACGGGTAGGATCTGGAGTATTCATGATTATGACCCTGCAGCACTAAATCAACCTCATACATATCAAAAATATCCGTCCAATTTTCAACTTTCTTATAGGAGTTCCCCCCGTAAGCCGGTCGGTGCATCGCAACGATTTTCCACTTCTTGTCTGTGTTCTTCAGATCTTCCTTCAGCCACTCCGTTTGCTTTTTTAGATTGCTCTCTGTATTCAGTACCGTTACATGCACTGGTCCATAATCGAAGGAATACGAGGTGCCTGCAATTGAACCCTTTGCCCCATTATCCGGCAGGTTGAAGTGTGAAGTATAATACGTTGCATCCTCATCCACCTCATCATGATTGCCTGTTACCGGCATTAACGGAATCCCTGAAATCCAGCCCTGCACATTGCCAAAAAAATCATCCCAGCCTGCCGAATCCTCCGGATCCTCCGTCAAATCCCCGTTATGCACAATAAATTTGGCTTCAGGAAATGTCTGAAAAGCCTTGTTCAGTGTATTTCCCCACAGCTTAAAATCCTCTGCCGTTTCCCCTTGAGAATCCGTTACGTTGATAAAAGACACACTGTCCAGTCCATCTTCTTCCGTTGTAAATTCCGCTGCCGGACTCCATTCTCCTTCAACGCCACTACCCACTCTATAAGTATATAACGTCCCGGGTTCAAGACCCGTAGCTTCCACTTTATGAACACCTTTGGTGCCATTGTCTGTTTTGATGGAACTACTTTTCGCATCTACCCTTTGTACATCCGTATTTGCAAAAGAGGACACTTGTCCCTTTACAATCTCCAGAATGCCTGCTGCACTCGAATCACTTGTATACCAAGTAAACGCGCGGCTTGTGCTCGCATCTCCCTTAAAGGTAGTCACGAGATCATACGGTGCTGGTGAATTTGCATTACTTCCGCTTTTCGATCGTTCCAACCCATAAGCCACTAAAATAACCACAATCACAAGCACTCCTAGGATTATGGCAAATTTATAGTCTCTCATCACGGTACCTCCTTATGAAAATTTCTCTCTAGCCTTCTAAATAAGATAGCCCCCTGCAAAGTCAGAAGTCAAATTTGCACACGAATCTTTATACAGACTTTTGTTAACGCAGTGTAAAACATTCAGCAAACATTCAGTCTATTTTAAGTTAAGCATAAGGTCTGTCTCCTAGAATTAGTCAAGCAGGAAGGTTAGCCAGAGATAGAGAGAGAAACGAGGTGTGAAAATGAATAAGAAGCTTCAATTCCGGCATGAACTTAAATTTTTCATTAACTATCATCAATACCTTATATTGCGCCAGCGATTGCAAAGCTTGATTGATAAAGATCAACACGCTAATGAGAGTGGAGAATACCACATTCGGAGTTTGTATTTTGACGATATCAACAACACGGCACTTGCAGACAAGCTCGGCGGTCTCAGAGAGCGGGCCAAATACCGGATTCGCATTTACAACATTCAAGACAACATCATTCACTTTGAGAAAAAAATTAAAATGGACGATTATATCGCTAAAATCAAAGAACCACTAACCCGGCAAATGTACGACGAGATTATGGCGGGCAACTACGAAGTGCTGAACGTCCCGGACAGTCCGCTGTTCATGGAGTTATACGATCAGATGCGCCATAACCTGCTGCGACCCAAGGTCATCGTGGATTATGTTCGCGAGCCTTATGTTTGCCACAACGGAAATGTGCGAATAACGTTCGATAAAGAACTACGTACGGGCCTGCACTCTACGGATATTTTCGATAAGGATTTGCATCCGATTCGGGCGATTGATGAGAACTTCATAATTTTCGAAGTGAAATTCGATGAGTATATTCCGGAGTACATTAAAATCGCGTTGCAGCTGGAGGGACTGAATAGGCAGTCCGCTTCGAAATACGTGATCTGCCGCAAATTCTTAAAAACTAACACTTGGGAGGATTATTGATTATGAATGCATCACTAGCACCGCTAGCAGCTACAACAACGAATACAGATACTACAAATAATTTTTCAGACATTATTAAAAACTCGGTGATCGACAATTTTGTATCTGATATTAGTATCTCCAAGATGCTGATTACCTTGGGCGTAGCTTTTCTGATCGGATACTTCATTTACCTGCTCTACAAACGTGTCTTTAGCGGCGTTTTATATTCCAAAAGCTTTAACGTCTCACTCATGGGCATGACCATGATTACAGCTACTGTCATTATCGCGATTAACTCTAACCTTGTGCTGTCCCTCGGTATGGTCGGCGCATTGTCCATCGTTCGTTTCAGAACACCAATCAAAGATCCAACTGATCTGATCTTCTTGTTCTGGGCAGCTGTAGCAGGGATTGTAACTGGAGCAGGATTTTTCACCTTGGCTATTATCGGTTCGATCATTATCGGCCTTATTTTGTTCCTGTTCATTAAACACTCTTCTATCGAAACGCCATACTTACTGGTCATTAACTGCGACAGTGATGAAAGCGAACGTGAAGTACACAGCCATATCACCAAATCCGTAAAACGCTACAATGTGAAGCAAAAAACAGTCTCCGCAAACAATATTGAATTGACGCTGGAGCTTCGTCTGGATGATAAAGTAGGCGGCTTTGTCAACACAGTCTCTGACCTAAAAGGTGTCAAAAATGCACTCTTGATCAGCTATAGCGGTGACTATGTATCTTAATTACAACGAGATGAAAGGCGGTGCCCCAGATGAAAACCAGAGGTAAGTCAATCCTGCTGAGTTTTTGCTGCCTGCTGCTGGTCATCGCCGTAGCCGGGTGTCAGAATGCAAGTCCGTCTGCAATAAATAATCCAACGTCTGATGCTCAGGACAAGGTCATTTCGAGCGATGAGAAAAAGCTAGACGAGCAGGTCTTTCCAAAAGATAAGGTCGTGGATGTCAAAATCACCTTGGACCCGGACGATTTTCAGGATATGCTGGATAATGCCAGTGCTGAAGAATATAAAATGGCTTCCGTCGAGTACAACGGTATGAAATACGATAATGTAGCTGTACGGACCAAAGGAAATCTCAGTCTCAGAAGCGTAGTACAGATGACAGACTCTGACCGCTACAGCTTCAAAATTTCTTTTGATGAGTATGTTAACCAGAATTTATTCGGCATTACTAAGATCAACCTGAATAATAATTACAGCGATGCTTCTTATATGCGTGAATTTCTGACCTATGAGCTCGCTGAAAGTGTCGGTCTCCCGACGCCGAAATATTCCTTCGTCAATGTGTATGTAAATGATGAACTGAAGGGTTTCTATCTTGCAGTAGAACAGATCAGTGATGCTTATCTGGAACGCAATTTCGGCAACACTTATGGTGCACTTTATAAAGGTGTAATGACCGGTCAGGGCAGTGATTTGACTTGGCTGGGCGATGATCCAGCCCTCTATACTGGACTAGAAATGAAATCCGATAAGTCTAACGATGATATTCTTGTCGACATGCTGAATGAGCTAAACAACGGCACCGATTATGAAAAATACATCGACGTAGAGGAATCGCTGAAGTATATCGCTCTAAATGCGGTCACGGGTAATATGGACAGTTATTTAGGTGGAAATAAGCAGAATTATTACTTATATGAAGACGATGGGGTCTTCTCGATTCTGCCGTGGGATTACAATATGGCTTTTGGCGGCATGGGAAGCGCAGATGTGTTAATTGACGAGCCTACCCAAGGTGCGTTGGCAGAACGACCACTGATTGCGAAACTGCTCGCTAATGATGAATACAAAACGAAATATCATGAGATTGTTAGTGAGATGATTACTGGCTATCTAGCGGACGATACGTTCCAGGCTCGGATGGATGAGCTGAACACGATGATTTCCAGCTATGTCAAAGCGGATCCATCCGCCTTCTACACTTTCGAACAGTATGAAAATGGGATAAAGGCTGTTGAGACCTTCATGTCGAACATGGCCACAAGTATCCAGCAGCAACTCGACGGTACCATTCCTTCCTCCGGTGACGGATCAGGAAGTGGTGGTGGCATGGGCGGCGGTGGCTTTGGTGGCGGCGCTAAAAATGGCGCAGCTCAAGGCGCTGCGGGTGCTGGGCAGGCCACAGGTGCGGATGGCGCTACTGGTAATACTGGCGCAAATGCAGCTGCACCAAATACCGAAGGACAAGCGGCTACGGGTGGACAGACTGCCCAAGGCGGTGCAGGTGGTGAACCTGGTGCCATGGGCGGACCGGCTATCCCTAATGCCGGCGAGGGGCCTGGCAGTAACTCACAAGCAGCTGCGGGTGGGCAGACTACACAAACAGGCCAAACTACTCAAGACGGACAAACCAACACTAATGGCCAAGCTGCTCAAGAGGGACAGGCCAACACTAACGGCCAAGCTGCTCAAGGTGGATTTGACGGCGGCGCGGGTGGTGAGCCTGGTGCTATGGGCGGACCCGCTTTCCCTGAAGGCGGCGGAAATGGTCCTGGTGGTGGCGGCATGGGCGGCGGTGGCTTTGGTGGCGGTATGCCTGGTGGTATGGGCGGTGGCGACTTTGGTGGTGCTGGTACTATGCAGCAAAAAGGCAGCACGAGTGAAGCCATCACAACTGGCGTCGCCATCCTTCTCCTAATACTAACCGCTGCTTTCGTAACCTTTTACAAACGCAAACGGCTGTAGATAAGTAAAAAGTATCCTCATCACCAATTAATTCATGCAAGAAGCCTCCGCCAATAAACGACGGAGGCTTCTTGCATGAACACTATATTCTTGTATCACAACTAGTTCCCGCTTACTCTTTTCGCCCGCGCAATATACTTATGGTTGCTATTAAAAAGGCTAGTAAAGAGATCCCTAATGCGATATAGACCATTGGGTTGACACTGGTGGAGTTGTTCTCGCTTTCCATGATGGCATTATGTTCTTCCATGCTCATGCCATTGTCACTGGAACCATGAGAATGTTCATCCCCACCGGAGGCTTGCACAATCGAAGTAATAGAATGCGGACTTTCTGTTCCTGCCTCACCAGACCACTGCACCAAGCTGCCATCGGCATAATGCTGATAAGCATCCCAAGCAATGTCGCCTGCAGTATCAGGATTCTTTGCTGTGAAATAGAAACGTTGGAATTGCCCTGCTTTAATTCCTTCTCCATTAGCTATCCAGCTAACTTTGTTCCCCTCAATGGTAACATCCCAGCCCGGTGTAGCCTCATATTGCTTGAACTCGGCACCCGCCGGGATTCGTAGATCGACTTGTACAGTCGCCACATCTTTTTCTGAAGGAACTTTAAGTGTGTAAGTCTCCCATGCTCCGGTACTGGATTGTGCTGGTGCTACGGTTACGTGCGCGCTAGCCACGGCTGCGAACAACAGAAGTGTTGCAGCGGCTGGTGCGAAGAGTGTCATTATTTTGCGAGATAATCTGTTCATAGTTAGAGTGCCTCTTTCTTTAAGTAATTTTATCATTTTTCACTTTCATCTCTATCCTCATATTTACCGCGGAAAATCACGTTTACGTGAAGCAAGCCCCTGCTCCAGAGCATAACGCGTCAGCTGCGTACGATTTTGGAGTTGAAGCTTCTGAAGGATGTTTTTCAGATGGTTTTTTACGGTATGCTCCGAAATCGACAGGCTTATGGCAATCTCTTTATTCGTCGATCCGGAAGACACACAGCTTAAAATCTCCTTCTCCCTCGCCGTCAAAGACTCCCCTTCATCCGTTAATGAAGGAACGGTAAATTCTTTCAAGATTTGAAAAGCCAGCTCCCGGCTTAGCGGTGCTTCTTCATTCACAATCGCTTGCAAATATTCAATCCAGGTGGAAGGTGCCAGATTCTTCAATAAGTACCCTTGTGCGCCTTGCTTCAATGCTTCGAGGAGGTGGGAAATTTCGTCCGATACCGTAACGATAACGATTTTGACATAGGGATATTCCTGCTTGATCCGGCGAGTAGTCTCCAGCCCGTCCATCTCCGGCATCTGAATGTCGATAAGAATGAGATCAGGCATCCACTGGGCCGTGAACGCGATCGCCTCAGGACCACTCTCCACTACTCCAATGACCTCAAAACTATCATCCATGGACAAAATCTCACACATCGCCTCACGCGCATGCGCATGATCATCCACAACCAAAACCCGGTACCGGCTCATAAACTTCCCCCTCCTTTCGTAATTTCCACATTTGTCCCCGTATTGCCGGAGCTCACCTGAAGCTTCCATCCCATTCCTTCGACACGTTCCTTCATGATCTGAAGGCCGTAACTTCCGTTCACCTCAAAGGGATCATGCTGAAATCCTTCGCCATTGTCGACAATCGCCACGCTCCAGTTTTTCTCAGTGCCTGCACCTGTGATGGAAACCTTCGCCGCTCTTGTATGCTTACGCACATTAATAATAGCCTCTCGGATACAAGATAGCAGTTCTGCTTTTTCCGAAGGAGAGAGGGCTTCATCCTGTAGACTCCAATCCAAGGAAACCTCAATCATAATCTCGTTAGCCATTTGAGCAAGCTGATCTTTAACCGACTGTTCCAATGAAAAAGAGTGCTGCTCAGACACTGGTACCTTCAGATTGGCGATCGCCTGCCGAACATAACGGTTCACCTCGTGGACGGTCTTTTTGATCTGATCCACATTTTCTTCGCTGACTTCCCCATTCCTGCGGCTTGCTTCCAAACGATCTATTTTGACAGATAGAAGAAATAAAGATTGCGCCATCCCATCATGCAGTTCCTTAGCTAGCCCTTCCCGGGCTTTCATTGCCTCTTTGAGCGCACGTTCCTGCTCCAGCTCCCGCTGATTCCGCTCCATCAGCGAAAACAAAGGGACGAGCAATACAAGAGTGAACAAAAATACGAGGACAGGTGTCAAATAATTCCCCAGATCCATCGAGATATAAGGCATTAGAAACTGATGGCGCACGACCTCCCAGATCCCTACCATTAGCGTTGGCAGTAACAGGATCATATACTTGATTCGGTTATACGTTGCTGTCCCCTCCCGTACATCTTATGATTAACAATATCACCGTCACAATTCTGCTACATGACTCGATCGGGCTATTTAAAGTTCTTATTGTTACAAATTTAAGTATTTTAAAAAAATAATGCTATCCTTCATAATATTATAAGCAATATATAGTGAAAATTTATACTTTCTTATATTGTAGCAAAAAAAAGATACATCCTTCGATGTATCTGCATCCCAGTTATAGTGGTGATGTGTAGCGTCCGTATTGAATGTCCATTTCTTTAAAAACATCTCCCTCTTTTTTCAGGAAAAATGTGTTTACGCCTTCCGCTCCCCACCACTCCATACCGAGTAATGGACCTTCAGCAGTTTCCGCCGCAAAAAGAATAGAGAACATCTCAGGTATCACTTCCCCTCCATCATCCACTCTCCAGACGGAAAATTCATCGCCTTGAATGACAGCCGGATAATCCATAAAGGTAAGCCCGGCCTTATCTTCCAGCACAAGACTAAATAACATCTCCTGATCCTGCCTAATGAATTGAACGAGATACAGCTGCCGATCACCAGACAGGTCAGCAAGTTTCCAAATGTGCTCTACTTCACGATTTTTCGCAGAAACAATATTCTGCCGCACACTTTCTGCAACATTTAGCGAGGCTTGCTTAACCTCCGTAGGCTTAACAGAGATTAACGCATTCGCATTAAACTCTGCCTGATCCGTCAGGTAATAGGTCTCATCAGGGGTCGCATTCCCCGCTTCAACCGTATAAAGATACCCTGGCAGATTCACAAAATTGTGAGCCATCTCCCGGCCATTACTGTTCTCCGTACCCTCCTGCCATTTATTCAATTTCACTTTTAGCACTTGCCCATGATCGCCGATCGCCTCATTCAATTGTTGCATTTGCGCATCCAGCCCTTTTTCCTGCCCGGTGACTAAGATGCTCTTGCCAGACTCATCTGCAAAACCAAAATTCGCCTTCAGCTTTTCAGCTTCCAGATAAGCTGCTGGCTGCTGCATGCTTGCCGTTGGTGTCGGCTCTGCACTTGGAGAAGGGGTTGGCTTGTTAGAGCCTGAGCAGCCCGCCAGCAGTAGAACAATAAGGAAACTCACACGGAGCTTATTCATTCCCATTCCTCCAGACGAAACTAAAATATTCCCATACTAAGATACCGTTCCCCTGTGTCAGGTGCAATGCAAAGCACGCGTTTGCCAGCCCCAAGACGACGCGCTTCCTGCAACGCCGCCCATACAGTGGCACCCCCGGATGGACCCAGCAGAATTCCTTCTTTTGCAGCCAGCATTCTTACCGTCTCCAAGGCAGCTTCATCCGCAACTTGAACGATGTCATCGTAGACCTGTGTATTCAAAATGGCGGGTACGAAGCCCGGACTCGTTCCTACCAGCTTATGTGGTCCTGGCTTTCCTCCAGATAATACGGGCGAGCCTTGCGGCTCAACCACAAGAACCCGGATATCAGGTAGATGCTCACGCAAAACCTCACCGGTTCCAGTTATCGTGCCCCCAGTTCCTGATGAAGCAACAAACACGTCCAGCTTACCTTCCATTTGCTCCAGGATTTCCAGAGCGGTCGTTGTCCGGTGAATATCCGGGTTGGCTTTGTTCTCGAATTGCTGTGGAATAAAACTGTTCTCCACTTCTTTTCCCAGCTCAATCGCTTTTGCTATAGCTCCCGGCATCCGTTCTGCTGCGGGCGTCAGCACAACATCCGCACCATAAGCCTTTAGAATATTGATTCGTTCCTTGGTCATATTATCAGGCATGACAAGAATCGCTTTATACCCTTTTGCCGCGGCATTCATCGCTAAGCCTATCCCTGTATTTCCACTAGTCGGCTCAATGATCGTCCCGCCCGGCTTCAGCAAACCTGCTAGCTCGGCTTGCAGGATTAGATTATAAGCTGCCCGGTCTTTTACACTGCCACTTGGATTAAAAAGCTCCAGCTTCACGTATAGTTCTGCATCTTGGGGGCTAGTCAGCCGATTTAATCTTACAACCGGTGTATTCCCAATCAGCTCTGTTATATTGTTAACCACTAAGGATGTCATTTTAGAGCCTCCTTCATTTCTGTACCTTCCATTATTGTAACGTGAGCAGCACCTCCTGTCGATTCAGAACCTTACTTTCTGCAACCTGAAAACAACCGCCCCCCACGAAAGCGGGAGACGGCTGTTCAGTACTGGCAGCATTTATTTTTAAGGATTAACGTTAATCGTAAAAGTAGACGTATTATTTTTAATATTCGTTACCGTGTTGGTAATCTTCAGATTGTTAAAGGTGGCTGACCCTCTGGCAGGACCTTGCCCAGCCTCAGCCGCTTCATTTACCCAGATGCCCACTCCGGATTTGCTGTCAAAAGCATCTCCACTCTTTTGCGCACCGGAAATTGTGACATTCGTGAAGAGGGTATCTGTCACTGGGAATTGCGGCGTGGAGCCGACATAGTTGGTCTGGAACATGATGCCATGATAGGTTGGATCAATGATATCCACATCACTGACACGAATGCCTTGGAATACCTTAGAGGCTGAGAATACCCAGATTGCCGGGAAGGTCTGTGCCCCCCAGAAATGTCCACCTGCACGAACAATGGAAATATTCTCAAAATTCGTTGTCGGTGAAGCGCCAAAGCCGTTCATTGGATACCCGAAGTCAAGTGAGCTGATCGTAATTCCAGAATAGCAAAGCGTGTCGGCAATATAAATGTTGCGGAAGGTATTGGCATATCCGCCATAGACGGCTACACCTGCTGCCCGCCAGGTTAAGATTGAAGTGAGATTCTCATAAATATTATCCTTCATATCTGCACCACCGGAATCAATAGCCGAAAACAAT
The DNA here is from genome assembly GCF_038004505.1 of Paenibacillus sp. FSL R7-0048. Lineage (NCBI taxonomy): Bacteria > Bacillati > Bacillota > Bacilli > Caryophanales > Paenibacillaceae > Paenibacillus > Paenibacillus sp. FSL R7-0048. Next base: position 2,743,954 of record NZ_JBBORF010000001.1, on the reverse strand, counting down.
GCAAAGCTATCATCCCCTGTTGCCCGTGCCTCAATATTGGATACGAGATTATTCGTGCTGCCATTCGTCATATTGATGCCGTCAGCGAAGGTGTTGCGGATACGGGAGTTTTTGATCACCATGTAATCCGTATTAGCTCCCCAATACATACACACCTGATGTTCGGTCCAGATGTTATCGATCGTAATATTTGCCACATTGGAGAAATCAAATACTTTACCCGGGCCATCAATACGTGATGTGTAGTTCCCAAAGTAAGCAAAATTCGCAAAAGTAGAGCCGTTAGCGGTATCGCTTGCCCGGAAACCGATATCCGTATTCTCCTGATTCGTTGGAGCGTAAAATCTGGTATACCATGGGCCCGCACCAATGATCTTCATTGCTTTTCCATAGACCTGAAATTTACTGGAGGTCTGATAGTTACCGGCCGGCAAATACACACCTACGAGATTTCCGGTCGTATCCATGCGTACTTTATCTAGCGCATTTTGCACATCCTGATGTGTAAAGCCGGCTGGGACCGTATATTTGGCCGGATCTGGATTGGCAATCGGTGATACCTGCTCCAAACTGATGAAATCAATGGCATACTGCGAGGTATTTGCCACATCCTTTTGCAGTCGAATCGTACTACCTTTCGGAATCGTGCTGTCGAACATAATGTTAGCTTCATCATAAATATGCCGCGGAGAACCCGCGCTTGGTGAATTGCCGGGACTTATCTCTGAACCGTACAGCCATGCATATTTAGAGGTCAGATTAATCGCCTTGGTATAAACTCCGTTCACATAGATGTTCAGTGTAGCATTCGTACCGTCTCCACTCGCCGAATCTGGAATGGAGAAGCGGGTGACCAGTGTATTAGTGTCAGCCTTAGTAGTGAATTCTACATAACTGCCTGTAGTATTCAGTGTGACTGCTCTTCTGCCTGAAGCCTCACCCGCAAGATCTCCAATGGTCCGATTAGCAGTAAGCTTCACAGCCCCGCCACCAATCACACCCTCCTCAGCCTCATACATGTCGTAAGGCATATTGGCTCCACGACCTACAAAAAGAGACTGTGTTTGAATATTATTGGCCTGTTTAACTGGCAGCTCATTAGTGTCTACGGCAATTTCCGTCTTCACAGTATATTTGCCATTAGCTGCTGTCCAAGTGCCAAGACTAACAGGAGGCGCTGTTACTCCACTGCCAATCACGCCGTTATAGGTTCCAGTTAAGGTTTGGAGTACAGCATTCGTAGTAGCATCCAGAACCTTCAAGGTTATGTTATGCGCACCCCCTGCGGATGCTGCTGTCCCTTGATTCTTGATTGCCACCGAGAAGCTGACCATATTGCCGCCTGCTGGATTGCTTGGTGTCCAGCTAACAGGGGAAGCTACTAGATCAGAACTGGATACGGGAGCTATAATAAGAGAATTTGGGCTAGTGAAGCTGTTATTGCCTTCGTTCAATTCAATAACCGTATTATTCTCGTCAACCTTTGCAGTTAAAGTATAGGTAGCAGCATCCTTTGCGCCCATATTTAAAGTGACGTTCGTAGATGCGCCAGCCGCTAATGCCCCCACTGGGCTAGTGCCTATAAGTGTGCTGCCCAAGTAGAAATTCACATTAGTCGCTATGGAAGCTAACGTTCCAAGGTTTTTTACCGTTGCATTTAAAGTAATGGCATTGGTCTCTACTGGAGCTAAAGGTGACCATGTAAGACCGGTTATCGCCAAATCCGGATTAGCAGCTGGTGCACCCATCACTTGGAATTCAGCGATTTGTCCAGCGGTTGAACCAGTATTGGTGGTAATCTTCAACTGTACTTCACTAGCCGTGGCCGTTACCGGAATAGTGACCGTATTGCCAGTTGCCGGATTAAAAGTATACACGGTTGCTGGCACAAGACTAGTAAAGGCTGTTGTATTCTGATTATGCCCAAGCACTTGAATAGTCTGAGTACGTGTGGACCAGGCCGATGATGGATTCAGTTTGAGGACAATGGATGTAATATCGGCATTACTACCCAGGTTTACAGATAATGTATTGGGATAACTTCCTCCTGCTCCTTCCCAGTAAGTAGTTACATCACCGTCATTCGCATTTGTAGGAACAAAGGTAAAGACGGAAGAGGAAGCGTTGATGCTTTTGTTCAAAGCCAGATTGGAACCCGCCCCAGGCGTTGGTGTAACTGTTGGTGTCGGGGTCGGTGTTACCGTTGGAGTTGGAGTTGGAGTTGGTGTAGGTGTTACTGTCGGTGTTGGCGTAGGTGTTACTGTCGGTGTCGGTGTCGGGGTCGGTGTTACCGTCGGCGTTGGGGTAGGTGTTGCCGTTGGTGTCGGAGTTGCCGTCGGCGTTGATGTAGGTGTTGACGCAGAAGCTGGAGTGACGTTCAAATTATCTAGATTCACATTTCCAGTGTCTCCTGCATCGTACTTATAAGTAATCGTGTTAGCACCAGCATTCAGAGCCAGCGTCTCAATCTTTGTTGACCAAGTATTCCAATTGGCCAGATTCGCAAGTGAGGTTTGCTTAATTTTAGTTCCATTCACATAAACACTAATGGTTTTTGTACTGCCTGATGCATTTGAAAATCTTAATGTAGCATCATAGTTACCAGCAGAAGCCACATTAACGCTAAATGCAGTTGCAGCACCTTGATTTAGGTAACCATCAACAAATCCTGTACCTGTATAATCTGTATGATCCGTGTTAACCTTGGCACCACCGGATAATGCGGCATTCTCCGCTTCATATCCTGAGGATGGAGTTGTAGTTGTATTACCATGAACCTCAAATTCCGCTAACTGTGCTGCTGGCCAGACCGTATTGGATGTGAAATTCAGTTTAACATATCTGATATTCGCAGCTGTAAAGCTGATGGTCACTGTATTGGAATCACTCGTTGGATTAAATGTATAATTGGCGGATTCTACTAAGTTGTTGTAAGCTGCATCGTCTATACTCCCTTGCACCGCTAATGTTTGAGTTCTTGTTTCCCAATTCGTAGGCAGCTTTAGCACAACCTGATTCACGCTGCTTGCTGCCCCTAAATCCACTTTAATCCATTGCGGAAAAACACCGCTTGCGCTCTCCCAATACGTTCCTTGGCTGCCGTCATTAGCATTGGCTGCTACGTATACATCACCGAAGGAGCTTGAAGTAATAGTCTTCCCTTGGGCTAAATTCCCCGCAGCTAAACTCACCGAGGGATATAATCCTAACTGACCTACAAATAATATAACAATCAAACAATAAAGTACTGACGTCTTCCCGGTAAATCTTTTAGAAGCTGCTATCATTGAATAACCACCTTCCAAAATTTTGTGGAGCTATGCAGCAGAAAGGATGCGCTTTCAAAACAGTAATTTTATAGACATTCGCCTCCTACATTTGAAATGATGGATTACGGATACAAGCTAACTAATAACGCTAATAATATAAGTTATAGGTAGATGGCCGTCGATGGCGATTTCTATGCTTTGTATGTGGGATATTACGTTCAACCAAAAAAAGCCACAGAGAGGCCAAGGGGACTATATTGCCCCTTAACTCTCCGAAGCTTCGTGTTATACATTAAATCTAGCTACCAACCCTTGCAGTCCATGCGCCATTGTACTTAATTCACTTGCAGAGGATGCAATTTGTTCGACTGAAGCCATTTGCTCTTGTGAGGCTGCTGACACATGCTGAGTACTCGCAGCGGTTGTTTCCGAGATTTGCGTAACGTTACGAATTGACTCTACAATCTCATCCGCAGCTGCCGTAATCTCCTCCACGGCTCCAGATACTTCCTGAACCTGTTCAGCAAGTGAATCTATAGATAATCGAATCTCACCGAAGGAACGTCCCGCTTCCTCGATAATCTCCGTACCTCCCTTTACTTCACGCATGCTGCTCATCATCACCTTCATAGCATCATCTGCTTCACTTTGGATCCCAGTCGCCATTTCTGCAATTTGATTGGCGGATTCCGCGGACTGCTCTGCCAGCTTACGGACCTGATCGGCAACCACAGCGAAACCTCTACCTTGTTCACCAGCACGAGCTGCCTCAATCGTCGCATTTAGGGCCAGCATATTCGTCTGCGAAGCGATTCCTTTTATGACTCCTACAATACTGCCAATCTCCTGAGATCGATTCACAAAACCTTGGACTTGCTGTGATAGAGATTGTATGGAGCGATTAATCGATTCCATTTGCTGCCCTGCGGCCTGAAGGGATTCATCTCCTGTAATGGCAAATGCCGCAGAGCGATGGGAGGCTTCCGAGATGTCCTGGACACTGGCAGCAATTTGGCCGATTCCTAGTGATATTTCTGAGATTGTAATTGTATTGGTCTGCAAATCATTCATCTGTCTGGCTGTTCCAGAAGCGACTTCACCCATAATATCCGATATTCGTTCTGTGGCGCCTGCCGTCACTCCACTATCTGACCTAAGCTTTGTAGAGGAACTCGCGAGACTATTCGCCGATAACTTCACCTGTTCAATCATCGTGCCCAGATTATCTGTCATTTTATTAAAGTTAAACGCCAGTTCACCAATCTCATCTTTAGAACGAACACTTAATTTGCGCGTAAGATCGGCATCCCCATCTGCAATTTCCTTCAACTGAGTGTTCACATCACGAAGCGGTTTAATAATCCGTCCAGAAATTAGCAGCGCAAGGATCACCGCGAGCACTACCGACAATCCGGTCACACCAAAGCTAGTAATCAAAGCGTTGTTACGGTGCGAATTTGCCAGGCTTTGTCCATTCTCTATTTCCTCCATGAGCATGTTCTGAAACACAATCTGAGATTCAATCATAGCGTCTAATGACAGGTCCGTGAATTTCTTCTGCGCTTCCGGGAAATTTCCTTCCTTAGCTAAGGCAAAAGCTTCCTTCAGAACGATCAAATAATCATTCCATTTGCTCTTCAGCTCAGTTACACCCTTTAACTCAGCTTCACTTAATCGGGCATTCTCCAGCTCTGTAATAGCATTTTCAATCAATGGGAGCATTTCTTCATACTGCGCCAGATATGAATTTCGCTCATCATCTGTGTTGCTCATCACATAACGAGCACCCAGCTCATCTGCGGTACGAATCTTATCCGTTAAGCCTTGAACAAGTGACAGCTTGTCCCAGTTACGATTAACCTGATCTGTCAATTGGGTAACCTTCCCCTGAAACAATGTGTTTCCGGCTATCGCCACTAGAAAGACTATAATCACAGCAGTAAATCCTAAGACTATTTTCCCACGGATACTTTTCACCATCGGTTTTCCTCATCTCTATATGTATGTAGATCTATTTGGTACTTTTATCCTACTAGCTCTCCCTTAAGCCTCTCTGAATTTGAACTGAATGTTTGCTTAAAAAAACAAAAAGACCCCTATTTCCGGCCGAGGCAGGAACTAATGGTCTCTTGAGATCTTTTTATTCGTATAAATTTCCGTTAGCCAGCTCTGCCAGCTTCGATTCATCCAGTACACTTAAGCGTCCACGATTTCGTGTAATGATTCCTTCATCAATAAAACGCCGTACAATTCGATTAAGATGCCGATAGCTTGTGCCAAGCAATTCTGCTGTCTCAATAAGACTTGAGGTCCGAATCTCCTCCACCCGCCGGTCACCATTTTTATCCGCGAACAAAGACATTAAATAACTGGCAAATCGATTCTCCACAGGATACAACAGGTTAAGTGCAGAGGCTTGACCGAGCGTATGCAATTTGTGACTAAGTTCTCCGACGAGAAAACGTAACAACGCTGTGTTTTCCTCAAGCTCTCTCAGGAGTAGTCTTCTCCCTGCAAAAAGAATCAAGCTCTCACCCACAGACTCCACTTGATTCTTAACAGGGAACCGGTGAAGCAGCTCTACATCCCCAATCACAGATATCGGATTTGTAAACCGCACCAGCATAGATTTGCCATTTGGCAGCAAGGTCTGGATTTTGAGCTTGCCCTCAACCAATATGAACATCCCATCCAATTGATCGCCAACCAGACACAGCTTTTCTTCATCCGCGTAACGTCTCAACTCCATTTTATGCGTTACCAGCGGGCTAAATATTCCGTCCAGACCGTTCTTCACTGCCAAGGCACGGACAGCCTCACGGTCATTTATCGTCTGCATGTAGTGCCCCCTCTATTGTTTGCTCCAGTGTAATTTAGAATACCCCACAAAAAAAGGACATATGTCCTTTTTAATGAGGTTTTCCTATGACACTTTACATTACAACAGAATCCACACAATAACGAATCATATCTACCTTCTGATCCTGCAGCCAAAATTCAATACTCCGATGGTTGATTTTATCCACGTATCCGATAATCTCAGCCCCTTGCTCCCCTCTTTTATAATAAGAAGTGCCATAAGCCTTGATCACTTCGTCCGCTGAAGCTCCAATATGAATATCTCTTGCCGTACTCATCGTATGATCGGAATAGACGCTGATTAGAATGATCTTATCATCACCACGTGCTGTGGCTATTGTTGTCTCGTGACCCAGATCATAATACTGATACCGCTCTATATCATTATTTGGCTTAGGTTCCCTAGCGATTGAATCAAGGCTTTGAAGCAGCTGAATGCCGCCCAGACTTTCCTGTTCAAGATGGGTGCTGGAAACACGCGAGTAATGATTTTGTTTGGGCGCATTGTATAAATAGATATGATAGATCCCGTAACTTAAACCTACCGTAATAAAAATAATGATAAATGACCAGCCTCTTTTAAATGGCTTTTTCCTCACTGACCTCACACCTTCTTCTTACCTTTACTGTGCAAAATATTCAGCCAGCTCACGCTGCGCCAGATATTGCGGGAAATTAAACGACTGCCATGCCTGCTCACGCTTATTGAGTTCTCTCCATTCATTCTTTAAAAAATCATCCAGCATCCCATCTTCCTGTTCACTAAACTTTATCAGAGAAGGGATGACCTCCGGAGATAAACGGACCAAATAATTGGCGTCCAATTTACCACTCGCTGCATAGCGATCCATATTTTTATTAGCGATAATAACATCCATCCCGATATAGTTCATGACGACGTAGGAGATCAAGCCGAGCACAATATAACATTTCGCCAATGGCACACGCTGAACAGCTATCCGTAAGGCTGCAACCACCAACAATAAGCCCATAAATATCATAAATGCATGCACTAAAAACCGAGTCGTGGTATAGCCATACACCTCTTCATAGAGAGTCAGACGGGTATAGGCGGAATATAACATAACTGTCGAGCAACCAACCAGAATGTAGAGCAGGACATTAATGAATTTTTGCAGCCCCCCACTTCTTTTTCCTTCCGATACCAAAGCCAGCAGTAAAATCACGAAATTAATCGCAGCCACCATAATCAGCTCAAAAAATCCACTACGTGCGTAATCAGCATATGAGCTGCCCTCTGGTAAAATCCCTTCCCATGCTCCAAACAAGTAAGAAAACTGTACGAAAACAAACAATACATATACCGTGTTAATGGCTATAAGAATCGTCGTCATAATTATCGGATCCATTTTAAAGCTTACAGGCGCCAGCACTGGACCATATTCCTTAGGCTGCATATTCCAGTCATAGATTTTCGAATCCACATACCCCCACACTAAGCCGAACAAGCCCATGCCCAGCAGGATAATCCACAGCACCCGCACAAAACCTTCCCCAAATGAAATCCGATCCAGTACATTCGGCAGCGCCAGCAGTACATGATGAAACACTCCGTCCGCTGAGGACAGCAGAGTCACCACAACCAGCAATATTGGAAAAGAGATCGCAAGTCCTATCAGCACTTTCCCCATAACCTGCTTACGCTCGTCCTTCATTTTACTGCCGCCAGACCTTTTAATGATCGTAAACACAGTGCTCCAATGGCGGAAATTCTGTGGAAGCACATGCTCCAGCGTGTTCCCCACTAATCCAAGCCGGCTCCAAGCCGGCCGTTTATCACTAAGCAAATAAGTCATATGTAATAAAATCAACACCGGGATCACCAGCAGGTTCAGCCCAAAGAAGAAAAAATTATGAAAGAATAAATAGGTTAATGAAAGTAGAAAAATCGCTCCAAACCAGAAGTAACTGAATTTGTTAAGCTTGCGGATTTTAGCCTTGGCATAATAAAGCATGAACGCATAGAACAGACATACAAAGATTGGATACGATAGGCCCGCCAGCTTTCCATAAAATAAATACTGATGAACTATTGCCAGTAAGAACGCGGCAAGCAAAGCAGCAAGCGATCGATTTAGCCTAAGTCCCGTTCCCGTTTCCATTTCCTCGGTCATGGTAATTACCCCCATTTTCTTACTTTCTCATCCTTATTTTACGTGATAAAATAAGAAAAAAAAGAGAAAGAATTTATTTATAATTTCCTATTTTCCGAAAGGAACCAAAACAATGAAGCTGCATAGTCAATTTTTAAAGCTGCAATCTCATTTTGGGGGAGCCACAGAAATCTCAGTGACGATGGATGAGTTGGCATTGATTTTCGGCTGTACACACCGCAATGCCCTGCATATTGTGAATAAAATGATGTTGCAGGAATGGATCAAATGGACGCCTAAGCGTGGGCGGGGAAGCCGCTCTTTGCTGCAATTTCTTGTTCCCTCCGAAGAAATTGCCCTTCAATCCATGATGCAGGCGATTAGCCGCAAAGATGTCCACAACGCTATAGAAGGTATCAAAACCCATGCCAGCTCCACCTCACTGCAGGATACACTGCAGGGTTGGCTGCTGACCTATTTTGGGCATCATTCTGAAATTCGTAGTGACAAGCAAATTGATACTCTCCGGCTGCCTATTACCCAGCAACTCCATACCTTCGATCCGCTCTATATGAATTTGCTGGCAGAGTCATTTGTTTCCAGCCATGTTTTCGACGGGTTAGTGAAACGAAGTGGTGAACAGGACAAAATTGTTCCCTGTCTGGCTCACGCCTGGGAAGTCGATGAGAGCCGGACGCTCTGGACTTTTTTTCTACGCAAAGAGGTGTTATTCCATCATGGAAAAGTGCTGACAGCCAAGGATGTAGTCTATTCCCTGGGACGGTTGATGCAAACCTCTAAACGGACACTCTATAGCTATATTTTCAAAGAAATCCAGCGGGTCACCGCATTAAATCCATCTACCGTTCAAATTACGCTTAAGCAACCTAATGAACTATTTCTACCATTTTTGTGTACGAGCAGAGCCGCAATTGTACCGCGTGATTTAGAAGGAATGGATGAGCAGAGCTTTGGCCGTAGACCCGTGGGGACTGGCCCCTTTAAGGTTGTGGATATGACCGAGGACACTTGTGTGCTGGAGGTTTTTCCTTATTATTTTCAAGGACGGGCTCATTTAGATCGGGTTGAAATCCTTTATGTCCCGTGGGATACCGAAACGTCATCCTCTGATACGGGTTCTGCTTTTCACGTGATTCAGAATCCCTCATCCGCCAGTTCTTCGACCTGGAGCCGAATTCATTCGGAGTCTTCCATTCGGAAATTCGTCACCTGCAATACGCAAAAAAAGGGACCGCTAAGCGATCCCCTGCTTCGGGCAAAAATAGTCTCCTGTTTAAAAGACGATTCAGCGTCCATCGAGCAAGAAGCGATAATAGATCAAGAAATCACGTTGCAAATCTCTACGATTCCACAATATGCTGGCGATGCTGATTTTATTGCCACTAGACTAGAGCAACAAGGTTATAAATGCAATGTCATTTCCGTGTCTCCAGAGGAATTTAAAGGTCCGATTCGGCTGGAATCTGACCTGATTGTTTTCTCATTATTCCGTGACGAGGATGAACAACTTCGTTTGTTTGATCTATACCTCACACTCTCTAAGCATATTGAACCGCATACTAGAGCGGATATTGAAGGCTGGTTATATACCATCGCGCGCGAACCTAATCCGGTGGCCCGAGCGGAAAGTTTCAGTATCATCGAGAACCGTCTGATTGAAGAGCACCACCTACATATTTTGTATGAAAAACCTACTCAGACTGCTTATCTCCCTTCTGTCCGTGGAGTTAGCTTCAATAGCCAGGGTTGGGTCGATCTTCGTCATGTCTGGTTTCCGCCACTGCTCTCTAGCAGCAGCACGAGTTGATCTGCTTGAATTAAAAAATGCGGAAATCCAGAGCTTGCCCAGGATTTCCGCATTTGCGATAAAGCTAATTATAAAGCTGCTGTTTTAGTCGTAGCTGTAACTGTAGAAGTCCCTGCATCCCACTTCACATCCATGTTCAATCCCTCGGAAATAAATCTTACCGGAACCAGTGTCCGATTTCCGATAATTTGCGGAGGAACGTCGAGTGTGAGTGCTTTGCCATTGATGTAAGCAGTCTTGCTGCCAATGGCCATTACGATCGTTGTATTGTCTTTTACTGCGGTGATTTTCTTAGTCGTTTGATCCATGGTTACTGTAGCACCCAGAGCATTAAAGATTGCATTCACTGGCACCAGCACCCGGCCATCCTTATTCACAGGAAGCTGATCTGCAAAGCTGACCGCTGTTCCGTTTAAAAGTACGGATATTCCCTTAGTGCCCGTCGTGTTCGGATTCGTTGTTGATGGTGTTGTAGTTACAGAGGGAAGAGGTGTGACGTTAAGTCCTAGCTGGCCTTGCAGATTAGCGAGTCTGTTCAGCGCAAAGGTCATAATCGAACCTGCAGCCATTGTGCCCATACCTTGTCCCCCGCCTCCAGCGTTACCTGTTGGAGGTGTAGGATTACCATCAGTCGCAGTCGCTGTATTATCAGGACGTGCTGGCGGTGTCGTTCCATCCGGAGGTGTCATACCCTCCATCCCTTCAGGAGGAGTCATGCCTTCCATCCCAGCTGGCGGAGTCATTCCTCCACTACCACCCATTTCACCTGTTGCTGAATAAGTAACATTACTTTCAAATTGTTCCATGGTATAAAATTTGGTTGGGTCTGCTTGAACGTAAGGTTTGATCAAGGTAGCCAATTCAGTAATTCTGCTCTGAATTCCTTCCAAATAATCAACCAGCTCAGATACATATTTCAGGTATTTAGTCTTATATTCAGGCACTTCCAACAGATTAGCAATCATTGGGACCTGATCTAAACTTATCCCAAGCGTTGGATTATCAATTGATGCAGTTACTGCGTTGGTATTGGCTGCAAGGGTTGTTGCCGAAGTAGAAGTTGTGCCCGCAGCAGCTGTTGTATCTGTTGTCCCTGTTCTGCCGCCTCCGCCACCAGAATACCCGTTAAAGGACATGTTCATATCCCATGGAAGTACACTAAATTTACCGGATGCATCCCCGTACAACATATAATTATGACCTTTATCCCCGTTATAGCTGTCATAGTTACCCAATACAGCATTAGCGGCAATATACTTCAGTGCCGAATCCACATCTAGCACACTTTCAATAGAACCCTTCTCACCGGCAGGCATCTCATTCAGCACCTTGATGAAGTTCTTTAACGAAGCTTTATCATCTTCTTTACCTGTATCATAAGTTATCGTTTCGTAGTCACTGCCTTCTTTGTACTGCAGATAACTTTTTTCTTCTGTATCATACAGAACACCATCGTCATAATTTTCTCCATAGGTACGTTCTAAGTAGCTGTCATCTATTGCTTCCACACCTACATAAAAACCATATAATTCTCCGTTGATATACAGATTGGTGAACACAGTCAAAGGTGCATCCACACCAACAGAACGAAGCGCTTCGTAATGTAAATATTCACGAATATACGAAGGGTCCGAGAAATTATTGTTCAGTACCATTTTATCAAGACCAAGTAACGTTTGCTTCTTATCATATTTATCAAATTTCAGCCGGAAGCTGTATCTGTCCGAGTCTGTCATACTGGCTACCGATTTTAACGTCAGATTCCCTTTAGTAGAAAATCCAACATTTTCAACAACATTCCCGTCAACTTCAACCTTAACTTTTTTGTATTCTTTTTCGAGGGGACTTGCTAATATACTTTTCCAATCCGCATCATCAATCGTTACTTTAACATCAATGATTCTGTCACCCGCGAACAGGGATTCATACGCTTTCGTTACACCTGCATCCGCCGCACTAACTACGGGCGTGTTTCCAGCAACACCAAACGCCGTTGAGACGATAGCAAGACTTAGTGTAGCTGCCATGAACTTTCTCAGCAAATTTTTCTTCTTCACCATGTGTAATCCTCCTTGAAGTACAGATTTATGTTTTCGCAGTTCAAGGAGATTGTAAAATATGAATCTGAATATACGCTGAATAGCTTGTCTATGCTTTGCCAGGTAGGCTGTTTATCAGCCCTTTGCCAATCAGATTAGCTGAAACCGGCGGTTTTCCGATCTCTCTAGCCCAGACCGATAATTGCCCGACATGATGAATCTCATGAGCAATCACATGGCGCATTACCTCACCCCAAGCATCGGTCACGATCCTGCCATCCGGAAGGTGATCCTCTAAAACCCTCTGTTCCAGACCCTCATGCCAAGCCGTTACAAAGGGTTCCACCTCTGTGTGGAATTTTGCATCCAATTCTCTTACTTGCTACAAAGTCTTGTACTGCTCAAAATCCTCTTGGAAATCCGGCTTTCCTTGCAATACTTGAATCCAGCTCCACTCCACATCAACAATGTGAAAAAGCGTCTTAAGAATACTGCCTACACCACCTATACGTGTTGCAAGCAGCTCCGCCTCAGAAATATCTCCACACCACTCATACCATTGTTCACGGACCATCCAGTTATATTTAAAAAATGTATGCAGGTTAAAAACCTCCTAGAAAGTTGTGTGCTTTTTAATGGGAGCTTAAATGTTTTCGGTATCCCTCCACCTTTTCATCTCTATAACCTAACGATTCATAGAACACATGCGCTTCCTTCCGCTGCTCACCGGAGACTAAAATGATATAATAGCAGTCTCTTTCCCGGGCTGCTTGTTCAATGGCGTTCATAAGTTTTTTGCCAACGCCTTGACGGCGTGCCCGCGCTGAAACCACCACATTCTCAATCACCATAAACGGTTTGCAGTCCCCCACTAAATCCTGACACACGATGCCCATCAAAGACCCTAGTAACTCACCCTCTACAAAAGCACCCAACAGGATGTAGCGGTTATCCGCCTTGACCCCTTTAAATACTTCTTCAAGCCTATTAAGGTCAGACGGTTTATTCATCAGCTCTTGATATAAATTCCCCAGTTCAGAAAGGGATTCCATTTCTATTTCTTTAATAACAACCATGATTGTTCATCCTGCTTTCTTTTAAATTAACAGCCCTGCTCATACACATACAGTCCACCATTCCGTGGATGAGATATACGCTTTCCATTATAACCTCTTTGGATCAACTGCTGCGCCAACACCTTCATAAAAGCTCCATGGGTAACTACTAACACATTTGCTGATCCAAAATCGCGTTCTAAGCGCTCGATAACTGCTTGTGTGCGGAGTAATGTTGCGGTTCTACTCTCTGACTGTGAGGAATGCCCATAATACCAAGCCATCCGCCCCAGCACTAACCACATAAAATGATGCAGTTTAATTCCCTTCAGCCAAGTTGCAGCAATCTCGATTTCTCTTAACTGCTCCATATATATAATATTACCAGAGTAGATCAGATTCGCGGTATGTATGGCTCTAGGCAGATCACTACTGAGACACACATCCCAAGCTTGCTCAGAGCTTCTAAACTGCCCGAACTTTATATCAGATTGATCATATGCTTCGACCCAAGCGTTAAAATTCTCCCCAGATATTCGTCCGCGCCTCGTTTGATTGTCCACTTTAAAGTGCCTCACTAAACCTATCTTCATTGAACTACACTCCTATTTGCTTAGACATTCAGAGCCCCTTTTAAATCTATGTATCGCTTATATCCATTTGTAAATATCTCAGCACGATCTCAACGCGCTCTCCAACCGATAAATCTTCCTCTATTCGTAAAATAGGACATTCCAGTGTGGACATCCATTCCTCATGCAGCACTTTGCTCCTGACTTCAACTCCAGCAACATCATATAATGCCGCCCACTCCATAAAGGTCTGATATGCTTCGTATTTACTTCCTCCAGGCAAAATATGATCACCATATCTCTCGTACTCTCTGGCTCTTAATCTATCTAAACGAATTTCCGGTGGAAGTCCTAGAAAAATAACCAAATCGAATAATGGTCGAAGGCCATCTCCCCAGCCACATACCGCACCGCTTAAAATCCAAGGCTCCTTATGGGTCAAATCGCTTGTAAGTTTCGCTAATCGCGCATTGACCTCACGCTGCTTAGTGAATTTATGCTCCCAAAAATAGTCGTCACTGTCTAACTGTACATGTGGCAACACTTTAGCTAATGCGTAACCTAATGTACTCGTTCCTACGCCTGAGGCTCCCATAATATGAATTCTTCTCATACATTCCCCCACCTTTAAGTGGATTTAAAGTTGCAATTCGGGCAATTTTCCTCCAAATATAAAAACAAATAGACTGCTCTCTAATGAAGCAAAGCAGTCCATTTATCGTATAGATCTTATTCCGTTATAGCTGCTACGTCTTTAGGAATCCGGCGTGCTGCATCCGTGGATATAGCTGCTTGGATTACTGCCAGGCGGACCTGTTCAACTACTTTTTCGTTAAAAATACTTGGGATGATATATTGCTCATTGAGTTCATCCGGATGAACGACCGATGCAATGGCTTTTGCCGCAGCCAGCTTCATTTCGAGATTCACAGTTCTAGCCCGGCAATCAAGTGCGCCACGGAAAATACCCGGAAAACATAACACATTGTTGATCTGGTTCGGATAATCACTTCTGCCTGTCGCTATGACGCGAACAAAAGGTTCTGCCAAATCCGGTTCAATCTCCGGTGTAGGATTAGCCATCGCAAAAACGATGTTATCACTGGCCATGCTTTTGAGATGATCCACGGTTAGAATCCCCCCACGGGACACCCCAATAAAGACATCTGCCCCTCGTATAACCTCCGTTATTCCACCCTCAATTCCCTCAGGATTGGTTGCGGCAGCAAGCTTCTGCCATTCCGGATTATCATACTGGAGATCTTTTCTGAGAACGCCTTCACGATCAACCGCATAAATATAACGCGCGCCCGCTGCCAGCAGCAGATTACATATGGACACCCCAGCCGCCCCAATACCCACAACAACAATCCGTGCATTTTCAATAGATTTATTTACAACTTTAAGCGCATTCAAAAGTCCTGCAAAAGCCACCACGGATGTTCCATGCTGATCATCATGAAATACCGGAATGTCCAGCTCTTCCGCAAGCCGGCGTTCGATTTCAAAGCAGCGTGGCGAACTTATATCCTCTAAGTTTATCCCTCCAAAGCCAGGAGAAACTGCTTTTACGATATTGAGAATTTCATCCGGATCTTTGGTATTTAAGCACAGCGGAAAAGCATCAATGTTCGCCAATTGCTTAAACAGCATCGCCTTACCTTCCATGACAGGCATAGCGGCTTCCGGCCCGATATCCCCTAGTCCAAGCACAGCAGTGCCGTCCGAAACGACTGCAACTGTATTTCTTTTCATCGTCAGAGAATAAGCTTTTCTGGGATCTTCGGCAATCGCCGTACATACCCGGGCTACCCCCGGCGTATACACTAAGGATAAATCCTCCCGATTTTTAATCGGCATTTTAGGTGTGATTTCAATTTTTCCGCCAAGATGAGCCAGAAAGGTCCGATCCGACACGTTGATTATTTTAATTCCCGGCATCTTCGATAATATTGAGATAATATCTCCATTAGCTGCGTCTTGCACATTCACTGTTATATCTCGGGTAGTGACATCCTTCCCTGCACGTATCACGTCAATAGCAACAATATCTCCGCCAGCTGCGGCAATTCCTGAAGCAACATCGCCAAAAGATGCAACCGATTTCCGAATTTCGAGCCTGATAATCATTGTAGTCGCAATCGACATGAATTAGCCTCTCTTTCTTCAATCCTATTATTTAAAAAATACTATACTTTCCCATTTAAACATATCTTCCGCCTATTAACTAGATCAACGAAAAATTTTTCTTCTTACAGTATTCCCATCCGCACCCGGTCCAAATACATCAGGTATGACAGCTACGGGCACAGAGCCATTTTTCCCATAAAAATAAAATTCATCATAATCTTAAGTGTATGTAAGCATAAACAAACCGTAAGCTCTTCTACTCTTCATTACCTTTTCTGCATGCTGTAGAGCATCCTGCCGATTTCTTTTCTCCACTAACCCTTTCTAGTTGTTCTCCTTCACTAAGGTCTGTACTGCTCTTCTAGCAAAACAACCTTACCTTCTACAAATGTCAGATGGAATAATCTATCCATTAGCTCTTCGCTAATAAAACTCGTATAGTCCCCTTGCTGATGTCTCGCCCCGTTTAGTTCAGCTATAGTTACATCAGTCTCCAGCTTAACCCGCTTGATTTCTTCGCTTGCATTTCGGATATAGAATCCATTAGGCAATGATTCGGGTTCTAGTACACCATCTTCTTTAGCTGCAATTTCTGCCGCCGCTCCACCGAACCATTCCACCTCATCCAGATCCAGATAAACCGTATTCCCTTCTGTGATAACGCCCTTTATAAAAGCTAATTTTTTCTCCACTTGCGGTAACTTATAAATAATTTTTTTCAGTTCCTCCACACTCTCACCCTGCACTCCGCTCTCAGAGTTAGATTGGATTGAAATCACACCCATAGTTTGAACTAGCTCCTTGGTAGTTGGGTTAGTCTCTTTTGGTGGCTTGTTGTAAAAAGAATATCCATTAAAACCAAGTGAGACTAATGTGATACCCACTAAGACTGTAACCCTTAAATTTTTCCATTTCATAAGTTTCACCCTCTATCACGCGATTTAACGGAACCTTAATAAACAATTGCGCTATATCATAGACAATCACAAGTTGACCGGGCAGAATAAATATTATATACATGTCTTACCTATAACGTAGTTGAAGGAGCTCACACTTATGACAGAATCATTTCAAGCGTTAGTTGTCGACAAAACAGAATCATCCTTCTCCGTAGCTGTTAAACCGGTTACCCTAGAGGATCTGCCAGCTGGAGAGGTTGTAATTAAGGTTGCATACTCCAGTGTAAACTATAAAGACGGTTTAGCCAGTATTCCAAACGGTAAAATTCTAAGAACATATCCCTTTATTCCAGGGATAGATTTATCCGGTATTGTGGTATCTTCCACAGACGAGCGGTTTCATATAGGGCAGCAAGTCATTGCGACAGGATATGGTGTTGGCGTATCACACTTTGGTGGCTTTAGCGAATACGCTCGTATTCCCGCAGGTTGGATCACTCCCCTTCCAGAAGGCCTGACGCTTAAAGAAGCTATGATCTACGGTACTGCAGGACTGACAGCAGCCTTGTCCATACTAGCCCTGGAAGATCATGACGTTTCCCCGGACAAAGGCAAAGTACTTGTAACAGGCGCTACCGGCGGTGTAGGTGGATCTGCTATTGCCATGCTTGGCGCAAAAGGGTATAGCGTAGTGGCAAGCACAGGTAACGCCGAAGCTGCCGATTACCTTAGAGGTATAGGAGCCGAAGACGTGATCTCACGTGAAGAGGTCATTGGCGGCGCCAGCAAACCCTTGGACAAACAATTATGGCAAGGCGCAGTAGATTCGGTGGGTGGTGACACCCTTGCCGCAGTTCTGAGTAAAATCACCTACAGAGGTTCTGTAGCTGCAAGTGGCTTAACCGGAGGCACTTCAGTTCCAACTACAGTACTTCCGTTTATTCTTCGGGGTGTTAACCTTCTCGGCATAGATTCTGTGGAATGTCCTGCAGACCTTCGCCAGCAGGCTTGGAAACGGATGGCGAGCGATCTGAAGCCAAGTCAGCTGGAGAACCTCGTGGATCGTGAAGTCACGTTATATGAGCTACCGCAAGCATTGGAAGATATTCTACAAGGAAACCTTAGAGGAAGAGTTCTTGTCCGTTTATCCTAGGTTTAATTACGAAACCTCCCGGAATCTAGAGTTCCGGGAGGTTTTTTTAGTTTACTCTTGGTTATTCGGATATTGGTAATGCGGCTGCTGCTGTACATAGGGTTGTTGGCGATAATGCTGATCATAACCCTGCGTATAGTACCCTTGCATCGGGTAAGGCTGATAATTAAAGGCTTGTGTAGCTGGAGGCATTTGTGAAGATATCGGGATGGGTTGCGCCTGCATATGAGCGTAAGGATTCATATTTGGCTGCATATTAGGATGCATATTTGGTTTAACATTGGCTTGCATATTTGGAGCCATGTTAGGGGCCATATTAGGAGGCATATTGCTGCTGCCCATTACTTTATCTTCTTCGCAGCAGTCAGCAGGAGGGCCGATGAAGGTTCCAGGCTTGATTGGAGCTAAAGCTTCTTTTACCTTAGCTTCATTTAAGCAGTAAGTATGGGCTAATACATTTGCCGGGGTTTTGCTAAGAATATCCGAACCTAAGATAACCTCAGGAATAGGTGCGTCAAAAATCGCGAGCAGATGTGTATTATCGACAGTAGCTATCTCATAATGCCACCAGCCTTGCGGCACATTTGCCACTTGACCCGGACAAATCGGAAAATGCAGAAGTTCATTTGTGAACGGATTGATTAAAGACACTACCGCTGAACCGCAGATACAATATACAAGCTCTGCAGCATTTTGATGATAATGAGGTTCAACCACATTTGATTTACTAAGAAAAATATCCAGCAGTGATATGTTCTCGAGCGTATTCAATTGTTTAACCGACAGCAAGTTAATGAAGTTGTTGGCATCTTTTTTAAAAAGTGTATTAGTGTTCACATCAAAAGTAAACTCTGTATTGGGGGACGTATAGTCCATGTATGAAGTCACTTTTTTTCCTACCTTTCTGTTGCTATAAATTTTTGCTTTCCCTAAACACAAGATATGCGTTTGCCTATGCCTAGGTGCGGAGATTCACTACTCCTGATAAAAATTCATCTTTCTTTTCTAAACGGGGCATCCTCTAAGTATTACACTCTCACCCCACATAGGAGGCACAGTATGAAATCGATTCGCACAAAAATAGTGTTAGCTTTATGTATCACTGTCTTTACAATTATGGGTTTCCAGCCTATGAATCTTAGCTCCACAGTTGAGGCCGCCAATAACAAAACAGCAGCGAAACAAGCGCCTCTTACATTCGTTCTAGTTCATGGGTCTTGGGCTACTGCTGGTTTTTGGGATCAAACGGCCGCCGCACTTCGCAGCTTAGGGCACACCGTCTATACTCCGGAATATGCCGGACATGGCGGGGACAAAAACAATAATGTAACGCATGCGCAAATCACACAGTCTGTTGTCGACTATATCAAGCAAAAAGACTTAAAGGATATCATTCTGCTCGGACATAGCTTTGGTGGTTCGGTGATCCAAACCGTCTCTCAGCAGGTACCGGATCGAATCAAACGTCTGGTATTTTTCGACGCCTTCGTACCGCTGGATGGGCAAAGTGTGGCGGACCAATTTCCAGCTGATTCGCTGAAGTACTTTGAACAGCTGAGAGATACTTCCGGCAATAACACCATAACGCTCCCTTTCCCTCTTTTCCGGGATACATTCGTCAACACCGCCAGTCTTGCGGAAGCGCAAGCTTTTTATAAACAAGCTCCTCCTGAGCCAGCAAGTCCACTTTTCGAAAAGCTTGATCTCAAGAAATTTTACAGTCTCCAGATCCCTAAAAGTTACCTTTATCTAACGGAGGACACCGCGATACCGCAAGGTCCATACGGATTCCACCCTACACAATCCAGTCATTTAGGCATCTTCCGCTTCATCGAGGGCAAAGGAGATCACATGACCACCGTTCGAACCGAACCCAAAATGCTGGCGGAATTAATGGTGAAGGCGGGAAGAGATTAGTCGCTTAACAGCTGGATAATCTAGGTAGCTTCTGTGGCTTGGCTGGGGTTTTTGGCACTGAGCTGGTGATTGAGCTGAGCTATGTGATGTGAGTTGGGCTGGCGGCTCGAGCTGCGCTTTGTGAGCAAGCTAGACTACTGACGCTGAGCTGGGCTATGTCATTCTGAGATAGCCTTGCTACTTTGAGCTGGCATTGTCACTCTGAGCTGAACATTACCACGCTGAGTTAGCCCTGCCACTTTGAGCTGCACTGTCACTCTGAGATAGCCTTGCTACTTTGAGCTGGCATTGTCACTCTGAGCTGAACATTACGACTCTATATACACTAGAGTTTGGCGGTGATCGGACCGAGGAGCTCTTATTTTCATAATTTCGGCGATTTAGCCTTGCTATCGGACTCAGATGCAGCTATTCGCCCAAATGTACTCCTATAATGCGTGATTTTAGGGGAATAAGAGCCATACAGTCCGAAACTCTCGCCAGAACGACCATAATGCCAAAATAACTGCAATACGGTCCGTAACGATGTCTGAAGCGCTGTCTCTTAAGTAATCAGCAACGTAGGCTGAAGATTTGTGACGCTGAGTTAGCCTTGCCACTTTAAGCTGCACTGTCACTCTGAGATAGCCTTGCTACTTTGAGCTGGCATTGTCACTCTGAGTTAGCCTTGCTACTTTGAGCTGGCATTGTCACTCTGAGCTGGCATTGTCACTCTGAGTTAGCCTTGCCACTTTGAGCTGGCATTGTCACTCTGAGCTGGCATTGTCACTCTGAGCTGAACATTGCGACTTTAAATACACTAGAGTTTGGCGGTGATCGGACCGAGGAGCTCTTATTTTCATAATTTCGGCGATTTAGCCTTGCTATCGGACTCAGATGCAGCTATTCACCCAAATGTACTCCTATAATGCGTGATTTCAGGGGAATAAGAGCCATACAGTCCGAAACTCTCGCCAGGACGACCATAATGCCAAAATAGCTGCAATACGGTCCGTAACGATCGTGCAGTGCAGCAAAAATAGCTGCAATACGGTCCGTAACGATCTGTGAAGCGAGGTTTCTTAAATAATCACCAACGTAAGCTGATGATTTGTGACGCTGAGTTGGCATTGCCACCCTGGGCTGAACATTGTCACTGATCATTTGTAGAAAAACAGACCACGTGGACTGAACGATGTGCTTTCGAATCAAAAAAAGAGCAAGCGTATGGGCCCCCCCTACTACGCTTGCTCTTTTTCCTATCCATAACCAACCTACTTCCTAGGCAATCCGCCACGCGGCAGCTCGGGGTCCGATGTCACTCCGGTAATCACCCAGCTATTCTTCTCTTGCACAAGTGAGATTGTCAAAAGTATAGAAGGTGCTGGTCCACTTGAAGTCGCAGTATCCAAACGCATTTCTATGACCTCTGAGTTCTTGTTAATTATCGTTTCTTTAGTGACCTCGTAGTTCGTGATCCAAGGGCTGGAGACACCCGTCACCCAGTTTAGTTCAACAAACCGCGGATACATAATCTTTTTGAAATCTTTAGAGAAGATCGAATACTGAATCGAGGCATTCCGATGCTGTAATCCGAACCCGTATAGCTCTGATGCTTGAATTGCAGAAGGTAATATAATGCGCCTAGACTCCGGAGCTGGCTTGGGCATAGCCGATAACAGTTCTCCATTAACGTGAGTCATAGTAACGGGAGCTGATGCACCCATAGCCATTCCCGGCAGAAGCAACAATCCCGCAATTAGGGCAGTCGCCATTTTCATTTTGCTAATTAGAATCACCTCATTCGTAGCCTGTTCACTACATGTGAATTGAATCTAATTATTCCCCCACTTCACTCATAAATATGTACACGGTTTCCAAATCCACCAATAATGTATACCTCAATGAATTAAACTGGTAATATAAAATACAACGATACTACACAATCATTAATTCCATTAGATTTTTATAGGAGTGTTCCCATGAAAAAAATCTTAAACATTTGTCTAGCAGCAGGTCTGCTACTCACTCTATCCGTCGCTACCTTGAATACAGCAAGCGCTGAATCCAAGGTCAAAACCTACAAAAACTGCACGGAGCTAAACAAAGATTACAAAGGTGGAGTTGCGATTTCCAGCTCAACCAAGAACAAAGGCGGCAAAACGAAATACAAACCCTACGTATCGAAAGAACTCTATAATGCCAATAAAAAAAGCGACCGTGACAAAGACGGAATCGCTTGTGAGAAATAGGCTTAGCCTTGCTCCACTATTTGCTTGAGCCTTAGATCCGGCGTGAAAAAGAGTCGGTAGCTCAGTACACTGAGCAGCATACTCGTTATGGCAGCAGAGGCAGTGAACGAGAACACAATTAATATCTGATAACGAACAGCTACTACAGGATCAGCGCCCGCGATGATCATTCCGGTCATCATTCCAGGGAGTTGAACAAGCCCAACCGTCTTCATACCGTCGATGGTAGGAATCATGCTGAATTTTACAGATCTTTTTCTAACTTCCTGGATCGCCTGTGGGATCGTTGCGCCAAGAGACAACAACGTTTCAATCTCCCCTTTGCTCTGCTGAATTTCATGCTTGATATGGTTAATGAACAACCCTGAAACCACCATAGCACTGCCAATGGTCATGCCGCTAATCGGAATGATATATTGTGGCGTAGCCTCAATGATATGTAAGCTGAGCAGAATGCCCATCATGAGCAGTTCCATAGTAGCAATCGCCAGTCCAATTCTCCAGACTAATCCGCGCAAGCCTTTGCCTCTTTTGGCTGCATTCCATGCGGCTACACTGATCATAAAGAGTATTATCACAATTACATAAATGACCTGATCCGATTTAAAAATAAATTGCAGCACATACCCCACCGCAAGCAATTGAATGGCCGACCGCACTGTGCCTACAATGATATCTTTTTCCAGTCCGAGCTTTTGCCACACGGAGACCAACATTGTCCCTAATACAAACAGAAGCGTGAAACTTAGTGCTGTATAACTCATAACAACGACGCTCCTTCCGAAGGCCGAACGAACCTTTTAGCCAATTCTTCCGCAGATTCAGCAAAAAAAGACTCGCTCACATGCTGTTCCAACCTGCCTTTTCCCATAAACCATGTAGTTGTGCTTATTCTGCTCGCCTGCTTAAGATCATGAGTGACCCAAATCATCGAAGTGCCTTCTTCCTTATGCCAATCCTCTAGTAGCTTTTCAACCATTTGAGTGCTGTTGACATCGAGCGAAGCGGTGATTTCATCGAGCAATAATACCGTAGGTCGGAGCAGCAAGGAGCGAATCAAAGAAATCCGTTGATTTTCACCACCCGAACAATCTGCCGCTTTTTTGCTTAAATCCAAATGCTCCAGCCCCAATTGCCCAATTAGTCGCTGCACTAGTTTAAGATCATAAGGTTTGTCATGCAGTCTGCTGACAGTTCTTAAATTATCCTCCACACTGCCAGACAGCATGACCGCTTGTTGTGCTACAAATCCTATTTTCATCCTCCATAATCTCGCATCCATACTTTTATATGAAGTCCCCTTTACCAACATATCTCCCTCATCCGGAGCATCCAAGAGAGCCAGGATTCTAAGGAGTGTACTTTTCCCTTGGCCAGAGGCACCAATCAATGCGATGCGGTCCGATTCAGCTATGTCTGCGGAGATCTCCGAGAAAAGATATTTCGAAGTTTGCTCGTTACTTTTCCAATTAAGTTTTGCAAGTCTCTGAATCTCAAAAATACTACTCAATCCCCTACCTCCTAATACCATCCGCTAAAATAGCATACCGTCTAGTATTATAGCATTTCAGCTATAAAAAAGAGAAAGACATCCAGTTTCAGGACGTCTTTCCCTATTCGAACTATTGCTTTTTATTGATTAAAACGGGCCACAACAAACACCGCAGGTGAATTCCAATAGATCGTCACTTCATTCGTAGAATAGCTAAGCTCATGATCGACAAAGCACTGCGCAGCTGGTTTTCCTTGTAAATGCTCAACTACATATTCATCATGCAGCCCACGATCTGGCCCCCCTGACACCAATCCCGGCACCGGATCAGCCACATGGTCACCTACAGAAGGGCGATGATGCGGATTCATCACGGCATGATCCCCAAACCCGGTAACATAGCTGAAATCCAGAACGTTACGCCCCATCAGATAATGTAGATGATCTAAGGCACAGTCCGCAAAACCGGAGTCTCCACTAAAATATTCAGCCGCCAGCAGCAGCATTGCATTGTTCATTACTAGCATATTGCTGCCCCAGATATAGTCCTCCTCTTTTAAGGAGATCCTATAGCCCTCCTCACGACTCTGTTCCGCTAATCGTTGTGCCTCAGCAACAAGCCCTTCTTTTAACGAGGCATATAAAGCACGGTCTGCCTGCTCCTCACCATTTAACAGATAAGCAATAGTGCCATAGCCCCCCATATCACCCCAGCCTAAACTGTATTTTGGAAAAGCCAGCTGCACTAGCTGCAGAACAGCTTGATGATATTCCTCTTTCCCTGTCGTACGATACAGCTCCGCCGCTGCCCAATACCGCTCGTCCTTATCGACTCCATCCCCGTATTCTCCAGTGCTAATCTCAGGCGGATTCGTAAAACCGGGTACATCTGGATGCTGTACAAGCCATTCCCATGCTGCCCCCGCAGCATCCAGACATTTCCGCGCATAAGCAGCATCAAAAGGCTTGTACACTCTTGCAGCCATAGCCATAACACCAGCAAAATCCCCAGTTGCAGTAGCAGATATTGGTGAGAAGTACAGGTCTGCTGTATCGTCCTCAGGCATAACATCCAGACCAGGAAAGCTAAACGTAGTCAATTTATGGTATACACCACCTGTTGCGGAGTCTTGCATTTTAAACAACCAATCGAGCTCCACCTTGCATTCCAGCAGCACATCTGGCGTAGATCCATCACTTTCAGGCAATGGGATAGCGCTTACAAAAGCCGAGGGATATAATTCATAGGCAAGCAGCATATCCGCGATAGCTTTCGCTCCGGGACCGCTATATTTTCCATAATCACCTGCATCATGCCAGCCACCCGAACAGTCTAGTTGAAGATCCGGTTGCCCATATACAATCCCTTTTGCGGTATGGCACGCCTTGTGCTTCCAATCTCCAGCATATTCTTCAGTCAACTCAACGCCACAGCGATAATAATAGAAAGCTTTCAGCAAGCCCTGTTGAAGCTCATGATAAGGCTGATCTGAGATTGTAAAGGATGCCGAAGCTACACCCTCGCTCTGCTCAATCCGATATCTCCCCTCAGTATTGACCTCCGAGAAATCACCTGTGTGCAAAGTTACTCCACTGGCTTTATCAAATCTTCCAGCATCTGAACTACCTTTGAACACAATAGTCCCACTATCAACATCAACTACCTGAAAATCATGCTCAGTACCTGTAAATACTGCGATCTTTTGTCCATCCAGCGGATATCCGATTTGATTCACAGTAATGGTGCGAAGTGTACGCTCGCTCATCTTCATTCTCCTTTTATGTAAAAATGATGAAGCTGAAGTAACCATTCCCTTCTAGTTGAGAATACTCTATTCTAGTTATCTATGGCAATGATGTATACAAGAAAAAAACCTAGAGTCACCCGAAAGGAAACGGATAACTCTAGGCGGACAAAACAGCTTATTTGTCGTCAAGCAGTTTAATAAAGTTAGCTGGAAGTGTGAACTGCTTATTATGAACCACTATACGGCGAAGCTCTTCCTCGAAGGAGCTAAGATCATCTTCATCATCGTCTTTAATTTCCTTTATATCCCGGTGCAGACGCTCCATTTGCAGATCAAGGGCATGAGCGGCATCCGCCGCATTTTTCAGTTCACGAGTCATACTCTCAGGTACTGATTTATTATATTTATAAAAGATTTTATGTTCGAGGCTTGCCCAGAAATCCATAGCAATGGTACGAATTTGAACTTCTACACAGACAAGCTCCTGACGATCGGACATAAAAACAGGGACTTGAATCAGCAAGTGAAGACTCTGATATCCGTTAGGTTTAGGGTTCTTAATATAATCCTTTACCTCAAGGACCGTTAGATCATCCTGCTTCTGAAGCATCTCACTAACATGATAGATATCAGAGATAAAAGAACAGGTGATCCGCAGACCAGCGATGTCTTTAATACAATTTTTCACTGAATCCAGCGATAATTCACCATTTTTGCGCAGCATCTTGTTCATGATACTTTCTGGAGACTTAATACGCGATTTGGTATGTTCAATTGGGCTGTAATCATGCAGAGACTGAAACTCCTGTTTTAGGATCTCAATCTTCGTTTCCATCTCATCCAATGCAAATTTATAAATTAACATGAAACGAGTGATATCGTGCTTAAGCTTCTTAAATTGTTCGATTTGATTCTCGGGGGTCATTATCTCATTTCTCCTCTTGTAGCGTTTCTCTATATTTATCATAGCCAATCCACTAGTGAATTTCAAATTCAGCGGTAATGTAGCCATAATCCAAACCTACACTTCGTTTGATTACGTACCTTTTGCGCCGTGAATCCGCTTGCGAAGTCGCTATAGGACCCAGTTGACCTTATACACAGTATAATCCCATAATCGGGATGCTATCGGACTCCATAATCGCTATTGGCAAAAAAAACACAAAATATGAACCTCTTCATAAGAAATAACGTCACTGGAGTCCGAAACCCTGCTCAAACGGAGATAAACCTAAGAACCAAACCCATGATGCCCAAGAAACTAAAGTAACCCAAATAACCAAACTAGCCAAAGACCCTCAATATGTTACGGACCGTATTGCAGCTATTTGCGCTTTTTGGTCATTTTTACAGAAGTATCGGACCGTATAGCTCTTATCACCATGTAACAGTGCTGAATCGGTGTGGTTATGAGTATATAGCTGCAATATAGTCCGATAGCTCGCCTAAAACGTTCGAAATGGAGAAATAAGGTCATCTGAGTCCGATCCATCGGAAAAGTGTGTTCACAAGCATGGGGGATAGTTCAAATCGCGCGAGAACCCAAAGTAACCTAAGTGCAAATAACGCCTTCTGAGTCCGAACGCTCAGCGGTAAAGGTCATGGAGAAACTAATGCCTGATTTCGGTTGGTTTACGTCCAGATCACAGTGTACCCGAGTACCCGATCATTAAACTAATAGTTCATTATTCAGTTGAGCTGTTTCCACTTTTGCTCAAGCGTTTGCGGAACATACTCCTTCAATAGAGTTAAGAGTTCCAACGGCTCGTTGGATACGTTTAGCAGACTTAGATGCGAAGAATTAGAGAAGCCTTCTTGGATACTGTTATGTATCAGATTCATCAGAGGATCAAAATAATTCCTGATATTTAGAACCCCTACCGGCTTCTTGTGTATGCCAATTTGTGACCAGCACAAAACCTCAAAGAGCTCCTCATACGTTCCAAACCCTCCAGGCAAAGCAATAAAGCCATCTGCCAGCTCTCCCATTTTTGCTTTACGGCCATGCATATCCTCTACCTCTATCAACTGCGTTAACTCTCTATGTACCATTTCCCCATTAAATAATCCTCTAGGCATTACCCCGATTACCTCGCCTCCACCATTCAAAACAGCATTAGCGACCTCACCCATTAATCCGATTTTTGAACCACCGTAAATTAAACGATAATTATGCATAGCCATGTAGTTACCAAGTTCAACAGCTTTAGCTTTATAATCCTCATGCACCCCTAAATTCGATCCTGCGAAAACACATATTGATTTCAAAATCTCATCTCCAAACTATATATTGATAATGTCCGCTATCTAATATACTATATGTTGGAGTATAAATCATGTGAAAGATTAAGGAGTGCTACATAATATGGAAATTAACGATGTGCAGAAATGGATTAATCATTTTTATGGAGAACGAGGCTGGACTACTTATGGTCCTTTTATAAGAGTCGGATTCTTAATGGAAGAGACAGGTGAAGTCGCTCGAGCTGTACGCTCCTATGAAATCGGCAGAGATCGACCGGATGAATCGACTCGTACTCCAGAGCAACTGAAAAACGACTTGATTGAGGAAATCGGGGATGTTCTCGGAAATATCGCATTGTTAGCTGACTTATATGGCATCACATTAGAAGAAGCTTTTACTGCACATAAAGAAAAATTAGTGAAACGATTTAATTCCTAGGGACGAAGTAATCCTAAAAAAATAGGACTACAATCGGCAAGACCGAATTGTAGCCCTTCTTTATTTTACTCTTTAAGCCCTGTTAAGCTTTACCGCCTAAAGTATGATTCGAAATGGCTTTGATTATTGTTTCCCAATCATCCGGGTGGACTTCGTGGCCCGTTCCTTCCAGGGTTAGAAGCGACGCATCAGGAATTTCCGCCGCAAGCGCCAAGCCATGCTCTATAGGAAGCACCGTGTCTTCTGTGCCGTGGATAACCAAGGTAGGAACCATGATATTTTTTGCCTTGCCCTCGTAGCCGTCATCCCCTGTAAGAAGAGAATGATTAAACATGCTAAGCAAGTTGTTGGCACGTTTTATTTCCAGCCTTACTTGTTTATACGCTCTTTTCTCATCGAATTTATGTTTTGAACCACAGAGTATGCCGGAACCTGAAACCAAATAATTGGCTACCTCTTCCTCATTAGACCAATCCAGTGTTGCTCCATTTGCATGGAATGCGAGGATCCGCTCATCCATAGGAGGCAAGTTCCGATCATTATCGTCAGATTCGAAAAAACTTGATGCGATCAAGGTTAAGGTTAGAACTTTTTGCGGATGACGTGTAGCAAGGACTTGCGCAATCATTCCGCCTAAGGACATTCCAACGATATTTGCCTGTTCTATATTATAGGCGTCTAGTAACCCAGCAGCATCATTTGCCATGTCCATCACGGTATAATTGGAACTCCCAGGCTCATAAACAACGGAACGTCCGACATCCCGGTTATCATAACGAATAACGTAACGTCCGGTATCTGCTAATCGCTGACAGAACTCTTCATCCCAATAAACCATAGAACAGGTGGCACCCATAATCAGCAATATCGCAGGATTGCTAGGATTTCCAAAACTTTCCGAACATATATCAATTCCGTTTACTTTTACTATTTTTTCGCTCATTGTTCATTCCTCATTTCATTCGAATTTTATCAATGAATGCACAGTTAAATAAGACTCAATACATTTTCAAAAAAATGGATGATGTCATCATTGAATTGCACCTCAAATTAACGTAAACGAATGAATTTGATAATCACGATAAGCACTCTCCTATTCCATATTGAAGGGTTTTTAACCCAATTTCGATTATAACACAAAAAAGCTATCCCCTGATTTTACGGATCAGGGAGATAGCCTCCTATTTATCGCCACAAAAATATTCGTTAAATAAATACTTCTTCAACAGTCAAATTACGCTCTTTAGATAAGTCTCTAAACGTAGTCTCATTTATTTTTACCAGAGGTTTGAAAATATCCAACGGATTATTCATAATAATCGTACCTTGCTCACCATTGCTAAGCTGAACGCTCTTACCCACAAAATTCGGCAATAAATGTCCGATCAGAGCTTGTACCGCATTTCCATTCAGCTTGCCAAATCCAAGCTCATGTACCTTGCGCAGAACGTTAATCAGGCCTTGTTTTGGTTGATTCGCTCTTCCTAAGGTCATGCCTACATAAGTATTTGCGACAGCAACAATCTGCGTATACGGATGCAAGTCCTGTTTACGGAGATTGTTAGGATAACCTGTACCATCCTCGAATTCATGATGCTGAAGCGCCACTAGTGCGGTCTTTTCGTCATTCATCGATTTAAGGATAATATCGTATCCATACGTAGTATGACGTTTTAGTTCTTCTGATTCTTCGGGAGTTAAGTTATCCGTCTTATTTAAGATATGTGGAGCAATCTGGCTTTTTCCGATATCGTGCAAATAACCGGCTCTACTAATCTCAAATCTTTCGGCTTTTGTATGACCTAACCAAGTCGCTATGTAAAACGATAACAGTCCGACCTGCAATGAATGATTGTATGTACTGATATCATCACGTTCCAGCAGCAATAATAAAGAAACGACATCCTTTTGTTCATCCAATTTCTCCAGCAATGGCTGCAGCGTATTATCAACATCCGACTGCGTAAAGCTACCCTTGCTGAGTGCTTCCAGAAATATAGATTCATAGTTTTGGATGGCTTGATCAAAATTACCATCTATCCCTTGTGTCACATTCATTTCTTCATTATCCAGCACCATCATGCGTGGTTCAATATCGACATAATCAATCTGATGCCTCATCAGGATGGTGATTTCTTCTCCGTAGACCACTGTCCCCTTCGGAAGCACGTGTAGGCCAACACTATTGAATGTATCTGTGATTAGACAATCGCCATGTTTGAGATCTGTGACATGAGCTTTCAAAATTCAGCACCCCTTACTATATGTAGGTATATTTTACCTTAAGGATAGCTAAATTCTTCCAAAGTAACAATATGGTTAAAGACTCATTAAAGCACTCGGTTAGTTCAAAAGACCCCCGCGACTTCAGCACCCCTAAATCTATTTTTAGAGATTAAGCCTTACATTTATCCGTCTTACACACTACCTAAAAGGGATTGCTAAATTCAGCGATTACTTTCCCAATCAGCTTATCCTTCGACACAAATGGAGTATCCCACAGATGAGCATCATAGCTTATATTCCGGTTATCTCCGAGAAAAAAATAATGATCGGCGGGTACCGTAACCGGTCCAAAAGTGTAATCCATCTGTTCATTGAGGTAAGGTTCGTTAACCTTCGCTCCGTTTCGGTAAAGTGCGCCATCTTTAATTTCCAAGGTATCTCCAGGCAGCCCCATTAGCCTTTTTACATATCTTTTATTCTCATCACCAGCTACAGGTGGCGTAAATACAACAATATCTCCATGCTCCAGTGTGGTCATCCATAACATTTTCTCAACAATTAAGCGATCATTGATTTGAATCGTTGGGATCATAGAGCCCGTTGGAACTCTCATGGCTTCAGCAACATAGGTTCTAACAAACAAAGAAATAACCACTGCGATCACAATACTCGGCAACCATTGCTTCATAAATTTCAACATTATTGCTCACCTCACATTCATATTATAGAGTCAAACTTTTTTAGCTGGTTCATATTCAGTTCATATTGTCGTCATGTATAGTTCATCTTCATCGGGTAAGCTTTCTTTAGCAACTCATTAAGGTAGCTAGAATAAAGCGATTAGAACAGGAGAAGATGCGATTGAAACCAGAAGAAGAGGTTATAAAAAAAAGGATGAATAAACCGCTGAAAATTATACTTATTTCCTTAGGGGCTTTAGCTACTGCAATAGTACTTTTTCTAGTGACTGTTTTTGTCGCTAATATTTTCCTCAATAAATCGGACCAAGCTAAAATAAAACCCTATGGTCAGTCTGTAAGCGTCGATGGTAAAAATATGAACGTTTTGATTCAAGGAAAGGGTGAAGAGACAGTCGTGCTCTTACCTGGTTATGGAACGGTGGCACCGGGACTTGATTTTAAGCTGTTAATAGATGAACTATCTCCATTTTACAAAGTTGTCGTGATTGAGCCTTTCGGTTATGGATTAAGTGATAGAACTGAAAAAGAGCGAACCACAGAAAACATTGTGAGTGAAATTCATGAAGCTGTAAAGCAGCTTAATATTGACCGTTATATTCTAATGGCACACTCTATTTCCGGTATGTACAGTTTGAATTATGTGAACAAATATCCAAACGAAGTGAGTGCATTTGTCGGGATTGATAATAGTATTGCAACGGAAGACAGAATAGGTGTTAAAATACCAACAGGAAAATTAAAACTACTTAGAGAATCAGGGTTGGGCAGATTGTTATTTAAATCAAGTGGAAATCCCTATGCTGAATTGCCGTTTGATGATGAAACTAAAGAACAATTGAGATTGCTTACGCTTAGAAACACTTATAATTACACTAACTTAAATGAAGTGGAACATATGTCTTCTAATTATAAAGGGGCTCTAAATTCAACTTTTCCAAAGGATCTCCCCCTTTTGCTCTTTGTTCAAGGGGATGATACTCTCTTAAAAGATTGGATATCATTGCATGAAGAGCAAGTCAAAAATTCCGTACAAGGAAAATTGGTAAAACTTGATGCAGGACATTATCTGCACCATACCAAATCAAAAGAAATCGCCGAAAATTTTAAGACATTTATGGAAGAAATAAAATAAAAAGCGTTTCTTCTATTCTCCATGCTGCGGTCATCATGTGCAAGTTTCCTTGCATTTCATGACGCAGCATTTTTTTCTTAGTATTTAAATCTCGAACCGCTCAATAATTCGATTCATTTCCCCATCAACATCAATTGAAGTATTCTTAGGAATATGAATGACGAACAAACCGCCAAAGATCAACTCACATTTGCCTTCATTCTCTATAATTCTATGTTTAAAAGCTGCAATGGCCGTTGAATCAACAGCTTCTTTACTAAGCAGCCAAGCGTATCTTTTGAAAGGAGATTTTTGAACAGTCTCTTGGTAATAATAGACTCCATTTTCTTCCTTCACCTGTATAATATCTCCCATTGTAACAGCCGGATTAAAAATCGGTGTCTCTTCAATTCGAAATTTATCTTTGCCAAATGGAGTAACATCGAGGATTTCTATTTCACGGCCATCTGCGTTGAAGCAGATATGGATTCCGGACGATTCTAGCATCGGCACACCTCTATCCTTGTTCAATATCTAATCTTGTTCATTCTAAATAACACAAAACAAAGTAAATACATTAGGCTCGTAATCCCGAACAACCTAAAGATTCCCGGTGTTAATAACATATATAAACTGTAGGGAAAACTCCAGATAAATGCAAGCAGCATTAGCCGACTTCTGTTTAAAAAGACACCTATTGCTAATAACCCCGCCGGTAATAACAACATGATTATACTAATCACAAGAGTGGAGCGATTCGTAATCTCAGCATAAGGATTGATGAATATAAAAATTAGCCATAAAAAAACGGTCATCAAACTGGACACATAACCTATTAGTTTAATGATTATTAAATTTATGGGTGCCTCCATCCTATCACCTCAATTCTTTCGCAATAATTCTCTCCAGCCACTTCCATGGAAGCAGCGTTTTGCCTAAGATTAAGATTCGCGTACCTTTGCCGATAGGATAACGTAGCCGTGGTGCTTTCATTTCGGTAATACGACCGATAAGATTAGCCACTTGACTAGGGTCAGGCGCTGTCTCAGCAGTATGTTTGGAATATCGTAGCACAGCGTCAAGACGTGCTTTATACGGAGAATCCTCCTTACGTCGAATTTGCTCCATGCCTTTTCCCCATATCGGTGTACGGAAGGAGCCCGGTTCAATTAATACCACCCTTATTCCATAAGGGGACATTTCATGACGCAGGCTTTCGCTGAAGCCTTCAACAGCAAATTTAGAAGCTGCATAAGGCGCATAACCTGGA
Organism: Paenibacillus sp. FSL R7-0048; assembly: GCF_038004505.1. NCBI lineage: Bacteria > Bacillati > Bacillota > Bacilli > Caryophanales > Paenibacillaceae > Paenibacillus > Paenibacillus sp. FSL R7-0048. The sequence goes on along the minus strand of NZ_JBBORF010000001.1, from coordinate 2,710,657 downwards.
AATCCGGATAATCCACTTACACTTCCCACATTAATAATCGTGCCGCTCCGCTGTTCTCGCATAATGGGCAGGGCAGCTGTTGTCACAGCCACTAATCCAAAAAAGTTCGTCTCCATTTGCCGCCGCCATTCCTCCATAGATATTTCTTCTATGAAACCGCCAATGGCAAAACCTGCATTATTGACTAGAACATCAATTCTTCCAAATGTTTCGTGTACTGAAGATATTGCTATCTCTATAGAATCGCTGTCAGTTACATCCATGGTCATTAAATGAAGCTGCTTTAAAATCCCTGCCTGTTCTGCCTGCTGCACCAGCTCACCTTTACGGCTTAAATCACGCATGGTTGCTATCACCTTAAACCCCTGTCCAGCTAATTTGAGCGCTGTCAGCAGTCCAAATCCACTGGAGGTTCCGGTAATCAGGGCCACTCGATCGTACCCATACTCTAGATGTGAACTCATATTTACTCCCCTTTGTATTTCACAATTATAAAAACAAGCACAAATGTTCTATTGTTCATTGACTATCCATTAATTTCAAGTTATAGTAAGAGCATCTTTATATTTCTGTGCGGGAGAAGCACCTCGCAAGACAGGCGTCAATGCCTATCTTGGAGGTGCTTTTTTGCGTATATTAACTAATCCATTAAGGAGCTGAGAGGAATGTTTAAGCCAAAAAACACCGTCAGATGTAGAACGAACATTTTCAGAATTAGGGATTTAAAATGGATGGCTCAAGTAGTGCTGGTAGCAGCTTTCTTAACCTGTAACCTCACACTTGTGTCTGCTGCTACTGGCTGGGATTCCGCGCTGGATGACATTAACAGTCTTCATGGTAATTATACCGCGCTTCAAGCCACCCTCAAGACAGATAACTCAAAAATTCAGAAGTTACGCAAACAGAATAATGACGCTCTGAAATCTATTCGTACCGTCATACAGTCAACAGATCAAGCACTGTTAAGCCGCTTATCTTCAGAAGCTAGCTCAGTTCAGAAGAAACATGCTCCCCTTCTGGAACAATACAGCACACTCAGTAAACAGTCTACCGCAGCCAAGAAAGCTAAAGACTTGAAAACAGTCACATTGCTGGACCTGAAGCGTAATAAACTAAAGGCTGCTGTAACCCTCGCCCGAGCCGAAATTAAGACAAAGACAAGCGCTTTGGCAGCCGCTCGCAAGCAAACCGCTGCTAAGCTTAAACCCGTCAAAGATGCGTTGGCACCCATCACTGCTTTAAAGAAACAAATAACTGCCGAGAGTAAGAATCTCGCTGCCACGCAGAAAGTACGCGCGGAAGCTGACAAACAATATAAAGCAGCTGTTAAGCAAGGAGATGCAGTTAGAGCCGCCACAGAATTGAAATCATCCTATGAGCAAATGAAACGAATTCATTCCATGCAGCAGAATATTTACAGCTGGGAACAGAAGACTTCGCTAGCACTACGAGCAGCAGAATCTAAACTTCCCTAATGATTATGATTCGCCCCCACCGGCTCAAATCAGCTTCACTAACATACTAATTAATTGGGCTGCAGGCACAATTAGGAGCTGAGCAAATATAGTGCCTACAAATCGTGAACCCATCAATACCACATATATTTTTCCTAGCTGATCACGGTATTCTACATTTTCAGTAGCCTTATGGGTAATAAGACCAAGCTGTGGGTCGATAAATATGGTCAGCAGAATAGTCGCCATACCGTTAATCAGTCCGGAAGCTTGAGAAGCAGTCGTGCTATATTGAGGCATTAGATGAGCAGCGTACAAAGATGATATGACACCTACGGTGTAAAAGGCTGTCACAAAAACATTCATCACAATAAAACGTTTAGGAATCCCCAGGTATCTGAAGTTATATAGATTCACTTTTGGTTTTCTTATGTATTTTCTGGTGTTCTTTAGTTGCCCGATCGTCACACTGGTAAGCAGTTTTGGGATAGAACCTTCGATTTCAAGCTTAGAGATGATTCTCCCAAACAAGCCTACAAAGGTAGGGAACACAGCAATGGCAATTAAAGTCCCTAATGAAGAAGCCAATAATATAATTCTCAAGTAATTAAGAAGTGGAAAATCGGAATGTATTTTGGCATAATCTACGAATTTAGCCGTCAGTGGAGCTTGGATCATATTTGCAGTTCTTGAGACGAGAACAATAATGCCTGTGAGAGATAACGCAATGGCTATCTTGTTCAGCTTCACTCCGGCGTATCGTACCGAATACGATAAGGTTTCTGCCGTGTGAATAATCATCGTAAGCAAGCATACCACAATCAAACTATTTACCATTTAAAGGTTCCTCTCCAATAAACACTATTTATTATTTCGGTGCACCTTTTGGTGAAAGTATTGATCCAATCCATAACAAAGGGCAATGCCCACTAAATATCTAACAAGGTCGATCCACAGGAATCCTTTTCCGAGAATTAGACCACCCAATACTGTAGAACGGATGCTGTTGATCCACTCCGCTTGATACAGCTGGCTAAATTCTATGCCGAAGCTAAACACCAAACTCCATACAAAGGCGAGCCTTAGCTTTTGATTTACCAGTAGAACCCGAAACATAAAATAAACCATACTGCCCCAAAGCGCATCTCCGAAATGTCTAGATACAAACAAAGGCAGCTGATCCGTGAATACTCTAGTGCTTAACCCCAATACAATAACAACGAGGCAGATACAAATATAAAAAATTCTTTCTTTCAGATCATTGATCCTCATTTCCAACCTCTATCCAGCTTCTGACTTAAAATTGATGCTTGCGATAATACTAATCATTGCGATATAAAACGGATAAATAAACACGGCCCCTATTATGATCAGTCCTGTTACCGGTGCAGGTTTATCTGCAGGTTCTGTAATTGGGAACCAGGTTGCGAATAAACTAATGAACAGAATCAAATAGGGAAACCATAGGATCGTAGTGAAATACATGGATTTTTTTCCGCTCAAATATTTTTTTGTAAGCCAAATAAATACTATAGAAGATAATAAAAATAAAACAAGCTTGAAGATAAACAGCAAGGTATCTACTTTTCCCAGCTCCAAGCCGGAAATTCTGCTGATTCGATAAATATTCAATGGCAGCTCTATTACAACAAACAACATAAAGGCATAAAGTACGCTTAGTGCATTCAGCATTATAAAATATTTCATCTGTTCAGCACTTCGGAGTCCCACAGCCGCTCCACATGGGTAAGCTCCAATTCTTCAAATTCCAGCTTATAAATATCCGGCTTGGACGTCTGTTCAAAGAACTCATATCCATACTTCTTATCGAAGTAATTCAGGATAATGGTCATGATATTCCCATGCGTACCTAATGCGATTTTTCCGCCTTTATGCTGTTGAATTAATTGCTTGATGACAGGAATTGCACGCTCTTGTGCTTCCTGGGTACTCTCTCCATCCGGCATTTTATATTGCTTGTCGTTGAACGATGTCCGAATGCCCTGCAGAAAATCATCTTCACTGATTTCAATCTCGACACTTCCGATTGCTCGTTCTCTGAGTTCTTCATACAGTTCAATCTCTTGGTTCGAAGCTTCTGCCAAATATTTAATTGTCTCTACGGCTCGTCTATATGGGCTGGATACAAAATATGTAATTTTCTCCTCCGCCAAAAGTTCTTTGATTCTATAAGCGTCTGCGTGTCCTTTTTCGGATAATCCCCGTTCCCGCTCGTTCCCTAATACAAAAGGTGACACTGCATGTCTAACCATATAAATGTATGTCTTCATGAGGCACTCCTCTCAGTCACTCAAATATCGTTGCAGTCTTCTCTCGGTCTTTTATAAAAATCTCTCTAGGATAAAGAATTGCAATCTCTGGCAGCTCGTTCTCTTTGAAAAATTTAAATTCTTCGATCTCCCCATCTATAGCTCTAAGCGTTCCTCTGATAATAGAGCACTCAAATACAATAACCGTATATTCTACCTGATCGCCATTACTATATTCGTATCTATATTTCGCTCCACCAAAAACACCTAAAATCGACGTAGGATGAACCATCAACCCTGTCTCTTCATATACCTCTCTGCGTAAGGTTCTTCCGGGACGCTCCCCTGGCTCAATCGCTCCCGCAGGCAATCCCCACAAAGATTCTCCTGGCTTGCGGATGAACAGAATCTCATCCTCTTTATTTCTTACTACTGCAGCTACGGAAGGCATCATTAATAATTCTGAGCCCACTTTCCCACGAATCCCTTGATAGTACTCAGACATCGGCATATTGATCATCCATCCTCTCCGTAAATGGGTTTATAATCTTTCTTTTAAAAAGCTGATCACGTTTATTTTCTCACCGTCTGGCTGAACATTACATTGAGATAACTCAACATTAAACCGCTCATCTGTCTCTATTAGTTCAATCGCTTGGCATACATATTCGATCTTCTTAGGACTACTACTCCATGCATCTCTTGTATCATCCTTTACCCAATGAAGCTCTTTACCATTAGAATAGAAATCATGAATTAACCGTCCACTATCCGTGGTGGGCTCAATCAACATCAGGTTATCTCCTTTACCTTCACTAAACCTTTGAACGGTTTCTTTCATCCTGTTTAAATCTTTTTGATCAAAATGTATTAAAATATCATCATGTTTAGACTCATCTGAGCCTGTCTCACCTAGATCGGCCGCCAACACGCCTACAAGCACAGCAATCATAAATAACTGCACAATGATTATCCATGTTCTAAATTTCATAGTTCCCCCTAATTTCTTTCCTTGGACTTCCCAAAAACCCACTATATGTATATTAGACATCACTATGAAGGAATCCTTTACATTTCACAATATGCATAGCCGTGGACAAAAAAAGCTTCCGAACTCAAAAAATGCTGAGCTCCGGAAGCAGTTACAATGAGGTGAGACTTAGTGTTTACCTTTTGTGCCAGCAAGCTGTACGATCATAATGACAAGAACGAGCAAAGCAATGAGCTGATCAATACTCATCTGCGTCCGCCTCCTATCCCAAATGAAGGATGGCTCATCGGACGGCATTTCCTCTCCCAAGGACACTGCTTCGTTCCCCTTATACACACTATGTATCCTACAGCCTATTTATTACTTAAAGAATGCCCTGCCCGTCCGTACGTGCGAGTTCCTGCTCGACTTCATCCAGCTGATCTTCGCCAAATACTTTAAACCCATTTTTCCTCAACAGCTCCGTAGTGGTGCCCTCTCCCGGTGCTTTCGTATCCTTAAAGGTTCCATCATAAATATACAGGCTTCCGCATGAAGGACTGTCTTGTTTTAAAATAGCTAATGCAACCTGATGCTCCCTAGCCAGCTTTAGTGTGGCTTGAGCCCCCTTCATAAATGGCTCCGTAACATCGACGCCTGCCCCCGTCACTACCCGATCTCCTTGCCGCTGTGCGTCAGGACGAGGGGTTGGCAAACCTCCCACTACCTCTGGACAAATATGGACAAAACGCCCTTCCTCATACCACTTTAGGAATCGGGCATCGAGACACGGAACATCGCCATTATCATAACGTACTTTATGCCCTAACAGGCATGCGCTCACTAGAATCTTCCCTGTCATCGTTATCGCCACCAGTCCGTCTAGTATTTAATATATTGCTATATTATTTATGACTAGAAACGGATATGCAATATCGAAATGCCTGTCCACGAAATGTTTGTGCTTGATACACAAAAGAAGACTCGTAGTACACATATAGAAAACCATTATTTCTGATATTGAGGGGTTTTCTCCATCCGATACCGGCTCCAGCAGGTCCATAATAAATCCGCCATAAAGTAGAACCCCACGATCGGAAGCACGAATTTCCAAATAGGCTGAACACCCGAATATAAAAGCTCCATAAGCGGCTGAATTACATACACACTAGCTACTGAAAGCCCCCACCAATATAGAGAAAAACGCAGGCAAATATGCCCTTGCAGTTGATAAGACATTCCTGAGTAATCCCACCATTGCTTATGGAATACCGTTTTTAACAGCCAACCGCTTATAAATTCAACAGCAGAAGGAATGATTAGCGCAAGAAATAGGAAAAGCGGAAGTGGCAGCGTCAAATCTCTAGCAATCAATAGCAATAGTGGAGCAAAGCCATACATCGGCTTAAATGGACCTTTTAGAAATCCTTCTTTGCGAAAGCTTCCATTACTGTATAAATTATAGGTCCCTTCCAATACCCAACCTAAAAAGGAATAGACCATAAAATAAAAAAAGTATTGGCCCACCACAGTAACTGCTATATCTCCACTTAACGAAAATATAGGAATAATCATGACCTAATCTCGCCTCCCGTTGTCATTATTTTCTTAGTTGTCCATCCGGCCCTATTATGTCTTGATCGTTCTGGAAATATGCGCACAAAAAAAGACATAACCCAAAAGGTTATGCCTCCATTCCAGAATTCCAGGAGTAAAAGTCTCCCGCTTGTTACCTTCTAATTATTTATGCTCTTCTTCATGAGGTGTCGTCAGCAACTGATCGTCGTTTGGTTTCTTCAGTGCATCCATCTTAAGCTCACTGCGTACGCCAAAGTTTGAACCGTACTTTTTCTCAAAGTTTCCTGCGAGAGCCTCACCACGTTTTTGCCGGTAACGGCTGTTCTCATTCCGACTACGCATTCCATTTCCTCCCTGTTGGCAAAGATCTGTGAAATTTGCGAAAAGCTAAGACGAACTTGGAGAAAACACTCTGATGAGGTTGTACTTTTATTTATTATACAATACTTAAGTATATCATCAACAAAAACAGACTGTCCCCTAAAGGACAGCCTGTCTTCCGAATCATTTACTCCAAATTATCGGGAAGCGGATCTGGGTGTGAGGATTCAGCAGGTTTGGCTACCCACTCATCTGCCTCTGGCTCGATGTCTACACCGTTCTCCATCTTCTTAATTTCAGCTAATGAATCGCCTTCTTTATTTTCCTTGTTGCGGATTTCCGCTTCATCTTGTGTGTGATTGGACATGTGAAATCCTCCTCAGGTGCTTTGCTTTTTTTGTTCCTTAGTTATAGTTACCCGATGGAGTGTTTTGCAAACATAGTCCAATTAAAAGAATAATTTAAGGGTACATCATCCACGCTACAAGTGGGCCGATACAAGAGCCAACTATGGCGCAAACAGTCATCGCAACCGAGCTCATCGAAACGGATTGTTCACCATATTCCAAGGCCTTTGCTGTTCCTAGAGCATGAGAAGCGGTTCCTAGACCAATTCCGATTCCAACCTCACTACGAATTCTAAACAGTTTGATGATAAAAGGTCCGCCAATCGCACCTGTAAATCCAGCAATCATAACAAATACAGAGGTTAAAGAAGAGTCCCCACCTAAGCTGTTCGAGATCTGTATCGCTACAGGTGTAGTGATCGATTTAGGTAATAAAGATAAAACATATAATTTAGAGAAGCCTAGACCTGCCGCCAAAAGCAGTCCACTAAACATCCCTATAAGCAGACCTACAATGGCTCCGCCCAGAATTGCCGGGAGATTCTCAATCAACACATTACGTTGTTTATATAATGGGTAGGCTAACGATACTACAGCAGGACCGAGCAGCTGATTAATCCATTGGCCGCCTATCATATATGTATCATACGGAATATGAAAATATAGTAGTAAAGTTACAACAATCACTGTTGCTGTAAGCGCGGGAATAAGTACAGGAATACGAAATCGTCTATATACTACTGACATCATCAAATAAATAGCTACGTTAAGCAGTACAATACCTGTTGCGATAAAAAACATTATATTTCCTTCCCCTTTTCGCTTAGTCTCTTGCCGCTCCATCCCGCTTTCAGCTTGTTGTTTACGCTAGTAAGCCATTGGCTAGAATGTGCAGCTGCGGCAATCGTGAGAACACTGCTAACGATAAGGATTAGGATTAATAGTAAACCTCTACCACTAAAGATATCCATATGATTCACGATCCCAGCTGTCGCTGGAATAAAAAATAACGGAAGATAAGCTAATATCGTTGTAGCACCCTCTTCAATCCACTTCACAGGCACGACCCTGAATAGCAATAGAACAAAAAGTAACAGTAATCCTACGATACTCCCGGAAACGGGGAGATGCAGTTGCTTTTGCAGATAGTCCCCAGCCAAGTAGAACAAATATAGCAGGAACACTTGGATAATAATGCGAATGATTTTCATGATGCAGGATCCCTTCATTATTAAGTTAAAGCGATAGCGCTAATATGGAGTCACCTTCATAAGGGTATCAGAGTTTTCATGAAACTTTCAATTACTTTTTGAATCTTATAAGAAATATCGCAAAAAAACCTGCAAAATCCCCAGAATACAGAGACTTTACAGGCTCAAAGATTAAGATTCAATTTCGTTAAACCCACTGAATTACTTGCTCTGCACCTTGACGCGTCTTACCACGTGGTTCGTTCAGCCGATATCCGAAAGCTGCCATACAGGAGATTCCAAAATGCTCAGCGTCCAAAATCCCTTCTTCTTCCAGAATCTGCTCAACCTTAGCTTTATCAAAACCTTCCATTGGGCAGGAGTCGATCCCGATTAACGCAGCTGAAGTCAGCATATTCCCAAGCGCCAGATAAGTCTGCCGGCAGCTCCATTCGAACATTGCCCGCTCATTCTCCATCAGTCCGAAATCAACCTTCAAAAACTTATCAAAAACTTTACGTTTTCCTTCCATTCCTTGCGGAGGCAACTCCTGCACATTCTCCATGATCCCTTTAATATAATCGGAGTCAGCAGCCATATCTTTAGGAAGACGTGAGAGAATAAGCACAAAATGGCTTGCGGTTGCCAATTGCTTTTGTGCGCCCCAGGCATAAGGACGTAATTTCTCACGTACTTCCGGACTTTGTACTACCACAAAACGCCAAGGCTCGAATCCGAATGAACTTGGTGACAATCGTCCAGTTTCCAGAATAAATTGAAAGTCCGATTCACTAATTTTTTTACGGCTATCGAATTCTTTAGTTGCATGTCTGAACTGATATGCAGACAGGATTTCATTCTTGTTTAACGATAAAGTATCCATGAGTAACACTCCCTTTACTTGGTTAGCATCGACGAGCATTTGACTGTTTGCCGATCACATGCTTAATATTAGTGTATATATCACTTCTTTAAAAGTACGCACAATAATGTTATGTAGTATACAAAATGATACCATGGGAGTTGAACAGCTATGCGTGACCGAAAAGGTGGCTTTGGAAATTTCCCGGAAAGCAACAAAGAAGCTTGCCCTGTAGAATTTACACTGGACGTTATAGGAGGCAAATGGAAAGGAATTCTCATCTATCACTTGATTGATGGCACGAAACGTTTTAACGAATTCCGCCGGATCTGCCCGGGCATTACCCAACGTATGCTGACCCTGCAACTAAGAGAGTTGGAAGAGGATGGGGTTGTACACCGTGAGGTCTACCATCAGGTTCCCCCAAAAGTCGAATACTCTTTAACTGAATTCGGCAAGACACTGATTCCTATTATTAAACTCATGAAAGATTGGGGCGAGGTGTACAAAACAAAACAGCTTTCCGCAGAAAGCTGTCCTGAAGGTACAGATATTACGGTGTAGCTCAATGCTGCACCTTTTATTTTTCCCCATTAAAAAACGCTGCAGCTTTTTCCTTATGTTCGTTGGTTACCTGACCGGATATCGCTTTAATGCCTGCTGCGATAATCGCTGCATCATCTGTAAATCCAAGGCCTAGAATCGCATCGGGTATAGCATCTATAGGAGAAATAAAATAAGCCAATGCACCGAAAGCAATTCCTTTCGCCCATAAAGGTGTTTTAGCGTCGACGGCACAATAATACATTGCGATAGCATCTTTAGTAAATGGAATTTTGCCTGCGAACTTTTTAGTTTTCGTCCAAAAATTTTGCGTTACCATTTCCTCATTTTCTTTGCTATATGGAAATTCCTCTGCAGTGAGCTCCATGCTATTCTTGACCTTATCTTTCTTCATTGCCGGTTCCCTCCGAAAGGTTCATATGACGTACATACCTAAAGTATTCCCTCAATTGAGGTTTATATCTTTAAGATAAACTAAAGTCCGTATCCTGAACCTACTTACGATTAATTGATCGCTTTGATTTTCGTTAAATCGCTGCTGCATAACACTTCAAGATTCTTAAAGATTCGCTCAGCATCCCAATCCCACCACTTCAGCGCTTCAAGATATTCGATCATTTCATCATCAAAACGTTGTCTGATCACTTTGCAGGGATTTCCTCCAGCTACACTATACGCCGGGATATCCTTTACAACTGTAGAATTGGCTGCGATAACTGCTCCGTTTCCAATATGCACACCTGGCATAACCGTAACATTTTGTCCAATCCAAACATCGTTTCCGATGACTGTATCACCTTTTAGCGGCAGATCTTTTAAATCCGGGACCACCTGTTCCCAGCCATGGGCCATGATATTAAACGGATAGGTCGAAACCGAATTCATCCGGTGGTTGGCACCATTCATGACAAATTCAATGCCTTTGGCAATCGCGCAGAATTTTCCAATAATAAGCTTATCGCCAATAAAATCATAATGATGAGTCACACGTTCCTCAAACTTCTCTGCACCGTTTATATCATCATAATAGGTATAATCGCCAACAATGATATTGTCTCTTGTAATCGCATTTTTTATATAACAGATACTTTTAATTTGTTCATTGGGATAGAGCGTATTCGGGTTCGGTCCATATTGTTTCATAGTTTGCGCCTCGCTCTCTTTTGGATAAAACATAGCAGAGATCAGAGCTGAATTCAAATCATGCACGATTCATAAACATAAAAAAGCGGCTACCTGCCGGTAACCGCCTATCTTTTATCTACTTATATTGTTAAAGCTCGTTCTACTTCTACTTCTACCTCTATCTTTTCGATAAAACCTCAGCCTCATACTGTTTTACTTCATTTAGCCAGCTTTCCCGGACCGGTACGCCATTCTTCGCACAATAATAATCCCAAATGGCTCCAAACGGATACGATTTAAATTCCTCGACCAAGGCAAGTCTTGAAGTGTAATCTCCATCCAGCTCAATTTGCTTCAATTGCTCGATTGGCTCCAGCATAGCACGAAGCAAAGCTTTTAATGTATTTCGTGTTCCGATCACCCAAGCAGCAACATGATTGATGCTTCCGTCAAAAAAATCTAATCCAATATGCGTTCTGCCCAGAAACTGACCACGAACCAGTTCACGGGCAATCTCGAGCAGCTCATCGTCCATAGTAACCACATGATCACTATCCCAGCGTACTGGACGGCTAACATGCAGCAGCAATTGATCCCCAAACAGCAGCCAGGAAGACAGCTTATTCGAAATCGTCTCGGTTGGATGGAAATGCCCAGCATCGAAGCACACCGCCTTACCCCGGCTTAGCGCATAACCCATATAGAATTCATGTGAGCCAACCACGTAACTTTCCGAACCAATACCAAACAGCTTACTTTCTACAGCATCAATGTTATATTGCTGATCGATTTCCTCGCTGAAGATTTCATCGAGTGACTGCTGAAGCCGTACCCTTGGTGACAAGCGGTCGATCGGCGTATCTTTATAACCATCTGGAACCCAAAAATTAGTGACACAAGGCTGACCTAATGCTTGACCAAAGGACTCGGCGATTCGACGTGAGGCCTTGCAATGAGCGATCCAGAAGTTGCGGATCTCAGGATCTGGGTGACTCAGTGTGAAGCCATCATTTGCTTTTTCATGAGAAAAACAGGTAGGATTGAAATCCAATCCGAGTCCCTGCTCTTTGGCCCAGCTCACCCAGCGCTCAAAATGCTTAGGCTCTAACGCGTCGAGATCTACAGTCTCTTCTGTATCCGCATAAATAGCATGTAAATTTATTTTATGTTGCCCTGGGATGAGTGCTAGAGCCTGTTCCAAATCCCGGCGCAGCTCCTCCGGATTCCCGGCCCGCCCCGGGTAACTTCCGGTGACTGCGATCCCGCCGCTCAGTTCTTTTTCCTTATTCAAAAAACCCTTCACATCATCCCCTTGCCAACAATGCAAAGAAATCTTAATTTCCGCTAGCTGCTCCAACACTTTATCTACGTCGATCCCATGCTGTGCGTAAAGCTTTTTCGCTTCATTGTAGCTGTTCTGAACGCTCTGTAAGCTCTCTTTACTCTGCTCCATGTTTGAGCCTCCTGATTTTTAACTTAGTGTGTTTTAGATGAGGCATTTTGGCCTCTCTTTCGCTCGTGTTCCGCGTATCGCGCTCGATGAGAGGCACTTTTGCCTCTCTTTGGCTCGTTTTCCGCGTATCGCGCTCGATGAGAGGCACTTTTGCCTCTCTTTAGCTCGTGTTCCGCGTATCGCGCTCGATGAGAGGCACTTTTGCCTCTCTTTGGCTCGTTTTCCGCGTATCGCGCTCGATGAGAGGCATTTTTGCCTCTCTTTGGCTCGTTTTCCGCGTATTGCGCACGATGAGAGGCACTTTTGCCTCTCTTTAGCTCGTGTTCCGCGTATCGCGCTCGATGAGAGGCACTTTTGCCTCTCTTTAGCTCACTTTCCGCATACGCCGCACGATGAGAGGCACTTTTGCCTCTCTTTAGCTCGTGTTCCGCGTATCGCGCTCGATGAGAGGCACTTTTGCCTCTCTTTGGCTCGTTTTCCACTAAACTTAGCTACTAATTAACGACCTGCAGCCGGGCGAACTGTGCCAAAGCCGCTTTTTTGGTCGTGGGGTCCATCCCCTTCGGTATATAAGATGTTACTTGGAATGAACGACTTATAATTTCTCTCGCCTCTTGAAGATCAGTTACAGCACCTGTGCTGATCATCTGCACCACCAGATTGCCTAAAGCCGTAGATTCTGTTGGTCCGGCGTGAATTTCCATCTCCAGCAGATCTGCCGTAATCTGGCACAACAGGCCGTTATTCGCACCTCCGCCAACGATATGCAACCTCTCTAAGTTGTCACCCGTCAATTGCTGGAGATCCTGAATGTAGAAATAATAAGATAAAGCAAGACTATCAAATACACATCGAGCCATTTCCCCAGGTGTTTGAGGGACCAACTGTCCTGCTTCCACACAATAGCTGCGGATCTCGTCAATCATGCTCTGTGGATTCATGAACCGTTCATCATTGCAATAAATGATCGATCTAAAAGGGATTTCTTGTGCTGCCAGCTCTACCAGCTCGCCGAAGCTGTATTGTCCGCCGTACTCCTCACGAACCTTTTGAATCAACCACATGCCCATAATGTTTTTAAGAAACCGGAATGATCCGTAGGCTCCCCATTCATTCGTATAGTTGCGTAACATAGCCTCTGGACTTGTGATGGCTGAACTCCGTTCCACCCCGATGAGTGACCAAGTACCACTACTGAGAAATCCCCATTTCTCGCTGTTTGCCGGAACCCCTAGTACAGCTGATGCTGTATCATGAGAGGCTACTGCTATGAACTCGCAATCTGGAAGATCGCCGCGAGCCGCCAAGTCCTCCGTCAACCTCCCAACGGGTTCCCCAGGTTCTGTTAAGGGAGGGAATTGCTCTTTTGAAAGACCAAGCACCGACAGAAGATCCTCATCGTAATCACGAGTGTGAAGATTCAGCATCCCAGAGGTGGAACCTATCGTCACCTCACTAATCTTGCGACCCGTAAGCCGATAATAAAGATAATCAGGGACCAGGAGGATGGAATGTGCTGCTTCCAGCTCCGCCTGATCATGCACAAACAGCTGATACAACGTATTAATCGGGAGATATTGTATCCCCACCTTTTCGTAAACGCTTTCAGTTGAGATATTACGATGCAGCCTCTCTATCGCTCCATCTGTTCGGGAGTCACGATAAGAAAAAACCTCATGGATCCGCGCCCCCTCCTGATCGAGAAGTACATAATCGACACCCCAAGTATCGATGCCCACGGTGCAGCGCTCGATCCCTCTAGCCTTGGCCTGCTGTAAGCCCTTGACGATTTCAGCAACTAAATAATCTATATCCCAATAAAGATTACCATTTTGTTCAGCGAATCCATTACTGAAGCGATGAATTTCTTCTATAGACAGGGTTCCTCCCGGCTGCTGCAAGGTTCCACAGACCACTCTCCCACTAGAGGCTCCGATATCAACAGCAATATGATTCTGCATTTGATTATGAGCTTGTGTATTCATCCCTATACAACACTCCTTATCTCCTATCAGCCTACTAGCAAAGCGAATACGATTCCTGGACCATGCACGCCTATCGTCAGATCATTCTCAATATCCGCTGAACGGCTAGGTCCGGAGATAAAATGGATGCCCGCCGGCAGCCCCGATGGCCCAGCTTCATCAAAATCAATAAGCACCTCACCGAGACGAGTCTTCAGCCGCTCCAATGGAACGATGGCAATTAATGCGGTAGGTAATAAGCTGACTGAACGGCCTTTATTCTCAGAGGACAGCACAGTAATGGAGCCTGTATAGGCAACTGCATAATCCGCAATCACAATTCCAATATCAGCCTCGGCCGCCCTAGCTTTCCATGCCTCCTGATCATCCGTATTCCAGACAGACACCCGTGTATCTGTGAGTTCCTCCTCTAGTCGAAGTGCTGCTAGCTCGGTGACATTTTGCCGGAGAATATACCGTGCGAGCATCTCATCCGCTTTGCTGACGATAAAAGCCTTGGCTTCATCCATATCCTGCACACGAAATACATGGCCACCGGCACTTTGAAAATTCGCCGTAAATTGTTCAATCCTTTCCTCCGGACTCCACTTGAATTGCTGCCAGTACTGCGGTGCGCCGCGAAAAGGGTGTGCGGGAGCTTCAGTAATTCTCGGCCGCTTCAGGCGGCGAGCGATATCATTCATGAATCCCTGCTGCTTTTCACGTGAATCCTGCTCCATACGTTCCAACCAGTTACTGTGCGTCTCTTCAGTCATGTCCGGCCCCTCCTTCCAGCTCTTCCCGCTTCCGCTTCGCTAGTAAATCTTCCATTCGCTTCTGTATCGCCGGGTCCATTTCGCGACTGTTCTTGTCTAGCTCCTGTTGCAGCCCCTTCCAGCTCTCACGGAAGGATTGATCTGCCAGCTTCGGGGCGATCCGATAATTGTTCCAGCCTTTCAGCGGCCCCAGTTTCGACGGAATTCCTCCGTCTCGCACGAGCAGCTTTTGCCCGATTCTACCTACCTTCATCACATTACTAAATCGCTGTGACTTCGCCATAATCGCCCCAAAACCCTTCATGCCGAGACCTTCTGCCTTATCCCCATAACCACGTTCAACCTTCCGCCGCCGTAAATAGATGAGCATATCATGCAGAGGAATTTTGACCGGACAGGCTTCATAACATGCTCCGCATAGGCTAGAGGCTGAGGCGATGTCATCCCATTGATCTACATTTTTATTCAGCGCCGGGGTCAACACCGCTCCTATAGGTCCGCTATACGTTCCCCCATATGCATGACCGCCAATATGACGGTAGACAGGACAAGCATTCAGACAAGCTCCACAGCGGATGCAATTCAGCAGCTCCTGAAACTCAGGATCGCCTAGCTGCTCAGATCGGCCATTATCAAGAATAATAATATGCTGCTCTTCCGGCCCATCACCATCGTTGGTTCTGCGGGGACCAGAAATACCCGACATATATACCGTTAACTTCTGCCCTGTTGCCGAACGAGGCAACAATGTAGCCATCACTTCAAGATCACTCCACGAAGGAATAATCCGCTCCATCCCCATCAGGGTAATTTGTGTTTTCGGTAAAGTGGTGACCATACGAGCGTTGCCTTCATTCTCGAACAGCACCATCGAACCCGTCTCTGCAATAGCAAAGTTACAGCCAGTCATTCCGATATCCGCATCAAGGAACTTCTCTCTCAGCTTTCGCCGTACAAATCCAGCAAGGATAGTAGTTTCAGGCAAAAGCTCCTCCCCTGCCTCTTTGGACAACAGCTCGGCAATCTGGTAGCGGTTCTTATGAATCGCCGGAATAATGATATGTGACGGGGTTTCCCCGGCAAGCTGGATAATATACTCCCCCAGATCCGTCTCTATGGTCTCCACACCAATGGATTCCAGCGCCTTATTTAAATGCAGCTCCTCAGTAACCATTGATTTGGATTTGACCACAGAAGCTGCCTGTTTTCGCTGCGCGATTTCAAGGGCAATCTTCACAGCCTCTTCACCCGTTGCTGCAAAATGAATATGTGTGCCGTTTGCTCTTGCCTTGTCTGCAAAAAGATTCAAATAGTAATCAAGATGGGCGATCGTGTGTAGACGGATTTGCCGCCCACGTTCACGCCACTCTTCCCAGTGGCCATGATCGTTAGCTGCTTTTTGTTTTCCATCACGCAGTCTCTCCGTGGTAAAACGAACAGCCTTGCGTAAAAAGTCATTATTCAGTGCCAAGTCTGCACGCTCTTTTACTGTTGCTGGCTTCCCGTTCTCTGATTTCGCCGTTAGATTGGTGGTGGTTTGACTCATTTATCAGTCACCCCCTCATACAGCAGTTCTGCTAAATGCATAACTCGAACGGGTTCGCGGCGGTAACGCAGATTCCCGGCAATATTCATCAGACAACCCATATCCAGACCCGTTAGGATTTCTGCTTCCGTCTCCAGCACATGATCTGATTTCTCAGTGACCATCGCCCCGGAGATATCAGACATTTTCACGGCAAAGGCTCCACCAAACCCACAGCAGTCCTCAGCAAAAGGCAGTGGTACCAGCTCCATCGCCTTCACATTTTGCATAAGCTGCATAGGTTCGTCGCGAATCCCTAGAATCCTTGTGCCATGACAGGAAGGATGATAGGTAACCTTATGCGGAAACACTGCTCCTAGATCAGTTACGCCAAGCACCTGCACCATAAACTGGCTGAATTCATAGGATTTGCGTTGCAAATTCTGCGCCTTGACCAGATTAACCGGATCTTCCTGAAACAGCTTAGGGTAATGATGAAGCATCCCCGTACAGGATCCGGAAGGTGCAATGACAAAATCACTGTCATCGAAGGCCTGCAGAATCGTAAGTGCAGCTTGCCGCGCTTCATTCCAATATCCACTGTTGTACGCAGGCTGTCCGCAGCAGGTCTGCACCTCAGGGAACTCCAGCTGTACGCCATATCTGGCCAGCAGACGAGCCATGGCTTCCCCGACCTTCGGGAACACGGCATCGCTGACGCAAGTTATAAACATCGATACCTTCATGCCTTCACCTCCTGCACAACTATTTACTACACCGTCGTTATTGCGATGTTCAGCTTCTGCAACTGCTTCATTTGTTCTTCAACAGGGCTGTAATCCGTTATTAGGACATTCACATCACTAGGAGCCGCAAAATGTGTGAACGCTTGAATTCCGAATTTACTGGAATCGCATAATAAGATCACTTGCTCCGCTATAGAAATCATCTTTCGTTTCACCATAGCTTGCAGCTCATTTGATTCACTAGCGCCACGTTCGAGATGAAATCCTTTGCAGGAAAAAAACATTTTATCCACGTGATACAATTCAAGCGAACGTTCTGCTAAATGACCCACATAGGACATTGATCTGCGGCTCAGTTGCCCGCCTGTAGAAAAGACCTCGATCCGCTCCTTCCCGCTTAACTCTGCTGCCACTCTAGTAGAATTGGTCAACACAGTGAGCGGCATATCCGGCAAATGCGAAGCCATATACCAAGCCGTTGTACTGGCATCCAGTAAAATCCGATCGCCCGGCTTAATCATCATTACCGCCTCACGGGCAATCCGCTGTTTCTCCGCTGCATTCATGATTTCTCGTTCGGCATAAGGAGTCTCCGGTTGCCGGTCACGCAGGCTAACTGCTCCGCCATGCGAACGCAGCAGCCGCCCCGCTTTTTCCAATCGATCCAGATCGCGGCGAATGGTTTCTTCCGTCACTTGGCATAATGTACTCAATTCTGAGACACGGATGCTGCCGCGTTCATTCACTAGTTCTACGATTCGTTCATATCTATCTGCAATCAGCATGATTTCCCTCCGTTATCCCTATCTATATTCAAGCTACTTCTTATCTAGTAAAAGCTGCTGGCACTCCACCGTCGATTGTCAGCATACAACCCGTAGTTTTCTCTGACTTGGAAGAAGCAAAAAAAGCAACGCCTTCGGCAATATCACGTGGATAAATATTAACTAGCAGCGTCGTGCGTTTACGGTAATGCTCCTCTAATTGATCCGGCTCAATCCCGTAAGCAGCCGCCCGTTCATTACGCCAGTTCGAATTCCAGATGGCTGATCCTTGTAGAATTGCATCGGGCAGAATCGTATTGGCACGGATGCCAAACTCTCCACCTTCAGCTGCTATGCAGCGGGCCAGATGGGCTTCGAGCGCCTTGGCAGAACTGTAAGCCGAGACGCTTTTACCTGCAAAAATAGAATTTTTGGAGCCGATGAATACCATGCTGCCTCCGATTTTTTGCTCCTTCATCACTTTAAAAGCTTCGCGTGCAACGAGAAAATATCCTGTGCCCAGCACAGAGATATTCAAATTCCACTCTTTCAATGAAGTCTCATCAAACGGACTGGAGGTTGCAAGCCCAGCATTATTAACAATAATATCGACCCCGCCATAAAAAAGGGCTGTCTCCGCATAAGCTGCGGTTACCTGCTCTTCCTGAGTTACGTCCATTTTAACGGCGAATGCACGATTTTCACCAAACTTAGCGTTAATCTCTTCCGCTACTTTTTGTGCACCCTCCAGATTGAGATCTGCCAATACAACATGCGCTCCTTCTGATACTAAACGACGAGCCGTCTCACTCCCAATTCCCCCGGCACCACCTGTAATAAAGGCAACTTTACGGGAGAACTCCGCTTCTGCCGGAGCCAAGGATAATTTATATAATTCCAGGGGCCAATATTCCACATTGTACGATTCATTCTCACTAAGAGAGACGAAATCTCCCAGCGCAGTAGCTCCGCGCATAACAGCAATCGCCCGGTGATACAAGGCTCCGCTGATCTTAGAATTGCTCCAGCTTTTACCTGTGTTGATCATGCCCACGCCAGGGATCAGGATCACACGTGGCGCAGCCTCGAACATTACATCGCCTTCATGTTTATTACGGTCGAAGTACGCTTTGTACTGCTCCTTATAAGCGCTAATCGCTTCGCTCAGCTTCGCCTTCAAGCCATCGATATCATTGGTATTTGGCTCCCACGCAACAAAAAGCGGCTTCATTTTGGTATGTACCAAATGATCTGGACAAGCTGCGCCTACACCGGATAACTTCTCCGAGTCAGCCCCTCCTACAAAACGCAGCACATCCTCCGCATCGTCGAAGGTCAAAATCATTTTATGCTCATCGCTGACCGCGCCTCTGATCAGTGGCATCACTGCCGCCGCTACAGCCCGCCGCTCTGCTTCCGGAAGTGCTTCCGATTTGCGGCCGCCAAATAGGTTCTGATCTTCAATTCTTTCTTCAATATAACTTTCCGCTTCGTTAATTATGGAGATTGTTTTGGCATAACAAGATTCAGGTGTATCCCCCCAAGTCACGAGACCGTGTTTCTCCATCAGCACTAATTCAGCTTTCGGGTTTGCGAGCACACCTTCGGCAATCATTTTGGATAAAGTGAAGCCTGGACGGATGTATGGAACCCATACGAAACGATCCCCATAAATCTCACGGGCAATTTCCTTACCGTTATGAGCGCAGCATAAACTGATAATGGCATCTGGATGCGTATGATCCACATGCTTGAAAGGTAAAAATGCATGCAGCAACGTCTCGATAGAAGCACGCGGATGTTTAGGATCAATCATACAATTTGCGAGATAAGCTACCATCTCTTCATCTGGCATTTCATCACGTTCAAATAACGGGGCAATATCCTGAAGCCTTAGTCCGGTAAAGTTGCCTGCTTTCATCGTAGCAAGGTCAGAGCCGCTGCCCTTTACCCACATTACTTCTACCTCACGCCCGCGAAAATCCAATTCTATCGTTTTGCTGGAGGTATTCCCTCCGCCAAAGTTACAGACTCTGCGATCTTCGCCCAGCAGATTAGAGCGGAACACTAATGCATCCAATCCCCCGTTTAATTTCGTTTTCCGAGATGAATCCCATAAGTTTTGTACCATTTGTGAATACCTCCGTTTTTGAATGTTTGTTTTTTTGTTTATTTTTGTTTGTTTTGATTTTAAACTATTTGTTTGTGTTTGAATAGAGCGCTTTCATCAAAATTTTAATTTTTTTTCACATTTTAGACGAATCTCCATTGGATGAACTACAATAACATCGCGAATAACAAAAAAGAGCTGCCTCTTGGCAACTCCTCCCCTATTTTTCACACCAGCTTAAAGGGTGATCCAGTAGTTACATTTTTCATTCTCAATGCCATGTAGTATTCCTTTGTTCGCTTCAATAACCTTTCTCGAAGATATATTATCCGGCTCACAAGTCAGCATGACCTTATCAATCCCCATGTCCGCAGCTTTTTTTAACAGCTCTGCCAAAAAAATCGTACCATAACCCTTTCCTCTTTCACTGGGTCTGATACTATAACCGATGTGTCCACCGGACTTCCTCAATTGATCATTTAAGGAATGTCTTAGTTTTCCGACACCAACAGGATAAGCGTCAATCAGTAACCAGTAGTTGGTTTGTGCTACATACTGTGGCGGAAGATTATCACCTTGTGAAAGTGCTATCCGATCCCGGATGAAATCAGGAAATTGACTGTAAGCCAGATCAAATCCGTTATTGACGAATCCATTTTCCCCCGGACCTATCTCCACAATCAGCTCAAAAATATCGCGTCCATCTGAAACACTAGCTTCCTTTAGCTCAACGAGCATAATCATCCCCACCTAGAACGTTATTAATAACTTCCCTATCAAAATTTACCGCAAAAGAGACCGGCATGCATTATCTAATTGCACATTCTACAACTAAAATGAACTTCAATGCTCACGCCTAATGTGTTAAGTGTACTTTGTGCAATTAAATTCGCCCAATTTGGCTGAATCAGCTAAATACGAGAGAAATAGTTGTACGAAGTACATCTATTTCACCGTAGTGAGAGTAAAGTAGCAATTTAGTTGTATGAAATACACTTATCTGGTCTGCACCCCTCTTTTCACAGGAATGTTCCTATTGCGCGCTCCTCCTTCCCCACTCTCGTAGTATACTTATTGGAATAAGATACAGATGTTGTATTTTCACTAAGGAGGTTTGTGATGGTAAATAGCTTTAAGAATGCCAAGGTGCAAGAACGAGTGTGGCAATCCTACCAACAGCTAGTTGATCAGTGGCCTATTCCTCTTGAAGAGCTCGATCTCCCAACCACATATGGGCTGACGCATTGTATCCTTACCGGGCAAAAGAGTAATCCCCCTTTATTTCTGTTTCATGGCGTTGGTGATAACTCGGCGGTCATGTGGCTCCTTAACATCGAGGAATTGTCGCAGCATTTTTACTGCGTTGCTATTGATACTCTGGGCGGACCCGGAAAAAGCATTCCTAATGCGCACTTTAATAAACAAAAGTTTGAGCAGGTGGAATGGATTAATGAAATAGCCAAACATCTGAGCATAGACATCTTTAATATTGCAGGGGTGTCAAATGGCGCCTATATTGCTTTTAATTATGCAACCAAGCAACCGGACAAAGTGAACCGTGTGATTTGTTTGGAAGGCGGAATGGTCACCACACCCATCAAAGCCATGCTGCAAACGCTAATGATGATGTTCCCAGAGATTCTGATTCCCACGGATCGCAATTTACTGAAAGTGCTGAAGAAGTTAAGTGCGCCTGACTCCCCTTTATTTGACAATCACCCAGAAGTAGCTGCTCATCTAATTCTTTTAATGCGAGCTCATAATCAGCAAGCTATGTTTGTTCATAAGCTTCAAAAATATGATAAAAACGCCGCAGTTGCCGTCAGAGATAAGCTTTATTTTTTAGTAGGAGAACACGCGTTAAAACAATCAAAGGACTTCATAGATATTTTAGAGGATGGAAAGTTTCATTACCAAGTGATCCCCCGTGCGGGACACGGCATTAATCATGAGCAACCAGATAGAGTCAACACTGAAATCATCAATTTCCTGACCCGCGATAATGATAAATCACTTGCATCCTTATGAAAGCGTTACTATTATGAAGGTTATTACTCATACTTACTCTATTAAAGGAGAGGTTACTCATCAGATACGGAACTCTGGCCCACACATTTGGCTGCTTGCCGCTCAAGTCGTTAACTGCAACCCTTCAGAATTATGATATCGATTTTGTTCAGCTTGCATTATCCAAAGCCATTCAGGACATCGACACTTCTACCGGTAAACTAAGTCCAGGTCTTGCCAGCTATATTGGCGAACAATTTGACAAAGCAGGAATACGTATCGGTGTTTTGGGCTGTTACATCAACCCTGTTCATCCGGATCCTGTCATCCGGAGAGCTGAGATCAATCGTTTTAAAGAGCATCTTCGTTATGCCCGCCAATTCGGCGCACCTATGGTGGCAACAGAAACAGGTGCGCTGACTACTTTTCAAGCACAAGATCCGATCCATTACGAAGCTATCGGCTGGGATACGTTAAGGGCAACTGTAGAAGAACTTGCAGAGGAAGCTGAAAAATGGGGCGTTTTTCTAGGACTAGAAGGGGTCTGCACACATACACTTTCTACACCAGACAAGATGCGCCGCATCTTAGATGAAGTCCCATCAAGCTGTATAGGTGTTGTATTGGACCCTTGTAATTTTATTGGCACGGCTGCGCATTTGCAGGATCAAATTGTCGATGATTCCTTCAGATTATTCGGCGACCGTATCATTCTGGCGCATTTAAAAGATATCTATCAAGATGGTGAAAAAGCATACCACGGAAAAGCAGGCAGCGGAGTATTCCATACCGAGGCTTTCCTGCGCAAACTCCAAGAATATAAGCCAATGATCGATGTGTCATTAGAAGATATCAAGGATCTGGAGGTTAATGAAACCGTTGCTTTACTGAAGAAGCTTGCACCTATAACACAATAAAAACCCATTTCTGAGGATAGGTGTTAGCAGCAGCTGCGCATCTATCCCCAGCTTTATCTATGCTCAAAAATAATGCTTCCAGTTATTGAGCAGATGATCATCCTCTTTCTGCAGCAATTTAGAGGCATATACGATTTGACCTGTATGATAGGAATAATGCTCTGCCGCTCCGATCATAATCTTTTGAATACTCCAAGTATAATTCTCCATTCCAGCCCCCTCAGGGAAACTAATGGTGACCTCCCGTTCTAGATCAGCCTTCGTCAAATTGCCCACCACCGAACGGCTTTCTTCCCTGACCTTTAGCATATACTGCAATAATTCCTGTGATGAATAACCGCCTCTGGTCAAAAATTTATTAGGTCTATCTCTTTCTATTAGCTTATTGCCGATTCCGCTGACCAGATGCTGATATTCGCTGCCCGCAATATGCAGGCATAGGTTACCAATGGCATTCATTTTTGACTTTGGACGAAACCAGATCTCTTCGGTCGTTAGCTTATTTACAGCTTGCTCCACATACCCCAAGGATTGATCGAGCCTTCTCATACATTCGATAATGATTTCACTCATACTAACCCCTCTTCCTTCTCCTTTTGTTTATAAGCTTGATAAATGGTACTTTTCTATAGGAGCTGAATAAAATAAAAAAAGGAACGATTGAATCATATTGTTTCACCATTATAGCTCTAACTTGGAAGGGACGGGATTATCAATGCGATTCACATTCCCTATTCTGACCTTATCTCATGGCGGAGCACAACGTATGCTAGTAGAGCTCACCAATGGGCTGACAGACTTGGGTCATCAGGTCAATCTCCTTTTGCCTGTGGATGGCGCTATTTCTTATGATGTGCGCGCAAACGTAATCCGCTCCTCACATATGAATATTCACGAGCATGACTTTCCTCCCGGAGACGTCATTGTTTCTAATTATTATACAACTGTCCCCATCGCCCAAGCAGCAAGCCAACAAGGAAAAGGGGTTCATGTACGTTTATCTTTATGTTATGAGCCACCTTTTTTACCGGATAACGGACGCTCCTTCCCCTCCTATCACATCACTGAGCATCTAATCGTTTTATCACGTTGGCAGCAGGAGCTGATCCGTTTAAATCATGGCATCACCGGCAGTATCGTGCCCATTGGCATTAGCTCCTCTTTTAAAAATATGAATATCCGTCACAGTCTTCAAGAGCCTTTAAACATAACAGCTATATTAAGAAAAACAGAACGAGGTTTCTCCTGGCACCGTGAGCAAGATTATCTTATAGAACAGCTGGATTACGTAAAAAGCCAATATCCCGATGTAAATATTAACTTCATCAGTCCGCCTGACGAGTTCAACACCTCAGAAATTCTCCAAAGAATGAAAGCTACTGGCAAATATCGGTTCTTTACGCCAGCAAATGATGAGGAGCTCTGCTATCACTATAACGGTGCGGATATTTTTGTTAGCTCAAGTATTTTTGATACAGGCTCTTTACCGGGACTTGAGGCCATGCGTTGTGGAGCAGCGTTAGTCTGTGTATATTCGGGTGGGAATATGGAATACGCCCATCACAAGAAAAACTGTTTGCTCTCTTATCGATATGAGAACCGGCTCGGTGAAGATGTCATCCGCTTAATACGTGATCCCAACTTAAGAACTAAATTAGCGGAGCAGGGGGAAAGATATTCGCGCAAATGGACTTGGGAAAATAGTGTCAGATTATTTGAACAAGCGATCACAGATTTATTATAAAAATATAAAAAAGCAAGTCTCCGGTGGCCGAGATTTGCTTTTTTATTGATCCAAAAGAATCATTGACTAGAGAAATAATACAAGATATTATGTAAGCGTTATCAATTGCAAAATAATGAAACACTTTAGGGAAATCTAAACTAAAAGGAGAAGGAATATGGCGAAAAAAGGTAGGCAAGGTTATCGGTTGTTATTGTTGTCTTTTTTAATGCTTTTTACAACTGTTTTTTCAGCAGGATCGCAAGCTTATGCAGCAACCTGGAATCTGACTGGAGATACCAATGTACACGACCCTTCATATATCAAAGAGGGAAACACACATTGGGTATTCAGCACGGGATCAGGTCTCCAAGTGATGTTTTCAAACGATGGAACGAACTATATTCGCTCCCTCCCGATTTATAACTCGAAACCCTCCTGGTGGAGCTCTTACGTTCCCAATCAAGAAGGGCTAGATGTATGGGCTCCAGAAATTTTCTACTATAACGGTACCTATTACCTCTATTATTCTATCTCCACATTCGGCTCAAGAGTGTCTGCTATTGGTTTAGTAACTACTAAATCGATCTCCGGGGGAAAATGGACGGACCAAGGTGTCGTTATCTCGTCAAATGACGCCTCCAATTATAACGCCATTGATCCTAACATTACGGCAGATGCTAACGGAAACCTATGGATGACCTTCGGTTCCTGGAGCAACGGGATTTACATTACCTCCATCAACAAAACAACCATGAAGCCAACGGGCAACTCCTATCGCATTGCCACTAAATCCGGGGGGATTGAAGGCTCCAGCATGGTTTACAATCCAAATACCGGATATTATTATCTATTCGTATCCATTGGCCAATGCTGCTCAGGCGTAAACAGCACCTATAAAATTGCAGTGGGACGCTCAACCAGCGTACTGGGTCCTTTCTATGCAAAGGACGGTACTGATATGAAAAATGGCGGGGCTACGGTCATCGATAGCGGCAACAGTTTTTGGGCGGGTCCTGGTGGACAGGATATATACGGAACCAACGTTATCGTCCGCCATGCTTACAGTGTCGCCGAGAATGGTGCACCCAAATTGTTAATCAGTGATCTCGAATGGGATTCAGCTGGCTGGCCTTACTATAATTAACGTCTAATCGAGGAGTTGCCCCTAAGCCCTATTCTGTGATTTATGGGGCAGCTTCTTTTTACTGCTAAACCTTCTACTCTCTCTTTCGATAAATACCTGGCGAGACACCATAACGCTCCCGAAACACCCTGTGAAAATAGGTATAACTTCCAAACCCCGTCTCCTCTGCTATACGCTCTAAGGTGTAATTGGTATTGTCCATTAATCTCAGTGCCATCGCAAGCCGGATTTGCCCCGCATATTGCATAATAGAATAACCGAATTGGATTTTGAATACATGCACGGCCCTTGTCACACTAATTCCAGCATGAGCGGCTACGTCCTTTAGTCTGATCTCTGAAGTAGCATGCTCCTCCACATAACTCTTCATCTTAAGTCCGTGTAGAAGTGAAGCCGAAGATGATGCAGGTGCCTCTTCCATAGCCCGATCTAACAGCAAACATAAAGCTTTAAATAGCGCTTCTAGTATTTCAGGGCTACCCCCGTCTAGTCTTCTATTCTCCAGATCAAGCTGTTGCCATATACTTTGCAGCTTACCATCATCCGCAATTCTAACCTTTTTGGGTCGCTCACGCAGGTTCCACCAGTGGTCCACCCATTCCCCTGTACACATTACAAAATAGTCCACACTATGTCCCAGAGGACTTTTCTTTTCACCGATTCTCAGATCATATATATCATAGGGCTTAAATAATAGTAGATCCCCAGGTACTACGGTAGTCATTTCTCCATCAATGAGGACTTCACATTCCCCTTCGGCTTGCAGCCTGATGATATAGGTATCCAACCCACTGCGATATAGTTGCCGAAAAGGCTGAGTATGGCGGATAAATCCACACAAACTAATTTGAACGCTGTTTGTTTCCATCGCATTTGCTCCTCTTTCTATAGTAATCAATGACCAGATTGTTGAGGTTCTTAGCCATATAGTTTCTTCAAAGTGCAGTGAATCTCCTTCTATAATAAAGACAGAATTCATATGTAGGAGGTTATCAACCATTATGAGTAAAACTATTCGCGTCATTCAAACCGCTAAAGAAACCACGGATCGTTTAACAGAAAAGGACCCTCTGATTTTCCTTCCCGATACGTCAGGAGTCGAATCAGAGCTAATCAATATCTATGATGATCTGGAGTATCAAGAAATTGAAGGCTTTGGTGGAGCCCTTACAGAGTCCTCTGCCGTTACTATCGCTAAACTTAGTGAAGCTAAACAAAAAGAAATCATTGACGCTTATTTTCATCCTGAGCACGGCATCGGATACACCCTTTGCCGCTCACACATCCAAAGCTGCGACTTCTCACTGGGCAACTATGCTTATGTAGAGGAAGGCGATGCGGAGCTACGTTCATTCGATATTTCCAGAGATCACGAATCAATTATCCCCCTCATAAAAAATGCTGCCGCAGCAGTAGGTGAAGATTTCCGTCTGTTCTCTTCCCCATGGAGTCCTCCAGCGTTCATGAAGACAAACGGGCAAATGAACGGAGGCGGAGCTCTTAAGCCTGAATATCGTGAGGCTTGGGCTAACATGTTCGTTAAATATATTGAGGCGTACGCTGCAGAAGGGATTGATATCTGGGCTGTCAGTGTTCAGAATGAAGCCAAAGCTGTACAAAGATGGGATTCCTGCCTGTATACCGCCGAAGAAGAAAAGGATTTTGTGCGTGACTACTTGGGACCTGCTCTGGAACAAGCGGGCTTGGGCCATGTAAAAGTTATGATCTGGGATCATAACAAAGAACGGGTGTATGACCGTGCTAAGGTTGCTTTTGAAGATCAAGCAGCGTCCAAATACATATGGGGAATCTGCTTCCACTGGTATTCCGGTGATCACTTCGAAGCCCTCTCTGCTGTACATGATCGTTTCCCTGATAAAAAGCTGTTCTTCAGCGAAGGCTGCCAAGAAGGTGGCGTTCATCTCGGCTCATGGAACACCGGTGAACGTTACGGACATGATATCATTGGCAATCTGAACAACTGGATGTCGAGCTGGACAGACTGGAACATTGTCTTGGATGAGCAAGGTGGACCTAATCATGTAGGAAATTACTGCGACGCTCCAATTATCGGAGATACCAAAAACGATGAAATTACTTTTGAGAGCTCATTCTATTACATCGGGCACTTCAGTAAATATATTCGTCCGGGTGCTAAACGCATTGGTTTCTCCAAATATACAGATAAGCTTGAAACAACAGCTTTCCGCAACCCTGATGGCACTATTGCTGTTATCGTTATGAACCGCACAGAGCAAGAGCTTCCATTCACCCTGCGCTTCCATGACGAACTGGCTGAGAACATGATTCCGGCTCATGCCATTCAAACCCTGCTAATTAAGTAGCAGCGGTTCATTCCTAATAAAAAAGAGGTTCTCTTTATGCCAGCGCACAGAGAGAACCTCCTTTTTTATTAAATTAAATGAAATAGTGCTTAAAGTCTTGCCGACAGTATTTCGCATAACGCTCCATACAGTGTATGTTCAAGATCCAACGAGGCAAGAGAAGCCAGGGCTGCCATCGGCGTTACTGCTGCTTTGACTACATGGTAAATTTGTTCTTTCAATTGGAAAAGAATTTGCGCACGGTTCAGAAGGCTGAACACCTCATCATCTACCGAATTCACCGCAATCCGGGCATCTGTGAACGTTACCTCCAATGAATGCTCTACCGCTTGATCCGAAATCATGATCGTAAGCGTATGTGTAGCCTCATCATAGTCCATGTTTGCTTCGATTTCTGTGCCGCCAGCGAATACCTGTACCTTCGTATCAGCAAAACCAACAAAGGACAGCTTCCACGATCTCCGCTCAGGCACAACCTTTGTATTTCCCTTAGCAGAGAGGATCTTGAAGCTCGCTCTATCCCCCATTTCCAGGATCATTTCTGTATCACACCATTGATCGTCCTGATCCTCCGCAGTATCGCCCTCATCCTCCCAAAGATGAAAATGACCCCTTCCTCCCGCAAATACACGGACCTCCATATGCTTCGGATTATCCACTGAAGAGGTAAATTGCGTCAGATCTGCCATAGGCACAATAGCACCCGCTTTAGCTAATACAGGGATATTCTCAAGATTGCGATAAAGAGAAAGCTTTCTGCCACCGTCGTACACTCTTCCGTTAAAAAAATCTATCCAAATCCCTTCAGGTAACCAAGCCTTAAATTCGGCAACGCCTACCTTTGGGTTGACCGGCTGTGTAATCGGACAGGCAATAAGTTCCGTTCCGAAATAATATTCATTGGGCACTTCATAGGCTTCATTCGACAACGCATGATGATAATACATCGGTCGGATTAACGGAAGACTATCGCGGCTGGCGTAGCGATTCATGGTGTACAGATAGGGAAGTAAACTATGCCGCAAGCGCAGGCAATCCTTCATCACATCTTCCGCAATCTTATTGAATCGCCATGGCTCCTTGCTGTTAAAGGCACTAGCAGAACTATGTAACCGCAGAATAGGTGAAAACACACCGAATTGCACCCAGCGCATTGCCAACTCATCGTCTAAATAACCATTCATATGGCCCCCGATATCATGGCTCCACCAACCATATCCCACGTTAGCGGCGTTGGCTGTGAAGTATGGCTGGAAATCCAGCGACTCCCAAGTAACAATGGTATCTCCAGAGAAGCCCACAGGATAACGATGG
Source organism: Paenibacillus sp. FSL R7-0048 (assembly GCF_038004505.1). NCBI lineage: Bacteria > Bacillati > Bacillota > Bacilli > Caryophanales > Paenibacillaceae > Paenibacillus > Paenibacillus sp. FSL R7-0048. Next base: position 2,681,185 of record NZ_JBBORF010000001.1, on the reverse strand, counting down.
CTGCCAAGACCTGCATAACGGGAAAAAGTAATCTGCCGGTTGCCTCGCCGGCCGCTATCCAGATAGTGATAATGGTTCAGCATCCAAAGCGGATCTAGTCCCGGTACTTTAGTCACTCCACCCTGCTGCCAATCAATCCACCAGAAGTCCACACCTTCATCCTCTAGCGGATGATGCAGAAACTTAAAGTATGCCTGTAAAAAATCCGGGTCCGTAATATCAAATTCCACAGCATCCCCTTTTTCCGGGTCCATCCCCATCTCCGCAGCAATGGCCAGATAAGGATCTTCAAACGCCCGTACACCGTCTGCTGGATGTACGTTGAGCGTTACTCGAAGACCTTTTTCATGCAGCCATGCCAAAAATCTTTGAGGCTCCGGAAACAGTTCCCGGTTCCAGGTATAACCCGTCCAACCACTGCCATACTGCGGATCAATATCGACGAGATGCCAATCCATATCTATAACAGCGACGGAAAACGGAATTCGCTCGAGCTCAAACCGCTCCATTAACGCTTTGTATTCTTCTTCTGAATATCGGTAATAACGGCTCCACCAGTTGCCAAGGGCATAACGTGGCAATAGGGGCGTACGACCGCAAAGGTGATAGAAATCCTTCAAGCAGTGCAAATAATCATGACCGTATCCAAAAAAATAAACATCGAGGCCAGCCAACGCCCGTAGCTCGACCCGTCCATCCTCTTCCAGTACTAGGGAGGTGCTATCATCAACTAACGTATACCCCGCACGTGAAAGTAGTCCGTACTCCAGCGGAATGGCACCATCTGCATTATCCAGTGTACGTGCTGTTCCTCCCAAATCTTGGACTGTATCTCCATAATTCCAGACACTCATTAGGTGACCCGCTTCGTTTCTCACCCGAACACTGAGACCATGCCGGGAGAAAGGCTGCTTGTCATAAGTTAAATGCAGGCGCTCCGTAATCAACTCAAGTTTATTCCCCAGATCCATTACGCGGAACTCTGGAACCGGGAAATTGCGATTCACAACGGTCTGCGACGCCCGATCTTCGAAAAAACCTTCCTCACTATATTCCATCCGGATAAGCTCCGGAGTTAAGACAGTGAACCGATAGCACTCCCCCTGAATAATCGCGTCAGCATTACTGCCTGGTTCAGAATGCAGCTTTAATTGGGCCGCCAAAGGGGTTGGCTCTTTCATTATATTTCCCATCAAGTAAAAACCTCATTTCTTGTTATTCAACGCCCATATAACGGCTGAAAGCATCTGTCCGAATTTTCACCATCTTTTCGAGGCCCATCCCCCGTAGCTGCTTCACATAGTCATCCCACTGCTCGTCAATATCACCTGAGATTATAAATTGAGCACGCATTGTATTGACGTAACTATCAATATCGGTGGTCAAGGTCGGTAGCTCCTGAAACTCTTCTGCAGTGTACATTACGTTGGGGAAAGGTGGTGTTGTGTAGTTACTTCCCAGCTTATCGAGTTGTAGCTTCAGTCCATCTCCGGTTTTAGGATTTAGAAAGATAGTCTTTTCAAAAGCTGGGTTTACATATTTCGGCCCAAAATCCCGGAGTGACTGTTCCCAATACCAAGCATCCGCACTGGTGCCGGTTGGAGGGTCCATCAATGTATACGTACCGTTGTCATTTTTCTTAATCACCGTTCCAATGGCACCCCAGAAATTCTGAATGCTGGCTTCATTGGTATAGAACTGATCCGCCCAGCGTGCTGCAATTTCTGGATACTTGCAGGATGTGGTGATCAACAGCTCGTTGCGTTCCAGATTCATCCCATACGGGTTCCCAACGGTGTAGCGCTTCCCGTCTGGTCCAGCAATTGGCGGAATGGTCACATATTGATCACTCCATTTGCCAAACATAGCGTCTGGCGTCCACTGATAAGAGAAGCCTACGATTGGAGCATCCGGATTTAGAAACTTTGCCGATCTCATCGTTTCGTCTTGAGTGAATACTTCTTTATCAAGTAATCCGTCTTTAAATAATTTGCTCTCCCATTTGAGCCCTTCTTTGTATTCCTCTGAAATCGGGTAATAAACCGCATTTCCGTCCTTGACCACCATGAAGTTATTATTCAAATCTGCAATTCCGAAGGGACTGATTAGATCATTACTTAATTCGATAAAAGGAATCTCATCCTGTTTTCCGTTTCCATTCGGATCTTGTTCTTTGAATGCTTTTAGCACGTTATAAAGATCGTCTATCGTATCCGGTACCTTCAAACCCAATTTGTCCAGCCAGGTTTTATTAATCACAGGCTGACGTGAGCTTTTAGGACGTGAGGGTAATCTTGCAGGCAGCGAATAGATTTTCCCGTCAGGAAAGGTGCTGATTTTTTTCATTTCCGGTGTTTCTTCCATAGCTGCTTTGAGATTAGGCATGTTTTGCTCAATATAATCATCTAGCGGCCGAAATAAGCTTAAATTATTGACGATATCCGCATCTCCAAAGGTCTGACTCCCTAAAATGATATCTGGAAGTGTGCCACTGGCCAGCATAATAGACTTCCGTTCACTCCAATCATTGGAGGACATCACCTGCCACTCGATTTTGACATTCGTGTTCTTCTCCAAATCCTTGAGCCATTGATTCTCGGTAAAAGAATCTCCCATGCTTACCCACCGGACAGTGAGTACTTTCAGCGTCACAGGCTTATCCACTATCGGCAATCCTTCTTTGTTAAATTCGCCCGGCTCAGGTTCAACAGAATTAACCCCATTGCTCCCTTTACAGGCAGTAAGGCTAGCAAGCAACGTTGTCACTAAAAGAATGACGGTGATTGTTCTATATATCCTGTTTTTTTGTTGCTTTTTCATAACGTTCTTGCTCCTTACGAATGAATGTTAGTAGAATAGCCGAATGTACTATTCCTTCACTGCGCCGATCATTACCCCTTGGTTAAAGTATTTTTGTACAAAGGGGTACACACACATAATCGGAACCGTTGCCACGATAATAACAGAATACCGCATCATATTGGCGAGTCGTAGTGCGATTTGCGCAGCTTCCCCGGTTCCCATCCCCGATTGCATCTGATTGGTGATCAGAATATTTCGCAGAATCAGCTGCAAAGGATACATATTAGGATTTTTCAAATAGATCAAGGCATTAAAATATGAATTCCAGTAACCAACGGCGATCCATAGACCCAGCACGGCAATAATCGCCTTCGATAGTGGCAAAACGATCTGTACAAAATATCGAAGATTTCCACAACCATCGATCTGTGCAGCTTCCCATAAATCTCCCGGAATACTCGACTGAAAAAAGGTGCGGGCAACGATAATGTTAAACACCCCAACGGAGAAAGGCAGTACCATCACCAGAAATGTGTCGTACAGATGGAAATCACGGATCGTTAGAAAAGTCGGAATTAACCCTCCATTAAAAAACATCGTAAAGATGAAAAACAGGGAAAGATATTTTCGCCCCACAAGATCCTTTCTGGACAACGCATAGGCCGCAGAAATATTTACAATTAAACCGATTGCCGTCCCTACCACCGTATACATGATGGTATTCCAGTAACCGATCCAAATATTTTCATGACGCAGCAGCTCTTTGTAACCATCGAAGGTGAACCCTTTAGGAAATAACCAAACCTGCCCCCCCGCCACCGCGGAAGGATCACTGAACGAAGCAATGACGATAAAATACAGCGGATAGATTAAGATAACTAGAAAAATTGCTGATATAACATACATCACTATTTCCATTATAGTATCCGAAGAACGATTCTTCTTTATTTTCCCCACATTCCCTTTAGTAACTGTCTCTAAACCTCCCATTTCAATTCTCCTCCCTTCTACCACAAGCTATTTTCGCTTAGTTTTTTAGAAATCTGATTGACCATGATCAATAAAATAAAATTAATAACGGTGTTAAACAGGTTGATCGCCGAGGAAAAGCTGTATTGACTGCTGAGCAAGCCAATTTTGTAGACATAAGTAGAAAGAATTTCGCTTGAAGTGATGTTCAAGTCATTTTGCATTAAGTACACTTTTTCAAACCCAACCCCAAGCAATCCACCGACCCGCAAAATAAGCAAGGTTATCGCTGTTGGCATCAGCATCGGAATATCGATATAACGAATTTTATGCATCCGGCTTGCTCCGTCTACGGTTGCCGCCTCGTACAAGCTAGGATCAACTGCGGAGAGCGCAGCGATAAAGATAATGCTGTCCCAGCCGACATGCTGCCACACATCCGACCAAACATATACACTGCTGAATAATCCAGCGGAGCCAATCAGATCAGGAGCCTCTTTTCCAAAAAGACTATATATATTGCCCAGCAGTCCGGTGCTAGGTGAGAACAAAATCATCATTAAACCCACCATTACTACTGTGGAGATAAAGTGCGGCATATAGGACACCGTCTGGAAAAAACGTCTGAACCGGTTAGGTCTCATCTGGTTAACCATCAGCGCCAGTATAATTGGAATCGGAAAGGTAATCAGACTGTACACACTGATGATCAATGTGTTTTTAATCGTTGATGAAAATTGATAGGAATGAAAAAATTTCTCGAAGTACTTGAATCCAGCCCAAGGGCTGCCTCCAATTCCCAACGCCGGGCTATAATCCTTGAAAGCAATCAGCACCCCGTACATTGGCTTGTACGCGAATAATAACGTCAGAACTACAGCAGGAAAAAGCAATAGATAGAGACCCCAATTTTGTTTGATTTGTCCGAATTTCCGCCCGAAATGAAGTGGACTAGATTTCATGACATCCCCTCCTTATTTAAAATAGAGAATGCTACCCCACAGCTATCCTGCAGGGCAGCACCTTTTTCGAAAGACGAATAGGTTATTTCACGTTCATATAACGGCTGTAAGCATCCGTGCGAATCTTAACTAACTTTTCAAGTCCCATTTTATTAAGCTTGCTCACATAAGCATCCCAGCCCTCGTCAATTCCGCCTTTGCTAATAAATTGCGCCCGCATAGTATTCACATAGCTGTCGATATCCGTAGTCAAGGTTGGCAGCTCCTCGAACTCCTCAGAAGTGTACATTACGTTAGGGAAAGGTGTGGTTACATATTCACTGCCCAGCTTATCCAGCTGCAGCTTCAGTCCATCTCCACTTTCAGGGTTCAGGACAATTTTCGATTCAAAGGATGGGCTCACATATTTCGGTCCAAAATCACGTAGCGATTGATCCCAATACCAAGCATCTGCGCTGGTTCCAGCTGGTGGATCCATCAATGTATAAGTGCTATCATCGTTTTTCTTAATAACCGTTCCAATCGCACCCCAGAAATTCTGAATGCTCGCTTCGTCAGTATAGAACTGATCTGCCCAACGTGCGGCAACCTCAGGATATTTGCAGGACGTGGTGATCAGCAGCTCATTACGGTTAAGATTCATCCCAATCGGATTCCCGATCGTATAACGTTTACCATCTGGTCCGGCAATCGGTGGAATCGTCACATATTGATCGCTCCATTTCCCAAACACGGCGTCTGGAGTCCATTGGTACGTAAAGCCTACGATTGGAGCATCCGGATTCTGGAACTTAGCCGATCTCATCGTATCGTCCTGAGTGAATACCTCTTTATCTAGCAAGCCTTCCGCATACAATTTATTTTCCCATTTGAGACCTTCTTTGAACTCCTCCGAAATAGGGAAATATATCGCTTTTCCGTCCTTGATGATCATATTATTGTTATTTAAATCGGCAATTCCGAAAGGACTAATCAAGTCATTACCAATTTCAATAAAAGGAATCTCATCTTGTTTTCCATTCCCATTCGGATCTTGTTCTTTAAAAGCTTTGAGCACGTTATAAAGCTCATCAATCGTTTCAGGCACCTTCAAGCCCAATTTGTCCAGCCAGGTCTTGTTAATCACAGGCTGACGTGAGCTTTTTGGACGTGCAGGAAGTCTTGTTGGCAGGGAGTAGATTTTCCCGTCAGGAAATGTGCTGATTTTTTTCATTTCTGGGGTTTCTTCCATAGCTGCTTTGAGATTAGGCATATTTTGCTCGATATAATCATCAAGCGGCCGGAAAAAGCTCAGATTATTTACGATATCGGCATCCCCAAAGGTTTGATCTCCCAAAACGATATCCGGAAGCGTGCCACTTGCCAGCATAATCGACTTCTGCTCACCCCAGTCATTGGAGGACATTACTTGCCAATCGATTTTGACATTCGTATTTTTCTCCAGATCCTTCAGCCATTGGTTTTGCGTAAAGGTGTCCCCCATACTCCCCCAACGGACAGTCAGCACTTTAAGTGTCACAGGCTCATTCACAATCGGCAGACCTTCTTTGTTATAGCTGCTCGTTTCATTTGTCGCTGCATTATTCCCGTTGTTACCGCCGCAGCCAGCAATTCCAAATACCATCGCAGCCGCCAGCAGACCCACAGTCCATTTCTTTGCAGTTTTTTTCTTACTGTGTTGACTCATCTCTTAATCCCCCATTTCAATTTATCAAAATGCATCTGAATAGCTTTATAATAACTTCTTATTTTTTCGTATTCCGGACACATTAAGACGGTTATCCAGACCTTTGAATTCGCTTACAAAAAATACAAAAGCTAAATGCTCTACTTGGGGAGATTTAATAACAGTATCCCGACTTCTGTATGTGCTATCCGGACTTTGAGGGAAATCACTAGCGAGTTCTTATGTTTTTTTCACGCAGAGGTTTTATAATGACTTTATGATCAAAAAAACAGCGAAACATAAAACCTACCCCATTCGCCATTATATAAAAGTCATGATGTTGGTTTCATTCACAGTCCTTATTCTGGATTTAGGAATCAGCATCGCTTCCATTTCCATCGTTAAGCAGCAGTCCACTCGGAATTTGCAGGATACTGCGGCGCTTTACATCAATCGTATTAATCATGATTTTGCCTACATTAATCACTATATGGGCTGGACGCTTGGGAACGATGAGAGCTTACTAACGATGAATACTTACGGGGTCAACAGTATCGAGTTCTTAAAGGCAAATGATAATCTGTTCAAACGCTTTACCGAGCTGCAAAAAAACTACGGGCATGAGTATAACTTCTTCTACTATTTGAAAAATGAGACCTATTTTTTGAATTGCGCACCGATCAGCGTAACCTATACGGATTACAGGGAGCTGAAAAAGAAGATTATTTCTTATATTGATGATAAGGAGATGTATGAGAAGTTTTATTCCAAATGGACGCCTATTCTTGTGAACAACCATTATTATGTAATTAATATCGTGCCCTATTACAATCGCTATTTAATTGGACTGATCTCCGCAGATAATCTGATCCGGCCGCTACGCCAAATTAATCTTGGCGCCAATGGTTATGTTTCTCTAGTAGATGAGAATGAACAGCCTTTAACCAGTCCGATCTCCAATAGCGGAACGTTAATAACGGAAAATGAGGGATTCGCTAATCTTTTGCAATCGCGTACAACAATCAACAGCGCATTCTCAGACACCACCTTCAGCACCAAAATGGTCATTAAATATGGCATATTCGAAAAAATCATGATTGCCCAGCTGCTTATTATGTTATTGTTCTTCATTGTGACCTCCACGTTATGCATTGTTCTGCTCTTTTTCAAAAAAAGAGTGTTAGGTCCGATTCAAAGCTTCTCCGATAACCTTGCTTTCATTAATGAGTCTGGGCAACCCGCAGATTTCAAAAGCAGTGAGATTATAGAGCTGGAACAAGCAAACACTCAGTTTAAAGGCTTGGTTGAACAAATCAAAACCTTTAAAATCGCTATGTACGAGCAGGAACTGGAGAAACAAAGAATACAGCTGGACTATATGAAGCTACAGATTAAACCACACTTTTTCTTAAACTGTCTGACTAGCATCTATAGCATGGCGCAAATTCATATGTATAAAGAAATTGAAAATATGACGTTGTCTACCTCTAAGTATTTCCGTTACATTTTTCAGAATGGCGAGAATTTTGTCCGGTTGGAGGATGAAATCGAGCATGTCCGAACCTACTTGGAGATTCAAAAGCAACGTTATCAGGACGCATTTATTTATTACATCGAACAAGAGGATCAGGCAGGCAGTGTGGAAATTCCACCGTTAGTGCTGCAAACCTTTATCGAAAATTCAATTAAATATGCGATTTCACGCGAACATGAAGCCGAGATCAGACTTACAGTACAACGATTACAGATGGAACAGGAAGAAGAAATGCTCGTTATCCAGCTCACCGACACCGGTCCCGGTTTTCCACCTCAGGTGTTAGAGAAACTTAATCTTGGAGAGCCCTTGGATCAAAGTAAAGGTACGCAAATCGGCATTATGAATACGCTTAAAAGACTAGAGTACCTATATTTAAAAAGAGCAACCGTCACCTTCTCCAATTTGGAGGGCGGCGGTGCTAGTGTAATCTTATATCTTCCGAAGCTTCCTAATAAATCTAAATGAATGGAGAGCAAACTATGAATGTACTGCTTGTTGATGATGACTTTTATGTTATTGCCGCATTGCAAAAGAAAATAGATTGGGAATCACTCCACATTGATACTGTTTATACGGCTAATAATGTCGCTCAAGCACGTGAAATAATAGAAAAGCATTCTGTTCAAATTCTGATTTCAGATATTGAAATGCCGCAGGGCAGCGGACTGGAATTACTAGCATGGATTCGCGAGGGAAATTATAGTATTCAGACAATTCTTCTTACCAATTATGCAGATTTCAACTATGCGCAGAAAGCAATCGAATTGCAGAGCTTTGAATATTTCCTCAAGCCCATTGAATTTGACAAGCTGATGTTGATCATCCAAAAGGCGGTCACCCAAGCAAAAGAGCAGCAAAAAAACGAAAAAGCCATTCAGGGCGGTTACTTTTGGCAAAAAAATCAGGCGAAGATTCTTGAACATTTTTGGCGGAAGCTAGTTAGTGGCAGTACATCATTTCCGATTAAGTTGGCAGACATCACACATGCCATTGAAGAACAAAACCTCTCCTATCAAATGAGCGATACTCTACAGCCTTTGATATTTAACTTATTCCCTTACAATGGCAGCATGGGAAAAGAAGAAAAGGATCTGTTTGATTTTGCCCTGCTAAATGTATTGTACGAATTGTTTCAGCACCCTTGTTTTACCATCGAAAGCATTCTGGAATATAGAGATTATAACTGGATCGCCATTTTAAAATGGAACCAGGCACCAGACACGCAACGGCTTGAAGCATTATGTTCTTCTTTTATTCAAAAGGCGAATCCTTATTTAAAATGTGATGTCTGCTGCAATATTGGCTTATACGATAAACTGAGTAATGTAGGGAATGTTCTAAAACAATCCCTGACTATGGATGAGGAAATTACGAGATGCAGAAATCAGACCTTTTTGGTGGAGGCTTATCTGCAGCAAAATAAACCGGGCTATGCACCACCGGATCTTGCCTATTTGGAAGAGCTGCTGAACCAGAATAAATTCACTGCTTTTCTTGTAGAAGTTACACAATATTTAAAGGTCATGCTTAACAATAGAACACTTGAGACCTCTGTCCTTAGCTTGTTCCGTTTAGATGTAGTTCAGCTAGTCTATTCATTTCTCAACCTGAAAGGGATACGATCGCACAAATTATACTCTGGCAAAACTAATGATAAATTATCTATGCACTCTTTGGATTCAATCGAGGATATGGAAGAATATCTTAAATACCTTGTCACTACAGCCATGAAATATCGTGACTTTGCTGCCCAGCCTAAGTCCGTCGCAGAAGAAATCAAACAATACATTCATTCACATTACGGCGATGACCTGACCCGAAATGATTTGGCTGAAATTGTTTATCTCAATCCTGATTACCTGGCAAGGATATTCAAACGAGAAACTGGGGTTTCATTAGGAAGCTACGTCATCCACGTCCGAATCGCTGCTGCGAAACATCTATTAGAAACCACAAATATGTCTGTATATACCGTCGCGAACAAAGTCGGCTATAGCAACTACTCCTATTTCTCCAAGCTTTTCAAACAAGAGGTAGGTCTCCCTCCAAACGATTATAAGAAGGAACAACAATACAATCCAGCTTACTAAAAGAGGGTAACCAAGCATCTAGTTCATGGATGCTGGGTTACCCTCTTTGGGATATCTTCTGAATATTAATTACTGTCTACCTTTACTCCTACGCTGCCGGGCGTCATTTACGCCGAACATTACTCTTACATCTAGTAACCCCCGCCCCACTCTCTCCCCTCTGATGCTTTCGGACCCAGATGACGCTATTTGCCCATTTATCGCCTTTTGAGCACAGTTTCGGACTCCAGTGCATCTATTCATGAGATATTGCTCCAAATCGAGTGTGTTTCAGGTCAATAGCGACTATGCAGTCCGTTAGAATTCCAAATGTGCCATATAGCAGCGTTTAAGGTCGGCTGAGTCCGATAGCTACTTCGTACGCGGAAATCTGGAGCCAATTAGCGAAGCTTGCCGGGGATCAAGGGGACAGCACAACTCCGCCAGTAACTATCCGCTTCACTCTCTCCCCTCTGATGCTTTCGGACCCAGATGACGCTATTTGCCCATTTATCGCCTTTTGAGCACAGTTTCGGACTCCAGTGCATCTATTCATGAGATATTGCTCCAAATCGAGTGTGTTTCAGGTCAATAGCGACTATGCGGTCCGTTAGAATTCCAAATGTGCCATAAAGCAACGTTTAAGGTCAGCTGGGTCCGATAGCTACTTCCTACGCGGAAATCTGGAGCTAATTAGCGTAGCTTGCCGGGGATCAAGGGGACAGCGCAACTCCGCCAGTAACTATCCGCTTCACTCTTGCACACAGTAATCATCCACCGCACCTTTACTCCTACGCTACCGGGAATCTTACACCTCATACCTTACTCTTACACCCAGTAATCATCCGCCACGCCTTTTCTCCTACACTACCGGAGTCATTTACGCCGAGCTTACTCTTACAACCAGTAACCACCCGCCCCACTCTCGCCTCAGGTGCTTCCGGACCCAGATGACGCTATTTGCCCATTTATCGCCTTTTGAGCACAGTTTCGGACTCCAGTGCAACTATTCCTGAGATATTGCTCCAAATCGAGTGTGTTTCAGGTCAATAGCGACTATGCGGTCCGTTAGAATTCCAAATGTGCCATAAAGCAACGTTTAAGGTCAGCTGGGTCCGATAGCTACTTCCTACGCGGAAATCTGGAGCTAATTAGCGTAGCTTGCCGGGGATCAAGGGGACAGCGCAACTCCGCCAGTAACTATCCGCTTCACTCTTGCACACAGTAATCATCCACCGCACCTTTACTCCTACGCTACCGGGAATCTTACACCTCATACCTTACTCTTACACCCAGTAATCATCCGCCACGCCTTTTCTCCTACACTACCGGAGTCATTTACGCCGAGCTTACTCTTACAACCAGTAACCACCCGCCCCACTCTCGCCTCAGGTGCTTCCGGACCCAGATGACGCTATTTGCCCATTTATCGCCTTTTGAGCACAGTTTCGGACTCCAGTGCAACTATTCCTGAGATATTGCTCCAAATCGAGTGTGTTTCAGGTCAATAGCGACTATGCGGTCCGTTAGAATTCCAAATGTGCCATAAAGCAACGTTTAAGGTCAGCTGGGTCCGATAGCTGCTTCCTACGCGGAAATCTGGAGCTAATCCGCGAAGCTTGCCGGGGATCATAGAAAAGCCCAAGACTACCAGTAACTATCCGCCTCACTCTTACATCCAGTAACCACCCGCCCCACTCTCGCCTCAGGTGCTTCCGGACTCAGATGACGCTATTTGCCCATTTATCGCCTTTTGAGCACAGTTTCGGACTCCAGTGCAGCTATTCCTGAGATATTGCTCCAAATCGAGTGTGTTTATGGTCAATAGCGACTATGCGGTCCGTTAGAATTCCAAATGTGGCATAAAGCAACGTTTAAGGTCAGCTGGGTCCGATAGCTGCTTCCTACGCGGAAATCTGGAGCAAATCCGCGAAGCTTGCCGGGGATCACGGGAAGGTTCCCCACTGCCAGTAATCTTGCAAGCTCCAAAAAAAACATAAATGCCCCAGCAGTCATAATCAGAACGGCTGGGGCATCTCTTTTACTAAATTAAGCCTGAAGCGCTACATATTTATCGCCAAGCAGATTTTTAAAATAGGTGCGATTGTATAACATACTAGGATGGGATGGATAAAAACTCAACGCCGTTTCATTGTGATGATTCGCCTTCTCGTGTTGGCCGAGACGATCATAACAAAGTGCCAATTGAAGATGCGGCAGCCAGGTATAAAAGATCCCATTCTTCATCCCCATCGAATCGTTATCCCGCGGTAGCTGAATCGCTAGCTCATACCAGTATGCGGCTGGATGCAACTGGCCTTTTTCCAGCAGAAGTGCCCCCAGTCGGCAACAGAACTCTGACCGTGGTTTATCATACTGCAAGGTTTTACATAACGCTTCAAAAGCACCGTCTTTATCCCCCAGCCGTTCCCGGCATTCGGCAAGCTTTAGGCAAGCCTGGAAATTATCTTCAATCCAGCCCTGCCCACCCGCTAAGAAAATCTCATAGTATTTGCAAGCCTCTTCATTTATAGCATGATCCCTTAATTCATTCGCATAATAATACTGGTCTCTCGGCGAAAATACTTCACCCTGTGCAACACGTTTTTGATAAATCCGCAAATTACGATCTGTGTATTCCTTATCTTTCTCATGTGTGATGCAGACATCACTACTAAAAGAAGGACCACTTACCTCTAAATACTCATGAACAGGCCCAATCCATTGAAAGTTGCAGCTGCGCCGAACCAGCCTGTTGCGGCGTAAACTAGCTGTGACATTTCCCGCTTCGTCAAAAGCCAGATTATATTGCATGTTCACACTGTGAATATGTCCTGGCAGGATTTCTTTTAGTTTTTTAAAAAGAATCTGATCCTCTTCCTTTATATAATCATCCGCATCAAGCCACAAAATGTACTCCTGAGTAGCTTTGCTAAAGGCAAAATTACGTGCGGCACTAAAATTATCAATCCATTCAAAATCATAAATTACAGCTCCGAAGGACAACGCAATCTCTTTCGTTTTATCCGTCGAGCCTGTATCCACGATAACAATTTCATCTACGAGACTTGTAATGGTAGACAAACATCTGTGTAAGCTTTTTTCTTCATTTCGTACTATCATACATAAACTAATCGTAACCATACTCGCCCTCCTACACGCTTTGTTTGAAATTCTTTCTATATTGATATGCAGAGTTTAAGAAACGGACTCCCTCTATATCCCGCCCGATCATGAAGAACTTCAGAAATATAAAGGTTATTTAAGAAACTTTCCACTCCATTCTTAGGTCTATATAAGTAAGATCAAAGGAGGTACAACATATATGAAATCCAAACGAAGAGGAGTTAGAAACGGCTGGATCTTAACTTCAATATTGTGCGTCGTAATTGTACTAGTGCTGCTGATTGGATATAAAGGGCTCGACTGGGGTACACCTACCACACCACCCACATCCACCAACGCACAAACTAATAATGAAGCAGATAACAAACCCAGCTCCACTCAAGAAATGCTCGAATTTCCTAGCAGTGATCCCGATAATGGGCAGGTCATCATTCCACTGCACACTACGCTCGCGCAGCTACATATTGATAGTGGTGACGAATATGTAAATACAGAAATCCCCCCCATACCTGAAATGACCTTTGCTTTATCTCAAGACATGAAAAACCAAGTAGAAGCAACGCTGGTCTACCGCCCTGATATCGGTGGAGGTTATCTTCTACTCGCTCCTGCCGGATGGCAGGCTACCGCGGTTGTCGGCGCTAACGGTTCTTATGGAGTTACCTTTCAGGATCCGAACCATCCGGAACAAAACATGCACTATTCAGATACGGCTTGGACTTGTATAGGCTGTGCCATTACTGCAATCGGAGCCTATTTCCCGGAAAAAGCCGAATGGGCTGAAGCGCTGGGATTTACCATTAATAATCCGCTTAAGTTTAGCGAGCAGCATATTTTAGGTACTGCAGGAGCTGAAGCAAGAACGGTCAGATATACGCTTCAAGCAGACGCGAATGGCTTTCAGGATGAGGGTGCTGCCTATTACGATAAGGGAGAATGGGGTTATTTATTCCGCAGTATCGGAATACATCAAGCTCAAACATCCCCACAGCAGGAAGTAGTGGAGACCCTCATGAAGTTCTTTACAGATAATCATGGACCGCTCTTCATTGCTGACCCAAACGCAGAGAAGCTGGACTAAGGGTGGGAATTTTTAGAGAAAGGTATTTTCAACCTTGCTCTTGCTTTTAGAAAGACGTAGGTGCTATTTTTTGTTATAATCAATGCAATGCGTTGTTTATGAATTCAGACATATATAAAGGGGACGTAACCATGACTCAAATTATTAAAACTCTAACTATTGCAGGCAGCGACTCCAGTGGTGGCGCAGGCATCCAAGCGGATCTAAAAACATTTGAAGAGTATGGTACCTACGGCTTTAGTGCCTTGACCACTATCGTTACTATGGACCCGGACAACGGCTGGCACCATAATGTTTATCCAATTGATGCCTCCATTGTTGCTGAGCAGTTAAAAACTATTTTCGCTGGTGGCCCGGTTAATGCCATGAAGACAGGTATGCTTGGAAGTGTTGAAATTGTGCGCGTTGCAGAGCAAGCGATCAAAGAAAATCTTCAGACTAATGTAGTTATTGATCCAGTTATGGTGTGCAAGGGTGAAGATGAAGTCTTGAACCCTGACAGCGCTGAGGCTATTCGTGACTTATTGCTACCACTAGCAACTGTGGTCACCCCAAACTTGTTTGAAGCAGGTGTTCTTTCAGGTCTTGGCAAACTTACTACCCTTGAGGAAATGAAAGAAGCTGCCCGTCTGATTCATAAGCTCGGTGCACGTAATGTCGTGGTTAAAGGCGGCAAAGCACTCGGCGGCGATCAAGCGATTGATATCTTCTTCGACGGTTCTGAGTACACTGTATTCCAAACAGCCAAAATCGAACCCGCTCACAATCATGGAGCTGGATGTACTTTTGCCGCAGCAATTACAGGCGGTCTAGCTAATGGCTTAACGGTTCATGAAGCTGTTGCAAAAGCTAAAGATTTTGTCTCCGCAGCCATTCGTAATGGATTTGCGTTTAATGAATATGTGGGTCCTGTATTTCACGGTGGTTACCGTTTAGAACGTTAGAACTCGCAATCCAATTACACAAAAAAATAAATGGCAGTCCAGACGCTGAACTTCAGCTTTGGACTGCCATTTTTATTTACTATTATTGAAAATCCGTAAATTCAAAACTATGCTTACGAACATTGATTTTTTATACGATTATTTTCATAAAAAAAGCACCCGAATCAAGATTCGAGTGCTTCTGAGCTACGTCCTCTAATTATTTTATCAAAATGGATAAAGCACTTTTTGACGCCAAACGGAAAGATAATTCATCCGCTCCCGGCAAGTTCAAAGCCACATTCTCAGCCTTTTCACTATCGTTGAACAGAACAACTGCAATAGAGTTATCTGTATTCTTAAAAGCTACGGAACGAATCACTTCTTGATTGGTGGAGGCGTCAATGCGCACAGCCTTCGGACGAATAAATTTACTGAAATGGGCCAGCGCATAATAGTCGAGCGTATACGTAAGCTCCTTGGTCTCTTGGTTGACTGTCACAACACCACGACAAGTACTTTTGCCAAAACCCGGTACGGTTGGGCCGTTCTTTTCATCTAAGGCCATATTCCATAACACAAAGGATTTACTATGATTTCTAAGAATATCAATCCCTGTTCTCATTACATTGGAGAAGGCTTGTTCAAACGGAGGAATCCATTCTCCACCAGAACCTTCTGTAAAATGCACTTCTTTATCAGCAAAAGCTTTCAGAACCTCTGATTGCGCTGACGCATTGCCACCATACCAGTGCCAAGCTACACCATCCACTTCATCTTTTGCATAATCGAGCACGGTTAACGGATAATCTGGACGATCCCAGTTGTGGTCGTAGCAGAGAATTTTTGTAGCGATGTTATGCTTAACAAAGCTCGGCTTCAGGTAGTTTTTAATGAAATCTTTTTGCGCCTCAGGCAACATTAACATACTAGGGTAGTGTTTGGGTTCAAACAAAGGCTCGTTCTGTGGTGTTACAGCATAAGTTGGCAATCCGTGCCCTTCAAAAGCTTGAATATATCGAACAAAATAATCGGCATAAGCCTGATAATATTCTTGTTTAAGTTCTCCAGCAATCATCGATCCGCTAGTCTTCATCCAACCTGGTGCACTCCATGGAGAAGCCATCAGTTTGATCTCAGGGTTAATTTCCAGAGCTTGTTGCAACAAAGGGATAATGTCTGCTTCATCATGTGCGATAGAGAAGTGGGTCAATTCCGTATCCGTTTCCTGTGCAGGTCTATCATCATAGCTATAAATATCTCTAGCATAATCCGATGCCCCCATTGGATTTCTTAATACGGACAAACCAATTCCATCTTGTGCGTCAAAAAGCTTGCTCATGACTTCCTTTTTCTGTTCGTTGTCCAGGACTTGATTAATCAAATAAGCGGATGAATCCGTAAAGGATGCTCCAAAGCCATCCATTTCCTGAAAGGTTTGATTCTCGTCAATAGTTACAGTAGTGGTCGCCTCTGCGTCAGCAATTGGAGTTAATTGTTGCAGACTTTGCTCTACAAACAATGTATTCTCCCCGGTGGATTGATAAATTTTAAGCTCTGGCATGTTGTTTCCCTCCATCTTTCTATGAAGAGGCCCCAGTGAAGGGGCCACATTCTATTATCTAACTTATTTAAGGCCTAATTTTTCTTTGTTGTTTTTCATTTTTTCAGAACGAACTTCTACAATCTTATCCCAGTTGTTATCATTCAAAAATGTTTTGTAAGCAGCCAAGGTGCTGTCGAATGTAGCATCGTCTTTAGCACGGATCATACTTACAAGCGTAGTGTTCCAAGTAGTATCAATTGCAGTAAGACTGCGAGCTTCAGGCGTTCCTTGAGCCGGGTTAATGTTTTCAAGAATAAAGTGTGGTTTTAGCTTTCCTTTGCCCCACTCTTGCATTTGTTTAATGGAATCTGCGAATGCGTCATTACTCAGCGCTTTATCACGGTCATGTCCAAAGAACATAAATTCGCCCATCCGGTAATCTTTTTTGAATTTATCGGCATTATTTAATTGCAGGTCTTTGATTTCAGGCAAGAATTCAATTTTACCGCTGTCGTTAACTTTATAGGTCTCTCCTTCAATACCGTAGTTCATGAGCTTTTGTCCTTCGTCGCTGAGCAAATAAGTGTAAATTTGAATCGCTTTTGCAGGATCCTTAGCCTTTTTAGTAACATAGCTAATCATCCAACCTGTAATTCCGGATTGATTCAACGTTGGTTCATGTCCAACAGTACTTTGTGGGCCATCAATAGCGATATATTCCTTGCCTGGATTTTCTGTCATGAAGATTTGCAGGTTACCACTTTGTTGAGGGGTTCCATCCAAAAGTATTGTTGCATATTTACCGGATTTCACTTTTTCTTCAAAGGCAGTACCGTCATCAGCAAAGCTGTCATCACTGATATCACCATTTCTGTAGACTTCATTTAACGTTTTCAACCAAGTCAAGTAATCCTCATCCAGGTTACGGTTGTAGAATTCGCCATTTTCAGTTTCCATCGGCACTCCGATGAAATCCTCCAATACATCTCCCAAAGAACCAGTGCCTGAACCAATGGAGTTAAAACCAAAAGGAATCATGTCCGGGAATTGTTTTTTGATTTGTTGCATAACGCTCTTGAATTCCTCAGGAGTTCCAAAGCTTGGTTTTCCAATGGCTTCGTAAACATCCTTGCGGATGACAAAGGCTGTTTTAGCAGGGATGTTACCGCTATCATAATCGTTTTGCGTATTGGAATAGTTAGGGTATCCATAGGTCTTGCCATCTGCTAACTGGAACCAGTTCATCGTATCTTTTTCTGCAACTTTATTGAAATACGGATCATATTTATCTGCCAGATCATTTAAAGGCAATGCCCAGGTAGCAGCTTTTTGTACGACTGGAGAGTTGGAATCAAAAATAGTCAACAGATCTGGCATTTCACCGCCGGCAAAAATCGTATTCAGCTTAGTGTCATCGCCTGTAATGAATTTAATGTTGATGTTTAAATCCTCTTTAATTTTCTTGGTGACAAGGTCTTTTCCGAAATCAGTATTCCACCAGTCTGCATTCACGTACCAAGTCAGATCTGTTGTCTCTTTTTTTGTATCCAGCTTCCATGCCGGTGTTTCCGGATCTATAGTATAACGGCCTTCAATGGAGCTTAACTCTTTACTGGAGCTGTCAGAATTACCTTTCGATCCACAACCTGTAAATACTAATACAACAGCCATAAGTGCCGTACAAAGTTTGAGTCCTTTTTTCCCAAATGCTTTGTTCATCTTTTATTTCCCCCTAAAATGTTTTGTAAGCATTCACTACTTGGAGATTTACTTACTATTCCTTCACCGCCCCCATCATCATGCCTGAGATAAAGTACCTCTGTAATATTGGATACATCACAACAATCGGCAAAGTTGTAATGACAATTGTTGCTAGTTGAACCCCTTTAGTCGTAGTTTCGATAATCGCAGATCCACCAACATTTTGCATGGATTGTGTTTGCGACTGAACAATGATTTCATAGAGCTTCATCTGCAGCGGGTAGAGCGATTGATCGGTAATATATAACTTGGTAGTCATAAAGTCGTTCCACTGCCCAACCCCGTTAAATAACGCAATGGTGGCCATAGCCGGCATGGAAAGAGGGATAAAGATTTTTAGGAAAATGCGCCAGTCACCTGCACCATCAATTTTGGCTGACTCTTCAAGTGAATCCGGTACATTTCTGAAGAAGTTCATTAGAATAACTACATCATAATAACTGAACAAGGCCGGGATAATATAAACCCAGAAGCTGTTTAAGAGGCCTAATGATTTAATCAATAAATACGTAGGGATCATTCCACCAGAGAAAAACATAGTGATTACACCCATGGCAACATACAGCTTACGTCCACGTATGTATTTCTTACTCAAGCCATAACCGATCATGGCACAAAAGAATACGTGGGTAATGACACCAATGAATGTTTTGGCAAGCGATACTACGAATGCTAAACCAATGGTCTCATCTTGAAATACAGCACGATAATTTTCCAAGGAGAACTCTGGAGACCAAAATATGAATCCGCCTTCCGCAAGCGCCTTGCCCGAACTTAAAGAGGAAATGACTACATTCCATAAAGGAACGACAATAATGATTGTACAAATACAGAGCAGGATAATATTTAAGGTATTAAAGATTCGACTATCGAGATCTTCTTTAGCCACCGTACGATTCACAGAAATGCCTCCTTCTACAGAACTGATTGATTATCATTTAATTTACTGGATACTTTGTTGGCGCTAATCAGTAGGATGACTGAAACGATGGAGACACCTAAACCAACAGCAGTAGCATAAGAGAAGTCACCTTGCGTCATACCCATACGATACACATAAGAATTAATGACCTCCGCCTTAACGCGGTTCTGAGAATTCATCAATACCAGGGTTTGGTCCAGATTTGATCCTAATAAACCGCTTACAGTGAGAATCAGATTTAAACTGATAATCGGTTTCATGTTAGGAAGCGTGATATTCCAAATTTGTCTCATACGGCTTGCGCCATCTATTTTGGCAGCCTCATAATAAGTAGGATCAATTTTCGACATAATGGCTAAGTAGAGAATCGTTCCCCAACCAGCCTCTTTCCAAATATCGGATAACGTTGCAATCCACCAGTATTTATTCGCATCAAGCAAAATATTTACCGGTTTCGAAATCAGTCCCAAACTGAGCATAATCTCATTAAACATACCGGATGAGGAAAACCAGGCAATCAGCATCCCGCCGAGAACGATCCAGGACAAAAAGTGTGGTAAATAAGAGATGGTTTGCACTATCTTTTTAAAACGTCCACCACTTAATTCGTAAATCATAACGGATAAAATAATAGGAATAACAAACCCTATGGCTAATTTCAGAAAGCTGATCCCTAATGTATTGACTACAGCGTCCCAAAAATATTTATCAGATAAAATAATTCTGAAATTATCG
Organism: Paenibacillus sp. FSL R7-0048; assembly: GCF_038004505.1. Taxonomy (NCBI): domain Bacteria; kingdom Bacillati; phylum Bacillota; class Bacilli; order Caryophanales; family Paenibacillaceae; genus Paenibacillus; species Paenibacillus sp. FSL R7-0048. Next base: position 2,661,086 of record NZ_JBBORF010000001.1, on the reverse strand, counting down.
AGCCCTACCCAAGGTGCAGAATCGAGCGTATCAATTACGGTGTAGCTTTTAAAAGCAATCGTCAATCCGTAAATCGGAATAAAACAAAAGATAATCATAAAAATAATTCCCGGGATGACCATGGATTGAATTTCCCATTGTCTCTTATAATCAATTACAAATTCTTTGACCCTCTGCCCCATAGGCTTTTTCCCGCTCATTGGATTCTTTCCGTTTGTTGGCACTACGGCTAATTTATCCACTTTTTCTTCTCCCCTCCAAATCATGATCCCCAAACAATAAAAACGTTTTTATTTTTTCGAAAAAAAAACCCTCCCAAAACAACAAAATTTTAAAAAATGATCGGGTGAAACCTTGAACCCATTGCATATATGTGTTCTTACCGACCAATCTTTACTTGACTAGAACCTCTTACAACTAATTCACCCGCCAATTTCATCATCTCGCCCTGTTCCTTCTTCTGAATCATACGAACGAGGTGATTAATAGCCAAAATACCTTGTCTAGCAATTTGATTTCTTACAGTAGTTAAAGGCGGTGAGAAATATTGCGCAATATCAATATCATCAAACCCCATAACACTAACATCTAGCGGAACTTCGTATCCATGCGATTTCAAAGCTTGAATACATCCAATTGCACTCAAGTCGTTCCCTGCTAAGAAGGCATCAGGTATTTTATCAGGACTATAGTGAAGAAAAGATTTTATAGCGTTGTAAGTGCTTTCTTCTTCAAAATATCCTTGTATAATATACTCTTCATGCGTGGGTAGCTGATACTGACGCAAAGCAGCTAAGTATCCTTCTCTCCGCTGAACACTGTCGTACATCTCATCCACACCAGATATGTAAGCAATCTTTTTATGCCCTAGACTGATTAAATATTTGGTCGCTTCAAACCCCGCTTCAAAGGAATCAAATATCACGCTTCCCATCGTGTCGTTCTTAAGCGGCCGATCCAGAAATACAGCCTTGATCTTGTCTTTCACCATTGCAGCAATTTCTTCTTCGTCTATTCTCAGCTCTTCGTAGATAATGACACCATCCACTCGTCGGCCTAGAATATTGCTCATAATCACTTGTTTATCCTTGGTAACAAATACATTCAGCCCGTAACCTAGCCGATCACATTCACGCGACATGGACTCAACCAGCTTATAGAAGTATGGACCCGACACACTTGTTGTGAAAAAACCCAGCATTTTGGTTTTCCCATTCCTAAGGAGCTTACCGTTCAGGTTAGGAACATAATTTAATCGCTTCGCAACCTTAAGAACATGTGATTTCGTCTCCGGGTTCAATACATCTACGTCATTTAGCGCGTTGGAAACCGTAGAAATGGAGACTCCAGCCTCTCTGGCAACATCTTTGATCGTTACCTTTTCCATAATGATTCAATCTTCCTTTACGAATAAAAACGTTTTTATAGATTTAAATTAACATAAAAACGTTTTCATTACAATATATTTTTTATTTTTATTTTATCAGAGGTAATAATTGGTACACAAGCTTAAATTTTCTACAGAATCTTATAAAACACCTCTTCTGCAAACTCGAAATCATTCATAATACACTCTAAACATAATGTCTTGCTCGTAATTCCCAAACCCACGGCCATATATGGTTAGTCCGCCTCTTCTCCGTCCGCTATTCTCTGCCGTTAAACGAAAGGTCCACTGATCCTGCTCTACTCGTACATCCTCCAAGGTAATATCTGAGATTTGCTGCCCATCCACAAAGGTTCCACCTGTATTAATCCGCAGAACCTTCAGCAAACCATATTGGTTAACATCTGAACGCCACCAAATGGGATTTAATCGTCCTCTAGTGAGGCCAAAGTCGCCCGGACTGGTCCATTTTCCTAAATCCTGACCATTCATCATAAAGCCAATATCCGACGGCCACTTCTCATTTACATGTGGAGCTTCGGAACCTATTTCTAGCGAAATCTCAATTTCCTGCACCACTTGATCTTGAAATAGATAATTTGGAATCTTGTACTCGATAGAACCTTTCGCAAACCATACAATGCCGGCATTCACCCGTTCCGGGTCCAGAAAATAACGTGGATCATCATAATAGCCGATCAGCTTCTCAGTAGTAGCAATCCCGCAGGTAGGTAAAGCCTGAATATCGGTATATTGCCCTACAGGGATAGACACCTCAACCACCTTTCTGGCAACTCCACGGGAGCCCGATAATTTAATCTGCAGGTAATTCGCAGACAAAGAACAATATTTATAGGTCCCTCCATTTACTCGTCTCATTTTAGAACTGATCAGGCCTGCTTTTTGCAGCTTTGCTACATGAGTACTGACAATTGCACTACTAAGGTAGAGCTCCGCTGCCAGCTCTTTGATGTGCATCTCTCTGCGGTCCAGAAGTTCAATAATTCGCAGCCTAACTTCACTTGCCAGCGCTTCATACACCTGCAAGGATTCAGAATCTGTGGTTAAGTACATTTCAACGTCTCCAATGCTTATTGAATTAGTATTTTAACGAATCCTAAATTAATTCATTGCTTATTATAAGCTAAAATCAGTATCATGTAATCATAAAACAATTACTTAATTAGTGAAATCATTAATTCAACTAGAGGGAGCTGTACACTCATGCCGATTAAATCGACAATGATTATTGACAAAGATTTCAGACTAGCTGAAGTAGACCCGCGGATCTACGGCTCATTTATCGAACATTTAGGAAGAGCAGTTTACGGTGGGATTTATGACCCGGGTCACCCTACTGCGGATCAGAATGGTTTTCGGAACGATGCCATCGAAGCTATTCGTGCCCTAAACGTTCCTATCATCCGTTATCCTGGAGGAAACTTTGTATCCGGTTACAATTGGGAAGATGGGGTTGGACCCAAGCATGAACGCAAGCAATCTCTTGAATTAGCTTGGTGGACCACGGAAACCAATCAAGTGGGTACCAACGAATTTGCAGATTGGGCTAAGCTCGTAGGCAGCGAAGTCATGATGGCAGTTAACCTTGGAACACGCGGCATCGATGCAGCTAGAAATCTAGTAGAGTACTGCAATCATCCTTCCGGCTCCTACTACAGTGACCTGCGGATCTCTCATGGGTATAAAGAGCCTCACGCTTTTAAGACCTGGTGCCTCGGAAATGAAATGGATGGTCCGTGGCAGATTGGAGCTAAAACCGCGGTCGAATATGGACGGTTAGCGAACGAAACTGCAAAAGCTATGCGCTGGGTCGATCCAACGCTTGAGCTTGTGGCTTGTGGCAGCTCCGGCAGCGGCATGGACACTTTTGCCGAGTGGGAAGCTACCGTGCTTGATCTTTCTTATGATAATGTGGACTATTTATCACTGCATACGTACTACAATAACAACAATGACGACACGCCTAACTTCCTAGCCCGCTCTATGGATTTGGATCATTTCATCAGCAGTGTGGCTGCCACCTGTGATTATGTTCAAGCGAAGAAAAAGAGCAAAAAGAAAATTAATCTGTCGCTCGATGAATGGAATGTATGGAAATCACAAGGCAGCAGCCGTGCCGAACAACATTGGCAGATCGCACCGCCAGAATTCGAAGATGTGTACACTCTTGAAGATGCACTTGTTGTGGGCTGCTGTCTTATTTCATTGTTGAAGCATGCTGATCGTGTGAAAATGGCCTGCTTAGCGCAGCTGATCAATGTAATCGCCCCAATTATGACTGAAAATGGCGGACCGCTTTGGCTGCAGACTACTTATTATCCGTACCTGCATGCTTCCCTTTATGGTCGTGGAACCGTACTTCACCCGCTGATTTCCAGCCCTAAATACGATTCCAAAGATTTCACTGATGTGCCTTACTTGGAAGCCATTAGTGTATACAACGAAGAGCTGAATGAAGTAACCGTCTTCGCTGTAAACCGCCATTTATCCGAAGGACTAGAGCTCGACGTGGATCTGCGCAGCTTCAGTTCCGTAAACATTATTGAACATATTGTACTGGAACATGAAGATATAAAAGCTGTAAATACCAAATCCAATCCTCATAACGTGATGCCTAGCCAAGGCAAAGCCGTTGTTGAGAGTGGACATGTAAAAGCCCTTCTCGCAAAAGCTTCCTGGAATGTGATTCGTCTGCGGGTGAACGGCTAAGCTAACTTGTAATAGTCATAGAAATGCCCCCATGAATCTTTAATAAGCCATCGATTCATGGGGGCGTCTTCGTTATTTTATTCTGAAAATTGTCACGGATTGCTTCGGAAACTCATAACTAAAGCTGCTTCCTTCTGTCTTAAAGCTGGTTTGTTTCGGAGAGACCTGCTGCTTATTCTCGAAGTTATTTTCGTCCTCAAGCGGGTATCCCGACATTTCATAGACTTCGATGGTCAGTGCTTCTTTTGCCAAAGATTCCAGTACAACCTCAGCAGAAACGCTGTTCTCTTGTACGTTTACAGTCTTGAGGATAATATCCCCCGTTAAATCTTCCACACTTGCCGTGTAATACAGCGGTTCGATGACCGGAAGTTTATCTTCTGTCTCATTCACCAGTTCTCCGTTAATAAAAGTACGGATCTGTCTGCCCACTACTTCTAGCTTAAGATCGTATTCTACATCTGTTTCAACCGTAAACATAGCATGCGTCAGAACAGAATTTCTTCCGTTGATAATTGAGGCCACAATCGAATCCTGATTCTGCCAGCCACCCAGCTCCCAGTACAAATGATTCTGATCATCCGCTTTACCAAAATAGAAGATAAACCCTTTATTTCCTGCGGTTCGTCTAGCCTTAAAATGCAAAGTATAGTTTTCCCACTCTGTCTCACCAAGCTCTAGTGTCCGATTAGCCGTTTTGTTCTGAGCAGGGTCAGGCAGATTTGAAACTTCCTCTGATAAGTCAGAATACGTCTTCACTTCTCCCGTAAGATTGTTGACTAAGGTGATCTCGGAGAAACGAGCAGCAGAGGCATCCACACCGAAACTGACGGCTCCAGTGATCGCTTCCTTTCTGCTTTCCTTCGGTGCCGTGAAGCCATCTGCTTCCATCTTCAGCAAATGATCTCCCTGATGGTTCATAAATAGCTTTTGCACATAATAGTTTGCCGTTCCGTACACTTCATGATTATTGAACCAGATCATATCCGGCTTCCAGTTAATATAATCCACATTGCAGAGCATTGGAGCATAACAAGCTAAGCCAACGGCATGCGCATTATTTTGCAGACCTGTCATAAATGCTGCTTCCACCAATGCATTGTAATAGGTATTGCCCCATGAAGCATATTCACCGAGGAATACCTTTGGCTCATCGGCTTTGAAGTCATCATAACGATGATGATTAGCCAGGAACCATTCAGGTGTACAGTAATAATGCTCGTCTACGAGGTCAGACTTGTTCTCTTTTGCCGACGTCCAGCCCCGTTCATATTCCTGGCCGGCAGAGAACGGACCGCTAGAGTTAATGACCTTGATTTCCGGATATTTTGCTTTGATGGCTTGATGAAAGTAAGGATATCTCTCGAAAAAGGGTGCACCTACCTCTTCATTCCCAATGCCGACATACTCCAGCCCAAAAGGCTCAGGGTGACCCAGTTCTGCACGAATGCCTCCCCACTTCGTGGAAGAATCCCCCTTGGCGAATTCAATTAAATCCAAAGCATCCTCAATCCAAGGCGTTAATTCATCCAGCGGTACCATCCGTTTATGATGCGGGTCGTAGCCGCCCGGAAGAACGGGGATCGGCTTAGCTCCAATATCCTCACAGAACTGAAAATATTCATAATAACCTAACCCAAGCGTCTGATTATATGACCAGTTATTGCGTCTTGCCGGTCTTTGTGCAACATCCCCAATCGTATTCTTCCATCTGTACATGGAGTCTCTGTCATCTGGATCCAAGGAACCGTCATGCACCAGACATCCTCCTGGGAACCGCATAAATTTAGGTTTTAAATCAGCGAGCAGCAGCGAAATATCTTCACGCATGCCTCCGGGTCTATTCTTAAAGGTCTTCTCAGGAAACAGGGAAACCATATCCAGATATACCTTCCCGTTACCTTTGGTAACGATTACAAGACGACTGCTTGTGTCCGTGCTATTAGCTGTAATAACGGCTTCATATCGGGTCCATTCAGAGCTGCTTACGGCTATTTTCGCTTCACCAAGAATGGTGCCGTCTGTGCTTTCGATGTTTACGGTAAGCGGCACATCAAAGCTTGTCTCCCGGCGGGCATACACTGAGAAGTTATAATTCTCGCCTTCTTTTACCGGAATACCACTGTTAAAGCCTAGATTCATCAGGCCAACGCCGTCACCTTCAGCCACAATATCGATGGCAACATAATGTTGGTTACGATCATTTAAGGGCTTGCTGTCTTCTACAGAGATATTTACCTTTCCATCTCCACGTTCTACAGGCTCCCAAGCCATCAGCGCATGATAATCTGCCCGGTCAATCGGGTCGAATTCAAAAGATCGGTTCTGAACTAGTTCAGCGTAAAGCCCACCATCGGCCGCATGATTCAAATCCTCGAAAAAGATACCGAATAGATCGCCTAACTCCGCCCCCCGCTGCTGCGTATGTATCGTCAATTTTCCTTCTGTCTTCATTCTTTTGTCTTCCTCCTTGTGAATCCAAATTTAATTTATATTTATATTACTTAGTTCATATCAATATAAATCATTATAATAACTCCTCTCTACATTCGTCAATTCGAAAACGAAAAACTGACACCGAATACCCCTCGATGTCAGTTCACACTAGGAAGCCCCCTAGTAAAGGTTATAAAGAATACGTAAATTGATAGCTGCCCGAACCTAATTGAAGTCTCACTCCGTTATCGACCAAGCTGATACTGTGCACGCCTCTGGACTGCTCTACAGGAACTTCATTTTCTAATAACCCTAGTTGATTGGCTCCAGGCAGAACGACAATACCGTTGGTATTGGCAGGAATCGTAACGTGAATCATCATTCCATTATCCTCTGATCTCCGCCACGCTGACTCCACTTTTCCGTACATGGTTTCAAGACTTGCTTCTGCGTAATCTAAACCGGGGCCTGGCTGTGGCTTGATATGAACGATTTTGAAACCAGGCTCCAACTCATCTGTTCCGATTCCTGCAACGTATCGATACAACCATTCACCTATTGCGCCATAGGCGTAATGATTGAAGGAATTCATATCTGCACTCCAGAAGCTGCCGTCCTCCTTGATCCCATCCCAATGCTCCCAAATCGTAGTCGCACCTTTCGTCACCTGATACAGCCAGGATGGATAATCCTTTTGAAAAAGAAGCTTATACGCGAGTTCATTATTTCCAATCTCGCTGAGCACAGGATTCAGATATGGTGTGCCCACGAATCCAGTAGTCAGATGATCCTTAGCTTCAGCAAGCAGCTCAGTGAGCTTCTGAATTGCACGTTCTTTGGCGACCCCTTTTACAAGATCGAAACGTAGGGCTAATATCTGTGCAGTCTGGGTAGAGACGGACAACCTTCCCGCAGGTGTTATGAACTCATTACTGAATGCTTTTATAATTTTGGCGTGCAGCTCACTATAATAGTCCACGTCCTCCGATTTTTCTAAGGCTATTGCCGCTTTTAAAGTAAGCGAAACGGAATAGGCATAAAAAGCGGTGGCGACATAATCCCGATCTGTAGCTCCCACATAGCTGTCTGGCTTGGAATCAAGCGCTAGCCAATCGCCGAAATGAAAGCCAGTATTCCACAGATAAGGGTTACTTCCCTGTGCATAGATATATGAAATCCATTGCTTCATGCTCTCGTATTGCTCTGCAAGCAGCCTTTTGTCGCCGTACATTTCATAGATTGTCCATGGACAGATCGTAGCTGCATCTCCCCAGGCTGCAGAAGAATGGTTAGTATCTCCGTCGCCAGGAGGCGCTGCTCTCAGCTCTGGAATAAAAAACGGAATGCCGCCCTCAGGGGTTTGGTCTGCCTTCAAATCCCGTAACCATTTCGTAAAGAAAGGTGCCGTATTCATCAAATAGGAGGCTGTTCGGACAAACATCTGAGCATCCCCCGTCCAGCCGAGCCGCTCATCACGCTGTGGACAATCAGTGGGCACATCGAGGAAATTCCCTTTTTGCCCCCACAGGATATTGTGATGCAGTTGATTCACAAGTGGATCTGAGCACTGAAAATCACCCGTACGTTCCATATTAGAGTGCATCACAATTCCTGTGAAATCCTCTAGTTGAAGATCTGCTGAGAACCCACTAAGCTTCACATACCGAAAGCCTTGGAAGGTGAAATGCGGTTCATACGTCTCTTGCTCTCCACCTTTCAGAGTATAGCGGATGCACTGTTTCGCTTTACGCATATTCTCCGTGTAGAAATTTCCGTCCCGGTCTAATATTTCAGCATGCTGAAGTTCTACCGCCTGACCAGATTGACCTTTTACATTAAATTTTAGCCACCCTACCATGTTCTGGCCCATGTCCAGCACTCTATCTCCCTGCGGGGTAGTCAGCAGTGCAATCGGCTTCAAGGTTTCAACTTGTGTCACTGGCACATTTTCCTGGGCAACGATGATCGCTTTGGAATAATTAATAATCTCCACTGGATGCCAACCTTCTGATGAAGGATCAGTGATATCCAACTCCAGCCGAGCATCATAGGTTTCACCATTATAAATTTCAGACATCATAATTGCGCTTTTTGCAGCCTGCCAATTCTGATCTGAGCTAATAAGCTCATTTGAACCGTCTGCATACCGGATATGAAGCTCCAGTAGAAGTGAAGTCTTTGATCCATAAATCTCCTTTTGATTATCCCAGCCCAAATACCCTCTGTACCAGCCATTGCCCAACAGTGCGCCTAACGCATTCGCACCTTCATGCAGAAGCTTTGTGACATCATAAGTTTGATATTGCAGCCGCTTACTGTAACTGGTCCAGCCTGGAGTAAAATAATGATCTCCCACCCGACTTCCGTTCAGCTGCAGTTCATACAAGCCCAAAGCAGTAGCATAAATCCTTGCACTTTCCACTGGACCTTTTACATCCACGAATGTACGAAGCTGTGGGCAAATCTCAGAATCTTGTGAAAAAGAGGCTGTAGGAGCGCTGATCCACTCCGCCTGCCAATTCCCTGCATCTAATAGTCCGGTTTCAAAAAATGCAACCTCAGACCAACCCGAGTCTATTGCATTCTGATTCCATGCCCGAACCCGATAATAATAACGCGTGCGAGCTTTCAGCAGCAGACCTTCAAGCTCAACATGGATCGATTGAGAAGACTTTACTTCCTCTGTATCCCATAGCTTGCCTTGAAAAAGCATATTCTCCGCCACTTGAATTTGATAAGCAGACTGCATGCAGTCCCTGTCATCTGAAACTAACTGCCAACTGATTCTGGGTCTGATCACATCAATTCCTAGCGGATTTTCTTTGTACTCACAACGAAGCTTAGTCATTGCGAACATATAGATAAAAACCTCCTTCTATAGCGACAAATTAGTCTTTGCCCTATAATTATAGCTGGGTTACCGCTTTCATCACCCGGTAAAAAGGACATCATATCCCTGCAATCATGCCATGAATCTGGAAGGGGGAATTCAATATGCAACGAACCACCGAGTTGTTCAAAAATGAAATCTTTTTTCAAAACGATCTGCATCTGCTCGTTAACCGCTATTCAGAGAACTTCCACGCCCCTTTTCATGCTCATGAATTTATTGAGTATTGCTATGTAGCTGAAGGAAGAGGTTTTCATCACCTTGAAAATGAGATCTTTCCCGTTAGAAAAGGAATGCTGTTCGTGATTCCTGTAGGTGCCCCCCATGTGTTCCGTCCAGCATCTTCTGATACTTTAGGGAATCGCCTGATCGTCTATAACTGCCTTTTTGATATGCAAATGGTGGAGCAATTAAATATCGTCCTTCAAGAGCCATCTATCCGGGAGCACCTAGCCACTCTTGGGAGTAGCAGCTCATCTTACTTTTCCGTCTCAGATCGAGATGGCTCTATTGAGCGCTTAATGCTGAATTTATATCATGAAATGTCGGTATCCGGTATGGGCTCCAAAACAATGCTTTACACCCTCTTAAGTCAATTAATCATAGCAGTGTACAGGCAAAAATACGGAGAAGATGACAAATCTACGATGGATATGGCAGACTTCACGCAAGTAATTCAATACCTAGAGCATAATCTGTCGGAGAAGATTACACTTGCCGAATTAGCCCGTATTTCACAGTGGAGCAGCAGGCATCTTCAGCGCATGTTCCACAAGCATACTGGCCAGTCCTTTGGGACCTACTTGAAGAATCTGCGAATGCATAAAAGCTGTGAATTGCTGCGTACTTCTGGACATAAAATTAATATGATTGCCGAGCTAGTTGGTTACCGTGACATCGACTCCTTTAACGCTGTATTCAAAAAAATAGTCGGCCAGACACCCATCGCGTACCGCAAGCTCTACAGATCATAAAAAAGCCGATGTCGTATGAACATCCATACAACATCGGCCCTATTAATTTATTGATTAGTGATCTGTTTAAGTAAAAACTCAACAAAATCAGTTGATTTAGTCTTACTGTCATCTTGTCCTAACGTTCCGATGATCATCTGGTTTGAATGGATAGGGAGTTCTGTAGCAAAATCCGTATCTGTGATATCTATGCCAGTAATCAGCTCTTGACCACTCTCCGGGTTAGTCATACGTTTCAAACGGTTATCATCAAGAGGAAGTCCTGCGGATTTAATAAACGACTCCAGATTTTGCAGTCCCGACTGCTGGCCAATCCATTCAAAAGTAGCATCATCCATAATGAGGATATCCGGATGATCGGCTGCCAGCATCGCCATAGCCCGCTGCATATAGCTCATATCCAAGGCTCCACCGTCCGTCCCACCTGTTGAGGGTAGATAAACGATTTCTGCCTCCACTCTCTTCCAAGCCGGGTAACGATTGATAATTTCTTGTTTTAGCTCTTCATTCTTACCTGACGAGTCCTGAGATTCATAGTTGCCTAGGAACATGATTCGAACATCTACCGGTGGAAGCGTAGCTTCATATTTTCTTTCCTGCCATTGATCATAGAGCGCTTTCCCCCCAAAGATAACTACCAGCAGCACGATAATAGAAATAATAGTGTGCGTTTTGTAGAGTCGAAAGAAATTCTCCGATTTTCGTGCTACGCCGGACATGGCTCCCCACTTCTCCAGCCGCTTGTCCTCTGCTTCCTGAATCTCCTTCTGATCCAAGCCATCTAGGATGGTTTTGTAAGCGCGGAATTCCTCTTCATAAGCTGCGACCTCATCTTCAGTAGAATTCGATCGACGGCGTTTCAAATGAATATCTAACCTTTTGTTCAATTCCTCCCGGGTAACGTCTTCAGGCAAGTTCAAACGCTCATAGGCTTGCTTTAGCTTCTCATTCAAAATGATGTCTCCTTCCTGATGCTTTTCGTCATTTCAGATTGTTAATTTGGTTCTATGTATTGAATTCTTGTGGCAGTAAAAGTATGGGCTAAGCCGCAAAAAAAACATCGCAGGAACTCAAGTAAACTATATCATGTTGTGCTAGACGGTAACAAGTAAGCGTTTATCTAATCCAAACCATGCAGCTGCTTAAATTGCTCAGGACTCATCCCTGTCAATCTTTTAAACACCAAACAAAAGTAACTAGCATTATCAAAGCCCACTAGCTGGGCAATTTCATACATTTTTTTATCGCGTCCATTAAACATAAGCTGTTTACTCAAATTGATACGTTGCTTATTGATATAGGTTACAGGTCGATCATGAATTGTTTTTTGAAAAAGCCTACATAAATACTGTGGCGATACAGAAATAATCTCCGCCAGCTCCTTTAAAGGAAGCGTCCTATGCAGATTGCTCTCTATATAACGCAGCACCGGTTTGATTCGCTCCAATTCATGTGCCTCATTCAGAGGCGATACTAGCTTTCTTTTTAAATCCAGAAGCAATGCGTAAAGATGTTTAGAACGTGCCAAATTAGTCTCCAGCTCATTGCTATCTGGCAGCATAAGGATTTGCTTTAGAGGATTGAGCCATTGATCTTCTTTTAATCTAGCAGGACCAGACTCGCGGATGCCCGCATAGAGCAGCATTTGACCAACCTCTCTGCCATTGAACGAGACCCATGATACCTTCCACTCCTTCCCACTGATAGGGGCATACGAATGAGGAATATCCGGGAACAAAAAGAACACATCCCCTGGACCCACGAGATATCGGCTCTCATGAATGATAAGCTCGCCTTTACCTTCGTGAATCTGATGTATTTGATAGTCTGGAAAGCCTGCAGGACGTATAGTTTCTGGCTGATGCTCCCAAAATCCAAGGGTTGTAGCATAAAGCGGCAGCATGATTACATCTTCTGTTTGGCAAAAAATAATTTTGCTCTCCATAAAAAGTCCTCGTTTCATATTTTGTTATCTGGGACTAAAATTCTTTTATTTATCCTAATATTACTTCAACTTATAATATGAATATAATAACATTACAATGATTATAAAGGAGATCAACTCATGCGAGCAAAGTTTGTCTACCAGCCACCTGCTAACGGTTATCCGGAATGGAATAACAACCCAGAGACTTTTGAATTAAATCGATTGGATGCACATGCCTCCATGATCCCTTACCGTAGTTTATCCCAAGCGCTAACTAACGATAAAGAAACCTCACCTTTCTACCAAACCCTCAATGGGCTTTGGAAATTCGCTTTTTCCGAAACACCGGATCAACGAATTGTGGATTTCTATAAAACCGATTTCGATTGCAGTACTTGGGATACCATTCCTGTACCGTCTCACTGGCAGTTCCAAGGTTATGACTATCCTCAGTATACAAATCTCCGGTATCCTTGGGCGGAATCCGAGCCAGAGCTTAAAGCCCCCTTTGCCCCAACAAAATATAATCCAGTAGGCTCTTATCTGCGAACCTTTACTGTACCTGAGTCTTGGAACGGTCAACCGGTGTACCTAAGCTTTCAGGGTGTTGAATCCGCTTTCTACGTCTGGGTAAACGGTGAACTTGTCGGGTACTGTGAAGATACATTTACTCCATCAGAGTTCGATATCACCCCATATTTAGTTGCAGGGGACAATAAACTAGCTGTCGAGGTTTATCGTTGGTGTGATGCCAGCTGGCTAGAGGATCAGGATTTCTGGCGCCTGAGCGGTATTTTTCGGGAAGTCTATCTTTATTCGGCTCCTTCCGTTCATATTGCTGATTATTTCGTCCACACAGATCTGGATGAAAACTTCGTACATGCGGATTTAAATGTAGATATCAAGGTGGAAAATTACTTTAACGAGCAAAGCCCATATACACTGCAAATGCAGCTTTACAATAAAGAGGGCCAGCCTGTTTGGGAGACTCCTATCTCCGCTACTGGTTCCTTTGAGCAAGAAGGCGTTCAACAGCTCAAGCTTTCTGCCCCGGTTGAACAGCCTTTTAAATGGAGTGCTGAAACCCCTTATCTTTATACCTTAGTCCTGTCTATAAATGACAGCGAAGGGCGTACACAAGAAACGGTCAGCTGTAAGGTTGGATTCCGCAAGTTTGAGATTAAAGACGGACTTATGAAGATCAATGGCAAAAGAATCGTGCTCAAAGGTGTCAATCGCCACGAGTTCTCTTGCGACACAGGTCGTGCTTTAGCCAAAAAAGATATGCTGCGCGACATCCAATTAATGAAAACACATAATATTAATGCCGTTCGAACCTCCCATTACCCGAATCAGTCTGTCTGGTATGAGTTATGTGATGAATACGGATTATATGTAATTGACGAAACCAATCTGGAAACGCACGGCACCTGGGCATACAGCCAAGAAGGATTGAATGACGGGAATGTCCCTGGAAGCAAACCGGAATGGCGGGCCAATGTCATTGACCGCTGCAACTCCATGATGCAAAGGGACAAAAACCACCCTTCAGTCATCATATGGTCTCTCGGCAATGAATCTTTCGGAGGCGACAATTTTATCGCTATGCACGACTACCTGAGAGAAATCGATCCTTCGCGGCCGGTTCATTATGAGGGAATCTTTCACTGTAGAGAATCGGAAGCAGCAAGTGACATAGAATCTACTATGTACATTAAACCGCAGGATGTTGAAAAATATGCGCTTAATAATCCTAAGAAGCCTTATATCCTCTGTGAATACAGTCATGCCATGGGCAATTCATGCGGTGGGCTGCACTTATACTGTGACTTGTTCGACAAATATGACATTGTTCAAGGTGCATTCATTTGGGATTGGGTAGATCAAGCCATTCGGACCCACACCTCCGAAGGAATTGAATATCTCGCTTATGGCGGGGACTTTGGTGAATCGCCTCATGACGGCAATTTTAGTGGCAACGGATTACTTTTTGCTGATCGTACGGTTACTCCTAAGCTCTTTGAGGTCAAAAAATGTTATCAGAATATTAAAGTAACGGCTGAAAATATCCTAGAAGGACTCTTCCAGATTCGAAATTCCTTCTTATTTACCAACTTAAAGGAATACGATCTCAAATGGGAAGTTCGTTTAGACGGAGTAACTGCGCAAGAAGGCTTGCTGAAGATCTCATGTGCACCAGGTGAGAGCATTTCATGCAAAGTTCCTTACGAGTTGGATTCACTGCGTGGCAATCATGAAGCAGTTCTGAATCTTTCCTTTATTCAGCCTTCAGCAACTATATGGGCAGAAGCCAATCACGAAATCGCTTGGGAACAGTTCATTCTGTCACCTCGTTTCGTAACCAGTACCTCAAAGACAACCGCAGAAACACTGCGTGTCAGCGAGCTTGAGAATGTTTTGAATGTACAAGGTGATAATTTCGAACTGAGCTTTAGTACCACTATGGGTGCTCTGAACTCTTATCGTTCCTCAGGCAAAGAACGTCTGCTTGAGCCTGTAAGACCTAACTTCTGGAGAGCAGTCACAGATAATGATTGTGGCAATAAATTGCCACAGCGGTGTGCAGTATGGAAGCAGGCATCGCATAAACAACACTTAATCAGCTTTACATTTAGAACCGAAGGCTCTCTCTGTTTCGTCTATGCCAGCTACCTTCTGGCTACAAGTCCGGATTCCACGCTTCGGGTCCAGTATGTGATTCGCGCTGACGGGACTTTAGAGATCACGCAAGAGCTGAGTCCAGGCAGCAGCGAACTGCCGGAAATCCCTGAGTTCGGAATGATGTTCGTTCTAGATGGAAGTCTTGATACCCTGTCTTGGTACGGCCGCGGACCTCATGAGAATTATTGGGATCGGCAAACCGGAGCCCCACTTGGACGTTACACAGGTAAGGTCAGTGATCAATTCACGCCTTATCTCAAACCTCAAGAGTGCGGCAACAAGACTGATGTCAGATTCGCTTCAATTACAGAGGGCAACGATGGATCAGGGTTCTATTTTGAAAGTGCAAACCCTATCGAAATTAATGCCCTGCCTTGGAAGCCTGAGGAACTGGAAGCCCATGACCACGTCTATAAATTGCCAGTCTCAAACAAAAGCGTACTGAGAGTCAACTACAAGCAAATGGGTGTTGGCGGGGACGACAGCTGGGGCGCACCAACCCACGAAGAGTTCACTCTGCCGGCTAATCGCCCGTACATCTTCCGTTTCACTGTCTCACTGCTCTAATCTCTTCCACTTATAAAAAAGGCCGTCTCTGGTTGGTTTCTACCACACAGGACGGCCTTCTTCTATTTATTTCACAGCTACTGTTCCTTGTCTGAATTCCGAAGGGCTTAAACCTACATTTTTTTTGAACTGTTTGGAGAAATAATAGAGATCGCTAAAACCAAGATCATGGGCAATCTCACCGACAGAACTTTGCGTCCCCCTCAATAGCTCCTTGGCCTTAGTTATCTTTTTTCTGGTGATATACTGAATGGGTGGAACTCCGATTTGCTGTTTAAATAGCCGGATAAAATAGTTGGGATGCATGTACGCAATCTCGGCAAGCTCGTGTATGGTGATATTTCGCTCGATATGAGCGTCTATGTACGTTAATACTTTCGTTAATTTTTCGATCGAGCTCAGATTCTTAAAGGTGATTTCGTCTACTTCTATGTTCATAATAAAATAAGAAAATAACTCCATTAACTTACTTTTGGCTAATAAATGAGCATACACCGCATCAGATTTCATATGACTCGTTAGGCTGCTGAAAATCTTTTGGATTACATGAGGATCTACTTCTCTGCATACATGACTTAACTCTAACATTTTGAATAGATTAATGTCTCCGACTTTTGCGCTGAAATGGCACCAATACTTCTCAAAGGGTTGATCACTTATGCAAGAATAAGATTGCTTAACTCCCTCAGGCATCAAAAAAAGCTGACCAGGCTTCGGATAATATTCTCGATCCCCAATCTTTAACCAACCCTCCCCATCGCAAATAAAATAAAATTTACTATAGTCAGGTGTGTAGTCAAGATCTCTCCAGTCACGGCCACAAAGATTGTAATCAGCCATAAATAAATCAACCTTTAAATTGGATAAATAATTTGTAAGCAAAACATGGTTATCCATCCCTTACTCCGCCTTATCAGGTTAGTTTTGTACATCTAAAAGTTAATGTCCTACATTTTGATTTCCACCTCCAATCACTACAATGAAGTAGAAATAAACGTTTGAAAGGATGATTGCAAAATGGTGGATAAAAACAAATATTTAAAAGTAATCGAAGATACGATCGCAACTGGAAGATTCAAAGCCGATTGGGATTCACTAAGTCAATTTCAAGTGCCTATGTGGTATGAGAACGCTAAGTTTGGTATTTTCATTCATTGGGGCCTTTATTCTATTCCGGCTTTCGCCAATGAGTGGTATCCCCGAAATATGTATATCCAGGGTTCACGGGAATATGAACATCATCTTGCTACCTATGGCGAGCATAAAACCTTTGGTTATAAAGATTTCATCCCCTTGTTCAAGGCTGAGCATTTCAATGCTGAGGAATGGGCCAATCTCTTCAAATTATCTGGTGCCAAATACGTGATGCCTGTTGCAGAGCACCATGACGGCTTTCAAATGTATAAGAGCGCTTACTCTCACTATAACACATATGAGATGGGTCCTAAGCGGGATTTAGTCGGGGAAATGAAAGACGCTTTTGAGCAGCAGGGATTAGAGTTTTGTGTATCTTCCCATAGGGCTGAGCACTGGTTCTTCCTGTCTCATGGCAAGGAATTTGATTCCGATATCCATGAACCGCTTGTATGTGGAGATTTCTATTGGCCATCTATGCCCGAACCCGATCATCACGATTTATTCGGCTCCCCACCTAATCAAGAATTTCTGGAGGATTGGTTGATTCGCTGCTGCGAGCTGGTAGACAATTATCAGCCGAAAATCTTTTACTTTGACTGGTGGATTCATACAGCTGCCTTCAAACCCTATCTCAAAAAGTTCGCCGCTTACTATTACAATAAGGGAGAGGAATGGGGCACTCCGGTTGCAATCAATTATAAGCATGATGCCTTCATGTTTGGCTCAGCAATCCCAGATATTGAGAGAGGTCATTTCTCCGGGCTTAAACCTTATTTCTGGCAAACGGATACAGCAGTTGCTAAAAATTCATGGTGTTATACTCCGGAAAATGATTATAAATCTGCCGTAGAAATTATCAGAGATCTAATAGATATCGTAAGCAAAAACGGCAACTTGCTGCTGAATATAGGTCCTAAAGCGGACGGCAGCATTCCAGCTCAGGATCAGGAGATTCTGCTTGGCATCGGAGAATGGCTAAAGGTGAATGGTGAAGCAATCTATGATACGACCTACTGGCGCACCTTCGGGGAAGGCCCTACGGAGATTGTTGAAGGTCAGTTTACAGATGGGATCACAAAAATTTTCACCAATGAAGATATTCGCTTTACGGTAAAAGGCAGTTATCTTTACGCTACTGTTCTTGTCTATCCAAACAACGGAATAGTGCAAATCAAATCCCTTAAAGAAAACTCTGCGCACTTCCATGGGATGATTAAACAGATCAAAATCTTAGGTTTTGAGGAACAACCTGCATGGGAAAGAACCGATGAAGCCTTGGTTATAAAAACGACCTCGGTTCGAAGTGAGACTCCGGTTGTTCTGCGTATTGAATTGGATTAGGGACACTTACAGAACTTCGTAACCTATAAAAAGAGTGTTCTTGCCCATCCAGCAGAGAACACTCTTTTATAGGTTTATAACCATCGTTTTATATTAAAAGTAGGGTACCCTGACGCTTATTGTCTTCATTCTAGTCCTATGAGGATATCTCGCGCGTAATTTGTTGGACTCCAAAATAATGCGACCATGAAGCGGATGCTCCGTGGGGATTTTTAGTTGTGCAGCAATGACTTCACTTAGCCCGTGGTTTCGGATGTCCGCTTGAAGCTGTAAGGCTTCTGGATCTTTTTCATGATCAAAATAAAGTGCAGAAGCAATAGCTGAGACTAAATGTGAAGTCTCAAAACCAAGTTCATGAGCAAGCATTGCCGGTTTTACGAGTCGATCATTAGGTGAAAGCTTGCGAAGCGGGGAGCGGGCGACACGTGTAATTTTATCGTTAAAGTTGGGGTTAGTGAATCGTTCCATCATCTTTTCTATATACCGGTCATGTTCTATGGGCTTGAAGCCATATAAATGCACCAATAAGGCCCCTGTTTCCTTAAGCACCCCGTGAACACGAGCTCTGATTTCGGGATCAGACATCGCTTCTTGAATGCTAGTATAACCTTCCAGGTATCCAAAATAGGCTGCACTGCAATGACCTGTATTCACAGTATATAGCTTCCGTTCGAGGTATGGCGCCAGCGAATCCACATAATGGACGCCTTTAATTTCATTGTAGTTACCAATCATCCCACTGCGGGGAATAACCCACTCACTGAAGGGTTCAACGAGGATTTCAAGTGAATCTGTATTTTTCTGCATAGGTACAATCCGGTCAACCATCGCATTGGGAAAAGCGACATTGCGGTCAGCAAGTTCCTTGAAGGATTGCTTCATATGCCGATAAACTGATTTTTTCAACTTCTGACTGCTTCCAATCCCATTCTCACAGGCAATGATATGAAGAGGGTTGAGATTTCTGCTATTTTCAAGCCTTCGTTCGATGCCCTGCGCAATGGTCTCAGCAATATCTTTTAAAGCGGATATTCCGACGGCAGTTGTCACAATTTCAGCTTCTGCTATAGCTCTAGTAACGTCCTCAGTATCATTCAGATTGATTGCAGTAACATTATCAACAATAAAGCTGTCCCTGTTCTTGTTAGCTAGGGTGACAGGATATTGCCCACGTTTTTGCAATTGGGCAATTTTACTCTTATTTCTTCCGACGAAACAAACATTGTAACCGGAGTCCGACAACATAGGCCCAATAAAACCTCTGCCAATATTGCCTGCTCCAAAATGTACGGCTCTCAATTTGGTATCCCCCTTTAATTTGAACTTAGTTTCTCGGTTTCTCTATACGAAGCAACGTTGAGTAACTACATGATCAAATTCAAGAAGACTTAGATTATCAATTTTATGGTGCTGCTTATCGAATTCAAGAAAATTAGTAATTTCGTTAGGCGTCACAATGCAACGGATGCCAGCTGCTGCCGCTGCCTTAGATCCATTCGGTGAATCCTCGATAGCAACCGCCTCATCAGCTGTGATTCCAAGACAAGCTAACGTTTGGTTATATAGCTCCGGATCTGGTTTCACTTTTGCCACATGGTCGGCAGTCCGAACACATTCGAAATACTCGCGAATACCCAATTGATTCAGATATTTTCCCACCCATTCCAGTGAAGAACTTGAGGCCAGCCCTATGCGCAGTCCAGCTGCTTTGGCGGAATCAAGATAATGCTGAATGCCTGGTCGTATTGTTTCAAGCTCCATAAGTTTGCTGTGTCTCTGTTTAACAGCCTTACTGAACTCTTCTTTGTCAATCGCTAGCTTAAGATCAGTCATTAAATATTCATAAGGATTAAAACTGTTCAAGCTCGTGCCGATGCAGGTGGAATATTGTTCAAGCGTCAGATCCACTCCATATTCTGCATAAGCCTCGTTAAATGCGGTGTACCAAGCAGTCTCCGTGTCGATAATCGTTCCGTCAAAATCAAAAATAATTCCTTTGATCACAATCAACCATCTCCCTCGTATTATGTTTGGTTAGAATATCTTACGCAAAACCTTCTGCATATTCTACAAAAAGCTATTTCGGCTTGCGTTTGACTATAAAAACCATAACAAAGCCCTTCTACTGACGTCAAGCACGGTAGATAACATGCCACGTAATGATAACGATTACAATCAATGTGGACAAACCTGGATTTTTTCATCACCTGAACTTCTTAATACATAACAGTAATCAGATTCAAAAAAACACCACAATCCTATGTGCTTCAAGGGATTCCTTTGCCAAGTTTATTATGAAGACAAGCTCCCTCTCTTTCTCTCGATTGCTGTTATTTAGAGTATTTTTCCAAGCAGCTAAAAATAATTCAAAATAATTTTAAACACATCCTTTTTACTTGATTGTACAAATCAAATTACGGGGTTATTTTTTGTCCATTGAGTAAAAAGAGGCTTTAATTTATGATATATTTTAATCGAGAATGATTATCATTATTGGTGGTCGTTACATATAATAGGGAGGCAATAAGATATGAACAAGGTACGACAGTCCTTCGCTGTGGTATGTGTACTATTTTTGCTGAGTACATTGCTACTGGCGTGCGGAAACTCAAAGGAACAATCCTCTGCCAATAGTACGGTGAACAAAACCGGGAACTCTTCCGCTGCAACCGCGGTACCTTCAGCAGAACCCTCAGATAGCAGTACAGATGAAGCAGCAGCGACTACCCGCTCCTATACAGATTACATAGGGCATACTGTAGAGATTCCGGTGAATCCGCAGCGAATTATCTATTCTGGAGAAACTTATGGCGATTTGCTCGCACTTGGTGTGCAGGCGGTAGGTTATCCTCTTTCTATGGGTGAAGGCCAGGTTTTTGAAGATCAATTACAAGGTGTGGAGGATGTAGGCTTCCCTATCAATCTGGAAAAAACATTGGAGCTTCAGCCTGACCTGATCATCTATGCGGGCACAGATGAAGCTGATTTCGAACAGCTCTCCAAAATTGCACCCACTATAATATTTGATACCTTTGCCCCACTCCAGGAACGTATGCTGGACATTGGTGGAATTGTTGGGAAAACGACTGAAGCAGAAGCATGGCTTGCGCAGTATAAAACCGCTGAAGAGAACATGTGGAAGCAATTGAAATCCGCAGGCATGAAAGAGGGCGAAACGGCTGCGGTCTTCACTTATTATCCAGGAGACAGACTGTTTATAATGGCTGCAACCGGACTTTCCCAGGTACTCTATGGGGAGAATGGCTTCAAGGCAACTCCAGCTATTCAAACGATCCTTGATGAAGGTAAAGGGTTCCAGGAAGTATCCATGGAAGTCCTGAAAGAATATGCCGGAGACCGGATATTCCTCTTGACTCCAGTGGCAGAAGAAGCAAAACAATCCACAGAGAATCTATTAAAGAGCCCTATCTGGAAGAGCCTTCCTGCCGTCAAGAACGGATATGTCTATACACAAGACATCATGAAGACTTCAAGTGATGCGACAACAAGAGAATGGCTGCTTGGCGAAATTCCACAGCTATTGAATATGAATTAACCTTCTGTGATGAAGAGTTTAACACAAGGCTGATAAAAAACTGCAAGAAGCATGTCAACAGCTGTTGATATGCTTCTTTTTTTTATATACAATGAATTCATTGATAATCATTCTCACCAAATGAACGGAGGCTGAACCCATGCTGCATACATCATCGTCCTGCCCCCCACTCCACTCTCTGCTATTTCAGCTAAACGAGGCCGAACTGATGATTCAAGCTGCCGATTCAAGCTCTATAACGCGTACAACCCAGGACTATACCCTTCTCATATTTACTGGAGGGAACGGACAATTGAACCTCGATGATCAAAGCGTGATACTAAGTACGGATAAATGTTATCTACTATCTCCTGGAATCTCCTATAGTACGGACAACCAGGAGCTGACGTTGTATTATTACCTCATCACCTTTACAGCAATTTATACAACCGAGGATCCTAAACGATATTCTGGAGAGCTGCTTTCCGGCAGACGGGAGTTAATTGTGCACCCGTTCACCAAGGTAATCCGACTAGTCGAAGACCTGCTCATGAACAGGAATAACACCGATGATGTACAACAATTCAAGCGACAATTAAAATTCCAAGAATTGCTGCTGCTACTTTTTGAGCATAATTACCCTTCCAAACACCTGCCAAGTCCTACGGAATCCGTAGAAAAGACCATAACATTCATTCAGGAGCATTATACAGAGAGTATCACCGTGAAGCAGTTAGCTGAACTGGCGGGAATATCAATCTGGCAATATACACCGATCTTTCAGCAGCTTACGGGTAAAAAGCCGCTTGAATACCTGACGGATCTGCGCATTAATCATTCCAAACGATTCCTGCAGGAATCGACTGAACCACTGCGGGAAATCGCCAGACTGGTCGGCTTCTCGGACGAATACTATTTTAGCCGCCGCTTTCGGCAAAAAACCGGAGTTACACCCGGACAATATGCACATCAGAAAGGTCGTAAGCTTACCGTCAAGGATTGGACGGGTCATGAGGTGGAGATTCCAGAGCGAGCGAAACGTATTGTCTATCATGGCGAAACACTTGGCGACCTTCTCGCGTTAGGCGTAAAGCCTATCGGTGGAGATGAAGCGTTCGCCCGGAACAGCGTCTATAAACATCGGCTTAAGAAGCTCGCCAACGTCGGGTTTCCACTGGACCCGCAGTTGACCGCTTCCCTAAACCCAGATTTGATCATTTTGGCAAATAGTGATGAAAGAGCCTACAGAGCAGTTTCTGGTATCGCTCCGACACTCACCTTTGATTCATTTGCATCTCTCGACAAACGAATGCGGACACTAGGCAGTTGGCTAGGTAAACAGCGCGAAGCCGAAGCATGGCTGGAGTCATTCACAATCAAAAACGCTGCCATGTGGCAGCAGCTTTACACGACAACCCTCCAAGTTGGAGAAACCGCCTCTGCTTTGGTCTATGATCATGGAGATCATCTGTATGCTATGGGAATGTCCGGATTCTCCACTGCGCTTTATGCCCCATGTGGTTTACAACCGACCGAAGAGATCCAGGCCATATTGGACGAAGAGTTAGGGTTCGCCGAAGTTGATCCAACACGACTGCCTGCCTACGCCGGAGATCATATCTTCATGCTCATTCCGGAACGCAAAGACTCGCGAGCTGCGATGGAACGATTACTAGACAGTTCACTTTGGAACAATCTCCCAGCAGTACGTCAGGGACATGTTTATCTGCTCGACGGAAGCAAATGGAACTCTAGTGATGCGTTAACCCGGGAGAAGCTGCTAACGCTGTTGCCTAAACTACTCGGCGGAAGTAGCGCTAGCAATTGAAAGTGAATCTAGGATTCTCTTTTGACTTTTCAAAACTTGATAGGGTATACTTTATCTACGCTTAATTTCCAACTTTTACAGTTGAAAAGCGGGGGAACCAGTTAATTGGGGCGAATCATTGAGCATTAGAATGTAGGGTACCATCTTACCCGAGTCCGTCAGCTAACCTCGTCAGCAGTGGATGGGTCTGCTTTTCATGTTATTTACATAACCAGAGACCCTTGCTAAGGGTCTCTTTTTGTGCTTTTTTGGACCCTGCTGGCAGTAGATTGGCCTTTGACACTAAGGCTCCCTCATTTCTCACACTACGAGACAAAGGAGAGATGTACGTGCAAAAGGTAAAGTACTTCACGGATATTAACAAAATAGCTATGTTGTCTGAGCTGGAAAAAGAGAATCTGAAAGAAATTACGGACAAATTTGTTTTTCGTGTAAATGACTACTATCTGTCTTTGATTAACTGGGATGATCCAAATGATCCCATCCGTAAGCTGGTTATTCCTAACGAAGGTGAACTGCTGGAGTATGGGCGCTGGGACGCCTCCGATGAGGACACGAATTATGTGGTACCTGGTTGTCAGCACAAGTATAGAACAACTGCACTGCTGATTGTATCCGAGGTCTGCGGGGCTTATTGCCGCTACTGTTTCCGTAAGCGTCTGTTCCGAAATGACGTGAAAGAGGCGATGGCTGATGTCTCTCCGGGCTTGGAGTATATCGCAAATAATCCGGAGATTAACAACGTACTTCTTACGGGCGGGGACAGTTTAATTCTCTCCACACCGAAGCTAAGATCCATTATTGAAAATCTAAGAAGCATTGAGCATGTTAAGATCATTAGACTGGGTTCCAAAATTCCCGTATTTAATCCAATGCGGATCTCTGAAGACGAAGAACTGCTGGAGCTGATTCGTACTTACTCTACCGAAGACAAACGAATCTATGTTATGGCGCACATCAATCATCCTCGTGAAATCACACCTGAAGCCAAAAAAGCATTTAAAGCTCTCCACAACGCAGGGGCAATTGTCGTAAATCAGACCCCCATCCTCAAAGGCATCAACGATGATCCCGTTATTTTAGGGGAACTACTGGACCGGCTTTCATGGGCTGGCGTTACACCCTACTACTTCTTTGTGAACCGGCCCGTAGCCGGAAACCGGGATTTCGTATTACCGCTCGAGCAAGTCTATCAAATTGTAGAAGAAGCCAAAGCCAGAACCTCAGGACTTGGCAAAAGAGTACGCTTATCCATGAGCCACACCTCAGGAAAAATAGAAATTCTCGCCATTGATAACGGAAAAGCCTATCTCAAATACCATCAATCCAGAGATCAGGAATACGGAAAATTTATGATTCTAGATTGTCCAAAGGACGCCGAATGGTTCGATGACCTGCCTGGGAATGAGCAATATTGGACCCCACCTGTGAAAAAAAACGATGCTATTATTTCTGTTAATGATTTATCAGGCGAGCCTGCGGATTTAATCTGTAAATAGATTTAATCGACTCTGTCATAGAATATTTCTTCATCGCCAACAACAAAACTCCTCCCGCCCAAAATTTGCCCGAAAAATTCTATGATATAATCACGCTGTAACACGAAATGGACTAATGGGTGGGAATGCACACATGAAATTGGAACGATTGATTTCTATGATCTACAAGCTATTGAACCACGAAGTTTTATCTGCCTCCAAGCTGGCTGAAGAGTTTCAGGTTTCCCAGCGAACGATCTATAGAGATATCGATGTGATTTGTGCCGCTGGCATCCCGGTCGTATCGTATCAGGGAACTAAAGGTGGATATGGCATTATGGACGGATATAAAATGGATAAAAGCCTGCTCCGTTCGTATGATGTCACTTCTCTGATTACTGTACTGAACAGTCTTTCTTCCGTGTTTGAAGATGAGCATACGCAAGGAACCATTGAACGGCTGCAAACGATTGGAACGGAGCCACAGACCTCTAGTCTCGCGGTGGATCTTGAAACCCGGCGTACGGATCCTGACGCACTTCCTCTTTTACGTGCGGCTATAGCGGAACGAAATGTTGTCCGTTTTGATTACATCAGTGTAAAAAATGAACGTACAACCCGTGAAATGGAACCAGTAAAGCTTCATTTTAAATATAGCAACTGGTACATCTATGGTTATTGCCGGGCTCGGCAGGACTATAGGGAGTTCCGACTTTCCCGGATGCTGAATTTGTTCCTGACGCAGGATACCTTTCATTCGCAACATGAGGTACCCAAAGAGGCCGGCTGTTCAAACAGGGCAGATCAGGTGGAGGAAATAGTGATCCGGGTAGACCCTGAGGCTTTGGCAGAAGCTTTGGATCAGTTTCATCAAGTCGACAAGGAATTTCATTCCGATAAAAGCATGACGATGCGAATTCCTGTGTATAAGCCATTGGAAGCACGTTGGCTTTGGTCCATTCTGCTGAGTTTTGGCAGCGGCGCCGAAGTCCTCGAACCCCCTGCATTGCGAGGTATTTTAAAAGAGCAGCTTCAAAACACACTCAAACTTTATGAAGAAGTATGACAGTCTGATGTCATACTTCTTCTTTTATATTAACTACAGTAACAAAAAACAAATCCATGACCATTCAAAAGGAGAATGTACGAATGACAAATTATCCAGTAGAAATGTTTAAATACCACACATGGGCAAACCAAACTATCCTGGGGGGAATCAAGGAACTCCCGCCTTCTGTGCTAAGTCAAGAAGTGAACAGCTCATTTCCCACCATCGCTCATGCCCTTAGCCATATCTATGCGGTTGATACGATGTGGTATCTTGTATTAACAGGCACTGCCATGCCAGAGGCTTTTCAACAAAGTATCCCGCTAAATTTGAGCATTCTAGATTCTGTGGATGAATACGTAAATATCTTTGCCCATCTATCAGAACAATACAAAGCATGGTTACACAACCAATCCGATTTGGAGCAAACCATTCTGCTTGACAATCCATTCGCCGGAATCCGCCAAACACGCCTATCAGAAATTGTGTTGCAAGTCGCCAATCACGGGACTTATCATAGAGGCAATGTATCTACTATGTTACGGCAGTTAGGCCATGCTTCCACCATGAATGACTATGCTCTTTTTTGGTATCAGGTTCCTGCAAAAGCAATTTAATCTCGGATGGGCAAGACGCTCCACTCCATACCTAGAAAGGAAATTGTATTTTAATTATGGAGATTAAAAATCTAATTACAGTAAAAACGAGAGAAGATTTAAGAGTTTGGCTGCAGGAGAATTGTAAGACTGAACAATCTTGTTGGGTACTCGTTAGTATGACGCCAAACCCAGAAACGTTGCTATATTTGGACGTAGTTGAGGAATGTTTGTGTTTTGGATGGATCGATGGAGTGAAAAAGAAAATTTCGGAAACGGAGCTGGCGCAAAGACTCTCTCCCCGAAGCAAAAGAAGCTCTTGGACTGAATTGAATAAAGAGCGTGTCCGCCGCCTCGAAAAGCTGGGGTTAATGAGTGCTGAAGGAAAACGGGTACTTCCTGATATGAACCCTGATTCTTTTATAGTAGATAAGATTATAGAGCAAAGGCTAAAAGAGGACAGTCAAGTATATGAGAATTTCCGGGCCTTTCCCCCCCTTTATAAAAGAGTTCGGATCGACACGATCCAAAGCAATAAACATCAGCCAGATTTATTTAAGAGTAAATTAGACAAATTCATTGCAAACACTAAAGAAAATAAAATGTACGGGCAATGGCATGATAATGGACGTCTGCTAGATTATTAAGCTGCGCTAGATGCATGATCTCCTGCTGAGGCTTTCGGACTCCAATGACGCTATTTACTAATTTGTCGCCTTTTCAGCAACTTATCGGATCCCAGTGCAGCTATTCCTTAGAAATGGGCTCTTATACGGTGATTTTTCCGCCATTAGGAGCTATGCGGTCCGATAATACTCCAAATGGCGGATTTTCCTGCATTTAAGGTGTGCTGGGTCCGATACCGCTGAAGTATGGTCATTCGCTCGGTCTATTACTACTGTTACTACTACTGCTACTGCTACTGCTACTGCTACTGCTACTGCTACTGCTACTGCTACTGCTACTGCTACCATGATCTCCTGCTGAGGCTTTCGGACTCCAATGACGCTATTTACTAATTTGTCGCCTTTTCAGCAACTTATCGGACCCCATGGATCTCTGTCAAGAAAGTGGACAGTCACGCAACAGACATTCTAGTCAATTGCTCAGCAAAACGAACTGGAGAAAGATACCCCAGCGCGCCATGCATTCGCTTGCGGTTATAGTAAAACTCAATATATTGAAAAAGTGTCTGGTAGGCTTGCTCCTTAGTTTTGAATCGTGGATTACAATAAATGAGCTCCTTTTTCAAAATGCTGTGCCACGACTCGATACAGGCGTTATCATAACAGTTACCTCTGCGGCTCATGCTGGACTCCATGCCATACGCCTTCAACTGCTTCGTGTATTCATGAGAAGTATATTGAGAACCTCTATCGGAGTGATGTAATAGACCCTTTTCCGGTTGTTTAGCTTCGTAAGCATCTTGTAAAGCACCCGAAATCAAGCTAGTTTCCATATGGTTCTCCAAACGCCACCCCACGATTTCGCGCGTGCAAAGGTCCATCACACTAGCCAGGTACAACCGCCCTCCCCGGCAAGGAATGTACGTAATGTCGGTAACCCATACTGAATTGGGTTTGAGTATTTAAAATTGCTGGTTCAGCGTATTCGGGGCAATCGGATGGTCATGATTGGAGTCGGTGGTCTGTACCCGATACGTTTTGGAGACAATGGAGCGAAGCTTCATATGTCGCATGTACACACTCACCGTGCGTTCGGTAACGGTATAACCTTCTTGATGTAACAGGCGGGTGATCTTCGGACTCCCATACCGCTTTTGATGGTCTGCAAAATGATACTGAATTCGCTTCATTATCGCAGCCTTACGAAGCATATGCGTACTGGTTTTTTCTGTCCGCCACTTGTAGTACCCGCTCCGTGACACATGTAGGGTCATGCACATCTTCTCCAAGAGAAACTCGGAGCGATGTTTTTCAATAAACTGGAATCTCAGTTCCTTGGTTTGCTGAAGATGTGCACTGCTTTTTTTACGATCGCTAATTCCTCTTCCACATCGGCAATCTTGTTATCTTTTTCTTGAAGTTGCCGACGCATCTCCTTCAACTGTGCCTCGAGTTCCCGTACTCGATCCACGCTAGCTGCCGGTTCATTCTTTAGTTCTCGATACTGGCTCATCCATTGATGCAGGGTACTTTTTGGGATGTTGAGCTCTTCCGCCAAGTCGCCCACTGTCTTTGTTTGCTCTTGAATGAACTGCACTGTCTGTTTTTTAAATTCTTCGTTATACCGTTGTCGATGTTCTCCCATGTGAACACACCTCCGTGGACTCATTATCGCCAGTCTGTTAACTACTGTCCACTTTTTATTCTAGCTTCACCAGTGCAGCTATTCCTTAGAAATGGGCTCTTATACGGTGATTTTTCCGCCAATAGGAGCTATGCGGTCCGATAATACTCCAAATGGCGGATTTTCCTGCTTATAAGGTCTGCTGAGTCCGATACCGCCGAAGTATGGTCATTCGCTGGGTCTACTGCTACCGCTACCACTACTGCTACTGCTACTGCTACCATGATCTCCTGCTGAGGCTTTCGGACTCTAATGACGCTATTTACTAATTTATCGCCTTTTCACCAACTTATCGGACTCCAGCGCAGCTATTCCTTAGAAAGGGGCTCTTATACGGTGATTTTTCCGCCATTAGGAGCTATGCGGTCCGATAATACTCCAAATGACGGATTTTCCTACATTTAAGGTCCGCTGGGTCCGATACCGCTGAAGCATAGTCTTTCGCTGGGTCTACTGCTACTGCTACTGCTACCATGATCTCCTGCTGAGGCTTTCGGACTCCAATGACGCTATTTACTAATTTATCGCCTTTTCAGCAACTCATCGGACTCCAGCGCAGCTATTTCTTAGAATCAGGCTCTTATACGGTGATTTTTCCGCCATTAGGAGCTATGCGGTCCGATAATACTCCAATTGGCGGATTTTCCTGCTTATAAAGTCTGCTGAGTCCGATACGCCGAAGAATGATCATTCGCTGGACTCCTGAGTCCGACACGCCGAAGAATAATCATTCGCTGGTCTGCTGAGTCCCATACCGCCGAAGCATAGTCTTTCGCTGTCTGTTGCTACCGTATCCTAATCATCTGCGGATCAAACACCATTGACTCATGATCATCTGTTAATCCTACAGTTCTACGTAAGTATAATTCATCAGTTAATCCCAAAGTGCTAAGTACGCGCGAATGGGATTGGTTCAGACGTTCAGGCAAAGTTTAGAGTTGAGAGCAGAGGTTTGGTTTAAGTTCAAAAAAAGAGAGGTGCCCCAGCCATTTTCATGGCTTTTGGGCACCTCTTTTATTAAGTTACAGCCCTTCAGCCAGAATCCGTTTCAGGAACATCCCTGTGTAGGATTCCCGCACTTCAGCAACCTGCTCCGGTGTACCTTCAGCTACAAGCTTACCGCCCACAACGCCACCTTCAGGGCCAATATCAATCACCCAGTCGGACTCCCGAATCAGCTCTAAGCTGTGCTCCACAACTACGACAGTATTTCCCGTATCAACCAATTTGCTCAATAAGGTATGGAGCTGCTTGATGTCTGACGGATGAAGGCCTGTTGTTGGTTCGTCAAGCAGATAGAGCGTATGGTTTTTGGAAGGTTTGCTCAGCTCTTTAGCCAGTCTAATCCGTTGCCCTTCACCACCGGATAAGGTTTTGACAGATTGTCCCCATTTAAGGTAACCGAGACCCACCTCACACAATGTCTCGATAATCCCCGCCATTTTGGCTTCCGACTTAAGAATCGGCAAGCTTTCCTGTACGGACATGTCCAGCAGATCCGAGATGGAATATCCATCATATTTCACCTGGAGAACCTCATCCGTAAATCTTCTCCCCTTGCATGCGTGGCATTTAACCTCCAGATCGGGTAAGAAATTCATGTCTACAGTCAGCACCCCAAGACCCTGACAGGTTTCGCAGCGTCCACCCGGTGTGTTAAAGGAAAAATGCTTGGAGGTCAGTTTTCTTTTTTTCGCCTCCGGCAAAGCAGCAAACAGCTGGCGCAGATGTGTGAATACATCTGTATATGTCGCTACATTAGAACGCAACATTCTACCCATGGGCGATTGGTCAAAGATCACTATATTTCCAACCTGATCTAAGCCCGCAATCTCCGCACAGCCTATTTGCTCATGTTCTTTCGTACTGCCTTGCGCAAGAATATCAAAGACTAGTGTCGACTTGCCTGAACCCGAAACCCCAGTTACAGAAACTAGACAATCTAGAGGAAATGAAACCTCCGGGATATCAATATTCCGGTACTGTGCCTGTCGGATGGTGATTTGTTTTCCGTCACCTTTCCGGCGAACGTATGCAGCAGTCTTATTACGCTCTTCTCTAAGATAGGCTCCCGTAACAGAAGTCTCGCTTGCCATCAAATCCTCAATGCTGCCCTCGCCAACAACTTGCCCTCCGTCCAAACCAGCACCCGGACCCATATCAATAATATGATCGGCAGCGCGCATCATCTCAATATCATGCTCGATAACGAGCACCGTATTACCCAAATCGCGCAGCTCCTGAAGCACACGAATGAGGCCAACAGTATCCCGCGGATGAAGCCCGGTCGTCGGTTCATCTAGAATGTATAACACTCCAGTCAGACCTGACCCCAGCAATGAGGCAAGGCGCAGCCGCTGTGCCTCTCCACCAGAGAGGGAGACCGTCTGACGGTTCATGGAAAGATAACCAAGACCAACATCGATAATCCGTTTTAGTCGGGTAGGCATATCGTGAAGGATGGGTTCAAGCAGATGAAGTCCCTCGGTGGGCAAAGCCGCCTCCAAGCCTTTCGTCCACTCGTAAACATCGCTTAATGGCCAATCCGATACCTCCGTAATCGATGCGCCAGCTACCCGAACGAGACGAACTTCTTTTTTTAGGCGAGCGCCAAGGCATTCCGGGCATTGCTGCTCATGAAAAAATCCGCCGTCTTTTTCCTGTGTACCAGCTTCTCCTTCCTTCTCCTTGTATCGCCGCCACAAACCAGGAATGACGCCTTCAAATTTGGTGCCTTGAATCGGCTTAACATTGGGAAAATGGCGCTTAAACGCCTCACTTTCCACTCCGTAATATAACAAGTCGCGCTGAATTTCGCCGTAATTTTTTAAGGGCTGATCCGGGTCAAACTCAAAACCAAAATGCTTGCCAGCGGCCACTAATATACGCATCTGTATATCACGATGAACACCATTCAGCGAGGCCACCCCACCCTCACGCATACTAAGCTCTGGATTAAACACTGCCGCTTCATTTATAGTTGCCACAGATCCAACACCACCGCAGGCTTCACAAGCTCCCTCCGGCTTATTAAAAGAAAAGTGTGACATGCCCAGCTTCTCAAGCTCAGCTCCGCAATGCGGACAACCCATCGTTTGACCATGCATTTCCTCGTCTTCCTCGATCAGCAATCCCCTCGCTTCAAAAGAAGGTGGAATGCTGCCACTACAGGAAGGGCAAACCCGCTCGCCTAATCTGGAAAAGATAAACCGGACAAACGTATAGATGTCGGTGACTGTCCCAACTGTCGAACGGGGATTACGATTGGTGACATGTTGTCCAACACTAATGGACGGAGACAGTCCAATAATAGACTCCACCTTTGGTTTGCTGATCGTATCTGACGTCATGCCCATGGAATCCAAATACTGTCTTTGGCATTCCCGCTGAAGTGTATCCATAGCTAACGTCGATTTCCCTGATCCCGAAGGTCCTGTCAGGACAACTAGCTTATACTTAGGAATCGTGAGCGAGACATTTTTCAGATTATTCTCTCTTGCCCCTTTAATAACAATAGTCTCTTTCACATCTATTCCCCTCTCAATTCAACCCACTGGTTCGTAGTTATATCTTCTATCCATATGGTTGCCCAAAGTTGTTGGATTGCAATTATTTTGCAAAACATTTCTAATTTCGATAGAATGTATTTGATAAATCACAAAATTTTAGAATAACTTTATAATCTAATATCTTGACTATCAAGATATAATTATTTTAAAAGGAGCGTTATCTTTTGTCAAGCCACGAACAACCTACACCAGAGCAGGAACAATTCACCTTGCTTATGCGCAGTTTGGGAAACCGAACGGTATTGTACCAACAAAATGTAGCCGCCTCACTTGGGTTATACAATAATGATTTCTTATCTATAGATATTCTACGGGAGAAAGGTCCTATCACTGCTGGAGAACTGTCTAAATTAACCGGTCTGACCACAGGCAGTGTTACGGCATTAATAGACCGGCTCGAAAAAAATGGCTATGTCCGCAGACAAAATGACCCGAATGACCGCCGTAAAGTGATTATTGTGCCATTATATGAGAATAAAGATGATGTCATTAATACGTACCAACCGCTCCATACCGCCATGGTTAAGCTCGCAGCTTCTTATACGGATGAAGAGCTCGCCCTTATTTCGCAGTTTTTAGGCCAAGCAAGTGCGGTTCTGGAAGAGCAGATTGATCATCTTGGATCCACTGCGCGCGGCAAATCTTCTTCCTAAGATACGTATTTATACAAAAAAGGACGATATCCAAAAGTCATACGACTCTCTGGACACCGTCCTTTTTCATTTATTTTCTAATACCAATCGTTACAATTTCGCATGGACCGATCAGTAAGTCAAAGCTACCTTTCTCATCCCTAGAAACTGGGTGGCTCTCCTCTTCTAGAATCGTCGTTTTATAGAAATACTGCTGTGGAATAGACGAATGGAAGGCCAGGTTGGTGTTCTGCTGACTCATGTTGTACCAACGCATCAGTATATCTCCAGTCTGCTCGTTCATTTTCAGTGAAGAAAATGCGAGTTCCTTACTCTCCCAATCGAATGGAGTATACACCGGCGCAACCACACCTGCATGTACATCTGTCTGACATACAATCCACGGAACCTGGAATTGGTAAGCTTCAGCATAAGCACCAGAAATTATACCCTCACCAGGGTGCGGGATAAGCTCCATACGAACAACATGCTCTCCCAGACACTGCGCTTCTGGAGTTGGGAATAGCCCCCAGTCACCAAGTTCGCCAACAGAACGTAGCAGCGTAATCGCAATAGTGTTACGCCCATCTCGCAGCACTTCATATTCATTTAATCCAAAATTAGCGACGGTTAGACCCGCTTTCCCATCACTAACATCAACAAAGGCTTGCTGATGTTGCGTGTTACTCGGATTTTTCCATTCTGTGGCTGGTTCAATATTCCGCTCAGCAACCTCGAACATCGAATCTACACGATGCGTGGCAGCGTTCAAATCTGTTGGAAACAGTATACGAATCCGGTGATCTTTGGCCTGGTTATCTATTGTCGTTTCGATATGCAATCCCTTTCCGCCCCGCTCCAAGGAGATTACAGTACGAAGTTTCAGAATGACTGTGTCACTACTGCGCTGAGCTTTGCGCTCCGGATAATAAACCAGTGCACGCTGCTCCTCATCCAGCTTATCATCTGCCGAGGCTGGAATCTCCCAGTTATGGTTAATTTCTATAGCGGCGCGAAACGATGTATTTTCCAGTACACAAATGTTAGCCTTCAGTCCTTTAGTCGTCAAAGCTTGTTCAGCCTCTGGCTGTTTGTACATATATTCATTGCCGATATCCCCGGTGTTTTCATATACACCAAGATCTTGATAGGTCACTCCACTAATTTTGTCACTTAGCATAAACGAACCATCATCATTAATGACTACCTTGATAACGTCATTTTCCAGCACCCGATCTCCATATAGCAAAGATTCAGCGGCTATTGCCAGTTTTGCATCTGCTCGGCGAACCCAAGCATATGATCGAAGACCTAGCGCAGGAACTTCTACGGCTTCAAAGGTAAGTCTTACCCGGCGGCACATATACGGCTGACGGAACTTATCATCTGGCAAATCATAACCAAACTGAAGCCCCAAGTCCTTCAGCTGGCAGGCAATGTTATTCCCTTGATCGTCTACTAACATACGACCGTGCAAGTCAATTCCAATCATACGGCTAGCCGTTTCTTCCAGAGAGAATCCTTCTCGCAAATATAGACGCGCCACATCAAGTTCTACGCTCACAGTACCCGTGCGACTCCAACCCGTCATATTCATCGCTACTAGTGGAAGCACGTCTTCACCATATGCTGTAAACCCGGACGTATCCACAGCTTCTGCAATCACTCGTTTACTATCCTCAACAATGGTCTCTGCCACATGACGGCTTTTGTCAAAACGGGTGACCATCTCACGGTGTACCTCATCCACGCTGCATCCACAAATACTATCATGCGGATGATTCTGCATTAATGTCTTCCATGCATAGGTGAACAGATGATGGGGGTACTCTTTGCCCAGTAAATGTGCGAACGAAGCAAGTGGCTCGGCCAACTTTTCAAGCAAGATTTGCCCTTCCTGATTCCTCTGTTTCAAATAGACACGAGCAGACGCGGTATTCACTAACGTACCCCATCCATCGGTATGCTGGCTCCGCAGTTCGCCCTTTACAGTCGACAGATTGCTGCGATCCATTACACCCTCTACGGCCTTAAGGTAATCAGGAAAGTTCGAATGAATGAACTCCATATCTGGATACAACCGCTTCGCAGTTTCGATAGCCTCTGGCAAATCCAGTTGAGCCGGCTGATGATCACAACCATTCATGAACAGCAGCTCACCTGTAGAGGCAAACTTCCGCGCATCTGCCAGCTTTTTCTCCCAGAACACTTTGGCTTCTGCTTCATTTACAGGCACTTCGTTTCCGTTAGAATACCAATTGGCAAATAAGATGCCGAGCACTTTTGATCCATCAGGACCTTCCCAAATCAGCTCCGAGAATGAGGATTCGTAACCTCCATCCGACACCGTATTATTGAATCCAGTGGGCTTCACACCTCTTCCAAAAAAGGCATTATTGATGCCGGATTGCAGCATTAATTGTGGAGTCTGGCCGACTAGACCAAAGGTGTCCGGAAAATAACCGATTTTGGAGGGTTCCCCGTAACGCTTCGAATCCTGATGGCCAATTTGCATATTACGAACATTGGCCTCCCCACTGGTAAGGAACGCATCCTGCAAAATATACCAAGGTCCTATTAGAAGGCGACCTTCCGCAATATATTTCTGTAGCCGCTCTTGATTTTCTGGACGTACCTGAAGATAATCTTCCAGAATAATCGTCTGTCCATCCAGATAGAAACTCTTAAATTCGTTATCCTCATCCAACCGGTTCAGTAATTCATCAACCAGTTTCACTAAGCGTACATGATGCTTCTCATAGGGAAGATACCATTCCCGGTCCCAGTGTGTATGGGAAATGATATGGGCTGTCTGAGGGCTAATAGATTGTTTTGAACTTTCCAAAGTGAAGACCTCCTTATATGCAATGCGTTCTATCTACCAAGATGCTTAATGTAGAAGATGTGGATAATTGACATGAATCTCGACTTCCTGCGGGCGATAAACACCAAGCAAATCTCCTTTACTATCCGTAGCAAAAAGAACAGAACGTTCCTGTTCCAACACGAACGAATAAGTTCGGCCAGTGGCTGAATCCTTCACCTCGATCTTTGCATCTTGGGCATATTCCGACACGAAGGTAAAAAGTGCACCCGTAGCAAAGCTCAGTTTTCGTCCGTAGATACCCGCTAAGTCCCCACCACTAATCCATTCAAAATCACGTTCCACAAAAGCAGCATTAACCGCGTAGCGGTAAAGTGCAGCCGTAGTATCCCTACGCTCACTCAATTCAACTGGCAGTGGACTCCATAGGAGTCGACCCTTGCCCAGCGGAAGGTTCACGACAGTGTCTATAGTAGAACTTCCACCATTTTTTTGAATGATCGTTTCCTTCGACACCTCAGCAATCCGTCGGTGACCGAAGGAGACGGGGAGTTCTTGGCCTTGAAGGCTAAGCACTTCTTCGCGGCGAACATTACGCAATTCACGTTTACCAAGAATATCACTCAACCGATCTGAAGAACGCCAGTAGGCATCAATGCCTAACGGTCCAGTGGCAAGCAACACCGCTCCTGTCTCTTCAACAATATGTAACAACCGTTCCATCGCTGCATCAGCGAAGTTATGCGCGCTTGGCAGTATAATCAGCTTCGCAGGGTTCTTCTCCAAATCATCTAGATGGTATTCGGATGCCCCCCGAAAAGACATCTTGAGCTCATAAGACAGAATGCGGGTAAGCTCTGTTGTAGACGCAAAAGCCAACTTTCGATTAGAGAAATCATTCGAATAAGGGAACACCACCGCAATCTCTTCCAATTTCCGATTACCAAATATATCACGGATACCTTCTATAAACTTCCCGAAATCATAAGATACGTCTGCCTCAGGCTTCTCGGTTCCATCCGCTCTCAGCGCTCCGATATGGGACTCATTCGCATTATCCATATAGAAATTCGTATTCCAGATCCAGTGAATAGCTCCCGCACCTGCCGTTCCAAAAGCGTAAGCATACTTGCGTTCCAGCAAATTCCGCAGCTCTTGTTCTGAACGTTTGGCTCGGCCATCTGGAGTTTCTACATACATGACGCCAGTCTCCTGAATTAGGTTTGGCTTATTGGGGGTTTTGGCAAAAATGCCATCCCATATCAAATAGTCGTTAAACCACCAGGAGTGCACAGTAGTGTAATCTACCGCTTCCTCATAGAAAAACGGCGAAGGACGCTGCGCTCCTAGTCCCTCATCCTGGCCAACCGTAACCATCTGAGCTGGACATTGCTCCTTAATGGTATCGTATAATTGCTTCACCCAACGGTTATGCATTTCCATAGAGAACAAACAATAATCCAACCAGCGTGTCCCCCTCTTAGCACTGTGCATATCTTGTACGTCGAAGTTCATCTCTTTTGCTTCAGGCAGCCCTGCCGAAGCAAAGTCCGGAAGCTGTGCGGGCGTCATATTCCAGCGTTCCTGCAGCACTTCGATTACACCATGTCTTTCTTGTAGCCATTCCCTAAAAGCTTGTCGCTCAAAGCGATCATGGCATGAACTCGGGCCGTCCGAGAAAATACGGTCCGGATCAAACATCGACGGTTCATTAATAAGATCCCAGTCTACATTCGAAGAATCTTTATGACGAGATACAATAGACCGAATGAACCGCTTCTGAGCTTCCACACTTTGTGGGTCCAGATAAGGGTTCACCCCTCCCCACGTTTCCGGTGTGAAGGAGAAAAACGTGAACGTCACCTGAAGATCATGCTTTTTCGCCGTCATGATGAAGGCGTCGATCGCCCGCAATACTTCTTCCGAGACATGTCCATCGTCTTGCATCACATTGCGATAAGCTGTCCAGATCCCTGTACGGATCCAGTTAATCCCGGCCTTCCGCATCTGGCCCATATCACGATCCCAAACTCCGACGTTCGGCAGAAAAAGAAATTTTCGCGCCACATCACTCGCCATATAAGTCATGCCGACCACTGGTAGCGGACGCCCATCTTTTATAAAATAATCTCTGCCGCTCGTTACCGGATGGCCTGCTGCCAGCAGCTCAGGAGCATGACCCCAGAACCCTTGGCGCAGAATGCGAACCTCACCATCACTGGCTTCTGCTTCACAGACAATCTGGTAGAGGCCCCTACTTATCTCCAAAGGAATAGGCAGACGCACCATGTTTAGTTCTGCATTCGCCTTCATTTCCAAACTCTGAGACCACTTCAAAGAGGTATCTGATTCATGCTCTACATGAATTGTGAAATTCCATGTATCTTCATTTCGCATAGAAGGTCTCACTCGTTCAAGCTGCTGAATCTGAAGGGTTAGGGAAGCACGTTCTCCTGATTCATAAGACGCGTAATTGGGCTTAACCCACATTTCCGTAACACCCTTGCTGCAGAAACGCGCCCAATTGGATATCGCGGAAGGACCTTTTTGCTCCCAAAAAGAAGCTGTTGCAGGTGTATTTACGAACAGCCAGCGTGAACCTGCATACAAACCGCTCGTATTCTCCCAAAGAACCACTGGGGCAGCGGTTTCTCGACCCTCGGACGTAATTCCCTTTAAGAGCGGGTAAATCCGTGTGCTCATCGGACCTGCCGAGCCCATTTGATGTGGTAAATCACTCGTCTTTGTCGTATGTGGCACGAGGTTCCATGTGTCCGCACTCGTTAGAAAAAGAGATTCTTGACCCTTAAGCAGAGGAATGACATCCAAGGCAAGCAATGAATGGTTGCGTGAGCATTCAACACGAAGTGCCTCATGAATATACAGCTCCTGATGATAGGAAGTCTGCTCCGCTTCGACATGCCATCGGCCATTTTCCCAACGAACAGGTTGTTTGAAGGGTGCGCCTCCAATGCTAATCAACCCGCCACCTCTTTGCAGGTATTCAAGAATGGCTATCCAGGCCGCTTTCGGGAAATAGGGTGCATGCAGATTGATGAAACAGCCGCCTTTCGTTTCGCATAGCGTTTGTGCAAGCTGATTCTCACTTACAATAGATCCGAACTCACTCATGGATGTAATCGCATCGCTAGGAATGGGACTGGAAATTGGAAAATCAGAATCATAAAATATGATTACAGGTCTGCTCAGGCTGCTCATAGTAGTCCTTCCTTCATCATTTTATAGACAAGTTGGGAGAACAGACTATTGGACCAGGCGAACCATTTTCTAGTGAACGTATTCGGATCATTAACATGGAATCCCTCATGCATAAAGCCAGTATCCGCATCCGTAGCTTCTAACATCTCAAGCATCTCCAGCTTTTCTTCCTTAGTTGAAGCCGTCAAACCTTGCATCGATAATGCCATATGCCAGATGTAGTCTTTGGGAGTATGCGGACTACCGATTCCCTTCGCTGCGGTTCCTTCAAAATAAAAAGGATTCTCCTTGCTCAGAGCAAATCGTCTCGTATTCTGATAAATTTCATCCTCTGCGGTAACATAGCCGAGATAAGGAATCGACAGGAGTCCTGGTGTTCCCGCATCATCCATCAAGCAGTAGTTGCCATAACCATCGGTCTCGTAGGCGTAGATTGGACCGAATTTCGGATGACGATAAATACCATACAATTGAATTCCGTGATCAATCTCAGCTTCTAATGCTTTAAGCTGTTCCAGAAATTCAAGATCACGGAATACCCATTCAGCAAATTCCTGCATATGACGTAATGCAACAACAGCGAACATATTCCCCGGGATGTTGTAATGAAAGTCGCATGCATCATCACTCGAGCGGAATCCCGACCAGACCATACCCGTGTAATTAACAGGCATACCTAGACCATTATTACGCAGTGTATCTTCAGGAATCCCATTGTTACGCGTAAAGCGGTATGGAGATAATTCACTATGGCGCTGTTCAGTTTTGAACAGGTTGAATATTTTGAACATTGCTGCCTTAAATCCAGCGTCGAATATATCAGCCTTTCCGGTTTCTTTCCAATAGGCATAAGCCAGACGCATGGAAAAACAAAGAGAATCGATCTCGAATTTACGCTCCCACACCCAGGGGGACATTTCCGTAATATCGCTAGTGCTCCAATGCCAATCATTCGCTGTCTCATTAAACGCATTGGCGTACGGATCGATATGAATATACTCGATATGACGTTTAATTAACCCGCCAATAATCCGCTGAAGATCGGGATCTTTTTTAGCAAAGGGCACGTAGTGCATAACCTGCTCCACAGAGTCTCGCAACCAAGAAGCCGGGATATCTCCTGTAATTACAAACGTTGTCCCATCATCCATAAGCTTAGTCGTTGTCTCAAGCGTATTGGGAAAACAGTTCTTAAAAAGCTGCAACAGCTTTGGCCGATGAGCTAACTTCTCCTCTGCTTCGTTCAATACTTCTTGAACCGCTTGAGGAAGCGGCAGCTTCGGCATAGAGATGGCGGGAAGTCGGAATTGTTCCATATTCTCACTCCTTCATAATAAATGGGGATAGATAGAGAGACGGGCAGCATAGCTGCCCGTCTCCACTAATCCTATTTGTGTTACCTTTAGTGATTAATCTTAGGCGTGTTACGTTCATTAGCTTATTTCTTTGTCTGGTTCCACTCATCAAGTTGCTTTTGAACTTCTGCAATGACTTTATCAAGTCCAGCTTCTTTAAATTTCTTCGCTGCTTTTGGCAGATATGTTTTAGGATCAACAGAACCTGTGTATAGCGCTGGCATAAATTCTTTAGTTACGTTGTTGATAGCCGCTACTTCTGTTTTTACAGGTGTAGGATCAAATGCAAAACCGAAAGTAGGGGCTTCTTTTGAAGAATCATTAAACTTCTTGAAAGCATCCCATTTATCAGCAGGGTCATCAGCATGCAGATAAGTCAGTAACATGTTTCCAAGTGTGAAGCCTGGCATTGCATAGCTATCTTGCATAGCTGGCAGATCTTCAATGACATTGTCAGAGATTTTCTTATAATGTGTTCCTTCAATACCATAGTTGAGCAAATTGCGTAAGTACTTATCTGTATTCAAAAGATTCAAGAACATCATCGCGCGCTCAGGATCACCTGAGGTTACGGAAATCGCGTGCATCGAACCAGCGGCGGACTGTGTATATACATAAGGCTCATGCATAGGCGAAGTTACAATTTCATAACCTGCTGAACGAGACCAACCTTTTTCTGCATAAGGCTGTGTAATTTCGCGATCGGCAAACCATTTACCGGTCTTAATGTTATCAATACCTTCAAGTGTTGCAACGTCTGGGCGTAAGTAACCTGCTGTGTAAAGTCTACGCATCGTATCTAACGATGTTGCAAGTTCAGGTGTCTCCAGAATATTAACAACCTTGCCATCTGTGGAATCCATATAGACCCCGATAGGTAGCTCATCACCTAGTACATAGTCAAATGGCATAAATGGTTTAAAGCCTTTAGGAACAGCTAGCGGTGTAATATCAGCCGGCTCGTTCTCTTTAATCGTTTTAAGAAGTGGCTCTAGATCATCCAATGTACGGATATTGGAAATGTCCATGTTGTATTTATCAACATATTTCTTATTGAAGCGCCATACCCATTGCTGTCCAAGCTCCTTATTTACAGGAACACCATAGATCTCACCTTTAATCTTAGTTCCTTCTAAGAAACGAGGGTCCAAAACTTCTTTCGTTTCCTTACCATACTTATCTAGCAGATCATTCAGACCCAAGAACGTACCATTAGCTGCGTTACGGCGGAAGTCATTTGTCCAAGAAGAGGTAAAGGCAATATCATAAGGCTCACCAGAAGCGGTGATGACTTGCATCTTCTTATCGTAATCGCCCCAATCGAACATCGTTATGTTCAACGTCGCGTTAATTTTTTCTTGGGTATATTTGTTAACTTCTTTTAAGACAAGATCTAAATCCTTTTGAGGCCCACCAATTAAATACATCTTCAACTCATATGGCTTTAATTCTGATGTGTTCCCTGCTGAATTCCCTGCTGCCGCTGAATTGTTTGTTTCTTTAGCAGCATTTGTATTATTATTCGAACCACATCCAGCTAGAAGGCCAGAAAAAAGCATTGTCCCTGCAAGAGCGAGTGTTAAGCCTTTTTTCATTTTCATTTCTATTTTCCCCCTTTAGATTAATGAACGCTTTATTTATATCGATTCCTGTCCTAGCGATTCGAATAAATACATCTTAGTAGTGTTACTCCTTTAAAGAGCCCACGGTTAAGCCTTGTACAAAATACTTTTGGAAGAACGGATACGCTAGTGCTATAGGCAAGGTCGCCAGTACAACCATCGCCATACGAACGGTTTCTGTTGGCAAGGTTGCAGCAATCTCAAAGCTTGATCCCATCTGCATACTGTTCTGAATGACAAACTCCATATTATTCTGAATTCGCATCAGCATCGCTTGGAGTGGAACAAGACTCGCATCATCTATATACAGCAGGGCATTAAACCAATCATTCCAATAGCCCAGCGTACAGAACAATCCAATCGTTGCAATCCCCGGTAAAGAGATTGGAAGTACAATTTGCAGGAAGGTCCGAAACTCACCAGACCCATCAATTTTGGCAGCCTCAATGAGTGCATCAGGTACGCTAGTCTGGAAGAAGGTCCGCATTACTAGAATAAAGAATGCATTCATCGCGATGGGCAATATTAAAGCCCATATCGTGTTGTACAAATGTAAAAACTGCGTAGCCACGATATAGTTGGGAACCATTCCGCCTGAGAATAACATCGTGAAGAAGGCGAAGAAGCTGAAATAATTACGATAGCGAAATGATCTTCGAGAGAGAACATACGCATAAGTTGTTATTAAAAATAAACTAATGAGCGTACCTAGTACAGTAACCATCAAAGTAACTCCAAAGGAACGAAGCAATTGATCACCTGTGTTAAAAACAAACTGATAAGCTGCTAAACTATATTTTTCGGGTAACAAGCTAAATCCATTTAGAGCAAGTACTTTCTCATCTGTAAAAGAAATGGCTATGACAAACAAGAACGGAAACACACAAGTAAAAGCGAAGATGCCAATTATAATATTGAGTACCACATTCCATAAAGGAGTAATGGCGTTGTTGTCGATTTCTTTTGGCTTACGTTTGAATACTGCCATAACGTCACTAACTCCTTTCTAGAATATCGCATTCTCTTTGCTGATCTTTTTCACAATAGAATTCGTTACAAGCACCATGATAAATCCAACAATCGATTGATATAGACCCGCTGCTGTACTCATCCCTAGATTACCTGTCGTACTCATGCTGCGATAAATATAAGTATCGATAACATTCGTTACGGAGTATAGAACACCTGAATCCCGAGGGATTTGATAGAATAAACCGAAGTCCGATCTAAAAATACCACCAATCGCTAAAATCGTTAGCGTTACCATTAAAGGTTTAAGCAAAGGAAGTGTAATAAACTTAATCTGCTGCCATTTGCTGGC
This sequence comes from Paenibacillus sp. FSL R7-0048, assembly GCF_038004505.1. NCBI lineage: Bacteria > Bacillati > Bacillota > Bacilli > Caryophanales > Paenibacillaceae > Paenibacillus > Paenibacillus sp. FSL R7-0048. The sequence continues at coordinate 2,617,678 of NZ_JBBORF010000001.1, read as the reverse complement.
CCCATCAATCATAGCTGCTTCATAGTAGGACTTGTCGATACCCGCTATAGCCGCTAAGTAAACAACACTTGAATAACCAATTGATTTCCAAATCCCCATGAAAATTAGGATATATGGCCAAAAGCGAGTATCCCCATACCAGGAAATAGGATCGCCTCCGAAGTAAACAACCACTTGATTCAATATTCCTTTATCTACACTCAGAAAGCTGAAGGTAAAGAAACTAATAATGACCCAAGAAAGGAAGTAAGGCATAAACATCGCCGTTTGATAAACTTTAGCCATCCGTTTGTTCACAAGTTCATTTAAGGTGATCGCAATGCCCACCGCAAGAACTAAACCGAGAGAGATCAACGCCAAGTTATAAAGAATCGTATTTCTTGTAATGATATAGGCGTCCTCCGTTGAGAACAAAAAGTTAAAATTTTCAAGGCCAACCCACTTACTATTTAAAACGCTTGCAAAGAATCCATCCCGATGAATCTTGAAATCCTTGAATGCAATTACTGTTCCAAACATCGGTAAGTAGCAAAAGATCAGGAACCATAATGTCCCTGGTAATACCATAAACCAGAGTACTTTATCCTTAATTAAACTTTTGAAAAATGCAGGCATTATTCCACATCCCCCTTCTCTCTATCCCCAAACAACCCCTATATATCCCTTCGATCTTTTTCCCTCGCCCCTTTAACTACCCTTAATTCTGCGCTATAAAAGCGGTTTCATAAAGTTGAAAAACTCCAGAATCAGATGTAAAAATTAAAGATCCACAGCAGAAAGGACATTTAAAAAGTCTATTTCCCCTTAAATTTGAGCAAAAAAAAAAGGAAACATTCTCGTTATCAACGTCCATGAAGCCCGTACTTGAACGTGATACTCAGGAACATTTCCTTTATTTTAGGATCTTGCTTTTTTGTACATATTCCGAAGCTCTGTCGGCGATACACCTACTGATTTTTTAAACTGGCGATAGAAATATGCTGGATCCGGATATCCTACTTCAGCTGCAATTTCGTTGGTTAGTAACGTAGTTTGAAGCAGCAATTGTCTTGCCTTTTCAATTCGAAATTGATTAACATAATCAGAGAAACTACGGCCCATTTCCTTCTGAAATAGCTGGCCCAAATAATTAGGATGCATTTCCATACGCTGACTGAGCGTTTTCAGGGATAGCTCTTCTCTATAGTGTTTGCTTACTTGATCAACCATATATCTCATATTCGGACTGAGCTCATCATTTACTAATGATAATTGGTCCAGTGTTTCTTTCACACTTTCCTGCACATGGTGCACCAATTGCTCAATAGTATGTATGCGCAGCAATGGATTAAACACGGCACTAAAATTAGAGTTTTTCTCCATTTTCTTAGCAATCAACATTAACTCAATCGCTACGTTGTAATTATCAATGCGGGTAATCATGCCACAGCCAAACAGCTTTTCGAACGTTTCTGCGATAAATTGGTTCGTAGCCTCCCGGTCTCCAGATAATAATAATTTGGTGAATTCCTCATAATCAATTTCGAGCTTCTCCTCATGCAGAACCATCTTTGATAGTTGTTCCACATCTATAATCGGGTAACCCGGTAGCATAAGATGATCAACATATAAACTCTTCGCCTTTTTATAACTATTTGGGACTTCCTGAAAAGCATGCTCCTTACTTCCTATCGTTATCCAGACAGACTTTTCTAACTCATGCATAATCTCACATTGCACTTGCTCCAGTACACAATAAAGCTCTTCTTTGTTCTCAGCTTCAGCCCGCTCAGCAATAATAAGAACAAGATCACCTTCCATATCTATAAATACAATAACGGTTCCAAGTTGCTCTAATGATTTCACAGCGATACGATAACATTCATCCATAAGCTGATTCCTATGGAGTTTATCCTGGCCCTCATCGTCATCCTGTTCGGTGATAAGCCGAATCGCAGCCACCGTAAAAAATGAACAGTCCAGTGAGATATTTAAGACTTTTGAACGGTGCTGTAGCTCCTGCCGGCCTATATTGCCAGTTACCCAGCGGTTTAGAATATTATTGTGTAGAACTTGCCAATCCTCTTTAGCATGAAATTGTTCAACATCCTCTTGATTCAGCACTTCAACAATTTGTTCAATGGTTGATTCCAACTCATGTATATTAATGGGTTTGAGAATATAATTTTCAATGCCTAGACTCATTCCAGCTTTTAAATACTCAAATTGCTCATACCCGCTCAAGATTATAAACCTCATTTTTGAATCAAAAACCTTTATTTGCTGAATCAGTTCAAGTCCCGTAAGTTTTGGCATCGTAATGTCAGTAATTAATATGTCGATCCCTTCATTATGATTGCGTAGAAATTCTAAAGCTTCTTCCCCATTAGACGCTTGTCCCGCGATTCTCAATCCATATTTTTCCCATTCAATCACTGAACGTAATCCTTCAAGAATAAGAGGTTCATCATCCACGATAAGTATATTGTGCATTATTAGTACTCTCCCTTACTACTGGTATATTCATGATGACTATTGTTCCTTTATTTACTTCACTAGCGATCGTTAATCCATATTCAGTCCCATAATAAAGTTTAATTCGTTCATTCACATTACATAGGCCTACCGAAGAAGGAGGTTCATCCATTCTCATACTGACTTGAAGCATTTGCTGTAGCTCTGTCAGCTTGCTGGCAGTAATTCCATTCCCGTTATCACTTATAGCAATTTGAATTTCCCCGCCAGATTCAGTAACTTCAATACGGATGAGATTGCCAAAACGGTCAGGTCTAAATCCGTGAACAATATAATTTTCAATGACCGGTTGGATGAGCAATTTAACGATAGAACAATTCATGGCAACTGGACTTATTTGTGATATGATTTGGAGCCTATCTTTATGTCTAATCTGAAACAGCTCCAGATACAAATTGCAGTATTCAATCTCATCAGATATTGTAACGACCATGCTTTTCTTAATCATCGTTCGAAATAATGTCGATAAAATGTAAATCATCTGACCTACATCCTTCGCTCCTTGCGTAATTGCCCGCATCCTAATCGCCTCAAGTGTGTTATATAAAAAGTGTGGATTAATCTGCGATTGAAGTGCAACTAGCTCTGCATTTTTCTGCGTAAGCTCCGAAATGTACACTTTATTAATATAGAGTTCTAACCTTTCACACATATAGTTAAAGTTGTTGGCAATTAGCTGCAATTCATCTTCTCGATTTAGGTGAATACGTGTGCTTAAATCACCTTCCTGTAAGCGCTTCATAGATTTGATAATGATCTTCACTTTTTTAGAAAAACGTAAAATAATTCCGTATGTAAAAGACATTGCAGTAATAATAAGCGCTGTGGTAATCCCGATAATCCAAGTTCGAACCGTTTTCATTTCGTTGTTGACCTGTGACTTCTGAATGATCCCTGCCATAATAAGACCTGAGCTATTCGTTGTATTTAAGTTAACCTTGGAGATCCCATCCAGTGTTGTCCAGCCATCCGCATGAAGCGCATCGAGATGTGGATATCGCTGTCCCATGTACCTTCCCAATGAATCATATATAACGTCACCGCTTGGGGTTAAGACCAACAATTGACCATTATTTTCTGCAACTTTTGTGCCAAGCCATTTTGAAATAAGTTCTGCGTCAAAATCTACTATGAGCATACCGATCGTTTTCAGTGTAATCGGATCTTTAATTTCCCTAGTCATTGTATACAAATTGTTATTGTCTTCTCTTATTTCCTTAAGCACTAATTTGGTTTCATGCGAGACCCAGCCATTCTTCGGTAAGGATAACTTTTGCTTAGAACCGTCCATGTCGCTCAAGTAGAATTGTCGGGTATTATTTTTATATAAATAATAAAATTCTTTCTCTGTACTGTATAAAATAACGTCATAAATCCCGTTTTTCTGATTCAAATAGGTTTTGAAATAAGTATCGAACGTATGAGGAACGGAGCTCCCTATGTCTGCATATTGATCTAAACGGTATTTAAGATAATCCCCATAATCATTTTGCAAAAAGTAGGACAAATCCTCACTGACAGAGGCATCGCTATAAATTTGCTGGATAGCCACTTGGATGCTTTCGTACTGCTGATTCATATACAAACTTACATAATCCAGCACCTCCCGATTGGCATCTACATGTTGGCGAGTGATCGTCTGTTCATAGTATTTATATACGGTAATGGATGAGGCAATTAACGTAATTATAATGATCGAAGAGTATATAGCTAAAATTTTATTGAACAGTTTTTTCTGCAAATGGTTTTGATAAAATTTCTTTACATTCAACAAAGCCACCTTCTTTCTGAATATCACCTTTAGGATTAGAAGCTTAACATCACACTTCTTTTTCTGCAATGGAAGCGCATGCATTTTTTTATTTATATATTCTAGCGCCCCACCTTTTCTCTCCACCGAGAGTTTACAACTCACACAAAATCGTCTATAGTTGATTTCTACCCCCCAAACAAACCTATAATAACCCAAATAGATCTTAATTTCCTCGTCCCCCATCAACATATTGGAGGGGCTATTACTCATGTTTCTAACCAAACGCAAACTCAACTCCCAACTAAACGAAATTTCCGAATATCGTTACAGGGATCGTATACACATTCCTTTTTTCAACTCAATGATTGACGAACAAGGTGAAATTGCAGCCGAACCGCCCGTGGATGGAGAATGGTCTAAGCTACGAGTTGGCGATACCTGGAAAGGCCGCGATTTGTATTTATGGCTAACGACAAATATAGACGTACCCGCTACTTGGGCAGGCCGTAAAGTACTGGGTCGATTTGATTTTGGCGAGACGGGTGCTGGAAACAACTCCGGATTTGAATCTTTATTCTTTTTCAACGGCAAACCCTATCAAGGTGTAGATTCCAATCATACCGAAGTGTTCTTGCCAAATGAAACGGCAGGCACTCAGCTTCCACTGACCTTCCGGTTATGGTCGGGACTCGAAGGTGGCGGCCCTAAAAAAGATCAGACACATGGGATTCGCATGGCTGAAATTTGTTGGCTGGATGAAGCAACGGATGATTTCTATTTTACCGCGCTTGCTGTAGTTGAGACGCTGAACGTACTCGATGCCAAAACTCCAGAATATACACAACTTATGAGTACAGTAGACCGCTCCTTTCTTCTGATCGACTGGTCTCGTCCAGGTTCAGACAACTTCTACGCTTCGATCGGGGAAGCCCGCAATTATTTGCGTGATGAAATTAACAAAATGGAGAAATCCTCACCCGTCACAGTTACCTGTATTGGCCATACCCATATTGATGTGGCTTGGTTGTGGCAATTGAAACACACCCGTGAGAAATGTGCGCGTTCCTTCTCAACCGTACTACGTCTGATGGAAATGTTCCCGGACTATACCTTTTTACAGACTCAGCCGCAACTCTATGAATATATCAAAAATGACTATCCAGAAATCTATGAAAATATTCGTGAACGTGTAGCTGAAGGACGCTGGGAAGCTGGCGGCGGCATGTGGCTTGAGGCAGATTGCAACTTGACCTCAGGGGAGTCTCTAGTCCGTCAATTACTCTATGGAACTCGCTTCTTACGTAATGAATTTGGGGTTGAATGTGACTATTTATGGCTGCCGGACGTATTTGGCTACAGCTGGTCCTTGCCACAAATTCTAAAAAAATCAGGAATTAATACCTTCATGACCACAAAAATTAGCTGGAATCAATATAACCGGATGCCACATGATACCTTTCAATGGCGTGGGATTGATGGCACAGAGGTGTTAACACACTTTATTACAACGCCTGAGCCTTGGTCCGAAGAAGATTCTTGGTTCTACACTTATAATGGCCGGATTATTCCTAAGACTGTGAAAGGAATTTGGGATACTTACCGGGATAAAGAAGTGAATCGCAATCTGTTACTTTCTTACGGATATGGCGATGGTGGCGGGGGTGTGAACCGTGAAATGCTAGAGATGCGCCGTCGGCTAAACGATCTTCCCGGTCTGCCGAAGATTGAAACAGGAACAGCGGGAGACTACTTCCGTACCCTGCAAGAAACTGTTGCAAATACAGATCGTTATGTCCATGTATGGGATGGCGAGCTTTACTTAGAATATCACCGTGGCACCTACACAAGCCAAGCCTACAATAAGCGGATGAACCGCAAGCTTGAATTGCTATACCGTGAGGCGGAATGGCTAAATACACTGCAAAGTGTGATGACAGGTGACTGGTCGAACTATCGTCAGACCGATTTAGACGAGGGCTGGAGAATTATTTTGCGCAACCAATTCCATGATATTATTCCGGGCTCTTCGATTCGTGAAGTGTATGAAGACAGTACAATTGAGTATGCACAAGCAGAAGCAATAGGTCAGTCTGTCTGGGAGCAATCCAGTAAGGCACTTGTGAGCGGAAATGAAGCCGGTAAATATACCATCTGGAACAATGCTGCTTGGGAGCTGACAGAACTCGTAGAAATTACTGTTGAAGCCGGGATGGAAACAGGACATTGGATAAGCTCAGAAGGAAAACAACTACAAGCTCAGCGTGAAGGTGACCGCTGGATCGTTGAAGTATCTAACATTCCTTCTCTCGGATACACAACGATCTCCTTCGTAGAAGATGTGAATTCTAAGTCACTAAGCGCTCCATTCAAGCTAAATGAATCAGGAATCTCAACGCCTCACTTCGAAATTGAATGGAACGAACAAGGTCAATTAGTATCCGTCTATGATATAAATGAACAAAGACAAGTATTAGCAAACGGAAGTCACGGTAACGTGTTCCAAGTGTTTGAAGATAAACCCCTAGCCCATGAAGCTTGGGACATTGACATCTACTATCAGCAAAAGAAACGTGAAGTCACCGACTGCCGCAGCATTGAAGTCATAGAAAAGGGTTCACTGCGATGTGTTGTACAATTCACATGGAGTTATATGGATTCCACGATTAAGCAGCAAATGATCTTACATGCACACCATCGTCGTATCGATTTCGTGACAAAGGTAGACTGGCATGAGCGACAACAGCTAATGAAAGTAGCTTTCCCTGTTGCAATACGAGCTACCGAAGCCACTTATGATATCCAGTTCGGTAATGTTACGCGTCCAACACATTGGAACACTAGCTGGGATTATGCTAGATTCGAGACTGTGGGGCATCAGTGGGCAGATTTATCAGATCGTGGTTATGGCGTTAGCTTGCTGAACGACTGCAAATACGGTTATGACATCAAGGATAATGTGATGCGTCTATCCTTAATCAAATCGGCAACGCACCCTGACCCTGAAGCGGATCAAGGTGAACATACTTTCACCTACTCTATCCTGCCTCATACTGGGGATTGGCTACAGGGTGACACCGTCCGTCAAGCTTGGTCCGTCAACAACCCTCTACGGAGCACCATGGGTCAAGCAGAAGGAGCATCCAAGTCGCTTATTCGCCTTTCTACTCAAAAGGTTATGGTTTCTGCGATCAAGAAGTCTGAGGATGGTCAAAAATTAATCGTACGTGTGCACGACTATTCCGGAAGCCGCCAGCAAATTGATATGACTAGCGACTTGAATATTATTTCGTGGCAAGAGTGTAATCTAATGGAGCGTCCTGAAGGGGAAGTCCACACTGAACCTGTCATTACTTTTATACTTGAACCTTACGAACTAAAAACATTTGAAATCGAAGCAGCAAAATTAATAAAGTAACATACACAATCGAGGTGTCCCTGTAGCCATGGATCAAAGGCTACGAGGACACCTCTTTATATATTTTCTCACGATTGTTTTATGATTTTAGGTATACACCTTGTGTAATGAGTGATCTTGACGTATACTCCGAGTAAGGGAGAGATGGATATGAGAAAAATGAGGAAAATGAGGAAAATCACAATATTCACAGGTATTGGATTATTCAGCCTTGTTTTGATTGCCATGTTTGCAATCAGCGCTTTTGTAATCAAAAGACCGGCGACTACCACCCCCGTAATCGCGGAAGTGAAGCCTTACAAGTGGAATAAAGTCACGCTAGACGGAAATGTCATATCAAGTGATGGATCAGAGTATTTTTTGTGGAATAAAAAGGGTGAAAATAATAACTGGATCATCTTTTTTTCCGGTGGCGGAGCCAGCTGGGATGCCCAAAGTGCCGCACACCCCATCAAGCTTATGAACTTTATTAAAGGTGGAGATACAGGCAACTATTTCCAGAACATCCCCTTCTATATGTTGACATTGCTGAGAGGCATGATGGATACGGATAACCCTGCCAATCCTTTTCATGGCTGGAATGTGGTCTACCTTCCCTATTCAACCGGTGACTTCCATATCGGCAACCGCACAGTTGAATATAAAAAAGATGACGGCAGCCCCTTTACTATGCGTTATAACGGCAGCAATAATGTGCGAAGCAGCCTCGATTGGATATATGCCAACGTGGATAAACCCGGCAAACTACTGATTGCTGGCGAAAGTGCTGGTGGCTTCGGGTCCGCTTTTTGGGCTCCCGAGATCGCCTCTCATTACAAGAACTCCGAGATTTTCCAATATTCAGACAGTTCCTTCTTGAAATCAGACAAGTGGCCAAATGTTGTGAAGCAGGAATGGCAGGCAGACTTCGTGAAGAACTTCGGATATGCCCCTGAAGCGGATATCATCGGGGCAGCTTTTAAAGCGAACGGCCATCTACTTCCTGCGAATGCGATAATATTGCAATCCTACTCGGTATTTGACGAGATTCTAATCCACTTTCAGAACAACATCAACGATTACAAGGGGCCAAGAGATCAAAGCATCATTAATGAGTGGTCACAGGAAATGCGGCAATCTGTTTCTTCTTTGGCAGCCACTTTACCTAATTATTATTACTATCTCACCGACTATGGACTGAACGCTAAGACGGGTACAACTCTGCACACTTTTGCCACCAGAGAGACCTTCTTTCAGGCTGAACAGGATGGTGTGAAGCTTCTGAATTGGTTAGGTGATGCGATCAACCGGCAGAACCCCTATTCAGTGGGCAGCAAATTCCTCATGAATTCGAAGCCAGCTCAGAAATAGTGCTAGAAGCAGCGGAAGAGTTGCAACAAGACAGGAGAGAAAATCAATGAATTTGCGGGAAAAGCAAATGCAAATGACAAGGGAGATCATTAAGGATACAGCGCTTAGCTTATTCTGTGCTCAAGGTATTGAGCGCACGGATATGGCACAGATTGCGGAACAAGCCGGCATCTCCCGGCGTACTTTATATCATCATTATAAGGACAAGGAAGAGTTAGCCGCTCAAATCTATGTCCTTAATCTGGAGCGGATGTTTGGACAGCTGCTGTTTGATTTTGATTTTGAACACCCTGTACAGTCATTGGAGAACATTCTCGATAAATATCTGGCATTAAGAGATCAGCAGGAAGCCCTGATCTACTATGATGCCATTTTTGGAGTTTACTACAGCACGCTTTCCAAAAATCCCGCGGAACTTCCTGACTTTAAGCAGGCTATGGAAGGCTGGTATTCACGGTTAATTCTCCTTGAGTCCATATCAGTCGCTCCGGAGGAAAAAAATAAGTGGCTGGACATTCTGCACAAGTCCACCCACCTGTATTTCATGTATTTACAAAAAGCCGTCATTATTACTCATCAGCGGGGGGGTGTGGTTACGGAGGAAGATCGGGTTATGGACCGGCAATTCAAGGATTTCATTATGTTTGGCGTACGGCAATCCAAGAATCAGACAAACCCTTAATTTCACTTATGGGGCAACCTGACGATAATCGTCGTTCCCGCTCCAACCGCACCGTCCACTTCTATGTTTCCCTGATGCAGGGAGACAATTTTTTTAACGATTGCAAGTCCCAAGCCATTGCCATTGTTGTTTCCATTCCGTGACTTGTCTATTTTATAAAATCTTTGGAATACGGCGTTGAACTCTTCCGGGGAAATCCCGATCCCGTTATCACTGATGGTGACCGATACATCTGCTGCACTGTCATCTATACTAATGCGGATGTTCCCGCCTTCAGGTGTGAACTTGATGCTGTTGCTCAGCAAATTCATCCATACTTGTTTCAGCTGATCTTCATCACCCTTAATTTTGACAGCTTCCGGCAGCTCAAGATCGATAACGATGCCTTTGGCTGACCATTGTGGCTCACAGGTCACAACGATGGTTCTAATCTGCTCGTCAAGATTGAAGGAACCTGCATTAAAGGGATGATGTTCAGAATCCAGGGAAGCGAGCTTCAGCAAATTATCACTTAACCTCGACAGACGTTCACTCTCTGCAATGATGATATCAAGATATTCAGAACGTTCCTCTTCCACAATTAGATCATTGTTCTGCAATGCCTTGGCAAAGCCGGAAATAGACGTAAGCGGTGTCTGAATTTCATGAGAAACGTTGGATACGAAATCCTGCCTCATCTGTTCCAGCTGCTTCAGCTCCCCGGCCATCTCCACATAGCTTTGTGTCAGTTCCCCTATTTCGTCTACTCGGTTTACTTTAAGCTCTACCTCGAAATCACCCTTGGCCAGCCTTCTTGTCGCATTCGTCAAAGCTTTGATCGGCTCCACCAAATATCTGGCGGCAATAAGAATGCATAGACTACCCAGTAAAAGCACGAGTAAAAGCACAAAGAGCAGCATCCGATTGACGATATTTTCGTTCTCGGCAGAATACTGCAAGAACATTGCTTGCCACTCCCCGTTAAACATAAAGGGCATCCCGATAAAGGTATCCTTATCTTTCGCGGAGGAACGATAGAGTTTTCCTTGCAGCACTTGTTTCACAGCCTCGGGGGTGATAGTGACGGCCGGACTATCCTTGAGCCCATAAAAGGTATATTCCCCGGAATGATTATACAAGTGGATAGGGTATGCAGATACCTTAACCATACTATTCAAGAACTCGTCTGTATCCTCAGGCTTGGCGTCATCATAACGGTGAATGATCTCCTTCCCCACTGTGATCATTTCATTCTGTCCCTCGTAACTTATTTGTTTCTGAAAGACATACAAACCAATGAAAAAGGAACAAATCAGACTAAAGATAATGATGCCTAAAAACGTGAGAACGACGCGTACATACAATGTCTTGATCATAGCGCAGGGATCAGCCGGTATCCTAGGCCGCGGGCCGTTTCGATTTGAAATTGCTCGTCGTTACCGCAGAATTTCTCCCTCAACCGGCTTATATGCACATCTACAGTCCGGCCGTCTCCTTCATAGTTCAATCCCCAGATTTGAGAAATCAACTGTTCTCTTGTGAAGATTTGCCTAGGGTGACTAGCCAGCAGAAACAGTAGCTCAAATTCCTTCAAAGGAATCGTTACCGGTTCTTCATCACGCGTAACCTGGAAAGTGCGGCGGTTAAGCACCACATTGCCCAACTGCACAGACTGGGAAGAAACAACCAGCGAGCGTTTAAGCAAAGCTTTTACTCGCATCACCAGTTCAAGCGGATCAAACGGTTTGGTCAAATAGTCATCCGTGCCGAGTTGAAAACCTTTCACTTTATGTGCAGATTCTCCTTTAGCCGTCACCATGAGGAGGGGAATGTTGGCATCAGAGCGCCTGATTTCTCTGCACAGATCCCAACCATCCAATCCTGGCATCATAATATCTAGGATGACGAGATCGACTCGCGAGTTCTCTATAATGGACAGCGCTTTGGTGCCATCCCTGGCTTCTTTGAGGTCAAAACCTTCTTTTCGCAAAAACAAAGACATTAGCTTTCGGATGTTATCATCATCATCAGCAATAAGTATAGTAGCCACGATTGTCCTCCTCTCTTAAGCTTACATTATATATGATATATTCTTGACAAGAAACGAAGTTATCCGAACTGCCAACCCAACAGGTTCCAATAGTAGAAAAACAGAGTCATCACTACAGCCGAAAGTGCCACTAGTGTATAATGCACACGCTTGAAAGCTGTCCAGTATTTATTCTTCCAAACCAGTATAGCCGAGATTAGCAAAGCTAAAGTCAGTCCAACCAAAAGGATTGGCATAACTAAACTGAGAGAAAGCGAAAGACTGATACCGCTGAACTTCTGCATCGTATCCATGGACATAACCACCATAAATATCGTAACGAAAGATAGCAGCGCCCACCCAGCAGTTCCCGCAGATAAGCGGATGGCCCACTTTTCCGGAGGCGTCATCGCCTTGATCTTGCGTCTGGAGAAGATTAGTCCAAGCAATGCAGTGATGAAAATCAACCCCGAGCCGCCAAGTACGATAAGCCAAAACTTATTCTGATTCAAGAGTGGCGTACGCTCCAGTGGCATTTCCGGTGCCATACCTAAGAGCATATGTGTAACCTTACCGGTATCATTTGTGCGGAAGCCGATTTGTTCGGTGCCTCCCTCGAGCTGGAACAGATTCGGAGCGATTTCTCTATACAACTGTTGTTCACTACCACTTCCCAAAGATAGCTTATTATCCTTTACCTTAACATTTAGCTGGGCAAAAAAATTGAAAAATTTATCAATATCACTGTGGTTACGGCGTGTGAATTGATAGGTTCCCGCATATTTCTGAACAGATTCTGCAGAAGTGGAGAATTCAGGCTGCTTCGCTTCAGGATCGGGATAATAGCGCTCAAAAAAGGCATGGACTAGGCCTGCCGCGGAATCACCGCCCTGACCGCCGTTATAGGAAACAAAGATACCTACATGCTTGGCAGGCACAAGATAAAACTCTGTATTAAACATGGGGTCGGAACCACCATGAGTGATTAGTCTAAGACCATTGATGCGTTTCTCAGAGAACCCCAGATCTACTCCCGGCATACGTTTATCGAATTGGTACGCCGTTGAATGCATTAGTTCTGCAGTCTCCGTTCTAAGAATCTGCTGGTCACCATATTTCCCGTTCTGCAGATGGGCAATCATAAAGTGCGCCATGTCTACTGCTGATACTGTACCCGAGCCGGCAGGACGAAAGCCGCCCTCGAAGGTAGGTGTGCCAGGAATAAAGCTACCGTTCTCACTCGTGTACCCTACAACTTGATTGGGTATGAATGACTCCGGCAAAGGCTCTACCACCGTCGAATATTTCATGTCGAGCGGATCGAAAATATACTTTTGTATATAGTCATTGTAAGGAACACCGCTGACTTCCTCCACAATCAGACCCGCGAGAGTAGCCCCGAAGTTCGAATAAGAACTCATCTCTCCGGGGGGTCTTACCCGTGCCAGCATATGCTTATTGAGTGTTTCCGAGATTGATCCCGGCAATTTGGCAGGGTCGGTAGTGATTTGATAACCCACTCCACCCTCTTCAAACCCCGCTGTATGTGTCATCAAATGGCGCATCGTGATCGGCTCAGGATATGTAGCAGGGATCTCCACTGATTTCAGGTAGGTGTTAATATCAGTGTCCAGATCTATCTTACCTTGTTCGACCATTTGCATCACCGCTGTCCAGGTGAACAGCTTTGTTGTTGAAGCGATTCGAAACATGCTGGTTGTCGGATTAACCGGTGCCGCTTCTTCCAGATTGGAACTGCCATAACCTTTGGTCAAAATAATCTTGCCGTCTTTTACAATGGAGATAACCGCTCCCGGAATTTGCAGCCGGTTCATATCTTTTTCCATAATTCCATCAACGAAGCTAGTCAGTCCCGCGGTATCATCGAGATTGGCAAATGCTTCAATTTGCGCTGCCGGCAGCGCGGTTTGACCCGTTTGGTTCTCAGCCGAGGCCTGTTTCCCGGGAAATACCAAGCTTGCGCCAAAGCCGGCACTAATCACAGCCAATAGGGTCAGACCAGCGATCAGCCTTTTTTTCATAGGTGTCAACATTATTATCCTCCGAGTCATCATTTATTGGGGTGGATGATCATCCGCCTAACACTTATAGAGATTATCAGAGTATTATGAATGGAACGTTAACAAGACAATAAAAAAACTAGACAGCAATCCACCCTTAAAAGTGACGGATCATAGTCTAGTTACATCAGAAAAATCTATAAAAAATCCCATAGCGAACGTATGCCTACAACCTTACTGTAGCTCAGTCCCGATCCCTTTTTCTCTAGCCTTCTTCACGAAGTATACCGCTGTTGCGATATCAAAAACCGCCATCCCCATCGGACAAAAGAAAATCGGCTCATCGGCTCTGAGTTCATTCAGGCAATGGCGCGAGACGACATCGGTAATCATTCGGGTATCGGCACGAGTTAACCCATGTTTCAGATGGAGCTGCTGTATGTCAGTGTTTTCGCGGCACACCTCATCCCAGTCGTCGACGATTATAGACTTCACCGAAGCTAATGCCTCAGGTTTATAATCACGCAGTGAAATATTCAGTAGAAGACTACCTTCCGCCGGAAGCATATCGATATATCTATGATTGGATACGGTACAGGTGATAAAGATATTGGACTTTCGATAAACGTCCGCCCACGTCTCCTCCACTTCTATCCTATTCTTATATATAGATGAGATGTCTGACAAATCTACTTCCCTTATATCAAAAATGCGGACACGTTCAACTCGATCTCCGTACAATGCCATAACCATTTGAAAATGATATTGCCCGATTGGTCCCCAGCCGATAATGCCAAGATGAATCCGTTCAAGTGAACGTGCCTGCAAAAAGTAGCCAATCATCAGTCCACTGATGGAAGCTGTCCTTACGATGCTGGGGAGCGGAGAGCTTAGGACGGATATAGGCTCGCCCGTAATGGGATCATTCAAGACAATGATGCTATGCGCGCGGGGAAGACCAACCTGGATATTATCCGGGAAGCTGGAAATCCATTTGATCCCTGCTGCGTTCACGTTCCCCCCTACGTATGCGGGCATTGCAATAATACGATTTTGAGGATTTTTATACCTTAGATAAGGTTTTACGGGCTGCGCGTAATCTCCAGAATCAAGTATGCGCACCGTAGTTTCTATTGATTCCACGAGAGAAGGCCAATCAAGCCCCACCTCCCGGATGTCCCGATCGTTTAAATACAGCATTCCACAACCTCCTTTTGCCGTTCGTTAAGCAAGGACATCTCCACCGTCAGCCGAGAACTCCTGCCCAAATTCATTCTGAATCCATGGGTCAGAGTATACCGTATCGAGGTAACGCTCCCCTTTGTCATGCAGGATCACCGCACAGACAGATCCTGGAGCCAATTCTTGCTCCATACGCCTAACAGCGGCAAGGTTAGCCCCTGAGGATGCACCGGCCAGAATCGATTCATTCTGAGCGAGTGCTCGGCATCCTTTTACGATATCCAAGTCTGAGACATGCACGATACGGTCGATTAAATCCGTTCTGCAGAAAGGGGGTACGATGCCAGCACCCAGTCCCGGGAACCGCCGTTTCTCTTTGTTGCCACCAAAAATAGTACTTCCCTCCGCATCGACGGCAACAATCTTAGTCTTCAGACCATGATCCCTTACATATTCCGCGAGACCTCGAATCGTGCCGCATGTACTTACGCTGCAAAACAAATAATCTACTTCGCCAAGCTCAGTCACGATTTCTTTCATGGTCGTATGGTAGTGGGACAAATAGTTATTTGCGTTTGCATATTGATTCGGCCAGTAGCTGCCCGGTATTTCCTCCAAGAGTCGCTGCACTCGATTCAGTCTAGCAGGCAGATATTCACCGGTCTCGGGGTCGGGATCGCTAACAAAGTCAATTTTTGCAGTTAATGCTTTCAGAATCTGCAGATTTGTTGTGGTAGTTCTTGGATCAACCACGCTAATAAACCGCAGCCCTAAATATTGGCAAATCATCGCCAAGCTAATCGCCATATTTCCCGAACTTGACTCAATAATAGTAGTTCCCGGCCCGATTTTCCCTTCCTTCCATGCCTCATGGATCATCCGCAGAGCTGGACGGTCTTTCGCACTTCCTCCCGGATTTAGCAGTTCCATTTTTGCGTAGACTTCGAACTCACTGTTCTGGAACAGATTATTCAGCTTGATTAATGGCGTTTTTCCGATAGTCGACAAGATACCGCCTTGGATATTTATGTCCACCTTAGCTTTGTCCTTCTGATAATATAACTTCTTGTTCTTGACCTGCCCGCTGGCCAGCGACTCCCCTTTAGCTACTATAATGATCTCAATATCATCAAGCAGATGGTTGCGAATCATCATCCCGATTTCCGGAATACACTCCCTGATTTCCTCTTTGATTACCGGAATAATAGAGGGCTTCACAGATTTACTCATGATATAAATAGAGAGCGCATTGTTTTTTACTTTGACCCGAATGATTGCATCTTCAATATGACGGTATACGACCTGTTCGATATCGTACAGGCTGATCTTCTCACCGTGCTTCAGTTCTTGACCCACTCTTTTTACAATGGACTCAAAGCTTTGTTGTTCAACCCCGTCTATCATCACAGGCCTAAAATCCCTTACAACGTCATAAGTAACAAAACGAAGAGCTGGCAGCATCTTGCGGACAGTTGAGGTAAGCACCAGAATACTTTCATTGTTCCGAAGCGGCCTTACTTCTTCGTCTAACTCCTGAACCCCGATTCCTTCCGCAAAAATTCCGTCGGCAAAAATGTACCTGCCGTGATCATGGGAGTAATAAGCGATCGTACCGATTTCAATGGAGCCGTAAGTATCGATGATATCTCTAGGATCAATACCAAACAAGCCAGCCATATTCCGCTGCCACTCAGGCGGAGCAATTTCCCCTACCAAAATAATCTTGCGAATTCCGAATTCACGCGGGTTTCCGGCAGCATATACGATATGGTCAAGGATGGACGGCATCGTATAGAGCAAGTCAGGTTTAAAAGCTTTAAGCTGTTCAATATGCTGTTCGATTGGCAGTTCAAAGGGTATTGAACTTTTCTCCAATCCTAACCTTTCAAAAATGGTCAGCGCAGTATTTGCTGCATGTCCAGTGCCCATATCCGCCAACGCTCTGTTACATCCGCTTCCCGCAATAAGCTCGCCGAATAGCTTCGTTTTAATATCCACATAGTGTTTGTCATCTTCCTCAGAGTAAAGGATTGCTTTTCTACGGCCTGAGCTTGTACCAGACGTCCTATAGACAGTCCAAGAAGGATCGATGGGTTGGTTATAATAGAAGGTTTCAAGTGTTTTCGAAGACATAAGAGGTAAGTTCTGCAGGTTATAATTCGTTTTCTCCCCATCGATCAGCCCCTTGTACCAAGGGTATTCGTCCATTACTTCTTGCACCTTATTCTGCAATTTCCCGAGCAGCATCATAGCCGCCTCCCGTTGACCGCATGCTGCAGCCCAAGTTTAATAAATGCCTCCAATATTCATATGTAGAATTCTTTGCATGTGTTCTATTATTCTGTGGTTGCCCAAGCAAAAACTGCGTATTCCCGTAATATAGCCTATAGATATATAGAACGGAGGAACAAAATGAAGGAGCCAATACGGCGGATATCCAATAAGCTG
Organism: Paenibacillus sp. FSL R7-0048; assembly: GCF_038004505.1. NCBI lineage: Bacteria > Bacillati > Bacillota > Bacilli > Caryophanales > Paenibacillaceae > Paenibacillus > Paenibacillus sp. FSL R7-0048. The sequence continues at coordinate 2,600,305 of NZ_JBBORF010000001.1, read as the reverse complement.
ACGAAAACAAGGGTACTGCTTAGAAAACAAGAGCTAAGGAAGTATATACCGGTAACGAAAAAAATGAATAAAAACGTACTCTATGAGATGTTGCAAAAACATAAAATGGTGTACATTAAGCCCTGCTGTGGATCTTTGGGACAGGGTGTAATCCGGATTGAAAGATCGCAAGATCATTCCTCCAAAAAACGACCAGCCTACAGCTATCAGTCCGGTACGCATAAACATACATTTTCTGATTACGAGATGGCTTATCGGGCAATCTCTAGCGAGACCCAAGGAAAGTCCTATTTGGTGCAAAAAGGGATTTGGCTTTTGGTTTATGAGGGAAGGCCATTTGATATCCGGGTTATGGTGCAAAGAAATCTTAAGGGTGGGTGGGAAGCTACAGGCATTGCGGGTCGCGTAGCTCATCCTCGCAAAGTGGTTACGAATGGGAGCCAAGGGGGAACGATTTATCCGGTAGAGGCATTATTAGAATCCTACACAAACGTAGAGAATAGTAGCGCGTTGATCCGGTCCATGCAACAAATCGGAGTGAACTCCGCCAGACAGCTGAGCACAGCCTATCCCGGCCTGCAGGAAATCGGTGTGGATATTGCTTTGGATCGACGCCTTAAACCATGGATCTTGGAAGTAAATACTGCCCCCGATCCGTGCCCGTTTACCAAACTGAATGACACCAGCATGATTGAGCGAATCGTCAAATATGCAAAAGCCTATGGCCGCACATACAATCTTAAATGCATGAAGTCCAAACAGGGTATGGTCTGAACGGATTTGATTGGTAATAATACAAACAGCCCTGATATATAAAAATCTCTACCAGAGCTGTTTGTGTTGTTTTAGAATTCGGAGTCGCTCACCTTAACAAGCATCTTCCCGAGGTTCGCACCTTGGAACAATTGCAGGAATGCTTCAACCACATTGTCGAATCCTTCAACAACTGTTTCTTCATATTTTAATTTACCTTCTGTTAGCCATTTTCCAAGCTCTTGAAGTCCTTCTGACTGGCGGGCTGCGTAATCACTAAGAACGAATCCTTTGATAAGGGAGCGGGTTTTGATCAATCTGCTCTGAATACGTGGACCCATATCTCCATCTGTACTATTATAGGAAGAAATAGCGCCACATAGGGGAATACGTGCATAATCATTAAGCAAGCTCATCACAGCATCTGAAATCGATCCACCCACGTTGTCAAAATAAACATCCACACCATTTGGACATGCTTCTTCCAAAGCCTGGCCTAAATTTTCCGTTGTTTTATAATTAATGGTTGCATCAAAGCCAAGTTCTTTTTTCAAATAGTCGCATTTATCATCGCTACCTGCGATCCCAACGACACGAGCGCCTTTGATTTTGGCAATCTGTCCAACAAACATCCCCACTGAACCCGCTGCTCCAGACACTACGACAGTCTCTCCTTCTTTCGGCTGCCCGATATCAAGTAAACCGAAATATGCAGTGAGCCCTGTTAAACCTAGAACACTTAAGTAAGCCGATACAGGTGCAATCGAATCATCGATTTTGGTTACTGCTTTAGCATCTACAGTATTATATAACTGCCAGCCCAGCATACCGATGACTTTATCTCCAGCTTTGAATCGCTCCGATTTGGATTCTACGATCTCTCCCACAAGTCCTCCAGCGATGACTTCATTAAGCTGATACGGAGGAATATACGATTTAGAATCATTCATTCTTCCGCGCATATAAGGATCCACTGACAAATACAACGTTCGTACAACAACTTGTCCTTCTTTTGCTTCAACTACAGGAATATCTTTGAACTCGAAATTTTGCTGGGTTGGCATGCCTACAGGACGTGAAATTAACAGGACCTGTTTATTTTTCAACTGATTCATAGATCACTACTCCATTAATATTTATTTTTGCTGCTACCTATAACTATTAACCAAATCCTGTACATGATTATCAAATAGTTATAAAACTATCAAACTATCAAGAAAAAATTATAGGTTTCCGGACATATTATAAACTGTCCAAGAAACCCGGTAATAATTCGCTAAACGTATCCTCTCGAAGCTGGCTAATCTTATTCTGCCCCATACGTGTGACACTTACTAAATCAGCTTCATACAAAATCTTCAGATGGTACGACACATTGGATTTATCCATTCCCATAGATTCACCAATGGACCCACATGTATTGTTCTCCTTATGGAGATGAAGATAACGAATCATTTCAATTCGTTTCACTTCTGCTAATGCTTTAAAAATCTTCACTCGCTTTTCATCATCTTTTAAGGAATATTGTTCGATAGTCATAAAACTATTGTATTCTTCTGATTGCGCAAAGTCAATTTACAATCCCATTTCTTAATCGGATTCATTTTTGTATAATATACCAATCGGCATTAGCGCGGATCTATTTATAAGGAAAGAGGGGTGGTAAAAATGGACATTACCAAATACGAAAATCTTGTTCCCCGTGTTTTTTTGTTCGTTGATCGCCGATCCTTCCCGGATTGGGAGATTACGAGGAGTAAAATTGATTTCCATGATCTTACCTTCATCGTAGAAGGAAAGTCTGACTATTTTATTAATGGAGAGAAATTCACGGTTGAAGCCGGGGATATGCTCTATGCCCCTTCTGGCAGCATTCGGGAAGCTCAGACTTTCAAGGAGGCACCCATGCGTTCCTTTGCCTTCAATTTCTTCTGGGAGGGTGAGGACAATCATGTGCAGCTCCCTTTTGAGACTGTAACTAGGAATTGGAGAACTAAAGAGATTCTAGAGGATATTAAAGAATTCTCACATGTCTGGATGGGCAAACAACCTTTCTACAAAATGAAGGCCCGGGCCATCTTTCAACTGATTGTGTACCGCTTATTAAGTATCGCCCACCATCAAGAAACACCTCTGATAGATCTAAGAATCCAAAAAGTGATGGCCTATATCATGGATCATTATTCGGAGGAAGTTACGATCAAGGAGCTGGCAGATTGGGTTGCCCTAAATCCCGTATATCTTGGTAAGCTATTTAAGCAGAACACTGGCTCCACCTGTAAAGAATTTATAAACAAGGTGCGGGTGAACAATGCTGAGATGATTCTATCGGCAGGTGGTTTTAATGTGTCCGAAGTGGCAGCGCACTGTGGTTATCAAGATGTTGCCTACTTCAGCAACGTTTTCAAAAATATAAAGGGTTATCCTCCGTCATCTGCCCTGAAATAACGGAGGATCCGAAGCAACCCTGTTGTTCGCCCTATTAATTCAACCTAACTAAGAATGGACGCCGTCCCGCTAGTATAAAAGCTCTCCTCCGGCCCTAAATAGGAATAAGGAAGCTGGGCAGCGGACAATACAAGCTTTTGCAGAACCAGACCCGCATCGAATCCGTAAAAGCGGAGGGTATGAAGACCCTTCGTTAAAGCATGGCTGGTGGTTACAGCATGAATATTGTCCATAACCGCACGGCACCACGGTTCATTATCATGATTGCCGCCTTCAAAGTTCGTTGGTAAAGCATCCTTAATCACGGGTGCCTGATCATCGAAACCTATCGCATATTTTAACCCGCTAGTTTGTGACAGATTGTTTGTCGGCGCAATATACGCGGTTAAGCTATAATCGGTGTCCTGCTGCACTAGAATCCGATATTCCAGACAAGGTGCATCCTCCGGTTGTTCAAAAGATACAGCATCCGGAAACATTTTAACCGAGGATAAAGAACGTCCATAGCTGTCAATGGTCTTCCATACCACCCCTGATTTCGAAACACGAGTTATGGTATGCTCCGCTTCAATGGACACGATATTATGGGTCTCGATGAATGTCATCGGTGGCATATCCGGAATGTCTATCCAATCCACGGCTGCCTTCACCTTAACTATATTCCCGGCACCGGAGATCGTAATTTCGCCCGTCGATGCTTCTTTGACCTTCTCCCAATCTACGGAAACCTGAAGCGTCTCCCCTGCCTCAATCCAGCCGCGTATTTTCTCAAGCTTGATCCAATCTACGCTGCTCCGCACCTGATATTCAAAACCCGCTTCTCCACCGTTACTGATTGTGATGCGATAGTTTTCTTTTTGGAGATTTGTAAATACCCGAAGATTAGCTGTGCCGGAAACATACGCTTGTTCCGTTCCTTCCACATCGACAATCATTAAAGAACCTCTGGCGGGCGTCAAGGTGTTTACATCCGGATATTTCCACCCTTCTGCATTCCAATGTATATACCCTACATGAGGGGAACTCATCATTCCCTGCCATTTTCCATCCGAAATTCCGCTATTATAAACCAGCTCCAGATACTTATCCCGTTCGATGGTTTCGCGGGTCAGAGCAGCGTAAGTATTTGCCAACATACTATTTCGCTTAGCGTATAGATGGTTCAGTCCAGCATAAATTTGCATTTTGACCACATTGGCCGAGGCAACAGCAGGGAAATATACGAGCTGGAAGTAAGCATCCTTTAGTTGTTCCGGGATTAGCTCATCGTATTTGCCGGCAGCCTTCTCGATCATCACCGCTTGCTCCAGAACTCTGTGCGCCTCATTGTAATGGATAGGACTGAAGGTGGACGGATAAATAATTTCAGGCTTGCGCCGACCGTTCATCCGGATATAATCCCCTAACAATTGTGCGATTCCCAGACATGTCTCTTGTTCCAGCACATATCCGAATTGCTGCTCTACCCAACGGTTGGTGTATTCCACAGTCCGATTGATTGCACCTGTCCCCCAAGCCTCAAAATCGTAGGCCAAATCCAGAAAGTAGGAAATGGGCAATTCCATAGGCTTCAAATCCCCGACGTTCACAATCCATACATCACGGATGCCATAATCGTATGCCATACACATTTGCTCCCAGACTTTTTCAAGCGGGGTCGTATTTAACCATTCATAGGAATGCGGACCACCATGATAGTCAAAATGATAATACATCCCCCATCCTGCGCTGCGGTTACGTTCGTTTTTTGTCGGGATTTTGCGGAGATTGCCAAAGTTATCGTCAGCAAGCAGGATCGTAACGTCATTCAGAACATCCCAGTCCTTCAACCCTTCCGCCCCGGCAGTGCCATACCAGTACTTCTCAACTTCCTTATAAACGGCCAAAATTTGCGGCGCATGTTCAAGATTGTATTTCTTCAATAGTTCTTTTTGCGTAAGTATAATGTCCTTAAGCAGATCAATATTCTCCTGATCGGAGCCCTCCAGCGCAGAGTCACTTTCCCCCCGCATGCCTAGGGTAATCAAGTTATCAAAGTCCTGATTACGCTTGATTCCGTCTTCCCAGAAATCTGTAATCGCCTGTTTATTAAGGGCGAAATCCCATAGGTTACTTGTTCCGTATTGGCTGTATACCTTCTGCCATTCACTGCCTGCCCGGAATAAGGGTTCATGATGGGAGGTCCCCATAATAATTCCGTATTCTTGTGCATGCTTGGCGTTGGCAATCGGGCTGCTTTTACCATTCAGGCTGAATTCGGCGCTCCACATCGCCGGCCATAAATAATTCCCCTTCAAGCGAAGAATGAGTTCAAATACCTTGTCATAGAAATCTTCATTAAAGTCACCAAATCTTTGAGTTACCCAAGAACCTAAAGACGGCCAGTCGTCATTCAAAAAAATACCTCTATATTTAACCGAAGGCTCCTTGGAGATCACATGAAGCTTGTTATCAGGAATGGACAATGCCGGCTTCTTCTCCGGCACAATATCCGCCCAGTACACCCAAGGACTAACTCCAATCTTTTCGGAGATCGAATACAACCCGTAAATCGTCCCCCGTTTATCACTTCCTACAATGACTAGCGCCTTGTCCACTCCCGCTGTGGGTTGTTCAACCACCTGAATTTTATAACATTCTCTTTTATTTTGGATGGCCGATACATTAACGGTTCCCTCCGCGATTAAATCATCGATAAAATCATTGCTGCCTATCGATCCAGCGATTATGACTGTTCCATCCAATTTGTTCAATTGTGTATATATCTCAGGTTCTACCTCTGTTACCTGTTTAACATCTGCTGCAAAAGACTGTGCCACCCGGCGTAATCCCTCATAATCTTTCCCCTTGGGGTCCACGTAAATCTTGGCAGCACTGCCCTGCTTCACAAGGTGCAATTCCTTCGTAGGCATGATAATTCTCCCCTTAAGCATCCTATTTTCGTATGACTAGGCACATTATATAAGTAAGCGATTTCAACATCCATGTGTAAACTAGCAACTTTTTGTAATTATTAAATGAAACTTTGTTTATCGGTTGAACAATCTGGATATTTGGTGTTACTGTTAACAGGTATTCCTTCTAATAAAAATATGTTTTTTGCAAGCGCATCCATAACAAGAAAAGCTTATACAAAAAGCGAGGATGATCAATATGAAAAACAATAACGGGATCATTACAGGAGGCAAGATTGAAGGTCCAAAGGCGCCCAAGGATCCGGCTGAACGCAGGAACGGTTTTTTTGTGGTCTACGAAACCGCGATTGAGGCGACAGCCCGGGCCGAAGGTCCACCTTCACAGGAAGTTTATCTGGAAGGTAACTATCTAATCGACAAGGCCAGATATATTGGCGGCGTCACTGATGAGACAATACTGGAGCTGCTAGGAAACTGCGTTGGATTTCGCAAATTAGTCCATAGTATCGGAGTGTCTGTGAGAAGGGATCCTGAGCAGAACGAGCCCATCTCTTTTCTATTGCAGAACTGGGGCAAAACCAGCAAATACGAAACAGGCAGCAGCATACGTGTGCCCTGTCCCTCCGACGGTTCCGAAGTCCTCTTGAAGTTAGAGGATTTGGAATGGTCTGAAGAGGATGCGGTGCTCGGCAAATTCGCTTTTGAATTTAAACATGAAGGCGAACTGGCCATCGCGAGTATAATTTTTTATTTGCATGACGGTTATTCTGTACCAGAGCTAATCATTGAACCGCCTGTAGCGTTTGATTCTAACGAATACCGGGAGATCATTACCCAATCCTTGCTTCATCCGGGCAATAATAAAAGATTAAAAACGGCCATCCATAAGGCTATAAAAGGTGAGGATGTCACGATTGCTTATATTGGGGGTTCCATTACTCAGGGAGCAGGTGCTAAGCCGATCCATACAGAATGTTATGCCTACCAATCGTATCTGAGATTTAAGGAATTATTCGGTACGAATGGTGGTGAGAACATCCATTTTGTGAAGGCTGGGGTAGGTGGAACACCGTCCGAGCTTGGGGTCATCCGTTATGAAAGGGATATTCTCCGGGAAGGTTCTGTAACACCTGATATCGTGGTGGTAGAATTTGCGGTAAACGACGAAGGGGATGAAACGAAAGGCAACTGTTTTGAAAGCTTATGCCTAAAAATACTTTCCGCCGATAATAGACCGGCAGTAGTTCTCCTGTTCAGCGTGTTTATGAATGACTGGAACCTGCAGGAACGGCTCTCCCCCATTGGCCGGGCTTATAATCTTCCTATGGTTAGTGTAAAGGATGCGGTATCCGGGCAATTCCGCCTAAACAAAAATGAGGGGAACATCCTCTCGAAACGGCAATTTTTCTATGATATCTATCATCCTACTAATGATGGTCACCGGGTAATGGCTGATTGTCTGGCTTATTTATTCTCCGAAACCCACAAAACGCTAATGGACGAAGATGATCTCCTATTGGATCAACATCCGGTCATCGGGAATGATTTTGCGGGAACCCTCCTGCTGGACCGCAAAAGCCATATTGACGCAGGCAGGATCGAGGTGGGCGGATTTTCGGGGATCGATACCGATTTGCAGCGGGTAGAAATGGATACCAATCCTTTCGGAACTCCGGAATTCCCTCATAATTGGATGCATTCAGCGTCGTCTGGGGAACACAGCTTCAAGCTGACGATAACAAGCAAAAATCTCATCCTTGTATACAAGGATTCTGGCAGCAGCGAATTCGGCAAGGCAAACATTTACGTCGATGGTTGTCTTGTAGTCACCGCTGATCCACATGAGAATAATTGGACACATTGCAATCCGGTAATTCTTTATCAAAATGAGGTTAGCGGGGAGCATCAGGTAGAAATCAGAATGGTGCCGGAAGATCAGGACAAGTCTTTTACTATACTGGGCTTCGGCTATAATGTTTAATAATTTGACCTAGTGGCATATAACCTAAAAAGAAACCCATGGTCTTTAAATGACCTGGGTTTCTCAATAATTTGAGGAATCTTTTTCTATTTGGTAGGCAGCTTCTTATCCAAAATAGCCTTCACATCTTTAACAAGCTGTACGGATGCTTCAATCTCCAACTTACTTGTTGAAACACTTTCAATACTGCAACCAATAGGAATTCCCTTCTCCAGCCCGAAATCTAGTAATTCTTCAAAGATTTTTTGCGATAGCTGGATTGATTTATCCAAAATATCATTCGAGTATTTCAACTCGTTTTCTAACCATCCCGGGATACTGATCCCTAACCACTTCATAAATTGTAATGTTTTCGCGGTGCCGCATGGTGCAAGATTAAATAAAATAGGAACCATCTCAAAACCGTTATTTGTATAGTAATAATATAAATCAGACAATAAATTCTTAGATGCCTCTACATTATAAGTTGCCTGAGTGATAAAAAAGTTGCACCCATTGTTGGTCTTTTCGACAACCCGTATATGCTCATCATTCTTTTTTATATGTCTTTCCGGAATGACAACTCCACCAAAAGTTAAATTACTATTTAACTGTTTGCTTAGCTCATAAGCATCTGGTAAATTCAATTTCACCTCTTGTTTACTTGACGAAGCGCCCACATACACGGAAAATCTATCTTCATTTTCGTCAGTTTTAACCCAATCCTCGAACTGAGCTCTAGTATCATTACCGACGCACCGGTAAATTATTTTCGGGACCTCCACCTGTCTTAGATATTTATCACCATAGACAGCCGGATCAATCGTTGGTAAATAGGGATAAGGTCTTTCATGATCCACTCTGTCTACTTCTTCCTGAACGTCGTACAGAATTAACGCATCTAAATCAAGATTTTTAAGTCTCTCAACCTGTTTCTGGGCGATTTCCGAGACCTTTTCTGGTGCGTGGCTTGCCTTCGGTGGTGTCATTCCATATGTTAAAATACCCGGTTTTTTGCTCAATATTTTTTGTTTAAATGTATTCTCTGCCGCTCCCAAATTATAAAACCCCTCTACTCGTCGCTTTTAAGATAAGGTTACCATGGCAGGCTTAATATGTGTAACTTCTATTTACTATATCTAGTTATATTTTAAAGCTATGATTCCCTAATGATACTTATCGAGTAGTACATGTTGACAACCATTTGGTGTGACTATAATATTAGAAGTCCTGCCAACCTTAAAGTTGGCGATAAGGGGACCGAAAGGTTCATTCTTATTTAAAAAGGGTGAGTATTATGAATAAAGAAGAATTAATGGAAAGCGCACGTAACACAAAGAAAGCTGCTTATGCCCCATATTCTAAATTTCCAGTTGGAGCAGCCTTATTGCTTAAAGATGGAAATGTTATTAATGGAGTAAACGTAGAAAATGTATCTTTTGGCGCTACTAATTGTGCAGAGAGAACAGCAATCTTCACAGCTATTACAAAGGGCTATACTAAAGGTGATTTTCAGGCTATAGCTGTAGCAGGTGACACAATGGATTTTCTGCCGCCATGCAGTATCTGCAGACAAGTATTATCGGAATTCTGTTTGCCCGACATGCCTGTCTATTTAACCAATGAGAAAAAAGAAATCTTAGAGCTGAGTTTAAGGGATTTATTGCCTTATGCATTCAAAAATTTAGATATGTAAAAATAATTCCTCTCGTAGTGGAATAACAAAAACACGCGTACCTTTGTTAGACAAGTACGCGTGTTTTTGTGTTAAAAAGCTTAGTCAGAACACAGAGTTCACAGACCAGACACACCGCGTAAATACGTTGTTACTTACCAAATCGCAATTCCAACCTTATCTTTTTCTTTAAATACTACCTTTATCATTTCCAAAGCATTTCTTACCCTAAATTCAATAAATTCTTTATCATAGTCTGTATGTAGTTCTATAGTATCTAAAACTCATATAGTTAAAACCTCTCAATGAACATCATCAATAATAAAAAACAAGCGATCCATTGAGATAAAAGGATAAACACTTCCTCTCGATGATCGCTTGCTTTTAGTAGCTATGCATAGTCACATTTCTAGTTTTCCTGTGATGTTTCATTTTAAATGAGAATTCACTGTTAGAAAACCCTTATAAAATAAGAGAGACTGTTTCAATTTAATTGAGAATTTAAATCCCCAGTAACTAATAATCATCTAATATTTCATTTTAAATGAGAAAATGCGCTATTAAAAAGAGTACCGTAAAATGGGTACACTTTTCATTTAACGTAATAATGTAATATACTGTTTGCTCCTTCAAATGAAATCCTAGGACCTCCACTTGTCCTAGATATTTATCACCATAAATAGCCAGATCAATCGTTGGTAAATATGGGTAAGGTCTTTCATGATCAACTCTTTCTACCTCCTCCTCGAAGTCGTAAAGAATTAAAGCATCTAAATCAACGTTTTTAAGTCTTTCAACCTGTTTCTGTGCAATTTCTGATATCTTTTCTGGTGAATGGCTTACCTTCGGTGGTGTCATCCCATATGTTAAAATACCAGGTTTCCTGCTCAATATTTTTGGTTTAAAAATACTCCCTGCCGCTCCCAAAATAAAAAACTCCTCTACACGTCTCTTTTAAGTTAAGGCTACCATGCAGGTGAAACTGGATTAATTCTCGTACCATCTCCCAGTTCGCCATTCGTGTTAGCTCCCCAGCCCCACACATTTCCATCCTTAGAAATTGCAAAACTAAATAGATTGCCTGCTGTTATGACTTTTATATTGCTAAGTCCAATTACAATTGTCGGGGTTGAGTTAGTACTGTTACTCGGAAGAGGGGTTTACTATTAATTTTCGCCTTAAAATTCCCGATGATTACATTATAAGGATATTTAGTGTTTTAGTTAAAATTAATCCATATAATTTCAGGGGTGGTATATAGGTGCTTGAAGTAAGAAGAAAATCTCGATGAAGGGTGATGATATCATTAGAGCATTAAGTGAACGAATGGAAAAGGGGAACGAAAGATGAAGTCATTCAAGACAGGACTACAAGCCATTCTTTATGTAATACTGGTGGTTGGACTGCATCTGATCTTAATCTATTTTTTAAAGATAAGAATAGAGGGATGGGGAACGGAGTTATTAAATATTTCATTTAAGGTGTACTTTATACCACTTTTATTATGTTTTATTAATTCTTTTTTGTTTATAAGGACTCAGAGGATAAAGTACAATGCCATTTGGTTTTTGGTAACTATGCTATCCAGCCTCTTACTTCTTTTATTTTTCAATGCAATGCAAGATGACAGTGATATTGAATATGGAGTTGTCGTTTCTATTGAATTTTTTCCAAAATATCAAGTGGAAATGCTCTTTCTGCTTCCTTGGAGTATTTCTATTATACAATTTATCTTAACTCTATATTATCTAATCAAAATAAGAAAAAATCTAATCGTTAGAAATAATAAAGGGGGAATATAATATGAAAAGAATATTTTCATTAAGTATAATTATTACAGTTTTTGTTTCTTTATTTAGTTCAACTGGAAAGCTCCAGTGATTTATAAATTGATTGAATTGATAGACGCATGGGATGAAAAACTTTCGAGAAAATCTTGACCACACCTGGCAACCATTCGAAATGTCGTCTTATTCCCCGGATTTTCACCATTAAGGCGAATGAAAGAAATCTTGAGAGCATAGCGATCAGAATAACAGTCCGTTGGTGGAGCATCTACCCGAGTATTCACGTTGACCCTACAAAAAAAGAAGGGTGTCCCAAGTAGCCATTTTATGGCTTATGAGCCCCCTCACTCTTGCATTAATTATACTTACTCCACAATGCTGATTTTATTAAGCGGCAATGTGAGCTTTTCTATCACCAACACTGGGAGTGTATTAGCATTTACTGCATTTCCCGGGTAAATGCTGAGTTGAATGACAAACCTTCCTTGTTTGTTTAGAGGTCCATCCTTTCGTTTCATGCACTCATTCAATTGTCTGCAGAATTCCACAACTGATCCTTCATTTTCCTTATACAGGTTAGCATGTTTAAAACAGACCGGAACTGTTATTTCCCCTGTGGCGTCGTCCTGAAAGGTGTGTACGAACAGGTACGCATACTTATAGGATGCTGAGCAGACTATCGAATGCGACAGCAATGGAATACCTCCATCTTCGAACAGCTGGTTCAATAAGGTGCCTACATGCTCTTTAATAGGATGTTCCATGGCTCCGGAGAGTGTTGAAAAATCAATCTCCCTTGTCGTTCTTAAACAAGGTGCAATGGATTCCGTGAGGCTGACCTTTGGCGTCCGGTAAACAAACTCTTCTGCCGTTGCTTCCTCATAGGAGCTGCAACATTTCATTAAGCTCTCATTGCGTGTCTCATAAAGACTTATCCGGGATCTCTGGAGTCTGAAAATGTTGAACTTCTCGATTTGAACAGTCCGCTCCGTATTTTCCGGCAGCATACGCTGATCAAACAGCAGATATTCCCGGTTCCCGTCTGCCCCCATAAAGTAGAAGAGAAATGCTCCCGGGCCGGCGGGTTCGGATTGGTATTTACCTATCTGCATGGAGAAATCCCCTACCGAGATCGGACCTGTAAGCTTATCCAGCATCACTTTCAACAGGGAAGAACTATCCTGCTGCTCCAAAGTATCGAACGTATCGAACGTGGTGGGCTCGCCGCTGTTCACTCCGAATGCCGCCTTGGAGAGCCAGGAATTCCATTTCGAGACGATCTGTTCCATACATTTCTTCAAACACTCCACCGCTTTGGAAACTCCAGTTGAATCAGCTTCAGGCTGCAAAGCCATGCGTATATCCGGCATGATATGGATGAGCTGGGCAAGAGCCTGAGGAAGCTCATCTGCTAATGTGCGCTTAGCAACTGGCAGTTCTTCATTCCAGACAATTTCATGCTTCAAACGATCTTGTCCTGTCATTTCTTGCCGAAGCTTATACGTAAACGTATACTTCCATTCTTTAGTCAAATCAAGAAGAGTCCTGGCATTGTCAATATCCGGTTCTTCCGGGTCGATATAACCATGGCGCAGAAGCAACGGGGGCTCCGGATGCCCTTTTATCACTACAGGGATAACCATGTCTCCCAATGGAAGATCATACGGTACGATTAACGATATCCAGGCTGATGAAACAACCCCCTTCTCCTCAAGCGCATATTCCAAATGTGTAACCCGATAATTCACACCTTTGGCTTGATACCGCGGAAAATGACCGGTGTTCTTAACATTAAACAAATAGGTCAATTGCTGTGTACCCCTGTGAAGCGACAGTTTAGCCGGAGTAAAGCTTGCCTGGACGTAAATCTCACTTCCCGGTTCCGCCTTGCATTCATCAGACAATCCAATGAAGCTTTCCGCCTCAATCGGCCCATAAAAACTCACTTGATCCATTTCACCCGGATCACCGCAAGCGATTCCCACGTTAAACGGCTGCTGTATGACTGTATCCTGCTTATAGGCTTCGGCGAGCTGGACCAGCATTTGCTGCTTGAATCGTTCACGTGCAGCGGCCAAATCGGAAATATCGGAAACCTTCAGCTTGCCCAGATGACTGACTTTGCTCGCATATGCTTCGGCTATTTCGCTTTTTGCCTTGCGAAGACTCTCCAATTGTATGGCTCCATCATGTTTGCCTATCACGCTCAGACAATCCTTGTCGAGCATTTCGTCAATGAAAGCGAACACTTGCTGAACCCAAATATCCAAGTCTTCCACGGATTCCGTCTCCAGAGCATCAGCCAATACTGTACCGCCTGTGGCAGAGAATAATTCATACGGCTGAACGGTTAATGTGCGGCTGCGCTTCATGGTCTCAAACGGTGCTGCACCGTAGAAGAATTCAGCGGCTTGTCGTTCTGTTTTCAAGCAAGCTGTGGCTTTGGTACCTATACCGACAACCCAGAGTCGGTTGCTATCCTCGCTATCACGCCATGCACCCGCACCTATCTTTCGATCAAAGGCCACTTCAAAATATCGGGCGAACGCTTCGATCGTTTGTGTTCCAGCAATTCTGGTTGACGATTCATGCTGGATGCGGCTGGTGCCACTGACTGTCTCTGGAATGGATTTCATGTCAGGATCTATATGCTCTTCGAATGCGCGTAATATTGTCAATTCAAGGGTCAGCTCATAGAGAGGCTTCTCCTTGGTGAGTGTTATCGCTGAAGGATCAATTTCACACTTTTTGATCACCCGATTATAAGGCTCGCCGGAAAGCTTCTTGCAAAGTGAACGCCAGCATTCCAGGGCATATTCAGTCAGGATATCCTTCACATCATGCGTCTTCGTCTCATCAATCGACAAGGTCACTCCCACTTCGACATACTCCTGCGACAACTGATGATAAGCCAGCGCATAGCTGTCTTTGGCAGCACGGGCTTGTTCATCTGTCAGACCGTCCGCAAAAAAAGCCAGAGTTACAACAAGCCCGTTCTGATCCAGACGGTAGCACAGGGTTGTCCCCGGCCACTGGTGAGGAGGAATAACAAAATCACGGTAAAGCACCGGTATAATGTAATCGTGTTTTGGTTTGGACAGTGTATTTCCAAGAACATCCCGTGGATATAGGGTTATTACTACTTTTTCTCCCAGACCGGCATAGGGGTTACCCGCGGGCTTATCGCATTCTACAGTCTCCGGCGGCTGTATAGCATGCTTGACAATCGGCAATACAGGCCGATACTGATACCATGGTCCCGGCCACCTGGAGGGATCTGTGGGTAAATCACAGGGCAGTGCATCTACTTCCCCAACCGGTGCGATGGGCACGTCTGAAAGATCCTGCTCAGCAAACGCCAGATTACCCTTCAGCTTTGTACCGATCAGATAAAACATCCGGCGCAAATACGCCTGCAAATCCGTTGACTCCTTGTCGGCAGGACGGTATATCTCAATGCCTGCATGACCGGAAGGAAATGCAGGTTTGCTGCTTCGGAGGGTATCCAGAAAATAAAAGGCTTCATCCGAATCGGAACCTATTACCGTATCCGCCGCATTCACGTATGCACCGAGAGGCGCGTTGTTAACATACCGGAAAAGGATCTGTGCAAGTATAGGATTATCCGGGTCTGGCGGCTGGTCAAATGGATTCTCATACCAAAGATAAAAGCCTCCGGATCGGATAGTGCCGCTGGTATGCAGCAGTTGTGCGAATGTTGCGGGAGTTTGGGCTGTCACCGCAGACAAGCCGTTTACCGGAGGTTCAGTGAACTTTGTCAGATTACTGCTGAGAACCAGAGGCAGCTTGCTGTCCGAACTCCAAATAACCTGACCATCCGATTCTTTACGCAAGTGAAGAACATGAACACTCTCCAGACCTACCGGACCTCTACTTGATTCATTTGCGATCTCCCGGCTTAACCGTTCAAGAAGCAGTTGTCCGTATCCGCTCGCGCCTTTCAGCTCATACATATTAAGAACATTAGTTGGCCACAACCGGATTTCTACAAATGTCGCAAGTCGATATTCGTCTCTGGCGGGATCTAGTTTATGTGCTTGTTGCTTATCCATTTGCCACAAAGCCAAAGTTCCTGCCTGTGCCGCCAATCTATGACCAAGCGCTGCCGTGAACACACTCAGTTTCCGTCTGATTCCTGTCGCTGAACGGGTGTTTTCCCATATCTGCAGCTGTTTCCCCGGATAAGTGTTGGGAACGTCAACATAGGGTGTAAGCGGACGGACACATGACCAATCATCATTCGGTAATTCGGTATGTCGCAACGCCGTTATCCGATCCAATTCGCAATCGGGAAAAATGATCGTGAGGGTAGACAGATCACCGTGAGGCTCTGTGCAATTGTTCATTGTTACCGGCAAATTGCTTGGCAGAAGCTCCAGTTTTAAGGTAAGCCCAGTCAACGAATCGGATAACGGAAATTGCTGCCCAATCTCGCTATAAACAGATTTTTGCTCCGAAGACTTACTCTGCTTCACCAGGAGCCCGAACAGAGTGAATTGGGAGATGCTTGCCGCGACTATTTTCATCCGCTCATTATTATCGACGACTTTATCGACAAGATCGCTTATTAATATCATATCCCCTGGCAAACCTAAGCCTGATTGATCAACGGCTTCTCTGGCCAGGGCACGCGTACACATGGTTACAACATCCTGAATCCACAAGGTAGCCATTGATAGCTCTATATTAAGCAATGGTAGAGGATCGGGTTGAGGGTTAGTTTCTTCACACTTATCTTCATGAACTGGCTCGGCCATCATCCGACGCGAATGTTGTCTTATATACTCAAGCTTATCCGTGGAGATCGTTTGGTTATTTGTGAAATCAATTTTTGAGGTTTGCGGCATTGCTACCCCAAGGAGTGCCTGTTCGACTGTCAGTTCGATATCGGGGAAGATCGGAAAAAATACTAATTGTTTGATTTCCGGCGTTCCGCTGCAACCTATTTCCGGATGGCATATCGAAATCTCAAAATATTCGGCCAGAAATGATACAATACCCGTTCCGCTCTGATTATAGATAATCGGCGATTGGCCGTCTGTTGTGTATCTTTCAATACTCTTTAATTCTTCTTTAGTAATGTTCTGTTGAAGCAACCTGTCGATGGGAGTACCTGAGCTAGAATTACGGTTCAAGTAAGCATTCAGCGTCCATAGCAGTACCCCCTTAGCCCATGCCTTAAATCCGTCGGGTTGAAGAGGATCGTCAATCATGTACAACATGGCTGAGCACTGAACCTTCTTGCTGCCGCCCTCTTCTCCGACGGAAAGCTGCGGCATACAATAGAGCGTTAATTTGCGCCGTTCCAGCGCAGGAACGATAACCGGCCACCAGACCAGATTGTCCGTAGTCAATGAATGGTGTGGGGATTGAAGGGGAGAGCATGTATCCCATGGAGCTGTAGTCTCTTTGCCCATTACAAAATCCATATTCATTTTGTCGTGAAAGCTTCGTGATATCTTCCCCTTTGCGATACCGAAATCGGCTTCTATTTCTCCATGCGCATGGACTTCCAGCACAAAATCGATATTCGTTTCCTTATAGGCTTCAATGATCATGTTGGCCGTTGCGTTGACTTCGCAATCCACTACGGCCTTAAGTACCTTTAAATCCACCTCTCCAAAAACTTTGCCGGATAGTCCCAATATTCCTTGGTACCAGCTGAACTTTGCTCCATTCTTGGAAGGGTCGCAATTCGCGTTAAACGTTGCATTCGTTCCTTCCAGGATTCCAATCCCCGTCAAACTAAGTCCAGCATTCAGCACTCCCCGTTTGAAGTATTTGCCGTACCCCAGATTGACAGCTAGTCCGGCCTCAATAATTGAACTGAAAGTACCTATTGTCGCACTAATTTCTGGAACTCTGCTATACGCAGACGTCTCAGCGCTTAAGCGGGCAAAATAAAAGCCTCCCCATCCAACATACGGCGGAGCCTCTATGCATAATGAACGGCTAAAATCCAAGCCGACCGGAAACCCGACATCGATCTTGAAATCTCCGTTTCGGTAGAGATCGAGTGCAACTTCGGGGACGATCACGGTTACTGCGCCCATCTCGATACGCCGCTGTTCTTCAGGTAGACTGATAGCTCCGGTGAACCGTCCAACGGAGCCTTTTCTTTTTTCATAACTGAAATCACCGTTCAATCCAGCGAAGGGACCTGCCCCATCTCCAAGTAATTGAACAAAAATGCCATAACGGTTATGCTCATCCTGAAATAAAGCGGAAAGATCAACGAATGGAACCGGTTTGAACTGGATACCGGCGAGCCATCTGGCATTGGGGTTATAAAATAGACCATTTGGTAAATGGCCATCATGCATCACTGTAAATAAGTCTTTTATTCTATCGACTGTTGCCTTGGTCTTCATATCTGCTTTAAACTCATCAGAACTAACAAACTGACCTAATCCTGCAAACAGATCACTCATGTTCTCTCGCTCTCCTTTCAGACAGTTGTTAGATACCAGCCGATCTGTCCTTTTTGATTACTGGCTTGAAAGATCGTAAATTGAGTCTTGTAGCTTGTCCCGAACAATCGTACAGCAGCTTGAGTGCTCATTAGATAACCATCACTGGTCAAAGCAAGCTGAAGATCGTTTGGCAACTTCAGATCCAACATTTCCTCCAGAGCCAGCAGCCCCTTTTCCTTATCCAGATCAAGCCCTGGTATTTTGAGCCCGCAATAAAACTTCCCCTCTGCATTCCAGCCTGCAATAAAATTGCCGACAAGCATGCCCTCGGGCAACAGCTTGCCAAGAGTACCCATTTCGAAGTCAAAACCGAGTCCGTACCATGGTCCGTTTGCAGCATTATGGTTTGGCAATCCGGCAATGGGCACATCACGGTAACCAAGCTTATTCCAATCAGCCACAGATTCTACGGATACCAGATAGCGAAGACGGAGCGGAAAGTTGGCGCCCAAGCTGCCAGGACGTCCGTTGCTTTTGGCGGGATCGAGGGAGACTTGTGAGATATCAAAAGCAAACTTACCGGAATTTACGGGGTCATTAATGTCAAAATCCATTGTGACCCTTAAGTTGCCAAACAAGAGACCTAACAAACCCTCATCGACTCCATAGCCAAACAAATCAATCACCTGATCAACCTCTGGGTTCAACTTATCAAGAAAAATTTTCGAACCGTATATGGAAAATACAGTCTTTATATTTTGTTTATCCGAAGCGTCGAGCGTCTGGAAGCTGATTTTGTCTAAGCGCAAGTTTTGTAATATTGGTGGGAGAACCAGTTTCTGGAGAGTTGCACGCACAGGTGTCTTCGTCTGAAAGACATAGGTAGGTACACCTTCATGCTGCTCCATCGATCCGTATAAAGTAAGGATAGGCTTTGGGAACTCAGGGCCACCATCCTCACTGACTATTACTGGACTCCCATATAACGTACGCACAAGCAGCTCAATTTTGGTGTGGAACAATTCAATTTTTGTGTTTACAAATCGGGCCTGCAGCTCGGTTACGCGAAATTTGTAAGTATGAATGTCCCAATCGACAGTATCCAGATCCTCGTACCTGACATACCCGAATAGCGAGCTTGGCTTGTCCAATTTCAGGCCGGCAACAGCATCCCACTCCACCAGGCTGGAATCGAGGCCCACATGGTGTGCGCGCAGGCTTCCTGGTTTAATGCCGCCAATAAGACCTATTAAATCATCCGGCATCTGTTCCGGTATAATATCCACATTGAGAGCAAGAATTCCGTTCCATTTCGGATCACGGCACATCCGGTAAAATGGAACCAATTCTGGGGGAATCTCATTTTCGGCCGCTCCACCCATACAGTAATCGCTCAACCACTTTGATAATATGCCCAATTGCCCTGCTTGATTGAATGCTTCACCATCCGTCCAACGTCCGGGCTGCTCGATGCCATCCAACAACGATCCTTGGCAAAATTTGAAGATGAGGATATTCTGGTAATTCGTACCACCCGGTACTGTCAGTTTGAAGGGCCAACCCGATATAGTCACCAGGTCATCAAACTTTTCCCATAGCGGCGAAGCCGTGGGATTCATTGAAACGACAAGAAAGAGCCTGCTGGACAAGAGGGCGTTTCGGAAAGTCGCAGAAGGGTTAGTAAATTTCAGCATGTCCCATGCTTCGGCTGCCCCCGGAACGAGACCTGCTGCGTTTCGGATGTTCTGCCCGATAATTAATTCCGACCACTGTCCGGCGATGTCCTGAACAAACAAGCCTTGCGGTGTGCTCGAAAGGCCATCTGTAAAGGCAGTGCTGTTGATGGCTGATCTCGCTGAGAGTTGGTTCATACGCCGCTTGCGATCCGGGGCAATTCCTCGCCGCTCCAATGTAAGCGCCTGTGTGAGCTGCATTTCATCATTCCGTTGAACCCCAAGAAGAGGAACCAGAGGTATACTGTTATCTGTATCCCTTGTCCAATCGAAGATAACCGGTTCATGAAAGTGACTAACACTTTCAGCCGCCGGGCGGTAATGAGGATCATCCTCAGGCTGTGCCGAATAAGTGATTGGTGGAGCCTCGAAAATACGGTTGTCGCTCGGGCGTACTGCTATCCAGGACGTATAAGCCTCATCCGTTAATTCTGGAGGTTGTTCTGTTTCGCTACCGGCTGGATCAGAGGACCAGAAAGCAGGTTTGCCCCGTATGAACTCCATGCGGTCACCTCTGTAACCATTGCCTTGAGGTACAAAAGCAATGGTTTCCGTTCCAGTGCTGCCACAAAGCAGGCGCATAGCTCCTGCAAACGGTTCTGCATCGGAGACTGAAAGGTAAAAGTTCCCTTGTGGGACCGTATATGCCGGTTCGAATGCCGCTATTTTATATTTCGGAGATAACACCAGCAATCCACTGCCAGGCAACGGTCGCGGCAGTACCCCTTCAACATTTGGTTCCAATCGGACATCTGGTTGGAGTTCTATAGTATGACCGAATGGGGTTCGGAAATGACTGGGCAATGCATCCGTCGATGGATCAAAGGCTAGATAAGACCGAAGACCTAAATCAGGCAGAGTCTCATAATTCCGGTTAAATGGATCAAGCTCATCCAGAGACACCAGATAATGAAGCCACTTCCCATCTTGTTTCTCAAAAACCGGGTAGTTATGTTCCTCAGTTGCAATGGTATGCCCATTCTGTTGCGCATAAAAATATTTAAGTCCGACATTAAAATTCCCGTTCTCATCAAACACAGAATCAGAGGGTATTTCGATGCGAAATCGAAAGGTCCCGGCGTCCTTGCCGGCAAACGGTAGATGGATCACTCCTCCATCAATGCTTGCATTATCATTGCTCATAAAATCAATAAACGCAGAGGTGGTATTGCATAAATCAAGTCTCATGTCCTCGTACAAAAAGTTAACTTTTACGCTCATATCAATATCTAATTCATAGGCGCCATTTCCTATCATTACATTTAGATTTTCTTTTACTTTCATTCCCCCAATACCAGATACGATCTTGAGGATACTACATTTGTCAAGCTCAATAGTGTTCAGCCAGATAAGCTGGATTTCATCGGAATCTCTTCTGTTTCGCTCGTACTCTTCCAAAGCATCTAAAAGTTGATTTTCTTGCGGACGAATTGCCGCAAACAGGAATATTCCCTTATCGCCCCAAGCTTCAACCAAACTCAGAGTATCCCGCTCGTATGTCCCCTCACGAGGTCGATACCCCCTCCAGCCAACAGAAGGGTCATCCTCGGCCTCAAATAAGCTTCGACTGCTCATTTTTTTATAAAACAATGATATATCACCTCATCCGTTGATGTGAGTTCATTCACTAATATTTAAGTCCATTGTTTTAACAAATTCGGCTCTATGCAATGCCATTTATTTTGCGCTAAGTAATATCCATCTATACATAAGCTCCCATATACTTCTGCACTCGGAATGGTCATGCGAAGACTGTTAATCCTGATCTCTTTAACAACACTATCTGAAAAAGGGCCTCCTGCCGGAAATAATGCGACGTATTTTTCTTCCAGATTTTGATTGAACAGAAAGATTGGGTCCTTTTGTCTCCTTCCCACCTTGTAGGCTTGAACCAAACCTAAACCTGTTGCTATATCGACGAAAGATATGGAAGCCACATTAATTGCTGGGCAGGAATTAGCCTCCTTCACAAAATCTTTCGAAAGTTCAATATCCATTCTCAGCGGACCGCATATCGGAGAGCTTGTTATAGGAGCGCCGCATAGCCTCGTGATACAGAGGTTCGCCATTCCCTGCCATTCTGCGATTAAATAGGAAACGGATTTGGGAGAGTGGCCATATCGGTCTGTAAGTAATCCCTGGACATATATTTTCCCGCTCTGGCGGTCGACCGCTGGCACGTAACTGATGCATACATGGAACTTTTGCGGACAGCCATGTATCCCGGATACAAAGCAGGTGGATTGCTCCAAACTTTTATTGTCCGACAGCACACGGTCAATCGATGATCCTTCAATGACCATGTATGAAGTTCCGATCCTGAATTTAACTCTTGCAAGGTCAACCTCACTGCCTTTCAGCGAATAAAGCTCAACTACAGCTTCGATCTTATAATCACCTTTACCGATTAATGTAAAACAGACCAAAGGTCCTGTGCATGGTGCGATCTTTCTTTGTACGATGTCAATATTGCTGTTTATGCTCAAGTGATTTACCTCCCTGCTATCATTGCTGCATTATATGTATAAATGGGCTTTTCCTGTGAAGAGTAAGCCCAGGCAAAACAAAAAAATGTTATGAAAATAAAGAGGTGAACTGGAGCAGTTGATTTCATCAGCTTTTTGGGCACGAAAAAATAAGCATTGAAAAATATGTAGTAGACTGAGACTGAGATAAAGAACGTTCTGCAACTGACGCTCAGCCTGCGGATCGCAGAGAGACTATGTCTTGAATGAAGCCAATACGTGCTTTTCAAACGATGATAATTTGAATTGCAACTCACAGCAACTTCTCTATACGGTATGTAATGCGTCCTTTCAATCCCGATATCTTGACGCTATACCAATTAAAAATGCTCCCTTAAGGGAGCAGGCCGACGGGAAAATACATTTAGGTATCTTCGAGCCTCACACTCGACAGCCTCAAACATCCACAGGAATTGTTTCTACAGTCCAATGGAGCAATCATCATTAAAATGCCCTTTGTACTTAATGTTCCATCTATATCATCAACTTATATAAATACCGCAATAAATTTCATTGATACGAAAAAATCTCGCTCATCACAGATTGGGCAAATTAAATGGCTTTTCTGACGCTCAAATTGGCTACTTCTACAGAAGTTATTTTCTCTGTATCTCATATTATAAATCTCTGCTCGCTTATTTCTTCTAGCTCTCCACTAGGGATAACCTACTCACAACCATCAAACGGTTCCAAAAAAGCAAATTGCGGCATTAATTGCTCCCTCCCTAATATGAGAGTCATCGACTCATTTACTTATAATTCCAATAAAGATATTCGACATAATAAAAAATGCCAAACATAATTTATTACCTTCAAAAAGTCCCGATATAGGAAATTCCTAATCGGGACTTTTTGAATAGTTATTTATTTTTCCAATACAAATTTCTGAGAATAAAACTATATTGTATTTAATCTTAGAAACAAAAGAAAAACAAAGTGAATGTCATTGCAAAATTCAGCATAAATATGCTCTATTGAATATTAATGTAACAAAATTCATTGATTTCTCATTTTTCACGTGCCATTTTTCTCATATCCTAGGCGCCCTCTGCTTGCTCTAATTTATCATTAAGAGGCAACTGAGGGTTTAAATAAGCATATAAAAGTTGCTTTGCAATTTCGTGATCTTCATTAACGGAGGAATATTGTTCAACTGCCTTGTGTTGTCTGTACAATAAGTAAAAAAGTCAGTTGATTCCAGATTACAGTCCCTATGACCCCCAGACTGTGAGAGCTTATATAAAAGCTTGTGATTGACTCAATTGTCTTAATCGACTATACATTCACCAGAGCAGGAAAAAGGAACATAGTGGTAGTTCAAATTTTCAACAAAGACAGGGTGTCGTCTACATGTAAATAGTAAACCGGGCTGGTCTTCGTATAAATAATTATGATTGCAACACATCGCCTTTCTAAATGTGAAATATTACTCCTCACTCATTCCCTTCACAATCTCTTATCCGGCAGATGATGAATGCGTTCTGAAGTTCCTTTGCGACTTCCAAGATTCGGCCACGCACATGGATATTTCCCTTTGTGGAACCAGCGAGTACAAATTTTGTTGCAATACATAGTTGATGGTCTGCCTGGTATAGCGCGGATGATGGATGGCTGGACCAGAAGGTTGGTAGTAAAGGACTCTCTTCGCTCCTCCTTAATCTCCTACAAAGTCTGATAAGCCTTGTTTAAAGCGATGTCCCACTTCAGAAGGGCCCCTTCAGTGCATTTTTGTAATACACTACAGTATGGTATTGGATAAACAGGTGGATGCACACCCTTCGAGGGAATACTTCCTTAGGGTTAGTGGAGTGGCTTTATCCAACATCAGATAAAAGTCCCGATATAGGAAATTTCCTAATCGGGACCTTTTGTATAGTTATAATATAATTGTTTGCTTGAATCAAACACATAACAACGTTTGAATAATTATTCAATGCAACATATAAATATACCTAAATGAATATTTATACAAAATATTGAGTGCCGACCATTTTTCTCACTTTTCATGAGCCATTTTTCGCAGATTTCTTGGTCGTTTTCGCAGCTTTGGTGATCCACCACACATTTTCCCACAAAACACTTATCGGCTCTACCGTTTACCCGCAACGACTATAACCGCAATTGCCACAAGTCTTACAACCCTCAATATTAATCAGCGAGGCGCTGCCGCAGGATGGGCAAAGGTCACGGGAAGCCGTAGCATGGTTATGTCCATGATGACCACCATGTCCATCTTCCGTAGCTGACGGAACGCTCGATTTCAACTCCGCATTTAATGCTTCATTGAAATCCTCCAGCTCCAAAGTTGCCGCAATCGGAGCAGGTACATGATCATCATGAGCATTGTTCAGCACATGTGATTCCAGTGCCTTAGCTACAGCGTCAGCAATGGATTCAACCCGGTTCGCGCCGAAGCCGATAGCTCCTGATCCGCCAATGCCTTTCAGATGTTTAATCAACAGCTCCACTTTCTCACCATGATCTCCGTAACGGAGGAACAAGGAGCAGACGCGGCCTAATGCTTCTGCCATAGCAAATACGTCAGAACCCGCTTTACCTACATTCAGGAAGATTTCAGCCGGTATTCCATCAAGATCATTGATCGTAATATATGCCATCCCAAATGGTGTGTTGATTTTATAGGTAGCGCCGCGCAGAACCTGCGGACGTTTTTTGTATTGTTTATCCGCCTCTTTTGTAGTCACTTGAGGCGCTGGACTTGCTGCTACAACACTTGTACTTGCTTCTACAGTAGTTGTAACTTCCTCTGCTGCAACCGTAGCAGCTTCTTTTTTGTCTTCCTTCTTCGTGGTTTCCAGAACTTGAACATCACGACTTCCATCGCGGTAGATCGTAACACCCTTACATCCTAGATCAAAGGCCATTTCATATAGCTCAGCCGTCTCCTCAACCGTAAAGTCAGACGGGCAGTTCGCTGTTTTGGAAATAGAGCTATCTACCCAGCGTTGGATCGCTGCTTGCGCACGGATATGATCTTTAGCTGACAGATCCATCGAAGTTACAAAGTAGTCAGGCAGCTCTTCACCCGGATGAGCTTCCAGCCACTCTTGAGCGATTGGAACAAACTGTTCATCATAGCCAAGACGACTTTGACGGAAATATTTAAAGGCAAAATAAGGCTCAATTCCCGTAGAAGTACCTACCATTGTACCTGTACTACCTGTAGGTGCTTGTGTAATCACTGTAACGTTACGCATACCATGTTCACGAATCGCTTCGCCAACCTCTGGATACGCTTCGACTATATTTTTCATAAAGCCGCTCATTAGATATTTCTCAGTATCAAAAGCTAGGAAGGAACCCTTCTCTCCAGCAATTTCTGCCGAAGCAAGGTAGGCTTCACGAGCCATAAAGCCGTATAGCTTGTCCAGAAACTCCAACGATTCCGGGCTGCCGTAACGGATGTTCAATTTAATCATCAGCTCCGCCAATCCCATGGTTCCGAGACCCACGCGGCGTTCCTTTTTCTGATTCGCTTCATTTTCCGGGAAATGATAAGGTGTTTTATCAATTACATTGTCCAGAAAACGGACCGAATAACGGGTTGTAGTCGCAAGATCTTCCCAATCTACATCATGATTTTTCTCATCGTAGAACTTGGACAGGTTCACCGCAGACAGATTGCAGACTCCCCAGCCTGGCAGGCCTTGCTCTCCACAAGGATTCGTACAAATAATCGGGTTGAAATACCAGCTGTTAGACATCTGGTTATAGTATTCCATGAACACGACGCCTGGCTCAGCAGATTTCCATGCCGATTCAATGATCGTACGCCACACGTCACGCGCTTTTACGGTGCGATAATGGATAACGTTTTTGCCGGCAGCTTTCCACTTGTCGAGATCGCCATCCCACATTTCGTTATATTCAGGATCGGTTGTATCCGGGAATACGAGATCCCAGTCCAGATCTTCTTTTACAGCCTTCATAAAACCATTGCTCACACATACCGAAAGGTTAGCATTAGTGACTTGGCCCATCGTTTGCTTCACGGTAATGAAGTCCTCAACATCGGGATGCCAGTCATTAATCATCAACATGAGCGCGCCACGACGGCTGCCGCCTTGCTCAATAAGCCCCGTAGTATAACTAAACAAACCGCCCCAAGATACGGAACCACTGGATGAACCATTAACCCCTCTAACAATCGCACGACGAGGACGCAATGAAGACAGGTTAATGCCCACACCGCCACCACGGGCCATAATCTCCGTCATTTCAGACAATGTCTGCATGATGCCGCCACGGCTGTCTTTTGGAGAAGGGATTACATAACAGTTGAACAATGTTAATTCTTCACTAGCACCTGCACCAGCCGCAATACGTCCACCCGGCACAAGCTTCCAATCATCTAGGATTGAACGGAATTTGCCCGCCCATTCTGCTTGAAGCTCAGGTGTCTTCTCTACAGAAGCCATCGCTGTGGATAGACGGTCCCACATTTCCTCAGGAGTTTTTTCTATATTAAGGGTCAACTTTTCAACATCCGATTTCACAAACTCACCGCTGCGTGTCTTTACAGTTACGATTCGACCACTGCGCTCCACAATTTCTCCGACTTCCTTAGTTGGAAACTTCGGATCATCTTTGGTCAGCACCAATACAACATCGCCTACTTTAGCATTGTTGCTGTCTGCATCCTTCCAAGCATAACGATCCAAAAATATTTTTTCACTTAGCCCTTCAAGGCGTTGCTTACGTTCCACTTTACTCAATAAAAAAACCTCCCGCATGTGTAGTAGATATTAGTTTCCGGTCCAAGGTATGGGCCCACAACAAAAACCCCCTTACCATCCTCCACTGCTTAACAGGTGTATGTAGGAAGCTCATCTTGTCAATAACAAATACCAGCTAAGCACTCTATAAAAAATACATTTTCAAGCTTTTGTCACAATATATTGTGTGCGTCAGCTTTTAAACTATACCACATATTGTATCGAAGGTCTTATTCGAAAATAGAGTCAAGTTGCCGAATTATCGCAAACGTTGCTGCTTTTTCTCGCTCTTGCTCTCTTTTTTAAAGGCTATCGTGAAAAATAAGAGGTTATGAATTCTCTCGTTTACGAGCATACTACTCTTACGAATGGTGATATAAATCCGAGCTTGAGGAGGCTGCATTATGACGCAATTATTCCGTAATTCTCTACCCCAGCAAGGGGGAACACCCGCGCCAATACTGCCTGTTCCTCTTTCTTTTGACCGGAATTGGTTGCAAGATCTGGAGCTCAAATTGGAAAAGGGCGGCCCATGGGGAGACTACCGTTTATCTAAGCTTGCCGTACAAGGAGAGGAAACAGGTCTAGTAACGAGCTTCGATGAGCTGCAATGTATGAAGCATTTATCCGGCTTGTCCCCACTTCCCCATCAGCTGGATACAGCGCATAAGGTTCTGTTCGAAATGTCAGGCCGCGCGATTCTTGCAGATGAGGTTGGACTGGGCAAGACCATTGAAGCAGGACTGGTGCTCAAAGAATATCTGGTACGCGGTCTTGTCTCCAAAGTGCTTATTCTCGTACCTGCTTCTCTAGTATTGCAATGGGTTCGTGAGCTAAATGCGAAATTTGGCATCACTGCTGTCGCTCAGAAAAAAGCCTATTCGTGGGGCAACGCCATAGTCGTCGCATCGATGGATACCGCCAAACGAGATCCTCATAAGGAAATCTTGCTGGAAAATGAATACGATATGTTGATCATTGATGAAGCTCACAAGCTGAAGAATAAAAAATCGACCAATTATCTATTTGTACAGCAATTACGCAAAAAATATTGCCTGCTGCTCACCGCGACTCCCGTTCAGAATGATCTGGGCGAACTCTTTAATCTGATCACTATACTGAAGCCGGGGCAACTTGGAAATCAGGGCGATTTTGCCTCGAATTTCGTGGTTGATAAACGCCAGCCCAAGAATGAAGGTCAACTGCGGGACGAGCTTTCGAAGGTCATGATCCGCAATCGCCGTGGTGAAGGTCCAGTTAATTTCACGAAACGAAAAGTCCGTAATATCCCCTTAGTTCTCTCCCAAGAAGAGAAAGATTTGTATAACAGTGTTACTTCCTTTGTCAAAGACCAGTATCAGGAATCCGGCGGCAATCTTAGCAGCATGCTTTCTCTGGTAACCCTTCAACGTGAGGTGTGCAGCAGCCGGGATGCCGTCTTTATCACTTTAGTTAATTTGATCAAAAAGCTGCCTGCGGATTCCCCAAAAAGAGACCGGATGATGGAGCTGCTACAGACCCTCCGTACCGTTAAAACAAACACTAAAGCTGAAACAACCTTAGCCCTCATTCAAGAAATGAATGAAAAGGTCATCGTTTTCACGGAATATCGAGCAACTCAAGAGTATTTACTACACTATTTCCGTGAACATGGGCTGATGTGTGTCTCTTATTCCGGCGGAATGAACCGTGGAAAAAAAGATTGGATGATGGATCTTTTCCGCGGCCGCGCTCAAGTTATGATTGCAACGGAAGCCGGTGGTGAAGGAATTAACCTGCAATTTTGCCACCATATGATCAACTTTGATCTGCCCTGGAATCCCATGCGCGTGGAGCAACGTATCGGACGTGTCCATCGGTTAGGGCAAGAAAATGACGTAGTGATCTACAACTTGTCTACGCAAGGCACGATTGAAGAACATATCCTGCATCTGCTGCATGAAAAAATCAATATGTTTGAAATGGTGATTGGCGGGCTGGATGTAATCCTGGAACGTTTTGAAAAGAAGGAATCGCTGGAGAAAAGTTTATACAAAATCATGCTCGAATCCCGCTCCGACGAAGAATTGCGGCATGAGCTGGACCATATTGGTGAATCCCTCAGTGAATTGACACAGGGTATTAAAAAAGAAAGTGGGACTGCGACATGACCCTCACCGCACAGGAAGTACGCAAGCATGTGATGGACTATCTTGAAGCCACTGAATGCTCCATCATTGAGGCTTCGCCCCTTCACGTAACTGTGAAATTATCACCTAGAGCTGACAAAATGCTTACCGACCGGCCGTATTATTGGGGATTCGTGGAGCGCACAGGTGTAGATCCTGAGACCCTTTCTTTCACCTTTGTTTTTGATCCGGAAAAATACGACAGTCAAGCTGCAGTAGAGGTTCCCCCCATTGCAAATCGTAGTGCTGGCATTTTGAATCAAGTTGTCACCGGAAGCCTAACTACAGGCGGAACAAACGATGCAGAGGCCAGCACTGACTTACTCGAATCCGCCTCCCCGGGCTCAGAAGCAGTGAATGCTCCATCTACTGACCCGGAGGAAAGTATCCTAGCCCGCTACTTCGGCATTGTGCCGGCACTCCCACGAATTGGGCCAGGAATGATCCGCAGAGAGGATATTATTTACGGAAGCAAGCGATTGCAACAGATTTGGAACGCCGCTCGGGACGAAGGGAAATGCCTTTACTTATTTGAGGACCCGGGCAGCAGGCAGCGAAACACGCTGTTCTCTGCCGCTTACGAGCCATGGCTTAGTGTCTGCTATAAAGTGGAGATGAGCTGCGATTTGAAACGTGAAGAACTCCATTATCTTGGCATCTCCCTAACAAAGGGAACCATCATTGATGACTTTAATGCAAAAGTTTCCACAAAAGAGATGATGCCACGCTTACCGGAAAATGTGCATATCCAGCCTTATGAAATGACAGTAGCAGCCGCTACCGACTTATTGGAAACTCATCTTACCGCTCAGTTAGCCGAACTGGACTACACTTGGGCAGAACAGGCACGTGAGCGGCTAAGGGTTGAACTGGACATCATTGATGTCTATTATGGAGAGTTGCTGAAGGAGCCTGACGAAGAAAAACGCCTAGCGACTCAAGAGCAGTATAATCGGCGTCGACAAGAGACCATTTGGCAATATGAGCCGCAAATCGCAGTTTCTGCGGTGACCTATGGACTGTTTCATCTGCGGAGCCTATAGAATGCGACCCTACTCGCTAAAAGCAGGCAAAAAAACAAGGGAAATGCCGCCTTCCGGCGCGACAGCAAGCAACAGCCTTTTTATAGCTTGTCCTCTACAATAAAAAGGAAGCTTTTTACTTTCTGATATTTCATAACAAAGAAAGGTGAACGACGCCATGAAAATAAGTGTACGGCGGAGGCTGCTTCTTGCAGGTCAAAGCTGCTTCCTCCTGCTTCTATGCATCGGACTCATCGCAACGAGCTCCGGTTCCTCTTCTGCGCTTGCCGCTTCCAGAGTAAGTGTAGTTGATTCAGTCACACAGGATTTGATACCTGTACTGCAGATGGATATCTTACCTTCACCCGGTACGGTCCAAGAATTTGCCAAGAGTACACTGAACAAGCTCGCAGCAGAAGCTCCATTTACAGCCTGGAAGGACGCAGGAATAGAATATTATCCTCTGGGTCCAGGTACTCATAGCTGGCTTGTCAACGTTATGAAAGGTGAACAGCGGATCGGCTACATGATCATTTCCGCTACGGATCAAGGTGGTTATATGCTTAGCGAATATGGAACTGGCACTTACGGACTCCCCTATAGTTTATTAGAACTGCGCCAATTTTTGGTGCAGGAAGGACTTATACCTTCATCTTATACAGGAAAAATAAAACTCACAGCCTTATATGCACCACTTCTACCCGTATGGAAAATCGTCATTGACGATAAGACAATATTTATCAATGCTTCCGTGCCGCAAGTTTTACCGTGGACGCTAAGTAAAGCGGAAGAAGTGCTTAAAGGACAGCAGACAGAAACGGATGTAATCACTAACCTAACTACTGATTTGTCTCCGCTTTCGGTATATCAAAGCGGGGGAACAGATGATCCTTATAAAGATATCATGTGGTTGACCTCCCCAAAACTGCTTGCTGTAGACGGTGACAATATCGCCGCACTGATTCGTCCCAAGGAAAGTATTGCTTATCAAGCCGCTGGCCGAAATGATATCGTAGGGGCACCTTTCATGATTACAGGTTATCAAAACTGGTTGCCTGCTTCGAATAAAACACAAGCAATAAACAACATGCCTACCGTTTATGCAGCATCAGGGCCAGAAGGAAGACGGTATTTGCCACTCACTGCCTTGCAGGCTATCGGAACACTACACAAGCTGCCCGACAAAAATATCTATAACTAAACATAACAAATAACCTTCCGCTGCCACCCTCGACAAGGCACTGGAAGGTTATTTGTTATTTGTGAAATTCAATCCTTATCACTGTGGCTCCATTTGCTTCGCCAAATCGACCAACCAAGCGGAAGCATACCGAACCATTTCTGTGACCACGGCTGCTTTGTAGCCGCTCTACGAGCATGAATGGCACGCGGATCCTCGATATAAACAACTACCTTCTCAGTGATATACTTTACAAGCTCATCGCCGCCGGAAGCCATTTGTAACACCTCCTACATTGTAAGTGAATTAAGATAGCCAGCGTCGTTCCATGCTCTTAGTGTGCACCACCGAGCATATATCTAAACTCTTGTCTCGAATTGTTCGAATAGGTTTACCTATTAAAGCACAATCTAACAAAGAATCTAGGGCACGAGGTTATTCACATGCAAGGAGGAGTTCATTTGAACAATGGGAGAAATAAAGCTTATTCCAAGACAGCAGCTGCAATATGTAGCTTGCGTATTACTTTAACCACAGTTGGACTTCTAATGCTGTTTATGGGGAGTGCATATGCTTCTGCAACTCCATCCAAACCCGTAGTGAATGATGAACGTCAGCATCTCTTAAGCCACGGTCACCGGATGATCTTAATTGACGCAGGACATGGGGGGATCGACGGAGGAACTTCCTACGGGAACATTCTTGAAAAGGATATTACATTAGATATCTCACGCCGATTATTTCTGCTGCTGCGCAGCGATGGATTTGACGTTGCCTTAAATCGTAATGGAGATTACGCTCCAAGCGATGAGAACCGCTGGCTGCGCAGTAAATCCCGGCATCTGCGCGACCTTGCCCAGCGTAAAGAGCTGGCTGAGACATTACCAGCTACTGTAGTCGTCAGCATCCATGTTAACTGGGCACCTTCACCATCCAAGCATGGTCCGCTTGTATTATATCGCCAAGAAGGGCGCAGCTTTATCCTCGCCCAGACCATTCAGCAACAATTAAACAGTCTCTATAATATCCAGGCAGAGACAAGACCGGGTAAACCTTTTTATTTACTCAACAAAATAACCGCCACAACCGTAATTGTTGAGGCGGGTTTTGTAAGCAGTCCGACAGATCGCGAAAAGCTGTGCACCCCTAAAGGGCAACAAGAAATTGCTGAAGCAATTGCTGGCGGCATAGTAGCTTATCTTATGGAAGTGTAGGATTCGAGTTCCATTTCATTTCGTTTTTAACGAGATCAGATATGCCTATAAATTCAACATCACCTTTTATTTGCTCAACACCGCTGCGGATGCCTGCGGCGGTTTCTTTTCCATATACACCAACATGACCAATGGTTACGCAGAATCGTTGATCCTTCGCCAGATTATTTACTAGACCCATTTGTTTCAGCACATGATTAGCTGTGTGTGTATCATCCAAAAAGATATGGTTCTCTACGCGCGGCAGCCCCATTCGATAAGCCATATTGCCAGCAACAGAACGGTAGTTGGTCTTACTGTCCACAAAAAACAATCCCCGCTCTTTGCAGACGGCTAAAATCACACCCATAATCCGTTCGTCCCCGGTAATCTTAGAGCCCATATGGTTGTTTATACCGATAGCATAAGGCACATTATCGAGCGCGGCTTCCACCTTTTGACGCACTTCTTCATCAGACATCTTAGCCAGTATAGCTCCCGGTCCAAGCCATTTAGGATTACCCTGGCGGGGCTCCATTGGCAAATGAACCAGAACATCATCTCCGCGTTCATGCGCGCGTGTGGCGTCCTTCACAGATGTAGGCAAAAAGGGCATAACCGCCACAGTAAGCTTTATTGGCAGCGAAAACATTTCATCCGTCCCTTTCATGCCATTGCCGAAATCGTCAATAATAATTACGACCTTATTACGTTGAGATGTCTTCTCTTCACTTGGTGTGTTTGTAGGGTTGTCTCTGGACTCGGCAGCTGAAACAGACGTTGTCACGGGAACGATTAAAGTAACCATTAAAGCAGCAACAGCAATCCAAATTAGTAAAAAACGTTTGAACTTTCGACTATCCTTCATCAAGAGGAACGCCTCCTTCGTCTTAAACAATTGTTCTCATTGTTTGGTTCACGAAGGTTAAATATGTACGGGGAGGGTTCGCAATAATTTACAATCGGGCTTTTTCTATTGTCCCCGCGCGTCTGCGGCAAGAATTGCTTCCAGCACATCCACAGCTTGAACTTCAAAGGGCATATTCCAGATGGGGCTATCCTCAGAACAGCTAGCTTCCGCCACCATCATCAATGGATCAATATCCTTACTGGTAATTCCAAGATCGTTGAGAGTAACGGGAAGACCGATTTTTTTGCAGAAACCAATCACCTGATCAATCTCTTCATATGGTGCTTTCTCCAGTAAAAGCTGAACGATCGTAGCAAAAGCAACCTTTTCACCATGAAGAGTATTCCTGCATACCTCATGCAGCGTCAATCCATTATGAATCGCATGCGCCGCAGCAAGTCCTCCACTTTCAAACCCAATGCCACTCAAGTAAATATTGGCTTCAATGATATGTTCCACCGCAGGAGAGGTGATGCCTTGCTTAACATCTTTTAATGCCGTTTCACCCTCTGCAAGAAGGGTATCCAGACAGGCACGAGCTAATGAAAGGGCTGCAATTGTGCTAGTCCCACCTGCGTGTGTAATTGCCCCAGATTCTCGACAAGCTCTTGCTTCGTAAAAAGTGGACAAAGCGTCTCCCATTCCGGCAACAAGTAATCTTGCAGGAGCTTTAGCAATGATATCGACATCTACGATAACCAGATCAGGATTTCTTTTTAATGGAAGATAACAGTCAAAGTCTCCCTCATCCGTATACAACACTGATAAAGCACTGCAAGGTGCATCCGTCGAAGCCACTGTGGGTACAATAACTACCGGGAGGTTACTCATGTGGCTTACTGCTTTTGCCGTATCTAAGGTCTTGCCGCCGCCAATCCCTATAATGACTTCGGTATCCTTCAAGCCAAGTGCTGCAACTATCTCATTGACCTGATTACGGCTACACTCGCCCTTGAATTCACACATCACTAGTGGCATTTCGTTCATTTCAAAACTGTATGTGATCTCTTTTTTGTACACAGAGAAAATATAAGGATCAATAATGGCATAAGCTCTTGTCGCTCCTAGCTGCAAACAATAATCTCCCAGCTTACGAATTTCACCATGTCCTTGTATATATTTAGTCGGTGAGCAGATGATCTGCATCATGTTTTCACTCCTCCTTTTATTTACATTCATATTAGAAGGATTGACCACATTCAGCTATTAAAAAGATCCCTTTAACCACCAGCTTAAATAAATCCACCATTCACACGGATCGTCTGACCTGTAACCCACTGTGATTCTTTGCTGGCTAAGAACAACACAATGTTTGAGATATCCTCAGGCTCGCCTAAACGTCCAAAGGAATTCATATTCCCCACGGTCGCAATCTCTTCCGCTGATTTCCCTACGGTAAATAACTCCGTATTCACAGGTCCAGGTGAAACAGCATTGATAGTGATTCCTTTTCGTCCAAATTCTTTGGCCAGCTGACGAGTGATTTGTTCCACTGCTCCCTTAGTTCCTGCATAGACGCTGTAGGTCGGGAACATTTGACCCGTAACGGAAGTTGAAAAATTGATAATCCGTCCGTTATCATTCATATATTTAGCTGCTTGCTGGCAAGCAAAAAAGGTGCCTTTTACATTTATCGCAAACTGCTTGTCGAAATCTTCTTCCGTCATATTTAGTATCGGCTTCGTAATCATAATCCCGGCGTTGTTGACGAGAATGTCGAGTTGTCCATAGGCTTCTAGTGTGGTTTGGAATAATTGTTCAAGTTCTGCCACCTGGCTGATGTCTGCCCGAATAGCGACGGCCTCTCCACCCTTTTGTTTAATACCGGTTACGACTTCCTCTGCTTTGCCGGGGTTACTCGAATAGTTAACGACCACCTTCGCACCCTGTTGTGCCAAGTTCTCCGCAATCTCCCGGCCCATGCCTCTCGATGCACCTGTTACTAATGCTACTTTTCCAGCTAAATTCTGATTCATAATTACTCCTCCTATCACTTTGTCCTTCTTGTTGGTCTGATTATAAATCGATCGATTACAAATTACAAGTGACATTTTTTAATATTTGTCATTTGAATTCGTTTTTGCACACGGGATTTATACCGTTTATCTGCCGCTAGTCGCTCAATTCAGCCTAATCTACGGGATTTATACCGTTCATTCGCCGCTAGTCGCTCAATTCAGACTAATCAACGGGATTTATACCGTTCATCTGCTGCTAGTCACACAATTCAATCAATTCAACGGGATTTATACCGCTCATTCGCAGCAACTCGCACAATTCAATCATATCTACGGGATTTATACCTCTTTAAGACACAAAAAAACCTCCTGAGTCTCAGAAGGTTTTAAGTAGATGTTACAAAGAAATCCCGGAAATAATCAAATCCCAAACGGAGGCGAAATCCTGATCAATCGTAGCCGACTGCCACTCTATAGCATGTGCTGGATGATGATACCTCGAAGTAGCATTAAAAATTGCTCTAGCCGTTACCACTGGTTCCACCACTCTATACTCTTTGGATTGTATGCCTTTTTCAATAATGCCTGCGATTTGCCCAATTAATTGATCTACGTGTAGGGTAATCATATCTACCGCTTCTAAAGTTACAGCTGCGTACATAGCAAACATTTCGGCATCATCCACAGCATAGGTGCGTTTACTACGAATCAGCGTATCCATCCATAATCGGAGCTGCTGTTTGGCATTCCCATCAAAATGCTCTGAAATATTCTTTAAAGGCTCTGAAATATTATACTGCAACCATCTTTCGGTTACGGCTTCTCGCAAAGCAGATTTACTGGAAAAATGTCTATACAACGTACCATGACTTACTTTAAGCACCTTCGCTACATCTACAACAGAAGTCTTGTCCGGGCCAAAACGCCGGAGCACTTGTTCAGCCGCGTCCAAAATGTTTTCTTTTGATAATGGAAGATCATTCGACATATGTATTCCCCTCGCTCTATCTCTGGTGGTAATTATCATAGCATATTATGTTCAAAAACGAACTGACAATATTACCACTTTGTCATTCGTTAAATCATTATCAGTATATACTCGCACCCAATTATTAAACTTAGGTCCCAGTTTAGTATCTTATTCTCCGTAGCCCCGTACTACATGAATTCGGACTGAGGAGCCCTTATTTTCAAAAATCACCGTAATTCGCCATGCTATCGGACTCCAATGCGGCTATTCACCCAAATCCCCACCTTTTCGGCATTCTAATGTGCTAATAAGAGCTATGCAGTCCGAAAAGTTAGCCAAACACGCTAAATTGAGCAAATAGCTGCAATACGGTCCGTTACGATGAAGAAGCCCAATATCTAGCAATCCACCTTCTGCTAACCTACGATTTCACCAAAAAACCTCCTTGATCTCTCAAGAAGGCGGGTAATATCAGCTGCTTTTTTGCTCAATCCGATCTAACCTCGTCCTAACAAACTTACCGACATTCGCAATCGCTTGCTGCGCCTCTGGCAGCATATAAGCTAAAAAGTGAAAGACACTCCACATGTTCTCCCATATTTCCAGTTCTACATGAACATCCGCAGCTTGTGCTCGTTCAGCCAACCTCGTTGCATCACTTAACAATACCTCGTGGTCGCCTACTTGAACAAGTAAATCAGGTAATCCCTACAAATCCAACCTTAAGGGAGATAATATAGGAGCTAGTTCTATCCGAGCACCTAGATAAACATCAATTATTCGTTTATTTCCGTCTAAGCTGCCTGTTGGATCAAACTCCGCTCGACTCAGATACGATTCACCATCCAAATGGACGAGATCTGTATGCGGCGAGATTAAAAAAGCACCCGCCGGCAATTCTCCACCCGCATCCCGTAAAGTAATCAACGTCATCAGCGCAAGGCTGGCTCCAACAGAATCCCCTCCAAGCACGACATTCCCGGCAGAATATCCATTCGCGAGCAGCCACAGATAAGCGTCTATACAATCTTCGTTAGCAGCCGGATAAGTAAACTCTGGTGCCAAGCGATATTCAATGACTAGTATTTTCTTACCACTAGCTTTTGCAATTCGTGTAACCAAATCCCGATAAAATTCACAAGTCCCAGAAATAACCCCCCCACCGTGGAAATAAAGGATCACTTCATCAGCGGGTGGAGCAGAATTCACAGGAATAATCCACTCTCCGCTTAAGGGTCCAATCATGACCCGCTCGACGATAACATCCGTAGGACTGGGCATGTTCGCAGCCGTCGCGGCCATCTCCTGCCGTATTTGCCCGATAGCCTTGCTATCCCATCGGTTGCTTTGTCGCAAATAATCTTCGATCGCTGCAAGCTGCTCTGTACTTGTCTTTTCCATCTCGTAAATCCCTCCTACAATTCTTTTCAACTCAGATTGTAAAGTCTGTAGGAGACTACAAGGTCAAGTTAAGAATCCATTTTTAGGATTTCGAGCGTGGACTGTACGCCTGGGTGTTTATCTGTGGCTAACAAATTTTTCCTCAAATCTGCGAGGCTGTTAGTTTTATTTCCTGTTTTGCAATTTCGCCACGGACTCGATCCATTTTCTTATCCACAACAGTTACAAAATCAGCTATACTAATGCCGCTGCTTTCAGATTTAGTGAGTGCCTTCTTAATTTCCTTTAAAGTGAAACCACACAGTTTAGCATTATGTATAAAAACAAGTCGGCTAAACACCTCATCCGATTAAAGACGATAACCAGCTTCCGAACGTAAGGGAGTGCTAATTAATCCGAGCTCTTCATAATACCTTAACGTCTCCATATTCACATTCGCCATTTTGGCAATTTGGCCTCGCAAGTACTCTGTCATAATCAGCGCCCCCTTAGAATCCCCTACATTATACCAAATCCAGAGGCTGCAGAGGACATCAAAAGGACATCAAAGGGACATCAAAAGAACGTCAACAACTACCCAAACTCCTTTTTAAAAACTCCTTATTTACGCACAAAAAAAACGACATTTCTGCCGTTTTCTCATCAATCATTTCCCAATTCACTATACTTCACTTCGAACTGCATTTTTCTGTATAAGCGAAATCTGTCCGGCATGAATGCCTGTATGATACATAAGTCTGCCTATCGCTTCAAGCGGTGTAGATGTGCCAAAAGCCGACTCCACACTCACATGCCACGCTTCTTCAGGAAGCTCCTGCATCGCAGCAGTTAGATTCTCATTGGAAACAGTCAGCAGATCAACGAGTTCATTCAATGTAGAATATGCCGCCTTGTCGCCTTGAGGATTAGGTCTTCCAAAAAAACACTCTGCGAACATAAACTCAACTTCTGCATTATGCTGAATTAATCCTCCAATCGTAGAGATCCCTAGCTTAAGGTTAAGATCCTCTTCCGGCAAAGTCTTCACCATTTTATGAAATCGCGTTTGCACCGCTTGCCAGATTGGCAACACTGAAGTGAAAGCCATAGATTATTTGCTCCCTTGTACAGTGGCTTCTTCGTCTTTTTTCTTGTCGATCACCACATGGTTGAACAGGTTCGCATCTACGTCGATGTCAAAGGCCAAGCCAAAACCAACAACATAACGCCCTTGGAGAGGGGTCAATTCAAACAATGAAAAATCCAATCCACGCAGCAAATTCACCATTGCCGCCCCATGATCAGCATTAAACAATTCAAAGATCTCCTCATGCCCGTCATTCCCGATATTGCTTGATGTGCAATTCCACCGCACACGTTCCGTTGCAAATTTATTATTCGTCGCAGACTCATCTGCAATTAGAAGCGCATCTACAAAATCGTTATTTTCCATATATCTGTAATGCTCGGCGATCTTACTAATGTAGATATACAGCTTGCCTTCATGCTTAACAAAAGGAGCATAGCTGATAAAAGGTTTTCCTTCGTCATCAATCAAGCTCAAAATCAGATTTTTACGATTCGCAATAAATTGCAAATAGTTTTCTTTATTTTTTTCAACATCTACAGGCTTCTTCATTATAAAATCCCTCCATTAATAGGTTATGTAATCTAGCCACGAATCTAGCGAACGGTACTTAGCAAATGAATACGAGGTTTCGTCTCTGTAGGAACATATTGAACTTCGGCATCCATTCGGTATATATCCCGGATCATATCGGTTGTCATAACTTCATTTGGTGTCCCATACATCGCTTTTTCACCCGCCTGCACCACAACAATACTATCACTATAGGTAGAGGCTTGATTGAGGTCATGCAACACCATCACGACGGTCATCCCCATGTCTTGATTTAGCTCACGTACTAACTCAAGAACTTCATGCTGATGCGAAATATCCAAGTAAGTGGTCGGTTCGTCAAGCAACATAACCAAAGGACGCTGCGCCAAGGCCATAGCAATCCAAGCACGCTGTGATTCACCACCGGATAACGAGGAAACGGCTCGATCCTTATAATCCTTTAAATGTGTCTTCTCCAGTGCCCAGTCGACAATGTCCATATCCTCATGATTTAATTTTTCGAACCATTTTTTATGTGGATACCTTCCATAGGAGACGAGATCGATCACAGTCATATCATTAGGTGCTTGGTTCTTCTGGCTCAGCATACACATTTTTCGAGCGACTTGTTTGGCAGTCATAGACTTTAGATCCGTACCATCGAGTGTGACCGCACCCGTATGATATGGAATTAGCCGTGATACCGCCTTAAGCAATGTAGATTTACCTGAGCCGTTTGGTCCTATAATCGAGACGATTTCACCCTTTTTTACGGAAAAAGAGAAGTTGTTAATAATGTTTTTCTGCTCATACCGAATCGAAATAGAATCGACAGTAAACATGTTAGAACGCCTTCTTTCTCATCAGGTATAGAAAATAAGGTCCACCGATCACCGCCATAAGGATACCCGCAGGAATATCTAAAGGTGCAAATAGGGTACGTCCACCTGTATCTGCTATCAACAATACCAATGCACCAAGTCCCATACTCATCGGCAAAAGAAATTTATAGTCTGAACCCACCAACAATCGAGCCATATGTGGCACAACAAGCCCTACAAAGCCAATCATCCCAATAGCCGCTACAGAGATAGCCGCTAGAAATACTGCCAGCAAGGAAAGTAGAATACGAATTCGGTCCACATTTTCACCTAAATTCGAAGCTACCTGATCCCCTAAACGTATAATATTCGCCTTGCGGATCGCGAAAAAGGATAAGATCCAGCCTGCTATGGCATACGGGAAAACCATCATCAAGGCATTGTTCCCTTTAGCAGCCAGACTGCCGTTTAACCATTGGACCGCTGCCGGAAGTCTGTCGCTGTACATGATGGTCAGGAGTCCTATTAATCCCCCGCAAAGAGCATTCACAGCAACTCCTGATAAAATAATAGTGATGGGCGAAATACCGGTTCTTCTCCACGCTAATGCATATACAATCCCTGCAGCAATTAGTCCACCCACAAAAGCCGCAATTGGAATGAACTCCGTATATTGTGGGGCTGCAAGCATAATGACAAGCACACATGCAGCCGCTCCACTCGTTACACCGGTCAATCCTGGATCAGCAAGTGGGTTGCCCATCACGGCTTGCAGAAGAGCACCTGAAACCGCGATATTTGCCCCAATGATCATCGCCAGTAATACACGCGGCAAACGAATATCCCATATGATGGTCGCATTCACCGCTTTTGCCGCTGAACCAAAGATCGTGCTTAGGATGTCTGGTATAGGAATGTATACTGAGCCTAGTCCAATCGCAATTATAGCGGCAACGAGCGCAAGTGCTAACGTTACAATAACAATAATTCTGCTACGAGATGTATTTATCACTTGCTGTCTCCTTTAATTATTCATAGAAGTATTTTGCAATTTCGGTTAAGGCTGTCTCCGCGTTAATAATCGAAGTGACACCGAATACGCTGTAATCTAGAATGTTGATTTTGTTATTTGCATAAGCCGAAAGCTTTGTCCAAGTTTCATTTTTCTCTATTTCTTTTTTGAACTTATCCTCAGTCGCTCCGTGATCGCCTGAAGCGAGTACGAGAATGATGTCTGGATCAGCGGCTACAATGTTCTCCATATTGATAGGTGAGTAAGTGTCAGTAACTTGCAATACAGAAGTTGCGATGTTATCAGCACCAAGCTTTTTAACCAAGCTACCTAAATAAGATTTCTCACTCATGACCATAAAGGAATCTGCGGTTCCGATTACGAGCAGCACGCTTGGCAGTTCTTTGCCTTCGGCTAATTGACTCAGCTCATTTTCTTTGTTCAAAATCTTTGTTAAAGCAGCATTCATTTCATCTTTTTTATTAAAATAAGTGCCTAATACTTTGAGACTAAGCTTTAGATCCTCGAATGATTCTGTTCTCAAATATGCTTTTTGTAGGTCGATTCCTTCTAGCGATTTGTCCAACGTGCTGCGAAGAGATTCCGCTCCCAGCAGCAAGTCCGGTTCGAGTTTGGTTACTACCTCCAGATCCGGCGCCATAGGTGATCCAATACGATCAATTGTTTCGAAATCAGCAGGGATTGGATTCGTTGAAGTTGGTACACCTACCGGTGTTATGCCGAGCAAATAAAGCATTTCTGTTAACGGTACAGAAGTTGTTACAATACGCTCCGGTACTGTGGCTGGGAATTGGCTTAACGCTTCGTTGAACAATACTTCATCTACACCATCATTCTCCAGACTGTACACCTTGCCGGCAGCTTCCGCTGTATTTGCTACTTCTGTTGTTTTTGCTGCATTTGCTTCTTTCGATTCATTAGCAGTTGTATTCGTTACCGCTTCATTTTTTGGATTGTCCGCTGTATTTGTAGACGAACATGCAGTCATTGCCGTAAGCGCTGCAATAACCAGTAGTACTAATATTTTTTTCAAAATCTATCCCTCCAAATATGTATATTTATACGTTTCATGTAGTGATAATGATTTTCATTTTCACTTATCGATTCCTATGATAATCGTTATCAATGAGAAGTGTCAAGAATTTTATTTTAATTTTAAATAAGAGGGAATTTCATTATTGTCCGTTGAAGCCAACTAGCATTTCTAATAAAAAAGCCACGCCCTATGGGCGTGACTTCAAATAGTGGTGTATGAAATCCAAGCGTTAGTCAGTAGCTCCCGTATTTAATATCCCATAATGAATAAGGTCTACAAACTCATTCTCTTTATAAATATGCTGTAACAAAACGCCTTCTTTCAGCATGCCAGATTTTTGCATAACTCGTCCCGAACCAGGATTTGAAGCAAAGAATCTGGCGTACACTTTGTGATAATGTTTTTCTGTAAAAGCAAAATTAATGACCGCTTTTGTTGCTTCTGTAGCATATCCATTACCCCAGTGTTCCTCGCCTATCCAATATCCAAGCTCGCCGTTTCTGTGTGTCCGGTTATTTCTCAAACCTATAGCACCATACAGTTCGTTTGTATTTTTATCAGTAATAGCGAATTCATATGAATTATCATTATTGAACTCAACTTCATGTGTTTCAATCCATGATAATGCACAATCAATAGGGTATGGATAAGGTAGAGTTAATGTACTTTTGTAAACATTATAATTATTGCAGAGCTCACTGACACGCTGTGCATCAGACAATGCAAAAGGTCTTAAAATCAATCTTTCCGTAGTAATTGTTCTCTTCTCTGAATTGTACAATGGTGTCCCCCCGTTAAACTAAAT
This sequence comes from Paenibacillus sp. FSL R7-0048, assembly GCF_038004505.1. Lineage (NCBI taxonomy): Bacteria > Bacillati > Bacillota > Bacilli > Caryophanales > Paenibacillaceae > Paenibacillus > Paenibacillus sp. FSL R7-0048. The sequence continues at coordinate 2,557,242 of NZ_JBBORF010000001.1, read as the reverse complement.
ATTATAAAACAAATACAAGCCAGATAAACAGAAAACTTGGCCACCACTGCTTGCCCGCTTTCACAAACAGCCAGCCAAATACCAAAGAAAAAGCAGTAATATACAAGCCGCTTTGCAGACCATGCGTCAAATGACCTAATCCCCAAGTCAGCATTAAACCTATTCCCCCATAAGGAAGAGAAGGATTCTTAAACCATACTTCTCCTGCACGCTGCATTAGCGCAACCAATAGTACAACTAGTACAGCTTCCACAATGTAATATATGTTTTGAACCAAGGCAACCCATATGCCCATAAAACCATGTTCTAACTTGAAGTTTTCATATTCCCTATAAATCTGTGGAATGCTCTCCCCATTAATCCAAAATTCCAACACAGCGAACAAAAAGCTTGATATAAAAGCTACAATTAACAAAGGAATGACCTTAGAGCTCCAACACAAAGATATAACCTGTCCAATCAACTTCCTCTTCCTGAACCAAAGTAGAAACATCATAGCTCCTACTGCCCACAATAGGGTAACTATGCTCCAATGAACAACTAGTACGTACCAAGGGCTGACAAAAAAGTCGTCTATATTAAACAAATCCCCCCATAACCATTGATCTAATCCCATGATGAACATATCCATTCCTAACATTAAAAATATAAGCAGTCCTAATAAAAAATATTGAATACCTGATATATTCCCTTTTTCTTTCACGAAACCTCTCACCCGCCTTATATATTGTCCATTTTTGTACTATATTCCCAAAATTCTGATGCTGAAAGTATGGCATCCCCTCAATCTGTTTGTCTGTAACAAATCACTCACTTGAATCAAAGTTAGAAAAATAAAAAAAACAGCACGCATCGATATAAAATCGACACATGCTGTTTACTATCAGGACTTGTCCAAACTAGAATCTAGCCACAAAAAATTCGCGGTCTGCGGGAACGTTAAAACTTCTTATAGTAGCTCCACTCTCATCTCTTAAAGTGAGAAGATAAGGTACCGATGTTAAGGTGCTAATTGTTGGAAATCTAACTACACCAAATTCGTCAAAATCAGCAGTAACCGTTGTAGTTCCAGCTCTCAATGAAGCTGTCCACCCCGTAGTATCTTTAGGTGTACCCGTTGCATTTGTACCAATAGCAACAACAATAAATCTATCCAGAGTCTGTCTAATTCTACGTTTCTTTCTTGTAGGAGCTGCTTTCGCTTTTTTAGCCGCGAGAACTTTGCTAGCCATAACTGCTTTCTTGTTAACTGGTTTTTTAATAATTGCCATTTACTTCACCACTTTCTTTTTAGGATACGTTAGTAAATGCAAGAATCGTAAGATTTGACCTCTCTTTCACCTACAAATCTGAAAATATGTTAAACCCTAGTTTCATAGTTTCGTGTCCACTAGCTCTGCAGTGCATATAATACCTTCAAGAGGTGATTCATTACTAATGAACGGTCAAAAATGGCTAGAGCAATATCATTCGAAAATGCACCATTCCTTGAGAAAAAGAGTTCAACGTTCCTATCTTCCAGGGCATAAAGCGAATACCATTCCAGTTATCATTAAATTCAAAAAAAAAATAACTACAGCCCAGCTACAGTCTTTACAAAAGCATTTAAAATCCCACGACCTTCCGATCAGACATCATCTTCACCTGCTCAATTCGATATCATCCAAAGTTTCAAAGAACTGCCTGAACCGGATGTGCCGCTGGGATGGAATCGAAAAGATTTATTTGGATCAAGTCAAAAAAACATCCCTTAATATAGCGACACCATCCATTGGTTCTACAACCGCCCAAAAGAAAAAGGGGCTTACCGGAAAAGGCATCAACATTGCCATTCTTGATACAGGGGTGTATCGGCACCCTGACCTGTTTCGCCCTGTTAACCGTATAGTTGCTTTTAAAGATTTTATCAATCATAGAAAACAGCCCTATGACGATAACGGCCATGGAACTCATATCGCAGGGGATGCAGCAGGCAACGGATGGATGAGTAAAGGAAAATACAAAAGCCCTGCTCCAGAGGCAGGGATAGTAGGTGTCAAAGTACTAGATAAAAATGGCGATGGATATGACTCCACAATCATTAAAGGAATTGAATGGTGTATTGCGAATCGGAGAAGACTTAATCTTCGTATTCTTTCGATGTCGTTCGGGGGTAAGGTGAATCTTCCTTGTTCAGATGATCCACTCTGCCAAGCTGTAGAAAAAGCAATTAAAGCCGGACTTAACGTTGTAATAGCTGCTGGAAACAGCGGCCCGGGACGCAGTACGATCGAATCTCCAGGGATTAGTCCTTCAGCAATTACTGTCGGTGCAGTGGATGACCGTCGCACGCTCACACAAGCGGACGACCGAATTACTTGGTTCTCCAGTCGCGGACCCGCACCGGGAGGAAGGAAGAAACCAGATCTCGTTGCTCCAGGCGAGACGATCATCTCCCTTCGTGCTCCACGATCCAAGCTGGATCGCGAGCTGCCTTATTTGCGGATAGCTAAAGATTACTTTGTGCTGTCCGGTACCAGTGTCTCAACACCTATCGTCTCGGGTGTGATCGCGCAATTACTCCAGAAGAATCCTTCTCTTACGCCTAAGCAAGTAAAATCCATACTAAAAAAGAACACGTTTCGCCTTAAACTAAGTCCTAACACAGCAGGATGCGGTGAGATCAATGCGCGGTTTTTATCGTAAATCCGCTTCTTTTTTAAAGGCAGTAATGACGGAAACCGACAATTCCTCTGTAAATATACCTGTAGGCTCTATTTCTAATAAAGCTGATTTCATATCATCTTCAAAACGTTCTAAGTTATCTCTAAATAATCGCTTAGAAGCATAAGACGTAGAATACAAATTTCCTAGTATCGAATCAACAGTCCAAGTGATGGAATAACTCGGTAATACCTGTCTTTTAACGTCTTTAAAACTGGATCGCTTTACAACATCCTCATGTCTTTCTTGGGGATGTTTATATGTACTTTTTCCGGCTATTCTTTCGTCACCCAACCAGCGTTTCACTACTTCCTCTACCTTTTGTTGCCAAGGTAACGGTTCTAGTTGTTCATTAAAAGTATCAATTACAGCAATACCACCGTTATCATCTAAACTATGATAGAGAACTTCAAGTATGGATTCTCGGTCCATCCAGTGAAACGCCTTAGCCATCATGATGAGACGAAAGGAACCCCAGTCATTGAATAGTTCTTCCGCTCTCCCCTGTTGCCAGCTAACATTCTCAACCCTGTTGTACTGTGATAACAGCTTTGCTTCATCTAGCATCTCTAGTTCAGTATCTACGCCAATGATTTCTTCGAACCAATCCGTAAACCTTAGCGCTAACTGCCCAGTACCACAGCCTAAGTCCAGCAACCGGCCCTCTCCGTGAAGTGAGAATTTGTCCACTAGATATCGAATCAGTGAGGACGGATATAGCGGGCGATATCTGGTGTAATAGCTTGCAGTATCTTTGAACAGATCCGGACCATAATCATTCATAGCTGAACTCCCCCTTCTTTTTTACCAAGGACAAAATCATAGCAGATATGTTGTGCAAATAAAAGGCTATCCAGAGCATTCTGGGCAGCCTTTATTTATGTGGATACAGCCCAAAATAATTAAAAATATTGACAATTAACTTCGTTGCATATATGGTTAATTACATAACTAACTAACCAATGAAGTTGGCGGTGAATACATGGGAAACTTAATGGATGATACACGACCGATATTTATGCAGATCGCCGAACGAATAGAAAATGACATCATCGAAGAAACACTGCTGGAGGAATCACAAGTTCCTTCGACAAATCAGTTTGCAGTTTTCTACCAGATCAATCCGGCTACAGCTGCGAAAGGTGTGAATTTGCTTGTGGATCAAGGGATATTGTACAAAAAACGAGGAATCGGTATGTTTGTGGCATCTGGAGCGCGTGCAGTATTGATGGAGAAGAGAAAAGAACAATTTTATGAACAGTATGTAGTAACCATGATCCGTGAAGCTGAAAAATTAGGAATTACGTTGGATCAATTAACAATTATGATTCAGAGGGGAGACAACAAGTCATGAATGAAGTTGTTGAAATCAAAGGATTGACTAAGTCATACGGAAATGTCACTGCCATCCATGAACTCAGTTTTTCTTTGGAGAAAAACAAGATATACGGGCTTCTCGGCAGAAACGGTGCAGGAAAAACCACAATAATGCATATGATCACAGCTCAGCTTTTCCCCACAAGTGGTGTCCTGAACGTATTTGGTGAACATCCGTACGAGAATAACCGGGTTCTCAGGCAGATTTGCTTCATTAAGGAAAGCCAAAGGTATCCGGACACGTACCGAATCATCGATGTACTGGAGGTATCCGAATTATTTTTTCCAAACTTTGATCGGGAATATGCTCACTCTTTAATCAAGGATTTCAATCTGCCATTAAAAAGAAGAATAAAAAAGCTATCCCGAGGTATGCTCTCGGCTGTAGGAATTGTAGTAGGTCTAGCCAGCCGTGCCCCGCTTACCATTTTTGACGAACCCTATTTAGGACTTGATGCTGTAGCTAGAAGCCTGTTTTACGATCGCCTAATTGAAGATTATGCTGAAAATCCACGCACAGTTGTTTTGTCCACCCATTTGATCGATGAGGTAAGTCAGCTTTTAGAGCATGTTATCGTCATCGACAACGGCAAGCTAATTATTAACGAAGATGCTGAAGCCCTTCGCGGGCAAGCTGTTACGGTAATCGGCGCGACAGCGAAGATCGAAGATTTTATCGCCGGCAAACAAGTCATTTCCCGCGAGTCTTTTGGCGGATTGCTTACGGCCACCATTATCGGTTTCAACGCGAAAGATCACGCACATGCTGAAAAGTTAGGCTTAGAGATCTCACCTGTATCTTTACAGCAATTAATCGTTCATCTCACAAATAAAAAATCTCTAGGAAAGGAAGTGACCGTGTAATGAATCCTACGGCAGGCATGATAAAAATGCATTTCAGAGATAAGTGGTTATGGTTGTATATGCCTTGGGTAATCTTGTTATCCAGCTTCTTGGTAAATGTCATCGTCGCTTCTTTCATCCAAGAACCAATCTATACCGGCGGTCTCGTCTCCATCTTCATTTATATGTTAATCACCGGTATACTCATTTTGGTGCAGACCTTCCCTTTTGCTCTGGGCTTAAGCCAACGCAGAACGGATTATTTCATAGGCACTTCCTTAATGGCTATTATAACTAGCGCCACCTACTCAATTCTCCTCTACCTGCTCGCAATCATTGAAAGCAGGCTCACGGGTGGCTGGGGTTTGGAACTACATTATTTTCATTTGCCCTTTTTAAATGATGGTAATGCCATAGAACAGCTGTGGATGTATTTTGTGCTCTTTCTTAATATGTTTTTTCTGGGGCTAATGATATCCAGTATCTTCCGGAGATTTGGCCGAAGCGGTTTGTTCATTTTCTCAGGGGCTATGTTTATCCTGTGCAGTCTCGGTGTATTATTAATGACCTATAATCAGTGGTGGGTAGACCTCTTCAACTGGTTTGCTGGATATAACGCATTTGAACTTGCTTTGTGGTCCATGCCTTTGACAGTTGTGTACGCTCTTTTATCGTTTTTGATGCTGCGTAGAGCAACAGTGTAATTCATTATCCTATAAAAAAACAGGTGTGTCCCAAAAGCCATGCCGGGTGCACCTGTTTTCTTTCGTGTCTTAGACTTTGATCTAGACAACAAACTTTATTGGATTCGAGCATAGTTGCGCGTGCGATGGTGCTATCGGACTCTGCGGGGCGAGTAGCTTAGAAGCAAACGCAGTTCGCTATTGCAGATAACGACGGGTCGAAACACAGATTAGTATTTCGCTAATCAGCGCGTGCGAAGGCTCTATCGGACTCCGCTGATCTTATTCGTGGTTTTAGAGCATATTGGATTCTATCGGACCCAGCTGACCTTATTCGTGGCTTTAGAGCACATTTGGATTCCTATCGGACCCCACAGTCGCTATTGGCATAAAAAACGCCAATTGTGATCCTTTTTCCATGCTATAGCTGCACTGGGGTCCGATGCTACGCTCAAAAGGTGATAAATGCGCAAATAGCTTCATCTGAGTCCTTTAGCCTCAGGTGATGATGATGACTCCGCGGGGCGAGTAACGTAGAAGCAAAACACTAATTAGTCTTTCCCCAATCTGCGCGTGGAAAGACGCTATAGGACTCCGCTGACCTTATTCGTAGCTTAGAGCACATTTGGTTTTCTATCGGACCCCGCTGACCTTATTCATGGTTTTAGAGCACATTTGGATTCTATCGGACCCAACTGACCTTATTTGCAGCTTTAGAGCACATTTGGATTCCTAACGGACCCTACAGTCGCTATTGGCATAAAAAACGCCAATTGTGATCCTTTTTCCATGCAATAGCTGCACTGGGGTCCGATACTACTCTCAAAAGGTGATAAATGAGCAAATAGCTTCATCTGGGTCCGTTAGCCTCAGGTGATGATGATGACTCCGCGGGGCGAGTAGCGTAGAAGCAAAATACAAATTAGTTTTTATCCAATCTGCGCGTGGAGACACTATCGGACTCCGCGGACCTTATTCGTAGCTTAGAGCACATTTGGTTTTCTATCGGACCCAGCTAATCTTATTCGTGGCTTTAGAGCAAACTTGGATTTCTATCGGACTAACTGACCTTGTTCGCAGCTTTAGAGTACATTTGGATTCTATCGGGCCAACTGACCTTATTTGTAGCATTAGAGCACTTTGAATTCTTGTCGGACCCCATTGACCTTATTCGCAGCTTTAAAGCAGATTTGGATTCCTATCGGACCCCACAGTCGCTATTGGCATAAAAAACGCCAATTGTGATCCTTTTTCCATGCAATAGCTGCACTGGGGTCCGATACTACGCTCAAAAGGCGATAAATGAGCAAAAAGCTTCATCTGGGTCCGTTAGCCTCAGGTGACGTATCTTAAGGATACCTTCCTCTTTCGCACTACCGTCTGCTGAAAAACATAAAAAAAGGATTATAAACCTGCTACTAGAGCAGTTCTATAATCCTTTTAGCTATGCGGTCAAGAGGACTCGAACCTCCACGATATTGCTACCACTGGCACCTGAAGCCAGCGCGTCTGCCAATTCCGCCATGACCGCGTATTATAATGACTCGCTTATTGCGGTCACAAGATAGATCATACCACGCTGAGAATCCAACGTCAATATATTTTTGCCGTTTTCTTATCATTCATTAATTTATGGATAATTATTGCTTTTGTTGCCGAATATAAGGTATAATGAGAACAAAAGTTCGCATAATATAAATGAGGTGATTTATAATGGCGACTACAAAGCTAAACACATCCATTATTGATGAAGAAGTAACTAAAGAAGAACTGTCCCTGGTCAGAAGCTATTTGCTGCTAACGTTTATTCATAAAGTTTTCGAACGTGACTGCCGTGTAATCAGTAGAAGCGGCCTGTTTAAGACCCCTCAGCTATATATGGAGCTCGTATCTGGTGCCACTAAGAAGACGTCACTAATGCTTCAAGAGGTTACGCGCGAGCTGAGCTCCCATGATTTGAAGATTACAACCGTTCGCCAAGATCAGCGAGGAGTCGAAGCCTTATATTCCTGCAGAGGATTTCAAGGAGAGATGAATATATTATGGCCAGGCTTCCGTAGAGAAATGATGCTGCGCATGCGCGCGTATCTTGGACTGTCCACAGAACTCTCCATACTCTCCAGAGAAGAGAATGCGTCTGAACTTGCTCTAACTATATAGTCCCAAATGACATTACAGAAATAGCTCCCGCCCAGTAGGGCGAGGAGCTGTTTTGTATTATGAAGATTATTACTGCGGATATTATTACTGTAAAAATTATATATTATCCGGATCTTGTCTTGGTTCGCTAAATGGCTGGAATATATAATTGCGATCCAGCTTCACTACTCGTCTATTCTGACGACGTATCATCACCTGAGAATCATCCCAAGCAAGAACTATCCCTTTTACATCGTTACTTTCCAAGCCATCACGCACTACACGAATTTTCTCACCGGAAATCCGATAGGCATCCAATTGCTCATCGCTAATCATCATTAATCCCTCCTGTCATAGCTTGTCCTATTTAGTCTCAGAAAAAAGACCCAAATGATAAATCATCTGGGTCTCATGTAGGCAATTAACGACTTGCATGTCTACTAAAGCATTCTTATATCAGCGCTTCATTCTTCTCAAACCAGAAGTCAAGAACTTTAGCGGACATCACACGTTGCTCCAGATACTCCACTTGGTTAGTTGTGAATTTCTCCCTCCACGGGAAGGATAACTCTTCGCATAAACCTTTGATTGTCAGAAGCTCTGACCAGGCTACATAGCGTTTGTACCAAAAAAACTGAGGATGTTCAATCATATAGGGATACAGATCGTCGAATTCCGTGTGTTTGCAATCCAGCGCACGCTCGAAATGATCCTTGGCCTCGGTTAATTTATCAATAAAAAATTGTTCAGTCACCGGTTCTTTCCCCATTGTGACGCCTCCTCCCTATGTCTAATTTTTATTATAAAGGAAAATCCATAGGGTGAAAAGCAGTTGTTTAAAAAATAGGCCTGTTCTTATTACCAATTAGGCTATTCCCCAAATTCGATGGTGCCTCCATTTAGAGAGGTAATTCTTACGAGTGACTCCAGACGAATGCCTTGCTCTCTGATCGTCCGAGCCCCTGCCTGAAAGCTTTTTTCTACTACAACACCAAGACCAACTAGCTCAGCGCCAGAACGTTGAATGATCTTAATCAATCCACGCGCTGCATCACCATTGGCAATAATATCATCAATAAAGAGGATTTTATCCTCTGGAGAGATGAACTGGCGAGACAACATAATATCGGTAACGATACCTTTTGTAAAAGACGGAACTCTTTCGCAAAGCGCATCCGGATCAGCTAACAGTGTTTTTTTGCGGCGTGCAAAAACTAGCGGCACCTTTAATTCATACGCGGTGGCAAATGCCACGGCAATGCCCGAGGATTCAACGGTCACAATACGTGTAATTCCTGAGTCCGCAAACCTCCCGGCAAACTCCCGTCCCATTTCCATCGTAAGCTGTGGATCAACCTGATGATTTAGCAGTGCATCCAGCTTCAGCACCTCATCCGAAACGACGACACCTTCTTCCAAAATCCGCTGTTTCAACACTTCCATGACTTTGAACCTCCAATACCCTTTATAATCGCAGACATTCCGTACAAATTAATCACTGATCATAAAGCAATTACGACGGAAGTCATGTCCTACTGATCCTCATCATAACCTGTACTATACAGAGTACACAAGGTTATCCTGCATAGCACTCGTTATGATTTTTCTTTAGCTTCGTAAAACTATTAGGAGGGGAGCCATGAAATCACATGTCCGAACATTACAGATCGCTTTCACTTATATTGGCACCATTGTAGGAGCCGGATTCGCCACCGGGCAGGAAATATTAAAATTTTTCACACGTTACGGGCACTGGGCAGTCCTGACCATCCTGCTCTCAACTATATTGTTCATATGGCTGGGTACAAAAATGATGGTCATTGCTCGGCGAATAGAAGCGGAATCCTATGAGGACTTTAACCGTCACCTCTTCGGGGAACAGGTCGGAAGCACCATCAGTTTGTTCACGATGGTCGTCCTGATCGGAGTAAACAGTATTATGCTTGCAGGGGCCGGCGCTATTTTTCAGGAGCATCTCGGACTTCATTATCAGACTGGACTACTTATCACATTGCTTGGTTCATACTTTCTGCTAAAACGAGGGATTTCCGGTATTCTGCAAATGAACAGTATTGTTGTTCCTTTAATGCTTACTCTGTCACTTATCATTATTTTTAATACTTTTCAAATTCCGGGAGCTGGACGGTTCCTGTTCCTTGATAACCATCGCTCTCTCTTTGGGGCATGGATGTCACCGCTGCTCTACACCGCCTTTAATTTAGGGATGGCACAAGCTGTTTTAGTCCCTATGGCTCGTCACACAGAGGAAGAAAAATCCCTTGTATGGGGCGGTATTATTGGGGGTACCGGGATTGGTTTTATGTTGATTGCCGCACATTTCGCAATGAGCTCACAGATGCCAGGGATTCTCAAGTTTGAAATTCCGATGGGCAGCATCGCCGTCCGGTTGGGTACTGTAGTGCAAACTATATATCTGCTGCTGATCTTTTTGGAGATCTTCAGCACTTTTGTCGCCGATATCTATGGAGTAGCTGTACAGCTTAAGCAACGGCTTCCCCTATCAACCGCATTGATTACACCACTTCTGATGCTGGTCTGCTATTTACTGAGCCAGTTCGGCTTTAGTTCACTGCTCTCCGTGTTCTACCCAATCTTCGGAGGCTTATCACTGGTCTGGGCTGTCAAGCTGCTGCGCACGCCATGGTCCTCTCCACCAGGTAGTAATACTTCATCGAACTCAAAGGAGAAGGGGAACAGTCTCGTATCCGTAAAACCAATCACCCGAACTACACGGAAATAACCGCTGCTGTAGGAATCATACGTGCTGCCGCTTCCGCCACATGCTTGTGACAGGTCATCATCACAATCTGGCGGGAGATCGACAGTTCTCCAAGAAGTCCAAGCGCAGCATGAAGACGAGACTCATCAAAGTTAACGAAGAGATCATCGAATAACAGCGGCAGCGATACTTGCCGTGACATGGTCTCTGCCAATGCCAGCCGGATGGCAAGATACAGCTGTTCTGCCGTCCCTCGGCTGAGCAGTCCACTGTCCAGCAGTCCCCCGTCCTTGTGTTCAGCTTTCAGCTCTTTATGCCCTAGTGTCATAACAACCCTTTTGTATTCCCCTTCCGTCAGCTTGGAGAAATAATCTGAGGCAAGCAGTAATACCTGTGGCTGCTTCTCCTGCTCATACACACGGCGAGTTCGCCCGATTAGTTCGGCAGTTATCGCTGCCACTGCATATTTATCAGCCACGATCCGCAAGGCTGCTCTCTGCTCTTCCAGTTGCTGAATAACGGAATCCTCCACGCAGCGCTCCTTCAAATACTCCCTTTCCTGAAGCAGCTTGCCTCGTTGCTCCAGCAGGGTGTTCCAACCCTCTTCCTGCCGTTCCATCAATTCTTCAGCCGATGACCGCTCCAGCTGCAATGCTTCCGCATCATGATGATTTAATAATTCCAGCAGAGCAGCAACCCGCTCCTCCTCCCAACCACCGAACATAGCAAGCTCCCACTGGCGAATCGATTTATTCAGATCACTGCGCCGCTGCACAGCTGCTGACCTGCGTAAGAAATCCTCTCCACCAGTCGCCCCGCCTTCCTGTATCAGAAGCTCACGATGTTCTCTCAGCTCACCTAATATCCTGTGGCTCTCCTTGAGTTCTTCATCCACATCCTGCAATCTTGACTGCATAGTTTCCCGGCGAATCAAGTCCTTTTTCAGATCATCCCATGCTCTTTTTCGCAGTTCCAGCCAGCTTAGTAAGGTTAATGCAGATACTCGTTTCCCCTCTTGCGGATCTATTTCAAAACCAGCTGCCGCTACACCAGACTCGTCGCCAAGATCAGCACCCGACTCATAAATAAGAGCGAGCAGCTCCTCCTCAAACACGTTACATTCTGCTTCCAGCTCCTTCAATCGTAAGGAGAGTTTATTCTCTTGGCGCAGCAGCTCATTCCCTTGTTCAACCATAGCAAAAATATCCGGCAGCCCTTCAGGAGATAATCCTTCAGGCAACCTGCGTTGGCAAAGCCATTCTTCATATTGCTCAGCCGTTTCCGTGAATGCCGCCTCCGCCCGGTGCATTTCTTCAGCGAGCAGCTTCTCTTGGCCTGCCAGCGTCTCCAGCTCCGTGCGGCAGGCATCACGCTCGGCGGCATAGCGTTCGATGCGCTGCCGCCAAGCTGACCAAGCCTCCATGAGCCTGCGAAGCTCCCTCATGGAGGCCTCCAGCCCGCCTGCGTCAGGGCTGGACCCCGGGGCGGCCGTCCGCCGCCCCGGCACAACGCTCTCCGGCTCCGCCCCGGAGAGCAGCTGCCCCCGCAGCCGCAGCATCTCGGCTGCGGCTGCGCTGACGTCCCCGCCATGCTCTGGCGGGGACGCTTCCACCCGGCGCGCTCCGCGCAAGCCGGCCCAAAGGGCCAGATCGGCCGCGCCCAGCAGGCCGATCGCAAGCACGGCGCTGGCCGGCGGAGCACCGGTCAGCCACAGCGCTGCGGGCAGCAGCACGGTTAGTGCTGCCCCGGCCCACAGCAGGCGCCGGTAGAGCGCGGCCATGCGCTTCGCGCCAAGGCCGTCACTTCCGGCGCCGCGCGCTGGCCCTTCGCTGAGCTGCGCTTCGCGCCAGCGTTCGGCCGCCTGCTGCAGCTCGTCCCACAGCTGCAGCACTTCACGGGCGCTGCGCGGAGCCAGCTGCGCAAAAGCTTCCGCGCCGGTAGCGTGCTCACGCGCCAGCGCCCGTTCTGCTGCTTGGAGCGACGCTGAGGCAGCGGCCAAACGGGAGCGCAACGACTGCCGCGTTACACCCTCCGCCTCCATGCGGCGGTCATAACTAGCGAACGCCGCCGCAAACTTCCGTGCAGCTTCACGATCCGCCGCTGTCCCAGAGAACGAAGTCAGCTCTGCAGGGCCCCAGCTCACATCAATGCCGCGCAGAATTCGCCGCAAATGCTCATTCAGCGCCGTTAACTCTCCCTCAAGCCGTTGTCTTTCCGTTCTACGATTCTCGTAACTGCTCCGATGCCGGTCCAGCCGCTCCAAAGCAGGCCCCTGCGCTGCTAATACTTCATCTGGAGGGTTCTTTGCCAGTTCAATAGTAAGCTCGCTTAGAAGACGTTCATAACGTACTACTGATCCCTGTGCATTCCGAATTTCTCCTTCAAACGCCTGAAAGCGAGTTGCCCCTTCTTCAGGAAAGGCTGAAATCAATGGCAATCCTTGCAGCTCTAGCTGAGCCTCGCTCCATTTTAACCACAGCTCACGGACTTCCTGTGCTTTTCGAAACATCACTAGCTGCTCTCCAGTGAGCTTGCGCTGTTGCTCCAATTCATCTAGCTCCGACTCCGTTACCCTCAATGCCACTATATTATCGTTATATCGCGGAAGATAAGAACGGCTCTCAACCATTTGTCGCTCAAGCTTTTCTATGGCTTGCACAACTTTTGCTGCTTCTTGCAGCTTGCCACGAGGTTTGTACAGCTTCTCAGCTTCCTGCACCAAACGGCGTTCCGCACGCATGATTGCACCGCCACCGCCCATACCTGCATGAAAAAGAAAGCTGCTCATCTCCTCAGATTGAAGGGCAGCAAGCTCCTGCAGCTCGTCCAGTGAAACTGCGAACAATTGCTGGAACATACTCCTAGAGATCCCCCCAAGTAAATGTCGTTCCATTTCAGCTTGTCCCAGCTCTTGAGTCATTTCATTTGGATGATTTACTGTAATGTTCAGCTTTTCATTTCTTCCTGATCCCTCAGCACCTGAAGCAAAACGGCGAATGGTCCACAAACCATCATTACTGTCACGTATCTTCAAGGTTCCCCCATGCAATCCGCCTTGCAAAGGTTCATACCTTTCCAAGGGATTTCCACGGCTTGGAATTCCAAACAGCATAGAGCGTATGAATTGCAGTGTCGTACTTTTTCCTGCTTCATTACGCCCATAAAGTACGGTCACTCTCTGCGTTAAATGAATCTCTCGATTGTGAAGACGCCCAAAGCCATTGATATGCAAATGTTCAATTCTCATCGTTTTGCCCTCCGGCTTGTTGATACGAAAGACTTTCCGCCGCTTCAACAGTATCATCCATCCCGCCAAGCATCGTGATTCCCTGCTCTGCTGAACCACGTAGCCAGCTCAACTTCTCTTCTTGACTAGTCATAGACAACAGCTTTCGCAGCTCCTGATTCTCCAATAGCGGTTTAAGCGCACTATTTAATAGTTCTTCGAGCGCTTCCGGGGAATGTTCCGTATGCTCTGCAATGCGCAGCATTTCTCCAAGAAAACTATCCTCTTCCAATAAGCGTTGGCGATCAATAGCTAAACCGGACTCTATAGCGAACCCTTCCGTCCAGACAAGCCCTTTGTAATCTTTACGCTCAGCCCTAATCGCCTCACGGCGCTGGAGTTCAGACAGCAAATCCTCTGCTGCCCCTTTTTCAGCCAATACTTTATGTACGTCCCCTCGCCCAATCAGACGAAATCTGACCACCGACATGAGCTCCGGGAGCTCCGCGCGGATGTCTTCAATAACCTGCTCCACTTTCTGTATCCATTCTGCTTCATTGCTTAATCCTTCTATAGATAAGTCTCTAACCTGCCAGCGGACGAAATCAAGTTCATGAAATTGCAGAGTGGATCTTCCAGCCTCATCTACATCCACAATATAACAGCCTTTAGCTCCGGTTTCCTTAATGCTGCGCCCTTGTATATTGCCTGGATATACAATCACAGGCTTCTCATGCAGTACACTACGTTTATGAATATGTCCAAGCGCCCAATAATCAAACCCCCGTTCGATAAGGTCCCTGCGACTGCAAGGAGAATAGGTCTCATGCAGCAAATCACCGTCTACATTGCCATGCAGCATCGCAATATGAAACAGGCGGCTGCCAGGTTTACGAGAAAAGGTTACAGCTGTGTTGTTCGTCACTTTCGCCGTTGGGTAAGAGATTCCACTAACGATGGCAACTTCTTGGCCATCTATACGGCGGCAAGCTGTAGCGTGATCTGGCTTCTCTCCGCCAAATACGGTAACATGCTTTGGCATTTCCGTTGTCAGACGCAGTCCGTCAAGCGGATCGTGGTTGCCATGAATCAGGAACACGTGAATCCCGTGCTCACCGAGTTCTTTGAGCGCTTCCTGAAATCGCAGCTGTCCCTGTAATGATGCATCTGAAACATCATACACATCTCCACTAATGACAATAAAATCAACATTCTCTTGGATCGCAACGCGGACAAGCCGCCCGAGGGCGGCAAAGGTAGACTCACGTAAATAAGCACGAATGGCTGGCGAAATATGCGCCAGCCCGGCAAAACGGCTATCCAGATGTAAATCAGCAGTATGCAGAAAGCGAAATGGAATCATAGGTGCTCACCCTTTCGTTCCTGAAGGATACTGTAAATAGGTTTTTTTAAGTTCATTAGCAACTCGTGTCAACGAATATAGGCTTTTGGCTTTATCCCATGCGGAGCGCGAAAGCTCATAACGATAAGCCGGATCAGATATCACCTTCTCTAATGCATCAGCAAGAGCAATCTCATCGTCAGGACTGACCAATAAACCATTCACACCATCTTCAATCTGCTCCGGTATTCCGCCCACATTTGTCCCCACTAAAGCCAGGCAGCTAAGTGCCGCTTCCGCAAACACTGAACCGAACGCCTCCGCCCGAGAGGGCAATACGAAAATATCAAAGAATGGCATGAATTCTTCAGGGTGCAGCGTATATCCGTAAAAGATCGTTTCATTATAGATCCCTAAATGCTGGGCCATCTTTTCCAGATCCGCACGTGAAGGACCGTCGCCAATAATATGCAGTACATACTCATGGCCGCGATTTTTAAGCTCCGCGCAAGCGTTGAGTAATATATCTATTCCTTTAGCCGGAACCAGACGTGTCACGGTCACTAGCTGCGGAATAGCGTTATCATGCGGAACAGGCTTAAATCTTTTTTCATCAAAACCATTCGGTATAACACCTATATTAGAAGGATCAATAATATAAGGGGCCACATACTCTGCAAAAGATCGCGACACCGTCATTAATCGATCACTAACATGCTCAAGTTCACGATAAAGTGAGACTAGAAAACGATGCTCCAAGCCATCCTCGGAAATCGCTCCATTTAGAATCAATTCTCGCTCGTAACTGGAATGCAGGGTATGAATTAACGGAGTATCAGGGAAAACTTTTTTCATCGCTAAGCCAGCAATCGGATGATGAGAATGAATAAGATCATAAGGCTTACTCATCCGCAGTTTTGTCCACCATAAATAATCACGATAGGTCTGAATATATTTCTGAACGATCGGACTTTCTCCATACTGCGTCCAATCAAACGTCTCGAATATTACTTCCTCATGCCCCTTATTGCGAATCCGCTTAGGCAGCCAAAACAAATCCATCTCCCAACGGCTTGAACGGAATCTTTCCTGAAGATAAGGGATCATAGATGATACACCACCGGGTTGCTCCGGCGGGAAGAAGAGCGCTTGCAGCAAATTCATATGGTACATCCCCTTTACAATTGCCCTGTGTACTGTAAGACTTGGCAATTATGATATAGTTGAATATATGTAGAATTTCAGGTACGATTACGTTCCCCATACCTTGATTTTATCGGTATAAACATGAAACAGCAACTAAGAAAAAGGAGAATGAGCTATGAAGGAAGAACAGCTGCCTGCCTCTTACACCGCATCTATTAAAGAAATGCTGGGGCAAGAGGCAGATGCTTTTCTAGAAAGTTATTCAGCGCCACGAACTCAAGGACTGCGCTTTAATCCGCTAAAAAGCACCTCAGCCATAGGCCAAGTTGCGGTGGACCGTACAGTCTCACAATTTAATTTGAAGCCTATCCCATGGTGCCAGGGCGGGTTTTATTATGATGAGTCCGCTCGACCAGGCAGACATCCTTACCATGCCGCTGGACTATATTATATTCAGGAGCCTTCCGCAATGTCCGCAGCTGAACTGCTGGCACCTGAACCCGGTGAAACCGTCCTCGATCTTGCAGCAGCCCCTGGAGGTAAAACTACGCATATCGCTGGTTTAATGCAGGGACAAGGCCTCTTAATCTCTAATGAAATCCATCCGGAACGCGCAAAAATTCTAGCAGAGAACGTTGAACGTCTGGGCATTAAGAATACCCTCGTAACCTGTGCAACACCAGAACAGCTATCTGCGCGTTTCCCGCAAGCTTTTGACCGAATTATGCTGGATGCTCCTTGTTCTGGAGAAGGCATGTTCCGAAAAGATCCAAAAGCCATTCAAGAATGGTCTCCTGCTCATGTAGTTATGTGCGCAGCGAGACAATGGGATATCCTGCAAGACGCCTACATTATGCTTAAACCAGGGGGTACTTTAGCTTACTCTACCTGCACCTTTAACCGTCAAGAGAATGAAGAAACCATTGCTCGATTGACGGCTAGTTACCCCGATATGGAACTACTCACCTGCAAACGCCTTTGGCCGCATTTAGAAAAGGGCGAAGGTCACTTTGTTGCACTCCTGCGTAAGCAAATTGACACTGTATCCGTGAATGACGATGCCAACCGCAACGCCAAAAAACGCCGAAGCAAAAACAACCCAAAAACTAATTCTTCTGTACGTGATGCCTACCAGCTTTTTCAAGACTGGGCTGCGGTAGAACTGCCTGGTCTTTCATGCCAAGGTGTACCCCTGCTCTTCGGCGAATCTCTTTATTTGCTACCAGAATCCTTTAATGGCAACCTCCATGCCGGGCTGCTGGACGGACTGCGTATTCCACGAGCTGGACTACATATTGCCCATTTGAAGAAAAATCGGATTGAACCTGCTCATGCATTAGCTATGGCACTTCAGCCCCTACAAGCATCACGAAGCTTTGATCTCAGCAGTGAGGGCCCGGAAATACATGCTTGGCTCCGCGGTGAAAGCCTGCCTGTCCCCAGCGAATTACATGGATGGACACTTGTAACTTTAGATGGTTTGCCAATTAGTTGGGGCAAGGCGAGTTTAGGCCAGCTTAAAAATCATCTTCCTAAAGGATTACGTATCCTAAAAGCCCATATTGACGAGCAATAGGCCATAGACCAGTGCAACAGGCCCTCTTCGGCATATGATGTCATTATCTCAGAAAGCTGCGACACCAGTCACAGCAATTGAGAAGAAGACATAAGTTGAGGAGGAATAAATCATGGGTGAATTTCAAGGAGGAGCTTTCACTTCGACCGGAGCGATTTTGGTACTTTTCATCTTGCTGGTCATCATTTCCCGTTCGTTGTTTGTTTAAAACCTTCCCGGCTTAATTAGCTGGTGAAACGAAGCGGCTGTGTCGTCCTTTTTTGGGGCGGTGCGGCCGCTTTATTTCTTTCCGACATAACATCTCCATTTGTTATTCTCGTGAATATTTACCGTTTGAAAGCCCGATTTCCGTAATAACTGCTCCATCTCTTCGTTCTTAGTAAATTGCTTCATATGATAATTGATTTTATAGATCTCAGAAATAATAACAAATGTACCGCCTGCTATCAGCACCCTAAATGCTTCACTTATATCGTGTTCGAGGTCCGGCCAGAAATAATGCGTCTGAATCGCTGTGATCGTCCCAAAAAATCCATCGTTGAACGGTGATGCTGGTATGTGCCTGATTCATGATTTTGATCATGATATTTCCTACGAACCCTCTAGGATTCTTGGCTTGCTCAATCAGCGCATTCAATAAACCCATATTTGTACCTCCCAATCAATTGGCCATACCAGCAGCCTGATCCCTTGATATATGTTCCGTAAGATTTTCTGCTGTAACTGCCCACTTATCTGCTTGATACTCTATTTTATGAATACTAGTATATGAAGTCGGGAAATGAGCATTCTTATTCGTCCACGTTAGCCCTTTTAAAATATGGTATATAACATTAATTACGCCACCATGAGTGACCATAATTACATTTTCATTTGGATCAGTACTCTCCAGTTCATTACATAGTTTTGAGAAACTTGAACTTATTCGCGTAAAAAATTCCTGGGGACTTTCTCCTCCTGGAAATCTCTCATCCATTCTTAAAGCCGAGAAATAAAGACCCGGGTATCGTTCATTTGCGATTTCATGGGGCATTCCAGCGATTACACCATTGTTCGTTTCTCTCCAATACTGGCTGCTTTCAATAGGCAAATTAAGCTCTCTGGCGATCTCATTTGCTGTATCTAACGCACGTTGCAAATCACTACAAAGAATACGGGTTATGTTAAAGCTAGTTTGATTTTCCTTAAGATAATATCCAAGACGTTCGGCTTGTCTATATCCCTCTACTACAAGTCCACGTTGACTCCAACCCCCACGAAAGCCTTCTTCATCTATTCCATGCCTTATAAAATATATAGCCATCGATTGTATACCTCCTGAACAAGATTGTTATACATTTGCATTAAACTTCGAAAACGCTTGTTTTTTAAGTTGATCCCAATTGGGCGTTGCAATGTTTGCTTGTTGCTTCAAAATA
Organism: Paenibacillus sp. FSL R7-0048; assembly: GCF_038004505.1. NCBI lineage: Bacteria > Bacillati > Bacillota > Bacilli > Caryophanales > Paenibacillaceae > Paenibacillus > Paenibacillus sp. FSL R7-0048. The sequence continues at coordinate 2,538,049 of NZ_JBBORF010000001.1, read as the reverse complement.
TCAAATGAATCAAACAAAGCTGCTATTTCGCTGAAAGAACCGTCCACTAATTTCATAAACGGTAATTTATGAATTATTGTCAGACCATAATATACAGCCTGCTTGTGCTTTCGAACAAAGTTAACTTGCCCTGCTGGAGTGACAGTATAACCTAATTGCTCCATGATTTGAAACCCCTCGTCCATTACTGAAATGGCTTGTCTTAATAGCTTCTTATCTTTGGATACCTTTTTCAAATCCCCGTCATGCAGATAACTAAGGGAGTTCAAAGCCACTATAGGCACGATATGACTTTTGAGCCAAGCATCCATATCCTCATGATAAGTTAGCTTATACTTAACATTTTTAAACGCATCATCCAGTACAGGCTTTATTGGAATCTCACCGTCTAAACTGCCAAGTACCATTTGCCCTCCTGCGTGTATTTTGATAACGCGACCGCTCGTTTCCCGAATTCCTGCACTAAGCTGAAATCCGAAGAGTATATTTTTCCTCACATTGCTCATTTCCTGTAGATCCTTTTGCATGCCAGGAGCATCGCCATTGTTCCCCACAAGAATTATATTCTGACTCTGATTCTCAGCTAGAATAGGTAGCACAGATGGAAAATCATTATATTTCATAACAACAAAAATAAGATCATAGAGATCATCGGATCGAAGCGTAGAGATGACCTTTACTGTATCCACAGTGTTTTTAATTTGAAAATAATGGCGAAGCACAAGTCCGTCTTTCGTCAATTGCTCTGCTCGCTTTCCTCTGGCAAGCATGGTGACATCATTTCCCCCACGCACTAGAACATGTGCAAGATAGCTGCCTAATACTCCCGCTCCAAAAACTAAAACTCTCATATTTAACTCCTCTATCCCTTTTTAGACATTTGTTGAATTTTGATCAACTGTTCGATAAAATTAGATTATCACATCTCCGGTAGGGTTCAATCGTTAGTTTGATCGGGTTTGTTGATTTTTCAACAGAATACAATACATTGTCTAATAAAAAGGGAGTCTTACCATGGACAGAAGAATTAAAAAAAACCAAACAGCCATCATGAATGCATTAATTCAACTGATGGCTGAAAAAGATTTTGAAAAAATAACGATCAACGAAATCGCAGAGCGCGCTGATGTAAACCGCGGAACGATTTATTCCCATTATGCGGATAAATACGATCTGATGGATAAATGTCTGGAGGCTCAGCTCCGGCAACTAATCGAAAGCTGCTCCGCAGTGGAGGATGAAACCGAACCTAATCCCTCGAAGGCGTCATTGCTCCGCACGCTGGAACAATTGGAGGAGAATGCTCTCTTTTATAAGACTTTATTAAGAAACAAAGCTTTACTCTCCTTTAGAAACCAATTACAAGAAATGATAAATGAGCAGATTAAGGTACAATTTTCAGAAAACAATTTTAACCTGGATGAGCTGAGTAAAGATATATCTGTGCAATTTTTGAGTTCGGCGACTGTCGGAGTGATTGAATGGTGGTTTACTCATAGTAATCCTTGCTCTGCAAAAGAGATCACTGAAAAGTTATGGTCCATGCTCGATCTAAATCTGCAGATGATCCGTACTCAAGCTTGAATATGCTCTCCCGTATCCATCTCATAAATGGAGCTGATGATTTTTTCAATGGGAATCTCCTTAATAGATATATCAAGGATCTCTACCTTTTCGCTAAGAATATGCAGAAACTCACCCATTTTACATTGCTCAGTATCGATCAGCAGCTCCACTTCGTAATCCGATATTCTTTCCGATATCAGAGTCCCAGGCAGATCAATATCTCCAATAGTTGTGGCGGCTGAAAGCCTAACTACTTTTTTGGCGCCCAGATGCAGTCGAAGTTCAGAAAACTTGTCGTCATATACTTTTTTCCCTTGATGAATTATAAGTACTCTTTGAACCAAACGCTCTACATCTTCCAAGTCATGTGTTGTCAGAATAAATGTGGTGCCTTCCTGATTCATTTGCTTAATGAATTCTCTGATTCTTTGTTTAGCTATCACATCCAGCCCGATCGTCGGCTCATCCAAAAAAACCACAGGTGGTGAATGAAGCATCGCCATAATAAACTCGCATTTCATTCGTTCTCCCAGGGAAAGGGTTCGTGTGGGTTTAGTGATAATATCGCCAATCTCAAACATGTTTACAAATCGGTCTAGTCTTGTACGAAAGTCGTTCGTAGGAATATCATAGATTTCCTTGTTCATATAAAAGCTATCCAATGGGGGAATGTCCCATATTAACTGCGATTTCTGTCCGAACAATACCCCGATTTGTTTTACATATTGATTTTTCTGCTTATGAGGGTTGTACCCTAGAACATTTATTTCACCCGAGGTAGGATAAAGAACGCCTGTCAGCATTTTAATAGTCGTAGATTTCCCCGCACCGTTTGGACCCAGAATCCCAATAATTTCTCCTTTTCCAACACTGAACGAAAGATCTTCTACAGAGGTAATGATCGATTTTTCACGGTGAAACAGACTTTTAAATACACTTTTTGCATCTTGTCCACGGTGATAGGTTTCGTATTGCTTGGTTAAGTTCTTGACGGTAATAATGTCCAAGTGAAATTCTCCTTCTTAGAGCTAAACTAATCTTTTATCCTCCGGCGCTTTTGTAACTGCGAAGCATGTATGTATAGAGCCAAATTCCGAAGGCAGCAAATAACACACAAGGGATAATCGCTATAAAAAAATAGGGTTCCCATCGGCCAATCAGTGTAGATGCTGGAAAGTAAGCAATCATGGAAACCGGAAACAGAAAAGAACTCACGGCTACGACTGCTTTAGGAAAAATCGTCCCTGGATAACGTCCAAAAGACTTAATGCTCTCAAACATCTCCGGCAAGCGGGAATTCGCTACCCATTTGAAGGAAATCGCTGCCACAATAAGCGCCACGCCGAACATAACAAGCAGCCCTGCGCCAAACAACAACAGGAACAATAACCAAGAGCCGATGGTCATCCCATCGATTCCGCTAAGTGCGTATACGAACATGATTACTCCTCCGCCTAAAAGCCCGATACTTTCGAACTCAAAAGATCTGGCCAACAGCAGAAAAAGGCTCGAGGTCGGTTTAATTAATACCACTTCCAAAGTCCCTTCTACAACATGAGACATCGTATTCCACATAATTCCGTTAAAAAAAATCCCGGCACAAGCCGTAGACAGAATAAAAACGGATTGAATCAACAGCGCCTCTTTAAAGGTCCAACCTGCAAATGAAGCATTCGAATTATAAATGAATACCGTTACTAGAGGAAACAGCACATTCCCTATGAGCATGATAAGACTATTAAGAATAAAATTAACACGATAAGTGATAGCAGAAGCAATATTTGCCTTCATGCAGGTTTTATATATTTGATACATACGTTTCATGCGCCCACCCCCGTAAAATGCTTAAGCGACACCGCATACAGCACCCGGCAGACAACTCCGGCAATAATTACCGCTATGAGCTGCAGCAATAACACTTGAGGAATAGGTAAGGTTATATCCGCTAAAGTATAGCTACCTGTATAGACCATTGCAGGAAGAAAGGCCGTATATTGAAAGGGTAAGAAAAAGGACGCCATTTGTAAGGATTTTGGGAAAAATACTAATGGAATCAGCGATCCTGAAAATATCCCTTCGCAAAGATTAAAAAAATTACGAATACTAGAGGATTGCACCATCCAAAAGGCGACCATTCCAATACTATAATGAATGAAAAAATTCATCATAAACGCCATAGCTATCGAAAGAATCGCGTATAGTAAATTTGCGGGTAAGACATCAATATGAAAAATAAAGAAAAAGATCATAAAGCAGGGTAAAAATTCAAATAAAAGCCCAAGTACCCTATGCCCTGCCTTCTGAGACAAAGCAAAGAACATATGATTTAGCGGTCTTAACGAAAACGTAATGAATTTCCCGGTGCGAATAAGCATTTGTAAATTCCAATCGGCAAAATCCATCGTCAAATAGTTGATCAACATCGTAGCACAAAAATAGGAAAGCATTTGGGAGAGTGACATCCCGTTGATGTAAGATTCCCCGCTATAAACAGCGCTCCATATATAATACTGCACTAAAAAGTACACTGGGCCTACAAAAATAGAAACCATCGAATGCGTCCTGTACGCACTCCATTCCTTATAAGTAACAAAAGCAACCGCCCTCATAATGCGAAAGCGGTGCTTTATCATCTCAAACATAAGTCACATCCTGCCTATCTATAGATATCACAAAAAAAAGTCTTTTTCTTATTCGAGTCCGGACCAGATCACATTGTGGGTGCCAAATACCGCTCTACCGTCCCATACCCCTTTGTGAAAAGGAAGATACCAAACGGCAATCAGCTTTTCAACCGGGTCAACGAATAAGGCACAGGCCCCAGCCCCTTCGTGAAAAAAAGTGCCTTCAGAGTAAGAAGTACTCACATTATAGCGAAGGTCTGGTCCCAGTCCGTATGGTCGATCCGCTCCTGCATCTCCCCATGCATAGTTTGGGATTTTCTCAGAATTAAACCGCTTGGTCATTCTTTGTACCGCCATACGGCTTAAGATATGACTCCCTTCGTATTGCCCTTGATTAAGCAGCATAATTCCGAACTTTTGCAGATCAGCAACTGTGGAATATAACCCACCACCAGTTTCGGGAACGTTGATTTCTTCCTCAGACCTTTGTCCCGCATCCGTAATTTCCCCGTTTTGCAGCTTCTGAAGATATTCCTTAGCCCTTTCCGAACGAATGGCGATCCTACCAGCTTTTTCTGCTGGTATATCAAAGAAGGTATCTTTCATGCCTAACGGTTTTACAATGTGGTCCATTATGTATTTTTCTGCAAAAACACCTGTTATTTTCTCGATAATTGCGCCCAAAATCGCGTATCCAAACGATGAATACATCCATTGAGTCCCTACCGGAAAATGAATCCCTTTAGATAGACCGGCTTTAATCCAGTTTTCTTTTCCAAGCTCTGATTCAAAAATATACCACCATGCACTTTTATAGTAAGTATCACTTATAGTGCCAGGATCGGGAGCGATGCCAGAGGTATGAGTCAGTAAATGTGCAATGGTAATCGGCTTAAAAGGGTCGGCATCAAACTCTGGAAGAATAGAACTCACAGGCTGCCCCATAAAAATCTTACCATCATCCGCAAGCTGCCAAATCGCTGTCGCCGTAAACAGCTTCGTAATTGAAGCAACACGAAAAATTGTATCCGTTTTCATTTCCTGGGTGCTTTCTTCTTCGTAACTGAAACGACCTCCGGCAGCACTAGCAAAGATTTTCCCGTAACGACTAAGAGAATAAATATAACCATCGACTACTTTTTTATCACAGAGATCCTCATAAAAATGATTAACTACCTCTAAACGGTCCTCCCTGTAATTCACTTCGTTCAGCTTGCTAAGCTCTGTGGATGATAACATTATTCGCACTCCCCCTTATTATTCAATAAAATACATGATGCATAAATATCTTGCAATAAAACCCAAATAATTGAAAGGGTGATTTTACATATAACTATTTTATACTGCTCCAATAATTCTGTAACAGCAATGCTGTAATCTCGTTAACGGTTTGTCGTTAGAGATTTAACTAGTGCCATTCCACTAACCAGACCAAATACTATTCCATCATGTATGCTTGCAAACTTGTAGATCTCGATATTCGAAATGTTAAAATACATTACTAAAGTTGGATACATAAGCAGAAGAAAACTTGGAAGAAACACAATAAACAACAGAAGCCAATTAACAACAAAAGCTTTAGGTAATCCTTCTAATAATGCCAGATAGATTCCATAGACAAACGGGACAATAGCCGTGATCCATACAGTATTTTCTAATTGATAGTTCTTTTGTGCCTCTTCAGTGTAATGACTAATTAGCGAGTTTCCATAATGTAATAAGAGCGCCCCCACTATGATCCAGACAAGATAATATAAAAGTTTTGAATTCCGCATCTTCATGAAATCACTCCATTTCTTTTTATATAGTTCATTAGAATTAGAATGTCTCCATTTAACTTACCATATAATCCATACTTTGGATATTACATTAAAGTAAACTGGCCCTAACTAAAAAGGCTACCTCTCGGCAGCCCTTAATTGAATTCCAACTCCCCTGAAGGATAAGTTTATCTGCGAGGCATGGTGACGCCAGCTTTGTTATTATATTTTTCCGTAGCTTCCTTGATGACATCGTTGCCTCCCTTAGAAAGCCACTCTTCCACAACCTTCGGCCAGTCGCTGATAGGTTCCTTGCCATATACCATCTTTACCATGTGCGTCAGCAGTACCGGAGGAGCCGTGTCCGAGTTAGGTGCAATGTCTGGATTCTTCACCAAGGCATCTAGCCGAGGGTCGAACTGAATTCCGTCACGGCCTTCGTTAGCCAGAATAGTATCGTATACATTGATCAAGCTTCTACCTTCTTCTGTCATGTTAAGGACACCCTTATTATAAGTAGTATCCTGCACCATCCAGAGGAATGACTGGCGGTAGCGCTCCTCATCTATAGCGGCGGAATCCGCAGGAGAAGTGTATACGATTTTGCCGTTCTCTTCCTTATAGGTTTCGTCCTTAATCCCAAAGGTAAAGAAGGTTTCTGCCTCTTTGCTCAGCATCCAGTCAAAAAATTTCACAATATCCGCAGCATTCTTCGTACCTTCCTTAATAAAGTAGGTGCGCGTGGCGGAGCCGTACAAGTAGGAGCCTCCTTTTCCATCAGGTCCCACTGGCGAAGGAATAATCTCCAGCTTGGCGGATGGCGTCGTAGCCTTCAGTTGCTGCTCCCACTGCAGAAGCTCGTTGGCATTCATCGTCCACATGCCCGCTTTGCCTGAGAGAATCGCATTTTTGTAGTTGGTCGGGTTAATGGTGGCAAATTCCTTGTTGATCAAACCCTCTGTATACATGGTGTTGTAGGTTTGTAACGCCTTCATCATATTTTCGCTATCCATAAACTTCGGCTGAACCTGGCCGTTTACTTCCTCGAACATAGTCAGATACGGAAAAACATCATAAGCGCCAAAGAAAGCATCCGCATATTTGAAGTCTTGACGGCCCATGTACGGGTTCTCTATCCCCAGCTTTTTGAAGGCACGCAACACAGTCAAGTACTCATCGACCGTTTTTGGAACCTGCAAGCCGGTTTGATCCAGCAGGTCCTTGCGAATCCAAGTCGCCCGGCGGGAGGGATTGGACAGAAACTCCGGTATTGCATAAATTTTTCCTTGATAGGTGACGTTCTCCCAAGCTTCCTTTGGGATTACTTTCAAAAGGTTCTGGCCGTTTTGCTGCAGCAGATCATCCAAGGGCATGAACACACCAGCTTCAACAGAACCAGCCATCTCCTTGCCATTTACGCCGCCCGAACCTTGAACGACATCCGGAATATCATTAGTGGCGAACATCTGCACCATTTTCTGCTCGAACTCTTTATGAGGAACCAACACTATATCCAAGTCTGTGTTTGTCATCTCCTCCAGCTTTTTCACCCATTTGTCCTTATTCAAGTCGGGTGATTTCTCAACATAGTTAAAAGCCAGCGTCCGCATCGAGATCGAGAATTCAGTTTTCTGCGGCGTATTTGACGCGCCTCCGGCAGTCTCTTCTTTGTCCTTGTTCGAGCAACCTGCAATAACGGTAGCACCCATTACGATAGCCAGACAGATGCCAATCCATTTTTTCATAATATAACCCTCTCCTTGTACAATGGGGTGTATACGTAAAATGAAGATATCTTAAGACTAATAAGCTTTTGGGATCTCAACCCGGTGGGTAATTCCCTGATTCGTAAAGTAGACATGAACCCCATGGTCCTGATCGTCCATAAAGTACGATACGTAATCCCGGCTTCCTGCTTTTTGGGGAATCAGAAGAGTAACGATCCGATGGCTTACGGCCTCTTGAGTAGAGGCAGTCAAATGCCAATGCTCGGGCAGCCCTTCCCATTCTTTCGGATCTACATCTGTAAATTGATTGCTTTGGCTGAGTGTCATTTCTCCCGAGGAACTATAGACAAATCTGCCCTCCAACTGAGCTTTTTTACCATGTACTTTAAAAGATTGATCCTTCAGCTTCATGGGATACAGCGTATGAAACAGCCAATCCAATTTTCCCGGACGTTCCAGCTCGACACTGTCTGTGATAACGAAGTAAGCGTTATCAAAGAAAAATATTTCCCGCACATACCGCTTGATATAGGGCACATTCTCGCGGTAGGCTTCGGTGGCATCCATTTGCGTGTAGTTGATTCCGGGCGTACTATACGCCTTCAACACCTTGCCGTAGGCTGCCATGTTCTTCGACTTGTCCGTGCCAGCATATTGGCCTTTGCCGTCAATAAGAATTGCGTTCTTGGAGCGGGTCTGCCTGCGCCACTGCATATGCATCGTACTGTTGAATGCAACGTAATAGCCGCTTTCAATAGCCAAGGGCTCGCCGAAGGCATGCAGCAGGAAGGCGTTTTGATCCCCATGGCTATGGCTCACAGAGCCGTAACGGCTGCTCTTGGTCAACAGCATGATATGTTCCTGCGGATCCTCCATCCGATGATGCATGGCCACCCATCCCACATCCTGAAACCACTTCAAAGGTTCTGCAGCCACCGGTGGCTCTGAAGAAATCTGCGGATAATCTGTGCGATAAACCATCTCATCGAACCGGAAATCCCACCAGCCGTAGTTATAGAAGATCATCTGGGTGTCAGGGTTCAGTTCCTTAGTTTGCTCAAAATACCATTGGTACTGGCCATTCCCGGTTAAACCCGCGAATTGACGGATATTGAAGCCCGTTTTGAGATTAACCGGATCTCCCAGTGACGATTGATCGCCGAAGCTGGCCCTCATGGTATCCGGACTGAAGCAATAGAGCGGAAAGTCACCTGTTTTGCGAAAGAAAGGACGGTCATAGAAATTGATTGCCATGTATTTGCGAATTAGATTGAGCGCCTCCGTAACGAATGCCATCTGAGTGGTCCAATACATCGGACCTTCGGCCCACCCGCCGTCTTTGCCACCCCATGGGGTATACATGGCGGAGAAGTACTCCAGCGTATAATCAAGCCATTCCTGCGCCTTCTCCTCCTCACCCAACATGGAAATACAACAGGGTACGAGTACAGAGGATAAAGAGCGGATCGCATGGCTGTCATAAGGAACTTGATGGATGCGGGAACGTTCGATGACATGGAATGCGATCTGCCCGGTTCTTCGCAGTAGCGCCTGCCTTACCTTAAGGCGTTCTTCTTCCGTCAGAGAGCCGTGAAGCCAATCATAGCCCCATGCCAACGCTCCGGCTATGCGAAAGGAGCATTCATCGTTGTAATCCCGGCTGGTGGTACCATCTGTGTTCCAGCTTGCAGCATGAAGCAGCCACTCTTTAGCTTTGGCGATAAGCGCCTCGTCCTCCAACACAACTCCAGCTATAGCAAGATGCCGGATAGCATAGAAGACTTCCTGGCAGTCCATATACATCTGCCGCCATAGTGTGGCGACACGCTTATTATCTGGATACGGTGCAGGCTCGGGAATAAGCTCGCGCTTTGTCCAGGGTAGAACGGAATGCTTCAGGAAGTCTTCCCAGCCAGTTGAAATCGGGTCTTGGCGGACAACTTCCCGGTAAAACGGAAGTTGCTCCGCTTGAAGCCAAAGCCGCGGATGGTTGGCGGAAGCAGCTGAATATCGTTCTGTACGGGAAGGCAGTGGCGTTAGCGGCAATTCATCCTCCACCACAAAAGCTCTTACTTTACTCCACTCGGAACGGATATCATTCTCCCCGATAAGACTATATCGCCAATAATACGAGCCGGGCGCCAACGGCTTATCCGGGGTAAACAAATTATAGGGAATTCTACTGTAGGTCAATGTGCCTTCCGGCTTAAATTCAGTGTTTGAGGAGATCTGCAGCTCATACATACTCTCTTCCAGACATGCAGGCATCCAAGTAAACCGCGGAGGATTCTCTCCAACATCTGTATGTTCATCTGGCCCATATGACAGGTCGAGTACGCCGCTGGTAGGTTGAAATAAAGGTTCTAACATCTCTACTCCTCCGTATTCCGGGACTTTTCCTGAATCAGTCCCGCTTTAGGGTCAAGGCAATACACCACTGCTTGCCCAGTTGTTGCTATTTGGATTTGGGGCGGTTCGCCCACCTGACTCACTAGCTTCAGTACAGCAGGTTCGTGCCCGTCCCGATAAACCGTAATAAAATCAACCGACGGGCCTTTGTGCCGAAGCATAATGCCTCGTAGCAATCTACTCGGGTCTTCGGCATTACCCGGTGTGCGGATTTCATACATAGTGGAGCCGGGCGCTAGTAGAGTACTCGTAGATAGTTCATACTCCCGGCAGGTGCTCACTCCATCATAACGGATATTCCACTCCGTATTTAACGGACAGTCCGTCTCATTTTTCATTGCGGACAGTACTTCTACTGAGCCATAACCCGCTTCCAGTCCAAGGACTGCCGGAGAATCCTTCTGGACACGGTGAGGGTCGAACGGTAACAGCAAATGTCCCGTCGGATGAAACCATAAGTCTACTTCCTGACTCCGCTCCGTTACTTGCTCAACATGAAACCAATCCAGCAGCCAACCGTCGGCCAATACAAGATGCCGCTCTAGAACAGCTCCTTCATAGGCGCCGTCTGAACGAATCCATAAGTACGTAGCGTTGCCTTCCTGGCGAAATTGACAGCAGCTTCCGGTATGTGGAGCTTGGGAACGACCTCCGATGGTGACCGTGTTATGGCTCGCAGTTTCGGAATACCATTCCTTGCGCAAAACAGATCCATAAGGAACCATACCCAGCTCGGGAGCAACCTCGCCCCATCGGTGCATAATCGTGATATGAAGCTTGTCGAAATGTCCATGTGATCCGCCATGCTCTCCGAAATCCGCCAGCACGGACAGCGGATTGCCCGGGTGGCGGAGCACGGCGAATCCGGAATCCGGCAGTAGGACAGAGTCTCTCACCCTGTAACTGGTCTGAAGCTCCTTACTCTCACCTGCTCCATACAGCACTGCCTCCAGACCAGTCCTTAATTCCTGCCCGTATAGATATCTATAAGCATTCGCCAGTATTGGCTGGAGACTCGGGTCTTTGTAAACCGCAATACCTATTTCAAATACTTCAGCAATTTCTCGGGCGAAAGGAACGCGCGCATAAGGACCATCATGCACGGCTGGAAGCTCCCCGTTATCGCCGCTAAGCTCTGCCAGCAACTGAAACATGCCACGGATGGATTGTCCCTGTTCTCCTTTGGCAGCATAGAGGTCAATCCCGAAGCGCCCGTACATCTCGGCTGCTATGAGATAAGCCCGCAATACAAAAATATGGTAGTACGTGCTGCCTTCAAATTCAAAACCATCTGGCTTCACGCCAATGGACAGATGATGATAGAATCCGCCTTCTCCCTCCAGCAAAGAAGCAAGCTTTTCTCTGGTACCTTTGGCGGCATATACACAAGCCAGGCTAGCATTCAGCCATGCGGTATAATTGTTCTCTGCATTCTTCTTCTCGTAAATGAGGATGTGGCGGTATTGCTCCATACTCTCCTCCAGCATCGTGAAGAACACTTGCAGCTTTACCTCTTCCTCCCCAGTGAACGTTACTCCATGATCCACAAGCAGCAGATAGGCCCGAATAAGCGTAGTGGACCAGATAGCCTCTGTCAGCGCCTGATGAAAGGCACGGCCACTAAGCATCCAGGGTTGAGCATCGGGATGAACCGGATACAAAGGAAACTGCTCCGCATAACCGACAAGAATCTTCCGGGCTAAGCTGCTGTAGAATTCTTCTCCGTCTGCGGCGAATACCACGGCAGCTTGCAGGGCGTATCGCGCCATTGCCTGATGCCGGTATACCAGCCATGCTCCCCGGTAGGGCTCACCTTCCAGCTTGCAGCCCTTCGGGCAAGAAAAGACAACCGCATCTTGCTCCATAACATCGAAGATTAGCTCAGTATGATGCTGGGGACATACATATTGGTGCCACCAGCCACCAGGTTCTGTCGGGAGCAGAATCTCTTCTCTCCGGAAGGGATCCAGCTCCATTTTCAATTTATCCACCTCAAGACCAACCCAGGAAAAAGTATCTGCTTTCTCCTTAAGGTTCATCATCGCATGAACAAGCCTCCGTTAATTTCAATAATTTCGCCTGTCAGATAATCCGACAGCTCTGAAGCGAGGAAGAGTGCCACATTGCTCACATCCTGTGGAGCACCTTCCCGGCCCAGCGGAATCTTCGCAATCGTTGCCTGTCTTGCCGCATCCGCAGTAAAGGTAGCATGGAAAGCGGTCTGACCGATAAATCCAGGAGAGATAGCGTTTACATTAATCCCGTGAGGACTCAGCTCCTTGGCAAGTCCCTTGGTATAAGACCATACCGCAGCTTTGCCCGCTGCATAAATGGAAGCGCCCGGTCCGCCGCCGTCATGGGCCGCAAGGGAAGATACATTGATGATTTTACCGCTTTTCTTGGCAATCATTCCTGCGGATACGGCTTTGCAGGCAAACACGCATGATTTAAAATTAACGTCCATCACCTTGTTGTAATGCTCTTCGTTCATTTCAGTAGTGGGAACCCGATTGATCATGCCGCCTGCATTGTTGACGAGAATATCGATGGTTCCGCCGAAATGCTCCTCTATTTCCTTCACCATATTGTCCAGTTGACCAGGACTTGTTGCGTCTGCCTGAAAAGCATAAGCTTCTCCTCCGGCCTGACGGATCGCGTCCACCGTCTCCTCCGCAGAACCGAACAAATAGTTTACCGCCACTTTGGCGCCGGAAGCAGCCAAAGTCTCCAAGATTTGTCGGCCTATCCCTGCATTGGACCCTGTAACAAGCGCAATTTTACCAGTCAAATCAATTTTCATTGCCTATTTCCTCCTAATAGTAATTTTTTCTGAAAACATCTTTTTCCTCACTCCGCAGGCATGGATAAGATCAACCGGGTTCCCTCATTCTCCACGCTTTCGACACTTAATCCGTATTGTTCACCGAACACCATTTGAATTCTCCGGTGCACGTTCATGAGCCCGATTCCACCTCTATGATAGAGGGAGTCTCCTTCCGTATCCGCCAGCTGATTCAGATTCAGCTTCTCACGAAGCTTATCAAGCCGTTCGCGGGACATCCCTGCGCCGTTATCCTCTACAAGAACTAGAAAACGATCTCCCTCTTTTCTGGCGTCGATTCTAATATAGTGCTTGTCTTCAATTCCCTCGGGAAACGCATGCTGAAAAATATTTTCGATCAAGGGCTGAAGTGTCAGCCTGACCATCTTAGCCAGTAGCAGCGTCGGCGGAATCACTACGTCAATTTCGAACTCTCTGCCGATCCGGTGCTTGAGAATCGTCATGTAGCTCAGTACATGATTAAGCTCATTGGCAATCGTAATTTCCTCCAGATTAGTTTGGATGGAGTAGCGAAGCATGAATGCCATGGCCTCCACTATTTCTGTGATTTCATCCGAATCCTGAACGACCGCATAACATTTGATAGTTTCTAATGTGTTATATAGATAGTGCGGATTAATCTGCAGCTGGAGTGCCTGGAATTCAGCTTGATGACGCTCCAGAGCCTCCTTCTGGGTGGTAAGCTCCGCTTCGTATACCCGCTCAATCATTTCGGACAGCCGGGTCACCATGAGATTGTAGCTGCGCATCAATCCCCCCAGTTCATCCTGACGGCCGTTCATCTCAAGCCTGCGCCACTTGCCTTTTTCCGTCTCCCTCATGCCCTCCTTAAGAATCAGGATGGGCTTCGTGATGGATCGTCCGAACCAGGCTGCAAGGAGCAGTGTGCCGACAAGCGTGAGAACTCCCACCACCAGCGTGGTCGTACGAATGGTAGAAATAGGCTTGCGCAGCTCACCAACGGGTATGGATACTACAAGCTGCCATTTGGAATATTCGGATTTTCTCGACACGAACAAATACTCTTTCCCGTCTACTTTTTCCACCACAGAGTCATTTGGGTGTTGAAATACGTTCTGAATGTGCTCAGCAGATAACCCAGGGTGGTTATTATTCCCTTCCGCCCGGTAAAGGAGCTTGCCGAATTCGTCCATGATAAAATAGGACCCGCCCTGTCCCAGATCAAGAGGTTCCCATATACGGGCCAGATCCTCTGCCTTGAATTCAATGGCGACTATACCTTTGGGACGATAGGAAGAGACCCCTCTGATTCGGCGGACCATCGTAATAATGTTCTTATCCCCTTCATTCATCACATTCGTGTTGAGAATGGTGATGCGGCCGCTCTCCGGCGTATGTTCGCTTAAGAAACTGTAGCGTTCCTGAGGATGAAACTGCAGGCTATGTGCCTGATAGGAGTTATCATCGCTAATGGCCTTGCCGTGTTCACCGATGACGTACATCAGATTAATCTGGGGATACAGAATAAACAAAGAACGAAACAAATACTTCTGAATGTCATTCGTATATTGATAGTAGGAGAAGCTATCCTCCGGGTCCATATCCAAGAACTCCTTGACTTGATTGTAGGACAGGATGGAATCGCTAGCCTTTTCATAATTTTGCAAATACAGATCCGTTTGATAAGACGCACTTCTGATGACTTGAGCAATGGACTTCTCAGAAGACTTATCCAGCTCAGCCGAAGCCTGAAAATAAGAGATAAATCCAACCATGGACAAGGATAGAAGAATGACGGTCAGAAAGGAGGCAAACAGCTTGTTCGACAGACTCTTTCTCATCAATCGATCCCCAGCTGGTTGCGGTACTCAGAAGGAGCCAGCCCGGTGAACTTTTTGAACGTCTTCGTAAAATGAGGATGGTCTGCATACCCGACTTCATAGGAAATATCGGTGATCCGATAGCTTGCATCGGCAAGTAATCTTTTGGCCTTCTCCATCCTGCGTTTTATGCGGTAATGTACAAAGGTCTCTCCTGTTGAGTGCTTAAACATCTGGCTGAAATAAGAGGCATTTAGCCCAAGCACTTCCGCCACTTCTTCCAGCGATACTTCCTGGGCGAGATGCTTTTCAATAAATGCTTTAGCTTCCTCTATCGGATCCTTCGCTTTACCCTTGCGCTTTCTACGAAGCTCTTCCAATATAGCTGCTGACGCTTCTGCGAAGCAGTGAAATAACTGCTCAGGTCCAGCTGCTGCGGACAAGTCTAACACGCTTTTACCGGGTGTAACTGAATTGACAAGCAGCTTCTTCACGAGTAAAGCATAGCCCTCTTCCAGAAGCTCTTTTTGCTGAATTCGGCTCATCTTACGCTGGAGGAAGTCAGTTTCCCATTCCTTCAGTACAAGGTACAGCCTTTCTTTATCCAAGGTCCAGATGGCATCATCCATACGCACGACCCATTCATCGAGCTTAGCGACAGAGACAAAACTCTCTAACTTCTCTCTATGCGCTTCCAGTTTGGCGATCACATTTTGAAGGTTCCCTTTGCTCACGGGTTTCAGGAGATATTCTTTCACTCCATAGGACACGCATTGGCGGGCGTATTCAAAATCCCCATAACCCGAGATGACAACAGTCTGAATATCCGTCTCCATCTCCGACAGCCGCCGGCACAGCTCCAGTCCGTCTACCTTGGGCATACGGATATCTGTAAAAAGAAAATCCGGCTGTTCCTACATAATGAGCTGGATGGCCTCCTCGCCATTCTGGGCCAGCTTAATGTTATACGGATGCTCGCCGCATTGCTGGATCATGATAGAAAGTCCCTTTCGAATCATGGGCTCGTCGTCTACGATTAATACACATCTCATCCATGGATACCACCTTCCGATTCGTCTCGCTTAACGCGTTCCTATTCTACCACACTATGATAGATCAGGATTTGACGGATCCGACCATCATTCCTTTAACGAAATGGCGTTGAAGAAACGGATAAATCATGATAATCGGAATAGTAGCGACAATGATAACAGCCATTTTGATGCCCTCAGGTGAGGTGTGGGCCAAAGAGCTATAAACTGAGGAAGCCGGATCAATGCTGATATCGTCCGTCTCGAAGAGCTTCTTCAACATCACTTGCAGAGGCCATAATGACGGCTTGTTGATATAATACAGAGCGCTCATGTACGTATTCCAGTGCCCGACGGCGTAAAAAATCCCCAATGAGGCCATTACCGGTTTGGACAACGGCAGTACCATATTGACTATGATCCGCAGCTCGCCACACCCATCGATTCTGGAGGAATCTATCAGCTCCTGAGGCAGCTGCATAAAGAAGCTTCTCATCACGAAAAAGTTAAATGCGCTGATGGCCCCCGGAATCATAAGTGCCCATAAGGAGTTCATAAGCCCCAAATTTTTGATCAGGATAAAGTTTGGAATAAGAGGGGCACTGAATACCATAGTGAACAATACCATCATGACGATGTATTTACGTCCTACGAATTCCGGCCGCGACACCGGATAAGCGAGAGAAGCTGTCGCAATCAGATTAATGGCGGTGCCCAGTACCGTAATATAGACGGAAACACCGAACGCCCGCCAAATGGAATGATCGCTGAAAACGTACTGATAATTGATCGCGGTAAATTCCTTTGGCAGCAAGCCTACCCTGCCATTAATAATTGCTTCAGAGCTGCTAAAGGACTGGGCAATCACATTCAGAAACGGAAGAAACATAGCCAAAGCGAGAGCGGTCAGAAACAAAAGATTGAACACATTAAATAGATTCTGGCCGCGAGTATAGCGTACTCTCATCATCCCTACCTCCATAAAGAGCGATTAATACAGCGATTCACCGGTTGTTTTTTTGCTCAAAATGTTGCCGATGAGCACCAGAATGAGTCCAACTACCGACTTGAATAGCCCCACTGCTGTTGTATAGCTGTATTGCTGAGACAGCAGCCCCGCCTTATAGATATAAGTGTCCAGAATCTCCCCGTTCCCGGTATTAAGCGCATTCAGGAATACCCATACCCGCTCGAAGCCAAGATCAAGAAATCTCCCGATATGGAGAAGGAACAAAATCATAATCGTCGGTATCAGAGACGGCAGTGTAATGGCTAAGGTTTGTTTCCAGCGCCCGGCTCCGTCTACTTCAGCAGCCTCATAAAGATCTGGGTTTATTCCTGCCAACGCGGCCAGATAAATGATCGTACCGTACCCGGAATCCCTCCAGATACCGGAACTGATCAAAATCGTGCGAATGTATGAATTTTCACCAAGAAAATAAATCGGTTCAAAGCCGAAAGCTTGTAAAGCCTGATTCACAATCCCTGTTCCTGGGGAGAGGATACCCAAGGCGATACCGCTGACAATTACCCAAGATAGGAAATGGGGCATATAAACCACCGTTTGCAAAAACCGTTTGTAAAACACAAGCCGAATTTCATTCAGCAGAAGCGCAAGCAATATTGGAGCCGGAAAGGCGAATATAAGATCATACAAGCCTAGCAGAATTGTATTGCTCAAGATTCTTCCGAAATCCTGGTATTGGAACATCGTCCTAAAGTGCTCGAGTCCCACCCATTCACTGCCTGTAAAGCCTTTAAAAATATTGTAGTTCTGAAACGCAATAACTGAACCAGCCAACGGCAAGTACTTGAAAATAATAAAATACAAGATCCCGGGAATCGCAATCACATAGAGTGCTCTGAATTTCCACATGTTTAAAAGCAAGGACCTTTTCGTGTCGGCTTTGTAGTTAATAAGGTCAACCCCAGTTAACTTAGCTTTCATAACCGTTTCCTATAGGTCCTGTTTTCAGCAGGTTCGCCGGAGCATTCTCATCCAGGGGAATTTCTTGAAATTCGACGGTAATAAATCGTTCCTCCCGTTCAATAATTCGGGATAACTCCCGCGTGAATACGGTGACTATCTCCTCCTTCTGCTCACTCGTTCGGCCTTCGTACATCCTAATCTCAATATGTGGCATCGGCTTTCCTCCATTTCCTTAAATAGTGAATGAATCTAACCTCATTCTACCTACAATAAAGCGCTTGCAATATGGAGTTTCTATGAGTGAGCTTGTGTTTTCTTTAGGGTATAATCGGTAACGGCCAACCCTCTACTACCACATGGTCATTTTTGAAATAATTGCGACTTATACTGTCAATAAGATTCCCCAGCAGGATGATCCCTTTTCCAGCAAGAAGTCGAATACCGTTCGTATTGCCAATCAGCGAATTTTCGATCAATTGAACGTCCTGCGGGTCGCCCGCTCCGATATCATTTGCTTTGCTATCGCCGGGATCATGCTCAAGGGATACAGCCCAATAATTCGACGCGGTGTTGTTGCGAATGATATTCTCCTTAATGATAGTACCTGGCCCGTTCAAAATCTGAATGCCCTTGGCGTTCTCTATATGCGTTGTATTCTCAATCACATTTCGCTCAATGACTGTATCCGGGGTGCCCATAGTTACATTGATTCCTTCTCTTGTATTACGAATCGTATTGTCATGGATATAGTTACGCGGTCCTGACTTACTGTGATTGCTGGGTGCTGCACCCCCGGTGTTTCCCAGTCCGATCGCCGCGCCGTAGGGAATATCGCTAATCACATTGCCGTATATCTCGTTCAAATATTCGAGTTCTCCGTGCAGATCGATGGCATCCAGCTTTGTATTCATAAACTGATTGTTTCGCAGGACATTGTTATGGGCAACAAATTGGATCAGCGCCCCATGCCGCAAATAAGGGCCTTCGAAATGGGAGTCCTCCACAACATTCCAAACCGTGTCGTTCTCATACCCGTTGCGATCCTGCTTGGCCATGCCCTGAATCGACACACCATAGCCAGCACCGCCCGGACCTACATCTGTCGCATTTCGGAACGTGCTGCGGCGTACGACGATATCACGGCTGTTGTCGATACGCACACCCATACGTGAATACTTCTCTACAGTAACTCCATCAACCGTGACGTTGTATGACGGAACTTCACCAAAATTTGCGATGGTAATCATGCTGTCGGGACCACCGGCGTCCGGGTTGTTCACTTTGTGAGCCGTCGTGTAGACACCGTTCCATGTAGAAGTCAATGTGAGATTAGTTATGGACAGATCATGCTGTCCGGATACTTTCATCAGGGCGCTGTTTTTTACCTTATTGAGAGATGTCTTGAGGATGGTTGTTGATTGATCCTCACCGCGAAGGTTTACTCCTGACTTGAGCTTCAAATTGACAAGAGTATCCAATGTTGAGTTCAAATTATAAACCCCAGACGGCAAATAGACCTCATCGCCGGGCTCAGCACTGTTTATGGCAGCTTGAATAGCAATACCGTCATCTGTGTCGTTATCGGCGAGATCAGCATTATAGTCCAGCACGTTCAAGATGCGCCCAGTGGTAGTAGGTGAGGAATGAACCGGATGCACCGTACCCTCAGGTTCGGTTAATCCGGGAGCTGTGAATGGGATCGGTTCCCGGGGGGGATTAGGTGTGTAGTTCGGGATGCTGGCTACAGGTGTATCGCCATTTGCGAACGGCGCATAGATGTTTACCTCCGATAAACTTGTAAACGCGCTGCCATCAGAATTTCCAAGACCCACGATCCGCACATATCTGGCTTCTGTGTCAGGAAGATCAAAAGGTTGCATCTCTATGGTTCTGTACATGCTTGCACCAGTCCATATGGTAGTCCAAGCCAAACCGTCATTTGAAGTTTCGATACTCAATTGAGCCGTACGCGTGTCACCTTTATAAACGGCAATACCTAAATAACTGATCTGCTTCCGTTCGCCTAAATCGTATTGGACCCACGGGCTGTTACCTGCGGCGGACCAACGGGTGAACAAGTTATTATCGATGGTATTCGTTGCGATATTGCCATCGCTGTCGCTGGCTGTCACGTTTGCAATCGCGTAAGGAATGATGGGTTCTGTAAGCGTTGACCGCGTAAAAGAAAGCGGTACGGATGTATTGCCCGACTGATCCACCGCTTCAACCTTAAAGCTGTACGCCGTGCTAGGGCTAAGCCCAACGGCTGTGTACGTTGCACCGGTAACATTGGATAACAGGGTGTTATCCCGGTATACGCGATAGGAGCCGATACCTTGATTATCGCTGGCGGCCGGCCATGAAAGTTGAATGAACTCTGTACCTATATTGACTGCTTTCAGAGAACTTCCATCCGGCCAGGAAGGTTTCTCATGGTCGCTTGAAGGTGCAACCGCTTCTTGAACAACAAGCTGTGGACGGGGGTTGCTGTTGCCATTAGCTTCTTTCGAATAGAGATTGAGGGAAATTCCAGTGCTTGCCGCATCACCAAGCAGAAAAGCGATATTACCGCCCGATGCGGACAATCTTTCTCTGACAAACTCGGACACATCGATGCTGTAAACCTGTGGAGCTCCTGATTTGTCTGCCGTTACGGTAAATTTCCCACTTAACGAAGCAATGGTCAGATCCGTGACAGGCGCATTGCTCCAAGTCAGCTCCGATTCAGTCCAATTTGTATCCTTTAGGCCGAATAACGAAAGTTCGAGGTCCGCATTGGATGAACCCTTTTTGGCAGCAACATTAAAAATGTACCTGTTTGCAGGATTGCTATATGAAGAGACATCAAATTTAAAATACACATATTTCTTGTTCTCGGCGCCAGAAGAAATACTGAACAATCCATTGCTGCTGCCCGTCGCGCTATTGAAGTTTACAGTGGGCTTGCTGCTGTCGATGACTGCATCGTCGCTCGGTGCCAGACTGGCTAGATCGCGGTATACAACCTCATCATCAGGTGTTGTTGCCATTCGATTCTTTACATATTGATCCATAAAAGCCCAAGCCTCGGCGCTTGCTTGCTCAGCCGCTTCGCCTATAAAACCGTGACCTTGTTTAGGTACAATTTTTACATCGACCACTTTCACGCCTGCATCCTTCAATTGATTGGAGAACGTAATGCTGTCCGTGTATGGGATCGTTGCATCCACATCTCCATGGCGGATGAAAAAAGGCGGATCGTCCGGTGACGCATAAGTGCCAGGCATGGCCAACCTTGCCTGGTCTGGCACAGAGAACGCGTCGTTCCCGCCTAAAAGCGCTTTCACTGATTTATAGCTATTAGCGAAGTTTGTTGTAAAATCCGCTGGACCGTAGAGATCGACAACGGCTTGCACTTGATCAGAATATTGCTGCCAACCGCCATTTCCTGCCAAATCCGGAACATTTACGGTATGTCCTGTATCCAATGTGATTGTCTCGCCTGACTTAATGTTCCCAGTCGTACCGAGCAGTGAGGCCAGATGCCCCCCTGATGACGAACCCCATACACCGATCCGACTCGGGTCCAGATGGTATTCTGCCGCATGCGCGCGCAAGTAACGAATAGCAAGCTTCACATCCTGAATTTGCGCCGGGAATGGCGCTTCCGGGGTTAAGCGGTAATCCAGCGATACTCCGATATATCCTCGCTTGGTTACATAGTTGCAGATACTGGCAAGGGCTTGCTTCCGGTCTCCGTGATTCCAACCTCCGCCATGAATGTATACCATCACTGGCACGGGTGCTTGAGGCAGGATCTTGGGTACGGCAATCGAAGTATAAATCGGCCGCGTTCCAGCATTCCCAATCAGCACATCTTCATACAGCTTAACGCCTTCAGGAACCACAAACGGCTTAGGTTCAGCCGGTGTAGGGATTGGCACCGGTGTCTCTGCGGGTGGTATTCCGGGAATCGCTTGAGCTTTGAGGGCGACACTATCGATGTACATATTCGCGCTCATAAGCTCCCCCACACGAACCCGGATTTTGACGTTCGGGTTGTTGTCAGCTCCGCTGCCCAAGTTTTGGACTTTGAGTTGGTTCGGCTCACTGTTCTTTTGTTCCAGCATTCCTGGGGGCAGCTTAAATTCCTCCAGCGTTGTCCAATTTATCCCTCCGTCACTTGACCATTCTACGATGACGCTTCCTCCGATGTAGGAGGATGCCCGTGTATAATAACTCAATTGAAGATTGCGGTACCCCGTCGAATTCACTGACAGCGCCAATGCATCCTTGCCATCGATTTTCACCAGATTCGGTACGGACGGGGCCGTGGACGAAACCGAAGTTTTCGCCATACTGTTTCCTTCGCCTTCCTGCAGCCAAGGCCCCGGAATGGCAATACCACCGGTAGATCCAAAATTGTCAGGGTCATCGAAGTTTTCCTCGTAGAGCGTAACATAGTCATCGGTTATTCCGTCTGCATAAACTTCGGTAAGCGCTTGCATTTCCAAAGGTGAATATAACAAAGCCAAAGACAACAGTACTCTAATGCCCACTCGAAAAGCTTTCCTATATAGTCCGTTTCTCAAATAAATTCCTCCTTGACATGGTATAGGTAATCACAAGCATTATGGAGTTCAAACCTCTTGTGAGATGCAGCTTATTAATGTCGGGACAAAATCACACCGTCGTTATTGTTATAACGTTCTGTTGCTTCCTTGACGATGTCACTTCCCCCTTTCTGCAGCCATTCCTCCACCACCTTCGGATAGTCGGAAATCGGCTTTTTTCCGTATACCATATTGATCACATGCGTCAATATAACTGGTGGCAATTTATCTCCACCTGGGGTGATGTCCGGGTTTTTCTGATAGCCTTTTACTTGCGGTTCAAATTGAATCCCGTCGCGTCCCTCATTCGCAAGTACTGTGTCGTAGAGCTTCATCAAATCTTTTCCTTCGGGTGTGAGACTAAGCGCACCTTTATTGTAGGTAGTATCCTGTACGAACCACAGCAGGATTTGACGGAACGTTTCTTCATCAACTTCATCAGCTGTTTTCGGTCTGTTATAGTTAATATTTCCGTTCTCTACAGTGTAGTTTTCCCCTTCAATTCCGAAGGTAAAAAACTTCTCCGCTTCGTCACTAACCATCCAGTTGAAAAACTTGACGATCCCGGCAGGGTCTTTCGCATTCCTGTTAATTAAATACGCTCGCGGCACCGTACCGACAAGACGAAGTCCCCCCTTACCGTCTGGCCCTGTTGGCGAGGCAATCAGCTTCATTTTACCAGTAGGCACCTGTTCTCTTAGCTGCTGATCCCATTGGATCAACAGGTTCGCATTCATGTTCCAGATGCCCGCCTTGCCTGCAAGAATATCGTTCTTAAATTTCGTGGGATTAATTGTGACGAATTCCTTGTTAATCAGTCCTTCGTCGAACATTGTCTTGTACGTTTGGATCGTCTTTTGCATATTTTCGATATTCATAAATTTCGGGACAATTTGATCCCCTTGTTTCATAAAGAAATTAGCAAAGGTATCGTAAGATCCGAAGAACATATCCGAATATACAAAGTCCTCCCGGCCCATATAAGGATTCTCCACACCCAGCTTCTTAAAAGCACGCATGACATTCAGGAAGTCATCTACTGTTTTAGGCTCTGGCAGCCCTGTTTGTTCCAAAAGATCCGCACGAATCCAAGTTGCACGGCGTGACGGATTGGACAGCCATTCCGGAATCGCGTAGATATTACCTTTCGCATCGGTCTCCTTGTCCCATGCCTCCTTCGGAACTTTCTTGAGAAGATCCTGCCCATACTGCTCAAGCAATTCATTTAGGGGCATGAATACTCCGGCCTCCACGGAACCTGCCAACTGAGGGTTCGTCAGCCCAGAGCTTGCTTGCACGACATCCGAAATGTCGTTGATCGCGAACATTTGAATCATTTGCGAATCAAAATTTTTCTGCTGCATCAAACGGATGTTAAGATCTGTATTTGTAAGTTCCTCCAGCTTTTTGACCCATTTGTCATCATTGATATTCGGATGATTGTCTGCATACGAAATGTTTCCGCTCCGGAACGATATGGAGAAAGCAGTGGTTTTTTCCGGACTCTCCCCTGCTTGTTCTTCTCCCCCCTTATTAGAAGAGGAACATCCATTCATAGAGACGGCTAATAATGAAACTCCCACCATGGTAAGCATCCAACGCTTCATTTCCATCAACTCCCTATTATAAAATTGGGGACACTTCGGTAGAATGACTAGAAGTTCGGAGGGGTTCGATCATGGGCCGCAACAGCTTTGCTAAATGCTCGCTCATTAGCGTGTGTCCATAATCGGAAGGATGAATAAGATCGGAGGTCAGCGAGGTTAGATCGCGCATGACTGATGCGCCATCCAGCAGATGTAGTTGTGGATGTTTATTGCTCTCACAGTAACGAAGCAGCACTTCGTTAAAAACCGCCTCTTGGACATGAAGAAGATGGCCTGTATCAAGAAAATACGTTGCACGATTCGGATAAATCGTAGTAACGAACACAGGTTTGTCAGGATGATTTTTGATAACCCGGTCCAGCATGTAAGACACTCTACGCTTGAATTCCTCGGGAGACACTACAGCACGCATATTGACACCAAGTTCCAGAAACAGAAAATCCCAATCCTCACGTTCAGCCAGATGATCGGCAACTACGTCCTCGCAATAACAAGATCCGCTAAGCGCAAGATTTAGCACATCCACACCAAGTCTGCGCGCTGTCTGCTGTAAGTAACCATTGAAATGATGCGTGGATCCCGCGCTCTGGCTGATGGAAGATCCATAGGCGAGCATCGTAAGCTTCGGTACCTCTTCCGGTCTAGGCGCACGTACTTCACAACCAAAAGCATCCACATCGTAGTAAACAGCTCCGAAACGATCAAAATGCAAACGCCATACGTTAGAGGAAAATCCAGACTGATTCAGCCGCTTACTTGATACCTCTGTAAAACGTTCCGGCTCCTCCAAGTGCAGAGTGGTTACCGTACCCGCCTGCAGAAAATGCTGAGAATGAAAAAAATCCCCTCTGCATACCACAACGCGGCCGTTACTATCATTCGATCCGACAGTGACCCTAACATGCTTGGATTCGGTGACAAACCGCAATTCGCAGCCGTTCGATTGTATAGCTTTGGTTCTTCCTTTCTCTGACAAGCCATTGCGCACATGCTGTGGAAAACGCTGGAGATGCAATCCAGATTGATAGGGTTTATGAACCAGCTCCGAAACATTGTGAAAATAAACGCCTTCCTTTTCCATCTTTGCAGCTACACCACCTTAATAAAATCGAGTTCGTGTTAACTCATATCTGACTTCTATTGCATCATATAATAACAACAAAAGCATAGTCAACAAGTTTTTATGTTTATTATGAGTCATATATGAGTCAATTCTTGTGCAACAAACAAATACTTCAACATAACAAAAAGCACAGATTCAGAATTGAACCTGTGCCGGGATTTTCACATAAACTTTCAGTCCTCAAGAGTGCTGAGTCTCCTGATTTACCGCATTCAATATTTCCTCAAGTCTGCGGCATAACTCGTCGTTGTCCAGTAGACCTGAAACAAACATCATGATATCACGTTGAATCTCTTTCAACTGGAGGTTGCTCAAACCCAGCTCTGTAACCAGACGATAGGTAGGGAAGATCTCACGATAAAGCTGAAAACGGGCCGGACGATAACCCACTTCCTCACCTTCCCAATCCATCACCAAACGGTTGGCTGCAATATTCAGCGTCTTGCGCCTAATGATCAGTTGTGCCTCGTGTGAGGTGAGAAAATCGACGAGTAGCATGGATGCATCCTTGTTCTGTGATTTGCTGTTAACCGCCAGTCCATTTATAATCAGCAGCGTATCAGCATTTTGCAGCCGCGGCAATGGAGCAATATCGAATGCCAAATCGGATTGACGCAATTGGTTCAAGAAGTAATAGGTCGTCATTATCATGGACACTTTGCCTTGCAAGAACAAGGCTTCCGCATCCGCATCGCTCTCGGACAATACGGCTGGAAATACATCTTTCATGCCTATCAGCTTTCGGATGGTTCCTAAACTGTCGAGTAGCTTTGAGCCGCTGAACCGGTATTTCCCTTCGTCATCCTGTTCTGCCGCAAACGTTGTGCCGCTTTGAAGCAGGAACAACGGCCACCGGTTACGAGAAGGCAAATAAAAATAAAAACCGTACCAGTCATGACCTTCTGCTACCTTTCGACCATTAGCAAACAAATCGTCCCAGGTCCAGCTACTGTCTGGTGGTGATACGCCGGCTTCCTTAAAGTGCTGTTTATTATAACAAAGCACGACTGGAGAATAAATGAAGGGGCGAACGCGATTACGGTCACCATACCGGAACGGGTCGGAAAGAAAACGATACGTGTCCGGCTGTTCCTCCATCGGCTCCAGCAGCTCCGTACAGCCTTGCTCCAAAAAATCCTCATAATTGTTATTATTCATCAGTACGACATCCATGATTTCCGACTGCAAATATTCCTTCAAAGATGTCGAGTAGTTTCCTGAAGACAACTCGAGCGGCTGAACGTCGATATGCGGATAGCGTTTACCGAACTCATTCAGTAGCTCTTGCATCTCTACAAGCTTGGAGATGGTGTTCACATATCCGAACTTGATCGTCGTTCTGCCTTCCTCTACGGGAGGAATTATCCGATTGCCAACACGCGGAATTTTCTCAATTAAGCCTTCATCCACCAGCACCTTGAGCCCGTTGCGCACAGAAGCGTTGCTAAGTCCGAAGCGCACCTCTAAGTCGCTTTCTGAAGGAAGATAACTGCCGATCGCTATACTTCCCGAATGAATTTCATGTCGCAAGGTTTGAATCATTTCCTCTAGCCTGATACGGAAAAATTTTCTGCTATTCCTTTTCTGCATTGGGTTTCCTCGCCATCTTCCGATTAATCGAGCCCATAGGGACAAGTTTATATAGTATTCATCATACTGAAATCCTTTGGGAACGACAAGTATCGGAGTCTGGCCCCATATAGCGTATGTTCTGCACCCACGGTTTCATACAGAGCGGTCAATACACTGTAATCCTCTTAATACCCCATATAACTCTCCAAACCGGCTGGATCTATAATGAGCATTTGCTTGTTTCCGATTAGCTCAATAAGACCTGAATCTTCAAACCTTGAGAATTTTCTGCTAATAGTTTCGCGGGTGACCCCAACATAACTGGCCAGCTCTTCACGAGACAACGGAAGGTCAATATGAATATGAGTGCCACGCTGCTTACCATATTTGTCGCTGAGTTCCATGATCATATAAGCAATTCGTATTTCGGGATCTTTGGTCGCCAGGCTTTGCGCCAGATTTTCCGTATGAGCTAGTCTTTTGGTCACACTCTTCAGTAGTCTGAGCGAAATATCCGGATTATCCCTCATCAGCTGCTCCATATCCGTTCGGGTCAGCATGCAAATGTTAGTGTCTTTCAGAGCATAAGCACTGAAGTTACTCAGCTCATCGCTGTTAAAAATGCTCAGTTCTCCGAAAAAGTCTCCATTCGTCAAGATGTGCAAAATTTGTTCCTTGCCCTCAGGAGTTGTCTTAGATAATTTAACATGCCCTCGCTGAATAATGTACAGCGTATCTGACGGCGCCCCTTCCAGAATTAAAGGTTGACCTTTAGTAAACTTACGATGCTTGATCATAGCGCTGATCCGGGAGAGATCGTCATCGCTTAACGCAGCAAAAATAGGCACCTTGCGGGTACAAGGTTCAGCAGCGTATTGGCAAGAATACTCCTTCATAACTGTCCCCCCTGTTGTTCATTTTTTTGTACAACTCCTACTTTCCTTTAGGATACAGAAGTTTTTTTATCTTCAACCGGCGCAAAATGACTGGTATCTTCACCGCATACCGGACAGACCCAATCTTCAGGCAAATCTTCAAATGCAGTGCCTGCAACAACATCCCCATCGGGATCGCCTAATGCCGGATCATAGATATAACCACAGGGTAGACAAATGTATTTTTTCATCTTTATCATCTCCTAAAAAGTTAATAGTTTAGTTCAGCCTGCTTTGTACTTCAGCCATAATCTCCTCGATGCTACTCCCGTTAACATCGATCCCCTCAAGGGAGATGCCATACTCAACAGCGGTTTTATACCCCAGAGAAGCAGCTGCACCTTGCCAGGATATCGCACCGATCATTGTGTTATCTTTCACATAGATACGCGTATACGCCCCATTGTCATCTCCGCTTACCGCCGTATCGCAACACTGTTCATCCACGTTGCCTATCGAAAATAAAGAGATACCAAAGGCGGTAAACAAGGTAACCGGAACAGCTCTACGATACGCCGTCAGATTGGCAACCATATTACTGCCGGCAATCCTGCCCTGCTCAATCGCTCCGCCCCACAGTCCTTCCACATGCCCGTTAATTTCAGCAACATCTCCGGCTGCATACACATGCGGATCATTTGTTTGCATTTGTTCATTTACGATAATGCCCTGCCGGACTTGAATATTCGAGCCACTTACCAGTTTCGTATTCGGTACAATACCAATAGAGTAGACTACATGGTCACAGGAAAAATGAGATTGGTCGTGCAGCGTAATTCCGGTAACATACTCAGTTCCTGTTATAGACGCTACATCAGCTCGAAGAATAACCTTCACACCTGCTTGTTCAAGGTTCTCTTTAAGGAGCTGTGAGGATTTCTCATCAAGCTGTCTGCCCATCAACCGGTGAAAAGCTTCGATCACCGTTACCTGATATCCAGCTTCATGCAGCGCCCAAGCGGTTTCGATTCCCTGCACTCCCCCACCGATTACGGCTACATGGCTGCCATCCTGCAGGTTTTCTTTCAATCTGTCCGCGTCGTTCATATCCCGGAGGGTATGAACATTGTTCAGGGCGAAGCCCTCAAGGGAGAGTGCACGATTCTTCGCTCCCATACACAATAAAAGCTTATGATAAGAAACACTCTGCCCATCTTCTGTCACAACTATTTGCCGGTCCGGGTGGACAGAACGGATTCGGGTCGAGGTTTTTACGGAGATACGGTTATCGCGGTACCATTTTTCCTTTTTAATCAGCACCTTCTCACTGTGCAGGTCGGTAAACAGCCCTTTGGTCAGCTTAATCCGGTTATAGGGCAGTTGACTTTCCTCCCCGAGGATCGAAATTTCCGATTCTGCGTCTTGATCACGGATGGCTTTGGCGGCATGGACGGCGGCTACTCCTCCGCCAACAATAACGTAATGTTTTGTCATCCTATGTTCCTCCTCCCTAAAATGAACTCAGCAGCAAATCCGAAACAAATTCAGCCGCATTTTTAATTTTTTGAACTTTCTCAGGCTCTTTCGGGGAAAATCTGATTCGTACAGGGAACTCTACATGTGTCATCCCCGTGGTTTTAATAACCTCAGATGTGCTTTGCACCGTCATGTTTGTTCCATTCAGATAATCCTGAATGACTTCAATGGCTTCACCACTCCAGCCGTAGGAGCCAAAGGCTGCAGCAAGTTTACCTTCCAGATTCATATTGTGCAATTCTTTCAGAATGTTCTCCAGGTTCCCAATCATGTCCGCGTATTTAGTGGAGCTGCCAATAAAGACCGCGTCCGCTGACGTTATGCTGTTCAGAATATCAGTGGCACTACTTTTATCTGCATCCCAGACCTCTGTCTCTATATTATTTTCCTGCAAGCAATCCTGTATGATTTTGGCCATCTTCTTGGTACTGTTTTTGATGGTGGTATATACGATGGTTGCCTTTTTTCCTTGCGTCGTTTCACGGCTCAATGTGGCGTACATCCCGATATATTTACGTATGTCCTTCCGGATCACAAACCCATGGGAAGGAGCGATCATCCGGATCTCAAGATCCTTAACAGCCTCTAACAGGGTTCTTACATATCTTCTGTGAGGATGAATAATTGCTGCGTAATAGCCCTGGAAATCTTCCGTAATATCAAACCCGGCTTCATCGCTGAATAGATTCTCCACCGCAACATGCGTGCTGAAAATATCACAAGGAAATAAGATTTGATCTTCGATACAATAGGTGATCATCGTTTCTGCGGTATGGAGATACGGTGTTTCTTTAAACAGCAGCGTTTTCCCGCCAATATCCAGCTTATCTCCGTCTTTAACCACCAGGAAGTTCCGGCTATGAAGCTTGTACATTTCCTGCAATTCGGGAACAGCAATCTCGGTGCATACGATCGTGGCATTTGCAGCCTTGGCAGCGAGAGCTGCCAGTCCACCAGAGTGATCAGGCTCTGTATGATTAATTACAATGTAATGGATATCTAGAAGATCAATCATTTCACCCAGACACTCGGCATATTCACGTCCGAATTCCATATCTACGGTATCAATGACAGTTGGTTTACCTGTTTTTAATAAATAAGAATTATAGGTAGTTCCTTTTGCCAGAATCAGGCGGTGAAATGGAACCTGGCGGTTATCGATTTTGCCTATCCAGTAAGTATCCCCGGCGATTTTTTTGAATTGTGTACTCATTTCTTTAACCTCCAATGTTTGATTGATAATGTTTATCAACAACCTTATTTTATTATGGCTGCCAAACAAAAAAGAGGATTTGAATCAAATTATAAAAGTTTGAAAAAAATGAATACCTTAAATTTAGACGATCTAAATAAAGTGATTATGCGTTGAGTCACATTTTAAATAAAAAGCCACACAAATGTTTGCACTTCGCCTTAAAGAAAGAATAACCCATAACAACTTTATGCCATATCCTAATGAAAATAATAAAAAGGTGGATATCCATGACTGAAATACAAATAGCTGCTGTGGGAGATCTAATGGTCAAACGTTATATTATTTCGGATGCTAAACAGCCTGACGGAACCTATTCGTTCAGCCCCCTGTTTGCAAAAGTAGCTCCTTATCTGAAACAGGCTGATTTGACGATTGGCAATCTCGAAACCACCTTTGCTGGAAGTGGCCCCGAATGCCGGAAAAGTCCCCGATCAGGCGGTCCGATATTCAAATGTCCAGACGAACTGGCCCCTGCACTTAAGGAAGCCGGATTCGACGTATTAGTAACGGCCAACAATCATTGCATGGATTATGGTGCCCCGGGTCTGGTTCGGACGTTACGAGTTCTGGACCGTAATGGAATGGACCACACGGGAACAGCTAAATCATTAGAAGAATCCAAGAGAACGCTTATTAAAAACGTCAAAGGAATTACGATTGGCATCCTCTCCTACACAGCAGGAACCAACCGAATTCCTGTACCAGTGAGTAAGCCATGGCTGGTTAACCGGATATCTACGCCCAAGATCATTCGGGAGATTCGAGATTTAAAAAAGAAAGTCGATCTAGTCTTGCTTTATCTGCATTTCGGAAGCGAATATCGTTACACTCCAAACAAGAGGCAAAAAGAGCTGGTCAATCTCTTCTTTAAAAATGGCGCCGACATCATACTGGGGTCTCACCCACATGTTCTTCAACCGTTAGCGCTTCGTGGAAAAAAACAATTCGTTATTTACTCATTGGGGAATTTTGTTTCTACTAAACTAATGAATATTCCTTATACACAAAGCGGTATCATTCTTACGCTTAAAATAAAGAAGGATGAAAAAGGACACACGAGTATAACTAACGTAGGTTACATCCCGACTTGTGTAGATCGAAGAATAAAAAGCGGCAGGAAAATTACAGAGATCATCCCCATCCGCGACGCATTAAAGAGAAGCGACACCGACATAAAAACAGAGCGGCGAAATCTCATGAATCGAATGTTGAAACATACGACAACAATCTTAAAGAGGGAATAGAGTCGTTACAGAAAAATAACGTTCCGCGGAATTTACCGCGGAACGTTATAGATTTAGACCTCAAAACTGTATTTGAGTTTAGCGTAAACGATCAGGCATCATTAATTTAAGGAATTCTAGAATACCATTCTCTACTACAAGTTCTTCTCTATCTTGATCAGCAAGTACTCTTCTGATGAGATCTTCTTTACCCTCCAGTACTTTACTTGTCCAATGAGGATCAATGATAAGAGACCGTCCTACTGCTACTAATTCAGCATTTGTCAACGTGTCCTCTGCGTCCTGTTTGGTACGGATATCTCCTACCCCAATTAAAGGTACACGGCCATTGATTTTCTCATGCACATATTGCAGGATTGATTTTTCTTTAAAATCTTCTGATGCAGATACTTTCTTAAAATCCCCTAATGAAATATGCAGATAATCCAGCTTTTTATCAGCTAATTTATCAATAAGATAAAAGGTATCGGTGATTTTAATTCCAGGCTCTTCATATTCTTCTGGAGAAAAACGATACCCGACAATAAAATCCTTAACCTTTGAATTGTCAACGACAGCAATAACTGCATCCACTAATTGGTTAATGAAATTAAATCTTTTCTCTAAGCTTCCGCCCCATTGATCTTCACGACGGTTGGAGTGTGGAGAGAAGAATTGTTGGATTAAATATGTGTTTGCTCCATGAATTTCTACCCCGTCAAATCCAGCTTGAATAGCACGTTGAGTCGCTTTTTTAAAATCCTCAATTACACCGAAAATTTCATCTTCTGTTAATGCTCTTGGAATTTCTGCATTCGGGCGTTCGGCAGCAATGGCGCTGGAGGAGACGGGTTGTACGCCACGCAATATTTTTGAATCTGTCATTCTTCCTGCATGGAATAGCTGTAAAATAGCCTTTGTTCCATTTCGTTTAATAGTAGATGCTAATCGGCTGAGGCTAGGAATAAATTCATCGGAGGAAACACTAAGTTCACCTTCCCATCCTTTTCCACCCTCTTGTACATTTGCTGCCGCAGTGATGACCGCACCTACTTCGCCCGTTCTTAGCGAATAGTATTTCAATTCATCTTGTGTTACTACACCGTCATAAAAGCTCATTCGAGTGGTCATTGGAGCCATAACCACTCGGTTTTTTAATGTCAGCCCTCTGCGAAAAGTTAATGCTGTGTCTAGTGCTATCATCTTTTTCCCAACTTTCATTAAATTATATTTAGATAAATTATTATATACATGCGCATACATATAAATTACAGCAATGATTTATTCTTGTCAACTAATAAAGAACTGCTGTTGGATACAACAAAAAGCGCTGTTCCGCTGAACAGCGCTTTTCGCTCGTTATGAATCGTCCTTATTATTCTAGTTCGGCCGGTTTTACAATGGCTGCACCTTTATTATTTTTGGAATATTTAGCTTCGATTTTCGTGGTGTATGTATCTTTGGCTCCATCACTTACCAGCACATAACTCAGATCGACTATCAGCTTTTCCGTTTGCCAGGTCTTAGTATTGACGAATAATTTCCACGTTACGCTTTTGGGTTGAACTGTCTCTCCATCCCAGAGGTTCTCCTGGTCATAGAGTTTGATTATCCCCTTAGCTGCTGTCGGATCGGTTACCGTGAATTGTAAGACTGTTTGTGCGCCAGCAGTGCTGACTTTCATGGATTTTTTATAACTTTTGACCGAATCAAGCATGGAAACAGGATCGTATTGGCCTTTAGAGTAAAAGGCATCCCATTCCGTTTTCTCCAGTCCAAGCCAATATTGTGCATCAGGATCGATTGGCTCCCCGTCATCGTCGTAACCTTCATCTTCAGATTCATCGATCAGTTCACTTCCGTCTACAAGATAGTAAAACTCCTTGTCATTGGCATATAGACTGTACGATGTTTCTAAAAGACTACTAGCGACAGTGCCTGCTGCGGCAAAATTCGGCAGACGGTTGATATCCAGCTTCAGAGTGTTGGTGTTGCTGATACGCACCCCGCCGCTTTGAATATCCTGTTTTTTGGTCACATCCAGATGGAAATTCTTTATTGCTTTGGAGGCTGCCGTTACTTTGCTGATCATCTGATCCGCGGTTACTACTGTTGAGGTAGCTGCAGACACTACTCCTGGATTAGACATCCATCCGATCGTTCCGGACAGCAATAAAGCACCTACTGCCAAACTAGTACCTATTGTTTTGAAAAAACTGTTCATGTACTTCCCCTTTCGGCCCCTTGCGATAATGTAACGCCGTATAGGTCGAAATAATAAAAGAGCTCAAAATAGACTACATATTTTTAGAGCTATCCTTTATGCTTCATAAGACATCCCTATGGCGGCCTGGCGATCATTTCCTTCTGTCGAAAGGCTTTAGACCCATGGCTTTGTGTCATCATCTTTCGATGATTTTACCTTTAACGCGGACATTCAATTAGTTTTAATTAGATTACGGACGCATGTCCCACCGCTAATTTTATCATGGTTATAATTACCTGTAAACGACTTATCTTCCATTCGAATTCGCTATGATATTCAGAAGAAATACTACAATCAAAATGAAAAATGAACGATTACATACGCTTATAAGTCTTATTAATGAGAACAGCAAAGACAGGGGGTGCAGCAAAATGAGTGACCGGGAAATTTTCGAGCTCTATAAAGAACAAGTATATTATTTTTGTTACTACTTAATGAAAAATCAGGCAGATGCGGAGGATATTTCCCAAGAGGTATTTGTAAAAGTTATCTTAGCGGATAAGTCGAAGGTAAGAAACTTGAAAGCTTGGATTTTACGAATTGCTTCGAATGAGTGCAACAGTGTGATCAAAAGGCGTAAGACGGGGTGGATGAAAGAAGTACGTAATTATTTACTATCCAGGTCTGAGGAATCAAACCCTGTAGAAAAACGTTTGGATCGACAGGAAACTAAAAAAGAATTACAAGGGTTATACAGTCAGCTTCCCGACAAAATCAGAATGGTAGTAGTCCTTCGTTTTATAAACGAATTGACTGTACCCGAGATCTCTAAAGTTATGAGCATACCCGAAGGAACTGTAAAATCCAGACTGAACAAGGGACTTAAAATACTAAATAGAATGGGTGGAACCCAACTAAAGGAGCTGAATAGTAATGAGTCTGTATATTGAAAAAGATAAACATATTCCCCGACCGGATTATGATTTGATGTGGACTGCCATAGAACAAGAAGCTTATAAACGTCAAAGAAATCTGCATGCCTCCCAGAATACTCCTAGGTCTAATAAAAAGGTTATTCCTATCAGTATTGTCTTCTCTTGCCTCTTACTTGTAGCCATTCCTGTATTCGCTAGTATGACGATTAATTGGGATAAAATTGGTGGTCGAAGTGTGAGCAATGCATTAAATAACGGCATCGGTCAACAGTATAATCTTCAAACTTCCAGTTCAGGAGTAACAATGAATTTGAACGGTGTTGTAACTGATGGAGAAAAAATGAAAATGCTGTTATCACTTGATACTAAATCTGATCTATCCAAATATACTGGATTTGCTACAGAGGAAAACATCATGACTAATGAATCCGGTGCCAAGGCAAAGGTATACGGTTATTTAGAATACGATCCTGAAAGCCAGAAACTCATTGGAGTATATGAGACACCTGATACATTAAAGGATGATAAAAAGGACTACAGGTTTGAAGCACGGAATCTCATTTTTTACCGTGATCAGAATATTCCCTTACAATCTAATCATCAAGCAGGGGATACTATCGATACTGGAGTTAAGCAATATCCAAGCATTCAAATCGAATCCGTTCGACATGTTTCCAATCAAACCATTATCCGTTACAAAGTCGCTGCATCACCATCTGACTTAGGACGGGGTAATCCACATTTGGTAGTTAGTACTGGTGGTCAAAAGAATGAAGCAATTCCAACCATCATGCCTAACGAAGGATCGGATTTATTTATTGAACAGGTTTTCAATATAACTGAATCAGATTGGAAGGAAGCTAGTCTTCATTTTAGTTACATTGAAGAAGCGAAACGATTTTCAGGTACGTGGAAGTTCGATTTTAAAGCAGATGGACAAAAAGCAAGTGAGGCGATTTACACTAAGAAACTGTATAACAGTCCTGAATTTCAAGAAAAGACCGGCATAACCTTAGATCAGCTAGTGGTTACCCCTTTGGATATCCAAATTCTAATAGATGAAAATGATTCGCTTAAAAAAGGAATTGTCCACTATAATACCGCTCAGTTGGTTATAGGTGATCAAACAATCACTGGGGGTTGGAATTTGAAAGGAGATCATTCCGAAAGCTACCAGCATTTATTTCAATTCGAATCTCCGGAATGGTATAACGACTGGTCCGATGTTCCAATGAAACTTATATTAAAGGATGCTGTCATTGAGAAACGTGATACTACTAAGAATTGGATCACTATAAACAAACCTAAAGAAGAAAAGCAGTTCACTTCACTTGATGTCGATGGGTTAAAAATTGAATTCACTTACTATACTGAGGACGAAAATTTGATTGTCGAATCAACATCCAAATCTTCTGGCTTCAAAAGCGTTAACCAAACTACGTTACGGATTAATGGCAAAGAAGTGGTGCCTGAAATTACACCTAAGGGCATGATATCTACAGGAACTAATATTGATAGCTACAAAGATATCCCTTTCGACGAAAAAATCGAACTGAACCCTGGTATCTATAAATATAGCGATCCTAGCCGGAACGAGGAAATTAAACTTTAATACAGGAAGTTAATCTATGTCCCGCCCTTTCTAGTTAATCCTAAGGGCGGGTTATTTATGGATAAAATCATTTCTGTTTATGTATCTCTTTTATTTCCTTCACCACAAAAAAAGCATAGAACGGACTCAAGTCCGCTTTATGCTTTCCATTATTAAGATAAACAATATTTAACCAGCGCATCTCGCACACCATGCTCGTTGTTAGACCCCGTGACAGCATTCGCTGCCGCTTTGACCTCAACCGGAGAATTATCCATCGCAACGCCCATACCCGCGTATGTAAGCATAGAAATATCATTAAAATAATTACCGATCGAAAGAACTTCCTCTTGCGGAATTCCCAGCTTCACAGCCAGATTCTTTAAGGCGTTGCCCTTGGAGGCTTCCGGATGCATCAAATCAACGAAAAATTCACCACTGCGCAAAATATTGTACTCATGGGTCCAAGTGCGCCATTCACGTTCAGCTTCGTCAAGGATTTCTGATTGTGTAAATACAGTAAACTTAACAACCGGTTCACGGAAATCTTCCCATGCTGGCAGTGTAGCCGGCACGATACGGAAGTGTTCATACATATAATTGGCTTCTTTGGTCAGGTTTTCTACATTATCTACATACATATCAAAAGCCGTATTCACATCATAATGAATATCATGCTTTCTACAATAATCAATATAAGGGTCAAGACCACGAGCATCCATACCGTATTGATGCAGCACTTCCCGATCTTTCACACGAACCGTTGCAGCTCCGTTATGACCCAGCACATAACCAGACAACCCCATTTCCTCCATAAAAGGAATCGAGTTCTGCGGACTGCGGCCGGTACATAACACGATTTGTCCTCCAAGACGTGTAACCTCAGCAATGGCTTCTTTATTCTCAGTGCTCAAGTGGTGATCATCATTCAACAGTGTACCATCTACATCTAGTGCAATCAGTTTGTATCTCATACTCCCACCATCCTTGTCTTTCTTTTTCTATATATATTGAACCTGGCTATTTGAGTTAAGTTTCAGTCGCAACTGCGGTGAATATTTGGACTTCCAGCCGCTGTTGTTTCCAGATTTCTTGATTTATACCGTTTACTAGTGGTTGAAATCCGGAAACAAAGGCGGCCGCTATCGCTCTTACAGTTCCAAATTTCCCCTCCGCCACTCCATTCCCTTATCCCAAGTTTCCAAATTCAATTTACATACCATTTTTTCTCTATATTATTGTTCTAATGCTTCTGTACTTAAGAGTGCCAGTTCCTCTAGCGTAAGTTCACGACTAGCTCCCAGTGGCAGGCTTTCGTCCAGCTTCAATTCTCCCATAGATACTCGTTTCAGAAAAGTGACTTTTTTGCCGACAGCTTGGAACATTCGCTTCACCTGGTGAAACTTTCCTTCTGTGATGATCAGCGAAATATGTGAGATTACTTTACTGCCGCGTTCTCTTCCCAATATAGTTAGCTGTGCAGGTAAAGTAACATATCCATCTTCCAGCTCGACACCTGCCGCAAAAGCCGCTACATCGTCTGCATCTACGTCTCCCTCAACTGTAGCTTCATACGTCTTAGGGACATGCTTGCGTGGCGATAGTAGCTCGTGAGCAAGCTTTCCATCATTGGTGAGCAGAAGCAGCCCTACTGTGTCCTTATCTAACCTTCCTACAGGAAAAGGTTCAAACTGTACATATTCCTGCTTTAAAAGATCCAGAACGGTCCGATCCCGCTTGTCCTCTGTTGCCGACAGAACTCCCGGTGGCTTATTCATCATAAGATAAATAAATTCACGATAGGTAACAAGCTCGCCGCCAACCACAATTTTATCGTGATACGGGTCTACATGAAATCCACTATCCTTGACGACTGCACCATTCACGGTAATTAAACCTTGCTTGGCTTGTTTACGAATATCGCTGCGTGATCCTACCCCCATATGGGACAATACTTTATCTAAACGCTGCTTTTTTGCAGTTTTCCCTGATAGGCTCATTCTTACATCCACCTCCAGCCTGCGGGATATTCATTCTTGAGCACACCGTCCTGCCACTTCCCCCAGCCTGCACTATAACCATCTATGCAGACCAGTACGTATCCTTTTTGGGTAGTTCCTATTTTAATAGAGAGACGTTCTTGACTAATCAACAATGTCTCTCCTTTAAGATAGGAAATAGCTTCATTACTCGTACTGGAAAGTGAGACACTTCGGCAGCTCTCTTCAGGGTGTAACGCGGTAGCCATTGGATGTCCTGGGATAAATCTGCCGTTACGGACATGTCCTACATACCATCCTGGACGAATCGCCTTTAATCCATTTAATCTTTCCTTAGGTAGTGGGGAGATGTACAGATGATCACCGAAGAAAATCGGATACCCTTTTGGCTCCCAGCCAAGCTGGTCTTTTATAAAATCTCCATATGCAGCCAAGGCTTGCTCTTCTCCTGAACCTTGACGGCCACGTTCAGCGCCAGCAGCAGATTTATTAGAGAACTTACCTTCTTTCCCTCGTCTGGCTTCTGGTTTGTTTGCGGATTTAATATGAGCAGTGCCTTTTTTATTCGTATTCCGTGTAACTGCACTCAACTTAACTTCGGCTTGATCACGTTCCTCTGCAGATACCTTTGGCCCCACATGCTGCAGCACAGCCATGAAATGTCCTTCACCTTTTACTTTATGCGGCCATAGTCTTGCTGTCCCTGATAGTTCTCCAAAACCAGGAGCAAATGAGCCAGTGCCTCCAACTGTAATCACCGAAAACTGTGGATGTTCAGAAATAAACTCCGCTATAATTTCTTCATTTTCTTCTGTAGCAAATGTACAGGTTGAATAGACAAGTGTACCTCCCGGTGCCAACGCTGTTGCAGCAGAACGTAAAATATCCCGCTGCATGGCAGCATATTTGGCAGGTGTACCTGAATCCCACTGCTTCACCATGTCTTCATCTTTACGGAACATCCCTTCACCTGAGCAAGGAGCATCAATCAAGATTTTGTCAAAATAAAGCGGGAATGCCGCTGCAATATGATCTGGACTTTCGTTTAGTACGATACCGTTGCGCACCCCATATAGCTCTAGATTTTTGGCTAAGGCTTTCGTGCGTTCTGGATGAAGATCATTGGTAACCAACAAGCCTTCTCCTGAGAGCTTGGCAGAAATCTGTGTGGATTTGCCCCCAGGTGCAGCGCATAAATCAAGGACACGATCTCCTGGCTGTACATCAAGCAGTTCCACAGGTGCCATAGCGCTTGGCTCTTGAATGTAATACAATCCCGCGTGATAATGTGGATGTTTACCTGGTCTGGCCCCATCCTCTGTATAGAATCCGGTTGGACACCACGGAATGGGTTCCAGCTCTAAAGTGGAAAGAGCTTGCAATTTCTCCACTGAAATTTTCAAGGTATTAACACGAACGCCTCCGTTAGGGGTCTCCTTGTACGAATCCGCAAATTGATTATAATCCGTTCCCAGCAAGTCCATCATACGCTCGCTGAAAGAACTGGGCAGTTGTGCCGCCATGATGCCGTCCTCCTGATAGTACTGCTAAAATTTAGGTGTTTAAAGATTCAAGGAACACCCTTACGGGTGTCCCTTTGGCAATACTCATTTATAGAGGATCATTATTTACGATGAGAAGAGGTCGGTCTTTGAGGACCTCGTCGTTGAGGATTATTCGGTGTGATCACCTCAGCCGCAGAGTTCACTTCATCCGCTAGACCTTGATCAATGATTTCTATAGTCAGATCATAATAAGAAAATGGCTGCTGCTCACACGACTCCATGCGGCGAACATAATCCTTCACTTCCACCACTAGCTTAGCCAAATTAATGCCGAGTGTCACTGCTGAATATTCTTCCAGCTTGGCAGCAGCCCCGCTTAGCATAATCGTTGCACCACGCATATTATTATTGCGGCAATGGTACAACCCAACAGCTACTTGGAGAAGTGCTTTGTACAATGGGTCGCGTTGCTTGGCAAGCCATAGCTCTTCGAGCACCTCGTGACATTCGAAATAATCCCGGTCACGATTAAAGTACACTAGATACGCCAAGTACAACGGATCATAAGCCATCCGGCAAACTATCCTTTTTAGCTGCAGAGAGAAGTCCCCGTACATGATCCAGAAGCTCCTTCATCGCTTCCATGTCCTGAGCCTGCCATATTTCGTTAAATCGAGCCTGAGTATCTATAGCCTCATTCACCAAATGATAGAAATACAATTGATGAATAGATTTGAGAATTTGAGTCGTCATATTCGAGTTTTCCTCGAAGGTCTTTTGTGCTTCCAGGATTTCATCACGAATACTGGACATTTCGCTGTCCAAGATGGAGGCTGCTTCAGCTGCGGTTTTCAGGCGCACTCGCATTTCATCCGGTAAGCTTTCCCGATATTTATAATTCAGAGAG
The DNA here is from genome assembly GCF_038004505.1 of Paenibacillus sp. FSL R7-0048. Classification (NCBI taxonomy): domain Bacteria; kingdom Bacillati; phylum Bacillota; class Bacilli; order Caryophanales; family Paenibacillaceae; genus Paenibacillus; species Paenibacillus sp. FSL R7-0048. Next base: position 2,497,452 of record NZ_JBBORF010000001.1, on the reverse strand, counting down.
TGCTCTATGGTTGCCCAGAAATTCATAGCTAGTGTACGAATTTGGATCTCTGCGAGCACTATTTTTTGTCCCAGAGCTGTCTGCACAGGATATTTAATAATCATATGAAAGCTGCGATACCCGCTCTCTTTATAATTGGTGATGTAATCCTTCTCATACAGGACTTCAAGATCCTTACGAGCCCGGATATATTCGGCCACTCTGCGGATATCCTCCACGAACTGGCACATAATCCGGATCCCGGCTATATCTTCAATGCCTGTCTCCAGATCCTCCATCTTCACATTCAGGCGCTTAGCCTTCTCCAAAATGCTTGACAGCCGCTTTACACGACCAGTTACGAATTCAATCGGCGTGTATTCCTCTCTTTTCTTCAACTCCGAACGCATTGTTTTGAATTTAACTTTCAATTCTTCCACAGTCTGTTCATATGGAAGCAAAAAAGTTCCCCAGTCCCTGCCGTCCATCGCCTTCGTCCTCCTGTCCTTTCGACTCCTTCAATCAGTGATGATCAGCACCCACTGCTTCAGAGATATGACTGAATCCGTCCCGCCGTAAGAGCTGCCGTAATCCGGCATGCAGCCTGCGGTTAACCTCCGGTCCTTCGTAGATGAGTGCTGTATAAATTTCGACCAGACTTGCGCCTGCTCTTATCTTGTCATACGCATCCTGACTGGTGAATATGCCCCCTGAACCTATGATCGGCATCTTCCCTTCAGTCTGGCGATAAATCCTACGAATGATTTCCGTTGACCGGTCACGAAGTGGCTTACCGCTTAATCCACCTGTCTCATTAGCCTTTTCATGACTAAGTCCATCCCGGTTCAATGTAGTATTCGTAGCAATAATACCATCCATACCAGCTTCTGTCAGTGATTGAACCATATACTCCAATTCAGAATCACTTACATCTGGAGCAATCTTAACCAACAAGCTCTTATTCAGGCCTGTGGCTTTACGATGAATCTCCATTTCTTCCTTTACTTGTGCCAGCAGGAACGCTAATTCGCTGCCATGCTGGAGACTGCGCAGCCCCGGTGTATTTGGTGAGCTGATATTGACCACAAAAAAATCACCGTACGGATAAAGCGTACGGATACACTGACGATAATCTTCATGAGCCGCTTCATTACTAGTTATTTTATTCCGTCCAATATTTACTGCTATTGGAACTCTGCGATTTTTTAATTTTTTTAGACGCTCTGCCATAGCGTCAGCCCCTTCGTTATTGAAGCCCATACGATTGATCAGAGCTTCATCAGAGGGAAGACGGAACAAACGCGGGCTATCATTACCCGGCTGACCCTTAGGGGTAACCGTCCCCACTTCCATAAATCCGAATCCGATCGAAGAGAATCCAGAAACGGCCTCGGCATTCTTATCCAAGCCTGCTGCCAGTCCAACTGGAGTCGGAAAATGTATGCCAAACAGATCAACTGCTAAATCTGCCGTTTCAGGAACGCCATACATTAAACGCAATGCCGCGCTTCCCCCTGGAACTGATGATGATTTATCCAATCCACCTATGACGAGATGGTGAGCCTTCTCAGGGTCCAGCTTAAAGAAAATTGGTTTACCAAAATTACGATACAACACCGTTCTCGCTCCTTAAGGGGTACTTCACTAATCCACGTGTCTACCCGATTCTGTAGGTTTCTTCTTAATTTTAGCCTTTTCTTGAACAAAAGAAAAGCATTTTACCCTGTAAGTGTGCAGAGAGCTTAACCCAAAGTATAGTAATTTTCTTGTAAACGCATTACAATATAGGGGTAATCAGCGATTAAGAGAGAAAGAAGGTATGCTGGATGTCAACTAAACGTAAACCACCAACTTTGCAGCAAAAGAAAGAAGAAGTTAATCGTAAAGCGCTAATGTGGATCGGCGTAAGTTTAACTTTACTAATTCTTCTCATCATCGTTCTGTTTATAGTTGCCGGGAACTAATTCAGCCAGTGGTATACTTTGTGGGGGTTGGTCTGATCATATGGAGCAGCAGGGTTGAAGCGTTTCGCCGGCAGCAGCTGCTTGTCAGGCAGAACCCCTTTACTAATCACCACTTTTGTTCCTTTTGGAATCATAGCGAATAGTTCTTCCACATCTTCTCGACTCATCCGAATACAGCCAAGGGATTCATCCTTGCCGACACTTTCTGGCTCATTGGTGCCATGAATAGCATAATTACTATCTGAGAGTTGTAGTCCGCGGCTTCCGAACTCCCCATTATCATGACCGTTTGGATTGACCACTTTATCTGTAATGATGAAATTGCCTTCCGGAGTCTTGTCTCCCCCAAGCCCTACCTCATAATTTCGTAGAATAACAGAGCCGCTGACTACTGCCAAGCGGTGTTTTTGTTTATCCACAATCACTCTAAGCGGCTGGTCAAAAAAAGGAACGCCCTTTCCACTACTTCCACTCTCGCTTAACGCCGTCGGTATGCCCATTCCCGCCTCAGCAGTTGAGCTTGGAGGCTCACCCGCAACTTCCGGTGTACCCAGTGCCTTAGCAGTTGCTATTTCCTTAAGAGATTTGAACTCACGTTTCATAACTGGTGTCGTCCCGCCAATCCAATTTTCCGGAAAAGGTCTGGTCAATTCCGCCAGAGAAGCCGGAAGCTTGCCTTTATGATTCTGATAAGACCTCATTGCACTCCATAATGTAGCTAGCTCCTCTTGTTCCCCCTGCCACTTAGCTGCATCCACCGCAAGTTCCCCTTGCTCTGGCGGTTCGCATGCACATGCCGCTGGATCATAGGATTGGTATACCAACCGTCCGTTCCCATTCTTCTGCAGTGTGGAATTAAGCGGAAGCTTCTCTTTCCACAGCAGCCACTTCCCTTCCCGCTCCATGCCCAAAATAGCAGCTTGAAACGGTTCCTCGCGCATTAGCATAGTTGCCATCAGCTTCCCTGACGAAGCCGAAGCTCCACTCTCTTGCGCTGTATACATCATTTTTCGTGCCTCTAGAACGGGTTCCTTCTTAACATCTTTTTGGTCAAGCGGATCTTTGACTTCAGAAGCAACCGTGTCTTGGACCATTTCCTGATCTTCCGCAATATCTAGACCCGGAGCCACAGCCGATGGCACCATAACCAGTAATAGAAGCATCAGCCCAAGCATAATGTAGCGGAATCTTTGCTGCCTTCGGTCCCGCTGGCGGCTTGCCTGAAGCAGCCCTTCCTCATATTCCCGTAGCGTTTCCGCAGGCACCTTACTATGCTCGAAAGCTTCATATACTTCTCCAGCCTGATTGAAGCAATAGTTAGCTTTCCCCTGTTGACCGTTCTTATAGTATTCCTTACCCAGCAAGTACCATGCCATCTTATTGTCTGGATGCATCTGTACATATGCTTTGAGGTGCTGAGAATTTTTCATCGGAACCTCCGAAATTTTATAATTCCTTCCTACATTAATATCGGTCAGACATCGCAAAAAAGACATCCCTAGCTGAACAAAAGTTCGCGAGAGATGTCTTTATGTTGTGCTAGAAGTTACAAAATCCCGGCTAATTAGCCCTCTTTGTTAAAAGGCTCATCCGCAATTTTAATAGAGTCGGTTGGGCATCCATCACAAGAATCCTGGAGATCATCAAACAAATCATCCGGAATCGCTGTGATGCCGTGGTTTCCGTCATTTTCATAAATAACTTCTGCCAAACCTTCGTCATCGTAATCAAAAATATCAGGAGCCGTTGCGCCACATGCACCGCAAGCGATACAAGTGTCTTTTTCGACCCAAGTGTACTTAGCCATTTTATCTCTGCCTCCCGTTGAACAATACAGCGCTGTTGTACCAGCGTCTTATATTTTCTCATATTAATATAAAAAGAATACAATTTCAATCGATTTTCAATACGTTTGCATTTCTGACGCATTCTACGGCATCTATTTTGACATGTCATAGAATGTTCTTGTTACTCTTTATCAGACTCGACAGATAGAAGATTATCCTTTTGCAACGAAGTGCCACGTTCTTTATGATTGCGGAGCCTTGCAGAGTGAGAATCGCTTAACATCCCGGCGGTCAACACTGCATTTTCACCGAATTTATTACGTAGCATGTCCATAGTCTTGTTAAGAGACTCTTTCTTAGGCTGACGTTCGTAATCGAACAAATCAAGCTGAATGGCAGAATCCTCTTTAGCAATCAAGCCCTGCAGGGTCACACCCAGCAGCCGCACAGGCTTCTCCCCATTCCAATGACGAACATATAGATCGCAGACGGACTTGTAGATATCCTCCCCACTCTCCGAAGGAGCCTCTAGCTGACGCGAACGGGTTATGGTCTTCATATCGGGTGTCCGAATGGTCAGCTGCACCCCTGAGGCAACAAGACCTTGCTTACGCAAGCGCCGGGCTACCTGATCACTTAAATTCAACAAAATCGGTCGTACCTCAGCAAGACCTATGACATCCCGCGGCAATGTTGTGGTGTGTCCAATCGACTTACTCTGCTCCCGCTCAGGATTAACGATCCCATGATCAATACCGTTGCCAGCACGCTTTAGCCATGAGCCCATAACTCCGAAATTCTCAACCAGCATATTTTCATCAGCCGCTGCTAATTGACCAATACTGTAAATGCCCAGTTTGCGGAGCTTTTCTGCTGTTTTTCCACCAATGCCGAACATTTCGTTACAAGGCTTGTCCCATAAAATCTTAGGCACATCCCGCAGTCGCAGCACTGAAATACCGTTTGGCTTTTTTAAATCGGAAGCCATCTTCGCAAGCAGCTTATTGGGAGCGATCCCCACTGAGCATGGCAAGCCCAATTCTTCCATTATACGGCGCTGAATCGTCTCCGCTATTTCCATGGGTGTACCGAATTGTCTGGAGCCAGTTATATCAAGGTAACATTCATCGATGGACACTGCTTCCAGTAACGGAGTATAGCTATATGCAATCTGCATAAAAGCATTAGAATATTTGCGGTATAAATGGAAGTCCGGTTTAATAACGATAAGCGATGGACAAATACGAAGCGCCTTCTGAACCTGCATTCCCGTCGAAATCCCCATTCTGCGGGCGACGTAGGAACAAGTCACTATGATCCCTTTCCGCAATTCAACACTACCCGCAACCGCAGTAGCTTTGCCTCTATATTGGTCAGGGTCCTCTGCCTCATGCACAGAGCAGTAAAAAGCATTCATATCAACATGCAGGATAACCCTGCCACTCGTTGGATAATACTGATCAACATTCTGCACAATATCTACCTTCTTATCCTCAGGTTTTCTATTGTCCAACTTAGAATAACTCTCCGCTGCGGTTAGGTCAACTTAAGAGGCTGTAAAGTTCTTTGTTACATTCCCGCGTAAAAATGCTATAATATATAAATTCATTTCCCTATAAGGAGGACTCTCATGTCTAAGTCCATCTCCATCTTCGATACTACATTACGCGACGGCACCCAAGGTGAAGGCATCAGTCTGTCGGCTGACGACAAGCTGAAGATTGCCAAGAAACTCGATGATCTGGGTGTGCACTATATTGAAGGTGGCATCCCGGGAAGCAACAATAAAGACATTGAATTTTTCAAAAGAGTCAAGGAGCTTCATCTGAACGCCAAAATTACAGCGTTCGGCAGCACTCGGCGGAAGAATTCCTTGGCCGAAAACGATGACAATTTAAAACGTATGATTGACGCAGGGGTTCCTGCTGCTACACTCGTCGGAAAATCTTGGGATTTCCATGTACACACTGCATTACAGACTACGCTTGAGGAGAATCTCGCCATGATCGGCGACTCCATATCCTACTTGAAACACCAAGGCCTTGAAGTGATTTTTGATGCCGAGCATTTCTTCGACGGATACAAGAATAATCCTGAATATGCAGCAGCTGTTCTGTCCAAAGCCCGGGAAGCCGGAGCAGATTGGCTTGTAATGTGCGATACCAACGGTGGGACCTTACCTTACGAAATTCATGAGATTGTTACCGCTCTAAATCAACAATTGCCCGGAGCCAATCTCGGAATTCACACTCACAATGACTGTGAGCTAGCGGTTGCCAATGCACTTAGCGCCATCGGAGCTGGAGCACGGCAAGTACAAGGTACCATTAATGGTTACGGTGAACGGTGTGGTAACGCCAACCTATGTTCTATTATTCCTACACTACAGATCAAAATGGGTTATCACTGTATTCCAGGCGATTCATTATCGCAGATTACCAACACTGCCCGCTATATTAGTGAAGTGGCTAATGTTAATCTGCCGGTAAATCAGCCTTATGTCGGAAATGCAGCTTTCGCACACAAAGGTGGAATCCATGTCTCCGCCATCATGCGTGATTCACGGACCTATGAGCATATCGCTCCTGAGCTTGTCGGGAACAAGCAGCGTGTGCTGGTCTCCGAACTTGCCGGACAGAGCAATGTACTCTCCAAAGCACAGGACATGGGTTTAAATCTGGATCCAAGCAGCGAGCAGGCTCGCCGGGTGATCGAGAAGATTAAAACGATGGAACATCAAGGTTATCAATTTGAAGGTGCCGATGCCTCACTGGAGCTACTCCTTCGGGAAGCTACCGGCGAGATGAATGAAACCTTTACCTTTGAATCCTTCAAGATGTTAGTTGAGAAAACCGCAGAACATCCAGTAGTATCTGAAGCGTTCGTGAAACTGAAAGTTGGCAGTGAGAATCTTTATACTGCTGCTGAAGGTAACGGTCCAGTCAACGCACTCGATAACGCGCTTCGTAAAGCATTACAGACCTATTTCCCACAATTAAAGGAAATGCATCTATCCGACTATAAAGTCCGTGTAATAGATGAACAGGATCAGACTGCAGCGAAGGTAAGGGTATTGATTGAATCCAAGAACTTCACAGACACCTGGAGTACGGTTGGTGTCTCCAGTAACGTAATTGAAGCCAGCTGGGAGGCTCTTGTTGACAGTATGCGCTACGCGCTTCTCAATGAGCTCTCATTGGAGAATGAGAAGACGACCAGCAATGAACCTAGAGGCCTGGTCAATCATTAATTGATCACTTATAGAATTTTGTAAGACAAAAAAGAAGCTTCCCAAAAGTAGAATTCTACTTATAGGGCAGCTTCTTTTTATTAAATAGGCTATATAACGGACTATTGCTTTAGCCCATAGACTTTGGGTGGTGGGCGGTGAGCAATGGGCAGTGTGCGGTGCGGGATGCGCAGGGGCGAGTGCGGGGTGCGGGTGCGGTAGAGTAATTAGGGAAAAACTCCCTGAAAATAGCCGATATTCGCTATAAATGAACAGAACCAGGGAATTCCTCCCTAAAAATCAGGGTGATTTCATTATTTTCCACCAAAACAGCTAGATTAGAGGGATATTTTCCCTAATTATTCGTTGAATGACCCGAGATCTCGAAATAATAGGGAGAAATTCCCCAATTGTTCTAACGAGGCTTACTTCGGGGTTCCAGCCATTTCTGCTCCACTGTATAGTGAAATTAATGCTTGGGGTCAACTAAAGCAAATCACGGCTGACCAAAAACGCAGATCAGCGATCCTCCAAAAAGAAGAATCGCTGATCTATAGACTTTTGCTGTTTGGAGAAAAAAACAGATCTGGCTCCACATGGGATAGCCTGCTTCATGATTCGGTAAGCTTGATTATTTTCTCCTCCAACTCTTCAGGACTAAGAATACCTAGAATAATCTCGGAGATCACTCCATTCTTATCAATGAACACATTGGTGGGAAAAACAGCTCCATTATATTTGCTGTACACCTCATCTTTTACATCAAACATAACCGGAAACACAAGACCGTATTTCTTGATAAAACGTTCAGCATTGGGTTTATAATCCTGACTGCTCACATTAATACCGTAAATATCTAGAACATCCTTATACTTAGTGGCCATGGTATTAAGTTCAGGAGCTTCCTGCTGGCAGGGATCACACCATGAAGCCCAGAAATTAAGGATTACCGCTTTATCTCTGGGGCCATCAACAACATAGGTAGTCCCATCTGTTCCCTGAAGTGAAAACGAAGGTGCACGCAGTCCAGCCTTAGGTCCGCTCTTCATCGGCAGCTCATTTTGTTGCGCAAGCACAGCTTCTGCTTTGGGCTCACGATTATGCCACACCGCAAACACAGCAACACATACAACTATGAGTAATACTGTTATATTTAATTTATTACTTGCTTTCATAGTCATCTGTTCCTTTACGATTGGAATAGTTTTCTACTATTGTACCCTCAATAGGTTAAATTTCAAACCATCCATTTTTTACACAATAATATATACTTTTATAATAAAAAAGAGGGTTTCGTCTGCGACGAAACCCTAATGAAGAGAGAGGGGTGAACAAATGGCAGCATTCCAGGGAAATGTCCAGCCTATTAGACTGAAATATTCCGTACAGCAAGCACTGGGGAAGCACCTGCTGTCCTGTTATCCGCATGAAGCATGCGGAGTCCTGCTGGGTGCTGCCGCAGCGGGTGGCATGCTCATAGATACTTACGTACCCTTGCGCAACGTAGCGCCAGACCCGCTGCACACCTTTACTCCCCACCCTGAAGAGTGGATTAATGCACTGTACAATGAACCAACTATCATCGGACTATTTCATTCCCACCCACATTCAGCACCTATCCCTTCAGTTGCCGATTATAAAGGACTAACAGCACTAGGACCTGAGTTTGCGCTTTATCTTATAGGTTCTCCCAACACCAAAGATAGCGGCAATCCCATTCTGAACGGATTTTATATTGAGCGTTTGCCTGATGACCGCGGCGGTAATTTGTTCCGGGGTTTATCTCAAGCCCCGCTTCACGTTCTACTTAAATAAGCATAAAGATCACCCAAGGTATCCACTTGGCCGCGCTCCGAAATTTCCCGCAGGTAGATCACCCACAGCTGTGCTGTCATCTTTGCGTCTTCCAAGGCATGATGACGGCCATGAATCGGAATTTCATGTACATATAGCAGCTCATCCAGCGAATAATTACTTCGCTGTGGCTCAAGCCATCGCGCTAACATCATCGTGTCCAGCACACGGTGTGTTAGCTGAACTTTAGAGGTTTTCCATAAAGCAGCATTAAGAAAAGCCTTATCATGTGAGCTTGCATGTGCAACCAGCACATTCTGACCTACAAAGGACATAAAATTATGAAGGCCATCCATTAAGGAGGGAGCGGATTGTGTCATTTCTTCCGTAATCCCAGTCAGCCTTGTAATATCCTCCGGAATAGCCGTCTGACAGTTCACCAGTGTATAAAAGCATTCCTCTTCTTTGATCTGCTCTCCAACAACCTTGACGGCTCCGAAAGACATAATCTCATCCCCATGCTGATGGGAAAAGCCTGTAGTCTCTAGATCAAAGATCACTGTCTCTAATTCAGACAATGGGGTATGCAGCACCTCAGGCCGCCGTTTCTCTCGCATCAAAGATCTAATAAAGGCCATTTGCTGCGCAGTCTGTTGTGCAGTTTCTCCACCTCTCATCGAAGCAATTGCCGAGGGCATTCCACCTTGTCTTAGATTACTCCAGAATCCTCCGCTTTTGTTCGGCTCCCTCATGACCGCCACCTTTCCGCTGAGCGGAGCTGACGCTGCAGCGCCCGATGAAGGCGTCTGACAAGCAGCAGGCTTTCACGCAGCTCAGACAGCAGCTGCTTATTCTTCAATTCACTCTCAGCTACATAATCACTGCTGATTAACAATCCATCCTGAACACTATATGGCGTGTTCACTCGCAACCGCATTGCTAATAAGAAAGCTCTGCGGATATCCTCTAAATGTTGATATTTCCCAAGCCTATCAAGCGCTTCAATCCGCTCTAATGTCGAGCCAGCTCTAATGCCATGTAGTAATGACAACCGTCTAACAATGTTCACTAACGGAATATAGACCCCATACTTAACATCAAATCCGCCTGCATAATCACCAAACCGTTCTGTTAACACCTGTCCCAGTAAATTCAAAGTCGCTTTGTGGCGTACTGTATTGCGAAGAACAGCATTAGACAGCTGCTCATTTTCCGCAAAGCCTTCATAGAAAGCTTCTTGCCACTTCGCTGATAACTTCACGCTTCCTGCCACATGACGCATATCAGAAGAGATAATAAGATACCGGATCGGCTCCCATTCCAACTGAGTTCTCCAGCTATCAAGCTGCTCTATCCATTCAGATAATGTCTTACGCCACATGACTTGGGAGCACATTACCTTCCCCGCACATTTCTCATATCCTACTTCTTCAAGCATATCGGATAACAAAGTTCCGAAAAATTCGAAATAGCGATTTTTTTCCCCATCAGGCTCTCCTTCGACTATCAGGCCATTATCCTGATCGCTCCAAAGCGTTGCCTCCTGCCTCCCACTGCTGCCAAACACAATAAAGGAATAAGCACAGGGAGGCGGGCCATAGCCCGCCTCTTTCATCTGCGCCTCACATATGAGTACTGCGGTTTGGGCAATAAGATCATGCATAGTATTCACACGGAACATCCATTCCTCTATAGGAATAACATTCAACTGTTCGAGAAGTACTTTTTGACAGGCAACACGCCTCTCCCTAAGCTCCTCTGACGAACCGGCCAATACGATGGTCCTAAAGCTTTCTTCATTATACTCATCTGTTAACTCCATCGATGCCACACGGTCCGCCTCCCTGTCCGAGTTGAAATGTTATTGTTTAAGGGTTTTGGATTCCGAATCTGCGATCAATTTCATTTGCTCAGGGTATCCGTAAGTACCATGCTCACTGATATCCAGACCCATTAATTCTTCTTCTTCTGTAACGCGAAGTCCGATAGTTACCTTCATTACATACAAGATGATGAAAGAAAGAACGGCTACGAAAACAAATGTTCCAACCACACCAAGCACTTGAACGCCTAGTTGATGGAAACCACCACCGTAGAACAACCCAGCTTCACCTACCAAGCCACCTTTAGTGATAAGCTCAGGTACAGCGAACAGACCCGTTGAAACTGCACCCCACATCCCCGCAATACCATGCACCGAGAAAGCATAGATTGGATCATCAAGCCCTGCACGTTCCAGCCATTGGGAAGTCATGAATGTAAAAGCGCCAGCTACAAAACCAATAATGATTGCTGCCCATGGATCAACGAAAGCACACGCTCCTGTGATTGCAACCAATGCAGCCAGAACACCATTCAGCATTGCTGGAATATCAGATTTACCAAAGTACAACCAAGAAGCAATCAATGCTGCCAAACCACCTGCTGCTGCTGCGATGTTCGTTGTTAGGGCTACGTGACCGAAGAAACCGCCCATTGGGGACAAAGCACTACCTGGATTGAATCCGAACCAACCAAACCAGAGGATAATAACACCGAGTACAGTAAATACTTGGTTATGACCTGGAATGATCACGGGTTTACCTTCTTTATTAAACTTACCAAGCCGAGGCTTAAGCAATATGGTTGCTACCACTGCTGCCGTTGCACCTGTAAGATGGACAACCGTGGAACCTGCATAATCTTGCATACCCAGCTCAGCCAACCAGCCACCGCCCCATACCCAGTGAGCTACAACTGGATAAATTACGACGGAGAACAAAATTCCGAAAATGATATACACACTTAGCTTCGCACGTTCTGCCATACCACCAGATACGATAGCCAAGGAAACTGCTGCAAAGGCCATTTGGAATAAGAATTTAACATTTAAAGTAACATCAGAAAATGCAAGTGATTCAAAAGAAGCTGCGGTTGAATCTCCTCCGTACAAGAAGCCTGTAGTACCGAAGAAGCCATTGCCGTTACCGAAACCAAGTCCAAAGCCGATAGCCCAGAAGCAAAGACTTGCGATAGCCAGGGTAAGTACTGTCTTACCTGCTACGTGCCCTGCATTCTTCATCCGAACCGAACCCGCTTCGAGCATTGCAAACCCTGCTTGCATAAAGAATACTAAAATGAATGCCAGGAAGGTAAACGCTGTGTCCAATCCGACTTGTAAGTCTACGTTCGTCGGACCGTCTGCTGCAAAAGCACTTACCGGATAAATCATCAGTGTAATCATGGCCAGTAACATCATCAACCATTTCTTTTTCATTTTTACCCCACTCCCCAATGTTATATTTTCTAACAAAGCGTGAAACTCTTAATGTCATTATAATCAGAAGTCAGGTAAATTGACAAGACTATTTTAGGAATGTTTTTATTTTATTTTATTTGAGCACACGAAATTTTCACAGTACTAATGGACTAGAGGTCCTAAAGGCCTGATTCTAGCTGCATTTTCATTAAAATAACTACGCGCACAACCTCATTTATATTACCTGATAATTGAACGCATCTTTTACCAAAATTACAAAATACATAACATTTAATGTTATGTATTGGAGTGACTTATAATTTCCAAACCCAATCATTCTTCAAATTTGATATCCCTTTGAGTTTGAGTGTATTGTATAGAAACTACAGATCACCGTTCATGAATTAACCCTTCTTTACTGCATATACTTTATGAAAGTATGACGTTTGACTGTATGGTTTCCAGTTTGTTATCATTACAGATAGCATAAGAAACCATCAATTTAGGAGATGACCGCCACTTATCGGCAGTCGTATTCAATTAGTGAGGCGAGATTAAATGGGGATATGATTTTGTATCGAATTGGAGAATTAGCTAAGGCTGCTCACATTAGTGAACGAACTATTGATTATTACACGAAACTGGGATTAATCTCCCCGGAATCTAGAAGCACCAAAAATTATCGGCTATACAGCCATGAAACCTTGGCTGCTTTAGAACGTATTACTCAATTAAAGCATGACAAGTATTCATTGGAAGAAATCAAATCTATGCTAGGCAAATGGAACGAGGCAACACCAGAAACTGACGTCTCTGATAAATTAGTTGAGTTAGAGCAGCAAATGCAGCGGCTAGAACGGGAAGTAAAAGCCCTTGAACCTCTTATTAGTGGTTTGAAGCCAGGACAGGCCAGTCGCGTACTTTCAAATCTGCTCCCTCAGGGATTAGCCTGCATGGAAGCGATCCGGCTATTGCTTACGCAAGGACCGCCAATGTAAATACCATATTTACAATACAGTGGAGGAATGCATCTATGTTTATGTACCTATTAGTAATTATTGCTTTTCTTTTCTCATTGTGGGCACAGTTTAGAGTCAAAGGAACCTTCAGCAAGTGGTCAAAGGTAGCTAATTCGAACGGCCTGACTGGATATGAAGCCGCGAGACGTATGCTCGATGCTAATGGCTTACACGATGTTCCGATTGAACCTGTAAGAGGCACACTCTCAGACCATTATGACCCCATCCACAGAGTTGTACGCTTATCAGAGCCTGTGTATTATGAAAGTTCCATCTCAGCAATTTCTGTCGCTTGTCACGAAGTAGGCCACGCGATTCAGCATAAAGTAAGTTATCCTATGTTGACACTTCGTCACCGGATGTTCCCGGTAGTTAATTTCGCATCAGGCATCGCGCCTTTCATGCTGATGGCAGGTTTCATCTTCGGTTACTTTAATCTTATAGGCTTGGGTATCATTTTCTTCTCAGCAGCTGTTGCATTCCAGCTCGTAACGCTGCCTGTAGAATTCAACGCCAGTAACCGGGCTCGTCAGGTCATGGTAGAACAAGGTTTCATCCGCAACGAAGAAGAACGCGGAGTAGCAAAGGTTCTCAACGCCGCTGCATTAACTTATGTTGCTGCCGCTCTAGTATCCTTGCTTGAATTGCTTCGCTTGATCACCGTCTTTTTAGGCAACCGCGACTAATATCGCATACCTCTAAACAACAAAAACCCCGGAAGGCTAAGAGCCGACCGGGGTATTATTTTGCCTAGCTTTAAAGTAGGAGATTAAAAAAGTCCGAAAGGAACGTGCCACCAGCGGTAATTTACTATCTGTACGGTAGATCAAGCCAACCGTTCTCGTCACCGCAGGCTCCACAACCTTCACCTGGGCTGGTTGAAGCGGATTCGTCTGATAGAACGCCATCTCCGGAAGCAGGCTCACACCCATCCCTGCGGCCACCAAACCACGAATGGTATCGGTCTCTCCGCCTTCAAAAGCAATCTGCGGTTGGAATCCCGCCTGCAAGCAAGCTTGCCAAACGATAGGTCTTAACGAATAGCCTTGGCTGAATAGAACAAACTTCTCTTTTTGCAGCTGTTCCAACCGAATTTCAGATTCTCCTGCCAACCGGTGATTCTGAGGAAGAATCGCAAACAACTCTTCAGTCATTACAATATCCCCCGAAACATGCTCATCATTCTCCGGAAAAGGCGAAATGAAAGTTAAATCCACTTCTCCAGACAATACGTCTTTTATCAAAGAAGGGTAAGATCCTTGTTTAAAACGAAATTTGACATGAGGATAATACTTACGAAAATCTGCAACGATAGTCGGGATTAGATGTGTGCCAAGGCTATGCGGGAATCCAATCCGAATCTCACCACGCTCGGGATCCAGAAATTCATGCACCTCATTTACTGAATGCTCCAACTCCTTAAGGATACTCTCAACCTTCTTGCAAAAGAGCTGCCCAACAGGGGTAAGCTGCAGATTGCGCCCTTTTTGCATGAATAGATCAACCCCAAGCTCTTGCTCCAGCTGATGAATCTGACGGCTTACCGCAGACTGCGCTACATGAAGCTCTTCTGCCGCTCTTGTTACGTGTTCTTTTTGAGCTACCTTTAAAAAATATTGCAGCTGTCTTAGCTCCACTCCATCATCGCCCCTGTCTTAGGCTTTTTTTGAATATACGAATAATTAGCCCATATACGAAAAAGCCAGAAACCAAACCTCCGAGATGTGCAACCCAATTCACATTCGGTGTAGCAAACGACATAATGATCCCGATCATTAGCAATCCGTATAAAGTCTTACGCGAGCCCTCATCCATCATCGCCCGTTGAATAACGGCAATGTATAAAAATGCACCATAAATGGCGTAGATTGCTCCAGAAGCGCCAACCGAAACCGTACCAACCTCCACAACTGAGCGGGCACTAATCGCAATTGTAAGCAGATTTGCCAGAAAACCACCCGCCACATAGAGCAGCGCATAACGCCACCAGCCCAGCAATCGCTCCAGAGGCGGTGCAAACACCAGGAGAGCGAAGCAATTAAAGAACAGATGGGAAAACCCATTATGTAAAAAAATAGCGGCCAGATAGCGCCACAGTTCCTCTTTGTACGGACTCACATCAACTATAGCACCAAAATCAATAAGCGTTTGAATATTAGTTGATCCTCCGTTAATTACCGTCAGGATAAACATGATCACATTGGCCAATATGAGCAGACAGGTTACCGGATAATACCGGACATAACTTTTCCAATTTTCGTATCGAATAAATATCATAACACCCATCCCTTTACATATATATCTTGTCCGGTTGGACATCTTCCTGCTATTAAGATTATAATTTATTGTGGCAGTAAGAATCCAATATTATAATTCGAGGAGGAAAACAAGGATATGACGCAAGAAAAAACAGGCGTAGCTACTTTTAAAGGCAACCCCATCACTCTCGTAGGACCTAAGCTAACAGCTGGTGATCCTGCACCCGATTTTGTTCTGAGCAAGAATCTTCTAGAAGACGTGTCTCTAAGTGATTATGCCGGTAAAATCAAGCTAATCAGTGTTGTCCCTTCTCTTGATACCGGGGTATGTGACGCACAGACCCGCCGGTTCAACAGTGAAGCCGCAGAGCTTGGTGACGATGTGGTAATTCTCACGGTAAGCACGGACCTGCCGTTTGCCCAAGCTCGCTGGTGCGGTGCTGCCGGCATCGATCGAGTAATTACTCTTTCCGATCACAAAGCAACCTCATTCGGACAAGCCTATGGTGTGCTAATTAAAGAATTCCGCTTAGATATGCGCTCCATCTTTGTTCTGGATAAGAACGACAAGATCGTATATGTTGAATATTTGAGTGAAATGACCGAGCACCCTAACTATGAAGATGCTATTGCTGCCGTGAAGAAGCTGCTCTAATTCTTTAATCAGTAGCGGTTATTCCAACAATACTTAATTATCTCTGTTAAAAAAGCGGCAGAAGGTCCATCCTTCTCCCGCTTTTTTTGTAATAGAAAGATTTATCGATAACACACTGAGCAGCTCACCGTTTACGTAAACGCATTCATACTACCCCTAAGCAAGAAGGGTTTGACGGGCCTCTAAAAATCAGTCTGCTTTGTATTTTCCTAATTTTTTGTCCAAAGATGCATACAAGCGTTGAATCACACGGTAATTCGCCCCGAGATCACCAAGTGAACCTCTAGATGCAGAATACATATCTACACCACAACGAACAGGCGTCGTATTTAGCACCGATACCGTGATGTCCAGCGTACGGCCAAATGCCGTTCTCTTCTCAAGAGTAATCTCACCTACAGACTCCACTTCGTGAAGCACCTTAAATCCAGGAACTTTCTTTAAAGTTGATGAAACTTCTTCCCATGCTTTGTCTTTAGTTAGATTGTAATAACGCGTTTTTAATGTCGGATCTTTGGCGCGGTCGCTTGTTCCATCATGACTGCGGAATAAGCCAACCAAGGTTCTTTTTAACGACAAAATTCTTCCCCCTCTACAAATCCCAAGTTCATTATTCTAAGTGTAACACTCTTGTCTCAGGAACAAAAGGGTATAACTCACTTTCCCTTTATTCCAGACATACAAAAAAGCGCCCGCTCCCATTATTCACGGGAAACAGGGCGCCTTGGCTTAAACAAGAGAAAACCCGCTTATGCCGTCCGGCTACAGTGTCTTCTGAACCTGCTAGAGCAGGTGGGTGATCGCAGAAAACGTTTTTGAATTCCCCAAGTCATATAGACAGGGCGGTTCAGCTGCGCTTCGTGTAGATCTCCCAAGACATTATCATTGGTTCAAAACAACGAGTAACCGTAACGTACATCGCAGGATTTGTTATTATTATATTGCGTTTTAACGAAAAAGTAAACCTGTATGCGCTTTATTTTTACACAGGAATTAATTACCTGGAAATATCCAACGCTTAATCCAGCATTTTGTTAAATGCGTTTGGTGTCCTTTTCATCAATTTCATCCTCGTAGTCATCATCATCGTCATCGTCGTCGTATTCATCTGCCCGATTGTTCAATGCTGCTGCTTCTGCTTCTTCCTGCTCTTTTAGTTTCTTCTTTTCTACTTGCAGCTGTAGCTTATTATAAGTAGCGTAGAAGTTAAAGAAGGCCGCCATTGCAATCAACGTTGGAATACAAATGAAATACAGAGCCGGATATCTAAGACCGATATAAACAAGAACCGCGGCTGCAATCAATGTAGAAAACACACGAATTGGGCGTGCTATAGTCAGCAATATAGAATTGGTCATCACTTGCTTGAAGCCCATTTGGTAATGAACCACAATGGAAAAGAAGTTAAACATGGATACCGACAAAAGTATCATCAGCACCAACATCAAAATACCAACAATTCTGAAGTTAGGCATTTGTGTCATGTAAACTGTTACATCAACGTACATAACAACGAACATCAATGTATAGATAACTCCTCCGAGCATACTTTTTACATAGTTCTCTTTATACCCCTGAAAAAATGTACGAAAAGTTCCTACATCCGTATTCCCCATTACCCACTTACGTACTACAGTAAATAAAGCGGCTGAAGCTGGAAACACCGTAAAGGGCGCTAGAATCCCCATTGCCCAGTTCAATGTAATTTGCTCGTTCGCTCCACCTGCGCCTGTCCCTAACATAATCATCTTTAAAACACCAAAAAACAAAAACGGGGCGGAACATAGTGCCCATAAGATATTACTTCCTGCGATACGTGAAATCCATTCTGTGACGCGGTATAAGCCGCCCATTGCTCCTTTAAACTCCAATTCCCTTCCTCCTCTGTCTCTTACATACTACATATCTTAACTATACCTCATTTGACCTCCTCATTTCCATAGCCCAACTTTCTGAATTATAGACTATCGTCTATACGTAAAGCCTTTATAGTCCATATATTAGGATTGTAACCATAAGAAATACCAAAATCCCCACATTCTAAAGGAGGTTATCTCATGTCTACACCTGTTGGCTTCGGCGGTTGGACTTCTACAGGCACGATCCTCGTATTGTTTATCTTGCTCGTTATCATCACTCGTACATTCGGATACTAATATCTCACAAAACAAATTCGCGCCCTACTAAGGACACAACAATTCACCAAACATCCTTATATTTCAGCAAAAAGAAGACGAGAACCGCAATGCGGCATCTCGTCTTCTTTGGTATCTGGACGAAGTATTAATTATCGAAATCTTCACGTTTTGCAGGACGAGTGCTCGTGCTGCTTGGACGAGTGTATGGTTTACGCTCTGCGCTGCGGTTTGCACCACCGTCACGAGCTGGTGCGCCATCACGGTTGCCTTTATAGCCACCGCCATAGCCGCCACTGCCGCTACCGTAGTTGCTGCCACCGCTGCTATAGCCACCACGACTACCGCCACCGTTATTATCACGGTTACCACGGTATCCGCCACCGCTACCGCTGCCACCGGAAGTACCACGGTTTCCGCCATAACCACCATTAGGTTTACGGCCACTGCGGATATCGTTTTTGCCACCACGACGTTTAGCACGAATTGGATCTTCAGGAGTCAATTCAATTGCGGAATCCTTCTTGTCGCCAGTGAGAAGCTTCATAGCTGCGGACAACAATTGTACGGAATCATATTGCTCAAGCAATTGAATAGAAATTCCTTTGTACTCGTTCAATTCTCCGCTTTCTACCACTTCAAGCAAACGCTCAGCAGTAACGCGTTGTTTACCTTCAATAGCTTCAGCCATTGTTGGCAAAGGTTTACGAGTAATCCGGTGACGAGTAACACGTTCGATCAAATGCAGGTGATCGATTTCGCGTGGAGTAACGAATGACCAAGCCGTACCTTCTTTACCTGCGCGTCCTGTACGACCAATACGGTGTACATAGCTTTCAGGATCTTGTGGCAAGTCAAAGTTAATTACGTGAGTTACGCCGGATACGTCCAGACCACGTGCCGCTACGTCAGTAGCTACCAGCACGTCAATGCTGCCATCACGGAATTTACGCATTACAGCATCACGTTGGTTCTGTGACAAGTCACCATGCAATCCATCAGCAGAATATCCGCGTTTTTGCAAAGCTTCAGCAAGCTCATCAACCCGGCGCTTAGTACGTCCGAATACGATAGCTAATTCAGGTGATTCCATATCAATCAAACGACTAAGAGCTTCAAACTTTTGACGCTCAGGCACTTCCACATAAGCTTGATCAATCAGTGGGGCACTGATTTGTTTCGGAATAACGGAGACATGTTGCGGGTTGTTAAGAAATTGTTGAGCTAGGCGTTGAATGTTTGGTGGCATTGTAGCAGAGAACAACATGGTTTGACGTTCTACAGGAACGAGCTTCAAGATCGTCTGAATATCTTCCATAAAGCCCATATCCAGCATTTCATCTGCTTCATCCAATACAACGGTTTGAACATCATCCAAACGGATCGTTTTACGGTTGATGTGATCGAGCAAACGACCAGGTGTACCAATAATGATTTGTGGTTTCTTTTTCAATCCACGGATTTGACGTCCAATATCCTGTCCGCCATAAATCGCCAACGAGCGAAGACCTTTGAAACGGCTTAGCTTGCCAATTTCTTCTGACACTTGGATGGCCAACTCACGAGTTGGTGCCATAATAAGGGCCAAGATTTTTTCGTCTTCACGGTTAATCTTCGAAATGAGGGGGATACCAAAAGCAGCAGTCTTACCTGTACCAGTCTGAGCTTGACCGATCAGATCCGACCCAGTCAATGCTAATGGGATCGACTGTTCCTGTATCGGTGTTGCCTCCTCAAATCCTAACTCTGTGATTGCTTGTAGCACTTTTGGCTCCAAGCCAAATTCTGCGAATGTTTTCAAATTATTCATGCTCCTTCTATACAGTGGACATTCCACATGCTTGTCTGTATTCTTAAGTAGCGGTAAACACATTTATAGGCTGTCCAATCATGCTCTATTTTCTGCATGATATAGCGCTTTTGGGACGAAAAGCCTCCCTAATCATCAGGTACCTTGTTGTACCTGAGCAACTGTAGCTTTACATCCGATGCAATGCAAAAATACCATTGTAACGTTCTACTCAAGAATATCCTATACATTATATCACAAACACATGTGAGAATACCAGTGGGTTCCTTTCTTTTCATTGCTTTCATGTTTTATTTTTTTAAATATATATATAAGGGTGGATTTACTTGTTAAGACAGATTTTGAATTGTTTGGTTGTTTTTTTAGGGGCAGCACTAATCGCCAGTGGATTTAATCTATTTTTAATTCCACACCGTTTACTAAGTGGTGGCGTATCTGGGCTTTCCATGTTAGTGGGTTATTTCACTCCATTAAACATAAGCCTCCTATACTTGCTCTTTAATATTCCTCTGCTGGCTGCTGGTTGGTTCCAGTTAGGCCGGAGATTTATTATTATGAGCATGTTGTCCGTTGTGTTTACAACCTGGTTCTTAACGGTGATTCCTGAGCATCTGGTGGCTACAGATATGCTGCTGTCCTCTGTATTTGGCGGAGTTCTTGTTGGGATTGGCTGTGGTATCTCCTTTCGTGCAGGAGGTTCTTCCGGAGGTTTTGACATCTTGGGTTCAATTATCACTAAATACCGTGATTTCCCGGTCGGTAATGTAGTGGTAAGTTTAAATGGACTAGTTATCCTGGCGGCCGCTTATCTTGACCAGAACTGGAATTTAGCACTTTCATCAATGGTATCTATATATGTAACAGGTAAAGTGTTGGATATGATTCATATCAGCCACTTAAAAGTAACCGTATATATTGTAACAAACCGTACAGATGAATTACTGCAACATCTAATAGGCCTTCAACGAGGTGTCACAAAGATTAAAACAGAAGGCGCTTATTCTCACGTTGAAAAGGACATGCTAATGACGGTAACAACCCGCTACGAACTTGCAGAGCTGCAACGTATCATCCGCACGACAGATCCTCAAGCTTTTGTAAATATTGTTGAAACAGTGGGTGTCATGGGCTCCTTCCGGAAAGACAAAATGAGGAAATAAAAATTCCTAGTATTGGAAAATGCACCAAACTCAGAATTATGATATATTATACACACGCAGAACCCTAACAATTTCATAAAGATTGAGATTTACCCCTCTTTTTTCCAAAGCACTTCGTTTTCCGATGAACACTGAATCTATTCAGAACTATCGAAAAAGGAAAGGGTGATTTTTGTGGAAATGGAAACGGTAAAACTGTCAGCAATCGTCATGAGGTGGTATCCTGATATGATGCCGTTTCTCAAACAGGACGAATTAAATTCAGTAATCGTTCTGCGAGACGGGCTAAGTATTCTGGAACCTGCAGATGCCATGGATATTATCCATTACAGCATCTGTGAACATCAGAATTCTGCGTATCTTCAATGAGCAAGCCGCAAGAGAAGTCTTGATAGTTGCCGCCTTGGGTTCGGCCCTGTTGCCGATTTAAGGCGGCATTTACTTTTTTCATACCGTTTCGAATCCATACATCTCGTTTATAAACAACAAAGGCGGTTTTTTATTCCCAATCTGAGCTAATATTGTTACAACACTGTTCTTTTTGGGAGCAACCGTTCCTATATAATTTAGGGGAAAGTACATAAAGGGAGAGAAAAACGAATGAACATCACCTGGGCTCTACTGATGATGGCCTTGGGAAGCGTAGGCGTACAACAGAACCAACATGACGCTGAAGTGGCGATCGCTTTGAAGTCCGCCATGAATCCCCCCATCATTGCACAACAAAACAGCAATTCGAATGTAGCAACTCCAGCTCCAAGCGCTTCACCTGAAGCAACAAACTCAGAAAGTATGTTACACACCGATCCACAGCCAGACGCACCCAAAGTAAAAGGCATTTATGTTACCGCCTACAGTGCTGGTGGGGAACGAATGGAAAAGCTGCTTACATTGCTTGACCAAACCGAACTTAACTCAATGGTTATAGACATTAAGGACGATGCGGGTTATATCACGTATAAGACCGATAATGCCGACCTTCAGAAGCTTGGTAACCCTCAGCCTTTTATTGGAGATATCAGCAAGTTAATGGAACGTTTGAAGAAACATGATGTTTATCCTATCGCCCGGATTGTTGTTTTTAAAGATTCCATTCTTGCCAAGAAGAACCCGCAGATGTCTTTTGTTAATTCTGATGGCACTGTATGGAAGAATAAAGGCGGCGACAGCTTTGTTAATCCTTATAATGAAGATGTTTGGAAATACAATGTGGATATCGCCAAGGAAGCTGTCAAGCTCGGCTTCAAAGAAATTCAGTTCGACTATGTTCGTTTTCCGGAAGGATTCGAAAAACGTGCTGAAACCCTTAAATACACTAAAACCAGTGATTCACGCGTAGAAATTGTATCTAATTTTGTTAAATATGCCAAAGCAGAGCTAGCTCCACTTGGTGTCCGTGTGTCCGTAGATATTTTTGGATATGCCGCATCTGCCCCTGCTGAGGGTATCGGCCAAGACTTTGTTAAAATATCCAAGAATGTGGATGTTATCAGTCCAATGGTTTATCCAAGTCACTATTCAACGGGATGGTTTGGCGTGAAAGAGCCCGACTTAGATCCTTACGCTACAATCAAAGGCTCCATGGTTGATACACATAAGAAGCTTGATCCACTGGGCAGCTACAAACCCGTTATTCGGCCTTGGATTCAAGACTTTACAGCAAGCTGGCTCGGAAGTGGTCATTATATGAAATATGGTAAAAAACAGGTGGAAGATCAAATCCGCGCTTTAAAAGATGAGAACGTGGATGAGTTCCTTCTCTGGAACGCCAACAATCGCTATACAGCCGATGTTGATTACGAAAAACAATGAATACAGCCCTTATTATTTATAGCTGATCTGATATACGTATGCTAAAGACCCGGCGTCTGCCGGGTCTTTTAACGGAAACTTATTGAACTATTTAACCTATTCCATGAAAAATCATAAAGAATGAGGCACAGAATTATGATACAGACCACCTCTTTAAAACAAAAGGCAGGACAATTTTTTCATATTTTATTCCCAATCCTTGTTACACAAATTGCTTTATCCGCGATCACCTTCTTTGATACTAATATGTCCGGTAAATTCGGGACCGTCGATCTGGCAGGAGTTGCGATAGGAACTAGTCTTTGGATTCCAATCCAAACCGGTCTCAGCGGTATTCTTATGGGGATCACACCTATTGTTTCACAGCTCATCGGGAGCAAAAAAGATAAGGATGTTGCCTTTCAAGTCACACAAGGTATTTGGCTGTCACTGATTGTTTCGATCATCGTCTTGCTGATTGGCAGCTTTGCCTTGTCACCTATTCTTAATTTTATGAACTTGGAGCCTGGTGTAAGAGATGTTGCTTTCCGCTTCCTCAGTGCTATTTCGTTCGGAATTATCCCCCTGTTTGGATATACGGTACTTCGTAGCTGTATAGACGCTTTAGGGCAAACACGCGTATCCATGTGTATTACACTAATAGCTTTGCCTGTAAATGTAGGTTTGAACTATTTGCTCATCTTCGGGAACTTCGGATTCCCTCGTCTCGGGGGTGTTGGTGCAGGGGTAGCTTCAGCCATTACCTATTGGGTTATATTTGCCGTTGCTCTACTGTTCATATATCGTTCTCAGGCCTTTGTAAATCTCAGATTATTCCGTAATTTCTACTTCATATCGTTAAACAGCATTAAAGATTTGCTTAAAATCGGAGTACCCATCGGTTTCTCGATTTTTTTCGAAACGGCTGTCTTTTCCGCTGTAACCTTGTTAATGAGCCGATTTGATACCGTAACAATTGCCGCGCATCAGGCAGCAATCAATTTTGCAACAACACTCTATATGATTCCGCTCAGTATTTGCATCAGCCTTACCATCCTCGTCGGCTTCGAGACCGGGTCTGGCAGACAAAAGGATGCACGCCAATATGCCATAATGGGTATCGGGCTGGCGGCAATCCTTTCGCTGGCCACAGCTTTATTACTCTTGTTTGCCGGAAATCATGTAGCTGGTCTATATTCAGATGAACCCGATGTCATCTCATTGATTCAGCATTTCCTGATCTATGCAATCTTTTTTCAAATCTCAGATGCAATTGCTACACCTACTCAAGGGGCGCTTCGCGGATATAAGGATGTTAACCCAGCCTTTATCATTTGTTTTATTGCCTATTGGGTAATTGGCTTACCTACAGGTTATATACTTGCAACTTATACAGATCTAGGAGCATTCGGCTACTGGATTGGTCTTATCACCGGTCTTGCCATCGGTGCGACCCTGCTATTGTCTCGGCTTATCAAAGTTCAACGGCGTTATGCCGCACAATACACACAGGAACAACCACAGAGTTAACGATCCATATTACACAAAAAAGGAACAGTGCGAATTTCGCAGCTGTTCCTTTTTATATATAGGGTCGCTAATTATTGGGAAAGACGGGAAGCCAGCTCGTACAGCTCCAGGTCAAAGCCCTTTTTCGTATTCACAACGAGATCAATATCCGTAAGGGTTAATTCACCTTTGATGATACCACAAGCCTTGTCGGATTCACCTTCGATTAGCTTACGTACGGCAAAATCGCCAAGACGGCTAGCCAGATTCCGGTCTCCAGGAGTTGGTGTTCCACCACGTTGGATATGTCCGAGTACAGTAACACGTGCATCCAGAGAAGCATGACGGTCTTTCAGAGCTTGAGCCACATCTTCACCTTTGCCAACGCCTTCGGCAACAATTACGATACTGTGACGTTTACCTCTGATAAAGTTATCGCGCATCCGGTCAGCAACTTCATTCAAATCATACGGCATTTCCGGCACAAGAATTGTTTCTGCTCCGGAAGCCAGTCCAGCATGCAGCGCGATATCGCCACAGTGGCGTCCCATAACCTCTACAATCGAAGAACGTTCATGGGAGGACATAGTGTCACGCAACTTGTTAATAGCGTCTACAACAACGCCAACCGCTGTATCAAACCCGATAGTGTAGTCTGTGAAGGAGATATCGTTATCAATCGTACCTGGCAAAGCCATAGTCTTGATACCAAGTTTACTTAATTTGTTAGCTCCTTTATAAGAACCATCTCCACCGATAACTACTAGACCATCGATACCCAGTTCATTAAGGATATCCGCGCCTTTTTGTTGTCCTTCCGGTTTCGTGAACTCCAGACATCTTGCAGACTGCAGAACAGTACCGCCACGTTGAATAATATCCCCTACACTGCGAAGATCCATTGGGAAAATATCGCGATTCAGCAGACCTTGATAACCACGTTGCACCCCAAATACCTCAATACCGAAATAAAGTGCGCTTCTTACAACCGCACGAACAGCGGCGTTCATTCCCTGTGAATCTCCACCACTAGTCAATACTGCGATTTTTTGAATTTTAGACATTCTGTTGTTCCTCCTTAAAATTGTGCGAAGCCTGATACATCTTATAAAAACAACTTCGCGACATGGTTACAAAAAGCGTTTGCGTATCCAACGGCTGTTAGCGAAGAAGAACAGTCTTGTAAGCGGACTGCCTTTCATCAGGCTTTTAGATACAGAGCGAACTTCCCGCTGTTCGCTAACTTTGGGATCAGATAAATAAAGTGCCAGCAATCCCTCAATCACCATACGATGCATCGAAGACTCTGGAAGATTTCGAACATCCTTACGGGCCCACTCAACCATTGCAGCGATCCGACTCAGCATGGTATCTGTGTCATCATAATAATTGCAGAAATTAAGATCACCGCCTGCTCGGTCCTCTTCCTGATCAATCAGATAATCCAGCATAATGTGCAGACCACATACATGCGGAAAATACGCAGCTCGAATCGAAGCCGCAGAAGCTTGGTTCAGCTTCGGATCACATGCGGAAAGAAATAACATAAATACACCTAGTGTTGATCCCGTTGCAGCCGAAAACTCATTCCATTGCAGATGCGGCGCTCGACTGCCCTGTTCCTCCCACCACTCCTTCAGGGCTGTTTCCCTGAGTTCCGGGCGGATGTGCTTATACACTTGTAAATCTGTATAGAGCACAGCCAGTTCTCGAATCTCCGCTGCAGCAGCGGAATAACCTGGCAACAAAGAAATCATTTCTTGGCATTTACGAACCAGCCTGTACAAATATCCGCCGTCATTCTGTTCACTTCGAAGCGCATAATAATTACCTGGCTCAGCATTTGGATCAATAGCATCCAGCATAGATTGATGCAGCAGCCTGAAATCTGCAGGATCAAGCGAAGTACTGCGATCACATAAGTTGTCCAGATAATCACTGATAGTTTGATAAGCAACAATTAGCGGAATCAGTATATGTTTCATCGATAAATTGCCGGCGGCATAAATACCACCGCCTATGCAATGAAACTCTTTAGTTTCAATGCTGGCAAGTGCTTGCTTCCGGAGCTCGGGATCGGGAATCCCGTTCGCATCTTGGCGCCAGAAATGGAGACATTCTCTCACTTCCGGCAGCACGTACTTATAGACCCTGTTCATAAGTCCCAGTGGACCACGCGGGCTAAGGTAACGGCCTTGCTCTAATTCACTCAATGACAGTGCCTCCACATTGTTGTCTCCTTATCCAAATCACCACTTATTATAATATGATCAGGCGTATTTGTACAAACAACAAAATCACTTTCGTAAAATCATGAAAGATTCAGAAATACAGCAGTTTTTAAAAACATCTCCCCATTGCTTTATGCTATACTAGGCATATTTCAATTTCGGAGGAGTGCAATCCATGTTTTCAAAACGGACCGGCAGCCTTTACAGTGATCAAAACTGGCTGCGTTCCTTTCTTTTTACCATATATGGTACCAGCGTCCTTGTAGTATCCTACTTTCCTTTATTCTACACACATTTAGGGTTTAGCAGTTCTCAGATAGGCTACTTGTATTCCCTCGGTCCCCTTATCTCCATCCTATCCAATCTATTCTGGAGTATGATAAGTGATAAGTTAGGCACCGTTCGAAAGATCATGTTCATACTACTTGCGGGTCAATTAGTAACTGGTCTTCTATTAGCCAGAGCGGCCGAATTTTCATCTGTCATGCTTATTTTGTCCTTCTTCTACTTCTTCTATTACCCAGTTTTTCCGCTTGCCGATACAATGGCTATCAAAGTTGCCGAAAGACACGGACGGAACTTCATTACCATTCGCGTTTTTGGCTCCTTAGGCTATTCTTTCTTTGCTCTAACCGTTGGCTATGCATTAAGAGCATTGGGCTCTACTTGGAGCTTGACCCTATGTATCATCATCATTATTGCTGCACTTTTAATTACCCTAGGTCTTAAGGATGTTAAAAGACCTGCTGTTATAGAAACAACGAATCAAGATAAGGACACAGCTGAAGCTGATAATAGCAAAAATGGACTTAAAGATATATTGTTGCAAAAAGAGGTGCTGTGGTTCTTCGGCTGTGTGTTTGTACTCGCGTTAGGCCATAGAATGAACGAAGCCTTTCTGACGATCAGTCTAAAACAACTAGGCGCAGGTGAGGAAATCATTGGCTGGGCATTGCTCGCGTCAGCTCTTAGTGAAATCCCTGTATTATTTATCCTCAGCAGATACGGCGACAAATTCAAAGAATTGCCCTTGCTGGCCTTGGGGAGTCTGATGTATGCTCTGCGTTTTCTTTTGATGTCCCTGGCGGATCATCCAGGCTCAATGATTGCCATTCAAGCCATGCACAGTATATCATTTGGTGTTTTTTATGTAACATCTGTCCGTTATATCACCCGGATTATCCCGGATCGCCTTCGGGCAACAGGTCTTGCCATTTTCACCGTCGTTTGGTCAAGTGCCTCTGGGCTGCTTAGCGGTACCTTTGGCGGCATTATTTATCAAGAGGCGGGGCGTTATATTTTTTATATAGTGGCTACGGGTTTCAGCTTACTTGCTTTTGCAGGGTTTCTGGGACAGCATTTATTGAAATCCAACCTGGAGCCGATCAATTATTTCAGAAAAAAGAACAAAAAAGCCTCCCTATAATTAGGGTTGGTGTTATTCCATAATACAAAAAGGTCGTTGCACTCCCCTTCACTGGAGTGCAACGACCTTTTTCATTTAGGAGAACATCTATAGTGGGCGTAAAAAAACACAGTTCCCGAAAGAACTGTGTTCTGTAAGTTGGTAACCACTCTTGCAAGGGCTTGCCAAGTAAATTATATATTTGTAGCAGACAGCTTAACTGTCCTGCTGTTTCTTATAATTTTACTACGTTTTCAGCTTGCGGTCCGCGACTACCATCAGTGATGTCGAATTCTACTTCTTGACCTTCGTCCAAAGTCTTGAATCCTTCACCTTGAATTGCTGAGAAGTGTACGAATACATCTTCGCCGCCTTCTACTTGAAGAAAACCATAACCTTTTTCTGCGTTAAACCATTTTACTGTACCTTTCAATTGAACAACCTCCTAAAAATAACCGCCATATATGGCGTATAACTATAGTATACTGCAATCTTCTGTTCAAATCAATCAAACCCAACCCTTAATATATGATTTAATTTGCTTTTCCCTTCTCCAGTGCGTTATCATTGAGCCAAAAGCCAAAAATCGCCAGGGTGGTAATGATAATGATCAAAAAACATGAAATATACAAAACAGACAAATGGAATATGATGACGGTAGAAGTTCAAGGCCGCTACATTGTACTCCGCGAAATTTCCGATCAATGGGGAGAAGAAACACATACCTTCCTTAGTCGTCCAGCGATGATGCAATGGGTGAATAACCGCTTCAACAAAGAATCTTATAAAGACAATGAAGAAGAGTACAAAAACATCATTGCAGCTTTCAAACAGGTATAACAGGAAATGAATAACGAAAATCTCACGATTTATGTTGTCCTAGTCCTCTGTCTAGGCGCAGTATTAATTATGACCAAGGATCGTGTCCCGCCGAAACTAAAGCGGGGCATGGCCATGGCTGCGGTCGTAATGATTCTGTTTGCTTTCATCTTTGTTATTTATAGCTTGTTGGCATAACTACCATATAAAGAAGACTAAATATTAATAATCAGGACTTAGCAGGACATAATAAGCTGACTCTACTTTTCAAAGAGGAGGACGTCATGCCTATTACACTCAAGTCCATCCCTCTTCTACTTGTGCTCAGCTTGCTACCGGGTGAAATATCATCCACAGTATTGCCGAGGGAGATTATGCCTACTACATCTCATCATTCTAGGAGGGTTTCTATGGAACAATTATTGAAGAGAAGTGAAGTACCTGCTGAGAATCGTTGGAAGCTTGAAGATATATTTGCCTCTCAGAAGGATTGGGATGCAGAATATGCTGAAGCTAAATCACTGATCAAAAAAGCTGCTGATTTCCAAGGTAAACTTGATTCCGCAGAAGCTGTGAAACAATGTTTTGAGCTGGATGACAAGCTGTCCGTCTCCACTGAGCGACTTTTTGTCTATGCTCATATGCGTCAGGATGAAGACACTGCTAATCCTGAATATCAAGCTTTGTCCTCCAAAGCGAAGAAGCTTGGGATCGAAGCAGGCGAAGCCTTTTCTTTTGTAACCCCAGAAATCTTGGCACTGCCTATTGAGAAGCTGGATCAATTTATTGCTGATCCTGAACTGTCCGCTTACACCTTCACTTTAAAAGAGATGAAACGTGAGAAAGCGCATGTATTGTCCAAGGCTGAGGAAGCTCTGCTTGCCCAAGTTGGAAACCTAGCACAAGCGCCTCAGAATATTTTTAGTATGCTGAACAACGCAGATCTGAAATTCCCTAAGATTAAAGATGAAGATGGCAAAGAGGTCGAGCTGACTCACGGCAACTATATCAAGTTCTTGGAAAGCTCCGATCGCGAGGTTCGCCGAAATGCTTTTAAAGCAGTCTATGACACCTATCGTAAGCAAAAAAACACCATCGCAGCAACGCTTAGCGCCAATGTGAACAAAAACGTCTTTTTCTCACACGTCCGCAAGTATCCATCTGTAATGGAAATGTCTCTTTACGGTGATAACATTCCAAAAGAGGTATACACCAACCTGATCGATACGATTCATGAGAGTCTTCCTTTAATGCACCGTTACATGAAGTTGCGTCAAAAGCTGCTTGGTGTGGATGAGTTACATATGTATGACCTATTTGCACCACTAGTAGATGAATATAAGCTGGATATCACGTACGAAGAAGCGAAGAAAATTACCAAAGAAGGCCTCAAACCGCTGGGTGAAGATTATCTGAATGTGCTGCAAAAAGGCTACGACAATGGCTGGATTGATGTCTATGAGAACGAGAATAAACGCTCTGGAGCTTACAGCTGGGGCCCTTATGGCACACACCCATACGTCCTGCTGAACCATAACGATAATCTGAACAGTATGTTTACTCTGGCACATGAGATGGGTCATGCTCTACACTCTTATTTTTCAGACAACGCTCTGAACTATCGGGATGCACAGTATACCATTTTCCTTGCAGAGGTTGCTTCAACTACCAATGAAGCTTTGCTTATGGATTATCTACTCAAAAAGTCTACAGATCCTAAGGAAAAAATGTATCTGCTCACTTACTATGCCGATCAGTTCCGGACAACGATTTTCCGGCAAACAATGTTCGCAGAATTCGAAAAGATCATTCATCAGCGTGTTGAAGAGGGCGATTCGCTTACCCCACAAGATCTTTCGAGTATCTACTACGACCTGAATGTCAAATACTACGGCAAAGAAATGGTTGTGGATCAGGATATCGAGATGGAATGGGCACGAATTCCGCATTTCTATAACAGCTTCTATGTTTACAAATATGCAACAGGCTTCTCGGCAGCGACTAGCTTTGCCAAACAAATCCTTGAAGAAGGTAAACCGGCGGTAGATCGTTACCTCGGCTTCCTGAAGAGCGGTGGCAGTGATTACTCCATCAATATTTTATCAAAAGCAGGCGTTGATATGTCGTCTCCTGAGCCGATTCGCGAAGCGATGAGTGTGTTCGAAAGTGTTATCGAGCAAATGGAACAGTTGACCAAATAAGGCAGAGAGCTTAGTATTACATTAATCCCTTGCCCTATCTGGGCAGGGGATTTTATATTGTTATATCCCCCTGAGGAGGAAGAATTCAATGAGAATTCAATGGTCACTAATTGCGGGTCTAATCTTCGCGCTGCTAACCGCCATATTCGCAGTCATCAACGTTGATCCCGTTCAAGTCAATTTCGGTTTTGATGTGGTTAATATACCACTTATACTCGTTATTCTTGGCTGCGCGTTAATTGGCGGAATCATCGTGGGCTCTTACGGCATTTTTCGTCAATACAAACTACAAAAGCAAATTAAAAGCTTAACTGCTGAGCTTACCAAGCTTCGTGATGCCGACACTTCACTGGATTCTTTTAACACAGACAATGATGGCTTAACAGGAGGGCTTAACTAATGATTACCATTCAACCTAATGAAGACTACATACTTTCCATCCTAAAAAAATTACTCGACACCCCCAGCCCAAGCGGTTTCACCGCACAGGTAATGACACTAGTTGCTGAAGAAGCAGCTGCGCTGAACGTACCTTTAAGCTGGAATGAAAAAGGCGGCGTAATTCTTAACGTCCCTGGCCTAGATCCCTCTCGTACTATTGGCATCAGCGCTCACGTGGATACACTTGGTGCCATGGTCCGCTCGATTAAAGCTAATGGTACACTGCGTCTGACCTCTGTGGGTGGCTTCGCCATGCACAGCATTGAGAATGAATACTGCACGATCCATACCCGTAGCGGCAAAACTTATACAGGAACCATCTTAACCAGCCATCCATCTGTTCACGTATATCCAGATGCTCGTGACTTCAAACGATCAGAGGAGAACATGGAAGTACGTATTGATGAGCTGGTATCTTCTAAAGAAGACGTACTCAAGCTTGGCATTTCCGTCGGAGATTTCATTTCTTTCGATGCACGTGCAGTGATTACGCCTAGCGGTTACATTAAATCCCGTCATTTAGATGACAAAGCAAGCGTGGCTGCCCTTCTCGGATTGCTGGAAAGTATTAAACGTGAAGGTTGGAAACCTCTCCACAACCTTTCTTTCCTCATCTCTAACTACGAGGAAGTGGGACATGGTACAGCTTGGATTCCTGGTGAAATCAATGAAATGATTGCCGTCGATATGGGCGCCATGGGTGATGATCTCAGCTGTAAAGAAACCGATGTATCCATCTGTGCTAAAGACTCTTCCGGCCCTTACGATTATGTTATGACAGGTCGTTTGATTGAACTGGCAGAAGCACTAGCAATTCCTTATGCCGTTGATATTTATCCTATGTACGGCTCCGATGCTTCCGCAGCGCTCAGAGGCGGAAACAATATCCGTGCAGCATTGATTGGCCCAGGTGTACATGCCTCCCACTCCATGGAACGTACGCATAAGCAAGCTGTAGTGAACACTGCTAAGCTTCTCGCTGCTTATGTGGGGACAAACTGAGGGTAGCTCTGGCAAGCTGAACCAGCTCTGGAGGCGCAGACAGGGACTTATCGTCTCACTTCTGGTGTTATTGATAGTGGGGTTAGCGCTATCGTTGTTTCTGGTATTTAGAAATCATAAGGAAGATCCCTTTAAAGGTCTTCCTCACGCCTATAGCTTTTTGGAAACAGTGAGTACAGATAACGTGCAGCTCTATATGATGTCACTTTCACCTGAAGATATTAAGCTCAGGGCCGCGGGTGTCCCTTTACGGCAAGTTAATGCATATGGGATTAACGGTGGTTTTTTCTATCAAGATGCGCTTTTATCCATGGCTATCATGAATGATACTCCAGTCAACGGAGCCCAGAAGGGTTATGGGTCTGGCTGGTTCAATGCTAAATACGCACGTGGAACCCTTGTCTGGGATGGTGCCAGCCGTAGCTTCTCCGTACAGGTTGTCTCTTCTGGAGAAGAATTGAAGATTACTGATCGCCAGCATTATTTTGCGCAAGGTGGCATTAGTATGAATCTGGCACACGAAGACTTATGGGAAGCGGCAGTAGCTGAAGAGCATCTTCCTTACGCTGATGAGAAACGCCTGCGCTCAGGCATGGTGTATGACAACACAGGAAAGCTCTGGCTGATTGTTACCCCAACGCTCTCAACAGCGGCAGAGTTCCGTTCAGCGATCCTCCAGACAGTTCCTGCTAAGGGTCTGGAAGGCATCTTCTTGGACGGAGATGGCTCTTCCCAGATGAATGCGAAGGAAATCATTGTACCCGGCGATTCTCGGTCTGTAGTACAAATGATTGCTGTGGACGGAACGAAATAAATAAGTAGAAAAATAAAAGAGTAGAATTCTCCAATTAGTGGAGGATCCTACTCTTTTTTTGTTTATTGGTGGTTCACTTGTTCTTCAACAGACACTGCCGGAATTTCCGGTGGTCATCACTTTCGGCTGGTGCTTACGGACCCAGAAGGCGTTATTCGCAAATTATTAGCCTTTGGAGCATTCTTTCGGACCCAAGCGACGTTATTCACGCAAAAAAGGAACGTATTGGGTGCTTTTAGTGTCAATAGCGTCTATGGTGTCCGTTAACATTCCAAATGTGCAATAATGCTGCGTTTAAGGTCAGTGGTGTCCGGATAGTACTTCGTAAGTATTAATGTGATCTAAAAACAAGCATCAATCCCAGACTTGCTCCAGTTTATCTGAATAATAAGAAATGGCCTTACTATAACTTCTTATCCCTTCATCCGCAGAGGTTTCTGCCAACAGCTTAAGCAGCAGTTCCATCGCTTGACTATGCTCTCCAAGATTGTGCAAGGTCATGGCTAGGAACGCCGGAAATTCCTTATTCTCCGGGTACTCCTGAACAGCCTGCATCAGAAGACCTTTTGACTTCTCGTATTCTCCGAGTGTCCGGTAGGTGCTGCCCAGTCCCAATAGAGCGCCAACTCTCTGCTCAGAAGGTAATCCTAACGCCAAGCTTTTCTCATAAAAGGGTACTGCCGCCCGCTCCAAACCCAGCACATCATGCGTCCAGGCCAATTGATATAGAAGTTCAGCGTCCCCAGCATTCTGCTCATATAGCTCAAACAGCATCATTTTGGCTTCTTCCGCTTTACCAGCGTTGCGTAGGGCTACGGCAGCTTTAAGTTTATCTTCCACACAGAGCCCTCCCCTATTTTCATTCAAAGCCATCCAACGGGTTTAAGCCTTACCAGCGATTTTCTCCGCAAGCTCGTTCAGATAGGTCCAGCGTTCCATAAGACGCTCCAGCTCTGCTTCGGCTAGGCGTTGCTCCTCTACTAGCTC
This sequence comes from Paenibacillus sp. FSL R7-0048, assembly GCF_038004505.1. Classification (NCBI taxonomy): domain Bacteria; kingdom Bacillati; phylum Bacillota; class Bacilli; order Caryophanales; family Paenibacillaceae; genus Paenibacillus; species Paenibacillus sp. FSL R7-0048. The sequence continues at coordinate 2,463,224 of NZ_JBBORF010000001.1, read as the reverse complement.
CTGCAGCCTTCCAGAGTCAGCAAAAGCCGCCTCCATCTGTACACTAATATCCGTCAAACGTTGCTCTGCAAGCTCAATTTGCTCATCAATGCCCTCATATTCACGCTGTTCCTTGAAGCTGAATTTGAGTTTTGTTTTGGGAGCCGTTGAAGCTGCAGAGTTGCTGGCAGTGTCCGCGGCCTCTTTTTGCTTTGAGCTTCCTTCTTTGTTCGGTTCTCCAATGCGTGACGGTACATTTTTGGCCAGCCATTCTTCATATTCCGTATAATCGCCAACGTGAATCCGGATATCGCCATTTTCAAAAGCAATCAGCTTATCTATCGTACGGTCCAAGAAATAACGGTCATGGGATACGGTAAAGACGACACCCGGAAATTCATCCAGATAATCTTCCAAAACAGCCAATGTGCCGATATCCAAATCGTTCGTAGGTTCATCCAAAAGCAATACGTTAGGAGCTCCCATCAATACACGAAGCAGATACAAGCGTCTTTTTTCGCCACCAGACAGCTTGGAGATCGGTGTCCACTGCATCGCAGGAGGGAACAAGAAGCGTTCCAGCATTTGACCAGCCGTAATCACACTGCCGTCTGCTGTCCGTATCACTTCTGCTTCTTCCTTCACGTATTCAATGGCACGCATACTGTCATCCATATCCTGATGCTCTTGTGTAAAGTAACCAAGCTTAACCGTAGCGCCAAGCTGAACTTCACCTTTATCGGGTTGCAGCTGACCTGCAATCATATTTAAGAGTGTGGATTTGCCGCTGCCGTTCGGGCCGACGATGCCCACTCTATCCTGGGGTACAGCGATATAGCTGAGATCTTTGATTAGCTGACGACCATCCAACGCTTTCGACAGGTCATTAATTTCAATGATCTTGCGACCTAAACGTGTAGAAGCCACAGAGATATCCAATGAGCCGTTCGAGCTGCTTCCCGTACTCTCTTTCAGTTTCTCGAAGCGGTCGATTCTTGCCTTCTGTTTTGTTGAACGGGCTTTGGCACCGCGACGAATCCAAGCCAGCTCTGTACGCAACAGATTCTTACGCTTCTGTTCGGCAGAGGCTTCTCGTTCTTCTCGATCGGCTTTAAGCTCTAGAAACCGTGAATAGTTAGCTTCATAACGATAAAGCTGGCCACCATCTAGCTCTAGCATGACACTAGCCACACGCTCCAGGAAGTAACGATCATGCGTCACCATCAAAAGAGCGCCGCGCCGTTTCTGCAAATATTGCTCCAACCAAGCCACGGAATCCGTATCAATATGGTTGGTAGGCTCATCAAGAATCAGCAGTTCAGAGGGGGTAATCAGTGCAGCTGCCAGAGCCACACGTTTACGTTGTCCACCAGAAAGTGTGTCCATTAACGCATCAAACTTTAAGATGCCTAGCTTGGTAAGCACGCTTTTGGCTTCACTCTCCAAATGCCATGTTCCCGCAGCGTCGATCGCCTGCCCAATCTTTACTAGTTTTCCTTCCAGTTCAGCATTACCAGGCTGCTGTTCAAGCTGGGACATAGTCTCCATATACTCACGCATGGTAGCAAGGTCTGGATCATCCCCGGCGAACACTTGCTGCAAAACTGTATTCATAGGATCATAAGGAGGATTCTGCGCCAAATATTGTACTCTTACATTATTCCCGATGGCAATTTGTCCACCATCCGGAGTATCCAGACCGGCAATAATCCGTAAAAAGGTTGATTTACCCGTTCCATTCACACCGATTAAGCCAATTTTATCCCGATCGTCCATACCAAATGAAGCGTCGCTAAAGAGTACTTTCTCGCCATAACTCTTGGAAAGATGTTCCACGGTCATAATATTCATGCTATTTCCTCGCTTGCCTTATATTTTCATAAAACCGGCCCGCATCTAACCAATGCTATTTATCCGGTCTATCATCCTATCCAAAATTCAGGTGATCATGGCCCCTCTAATAAAAAGACCAGCAGCGAAATCAGCGCGTTTATACGCGTCCTCCTCCGTAAAAGACGGATCAAATAAAATATCCATCTTCAAACGATCCAGCATCCCTATGTAGGACTGTGCCATAAGCTCAGGCTCGGATGCTCCACCTTCTAATAATACCTTGACCACATCTTGCATGTATTGCTCCATAAATTGAGTCATATACGCCACTAATTCAGGATTATTGTTAGGGGCACGGAAAAAGAGCTTCGTATGCCGCTTGCGTTCATAATAATAATTCAAGTGATGTTTAGCAATGATCGAAAGTTTACCGGCCAAAGTATCACTAGCCTTCAGCCTTTCCTGTAATTGCAGGAGAAACCCCTCACAATCGCGGCGCGTCACTGCCATGAATAATTCTTCCTTGCTCTTGAAGTATAAATAAACGGTGCCCTTTGCTATCCCGGCTTGCTCCGCCACTTCCGACATCTTCGTTTCGTAAAATCCACCTGAACCGAAGAGCTCGTATGCGGCATCCAGAATAGCAGTATGTTTTTGATTGGATGCGCTACTCATCGGTCCCTCCCTAAACTGTGCCGTTCAAAGCTTAAATTCAAATGCTAAATGATCATGCTCAGCAGTAAGGCTGCCGCACCTCCTAGGATAGAGCTGATGGCATTGACTGCGTCATTGCTCATCCACTTCCAGCCTCTTGCGTGTACAGCTGGAGCCCCACAATGCTGTGAACCTTCCACTTCGCGGCCGCATACGGTACAGCGGTTCATCTGCTGCACGGTTGCACCAAGGATAGAGTCGGCAAAGGCGCCGACTAATCCTCCGGCAAGTCCTGCTAGGGTAAGCAGCACGAAAGAGTGATCCGGCATGCCGGATATCATACGCAGCAGCCAAGCTGACGCACCGATGAGTGCACCTCCTGCTGCTGCCGCCAGCGTACCCAAGCTGGATACACCGCCCGAAGCTCCGGCAGGAAGAACTTTACCCGTAAGGACAGAACGAGGCGGTTTCTTGCTCAGTGTTCCGATCTCCGTAGCCCATGTATCCGAGGTTACTGTAGCCATTACACCAATAAATAGGAACCCCCATAGCTCATTCGGGAAGATCGCATTCAGAAAAACCAGAACCATGCCAAGTCCACCGTTAGCAAAAACCTGCCCGGCATCGCGGCGGCCCGTCTTAGCATACGTCAGCTCTAATTCTGCTTTATTATCATGATGAAGTTTGGACAGCAGGCTTGAAGTGATGAAGAAGATCAGCAATATCCCAAACCAAAAAGCATTTCCGGCACCAAAATAAATAGTGCCCATCACTACCGCGGCAATCATGCCAGAGAGACTTAAAGACTGCTTCCAATATGCCGCTCCCGCAACAATCAAAGCGCCTAAAGCGCCAATAACCCACTGCATAGATTCATCTCCAACAGATCTATTAACCGATCAGGCAAGTCCCCATCAGCTTGTCGCCCCAGTACAGCTCGAAAGCGTCGCCAGCTACAGTAGGACCCACGCCTGCCGGAGTACCTGTAAATATCACATCGTCTTTCCCTAACCCGTAGCGCTCGGCGATAAAATCAACAATTTTTTGAAGTGAAAAAATCATGTTTTTAACATTGCCGCGTTGTACTTCCACCCCATTTTTCACCACTGTAAAATCAGTTCCCTCCAGCTCTTCCTTATCTGGAAACGCTATGTAAGGGGTGAGTGGTGCGGCATTTTTAAAGCCTTTAGCTGGCGTCCACGGCAAACCTTTCTTCTGCAGATCATTATGCACATCACGCAGCGTGAAATCCAGTCCCAGTGCCATTACATCTACCAGATCCTCCACGCTCATGCCTGGTGTATAATCACGTGCAATACGCAGTACAAGTTCACCTTCATAATGAATCTGACCCGCATCCTTTGGCAGCTTAATTACTGCTTTATCGAGGGAAACAGCCGCATGTGAGGGCTTCATGAAGATGAGCGGCTCCACGGGCACATTGTTACCCAATTCCTCCGCGTGTAGCTTGTAGTTGCGTCCAACACAATATAGATTATTAACAGCAGCGCACATAAACAGTCAGCTCTCTTTCCCATCGATTTGGATTATTTATACCTTCAGAAAGGTGTCGCCCCATATATCCGGGCGGTTTGTACAGATCATTATATCAGAATGCATGTCGGCTAAGCGACGCATCTCTTTCGCTTTGTTCACAGTCCAAGCCATAATTTCCACCCCACGCTCGGACAAAAGCTTAGCCAGTCTAGGATTCAGACGCGAGAAGCTAATCGAAAGTAAAGAGCAATCCAGTTCATGCAGCCTGCGTGCAGGATTGCCAAATCTGGAATCAAAGATCAATCCGGTACGAAAACGGGGATCAATTTCCTTGACTTTTTTTAATGCTCCAGTATCAAAAGAGGTCAAGATCACGTCGTCCCGCATACCTTTTGCAGAAATAAGATCCGTCACCGTCTTCTCAATGCCAGGATACATATCTCCCACTGTTTTCAGTTCAATATTCAGACGCAATCTTCCAGAGGCTAGTGACAGCACCTCTTCCAAAGAAGGCACCCGCTCGCCCTGAAAAACACGCCCTTTCCAGCTCCCCGCATCCAGACGCCGGATATATTCCCAGTCCATGTTCTTTACTTTGCCATGACCATTGGTCGTCCGGTCCAACGTATAATCATGAATGACAACAGGAACGCCGTCTTTGGAGAGCTGGACATCAATTTCCATCCAGTGCACAAAGGGCATGGCAATCGCCATCCGAATGGCTGCCAATGTATTCTCTGGAGCTTTACCGGAAAACCCTCGATGGGCTACACACAAATTGTTCATCATAAGGACCTCCCAGGAACCCTATTTGGTAACTTGAGTGACTTTACCGTCGCTGCCGATCTTTACCCGTCCTGCGGATAGAGCTTCTACTCTTTTTAACAAGAGCTTTCCATCCACTTCGTTCATTGGCACAGGCTGTGCTAGCTCGGCTTTCATAGGCTTCAGCTTTAAGGAGCATTGACCTTTTACACTACATTCCGCCTGAAAAACCGCAGTTTCCCAAGTGGCAGGCACTGTAGATCTCGTAAAAATAAAATTCCCGGTGCTGTAGGCAATCCATTTGCCCTTGTATGGCTCCACGCCTTGCAACACATGTGGATGGCCGCCAATGACAAGATCGGCTCCTGCATCGATAAAGCTATGGCCCAGCGACTGTTGCGTTTTATCATATTGTTCTACCCGTTCTTTACCCCAATGGACCACTACGACCACCAAATCGGCTTTCTTTTTGGCTGCAGCAATTGCCTTCAATCCCTCTGCACTATCGTATACGGAGGCAAGCCCCGGCTTATTTTTTCCTGCCATCCAATCCGACGCAGGAATCACCCGGGTGAATCCCAGCAAAGCGATCTTAATGCCCTTACGTTCAAAATATTGCGCCGAATATGCTTCTTTGCTGTTAAGCCCCGCACCCACATAAGGAATTCCTCTTTCAGCAAGGTGGTTAAGGGTATCCCGCAAGCCTTGCTCTCCTTGATCAAGCGTGTGATTATTCGCCATATTTACTGCGTCCACACCCGCTGACTTAAGCGCATCCAGAGCGAGTGGTGATCCTTTGAATACAAATTGCTTATTAGTGGCACTTACGCCACCTGTGGTCACTGGAGTTTCCAGATTCAAGATCGTAAGATCATCTTTCTTGAACAGACCCTCCAATGCGGCATACGAATAATCATAACCTTTCTTCTCCAGCAGTTCTCCAGCTTTCCCGGAAAATATAACATCTCCACCAAAATTCAAAGTTACCGTCTTACCAGACGCGTTATCATCTGACGGCAGACCAGACACTGCATCATTATTTGCTGCTTCCGAGCTGTCCTCATCCTTCGCAGGGGTCGCTGTCGCTTCAGGAGCTTGTGTTTCAATAATCTCTTCGGGCTCCTCCTGCGGTGTAGGCGTTGGCTCTGGAGTTGCCGTAGGAGAAGGGCTTGGCGTCTCTGTAGCTTCAGGCGTTGCAACTGCAACCACCGGAGATGCTGTCTGAGGCTGATCACTACTCTCTGGTATAGGCGTAGCTGTCGCTTCTGCTACCGGAGGCGGTGAGGCGCTTTTCTTGTCAGGGTCATTCGTAAAGCTATAAGTCAATAACACGGTAATCATCAAAAGAAGACCTGCATTGATCCAAGCCCAGGCCGTTCTGCGCTTGCGTTTGCTCTTATGTTTGTTCTTTTGTCTAGAACGCGATCGCGGCGGATACATGGTTTCTGTGATCTCCTCTACTCTCAAATTGTTTTTATTATAGCATATCTATCACAGCACCCTACAAATAAGAGAGTCGATAGAAATAGAAAATTTTACTAACTAAAGAAAAACAGTGAAGCGCCTCATGCTTCGCTTCACTGTTTTATTTAGTCATCGTACTCACATTTCATTCATTAGCTGTTTAGCAACGCTTTCCGCAATAAGCTTGGACTGCTTGATGCAATCCGGCATTGCTATGCCATTAAATCCGGCGCCAATGACATACACACCAGGAAGCGAAGCCGCTAAATCTTTGCGGAATTCGGTAATATTATCAAGATGTCCTATAGGATACTGCGGCATGGAATGCTCTAAGCGGGTGATTTCCGTAAATATTGGTTTCGCAGTAATGCCCATGATCTCTCGTAAATCTTTAAGCACAAGCTCCGTCAAAGCCTCATCAGGCAGCTGAACATTCTGTTCATCACCAGAACGACCCACATAACAGCGCAAAAGCACCTTATCATCAGGAGCCGTATGCGGCCATTTCGTAGATGTCCATGTGCAGGCAGTAATATTCCGCCCTTCTTTACGAGGCACAAAAAAACCTGATCCATCATATTCGTTAACAATATCCTTTTTGCTAAAAGCCATGACTAGATTCGCTACTGAAACATAATCCACCGCTTCCAGCGCCGTAACCTCCATATGGGGACGAAGTATGTCAGCAGCCGAAAAATTAGGCGTAGTGATATATACATCATCTGCAAGCAACCGTTCGCCATTCTCCAGCTCTACCTCATAAATAGAAGGACTCCCAACAGCCTGAATAGAAACTACGTTAGATTCCGTCCGTTGTTCTACATCATGCAGCTCATAAATCAGACTATGCACGAGACTTTGCAGCCCTTTGCGGAACGTCAAGAAGGTAGTCTGTGTAGTACCTTCCTGTACCTTTTTATTCTTTCGCCCTGTGCGCATTCCACGAATAAGGCTGCCATACTGTTGTTCTAATTGTCCAAATTGCGGAAAAGTAGCATGCAGGCTAATTTTTTGTATATCTCCGGCGTACATGCCAGAGAGGAGTGGCTCGGTTAAGTTCTCCAGCACTTCAGACCCTAGACGGCGCTCAATAAGCTCACCAAGCGATTCGTCTTCATCATTACGCCGCGGAGGAAGAATAAAATCCATCATCGCACGTATTTTGCCCCCAAACGAAACTAACCCACTTGATAAAAAAGGTTTCAGTTCGGTAGGGATACCGAGTACAAGACCGTTTGGCAAAGGATTAAGCTTGTCCCGCTGCAAGATATATCGCTTCTTAGCAAGAGGGTTAGTGGATACCAGCTCGTGATCCAATTCCAATTCCTTAGCCAGCTCGCACATCTCCGCCCTTTCCGCCAGAAATGAATCCGGTCCCTTTTCAATCACAAAACCATCGCGATGTAAGGTTTCAATCTTTCCACCGAGGTTTTTCTCTTTCTCAAGCAAGACAATATCAGGCTTAATACCCGCTTCTTTATAAAATTTACGAATATAAAAGGCGGCGCTGAGTCCGCTCAGCCCTCCGCCTATGATAACAATTTTTCTTGTGGGACCAATCATGATTGAGCGGCCTTCATCTGCTCCAGTCGTTTACGAATTACATCGCTCAATACAGACATATATGCAGGATCACTATTCAGTGAGTCAATCCGCATAAGACGCATATCAAGCTCTGCAGCTACGGCTGTTGCCTCAATATCGAGATCGTACAGTACCTCTAAATGATCGGATACGAATCCGATAGGGGCCACCAATACGTATTCCACCTGTTCTTTACTAAGCTGTTGCAGCGTGTCCAGAATATCTGGACCAAGCCACGGTTCAGCTGTGCGGCCAGCACTTTGCCAAGTAAACTGCCAGTTGGTTATGCCTGCTTGAGCTGCAATTGCCTGCGAAGTTTCCAGCAGCTGATCCCGATATGGATCACCCATAGCCAGAATACGTTCTGGAAGACTATGAGCGCTGAATAATACGCGAATCTCATCACGGGTCGCACCTGCTTCAATATATTGATCCAGCTTCGCCGACACTCTTTGGCTTAACACATCGATCAATTCAGGATGCATATGGTAACTCTCCACAAAACCCATGTCAATCTTGCATGCATCAGCCTTTTCCTGCGCACGCTTGATGTAGCTCCCTACACTCATACTGGAATAGTGTGGCGCCAAAACAATACCCACTGCTTGAGTAATGCCATCCTTCGCCATAGCCTCCACGCCGTCCTCAATAAAGGGACTGGCATGCTTCAAGCCTTGATAGCAGACAAATTCAACATCTGCTCCCGCTTTATCCGCATTTAATGCTGCTTGTAAAGCTTCTACTTGCCGGTCTGTATTCTCCCGCAGTGGGAATACCCCCCCGACGATTGCTTCATAACGGTCGGTTAACTCTTTAAGCTGCTCCGCTGTTGGCGGATTCCCCCGTCTAATATGCGTGTAATAAGCTTTAACATCTTCTAGGCTCTTAGGAGTGCCATACGACATGACGAGAACACCTATTTTTACTGTCACGGATTCCGTCCCCTTTACAATTTAATAGCGTGGAACATATACATTCTTATATTTTTTACGAACGCTGCTTAGCCGTTTCTTGTAATACTTCCTGAGAATAAGCGTGAATATACTCCGTCAATTCTCTAAGTTTGTCTAATGAGGCCTCCGGGAATAATCCATGGCCCAGATTGAAGATATAACCTGGCTCAAGCACACCTTCGTCGATCAGTGCTTTCGCGCGTTCTTTCAAGAGGTCCATCGGAGCTGTAAGCAAATATGGATCAAGATTTCCTTGAATCGCAAATTTATTGCCTATTCTGCGTCGGCCTTCAGTCAAGCTAACTCGCCAATCCAGCCCGATTACGTCTGCTTGAAGCTTCGTAAGGCTTGGCAGCAATTCTCCAGAGCTTACGCCAGGAAAGTATATTTTAGGTACATCAAGATCAGATAATTCGGAAAAAATACGAGAAACCGTCGGCAGCACGTACGTTTCAAAATCGCGTGGAGCAAGCGCACCAACCCAACTGTCGAACAATTGGAAGGCTTTGCCTCCACTCCGCACATGACTTCGGAGGTAAGTGATAATCATATCGCCCAGCTTGTCCATCAGCATTTCCCAGACACGGGGTTCACTGTACATTAGCTCTTTCGTACGGATATATCCTTTGGAAGGTCTACCTTCGATCAAATAGCTGGCAATTGTAAACGGCGCGCCTGCAAAAGTGATCAAAGGAACGTCCAGTTCCTTATCCAGAATAGCAATCGTTTCCAAAATGTGGCTCAGATCACCCTCCACATCAATGGGTTTTAGTCTCTCCACATCAGCTGCACTACGGATCGGATTCTCAATTACTGGACCGATATCCTTAACGATATCGAATTTCACTCCGATTGAAGCAACTGGATTCATAATGTCGGAATACAAAATGGCCGCATCCACACCCAGCTTGCGAACGGGCATCATGGTTACTTCTGCCGCCAGCTCAGGCTGCTTGCAGATTTCAAGCAACGAATACTTTTCCTTAATTTTACGGTACTCGGGATCATAACGGCCGGCCTGCCGCATGTACCATACGGGAACGTGCTCCGTGTCCTGCTTTCTGCAGGCGCGGATAAAAGTGTCATTGTAGGTCATGATAAGATCTCCATTATATTTTATTAGATTTTTTTAATCGGCATATCTACTATTATGCCCTTTTTAAAAGCTTGTAACAACTAATACGAAGAGTTTGGAATGACAATCCTATGACATTACTATGACATGTGTTGCACACATGAAGCTGCAAAAAATGATATACTGATAAAATGGCATTTTTTCCGTGAATCATATATTCTCTGAAATTCTTTGAAAGGATGTGAAAGCACTATGAAGAAATGGGAGACCTGGAAGGTCAACCTCTTAGTGCTTTGGTTCGGGCAATTTTTGGTGAATGCTGGAATGACAATGATTACACCCTTCCTGACCTTGTACCTTGCGAAGGATCTTGGTGTCCAGGGTGAACATGAAATTGGAATCTGGGCGGGACTTATTTTTGCCGCAAACTTCTTAACCTCTTTCATATTCCAGCCATTATGGGGCAAGCTTGCAGACAAATATGGACGCAAAATCATGTTGCTGCGTTCCAGCTTTGGCATGGCTATTGTCATGGTATTAATGGGCTTCGCACAATCCCCTTTACAGCTGCTCCTGCTCCGTCTCTTAAACGGTACAATCTCTGGCTTCAATCCCGCCTCCATTGCACTGGTGTCAGGTACTACCCCCAAAGAACGTATGGGCTTCTCCATGGGATTGATGCAATCAGGATCTGTAGCAGGAACAATTCTAGGGCCACTGATTGGTGGCTTACTTGCCGATTTAATCGGATTTCGGCCGATTTTTTATGTCGTTGGAGCCTTGCTCTTTATCGCCTCTCTGCTGGCATTATTTCTTGTTAAAGAAAAATTCGACCGCGCCGAAGCCGCACAAGAGCCACAGGTTTCTGTACTCGCAGGCTTGAAGGAATTAATCAAAATCCCTCAGCTTCCAGCTCTATTCGGTGTAACCTTTCTGCTGCAATTTGCAATGATTAGTCCTATGGCCTTGTTGCCACTTTATGTAGAAAAATTAAATGGACCCGCTGAGAATATAGCCTTCTTGGCCGGGATGGTCAGTGCGGTTACAGGGATCTCCAATATGCTGGCTTCGCCCTTGCTTGGGAAGCTAAGTGACAAAGTCGGCGCACATCGTATTCTGACCTATGCGTTAATTGGCGCTTCACTCTTCCTAATTCCGCAGGCATTCGTAACTAGTGTCTGGCAGCTGATTATAGTCCGTTTCCTAATGGGAGTCTTCATGGGCGGACTGTTGCCCAGCGTTAATGCGCTTATCCGCTCCTATACCCCTGACGGAAAAGAAAGCCGCGCATTCGGCTTCAACAGCAGTACATTGGCGCTAGGCAATATGCTGGGAGCTATCTTGGGCGGCTTTCTATCAGGTTACATCGGAATTGAGGGGCTTTTCATTATATCCGGCTGCTTGCTGCTGGTTAATACGATTTGGGTTCGATTGAAGCTGTACAAAGTAACAACACCGCGGTTATTTCGCTAATCAGCTATTTGACCATCGCTAGTGCCAGTCCATCATAGGCAGGCAGACATGTACTGATAAGACGTTCATCCGTAGCGATCATCTCATTGAAGTGGCGCACAGCCAGGATGGCAGGACCATTTCTATCTGTATTTAAGGTCCGTCCACGGAGAAAAATATTATCACCCGCAATGATCGCTCCTGGATTGGCCAGCTTGATGGCATATTCCAAGTAGTTAGTGTAGTTCAACTTATCTGCGTCAATGAAAAAGAAATCGAACCTAGCGCCCTCTGCTTCCAGTGCCTTCAGGCTGTCCATTGCGGGTCCTATTCTATACTCCGTAGTATCCCCGAAGCCTGCCAGCTCTAAATTACGGCGGGCAAGCTCGGCATAGTCGGCTCTCAGCTCTAGCGAAGTCAGTGTGCCACTTTCAGAGAAACCGCGGGATAAGCAAATTCCGCTGTAACCGCCAAGTGCGCCAATTTCCAAAATACGCTTAGAGCGAGACAGTCTAACTAGCATGGTGAGCAGTCTTCCGTACCCCGGCTCGACAGACACCGGCGGCATGCCTGCTTGAACGATTGCTTCTTTTACTCGAAGCAGAATTTCGTCCTCTGTATAAAGTTGTTCACTGTATTCTTCTTGCGTAAGCATAAAGATTCTCCTTTGAGGATCCCCCGTTTGCTCATAGTAAGGGATGACGGGGAACATTTTATGATTTATGGAATGCCGGGCATTGTGAAGTGTCCCACATTCCCCTATACTTGTATGGATGCTTTAAAGGACGACAATGTCGTCTCTTCTTATTGTACTGGCTTTTAGTATTTATCTACAAGTTAAACGGAGTTGAGAGTATTTGAGCAAATTACAATTAATCGCTACTGCCCCTATGGGTTTAGAAGCTGTGGTAGCGCGCGAATTAAACGAACTGGGTTATGAGACCAAGGTCGAGAACGGACGAGTATTATTCAGCGGTGATTACATCGATATCTGTCGCTGTAACTTGTGGCTGCGTACATCTGACCGCGTATTGGTTAAAATGGGCCAATTCCCTGCTAAAACCTTTGACGAGTTATTCGAAGGGGTTAAAGCCTTGCCTTGGGAAGATTGGATTCCAGAGAATGGAGAATTCCCGGTTGAAGGACGGTCCCATAAATCACAACTAACGAGTGTACCCGCTTGCCAAGGGATTGTCAAAAAAGCTATTGTTGAGAAGCTGAAGCTTTCGTATAATACAGACTGGTTCCCGGAGAACGGTCCTCGATATGTGATCGAAGTGATTTTATTAAATGACATCGCTTTGATCACATTAGATACCACAGGACCCGCGCTTCACAAACGGGGTTACCGCAGACATGCAACAGAGGCTCCGCTGAAGGAAACAATGGCTGCTGCACTAATCCAGCTTAGCCGCTGGAATGGCCATCGGCCCCTGTTCGATCCATGTTGTGGTTCGGGAACACTGTTAATTGAAGCTGCCATGATCGCTTGGAATATTGCTCCAGGACTACGCCGCTCATTTCCATCTGAACATTGGCCAGTCATCCCCAAACATCTTTGGGAAGAGGCGCGCGAAGAAGCTTTCGATGCGGTGCGCGATGATTATCCTTTGCAATTAACAGGTACGGACATTGATCCAGAAGCGATTGAAATTGCTGAAGCTGCCGCCAAGAGTGCTGGACTGTCCGGAGAAATTACCTTCAAAGTGATGGCTGCCGCCAAAGCAAGACCTGAAGGAGAATATGGTTGTATCATTACTAACCCTCCATATGGGGAACGGATCAGTAATGACAAAGAAGTGGAGAAGCTGACCCGCCAGTTTGGTGAAATGATGATATATCTGCCAACATGGTCATTTTTTGCGATCAGCCCTTACAAGGAATTCGAACAATTTTACGGTCGTAAGGCAGACAAACGCCGCAAACTGTATAACGGACGTATCGAGTGTCAATATTATCAATACTTGGGTCCACTTCCACCTAGAAATCCGAAATAATTAGGATCACCATTGCTTTGAATGCAGAACGGACATCTACCTCGTATGAGGAGGGTGTCCGTTTTTCTCCGAGTATAAGACTGTTTTAGTTTAGCGCCTATAACTTTTCGCTCATATATTTCTATGAGAAACGTTTATCATCTGAAAAAGACAACAACATTGTTTATTCTGGTTTTAATTATTTTCTGTGTTAGGAGGTTTTATAATGTCTGACTTTCCATCAATTCGGAGCAACAGAACCGTAACAAGTACAATAGCTGCTGTGATTCGCTCCCGATATATCGGTTATCTCCTTTTTCTTGGCATCATGCTGGCCAAGTTATTATTTCTGCATAGTGGGCTGCATGCTCCCAATATAGATATGAACCGGCAGGACAAATGGATTGCTGTAGGTTCAGTCATGTTATTGTCTTTTTGGACCCTGTGGCTTCCCCGCCGGGGACAGACGATAGCGTTGTTAAGTATAAACTTGCTTCTTACACTGCTTATTTATTCGGATATCGTCTACTATCGTTATTTTCAGGATTTTATCACGGTACCCGTATTGTTTCAGGCTGGACAGATGGATGCGCTTGGTGGAAGTATCTTCGCTCTACTGCGTCCTTCCGATCTTTATTTGTTTGCTGACTGGCTTCTGCTTATTGCCTATGGAATCGGAATAGGGTTATACCACCGGAAAACCCATACATACTTGTCTAATGCCGCCCCTCGCCGTTATGGGCAATCTCACTCTTATTCTCAAAACGGTTATTCCCGCCGCTCTTCACGCCTGAGCAGGGTGCTAAAAAGAAGCGTGAATGGCATCGTTGCTCTGGCGCTAGGTTGCGCGCTGACCTTTGGCCCTATCCACACCTACGCTACTACCTGGGCTAAAGATCTTTTCACTGGCAACTGGTGGAGTCTGGCGATGTATAACGTAACCGGACTAATCGGTTTTCACGGTTATGATATTTACTTATATGCTAAAGATCATCTAGGTCCGCAGCCCGAGCTTTCGCAAGAAGAAGCCACCTCAATGCAGCTCTGGTTCAATAAACAAAACACTGAGCAAAATGCCAATAATGACAGCTTTGGAAAATACAGCGGAAGCAACATCGTTGTTATTCAAGCTGAAGCTTTTATGAACTTTGTAGTTGGATGCTCAATATCCGGCCAGGAGATCACGCCTAATCTGAACGCTCTAATCAAAGAAAACACCTATTTCAGCAATTACTACCATCAGACCTCACAAGGCCGAACTTCCGATGCGGATTTCACGTCCAACGCTTCCCTGTACCCGCTGGTCTCCGGCTCGGTATTTGTCCGTTACCCGGATCATCAGTTTGACACGCTGCCTGCTATTTTGAAATCAAAGGGCTACAGTACCAATGCTTTTCATGCGTACGAAGGTAGCTTCTGGAATCGGCAGATTATGTATAACGCGATGGGTTATGACCATTTTTATAACAAAAAAGACTATACAATAGACGAACCTCTAGGCTGGTCTCTGGGTGACAAATCCTTTTTGCGGCAATCCCTCGATATTATGAACACTTCAGAAACGATACAGCAGCCTTTTTATTCATTTTTGACTACACTATCCAGCCATCATCCTTATTCTCTCCCTGCAGATAAACAAGGGCTTGATACTGGAGAGTTCAAGGGCACGATCTTCGGAGATTATTTGCAGGCTGTTCACTATACGGATGAAGCTTTAGGGGAAATGGTCAAAGAGATGAAGCAGCGTGGGCTGTGGGATAATACCATTGTTGCTTTCTATGGAGATCATGATAATTCGATCCAGGAGACCTCTTATTACGAACAATTTCTCGGCAAAAGCCTTAGCGCACTCGATATGCAGCAAATAATGCATCAGGTACCCTTGCTCATTCATCTGCCAGGCTCTAACGCCTCTGTCCTAGATTCAGCTCCAGCTGGTCAGTTGGATCTTACACCTTCCTTGCTCCATTTGCTGGGGATCTCACGTGATCCTTATTATCTCATGGGCAATAATCTGTTTAGCGGGCATGAGCGTCTTGTAACGCTGCGATCCGGTGCCTATGCCGATGAAAAGCTTTCTTATCTCCCCAGCGAAAATGGGCAATTTGCCAGCGGAACCTGTTATAGTCTCGAAAGCCGGGAAGCCGTTGACGTAGGGGAGTGCAGCATCGGGTATGAGACCAGCAAGCTCCGCCTACAGATCTCCGACGATATCATGAAATATGATGGAATCAAGAAGCTCAAGAACACACAATCTGCACCTTAAGCTTACATCCGGGTAAACGAAGAGACTGCCCAAAAAACTATCGAAAAGGGCTGCTGCGATATCCTCTCTATGTTGGACATTTACCACTTGATCGTTGTTGGAAGCACGTTTGGTTTTCCGACTTGGATCCGCGAAGTATCTCACTAACGGACACAGCTGACCCTAAACGCAGCATTATCCGAGATTTGGAATGCTAACGGACTCCAGAGCAGCTATTAGCCTAGAAAACGCCGATATGAGCCTCTTTTTAGGGAATAGCGTCACTGGGGTCCGAAATCTTGCTTTAAAGGCTAAAAACAGGCAAATAACGTCATCTGAGTCCGTAACGCCTGTGTGATGAGGAGATGATGGGATGGTGGGCTCGATGAGACGGTGAGATGGTGGGAAGATGAGATGATGAGACGGAGAAATGATGGGATGATGGGCACGATTGAAGTAAGCCGTCAATGGCCAGAAAACGCAGAGCAGCGATCCTCCAAATTAACAGGAGAATCGCTGCTCTGTTTACTTTTACTTATTCTGAGAATGAAGAGGGATCGACCCTATTATCTTAGTTGATAAGAACTCAGTATTATTTCTGAACGGAGGGCTGTTTGATAAAAGCTTCCGCTTTCTTCAACACTTCATCCTCCGTTGGAGCACTCACATAACGACCATTCACATAAACAAAAGCCCGTTTGCCACATGGACCGCAGTACGACTTGCAGCCGACCTTGATCTCGGCATCAGGTGCCATTTTTTGCAGCTTTGGGATAATACTTTTCAACTTCATGAAATTACATTCATCGCACACTTGTATTTCGTTAGCCATGGAGCAACCCTTCTTTGTGTTCGAAATTTACAGGCGAGTGTTTAGTGATCGCCGTGATTACCTTTAGAGGGATTCGTAATGACAAAACCTTCTTGTGGAAGATACAAATAATCAACGACCACGCCATCAAGGAGTGGTTGGCTCGGATCAAGAATAACATCGATTTCCTTATCTGTCGATACTACAACATCGTTCTCTTTAGGCGTGTCCAAGTCCAGTCCGTAGTGAGCATGATCACCGTGTGCATGTGTAATTGCTACGCGCAGCTTCAACTCACTGTTTCCTTCCAGCTCCATTTGTTTCTTTATCACTTTAGCCGCATTACGGGTAATTTTGACCTTCATCTATATTCCATCTCCTAGTCCGAAAATTAAATACTCAATTACTTATTTTAAAGGTAAATGACATCTAAAAGCAACTATATTGGCTAATTAGCTCTGAAGTTCTTGTCGAAAATGTGCGGTGCTATCCTTCACCCTGCTGAAGGGTAGGATATTTCCGGCCCATTCGTGACACGAACCAGCCCATTAGCAGCATGGTCACTCCAATATCATCGATCGGAATAAATGGCATGAAGTCCGGCAAGACCCAATAGAGCAGTACTGGAATTGTAAATAACAGCTTGTCCCCCATTGCTACTTTAGGGGAGCGGATGTATTGCCAGGAGCTACTGAAGATATGGGACCATTGTTTTAGTGACAGTATTTTTTTCAGTTTCATGGTGACCCTCCTCCCAAGTAAAAAGGATACAGCCGCGGATAACGTGTAGTGACGACAGCGGCCATACCCTATGGTTTATTTTACGCAAGTTTACTGCAAATGTTTCATAATTATTTCACATTGGAAAGGAGCGTTGCTAATATAAGTCCTGTTTCCAGGGCCATATCTTCAAAATCTGCTAGTGGCAGCGGATTTTTGCCAATCCCAAGCTCCACAGTAAATCCAGGTTTGCGGAAGGTCTGAATAAACCAATCCTTATATCCGGCATCACTTCCCGTCAGCTCCACTGCCCGGTAACTGCTCGCAACTGCCAGCTGCGCGGCTAATTCACGGCTCTCGGGAGGCTCATACCCCCGGTAGTTCCAATAAATCTCTCCTCCTTGGCTATGCAGAGACACTGCAGCTTCGCCAGGCGCTTCCTCAGCCAGGGCTGCCAGAGCAGCTGCTTCAGGCTCACTCAGCGGTTCAGGGCCGCTGTAATCCCGCGGTGAGGGCTGCCTTACTCCCCGACGTTCCCGCTCCTCTTCCCAATGAGCGGGAAATTGATCCCCAAGATCCACACCGCGGATGTTAGCTTTCCAATGCCGGAAGCTGCTTCGTCCACCATTCCATCTCATGAGGTCATCATAAAACGGATGGTCAGGCAAAACCCCTTCCTGAACCAGCTCCACACCATCTGGATTAGCCATAGGCACGACCCATAATGTCCAGTTTTGGAACCAAACCTCAGGGTTATGTCCATTCCATTCCAAGCCTTCAGCATAAGCTGCTGCATACTCCTCTATGAAGGACATCAAGCATGGCGAAGTCAGCCATTCATTGGCATGCAAAGCGGCGTTAACATGCAGATGACGAGTGCCGTTCCCGATCTTGAGTACATGGAGTGGCTTGCCGAGTACGCTCGTGCCTATTGTGGCTGCTTGTATAAACGGGTATTGGACAAGCAAGCTGTCAATGTCACTCTCAACATCAGCCGGACCGTACTCCCCGCGCAGAAACACCACGCGGTCTGGAATCGGGGGTGGAATGACAAGTATTTTTCCAGGTGTACAGCAGCGCCCTGAGGTCACACCAGGATTAAGCTTCTCCAAATCCTCTAAATTCACATTAAATAATGAGGTTATCCGTTCTGGAGTGTCCCCTTCCTGCACAGCATACCTTTTACGCGGCGAAGATGGCAGAAATAAAACCTGGCCTGGGTATAAATAAGACTGCCTCCCAACCCATGGATTACCTTGAATAACATGCTCAGGAGTTAATCCATGTAGAGCGGCAATTCGGCTTACGGTATCTCCCCTGTTTGCAATATATTGTCGCATTAGGTCTCATCCTCTCGGCCTTAAATTGCTGATACAGCAATACAAAAACAGCGGCATACAGCACTTAACTCTATTGTATGCAAGCGCCACTACCCGGCATGAAGGAGAAATGAATCACAAGAAAAAACAACGTCATCGCCCTTTATAGATGGCAACCATTTCTCATGAAAATAAGGATATTACAGATCCGCAGCGTATAAATGCTTATATTTCAAAAAAACAGACTGGGAAATGTGCTTTCCCAGTCTGTTTTTCTTTTTACACTCCCATGGAGTTTGTCCCCATTCAATTCAACATTGCTCCTGCTTATAACGTGGATACTTGCCACACTACTGGAGTACGTCTAATTTGTTCTCCAAGCCAGTCTCGCGCGATGCTTTGAAACATCTCAGCATCACCGCTGCAGAAGAACTGATGAATTGGACTTTCATCGCCGATGGACAGCTTGCCTTTGTCATATAAAATTGTGCTGATCTCACGAGCGGTCTCATCTGCAGAACTGATCAGCTTGACTCCTGATCCCATAGTCTCACCAATGGGTTCTACAAGAAATGGATAATGAGTGCATCCTAAAATTAAAGTATCGATGTTAGTGTCTTTAATGCCTTCGAGTGCCTCTTCTACGATATCGTAACTTTTCTCTGAGCGGAACTTGCCTTGCTCGACAAGTGGGACAAGCGCTGGACAGGCTTGACTTACAACCTCAACAAAAGGGGACAACTGCTTTAATGCGTTAGTATAAGCTCCGCTGTTGATGGTTCCTACCGTACCGATCACGCCGACATGTCCGCTTTTGGTTGCGCTAATTGCTGCGCGGGCTCCGGGATGAATCACCCCAATTACAGGGATGGAGACCTTGGCTGAGATATAATCGAGTGCCGCAGCTGTTGCGGTATTACAAGCGATAACGATCATTTTAGGATTAAACTGGATCAAATAATCTACAATTTGTTCAGTAAACAGTTGTACTTCCTCGGTCGAACGGGGTCCGTACGGAGCTCGGGCAGTATCTCCGAAATAAATGATCTTCTCCCGCGGGAGTTGCCTCATCACTTCTTTGACAACTGTTAACCCTCCCACACCTGAGTCTAATATTGCTATAGCTTGCTGCACGAACACACCGCTTCCTTCTACTTGTTTTGTGTAGCTTATGTAAGGTGAAAACAAAATGTACCTGGCTTTCAGCCCCAATTGCAGATATTACTCCTTTTGCCCTCTTAGTTCAAGACTAGTCTTCTTCCATCATTTAACAAGCGGGGGCAAACTAATTAAAAAAGCCACCCTCCGCCCAATGCGAAGAAGCGGCTCTATTATAAGAGAATGAGTACTCTTTTACCACTGAAACAGAGGATTTAAACCACGGTCCCATTATAGAATTTCTTTATCAACCTTGTCATCTTGAACGACTTCTTCCAGGCTAACTTCTTCGCTTACATCTTCACTTATAGTGGCCTCAACCAACTGAGTTACCACTTCCAAAGTGGCAGCAGCCTCTTCAACAGCTTCTACAGCGTCAACTGCTTCTACAGCATCTTCTGTAGCAATACCGCTTACAGTTACTGTGATTTTTTCTTCTTCATCAACAGCATTCGCACATGATTTGCTCCATTCCCGAACTTCATGCACTACATGCCCAATCGAATCTTTTGCTTTGTCATAAATCTCAATGCTCTTGTCTCCGGCTTGAACGGCAATTTCTTGAACCTTCTCAATACCAGCGGCAGTTCCTTCCGCAATATCCTTGCGCAGCTCTTTACCTGGTTTAGGTGCGAACAGCAATGCTGTCACCGATCCAACCACACTGCCGACTAAAGCGCCCCATAATAAGCCTTTGGTGTCCTTTTTCATCGTTTCATCTCTCCTTTAAATTCATTGCTCCCCGCTCTACCGGGCTAATGCCTATATCTGCTATATCATAAGCAGCAGGGGATTGTCTTGTGACTAATTATTATAACTTTTCAGAAGTTTTGTCTGTAACATTTTTGGGTACGATAGCGTAGCGGCAGCAATGGCCGCCCTCTGCCATACATTCATTACGTGTGACCTTAGCATCCAGCAATTCTTCGAAAAGACTATGCTCACATTGGCAAGCCTTACGATACTGGGTAGCCACTTGGCGAATCGGGCAATTGTACTCCTTTATGACATATGAGCCATCCTCTTCGCGGTTCCATTCTGCCATATATCCACCGGCATTTTGGATGGAAGATAATTCGGCGACGCGTTCTTCCAAATTCCGCCGTTCCATCATCGGAGCATACTGAGCGAGCATCCGGCGGCGGCGTCCTTCAAATAATGTATTAACAGCATCCAGTCCACTGCCGTAATCCAATTCACGCAGAAGCTCCAAAGCCAAGTTGTGATAACTTTTTGGAAAATATTCTTCGGCTCTCTCCGTTAATGAGTACATATGTAAAGGCCGCCCCATCGCTTGCCGGACCACTTTTGTCTTTGCAAGCCCTTCTTGCTCCAGCTGAAGCACATGACGACGGACACCCATCTCTGTAATTCCCAATTCTTCTGCCAGCGCGCCGATGGTCAGTGTTCCTTTCGTCTTCAGGAGCGTCATAATCATTTGTCTTGTCGATCCGTTTTCCTGCCCCATCTTCATCATAAAGGAACCCCTCTCTTTCACGGCTATCGCCTATTCTATGTGATTCTATCCTATGCTATTATAGCGGTACACTGGCTCCAAGCTCCTGGTCCAAATATTTCCGTACCTCAACGGCAAACTGCTCAAGTACTTCCGAAAGAATGGGGGTAAGTGGATGCAGATCACCTCTCTCCCAGGCATAATAATCCTGAACGAGTGGCTTACGCAGAGCAACTAATTCTATCAATCTCTCATAAATCACACTTTGACCTAGCACTTTCTCTTCATGAATAATAGAAATTATATCCTCATAACTTCCAGCATCACGCATAATAAACCCGTCAATGAGACAGCTACCAACGTCTGTTACAACCTCTATTGCCAGATGGAGGCAGCGTTCCTGTATTAGTCCGGTTAATGTTGTACCATCCCAGGAAGCTGCTACAGTCCGAAGACCAGCGGTAATATCAGGGATTTGAGCAAGAATGGTTTCGATTTGATTGCGGTTGACATAATACACAGCAATACCCCCATGTCTATAATTGTTAGAGAACCGTCCTAATCTCTACTTACCGCGTTTGCCACGGCGTTTCAGCCAGAAGAACATTACGAAACATGCTCCGAGAAAAACGACTAAATAAGTTAACGCTTCCATTGGATACTCAAGCTCACGCATTCCTGTCACCGCTTCCGGTATAAAATGATGATACTATATTCAAGCAGCTGCTTAAATTTCGTAATCTACAGCAATCGAGAGTTCTTTGACTTCATTAATGTGAGCAATAACTTCTTTATGCGCCGGATGAACCTGATACGCCTGTAAATCCTCTAGAGAAGCCACTTCTGTGACTAGAGCAATATCAAAGGAACGATCGGAATGAATGATGTCAGCACCCACCTCGATGGAGAGAAGCTGCGGGATCTTACCTTTCATATTACGCAGTACCGCTACCGTTGCCGCTACGCTTTCTTCGGACCGATCTTTTAATTTGAAAAACACAATATGTTTGATCATTCTATATCGCTCCCTAATGTAATATTGTAATTAGATATTAAAAATATATCATAAGCGTAGCTGTTCTGAAAGAAACTTAAACGGTGTTGTCAGAAATAGCAGCATTAACCATTGCCGATATACCAGAAAGTGTTGTAGTATATTTTTAAAAAATCGGAGGAATTATGCCTAATAACCAACAAGAAACTCATAATATCCAGGCGTGGTCTCTGATCAATCGCAAATACCTTGGACAAGGCGTTCGAGTCAAAAGATTTCGCCGTCCAAAGCGCAGCCAGATTAGAAACCGTGTGCTGCTTGCTGTATTGATGGCTAAGGATATCAAGCTGTCACGACTCGCAGAAGAGCTTGGTATATCCTCACGCAGTGTAAGCGCTTGGGTATACGAAGGTCGTATCCCTTCCAACAATAACATTGACAAGACCTGCCGCCTATTGGGGTACCCACCCCACATTCTGTTCAATGAAGCATTGATTCGTCAAAGCCCCATTGTATGTCAGCCTACACCCTCACGTTTTATGAAAAGAAGTATTACCAGTTCACCGCGCAGCAATGTTATCCTGACCGGACTTTGTATGGTTTACGATTTCTCAGTAACGGATGTAAGTATCTGGATAGGCGTCCATCCTGGAACATTTCGAAAATGGCTCCACAACAGCCATCTGCCGACCCCTGCTCTGCAGGAAAAAGCCGAAGCTTTCTTTCGGATTCCACGCCATATTCTATTTGCAGACTGCGGAACGCTCTAATACAATCCTCTCACAAAACACGTCTAACACAGCCCTTCTTCAAGAAATCATGAGAAGGGTTATTTGCCATACCTTTTTTTCTTAAAAAGAGGTCATACTACTGTGTGTAAATATATTGTGTAGTACTAAAGAACGGGTCAGGAGGCGCAAGATGAAACTTAACGGAATTCTGTCAAAGGGCTATACCGATACTTGGAAAGTGGCCCCTGGTGTCATTGGACTTCGCACTATGTTTGTAAATGTCGCATTAATTGGCCAGCCCTCTTCGGATTGGGTTCTTGTAGATACTGGTCTTAGCTCATATACAGGCAATATTATTGATTTTGCTACGGAGCATTATGATAAACCTCCGGTGGCAATTATCCTGACGCATGGGCATTTTGACCATATTGGGGGTGTAAAAAGGCTTGTTGAGGAATGGAATGTGCCTGTATATGCTCATCCGCTAGAACTACCTTTTCTGACAGGTAAAGAAGACTACCCTCCAGCCGATCCGGCCGTAGGCGGCGGGCTTATGAGCATGATTTCCCCTTTATTTTCACATCATGGCATTGACCTTGGTTCAGCCGTTCATCCCTTGCCGGAAGACAGGACTGTTCCTGGTGCGAAGGGCTGGGAATGGATCCATACCCCTGGACATAGTCCCGGACATATCTCCCTGTTCAGGCCTGAGGATAGAGTTCTGATCGCTGGTGATACGTTCCTTACGGTCAAACAGGAATCCGTATTTGCAGTGGCTACGCAGCATCAGGTGGTGCATGGCCCACCCTCTTATTTCACGACAGACTGGGAAGCTGCTGAGAAATCGGTCCGTACCCTTGCCTTGCTGAATCCACATCTTGTTCTTTCGGGACATGGAGTACCCATGGAAGGTGAGGAGCTGTCTACTCAGCTTGCTCATTTGTGCAAAAATTTCAAAGAAATGGCGCTACCGGGTCAAGGTAAATTTGTGTAAAAAAGGTACTCCTGATCAGCGCACAGAGGTCTAGGGAAAAAGTCCCTATAATTCATTTGATATAGCCGATTCTACGGATATTCAACGAAATTATAGGGAGTTCCTCCCTAAATTACTTGCTTAGTGCAGATTTACGTGCGACGATATATCTCAGTATGTATTGATGTTTTTCTCCAAGCGGCCCACATAAAGTCTCCACACATGAGCCGGTCGTAATTATTTTCGTACCTGCAAAATGTTGTCTTAAATCTTCTTCACTAAAAAAATGGGCGTATTTTCCCTCTTTGTATTCGTAGGTTCCCGGTTCCAAAAGTGTTCCACAGCCGTTGTTCGCATCCTCATCGGAAAAACTGGTAAAATAGAGCAAGCCATCCGGCCGCAGCTGTTCCAGACAATTAGCTACGAGCCTGCGGCGATCCTCTTCGAGAAATAAATGCAATACGTCATAGCAGTAGACAGCATCAACCTGTACTTCAGAAATAGGATCTAATACGGAACCTGAGATAAAATGGCTCTTGGGATCCCATTCTGCCGCCATCTTTAACGCGTCCTCGCTCAACTCAATGCCTAAGGTCTTAAACTCATCTGAGAACACCTTCGTATTTCTTCCGTATCCCGCACCCGGGACTAAAACTGATTTCACGTTATGTTGCCGGAATATATCCCTTGCTGCCTGAGCTGTAGGACTAGGTTCACTCCCCCAGATCATGCCTTCCTGAGCAAATCTTCGACTCCAGTATTCGGACATAGATTAGACCTTCTTTTTAAATTTATTCGCTAATTTCATCGCAAGGAACTGAGGGATCAGGTTTAGCATACTAAAAAATATAAACGATCCTGTAGGTCCAAGTGGTTTGAAAAACGTCCCGTCCCAACCGCCTTCCCCTGACAAGTTGCTAATAAAATAATAAGAGACAAATGCAGAAGCAATATTCCCAATGACTATAGCAATTATATTATTAGACCATTTTCCCAAAAAAGCTATTAGTGATGTTATGATGATCATCATTAAATAACCAACCATTGAACCATTATTGAAATCTTTATCCATCGCGAAATAGACAAATGGAAAACAGTACACAATAATGATCAGGAGATTCAATCCTAATTTTCTCACCGCATCCCCTCCTCAGCTAGTTTTTCACTCTATACCAATACTGATAGATCTCCTTAAAACCCAGCTTGTCATACAAGGCTGAAGCCCCCGTATTCGCTTGCACAACTTGCAGAAAGGAAGTTGTTGCTCCCTTTGCTCTACCCCAATTAAGCAACGCTAGCAGCAGCTGTTCCGCCATTCCCTTTCTACGATGAGCAGGGGAAGTGACAATATCATACAGACCCAAGTACCCGTTCTGAATCACACCAAGACCGCAGGCGACAGGAACACCATGATTAAACAACAGGACATAACCCTGCTGCAAATGTGATGCAGACAACATTCTAGTTAAGGTTTCCCGGTTCTTATCAGACAAGCCGGTAAGCTCACTGAAGGTGTGCAGCCACTCTTCAGTCAAGCTCTCCTGTATCTGAACCGTATAACGCAGATCGGGGCTCGCTAAGTCCCCCAGATCAAGAAGCCTTACAGATGAAGGCTCGGCAATTGTATAGCCACGCTCTGCAAGAATCTCATCAAGCTTTGGCGGCAGGATGTAGGGGGTTATTTTGAACACAGACTGTAGTCCAGCATGCTCATAATACCGCTCCGCAAGCTTGATTTGTTCTGTGAGTTCAACCTGAGAGCTGTCAGCCCCGTATAATGGATTGACCGAATTGGCCCTTTTTGTATAACCAGCTGCCGAACGTAGAATCCAGCCCTGCAGGAGAACGCTTTGCTCCGCCGGCCAAGTATTAAGTGTGATTTCTTCTATGAATTTATACAGCTTAATCCGCTCCTTTTGAAGCACGTTTGTTACGCATCGCAGGCAGTAATTTCACAGCTCCCTCCCCTTGGGAGGTGAAATAGTCATATTCGGGAGACTCTTTGCCATAGAGAGCTATTTTCCCCTCACCGTTATAATGAACACCCCAACCAAAACGCTTCGGCAACAGTGAAGCCCTTAGACAAGGATGATTTTTGGAAAATAGTTCGTTCCATATTTCTTCCTTACGGGCCAAACGTTCTTCCTGTGGAATTTGTTTATGGCGCACATGAACCTCGTACAGAAGTTCTTCATGATTGTATTTGTAGGGCTCATTGATTAACAGTTCATATTGAATCACATGTGCAGGCGGGAGCGTTCGGCAAGACATCGGAGGAACTCCTATTTCCTCAGGACAGTCCTCTGCTACACGAATAAAAGTATCGGTATAGCTCATTTGCATCACCTCCATCTTAAATAGAAATATATTCCTTCTATGATAAATCATTTTCCTATTCTAAGCATAGCCGAATTTTCTAAAGCCCATGATGGATGAACAGCAAAAACGGCCAATCCTCTAAACTACGGAGGATTAGCCGTTCTCATTTACCAACTCGACTTGGTAATGCCCGGAATCTGACCTTTATGCGCCAATTCGCGGAATACAATTCGGGAAACATTAAATTTCCGCAAATAGCCTCGAGGTCTGCCAGACACTTGGCATCTATTTTTTTGACGAGTTGCGGAGGAATCACGTGGCAGCTTTTGCAAAGCCATATAGTCCCCCTGTTCCTTTAGTTCTTTTCTTTTAACAGCGTATTTGGCGACTAGTGCTTGTCTCTTCAATTCTTTCACAACTTTAGATTTCTTGGCCATGTTCGTTCTCCTTCCATCCTTTAAATCTACTCGTTCAATGCACTCTTCAAGGCTTCCAGGTTCTGACGCATGATTCCTAAATAATCCAGGTTTTGACTGCGATCTTCCTCTGTTAATCCTTCAATTGGGTTTAGAACGGCTGCTTTGGCACCAATCTCTTTTGCTATTGTGTCTGCCACACTGGAGGATACAAGTGTCTCGAAGAAAATCGTCTTCACTTTATGCTCTTTCGCAAACTCCACAATCTTACTCATATTTGCGGCAGAAGGCTCCTGCTCCGGAGATAGTCCGGCAATCGGGACCTGAGTTAATCCATACTGCTTGGCAAGGTATCCAAAAGCCGCATGCTGAGTAATAAAATCCTTGCGTTTAGTATCCTTAAGACCGTCCTTAAATTCTTGATCCAGTTGCTCCAGCTTAGCTACATAAGCATCTGCATTTGTCTTAAAATCCTCGGCATGTTCAGGTGCGGCAGCAGCTAAAGCTGCTTCAATGTTACGCACTTCTTGAATGGCTAATGTAGGATTGAGCCACACATGCGGATCTAATCCACCGTGATCATGCGAATGCTCTCCTTCTTCATGAACATGTTCCCCTTCTTCATGAACATGTTCCCCTTCTTCATGGTGGTGGTCAGCCTCTTCCTCTTCCGTGCCTTCCATGATGTCCAGACCCTTGCTCGCTTCTACAGTAATTAACGGAGTGCCAGATACACTTTCCAGCACCTGATCTACCCAACCTTCCATTCCTGCGCCATTATAGATCAGCATATCCGCATCTGAGATTTCTGCCATATCTTTTGCAGTCGGTTCCCAATCATGGGGTTCGATTCCTGCCGGTATGAGTGCTTCCACGTCCGCCAGATCTCCTGCCACATTTTTGGTAAACTCGTAAATAGGATAGAAACTGACTTTAATATTTAATTTAGATGACTCCGGAAGGGCTGTAGCTTCTGCGGCTCCAGAAGCATTCGTAGTAGTAGAAGAATTAACAGCATTATTACCGCAACCGGCGGCAATAAGTAACGCGGACAGGGACAAAATGGCTAAATGATGGATTCTAAATTTCATTGAGAGGTGTAACTCCTTTACTGGAAATAGTTTTATGAATTCGCCGACGATTTCTTAGTCGGATCAGCTTCTGTACCAAAATTGCGATTAATAAGAACGATAGCAGTATAAGAGCAATCGTCCCACCAGGCGGTGTATTGATGTAATACGAGGCACTTAGGCCACTAAAAACGCCGAGTAATCCTACGCCGATTGAGATCAATATAGCTGTCGTAAAACCAGACGCTATACGCAAAGCAATCGAAGCTGGCAAAACAATAAGCGCTGAGACTAACAGCACTCCAACAACTGGCATCGCAGCAGCGACTGTCATTCCAGTTAGTACAGCAAACGAAAATGATAACCAGCCCACATGAACTCCACTGATACTAGCGGTCTCTTCATCAAAGGTCAGATTATATAAGGATCTGCGTAACACAATAAAATAGATCAGACCGATTACAGCAACCACAGCGATAATCTTTAGTTGAGTGTCGCTGACCGCAACGATGGAACCAAACAGATAGGAACTGAAGCTTTTACTTAAATTCTGCTTTAAGCTCATAAGTACAACTGCCAATGCTAATCCAGAGGTCATAATAATCGCTACCGGAAGCTCGCTATATGTACGATAAGAACGTCGAAGCTGTTCGATGACAATACCACCGAGAATCGCTACCATGAAGCCACTTAGTGCCGGATTAAGCTGTAGTATTGAGCCTAGTGCTACTCCTGCAAGCGAAACATGAGATAGGGTATCCGCCATTAGGACCTGACGGCGAAGCATGAGATATACCCCGAGTAGCGGACCGATAATGCCAATTAATCCACCGGCCCAAAATGCACGTTGCATGAATTCGTAACTAAACATTGCCAACCCTCATTCTCCTTTCGTTCCAGGCTGATCAACGTATCCAGATAGGAGCTGGTCTCTTCCAGGCCATGCGTCACCATGATTACGGTCCGGCCGTGTTCACTGACATCATGGCGCATCAGCTTATAGAACCCAATACGACTGTCCAGATCCATTCCCGTAGTAGGTTCATCGAGAACCAATATCTGCGGCTGTTGTGCCAATGCTCGAGCGATGCAAATCCGCTGCTTCTGGCCGCCTGACAGTTCTCCTATCTTCCGGTCTCGCAAATGCCACATATCCACCTGCTTTAAACTTCGCTCAACGATCTCGTCCTGCTCAGGTGTAAAGCGTCTAAATAATCCAAGCCTTGGATAACAACCCGAGCGAACCAGTTCGATCACCTTACTTGGGAACCCTGCGTTAAAAGAAGCTACCTGCTGTGGAACGTAGCCGATAACCATCTTTCCGTTATCTGATAACTCTTTATTCAACTGAACCGTTCCACTCCATGGACGAAGCAGGCCGAGCATTAGCTTCAGCAGGGTGGTTTTAGCAGCACCATTGGGTCCCGTTATACCAATAAACTGACCGATATGAATATCTAATGAGATATCATCAAGAACAGGTTCATCCCCATACCCGAACACTACATTCCGCATGGATGATAGGATCATCATGCCTCGCCTCCCTTCTGACTGATATTATGTCCAACCCAGATTAAATCGTAAGTTTTACGATTTAACAAATTTGATAATATCGTAATCATTACGATTTGTAAACCCAAAACTGAAAATTAATCGTAATAATAACTATTAGTCCTTTTTCGAATACAACAAAAATCCGGAATCCCACCTTCTGGATTCCGGATTTCCACCGTTAATTTACTAAGTATCTATTCCTCAGCAGCCGCAAGGAGTTCTTCAACAGGCCACGGAAGTGGATTGTTGAACTTTGTCCAATCCTGCTTCAGCTCCTCCGCTGTCAGCAGACATCTGTCCAATCTGGCTTCGAGTTGTGCCTGATCTATATTTACACCGATAAATACGATTTCATTTATTCTATCGCCCCACTGCTCGTCCCATTTTGCCCGCAGCTCAGGTTCGCTTTCCAGCACCTCCAACTGCTGATCCTTAGGCATTGTAGCCAACCAGTAACCAGCAGGTCCGAACTGAATGGAAGGTCCTGCCTGACTTACAGTAGCTGCAAGATCACCTTTTGCCGCTACCCATGCCACCCCTTTTGCCCGAACGACCTCTTCCGGCCAGTTGCTAAAGAAAAAACTTAATCTTTGCGGGTGGAACGGTGTTCTCCGGCGATAGACGAAAGAAGAAATCCCGTATTCCTCCGTCTCAGGGGTATGGGTCTCTTTATTCAGCTCGGCGATCCAACCAGAGGATAAGCTTGTTTTCTCAAAATCAAACAATCCGGTATTTAGAATTTCCTTTGGATCTACTACGCCGTTAATTGTACGGATCAGCTTAGCAGACGGCTGAAGCTTACGCAGCACAGCTTCAAGCTTATTCAGTTCATCTTCTTTCAACAGATCGCACTTATTAAGCAGCAAGACATCACAAGTTTCGATCTGATCAATAAGCAGATCCACAATATCGCGGAAATCCCCTTCTCCAGCCGTTTGGTTGCGGTCCATCAGACTATCACCTGAGGAGAAGTCATGCCAGAAACGCCCAGCATCCACAACAGTCACCATCGTGTCTAATTGAGCAAGCGAAGTCAGATCAATATCCAACTCGGGATTGGCATAGGTAAAGGTCTGTGCTACTGGTACAGGTTCGCTAATGCCTGAGGATTCAATCAGGATGTAATCAAATCGCCCTTCCGCAGCCAGTTTTTGTACTTCGACAATCAAATCATCACGAAGTGTACAACAGATGCAACCATTGGACATCTCAACCAATTTCTCTTCAGTCCTGGAAAGCGTATTTCCGGACTTCACCAGATTCGCATCCACATTCACTTCACTCATGTCATTTACAATAACAGCTACTTTAAGACCGTCACGGTTGTGCAGAATATGATTCAACAATGTTGTTTTCCCAGAGCCCAAATATCCACTGAGCACGGTAACAGGGAGCTTTTTCAACTATACCACTCCTATCGTTTATAAAATCAAGATTAAAAACATCCGCCCTTAACGGGTTTCGCGATGTAAGGTTACTCTCTTTAGGCGTGGACAATATTTTTTCATTTCCATACGCCCTGGATGATTTCGTTTATTCTTGGTAGTGGTATAGTTGCGATCTCCTGTCTCCGTACATGCCAGAGTAATGATTACTCTCATCATTTCCATCTCCTTTTGATTAAATCGTAATAATTACGATTAACACATCGTACACGGTTTATTCACAATCTGTCAACTATGATCTTGTAAAAATTTCAACTCTCTTAATTTTGTGGTCTTTCTGGTGGACAAATTACGTATAGATGGAATTATAAAAAATATGATTCTTGTAATTCCTAGAGAATCAGGCAGGAGTGGAGATCATGAAGATACCAGTAATTATTTTGAGCGGGTTTCTGGGGAGCGGGAAGACAACTCTGCTGTTGTCCCTGCTGAAAGAGAGCAAGGTAAGAGGGCTGAATCCAGGAGTAGTAATGAATGAACTGGGCAAACGAGATGTGGACGGGTATATTTTGCAGGAGCATACCGGTACAGCTGTAACTAAACTGCTGGACGGATGCGTATGTTGTAGCCGTAAAGAGGATTTGGCAGATAGCCTGATGGTGCTGCTGAGAGGACGTCCAGATGCCATTTATATGGAGTTGACCGGCGTCGCCGATCCTGAAGAAATCGCCAAAACGTTGCAGGAAACTCCTCTACAGGATCTGGTGGAGCTGCACTATACCATCACTCTGTTAGATGCGGAAAATGCTCTGGAATATAACAGCAGACTCTCCTCTGACAAACAGCTCGTTCGGACCCTGCGTAAGCAGCTCTCCACAGCTGATCTTATTGTCGTTAATAAAAGTGATCTCGTAGAACCGGAAACCTTATGGCGAATTGAAAAGGGAGTTCGTAAACAAAATACGGAGGCTGAAATTGTATACACCCATTACAGCGAAATCAACCTGTCTCCGATATTGTCAGGAATTATCCCACGTAAAATCATAGCTCCGGCTCCACAGCGAGCGCCTCAAACCTTCAAAGGAGCATCATTGAAACAAATGCATTCAGAGCATGGGGGAACCGCTGTAAAAGAGCTGCATGAGGAGCAGCATGCTTCTTTCTCGCAGGTAACAGCCATCACGTTAACCATTCCGCAGGTAAGGACAACTATGCCTTCTAAAGAACGCCTAGAGGCCTTCTTCCAAGAATGGGGTGACAACCTATTACGTGCCAAGGGGCATATTCTTTTGTCCGAACAGGAGCCGGTTCAGCTTGTTCAATATGCGGGGATGCGTACTACCTGGGAAGCCTCTCGTTATCCTGGTATGCCTTATGTAGTGTTCATCGGGATGAATATAGATGAAGAACAGCTGGCAGATCGGTGGTCCGCCTTATTCGAGTTTTGACTACCTTTTCACCATTAAAAATACTGCCGTTGCTCCTCCCGATCTCGTTCCTGATTATCATTGGTTTTGTATGGCTGCCGTATCATCTGGAACTGTTGGATAATGCGTACATCGACACCTTCAAAACCGCTTTTATCGGTATATTGCTGGAAGCCTTGCCGTTTGTATTAGCAGGAGCATTGTTATCTTCACTGCTTCGCGTCTTTATCCCGGATGAAATGATTTCCCGGTGGATTCCGCGGCGACCTCTTCCGGCCATTCTGTTCGCATGTCTGCTCGGAATTATTTTCCCGGTCTGCGAATGTGGAAT
This sequence comes from Paenibacillus sp. FSL R7-0048, assembly GCF_038004505.1. NCBI lineage: Bacteria > Bacillati > Bacillota > Bacilli > Caryophanales > Paenibacillaceae > Paenibacillus > Paenibacillus sp. FSL R7-0048. The sequence goes on along the minus strand of NZ_JBBORF010000001.1, from coordinate 2,431,083 downwards.
GATCCCGCTCGTCCGCCGGCTTATCCATAAAGGTATGCCTGTTTACGTGGCTATCGTCTTTATTTTGTCCGGACCGATCCTAAATCCTGTCGTCTATGGGGCGACCATGACAGCATTTCGCAGCCACTCGGAGCTGGCCTATGCCCGTATGGGTCTGGCGTTTGTTGTAGCCTGTCTCATAGGCTTGATAATCTACGCAACGGTCAAAAAATCTCCCATCCGCCTAAATGTTCAGCGTGAAACGGGGGAAGCTCACCACAATAATTCTCGTGGGGGAAAAATAGCCGCTGTTTTCGTCCATACCTCAGATGAGTTTTTTGAGATGGGGAAATATTTAATTATCGGCTGCTTGTTAACCGCTGGTATTCAGACATTTATGGTTCAAGACAGTCTGGCCGCGATCGGAGCTAAGCCGCTGGGGTCATATTTCTTCATGATGGGACTGGCATTTGTGCTCTCGCTCTGCTCCACCTCAGATGCCTTTGTAGCTTCCACCTTCGTACATTCTTTTCCATCTGGGGCTCTGCTCGCTTTTATGGTATTCGGACCCATGCTGGATTTCAAAAATTCATTGATGTTGCTCTCGCTGTTTAAGACCAAATTCGCTCTTTATTTGTTCTTTCTGATCTTCGCAAGCGTGTTTATTGGGGCGGTATTCATGTCCTTGTGGCTGTAATTCATAGAGGTGGTAAGCTGTTGCTTACAACATGGGTAGGAGGATAGAGCATGAATGACTCTCGTAGCATCCGGTTTCACTATTTGTTAAGGGCGGTCATTCTGCTCGCTTTCGCCCTCTATATCGGGCATCTGGTACAGCAGGACGCTTTGCATTATTATGTAGCTCCTAAACTGGCACGCTGGGTTCAATTATGCCCAATCCCGCTGACACTTATGGCGCTCAGTCTGACCATACAGGCTTTATTTGGCAAAGGTAGTGTTCTCTGTGACTGCGAACATCGGCTCCCACATTCTTTTTTCAAAAGTACAGCGCTATATGGATTATTCCTTTTTCCACTGCTGCTCGGATTTCTTCTTCCTGATCGCGCATTGGGAAGTATGGCTGCTGCTAAAAAAGGAATCTCCCTATCCTCCTTGCCCACTGAAGCTAAAAATTCCGCGAGATTCGAGTCCATTGATCCTTACCATGAAGAGCTTACCGAGCTTGCCAAGATCCTTTATGCACAACCTGTGGTCCCAGTTTATTCGGCGATTTTCTCTGAAACTTTAGGTGCGCTTGAGCTGTACAAACAACAATTTGCAGGCAAAGAAATTACTATTACCGGCTTTTTATATCGTGATCAAGGTGAACATTCAGAGAATTCTTTTGCCATAGGTAGATTTCTGGTCCAATGCTGTACTGCCGATGCTACACCTTTTGGGATATTAGTGGATTCCGGCAAGCTAAAAAGCCTGCCTACCGATACCTGGATAGAGGTCCGGGGCAAGCTTCAAGTTGTTCCCTATAAAGGTCAAGAAATTATGCAAATTAGTGCAGAGTCTATTACACCTATCAAACAACCCGTAACACCTTACATCTACACCAGTCCTGACTCTATCACCGCATGGAAGGAGCTAGAAGGCTCAACTAAGATTACTAAATAATCGCATCTAGCTCATCCTCATCATTCTCAGACTTATTAGGATTAAATACTTCTACCATAATACGAGCTGGAATACAGATAATTTGCTGTTTGGGTCTTGAGATGAACCCCATTTCCAAAGCAATTCTTAAGGGAGCATCAGAATAGGTCATTTGGATTCCATAATCAAACACCTTTAGCGTATTGTGACCGAATTTCGTTTGAATATCTATAATTTGTTCTTCTTTAGTCAAAGAAACGGTTTTGTACTCTTGACCGTCCACCGTAATTATAGCTTTCAAATCCCCTTGCTGATACTGCTCATTGCTGCTGTCCCACCACTTCATGCCATAAATCAAGCCCGCAGCTAACAAGGCTATCACAATAATTAAAATATCCCCGCGCTTCATTGTTAGCAAGATAAGAATCCTTTCATGACAAATAATATACGTAATGATTACGATTAATATCAATATATTAATCATAACCTTATTTGTCAATGATGCTCACCTAAACGAATTTGGGCAGACCACTCTCTTAATACCCGGTCGAGCTCTTTTATCGAGATGGGTTTAGAAATGAAATCCTGCATTCCAGCACTAAGACACATCATCTTATCTTCATCTCTGGCAAAGGCTGTAGCCGCAATGATGATTGGATTCAGCCCAAGCTTCTCACGTATGATTCCTGTTGCTTCTATTCCATCCATAATAGGCATCTGAATATCCATAAATACCAGATCATAATGATTGGAAAGCACAGCCCGAACTGCTTCCTCACCATTTAAGGCGATGTCAGGAACATATCCCCTCTTTTTCAGATACGCCTGCATAAGCTGCTGATTCACAGGATGATCTTCAGCAATAAGAATGGACATCGGTCCATATTCACCGGTAGTTAACTCTTTAACAGTGGATTTATCATTTCTGACCAAATCCGTTGAGGCGTTGACGGTCAATTTCTGATCCCATTCCTCTTTGGGTAGAGAAACCTCCACTGTAAAATAAAACTCCGAGCCTTCATTCTCACAGCTATTTACACCGATAGATCCGCCAAGAAGCTCGGCCAGCTTTTTACTAATGGCAAGGCCAAGCCCTGTTCCGCCATATTTACGATTGATCGACGGATGCAATTGCGAGAAGGATTGAAATAATAGACCTTGGCTGGAAACTGGAATCCCCAACCCAGTATCTTTTACGACAAATTTCACGATAAGATTTCCGGATGCCTCTGAGGCTTCTAGCATAACAGAGATACTGATTTCACCTGTCTCCGTAAATTTCACTGCGTTCCCAACCAGATTTACGAGAATTTGACGCAATCTCGCCCCATCAGTCATGATGACGGCTGGAAGCTCAGGAGATAACTCGCTAGTAAGTAAAAGCCCTTTTTCCTTAACCTTCGGATAAAACAGTTCACAAACGTTCTGTATCACTTCATGCAAATCCACCATTTGCAGTTCAAGCGTCATCATGCCTGCTTCAATTTTGCTGAAATCCAGCACTTCATTCAGAATATGAAGCAATGCCTCTCCGCTTTTGTTAATGATCTGTGTGTAGTAGCTTTGCTCTTCATCCAGCTCCGTCCCAGATAAAAGATCAGCCATCCCAATAATACCGTTCATAGGCGTACGCAGCTCATGGCTCATGATCGCTAGGAACTCCGATTTTGCCCGGTCCGCTTCCTCGGCAGACTCCTTCGCCCGCACAATCTCCTTCTCCTCCGTGATATCACGAAAGACGACAACCGCCCCAATCCGTTCATCACCATCAAACAGTGGGGTCATTCGATATCTGACTAAAAAGCTTGAACCATCCTGCCTCCAAAACACACCCTCCCTATCTTCAATAGTGAGATTATTGGAGCGCGAAGGAAGCAGCGTCTTCTGAATTCCTGTAAAAGACTCGTTATCCAGCCAGGTTTGGTGAATCGCATGAAATTTGCTGTTTCCCCACTCAGTAGGATCGAAACCCAACATAGTAATGGCTGCTGGATTAATGAACATCGTGTTGCCTTCAAGGTTCATCCCAAATATGCCCTCAGAGACCGAATTCAAGATCAGCGCATACTCGTTACTTAATTTCTGTATTTCTTCAAAATGACGCGTACGTTCCCCAATGTCGCGGGTTACACAGACAAGCTCCTGATTCCCGCAGGTCTCAGAGTAAATATACCGCAGTGTCGTTTCTGTCCAAATACAGGTTCCGTCTTTGCAAATAAACCGGAGAATAACAGGCTCAAGCTTCTTCCCCTCCATACAATTGTTGAGATATGAAGTTAATTTGATTCTGTCCTCCGGATGTATGTAATCAATCCCTCTAGTTCCGCACATTTCTTCTGGTGCATAGCCAAACATAGTCTGGCAGATGGGTGAGGCATACAGATAGGTAAAGCTCCCGTCCGCTGCATTACGTGAAATGAAGTCCATAGAATTTTCTGAGATCAGACGATAGTTCTGCTCACTTTCCCGCAGTTGTTCTTCCATTCGTTGACGTTCGGTGACATCCTGGGCTATCCCGCTGATTTGCAGCAGTCTTCCTTCTTCATCCGTAATCACTTCCCAGTGCGCATCCAGAAATTTCAGCTCTCCACCCGCACTATGAATACGGACCGTTACTTCGCCATTAGTCCCATTCTCCATGGATTGATGTACTAACCGTTCAAGTCTGATGAAATCGTCAGGAGCAATGCAAGCAAAAACACGTCTGTAATCAAAATAAGAATGATTGCTCTCATCTTCCAAAAAGCCAAAAATATTACGCATCTCTCTGGAAACCGTCAGCCGTGATTTTGTCATGTCCCATTCCCAGGATCCCATCTTCGCAAGGTGTTGCGCTTTAGCCAGCATATCCTCGTATTTCTTGCGCTGAGTAATATCGCGACCAATGGTTAATATTTGTTTAACGTTCCCCTGCTCATCACGTACCACTTGGGAAGAACTCTCGATCCACAAATAATGTCCATCTTTATGACGGGCTCTACGAGTAAATACGTCCGTATCGGAATATATCTTACCTTGTTCAATCATCTCTAGAGCATCATCTACGTGATAATACTCGGGTCTTTTGGTACCTATCATTTCTTGTGCAGAATAACCTAATAGCAGCTCCACTGAGGGAGATACGTAGTGCAGTGTCCCGTCAGGATCGCCAAAAGAAATCATATCCGGTGTATTTTGCGTAATCAAATTATATAACTGCTCATCTTCATGAATCTTTTGTTCAGCAAGTTTTCGGTCAGTGATATCCGTTAACTCAGAAATCAGGACATAGGGTTCACTGGAGTTCTCCTGATAGATTAAAAATATATGTTGGGCTACCCAGATGATATCGCCATCCTTACGCAAGAACCGCCGTTCTTTCTCCAATGCAGTCCCAGGCTCAGCTAGCAAATCGTTCAGGATAACGGAATGATCGTTATTAGTTTTATCTTCCGGATACACAAGATCCAGATAATTTATATTCAAAAGATCTTCTTCTGCATAACCAAACATTTGGCATAGCGCAGGATTCGATTGTAATAACGTCCCGTCCTTCGGAGAGACTACCGCAATCCCGATAGAAGACCGTAAGTATAGCTGTTTAAAAAGAAAATCAGACACCTGTAAGCCTCCTCTTTTGAAAATGGGGGACTATATTAACAAACTTGTAATAATTTCAGTATACCTTTTTTTCGGTAAATAAGCTTGATAGTTGAGTCCTAAATGATAGACTGGTAACTTTCGCAGTAAAACTCCGCAAAAATAAACAGCAAGTCTCCCTCTGAAAAGGAAACTTGCCGTGTGTGCATGTTACAACTCTAAAGTCCTATTCTATTATCAAATTTTCCAGTTGAAGCTTCTTAATTTTCTTCCGGATAGGTGCACCAAGAATTAAAAAAGCAAAACCTAACAAAATCAACATACCGCCCATTATTACGTTTACCATACTGAGATTCTGTGATGAAAAAGAATAATTTATTACACCAATCATCACATTAAATAGGCCTAAAATCAACTCTAACCACATTACAGATTTCCATAACCTGTTGATTCGCTTATAGTGTTTTATTCTGGATTCCAGATCTGTGTAAATATCAAACGGACCTTCCACTGACTTCTTTCTAAGGTAAACCCAGCGCATGTAAGTACTTACACAATCTATACCGTTTTCCTCTAAAAACTTGAGATATTTGATGCTATCCGGATGATCCGGCAAGTTATCTAAAAGCTCAATTCTATACGTGTACTCATTATTGGGGGTCTCTGTAAACACATATTTGCACCAAGATAATTCTGATAGAGCCATCCCCTTCGCAGACATTTCATTAAGCCACTTTTCTTCCTTCTCATAATCCCAAATTAGCTTGCGAACCACATGTTTCATTTGGACTCACCTCCAGCTATTCTCTTCCCATTCGCTATCAATTCTTCCAGACGGATGATCTCTCCCTGAATCACTGACTTTCCTAAGCCGGTAATTTCGTATTCTTTTCTACGGGAACCTTGCTCCCCTTCCACTGCTTTTATCCAGCCTTTTTCCAGTAAAGTGTTAAGTGCTCCGTATAAAGTGCCCGCGCCCAGATCAACCCGACCGTTACTTAAGTCCTTCACATTCTGCATAATTGCGTATCCGTGCATTGCTGTATATAGAGACAATAAGATATAAAATACAGCTTCAGTTAATGCGCCTCTTTCTGTGCTTTCAGGCATCATTTCATCCCCATTCTATTACTGTTGTCGATATATCGGCTTACGTAATATCATTATTACGGAAGCCGATATAATTGTCAATACAAAAACACCCATTTTTTTCAATCGCAGCGATCATGAGCGCAACAAAAAAACGCCTAGCACTTAGCTAGGACGGATTTGTTGGGGGGCTACTCAGCAGCTAGATACTCCCACCGTGGCACCTATTCCTTCCTCATTATGAAGTATCGGACTGAGATGCCGCTATTTCCGAAAAATAGCGTGTTTCAGCTTACGTTCGGACTCAGATGCAGCTATTCGTCTCCAAACACTCGCTTTTCACACGATTCCTTAGCAATAAGCGCTATGCAGTCCGAAACCTCTGTAAAATGTGCCAAAAATCAATAATAGCGGCCATACGGTCCGTTAGCTGACACTGTTTCGTACATATACTAAAACTACAAAAGTCTATACAAAAAATAGGCCAGATAGGATATGTAAAAAAGGAACATACCCAACCTGACCTATTCTTTATTTTGTTCTGCATAGTTTTTTATGGTCTCTCTTTTGAGGCATTTTGAACCATGACACCTAATACATTTTTAAACGTTTGAAGATCCTGTTCGGAAATATTGGTGATCGTATCATCTTTAAACTTTTCGGCAACCGGCAGTAAATCGAGATAGATCTGTACTCCCTTATCTGACAATTCCAACTGCTTGACTCGCTTATCCGCATGGGTGCCAGAGCGATGCAAGAAACCCTCAGATTCTAATTTTTGAAGCAGCCTGACTACGCTGGGCTCTTTTATAGACATTTTATCTGCTAGTTCTCTCTGGGTAATGGATTCACTGGTATAGATGTAATACATCGCAATCCATTGGCTCCGGGTCATATTATACGGCCGAAATTCCTTTTCCAAGGCTTCCGCGAATATTTTTGCACTACGGTTTGCAATAAAGGCCATACAGTCATCTAAATTAAACAATGTTTACACCAACCAATCCCAACTGTTTTATCTTAAAATAATCAACTCTTTTCTAATTTATTATAGCAAAATATATTAAGGAAGCTGAACATACTTTTCAAGTGATCACATAGTTCATTTATTTAGGCTGCAGCAGGATCCATCTCCCGAGATACTTAGAACAACTTATCCTTGATGCAACGCCCCAATTCCTAAACCGAATGCAGCTTCATGAATTACTTCCCCAGTAGTTGGATGGGCAAAGATTGTCTGTGTAATCTGTTGTTCCGTAAGCCCATTGGCAATCGCAAGTGTAAGACTACTAATCAGAGAAGACGCATCGGGACCAATGATAGACCCTCCCACAATCTGTCCGGAGCCATTATCTTTGATTAATTTGATAAAACCTTCCGGTTCATTCATTGTCAATGCTTTTCCGTTACTTGCAAAAGATACCTTACTCACACGATAGTCCAGCCCATTCTCCTTACATTCATCTTCCAACAGACCGACGCTGGCAATCTCTGGAGAGGTGAAAATTACATTCGGTACCGCGGAATAATGCATATCTTGGGATTCACCGAGTAAGGTGTTTACAGCCGTAATGCCCTGATGTGAAGCAACATGAGCAAGCTGAATAATGTTAGTTACATCGCCAATCGCACACACATTTTCTACATTCGTACGCATTTGTTTATCAACGGCAATACCTTTACCACGTTCATTTAGTTGAATACCTGCTTTTTCGATATCCAGACCCTCTAGGTTAGGCTCTCGTCCAATAGCGACCAATACTTTTTCACTAACTAGCAGATGCTCACCCTCACTATTCTCGTAGGTTACAATCGCCTGACCATCATCCGCACGTTGGATTTTGGAAACTTTGGAGTTGGTGTGAATATGAATCCCAGCCTGCTGAGCTAAACACATAATTTCTACCGAAATATCACTGTCCAGCATCGTTAGCAGACGGTCCATAAATTCTACAACATGAACTTCAACTCCTAGGTTACGGTAAATGAAGGCGAATTCCATGCCGATAACCCCACCACCGATGATAGTTATTACCTTTGGTAACTCTTCGCAGGCGAGCGCTTCAGTACTGTTCATTACAAATGGCAGATCAATTCCTGGGATATTCACCTTGGAAATCCTCGAGCCTGTTGCCACAATGATATTTTTTGCTGAAATATGGTAACTATTTTCGCCGGTTACCTTCACTTCATGCGCCGATAGGAACGAAGCGTGGCCGCGAACAACCTGAACACCGTTTTTTTCCATTAAATAACCAACGCCGGAGACCAATTTCTCTTTGACTTCATTTTTACGACGAATAACCTGCTTCATATCCACTTGAAGATCAGATCCTGTTGTTATACCAAACAAAGAGGAGTTTTTTATTTCATGACAGATTTCAGATGATTTGACTAAAGATTTTGTAGGGATACAGCCAACATTTAAGCAGGTACCTCCTAATTCTTCTTTCTCAATCATCGCTACCTGAAGTCCTTTTTTTGCTGCATAAATAGCGGCAACGTAACCTCCTGGTCCTGCTCCAATGATAAGCAAGTCAGGGTTTATAGCATGAGTTTGTTGCACGGCGACTGCAGGTTGTGGGACAGATGATTGGACCGGAGCCTCCACCTGGATCGGATTTACTTCAAATAAGACTTGATTTGAGGCAATCTCGCTCCCCTCTTCAAATAATATATTGATAATAATACCCTCTTCTGCCGCTTCAATCGATCTGTTGCCTTTTCCAGTTTCAATCTGTACCAAGGTATCTCCTGCAGATATCTTGTCTCCGATATTTACATTTATCTTGCCTGCTTTCCCCTTTTTGCCACCTGGAATCATAGACATTTTTATTTCCATCGTTATGCTCCTCATATCCTTGAGGGAACTCATAAAGAGCCCCCTCAAGCGAATGTATTAGTGAATGACTACGCCTGCTTTTACCAGCTTCACACCGTTAGCAAGACAATCTCCAACAGGACATGTCTTCTCGATAAAGTCAGCAAAAGCATCTGCCTTTTCTTGGCTTTCGTTGGTTTTAAAATGCATAACAAAACGAATTTCTTGGAAACCATTTCTCACATCTGCAAGACCCATGAAACCATCCGGATCTAAGTCTCCTTCAAGTTCAACATAAAATTCTTCGAAGCTAAAATCGTTAGCATCTGCAAAGGCACTAGCGACAATGGACTGACATGCACCAAAGGCACACAATAACGCCTCGACGGGATTCAAACCAACATCGGTCCCCCCCAAATCCTCTGGTTCGTCCATAATAATCTTAAAACCTCTAGAATTGGTTTCAACTTGCATTCCATTAGGCAGTTTTTTAGCTGTCGCTTTAAAAGTAGTTAACATATGTATTACCTCCTCCTTAAGATTGTGAAAATAATAACATAGTAATCGGTGAATATCAATACTTAGCTAAGTAAGTATTTTTTCGAAGAAGAACTTGAACCTGATTCAATAAAAAAAAACAGGTTTCCAATCTACCTGAATAGGTAAATCAGAAACCTGTTTTTGTTGATAGGATGCGGTCAAGAGGACTCGAACCTCCACGATATTGCTACCACTGGCACCTGAAGCCAGCGCGTCTGCCAATTCCGCCATGACCGCATATTATGTAACTGGCGACCAAAACCGCCTGTACATAATACTATACTCCCTCTGCACTTAAAACGCAAGGTTTTTGTGTTTTTGAAATAGGCTTCATATAGACTCATAGGTATAACCAATCAATATTATTCAGTTTATATATTTCTATTATAAAGCCTCATATGGTACAACATAGATAAAGTAAGGCGCTATGACGGAGATGTCGGAATAATCGATCAATAGAAAGGATGAATACTTATGAACCAACAGTGGAATACCCAAACCTATGATACTGATATGGCCTTTGTGTCTCAGTTTGGAGAATCATTGATTGAGCTGCTTCACCCACAGCCAGGCGAACAGATTATCGATTGGGGCTGTGGAACCGGGGATTTGGCGGCAGCCATTGCTGCTAAGGGCGCCACTGTGACAGGTATTGATGCCTCTGCCGAAATGATTCAGACAGCCCGTGACAAGCATCCCCATCTAAGCTTTGTCTTAGCTGATGGGCAAACTTATGTCGCGGAACAGCCAGTCGATGCTGTGTTCAGCAACGCTGCCCTTCACTGGCTAACAGACGCAAACGGAGCGGCGGCGTCCATTGTTGCCAGCCTGCGGGTAGGCGGCCGTTTCGTGGCCGAGTTCGGTGGACTGGGCAATATTGCTTCCATCGTCGCTGGCCTTCCACAAGCTTTTGCAGCCATTGGCTGTAGTCATAAGCTGCATTTGCCCTGGTACTTCCCAAGCGTTGGCGAGTATGCAACTCTACTAGAGAAGCACGGACTGACCGTGGACCTCGCCCTTTGTTTTGACCGGCCAACACCACTGGAAGGCTTGGAGCAAGGATTTCAGCGGTGGCTGAATACTTTTGCCGATGGAATCTTAAGTGTGCTCACACCGACCGAACGCGCAGAAGTTCTCTCTTCTATGGAACAGAAATTGAAATCCAAGCTATATCAGGACGGCCGCTGGGTAATGGATTATCGCAGAATCCGGATTGTTGCTTACAAACGAAGCTAGAATAGATAAGAAATACTTCTCATGTTCAATAGTCAAAAAAAGAGTGCACTGGCGCTTAATACGCGCTAGTACACTCTTTTTTACACGGGATCCTATTTTCTGTCTCCAACATACCGATCACTGCCAGCGCCAAGCCCGACAACCATCAACAGTACACTTGCACCCAGCAGTAAAATCAATGGCACCGTCCAGCTGTTCGTTACATCATGCAGCCAGCCGAATAATGCCGGTCCCATTGCTGCCAGTACATAACCCACAGATTGGGCCATTCCTGACAGCTCCGCCGCTTCTTGCGTGCTTCTTGTTCTTAGACTGAAGAACATCATCGCAAGACCGAAGGCAAATCCTCCGGCAATACCAAAGCATACCGCCCAGACAGCCATTAAAGCGCCGCTGCCTTGCCAGATGCCACCTAATGCGATGAAATAAAGAACAGCAGTGATTATAACTAGAATACGTTGGTTCTTCATCCGGCCTGCCCACAGCGGTACGAAGAAAGTAAAGGGTAGCTGTGCCAATTGCATGAGCGAGAGAAACCAACCCGCATTACTCGACGACATTCCCCGTTCACCGAGGAGAACCGAAAACCAGGCAATAAAGACGTAATAAAGCAGTGACTGTAAGCCCATAAAGATCGTGACTTTCCAAGCAAGAGATGAACGCCACATATTTTTGCTTGAGGCTGCACTCTTAGAGCCGGTTCCTTGATTAAGCTTACGCATTTGCGGAATCCAGAACACTGTTGCTAGAGCTGCGATCATAAACCAGATGGCCAAGGTCCCTCTCCAACCGAATCCAGCATTCGTTGCCAGCGGTACACTAATTCCTGAGGCAATAGCTGCGCATAAATTCATAGAAACCGTGTAGATACCTGTCATTAGCCCGATTTTGTGAGGAAACTTCCCTTTAATAAGACCTGGAAGCAGTACATTACACACGGCAATGGATAATCCAAGTATAGCAGTACCTGTGAACAACAGACCTGCTCCAGATCCCGAGCGAATTAGAATTCCCATAGCCAGCATGACCATGGCAACTAATAACACATTAGCTAAACCAAAACGGCGGGCCAGCTTTGGAGCAAACGGGGACAAGATGGCAAAAGCCAATAATGGTAAAGTAGTAATAGCTCCTGCTAGAGTATTGGATAAGCCGAGGTCATCCTGAATCAATTGTATTAATGGACCCACAGAAGTAAATGGAGCCCGCAGCGCTGCAGCGATAAAAATAATTCCCAGCACAAGTAGCCAGCGATCATATTTGCTGTCCATTAAGCTATTATTCTGAATGTGTCCTTCGCTTTGTGAAGCTTTCATCGTGTATCCTCCTAAATTACAAACAAATAACCCCGCCAAGCACAGAGCTTGTCAAGGATTTGAAATATTTTAAACACTATGAACCATCATCTACTATTCTATTAGAAGTTACAACCCTTAAGTAATTTTATACCCGAATTATTGACAAAACCGCTGACCATCTTTAGTATCCATATCATCGGGTAGTTGAGAATCAATTTCATTTGAACTCATATTTAAACCACAGAAAAGAGTGAACAGAATGCTTCGAAGGTTTTTTTCCTACTATCGTCCGTATAGAAAATTATTTATATTGGATTTCTCCTGCGCTGTTTTTGCGGGACTGCTAGAACTGGCTTTTCCGGTAGCCGTCAATAAATTTATTGATGATTTGCTTCCTGGTCAAGATTGGCCGCTTATTCTTATCGCTTGTGTTGCGCTGCTGGCGATTTACGCCTTAAATACGGTGATGCAGTATATTGTCACCTACTGGGGTCATATGCTGGGCATAAATATCGAAACTGATATGCGCAAAAAAATGTTTGACCATATTCAGAAACTCTCGTTCCGATTCTTTGATAATAATAAAACAGGCCATCTAATCGGAAGAATCACCAATGACTTAAATGATATCGGCGAAGTGGCGCATCACGGTCCTGAGGATGTATTTATTGCAATCATGACCCTTGTCGGAGCCTTTCTCCTAATGGCTGATATTAATCTGAAGCTGGCGATTATTACTTTTATTATCGTTCCAATTATGGCTTGGGTAATCATCTACTTCGGCCGCAATATGACTTCAACTTATCGCCAGCTATTTGGAAATGTAGGCAGTTTCAATGCCCGTATCGAAGACAATGTCGGCGGGATTCGGGTCGTGCAATCTTTTGCCAATGAGCAGCATGAACAAGAACTATTCGCAGTAGATAATCAAATGTTCCGCAAAACAAAACTTATGGCTTATAAAATCATGGCTAGAAGCTTGTCCGTCAGCTATATGATGACCCGCCTCATTACCATCCTGGTGATGATCTGCGGCGCATGGTTCTTTATCAATGGCGAGCTGCAAATCGGTGAATTTGTGGCGTTTATCTTGTTGTCTAATATCTTCTTCCGCCCTATCGAGAAAATCAATGCCGTGATCGAAAGTTATCCTAAAGGAATTGCCGGCTTCAGACGTTATCTGGAGATCATTGACACGGAACCTGACATCAGTGACAAACCGGATGCCGTGGAGATCAACGCTTTGCGCGGTGATATTACATTCCAGGATGTATCTTTTGGATACGAAGAGAATCGTCCGGTTCTGCAAAATATAAGCCTTAACGTAAAGGCTGGCGAAACCATTGCCTTTGTTGGGCCGTCCGGCGCAGGCAAAACAACAATCTGCAGCCTGCTTCCGCGCTTCTATGATGTCACAGCCGGGGCCATCACGATTGATGGCATCGATATCCGTGACATGAAGCTGGAATCGCTGCGCAAACAAATCGGGATCGTGCAGCAGGATGTTTTCCTGTTCTCCGGGACAATTCGCGAGAATATCGCCTATGGGAAACTGGATGCAAAGCTGCCTGAAATCTGGGAAGCTGCGCGACGTGCTCATCTGGAGGAGCTCATTCAGAATCTACCAGATGGAATGGAGACAGTCATCGGGGAGCGCGGTGTGAAGCTGTCCGGTGGACAAAAGCAGCGCCTGGCTATCGCTCGCATGTTCCTCAAGAATCCGCCGATTCTGATTCTGGATGAAGCTACTTCCGCGCTGGACACAGAGACCGAAGCCGCGATTCAGCAATCCCTGGCTGATCTGTCCGTAGGCAGAACCACACTCGTCATCGCTCACCGTTTGACGACGATCAAAAATGCCGACCGGATTATGGTCGTGAATGAAGAAGGAATCGCTGAACAAGGCAGACATGAAGAACTAGTCCATGCTGGTGGAATTTACAGCCGTCTGCATCAGGCGCAATATAACTTTTAAAAAGTATTTTGCCACAGCTGGGCAAAAATGAAGCAAGCCTAGTCACCATGTTTTTGGCGACTAGGCTTGCTTTTTCACGTAACTCCTCTATTTGCAGCAAACGTGCTGCTTGATTAAGGAATTCCTCCCTGATTTTCTTTGGTTTATTGCTCTAACCCTTGCAATCAGGGAAAACCTCCCGCAATTCACCCCAATTTGCTCTTAATAGTGGAATTCAGGCAATATTTAGGGAGGATTTCCCTGAAAAGCTAAGTAACCAGCAAAAATTAGCTATTTTCAGGGAGGTTTTCCCTAAAAATTAAAAACGGCACAATTAAAGCTCAGTTCTCCTACTTTAGCTATTGCGGCTCTGTTCCCCATACCAGCACTCCGTTCCGATAAAGGGTCACCTTGTTCCAAGCCGCATAAGCGGTCTGAAGTGAATTAAACGAATAATCATTGGCCTCGTTAAAATTGCTCCAATCTGTCTTGTGTATCCGGGTCTGAATATCCCCGGAAGTTCCTCCAGCGGCAAGCATGCCCGCACCTGCGTTGAATTTCACTTCCAAATAGTAATCTGCTCCCGTTCGAGGCGTGTCCAGCTTTACAAAGCTGCCTGCTACCTTGCTGTTGCCGATCTGGGCATAATCACAGAAAAAGGATTGCGGCTTGTCTCCATCGATCGTATACCAGTAACGGATGCTCAGCTCGCTAAGATCGACTGCAGTTGTGCCGTTATTTTTAATATTAAAATAGGGCTTCATCTGGTTGTCATTTGGGTTAGTATCCGCTGTCCGATACGCCACTGCAAGCCCGGTGACCGGTTCGACAGGCCCCGAGCCTTGCGGTGTAGCCATCGCTTGTACAGAATTGCTGCTCGTACCCGCACTATTGACAGCATTCACAACATAATAATAAGTCGTTCCGTTGCTAACCGCCGCATCGCTATAGCTCGTCCCGGTAGCCGTAGTCAGAGTGGTATAAGGACCACCACTCGTAAGTGACCGTTTCACCGTGTAGGAAGTTGCGCCCGCTGAGGTGCTCCAGCTAAGATTCACAAGCCCATTGCCTGCAGCTGCATTCAAGTTAGCAGGAGCTGCTGGAACTACGGGAGCTGCCACTGTCTCCAATACGGACCAGTAGGCCGGCTTAGATTGAAGGCGCTCATCAAATAATAAAGGCCAATTGTTACGGGCTACCGGATAAGTGCGCAGCCAAGTATTACCGTCATCCTTCCCCCAGAGAGTGACATTCGTGACCGTATCCGTGTGCCGCAGGAAGATCTCAAATAATGATTTGTATAAAGCCGCTTGGCGCTGCTTCAAATTATCAGGGAAGGTCTCATAGGCTTGAGAATTATCAGAATACACACTAATATCCAGCTCAGTAATATGAGTTTCCAGCCCTAAAGCCTTGAACTTGATAATCGAATTTTCGATTTCAGAGAGCGAAGGATAATACAAACTAATGTGCGTTTGATGCCCTACTCCGTCAATAGGAACCCCTTTAGCCTGAAGTCGTACAATCAGATTGTATAGCGCTTGGCTTTTGGCTGGCTCATGGGTATTGTAGTCATTGATGAACAGTTTTGCGTTAGGATCAGCTTCATGAGCGAACTGGAACGCCTTCTCAATATACTCTTCACCCGCGATCTGGTACCACAGGCTGCGGCGCATGCCATCAGATTGCGAAGTGTCAATCACTTCGTTGACGACATCCCAAGCATAGATTTCACCTTTATAACGTTCCATAACAGTCTTAATATGACTCTTCATCCGCTCATATAACACCGTTTTGGAGACCAAATTACCGCTGGCGTCACGGAACACCCAATCCGGTGTCTGCGAATGCCAGACCAGGGTATGTCCACGTACCTGCTGCCCATTTGCGGTAGCAAAAGCTACTGCCGTGTCAGCTTCAGCGAAATTAAACACACCTTCCTGCGGCTCCGTGCTATCCCATTTCAGAACATTTCCTGGCGTTACACTATCAAAATGCTTGGCCAACAATTGCCGATCCGGAGCTGTCAGCAGCTCACTATTCGTAAACGCCGAGCCGATCAGAAATTTGTTTGCAAACACATCCTTCAGCGAAGGAATCGCATCCTCGATGACAATTGGACCGAGATCCGGTAGCTTTTCCAATCGAAAATCATCCAAATAAAAAGAAGTTGTCGCGCTAGCCGGCACTTCAAAATAAATAGAAAGTTGATCTGCCGGCTCCAATAGCTTGTACTGCGCCTGAAGCTTCACCCAACCGTTCGCTGTCACTGCTCCAAAGGTCAAATTGTCATAATGAATGGTAGAAGGTAATGTCCGCTGCAGTGACATATAGATATTCGCGTTGGATGATCCGGCAGGCAGCTTCACCCATCCAATAAACACATAAGTTTGTCCCACTTCCAGCTGGCTAGTCACATCCAGTGAAGGTCCATGCCACGTTTTTGTTCGGCCGCTTACCTCCAGGCCATATGTGCCGCTGCGTGCCGCATCTGTTTTGGCTGTAAGCACCTCAACTTCCCCACGTCCACTCCAACCCTGAACAGTGCCATCTTCAAAATCGCTTTGCTGAATAAGCGTGTTCTCCGCATGTGCGGGTGCAGCCCAATACGCAGGTACAAGCAAACATAAAACCAAAACAAAATTAAGCGCTTTCAAAAAAGTTCCTTTTTTCATCGCTTCGATTCTCCCTTCTGAGTTAGGTTCGAACCTTATGGCTTCGTTTCTTCCTGTCCCCGATACCGCTCGGGCCACACCACCTTCCTCATAAAAAAATCAGAGCCTATCCTCAGGAGGAACCAAGCTAGGCAGGTCATCCGTGAAGTATGGGCTCTATATCGCCATAATATCACATTTGTTTCCATTTATGGAACTAAAATTAATTATTTTCGATCTTATCTTACTTAAGCTGAACGGATCTGCGTTATCAGATCCGTTTAGCGTCGAAAAAACCCAAGAGACGACACTATTAAGGTGTTGTCTCTTGGGTTACATAACATGCTGGCTGAATGTACGGAAATTTTACCGTACAATTCGGTATTTCCAGCTGGTTCAACGCATTGTACGGGATTTTTACCGTTCATTTCGGCGTTTCCAGCGGGATCCGCACAATGTACGGGAGTTATACCGTTCATTTCGCCACTTCCAGCTGAATCGACCAATTGTACGGGAGTTTTACCGTTCATTTCGGCATTCCTTGGAGATACTGAGATACAACAACAAATAAAAAAAAGAGCCGTGTTGTGAACACGACTCCCTCTTCATATAAACCGCATCAGTAGCGGCATATTTGCAAGGAGCTTAGCAATAAGCTGTCATCCCTGATTTATTTTTTCGCAATATGAACCTTCAGCTGCTTGCCCTTCACGGTGGTCTCTCTCATCGCTTGCAGCACCATTGCGCCTTTACCGTTCAAAATATCCACATAGGTCACATTGTCCTGAATCGAGATAATCCCGATATCTTCGGCGGAAATACCTTCAAGCTTTGCTATTGTGCCGACAAAATCGACGGCTCTTAGCTTCTTTTTCTTGCCGCCGTTGAAGTATAGCTTCATAATCTCTTTGTTTAAGCTTTCGCTTTTGTCCTTCTTGCGGACAGGCTGCTTATTGATCTTCTGCTCGAACGCTTCCTTTGCGTAGGCAACTGCGTCGTCCGAAGGAGCTTTCATATGCGGAATGCTGAAGCCAATATAGCTTTCAATTTCAGTTACCCACTTCTGCTCATTCGGAGTGACAAAAGTGATCGCTTTACCCGTCTTGCCTGCACGCGCGGTTCTGCCTGTACGATGCACGTAGCTTTCTTTTTCCAGTGGAATATCGTAATTAATCACATGGGTGATATTCTCGATATCAATCCCTCTAGCCGCTACATCGGTAGCGATTAAATAGCGGAATTGCCCTCTTTTAAAAGCATTCATGACCTCAAAGCGCTCATCCTGCTCCATACCTCCGTGGATCTTATCACAAGGATATTCCAGATCCGCCAATCCTCTGAATACAGCATTTACCTGCTCCTGCGTACGGCAAAAAATAATACAGCTATCCGGATTCTCCACCGTTATGATATCGCTTAGCAAAGAGAATTTGGCAGCTTGTCTCACTTCAATCAACGCATGTTCAATCGTAGCCGTCGTAATTCCACTTGCCTGAATCTCGATATCCGTTGGATCGCTCATATATTTTAGGCACAAATTCTTAATGACTTCGGGTAAGGTAGCTGAGAATAACATCGTTACTCGCTCTTTGGGCAGCTGCTTAATGATCTTCTCGATCTGCTCAATAAAGCCCATGCTCAGCATTTCGTCAGCTTCATCGATGATCAAATATTTGATTCGATTTAGCGGAAGTGTGCCTCTTTCAATATGGTCAAATACGCGTCCAGGCGTACCTACGACAACATGTGTTTTTTGCGTAAGCTCTATCTTTTGAGGGGCAAAGGGCTGCTTGCCGAAAAGAGCAACTGCTTTAATCCGTTTAAAACGTCCGATGTTCGTAATATCCTCTTTCACCTGCATCGCAAGCTCCCGAGTTGGCGTAAGAATCAAAGCCTGCGGCTTATTCTCCACCCAATCCACCAGATCGCAAAGCGGAATACCATAAGCTCCCGTCTTGCCACTGCCTGTTTGCGATTTCACAATCAGATCCTTTTGCTGCAAAGCCACAGGAATTACCTTGCTCTGTACCTCCGTAGGTGTCATAAATTTCAGAACATCCAGTGCTTTAATTATCTCTTCGTCTAACTCATAATCTCTAAATTGCAATTCACTCATCGTTCAACCTCTTCTATGCCGATTGTTCTGGTTAAAGCGGAAACTCCGCGATCCTTCCATCTTGTGCATACTTATCATTATAACAGTTATTGGCGTCCTTGATTCCATTCCTTATAGAACTGGTCCAGAAAATTCAACATGAAATCATGCCGTTCTTCCGCTAACTTGCGTCCATAAGCCGTATTCATTAAGAATTTTAGTTTCAACAGCTTCTCATAAAAATGATTCACAGCCGTCCCTTTGCTATAATCCCTGTATTCCTTCTGCAGCGACTCCTCGCGTGGAGAAACTTCCGGATCATAAGCCGGACGTCCCTTTGCGCCTGAGAAAATAAAGGTTCTGGCAATGCCAATCGCGCCAAGTGCATCTAGTCGATCTGCATCCTGCACCACTTGACCTTCCAGAGTCTGCATAGGTTCTCCTCCACCACCACTAAAAGACATCGTTTCAACGATCAGCATGATATGACGAATTTGCTCCTCCTCTGTAAGGTTTGCCGTAAGCCAAGTGTGGACTTTAAGCAGACCTGCTTCTTTTGACGGATTAAGCTTCTCGTCTGCAACATCATGCAGCAAGGCTGCCATCGTACAGATAAAAACATCCGCACGCTCGATCTCAGCAATTTCACATGCCGTGCTGCGGACCCGATGGGTGTGCCACCAGTCATGCCCCGTAGTATCTTGTCCCAGTTGTTCTTTCACAAATTCTTCCGCCCGGGCTATTATTAAAGGTTGATTCATCGTCAACAAGCTCCCCTCGCCTATGAAATATCGAAGCCCTATTATAGCTGATTGCCTGTCCATTCGCCTACTAAAAATCTTCGTTATAACAAATTCTTACTTGCACGACTCCAAATGATCCGCTATAATCGGCAGTAATCAAAATGTCGAAGGGAATTGATTCTGATGAACACCATAACAATCATGCTGAATCAACTTCATTATTATCACAAACAGCGTTAGCAACCCTGAAATTCTCAGGGAGGCTAACGCTACTCGCGTTGGCCTCCCTGCGGCATAGATCACGCGCAGGACCATGAGGTCCTGCGCGTTTTTTTATTTCTAAACTATGCCAATTCAAAGGAGCTACTAACGATGCAAAACATTAAAGGAACTTATGATTACTTCGGAAAAGAGCAGGCGCTCAGAAAGAACATTCAAAATACGCTGCAGGATTTGTTCGAACTCTATGATTTTGAATCCATGGACACCACATTATTAAATGAACTGGAGTTATTAACCTCGAAATATGCAGGTGGGGATGAAATTCTCAAGGAGATGTACCAACTCACCGATCAAGGCAACCGCAAGCTGGGCTTACGATATGATCTGACCCTCCCTTTTGCCAAAGTGATCGCCTTAAATCCTGGAATAGTGTTTCCCTTCAAGCGTTATGAGATCGGAAAAGTATTCCGTGATGGTCCCGTGAAACGTGGGCGCCTGCGTGAATTTCTGCAATGCGATGTTGATGTTGTTGGTATTTCAGGACCTGAGGCGGAAGCTGAATTGATGCAGCTGGCCACAGAAGCTTTTCGGAAGCTGGACATCCCGATCATCCTAAAATGGAACAACAGACGTTTTCTCGGTGAGATCCTGGAATCGATTGGTGTACCTGCCGAGAACCAACTGTCCGTTATGCTAACCTTGGATAAATTAGAAAAAATCAACCTCAGCGGCGTGAAAAATGAATTGATCAGCAAGGAAATAGATCCTACAACCATCGCTGCTATTCTAGAACTTATTGAAATGGACAATCCAAGCTTTGAGCAGTTATGCGAAAAATATAGTCTTACCGGACAACCGGGAGCAATGGAGGTTCTTGTCCTGCAAAAGCTGCTCCAAGACATTCAGCTGCAGCAGACTTGCCGTTTCGATCCCTTCTTATCCCGCGGGCTTTCTTTCTACACTGGAACCGTCTACGAGATCTTTGATGCATCCGGTTCCTTTACCTCAAGCTTGGGTGGTGGAGGCAGATATGACGCTATCATCGGACAGCTAGTGGGCAGAGAGGATATTCAATATCCTACGGTTGGCTTATCTTTTGGTATGGAGTCTATCATGGCGCTCCTTGCAGAACGTCCTATCCAAGAGCGCAAGACAACAGAGGTTATGGTCATTCCGATTGGCGAGACGCTCCCACAGGCTTTAATTGCAGCCGCCGAGCTCCGTGCCTGTTCTATCCGGACCAGTCTGGTATCCGGTAAAAGAAAACTTAAAAAGCAACTCGCCACAGCCTCATCCCAAAATATACGTTACGTTATTCTGATCGGCGAAAGTGAATCCAGTGTGGATAAGGTGCGTCTGAAGGATATGAAGGAACAAACAGAGGTTATAGTTCCATTAGATGAAGCTATCTACCTTATTACTGGCTAAACTGCTGCCTGATATCCTCCTAAAAAGATCTGCATAAAAAAAAGACCCCGCCGGCGACCGGCGGGGTAAAGTCTATATATAAGGGAGGTTATACATGTACTATAACCCTGCAAGCTTAATATTTTATGAAAAAGAGATAAGGATTCCCTTAATTCATTTCAAACCCTTAGATCTTAAACTTATCTACTAACCCCTGAAGCTCTTTGGCACTTTGAGTATTTTCATCAGCCATAGTAACCTCTAGGAATGTTTTTTCCACGATATCCGCCGTTTTTACCGCGATATCCTGAATCCCTATAGCTCCCTCGTTTACTGTAGCAGCTACCTCATTAACGGCAATATTAATACTTGATATAGCCATACTCAAATGATCAGCTGCGCTCTCGAATTGTTTTAACAGCGTATTTACGGTGGCAGCATCACTGTTGTATTGCTGACTTACCTCAGTTAATCGTTCATAATCTGCTAGGACATTCTGGTCAATAAAAGAAAGTAATGCCTCAGAATTCTCCTTCATGGATTCAACAGAGGAATAAACACCTGTTACCACACCTTGAATTCCGGCCGCAATCTTAGACGACTTCTCAGCCAACTTCCGAATCTCACCAGCTACAACCGCAAAACCTTTACCTGCCTCACCCGCTCTTGCCGCTTCTATAGCTGCATTCAGGGCCAGCAGATTGGTCTGACTGGCAATGGATAGAATCGTATCCGTCAGTACATTAATCTCTGCAATCGCGCTCGACTGCTCAATCGCTTTTTCCATATCCATTCGCACGGATTCATAAATTTGTTTAGCATTCGTCGTAGATTCTGTTGCCTCATCTTGGAGAGCCAGCGCCCGCTCACTAATTTGTCTAGAAACGGCAGCGCCTTCCTTCACATTATTGGTGATCCCGGATACATTGTTATCAATTTCAGTAATTGCTGCTGTCATTTCCTCTGTGGAGGCTGCGGTCTCTTCCATACCTGCCGATAGCTGCTGCGTAGTCGCTGAATTATCGTGGGCATTTTCCCGCACATCTATAGACAGCTTCTCCAACGTTTCTGCATTTTCAAGCACTTTGGACGAGATCGTAATTAAGCTTCCAGCCATCTCACGAAGTGTAGCCCGGGTGCTGAACATCGCTTTGGCGATCGTCCCTGTCTCATCTTTGTTTTTAGTCAAATACTCATACTCTGAGTCATGCGTTAAATTCAATTCTGCCGTTTTATTAATCATGTCCGTTAGTTTAACAATCGGAGAAGAGATTTTTTTAGCAAAATAAAGAGCAATCAGCAAGGCAATAATCAAACTTCCCACACCAAGAAATAAGTTGAAATTTCTCATATCAGTGACAGGTTTCACGATTTCATCGAGGTCTGCGGTTAATACAAGCAACCAGTGCGTCTCAGGTAAAACTGTATAGGTTGATTTTTTTTCCACACCATTATATGTATTATTGAGCAGGCCATCCGCTACCTTCTCACCAGATTTCACACGCTCCATAACAGCTGCGATCTGCGTATTCTCAATAGGCTGACCAATTTGTGTTTTATCCGGATAATATAATTTATTGCCGTTCTCATCCAGTAAATAAGCGTAGGAGCTCGTCGTGTTTACCACTTTGGTATCGGCCAAATACTTAATCATACTATCTGCGGAAACAGCTGATGCAATAAATCCAATCATCTTTCCATTACTCTTTACGGGCTGTACAAAAGCCACTACATAAGCTCCTGTAGATTTTGATTTCAGCGTTTCACTGATCACAGGCTCAGCCGTCTCCATTACTCTTTTCGTATAATCTCTTTCACTAAAATCTGTCCCTATAAGCTTAGTATCACTGTCAGCCACACTAATACCTTTCATATCACTGACTAGAATGTGCTCAAGGTTTCCCGCTTCCTCCACAATGCTTTGTAGACTGGCGTTCACCTCATTCTGAAGCTTATCGCCTTTGTTAACTCCACCATTCCCAGCTTGCAGCAGTAGATCAACAATTTCCGAACGGCTCGCAATAAGCTCTGTACTTCTCTGCTCTTTTGCTATCATGGCTGATATAGTCTGAGCTTTGTTCGTATTGACCTGCTTCATAGAATTCTCAGTAAGATTCACAATCGCCTGAGTTGATTTCAAATACGTAAATATCCCCATTACAGAAATACATAAAAGGGTCACACCTATCATAACAAGTGATAACTTTAGGCGAATCTTCATATTCTTTTCATCCTTCCGACTGCTTGTTCATTTGCGAACAATGAAATTGTAAATAATACAATTACTATCGGGTGGCAAAGTTGAATAGTGAATATAAATCGCGCAAAAATAAGAAATATATCATAAAATGTCGAAAATTTTCATGTAAATGAATAAAATATCACAGCTTTTAGGTCATATATCCTTCACAAGATGTTTAACAAGGCCTGTCATCTGTCCTAGATGAACTATGTGGTTCTAGCTGAGAGGCAGTATTCACTTGCATTAATGCACCCTCACTTAACAGTCGTTTAGTTCTACTACGTAAAAATAGACCAGACATCGCAGCGAGTATTTGTTGGAACAACATCCCCGAAATTACTGGAAGCGCGACAGCAGGAGGAAAATATTTCACCGCTAATACAGCTCCCGCACTTAAATTCCGCATACCCGAATTAAACTGCACAGCCACGGAATCTTCATAACTAAAGCGGAAGCGGCGTGACACCAAAGCTCCGATTACATAGCCAAGCACAACGGTTATGAAGGTCACTCCAATAATGATCGCTAATTTGCCATCCGGATGTTTCAGATAACGGGCAATGCTGGCCCCATTAATAGAAACAACTACAAACAATCCGACTTTAACAAACGGAGCAAGCGGCGGTCCACATACTGTATTTACTTTCCCTTTTGTCCATTGATTCAGCAGCATCCCAACTACAGAAGGAATGACTACCATCCATAGCAGCCCTTTCATCATATCGCCTAGCTGAATTTCAACACTCGCTCCCATCAGCAAATATAAGGTACCCGGGACAACAATAGGCGACAAGAGCGTATCAATCAGAATAAGCGCCAATGTCAGCGCAATATTCCCTCCGTACATCGACACCCATACCACACTTACAACACCTGTAGGAATCGCGAACAACAATACATAACCAGTTACTGTATATGGATCTCCCGGAAAAAAAGCCATGGCTGCAAGCCAGCCGATCAGCGGCATTACAATATGTAAAATTACCATTAGAATAATCAGCTTCTGAGGTTTCAGAAGTACCCCCAGCAGATCCTTTAGGTTGGACTTCAAGCTACCGATCAGCGTCATTACAGCGAAAATCCAGGGCACGAGACCTGTGAACGGCAGCAGTCTGCTTTCGTTAAGTACCCCGACCACGATGGCCGTGGGTGTTAATAACGGCATAATCTTTTCTAGAACAACATTAGATTTGATGAGTCCATTTCTTATATTAGCAAACACTTGGCAGTACACCTTATGTATGAAGCTCATACATCCCTTATCTATGTTTTTTATTCAGTCTACCATAAAAAATAGGAACCAATTCTTAAATTGGTCCCTCGAAGTAATCTATATAGAGTGTTAAACTTCTATGCCTTGTGGAAACAATGCATCCAGTGCTGGGCAGGGTTGCTTATCCAAAAACTGTGCCAATGGCGCTGGCATATTATTGTATAAATCTTTTAGTGAAGTTCCTTGATAAATGTTGCCGATAATCACCGGATGGCAAAGCTCTGAAATCAAAATGTCGCCATTTCCATGCAGATGAAGCTGCTTCTTCCCCTCGATACAGTGAGGAAAATACACACCCGGCTGCTCTTCGAACCCAAGGGCGTCCATAAAGCGGTCCATACAGGTGAAATACAGAATCGTATCTTCTTTCTTCCGTGCGATCAGCTCACTCACTGCATTCTTTAATTGTTCCCGTGCAGCTATAGACTTCCAACCCGTATGATCCATGATAATACTGTTCTGAATTTCATGTGTGCGCACGCCCATTGCGTAGACATGATCGCTGATCTCCTTCATATTATCCTGGGTTTCACTGAACAGCAGCGTCTCCAGTACGGTATCCACACTTGTTGCGGCGAATAGGGTAATATTTTCTCTTATTTTTTCATAGATGCTTGGATGAATATTATAATATTTTGAGAAAGCTTCCGCAGTAGTAAAATTGAAGGAAATATGTATAGTCGTTAATCCTGCGGAGACCAATTGGCCAATTCGTTCAGCATTTAAAAGACTGCCGTTGGAATTTAACTGTGTCTGAATCCCTCTGGATGCGCAGTAGGTTACAATCTCCACACAGTCATCGAACTTCAACGTCACTTCTCCACCTGATAAGCGTACTCTTTTAAGGCCTGGAAGTTCGTCCAGAATGCGGATGACCTCTTTGGCTTTGATGCTTTGTCCATCATTTCTATTATATGCACAGCAATAATCGCAGCGGAAATTACAGTTCGAAGTTACCCCTATTTCTAACCCTTCCAGCTCATAAGTAAGCGGTTTGTCGAGCTCTAATGCTTTATATCTCATACTCTAAAGTCCTCCTGAAAAATAATGAATTTAGTTCAAAAGTTCAACCTTAGAGATTATATAGGTTTATGGCTTAGGTTAATGTGAGTTTTATAACATTCGAGTGTACGGTTTGATTAACGAATTAGTCGGAAGCGCATGCGTAATCACTTTCAGATACGCATAGTAACCTGTAACGGACTCAGCTGACCCTAAACCTAAAATTATCCTATTTTAAGAATGCCAACGGACTCCAGTGCACCTATTGACCGGAAAAACGCCCAATATGAGCCTTTTGCCAATGAATAGCGTCAGCGGAGTCCGAAATCATGTTTTGATAGCTGATAACATACAAATAACGTCATCCGAGTCCGAAAGCCTCGTGGAGTGATGGATAAACCGATACGCATTCAGGCTTGTATATTACAGGTTATCTTCAAACTGGTGATGTCCACCGACACTTTTTATAGGGATATAAAGATCAACTTTTGCTTTACCTTCAGGGTCTGTATATGGATCATTCATACAAAATTCGAGCGCATACCGATCATCCGGTTCATAATCACTGTTAGGTAGCCATTGACCGTACACACTTTGATAGGCAATAGCCAATTTGTCGATCGTATCATAAAACGAATATAAGGCATAAAGACCACCAGATAAAGTTTTGAACTCTACGCCCGAATCACCCTCTTTAACAAACTCTTCTGGAATGGTTATGCAGGCTTCATATCTACAAGAGTATTCGTCAGTCACGCTGGGATCATCTAAAGAAATACCAATGAAGTATTCTGTTGACGGTAAATCATTTTTCTCAACCCACTTGCTGAGTGTTCCCCATGCCTTATACGTTTCAAGATAGCTGCCAACATGCCTTACGTATGCCACTTGATAACTTGGAAGTTCTTTTACCTCAATGTTCATTTCCCATACTCTCCTTAAAAAATTATTTATGTTGATACTCACATCATAATTTTTAGAAGGAGACAATTCTTCCTGATTATTGCTGGACATTAACTGATAATTGCTATGTTCTTGCCTTGACCTTCTCATCTCGCTTGGGGTTGTCTTAAACAGTTTTTTAAAGGATGAATTAAAACTTGAGATGGAACTAAAACCGCATAGAGTTGAGATATCTAGCATGGTTTTATGGGTTGTTTCAAGATAGGTTATCGCGTGATGTAGACGTCTTTCCGTCAGATAGGTCATTGGTGTTTTATTTGTAATTGCAGAAAAAACTCTAGAAAAATGATACTTAGAAAAATTAGAAACTTCAGCTAGCGTTTCTAGATTTATTTCTTGATCTAAGTTGTCCTCAATAAAATGAAGAACCGTCTGAATACGCACCCTGTAATCATTGTTCACTAGACCTACCTCAATCCCGTGATGATTAAATGATTTTTTTCTTATTTATTTTCTTCCCCCTATATACAACAGATGAGATGAAATCTACAAAATGGATGGATCCTTTGCTGCATTAATGAGAAATTCTAAGAGCTCCTCATGTTCACCCCGGTCAGTCCAGTATTGTTTCTGCTCATTTGTCAGTAATGCTCCGAGGCTAGAAGAACCAATTAAATCAATGGTTTGAAATCCATTCTCCTCCATGAAAGATTTTATGTCCTCCATATTGAAGTAATAAGCTCCCGTAAACCTACCTTCATCTTTATGATTAAAAATCCCGCTATCATAAAATTCTTGTATTGAATCCATGTTGTCATTAGGCTTCCAATGTTGTGGGAACTGTAAGGATGTAAGCGTCATTCTCATCCGACTTTGAAAGGCTACAAATACGATGCCATTCTTCTTTGTCACACGAAACAATTCCTTAACTGCTAAAATCCGATCCTCTTCTTCTTGCAAATGATATAAAGGGCCTAACATCAGAGAAGCATCAAAGCTCTCGTCTGATATTCCCTCTAAACTAGTTGCATTCAGCACTTGAAAACCTTTAAATTGCTCAGTTAATCCTAATTCATTAACCTTCTGCTGAGCTATTTCAACTAACTTAGGGGTAAGATCCGATAACGTTACGTTATAGCCCAGCTTCGCCAGCTCCATGGCATATTTACCGGGTCCAGCACCATTATCCAGTATAGATTGTGCGGTAGTTAAATACTGTTTTATATAATGCAGATTAATGATGAACTCCAGCGGCTCCCTATCCAATCTTCCCCACTCATCAAATTGGGAGTAATAATCAATAATATTGCCCATTGCCAAAACACCGACCTTTAATTGTATTTTTTTACTGTAGAGAACAGAAAAAACCTATCGCCTCCAAAGAGGCGATAGGTTTAACCTTCGCGGTACCACTCTTTTTGATCGTTGCATATTGCTTATAATAAACAACGAATCTTAGAACCCGATTACGGAGGGTTAGCCGTTAAGATCTACTGAGGTTCGATCTTACCGCTCATGGGTGAGTTGGGGAACCCTACTCCGCTGTCTTGCACCAACCGGCAGCTCTCTGGGCAGTAGTTATTCCTTAATACTCCCAATCATCACGTTTATTCCGTATTGTATTTTGACCTAGTATATATTTAGAAATTATTCCCTGTCAATACAAATTCCACTTACAGCTCTACTGACTTCCCCATCTCATTCCAAACAGGCTGTCCGATCAGACCTAAACGCCAGATTGCAATTCCTTTAAGGCCATAACGTTTAGCAAGTCCTACCTTCGAATTCACTGAAGATTCGTTTTCGCTATACACAGAGATCCCTAGGATCAGCTTATCCTTACTCACTTGCTGAAGCGCAAGCCTGATGCCTTCATCAACTAAACTCATCGGCTCTGGAACTTTTTTTTCTTGTAAATAATCGTACGCCATAATGACCAAATCATCTGCAAGTGTTCCTAAAGTTTTGTAATCATAACCTTTATAAGAACTATTTAATGGATGAAGAATAACGGTAAGTTTAAGTCCTGCTGCATGTGCTTTTTGTGATAGGTTTTTCACAAAAGCATTGTAATCCGCTTGCACCTTCGCCTTATCACCTGTTAGACCTAGGCCCTCCAGATCCAGGGTAATGCCTTGGAATCCTTTTTGCGTTGCAAGATCTACGATTCCAGTAATCGTCTGTTCTTGAAGCTGTTTATCTTCCAGGTTCTTAGTTAACTCTGATGCGGTATCTCCAGAGAAGACCATCAGATAAGGAGCTGTTCCACCTGCCGCTGCATTCGTGACAATCGATTCTGGTGTTACGTCACCAGCCGCCTGAGGCCATTTGAAATCAGTCCCCGTTGTGGTGAATTGCCCGCTTTTATCAATCCCACTCCAACCGAAGGCCATAGCATCAAAATTAGGAAGTAAGGAAATCTCACTATAAGAACTCAGAGCATAGAAACCAAGAGTGTACAGCTCAGTCTTCGGCGAAGTAATAGATACGGTCTTCGTAGATTGATTCCAAGCTACACCCGCACCAAACTGCTGGCCGAAGAAGCTAAGGGGAATCATCGTTGTATCCCGGATCGTCTGCGGAGCAACTCCTAACTTCACAACCGCGCCGTTAACACCTGCATTTTTGCTGCCAAGGGTCAGGGTTACCACTTTGGTCCCTGCAGTATCTGTTTTGGTAGCCGTAATTTTCTTCTGCGCTTGATTCCACTCGACATTAATTCCCAAAGCTTCAGATATAGCTCGGAATGGCACCATCGTTGTTCCGCTCATCACAACAGGTTCTACTGGAAATGGTAGTGGATAACCATCCAGCACAATACTAACTCCAGCAGCTGTGGCTGCCTGTGTAGTATTTTGGAATAACGCCGTGGTGCCTCCTAGCGAAATAGCCATACATAATACTAATTTACCGATTCGCTTATTCATGAATGTTAAGTCTCCCTCTTCTATGATATGCAGTCTAATCTTGTAAACTCTTATATGTCCTCTACCATTTTACCAAAGATTATCCAATTGTAAAATTAATAGATTGTCATCTATGAGCTGCGAAATTATTTGTCATATTAGAAGAGGTCGGCAAAATTACATAAACACGCTCAAAAAGGTTCCCACTGCTCGTTCAACATCTACATCCACTGCAACTTGTATGGGTTTACCCACTTTTGGCTGAGCCCGCAAGTCCGCTACGACCATTCCCGATGTAAACTCACCTTTGTGCTCCACACGAACATTCATCTCTTTGTAGGTTACTAGATCTGGTTGCAGCGCAACCATAAGTGCGAGTGGATCATGCAGCGGTGCGCTGTTGATCAAAAAGTTCGCTTCACGATAGAAATTAAAATAATGAGTAAGCGATTGTTCCATAAACGAAATGATCGCTTTATTTTCTTCACGTCCAAAACGTTTTAATAAATCGATATGCTCTTGTGTAATCCGCGTCTTAAGCGTAACGTCTAGACCCACCATCATAACAGGAAGCCCAGATGTAAATACATGATCAGCAGCTTCCGGATCCCCGGCAATATTCGCTTCCGCAACCGGTGTTCTATTGCCGGGACTGAAGATCGTACCGCCCATCACCACTACTTTTTTCAAAGTATTCTTAATACCAGGGTCCATATCAAGCGCCATTGAAAGGTTGGTTAGATGTGCCAGTGTGACTAATACAATCTCTCCGGGATTCTCATTAGCCATCCGAACAATAAACTCAGATGCAGTTTCGCTAATGGGACGCTGGCTGGATGGAGCAATTTCCACATTGCCAATACCGTTCTCACCATGCACATGAGTGGCGTAGCCTGAGTGTTCACGAACAAGCGCCTTGGATGCTCCGATCGCTACAGGAATCTCATAACCGGGCTTAGCAAGCTCAATTAGCCGCAGTGAATTGTCCGCCGCCTTTTCGACCTCAATATTTCCAAAAACGGTTGTAATTCCTTCTACAATTACGTTTGGAGCACGTAAGGCATATAGAATCGCCAGTGCATCGTCAATACCTGTATCTGCATCAATAATAATTCGTGTTTTGCTCATTTATGTTCTCTCCCATTATGTTTTTTTCATAAAAGCTATCATATCACGGCCAACGAGGGTCGCTCAATTTTTATTCAATTCCTGTTCTTTAAAGGCTTCAATAAACCGCTCAGGATCGCACTCTATCAAATAAGCATACACGCCCTTACTCGTGTGGAGATAGAACATGCCGCCCATATCCCCCATTGAGCGATAAGACATATCGAAAATATCTTTTAGCGGGAATTCCCGATGGCGTGTTACAATTCTATCTTGATACAGATACATTAGCCGATTGGAAGCAACACTTCGTTGTTCTCCATCCCTAATTTCTCGTTGTATCTTATAATACGGAAGCTGAGCTACCCATTTCATTTGCAGTCCTCCTGCTTTTCGTAATGGACTCTATTTTATTATTCTTTTTACCCTATTGCAAAATAAAGAAGCTTAACGATCCCATTAGCGGAATCATCAAGCTTCAGTAATCACCGTTTATTTCGTTGTATAAGCTGCGGCTGCCTTGCAAAAGCGTTCCAATGCCTCAACTAATGTGGATCTCGGACAAGCCAGATTAATCCGTAGATGGCCTTTGCCTTCTGTTCCAAAAACAGAACCTTCATTAAAAGCCACTTTAGCCTCTTTGTACATCAGCTGCTTCAGACCGTCTATTTCCAAGTTCAGTTCGCGGCAATCCACCCAGAGCAGGTAGGTTCCTTGCGGCTGCATCACATGAACCTGTGGTAAATGCTCCGCCAAATAGCTGACCGTATAATCCACATTATCTGATACATATTGTAACAGCTCATCCAGCCATTCTTCTCCGTCATTGTAAGCGGCTTGTACCGCTCCTTGCGCGAAGAAACTAGCCATATGTAAGCTCAAGGCTTTCATTTTTTGATCAAATTTACGTTTCAATTCCGGATTCGAGGACACGATAAAAGAGGATTGAAGCCCCGGAAGATTGAAGGTTTTGGTCGCAGCAAGGGTGGTTAACGTAATATTGGCAATTTCCTCAGACAAGGACGCAAAAGGAATATGCTCATAACCTGGAAGCGCCAAATCACAATGGATCTCATCAGAGATAACTGTCACTCCGTGACGCAAGCACAGTTCACCGAGCTTCAACAGCTCTTCTCTTTCCCATACTCTACCGCCTGGATTATGCGGACTGCATAACAGCAGCAGCTTCGCTCCACCCAACATCAACCCTTCCAATTGCTCATAATCCATCTCAAAGCGCCCATTACGGACGATAAGCGGATTCTTGGCAACCTTCCGGTCATTCATCTGGATGACATCATAGAAGGGATAATAAACTGGCGATTGTAAAATAACCTCGTCCCCAGGCTCAGTAAACAGTTCAACAGAGAGGCTTAAGGAAGTTACAATTCCGGGAGAATCTGAAATCCACTCCGGTTTGATCTGCCAATCATGCCGTCTTTTAAACCATGACGTGATGGCTTCTTTATAAGTATCACTAGGTACACTGTAACCGTAAACTCCTTGTTCTGCGCGGCGCAGAATGGCTTCCTTCACTGCGGGAGGACTTTCAAAATCCATGTCTGCCACCCAAAGCGGCATAATATCCTTCTCACCAAACAACTTCTCGGATTGGTCCCATTTGTAAGAGCTAGTATTACGGCGGTCAATTACGCGATCGAAATCATACTTCAACTAAAGTCACCTCATCCTTATAAACTTATCTTTTATTGTATCATGAGGAAACCGATATGGCATCTTAAGATAGAATCAAAAGAATTCACATAAATAGATGATTAATTTCAAGTCGTTAGACGATAGAAAAACAATAGAATGTTAATAGTAAATACTCTGAATAAAGAGGAGGGCCTTCGTTCGTCCTCCTCTTTACAATAATCATAAGTAAAATCACCAATATTAAGGTGACCAACTTATCTATACGAAATACACCTTGTTACGCTAATTGTGTAATAACGAGATGTGCTGAAACAGATCTTGTTCCTCCAGCGAGAGGAGTAATAGTAAGTGCAGTAGAGTTACCAGCAGGATTGCGAACGGTCAGGATGGTGTTAATGACCGTTGTTTGCACTATAGCCATTTCTACGATTTGCGATGTACCTGTTGCGCGTCCAACTACGGTATAGGCGAGATCCGCACCATTAAGAGTCAAGATGAGTTGTCCCGCTTCGGTTACACTAACCTGAAACAACACCTGATAAGTCCCTATTGCCGCTAAATTAAAAGAACTAGGACCTGTTCGTGCAATTGTCGTCCCGCTGGTAGGTCCATCTTGAGGAAAACTTACGTCTGTGCCCGGTGCTACAGTTGCTGCATTATCAGGAGGCATTAGGGCAAAAAAATCAGCAAAACCTAATACGCCTCCTGTTGCCCCGGTTGCGCCCGTTGCTCCTGCTGCTCCCGGTGCTCCGGTTGCTCCCGCGGCTCCTGCTGCCCCCGGTGCTCCTGCTGCTCCCGGCGCCCCGGTTGCTCCCGTTGCTCCTGCTGCTCCCGGTGCTCCTGCTGCTCCCGGTGCTCCTGCTGCTCCCGGTGCTCCGGCCGCTCCCGGTGCTCCTGTTGCTCCAGCTACTCCCGGCGCTCCCGGCGCTCCCGGTGCTCCTGTTGCTCCGGTTGCTCCCGGTGCTCCTGGTGCTCCCGGTGCTCCCGGCGCTCCCGGCGCTCCCGGCGCTCCGGTTGCTCCTACAAAACCTTGTGGTCCTATAGCTCCTGCAGGACCCGGTAAACCTTGCGGTCCCTGAGGACCTACAACTCCTTGGGCACCCGGCACGCCTTGTGCACCCTGAGGACCAACGGGTCCCGCTACACCCTGTGGACCAATCGCTCCCGCTGGCCCGGGTTCACCTTGAGGTCCTTGGGGTCCCGGAGGTCCGCCGGCAGGTCCTTGAGGTCCTTCAGCTCCTTGGAGTCCTCGTGCTCCTTGAGCTCCAGGAACGCCTTGGGCCCCTTGTATTCCTTGGAGTCCTTGTGCACCTTGCGGCCCTTGCGGTCCTGTAGCACCAACGACTGTCGGAGTAGTAACATTCACTTCTGGTGGAGGACAGGTTACTTTTACAATCTTCTTAATAACCTTTCGACGATGTTCTTTTCTTTTTCTTTTCGAAGGAAATACAGTGGCGACTTTTTTCTTATGACACTTTTTATCGTCTGGACAACTCAATGCGAACACCTCCCTATAAAGATAGTTCAGTGTACGCATCTTATTAATTTTAGACATGGACCAATAACTAGTTTCTATTAGACTGGAACCTATTTTTATAAAAAAGGGCTAATAAAATAGGAAGTGGCCCTTAAGCACATTACAATGTCCACACCATTTTAATTTACTTTTCGTATTTTATGATTAGGACAACTGACACTTCCCTATTAGGCCCAAATCATAGATTTGGGTCTTTTTTTATGAGCACATAAAAAAACAACCCCCAAACCACGGGAGCTGCTAATCATCAACTATTATATTGTATCAACAGGCTTACGGATGGTGTTGCCTACCTTCGTGAGAATATCCGCCATTGATGCCGAATCATTTACGTCATAATCATCAATGTTCAGTCGGAGCACTGGGCAAGCTGTAAACTCATTGATCCATTTCGAATATCTGCCATGCATATGTTCCCAGTAGGACACGTCCGTTTGTATTTCCATTTCACGGCCACGTTCATTAATTCGCGCTAAAATAGAAGGAAGACTGCCTTCAATATAAATCAGCACATCAGGGTGCGGGAAATAAGGTGTCATAACCATAGCTTCATACAAGCTTGTATAGGTTTCATAGTCTGTCTTGGACATCGTGCCTTGATCCGCATGCATTCTAGCAAAAATACCAGTGTCTTCATAAATCGAGCGATCTTGAACAAAACCACCGCCCATTTCGAACATTTTCTTCTGTTCTTTAAAACGTTCGGCTAGGAAATAGATCTGTAGATGAAAACTCCATCTCTCAAAATCATGATAAAACTTTTCAAGATAAGGATTATGATCAACTTGCTCCAGCGAGGTTTGAAAATTCAACCTTTTAGCCAAAGCACCTGTTAAAGTGGATTTTCCTACCCCCACGGTTCCTGCCACGGTAATTATGGCGTTATCTGGGATGTTATATGGATTCATTTCATTAGCTCCTTTAGGTGAGAGGCAATTTCGACGAAGTGTTCTGGGTTCTCCACGAAATCGACTGCATTTCCATCTATGGTAATAATAGCGGTAGACGGCTCTTGAATCGCTAGAGAGGCCATCGCATCATCATAATCTTCTATCAATTGCTGCAAATACGCAGTATCCATATCCCCTTCAAAAGGGCGTCCGCGTTTGGCGATTCTTTTTAACAAGGTATCGAGATCCGCTTTTATATAGAGAATAATATTTGGCTTCGGCAGGTCATCCGTCAGCACATGATAGATTTGTCGATATTTTTCTCGTTTCGTTCCTTTCAGCGTTCGTTCCCCAAAGATAAGGTTCTTATAAATATGATAATCCGAGATCACCGGTTTACCTTTATCTATGTATTGAGTTACTGTATCTTCAAGCTGCTTATACCGATTACAGAGAAAAAACATCTCCAGTTGAAAGCTCCAGTCATCCATGTTCTGATAAAATTTTGCCAGAAACGGATTCTCATCAACAATCTCCTTAATAATCGGTAAGTTTAATTCCTCTGCAAGCATCGAAGCTAATGTTGTTTTTCCAGCCCCGATCGGGCCTTCCACTGCAATAAACGGTGCATGTTTCATTGATGCTGACTTCCTCCTCAGATACGGACCCTTCAATAACTATTTTTAAAAACAGACTAAATTATTGTATCACATGAGACCTTACTTGTGAGCGGCTAATTATGAAGAAACTTTTCCAGTAATACAAGTATCCAACTGTAAGATAAACCTAATATCAAGAGAAGGATCCCTATGAAAAAACGGTTCGATATCTATCTTCTCCCCATCCCCACGAACATGAATCGGACCGAGGAGACTCTATTTCCGAAAAATCGGCTGTATCAGCATACAATCGGACTCAGTTGCAGCTATTCTACCAAATGCGCCCTAAAAACAGTCACTATCCGGCCAATAAGAGCCATACTGTCCATAACCTTAGCTAAATAAGCTAATAAATACCAATAGCTGCTATACGGTCCTTAGCATCACTTCTCTTTTTCTAGATGTAATCGCGCATTCAAAGGACTGGAACCATAGCAAAAAAGGTGTCCCTGAAGGGACACCTTTTTAGATCATTCTATTAAGATAAACGTCCGCTGAAATCTTCGAAAGCGAACTGTTTGATTACTTTAATTCCCTCTTCGTCATTGTAGCTGACGATAGCTGGCAGATTCACGCCGTTAAACATATGGTTCTTCACCATAGAATAATGCGCCATATCTAGGAATACGAGTCTATCGCCGTATTTCAAAGGCTCCTTGAAGGAATAATCTCCAATCACATCTCCGGCTAGGCAAGTCATCCCACCTAATCTGTACGTATAAGGATATTCCCCAGGTTGTCCAGCATCGATAATGTTCGGACGGTATGGCATAGCCAGTACATCTGGCATGTGGCATTCAGCCGAAGTATCAAGAATCGCAATGTCCATACCGTTATGCATAACATCCAGAACGGTAGCTACCAAATATCCAGTATTAAGCGCAACGGCCTCACCTGGCTCCAGATAGATTTCCACACCGTAAGTCTCTTTCATATGCAAAATGCAGCGGACAAGGGTCTCCAGATCATAATCGGGACGTGTAATATGATGACCGCCACCAAAATTAAGCCATTTCATCCCTTTGAGATAAGGTCCGAACTTCTCTTCGACTACCTTGAGCGTACGCTCCAGTGTGTCAGAATTTTGTTCGCACATGGTATGGAAGTGTAATCCATCAATCCCCTCAAGCTCTTCAGGTCTAAAGTTAGGGAGAGTTACTCCCATTCTGGAATAATTGTAGCATGGATCATACAGCGGAACTTCGATCTCGGAATACTCCGGATTCACTCGAATGCCGCAGCTGATGTGCTTCGGTGCATTTTTCACACGATCCTTGAATCGATTCCACTGGTCAAAAGAATTGAACACAATGTGATCGGAGTATTCAAGAAGCTCATCGAATTCACTGTCCACATAAGCTGGTGCGTAGACATGAACCTCTTTGCCCATTTTTTCATAGCCAAGTCTGGCTTCGAATAAGGAGCTGGAAGTTACGCCATGCAAGTACTTGCCAACTAGCGGATACAAGGAGTGCATAGAGAAGCCTTTTTGCGCGAGCAAAATCTTAGCTCCTGTACGTTCTTGTACAGAATTCATAATCTCAAGATTGCGGGTAAGCAATCTTTCATCTACAAGGTAACATGGTGACGGGACAACGCTGATATCAATATCCATCAATCGCGCCTTAGTCTAGCAGCGTTGGCGAGAAATCTTCTTGCCAAGGCAGACCATGTTTATTCAAAGCTTCCATGAATGGATCTGGATCGAACTCTTCTACGTTGTACACGCCTGGTTTCTTCCAGATTCCTTTTATAATTAACATTGCTCCGATCATTGCAGGAACGCCTGTAGTATAGGAAATGGCTTGGGAGCCAACCTCTGCATAACATTCTTCATGATCGCAAACGTTGTATACATAATAAGTTTTTGGCTTACCGTCTTTAGTACCTTGGATGATACATCCAATGTTAGTTTTACCTTTTGTTCTTGGTCCCAGGGAAGCTGGGTCAGGCAGCATTGCCTTCAAGAATTGCAAAGGAACGATCTCTTTACCTTCGTACATGATAGGCTCGATAGAAGTCATACCCACATTCTCAAGCACTTTCAAGTGAGTCAGGTAGTTCTGTGAGAAAGTCATCCAGAAACGGATCTTTTTCACGCCCTTGATGTTAACAGCCAAGGATTCCAGCTCTTCATGGTACAAAAGATAAATATCTTTAGGTCCAATTTCCGGAAGATCGTAAACTTTCTTCTCAGAAAGTGGTGCAGTTTCAATCCACTCGCCATTCTCGAAATAACGGCCATTAGCTGTAATTTCACGAATATTGATTTCAGGATTAAAGTTTGTAGCGAATGGATATCCATGATCGCCAGCGTTGGCGTCTACAATATCAATGGTATGGATCTCGTCAAAATAGTGCTTTTGCGCATAAGCCGTGAATACGCCAGTTACACCTGGGTCAAATCCACTGCCGAGCAAAGCGGTAAGGCCAGCTTTCTCAAATCTTTCTTTGTAAGCCCACTGCCAGGAATATTCGAATTTCGCTGTATCTTGTGGTTCATAATTGGCAGTATCCACATAGTGCACTCCTGTTGCCAGGCACGCATCCATGATCGTCAGGTCCTGATATGGGAGAGCGACATTAATAACGACATCCGGCTCAAAGCTCTTGATCAGTTCAATGACTTCGTCCGTGTTATCTGCATCGAGCTGAGCAGTAGAAATCTTCGTGCGGCCTCCGGCTAATTTATCTTTCAGAGCGTCACATTTCGCGACAGTTCTGCTAGCAATGCAGATCTCTTCAAATACATCCGGGTTCTGGCAGCATTTATGAACAACAACACTTGCTACGCCGCCAGCGCCAATAATTAACGCTTTTCCCAAAATAAAAACCTCCTAAAATTCCATTTGCAAAATCAACAAGGCTGATTATACATAATATTTTTGAATAAATCAATAAAAACCGACAAAAAATGATGTGTTTTGTGTAAAATCTCTAAGAAATCTTGTTAATACTCTTAAATGCTCATATTTCCTCGATTATCCACGTGTATAGATCAGGTGTTTTGCTGGAACAGAGTGGATTCTCAGAAACTAGGGCAACTAGATTATTCTATCACAAGAGGGTTATACTTCATACGATTTATTTTAAAATCAATGAAAAATCTCACCACCCTTTCAACTCCGCCTAAAGAAGTTCGGTTTCCACACATTCCAATCAACAGCACTGCAGCAAATACAAAGAGGCCGTAATATATACTCTTACCCGTTTTTGTCCCAATATTAATCGTTGTTGCTATGCCCATCCGTTTCGCGCCCATAATTGAACGATCATTGGGATAATTATAAGTTGTCCCATTTTTCCAATATTCATCATCATCCGTATAAAGAATCCTCGAAAAGATTCCCGCACACATTCTTCAAAATCGCGTACGCTTTGTTTACGGTCATTGCATATCCCCCTAAATCTTCTGCCTTCCACGCAAAAAAGCTGAGCTCCCCTGAAGGAGAGTTCAGCCTAAAGCTTCTAATATATAGTCAACTTATTTATTGGAATTTATTCGAACGGCATAAGCATCTGCATCCCATTCTACCTGCGCCCCCAACATTTCACTTATCAATCTGAGGGGTACATAAACGCTATCATTAATGAAGACCGGTTTTTGATCTGTTGCGATAATCTTTCCATTAACAGTCGTTTGTCCAGTTACCGAATTCAAGATCAGCGTTGTAGATCCCTTCACAGCAACCACAGCTCTCGATGGAACATCCCAACGAACATTAACTCCCATCTGCTCGAAGACTCCTCTTAAAGGAACATATGTCGAATTATTGATTAGTAACGGCGGCATAGTCAGTTCCATTTCATTCCCATTCAACAACACTTGAATAGATTTTTTCACCAGCTGAGGCGTATTCACCTCGATCTCTCTGACCCCCAGACCCGTCTGTCCAAATTCATTTGCCCCCCAGGCAAGGACATGACCATCTTTTAAGAGTACATAATGATTTCTGCTCCCTTTAGAAACGGAAACTGCATTCTGGATGCCTTTAGACTGTGTAACATTAATCTTGTTCTTATCACCAACCGTCCACTGCCACACGGTCCCATCCGCCTTCACTGCGGAATCTGTTGTCAGCGAAATGACGTCTGTAAGTCCTGGAACCTGAACAGGCTTTAGAGCTTCTCCCAGATATGGATCTATGTAATTATTCCAAATCCATACTGTGCCATCCCATCTCAATGCCGCCCCATAAAGTCCATAGGCTCCATCCATATCAACCGCTCTATATTCTCCGCTTCCTTTAATAAGCGTAGGCTTCAAGATTACGCCCTTCTGAGTTCCCAGTGGTTGCTGTGATCCCCACACCCATACCTCTCCGCCGTTACCAAGAGCCACTGAATTATTCGATCCCGCTGCTATAGACAGGACGGTGGGTAGTCCCTTCACCTGCACCGGGGTTAGCTTGTTTTTCCGCGAATCGTCACCGAGTTCTCCTTGTTCATTGCCTCCCCACGCCCAGACCGTTCCATCTTTAAGAAGAGCTAAGCTAAAGGTGCCCCCCGCAGAAACAGCTTTCACATCTGTTAGCCCTTGCACTTGAACAGGCTCTACAAGAATCTTAGAAGACTGTGTTCCAATGCCAAGTTGTCCATGCTCGTTCCCCCCTACCGCCCACACTGTACCATCGTCCTTCAACATCAAGTTATGGCGATAACCACCTGAGATTTGCTTTACATGATCGATATGCATTTTGACGGGAGTATACGCTGGTGTGGTCGCCCCATTACCAATAGAGCCATACCCACCACCCCACGCCCAGGCTGTTCCATCCGCAGTGACGGCATACGCACTTCTGTCACCAGCGTCCAGTTGGGTGATGCCAGACAGTAATTTCTTTTCTTCAAGTGAATTCACATTATCTGCTGCTGCCACTAAAGGTGAGACCATAGTCAGGCAAAGAACAGTCCCGACAACAACTCTACAAATCCGACTTACCTGCACTTTTGACATCAAGCTTTGTTTAAACACTTGAGATCACTCCTTTTATTAAAAAATAGATAACGCAACAACTCACGGTCCCGTTCCAAAACCTCCAATCTTCCAGCCGTTAGCGTGTTTGGTCAACACTGCGAAGCGAGTCTCCCGGCCATCTGGGGTATTGAAGACGGGATTTAGTGATTTCATATACAGATCGACCACAATATTTAACGTTGTGCGGTCACCGATGTCTTTAATTTCTGAGCCAGTATCATAATCCATCACTTTATAAGAGGTAGGCTTAGCCTCAACAATACTTTCACTGAGAGCATTTTCACCACCAAAACCCGGGTTATAGAGTTGATGCGCTTGACGGTTAACCGTCAATGCAGTGAGTAAGGCATTAGGATTCAAACATGCGCGGGCACGGGTATGATTACCATCCTGAATAGCCTGAAAAAAAGCATCCAGCAGCTCGAAATGGTCTAATGAGGCTAAGTCACTATTCTCTCCTTCCTCAGCAAACAAACCTTCTCTCTCCGTCCACTCCTCAAATGTAAGTCCTGTAATGTCAGTCAAGCTACGCTTCTTAATAGACAGGCCGATACTTTGAATATTAAATTCCAGCCACGCACCAACGGTATTCCCTGATTGCACAAGCAAAACGAGGTTGGAGGGATAAGAAAATTCTTTTTGTTCGCCAGAACCAGGTAAACCATCGACTAAGGAATACCGCTGCACCTCTACCGTGGTCCCCTTCAGCAGTGTCAAATCCAATCCTGCATCTTTAGAGAACTCATTCGCTAATTGCCAGTAAAGTCCCACTGGATACTCCCCCAGCTTAACCTCCCAGTTCTGCGGTACCTCAACTGCAAATGCCTCCGGATGGCTCTGAACTTTATAATCCAGTGTTTGCAAAAAGTCTTCGGGAATCATAGTTACTTGAGCAGATGTTGGCGTTACCTGTGGTACAGACGTTGAAGCTATAGAGGCAGTAGGTTCCACACCTATGGAGTTCTCCCCTTGATTACATCCAGAGTTTAAGAGTACAAAAAAACAAATCGTTACCATCGTTACAAACTGCCGCTTAGTCATCTGATTCCCGCCTCT
Source organism: Paenibacillus sp. FSL R7-0048 (assembly GCF_038004505.1). Classification (NCBI taxonomy): domain Bacteria; kingdom Bacillati; phylum Bacillota; class Bacilli; order Caryophanales; family Paenibacillaceae; genus Paenibacillus; species Paenibacillus sp. FSL R7-0048. Next base: position 2,389,655 of record NZ_JBBORF010000001.1, on the reverse strand, counting down.
CTAATCACTCCTCTATATTTAGACTGAGGAATATTATACAAAGTTGCGGGATACTGGAAATTATTAAAATCATTTTATACGCATAGGACCCTGTAGTTTGGGATTGGCGTTGATTTTACCTGCTTATGCGGCATAAATCGCCTGTTGCTTCGCTCTAGGGCTCTCGTCCACCTTTTGACACTTGTTAACTTCGAGAGCATAATAAGCTTCGGCATATTGCAACGGATTTCCATGAAATACAGGTATATGCAGGACCTTGGTGTAATTGCATCAGAGAGGATGATAACGAGTGAAAAAAGATTTTGATATAAAAAATAAACCCTTCCTAGTCTTTAGCTTCGTCCTGCTGCTAAAATGCGCAGTGGCCTGGTTCGTAGTTTTTAGCGACGGTCCTAACTGGAGCATGCTGCTGACAGAGATCCCATTTTTCTTTATCGTATTTGGACTCATAGAATGGATGGCTTCCAAACGAAAGTTTCTGTATTACATGATAGCCAACCTATTGATTTCAGTCATATATTTTGCCGTGCTAATGTATTACAAATATTACGGTGTAATTGCTACTTATCATGCCTTGGAACAAGCAGATAAAGTAACTAAGGTGGGAGAAAGCACATACTCATTGCTGGACCCTTACTACTTGTTCATTTTTGTGGATATTGTAGTTTTCATGTTTTTTATGTTCCGTCCGAAATATATTGCGATCTGGAAAGAAAGAGGTATGAACCGCCGCATGAACCGGACTGCTTTGTTTGGAATCATCAGTGTTTCTTTGGCGGTCTGTGTCTTTAATGTTTGGCCAAATCATGCCAGTATGAACGAGAACAAAAAAGCGGAGAGTATGGGGATTCTTAATTACGAGGTCTATACTATTTTTGCCGATACAAGGGAAACAGAAGAAATAATCGACAGCAAAGAAATCACGCAACCATCCATTAACGAGACCAAAGGGATTACAGAGCCTGTCTCACCGAAGTACTGGGCGGCAGCTCAAGGTAAGAATCTAATCGTGGTACAAATGGAATCTTTTCAGAACTTTTTGCTGGGCCTGAGCATTGACGGGCAGGAAGTAACACCCAATCTAAATAAGCTTTTGAAAAGCGAACATTATTTCAATAACTTCTATACTAATGCCGGGCAAGGAACAACTTCGGATGCTGAATTTGTAGTGAATACTTCGTTGTACGTTCCCCACCACGAGGTAGCCACTTCATCCAATTATATGGATAAGGCGCTTCCGAGCCTGCCTAAGTTGATGAAAGCTAATGGATATAACACAGCAACCTTTCACACCAATAGCGTAGAATTCTGGAACCGCAAAACCCTATACAAAGTACTAGACTTTGATAAGTATTATGATCAAGCGTTCTATGGGGATGACGATCATATCGCATTCGGTGCTTCAGATGAGGTACTCTATGCCAAGACTGTTCCTGAATTAGTCAAAATGGATGCTAAAGATGATCCTTTTTACACGATGGTCATTTCTATGAGTGCTCATCACCCTTATAAAATGCCAGAGTTAAAAAATAAAATGACACTGCCTAAACGGTATGAAGGCACCCTAGTTGGCAACTATATTCTAGCTCAAAATTACGCAGATTATGCAATGGGACAATTCCTGGATCAATTAAAGTCCAGTGGTCTATGGGATGATAGCGTCATTGTCTTTTACGGTGACCATCAGGGTGTATCGCTATATTCCCTTGATGGCAACGAGAAATCGTTAATGGAAGAAATGGTCGGCCACGAATATGGTTATACCGATATGTTCAATGTTCCTTTCATCGTTCATGCCCCTGGTGTAGGTGAACCTGCCGTGTACAGCCAAACTGGCGGCCAAATCGACATTATGCCAACTGTAGCTAACCTGTTAGGGATTTCAATGAAAGACCAGCTCCACTTCGGAGAAGACCTGATGAACCAACAGACCAACATGCTGCCTGTCAGACACTTTTTGCCTACCGGCTCTTTCATTAATGACACAAGCATGTATTTAACTGGTGTCGATTACGACGATGGAGACAACTTTAATCTAATCGATGGCTCAGAAACAGAGGGCGGTTCGACAAAAGAACAATTTGACGCCGTTCAGCGGCTTCTAAATATGTCAAACAGCTACATTCAACAACTGCCGGATTTACCTTCTACGGATGATGCAAAGTAACTATAAAAAGAATGCCCCTCAGCCAAATAGCTGAGGGGCATTTTTGCATTTTTTTAAGAATCTAAAACTTAATTAAGCTTCAACATCCTATCGATAATCACTGCTGCTTGAGCACGGTTGGCAATGTTTTTAGGACCGAAGGTATCCGCAGTCAGACCTTGCACAATACCTTCCTGAGTTAGTAATGCCACCGCTTCTTTACCGTAAGCAGCGATTGTTGCCTGATCTTTAAAATTAGCCAAAGCGGCATTTGTATCACTTACCGACTTGCCTTTAAATTTCTTAAGTGCATTGGATACAATGATTGCCATTTCCTCGCGTGTAATCGCACGGTTAGGATCAAACTTTCCATTGCCTACACCGTTAATCAATCCGTTCTTGACCCCGGATGCAATGTATCCGTAAGACCAGTCAGAAGCTTTCACGTCACTGAAGGCAGCGGATGATTTCACATCAAGCAGATCAAAAGCTCGCACGATCATGGTAATAAACTCGGCACGCGTCACCTCTTTAAGCGGAGCAAAGGTATTATCGCTCACCCCTTGCAGAATCCCTTTTGCCGCCAGCTCTTTAATCGCCGATGCTGCCCACGCCACCTTACCTAGATCCGTGAAGTTAGAACCTATTGGGGCTGGTGTCGCAGACGGCTGCACAGTTGGAGTTGGAGTTGGAGCTGGCGTTGGTGTTGCAGACGGCTGCACGGTCGGTGCAGGTGTTGATGTTACAGATGGCTGCCACGGTGTCGAAGGTATTGTTGGCTCTTGTTCATTCACCCCGTTATCCATACCATCCTCTTCAGTCGCCGCTGGAGCGGCAGCATAGATTGAATTGGCAAGCAATCTGAATTGATTTTGCGGATGATATTTATTCATCAGATCATTCGCAAATAACGTCACATGAATGTTGTCTGTATTGTAAGTAAGCGCCAATACTTGGTCTTGTGCAGCCTCGTTATTCGGCCACCAGCCTGCTTTGAAAAAGTCAGCGCCTGATCCGTATTTCGCCAAGATCTCTGCGCCTTCAGGCACTTTTGTAATATAAGCCGCGGAAACCGTGTAGAGGTATTCGCTATCGGCATAAGGCGCTGTAATTACATTGTCCTGAGAGACCTCAGCCTTAAACAATCCCTCATGAGCATCTTCTTTGCCATCCTTATTGACTGGAGTTGAATAGTCCAGTCCAGGGAGGACCTTAAGCCCTTTAACAGTTTTCAGCATCGTTCTTCCATAACCGATAAATGGTTTACCTGTAGCAATCAGATTCGTTCCCGAATTGATTAGAACATCTGCTGCCACTGTATCCGTAGTTACGTTAAATCCAAGATCCTTCAGCATAAATGCAGTCGCTCCTGCAATAGCTACCTTAGGAGCCTTAAGCAATTTACCCGTTCTGTTCTCTGAAGCACTAAACGGCACAATATCCAGCAGATATTTAGACGATACCGTTCTAAGGTTGGATCTGGAAACAAGGAAACTTCCCTTCTCGTAACCCGTCCCCCCATTCTCCAGCAGTGTCACTGCCTTATGGTTGGCTAGCAGCTCATTCACAGCTTTTATCGCATCATTGTTGCTGTTTTTAATCACATAATTTTGCTCGAACGGAGATTGATCCAGATTCGTACTAGGGATCGTTACACTGCTAACCTGTTCTGTTTTCCCAGTGAATGCTCCAACAGAACGGCTAATATATCGGTCAAAACCACGCATAGCCGAGAAATTCTGTACCGTATCTGAATACATCTCATTAAAATCCGAGACATCTAGTCCATCATACAAGACAAGATTCGCATAACCTCTTTTGGCTTGATGCATATTCACCACATAGGTTCCAGCCGGATAGACTACAGAATCTACAGTTACACTGGCTGTTGTCCGTTCTACTTTCACATTGTTACGCAGTAGGTACTGAACCATTTTGTAGGTTTCCAGATCATTTTTTTGCAAATCTTTTGCAACCGGAAGAATGTAATACTCAGGGAAGAAATTCGTATTCTCATCTACCCCTGGACGTCCAATGGACTCATTCTGTGCATTGATTAGATAATCTTTAACAGCAGCATTAGTATTCTCATTTTGGATACCCCGTTTGAAGATTTCCAATTGATTCAGGAACAGTTCCTGCTTGTTGTTGATCACATAATCGGTTGCCCCCAAAGCCGCATAATAAAAGGCATCCAGTGAATCTTCATTCAATTCAGGCACTTCAATCGTATGCCCAAGTGCTCCTTGATGCATGGCATATACAGCTGTGTAGGCTGGTGAAGCATCATCCCAACCTGTTGCATTCGTTCCTTTATAGTTCGGATCCTGTTGTGTTTTTTCGTATTCTTCATAAGGGATATGGTAGGAATCATATTTAGTATTAGCAATTCCCGCCTTCCCCATGGCATTTGCTTGCTCAAGCATACTTGGCATTACAAGATCATATTCAATGTTAGGATCATGAGGTGGTGTGCAAGGCTCAATCAAGAAGCCACTTACAAATCCATGCATGTCCAAAAAGGTAAGCGGCGTCCACTTAGCAATTTGTGCAGTTACCGCTTGTGTCTCAGGCTGGGTCTGGTAAGAGTTGTCCCGATTTGGATCAAGCAGTGTTGAAGTTTGACGCGTGTTTAACGCGCGACCGTCAGGATTCTCTACATAATCAAGCAGGAAAATCACATGGTCAAGCGCTTCGTCGATGTTCAGAACTACCTTTTTCGGATTTCCATTCTCATCAGTGGTATCATAGGTGACAATTTGCTGTGTCATCAGCGTATCCAAAAACTTAATGATTACATCGACACCATTGGCTTCATCGGCATGAATGTTGTTCAACCAGATAGGTACCTTATAATCCTGCAGATCCCCGTCGTTAATTTTCTTTTGCAGGGCTTCAGGATCATTCATCATAAGCGGTAAGGTCTCGTTCAAATATTGATCTACTGAAGACTTATCCTTAGCAACAATAGAGAAATGAATGGCACGACCTTGAGTTGAGGTCCCAATTTGCTGATACTCTACATATCGATCATATTTATTATTGCTTTCAGCAGTAATCCTATCGATCGCCGGTTTAATCTCATCATATGTATGATAGGTTTCATATGGATTTAGTTTGACTTGCTGCTCTACCAGCACATCTCCAGCAGGTAATGTCCCGATTAGATTATAAATTCCCACTCGTTTAACGTACTCTGCACGTATACCCGTTAGTGAGAGATTCTCTCCGTACAGCAAATCAAAATGAATTAAAGCTTTTACTTTTGAACCTGAGATCGGCTCATAGGTCACTGTTACGAAAGGATTACCTGAATAATCTTTCGCATCTTTATTCCATTTCTTCCACTCTGCCAGCGGCTTCATCTCTTCCGCCGTTCTGCCAAAATTCCAGATGATATCTTGAGGCGATGCCCCATCAGGAAGATCTAAAGTCAATTCTAATGTTCTAGCTTCCGTCATAGAAGCTTTGTATACTTCTGTGGAAACTGTCGCCGCTATTTGTTCATAGACAGCAGTCGCTACCGTAGTTTGTTCTGAAGAAAGCACCGCTGGATCAGCTGTGTTCTCCGTAGAAACCGGAGCAACAACCGCCTGCGGGTTAATTTCGGTTGCAACTTCACCTGCATATGCAGCTGGAAGCAGACCCGACATCATAAGTGTAAAAGCTAGTAATAAAGATAGTATTCTCTTGGACATTTTTTACCTCCTATAATTTTGTCTACTTTCACCCCAAATTGAATGAATATACACTTATATGAATCTGTATTCATAACATAATATAGTATTCTATTAATTTTGGGAACAAAAATAATAGAAAAAATAATATTTTTATACGACTTGCCTAGGTAAGCGCATTCATTTTGTGCAAGAGTCCTACATTAAACGCAACAAAAAAAGCGCCCGGATAACTGGGCGCTTTGAATTACAATAAATATATTAAATGGTTTCTGGAAAAGAAGCTTCACTTAACTCTTGTGCAGGTACAAGTTCACTGCTACCCTCTTGCTCTACAGGTGCGTTAACCAGCATATACACACGGGACTCGTAAGGCCGTAATGCGACAGTCTCAATCGACTCCGCAGGATCAACCTCATAGTTATGCAAGAGCAATTCACTAGTATCAAACTCCAAATCAAATGGAAGGTCAAACAGCGCTTCCTCTGCTGTCAGGTTAGACATGACCAGCAGTTTTTCATTTCCAAGCGTCCGCGTATAAGCATAAATACGTTCATCTTCAGGCAAAATGAGATCATAAGTCCCGTAAACAGTAACGGGATTAGCAGCCCGAAGAGCGATAAGCTTTTTGTAATGATGATAGATGGAATAAGGGTCCTGCTTCGCCCGCTCCACATTGATTTCCGTATAATTCGGATTCACCTTCATCCATGGCTTGCCACTGCTGAAACCAGCGTTTTCAGAGTCGCTCCATTGCATTGGTGTTCTAGAGTTGTCCCGACCGTTCTTCCAGATTACCTCCATGACTTCCTCATGTGGTTTACCGGCTTCAGTCTCCAAACGATACAAGTTCTTCATCGCCACATCATCGTAATCATCCATTGATTCAAATCTTACATTGGTCATCCCAATTTCTTGACCTTGATAAATAAATGGTGTTCCCTGCATCAGGAAATACATCGTAGCCAACGATTTAGCTGACTCTTTCCAATACTGGCCATCATTTCCCCAAGTAGAAACTGAACGCGGCTGGTCGTGATTTTCGATGAACAATGCGTTCCAGCCTCTGCCCTCAAGACCTTTTTGCCAACGGGAGAGCGCTGATTTTAGCTGCAGAACATCCAATCCACCAGTCACACTCTTATTCCAAAGAGCTAAATGCTCGAATTGAAAAATCATATTAAATTTGCCTTGCTCTTCACCCACCCACGACTCCGCCTGATCAACATTTACACCACTCGCTTCGCCAACCGTCATGATGTCATATCGGTCAAACGTCTCCTGCTTGAGCTCCTGCAAGAAATCGTGAATCCCTTCACGGTTCATGTGCCCATCGCCAGACGGAACATACGGAAGATTCTGTGGATTCGGCAGATCGGGATGTCCGGTGATTTTTTTAATATGTGAAATGGCATCCACCCGGAAGCCGTCGATTCCTTTGTCCAGCCACCAGTTGACCATGCTATACAATTCACGGCGCACCTCAGGATTCTCCCAGTTGAGGTCTGGCTGTCTTTTGGAAAATACATGCATAAAATATTGCTCTGTGGCGGGATCAAGCTCCCAAATCGAACCGCTGAAAATACTCTCCCAGTTATTCGGCTCCTTCCCGTCCTTGGGATCACTCCAAATATAATAATCCCGCTTCGGATTATCCTTGCTTGAACGTGCTTCAACAAACCATGGATGTTCGTCCGAAGTATGATTAATCACTAGATCCAGAATCAGCTTCATGCCTCGTGCATGAACCTCGTGCAGCAGCTGATCAAAGTCGGCCATGCTGCCGAACTCCGCCATAATATCCTGATAATCCGAAATATCATAACCATTATCATCATTTGGGGATTTATAAATAGGACAGATCCAAATGACATTGATGCCAAGCTCCTGCAAATAATCAAGTTTAGAAATGACTCCCTGCAGATCGCCTACACCATCACCATTGCTGTCCATAAAGCTCCGTGGGTAAATTTGATACGCTGTGGCTTCTTTCCACCATGTTCTGTTCAATGCATGCAGCTCCTTCGTATTCATATACCCTTCGCAGGAAAATATTTTCCCGAAATTCATTAGAATTAATAATTCAGTTATTGTTTTTAGCAAAAATTCAACTTTATCGTTCAAAACAAGCTTTTTTCAAGGAAATAATTTTCCTTCAGCGATCATTATAGGACCTTTTATTTCCTAGGTCAACAACAATCTTTTGGATTCTTGAAGCTATCCGTGATATGCTTGCGAGAGTTGAAACACCAAGTGAATCATATGGAAAGTTATGGTGATCTTCTTGAAGGTAAAGATAAAAGATATAGCCCAATTGGCGAACGTTTCGATCTCTACGGTGTCCAGGGTAATCAATAACAGCAAACCAGTTAACGATGATGTCCGTAAACGAGTACTGGAAGCTATTAAACAAACCAACTACCGTTCGAATGTCATCGGCCTTGAAACGGACAAAGCTAATACACAGCTGATCGGTGTGATCATTCCGCAGAATAGCAACACTGTACTGGATGACTTCAATGTTGGCATTCGCGATCTCGCGGATTTGTATGGATACGACATTATGGTCGGATTAACGGACGGCAGTGCAGAAAGTGAACAACATTATTTGAAGATGTTCCAGCGGATGGGGACAGAAGGAAATATATTTGTGGGTTCTATTCCAAACCATGAACATTTGGAGATCATCCGCAGCTCAAATACACCTTGCGTGCTTGTCGGGCAACAATCGCAGGTGGATACGATTCCTTCCGTTCATCTGGACAATATAACTGCCTCTTATGAAGCTGTTACTTATCTGATTCAAAAAGGTCATCGCAAAATCGCTATGATTCGCGGCTCGGGAGATAATGCGGTGGGTGGGGATCGGTATAAAGGCTATCTACAAGCCCTTATGGATGCAGGCATAACCTTAAGAAAAGAATGGGTAGTAGAAAGTGCGATGGCCGTCGAAGATGGGAGCGACGCCATGCGCCGAATTATGGATAGCGGAGAGTTACCTACTGCGGTGTTTTGCTCTACAGATTGGATGGCAGTTGGAGCCATGAATCATTTAATCGATAACGGTCTACGGGTGCCAGCTGATGTTGCCGTGTTCGGATTTGATAACAGCTTCATTGCCTCTATCGTTCGACCTAAGCTTTCCTCGGTTGAATACTCAGGAACGGAGATTGGGATGACCGCCACTCGAACCTTAATCAAGCTGATTAAAGGGGAGACCGTTGTGCCGCATCATGCAAATGTGGCTCATTATTTGGCTATTCGGGAAAGTACGGGTTAGGAGCTGTGGAGCTCCTAGCCCATTTTTATACAGATGATGTTATTGATGTTATTGTGTGAATCCTACTTTGGCTCGTTCACGCGTTTTGGTATCTAGAGAGATAGAACAGATCGAGCTGATTGGAATATAAAACTCTTCAAAATCCGTCCGATATTTGACGATCTTTTCACTTACCGTTTCCAGCACTCCTTTTGTAGCGTTGGAGCCATCCACAAAATAGATTGTTACCTCTTTTCCCTGCAAAACCTCCAGCATAGCCTTCTTCACTCCTTCGTCTTAGAGATTTGTGATGACCTTATCGATAATTCCGTATTCAACCGCCTCATCGGCTGACATGAAATAATCTCGATCCATATCTTGCAGTACCTTCTCTACCGTCTGCCCAGTTCGGTCCGCTGTAATTTGCACAAGCACTTCCCTTGCCTTCAAAATACGTTTGGCACTGATCGCAATGTCACTAGCTTGCCCCTGCGCCCCACCATGCGGCTGATGAATCATAATCTCGCTATTCGGCAAGGCATAACGTTTCCCTTTGGCCCCAGCCAATAACAACAAAGAACCAAAGGAAGCCGCCATTCCTGTACAAATGGTATTCACCGGCGGTTTAATAAGCTGCATCGTGTCATAAATACTGAAGCCTGCGGTGATAGAGCCACCTGGACAATTAATATACATGTGTATATCTTTATCCGGATCTTCTGCTGATAAAAACAATAACTGGGCAACAATACTGTTAGCCAGCTGATCCTCAATTTCCGCACCTACGAACACTATACGGTCCTTCAACAGCCGCGAATAAATATCGTAAGATCTTTCACCTTGATTCGTTTGTTCGACTACATAAGGAACGTACGCCATCCGTATTCGACCTCCATCTGTTTTAGAGTTTTGAAATCTACCCTGTAAACGGATTAGTATGGGGATAGGATACGTTAGGCGTGAGAATTTTTATTTTTTAAAATTGCGTATCTTAATTTCCTGCTCATTCGTTTATTATTAGAAGTAATCGAAATCACCTTACTGGAAAAGGAGTTATGCAGAGTGATCATCCTTGAGAAGCTTAGCACCGGAGATGCGCCGGATGAAAGTAACACCAGGTCTTTGCAGAAAGCTCTGAAGCGATATTGTCTTGCATTGACACAATCCCCGTGGGATGCCGATGATTTAGCTCAGGATACATGGGTCAAGGCCCTAGGTTATATGAAGACTTCGGACTCAACGAGTGCAAATAATAGGAACAGTCCAATGAATGAAGTTAAACAAAATAAAGCCATTGAAAATGATAAAGCTAATGAAGCTAATGGAGCTAATGGAGCTAATCAAAAACTTGAAACTAATCAAACTAATCAAACTAATCAAATGAACTATATGGTTTCTACGGCTGCAACGGCTGCAAAGGCTGTAACGCCATCTAAGACTGCAACGTCTGCTAATACTGCAACGTCTGCTAAGGCTGTAACGCCATCTAAGACTGCACCGTCTACAAAATCTGCAATGCATTCTACGATTCCTACAAATTCTACTCATCATACCCGTTCTACAAATCACCCAAATCCTGAGGCATTGCTTTTTCGGATTGCCCGAAACACATGGATTGATATCATGCGGCGAAAAGCCACCTTGTCACGAGTGTTGGAGCTGGATCAGTCCCCCACTGAGGCCTCTGCGGAGTATGGTTCATTTGAGATCGAAGCTGCTTTTCAAGCACTACAGGGTCATTTGTCTCCGCTGCAACAGGCGGTGTTCCTGCTTCGAGATGTATTGGGACACTCTGCAATGGAAGCTGCCGACATTCTCGATACCACAGAAGGGGCAATAAAAGCCGCTCTGCACCGAGCCCGGCAAGCCCTCCCTCTCGTAAGACAAGAGCTGCTTCAGGCCGATGGTCCTTCCTTACCACAGGACACAGCCATGCAGATCGTCTTGAGCCGCCTTGCAGCCGCGTATGAACATGGGGAAATTGCCGAGCTGATCGAGCTTGTATTTGCGGACGAAAGCCAGGAACCTGTAATGGCGGTATCGAGCCAAAGCTTACAAGGCTTCCAGACCTTCCAAGCTGGTGGATTCAGTTCAAACAGCTGGAACTATACCACGCCAGGAATGTGTATGGTGGCGTAGTTTTTCGTTAAGCTGGATCTCGGGCAGCTAAGTGTCTCGTTACGTTAAAAACGAGTAGATATATTTGCGAGTAGTGCGCTTAATGTGTAATTAGCGTTTGGGCGGTTTGTGGTAACTAGCTACAAACGTTGCATATTGTGCAACAGAATCCGCCGTCCTGGCAGCAAAAATTGAATCTGCTGCACTCTCTGCAATAGATTCTAGTGAAAAGTTAGTTTAATGCCACTTGCTCATCCATTGATTGTATAGAGTGCAATAGGATCAAATTTTCTCCACTCTAATACGAATTCTATTGCACGAGGTACAATCAAACTAACTCTTTCCCTTTAGTCCAATTTGTATCACTCAAAACTCAATACATTGCTGCTGATCTGGCTGATCCCGCTGCTTATCTACAATGAGTCAGAAGCTTTATATAAACCAATAAACAGTCGTTTTAATAACCATTAATAGCAATCAAGGAGTGAGGTTGATGAGAAAGATTCTTATTTTAGGCGGCACACGCTTTTTTGGAAAACGTTTGGTCGAGCATCTGCTTGAGGATTCTAAGAACGAAGTCACCATATTAACGCGCGGGGAAACAAGCGATCCTTTTGGCGATCTCGTTCACCGGATACAGGTGGATCGGTCTCAACCGGAGGCCTTCGCTCAAGCATTAGGTGATACGAGTTGGGATGTAGTTTACGATAATATTTGTTTTTCACCTGATGAAGCGGATCAGGCGCGCCGTATTTTTGACGGCAAAACCACGCGTTACATACTGACTTCAAGTTTATCTGTCTATGATTTCAGTGAGCAAGCGCTGACGGAAGAGATATTCGATCCTGAAACGTACCCAATTCGTTATGGAGGACGAAAGGATTTCACCTATCAGGAGGGGAAAAGACTTGCGGAAGCTGTCCTTATCCAACAAGCTAACTTCCCTGTAGCTGCTGTCCGCTTTCCGATTGTTCTGGGAACTGACGATTATACACGAAGACTCCATTTTCATATTGAACATGTACGTAACGAACTGCCCATCGGGATTCCGAATCCAGATGCAAATATCTGTTTTATCCGTTCGGACGAAGCTGCTGATTTTCTGTATTGGCTCGGCAACTCGACGGTGACGGGTCCTCTCAACGCTTGCTCAGACGGTAAGGTTAGTATTAAAGACCTTATCTCGCTGATTGAAAAAGAGACCGGAAAACAAGCCGTCATTCAAAGCGAAACAGCGGATGCGCATAATTCTCCATTCGGGATCACACAATCCTGGTTTATGGATACAGCTAAAGCTCAATCGGAGGGATACAAGTTTCTCACTCTAAGCGACTGGCTCCCAGCGTTAGTTAGCACCCTAAATCAAACTTATGAGGACTAATTACCAACTATGTTACTACGATAAAAAGCTGGCTTTTCGTGGACACTCTCACGAATGAGCCAGCTTCTTCATGTAACCAAACACAATTATACGTTGATTTAATTGCACTCTATACAACTATTTTCAGGTATGTGCACTCCCATCTGGTTTTAGTTGTATTTCATGCAATTATATCCCCACCAAACCACCGTTATCGTCATTTCTCCTCGAAATAACTGCACTAAATACAACTAAACCCTAATCAAGCTAAATACAAACTTTTTTAGTTGTATAAAATACACTTAAAATCAAAACGGCAGGTAGAACCTCACTAAGCGCTAAACTTTAGCCTCTCATCTCTAAACTCTATTCTATAAACTCTAATCTCTAGACTCTACTCTCTACTCTCTACTCTCTACTCTCTACTCCACCTTACGCTACGAATGCCATTTCCCGCTGAGCTAAGCAGAGATTGTCAGATAAGCCCCCTCTTTAGAACCGTCTGCATTTGGTGTACCACCATCATTTGGAGTACCGCTATCATCTGGAGGATCACCAGCACCTAATGTATCATCTCCTAATACGTCTCCTAATGTGTCCCCGGCTTCTGGATTGCCAGCATGCTTTGTATCCCTGTCACCTTCATATCTGACCCCATCGTCCCCATCCGAATCAATCTTAAAAATGTTGATTTCTTTGAATAAATTCTGCGAAATTTCATTAATCTCAATGGCTTGACGGGCTATATCACGGATAGCATGATCCTGCTGTACGCTGGAGGCGTTCACCTCTTGTACCCCGGCCGCAGTTTCCTCGGCGATGGCCGCGACGGCATGAACAGATTCCGCGAGTCTACGGTTCATAGTCTGAGTCATATCCACTTTGTCGTGAATTTGCCCAATCTGTTTACTAATCTCCACAATAGAATGATCAATCGCTTCAAAAGAGGACAACGTTTCGGCCACTTTATGATCCTGTTCCTCAAGATTTCCTTTGGTCACCAGCATATATTGCTGGAATTCATCCATCCCGGATTGCAGCTCGCTAATAATCTGACTGATATGTACGGAGGACTCTTTGGTCTGCACAGATAATTGTCTTACTTCATCAGCGATGACAGCGAACCCTTTTCCGTAGGCACCCGCCCGGGCTGCTTCAATTGCTGCGTTAAGTGAGAGGATATTGGTCTGATTAGATATATCTGTTATGGATTTAGTGATGCGCGAGATGTCCTTTGATTGATCACTCAGTTTGGTTAAAGCCAGATATACTTTATTAACAGATTCTCGCGAATGCTCAGACACCTCCCGGAGGGCGATGACGGATTCAGATCCTTTGCGAGTATTGTGATTAGCCGTTTGACTGGTAGCCAGCATAACCTCGGTATACTCCGTGATCTCATTCACTTCACGTTCCAGCTCCTGAATCAGGCCAGCGCTCTGCTCAGATTGTCCTGCCTGCTGTTCTGCGCCTACCGAGATTTCCTGTATAGTGCTTACGATATCTTGATTCGTATGCGCCGTTATAGATGAAGATTCTTGAAAAGAATGCGAATAAGTTGCCAGCGAAGAGGCTACTGACTGGGTATGCTGAAGCATTTCCCGGACCCGCTCCACCATATGATCAAAATGATGACTCAAACTGCCCAACTCATCGTTGTAAGGTGAATTAATCTGCTGACGCAAATCTCCTTCGGCTATTTTTCGCAGAGCCACTTGCAGTTTATGAATAGGATTGAGGAAGGAACGTATGAGCATAACCGCAATCACTAATGTGAAAATAAACACTAGCACAGCTGCGTAAGCAACTATAGAGGTGGTCAGATTAAGCAGATCAAAAGAATAATCCTGTGCTTTTTCTGCATTCTCTGCTGCTGCCGTATACAATTGTTCATTAGTCACTAGCATGACTTCACTCAACGCTGTAGCTTTCGTATGTAATTCATCGATTTGTTCCAGCACACTCATGGGATCAAGCTGCTCGTCTTCTATGGTCTTTACCAATTCGTCAAAATATCCCGTATATTCCCCAATCTGACTATGTAATTGTTCTAACTCTTTAAATGCCTGCGAACCTGCCGCAAAATTCACCGTCGCCAACTCTTTAATCAGCTTTGTTTGCTTGTCCTTAAAGGGTTGGACGAACTCCAAATCACTCGAACCCGCTAACGAAGATTCTACCGCATTCATTTCCTGCAGCAACTGCGTAATTATAGACACGGTAATTCGTTTTTCCATCTCAGCTTTTTGCGTTTCCATAGAAATCTCTACTTGACTGATTTTATGGTTTTGATAAAACGCTACTCCCAAAAAGAAAAGAACAACGGCGGAAAAACTCAAAATCAACTTCCATTTCATAGTTAGATGCATAGACCTAGCTTTCAACAATATCATCCTCCGTATAAAGCCTCATATTGCAATAGGTACATTCTACCAATATCTTGATTGTAGAAGCTGGACGTTAAATACTGGACAATGTTTTGTATGAGAAATGTAAATTATGTCGAATACCCAATCATTAATTCTCCTTGCAATTGACGTAACGTTAAATGCTAAAATAATCCACATAAGGCGCCTTATCAAACTATGAAATGGGAGTTGTCTATGAGCGGATTTGTTACCATTGATAAGCTTTCTGCGCAATTCGGACTGACGAGTCGGACTCTGCGTCACTGGGAAGCACAAGGATTGTTTGAAAGTAAGCGGGACAGCAGCTCTGGCTGGCGGATTTATGATGAGAAAGCAATACTCGCCATTCGGGTTACCTCATTATTAAGAAAGCTGGATATTAGCATCAAGGATATTGGAACCGTGCTTAAAAATATGTCCGTTCAGTCCATGTACGAAGCGCTCAGCCAGCAAGCGGCTTCTATTCACAATCAAAAAACAGAACTAACAAATAGAGAAGGTGAAATCCATCTCTTTTTACAGTGGATATCCGCCCATCTCGAGGAACCCATTACAAATCAATTATTATCTGAACTAAACGAAAAGTCATGCAGTCCATCGGATGGTATGACTAAAACTGAGGAGGTTATATCTATGCCAACTATTAATCACTCTACCCCTATTCATGTAAGATTCATTACTCTCCCAGCTATGAGATTTGCCTACAATGTTGCCGTTAGTACCTCTCCAGAAGATGAAGCTATGATTCCAGTTAATGATTGGCTGGACGCTAGTCAACTATTAGGCACAGCACGGCTGTTTGGCGGCAATACGAACCCGCATCCAAGTGGTGAGAATAAACCTTACGGATATGGATTCTGTGCCTCAATTCCGGAAAATGTGAAGATACCAGCTCACCTAAAAGAAATGCGCCTCGACGGCGGCCTCTATGCTTTGACAGAAAGTACTGATGATATCTACGGCTCATGGCAAGCCCTAATGGGGTATCTGGATAATCATCCTGATTATCAAGCGGATCACAATTCCAGATTATGTCTGGAGGAGCATATCCGTAACGATTGTCCCAAAGGTAGCGGAAATGAGTATGCCCTAAATCTACTCGAACCTGTAAAAAAGAGAGTTCACGTGCTTGCGTAAACGAGCGAGCCATAGATAAACGTTTCTCATCTAAAAAAAACGCTCTCTTCTGCTTATTCGGGCAGACGGAGAGCGTTTTGTTGTACATTGCTTCTATTGATTTATTCCCTACGCAGACACAGCTGGAGTAATTTTCACAAAAATAAATCGTGTAAGCGGCCCAACTAAAATGATTTGCAGTGGAAGTGCAAAAATAAAATTTTTACCTATGGCAGACAGATAAGCTCTTGGTAGCTCAGCAGAAAATCCAACATGGAGAACTGCGCCATAGAAGGACATGAACAATACCATTCCGGTCACCATAAAAAAGGATATAAACATGATTTTTTTGATCATCGGCTCATTCTCTTTAACCAGCTTATGCGCGATCCCCTTCGCAACCTTGCCTACAACAAATACATCTAGAATGAGTGCAACTATAAATGCAGGCAAGTAGCCGACAATCACATCCTTAACTAACGTGCCTGACCAACCCTCCATTAGTGCTACATTGTAAATACTCATCCCCAGTACCATCAAAAAACACATGATGAACGTAAATAAAAATGCTTCTTTTTTGTTTCTTCCCATCTTCAAGCTCCTTTTATCTCTATATTGTCAACTTGGATTACAATAACACAAATTCTCAAATCAAGTCAACCAAGTTGACAATAATCGCAAATGACTTATACTGGGATAAACGAGCCATCATTTAGGAGTGTTCTAATGAATAAACAGCTGCAAAAAATGAACCTGATTGATTTACTCAGTGAGAAGCATCTAGCTTTACGTAAAATAGTGACAGACAAAGACCCGGATCAAATCAATAAGACCGAATCCCACATTCTTGCAGTTCTTGAGGCCCGAGAAATGTTATCGATCTCAGAAATCAGTAGAATAATTCATATTTCAAGACAGGGCACGCATAAAAGCATTCAAGGCATGTTATCCCGTGGTTATGTCCAAGCCGTTGAAGTCGAAGGAAATCAGCGTGACAAAAATATTGTCCTCACTCCAAAGGGTATAGAATGCAATAACAGAATGATGATCACCAAAATTGAATTAGAGCAGCAGATCGCTGCCAAGCTGGGAGTAACAAATGTAGAGCTTCTTAAATCTTTGCTAAAAGAAGATTGGCTCTAATCTCCAGTAAAAAAAAGCCGCAGAGTTGTCTACTCTGCGGCTTTAAAAAGATTGAATTATTTTCCGGGAAATTGTCGTTAATTAGCTTTCAAAGCACTGTTTGCCGCGCTCTCTCCACCTAGACGACCTGAGGTAAAGGAATAACCAATTCCGACCCCATTGCCCACATAGGTATCATTGAATAATACGCCTTCCGATTCAAGCCCTACAGCAAACAATCCTTTTACTGGTGTACGTTTATCATTTAGCACTTGGAACTTAGTGTTTACCAGCAAGCCACCCACAGAACCCAAGTTGTTGATTTCAGCGACGATGGCATAATACGGTCCTTCTTCGCCCATTGGCTCTAAATAATCAGCAGCTTTACCAAATTCAGTATCCACACCAGTTTTTGTAGCTTCTTTATAACTATTGTAATTTTCTACAAACACATCTACATCCATACCTGCATTTGTTGCTAATTCTTCGATTGTATTTCCTTTGAAGCCATCTCCGTTTTCTACCATAGAATCAAACACCTTTTCTGCATTTACCCATGGATTCTCTAACGTGAATTGATCTGCAAATTCGGCATAAAATTCTGGTGGCATTCCTGGCAGGCTTGGTGCGTTAACACCTTTCATCCCCTTGGACTGAAGAGCAGCCAATTGAGATTTTGATACGATAACCATATGATAAGCACCATTAAATGCACTCGTATTAGCTGCTGCGACCGATGTTAATGTAGCTGCTTCATCTCTGAAACGTGCTCCGGAAGAACCGACATTCATGAAGTTAGGCAGATACGTCAACATCAGCGGATAACTTGCTTCAAAAGGCTCATATTGTGTTTTTAGTCCTTGTGTTGCTCTGGCTAATGTTTGGTGCAGCATTTGTCCACCGAAGTTATCAGGAACCTTGGCTCCTGCTTCCCAAGCCATCTTCAGACCTTCCCCAACATTCTGACCTAGTCCTCCGTTAACCCCTTCAAAACCAAAAGCTTCTTTAACCATTTCCGAATTTGCGGCATAACCGCCTGTTGCCATTACGACACTTTTGGCTGTGATTTCAAGAGTAGTCCCGTCCGATTTCTCAGCCACAATACCTGTAACTTCTCCTGCTTCATTGGTAATCAGCTTTTTGGCAGTGGTTTCGGTGATCACTTGTCCACCTTTTTGTTCAACCGATTCAGCCAACATTTTCCGAAGGGTCTCTTCCCGGGTTTCATAAGCTGGCAGTACATGCAGCTGCTCTCCGAAGAAGTTTAGGAAGCTGGTTTTATACCCTTTTTCTGCTAACCAATCATAAGTTTCGCCAGATTTCGTTACGTATTGTCTAATCGCTGCAGCGTCAACTCTCCAGTGATTGTTGACAATCCAATCGGCAATTTCTTTTTCCACATTTACTTTAAGATTATTGTCAGTAGCTGCGGAAGAATTATAGAACTTACCGGCCCAGGATAGATTACTTGCTCCCCCGATAACTCCTGTTTTTTCGATAATAATAACCTTGGCACCTTTATCAGCAGCAGTTACCGCTGCGGACACACCAGATGCACCGGCGCCTACTACCACTACGTCTGATTCAAGCTTTTCCGTTTTACCTTCACCTGCTTTTTGCACGCCACCGGCTTTAAGGACTTCCAGATTTCCTCCACCTTTGGTTACGGCATCTTCAACTGCCGCGAGCATTGCTTCACTGGAAAGACTCGCACCACTAACAGCATCTACTGCCAAGGTTTGTCCTTCCAGAATTTGATCTTTTATTTTTTCAAGTGCATTATCGCCTAGACCACCCGTTTCTGACTGGCTTACGATCTTAATATCTTTAATTTTATCTGGCTCATCCATAGTGACTTCTACTTTAATCACGCCCTCTTTGCCTTCCGCTTCCCCTGCGAATGTACCGGCTTTAAAAGATGATGATGACGAATTTGCCGACTCCCCATTTCCTTTGCATCCGCTCAGCATGGAAACGATCAGCACCATACAAAAAGTTAACATGAGCATTTTCTTGGTGAAATTTCTGTTGCGCATTCTCTTCTCCCCCAGTATCTAATATCTTATAGCTCGCCAAGAACGTGATATTTTTCACATTCATATCTATACATATCTACCGAACGTTGCCAAGCTATATACCGAAGTATAAACATTGGTGCAGCACCAAGGTCAATGTCCAATTCTTGTCCAAAAAGAAAAAACACCCGCTCTTAGAGCAGGTGTTTATAAAAATAAACTTATACAATTGGAATATTCACTTCCAAATATGAGCGGTTATTGCCTTCTATTTTTTCAGTAAGCATTAATTTACCCACCACATCACCCGCTATGGTATAACCATTTGCTTCGATGTAATCTATCATAAACTGCAAAGATTTCTTCGTGATATAATGTCCATCCGTAGATAACATGATAGCAGAGATACAGGTACTCGGGCTAATGTACTCTACATATTCATCGATATCCATTGCAAATTTCTGCACTTCCTCCTCGGGTAAGGTAAGCCCCCAGCTATAGTCAAAGTTATTATCACCGGATAACACCCCCGCGTCCTCAATCTTAAAAGAATAAAACGCATAAGGAAGCCTATCCATCCAAGTGTTGACGAGGCTTTTTACGATATCATTTTTTAATAATGCATTTTTATCCGTTTGCTTAAGCCTGTACATGCCTGGCAGTTGTTTAAGTTTACATATATATAATGAGGACTCTATTTCCTTAAGCTCTTTATGAATTTCATTCATCTTGTTTAGCAGCATCGTCTTTTGCTTAATCTCTTCTTCTAAACTCTGCTGAGACTGCTGCATCAATCCCATAACTTGCTCAATAGAGGAATCCTTCATCAGAAGTGCCACTTCGGGCAATGGAATTTCCATACTGCGATACCATCTGCTCATTAACAGATCCCTTGCATCTAAATCATTAAAATATCTATAATTATTGCTGTTATCTTTTGTAGGCCTAACAATATCATGTTTCTCGTATAATCTCAGCGTATCCGCAGTTACCCCGAGAATGGAAGCAAATTCACCTATGCAATACTTCACTTGAAGTCCCTCCATTCATTTCATGCATATCCTACCACACTAAATGATAAAGAGAAGGATGCTGTTTGGATATGAAGTAACTCATTTCATACTCAGGGTGTACATGCTAACTACGCTAGCGCAAGTAAGTGAACTAACATAAATCCAACTAAAGATAACATGACCGAACCTATAAGTCCCGCTGCAAAAGACTTCATTCCAAGCCGTCTAAATGCCGCCAAATCAACGTTTAATCCAAGCCCTGCCATCGCCATAGCGATTAACATATAAGCAATCGTAACGATCCCATTGGCTACTGATGCGGAGACGATTCCTAACGAATTCACACCACTGACAACTAGAAATCCTAGAATAAACCAAGGGATTGGAATGCTTTTCCACGAAGCTTTTGCCGCTCCACCTTGCACTTTTCTTTCTTCACGATTGGACCAAATCCCAATTAAAATAGCCACCGGCACAAGTAAAGCCACCCGGGTTAATTTAACGATGACCGCCATATCAACGGCAGCATTTCCACCAGCATCCGCAGCCGCGATAACGTGAGCAATTTCATGTAAAGTCGCTCCTGAGAATACCCCATAACCTAAATCTGATAAGCCGAGAAAAGGATATAAAAATGTGTACAGCAGTGTAAATATTGTGCCTAATATAGCTACTATAGCTGCACCAATAGCAGTTTCGTCATCTTTGGCTTTTATCTGTGGAGCGATGGCAACCACCGCTGCCGCACCGCAAATCGCAGTTCCGCAGGCAGTTAAGATACTGAGGCGCTTATCTACTTTGAACAGTCGAGCCAGTCCGTATACAACGGAGATCGCAAATATAATGACGATGACTGCCAAAAGAAATACCCGGGGTCCTGCCGCAACGATATCCTTTAGATTAAGCCGCATACCGAGCAAGATAATCCCAAGACGAAGCAGTTTTTTACTGGAAAAATCGGTGCCATGTGTGATGCTATTTGGCACTCCTATCGTAGCTCGCCAAATAATCCCGATTAAGATGGCAATGACCAATTGCCCCATAATAGATAGGAATGGAAAACCCGCTAAAAATTTCGCCAATAATGCGATAACTAAGGTTAGCCCTATCCCTAATGCAAACCCAACCTTTTTGTTGTGATCTGGTTGATACAAACCTTCTGATTGACCCATGTCGTATACACTCCTTGATGAATCTCTAGATGATGCTGTATAAATACATCCCATGACTCAACAATAATACGACACCGCCCGGAAGTTAAATACCAATATCCTATCCGTAAGATTAGGAATACTTATGCTTAATTTTAGACAAAAAAGCTCCTTCGAGTGAAACATAAATGCCGTAGCATCTGCCTCACCAAAGGAGCAATTATAATCGTTAGTGATATTTAAGCTTCCAGCTTCTGTAATCGAGTCCCTTTTGGAAGTACAGAAGTTATATATTCGTGTACCGGATGTTGCCCTTCCTCTTCCGCAAGTACAGTTACAATTCCTTGATCTGTACCGGTTCGAATCAGCCGCCCCATCCCTTGTTTAAGTCTTAACAGCATGTAAGGCAAATCCACATCTTCAAAGGGAGTGGAGGTTTCCGCCCGTTTTGCCATAAACACTGGATCAAGCGGAGGATACGGCAGCGACCATATGATCACATTAGATAATGAAGGTCCAGGGATGTCCAGCCCCTCCCATAAGGTGACCGCACATAACACGCTATGCTCATCCCGTTGGAACGCCGAAATCAAATAGCTGATTTCTTGATCCCCTTCATATAAAAATGAATATGAACTGCTTTCCGGTCGTAATGAGTTAAGCTGCTTGAATTGCAGAAGCTCTTCACGAGTACGGAACAGTAGCAGCGCTCTACCTTCAGTCCGCTGAATAAGCTTCAGGGAAATTTCCATTTTCTCAGCAAAATCCCCACTCTGAAGCTCTGGCACATAGACATTCATCTGGTGCTCATAGTCATAAGGTGAGTCTACAGAGAAGGATAAAAAATCTTGTATCCCAAGACTGTCCTTCAAGTATTGGAATGATTTATCCACAGACAATGTAGCCGATGAGAATACGATTGGCATTTTTTGCGTGAACAGGCTGTCTTGAAGTACCTCTTTGACATTTCGTGGCATGACCGACAGCGTTAGACCATCGCTTTCTTCTGTCGCCCAGCAGATTAGAGCCCCTGAATCCTCAAACAATCGCAAAGCGATCTCTATGGTCTCCAAACGTTCCTCCACAATTCGCAGTTGGTATTCATCAATCGTGTAGAGTCCGCTCTCGAATACTAATTCTTCTTCGATAGCAGCAATTACACTCCGCATCCGGTGTACCTCACGAATCAATGAAGCATTCAGCGCAATGCTTTTCCGATCTGATCCCGGTATGTTTCGGCATTGACGGCGAATCGCTTTGAACATTTGCTCACTTTGCATGATCGCTTCATCAATCAGAACCGCCAGCGTTTCACGGATTTCATTCTGTAGCAGGCGAGAAATCAATTCTTCAAAGACGACATGCTTCATCTTATAGCCAAGCGCCTTCATGGCCGCTGATTCTAATAAATGTCCTTCATCGAATACAACCGCACAGTGATCCGGAAGCAAAGGGATTTGCCCTTCCCGCTTACGCGCTTCATAGGTCCAAATATGCTCCATGTAATAATCGTGGGAACAAATGATCAGATCACTTGATTTCCGGTAATGATCACGGGACAAGGTCTGCCCGCAGCGGTGACGCATATCGCAAGTAAAGCAGTCCTGAAACGTATCCCAGTTAATCTTGTTCCATTGTTCGTCATTCAGATCAGGGTAATCTCTGCGGTCTCCATAAGCATGGAATTGCTGCATCGGTGCATGTGAATGTACAAAATCAGGTAATGTACTGTACAAGCTCTCCAGTGGTAAGCTTTCATCATCATGGTTCCGAGCCTGATCCAGCTTTTTCAGACACATATATTTATCCGGAGATTTCGCTAGTCTAGCATCAATATTCATGTTCAGATGCTTCGCAAGCTTGGCGATATCGCCTTCCGGTTTCACAAGCTGCTCAATCAAGGACTCGTCCGCACATGCAATAATCGCAGGTTTGCCCATATAACGCGCATAACAAATGCTATACAACAAATACACTAATGTCTTGCCTGTTCCGACCCCTGCCTCAGCAAAAATCGTCTTTTTCTCGGCAAAAGCTCGCTCTACCTGAAAGGCCATGTATATCTGTTCATCACGTACTTCAAATCCAGCCTCAGGAAGAATTTCATAGAATACATCTCCGACCCATTCCCCTACTTGCTCCATAAAAGGTTTGGTCCGATCATATTCAAAAGGATACTGTTTCGCCAACAAGCCTACCTCCAATATTTGATCAGGCATCTCTACCATGCCATGAAAAATAGAATCAACGGAAAAACTCTATTATCTCATACGTTTGGAGGAATTACAAAAAATAATTAGAGACAACTAAAGATCTGATTAATAACGAAGATACTCATTTTCGTAAATATCACTAATCCTTTCCAAAACATTCCGGGCTTGATCCTTAAATTTCAAATCAGCAACCTGGCCTTTCCAAAGAAACACCCCCGTCTCCCCACGGTGTTCTCCCAGAGCACCCTCATACAATTGGTCGGCGCCGTGGGTAGGCGGAGAGAAAAACAGCTTCATCAACGGTTTAACTATTAGAGGCAGTCCAGAATTTTTTCCTTTTCGCAGCGTGTTATTGCTACCCGGATCAACACTGCGAATCATGATGCCCTCGTTAGCAAGCTGCGGCGCAGCGGCCTGTGTCCATAACGATAATGCCAGCTTTGAGGTGGCGTAAGGACCAAGAAGCTTGCGGAAGGTTGTGGGACGCTCCAGGATTTCAATCGTAAACTCTTTCGTAAACTTAAGCGCTGAGGATGAGGTGTTGATCACCGTTTTTAAGCGTCCTTTTTGTAGGATATCCTTCAATTCCATTAAAATAATATACGGCACAACGGTCATCAACTCATAGTGCTTTTCGCGCCCCTGTGTCGAATAGCTCAGTTCAGGGAAGCTCCCGCCGGCATTGTTGAACAAAATATCGATCCGCTGCTCCTTGCCTTTGATCTCTTCCAGTGTCCCTCTCAAGCTGGCAAAATCCGCGAGATCGGTTGTTTTATAAATACGAAGCCAGCCGTTTTTGATGGCTTTTTGGATGTTCACATCATCGGCTGGAAAACCGGAACGGTTCAAAGCAACCACCTGCCAATCCTCCGCTAGCAATTTTCGAGTTAATTCCAATCCAATCCCGGCGTTAGCGCCTGTAATCAATGCGATATTTTCACGTTGCTGTGTGCTCATTGTAAATCTCCTCCTGAATTCGGGATATCTTCTTCTTATAACGCACATTTTATTAATTGGAGTCGACTCCAAGTCAAGGCGTAATAAAAAGATTTTGTCCCAGAGATAAGGTCTTGACTTGGAGTCAGCTCCAAGTTGTATAATGCACACACAAAGCAATCTCCTGGAGGTACACTATGAAGGCAGAGCAAACGTTTACGATAAAAGAAACCGCCGTGCAAACCGGAATATCCGAGGATACGATCCGCTATTACGAAAAGATCGCGCTGCTTCCCCGGGCAGACCGGAAGGACAACGGGCATCGCGTTTACCGGCAGGAAGACATAGATACAATCCTGCTGCTATCCTGCCTCAAGAAAACAGGCATGCCCTTGCAGGAAATGCAGCCATTTTTGGCGGTCTCCGCCGACGCTGATCCCGCGGATTATCCTGAACTGGTGGAGCATTTAAGAAACCATCGAGAAAACATCGTCAGCCAAATCTCCTCGCTGCAGCAGGTTGTCGATTTTATTGATATGAAGCTGGAACAAAGGAAATATCGCCGAGACTGCTCAGATAAAAGCGAGGACAAATCGAAATCAAAAAACATCTCCCCTGTTGAGATGAGTTATTTTTCTGGATCAGCAAAAATGAATAATTAATGAATTGGAGTTTTTAGGATGAAAGCAATGAGCATAAAAAAATACGGGAATTCCCCTCTTCAACTAGCCGACATCCCAACACCCGCAGTGGGTGATTACGATGTATTGGCAGAGATCCACGCAGCAAGTATTAATCCTATCGATTTCAAAGTGCGGGATGGCAAAGTACGTACGCTGTTGAAATACAACATGCCCCTAGTTTTAGGAAATGATTTTTCAGGGATTGTCATCCAAGTAGGAAAGAATGTTAAAAAATTCAAGATAGGTGATGAGATTTACGGACGGCCCAGAAAAGATAGAATCGGAACCTTCGCAGAATATATCTCCGTACATGAAGAGGATATAGCTCTCAAACCTCACAATCTTTCCTTTGAGGAAGCTGCATCCATTCCATTAGTCGGGCTTACTTCTTATCAAGCATTACATGATATATTACAGCTAACGGCAGGACAAAAGGTATTGATTCAAGCGGGAGCGGGCGGTGTTGGCACCTTTGCTATCCAACTTGCCAAAACGATGGGGATATACGTGGCTACTACTACAAGCGATGCTGGAGCAGAATTGGTCAAGTCACTTGGAGCCGATCAAATTATCAATTATAAAACCGAAGCATTTGATAAGATTTTACAAAATTATGATGGAGTATTCGATACCATTGGCGGTGAAACATTAGAAAAAGCTTTTAAAACAGTCAAACAAGGAGGACAAATTGTATCGGTTTCAGGGTTGCCTAATGCACGCTTCGGAAAAGAGTATGGAGCTGGGTTCATAAAAACTAATATTTTTCGCTTGATTACCCGGAAGCTGAGCAAATTAGAGGCAAAACACAAGGTCAAATACAGCTTTCTGTTCATGAAACCAAGTGGCAGTCAATTAGAAGTCATTTCAGAGCTTATTGAATCCGGACAAATAAAACCTGTTATTGATCAAGTGTTTCCTTTTTTAGAGGCGCAGAAAGCGATGGAGTATTCTGAATCGGGCAGAGCTAAAGGAAAGATCATATTAAAAATAAAGTGATACAACATTTAAATAAAACGGCAGTCTAAGACTTTATGCTTCTGTCTAGACTACCGTTTTTTACTTGTGTACTCGTTAATTAAATTATCTATTTCCAAAAATCCGTTCCAGCAAAAACAAACTCTTTATCCAGCGTCTCGTCGCCATCTTCAAAGCAATCTGCCCAAGACACACGTTGCTTACTCAAGAGAATTGCATCCTTCACGCCATATTCCTGATAACTAACGGTTTGTTCATTAGCGGTGTTGTCCCAGTTATCCCAGCCAAGTGGATGAATATGTGCACCCAACTGGCAATCTACAAATACGGTTTTAGCATACTCACGCCAAGGACGGCCCAGAAACACCGGAGCAATATCAGGGGCCGCTGTTAAAAAGCAATTTTTAAAAATATAACCATACGATTGTCCCTCGGGTGTGGAGGCTGCCGTGATATAACCTGCTTGATTCTCACTATGGCGCAAGCTGCAAATTTCACATCTGTCAAAATAAGCTGTAGCCCCACCAAATATAAAGTCCACTGTTCCCTCTATATAGCAATGCTGATACAACTGCCGATATTGGGCATGGTGTTCTCTCAGTGGTATACCTCCAAACGTAGATCGCTCTTTGGGTGCAGGTGGCAAAGGTCCCGTGAATAACGTATCCTGATGCCCTTTTAAGGTGCAATTTCTAAATACGGTTTGATCACAATTAGCATGCACGGCTACCGCCTGCCCGATATTTTCACCCTGCCCTGCATTATTGGTAATCACCAGATTCTCCAAGACCAGATGGCTCCCGCCCAGAAATAACGTTGGTGTAGAGAATGTATTGATTTCTTCGCCCGCTTCATCACGCTCTTTCGCGTAACGATTCATAACAATCTCCACGTAGCCAATCCCTATGATCGTAAGATTAGAACGATAAATCCGCACTGCCTCTTTATAGACCCCTGACAAAATATAAAGCGTATCCGCTTGACCGGATGGCCCCTGCTCTAGTGAATCTACCGCCTCTTGAATCGTGTGATAAGCGCAAAAGGATTCTTTTCCTACAACAAGCATAGTGGATTCTTTTCCTCTCAATAAATTGATGACTCTCTCTTATGGACTGACATTCTGTTCTTCAGGTGACACTGTAGCTTGTTCTACTAATTTTTCCGGCTTCTTCGTGTTTTTTGATCGACAATTTATGATCTCTACAGCTTCTCCATTTTCAATGTAAAAAGCAGGCCCTTCATGGTTCTCAATCGTCACCTGATGAAATTGAACATCTCTTGCATTCCCGAGGAAAAACCCGCGATTATTCATGTTTTCGATCCCTGTCATCATGTCTGGATGGCCGGGAATTGCATTCGTCGCCATGGAGATGTCCACATTGGTAAACGTAATCTCGGATACATACTGCTCCGCAAGCCCGTATAAGAAACCCGCTGCGGCATGAACATTACGTGCGGTAATATTGGCAAAATGAATGCGTCTAAAACACGGCGTTTCCTCTGTAATCGGATAAGGATTTTTATCCCACACATATTTTTCTTTCCCGCGTGGTCCACAGAAATAATATAGATTTAGAGTAAACGGACAAATAACATCCTCCATTACAATATTGCTGATCCGAATATCTTCAATCGTTCCCCCGCGTCCCCTTCTTGATTTCATCCGGATTCCACGATCGGTTTGTTTAAACACACAATTACTAATCGTGACATTACGAATATCTCCACTCATTTCACTACCGAGTACGACACCCCCGTGTCCATGTACCATAGTGCAGTTGGTGATCGTGATATTCTCACAAGGAACTCGTTCTTTAGTATCCTCAGTTCCTGCCTTGATCGCAATGCAGTCATCACCGACATCAATATTGCAATTGCTAATTCGCACATTGGTGCAAGACTCTGGATTAATGCCATCTGTATTCGGAGAGTCCGCCGGGTTCAGAATGGAAATATTATCAATAGTCACATTGTAACAGCCTATCGGATTAACGGTCCAGCTTGGAGAATTGACCAGCGCGATATCTTTAAGGGTTACCCGCTGACAGCTGTCCAAGCCGATTAGAGTCGGCCGGGGATACTGAAGCTCTTCCCGGCGGTTCCGAAACTTATCCCACCAGAGTTCACCATTTCCGTTAATCCTTCCGCTGCCAGTGATTGATACATTAACTAACTCTCTTCCATAAATACAAGGTGAATGAACCTGCTGCTTCACTCCTTCCCATCTGCATTCCACTGCAGGGTAATCCTCCGGGTTCGTACTGAATGAAAGAATGGCACCAGGATTTAAATTCAATTCGATATTGCTTTTCATATGAATTGCACCGGTTAAGAACGTACCAGCCGGTACATAAACGGTTCCTCCACCGGCTTTATTTGCCGCTTCAATCGCACGCGTTATCGCTTCCGTCGCTAACTTTTTACTATTCTTAAGCGCTCCAAAATCCTCAATATTGTAGATCAACATTCATATCCCCCCTGTTCTATATCAGATCCAGCCTCTTAATTGTTCATATTCCACACAAGCCTGTAGGAAAGCACCCACACCTTTTTGGTCGTTAGTGACAATAGGCTCGCTAATGTAATAAGCGAAAGTACCGTCACGTTGGTCCACTCCACCTAATCCGGCTACTTGGCAATTCTTATTTAAATTGACCCATTCTTCTTTGGTTTCTAGTACAAACTCCGAGATAAGTCCTTGTTGAGCCAGATCTAATGTTTCGTACCATCCAGCGTTTAACACGCCTAATCGGATACCTTTAGCCATGGCATACACGATCATACTTGAAGCAGAGGCCTCAAGATAATTTCCTTTGCGTTCCCCTAGATTCATCACTTGATACCAGACCCCGGATTCCTTATCCTGATATGTCTTCACCGCAGTTAAGGTATCATTTAGTATTCGTACCAGCTCTGGATAATCTGAGTGCTCACTAGGCAGCAATTCCAGAACATCAACTAAAGCCATGAGATACCAGCCAAGTGAACGGGCCCAAAAGTTAGGCGAAAGTCCTGTTTCAGGGTCGCACCAAGGTTGAATACGCTGCTCATCCCATGCATGATATAGCAGACCTGTTACCGGATCTTTCGTATGCTTCTCACACAAGATAAATTGTTTGGTTACATCCTCAAGTCCCTGCCCTTCTTCAAAAGCTAGCAAGTAGGCTAAATAAAAAGGAGCGCCCATATAAAGTCCATCTAACCAAATCTGATAGGGATATATATTTTTATGCCAAAAAGCACCTTCCGAGGTTCGCGGATGGGTCTCAAGTTGCTTTCTAAGTAAAGCAGCCGCTTTTTTGTATTTTTCTTGCTTCGTTTCTTTATATAGAGTCAATAATAATTTTCCGTTGTTAATATGATCGATATTATACTCCTCTAGGTGGTAGCCCTTGACACTGCCATCTTCCTGAATAAAGTAGTCCATATTATCTTGAATGAACTGCAGATACTTCGAATCACCGGTCTGCTTCCAAAGCCATTCAAAACCGTTCAATACCACGCCATAATCGTAGGTCCAGCTTCCTTTGTAGCCTTTATCTTCATAAAGCTTCGGTGTCCGCGCCATAATAGAGTCTGCCGTTTGAATTGCCCACTGTGATTTCTTCATCCCAACCCCCAAAATATTTATAAATTTAAGAGCTCAAAAACTAAAAATAGGTTCAGCCGATTTAAGGATTCTTTGCACATAAAATAATACGACTTGATTCTCCGAAATCTCAGAGAATCAAGTCATTGTTTAGTAAGGATACGGAGCGATTCACTCTTGAAGCATTGACTGTATTTCAACACAAGCCATCACCAATGCGCCCACACCATGCAGATCATTTTTAACCTTAGGCCGAGTCACGTAACTCTCGTAATCTCCAGCTGAGGTACCGATACAAATGTCCGGCAGAACTAATCGGTTATGCTCATCCCACTGGATTACTTTGGTTAACCCTTCATATCCTTTTTTAGCGGCAGCTGTAGCGATAGTCACATCACTTACAACGCCATGCTTCACGGCTTTGGCAATCGTATAGACGAACAAACATGACCCTGAAGTCTCCAGCCAATTATCTGGCTCATGTCCCTTATCTACGACTTGATACCAAAGTCCACTTTTTTGATCTTGGTAACGAATAAGTGCATCCACAAAATCTCTCAGCGTAGTAGAAAGCTCTGTCCGGGCTGAATCATGGGAAGGTAACAGATCCAGAAATTGCGATAAGGCGAGACCATACCATCCTAATGATCGGCTCCAGAACTCCGGTGAACAACCCGTCTCCGGATTCGACCAAGGCATCCGCCGGCTCTCATCCCAGGCATGGTATAACAAACCCGTTGTCTCATCCTTCATATGCTTGCGCATTAACATTTCCTGATGAAGGACCGTTTCACGCAAGCTTGGTTCATCGTAGACATTCGCATATTTCAAGGAGAATACGCCTGCCATATAAAGTCCATCCAACCACATTTGGTTGGCGTACTTATCCTTGTGCCAATACCCGCCCTCAGAGGTTTTATTTAGTGTGAGCAGTAAATTCCTTAGCTTCTCTGCTGCAATACGATACTTTAGTTTGCCTGTCCGTTCATAAAGAGTGAATAGTAGCTGTCCTGCTTGAACCGCATCCAGCTCATCACGTGCAAAATAAAAGTTCCCGTATTCATCCACCAAATCATCTACATATTCCTGAATATAGTTGATATAACGGTCTTCTTGATAAGCATTCCACAAAAGCTCCATGCCACACAGAAATACACCCTGATGATAGTGCCATCGATGCGCGGGGGGAAGCTCTCCCGCCCTGTAAGTATCCATTAGTGAATCGCAAGCTTTTTTTGCCCACTCTATCGGCGTTGTAGGTATCTGTACAGTCATCTCGAAGCTCCTCCCCTAAGTATAGTCTCTCTCTTTCTTGCTAGCCCTTCATAGAACCCAACATGGCACCTTTGGCAAAATGCTTTTGCAGGAACGGATACACACAAACTATTGGTAAGGT
The DNA here is from genome assembly GCF_038004505.1 of Paenibacillus sp. FSL R7-0048. NCBI lineage: Bacteria > Bacillati > Bacillota > Bacilli > Caryophanales > Paenibacillaceae > Paenibacillus > Paenibacillus sp. FSL R7-0048. Next base: position 2,358,478 of record NZ_JBBORF010000001.1, on the reverse strand, counting down.
AGCTACAACGATAACAGCCATTTTAATTGATTGATCTGGCGGTGGAACAGCAGCATCCAGTGTAGCGCTGTGATCCATACCGCTGGCAAGGACGACAATTTGTCTGAGCAGAACCTGTATTGGCCATTTCGCACTATCATTCAAATACAGAATCGCATTCATGTAGGTATTCCAATACGTTACCGCATAGAACAATCCGATAGTCGCTAACGCAGGTAAGGATAGTGGCAATACAATCCGAAATAATATTCCAAAATCATTACAACCATCAATTTTGGCCGATTCCTCCAAACCTTCAGGTATATTTTGGAAAAAGTTTCTCAAAATGATCATATTAAAGGCACTAATCGCTGACGGTAGAATCAGTGAGGCGTACGTGTCAATTAGTCCTAATTCCTTCACCACGAGGAACGTTGGAATCATCCCACCATGAAAAAGCATGGTGAACACAACCATGAAGTTAACCACTTTACGACCATCCAGATCTTTTCTGGTAAGAGCGTAGGCCATCAAAGAAGTTATAAACAAACTAAAAATAGAACCAATTGCCGTGACACCAATGGAAACACCCATGGCTTTAAATATTGTATTCGTCGAAAAGATGAACTTGTACGCTTCCAGACTCCATACCTTTGGAATCAGTACAAATTTGCTAGAAGCTAGTTCTGCACTCGTTGTGAAAGAGCCTGCTACAACGTGAACAAGGGGAAGCACAGTAATTAAAGCAATGATCGCAAGCAGCGTAAAGTTTATAGCAGAAAAGATTCTACCACTGATTGTTTTATCTTCTACCATTTCGATTCCTCCCACAAAATATCAATAAACGCCTTCTTCTCCCATTTTCTTGGATAATTTATTCACCATCATCACCATTACAAAGCCTACAATCGATTTAAAGAATCCAATAGCTGTACTGTAACTAAACTGCCCCTGTCTCAAACCAGCAGTATATACATACGTATCGATAATTTCCGCAACTTCTCGATTCATGGAGTTAAGTAGCAGATATACATGTTCAAATCCAAGATCAAGAACGGAACCAATTTTCAGAATAAATAATGTAATAATTACACCTCTAATCGCTGGAAGAGTGATATGCCAGACTTGTCTTAGTCTTCCAGCTCCGTCCATACGCGATGCTTCATAAAGCCCTGGGTCAATCGCAGCTATGGAAGCTAGATAAATAATCGTTCCCCAACCTGCTTCTCTCCAAATCACCTGAATAATATACATGGGCCTGAACCACCCTGGATTAAGCAGGAAATTGATTGGTTCAAAGCCAAAATAGACAAGCAGCTCGTTGATAATCCCTCCATCCATCGTGACCATTACATAAGAAATGGAGACGATGATAACCAATGACAGAAAATGGGGCAAATAGAAGATCGTCTGAAAGGTTCTTTTGAAAAAGCTGCCTTGAAGTTCATTTAACATCAGGGCAAGAATAATCGGCATCGGGAAATAGATAAGAATATTTAATCCGAAAAGAATAAGTGTGTTCACTAATATATTTAAGAAATCCGGCTCTGTGAACAACCTGCTGAAATGCTTCATCCCTACCCAGTCACTACCGTTGATCCCTTGATAGGGTTTGTAATCCTGAAATGAGATAATTAATCCGTACATTGGAAGATATTTAAAAATCAAAAAATACAGTACTCCCGGAGTTAGCATGACGTAGAGCCATTTATTTCTCCACAGCCGCTTTTTCAGTTCGCTGCTGCTTTTATAAATTTCAGGCTTAGGATTCATTTGAGGAGCTGAGCTGGGCTGTGCGGTGACTTCCTGCATGATATTCTTCCTTTCTCCTTCTTTATTCAAACACGATATTTCTGAACCCAGTGAGGAATAGAAAAGGTTGTTGAAACAAGATCAACAACCTTTTCAGCTACAATTTGTCGCTTAACTATTCGAGTACGGGTTACTATTTTTTGTATAACGCGTTGTATTCTTCAATAATCTTATCTCCACCACGGCTCTTCCAGTTCTCTACTTCCTTCTCAAATCCAGCCTTGTCAATCTGACCATAAATATATTTATAGGTTGCATCTGTAATAATCTGTTGAAGCTCTACGCCTTTTTCTGTATAGGTAGCCGAATCCATAGCAGCTGTTGGATCCGCTACACCAACTTTGACATTCTCAAGAACCAATTGATCTGCATGAATTCTTCCTGGCAGCGTGTTATAGTTCTCGTACATTCCATTGGTTTCAGCTTCGCCGATAACACTGTCCTTATATCCCTTTACTTCACGTTCAATCAATTCTTTGTCGTCAGTAGCTTTCGCTTTACCGTCTTCAACGGTATAGTGAGTACCTTCAATTCCCCAATACATCAAATTAGCTACTTCTGGGGTCATCATTTGATCAAAGAAAGCAAGAATCTTCTTCAGCTCTGCCTCATCCTTGACAGCAGATTTCGGGAACAAGACAACATTGTTATAGCCTGGAATCATCCATTGAGCATATTTTCCATCTGGACTTGCAACCATACTATGCGCATCCAAAACAGCGTCAGGGTTATTCTTAATAGTATCTTTATTGAGGGAATCAATATCTTGCATGGAGCCCCCAATATAGAGTCCACCCTTTCCAGCCTTAAACATATTTACTGCATCCGTTTTACTGGTGGCAGCGAAATCTTGATTAATGTATCCGCCATCACGAGCTTTTTTGAAAAAATCCATTGTGTCGAAATATTCATCGAAGGTAAATTCAGGCGCTAATTTTCCATCCTTCTCACCCCAGGTATTCGGTGTTCCGAACCAAGACGAAACAGTTTTGAAAGCTCCATAGGTCAACTCATTACGGTCAATAATACCGGTAGTATCTTTCTTTCCATTACCGTCTGGATCTTGTTCTGTGAAGGCTTTAGCCATTTCAAATAATTCATCTACATTAGCTGGTGCAGCAAGTCCTAATTTATCTGCCCAGTCTTTGCGGTAAATGATCCCTTGGCGTGCAAGTGGACGCCCGATATATAGGGTATAAAGCTTGTCATCTACTTTCGTGTTATTAAGAATTTCTGGTTTCAATTTGCTCAAATTCGGAAATTCGCTTAATAGTGGACCGATTTCCCAGAATTGTCCGTCTTTTATCGCTTCTTTCATCTGAATGAAGGTTGTCTGATTCTTCAAATATGTTACTTGCGGCAATGAACCCGTTGCAAAAGATGAATTCAGTTTTTCTTCATAAGTATCAGCCGGAAAAAATTGATAAGTCAGCTTCGTGTTGGTCAATTTCTCAAGTTCATTCTTAATCGTATCAGGCGGAGTCTCTGATGTATTCAATGGAAGCATGATTTTGATTTCTGTAGGTTCCTCTTTAGGTGCTTCAGTCTCTTCCACCTTCGTAGTGTTCTCTGCACTTGTAGTTGGGGCTGCTGCTTCTTCTTTGTTATTGTTGTTACCACCGCATCCAGCTAACAATGTGCTGAATGTTAACAGTGCTGTTAACAACATGGTGAAGGATTTCTTCTTCATACCATTTTGACCTCCATAATTTGTATTGGTTACGAGTTCCACGTTACATCGTCGGCAAGGTTACGAAAACAATCATTTCCCCATAACGGCGCGTTCTGAAAGGGATCTGAGCAAATGATTATCGGGATATCGCAGTACAAAAAAAATCCACCGCATTATCCGCAGTGGATCAAAACCTTTTTAACCTATTTACTTTTCTGTCCCAAACTCAGCCTCAGCATATTCCTTAATAATAAGATTGCCTCCACGAGCTCTCCATTTCTCAACCTCTTGCTGGAATCCCTCGACGGTAATGTTACCTAATATATAGTTATATGTAGCATCCACAATGATTGTAGATAATTCCATATTCTTCTCATCAAAAGTAGATGAGCTCAGAGAAACTGTCGGGTCATCAACCAGAAAAGATTCATTATCTTTACTCAGCTGATCTGCTAGAGAGGTTAATTGCTCCTTCTGAGCCACTTCCATAATGTTTTTATTACTAATGTCCGCAATCATTAAAGCATATAGCGGATTCACTTCCTGTACCCGCAGTTGTGAGGTTTCCTCGGGAAGGATAATTTTGCCACCTTCAAGCTTATAATGCCGCCCCTCAAAGCCATACATCATTATATTGGCTACATCTTTATCCATGGTCCGATCAAAAAATCCAAGCACCTGCCGAAGCTCCTCCTCTGTGGCAATGGACTTTTTGGAAAAGAGATACAGTCCGTTGTAATTGGGGATAGACCACACTTTATATCCATCAGGCCCCTCGATACGATTGATCAGCGTAAGTTCAGCCTTTGGATTGTATGCTTGAGCTTCAATTGACAACCGCTGCACATCAGTCATGCTGCCAATAAACACACCAGCGATACCGTTAATGAATTTATCGCGTTGAACCTCTTTACTGGTAAGAGCAAAGTCCTGATTTATGATTTTTTCATCATATAATTTCTTCATAAAATTCATTGTGTTCATATACTCCGCTGTTACGAATTCCGGAACAAATTGATGATTCTCTAGCTTCCAATTATTTGGTGTGCCAAAATAAGAGCTTAGTGTCTTAAATACACCATAAACAAGATCATTACGATCGACTAATCCAAGGGTATCTTGTTTGCCATTCTGATCCGGATCGTTATATGTAAATTGCCTCATTACTTCATATAGGTCATCTAAGGTCTGTGGATTGCTCAAATGAAGATTGTCCAGCCAATCCTTACGTATTATGACACCCTGTCTGGAGGAAGGGCGTTCTGTATACAGGCCGTAGATCTTACCATCAACAGCGGTCTGCTTAAGAATAGCGGGGTCCAGTACTTTAAGATTGGGGAACTCCTGAAGATATGGGCCGATCTCCCAAAATGCTTCAGAACGGATGGCGTTTTTCACCAGATTATAGTCTGAGAACTTCACAAAGGTGACTTTTCTCAAGGAATTAGTGGTCAAAGCTGTGTTCATTTTATCGGTATAAACACCCTCAGGCACCCACGTGATATCAAGCTCCACCCCTGTTAATCTTTCGATCTCAGCTATAATCTTTTTTGAAGGCTGCTGTGGAAAATGAAGGGGTGCCAAGATGGAGATGCTCGGGCGAGCTTCTTGCAGTACAGAACCAGCTGACTTTCCATCACTGCAAGCGCTTAACATAGGGAAAACAAGCATGAAAAATAAGCAGCAACAAAACGTTGCCCTTCTACACATAAATTGTCTAAACATTTCTACAGCCTCCTAAGGTATTGTAAGGATTTTCACCCTACAGCTTGAAGATTTTCCATTTTGTAGTCATAATTAGGGTTAATGATTATTGCAGAACGAGATGATTATTGTTATTTTCCACCAGGTTTCATACACTAAGAACAAGTGTCTACTTCTACATAAGTAAAGGTGCTGAGTCCCGTGAGACCATTAAGCTTTTTAAGTAAATTAACGATTTTTGCCTTTGTAATTAGCACGTTGCCGGTGATATTCATCGGTTCTTTTTCCTATTTCACATCATCTAATGAGATCCAAAAGAACGTAAACAACAGTAAAATGGAACTTATATTACAAATCACCTCAAATGTAGAACATAAGTTAACAACTGTCAATCAAACATTAAACCAAGTGATCAACTCTAGTGTATTAAAAAAAGCACTAAATAACCCTTTAAGTGAAACCGATTTCATTTTATATAATGATTTAAGAAACGAAATCCGTAATATGCAATCCTTCGATACGAAACTTGAGGATGTCATCCTGCTCAATCAGCAGCAGAACTGGATGATCAAAAATTCAGGCGTCTACCGTCTGAATGAATACAAAAACCACGCGCAACTCTCTAATCTAATGAATATAGCTGACGATACTTCATGGATTTTGAATCCATCGTCCTTATTTTATAGCGAGGAGAGCATTAACGTCACTGGCTGCAATTACAGCATCAGTCTTATCAAAAAGCTTCCCACCAATAAGCTGCAAAAATATGGGCTTGCCCTAGCTAATATTCCGGTCTGCAGTCTTCAGGATTTCATTAATTCAGATGTGCAGCCACTCGATGACATTATCGTTCTGGATCAAGCTGGCCGCTTCCTGCTCCATCCGGATACCAGCTTAATCGGAAAACCTAAAGAGCAAGGCGGATTTAAAGAAGTCCCTTTAATCTCTGATCCTTCTAAACAATCCGGACAGTTCAAGACTGTGATTAATAAAAAGAATTACTCCGTCACTTTCATGCGTTCTCAGTTAAATGGCTGGGTTTATCTATCGGTTACTTCTATGGAAAGCTTGACGAAGGAGTCCAATAAAATCGGGATGTTTACGATAATCGTGTGCACCATTATGCTCTTGTTCTCCATTCTTCTAGCATGGATCGGTTCCAGACGTATGTACACCCCTATCGAAAGACTGCTTAATCAGATGGGCCAACGCAAACCGGATATTAAATCGAGACATCGCAATGAATTTCAGATTATAGGAGAACAAGTTCATTCTTTGTTCCAATCCAAATCACAGCTGGAAAAAGAAGTCCGGCAACACTTTCAGCAGGTTCGTACATTTTTTCTGATCAATGCCTTCCACGGCAATGTTAAGAAACGTGATTTGCTCGAAGAATTAGGGCAATTCGGCTACCAAACCCAGCTTGAAGAATGGAAAACCATGGCAGTAATTACGTTGTCTATTGATTATGCCGAGGATTCCAGCTATGAGAAAAAAGATCTCAGCCTCTTATTGTTCGCTGCCCACAATATGATCGAAGAGTTAATCTGTCCTGAACAACGGCTGGCTCCAGTGATCATGGACCATGCGGTAGTCGTATTATTGGGCAGTCCAGACTGCGATACCCAGTCTTTTCATAAGACACTGTATTCGTTAACGGAGAAGCTGCAGCAAGAAATAAATAATTATCTAAAGGTGCAGGTGAGTATTGGGCTGAGCCTGCCCTTCAACGCCTTCGATAAACTAGCCATCGCCTACAGAGAAGGTCTTGAAGCACTGAAGCATCGCATTAAGCTTGGCAAAGGCGTTATTATTCAATATGAGAACATTAACTCCGGCAAACATTATCTGAACTTGAACTACCCTACGCATAAAGAAAACGATCTAATGGATGCGATCAAGCTGGCTGAAACGGATAAAGCCAAGGAACTGATTCATTTGCTTTTTAAATCTATCTTTGCCCTTGAGCTTTCACCACAGGAATATCAAATCCCGTTGACCCGCTTACTCAATAACTTGCTCATTATGATGCAGGAATCGGGCATTAGCTTAAATCAGATCTATCATGCTAATGGCTCTATTTTTGAGGAATTACATGACCTTCATACCGTGGCTGAGATTGAGGATTGGTTCTGGAGCATGGTCATTTACCCGATGATCAAAATTTTTATCAGCAGGCAAAATGCCCAATACCAAAACATCTCTGAGAAAATCATTGATCTGATCCAACATGAATATGATACGGATCTAACCTTGGAAGAATGCGCTTCACGGCTGCATTACAACGCCAACTATATCAGCAGTGTCTTCCGTAAGGAGACCCAATACTATTTCAGCGAATATTTAACGATGTACCGATTTAAAATGGCGAAAAAATGGCTGCAGGAAACCGATATGCCGATCAAAGATATTGCAGCCAAATTAAGATACAACAATTCTCAAAATTTCATTCGATCTTTCCGTAAACAGGAAGGGATGACCCCTGGACAGTACCGGGATAACAACACAGGCACTAAATCCAAACCAACATTTGACGAATCTATGTAAAAATCACAAAAAAATCGTTCAAGGCCGAATCTAAAAAAAAGAGTCTCTCTTTTTTTCGGAAAATATGTTAACGTGTGCATATAACCATTTAGGGAGGAATTTGAACGCAATGTTGAACTTTCGTCTAAATACTAACCGTGTAGAACAAGATGCGATTTCTCAGGAAACCTCACTACTCACCCTCTATCCGCTCGAGACGGATCACCCCCGTCCTTTTATATTGGTATTGCCTGGTGGAGGTTATCAGCACTTAGCCAAACATGAAGGAGAACCTGTGGCTCAATGGCTAAACAGTCTAGGTATTCATGCAGGTGTACTAGATTATCAGGTCGGAGATTTCAACGTCACTTCTTTGTTAAATGATGTTGAGGAAGCTCTCAAATGGATTAGGGAAGCACCCAAAGCTTGGAATGTGATCTCAGACAAAGTAGGGATGATTGGATTCTCGGCAGGAGGACACTTAGCTTCTATCTTTTCTACCACTAGAGCAGAGAAACCAAACCTTCTTCTGTTAGGTTACCCTGTAATCACTTTCCAAGAGCCCCATTCCCACAAGGGAAGTCGGCTACATTTTCTTGGAGACAACCCATCACAAACGGAGCTTGACTCCTTTTCCTCAGAAGCCCAGGTGGATTCACTCACACCTCCAACCTTTATCTGGACAACAGCGAACGATGCCAGCGTTCCCGTGGAGAATAGTCTGTTGTTCGCCTCTGCCCTGTCCAATCAGGGAATTCCTTTTGAATTACATATCTTTGAAGAAGGGCGGCATGGTTTAGGGCTTGCAAAAGAACACCCTCATTGCCAGCAATGGCTTTCCCTTGCTGAGAATTGGTTAAGGGAACGCCAATACGTTAAAGGAGAAGAAGACCTTATGAGACAACAACTATTTATTGCAGGCGATTCCACTGCGGCCATTAAAGGCGCTGGAGAAAAACCTATGACCGGCTGGGGAGAATACCTGCAAAGTTATTTTCGGACTTCTATTCAAATCCAGAATCGTGCAATTAATGGTCGAAGCACCAAATCGTTCATAACAGACGGCCGCCTCGATGCTATCAGAAAAGACTTCCAACCCGGCGACTACCTGTTTATTCAATTTGGACATAACGATGAGAAAAAAGAGGATCCATTACGTTACACCGATCCTGAAACCGAATATCGCCATAATCTCATTCAATATATAGATGCTGCTAGGCAGCTAGGGGGGACTCCGGTTCTGTTAACCTCTGTAAGTCGCCGCCGCTTTAACGCCGATGGAGAGCTGGACCCGTTTGCTGTAGGTGCTTATCCCGAGGTAATGAGACAAGTGGCTGAAGAAACGCACACTCCGCTACTTGATATTTTCGCAGCCTCGCAAGCGCTCTATCGTTCATTAGGCGAAGAGGAATCCAAGAAGTTATTCATGCATTTGCCAGCGAAAACACATCCTAATTACCCAAATGGGGTTACGGATGATACTCATTTCTCAGATGAAGGTGCCCGGGAAATTGCTAAACTTGTGGTTCAAGCTCTTAAACAAAATACAGCCTCATCTCTATCAAACTTACAACAACTTTTATAAGGAGTGATCCAAGATGTCTCTAATTAAAGAAGTTATTACGGAGTACTATCGTATCCCTTTGCCAGAAATCATGGAGGATGCTAAACATGGCTTGCATACTCATTTTGAAGTTCCCATTGTCAAAATTAGAACGGATGACGGTCGTGAAGGTGTAGGTTATACCTATACTGGCGGATTTGGCGGCAAAGCGATCTGCTCACTAATTGCTAATGAATTAACACATATCTTAGTTGGCAAAGACGCCAGCTGTGTGGAAAGTATCTGGGAGCGGATGAACTGGGGAATACATTATGTTGCTCGCGGGGGCTTGGCTAGCTTCGCCATTGCGGCATGTGACATTGCGTTATGGGATTTACGTGCAAAGAAAGCAGATGAACCTCTCTACAAACTTCTGGGTGGCGCAAGCAATGAGGTCAAATGTTATGGTGGAGCGATTGATTTAAACTTCCCATTAGAAAAGCTCCTGCGCAACAATCAAAAATACTTAGATATGGGCCTCCAGGCTGTCAAAATTAAACTAGGCCAAAAAACATTAGCTGAAGATGTGGAACGAGTGGCTGCGGTACGCCAATTGGTCGGCCCGGATGTAGCCTTTATGGTCGATGCCAATATGAGCTGGAGTGTGGAAAAAGCGATAAAAGCCGCACGTGAATTTTTGAAATACGACATTCTCTTTTTAGAAGAACCAACGATTCCGGAAGATTATGCCGGCTATGCACGGATTGCTGAAGAAACAGGAATGGCCGTTGCAGGCGGAGAGAACTTGCGCACATTAACCGAATTCCATCACATGCTGCAATATGGTCATGTTGATTTTCCTCAACCTGATGCTTCCAATATAGGCGGAATTACGGGCTGGTTAAAGGTAGCTCACTTAACACAAGCCTATAACCTTTCCGTTTCCACACATGGAATGCAGGAATTGCACGTTAGTTTGTTAGCAGCTATGCCAAATGCAGGTTATCTCGAAATGCATAGCTTCCCTATCGATCAATACACTACACGTCCGCTAGTGATTAATAAAGACAATGGGATGGCAGTTGCGCCAGAAGTAACGGGCACTGGTGTTACCTTTGACTGGGACAAATTAGCACCTCACAAACAACAATACTAATAGGAGCGATCGATCATATGAGCATTCCCCTTCAACTAGGTGTTCGAGCACATGATTTCACACAAGTTCCATTGCAAGAGTTAATTGAGAAGATTAAGTCCTATCATTTCACTCATATCCAGTTCGCACTTAAGAAATCTTTTCCTGATAGTGCCCCTAGCCTGACGGCTATAAGCCCTGGAACAGCCAGCTATTATGGCAATGCCTTTAGACAGGCAGGTATTCAGATTGCGGTTCTGGGCTGCTATGTAAATATTGTAGACACCGATCCTCACAAACGGGCGCAAGCGTTAGCCGCATTTAATACCCATCTGCGCTTGGCCCGGGATTTCGGCGCTAGTCTGGTAGGTACGGAAACCGGAAGTGTGGGACTTGGGTATACCACAGATAATTTTACAGAAGAAGCCTTCCAAGAGGTGGTGGCATCAGTTAAGGCCATGGTGGCGGAGGCCGAACGTTTTGGTGTGACGGTAGGAATCGAAGCAGGACTTCATCATCCGCTGTACACCGCGCCCTTAACCCGCCGACTTCTGGATGAAGTCCCTTCTAACAATCTTCAGGTCATATTGGATTGCGCAAATCTAATGTCGCCTACAAATTACTTGCATCAAGAAGCTATTATTACGGAGGCTTTGAAGCTTCTAGGAAATCGAATTGCTGTCATTCATTTAAAAGACTTTATCGTCCAAGAAGGAGCCATAAAAATAGTCCCTGTAGGTCAAGGGTGGCTAGAGTTTGAGCCGATCCTTCGTTATATGAAATATGAACGTCCTCATATTCAAGGAATCCTGGAAAGCACTCCTGAGTCACATTTAGGAGAAAGCATTACCTTTTTGCAACAGATATACGAATCCTTGTAGGGCTTCATCCCATTAAAACTAATAAATCCACTGCACACCTCTTTATCTTACCTGGTGCAGTGGATTTTTATATTCTGTTTAACATCCGTTTGACCTCCATCAAATAATCGCCTGTTATGATCAGGGCATCAAGAGTACCTGGGAGGGGTTCCATGCGTCTTGCTTTATTCACGGACACATTTCTTCCGCAAACCAACGGAGTTTCACGTACGCTTCAACGATTAACCACCCATTTGAAAGAGCGCGGTATTGAACATCTGCTTTTCTCACCAAAATCTGCTCCTGAAGACAGTTATGCCGATCCCATACGTCCCATTACCAGCATCCCCTTTTTCTTATACCCTGAATGTAGACTCGCACTGCCCAATATGTCCTCTATCCAATCAGAGCTGAAAGCTTTTCGTCCCGATCTGCTTCATATGGCAACTCCGTTCAATATCGGTCTCTGCGGCCTTCGTTATGCGCGCAAACATGATCTGCCCCATGTCGCCTCCTATCATACCCATTTTGACCGCTATCTTGAATATTACCGGATGAAAAAAATCGCTCCGCTCTATTGGAAATACATGAAGTGGTTTCACCGCTCCTGTGATGCCACCTTTGCACCATCCTACGAAACCCTCGATTCCCTCCAAGCTCAAGGCTTTCATCGCCTGAAGCTATGGTCCAGAGGCATCGACTGCCAGCAGTATACCCCCAAAAAACGCAGCCATGAGGTCCGTGAGCGCTACGGAATTACCGCACCGTTACTGCTTCTATATGTGGGAAGAATCGCCCCTGAAAAAGATATACAGACGCTTGCTCTCGCCATGCAGCAATTGCCCGAATCTACGCAATCTCAGGTTCATTGGCTGGTCGTTGGAGACGGTCCCCTTCTGCCGGAAATGCGGGCACAGGCGCCGCATAATGTCACGTTTACAGGCTATAAACATGGTGACGAGCTTGCCCAATTATATGCCTCCGCAGATCTGTTCATCTTCCCTTCCAGTACAGAAACCTTCGGTAATGTTGTCTTAGAGGCTATGGCCTCAGGACTGCCTGTCCTCGCAGTAAATGAAGGTGGGGTGAAGGATCTGGTCACACCCGGCCGCACAGGAATGATTGTCGAGCCCCGCTGCCCGGATGCTTTTATTCGTGAGATTTGTGCATATGTAGAGCACCCTCAAAAGCTAGCTGCTATGGGGCATGAAGGTCGACAGCTGGCACTCGGCCGCTCTTGGGAGAATATTTTTGATGGACTCATCCGCGATTATGAAGAGATCATTGAGAATAGGCGTTATGATCTTATACCGGCTTTACTACCATTAATATAATAATGACGATAGTAAGTACATGAACCGCCGCTTCTAGCGGAGCGATCTTGTTCATAGCGGTAGTATAACCATCAGGAATTTCTTCCCCTTCGCTGGTCATTACGAGCTGGGTTAGCTTTTTCAATCGGGGCTCAACCATTCCAATAATAATCACTTCGATCACGATAAAAAATAATAACGACAGATTTAACCACAACACCGACAAGCCCATTTTATCTATGATCATTAACAAAATACCTGTAACGATCAGGGTGATCCCACCTGTCTTAGGGAATCTGTTTATTTTCTTCATAAGACCAAATACAAAACGAAGCTGACTACCTGTCTTGGCTGAGCTTGTCAGTATTGGCAGCACAAAAGCTGGTCCAATTCCCACTATGGATGCTATAACATGTATAACTACCACAAGCTTTGAGATCATATGCGTCAAATCCATATTTACAATCCCCCCTATCATTCGTTGTTTAGATTCATATGAGGCTGTTAGGAGAATTAGTCTTGCAGAATCCTTTAAATCTTAGATAATCTAAAAAAAGCGCCTAGCCGGATATCACCGACTTAGGCGCTTTTTTAACAAATATTCACTTATTTTACCGTAACTTTCATGATCGCACTCTCATTTACCCCTTGATCATTCAACAGTTCAGCCCGGTATTCATAGACGCCTGGAGAACGGTTAGTGATAGAAGTAGAAGCCGTTTGTGCGTTTGGGGTGCCCGCTGTTAAAGTCTGAGTATCGATCAGTATTCCGTTCTCATACAAGCGATACTCATTGCCGTTCATCCCCCACCATAAATTCATGGTCACTTTATACTCTCCATCGCCATCCCAGTTGTCATTGGACAACACCGGCTTAGCTGGTGCAGCATCCTGCACGATAACCACATGAGCAGCAGACACCGTTGTGCCAAAAGAATTGGTTAACTCAGCCGTATAGGTGTAGGTTCCGTTTTCTTTTCCGGTAATATTAGTCACTGCAGTCTGTGCAGCTGGGGAATCATCACGTAAGGTTTGCGTGTCGATTAAGGCACCGTTCTCATATAGCTTGTAGACCGTACCATTATTGCCCCACCACATATTCATTGTGATTTGGTAATCCCCGTCCAAAAGTCCTGTATCCTGCCCATTATTATTGGATAGAACCCATTGCCCCGGAACACCTGTAGCCTTCTGAGGTCCACTTACGAACACAATCACTTGTTCTGTCGTCGAAAGTCCAGCGTTATTAATGGCTGTTGCGATGAACGTATGCGCTCCCGCAAGCCCTGTGAGTGGAATCTCATCTCCATAAACGACAGGTTTACCATCAAAGGTAATATCCAGACTGCGAATGCCAGACTCTGGATCTTCCGCTACGACCTGCACCTTCAATACATCCGTTTCACTCATTTGAGCAGAAGGTAAACCAGAAATCGTAGGTGGTGTAGTATCTTCAGTTTCTCCCGGTGAGCCTACATATTGAATTTTTGGAGCCGCTGGTTGTTCCATCCCTTCACCAAGAAAGAATCCAGGGTGCGGAGGTTGATTATAGCCTACATTTTGCCAAGCTACTGCCAGGCGGTAGATCGGATCATGCATCAATGTGCGAATACGATAATCTGTCATATCCGTTGTTGTGTAGATCCGTAGTTCAGAACTGTCCGTTGCCCGCCAGATCACTTCTTCACGCCAATCCCCGAACAGATCTGCCTGCAAGCTTGGATTCGCCTTGGTGCCATTATTTGAAGAAGCACCTACAGCCGTCAATAAGTTAACCGTTGTCTGGTTGGTATAGTCCCACTTATCCACTCGATTCGCATCCAGTAATTCACGTAAAAGATCACTATCCCACCAAATACCAAAATTCGTGGAGGAAGGCAGTTTTTTAGTGATTAGTTCCCCTTGCGCACTGTATAGGCCCGTAACAGGTATATGCTCCTCATTGGTGATCGTTGCAGCCCATACCTCTTCGCCAGCATATCGCGGATCAATATCTGCTGACATTCCCCGTCCAGTATCAATCCCCGTGAATACACCCCATAATATTTCTCCTGTAGCTGCATCACGCATTTCAATCCCATACTTCGAATCGGTATGCTCATGAACATCAAAGACTTCCAGCCCGGGTCTGGTAGGATCAAGGTCCCCGAAATGAATTGCATCACCATGGCCAAGCTTTGTATTATACAGCGGCAATCCGTCATCGTCGATTGCCATCGCGCCGAAGGTTATTTCGTCCTTGCCGTCGCCGTCCACATCGCCTACAGAAAGATTGTGGTTTCCTTGACCAACATAGTCTCCATATCCTTCATCATTAGAATCGAAACGCCATACTTTCTCGAGCTTGCCCTCGCGATAATTGTAAGCTGCAAGTACGGTTCTAGTATAATAACCGCGGCTAAAAATCACGCTTGGCTGCTCGCCGTCTAAATAAGCTACAGCTGCCAAAAAGCGGTCTACACGGTTACCATAGGTATCCCCCCAAGCGCCAACATCTCCACGTGGCGGATCATAATCAACGGTATCCAATGCCCGGCCTGTTGCCCCTTCGAACACAGTTAAATATTCATTGCCCAGCAGCACATAACCCGAACTGTTACGATAGTCTGCACTGGCATTGCCGATGACTTTTCCTTGACCGTCCACTGTGCCATCTGCCGTCTTGATCATAATTTCGGCACGTCCATCACTATCCAGATCATATACCAGGAATGGAGAATAGTGTGCGCCGGCACGAATATTAGGCCCTAAATTAATCCGCCATAAGCGAGTTCCATCTAATTTATAAGCGTCCATATAGACAAGTCCAGTATACCCAGCTTGAGAGTTATCCTTGCTGTTCGAAGGTGACCACAACATGATGATTTCATATACACCATCACCGTCCAAATCACCTACACTTGCATCTCCCGCACTATACGTATACGGTTGACCATCCTTGGTGTAATCATCTGCTGGCTTTTGCAAAGGGATCGATAGATATTGCTTCTGCCATACGCTGAATGGTTCCGAAGCAGATTTCTCGACTCCATTGATTACTGATGTGATTCTATATTTGGCATCCTCCGTGCCTTTAGTATCGAGATAGTTCGTGTTTTGAGTAATCAACGAATCATTAAGTTTCTTATCGCCACGATACAGATTGAATCCTATCGTTTCCGGATCCAGACCTAACATCCGCCAGCTGATATAAACACCCTCATCTGTCTTAACCGCTACAGGCGCACGATCCAGCGCCTCCATCTTCCGGTATAATGTTGTCACCGCTGAGGTTTCCAACGTAGCGGATAGATCAGAGATGCCGCCTGCATTTACCGAGGCTACTTTGTAATAGTAAGGAATGGTAGTCAGAACGGTCGTGTCTGTGTACGAAGCTTCGAATGATTTGCCGATCAGGATGAACTCACTGTCTGCGGATTTCGCACGATAAATGTTGAACATCCGTGCATCCGGTACCTCATTCCAAGTAAAGGTCACATCATTTTTGTTCGTAGATTGTACAGCTAGACCACTAGGTACGGCTGCTTTTGCTACGGAGGGGTCAATCATAGACACTTTTAGCGCATTGGAGCCTACGGATTCCAGTCCCGTGCTGTCGACCGAAGTTACCGTATAGATATATTCCATACCAATATCCGCAGTGGTATCTGTGTAGAGCGGCTCTGTTGTCTCGCCCAGCAGCTCTGCACTATTCGCAACCGTAGCCTGACGATATACACGGTATTTCAGCGCACTCTCCATACTATCCCAAGAAAGATTAGCTGTGATAGGCTCACTGTTTAAATCCAGGCTACCCAGTTTCAGATTCGTTGGGGCTAATAATAACGGTGTGATCTCCAGCCCATTGAGATGAGCGGTTGTGCCACTAAAGACAAGATTCATCTGCCCGTCTTTGACAGCAATCTGGTTATACAGCTTCTCAGCAATATTTTCCTTACCTGAGGAGACTGTTCCGTAATCTTTGCCTTCAATGGCTACATTCGTCTTGGCAGATCCAATCCAATCTCCTGTATAGGTCTTAACAGAATAATAACCATTGGGTAAATCAACTTTGAATTCATACGATCCTCCAAAATAAATCACAAAATCTCTGCGCAGATCGTCCGTCGCATTTCCCCGATCCCGATCAATCATCCCTGCACTCGAGGTCAAACCATATCCACGTTCTGGGGTATACAGGACATTCACATTCACTTCCGTATAACCCGCAGCAACGGGTGAACCAACAGGTCCAAAATCATAACGATACTGGGCGGATTTCGTAGTCAGCTTCACTTCATCTGAAGGCTCAGACTCTCCTAGCCCGTTCACTGCAGTCACTCTTACCGAGTAGCTTTGACCTTCAACCAACCCGCTTAATGTCAATGAAGGGACAGTTGAAGTTCCCGCTAATGTATAAGCAGATTCGGCTTCTGCCGCTAGCTTACGATAGATTTTATAGATATCTGTACCTTCTACTTTATTCCATTTCAGTACTGCACCTGCATTACTGATACTCCCAGCTACAAGACCTTCAGGCTTCACAGGCACCGTTTCCGGCTGTTTGATGTCCTGCACAAAGCTGGAGAGTGGAATATTTAATTCCCCTATTCCTTTGGCCAGCAGACGGGCCATTTGAATGGCTCCGTACTCTTGAAAGTGAGTATCGTCTGTCGAGCCATTTGGGAAAGCACCATATATCCCTGCATCGAGGTGAAGGAATACAGAGCGTGTAGCTGCAAAACCGATAGAATTGTAAAAAGCTACACTGAGTGCGCTAAGATCGACCAAATCAACATCAAGTTCACTTGCTACCTCTTTCATAGCCTGCACATATTCTGGAAAGCTCACATTGAATTTTTCGCTCGCAGCATTATAATCTCTGCGCCCCATGGGGGTCACCAGAATCGGAGTTGCTCCTCTTTGCCTAGCTCCATTGACATATGTTTTTAAATAAACTTTGTAATCGGCTGGAGAAGCATATCGGTCTGGAACGCTAATCGTTGCGTCATTATGACCAAACTGGATCAGGAAATAATCACCCGGTTGGATCTTACGCAGCACTTCATCCAGCCTTCCCTCGACAATAAATGACTTAGAGCTGCGTCCTCCGATAGCGTGATTCTTAAACGTTACTTCCTCGCTAAAGAAATCAGGAATCATTTGTCCCCAGCCTGCCTGTGGTATCCAATAAGGATCATAAGTCTGCACGGTTGAATCACCCGCAATATAAACCGTTGGCAATTCATTAGCAGGACGGTCTGGCTGCTTAGTAATCACCAGTGCATTGATATTAGGCTTAGTGCCAGAGAACACCAAGTTCATTTGTCCATCCACCAAAGCGATGTCAAAGCTCATTTCCAAATACTGGCCTGCTGTTTTGCTCGTCAGTTGAACTTTTTGAATGGATTCGACTTTGATGCCAATCTCTGTATCTCCGGCGCTGTCACCAGCGATAAGTGACACTGTATAATCGCCATTCGGTAAATCTACATTAAAAGTTGCATCCTTAGGGACCACAAAATCTGATCGCAAAGGATCTGAGGTTCCTCGGTCTACCCCAGTTACTTTCGATATATCTGTAAATCCATATTTAACCTCAGAGGAATAAGATACCCCTGCATCTACCTTAAGATAACCTTCAGCCACAGCACCCGGGCCAAAATCAAAGGAATAAACATCCCCTTCTGGCAAAGTTCCAGGAGGCGAATACACAGCGCTTTCCACCTTGTTAGATAGCTCTGATTCGCCTTGGTCATTGGCTGCCTTCACCCCATAATATTGCCGTTTTGAGGTGTCCGCTGAGGCATCCGTAAATGTCGTCTTCTCTGACTGACCAATCTCATGGAATGTTCCATCTGCTGAATCAGACCTTAAGATCGTATAGCGGCTAGCTCCAGCCACACTGTTCCAATTCAGTTGAACAGAACTTACACCGACACTGACAATTGAAAGACCGGTTGGTGCTGCGGGAACCTCTACCCCCGGAATTTTGTCTACGGTCACAGATGCGCTCAAAGCAGACTCCTCACCCTTTCCATTTACAGCTGACACATTGTAAATGTAACCACTCCCTTCATTTACATCTGAATCCACGTAGCTGTTAGCAGCAGCTTGACCTATGGCTTGAAGGGTTCCACTAGGAAGAACCGTTCGATAAATATTGTAATAGACTGCTTCTGTCACGCTGCTCCAGTCTAGAGATACCTCAGTGGGAGTGATATTATGAACCACTAATCCCTCAGGGGCTTTCAATGGACCTGGTACAATCTGCTGAATAATTAGTCCATTTAAATATCCGCCAACCCCTGTACCCGTAATGCCGACGGTCAGTTGACCATCTTGAACAGTCGTCCGGTAGGTAGCTTGATTTACAGCTTGCTTGCTGCTTATCGACCCAGCCGTGCTACCTTCCAAAGTAATCGTAGTTTTGGTTGTACTTGTACCCGCTAGTAAATCTCCTGAGTATACAGTCACATCGTAATCCCCATTAGGAAGATCCACCAAAAAAGAATAGGACAGTCCCAATACAAAATCGTTGGTCATATCGTCTCCACCCGAGCGATTCCTCGAAGCAACCGCCTGATCTAAACCATACCCTAGCTCATTCGTATATAATTCAGATTCATGCACGCCTGTATAACCACTCATAACAGGACTTGTTGCTGTTCCAAAATCATATTGCAAGGTTATTGGGCCTGAAGCTGCACTGGCCTGTTGCCCCCCAAATGTTGTAGATGGAAGTATTGATGAACAAATGAAGATCCACGACAATAACACCATAAATATTTTATTTCCAAGTTTATTCCTCTTCATCTTCCGTGCTTCACCCGCTTTCTTATGATTGAAAGAACTTAGTACGCATCTAGCCCCGTTGTAGTAAACGCTTACAATAAGCTTCGTTGTCATTCGTTCTTCAAATATAAGTTCACTTCGTGCGCGTATCCCCTCCTCTTTGCTCAGGCAGCTGGATGGTAGCTGATTCCAGTTTCACTCATATCCAACACGATACTACCACCTAAGTGTCACTCTGAACATTTAAAAAACAGATTTTATCATACACTAAACCGTTCAATTTCTTCGCCTATAGTTATAAAAACCTACGATTTGGGAAGAAGTTAGGACAGAAGAATCAGTGAGGGGACACCCGCTTTTGAGATCACGACAACAGTTTTGCTATTCCTTCATCCTTAACCATTCGCTTCTGAGCAATCCATAGGAATAAGTATCATGCCAGATTGGCTCTCCATTACTATCATATTTAAAATAACCCGTCTGCAAAAAATGTCCTTCTCGACGAAGCTTCAATCGTTCGAGCAGTTTCCATGAGTGTGTATTTTCGGGATCACAGTTCGCAATCACACGTCTCATTTTCAGATTATCAAAGCCATAGTTTAACAATTGATTACAAGCCTCTGTAGCATAACCTTTTCCCTGAAAATCAGGGTTAAAAACATATCCAAATTCCCAAACGCCAAAAACCTTTGGTTCGCTCGCTTGAAAATATAAGTTGCCGATCATTTTTGTCGTAGATTTAAGACAGACTGCCCAAAAAGCCCGGTCCGATGACCGTCTGAGCGCCTCAGTGCGAGATTCATCTGCATTAAACACGGAATAGGGCTCATATTTCACAACACTTTCTTGGGACAAATATTCATGAAGGTCCTTCCAATCCTCTGCTGAGAACCTTCTAATCCATAAACGTTCGGTTTCCATAATTTCCATCAGAACAACACTTCCCCAATATTAATAGTAAATATATACCATACACCCCATAATACCCCTATTTCTTTTTTATTTCATATGAGCAAAATCATTTCACAAACAGCAAATAGGCCTCCTTGGATTCCCAAGAAGGCCGATGGATGTTTCTCTATATCTTAACTCTGCTTAAACTGCCACCTGACGCAAATAATCGTTCGATATGCTTTTGAACGGTTGGGTCTGGGATCAGTGGCGGGGCTTGATGGGGTTTTACCCGAGCATCAATAATCACGTTGTCACAGGACCAATGTTTATACTCAGTAGAACTGTTCACTCCATAGATATCATGAGATGGATTACTGCGGGTGAACGTCGCCCATAGGAAATTGTCGATCTTTTCACTCAAAAACTCGCTATCATCACACAAAATAATCATTGGGCAAGAAGGAAGTGACCCTTGCTCCTGAATAGCTTCACTAAGCTTGTTCATTTCCAGTGCTGCTTCAGCGTAGCTTGTGAATTTAGCGCCTTGAAGGGCAACAAGACCAGGCATCACCATTCGTGCATGTTCAAATCCCTGTAATTCTTTCAGCAGGCCTGGCACCTCTGTACATAGCTCTCTTTTCTTATCCCCTACTGCTGCGAAGATCACTTTACTTCCGCTGTTTAATCCTGTGCCGGAATAATCAAGTGTATCAATCGTGGTATTGGTATAGAAATGAATATCTCTATGAAGATTAATCCGCTCTAAGATATACGTCAAGAAATCCTCGATATTATGTGTGCTGATAGGCTGATTCTCTTCTGCTGTAATAAACAAAAACTTAGCTAAACTAAGCTGACCCGTCCCTAAAATCCGGTTAGCAATGGTCAGAATTTCTGCTGGCTGCTTTACTTGCTGATAAGGCGTATAACGTTCACTGCCAATGGCGAACAGCAGGGGATGAACACCCGCAGCATCGACTGCATGAACTTCTTTGACGCCCGGAATTTCTTGGCGGATAGCCCCACCTGTCAGCTCGTGAATTAACTCACCAAACGCGGTATCCTCTTGTGGCGGCCGGCCGACAACCGTAAATGGAAAGATTGCATTTTTTCTGGCGTACACTTTATGTACTCTCATTACTGGGAAAGGGTGAACCAAGCTATAATAGCCTAAATGGTCGCCAAAAGGCCCCTCCGGCTTCGTCTCACCAGGGTGAATTTCACCTGTTATTACAAAGTCCGCATCATTGCTGATACAATAACCATCCACATAGCTATAGCTGAAATGGCGTCCTGAAAGTAATCCTGCAACGATCATCTCACTCATTCCCTCAGGCAAAGGCATAACCGCCGATAAAGAGTGAGCGGGTGGTCCACCGATAAAACAACTTACTTTAAGCGGTTGTCCTTGGCGGTTCGCTTTTTCCTGATGTACGCCAATGCCGCGATGAATTTGATAATGAATGCCCACTTCTTTATTTAATTCATACTCATTTCCAGTCAGCTGCACACGGTACATTCCCAGATTGGAGTTCATAATGCCCGGCTTGTCCGGATCTTCTGAATACACCTGCGGCAAGGTTACAAAAGCACCACCATCTCCCGGCCAATGTGTGATTAGCGGAAGATCAGAGATACTAATTTCCTGAAAACCGCTTGGCAGACCCCCTGGCTTTTTAATAGGCAATGCTTTTCTCGCGGATAATCCGGTACCAACATATTTAAATGGATTTTTGAGTGCTTTTACGGGATCGTTGCGAAGGGCAATTACGTTATGTGTGGAGTCCCAAGTACGCCGAAAGATAAACTTACTGCGCTCTAACGTTCCAAAAAGGTTAGATACGGCCCGAAACTTCGAGCCTTTTACATTTTCAAATAATAATGCAGGTCCGCCAGCCTCATAAACCTTTAGGTGAATCGCCGCCATCTCTAGATAAGGGTCCACTTCTTCATGAATACGAACTAAATGTCCGTGTTTCTCTAAATCATTAACACACTCTTCTAAATTGCTATATTTCATTTCATTACTCCGATCTCTAGAAGGTTATTACAAGATTACTTGGATGCTTTAATTATACCCTGTAAGATATTAAAATAAAGCGCACGCGTACCCTATGTACTAGAACCTAACGTCTTTATCTTGTATTCTCTGGTTTCGGTTCACTCCGCAATATATTTTTAGCAGGAATACCTACAGCCGAAGCGTTATCCGGCACATCCTTTACCACGACAGACATGGCCCCGATATTAACATCGTTACCAATGACAACCGGTCCAAGAATCTTGGAGCCTACTCCAATAAAAGCTCTGTCTCCAATCACTGGCTCTCCTAAGTTATTTCTCCCGCCAATAGTCACTTGATGAAAAATAGTAGCATGGCTTCCAAGCACCGCTTTAGGACTAATGATAATCCCATTTAAACCATGCGGTAAATGAAGCGCGTCACCAATTTGAGCTTGAGCGTGAAGCTCGCCATTCGCAAGAATACGGACAAAAAGCACATCCATTATTCGATACAAAAGCCACAAAGGTTTTCGCACGATGCCATTCTTCACTCGATAATACACCCAATTTCCATAACGATAAGTAAACAAGGCCATAATCGTTTGAGGATTTTTCAGATTTGCTTTCCAGTCCGTTTTGAATGATTTCATCATTTTATCGTTCTCCTTTTTAGGGGCTAGGGTATGCACTGTATTCTGGAGTAATGAAGGCAACTGTGGATAAAACATCTGGGAGGATCGCGGGCTGGAGGGTCAGTCGGTGATTGTACTTTCACCAGTGTAAGATAGATTCTGAGATTCATCAAGCAAGTGGGCAGTTCTCTCTATATAATCATCAACCGATTTAGAGGCTTGTTAAACAACAACACGCGCCGAACAAAAAGATCGGCGCGTGTTGAACAGCATATTTTCTATTAAATCAGATCCAGAACAATCACATTCACGGAATTGGCAGCTAGCTTCACAATTGCCGTGTCTTTATCAATTACGATTTCCGTTTCAACTGGTGTAACCTTCTCATCATTTTTTCTGTTCACATTAGGTGTGTGAACCAGCGAGGCGTCTCCGGTTAAGGTAATCCGTTTACCCGTAGCAGCTACTTTTAAGCCTTTTAGATCAAGCTTCGTTGCTTTTTCTACACCATCCGCATTTACAAGCTTCACATAGAGATGCTTATCATCTTTAGTTACGGAATTGTATACCTCTCTGTTATAAGCCTCAAGCTTATAATCCAGTACTTTGCTTGTTACCTTGCCATCTGTATAAGAGCAAATCAAATGTTTGCCATCTGCTCCGCCATAATTAACGGTGATGGTATATTCCGTATGATCCGCAAGCTCTTCATAGCAACTGGCTCTAAGGTTACCAGCAGCGGTACTAGAGGAATAATCGCCGAGAGTATAAGCCTCAATCCCTTGCTTGTACACCTTGACTCCTGTGGCATCGCCATTATAGCCAATTGCATATTCGATAACATCTTTATTTTCCGGTGAGATTTCTGTCAGACCTGCGCCTACATAGAAGCCATCTTCGCCAGAAGCTTTTTCAGCTACAACCTCTACTTTATAATTAGTCCACGCATCATTAAGGATATACAATCCATTCAATCCGCCATTCTGCGCTTTCAATACCAGACCTTTGGAAGGATCAATCGTATATCCGGCAGAGCCAGGAATCACTTTCCAAGCTTCATCCAGCGGCTGCGTGAAATCTTGATCCAACCATACACTGCCATCTACATTCGAAGTCACTTTCACCCGTTTCACGATCACAGATGATTTCCCCGCAGCCACTTCAATTCCTCCATGAGGAATGAGGTCTACCTTCTCCCCGTTGCGATAAGTCGAAAATGAGGTGCCAACCACTTTGGTTCCCAGGTATTTAGCATACAGCTGCTGAACATAATAGTTCGGTGTGTACCATACGGTTTCATCATCGAACCAGATGCAATCCGGTGTCCATCTATAGGTGCCATCTGTCAGAACCTTGTTGAACAACGGTGCCGTTGCCGCCAATCTAATCACATCAGAGTTATTCTCGAAGCTGGACATAATCGCCGCCTCAGCAACAGCTCCTGCCAATGTGTTTTTATCTGTGGAAGCATATTCACCCACAAAAACCTTTGAAGTTTCAGCCTCATCCAAGCTGCCGTCTTCCTTATAGGCTCTGTAATAGTAGTTGTAACGATCAGCATTCTCTAACAAATATTCATTGGAACGGTAGTAATGCTCATCCGCAATGGTATCCATGTAGTTCTTTTGTTTTTCGTACCAGGTAACAGTCTCTTCGATGCTCGATGTACCATCCGTAAAGCTGATTTTTTCCGAGCCCTGTAAATTTCCGCTTAGGAATTTCCAACCTTGCTGGTAAGCATCATCATCTGCCTGTGCACCCACGGTAGAGAGAATAGTCAATTCATGATCAGGATAGTTCTTCACCATATACTCATCAATCACTGTTTTAAAATATTCGAAGTTGGCGAAAAACTCTGTACCCCAGTTTTCATTCCCCACACCCAAATAACGCAGATCAAACGCTGCTTCATGGCCCATCTTTTTACGCAATGCAGCCCACTCATTATTGTCAAAATCCATGCTAATCGCAAAATCAATCAGATCCGTAAAGTTCTTCACATAATAATCTCTTAACGCACCGCCAGCTGGATTCGCATAATCCGAACGAGCTTGACAGAGTACGCCGCAGGCCATAACCGGAAGTGGTGTTGCGTTCAAATCCTCGGCTAATTGGAAATACTCCATATATCCAAGACCCATGGTCATCATGTAGCCCCATACGTTATAGTTCTCTTTGCGCAATTCGATATCGTTGACGGACTCTTTCCAATCGTACACGTTCTCCCAAATGTGAGAACCTTCAGAAATACAACCCCCAGGGAAACGCAGGAAGGTAGGATGAAGATCAACGAGTGCATTCACTAAGTCTTTTCGCAATCTATAGTTTGAATTTCCTTTATAGTTAGCATGAGCTGTAGCAGAACGTTCCTCTTCACCAGCGCCCCAAACGTCATCAGGAATTAAGGAAACCATATCAATGGAGATCTCACCGTTAAAGGTTAAAGCCAGCTGACCAAGCACAGTTTCAGATCCTGTTAATACAAGCTTTGAATCGACACCATACTTCTTCCAGCTGCCGTCACCGTTTACTTCAACAACTGCAGTATCGCTGATGGCTTTACCGTCTTTGTCGAGCAATTGCAAGGTAATTGTGCCCGCTGCTTCTGCCTTCGCCCAAATCGTGAAGTTGTACTTGGCATCTTCCTGAATAAACATCGAGCAGTGCTGATTGGAATCGGCGAAACCTCTATTATTAATCGTCGCGCCATCCGCTACCGTCACATAATGCGCATTCATATCTTTATCATCGATGCCGAAGAAATCGTTTAATCCGCCTGTATTATGGACAGTCATTTGGTCTGTATCCCCAGACCATGCGTGAAGAGGTGTATAATTTCTTCCGGTGGAAGCACCATGTACACCACATACATGCGAATAGCTGTCAAAAGCAAAAGATTCGAAGGAGCGATTCTGCACTAGCTCTGCATAGATCCCACCGTCTGCTGCATTGTTAATGTCCTCATAGAATAAACCATATAGAATTTGGCTAACATCCAAAATCTCCTGATTGCCGTCAATCGTTAAGGTGTAAGGTGGCAAATCTTCCGGAAGCACAGACACAGTGAAGCTCTTTTCTACTATACTAGCTCCCTTTTTCAAGTGTGCTGTAAGTGTTACGCCTTGAGCAGATTGAACTCCTTTATTCACAACGCCTTCATTAGAAATGACTTTGGTATCGCTGGATACCCAAGATACGTCAACTTTCCCGCCCATCAGCGAAGCTGGTAATTCGATATCTTTGGTAATAATCGAGCTTGGGAAGGTTAAGTATTTATCTTTTGCAAGCTTAACGATATCTTCATCCGTCAAAGATTCGCACATAATTTCAATCACTTCATCTTGAGTTAAGCCTGCTTTATATACACGGAAGTCCGAAATATAGCCGCCAAAATCAACATCTGCCGCGTACTGGGATTTCCCGATTGTATTATTGCTATAATTCAGTTGATCTTCAAAAGTAGCAAACCATGTGCGCAGCTTAGCATATGTGCCACTAGAGGTTTGGCTGATCATGCCATCCGCAACTACTTCACCATTTACATACATCACAGGTCCTGCACTGCTTAGTGTTCCACCTTTTGTGCCTGTAACTGCAAAGGAAACGTGTACCCATTCATCAGTCGCAAAGGATTTCCCTGGATCTGCAATTAAGTCTTCCCCTGCAAAACAAGTGCCCCGCAAATTGCGGGTTACAAAAAGATAAGGTCCTGTTTCACCTTTACCAAAATCAAAAATTCTTTCCCATAAGCTTGAAGCTTTGCTTACATACATCCAGGTCGAAATCGTAATTCCTGTATGGTCACTGACCTCTTTAAGCAGATCGTTAGGTAATGAAATATAGGATGTGCCATGTTCTCCCCCAGCAAGCGCAACAGCTTGTCTACCTGCTACGGATTTAATAGCCGGCAGCTTCGTACCTGAAGCGGTTCCATCATTGCCGTTCCCCGAGAAATCTTGACCTACATCCTCTGGATTATCAAACTTATAATGCGCAATTAGACTACCATTAATAAATTTGTTACCGTTGTCATTTTTCATAGAAGATCACCTGTTATCTTTATAGTAGAAATCTTAAAAACCTAACAATATTAGTTCATTGCCGTTTATACGAAACATAATAACATATTTTATAGTCAATTAATATATTAACCAATTAATATTTATGTGAAATAAAAGAAAACATTTTTTATAATCAAATATTACCAAATCAATCAATTGTTTCATGGTAAAATATCTGTTAGTTAATAAAGGAGTGGTGAAAGTTGAGCGAGGTTGTGAATGAAGAGGCCAATTCTAGTGATTTATTTACGATTGATTGTAAAGATATTTTTCTGCGGGAGTATAGCGTGGAGGATTTAGAGGAGTTTCATGCGCTTACTCTACAGCCTGAAATTATTGAATTCTTGCCAGATTGGAATGTTCCTAAAGAACAACGGTTGGACTGGTTAATAAACTATGAAATAAAAGAGAACCAGCAGTTTCTTCAAGCGATCTCAGCGGGCGGAGATATCGGAGAGCTTCGTCTTCGTTTAGGCATTATTTTAAAAGAGTCCGGTGAGTTTATTGGTTGGTGTTGTACAGGAATTAAGGATGAATTGCCCGTTCCTAACAGAGAGATTATGTATGCCATATCCAAGGATCATCGCGGTAAAGGCTACACTACTCAAGCTGCCAAGGGATTAATTAAGTATTTGTTTGATAATAGCTCTACCGATGTATTAAACGCCATTGCTCTGAAACACAATATCCCGTCTAATAGAGTCATTCAAAAATGTGGTTTCGAGCTTCTTGATGAGATTACAATTGAACATGAAGACTATAATTATTACCGGCTTTCCCAGCAACAGTAGAATGAACAGGTAGGATGTAAATAGCGCCCCACACTAAAAAACCTCTGTATGGGAAATGGAGATTCGGTCCATTTACCAAAACAGAGGTTTTATTGTGAATTCATGACTGTTGCTTCATGCGAAGCATTTGATCCAAAAGCTCTTTCACATCTTTTTCCGGAAAAGCTGCAAGCAGGGTCTCTTGAAAGGTATCTTGTGCACGGAGGAGCTTGTCTTCGCCAATGGCAGTCAAGGCAGTATAGATGCTTCTGCGATCAGCATCACACGCTTTTCTTTCTAAAGCGCCACAGCCTTTGGCCTCAAACCGACTAACCAGTCGGGAAACTGCACTCTGGCTTAAACCCACCATAGCTTCGAGTTTCTGCAATTTCAGTTTCTTCTCCGGCGCTTCCGACAAAAATAACAGCAAATAAAATTCTTTCAAGGATAAGCCATGTTTGACTTGTAGATTAGCTTCCAATTCATTCGTCACATTCATTTGTATATGCGTTAACGTCAACCAACTCGTTATAAGGTCATTGTTAAGAATGTCGCCCATTTTATTATTCATCTCCCGGGTGTATGGCTTTTCATGATTTTTTCCTTCTATATAATAGTACTACAATCCACAACCATACATAAAGTATAGGTTCGATACTTATACTTTATTTTATTTTAAAAAAGAAGAGAGACCGTTTCTCCAAGAAGCCGGCCCCTCCACACTTTACAATTATTTTGTTTAGACTTCACACCATTTAAATTAATCTTTATCCATTAATTCTTGGAAACCCGAAAGAATATTGTCTGGGAATACCCGCATCTTTCTGAAGCTCGACCCCTGCTTCCAGCGTCCAGTATGGATTTCTCAACATGCCCCGGCCCACGGCAACAAGATCAGCTTCCTCATTCCCAATCACGGCATTAGCAAGTACAGGCTCATCCAATCTGCCAACCGCAATAACCGGAACATTCAAGCCATATTTGATTTCTCTGGCCAAAGGAACCTGATAAGCTGCATGCGTCCCTGGTTTCCCGGCAGCTGCGATAGGACCTTCACCACCTGCACTGATATGGAAAATATCTGCGCCTGCTTCTTTGTAAGCTTTACTAAATTCCAAGCTTTCTTTGATACCGTACCCGCCCTCAACATATTCTTGAGCCGAGATACGCATAATCAATGGCATTCCTTCCGGCATTTCACTTTTTGCTGCGCGAATGACTTCTGTACCAAACAGTGTTAAATCCTTGCCATATTCATCTGTTCTTTGATTGGTTAGAGGGGAATGGAACTGATGAATAAGGTAACCATGCGCTCCATGAAGCTCGATAACATCAAATCCCGCTTGTATCGCCCGCTTCACGCCCAACCGGAATTTCTCAACCATAGCTTTCACTTCTTCAGTTGTTAAGGCACGTGGTGTTTTGGAGTCAGCATCAAAAGGAACGTTAGAGGAGGATACAGGAACTGCTGCATCTTCTGCTTTACGTCCGGCGTGTGCAATTTGAATACCTACTTTAGCGCCATAAGAATGACAAGCTTCAACGATTCTGGCCAGTGCAGGAATTTGCTCATCAGACCAAATACCAAGATCAAAATCAGTAATCCGGCCATCAGGCTCCACGTCCGTCATTTCAATAATAATTAATCCGGTTCCGCCAACAGCGCGGCTTACGTAATGATTATAATGCCAATCCGTAGCAATTCCGTCTTTGTTAGACACTGAATACTGACACATTGGAGGCATAACCACGCGGTTCTTCAGCTTCAAATCCTTCAATTCATACGGGGTGAACAAGTCCTTCATGATATCTCTCCTCTTTATAAAAAACTAAGTATAGTATGATCAATGCTTCCAGTGAACATGAGTTTCTAAGTTCATCTTATATAAAATATTTATAAATGCATGCTCATGCATGTATATTATTATAGAATAGCGATGATGTCAACCGTGAATAATCTTCTGCTAAATGGAAACTCCGTGTATTGTTGAAACTTCTATCTTAAGGTAATATATGGATATCTATTTTTTCTTTGAAAGGATGACCTCACTCGTGGACAAAAAGCTCTTACAATCACATAGTATTTTCCCTACGTTGAATATTGAGCAAACCGCTGCCTTCTACAGCCAGTACTTAGGTTTTAAAGCTGTGCCCTATTTAGATACACAAGAACCACATCTTTGTTTGTATCGTGACGATACAGAGATTATCCTTACGCAATCCCATGGACAAAAGGTCATTCCCAATCGAGAGTTGTACGGTTATGGATACGATGCCTATTTTATTACGAAGCAGCAAGAAGAGTTGGAGAAGGAGTACGAAGCCGCCGGTGTTCATATTGTTCGTTCTTTATCAAACACCGATTATAATAACAAGGAATTTGTGATTGAAGATGTGGATGGTCGCTGGATTGCTTTTGGAATCAAAAAATAAAAAAACGGCTCTCAGCCGTTTTTTCTTGTATTTAAAAGAGTCCCCATAACTTCTTACAACTATTTTTACGGGAAGGATCCAAAACATCCGTAACCCCAATCTTATTTAACTTGTGTAGTAACTCTTCCTCGCTATGCTTGATTTTATAATCTAACTCCTCCCCATAGAGCGGAATTAACGTATAAAAGTGCACCACTTTCTCATGGCTCATTTCTAAATTAAAGAAACCGGCTTTATCTTTTACATCTGGAACCCAAACGAACATCCCTTGAAATCCTGTATCCTCACTATAAGGCTGGGCGGGATTACCGTTCACAAGCGTATGCCCCATATAAAGCCATGTATTATATTCATGCGGAAACCTAGCCATTGTTTTCAGGGCTCGAATCGGCCAATAATTCCGTTCATCCTTAAAAGCCTCATCCGACAGCTTCCAGGTAGGAGGGAGACAAATCATTAGTTCAGCATATTGATATTCTTCTGCACCTTCTGGCACCGTCATCGGTAATTCGCTCATTCCAGAGGTAATTAAAGTATAGAAGTTCCGCTCAGGCGTCGGATCAAGAATTAGAATATCTATCGACAGAACACCTGAAATAATTTCTTTAAAAACATTATAAATACACCTATGTATTTTTCAATATGATTACATATTTTCTCATTAGACTGAGCAGAATGCATTCATAATTCCCTCCCTTATATATGTTTATCGGTATAAACAAAGGAGAGTTTATTGCTAATTTACAGAATTTCTTCTCCACTACCATGGATCTCACAAAAATCTTTATGAACCCTACTAATTAATGCCGAATAACCTTGCCCCTGATCTAAAAGATGCTCCACAAGGAACTTACTTATAAGCTCATTTAAGCAAGTATGAATTTCACAGGTTCTTTGTTTTAAATTCTCTCCTTCCTCATAAAGGGGCAGATCGCTAAATGACATATGTGTAGCCTTTCGTATTTTCAGAAAAGATTTATATCCGTTCTAATTCTGAAAAAGCGCCTCTTGTCCTTTGATGAAATCATTTGCCAGTTTCTCCTGTAATATATTACTTAAGGATTCTAAGGTCGAGGCCTTTTGCCTTAATACAAGAAGCGGCACAGTATTGTTCTTCTCTTCATTCTCAATATATAAGTGCATGCTTGCATCTAATAAAATAGCAGCTTTAATTCTATCGTCTTCCATAGTTAAATCTAATGCAGTAGCACCGCCGATGGAATGGCCGATAATACCAATCTTATTCATATCAAATAAGCCCTTCACATCTTTATCCATAGAATTAAGCGTGGACAGGTGATCCAGAACGTATTGAATATCTTTTTTTCGAATGAAAATTAAGTTATGTAAATCGGTATAATCCGCAGCTTTTATTTGCCTCATGGCTTCGGATTGATTAATAAATTCTCCACTAGGGCAAACAGTAAACATAGCTTCGTACGCAGCACTGACCGTTACCACTATGAAACCTTGCTTGGCCAGCGCTTCTATATTATAAATATACATATCTCTATCTAAACCTAATGCAGGTGAGTAGATGATGACTGGATAGGAGCGTTTGGATTTGCTTTGAAAGGTCCGATCGCTGATTGAGGTAGATAATGTATTTATGATTTCCATGTTCATGCCAATATCTTGTAGAAGCTCTCACCTGTTGTTCACAGGGCCCGAAAAGCTCCATATATTTCATTGCAGATGCGTTTTTATTTAATACACCCTCTGTATCCGGATAATAAATACTTATAACTATTTTCCTTCCCTCTGACTCATCTTGGAACGTTTCCGTGCGTGTGTAATCCTTCAATAATTCAACTTTTCGAAAAACTCCCATTGCCCCACCCCATCCTTCCTAATATTCTATATTTTAATTGATTTTCCCATTTACTGAAATGCAATCTCCTTAATGTCCATAATTATGTCGATTACAATGAATGGAATGAAGCTGTATGAACGGTTATAATACCTAAGTGCATAAGAAATCTCTAAAAACTTCAGGGATGTGGAAAATTTAATGGTGAATAATTCAGCATATACACTTTATTTACGTGAGGATTGGAAAAAACTAAGCGATTTCACCGCTATCCAATTATCAGAAGAAGAACTTATGGAAGTCCAAAGTATTAATGAAAAAATCTCCAGCGAGGATGTTAACGAAGTCTATCTTCCTCTGTCCAATTTACTAAATCTGCAACTTCTATCTGCTCATAAATTTAATGAGTCTATAAATCACTTTCTGAACAATGATCTAAAAAAAGGTCCATTTATCATAGGTATCGCGGGAAGTGTCGCTGTTGGTAAAAGCACTACGGCCAGACTCCTACAAAAACTCCTCTCACAATTACCTTCCCATCCAAAAGTGGATTTAGTTACGACTGATGGTTTTCTACATCCCAACGCAGAGCTGGAAAAGCGCGGTATAATGACGAAAAAGGGCTTTCCTGAAAGCTACGACACGCGTAGTTTAATTTCTTTTTTAACGGATGTGAAGTCTGGGGTGCCGCGGGTCCAAAGCCCTGTATACTCTCACTTAACTTATGATATTGTGCCAGATGAATATATTACGATTGAGAATCCGGATATTCTAATTGTTGAGGGCTTAAATGTTCTTCAGACTGCGATTACAAATAATCATAATATGCCTAACTATTTTGTATCTGATTTCTTTGATTTTTCTATTTATGTGGATGCCGATGTGAACGATATCGAGACATGGTACATTGATCGGTTTATTAAACTCAGAGATACTGCCTTCCAAGATGAACAATCTTATTTCAAAAAATATGCACAGCTGTCTCTAGAGGAATCTATTGAAAACTCAAAGCGGATCTGGAAAGAAATAAACTACGTTAATTTGCAGCAAAATATTCTGCCCACCCGAAATCGTGCCGATCTTATAATGCATAAGGACAACAATCATCACGTAGATCAAATTAAGCTGCGAAAATAAAGATTGAAGTCCTTAGCCGACCAAGTTGCTGAGATTCAGCACTTGGTTTTTTGGTGTTCACATGAAATTGGGTGAATATTCTGGGTTTAATGTCTCTGTCCTCTGATCAAGGCGAACGTATACTGTGGTACATTCGTACACAAACGTGAAGAGAGGATAAATCAAATGATCGATATCGCCTTGGCTTTTCAAGATAAGGATGGGAAATATGCTGAACATGCCGGAGTCGTTCTAGCGTCAATTTTTCATCATACGAGTTCCCCAATTCATATTCATATTTTACATGATGTTTCTTTAAGTGAAACTAATAAGCGCAGGCTTAGCGCATTAACTACAAAACATAATCATACCCTTAGCTTTTATTCAATCACTATGCCTGATGATCTAACTCAGGTGCTAGCCAATGTTAACTCCATTAATGTATGGACGCAGGCATGTATGTATCGATTGCTTCTTCCTGCACTAATACCCGTGGACAAAATCATCTATCTGGACTGCGATGTATTAGTGAATATGGACATTACTGAATTATGGCAGGTTGAACTGAATGACAAGTATTTGGCTGCAATTTGGGACCAGGGAATTAGAGAGGTTGCTCATATTGTGAGCGCTAAGGGATTAAATCCTGATCTTTATTTTAATTCCGGAGTGATTTTATTTTCTTTGCATAATATCCGCCAGAATACCAACTGGTACGAAGAAATGCTAACCTTCCTACGTACCTTTCCTGATGTCACCATGCCAGATCAGGATGTTCTGAATGCAGTTTTTGGTGGGAATTACCTCCCCCTTGATATCCGTTTTAATTCGTTCAACACAAACATTCCGGACCATGATTTCACTAACAAAATCATCCATTTTGCCGGAGATGATAAATGCTGGAATAAAGATTCCGCGGGTTCATCCCTATATCAGCAATTCCTAAAGCTAACCCCTTGGAGAATCACCAGAGCGAAAACCAGACGAAGAAAACGGAAAAGCAGCCCTTTAAAACCACACCTCACCCGAAAAAGAAACAAGCAGAAAATAAAAATTGTTCAGTTGAACTTAACCCCTATTCTTTTAGCCGATTTAAAACAAATTAGACCGATTAGACCGATTAGAAAAAGCCCCATTTGATATGGGGCGGCATTTCTTTAGTTCACTTTCGTAAAAAACCATTTCTGAGCATCACTCCCGTTATCCGTCCACTGCTGAACTGCTGCACCATCGGCTGTTGATGCTCCGGATACATCCATGGCTAATCCGCTCACTTTTGAAATAAGCTTATAATAGCCCCCTCCAACATCAATAATGCTCCATCGCTGAGCGTTGGTACCATTGTCATCCCATTGCTGCAGCTGTACACCGCTCGCGGTTGATGAGTTCGGCACATCCAACACTTTTCCACTATGCACCGCCGTAAGCTTGTAATAACCGTCGCCTGTACTCTCCACTTTAAATTTCTGATTATTGGCAGTGTAATTGGTCCATTGCTGCATTTTCGCCCCGCTTGCTGTGGATACATCTACTACGTCCAGAACCTTACCACTAGCCTTGTCAGCTAAAGTGTAAATCCCACCACTAACAATGCTTGAGGTAGGCGCAGCCTGATACACACGTACGTAATCAACCAGCATTTGAGCTGGGAAAGCAGTTGAAGCATTTGGACTTCCCGGCCAATTTCCACCCACGGCAAGGTTTAGCAGGATGAAGAAAGGTTTCTGGAACTCCTCCGTATTCCCAGTTCCGTTCTCAATATAAAAAGCATTAAACGGGTTGCCGTCTACAAACCATCTTATATAATTCGCATCCCATTCCACGCTGTACACATGGTACTGTGAGAAATCGAGGTTACCAGACACCTGACCGTACTCGGCATGCCCATTGGCATCCCAATGTACCGTCCCGTTAACAAAAGCATTATTGTTCACACGCTCCATAATGTCCGTTTCCCCAGATTTCGGCCAACCCACTGAATCAATATTCGCCCCAAGCATCCAAAATGCTGGCCAGAGCCCCTGTCCTGAAGGCAATTTGATTCTAGCTTCGATTTTTCCGTAGGTGAAGCTTTTGAGTCCCTGTGTTTTGATCCGTGCAGAGGTATAATTCATCCCCCCATACGACTCCTTTTGTGCAGTAATCACTAAATTCCCACCCGTTACCTGCAGGTTCTGCGGACGACTGGTATAATACTGAAGCTCATTGTTTCCCCAACCCCCGCTACCCGTACCTATTTCCGCCGACCAATTATTAGTGTTCAGAGAATTCCCATCAAATTCATCGCTCCATGCCAGATTCCAGCTTGATGCCGCGCTTGAACTCCCTGTAGGTACCCAAGCAATTAAGAGGGTGAACAGCAGAAATAGACTTAACATTTTTCCTTTTCGTAACATCGTCTTTTCCTCCTACTGATTTCATTGCGCGGCGCGCTCGCACATTTGAAACCGGTTTCGAATAATGGATAAAACAAAACGTTATCCCATAAACAGCTATAACAGCCAGAGTCAGGTTAACGCCCCGCTTCATTTGATGTGTACGTCTTTTCTAAACGCAATATGCCAACATTTCGATTAAAGGGACCATTTTCCATAGTTCTGCATGCTTAATGTCCAGGTTTTCTCTGCGTCTTTTACCGTCGCCATACTCTCTGAGAGCGTCCATGCGATACCAGCATACTGGTCCTCTTGATCGTCAAGGAATGATTTCCAATGTTGTCCCCCGTCTATCGTTATATATAACAATGTATGTTCATTTTCAGCGGGCCGAGTAATTAAGATTCCTTGATCCTTCGTAAGAAAGAGGGGAGGATAAGCATAGATTTGCGAGTTTACTAACTCATCCGGCACTGTGACAGTCTGTTCACTCCAGGTAACTCCACCATCCATTGTTTTATATAAACCAACCTTTCCCTGCCAAGGCGCATTCGTTGTAATCCAGCCTTCTTTTTCGTTAACAAAAGTAATTCCCGATTTCACTCCGCTAGGAAAAGTACTTCCTGCTTGTAAGCTATCCCCAATCTCCTTCCAAGTCTCTCCCCCATCACTAGTTGTATAAAGCTCCATATCTTCACGTGACATTCCTTGAAAATGATAGACTGCTTTCCAACCTATATTTTTGTTGAGGAACACAGTATCTCCTCTGCGGTTATCTGAAGGATCAGGAGAAGGAGAAGTTTCCTGATTAGAGGTTGGATGAGGAATTGGAGTGGAATTGGAACAACCAGATGCTATCACTGCAGCAATTAGTAGTATTGAAACTAGATATTTCATCTTGTTACCACGCCTTCATTTATTTTTCTAAAAAAGTATAGTGGTGCTGTACATATAGCTTGGTCCGCAAACGTATTCCGTAAATGAAATTTTATCCTAAACTATCTGAAAAGTATTTACAGTTTCTTTATATAATCCAGCAACACCAAGACCTATCGGACCGAGGAGACGTTATTGGTTCATTTTCAAGAGAATTCTTCTGTTAACGGACTGAGATGCAACTATTTGGCTAATCCTCCTACTTTTATAGGCAATAAACAGACAATAAGTGCTATACGGTCCGCGAGTTCGGTAAATGGAGCTAAAAAGCAAAGATAAGCGCTATACAGTCCGTAGATGATGTGAACGAAACCTTCAAGCAGCAGGTTATCAGCTTAAAGCTATCAGCTCAAAGTAGATATGAATGAATTCATCAAGCAAGGATCTACTCTTTGAATGTCAAAAGAAAAAGAAACGGCATTTCTGCCGTTTCTTTGGGTTATGGATGGTCAGGACTCAGAGCCTGTTTTACTCCAATCCATGTTCTTTGCGGATGTTATACATGCCTTGAACAAGCAGTTCGGATGGATCCCGGTTCAATTGCAAATGAGTCAGCAACAGATGAAGCGGGAATGCGCATACGTTATTCCCATCGGTGATCGCTGGAAATCCAGCCTCGAAGACTGGTCCCAATTTCTCGTTCCATGCCAGCCCGACATGCACTTTTTCTGGAGCAAATTCTTGGGTAATTTCCTCAATACAAAGCGGAACTAACACATTATCAATAATCCCTTTTGCTTCTTCTTCACTTGCTGGTGGTTTTGGAAGTGTTTTGCCTCCCTCAATTTTCATCAGCTCAACGAAGAATGAGGCCATCCATGCTGCCGGATCCTTACCCGACTGGAATCTTGCAATTAACTCGCGCAGAAAAAATCCGCAAGAATACACCTGATCTAATTCAGTTTTCACGTGAAAAACAAAAACAGGGCCGTAGGCTTCCATGTTCAATACTTGTCCTTCAACATCTTTAAAGTGTACTCTCAACGCTACAAGGCCGTTATGGTGAACAGCCTTTAGCAGCTGTGCCATATCCTCTTCAGACATTTCTGTATTATCATTTACTTCCTCATTCTCATTTGTTATTTCATTTTCATTAGTCGTCTCATTGTTCATTTTATAATTCCCTCCCATACCTATCATACCATCTAGCGAATTGAAGGAACACTTTATAATAGAACAATTTCTACCAGATTGCAGAGAAAACAAAAAAAACGGCAGCTTTGCCGTTTCTCTGTTCGTCTCGCTGGAGCTTAAAAGCTAGATCATATCCCTTACTTTCTTCACTATTTTTCCAGTTAATTGATTAATATCGCCCTCATTTAACTTATAAGCTGAGGTATCTTTACGTGCAGGTTTGTGATCTGCCGATATCAGATCTGCGATATGCTGCTCGATGAATACAACAGGGTCTGCTCCAGTTCTTTTTCTGAGCTCCCCTGGTACCTTCGGATTTGGACCGTCAGCTCCACCATTGATTGAAAGGTAACCATACTTTTGCGGATTTTTCTTCAAGTACTCTAAATAGGCGCGGAGCGGTGTGGCCACTTTTCCCATCCAAACCGGTCCAAAAAATAGGATAATATCATATTTTCCTATTTGCTCAGGCTTCGGTTGAACCAACGGTATCCTGTCAAAAATCATATCAAAGGTAATCCTACCGAGTGTTCGGGGTTTAGCTTCCGAGATTCGGATATATTCAGCCGACAACGCTTTCGCCACACTCCTTGCTAATGCTTCATTATTACCTGTGAATGAATACGAAATGACTGCAATGTTCATATAAATTCTCCTTAAAATGAATTATTTCGTCTCCGCCTGCAGTAGGGCATTTTCGAGTGCCTTAAGATGTGTTTTAGAGGTAAGCGTTGCCCCGCTGATAACGTCCACCTGAAGAGACTGCGATTCAATCACATGACCAAACAAATCACCAATGCTTAGCCCACCCTTCAGTTCAGCAGGGTTCCCTGTGTTGTCCAAGGCACCTTTGAGTATTTTGATATCTGACAGCCGTCCAGCAGATATTGTGGCCTTCACCATGGTATCTCTGGAATGATCTTTGATGCCAATGTATTCCCCCACATAGCTGCCCTCCCGCAGTTTCTGTATATCTATGGCGTGGATAGTAAGCTGCTGAACTTCATGCCTTCCCGGAGCAGATAAGAGAATACCACCTATCCAACCTATGACTGTAATCCCGCATAGAATGCTGAGAACAATAATCCATTTATTGAATTTTCGCTTTTTTCCTCTTCTCTTACTCACCTGCTTGCCTCCTTCCTTTTGATTTAAAATTTGAATGAATATTTTATAATTCATTCATTTCACTAAAAAAAAAAACTGCACCATAAGTGTATTAGGGGCAGTCTGTCAAACCCTTCATAATTAGTTCCAGCATATTGTCCAAAAGTTGTGGAAAATACTCCAGCCCGATTTCTTCCTTGTGGGTTTCCACATTAATCATTGCGCCGAAGATCATCATAATCATTTTACTATCCATATCGCTGCGCATTTTACCATCGGCTTGCCACTGCTTAATGATTTCATGGAAGCTATCATACAAGAAGTCGTTTACCTGAATGTTGGTTTCTTCCCGGTACAGCTGTTCGATTTTTGCGAAAACACTTTTGTTATACCATTCCTTAAGAATGGGGTTGGCTATCATACCTTCCAAATTAAGCACCATCATCTGCCGTATTAGTGCTAATGGGCTTTGGCTCATATCGAGCGATTGCATACAGCTTTTTTTGAGCTTTTCGTTTTCCTCTAAAAAAATATCCATAAAAAGCTTTTCCTTAGAGGGATAATAGTTGTAAAAACTTCCTACAGCTATTCCAGCCATTGTGGTAATGCCAGAAACATTCGTGTCTTTAAAGCCTTTATTGCTAAATAGCTCTTTCGCACATTCGTATATCTTTATTTTTTTGTCTTCCACTTTTCGTCTCTCCGTGAATGAATAATTATTTTTTCATTCATATCATAGTGTTAACAGCAGAATATGTCAATGCACAAATAGATCACCAAAAGCATCAACATCCTTAGCCGAACCAATGCCGCTGTTATATTCCACCCAGCCCTTACGCCCCTCACCATCATTGTCATTGACCAATAACGAAAATTTCAGCTTCATTCCTGGCTTCACCTGTACATCGTCGGATTTTAGTTCACGCCAGGGAATGGCTAGTTCGTAGCTGGTTTTTGAATCTTTACGTTCCACGGCATACTGTAATTCTATAACATCACCCAAATTAAACCCCTTTGGTGCCAACCAGCACCATTTGAGTAATTCGCCCGTATCTCCGCGAGCCACACCGAGTTCATGGTACTCAGAAGGCACCGTTCCATCCCCGTTGGCAATGCCAATTCCAATCTGGATGCTGTCCCCACTCCAGATGGCATCTCCTGATGCTGACTGTGCATGATAATCATCGATAACTTCTACCCCAAGGTAAAGATTGTCGGCATCCCATGCTAAGGAACCCTTGGCGCTGAGATCCTGCTCTCCTTGCCAGCCCATGATTTTGACATCCTTCACATCAAAGGGAGCTTGATTCCCCCAGTCCGACAAGTTGCCAACGATTTGGACAGGCGGACTGAGTTTCGGCAACAGAAGCACGTTAGAAGAATCAACTGCCGATTGCAATAAGGTACCTATATCATTAAAAACTTTAAGCGACCGCTGGCCTCTTGCCAGCTCAGGAATCTCAAGACGAACGCTCTTACCCGGCTCCAGATTTTCCACAGTCGAAGCATAAGTACCTCGGGTAGATCGTCCCGTCTCATAATCAGCTTCCACTGAACCGCTGAAATTGCTTGTAGACTGATTAGTAACATCCATGTAGGTTTTTATCTCCTTAGTAGACTCCTCATAAAAAGTCTCGTAATACACTGCCAGTGGATCGATTACGTTGATATTCATAGTGAAGCTTGATGCCACTGTAGGATCTGCACCCCGAGAGACGAACAGCGAATCGTTTCCGCGCACCAAGCTTTCCGGAACCTGTATCCGCAGCGAACCTTCGTCTTCTCCACTAAGCAGCCATCCCTCTGGCAAATCGATATTAACCGGCTCCTTCGATGCGCTGCGATAAGCTTCAGGCAGCTTAATATCAAAAGCAGAACCAGAAGCAACCGTGATCCCCGAATTTTCCGGAAGACTCGCAAGGTCCGAACTGTTCATGACATTCCACAGAAAATGTGCTGTCGTCTCCATAATTTCATCGATGTATTTTTCATTTTTATAATCATGTCCGACTCCCTCCATCGTGAGCAGATTATGATAAATACCTTTCTCTTTCAATTGAGCGGCTAGGTCAACACTTTGCTGGTACGGCACCATTTTATCTATCGTTCCATGAATAATTAGGACAGGCGGCAGCTTGCTGTCAGCACTTCTTGTCAGTTCACCACCATAAATATCTATAATGGAAAATACAGACTTAACTAGGGAGGGATCTTTTGCTAAGGATAGATTCACAAAGTTCTTGGCCAGATGACCTCCTGCTGAATCTCCGCCAATAACTATACGTTCCTTGTTCAATCCATAAGTCTCCGCATGCTCATTAATCCATTTGATCACATCGTTTATATCCTCATTCGCATCGTTAAGTGTGCGAGTGAAATTGAAAAACGGATCTTTTTTTAGCCTATAATCAATAGTGAGAACAGCATACCCCCGTTTCGCCAGGCCTTCGGAAAAATCTGCTGCATCAGACTTATCCCCTCCGGTATAACCTCCGCCATGAATAAAAATAAATACTGGCCTCTGCTTGGTTTCATCTCCAATGGGCTGGTACAAATCGAGCTTCAGCGGTTCTTCAGCATCCGTCTCGTTTTTCTTACTTGCATACAAAATATCGTGTTTCACTGTAACTTTATATGCGGGATCCAAGTACTGCACCGGAGTTTCTCTGTTATTTACAGTAACGTTAGCCATTGTTGTGTTAGTATCAACAGTACTCGTAGGCAGCACTTCCTGCACTTGCTTCTCCGAGGCGCTGTTATTTTCCCGGTGATTCAGCAGCAACCATGAACCTAATACAATAAACAGAATAAGAACAACATAAATAGGCCTTCGCTTCATTAGGACAACCTCCCAGAATGATTTTGAAACCAAAAAAGTAACGTGATGCCAATAACATCATTCTAGAATTCAAGATAGCGTTTAACAATTATGTATTCCTTCGTGAATTAGGTTTAATATTACGTACTTATAATAAAAAAAGAGGACATCCATAGGTTGGAGTGCCCTCTTATTGCGCAAGAATTAGAAAAACTCTGTATATTCATTCTAATCTTTGCCAAAATGCTTAATTACAACATTATTAAAAATCGCGGTGCCACCTTCAGAAAACAAGGTAATGCCTTGATCATTTATTTCCGGGAAGATTTCATTAGAAAATACAATTTCACCATCATCTATAAAAACTTCAATACTTGTTCTATCCACAAGGATCTTCAGATGCACTTTTTTCTTGTTCACATCAAAGGGGGCCTTGCTTTCAAGATATCTGTCACTCTCATCAGGTTGTCCAGTGAAGGCTCTATTAACATAAGAATATTGTCCTTCAACAAACACTCCTACGTCCACGTGGCGCGTCTTATCTGCGGATTCACGAAGTCTTAAGCCTACATTGGTACTCTCTGACCAAGATAGATCTGCATCGAGCTGGTAATTTTCGCCTGTGATATCAAGTGTTGACGAGCCGTTCACTTTTATTTGTTGCAAGGAATCCGTTGAAGTTACCATTTGATCTAATGCTTCGATGGGCTGTGATACTAACTGATACGACTGCTCTTCATCTCGTGTTAATTTTATTTGACGCACGATTGAATCCATTCCGTTAAAACCTTCGTTAAGATTGGGGGTAACATGAGGGTAATCCCAATTATTCATCCAGGCCAAAGCATATCGATGATTGTATTGATCCTTGTCCTTTCCTTCTTCAAAAGTCACAGCACCATACCAATCAAATCCATAATCTAGCCACTGTGGTTCATGATAATCCGTGATAAATTCATTCCCATTAAAATCTCCAGTCCAGTAGGCATACGTGTTGGGTTTACCTATCGACTTACCATTTGCACTGACCCCAAGAACCCATTTATAAGTGCCATCATTCGCCCGCATCATATAGAAGTCAGGACACTCCACAATTCCGATATTTTCTGTTTCGAAGCCGCTTGTGTAGTGCCAATCCTTTAAATTGTCAGACTCGTAAAAGCCCACTTTCGTACCTTCGGCTAGCGTCATCACCCATTTATGAGAATGTTGATCCCATATTACTTTCGGGTCTCTAAAATCTTCCGTGCCCGGATTTGGCAAAATAGGATCATCACTATAAGATTTAAACGTCAGCCCACGATCCGTACTGAACCATAAATATTGTTCTTGCTTCCCCGTCTCTGCAGAGGGCTGTGTTAAAATCGCCACAATAGCCCCTTCGCCAAAACCTGCTGTATTGCTATCGTCAACAACAACAGATCCTGACCAGGGATCACCATTGGGTGTTGTATATTTTGGAATCGCAACGCCTTCATCTGTCCAGCTCACCAAATCCGTTGATGTGGCATGTCTCCATTCTGTACCATTTCCATCCGGGTAATCAGCATTATAGAGATAATAGTAATGATATTTACCATCAAAATAAATGGGTTTCTGCGGATCGTTTTTCCAATGCTCAGGTACAGTGAAATGATAGCTAGCCCGAGTGGTAGGTTTATGATCAGGAACGTCGGTCCCCGGCTTCTTCTTCTCTCCAGCGTCATAAGTTACTAATACTATCGTCACAAAACAAATTAAACAAAGGATTAATATAGTGATTCCTATCATTTTTTTCTTATTCAAAATATACCTCGCTTTTTTCACATTGCTAATCTCAGCTTATAAAAGAAAAGTAAACGCCAACTACATTGGCATTTACTTTGTAAATGATTAATACGATTTGTTACCTTTAAGCGTCAATTGCCCTTGTTCCAAAATGCTGTTCGGTACAACTGAAGTCTTGGAGCCTTTAATATTCAGCACAAAGCTTGGGGCAAAAGTGGAATGATGATCCCCAAAGTAACCTCTATTCGTCATGTAACTTGTGATGACTACATTATTCCCTTTCGCTTGCGGAATCGCAAAGTGAGCATAAGTCCAGGTAATATCATAAGGATTAAGATCTTGATGGAGGACAAGTCCTGTACCATTTAATGGTTTATACGGTCCGGTTAAAGAATTAGATACGTACCCGAGCATATAGATGTCTTCATCATCAATGCCATCAATGAACATTTTAGAACCTCTTGAGCTTGTGAACAGATACCACTTGCCATTCAATTTAAATATGTTCGCACGTTCAATTTCATCTGTCACGGTGTTGGAGGCAAGTAGCGGCTTCATTTCTTTTTTGAATGTATAATCATTATTTAATTCAATGATACCGAGCGCACCATTCGCAGTTTCCGCAGATGTTTTGTCAGCACTGCTTAGTAATTTCTTTTTCTCCGCTTGGAAGAAGGCATTGCTATTACCATAATAAGCTTTGTTAAAGAGAGCTTCTTCACCCTGGTAACCCGTAGTTGTCCCTGTATTTGCTTCAAACACAAGATACTTGTGGCCTTTATCCTCCACATAGTGAGGATCTCTTAAGGTATGATTATCGTCGTAATCGCCTTTGCTAAAACCGGTGATATCAACACTTTGATAAATTTCACCTTGATTACCGTCATAGATGGATTTCATATCTTCTACGCCATCAATCTTAA
This sequence comes from Paenibacillus sp. FSL R7-0048, assembly GCF_038004505.1. Classification (NCBI taxonomy): domain Bacteria; kingdom Bacillati; phylum Bacillota; class Bacilli; order Caryophanales; family Paenibacillaceae; genus Paenibacillus; species Paenibacillus sp. FSL R7-0048. The sequence continues at coordinate 2,314,380 of NZ_JBBORF010000001.1, read as the reverse complement.
GGGTATCCCCATCCGGGGCAGAGACATTAATTTGAGCTGTAGTTAAAGTTTGTTTCCCGTAAAATCCGCGATCTGGATCCCAAGGATGACGATTAGTGTAAAACAAGCGAACTTTGCCATCAGATGTCATGGTTGCTGAACCGGACCATTCTTCGGCTTGATTGTTTAAAACATAATCATCAGGAACAAGTTTGTCACTATCCTTAAACACTCTGCCGGCATTCTTCCAGCTGCTGATAGAGTTGTCTCCTTCTTTCTTATAGAACAAATAAATAAATGTGTCTGATCCATTATTAGGGTCGCCCGCCAGACCAAAAACAATTTGATACCCCTTATAACTGGCTACAGTTCCATCTGCATTTTGCAGCGGCCAAGTATCCCAAACATCCATTTCAATTTTGTTTCCATTCTCATCGAACTTAATGGCTGCAGGAATGTTCTCAATCGTTGAAGCATCAAATTTTGGGACTTGGAATTGTTTACTATTTTGTTGTTTGGGTAATTTCAACATGTCAGCGCGAGTGATATGAGAGAAACCATAGTCATTGTACTCCGGCTTGTTCGGCTTGTTATTTCCTTTCGCAAAGGTTTGAGTAGCTCCACCTAACATTAAAGCAGCTGTAAAGGTTAGGATTGTTGTTTGTTTAATCATTTTCTTGAAATTCATCATCTAACTCCTCTTATACTTTAAATTTGGGTTTCGATCTTCCTTTGTGCTGTTCCCCTTTTAAATTCTAATGAAGAGTAGACGTTATGAGTATGTCGTAAATTGATGCATTTACAGGGTTATATTGATTTGGTTTTATTACTTCACATGGGTATCCCACGATTTTTGAAGCTCTTGAAGCAATTGATCCCGATTAATTTGCTCTCCTACATAAGCTTGCATAAGATAGCCAAACTCCTCTCTTACTCTGGGAGGGAATTTAAACCAATTCCAAGATAAAGTTTTCTGTTCATCGACGTATCGCATAAGATCTTTTACAAGCGCTCCCGAACGGTCCGTCTCTATATTTTTAAAAGCTGAAATAAAATGAAAGCGATCCTTCATGAACTTTTTCCCTGTTTCCGAGGAAACCATCCAATTCAAAAACTTTTTGGCTTCCTTCTTCTTTTCTGGCGAAGATTCTTTATTAACAGCCCAATTATTAGATACCCCTACTGGCAACGCATTGTTTTCGGAACCATCATTAATAGGCATGGGTAAAAAACCGATATTCATATTCGGCGATATTTGATCAATTTTAGACTGAACCCAATTCCCTTGTTTAAGAATCGCCGTTCTCCCTGTTGCAAATAACTCAACTTCCGAATTATAATCTGTTGTCAAAAAATTTTCGTTACCATATTGTACGGTCAAATCCAGCATCCGAATGACATCTTTAACTTCCTTATTCTCTCGAAAAGATTGTGTTCCGTTGTTTAACCCTTGAATAAAAGCATCCGGGTCCTCCTGTTGTGCAATAGCAATATTCAACAGGAGGACAAAGAACCAATGATCGGAATACCCAACAGAAAAAGGAGTCACACCTATAGCCTTCAGCTTTTTCGCCGCCTCTTTTAATTCCGTAAACGTTGTTGGGAGAGGAGTAATCCCAGCCTTTGCGAATAAATCCTTATTATAAATAAAACCGTAGCCTTCAAAATTGATCGGCATCCCGTATATTTTCCCGTCCATCTTCATCGGTTCTAGCGCCTCGTCATAAGCCTGTTCCACCCAAGGTTGATCTGATAAATCCTCAAGATATCTACTCCATGCCTTCGCTTCTTCATAACCGCCATTTGGAAAAATATCCGGACCAACATTGGCCGCAAACCTCGCCTTTAGCTCATCAAGGTAGTTAGCTCCCCCGCCAAAGGTTAGAATTTCTACGTTAATATTCGGGTTTTCCTTTTCATATTCCTTAACCATCTGCTCGAATTCTATAGAGATTTCCACTTTAGGATTCAGTACCTCCAAAGTGACTGCCTTATCCGCTACCTTCAAATCCGCTTCCTTCAGTGGACGTGTATGCGCACCACATGAAGAAAGCGTTAGCGTAATCAACCCCACGATAATCATTTGAACCCTTTTTATTTTCATAATTCCCCCAGATGCATTCAACAATGAACTTATGTATTGGCTATCCTGACTTCCGCGTCTATTTCTCTTGCTCCCTGTGAATTACGATATTCAGCAGGCGTCATACCGACGTTTTTTTTGAACAGCTTAGAGAAATAAATCTCATCTTGATACCCTAGCTTTAAGGCAATCGAGTACATCTTTTCATCCGATTCTAGTAACCACTGTTTCGCTTGATTTATTCGTAAATGAATGACGTAATTAGTAAGAGTCATCCCTACTTCTTGCTTAAATCTCCGCGAGATATGTTCTCGGCTCAGAAAAAAACGGGTGGATAATTTGTCCAAACTTAGCTCTTCCATATAATGCTCATCAACAAATGCGACAATATCATTCATACGCCTAACATCATCTAAATCCGCCAAACGATGGATTGCTCTAAAATTTTGTTCAGCCATAGACCTTTGTGCAGATTGAAAAGATAACGATATCTCTGCGAGCGATTGGATGGAGGGGCCACTAACCAAACGAACAGGTATATCAAAATGCTGGGTAATCCATTCCTCTATCGGGAAAAACTGTCCATGAAGGGACAGAATCACACAGACATTAGGATCATTTTGAAGTGTAAATGCATTTCCCCACTCCCGTGTAGCCAGTTCTTCGGTCAAAAGCTGAATGTATGGCTCCGAATAATGAGATTGGTAAAAATACATCATGGTGAAGTCGTATACGTCTGCCTGTGGGAGAGCCGAGGCAATTTCGCCTGCATCAAAAGCTTCACCGTTACAAGCAGCAGTAATCTCCCTGTTTAAGCGAAACATTTTTACCTCTTCATAAAATCCGGACTCCATATTGCGACGTTCTCCCTCTTCTTTTTCCCAGGCTCTCAACGCCCCTTCTAAAGTTTCATTCAGCATTTTCTCTTCAATTGGCTTCATCAAATAATCAAAGCATCCCAGCTTAAACGCTTTACGCATAAAACAATAATCGTCAAACCCTGAAATCATAATCACTTTTCCCGGGTAGTCTTTAGCAGCCAACCACTCGATTAACTCCATCCCGCTATTTTTGGGCATTTTGACATCTGTCATTATGATCTCTGGAGATTTCTGCTCAATTAACGCCTTAGCCTCGAGACCATTTCTGGCTTCCAGCACTTCGGTAATCCCGTATTGTTCCCACCGTCCCAAAAAACGGATGATTTTTCTAACATTAGACTCATCATCTACAATAAGAGCTTTCATAAACGTTACTTCTCCTTTAGGTAGAGTGGAATTACTAGCCGTACAGTGAACCCTTGTCCCTGCATCGAATCTAGTTTGATTCCCGCTGTCTGATCGAAATGAAGAACCAAGCGATCATGAATGTTTTTTAACCCGATATGTGCAAAAGAAGGATTGCCTTCGTTAACCGATGTGTAGAGATTATTTTTTAATGCCTCAAGTTCATCATCCGTCACGCTGTTTCCGTTATTTTCTACGACTAGATTCAAATATTCACCTTGTATTTCACCATAAATATGGATGTAAGCTTGTTCATAGCCCTCGTCATAACAGTGCTTAAAAAAGTTCTCAACGAGCGGCTGCAAGATCATACTAGGAACCGGAATATCAAGAATATCTTTAGGTACATCAATGGAATAGCTAAAATCAGTCTGAAAACGTTCCGCTTGAAGATTCAAATAAGCCTGGACATAATCCACTTCGCTTTGAACCGTCGCCTTCTGATCCACACGAATCGAGTACCGCATCATTTTGGATAAAGAGGTAATCAGTTGATATACTTTTGGAGATTCAGAGAGTAGGGCAACAGCAGCAATGGATTGTAAAGAATTAAATAAAAAGTGCGGATTGATCTGCGACTTTAGCGCCCTATGCTGATTTTTCCTGTTCTCTATCTCAAGCTTATACTCCCGGTCAATGTGACGGTTGATCCGATTCATCATCTCCTTGATATGTCTTTCTAGAATACCGATTTCGTCCTCCCGCATATCGTCGAATGGGGCATTCATATTCCTCCCCTCGATACGCTGGACTTTTTGACTAAGCAGTTTTATCGGCCGTGTAAATCCATAAGAAATGATTGTTATCATTATCAAGCCCAGTCCACCTACAACCACACCTACGATGATGTTTGTATAGGCAGTTTTCCTTACATCTTCAAATAAAAAAGAGCTCGGGGTTACCTTAGCAAAATGCCACGCTTTTATCGGTTCCTGCAATGTTCTAGTAAACACAATATCTCCTTCTGGAGATTTAGTATCTGCCTGTATCGGACTTATTTTCCTTTGCAGTTCATCGGGAACGGTTTTGCCTATCCATGTTTCATCACTTGCGTAAATGACATGATTCTCCGCATCGGAAAGCCATACGCTCTCTTTATTTTTCTGTAGAAAATGATTAGCGATATGAGCAATCTTGTCCAAATCAATATCTATAGTGATGACGCCCAGAAATTCCTGTGTTAGGACATCCACAATTTTGTGATGAACCGTCAAGACCATCGTTTTATCCGAAGGAGGCATAATGGAGGTATCGTTATAGTTCTCAATCGGATGCGGAGCTTCAATAAGATCATTGCTATTAGAGCTCATCAGCTTCTGAATGGAAGCTTGCTGTAATAAATCCGGATTCCTTTTACGGGAACTTAACATGGCATTATAAACTGTAAATGAGCTTTTCCCTTCGTTTATGAATAGACGGATCTGACGAATTTCACTCCTCATGTGATAGAAGTTAGTCATACCCTTATTAATTTCAAGCTGCTTGTAATAAAAATCTTCTTCTAACCCTTCTTCAAACACCCTGAATAAGTCTGGATTTCGGTATAAAATATATGGAAGATTAATGATTTCATCAAAATATTGCTCTAGATCGGCTGACGCCTGCTGAATTTGCTCTTGGCTGTTCTCAAGTTCATGTCGTTCCACATTCTCTTTCGTCTGCCGATAGATCAACAACACGGATAAAAAATACGGTAGAATTATAAACACAAGCAGCAAGAATAATAAGCGCTTATGAATGCTTTTCAAATAAATACTCCTCTGTAAAAATTTCGGTTTTCAGCAAAAAATCTAATATCAGGTTTTATATTTTCACAAATATCCAACACAAAATCAAAATACTTGTTGCTGAGCAACAAGTATTTTTGCCGGATCAATATATGACAAACGCCAATCGTTTATTACCCAAATTATATCCATATGAAACAACAGTAAAGAAATTTCCGCAAATTAATCAGCTATTTGAAGATTGAAATAATTCCCTGCACAATGGGCTTCCAAAGATGTGGATATTCTTGCTGAATTAACTTTCTTACCTCCTCCCCCTTGATATCGTTGAAATTATTATCTTGAGTAATAAAGGTATAAGCACCTTTTACGGTATCCCCTATAGCTATATGCCCGCTTGCATATCCACCCATTGCAATATGGGAAGCGATAGAGAGACCACCCAAGGAGAACATACCTACAGCTAAACCTCCAACAGCAAATATCCCCAATGCTATTCCACCAACGGCCATTGTACCCGCCGCAATGCCCCCAACGGCTAACAAAAGCCCTAGAGCCAGACCTGCAAAACTGATGAGTCCTAAAGCAAGCGCACCTAAACATAATCCGCCCAAAGCAACAATACCAATGGATACCGCACCAATCGCAACATTACCTATGGCAATAACCCCTTTGGCAACGTATAGCCCCCGCCCGATATGGATATGAACCAGAGGAATTCCAAAGCATGTTCTCTTACTTTTGTACTCATAATGAAACAAGGAATTCAGATCTACATATACGGGGCTTGCGACATGCTCTGCTTTGGTATCGCTTGAAGCATCCTTCACCAGATGATCCAAACTTACGTGAAATAATTCACTTAAACTAATCATCTTATCCATTTCGGGATAGGATTGACCTGATTCCCACTTAGACACGGCTTGCCGCGAAACACCAATCACCTCCGCTAAGTTCTCCTGGGACATTCCTCTCTGTTTCCTATAGCTTTGCAATTTATTTGCAAAGTCCATTCGCCATCACCTCATGCTCATCATATTATAACGTTCTGTAATTGATTACCTATCTACCCTTACATACTGTCAACCACTGGTTGCACAGCTGATTTTGCGGGCTTTTATCCTCATTAAACGTTCTTGATTCCCATTCTCCCTGTTTCCGGGCAAGACGATAGCGTATAATATACGAAATAGAATATTCATCAGAGGAGACTATAAAACATGAAATTGAGTATGAATTGGATTACGCTTCGGGTCCGCGATCTGGAGGCTTCCCTTCATTTTTATAACCGGATACTGGGGCTACCCATTGAGCGTAGATTTGAGAGCAGTGGAAAACAGATCGTCATGTTAGGTCTGGAAGGGCAACCCAAGATCGAGCTTATTCAGGGAAGTGACCCGGCTTTGAAGCCGGAATGTGGCGTTTCTGTGGGTTTCGAAGTGGAGTCAATTGATGAAGCGATGGAGAGTTTAAAAAGCCAAGGTATCCCAGTAGCGCGCGGACCAATCGCACCCAATCCCCACCTGCGGTTCTTTTATATCCTGGACCCGGACGGGTTTGAGGTGCAGTTAGCGGAGCATAACTAACGTTTATCAAGCGTTATTACCTCAAAAAGAAATAGACCGCCCTAACCAAAGGTAGCGGTCTATTCTGCCGTAAACCCAACCCCACACTTAAAGCAAGGCTTTATTCAACAGCTTTAGTTGATCTTTTTTCAGTGAAAAAGTAAACCAAAGCCAATAGCGGCAGGATCACTCCGATGAGTGAGGCGAAGGTCCATCCCCCATAGGCATAAGCCCAACCACCCAAAGATGATCCAACGGCTCCACCCACGAAGAAAATCGCCATAAAGATCCCATTAAGACGTCCCCTCGCTTCACTTCCCAATGAATAAATCACACGCTGTCCGAGTACAAGATTTCCGGATACGGCCATATCCAATGTAATCGCGGAAATAAAGAGCAGAACGAGAGCAAAAGTTGAGTTGCTATGGAAAAGATGAATTAGTAAAAAAGACAAGGTGGCAATGATCATGGCCAGCCCGGTTAACCATTTACTCCAACCTTTATCTGCCAGTCTTCCAGCAATCGGCGCGGCTACAGCCCCACCAACACCTACTAAAGCAAACCATGCGATCCCTTGCTGCGACATTCCAAAATCATCCGCCAACCGCAACGGAACCACCGTCCAAAAGAGACTAAAAGCTCCAAATAAACAAGCTTGATATAAGGCACGTCGGCGCAATATAGGCGTTTGTTTTAAAAGGGTGCCTAAAGAGACAATTAATTTACCATAGCTTACCGAAGGTGCAGGTTTACGTTGAGGAAGAAATCGCGACAGAAGAATGGCTAACAACGTGATAACGACCGCTGAAAAAATAAACACGGCTTGCCATCCCCAGATGCTGGTGATAAAGCTTGCCACGGGCCGGGCAAACATAATACCAAGTAAAAGTCCACTCATAACATTACCAACCACACGCCCACGCTGCTCTTCAGACGCTAAATAGGTGGCATAAGGCACCAGGATTTGAGCTACCACAGAACCGGTTCCTATAAACAAAGATGCTGTCAGGAACAAAGCCGCATTAGCTGCGAAGGCTGCAACCAGCAATGCACCGACTGCAACCATTAACGTGATTATCGTGAGACGCCGATTCTCAACAATGTCACTCAGCGGCACGATAAATAACAAACCTACAACATAACCGATTTGAGTTAAAGTGACGATCAAGCCTGCGGCTGTAGAAGAAAGTCCTGTCGAGACACTGATAGGTCCGACAAGGGTTTGAGCATAATAAAGATTGGCCACGATAAGCCCGCATGCCGCTGCTAACATAAACATCATCCAACTTGAAATGTGGTTCTCTTTCGCCGCTTGTTCTTTTTGCATATGAATCCTCCTCAGATGGTCATAATAATTTAAATACTATACGTTCAGTTCACTAATTCATGTTTAAATAATATACTGAACGTATCGTTTTGTAAATAGGCGATGGTCATTTATTTTCCCAGATTTTTTTAGTATACTGAACGTATAGTTTATATTTTGATTGGAGACAGATTAACGAAAGGGTGATTTCAGATGGAGATTAAACGAGGACGTCCGCGTAATGTTGAGACGGAGAAGTCTATTCTTTCCGCTTCCTATGATTTGTTATTGGAAAATGGTTTTGGAGCAGTTACGGTGGAAAAAATAGCGGATCGTGCCAAGGTCAGCAAAGCTACGATATATAAATGGTGGCCTAACAAGGCTGCCGTGGTGATGGATGGATTCCTATCCTCCGCTGCGGACAGACTGCCCGTACCTGACACAGGTTCAGTATTCGATGATATTCTCATGCATGCAACGAACTTATCCCGGTTCCTGATTAGTCGAGAGGGTAAAATCATTACGGAGATCATTGGCGAAGGACAGATGGATTCAGGCTTGGCGGAAGCTTATCGGACCCGATATTTCCAGCCTCGCCGGCTTGAGGCACGGCTGCTTATGGAACGAGGTGTTCAGCGCGGGGAATTGAAGGATAATCTCGATATTGAAGTTGTTACCGATCTTATTTACGGGCCGATATTCTACCGCTTGCTGGTGACCGGCCAACCGATAGACGATGCTTATGTGCAGCAGTTGGTGAGGTACGCTTTTGAAGGAATACGGTAACTAACGGGAACGGTAAAATAGACCGCCCTCTCTCACAAGGGATCGGTCTATTTCTGATCGTAGTACTATAAAATGTCGGACTGGCGGAAGGTTGAGATACAACGGACCGAGGTGCTCTTATTTTCTCATTATGGGGCATTTTCCCAAGCTATCGGACTCCTACGCACTTATTTAGTCTTTTCAAAACAAAATACTGCTACTGGAGAGGAAATAAGTGCGCTACGGTCCGATCACTCGACTAATTTCACTAAATAAAGAAAATAAGAGCTATACAGTCCGCAGGATCATGAATGGGTGATTCGAACGGACATGAGGTTAGTTTCACTAATTAAATCAGTTTCCAAAGAAACCTTTCTGCTGCAAAATGTCTCGCGTATCGTTCCATAATTTATTTTCCATTACCCTATCTCCTCCCGGTTGGACGGGTACAATGGGATTGCCTGTCCCAACGTTAAAATATCCCCCACTGCTCTCTTGATACTTAGGATCGCTCATTAAACGAATAATGATCTCCGCTCCTTTACGAGGATCGCCAATACGAAAGAAATTCAATAAGTGCTTAAGCATCGAAGAAAACCAAAGTTCACGCCCGAGACCTGTAACGTTAAAACCCGGATTCAATGCATGAACACTGATTCCCGTTCCCGCCCAGCGGCGTGCAAGCTCACTGGTAAACATAATATTTAACAGTTTGGTTTTCCCATAAATCTCAGAAGATCCTCTGGAAGTAAAAGAAGCTGTATTGAGCAAATCTTCTGGCAACTTTAGCACTCCATGACGGCGTGAAGCTTCTGAAGCAACATTTATGATTTTTGCACTTCCTGCTGCTCTCAAAGAACGTTCTAAGGTATGTGTCAATAACCATGGTGCAAAATAGTTCACAGCCATCATTTCTGAGAATCCATCGGCAGTTATCCGCTGTTCAAACCCATGAAGCCCTGCGTTATTTATTAACACGTCTATCTTCGGAAAAACATTAGATATTTCTTGTCCTAACCTAGTGACATCCCTCATTGAGGATAGGTCTCCGTAAAAAAAACTAATTTCGGCTGCTGGTACGCTCTCCTTTATCATTTTTCCAGTTGCTTCCGAACGCGTTTTACTCCTTGCAGTCAGAACAAGATGGGCACCTCGCTTAGCCATTTCAAGTGCAACGAGTTGTCCCAAACCGCTTGTAGCTCCAGTAATTACAATAATCGGCTTTGTCATCATCTACATTCTCCTTTATATCAGGAATTCATCAGGGGCAATTTCATTTTGACAGCGTATTGTCCAAATCATATAATTGATATATATCAACTATATGTTGATGATTGACATATGTCAACTAAATAGATGTATGACAACTTTAAAATACAAGGTTAGGTGGTCAAAACAATGAATGCCGAACGTAAAGACACGTTGAGAGGGCAATTAGAACTGAAGCTAGGTGGACAAATTAGTGCCCTCATTAGTGCTTCGCATGCCCTAAATGTCAGAACTGCTGCCGCTTTCGATTCATCTATACAGCCTGCTGCTTTCCATATAGTCCGTTGGCTGTACTCTTATGGACCAACAAGCGCCTCTGTGTTGGCAGAATCAACGGCTATGGATCGTAGTTCAGTCAGCCGTCTCATCAAGCAACTCGAGAATTTGGGTTATGTTAGAAGAGAAGACTCTCCTAATGATCGTCGAGCGATCCTTCTTACTCTCACTGATCTTGGACGACAAAAAACCTTTGACGCGTTACAGGATAAGGAGTTCATATTTTATGAGCGCATAGCCCAATGGGATAATCAACAGCTTGAAACCTTTATCCAAATGCTTCAGGAGTTTAATGGATTTAATGATAATTAATAAATGGGAACAAAAAAAGAAACAGCATCTTGCTGTTTCTTTAGATATGGATTGTCTGTAATTGAAGTCAGCAATTGTCACTGATGTTCATGTTCGGCATGTTCATTATTGCACTGCTCAACTACCTCAAAAAGAAATAGACCGCCCTCTCGCAAAGGAATGCGGTCTATTTCCTGACTAAACTTCCGAAGCCGCCGCCCTTAAAAGCGGCTATTGCACTGGGAGTCGTGTTTCCGCACGACTCTCTTTGCATTGTACGTTTTATCTACCCAAACTATACCACGATCAAAACCAAATAAAAAGTCACTCTTCCCCAAACAGCAAAAAAACGGCATTTCTGCCGTTTCTTTAGGATGGACTCTCAGGGGCTCGAACCCTGGACAAATAGATTAAGAGTCTACTGCTCTACCAACTGAGCTAAGAGTCCATATGATGTTTGGTGGAGCCAAGGGGGATCGAACCCCTGACCTCATCGCTGCCAGCGATGCGCTCTCCCAGCTGAGCTATGGCCCCAAACTGAAATTTCAGATGTATGTAATCACACATTTTTTAATTTTAGTTTGGTCGTAATTGAGTTGTTCCGATAAACTCAAGCGTCGTAGGCGACTTCTATATAATATAAAAAATCGCCCTCTATGTCAACACTTTTTTTAAAATTCATTTTTCCACTCAAATTCCCCGCTCAAAACTCAGAGGAAACAAACCAGTACAAGCACTCCTAACAGACCCTAGGATTGGCTGTACGCCCTAACTGGACAAAACCCTATAATCCCTCTAATTCTCCCGTACTCTTGGATAGCAGCCCCTTGAGTTCCTTCATGAACATATTAATATCCTTGAACTGGCGATATACGGACGCAAAACGAACGTAAGCCACTTCATCTACTGGGTAGAGCTGCTCCATCACGAATTCACCAATCTGTTGGCTTTCCACTTCCGCAACGGCGATGCCGCGCAGAGATTTCTCAACCTCGGACACGATCTTTTCTAGACGTTCCACAGAAACCGGCCGTTTCTCACAAGCACGGATGAGACCGCGGAGTATTTTATCACGACTGAATTCCTCACGGCTGCCGTCTTTTTTAATTACAATCAGTGGCGTTTCTTCAATCATTTCAAAAGTAGTGAAACGTTTGCTGCAACGCTCACATTCACGCCTACGACGGATTGACTTATTTTCATTCGCTGGTCGCGAGTCCAGCACTTTAGTATTTGTGTGATCACAGTAAGGGCATTTCATAAGCTTCATCACTTCCTATTACATAATGGTATGGGTCCCGGCACGTTATAAATCCGGCTTTTGAACGGCTTTTTTATTATTTCCAGAAATCACCGTTTTTTTCTTGTAATGATAATGGCAAGTCCGGCACATAATACAGTTACCAACAGAGGAGGTGAACAGCAATGAGCCAAAGCAACAACTCCAATAACCTTGTAGCTCCAAATTCCCGCGGTGCCTTGGAACAACTTAAATACGAAGTTGCCCAAGAACTAGGAATCACGCTTTCCCCAGATGGTTACCAAGGCAATAAAACTTCTTATGAAAATGGTTCGATCGGTGGTTACATCACTAAACGTCTTGTAACCCTGGCAGAACAACAACTGGCAGGTCAATACAAATAACCTGACCAACATAAGCTTTTTGAAGAAGTATTAAACGACCTACAGGTCGTTTAATACTTCTTTTTATACATAACACGGTAGAAATTAAAATTCTTTGTAAATGTCCGTGTACTGATCATAGTAATAATTAACGCGCTGTACATAATGCCTGGTTTCACCAATGGGAATATCTTTAATGGTTGCATCTGTCCCATCCCAGACCCCTTCGTCCAACCAGCGTTGAACTTTTCCGGGCCCAGCATTATAGGCTGCGATAATTGCTGTACGTTTGCCTTCGAACTGACGGGATAAAGTTGAAAGATACCATGTACCCAGTTCAATATTAGCCGAAGGCTCATGCTTGAGTTCTTCCATAGATACGTTTGGAAGCTTGGCCTTTTCCAGCGCCCACTTCGCGGTATCCGGCATAAGCTGCATCAGCCCTAGTGCGCCTTTTTTGGATTCTCGTCCAGTTTTGAAGTTCGTTTCTACACGAATAATCGCGGTTACAAGAAACGGGTCTATCTCATAAGTGATGCTGTGCTTGCGAATCTCATCTTTAAAATGGATGGGATAAAACCACGACATCCAGTTAGTACTCAGAAACAATATTGCCGTAAAACCCACAAATAGCAGAAGCAGTACTCTTTTTTTACGTAGCCATTTCATGATAAACCCAGCCTGTCCCAAAAAACAGCAACCTGTTGCTCAGTGTACGCAAGATCGCCACTGTTGTCGATGATGTAGTCCGCTTTATTACGTTTCTGTTCAATATCCATCTGTGCATTCAATCGCGCTTCTGCTTCTTCTAAAGAGAGCCTATTACGTTCCATTAATCGAGCAATTTGCATATCACGGGGAACGTACACTACTACAATCTCATGGAACAGGGTCTCAAGCCCTGATTCAAAAAGAAGCGGAATATCCACAATAATAAGCCGCTTCGGCTCTTCCTGCTCCATGCTGTACATACGGTCTTTGATTTCCTGCCGGATGGCAGGATGCGTCAAATTGTTCAAGGTTTGCAGGGCCACAGGATCTTGAAAGACGATTTCACCTAATTTGGCCCTATTCAGTGTTCCATCCGTAAAAAGGATCTCTTTTCCGAATTGCTTAGCAGCAGCAGCCAACACTTCATGCCCGGGAAGCATAACTTCTCTGGCGATCACATCGGCATCAACCAGCCTCGCTCCCTTGTTCACAAGCAGTGCAGACACTGTGCTTTTTCCGGATGCGATTCCTCCGGTTAAGCCTATAATCATGTACTCACCTCATAATAGCTTCAGTATTCCCATTGCAATTAATAATAACGCTGGTAATGCGGCAGCATGCTTCATCCAGTAGTTCCCGGCAAATCTAAGTCCAGTCTTCATACCCAGCAATAGAAATGTACCACTAAACAAAGCTATTGTAAGTGATGTCCATATCGGATTGAAGCCAAGCAGCGCTGCGCCAAGTCCAGCCCCAAAAGCATCCAGAGAGAGCGCAATCCCCAGTATCATCGCTTCCATCGAAGAGATGCTTCCTGAGGCATCCATATCCGCAGAAGACGGGGTACGCAAGATCTGTACTACGATCCCCAAACGGCGAAGCTCAAGTGAAAAAACAGCTGATTTCAACGGTTCATCATTCATAACAGGTTCTGTACCCGCTTCAGAATCAGCAGCTACCTCTGCCCAAGCCTGCTCGGAAAATGAGCCCTTATCTACCGTTTCAGCTTTACGTCCGCCATCTGCATCTTTCTCTTTTTGCATCAGCATCTGAACAAGCGACCAGCACCCCATTAGCACAAGTATAACTGCACCAACTATAGAAGCTGCATTCGGAGACACTACCTTGGCAAGCAAAACCCCAACCTGCATCGATACACAGATAACTACCCCCGAACAGAGCGAGATAATCAGAACGGAGAGCAGTGGTATTTTCATTTTACGCAGCCCATATGTAATTCCTACACCAAAACCATCCAAACTCAAGGCAAACGCTAGCAATAGCAGTGAAAATAATGGGCTGAGCACCCGCAATCCCTCCTGTGAAGAACCGGAAAACTGAAATTTTATCGTTTCAGCTTCCGTTCTCTATTAAGCATTCTTCACACAGTATATGGGCGGGACAAGTAGTGGGTGCCAACCTTATTATTTCAACAAATTCAGTGAACAGTCGGACGCTGGCAATTTGGACAATAATGCGTGCCACGACCGCCTACAACCGTCTTCTCAATCATCGTTCCGCAGTTACTACACGGCTGATCCTTACGACCGTAAATCAATAGCTGCTGCTGATACGTACCGCTCTCACCTTGGCCATTAACATATGACTTAACAGATGAACCTCCGGCGTTAACCGCTTCGGCCAGCGTGCTTACAATAGCATGATGCAGCTTGTCCAATTGATTGTCCGTGAGCGCTTTGGCGCTGTCTTCAGGATGGATACCCGCACGGTGCAACGACTCATCTACATAAATATTGCCGATGCCGACGATATATTCCTGATTAAGCAGCAGCGATTTAATTTTGGTGCTTTTACCGGACACGATCTGCTTAAACCTCTCCGGTGTAAAAGAAGGCTCCAGCGGCTCCTGCCCCAGCTTATTTAAAGGCGGCAGCTGAAGATCTTCTCCCATCTGAAAAAGATGCATTGTCCCGAATTGGCGAACATCCGTGTAACGCAGCTCAGTTCCATCCGTAAAATGAAAAATCACATGTGTATGCTTGTCCAGTGGGTCATCATTTGAAAAAAGTCCGTAACGGCCTTCCATCCGTAAATGTGACACAAGCACCAGACCATCCAGCACAATACGCAAAAACTTTCCTCTTCGTTCAACTTTTACAATGCTATGACCTGCCAGCAGGTGGGCAAAAGCCTGAATATCATCCGGACGCTGAATAATCCGCGCCAACCGGACGGTTACATTCTCTATCTGCTTTCCATTAACTAACTCATTAAGTGTTCTCTTGACTGTCTCTACTTCCGGTAATTCCGGCATGATGTCTTCACCTCAACTACATTATAGCTGATATGCACACCTTAAAGGGAGTCTATTTCGCCTCGTACCAGTTACTTCCAAAGCTGACCTCTGCCTTAAGCGGCACAGATAACTTTAGGGCTCCACCCATTACTTCCGGCAAAAGCGTCTTCATAAGCTCCATTTCATCCTCTGGCACCTCGAATACAAGCTCATCGTGTACTTGAAGCAGCATACGGCTCTTAAGCCCACGATCAAATAACGCCTTGTCCATATGCACCATCGCCAGCTTGATTATATCCGCTGCTGTTCCCTGTATAGGTGTATTCATTGCTGTCCGCTCCGCAAAAGAGCGCAGATTAAAGTTCTTCGCATTAATCTCCGGCAGATAACGGCGACGTTCGAGCAATGTGGTCACATAACCATACTTTCGTGCCTCCACTACAATATCGTCCATATAGCGGCGCACACCCTGATAAACCTCAAAATACTGTTCAATAAATTGCGCGGCTTCCTTACGCGGAATATTCAGATTCTGCGAGAGACCGTAATCACTGATCCCGTAGACGATCCCAAAGTTAACGGCTTTTGCGGCACGGCGCATATTACTGTCCACCTGTTCTGCGGTCACACCGAACACATCCATCGCTGTCTTCGTGTGAATATCCATATCATGCAGAAAGGCTTCCTTCATCCGCTCATCACCGGAAATATGTGCCAGCACACGCAGTTCGATCTGCGAATAGTCGGCTGCTAAGATGGACCAGCCCGGTTCGGACGGAACGAATACCTTGCGGATTTTGCGTCCTTCCTCTAGACGAATCGGGATATTTTGCAAGTTCGGGAATTGGCTGCTAAGCCGTCCTGTAGCGGCAATTGTCTGCCGATAGAATGTATGCACCTTCCCTGTGTTCGGGGAAATTTCTTTAAGCAGCCCCTCTACGTAGGTAGATTGCAGCTTTGCAATTGTGCGATATTGCAGAATCAAACGCACCACATCGTGGTATGGCGCCAGTTTCTCAAGCACTTCGGCATCCGTGGAATAACCCGTCTTCGTCTTCTTGACGACAGGCAGACCTAGCTTTACAAACAAGATTTCACCCAGCTGCTTTGGTGAGTTCAAATTAAACTCAGTGCCACAAATCTCGTATATTTCACTGACCAATTTGGAAATTTGCGCCTCGAATTCTTTTCCAAGCTCTTTAAGATCACCAGCATTGACTGCAATCCCCTGTTTCTCCATATCCGCCAAAATCCGTGACAAAGGCATTTCCAGATCCTCGAATAGCCCTGTCATTGCGGTCTCCACCAGCTCCTGCTGTTGCTTCTGTGCGATTCCAAGAACCGTTGCACTCTTTCGTGCAACGTGATTTCCTAAAACTTCAAGCTCAGGGATTTTGTATTTGGCACCTTTACCAAATACCTCTTCATCAGGAGAGAGCCGCGGCAAGCCGTATTTAGCAGTGAGATCATTTAGATTCTGATTAGCCTCCGTAGGATCAAGCAAATAAGCCGCCAGCTGCACATCATGGGCTGCACCTGCAAAAGCAATTCCCTGCCAGTGTAGAGCCAAATCAGCGCGGTGAAGATCATATCCACTTTTCGGAGCCTTTTCATCTCCTAGCCAATCACGCAGCTTCGCAGCGGCCGGTTTATGCAGTAATTCAAACGGCACATAGTAATGCCGCTCCAGAGAGGACAATCCTATTCCGATTACCTCGGCACGATGCGGATTATCTCCATACGATTCCACATGCAACGCCGAAATATCAGCCAGGGCTTCACTGAGCTCCTTAAGTTCTTCTTCACTTACGATCGTAATATCAAGTGCCGCAGCTTCTACTTCAGCTGCACTCTCCTCACCCTCGGCAACAGGAGCATAAGCACTAAGCGACAAACGTTCCAACAATGATTTAAATTCCAGCTTGGCAAGCGCTGGTCCGGCTGTATCCGCTGAAATTCCATTGAAGACCATGTCTTCCCACGAATGCTCAAGCGGTACTTCACGATAGATGGTCGCTAATTTTTTACTCATCACCGCATCTTCCGCATGGGTTTCCAGTTTCTCTTTCATTTTACCCTTTAGCTCACCGGTTCCAGCTAAGACACCTTCCACTGATCCAAATTGATGCAGCAGCTTCAAAGCTGTCTTCTCACCTACGCCGGGTACTCCCGGGATGTTATCACTTGCATCGCCCATCAGCCCTTTAAGATCAATGATCTGCTCAGGGGTTAGGTCATATTTCTCCCGGATTTGTTCCGGCCCATAAAGCTCAACTTCGGTGACCCCTTTGCGGATTAAAGCAACGGTCGTATGTTCAGAGGCCAGCTGCAACATATCCTTGTCTCCCGACACGATCATAACCTGCCGTCCCGCTTCATCCGCCTGGCGTGAAATGGTGCCAATAATATCATCAGCCTCATAATTGCCAATTTCAAACTGCGGTACACCTAAATTAGTCAGCAATTCCTTCAACAAAGGGAACTGCTCGGAGAGTTCCGGCGGTGTTTTTTGCCGGCCGCCCTTATAATCTTGATAACCTTCATGCCGAAAAGTAACTTTCCCTGCATCGAAAGCGACAATCATATGTGTCGGTTTATGTTCTTCGATTAAACGAAGCAGCATCGTTGTAAATCCGTACACCGCATTTGTCTGTTGCCCTGCTGTATTCGTCAGCGGGGGCATCGCAAAAAAAGCACGGTAAATAATATTGTTTCCATCTATAAGTATCAACTTGTCCATAGTGCACCTCGCCTTTTTCATGCTTACTCCTTACATCTTACCATATGCCCTGTACAAGTAGAAACGGCTTTACCAACCTAAACAGTGGGATAAGCTGATATGTTAAGGATATACAACAAGTAGCCGCCCTTTTAAAAGGGCGGCTACTTAGTTTAACTAAAGATATAACAAAAGCTGTGTAAGTGCAAATTACTGATTCAAGTCCGGACGGCTGCCTGTGACCAGATAAACAACACTCTCACCAATGTTAGTCGCATGATCGGCAATCCGTTCAATATAACGGCCTACCAGCGTTAATAACATAGCTTGGGATACAGAATCCGGTTTTGCCACCATATAACTATATAGCTCATTGATCATCGAACCATATAATTGATCGACCTGATCATCATCTTGTGCCATTCTATAAGCCAGATCCGTGTTCTCATCCAGATAAGACTGGATAGCCTCATCAATCATGGTCGTCACAATTTCCGCCATACGTGGAATGTCTACAAGCGGCTTGATCAGCTGCTGTCCATGGATGCGCATAGTTGCTTTCGCAACATCAATAGCCAAGTCACCCATACGTTCCAAATCGCTAGATATTTTGAAAGCAACGATAATGCGGCGCAAATCTTTTGCTACAGGCTGCTGTGTAATAATTAGCCGTGAGCCAATTTCCATGATTTTATCTTCCATGGCATTCAGCTGCAAATCTGCTTTAATGATTTCCTGAGCGCGCACAGTATCAAGATTCTGTAAAGCAACAATTGCTCCACCAAGAGCATCTATTACATGTTCACCCATCTGCTGCAGCAGACTGCGCAGCTCTTCCAAATCTTTATCAAATTCTTTTCTGCGAATCATAGTAAGAGCGATCCTCCTCATTAATGTATGGTCAGCTTGCCATTTCCAAGGACGAGCGCCCTTGTAGCCCGTATCAGCCGAAACGTCCAGAAATATAATCTTCGGTGCGGGAATCCTTAGGAGTAGAGAACAACACCTCTGTATCCGCCGCCTCTACAATTACACCATTCAAGAAAAACACGGTTCGACCAGATACACGTGCCGCCTGATGCATGTTATGAGTAACCATAACGATTGTATACTTACTTCTTAATTCCTGTACAAGCTCCTCTATCTTGAGCGTAGACACAGGATCAAGTGCAGACGTTGCCTCATCCATGAGCAGAATATCCGGCTGCACTGCCAAAGCTCGGGCGATACACAGCCGTTGCTGCTGTCCGCCGGACAAGCTAAGGGCAGATTTTTTCAGAAAATCTTTAACTTCCTCCCACAGCGCGGAATGACGCAGACTTTGCTCTACAATCTCATCCAGTTCGCTCTTTGAACGAATGCCGTGCAGGCGAGGACCATAAGCTACATTGTCGTAAATCGACTTTGGAAAAGGATTGGGCTGTTGGAATACCATGCCCACCTGCTTACGCAGGCTTTCTACCTCTACCTCGTCACTATAAATATTTTTGCCGCCGATGTTTACAGTTCCTTCAATACGTGTACCAGGAATCATATCATTCATACGATTCAGCGTGCGCAACAGAGTGGATTTTCCGCAACCGGAAGGTCCAATAAAAGCAGTAACCTGTTTCTCCGGAATTTGCAGATTCACATTCTTCAGTGCGTGAAATGACTCATAGTAGAGATCAAGTTTCTCTATGTCAATGATGGATTTCATTAGTATTTACGTCTCCTTCTCATCATCTTCGTTCTCCATAATAAGCTTTTAATGTAAATACAGTTGGAGAGAAATGTTAACGCAATGTAAAATTGGTGAAGATGAATTAGTCCACGTGATAGTATTCCCTACAATTCGGCGTGTAATCTCACCTGAATCTTGTTTATGAACGGGATAAAGAAGAAAACTCCAGTCATGCTAAATGACCGGAGCTCTCTTTTTGTTAACAACTAATTTATAACCTACACCTCGAATGGAATCGATATGGACGGATTCTGGATCTAGCTCAAGCTTTTTACGAAGTGAACTTACGTGCACATCAACGGTGCGCTGTCCACCAATATAATCAAAGCCCCATACAGCGTTCATAAGATCATCTCTTGTCAGCACTACCCCCGGTTTACGAGCCAAATATAACAATACCTCGAACTCTTTAGGTCGCAGGTTAATGCTATGTCCACCTAGGGAAACTTCATACCGCTCAGGATAGATTTCTAGTTGTCCCAGAATGATCGTAGAAGCAGATATAGGTGTCTCTTGTGGAGCCTCCTCAGCAAGACCGGAAATCCGCCGCAATACAGCGCTCACTCTTGCAAGCAATTCGGATACCCCAAAAGGTTTGGTTATATAATCATCAGCACCGGATTTCAGCCCTCTAACCACATCTTCTTCAGCATTTTTAGCAGTTAATACGATAATAGGTGTGCGGATACCTTGTCCACGCAATTTATCAAGGATGTCAATGCCATTCATTCCTGGCAGCATCAGATCCAATACGATCAAGTCAAAAGGTTCCCTCGTCGCACGATCATATCCTGCCGTTCCATGATCCTCTACCGTCACCTCGTAACCTTCCTGCGTTAAGTTATAGGACAGCAGCCGGGCTAGTGTCGGTTCGTCTTCAATGACAAGCAATCGTTGAGCCATAGGTTCCCCCGTCTTCCATATAGTTTGATTTTTACAAAACAGCAACAAAACCATCATATCACCGTAATGTTAACTTAGTGTAAAATTGAAAAAGTGAATTTACAAAAATCTAATCGGTCTTTTCTTCCTGCAGCAAAGGCAATTCAATCACAAAGGAACTGCCGATTCCCAAATCACTTTCAACTGAAATCACTCCATGGTGCATATCTACCAAATGCTTCACAATAGACAGCCCCAATCCCGTTCCGCCGGAGCTTCTGGATCTTGCCTTATCCACCCGGTAAAAACGTTCAAAAATACGCGGCAGATCTTTTTTAGGAATCCCCATACCTGTATCGCTAACAGTAAATTGAACATTTTCGGAGCCGTCTGGTTTCAGTAGACTCTTAACGTAGACCTTTACGTTTCCGCCTTCATGTGTGTAATTAATCGCATTAGAGAACAGATTCATAAAGATTTGACGCAGCTTATCTTCATCCGCCTCAATGAATAGCTCCTCAGGAACCTCTACATTAAGACTAATGTTTTTCTTCTCAGCGACTTTACTGATGGTTCCCAGCACGGAATCAAAGAATTCAATGATATGAACCGGTGAGCAATCGAGCTGCACCCGTTTAGATTCGATTTTAGATAATTCCAGAATATCTCCAATCAAGCGATTTAAACGCTCGTTCTCATCATAAATAATTTGCAGGAAGGATCTCGCCGTCTTCTCATCTTTAACTCCGCCACCCAGCAAGGTCTCGGCAAACCCTTTGACCGCTGCAACCGGAGTCTTGAGTTCATGCGATACATTAGCTACAAATTCACTACGCATCCGCTCCAAACGGCGAATTTCCGTAACCTCTTGCAATAGGAAAAGCATACCTCTGTACGTACCATCCTGGATCATCGGAACCGCGTCCATCCGTACAATTCGCTCTCTTGGGTTATAAATACTTCGTTCTTCATGAATCGGCTCCCGGCTTAACACCCCTTCTTCAAGCAGACGGGTTAGCTCATAATGCCGTTTTAACTCTTTGTACGAATGACCCGCCATTTCACCGTTACTGACATCAAGCATTCGCTCTGAAGCTCGATTAAGCAGCGCAATCTCTTCTTCCGCATTGATCATTATGATGCCGCCCGTCATATTATCCAGCACGCTTTGCAGCAGATCCTCATTATCACGAATCGTCTTAAGCTGGTCTTGAAGACTGTCTGCCATCGCATTAATCGCTGTAGCCAGCTGTCCAACTTCATCTTTACGCTTCAAATGAACTCTGGCATCATAATCCAGATCGGTAATCCGCCGGGCGACTCTTGTGATTTGCTCCAGCGGGGAAGTCATGCTTGAAGCTACTTTATAGCTCACAATAGTTGCTGACAAGAACAAGATAATTAGACCTGCAGCCATGATCATCCAAGCATGCTTAAGACCTTGCGTTACAGCATCAAGTCCCATTGAGACCCGAATATAGCCGTCAAATCCCTGATCAGAAGTTACCTTTCCAGCCACATATAACATCTCATGCTTTAGAGTTTCGCTGTAACGGATTGCCCGTCCAGTTCCCTCTTTCGCAGCCCCTATCTCTTCTTCACGATTGGAGTGGTTGTCCATTTCCAAGGGGTTTTTCTCAGAATCGCCAATTACTTTACCCGACTTTGTAATAAACGTTATCCGAGAATCTAAAAGTTTAGAAATATGCTCCGCCTGTTCAGTGTAATACGGGATCGCATTTGAAGAATTCATATCTACAAATTCCAGTGTTCCTGAGAGCAAACTTATTTCCCGGGACATATTCTCTTCCAGAGCAGTTATATGGGAGCTCTTAAACAGATGAGCCATCGTAAATCCAGTACCAATCATGGAAATACCGATTAAGGCCATAAGTATAAACGTAAGACGAGCGCGAAACGGTTTCATCTGAAATTTGCCTCTCCCTTTATCATTGTATCTTTTATCCTAACTTCATTTTCTTCAAAATACCAGTACGACTATGACCGTGACATAAGCCCCCCAGAGTAGATTATATAAAAATAACAGCCCGAGTTGATTAACTCTGGACTGTTACTTTGTATTACTTTTGTAAAAACACATGAGTTTATTCTGTACGGGTGGCAAGAAACCACTGATTACCCTGACGGTCTCTAACCCCTGCTCCTCTTTCTCCATAGGATTTATCCAGTGGTTCTTCAATAATAGAAGCCCCGGCATCCAGGCACTTGCGGTAGGTCTCATCAACATTTCTTACATAAAGATGAATGGCAAGCTGTACCGGTGAATACTTTTCATTCGCTTCGGAAATCTCAATGATGGAATCACCGATTCTGACCTCGGCATGCCTAATCCTTCCCTCATCATTTCGCAGCATATCAATAATTTTGGCATCAAAGCAGTGCACAACAAAATCTATCAATTGGTCTGCATCTTCCGCAATAAAATACGGCGTAACGTTAAGAAACCCATTTCTAATATAATGTGGTGCCATTCGTTGTCCTCCTTTAGACAGGTAAAAACGCCTTCGGCGTTCCTTAAGGATCATTTATAGTCTGGACATATAAATCCTTATAATTTGATTAAAACCCATGGAAAAGCCATACAGAGAATCTGCCCTCCTCATGACTTATCCACCGGTTGTAACCCCATTTATTTAAACACCGGCTCCTTGAATTGAGTCAATTTAGCTGCAGAATCTTTTTCCACATCCGCATGCAGACTGTTGCCGTGAGCATCCATCGTCACAATCGCTGCAAAACCCTCCACATCGAGATGCCACATCGCCTCAGGAATACCAAATTCCATAAAATCAACAGCGTTGACCTTCTTAATACACTCTGCATAATACTGGGCGGCTCCACCAATCGCATTGAGGTATACCCCGCCGTGCTCCTGCAACGCTTTTAACGTTTTTGGACCCATACCACCTTTTCCGATGACTGCACGGATTCCAAATTTTTTGATAATATCGCCTTGATAAGGCTCTTCACGAATGCTCGTAGTTGGGCCCGCAGCTTTTACATGCCAGCCTTCCTCATCTTTCATCATCACAGGACCACAATGATAAATCACAGCCCCTTCCAGATCTACCGGAGACTCATGATCCATTAAATATTTGTGCAAAGCATCACGGCCTGTATGCATTTCACCGGATAAAATAACCACGTCTCCAACACGCAGACTACGGATATCCTCTTCACTTATCGGCGTTGTAAGACGTACTTCCCGCGATTCAGAGGCTGGGCTGTTAGCTCCCTCAGCAATTACTGCTTCAGATTCATGTGCCCCTTCATCATCTACAGATATCCCTGTACCACTCTCATACAACCAATCCTCTATATTGCCTGTGGATGGATCAACCAGCACCCCTTGGCGGCGGAAGGCCCAACAGTTATAAGCAACGGATACGAAAAAGCTAGCTGGCAGACGATTCATTACGCCAACCTTACAGCCCAGCAGCGATACTTCACCACCAAAGCCCATCGTGCCAATTCCAAGCTTGTTAGCATTCTCCATAATATAGTCTTCCAGCTTACTAAGGTCTTCTATTGGATTAACATCCTCCACTTTGCGGAACAGCTGCTTCTTAGCCAGCTCGTAGCCAGTCGTACGGTCACCGCCGATACCCACGCCAATAAAACCGGCACTACAGCCCTGTCCCTGCGCCTGATATACCGCGTGTAAAATACATTTACGGATTCCGTCCAGATCCCGACCCGCTTTGCCGAGTCCTTCTAATTCTGCCGGGAGACTGTATTGAATATTTTTATTCTCGCAGCCTCCACCCTTCAGAATAAGTCTAACGTCTATTTTATCCTCTTCCCATTGTTCGAAATGAATGACTGGTGTGCCTGCACCCAAGTTATCTCCGCTATTCTCACCTGTTAATGAATCTACAGAATTGGGACGAAGTTTACCATTCTTGGTCGCTCGTACAATGGCATTATGAATATCTTTTTTCATCTCAATCTGATTGATTCCCACAGGGGTGTGAATGATAAATGTAGGCATTCCCGTATCCTGACAGATCGGAGACACTTGCTGCTCAGCCATTCCGATATTTTGCGCAATCGTGGTTAAAGCAAGACCGGACCGGGTAGCCCTGTCTTCCAGCGCGCGACCTTTTGCAACTGCCCGGCGTACATCTCCCGGCAAATTCGTGGAAGTTTCTACGATAAGGTTATAAATACTGTCTTCAAAATGCTGCATCTTCATTCAAGCTCCTCTCGGCAGTTCCAGGTTATCTAAAGTTTGATACAATTAGTATAATAATATCATACCTAGCACCGCATGAAAGGGGTTACTTTAAAATTGAGCTACCATTTTTCTGCCTATCTATATCGTCTTCAGTATATTCAGCGCTGGAGCTTGATGCGCAGCACCGCACCGGAGAACGTCGCTGAGCATTCTTTTCATGTTGCATTGCTCACACATATGCTCTGTTCCATCGGTAATGTTCATTTTGGACGTTCACTAAACGCGGAACGAGCAGCAACCATAGCTCTGTTCCATGATGCCAGCGAAGTGTTCACAGGTGACATCGCCACGCCGGTAAAATACAACAATCCTCGCTTGCTCACCAGCTTCCGCGAAATGGAGAAAGTTGCGGCTGATCGCTTAACTGGAATGATTCCATCAGAGCTGAAAAGCATCTACACTCAGCTTATACGACCGGAAGACAGCCCTCCCGATTCGGAGGACATTCTGCTGCACAGCTATGTGAAAGCCGCTGATCGGCTGGATGCTTATTTGAAATGCGTATGGGAAGTTGCTGCAGGAAACCGAGAATTTGCCGCCGCGAAGGAGCAGACAGCAGCAAAACTTCGTGGGCTTGACCTGCAGGAAGTGGATTATTTTCTGACTCATATGGCACCGAGTTTCGAAATGTCTCTCGATGAGCTCTCTGCCGGAAACTAAACACCCTCTATACAAAAAAAATGGACCTCCGCATGAATCTCGCAGGGGTCCATTAGTGATTAATAATTGATAATACAAGCGTTACGTTGTTGATTCGGTCAGGATATCCCAGTCTTTAAAAATGGGCTGCAAACCCTTCGTATATAGCATTTCCGTAATCTCCTGCACACTACGGCCATCGGATATTTCGAATTGCGGAGTTCCCCCTGCATTAGTGTGACCGCCCACCTCAGTAGTGACCCCGGCTGACATCTTAGTTATTCCTAGATGAATTAAATGATCGCGTAGAGAGGCAGGCTCTCGTGTAGATAAAGTAATGCCCGAACGGGGTAAAAATAACCGGTATGCCAAAATAATCTGCACTAGCGATCGGTCGGTAACATCACACTCCGGGTTAAATTCCCCTAAATAAGGCCGAAACCGCGGAGGTGACAGACTGATCTCGCAATCTGGATACCGATCCTGCAAATAGCGGGCATGCATGGCACTTTGGAATGCCTCTTGCCGCCAATCATACATCCCGAGCAACGTACCAATATTCACAGAACGAAAACCTGCCTGACAGCCGCGTTCAGGTGCATCCAGGCGATTCCGGTAGTTTCTTTTAGGCCCTTTAACATGCAGCTTTCTGTAAGTCTCCTGGTGGTACACCTCTTGGTATAGTGTTAATCCATCCACCCCTGCTTGAAGAAGCTCTTTATATTCTGCAGTTGATAGAGGATTTATCTCAATACTGACAGAGGAAAAAAATTCCCTGAGTACATCTACGCAATCCTTAATATATGAGACAGGATTCTCCCGGCGCGATTCACCAGTCAAAATGAGGATATGCCGCAGACCTGTAGCTGCAATCTTCTCAGCCTCCCTGCGGACCTCCTCCAAGGACAGCTTTTTGCGCGGAAAATCATAAATGGAGCTGAAGCTGCAGTAGGTACAATGATTCACACAAAAATCCGCAAGATACATCGGTGTGAACAGCTGCATCGAATAACCAAAATGTGCACGGGTCAGTCGCTGTGCAGCCAACGCCATCTCCTCTAGCAGCGGCGTTGCTGCCGGAGAAAGCAATGCCAGCAAATCATTTTCGTTCAGCTTGTCTTTTCCAAGCGCCCGCTTAACGTCATCCTCCCGGAACTCCTTCCACAGCTGCTCATAAGGATACTGCTCCAAGCGGGCCAGTGTGTCAAAAAAGCTCATGCTAATCTTCCCTCCTTTCGTGACCTATCAAATTCAGTTCAAAAATCCAGTCAACGGTGACGAAGCAAAAGCAACTTCTTCTACAGGACCCAGTCCTGCCAAATAAGCTTTGCGGCCAGCGGATATCGCCTCGCGGAACGCTTCCGCCATGACGAGCGGATTACGTGCCGTTGCGATAGCCGTATTAAGCAGAACAGCAGCGGCCCCCATCTCCATTGCTTCCGCCGCTTCCGAGGGCTTGCCAATCCCGGCGTCTACAATAATCGGCAAATTCACTTCTTCAATAAGAATACGCACAAGCTCCTTAGTGCGCAGGCCGCGATTCGTCCCGATCGGCGCACCAAGCGGCATCACAGCAGCAGCACCGGCATCTCTCAGACGTAAAGCAGCCGAAAGGTCCGGACTCATATATGGCAATACTACAAAACCCTCCGCTGCTAAAATCTCTGTAGCTCGTATGGTCTCCAGATTATCTGGAAGCAGGTATTTCTGATCATTGATCACTTCGATCTTGACCCAGTTCCCCAGTCCCGCAGCTCTTGCAAATCTTGCAATACGGACTGCCTCTTCCGCTGTACGCGCTCCTGAGGTATTAGGCAGAAGAGTCATGTGGCCGGGAATGTGGTTCATGATATTTTCTGCTCCACCTTGCGGGTCCACTCGGCGAAGCGCTACAGTAA
Organism: Paenibacillus sp. FSL R7-0048; assembly: GCF_038004505.1. Lineage (NCBI taxonomy): Bacteria > Bacillati > Bacillota > Bacilli > Caryophanales > Paenibacillaceae > Paenibacillus > Paenibacillus sp. FSL R7-0048. The sequence continues at coordinate 2,287,123 of NZ_JBBORF010000001.1, read as the reverse complement.
TCACCTGAGAACCAGAGCTAGCAATCACTTCGGGGATCAGCGTATTCCGGCTATATTTTCCGGTTCCGATAAATAATCTACTGGTTAATTCGATGCCGCCAATATGTAACGGGTCATGCATGAAATTACCTCCCTTTGGTTCTTATAAATTTCTCAAAATTCTATACCGCTCCATCTCAACCCCCACCAACAAAGTGCACCAGTTCCAAACGATCATCCTCGCTCAGAGCAGTACTTTCATAATTCTCCTTACTGACAATTTCTCCATTCAGCTCAATGATCATCAGACGACCCGACCACTCAGGAAGACTGATCAAATCAGCTATAGTTTGAATACCACCAGAACACTCTGCGGATTTCCCGTTAATCAACAGCTTCATTCTGAATCACCCCCTTCGCCCATGCTGTTACCTCCAGGCCATGAATGAACCGCCATATGAATAGCTTTGGCGGCCTCATAAGGATCATCCGCTCCGCAAATACCGGACATCACAGCAACTCCTGCCGCACCTTGTCTAATGATCTGTGCCGCATTAGCGGGGCTAATTCCGCCAATAGCAATTACAGGAATAGAGCTGGTCTTCACCGTTTCTGCAAGCAGCTCTAACCCACGTGCGGGCAGCCCTAACTTGCTATCCGAGGGAAATACATGACCAAACAAGCAATAATCAGCTCCCTGCTCTGAGGCATTCGCCGCTTCTTCCGGAGAATGAACCGATCTCCCCAGCCGAAGCTGAGGTGCAATTCGCCGGGCTGTACCCGGACTCAGACTGTGCCAGGCCAACTGAACCCCCGCGGCACCAGCTGCCAAGGCTACATCTATTCGGTCGTTGATTATCAGTTTGGTAGCGGGCATACCGGCAGCCAACAGCTCCTGTGCCGCAGCGAGTAGTTCGCGTGCAGGACATTGCTTATCTCTCAGGTGAATATAATCGACCCATATCTGCACCGTGACAGCTAGTTCAACAAAATGTCTCAGCTGTAGCTTGCCGTCTGATATTAGATGGATCTCAGCTTGCAACATCACGATCTCCTCTCTCACTTCCCTGTAGGTCAGTAAAAAACAAAAAAACTGCCCCCCGTAAGGAAGGCAGTCAGAATCTGTATATAGACGGCACTACAAATAGCCCGACAACAGAAATTCGTTCTCCACTTCCCTACGCTGGTCTTAACCAGATCAGGTTCAAAGGGTCCGGAAATCCATTCCGTCTCAGCCAATCGGCACCCCTAGTGACATAAATATACAATTTTAAAATGCTAACGTGGTTTATAGTAACATATTTTTTTATTGAAATACACCCATTTATTCACATTAGCTGTTCTGATCTAACCGTTTACTACCTCGCCACCATTTACATGAATAACCTGTCCAGTCACATAACTGGAATCGTCAGAGGCCAGATATACATAGGCTGGTGCCAGCTCTTCTGGTTGTCCAGGCCGTTTCATAGGCTGTGTACCTCCAAACTCGCTAACCTGTTTTGCATCAAAGGTAGAGGGAATCAGCGGTGTCCAGATTGGACCTGGAGCAACACCGTTTACCCGTATGCCCTTCTCTGCCAGATTCGTGGACAAGGATCGTGTGAAGCTAAGAATAGCTCCTTTAGTTGATGAATAGTCCAGCAGCTGCGGGCTTCCGCGATAAGCGGTAATTGAAGTTGTATTTATAATGGTAGATCCTGCTTTTAAATGAGGCATAGCTGCTTTTGTTAAATAGAACATCGCAAATATATTCGTACGGAAAGTACGCTCAAGCTGCTCGGAAGTAATATCCTCGATCTTAGCTTGCGGATGTTGCTCTGCCGCGTTATTGATGAGAATATCAAGCTTTCCTAAGCCCTCCACCGTCTGTTTAATAAGATCCTTACAGAATTTCTCGTCACCGATATCACCTGGAATTAGGATACATTTGCGGCCTTCCTGCTCGACCTGACGTTTAGTTTCCTCTGCATCTGAGTGTTCATTAAGATATGAAATGACCACATCAGCGCCTTCTTTAGCAAAAAGCACAGCAACTGCACGCCCAATTCCGCTGTCTCCACCGGTAATTAACGCCGCCTTGTCTTGCAGTTTACCTGCTGCTTTATAATTTGCCGGCTCGTATTTGGGCAGCGGCGTCATTTCACTCTCAATCCCTGGCTGATGATGCTGCTCCTGTGGGGGTAAGGTTTTTGTAGCTTGTTTATTGTTGCCTGACATCTTCCCTATCTCCTCTCGTTAAGCAAATTGATAGTTAACTGATCGTCTTAGGATGGCACAACTATGCACGTTTATACGCTGGGTTTGTCATTTTCTTAAATCGCTTTACGAATCTTACTTACCACAATGAAAGTAGAAATAAACAACCGCGAGAGATACACTGCTGTAAGTGGAGAGGAATTCACTGCATACAAATAGACACAGCATCGCTGCTGTGCCTTGAATTGTTCACCCTGACTATTTTAGAGAAGAAACATGATTTTCTGCATTCACTTCATGTTCCAGCACCCACATAAAGTACAGAGCTTTGGCCGCTTTCTCCCGGGTCACTATAGCTTTAGGTTCTAGTTCTGTCCCATTGACCATTTCGCCTCTGGCAATCCCCACTTCAGATCTAATGAGTCCTAATTCATATGCACTTTTCACTTTTGAAATTAAATTAGGAGAAATGTCCGCTGTATCAACAAGCTGCGTCCAGGATACAAGAGGATAGTACATCGCACCTCTAGCTCCTGGCTCCAAATTTGAATCATAGCCAGGATCTCCTGGCACTACTGCTATGCCGTTATAATCAGTCATGTACTTAGGTTTATTAGCAAACTTTATTTGGTAAACGTCATAGAGAATAGCACCCATCGTTTCACGTGACAGCTTACCTTTCGGATAATAGGCAAGATCTGATCTTTCCACTTTCATTAACTTAGAAATACTGCGTGTGAATTCAGCAACTGTCATCACCGTATCCGGATTAAAATTTCCTTGACGGTCTTTGCCCATTACTCCCAGCTGGATTAATTTGTCAATTTGATTACGGTAATAAGCAACTTCCCCGGTCGTCGTATCATTCGTTATTTCCGGAAAAATCTTACCCCAGTTCCCTGTTAGTGCCGCATGCTTAACGTTGCCTTTAAGGTAAGCAGTAATGGAGGCAGCAGTAGAATCGCCAGTAGCACCTTTCTCTACAAGCTCCGTAACAATCATCCGCGAAAATTGTTTGGCGAGCGCTTCTTTAAAATGAGTCCCATCGACTTTCTTTGAAGGATGCCCGTTAGCGTAACTTCCGTCATTTGTTTTGCCTGGCGTTTCTCCGGCTTCAATTGACATGAAGAGGGCTGTTATTGCTTCTGCACCGATCTCGTTATAATATTTCAGACTTTCCGAGTTAAGGTCAATAAGTGTAACTCCAGATTCATCTGCGACCCGTTTAAGAATATCTACAAACTTTCTTGATTTAAAAGAATTTTCATAGATATATCCCGGACTTGCATTCCCTTTAATTCTGGACATTGGCGTTACCAGTACTGGTATCATGCCCCGGGCTTGAATCGCAGGGAGATAAACTTCTTTAAGATAATTTTCATACATTGCTTCTGTCGAACCTCTGCCGTAACGTCTGAACTCATCTGCGCTCTCATCATTGTGTCCGAATTGAATAAACACATAATCTCCAATGCTGCCATTCAGTAAAATGTCGTTCAGTCGACCTTCTGTATAGGCATTTTTAAACGAGCGTCCTCCCATGGAATAGTTAGTTACACTCAATTTATGTTGATTAAACATACTGCCAATAATCTGGCCCCAACCACTCATTGGTGCTTCGTCGAAGGTGTAGGACTTGACCGTGGAATCTCCAAGTATAAATAAATTCGGAAGAGCACCAACTGCTCTATGCTGTGGCAAAATCGGTTCCAGTATGATCTCCTCAATCCCCACAGCTGTGTTCACTTTGTTCGGTTCGATCTCAATATCTATATGGTCACGGCCGTTTACATACGTATAAGTCCACTCTTTCCCTTTGGCTACAGCCGTATGCTTGACGGGTACAAGCTTTGCAGCGTCCCAATGTCCACTTTTCAACAAGCGGCTGGTCTGCATTCCTGATACTGACACGATCCCATCCTCTGCGTCAGAAGTCGTTTTTACATATACGTTGTAGGTTCCAGGGGGAGCATCCATTCGAAACGCCATTCCGTAGTTGTTATAATTATCTTTCTCAGATTTAGGTTCAGCAAAAAAAATAGGTTCTGTGATGAAAAAACCTGTTCCATCGGATGTAATTGAGTCGGTGTGCACTTCTCTGGCGGGTAAAGCGTTGGTCTCTTGAACAAAACCATAACCTAAAGATGAGTCATACAATTGTGCACCGCGATTAGGATCATACCTAACGGATTGATATCCTGTTTTAACTTGGTTTGTAAAATTAAACTTGTATACGCTTGCAATTCGGGTTGGAGGCTGCCTCTCTGCCCCATCTTTTAATAGGGATGCCTCTGTTTTACCGTGAGTAAGAGTCAATGAAGCCATTAGTAAAGAAGATAAGATTAGTATATTCCTACACAACTTTCCCACTTCATTACACTTCCTTCCGTTTCTCGAAATACTTCCCTAGGTTCCTCCATTATCCCTGTTCTCTAAAGTGATTCAAATGATGATTTCATTCTTTTTTTTGACCTTTTGTAAAGAAAACTATGGAATGATCAACGGCTCGCACTGCAAAACGGTCATATGTATAGGTATCCTTGATATAATTAAGAACATCCCTATTGATCCTAAGGAGGAGAACTCCTATCGCTTACAAAGTCAGCTTTCCGAACATTATGAGTACACTGCAGCTGATCGGTGTTCATTATCGTGTAGCAGAACCTGGGTGGGCATACCCTGATCATCATCACAAAATCTTCGAACTATTGTATTGCTACGACGGCAACTCCCATCAATATGTAGAAGGAAGCTCCATTGCCTTTGGTAAAGGAGATTGGTTAATTATTCCGCCTGGCTTACGTCATTATGTAGTTAATTCTGGCCTAAGCAACTATATCTACCTCTCCTTTCATTTCGATATTGACGATTTAAAGTTTCGTGATTGGTTTCAGTCTCAAGCTGTACAGAAATGGAATAACCAGCAAATGCAGCATTCGGGATTAAATCACCAACTGGAACATTTGGATGAATTTATTAAGAACAATATTCTCGCCACGACGGCCTCCACTGGATTTCCCGAGGAAATTGAAGAAATGATTCTTGTAAAAGAAAGGCTTCGTTTGCAAGCGATCATCCTGATGATTTTGACTGAACTCATTGATGTACAGCTCTCGAATTCGGAGAATTCCAACGCAGCGCGACAAGCAAACTCTTTGTACGAGGTGGAAACTGCTCATCAGATTGAAAAATATATTGCAGCCAATATTCATTTGCCGGAGCTCACGGTTAATTTGATTGCTGAGCAGCTTTGCTTAAGTCGGGTGCAGTGCCATAAGTTGTTTACAAAGGTATATAAGATATCTCCTAGGCAGTACATAACTAATCTAAGATTAAAGAAGTCAAAACATTTGCTGCTTCATACCGATTTAAAAATACAGATGATTTCTGAACAACTCGGGTTTGCTTCCCAGAGCCACTTCAGCCGACAATTCAAACGATGGACGGGTGTTTCTCCGTTAAATTACCGGCCGAAGTCTTATACGGATCCTATCAGGGATTAACGTTAATGAAGATAAATTACCGGAACATACGAAAAACCCGCTCTCCATTACGGAGGCGGGTATAATTCGCTGTAAATTAAACTATGTCGTTAAACACCATAAAGAATACCATCAATAGCAATGACACCGTAAGCAGTGCACTAAGTGTGCGCAATTTGCCAGTCTCTGCGCTAACGTCGCGGTTCTCACGAATTCCAGCTGCTGCAAGACGCAAAGGTTTGCTCATAATACCGCCAAGCGCAAACATCGCTAGCAGTAACACAACAACAATAATCATCCACGCTACTGAATAATCACCTTTGGTCATCATGTAACCGCCTGTAAGGAGTTGGATCACCAATCCATACTGCGCAAAACGATTAAATCCGGTTACTGCACTTAACGTTCCTTCTTTAGCCCCAGACGACAGTTTCTCTGCACGTCCTAGGATGAAGGGTAGCACAAGGTAGAAGCCAAGTGCCAAGGTTCCGATCATATGTAAGAAAAACAAAACGTTCCAATCCATAACATATCTCCTCCGATTTAACTGTGATAATAGTTACATTTAATTATACCCATTATTGCTTAAGAAGAAAAGGAAACCCCCATTTTAAGTGAACAAAATGGGGGTTTCTTCATACCTCTGTCACAATCTATAAAGTTAGCACAGCTGTTACGCTACGCACGGATTCAGCAGACTTATCTAAAGCCGCTTTTTCCTCAGCTGTAAGCTCGAGTTCAAAAATTTTCTCAATACCATTGGCACCAAGTAACGCCGGAACACCCATGAACAGGTTATCGTAGCCATATTCTCCTTCGAGCAAAGCGATAACCGGAATGATCCGTTTTTTGTCCTTCAAGATAGCTTCCGCCATCTGAACTAAAGAAGCCGCTGGTGCATAATAAGCACTACCATTTCCTAAGAGGTTAACAATCTCTCCGCCACCTACACGTGTACGTTGCACAATCTCATCAATACGCTCCGCAGATATCAATGTATCAATTGGAATGCCACCGACACTGGAATACCTTACGAGCGGTACCATATCATCGCCGTGTCCGCCTAATACGAAACCACGTACATCTTCAACAGATGCCTTCAGCTCTTGTGCAATAAACGTGTTATAACGGGCTGTATCCAGCACTCCGGATTGTCCAATTACGCGACTCTTCGGAAAACCCAGCGCATTAAATGCCGCATAGGTCATAGCGTCAACTGGATTACTCAGAATGATTACGATGGAATCTGGTGCTACACGTTTTATGTTCTCGCATACCGACTTCACAATACCTGCATTGGTGTTCACGAGATCATCGCGACTCATTCCAGGTTTACGGGCAATCCCTGCAGTGATGATTACAATATCTGAATCCGCAGCATCTTCATAGCTTGAGGTTCCTGTAATTTGACTGTCAAATTTCTGTACAGGACCTGCTTCCAGCATATCTAGTGCCTTCCCCTTGGTTGTGTTCTCCATTTGTGGGATATCAAGCAGCACAACGTCACCAAGCTCCTTTTGAGCAAGCATAAGAGCTGTAGTAGCACCAGTAAAACCGGCACCTACAACTGTAATTTTATAACGTTTGATTGCCAAGGATTCTCCTCCTAGAACGGTGTCGGTATAGCTTGTATTAGCTAAACTTCAATATATTCAGTTGGTTGAGCCAGCCTATCTTAGAGGTGATTAATAATCTCGTCGGCAAATGCAGAGCATTTCAGTTCAGTTGCGCCTTCCATCAGGCGGGCAAAGTCATAAGTCACGGTTTTGTTATTAATAGCTGTTTCCATACCTTTATAAATCAGATCTGCTGCTTCCTGCCAACCCAGATGCTCCAGCAACATTACGCCGGACAGAATCACGGAACCAGGGTTCACAACATCTTTGTCTGCATATTTAGGTGCGGTGCCATGAGTGGCTTCAAAAATCGCATGTCCAGAAATATAGTTAATGTTCGCTCCAGGAGCGATACCGATACCGCCGATTTGCGCAGCAAGCGCGTCAGACAGGTAATCCCCGTTCAGGTTCAAGGTAGCAATAACATCAAAATCAGTCGGACGAGTCAGAACTTGTTGCAATGCGATATCCGCAATGGCATCCTTGATGATAATTTTGCCCGCAGCTTCAGCATCCTTCTGAGCAGCATTGGCAGCAGCTTCACCTTCACGTTCTTTAATCACATCGTATTGATTCCAAGTGAAGACCTTATCTCCGAACTCTTGCTCAGCAACTTCATAACCCCAGTTTTTGAAGGCACCTTCAGTGAACTTCATGATGTTTCCTTTGTGCACAAGCGTTACGCTCTTGCGTCCGTGTTTGATCGCATATTCAATAGCAGCGCGTACCAAACGTTTTGAACCTTCGGAGGATACTGGTTTGATACCAATACCAGAAGTTTCAGGGAAACGGATTTTGTTAACTCCCATCTCTTTTTGCAGGAATTCGATGACTTTTTTCACTTCAGCAGAACCTTCTTGATATTCGATCCCTGCATAAATATCCTCCGTATTCTCACGGAAAATAACCATATCCACCAGCTCAGGACGTTTAACAGGAGAAGGAACCCCTTCGAAATAACGAACTGGACGCAGACATACGTACAAATCCAACTCTTGACGCAAAGCTACGTTCAATGAACGAATACCGCCTCCGATTGGAGTCGTAAGTGGACCTTTAATAGCTACAAAATATTCACGGATTGCCTCCAAAGTATCATTTGGCAGCCATTCGCCATATGTATTGAAGGCTTTTTCGCCAGCAAAAACTTCGTACCAAGCGATTTGCTTTGTGCCGCCATAAGCTTTAGTTACTGCTGCATCAAGTACGCGTTTGGAAGCCTTCCAAATATCACGGCCTGTGCCGTCACCCTCGATAAAAGGAATGATTGGATGATTAGGAACCTGCAGTTTACCATCTTTAATTGTGATTTGTTCGCCTTCTGTTGGCAGATCGAATTTTTCTAGTTTCAACATTTGAGTGTATTCCTCCTAAAGTTTTGTGGGATTTAATTTCTCATGGACAAGCCTCGAACAAAACTCTCTACGTATGAATATGCATTATTGCATATATTCTAGGGTTCATTCTACTAAACTTTAGGAGCAGCCCGCAAGGCTGCCCTTCTATCTTTCGTCTACTGGAACGTATTTCTGTTCAATCATACCTGTGTATTCTGCACGTGGCCGGATAATACGGTTATCTGTATATTGCTCCAGAATATGTGCAGTCCAGCCTGAAGTCCGGCTAATTGCAAAGATAGGAGTGAACAGCTCACGTTCAATACCCAGCTGTGTATAAACTGATGCCGAATAGAAATCAACATTCGGTTTAAGTCCCTTTTGTCCGGTAATCAATTCCTCGATATTTACGGACATATCATACAGCGTAGTATCATTTTTCATTGTGCCAAGTTCAAGTGACATTTTCATCAGGTGTTTAGCACGTGGATCACCATTTTTGTATACTCTATGGCCGAAGCCCATGATCTTCTCGCGGTTATCCAGCTTCTTACGAATATAAGGTTCAACCGCTTCCAAACTTCCGATCTCTTCAAGCATCTTCATAACGGCTTCATTCGCCCCACCGTGAAGTGGACCCTTTAGTGCGCCGATAGCGGAGGTCACGCCGGAATAAATATCGGACAAGGTTGCAACCGTAACTCTGCCTGCAAAAGTTGAAGCATTCAGCTCATGGTCCGCATGAAGCACAAGTGCGGTATCAAGCGCTTTAACAGATACACTGTCAGGCTCTTTTCCCCATAACATATACAGGAAGTTCTCGGCAATCGAGACGCCTTCTTTAGGAGCCACAGGTTCCAGACCTTTGCGAATACGCGATAGGGCCGCCACAACCGTCGGGAGCTGTGCCTGTAGTTTTACTGCTTTAATCTCGTTAGCTTCTCTACTCATATCGTCAGCCGCTTCATCATAGAGAGCAAGGCTTGATACAGCAGTCCGCAATGCTGCCATGGTGTTGGTGTCTTTTGGATAGAGCTTCATTTGCTCGATGACTGGCTCAGGAATCCGTGCGAAAGCACTGAAATCCCGTTTGAGCGCTTCCAGCTCTGGTGTTGTTGGTAGACTGCCAAACCACAATAAATAAGCGGTTTCTTCGAAGGTAGCATTTTCTGCGAGATCATCAATATCATAACCACGGTAAGTGAGTACCCCATCCACAATAGAGCTAATGGATGAAGTTGTTGCAACGATACCTTCCAAGCCTTTGGTAGCTGTCATAGCATATCTCTCCTTTGCCAACAAGGTATAAAAAGCATTCTCGTTTTCATGTAAACATTTCCAATTTAAAGCATTGAAAAATCTAAGAGTGCAGTTCAAGGACATATCCGGCGAGGATGTTGTCTGACTTTCGTAATCGAATCTTTATTCATCATACTGGATTTTGTCGGTTATGTGAACAATGTGGAAGCTTTGCAGCGCATCAAATGATTTTATCACAGAGATAGAAAAAAACTTCTAAACCCTTGATTCACAGTTGAGATTTTAGTTTATAGCATCCGGTTCAGCCCAATATTCATCCCGTTTCCTAGTCTTTAATTAGGTTCTATGAATATATATGAAGACGAGCTTTTATTCCCCTGCATCCGCAGGAATGAAGGAGGTGTAGATCTTCGTATGGACCGATTAGCATTAAAAAGACTGCTGCGCGGCCTGTGGGTCGTTCTGGCTACCTCTATCCTCCTGCTGGCAATCTATTTATTGCTTCCGCTGTTATACCCCCTCCTGCTCGCTTGGTTGCTCGCTTATATCATGCATCCACTAGTGTTGATTCTTAAAGGCCTTAAGCTCCCAGCGTGGCTGGCGGTGTCGCTCTCGCTGCTATTTTACATAGGCGGAACCGCACTAGTACTGACCGCGATGATTACAAGGCTAGTGAAAGAATTGATCGTGCTGCTGCAGACCTTTAATCTTCATACGGACCAATGGAGAGAGCTTCTGCTGTCCTTGAGCCAGAATGCAAGCATACAGAATATCATTAACCAGATAAATCAGTTCTACCGCGACAATCCTGACTATCACGCCACCATTGACAGCAATATCAGCAGAACAACGGAAACCGTTGGTTACGCAGTTACGCAAGTGGTGACCGGATTTTTTAATGTGATCTTAAAGCTGATCTCCGCTCTACCCAGTATGGGTACAATTCTTATCGTGGTCGTTCTCGCTGCCTTTTTTATTAGTACTAGCTGGGAAAGACATAATGCCAAACTCACAGGCTGGCTGCCAGCCCCATTCTTAAAGCCGGTATCGGGTATCTGGCGGGATCTGCGAAAAGCTCTCTTCGGCTATCTCCGGGCTCAGCTAATCCTGATCTCCATTACAGCGGTCATTGTCGTGATCGGGTTGCTGCTCTTGGGTGTAAAATCTGCTTTCGCTATTGGCTTAATGATTGGTTTTGTGGATCTGTTGCCTTATTTAGGGGTTGGAATCGTAATGATTCCTTGGGCGTTATACTCTTACATGACAGACAATCTGGCACTGGGGATCGGACTTACTATCCTATATGCCGTTATCCTTGTAACCCGCCAAGTGCTTGAGCCGAAAGTGCTCGCCAGCAGCATTGGGCTTGATCCCCTTGCTATGCTGGTCGGTATGTTTGCAGGTTTGCAGCTGTTCGGTATGCTTGGGCTGATCATCGGTCCCGTTATTCTAGTTATTCTTGTAGCCTTTAACCGAGCAGGTGTATTTCACGCATTACACAGCTATATTGTCAGCGGAAGACTAAGATAATAAACAATACCCTACAATTCTTGGAATAGCAAAACAGAGCGGGCTCCTATCAATGACAGGGGCCCGCTCTGTTTTTGTTTTGATGATGACTAGCGGCGGTAAAAGGTGAAGGTGCCGTTTTTCATCTTTTTCTCAATCCACTTCAGCAAAAATATACGATACAAAGGCCGAGTTAACGGAAACACCAAGGAGAAACCTACAATATCCGTTATGAAGCCAGGTAAGATCAGCAGTAAGCCACCGAAAAAAATGCATAGGCCATCCAGCATCGTCCGGCCAGGAACGCGTCCCTCCTGCATATGTGTTCTGCTGTCTTGCAGCACTTTATTCCCTTCGAAACGCATCATCAATAGTCCGATAACCGAGGTCGTCAACATAAGCAGCAGCGTTTTGAATGCTCCAAGTTGATCTGCTACAAAGATAAAGCCGAATAATTCCACGGCAGGAATGATAAATAATGCAGCCCACAACCATTTGCTTCTAATCATACAGAACCCCTTTCTTCCCGCAGCGCTCCTTTAATCGCGTGAAACAGCTCCGGAAGGGCTCTATCCAGCCTGGCAGGCTTCCATTCTCGATTCACCCAAACATGATTTGTCGAGCCGGTAACCAGCAGTTCCCCGGGGAGGTCCATCGACCGCAATTGTCCCAAAGTAGCCGCTGAACCCTCTAAATTCCTACCTTCTGCTTCCGAGAGCCTCCGCACCTGATACTCAAATGCGACTCTTAACGCCGAAAAGGTAGTCATTCGCGCATACACGGAGATAAGATCATCATATCGCGCCGGACTTTTAAATTGCAAATCGGCTGAGGTAACAGGCAGCAGCACTCCCTGATTCTCAAGCTCACGATAAGTAAAGCCAAGCTGACGTAACAACTCCGTACGGCCAGACTCAAACCAGTTCAAATAATTCGCATGATACACTACGCCCATCTGATCACTTTCCTGGTATCGAACACGCAGGGTAGACTCATACCACCGGCTTCGCAAGCCGTCTTGCTGTAATTCCATTTATAAATACTCCTTTCGGCATAGGCAGCAGGGAGAGCTTTAGGCCCGGGCCCCGTCTGAAGATAGCTTTGTCGTCGATAGTTTGCTTCGGGAGCTTCTGGCGACATAAAATAGCAGCATCGCTCCTGCAATTGAACTCAACATACAAGACAGGTTCATCACTTCTACGCCGCCTTGATTGAGCAAGAATCCATTTAATAAATTGCCAACAACACCGGCAAAACCCGAGAACACCATATTAAAAACACTTTGCCCAGTCGCCTGCATCTCGTTAGAGGTGATCTGAGATACATATTCAACGGCAGCAATATAAAAGAACCCGAATGACAGACCATGCAGTACCTGCACTCCAATCATTACGGATGGATAAGGGAAAGCCACCTGAATACCCCACCGCAAGACATAAATAAGTGCGCCAAGGAGCAGCGTCCGCTCGCGCCCCAGCTTTTTGATTACCTTGGAAGCAAACAGCATGGAGGGCACGTTCGTTACAGATGCGAGGAAAAGCGCAATTCCTGCATAACGAGTTGAACCTCCAACCGACTGAAACGCAATGACGAAGTAGGTTCCAAAAGCAGTCATCGTCTGGTTCACAAGAAAACTGCCACCCAAAAACGCTAGGAACACCCGATTCCCCAGCAGCTTTTTAACCCCCTGAGAAAACGATTGCCGCATCATATGATTCTCTTCTGCCTGCTTCGGCAGCGTCAATGCAATAAGAACCGCAATCAGATTAAACATAAGAAAGGGCAGCCATATCGTGGATACAGAGAAGGACGATACATACAATCCGCCTAAATAGGCTCCCACAGCCGCTCCAATGCTCATCATAAGCCTTATACTGCCATAAGTAGCCCCAGCCCTCTTCGCCGCTGAAATCGCGTAAGAATCGGCTATAGGCGCCTGTGTCGAGGAAAAGATTGTAGAGAGGGTATACACCAGCAGTAACACTATAAAATATTCCGAACGGTAAAAGACGGCTAATAAAGCCGGTATCGCCACACTTAGGATTAGTACCAAACGCGTCTGATTATACCGATCCGAGACAATTCCCCATATTGGCTGAATCGTGATCGCAATTAGCGTGCCTGTTGCCATTAGTATACCTATCTGCCCGCTATCAAGTCCATTGTGGACAAGCAGCAGCGTTAGATATGAGCCAAATGAACCGCCGGCCAATCCTAAAAACAGATAAAAGCCACGCAGCTTCGATAATTTTTCCATTTTAAGCTACAAATCCTCTCCAGCTTCTTAAATCAAGCATTGCACTCTCTTATATTTTAGCAGAACACCCGTACTTCCTATGTAATCACCGCATTTAATATAGCAGTACTATAAAGGCGGTGGACAAGTTGAATGATAAGCAAAATTCTAATCGGGTCAATCATCCATGTCTAAAAGACAAATCTAATTCGAACAAATTTCAAAGCTCCGGCTTCGGCTGGTCTTCAACAAACTGGAGCGGATATACGATCACTGGAAAAAAGGGGGCTTTTAACCGCATTGCCGGTGAATGGATCGTTCCATATGTAAAACCAACCTCTAAACCTTCCTATTCCTCTGCTTGGATTGGTATTGACGGTTTCAAGAACAGCAGCCTGATCCAAACGGGTACAGGCCATGAATTCGTAAATGGCCGTGCCCGGTATTACGCTTGGTGGGAAATCCTTCCTGATGTCGAAACGGTAATTCCCCTTCCAGTGAGCCCTGGAGACCATATAAAAGCGAACATCACGAAGGTAGGCCGCAACAAATGGACGATTACGCTCCGCAATTTGAGCCGAAATTGGATTTTTCGAACATTACAGCGATATACCGGACCACAAACCTCTGGTGAATGGATTATGGAGGCTCCCGAGGTAGACGGCTCAATTGCAAAGCTGGCGCGTGTCTCCCCTACTTGCTTCTATTGCTGTCGAATTAATGGCAAAAGTCCGAGGCTCACTCTCAATATGGGAGGAATCATGGTGCAAAATAACGCTACTATCGCCGTTCCTTCTTGTCCAAACCATCGTGGGGATTCTTTTACTGTCAAACGAACATACCCCAAATAAAAATACTCGAACCTATCATTCAAGATTTGTTACTAACAGCATAAATGGATTTAACATAATCTTCAATCGAATATGTTGATAAACACGAAAAAAAGGGCTGCCTCGCTTGTAGATTTTCACTACAGTTGAGACAACCCTTTAATTAAGCTTTATGGAACCTGTTAAACAGGTGAAGCCAATCGAGAACTACTCGATTGTGCTTACTTTTACCAAGTTAGTGGAACCAGAACGTCCAAGTGGAATTCCTGCAGTAATCACAACTAGGTCACCAGTTTGAACCAGACCGGAATCCTTACCACCTTTGATTGCTGTTTCCAACAGCTCATCTGTGGAAGATGCAACTTGTCCGAACACTGGCGTTACGCCCCAAACGAGGGACAATTGACGCATAGTTCTTTCTTGTGTTGTAACGGCAATGATTGGTGCTTTAGGACGGTATTTAGAAACAACGCGTGCAGTATGACCTGTTACAGTCGAAGAAATGATAGCCTTAGCGTTCAGATCCAAAGCAGAAATTGCAACGGATTGGCTGATTGCTTCTGTAACTGTAGTTTCTTGTGCAGTTTGTTGTTTCATGAAGATTTCATGGTGGTTCAGAGCGGATTCCGCTTTCTCAGCAATGCGGGACATTGTAAGTACGGATTCTACTGGATATTTACCAGCAGCAGTTTCTCCGGAAAGCATGATTGCATCTGTACCATCTAAAATAGCGTTTGCTACGTCACTTGCTTCAGCGCGAGTAGGACGTGGGTTGCGTTGCATGGAATCCAACATTTGTGTAGCTGTGATTACTGGTTTACCAGCAACGTTACATTTTTGAATCATCAATTTTTGAGCCAAAGG
Source organism: Paenibacillus sp. FSL R7-0048 (assembly GCF_038004505.1). Lineage (NCBI taxonomy): Bacteria > Bacillati > Bacillota > Bacilli > Caryophanales > Paenibacillaceae > Paenibacillus > Paenibacillus sp. FSL R7-0048. Next base: position 2,271,811 of record NZ_JBBORF010000001.1, on the reverse strand, counting down.
TACATCTTCAGCTGGGATTTCAACACCAAGGTCACCACGAGCAACCATCAGGCCGTCAGAAGCTTCTAAAATTTCATCAAGGTTGTCAACACCTTGTTGGTTTTCGATTTTGGAAATGATTTGGATGTGAGAAGCGTTGTTTTTCTCAAGCAGCTCACGAATTTCCTGAACGTCGCTAGCTTTGCGAACGAAGGAAGCGGCGATAAAATCGATGTCCTGTTCGATACCAAAAAGAATATCGTTGGTGTCTTTTTCCGTAATACCCGGCAAGGAGATGTTTACTCCTGGTACGTTAACGCCTTTCTTGCTCTTAATCGTACCACCGTTTACAATACGGGTCTTGATTTCTGTACCTTGAATGTCGACAACTGTCAAACCAATCAGACCGTCATCAATAAGGATTGTGGATCCTACTTGAACATCGTTAGGAAGTTCGCTGTACGTGATGGAAATACGATCTTGATTACCAAGGATCTCTTCCGTAGTCAGTGTCAGGTACTCGTCCTGAACAAGTTCAATCGGTTCTACTTCCAGCTTGCCTGTGCGAATCTCCGGTCCTTTAGTATCGAGCAGGATAGCAACTGTTTTGTTCAGTTCCTTAGATGCTTGACGGATCGTATTGATCCGAGCACCGTGCTCTTCGAAATCGCCGTGGGAGAAATTCAGACGGGCCACATTCATACCAGCCAAAATCAATTTTTTGATATTCTCCAACGATTCACTCGCAGGTCCGATCGTACATACAATTTTACTTTTCCGCATTAGGTTTTCCTCCGTTTTTTCGTTCTCTCTGTCTCACTTTTTCCAACTACAAAATCTACTACAAGGCTAACTAATAAAATAGGAACTTTGTCACATGTGCCTTTAAGTACGCCCTTATGAATATTACTGCAAACCAGACACAAAATCAATGTTGTAGGCACTTTTGGGTGTAACTTTAAGTCGAATTTTCTGTAAACATAAAAAAAATTAAAATAATCCCGTTAGTGGATCGAGATTATTTTAATTCCAATAAATTGTATATTTTACACTATATCCAAAAGACCCACTAAGTATAGCTATATGTCTTAAAGTGCAAATGATTTTGCACTTTTACACTTCTGACTTCACTTCTTCTTCAATAAAAATTTGTTCCTGCTGAGCCTCTGCAAACTCACCAATTTTACGGAATTTACGGTATCGATCATCCTTCAATTCCACTGAGTTCATCTGGGTTAGCTCCTGCAGATGCCGCCATAATGCATCCTTAATCGCCGCTGCTGTTGCTTCGTAATCCCGATGAGCGCCGCCTTTAGGCTCTGGTACGATCTCTTCTATAACTTCCATCTCAAGCAGATCAGCAGCCGTTATCTTCATGGCTTCTGCCGCTTGATCAGCCTTCGAAGCATCCTTCCACAGAATAGAGGCCGCTCCGTTAGGAGATATCGCCGAATAAATGGCATGTTCCAGCATGAGCACTCTATTCCCAACCGCCAATGCCAGGGCGCCACCGCTTCCGCCTTCACCGATGACCACACAGATTACAGGAACACCAAACTGAGACATCTCGCGTAAATTACGGGCAATCGCTTCGGATTGACCTCTTTCCTCGGCTGTGTTGCCTGGGTATGCACCTTTCGTATCCACGAAGGTAATAATGGGACGTTTGAACTTGTCCGCTTGCTGCATCAGACGCAGCGCTTTACGGAAGCCCTCAGGGTGTGCACTGCCGAAGAATCGTAAAATATTCTCTTTGGTGTCTTTACCGCGCTGCTGGCCAATAACTGTAACCGGCAACCCATTTAGTTTACCGATGCCACCTACAATAGCAAGATCATCCCCAAACATCCGATCACCGTGGAGTTCAATAAAATCAGTGAAGATCTGCCCCATAAGATCAAGGGAAGTCGGACGTCCTTGATGTCTAGCCAAATGCATTTTTTGCGAAGGAGAAATATTAGAATATATCTCTTCCTCCAGCACACGGTATCGTTCTTCCAGCCTAGCTACCTCGTCCGTAAAATCAATACCCTTCTCTTCGCCAAACTGCTTCAGTTCAGCAATCTTCTTGCGCATTTCTACCAGAGGCATTTCAAAAGGCAACTCTCCTGCCAACCTAAAATCCCCCTTTCACGTCATGCAGCTCCAAAATTTTAGTCAATGTAGCGCGCATTTCTTTGCGGTGCACGACCATATCAAGCAACCCATGCTGAAGATTAAATTCAGCGGTCTGGAAATCATCCGGAAGCTTCTGGCGAATGGTCTGCTCAATGACTATACGTCCTGCGAAACCAAATACCGCTCCAGGCTCTGCAATAATTATATCACCAAGGCTGGCAAAACTCGCAGATACTCCACCGGTAGTAGGATCCGTAATTATCGAGATGTAAAGACCTCCAACCTCGTTAAAACGAGCCAGCGCAGCGCTGGTCTTCGCCATTTGCATTAGACTAAGAATACTCTCCTGCATTCTCGCTCCACCTGAAGTAGAGAAAATAAGGAGTGGAAGCTGTTGCTCTGTGGCCTCTTCTATCGCACGGGTGATCTTCTCCCCTACTACAGAGCCCATGCTGCCTGAGAAAAATTCAAAATTCATCACAGCTACGATGACTGGATGGCCACCAATGGAACCCTGACCCGTAATTACGGCTTCAGTTTGTCCAGATTTCAGCTGCTGTTGCTCCACTTTGGAAGCGTAACCCGGAAATTTCAGCGGGTCGATAGAATACATTTCACTGTCAAACTCAATAAAGCCCTCAGGGTCTAATGTCATTGCAATGCGCTCCACAGCATTTAGGCGCAAGTGGTGACCACAATTAGGACATACCTTTAGGTTCTTCTCTAATTCCTTACTATACTGGATCGTTCCGCATTTATTACATTTGCTCATTAATCCTTCAGGGATTTCACGTTTGGGGCGTTCGCCTTCCGCAGGCCCGCCGCTCCGCTCCAGACGTTCTGAAGGAATAGTCGCGTACTTCCGTTTCTTCTGAAATAAATCTTTGAACACACCCGCACCTCTTCAGCCGTTTATTTGCGTTATGCAGCTTGCCGCTGTCATGACTTTTGTCTTGTAAGAAACTCAGGGATGCAGAATAAGATTAAGGACTTCCTGTACTTCCTCCAGCTCACCTGAAGGAACCAATATCTCAAACTGCTGCTTGGACATATTGATTGGACGGCATTCTACCAAAAAACCTTCTTCTGTCAGCTTACTCTTAATCATATCCGCCACTCTGGCGGTCGGCGCGATATATATTACCGTCCACATGCCCTGCAAGGCCTCCCCAATCTTAATTCCCAGCCGTATCCCGTATAATGGAATTATGATAACACAGTTTTCTTTTTTCCCGCAACAGGAGTAGGGCATAGGAAGCAAGACTGAGGAACTTGTTCAAACGAAATAAAGGGGCTCAATTATTCCTTGTCCGTGCCTAAAGGATATACTTTTGCCCCTTCATGCCGATGAGCAATTCTGGCGGAAGCGGCGGCAGCAATGCCGGCAACAAGGTCATCCAAGAATACATGAATCCTACCTTTATCATCGTTCAGTTCACCAATGATTCCAAGCTTTATTTTGTCCAAATACCCAAAACCTGTCAGTCCGATCATCCCATATACCCCTGTAATACCAAGCGCCAGAGTCTCGTCCGCTCCGTAGAGGGATTCATCAGCCTCCATTACCGCCTGCAGCGGCTGTGGAAGCAGTTTTTTCTCGGCTAATTCATCAAGAGCAACACCTGTCATTAAAGTATACTGCACTTCTCTTTTGCCCAAAACAGACTTGACGCTGGACAGACATTCATCCTTGGTTAAACCAGGATAATAAACCGATTGTAAAATATATACAATTTCAGCAATGGAGGAAAGTGATACACCTCTGCGTTCCAACAGATCTACTGCCATTTGATAGGACATGCTGCGACTCCCCTTTCCGTACAGGGATGTGCCCTGTGGTTTCCTAATGTATGCGGAAAAGGGGAGAATTGTTCTTATTTTATTCTTACCGTACCTGCACCCAGCATAACCTCGATCGCCGCGAAAAGTTCCTCGGACGGCTTAATTCGATAATTATCGCTAAGAGCTAGGAGCTTCTGATCCTGTTCATAAAACAGAAGCGTCGCAGCAGGACCGGGATGATTCTGCAGCAGCTCTTTCAGGCGCGACAGCAACGCTGCATTCTCTGAGGCCGGCGTGATCTTGATAAAGACACGCTGGCCTGAGGTCGCCGCTGTTGCTGGCGCGGCCTGTGCAGGTGTTGCAGGCGGCGTTGTGCCGCCTGCTGGCCTGGCAGCCGGACCAGTGGCGGCACCGCTGGTCCGGGAAGCAGGAGCTGCGCCGCGTGGCGGCGCTCCTGCCGAGGCCGAGCGTCCCGCGCTGTACGAGCGGGACGCGGCGGCACTGCGGCGCTGCAACAGCCCGCGGAGAGCCTCCGCAGACAGCAGCGCCACTTCCTCGGCCAGCAGCTTGAAGCCTTCGTCTTCCTGCTGAACCTTAGCGCGCAAGGCCAGCAGCGCGCCCTTGGCAATCAAGCTGCGGCTTCGCTTCCACACCTCAGGGAAGAGTACGACCTCGCAGCGCTCGATCTGATCTTCCCATTCGACGAAGGCCATCGATTTTCCTTGCTTCGTCGTAATTTCCTTAACGGATACTACCATTCCGGCCGTAACCGTCTGGCTCTCATCCGCAGCTTCACCAAGATCCATCAGCCGCTGCATGCCGGGCTCCTCAAGCAGTTCCGCGCTATCATCAAGCGGATGGCCCGAAAGATATAACCCCAGCAGCTCACGTTCCATCTCCAGCTGCTGGCCAATGGTGAACTTAGGGATATCCGGATAGCGGATTTCCCAGTTCGGTGTCTCCACCAAATCGTCGAACAGCTGGATTTGCAGTTCATCCCGCTCCTTGCGCCATTTCAGCGCAGCGTCAACCGTCTCGTCCAGCATAGCCAGCAGCTGGGCGCGATGACCCGGCAGACAGTCAAAAGCTCCCGCCTGCAGCAAAGATTCCACTACCCGCTTATTGCAGACCCGCAGGTCCACACGTCGACAGAAATCTAGCAGACTGTCGAACGGCCGCTCCTTGCGGACCGCCATAATGTTCTCCACTGCCAGCGTGCCGACGTTCTTAATGGCTGCGAGTCCAAAGCGGATATGCCCGGTTCCGGTTCCTTCGCCAGGAACCGGAGTAAACAATACGCCGCTCTCGTTCACATCCGGCGGCAACACGCCGATGCCTGTGCGGCGACAGTCCAGCACATACTCCGCTACCTTGCGGTGAGTGCCCATTACAGCGGTCAACATAGACGCCATAAACTGCACCGGATAATGTGCCTTGAGATAGGCTGTCTGGAAAGCCAGTACTCCATAAGCCGCGGCATGAGCACGCGGGAAGCCGTAATCAGCAAAGCGCACGATCATGTCATAAACAGCATTTGCATCCGTTTCATTATACCCCTGCTGTAAGCTGCCTTGAACAAAATGGCTCCGTTCCTTATCCAGCGTCTCACGTTTTTTCTTTGAGACCGCTCGACGGAGCAGATCCGCTTCTCCTAACGAGAAGCCCGCCATCAGAGAAGCAATCTGCATGATCTGTTCCTGATACACAATGATCCCATAGGTGTCCGCTAAAATAGCCTTCAAATCAGAATGTGGATACTCTACTTCAATCTCACCGTGTTTGCCTGCTATATATTTCGGGATAAATTCCATCGGACCGGGACGATACAGCGCTAGAACCGATACAATATCTTCAAAGCCGTTAGGCTTCAGATCTTTAAGTACTCGTCTAACGCCCGCCGACTCCAGCTGGAAGACCCCTGTTGTCTCACCAGCCCCAAGCATTTCATACGTAGCTGGATCATGATCTGGGATAACACGGAAATCCGGAACACTTCCGCTCATTTCTTTAATCGAATTCATGCAGCGTTCGATAATCGACAACGTGCGCAAACCCAGAAAATCCATTTTCAACAGCCCGACACTCTCCAAATGCTCCATAGAGTATTGGGTTAACGCCGTACTTTCGTTACCTTCCTGAAGTGGGACTGCATCGGTCAACGGACCTTTCGAGATAACAACCCCAGCAGCATGTGTCGAAGCATGGCGGGGCATGCCCTCCACCTTCATAGCCATATCCAGCAACCCTTTAATCTTTGGATTGCTATCATACAGTGCTTTAAGATCTGGTGTACTCTCCAGCGCCCTGGCAAGGCTGATCCCTAGTTGACCAGGTATAAGCTTGGCAGCTTTGTCTACCTCGTTATAAGGCAAGTTCAGCACCCTGCCTACATCACGAACGGCAGCCCGTGCAGCCATAGTTCCGAAAGTAATAATTTGCGCCACATGTTCTTTGCCGTATTTCTCCACTACATAACCAATAACCTCATCACGCCGTTCATCGCTAAAATCGATATCAATATCCGGCATGGTGATCCGTTCTGGATTTAGAAAACGTTCAAAGAGCAAGTTATATTTCAATGGGTCCACGTCAGTTATTCGCAAAGAGTATGCGGTGAGACTACCCGCGGAGGATCCCCGTCCGGGTCCCGTAGCAATTCCCTGACGATGACAATAAGCAATAAAATCCCACACAATTAGAAAATAATCGCTGAAGCCCATACTCTCGATAACGCCCAGTTCATAGGTGAGACGCTTCTCAGCCGTCTCTCTTTGCTCAGGTGTAGTCCATTGCGGTGTATCTATATATCGTTCCTCCATCCCCTTCCAGCACAGCTCACGCAAATAAGCAGCGGAATCCATGCCTTCAGGGAGCGGAGAATAGGCAGGCAGAATATGATTGCCGAAGGTCAGCTCCAAATTACATTTTTCTGCGATCAATAAGGTATTGGCGATAGCCTGCGGCACATGCGGAAACAATGCCGCCATTTGCTCGCTGCTTTTTAGAAACAGCTGATCTGTTCCGATCTTGAGACGTTCCTCATCATCCACCGTTTTGCCTGTTCCGATGCAGATCAGCACATCCTGAACCTCAGCATCTTCCTTCGCTAAATAATGGACATCATTCGTCACCACAAGTGGAATTTCACAGTCCTCGGCAAGGGCGATCAGCTTGGGATTGACTCTCTTTTGCTCGGAGATCCCGTGGTCTTGCAGCTCCAGATAGAAATCTTCGCCAAAAATCGCCTTATATCGCAGCGCAGCCTTGCGCGCCTCCTCATCACGTCCATGCAGCAGATGCTGCGGCACTTCTCCGCCAAGACAAGCACTAAGACAAATAATCCCCTCTGAATGAGCTGCCAGCACTTCCATATCGATCCGGGGTTTATAATGATGGCCTTCCAGATGGCCGATAGAGATCAGCTTCATCAGGTTCTTGTAGCCGGTTTCATTCTTGACGAGCAGAATCAAGTGGTAGATCGGTTGATCTTTTCGACTGCCCCGCTCACGGCGTGAACCCGCGGTTAAATAAGCTTCACAGCCAATAATCGGCTTGATTCCATTCTCTTTACACGCTTTATAAAAGGGGATGGCCCCGTACATCACTCCATGATCCGTAAGCGCCAGCGACTTCATGCCGTATTCGCCGGCCCGGCGCACGAGATCGGTAATGCGCGCCGCCCCGTCCAGTAAACTGTATTCGCTGTGCACATGCAAATGCACGAAAGGGCTCATAACCCCACTTCCTCTCTACTGCAAAAATCAAACATAAGATGAAACTATTTTATCATATTAAAGGGGGACCCGCCCATAGAATGGATTAAGAGCATAAGGACAGGCAAAGCTTGTAAATGCCTCGTCCGGGAAGGGGCCTGTATGAGCATTTTTATGAGCAAAGCTATCCTCGACTTCTTTATCGCCTTCGGCATCGTGCTTGGCGGAGCTATGCTCGGCGGAATCGGCGCCGTTGTATCCCTGCAACCGCCGACGCAAACGATGCTGGATGTGGCAGATCGGATTAAAATATGGGCACTAGCAGCCGCTGTAGGAGGTACTATGGACCCCTTACGGGTCATTGAAAGCAACATGATTGGAGGCAACCTCTCCCCCGCCATCAAACAAATCATGTATCTTGCCTTCGCTTTTCTAGGAGCCCATATGGGCAGTGAGCTAGTAAAATGGGTGTGCGGCAGGGGGTAACGCCAGTGAGAGTTCCACCATTCAGTCGTTTTCGCAGATTCACCCAGATCTCCGCTATATTCATGCTAGGGATCGTCGTAGGAGCTGTCATATACAATGCTATTTACCATGTAGGATATAACGTATTATGGCTGCATAATCAAGATCTGCGTGTACAGATCGAGCAATATCAAAAAGATATTCAGACACTCAAAAAATACAATAATACCTCAACCGTGATCAGAGAAATCAAAATTCGATCGGAGGAAAGCAAATCCAAAAAAGATACCCCACTTGACCCCGTAACTGTAAAATTAATCATAAGCCAAATGGGCTCAGATCTGGAACCGATGCGCGGCCGCAGCATGTTCGATATTGATACAGACAGCAAACTGGTTAGACTGCTGTTGGATGGTAAGCTATACATTGTGCGTGACAAGGAATACTCTGTCAAAATCCGAACCATGCTCGTCATGGAAGGCGTCCTGCAAATCTGGGTAGAAATCAGTCCTTTTAAGCGCAGCTGACAGCCATCGTGTGATACAATAATGGACAGACGTGGAAATTACTTCTTGGCTACTGCAAGACACGATAAAGGAGCTGGCTGTCCATGGTTTTATTTATCAAGTATTTATTGTTTATCCTGCTGGTGATCTTTGTAATCGGTGCCGCTGTGTTCAGCATATCCTCCCGCCGTGCCTTAAATCCCCAAGATAAAGGGCTGAAACGCTCCGTCATGAATGTGATGCTCGGTGCTATGCTCGTAACGCTGTCCTTGATATCCATGTTTTTGTTTCGCGGCTCTACCGTTAATATCATTGTTGAAGCTGCTTTTCTGCTGATTGGTGCGTTCAACATCTTCTCGGGGCTACGCAGCTATAGTTTTTACAGCCGTAGTCGCAGCCGCAGCCAGGAACAACACTAGTCGAAAACTTAGCTGCTGTTCTGACGGAATAGAAAGAATAAAATAGACTCCCCTCTCTTTCAATGATGAGGGCAGTCTATTTAGCATGTATACGATCCTATTTACCGTATGCTATCCAGCTAGCAAACCATTTTTAGCCATGATCAATGGATTGCAGCATCAGAACAGCTTTGGCTACCAGAGTATCCGAGTGGCTGATCTCAATTTCAAGCTTACAGGTACGGCGGCTGATTTCGAGCAGTCTCGGCATTACAATGATCGCATGTTCGATCTGTACCGGTCGGATAAAATAAGTGGACATATTATCTAGTACATAATCATTTCCTGTGATGTCCTTAGCTGCTTTAAATGCCGAGAGCGTCATAAGCGTAGACAATATTCCTTCAGAAATCGTCCCAAGATCCGTGGCCATCTGCGGCGTAATAAAGCCATGGAAGAACAATCGTCCCTCTTCGTCCCGCTCATCCGCAAAACCATTCCAAATGAGATGATCAAAAGTCTCTCCCAGCTGAGGTTGATTCCGGACATCGCGTAAGCTTTGCAGCACTTCTTTACGGGTTAGGGAGCCTACCAGTTTACGGTTACGGTCCACTATGGGCAGAAAATCCACGCCTTCCCACATCATGATCTGGGCCGCGGAGGCTAGTGAGGTTTGCAGTGCAGCCGTAACCGGACTGCGGATCATCGCTTTTTCAATGATCTGGCCTTCCGTCAATTCCTCTACATCGCGGCGACCGATAATGCCGATGACTCGGTTCCATTCATCCGTAACGGGAAAGCGCTGCTCTCCAGTTTCCTCAGAAACCTGTCGTAGCTCGCCGACGGTACTAGAGATTTTTAACGTATTCAGGCGCGGTTTGCTGTCGATAATATCCTCTACCAGCATAATTTTTTTCTTTATCAATCTATCAAAAATGGCACGGTTAATCATTGAAGCGACGGTAAACGTGTCATGTCTCGAAGAAATAATGGGAAGATCCAGCTCGTCTGCCAAGGCCTTCACTTCACGGCTCGTCCCAAAGCCCCCTGTCACCAGAACCCCCGCACCCTGCTCCAGCGCTAGAGAGTGAACATCATCGCGGTTACCTACAATCAACAGACTGTCAGCATCTATATAACGGATCATTGCATCGACCTTCATCGCCCCGATCACGTATTTATGCAGATGTTTATTTAGTCCACTTGCCCCGCCGAGCACATGCCCTTCAACAATATCAACTACATCGCCAAACGTCAGCTGCTCTGAAATGTTCCGAGGTTTCTTTTCTACACGAACTGTACCAATCCGTTCCTTCGTGATGACTATCCCGAGATTCTCAGCTTCCTTCACTGCACGGTAAGCAGTCCCTTCGCTGACTAGCATTTCTTTGGCGAGCTTGCGAACAGATATTTTGGTGCCTACCTTAAGACCTTCAATATGCTGCAGCAGTTGCTCGTGTTTAGTAATCGCATCGCCTTGACCTTCCAACTGTTACACCCCCATGCTCCGATCTGTACTATACTGTACCTATTATACACGGATAGAATGGCTCAGTACAACCGATTCATAAGCTTCGAATTCGAATTTCACTCTCCTTACACAATCTACGATTAAGGTAGGTATTGCCACATAGTAAGTTTGAAAACCACCTTAAAATCGAATTTTTTGAAACTGAATATCTCTGATGCGTTTTAAGCTGACCTTAAACATTCGCTGCCTTTATTTAGCAACCTTTTCCTCTTTTTTATAGTCTGAGAATTAAAGAATGTGTAAAGGAGCATTGAAGAGATGAACAAGACTGCTTTATTACTACTTACTATTACTTTGCTTTTTATAGGACTGGTCGGCTGTGGAAATACGGGAAACGAAGTAAAACAAGCAGGCCAGATTGAGTTGGATGCAAATAATATAGTTTCTATTAACTTAATTGAAAAAAAACAGCCCATGGCCACTATTTCGGATCCATCCTCGTTTGAACGTTTCGTTCAAGCCATAACTACTGCTGAATATGATAGAGGACAACTAGATATTGCTCCCAGCGATTACAGCACCACTGTGAACATGAAGGATGGCATAAGTTATGAGTTCTCTTTTTGGATCGGCGGAAGTAACAGTGGGTTACTCATTAAATCCGGACAAATGGGCCACTATCGTCTGTCAGATACCAGCAAAAAAAGATCTATTGGACTTGTTTCAATCAACTTTTAAAGATAAGATTTCAACAGAAGACACTGCTAACCCACAGCCCCCAAGCGTTCAAGTTACTGTTGGCGGTGAGCGGTTCGAGGCTATTCAAGGCTCTTATTGCTGGAACGACAATGGCAAAGGCGTATGTGTGGATATGGCTTCTTACGATGAATTGGTTTCCAAACAAAAGGTACATCCTAAAGCCATCAGCGGTGATCGGGTAGAACTCGAGTTCTCATATGCACCCAAAGAGATAGAGGTTATGGCTTCATTTGCTGGTGAGGAACGACGGGACGAAACCCTTTCTGTGGACAAAAATAGTTTTCAACTCGCAGCAGGTAGCGGCAGACATCTGTATATCATCCATGCAAGATGGCCTCAGGGAAGCGCCAGTTATGTATTTGAAGTAGAATGCTCGGTCAGTAAAAAGTAATCGGTTTGTTTTTGCTCAACAATTGGCGGGATGGTCGCATGATGGTAGGATGGGAGGATCATATCCATCCTCTCTACGATCAGGAAAAAAGTTTATACTATCGACGTGAAAGGAGCTGAGCTTATGCAATTTCTTGTTATACTCGCGGTTCTCGTTCCTGCAGTGTGGTATTACGCGGCTCTCGGTAAACGGATATCTGCAGAAGAAAAGAAGGCTGGAAGAGATCTCACGAATGAGATCAATCCTTTTACGGGTGGAAAATAACATTTAGCCCCCTGCTAGCAATGCAGGAACATATTAAAGCCCACTGGCTTAGGCTAGTGGGCTTTTTCGTATGAGTGTGTCTTTTGGCGCGGCAGTCTACGTTATTTGTGTCTCTCTTTTCGCCACTTCTGTGCTTTCCGCAGCATTCTAAAGCATTTTTGCCTCTCTTCGCACCATTGCCGCGCTTTCCGCAACATTCTGAGGCATTTTTGCCTCTCTTCGCACCATTGCCGCGCTTTCCGCAACATTCTGAGGCACTTATGCCTCTCTTTTCGCTACTTCTGCGCTTTTCGCGGCATTCTAAGGCACTTATGCCTCTCTTTTCGCCACTTCTGTGCTTTCCGCAGCATTCTAAGGCATTTTTGCCTCTCTTCGCACCATTGCCGCGCTTTCCGCAGCATTCTAAGGCATTTTTGCCTCTCTTCGCACCATTGCCGCGCTTTCCGCAACTTTCTGAGGCACTTATGCCTCTCTTTTGGCTACTTGCGCGTTTTGCGCGGCATTCTACGGTATTTATGCCTCTCTTTTGGCTACTTGCGCGTTTTGTGCGACATTCTACGGTATTTATACCTTTCTTTTGGCTACTTGCGCGTTTTGCGCGGCATACTACGGTATTTATACCTTTCTTTTGGCTACTTGCGCGTTTTGTGCGACATTCTACGGTATTTATACTTCTCTTTTCCCCACTTTTACGCTTTCCGCGGCATTCTAAGGCATTTTTACCTCTCTTTTCGCGACTTCTACGCTTTCGGCGGCATTCTGAGGCACTTATGCCTCTCTTCGCGCCACTTCTACGCTTTCCGCAGCATTCTGAGGCATTTTTGCCTCTCTTCGCACCATTGCCGCGCTTTCCGCAACATTCTAAGGCATTTTTGCCTCTCTTTGCACGACTGCCGCGCTTATTCGAGAGACCTGAAGCTAATCTAGCTTTTTAGTATCCGATGCCAACTCTATTATCTTTGCGAAACTCTAGTTTCTTCATTCCACTTTGTCTGCCATTGCTCCAGCTTTGCTTTTCGCACAGCTTCCAAACGTTTGGTCTTTTCTTCATCAACCCCGATAATAAAATGCAAATGTGCCGCAATGACCATAAACGCAAAAAGTGACCAGACAACTCCAAAACCAAACACCCAGCTCGGTCCATTCGCAAGCGAAAGCTTCGGCAGTGCATACAAAAGCATGGCCAACGCCAGCAACAAATAGATACCATGTTTGAACTTGTTTCTTTTTCTCATTAATAACAGCTCCTTCGTAGACAGGATATTCGATTGAATCTATATCTCTACTCTATGAACATGAGGCCCGTAATATGAGACAAGTCCATTAAAAAATATATACCTTTTCAAAATTATGTATAAAAGGTTAGCATTTATATAGCAAGAGATGCTTATATATGAGATGATGATTTCATTTAGGGAGGCGTTTTTGAATTGAATGCAGCTTATAATCATACCGAATACATAATTCGCAAAAAAGTATTTTCGATCATGGGTGCGAAACTTCATATTTTTGATAGCTCTGAGCAGCTTGTGCTCTATTCGCAAATGAAAGCGTTCAAGCTTAAAGAAGACATTGCACTTTATACGGATGAGTCCATGCAGAAGGAGCTTCTGCGCATAAAAGCCCGCAACGTGGTCGATTTTAGTGCTACTTATGATGTACACGATACAGAGTCCGGTGAGCATATTGGTGCTTTTCGACGTAAGGGTCTCAAATCTATTTTGAAGGATGAATGGATTATTCTTGACCGTCATGATCAGGAAATCGGAAAAATCAAGGAAGACAGCACCGCGATGGCTCTACTGCGCCGCTTCATCGCTATTATTCCGCAGAAATATAATATCGAGATGGATGATACTACGATCCCTGCATTCAAGCAAAATTTCAATCCATTTGTCACCAAAATTATGGCTGACTTCTCGGAGGATCGAAAAGGCAAGCTTGATCGCCGCTTAGGTTTGGCAGCTGGTATTCTTCTCTGCGCAGTCGAAGGTAAACAAGATTAGGTTGAGGTTGATGGTTGGGGTTGAGGATCAGGTCGAGGTCGAAGTCGAGCTTGAACTTAAGCTAGCCCTATAGTCACAGCCACAAGAAAGAGGGTGTTTCCAGAGCCACCAGCTTCGGGAACACCCTCTTTTGATTTTCATTGTTGAAATTTATTCGCCGTACAATTGAGACAAACTCTCGGTGATAATTTTATTTACATCCTCGATTACAACGCTCAGACGGCGTTCCGCATCGAACAGACGACGAATGCCAAGATTCAAGTTAAGCACCTCGAACAGCTTCTCCATCTTTTCCATTTCTTCCTGTGGAGGCATTTCTCCGCTCATCATCCGTTGTTGCAGCTCCATCTGACCTTGGCGGAAATTGTCCAGCATCGCTTTCGCTTCAGGATCTGTTTCTACGACCTTCATGGCATTTCTGATATCCGATACCTCGCTGCTCTCTTTAATGGCTTTCGCCAGTTCATGTGCTTTGTCGTGAATGCTCATTATGATTCCTCCTAAAAGTTTTGTTAGCGTACACTCCTCAGATCGTCTTCGTACAAAACTCACTTCGAAAGCTTACGCTTAAGTTTTGTTAGCAGCCGCTTCCTATCGTCTTCGTACAAAACTCACTTCGAAAGCTTACGCTTAGGTTTTGTTAACAGCCGCTTCCTGAATCTACTCTGCTCTAAAAACTCACTCCGAAAACATACGCTTAAGTTTTGTTAGCAGCCGCTTCCTGAATTCACGCTGCTTTAGTTTCCAATATTCGCTCATTCCATACTTGTTTCGCTTCTTGGGCCGAGCTTATGAAATGACTGGGCAAGGTTTTTAGCGATTAGGTCAATCACCAAGGGTCATCTGTCTCCATATGATGAATGATATGTAACCCTTAGCTACCAAATTGCCGGCATCATGCTGCCTACCGGAAGGAGATCCACGATGTCCCAATTCAAGATCCCGGTCCATACGGTCAACTCGGGCATCCTGCAGGAAAACGCTATAATGCTTGGCGAAAAATCCATGAAAAGACTCAAAATCCCGTCTCACGGAACACTCCAGCTGGCATTCGGCTCTTTCCGGCAGGAGGTTACCATTATCTCAGCTCCCAAATCCGACATCCTGCGTGTAAGCGAAGGACTGGCGCGGCGGACCGGATGGAAACACCGACAAACCCTCAACGTTTCTTACAGCTCTGTAAGCCGCACCTTGCGGCTTGGACCGTTGATCGGCGTGCTCGTCAGTCGTGACCATCCAGATAATCTCGACAGGTTGTTTGGACCCATTACCATGTTCTGCCGGGAATTGACAAATGCCTGCCACACACAAGGCGCCTATGTATATTTCTTTACCCCGGAAGCGCTGGAAACACGCAGTTCTTCCATTCAGGGCTGGGTATACAACGAGGGTTGGAGAAAAATGAGTCTGCCCATTGCCGATGTAATCAACAATCGGTTAACGACGCGAAAGGTGGAGAATAAACCTAGCGTACAGCATTTTTTGGCGGATGTAAAATCACGATATGGAACGCATTTCTTCAACGAAAAATTTCTTGACAAGACAGAGGTATTTGAAGCTTTAGCGCAAGACCCTTCCCTGCAGCGGTATTTACCTGAGTCGCATGCGTTGAACGGCTTTGCCGTAATGAAGAAGATGTGCAGCCATTACCCAAGTGTATTTTTGAAACCTGTACGAGGCAGTCTCGGCAAAGGCATACTTCGTATCTCTAAAGAAGAAGGCGGAGGTTACCGTCTGTTGTCTACTACCTCCATAGGTACACGCAAGCAAAGCTACACCACTCTCGCTAAATTGTACCAGTCCATCGCTCCCAAAATGAAGACTACTCGATACCAGATTCAGCAGGGATTGCCTTTGATGGAGCTAGGAAGGCGGCCTGTAGATTTCCGGGCACTTGTTCAGAAGAATGGCAGCGGAAAATGGGGGGTTACCTCCATTGTCGCCCGCACCGCCGGAAGCAATCACTTCGTGTCTAATTTAGCTAGAGGTGGCAGTCTCAGCACTGTAAAAGAAGCGGTTAGCAAGAGCAGTCTTCCTCCGGGCGCAAAAGAAAACGTTCAGCTTCAGCTGCCCAGAGCAGCACTTGCCATTGCAAGAGGGGTCGAAACCTTTATCCCCGCTCATTTCGGAGAGCTCGGAATCGATCTGGCACTGGATCAATCAGGACGAATATGGCTCTTAGAGGTTAACTCCAAGCCCTCCAAGAACGATAATACACCGTTAAACGATCAAAAAATAAGACCGTCCGTCAAGCAAATGATTTTATATTGCCGCTACTTGGCCGGTTTATAAGGAGGACACGATGACTGAAACAGAAGTGGGGTTCCTCGGCATTATGACAGGCCGCCGCAACGGGAATCCACCGATCGCCGAGCCAGAGTTTTGCAGTCATTTATGCCGGGCAGCTCCTCTATACAGCCTAAAAGTCCTCGTATTTCATCCAGACGGAGTAGCGGCAGACGGGTCCTCCATTACCGGCTATACCTGGAAAGATGGAAGCTGGCAGAATACCACTTCTTCACCGCCAGATATTGTCTATAATCGCTGCTTTTACGAAGGTCCTAAAGAAAGAAAAGAAGCTTCCGCTGCTCTCTCTACTCTTCATCGTTCCTTGCCTTGGTCTCGAGGTTTGCCAGATAAATGGGGTGTACATGAGATATTGAAGCGCGACCGGAGAGCAGCGGCAATACTGCCGGAAACTGTACTCTATACCGGTACCCGCAGGTTAAGTACAATGCTTGCTGAAAGAGAATATGGAGTCTTTCTAAAGCCCAAGGCCGGCACCCATGGCAAACGTACATTACATGCCATACTGCAAAACAGAGGTATGAGAGTTCGAGGGCGTGACGGTACAAATACACCTTTTCAATATGTTTTCGACTCACAGGCTGAAGGACTGAACTGGATTCATGAATTTATCGGCTCACGCCGCTATATTATACAGCCTTTCCTGCACCTAACGAATAGTAAGGGGCAACCGTTCGATGTGCGTGTATTGATGCAAAAGAATGGCCTTGGCCGCTGGACTCTTACCGGCATGGCCGTACGGCTGGGTAACCAAGGTTCGCTGACTTCGAACCTGCATGGCGGCGGAACAGCTGTTTCTCCCCTGCCTTTTTTGCTTGCTGAATATGGTCAGGGTGGAAAAGACATCATGCATGAGCTTGCTGCAGAAGCTGCATACTTGCCTCCCCTACTGGAGGCTGCATGCGGCAGGCTTGGAGAACTCGGCCTTGATTTCGGTATTGATTCGAGCGGTCGGATTCATTTACTAGAAGCAAATTCCAAGCCAGGGCGCACGGTATTCCGGCTGACGGGCGACCGCCGGGCTGCTAAGCTCGCCGCCGAGAATCCACTGTCTTATGCGCGCCATCTACTGCTCACACAACGACGGATACCATCCCTATCTACGGACAGCTCCGTTACAAACGGGAGAATGATAACAATGGTTCCTAAGGAGGATTCATAAATGAGTCTCACTTTTTGCAATGTGCATTTCACTAAGCAGCCCCAAAGAGTTGTATATGTATCAGGTGCACTGATGAAAAGCTTGAAGTTAACGGGGAAAAAAAATATACGCTTAAGGCTCGGTAAAGATGCCACCCCGACCATGATCAAGCCCATCAAGCGCGCCGGAAATCACCTATATCTCGCCTCAGGCGTAAAAAGCGCTATCAAGGTTCCGAAATCAGGTGGTGTCTATTTACGCAATCTACAGAATGACGAGGTGCAGCTAGGACCTTTAGTTGGCATATTGTCCGATGGTCCTGCTTCCTCGTCTCAGCCCTTCGGTTCTCGCACAGGGTTCATCAAGCAATTACTGCGGGAAGGCAGCAACAAATGTTATATATTTGCCTTTATGCCGCGTGACATCAACTGGCAACAGGAACAGGTCTATGGATATTTTTTGACTTCAAGCGGTAAGTTTGAACGAAAAATGGTCCCTCTACCTGATGTTGTCTATAATCGATTGCCCAGTCGGAGAGCTGAGACCTCACCCTATATCAACCAACTTCGCGAACGATTTATGCGGAAAAGAATTCCATACTTTAACTGGAGCTTTTTCAATAAATCCGATATCTATAAGCTTTTAGAAAATGATGGGGCGGCAAATCGATATGTACCTGAAACCCACAGCAATCCGTCCACGGAAAAAATGAGAGAAATGCTGGATCACCATCATTTTGTATACTATAAACCTTCTGCGGGAAGTCTGGGTCACGGAATTTACCGGCTTACCTATCTCCCGAAAAAGGGGTATTTTGCCCGCTACCGCCGCGGTGGAAAAAACGTTCTTTTACGCTTTACCACCTTTGAAGCCCTTATGCGTATGCTTCGTTCGCGTCACGGTCAAAATCTGCAAAATTATATAGTTCAGCAGGGAATACGTCTCATTGAAATAGATGGCTGCCCGATTGATTTCCGGTTCCATATGCATAAAAACGGCAGTAATCAGTGGATTGTAGTCGGCATAGGCGCTAAAAAAGCCGGCCGTGGCAGTGTCACCACTCACCTTAAAAATGGAGGAGCATTGCTTACACCTCAGCAAGCACTCGGACGTGTATTCGGCGCAAGAGCTGATGAAGTACTGCAGCGTGCAAAGACTACAGCCATCAAGCTGGCAGAATCACTAGAAGTCCAGCATCGTCATTTGCTCGGTGAAATTGGCTTTGATCTCGGAATTGATCAGGATGAAGACATCTGGATGTTCGAGGCCAACGCCAAACCAGGTCGTTCCATCTTCCGTCACCCTTCCCTGCGCGCTGAGGGCAAAGCTTCCATCGAGCACATTCTGGAGCATTGTCTATACCTCAGCAAATTCCGCAGGAGGGATGAGATGTGAGCACCCATAATCCGGAAGATACAAAACCTGTTATTGCCATACTGACAACCAGCGATAAAGTACGGCAATTTAATGGCAACCGCAGCAACTTCCGGGACATTATTCGCACAGGCAAAGAAATGGGATTTCTTGTCTACGTCATCACTGTCCGTGACCTCAAACTTGAGGAACGGATGGTGAACGGATATGTCCCATCGTCCAGCGGTAAAATCTGGTACAGCATTCCTGTACCTCTTCCACAAATCATTTATAACCGAATTCCCACCCGTGAGGATGAGGAAAAACCTGCTGTGGTACGTAAAATAGCTCAATGCCTGGAACATCCAGGCATTAAGCTATATAATCCATATTTTTTCAATAAATGGAGTCTGTTCGAATGGTTAAGGGGTTCGCACTCCACCTCAAAGCATGTTCCAAAAACGAGACGATTACGCAGTGCAAACACCCTTACTGCCATGCTGAACCAGCATACCAGCCTCTACCTTAAACCAGAGAATGGCAAAGCAGGAAAAGGAATTATGCGCTTAAAATATCGTGCAGATACCGCTTTGCCTTACCGGCTCCAAATTCAAAGCGGCAAAAAAAATGTGACGTACAAAGCAGCTTCCATGGACCGGCTCTGGGCAAGAATCGGAAAAGAAAAAGGAATCTCTCGTTATATTGTGCAGCAGGCTATTGAACTGGCGACTCATCGGGGAAGACCGTTTGATCTGCGGGTGCTGCTGCAAAAAAACAGCAGAGGCGGCTGGGGAGTCACTGGCATAGGTGCACGCCTCGCCGGTGCCCGAAGTATAACGACACATGTACCACGCGGCGGTAGTATTGAAGAGCCTGCCAGCATGCTGGAAAGTACATTTGGAACCGAAAGAGCAGCCATGATCCTGAAGAGCGTGCCTACAACCGCCCTTCTTATCGCTAGACAAATTGAAAGAGCTTCTGATTCTATGCTCGGAGAGATGTCGATGGATCTGGGTGTAGATGAGAATGGGGGACTCTGGTTCTTTGAGGCCAACTCCCGGCCGATGAAATTTGATGAACCCGCGATCCGCAAGCTGTCCCTAGAGCGAATCTTTCACTACGGCCAGCATTTAGCGCGCCAGTTTAAATAGAAATCATTAAAAGGATGTGACACAGCATGCAGATATCCTCCATCTATGACACAAATGCCAAGCAGTGGAAATCACGGCTGGCTGGACTGCTTGAGTTTATAAGAGCGCATGGGGAGAAGCGAATCACAAACCAAGCTTGCAAAGTACTGGCCCGATTAACACCGGATCAGTTGTCAGAGCCGGGTATCTCGCTGCTTGTCGCTACCGTACGCGGTCAGAATGGGCGCCAGCTCGCAGGAGTCAGCTTCGTATCCGGTTTCGGTGCAGAAGCCTGTCTTGTCGCTGTGCACCCCTTCTACCGGAATAGACATACCGGCACTGCCTTAATGGCTGCCCAGCTGAAACGCCTCGGGCATCTGCAATGCAGTGTTGCCTGCGACAATACTGCTAGCCTAAAGATGTGCTTCAATATCGGCCTTGCTGCCGACACACTTACCACTGGTCCTACCGGCAAGCCAACATTACTGCTCCGGTCACCCCATCATACCGGCAGCACTACTATTTCTCCACAAGAAGGTGAACTCCTGTGCCAGAGCCCGTCTTAGGCATTCTTACTTTATATATTAACGAAGCCAAGCAGCTTGAAGAAAAGGCCGTGTACCGGAGAATGATCGTCGAGGGCAAACGAATTGGCTTGGATGTCTTTGTGTTTACCCCCATGGATGTTCATCCCAGCAAAGAGCAGATCCATGCCCTTGTCTTTGATCCCAAGAGCGGAAAATGGTCACGCAAATGGCGTTCTTTTCCGAACATGATTTATGACCGTTGCCGTATTCAGCGCAGCTCACGCTTTCAGCAACTGCTTCGTTTCCGAGAACGCTACAATCATCTGTTATTTCTGAATCGTCCACTGCGCAACAAATGGACCATTCACCAAACATTCTCACAAAAAAGCCGTTTCCGGCAACATATGCCAGAAACTTTACTCTATCAGTCCTCTGCCGACCTGCGCCGGATGCTGAAAACCAATTCAGTAGTCTATATCAAGCCGGCAAACGGCACAGGCGGACGTGGCATTCTCAGAATTGAGAAAATGAAGGATGGGCGTGGGGTATATGATATTCAAGGCCGTCGCCAGGATCGCCGAATCATTCCCACCCGTAAAGTCTCTTCTACTCGGCTGGATTCCATCGTACGGCAATGGTGTATCGGCGGGCGTTTCCTTATCCAACAGGGGATCCCATTACGTCTGCCGGGCGGACGTTTCCATGATTACCGGATGCTCGTTCAAAAGAATGGGCAAGGTGTCTGGGAACTCACAGGTATGGCAGCACGGGTCGGTGCAGCGCGGAGTGTAACCTCCAATCTTCATGGCGGTGGTCATGCCGTTCGAGCGGAAACACTGCTGAAGGAATGGCTGGGTAGTCAGGATAAAACCGATAAGGTCATGAAGACTGCCGAGAGGTTAGGCCTTGATGCCGCAGCCTTCCTGGAAGAAAGTTACGGAGCCTTATGTGAGCTTGCATTGGACCTCGCCATTGATCGCGAAGGTAAAATTTACGTGCTGGAGGTTAATCCCAAGCCCGCCCGTGAAGTGTTCGCAAGATCAGGTGACGGAACCACATACCGCAAAGCCCTGCTTCGCCCTCTGGAATACGCGCTGTGGCTCTACAATAACAAAGGAACCCCGAGCACAGCTAAAACGACTGAGGAATAAAAATTATCATAGTAGTCATCAAAAAAAGACGCCCCTAGCTCGTATTAATACGAAGCCGAAGGGGCGTCTTTTTCGATTTATTTGGCCAATGATCCCTGCAGGGAACCTGCATCGAAGTCCGGCTGTGCTTCGATATCGGTGTCACCTGCAGCTTTGGCTTTTTCAAGCGCCGCATTATAGCGAGTATTCAAGTCCTGAAGCTCTTTATCTAAATCTCCACCACCAAAAATATATCTATTGAAGACATCAACCTTCTTTAGTCCTTCCAGACGTCCTTCACTAATGACCATCGGAGTCGCTGGATAAATTCCGTCTAACTTCGTAGGCAGAAAATCTTCAATTCCTGCAATGTCTGGTGCCTTGGCAACAGTAGCAACCGATGGAATAACCGAAACCCCATACCCTGCTTCCTGGTAAGCAATCTGCACATCATCACTGTACATCCATTCAATAAACTTCCAAGCTTCTTCCTTATGCTTAGAATCCTTGCTCATAGCCAAATAACTTCCTGCAATAACTTGGCTGACACCCTTCTGCTCCCCGTCAATGGTTGGAGGAATCGCAGCTGCCCAGCGAATTTCAGTTGGGAATTGGGTTTTGTAGACCGTCGGCTCAACGGAATGGTTGAAATACATACCGATCTTGCCTTGAGCAAATTGCGCACGCAGCGGGTCGATATCAAGCGATTCCGATCCTGGCATCATGCTTCCATCCACCTTAATCTGCCGCAGCGCCTCAGCAACCTCTTTATATACGCTAAAATCAAATTGCCCGGTCAGGAAGTCGAAGCCCTCTGTGCCCTTAGTCTTGCTAAGTGTTGTTATTGGATAAGCGATACGCTCAAATCCGCTGGTACTTTTGAAATTACCCGCGAAGCCGTAAGCGCCTATATCTTTTCCCGCTGCCGTAATTTTCTTGGCATCCTCGACCATCTCTGCGAGTGTGGTAGGCGGCTCTGTAATGCCAGCCTTCTCGAACAAATCTACGTTATAGATGAGGCGCCAGAACTGACCGATATTGGGAAGGCTATATATTTTGCCGTCAACGGTATTTTTCTCGTTGATAAGTACGTTCTCGAACCGGCTCTTCATCTCTGGTGAAATGTAGCTATCAAAAGATTCCAGATACCCTCTTTTGACCCATGTTGGCACGTTATAAGTATCCACCCGGAGAATATCAGGCGCCTGCATGCTGGAGAAGGCAATATCCACCGACTGCGTATAGTTCTCTGCCATAACCTTCATTTCAATCTCGATATTGGGATTAAGACCTTCATACTCGCTGATCTTTTGCTCAATAAAATCAGAATCATGACGATCAATGGTCCAGTAGACCAATTTTGTTTTTTCGGAATTTGTATTGCTGCTGCTTACCTCCGTATTAGATTCGGATGATGAACAGGCGGCCAACGAGCCAGCCAGCATCAGCGAAACCCCAGCTAATATCCATTTGTTTCTTTTCATCTAAAATGCCTCCCTTTTCTTTTGAAATCGCATTCATTTCTTAAGAAAATTATAATTCCACTGCCCTTTTATCAGTGAAGGAGAAAACAACTGTCAATGGGAGACGAAATCACTGTTTCCCTCCACTTTGGGCAAGGTATATTTTGCACGAAAGTCAGTCGGCGTCATTCCGGTGTATTTTTTGAACTGCTCTGTAAAATAGGGTCGATCCTCATAGCCCAAAGAGATGGCAATATCCTGAACCTGTATGCCTTCCAGCACCAGCTCCTTGGCTTTGTCCATTCGTCTCCCGATAATATATTGGGCGAGTGTCATTCCCGTCTCCTTTTTAAAAAGATTGGAGAAGTAGCTAGGACTAAGATGCACCTCCCGTGCACAGTCCGCGACGGATAGATTTCGCTGCAGATTTCCATTGATATGAGTGATGGCCCGATCCACAAGCATACGCGCGTCACTGCATTGGCGTTGTTGCAAATACGTACAGCCCAAACGGCAAAATTCCCGAATCTGGCGGCTAAGATCTTCAAAAGAGACTGCACTACTCATGTCTGCAAGCTTATTTTCCAGAGTTTTAACTTCCGAATCCGTTGCTTTTTCCGAAAAAATCCGATGGATAGAATGAGCCAGTTCAAGACATAACGTCTTAACGATGGACGGGTTAGGCGTTGCCGGTGCAGTAATCCAATCATGCCAAATATGATCCAGCTGCTCCTCTGCTTTGGACAAATTCGCCGAACGCAGACAATAAAGCAATTCTTTCTCCTTGTCATATGAGTATCTGGGTAGCACGGCATTCACGACTGCATCTTCAACATAGGTGTACACGCTGTTCCCACCATTTAGAAAGGTGTTCGCAAGTGCAGACAGCGCCTGCGCATAGGAAGCAGAAAGCTGCCCTACCTCCTCCACCTCTCCACCCAGTCCAATGGATACCGTCTGGTACGTATACCGATGTACATTTTCCCGGCATTTCTCTGCAAGTTGCTCCATATTCGGCTCCGCCAGAGGGTTCATCACAATAACGAACTGATTCACATTTTCCCGGAACACAATACCCCGAGTGTATTCGGATATTGTATTTTCCAAAATATTCTGTACGGCAAAGCGGATTAATTCCACTTCGGAAACCGTAAGTTCTGATGTACGTTCCACAAAAAAATCCACTTCCGCTACCATCACGCAAAAGTTATGGTTATTCATCTCGATATTGTAAAAATCCCACTGCTGGCTCAAGTGCTGCTGCCTAGTGCCGTAACGGATGAGCAGACGCATATATTCCTGACGCAAATAAGGTAAGCTCTCGCGCAGCTTTTGTTCCATGCCCATCATCTGCTCAGCTTGACTGCGTTCCCGTTCCAACACTTCTTTGGCCTTCAATACGGATTCAAGCACTTGAACCTTGGTATACGGTTTTACAATCAGATCAAAGGCACCCAGCTTAACTGCTTCCTGGGCATAGGTGAAATCAGAATAACCCGTCAAAAAAATCAGTTTGATGCCTGGCTGCTCGGCTTGGATGCTCCGCATCATCTCTAAACCATCCTTAAAAGGCATTCGGATATCCGTCAATACGATGTCAGGACGATGCTTGCGGATCTGCTCCAGACCTTCTTCCCCGTCTGCCGCGGTGGCCGCGATCACAATCCCATGTTCCTCCCAAGGAATCCGCTGCGACAATCCGCGGACCACTGCAGGAATATCATCAACAATACATATTTTAATTGAATGGGTGCTCAGCATTTATTCCCCCTTCCACAGGAATGGATAGAACAGCTTCGGTTTCAACACGCGGACTGCTTCGAAAGACCAATCCGGCTTCTTTGCCGTAGTACAGCTGCAGTCGGCTACATATATTAGACAGAGCGTAACCTCCACTGCCGTTCGGCTCCTTCAGCCAGGCATTGAGTTTCTCCGCATTCATGCCGGTTCCGTTATCGGTAACCCGGATGAGCAGTGTGTTTTTGGCTACTTCTACAGAGATCCGGATCACTCCCCCTCCCCTTAATTCCTTAAGGCCGTGCAGGATTGAGTTCTCCACCAAGGGCTGAATAATAATTTTCAACACAGGAAGCTCCAGCAGTTCCACTCCGGCATCAATTGTATAGTCAAACAACCCTTCATAACATTGCTGCTGAAGGTTTAGATACTGGCGGACATGTTCCAGTTCCTTGCCTAAGGTCGTAATTTCCTGCCCGTTGTTCAGTCCCAGCTGAAACAGTGCAGACAGCGAAATGACCATCTGTTTCACATCTTCATATTCATCCATCTCACATTTCCAGAAAATCGTGTTTAATGTGTTATATAAAAAATGAGGCTCGATCTGCGCCTGAAGCGCCTTGATCTCCGCTTTTCTCTTTTCTTTTTCTGTATCCTTGACTTCAACAATCAACTCACCAATCCGGTCTAACATCTGGTTAAATTTGCGTCCCGCCTCCCCAATCTCATCCTGGAAAGGACTCTGGAAGCGTGCACTGAGATCCTCTTGCTCAACACGAGACATCGTCCGTTGCAGTTTCAGCAGCGGTCCCAGTAGCAAAGCGGACAGATACCTTGCAAGGAAAAGCGCGATGACGATACATGCCGCCATGATCATCAACACCAGCCATTGAATACTCCGAACAGGTTGCAGCAGTTCCTTTTTGGACAGGTAGCTGACCAACACCCAGTCTTTTGCGTACCCTGAACTGGCATAGCTGAGCAGCATTGGCCCATCCCCAGCAGAATATTCAAAATTACCCCGGTCCGCTTCCCTCAGTTTGTCCAAAAACACAGAGTCCCGAGACCATTCCGGACGTCTCCCGTCTCCGAAGACGCTTGTTCCCTCTTTATTGATCAGTAAAAAACGTGCGGAGCCAAGACTCCCGCCTCCACTTACAGTATCTTCAAGAATGTCCTCTTTTACATTAACGATCAAAAATAGATCAGGGACATAATTGTCTGTAAGCGGCTGCAAGACTAGGGAAATAACATGGTGTTTCCCGGCAAATAGCTCGTCCCGATGACTCTCCACCCAATTGGTTTCAGGTTTCTCCTTAATCCGTTGATACAGCGAAGATTCTAGAAATGGGGTCAAGGTTCTGCGCTGATTGCTGGTAGAGTAGAAATCCCCGTCCGGCGTACTGATCAAGATAGATTCAATGGAGTTTTCCGTCAACTCTACCTGCGTGAAGGGCGCTTGCAGCATAGAAAAATTGGCAAAAAAACGTTCCATATTATGAGCTTTAATATCCCGGATGGTCTGCTGATAAGCTTCGCTCAACATCATCGTGGAGGAAGCCACAATGATTTGCTTTAACTTCTGGTCCAGGACATTGATTGACTGATTCAGCACATTTTGATTTAACTCGACAGAGTTACGCTCCATCGCCCGAGAAGCGATGGAGTAAGCCAATAAACCGGTGACAGAAATACAGAATACCGTCAGTGCGGTAAAAGATAGCCATATTCTTTTCTTCAAAGAGGTACGATAAACCCAGGCCTTCAGCATGTATTCACATCCTTCTTGAATAACTGTCCGAAGCCCGCCCCGAATTTAGCCCTTTACAGAGCCAGCTGTCATCTGCATGAACGATTTATTAGCGAAAATATAGACAACAATCATTGGCAACATGGACAGACATGCACCCGCGAGCATCAATTGAGGTTGCGCCGCATCGCCGATACCATATTTTAGCCCCGCCAATCCTACGGTGAGTGTCTGTAATTTTGGCTGTGTCATGGTAAAAACCAGCGGCAGAATATATTCGTTCCATGCTCCGCGGAAGGTCCAGAGCGCCGTGACTCCAAGGGCGGGTGTCAGAAGCGGTAAGATAACTCGAAAGTATACGCTATAGAAATTACAGCCGTCAATAAAAGCAGCCTCATCCAGATCCTTCGGAATCGCTCGTACAAAACCAATCAACATAAAAAATGCCGTGGCATGCGCACTAATCAGAATAATAATGACACCCCATAACGATTTCTGTAGATTAAGCGCTACCATAAGGTCAAATTGCGGCCGAAGCACCACAGCACCGATCGAGATGAACAGCGTGCAGGACTGAATTACAACATATATACGTTTCCCGTAAAAATCGACTCTCGCTACCGCATATGCGGCCATCGTTCCAATGAATAGAGTGCCTAAGGTGGTAAAGATACTGATAAACACACTGTTCCATGTAAAGCGGGCAAAGTTAGCCGAATTCCAAGCCTGCGCGTAGTTTCCAATCTGCCATGACTTAGGCAGCAAGGTGGTTCCTGTCGTCAACTCCAGATTGGTCTTAAGGGATCCGAAAAAAGCCAGAATAATCGGAAACAACGCAAAAGCCGCCACTATAAGTAGAAAAATCCACAGCAAGGTCCGGGACAGCACCGCTCGGGTCTTGAAGGACCGGACAGGCTGGACCGAAGTGTTCTTCGTCTCCGCATGTAATGTACTCATTGTTCATTCTCCTCTCTTTTAATAGATATCATTTAGCTTTTTAGATACATAAAAGTAGACTAAGGTAATCAGACCTACAATAACTGCTGTGGCAAAACCAACCGCACTACCGTAGCCAAACTGCTGAATGCTTGTACCTCCACTGGATACAGGGAAGAACAGCTTATACAGGTACAGGTACATAACTTCCGTCTTGCCATAAGGACCGCCTTCGGTAAGCACCATAATACTCTCGTAGCCTTTTAGGGAGGCGGTAATAGCGAGCATAATGATCATTTGCAATACAGGTCCGAGCATGGGAACGGTGATGTTCCACATTTTTCTGAAAGGTCCAGCTCCATCTATAGATGCCGCCTCATAGAGATCCTCAGGAATGTTCTGTAAACCAGCGATAAAGAGCAGCATATAGTTACCGATAGCCCCCCATATCGCAATCATAATAGCGGTTAGTAAGGCATATTTCGGCCCTAACCAATCTATCGGAGCGGAAATAATTCCAGAGCCGACCAATAGCTGGTTAACCATCCCATTGTATGAATTAAAGATAACGTAGAATACGATGGCCATAACCGAAGCACTGATTACGGTCGGCATAAAGTAAATCGCTCTTAGCAGCTGCCGCCCTTTCAAAGCACGATTGAGGACAACCGCCAGTAAAAATGATAATGGCAAGGTGATGAGCAGCTTGCCTCCAGCGTAGATAAAGGTGTTGACCACTGACTTCCAGAATTCCTGATCCCTTAATAAGCGCTCGAAATTCTCCAGTCCGATAAACAGGGGTTCGCCGAAACCCTGGTAATCATAGAACATGTACTTCAGAGCCCAAAAGATCGGATATACTCCAAAAACCAGCGTCAGAATCAAACTGGGAGCAACGAAGGTCCAGGCGTTAATTTGACGTTTTGATAAATTCATTTATTGTTCCTCCTGTCCATTGGACTAAGCTTATGTCCTTAATGATAATTCTATCCGTTCGTAACGGTTAGGGAGAAAGCGACTGCGCTTGGGGGAGAATTTCACTTTTTCAGTTGCTTTGTCCCCTTTCCTTCATTTGTTTATCTATCCCGTCCTTCGTAAAGCCACGTTTATACTAATTAAGAGAAAGCTCACCCACGAACCATGACTACTTTACAAGGAGGTTAGAACTACCGATGATTTCAGCATATGGTGGCGGTACACGCCCCTTCGGATGTTATACCGAAGGAGAGCTGGAGGGCATACGCCTTAGAATCGAACAGCTTCCCAAGGTCCGGCAAGAGTACGAAAGACAACAACAGCTGTCTGAACAATTTGCCAGCCGAGAAGCTGCTGCCCCCCTCCATAAACTCGGGGTGTTCCGGGTAGAACCCTTTGTTTTTAAAACCCCTCCCAGAACGGCCTTCCTCAAGCTTTCTGTACAGATTCGGGGAAAGGGCACGGCGCGCATCGGGGGCTTGCGTCTGACTCATTCGCAGCTTGGCTTGCCGGTTGAACTAGCGAATGGCGGTCTAGAATCTAGGATGCTGGGGTGGAGTCAAGACCGAGAAAACGGAAGCACAGTATATCTAGAGAAATTGGCCAGCTGGCAGCAGGGTCTCCAGCCATCTGGTGTAACCCCATCTGGCGCTAGTCTGGCAGACGATTTGCAATGTATCTGCATCAGTAATGAGGAAGTGAAAGGATTGACAATCCTTCATTATGGAGAGACCATACCTGTATACGAAGGTGATCATTACAGCGTGCAGACGGCACTCAGTCTGGAAGCTCCTCTGGGCGAAGGAATCTGCATCGGGGTCCATTTTCTAAATGCTGCGGGGCAGCCATTGGGAACTGAGCTGCTCTCCCCGCTTTTTAATCGGCCGACACTTACCAATTGGGCCTTCCTGCTGGAGGCTACGGGAGCGGACGCCAATATGTATATGACCACGGGTGAAAGTAAATTTGCGGTTCGAGCCAAGCAAAAGCTCCAGTACATGCTTGCCGATATGCGGGTAGGCATGGATATTTTCCGTAGAGACGGCTGGCATGACGATGATACTTACGGCGCGGTGCATATCGGGAGGGGGCTCGCTGCTGCTTCGGTAATCTACGATCAGATTGCTGGCAGCAGTGTATTCCTCACTGGAGAAGAAACCGAACTTCTCGCTCATTTCCGCTATATCGCAGACATGATGATGGATACCCACTACTACCGGTTTGATCTGGAGACCTTCCCAGATGAAAAGGGGGGAAAACGCAGTAATTGGAATGCCGACCGGGCAACCGGACTGGGTGTATATGCCCTCCTCTTTCCCAATGAAAAACAAAGTGAGGCATATCTTGATCATGCCCTCTCAGTCATCAACTGGCAGCTGGCAGAAGTGGTGGATTCAGACGGCGCATGGCCAGAAAATATTCGCTACCATGGCGCAGTATTGCATCGCTATTTTCTCTTCTTCGTCCTATTAAAGCGTTTGAAGGGCATTGATTATTTCAAGCATGAGAAGGTAAAGGGCATGTACCGTTTCCTAATCGGAACAGTGACTGCACCAGATATTATTCAAGGCGGCTCTTCTGGCTCCCCCATCCTGCTTACACCAGCGGTCGGCGATGCCAATGTGCAGGAAAAATGGTTTCGCCTGCTTGGATATGCGGCCCCATTCTATATGGACGAAGACCCCCAGCTTGCCGGGGAAATGCTCTGGACGTGGAAGCACGGCGGAGAACCGATTGAGGATAGTGGCGCATTTCCTCTGCCTCTGGTCGCGCTGTTATATCCACAGCCCGACTTAACAGAACAAAGGCCTGCACTCGACTCCGTACATTATCCCGATATCGGTTATGTCATCTTCCGCAACGGAGAACAGAACCTTCAGCATTATGCAATCTACGAGGCGTCTCCGCTGACTTATCACGCTCATCATGATGAAGGGCACTTCTCCATCTGGGCAGATGGTGTTCCAGTAACCCTTGATTCTGGAACGGGAGGTTACTATAACGGAGATCGGCATTGGTATGTGTCCAGCGCAGCTCATAATGTTGTTCAATTTACCGATTCATTCGGAAATTTTGCCAATGGCCCACTGCAAAGCACATGCAAGGAAGTACGCTTTTCAGAAGAGTTAGATCATGCCAGCAGTCTTATTCCAGAGGCTAACGCCAGAGAATATGAGCGGAATTTCTTGTTCATTAAAGCAGGCTTTAACGTCTACTTGATATGGGATCGAATTGAGGGAGCATCGAACAGCGTCTGGAATCTGCATACACTCAGTACTGATGCAAGTATAATGGAGCAATCCATTGATGCAGCTTGCCTGAACGGCAAGCACCTAAGCGCTTATATCGCCGAACCAGAACTTCCAGTGATTACAGTGGGAGAAGGCGCTGTCGCCGGGAATTATCCGCTGGCAGAGCAGCAACATTTCCGTGTTTATGGTGGTACAAGCGATTACGTCATTCTGCTTCATCCCCGGACAGAAGATGCTTCTTCACTACAGCTTGAACAGCTTGATTATGAAGAGGCTGTCGAAGGAGTACGCTTGTACAGGATATCCCGTACGGATGGAAAATGGTTTATCGCCGCCATCAACGGCACCAAGGAGGAACACCTTGTTACTGTTCCGGGTCTCGGACCGCTTAGGCTGCTCGGAGAATCTGAGTCAACATCCGGGCAACCTGAAGCAACCCAATTAAGAATTGAGGCAGGCAGAATTCACATCGCCATGCCCCGATAACTATATACAAGGAGGAAGATTAGAACATGAGCAATCTTGGAGTATGGGAACCAGCAGAACCGGGAGTTAAACGCTGTATCTTGAACGCTGCAGCCAGTCTGATGATGATGGAGGTTCATTTCGAAAAGGGAGCCGAGGGCTATGAGCATAGCCATCCTCACGAGCAGATGAGCTACTGTCTGCGTGGAAGCTTTGAATTTCGTATTGACGGCGAGAAGCATAAGGTAACCGCGGGGCAAAGTATTGCCATACCGCCAGATGCAAAGCACGGTGTAACCGCATTGGAAGCAGACTCTGCGCTGCTCGATGTCTTCACACCTATCCGCGAGGATCTGCTGAAACGCTAATAAATATATATCTGGCAGCAAAAAAAGGCCCAATCATTCCATTTCAGAGGGAATGATTGGGCTTCTGTTATTTTTCAGCTTGGTACCGTTCCACCTCAAGTGATGCTAATAACAATGGAGCGACGCCCATAGGCACATCCGACAATACGTCCTCAGAGATATAGTAATCGTATGAGCCATTACGGTCTTTGCTCAGACCCGCTCCATGACAGATCTGGTGCAAGTGCACACCTTGTTCATCCTCTTCAGTCAAATGCGTCAAAATGCCTTCATACCCTTGCAACATCGCCTCTATAAAAGAGGATTCCAGATAACCTAATCTTAGTCCCTTAGCCATCGCATAAACAAACATGCACGAGCCGGAAGCTTCAAGATAATTGCCTTTTCTCCCCGCTTGATCTAACACCTGGTACCAGAGGCCAGTCTCCTTGTCTTGAACCTCCAGAAGCGCGCCGCACATCCGCTGGAAAATGCCAATGATCGTCCCCCGCTGCGGATGAGTGAGCGGAAAATGCTCCAGGCAATCAACCACAGCCATCGCATACCAACCCATCGCCCGGCTCCAAAAATGAGAGGACAATCCGGTAGACGAGTCAGCCCATTCCTGCTCTTTGGATTCATCCCAGCCATGATAGAGCAGACCGGTCCGTGGATCACGGGTCCGCCGCTCAACCAGCAGCAGCTGATGCGCCGCTTCGTCAATCAGTTCAGATCGTTGAAAAACCTTGCCGTATTCCGCTAGGAATGGCGATGCCATGTACAGCCCGTCCAGCCACATCTGGAAAGGGTATACCTTCTTATGCCAGAATCCCCCTTCGGAGGTGCGGGGATGTCCAATAAGCTGTGCGGCCAGCAAATGGGCTGCTTCAGCATAACGTTTTTCTCCGGTTTTCTGGTATAGCAAGAACAGGTTTTTCCCCTCGTTAATCTGGTCCAGATTGTATTCTTCCAGCCTGTAGGTACGGATGGAACCATCCTCTCCAATAAATGTGTCCATATGCCGCTCCATAAAGGAGACATACTCAGGCTGGTCGAGCTGAACACCCGCCCGGGCCATTGCCATCAGCAGCATGCCCGGAACATAAGCCCATCTTTCCAGCACATATTCATGCTCTCCCTGCTTGTTGCACCCTCCAAGAATCGTACTCGCGATTTTACTGGACAAGCGAACGGTTGTTGCTTCAGTTATAGACATCCTTATTCCTCCTTCGTTTGTCATCCATATGAAGTCTAATCTTATGCTCAGGTGAGCTGCTTGCGCAGCCAGGCAAAGGCTGGTTCACCATGAATCTCATGACCTCCGGTGAAGAAGTCCGCTTCTACCTGTCCGATATGATTCGCCGACCTGTAAATCGTCTGCAACTGGGTTAAAGCTAATTTTGTTCCGCGTGGGCCAAACAGATGATCGGTATCTCCCGATTCGAGGAACAGGCCACGAGGGGCAATGAGGCCCAGTAGGTCAGGCATCTCCGCTTCCAGCAAAATCCCTGGAATATAATTATCAAGGCAATGATTGCGTGTCAGAATACTGTCTGCGAAAGTATTGGCATACCCGCTTACGACCGCACAAGCGATTCGTTCGTCAAGTGCAGCTGTGAAGCCAGCCACCAGTCCCCCGCCGGAAATACCCATAATTCCAATTCGTTCATCCTTAACTTCTTTTCTTGTCTGCAAATAATCCAGTGCCCGCATGGTTTCGTAGATACGGTAGCCGGCCATCGTCTTCCCAACCATCAACAATGCGGATGACAGGCGGAAGCAGGAATTACGTCCAGGCTCCCCGCTTGTTAGGTCTTCTTCCAATCGTCTGTCCCCAAAGCCGAGCAGCTCTGGGGCTGCCACTACAAAGCCCTGTTTTACCAGTGAAACAGCGAAGTCTTTGTGCAGCCCGGGATCTCCCTGCCGATCCGATCCGTCCGGGTTCAAGCCTACGATCTCCCGGCTTCCATAGCCATGTCCATGAATGGCAAGAACGGCAGGAACAGGGGTAGAGAACGGCTGATCCGGGATCAAAAGATACAGCGGCATGCGCAACCCTTCATAGGTAGTTATCTCTATACGTTCACGGGTATACCCGGAGCAGACGGTTCGTTCCAGCAGAACCGGTTGCAGCTCCTCAGCTATTTCTGGAAAGCCACCTAACCGCTTCGTAAATGCTGTGCTAAGCTCATCACGCCATTGCTGAAAGGGTATGTCTTTGCTGAAAGCCGAGTTGCGTTGAGCTGAACCAGCTAGTTCTTTCATGTATTGTTCCAGAGGCTCCATCCGAAGTGCTCCTTCCTTAATATCCTTCAGGATGCCAGCCATCAAGCACGGTCAGCACCCTATACTCCGCAGCTTCCTGTGGAATCAGCTGCCGCGACCATGCAGCTCTGGCTTCGGGATTGGCTCCCGGTCCACTGCTGCCATATTCTTCATAGCGGCTAGTTTCCTCCCTGTCCGGCTGCCCCCAATTATGCCAGCCTTCGCCGATAATCGAACTGTCTATGACCGTGCGGATAAAAGCCACATGTGCATAAGGGCGCCAAGGTCGGCCAAGATACACTTCACTTACACCTTGACCGCCAGTAATTTCACAATCGAGGAATACATAACCAAACGGTGCGTCTTCAGGCGTTGATGCGGCTGTTATATATCCTCTGGAACGCTTGTTATGCAGCCGGCAACGTTCAAACAAAGCCGTAGCCGCGCCAAAAATATAATCCACATCGCCTTCAATGTAACATTCGTTATAATATTGCTTTCCTTGCCCTGTATACAAAGTATCCTGATCACCCAGCAGGCGTACACGCCGGAATACAGCATGACCAGCATCAACAAAAGCAGCCACCGCCTGGCCAGTGCCGGGACCTGATGCATTTCGAATGGTCAGATTTTCAGCGGTGAAATGCTCAGCGAATACATTCAGGGTACCGGATTTGAATGTGCCAATCGGCTCTCCGTCCGGACCTAAAGTGTGCGCGTTGTCTGACCACGTAATGATGGTGGAATTCGTGTCTTCCCCCAGTAGCAGAACCGGAGGCGTTCCCTGTTTCACTGTAATTTTTTCCTCGTAAATGCCGGGTTTGATCCGAATCGTCACTTCTTCCTTGTGTTCCTGTGGAATTGAATCCAATGCTGCCTGTAGACTACTGAATCCTTCGTCGACACTCTTAGAGACTGTAATTAACATCTGCGGCTCCTTTCCTATCAACCTGAGTTTATTCTATAATAACCGTAACGCTTCGTAAGAGAAGAGGAGAATTATGACTACCCTGACTAGCCCCAATCACAAATATCATATTGAAGAAGACCGCTACAGCATCCAGCATATGAAACGTAAAGGCATCACTGCTATGCCACGTCCCCACAGCCATGACTTAGCCGAGCTGTACTATCTGATACAAGGGGAGCGGGTATACTTTGTGGACGACCGAGTCATTACGGTTCATAAGGGTGAGCTTATTCTTATCTCCGGAAGGGAGCTTCATTCCACAGCAAGCTCGGAAGTAGCCGAATTCGAGCGGATTCTGATCAACTATGATCCTGCTCTTCTACCGCCATCCCTGCAGAATGAAGCCATCTGGTTTCATGACCGCGGGTACCGCTTGTTCAAGCTGACCCTGCGCGAGCAGGACGAAGCGGAAATTCTAATGAACCGGATGCTGGAAGAATGCCGGTTGCAGCGCCCGTATTACGAAACCAGCGTAATCGCTTTATTCTCCGAGCTGATGATTCTCCTCCAGCGTTCAGAGAGTATCTCACAAGCTGGAGGGACGAAACATCCGCTCCATCATCTAGTAACGGATGTAGCCACCTATATCCGTGATCACTACCGTGAGGCCCTTACTCTGGAAGAGACTGCGAGTAATTTTTACATTAGTCCTTCATACTTGAGCCGTGTATTTCACCGATTGACGGGTTTTCACTTTCGGGAATACATCGTTCATGTCCGCGTAAGGGAAGCCGAACGGCTGCTTGTCGGATCTACAGGCAAAATCCAGGAGATCGCCTCCACTGTCGGATTTGAACATCTTTCCCATTTCAATAAAACATTCAAAAAATCAACCGGTCTGACCCCGCTCCAATACCGAAAAGAAGCAAGGTCACACCCACGGAAGTTCAAGACGGATTTCCATCATCCATAGAATTTTTTTATCTCTCTGTGATCGTCAAATCTTCGGAATGAGTGAGCGTGACGTGGCTGCATCTATGCGCTGTTATCTTCGGCATTTGCGAAGTCTGCAACCGGATACGATCCAGCGTGAGCCCCGTAGCATGCCGCAGCACAATTCCCCGGTCACTCACTGCGTGGAATTTTTCAATGGTTAGATCAGCAAGCGGCATCTCCGGCAGTCCGTTCACTAATAGTGCGGTTGCTGCACCATGGCACACGATGTTCTTCAGGGTAATCTTCCGAAATTGCGGAGTTTCCTCTGTAACCGAAAATAACTGCTCGTCATACCCTTCCGATCCTTCAACCCCTGCATAGAACATATGAAAGGATACAGCCTCGTGGATGATGCCAGTCATGTTGATATTCTCCATTACAATATCCTCCACCACACCGCCTCTTCCCCGGGTGCTTTTGAACCGCAGGCCAATGTCCGTGCCGATGAACAGGCAGTCGCTAACTCGAACTGCATGGACACCTCCGGACATCTCGCTGCCGATCACAACGCCTCCATGTCCGTGATATACCGTGCAATTCCGGATGGTAATATACTGACAGGGCATTCCCCACTTACGGCCTTCCTCATCCTTGCCTGACTTGAGACAGATGGCGTCATCACCCACATCAAAGCTGCTGTGCTCAACTAGAGCATGCGTGCAGGATTCCAAATCAAGGCCATCCCCGTTCTGCGAATACCAAGGATTACGTACCTGAACATTTCGTACGGTAATCTGCTCGCAGCCAATGGGATGAAGACACCAAGCAGGTGAATTCTGGAAGCTCGGCCCTTCCAGCAGCACCCGCCGGCAATTGCGCAGGCTAAGCAACGTCGGACGAAGATACGTACGAGCAGGCAGATAAGCCTCCATACTAGTTTCTCCCTTGTCCCACAGCTTCCGGCAGAAGTCCTCACCTTCCATGGCTTCCCGGGAAGGCCACCATACTTCGCCCTGCGGATCAAGCACTCCTCCAGATTCGATCAAACGCTCCCATTGCTTCTCGGTCATCTTAAACCGCTTCACTGGGCGCCAGCCTTCGCCACTGCCGTCGAATATCCCCTCACCGGTTATTGCCACATCGCTTAAAGCTTCTCCATCGAGCGGAGCCTGACAGCGCCAGCCGGCATTCCCCTCATAATGGGAAGAAAGTAACGGATACAAGGTATGATCAGGGTCAAACTGCACCAACGCCCCCTTGTCTACATACAGATTAATTCGACTACGTAAAGTAAGGGGTCCTGTGCGCCAGATGCCAGCGGGAATAACAACCTTTCCGCCTCCCGCCGAAGCGCAGGCATCCAGTGCAGCCTGAATAGCAGAGGTACATAGCGTTAATCCCCCCTCTTCTGCCCCATAATCCGTGATTGCAAAAGTCCGTTCGGGAATCTGGGGAAGCTCGGGAATCGGATACGTGTTAGTTACAAGATTGCTGCTCATTGAATTTCACCTCCTCCTATTACTCAAGTCCTTCATAGCTAAACCAGTCGAAATCGGCATAGCTTTCGCTCTTTGCACCTTGAGAGCTTGTGTACATCCCGAGGTATGCTCCTGTGAATCCTCCGGCCAGATCGGTGCTGAGCACTCTGCCATCCGTCCGTTCACAGAAGGCTGTCCACTTGGCGGCTTCAGAAGCTCTGTAATAGAAGCTATACTCTTGTCCTCTGGCTTCCACCTTAAGCTGTACCTGATCCTGTAGATATGGCACTGACGCCAGCAGCTGCTCGCTGCCACCCATCCGATGAATCAGCTGTAATACACGTTCGCCTGCCTCTAGCCCCAGTTCATAACGGAAGTGGTGATCCGCATTTTGGAGGAGAACAAGACCAGCTACTTCCCCTTCTGCAGCGGGACTAAACGTCATGTCAGTCGCCGCTCTGAAGCTCAAATGCTGCTGGCGTCTACCGATATAAGATGGATTGGCAATCTCCGAGAGCCGTTCTGGCTTCAGGCGAAGCCGCAGAACTCCAGGCTTGTCGGTAAGACTCCAGAATTCACCCCGCGGTGTCCGCAGGAAATTCCAGATCGGTGCCAGCTCATTACCTATAAACTCATCGCGCGCAGGCAATTCCGGCCATTTTGTCTCTGGCAAATCCGGAGCCTCCGTCTCAAATTCCAGCACTCCTTTGCCAGGATTGACCACAGGCCATTCATTCTCCCAGATTACCGGTGTCAGGAAGGTTTCACGTCCCAGATTGCGGTAATAACCACCGCTGGTTCGTGAAGCCAAGCAGAACATCCACCAGTCACCATGCTGAGTCTCCACTAGCTCTCCATGACCCACATTAACAATAGGATACGCTCTGCCAAGATGGCGATGCGTCAGAATCGGATTGGCTTTATGGCCCTCATAAGGACCGGTCACACTCTTGCTTCTGGCAATCGTAATCGCATGAGTATGCCCGGTTCCGCCCTCGGCAATCAGCACGTAATACCAAGCGCCGATCTTATAAATATGCGGTCCCTCTTGCGCATGAGCTACCTTGAGTGCGCCTTGCCAAATACTCTGCTTCGGACCGATTAGCTTCCCTTGGCTGAGATCAATCTCCTGCAGCCAGATATCCATATGCTTCGGATAAGCCTGCCCTTCCGGCGGAACACGGTTGCCGGTATAATACACCTTGCCGTCTTCATCGAAGAACAAAGAGGAGTCAATACCGGGTGCATCCTCCAACCATACAGGGTCAGACCAGTCTCCGGCCGGATCGGTTGTTGTTACATAAAAATTATGCTGGTTCTTGTCATTGTCAATAAAAGTGGTAATCATATAAAAAACTCCCTCATGATAGCGGAGCGTCGGTGCCCAAATACCCATGGAGGGAATCGAGTGATCCAGATTGAGCTGGGACGGGCGGTCCAGTACATGGCCAAGCTGGCGCCAATTGACCAGATCCTTGCTGTGGAAGATAGGAACGCCTGGGAAAAATTCAAAGCTTGAAGTCACAAGATAATAATCTTCACCAACACGGATAGCGGAAGGGTCAGGATAAAATCCCGGCAGCACTGGATTGTGGAATGTTCTCATTAAAAGTAATCCTCCTCAAAACAATTCAAATGTAAGCACCACCAATTATAGTTCGTATAAGTTTAACTTTCTTGTATTTTCTATGTTCTATTTCTTCATTTTTATACTTTCATGCTATATTGCCCATATTTCACTCCTTGTCAGCGAATGGCTTTTCCCTCTAGAATGGGTGTAATAGGATTTACCTGAAGGGGTGAGCAGCTTGGGAAAAAGAAAGAAATTGTACTCCCGCTTTTTTATGAGCCTAACCGCGATTTCAGTTTGCTGTATTCTAGTACTGGCTGTAGTGATCTTTTATTGGTACCGGAATATTACGATAGATAATGTCAACAAGGCGAACCAAAATGTACTGGTGAATACTGAAACCGTTTTTACAAACTATGAAGAGATCGTCCAGAACTACGCTATGGACTTCTATAGGAATCCAAACATCAACGCGCTCATGATGAATGGCGATACCAGCTGGAGCGACCAGTTGTACAGTGCCTTAAGCCAAATCCGCGGAGCATTGGTTGTGAACCAATATATGGAGAACGCCTACATCATGGGAGTGGATGAGCCTGTTGCCATGTTCGAAAACCTTCCGCTAAGCCCTGAATCCAAGCTGGAGCTATTCTCGAGAATGCGGGATAACATCATTGTTGAATCACCGTTTCTGTGGGAGGCAACCTTGAATAACGGTACCCCCATTACCCTGCTCACCGTGTTTTATAATGACCGGGCGTTTGCGGATAGCGAATATAATGGTGCGGTAGCACTGACCGTCAATTTGGGAAAGCTGCAGAATAATCTGTTTACACAAAAAGAAGGCGAAGCCACCCGTTACGCTGTGCTTGACGGAAAAGCATCTGTGCTCATGCACAGTGCATTATCTGACATCCCTCTGGAAGAGGGCATGTTAAAGCAGGTGGTGTCCTCCACCTCAGAAAGAGGCTCTTTTGTCTATAAGGGAGGTGAAGAGCCACAGCTGATTACCTATGTATATTCTGCAGCGGACAAGCTGTGGTTTGTGTCGGAGACTTCCTACAAGGATAGCATCCGTGATATCTCCAATGCCCGTAATCTGATGACTGGCCTGTGCTTGGCCTTGATTGCCGCCGCATCTATAACCGCCAACCTGATCTCGCGGCGGATGTATAGGCCAATCGGCCGGCTCTTCGGCAATATCGCTCATCTATCTGGCAATGAAGAAGCGCTGAAAACCGGTGGCGATTTCGATACCGTAAGCCAGGAGCTCGAACAGATTGGCGTTAAGCTGGAGCAGCTAAAAAAAGAAAGCGATGATAGCACCTTGATGCGGTGGCTGCTTTCCCCGCAGAGAACACCGGAGAACAGCGGGACACCCCTGATGAGCATAGCCGCTTCTGGGGGAGCATATTGTGTATGCGTACTGACCACTCTGGAGCCCGAACAACCTGAAGACTCCGACTTCCGGCATACCTTTGAGGAAAACATACAACAGATTGAACATGCCTTCTGTGAACTTGCAGCCATTCAATCCTTCCGCCCACATCAGGGCACTGCTGTACTTATTCTGAGCGAGCTTCACAGCGGCAGCTTCGGCGATTACGCTTTGTACCGCGGCAAATGGGAAGAAACCGCCGCGCAGCTACAGCTTTCCGGAGCCTGCTGCGCCTTCGGAATCAGCGGGCTGACGGATGATTTAAACCTACTGAGGGCTAAATACAATGAGGCTGCGGACAGTCTGCAATATATTAAATTTCATGTGCAGCAGAACATCATCTTTGCCGATGATACGATCCACCTGAACAGCAGCCCAATGCCCGACAGTGCCCTTGAACCGGTACTGCAAGCCGTTAAGCAGACGGAACTCTCGAACCATATTCCGCAGGCAGTGGAGAGATTGCTGGCAGTAGCCTGCATTTACCGCGTCGAGCCTGCCACCATCGCTTTATCGAGACTGGTCTTTGAGCTCAGTCGCACGGCTGAGCTTAATGCAGACGTCCAGCATTCCGGCTTTCTAGATAATTACCAGCATATCTGGCAGATCCAAAGCTATGACAAGCTATGGAATTGGATTGTAGACAGCTGTTATACCGCCCACGAGCGTATTGCCAGCATGAGCGCTGTACAGACCAAGAGCATTGCTGGTGAAGCCATTTGTTATATCAGAGATCATTATGATGACTCCAGGCT
This sequence comes from Paenibacillus sp. FSL R7-0048, assembly GCF_038004505.1. Lineage (NCBI taxonomy): Bacteria > Bacillati > Bacillota > Bacilli > Caryophanales > Paenibacillaceae > Paenibacillus > Paenibacillus sp. FSL R7-0048. The sequence continues at coordinate 2,231,094 of NZ_JBBORF010000001.1, read as the reverse complement.
CTCCCTTAATGCCCTTGCTGACAAGCTATCGCTAAGTCCCGCTTATCTCAGTAGACTTATTGCCGACGAAGTAAACTGCAGCTTTCCCGATTTCGTTAACCTGCTGCGTCTGGAGCAGGCGCAGATGTTATTAGTCACTGAGCTTGGCTTGGATATCCGGGAAATTGCCGAGAAAGTGGGCTACAACAGCAGCACCTATTTTACAACCCAGTTCAAAAAGCGTTATGGGGTTACACCTTCTAAATGGAGAATGAATCATATTTTGCAGAAACAGAATCTTCCTGATTGACCCGCTAAAAGTAAGGAACAAAGGGGATGTCCCGGCAGCATTTTCATAGCCGGAGACATCCCCTTTTTGACTTTCAATGAATAACCCTCGCGCCGGCCTTACTATGAAATCCCCCTTTAAATCAGGCTTTTGAGCACCCTAAAAACAAAAAAGTTCTGTCTTTTTCGTTTTTTTAAGCTGCCCTTTTCCGCTTTTTTTAACTTTTTCCCGTTTATTATGATAGCGTTTACATTCCGGGTGGATTTATGATTTTCATGTAAAGCGTTCTCCTAAAACAAGGGACGGAAATGACAACGCTAGTATAAAGGAGTGGACTGTTAATGATGCAAGAAGCTACATCGGAGACACAAGGAATGCCAAGTCCGGGAATCAGGACGGCCAAAGCCAAGAGCTTCCGTAAATCCCTAAGGAAGGACAGCTCGCTTTATTTGCTCGCTCTTCCGGGAATCATCATTCTAATTCTTTTTGCTTATCTGCCGATGAGTGGTCTGATTCTCGTCTTTAAAAATTACAACTTCAACGACGGAATCTTCGGCAGCCCGTGGGCCGGCTTCTCTAATTTCGAGTTTTTCTTCTCTAGTATGGAAGATTCTCTTAGGGCTACACGCAACACGGTGATGTTAAATGCGCTGTATATGCTAACCGGCACGTTTTTTTCAGTGGCCATCGCCATTATTCTAAATGAGCTGCGCAGCAAATGGTTTATCAAAATCACGCAGAGCGTCATGTTTTTCCCGTATTTTATTTCCTGGATTATTATCGGAGCCATTCTGTTCTCCCTGCTGGATTACGACAAAGGCATTATGAACCAGTTGCTCCAGACATTCGGCTTCTCCCAGGTTGACTGGTATTCCAGCCCTTGGCTGTTCGTAATCATTCTCGTGCTAGCGAATATCTGGAAAAGCGCTGGTTACGGCGCCATCATCTATTATGCGGTGCTGCAAGGCATCGACACTTCCTATTATGAAGCTGCAAGAATCGATGGTGCCTCCAGATGGCAGATTATCACCAAAATTACGGTGCCAATGCTGATTCCGTCGATCATTCTGATGACGCTGCTGGGCATCGGGGGCATGCTGAAAGGCGACCTCAGTATGATTATGGGGGTAACGTTCCTGAATCCGTTGCTTCTGCCGACTACCGACATTATCGATGTGTATGTATACCGCACAGCCATCCGTTCCGGAGAATTCGGCTTTGCTTCAGCCATCACGCTCTATCAATCCGTCTTTGGTTTCATTCTGGTGCTGGTGGCCAACAAATTAGCCGGCTGGTATGACAAAGACAGCAAACTATTTTAGGAGACTGATAAGATGCAAACTACCGAAAACAAAGGCCTGCTCATTTTCTTTTACATCTGTATTGCCGTATTTTCCGTAATCTGTCTAGCGCCGTTCATTCTGGCAGTATCCGGCTCCTTATCTACCGAATCCAGAATCGCCGCGGAAGGCTATTCGTTCTGGCCCAGAGGCTTTACCTTTGAAACCTATGAATTCCTGTTTGGCTCGAAGGCACAGCAGATTCTGCGGGCGTATTCCATGTCGGTGATCGTTACGGTGCTGGGTACCGTATCGGCCGTATTGGTGACCACCGCTTACGCTTATGTCATTTCCGTTAAAAGCTTCCGGCTCAAAAATTTCTTCGCCTTCTTCGCCTATTTTACAATGCTGTTCAGCGGAGGAACGCTGCCATGGTATCTGCTTAGCACCAAATATTATCATTTGGGCGATACGCTCATCGGCCTGTTCATCCCTTATGTGCTAAGCGTCTTTCTGATGTTTCTCATGGCTAACTATTTCCGCAGCATCCCGCATGAAATCGTGGAATCTGCGCAAATCGATGGTGCCGGACATCTGCGGATCTTCTTCAGCATTATGATTCCGCTGGGCCGCGTCGGACTGGTCACCATCTCGCTCTTTTACGCACTGCAATTCTGGAATGACTTCTATTTGCCACTAATGCTGGTATCCGATCAGGATCTCTATACGATCCAATATTTGATGTACAACATGATGGCGAACATTCAGTTCCTGGCTTCCGGCAATGCTGCTCAAGTTGGTGGAGCTATCATCGCACCGCCACTGGAGACAGCCAAAATGGCAATGACCTGTCTGACCGTTTTGCCAATCGCCATATTATATCCTTTTCTCCAGCGCTTTTTTGTCAAAGGCATTATCGTAGGTTCAGTCAAAGGCTAATTTCCAGCAAGGATGCCATATTATGTTCGGTTGCACCGGGTTTATGCTCCCCTACTTCTTGATGTACAATGGGACTTAAGGGAGCACGGCCTTTGCAATAGATGCCTCAAACATTATGATTCTATTTCAGGAGGGTTCATCATGAAAAAGAAAAAAGGTTGGTTAAGTTTGCTCCTCGTTGCGGTGTTCTTGGTAAGTGGCTGTGCTCAGGGCAACAATGAAAGCGCTCCCCCTAGTTCTGGAACTGGAAATGAAGGTACCTCTTCCTCTACGGATAGCGGTAGTAAAGACGGCAGCGCCTTGGCTCCTGCCAAATTGAAAATTGTGCTGTACGGGGATGAGTCCAACCGGATGAAGGAACTAGCGAAGACATCGTTCTACGACACTATTAAGAAAGAAATCAATGCTGAGGTTGAATTTCAGTTTCTTCCTTGGACCGAATATGGCGGCGGTAAAACTGATTTAATGCTGTCTACGGGAGAAGACTTCGCAACTTATACAGATGCCAATTACATGGTAAAATCTGTGGCAAAGGGGCTTTATGCCGACCTCACTCCGTATGCCGATGCAGCCGCTGATTTGAGTAAAAATGTGGACGAGGCCTCCTTCAAAGCCTTTCAGCTGGAAGGCAAGCAGTATGCGATCCCCGTCGGCAACAAACCGAATTCTGCGGAATTCTACAGTGCGCTAGTTAGACAGGATTTGCTTGAAGAAGCCGGCATGACACAGGTCACTTCACTGGGAGAACTAGAGCAGTTCTATGATAAGGTCCATGCCATTCATCCCGAACTGATCGGGTACGCCAACACCGATGCGCGCAGACTCCTACAATATGATTACACGGACAAAAACCTCTATTGGCAAAATGATTTTATTGCCCTGGATGAGTCTGTGAAGGATGATCAAATTATTAGCTGGTTTGAAACCGAAGAGTTCAAGAGTTATGCGAACCTTATGCACGGCTGGTATGAAAAAGGAATCATTCCAAAATATGCCGCCACCAATGTCCCACAGCTGCAGTCTGACTGGAACTCCGGAAAAGCGATGTTCTGGGCCGGCACAGCAGCACGCCCATTCGAAGGTGCGGCAACCATCTCACAAGCAGTGCCTGATGCCAAACTGGTCAACTATTTCCTCGGCAGCGGCCGTCCAAAAATCAGCCGCGGCACTTACAGCACCGCCTTTTTTGTCTCCACCGCAGCTAAAGACCCTGAACGTTATATTATGTTCTTCAATCTGCTGCAAAAAAAACAGGAGCTGTACGACTTGTTCGCCTACGGGATAGAAGGAACAGACTATACGCTGGATGAAAACGGGCGTTTGACCAAAATAACCACTGATTCGCTGATCCCTGACTGGCTGCTGATGAACAAAAACTTCATGCGTTTCGACAACACGGTACCGGACGAGTTTATTGCAGAATATAAAGCTTGGGACGATGGAGCCATCATTTCCAAAGGTGCCGGCTTCAACTTTGACAATACACCCGTCAAGAATGAAGAAACGAAGCTGAACGGCGTATTCACTGAATACCTCGCTCCGATCGGCAGCGGCTTCAGTGATTATGACACCGCCTTTCCCAAAGCGCTAGACAGACTAAAAGCAGCGGGAATAGACAAATATATCGCTGAATACCAGAAACAATTTTCCGAATGGTACGCTAAGCAGCAGTAAGCACCGCCGCGGCAATTATCATACCGGTCAAGAAGCGTGTCTCCATTAAGGAGCACGCTTCTTTTGGCCTTCGAACACCGTGATGAAAGCGGTATAATGGCCAACCTTGAATCAATACGACGGCGAGCAGGATAATTCAATCAAAATGATTACGTTTGGGGAATTTTCGTTGCTGATACTCTTAGAATTATTTTCAAAGTAACCTGAAGGATAAGAGGGAAACTGCTCATTGGTTAAAAGCGCAAAAATAAAAATTTAAGCGGCATTTTATAGTGGAGATACACTCGTTATAGGTTAATACTATAAATATTATTCCTATTATATATTAGACCAATAAACGCCTATAGCGCTATTATGTTATTTATAATAATAACTCTCGCCAATTACCTGATCTTCAAAAACTTTACGAAATCCACCATGAGCAAGGGTTTGAAATACTTGGTTTTCCTTGTAACCAATTCAACGAGAAGGAGCCAGAAAGCAACTCAGAAGTACATGAATATTGTGAGAGCAACTTTGGAGTTAAGTTTCCATTATTTGAGAAAGTTGAGGTTAGGGGACCGTCTGCCCATCCTTTATTTCAATATCTAACACAGCAAGCACCATTTCAAGGATTCGATACTGAGACATCAGGCGGTAAATGGATGCAGGATTTTCTGCAGGAAAAGTATCCGGACATATATGCCGGCGATGGGATGAAGTGGAATTTCTCGAAGTTTTTAATCGATAGAAACGGTCATGTATACGGTAGATACGAAACAACGACTGAACCTTTTGACATAGAGCCATTTATTGAGTCACTTCTTTTAAATTAAATGAATCCGATTGGTAATTTAACCAACAGAGAACGATAGTTTAACTTAAAGGGTTTACATATTAGGCATGCAAAACATTTAGAACCCTTTATGTTATTTAAATTTCATTTCTTACTTTGATTAAATAATATAAAGTCAGAATAAATTGTATTAATAAGATAAGATATAAGCCAATAACCAGTAGTACATTAAGAATTGCCTGTCCTCCCCCCCTATGATTAGTTAAGCCAACCTGTAAGGAAAAAAAAGAGCATTGTGGTACCCACACAGATAAGGAGCAATAGCTCCAAATTTTTTTCAAATAGATGTTTTATAAACCATAGATAACTTACAATGCACAACAAAAGAACAGCACTATAAAAAAACAAGGAATCATAATGAGTTACAAATAGGCTCCCTCCACCAATAGAAAAGACTATACCTATAACTAAAAACCACATTCCCACTCCAATCGCAGCACTTAAAGCAATAAAAAAGAAACTCATTATCATATTTATGCTCCCTTGGCTCGCTTCTCGCTTCTCGGTTTCCATATTTTCCCTCTCCATTTTTTATCGGATTACTCCCTTTATTTATGTATATATCTTTGCTGCCTGACGACGATACCGATTTCTTTCAACTGAAGCACCATCTTTTTGACTTCAATAAAAAGACAACCTTCTTCAAGAAGGTTGTCTCTTATGTGATCAAGCGCTTGCTTGTAAGCTAAGCAAACTCCCCATCGTAAGTTCTTATTCACTAATCGCTGCGTTGTCGTATAAGTCAACCAATTCATCGAAGGAGGTAATAATGACATCAGAGCCCTTCAGCTCATCCTGACGTCCGAAGCCTGCATAGGCGCAGCCGATTACGGTCTGGCCATTTCCTTTACCTGCCTGAACATCAGAAGAACGATCCCCAACCATCCAGGCACTGCTGATACCATGATTATCCAAAAGAATACGTAGCAGCTCGGTCTTAGTCGCAGTGCCTTGACCTCCCGCACTATACAAGCCTTCGAACAACGCCTTAAGCTCATGCACCACAACGATGCTATGAATGTAATCCTCCAGCCCGTTGCTAGCCACAAACAGCTTCACTCCGCGCTCTTTAAGCGCTGTCAGTGTCTCAACCACCTGTGGATACAGTAGCGTGCCTCCGGCTTCAAGCCCTTCAATCTCCAGCTGCAGGAGCAATTCATCCGCCCGGCGGTGCACGGCTTCATCTGCTTCAGGCATAACATTCTTCCAAATGTCTGCCAGCAACATCCCTAAGCAGCCTAGAATACGTTCTTCTGGTGGTGTAGGTCCTACGTATAGTCCCTCTTCCCGCAAAATATCGAACATTTTATGATATGCAGGCAATAAAAGACTTTCAGTCTGGAACAATGTTCCATCCATATCAAATACAATCGCTTCTGGCTTGTTCAGTTTCGCATGAACCACGTTTTGTTCCGTTCCATGTACTTCGTTACTCATCTGTTGTTCCTCCCCATTCTGTTCTGCTTCAGGTAAGACATTCATCTGTGCGATATTTCCAGTACAAGCCCTATGATATATGAAATCGCTTTGTAATGTCCATGCTCTTAGCTTTTTCTGTTGCAGTTTATATTTCGTTATGCTATATTTCAATCTGTAATATTACAACTTGAAATATAAAGGAGAAATAACCATGTCAAATCAATTAATCATGCGCTTCCTCAAGCAGCCTGCTACCATCATTGGAATTATAACTGCACTGTTGTTCCAAGTTTTTTTCAGCTTAATTTGGATTACAGGGTACGATCATGTAACGGATCGGGTAGATCAGCTGCCCATTGCTATTGTTAATGAGGATGGTACAAATGCCCAGCCTATAGTCGATGGGATTGCAGGATCACTTCAGTTCGTAACCAGACAGGATCTCCAACTAGAAAATGCAAAAGAAGCACTTGAGCATAGAGAAATCCGCATGATTATCAATATTCCCCAAGGGTTCACTGGACAGATCAGTAATCCATCTGCAAAGACTGAACTCCACTACTTCTTAAATGAATCTAATCCGCAGATGGTCAGCAATGTGATGCAGTCGGTAGCACTTAAAGTCACAGCTGCAATGAACACTCAAAGCAGTAATTCAGCACTAAGCCACACCTTGGATGCTATGAATCTGCCGCAGGCACAAGCGGAGATCATCAAAAGTGCTGCAAGCAGCCGCATTTCCGCCAACGTCGAAATCATTAACCCTACAACTAATTTTGCACAAACTATGGTACCCTTAATGATCGTTACCGCCTCATTTACCGGTGCTATGTTACTCGCGATGAATCTCCATAAAGCTTCCTCCAACTTGTCTGGACAATTTAGTAAATGGAATCGCTTTGCAGCCCGATTTGTCATAATGGGTGGAACGGCTGTGCTTATCTCACTAGTGGGAACTATCATGGTTAACTCACTCGGTATCCACTCTAATCGTGGCTTTCTGCTTATGTGGCTGTTCGAGTTCACGGTAATTCTCTCCTGTATGATCCTTGCTCAGTTTAGTCTGCTGCTCCTCGGGGATGCTGGCGGCTGGCTAAATATTGCGCTTCTCTCCATGCAAATGTTAGCGTCCGGAGCAACTATTCCACGCGATGTGCTTTCACCTTTTTATAACTGGATCGGTCCCTTTTCGCCCGCTTACTATGCAGTTAGTGGTATGCTCGACCTGGTTATTGGGGGTAACGGGGTATGGAAGGATATGTTCTATTTACTCTGTATTGGGGCAACAATTGCTGTATTAAGCGTACTTGTCACTTTCCTCCGTAAAGAAACTCGGATCTCACGAGAACAAGAGCCCGTGCCAGTAAATGCGTAATTATACAGTTTGCCACTCCGGCTATGCCATTTCAAATTGAGAGCGATATGCAGTTGTGATATGGTAGGAAGTGAAAGAAAGGAGCGGCAATGATTTATGAACATACAAGATGTTATTCTGGGGATTTTAAGCGAAAAACCTCATTCTGGTTACGAGATAAAACGACATTTCGAGGAATACTTCTCATTTTTCTTCGATGCCAGCTATGGCACGATCTATCCTACCCTAAGCAAGATGGAAAAGCTGAATCTGATCACTAAAGAATCTGTGCGACAGGAAGGCAAACCCGACAAAAATGTATTCACCATTACCTCTGCCGGCTTGGATCAGTTCCACGCTTATCTACAATCACCAGCCGAAAAAGATGTTCTGCGTTCTGACTTTTTTATGCACCTGTATTTTGGGGAAAAGACGGACAAAGAGAACATAGATAATCTGCTTCGGCAAGCATTGATAGAAAAGCAGGCAATGTACGACGATCTGGAACAGAAGTTGAACCAGCTAGATTACAAGTTATCTTCCTACCAGAAGTTGTGCATGGAGCTAGGCCTCGTACAATATGATGCTTTTATCAAAAAAATCCAAAGTGTGCTAGAGTCTAAATAAAACCCGCTTTCGAAAGTACACCATAAAAAAAGAACCAGTATTACATGCACATCTTGTGCTTGTAATACCGGTTCTTTTTTTTGAAATCATATGTGGTATATGGATTATGCTCTATCAAAGCTTGCAATAAGTTCATCAAGAACATCTTTGCTTACCATTTTACCTTTGAAATTGATCAGGTTTTCTGAGCTTCCGGAGAAGATACAAGTTGGCTCATATTTTCTAAGGATAATCTTTTCAGCGTCTACAAAAATCTCGAGCGGGTCTTTTATGTCGATTCCCATTGTTCTACGCAGTTCAATAGGAATTACGATACGTCCCAATTCATCCACTTTTCTTACTATGCCTGTTGCTTTCATCATCGTACATCCTCCCTTGAAGTCACATTTATAATCATTCTTGCTAAAAGCTATGTACGCTTCTATATGATAGTAATGATTACGCTACTACCTAATTCTAAAGTTCTATTCATTTCCTGTCAATTATTTTTCTACATTATATGATATTATTCGACAAAATTTCGACAATGTATGATATCTGTTGAGCCCCAAGATTTGAAGCCGTGTCAGAACACAAAAAAATAGGGGATTCTCTGGAATGTCGAAATTCACCCAGAATGTAACCCTACTTGATGACAATTCTACCCTAAAATACCTTCGTTAATCTATTTGTAAATCTTGTCACTCCGCTTATCCGCAATCACAGTAAGTAGGAAATTGTCGAAAACTAGCAAGAACGCTACTCCGTCATTTACCCAGATGTTTAGTAAGTCAAACTTAAATGTGGACTTTTGGTGAAAAAAAACAAAACCGCCTAAGAGGTCACAAACGCATTGACCCAGGCGGTAATTATGATAAAAAGTTCTTAATCATTTAATTAACAGGTTCTTTTTTCGCAGCATTGAATCTAGACTAGCTTGACGGATATTATTTAAATTCATGCTATCTTCTTCGCTGCCACTGGATATTTCTGTGGGTAACCCAAATTGTGATATGGGATCATTACTGCTTACTTTATTTAACGAGTCCAATTGGTCTGCACGTTTCTTTTTGTCTGCCTCTACTTCTTTTTGAATCTTTTCCCGCTCGGCAGGTGTCAAGTAATCACCAATCACCCAAAATGTAGCTGTTCCATCCGGATGTATAACGACACCACTGACATCACCGGGTTTATCATTCGCACTGGAAGTAAAATGATCCTGTATGATCGCTTCTACTTTGTTTTGCAGTTGTGGATCTGTTGCCGACTGATTCAGTATATTTGGAGCAATGGTTACATTTCCTTTGCCTGCACAATTGGAGTAAACACCCTTTACCGCTTCTTTGCTCTTGGGTATAGCTTGCACGTTGATCTTAATGTCGAATTTTTCTTCCAAATGTGTCAAAACCGCTTCTGCATGGGTTGTCGATAAGACATCTTGAAAAGAAATCTCTGAATTCTGATTTTTTGGGCTTACTTTTGTTGTTTCCACACGATTCAGGCTACTGAGTGAAGCTACATTCAACAACTTAAACCAACTCCCTTATTCTTTTTTCCTGTAGAATGCGGCAAATTGTATTAGTTCGATCTAGGCGGTTAAAGCATCCATTTAATATATCGGATTCCTGAATTTGTATTTACAGTGTTTTCTCCAATTGAAATACAAAGAAGCCTGCTCCCAAGTATTAGATACTAGGGGAGCAGGCCTGCTGCAAGCTTTACGAAGTAATCTCAAACAATCTCGCTGTTTTTCCTGGTGGGAGCGCCACCGTCAAAACCCCTGCCGATTTATCCCAATTCCAGGTTGAGCTATGCTGCTGAGGATAGGCACAGGTGATCGCCGGATCAAGTCCCTTCAGCTCTACCATCGGCAATTGGACATTCGCAGCTTCTCCGGCAATCCGCCATACCGCGACATACCGTCGTTCGCCGCGCCGCAGGCCAAGGCTGACCCATTCGCCCTCACTGTCCGGCAGGCCGAGTGGCCAGAAAGGTGTGGCGTGTGGGATATCACTGCGAATGGTTTTGTAATAATCCAGCGCTTCTTTAACTAGACTTCTGCGGTGGGGTTCAAGCTCCGCCAAATGACCGCTCTGGTGTACACGAAGCAACAACGCATTAACCATATTGAAGATGACTTCCTCATCGTCCCCCTCGCGCAGCGGATAAGACCAAACTGCGGACTGCTCCGGTGTCAGTGCTGCCGGAGAACCTGCGGCAATGGCCGCATACTGTACATAATCCTCCTGGTCGCTAGTAGACTGGATGCTGTGTCGGCTGAGCATCGCATAATCCATGCGCATTCCCCCGCTGGAACAGTTCTCGATAACAAGCTTCGGATAACGAACAAAGATACTGTCCAACCAAGCCAGATAAGCGCGGTTATGCTGTAGCAGCCCATCTCCGAAGCTGTCCGCATTCGTTTCTGTCCCAATGCCTGCATTGATGTTGTAATCCATTTTAATGTATCCTACACCGTACTGCTCAACCAGACGCGCAATAACACCGTTTGCATGATCAATGACTTTCGGGTTGCGGTAATCTAGCTGATAGCGGCTACGGTCCTTAACCCTTTTACCATGCCGCATGAAAAACCAGCTGTCATCAGTCTCCGCAAGCTTCGGGCTGTTGATGCCCATAACCTCCAGCTCAAGCCATAGTCCGGGAATCATCCCTTTGCTGCGGATATAGTCGAGCACATATTTAATTCCTTCCGGAAACCGTTCGCTGGAAGGCTCCCACTGGCCTACACCATCCCACCACTCTCCGGGTGCATACCAGCCAGCATCAATACAGAAATATTCACAACCTACTTCTGCGGCAGCATCAATTAAAGGCAGTAGCTTCTCAGTCGTTGGGCTTCCCCATAGGCAATTCATATAGTCATTAAAAATAATCCGCAACAGCTCATTATCCTCATTAGGTCTGCGGATCATCCGGCGATATGACGTAAGCTGTTCAGCCGCGCCCTGGAATCCCCCCTGCACAGCACCCACGGCTACCGGCACCGAGGTAAACTCTTCACCGGGAGCTAGCTTCAGCCACCAATGGTTGTCATGTTCTGTAGGTCCGCTGACCAGCAGGGTAAGCTGATCGTATTGATCCGTCAGCTCCCAATGCCAGGAGCCGTTATGCTCAATCTGCCAGAACAGGCTTGTCCCGCTCTCCTTATTATGCAAAACCGCCATCGGCAGAAGTTCCGCTGCTGACCAAGAGCCTGTATTGCTTGAGGCAATTCGTTTGGAGCCACGGTCTGCCAAATGATACATTCCGAGCTCAGGCAGGCGGTAGGTCCGCCACTGAAGTTCACTCTGCCATCCGCTGTGAGCAAGGGATACTTCAATCTTATCATTGCGCTCCCCGCCCCCCTCTTTGTCTACACCTGTAAGAGCAAAGGAGGAGATGTATTCCACTGCCACCTCAGCTTCTCCAGCATTCTTTAGCACTGTCCAGCTTCGAACGATTTGCACACCCTTGTAGAACTGGAAATGCTGCACTGCCTGGATTTCCGAAATCGGATCAGCCAAGCTAAACTCCAGTTTACGTCCGAGCGCATTCACTGTATCGCTGTGCCCCGCATATACCATCCGAAGACCCGGATAGGATGCTCGGTGTGTGCGCCCGTGATATTCGGCGCGGTCTTCGCCCGATAATTGCAGCTCCAGCAGCCGGAAGCCTTGCTTGTTCTTATCTGCTATGGCTGCTTCCAAAGGTGCCGCTCCAAAATGCAACAGCCGTACATCCTGATCTTCCGTAACTTCAATCGTAAGATATAGTCCATTTTCAATGATTTCAATCATTTGGCTATTCACAATAATGTACCTCCTGACTTTGTCTCAGTATCTTCTTATGATTATATAACATGTAAAAAAAGGACGGTTCTCCAGTAAGTGAATCTTACCTTGGAGCCCGCCCCTGATCTGAACCTAATTATTCTGCCGATCCGAATTGAATCCAAGCTTTTTGAATTTCATCGATGGCTTGATCCTTAGTTTTGCTGCCGCCGATGTAAGCCTGCATGAGTTCACCAAATTTTTGGTGGAAGGTATCCAGAGAGTAGTTCACGGACAGGTCGCCGGATTTCTCTGTTTTGAGGATTTCTTCCATTTCTTTTGGCATTTGCAGGTCAGGCATAGGAGCATCCTTAATTGGAGGAATAACCTTAGCTACTGTAGAGAACCAGTTCTTACCGTATTCAGAAGTATACAGCCAGTTGAAGAATTCAATAGTCTCAGCAGCTACAGCAGAATCCTTATTGATACGCAGGGCTTGATCCGCACCAGTAATGATCTGGGACTGTTCAGCCTTGTCGCTGACTGGGTAACCCATAATACCCAGGTCGAAGTCCGGTGTAATTTTCTTAATGGCTTCTTCATCCCATGCGCCTTTACCCGTCATGAACGCTGTTTTGCCGGATGCAAAGTCGCTGACTTCAGCATTGCTGTCCCGTTCAAGCGGTTTGTCTGTGCCATGTTTAACAGTGGTATCAACGAAGCTGAAGAAGTTATTGTACAGCACCGGGTGATCCTTGATCGTGGTTTTTCCGGCAATAAAATCGTTTACTAGTGTCTTAGCATCCGTACCCGCATCTTGGGCTGCCACATCTACGAAGTGTTGGAAGATGTGTTTCCATACCCACCACTCTTTATAAGCGTTGGCAAAAGGAGTAATGCCTTTAGCTTCAAGCTTAGTAATCGCATCGTCCATTTGGGCTGTTGTCTTAGGAACTTCTGTAATCCCAGCATCAGCCAACAGTTTCTTGTTGTACATCAGGACGAATAGATTTCCTTTTACCGGAAGACCGAGCACTTTACCGTCCGAAGAACTCATGTTAGAACGCACTGCATCGGTCATCGCCGCAGCCAGTGGCTCATTAGTTAGGTCAGCACTATACTCCGCAAAGGTATCAATATCTCCGCCCGCTGTGGTCTGGAATACGTCAGGTGTACTTCCCGCAGCAATCTTCGATTTGAGCACCGTATTGTAGTCAGCCTGCATAATCTCCAGATTAATCGTCACATTCGGTTTAACTTTCTTGTACTCGGCAATATAAGCGTTAAAAGCATCAGTGTACTCGGGTGATGCGGTGAACATATTAATCGTGACCGGCTTGCCAGAATCTGTGGCAGGAGTATTCCCTGTTCCGCTATTGTTAGCGGCATTGTTGTTTCCGCCGCAGCCCGCCAGTAATCCGCCGACGAGCAGCAGACTCGCAGATAAAGCCATAAATCTTTTTAACATGATGTTGCCCCCTTTTCCTCATGCATCTAGTGGTCTTGAGACAATTCTAAAGAAAAAGAAAAAGGATAAGAATGTACATAAGTGAACTTATTAGGGTAAAAAAGTGTGTTCATGTAACCGCTTCACTCCTCCCCGTTCAATAGCAGAACCCGATATTCAGAAGGTGAACAGTCATAATAATTCCGGAACGCCTTGCTGAAATAATTTTTGTCCTTGTACCCCAACATCTCGGAAATGTCTTGGATTTTCAAGTCGGGGGTGGATAGCAGCTCCTTTGCCTTGTCCATTCTTACCTTTTGTACATACTCATGTATGCCATAACCATATTGCCCTTTAAAAAGTTTCATCAAGTATTCTCTGCTCAGGAAATATTTATCCGTGAACATCGATATTTTAATATTCTCAAAATAGTGATTATCAATGTATGCTTTAATATTTTCCAGTACGCTGGGGCGATTGCCAGCAAGGCTTTTGCTGATTTCATTGCCATAGCAATCTAGAATTCCGCTCAGCACCCGCTCAAATTCGCCAAAGGAAGCAAAATCGCTTCCGATGCCTAGCCCGCGCAATCCTTTATCTTTACCGCCGCGAATACGTTCGGGGATCGCATCCAGCTCCGTGGCAATATCGTTCAGCAAAATAATAAACTCCTCTATCTGTCGGTCAGCCTCGCCCAGATTAAAACGTCCGGAAGCCTCCCATTTCTTCGTGAATTCGCTTAAAATACTTTTGGCATGATTGATGTTCCCGCTCTCCAGTGCGTTGCGAATCAAGGGCATACGTCCCGTCAAGGAAGGATTATCTTTCGCCTGGGAAGTATCGTTGCTGCTATTTGTGACAATCGCTCCCTTCAGCGTCAGGAGGTCAATCCCGTCGAGAGAGGCTTTGGCAGTCTCATAGGATTGAGCAAGCGCCATGATGTCACCATAGGGCTGTCCGATTCCTCCGGCAACAACAATTCCGAATAGCTCTTTCAGCGTCGAGACTAACTTCTTCATATGATGTAAAGAGCGGAAAGTTGCGTCCTCCTCATAGCCGCCTTTCATCGTGAAGATGGCGATAAACTCGCGTTCTCCCTTATGGCTGGCGAAGCTGAAAGCCTGAAAATGCTCATCGCTATTCTCATTAATCACATTTGTGACGGCAAAATGCAGCAAATCCCGGTCCTCATGGAAGCGATTACGACGCACTTGTTCCAAATTGAGCACCCGCAGTACACCCGCAGCAAAATAGTTTCCGGTCGTATCGGCGCCGATCAACGGCAGAAAAGCCTCGTTGGACTGATTTTTGAAGCTGCGCTCAATGATCGACAGATAGATTTTCTCCTTTAGCTTCGGCAGAGACATGTTGAGCGTAATGTTCCTGTTGATGAACTCGCTTTCTTTCTTGCGTTTAGCCTCCAGCACATCGATAGCTTTACGTAAGGCCGCATTCAAATCCCCCCGGTTGACCGGCTTTAATAAATAATCAACTACCTTAGAACGGATAGCCTGGCGGGTATATTCAAAATCATTGTAGCCGCTGATTACAATCGTCAGCAGTTCCGGGAACTCCTTCTCCACGATCTGCAGCAGCTCACTTCCGTTCAGCTCCGGCATCTTCATGTCGACCAATACGAGATCGATCTTTTGCTCACGCAGCATGGCTAGGCCCATACTTCCATCCGTAGCCTCCAGTACCTGATCGACACCTAGTCCTTTCCAGTCTCCCAGGATGTTGATCGCCTCACGCAACGGTTCCTCATCATCTATAATCAGTACTTTATACATGGTTAATCCCTCCCCGCGGTAACCGCATGTCCATCTTTGTTCCGCCAGCATCACTGGTAATGGCCAAACCCGCAGCCTCACCATACAAAAGCTTCAGCCGCGTGTTCAAATTTTTCAGTCCAATGCTTTCCGTGTCACTTTCTGCAGCGTCTTCTCCGCCCTGATCCTCCCACTGGATTTGAAGAGAATTTCTCACTTGCTCCAGCCGCTCCCCGCTAAACCCCGGTCCATCATCCGTCACTGAAATAACAGTATGGCTAGGCGTCACATGCGCTTCAATGGTAATTGTGATCGTTGTGGATACTTTTTCCAGCGCATGCTTGATGCAGTTTTCTACCAAGGTCTGAATGGACAGCTTCGGAATCTCCAGCTCCAGCAAAGGGTCTTCCCACTGGTAGGCCACCTGCATTCTGTTTCCGAAACGGGCCTTCTGCAGCGCTAAATAACGTTCAATATGCTTTAATTCCTCTCTGGCATGGACCACATCTTTGCCACTAATGCAGTATCTCAGCGTCATAGCAAGATTATCGACCATATCGACAATATCATCATTGTTGTTTTTCAGCGCCTTGGTGGAAATGGCTTGCAGGGCATTATATAAGAAATGTGGATTGATCTCAGCTTCCAGTGCTTTGAGTACAGCATTTTTCTCGACAATTTTCATTTTGTACCGTTCATTGATCAGCTCATTCGTCTTTTCCACCATCTTATTGAAGTGGCGAGACAGATAGGCAATTTCATCCTTTCCTTCAACCTGTGCTTCAGCGTCAAAGCTGCCTGTACTGAACCGCTTCATCTGCAGCGACAGATTCTTTAGCGGGCTCGTTATTTTGTTCGAAATAAAGCTGACCAAGATGACCGAAACGATTAAAAATAACAGTCCTATGAAATAGTTCAATTTGCGTGTTGTCGTGGCTGCTTCATAAATTTCTTTGTAGGGAATCGGCTTAATCAGCTTCCAGCCTTCTTTTTTGCTGATGTCATAAATCACTAGATACTTCTCTTCTTTATCCGACCACGTCACGCGTCCTCCTGAGGCTAGTGTCAGCTCCTTAAGCAGTCCCTCTTGTTCGCTCTGTTGATAAAACCCGGGGTCATCCACCACAAAAGGTTCATTATCGGGACTGACGTACATTAGGTGCTGCCCTTTACTGAAGGGAATATCCTTCATAATCTCGTCCGTAACCGAGGAGTTGAAATAAAGGGAGAGCACCGCCTGCGGCTCCCTGGAGACTATGGAGCGCAGCAATCGATGGTAGCCCATGAAGCTTTTATCCTTATTTATAGGGTAGTCAGAGCTATCGATCATCGAGGATTGGTTTTTTACAAAAGACTGGTAAGAACGGTTAAACGGGCTGGCCAGCGCTTTTTTATACCAGGAAAGATTCTCAATCGACGGATGCTCGGCGACCCGCACGGTAATATTGTAGTTCTCTTTGGTGACATAATAATACTTGTGCTCCTTGATCACATACAGGTAGATAGCTTCCAGATCATTGCGGGAGAAGTACAGGTTCTTCAAGTAGTCCTCCACATACATCTTCGAGGCATAATCCTCCGATTCATGCAAAATCGCATAGGCGATCTCGTCATACGATATTTGCGGCAGGGATAATTGCTCGATGCCGTCCAAATAACTCTCCAGATTCCGGCCGACAAGCAACAGATTGTTGCTCGTACTGGCGATGCTGTTATCCACCGATTCTTTTCGCAGCATGCCGTATGAAATGAACGTCAGTGAGGTCACCACCAAAATAATGATGATTGTAAACAGCAAAATAAGCTTGTTCGCCAACCTGCGTGAGACAAGCTCCAGCACGGGTTCAAACCGCTTTATGATCCACTTTTTAATAATGACCGGCAACCTCCTCCACGATTTACAGGCTTAATTATAAATATTTCAGTTCACCTTTTTACCCCTAACTGTACTCTTAAATCCATTTTTGAGTATAGGGTACTGCTCTATAATACACAATATAGACTAACCGGAATGGTTATGTGTGGCAAGCCTAGTCGATATTACCACCCAACAAATCAAGAAGAGGTGCATCCATGTTAAAATCACTCGGCAAAAGATGGCGCGAGAAAACAGAATTCGGATTATTCACTCTCCCAGTCCTCATCTGTATCGCTGTAGCATTCTACATTCCGTTTGCCATGACTATCCGCTATTCGATGACCAAATGGAACGGAATTTCGAAACACCCTAAGTTTGTCGGACTAGATAATTTCAAACAAATCTTTATGGGCGACACCAACTTCGCCAATTCAGCCTGGTTCACCATAAAGTATGCGATTCTGTACATTGTTCTCGTTAACGTGCTGGCCATTCTGCTCGCACTGGTTCTGGACATGAAGCTGAAGAGCACCCCTTGGCTGAGAGCCGCTTTCTTTATTCCCTATATCCTCAGTCTTGTCATTGTCGGTTTTATCTGGAAATTTATCTTTATGCAAGGTTTCAACTCACTCGGAGAAAGTACAGGCTGGTCCATATTTGGTCTAAGCTGGCTAGGGACGCCGGGACTTGCTTTCGTCTCCATACTGGCCGTCTCCATCTGGCAGTCGATTGGTTTTTATCTGGTCATTTATATTGCCGGTCTGCAATCTGTACCTGAGGATCTCAAAGAAGCAGCCACAGTTGATGGCGCTGGTCCCATGAGAAAATTCTTCAGTATTACACTGCCACTGCTCGCTCCATCCATTACGATTTCTGTGTTCATGGCACTGACCAATTCGATCAAGGTGTTCGATGTCATCTTGTCATTAACCGGGGGTGGACCTGGCGGAACTACCTACAGTATCGCTTACGATATCTACCGGGATACCTTCCAGAACAATCTGTATGGATACGGTACAGCGAAAGCGCTTATCCTGTTCCTAGCCGTCTTGGTGGTAACCATTCTCCAGTTAGCATTCTTCAAACGAAGAGAGGTTGAGGCATAATGAATACAAACCGCAAAGCAGGCCGAATTATTCTAGAGGTTGTTATGGTCATCCTCTCTCTTCTGTTTCTATATCCGCTATTTCTGACGATTATCAACTCGTTAAAAAGCTTTAGCGAAGTCATGACGGATGTCATCGCCCTGCCGAAACATCTGGTCTTCGGCAACTATTCCTACGTGTGGAAGTTTATCAACTATCCGAAGCTGTTCCTGAACAACTTTGTCATTACCGGTGTAGGTCTTCTGGGTATTGTGTTCATTTCATCCATAGCAGCCTACAAGCTGGCACGGACGAAATCCAGACTGAGCGGGGTTATTTATTTCCTCTGCATTATGCCGATGCTGATTCCGTTCCAATCGATCATGCTGACCGTTCTGCAAACGGCTAAAACCTTAAATCTCTCTGAGAGTACTTGGGGACTTGGGTTGTTATATTGGGGTTTCGGTGCTCCACTCGCCGTGTTTATCTACCATGGATTCGTCAAGGGTATTCCGGTTGAAATTGATGAGAGTGCCACGATTGATGGAGCATCCGGCTTCCGCCTGTTCTTCAGTGTCATCTTCCCACTCCTGAAATCAGTCACAACAACCATTGTCATTATCGACGTAATGTGGATCTGGAATGACTTCCTGCTCCCGCTGCTCATGGTCAACGGCTCCCCAGATACCAAAACGTTGACACTGGCTGCCTACACCTTCGTGGGCCAATATACCTCAGATTGGCAATATGCGATGACAGCTATGGTCATGGCGGTGCTGCCATCGATCGTGGTATTCATCTTCTTGCAAAAGTACATCGTTAAGGGTGTTGTTGCGGGGGCGGTGAAGGGCTGATTATCTAATTCCAAACTTAGCTTCTGCATAAAAAGGGGGTGATCCATATGGATCTCCCCCTTTTTGCAGACATTCCAATACTTTGCATACTGCTGCGGTCAGCTTTTGATGCAGACGTTCCAATACTAACTAGTAGTTTAACTGTATTTTGTACAACTATAATTCTGCAACTCGCTCGGCTGATGGATATAACTGTATTTCGTGCAACTATTCTGTTGATATATTGCCCTCTAGGTCGATTCTCTAGTTTTTAGTTGTATAGAATACACTTAAAAGCAGAATGGTCCGTTTTACATATAATATAGGTGTATAGAATACAGTTATTTCACAAACACAACGGTGATACTTTATAGGCACTCCATACGGACTCCATTGGTACTCCATTGGTACTCTCTACATACTGCTGCAGTCAGCTTTTGATGCAGACGCTCCAATACTCTACATACTGCTGCAGTCTGCTTTTGATGCAGACATTCCAATACTTTGCATACTGCTGCGGTCAGCTTTTGATGCAGACGTTCCAATACTAACTAGTAGTTTAACTGTATTTTGTACAACTATAATTCTGCAACTCGCTCGGCCGATGGATATAGCTGTATTTCGTGCAACTATTCTGTTGATTTATTGCCCTCTAGGTCGATTCTCTAGTTTTTAGTTGTATAGAATACACTTAAAAGCAGTATGGTCCGTTTTACATATAAAATAGGTGTATAGAATACAGTTATTTCACAAACACAACGGTGATACTTTATAGGCACTCCATTGGTATTCCATACGCCACATCATACGTACTCCATTGGTACTCCATACGCCACATCATACGTACATCATACGTACTTCATCCCACCCCATACATACTCCATACGTACTTCATGCCACATCATACATACTCCATAAGTACTCCACACATTTCGCATTCTAACGAGATCGAGCGCGATCCGTGAATAGCTAATCAGAGTTTGTATTTATTAAAGCTGCTTTTCCGTGACCCTGCCGTTAGCATCTATGTTGGCATTAAAAGATAGGGTGTTCAGGAGCTTAATCGTTTTCCTATTGTAGGAATCATCCATAAAATTGGGCTGTCCGCCAATGATTTTGACAGGGGTAATCTTGCTGGTCATCTTGGAGTCCTTAATCTCAACGTTCAATAGCATAGAATTAAGTGTTTTTTCCCCACCACGTGTGGAGCGATTAAACACAAAATTCCCAAGTGAATAATAAATGGGCTTGTGCTTATAGTATTCGATGCCCATAAGGCAGTGACTGTGTGCGCCAAGGATTAAATCCGCCCCGCTATCAATCATCTGTTTAGCTAGTGTGCGAGCGTACTTTTCAGGGAAATCCTTAAACTCTTCATTCCAGTGAATATATACGATCGTGAAATCATTCTCCTTGGACATCTTCTGAATGGCGCTAAGCATAGGCTGCAAGGTGTAAGCTGAAGCGGCTCCCGGTTTGTTTTTGCCGGCATACCATGAAGGATTTGAAAGCACACGGCTAACACCAAGGATGGCGATCTTTTTCCCTTTTACCGTCTTAGTATAAGGCTTGAACGCTTCGTCTTCATCTTTGCCAGCGCCTGTATGGCCAATCTTGTTTCGATCCAAATGGATCAGCGTGTCGAGCATAGCGTCTTTTCCATAATCCAAAATATGATTATTCGCCAAGGACACTCCATCAATCCCTGCATAGGTTAAGCCGCCCAACGTTGCTGGTTTGGATCTGAAGGCAAAGGTTTTCTCTGCCGCTTTCCCTCGGATAGACACAGGCGTCTCCAGATTGGCGAAGGCGATGTCAGCCTTTTGCAGAGTAGGTGCGACCTTTACAAACGGAAAGTTCACCCCATATTTAGCAATCTGATCGCCAACAAAACCGTCCAAAAGGATATCACCCGCAAAAGCAAGCTTTATAGGATCTGAAGATAGTGAAGCTGCACTGGAAGCAGATGTCACAGGAACTATTAGTGATAACATAAGTGTAATGAGTGCTATTCTACGCAAAACCTTCGATCCTAATCTCAAAAAATACAGCCTCCTCTCATCTTTTGTTAGCTATGATCCTAGCATACTGGAAAGAGGTTACTAAATTAAGAGTAGAAAGACCTGTTATTCCTTTGCTTTTTTCAGAACGGCTCTAAAACAATTTAATCCACCCCATGCATCCGTATGCACAGCATCCGCAGGCAATTCAAAATCTGTCTCCCCCCAATACTGAAATCCAGTTTGTAGCAGCAGGTCATTCATAAGACTCAGATTTACCGTTGGATAATCAAATGTCAATACCAATAATCCTTCTTCGTTCAACGTCCGGTGAAATTCCCGTAAAGTACCGACCGTATCCTCAAAGCTCAAATGCTCCAATACCGATATGCAAAAAACAGTGTCAAAGCTTTCATCCTCATAAGGCAGATCCGTCAGATTAGCTTGAGCGAAATGCAGGTTGTTTGTTCTTCTAGCGATAACCTGCTTCGCCGCTTTTTCCCCAATCTCACTCTCAATACATTCTTGGATAGCTTTTGGGTAAATAACCCTACTGTCCATATCGCAGGCATAGACCTCTGCACAAACCCCTGCCAAATAAAACTTCAAGGGATGAGGAATCCCACAGGCTGCATCCAGCACAACACCATGCGGAGAAATAAAGTTAATACACCACTCATATTCAAAGGGACGGCTCCACCATGATTCCGGCAGATCATAAATTAACTTCTCACGACGTGCATCTGAATTTACGAAAAAACGCGAGACAAAGGGATGGGTTGGCATGGCCAGGACTCCTTTTTCAACGGAATTTTAGGTAGTGAGAGTATATTCATGATTTGCTGATTCATTCCATAACCTTACATTGAACGAGACAAACCCAAAAAAACGGCTGCTCCCTTAGGAACAGACCGTCTTTAAATATAACTGTATAAACCTTATGCGTAGAATGAAAGAGGTTTGGCCTCAATTCCATGTCTCTCGATCAACTTATCAAGTAACGCAGACCATTCCGCATCGACCGTACATTGCTCAGGATGAGCCTCGAACCAAGCAACCGACTGCTTGATCCCTTCGGAGAAAGGCACAGTAGCCTGGAAGTCAGGTACGAAACGTTTGATTTTGCTATTATCAAAAACACTGCTTACCGCTTGATCACCGATCAAGCCATCCGCTGTCCCTGGAGGGGAAAAGGCTGTGATAAAGTCTGTGGAGATATGCACCACTTTAGGTTCCACACCTGCCGCTTGTCCGATGGCCGCATAGATCTGGTTCCAATTTAATACCTCGTCGGAAGTTATATGAATGGCCTCGCCTATCGCTTCCGGATGTCCAAGCAATCCAACGAAACCTTTGGCAAAATCCGAATTATGTGTCAGTGTCCACAAAGAGGTTCCATCTCCATGTATGACTAAAGGTAAGCCGCGGCGGATACGATCGATCAGTGACCAAGGATGCTGGCCACTTGTGAGTGCCGCAGGGATGGCTGTATTTCCATAGGTATGGGAAGGACGAACAATCGTAACCGGGAATCCGTTCGCCTTGTAAGCTTCCATCAACAGCTGCTCACACGCAATTTTATTCCTCGAATACTCCCAATAAGGATTCTCCAGCGGTGTCTCTTCTGTGATTACATAATTACGCTGCGGTTTCTGATAAGCAGAGGCTGAGCTGATAAAAATGTACTGCTTCGTTTTACCTGTGAACAGGTCAATGTCTGCCTGCACATGTTCCGGTGTAAAAGCAATCCAGTCTACCACTACATCAAATTCGTAATCTCGTAATACTAATGCGGCTTCTGCCGGATTACGAATGTCTCCTTTAATTACTTTTGCACCTTCTGGAACGAATTCATCCCGCTGTCCTCTGTTGAACAAATACAGCTCGATTCCTTGATCTACAGCCAACGGGGATACAGCCTGACTAATTAATCCCGTACCTCCGATAAATAAGACCTTCATTTTGCACGCTCCTTATAGTGAATCCGGCTCGTTATTTACTGGTTAACAAAATCTCGCCATACGTGCTTCGGCTGCCAATTTAGCAGCTTTTTGGCCTTCTCATTACTGAGTAGCGACTCGTGACCCTCCAGCGGCTGGCGGAAATCCGTCACCTCTGGATAACGTGCGGCCATTAGCTCTCTGCTAGGAACAGCCATGCTGGTCTCATCTGCACATATATTAAGAGCAACCGCTCCCAATCCATCCGTTTCGATTGCCAATTGGCAAGCTGTTGCTACATCCCGTGTATCTATATAACTCCATAGAATCCGATCGCGCTGCGCTGGATCATGAATGAAGGAAGGGAAACGTTCATACGCCGATGGATCAATAACATTTCCGATTCGTAGGGAAACGACCTGTATACCCTTTCTGCGATAGAACATCTCAGCGGTTTGCTCATTCACAACCTTAGACAGACCGTAGCTGTCTTCAGGTAACTGTGGATGCTCCTCATCCATAGGCACATACTTCGGCCCCAAAGGATTAACCGCAAAACAGATTCCGTAAGAGGATTCACTGGAAGCAATCACTGCTTTCCGAATCCCGAGACCCGCTGCAGCCTCCAAAATGTTATAGGTAGATACTACATTATTTTGAAAGGTAACCTCACTTGTCTTTATATTTGCAGCTGGGATCGCAGCCAAATGTACAACTGCATCAGCGCCTGCGAGCACACCATATACTTCACCCAAATTATTCAAATCAGCAATCATCGTTTGGCACAAAGAATCTGCGGATTTTTGCGTATCTACATTCACAACCTCATACCCTTGCTCTACAAAATGCCGGACCACCCATCTGCCCAACATCCCACTGCCGCCTGTAACAACTACTTTCGCCATGAGTGTGTCTCCTTTTTTATGAAGCTAACAACTACTCCAGAATCTCCTCAATCTGCTTCAAAATCTCTTCCGAAAGCTCAATACCTGAAGCCTTAACATTCTCTTCGACCTGCTGCGGACGGCTGGCACCCACCAGCGCACTAGCTACATTAGGTTGACGCAAAATCCAAGCCAAAGCCAAATTCCCAACAGAAATATTCAGCTCCGTGGCGATCCCACTCAATTGGCGGACTTTTTCAATCTTTTCTTCTGTAATCGAATCTTTTAATCGATCCAGCTTAGCAGCACGGCTATCCTCAGGGATGTCCGTGTTATACTTTCCAGTTAACAGCCCTTGAGCCAGTGGAGAAAATACTACCTGTCCAATCCCACGGCGCTCGCCAAGCGGAATAATCTCTTTCTCAATATAACGGTTAAACATATTATAAATCGGCTGATTAACAACAATATGATCTAGCAAATAGCGGTCTGCTACAGCTAACGCATCGGTCATTTGCGCCGCCGTCCACTCACTAACACCGACATAATATACCTTGCCTTGCCGAACCAGATCATCTAGCGCACGTAAGGTCTCTTCAATTGGAGTTTCCGGATCAAAACGGTGGCAATACATAATATCCACGTATTCTACTCCGAGACGTTTCAAGCTAGCATGACACTGTTCCGTGATATGTTTGCGGGATAGTCCACGGTCGTTAGGTCCCGAGCCCATTTCCCCGTATACTTTAGTAGCTAATACATAGGACTCACGAGAGTAGTTACGTAAAGTCTCACCTAGTACTTTCTCGGCAGCACCTTTTTCATAAACATTTGCAGTATCAAAAAAATTTACGCCTAAGTCGTAAGCGGTTTCAATGGCATTAACAGCATTATCTCTTTCCACATAGCCTCCGTATGTCAGCCAGCTTCCCAAACTAATCTCACTGACTTTTAAACCGGTTCCACCTAATCTGCGATATTTCATAATAACTGCTCCTCTCCATAGTTCCGTGTTTGATTTTGGCAGGTTGCTTAGCACTCATATTCATTCTAGAATAGTTTGTATATAATAGAAAGAAGTGAAAATTAGTTTATTATATGATCTCTAGTGTAGTTACTATACTAGAGTATAGTAGCTTCACAAACAGGAGGAGATACCTTGAAGACAGCTAAATCTACTAATAATTATATCCCCAAAACCCCTGTTACTATTGAATGTAATGTTGAAAAAACACTTGAAGTATTAGGTGGAAAATGGGCCTTTCTTGTCCTCAGAGAGCTATTCGACGGCACGCAGCGTTTTGGGGCACTGCAACGAAAAATCACTAATGTTTCTCCCCGCGCACTAACCACTACGTTGCGCCATCTGGAGGAGCATGGTGTGCTTGAACGTCACGTATTTCCGACTGTTCCTGTTACGGTAGAATATTCGCTTACTCCCAAAGGTGAGGATTTACATCAAATTTTGAAGGAAATGAAGCTGTGGTCCGCGAAATGGACTTAGCTTGAGCAGATTGTGACTGATGAAAAAAGAAGCTGTCCAAAAAGTAGAGAATTCTACTTATAGGGCAGCTTCTTTTTTATAAATAGGCTATACAATGGATGGATTGTTACTTTAACCCATGGGATATGTGCGGCGTGCGGCGTGCGATGTGCGGTGTGCGGTGTGCGGTGTGCGATGTATGATGTACGCTTTAGTGTAATTGGGGAAAAACTCCCGAAAAATAGCCGAAATTCGCTAAAAAAGAGCATTATGAGGGAATTTCTCCCTAAAAATCGAGGTAATTCCTTTATTTTTCACCAAATCAGGTAAATCACAGGGAGGTTTTCCCTAATTATAAGTTAGATGACCAAATATCTAAGAATTATAGGGAGAAATTCCCTAATTATAGAGTCGGAATACGGATTTGGTTAACTAAAAACAACCGGAGATATCAGCGATTTCTGCGATCACGTCATAGACAAATTACCACTTGAGGTCAGCAGGCTTTGCCTTGCCTTCAATCTACTACTGAAGCAGATCGCGGATAATCAAAAACGCAGAGCAGCGAAGATCCAATAGGAGGATGAATCGCTGCTCTTTTGACCCTTGCATTTTTGAAAATGAAGGAGAGATCGTCTCTTTTCGTAGAAAATCCACATATAGAATAACCCCTCCAGCATTTTTACTATATTGATCTAATATTTATCCATAATCGCGCCGAGAACTGCCGTATTTACATAGGGTTTTCCTTTGAGGCTTTGGAGCTCTTTCGCAGTTCCAGTAACGACAACTCCCAATAGCTGTACATCACTGGCGTCCGGCGCCGCTTTATCCTTTTTCAAGTAATTCGAGATTCGCTCAAACTCTCCGTAATGCTTGCCCTTCATCTGAAGCCCATAGGTTAAGGATTGTAAAAAATCCTCTGGTTTCGGCTTAAATAACCCTTCCCATTCCCCACCGTAGCCATATACTTGTCTAGCAGATTCCGGTAAGGCATATTTATTCGGGCTGCTGTCATTCCTAATAAACTCAAGGTTCTTTTTATTGTCATACGTATCTACCCAATACCAAGTCTGTGTCAAACCCGCCGGCAGCATCTTCTCTACCTCTACCTGAGTGTAGCTTTTATCAAAAGAAACAGCCATTTCTACGAGCTTGCCAGGTTCCATTTGTTCGAGTGAAGGCAGGTCATTCAGCACTTTTTCGTTATAATTCACTCCAGGCACATAAAACATCATTTCCCGCTGACCATTTTGACTGTTATATCCTCGGTAGTATTCATAATTTTGCTGTGTCATTACCGGGTCAGGAACATTTATACTAGAGTATCCCCTATTAAGCAGAGAAAACCGGCTGCCCATATCGAAATACAGTTTTTTAGTATCCCATACGATGGGCACACCCTCAACAACTTTGTAAGTGCTCAGTTCAACTTTACCCGATAGAAACCCTAAATCAAGCTCAGTTCTCAACTCCTGAAGGTTAGGACTGCTAATCTTCATCATGATCCTCTCTTCATCCAAACCACGCATCGCCAACCAGCTTGTCAGATGGGCGTTACCCAGCATCCCGCCGAATAATACTAGAACCGTCACCACTAGAGAAATGATTGTGTTTCGAATCATTGTTTTTCGTTTTGCCTTCTTAATTACTTTTGAAAGGTTCTGATCATCCTTTTGTTCCCATGGAGCTGTCATTCCACTTCACCTCTATACTTTTTTTGAAATTGCTTGCGGGCACGAAACAATGCCGATTTCACTGTATCTGTCGTAATTCCCAGAAGCTCAGCTATCTCCTGATAGGACAGCTCCAGCTCATACTTCATAATAATGAGTTGTTTATGGAGCGGTAGAAGCTCATCCAACACTCTTTCGATGTCTTCCCGTTTCTCTTTTAACAGCACATGATCCTCTGGCAATTCCATATCCGGCACATCTACATAGTCAATAGGAATGACTATCCGCTTGCGGCGGCGGCACAGATCATAGTAGCGATTGATCGCTACTTTATATAACCATGCACTGAATTTGTTCTCATCAATGGAATTAATATACAAAAGAGCCTTATACACCGTATCCTGTACGATATCTTCAGCGTCGGCTGCAGGTGCCCCGAGACGAATCAAGTATTTTTGAATTTCTAACATTTTAGGTTGAAGTATCTGATGTAGCTGCCCGGGCTTCATCCTGCACCTCCCTTCGTATGTATAACGATAAAGTTCTCGGAATGTTAGCTTATGAGGTGAAAAAAATTATAAAACAAAAGACGGCTGCCTCAGAAAGACATGCCGTCACATTTTAAAGAATGAATAAGGTTCCAGTACAATTCCTATATATCCGTAGGATTCATTGCCTGCTGAGCTGTAGATATGAGTATGGTTTGAACTTTCAGAGATTGTTTGTCAATAATGAAGCCTATATAGAACCCACCCTCCATATTATCCATTTCAAAAGGTGACAATCGGGGCTCATACACTCCACCCTTGTTCTCAAACCAGTAACTCACTATAATCCCGTATTCGTTATCCACTGCAACGTATGTACCGTATGCCTTTAGCACATCTTCCAATGTACTTACCCCAGGTCGAATATTGTTCAATGTACCTATGTGGATTGGATCAATGCGCTCATTATCTTTGTCTATTTTCCAAGCGTTCAGCCGACCTTCGGTATCATAATGTACAGATACTTCTTTATACATTTCATTATTGAATACATCTTGACCTGTTGAATCCCCGTAATGTTCCTCTATTAACATTCTTGAACTCCCAAAATCAATAAAAAGATTACGTCCACTATCCGCTATTCCGAAATCACGATCAGTTACCGGAACCGCTATAAAATCCTTCAAGCCTGTACCCTGTTCCGGTAATGACGGTAATAGACTCCGATCCGATCGTCCTTCTGGACGAGAATTCACAGTATATATTCCCTTAAGCTTGAGCATTCTCATCCATTGTATAGCCTCTGCTCTTGTAAGCGGGAGATTTCCTCTGAAACCTACTAAAGTTGGCTCTCCGGGAAGTGGAAGTAGAGAGTTACCCAGCAAATAAACCACGGAATCCGTTTCGTTGTAATTCATCCCTAGACCAGATGCAACTAACCTTGCGGCGGCCATTCTGGTGATTGGAGTCGATTTTGCCACTGGATATTGTAGTCCAGTAACTGGATGATTCCACCACTTAGCCATTCTATACGGTGCTGCTGTCCATTCTTCGCCTATGCTAGTAGCCTTTGGATAGCCGAAAGAAAGATAAAATAATTTCAAAAATTCCGCTTCCGTAATCGGCTGATCCGGTCGAAAACTCCCATCATCATAACCAACCATCAATTGGTTGCCAAACGCCCAGCGCACCCAAGGCTCTGACCAGTGACCTTGAATGTCAGTAAACAGTGAAGATGCCGGATCCTCCTCACCGTCCTCGTCCACTTCTTCATATGTCCCTGTATTCTCGTACGTTGTCGTGTCAGCATGAACTCTATAACTCACGTTGCCGCATGTTACAATTGTCCCTGAGATAAGACCTAGTACCAATAGCTTCATTATCTTCAATTTAATAATCCCTTTCGTTCTTATCGGTAAGGGGTTCCTGCTCTCTTTGTCAGGTTTATCGTGATTAACCCTTTATCTTAACTATCGGGTAAAAAGTCTGATTCGTAAATATACTGCTCTCCTTTTTCACAAGAAAAGCCAAAAAAGATCGCTCCCCTTCATAGCGGGAACGATCTTAACCTACCTACTACTTAGACCTTTAATCGACGTTCGAAAGCTTTGGGGATAAGCATTATAGCAATTATACCTATAATTATCACCGAAAGGATTGACAAGGGTAGATGTAATATAGGGATGCCAAAAATGTTATAGGATACATATTTTTCGATTAAGGATCTGCTAACCATTACACCTGACGGCAAAAAAGAGATTATTTTGCCCAACATTCCAGGCAAAGAGAAAAGGGGAAGAATAACTAAGAATGCTGCCAGTCCAAGACTGCTTAAGCTACTCCGACACAAAGCGGATATCAGCGCTGTCAATAACAAAAGACCACATGCAGCCAGCAAGGTTACAGCATATTTCACGGCAAATCCCTGCAGCTGGGTTAAGGCATATGGAGTCTCATCAAAATAAAAGTAACTATTCAGCGGGGCATTCCAGCCCACGAAGCCGAACGGTAAACAGGCCAGCAATGTGCAAATCCCGTAAAAAAGAGTAACCCAGCTAAACGTAACTATAAATCCAGCTAATAGTTTTGCCGCAACAATCTTCAACCTTCCGTATTTACTAGATAGAATAAGTGCATCCATTCTATAGTTTTCCTCGCCGGAGAACAGGGAGGCCAGTGCAAATACTAGAATAAGACCGATCAAAAGATCCCCGACGCCAGGCGAGCTCGAAAAAAATATATGTAATAAGTCCCAGTCCTCAGTTACATAAAACCCCCGTGGTTTTCCCTCCTCCAGCATGGAGAGCTTTTTAGTAACATCTCTTAGCGCATAAGATCCTGGTTCTTGCCTCTCCATTAAAACCTTCTGCTCTCTCAGCTCTGTTAAATTTCTGTTGAATTGATCTACCATATAAGCTGTACCAGCATAGTGTTGCTCCAGAATTCGTTTCATCTTCTCCTCTTTGGGCCAAGCGCTGTCTTCAGCATATTCTTCTTTGAGTCTAGGTGCGTATTTCAAAGCTAAATCTGGTTGAATCGGTCCTAGATGAGCGGCGATAGCTTCAGGCTTTTCCTTGTTTACAACCAATAGACTATCCGTACCGGATGGGTAGAAACTAACAAAACAAAAAATGGCTAATGCAATACTTCCAGCTATAGAAATCCAGACTCTGGGAATCATAATTTTACGTAATTCAAACATCACCAGACGTTTCATGTGTGTCATCCCCTCCGAAAATAATGCATATATACATCTTCTAATGAAGGATTCACCATCAGTGCATTCTCAACTGGCAAAGTCTTGCTGACTACCCGAACCACTAGTCCAGTATCTGTCTGCTGCACATTCACTACAGTTCCATTCTCTTCGATTTGAGCCAGCAACCGCCCGGGGACATGTGCCTCCCAAACCTCTCCTTGCAATTCATTGGTCAACTCCTTAATTGTTCCTTGACGAAGTAACTCTCCTCGCCCCATCAGTAGCACCTGTTTAGCTATATGATCAACATCAGAAACGATATGAGTAGACAAAATAACGATGCGCTCATTTGATATTTCAGAAATTAAATTTCGAAATCTTACGCGTTCCGAGGGGTCAAGTCCTGCTGTGGGCTCATCCAGAATGAGGATGCCCGGATTATTAAGCAATGCTTGAGCGATACCGAGTCTACGTTTCATTCCGCCGGAATACTTACCACATTTTTTATCCATTTCTCCGGATAGATTAACCATTTGAGCAAGAACCTCTATACGATCACTCGCCTCCTTCTTGGTCAACCCCTTTAGGGCAGCAACATAATACAAGAAATCGCGAGCTGAAAAATGATTGTACATCCCCAGTTCCTGCGGTAAATAACCTATCTGAGCCCGGTACTGATCCCCCATATCATCCTTGTTTTGTCCATCTAAAAGTACATTTCCACGAGTCGGATACAGAATATCTGCAACAATACGCATCAATGTCGTTTTTCCTGTTCCGTTAGGTCCTAGAAGACCATACACACCAGGTGACATAGAAAGGTTGATCGTATTTAAAATTCGCTTTTTGCCGAAATCATGTACAATATTACATAGTTTAAGCTCCAATCAGAAACCCTCCCCTGCTCAATATTCTGGATTGAAACCTCATGGCTAGGCTAAATACCACTGCCGACAGAACGCCCAGTCCCATTAACCAAAATAACTCGACCGACATCGTCCATCTCACTGCAAATTCTCCGGAAAATAAAATCATCCAAAAGAGAGGCAACATGAAGAGTACGGTCGTTAATTGTCTAAAATTACGTATCAGCGTGGATAATACTAACGCTACCGCCGCATTGTTTAGGATCGGGATGCACCATAGCAGGGTCATACGCAGCATAAACTCCGTTCCCCCTACCGGGGTTACCATAGCAGTTACACTAACGTTAATCAGTAGTGAGATCACCCCTGCCATAAGGAACCGAGCTTGCACATACCGATGCAACGGAATTCTAAAACTACGTGCGAGTTCTCCCATTCCACAGAGCGTATTCCGAGCCGTATGAGAGACGACCACCAGTAAAGGAATACAACCCACGATGGACAGAATGAACATAGGGCTAACAATCTCCATAACACTCAGCACCAAATATCCTACTACAAACAAGATCACACCAAGCACAACCTCTTTCCACCATCCCTGTGAAAAAAGAATCCTCAGCTGTTGCCGTGCAAATAGAGGAACGGGTGGTACTGGCGCAGGTAAAGCCCGCTTGGATTTTCTCCACCTGCTCATGGCTTCTTCTGCAAAACCGTCAAGGCGTGGCGGTTCAGGAATGCACCTGATATAATTCACGATCTCCTCTACAGACTCTGCTGTCATCTCATCCTGTAAATTCAGATTGAGGTAATCTTGATGGTTACGTTTAACCCTCATTTTCCTGCTCCTTTCTTTAGGGGTTGGGATATGTCCTCTTGCTTGGAATAGCTTAGTAAATCACGTAATTTAATCAGCGATCGGCTTACCCTTGACTTCACAGTAGATTCAGGTTCATCAGTTACGGCAGCTATTTCTGTAAACGTAAATTCATATTTATACCTTAACAAGAGCGCATCCCTCTGTTCCTCTGGCAGTGAGTAAATCGCGGCGTATACCTGCTTAACCTCTTCACGAATTAATATTCCTTCAAGAAAATCTCCTTCGACTGTGATTTCATCAGATAAGCTTTGATTCAACTCTGCTTGCCGAGCACCTTTGCTGCGAAAATAGTCAATGCAGACATTTTGCGCGATCGCCATCAACCAAGCTCGAAAACTCCCCTGTTTATTTTGATAGCTGTCAAGCTTGGCCCATGCTTTTTCATACACCGTCTGTGCAAGATCCCAGGCCAATTCGTCATTATGTATTTTCCATCTGATGAATCGATAAATATCACTATAGGTATGCCGAATTAATAATTCCACCGCTGCCTCATTGCCCTGCTGCGCTTCTGTGACCCATTTGTCCTCCCCGATTTAATTCCCCTCCAATCTACCAATCTACCAATCTACCAATCTACCAATCTACTAAATATAACGAAATCGCCTACGAAGTAGACGCATCACATTAAAAAGACCAACCAGAAGGTTCTGGCTGGCCGAATATAAATTTTCCCTAGATTATGTCCCCGGTTCAAATTGTGAGTGAACATTTTTAGCTTGTATCTTAGTGAATTATATAACATTGATTCTATTAATTTCCATGGTGCACACTCATTACAAGTGGTCTTTTTGTGAAAATCTTCGTAAATGGTGGACCTCCTCTTGACCTTACATTTAATTAGACACCGCAGGTTGATTAAAAGCCACATGTCCGTTCAAAAAAATCCATAATAAAAAACTGTCGATTGCTAGACAATTATATAGAGCCAAGTTATAGTATTGATAATACTTTTAATAACCATTTTCAAAAGTCTAGAGGTGAATAAAATAAACCAAATCGCAAACAATTCTATTCGTGTTAAAAAGATAAATCAGGAGCTTATCAAGCAGGCCTTGAAATCGATGAAGGAAGGAACCAAATCCACGATTGCAAGTGCCACCGGATTAAGTATTGCTACCTGCGGAAATATCCTGAATGAACTTCTGGAGACTGGTGAAGTCATTGAGACTGAACTGGAGGCTTCAAATGGAGGCCGACCGGCCAGACGATTTATCTATAACGCTGATTTCTCCTATATTGCATGTATCTATGCCAAAATTGAGGATGGCCAGAAATCCATAACCTATGCGGTGACCAATTCAGTTGGTGATCGTGTGGATCATGGATGGATGGAATTAGAGTACGTAGATGCTGCAGCCATCGACCATCTGCTGGATACGCTTATCCAACAATATAACAACATCAAGGCAGTAGGGATTGGGATTCCCGGCCTTGCTCACCAAGGTGTCATTAATATCTGTGACATTAAAGAGTTAATTAATGCTCCCTTAGAATCACTACTCAGAGAAAAATACGAGCTTGAAGTCACGATTGAAAATGATATGAATCTGACCGTTTACGGGTTCTATAAACAGCAGGACTATGAAGAGGATAAAACCATTGTCGTGGTGACCTTTATCAAAGGAGCTTTTCCAGGCGCCGGGATGATGATCGACGGGCATATCCACAAAGGTAATACCAGATTTGCTGGTGAAGTCTCTTTTTTACCGTTTGGAATCTCGCGTGAACAGCAATTGAGTAGCTTGGACCACACGGATACCTTCATCCCTTTGGCGGCTCACACTATATCGTCCCTGATTGCAATTATTAATCCAGAGACCATAGCTCTCACAGGAGAGCAAGTCAAACAAGAGAATGTGCGGCCGATTTATCAACGTTGTCTGGAAGTGATTCCAGAGGAGCATATGCCTCACTTAATTGTGCTGGATCAACCTGATGATCATTACATGAACGGATTAATTGCGATCACACTGGAAAGCTTAACCTACTCGTTGCAGCTGGTTGAGAAGCGCCGGTAAAACATAAAACTAACATACACTTCAGGAGGAACTACGAATGGCAACAAACAAAGAAAACATGATTGCAGGAAAGCTATATATGGCAGGCGGTGAAGAATTAGCAAAGGATAACAAAAGATCCAGAATGCTCACTCGTTTATTTAACAATACGACGGAAGAACAAGGTGAATATAGAGTAGAACTACTCAAGCAATTATTTGAGTCTACAGGAGAGTCATTATATGTTGAACCTCCTTTCCGTTGTGATTACGGCAGTAATATTACCGTTGGCAATAACTTCTACGCTAATTTTGACTGCATTATCCTTGATGTAGCTAAAGTAACGATTGGTAACAATGTTCTCTTTGGACCTAGGGTAGGCGTATATACTGCTGGTCACCCCATAGATGCGGACGTGCGTATTAGTATGCTTGAATTCGGTACACCGATTACCATCGGAAACAACGTGTGGGTTGGTGGAAACGCAGTAATTAATCCTGGGGTAAAAATCGGCAACAATGTAATCATCGGTGCAGGTTCAGTCGTGACTAAGGATATCCCTGACAATGTAATTGCGGTGGGGAACCCATGCAAGGTATTAAGAGCAATCACCGACGACGATAAGCAACACTGGGAAAAACTTAAAGAAGAGTATTACAGAGACATTGAGCAATAAAGTAACCCGTTCTGGGAGGATCTCAATTTGAAAAAGCGCTTCGGGGGATTTAACAAGATTTACGCCATGCAATTGGCAACCATCTTTTTAGGATTTATAGTGTTTGGCATATCGGAAAATATTAAAGGACCTGCCATTCCGCGAATCCAATTCGACTTTAATCTGGACGAGAAACAGCTCGGCACCCTTTTATCCCTAAATGCATTAGGTTATTTGATCGCCTGCTCCTTTACAGCTGTATTGGTTCGGAAGTGGGGGATCAAGGCTGTCAGTATCATTGCTTTTGCATCCATGATATTCTCAGGAGTGTTAATCTATATCTCCCACAGCTATCCCTTCTTCTCAGCTTCTTATTTCCTGATGTACATCGGAAACGGAATGCTGGAGATTGGTCTTGCCATTTTGGGAGCACGCATCTTCGTAAAAAATACCGGGACGATGATGAACTTATCCCATTTTTTCTACGGATTTAGTTCAACCTTAGCTCCACTGCTGGCAACAGGACTCATGTCGGTAAGTATATTTGGCCATCCACTCGACTGGCGCGGAATGTATCTGATTATGCTAAGCTTATCTTTACTGCCTATTCTATCTGCCTTGCGCAGTACATTTCCGGGTGACGATCTTCCGCAAGAGGACCGGATCCCATTAAAAACACTGGTCCGCGATCCCGCTTTATGGCTGATGGTGCTTATTCTTTCTTTCGGTGTAGTGTCAGAGCTTGCAGTAGGTGGATGGCTAGTGAATTTTTTGGAAAAAGCATACTTGTGGGATACAGTTACAGCTTCTGGTATGTTGTCCACCTTTTTTCTCTGCTTCTCGCTAGCAAGGCTCCTGCTGGGGCCGGTTACAGATAAGATTGGTTTCAATCTATCGCTTATTATCTTTTCAGCCTTCTCTGCCTTATGTACGTTTGCTGCTATTTTAGGTGGGGAACAGCTCGCGTTTCTATTCGCAGCAGCAGGCATAGGTATCGCTATGATTTATCCGACCGTTATGGCATTTATCGCAAAAAGGTATCCGCATGGCAGTGACACTGCCATCACCTTTACAGTTACACTAATGGGAGTCGGTAGCGTGATTGGCAACTATGCCATAGGTGCAGTAATCGAAGGTGTAAAGCGGCTTTACGGAGCAGAAACACAAACTGGCTTGCTACGTGGACTTCAAGCTGGGTATGGTTTTATCGGCTTATGTGCAGCTATATGCGCGATATCCGGTTGTGTTTTATATCGTTATTTAAATCGCCGCCAAGAACTTATCTAGAATAGTTATCGCACTTATTTCTGCTCATCCATGCAAAAAACCTGCTGATTTTATGGCAGGTTTTTTGTTGCAAATAGCGACCAACCTCCTACCATCGGACTCAAATGTCCTTATTGGCTTCGAAATAGACAGAAATGAGGTTATTCGGACCCCAGAGTCGTTTTTGAGTTGTTTTTGTGCAAAAACCGCTGTCTTCTGACTAGATAACGCCTCCTGAGTCCGAACACTCCGCCTAATGAAGCTAAATCCTGAAATAGCGACTATACAGTCCACAACAATGACCTCTGAGCTGGTGATCACCATCCCAACAATTATCGCAGACCTCGCACCAGCTCCATTATTTTTCTAACAATCTGCTCTTCACCGCTACTAACCTTTTCCGTTGCAACTTCTCCCAAGGTTATATGATCGCCAACACAAACCGAATGTGCGGAATGTCTAAACATTTCTATATCATTAGCATCGTTACCAAAAGCAATAAATTGCTGCGGTTCTATGCCTAATCTCTTTAGTCCTGTCCATTTGTTCACACCTTGTGGACTTATATCCATAATATCTTCTTGTCCATGCTGGTAGATCACAATCGGCAGATTTTGCAGCTTATGTATAAGTTGTTCCCCGTTCAGACTGCTCAAAATAACTACCTTCACAATCTCATCCAGCTCTGATGGAGTTACATTTTTGGCGCGTTGTTCTGGATCTACATTTCTCCGGATGGGATGGTTCGCAGAACCCGAATATGCATAGTCCCAATGACTATCAATCAAATAAGTTGCATCAAATTCTTCAATCAAATTCAGGATGTTATCCGCAGTCTGTGGGTCAAAATGTATCGTCGAAATAACCTCCCCACCCTTTGCAATAAACGCGCCATTCCCGCCAACCATAGAAAAATGATGCATACGAGCAGGCAACACAGGCAATAAATCACGAATAGGCCGGGCTGACGCAAAAATAACCTCATGTCCTTTTTCAATTAGAGAATCCAAGGCTTGTACAATAAATTTACTCAAAGGTTTGCCGCTAAAACAAATCGTCCCATCTAAATCAAAAATAAATTTCACAGTTAATAACCTCCCCTTTTTCTCTATATTAACGAGTTCAGATATAATGGAAAGGACCGATGTCCAAAAAGGAGTAAACGATGAAATCTATTCACGATCCAAATCTGATATCACATTACATTACACAATTTAATCTAGACCAAGTATTCACAACGTCAACACATGCTTTAATCCAGTTACTTGTCTATGAGCAGAATGAAATCATTTTGCGTGAGGGGGATGAGCTGGACGGATTTTATTTTCAAGTGGAGGGGCGTACCAAGGTTTCTTCTAGTGTGGGGACGGGAAAATCCTTGTTATTACGTTTCTGCTCACCCTTGTCATTATTCGGGGATATTGAATACGTGCAGGAGGTTGTGATCCAATCCCAAGTTGAAGCGGTACAACAAACCACCCTCTTATTTATCCCCAAACAAAAGGTTGAGTCTGACCTAATGGATAACCACAGGTTTAAAGACTTGTTGCTGAAACATCTTTCTTACAAGCTTCTAACCTGCACATCCGCATCCCGAACGAACTTGCTGGGCTCTGTAGAGGAAAGGTTTGCAAGTTATTTATTGACCATTCAACTCCAACGTGAGTTTGGAAAAGAAATTCAGACACCCTATATCCCAGATATAGCTTCGTTAATTGGGACTACTCCCCGCCATTTAAACCGTGTCATTCAGCGGCTCACCGACATGGAAATTTTATATAAAGTTAAGCAAGAAATTATTGTACTCGACTGGGAGCGTCTGGATGAATTATCTAACGGAATAAGATTTGAATAGCCTAAAAGCCCCTCATTTAATTGAGGATAAAATGATCGATGTCATCATAACGGATATCGATCTTTTCTCCGTTTCTTTTGACAAGATTTATATACAGAGGAGCTGCATCAACACTTCCGCCACCCACCAGCACATGGTAGTTTTCATTAATTTCATATTTACGGATGTACAAACCTGAACCAACGTCTTCAAAGGGATGACCTTCAAAATCCTTCCACGACAACGCCTCGCCTTGCTGAGCTAGATCTCGTATTTCATCCATGGATAATATCGCAGCTTTTTTATCATTACATCCTGAAAGTATAATCGTCAAAGCAAACAATAACAGCATTATCAAGTTACGCTTACTTTTCATTCTTAAACCTCCAAACTCTATAATTTGTTATTTATAGGAAAATATAAGGTAATAATAACATAGCTTAGACTAAATGTTAAAAAGGAGTAAAGCCTTTTAGGGGTGCTTTACTCCTTTGAAATCTTTATTTGTGAGGGATATTGGATGGACCCGCAAG
Source organism: Paenibacillus sp. FSL R7-0048 (assembly GCF_038004505.1). NCBI lineage: Bacteria > Bacillati > Bacillota > Bacilli > Caryophanales > Paenibacillaceae > Paenibacillus > Paenibacillus sp. FSL R7-0048. The sequence continues at coordinate 2,192,754 of NZ_JBBORF010000001.1, read as the reverse complement.
CTACGACACCGGAAAATGAATATAAAAAAACAAGCCAATCATGGTGGTATCTGACCATAATCGACCTGTTCTATGTAACGCTTTAGTGTTAATTAGGTTATAAAATCTCAAGCATTATTGTGCGTACACACGAAATAGTAAAAATCTTTATATAGGTAATATATGAGATATATGTGTCATTGTTCGAATGATGGATTGAGTCGGCAAATGATTGATTCCCCTCGAGTTTAGACTCTTTTACTCATCATGATCTTCATCAAAGATAGCTTCAAACTCTTCATTGCTATAATTTCTATCGCTTGGTATATGATAACGTTGAGGTATCCCATTATGATCTAGCACATGATCAACAGCACTGTCTTCATCAGAAACCACGAAAGTAATTTCGTCATCACCTTCATAATCTTTAGGAGTTATATCCGCCAAAACAAGCCACACACAACCCTTAATTCTATAAAACTCATTATAAAATCTAACAGACTTTTCTATATCATCATGTATAACTCCATACAGTTTAAACTTATCCTTATAATCTCGAGCTATCTCCAAAGCTTGGTTAGCTGTTAGATTAGTATTTATTCTTTCTTGCATTATTCATCAAATCCTTTCCAATTCGATAAAGGCCATTGTCCGTTCCTTAGTTTGAATATATATCTTTGTGCTTCATATATTTCTTCAATACTCAATTCACCTTTATTTTTCATAATTTCTCTATAAACATACTCTTCCTTTTCTAAAGTCGATAATTTAATTTTCTTTTCCAAGTTCTCCAAAGTGCTTAGCGTGATAAGATTCATGAACTACACTTAAGTAAGAAGCCTCAGGTCTTAATACGATCTGTCCAGTATTTGGATTGAAACCTCCCACAGCCTTTTCAGGTAGAATAGTTCCCTTCTTATCTATAATAACTTTTATATTATTTAAATTCATTTCGCTTTTAAACTTCTTTATGTCTCTGATACTCATAATTCTTAATCCATCAGTGGTTAATTTATTTTGTCCACTAACAGGAATTTATTCCCATAATTTAAAATCAATAGTCTCTTGCACTAGATCTATTTCTTTTGGAAGCTTTGGCTTTAGCAATCCGCCTTCTGTGGATAATAAAGATTTTTCTGCCGGACCATACAACAACGTTACCATTCCCAGACTATTGAGCCAATGATCCGCTGACCATGCTTCGTCTGGATTAAATGCTCCTTTCGCCATCTCCACTGTTCCCAGTGTTAACCAATCCGCAAACTTCTCCTTTGAATCAAACATATGCTCTGATCGATCTTTGGCTGCTTCATATATCCCGACCGGAATATCTCCTGTTATCCCTAATGTTAACCAGTTAAAAAAGTCATAGGGGGAGTCTGTCGCCTTATCCGCACGAGTTCTTAATGTCCCTACAAAACCCGTTCCAATCTCTTTAAAACTGTCTATCGATTTATAAAAGGCATTTTTAGAATCCTCGGGTTTTGCTTGTTCCTCCGTTTTATTCTTTCTAAACAGATTATAGGAATCCAGTTGGGCGACTGATGAAGTCAATTTCATAACATCTCCCCAAGCCTTTCCACCTTGGTTTGTCATCACATGTACACCCAAACTTACTCCAGTAGCAATCATCTGTTCTATGGTGGTTTGAACGCCTTCCAGTTGCCCTTTTGCCCAGGCTCCCTTCTCCCCTTTTTCCATTGCCGTCCGTAGTAGCAACTGATACGTTTCATTCTGCACTAGTGGTATGCTTCTACTGGTAATCGACGGATCATAATCACATGCCTTAATGGTTCCTAAAATACTCTGCGGACGGTTAAGGCTTGTCTTTCATCCACTTGGATGTACTTCTGACGTTTCTTTGCCTTGTAGCCAAAGGTGGCTCTCCTTCCGGTATAGCCGCCCTGCTCCGCCTTCTTGTACCAGATATGCCGTAACTTAATATCAGCTTGAACGAACTTCTTGTATTGGAAGATGACTAACCTTAGCGGATAAAATGGCACAGGGGAGAGTTATCGCTTCCTCCCATTTCTCTGACGCTACTTCATTCAGGTCAATAACATCCTGAGTTTTCATTTGTCCCTGAATTTGCTTACGGTAATAAGGGATCGTATTCTGCGGCAGAGATTAACCTTGCTGAATCTCCTGAACAAGTTACCCACCTTCGGGGTGAACTGGGACAAGTTCGTCAGCACAGCACATAGATACTTGCTGTTAAACTTAGGTGGATATTGAACCAATGAAGCAAGCGATTCCTTCCCCTTCGGAGCATATACAATCTCCATCCTCATTTGCTCCCCCTTGATTCCCTGCCGCCCAGTCTCCATCAACTGACGCTTCTTGTCATACACCCGACAATAGCCATCCTCCTGTCGCTGATGCTTGCCGTTATAATATCGGGTTCCTTTGAACAGTGTAGCTTGGGTTTTAGTTGTTCAGTACAAGTCAAATGAGCACACAGGTAAAGTCTGTTGAATTGGGGTGGAAATTGTACGATAGCTTCAAGTGGTCTCTTCTCGTCTGGTACATAAACAATTTCAAACCTCGTTAACTCTCCCTCTATAACCTTTCCATACCGTTGTATCAGTTGACGTTTCTTGTCGTAAACTCGACTGTATCCAGCCACTTGCCTTTGATGCTTCTTGTTAGAGTATCGAGTTCCTTTCCATTGATGTATATTCCTCCCTGTAAGCGATAAAGTAAACAATTCTGATATGGGTAACGGTATGTCAAAGGCTACATCACATCGAACAAACAAGATGGCCGTGGCGCAGTCCTTTAATGGCTTAAGCCAAGAATAGAAATGAATCAGACTATCAGGGTGACACTCGATTCTTAACGTGTTCTTTCTTGACTTTGGAACGAAGGTCAATTGATACGAGATATGCAGGTAATGCTCATCATCTCTTACATGTAAATGATACTTGAATCCCTTCTCCATTAATCGAAGTTTAGCATTCAAATACTCACAAAGACGTAATAGAAAAGGATTAAAGAAATCCCAGTATACATCTGTAAACTCTACTACAATACGGTCAATTGAAACTTGTACTCCTTCCATGTTCAGCCCCCAAACCGAAATTATTTAACGAATTTCGGACTATATTAGAGGGCAAGGTGGCTAGCCTAAAACATATCCTCACCTGCATATGTTGACTGGTCGTCACCAGATTGTATTTACAAGATAGCTATCGTAACGACGATCAGTAAAGTTGCGGTCAACATCCTACTTTTTACTGCCCCCTCACTATCAGTAGTCATTCTATCTATCGTGCTCGTTGCGATCTATGTTTCACCACCCATTAGCAAAGTAATCAGATGTAATTGATTTGGAAAACCGAGAGAAAACGAAGATAACAAAAAACAGGTCAATCATGGTGGTATCTGACCATAATCGACCTGTTCAATGTAACGCAATAGCGTTATTTAGGTTATACTTTTAAAGCATCTGATGTGCGTACAAATAAAGTGGTGAAATCTTTATACGGGTATTACATGGGTTAAATGTGTTATTGATTAAATAATGGATTCTTTCGGCACTGGGTAGCCCCCACCAATAATATCGTCAGCTTTGTATCTTCTCCAGAAAAGCTTCAAATACTTTTTTTGTCGCGTCCCCCGAATTTGGGATTAACTCATAAATCCTCTGTAGAATTGAAGGATTTTTTAATATCCGTTTTTTGCTTTCAGTACTAGTAAAACTTCTTAATGCATCAATACATATTTCGAATAACTCTTCATCTTCAGTACTTAGCAGTTTTAACAACATATTCAATTCATCCATGCTAGATTCATTATGCAAACAATATGCTAATTTTCTTTGCCACTCTATTGGCTTATTTAACACTCCGTTTGATAATTCTTCCCAATCCCGTGGGGAGAATTTTAACAGCATCGCCTGTGCAATTGAAAAACCTTCATCATACCAATAATCATCTGAGAAATATCCTGAAAGATAGTCATCAAATTCTGTAAACATTAAAAAACTCCTTTGGATCAGATTACAAGTTAAGGTGCTGTAAAACCACTTAGAAGTTGTGTAGCTCCCCCACCTGTTGGATAGCCCGATACAACATTGTCACCTATTTTAATAACTTCAACTTGAACACCATTAACAGTTCCTCTATGAAGAGTTGCACCATCCGAGGCACGAACTCCAATGGATGCTGTATTACCAGTATCTTTTATACCATTAATAATTTGCGAATCACTCCATGAATCCGGGAATAAAGTGCTCGTTTTAATATTAGATAAATTACCATCAGGAAATTGAGTAGTAAACTTAACTTTTCTTGTTCCATCTGCATTAACTGTTATTTCTTGAACTGCATAATTAGGATTTACATTGTTGATTTGCGGAGAATGACCACCGATCAACTCATTCTTCGTAGGAAGTTTTCTTTGCCCATCTAATATTTTCTTTTCCATTTCTGAACTAATTACAGAAGAACGAACATTTCCCGTCCCCTAAGTAGTAATCTTAAACTCTACTAAAGGAAAGGTGATAACTGTTTTACCAATTACCACCATTATATCATCCGGCTTTTTAGTTCCGTTAGAGGACTCACCGCCCTGTATTCTGTTTTGTTCTTCATCATGCTGTATATGATGTTCACAAGCCTTCTCATGACGCATATGAGGGCTTGCTTCTTCCGTCTTACCTTCTGCTAGCTTCCGTTGATAGAACTCGTAGAACAAGGGATTACGCTGTCTCTTATTCTTCCCTTTGGCTACTTGTATTTGCTGTACGGCAAGGTTGTGGAAGATACTGTTCAGAACTCTATTACCTTGACCGCTTGCTTGGTCTTTGCCTTTGCCACCCGAACTAAAGCGTATCGGTGCGATTCCTGCGAATCGGGCTAGCTTATCTGCACTAGAGAAGCGATGAATATCTCCAATTTCAGCAACCAGTTCTGACGCTGTAACCACATTAATACCGTCCATCGACTCTAGCTTGTAATCGGTTTGGGCTAATACCTGACGTAGCTGTTCCTCTGTCTGCTTGATTAGTTCTCTGCTTCTCCTCATGTCATGAACCATGTTAACGACTAGGAAGTCTCTATATTCTTGGAAGTTTCGCTTCGTCTCCCCATCCTGCCTGACCAGTTCAAGTATTTCTTCTGCTTTACGGGTAGAACAAGTATTGTTACTCGCTTTACGTAAATGCTCCGCTAGTTCTTCGACCCCCACCGTTAATGCTTGATGAGGTGCAAGATACTTCTCCCAGAAAGCAAGGGTGGCTTTACCATCTATGTCACAGAAGAACTTCTTATAAGACGGATAGTGATAGCTTAGTTGTAGGTGCATTTGATTCTTTAAGCCACTGGCATGCTTAACGATAGAATTACGTCTTGCAACCATTTGCCCGATTGTCCAATAAATGTCCTGTGGATTTGCATCTGGTAATTCATCTAGCCTTGCAAGCAACACTTTGGCGATGCAGAACGCATCCCAACTATCTCTCTTTTGAGTAGTCGCATTGCTCATTCGTTCATTGTAGGATAAAGCAGAATTGACTTCTTTAACGACTTGCTTGTTTTCGACTAAGTGAACGGCTAAGGATCTACCATTGCCGCCCGTATCTTCTAACCCATACACAGGGGTCAAGCCTTTTGTACATTGCTTCTTAACGAACTTCATCAATTCATCGAAGGCTGTTGGCTTGTTCTCAATCTGGATTTCGCCTAGTTTATCGTTCCAACAATTGACGATAACCGCTGTATGGTGAGCTTTATGTAAATCCAAACCAACATAAATATGTTTCTGCTTGTAATGTGTCAAAAGGATTCACCTCTGTATACGGATTCTGTCGTGACTTGGGTAAAGAATAGGGGCAACCTCAATGTGAGCGTTATCCTTTCGGTTCGCAATGGGACGCAAGCCTCTCTATTCCATGCCTAATTGTCACAATATAGCTTCATGTAAACCAATGGCTTCTATATCTCCATAGCGGTATGTTCCGCTATAAAAATCTCGTTTGTCTAAGATTCGTTTCACTTGTACTTTCGTAAATAAACTGCCTTGTTGAGTTGTAAAGCCTTCTTCATTCAATGATTCTGCTATTCGAGTCAAAGTCCATGTTGGATGCTGTTCTTTTAATTCAAACACTCTACGGACAATTTGTGCTTGCTTCTCATCTATTTGGATGCACTTCTGACCTTTCTTTGCCTTGTAGCCAAATGTTGCTCTTCCACCTGCATAGCCACCCTCTTGGGCTTTCTGGTTACGACCTCTGCCTAGTTTCAACGCAATCTCCAATCGTTGGTACTGGTCAAGCAATTCCATCAGACCATTTATCAGAAAGTCATTCGGGTCTTTCTTGTGGATACTGTATGTCGGTTGTTCAATACTCCGAACATCAACTCCATGCTTCTTAAACTCTCGATGTACCAATACTTTCACGATGTCAGACCGCCATAAACGGCTTGTGTTGAGAACGATAACTGTATCAATAGATTGAGTGGATAGGGCATTCAACATGCTCTGAAAGCCAATTCTATCCACCTCAAGCGCATCTTCATTGACTTTAGCCCCACTGATACCTTCATCGCTATATATGTTCTTCAAGTTCCATCCTTGCTCCTGACAATAAGAGCGGATTTCATCTTGTTGGTACGCTAAACTGTAGCCATCTTTGGCTTGACCTTGTGTAGAAACTCTTACATAACCGATGACATTCATGCTGTTTCCTCCCCCACCGTTACAGAAATCAGGATTATTGTAACGCTAATACGATACAATCACATTATATATCGCATTACCGTTGCAGTAAATAGGGTTACAATGATATATTCAAAGAAATACTTAGAATAACATCGTAACGGTAATGCGATGCATATTGGTGGAGGGAAAATAAATGCCTATTCGAGTACGATTACAAGCCATATTGGATGAACGGGGGATGTCTCAACGGGAATTAGCTCGTTTAATGAACATCCGCCCAAACACGATAAGTCATCTCTGCTCCGATAATGTTAACTCGGCTTACTTCGATACATTGGAACAGATATGCCGAACTCTTAACATCAACCTGCATGACTTACTTGTACTGGAAGATGATTAATCTGACCACATAGAACCGCACATGGAAGTGTTATGGCTTCCTTCCACTGTGCCGCTGCTACCTCATCGAAATTCAATGTAGGTCGCTCTCGCATTTCCTCTACAATCAACCTTCGGTAATAGCCCGACACATCCTTTTGTTGCAGTTCTCCGCTCATTAGCCCACTCACTCTTTCCCGTTGTTTGGGCTTTAAATGTTCTGGATGAGTCAGATGGGTGCACAGATAAAACCTGTTGAACTTGGGCGGAAACTGTATGATAGCTTCAAGTGGTATCTTCTCATCAGGTGCATATACAATTTCGAACCTCGTTAACTCCCCCTCGATGACCTTTCTATGCCGACTCATCAACTGACACTTCTTATCGTAAACTCTGCTATAACCTGCTACTTGTCTTTGATGCTTTTTATTGGAGTAGCGAGTACCTTGCCAAGTGTGCATATTCCGCCCTGTAAGTGATAAAGTGAACAACTCTGATATAGGTAACGGAATGTCAAACGCCACATCACATCGTACAAAAAGGATTTCTCTGGCGTAATCCTTTATTGGCTTTAGCCATGAATAGAAATGAACTAAACTATCGGGATGGCACTCAATTCTTAGCGTATTCTTTCTTGACTTAGGAACAAAGGTAAGTTGATAGGAGATGTGTAGGTAATGCCCACTATCTCTGACATGTAAATGATACTTAAACCCCTTTTCTTTCAAACGAAGGTTAGCATTTAAATACTCTCGAAGACGTAATTGAAAAGGATTAAAGAAATCCCAATATACATCCGTAAACTCTACTACAATACGGTCAATTGAAACTTGTACCCCTTCCATGTTCAGCCCCCAACCGAAATTTTTTAACGAATTTCGGACTATATTAGAGGGCAAGGTGGCTAGCCTTACAACGTTGCCTTACCTGTATATGTTGACTGGTCGTCACCAGATTTCTTTCCTGTACCGTAATCATCGTTGCAAGTGTCAGTTACGTTGCGGACAGCGTCCTATTTTTTTCATAACACCTTTACTATAGTTGTCGTGCTATCCATCTTGAAAGTTGTGATTCATGTCTTTCTCACCCTCACTATCGTTATATGGTAATCTACAGTTGCTAGTAAATTTTGAAAAAACCGCAAGATAACAAAGGTAACAAAAAACAGGTCAATCATGGTGGTATCTGACCATAATCGACCTGTTTTTTGTAACGCTTTAGCGATAATTAGGTTATACTTTTCGAGCATTACTGTGCGTACAAGCGAATTGAAGAAATCTTTATTGTGGTATTACAAGGGTTAAGTATGTTACTGGTTGAATAAAGAATTCATTCGGCACTGGGTAGTCCCCACATGATACATTAGAGGAATGGAAATTCTACGTCATCACAAAGAGTTCTATCCAATGATATTATCTTTTTAGCCGTAAACTAGTAATTAATAGCTCAATACTCTCTGAAATCACTTCGAATGAATTTCTTTCGAAGTCCTCGAGTTTCACAGAACCATCTTCGTTGTCAACCACTACGTTAAGCCCGTTGCCTTCTATCCCTAATGGAATATTCTCAAGTTTGTTGTCGTGGTTATTCTTGTATCCTTTAAGCGTGTTACTATAAGAATCAATATCTGCCTTTTGTAGTACCGATTCTAGTTTTATATAATGGTCTTTAATAAATCCATCTAAATCGGCAAAATAATATGAATTAAAATATTCTATAACAGACGGATGAATCCTGACACCTAAGTCCTCTTCTAGTGAATTGAAATCATAAAAGTCTTTTTCGACAGGTTGCCATGAGATGTACTCATCCTCGTCAACCTCCCCAATGTAAATAAGAGATTCAACATCTTCATCGAATGGTGTTTTAAATAAAAAGTCCAATCCTTCCTCAGCAATTTCTTTCCTTAATGAAAAATATTGATTCATAGCTTCCTTTATAGACAAACATATCACCCTCTACTTGTTTAAGAATTTTTCTAGTAATTCAGCATATTGGCTATCACTACCCCAAATTCCTGCTTCTTTTTCAGCATTGTGTATTCCACCTGACCCAGGATGTAATTTTGATGGTACTGCAACAGCTTGACCACCGCCCCCAATATGATGGTGAATAAGAGTGTCATTATTCAGTTCTTTAATATTAAACTGTGGGAAGTGTTCTCTGAACTGCTTATCATTAATTGGTGAAAAACCTAATTCAATTTTTTGTTTATTGGCTTTACTTATACTTTCAGGATATTTTTCCATTACCTCTTTCCAGTAATAATCTTTATCTCGTAACCATCCTTCTGAATTTGTACCATTCTTTCCCTTACCTACATATGGCATTTCCACTGTCAATTTAGGGTCAGCGGCATATTTAGCCTCGAGTTTACTTAGATCAGCATTCCGATATGTTCTAATTGGATGGTCAACATTACCCATCCCCTCAACCGCCTTCACTTCTACATCCTTTATTGAATGGTTACTGTCACCCTTCCCTTCCATCTTCTCTCTTAAAATCCGGTCCATTTCATTCTTAAAATTGATTTGCATCGGGGTCTGTGGAAGTGCCGGCGTATCTATATCTAGATTATTTATCTTGAATTGAAAACCTTCATTTGTGCTAAATGCCGGCAACGGTTTTTGTACCTCAATACCTTTTACAGAATCTAACCCTTTTGGAGGCTTTAGACCTCCGCCTCCTGTAGGAAGCAAAGATTTTTCTGCCGGACCATACAACAACGTTACCATTCCCAGACTATTGAGCCAATGATCCGCTGACCATGCTTCGTCTGGATTAAATGCTCCTTTCGCCATCTCCACTGTTCCCAGTGTTAACCAATCCGCAAACTTCTCCTTTGAATCAAACATATGCTCTGATCGATCTTTGGCTGCTTCATATATCCCGACCGGAATATCTCCTGTTATCCCTAATGTTAACCAGTTAAAAAAGTCATAGGGGGAGTCTGTCGCCTTATCCGCACGAGTTCTTAATGTCCCTACAAAACCCGTTCCAATCTCTTTAAAACTGTCTATCGATTTATAAAAGGCATTTTTAGAATCCTCGGGTTTTGCTTGTTCCTCCGTTTTATTCTTTCTAAACAGATTATAGGAATCCAGTTGGGCGACTGATGAAGTCAATTTTATAACATCTCCCCAAGCCTTTCCACCTTGGTTTGTCATCACGTGTACACCCAAACTTACTCCAGTAGCAATCATCTGTTCCATGGTGGTTTGAACGCCTTCCAGTTGCCCTTTTGCCCAGGCTCCCTTCTCCCCTTTTTCCATTGCCGTCCGTAGTAGCAACTGATACGTTTCATTCTGCACTAGTGGTATGCTTCTACTGGTAATCGACGGATCATAATCACATGCCTTAACCGCTGGTTTCTTAAAATAAGTGCTTAGATCCTTACCCGCCTGGTACTGGACCTCGTCTATACCCAAGGATTTCAGCTTCTTGCGTGCGTCTTCCGCTAGCTTATGCATTGCGTCCATTTGAGTCTGATTTCCAAACGCCTGATATACCTCATAGGCTGTCTGCGCCTTCGCGATCTGATCCCGCGCCAGGTAGATATCCTTCAGTTTACTTTGCGCGGCTATAGAGTCGATCGTTCCCAATCCTGACTTTTTAACAGTTGCCTCGAGCTTCTGCACCATAGGATCACTATTCAACTCATCCCAACCCATCAGAGTAGCAATTGAGGTGATCAGATTCGTGACCGCTTTCTGAGCCGTCGTCGGAATAGAAGACTGCCCAATTGCACTTCCGCTCCCAAACCTTTCGAACATCCCCCCAAGAACACCGAGCTGCTGAAAAAGTTGATTTGCCTGCCGCTTATTCTCATCCTGTGCGCCTTGAACACCTTTTATCGCGCCTCGAATGATGTCTTCCAATTTTTCCGCTTCTACCGTCAGTTCGTTGATAAGCGTCTGAGCTCGTATCAAATCTGAACCCAGCGGAATCCCACCCCAGTTATTGGTCTGACCTCTCAGCTGCAAGTACAGCCGGTTAGTATCTTGGCTTACCAGTCTTATTTTCGTCTGCAGGCGCTCGACTTCATCTTCTTTAAATACCATTTTGTCCAATGCCATTTATGACCTCCAGTTCTTACACTTAGACCATCCAATGCACTACTTTTTTCGACCCCTCAGGTCTTTATGTACTACTTCATATTTAAAAACTTAAGTATTTGGAGCGCACACCTAACCTATATATCGGCGTAACTTCCCATTATTTTACTTTAAATCCTTTCTTTTTTATTTTTTAATTCTAATCACTGCTGTACGAATAAGTAGACAGCAAAAAAACAGGTTGATTATAGTAGTAGCTCCCTATAATCACCTGTTAACTGAACGCTATAGCGTTATTTACGTTATACTTTTCGAGCATTACTGCACGAACAAACGAAATGCCTAAATCTTTATAGAAGTATTACATGGGTTTTATGTGTTGTTACTGGTTAAATCATAGGTTTATTCGACACTTCTTGATAGCCCTTCATGCTTTCTATTCAGATAACATTGTTAGAAATCCCTCGAAACTGTCTGCCACATGATAGCTGATTGGATCAAGTTCACCAGAATTTTCATGATCCCACACACAAACCTTTGGATTATTTCTAGATTCACAAAAATCTAAACATAGAAAATCACCAGCAAATAGAATCGCTATTGGTAAAATATCAACTCCAATCAAATCCTCATTATCGGTAAGCCTATCTTCAATTTGAGTTAGTGTTACATCAATATCATATGATTATCTCTGGGTGTTTTTAATAAGCATAGAAATCTGTCTATAGCATAGTCATGATTATTACATTTAAAACTACTATTTATTGGTCTACCACCGTTATTCACTTCTAAAAATGAAACAAAATCATTTGGTAACTTAATTCTCCAGAATCCTTCTTTTCTTCTAAACAGATCTTCCGTTGGTAAGGGTAGTATTATTGTGTTTGGATCAACCTTCATTTTATCCCCCCTCAATTTTCACTTTATGATTATGATTGAAATAAAGGTTTTAATTCAATTAAAAGATTCACTTGTCTTTGGGTATCCTCAGCCCGAAACGTCTCCTTACCTGTCTATGTCAACTGGTCGTCACCAGATTTGTTTATTCACGACAACCATCCCGGCAAGTAGTCCATTCGTTGTTCGTTGTGGACAATATGCAGATAAGTCCTGACAACATTAATAGTCGGGCTAACTACTCCAAAAGATGCTTTGCCTTTTCATCCTCTCTATCGGGGCGGCGCATTTTACAGTTGCGTAAATTTTGAAAAACCGCAAGAAAACGAAGACAACAAAAAACAGGCCAATCATGGTGGTATCTGACCATAATCGACCTGTTTTATGTAACGGAATAGCGTTATTTGGGTGATAAAATTAAAGCATTTATGTGCGTACAAACGAAATGGCGAAATCTTTATACGGGTATTATATGGGTTATATGTGTTATTGGTTGAATGATGGGTTCATTCGGCAATGGGTGGGGTCTGTACCAAATAGCCGCCGCGACAGTGCCATGAGCAAAAAACTGCCACAACACGGGCGGCTAGCTCGCATTGTGGCAGTTTACATGGGTTATAAGTGTTATTGGTTGATTGATGAATTCATTCGGTAAGGGGTAGTGCCTTCTTTATTCTAAAAAGCTCCCCTCATAATAACTATATCTATGTCCCTTAAGAATTTCAGTAAAACAACCATTATCCCAGACATGTGATGAATTATCCAAATATACATGTCCTTTGGTAAAGAAAGATAATTCATTATCACCATTCGATAAAAATAAAGCATTTAAATTATTGTTTTTCATCAAATTGAACACTAGAGATAGCACAAACTTAATGGATTCATCATTGTATAAATTGTTTATAAAGCGAATACTTAATGTACTTTCATACACAAACTCACTTCTCAAAAACTGAGTGTCATAAGCGTTATACGGATATTCGCCAGACTCCGTTAAGTAAACAGTCAAACCAAGTGATTTTTCAAATTGACTAATTCTAATTCCTTTTGGAAAGTCTATTGCATCAATATCTGTATAGCCCATTGATACAAGTTCTTGCAATAAACAGGATTCAGATATTTTTTGTTCTGTTTTGAGAGAATACTCAATAGCCACTTGACCACTCCTTTATTATGGTAATAGATGAATAGCATTACCGCTACCATCAATTGCAATTAATTCTTTTAGTCCAGTAATCGGCCAATCTGCTAATTGTTTCTTCAATGCGTTCATATCACCTGTCCAATCAGAGAGATTTAAAACAACTCTATCTGTCTGACCTGCTTCTACCTTAGCTTGTATACTTGAACCTATATTTCTTGGAGAGGTTTTTGGTTTTGGAGAGTAACAGTCAAAAATTTCTCCCTCAATCCTATAGTCTGGATTTTTTATTGTACTCGGTACATTCGGATTTTGCTCTACGTGGTATCCATTTTTAGCCAAAATCTCTGCGGCTTCATTTTCACGTTCCAAAGCTCGTATGTTATCTGGGTCTGGATCGTTGTAATTCACCTTAGTTTTAGTACCAGAGGGACTCGCATTGGGATCAAGAATACCACTAGGATTTGTTCTACCACCCGAACCTCCATTACCCGTCCCCTCAACCGCCTTCACTTCTACATCCTTTATTGAATGATTACTGTCACCCTTCCCTTCCATCTTCTCTCTTAAAATCCGGTCCATTTCATTCTTAAAATTGATTTGCATCGGGGTCTGTGGAAGTGCCGGCGTATCTATATCTAGATTATTTATCTTGAATTGAAAACCTTCATTTGTGCTAAATGCCGGCAACGGTTTTTGTACCTCAATACCTTTTACAGAATCTAACCCTTTTGGAGGCTTTAGACCTCCGCCTCCTGTAGGAAGCAAAGATTTTTCTGCCGGACCATACAACAACGTTACCATTCCCAGACTATTGAGCCAATGATCCGCTGACCATGCTTCGTCTGGATTAAATGCTCCTTTCGCCATCTCCACTGTTCCCAGTGTTAACCAATCCGCAAACTTCTCCTTTGAATCAAACATATGCTCTGATCGATCTTTGGCTGCTTCATATATCCCGACCGGAATATCTCCTGTTATCCCTAATGTTAACCAGTTAAAAAAGTCATAGGGGGAGTCTGTCGCCTTATCCGCATCCAAGAACACCGAACTGCTGATTGCTCCTTTCTAATTTCTACTCTCTGCCCCTCTGCTGCTGCTGCAACTGAAATACTTCCTATTTGAGTGATAACGATTAGTTATCACAGGTTATCAGTATTAGCTCTGCTATAGTTTCGATCTCGTAAATCACCAGTTCCCATAAGAACTCTTCATGTTTCGTCATTATGCTATTTTCTCCTGTGGCTTTCGTATTTGTTTGCTCTCGTGGTTCCGTCCTACTGCGGTAAAATCTCTTTGGTTGTATGAACTCATTTGCCGCCTGTTCCGAACTCTCTTTCTTACTTATGGCTTGCTTCTAATGCTTTCGGGTTTAGTTGCGCCATTCGTCTAGCCCTCCATCTTTAAATCCATCTTCGTTTACCGGCTTAATAATTTCCTCTAATGGTTCAATTTCTTTTATAAACTTCCTACTCAACTCTATTCTCCTCCAATTCTGTCAACTTTGTTCGTTATCATTCCAATACTGTTCCGTTTCCCGTATTTTCCCCTTTGCTCGGGTTACCATTAATACAGCTTCTCGTTCTGTTTCTTCCAGTTCCATTTATTGACGAGCTAACACATTTTTCATTTTGCTGGACATTCCCCCATAATCTAGATTCTTAACTTTCCAAGCTAACTATGCGATGAAGAATTTCCAATCTGGGCTGTTCGTCCTTCTGATCTGCTAGATGGTTATAATAATTAGCCTGTTCCAGTAGCTTACTTATTTCTGTTGCTACTTGCGGATCGGAACTGCTAGAGTATCTCAACTCACCTGATGCCGTAACTCTCGTGCTTTCTGGCATTAACCTCTCATTTCCTTTACGATTGCCTGATACACTGCTTGTGCCTGAGTAATAAAACGCAGTTTTGTTTTGTTTCCTACTGCCTGTACTTGTTTTGCCATTTTCTCATTTCTCCTTTGATTTTGATTTTGAGCATGTAAAAAAGCTCATTCCTACTCATAAAACAAGTTGGAAAGAGCTTTGAAAGTTTATCAAGTGTTTGAATCAGTTAGTGTTTGGTTTGTATTGTACGATCTGGTTGTTGGAATTGTAAACTCCAATCTTACAATTCTAAACATATTCCCTAAGCTTTATAAGATTCTGATTTAATAAAATTATCCACTAAAAATTTATCAGACTCACTAAGTCCCTCAAAAAGCTCGTTAAACTTAATCTTTGCATCCTTATGACTTAAAAGGGATAGTGTAGCTATTGCAATATGTCCGAATTGCCATGGTCCAATAAACTTACTATCTGTTAGGAGTTTTCCTAGTTCAGCAAGCCTCTCTACAATTCCTATATCACAGTAATTTCTCTCAATCAATTTAAACGTTGCCATAGCAACAACCCTTAAATTCTTAGCTTCCAAGCATACTATTAAATCTTCATTTTTTATTGTATCAGCCTTAATTTCTTCTGCTAATTCAACTATTGAGGCCATAATATATTCCCTTCATAAAATTTATTCGTCTATAGGACCATATCTATCAATAATATATTGCTGCTCAGCTTCAAAGTTCTTTTGAAGTTTTTCTGCAACATTATCCAGTCCTAACCTTTTAGCCTCTTCAATTTCAATAGTGTATGCTTTAATCTCATCGGCGATTCTCGCTTCCCAATTCTGGTTACTGGTTTAATAAAGAATTCACTCGGCACTGGGTAGCCCCCACAACTTGTAAAACCCTTCACTTGAAGACTAGGATAATCATGATTCAAATGCAGTTCTTTCTGGGAACTCCCCCCCCTCTCTAACCAAGCAAACCACCAGTCTTTGAGCAGCTCTATCAAAATAAAATTTGCTAGGAATACTAGGGTCAGGTATAGACTCTAACTCAGAAAACATCTTAGTTATCTTATTCAATTCAATTTTACCCATAACATCTTCATTTGGTCCAAATCTGTAAACAACTGATTCATCATCTTCTTGTTCTTTTAGAAGCAATACGTACGAAGCCAAATTTACTCCTCCTCAGGTGGATACCACGGACGACCAGAATCAACTGTTTTATCGTGTGCAGTCCTATAGTCTGTTTTAAAAATACCTTCAAATTTAGATTCAAAAAGTTCATGATTCAATAAGTCAATATCTTGTTGTTTAAATCTCCCTTTTTGAAGTCTATCCCATGCTTGTGCAATTTCATAATCTGCTTCAAAGCGTCCAACACCATGTTCTTTAATATGTTCTTTAAAAAATAAATGGTCTTTTATTCTTTGAATTCTATTCTCGGACATACCTGTATTTTTCGCAATACTCTGAACATCTACATTCGATTTCCTAAAGGATTCATACATTGCATCAGAAATATCAAGACGCTTTAGATATTCATCAACTGAAAGTTCTCTCCCACCTGTCTGAGCATTACCCGTCCCCTCAACCGCCTTCACTTCTACATCCTTTATTGAATGATTACTGTCACTCTTCCCTTCCATCTTCTCTCTTAAAATCCGGTCCATTTCATTCTGGAAATTGATTTGCATCGGGGTCTGTGGAAGTGCCGGCGTATCTATATCTAGATTATTTATCTTGAATTGAAAACCTTCATTTGTGCTAAATGCCGGCAACGGTTTTTGTACCTCAATACCTTTTACAGAATCTAACCCTTTTGGAGGCTTTAGACCTCCGCCTCCTGTAGGAAGCAAAGATTTTTCTGCCGGACCATACAACAACGTTACCATTCCCAGACTATTGAGCCAATGATCCGCTGACCATGCTTCGTCTGGATTAAATGCTCCTTTCGCCATCTCCACTGTTCCCAGTGTTAACCAATCCGCAAACTTCTCCTTTGAATCAAACATATGCTCTGATCGATCTTTGGCTGCTTCATATATCCCGACCGGAATATCTCCTGTTATCCCTAATGTTAACCAGTTAAAAAAGTCATAGGGGGAGTCTGTCGCCTTATCCGCACGAGTTCTTAATGTCCCTACAAAACCCGTTCCAATCTCTTTAAAACTGTCTATCGATTTATAAAAGGCATTTTTAGAATCCTCGGGTTTTGCTTGTTCCTCCGTTTTATTCTTTCTAAACAGATTATAGGAATCCAGTTGGGCGACTGATGAAGTCAATTTTATAACATCTCCCCAAGCCTTTCCACCTTGGTTTGTCATCACATGTACACCCAAACTTACTCCAGTAGCAATCATCTGTTCCATGGTGGTTTGAACGCCTTCCAGCTGCCCTTTTGCCCAGGCTCCCTTCTCCCCTTTTTCCATTGCCGTCCGTAGTAGCAACTGATACGTTTCATTCTGCACTAGTGGTATGCTTCTACTGGTAATCGACGGATCATAATCACATGCTTTAACCGCTGGTTTCTTAAAATAAGTGCTTAGATCCTTACCCGCCTGGTACTGGACCTCGTCTATACCCAAGGATTTCAGCTTCTTGCGTGCGTCTTCCGCTAGCTTATGCATTGCGTCCATTTGAGTCTGATTTCCAAACGCCTGATATACCTCATAGGCTGTCTGCGCCTTCGCGATCTGATCCCGCGCCAGGTAGATATCCTTCAGTTTACTTTGCGCGGCTATAGAGTCGATCGTTCCCAATCCTGACTTTTTAACAGTTGCCTGGAGCTTCTGCACCATAGGATCACTATTCAACTCATCCCAACCCATCAGAGTAGCAATTGAGGTGATCAGATTCGTGACCGCTTTCTGAGCCGTCGTCGGAATAGAAGACTGCCCAATTGCACTTCCGCTCCCAAACCTTTCGAACATCCCCCCAAGAACACCGAGCTGCTGAAAAAGTTGATTTGCCTGCCGCTTATTCTCATCCTGTGCGCCTTGAACACCTTTTATCGCGCCTCGAATGATGTCTTCCAATTTTTCCGCTTCTACCGTCAGTTCGTTGATGATTATCTGCGCCTGCACCTGGTTTGATCCTAATGGGACGCCACTCCAGTTACTAGCTTGACCTTTGAACTGGAGGTACAGCCGGTTGGTGTCCTGGCTTACCTGTCTTATTTTCGTCTGCAGGCGCTCGACTTCATCTACGTTAAATGTAAGCTTCGTTGACGCCATGTGATTCCCCCTGCTTGCTTCTAATAAAATTAGCTATGCAGCACTCTGCATAGCTAATTACAATTCTTATGTAGTGGGGCTCATGAAGTTTGATTTACTTAAAACTATATTAGAATTTTTGCGAATTCTTAACCGCAGCGGAAAGATCTTTATACTTTATAGATACATTATTCATATGATCTCCAAGATCCTGAAGCGACTCTGCAAATTTATCAAATGTCGGCTTCAATTTTTCCACCTTATCTGTAAAATCTTTTGCTGCATCATCTTCCCAAACACTGTTAAGATTTTTCATCGTAGTCATAACTTTTCTAATTAAACCGTCTACTTCCGTACCGTAATTTTTAATTATTTTCGCCTGTCCAGCTAATCCATCATAACTCAATGTAACTTTGGTTGTTGCCATTATTAACCTCTCCTTTAAGTGATTTTTTTATATAAAAATGAACTTAAAAAATACTTTTTAACACCCCAAAAGATCTTTCAAGTTCATTATTATAGCTCCGGTTTCCTTTATATAATTATCGGTCTTCAATGATATAAAGTTTATATTTAAATCCATTTAAAGATAAATAAAACATTTAAGTTATTTTTTTCTAAAGTTTATTTTGCCTGCCCCTGATAATCATTTCGTACAGAGTAATCTGATTCAAACAGAATGATATCCCCAGAGGAAAAAGAGAACGTTTGCCCCATTTCATCTGTGCTCCCAGTCATCTGACCTTCAATCGCCCACATGTTAGCAATAGGTGCCTTGTAGCCTAAAATACGAGTGTCGGCATCCCCATTTTTAACCGTATAAATTTCGAAATTCACCAGGATATAGCCGCCAGTGATAAACTCCTGCTCATGCCCATCTAGTGCCCCTCCATAATGATTCGCCAGGGTGACAATGTCTGTTCCTTTAGGCAGGATGTAAGGGGCTATCGGCAGGTTGTATTCTCCGTACCAGTGTTGAACGCTCCGAACCGCCGCTATCGGATTCACTCCATTAGGGATATCGGTCGGACCTACTAAGGTTCTCGATTTATAAGGTAGAAGCTCTAGGTTATAGCCTGTAGCGATTTTAGTTTTGCGCTTTGTATATTGCTGATAGAACTTCAGCCAAGAGGTCTTTTCCCGCTCCGCCTCGGACAGTATGTAATTGTACTCATAGCTTGCTGCCGTCGATAATTCACCACTCGATATATTTCGCAAGCCATCCGCCAAGCGGTAGGTCCGAGAATAACTCAGCTTATCCTTGGAAGAGCCGACTCCGATCATTTTATTATTCGAACCGGAGATATCATAGTACAGATCGACAGGTGTCGCTGTACCTCCGTTTTTCGGAATAAAATAGAAGCTTGGCTCGATCCGGATACCCTCGCCCGGCTGCCACAGGTTCCCGATGGTCCGGAAGTCAAACAAGAAGGAATAGCCGTTATGCGGTACCGTCCGTTGCTCCGTAGGATGAGAACCCTTGCGGATCGGCAGCTGCCACTGTGGTTGTCCGCTTAAAGCGGTCGGTATGCCATTCTCATCATTCCCTCCCGTATAGTACATCGTGTTGCTATGCTCAAGTGTCCCCACGCCAGTTCGAAACACCTTTTCAAACCGAAAATCACCGATGTCCCAAATCCGAAAATCGAACAGTCGACCGACGACCCCAATATTAAAACTCTCCGAAGCGCAGTAATTCGTCAAATTACCGTTCAAGTTCTCCTCGCAAAGATCCGATCCATCTGACGGGGCGTTTATAGCCCAAGACTGCGTATAAATGGTATAGTCGCCTTCATTCACCCAGGTTGGCATAGTAAAGGTCATGGACGGTGTTCCAACAGGGATGTAGATCCAGGTATTCTCTGGGTAATACTGGCTGCCTTGAAACACACCAAACGGAAATTGAATCCGCTTGTTTTTCGTGTATTTGGCATAATCCCGGTTGCCGTACCCAGGGATATTGAGATGCTGGCCACTCTCCGTAAAATGTATGGTGAACGGCCGATCCAAGATCAGCACCACCCTAGTCATATCCGGTGTCATACGTTGATCGAATGGGCGGTTATCGTCTGGAAGTAGCGAGTAGTTGACGACCGGTGTGTGCACGGTAACGGAGTTAATCGGAGAGATCAAAAATTCCTGATCTCCGTTTCCCTCTACGTTCTCCGACAGCATTGTATAATAAATGGTACCCGTGCTGGTTGTATTCTGCCGATTGAGTAAACCGCTATTGATCATTAACTGGCCCTCGTAAAGCACCTCGTCTCCGATGATTTGCGGATCAGGAATCCTCCCTGGGGTAGGCCCGGTCTTGTTAGCAACGGTATCATCCATAATCGTTTCCCCGTTAAATACTAGTCGGTCATTCTGCACCTCAGGATCTTTGGTCTGCATTTCCGCAAGGTCTGTGAGCACGTCTGTATCATCAACATCTTCAGGACCCGGTTCGTGGTCTCCACCATCTACCACTTCTGGCTTGAATTCTATCCCTCCCGTATCTTGGGGAACAACATGGTCTTCTACTTCTGTACTATTGGTAAGCTCAAGCGTCGGCGAACCATAATTATTAGGATATAGAGTGACTTCTCCTCCAGGCAGCGCATAGTTCTCCATCTGGGCACGATCGATTTGATAAACAGCTAACTGATCTACCTGCCAGTACGCATATTCTTTTGGAGTCAAGTCAAAGGTATAGGTCTTATCAAATTTCCCTGTTTTAGGAAGCGGAGCTTGAGGAATCGATGTTCCATTTGGTCCTGGAAGATTCGGCTGCGCTTCCTCCCACTTCGTCGGATATGTAACTTTAACACTGCAGGAATAACGAATCTGACCTGCCATATTGGCGAAGGTATGTTCAAACAAATAGTTCTTTCCCCACACATTGGAAAATAAATTCTCAGAGGTGGGGATTCCCACCGGTGCATCAAAATGGCGTCCATTTGCTGTATCATCACCTAGAATTGCCCCGTTCGCATCCGGTTCCATAAATGATGTTTGCGGAGCAGCGATCTTGTTTGGAGGATCAATAGTATACTTACATTCGCCTGAGCCTTCTCCCTCGGTGGGAGGGCTACCAACTTTTTTGTAACTGGCCACCATTTTGACTCCACCTACATAAACCTTAAAATTACGCTGAACTAAGCTGGGATCATTCGAAGCTTTGCTTTGAATATATAATTGATCGCTTGGCCTCAGAATCGGAGAAAGCCAAGATTGGTTAATTTGATATTCCTCTCCCTCGTATTGAACGGTCAGGGGAAAAGACTTTACAATGTTATAACCAGCCTTATAATTACCAATTAATTGATCGCTCACCACGATTCCGTTCGAAAGTTTAAGAATCATATTAACCGGATAATTTTCCCCCTGAAAGGGAACTGTGACATCGAAATATTGTCTCAAATCTTCTGGATGAGCCCAACTTTCTGCGTGTTTAATATCATACAACGTATGATAGGGTCCGGAAACTTGGATTGGGTTCGTTCTGGACCCCGTCACTACTCGCATTATGGCGCTAGCGTATAATGGAGTGCCTTCAGAGATGACTTGTTCCGCCTTAGCTTGTCCAATAGCAGCGAGCACTTCTGCTTTAGTCCATTCGAAGTTTGTAGTCACTATCCCATCTACAATAGTTTCTGATTTCACATGCCCTCCGCCATTATCTTGTAATTTAATACGTTGATTAGAAGGCAATGAGGTAGGGTCGCATTGCACTTCACCTCCATAGGCTCCAGAGGATGCACACGTTGGTTGGGTATGAATATACCAACCTACCGTCTGGAATCTTATACTCGAAGAGGCTTCATTGGAAGTTGTTGTATAAAGAAATGCCCCGTCTTCAAACCTGGCCAAAAAAGAAGCGTCTACAACACCTACAAAAGGTGAAAGTAATAAAGAATTTATAAATATGACCATTAGACAATATAGACATTTACACCGCATCTTTCATCACTTCATTTCATGCAAGGTAGCATTTTCAAACAAACTTGAGAGTGAATCTAAATTCTTAGTTTCGCCTGGAGTACCATTATAGTAGTTCGTAGAAACAGATATATCAGCATAACCCTCATACCAGACTCCTTTTTTCAATTCACCAGAACGTCTGAAGTGAGCTATAAAGTACTCATCGAGTAATATGTCTTTATATTCTATAAAATTATTAATTTTGAAACGAAACTTGGATCGAATGCGGTAATCACCAGTGCCCGGATAATAGAGAACAGACGGTTCAGGATCAATCGCCCCTTCAATTTGAATTTTATTTTTCTTCACCCATTCAGCGTATTCTTTAATTTCATTCTCCCGGATGGATACCGATTGATTCTCCAAATTAAAAACTTCTTTTGCATAACTTGCCGGGTCAATCGTTTTGTAATCTACATTCAACCGTAGATCATACCCAATCTTCATACGTTTGATGATTTTGGCCATATCTTCACTAGTTACCTTAGTAATAAACATCTGTGCTCCGGTCTTAGCATCCCCAGCATAGTAGTTTATGGTATGCCTCATTTCGTACATTTCATTCGGGATGTCTTCCAGAATATATGGATAATCTTTATAGTTCTTAGGTAGGTTTGTCGTACGTATTTTCCTTCCAAAATAATCAAGTTCCCCTAAATCTTTACCCGGCGTGTGAATGTGCACACTTTGAGAAAATTCGTCCACCTCCACTTCTGCGGATAACAGATCAGAGACAACGGTTAATGGAATCATCGTCATTCCATCTTTTTGTACAACCATAGCACCAAGCGCTACTGGTTGCCCGTTCACTTTCGCAAAAGAAGAACCTACTGTCAGTACAATTTTGTTTTCTTTTTGCTGCAGAGTTAACGTTTTGTTTGCTGCATTCCAGTTAGCTTGTGTGCCGAGTTTTCCTGAAATCATGCGGAATGGGATCATTGTCGTCCCATTTTCTGAATAAGGATGTCCCTTTGTCAGTGGATATTTAATGCCGTCCATGATGACGTTCACTGCTTTGGCAGCTGTTCCTGCCGCTCCCGCTGTAGTAATTAACAACACTAAGCTTGCGAACACACAAATGACTATAGTCATGCCTCTTCTTGCCTTCTTTGATCTAATAATTGCTGATAGACTATTAAACTTAAAATTCCTCATGTTCTCACTCCTCCACAATGAAACTTTTTTTTAATCCGATGACCCTATTTCTCCATACCAAATCTTTTACTCCCACATCTATCACCTAACCGCACAATCCTCAATAAAATACCCTTTTCGCGCAGCCTCCTCTGGATCGAACAGACTTTCTATAACAGTACCCCCCGGGGGTACACAGCTTTCTCCATAAGCAATATGTCTCCCTGCTGAATTCCGGGTACCTATCAGAACCTTTCGTCGCATTACTGCCCCACTACCTAAGGAATATGCATCCAGCAGTTCTCCCCCAGGAAGTGGATAACCTTGAATAAAAGCCATAATCCCTACATCCTGTATGGATTGCTCCTGCAAGCCGCGGGGAAGGGTGAACTGAATCGACAGGCCCATTCGTTTCACTAGCTCCAAATGTCTGTTAATGGCTGTTGCCAAGTCTTTTTCAACGAGTGATGTGATCGTACTCTGCCGGATTTCGTGAAATAGTTCTATAGAGGTCAGAGGATTAAGATTGGTCTCAACCGCTAGGGTTGTATACTCCCCCTCATAGAATTCATTAGAGGTAGTATCATACACCCGCGCATTATCATCCAAAGTGAAATAAAGCAAATTGCCGTTCTGAAGCTTGTAATAATAGGGACGCTCAGGCCAACTCACAGGCTCAAGTTCATCCTTCCCGCTATTACTAGCCGTGTCGTCCAAAGTAACCAACGTATAGCCGCTATATCCAAACATCACCAGTGCGGGTATATGCATTTTTAAATTGTTCATTTCAGTCTGGTTGTTCTCCAGCCCAAATTTCAAAGCTAAATCACTGTAAAAAACACTTAGCACATCCTGATCCAGTTGCAGTTGGCGTTCCCGCCCATAGTGCACTGCTGTGGTAGTAGGCTGCTGTTCCAGTCGTGACAGATAATCACCAGCATCATCCACTGCGGCTTGAAAATCATCCGAATAGCGTTTATACATGTCCTGATTGAAGACCTGAAGATCTTCTCGAGTGTCGCTCATAAGAACAAGAGGAATAACCAGAATTAGAAAAACAAGCACAACACTAAGGGGCTTCACTTCGGACCATCCCCCCATACTTCAAATTGACCGGAATCATTTCACTATGAAACAAGAGCGATCGCATCCGTGAGGCAAGTGTCGTCCCTTCAGATTCTAACCGGACATTGAACAGATCGCCTACATGCATGGTAAACCTTCTACCTGGATCATCTGCAGCCAGTAAAGTTCCTGAATGCGGATATAAGATTTCCAAAATATCCTTGCTGAAATATCCGTCATATCGGACACTAAAGCTGTTCTGGAATGTAGAATAATCATCAGGATTCGTATATAAGGGCTGTAAATTCTTTTTGTAATACTCCATTTGCACTTTGAAAACACCATATGAAGCATCCAACGAATGAAGAAACAGCTCATAATCGGAAGTATCCAAGTATCCTTTAGCACGAACGGTATCCACGAATTCCACCACAGCCGCATTGGCGGCGAGCTTAGTATTCCTTTCTACAACTTCGGATTGACGGAATGCCGGATAGACTCCGAACACAAATGCCAGCAAAATAATAATAATTACACCTTTCAGCGCGTCTGCCATGCGGCTCCTCCTTTCTAGCGGATGGCGGAGATTTGCGTAATCATCTCATCGGTTCGCGTGACTCTTAACTGATAAGCAGCATCAGGCACTCCACGCAAATCCACTGCTGTAAGGTCCGTTTCCTCATTAATTGCAATGCCATCGATATATAAAATAAATTCCCCCTCCAGTGCTGGAGAGATCATACCAATGACCTGCTCACCGCTAATTTTGTTCAAATCACCTATCCCTTTGTAAGGTGCCGATGCAACTGTCGGCAGCTCATAGTGCCTGTTTGGAACAGAACTCTCCATCTCCAGCCGCAAAAACGTAAATCCGCCGACAGCAAACAAGATCCAAGCAAAGAGGGTTAGTAGAAATTGAGTGCTAGTTTTCATTTATGATCCGGATTCTGATTAAATTCAATAATTCGAACCTCATCATTTTTGTCCTTATGTAAGGTAGCTCTAAAAATAGAAAGCGTATTGACATTACAGTTTTTACTGTTATCTTGGTCAGAGCTCTGGTCGAGCATTGCTGATACACTAAAGTTATCAGCACCACTGTTCTTGTCTCCAAGATCAAGCTCTGATGCCGGGTTTCCGCCACTGGCCGCTTTCGCAGGCTCATAATAAGTTTCATATGTGTTTTTCGCATAAAAACCAGTTTTATTTACTCCAGTCTTTATCAGAATAGAAAATTGCGGACGTCCCTTATATCTCATTGCCGCGTTAATAACATCCTGACCAGATACATCCTTGTTATCATAAGAATTGAACTCCGCTTGATTGATCATCTGAGTCTGGGCCAAGGTCTGCTCCTGGGCACGGATGAAATAATTATTAATGACAAGATATATACTGACACCTGCGGCAATAATCAGAATGGTGACAATAATGCCAATCACCCATTTAAGTCCCGTAGAAATATTCTCCATCTATACCCACCCTTTTCGATATCGTTTTTATTTCTGGGTAAAAACTATTAAGCGAACCTCCTCATTGCTGTCCTTATAAACAACCGCTTTAAAGACGGAGAGTGTATTTACTAAATAATTATCACTGTTATATGAATCTGAATTTGTCTGATCAAGCATCGTCGAAACACTGACACTAGTTGTTCCGTTGTCCTTAGATAAATCAACTACCGGATTAGACGTATCTTTAGGTTCTTCGTAATTAGATTTATAAGTATTCTCCGCATAGAATCCTGTCTTGTTTTCCCCTGTTTTAATCAAAATCGCGAACTGCGGACGTCCCTTATACCGCATTGCCGCATTAATCACATCCTGGCCGGATACATCCTTGTTATCATAGCTGTTGAACTCCGCTTGATTAATCATTTGGGTTTGGGCCAGAGTCTGTTCCTGTGCGCGGATGAAGTAGTTGTTGATAACCAGATAAATACTTACGCCTGCGGCAATAATCAGAATGGTAACAATAATGCCAATCACCCATTTAAGTCCGGTCGAGATATTCTCCATGATGTTTCCTCCTCACCTTATTTGGAGCTAATTTTTATTTTATTGCTCTTAACGCATCTACTCCGCTACGAAAAAAATAGCTGCAATGCGCTCATTATTATCTTTTATCAGCCTCGCCCTATATCTAGCTTGTGGACTGATATAATATTGTCCTGAAGCATTCGAGATTTCTTCTTCCTCTACACCACTTTCGCTTCCCTCCTTGAACTTCGCTCCGGAATAATCAAACGCACGGCAATAACCTTCTCCACTTGGATTCATGCTAAATCTTCTTTCTACCTCATTCTGACCATTAGCATATGGTTTCTCAACGTATAGGCAGAAGCCTTGCTGCGACTCGTACCTCCGATAAGCTGTGAGAATCTGGGAGCCGCTGACAATCTGATTGTCAAATGCGGAATATTGCTGCTCCGAAAGCTCCCTGGCCTGTGCCGCCGCCTGGCTATTCGCCAATTCGACAACTGGCTGTGTCTTCCCCCACAAGAACAGACCGGATGATATAATGGCCAGTGTGATCAGAATCGATATTGTTGTTTTCAAAAAGCTTGCTATATTCTCCATGCCTGTATCTCCTTCACATTTTGCCAGTTACAACAGTCAGGTCACCCAGCTGCTGGAAGGCCATATAGACGAAGGGAAGCAGTAAATATAAGGTGAACGTTGCCTGCATCGGCAAGAACCCAAACATTTTACCCAGTGTACTTTTCCTGCTGATGACCTTCTCATAGTGCTCCTTGCGTTGATCCATCGCGAATGCCCTCTCCGCATCCATATCATCAAACGCCTTCTTCACCGGGATCAGATCGGCTGCAACCTGCAAGCGGTCTGCGAGCCGTTCGAGGGGAACGAAACGTGCGTCCTCCTTCAGATTCTCAATGGCACTCCAGCCTCCAGCCTCATAATCCAGCATGCAGCGCAGCAGCTGCCGCTCAAAAATATAGCTGTAACGATGCAGCCACTCTATCATTTCGTACACGCTGATATTCGGAAATTGAGACAGCATCATGGAAAGTGTATTGAAGCCATCCACCTCATTCTGCATTTCCCACTTTCGCAGCTGAGTACGAATGATTAAGTAAGCATCCGGAAGATAAAACCCTGCCACTGCCAGCCCAAAAGCCAGCAAAAGTTCATACCATTTGTAGTACTCCTCATGATATTGCTCTACCCTGTTCATTAACTGTGCAGCATAGGCATTCTGGTTCAAATTGTTCTGAAGGAAAGACTTATTCTCCGCTTTCTCCTGAATGTAGGGCAACATCTGATCCGGTGTAATATCCTTCGCTACCAGTTCTCCAATTAAAGTCTGCTCAAAAGCGTACCGTTCCTCGCTCAGCAGCTTCTGAGATTCTGTCTGATTGCCGCCTGTGATGATCTGCTTATTGGGATACAGGATGTTATGCTTGATACTGGCATGGATCGAGAATTGAAGCGATACGATCAGCACAAAGATCACGACTGCCGCTAGTGTTTTCTGCAGAAAGAAGGCATGTTGCGACAATCCGGAGTTAGCATCCTTCAATTTGCCGGCTACCTTGAAATGAAGAGGCTCATGTTCTGCCGGTGTGATCCGATCCACCAGTTTGAAAATCCATTTTTTCTTCAGGATCCGATTTAACCACTTACCCTCATCTTTGATAGATTGAGTGTCTTCATCCACACCCTTGAGAATCCGCAAGGCAATAAACGATATTATGAAAGTGATATAAAGTAAGATTAAAGAATATAACCCCCAGGCCGAATTGTAGTAATTAGATACAATAGGAAACATTCCCTCCGCCCAATTGCGGATTGGATCCAGCATGAATACCGGCGAAATGGCTACAAAAACAATACCGTATAACAAACGATCGATTCGCTCACGCCGATTAATATCCATATGAATCTCTTCTCTAATATTGCCAAGCATCGATAGATAAATCGAACGGTCCCCTTTATGGATATCCGCATCGCCATATTCACCTATTTTGTAACTCACTCCAGCTAGTTGCTTCATATAACGGTTAGGTGCAATCTCATAATATTTCTGCAGTTCATCTTCCGGGTCCACCGCTGCCAGAATTCCAGCAATCTGCCGAGCATGCACGGCTACCATTGGTTTCGACCGTTCCGCAGAATTCTCTAAGCTGACTTGCACCATATGTGACTGATGATATTCATGGCGAATATCCAGAATCATGGACGATTGGTCATATAACATCTGCTTCACTAAACGCCCAATGAAGAGATCGCTAAGGACACCTCCAAGATAAACTGAGACTAGCATAATAGTCGCACGGCTTACCCACGATGAAGTCCAGAGGAATGAACTCAACGAAATGATCAGAATACAAGCAACAATCATTAGCGTCAGCGCAGCCGCACGACTTCTGATCATAATTTCATTGCCTGCATGAACCAAGGTCAGACGCGAGCGCATCCGGTGAAGAAGTTTCTTCACTAATGGCAGTTCATCAAGTACCGGATAAGTTTTATGGGCCTGCTCCAACCATCTTTTTTCCTTAGTTCTCGTTGGCAGCAGAGCCTTTAGCCGCCTTTGCTCTTGATATTGTGTTCCCTTCAATTTACGCTGCACTATATTAAGCAGTACAAGCAGGACAACCAATAGCACTCCTGAGGTTCCCAAAATAATCAACAATAGGTTTTGCAGATTCATGCGGATTGCCCCCAATACTTCTCAAGAAATGCAGTGAATTCTAGTGCATCCTCTTCATCCATATTTTTGCGCATCTCATCGATTTTACGGCTGCTGATCGGATGTTTGGTCACGTATTCTCCGGCTTCCCACACAATGACATCCTTATAATCATAGGAACGTCGATCTGTCATCCGGCCAAAATATTCGGTCACGGTATCCATAAAAGCATCCAGCTTGTCCGTAATATTCTCAGGATCCTTGTAGTTCTGAGGATATTCGAACTGGGGATCTGCCGGGATAATCTCTGTAATCCGTTCGATATATCTTTTCCCAGCACGTAGTACCAGATGAACGTTGAAACCAAGCGCCTCAACAACCTGAACCTCAGCAATTTTCTCATTACTGAAAGCTCCCGATGCAATAAGACTGTTGCGCAAAGCGCTGACCAAATTGGGCAGTGTTTTGCCGTGGTGTGTAAACAATGTATATTCAGAAGCTACCTGGGCTGCCTGAATCACATAACTGACCACACTATGAGTAGCCGCCTCACCGACGATATTCACAGCGCCATCCGTTTTTTTCTGCACATCCAGCCCATCCTGCCCACTAACGGAGGGGGTTTCTCTAAAGGATAAAATATTTTTACCCGGATACATTTTTCTCGCCCAGATCTCGAAGGAAGTCTCCTGAATCCGGATATTCTTCGCATCAATATATTTGATCAGTGCCTTAAGCAGCGTTGTTTTCCCCGAGCCCTGTCTGCCAGTGATGGCGGTGACCTGATGGCCCAAGATGAGAAAAATAAGCATATCAATCGCAAGCTGTGCCCCTTGATCTTGGATCTGCTGATCCAATTCCACGAGCGAATCGTTAAATTTGCGGACAAAAAAAGCCCAGCTTTCAGCCATTTTGGGCCGCACAACCACGACCCGGCTGCCATCAGCCATATCGTTGATGATATAACCCTTGGATTCATTTAATTGCCCAGGATTACCAAACCCATAGATATTTTGGCAAACCCGCTTAAGCTCCTTCTCAGAACCAAAACTTAAGAATTCCAGGTGAAGCGACTTTCCGCGGTAGAACGTCCATACCGCATCATAGGATTGTGGAATAAAATGCTGCTGCTTCGTATATTCCAGAAAATCTGTAGTCTGCACGACATCAGGAGGCATGCCACTTGTTCCTCCATTAACTCCGTCAATGTTCTGATCTCGAAGCTCATCAATAACGCCGAGCCCCTTATAAATTTGATAAGCTCTCTGAACAATAATTTCAATCTTGTCCTGGATGGACAATCTCGGCTGCTCTGACTGATAGATATGGCGAATCTGTTCTTCGGTGATCTTATACCCCTTAGATCCATCAGGCAGCTTTTGCAATGTGTCCAGGCTATATTTGCTTACTATTACATTAAATGAATTCTGACCATGATCTTTTTTGAAAACATAAAGCAAGATATCGAAGCAATCCTGTGAAGTCAATCGATTCGTATGGCCGAAGCTGATAATCTTATCTACATTTCCTTCATCCAGACCGTAGGTCTGAACTAATAGATCCTTCATATAAAGCTTCACATATTTCTTAGCGGAAAGATCACCGTGCATGCAACTTCGGAGCGCTTTCTGCAATTCCCTTCTCCGCGCCTTCCGACGGTTGTATTCCTCCTCACTTGGGCTACCTTCATAAAGAGACGCCGCTATAATCTCCTCAAAAGCCCTTCTCAGAAACTGCACGATTTCATTCATATCATATTTCAGTTGGACGGAAGGTGGAGCAGCATCCTTACGTCTGCCCAGCCATAAGTACAGGAACACTCCAATAGCTATCAGGACTACAAAGATCAGAATCAGATTAATCATTCGCAGCATCCACTTCCGATACTGGAGAAATCTCCAGCATCCGGAGAATAAGCTGTCCCATATGTCGTACCGCCTCAGTGAAGTTTCCGTCCTCACTAAACTCCAGAAAACGGGATTTAGCTTCTCTTGCCTTCAATAGAAACTGAACAAAACGCCGTTCATTTTGAGCATCCATATAACCAATATGATGTGGGATAACACCTACTGCTTTTTTCTTCAATTCATACAGCTTAATAATTCTCTCTTTATTGAACCTGGAGCTGCGCTCATAAGCCCCAATACAATAGAGGACTGACTTATGACTCGGCACAGGAGCTTTGTTTTTGTTCAAAAAATAGGAATCCAGACTTACCTGATTCTGATTTAGGTTAACCACAATCAAATCTGCCTGTTCCATAACCAGAGATACGACCTCCGGATCATCTTCGGAGGAGAGGTCCACAAATAACAAATCATAAAACCTGCGATAATCCTTGAAGATATGCGGAAGCAAGAGCTTTGTCTCATGTTTCTCAGCACTCATAGATCCACTAAGCAGTTCCAACCGATCTTTAAGAATGGACTCCGCATGATCTCTAATTCCTTCAGGTGTAAGCATTCCACACTGCACTAATCTCTCAATCGCATCCATTCCACCTGTGGTCTTCGCAGATTGAAGCGTTGTTCTTGTCTGTGAGAACAAATGCTCAAGCACACCTTGCTCCAAATGCGTATGTGTCATTAACACGCGGATATGATGATCTAGCGCTATGGTAGCCGCAACAGCTGCCATATTCGAAGTTGTTCTCCCCTGCCCTTGAGCAGGTCCCCAGAAAGCCACTAGCACAATTACCTACCCCCGTTTCCTTGCATACTGCCACAGCTTCTTGATGTCTTGCTTTGGAACATCGCAAATTTCAATCAAAAAGTCATTTACAGCTTCGGCAAAATCCTTATCTACCTTAAGATCCACCCTTCCATCATGGACCCAATTAATTCTTCGCTCCGGACTACTGATGTAACTGATTTTCGAAGTAATCACTGGATAATATTTATCCACATACTTCAGCCCAAGTCCGCATTCTTCTTCTATGACAAGCAGTACAGTAGGCATCCGTTTCTGATCCAGCAACTTATCTACGTTCTCCATAGACTGACGGTCATAGGTAGTCGCGAAGACAATAATCTCCTCCTTAAGACCCTCAGGATACCCATGATGCCAGTCATACAGAACGATATCCGGTTTGTCAGCTACGGTTGAATCTGCAATCTTTATACCAGACACTTCGCCTTCAAAATACTGATAATTCCTGCTGTTATCCGAAATAATCATGACATCGTTGTTGAAATAACTTCTCAACAGAATAGCCGCTGCCAGTATGAAATCATGCTTCTCGCAATCCCCTGCAACAACAATGTGCAAATCGGTCACTCTCCTTCCAGCAGACTGTCATCTGTGGCTGCTTCTTTATTCGTCACACCCGTTGAACTCTGGTCTGCACTTGAATCGATCGGCGCTTGATTGGTCCGATCTATCACTCCGTTCACGGATTGGCTGTCATCAACTTTTGCAGCCTCCTCTGCTGCCGCCGCTCCCTGCACAGCCTTTCTCTGGATCACACCACTGCCGCTTGGTGCCTGTGCTCCCACACGAATTCTATCTTCATCCTCCATAACTTCGAGCCGTTTCTCCAGTTCCTTACGAAGATTGGCAGCAAGACTCCACTTGGCCTGATCTATAATGAAAGGATTATCCTTAATTACTCCAAGTACATCCAGATTAGGGACATAATTGACTACAGGTTCAGGCTGAAGCTCCGGTTCTACGTACTGTTTCATATACAGCTCTGCGTTATTTATGTATGCATCCACCAGGGCAGCTTGCAGGAGCTGTGCTTCTTCTTCATTGTCATTAAAAAATGTATATTGATTCGCTAAATCTACGTCCTTCAGCGACTTCTTTCCTACTACTATGTAATCCTCGCCATTTGGAAAAACTATCCGAATATCTACGACATCTTTTTTCGTTAACCGAAGCGGCAGTTTAATATATTCAGTCTCTTCTTTTCGTTCTGAAGGCTCCAATCTCGCTTCATCACGTATCATTTCAGTAGTTACCGCTGTGCCTGATAATGCATCAATCTTCAAGTACTTACCAACAATTGCTTTAGACTCGCTGATCAGATTATCCGGTGAGGAGAATTTGGGTAGCTTCTCTTCCATTACATCCTCAGCAGTAATCACCTCTCCAGCTAGCTTTGGAGATATCAATACATAGGCTGTCTGGGATTGGTCCATATAGCGCTGCAAGACTTCATCTTTATCATTCAGCTGTTCTTCGTAAGCTGCCCGCTCATCGATCAGCTTAGCGTTATAATGGCGATAAGTTGCAAACCATACCCCGGATGTGGCAACGGCAACAAGACAACCTGATAGGATCGTATATCTCAGTATTTTTTTCCGCTTACGTATTGCCACTTCAAGACCTCATTTCCATCCCTATTTAATTTTCCCTGTAGATTTTGCGGCTGCGGCCGCCGCTGCCGCTGCTGCCCGTTCGGAGGCTTGTCTTTCAGCTTCCTTAATTCTGGCTGCCTCTGCTCTCTCTTCCTCCACCTGCAATTTATCTGCATAGTTCATCATATTTGCTTCAATTTGGGCTATGGCAGCTTTAAATTCGTTCATTTTCTTAATCCATTCCTCACAATGCTGCTTAAACTCTTCCCCACCCAAATCTACCCAATAACCAGACACTCCTGTGATTGCCGCTCTCATCTTATCGCTGCACTCCTGGGCAGGGGAGAGAAGTCGATGGCAATCAAAAGCAATGCCCCTAACCATACCTGAATTCATACCCAGCCTCCTGATTTATAATTACCGGCTCTCCGGAACGAATGAAAATCCTATGCCTATTAATAACAAGGTCACAAACAAGACCATCCCAACAATTCCCCAGAGCAACGTTTGCTTGCGAAAGAGCTTTTTCTGAACGGTCAGCAGCTTCATTACCCATTCAACAGCCGCTTTATCTGGATACAAAGGATCTTGATGTGCAGGCATCAGAGTCGTTTGAATTTCTGAAAAATCCTTTTTCAACATTTGTAATACTTCCTGATGTCCATTTTCCAGCAGTAACCTGCACCGCTTGCGCTCGTAAGGATTAAGGGTGTTCAGCTTCTCTTTCAGCAGTTCATACTTCCACATAGCCCCGTTGCCTATCAAAATAGGAATTTGCGAGTTCCACCACAGCTCGAGTCCGCTGGTGCCCTTCCGCTCCCGATGGATATCCACCCATAGAATGATATGCGTGAACTCACTGGCCAAAAGCTCCGAAATATCCCACGAATACCCTCTGCGGTAGAAAGTGACTCCTTCATATTCGAACATGGTAGAAACCGAATCTTCTTTCTCCCCCTTAAAAACAATCTGTTCAAGCGAACTGATTTCGGGCCTGTCATCTCCGCATACCAGAGGCTTCCAGCCCAGTTCTGCCAGACCCGCAGCCAGCAGAAATGCCGCCGCACCTACATCTTCTTCCCCTCCGACACCACAAACTCCGATGACAAGTGGTACATTGCTGCCCAGAATTCTCGTACTTGCTGCTGGTATCGACTCTTCTTCTACCGGAATAGATTGTTCCAGACTCTCCAGCGTTTCCGCTTCGGCTAATGACAGGGTCTCCTTTCTGGCCGGAGGCCCCAGTCTAGGCGGGGTTGATCCTGCCGAAGAGCGAGGAGCAACGGAAGGTCTCCTGTTGGCGGAATCTGCTACAGTTCTGGAACCGGCCGCCACTGACTGTGGACGGGTAAGCGACTCCACCGGTCTCGGAGGAGCAGACGGTGCCTCTTCCACTGCCGCGTCAGAAGCTGCTCTTGATGATGAGCCTTTAAACGATGCAAAAAGGCCTTTCTTTTTCCCCAGGATATGATAATAATCCCTTGTAGTTTTTTTCTCTTTGATCCAGTTTAGAAGATCATCGCCCTGGAATTCCGTAGTGAACTGAAGATCATGTATATTCATATTTACAAGGGTCCGTATAAATTCAATATCCGTTTGCAGCACCGGGTCTAACTGAACAATCAGCCGCGTATGTTTAAGATATTTGCGGATCAGTGTCATGAAACTGATAATATCCGCAGCCTTGACCGGTGTGCCCAGACCCGCGCCGCCCTCCATAATTACAATGGATGAAGGATCGACTTCCTTGCTACTGAAACCACTTATAAAACTATGTAATGTAGAATGTTTACCGGAAATTACATAACCCTCATGCTCCAGTGACCTGGATAGCAGCATTATAAGTTCAGGCGAGCAGACTAAGTGTACGCTTTTCATAGGAATCCTCCTTTACGATCTCCCAGCTCAATAGGGTAAAATACGAACTATGGCTCCGTCCCCTTGTATAATCTCTGCGAGAACAGCATGCGGCCCCAACTCCATCCATTCTTCGCCCGTACGGCTGGCTTCACATTTAAATTCCCAGTTATCCGGAAGCCAGTTGGCTTGCTTAAGTAGCTCGATACATTGCCCTGTAGAAATAGAAAGAGAGACTTCCAAATCCAAATACTTCTCTCTTTCACCTTTAAATACAAAAGTAGTCAGTGCAGTTGACATAGTCTGATCCCCCAGATTTGTTAAGCTTCTTGCAGCCAATTACATAACTCATTAACTACTGCAGGCAAGGATTGCGTGGTTTGACTGACGTCTTCTTCCACCCCACGCAGCAGCCACATTTGTTCTTCATGAATCAACAGGTTCAGTTCGCGAATCACCTGTGCCTCCTCAGTAATGCATTGGATTTCTGCCAAGGAAGTTATGAATGCACCTGCTTGAAGAGATTTCCCCACCCACGTTTCAAGATCTACTTCTTTATTTATCGCTTTTTGTAATTTTTCTTTATCGCTCAATTCCCACACTAAAGGGATTCTTTCAATGACCTGATACATCAGCTCATGTAGTGCATAAATCTCCTGAAGCTTATAGGTGTTACTTTCCGGCTGATGCTCAAGTTCAAACCAAACTTCATCCTGAACAAAATAGAAGACCTTGCAAGTCTGCTGATTTGTATGCATAAGCTGGCAATAATAAGATTTGCAACTGGATGCAACAGCGATACCTCTATGAAGCACTTCATTCACTTTGGCGAGCCCCACAAAATCAACCTCTAAATATCCCTTCACTTCCAGCGACCTCATCTGTGTATCCATTAGGGAGCGTAAATTGCGCTCCGATTCACCTTTAAGATCGATTTCCAGACCTGGAAAACTGGTTCCTCCTATTAAAGCAGTTAAATAGATAATTTCTAAAGGATGCAATTCAAATATTTCACGAGCCGGCTTCATCGCTTTCTTCACCTGCTTATCTATAGTTCTGTAATCATTTTGAGGCGTGAAATGGATCCCTCTGTTAGCAGCATCGCTTCAGTATTGTCCAACACCTCGTTCAGCTCATGGTATTCCAAACCCTCGAGTAGTGATGCATAAGACAAATGATCGTTGGGTCTTCCATCGGACAACAATGCATGTCCACTGTTAATCAGTTCACCCGCAAAATCAGTGACCAAATGCATTTGATTCAGTTCAAACGAATCGCTGCCGACCAGCAGCATTACACCAAGTCCACCTCCAAACCTTGCTATCCGCTCCAAATGATCCAGTGAATCATTCTCCATCAGATCAAAAGCAGACTTAAGATGAGGCATTACAATGACAAGAAGCGGGTACTTAGACAGAATATACTCAGCCTCGTCAAATTCTTCACGATTTTGGGCATCTGCAAAAGCTTGCCGGGCATCATTTTTCCTTAGTTGCAGCTGATCCACCAAGGATTGTGTGAGCTGTAAAAACTCTTCAGCTGTACTCATATAGCGCGTAATCGTTGAACTAGCTTTCAGGCTCGGTATACTGACAGCACCACTGTCAAACAGATGGAATTCCATGTTTATTTCGCCTGCCGATTTATCAAGAGCTTGTATTAAGGCGTTAAATCTAAAGTCCACATGCTTTTGAGTAGTATAAGACACTACAAAATTGCTAACCTGCTTTACATTAATCTCTACCGGAAGTGTAGTATCCCAATCCAGCCCGAGCGGTACCAGATAATTGCCCTGCGGTTGTTCCTTAGGCACACGTTCCAAAAGCTCTGCCAGTGAAAGCTTGTCCGGGATCACTGAAATCCCCATAGGGTTATTCACTCCTGCCACTGCTTTCATCTCCGAACTAATCCGGCGGAGAGAGGCAGCAATCTGATCATCCGAGCTTCCATCCACAGGAAGTGCGGTATGAAATTCCAGAATCCGGTTATCTTTGAGCAGTCCGCGGCCTACGGTATTCGTTGGCTCCATCCCTTCTGTTCTGCCCAGAATACTGGAATAATCCAATCTATCAGACATTTGATATACTAGAGCCTGCTTAATATTCTGGCTGATTCGGTAAGGATAAGAGTTTACAGCATTGGCAGCGAACACGAAGTATATCCCGTAATTACCGCCTTCACGCACCAACTTGGAAAGCTCTAAGATAAAGTCATCATATGCTTCTGAGAATCCTGTGTAATTATCGAGCAGAATAACAATGTAAGGAACCTTCTCTCCAGTGGCCGCACTGTAAGAGACCAAATTGCTGATTCCAAGCTGAGAAAACTTACGTTTGCGTTCATCCAGTTGGGACAACAACCAACTGATCAGTTTTCCAAGCTTCTGTTCATCCTCTGGAAAAATAATATCCCCTACATGTGGAAGCTCGTGGAATACTCCCAAGGTACGTGTACCAAAATCCAATATATAGAAATGAACGTAATCAGGTTCATATTTCAAGGCGAGGGACATGATAATTGTCTTTAACAGTGTTGTCTTACCACTGCTCGGTGCTCCATAAACCAGTAAATGTCCGTCCTGATTAAAATTAATATCCAGATTGTATTGCTCCTGATCTGACGGATTATCAATTCGTCCAACGGTGGCAATAAGATTCTGATCTGGCTGCTTCCATGATTGCCCATCCCAGATCTGATTCTGATCCATAACATCTGCTAAAGTCATGGTCTCCGGAAGTGGAGGCAGCCACAGCTGAAAGGCCTCTCCGATCGATTGCTCAGCAGAAATGGCAGCTATATGATTAACCACAGCCTGCAGCTCACTCAGTTTTGAGACATCATCACTGTTTTTCCCCTTCGGAATCAGGGCTCTGCGTTCACCACTTAGTGAAACGATATCCATCTTGGGACTTCCATCCTGATCTGTCTCCCCAGCTTGATAAGGCGCTCCGCTCCAGGAGGATTGGAACAAAGTGAATACTTCATTATTACCAACTTGCAAATACCCACGGCCTTTTTCTTTGATCTCTGCTGCCTCCGTGCGTTTTAGCATCTCCTGACTATCCGAAGGTGTCTGGACCTTCAGGCATAATTTGAATCTGGAGTTACTCCAGATCTGGTCATCAACTACGCCAGAAGGTTTTTGTGTTGCCAATATTAAGTGAATCCCCAAGCTTCTTCCGACCCGTGCCGCACTGACCAGCTCTTTCATAAATTCCGGTTGATCTGATTTAAGTTCTGCGAACTCATCCACCACTATGATCAAATGCGGCAAGGGAAGGTTAACTTCCTTATTGCGGTAAAGAACGATGTAATTATCAATGCTGGTCACTCCGGCTTCACTGAACAGTCGCTGTCTCCGCAAAAGCTCACTTTTGATGGAGGCAAGAGCCCGATTGATCTGATTACCACCAAGATTGGTGATTGTTCCCACCAGATGTGGAAGCCCAAGAAAAGCGTTAGCCATCCCTCCACCCTTATAGTCAATCAGTACAAAAGCAATCTCATGCGGATGATAATTTACCGCCAGACCCAAAAGTAGGGACTGAAGCAGCTCACTTTTCCCCGATCCGGTGGTGCCGGCTACTAGACCATGTGGGCCATAGCTTTTTTCGTGCATATCGAACAAAAGAAATTTACCACCTGCCCCGAGCCCCAGAGGAATGGACATGGTACGGTTAGCCTGGTTTTTTGACCAGCGCTCCATTACGTTTAGAGACTCTACCTGCTCAACCTCAAAGCTCTCCAGAAAAGTAACCATTGGCGGGATATAGCTGTTATTTTGACCTTCTTTAATTCTGAGCGGAGACAAAGAACGGGCAAAAAACTCCGAATTTTTTTTATCCAGAGAATCGGCAGAAAAATAATCAGCTAAATGACTTAACAGCTGATTAGTATCTTTGCGAACCATCCCCTTACCGCCCTTAATTTCCAGAATAGCCTGGCAATTCAGCGGCAGCGCAACATCAATCTTCTCTGATGTAAAAATGCTGGTCACTCCAAGTGAAGCATTGCCCGAGAGCAAATACTTCATCATATCCGTGCTGTCCCACAGTTCAGGAGCAAAAACCAGAAAAACATAATATGGGGCCTGCATTGGCTGTAGTCCATAACCATTCTTGCTGTTTTCTTCTCTTTTTCTAAGCTCCGGAAGTAATTCATCCGCAATATTAGAGGCATCAAAGGATGTTGTAGCCAAACTTCTTTGGCTTCGATCTTTATTCCATGTATGGGGCAGCCATTTTAACCATTCCCAGTGTTCCAGATCATCAGGCTGCATCACGCATATTACCCTTACATCATCGTACCCTTGGTGTGTTGTTAAATGCACCAGGACAGCATTGAGGAAATCACGAACCTCCTGCTGTTTGCCGTATATTCCGAGCGTATTAATATTCCTTAACGGTATGTAGACTGGAATGTCTCGTACAAAATACATCTCTTCGCATATTTTACTGGCGATTTCTTCAAGTGGGTTGTCGTCATCAATTGCTTTCGCTTTTGAGCTATATGTTGGCACCAGAGCAATCGGCTGGATTCCAGCACCAACCCGGAGATTCAGAAAATCATCTTCAATTCCTGTTTTTTCCCACAGCTGCTTGCTTCTCCCCCGTACGATTTCAACACAAGATTGAATACTTGGATGGATATATGTATAGGCTTCTCGCTGCGTACTCGCGGCACTTTGTAAATCATTACGAACCTGAAATAAGTAGTTGAGATATTTCTTTTCAAGTTTTTTGTTCTGTTCATGATGTTTTTTCACACTAGATTTATAATTTAAAATTGAAACCATGACCGTCAGAAGAGTCATACCCATGGTTGATATCAGCATGGTAAATGACCTGGTCAATGTTGACATAAATATAGAGATGACTAACATCCCGATGGGGGGGACTATAATCGTCAACCATGAGAAGGTTGGTTTTCCCGATGGCCGGGCAGGATCCTCCAAAACCAATTCACCTTCCGGGTAATTTGGTTTAATTCGAGGGGTTCTTTGTACCTGATTGGTTAGCATTTCTTGAGCACTCATCTTTTTCATCACCACTGGATAGGAATTTTGGATTAACAAGAATCATTAGTGTAAATTTTAAATAAAATATAAATTTTTTTCCATTTCAGGATATACATACTGCATTATCGGTTTGAAGACTGAATAGTTTATATTTTCCATAACATTTTTTGCTAAAATGGTTCAAATATCCCCAATAAATAACCATTATTTTCATAATAGTAAAATTACTAGTGTATATAGATCCAGTTCTAAGGTCACCTCATCGTACTTTTCTTTTAGTTCAATTTAAGACATTTGGCACATTTACTTTTTCAAGGTTGTTCATTACTCCTATCCGCTTCCATTGCTAAATAGAAGATTTCAAAGCTTTACTTTGAAATCAACATTCCATAATAGATCCTATGAATCAGAATATTTCTATCAAATTGAAGGAAACTTATGTTCTTAGAAGGAATTTAACTTGGGAGAGAACCAGGAAGTTGCTGCTGACTCTAACTATTTCTCAAAACAAATAAGCAACCTCATAAGAGGCTGCTTGGTTTCAATAGTTTGACTACGATTTGTTATGTATGCTCTAATATAAATGAAGGGTGGAGCTGCATGTTATCATTTTTACTAACTTTAAAACGTTTATTCTCGGGCTTATGGAAAGCGCTCAAACGTAAAAATTTCCAAGCATTATTCTTATTAGTTTTGATGACACTGTTGTCCGGAACCATTTTTTATGTCAAACAGGAAGGTTTGTCTGTCCTGGATGCTATTTATTTCTGCGTTGCAACGCTTAGTACATTAGGTCATCCAACATTTGTTCCCCAGACAGCACTCGGAAAAATATTTACGATCGTTTACATTATTGCAGGCACAGGGTTGTTCTTGGGAATGATCGGGTATATCGCTTATGAACTGATCAAGCAAACCGATAAAGATAACAATTAAATAATGGAATCCAAACTCGTGACAGTATCAAGATCCTTGTTAGCCGAAGCTAATGAGGCTCTTTTTTTTCAAATAATCGCTTATATACTAACTTTCACCTAACTAAATCACATTTTTCATCTCATGTCACCCTTTAATTTTCGAGCAATAATTCATCGGTAAAGAAAATCGAGACCATTAATATTCATCTCTGGCGATCCTCAAATAAATAAAAAAGACCGTCTCTATTAGAGCGGTCGAAAATTTTAGAGCAAATTTGTAATAGATAAATTCACTCAAAAGAATTGCCCCCTATTACTTCATGGTGTAAAATATACTTTCGTTTAATTTGATAAAGGGGGCTTTAAATTTTAATGACTTTATTTCTTACATACGTTTTGCTCGGCTTTTCCATCGCTCTACCTGTAGGTACCATTACCATTGAAATGACCAAACAAGGCTTAAAAAATGGCTTTATGCATGGTTGGATTGTTGGCCTCGGGGGAATGACTATCGACCTCTTCCTAATTCTAGGCTTATACCTGGGTCTAGCCTCTATTCTTTCCATGCCTATCATACAAGTAATCATGTGGTTAGTTGGAGCTTTCTTCCTATGCTACGTTGGATATGACAGCATCAAGAATGCAGATCATGATATTTCCCTTGGAGGAGAGAAGACGTCCAAATCGCTGTTCTCTTCTTACAAAAATGGTTTGCTAGTGGCGATCTCACCAGGAAACCTGGTATTTTGGGTTAGTGTCTTTGGTACCGTATTGTCCGACTCCTTTGACCGTACTAATACGGGCAGCTTTTTGCTAGTGGGATTAGGTATCCTGATTGGTATCCTGCTCCATGATATTGGCCTGATGACGATTGTATCCACCACACGAAAAGCAATGAACCGGACGGCTATTAAATGGGTGACTATCAGCGCAGGTGTTGTATTAATCGGCTTTGGCGGGTATTTCTTCTATCAATTCCTGCGGAGCCTCCATATTTTTTAACGTAAAAAAGCCGTTCTCTTTTAAAAGAGAACGGCTTTAAATGTCTTTTTCACAGAAATCCTTAGAACACCCGCTTCTGATTCCGATCATCAATAATAATCTGCACCGCTTCCTTAAACCGTAATGCATGCACAATCTCCCGCTCCCGCAGGAACTTAAGGCTATCCTGCAGATCCACGTCATCCGTCATGTCAATCAGCCACTGATATGTAGCCCGGGCTTTTTCCTCAGCCGCAATGTCTTCATAAAGGTCTGCCAAAGGGTCTCCCTTAGCTTGAATATAGGCTGCGGTGAATGGAACTCCGCTAGCATCCGTGTAGAACAGGGCATGATCATGCGCTACAAAATGTGGCCCTAATCCCGCTTCCTCTAATTCACATACCGAAGCATCCTTCGTCAGCTTGTAGATCATCGTGGCAATCATCTCAAGGTGAGCGAACTCTTCTGTAGAAATATCGTTCAACACGCCAATAACTTTATCTGGAATCGTGTATCTTTGATTCATATAGCGTA
Organism: Paenibacillus sp. FSL R7-0048; assembly: GCF_038004505.1. NCBI lineage: Bacteria > Bacillati > Bacillota > Bacilli > Caryophanales > Paenibacillaceae > Paenibacillus > Paenibacillus sp. FSL R7-0048. Next base: position 2,150,174 of record NZ_JBBORF010000001.1, on the reverse strand, counting down.
GTGCAGCGGCGAGCTCGCCATCTGCGCCTCCGTATTGCTCACTCAAATAACGCGCCATCCGGACATCACATTTACCCACCCGTACCGGATATTGCAGTTTTTTTTCGTATATCCACATTCGGGAACTTCCCTCCTCTAGAAAAATAGTTCCTTACGGTTATACTCCTCTTACACCTGCCAAGGCCAAGGGGGTTGATTCCATTCCCATGGACATTTAGAATAAGCGCGGCCAAAATTCTGCAGCGGACCATATAACTCCTGAAAATGATTCGCTAGCTTAGTTCGTTCCAGCGTAAGCTGATTAAATTGTTCAATACTTCTCAGATCGTCAGGATGCGTATTTAGGTATAAGTTCAACTCCACTAAGGCAAAATCAAGGGTCTGCAACTGTTCAAGCAATTCATAATAACGTTGGTCGCAAGGATTTGCCTCCATAGTCTATTTCCCTCCTCCTTTGCACTTGGATTCATACGGACTAAATAGTGCTGGCCAGAGCGTTCCATACTTCAGAGCCTCCTGCAAACTAAACTGTGGCAAATCGGGCGGCTGAAAGGTGATAAATTGATTGGGTGGAACTACATACGTCTTGAACGGCACCGGTGGGCAAGGATCAAACGGGCCCCTAAAGGGGGTATACCTCCGCAGCTGTGATTCCATCTTTTTTGTACCTCCTTTGTTCCTGTTCCTTCTTTAAAGACTCTGAACATTACTCCCTTAGCTAACTTATGACAGCAGGACACAATATAAAACGTTATTCACAAAAAAAGCCCATTAGCAATTTTTTTTGTGCAATGTGCATGACAAATAAGCTGTCTCCGGAAAAGTACCGAAAACAGCTTATAACTTGGGTTTTTTAGTATTCAGCTTAGGGCTTCGCTCTTTTGAACGAATCTTCGTGGGTAATCTCAAGGATATCCAACATAAATACAAAGATAGGAATACCAAGAATAAGTCCCCAGACACCCATATAATGCTCAGAGAACAACAACACGCTAAAGGTGAAAAACATCGGCAAATTCATTTTTGTGGACATCAACTTAGGATTCAAGAAATAGCCTTCGATAAAATGCAACACCGCAATAATCGCCAGCACATATGTAACTGTTATCAGACCGCCGATGTTGTAACCAATAATTAAAAGCGGAATGAGCGAAATCAAAAAACCAACCACCGGAATGAGACTGAGCAGAAAAATCAAAATCGCTAGGGCAAATAAATACGGGAAGTTAAGCAGCCACAAGCCAATAACAGTAAGACAGGTATTGAACATGGCAATGAGAATTTGCGCTTCAATTACTTTCCCAAAGGAAACGATGAATTTTCGGCTGAAATACTCCAGATCTATATAAAACCAGGCAATCCTGCTCTCTCTCATCCTAGAAGTGAAACTGACGACCCGGTTCTTCTCCAGAATAAACACAAAGCTTAAAATGGTTGATAGAACGAAAGTTGCACCCCAGTTGCTAACCTGCAGCACATAATCGATGCCTCTTTTGATATAGGACTGATAGTTAAGGTCCCTGAGCATATCATACAAATATAATGTAATCTTGTTCTGCGGAAGGTCCTCTGACTTGAGATTGGTGAGGAAGATGGCTAATTGCTTAATCTGCTCCAATACTTTAGGGAGATATTTTGCAAGGGCCAGTACAATCAATGCGATTAAAGCAAGGTATAAAATGACAATAATCACCTTACTGTTGACCTTCATGAATTTACCAATTCGTTTACTGAGCACAATCTGAAAGCTGTTCATGACAAAAGCAATCAGAACCGTCAGCAGTACCAGATTAAGCATCCCTCGAACCATGTACAGCAGCAACCCGATAAGTGCGAGAATAAAAAAGCGTCTGGTAGTACTATTCACGTAGAATCGCTTGAATACATTCATTGATCTTGCTCCATTCAATTGCGATTAATAATGTTAAACTTCAATGGCTATAAAAAGGAAAACTTAGCCCCCACAAAAAAGCCGATGGAAACAAAAAGGAGTGACCAGGTTAGCGCTCCTGCAGTCGTTATGAGTATATATTTTTTGAAAGACATAGCACTGATTCCAGAGATATAGCTCGATACATGCCTCAGACCTGGAATAAAATAAGCAATGAAAATCGCCCAGTTTCCGAACCGCAAAAACCATCTTTTCATACTGGCAAAACGCTTGGGTGTAAGGCCAACCCACTTGCCGAATTTTGCTACCACAGGTTGTCCTAGCCTTAAACCAATGGTATAGCTGATAAGCATTCCTGTGATGGATCCCATAAAACAAACCAATACGGAAAGTGAAAAATCCAAAACCATAACGGAGGATAAATAGCCTACAAACAGCATTAACACCTCATCAGGCACAGGAAGTCCGATAATCCCAAGTGCCATAAGGCCAAATATGGCTAAATATCCGTATTGTGAAATGAACTCTATAATCCAAGGCATGGGTGTATCACTTCCTGTTGAAGGATTTTTTAAGGGACGGAAATGGGATACGGCTGATCATCATTACGGACAGCAATGCCATTAATCCGATGACCAGTCCTGGTTTCATCCGTTCATCTAGTAAAGAAATCATCGAAAGAATGACTCCAGCAGCAGTAATGGGCATCCCCACGAACCCTTTGGAAGGCGCCGACAGATTAAATCTGGCCAAACGAAGTGCGCCACAGATCAAAAAGAAAACTGCAGCTGCAGGTCCAATCCAGTGGGCATCTTCTAACCTATACAACAAGATAAGGAAGGTAGGCGCTAAACCAAATGATATAATATCCGCCAATGAGTCCAATTGTTTACCGAATTCACTAGTACATTGCAATATTCTTGCCAGTAATCCATCCAGTACATCGCATATTGCCGCGAGCAATATCATTAATAAAGCTAGGCTATATCGTTCTTGAATCGTAAAATACAAGGATAGTGATCCTAGTCCCAAGTTTCCGAGTGTGCACGTTGAAGGCAACCAGTTCAATTTCATACAATTTCACCCCTTTCATAGCAGTATTTCTGTTAATTCGGTTTAACCTTCAAAGGTCACAGTAAAGCTGACACCGTTCTCCGTATTTTTCACTGTATAAAGACAAGCGTGCATATCTAGTATTCGCTTTGCAATGGAAAGCCCCAGACCCGTACCGCCTGTCATTCGACTGCGGGATGGCTCCGACCGATAGAACCGTTCCCAGATCTGCTCCAGCTGATCTTCAGGGATTGATTCTCCTATATTTTGAATAGTGAATACAATAGTCTGGGCATGACTCTCAATATTGACAGTGATAGAACTTCTTTCTTCCGCATGCCTGATAGCATTGGTCATAAAATTTAGCATAACTTGTTCGATCCAGTTCACATCCGCATAGACCGGTAATTCATTCGCAGGAATAATGATGACCTCCAAATGTTTTTCACTCAGCAAGTGGACCAGCTTGTCTGTCACCTTTTCCGTCAGTTCACTTAACATAAAGGAAGATTTCCGTAGTTTAATCGTGCCCGACTCCAACCGCGCTAGATCTAGCATATTTTTAACAAGAAACTCCATTTTATCGGCTTCCTCAATAATCACCTTAATGTAGTGATCCTGCTTGCCGGCACTAACGCCGTCTTCCAAACCTTCAGCAAAACCTTTGATAATACTGAGGGGTGTCTTCAATTCATGGGAGGCGTTGGCAAAAAAGTCCTGCTGCATGATCTCCATTCTTTGCTTCTGTTCCATATCCTCAACTAGCTGCTGATTGGCCTCTCTTAACTCCCCTAAAGCAGAGTCCAGACTTAGTGATAAGGTGAACATGCTGTTAGAAAGGCTGCCTAGCTCATCCTTCTGCCGAATCGATGTGTCCCCTGTAAAGTCCAGAGAAACCATCCGTTTTGCTATCTTGTTTAACTTAATTAGCGGACGCGTTACCATTTTCGAGAAAAAGAGAGAAAGCACCAGAATCAGGACAAAGCCACCCATTCCCAGATATAAAAAGAACCAACGTAAGGCATCGTTCGAATCCTTAACTTCCTGTAATGAAGTGACTGTGAATAGTAATTCAATTTCTCCGTTACTTTGCTTCAGGGGCAGAATAACCACAGAATTGCGACTCCCACTCCAGGGAGCAACCCAGTCTTGCTTCTGTATTTTCAAATTTTTAAAGTCTTCTATCTGCGCTGGTGTCAAAGGAAACCATTCCTCAAGAGCCTCAAACAATATTCCCTGGCGGGGATTCCATATTTTTAAATCAGGCAGTACAACTTCTGCAACAGTACCAGATGCATGAATCGTCCCAGTCTCTCCCGTCTCCCCTATGGTTCCGCCCCCTTTTTTTGTAATGCTTATGGGGTAGAGTATAACGGGTGAAGCACTGTCTTCATCCAGAAGTTCGCCTTCCACGCTCAACTGATCATCTACTTTAATGTTAGCTGCTCTCAGTGAATCTCCGTACTGATTCATGAATAGGGATAAAGAAACAACCATACTCTTCCCGTCATCATCGATTAGCTTTATATGAAATGGATCTTCTGAATTCATCCTTCCATCCAGCTTCAAAATAACCATTTGTGTTTTATTCCGCAGCATAAACCGGACAAGCTCCTGAGAGGTTCTAGTGCTTCCCCATGGTTCGCTAATATATCTTGCCGCAAAACTCTTAAGGTGTTTCTCCACACGGTGCTCTTTTTGCTTCTGATAGAAATTGTCAAACAACAGCAATTGGCTTAGAATCACCATGCCATAGAAGCAAAGGAAAAAGATAACGGTCATCACAAACAGTTTAAAAGTAATTCCCCGTCTTCTCATGCCTCTTCCTCGAACATGTATCCTGTGCCAATTACCGTACGAATAAAACGTGATTCATAACCCAATTTACTTCGCAGCTTTTTGATATGACTGTCCACAACTCTGGAATCTCCTTCAAATTCAATTCCCCAGATCCGACTGAGGATCGTATCCCTTGAAATAACAATCCCTTTATTTCGTATTAAAAGCCATAAAAGATCATATTCCTTAGGGGTAAGCTCCACTTCCGCATCTTCTACCTCCAACCGATGAGCCAAGGGATTGAACATCGCGGAACCAAATTTTATTATGCTAGACTCAGGCTGATGGGTGCCTTCAACCCGTTTCATAAGTGCATTTGCCCGGGCTACTAGCACCTTTGGACTAAATGGTTTTGTAACATAATCATCGGCTCCTAATTCAAAACCGTAGATTTTGTCGTCATCTGTAGACTTGGCCGTTAACAAAATGATGGGTACCGCTGATTTCTCACGAACTTCACGGCACACTTCGAAGCCATTCATAGCAGGCATCATGATATCCAGAATCAGCAGATCCGGCAGCAGTGAATCAAACCAAACCAATGCATCTTTTCCATTATCCGCTTCAAGTACCTCCCAATCATTCTGTAAGAAATAATCAGATACCAGTTCACGAATACGAATTTCATCCTCAACGAGAAGAAGTTTCTTTTTCAATCTAGACCCCGCTTTCAAACAATTAATAAACATTAGCATAGACGAGCGTTATGTCCTTTATGTGTCCACAAAAAACTCCCCCTTTCATGAGCCATACAGCTCTTGCAGGAGGAGTTCATTATATCCCTGATCAACCGGAACAATACGTTATAATTTTTAATAGGTTATTCTTTATCCTCATTGGGTTCTGATGAGGTTTCTTCGTCCTCCACACGTGGTTCCCGGTGGATATTAATTCTAGTGATACGCAATCTTGTCGATTCCTCGACTTCAAAAATAACATCTTCTACTTTGACACGTTTTCCTTTGGTTGGATTACCCTCCAGCTCCTTAAACAACCAGCCGCCGATAGAATCCACCTCATCGTCTTCAATCACGACACCCGTAAGATCGTTGACATCCTCAATCAGCATCCGGCCCTCAACAGAGATGTACTCCCCGTTATGTTCCACACTTGGACGCTCATCTTCGAACTCGTCATGCAGATCGCCTACGATTTCTTCCAGAATCTCTTCTGCTGTCAGCAAACCTGCCGTGCCGCCATATTCATCGACAACTAACGTCAGCTGAGCCTTATTCTTCTGCATAAAACGAAGAGTATGGCTGATTTCCATCGATTCCGGAACGTTAAGGATAGGCCGAACCAGAGTTGTAAGATCATTCTGTTGCTCCGGTGGAGCAAACAACAGGTCGGTAATATGAATAAAACCGATAATACGGTCCTTATCTTCCAGAGCAACCGGATAACGCGAATGTCTCGTTTCGGTAATAATCTTCATATTTTCTTCTAACGAAAGATTGCTGTAAAGCACATCCATATCTGTACGAGGCAGCATGACTTCACGTGCAAGCAGATCTGAGAATTCAAAGATATTATCCATTAGTTTCATTTCATCTTTGTCAATGACACCACTCTTGGCGCTCTGATTCATCAGAATACGTATTTCCTCTTCCGAGTGTGCTGCTTCACTTTCATTTGCAGGCTCCACACCGACCAACCGAAGCAACGCGTTGGCTGAAGCGTTCAGCACCCAGATAAAAGGCATGAACACATTATAGAAGAACATCAGGGGTGCAGATAACAACAGTGCCGAACCTTCTGTTCTTTGAATCGCGAGCGATTTAGGAGCAAGCTCCCCAAGTACAATATGTAAAAATGTAATGATCGAAAATCCAATAATCACAGATACGGTAGAAATCAGGGTATGATCGGTGATCCCCATCTGGTACATTAAAGGTTCGACCAACAGCTCAGAAATCGCGGGCTCTCCAACCCAACCTAAGCCCAGCGACGCAAGTGTTATCCCAAACTGAGTGGCGGATAAATAGGAATCCAGTCTCTTATTTACTTTCAGAGCATATCCAGCCATTTTATTACCTTCACTGACAAGTTGGGTCAGGCGGGACTGCCTGACCTTAACTAATGAAAATTCCGCTGCTACAAAAATACCGTTCAATAATACGAGCACCAGAACCAGCAAAAGATTAAGCAATAATCTCCCTACTTCAAATTCCGTATGCACCACTTAACAACGCCTCATTTCTACAGATTGATCGCTTTTCTAGTTTTGAAGTCAACTTCCGGATAATACATATCAGCCACTAACAGATTAGGTCCGCAGCAGCCTGCTGCATCGCAGTGGCAGTTCACCTTTTGGTTCAGCGGGTGTTTAGTCTGCCAATCGATAAATATATCATCCAGCTTTTGGTTCTCGATGTTGCCAAAGGCTGCGATATCAGCGAAATCTGTAACAAAAACATCGCCAGTAAACATGTTTACGTTCACTCGGTTCCGGCCATCCGGATCATTGCGAAGGGTAACATTCTTCTCGGCGCGCATTCTGCTTATCAGCTTCTGATCTTCTTCCAGGAAGCTGCAAGCAAAAAACGGAAGGGTCCCAAACAGCATCCAAATCTCCGGATCACGGGTATCCAGTAGTTTATGGATTGCCGTCCGCATTTCATTCAAGGACAACACTGGCAAAGCCGAAGCAAAACTGGAGTTGTACATAGGATGTACCTCATGCCGTTTGGCGCCCATATCGAGAATCAACTTATGAATTTCAGGCAGCTTAGTATGTGTACGGTAATTAATCATAGTTTCCGCAGAAATTAGCATACCATCCTCACTTAGCCGTCGAGAATTCTCAATCATTGCATTATATAACCGATATGCACTTTCTTTTGAAACTGCATGCCCGCTGTTGGCAAAACCAACTTCATGAAAATCGTCTCCGTTCACATAATTAAAAGAAATATGCATAACGTCCAAATACGGAAGCAGCTTTTCATATCGAGCATACGGCATCGTCAGATTGGAATTAATTTGCGATCTAATCCCCCGCTCTTTGGCATACTTTAAGAGCGGCACTATGATATTATCCACCGTTCCAGCCAAGAACATAGGCTCTCCGCCGGTAATACTAATCGTCTCCAGATGCTCTACTTCATCTAAACGGTCCAACATATTTTTAAGCGGCAGCATATCCCCTTCTCTAGAGGTTAAACTATCACCTACCGCACAGTGTTCACACCGCATATTACATAAATTGGTTACTGTGAATTCCACACTCGTTAGCACATGGCGTCCATGCTTACGTAAAGAAGTAATGGGATCCCACGGATCGTAGCTTGGCGACAGCTCCTTCGGTGAAGATGTTAATGGTCTTAAAACATTCATTTGTACTAGCTCCTTTAAATCTTATTCCTATTATTAACCCATAATCATGAAGATTGAACGGTGTCTTATCCTATATCATACCACGTTAGTCAGAAAAACTGCACTTCGGATGTCTTTCAGACTGTCCTTACAAGCTTTTTCACTGTAAAAAATAATAGCAGCGAGACGAAAAATAGGCTTCCGCGAGTTATGCGGACAAGCCTAATCTTCTCTCTTCGCTGCTATGATAAATATTTTGGCGTTCCCACAGAATCGCCTTGATCTGCGACGTCAACGATAACAACGGAGAGGGCTTTTCCTAGATCCCTTTCGAACGGTACGACTTTCTCTCCTTCAGGCCCTGTAAGCACACGTACAATCGGTCTGTGAGGCGTACTTGGGTCTATTTTGACAACAACTCCACTTTCACCCGTACTGAGCTTCACCGTAAGACCAAGAGGATAGATAGCCACACGATCTCTAAATAACTCTAGCTGCTTCTGCTCATACAATGTACCAGAACCTACATAAAGCGCCTCAACGGCTTGATGTGGCAGCATAGCCTTTTTGTAGACCCGGTTGGAGGTCATGGCATCGTAGGAATCAGCCACGCCCAACCATTTGGCATATTCATGAATTTGAGGTCCTTTTAATCCCCGCGGATATCCGGATCCGTCAATGCGTTCATGATGCTGAAGCGCACAATGAGCCGCGAGCAGCGGAATATTCGGTTCTTCCTTGAGAATCTGATACCCGATCTCGGTGTGTGCCTGCATATGGCGAAATTCATCTTCACTGAGCTTACCAGGTTTTTGAATGATTTTTATCGGGACTTGGGTCTTGCCAATATCATGCAGCAGCGCACCCAGACCAATCACTCGAAGCTCCTCTTTGCTGTACCCATGCGCAATGCCAAGCACCAAAGTGTACAAGCAGACATTCAGGGAATGGACGTACAAGTAGTTATCAGCGGTGTGCATATCAAGCAGCATGATCATCGGATCTTCTTGTAAAGACAAATCATCCAGGATGCTATCCATGATCTTTGAGAATTTTTTATCCAGATGGTAGAATCCCTTGCTTATTCCTGAAGCGCCTGTCATTTGCTGAAACTGATTACGAATCACCTTCAGTGCCTGATTACGTGTCTCATCTTGAAGCATACCTATAATTTCAACATCGTCCGTGACAGAGTCCTCTATGTAAATATAACCGATGTCAATTCTTGAAAGCCTCTTGATCAATGCATCAGTAAGCTCCACCCCATCCGCGAGGAGAGTTAGACCTTCATCATTATATATTTTTTTACCTAATTTCATGCCTGCTTGAAGCTGATTCACGGATACTAAACGCACTTAGCTCACTCCTGCCTTTAACGGTAAAATGCTATTCTGTTTTGAAATCCTTGGGTCACACGCTTTGTCTATACCGTTTATGTAGAGATCAGACAGGTGCACCATGAAGAACATCGGGTGTGTCTAGGTCTTTGCCTATGGGCATTAACGCATAATAAACAACCAGAATATAGCAGCAAGAATAAATCTGTAGATCGCGAAATGCGTCAATCTAATCTTTTGAATCAATTTCATAAACAAAATAACCACTACATAAGCCACTACAAAGGAAATCAGAAATCCAATTACAAAATAGCCAATCGTCTCACTAGTGAAGTTCTTATAAGAATCCAACATTTCATATCCGGAAGCCGCACACATAATAGGAATGGCTATAAGGAAGGAGAAATCCGCAGACGCTTTATAACTAACCCCACTTAACATCCCTCCGGAGATCGTAGATCCCGAACGGGAAAATCCTGGCCACAGCACTGAAATAATCTGATACATCCCGATAGCCAGCGCCTGTCCGTAAGAAAGATCGTCCAGCTCATGCGCTGTAATTCTAATTTTGCGTCTGTTTACCCATTCTGCGATAATCATTAGAATCCCGCCGGCGACAAGCGCCCAAAGAACAGTCGTGGCTCCAAAGAGACCTTTTATAAAATCGCGGGCAAAAAATGCCACAGCTAGTGCTGGGGCAATCCCAAGTATTACATGGATTAAGTTCAAACGAGACGCCGGCATCACACCGCCTCTTCCTGAGTTCTTACGCCCAATGCCCAGCAAATTAAGCACACGCTCGCGGTAAACAAGCGCAATCGCCAATATTGCCCCTAGCTGAATAACGATTTCATAAGTCTTCATAATCGAATCCTGCTCATCAAAGCCCAGAAGCTTCGAGGTCAAGATCATGTGTCCTGTAGAAGAAACAGGAATAAATTCAGTGATCCCTTCGACAATTGCTAAAATAATAGCTGTAATCGTGTCCATAATCTCCTCCTATTTTTCGGGAATCTAGCACTGTTTAAATGGAATCAAAAAGTATATCTTGTGAGCTGCAGGTTTACTCAGACTTGATCTCCCACCGAGTGAGCATACATTCATCAAGACTGTCCGGACGCTGCAATTCCATCCCAAGCAGGTCGCGTAAAAAATGAGGCAGCAAAAATACAGGATCCTTCCCATTGGCGATCGTCTCATAGCCTGCACGGAAAGTAAACATGTCCAGCGTACCAACATTATACTCTTTATCATCCTCCAGCGGGTTTCCTTCGACAAAAACTGCAATATTGTTATCATACGGTATCTTCTGCGGATCGTACAAGATTTTTATCCCATCTACTGCTAAGCTGCCCAGATAATTCCCGCGAAAGCCATACCCAAAAATCACCTTATTATAAAATTCTTCAGTAAGACTCTGCTCCAAAGCTATGCGAATATCTAGGCCTTTCAGCTTGATTACGCAGGTGTTAATGGGAGAAGGACATAGGGCGTGCAGCATTCCCGCTGTAACCTCCCCTTCAGGCAAAGGTCCTAGAAGCTGACCTGTGTTAACTATCGACAAACTGGTGCTTGTAAATCTACGTACAGCTTGGGCTAAAAGATTGCCAAAAGGGGATTCTCCCTGCAAATTCAAAGGAAGCTCACGATCTGTGATCGCAACGGTCTGCTGAAGAGCCTCACGACCACGCTCCAAATGAATAGTAGCGGCAGGACCTACAATCTCTTCCTTCAGTCCTGGGTCAATCGGAATACATTCACCCGCCACCAGGCTAAATCCAGGTTGTCCCTCTCTCCGCTCAAATTGAAGCCGCCCGAGGTAACGCCCGAATTTCCCGGCTCCACATACAGCTGTTCCGTTAATCATGAGCGGTTCTTCCAGCATATGATGTGTATGTCCACCTAGAATAGCATGCACACCTTCCAGCCGCTCTGCCAGAATTCGATCTGCGGGAAGCCCCAAATGAGAAAGGATGATTAGAATGTCCACCTGAGGAGCTAGAAGAAGGCATTGTTCCCGAAGGGTTGTCTCGGGATCCAGAGCATCCCAGCCCAGCAAGGAATAAAACGAAGTAAATGCCGCTGTCGCTCCAGTCACTCCTATTCTGATTCCGTCCTTCTCCAAGATGGCATGACGCTTCATCCAGTGGGGAGGTTCCCCTGTTGCAGTCTCCACAAAATTACAGCATACCACTGGACACTGTAACCCGGAGAAAATAGAGGATAACATCTCCTGTGAGAATGTTAACCCCTCATTATTACCGATGGTTACAGCATCATATCCTGTTAAATTAAGTACATCAATGTTAGCCTGACCCATAGTTCCTTCTGTCTCGACGGCTGCACGATCCATATGATCGCCAATATCCAGCAGCAGCACAGGCGCTTCTCCCGCTGCAGCTCTTTGTCTCCCGATTTCTGCTGCCAATGGACTCACCATTTCGAAATGGCTATGTATATCATTGGTATGAAGTATGGTCAGTCTTTGCGGCACATGCCCCATTAGCAACATTCCTCCTACCTGTTGAGCCGCTCTTTAATGAAGCAGCCGATGCATGATCTTATAGAGCCTAGCATAACATTTTCAGGCTCATTATGGTATATTGTAGACATTACAACATATTTCAGAGGTGAATAAGTATGCATATCACAATCCGCCTGTTCGCGGGTTTGGCTGAGATTATCGGTTCATCTTCTCTGACCTTTCATGCGACGGAGAATCCCTTAACCGCTGGGAAGTTAAAAGAACTCCTTACAACCTCTTATCCGGATGCAGCATCCCTAATTGGAACTTCTTTGGTCGCTATTGACCGGGAATATGCACCTGATGAATCCCTCATCACCGAGTCTGCCGAAGTTGCATTAATCCCTCCCGTTTCCGGGGGAGAGAATGGTTCTTTATATGAGAGCACTCCTGACGGCCTCTATAGCATAACGGATCTGCCATTAAATGCTGAGAAGCTTCTGGATGCCGTCCTCGATGCCAATCATGGAGCATCCCTATTATTTGTAGGAACTACACGCGAAATGACCGGAGAACAACGCACAACAGCATTAGACTATGAAGCCTATATTCCTATGGCCTTAAATAAGCTGAAAGAAATTGGTGATGAGGTACAAAATCGCTGGAATGCACGCTGCGCGATTTCCCACCGCATTGGGCTTGTTGGTCTTAAGGAAGCAAGCGTTATCATTGCTGTCTCCACCCCTCATCGCGATACCTGTTACGAGGCTAGTCGTTTGGCCATTGAACTGCTGAAACAGACCGTCCCTATCTGGAAAAAAGACATCAATGAATCAGGCCAGCACTGGGTAGGCTCTGAACAAAAGGCTGCCGATTCCCTCTACAATTAATCTTCACTCCTTTTTCATTGAAAAATCTGCACTTTGTTGATATTCTGGATAAAATCGGATAAAAGGTGGCATAGGCATTGAGAGTACACGTCTCGGATCTAAAACCTGGTAATCACCTCAACTCAGACGCTTATAGTTCAAGAGGTCTGCATGTATTACCAAAGGGATCGCTGCTCCAGATAGATGATATCGCCAAGCTGATGCAGCATGGAGTTGATTATGTTGATATCCAGACGTTAGTGGAAGAACCTGCCCCATTAAGCAGACCTTCAATTATTCAGACGGTGACCACTAGTTTTGATACCATGATTGACGGCTTTGAGAATCTTTATATGGAAGCACTATTAAAAGGAAGCTTTAACCAATCCGTGGTTAACGACATTCTTCAGCCTTCGCTTCAATCGTTGGACAAGCAAAAGGATGTAGTCTCCCTGCTGCTTCTGCTCGATCGCGAAGATAATTATACCTACAACCACTCTTTGCAGGTAGGTATGCTCTCTTATTATATTGCAATCTGGCTTGGGTATTCCAAACAAGAATGCTATGAGATTGGACGAGCTGGATATTTAATTGATATTGGAAAATGTAGAATCTCACCTGCTCTATTAAATAAGCCTGGAAAATTAACCGCGGAAGAATTCGAAGAAGTTAAACTACATACTAAGTACGGCTACGAAATTATCCGCAATTCGATGGATGACTCACATACAGCTTTGGCAGCCCTACAGCATCATGAACGTGAGGACGGCTCTGGCTATCCTAATAAGCTAACCAAATCCGAGATTCATCCTTATGCGCAAATTGCTGCTGTAGCTGACATCTATAGTGCGATGACTTCTAAACGCGTCTATCAGTCCAAGCAAGAGCTTATTTCTGTCCTACGTGAACTAAATGACCTCAGCTTTGGTAAGCTGAACGGCAGAACGGTTCAAGCCTTTATACAACATTTAATGCCCAACTTTATCGGCAAGCGTGTGTTACTGAACACGGGGGATACAGGTGTGATTATCATGAACAATCCAGTTGATATTTTCCGTCCGCTGGTAAAGATCGATGGATTATTTGTCGATCTAGCCCGCGAACGTAACGTTACGATTGTGGAAATCTACATGGACTAGGGCGTTACTTGAGGTCCTGCGTTGCTTAGCAGAAGGTTCAGAGCTGCTGTTTGTACACTAAATCCCCCGGTTTAACTACGGGGGATTTTTTAGTTGTACTTTGTGCAACAGAATCCATGTCTAGCGAGCTGAATGGTGATTTAGTTGTACTTTGTGCAGCAGAATCCACGTCTAACGAGCTGAATGGTGATTTAGTTGTAATTTGTGCAACAAAATCCACGTCTTGCGAGCTGAATTCTGATTTAGTTGTACTTTGTGCAACTAAATCCACGTCTAGCAAGCCAAATTCTGATTTAGTTGTACTTTGTGCAACTAGAATTAAGGAAAATGCTCTTTATAAGCACATTTCTCGAAAATAGCTGCACAAAGTGCAATTAACAGTATTTTTATAACGAGAATGATGGTTTCTATTGTACAAACTGCAACTAAAGATTGGTTTCCAGATTACTCCTCAACATTCCTCGATTTTCACCTCTCTCACCTCTCTCACCTCTATTGTTTCCTTCTGACTTCGAAGATAGTTCCTCCTACCCTCAACATAGTAAGGCCCCTCAATTTAATTATCTAACGTAACGTTTGAATTCCTCTTCTAATGGCGAGACTAATATGTGGTTTTAAATTGCTATAGGAGGAAAAAAGCATGCTTCCTGTCCATGAACGCCTTGCCGAGTTGTTCACCCTGAGCCGTAGACGGCAGCTTACTGCTGCTGAGGAAACGGAGCAACAGCAGTGCCTGCAAATTAATGCTACCTACTGCTATGAGATGGCCCGATTACAAAATGAAATCCTATTAGCGGAACAGACAGCTGATCTACAATGGCATCAAGATATTTGTGCACAAATGTTTGAGCTGCGTGTGACGGGCAGGGTATCCAAACGCCCCAAGTAACTGAATCATAGAAATCTTACCCTGCTGCATTATGTTCTTCCGTTCTGCCGTGCTTCCGTGCTTCCGTTCTGCTGTTCTTCCATTCTGCTGTTCTTCCTTTCTGATGTTCTTCCGTTCTTCCGTTCTTCCGTTCTTCGGTTGCCTTGTTCCGTAATACCTCTGCCATATTCCACTCTACTCTGATCCACCAAGCCCCGACCACCTTAATCACTATATCCCTATAAAAAACAGCCCACCCCGCAGTTGCCTAAGCAACTGGAATGAGCTGTTGTTCTGTTCTGTTCTGTTTTGTTGTGTTGTGTTCTGTTCCGCTATGTTCTGTTCTGTCGGTCTATAGGAAACGGAATTGCGCTTCGATCAGACCGTTGTATACCCCATCACGGGATGTCAACTCATGATGGTTTCCTTCTTCTTTAATCTCTCCGTGATCGAGGACGACTATTTTATCCGCATGACGGATGGTAGAGAGTCTGTGCGCTACGATAAAGGAGGTTCGGCCTTGAAGCAGGATTTTGAGTGCCTCCTGGATCTTCAGCTCCGTCTCCGTATCAATGCTGGCAGTTGCCTCATCCAGGATTAGTATCCGCGGATTTGCCAAAAGCGCCCGGGCGAAGGAGAGCAGCTGACGTTGTCCCATCGACAATGCGCTACCGCGCTCTTCCACCTCAGTCTCATACCCTCCGGGCAGCTTCATAATAAAGTCATGGGCATCCACGGCTTTTGCGGCATTTTCCACTTCTTCATCTGTAGCCTCCAGACGGCCAAAACGGATATTATCCCGAATCGTTCCCGAGAAAATAAAGGTATCTTGCAGTACGATTCCGATCTGCCTTCGCAGGCTGTCTAACGTAACCCCGCGGATATCTTCACCGTCTATCGTGATTCGGCCGCTCTTAATATCATAGAACCGGCCAATCAGGTTAATGATCGTACTTTTACCAGAACCTGTATGACCTACGAGCGCGATCGACTGTCCTGCTTGAACATCCAGATCAATACCTTTTAGTGCAGCCCGGCCTTTTTCATATTCAAAAATGACCTTTTCAAAGTTAATATCCCCACGAATCGTTCCCATTGGCTTAGCACCAGGATTATCTTGCACCGCCGGTTGCTCATCCAAATATTCAAAGATCCGTTCCGAGGAAGCCATTGCCACAAGCAGCTGATTGTACATCTGCCCAAGGCGATTAATCGGGTCCCAGAAGTTGCTGACATAAGAACTGAATGCTACCAGCATACCTACTGTGAGTTCTCCAGATTGGATCAGATAAGCCCCCAGCCAAAAGAGGATCATTGTTCCAAAACCACCTGTGACCTCAATAATCGGACCGAACGCCTGGTTCATCGCAGAGGCTTTGTTCCAGGATTTTTTGCTGTCGGTATTCATAACATCGAAATAATTCATATTTTCTTGTTCTTGGGTGTAGGCTTGTGTGACTCTGATTCCCTGAATCGATTCATTTAAATGAGAATTAATTCTGGAGTTCTTCATCCGCACATCCTGCCAAGCGATCCGAATCTTTTGGCGCAGCTTAGTTGAAACAAAGAACATAATCGGAACCGTAACCATTACTGCAAGACCTAGCTTCCAGTTAATCACTAGCAGAATAATGGTAATCCCCATAAGCTGCACGCAGTCAATCATCAGATTGACAACCCCGTTTGTGAACAGATCCTGCAGAGAGTTGATATCATTGGTTACCCGTACTAATACCGAGCCTGCCGGACGTTTATCAAAGAAGTTAAAGGAGAGCTTCTGAATATGCTTGAACAAATCTGAGCGCAAATCATAAATCACTCTTTGGCCTATGATGTTCGTGTATTTAATCCGGTATACTCCCGCAATCCATTGAATCAGATATAAGACGATTACCCCTGCTGTAAGCGAATAAAGCAGTGATAAGCTGGGATTCCCTACCTTTGGCGCAATTGCACGGTCAATGGCTAAACTTGTTAGGAACGGGACGGTCAACTTCGTGATGGTTCCCAGAATCATCATGATGGACACCAATGGAAGCATCTGCTTTGCATAAGGCTTCATGTACCCGAACAGTCTGGTGAATTGCTTCCAGTCAAAAGCCTTATCGATGACATCATCATCTTTATATACAAAACGTTCATCCAGTTCTTGCTGCTCGGCTGCTTTATTTTTTGCTCCCGTAGCGGTCATTGGTTTGGCTTCAAGTTTCATATGCCTCACTCCTCCCCTCTTCCGGTCGCTCTGGCCAGATAATCAGCATACTGTATCCGGTATACATCCTGATAAGGACCCGGCACTTCAATTAGCTCTTTATGGGTACCACGCTGCTGCACATGACCTTCGTTCATGACGATAATCTGATCCGCATGGCGCAAGGAGGAGATCCGATGGGCAATAATAAGTGTAGTGCGCCCCTTCATGACCTCTTGGAATCCGGCTTGAATCTCGTGCTCCGTCTCCATATCGACTGCACTGGTCGCATCATCGAGGATAAGAATCCGCGGATTCTTAAGCAGCGCTCTAGCGATGGCAATCCGTTGCTTTTGTCCACCGGAAAGACCCATTCCGCGCTCACCCACCACAGTGTCATAACCGTCTTCCATCTCCATGATGAAATCATGGGCTTTGGCAAGTTGTGCAGCTCGGATAATTTCTTCCATGCTTACATTCTTCAACCCATAGGAGATGTTGTTGCGAATTGAGGAGGAGAACAGGAAGGTCTCCTGAAAGACCGTCGCGATCTGTGAACGCAAGCTGCGAACATTGTATTCTCTGATGTCCATCCCATCCAGTGTGATGCTGCCTTCATTAACGTCATAAGCACGCATCATCAGCTGTGTAATGGTCGATTTACCAGAGCCCGTACCTCCAAGGAACCCTATAACCGCACCAGATTTGGCCTCAAAATCAATGTCTGTAACCGCAGGCATTTTGTTCCCATAAGCAAATGTGACGTGATTAAACGCTACATCTCCCTTAACCTCAGAAGGTACCAGTTCACGGGCGTTCTCTTTATCCTTCACATCAATATTCTGATTAAGTACTTCCAATACACGTTCTCCCGATGCTTTGGACTGTGTATAGTTATTAATATGGAATCCAAGACCCCAAATCGGTCCAATGATGTACCAAATTAAGCTGAAAAAAGCAACCAGTTCGCCTAGTGACATTTTCCCCTTAATAACTAACGTTCCGCCTACTCCAAGCAGAATAGCTGCACTGATCGATGCTAAAAACTCCATCGCCGGAAAAAACTTACTCCAGAGCTCAGCGGCAAAAATCTGGTTATTCTTATAACGTTCGTTGCGGTGTGAGAATTTCTCTACTTCATGAGCCTCTCTCGCAAATGATTTGACGGTGCGCACACCCGTGATATTCTCCTGTACAGCCGTTGTCAGAGAACTGAGTGCAAGACGCATCTCTTGAAAGGCCGGGTGAATCTTAGACTCGAATTTTAGCGCAATAAACGCCAGGATTGGCATCGTAATCAAAGTTACTAGAGTAAGCTGCCAATTGAGTGAGAACATCATAATCGAACCAAAAATGACCATAAAAAAGACATTCAGCAGCTGAGCAAAACCGAAACCGATAAAGTTACGAATCGCTTCCAAATCTCCGGTTAGCCGGGACATCAAATCTCCCGTTTTCGCGGTATCATAATAACGGAAAGATAGGAATTGCAGCTTCTCATAACAAGCATTACGCAGCCGGTATGCAAGAAAGTTACCTAGCCGTCCTCCAAAAAATCCATGTGCAAACTGCAGGCATGCTTTTACTATTACTACAGCTAACACGCTCAATGCGAGCACTGGCACCTCTGTAAACTTAAGTGGCACAATAACATCATCGATCAGCTTTCTTAACAAATTGGGGGTAATCAGCCCCACTGCAGTTGCAGCGGCCAAACATATAATCGAAAGAATCAGAAAATGCAGCTTCTCCCGATAATAACCGCGCAGTTGCCTGAGAACATCCATATCTCTCCTCCTTAAGGCTTACTTAGTAAGCATTTTTTTGTATAAAGCAAATGTTACATCGTAAGCTAGCTTTTTTTAGCGCTTACAATTTAGTGACTTTAAGCAGTGTATCATCCATAATTTAATGCGGCAAAGGGGAGAATTGCGCGTTTTTGCGGTTATTTCGGAAAAAAGCAGCATCTACATGATATAAAGGACCCTCGTTATCTTAAAATGCTCGTGTTTCCTCCTTAATCCTGATGAATTAAGAATCTACAGGATTATTGTAATCATCGTGTAATATTAGGAGGACCTTTATTCGGTTTTTTGCATAATTATTGGAATTTATTCCGGGATACGAAGAGTTCACTTTTTCGCCGTCTTAAATTTGCTTCAGATGTAAAACTTTTACCACAATTTACCGTAATATAGTAATACAACACTTTTTACTTATATTATGGAGGGGAACTATATTGAAAAAGCAGCTTGTTTTATCTTGTATTATCGCCATTATCCTTCTTTCAGGGTGTAGCAATACAAATAACAATAACCCTACGGACGCAAACACAGCGATCAACGAATCTAAAAACTTGTTTAATTTCGGGGAAATCTCCTCAAAAACTGATACAGCACCCTCACCTGAAAAAATGCTAAGAGAAATAAGCAATTTTGTTATTGCTGACATTTGGAATGTTGGGTTTGTAGATGTTATCTCATACACTAGAAGTGGTACAAGCAGTACAGGAGCGAGCATGGACATTGACTTTACGATCGAACAGCTTGGCAAAGCCATGGAAGAGAAAAAAGAATACGATACATATATGAACGAGTTAGATACTAAGTATGATTCTATAAAAAAAATATGGGCCAAGCTTTCCCCAGAAATTGATCTTTTATATAAACAGATCCAGGAGACACCTCCAAAAGCAAACGATAACAGCTTAAAACTTGATGCAGGTAAATTTAATCAATATTCAGAGGCTTTTAGTAAAGAAGTGAATGATCTGGCAAAACAGTAGCCTATACCATATAAAAACCCCCGCCAAGTGATTGGCGGGGGTTCTGTTTATAATTGGGTTTTAGCAGCGTTTCATATAATCAACCCGCTATCTGTTTGTATCTTACACACCATTCTATTTTTTCTCTCATAAAATATAAAATCTACAATGAGAGGTTAGGTGAATAGGATGAGTATACAGTTTCTTGATATGCGAATTTCACAGGGCAGCACTATGGATGCACAAAGTCTTAATTTAGTTCGTTCAAGTGCAATTTTCGGTGACATTGGACTTCAGACAGTAAATGTTACACCTGCAAATGCAGGCTTAGTGAGAGTCACATTGAATGCTTTTGCCAGACTTAGTGTTGATGTCAGCATTATAGTTCAGAATGATGTTACTTTTAGTATTTACCGCAATAATATATTAATTTTTAGTACAACTTACCCCGGAAACATTAATAATACAACGACCCAATATGAAATGGTTGGAATCACCGCTGTCGACTATCCGCCTTCAACCGATGTGCTTACCGGCCAGATCCAATACACCATTGTAGCATCAGCGATTAGAACGGCATCTCTGGGAGCCAGATCCTTCAGTGGAATTGCCGTTGCCGGAAATGGATAATTGAAAATATTAAAGGTGTGTCCCCGGAGCATTCGGGGATTTTTTCAATTGTGCCAATAAAAAAGCATCCGTAGAAAAATATCTACGGATGCTTTGAAGAAATATAAGCGTTGGGAGGACAAGCCTCCATTCATAAGCGCTCTAATTAACCGATAGAACCTTCCATCTCGAACTTAATTATTTTTGGCTTTCACATCTATTCAAATCGTGTTTCTTCTATTATAAATAGCAGACGTCATGTCATGCAGATTCATATCATTTCATTATCGAGGGGGCAAAAAAGGGGCAGGAATTAGTTCATTATTTTTGGACTCAAATAGAAATTTTTCATTGAGGTTGAATTCAAATTCAATAATCTCTCTGACAATATTCTCGATATCACTCGCCGCGCTTTCATTTGAATAAGTATTGTCTGTCTGAAGTTGCCAAAGAACAAAAGCAGTGTCCGCTTTAATCTTCCCTAAAGCATAGATATCAATTGCACAAACAGTTTTAACCAATTTCATTACTCCTCTCATTATGTATTGTGGTATAATTCGCTCGAACAGCAACCTAAACTGAAAGGAGTCATGGCAGCTTGCGCGTAACTCGCGGAAGGTGTCTACTCCAAGATTGGATCGACAGTAAAGGCTGGACTCAAGCAGAGTACGCCAAACGATCCGGTCGGCCCAAACGTATCATCTCCCATTTTTGCAATAATGAGAGAGTGATGAAGCCAGAAGATGAGTATGCAGCATCTCTCATATTTGATTGCAGAATGGAAGATTTACACGAATGGATTGTTGTACAAGACAACAAGGAGTAGGCTGTGCGGAAATCCGCACTTCCCTACTTCAATTGGGAGCATATTGCTCCTAAATCATTTTAAAGCCGTTTATTGGAATTTACTGTCGCTATATGTCGAAACGTCTATCGGTAATTAAATACAGACTTTAACAGTTAAGACCATATTCATATAACAACGACAATTAATACTACGAAGTAAGGAAAATTTGCCTTAGGGGATGGAAGAAGTGAAAATCGAAGAGTTAACGCTTGGACTTCGCGTACGTGTCAAAGACGGTTTCCATATTGGCAAGATCGGTATTGTTATAGCTAAAGGAACACAAACTGTCTTGCTCGATATTGGCGAGCCATTACTTATTAGTGAACTACCTGAATATCTGGAACCTGCACCTGAGGATCCATTACCACCAGGATGGGAAGAAATGGAGGTATAAATTATCTAATTAAAATGCCTCATCAGTGATTATACTGATGAGGCATTTTAATTAGATAATTGTTTTAGGGTCTTATTGTCTTTATTGAGCTATCGTTTCCCGTTAGCGTAATGAATTTTACCGAATGTTCCGATGCGTGATTATGGTGTTATTTGTAGTTCCTACCTTCTAAAGAATATACATAATCTATATGTTCTCTAACAAAACCCTCAACTTTTCTTTTTTTATGTATTTTGAATCCAACACTCTCATACATTTTTTGAGCAGGTATAAAGTCGATATTAGTAGTTACAACAATTTTCCTAACATCATTTTTTATGATTCTATTAACAGCTTCTTGAAGCTGCATTTTACCATAACCATTGCTTTTTTGTTTTGTAGCAATACAATTATGTCCGATTTCCACATAATCAGGTACATTTCTTGGGTCCCATGAAACAAAACCAATTGCTTCACCGTTTAATGTAGTAATAAACCCACATTCATCTGCAATCTGTAAATTATCAAAGAAGAAATTATCAAATTTCTGCCAATCCGCACTACAATTTTGTTCATATCTACAATCAAATAAGTAAGCATCTGTCAACAATTCAAAGATTAAACCACGGTTAAAATCACTTACTTTTCTAAATTTAATACTCATAAAATAATCTCCTTTTCTTTGCTTAGATGTATAATATTAATTTCTCGTCCATATATTTTCAAAATATTTTAGCTTGTATGTCGCATAACGTTAATCACGAAGTTCGTAAATACTCCATCTCAAAAAGAATTCGAGAAACGATTGAGCTATCCTGCCCGTTACTTCAATATAAAAAGCAGATTGCATTAGCAGTCTGCTCTTTACGCTATCGTTTCTCGTTAGTTGAACGAGCAATTCGTCTTATTCTTCGTACAACCATTCAAAATCATCATGTAGAATATATTCGTTTGGTCCTAATTCCATTGAATAACTTGAACAGACTATATCCTGTTGGTTATATTCGTTTCCGTTATCAATTCCTAAATAAATATGTTGAAGTAGTTTGTTTGATTTTGCTCGCTCAGGGACTCTTTCAAGCATCCTTGAGGATTTAACAATTGCAGAACGATAAAATTCGCTCCATTCATCAAATTCCATACAATAAGGCAAGTTAGCGTAAACGACACCTGAGAAAGTTAAAATTGCTTCCCTAACCTTATATGTGAAATTATGTTCACCTCGGTCAACACGCTCAACTACCTTTAAAAAGTGAACCTCAATCGATTTGTTTTCGTGGTCTACTATTAGTTTTTTTATAACTGAATCATACAGTTGTAAATCATCATTATTTTTATAATCTTCTATACTCATTTAATCCTCCCATATTGGGCTAGTTCCTTAGTTAAGTTATTCGCGAAGCAATGAATCAATCCTGCCCTATATCTTAATGAAAAAGAAGCACTGCGGATCGCGTGCTGCTTCTTCGTGCGTTGAACAAAAGTTTCTCGTTAGTTCAATCCTTTGTATGCTATTCCGTCAATCATCATAAGACAATCAGAGTCAAAAAACTCTGTCGTAGATGTCATTCTAGCAGGGAATTTATCCTTTTCAAAATACTCACAAAAAACCTGTTCCATTTCAGGTAAGTCCTTAATGTACTTTAGGTATACATTCACCTTAACAACATTATCCAGTGGTACATCAAGTTGATTAAGAGTCTCTTTTAAGTGTGAGAAAGTATTGTGAATCTGTTCTGTAAAGCTCTGTCCAAAACCCCGATGTAATCCGAGAAACACATAGTCACCAGCCGCAACAGCAGATGAATAACTAAATGGTGTTGAAATTCGATTTATCATATACATGGCCTCCTATGTATTAAGTTCCATAATATATTTTAGAACATACGTTTTAAATGTAAATATTTACTTGTTGGCTCTCCACGCAATCCTGCCCGTTAGCTTAATACGAGATAAAGCGACACTCGATTAAGTGATTGCCTCAATAACTTCCTCTAGTTTAATCCATTCCCACTCGTCATCATGATGGAACTTAATCTGTTTCAACTGCCGATCGACTCTCATGACTATTCCATGGATGGATCTGTCCTCATATTCCCCAAACAATGTAATCGTGATCGGACTGCAATCCTCTAAAGATTGAGCTAATACCTGTGAGATTTCAGCTAATGCTTGGGGATCTAAATCAGGCTTTGATCGCACCTCTTCTTTCAGCGAATCATCCAGAATCCTATTTTTATGCTCAGGTATTATCAACCGACTTCCCTCCCATAGTCCATTACCTTCAAGTTTCTTACGCTGTTGTGATTTCATTGTCTTCGTCGACTCCCTTAATAACTCTCAACGCTCGTGGCATGTTCTTACCTTTCTGTATGTACCCCTTGATCTCTAAGCGCTCCATGTGCGCATGTATTACCGCTGTAGATGACAATCCTACCTCCTTGGCAAGCTCCCGCAAAGTAGGTGGAAAGTGATTGACTTTGATCATCTTAATCAACGCTTCAAGGACTTCTTTTTCTTTATTCGTTAATGGCTTCATGCAATTGCTCCTTTATCACTTGGCTGCCAAGCTAATATGTTTACCATTAGAAACACTCTTGGCGCTCCTGTATTTAAGCATGTTGCGCGAATCTTGCCGTCATTCATGCTTTTAACTTCAATTTTGCGCTGAGTAATCTTGCCGACTTTATCTAAGTAAACAATTTCAACGGTTTGACCAATCTGCATTTGCAAGTTGATAGCCTTCCAAAATAAGAACGTTTGTTTGTATTATAACCAAACATACGTTCGAAAATCAATGTAAAAAAGAGCCACGATTATTCTCCGGGCTTCTTTGTGTATTCAATTAATTTGATTACTTTTTCTTAGAGGTTTTCGTTATTGTCATTTCTAGACCAACCTTTGAATTTGTTTTGTCTAACCTCACAGTTAACTTCTTGAATATAAAAACACACTACGAGCTTAATAAGCGTAGTGTGTTTTTGTTCATCATTCAATTTTTAAAATCTCATTTATTAAAATCTCATTTATTAAAATCTCATTATTCTGGCCATTGTGGGAAAGTTCCTAAAACCATTACCCCAAAAGTATATTTCCAAGTCGTGCTTCCTCTTTTAAGTTGCGTTGTGAATTTCACTCCAATTTGAGTGCCTAATCCACTAGTTAATACGGGTTCCCAATTATAATTTTGGACTTCAAATAAATATGTATTTCCAGATATTATATTCCAAGGATTTCCGGGGTGATTGCCCTCATTTGTATAATTTTGATTCGTGACGGCTCCGTTTTTTCCAGGACCGACCTGTATGATAGTCGAGTCTGCAGTCATAGATGAAATCGTAGAATCTTCTTTGTCCCAACGGACATAGGCTTTATCCATTCCAGTATACATGTCATTATAATAGGTACTAGAATAGATCGTTATGGATAGATTCACACCTCCGGAAGGATCCCATTTATTATCTCCCTTAAAGGCTCTCAAACTAACATCAGTTTTATACTGTGTTCTTTCTTCACCTGTTTCAAGGTTTTTAATATCACGGATCTTGTGTGTTTCATTTTTGAGGATTTCAGTTTCTAATGAACTTTCCGTTTCACCATCCGTAGACAGTAGGAAAGCCTTCTCATTACTGTTATCAAAAAAACGAGCAGCCTTCTGTTCACTCACATTGTAATCTAAATCCGTCTCATCGTAAGCTTTGGTTACTATAAAGCCTTCCGGAATAAAATCATTATCAACATTCTCTACGCTTTTAGCTGACACAATACCACCTACACTAGTCAAAGACAATGAAAAAATAAGCGTTACAATTCCAAATTTAATTCTTTTTTTCAACATTTCCAAATTCCTCCTTTTAATGTGATATATAGACACTATACCACATTAAAATAGTATTACTAGTATATTTTCCATATTTATTGTATTATTTTAGTAGATTAAAATACATTAAAAGTAGGTGTCCATCATGAAAAAACTATTTTTATTAAGTCTTTTGCCATTATTATTTTTGATTGGTTGCTCTGATAAAACTCTCAGTTGGGAAGGACAAAGTGCTAATTGGACCGCTACAATAAAAAACGAAAAAAGTTCAGAACTAACTAACTTCACTATTAAATATATCGGAGAAGAGAAAGAATTAACTGCTATCTCTTATCAGTTTGCAGGGCAAGTTATAACAGCTAAAGGGCTGTACGATGATAAAACTTATCCAACTTCATTTCAAATTCAATCAACTTCAGAGAAAAATATGGAACACGAAGAATCTTCGGTAAAACTTATAATTAAGTGGAACAATAGTAATGAAGAAATCGTACAATTAAAGAAAAATTAAACTTTTATGAGATATATCACAATGTTCACTCGTGCCGTTCGATGTAAACCTAGGCTTAGAGCAGTAATAGAAACTCCGAAATCGTTTTCAAGTAAATTAATGAGCAGATCAACAAATACCCCGCCAACCACTTTAGGTTGACGGGGTATTTGTTATACATACTTAAGCCAAAACTATCCTAAATTCAAATTCACTTCTCATGTAATAAGCATCATTAGCCTTAACGCTAACTCGGCTCCATTTCTGGACTGGAACGTCCGCAACTAGGTATAAATATCTGCCAGCCAGTTTTTACGTAATCTCTTCATTTTTCTTTAAAATTTATGTTTTTGATTATTAATATAATGGAGAATAGAATTAATAGTATAAATCCTACTAACGAAATTATATTAGTAATAAAAACTAACAACACACCAAATCTGCTTGTTCCATAACCACTCTCGAACATTCCAAGTTTAGCGTAACTAAGGATAGGATTATTTAATAAAGCGAGTATAACACTACCCAAAATACAATAAAGCAATTTCGAATTTTTCCCCATTAAGATTAATCCTCCTATATTTTTAATTTAATATCCAAAAAATGCTTTTACCGACCTCTGAATAATTAATATAAATGATTTGGAACATTATGTATATGTGCTCTATATCACTGGTGAGGATAGTTCTCTTGAAATCAAAAAAACCCGCAAACCAATTAAGGTTGCGAGGTTACTTTATGTATGCTTTAAATTCAAACCGTTTCCCAATAAAACGACTGCCTAATAACTTAATCGATTCATCCAGTCCGCCTTTGTCCATTAAATGTTCTATTGGATCGGGATCTAGTCTAAACCGTACAGATACCATTGACTGCACCAATGCTGCCGACAAAAAGTCTGGGTTACTCTCCAAAATTGTATGAGATTCTTTCATAATATAATTATTCTGTTAATGATTGACTTTGCATTCTGTCACTTGCTGATAAAATCCTTGCATCAGCCATAAACGCTTTTAATCCAAAAGAAGTAACTACAATTTGAACAATGAACCAAATCCAGAAAGCTACTAACTTAGAAACTTCGTTATTTCTATTGAATAGATAAATAGCACCGCAAGTTATAAGTGACATCACAACCAAGAAAATCATCGTGGGCCAAAGACGCTTAAATATAATCTTAGTAGTATCTGAATTCCCTATATTAGCTGCAGCACTGATAATTTGAGGGTCCAAATTCAATTACCTCCTCGAAAAGCGTCTCAAGTACATGAACCCGGTTAAAGAGATTGAAAGTATGGTTCCGGGAATAGTGGCATTCCATGTAATTGAAGGAACTACCAACGTCATGAAAATAAGAAGCAAACTCAAAATACTTCCTGCATAGATACCTTGTTTCTCAACAATTTCACGGTTCTCAATTATCTTTTGCAGCATTTGTTCCGCCCTCCCTATATCTTCGGACCCCTCTACAATATATGCCGCATCTTTATCTATAGTCAAAAAATCTTTCCCGTCTGTACTACCAGTGTAGATAAAATTCATAAAAATATCTAGATCGTTTTTCCTATTTCTGGAAACCCAAGAAGAATTATTTGATCCATTTGTAAAGGTTGGAGCCAAGGATGAGCTTGATATTGATGAGGCATTAGTCCCATTCTGCACATTATTACTACCACTAAAGAAAACCATAGTACATATTGCTCCAGTTACTAAGGTTTTAGCGATAGGAAAACTTACGAGAGGTGAACTATTCAAAGGAGCTACTTTCACATGTTCTTCGTTAATGCTAAAATCAAAATGTCCCTGAATAACATCTTCGTTGAACTGAACCAGCTCATAATCAGGTTCTTTTTTATATTCCACGACTTTCAGCACCCTTTACATAAACGGGGTGGGTTCCCAGAAGAACGCCGTCAAAATATGTATTTGATTCATATTCACCCTCTGAATGAAATACAACATTTCTAAAATCCATGTTAAACAAAAAACCCCTGTGATCTACCGGTAACGCACCATTTTCATCTAACTCTAAGTTAGCTGGTAATGGCATTACACCTGTATCAATAAGTAATTCTTCGCCCCCTATCTTACCAAATGTGAATCTAATAGTGTGTGTCTCCGAATGGCCGACGCCAACAATCCCGACAGTAACTGCAAATGAAAACAAACTCGGGATAAAGACCGGTCTAAATACTAACATCGGATTTTGTATACTAACTAAACGATTACCATTTGGTGCTGTTTCATTGTTGACACTGTCGCTGTAGACAAAAGTTGAAATTCTAGGCACTATCATATCCTCCAATACATATTCCAATTTTCTATGAGATAGGAATAATATCTCAAAAAATTGGTCTTGATACAATAGATTTTAAAAATAAATTTCGAACCTCTCGGTTAACATTACACTCTCTTTCATGGTATGAAGCAGTTTTAATGTAGTTATTAGGGATGATTTTAGGCTGTTTTAGGGATGCCCTCCAAATCCAGTGGGCAAAAAGTGACCCCACCAACGTCTAGTAGGGTCAAGGTCTATATTATAAGGGGGTTATGTGATTACTATAATCCTCTTAGCTTAAAGCAGTATGAAGCTTGGCTCAAATTTTACTTTATTCTTTTGTAGTCCCATCCCTCTTACTAAACGCTAGTTCAAACAATCCCGTTGCCGATAGTCCAGCTAGACCACCTGCCCATAATCGAAGCACTAAGCCTAACTCTGTAAACGGATAAGCAGCTGCGCCGATCAACAGGCCGATGACTAATCCAATCAAGGGCAATATATTTTTAGGCACGTTAAACAAAGTCTTTACAAACTGCACTCCTGCCAACACAAAAACGGCGATCACCGAAGCGAACGCCAGTACATCCGTTAAGTTTTGATTGTCCATACTTTACTTGTCCCCCTTTTGTTGTGCTGCCAGCCCAAGCCGATACAGAATTGTAATTATCCGCGCTTCCGAATATGTTGCTGATCCCGGTGTATCAATAACTGGCTTGCCATTGAGGACGGACGGCGTACATGCAAAAGCCTCTAAAGCCTCCTTGGACCATACAGGAGGGTTGGTATTTGTCAATTCCAACAGTATAGTGCTCAGTTCCTTAATCTCCGCCGCCTGCTTAAGAGACTGTTCTTTAAGAACATCTTTGCTATTGGTCAAGCCTGTTACGACTTTCGATAGTTCCTTCACTTGTTCTTCAAGTTCTGCAATTCTACTCATATCTTCTTCTGCCTCCCCTTTTAGTCGATCTATAATAGCCGTCGCTTTTGCCATAGCGATCTCTGACGGCTTAGCACCCGCACGTAGTTGTGAGGTTGTCATTCCAAAAGTGATTTGAAAATGTGGTGCATCCTTAATCGAGACAAAATCACCACCCCATTCAAAACCAAGAGCTTTAGCCTCCTGAACTACCTCCGTCCAATCATCTACCTTGTCACCATCACCGTCACGTTTTAAATCCCATGATACCTGTTTCCCATCTGATAGTAACAACGCGAAGTCGATAGCTAGTCCAAAGTTATGATAACTGGACCCACCCTTGGCGTTGGTCACGATGTTTCCAGGCTTAGTGCGCCCCTGTGCATATAAAGCGTCTTGTTCGGCAATTGTACGTAACCCTTGAGTTATCAAGATAGGCACTCCCCGAGCGTAACAGCGTTCAATTAATGCTGTTGCAGCAGCCAATACTACCGGATGCAACCCAATCAATCTCGTAGATGATTTACTCTTTACTTGATCTAGTGTAAGCATTTTTACCTCCCTAAAAATTGGTTAGCCACAATCACGCCAATGGTAATACCAATGATGTACTTAACAAAATCAAGCCACATTTTACGCTCTGATCCACTATCCTTATTAGCTTGCTGCAATAGCATGAATATCTTATTTTCAAGAGAATCAAATTTCCCCATGATCTCACCAAACTTAACTTCCATTTTTATTGTGGATTTCTCCATTTGTAAAATGCTCTCTTCGTGTCTCAGACCGGCTGCTTCAAGTAAGTTCATTTTTGCATTAGTATTGGCTAGGTCTGCGGATATTCGTGCAAATTCACTGGAAAGACCGAGTAAGCCCTTTTCCACATCTTCCAATCGGTGCATCGGCATTACATCACCGCCCCCTCCTCCTTGGTTGGCTCCCCCAATTGACATAAAACAACTCCCCTCTCTATCTATTGATCAATATAAATAGCCCCCAGATCAGATCCGAGGGCAAAATAAAAACGCCTGCTATTCGGCGTTGGTTGTAATCTCTGTAGCTTGTTCGGCAGTGATTTTTTTTGCTGTGACAAATACCTGTACCTGCTCTCCCGTATACAACCCTGCGTCAAAGTATCGCTTAACCAGTGCGTACCAGTTCATTTATAGCACACCTCCTTCCACGAGGCTCAGGAGTAAGGCTGCCTGATCTTGTTCTGCTTGATCTTGCCTAGCCTGCGTCTGCACTAGCTCCAGTAATAAAGCTGCGTTATCAGCGCGTAGTTGCTCAGTTTCCGTCAATTCGGGCGGTTTATTAGCCTCGGCTTCCAGATATGCCGCCCATGCGGCCTGTAACTCTTCCTCTGTTGGCTGCGGCTCGTCCAGATTCCAGACGGCGATATACGGCCCACGCTCTACAAGGTCGTAATCCTCGCCCTCGGTAAGCAGATTATAGTCGATGCCGTAACAGTAGTGTATTCCCTCAACGGGCTGCTCTCCTTTTTCTGGCGGCTTGATCTCGTAGAGAACACGTCCCTTTTCTTCTGCCCCAGGACGTAATACAGGTTCTGGACCGTTGTTTTGAATAACAAAATCTCGTAAAGGTATCGTCTCTGGATAAATGAAAATAATAGCATCTGCAATATTCATTATGTCGCCTCCTTATGCTATCTGTGTAACTGTGAAGTGGGTATGTGTTGAGCCAGCATAAGTTGTTACTGCTATACTGGGGTAACAGAACAGTTCTACGAAGGCGCCGGCTGGTAAGTATAAGCAGGCCGCGCCCTGAGTTGCTGTACCTGGACCGGCAACACCACTAGGAGAAAATGATCCGATATCCAATTCCCTATTCCCATTAACAAAAACACTCAGACTTATAGCATTCCCCGGAGCGATTGGACCAAGACTAACAGAACCAGAAACCAAATACCAACCGGTTTTTTTCGCTGTGAATCTATTTAAAGTTGTATTAAATTCATTTGAAAAATCTTGATGCATTACATTAAACGGCAACTTTGAGAAAGCATTCGGTGCAATAGTTGCTGCACTACCCATAGAGGCCCTCATAACACTTCGAGCATACATTGTATTATCTCCCCATGGGTTAATAACGCCAATGCTGTCAGTAACAATCCCACCTTCATTTGTTTCCATTTTAATAGACGAGCCGATAAAGGAACCACTTATCTGAAGCCTACCGCCATATGCGGCTCTATGTCCTACCCTGTTAGCTGATCCGGTACAGTCCTGCACAAGAACCTCGCTATTAACATAGGCAGTTATAGCTGTATCTGTTTTACCAACTATTATGCAGTTGACTACATACGCCTTTGCATGGTCAATCCAGAAAGCACTTTGGGCAGTGGACACATCCGTCCTACAATACTGAAATAGCACTTCATTTGCGTTATAGGCAACAAAAGCTTTATTAGTTGTTACCGTACTATTTATGCCTATCACAGTGACGCGACATGAGCATCTAGTTACAATTGCACTTCCAGTTATTGTGTGGGTAGTTGCAGCAGAAGCTGCTCCTGAGATTGCTACTGTGCCCTGACCACAAAATCCGGCAACGTATATATCTCCAGTGTATGTCCCCGCAGTTACCATGATAGTGACTGTGTGGTTAACAACTGTAGGTATCATACTAATAGCTTTAGCAATTGTTTTAAATGCAGTCCCTGGAGATAGTCCTGTGGCAGAATCATTACCTACTGTACTTACGTAGTAGGTAATATCTGCTGTTGTTTGTTGCGGTGTGGTAACTAAAGAAGCTTTGTTATTTAGTTGCGTTTGAATGTCGGAAGTTACACCTGATAGATAACCAAGCTTCGTATTATCTACCAGACCGGCACCAATTTTCTTCATATTAATATACGCTTCTGAAGAGATATCACTATCCATGATTGAATCCGCGGAGTTTATCTTACTAAAAGCAATTGCAGCATTGGCGTTTACGTCCGCATTCACAATTACTCCAGCAGTTATTGCCGCTGAACTCGTACCAGCTGCCATTGTAATATCACCGGAGATCGCCGGGAGTCTTGCTGCTGGGAGTGTGCCGCTGTTAAGGTCTGCGGCTGAACGTGTGGGCAGATCCGCCAGGGATGCACCTGTTTTATTGAGTTTGCTCCACGCAATGGCAGCGGAGGCACTTACATCAGCATCCACGATCACGCCTGGAGCAATAGCTGTTACTCCATCTCCGTTACTGGTTACATCCCCCGTATGATTAGGATGTGCGTAGTTATTTGCTCCTGTTGCGATACCCGCCAGCTTTGTTTTCTCGGCTGCTGTGTAATCATTGGTGGATAACTGTTTACCTGTGACCTTATCAACCTTGTTATTAACAGTCGTATCTAAGATATCCATATTTCCGTTCAAATCGGCAATATCAACGATATCTGTCCCCTCGGGCTTCTTTAAGCCCAAATTCCCTGTGGTTTGCATGTGTCACTCTCCTATCCAAAAGTTCTTAAGTCGTTCCACGTTCCAGCGTTGGCATTATTCCAAGTTATAGCTTTAAGCGAATCCCAATATGTGTACGTATAAGCAAACTCATAGGCCAAGTGTGCTGGCTTGATTTCATCCAGTATCTGAATTAGCCCAGCCATATTCGGTGGAATGCCTAGAATGCCTATGAATCGGACGATAAATCGATATTCCCCTGGAACTTCTTCTACCGATACTTCCCCACCAGCAAAAGCCGATGCTGTTCGTTGAATCATTTCAGGTGTCGTTGTGCCTGTTCCTCGTCTTTTAGCTTTGACCATTTCACGTCTATTGACATAAGACTTTGATGGATCCGAGCTTAATCCAAGTTCAGCCTCCCAACGCGCAAGGCTCCATGTTGCAGTTTCAACATATGCCTGATCTAGCACCTCTTGAACCCTCGTAGTTAAGCCATATATTTCAATGCCTAATGATTGCTGCAGTTCTTCTATTTCTTGAACACCCTTGTAATATGTCGGTAGGTATTTCATAAGATCAACCGTATTTACATCGTCAATATCCTCTAATTCATTAGCCGTGAAAAGAAGAGTGCTATATAAAGATTCTCCATAGCTCAAACATCACACCCCCTTTAATTGGTTCCATGTTACGGGACCCTTACTCATATATTCGGAGTGCGTATGTGTTGATGGTGGATACGTTGCTGGTTTCCCAGCTACACCGGACCAAGGGACTGTATCAGCGTTGGCTGCATAATCCACTTTTCCGTCATTGTTCGTATCATAAATACTTTTAAGCATATCCCCTGCGCTTTGAGCAGCCACCAACAACACATTGCCATTTGTTGTACCAATGTAGAGTTTGCTTGTATCGGTACAATAGCCAAGTTCACCGATAGCTAGTGTTCCGATGGCACTTTCCAAACCTCGTCGGATCTGGATCATTACTTTTCTAGCCATTGCCTCGCCTCCTAGAACGTACCGCCATCGATCGTAGCCACCGTAAGTTTATTGCCATTAGCTGAATCGTAGACGATGCTGGAACTATCAATATTAGCCTCAATCCCTGTCGCATTCACAACAATACCTTTGCCTGCCTTGGCTGCAACGGTTGTAGAATCTACAACAACCCCGTTCCCGGCTCCAACCGTCAATGTAACGGAATCTGATTGACCACCGCCAGTTAGTCCGTTGCCCGCTGTGATCGTCTGTAGGGCTCCACCAGTCCTAACCCATGCCGTTCCATTCCAGCTGTAAATTTTTTGTTCGTCATCCACATAAGCAGTCCATCCTACAGCAGGGGTATAGTAAGCCCAGGCTCCAGACTGATACTCTGCTATCTGGTTTGTCTTACCTGCCCATGCCCCTGTCGCTGATGCTGGAATAATATAACGGTCGGCTTCTGCTGGGCTTGCCGGTGGGGCTAATAAATGTTGGTCTTTTACAGATGCTTGTGGTTCGATATTATGTTTTGCTAATTCGATTTCATTTTTGATTTTTTGTGCGGACCAGATGTCGGTAATGGCTGTACCTGAATCATTAATGACTCGGTGTTTAGCTATATCATCAATATGGCTTTTAATCTCAGCTGCAGTTTTAGTATTCGTGCCATCTGACACCTTATTGATATGTCCTGCACTAACATCCGCCTTTAATATCTTTGCATAAGTAGCACCATCCGCTATATTGTCAAGCGACCCTGTTAAATCACTGAGCGCTTGGGCGTTCACTCGCCTCCAAGCTGCCCCATCATCAAAATAAAGATATCCACTATTTGCCCCACTCGTTTCGTAAAACAAACGTCCAACAGATGCGGCCACCGGACGCGAAGCCTCAGCACCTGATAAAGCTCTACCAACCATTGAGTTCGTTGTACCGTCTCCGATATATATTTCTTTTGTGTCTGTACAAAAGCCCATTTCGCCAATGAGTAATGCACCATACGTGCTAAGTTGAGCTTTAGTACCACGTTTTATTTGTATCGTCTGTGCCATCTTATACCCCTCTCGTAAATGAACCACCGTCTATAAGTCCACTCGATTTATACCGCTCTACCTCTGTTTGTGTGGCTG
Source organism: Paenibacillus sp. FSL R7-0048 (assembly GCF_038004505.1). Classification (NCBI taxonomy): domain Bacteria; kingdom Bacillati; phylum Bacillota; class Bacilli; order Caryophanales; family Paenibacillaceae; genus Paenibacillus; species Paenibacillus sp. FSL R7-0048. The sequence goes on along the minus strand of NZ_JBBORF010000001.1, from coordinate 2,115,585 downwards.
TTACAGACTTTTGTAGCACATTAATATCGTCAGCCTCTACCGTGTCCCCTGGTGTTTCATAGGTTACGTAAACTTCAGCAGCTCCACTAAATATCTTAATTAACCTGCGCCATGGTGTATCACTCGGAATGGTTAACGTCCAGTTTGTCAATTTATCACCCGTCAATTTATTACCACTATAGACTTGGACAGTAGCGTTATTGATATTATCGTGATTCAGTAACCCCTCATAAACGCCTGCTACAAGTGTTATCCGTTCCTCAATGACATAATTGTTTCCCGTTGGGTTTTTATTCAACTTCTCCTGAAATACATCAACTTTACTCGGGTAGGCCATGTTACACCCCCAATTCCACAATACCGATCAATGGCACCTCTTCTTCCGCAAGAACAATGTTCCCAGCAGCTCCATTAAGTAGCAACCCAAGATAATCAATAACACCGTCAGTCCCTAAAAGGATTGATCCAATTACGGCCTGACTTACATAAGTAGATACAAAAGACGCTGACTTATGCCAAGTCTCCAATCGCTCCAAAAAGGAATTCTTTACACCCTGCAAGCTATAACCAGGCGCTAAAGTTACCTTAGCTGATATATTGATCGTCTTACCGATTGCTGAAGTAACTGTGGCTACTGCCCCAATAGGTGCTTGTCCTTCACCTTTCCCAGCAGCTGGATCAATATAGTCTTGTACTTGATTCACAAGAACGCTTGAGGCTGGGGCACCTTCTGTATTTACAATCACAACTTTTACGGTCTTCGGACCTGACCATAATGGGAATACACGAGCGCCGCCCACTCCGGAAACTTCAAGAGCCCATTCAATATAATGATATTTATTCCCGCTGGTTGCTGGCCGTCTGGCAGAATCGAGGTACCGCTGCCGTAATGCATCATCTGTCTCTCTATCAGACCCAGGGATAAGTAACTCCGTCAATTCAGCCCTTGCTAGATTATTAATAAAATCGATAGGAATTAAGGCTCCGAAGTGCTGATTACCCGTAACTCCTTCAACCTCTGCCTCAAGGCGATACTCCCCTAATGAGAGTCGAGAGATTACTTTATAGTTGATTGCACCAATAGCGAAGCGACTACCAACTGGAATATCCATTAAGGTGTTAGAAGCATTATAAAAAAGCCCTCTTAATTGGGCTTTTGTTGCCTTCTTGCGGGTAACACCAGACCACGCAATCGATCGATCCAGATAATCACCACTAGCTGCATCAGCAAATATTAAATTTGCGTTGATATCCAACTCGACATACATCTGAGCTAATTCCATTGCTGCTGGAGCCATAGCATCATAAATAATGCTACCTTCTCGCTTGTCCAGCCCATCTGGTACCCGGTCTAACATCCGTTCTAAGATCGTTTCAAACGTTTGATTTTCATACACCGCCATTCACCTCCAATCGGTCTGTATAGTTTCCATAATCACTCTCTACGTCAAACAAGACGAGTACCGCATCGCCATCATAGTTAAATCTAAAGTTGGTTACGGAAACGATACGATCATCCTGAAGTAATGCTTCCCTAGTCCAGCGTTCCACTTCGGTTTCAAACACCGCCCGACCCCGCACCGCTCCAACATCTGCCTCACTACCGTAATTGTCACTGTAAATCAGGTTTTCAAATCGGATTGTCGAGAGTATTTTTATAACTGCCTGTTTTACGGCATCCAATCCATCCACTACCACGGATCCTATACGTCCATTTACAAGGTCTAATTTATAAGTAAGACTTGGTTGGGGTGTATCCTCCATATCCTCATTCAGCAGCACGTTATCGCTCTGTGGTATCAAACACTCACCACCCTATCCATGATTACGTAGCGTTGACCGCCCTGCATGCGGATAAGTAAAAGTTTATCTCCAGTAGCTAACGGCTTACGAATTAAGTATTCTTGGATTCCTATTGTTATTTTCTGTTCAGATAAGGTTTCCGGAACAATTAAAAAATCCTCCGTAAGTGAAAGCCGATTATCGACCAACACTACAAGAGGATTAATTTTTTCTACAATTCCTAGCTGTACCAGAACTGGACCAGCAGCATTCACCGCTTCAGTGGCAGCGCGTTTTATCGCATCTATCATGATCACACCAACCTTAGCTCTAAGTCCATGGTATGCACTCCGCCTTCTTTCTTATGAGTACATTCATCGACTAGGAAGAATTTATTTATGTTCATTACGTTGATATATAAATTAACGTAGCATCCTGCACGCATCCGGTAATCTCCAAGGGCCTCTATACTAAGCGTCCGCTTCTCTCGATTTTTCATAAACAGTTGCTGAGTTAGTTGCTCAGTAATTTGAGCCTGATTCAGATTCTCATCTACTGACTCGTAGAGTTGTAGCATTCCCCACTTAGCAATGCTGGCGCTATCCTTGGTAACGTAAGTTTCCCGCTTACCAGTCTCCTTGTTGTCTCTGTACAATACAATTTGATTATATGTCTCATCGTCAATGTTGCGGCTGTAAGAATAATCCGTCATGAGTGAATCATCACCCACCACAAAAGGAAAGCGCATATTTGAAGCATTACGTATCGTCAAGCTCCCAAAATCGTCAAAGAATACGAAGTTGGTCCCGTAGTTAATCAGAGTCTCATCTAACGCCATGCAGATCATATCGATAAACGTTTTATCGTCGCGGATCTGGGAAGGAATAATGTATTTTGTATCTTCCAGCGTTCCGGTCTTGAGCTGCATGTCTTGAGCGATCTTTTGAACTACCTGGGTTGCTGTCTGTTTCGTAAATACATAAGTTCCGCTATTCATCAGATACCGGATCTGATCATAAGCAAGGATGCTTATTTCTTCCGTCTTACCAGTTTCTATACTGAAAATATATCCATAGAAAACCTTATGTCCCTCATCTGTGTACCTAACCACATCGCCATTATTCAGTTGGAATTTTTTATCTTGCCATGGGCCATGGTCTACAAGGGTGAATTCCAAGGATGCCGCCTTACCTATACGGATCGTCTTCCAAGATATATCAGTAACGATGCTGGAAACATCCCAGACGGCGCCATTTTTATTATCGATCAATAATTCCATGTATCATCACCCCGGTAGCTTCAGAACAGAGCCGATTTTGAGTGTCTTCAGCTGCGCATCTGTTAAGCCGTTTAACTTCTGAATTTCTTTCCACCGGCTACCGTCACCGAGTTCTCTTTTAGCTATCTTCATCAGGGTGTCCCCGGATTTGATGGTAACCGTTTTAGACTTGGTACGTTCATCTGCGCGTTTCGCTGGCTCTTTCTTAGTGGTGGTGGTGGTTGTACCAGCTGGTGTTGTATTTGTCTTCAACGTCACCTTTTTAGCGGCGTAAAATACATACTCCTTCAGGCTGATTTCATATTCAAAATCGCCCGGGTTCCCGGCAACCTCTTTATAATTAAATTCTTCGATACTGGCAGCAATATTTATTTTGAGACCCGTTGACGTAAAAATAAACCGGATCGGCTTGCGCTTGTTCATCCAGGTTTCAATTAATTGGATGTAGTCCGCAGGTTGCCCCCAGTTTTTTGATGATACATAGCTTGGTACAGTACCACCGACTGCGATAGCCGGAAAAAAACTACTAAAGCTAATCTCTTTCAGCTTAGCGGCCTTGATTACATTAATTTCACCAAGATCCGTTATATCATAAGTCTCTCCGTCACCTTCCCCGCCGATCTCTATTTCTTCCGGAAGGACGGGGATTTCAAACCATATTGCGCGGTTGTTAAAACTCAGTTCGATGCTGTAGTCATTAGCCACGCTATCGCCTCCTTTAGCTATAGAGACCCTTTGCAGTACTAGCTATATCTTCGTTAAGTTTAGTTTCAATCTTCTTAACAATGGAATCGACATTAGCCTCATTGGTTACTGGTCCTGTCTTGACCTGGATAGTCGGTGTCAATGTCACAAAGTTTTGAATGTTCTTCATTTCCGCGACATCGCGCATAATCTTCAGGTCTTCTTTAGAGATATCAATAGGCTTCTCTACTTTGCCGACCTTATCGACTTTTTTTAACTTATCAGTTTTTGGAGCTGCAGCAGCTGCGGCACCACCGCCAGCAGAAAACCCCATTCCAGCCACCTTATCATCTTTTCCTGATTTTGCATTTTTAGCGTTCTCAGCAGCTGCTTCAGATTCACGTTTCGTTGCACGCTCATCTAACATTTTTTGGACTTTAGCCTCACGTTCTTTAGCCTTTGTTGCTGCACTATTCTCCATTGCAGCTAAGTTTGCTGCCCTCTGTTGCTTCGCAGCTTCTTCTTCTGCTGCTTTTCCAGCAGCTAATTCTATGTGACTAATAGTCTCAAGTTCAACAAATGGCAGTTTGTTCAATGTATTAATCAAATCATTAATGCGATCTATTGCACCATTTGCTAAATCCTCCATGAAAATTAGTGACTTTGTTTTCGCCCATCCGAACGCATCGGCTATTGCATACCCTACGCTTGTGAATTTAATTGCAACTTGATCAATAAAGTTTAATATTCCGTACCAAACCCTAAGGAACCCCGCTGCAAACGCATCATTCGTATTCCATAGTTTTATTAACCACATAATCAAACCTGCCAGAAGAGTTGCCACTAAAATAAATATATTGGCTTTCATGGCTGCGTTTAGTCCTCGCCAAGCAAGAGCCAAACCACCTGTAGCAGCTGTTTGAAGAAACACTGCCGCTGTCATTATTCCTGTTCCAAGTGAAGCAAAAATAGAGGCAGAACCAACAGCCATAGATGCGAGTTTCCACGCCGTTAAAGCCGCTGCAATCCCCCAAACGATTGGCTCAATAGTTGTCCAATTCGTAGTAATATAGCTATAAACCTGTGCAGCAGCATCGCCTAACGAGACAACAATATCGACAGTTGTGGTAATGCCTTCGCTTAAACCACTCAAGAATTGTTCTCCGTCACTCGTACTTAACCATGCAGTTAGATCCTGTAGCATCTTAGTAATCCTACTAAGAGGACCTTCTGCCCCATTGATTGTTCCAATCCACTCAGCTACTTTATTCTTCATAATTGTCATTGCCGAACCAAAAGTCATAGGCATTTGACTAAACATCTTATCGATTTTTCCGCTTTGCTTTTCAAAAGCTTTAACAATCATCGCAGATGTTAGTTTACCATCAGCTCCCATTGCTTTAAGTTCCCCGCGTGCTACACCTAGCCCCTCCGCTAATAAGCTCATCACCGCTGGAGCATTTTCACTAAGGGACCTCAATTCATCCCCTTGTAAAACCCCACTCCCGAGCGCTTGCCCCATTTGCAATATAGAGGCAGTCGTTTCTTGGGCTCCTGCACCTGAGATTACCAAAGCTTTGTTGAAGCTCTTCGTGAATTTAATAATATCGTCATCTGTTTTAAAAATACCCTGAGTACTCATAGCGAGTTTAGTGACCATATCCGCTGTAGCTTGGTAGTTTGCCCGAGTATCATTCGCCGCGTCCATTACCTGGCGTTGTAACTCTAGTTGTGTTCGAAGTCCATCATTAACCATTGCTAATCTAGCGTTAGTCAACGCCACATCATCTGATGTTTCCAAAAGTTTTTTAGCTGCAGCAATAGATAGATAAGCTGCGACTACATTTTTGAGGCTACTTAACCAATTAGATGTGTTTTTCGTTGCATTATTAATTTGTCCGTTAACCCTAGATTGTAGGTCGGCAATTTGCCGTTCTAACCTAGCGATACGTTCTAGAGCTCTTTGCAATTCACCTGCGTCTGCACTGCGTGTTCTTAATTGTCGTGTTGATCTAATGAGTTGAGACACCAAGCGTTGGAGATTTGTAAACATAGCCTCCAAAGACCGAGGTAGCTCAATTCGAATCTGCGCAACGACACTACTTAATTCAGATTCAATCTGTCTTTTTATAATTGCAATTTGCGAGGAAATATCAGCGGTATTGATTTTTATTTTAATTAACGATTCTTCACCACCTAACCGCTGCCTGATTACTGCTAATTGCTGTAATATTTCTGTAGTGTTAATGTTTATTCGTATCAGGCTACCTGTTCCTAGAGCTGCAATCTGCTGTTTTATCATATCTAAATTACTGATCACATCAAAAGCGCTGATTCTTAATACCATTGGATTCTGCATTTGAGATTGCAACCGTGCCATTAACTGGATAGTCGCTGCTAATGAAGCGTTAACCTGATTCAAGCGCTGACTAAAGACATCATTCAATGCAAGACTCGCTGCAATGCTTGGCAATATGGCTTCCTCCTTTCTAAACAACATAAAAAAGCACTCCATCTTGGAGTGCTTCGGAATATTAGAGTTGAACTGAATGTATAGGATTGTTAACTATCATAGGTTTAAGTTTACTAACTATCTTCTGTGAAGCAAATGATGTAGTTCCTTCATCAAACATTAGTGCGGCAACTTCACCAGCTGTATTTGTGTAGTTTATTATCAGATAATAGGTGCTTGTTCGTTTTTCCTTACTCTTAGCCCTCGATCCAACGACAAGGCCAATCGGTCCAAATAACAATCCGCCTGCAATCCCTTTAGCTGCACTACTGTGAACGATATTCGCTATTTCCGTATCAGTTTTAACCTCGGCTGCACGAATTTGAGAATTAGTAATATTAAATTCAGTGCCCCCTCCTATAATAGAGATACCATCACGAGTAACCGCTACCTTACATTGTGTCTTTTCGCTTATTGGAAGTCCCTCGACATGATGCAATAATGCTGTAGCTTTGATTCCGAGTTCTTCATTCTTTTGTTTAATCTCTTCTGCCTGCTTTGACTGAGTTTTAATTACAAACCCAAGAAAGAAACAAATTAAAGTCATTACAATTGCAACGCCTTTTCCATCCGTTTCCGGAACGGCGAAAGTAAGTATTGTAAATATTAGAAATAATACCGATAAAATAAACATAATTCCCGACAAAATGTTGCGGAATGCTTTCATATCTCCACTCCTAGAGGTAATATTTACTAACAATATACCAAACAGGGAATGAACGGTCTATTACTTTTTGCGTCCTTTAGAACTGGTCTTAGACGCTTGTTTCTTTTCCTTATCCACCCGGAGAGAAATCATCGCATATATAGCGGCTCGTTCCCTCTGTCCCATCGCCATAAGGTCATGCGGTAAAATGTGAAGCTCATGGAGGGCGTAGTAAGCTAAGTTAGCCTCACCGTCACCCTCCTCTATTAGTTTTTTACTTCTTCTATCTGCTCATTGATATCTTGATCAAAACCATTTAGTGTCTGTACCCGTTCGCTGAGGGCTGAGAATTCGCCAGGAAGTAGCATTTTGCGTAACAGAACTTCTGAACCAAGTACTCCATAGGATTTTTGAATTTCTGCATTTTTGAGATCCGGATAAGATACAGAAGCCACCACCATTTTTGCCATGTATTCATTAGCATCCATTTCAGATGTAAATTGTCCGTATTTACCTTTGGTTCGCTTCGTGGCAGCCTTACGAAGTTCTTTATTTTCTTCTTCAGTGATACTACGTAGCTTCCAAGGAATCGCCTTTCCATCTTTATCTTTAAATCTAGGAGAGACCACGAAATCCTCTGTAGTTTCCACCGCTGCGTTTTGTGCGTAGAATGCTGAAAAATCACTCATATTATTAATTCCTCCTGAATTTTATTTTAATTGGCTGGTGGGTTAAATGCTTGACCCATATCAATATCCTCAAAGGTAAAATCGATATCCTCTTCTAGTGCATCAGATTCTGTATCCAGTGATACCATAACTACACTATCAAGGTTCACACCTAGTAGAGTAATTGTTTGAGACCCAATGGTAGATCCCGGATCTTCATTAGTTACCGTAATATCAAAGTTGGTATCTCTACCCGTTTTGATATAATCGATCATCAACTGACGGAACCGACTAGTCATATAGTAGATCGTCATACTACCGGTACCGGACCATCCAGTAGTTTTATGTTGCGTGCCGCGGCGGCCCAACGTCTTCACCTCAGCCTTTTCTTTTTCAACAGAGGCTTCAAGAGTCTTGATGTAGAACATTTCCTCCACCTGACCGTTGATTGTGGCGTAGGCTCGTCCCTCTTGTCCACTGATTGTTTCGCTAGCCTTTAAGAAACCCATTTTATCTCACCTGCACTTTCATATATACTTTTTCGATACTGTCTACTGGCTGGATATTAACTTCGACATATATAGCATCTGAATCATTGCCAGGAGATACAGTGATATCCGTCTGAGCATCAAAATTTTGAATGGCATCAATCCCCTGCAAGCTATCCAAATAGATAACTGCCTCTTTACGAAACAGAGCTCGACCATCAACATTATTTGACACCTTACCGATGTAAAATGATTCAAAGATACGCTTCAGATCATTCGCAATACCATCCAATACTCGGAGCACACGGTTTTTTTGAAGTTGTTTTCCCTTCTTTGGAGTGTAAGAGAGGAACGTATTAATATCCTGTTCTATCACAGCCCGATTAACGGAAGGGGTAAAGACAAATTCTCCGGCTTTCAGAGCTGCTTCAATTTGTGTACTTGTATACCTTGGTGCCACATCTACAGCATCGTCGTATGCCGAATAAGTAAGAGACTCATTCATCTCAGCTGCTGCCGAAGCACCTGCTACCCAAGCAGTAGCCTGGGCTGCTGTAAGTATGGCCCCGTCTGAAAGTACCACGCCATTCTTGACGCTGATTACACCTTCAAAATCGGCTACAGGGTAGTTCTCAAGTGCTGCCTGTATCTTTTTACCCTCTGACTCTCTCAAGCGCCGTACAAAGGCAGCATAGACAGCTTTGAGCGCATTGTCCGTGGATGTCAGTGCCACTGTCTGGAAATCATACAGCTCTAGTGCAGCTAGATATGCAGTATGATCCGCATTAGTAACAGTGCCATTTGCACCACCAATCAAAGGAGCTCCTGCATTTGCTGTTAGTGTGCCGGTCCCGCTCCATACAATCCAGTCATTCGGGATGAGCGCCGCAATATTAGCGACTACCTGTGTGTCCACTACTGCGTTATCCAGCAGTGTTTTTACATCAAACTTGCTACTATCATCAATGTTGGTTTGTACGACAACCTTCAGCGCATTACCTCGAATGCCACCATATCTTGCTGTAGCTACCAAGGTCCCAACTGTGACCGTTGACTTTGTTCCGTCATTGAGTTTGTACAGCAACACTGTCCGAGCTCTTTTAAGCGCCTCACGCACCAACAACAGCTCTGGGGCTGTAATGTCATAGCCAAGCGCTTTGAATGTATCCTCACCAGCTATAATCGGTGTGATGACCTTAGCCGCTCCCCATGGGAGAGTTAGCGCTAAAGAGGTTATTCCCCTGCTGCCAACCGTGCCCAATGCCCCGCCAGACGTTTCCACGTTAACATATACACCGGGTCTTACTTTATTTTGAGTTGTCCATGTTCCACCGGCCATAATCTACTCAGCCTCCTTGTTCTTAAAATCTTCGATGACCTGCTGTGCCTCAGACGCCGTATACAACTTCTCCGGCTCCAGCAGCGCCGACAGGACATCTTTATCCTGGTATGAGTATTTGGTAGAGTTCAAGAACTGCTCCTTTGTATACGAAGCTTCAGGAGCTTCAACACCTGACTTTTCATTTTTAACACTCACTTAATACCGCCTCCTTGCTTCATAGTCTGCATTTTAATATCCGGTGCTTTATCCCGGATCAGGTGAACATTGTACTCAACAAAGAAATGTAGAACTCCATCTACTATTTCATGCCTCATACCTGTTCCCCGGTAGAGCCCATCTTGCCCAGTTACATATTCCAACTCGGAATACAATTGTTCAGATATCAGCTCGCATTCTTCCCGGGGAGCCGCTGATTCCGGTTTCGGGAAGTAATGAATATCAAAGGGATTGAAACGCTGATAGCGCCAGTTAACCCCTCGGACCTGACTACTTTCCAATAACAGCACAAAAAAGCACGGCTGCTGCATGCCCTGCTCCACTGCTTCGTCATAAACCGGATACTCCGGAGTAAATAACGATAGCTTTTTTATGAGTGCGTTTTTTATATCCTGCATACTCACCGCCCCATATGCTTCTCCATATATTTTTTCAGCTTCCGCTCCATGATCCCTGGTAACTCTCTCTTAAGTTCCTGCTCAGACAGTGTCAGCATGAATTTACCGTTAACCCAACCTGTCCGTAGTCTGGTAACATGGCCGTACTCTACATAGAGGGCATATTCTACATTATTGACGATCTCGACGTGTACACCGCCTCCTGGGAGCCGAACCACATCACCAATTTGCCAGCCTCGCCGTAAGTCTCCCGTTTTGACCGGGGTACGTGCTACGGTTTTAGCTAGCAACCTCCCGGCAAGTTCGCGAATACATTCCTCCATAAACTGAGGAAACTCATTTTGCATCCGTTGCAGGTTTTTCTGAAGCTTCTTAACGTCCTTGAAGTCAAACTTTCCCATGCTCATGCGTTCAATACCTCTTTTAGCTTAATCTCCTGATGAGTAGCATATCTAAATGCCTTACCCGCCTGTTCTCCTTTGAACTCCATGCCATTCTGCTGAACCGTGATTCGACTCCCTGGCTTGATAGTTACATCAGGAGAGATAAATAGCTTAGCATCGTAATTGACCTGATCGGCTGTCACTGTTTGTGTGGCAGCAGGTAAGGAAGACTGAGAGAGAGCACACGGCTCATTAGCCAAGATAATGACAGGCTGCTGTCGTGTTTTACCGCTCACTGGATCTTTTACATCCCTCATTTCCAAAACAGTACATAAGCCTTCATAGGTGCTCTCAATAGCTAACCGCTCTGCTGGTATATTACCGAAACTGACCATGTTACCACCTCAATCTTCGGAACGCTTGCAACTGAGCCGCATAATTCCGCACGAAAGCTGCTCCAGATCCGACCGTAACCGTAGCCTTAGCGGATCCGAACGCTGTTGTAACATCCCCACGTTTGATACTAGTAACTGCTGGTGCTGTTTGTTCGAATTCTGTCGGGTACTTCGTCCGGTAGTAATCCTCAGCTATATGAAGAACCACGTTATCTAACGCTTCAGGAATAGAAGAAATGTTGCAATAGGTCTTTATCTCCTGAACAATGGTCTCCAGAGCAAACAGTAACCTTTGATCCTTGGAGGTATCCTCTATTGTGATTGAGAGCAATTGTTTTAGCTTAGGTAGATATTTAAGATACTCCTCCATCAGACTCACCAGCTTTCAGGATAGCTGCAAGAACGTCCTCCCTTTTGGTAGCCTCACCGAGATCAATGTTATGATCTTTAGCGTACACCTTGAGTGCAGGCAGCTTCATCTCTTCCAAAGGAACAGATTCTTCAGGGATTTCCTCTCCGATAGCACCCAACTCTTGCAATCGCAAAGCCTGTTTATCATCTAATTCAATTTCCCCAGAGGCAACAATAACCCCGCCTTGAAGGACGGGGGTCAGCACTTTATATTTAGTCATATTTATGATAGCTCCTCTCTTAGACCGACAGGCGGTAGATTTGGGATGGTTGTTTGATACCTACAAACGCCGATTCCCCTACATAGATTTCATCTTGTGGCGGTGGACCAAGATCGCTTTTTGTAACAACATAAATGCCGGGTTCAAAGCCCTTTTCTACTGTAGGTCCGTGAACTGTGATAACTGGTTGCGCTCCTAGTAACGCTACAGTTCTCACAGGAAGCAAGCGAGATGCTGCCGCTCCTTCTAATGAGATTTGATCGTCATTGATCCGGATTTGAATTGTAGCGTCAGCCGCTTGAGCCAAAAGAGCCTCAACCTGTGAACGGTTTGGAATCATCGAACTATTTACTCCAAAGATAGCCCCTCTTATTTGCTCATTGAGTGTGATATCAAGCATTACGCTGCTGGACATATCAATATATACCGGCGCTAAGCCACCGTTTGCGTCTTTATATGCTTGTACAGCTGCCCGTAGATCATCTAATGGTGTAGAAGTCGCGCGATTACTCCATGCCGTTGCTGTAGGGACGATAGCAGATACTCCGAAACTAACATTAATCAGAACGTCATCCCCGGATTTGTACACAATGCTTCCCCCATAAGTGGCTTGAGCACGCAACCATTCTTCAACATCTCTAACGCCTTCGATCAATCGGTCCGTTTGATCATAAACCTTTTGAATAGCGCGCTCCCTTTCAGCTTGCACCCGCGGGTTCATAAATTTAAGCTGTTCACGCTCATCAATCCGTACACCGTGCTGAATCTTTGCTACTTCTTGAGTGAGTGTTTTGAATCCTTGCTTATCACGAAGTGGAGCTCCTGCATTCCATCCGGTAATAGAAGCCGATGGTACATACGTTTGTGTGAATACGTCATAATCGAACGACAGATCATATACTGTGTCGTGATCACTGATAGCATCAAGCAGGTATTTTTTTGGCAAAATCCGGTTCTCTACATATCCCATAAATTGAGGTTGTTTAAATTGATCCAGTGAAAGAATTCCCATTCTTTATTCACCCTTCCTTTTCTATTTTAGTAGTATCTATAACGACCGCCAGCAGCTGTCTTAAATGCTGCTGTAACCCCAGTGAGTTTACTTGCAACAACCAGCGCCTCAGCCCATGCACCCACAATCACATTCACAGTAGTAGCTTCGCCCGTAAATACATCGTGGTTTGTCAGATATGGTGTACCTGTATCAGCATCTGCCCAAGGTTTAGCCAATCTGTTTGCCTGGATGCTAACTGCTGTACCAGCTGGAATCAATGTGTTTAGTGCGAATTTAGTGCCATCCAGAGTAATGCCCCCGACTTTTTCGATAGATCCTTTAACTGTATAGAGAATTTCCTTTTGTGATCCGTATTCCTTAACTCTTGGATTCAAATTCATTTTTTCTCACTCCCTTGGTTTCTTTGTTCTGCAATAGACTTCCCGGCGTTGTACCCTTCAGGCGTAGTACCAGCAGGTTTTGTTGCATCAAGCGGTGTTGTCCCTCTGAATGAGGGAGCCGGCTGTTGCTGCTGTGGATCGGCTTCCGGCTTGAACAGGTATGCATCAGTACTTTTTAAGCCTGTGAGTTGTTCATCCAAGCCGACCAAATTCCCATCATCACCAAATATCAGCCTGGTCTTGTCAATCAAACCAGTTACCACCTTCTCGTTATGCACCTTACCAGTGAGTACAGCAGTAATGGCATTGTCCAATTTGATCTGTTGCAGGTCGGCATCATATTTGTCCTTTGCCGTTTTGTTATCAGTCTTGAGCTGATCAATCTGCTTCTTCAGATCATCTGACAGTCCAGCAGCTTTACTCAGATCCTCGATTTGCTTGTCCCGATCAGCGACATCCTTCTCAGCCTGCTGTTTAGCCGTAGAAACTTCGTTATACTGACTCTTCGGAACAAAGTGCTTCGGAATCTCTTTACCAGCATCTGCAATAGCTCCGTCAATCTTGGAATCTTCAACGCCCAACTTCTTCAACAACTCTTTCAACCAATCCATATATCATCTACCTCCATAGATTTGTATAGCTGCTCTCCAGCTTAGGGAGTGAACCGATATGCTCCGGTTCATGAGCAAATAGGCCGCGGTAGTCTCAACCGTGGCCCAATATAAAAAGCACCCTCGCATATTGGAGAGTGCTTCTACTTCAACAGTTCATTCAATTCATTTCTCAAATTCTCAATTTCCTTTTCCAAAGCGACTTCATCTTCATAAGTACCACGATCATGATTAACCATGTTCTCAGACACTTGATAGCTTTCTATTAGAGCTTCACAGAAAGCGCGAATCCTATCCTTGTCCATTAGCCCACCTCATAACCCGTATTTCTGTTTGATTAGTACCCATTTCATACCTTCTTCACGATTTAACCGCCGTTCATCCGCAGCATTAGCGTCCAGAACACCTACTGGCTGTTTCGAGAGCTCATCGCGCTTCTGAAGGTACTCATATCTAACGGCGCTGATCTCGTCTACCAAAGCGTCAAATCGTTCGCCTAGCTTATCGCGTTGCGGGGCAAACTGTTCAGCAATAGCCGCTCTATTCTCTTCTTTAGTTCGCAAGATCATCACTCCTTTGTATATTGTAGCGATTCAAGTAGCATTACTAGCTGTTCCATGGTTAGATGCTTTTCGTCATAACCTGTGAGTGCCTGCTCAATAGTTAGTAATGCAAGATACGAATCTTCTGCTTTATCAAGTAAACGGTTTATCTCATCTGTACTCAGGTTTATTGGGGCTGACTTCTTGAGAATGTACGTACTGCTGGAATCAACAGCTCGTAATTCCTTAATACCCTTTTGTATGAATGCTAGGACATCGTCACGGCTAAATGATCCACCTGCTTCACCGTCTATCGTAGGGTGATTATGGGTAACAATGCTCTTTTTAAGTACATCAGGTGGTGTAATCTTGTTGATATCAACGGATGCTTTATCACCCTTAACATGGATAACCTCACCTTCTTTAGTAAGAGCTATTGCATGTTCTTCCGGTGCATTCCTGATGGCTTGCTCCGCATCCTTTACATAGTTGCGGACGATATCAGGTTTAGATAGATCGATATTACCTAGTTTACGCGGAATGTCTGGCTGCAGCTTCGGTAGATCCATCTTACTGAGATTAATCAGCGGTGGTGCAGTCTTTCCGGTTTCATCATACCATTTCTCTGGTTCCAGGGTATATATGCTTTTCTCAGGAATTGGAATATCCTTTGTTGGCCCACCTGGAACCTCAATAGTAGGTAATGGAGTCTCCGGCGCTTGCTTAGTTGGGGTTTCAACAGTAACTGTCTCAGTAGCTTCGGGAGCGTACTTTTCAGCCCAGTCATTGTAGTTGATATCCTCTGGAACCTTATACGTTTTGCCATCTTCATCCCTAGCTACCCGCTCTTTGATGTTGTCCTCATAGTGCGGTATGGTGGTTGATCGGCAATAAGCATGCATAGGTGGATAATTGACATTAACCTGAGCATCTTCGATATCAAATACTTTCCCGTCTAGGTCTCGGCAAGTAATGGATGTCCGGCTGTCCAGTGTAGCAGTGTAGCGGTATTGCTCTACTCCAAGTTCTTTGTAGCCGGCTATACGAGACTGACCAGCGAAGTATGCTGATTCCGTCAGTATTAACCGCTCTGCATTCTTCCGTGACACATCGAAGCGTTTCATAAGCTGCTCTATCATTTGCTTAGAGGTATCACCACTAATAAGCCCCTGACTAAAGATGTTACGAAGCGTTCCAGTCAGCCTGACGCGATCAGTCCATATACGTTGGGAAAAGCTGCTGCCATCTGGTGCCCAAGGTGCTGATAGGATAGCTTCCAACTGCCTTTTATCGATCTTTGCAAATGAAGCTCCTATACCGATACCCTTTTCAAGTTCAAAAATACTTCGATAGTAACCATCCTTGTAGACGTTACCTAATAGCTCTGTTGTGCCTGATAGACGCTTAACAGATAATTCCTCGACATGTTGCTTCATCTGCAACTGAATGGATTCTAAGCGGGTAACACGCACTCTTATACTGGCATTCTCTAGTTCCTTCATCCAACGCTGATCTATGGCGTTCTCTTTACCGCGAGCAATGTAATCCTCAACGGTCCATTTGAATTCTTTGAGCTCGCCTGCTTTGAGAACTTGCTTAGCAGCGGATAAGCTCACAATCCCGTTATTATCTGCAAAACGCTGATAGAAATTATTAACATCTGTCTGGATGGATATCTGAGCCTTCCGGTATTCCTTATTCATCGCCTTCGTAAATGGAACACCTTTATCTAATAGAGACTCGTTGAGTTGTTCCATCCGTTTTGACCAGTAAGCAACTGATTTCATTCTTCATCAGCCCCTACCGGTGGAGGATCATCCTTATTAGGCGGTTTGTATGGATCCTCCTCAAGGTTCGCTGCTTCCTCGGTCTTAAGACGCTTCAGTTCCTCCTTGAGATTTGTTACCCATGGATGATTTGCTACTATTGTCTCATTTGATATAATGCCAACACTGTTTTTAGCATCTACAATAATATCAGATTCGTTTGTAACCATATCGCGGTTAAAAATAAATTCAACCGTTTCATTGGAAAAATCAGTGCCTGTTGTATTTTCGATGTGGCTATTTACAAACCAAAGCAATTGTTCAAGCGCAGCCTGGAATTCATTTTCGATATCATTGGCATCCAAATTCAAATCTTCATATAGGAACTTCAATGCTTCTCCGCTCGGTGCTGTAGAAAATTCATCCGATTGCGAATCCACCCCCCGCCCGAACTCATAAATATCATTACGGGTCATATCCATATGAAGTTTGTAAGCTTCTGTTTCGATATCGATATTTAGAGTATCTACATCAGCCCCATCTTCAGCTGAGACCTTAATTGCACGAAAAAGAGAAAGATTGCGGCGAAACTCTCCAAGATCCGTCCCATCATAGCCTTTAAGTTTATAAATACTATTAGGCAGGTCCTCCAGGTTGTTACTGTTATCCGATTTTTTCTTCTCGTAATCGTCGATTAGTGATTTCAGGAGTGATATCAGCGGAATCTCATCCTCATTGTATTTAAAACATATGAAGGGGATGTGCTCCCAGTTTAGTGCATATCCATCCTTTTTAACTCCGTCAATAGCTTCAAAATGACTACTAAATTCACCCGATTCCACATCCTTAATGAGTCCGCTCGTTGCCGGTACAGTTAAACTTCCTGTTCCGATCACATAACGGTTAACACCTTTAGAGTGCCAGAATTCAACCTTTTTGATAGTTGTTTTCTTTTTCCCTTCATAGGCATCTATCTCATAAACACGGATAAGCGCATCCAGTTCTGTATGAGCAGCGTCTTTCCATAGTGGAATGATTTCTTCAGACGGAAGTTTCTTAAATCGAAATCGGCCCTCTTCGTCATAATAAACATGCAACCATGCGCGACCTTTTTTTATGCTCTCCTTCAACAGGCTTTTTAAGAGTCGTTTAAATCCTTTATCAAAAATCCCTGTCAACAGTTCTGAATAAGCTTTGTTTTTGGTCTGGATGCTCATTTCCTTACTCAGCAAATAACCGGCTTTCTGATCAACGAGCTTTCGCAAGAATCCATGAACGATCTTATTATTTGCAAGGTTAGTGGCTTCAATCATCGCCCCACCATTACCAATAGTCATCCGTTTACGCTCCAAGATGTCGCTTTTATTCCGGTAATAACGTTCTCCGATTATCATGTCTTTCCGCTCTTGAGAAGACATCCAGTCATCGATTTCCTGCTTGATTATTTCTTCGTCAGTCATAGCTGATCGTGCACCTTTTTCGATGATCCGGATAACTTCTTCCGTTGTGCTCAATTAGTTTCCTCCTCTCCTATTAATCAAATGAAAATGACGGGCCCTTCATATCGCCCTCAAAGGCGTAACGGGTAGCATCAATAGTATGATTGTCCTTATCCTCCAACTTCGCCCGAGGATTGCCATCTGGGTCTGTTTGATAATCGATATTTTCAAACTCCCTAGCAAGGTTTGGTGTTCGCTTCGGATCTATAACGATTTCCTCCAGATCATCCAGCCATTTTTCGCCGTATTCAACTGATCCCGGGCCCTTCTTGGCACCTCTCATCTTTACATCAAGCTGATTACGCATTTCATCAATAGACTTTGGCTCTGCACTGTCTGCTGTTGTCATAGTAGTGTGATAACCTTTGTTTTTTATTACCTTTGCCAATTCTCTGTTCGAAATCTTCACGCCATATATCTCATCCATGGCGTATATTGTTCGGCGTGTCTTATCATAATGCCAGCGGACAAAAGCTACCGGATCGACACCGTACCCCCAGTCATTGCCTTGCCGTATATTATCGAACCTATTAACTTCCTCATCGGTTATAGTTCTGAATACTAAATTATCGAACGGAACTACCCCACTCCCGATTGCTTTACCGCCATATTCCCAGTCATATTTCTGCTGACTCTTTTTACGAACTTCTTCAGCTTCTTGGACGAATGCTTTTGATATATACGGGTTATCCAGGTAGGTAGAATGATGAACGTAGGTGTTATCAGGAATGAATTGTGACTCATACTTCTTGTTCACCCAACTTTGTTTCCGCTTAGGTGGGTTGTACGAGTAATAGAACGCATAAAAAAGACCATCTTCCAATTCTGCACGCAACACAGAATTTTCAATGGTCGAAATCTCTTCTTCAGTCTTGAATTCCGCTAATTCCTCGATCCACATTATAGCTATTGGGAACTTAGATACTTTAATGGATTTAATTTTCAGCGGATCGTCTGCGCCTCGGAATATGATTTTATTCCCACGAGGCAAGTAAATAAGCTGCAGCGGCGATTTCACAACACGCCAATATTGTTCCACTCCAAGTATTTCAATCGCTTCCTTAAGCTGCTCAAACACTGACTCTTCCAGTGTTCTGGCAACCTTGCGGATAACCAGCGCCGTAACCGGGTATTTCATCATGTCCTTAATAACCTTCAGCCCGATATGCGTTGACTTAGCAGATCCGCGACCACCCTTTAAGACATGTCTAAGATAGCGGTGTGAATTGGATGCTTTCCAGAACGAATGAAAGTGTGGGGTAATCTTTTCAGATAAGCGAACCTTAATCATCGTCTGAACCTATATCATCGATGATTTGAACGCCTATTTCCCCAGTGATTTGTTTATCCACCCACATGCCATAACGCTTACCAAGCAATTCCAAGGCTTTGATTTTATCTGCAAATTTGATTTCTCTTTCCACACCATCTGAATCCTGTCCGGGTATGGTTTTTACCTTGACTGAAGCGATAGCGGCGGTGTCATCCTCTGAAGCATCATCCCGAATAGTAGCATCACTGAAATTCACTACGTCCGGGGCGTTAAGAAAAGCAATACGGGCTAATTCACGCATGATTCGCTCCTGATTAATACCTGTTCTTCTGGACAAAACTGCCAATCTCTCATCTATACGCGCGCGAATGTGAGGTTTAGAAAGGTTCTCAGCACCTATCTCTTTTGCTGTTTTCACACTATATCCTGCTCGTATGGCCGCTTGTGTGGCGTTCAAATCAATCAAGTACTCATCAACAAATTTTTGCTGCTTGTCAGTTAATTTCATGTCATATCACCCACCCCCAATATTTTAAGCATGAAAAAAGCACCCGAAGGTGCTTAAATGTTTTTTATTACTAATGTCTCTTTGAATTTTTTGATAGTCAAACTTTTCAAAGCAGTATTTAAATCATCTGGAAATTTTGGAATGAGCTGCCCGTAATCATCGGTAGTACTACTATCTGCGAGTATTTCGTCATAAGTGATTGCAAAACTAATTCTACCAACGCCTGAAACACTGACACCCACTTCCCACTCCAACGGAGCACTACCCGTTAATTTCGAACTAGAAGGAAACCCTCTTTCGTCTAGCTCCATTGTGAGTTGAGATAATTCTTTTGTGATTTTATCCCTTTCGTTAATATACTCTGTGATATGATCCTGCATGTCTTTGATCCAATCTACCATTTTTTCCATCTCCCTTCGACTTCGTATTTCGACGCTAAGGAAGGATTTTCCTGCTACTATTTACCCATGTACCTTACTTCGCCGTCACCTCTGCAGCTTTTGGGGTTTAGATTATGGGTTATT
This sequence comes from Paenibacillus sp. FSL R7-0048, assembly GCF_038004505.1. Taxonomy (NCBI): domain Bacteria; kingdom Bacillati; phylum Bacillota; class Bacilli; order Caryophanales; family Paenibacillaceae; genus Paenibacillus; species Paenibacillus sp. FSL R7-0048. Next base: position 2,096,042 of record NZ_JBBORF010000001.1, on the reverse strand, counting down.
TACAATACAAAAAGAGCCGCTTTTCAGCGACTCCCTACGCACTATTCACCTAAAAAAGTAATTCTGCAAGTATGACAATAAGAAGTGCTATTGCGGAACCTAAAATCAACCATTCGCCTTCGCCCACTTCTGAAAAGTCATATTTCTTATCTTCATCGACCGATATCTTGTTAAGTCCATTGTTTTGTCTACTCTTTACATATGCATTTGCGATTTCTTTCGAAGTTTTACGCACAGCATAATTAAACGGTTTCCTCATATATATCCACTCCCTGAAATCATATTTCGACATTAGGAAGTATTTACCTGCAACAAAAAAGCCGCCTATTGGCGAACTTAAAAATTAATATATTCAGATAAGCTGGTGCAATGCCTCTTCATTTATTAAGGCACGTATATTACTTTCACCAATTACTAACTCTGGGCCTCTTCGCAATGCTATTGTAATGAGAACATTGAGAATGTCCACTGTTCTATTGACAGTAGAAATTGCATACTCATTTGCCCTTTCCTCAATAAGACCATAATCATCACCAAAGACTTCCTTTGCCTTCTGTATTATTTCGAGGTACATCTTTCCAACCTCCTAATATCATTTGTATCTATAATAACATAAATGGTCGAGCTCAATTAACCGTGAGCTCATCGGCTGGCGTGGGTTTTTCACACACCATTCATTATAAGAGTCGAACCGTTAATAGGTTCCTCCTATATATAGTGGGCGTTTACTAGACAAAAAACAGGGAATTCTCTACGGTATCGCTAATCTTACGCTGCGCTCGTTGAATATATTCGCTAACGCTGCCGTAGGTAATGCCGAGCATCTTGGCTATTTCAGAATGTGGGATGCACTGCCCATGTGCTAGGGTATAACATTCTCGTTCCCGTTCGCTTAATTGATTTAGTGCGAATTCTAGTTGAAACCGTTGTTCGTCCGAAAGATTGGCGGGGCTTCCCGCTTTTGAGTCACTAGCGAAAGCCTGCATTCGTATTGGATCAAGTAGTATTTCTCGCTCATAACCAGCTCTACGTTCAATTCCTCTCTTATTTCCCGGTCTTCTTCCAGTGCTTAACCACTCTATAGCAAATTCACAATCTGACACCATTCCGGAGATTACCTTTTTATCATCAGCGTCAGCCTTCCTGTATGCTCGCTCCGCGCCTTTGAGGGAGAGTTGATAGTTTAGGGCAGTTGCTGGACCTAAGTCCGTTACCTTCACTACAGGAGCCTTGCTATTGGCGATGTTCATCCTCATTCCCCTTTGTGGTATAATTTGGTCGAGGATAAAAGCTGCTATTGCCCTGATGCGTCAGGGCTTTTTTCTATATAAATATCTTCCACCAACATAGAAAACATCTTCATATTCGTACTGATAGGATATGTGTTATACATATCTTTGAATCTAACCCAGCTCGGACCCCACGCCAGTACATTTACAGGCTCTCCAGGGCTTGCAATAAAGATAAACTGTCTATGGCCGGCTCTCAATGCATTTTGAGTGTCCCTGTATTTCATATCCTCTTCTCCCCCTTATACCTCTAGTAGTTCTGAATTATCGTAGATGTTGCCCATTATTTCAGCCTTTTCATTCTCGAAGTAAAGCATAGTAGATCCGTATGGATGATGACCGATAAGTTCTGCATTGTACTTCCCTTTGTTGAAAGTGACTCTATAATGCCGTATCACTTTTTCTTTAGACATAGGATTAATCCAACTTCCATCTATGATGTCTCCGTCATATATCTCCCGTTCGTTCTTGTCCTTTAATCCGGTGTACTCTAATAGTTCGAAATCCGACATCCTCAGAACGTGGTATCCCTTCCCGTTCATTTCCATGTAAACGCCCAATACTTTAGTATCAAAATTAATCATTACCAGATTTTCCGGCTGAATCATGACACCTAATGGCTTGTACCACGCTCTGTATTTCGGCACTCTACTCATCCGTTAGTCTCCTTTGATTGGGGTCTCAGCCCCCTAAATTACCAATTAATCCAGTACACCGGATCTGCATGCACTACGCCGATCAACAATTCATGTATTGCAAAACCTATAACCAACATTGCACAGAGAGTTTTGAACGTTTCCCACGCATTTTTCATGTGTCTCAGCCCCCTTATAAGTTCATCCAGCCCTGCGGCCTCCGCTGTCGCTATGTAATGCGGTCGAATCGGAGGCCTGACGGCCAATCAATACACTTTGAATCCTCCGGACTTCTCTGCCCAATCCGCAAACTCTTCAAACTTGTTAACCCAATCTTCTCGTATTTTCTGGGGCCACTTTTTCTCCCAATCCGGTGTTGACATAGGTAGGTCATTATTAAAGTGCAAATCATCTAATTTACGCTGTATTAAACAATAATTCCGGGCCATTCTCGCCATGATTTTCGCTTCTGAGGACGTTATTTTAAACCCGTCATTCGAAATGATAATAGGGTAGTTATGCTCCTCCTTGAATCGCTTATCACTTTCCCAGTTGTACACCCATCTGCCCCCCTTACTCTGGAACGGGAACAGGTATCCAACAACCTCCAACAGGACGGGCCAAGAGAACGCGCCCATGTGAAACCCTTCAATATCATTCTTTGGCATCAAATCGTAGCTCATTGGTTCGATCCCTCCCATGGTTCATTAAGCCATTTCATTATGCGGTCATACATTGGTTCTGTTTCCCCGTAGCCTGAGTTGAATGACTTCTTGTCCTGGTCGAAACTAATAGCGAAGCACATCCCATCTCGCATGTCCCAGTTCGGACGGACGTACTTGATATATTTGCTATGTTTGAAGTCTGAACGGGCAAAGCGGTGGTTCTTCCATATCTCTTGCATGATGGCTTTATATTGATCAGGTGTTAATGCGAGCTCTGGCGTTTCTGGTGTCATTGGTTATCTCCTTCCTCAACCGCCTCATAGGTTTCTGCGAATATATCTGGCTTACAAGGGTAGAACTCGCCTTTTACTCCTTTGATGATGTAGTCTCCAGGAGATGCCCATATTGTTCCTTCAAGCGTAATTATCCCTACTTTTCCGTTTAACGGTTGCGTCATATTACCTTCAGTAAAGTCATACACATCTCCGATTGTTTCAAATTTGATTGCTTCTATCTCCACAGGTTTCTTTCTGTACTTCGGCATGTCTATTCGCCCTCCTTGGGTGCTGGGGTATCTGGGTAAAGGGTGGACATAGCCTCTCCATATAATTCATCGGCATCGCCGCTTATCAACCAATCATTTTCATCGTTTACCGCCTTAATGATTGATTCCAGTTCTTTTACTCGTGCCTCTGCTGCGTCTGCACGCTCTGAGTATTTTCCAGCCTCAACTATTTGTTTCTCATATGCTGATTCTAAGCCGCCATACGCCCCCAACCAGTAGAACAGTGAATCAAGCACATTGTTAAGGTGGCTAATGTCATACTCATATCTGGCTGTATGGGCCATCTCCATATCCTTTTGCCAGTCCCTTTGTGTCATTGGGCTTCCTCCCCTGCTGCTTCAAATCCACCACAAGACGTTAAGTCATCTTCTAAATAATCTGTCTTAGGAGGATCTCCTTCCCATACTGGAAAATAAGGTCTCGTTGTACAGCAACGCTTACCATCATTCGTGTAAAAGAACCTGCAATCTTCGCACTTATCGACATGAGCGTCAGGACCTTCATTGTAGATTTCAGCGCAAGCTTGGCTGTCAGGAAATACAAACATGCAAGAGCTGCCGCTTACCGAACACGTAGAACCGTTAAATGCTGAACATGCCACGTTATATCCTCCTTGTGGGAGAGGAGGGCTATTAACCCTCTCTGTCCCTGTATCTCGAAATGTGCTTTACCAACAATCTCTTTTGAGAATAATTCTGTTGTATTCTCCGTCATTAACTGTATATTGACCTCGTTCATGATCATCATGAATTTCACATACAGCGAAGGATTCCCCTATACAATCCGCATACCAAAAAGTTTGTTCCGTTGCTTTTCGGATGGTAACATTCATGCTTTCCCCTCCTGCGCGTTATGCGTCTACTCTGCCTTTGGGAGAGGAGGGATACTCCTACTCCCTTAATGATCTGAATGATCTCTTACGGCTCGCGCCTATTCGGTCGTTACGGGGGCCTATCGGCCTAGTGAATCATCTATCGCTTTTATCGCTGCTACGATTGGGTAGATCTGCCAGGGAACTACTGCGTTACCAAGACCCTTCAAACGACCAACTCTGTTCTTTACGCCCGTCGCTACCCTTGGCGGCTCCCAGTCAGATTGCTCTGCTCCTTGTCCTGCAGGCCATCTATGTCCGTCCAGCCTTCTGGAAACCCCATCAAGCACTCTACCCAATTCGGATTCAATTGACCGGATTGTCCGTTTCTCATTAATGCCCCGGGAACCGTGTCTCTCTCCATCTGAGATGGAGGTAATGTTGCATTCTTGCTGTCTTGAGCTGCTGGAGTCGGCCACATTTTGACCGAAGTAGCCAAATCCACGCTGTGACTGTTCCCGTTTTTGCAACTCCTCCTGCCTGTTGCAGTCAATTCCACATTCTCCCGAGCTGTTGTTTCGGATGCAGTTGGTGTCGGCCACATTTTCACCTGATCGTTCAGATTCTGACTCCAACCCTGTTCCTGCTTCCTGTTGGCTCTCGTTCCATTCGGGTTGTCTCCACTTCGATAATCCCGGGCTTGAGGAGTTGACCATAACCCGTTCTTCCAATTTGCAATATCCGTTCGGAGGCTCTTGCTCTGCCCTCCCCCGTGGCTCCCCACCGCATCCGCCGCGCTCGGTGTACCCCACAATGAAGACCCGATCTCTTCTGTGCGGGGCGCCGACGGCCGCAGCTGGAATAACAATCGGTTGTGCGGCGTACCCGATGTCTCCCAAGTCAGAAAGCACATCGTCGAGGCCCAAAGTGACGTGTCCAGCAACATTTTCGCCAATAAACCAACGGGGTCTGATCTCTTCCAGTAGGCGCTTAACTTCTGGCCAGAGGTGGCGGTTGTCATTTTCGCCTTCTCGCTTCCCGGCATTACTAAAAGGCTGGCAAGGGTATCCGGCGGAAATAAGTCCAATTGCTCTAGTGTCGATTCCATCTGCTTCTAACCTCGCTTTCGTTAACGTGCATACATCGTCGTATATAGGAACATCCGGCCAGTGCTTCTTTAATACTTTCTGCGGGAATGGTTCACGTTCGCAAAATGCTATCGTCTGCATACCGGCCCACTCAGCTGCTAAATCAATTCCGCCGATGCCGCTGAACAGGCTTAGTTTCTTCAAAGTGTCACCTCTGCATAGTGGATGTTCCACACCAACTGATAGCCATTAACTAGTCCCTTGATCTTGGACTCGTAAAACAACCCCACCTCGTCTGCGTCTTCCACCCAAGGGCATTCTCTCAAATCTTCCTCCCATTGGTTACGGATCAGTTCATCAAGCTCCTTGGAGTAGATTAGCTTCTGCGGCTCTACACCATGCATCCGTGCTAATTCCTCGTTCTCTTGTTCTGCCTGCCGTACAGACTCATATAGCTTCATTCTTGCCTTTACTGTAAATGTGCCGTGTCCATATTCCAGTACAGTTCCATCACGCTTACGCCCGGCTTTGTTGCGTGGGTCCTTGTACATTTGAATCATGAGGTTTCTCAGTCCTACATAGGGCTGTAACCATGGATTGTGCTTTGCAAACTCTTGGCTGCTCTTATCGATGGTTACCACTGGGCAGATGATACAACCAGTACGCGCGCCACATGGATCATCGTTTTTCTCTCCAGCACCAGCCTTACGCTGCCGTAATCCGCATTCTCCAGTGGCTTCTTTGTAAAGTTGACCCAACGCCTCAGCATCTCCCCAGGCCATGCCCTCACGTACCAAGTAGCTCCAAACGTCATCCAATGTGAAATTGACGATCGGCATAAATTCATTTGCACTGAAGTATTCTGACACCTGTCTGTTCTCGATATTGTTTCGACGCTCTGCCGACTCGCTTAAACGAACCCCAGTAACAGTGAGCGCTGGTTTAATCGCCTTGTGTTCTTTTTGGGATGGTTCAATCTTCAGGCGTTCCGTACACCATCGGTTCATCCTGCTCTTTGGTAACGGATACCCCCGGCCAAGCACAAGATACATGAAGCTCTTTTCTATCGGGGCTGCTACTTCCACTATTTTCACGGGAAGTTTCTGCTCTTCTATCAGCTTTTTAATCTTTATCAGTTCACTCTGTTTGAGTGGATCAGTGACAAAATCAAGATTCGTTTGTGCGGTAGTAAGATAAATTTCTCTGTTCAGTCCATCCGGATGACTTTTCTGGTAAAGCAACATCGCATTGAATACGATCGATGCTGTGACTGAGCTGTCCTTGCCTCCACTCCATGCCAGCACCCATGGACCAGGTCTGGTTTCGTCGGTATATGCCTTCAGCACTTCCCCGGTTGCTATGAAGGTCTTCTGTTTATAGTCCATGGTGTCACTCCTTTTGCTGTAGTGTGATATATGCCGCCTCTGCCCTCTCTCGGGGGCTGGCGAGCAACAAACTTGCTATAGCTCTATAGCTTGGTTCTGAACATATCGTGAGTTCATCAGTGTTTACGAACTCATCCAAGTGGTCAATATACGCCTTGTAATTCAATTCAAGCGCCTTTGCCTGTACCTCTAGGCTGGCAGCAGGATCAGTTGAAGGATGCCAGCCTGTAACTTTGCGGCGAAACTCATTTGTTTTCCCATCAAGCCACACGAGCCTTACTCCATCCCATGCGTTTACCCATCCCAGTTGCTCAGCAAGAGCAAAGTCTAATTTTTCATCGATCATATCCTTTACCTGTGTCATGACTTACCCTCCCTGCGCTTAGATTCGCACTGAAAACAATAGTTTTTGAATACGCTACCTTCCTGCTTAAACATATATCCGTTCTTCAATGCACCGTTCATACGGTTATCAAATCCAAGTGGAATGTCACTATCTGCTATAACTTTTTCTTTTCCGCAATCGTCGCAAATCACTATTGTTCGATAGGTCTTTATTTCATCTGTTCTGAAGCTCATGCCTTGTCGCTCCCTTCCTTATTTCCCCCGAGCGCTTCTTTTGCGATCAAAAGGGATGTACGCCATGCTCTTTCATATCCGATTCCTGTACAATTCAAGATTCGTTCCAGTGCTTTTCGTTGTCGGTCTATGGTCTGCTGTGCCTCTGCTAGTTTCTTTCGCAATTCTTTATTCGTTTCGTGCAATATATCGTTGAGTTTTTGCTCAGTTTCAGCATCTTGGTTTGCCTCATACAGCCTGTCTCGCAGCTCCGTAATCTCTTTGCCGTATCTATCGATCAATGCAGCCTTGTCGTCCAGGTTGTCACCAAGCAGGTCTATAGCTTTGTCTTTTTCCTTTTCTGCCTTTTCAAGAGCTGCCATATAATAATCAATAATTCCGAGTAAGCACGCCCTGTCCCCATGAAGAGATCCGGGTTTTACCTCTAATTCGTTCCAGAATATCTCCTTATCCATTCGTAGGTGCTTATCTCTGATGGATTGTAATCTTGTGTAGTCAATTTCCGGTAAGGAAACTTTTCCTGATTCACTCATTTGCCCCATACCTCCTTATGGCATTCCTTGCAAACTTCCAGTTCTTTGCCGTTGAACTTATTTTTCATGACCAATTCAGAATGTTTTTCCTCACAGAGTTGACAAAGTGTCCGACCACATTCGGGGCATTTCTTAAGTTCAGTCATAATGTCACCCTCTCTTAATATCCATTGGATTGACGATCATGGTTTACTTTGTTCTTGGCTGCATAGGCTTCTGCAATCTGCTCGAAGGTAAATCCTAGTCGTTGCTCCCCGAGGCTATAAAAAGCGAATAGCGCCGACCGGAAATGCTCACGTTGAAACTTAGCGTTATCATTAGGAGGTGTTGCTAGTAGCTTGTCTCCGAGAATCAACCCAACATTGTGCAATAAATCCGTAAATAAGATTGCTGTTTCTGCTTCAACCACATCTTCCCAAACATACAAATCATCTGCGGGAAGTTTAAGCTGCCTAGCGATGCTCAGAAAGAAGTGTAGGCAGTCTACGTATTCTTCTAGTAGAGGATTGTAAGCTTCTCCGCGCTCGACACCAATATCATCTACGCCCAAGCTCCGCACGGCACGAGTACGTGGTTTCTGATTCTTGCTCCAATGCTTGAATCCGCGCCATTCATTTGCCAATTCTCCGATTTCTACCTGAAGAGCTAATATTGTATTAGGCAGCAGATCAACGCCTTCAAGCCCCTTTTCTTTGATGATTCGTGCATCCAGTACTTTTTGCATTTCAAACATTTGTTCAAGAGTTAACGTATTTTCCATTGCCAATCGTCTCCTTTATAGGAAAGAGGGTGGTTAACCCTCAATTCTCTTTGGTCATTTAAGATGCTAATGCACCTATTTCCCAGGCTATCTTCCGAACTTCCGGCCAGTAATGCGCGTCTGGTCCCTGCCCATTACTATCCTTACAAAACCATTCTGTAATCGTTCGTTTGCCATGAACCACATATTCCCTCAGAGCCTTCACCCAATAGCTTTCTGTACTGGACATTGGTAACGTTCGACCATATAAACTAAGCTTTATGTGGCTCTCATGTACCTTGTGGTTCCCCCATGCCTTGCTTTCGATTTCTATTAGGGACAACCGTCCGTTGGCTTTTAATTCAAATGCGAAAAATCTTGAAGTCCAATCAAATTTATAAAGCTTTGAGAGCATCTCATTTGCTTTCACTAAACGTCCTTCTTTGCCTATACTCTTGCATTCCTTGCTAATCTGGGCTGCCACAGGTTCGCTGAATTTAATGCGCGCTGCTGGTTTGTGATGACCAGATTTCTTGATCAGTTTTCGCTTCCGGTTTTCCTCACTGTCTAAATCAAAGAACTCAAAACTCGCAATATTTCTGTAGTTATATTCATGCAGTATGACCCACCACATGTTGTTGATATTGTGGTAAACAATGCCGCGCTGCAAACACCCTTTACGATCTCTGAAATACTTAACTTCTCCATTCCGGATGCGTTTCCCGTCTTTATCTTTGCTGTTGTAACTTGGTACCTCGTACTCCGGTAATTCTTTACCTTCTTTGTAATGGCATGAGCTTTTAATGTGGTCCATCACTTTATCAAAAGCCCTGACTGTAACCGGCTTGGATTGATCCAGATACCCATCTGCCTTGCACGTTTCTTTGATGTGTTTTAATTCAGTTAGAAATGACAAGCGAAGCAAGTATGGCATGAGCTTTAATTTATCGAAATCATAGTAACCGCCGCTTCTATTGACTGTGTTAATTTCTTGGAAAAATTCAATTTTGAATCCCATGCGGTATTTTTCAGCCTTAAACTTAAGATCGCCTTTATGCCCCTCAAAGTGGTCTTTTGCCAAACAAGCGTAATCTCTTAAAATACGCTGATCTGTCTGAATGAACCATCCTCGCAGTTTCATCTTTTCAAAAATAAGACCCATAACAGCCGAGGCATTATCTGATTCATCTCTTAGATAAAAACTTGTTCCCTGCGAAGCAAGATTGTCTTCGAAATACATTTCTTTATTGATCATTTCTCGCTCTCTCCTTACGGCCTATACCCGAATTTGTATTAAACTCCCAACTCTCGCATTTCTGCATCCTCTGTAGCATCTAACGTGATTGATGGCATGCCATCCCATAACTCTCGAATCTCATTAGCCTTAGCAATTACTGCTGCTTTCTGCTTTGGTGTTAATACGATATCCATAGCCTCTTGATAATGGTTTTCTGCCTTGGTATAAGCTCGGGTATGCAGTACATTCATGTAGCGCCAAAACTTATCGTTACTCAAAGATTTGATTCGTTGGAAGTGTCTGCGACGTTCAGTTTCTGTCATCAATACCACCCTTTACGCGTTGTTATATGAATTAACTAATCTTCAAATCGATCATTAGGATGGTAAGATCCCTGTGCTGCATAGCCATTAAGAGCATCAGTAAACATCGCGGTGAAGATATTCAAATCCTTAGTTTCAAACGACTCCAGCAATCTAAGCTCCTTTGCTCGAAGCTCTCGACCGGCTGCCGTTGCGATTAGATCCGCTATAGGTTCAATCTGCTGCAATCGTTCTTCTTTTACCTTCTCTAGTTCCATCTGCTTATTTAGCTTGTGATTGTGTTCGTCCCAATCTTGTTCATCAAACCAAAAGTAATCGCCGTATTTATTCCAAAATACTGAAATCCAGTACTGCAAGAGCTCTTCATCCGTTTGGATAATGTCATGGCAGACCCCACAAAGGCGTAATCCATTTGTCTTAACTCCCCTGCCCTTTCTTCCTCGTGGCATTACATGATGTGTTGTTGTATCCGGGGCAGTTTTACAATGTGAACATTTACCGTCAGCCTCTGCAATCAATTCCTTAATTACTGCCACTGGAAACTCACAGCGCTGTTTTGAACTTTTACCTGGCTTGTGATCTGCGAATATCTTTTGCTTCAAAGGAGATACCTCTTTCTTCTCCTTCTTCCGCTGCCCTAAGCTGCTTGTCTTCTTGGGTTTCTCTTGTTTCTGCGGTTTCCAGAAAGTTTTATGAGGGGTTTCTTGAACCATGCTACACCTCATCTCTCTTTGATTTTGTTTAGTAGGTTGTTCTATAGATAATTGCTCTGCCTCCCACTCACATTCAGTACAACGATATAAGTCCAGGGTAATTTCCCTCATATCTGATCCACACTGGAGACATACCAGAATCATGATCCTCTCTCCGCTTCTGCAAGTTCGCCTGGCGTAAGCTGGCTTACTTCGATCTGTTGCTTGTCCCGAGCGTACAATGGAGCATAGCTATAAGGTGGAATTGCATTTCGTACATGAAGATAAGCAATAGGCTGTTCGGTAGCTTCCACATGAGCTTTAAGTTGCGCACATCGATATTTTGGTAGGATTGCCCAACCTTTGGGACGTTCTGGACGCCATCCGGGACCGCCTGTGATATAAAGTGGCTTACCACATTCTGCAGCTTCGTTACGGGTCAGCCAGCCATTTCTATCAGGCATTCTTCTGAGTGTCCTCGAACCAAACTCTATCAACTGTAGCTAAATAATCTAGTGGCATGCTTCGTCCTGAACTAACTTCATAGGCATCTATCTCCATGTTATCTAGTGTCATGCTCTTACGGCCTCCACGAGCTGCCTCAGTCTTATAAGCTCTCAACGCAGTGAATGGTAATAAGTACGTCTTTCGTTGTTTTCTAAACTCCACTAGGACGAAGCATAGAGCCCCAAACTTATGACATTTTTCTAAGTGCTCGTATTGATGATCTGCAACGTTTTTAAGGTCAAATCGATCTAGCTCTTGGATTGACTTAGCTTCGAAAAAAACAGCTCTTCCACGATAGATGCCATCGTAATCAACAGTTGATTTAGCTTCAAAGAATCCAGCAAGTACTTTTGTTCCTTTACTCTTTGTTACCTTTACTGGCGTTGATCGCTTATTGATGACGGCTAATTCTCTATGTTCATAGGATTCATTTGTGAAATTAATTAAGTTTTCAAAAGCTGCACCTCTATTTCCTTGAGCCATCTTTACCACCCTTTCTAGGAGTCCGCGGCGGATCAAGTACATAACGCATATCATCAATCATTAGTACGCTCGGGGCATCCTCATGCATTTTTGCAACTGTTACGATCTTTTTATATTTCTTACCAACCTCGTAATGTGTCATTTCGAATCTTTCCTCGCTCTTTTTGGGGATTCTAATTCACGTTTTTCAGCTATTTGGTCAATCATGTCCTCAATCTTTGCCCGTACAACTTTTTGACTAGTTGATAACCCAACACCTGCAGTTGATGCCTCTGAAATAATTTTAGCTACGATATGGTCAGCTGCTGCCAAATGTTCAAAAAGTCGATATTCCAAGGATTCAAAGATTCTATCGAATTCATTTAGCAAGTATTTCTCCCGGCGTTCAGCAGCAGTCATAATCACCACACCTCTGAACGTCTACGATCGACGAGCACCATTATGAGCTTTTTTATTTTTTCTCTGGCTATAAGTTCCATGGTGGCGTGAATGCGTATGTCATAATCTAGAGAGTCATTGTTGATTATCTGCAGAAGCTCGGTGTCAGTCTTCCAGTTTAGAAATTTCAACGTCTTTTCTCCTCCTCAGCTCGTTTTCTTTTATCAAGAAGCTCAGCCATGGACTTCTCATGAAGTTCGATTTCTTCTTGTGTAGGAGGAGCAACGGGGTTCTTAGTAATTTCAATTTGTGGTTTCCCACTTTGCCCACCCCGCCCATTCCTATAACTATTAGTAGAAGGATTGCTTCGTAGTTCTTTCTCCTTTGTCCATGGCTCGTCTATGCCTTCGGATTTCCATCGTTTTAGAATGGCACGAACATAACTAAGATTTCGCTTGCCAGCAATTATCGAAGTACGCATAGCCTCGCAAAGCCATCTTTCGCCATAGTCATTTATAAAGTCATTAAGCTGATCAGATATCACAGAACTGATTGTGCCAAACCCTTCAGCTTCAAACATCCGGAACGGATTAACTGGCAGAGGCACCTCTATCTCTATTGGTTTTATTTCACTTTCTTTTTCTTTACTTTCCTCTCCTTTACTTTCCTTTACTTTACTTTGTGTACTTTCTGCTGACATTTTCCCTTGTTTGTCGGGATTAATGTAAACATTAACTGGTGTACTTTCAGCACTGACGATCACGATTGAGTGTGATACTTTCTTACTTTCTTCTAACGGATCAATGAGTAAATGACCTTCAAATAAAGTTACTTCTTTACGTCTTTTCGCTGCCTCAATATATCTTTTCTGGAACCCTCTTGATGTCAACACCTTGTAATTTTTGTATACATTTTCATTGAAGAATCCCCAGTTTATGCATTCATTTACGATCTCTTTTACAGTGTTAATGTCAGCATTAACCTTACTGGAAAGGGCATAGTGTTCACGCTCCTCCCAGGGATAAAAATATCCATTGCGATAAATATTCATCATAATTTTTACGATAACTCCGAGTCCCTGCATTCCATATTTAGCTATTGGGACAACTAATTTATCATCCTGATCAAAATCAATATCCAATGGGAAATAGTCTAGGCCTTCTTTTAATGGCCTTGCCATGATGTCAGACCCCTTTCCTTAGCTTCCATTCATCGCACCAATCAGACACTTATAATCGCAGCACAACCCCTTATGACCGTATTTAACAACTGCTTGTCCGATTGGTATCTTTTTCCGACACTTAGGGTTAATACAATTTCCAAGTGATCTTTGTTTGTGCAGAGTTTTAGGATTAAGAAGCTTAAGTTTAGGCTGGTAGGTTTTATTAAGAGATTTCATTTTTTGTTGCAACTCAAAAATTTCTTTTTCTATTTTATTTTTTCGTTTCTGAGTAAGCTTCGAACCTTTTTTATGTTCGGCGTATAGTGTTCTCAACCGTCTCCTAATAGCCGTTGCTTCTAAAACCTTCATGGCAGATTCGTCTTTCATTAATCCCCACCTCCTAATGTGTTCATATCAACCCGTACTCTTAATCTGAGTTCATAAATGTACTCACGGAGAGAAGAAAACTCATTCTTCCACATCATCTTTTCTTCAAGAGCTGTAGCCTCAACCATTCGCAAGTCCTCAATAGCAAGATCGCCGGCTATCTCTTTCTCTCCGCGCTTTGCTTCCTTTCTAGCTTTGGCATAAGCTATTTTACGGGCTGCATAGATACGAGCATGCTCACCGTCTCTAACAGCCGATACTCGTCCAATAAGCATGTGAGCAGCTGTAAGCAGGCGTATTTTTTCCATGATTGCTCCAGGAGCATTGTCATCGTATGCGTCAGCCTGAGCACGCAATTTTCTGATGTCCTTGATATACTGCTTAATATCAATGTCCATTTGACTCAGCTCGATCTTTCATTAATTTGTTGCCGAAGCAATGATAATTACAGATATGACCGCCATGGGCTAATAGATGTACCTGCCCTTCAGGAATTACTGTCTCGCAGGCTAGACAGCTAAAATTACCGTTGGTCCAGCCTGAAGTTACTTTCTCACGCTGTATCTGACGCTCTAAAAAGTCTCTTCTCCTTTGTTCTGGAGTTCTCATCCATTCCGGATAATTCATCGTTTTTAAAACAAGGTCTAGCGACTCTTCATGCATGTCCTTTACATATTTAGAGTGATCTATTGCTGCACGTTCTTGAGCCGTGAAATCCATCCCATCAAGGATGGGATCGGCATAGGGTTGGCGCTTATGCATAGATAAAACTGCATTAAATAAACTTGTAGATTGGATTGTAACCTCATATTTTCGTCCAGTTACATCTACCATTGGTAAATTCCAATCTTTAGCTTGCATTGCTTTTTCCTCCAAATGCTGATAGACTGTCCTTAATTAAATTTGTTGTGCACGTGTCTAGCCTTCCGGCTCCTACCCCGGTGGGCTGTTTTTCATTTAATCGGCCATTTCGAAACTTGTCTAAGGCGATTTCATCCCAGACTTTCAGTAGCTGATCCTGACATCCGCGCCGAATTCTAGCGGCAAATAAATAGATACTGAAATCAATCTCGCCACCTCGTAACAACGCATCATCTTCAACTGTCTTCCAAAATGCAACCTCTTCGCGAAGATCTGCAACAATTGTATGCTTGTCCATAAGATCCCTCCTATTCTTGATGAGTTCAAAACAACATTTGACCATTTGCTTGTTCAATCTGTCTCATTAGGTTGTTGGGTGGATTCCAATGTGGAACGTAGTGAAGCGCACGATCGTAATCTTTAATGAATGTGTTGTTATATGAATTGATCTCAAAGAACTCAGTGAATTCATTCCACAGCGCTGAATATACTTGCGTCCGAAGGCTGCTATCCTTATAGGCTGCTGATTTCTTTCCACCCACGATTTCTAAAACTCGCTTGTTCCCTGCCTTTTTTAGTGTTCGTTGCTGCCCGTAATCAATCGTTGTGCGGTTTTCTAAATGCTCTACCCGATCTTCCATTTCTTTAGTTCGAATATCCAGCATCAGAATTGCTTGTAATTCTTTACTAGCCCCAGCGAATGGATTCTTGATCTTTTCTTCCATAGCTTCGAATTTAGTCACATAAGCAGCTGTGAAGAGCACACCCTTTTCTCCTGTCATTTTATTGGCTACCATATCGCAACCTTTACGAGTCAAGAGGTAATTAGGCTGTTCTTTGTTCTGTGCATTGAGATAATGGCTTGGAATGAAGAATTGATGACTCCCGAGATCTTGGGAGTCCAAAATCTCTGCATATCTCCGAATGTCTGATAAAAGATGGTCATGACGTTTACCCATCATGTCTGCTACTTCACGGCTGTCAATTGTAACTGGCTCCTTAACAATTTGTTTATGCATAAATCCCTACCTCCCTTTACTCCTAGCTGATCTCCTATCTTTCGCGTTATTGGAGTCGCTAGGGTATCCGATATTTAATCGCTGAATTGGCGTGTGTCCTTCTAGATTCTTGTTTGCGGCTTGAGGATCGTATCCGATACTTTGCGGCTTGCCGTATTTTCCGAACAACTCTTTACGCTCCATGTTATGAGCTGTGCGGCAATGATTAACTGTGATTACTTCACCTGTATGACCACAAGTGGGGTAAGGGCATCTGACTGTGCTGCATATGATTACTGTCACGTAACTAAACCTCCTTACCTTCACCTAGAGAAGTTATATACCTTACTTCTAAGTCATCTATGAGTGCTAACATACTTGGATTATCTAACCAGTTACGACGAGTGCGGTCTGTGAAGTCTTGTATTTGCTCTGTCGTACAACCACGATTCAAACAGTTTTGAAATATAGTTGCCAGATCTGGGTACCTGCTTTTCTTATTGCTCATGGGGTATCTCCTTTCAGGTATAAAACCCTATGATGGCTGATAGATCATCTCGGTTGTTCCTCAAGCCATTCTTCCAAAAAACGCCGTGTTTCTCTTGCGGGAAAAAACCACTTCCCCCCAATCTTTCTTTTTGGGAACCGAGGGTCGAAGAAGAAAAGAGATTGTATTGTATTCCAAGAAAGACAAGTACGACGCTTAAGTTCTGATGTGTCCCAAAAAACATATTCCGAGTCAACTTCTTTAACAAGCAACTCAATCTGTTCACGACACATTTTCATGACTTCTGTTTTATTCACGTTTACTGAAAGAATGTTATTCACTTGTCACCTCCGAACTAGCGAGTTCCTTTAAAGGAACACTCACCTCAAAAAAAAATTCCTTCGGTATACCAAAGTGCTCACAAAGGATCCTTGCTTCTCCCAAAGAGAAATCACCACCCGTTCCATTTAGTTTTTGATTAATCGCACTTACAGTTTTCCCGATCACTTGTCCCACTTCATTCTGAGGGATGTTCTTCTGATATAGAAAAACTTTGATCTTCGTGTATGGCTGTCTTCTGCGATTTGCATTAGGCGACATTGTTGCCATTGTTGCCCCTCCTTTCGTTCCTTAATAGGAACAACCTCAGATTAAACCAACTTATCTGCACTGTCAACACCTTTTGTTCCTAAATAGGAATAATATTTTATCACACTGTTGCATTATAGGAACGAAATATGTATTATATTAGATGTACGTAATATTAAGAAGGAGTGGCGTTCCAATGTTTGGTGATCTCTTAAAAAAACTAAGGTCAGATAGAAAATTGAGTTTAGACCAGTTCGTAAAGGAAATTAACAGCAGGTATTCCACTTCCTTCAGCAAGAGCATGGTTTCTAGATGGGAAAATAATTTAACTGATCCGAAAATGGAAGCAGTACGAATCATTGCTGATTATTTCGATGTGTCTTTGGATGTTCTACTCGAAAACTCATCAGATGACAAAAATAAGGAGCAATTCGAGTTTGAATCATTTATTAACGATCCCGAGAACAACTTATTTTTCAAAGAGCTATTGGATGCCCCAGAAGAGAGAATCAAGGAACTAAGACAAATATGGGAAATTATCAAACGCGCTTCTGAATCTGATGATAAATAAATCCTGTAGAATCAGCTATTTTGTTGATTCTGCATACCCATAAATACGAACATACGATCTGGATAGGAGGTTCTTATGTTTAAATATTACAAAGAAACCCACTTAGAAGAGTTTGTGAAGCACCTTTATATAAATAATGGTATTCATCTTCCAGGAGATATCGCAGTCTCAGCTATCGCCAAAAAATTAAATGTCACTGTAACCTATGTAAAGGTGCGAAGTACTTCTCATCAAACTAAAAAAGGTAAACTGTTAATTTTTTTGAATGATCAAAAAACATTACAAGAACAAAGAGAAGACTTTCTTCACGAGTTAGGCCATCTCCTAAGGCGTTCAGGCAACCAAAATTTACTACCTAAATCCTTTGTTAAATATCAGGAAGACGACACAGAACAATTTAAAATTTATGCTTTGATGCCTTTCTTCATGATTAATCAAATAATTCTCTCTCCAGACCGCAGACAAGCTATAGAGCAATTATCAATTGTCTTCTCAGTTAACTTAGAATTAGCGCAAAAGAGGTATGAACAAATTTTACGGAGGGAATTTGAAGGGGGTATGAATGCTGAGATTTCGAATGCAATCCAGCCACGAAAGGAGGTGAATACTACCGTGAACGACGAGGTGGAGTTTGCTGTGTATTACGATCCTTCTGGAACAACTGACGGCCCCTCCCAACTTATAGTCACTCTGGATGAATGGACATTAATAAACTGCCGCGAAATTGAATTACCCATCGGAGAGCGGCTTCCTGAGATTGATTTGGATGAAATGCAGCGAATTGAATGCATGTCAACCTTTAGTAGTGACGTTATTTGTTTCGATGGTATTGTTACATTACAGGTCCACCAACTCTTGTACAGACACGGTTTAAAGAAAAGGTGTTACGTTATTCATATGCACGATGTAGAAATGAAGATCGCTCGCGATCAAATAATGACTAGAAAGTTATCATGGTAAGGAGGTTGTGTAGATGGCCTATTACAGAAAACGAGGTTCAACTTGGGAGTACCGAATTAAGTTCACAAATCGTAAAACAGGTGCTCAGGACGAAACATCTAAAGGGGGGTTCAAAACCAAACCAGAGGCAGTGCTAGCTGCTGCTGCTGCGCAACTGGAAGTTGAATATTATGGATTTATGCCTGATGGCAATGAACTTGTGAACAAATACTTCGAAAAATGGCTTGAGGTGTATAAAAAGCCTAATGTTAAACCTATTACGTACACGGTTCAGGAACGAAATGTACGCTTGAATATTCTGCCTCGCTGGGGTCATTTAAAAATCAAAGAAATCACTCGTAATGAGTATCAGGAGTGGATAAACGAATTGCGGGGGCATTATAGCGAAGGGACTGTTCGGCGGATACACAGTATCATGAATTGTGCAATGAGCGATGCCGTTCATGAATTTAATATTATCCGTGAGAATCCTTTGCAAAAAATTAAAATACCCAAAGAAACTGAGGATAAGAAGAAAGTGAGTTGGTTTAGTCGGGAGCAATTAGATATGTTCCTTACTTCAGCTCGACCAGTCAAAAATTCAAAATATAAGGAATCGAGACAATATGAAACGCTGTTTACATTGCTTGCTCGGACAGGAATCCGGATCGGCGAGGCACTAGCTTTAACTTGGGATGACATTCAACTGGACATGCGAACCTTATCTATTAGTAAAACTCTCGTTTATCCCCTAAATACTAACCCGTACATCTCTACACCAAAATCTAAATCGAGCAACCGGCTTATAAAGCTGGACGAGCCTACGATTAAAATTCTTAGGCGGCACCGCATTAACCAGAAAGAAGTAGTTCTTCGATACGAAAACTACAAAGCCTCTAAAGACAATTTAGTCTTTTCGCAACATGACGGTAGATGGCTTAGGACAAATGTTGTGAGAGATTATTTTAAGGCTGTATGTAAACGTGTCGCTCTACCCATATTGTCACCTCACGCCCTCCGGCATACCCACGCTGTGCATCTACTGGAAGCTGGGGCCACAATAAAATACGTGTCCGCTCGTCTTGGACACAAGAGTGTCAAGATCACAGCGGACACGTATCTGCATATTACTGAAAAAATTGAAGATGATGCTCTCACTCTTTACGTAAACTACGTAAATTAAGCAAAGGGGGCAAAAAGGGGGCGGTCACCACCTTTTAAACCAGAAAACCCTTGTAAATAAAGGTTATCCTATGCTTCCCTCCATCTCGAACTTGATCAGACGGTTCATTTCGACCGCATATTCCATCGGCAGTTCTTTTGTGAACGGCTCGATGAAGCCCATGATGATCATTTGAGTCGCTTCTGCTTCTGTGAGGCCACGGCTCATCAGGTAGAACAGTTGCTCCTCAGAAACTTTAGACACGGTTGCTTCATGCTCAAGAACGATGTTATCGTTCATGATTTCATTGTAAGGAATAGTATCCGAAGTGGACTCATTATCCAAAATTAGCGTATCACATTTAATGTTCGATTTCGCACCTTCTGCTTGACGGCCGAAGGAAGCTAGACCACGGTAAGTTACTTTACCGCCATGTTTACTGATGGATTTCGATACAATGGTGGATGTTGTATCTGGAGCCAAATGGATCATCTTGGCACCCGCATCCTGATGCTGGTCTTTACCTGCTACCGCGATGGATAGTACTGAACCTTTAGCACCACGGCCTTTAAGAACAACCGCAGGGTATTTCATGGTCAGCTTGGAACCGATGTTACCATCGACCCATTCCATAGTAGCATTCTCTTCTGCAACCGCACGTTTCGTAACGAGGTTGTAGATGTTTGGAGCCCAGTTCTGGATTGTGGTATAACGAACGCGAGCGTTCTTCATACACAAGATTTCAACAACCGCACTGTGCAGAGAGTTCGTGCTATAGATTGGAGCAGTACATCCTTCTACGTAGTGCACGAAGCTGTCTTCATCAGCAAGGATCAAAGTACGTTCGAATTGTCCCATGTTCTCAGAGTTAATACGGAAGTAAGCCTGCAAAGGAACTTCACATTTCACACCTTTAGGAACATAGATGAAGCTGCCGCCTGACCAAACTGCACTGTTAAGTGCGGCAAACTTATTATCGGTTGGAGGGATGATCGTCCCGAAATATTTTTTCAGAAGCTCTGGGTGCTCACGCAATGCAGTGTCGGTATCTGTAAAAATAACCCCTTGATCTTCAAGGCTCTTCTGCATGCTGTGATAGACTACCTCAGATTCATATTGTGCCGAAACGCCGGCGAGGAACTTCTGTTCCGCTTCCGGAATCCCCAGCTTATCAAAGGTTTCTTTGATTTCGGAAGGAACTTCTTCCCAAGTCTTCCCTTGCTTCTCTGAAGGTCTTACATAGTATTGAATATCCTCGAAGTCCAAATCATCCATATTGCCGCCCCATGTTGGCATTGGCATTTTACGGAACTGCTCCAAAGATTTCAAGCGGAAGTCAAGCATCCACTGTGGTTCATTTTTGATTGCTGAAATTTCTTTAACAATTTCGGCCGTCAAACCTTTACCAGACTGGAATATCGATTTATGCTCATCACGGAACCCGTACTGGTATTCTTCCATATCAGGCGCTTTCTTAGCCATGGTGTCAGCCTCCTTGTTCTACTGTTATTTATGTTGCTCTTCTTCGTCAATTCCTTTACGAAGTGCGTTCCAAGCCAGTGTTGCGCATTTGATCCGCGCAGGGAATTTATTCACACCCGAAAGGGCTTCAATGTCTTCGTAATCTCCAAAATCCACGTCTTCACCCTTCATCAGTAAGGAGAAGTTATCAGCCAGTTCAAGCGCACGTTCAACCGTTTGTCCTTTGATCGCCTCAGTCATCATCGAAGCCGACGACATACTGATCGAACAGCCTTCACCATTATAACGGGCATCCTTTACGATTCCATCCTCTACCTTAAGCTGAAGAGTAATCCGGTCACCACAGGTTGGGTTATTCAGTTCAATTTTTAGAGCATCATCTTCAAATGAACCGCGATTTCGAGGACTTTTATAATGATCCATAATTACGCGTCTGTATAAGTCATCCAAGTTCATAGCTGAAGTACTCCTTTGTCTTGATTAAAGCGTCCACCAGTCGATCTACATCCTGCTCGTTATTATACAGATAAAAGCTTGCACGTGCTGTAGAGCTGGCTTCCAGCCAGCGCATCAGCGGCTGACAGCAGTGATGCCCGGCGCGGATGGCAATGCCTTCCGCATCTAGCACTGTAGCGACATCATGCGGGTGAACGTCACCCAGATTAAAGGTGACAACGCCGACTTCTCGATTTCGAGGGCCATAAATGTTCAGACCCTCGATCTCTGACAGACGTTGCTCTGCATACGCTGCAAGAGCTTTCTCATGGCGGTGTATCTCATCCAAACCGATTTCTTGTAAGAAATCAATGGCTGCACCTAGACCAACAGCACCAGCTATGATCGGCGTACCGCCTTCAAACTTCCAAGGCAATTCTTTCCATGTGGATTCATAAAGACCCACATCATCGATCATCTCGCCACCGAATTCGACGGGCTCCATGGCTTCGAGAAGTGCTCTCTTGCCATACAAAGCGCCAATTCCGGTGGGTGCGAGCATTTTATGACCAGATAGTGCATAGAAATCACAATCCAGATCCTGCACATCGACCTTCATATGTGGTGTGCTTTGTGCACCATCTACGACAATTACTGCACCATGACGATGAGCAATAGCCGCAAGCTCTTTAATAGGATGAGTTACTCCCATAACGTTGGATACATAAGCGATAGCAACGATTTTGGTTTTATCCGTAATCGTCTGCTCGGCAGCTTCCAACGTAACCGTTCCATCAGGTTGCAACGGTATATATTTTAATGTAGCACCGGTCTTCTTAGCGAGCTGCTGCCATGGAATCAGATTACTATGATGCTCCATTAAGGTGATGACGATTTCGTCGCCTTCACCCACAGCAGAGGGTCCGTAAGAAGAGGCCACAAGATTTAAGGCTGTAGTTGTTCCGCGCGTAAAGATAATTTCTTTAGTGCTGCGGGCGTTAATAAACTTAGCTAGCTTCTCCCGGGCTCCCTCGTAGGCATCGGTTGCTCGGCTGCCTAAAGTATGGACGCCACGGTGTACGTTGGCGTTATCCCACTCATAATACGATTTGACCGCCTCAATTACTTTCCGAGGCTTCTGTGAAGTAGCAGCACTGTCCAGATAGACCAGTGGATGTCCGTTCACATTTTGGTTCAGTATGGGGAATTGCTCCCGGATGGCGTTGCTAATCATTGCACTAACTTCCTTTCCACAAGAGATTGGAGCTGATTGCGCAGTCCCTCCAGTGGAATTTGTGACACAACAGGAGCCAAGAAGCCGTAGATGATCAGAGTCTCTGCATCATGCCGTGTAATTCCGCGGGACATTAGGTAAAAGACTTGCTCGTGATTGACCTGTCCTACGGAAGCGGCATGGCCGGCTGTAACATCATCTTCATCAATAAGCAGGATCGGATTGGCGTCACCACGGGCTTTTGGACTCAGCATCAATACTTTTTCCGTTTGCTGGCCGTCCGCTCTAGTAGCACCTTTCTCAATCTTGGTGATTCCGTTGATGATAGAAGTAGCAGAATCACGCATAACTGCACGAGTGATCATGTCACTTGGTGTGCTTTTGCCAAAATGCTGAGCTTGAGTGGTGTAATTCAGTTTCTGTGATCCCGTACCTACTGCAATTACTTTAGCATCGGAGCTAGAACCGTTGCCTTTAAGCACAGACTTGGTATCACTCGCAGTATCTCCGTAGTTCATCTCACCAACGATCCATTCGATGACTCCGTCATTCTCAACAACAGCCCGGCGATAAGTTACATCTGTAGTATCTACACCAAGCTGATGCACTGTAGCATAACGAACTTTAGCGCCAGCGCCCACGAATACCTCTACCGCACCATTGTGTAGTCCAGCTTCTTCTTTATCCGATACGTAGTTGTCTACATAGGTTACGGAACTGTTAGTATCAGCTACGACCAGAATGTGTGGAACAAAAGTAGCTTCCGCATCATCCGTTAACAGCACTGCTTGAAGCGGAGTTTCAATAACAACATTCTTAGGAACATAGAGGAATACTCCACCATTCCACAATGCAGCATGAAGCGCTGCGATAGAATGTTCGTCTGGCTGAATGGCTTTATGCAAGTAACGTTGAGCCAAATCTCCGTGTTCTTTAACAGCTGTCTGTAGATCTGTAAAAATAACACCCTGTTCTGCAAGCTCAGGAGCGATACGTGTATATACTGCACCGGAGTTGCGTTGAATAATCAGGCTGCCTTCCTCCTGATCCTTGATCAAGGAAGAAATAGATGCAGGTGCATCACTTAGCGAAGCAAAAGGTTCACTTGCTTTATAGCTACCATAATTATTGACATTCCAACGATCAATCCGTGTCTTCTCTAATTTAGGCAGTGTCAGAGTAGCTGCCAATTCTAGTGCCTTCAAGCGGCTTTCTTTCAGCCAACCCGGTTCGCCGCTGCTGTGCGATAATTCGCTCAAGCGTTCGGCATCCACCGGAAGAATGGTCTGTGTCGTCATAGTGGTCTCCTCCTTCCTGGCGTTTCTTACGCTTCTTGCCCTACAGTTTCATCTTCAATTCCGAGTTCTTCTTTAATCCATTCATAACCCTCTGCTTCCAGACGCTGTGCAAGCTCTGGACCACCGGATTTCACGATTCTACCTTGCATCATAACGTGAACATAATCAGGTTTGATGTAGTTCAAAAGACGTTGATAGTGGGTAATAACTAAGAAGCCGCGTTCTTCGCTCCGCATGGAGTTTACGCCTTCAGCTACAATTTTCAAAGCATCAATATCAAGACCGGAGTCAATTTCGTCCAAGATCACGATTTTTGGATCCAGCATCATCATTTGTAGAATTTCATTACGTTTCTTCTCACCACCGGAGAAGCCTTCGTTCAAGTAACGGTGTAAAAACTCAGGGTTCATATCTAGTTCTTTCATCTTTGCTTCCATTTGGCGAATAAAACGAATCAACGAGATTTCGCTTCCCTCTTCACGACGGGAATTAATGGCAGAACGCAAGAAGTCGGAGTTAGTTACTCCAGAGATTTCGCTTGGATATTGCATTGCAAGGAAAAGACCTGCACGTGCGCGTTCATCAACAGCCATCTCCAGAAGATCTTCACCATCAAGAGTTGCAGTTCCATCAGTTACTTCGTATTTAGGATGACCCATTAGCGCCGAAGCCAAAGTACTTTTACCTGTACCGTTTGGTCCCATGATGGCGTGAATTTCGCCACCTTTCATTTGAAGGTTAATCCCCTTCAAAATTTCTTTTCCCTCAATCGTCGCTTTAAGACCCTCAATGACAAATTCTGCTGCCATAATATTATTCCCTCCATTGATCGATTTGCGAAATCAAAAGTTGTATTGAAACAGGATAATCCTGATTCCCAGCACAATTAGATTTTCTATCACATTATAATTATTATAAATTGAATCACAATGATTATCAATGATTCTCACTAATTTTATATCAAACCTTGTTTTTTTACAAATTTCTCTTTAGCTAATCACTTGTGACTCAGAGAAGATTTTCATTAAACATAAGACTACGCAAAAATAAGACTTCCCGCAGGAAGCCTTATTCAAACTGCTTAATGATTAGCTAAGAAACGAACGTAGCATCCATTGGTGTTTCTCCAGATCACTACGGATTTTAATGAACATATCTGAGGTTGGCTGATCCTTGGTTTCTTCGGCAAGCTCGATGCCTTCTGTCAGCTCTTCAGAGATGGTGGCGAAGTCTTCAATCAGAGACTGAACCATTCCCCGTGTATCTTCCTTACCTGTAGCTTCTTGAATTGTAGCTAATTCCAAATATTCTTTCAATGTTGCTGCCGGACTGCCTTTGATGGTTAGCAAGCGTTCTGCTACTTCATCCATGTGAAGGGTTACTTCATTATATAATTCCTCAAATTTCACATGAAGGGAGAAGAACTGTTCTCCTTTGACATACCAATGAAAGTTATGAATTTTTACGTACAGGACATTTAAGTTAGCAACCTGACGATTCATGATCTGTTCCAGTGAAGTTGTATTTACTTTATTCGATGCTTTAGCCATGAGATGATCCCTACCTTATCCATTATATTTACCGGTTACTATTTCCTTCGTCCGGTAGTAACTTGTCTATTCTTAATTTACCCTTTTACCTGTAATACGAAACAAGGAGAAGCCTTCCATAACACCTTTATTTGTACTAGCATGAGCAAAGACGCACCCGATTATGCTTAAATGTGAATACTTGCAAACAAACAAAAAGGGCCTAAGCCCCGTTTGTTTGGAATTGTTAAATTTCCGGTCAGACCATAAGAAGTAACGCTTCCGCACCCGTCATACCTGGTACGATGCCAAGACTCTCTGCTTCTATCGTTACAGACTCCAACGGGGCAGCTAAAAGCTGGGCAAGTGTCCGTACACCCACCGCACGAGCCGCGATGATATGCCGATCACTAAGTGTTTCATTAAGGAGACCGACATCCAGTGCACCGCACATAATATAACCTCGGTTCGTGCTGATGGAGAGCAGTGTAGTTTTGGGAAGCTTAACCTCTACCCCGATCAGCGTATGTTCACCTACTGTAATAGGCTCCATAGTAACCAATAGCAGCACCTCCTTTTTTTCACTATCCACGTTGTATATGTATGCTAATTTTCCTGTGGGTGTGCTGACGGTAGTCCTATGCCTAGTATAAAATGCAGTATAATAGTCCCTATTCCAGTAGTCCTGGGTATATGAATATTGCATGTTTAATGTTATAGTTAATTACATTCCTGTAACCATTCAGAGATGTTCTAAACGAAAAGCTGGGGGATTTATGGACGAGAAACTACAACGCACAGACGGCAATTATTTATTTAACGTCGACATCCTGATTAATGCCCGTACCAACCCGCTTGCACTGCAATTTCTGCTCGAAATGTTGAACAATAATGACCATATCACAGATTTCAACATTAACTCCGGTCTTGAATTAGGGAGAACCATTGACAGCTTGCTACGCTCCGCTAAACTAGCTTTGAATCAAAACTCTGCTCCTCCCATTTCATTAAAGCTGCCTCCAAAATCTACGAAGAAGCAGCTGGATACACCGATAAAAAAACAGGCAGAAACGCCTGCACAGCAAACGGCCATTGAGACGCCAGCTGATGCATACGGGAAGATTCGTCAGTATATTCAGAATAATCAATTGGTACGTTTACGAGCGAACCGGTACGGGAAACAAGTGTCCATGCCCTGTCGTATTTTAAACTTTGATGAAGCAGCCAACTCTATAAGTGTCTACCATGTGGATGAGAAGCAGGTGTACAGCTTTAATCTAAATGAAATCGACGAGTTTCTGTAAGCGCATGCGTTACAAGCCAATAAGCACCCTCCCTCTTTGGGGAACAGGTGCTTATTGGTCTTTCTTTTTTTTTAACAACTAAGACGACGTTTTACGTGAAAATCCCTCTATCGCAAGGCATAACCAGCCAATTATAAAGCATACCCCACCGATAGGTGTAATCGCTCCTAGCACCTTAATTCCGGAGATACTCAGAACATACAAACTGCCAGAGAACAAAATGGTACCTGCAATTAACAATCGGCCCGCCCAACGTAATCGGACACTTTCGCCCCATTGGCCCACAGCCAGTGCGATGAGAATTACCCCCAGCGCATGTACCAAGTGATACTGCACACCAGTCTCATATACCTTCATATAGTCTTCACTGATCACTGGTTTTAGTAGATGGGCACCGAAAGCACCAATTCCTACTGCCAGCATTGCTAGCACAGCCCCCCAGGCCATAAATTTCCGTTGCAAATGATTACACCCCCTTAATTTTAGACTCATTCTATCATAACGTAATGCCCGTTCCTATTTCCAGCAGTCATTTTTTATTTTGCCTCATTCAGGGGTTGCTTTTTTAGCATCAATATGAAAAAGTGGATATTAACAACATTTTCATTCTAATCTCTCAAGGAGTGCAAACCATGGACTTAAATTCTCTGTCAAAATCAGACGTACCTGCGGCAGAGGTGGGAAATCCCAACCCTCATCCGGATTACCCAAGCGCTGATTTATCATCTACGCATCAAAAAGTAGAACATGATCTTCAACATTCTGGACCTGGTATTGCTTCGTTCATTATCTGTCTCGTGTCGATCATCGGCTATGCAGCCATCTTTATCTCTATTATAATGAAGTCTTCTTCATTGGTTAATGAGAATTCCGAACTATTAAGCCAGTCCTCGCAATTCATAATGCTTCTAGGATTAACGGTTATTATTCTGGCTGCTCTTAATGTAATCGGTGTAGTCATCGGCATCATTGGGCTTTCCATTCGGAAACGTCGCAAGGTGTTTGGCATTATTGGCACGATAGTCAATGGTGTTATTATCTTACTCTTTATGCTGCTTATTACAACCTTCCTAGTCAATGCTGGAACGCTTTAAGCTTCTTTTAAACATGCTAACTTCATTAAAAAGGGTATCCCAACAACTTTGAGCGGGTTGTGAGGATACCTTTATTTATGTATGAAGCTAAAATCTGCATTGGGGAGTCCTCATCTTCATCCGTGGCTCACGGACTCAAATGACGTTATTTACGTTTTTTTCGCCTTTGGAGCACAGTTTCGGACCCCAGTGTCGCTATTGCATCGAAAAAGGATCATATTGAGCGATTTTCATAGAAATAACTGCTATGGGGTCCGATAGCGAATCAAATGTGGGGAAAAGCTGCGTTTAAGGGCTGCTGGGTCCGATAATGCTGAGTTTTCCCCGTCATCCGCGGCTCACGGACTCAGATGACGTTATTTACGGATTTTCGCCCTTTGGAGCACAGTTTCGGACCCCAGTGACGCTATTGCATCGAAAAAGGATCCTATTGGGCGTTTTTTATGGCAATAGCTGCGATGGGGTCCGATAGCGAACCAAATGTAGGGAAAAGCTGCGTTTTAGGGCTGCTGGGTCCGATAATGCTGAGTCCAATATAGGGGTTACTAGATCCGTTAGTGGGGCTACTAGATCCATAGTGGTGCTGCTAGATCCAATAGTGGGGCTGCTAGATCCATAGTGGGGCTACTAGATCCGTTAGTGGGGCTACTAGATCCATAGTGGGGCAGCTAGATCCATAGTGGTGCTGCTAGATCCGTTAGTATGCTGCTAGATCCATAGTGGTGCTACTAGTTCCGTTAGTGGGGCTGCTAGATCCATAGTGGTGCTACTAGTTCCGTTAGTGGGGTTGCTAGATCCATAGTGGTGCAGCTAGATCCAATAGTGTAGCTCCTAATCCATAATGATGCAGCTAGGTATGCGGACTGTGATCGACCAAACTAAGTTTATTGTTTGAGCAAGAACTATGCTTAAAAAAAACGAGGGTGTCCCAGCAACCACTATATGATTGCTGAGACACCCTCTATTTGCAAATTAATACATTCAATTATTTCGCTAGAGCCAGCTTTGTCAGCACACGTTGCTTAACAGACGGATCGCCCTCCACTGCTTTTTCCAGGTATTCAATAACTACGGAATCATCTGAATTCAAAGTATCAAGTATACTCTCCATTCCAGCTGAAATCTCAAAAGCGGTTGGACCTTCTTTTGTCGCAATCTCAACGGAATGACTATCTATTTGTCCGATATAAACGGCCGTCATTTTTATTGTTTTACCTTCTGCTTTTGGAGTAGAACTAGGTTTAGCTGTGCTCGGATTTTCGGTTGGTGTGGCTGTACTTGGGTTCTCAGTGGGTACGGGAGTGCTTGGAGCTTCTGTAGGCTCAGCTGTGCTTGAGCTCTCGGTTGAAGTTGGAGAAGGTGTTGCAGTCGGTTCTCCTGAAGTCTGTGCCGAATTATTCCCGCCGCAAGCGGTTAAGGCAAATGTTAAGGCAGCAATCGCTGCTATGGCGGGTAATGAACGTTGTTTTTTCATGTTGAGTGCCTCCTCTATGTGGCGATTATTTTCAAAGTCATCTTCATAAGTATACTCTTATAACGTTAACCACTCTATGAAAGTTTCATATGAAGTAATTATAGATAACTTCCAGCCTCTATTAGGCATCCGTCGGATGCAGGCTACAGCGGTATTAATACAATAGTGTGAGCCTGATTTATCCCAAAGGAGTGAGCCCCTTGAAAATCGATATCGGCTGTGGATCTAATAAGGAAGCAGGTTATCTCGGGATCGATCGGATCGCGGGTCCTGTTGTAGATATTGTCTGCGATATTTGCCAAGAGATTCCTCTCCCTGACAATAGTGCTGAGTTTGTTATGGCTAGCCGTGTACTGCCTTATGTGGACAATTTATTCACAGCCATGGCGGAAATTCACAGAATTAGCATCCATAAAGCAGTTGTTTGCATTCTAGCACCCTATGCCCACAGCTTTGCCCATATGTCCAATCCTTCCTTTAAGCAGAAGTTTGACGAATATACCCCCCGGCATTTTACAGGATCCTTCTTCCAACCCCCATCCGGTCCAGTATGCCCAGCTATTCCAGACTACCCTGTACCCGCACCACCCTTCGATTATCGGTTGCTGCGGATGGAGTTATTCTATCAACACCCTTATGAAGATCCGCTTTACGAAACTGAAGAACTAGAAATACTAAAGACCCTTCAAGCAAATGTAGTGCATGAAATCATGTACCATTTTGTCGTAGTCAAGCACAATATCACTGATCAGGAGCTGGAGCTGATGAGCAGAACTCATTATCCTGAACCTCATGTTCTTGTCGAACGAAGACTTAAATCACAAAACAGACATTTTTTTCTATAATTTTAAGATGGGACATACACTAATACCCATTTTGTATCATAGGCTAACATACAGGTATTAACTGTGCCGTCCTAACTATAGGACGGTTCACTTTTGGCCAAAATCAACCTCGAAGGAGGTGAGAATCATTCCACTAGTCGTACGGGCAACGATCAATGCGACCGGTGCTATCACATTTACCGGCAACACGCTTGGACTTAGCCGCTCCGATACGATCGGAGTGCCAGGGACACTAGACAGCATCGGTGGCTTTACTACTGTTAATACTTCATCGACATTTGGTTCCTATCCTAGCGGAACTACTAGTCTTTATACAAGCAACAGTTCAGCAGCCATACTGGTCCTACCATCTGGCAGCACAGTGCTGTATGCAGAACTGATATGGGGCGGTACCTATATTAACGGAACCGTTAACCTCAGTTCGGCCATTAACAATCCTGTCTCCCTAATAACTCCTGCTGGCACTACATTCAGCGTTACTCCCGATTCAGCAACGAGCAACGTAGTCGATTTGGGAGGTGGTGCATCAGCATATGTTCGTTCCGCCAACGTGACCAGCATTATCCAACAAGGCGGCGCCGGCACCTACACCACTGGCGGTGTAGTGGGTACGATTGTTATCCCTAGTGATTCCACGGCCAACCATGCTGGCTGGACATTAGGCGTAATCTACCAAAATACAGCCTTACCTTTTCGCAATATGTCCCTACGGGCAGGTGCAATACTTGTACAGGCAACCTCAGCCCCAGTTTCAACTACGATCACAGGCTTCGCAACACCAATTACAGGTGCGCTTGGCGGCAGAGCGTTATTCAGCGCACAGGAGGGGGATGCCAACCGTTCGGGGGATCAAGCGTTATTTGGTCCAACCTCGGCTACACTTGTTGCTTTATCGGGACCAAACAACTTTGCCAACAACTTTTTTGCGTCACAGATTAACAATGATGCAGGTAATCTAAACACAACAGGTACCTTTGGAAACCGCAATCAAACCAATGGAAACCCAGGGACCAACATTATCGGCGGCCGTCAAGGCTGGGATATTACCAATGTTGACGTCTCCGCCCGGCTGATAAACAATCAATCTTCTGCCGTATTACAATTAACCACCTCAGGCGATGCTTATGTACTCAACGGTAATGCCATACAGGTTGATATCAATGCTCCTAAAATAAACCTCACTAAAAGCGCTAATGTAGCCGGCCCCATAGTCGGTGATACGGTAACTTATACGGTGACTGTCAGTAATACAGGAACAGCAGGAGCAGCAAGTGTCGTTTTATCAGATGCGCTGCCGGCAGGATCCACTTTTGTAACTGGAAGCGTAGTCGTTGCTGGCGTCGTAAGGCCTACTTTTGATATTACAGCAGGAATCCCATTAGGCTCATTAGCTTTAAGCAGTTCAATAACGGTTACATATCAAGCCAAAGTCACTTCATTGCCGCCAAGTCCACAAAATATCGCAAATACTGCCAACGCTGCCTTTACGTTTCAAAGTGTAGCCGGAGGCCCTATCATGACGGGGGTCATTCCATCTAATACAGTAACCTTACCTGTATATTCACCCGTCCTTAACATTGTGAAATCAGCCAGTACCGCCAATGCTACGGTTGGAGATCAGATCACCTATACTCTTCAAATCACGAACACAGGAAATATCGGCGCGTTAACAACACTTACGGATAACATTCCCTCAGGCAGCTCTTACGTCGCAGGCAGCTTCACCGTCAATGGAAATCCTGTCGCTGGTAACCCTGCCACGGGGATTGCTATCGGTACGGTTCCAGCCGGTGGCAGTTCTACTGTTCAATTTCGGGTCATCGTGAATAGTCTTCCCTCACCGCCGCAGTTGGTTGACCAAGCAAGCGCCGCTTATACGTTTCAAGTTCCAGATGGGCGAACGGTAGCTGGTTCTGCCTCGTCCAACACTTTGTCTATTCCCGTTACAACACCCAATGTTACCGTAGTCAAAAGCGCTGGATTCACCGACGTAACTGTCGGAGATATACTGCTCTACACCTCAGTAATCAGTAACAACGGAATTGCAGCAGTTACCAACGTTTCACTCTCAGATACCATACCTGCGGGTACATCGCTGGTTCCCGGAAGTGTCACCGTCGCCGGTGTATCACAACCCTCAGCTAATCCTGGAACAGGGATTGCTGTCGGTACCATCGCTCCAGGAAGCTCCGTCGCCGTCACTTTTCAAGTCAACGTTATCTCATTACCAAGTCCCGCTCAGCTATTGAATAAATCTAGTGCCTCTTTTAGCTCGGGTGCTTTTACTGGCATTTCAGTCTCAAACACGACTACAACTCCCGTGTATCAGCCTGTAATCCAAATTGCAAAAAGCTCGAACGTTTCCAGTGCAACTGTAGGTGGCAATATTCTTTATACGTTAAATGTTCAGAATTCAGGGAATATCGGGGCGGCTGTAACTCTGAGCGACAATATTCCTTCAGGAAGCACCTTTGTCTCGGGAAGTGTAACTGTTAACGGTGTTGCTAGACCTGCTGACTCTCCACTTACAGGAATTAACTTAGGCACTTTAGCTTCAGGGGCAGCTGTTCCTGTGACCTTTCTTGTCTCTGTACAATCTCTGCCTGCTCCACCTGTTCTGAATAATCAAGGCAATAGCAATTACACCTACCAACTGCCAAGTGGAAGATCATTCTCCGGGACCAGTCTATCCAATACCCTAACCATTCCGGTCTCCGCTCCAAACATTACACTAACCAAAACTGCAAATCTAACTAATGTAGCGGTTGGAGAAAATCTTACTTATTCAGTCATAGTGTCCAACCCAAGCAGCGTCACTGTTACTAACGTTGTTGTCTCTGACCCTATTCCTACGGGGGGAGCTTTTGTAGCAGGCAGTGTGACTGTCAACGGTTCGACGGTTGCAGCGGCTAACCCAAGTACAGGTATAGCAATCGGAAGTATCGCCGCGGGCAGCTCTGTCACGGTGTCTTTTAGAGTGAATGTTGCTTCCTTGCCAAGTCCAGCACAGTTTACAAACAGAGCCAGCGCCTCCTTCACCTCTGGGGCGTTCACCGGTTCTTCGCTCTCAAACACGATAGTAACACCTGTATTTCAGCCCATCCTTAGTATGGTCAAAAGCGCCAATGCAGCCCAGGCATCTGTAGGGGGATCTCTCTCATACTCCATCCTGATCAGCAACACCGGGAATATTGCAGCTACTCTATTAGTAACTGATATCCTGCCACCCCAAGCCGTGTTTGACACGAATAGTGTCATTATTGGAGGAACACCTTTGCCCGGATATAATCCGGCAACTGGCATTCCAGTTGGACCGCTCGCTCCTGGTGATAGTGTCACCGTAAGTTTTCTGGTCACAATCACAGCCCTGCCTCCATCACAAGTATTACTGAACTCTGCTTCAGCGACATATAGCTTTACCCTTCCAGACGGGCGTCAGCTCGGAGGAAATGTAGTATCCAATACGCTCTCTGTCCCAGTGTCCGCCCCTAACGTCAGTGTTGTAAAAAGCGTAAACGCTGCTACTGCTGTTACTGGTGATATCCTTACCTTTACCTCTGTATTGACCAATAACAGTATTGCAACAGTAAGCAATATCATTCTCAGCGATCCTCTGCCTGAGAATGTCGCTTTTATTCCCGGAACCGTAATTGTAAGTGGCACTACCCTGCCGCTAGCAGTTCCGTCCGCCGGCATTCCAATCGGTAGTTTGAGCCCTGGCGCCACAGCTACCGTAACATTCGAGGTGAGGATAACGATGCCGATACCATCACAGATTAACAATCAGTCGTCTGTCAGTTTTACATCCGGTGTATTCTCCGGTTCTTCTTCATCTAATATCACAACTACACCAGTTATTCAGCCCCAAATCTCCTTAGTAAAAAGTGCCGCTGATGGAGACGGCGATTTCGATGCTTTAGTTGTCGGTGATTCTGTCATCTACACAGTGATTGTTAGCAACACAGGTAATCTGGCTGCAAATCTTACGCTAACTGATAACATTCCAGCAGGTACAGTTTTTGTTCCTAATAGTGTCATTGTAGGTGGTATGCCTCAACCCGGATCAGCCCCTGATACAGGGATAGCTGTAGGAAATGTCGCTCCTGGTGCCAGTATTGCAGTCAGCTTCACCGTTGATATCATCTCCCTGCCAACACCTCAGCAGATTAGTAATCAGGCTTCTGCAAGCTTTACCTTTACTCCGCCTGACGGTAGACCGTTATCTGGGACTGCTGTGTCTAACACTGTAACTTTACAAGTCTCTGCTCCTAACATTGTCGTTACCAAGAGCACTACTTCAACATCAGTTGCTGTTGGTGAAACGGTCACATACAACGTCAATATAACTAATAATGGTATAGAATCTGTTACTAGCGTCTTACTCAATGATCCTACACCGGTAGGGAGTACTTTTGTAACAGGCAGCGTGTCTGTCAACGGAGTTCCATTCCCGAACTTGAATCCTGCTTCGGGGATATCTATCGGCACTCTAGCAGCTGGTGCATCAGCGCTGGTTACCTACAGTGTTACTGTTACCTCCGTCCCTCCTACAGCTTCACTCATCAATCAGGCATCCGTTACCTTCACTTCAGGCGTTATTTCAAGCTCCACTTTTTCTAATACCGTTACAGTCCCTGTGTTCCAGCCGAACATTGCCGTAGTCAAGAGTGCTAGTACAGCCAATGCCACGGTTGGCGATTCCGTTAGCTACACACTGACAGTTAGTAACACAGGAAACTATGCTGCTAATTTAACATTGACGGATAATATTCCCGCAGGTACGGCTTTTGTTCCGAATAGCGTGCTCATCAATGGACTCCCTTTAGCGCAAGCGGATCCTTCCACCGGAATTGCAGCTGGAATAATACAGCCTGGAGGAACGACCGTAGTCATTTTCACGGTTGACATCACTTCATTGCCTAGTCCTCAGCAACTGGTCAATCAAGGAACCGCAGCATACAGCTTCACCTTACCCGACGGACGTACACTTAATGGGACTGCACTCTCTAACACCGTCACTATTCCGGTCTCCTCACCTAATATTGCTGTAATTAAAACTACAACCACAACATCAACTACAGTCGGTGACACAATCACTTATTCCATAGCTTTAACTAATAACGGGATTGCCACTGTAAATAATGTGGTCTTCACAGACGCCCTTCCTGCCGGCACCACCTTTGTGACAGGCAGCGTGCTTGTGGACGGTGTGCCTCGCACAGGAGTTAGCCCAGCTACTGGAGTGACCCTAGGCAGCATAGCACCCGGTGTAACCGTAACTGTTGCTTTTACCGTAAATGTAGTTTCACTACCGCCTACTGGATTGTTAAATAATCAGTCAACAGTCAGCTTCACCTCAGGTGTTGTCTCAAATGTAGCCTTCTCAAATATCGTCACGACGCCTGTCTATCTGCCTATCCTTGCAGCAGCAAAAAGCTCCAATTCAGTCAATGCTACCGTTGGGGATACGATTACTTATACTATAAATGTGACCAACACAGGTAACTACGGAGCTTTAGCAACCCTGAGTGACACCATTCCAGCGGGTACAACGTTTATTCCAAACAGTGTACTCATTCAAGGCGCTCCTGCTCCAGGAGCAGACCCAGCTGCCGGGATCCCACTGGGGGTAATCTCCGCGAATGGAAGCCTGTCTGTAATGTTCTCAGTGCTTATCACAACATTGCCGGCAAGCCAACAGCTGCTCAATCAAGCTTCCGTCGCGTTTGCATACACACTTCCAGATGGACGGACATTTAACAATTCGATCAATTCCAATACAACAACAATCTCAGTATCCTCACCGAACGTTATCGTCACTAAATCTTCGACAGCTACCGATGCCGTTGTTGGCGATACCATCACTTATAACTTCACTGTTACCAACAGCGGAATAGCAAATATCAGTAACGTTAACCTCAGTGATCCAATACCTGCAGGCTCTAGCTTTGTCGCTGGCAGTGTGACCGTAGATGGCACTCCACGCCCTAGCGCCAATCCAGCCAACGGGATCTCGCTCGGTACACTTGCACCGGGAGCATCTTTTCAAGTCTCGTTCAACACGATTGTCAATGTGCTGCCTAATCCTACAACGCTTAGTAATCAAGCTTCCGTCAGTTTCACCTCCGGCGCATTCTCAGGATCTTCATTCTCAAATACACTTGTTATTCCGGTATATCAACCTATCATTGTAGTTGTCAAAGGGGCGGACAGAACCGCCGCAACTGTCGGAGATACGATTACTTACTCCTTAAATGTGACGAATACTGGTAACCTCATAGCAAATGTAGTTATTACCGATACCATTCCGAACGGAGCTGTCTTTGTTCCAAACAGCGTGCTCGTGAATGGGGTACCACAACCAGGATCAGATCCGGCTACTGGCTTAAGTATTGGGTCGGTAGCTCCGGGAAGTACAGTAACAGTAACCATTACGTTGCAGGTTACTATTGCTTCCCTCCCTTCGCCACAACAGTTAGTCAATCAAGCTACAGCAAATTTCACATTCACACCACCAGATGGACGTTTACTCACGGGATCCTCTGTCTCAAACGTCCTAATTATCCCTGTATCTTCACCAGACGTAAGTGTGGTTAAGAGCACTACTTCTATTGATGCGGTTGTGGGCGATATCATCACCTATACGATTGTTGTCACCAACTTAGGGATTTCACCAGTTAATAATGTCATCATGGTTGACCCTATTCCAGCTGGCAGCCAGTTTGTAACGGGAAGCATTACCGTAGATGGAGCCCCACGTCCTAGTGGCAGTCCGGCTTCGGGAATCGCAATTGGTACAATTGCTGCAGGTGCTTCTTCAACCATTACCTTCCAGGTTCAGGTAGTAGCGTTATGATTCCCGGCTCACGTACCCAACCTGTCGTAACCAATCAGTCCATGGTACTCTTCAACTCGGCAGCGGGTGTTGACGGAATTGTCTATTCCAATACCGTTAACACCCCGGTCGTGGGCCCCGTGCTTTCATTGCTGAAGAGTACAGATAAACTCCACGCCTCTTTAGGCGACACTTTGGTGTATACCATTACAGCCAGTAATAATGGAAATACAGATGCTTTTTTGACGGTGTTTGACATTCTTCCAGAAGGTGTATCCTTTATTTCCAACAGTGTGCTCAGAGACGGTGTGCCTCTTCCGGGGGCTACACCGTCTTCAGGCATCCCCCTTGGTTCTATTGCACCGCAGAATCAAGTGAGCATCGCCTTTCAAGTCGTCATCATTTCCCTGCCGTCTTCCCTAGTGCTGCAAAATAAAGCGCTAGGCCGTTTTTCTTTTTCCACACCGGAGGGAAGAATCGTTAAAGGAGATCTATTTTCAAATTCCGTACAGGTTTCTTTACGCTCCTACCAGCTCTCGACCTCCTTGTCTGCAAGTACTCCGACTTCTTTTATAGGGGATGTAGTCACTTACACCTTGCGGCTTACAAATGAAGGAAACAGCCTCTTAACTCAAATCAGTGCAACAATTTCTATTCCAGACGGGGCGGTGTTTATACCGGGGAGTGTCATCGCAGGTGGGATTTATTACCCAGAATCAGACCCGGCACAGGGGATATTACTCGGTTCCCTGGACACAGACCTAAGCGTTGATATTACTTTTCGTGTCCGAGTAACAGAGTTTTCTCCCTCGTTGGCCTTAACCAACAGCGCGGTTGTCACCTATTCAGTCGATGAGCATACAATTACGACCGAAAGTAACACTGCGGTTGTCTCACTTGTCCAAGCGGGGGTCACCATTAGTAAAAAAGTGGATCATGTTACAGCAGCTCCGGGCGATAATTTGAGATATGAGCTTACGGTAACGAACAACGGGAATCTGGCTGTAAATGCAGTCCTAACAGATGCCATACCTTCAGGTACTCTTTTCGTATGGGATAGTGTTCTCTTAAATGGAGTGTTGCAAAAAGGTGCACGACCAGCGGAAGGCATCCAGTTAGGTACTTTAAGAGGCGGTACTACAGCAGTTGTAGTTTTTCAAGTGAGTATACCTGCAGCCATTAACATTCATGAAATCGCAGCCGTACAAAACCATGGTAGTGTTCAGTATACCTTTGTGCTTCCAGACGGACGGACCGTACGGCAAACCTCTCGTTCCAATACAGTTACCACCCTAGTAGTCACACCTGTCATTTCACTCGTAGTCCATGCAAAACCAACTATCGTAGAAGCAGGAGAGCGAGTCCAATGCTGGATCTCACTAACCAATAGCGGAAATTGGCCAGCGGAAATATCTCTGAATCGTCTAACCCCGGAAAAATGTTTTCTTGATCCCAACAGCATTGTGATTGATGGAGTTCCGAACCCACAATCTTCATTTACCGGCACCTTGCCGCTGGGGATAGTTAATGCTGCATCTATGGTTAACATTCATTATTTTGTCCAGGTGAGTGAACAGGTAATGGGTCGTTTCCTTAAGGGATCCGTAAATGCTCAATTCTCTTTCAATATGGATGGACGTAACTACTCTGGCGAAAGCCAATCTAACAGCTATGTGCTGACCGTAGATGAGATCAGTGAATAAGAAATCACATATCCCTCATCCCCATGAATATACTTTAGTTACAACCCCAAAACATCCCCACAAAGTGAGGCTTTGCTTTCTATGCGTACTCAGGTACTTTGCGGGGGATCCAACTATATACTTTGTAAAAAATTCCCTCAATCAACATTCATATTCCATGGGAGGTGGTCATCCTGTCGCAATCATCCGGTCCCTTTTCCTTCGTAGTCTCAAAAGAAGACTGGTCCCTTCATCGTAAAGGTCATCAGGATCAGGAACGCCATCAGCAAAAGGTCAGAGAAGCCATCAAGGATAATTTGCCTGACCTCGTTACCGAAGAAAATATTATTTTGTCAGGCGGTAAGCAGATTGTGAAGGTTCCGATTCGCAGTCTGGATGAATACCGGATTATTTATAACTTCCGTAAACAGAAGCATGTAGGACAGGGGGACGGGGAAAGTCAGGTTGGCGATGTGCTTGGGCGCGATTCACAATCGGCACAGCCCGGTAAAGGAGAAAAAGCAGGCGATCAGCCGGGCCAAGATACCGTGGAAGCAGAGGTCAATCTGGAAGATCTGGAGGACATTCTGTTTCAGGATATGGAATTGCCTCATCTGAAGCCTAAGAATAAGGAAGAGATCGAGGTCAAATCCATTATTTTTAACGATATTCGTAAAAAAGGGATGATGTCCAACATCGATAAAAAACGTACGCTGCTGGAGAATCTCCGACGCAATGCAAGCAGCGGAAATCCCGGCATTCACAGTATCAGCCCAGATGATCTGCGCTACAAAACATGGGATGATATTAGAACACCTCATTCCAATGCGGTCATTATTGCGATGATGGATACGTCAGGTTCGATGGGTTCATTTGAAAAATACTGCGCCCGCAGCTTCTTCTTCTGGATGACCCGTTTTCTGCGCCGCCAATATGAGAAGGTAGAGATTGTTTTTCTCGCCCACCATACGGAGGCTAAGGAAGTCAGTGAGCATGATTTCTTCACCCGTGGCGAAAGCGGGGGAACGATTTGTTCCTCGGCATATCAGCGAGCGATTGAAATTATCGATAGCCGCTACCCACCTGCGCAGTACAACATTTATCCATTTCACTTCTCCGATGGTGATAATCTCACCTCCGACAACGAACGTTGCGTGAAGCTGATCGGAGAACTGCTGAAACGAAGCAATATGTTCGGCTACGGTGAGGTGAACCAATACAATCGTAGCAGTACCTTGATGTCAGCTTATCGCCATCTGAAACATGAACAATTCATGCATTACGTCATTAAAGACAAAAAAGAAGTGTATCAGGCGCTGAAGACCTTCTTTAGTCCAAAGGGTACGGTTAATTCTTAATCCCCCACTCCAAAACGCGGGTATCCCAAAAGCCAAAAATGGCTGATGGGACATCCGCGTTTTTGGTGTTGCTCCTTCTTGAACAAAACAACAAACTTCGTAAATTGCGTCATCTAAGTTCGCAAGTATCAGGGGATGGGCAAATAGCTTCATCTGGGTCCGTAAGTATCAGGGAATGCGCTGGAAATCCAATTAGGGCAACTGGGGATTCTGGGAGATCGGCGCTTTCGGACACAGATGACCTTATACGTAGCTTTATCGCATATTTGGCTTGCTATCGGACCCCATAGCCGCTATAGGCATGAAAAACACCAAAAACGAGCCTCATTCTGAGCAATAGCTGCACTGGAGTCCGATAATACGCTCCAAAGGCGATAAATTTGCAAATAGGGTCATCTGGGTCCGTAAGTATCGGGGATGCGTCAGAATAGTATGTAGGGCAACTGTAGGATTACTGGGGGGGCGGCGCTTTCGGACACAGATGACCTTATACGTAGCTTTAGCGCATATTTGGCTTGCTATCGGACCCCATAGCTACTATTAGCACGAAAAACACCAAAAAAGAGCCTCTTTCTGAGCAATAGCTGCACTGGAGTCCGATAATACGCTCCAATGGCGATAAATTTGCAAATAGGGTCATCTGGGTCCGCAAGATCAGGGGATGGGCGAATAGCGTCATCTGGGTCCGTAAGATCGAGGGATGGGCGAATAGCGTCACCTAGGTCCGTAAGTATCAGGGAAT
The DNA here is from genome assembly GCF_038004505.1 of Paenibacillus sp. FSL R7-0048. NCBI lineage: Bacteria > Bacillati > Bacillota > Bacilli > Caryophanales > Paenibacillaceae > Paenibacillus > Paenibacillus sp. FSL R7-0048. Next base: position 2,055,666 of record NZ_JBBORF010000001.1, on the reverse strand, counting down.
GCGCTGGAAATCCAATTAGGGCAACTGAGGGATTACTGGGGGGCGGCGCTTTCGGACACAGATGACCTTATACGTAGCTTTAGCGCATATTTGGCTTGCTATCGGACCCCATATACTATTAGCACGAAAAACACCAAAAACGAGCCTCATTCTGAGCAATAGCTGCACTGGGGTCCGATAATACGCTCCAAAGGCGATAAATTGCTAAATAGCGTCATCTAGGTCCGCAAGTATCGAGGGATGGACAAATAGCGTCATCTGGGTCCGTAAGATCGAGGGATGGGCAAATAGCGTCATCTAGGCCCGCAAGTACCGGGGTATGGGCGAATAGCGTCATATGGGACCGCAAGTATCGGGGATGGGCAAATTGCTCATCTGAGTCCGTAAGTATCGAGGAATGCGTCAGTATAGTATGTAGGGCAACTGTGTGGGATTACTGTAGCCCTCGGCGCTACGGTATAGATAAAAAAATAAGCCAGTGAAATTAAACTAACTTTCTTTTTTCAGTTACATAATAACTCCTACTATAAACCTAATTTCACAATTTGGATCGGTACCGATAAACTTGTACTCCCCACCCATGTCAGCTTGTTTTCGTAAGCTATGACTGCTGTTTTGTTTTTCCCCTCTTAGACTTCCATCCTAAAAAAACCTCCAATCCCAAACTCTGGAATGTGGAGGTTATTTATAGTTAAAAAGCTTTCAATGCTACACCTTATTGAACCTTCTCTCTATCCTTGCCTTTATCAGACTCACCAGCATTTTTGTTCGCTGCTTCCCGGTCCTGCATCATCTCATCCACCGTCTTCACCTTCAGGCGAGCAGCGCCCTCGTTGTTAGCGTTCGTTGGGATAAGCTCTCCTGAAGCCAAATGTTCCTTGGCTTTAGCAATAGCTTCGCTGTATTGAGGCAGCCACTGTTCCCCTGCGACGAGCATCTCATCGACCATCTGCCAGACTTCTTTTGGATTACATACAGCACCAACGAGTGGATCCATCATAAATGCCTGACGTAACAGCTTATCATCGCCGTGTACAGCTGCTTCAACCGCCAGACGTTGCACTGAAATGCTCACGTTACATACGGCGGCAGGACCCAGCGGCAATTCACCTACCAATGGCATGGAGATCCCGTTCCGGTCTACATATCCCGGTGCTTCGATGATGGCATCATCTGGCAGATTAGAGATTACGCCATTGTTCACTGTATTAAAGTGCCCCCGGTACACTCGTCCCGTTTCCAATCCTTCTATAATATAAGAGCCGTGCTCTTCCCCGCGATTCTCCTTCGTATACTCCAATGCCGGGTCTTTCATCCAGTTTGGAAAATCGGTCTCGAACCAATTCCGACCTTCCGTGCAGACACGCAGATAACCGCCTGTTTCTCCGTTAATCCAGCTCCCAAGATCGATCCAATCCATAATTTCATCACTGCGTTTACGGTACCATGGCACGTACTCACTTAAGTGTCCATTGGATTCTGTACTATAGTAGCCAAAGCGACGAAGCATATCGATGCGCACTTTTTCCGTACGGCTGAATTCCGGATGTTTCTCAAAAGCCTCTAAAAGACCTTCGGTCAGATCCTTCCCCTCATGACTTGCTGAAATATACCAGGTCTGGTGATTGATGCCCGCACAGATAATATCAACTTCGGATTTCTTAAGACCATACACATCCGCAATTTGTTGGTGCCCATGCTGTACACCATGACATAGACCGATGGTCCGAACACCACCATATTTATTGCAGGCCCAGGTCAGCATAGCCATCGGATTCGAATAGTTAAGCAAAAGTACATCCGGTGCTGCCATCTCCCTAATATCACGGCAAATATTCAGCATCTCCGCAATTCCGCGTTGCCCGTACATGATGCCACCCGCACACAGAGTATCTCCCACACACTGATCCACTCCGTATTTTAAGGGAATGTCCACATCCGTAGCAAAGGCTTCAAGCCCACCCATCCGAATAGTACAAAATACGTACTTGGCATCCTTCAGTGCTTCTCTGCGATCCGTTGTCGCCTGAATTTGTATATTTAAACCATTCTCCTTAATATCACGCTGGCATAGCTCCGTGACCATCTCCAGATTGTGGCTGTTAATATCCATAAATGAGACTTCGATATTTTTAAATTCCGGTACAGTTAGTAAGTCCCGCAACAATCCACGGGTAAATCCAATGCTGCCTGCCCCTATAAAAGACACTTTAAATGACATGGTTATCATCCTCCGGTAATGAATTGGTTGTTCCTGTCCATTGTAGCAAGGGACCTTAGGAAAGCGTAACCAATATCATGACCTCTTTTGAAAGAAGGTGTCAAAAATCCTAACCTATCTACTGAAAATCATGCTCTTCATAACTCCAGGCGTGACGCTCAATGGAATTGCGGAATTCTACAGGTGTGCAATCGGCGTATTTTTTAAAAAGAAGGTGAAAATATTGCCTGCTGCTAATTCCTACGTAATCTGCAATTTCAGCAATCGGGATGTCGCTCTGCCCAAGCAGCATCTTCGCTTTCTCCATTCGCAACATGTTCAAGTAATCGCTGAGCGTCCGACCCGTATGGCTCTTAAAAATTCGATGCAAATATCCGGGATGCAGATTAACTGCGGCAGCGATGTCCTTAACCTGAATGTTCTGGTCATAGTTCTGATGCAGGAATTCAATGCTCCGCCGCACATAAAGCTGCGAGGGCTGTTGGCTGGTATGAAGCTGCTCTTGCCGAAGTCTGGATAACCGCAACAGAAGCTCACAAAATAATAAATCAACCATACTTCCACCCTTTCCGCCGCTCTGATCAAGCTCTAACACAAGTCCCTTTAGAACATGATAGATTTCCTCCGGATCAGGCATTACTAAACTGGAAAAAGGAAGCTGCAGCATTTCTGCGAGCGCCGTTTCTTCACGGGCTAGCTTGCCGACAGAGGGTGCAACCCCTCTATATTCCATGAACCCAAATTCCACATTTAGCATCCGACAAGGTGCCCCCTCTTCAACAATCAGCCTATGCGGAACATTCGCGTCTAAAATGATCAATTCTCCCCGCTTCAGCCGAACTCTCTCTTCTCCTCCTGAGCTTGGGCGGACATCTACGATACAACTTCCTGAGATCAAATACATGATTTCCGTTGAATTATGCTGATGGTAAGACATATTGTAGTTATTCCACTGTTTATAATAGTAAGCAAAAAAATGAGGACTATAATCTCCCTCGATTAAAACCTGCTGAAAAAGACTCCCGCTGGGGCTCAGATTTAAGTTCGTCAATGGATCACTACTTTCTTCATTTATTACTTAATACAAGTGTATCTCTTTAGCCACTTCGAAGACAAGATAACGTCCGATAGCAATCAAATCAACAAAAACGAGCAACTCTCCATTATATTGGAAAATTGCCCGTCTCTATTAGAATAATATTGTCATACTTGAAAAGAAACCAAAGAGTGCTTAAGATCGGCTGCCAAACCCTCCAGCTTTTCCGATAGGGCAACCAATTCCTCACTAACCGTGAATTGCTGAGATGACATAGAAGCTACCTCCTCCGTCGAAGCAGTGGTTTGCTGGACGATGGAGCTTACGCTGGCCATGGATTCACCGAGTTGACGCTGGAACTCAATCAGTTCGAGGACAGAAGCAGAAGATTCACTAATATGTCTCATGAAATGTTCCATTTCCTCTTTGACACTCGCGAATATCGTTGACGACTCTCTTACAGAAGAGATTTGTTCACGGAACTTAGGAGCGGCTTCATTGATATCCTTAACGGTGTTCTCGATATGTAGACCAATCTCTTCCGTGATCTTGGAGACCGATTGAATCGATTCATTCGACTGGTTAGCGAGCTGCCTAATTTCATCAGCAATCACTATGAACCCTCTACCTGCCGCACCTGCTCTAACTGCTTCTATGGTAGCATTTAGTGCCAAAATATTGGTCTGCTTATTCACAGCAATCATAGGGCTGAGTATACTGCGAATTAAATGAGTGCTTTCTCTGAGCTTAGTAGAATTATCTTGAATTCGATTGATCATCTCTACCGTAGACTCACTCTGCTCTACCAGCAGTTTCATCAGCTCTGTACCTTGATTGCTAACCTCAATGACCCGTTCTGCTGAATGGTCCATCACTGTATTTATTTCCGTCACTTCACTCATTTTGTTGCCGATAATCTCAACATTGTGATAACTACGTTCGGCTTCAACAGCGAGGCTGGCTGACCCCGCTGCAATCTCACCGGTAGCGGTCGCAACCTCTCTGGCATGGAGGGAGATTGTACTTGATGCTTGTACTAATTGTTCCGAAGTAAGGAGGACCTCATCTGCCGAATTCCCGCTCTGCCTTGCAAGTAAGGAGATCTGCTCCATCATTTTGTTGAAGCTTTGACCCAAGCGGCCAATCTCATCTTTGCCCTTGAAATTGGTTCGTACCTGCAGGTTCCCACGCTCTCCTTCCTCCATCAAGATTGCCAGCTTACCCAGCGGGCGCCCTACCAATCGAACAAGAATATAACCAATTAGTAGTGCTATTAAGGCTGCCGCCAGCACCACAGAAAATGTGATATATAAAAGCTTGTCCGCAGACTTAGTAAAATCACTGACAGGAGCATACCCCATAAGCATCCACTTGGCAGTCGCCAGGGGCTGGTATACAACAAGCTGAGAACTTCCGTTCTCATCCTCCGCTGTAAATGAATGATTTTGCTCTTTCCCTTGTTCTTCTGAAACTTTTATGTAAGAGGGTTGACCCAGCTTGGCATGATCCGCACCATACACAATGCTGCCATCCGCACTCAAGATACGAATTTCACCGGTCATCCCAATCTGAAGGTTAGACAGCATTTCAGTCATGGCCTTCCCTTTCACTTCGATTAGCATGTAATACTCCGCTTCGGGATGTAAAAGATTACGTAGCAATCTCCCCATAGTTAAGGAGGGCTCAGTATAAGCATCAAAAAAGCCTTTCTCACGAACGGGAAACCAGACTGGCTCTCCTTTAGCTGCGGCAATTTGCTCTAATCTTGCGGAAATGCCTTCATCACTACGAATCCCACTTATACCAGCAGACTTATAAGATTCTGAGTCTACCAAGCTCTTGGATACCAGCCTGACGCCATACATCCGCTCATCAGACCCTTTTACCAAGTCCAGCTTTCTGCGAATCCGATCTTCAGCACCGGCTTTGGCCACAGTTGTAAGCTCGCCGCTATTTATTTTTTCTAAATCACCCTTTAACACAGAGTCGAGTGCAAACTGCCTTGATAGTGCCTCATACTCTGCCAGCACAAAATCCAGCTTGTCCGCTGCCTGAACTACAGATTGTGTGGAGGCTGCAGCAACCTCATTCGTAATGATATTTTTAGCGGCAAAATAGGAAGTCAATCCTAGCACGGAGGATAAGAGAACTATAGAACTAAATAAAATAACGAACAGTTTAACTCCAACAGATTTAAAATATAGAGTCCAGGACTTTTTCATTAAGTTCACTCCCCATGACGAAATAAGGGTACAGCCCTCCATTTCTGTATAAAGGCTGTACCCTGATCATTTATTAGCATGAAGCGAGCGAATGGGTTTACCCCTTACTAGCTCCTGCTGTCAAGCCATCTACTAGCAGACGTTGCAAGAATACAAACAAAATCATAATTGGAATGGAGATCAAAACCGCACCCGCAGAGAACAAGGTAAAGTTAGTGTTTTGATTGGTGTTAACCATATCCCACATCCCCACTGCCACTGTCCAGTTCTCCTTAGTCCGCAGAATGAGTCTCGCAAAAATGAAGTCCACCCATGGTCCAACAAACTGAGTCAGCGCCATATATGTGATCATAGGACGTGACAAAGGTAAGATGATTCGCATAAATATTCCGAAATTGCTCGCCCCGTCAATACGAGCGGCCTCATCCAAGGAACGAGGAATCGTATCGAGGAAACCTTTGGCGATAAAGGTCCCTCCCAGCGGCGCCCCGGCCGCATAAACGATAATTAACGCAATATGTGTATCCAGCAAATTAAACTCTTTAAGCAGCATATAAATAGCGATCATACTCATAAAACCAGGGAACATACCAAGAATCAATACGGTGGATAACGCTGTTTTACGCGCTTTAAACCGGAATCTGGATACGGCATAACTGGTTAACAAAGTAAGAACTACCCCGATAAGCATCGAGAACACAGCTATTTTCAAGGTATTGGCATACCAAGTCCCAAACATATAGCTGGGTGATGTGAACAATTCTCTGTAATGTGATAAAGTGAATTGCTCGGGAATAAACGTTTTGCTGTACAATGATTTACCAGGTCGGAAAGAAGCTAAAAGAATCCAAAGGGCAGGATAGAGTGCAGCTATCGACAAAGCAATCAAGATAATATAACTACCTGCTAAGCGAATAAAGTTCGCGACTTTTCTGCTCATTGGATCATATCCTCCTCTTTAAATGACTTCGTCCGGCGGTAATTGTACAGGGAGAATGAAGCGACAATGATAAAGATAATAATCCCTATTGCCGAAGCCATGTTGTTTTTATTCTGATCTAGCGTTAATTTGTATAACCAGGTTACTAGCAAGTCCGTAGAACCGGCATATTGATAGTCACCATTTACCGGACTACCACCAGTTAATAGGAAGATCGCGTTAAAGTTGTTGATGTTACCTGCAAACTGCGTAATCAAGGTCGGTGCTGTAGAGAACAATACCATCGGCAACGTTACGATACGGAACTTCTGATAACCCGATGCTCCATCCACCTCAGCAGCTTCATACATATCCCGTGGGATAGTAGTCAGAACGCCCATGATAAGCAGCATAGAAACAGGAATACCTACCCACATATTAACGATAATTACGGTAACCTTAGCCCAGAATGGGTCAGTCAGCCACGGTAAACCATCCAATCCAAAATACCCCATGTATTGATTGATAGGCCCGAATTGACCGTTAAATAAGTTGCGCATGAGCAGAAGCGAGATTAACTGTGGCACCGCGTAAGGCACAATCAGAATTACTCTCCACATTCCTTTGAAGCGAATGCCCTTCTGACTCACCAGCAAAGCGACCAACAGTCCTCCGAAGTATGTAGTAATGGTTGAAAGAACTGCCCATATAATTGTCCATGTTAATACACCATAAAAAGTGTGGCTCCATGTCTTAAGGACCAATAAATTACGAAAGGTCTGAAATCCAACCCAGTCCACCAATTTGGCGGGTGGAAGATGATCAGGTGCGGAATAGTTCGTAAAGGCCAACAGGATCATGAAGATAATTGGCATAATCGTAAAGAATAGAACACCAATGCCCGGCAAGACTAGAAACGCTTGAGCAAACTTGTAATCCAGGATATAACGAACACTTTGTTTAAAAGTGTTTGCCTGAAGACCGTTATCACGTTTTTCTCCAATCTTGTAAGCATCTCTGATATTCAAATACCAGGCGATAATCAATAGAATAAGAATAAGGATGGTGATCAAGCTTTGGATCATGATATAAATCGAGTGATCACCGGTAACCATCTTGGCGATCCCCTTCACTTTAACCAGACGACTCGGATTCTCTCCTAGTGTTACGATGCCCCATAAAGAGTTGGCAAGGTTCTCAATAAAATAAAAAACGGCTACAGCTTCTACGGCTAAATATAATATTCCTTTAACGAATTGGCGGTTATATATTTGTCCCAATCCCATAAAAATCGTCGACAGTATTGCGGCCCTCGTGCGATGTCGTTGCATTTCGCTTCCGTTCTCCTCTCCGAGTGAAAATAAGAAGCTGCCAGCCGCTAAACATGCGGCGGGCAGCTTGATTCACTGTATGCTGTTAAGACAGTGAATTATGATCCTTATTGGGATGCACTGTTATTCAAATCTTTGATTTGTTGTACAGCTTTGTCCATTGCTGCTTTTGGATCCCCATTTTTATCCCAAATTTCTGGAAGGGCAGCATTTACTGGGCTCCATACGTTACCCATTTCAGGAATAGAAGGCATCGGTTGGGAGTTCTTAGCTTGTTCTGCAAAAACAGAGACATATGGATCGCTAGAGATCTGTGGATCAAGAAGCGCCTCGTTGTTTGTAGGAACCGAACCAATCGTTTTGTTCAGTAACAGCTGAGCGTCTTTGCTTGAAGCAAAATTCGCATACAATTTAGCAGCATTCGGATATTGAGTAAACGAGTTAACTGCGAAAATTTTAATACCAGAGAATGTAATTGCTGTTTTGCCATTCACTGTAGGGATTGGAGCAATACCAAGGTTGTCACCAAGAGCTTCTTTGTATCCTCCAAGCTCCCATGGACCTGTGATATCCATAGCTACATCACCAGAGTTGAACAAGCTGCGTTTGATATCACTGTTGATATCACCACTCTTAATTGGCAATGCTTCCTTCAGTTTCACAAATTCTTTAAGTCCTGCAATTGCGCCATCGTTAGCAAGACCGATATCATCTTTATCCGTACCATCCTTACCGAAGAGGTATCCGCCATCGGAAGCGATAAACATGTAGTTGAAGTACAAGTTTCCTACTTCCCACATAATCCCATATCTATTTTTCGATTTATCCGTGAATGTTTTGCTGAATGCAAGAACATCATCAAATGATTTAGGTGCTTCTTTAACAAGCGATTTATTGTAGAACAATGCATAAGTTTCTGCTGCTCTTGGGTAACCATACAATTCGCCTTCGTACGAAGATCCGATAATCGAAGCTTCAGTATTGTTAGCTTTTGTTTCTTCACCGAAGACATCGTTAGGAAGAACCAAGCTCGCGCTTGCCGCTTTACCTAAGTTATCGTGAGGGATAAGAATAACGTCTGCCGCTAATCCTGAAGGACCATCTTGAGTAAGTTTAGTTACTTGATCTGGTGGTGCCAATTCTTCAACCTTGACTGGAACGTTATATTTTGCTGTGAACTGTTTAGCAATCTCATCTGCAAAAGGTCTTTCTTCTTTACTTTCCCATACCACTAGAGTTGCGCCATCTTCAGGTACAATTTCATCTGTTGCTGCTGCATCTGTGCTCGCTGGCGCTGCAGTCTCTGTAGTAGCATTATTAGTTGCTTTTGCTGCGTTGTTGCCCCCGTTATTCGTACTGTTGTTGTTCGAACCGCATGCTGTAACGGACAGAGCCATTGAGAAAGCTGCGGTGATAACCATCATTTTTTTCAATTTCATTACTTTAACCCCTCCCAATTTTTAAAAACGTAAGATGGAAAATAGTAGTGCTGCAATCTGCGCAAACGATTTCAGAAAGGCTAAAAAAAAAGTTCTTCTTTTAGCTTGCTCCTTCTGTATCTGCATTTCACAGGTAAGAAAGCGCTTCATTCATGAGTACATCATACAACAGTAACGATTGTTTTTAAAAACGTTTGCATATACTGTATTGGGTCATTTTCCATTATTTGATATACATTATAGGCATATATCTCCATTTTTCACATGATATCTTTTAATTAGTCGATAATTCATGTGTTTATTATTGGAATATCTATTTTATTTGCCCCTAATATGCCACATTTTCTCTATTTCAAGAGATTTCTCATAATTTGCCCTTCACAATGCTCGTTTACTTTAGTGAAATTTAGTGCAATGGTTTGAACAAGAGTATTGAAAGCCCTTTTATTCCATGCTATAATCCAAAACATTAAGAGGCTGTCCAGCATGAAGCACAACATCCCTTGTCTGCCTCCTGTTCTATATAATTAAAAGGCAATGTTACTTATCAAAGGTACAACCTCGGGCAAGCTACTTCGCGGTGGTTGTGCCTCTTTGTTATGTGCTACTCTGCTACTGATTTAGTGCATGTTGCATAAAAAACTGTGCAACCAATAACAATAGCGACATTCTACATTCCACGCGCTCTGTGGAGTATCGTCCGGGAATAGTTTATGCTTTCGAGGAAGTAACGCTAACAAAACTTAGCGTATGCTTTCGAGGTGGTTTTGCCGAAGTGTTCGAGGAAGTAACGCTAACAAAACTTTAGGAGGATTTATCATGTTACTGGAAGCAGTGTATCATCGTCCGCGGTTAAATTGGTCTTATGCCTATAATGAAAGTACGATTCACCTGCGTCTACGCGCTAAAAAAGGGGATTTAACCGAAGTGTTCGCCTTTGCTGGAGATAAATATGCTTGGGATACCACAAAAGAGCTAATTCCCATGACCCTCTTCACCTCCGATGCTATGTTTGACTATTGGGAATGTGCTTCAGTACCTCTCTACCGCCGCTTGAAATACGGCTTCTTACTTCAAAAAGATAACGAACGAATTTGGATGACCGAAAGTGACTTTCAAACGGTGCGGCCGGAAAACCCAAACAAGCTGTTCGAATTCCCTTTCATTAACCGCGTTGATGTATTTGCTCCGCCTGCCTGGGTAAAGGACGCTGTTTTTTATCAGATCTTCCCAGAACGCTTTGCAAATGGCGACCCAAGCCTTGATCCGGAAAATGTTCAGCCATGGGGCTCCGAACCAACACCAACAAATTTTTTTGGCGGCGACCTGCAAGGGGTTATTGATCATTTAGATCATCTTAACGAGCTTGGGATCACTGCTATTTATTTCACACCTATCTTTGATGCAACTACTAATCACAAATACGATACAGAAGACTATATGAAAGTCGATCCGCATTTTGGAGATATTGAGACTTTAAAAAAGCTCGTCGATAGCTGCCATAAACGTGGGATTCGTGTCCTGCTAGATGCCGTATTCAATCATTCTGGCAGAACCTTTGCTCCTTTTGTAGATGTTCAAGAAAAAGGAGAGGCTTCCGCCTTTAAAGATTGGTTCCATATTCGCAAGTTTCCGCTTCAGATTGAAAACGGTGTCCCTACTTATGACACCTTTGCTTTTGAACCGCTAATGCCAAAGCTAAACACAGAACACCCTGAAGTTAAACAATACTTACTGAAAGTCGCAGAATACTGGATCAAAGAAGTCGGGATCGATGGCTGGCGTCTGGACGTTGCCAATGAAGTGGATCATGATTTCTGGCGGGAATTCCGCAAGGTGGTTAAACGTGCTAATCCTGAGGCCTACATATTGGGGGAAATCTGGCATGAATCTGCACCTTGGCTGGAAGGCGATAAATTTGATGCCGTTATGAACTATCCTTTCACTGACGCCGTCCTTGACTTCTTTGTGAATGGCACTCTTGATGCTGAAGGATTCGCCAATTCCATTGGTAAACAGTTATCACGCTACCCGCTGCAGGCTAGTGAAGTTGCTTTTAATCTGCTGGACAGCCACGATACTCCACGACTGCTTACGCTGGCTGCTGGAGACAAAAACAAGATGCGATTAGCGGCACTGTTCCAATTCACCTTTATGGGCACTCCCTGCATCTATTACGGTGACGAGATCGGCATGGACGGTGAAGGTGACCCTGGTTGCCGCAAATGCATGGAGTGGAACCCTGAAAAGCAGGATCGAGAGCTCTTCGAGTTCTATCGTCAGCTTATTAAAATACGCAACGACCACCCTGCTCTCCGCACAGGTACATTTACCTTCCTGGAGGCAGGACAACAAGGCAGCAAACTAGCCTATGAGCGCCGGCTGGATCTGCAGACGATTGTGGTACTAATCAACAGTGAAGAGACCGCTCAGACCTTCCGTATTGACGTAGACGAGCGGGATTGGGAGAACTTGTTTACAGGCGAAACACTGCGCACAGAACGCAGCAAGCTGATCGTGAAGATGCCAGCCTATGGATTCGCTATACTAAAGGCAATCATCTAAAAGACTTCTTTTCTTCCCACTGCTCAGCCATACAGCATAACAAAACAGGGTATCTCGCAAGCGATAATCGCTTCGGGATACCCTGTTTTCTTTTGGAGCATACTAAAATGCTAACCGCTGCTCAAACTAAGGGGTGCCAGAATTCAGCACACCTTAGTTTAGCCTACTTGCTCAGCAGCGTATAAATAACCTGTGCGCTTTCTGCGCGGGTCATCCATGCTTTTGGAGCGAATCGATTGTTCTCTCGGCCTTGCAGGAGTCCTAAGTCTGCTGCAGTCTTCACATAGGCTTCCGCCCACTTGCTAATACTTGAAGCGTCAGTAAAGGCCGTAGAGGCTGCTACAGGTTCAAGCTTCTTACCAGACTTCACTTCAAGTGCGCGGATCGCCATAACAGCCATTTCCTCACGGGTAATTGATGCATTTGGCGCAAAAATATTATTACTCCGTCCACTAACAATACCCAGCTTAGTAGCTGTGGCTACATATGAGGCATACCATGCATCTGACCTGATGTCAGTAAACAGGACCTGCCCTTCCGCTTTTAAGCCAAGTGCACGTACTAGTAGTGCTGTAAATTCCGCACGGCTAACATTACTTTTCGGATCAAACTCAGAGGTAGTGACCCCTGACACAATTTGTTTGGCGGCAAGTGATTGAATCGCCTTAAATGCCCAATAGGTTGCAGGAACATCTTTGAACGACTTATCGATTTCAAGCACAGCATACTTACTGAAATGTGTGACTTGTGCCGTGATCACCTCTCCATTCAGCTGTCCTCCCACGTACTCTAACCCGCCATTATCACTTAAATAATAGATTCCGATTAAGTCCTTGTTGAATTGCCCTTTAATCTTGAATGAGATCGTAATCGGCTCATCGAACTGCTTAATTACAATCCGAGTACCGTCTTTCATCAGCACGCTAAGTCTGAATTCAAATACATCGGAAAGAGAGCTAACATGAGCACTGTCTTTGTTTAAACCGTCTACTATGGCTTTCGCAGCAGACTGCGCCAGTGGATTCAGTTCAAGCAAGATTTGGGCACCTACCCCATCAATACTTGAAGCTAAACTTGGCATTGTACTTAAAAGCAGGCTAGGGATAGTAACTAACAGATCTCCCATTTTAAACACAAGATCATTAGTTCCTAGTATTTGTGCAGCTTGTAAAGGTAAGCGTACCGCTGTCTTACCGGCAACAACATCAATTTGCACCTTGCCGTCTTTACCATTCTTCAAGCTATCCTCATTCACAACCTGAGTATCCGCTGGCGGTGTAGGGCTAGGGTTAACAACAACTCCAGAAGTTGGTGCCGCTGTGGCTTCTGGCGTTGGTGTCACCTCAGGCGACGGTGTTACTTCTGGTGTCGGCGTCGGCGTTGGTGTCGGCGTCGGCGTTGGTGTCGGCGTCGGCGTCGGCGTCGATGTTGGTGTTGGTGTCACCTCAGGCGACGGTGTTACTTCTGGTGTCGGCGTTGGCGTTGGTGTCGGTGTCGGCGTTGGCGTTGGTGTCGGTGTCGGTGTCGGCGTCGGCGTTGGTGTTGGTGTCGGCGTTGGTGTCGGTATAACATCCGATACTTCCGCCAAAATAACCGTGCCTCCATCATCTATGCCTGGCAGATCAATATTTACCTTTTGATCTTCGGAAACCATGTATGTTTTACCGCTATATTCATCGGTTACCGATGAATTGGCAGCAAACGGTACTGGAATCGTTACAGAATTCTCACTAGTTTTAGTATTGATTACCGTCACTACGTTCTCATCTTCATAAGATTTGTTGAAAGCTAAATAACCTGAATCATCTGAACCTGCGAGCTTCGTGCGCGCACCTTTGGAATACACTTTGGAGTACTTCGCACGGATATTCAACAGCTTTTGATAATGGTCATGTAGTGGCTTCTCTGCCGTCAATTGATCCCAAGGCATATCCTTACGGTTCTCACTGAATTGACCTTCAGACATATTTCCAGCATTGCTTCCGGAATTCCCCAGTTCTTCTCCGTAGTATATTACCGGCTGTCCTTTGGCGGTAATTTGCAGAGCTGCAGCAATCTTCAGCTTGCCTTTATCGCCTCCCACGTAATCAGACAAGAAACCATTCTCATCGTGACTGCTCAGGAATTGAGCCATCATCTTCGTATTGTCGATCTTTAATTCACGTTCCTGCAGATAAGCATCCACACTGTTTACCTTACCATTTGCAAAATCTCTGGCTGCATCTTTAAATCCAAAATCAAGCAGACCATCCATCTGGCTAGTTTCGAGCATTCCACCATTGTTATCAATGGTTCCACCGAAGTATTCGCCGGTCATTTTGAAGTTTGGATCAATCGCTGTCAGTGCATTTTTAAAGGCTTTCCAAGTCGTATCGTCCACGTGCTTGACTGTATCCACACGGAAATAATCAATCGTGTCTCCACGTTCCGTACGTGCGTTGTCTAACCAGCCTGTTTGCCAAGCGATAATTTTTTCACGAACGGCTGGATCTTCCGTCTTGAAATCTGGCAGGAAAGCAAGCTCACCCTTAATTGGATCTGTATCTGCGGATACACCATCCGTGCGCAGCATCCCTTCGAAACGTGCTTTATCCTCAGCTGTAATTGTCGGATAGGTATCCTCAGCTTTCAGACCGTAACCCGTATGATTGAGTACAACGTCAACCATGATCTTGATCCCTTTGTCATGCGCCTTTTCGATCAGCTCCTTGAAGGTTGCCATATCGCCAAGATGCTCGTCGAGCTTGGTAAAATCTTTTGCCCAATACCCATGGTATCCATATTGTTCGCTGCCAAAGTCAACGCCTTTGTTAAAATCAATATTATCTACGATTGGCGTGATCCATAACGTGTTAATTCCTAGCTCTTGCAAATAATCGAGATTGTCGATCATCCCTCGGAAATCTCCACCATGATAAGCTTCCAGATGATCTTTATTTACATTCTCATTATTCGTTGGGTCACCGTCTTTAAACCGGTCTGTAAGCGCGAAATAAATCCGGGCCTCATCCCAATCAAAATCCAGCTTATCCCCTGTATAGGTTCTTGCTTTTACCTCAAGTGTAGCCTTTTCCTTATGTGCATTGCCGTATTGGTCTACGAGCGTAATCGGAATATCCTTGATGCCCGCTGACACCGTGTCTTTCACAGCAACCGTTTGTTTCAAGAGTTCCGTATCCAGCTTAACTTTGCTAGGTCCTCCAAGATTGGTTAAATCCATATATGCTTCAGAGTAAGTTACTTCTTCCGAAGAGGAAGCGTTGATGCTTACAACAGCATTCTGATTGGATGTGACTGCCTCTGGACTTACGGATGCCGTAATCGTAACGACAGGTTGATGATAATCAATAACAGATTCATCATTCACCGTATTCTTTGGATCTGTAATTTCGGTAGTGACGCCATCTTTAGTAATCAAGAAAGTATATTTATACATACCTTCTTTTAAATCAGCCAGTGTATAAGTGAACCACTCGTTAGCCGGATCATAGATCATTGGATACGAAGTGCCGTTCACTTTTACTTTAGCAGCTGTTATTGCGTCCATATTTCCATTACGGAACAAAGCGTCGTCGCGGTATCTGAAAGTAATCGTTCCATCTTTTAAAATAGGGCCGCTAATACTTGGTTTGATATCAAGCTCTTTAACCATACTGGTTACATACACTTTAGTGAACGGTTCACCAGGGGTCAACGGTATGACACGATCGTCCGGGTAGTCTTGTTTTCCCGTGTTCCAATCCGTACCTTTGCGCAGGACAAATCCAACGCTTGTTGCATTCTCCGCAACCTCAATCAGAACGCTCGCTGTGCCATTCTTAAAGGTTGTGAAATCAATCTGGTCATTTTTAGCTCCAGTGTTCCAAACCCAGATATTCCAATCCTTATAGTCCTTATCGCTACGGGTATAAGTGAATTGAACATATCGTTTGTCAGTAACTTTAACGGTGACGGTTGTGGAAACACCCTCATAAGAGATAGTAAGGGTTGCCGTTCCTAGCCCAACCGCTTTGACTAGACCTTTATCAGTTACTGTAGCCACTTCAGGTTTATTGGAAAGGTAAGTAGCCTTCTTAGTAACATTACTTCTGCTATTGTCATCATATTTCGCAAAAACAGCGGTTTGATGCGTATTTCCTGCTGCCAGCGTGTAGCTTGCACTATCTGTTTCCAAAGAGGTAAGCGTAACTGGTGCAGCTTCCTTTTGAATAATCACAGCCGTCAAAGGCTCTAATGTAATTGAATTTGCTGTCAAAATAAAACCTGTCTGCTGCGCAGCCGGTATCGCTGTAACACCAGCTTCATCGTTGTCCACAAGCACTTGACCACCCGTCAAATCCTCAGATAAGGTCAGTTTTCTAGTTGTGCTGTCACCATTCATGAAGACATAATAGATGCCAGTACCATCTGTTGCTTTGTTGGAATAACCGATGACAAGATCGTTATCCTTCATTTCTGGAGCAGGGATCAGGTTAATGTTAGAGTCAACCAAATCCTTATCGCCCAATCGGAAGGCATCCGTTGATTTTCTTAGCTCCATCAGACCCGACGTATATTTTCTTGTCGTGTTCTGTACTGGGAATTTAGATTCATCCGTTGCTTTGGTCCAATCAAACATGTTAACTGCATCCGATGAATCGTAAGAATCATGAATGAAATAGCCAAACGATTGGTTGTTATTGTCGAACATCTCTGTGAATTTATCCTCAGGATCCGTTGTGCCCTTCCACTGCTTAGTCCGCCCATATTCCTGACCGGCATGGATGAAGGCTGTACCTTGAGAAGTTAATACGAGCATATTTCCTAATCTGATCCGCTGCTGAATTTCCAGCTCATTCTCAGCAATATCCGGATCCTTCTTGATCGATTGTGCTATGACATCATGAAGTGTCAGATTATCATGAGCTTCGATATATGGGACGATATCACCCGGATCATCTGCTGGTGTATTCGAAGGTTGAGCTTTGATATTGTCCAGGATTGTAGCGATCGGACGTGCTCCACCGGTAATAAATCTAGGCTGACCTTCAGAACCATAACCAGACTTCAATTCATTACGGAATTCATCGGAGAAAACACCGACACTATCCGTTTTGTCCATCCAATCCTGATCTGCACCTTGCCCAGCGAGAGAAGGATCAGCCGCAGCGCCGCCGAATGTTCTCCAGCCTTCACCAATAAAGAGTGCCTTCGGATTCACTGCTGCCGCGGCATCATAAGCATGCTGAACAGCATCAGCTGTCGCATCGCCCATCATATCCCAGCGCATTCCATCAATCTTATACTCTTCAAACCAGTATTTTACCGAATCAACCATAAGCTTCTCAGCCATTTTATGGTTGGTGGCTAAATTGTTGCCGAACCCCCCGATAAAGTTGCCGTTTGCATCTTGGAAGGCATAATAATTAGGTACGATGTCGTTTAAAAATTCTTTTTTAGCCATGTGAGTATACACTACGTCCAGAACGACACCCATTCCAGCTTCATGCACGGCATCAATCAAACCTTTTAATTCTTTAATCCGCTCTTCTGGATCGGCAGGATTCTGTGAATAAGCCCCGTCCGGAGAGAAATAGCTGTGAGGATCATACCCCCAGTTGTATTCATTGTTTTTTGCGGAATACTCTGGCTCTCTAGTCCCCATCTTCGTCTCATCCCCGTAATACCAAGCCATCACAGGAAGCAACTGAACATGCGTTACACCAAGAGATTTAATATAATCAAGTTTCTTTTCAAAAGCGCTATAAGAACCCCATCTTTCCCCACTCAGACTATCCTCGATCGATACATCTGACGTAAAATCTCTCACGTGGACTTCGTAGATGATGGCGTCCTCACGTTTTTCGTAGCCTTTTATATCAGCATACCCAAAGGTATCAGGGTTCGTCTGGCTTAAATCAACGATAGCCGCTTTGCCCACTGTATCCCCGCCGGCACCAGCAGCACCTGTGGTATCAACAGTGAATACCGCCATTGATTTAGCATAAGGATCAAGGACCTTATGGGTTACACCGTCATTCGTTACTTCGTATTGATAAAAGAAGCCCCTTACATCTGTTGCCGCTGTGCCTGTCAAATCAGCTGGCTTCAGCTGGACTGACCAAACCCCTTGCTCGCCGAGTGTTAAAGCAACACTACCCACTTGCACGTTAGAGTCATTCTTATCGTAAAGATTTACAACGACTCCGCTTGCTTTAGGTGCCCATAATTTCAATGTGGCTGTTTTGTCAGCATTATACGTAGCTCCAAGATCGTCTCCTGTATAATTGTACATTTCATCAAGCATTCTCCAGCCACTTGCGGCGGAGACTGTTTTACCTGAATAAGTAACGCTAAGCGGAACTTTTTCCAAATCAAAAGCTTCTGTATCCACTTCGATTGAAGTTTTGCTTGTAAGGGTTACCGCAGTAATCGGGACTGCAGCACCCTCTTTATCCTTAACTGTAATTGCTGTCTTTAAGGCAGCTGGATCCAAACCGTCAGTCAGTGTGAAGCCGAGAAGGATTTTGCTCGTCGACAACACCTCTGCGGATACTAAGCCAATTGGTGTCTCTCCAAACGGAGAAACATAAACATTGTTGTCTCCTTCTTTAACCCATAGCTGATTGTATCGATCCAGCAGGCTAAAGGTTTTATTGTCACCGTCCTTATCACCGTTCGAAGGTTTCATCACAATAAAGCCGATTTTCTTCGCGTTCTCAATAAGTGGAACATCAACATATGCACCATAACGATCTGTTTGATCTGCCACAAAAGGAGTGGCACCAGACGGCCAATTTTCGGATGGGGCTACGACGTCATCCCACAGCCAAAGTCCGTATTGATCATGATTTGTATCAGCTCTGGTATAGTGAATTCGCACTATATTAGGAGCAAGTGCAACTGGTTCATACGGTGTTACATCATTTGACCCTTGCTTGATCCAAATTTCATTCGTCTCAGGCGTGTTAATGGCAAAGAGTTTATCGCCTTCATCCTTAGCCTGAGTGACTCGGTTTACCACAAGGAACGAAATTTTCTTAGCTCCATCCTTCACTGGCACGTCAACATAAGCACCATAAGAATCAATTTGCCCTTCAGGAAATGGAGTTGCCCCTGTTGGCCAATTTGCGGAAGGGGATTGAACATCATCCCATGTCCATAATCCCTGATTTTCATAGTCACCAGCTGTCCGAGTGTAGTGAATACGGATGTGTCCAGCCGGAACAGGGGTAACCTCAACAGGTTCAGAAGGAATTTTATATTCGGCTGTCACACTGCCATCCAGTGGATTAAATTTAAAGGTAACCGGCAGATCTGAAGGAAGACTCAGATTATTAGCAGTTTCGGGATACAATTGATCCCCGGCTTCACCGTCTCCTGGAACAGAAACTTGGTAGGTGTAATCTCCCTTAGGAAGGGTAGCCACCGTACTGTAAACATCATCAAAATCAGGATCAGATAATGTAGTAAGTGCTTCTGCCGGCAGGTTTCCTGTCAATCTTGGTAGTTTAGCGGAAGCAATCGGTGTGTAATACGTGGAATCAGCTATTTTATGAGTCAAGTCATTATAATAAAAGATTACGGCAGTCTCTGTTTCCAGCTTGATATGGATATTCTCCCCATCATTGGTCCCCTGAGGATTGGTGTAACTTGTGAATCCATAATTCTCATCCCATAAATCATTTAGAGTAACCTTGTAGTTATATTCTCCTGCTGGCAGAGTGCCTGTAAAAGAATATAGGCCATTATCTGAATAGGTCATTTGGGTAACTACTGATGTCTCATCCCAATCCTTACCCGGCGCTTCCGCACCTGTCGATGTAAATTTAGACTGCAGATCCCCAACCAATACAACCTTCGTCGTTGCTGCTTTAACATTAACAGGATGTAGTCCAAGACCAGAGAACACGAGAGCAATGATCATAAAGATCGCAAATGCCCTCTTCCCCCATAAAGTTATTTTCATTTTTGCAAAACCTCCCATAATTATGAATTCCCTTTTTGCAAGCGGATACATGATTTCACAAACCCCTCCAATTTATGAGATTATAAATCATGCATATTCCTTCTGAAGGTGAAGAAGGTCTATATGTAGGGCTCGTCAAGCCAAATCAACGCTGTCACCATCCTTTTATCAAAGTAAAAGCTTGATACATCATGTCAAAATTAGTGCAATCGTTTGCAAAAAGCTATGCACAAACACTAGTCCATAAAACCCGATCGTTAGTGCAACTGATTACAGCCTAAAAATACCCAATGAAAACGCTTGCTGTATTTTGATTTACATACTAATGCCGAATTTACGGTATTGTCAACCAGTATTTTCTAAAATAAAAGCTCAATTTAAAGCCGCAATAAAAACGAAACTTGTTCTTCCCTTCCTTTCAGCTAAGTTCTTGCATCCTTTAAGCCATACGTTTGCATTCAGCGAATGCTCTTTTCACAAAATTCAGACCGCATTTATACATTTTAAGATCAAAATTCCCGAATCATTCATACTTTTTTGGTGAAAAGCAACAATATTACATTGAAATTTCTTGTGTTCCTTCCAAAAGTAGCAATTTCCTCCTTTTGAATGACTTTATCTATTTACAATTTAGAACTCTTAGATTAATATTACTGTGTAAAGCAAACGGTTCCATAAGGAGGTTTCAATGACAGTTACCATTAAGGATGTGGCCAAGAAAGCGGGAGTATCTCCCTCCACGGTATCCCGGGTATTGTCCAACCATCCCAGAATCAGCCTGGAAACTTCCCGCAAAGTTAAAGCTATTATGGAGGATATGGGCTATACCCCTAACATGATGGCTAAGAGCTTGGTGTCGAAAACTACTAACAGCATCTGCTTCAGTCTTCCTAAACCTGCTGAAGAGCTGTTCTCTAATCTATTTTTTATGGAATTAATTCGCGGGATCGTTACACAAGCCAGCCGTTCCGGTTATGATGTGCTGATAAGCTCCGGAGCGAACGAGAAAGAAGAACTGGAAGCCGTTTCACGACTTCTGAAGGGTCGCCGTGTTGACGGCGTTATTCTGCTTTACTCTCGTACGGATGATGCCGTTATTGATTTTCTAGAGAGCAACGATTATCCATTCGTGCTTGTTGGCCGGAGTGATAAATATGAGAATATTTTATCAGTCGATAATGATAATGTGATGGCAGCATACGATGCTACGAACCACCTCATTTCCATGGGGCATAAACGTATTGGCTTCGTAAGTGGACCACCTAATCTAATCGTTTCTCGTGACCGTCTCGCCGGATATCGTAAAGCATTGCAGAATAGCGGTTTAGAAATGCGGGATGAATGGATTGTAGAGGGTGAATTTCTACAGGATAGCGGCTATAGAGCGATGTCCTTTTTCATGAATTTGCCGAATCGACCCACTGCGCTGGTAGCGGTGGATGACATGGTATCGTTCGGAATTTTGCGCGGGTTGAATGAACTGAAATACAAGGTTCCAGACGATCTCGCCATTGTAAGCTTTAACAATATTCCATTATCTGAATTATCTAGTCCTCCGATCAGCAGTATTGATATAGGAATTTATCATCTTGGCTACACCGCATCACAAGTACTTATCCAAAATATCAAGAGTCCGGATAACGGTTCAGGTCATACCAACCGATTTGTCATTCCCCATCGTCTGATCGTGAGAGAGTCATCCATGCACTCTCAGGCAAAGCATAAAACCGAATGAATAAGTGAAGCGTTTAATCGCTTCATTTATTTTTTGAAAATCTGTACAAACGTTTGCGCTAAATCATACAATACTTAATGATCCAGTTCTTTATGGGTGATTTCTAGGATCTTAGGTTAGGATAAACTTACACATCTTAATCAAAGTTTAAACGGTTTAATAAGATTCTAATACGGCATCCGCTGGATCACGACGCTGTCAAAACTTTTAGGAGGTACTACAATGTCGGAAATTAAAGCCTGCTTGTTCGACTTGGACGGAGTAATCGTCGATACAGCCAAATACCATTATATCGCTTGGAAAGAGCTTGCAGATGGACTGGGGTTTCTTTTCACAGAACAAGATAACGAACGCCTTAAGGGAGTCAGCAGAACGGCTTCACTAAATATTTTGCTGGAAATCGGTGGACTAACGATTGCTGAAGAAGAGAAAGCTAAGCTTGCGGAACAGAAAAATAATCGTTATGTCGAATATATTGCGAAAATGGACAGTTCTGAGATTCTGCCAGGTGCGCTTGATTTCCTAAAAGAGTGCCGTACGAATGGCATCAAAGTCGCTCTCGGTTCTGCCAGTAAAAACGCTATGACGATCTTGAATAATACCGGATTAACCCCTTACTTTGATGCAATCATCGATGGAACTCATACTAGTGCTGCTAAACCAGATCCGGAAGTGTTCCTGTTAGGAGCCAAAGCACTGGATGCCGCACCTGAACATTGTGTAGTCTTCGAAGATGCAGAAGCGGGAATTGAGGCCGCTACCCGGGCCGGTATGTTCAGTGTTGGCATTGGTTCGCCGGAAACCCTCAGTGCCGCGAATATTGTGGTTCCATCGCTCGCTCATATGAGTGTGTCCATGCTCAAAGAATCTTTTGCATAAATATAGTGAACATAATGAACTCAAATAGTACTGATTTGAGTTGTTATGGACATTCCTACCTGAGATTAAATGAACTAATAATTAATCGTTAACTTTCTGGTGATGAAGTGACGGAGAGGAATTTTGGAACTGTAGAAGCATAGCGTTCGCCTTTATAATCAGATTTCATCCGCAAAATGTGGTTTAAATATAGAAATCTGATTATAACAGCGATCGAAAGTCCAAAGATTCATCGCAGTCACTTTTATATCACCGGAAGTTTAACAAAAGATTTGTTCATTTTATATATCCCCCTAACATATTTAAAGGAGCGGTTATCGTGAAACAATATTTAACAATTGATGAATGGTCCATTATTGAGGAATCCTTTGATCCACAGACGCAAGAAATTTCTGAAAGCGTATTTAGTCTTGGTAACGGATTTATGGGTGGCCGGGCCAATTTCGAAGAGCAATATAGCGGCAACAGCCTGCAAGGCAGCTACATGGCGGGCGTCTACTACCCTGACAAAACACGTGTTGGCTGGTGGAAAAACGGCTATCCTGAATATTTTGCCAAAGTACTTAACAGCACGAACTGGATCGGTATTAACATTGATATCGAGGGTATCCCCCTTGATCTGGCAAAGTGCACCGTTTCCGAATTCCGCCGTGTACTTAATATGAAAGAAGGAACGCTCTCCCGTAGCTTCACTGCCACTCTCGAAGATGGTAAGGAAGTTAAAGTAGAAAGTATCCGGTTCGTAAGCATGACTCGTCAAGAAATCGGCGCGATTCGCTATTCCATCATTCCTGTCAATTTCTCAGGCAAGATTACGATTACTCCTTATCTTGATGGTGATGTGAAGAACAAGGATTCCAACTATGACGAGAAATTCTGGAATGAAGTTGAGAAACAAGCAGGACCTGATCATGGACATCTCACTCTAAAGACTAAGAAACTCGACTTCCATGTCACCTCTGCTATGTCTTTTGATATCCTTGTCAATGGTGAGAAGGTAACTGCCGAAGCAGAAGCGATCGAACAAGAGAAATATGTAGCCAGCAAACTGGACGTAACCGCACAAGCAGGCAATCAAATCGTCATTTATAAATATGTAGCCAATGTTACTTCTCGGAATCACGGTCTGGGACAATTGGTCGACGCCGCCCAAACTGCTCTGCAAGCTGCTAAGGAAGCCGGATTTGTAACTCTTTTGACCGAACAAATTGAAGCTTGGAGAGAAAAATGGAAAGAAAGCGACATCATCATTGAAGGTGACGTTTCGGCTCAGCAAGCGATTCGCTTTAATATTTTCCAACTCAATCAAACCTATAATGGTGAAGATGACCGCCTGAACATTGGCCCGAAAGGCTTTACCGGTGAAAAATACGGCGGCAGCACTTACTGGGATACAGAGGCGTATTGCGTTCCCTTCTATCTCAGTACGGCGGACTCCTCCATTGCCCGCAATTTGTTGATCTACCGTTACAAGCACTTAGAGAAAGCTAAAGAAAATGCCCGTAAGCTTGGATTCAAAAAAGGTGCGCTATACCCAATGGTTACGATGAACGGTGAAGAATGCCACAACGAGTGGGAAATTACATTTGAAGAAATTCACCGGAATGGTGCCATTGCCTACGCTATTTACAACTATGTGAACTACACCGGAGACAAAGCCTATCTGGGACAATATGGCCTTGAGGTTCTCGTGGAAATCTCCCGCTTCTGGGAAGAACGTGTTCACTATGCATCACGCAAAGACAAATACGTAATGCTCGGCGTAACGGGCCCGAATGAATATGAGAATAACGTTAATAATAACTGGTATACGAACCGTATGGCTTCGTGGACTATGGAATATACCATGGAAGCACTGGCATACTTGCAAGAAAATGAGCCTACTCGTTATGCTGAGCTAGTTGACAAACTAGGGCTGCAAGAGAGCGAAACTACAAAATGGAAAGACATCATTGCTAAGATGTATTATCCTGCGGATGAAGAGCTGGGTATCTTCTTACAACAAGATGGCTTCCTGGACAAAGAGATCATTCAAGTCAAAGATCTGGAACGTGAGCATCTGCCACTCAACCAAAAATGGTCATGGGACCGTATCCTGCGTTCTTGCTTCATTAAACAAGCAGACGTTCTGCAGGGATTATATTTCCTGGGTGACCGTTACGATCTCGATACCAAAAAACGTAACTTCGACTTTTATGAACCGATCACTGTTCATGAGTCCTCCCTTTCCCCTTGTATCCACTCCATTCTAGCCAGTGAGCTGGGATATAAGGATAAGGCCTATGAAATGTACTTGCGTACTTCAAGACTGGATCTTGATAACTATAACAATGATACAGAAGACGGCTTGCACAGCACTAGCATGGCTGGTACTTGGATGTCAATCGTACATGGTTTCGGCGGACTCCGCGTGCATGACGGCAGACTGACACTGAGCCCATCTAACCCAGGTCACTGGACCGCTTACTCTTTTAAAATCATGTTCCGCGGCTCCCGTCTGAAAGTAAGTGTTACGGATGCACAAGTTACTGTTACGAATGAAACTGATATCCCTGCTTCTATTACTATCTACGACAAAGAATATACCGTAAACGGACTAAGCAGCATCACTGCTGATAGCAATTCCGTTACAGTATAAAACTTACACCCAAGAGACCCTTGAAGCTTAATGCTTTTGGGGTCTCTTTATTTTTTAGGAAGATAACTTATATAAGGAGTGATTTTGAATGAACAGAACCTTTTGGAAAGAAGCCGTTGTCTACCAAATCTATCCCCGCAGCTTTCAAGATAGCAATGGTGACGGGATTGGAGATCTGCAAGGAATCATTTCACGTCTGGATTATTTGCAAAAGCTAGGTGTCGACGTAGTTTGGCTGTCACCTGTATATAAATCACCAAATGACGATAACGGTTATGACATCAGCGATTATCAAGATATTATGGATGAGTTCGGCACATTGCAGGATTGGGAAGAATTACTGACTGGATTGCACGCCCGTGGCATAAAACTGATGATGGACCTTGTAATCAATCATTCCTCAGATGAGCATCCTTGGTTCGTAGAATCCCGTTCTTCAAAAGATAATCCATATCGCGATTACTACATTTGGCGTCCGGGTGGACCAGATGGTGAGCGCCCCAACAATTGGAGTTCTGTATTCAGCGGCCCGGCTTGGGAACTGGATGAAACCACTGGTGAATACTATCTGCATCTGTTTTCGCGCAAGCAACCGGATCTCAACTGGGAGAATCCGCAGCTGCGTGAGGAGTTATACAAGATGATCACCTTCTGGCTCGACAAGGGTGTGGATGGTCTACGAATGGATGTAATCAATATGATTTCCAAAGTGGAAGGTCTCCCTTCCTCTCATAGAGACGGCCTTGCTCCCGGGGAACTTGCTTGGGGTGGCGAATATTATATGAATGGACCACGTGTTCATGAGTTTTTACATGAAATGAATGACAAAGTGTTATCCAACTATAACATTATGACTGTCGGCGAAACCCCTGGCGCTACAGTTGAAGATGCCATCCTTTACACGGACGAGGAACGCAAAGAGCTGCAAATGGTATTCCAGTTCGAGCATATGGATGTGGACTCGGGTCCTGACGGCAAATGGGACGTAGCCCCGTGGACGTTGTCGAAGCTGCGCGATATTCTTCATAAATGGCAAGTGGGTCTGGCGGATAAGGGTTGGAATAGTCTTTATCTTAACAATCATGACCAGCCACGTATGGTCTCAAGATTCGGGGATGACGGTAAGTATCGTGTGATCTCTGCCAAAATGCTCGCTACCTTACTGCACACGCTGAAAGGAACGCCCTATATTTATCAAGGCGAAGAAATCGGGATGACTAATGTAAAGTTCACAGCCATTGAACATTATAAAGACATTGAAATTTTCAATATGTATCGCGAAAAGGTTACCGAAGGCGGCGCTGATCCTAACAGCGTGCTAAACGCTATTCATATCAAAGGCCGTGATAATGCGCGCACTCCGATGCAATGGGATGATTCTGCGAATGCCGGCTTTACTGAAGGGGAGCCGTGGCTCAAAGTTAATCCGAACTACAAGGAAATTAACGTGGAGCAGGCCCTGGCGGATTCGGATTCCATCTTCTATTATTACCAAAGGCTGCTTGCTTTGCGCAAAAAAAATCCGATCATGGCTTATGGCGAATACAAGCTACTTTTGCCAGAGCATGAGGATATTTATGCCTATACGCGTACTCTGGATGACGAGAAGTGGCTGGTGCTGCTCAATTTCAATGAGGTTCCACAGACTGTTGATCTTTCCGCAGAGCTAAGTAAGGCTACGGAACTTATTATTGGAAATTACCCTGATGATGCACCCACACGGGAATTATTACGACCTTATGAAGCAAGAGTGTATCGATTGAAAGACTAACTTTGTCTATCTTCCTGAGTTATACTATTTAGGATGATTTTTTATGAGATTATCCTTCTGCCTGCTACCTGTCATTAGAGAGCACGGAATAACAGGATTTTGCAAATGCAGCCTGATAGTATGAACTTAAAGGGAGATGACGGACTTGGAATGGCTTATCCGCATGAAAGAAGCTTTAGATTATATGGAGAGCAAGATGGAGGAATCTGTGACCATTGAAGAAATCGCCAAGGTTGCTTACTCCTCCCCCTTTCATTTCCAGCGCATGTTCAATATGCTTACCGGAGTATCTATCAAAGACTATATCCGTAAGCGCAGATTAACTCTGGCTGCACAGGAGCTTGCTATTTCTAAAGTTAAAGTGCTGGATGTTGCACTGAAATACGGATATGACTCGCCCGAGTCGTTTGCCAAAGCATTCCGCAAGGCACATGGAATTACTCCTTCTGCTGCGCGGGAGTCAGGGGTACAGCTCAAGGCTTTCCCTAGACTCTCCTTCCATCTATCACTGAAGGGAGATAAAGAAATGGACTACAGAATTGAGAAAAGAGACGCTTTTAATGTTATCGGACTAGTAGAGGAAATGACAACGAAGGATGGGGAGAATCTGCGCCGCATCCCTCAGTTGTGGATAGAGGCTAATGAAAATGGTACGTCAGATAAGCTGATTGAGCTCGGTGAAGATAAGGATTTATTAGGCATCTGCTCTGACATGAACCATGATAAAGAAACCTTCTCCTATTGGATCGCTGTCGAAGCTACTCCAGAGACTGATGCACAGGGCTTTGCTTCTACAACAATCCCAGCTGCAAGTTGGGCTGTGTTCACCTCAGTAGGGCCGATGCCTGATGCGATCCAGCAGGTATGGGCACGCATTTTCCAGGAGTGGTTCCCTTCCACAGGCTACGAGCACACAGGCGGACCTGAGTTTGAGCTATATCTTCCAGGGAGACCAGACGTAGAGGACTATCGTTGTGAGATATGGATCCCTGTTACGAAAAAAGAATAGAACTAAAAAGACTATCGAAATCCCGATAGTCTTTTTTCTTGTGATTGCCTACTATTTCATTTTGAGAATTGGCATAGTCTTGGTATAATAAATAGATTATGTAGTTCTATAATGATTATTGATTATTGTCATCCGAATTATCGGTGAAGGAGAATTTCATGTCTACTGTAAAAATATTTTCAGACAGCACTTCCGATTTACCTCAAAACTGGAAGGATACTTATGACATCGGCATCGTTCCTCTTTATGTTGTATTTGAAGAAGGTACCTACAAAGATGGTGAAGATATTACACCCGAGGAAGTGTATCGCCGTGTAGCCGCTAGTGGAGTATTGCCGAAAACGGCAGCACCTTCGCCAGCAGATTTCATTGCTGCATTTCAACCCGTGATTAGCAGCGGACAAGATATTGTATATATCAGTCTCTCCTCCTCACTATCCTCTACATATCAGAATGCACTTTTGGCTGCCGGGGAATTTCCTGAGGGACGCGTACAGGTTATAGATTCACAAACCTTGTGCGGAGGCATTGCCCTCCTTGTTATGAAGGCTGTCAGAGCTGCTGAAAAGGGCCACTCTGCCGTAGAGATTGCAGCCATGCTGGAGCACAGCCGCAGCCTTGTGGAAACTGAATTCGTTGTGGATACGCTAGATTACTTATATATGGGTGGACGCTGTTCAGGCATGCAGAACTTCATCGGTAGTCTGCTCAAAATCCGTCCTGTTCTTAGACTGGTAGATGGAAGCATCATACCTACCAGCAAAATCCGTGGCAAAAAAGAAAAAGCTGTTGAACAAATGCTCCAGAACGCTTTGGTTCATGTCGATCGAATGGATAATGAGTTGCTCATCGTGGTCCATACCTTGGCGGAAGAAGATGCGCTCTATCTGGAGGCAGCACTACGAGAGAAAACTCAAGTTAATGAAATAGCAATCCTCCATGCGGGTTGTGTAATTGGCAGCCATTGTGGGCCGCATACTGTAGGTCTCATGTATATGCTTCAGGACTAATAACACACAAATCTCCGGCCATTGCCTCTTAAGCAAATGGACCGGAGATTTGTGTGTAACCCCCCTAGTTTGAAGTTACTTCCAGCTCTATATCTTCTGCTCTGCAAGGCAACATAAAACGAAACGTAGAACCTTGATTCTCTTCACTTTCTACAAAGATCGTCCCATCCATCAGCTCCACAAGCTGCTTGCAAATAGCCAGTCCCAATCCTGTACCTCCATATTTACGGTTTATGGACGGATGCAGCTGTGAGAAAGATTGAAACAATAGATTGAGTTTGTTACCGGCAATTCCTACACCTGTATCCCGCACTGAAAATTCCAACAAAAATTCTTGTTCATCAGATAGTGGAATGTTCTTCACCGATAGGGTCACGCTCCCACGTTCCGTGAATTTCAGCGCATTGCCTACCAGATTCACGACAATCTGCCGCAAGCGGATCGGATCAGCAATGATTATGGTTGGAACGCTAGTATCCATCCACCAACGTAATGCCAGCTTCTTCTCTTCCGCTTTCGGTGCAAATAAATCAATGACGTCTGAGATCATCTCGCGGAGATCAAACTTCTCGGATTGCAGTGACATTTTACCTGCTTCCATTTTGCTGAAATCAAGAATATCATTCAAGATCTGTAATAACGTATAACTACTGCTGCGTAAAATCTCGGCATAACCTCGCTGCTCTTCTCCAAGTTCAGTATCCAACAATAGATCAGCCATTCCGATCATCCCGTTCATCGGCGTCCGAATTTCATGGCTCATCATCATTAAGAAATCAGATTTGGCTTGCGCTGCCTGCTCTGCTGATTCTTTCGCACGAATGATTTCTCGCTCATTCGTAATATCACTGAAGGCAATAACCGCACCTGCGATCAGCCCTTCATCAATAAGAGGTGCTACCCGATAATTAACAAAAAAACTGGTGCCATCCTTACGCCAGAAGATCTCATCATCTTTCTTGCGGATGACTCCATCCTCTATCGTAAGACTAATCTGGCAATCAGGTGTCGAATAACGCGAACCATCACCTTGGATATGATGGATATAATCCATAAGCTTCAGACCCATCAATTCTGTTGGTTGGTAGCCTAACATATCCGCTGCCTCACGGTTAATAAATAGAGCACGCCCCGTTGTATCTAGCACAAAGATTCCCGCGGAGACGGAATTCAGAATGAGGCTCGATTGTTGATCCTTCACAGCTACTATTGAGCTATCTTTGGAGCTTATCTCCACTTCGCCCGTGATAGGTAATTCAGTATCTAAGGTGTCCGCTAATTCATCTAGCCAGTCTTGTAACAGTTCCGCATGTAAAAGAGCGCTTCCGTTAGCCACTTGGGTAATCGCGAATACCCCGGCGATCCCTTCTTCCGTTCTGATGGGTAAAAGTTTAACGCCTACGCAACCCGAGCCTTTTTTGGGATTCTCTAAATCTTGTAGCTCAAAGCTTGAGGAGTTCCCCTGCAGAGCAGCCTCAAAACTAGCAATATTGCCAAGATTTTTTCTCTTTGCTGATATCGGACTTGTATTTTGCAACTTCGCTTCTGCGCTCAAGCCTAGATGAAAAGTTCGGTTGGTTCCTACGCAGCGACCTTGTCTATCCAGAACGAATATCAAATCAGGATGTTGGTCATATAACGATTTATAAGCGCTCTCTTCCGAAAGCAACCGTCTCAGAATGGACGTCCAGTCTTTATCCACAGTTCACATCCCCTCAGGCTCTCTCATCCATTATCATTACCCCTAAACGAGCAATGTTCATCTAAAATTTAAAATATATTTCATATCTATTATATCAAAATTACGGAAATCAGTCGTAGATAAACGTCAAATCCCCCCTTTATAACCCCAATCACGATGCTTTTTCATCGTTACAAAAGGGTTATAAAAGGGGGTGAATTCCGAATCTATTAGGCTATATCTTTATGTTCAATGTTGCGAATAGCCATATAGGCAATACCTGCTCCTAGCAATCCAAGTGAGATCGACACCGCCGCTAAATTACCTAAGCGAGCTTGATCAAATCCCCCAGAAATTAAGGAGGTAACTAACACAGCTGAGACGATGGTGGCAGGGACCGATTTTTTCTTCATTCCAAAGTACAATGGGATTAGAGCAATACCCGCTGCGTAAAAAGCGTTTGCGCCTAACTTAATCAGCTCTGAAGTGATTACATGAAGGGTCAGTTCACCCGGAATAAGCCCTACAAAGGAATTGAATCCTATTAGGATAGCGCCGACTACAATGTCTGCCACGATTATGGCAACAAATGTGAAGGCGAACACTATCAATATTTTCGCAGTCATCAGCTTTTTACGTGAGATAGGATACATGAAGAGAAGAGTAATGGTGTTGTTCTTATACTCATCAATCACCAACTTGCTAATAATAACCGAAGCGAAAATAATATAAGCAGCCTTTACAAAAACGAACACGCCCTCAAACAACTCTTTATAAGAAGCAAATGACGGTTCGCTCTCATTTTGATCAACGAATAAAACCATAATCATAAACGCAAGAATCGCAAGATTGACGATTACTGCACCTGTAAGAAGCGTTTTTAGCTTATTCTTCCGAATCTCCAAAGATATTAATTTAAGCAATGCCTTCACCCCCAATCAATTGCAGAAAATGATCTTCCAGCGTATGTTGTTTTTTGCTGATACTTTCAATTTCCACATCTGCTAGCACTAACGCCTTATTCAGATCACGTTGTGAGATTCCACCGTCATATATTCTAACTGTAATATGGTCCAGCACTTTGAAATTATTAAGCCCAAGCTTATGCTCCAACACATACACTGCTTTATTAATCTCATTCGTAACCACTTCGATATATTCAGTATTTTGGCCACGAATGGAATCCATCGCCACTTCTTCTACCAGAGCACCCTGCCGGATCACACCGATCGTATCAGCAATCTGCTCTATTTCCCCCAGAATATGACTAGATACAAGTAACGTCATTCCATATTCACGGCTAAGCATCCGGAACACTTCACGCATCTCCTTGATTCCCACAGGATCTAGCCCATTAATCGGCTCATCCAAAATGAGCAGCTCAGGTTTCGTCATGAAGGCTCTGGCAATACCCAGACGTTGCTTCATCCCAAGTGAAAATTGCTTCACCGGCTTTTTATCGACACCTGTGAGCTTTACCAGCTCCAGCGCTTCACCAATCGCTTGCGGATCATAATAGCCCATGTACTCTCCGTGCAAAATCAGATTTTCTTTGGCTGTCAATTTATCATAAAACACTGGATATTCAATGATGCAGCCCATCCGCTTCAGCATTTCGTAAGAATGCTCAGTCATTTTTTCATTAAAAAATTCAATTTCTCCACTCGTAGGTTTAACGAGGTTCGTGACCATTTTCATC
The DNA here is from genome assembly GCF_038004505.1 of Paenibacillus sp. FSL R7-0048. Lineage (NCBI taxonomy): Bacteria > Bacillati > Bacillota > Bacilli > Caryophanales > Paenibacillaceae > Paenibacillus > Paenibacillus sp. FSL R7-0048. The sequence goes on along the minus strand of NZ_JBBORF010000001.1, from coordinate 2,023,563 downwards.
ACGGTAGTTTTGCCAGCACCATTCGGTCCAAGAAACCCGTAAATTTCACCTTGCTTAATATTCATATTCACATTGCTGACGACTTCTTTACCTTGATAGGTTTTCGTTAAATTTCTTGTCCGAAGTATTGTAGTCAATTCCGCGCTCCCCTTTGTTTTCGTCTCGTCTTCCTTAGTTCTTATTGTACACAGCAGAATTTTCTTTTTTATTACTCGTTTCTTACGAAAATCTTAAGCTGCGCACAATTCTATTCCTTAGAAGCGTAATCTGCGAAAAGTAAGGGTAAACACCGTTCTCACATACGGCTGACTAACCAATGTAATCGTTCCATTCATTTGCTCCGTTAATCTTTTGGTGATCGTCAGACCTAGACCGCTGCCTTGATAAGCCCGATTTCTTGAGTCTTCCAGCGTATACAGACGCTCAAATACTTTATCCTGGTGTACTTCACTGATGCCTTTTCCCCGGTCCCACACCTCTATGTATACTTTGTTCTCATCACTATAGAGCCTTAATCCTAATACGCTCCCAGCATCGCCATAAGAAATTGCGTTCGACAACAGATTGGACAATATTCGATCAAGAGCCTCTTCATTTCCCATGAAGTAAACAGCCTCATCCGGAATCTCAATCTCCACCTCACTGCCCTTAGCGCTGAGGATATCATAGAAAGAAAGGATGTTGCGTCTGCATACTTCACCTGCCTCAACTCGTGAAAGCGCAATTTCCCGATCCCCAGATTCCAGCTTGGACAAATCAAAAAACTTGTTCATCAGCTGGATCACTTCATGGGCTTTTTGATGAATCATCTTCATCATTCGTTCCCGTTCCCCGGCCGGCAAATGCTCATCCTGTTGAATGGTCTCAATATAACCAAGCACAACCGTTAGCGGAGTCTTAAGATCATGAGAAATATTAGACAGCATATTACGCATGGATTTCTCCAGCCTTACGCGCTCAATGCTTCCTTTATGATTGATATCCAGCAGCCGGTTCAGGTCAATCAGCACGCTCTGCAGCTCCAAATTACCGCTGAACAGCAGCAATCTTTCATGTGAGCCTTCCTCCATAATGCTGCTTAACTTGTCATGCATATATCGCAAATCATTAGAAGCTTTACGCGAATTCTGATATTGCCACACAATGACGGCGAGTAAGAGCACAATGACAACACCTAGCACCGCAATCATTATAGCTGTTCTCCCAGCTTATACCCGATGCCCCATAACGTCTTAATGTATTCGGGATGGGAGGGATCGTCTTCTATTTTTTCACGCAATCTTCTCATATGTACATTAATGACGTTCTCATCCCCGAAATAATCATCCTCCCATACGCTCGCATAAATCTGCGCTTTGGTAAATACTCGGCCCGGATGCGTCACAAACAGCTTAAGAATATGAAATTCCTTCGACGTTAGCTTTACTTCTTCCCCGTTCTTCAACGCAGAGAAGTTATCTAAATCTACAGTCAATCGGCCAATGGAGATCATTTGCTTCACCGGAGCTTGATCTTCCACTTGGATACTGGGAGATGCATAACCTGCACGACGGATCGCTGCCTTCACCCTAGCCGCTAGCTCAATCATAGAAAAGGGCTTCGTAATATAATCATCCGCCCCAAAGCCTAACCCAAGCGCTTTATCTACATCACTGTCTTTGGCGGACATGATCAACACTGGAACCAGACTCCCCGCACGGATAGTCTGAAGAATGTCAGTCCCGCTACGCTTCGGCAGCATAAGGTCTAACAGTACAAGATCAAATGGACCACCGGTCCGAAATGTTCTCTCCGCTACTTCACCGTCAAATACAGCTTCAATCTCATAACCTTCTTTTACCAAATAAGACCTGACCATTTCACTGATTGCTTCGTCGTCCTCAATCAGCAGCACACGCTGTGGCATGTCCAAACCTCCCCGTAGTCGAAAACCTCTTCGTTAAATTATACCAATTTCCCGGAGCTCTTACTATTTCGGTTTTTATTTCAGCTTTTATTTCAGTTTCATTAAAGGTAGCCCAGGTATTATGGCCTTAACAACTTACAAAATGAGGTGATGCTTCAATGTTGAACAAGAGAAGTAAGCAAGCCTGGAGCTTCAAACGAAAGCTGCTGATCGTGATGATCATTGTCCTCCTGCTTCTCGGCACAGTGATATATAGTCTGGCAGATCGTTACTTAATCGAACATGTCGAAGTCGTAGTTGCGGATGATGCAGCTACAACTAGCAGCTCAGGAGCTACAGCCGTTACAACTGCCGAAGTTAACGCAACCTCTGACGACTGGAATTACTCCAGCGATGATATTCAGATCCAGATCGACCAAGTGCAGACCGGTTCCGGTTCAGACCAGATCACTTATTTTGTCGCTGATATCGTCCTCAAGGAAGCGAGCAGTCTGCGCACTGCTTTTGCCGACAACAGCTTTGGAACAAACATCACTGAGGATACCTCGGACATTGCTTCCGCGAACCATGCGATTTTTGCCATCAATGGTGATTACTATGGCTTCCGCAATGACGGAGTGATAATCCGTAACGGCACGGTGTATCGTGATGATCCTGTGCGGGATGCAATGGCGCTGTTCGATGATGGGACAATGCAAACCTATAACGAGGAAGAGATTTCTTCCTCTGAACTGCTGGCGCAAGGGACCACCGATACCCTTTCCTTTGGTCCGATTCTGATTCAGGACGGGGAGATTGCCAGTGATTTCAGCAATGTCAAAATCGATACCAACTTCGGCAACCATTCCATCCAGAACGCGAATCCCCGCACCGCAGTTGGTATGATCGCACCAAACCATTATGTGTTTGTCGTAGTTGACGGGCGCAATGAAGGGTACAGCCGTGGGATGACCCTTACTGAGCTAGCTGATGTAATGTCCGACCTTGGCGCCACAGAAGCCTACAATCTGGACGGCGGTGGTTCATCCACTATGTACTTCATGGGACGGGTCGTAAATAATCCGCAGGGCAAAAACAAGGAGCGGGGCGTCAGCGACATTCTTTATATCAAGGAGGGTGCAACATCATGACTATACTGATCCCAGCCTATGAGCCCGATGAACGACTGCTCGATTTGATTTTACAGCTGTATAATTTCCAGCTTGAACCTATTGTTCTTGTGGATGACGGCAGCGGCCCGCACTACCGTGGAATCTTCGATATGGCCGAAGCATTCGGCTGCACTGTCCTAACCCATGAAGTCAACCTCGGAAAAGGACGTGCTCTGAAGACAGGGTTCCAGTATATTCAGGAGGCCGGTCTGCCGGATTATGTAGTCTGCGCGGATAGCGACGGCCAACATCTGCCTTATGATATTAACCGGATCGTTGAATCTCTGCGGAACCAGACTACTCCGGGAATCGTACTCGGCAGCCGCCGGTTCACCGGAACCATTCCTCTGCGCAGCCGCTTCGGCAACTCTGTAACCCGGACGGTCTTTTCCTTAACTACAGGTACTAAGATTTATGATACACAAACTGGGCTGCGCGGCTACCCCCTATCAATGCTTGATTGGCTATGCCAGATTCCCGGCGAACGGTTTGAATATGAAATGAACATGCTGCTGACTGCCCATAAAGAGGGGTACACCATTACGGAAGAGTACATCGATACCGTCTATCTGGACGATAATAAATCATCCCATTTCCGGCCTCTGATGGACTCCTTCCGGATTTATCTGCCGATACTGATGTTCAGCACTTCTTCGCTGCTGTCAGCCCTGCTCGACTTCACACTCTTATTCCTGTTTCAAAGGCTCAGCCATAACCTATTCCTGTCCGTCGCGGCCGCGAGATTGTGCAGCTCTGTCTTCAACTATTCTATGAACCGAAAATATGTCTTCACGGGCGGCAAACGCTCCAAGATTCAGGCATCGCTTCCCAAATATTTTGCGCTGGTGATCCTCGTATTGTTGTTCAACTATGGGCTACTCTATTTCTATAATGAAAAGCTGATTATTCCGCTTGTCGCCGCCAAGCTACTGACCGAGGCTTCAATCTTCCTATTCAGCTATTGGGCGCAACGGAGGTTTGTGTACTGAGGGTTTGGGAACTATGGGGAAGGTTACGTTCTCTGAACTGCTTATGCTCGTGTGGTGAGCAATCGGGAATTTGTGGAGTACTAATTGGACACTTGTGGAGTACTAATCGGATACTTGTGGAGTACTAATCGGATACTTGTGGAGTACTATGGGTACCTATGGAATACTTTTCGAACACATATGGAGCTTCTATCGGGTACCTATTGGGCACCTATTGGGCACCTATCGGACACAGATGACACTAATCGCAGTATTATTCCACTTTTGGTATGCTAACGGACCCCATAGCCGCTATTGGCAAGAAAGACACCACATATGAGCCTCTTTCTGTGGGATAGCGTCTGTGGGGTCCGAAACCCTGTTCAAAAGGCTGGAAATTTGCAAAAAACGTCAGCTGAGTCCGAATTCACCGAGAAGGATGCCATTGATAGAATTCGCATACAAAAAAAGCTAGTGCTTCCTTCCAATAATGTATACAAAATCACATTATCTTCACTCAGAAATTCAGAACGTCATACACTCATCTTCTCTCCCATATACTTAAATGGAACAGTCCCGGACATTGTCGCGGAACCTTTGCAGCCTTGTCAGAATAGGTTGCAGCATAAGCCCAAGCTGGAGGGAGAGAAAGATTCATGCCAAGCGAAGAAATTAATGCGCTAGAGCGGGCCATTGCCGAGATTACGGAAATAGCCACTGGCTTCGGTTTAGATTTTTATCCCATGCGTTATGAAATATGCCCCGCAGATATTATTTATACATTCGGCGCTTATGGAATGCCTACACGATTTGGACACTGGAGTTTTGGAAAAACCTTTCATAAAATGAAATCCCAATACGATTTCGGACTGAGCAAAATATACGAGCTCGTTATTAACTCCAACCCTTGTTATGCCTTCCTGCTGGATGGAAATTCACTGATTCAGAATAAGCTGATCGTTGCCCATGTGCTAGCGCACTGTGATTTTTTCAAAAATAATATGCGTTTCTCCATGTCCAACCGAGATATGGTCGAGAGTATGTCAGCTACAGCAGATCGGATTGCCGGTTATTCTGTAACCTACGGTACTGATGCTGTGGAGAGCTTCATCGATTCAGTGCTGGCTATCCAGGAGCATATAGACCCCAGTCTGATCCAGCCACGCAAGCTGGGCAAAACTCACCTACTGGAAGCTAAGATGAAGGAGCTCAAAGACGCCCCTCCAGGCGGCTCGAAATCAACCAATCCTTATGACGAATTATGGAATTTAGATAAAAGCAATACCGGGCCGCAGGAAGCATCCTCTGGAAACCGTGCTTTCCCCCCGGAGCCAGAAAAAGATATGGTCTGGTTTATCCAGCAATATTCCACTGTTTTGGAGGATTGGCAGCGTGACATTATGACGATGCTCCATGACGAAATGCTCTACTTCTGGCCACAGATGGAGACAAAAATCATGAACGAAGGCTGGGCTTCCTACTGGCATCAGCGCATCGTTCGCGAACTAGATCTGACCGAAGAGGAAACTGTGGAGTACGCAAAATTGAATTCATCCGTCGTGCAGCCCTCACGGCAAAGCCTGAATCCTTACTATCTGGGGCTGAAAATCTTTGAAGACATCGAACGCCGCTGGGACCGTGAGAAAATCTTTGAAGTACGTGAGTTGGAATCCGATACCTCCTTTATCCGCAGCTATCTGTCGAAGGAATTGGTGAACGACCTCGATCTTTATGTTTTTGAGAAAAAAGGCCCCGAATGGAAAATCACCGATAAAGCATGGGAAAATGTACGAGATCAACTGGTGCTCGCCCGGGTCAATGGCGGGTCTCCTTACTTGGTCATTGAGGACGCAGACTTCGAGAAGAATGGTGAATTATTTATAACTCATCGCTATGAAAGCATCGAGCTGGATCTGAAGTATCTGGAGCGCACACTCCCTCACATCTACTCTTTATGGGGGCGGACGGTTCATCTACAGACGGTTGTGGAAGACAAAAAGGCGCGTTTTTCATACGATGGCAAAAAGGTGCAGCGGAAGTTTATTTAAACTAAAAAAAGCGGCAGACCTAGACGGGTATTAACACCCTGGTCTGCCGCTTTTTGCTATGACTAAAATGAGAATTCAGATTCTTTTAACGACTTCGAGAAATATTTTGGAGCCTCAACAAATCCTTGTCGAGCATAAAATCTATGCGCATCAGTTCTTCTGGAATGACAATGAACCTGAATTTTATCACAGTTTCTTTTTCTAGCTAAATCAGCGCAATACTCCTCAAGCTTTCTTCCAATTCCTTTGCTCCTAATGGAATTACTCACCACAAGATAACTTATAATTGCAGTCTCTCCTACCAGACCTAATTGGGGTATGTAATGCATGGAAATACAAGCTACCACTTTATCATCTTCCTCAAAAACCAATAATTCCTCGTCCGGATGTAGGATTAGCTTTTCTGTTTTTTCTTGCATGAACACTTCTGTATCCGGATATCCCAACTGTTCTAATAATTCCGCTATGTCTTTCCAGTCATCAGCTCTCGCTTCTCTAATCATCTGCCCCACTCCCCGTTATTTTCGAATTACCTTACTAATTGACTCTATTACACTACGAAAGAACATACTCGTCAAACATAAACTGATTAGATAAAAAAACACCCCAAAAGTATCATTGGTTTCCATATGGAGGTTCCTAAAAAAGGAGACCCACAGCGGTAATACGCTGCGGACCTCCATCGACACCCTCATATCAACTTAATAACTGCACATGGCAAATGCTCAGGTGAACGTAACGTAAGGAAGTTTGAAAATGTAGGTCCGTAGCGTTCGCCTTTGTCAGCGACCTAAAGTCCAAACATTTCTGAAATTACAATTATCACCGCGCGGTCTTTGCCCTTATCGACTATTCAGTCAACTTTTTCACAGGAACGTAAATCTCCATCACTGTATCTGGCCGCGAATGGCAGCGTTCATCGTAAAACTCAAAATCCAGCTTAGTCTCGTCATAAACGTAACCACTGTCCTTAAACCATTCTTCGAAGATGTACTTCCAGCTGCTTTTTATGACTTGGGCAAACTCTATTTGCTCTGTATCCGTTGAAGTATCCACTGGAGGTGTTGTAAACACGGCATATTCGGCTTCTGGCACATCCATCGTCAACATATCAGCTTCTACCTTGGAGTAGTCCTCAACAATAACACCCAAAAGATAGGTGGCATTGCCGTTATCTGAAGACGGAATACATAAACCAACTTCTCCGTGTTTAGGCGGGTTTAGTATTTTATACATTTTGGACTCCAGGTTTTCACCCTCATAATGGCTCCAAAAAGAAGCAATATCCTTAGTGTACATACTACCCGCAACATTAGTTTGGATACCATAACCAGCCACCTTAAAAGCAGGCTTACGAACAAAAACAGGATTCATAATATAACCTCCGATATCAAATATTGAATTTCCTTTACTAAACCCATCCATCCGTGCCGCATATTGTGTCGGACTATAACCAAAGGTTTTGCGAAAAGCTTTAGTAAAGCCACTTTGTGTTTCAAAACCATAGTCCAGCGCAATATCAATGATCTTTTTTCCAGCAAATAATTCAATTGAGGCTAAGGATAATTTTCGGCTCCGCACATATTCCATCACAGACATTTCTTTGCACAAGCTAAACACTCGGCAAAAATGATACACCGAATATCCGACCTCCGTCGCTATTTCTTCAACCGTTATATTTTCTTTAATATGAGCTTCTATATATTCAACACATTTTTCTATATCTTTACTGTAATTCAAGTGCAGCACCAGCCTTTCCCCGTACGGTGATTTCATTATATCAACTGCGCTGGAAATGGACTGTTCCTGTTTTGCTGAGCTGCATTATTGCCTGTATAGAAAAACAGAGCAGTGATCCTCCATTTACAAAAGGATCACAACTCTGCGTATTCTTAGTCACCATCATTTTGGGTAAGCCTCGAAGTAGACAACGCTGGATCCACGTAACTACTTACTCTTCAGTTCTGTTGCTCCCAACGACTGACTAAAGGACCCAGATGACGTTAATTGCAAAAAAATCGCCTTTTGAGCGGAGTTTCGGACTCCAGTGCAGCTATTAGTCAAAAACGGCTCATATTTAGGGTTTTTCCTGCTAATAGCGACCATGGGGTCCGATAGCCTGCGAAATATGCTCAAAATCTACGTTTAGGGTCACCTGTGTCCTTTAGCAACTTCTTACGCACAACAGCCAAATTAGTCAGACGGGTTGCGGCGTTTAGATTAACATTAGGAGGGTAAAAGGAAGAAAATACAAATACAACATGGGAGGGCAAAAAAAGAGTGCTCCACAGCCATTTTCATGGCTTTTGGAACACCCCGCATAAATGAACTCTTTTTTAACGGTTAAGCAGACTTCCCACGTATTTCAACAGCTCGTTGGCGCAAATTGGGCAGTAGTGATGTCCATCAATAAGTCTGGCGCATACCTCGTTAATTCGTTTGAGCTGACTTTCATCAGGTGTTTTGGACGAGGTGGTGATTTTGACAATATCTTTGAGATCTGTGAACAGCTTTTTCTCAATCGCTTCCCGCAGGCGGTCGTGGTTGTTGTACTCGAATTTCTTCCCTTTGCGTGAATACGCAGAAATCCGGATCAGGATCTCTTCACGGAACGCTTTTTTTGCATTCTCAGAGATTCCAATTTGCTCTTCAATCGAACGCATTAACCGTTCATCCGGCTCCATTTCCTCATCCGTCAGCGGATCACGAATTTTCGACCAATTGCAGAAAGCTTCGATATTATCTAGATAATTCTCGAAAAGTGTCTTCGCAGATTCCTCAAAGGAGTAGACAAATGCCTTTTGTACTTCGCTTTTCGCTAAAATATCATATTCCTTGCGGGCAATGGAGATGAAGTTCAGATAACGCTCCCGCTCCTCTTTTGTAATCGACGGATGCTGATCCAGGCCATCCTTTATCGCCCGCAGGACATCCAGTGCGTTCATGCACTGCAGATCTCCTTTGATCAGAGCGCTGGAAATGCGGTTGATAACATAACGCGGATCAATTCCGGACATGCCCTCATCTAAATACTCCGTTTGCATCTCTTTAAGATCGGCCTCTTTATAGCCTTCGACCTCTTCGCCATCGTACATCCGCAGCTTTTTGATCAGATCCATACCTTGTTTTTTGCTTTCTTTAAGACGGGTTAGGATAGAAAAAATAGCGGCGGCACGCAGCGCATGTGGTGCAATATGCACATGACTCATATCACTCTGGGCGATCAGCTTCGCGTAGATTTTTTCCTCTTCCGAAACTCTGAGGTTATACGGAACAGGCATAACAATCATACGGGATTGGAGCGCTTCATTCTTTTTATTAGAAATAAACGACTTATACTCGGTTTCATTTGTATGAGCAATTATCATTTCGTCCGCACTTATCAACGCGAAGCGGCCAGCCTTGAAATTGCCTTCTTGCGTCAGTGACAGCAGGTTCCATAAAAACTTTTCGTCGCATTTGAGCATTTCCTGAAATTCCATCAGCCCACGGTTAGCTTTGTTCAACTCCCCATCAAAACGGTAGGCACGCGGATCAGATTCCGAACCAAATTCAGTAATGGTCGAAAAATCAATACTTCCTGTCAAATCGGCGATATCCTGAGACTTCGGATCAGAGGGACTAAAAGTACCAATCCCTACCCGCTCTTCTTCTGACAGAATAACACGCGTCACCTTAACCTGCTCAATGTCACCAGCATAATCATTTCTTAGACGCATCTGGCAGGATGGGCACAAGTTGCCCTCAATACGTACACCAAGTTCCTTCTCAATCTCCGGACGGAGCTCCAGCGGGATCAAATGCAGCGGGTCCTCATGCATCGGGCAGCCTTCTATTGCGTATACCGCACCCGCATCTGTCCGCGAGTACTGTTCCAAACCACGTTTAAGCAGCGTGACCAGGGTCGATTTCCCCCCACTGACAGGTCCCATCAATAACAAAATCCGTTTGCGAACATCAAGCCGACGTGCTGCAGAGTGAAAATATTCTTCGACCAACTTTTCGACTGCACGATCAAGTCCAAAAATCTCCTGTTCAAAAAACTTATACCGTTTGCGTCCGTTTATGTCCTCTACGCCGTGCGACTTAATCATGTCATAAACGCGGGAGTGAGCGGTTTTTGCGGGAGAGGGGTCTTTTCTCAACAGTTCTATATACTGCTTGAAGGTGCCGCTCCACGCCAACCGGTCGTTCTCAGCCCGATACGAAGCTATACGCTCAAAAATGTCCATTGCTCGCTGCCTCCTCTTGCGCTCCTACTTGCTCTTCTACTTGCTCTCCTATAGCGTTAAAAAGTGTATTACATACCTATGCAGCAAGCGCGGAATAGTTGACCTCTTTTTTACTGTGCTATAATAGAGAATCAGAAAATGGCTGTAAAACCTTATTGGGAAACCCGAAAATAAAGGCCTACGGGAGTGACAAGATGGCGGTACGACATGAAACGGAGCTATATGCTCCTTTGAAGATTTTTTTTGAAAAGCAGGGTTACAGCATCAAAGGTGAGGTTCGGACCTGCGATTTGGTGGGGATTCGGGAGGACGTTGAACATCCTCTGATCGTGGAGATGAAAAAATCATTCAATCTCGCCTTGCTGCTGCAAGGGGTAGAACGGTTGAAGCTCAGTCCCACCGTCTATCTTGCAGTGGAACGTGTCCGTGATAAAAAAGGAGCGGTGAACCAGCGCTGGGGCGAGCTTAGCGGATTATGCCGCCGGCTCGGTCTTGGGCTGATCACTGTGATCTTTTATAAGACCAAAGCACCGCTGGTCGAGGTGCTCGTAGAGCCAGACGAGAAGCCGCCTGCGCAGCGCAGCAATAAGCGGCGGCGCGAGCGCCTGCTCTATGAGTTCCGCGAGCGCAGCGGAGACTACAACACCGGCGGCAGCACGCGCGTCAAGCTCGTGACGGCCTACCGCGAGAAAGCGCTGCGTGTCGCGCTTTCTCTGCAAGCAGCGGAGGCGGACGCCGCCGCCGCTGCAGAGAAGGCAGCTGCGAAGGCTTCGCTCGCAGCTGCCAAACGTTCAGCGGCGGGCACCGCTGAACAGGTTCCGGCGCTGAGCTCAGCGCCGGAGAGCCGTGCTGCCGGGGACGCGGCAGCACGGGAGGCAGCGGCGGTAGGCACGCGAAGCGATGCCCCTAGCGCTGCCTCAAGCACGCTTCCAGCGGCCGTATTGGCCGCAGGAAGCGCTCCCCGCTCGGCCGGTATCACTCCGGCCGAGCTGCGGAAGCGTAGCGGCGTACCCACCGCCGCCGCTATGCTTCAGAATAACTACTACGGCTGGTTTCACCGGGTAAGCCGTGGGCGTTACACCCTAACCCCAGCCGGTCATGCGGCGCTGGTGGAATATGCCGCGATAACAAGCGGCGTACCCAATAACAGCAATCATCCCATTAATTAGCTAACCTAGCCTGGACAGTACTTCTATCGACTATTTCTTTTTAGCCGGGTCTTATTCTTTTAGCTCGGTTCTAATCATTTACTCAGACTTTAAACTTATTATTCTGATGCACACATAACATGTGTAAATAACGCCAAAAAGCATCCCAACTACGGGATGCTTTTTCGTATGTCTTATCTTATTTAAATCCTATCTCTGTGCATTCCATGTTCTTAACTTACACTTAACATATTATTATCTGGTGCGTACCACGCTCTTACTACACTCATATCACATTTAGATTACATTTTTAATACACTAGTATCTCATACGTGTCATGTCTTATTTCACTCATATCTCATGAGTATCTCATACATACCACATTCGAATTGCATTCTTACCGCGTGTTTAACTCGCTCTTCCCACATTCGTAAATCATTCTCATCACATTAGTAACTCATTCGTACCACGTTCATATCTCATGCGTACCTCATCCAGCTCTACTTGACTGTACTTAACTAACTTATTTACAATCTTCGAACACGAGCGCTATTTACTAAATCATTCAAAGCAAAATAAGCTTAAAAACACCCTTCCGAAAAGGGCACACTAAGTTATTAGGGAAATCCTCCCCAATATTCTTCGATTCACGCGCTAAAAACTGCATTTTAGGGAATTCCTCCCTGATTTTCGCCAGATTTACCCCTAAAACGGGGAATCCCTTGATTTTTTAGGGAGAAATTCCCTAAACAGTCCATTTTAGAGTTCAAATCGACCATTTTTAGGGAGGATTTCCCTAATTAATCTCACATCACGAACTTCGTCTTGCCCGACTTGTAATTCTGTCCTTGTTTTAGCTCTAAAAGTGTCTTGTGTTTTCATCATGTCATTCATTTCAATCTTTCATTCACAACTTTCATTCCACTACCTAACTCCGTGCTGTGAACTCCTTAACCGCTTCGCTCATCAGATTCATGCCAAGCAGCAGCTCATCCCGCCCGGGATGGCTAAAGTTAAGGCGAAGGTGATTGCTGACTCCATCTACACTACATAACGGACCTGGCAAAAAAGCCACTCCCTTACCTAGCGCACATTTGAGCAACGCCATAACATCCATTCCCTCTGGTGGTGCGACCCACAGGAACATGCCTCCTGATGGAAGGTCATAGGAGCTGCCCTTCCAAGCAGGCCGCTTGAGCAGTTCCACCATAAGCTTCAGACGGGTGTTATACTCTCGATTCAGCTGCGCGATATGCTCACGCAGATCAAACGCAGACACATCCAATAAATGATGCAGCAGCCGCTGATTTAATGCGCTCGACTGCCAATCGGCCATCTGCTTAGCCGCAGACATCATTCTGATCAAGACTCGGCTGCCTGCCGCCCAGCCCGTCCGCAGCGCGGGCGCAACGGTCTTGCTGAACGAACCGATATAAAGCACGTGTCCGCCATCGCTGATATTTTCCAGTGCATACAAAGACGGATATCTTTTAGCCTTGTGTTCACCCTGCTTCTGGAAGTGCAAATCCCCATAAGAATCATCTTCCACAATCAAGATGTTATATGCGATACATAAATCCAATACTGCGCGGCGTCTCTCCAAACTCCATAAAATGCCGCTTGGATTGGTAAAGCTAGGGGTTGCGAACAGCATTTTCGGCTTATGCAGCTCGATCTGGCTCCGCAAATGCTCCGGATCAAGCCCGTCCAAATCACCCTGTACAGGAATAATAACGGCCCCCTGCATCCGAAGAGTCTGCAAAAATCCTGGAGAGGTCGGATTTTCTACTAATACACGATCTCCTGGATCAATATACACCCGCGACAACAAATCAATGGCTTGCTGGCTACCCGTTGTTAGCAGAACTCCACCTTCAACAACATTTACCCCTTTTTCTTTAAGCCAATCCCCTGCAAGCCACTCCCGAAGCGGTCCGTACCCTGCAGGATCACCATATTGCAGTGCTCCCGCATCTGCTGAAATCACCGTAGATGCTGCTTCAGCAAGCAGTGACAATGGGAATAGTTCTTCCGCTGGTAATTCTTCAGCTAGCGATATCATGGAGCTTCTCCGTGTTTGGGTGCGGATACTAAGAAGCGATGACGACAACAATGTGTGTGCGCGAGCAGAAAATTCGTAAATCATGCGAAATCCCCCTTCCCTGTTACCAAGTAGAAACGGCTTCGTCATCCTCATCCAAGGATGGGATGGTTACCCATTCAACATGATATTCTTACTTCTACTCCAAGAATATTCCACCCCATACGTCATTATGTCGTAAAGCGTGGGTTAGGCGTAGATTTGCCTGTTTTGTCTTGAGAAGAGCGCGAATTTCTCAATCGCTTGTGCCCGGGTCGAAACATCTAGCTTTACATAGATTTTGCGCAAATAATTATCAATGGACCGGCGGCTTACCGCAATTTCAAGCGCAATTTTATCGTAGGTAATCCCTTGAACGATTCGCTCCATGATAAACATCTCTGTCTCCGTCAGTTGCAAAACATCATCTAATCCTTTAAATGTCGAAATCGGCCAAGCTCCTTTTTCAATCCATTCCAAGGGCATTGAAAGAAAACCCTCCCGTAAACCCAGGATCAGCTGTAAAAGCTGACGGGGAGAAGCTCCCTTCGAGAATATCCCGCTGGCTCCTAGTTCTACGAGGGGCTGAAGCAGTTCTCGCCCGTCTTCGTCTGTCATCACGACAAAATGTGAGTTTGGTGAGCTTTTTTTCATATTTAACAGCACACTCTCAATATTCCCCTCAGGCATATGATAATCTACTAGCACTAGCTCGGGATTTTTTTCCCTTACGATGGTAGCGCCTTCGTCCCAAGTGGAATACATTCCCAGAACCTTAAGCCCCTCTTCCTCTTCCAAAATCAATTTTGTCCCCAGCATACTTGTAGGATGACACCCCACAATGACCACCTGCCAAACCTTCATCATTAATGCCCTGACCCCCTGCTCTATATATAATCATCTAGAAAGGAAAGCGCCGCAGCGTTTCCGGTTAAAACGCAAGCAAGGCTGTATGATGACTTGTCTGTATAATCTCTAGCTGGTTACCTTGTGTACGTCTATCAGAATTCCAATCTATAGAAATTGTATCGCAGTAGTTTAATAGGATGCAATTACTTTTTCTAGTTTTCATACTCTCTTACATTTTTGCGAATCTTGTCAAAGTCTGATAGAATGGGGACTTGAAAAAAAGACCAACCCGAGGTGATAAAATGCAACCGCTAGCGGAAACGTCTCCGGTACGCTCGCGCTCTACTACTGCGAGAAACGGCCCTTCCGTAAAATGGTTTTTACTGTTCTGGATTATGATGATCGGACTCGGCGTATATGCTGTATACAGCTACACGAACCATCTGAAGCAACAGGTGCTTACCGAACTTAGTACTCAGAGCCAGCAGCAGCTTACCGTTTTGAAGACCGACTATGAAGCAAAAATTGCCGTTCTCTCTGAAGAAGTGAAGGAATTGCAGAATACAGTGCAAAGCTTTAACGAACTATTAACCTTCACTAAAGATAATGCTAGTGCCAAGACAGATAACAGCAACAAGCTATATACGCAATTGAGTGAGGTAAGCAAACAGTTAGAAGCTTTGAAGAAAGAAATGGATCTGATCAAATGATGACGCCAGTCAAAAGAGTAAACCGCTTCTTCATGCTTCTAACTGCACCGTTCATAGGCTTGGTTATTTGTATGTCGTGGTATCGACCACCGCTACAGCTAGACCTTGATGTAGGACAATTCACACCAAGCGCTGGGCCAGTGAATGAAACAGCTTCCTTAAAAAAAGAGCTGACGCTGGCAGAGGCCTCCGCAGCTTACACCATTGATGCTGTCAGCGCTAGTGCCAAGCTATATAAAGAGACTACCACTACGATGAATAAGCTGGTCGAAACAGCACAGACTCAGGCGACCCGGCCTGAACTGATCTATAACCGCAGGATTTCAGCCAAGCTTGGTATACCTTCAGAGATCGTTACTAGCGACCGTATAAGAGTTGAGTTATATCGATTGAATCCAGGAAACTACAAAGCTTATGCGTTGAAAATCAAATTGAAGGACCCGACCGCTATGAAGATGAGCTTGGCGGAGACAGCCTCCGGTGCGGAAACTACTATGCATGCCGTACAGCGTAATGGTGCAATTGCTGGTATTAATGCGGGCGGCTTTGCAGATCAATCCGGAAAACGTTATCCCTTAAGCACAACTGTAGTGGATGGAAAGTATTTATACGGTTTTGAGCCGACGTACAAGGACCTAAGTTTTGTTGGGCTGAACAAATCCGGGCAATTAATCGGCGGGAAATTCTACAGTCGCGCACAATTAGATCAGCTAGATCCGGTATTCGGCGCCACCTTTGTGCCTGTCCTCCTTAAAAACAACATCAAAACACCCATACCCGAAAAGTGGAAAACATCCCCTAATCGGGCACCACGTACCGTGATCGGCAAATATAAAGATGATCAGATCCTGCTTTTTGTAGCGGATGGATATAATGAGTATGGCAGCTCTGGTGCACAGCTGGAGGAGATTCAGAACAAATTATCGAATATGGGTCTCGTAGATGCTTATAATTTAGATGGTGGTGGATCTTCCTCATTGATCTTTAACGGAAGAGTTATCAATAAACCATCCGATGGAAATCTAAGAGCTGTGCCAACGAATTTTCTGTTTTTTAAATAATATAGTAAATTGTCTATGTAACATATCACATTTGCGTTTATTTTTATTAAATTGCAGGTTATAATCTTGATAACGAATACATTCGCTATTGGAGGTGCCAGTATGTCGTTCTCATTAACCTTTTGGATCGTAATGTTCGTATTTGTGTTATTTACGGTCGGCATCCTTACCTCATCTTACAACGACGACAAAACAAAAGGCCTATAAAGCCGATATGTCCCTGCAGCCACTTGGTGCGGGGGCATTTTTTGTATACATAAAAAAACTGCCCCCCAAGTAGAAGAGTTCTACGAAGAGGACAGTTTTTTTATAAGCTCTTGGCTGTCAAAATTCAAAATATGTACTTCTTAGGCATGTCTTGGCAATTGAGTCATTTCCGAAAGGCATGCAGAACAAATATAACGATCTTTATATTCGCTTACACCATCCATCGATCCACAGAAAACACATTTTGGACGGTAACGCTCCAAGATGATATGGTCACCCTGTACCAAAATTTCAACCGGGTCGCCTTCATTCATCTGATACCTTTTACGCAGGGACTTAGGCAGAACAATTCTACCCAACTGATCCACTTTGCGAACTACACCAGCAGGTTTCATAACTAACGTACACCTCTCCTGTTCAAGAAAAATTATTTAGTAGCTACTACTTATTTCGGCTCTTTCAATATATTTCGTTACCTAATTGTCGAATCCTGCTGAAAAAAATAAAAAATTTGTCTTTTTTTAAATAAGATTAGGGAAATCCAATTGTCGAAGCGCCTCGTACACAATAATTGCTGCCGAATTGGATAAATTCAGAGATCTCACAGCATCACTCATTGGCATGCGCATTTTTGTTTCTTTACCTGCTTCTAGAATCTCTGCAGAAAGCCCCTTCGTTTCCTTGCCAAAAACAAAAAAATCGCCATCTTGGAACTTAAAGTCGCTGTATCTTTTCTCTGCTTTCGTCGTTGCGTAAAAGAAACGCCCCTCGCTATATTTCTCCAAAACCTCAGCAAAGGAGTCGTGATATTCAATAGTAACAGCATGCCAATAGTCTAATCCTGCTCTTTTTAATGTAGCATCGTCTGTACGGAATCCGAGTGGACGAACCAAGTGAAGATGAGTGCCGGTAGCGGCGCAAGTACGCGCAATGTTGCCAGTATTGGCCGGAATTTCCGGCTCGACTAATACGATATGGAGTGCCATTATATGGTTCCTTCCTCTCTAAAGGCTTAATAGCCAGATGTTTTACTCTAGTGCCTAACCATAGCTTCTCCAAACAAACTGAAAACCTTCCACCAAGAAGGCGGAAGGTTATAGATAGAATTCATTAACCTTGAGTTTGCCGGAAATGGTTCATGAAATCGGATAGTGCTTTTACACTTTCGTAAGGAACTGCATTGTAGATGGAAGCACGCAAGCCCCCAACACTGCGGTGACCCTTTAAGCCGACAAAACCTTCCAGTTCAGCAGCTTTGACAAACTGCTTTTCGAGTTCTTCTGATTGCATCCGGAAAGTAACGTTCATAATAGAGCGGCTGCCTTGTTCTGCAACACCACGGTAGAAACCGTCACTTCCATCGATGTGATCATATAACAGACCCGATTTTTCAAGGTTCTTGGAATGGATGCCAGCTAAGCCGCCTTGCTCCTCAATCCATTTTAATACTTCGTTCACCATATATACAGAGAAAGATGGAGGTGTATTGTAAAGAGAGTTATTCTTATAATGAGTGCTGTAACGCATGATAGTAGGAATGTTAGAAGGTGATTCTGCAAGCAATTCTTCTTTCGCGATAACTACAGTCACGCCTGAAGGTCCAAGGTTCTTTTGTGCTCCGGCATAGATCATTCCGAATTGGTTCACATCGATTGGACGGCAAAGTATATCACTAGACATATCCGCGATTAACGGAATCGAGCCTGCATCCGGAAATTCTGCATATTGCGTTCCTTCAATGGTCTCGTTGGAAGTAACATGAAGGTAAGCAGCATTCTCCGCAGCTTTGATCGAACTTAATTCAGGTATAGCCAAGAATTTCTTATCTTCGGAAGAAGCAGCAACATGAGCCCCTCCTACCAATTTGGCTTCTTTATAAGCTTTATCTGCCCAGCTACCTGTCATTACATAGCTACCTACTTGGCCTTCGGAAATCAAGTTCATAGGGATCATTGCAAACTGCGTGCTTGCTCCGCCTTGTAAGAACAATACCTTATAGCCCTTCGGATTGCCGAGGAGCGAAAGCAGACGTTCCTGCGCTTCATTATGCACGGATTCGTAAATTGCACCACGGTGCGACATCTCCATGATAGACATTCCACTTTCCCGGAAATCAACAAACTCCGCTTGTGCGCGTTCCAGTACCGTAAGCGGCAATGCTGCCGGTCCGGCATTAAAATTGTATGCTCTCTTATTCAAAACTGCTCCCCACCCTTTCTCTCCTATCAATATGGATATGGTTATGATAGCAATATTCTCCCGCACCAGCAAGTATAATTTTTCACATAAAAGGTTAAGACGGTACTCATTTCGCAGTGAAAAACCGGTAAGATCGGCGCCAGCTCTTGCTTTGACGCGGTAAAAGACTAATGTTCACAAATACTTCAGGAGAGACTACATGACCTTCTCCCCACAGGGCCATACGTTCTACTGGAAAGTCCCCACTCTCTCGCACGCCTGTTCCACTAGGCTTATGAACCAACTCCCAGGTGAACTCATTTTCCTGACCTTCCCAACCGCTCAACTTGCAATAAAAGGGTTTATCCGGTTCCTTTGACCAAGTAAGGGTATTCCCGGATACCTCTAGCAATTCTTTCGTATAGGAGGATTCTGGTTCTACTACCTTGAGTTCCCTCGGAAGACGCAGTTCGAAATCCTGCCCAATATTCAACCCGTCGATTCCGATGAAGTTGTGAATATATTCCTCCGTATGGAAAGGTTTTTGCCCTTTGTTATGCAGTTCATATGCAATTATTAATTGATCCCCCTGTAAAGAAATCGTTTTGGTTAGCTGCACAGCATATCCGTTGCTTTCCATCGGGTGGATCGTATAGGTGACCGCATCATTCCCTGCTTCGATATCCTTACTAAAAGAGGTTAAGGGGAACTCCTCATTGAAACTGTATAATGGGGAATTTCCTTTTTGTAACAATCCGACTCCGATTTTTGGAAACCAGCCTCCGATTGGTGCTTCATCATATCCAATTGCCCGGGAAATGCCAAACTCATTACAAAGCCCCTTGCCCCCAGTTCCTTCGCCTGGCTTCAAGCTTTCCGGCACACAAAACGTATGTTTCCCCTCTTCTAATGTCACCTGTGTAATAAATCCTGTCCAGTCAAAACGTGTGCCCTTATACTCTCCGATATCAGCGATATCGACAGTTAATATGCCATTTGACAGTCTGTAACCCATACCTAACGCGCCCTTTCGTTCATTGTTACAATGAATAAATATTCATTATTGAAAAAAACGTCTGCAGCCGCTATGAATAACGGTGCAGACGTCTTAAAATATCGTATAAAGCTACGCCAATGTCACTTCAATCAAGTGGCATTTCTCTGTCTGCAGAGAGAGCAACTCTTCACGCGGAATAATCGCACTTCCTGAGCCGCGCTGCAGCGTCACCTCGCTGCCATTCAGGGTAACAGCGTGTATTTGGTACTCCCCGTAGTTTAAGCTTCCTGTGGCTTTATAGACCACTTCAAACTCGCGATCCGCGAAGATTGTCTTAATAGAGGCTTTTCCCTCAGAATCAAACTGCTCTTTAACAAGCTTCGGTTCCAACAAAAGATCGCCTAGCTTACCTTTTACACCAAATACTTCAGTAACCATAGTTAACAGCAGCCAGCTTGCTGATCCTGTTAAATACGTATACATCCCTCTGCCTTGCTCGTTAATATACTCAGGAATTCCTGGGTATATGCGGGCTTTTGCAAAGTCAGTACTTAAGCTATACAGAGATTCTAATACTTTATGTCCTTCTTTCACATATCCGCGTTTATACAACGCATTGCCATACATGATGGTCATGTGACTGAACATAGCACCGTTCTCTTTATGTCCAAAGGCAAAGCCAAAGGCGCGACCCAGATTCTGCTGGATGCCTCCGAAACGGGAATTAAGTCTGTACCCAATTTTGTCATCCAGTAGATTACGATCCACGGCGGCAATGATATGCGGAATTTGCTCTGGCGTAGCTGCATGACCCATCAGCGGGAATACTTGACCTGTAAGCGTCATTCGAACGCCTTCTGAGAATTCCCCTTCCACTTGTTCTCCATCATTATTATAATAACCGTTAAACCAGCCTCCACCTTGTTCACTTTCCACCCACTCATTGCGGCGCAAGTGATTAAAGATCCACTCTGCTTTTTGTTCCAGATCGTCCGCTACTGTCTCTATGTCGAGTGCTGCACGAATACCGCTAACTTTGTTCGGAGCGGCAGCATAATATTGATTAAGTCTTTCATGCTTGCCTGATACAGATTCATAATCCACTTGCTCACCAAGCGAATCTAGCAATAGTTTCATTTCTTCTGCCAATTCAACTGTCTCTTGCCCTTTAGAAGTCTTTAGCGTACGCAGCACACGAGAAATATCCAATAAGTTACTTGCGTAGAATGCTGTGAAAGCTACACTCTCACCCCGGTCTGCGCCCATATCAAGACCATCATTCCAGTCTGCGCCCTCCAGCAGGATATTATTGTGCTCTCCAACATTAAAGAACGGAACCAGATTTTGCAGCAGGATATGCTCCAGAATCGTACCTTTATAAACCTCACCAGAAGTTGTTCTGAGATCACTTCCTAGCGAGGTATCCCATGAAGTATCACGTTCCTTACAGCGACTCATAAAGGTATCGCGGAAATACGTCTGTTCCTGCAATAAGAAATCAAGATCACCACTCTGATCCAGATATAACATAGTAGTTAAGAACGGCCAAGCTCCATGATCCATCCACACCCGCGGGATGTTGTTACGGTCGGCAATAAATTCACCAGGCTGCTGACCGATAATAGTGGCATTACTTCCATCTATTCTTACCCCAGCGTAGTTGTTCAGCAGTAAGCTGCGTACTTCAGCCGGTTCCATAATAAGGAGTGCTAGACAATCCTGCCAAAGATCCCGCCAGCCACGTCCGCCTCTTCCATAATCATGATAAGGCAAGAAGGAGTTACCATAAAGTCTTCTCAGCACGGGTTGAATCGTAACCCATTTCATCCATTGATCAGCATCTGAATCACCGGTATGAAATTCTACCATATTCACTTTATCTGCCCAGAAGGCTTTAGTCTCCTCAAGCAAATGATCAAAAGCTTCAGATGTACCATATTTGTTCATCAAAGCATCCACGTCAATTCTCTCATTATGGATTGCCATAACTACTATATAAGAATGGCTGTCACCAGGAGACAGAGTAAGCGCCTCGTAACGAAGACCCCCGATAGCCTCATATCCCTCTCTTTGTACGCCTCCGCCCTTGCCAATCTCCGGCGTGTTGTTCAGGATAACAGCTTCCGGCCAATCCAGGCTTCCACCTTCTCCAATGAACTCCTCCTGCACCGGAAAGAACCCCGCAGGTTGACTGCCGTCACCCTCTGCACCAAATACTCCATAAGAAGTGTGATTGATGCGGTGTCCCCGCTCATCAAAGGAGAGCGCAGGCTGAACCTCAACACCATAGGGTGAAGTATAAATCCGGTTAAGCAAAGAGGTTACATGTCTATGATCGCGCAGATCATCCGCCGAACGCGCGTAAATCGGAACTACCGCTGTCGGTGTCAGCGTAATAGCCTCTGCTGCTGTATTGGTCAACGTAACCTTCATTAATTCGACTTTATCATTACCACTTGGCACAAAGCTGGTGATTTCTGCTTTAACACCCATCTCTGCGTTACAACGCGTTACGCGTTGCCACAAGAAACCAGCCTCTAGTACTGCTTCATCAGTAGACGATGTATAAAAATCGGCATTTTGCTTAGCGGAGTTCCCCACTGCCGACCAAGCTCCCTTGCCGTCTACGTATACCCAGAAGTTGCGGGAAGCCCGCGAATTATGCAAATCTTCAACAGATAATGGCGGTGTTAAAAATGAATTATGACCTGTGGTAACCTGACCATGAAGTTTTGGAGTTACTGTCGACATCATTCCCCCTTCATTCACTAGAGGGAAATATAGAAAACTGCTGCGATCCGGTTGCTGAAGCCTGAATTCCCCATCATTTCCGGTGAATTCGAAGCCATGAATTTTATTACGATCCATTCTCTCCATCCTCTCATTTACACAACTACTTAAGCTTTAACCGCACCTGCCAATGCACCGTCAACGATATACTTTTGAATGAAGGTGTATAGGATGATAAGCGGTGCAGATACGATCATGATCCCGCACGCCAACATAGGCCAGTTGTTTCCGTATTGACCGCGGAATTCTTTAAGCCCGAAGGTGATTGGATAGTTTTCTGGACTCGGTAAATACATGACCGGCCCCACGAAGTCATTCCAGATACTAATTGCTGTTAGAATAACACCTGTAGCAATTACTGGTTTCATAAGTGGCATGATGATCTGGAACAAATAACGCATATATCCAGCGCCATCCATACCTGCTGCTTCATCCATCTCCCGGCTAATTCCTTTGATGTAACCTACAAACATCATGAACACGATACCCGTTCCGCCTGTTTTAAGGAGAATGTAACCCAGCTTCGTGTCATAACCTACAAATCCTAGCTCCTGTTTCATGGTAAGCATCAGCTTGAACTGTGCGACCATTGGATTCGGCAGGAACTGAGACATCAAGAAGAACAAATAAATAAACCCGCTCCACTTCACATAATTTCTCGCCACCGGGAAGGCCCCGAATAACGAAACAATTAGGGTCAGCACTGTTGCTACGGCTGTATACAGCAGACTGTTTAAGAAATAATTAGAGAAATTACCCTGTAGCCAAGCTTCTTTATAATTATCCCATTGAATACTTTTTACGAGACCGATAGGATCTAACAGATATTCTGTAAAGGACTTGAATGAAATATTGATTACAAATAACAACGGCATGATATACAAAACAAGCAACACTGCAATCAGAATATAAGAGAGAGTTTTGGCGGTTTTGGAATCCTTCATTAATATTCCACCTCTCTCTTACGCATTTGTTTCACTGCAAATACTACAAACACCAGAATCATAAGGAACTGAACCACGGAAAGCGCGGAAGGAAGTCCCATCTGTAGAGAACCACGGAACGTCTCTTTATAAACGTCATATGCCATCGTTCTTGTGTTAAAGCGACCGTCCGTAGTTGCGAGAATAATATCAAAGGTGGACATCGCACCGATAATAGACAAAATAATGTTAATCGTAAAGGATGGAGCGATAAGTGGGAATGTGATATTTTTAAAAGATTGCCACTTCGTAGTTCCGTCTATATATCCAGCCTCATACAAATCTTTGGGTACGGATTGTAGTCCCGCAAGGAAAATCAACATTGAATATCCCATATACATCCAAATTTGCGTAAATATAATATAACCGAACGCATGAGTGAAGCTTCCAAAGAACATATCTTTATAACCGAACAAAGAATCATACAGTTGGTTAACCGGACCACTCAGCGGATCGAACATCATGCCCCATACCAGTGCAACTACCGCCACACCAAGCACAACCGGTAAAAAGAATACCGCGCGATAGAAATAATCGCCTTTCAGCTTCTGATTGATAACTACGGCCATAAGCAGACCGACACCGTTCTGTACAATGGTTACAATGACCATGAAATAAATAGTACGTATAATGGAATCCCAACGCTCGCCTGAATTTCCTGAGTAAAATACATCATAATAATTGTCAAGGCCTACGAAACTCATCTTGCTTCCAGGAACGTTAGTGATATCTGTAAATGAATAGATGACCGTCATCATAGATGGGCCAAAATAGAAAATTACATACAATGATAATGGAATCATTAGCAGCAGAAGCGGTATATATCGTTTAAAACCTTTCCCGAACGGATACATTTCTCTCACCTACCCAATCCTAATTCAATAAAATGATCGGGGCCTGCACAAAACAGACCCCGAAGCTGTAAAACATGTTTGGTGTACAGTATGTTGTAGATTCTTTTTTATTTATTGGGATAGCTACTTATTTAGGTGCTGCTGCTTCCCATTCTTTTTGTTGTACGTCTGCAAGCTCTTTAGCGGTTTTAAACTCGCCGCCTGGTGCCAAATACTCAGTGTGAACGCCTTCAGCTGCAATGTGTTCACCAACGTTGTCACGGTTAATCATCATAATTTCATAAGCAAGCTCGAAATCTCCAGTCATGTATGGAGCAAGTTCTTTGTCAATAAAATCACTTTCAGTGGCAATATTGTCTTGTGTAGGCAAGAATCCTGCTGCTTTAACATATTCTGTGTAGTTTTCTGGTTCAGAGAAGAATTCCAGCCATTTCAAAGCGCCTTCTTTGTTCGGGCCTTTTTCTGCTGCATACCAAGTTACATCGTATTTACCGACAAGAGAATTATTCTTAGCAGCATCTTCTGTAGCTGGGATTGGGAAGTAACCAAATTTCACATCTGGATTTGCTGCCGCGATCGTAGGAGCATCCCAAGTTCCGTCAGCAATCATAGCTGCTTTTCCTGTTGCGAAAAACGAAGGTGCTGTTGCATAGTCGATACCCAAGAAACCGTCGATGATGTAGTTATCTTGAAGCGTCTTCATTTTCTCCAATACTTCTACAGCCTCAGCATCGTTAAATGCCGAAGTTCCCTTCCAAACGCCCTCAATCCATTGTTGTTGGTTGCCGCCACCCAGAATCTTAGCTTGCAAACCGAACACTGGCAGTTTCAATGGCCATACGTCTTTACCAGCCACTACGATTGGAACAATACTCTTAGCTTTCAATGTATCTAGAACACTAATGAACTCTGTCCAAGTTGTAGGTACAGTCAGACCGTTTTGTTCAAAAATTTCTTTATTATAGAAGAATCCTGACATTGCTACTTTACCGGTTGGGATTGCATACACTTTATCTTTATAAGTGCCGGCTTTAGCAATATCATTCGCATTGTAGTTTTTAACGAAAGCTTCGTTGCTCAGATCAGCAATCAGTCCGGAATCAATCCATTGTTGCCAGTCTGGCACTTTCGCACCTGGTGTCCAATCTTTCGGGGACAATCTCATACCGGATAGATCGGCAAGAACATCTACGTCACCAGCTGTAATTCTTGCTCTTTGTGCTTGTTTGAATTCATCATCCGGACCCGTGGTTGTGTACTCCACTTTGTATTCCGGATATTTTTCTTCAAACTTTTTATTAATTTCTGTAATGACCTTGTTAATATTCTCTTGTTTCCAGTGTAAGATCTTAATCACTTTCTTATCACCAGATGCAGGCTTGTTTGTTCCGCTGCCCGGAGTAGCCTCACCATTCGCGTTGTTATTGCTGTTTCCACATGCTGCTAATGAGAGCACTAGCGCTGAGCTCAACAATACCGCAGAAAGCTTCTTTACCATTTTGTTACCCCCCAGATAATTTGTTATGACCCTTTTAACGAAACCACATGCTAATTTCTGAAAATCACGAAACAGTAAGGACGATATCACAGAAAGCGGTTTCGGTGTTTTTATTATTACATCGTTATTTGTCTTTGTAAAGTCTTTTTTCTTTGTTCGTTTTTGAAAGTTTTTTGAACCAAATATTCAAAAAAACCTTTAAAACTAAGCATAATCCTAGTTTAAGAGTAAACATTCCATTGACTATAATCTTATTGAACTATAAAATAAGTAACGAAACTATTTCGTAAATCATAAATTCAAGTCATAAAAAATAGCCTTGAGTAGATTTTAAACATATATTACGGAACATTTTTCACTATAAGGGGGACTTAATTTGGCCTACAGCATCAAAGATATAGCGAAAATTGCTGGAGTTTCTGTTTCGACAGTATCCAAAATCATTAATAACTACAGTGATATTTCGGAAGATACCAAGATAAGGGTTCAACAAATTATAAAAGAAACTGGATATACCCCCTCCAATTCAGCTAAAACATTGGCTACGAAATCATCCAATCTAATCGGAGTGATTTTTGCCGGAATGCTGAATGTCGACTTTACCCACCCTTTTTTCATCGAGGTGCTAAATTCATTCAAAAAACAAATGGGACTACTAGGTTACGACCTTATCTTTTTTTCCAATGAAAAATTCCAAAGTGGCGATACTAACGATTATCTTGCCCGTTGCCAGCATTTTAATGTAGATGGGTGTGTGCTTCTATCCGGACAGGAGCTAGAAACCTCTATCAGCGAATTAGACAACAGTGCAATTCCGTGTATCGGCGTAGATTTAAAGCTGACCGGTGACAACTCTGGTTTTATCATGTCGGATAATTTCAAAATGTCCTCCAAAGTGGTGGAACACTTTTACTTACTGGGCTATCGAGAGCTTGGCTATATCGGCAGTTCCTCAGATTCAGACATCTCCAATATGCGCGAAAGTGGTTATCGCAAAGCTCTTGAAGATTTAGGACTGCCTATTAACGAGAATTGGTTCTTAAACGGAAGTAACTTCTTTGAGGCCAGCGGGTATGAGACGATGCGTAGAATGATTGAGAATGGAAATTTACCTAGAGCGATCTTCGCGGCGTCCGATCAGCTTGCTATAGGGGCGATGCGTGCCCTTAAAGAGGCTTCTATCGCCGTTCCTGAAACTGTCGCAATTATTGGCTGTGATGATATCGAGGCCTGCAATTATACAACACCCCTATTGACTACCATCCGCCAAAATAAAGATAAGATCGGCCGCCTAGCAGCGCTAATGCTATATGATCTAATAAACAACCAATCCGGCACGAGTTCTTTCAGCGTGGAGCCAGAGCTTATCATTAGAGAGTCCTGCGGCGCTCCTGAACGGGGGCTAGTGTAGTCTTTCTTAGCATATAGTCATAGGGCACAGTAAAATCCATTACTTTTCCTGATTCATAAAAAAGAAGCTGCCCCAAGTAGAATTCACTACTTTTGAGACAGCTTCTTTTATTATAAAGATTATAATAGCAGGAATCTTATAGATCGAAGTACAAGGCGTATTCATGTGGATGAACACGAATGGCAACCTCTTGTGCTTCAGAACGTTTCAGAGCAATATAGTTATCGATGAAGTCCTTAGTAAATACGTCGCCTTCTGTTAGGAACTCGTAATCAGCTTCCAAAGAATCAAGCGCTTCACTCAGGCTGCCTGGTACGCTGCGGATTTTTTCTTTATCTGCATCAGACAATTCATAGATGTTCTTATCCAGAGGACCATAACCCAGTTCTTGCGGGTTAATCTTGTTCTTGATTCCGTCCAGACCTGCCATCAGCATTGCGGAGAATGCCAAGTAAGGGTTAGCTGTGGAATCCGGTGTGCGGAATTCGATACGACAGCCTTTTGGTGTCACAGCTGCTACCGGGATACGAACTGCTGCAGAACGATTTCCTTTGGAGTAAACCAAGTTAACCGGTGCTTCGTAGCCAGGAACCAGACGTTTAAAGGAGTTGGTGCTTGGGTTAGTCAAAGCGATCAATGCTGGTGCATGGTACAAAATACCACCGATATAATGAAGAGCCATTTCGCTCAGGTTAGCATAAGCGCCTTTTTCGTAGAACAAAGGAGTGTCTCCGTCAAAGATGGATTGATGCACGTGCATTCCGCTACCGTTATCACCGAACAGCGGTTTTGGCATGAAGGTTGCTACCTTGCCATACTGACGTGCAGTGTTTTGTACAATATATTTATAAGTCATGAGATTATCAGCAGTTTTCTTCAAGGTATCAAAACGGAAGTTAATTTCCGCTTGACCTGCAGTGGCTACTTCATGGTGATGACGTTCAATGCGTAGTCCAACTTCAGCGAGCAGACGGCACATTTCACTGCGGATATCCTGTTGGGAGTCAACTGGTGCTACAGGAACATATCCACCTTTAACGCCAACTTTAAATGCCAAGTTGCCGCCCTCTTCTTTACGACCCGTATTCCAAGCCGCTTCTTCAGAATCTACGAAGAATGAGGATCTGTTCATGCCACTTTCGTAACGAACATCGTCAAAGATAAAGAATTCTGATTCAGGCGCGAAGAATGCAGATGTACCTACTCCGCTTTTTTGCAGGAATTCTTCTGCTTTCACAGCAATACCGCGAGGATCGCGCTCATAACGTTCGCCATCAGGAGTGAAAATATCGCACATCACGTTCAGCGTTGGATGAGCTGTAAACGGATCTATGAATACACTATTCGGATCAGGCATCATAACCATGTCTGATTCTTCAATACCACGGAAACCTTTGATGGAAGAACCGTCGAATGCTACCCCATTTACAAAAGTTTCATCTTCCACTTCAGAAGCTGGCAGAGAGATGTGGTGGGCACGACCACCTAAATCTACGAATCGAAAATCTACCCACTCGATATTGTTCTCTTTAATTGTTTGCAACACTTTTTCAACCGACATGAATTTTTCCTCCCCCAAGTTCCGAACATTAGGCCGCTCACAGTATGCAAATGTTCTTGTTTTAATTTTTTTTGCTGTCGTAATTATAAATCTCATACCTAACATCGTCAATGCTTATGTCAGGTATTTCTTTCAGCAATGTAAGATATTCTAACGCTTTCGTGAAATCTGTTATTTTCGCATATTTCCATGTCACATTTATTTTATCCAACTCCAAAAAAACCCTCTTTTCCCACTAGGTCGCGGGTTAAGAGGGCTTCCGAGGAAGCTATTAGATTAAATTTTATAGGACCGAAACCGTTTCTGGCGAAGTTGAAAACTTACGTCCAACAATTGGAGCCAGCTTTTCCAGATCCTTAAGCAGGTTATCAAACTGATCAGGGAATAACGATTGAACACCATCACCTGTCATGGAATTGTCCGGATCTGTGTGCATTTCAATAATTAGACCATTTGCGCCAGCAGCAACAGAAGCTTTGGCCATAGGCTCAACTAACTCACGACGACCGGTTCCGTGACTTGGATCAGAGATTACTGGAAGATGGCTTAAGCTTTGTAGCACAGGAATAGCCGATAGATCCAGCGTGTTACGAGTGTAGGTCTCAAATGTGCGAATCCCGCGCTCACAGAGCATTACATCCTTATTACCGCCTGCCAAAATGTACTCCGCTGCATTGAGCAACTCATCGTAGGTCGCACTGAAGCCACGTTTTAGAAGAACAGGTCTGCCACAGGTCCCCAGCTTGCGCAGCAAATCAAAGTTCTGCATATTCCGTGTACCCACCTGCAGAATATCCGCATGCTCCGCACAGATATCAACATACTCTGGTGTCATAACCTCTGTAATGGTCAACAGCCCATGACGCTTTCCTGCTTCAGCCATCATAGTCAAACCTTCCACACCTACGCCTTGGAAGCTGTACGGTCCTGTACGGGGCTTAAACGCGCCTCCACGAAGTACCTGAGCACCAGACGCTTTAACAAGCCGGGCGATCTCATCAATCTGCTCTGGAGACTCAACGGCGCAAGGTCCGCCCATGATCACCAGGTTTTCTCCACCAATCTTCACACCCTTGATATCAATAATCGTATCCTCAGGATGGAAATCCCGGCTGGCCAGCTTGTAGGATTTGGAGATCTTCACGACGTTCTCTACACCCTTCATTTGCCGCAAATGCTCGGCGAGCTTAGGAGTGACGCCTCCCACTAAACCTATCACCGTGTGATCTGCTCCTCTGGAGAGATGCACCTGCAAACCTTCTTTTTCGATTACGGCAATTATATCTTTAACCTGCTCTTCCGGTGTTTGATTTGATGTAATGACGATCATATTTATAACTCCCTCTCTACATTTAAAATTTATAATAATTCCGCTAAGTACTATCGCGCTACGACGCGTGTTCGCTTTTAAGCTTTTATGCTTTTAATCACTAAAGCAATTTTACCTCAAAAAACGATTATAGTCAATCTATATTCTAGATTCCTATGCCGGAAGCGTTCTTTCGATAAAAAAGAGCACTTAACCTCGACTGACGAAGTTAAGCGCTCTTGTTGCAGCGTTCATAATATATAAGTTCGAGCCTAGCCCATTACATTAAGTAGTACTTGCACTCTTATTCTTAACCGGTGGCAGCAGCTTCGCCATATTCACTGTACGTTTGATCTCCCACGTCTCCGGACTAGCCGAATCATACTGATCTAAGTAGTTAATCACTTCTTTGGTGATAGGTGTAGGTGTGGACGCGCCAGAAGTGACCCCGACGATATTTACACCCTCTAGCCATTCTGTTTGGAGTTCAGACACATCAGAAATACGATGGGCAGGAACCCCAGCGATTTCTTCCGACACCTGTGCCAGACGATTGGAGTTGTTGCTTCGCGGATCACCGACAACAATCACCAGATCACATTGCCCCGCTTGTTCCGCCACAGCCTCTTGACGTACTTGGGTAGCCATACATATCTCATTATGCACTTCAGCACCTGGGAAGGTCTCTAGAAGCTTTTTCATGATGTGTTTAATATCCCACTGGCTCATAGTAGTCTGATTCGTAATGACAATACGTGAAGAAGAGATGGATAACGTAGCAATCTCATCTTCTTTTTCAATCAGATGCACATGCTCAGGGGCAATACCCACAGCACCCTCCGGTTCCGGATGGCCTTTTTTGCCGATATAAATGACCTCATAACCATCATCTACTTTTTCCTGAATAAGATCATGGGTCTTCGTGACATCAGGACAGGTGGCGTCGACCGTAGTCAGACCCTTGTCCCTAGCCATCTTGCGCACCTCAGGAGAAACCCCGTGTGCAGTGAATATGACGGTCCCACTATCCACTTTATCCAGAATATCCAGACGATTATGTCCGTCCAAAGTAATAATGCCATCATCTTCGAACGAATTCGTGACATGACTGTTATGAACAATCATACCCAGTATATAAATCGGCCGGGGAAGATCGAGATTTTGCGCAGCCTGCCGTGCCATAACCATTGCATCGACAACTCCGTAACAATATCCCCGGGGAGAGATTTTAATGACTTCCATGAGTTCACCAGCTTTCTGCTTTCATTGACCTCTGTAATAGGACACTTCTAAATTATACCCTATTCCAGCGGCGGAGCAAAGAGAAGCGGTAACCAGATGACAAAAGTGGTACCCTCACCTTGGCGTGTAACAACCTCCACAGACCCACCATGCTCGTCAATAATCCACTTAGCAATGGATAAGCCAAGCCCAATCCCTTCCGTAATTCCACGCGATTCATCTGCACGATAGAAACGGTCAAAGATATATGGAACCTCATCTTTATCCATACCAATCCCTGTATCTGTGATCCGAATGCCAATCTGATTCTGATAGAAGAGGGTATCCAAACTCACGATGCCTGAAGGCGTGTACTTAAAAGCATTATCAATAAAAATAAAGAGCATTTGCTGTAGATAATCTTTATTCCCAACTATATATTTGCCATTTAAGACTGACATATCACCTGTAACCCACTCGGCTTGACGGGGCAGGAAAGAGGCGCGGCGCGCAATCTCATTCATCATCGGTTCCAGTGCCACGGGCTCTATATCAAAAGTACGTCCAGTATCCGCACGCGCGAGCGAGAGCATATCCGCTACCAAGCGGCTCATACGCTTAGACTCGTCTGCGATATCCTGCACCGATTCAAGCGATAGCTGGCGAATCTCAGCTTCACTCATCTTCCCTTCTCCGGGTTCCATCTCCCAAACCTTTTGCAGCAGATCAATATTTCCGCGGATCGTAGTGAGCGGTGTCCGAAGCTCATGTGAAGCATCTGAAACGAAACGGCGCTGAGCCGCATACGAATCCTCCAGCTCTGTGTAGAATCCTTCCATACGCCCAAGCATACTGTTAACGGTCTCAATAAGTCTTCCTATCTCGTCTGGCGGCCCATCGTATTCAATCCGCGAGCTTAAATCATTCCCCGTCTGAATCCCATTCGCAGCTTCAATTACTTTGCCGATTGGACTCATGGATTTGCGCGCAAGGAACAAGCCGAAGGTAAATGCCGCGATCAGGGTAGCAAAAGAACCTACGAGTAGTATATTTTTTAAACGCTCCAAGAGCTTGTCTTCCGAATTTGACGGTGTTGCCACCTGCAGAAGGGCCACAGGACTCTTATTCAAGTCATATATCGGTATCTGATAAACCATCAAATGATATCCGCCAAGCGTAGTCTGTTTGAAACCGTGAGCTTTATCAATATCTTCCAGTTTCGGAACATCGAATTGGATATCTAGATAATGCAAGTTCTCTGACTTTTGCAGGTTCTCATTATTATAGATATAGGTTTGCACCAAAATATTAGCTTCCTCCAGTTTGTTGCCGAAGAAGGGGTTTATGCTCACACTTTGCAATGAACCGTCATACGCCCAGTTAGGATTGAGATTGGTTACAAGCTGCTCACCCTGTTTTTGTATACGATCCTTCAAGTCCCCATAAGTATTAAAATAAACAAAACCGTAAATTGCGGCTGATAAGGCCAGCAGCATAACGGCCAAAATCCCTGAATACCAAGCAGTCAGCCGCAATCTTATAGACATGTTAGTTGTCACCTCTTAGAATGTAACCGGCACCCCGGATCGTTTGAATGAGGCGTTTACCGCCATGCTCCTCCGTCTTTTGACGTAGCATAGCTATGTATACCTCAAGCACATTAGATTCACCGCTATAATCATAACCCCATATTTTATCCATGATCAGATCCCGTGAAAGCACACGTTTCGGATTCTGCATAAAAAGATGAAGCAGCTCAAATTCCTTCGCTGTTAGCTCCAGTCTTTTACCGGCGCGGGTAACCTCACGTGAATCCACATCCAGCGTAATATCTTCATAAGAAACCGCTTGCTCTCCACCTTCGTTTTGCTCACTCTTACGCCGAAGCAACGCACGTACACGTGCAAGCAGTTCTTCCAGCGCGAAGGGTTTAACCAGATAATCGTCCGCACCCAGATCAAGCCCTTTTACACGGTGCTCAATTTCATCCTTCGCGGTAAGCATGAGAACAGGAACATTACTGCCTCCTTCCCGCAAGCGGCGACATACTTCAAAGCCATCCACCTGAGGCATCATTACATCCAAAATTACCACATCCGGGTCACTGCTCAAGATTGCCCGTAATCCATCCGCTCCATTCACCGCTGTTTTCACATCGTAACCTTCAAAAGCTAAACCTCTACGCAGCATAGAAATAATCTTTTCGTCATCATCAATAATTAGAATATTCGGTCGCATCAAGCAGCCCCCATTGTTCAGTTCTTTTTATATATTGTAGCAGTTTACATCACAATTAGACAAAAACGGAAGGGTCGCCCCTTCCGTGTGACTTACCGTCCGGTATTATTGCTGCTGACTTTGTTGTGTAGTCGTTGTATCAAAATCATTTTTGTTACCGATGGTAACTGAAAGATCCATGGTTTTACCGTCGCGCACAACATTTAATGTTACTTTGTCACCAACTTTTAACGTTTGAATGAAAGTAATCAGATCTTGGTTGGTTGCATACTTCGTTCCATTCGCACCGGTAATGATATCGTAAGGGCGCAGGTCAGCGGTATACGCTGGGGATTTATAGATGATGTCTGCAACCACAGAACCTTCTTTAATATCCGTACCCATTTGCTTAGCAACCTCATCTGTAATCGTCATAAGAGTTGCACCAATGAAAGGTACCGGCTCTTTCGGAATGGCTTGGTTGGCTTCCAGCTTATCTACGACTTCTTTAATCGTATTCACAGCGATTGCGAAACCAATACCTTGAGAATCCGTGCTGACGGCTACATTCATCCCAATTACC
The DNA here is from genome assembly GCF_038004505.1 of Paenibacillus sp. FSL R7-0048. Classification (NCBI taxonomy): domain Bacteria; kingdom Bacillati; phylum Bacillota; class Bacilli; order Caryophanales; family Paenibacillaceae; genus Paenibacillus; species Paenibacillus sp. FSL R7-0048. The sequence continues at coordinate 1,989,601 of NZ_JBBORF010000001.1, read as the reverse complement.
TGCCCATTCATGTTGAGCAACGGCCCACCTGAGTTACCCGGGTTGATAGAAGCGTCGGTTTGCAGCAGGTTTTTGTAATTACGTGTTCCACTGCCATCTTCTTCGTTAATATCAATACTGCGTCCTTTTGCACTAAGAACACCGGAAGTTACAGTATGATCAAAGCCTTGCGGGTTACCGATAGCAACCACTTCTGAACCTACCTTTATGCTATCCGAATCTCCCAGTGCTACTGTAGGGAAATCACTATCTCCTTCAATTTTAAGCACAGCCAAATCCAGATCTTTGCTAGAACCTAGCAGCTTCGCTTCATAAGGCTTGGTTACGCCATCCACGGTGACTTGGATTACATCGGCATTGTCAATTACGTGCTGGTTGGTCAAAATATAGCCGGATTTCTCATAAATGAAGCCTGTTCCAATTCCATAAGGGATAAGCTGTGATGAAGAATCCGATCCTGATTTGGAATCCTGTTCATTTTGGGAAGAACCATTTCCACTGTATTGATCCCCGAAGAAAAATTGTGAGAAGGGATCACTCAGATTCGGACTGGATGAGCTTCCATTACGCGAATTAGATTTAACTAGTGTCTCAATCTTAACAACTGCTGGTCCCACCGCATCAACAACACCTGTCACATCACGAGATCCAGTCACCAAGGATGTAGTAGAAGTAGAAGGCGCAACACCTGCACTCTCGCCCGTTGTCTTCGCCGTTCCATTCGTTCCGGAGCTAGCAACCGTTGTAGCTGTATCTCCCGTAAACCAGTTACCTCTGTCTGCCATATACATTGAGCCCGAGAGAACGACCATACCGGCTAGGAATGATACCAGCACTGTTTTTAACGAGCTTTTTGGTTTTTTATTATATTGCCAGCCGCCGCCACCTTCAGAACCGCCACCGCCATTTCCTCCGCGGCCACCACCATTGCCATCATAGCCAGTGGTGCGAAGCGATGTGTTATAAGGTAATGGCTTTACAGGCTGTGGAGGTGTAACCTCGACACGTTCTGGCTCCATCCGATTGTAGTGCTGTGCGCCGCCGTCAGCGTTATTCTCATCTTTGTTCAAAGATTTAAAAGGTCCGTAAGAATAGTAGTATGATGATGATCCTGCTTCAGATGAATTATTATTATTGCTGCTATTGTTATTATTGTCCCATTCCCGATCTGGTGCTGGTCCATTGTCGCGATTGAAGTTGTTTTTGTTATCGTCCATGTTTATCTTTCCTCCTGCTTCCTGTCGCCGTGACAAGGATTAATTTGTTTTCATGTTCTTATTTTGTACTTTAAACCTTAAGGTCACATTAAAAACAATTTAAGCGCAGATAAAAGATATAGGCAAATGGGAGGAGATTAGGCAGGAAAGTAAAAAAAGAAGCTCGGGCGCGAAAAACATCGCGGCCCGAGCTTCTAAAACCATTTCAAATAGTAATGCACCTTAGTCTACAAGTCCTACCCCTGAGCCCAGCCCTTCCGATGAGCGTAAATAGCCAACTGGGTACGGTCATCAAGCTCGCATTTCATCAAAAGATTGCTGACATGCGTCTTCACTGTCTTGATGCTGATATGCAGCTCCTCACCGATATCCTTATTGGTCTTGCCCTCAGCTATAAGCAGCAGGACTTCCTTCTCACGCTCTGTTAAACCGGAGGAATCACCTTGCACGGTGCGCTGGCGAATACCACGGGTCAGCGCCTGTGACACATCACCCGTCATGACTGGCATGCCGCGGTAAGCCCCTTGCAATGCGTAGATTAACTCTTCTGCCGACACTGTTTTGAGCACGTAGCTGACTGCACCAGCCTCTATAGCATCTACAACAAGATCATCCTCCAGGAAGCTGGTGAGGATCACGATTTTGAGGCCAGGAAATTCAGCCAGCACTGCTCTTGTGGTCTCGGCACCATTCATCACTGGCATCATCAAATCCATCAGCACGAGGTCAGGCAGACCTTCATGTCCACCCGCACGCAGCATCTCCAGCGCCTCTTGTCCATTCGCCGCCTCACCGATGACCTCGAATGTAGGCTCCAGCATTAGATAAGTTTTGAGGCCCATCCGTACCATATCATGATCATCTACGAGCAACACTTTTATGACACTCATGCTCTACTCCTCCTCGTCCTGTGTATCTGTTCCTAACGATCTATTCTGCTCTAATTCTGGGTTCCCTTGAACAAACTTAGGAATATGTACACGGATCGTCGTTCCCGCACCCTTGCGGCTAATAATCTCCACTTGCCCACCCAGTTTCTCCGCCCGTTCGCGCATGGTGGTGAGACCGTAGGAGCCTTGTTTTTGCTGCACATGTTCAAAACCTTGACCGTCATCACTAATACTCAGCACAACTTGTCTTGATCCTTCACGCAGCGATAGACTCACCAGTCTAGCCCCGGCATGCTTCACGATATTCGCCATCGCCTCTTGAATAATTAGGAACAGCTGATGTTCGATTGCTTCCGATAACTCGCCCTGAAGTTCGAGCTCCTTCATTCCTTTTAAGCCATTCTGGCGGCAATAATCGGGAAACCATTTTTCCAGCGCCTCGAACAGATTTCGACCTTCCAGCTCCACCGGACGCAGTTGTGCAATTAATGCTCTCATTTGTTTTTGTGCCATCTGAGACATTGTAATCAACTGGTCCATGACCATTTGACCTTGAGCTTCATTGACCTTCAGCACTTTAGGCAGCGAAGAAGCCGACATATGGATGGCAAAAAGCTGTTGGCTCACCGTATCATGCAGATCCCGGGCCATACGCCTTCTTTCCTCCAACACCGCACTCTCCGCTGCCTGTTCCTTCTCAATAACCTCTTGTTCACCCAATCGCTGTAGCAGTTGCATCTTATTCTCGACCGTATCCATCATGACATTAAACTCGTGATACACTCGGGCAAAAGACTGATCGTCACTTTCTGGCATCCGTACGGACAGATTTCCTTTGGCGACCTGCAGCATATTCAGATCCAGATGATCAATCCGGCGCTGAATCCGCTGGCCTGCCATATAGCCGATAACTACGGTGAACAACACAATCCCGAGACATAAGTACAGCCACATCCGATAATCCTTCACTTCGATATAACCAAGGCAAGTGCCTGCATACATCAATCCTGCACTTACCGCTCCAGTGAGCAAAAAGTAAAACAACAGCAACCATTTGGTATTACTGAAGATTGTCCCCATCTAACCCACCGTTTTAACTTTAATGTCACCTATAAATGCACTTACATTTATACGGACTTTTTTGCCTGCTTCTTTATAATAAGGAGTCTTGCACTGTACACTGCTCATAAACCCACTGCGAGACTGATCCAGAACTTCCATATCCCCGATAAAAGAACTGCTGTTCACCGAGATGCCAAGATCCATATCATTCGGAATGTACACTTTAATGTCGCCTATAAAAGCGGAAATATTAATCCTCGTTTCGCCATAAGCAATCTGTGCATTCGTCAGATCCAGTACGGTATCACCGATAAACTGCGAGATATTCGTGTTCTTCAGTTGGAAATGCTCGCGCCCCATGTGGACATCTCCGATAAAAGCAGAGCGATTGGTCGATTCCTTTTGATTATTTGATTCATGGAATTCCTCATGCCATTTACCATGTCTATGTGCATGACGCTCATGACGTTCCTGACGTCTGCGCTCGTGTCGTTCCTGCTTCTCTTGCCAACGTGCTTCAGCGCTGGACTTATAAGATCCTGTTTCGTCCTCATCGTCTTCTTCATCTTTTTGAAGATAGTCCTTCCAGTCGCGTTGACCAGAAGCCTTGCCAAATTTTTGCTCAAATTGTTCATCAAGTGTGGAATCCAGTGGTTTGGGCGGCTCCACATCTAGTGAGCTTTTTCCTGAAGGAAAGTGATCTGGTGGTGACGGTGGAGCTGGTGGCACAGGTGGTACTGAACCGCGTGGTTTAAAAATCACATAAAGTCCGCCGCCGATCAACATAACTGGAATGAACATTTTGAAAAAATCCCCGGCCGAAATATCGAACCAATCTAAATTCCGTCCAAGGAAAAACACTCCGATCGCCAGAAAGAAAAAGCCGCCGATAGGTGAAGAACCTTTGGATTGTCCATCCCCTGTACCTAAAAGCCGGTTCATTCCCATTAGGATCAAAATTACCGGCCAATAATTCGAAATCAGGTAACCTAAACTGAAATCAGTGTAACCTAATTGTCTCAGTAGAAACATAGCTCCAATCCCTATCAGGATCAGGCCGCCTAAAACCTGGCTGGTGAACCTTCTTTTCATCATTCATTTCCCCTTTAAAGTAGTGGAACGCTCTCTTCTTCAATCTTATAGCCTTAGTCTACAGGAATGAAGTACTGAGAAACAGCGGCGAGAGAAGGAACTTCCCCTCGGTCTCTAGACTGAGATGAATGGGATAAAATTCTATTTACTTCATTATATATGAAAAAAGACTGTCCCTCAGTAATTAACTGAATTGGACAGTCTCTTTTTTTCAGCAGTCTTCTGCTTCAGTCAGCGCATTATTGTTGCGGTTTCTGAGCTGGTTTAGAAGTATTTCCACTTTGCTTAGTAGCGCCGTCATTCTCAACAGCAAACTCAGCATTGTATTTTTCATTTGGTGTTTTGTAATTTTCTTGTACTTTAGATTTCTTGTTATTGGCCACGGAATTCACCTCCTTTTCTCTTATGCAGCATAGAATATGCTTACTAAGAGAACATCTCGGAAGAGGCAATTGCTTTGCCCCAGTCCGTATTATGGCAAGGTGATGTCACTATTATGCATGACCAAGTGAAAATAAGTTCAATCCCTTTAAATGGATTCTTCGAGCATGGATTGCGGTACTGCTTTGTAAGTCTCAATCGCTTGGCTCAGCTTCTTCAGCATGACTTCCGTACAAGTCCCGTTACCACGCTTAATGAGTTGAACTACAACTGATTTTTTGCCCCATTCCTTATACACCTGTTTCGTAGTAGCAAAATACAGATCAATCTTCCGCCCTTTAATAGCCGAGCCTGTATCAGCAACTATGGCATATCCATAGCCCGGTATATAAAGAATACTCCCCAGCGGCAAAACCTTAGGGTCAGCAGCAATGGTTGAGACTGTATTTTTGTCTCTGCGCACTTTTACCCCTGAATAGGTAATTCCATATTCGGGATGTTTAGATGTTTTACCTGTAGATTCATAACCCGCAGTATATCCAGTCGCCATCACTTTCATTGAAGTAATGATCTGGTCTTCCGCAGGTGCGGCTACAGGAATAGAATTTGGTAACTGTTTGGAAGATCCGCTGCCACCGTTTGTTTTAGTGGTTGGAGCTTTGGTGCTCTGCGGTGCCTTCGTCGCTGCTGGTTTATTTTTTGTTGTTGCAGGTAATACAGGTGCGACGGAATGCGCCTCGTTTGACATAAGTGTGGCACGGCCAGTCGTAAGAATGACCTTATCATCTGTAGTTCTCATAAACACAGAATTAGCCTTGGTATATTGCAACTCGTTCGATAGCGTTTTGTTAATACCCGTGTGCTGTAAAGTGTCTCCTGTCCCAATGGCCCCTACTGCCTGTTGCTTAGATTCTGGAATGATTCCAGCAGCGGTCAATAGCAAAACGATGGTGACAAAAAGACACCAAAACCTCTGAAATATGCCCATTTTGTTCATGTGAAAAACCTCCCCCTTATTAGCGAAGGTTTCCCGATTCACAAAATTTTATACATGAAGATCAGAAGTTGATCCTCATTGGCATATAACAGAGGTCTTATTTAGACGTAATTTTGGTGTTGTTAATTACAAGAAACTAGGAGATCACACGATCAGCAATTTCCTGAGACAAGAGCTCAATCACTTCTTGAAGCGGCTTAGCTCCAATGTCGCCTTCCCCGCGTTTACGGATGGAAACCGTCTGAGCGTTCATCTCATTCTCGCCAACTACGAACATGTATGGCAGTTTCTCAAGCTGAGCTTCGCGAATCTTATAACCCAGCTTCTCATTGCGGAGATCTGCTTCAGCAGAGATACCACGGCGACGCAGCTTGTCTGTAACTTCCTTGGCATAATCGTCGAACGCTGTCGATACAGGAATTACTTTAACCTGCTGTGGAGATAACCAAAGCGGCAGCGAGCCCGCAAAGTTCTCTAACAGGAAGGCAACGAAACGTTCCATTGTACCCAAGATTCCACGGTGCAGAACGACTGGACGGTGTTTTTGACCATCATCGCCGATATATTCCAGTTCAAAACGTTCAGGCAGCAAGAAGTCGATTTGTACAGTAGACAGAGTCTCTTCTTTACCTAATACAGTCTTAATTTGCACATCAAGTTTAGGACCATAGAATGCAGCTTCGCCTTCTGCTTCGTAGAACGGCAGTCCAGCTTCCTCTACAACCTCACGCAACATCCGCTGTGCAGTTTCCCACATTTCGTCATTTGCATAATATTTCTCAGTATCCTTAGGATCACGATAGGACAACCGGAAACGGTAGTCATTAATACCAAAGTCACTGTATACCTGTTTAATCAATTCGATTACACGAATGAACTCGCCTTTAATTTGGTCCAGACGGCAGAAAATATGGGAGTCATTAAGAGTCATCGAGCGTACACGGTGTAAGCCAGTCAATGCGCCTGACATTTCATAACGGTGCTGGATACCAAGCTCAGCAATACGGATCGGCAGATCACGGTAGCTGTGCATTGAGCTCTTATAAATCATCATGTGATGCGGGCAGTTCATTGGACGAAGAACAAATTCTTCATTGTCGATAGTCATCTTAGGGAACATGTCCTCTTGATAGTGCTCCCAGTGTCCTGAAGTTTTGTACAGCTCAACATTACCCAGAACTGGTGTGTATACATGCTGATAGCCAAGACTTGCTTCCAGATCTACGATATAACGCTCCAGAATACTGCGCAATTTGGCACCCTTAGGCAACCAGATTGGCAAGCCTTGTCCTACCAATTGATTAAATGTAAAGATTTCAAGCTCTTTACCGAGCTTCCGGTGATCGCGTTTCTTCGCTTCTTCAAGCAGACGAAGATGCTCATCAAGCTGAGCTTTTTTAATCCAAGCTGTGCCGTATACGCGTTGAAGCATCTTATTCTTGCTGTCGCCGCGCCAGTAAGCACCGGCTACATTCATCAATTTAAAGACTTTGATCTTAGCAGTCGACGGCACATGGGGTCCACGGCATAGGTCGAAGAATTCTCCTTGTTCATAGATAGAAATTACGCTATCTTCAGGCAATGCCTCGATCAATTCCAGCTTGTAAGGATCACCTAGCTCACCGAAAATTTCAAGTGCTTCCTTGCGGCTAACTTCTTTGCGCACGATCGGCAGGTTCTCCGAAATTATGCGGTCCATTTCCTTTTCGATTTTGAGCAAATCTTCAGGATTTAGAGGATGTTCCAGATCCATATCGTAGTAGAAGCCATCTTCAATGACCGGACCTACACCAAGCTTAACTTCTTTTGTTCCGAACAAACGTCTAACCGCTTGAGCCATCAAGTGAGCTGTACTGTGGCGCATAACCTCCAGACCTTCAGGTGAATCCAAAGTTACGATCTCTACCAGTGCGCCCTCTTCAAGGGGAGTAGATAAATCTACAACGATACCGTTCAATTTCCCCGCTGCTGCATTTTTGCGCAGGCCACTGCTAATAGAAGCTGCTACATCATCAATACTGCTACCCTCTGCGTATTCACGGACAGAACCGTCCGGAAGCTTAATACTTACTGACATTGCTAATTCCTCCTTCATATAATTAAGCCTAAGGGCCCTTTAACCTTTGCGGAACAATAATATCCACGCACACAAAAAAACGCCCGTCCCGCAAAGGGACGAGCGATTACACCCGTGGTTCCACCCAAATTCGATTCTCTCTAGCCTCCCTTGAATCCTCAAGCGGAGTGAAGATAGAATCCTTCGTAAGCATGGAGTAACGACCATGAACCGGCAGCTCTTACTATCCCATTGCAGGGAATTCAAAACCGCAGCTACAAAGGGGTAAATCGAAAGCAGGATGCCGGAGAAAATTTCAGCCTAAGTTTCCTCTCTCTGAACGGTCCAGAACAATCAACTCATATCTTCGTCAATGCTGTTAACGTGAATTATGGAGTAATTATAAATCTGTCCTCTCTGACAGTCAAGTCAGAAAAGGGTCCAAAATGATAGAAACACAGTCAGAAGACACACATAAGGACTGTTCTTGCAGCCAATACATGGATGCTGAAACAGCCCTTCTATGGTTATTCCTCTCGCCGTTTTTTTTCAGGTAAGCGGCCTGCACGCTTCAAAGACTCACGCAACAAGTATTCGATATGTCCGTTTACGCTGCGAAATTCCTCTCCCGCCCATCGTTCCAGCGCCTCATGTAAATCCGGATCAATCCGCAGTGGAAAGCTTTTCTTGGCCGCCATGATGCACCGCCTTAGTACAACGAGCCGGCGTTAATGACCGGACTCGCTCCGCGCTCCGACACGATCGCAACCATCAGATTATTAATCATCGCCGCTTTGCGTTCCTCATCAAGCTCAACCACGCCACTCTCTTTAAGCTGTTTAATCGCCATATCGACCATGCCCACGGCGCCTTCAACAATGATTTGACGAGCGGACAGAATTGCAGATGCTTGCTGACGTTGCAACATTGTACTGGCAATCTCTGTGGAATAAGCCAAGTGTGTGAGCCGCGCTTCAATGACCTCTACACCAGATATCGACAAACGTTCTTGCAGCTCGGTTGCCAATTCTTTAGCAATCTCATCTGCATTGGCCCGCAGGGACATGCCCGATTCATTGAAGTTATCATACGGGTATTTACTGGCCACATGACGCAGCGCTGTTTCACTTTGAATTTCCACAAACGCCATATATTTATCTACATCAAAAAGCGCTTTTGCAGAGTTAATTACCTTAAATACGATAACTGCAGCAATTTCAATCGGATTACCTTCCACATCATTAACCTTCAGCTTGACACTGTTAAAGTTACGTACGCGGAGGGAAACCGTCTTGCGCAAACTGAACGGAATGACTGCAAACAAGCCACTTGTCACGATAGTCCCTACATATTGCCCGAAAAAGGTAACTACAACCGACTTATTGGGCTGCACAACCGTAACACTTGTACATAATACCCCAGCTACAACGAACAGAATAACTGGCACTGCGACATACTCTTGAACCGCACCATAAATTCCCCCAGCTAAACAAACTGCAATTAAGGCGAGAACCCAAAATCCACTGACAGGACGAAGCGTTTTCTCTTTCATAAAAGCACCCCCACTAGATATTCTTTTGATATGATTATGATATCACTTTTGGATAATAATGTGAATGGGTAAAAAGAAATAAAAAAATAATTTTATGTTCACATTTATATAAAACTTCGTTTAAAAGGCGTACTCCACACCAACCTTAGTTTGTGTAGTTAACATTAGTTCATAGTGTTCGTATACATCTGCTCTATCGGACACTGATGCTCTTATACGCCACATTTTCTGATTTTCCCTATGCTATCGGACCCCACAGTCGCTATTGCACTAAAAACCAGCCTATATGAGGCTCTTTTCAAGGAATAGCTTCGCTGGGGTCCGAACCCCGACTCAAGAAGCGCTGAATTTGCAATTAAGGTCCACTGGGTCCGTACGCCTAGCGGATGATTTAACAAGCGAAGATTCAGATGTGTTCTGCAATAAGGCTTACTAATGTTCGTAATCCTAACCTTACAAAAAAACGCTTGATGCTCAGTAATCCACTTAAGGATTAACAAGCATCAAGCGTTGATTAATAATTAATATATATTAGTTCTGCATTACAAAATCATTATCAATCTTCGCATTAGGATCATCGAACACCCGCAGAATATCATAACGTGTATTCCGCTGTGCTGGAACTTTGCCTGCTTCGCGAATCAGCTGAGTAATCGACTCGATGTTTACCTTATAAGTCGCACCCGCTGAAGATACTACGTTCTCTTCAATCATTGTGCTGCCGAAATCGTTGCAGCCATATTGCAAGGAGAGCTTGCCGACCTCTGGCCCCATAGTGACCCAAGAAGATTGGAAGTTCTTAATATTATCCAGCACAAGGCGGCTGATCGCTACCGTCTTCAGATATTCCTCAGGCGTTTGTCTGTCCAGCTTCAGGTTGGTATTGTCCGGCTGGAATGTCCATGAGATAAAGGCCAAGAAACCTTCAGAATCATATTTGTTGGCAATACACTCATCCTGAGCCTCACGTACACGTAGTAAGTGCAAAGCTCGTTCTTCCATACTTTCTCCAAGCCCAATCACCATTGTTGCTGTTGTATTCATACCCACTTTATGTGCTGTCTGCATTACATCCATCCACTCGCGCCACGAGCCTTTTAGCCGGCTGATTTTGCGGCGTGTACGGTCATCAAGAATTTCTGCGCCTCCGCCTGGCAAGGAATCCAGACCCGCAGCATGAATTTCACGAACCACTTGTTCTAGCGGTAATCCTGACACTTCCTTCATCTTCATAATCTCCGCAGGAGAGAAGGAGTGCATTGTAATCTCAGGGAACCGTTGCTTAATTCCGCGCAGTATATCTGTATAGTAGCTAAATGGAAGGTTAGGATTAGTTCCACCTTGCATAAGAATTTCTGTACCATTAACAGCAATCGTTTCAGCAATTTTTTGATAAATCGTTTCATCTGGCAGCACATAGCCTTCATCCGAGCCTGGTCTGCGGTAAAAAGCACAAAAACGGCAGTACACATCACATACATTCGTATAGTTAATATTACGGCCAATTACAAATGTGGCTAACGGGTCCGGATGCCAGCGTTCCATAATAGTGTTTGCAGCAGCACCCATTTTCTCAATTTCGTTGCTCTCGAATAGTCGGATGGTATCTTCCAATTGGAGACGGTCACCCCGCAGGGCTTTATCCAAAATAAGATCTATCGTACTCATCGTTCGCATCCTCCTTTTAAACCCTTAGGGATATGGTAGATTCACAAAATCACAAGAAAAATAACGTTGTCGTCCTTTAGAGATAACAACCGTTTCTCGTAGTAACATAAGGATAAAGTATAGTATGTAACTTATACCTTATATTTTAATAAATGAACAGTTCATTTCCTCATCGTATCACAATCTGAACAGCTTGAAAAACTTTTTACTTTCTTAGCAAGATACCATCCAGCAGAAAGAGTCTTTACATTGCTGCCTGCACCCGGTGAATCAAAATTCCTGGAGGCTGCCGGACACAGATGACGTTATTAGTTAGTATTTAGCCTTTGGAGCATTGTTATGGACTCCAGCGACGCTATTCCTTGACAAGAGACTCATGAAGGCAGGTTTTTAGCGCAATAGCTGCTGTGGAGTCCGTTAACATTCCAAATGTGTAATAATGCTGTGTCTAAGGTCAGCTGTGTCCAATAGCAAAAAGTCCAAAAAGAAGAGCTATCCCAGCAGCCAATTCCCGGCTTATGAGACAGCTCTATTTCATCCTCCGTCTAACACCAGCTCTAAATCAACGGTGAGATAGATCCTCGATATTTTCCAGCAATTCGGTGCCGATCTGGGTTGCCGTTACTTTTACTTCGTTTCGATTTCCGCCCGCGCAGCCTCCAAAGCATGACCAAGATCAGCAATTAGATCCTCCGCATGTTCAATGCCGACCGAGAAGCGCAGCAATCGATCATCTACACCCACCGCATTCCGAATTTCCACAGGAATATCCGCATGCGTCTGTACTGCAGGATAGGTCATTAGCGATTCAACACCGCCGAGGCTCTCCGCGAAGGCAATAAGCCGGATATGACGAAGCAGAGGTTCTACGTATCTGGCATCTTTTAATTTGAAAGAAAAAATTCCGGTATTGCCCGAGGACTGGCGATTCTGGATTTCATATCCCGGATGATCCGGCAGGCCTGGATGGAACACTTCCGCAATCGCCGGATGCTCTTGTAGATAGCGGGCAATTGCTAGCGCATTACTCTCGTGCCGTTCCATACGCAGGGCCAGTGTCTTCATGCCTCTCATCAGCTGATAACTGTCTGTTGGCCCAAGCACAGCGCCAATAGAGTTATGTAGAATCGCTATTTCAGCGGATAATTCAGCCCCTTTAGATACAATAAGACCAGCAAGAACATCATTGTGTCCGCCCAAATATTTGGTAGCACTATGGACTACAATGTCTGCACCTAATTCCAGAGGACGCTGGAAAAATGGAGTCAGCAGTGTATTGTCTACAATTGTGAGCAGCCCATGATGACGGGCCCAAGTAGCAACGGCTGCAATATCCGTAACCATCATCAAAGGATTCGTTGGCGTTTCAATAAATATCGCCTTCGTATTTGGAAGACGTGAAGCCTCAAGCGCATCCAAATCATTCGTGTCTACATAGGAAGCAGTGATTCCAAACTTGGACATAATTCGTTCCAACAAACGATAGGTCCCGCCGTAAAGATCCAGCGAAACGATCAAGTGATCGCCTTGCCCAAACAGGGTAAATATGGTTTGAATAGCTGCCATCCCAGAACTACAGGCAAAACCTGCATCACCAGACTCCAATTCCGCAGCCGCATTCTCTAGTACGGAACGGGTTGGACTTTTGGTACGGCTATAATCGAAACCTGTGCTCTGCCCAAGCTTCGGGTGACGGAATGCCGTAGCATTATAGATAGGAAAATTAATGGCTCCGGTAGCCGGATCTTCTTGTGAACCTATTTGTGCCAGTCTGCTTTCAATCCTAAGTTTGTCGTCCATGATAAATGCCTCCTAAATTGTAATGTAGCGCTGATCTTAATAAACAATCGGGTCGATATCGTAAGGTGTCTCTTGATATACATAGTAATTGAGCCAATTAGAGAATAATAAGTTGGCATGTGCACGCCACACTGCAGGAGGTGTTTGTTCTGGATCATCTTTAGGGAAATAGTGTTTCGGCAAGGCCATCTCCATGCCCCTCTCCAAATCACGATCATATTCCCATTTCAAGGATAATGGATCGTATTCGGAATGTCCGGTCACAAATATTTGTTTGCCGTCGGTCGTAGCTACTAGATACATACCAGCTTCTTCGGATTCCGCCAGAATCTGCAGATCTGGATTGCTCTCAATATCTTCGCGGGAGACATCGGTATGACGGGAATGCGGTACATGGAATACCTCGTCAAAGCCGCGCAGCAATTTAATGTTATTTTGATTAATCGTATGGGAGAATACTCCAAAACATTTTTCAGGCAAAGCCACTTTACGAACACCAAAATGATGATACAACCCTGCCTGTGCCGCCCAACAGATATGCATGGTCGAGGTCACATTATCCTTGCTCCATTCAAAAATCTCTTTTAGCTCTTCCCAATAGGATACTTCCTCAAACTCCATTTGCTCTACGGGTGCTCCTGTAACAATAAGACCATCCAAACGGCGGTGGCTGATCTCGTCAAAAGTTTTGTAAAAGCTTCTCAAATGCTCAGCAGAAGTATTCTTAGAAGTATGTGAGCGTGGATGCAGCAAGGTAACGTCAACCTGTAGCGGTGAATTTCCTATTAAACGCAGCAATTGAGTCTCCGTCGTTTCTTTAGTCGGCATGAGATTCAGAATAGCAATCCTTAGTGGACGGATATCCTGATGGAAAGCCAAACTATCATCCATCACAAAAATATTTTCACCGGATAGTATTTCTTTTGCTGGTAAACTGTCGGGAATTTTAATTGGCATTGTCTTTCCACTCCTTAACTGTATTTAGGTTATGATGTCACATCGCGGCTTTCTGAACAATAAAAAGACCTTTCTCGGAAAACGAGAAAGGTCATATCTACAGTCATATGCGCCTCTCTCATCTGCCAGAAACTTTTGGACGAGGTTTAGTCGTCAGCAAAGTTCCGCAAGAATTAGCACCGTGCGTTCACACGCCGGTTGCCGGGTTTCATAGGGCTAGTCCCTCCACCTGCTCTTGATAAGATTTAGCTGTATTCAATTAAATTTCTTTAAAATTTACTTTAAATCATGAACCTCCTTTTCGTCAAGTCCATACAATGCTGAAGTAGCCTCAAAGTAACAATAAATTTGCTTGAAAGAGGCATACTCCGTTGTTATACTAGACAAGTATTTCATACCTGAACGAAAAGAAGAGGTGAGAAGAAGAATGGAAGGCGACCCGAGCTCGCAATTAAGTGTACAGAATGAGCAACCACACAGGATAATCATCAGCTTGCCGGCGGCGGGAGCAGTTCTTCTTCATGCCCTCGAATCGTCATTCGGCCTCTTGTATTGATTGTAACGCCGGCCAAGCTGATTTTTTCTCTGTGCTTAATTAGCAGTCCCTGGTGAAGACCCGGGGATAGAAGGAGTGGAATCAGATGAAAATCCGGCTGGTGAATGCAGGGGTTTTTACACCTATTGATGAAATTGATGAAACATTGACACCCCCAACAGAAGGGTTCTATTGGATTGATGCAGATGTGGAGGATTTGGAGCTGCTTCAGCCCCTGTTCAACCTGCATGATCTCGCTGTTGAGGATTGCCTTAGTGAAGAGGATCAACGTCCAAAGATCGAAATATACGAAAGTCATTACTTTATTGTTGTAAACAGCATCCGCTTTGATGATGAGGAAATCTTCCTGCGGGCGCTCAATATATTCTTGGGCAGACATTATATTATTACTGTAACGAAACAAAAGATTCACGAGCTACGCGTCCTGAAGCCCATGTTATGGGAACAAGAGGTTAGCGAACCCGACCAATTCCTTTACCTGCTTATCGACCTTGTCGTAGATAATTATTTCTCCGTAGGTGACCGAATTGAAGCCCGGATTGAGAAGCTTGAAGAGGATATCCTAATGCATACCAAGAAATCTCATCTGAGTGAGATTATCGGTCTGCGAAGTGAGATCTTATGGTTAAAGAAGATGCTGGGACCACAGAAAGAGGTTATCAATACCCTGAATAAAAAAGACCTCCGTCTGATTGATGATCAGCTGCAGAAATACTTTAGCGACATTTATGAAAATGCAGTTAAAATATCCGAAACCTTTGAGACGTACCGCGATCTCATGGGCAACTTACGTGAGGCCTACCAATCCAGTATCGCCAACCGCGCCAATGAAATTATGAGAGTATTTACCGCGATTACAACGATATTCATGCCTTTGACCGTAATTACCGGAATCTATGGGATGAACTTTGATCATATGCCGGAATTGCATACGAAATACGGTTATTTTGCCGTTATAGGTCTAATGTTGACGTTAGGCTGTGGGATGCTGTATGTATTCCGCAAGAAAGAATGGCTATGAAAATAAACGGACGAATAGGCAAGACGAAGGCCCTTTAACCCTATGGTGTAAGGAAGCCTTCGTCTTTTTGATATGATAAAAAGCTACTAGAAACTGGTCGCCATGCCCACTTTAGGAGCTTGCTCCCGCCGGAAACGAATGCGGATCAGCCGCAGACGTTCATAATAGCTATCCAGCCCTTCTGCTGCTGAAAAATCCTCCCCATACACCTTATGCAGCACTGGCTTTAGAAAAAGATCTCCTACCTCTGCATAGGCATTCCATATCGCCTCCTGCTCATTCTGCGGCACATTTTTCAGTTCTACCTCGATCAGTTTCTCCACGCAATAACCTTCTCTTTCCAGCTCCTCTACCGCTTCAATCAGTTCGCGACGGTTCACTCCACTGTTCACCTTAAGCTGTTCTAACCCTAACCCATTCTCGATCCCTTGCAGCAGAATTCGCCGTAATCGCAGTCTTTCTAGCTGTTTCTTATATTTGACCTCTTTCTGTTTATAGAGCCAGGATACAAAAGAATCCTCCTCAATTTCTTGGTGTACCCAATTCAAAGGAAAGGAATGTTCCCTTGCAGCCGTAGAGGTTATAGCCAACCAATCCGTGCCATATTGGGCTACCTTTCCTTCCCCTACACCAGGGATCTGCAGCAGCTCCTCTGGTGTATGCGGCAAGAAAGTGCTTATCAAACGTAACAAACGATTGCTGGCAAGAATGTAAGGGGCTTTCCGTTCACTAGAAGCTCGGCTGCGGCGCCAAGCACATAACTCCTCATATATAGCTTCGTTCCCATTATATTCACTGTAATATTGCAGCCTTAGCTGCTCCTGATTACGCCCGGTAAGGCCGTCTTCTTCATGAAATACGCCATCAATCAACGGCCGATAGCCATCCCCCATCTTCACCGCCAGCTCATGCCTGTAAACACAAAGCATTTCATTCCATGAACCACCCGCGTACCACAAATGCTCCTGTGTTTCCTCACCGCCTGAAAAATCACGCCAGCCCAGACTCCACACTCCTTCTTCCTCTCCAATCCATAGCTGAGCGAACACCTCTTGATCCACCCCAGATATTCTGGATAAGCGATTCATAAATACAATTTGCATATTCATCCCTGCCTTTCTAGTCTTCAGCAAGCACTATACCTACCGGTCTGAGCTACTTATTCGCTGATGTGAATGCCACACTGTCAGACTCGGAAAACGCAAAAAAGCACCACTCTCACGATAAACGTGAAAGAGGTGCTCCCTCATTAAATGCTATACTGTTAGATCCTACAATACCATATATTTCCTAACAGTCAATATCTTTTTATACTAGTTTCTTGCCAAAGCTAAAGTTGCCAGTCCAATCGCACCTGCAAGTCCTGCATTATCTCCAAGCTGCGGTGGCACAACATAATTATCGATGTCGGTATTTAGCGCTGGATGCTGAACATAACCCTTCAGCAGCTCCTGCAGCTTGGTACAAATTAGCGGGAACAAGTGGCTTTGCTTCATGACACCACCGCCCATTACGATTTTTTCGGGAGACAGAATCAACACGTAATTCATAAGTGCATGTGCAAGATAATGAGCTTCCATATCCCAAGCTGGATGGTCAACAGGTAGCTCGCCTGCTGGTTGTCCCCAGCGTTTGCCAATCCCCGGACCTGCGGCTAACCCTTCAAGGCAATCGCCATGATAAGGGCAGTAGCCCTCAAACGTGTCCTCTGGATGTCTGCGAACTAGAATATGTCCCATCTCAGGATGAGACAATCCATGCACCATCTGACCTCCAACTACTGCTCCCGCTCCAATGCCTGTCCCAACCGTAATATAAAGGCAGCTGTCCAGACCTTTAGCCGCTCCCCATTTACTTTCCGCAAGCGCTGCACCATTCACATCCGTATCAAAACCGATTGGCACGTTAAATTGCTCAGCCATTGTACCTACCAAATTATATTGTCCCCAGTGAGGTTTTGGTGTCGTTGTTATGTAACCATAAGTAGGGCTGTCCAGCACGGGATCAATCGGTCCAAACGATCCAATACCAAAAGCTTCTACATTCTTCCCATTAAAATAGTCGATTACGAGTCCCATCGTTTCTTCCGGTGTTGTTGTCGGAAAGCTAACTCGGTCCAGAATGGTACCGTCCTCATAACCAATTCCGCATACAAACTTCGTTCCGCCTGCTTCAATCGCTCCCAATAACTTCATAGCAACTATCTCCCTTCTCCATTAAGCAATAATCCGCCATCCAGTTTGAAAATAAAAATTAATATAAAATAAAACAATCAACAGCCCTTATTATACGTTGGATGAAGCGCTATCACAATAATAAAACTCCCTTCATGCTTTTTTGCATGAAGGGAGACTCTCCTTAACCCAGATCACCTAACTCAATCTGTACAATTCCCCGTTCGTCCTGCACCTCAGCGATCAAATGCATCAGGCTGCCAAATTCCAGTTCTTGAAATTTACGCGCGGCTGTTTCCCGTTGTAATTGCCATAAAGCTTCCGCCAGCTCACAGACCACAGGCACATCACAACGGATTTCAGCCAGCTCTCTTGATAGATGCAGCATATCAAGGTCGGCTTCAATTTTGGACCGTACACCTTTAGGGAGCAAGTGAAGATTCTCAATTACACCTTCAACTGTACCGTATTCCGTTAACAGCTTCAGCGCGGTTTTCTCACCAATCCCTTTTACACCAGGGTAATTATCACTTGTATCGCCCATAAAGCCCTTCAGGTCAATAACCTGTCTAGGGGTTAGACCTTTATCCTCAAGCAATTCTGCAAGGTCATAAACCTTATAGTTGGAGCGTCCTTTTTTCATAATGACGACCTTAACATTCTCATCAATAAGCTGCAGCATATCATGGTCACCCGTCAGAATGTAAACCTCAGAATTATCGCTGTAACAGGATGCTAGCGTACCAATGCAATCATCTGCTTCATAGCCGGCAAGACCGATGTTTGGCACACCTAGCTCAGCCACTACTTCTTTTACTAGATCAAATTGCGGAATTAATTCCAGCGGAGCTTCGATCCGGTTGGATTTATATCCATCATATTTCTCGGTACGGAACGTTCCTTTACCCATATCCCAGCAGCATACGACATGAGAAGGCTCAAACGTACTTACTGCATCAAAAAAATACTGCAAAAATCCATATACCGCATTCGTCGGTAAACCTTCCTTTGTCTTGCGAATATATCCTCCATAAGAGGTCGCATAAAAGGCCCGGAACAGCAGAGCCATTCCATCTACAAGCATTACCCGGCCCGTTGTATCTGTTCTCACTTATAAACCTCTCCCTTGATCGTTGTATTGATATTAAACATTAGCCCAAGTATCGGCATATTGGTCTTCTTTGAATCCCACCGTAACTTTAACTCCATCGGTGACAATCGGGCGTTTGATCAGCATCCCGTGGCTTGAGAGCAGCTCTAACTTCTCCTGTTCCGTAAGCTGGGGCAGCTTGTCCTTCAGACCTAATGATTTATATACTTCACCGCTTGTATTAAAAAACTTCTTCAGCTCAAGGCCGCTGTTCGCGAGCAGCTCACGCAGCTCGTCCACCGTAGGTGGCTGCTCTGCGATGTGCTGAAGCTCCAGCTCATGACCTTGTCCCTGCAACCATTTTACTGCGCTGCGGCAGGTGCTGCATTTGGGATATTGATATACTTTTAATTTGCTCATGCTGTGCTCCTTTAATAATCGGCTAATAATATCGTAACTATGGGGAATGTTTGGACTTTCGGCCGCTGTTGTCTACAGATTTCTTCAATTTTACCGTTAAACACGTTTGAAATCCGCAGACAAAGGCGGTCGCTATCGCTCCTACAGTTCCAATCTTCCCCTTCGCCACACCATCGCCTGAATCATAATTTTATCACAAATCCACTGTCGGACCTTGCTCCAATATTTTCTCTAAGGCTGCCATGTCAGGTGGCAACGGGGCTTCGAAAATCATTTCTTGCAGAAGCACCGGGTGCTTGAACGTCAGACGGACTGCGTGCAGCGCCTGACGCGGTATGGAAGCATCGAGTGCTGCAACGGTCTCCAATTGCTCGCTTTGAGTTGAAGTCAATTCTGGTAGATTGTACAGCTCATGACGGTACATGCTGTCCCCAATCAGCGGACAGCCGATTGAGGTCATATGGACCCGAATCTGATGCGTACGCCCACTCTCCAGCTTTAGTTCAACTCTAGAGCCAGCTGAATACACCTGCTTAACCTCATATCGGGTTAGGGAAGGATATCCATCCGGTGTCACGATACGCCGATGTGGCTCCTCAGGATCACGATCGATAGGGCCGTCGATATCGCCGGATAACTCCGCAGGAACCCCGTGAACAAATGCAGCGTAACGCTTATCCACAGTACCGGCGATCATCTGCTCGGAAATATGCTGATGGCTGTAAGGATTTTTGGCGATCACTAACACACCGGAGGTCTCCTGATCCAGACGGTGAACAGGCCGGAAACGGAAGCGTTCATTCTTCTGTGCCCAATAATAAACCACACCATTGGCAAGCGTGTCGGTGTAATGTCCATGTGTGGGATGAACTATAATTCCCGCTGCCTTGTTAACCACTAGCAGATGTTCATCTTCAAATAAAATCTCAAATGGAATCGGCTGCGGCAAAATATCATCCGAAGTCTCCGTTTCCATGCGAATCTGCACGGTATCTCCTGCCTTTACATGCACACTAATGTATACACGTTCACCGTTTAATGTAATGCCTTGCTCCGTCTGCTTCAGGCGAGAGAGCAGCTTGCGTGAGACATCCATCCGTTTGTGCAGGATGGTCTTCAGCAGGAAGTCATCCTCTTCAGGCGGTATGATATAAGTAATGGGTGAATAATAGCTTGTCATATTAGTCTCGGAACACCTTTTTACTGCGGATGTATTCTACATCAGTAATCCCTGACCGTGTATTAGCCGTTCTAGCCAAAGCGAAAAAATAATCCGACAATCGATTGAGATAAATTACCGCTTCTGGGTTAATGTCCGCAGTTCGCCCTAAGGTAACCGCCCGGCGTTCTGCACGACGGCAAACCGTGCGGCATACATGTAGAACCGAAGCCAGCTGACTACCTCCTGGCAGGATAAATTTCTCAAGTGGCGGATTCTCCTCTTGTAGAGTATCTATCCAGCCTTCCAGCCGCTGAGCCATCTCACTTGTCACCATATATTGACCACCATCAGCAAGTCTAACAAATGCTAAATCCGTACCGCAATCAAACAGCTCATGCTGTATTTCGAGCAATTGCTCGCGGACATCGTCGAAATTATCACTTTCCATCAGGCTTCGTGCTTGCCCTACAAAACAATTCAGCTCATCGATCGTTCCGTAGGCCTCGACGCGGACATCATCCTTGCCGACCCGGCCGCCAATCACTGAGGTCTGACCTGCATCACCCGTACGTGTATAAATCGCCATGGTTTAAGCCTCCTATCCATTCTTAAAAAACATATACTGATAGTTTAAGCTTTCTGCTATAAGGAAGGCAATAAAGATAGCAAATTAAGAGTATACACAAAAACACCATCATTAGTAAGAGTGAACAACAAAAAGAGGACCCTAGGGTCCTCTCAAGAGCATTCAGCAGCACTATTTTCCAGCTGGACGCCCCTTCATGTACTCATTTATTTTGAGGTCCAATAAACTGCTAATTTCAATCACATTATCCGAAGTGAATGATTTTTCCTGCAGGAAAAGCTGCTCCATCTTGCTGCGGAGTATTCTAATTTCATCTTCCAGAGAGAGTATGCGAGCAGAAGCATCACCCTTGGGGGGTATTTTCCCATTTCCAGAGAAACATTTCCCACCATAGGAAGGTAAGTAATAATCGGCGCTAAGCACAATCATCCCTCCCAAAAGTATTATTGAGCGCGTGCTGCAAAAGAGCATAAAAGTTAAATAAAGCAACTTCAAAGCAACGCTTAGTTCCAGAGTAAATGGATCCTTGTAAGTTCTATTATAGGGGCTAATTACTCTCAAAGTAAAATAATACCATAGGATTGTTTGATCGGCTATAGTTCAATTTTCACTAATCCGTTCTCTCACGTGTAAGCTTTGTGACAAAAGCACCAATGCGTTCTACTGCTTCGTTCAGTTGGGATACTGATGTGGCGTAAGAACAGCGTAAGTAACCTTCTCCACCTAATCCAAAGACACTTCCAGGCACAGCTGCAACCTTGTATTCAAGCAAAAGCCGCTGAGCAAATTGATCAGAAGTCAGCCCTGTCTTGCGCACGCTTGGAAAAGCGTAGAAGGCGCCCTGCGGCTCATGGCACTCCAGCCCTGCATCGCGTAGGCCCTTGACGATCAACCTCCGCCGTTGGTTATAGGAATCCACCATCCGGTCCTTCTCTTCCATCCCATTGGTCAGCGCTTCAAGTGCAGCCACCTGTCCCATAGAAGGAGCACACATCACAGTATACTGATGAATCTTAAGCATTGCAGCGATAAGATCCGGGTGACCACAAGCATACCCCATCCGCCATCCGGTCATTGCAAAAGCTTTGGAGAAGCCGCTAACCAGAATCGTACGGTCTATCATGCCTGGTAAAGAGGCAAAGCTGACGTGATTAATGCCATAAGACAATTCTGCATAAATCTCATCTGAAATCACTATAAGATCATGTTTCTCTACTACCTTAGCAATCGGCTCCCAATCTTCTCGGGTCATTACACTTCCCGTAGGGTTACTAGGGTAACACAAAATCAGAACCTTGGAGCGCGGAGTGATTTTGGCTTCCAAGCTTTCCGCAGTAAGTTTAAAGTTATTCTCACCAACCGTTTCAATACCTACAGGTATTCCTCCACCAATCGCGGTGATCGGCGAATAAGAGATATAACAAGGCTCAGGAATCAGAATTTCATCCCCCGGTGAAATCAGCGCACGTAATGCCAAATCGATGGCCTCGCTTCCGCCAACGGTTGCTATAATTTGATTGGCAGGATCATATTCCACAGCAAAACGGCTGTGCAAGTAATTCGCGATCCCTTCCCGCAGTTCAGGCATCCCTGCATTGGATGTATACCCTGTAAATCCTCTTTCCAGCGAATAGACACAAGCCTCTCTGACATGCCAGGGGGTCTTGAAGTCAGGCTCTCCAACTCCCAAAGAGATGATATCCTTACTGCCTGCAGCCAGATCAAAAAACTTGCGGATACCCGAAGGTTGAATTTGCTGTACCAACGGGGCCAAATAAGAATCCATTGATTTGCTGTCTTCTCCAGTTAGCTGCGATTTATTCGTGATCATATGATTACTTCCTTTATGGAGAGATCATCAGACGGTTGTCTTCCTCATGCTCTTCGAAGATGATCCCGTCCTGTTTGTATTTTTTAAGGGTAAAATTCGTTTTGGTTGAAAGTACTGAATCAATTGGAGACAGCTTCTCAGATACAAAATTGGCCACTTCACGTAAATTCCGGCCTTCCACTTCCACCAGAAGATCATAAGCACCAGACATCAGATAAACTGATTTGACCTGTGGATACAGGTAGATTCGCTCGGCAATCCCTTCAAAACCACGCCCTCGTTCAGGCGTAATCTGCACCTCAATCAGTGCGGTTACCTTCTCATCGTCCACTTTATCCCAGTTTACAACGGCGGCATATTTTACAATGACATGATCTTTCTCCAACTGCTCAATCGCAGTCTTCACATCTTCTTCTTCCGCGCCAAGCAGCGTTGCTAAGAGTGCAGTAGATCTTCTCGCGTCTTCCTTAAGCAGTTCCAGCACTTTCCTCTTAAGCTCGTTCATTTCCTTCATG
Source organism: Paenibacillus sp. FSL R7-0048 (assembly GCF_038004505.1). Lineage (NCBI taxonomy): Bacteria > Bacillati > Bacillota > Bacilli > Caryophanales > Paenibacillaceae > Paenibacillus > Paenibacillus sp. FSL R7-0048. The sequence continues at coordinate 1,966,574 of NZ_JBBORF010000001.1, read as the reverse complement.
CCTTCCCTCCGGATAGTTCGCCAATGACGGTACGCTATTAATGCGTCGCCCCGCGAAAAGAGTTTAATACTAATATGACATGAAATGTGCATCTCTGCAAACAAAATAACCCCATAGGAGCTTCCATGAAAGGCAGAGTTTACATAGCACATACATAAAAAAATAGAAAAAACGCCCGTTCTACCGGATTTAACCAGTAAAAACGGGCGTTATCTCCACACTCATGAAGCGATTTGCTTCATTCGCCAACCATCATGGTTACATTAAATGAGAAGGCTGATGTTGTCCGTTAGCCGGGATATGAGCATTCTGAGCGTATGCGCCAAATTGCCCGGTTTTTTGTTGAACAAATTGCCCGGTTTGCTGTTGCATTTGCTGTGCGGTTTGAAGCTGCTTGTCCACATCTTGGCGCAATGCTTTTGCAGGTGCAGGATACATATTCAGTTGAGACATATGCGTGTATAAATCACCTTGGAGTTGCAAAGTGTCCATGGTCATAGTGTTAAAAACCCTACGAACGGCTGGACATGCTGATTCTGTAGCAGCTGTAGCATATTCGCGTACGGTCCGCTTCAAATCACACAAAATGGTGTTTAGTAAATCCTCATCCGGCATAAATGCCCCAGTATTTTGCGCGTTCATTAAATAACCTCCTTAGAATTAATATTGCAATTATTGTGGGCTTGTTGGCGCGTATTGTTGATGTTGTTGGATTAACTGAGTGAGCTCAGTCATGTGTTTGGTGTGATTTTGCATATGCTGCATACAAATTTGGCGAACTTGTTGATTCTGTGTTGTCGCAGCCGTTGCTGCACATTGCTTGAGAAGCAAGTCCTCATTAGAGATGGAGTCAGCGATATATTCCAATTCCTTACCACTTAGCGCTTGCATTTGCGTTGATTGCATTTGTTGTAGTCCCTCCTTGTAGTTGATTCATACAGGCTTTAGTATGCCGCCTATGCCCGCGATTTATTTGCCGAAAGGCACTAGAGAGTTATGACAGAAATAAGAACATACCGCGAATGAGACGATAAAATGCCGCCAATACTAAATCACGGCACGAATGAAGGAGCGAACAATTCATGAATTTAAATAGTGGAAATACACCTTGGTCAAGCACTTTACAGAACCCTCCAACTTACCCCTCTCTAGAAGGTACTATTCATTGTGATTGCCTGGTTGTAGGCGCCGGAATGGGTGGGGCAATGGCCGCCTATCGCTTGTCCTTAAGTGGAGCGGATGCTGTTCTGATCGAAAAAAGACGGGTCGGCAGCGGCAGCTCGCATGCTAACACTGGACTCCTGCAGATTTCCAACGATAAATCATTAACCTCATGTATGAACACCTTTGGGCAAAAGAACGGTTTGCTCTTTTATCAGTTATGCCAGGCTGGGGTAAGGAACATTCTGGACCTGCCGGACAAGCTCGATATCGATCCGCAGATCATTCCTCGCAGCAGTCTTTTGTATGCCAGCACTCCTGCGGATGTACCTGCATTGCGGGAAGAATATGAGAATCTCGTGGCTAATGGCTTCGATTCTGAATTTTGGGAAGAGGATAAGATTGCAGCTCTGTACTCTTTTTCAAAACCAGCAGGACTTTATTCACGCGGGGATGCCGAAGCGAATCCTTATCGAACGGTACACAGCCTAATCGCCAAGGCAGCGTCGAATGGCGTCCGCGTCTTTGAACAGAGCGAAGCGAAACATTATGAGTTTACTGAGGATGGCGTGATTTGCCACACAGAAAATGGCCGGATTATTGCCAAGGATGTTATTTTTGCAATGGGTTATGAAACACAGGAATTCAAAAAAGACCGGGGCGCTGAGCTGATCAACACGTATGCAGTGATGACCAAACCTCTAAAGGATTTTCCAAAGTGGCATGAGCGTAGCCTGCTGTGGGAGACAGCCCGCCCTTATTTATATTTTCGGACAACCCCTGAAGGCAGGATTATTGCGGGAGGTAAGGATGAGCAGTTGACAGACCCCGAACGTCGTGAGGTCCGAGTGATTTCTCAGGGTCAAAAATTGCTCGAAGAGCTTGAAGCCTTATTTCCAGAAATTAAAGGCATTGAGCTGGAGTACTCCTGGGGTGCTGTGTTCGGTTCTACTCGTGATGGGCTTCCATATATCGGCCCACATCCAAAGTTCCCTCACTGTTACTTCATCGAGGGCTACGGAGGCAATGGGACGGTGTACAGTATGATCGCTGCGGAGTTGTTAACGGATACGATTGCCGGCAAACATCGGCCTGAGTTAGATTTATTCTCACTCACCCGGTCAGCCAAACCCTCTCCTTCTAAGAGTTTGGACGTGATGAAACAGAACTGATATTTGTAGAAAATAAAAACGGGGCTGGCCCTCGCAGCTGCTTCACTGCTTTTGGGACAGCCCTGCTTTTTATTAAATTGCCTGCTACAATCGTAAATCCATCATCCCATGGAGCTTACGGACACAGTTGACGTTATTTACATGTTTTTAGCCTTTAAAGCAAGGTTTCGGACTCCAGTGATGCTATCCTTGGAAAGAGGCCCATATATAGGCGTTTTTCAAGCCAATAGCTGCACTGGAGTCCGATAGCATTCCAAATATCGGATAATGGTGCGATTAAGGTCGGTTGTGTCCGTTAGCGGGTTAATAAGAGCATCCGACAGTGATTTCATATACACACGCTTTCGACAACGGTCAACGGTCAAGTAAGGTCCAAAAAAAGAAGGGGCACGCCCCAGCAGCTATTAGCTTATGGGACCGCCCCTTTTTTTATATACTTATTCTTACGCCTGAGCGTTGCTCAAATTGCGTACGAGCTGAATCCGATCTTCCTGTGCCAGACTGTGCTGAACATGGAAGCAGGAAGGACATACGTAAACATTGAGTGAGAATGGAGCGGTTAATACCGACTTACCTAGTGTAGCTGGAGCAGACGGCTCAAAGCTGCTCACAGGCTGCTTACCCGCAAGGATAGTGAGCTCATGGCATTGAGTACATTCCGGAGCTTCCTCCTGAATGGCCAGAATAGCTGAGACACTCTCTTCGTACTTGTTCAAGTCATAATCATCGCCGAATTGATTAAGCGTATTATAGATTGGAACTACGCTGTCTTTATCAGGCTCTCCCCAAAGATCATCGTCATTAACAACCTCTTGTTTGGGTTCCTCTACGACTTCCTCTACTTCTTCTTCTTCGATGCCGTCAATTCCAACAGTGACCGTACGGTATCCGCTAAGCTCATTGTTACAGTGAGGACAATTCTCCTCAGGTCCAAATTCCTCGTCCCATACAATTTCAGTATGACACCAAGGGCATACAGTTGTTTCCATCTTTATAATCTCCTTCATACTTTCACTTTTAAATTTAATTCATCATTAAATAAATAATACCGGCTGCTATAAAAGCAATCGCTGACAGAAACAGAACTTGGGTGAGAATCTTCATGATTTCCTCCTAAGATACCCCACAAAGAGTGGGACTGCTCAATTCAAAGCTTGTCCAGATCCATAATCCTTTGCAGGGTGTCCTTATAAGGACGGATTTAAAAAATAGCCGCACCTATTACATAAGACAACGATACCGAGATCAGCATGGCAATAAGTCCAACAGCACGGTTATCCGCAGCGATCTCCTCGTCAATAGAGAATACAGGGGTCAGAAATTCAAATAAAAAATAGGCAAGCAGCAGCAGCAAAAAACCGACGACGGACCACTTCATTGTCTCGTAAATTGAAACACCTGCTTCAATACTGAAACGCAGTACGTTGCAAATTCCGAAGATTTTGCCGCCTGTCGCCATTGCCACTGCCAGGTTTCCCTTACGTATTTCTTCCCAGCAATTATATTTCGTTACCATTTCAAAAAAAGACAGAAATACAACCAGCCCAAGAATCGCCACTGCAAAGTAGCCAAGCAAGGCACCTAGCGGATGACCCAGCAAAAGATCAATATCTTCTTGCACGCTTTCCCCTTCTTTCTGCCGGGAAATCCCGCTATTGCAGCTCAGCCACAGTTACGCCCGCGCCGCCTTCGTTATAATTCCCGAGCCGATAACTCTTCACATGCTTGTGCTTACGCAAATATTCCTGAATTCCTGTGCGCAGCACACCCGTTCCTTTACCGTGAATGATGGCGATTTGGCCCAGATTACCTAAAAAGGCTTCATCGATAAACCGATCTGTCTCCATGATAGCTTCCTCCAGGTTAGTCCCGCGCAAATCCAGTTCACTGCGAATGTTCTCATCACGGGAACGTTTGACGGTTGTCGCATGGCGAAGGGCCGTTGGCGCAGCTGTTGCTTTCGAGGAGAGCAATTCCAAATCATCCAGCCTTACCTTCATCTTCATAATGCCAAACTGCACCAGCGCCTCTTTAGTACCGCTTAGCTCCACCACAAAGCCCTTTTGGTTCAAGCTGTCGACTTTCACTTCATCTCCAGGACCAATTGTCCGTGGGGCCTTGGTAGTCTTGCGGGTAACAGCCTTCTTGCGCGGTGATGGCTCAGCTTCATCCAGACGTCGCCGCGCTTCAATCAGCTTATGCTCTTTAACTGAAGCTCCTTCTTCCATAGCCAAGCGGCGCAAATCACTGATAATTTCTTCAGCTTCCTTACGCGCTTTGTCCAGGATCGCGCTGGCATCCTTCTCAGCCTTCTCGAGGCGTTTCTCACGCTGGCTTTCCAGCTTCTCAAGCTCTTGCTGTTGTCTGCTGCGCAGCTCCTCCACTTCGCGGCGGATGCCCTCTGCACGTTCATGCTCCTGTTCCGCTCCCAGCCGATTCTCTTCGAGAGAAGCAATCATATGCTCTACGCGCAGATCTTCTTCCTTCACTTCACCGCGGGCATGCTCCAGAATCGCATGAGGCAGGCCTAGACGCTCGGCAATCGCAAAGGCGTTGCTTCGTCCGGGTACGCCGATCAACAAGCGATAGGTTGGGCTAAGGGTCTGGACATCAAATTCCATACTGGCATTGATGACTCCCTTACGCTCATAAGCGTATGCTTTTAGTTCGCTATAATGTGTTGTTGCGACCATCCGGCATTCGATCCGGTGAATATGCTCCAGAATGGCAATTGCCAGCGCAGAGCCTTCTGCCGGGTCGGTTCCAGCACCCACCTCATCAAGCAGAATAAGGCTCTTAGGAGTCATTCTACTCAGAATGGAGATAATATTAGTCATATGACTAGAGAAGGTACTCAGACTTTGCTCGATGCTCTGTTCATCGCCAATATCAGCATAAATGGCATCAAACACACACATCTGGCTGCCTTCCTCTGCTGGAATAAACAAGCCGGACATCGACATTAAGCTTAACAAGCCGATGGTTTTGAGGGTAACGGTCTTACCACCGGTATTCGGTCCGGTTACGATAATTGAGCTGTATTGATTGCCCAGCTCCACGTCCAAAGGAACCACATGCTCCGCTGGAATAAGCGGATGCCGCCCTTTGCGCAGCTTAAGATAACCGCGGTCATTCATACGCGGCTGAGTAGCCTTCATATCACGAGCAAGACGCGCTTTGGAGAAGATGAAGTCCAGTTCTCCCAGAATATCAATATCGTAGGTCATTTCTTCCGCAATGTCGGCTACAAGTGCCGTCAGCCTGTGTAAAATGATCTCGATTTCCCGTTCCTCACGCAGCCGTGTTTCACGAAGTTTATTATTCATCGCCACAATAGACTCTGGCTCGATAAATAAAGTCGCTCCTGATCCAGACTGATCATGTACGATACCACCGAAATGGGCACGGTACTCCGCTTTTACAGGAATAACAAACCGATCACCACGAATGGTTACCAGCTGATCCTGCAGCATTTTCGCTACAGAAGACGAACGAATCATCGAATCCAGCTTCTCACGAATTCTGGTCTCTCCTCCGCGCAATTCACGGCGAATGTTAGCCAGCTCAGAACTAGCTGTATCAAGTACATCAGCATTCTCGTCTATACATAAACGGATGGCATCTTCCACATGTTTTTGCTCCGATAAAACGTCGCTCAGTGAGAACAGGAGCTCAATCTTTTCTTCCTCATGCATAGCTGCCAGGAAACGTTTGACTCTGCGTGCGCCGCCAATGGTATTTCCAACGGCCAGCAGCTCAGTTGTTCCCAGCATTCCGCCTATAGACGCACGTTTGAGTGCAGCTCGAATATCGCTTACCCCGCCGAACGAAGGAATGCCCTTCAGGCGATCCACATTAGCCGCTTCATCCGTGGCTTGAAGCAGCTTCTTCACACCTTCGAAATCGCCGGAGGGCCTTAGCTGCTCCGCAGCCAATCTTCCCATGGGGGTTTGCGTATATTGCATTAATTTATTTAAAATCTTGCGATATTCAAGCGTATGCAAAATTTTGTCGTCCAATTACAGTCACAGCTCCCTTCATAGATGTTTCCATTATACAGAATTCAGGTCAATTTCGCTATTTGGGTCTTATTTTCAAGCATAGAATCACGTAATAAGGTCACAATAAGAACTGCACATATCCTTAGCATGGGCCAAAGGAGGTTAGTACAGTGAATTTCTTAAGTCATGTTGGTCGTTTTGTGGTCGCAGCGCTTGTTCTGATGGTTGTGGGCTGGATTGTTCCACAGTTCACGGTTGGTGGGTTCTGGAGCGCTCTAATCCTTGCACTGGTGATTGCGCTACTCGGCTGGGCAGTCGAAGGAATCTTCGGCAAAAAAGCAACGCCTTTCGGTCGTGGTATCGTCGGCTTTATTGTCAGTGCGGTAGTAATCTGGGTCGCTCAATTCGTAGTCAGCGGAGTCAGCGTATCCATTCTGGGTGCCATCTTAGCAGCTCTTGTCATTGGGATTATCGACCTGTTTCTGCCGGTATCCACTCCATTTGAGGCCGCTAAGTAACAAAAGCTCTTCACAACACAGAACCCCCTATTCCGGTTCTTCTCCGGCAATAAGGGGTTCTGTGTTGTTTTTATGCAAAAGACACAATCTCCTCTTTATGACTCTCCGCACAGTTGACCACTCTGTTCTTGCCTTGCTTTTTAGCGGTATAGAGCGCTTTGTCTGTTTTACGAAAGAGAAGCTCTTTCCCATCCCCAAGCTGATAATCACAAATTCCAATGCTCACGGTGATCGGCTTGTTACCAGCCTGCAAATGTTCAATTTGAGCAATATTTTTCCGTAATTTCTCTACTGCTTCATAGGACTCCGAGAAACTTTTATCTGTAAAAATCACAGCGAACTCTTCCCCACCATACCTAGCCGCAAAATCATTTAATTCAATCATGCCGCCTACCTTGTCCGCTATCACCTTAAGTACAAGGTCTCCAACCCTGTGTCCGTAGGTATCATTCACTTGCTTGAAGTTATCAATATCGAAAAGAGCCAGCTGTAACTGAAGGTTGTTGCTTTCACATTGCTCCAATAATGAATCCAAATATTCATGAAAGGTTTTATGATTATAGAGTCCAGTGAGTGCGTCTATCTTCAGCAGCTTATCCGAAATAGCCCTCTCCACCATTAGATCTTGGCCCGCCTTGGTTAATCTTTCTAAATTAATACGCGCTTCACGAGCACGAATAATTACTGCAATAGCCATCAGCACAAATACCAAAAATACACACTCTACCATCAAGAATTCAAGCAGCGGTTTATGTAGGAATGGCCGTTCCAACCCAAAATATACCCCGGCATAAAACACAATACTAAATAACCCCATTATGTACAGGAGCTTACGATCAAAATAAATAAGAGCAACCATAATCGGCATCATAAGTGTCATCTGAGCACCGTCAACAAAAGGCTCTAATACAAAATACATAAGGTAGGACACTAAAAACCCGCAGCTAACCACCCCATATTTAGGGGACTGTTTACTATAACGCAGCCACAGCTCCGCAGTAATCATAAGAAACACAATTAGTAAATTACAGGCTATAAATAAATGCCATAGATTCGTATCCATGGTTGTTTTTATTTGGAGTCGGTCAATATTCGACAAAAACAGCAACTGTGAGATTAATAAAAGAATGACTACCATCCAATAGCCTTGTAAGATTCTACGGTGCCAAACCTCCGTACTTAGCGCATCATTAATACTTGTAATATGTATCCCCTACTTTTATACGTTAATGTAATAGCTTTCATTATAATAAATTTTAGTTATATTTTCATCATTTTTTTGCAATTTACGACAAAGTTTGAACAGTCTGCCTGTTCACATATTTTTCACATTTCATCAAAGCGCTTACTTAAATTTTAAGTTATGATGTCTACATAATTGTCACATTTTCACTATGCTTGGACTTCTTTGGAGGGGATTAAGATTATTAAAAAATTTGCAATTCTACTTTCAATGGTGTTCGTTATAGCACTTACAGCCTGTGGGAACAACAATGATAGTGCTGCTGGCAATGCTAACACAGCGGAGCCGGAAATCGAGGCAGAAACAGAACTCATAATTACAGCTACAAATTACAGCTTTGATAAGGAAGAATATCATCTAAAAAAGGGTGTTCCCGTCAAAATCATTTTTAAAAATGATGACGGCAATCACGGTATCCTTATTCCAGAGTTCGAGCTGCAGCTTAATGAAAAAAAATCCTCAAAGGTGATCGTACCCGAGGAAGCTGGAACTTTCGAAATGACCTGCTCCATTATGTGTGGCTCCGGACATAGCGGAATGAGAGCTACAATCATCGTGGAATAGATTACACATAAACAGCCGATTATTAGGGATTCCCCTGAGATCGGCTGTTTTTTTAATTTGAGCTCATTAATAAAGAGAGCTGACCCGAAATAGATCTCTCTACTCATCAGGTCAGCTCTTTTACTTGCATCCGGCACTCAACTGTCTTGCTCGATCAGTTGAATCCATTCATTATATTCATTTTGTAGCTTGGCATATTCCTCTTTAAGGTTACGATGCTCATCTGTCAGCTTGTCAAGCTCTTCCTGACGCATTTCAAACTGGAGCTGCAATAAACGAAGCTGTCCTTGAACCATTTCATAGCTTTCACCAACTTCACCTAGCTGCTGAAGCACTTCGCTACGTTCACGATCAATAGCTTCCTGCTTCATTTCAGCCTCACCGGCTTCCTGCTGCCAAATGTCGATCTCCTCACGCAGCTTCGCTTCGAGATCCGTCCACTGCAGCTGCTGATCGGATAGTTCCTCGTACTTATGCTTCCAGGAAGCTCCATACGCCTCTGCTTCCTTCAGCACTTCCTGTTGCTCAGCAACAGTAGCAGCAGCTTCACGACTAGCTTCAGATAACTCTTCTAAGCGTCGTGTTGCCTCTTCGCCTTCTTCCTGCAAAAGTTGATATCTTTCCTGCAGGCGTTCTCCTTCTTGCAGTACATCGTCGTATTGAGCAATCAATTCCTCATAACGAACACGAAGCGCAGACAATTCCTTCTGAGCCTGCACACCTTGCTCCCGAAGTACCGCTGTTTCGCGTTCTGCATCTGTACGAAGCTGAACCTCCTGATCCAGCTGCTGTACTAATCCATCGGCTTGCCCACGTAGCGTGTCGATCTCTTTCTGGAGCAACACGGATTTCTCCTCAGACTCCAGCAGATTCATTTCCAGTTCACCAATATCTTCCATGCGTTTATCCGAAAGCTCCTGCCAGTTAGCCGCCTCTGCTGCTGATCCCGCAAGCTCTTCCTGAACACGGTGCAGATTTTCACTCGTCTCCTGTAGTGACGCTCTTAGCTCTGTAGCTTCATTCTGTGACTGTTGATAACGCTGGCGTAACTCTTCCAGCTCCTCATTCAACAGTGTGCCCAGCTCAGTAGCCGTGCGCAGCTCTTCACTGAGCTGTTCTTCACGTTTAACAATCGCTTCATATTGTCCAAGAAGCGTCTGTCTTGCATCTCGTTCACTCTTAAGACTGGCTTCAGCCGCACGTAATCTGGACTGAAGTTGCCCTGTCCCACCACGAAGCTCAGCCAGCTGTTTTTCCAGCTCTTGAATATTTTGCTTATGTCTATGCTCTTGAGTGCCTTGTGACTGCCGCAGTTCCTTATTCTTGGTTTGTTCCCGCTGCAGTGCTTCACGTTCTTCCGCCAGCTCTTTGCCTAACTTCGCTTTGGTACTCTCAAGCTCTTTACCTAAGGTCAACTTGGTATCTTCAAGCTCCTTACCTAACGTCAACTTGGTATCCTCAAGCTCCTTACCCAGCGTCAATCTGGTATCTTCGAGTTCTTTACCTAATGTAGACTTGGTAACCTCAAGCTCTTCCTCCAGTGTTGACTTGGTCACGGTCAGCTCAAGCTGCAGAGCAGACAGCGTGTCTGTCTTCTCCTTGGTCAGCGTCTCCCGGATGTTCTCCAGCTCTTGCAGATGAGCAGCCTTCTGCTCCTCCAGCTGCTGCAAACGGATGGCTTCCGCCTTCGCCAGTTCCTGCCGCTGGTGTTCACGACTAGCTGCCTGCTCTTCTTCGTAGCTTGTCCGCAGTGCTTGCAGCTCTATCTCGCGCTCAAGCAATTCTTCTTCCAGCTTCTTGCGTGCAGCTTCCACAGCTTGCACTGCCTCCTGAAGCTGTTCCGCATGTACCTTGCGTTCATTCTCCTGAATCTCCAAATGCCGCTTACGTTCTTCCTCCGCAGCAGCAATCAGTCGCCCAGCCTCTTCTTTGGCCGCAGCTTCAAGTCGCTCGAATTCTTCTTGCCGCTCCCGCTGTACCTCCAGCAGGCGAGATACTTCCAATCGCAGTTCACTGCGTTCACCTGTCATCATGTTTAGTTCATTTTTGAAGTCCTGAACCTGAATAGCCTGCTCCGCCATATGTACAGCTGCAAGCACCGCTATACGCGGTGTGTCCAGTCTGGTGTGAGATTTAGAAATCGTGCGCATATGTTCATCAACATAACGGGCCACTTGTTTCATATATTCAGTACTGCTTCCGACGAGTTTATAGGAAGTTCCGTATATCTCCACGGCGACACGTGTCCGGTCCATAGCCACAGTTGTGCCCTCCTTTGTATGTGTGCGGATTCTAAGCTAGTTTCACTTCTTCTATTGTAGCTTTTTTGGTAAGCATTTGGCAAAATCCCTAATATTCAATAGATTATGGCTGATATTCTCCGCTTTGCACTCTACCTAGAAAAAGCCGCAGCGAATCTCAGTTTCTAAATGGATTCGCTGCGGCTTTACACAATTCCTGCTACTTTCTTAATTCTGCACCAAAAGTTTGTTGAAGAGATGCTAATACCTTCTCATGCACCTCTCCTACTTCCTCATCAGTCAGTGTATGTTCACTATGACGATACAGCAGTGAGATCGCGATGCTCTTCTTTCCATTCTCCAGCTTACCACCAGTATAAACGTCAAATACCTGTACGGACTGGAGCAAAGAACCTCCGTTATCGCGGATGGAAGCTAGCAGATCGCCCGCTGGTACAGCGGAATCCACGACCACAGCAATATCCCGCTCCATTCCTGGGAAACGCGGAAGCTCATTATATTGCAAACGGCTTTGCGCACTTTCATATAACGGCTGCAATAAAATTTCTGCCGCATAAGTATCCACCAGATCCAGCTGTCTTTGCAGATCCGGATGAATCTGTCCCATCGTTCCGATCTTCACACGACCCTCGTTTCCGAGTAAATATACCGACGCGGAACGCCCAGGATGATATCCTTCTGGACTATCTCCTACATAGACGATTTTATCGGTCAGCCCTAAATGAGCAAATACCGTTTCCAGCGCACCCTTCAAATCAAAGAAGTCCACAGGCTGTGCCGAAACATTCCATTGCTTCACTGTTAAGCTTCCGCTAAGCAGCAGCCCCAGCACCGGCAGTTCGCGTGGCTGACGAGTCAACTGTTCTTCATCCGTGAAGAAGACGTTGCCGATTTCAAACAATGCCAAGTCGCTTTGACGACGATTGGTATTGTAGCTGGCAATATCCAAGAGTTGTGGTAGAAGGCTGGTACGCAGTACGCTGCGTTCTTCACTCATCGGCATAGCCAGCTTCACCGCTACTGCTCCTTCTGATAACTCAGGGAACATTGTGCTTTGTTGCGGCTGGATGAAGGAGTAACCCATCACCTCTTGGTAACCGCCATGTGACAATAGGCGACGCAGTTCACGACGGAGCGCTTGCTTGTGAGTTAGTGCTCCTGGCGTTGTAATTCCTTCAATTAGAGTCGTTGGAATATTGTCATACCCGTACAGGCGGGCAATTTCTTCAATAAGATCAACATCATAGCTGATATCGCCACGTCTGGTTGGGACTTGAACTTCAATCAGCCCTTGTGCGGTATCTCCACATTTGAAATGTAGACGGCCAAACAATGTCTTCACTTCCAACAAGGACAAATCCGTTCCCAGATAACGATTCAGTTTCTCTAAGGACAAGGTGAGAACCTTCTCTTGAACAGCGTCAGTTCCTGCTTGCACGATGCCTTCATGGACCGATCCGCCAGCATAACGTGCAATCAGTACGGCTGCACGGTTCAATGCAGGAATAACTGCACTTGGATCCACTTCCTTCTCGAAACGAAGGGAGGCTTCAGAGCGAAGTCCCAATTGACGCGAGGTTTTACGAATCGTTCCTCCATCAAACTTAGCAGATTCCAAAACAAGGTTTACCGTCTCAGCAGTAACCTCTGTATCCCGTCCACCCATTACTCCGGCCAGACCTACAGCTTTTACTCCATCAGCGATAACGAGCATTTGCGGCTCTAGCTTACGCTCTTGACCGTCAAGTGTAACCAAAACTTCACCTTCATGGGCAAGACGAACGCCGAGTTCTCCACCTTGTACTTTATCTGCATCAAAAGCATGCAGCGGCTGTCCATATTCCAGCATCACATAATTGGTAATGTCCACAATATTATTAATTGGACGAACCCCAGCAGCCATCAGACGATTCTGAATCCACAGCGGTGATGGTGCAGGTTTAACACCTGCAATATAACGAACTGCATAATGGCTGCAGTATTCTTCATCTTCAATCTTGACGGAAATGGAATCCGCAGCAGGACCACTGATCTCAATCATTTCGCTTTTTGGATCAGGTAATTTAACTTCACGCCCAAGAATTGCACTTACTTCATAAGCAGCACCAATCATGCTGAGGCAATCTGAACGGTTCGGAGTCAGATCGAATTCCAGAATCTCGTCATCTAAGCCGAGGACCTTGGAAATATCCTGACCAATCTCTGTCCCTTCAGGCAGCACAAGAATACCTTCTTGTTGCTCTTTTGGAAGCAATTTATCATTCAGTCCCAATTCTTTGGCCGAACAGATCATTCCTTGCGACAGGACACCGCGCAGCTTGGCTTTTTTGATATCCAGTCCTGGCAGCTTTGCGCCAACCATTGCTACAGGTACAGTTTGACCTGCAGCTACATTTTTTGCGCCGCAAACGATTTGTAGCTCCTCATCTTGGCCCACATCCACGATACATACGTTCAGCTTGTCTGCATCAGGATGTTTTTCCTTTGATTTCACATAGCCGGTTACGATGCCGGAAATACCTTTATTGCGGCGCTCTACGCCGTCAATCTCAATGCCGGCAGCGGTAATCTTCTCCGCTAGCTGTTCGGCGGTTACTCCTTCAATCGATGTATAATCAGCCAACCATCCGGTTGATACTTTCATATCCGCTCACTTCCTTTATGTTTCAGATGTATTTATTTCACTGTCGTTCGCGCTGCTTCCTGTGGGAGAACGCTCCAAAGCCATTCTCCGCCACTATCAGCCAGCGCGCCCACAAAAACTAAACGCCCTTGAATTGCTTCACAAAACTCATGTCATTACTATAGAAATGTCGGATGTCATCGATGCCGTATTTAAGCATTGCAATCCGCTCTACACCCATTCCGAAAGCGAAGCCGCTGTACTCAGCAGGATCATAGCCACCCATTTTCAGTACATTTGGATGCACCATACCTGCGCCAAGGATTTCTAACCATCCGCTTTGCTTGCATAGTCTGCAGCCATCGCCGCCACATTTGAAGCAGCTTACATCTACTTCAACACTTGGCTCAGTGAATGGGAAAAAGCTCGGACGAAGACGAATGCCTGTATTCGGTCCAAACATCTCCTGCACAAATTGTTGCAGGGTGCCCTTCAGATCACTCATTCGAATGTTACTTCCAATGACCAAACCTTCGATTTGGTGGAACTGGAAGGAATGCGTTGCATCATCATCATCACGGCGGAATACTTTACCCGGGCAGATGATTTTTACCGGAGCTTCACCGTTCATAGCCTGCATAGTACGAATCTGTACCGGCGAGGTTTGTGTGCGCATTAACAGGTCATCCGTTAAATAGAAAGAATCCTGCATATCACGTGCCGGGTGATTCTTAGGCAGATTTAGAGCTTCAAAGTTATAATAATCGGTCTCTACTTCCGGGCCTTCAGCTACACGGTAGCCCATGCCGATAAAAATATCCTCAATCTCCTGTACGACTCTGCTAAGCGGGTGAATGCCCCCTTGCTGCATACGGCGACCCGGTAAGGTTACGTCTACTTTTTCAGCCTGCAGACGTTGCTGGGTTTCCTGCTCTTGAAAAGCCTCCTGCTTCGCGCCGATAATCTCCTCAATAGCACTGCGAACCTGATTCGCTACTTGCCCGATTACCGGACGTTCCTCAGCACTAAGTCCTCCCATACCGCGCAGAACCTCTGTAAGCTCACCTTTTTTACCGAGATACTTCACTCTTAGATCATTTAGTACCTGCGGATCCATAACCTCCTGCAGCTTAGCCAGCGCTTCAACCTTCAATGCTTCCAACTTCTCTTTCATGGCCGTGTACAGCCCCCTTCAATCATTGTCTAGTTCAACAAAAAAAGGCCTTTCCTCCCGGTAAGGGACGAAAAGACCGTGGTACCACCCTTGTTAGACAAGCTGATCTGTTCCCCTTAAGAGCTTCATTCCCTCTTTTGGCTGGACAGATACCTATCTCACTTTATACAGAAATAACGGTCTGTGACCGGTATCCCCTACCCTTCCCTATTAGACAGCTTAAGGAATTCAGGGAACTGCTCCGGAGTGAACTTCGACAGCTCTGCTTCTTAGAAACGCTCTCAATCCGCGGCGTCTCCTCCCTGTAAGTCAGGCACTGTGTACTCTTCTCCATCACTGCATTTCACAATTCATGCTAATTGTCAGGTATCTCTTTACTACAAGAGATATGTTTCTTTATTATATGCAAAATCTGTCGTTTTGACAAGCTGGACAAAATTAGGCTAATTTTTATCTTCTTTTAAGCTGGCTTTAAGCTTCAGAGCCATTTTCAGAACTTTTTTTCAGCTAACATTCAGCGGAGCTTGATAATTTCCATTACTAGGAAGGCTTGCTTATCCACTCAGGTGCACCTTCGCAGACTATTAACTATCCTATTGGGAGGAAATCAAATGCATGTACGGAGAATAAAAGTAGCCGCGGTGCTGCTAAGCACAGCTGTGCTTAGCCAATCTGCAGCGTATGGAGCTCATGCCGCTTCGGCCGGGACTACATCCCCCAAAGTAGCAACAACAGCTACTGTATCCGCTCTGGATAAACTAGGCTCCATAGCCTTGAAGACTAACATCAGCGCAAAGCTGACGGATGTCAGCTTATTAACTCAGGATGGCGGAAATATTCTTACATACACACTCAGCTACTCTAATGGAAGCAACGCTAGCCTCAATCTGGTGGACTTTTTCTCCAAAGTAACTACTAGCGGTGGTACAGTTATTCAAGGAAGCCCTATTACCAGCAGTGCAACCATCAAATCTATTGCCGCGAAAAGCAGTCAATCTATCACCTACTATGTAAACATCGGCAAATCCACCTCTTTAAACGGGGTCAAAATTTCATTGTACGGATGGGACTTCAACACCACCGATTATCAAAAAAAGCTAGGGAACTTCACCGTACCAACAGGATATTCACAAGCTGTCGCCAGAGGGCAGAGTAAAAAGATCACCCTAAACAATCTCCCTGTAACCACCAAGGCAGAGAGCCTGCAAATTTATAAATATAACGGTAAGGTCTATGCCAAGGTTGGCGTTAGCTTCACTAATCAAGGAACCAAGGTACTCAGTGATACTGGACTTAAAGGATACCTCGCTTCCGCTGGAGGATCTGTATTTGAACTCGCAATTGATGACACCAGCACCAGCTATAAAGTACAGCCTCAGGAAAAGAAGACGATCTACTATTTGACGGAAATCCCTTCTTATATGAAGACAGACAACATGGCGCTGCAATTTGCCGGAGAAGATGCCTCATTAAAAATAGCGTTGCCGGTTGTCGCCTACGATCTCCCCGCTGCAACAACACCGGATCTTGTCGTAGCCAGCAATGTCACGAAGAAGCTTACAATCAGCAATAATACAGTCGAAACACAGTTGAAAACGGCTAACGTCTATGCTGACAATGGCAACGCAAAGTGGACACTACAGTTCCGCATCAAAAATAGCGGTAACAAAGCAGTGAATGTGCCTGCCTATGAACTTGCTATTAAAGCCGCTGAAGGGTATAGCTTTCCGGTAGATACGAAGGATTTTGCCAGCCTAACATTGAAACCGCTTGAAGAAAAGATTATTGAACTCAGCGCAGATGTACCACTCACACTCAATCAAGGAACATTGCAGCTGCAAATGACTGAGCCGGCTGCTGAGGGCAAGATCATTTTTCCTACCGCCTATTATCAGATCCCTTACACGCTGCAAACTAACAATTGGCAGGACACGGAATACCCCATTGAGAACAGTCACGGTACATTTGTTGTCAAAATTGCAAACATTCAAAGACTCCCTTGGTCTGACAAAGACCAGATCGTGGCTAAAATCAACATCCGCAACACTAAATCAACCTCTGTTCAGCTTCCTGCGCTTACAAGTGTCGTCAAAGCTGGAGAAAGTGACATCAGCAGCACTTCCCAGGTTGTCTCAGAAAGTACGCAAACCATCCTCGGTCCAAATGAATCGGCTGCTGTGTATGTCGTAGCCAATGTTCCTTATAGCTATACTTTCAATCAATTAAAAATCACCCTGCAAGAAACTTCAGGTGAAAGTAAGCTTAACTTCCTTTCTCTAAGTACTACCCAACTGGACAGCCGGGTACAGAGTGTTGCAGCTGAAAATTCTTTCCATCTTGAGCTTGAAGGTAAAAAAGCGGAATTACTTGTACGCCGGACCCTCGTGTACCCAGGTACAGATTCAAATCTCTTGTACACAGAACTAGAAATGAACAGTGAGGAATCGCGTAAATCCGAACAGGCTCAACTCGTAGCCTATTACAAAACACAAGACAATCAATATTATGAAGCCGAAGTCACCCAGTCCAAAACCTCCACCAGTCCTAACGGAAAAAGTCTGGTCACCCTCTGGAGTAAGCTCCCTCTCGGTATAGATCCAGCGAACCTTGTCCTATACATCGGGGAGGGTGTTTCTGAAGGCAAGCTTACCGCTCCTGGCGGTCAATCGACGGGTTATATCAATACGGTATCACTTGGACTGAACCAGCTGGGAGTGGAGCCCAAAGGCAATCTTTTGAACGTGGAAATGTTTCCTTATACCCTATCCGTTACAAATGCAGTCGCCACCGTCACCGCTGGTAAAGATACGCTCAGCACTGCACTAACCTACAACATGTCAGCCAGCACGCTTTATGAATCAGGCACCTACGAGCACAAACTGGTGTTGGAGCTGATTGACCCCTTAGGACAAAGCATGGAAAAAACATTAACACTTGGCACAGATCTACAATTAGGTAACTTCAAGTCGTACACCACAACCTTCACAAGCAGCCTGTACAAAACACTGGGTGGCGGCGCAATCCGGTTGAATCTATACGACGAATTCCAAGGCCATCGAAATCTGCTGGGAACACAAACCTATGTCGTCACTTATCAGGCGGCATCAACGACTTCGAACAGCAACTCTACTTCTGGCACAGATCCAGACACCAGCAATACATCCGGCAATTAATATGATGAGCTATGGAGGATAGAAATGAAGAAGAAAAAAATAGTGTTCTGGACTCTTGGAGTAGTAGTAGTTGTAGCCACAGCAGGAATGCTGGTTTATACATTGTTACCTGATAAGAACAGTCAAGCCGCTGAAGTGCCTGTTAACACAGCTACCGTTACAAAGGGCGATATCGTAGTTAGTGTATCCGGAGCCGGCTCCGTGATTGCTACAGAAACTGGTAAAGTAAAAACGAAGGACAGCGGGACCGCAGCTGAGGTTCTTGTCAAAGAGGGCGATCTCGTGAAAAAAGGCCAGACTTTGATTACCTTTGAAGGCAATGATCTGAGTGACAATCTCAAGCAGGAGCAAACTTCACTTGCCTCGCTTGAGACCGATCTTGAGGACAAGCAGGAGCAATATAAGAAGCTGGCCGTGGCAGGTGCAGCAGAAGATGAGCTAGGCAATGCCAAACGTTCGATTGAAAAGGCCAAAACCGACATTTCGGCGCAACAGGAAAAAATAGCTTCTGTCCAAGAAGATATGCTTCCTCCTGATCCGTTAACGGCTCCTATTGATGGAACTGTAACGACAGTTAATATTGCAAGCGGCGAAAAAGCCATGGACGGCTCTGAACTCATCGACATTACCGATTATGCTAATTTAAGTGTAGTTGTGCAGGTGGATGAGCTTGATATTCCTACTGTAAAGCTAGGGATGCCTGCCACTATTTCATTGGATGCTCTGCCTGATACGGAATTCAAGGGAACGGTTACGAAAATAGCTAATGAGGGCACCGCCTCAAACGGTGTTTCCCTCTTCGATGTTACCATAGGTCTAACAAGCTCCGAAGGTGCTCTTGTTGGAATGTCTGCGGAAGTTTCAGTAACCACTGCTGAGAAAAAGGATGTATTAACAGTACCTATTGAAGCTGTACAAGAAAGAAACGGAAAATACACAGTTTCTATTCCTCTAGCAGCGGGTTCAGCCGCAACTTCCAAAACTACTGGCGAGGGCCAAGCACCAATGCCTAGCGGGGCTCCTGACGCTCGCGGCGGCGCTATGCCCAGCGGGGCTCCTGACGCTCGCGGCGGCGCTGCCGGTGGAAGAAATCGCGGCAATAGCTCAGGACAGATGGTCACTGTCGAAGTGGGTCTCCATGATGAGAGCAGCATTGAAATTGTCAGCGGACTCCATGAAGGGGACCAGGTGATCATCCCTACCGTAATCTCTACGAAAACCGGAACAACCAGCACGGAAACGGAAACTAGAGGTGGTATGGGCGGTATGGGTGGCGCTGGCTTCGGCGGCAGTGGCTTTAGTGGGGGTGGCGGCTTCACCGGAGGTGGCGCTGGTGGTATGGGCAGCGCACCAGGTGGTGGCGGAGGTGGCGGCAGATGAGTGCTTCAGCACCTCTGATCGAAGTTCACGACATGTCCCACGGCTACACAATGGCCGGAGAAACCATGACGGTCTTAAATAGCCTTTCCTTTACAATTGATCTGGGGGAGTTCGTAGCTATTATTGGTCCCTCCGGTTCTGGTAAATCAACACTCATGAATATGCTTGGTTGCCTCGATATCTCCGATGAAGGAAGTTATCTTCTAGATGGACAAGAGGTTCGCAAGTTATCCGACAATAAGCTCGCAACGATCCGCAATGAGAAGATCGGCTTTATCTTTCAAAATTTCAACCTGCTCCCCAAGCTGTCAGCCATTGAAAATGTGGAGCTGCCATTGATTTATCGTGGCCTCTCCCATCGGGAAAGAAGACAACTAGCACAGGAAGCACTCATTAAAGTAGGGCTAGAGGATCGGATGCATCACCGCCCTTCTGAGCTTTCGGGAGGACAGCAACAGCGGGTAGCGATTGCCCGGGCTATGGCGGGATCTCCCCCTATTCTACTCGCCGATGAACCAACCGGGGCACTGGATACGCGAACGGGGCAGGAAGTCATGCAAATGATACGTGAGTTGAATAAGCAAGGGCATACCATCATCCTTATCACACATGATCTGGAAATAGCTAAACAAGCGGAGCGGATTATTCGTATTCAGGATGGCAACCTCGTGGAAGATCGGAGGAATGCGGGGTGAAATTGTACCAAAGCATGAGAATGGCCCTGAAGAGCATCAACAGCAGTAAGGTTAGAGCTTTTTTAACGATGCTTGGGATTATTATTGGAGTCTCTTCGGTCATCATTCTTGTTTCTGTTGGGCAAGGAACTACTTCACAGATCACAGAGCAGCTAAACGGACTAGGCACAAACCAACTCACTGTAAACATTACTGGCCGTGGGGCGACTACCTCTCTCACCTATGAGGAAGCCCTTGCTCTAGGGGATATAGAGGGTATAGCAAATGTAGCTCCTGTGATCAGCGGCAATGCTACAGCCAAGAATAAAACAGACAACGTTAGTGTAACTGTAGAAGGAATCACCCCCTCTTATGAGGAGGTAAAGGATTTTCATGTACAGGCAGGCCGCTTCTTGCTTGATATTGATAACGAATACCGGCAAAAGGTAGCGTTGATCGGTTCAGGTACGGCCGAAGATTTATTCGGTACAGACAATCCTGTAGGGCAGAAGGTCCAGTTAAACGGAATTAGCTATAAAATCGTTGGGCTTTTAGAAACAAAAGGCTCCAGTCTAAGTGGTTCCAACGACGATATCATACTAATTCCTATAAGCACTGCAGAACGCCAATTAAAAAGTAAAGGCGTCCGTTCCATCACCATTAAGACAACTTCAGCAGATACTGTAGCAGCTGCAAAAGAAAAACTGGAAAGTACGCTTGATGCTAAATTCAATTATGCGGATAATGCTTTTAGTGTGTTTGATTCTCAGGAAATGCTGGAAACTGTCAATTCCACAACAGATACACTTTCCATGGCGCTTGCAGGCATAGCAGGCATCTCACTTTTTGTCGGCGGCATCGGAATCATGAACATCATGATCGTATCTGTCAATGAAAGAACACGTGAGATTGGTATCCGTAAAGCAATTGGTGCCAAAAAATTCGATATCCTCGCTCAATTCATGATTGAATCCATCGTGCTCAGCGGTTTGGGTGGGGTGCTTGGGGTCGGCATTGGTATCGCGGGCAGTTGGCTGCTGGGTAAATACTCTGCACTTACAGTTTCCATTGCTTGGGATATGGTACTGATTTCTTTTATTTTCTCCTTACTCATCGGCGTGATTTTTGGAATGATGCCTGCGAACAAAGCCGCACGACTTCGCCCCATTCACGCACTGCGTAACGAATAATGAATGATTAGCTGTCCTATAGTCATTAAGATGACTAAGGGCAGTTTTTTTCAGCAGCTGTAAAAGGTATCATTTATGCTCGAGTTGGGTAATAGGAACCATCGGTTTGAATATAGATAATTCAATAGGCCCATACACTAAACTTTAAATTTTGTCATTTTGATTATTATCTGAGTAAAGATTGCTCTATAAGCAGCACGTCCTATATACTTGATATACTAGAAACTATCATTTACTCACACGTACACTTTCCTATGTTTTCCCACTATGTATACAACACCTCTTTTATCCCAAAAGCACCTTCAAACATCAGTGAATGAATTAAATTACGCCTGACCATAGATTGCGTTCTGCAGGTTCTACTTAAGCAGCAATAGATTTTCTTAATCATCTTATACAGGGAGAAGATGACTGTGGCAGGATTCTTTGAGTTCAAGGTAACACGCAAACTATTCTATGTCTTCGCTGCAATCTCCGTCCTTCTGGTTGGGATCAGCGTCGCCTCGCTACTCTATTTAAATTACACGATTAATAGATTGTCAGATTCTCTTTATGATGATATATATCAGAACTCTAAGCTCATACTGAGCGCGGATCGTGATCTGCATCAAGCCGCTGTAGCCTTGCAAATCGCAATGGGTCCAAACCTAACAGCCGCAGAAGGTGAACAGTTCACTAAGGAGTTTATAGATAATAATCTTCAAGCGGAGGAACGAATAAGTGTAGCAAGATCAAATATCAACGCTATAAAAAACCCTTACAGTGATATGAAACAAAGTGGAATTATCCTTTCCGAATTAAAAAACGAGCTCAGCTCCTTCGAAACTACCATTATCAAATGGAAAAATTCAGGGTATACGCTAATAACAGAACGGACGAAGAGCAGCTGGAACCCAGATTCATATTCTGCGCTCACCCTAAACTCGCAATTCAATGAAGCTAGGGCACATCTCGATCAAGCAGAGGACTTGATTGGCAACTACGCCTTGCAAGTAACGGATGGATTTGGAGATAAAAAAAGCGCTTTGTTCTCTCTTTATTCACTCCTCTTATTTGTGTTTCTCCTAGTTATTATTTACCTTGGACGCAAAATCATCTGGCTCCAGAATGAAATGCTGGAAGAACAAACACTCTATCAGCTTATCGGTGAAACCATGTCTGATTTCATTATTTTGACGGATCCCAACGGGTTGATTCTATATGCTTCCCCCTCTCACTCCAGTATTCTAGGCTATGTGCCTAAAAAAGGAGATCCGTTATCCAACTACATACGTGAACCGGAAATTGCCTGGGCTAAATTAAAAAGTGTTGTTCAGGGAACTCCGCGTATTTCTGAACTGCGCATGCGCGGAGCAGAAGGCCAATGGGTATGGCTTGAAACTAAGGTGTCACCTGTTCTCGGCAGCCGTAAATTCCCAGCACAATTTATGCTGTTATCTCGGGAAATTACCCAGCGAAAACAATACGAAGAACGACTACATAAGCTAGCCTTCTATGACCATTTAACAGCGATTCCCAACAGGGCTCATTTCAAAATGTATATGGAGAACCTTATCACCCAACCCGAAGGACGGAGGCAAAATATTGCGCTTGCCCTGCTGGACTGTGATAGATTCAAGCAGCTAAATGATACCTTAGGCCATCTGGCTGGAGACGAATTTCTTCAGCTGCTCTCCCGTGAACTTCAGCATACGGTTAAAGGAATAGGTCAGGCCTTCCGGATCGGCGGAGATGAGTTCGCAGTTGTACTGCATCGATTCACTTCTCCAGAGATGCTTGATGAAACACTGCAGCGGTTACTTAAACTGTTCAACAAGTCTTGGTCTGTTGATAACGGGTCCAGCTTCCACACCTCCGCGAGCATCGGAGTCGCTTTATTTCCTGAACACGGAAGCAGTATTAATGAACTGCTGCGTGCCGCCGATTTGGCGATGTATCGCTCTAAAGACCATGGTGGCAATAAAGCCAATCTCTACTACGAGCTTGTGGACGAAGGGTTAGCTAACCAGACCATTGTAAAACCATAAGAGCAAATAAAAAGCTGTCTCAGGATAAAGCAACCCTGAAACAGCTTTTTTTTGTATGGCCTCTAACTGCTTAACCGAAGATGATCTTCTGAAATTTCGTCAATCTCCTGATCACGATCCCGAACTAAGACCTTGGTTAACTCTCCATTCGTAGAACAATCAATGAAACGGTCTCCGTCTCCATCTTTTTCTTCCCAATCATTAAGCCGCAAAATATATCCGATAGTTTGGGTATCTGGCAGCACTTCGATGCGGGCTACTGCACGCCCGTTCTCCATATAACGGAAATCGCATTGTCCATCCTGGATTCCTGTATCCCAAACCCAAAGATTCCAGCCTTGGTAATTCTGATCAGGGCGTTCATAGTGTATTTCGATGATTTTAGAGCGTGGGGCTGGCTCACCACGTTCATCATAAAGGACCATCATCGACAACCCTTCCACCTCTACCTCATTGCCTTCGATTCTGCGGATGGCTTCTATCCCGGCACGGGTATGGTCTACTACTACGTTCCAACTATCAGCAACCTCAGGAAGTGATACCGACATCCGGTCATTATTAGCATTGAAGACAACGGTAATATTGTTCCAGAGATCGCCTCCTGCATGGCTTCTAAGCAGATACGATACTATTCCGCCATCACAACGCAGAAATTCTAAGGAGCGTTCAATTTCCTGGCGGCCATGCAGACGAAATGCCGGATGTGTACGCCGCAGCTCGATCAGGCCTTTATAATATTGAAATACGGGCTTAAATGCACTTTTCATATTCCAGCGGATCGAGTTGACCGCATCACCGCTGCGGTAGCTGTTATGATCTCCAAATTTACTGCGCAGGAGCTCATCTCCAGCATGCAGGAAAGGAATCCCCTGCGAGGTCAGAATAATTCCGTTAGCAAGCAAGGATCGACGTACAGTTTCATTACCGAGAATATTCTCCTGATCTACATTCACGTATGGATTGGCAAGGGCCACTGCCTCTTCCAGATCTTCGTTATCCATGTTAGCGATTACCGGAAAATCAGCTTCCTGACTCCCTCCTTGAACGATAAGCATCTTATCCCATAAATTCAAATTATCATGGGCAGTTACATAGTTCACCGATTCCACAGGCGAGTCCGTAAACTCATGAATTGCTCCTTTAATTCCGGCTGCAATAGCACCTTCTTTGCCGTATTCGCCTGTCACGAACCCTCTTCCGAAGCCATCACTATCCCCTTTGATTGCTGAACGGAAGTTATCGTTGAAGACAGCATAGCCCTTGCCCCGTTGTACACCTTTTAGCGTTTTAGTGGCCAGCGGAGAATCTCCACCCGTCCAAGGTTCACCGTAAAGCAACAGATTCGGATTCACTTCTAGCCGAAGCTCTTCGGTAATCTCCCGCATGGTAACACTGTCCATCAGTCCCATTAGATCAAACCGGAAACCATCAATATGATATTCCGAAGCCCAATAAGATAAGGAGTCCTTAATAAATTTACGGACCATCGGACGTTCTGTAGCCAGCTCATTGCCAACCCCGGAGCCATTCGACAAACGTCCCGTAAAATCGCGGCGATAGAAATAATCTGGGACAAGCGGCTCAAAGGGGCCATTCTCCACAGCATACGTATGGTTGTAAACGACATCCATAATTACCGCGATCCCGCGGCTGTGTAAGGCCTGCACCATCTCTTTAAATTCACGAATCCGCAAGCCAGGATTGGCAGGATCGGTGCTGTAAGATCCTTCAGGTACATTATAATGCTGGGGATCATACCCCCAATTGTAGTCCACATTAGCTATGGAGGAACCCCGATTTACCACCTTCAGCTCATCCACGGTCTGAAAATCAAATACCGGCATCAGATGTACATGGGTAATCCCTAATTCAGCCAGATGATCAATCCCCACTGTATTTCCTGCCGAATCCTTTAATCCAAATTCGGTAAATGCTTTGAATTTACCCTTATAATGCATACCTGAGCTCTCATGCGAGGAGAAGTCACGAACATGCAGTTCATAAATCACTGCGTCGGCAGGATGCTGTAACGGAGGCGCTACATCCTGATCCCAATGTTCTGGATTCGTATCCTGCAAATTAACGATTGCTGATCTTAAACCATTTGCAGATACCGCTGTTGCATAAGGATCTACTGCTTCCGTCACATTTCCATCTGCAAAAACAGCACGGTACATATAATATTTCCCTTTTAGATCACCTGATAACTTGGTCTGCCAGACTCCACCATTACTACGCTGCATATATACAATACGACCATTGTCCATAGCACTCTTAGGTGACTCAGTATTCAGTTGATGCCCACCTGTTTCGTACAGTACAAGGGACACAGCAAGTGCCGTAGGTGCCCAGACTTTAAATACACTGTACTCCGTTGAATACGTCAAGCCTAAATCCTTGCCCTCGTAGACTTCCATCATCAATTCTGCATTTATATAATTTTTACTCATGAATTAACACCATCCTATGGCTCCCCACCTAACCTGTGGGGTTGCTTATAAGTCCATATATTACCAATTCATTTCATATTAATACTTGCACAGCGCTGCAAGTCGGCAAATGGAGTATAAACTTTCTATGGATCCTTACTATTATATGTACGACATATTTATAGGTTTGGGTTCCTTATCGACTTTATGCTCATTACTAATACTATCGGTATAGACATCTGCGCAATAAAGAAAATAAACAGTGAACAGTAAATGAGGTCGAATTATAGAAAATTATAGGTTAAAAAACATAAAAAAGCCGACCTCCAGCCATCGGAAGTCGGCAATAGTAGTTGGAAAAACAGTAGAACGCTAAAACGGATTAATGCATGCGTAAAAAGTTACTTAGCGATACTTTGAACAAGCGCAGCGACTTCTTCAGCCGTGCCAAGCTGCAACGCTTTTGCAGCCAAATCCTTCATGTCGGCAGCCGACAATTTAGATATTTGACTACGCGCTGGCAAAATGGAAGTTGCACTCATGCTGAATTCGTCGAGACCAAGACCCAGTAGCAGCGGAATAGCTGTTGCGTCACCAGCCATTTCACCACACATCCCCGTCCATTTACCTTCTGCATGGGCTGCATCAATTACATTTTTGACCAAACGCAGGATGGCTGGATTGTAAGGCTGATACAGGTAAGATACCTGTTCATTCATACGGTCCGCAGCCATTGTATATTGAATAAGATCATTCGTACCGATACTGAAGAAATCAACTTCCTTAGCAAACTGGTCAGCCAGTACAGCAGTTGATGGAATCTCAACCATTATGCCAAGCTGAATGTTGTCTGATACTTCCTTACCTTCTTCCCGAAGCTTAGCTTTCTCTTCGAGCAAAAGATCACGTGCAGCACGGAATTCACCAAGCGTAGCTATCATAGGGAACATAATGCGAAGATCCCCGTGAACACTCGCTCTTAGTAACGCGCGTAATTGAGTACGGAAAATATCCTGACGATCCAGGCAAAGACGGATCGCACGGAAACCAAGGAAAGGATTCATTTCCTTCGGAAGGTCAAGATAAGGCAGCTCTTTATCGCCACCGATATCCAGGGTACGTACGACTACCGGCTTACCCTTCATGTTCTCAAGTACAGTACGGTAGGCGTTATATTGAATTTCCTCAGAAGGCAGCTTATCGCGACCCATGTAAAGGAACTCAGTGCGGTACAGACCTACACCTTCGCCACCATTCTCAATGACACCATTCACATCATTTGGTGTACCAATATTGGCAGCTAGCTCAACATGTTTACCGTCTGCTGATACTGTAGGTTCGTCGCGAAGTTTCTTCCATTCTGCGATTTGCAAGTCGTAAGCTTCCTGCTTGCGAGTGTACTCTGCCACTTCAGCTTCGCTAGGATTGATCAGAACGTCTCCGTTCAGACCATCGACAATCACCAAATCGCCAGAATTCACTTCTGACAGAACCGTTTTAGTTCCAACAACCGCTGGAATTTCCAAAGAACGAGCCATAATTGCAGAGTGAGAAGTCCGTCCACCGATGTTCGTTGTGAAGCCTTTAACGAACTTACGATTAAGCTGTGCTGTATCCGATGGTGTTAGATCTTGAGCAATCACGATTACTTCTTCACTGATTTCTGCCGGACTTACATAATGAATGCCCAGCAGGTGGTTCAGCAAGCGCTTGGTAACATCACGCATATCAGCTGCACGTTCCTGCAGATAGGCACTCTTCATATTTTCGAACATCTCAATGAATTGCGTAGCCACTTCGTTTAGCGCATAGTCCGCGTTAACCGATTCCTCACGGATTTTATCAATTACAGGATTGATCAGCTCTGGGTCATCAAGAATAAGCAGATGTGATTCGAAAATCTCAGCCTTCTTCTCCCCCAGCTCTGCCAAAGTACGCTCTTTAATCGTTTGCAGCTCCACTCTTGATTTGGCGAGTGCATCATTCAACTTAGCGACTTCTGCTTCAGTATCACTGATACTTGTCTTCGTAATCGTATAATCCGGATGTTTCAGGATAAAAGCACGGGCTACTGCAATCCCTGCTGAAGCCGCGATTCCTGAAATCTTATTCATGGATTTCCCCTAGCCCTTCTTTAATCATTACTTCTTGAAGAGCGTTCAAAGCTTCTGCTTCTTCGCTTCCTTCAGTAATCAAAGACAAAGTATCTCCAGCTTCAAGACCCAATGACAATACGCCAAGAATGGATTTCAAAGTTACTTTTTTACCTTTAGCTTCTGCATATGCTTCTGTACCTTTGAATTTTGTTGCTGTATTTACCAAGGCAGTTGCTGGACGTGCGTGAATTCCATCTTCATCGACAATTCTGAATGTTTTTTGCATAATATTATCCAACTCGCTTTCTGTTATTAAAGTATTTTAAATTTATAGTGAAAGCTTCGCTTCCTTGTATGAACAAGGAAGCATCGGCCCTTGCACTTTTACTGAATCGTAATGATGTCTTGGTCTCCTATAGAAACCTTACCCGGCTTCTTCAATGTTACAGAAGAGCCTTCTGGTAAATTAGAGAAAATAACAGGTGAGATTACAGAAGGTGCATGTGCTTTTACATACTCTAAATCCACTTCCATAATCGGTTGTCCAGCCGCTACAAGATCGCCCTCTTCAACTAATACCGTGAAGCCTTGACCTTTAAGCTTAACCGTATTAACCCCAATATGAACGAGCACTTCCTTGCCTCCGTCAGACATAATACCGATGGCATGTTTGCTCGGGAACACGTTAAATACCTTACCGTAAACCGGTGAAGCAATCTTCCCATCTTCGGATAGGAACGCGAAGCCGTCGCCCGTCATTTTTTGGGAGAATACTGGATCTGGCACCTCTGTGATATCCAACAATTCACCGTTTACTGGAGATACGATATCTTCCTTGATAATCGCTTCACCAGCTTCACCTGCCTGTTGTTCTTCTTCTGGCTCTGGAGTAACCACTACTGGAGCTGCTGAAGCTGCAGGTGTCTTTCCGTTAATCACATCTTGAATCTGCGATTTAATCGTATCTGAACGTGTGCCAAAAATCGCTTGAACGTTATTACCCACTTCCAGCACACCTGATGCACCAAGTTTCTTAAGACGGTTCTTGTCTACGCCTGCCTTATCTTTAACTTCAACACGAAGGCGGGTAATACAAGCGTCTAGATGAGTGATGTTTTCTTTACCACCTAGAGCGGACAAAATGTTCCGCGGTAGATCATCACCGGCTCTGGAGACAGACTCCGTATTCACTTCTTCTTCTTCATTCGTATCTTCTTCACGACCCGGTGTCATAAGATTGAATTTCCGAATTACAAACCGGAAGCCGAAGTAATAAATTAAGGCAAGGACCAGACCTACCGGAATGACCAGCCACCAAGCTGTACGGTTCGGGATAATACCGAAGAGCACAAAATCGATAAAGCCACCCGAGAATGTCATGCCGATTTTAACATCCAGAATATGCATAGTCATAAAGGACAGACCTGCAAACACAGCATGTACAGCGAACAGCAACGGAGCCACGAATAGGAACGAGAATTCGAGCGGCTCAGTAATCCCTGTCAAGAACGATGTCAATGCCGCGGAAATCATCAAACTTCCGACGATCTTTTTATTCTGAGGTTTAGCTTCATGATAGATAGCCAAAGCCGCTGCTGGAAGACCAAACATCATGAATGGATATTTACCTGTAGTAAATGTCCCTGCTGTGAAGTCTACTCCATCGCGAAGCTGCTGCATGAAGATCCGTTGGTCACCACGTACCAATTCTCCAGCTTTATCAACGTAGGTACCAAATTCATACCAGAATGGAGAGTAGAAAATGTGATGCAGTCCAAAAGGAATGAGCGAACGCTCGATCGTTCCGAAGATAAACGCTGCAAGCGTTTTGTTCGTATCAATCATACTTTGTGACACATAGTTCAGACCATGTTGAATAGGTGGCCATACTATTGTTAGTAACAAGCCCAAGATTAGAGCTGTTACCGCCGTCATGATCGGTACGAAACGTTTACCTGCGAAGAAACCCAGGTAAGAAGGAAGCTCAATTTTGAAGAATCGCTTGTACATGGCCGAAGCCAATATCCCGACGAGTATACCTCCAAACACCCCTGTTTGCAGTGTTGGAATCCCTAATACGCTGGCATACGAGAAGTCGCCTTGGCTCAGGACGTAATCATTAACGCCAATAACTGTACCCATCGTAATGTTCATTACGAGGAAACCGATAATGGCAGCTAGACCCGCAACACCTTCACCGCCGGCTAAACCTATCGCAACCCCCACCGCGAAGAGTAAGGCTAGATTATCAAATACAATTTGTCCTGAGTTCATCAATACGTTGGCAACAGCCTGAACAACATGGTTCTCCAGTGCTGGAACATATTGCAGGAAGTCTGGGTTTACCAGCATGTTTCCTATTCCAAGAAGCAAACCTGCCGCAGGCAGAATAGCTACTGGAAGCATCAGAGCTTTACCAACTCTTTGTAAAACACCAAACAACTTTTTAAACATTTAGGTTACTCCTTTCATTAATTTCACTAAAACAGATGCCAAAAAAGGCATGAGCAACACAGTATAGGAGTTGTAATCTAACGCTATCGTTAGATTGCCCCAAGAAGGGGGTTAACAACCAAAATACTGTAATTCACTCATGCCTGATCGAATCAGTTACACGCTCGATATTCTGTTTTGTTGATGACAGTGAACATTGTAGCATCGTTTTTTTTAAGTGGCAAGCGTTTTTTTTGAAACCATGATTTGTTACAACTTTTGCACTTTAAGGAGCTTCACCATTCTTGTCCATATCTTGTTCGTCCACTTTTTTCTGAGCAATACGCTGCAGGTGAATCGTCAAATAACTTACCTCAGCTTGATACACGGGAATTCGCACACGCTGTTCGATAATTTTTGTTAATTTCCAAGCCAACGAATACATCTCAGGATACTCCCGTTTCATGAGTCCATCCAGGGTTGAGGTCTCTTGTACCGCCTCTCCACGGCGTAATCTTTCTAGAACGAATCGCAGATGTGTTACCAGTCTTGAGTAATCAAGTGAATCACGTGGGATTCGATAGTCCAGATAATTCTCGACTAACCCAACCAGCTCTCCAATCAAGAGAGAATGTTGTCTAACCTCGGAAATTTGCCTATTACTAAGTGCGCTGACAATATGAAGAGCCACAAAACCTATCTCATCCACCGGCAATTCCACGCCCATAGCCTCATTGATCCGTCCAATCGCATATTCTGCCATCTTATATTCCTCAGGATAAATCTCCTTAGTTTCATACAAAAATGGATTATGAATTGGGATATCTTGTTCAAAACGACGGATAGCAAAGGAAATATGGTCGGTAAGTGCAATGTGAATATGCTCATTAAGCGGCTGACGGCTACAATGCATAATATGTAATACTATTTCTTGAACGACCTCAATCAACTTCTCATCCACTTGGGGAAGAAGCTGTTTATATTGTTCCTGCTCCTCCTGGCTGCGAAGAATAAACATCTTCTCCACGGAGGATAGATTAATCTGATCACGCAGCTTGCGGTTAAACCCTATCCCTTTACCGATAACTACAACCTCGGAATATTGAGGATGCTGGGCAATGATAACGTTGTTATTCAACACCTTCGCCACTGTTATGCTACTCATTTTTGACACCTCTTTTATTTCTAAACACCTAACTTCCAGCAGCATACGCAATAAGAAATCGTACGATGAATACAAGCTTTGCTACCATCATAACACCAAGAATTGCATATTAGAAGAACACTCTGTGTCCTTACTAAGCTAGTAGATCAGAGTGAACAGCCTTAAAGGCTTTTATTTTACCTGAAAAAATCTTTAAACACCAGTGAAAGCGTCGATGTCTATATATACAATAATTCCCACGGGATGCCGATAAGCTATAAGCTTCATCAAAAATCACCTGTAAACGCATGAGCTTTTTATCATGTTGTCTAATTTAGATCAAAACAGATCAAAACATAAAGATTAAGGTATGACCAGCAGCTTTGCCAGTCATACCTTAAGTAAATTAAAACCATATAAATTGCATTAAACTATTTTTCCTTTTGTTCAGGCACAGAAGTTAAAGTCTCGCTGGCTGTACTAGATGTTACTGATGGCTGAATATAAGTTGCAGGTGTAGCTGGTGCAACAGGTGCGACTGGTGTAACTGATGCTCCTTTGCTTCCGGAAGCTTTAGAGGTCAACCCCTTGATCAGTGCCTCTACATCAATCCCTGAGACGCTCTTCAACATCTCTGGAGCGGTGGACATTAGCTGAGTCACATAATTGCTGACCCGGGCTGCACCTTCCCCGTTACCTGTATCTACAACGGTAAGTTTATCAATAGATGCCAGCGGCTTCGCAATTTGGCCAGCCAAATCAGGCAGCATTTTGACGATGATATCGAGCACCGCTGCTTCGCCGAATTTCTGGAAAGCTTCCGCCAGTTTCTCTTTGGCTTCTGCTTCCGCTAGACCACGCAACCGGATAACCTCAGCATCCGCTGTACCTTTAGCCAGCTCTGCATCCGCCATCGCTTGACCTTCAAGACGCTTCTGCTCAGATGTCGCTTTAGCTTGCGTTTCAATACTATATTGCAAGGCATCTGCCTCACGCATTCTCTTCGCCTTATCGGCTTCCGCCGCTTGCTCTACTGCATAACGATCCGCTTCTGCTTTTTTCTTCACTTCAGCATCATACTGCTTCTCGCGAACTTGAATTTCTTTGGCTTGCAAATCGATTTCACGTTCCTTACGTACCAGCTCAACCTTCATCTGTTCTTCAACAACGGTCTGCTTTGCACGTGCCTCTTGAATATGATAAGCCTGATCGGCTTCCGCTTTCGCTGTATCCTGATCCCGTTTAAACGCAGCCACCTTAAGCTGGTTTTCCTTGGAGGCTTCGGCAATATTCGTATCCCGCAGCAGCTCAGCTTTTTGCCCTTGCTCTTCTGCGTTTGCCTTTTGAATTCTCGCATCCCGCACTGCTTCTGCTTCAGCGATCTCTGCATCCCGCTTCACAGCAGCTATCCGCGGTTTACCCAGTGCCTCTAGATATCCATGTTTGTCTCGCACATCCTTGATGGTAAAGGAAACAATTTGCAGACCCATTTTCTTAAGATCACGTGCCGCCACGCCTTGAACCTCTTGCGCAAAGCGGTCACGGTTACGATATACTTCCTCAACGGTCATCGAACCGAGAATGGCCCGCAGATGACCTTCAAGAACTTCTTGTGCTTCGCTCTTCAGTGCTTCAATCGGTTTGCCCATAAATTGCTCAGCAGCTGTCGCCACATCTTCCGTTGAGCTACCCACTTTAATGATCGCTACGCCGTCGGCAATAACCGGAACCCCTTGTTCGGTGTATACTTCCGGGGTCGTCACATCGAGTTTATGAGAAAGAAGCGACATAAATTCAGCCTTCTGAAAGACTGGGAGTATAAAGGCCCCGCCCCCGCGTACAATCTTTATTTTACGACCAGAACCATCGTCTGAAATATGATTTTTCCCCAAGAACGACCCCGTTACGATCATCCCTTCATCGGGTCCAACCGTTTTGTAACGTGCCCAGAATGCGATACCTAGCACAAACAAGACAGCAACGACAACAGCAGGGACTAACAAATACTCAGGAATACCGAACATTAAAGATCCACTCCTCTTCTCTTTTCGAATTCTGACACCAATGCAACGCCTTCTCTAACCTCCACTACCACAACTTTAATCCCTGCCGGAAGCAGCTCATGATCAAAGCTTGCTGCCGTATGCAGGCTATTGCCGGCGCCAAACTTTACCATAATCTCACCATAACCAGTGGCGGGAACAGGAATTGTGATTTCCCCGATCTTGCCAGGCAGATCACTCATTGAGAAACCATTGGACATTTCGCTTTTTTCCATGGGCTTAACCACCCCTAGATACATAAGTACTCCCAAAAAAGCGGCGGCTAACAAAGACAAAGCAATGATCGCCCCAGCTTCCAGAGCGCTGTACCGGGTTAGAAGAATGCCCGCTCCGCCGAACACGGTTATTCCTCCAGCCAGTACGGTGGGATTCAGAAAATCTACGGATACGAAATCAAAGACCCCATGCAAGGCATCTCCGATCACATCGCCCACCAGGACGCTGACTATGGCAAATATGACGCCTAGCGCCAAGCAGCCTAAATACAGCGTTTGCATTTTTGTTTCCTCCTGTCTTCAATCAGGACTGTCATATTACATTAAACGTACAAAGTAGGTCCTTGGTTTCACAATCTTTGGATATTCACCCAAATAAGTTCCATTCAGAGGATAAGCATGCTCACATTGGCACTATTTTATTACATGTGCTGGGGCTGTCCTAAAGGCCGTTCAATAGTTGGTGGAGCACGGATTTTTGTTGGTAACACTCTCGCGCGTATGAAGAGGCTATGTTGCTTTCGCGCCTCGGCACCTCGGCCTATCGGACTCAGCAGACCCTATTCGCCGATTTATCCGACATTTGGTATGCTATCGGACCGCATAGTCCCTATTGGCATAAAAACCAGCAAATATAAGACCCTTTCGGAGCAATAGTGTCTCTGGTGTCCGAAAGTTTGCTCAAAAGGCTGAAAATTCGCATATAACGTCAGCTGGGTCCGTAGGGTAGGCGTGTATTGGTAGAGGAATCAGTCGTGTGGGGATCTTACAAACCCTAGTTGGTTGGGTAACACTCTCGCGCATATGAAGAGGCTATGCTGCTTTCGCACCTCGGCCCATCGGACTCAGCAGACCCTATTCGCCGATTTATCCGACATTTGGTATGCTATCGGACCGCATAGCCTCTATTGGCATTGAAACCAGCAAATATGAGGTCATTTCGAAGTAATAGTGTCTCTGGTGTCCGAAAGTTTGCTCAAAAGGCCAAAAATTCGCATATAACGTCAGCTGGGTCCGTAAGGGTAGGCCGTGTATTGGTAGAGGAATCGGTTGTGAGGGGGGATTACAAACACTAGTTGGTTGGGTAACACTCTCGCGCGTATGAAGAGGCTATGCTGCTTACGCACCTCGGCGCCTCAGCACCTCGGCCTATCGGACTCAGCAGACCCTATTCGCCGATTTATCCGACATTTGGTATGCTATCGGACCGCATAGTCCCTATTGGCATGAAAAACAACAAATATGAGGCTATTTCGAAGCAATAGTGTCTCTGGTGTCCGAAAACTTGCTCAAAAGGCCGAAAAT
Source organism: Paenibacillus sp. FSL R7-0048 (assembly GCF_038004505.1). Lineage (NCBI taxonomy): Bacteria > Bacillati > Bacillota > Bacilli > Caryophanales > Paenibacillaceae > Paenibacillus > Paenibacillus sp. FSL R7-0048. The sequence continues at coordinate 1,931,728 of NZ_JBBORF010000001.1, read as the reverse complement.
TCGCAAATAACGTCAGCTGGGTCCGTAGGGTACCCGTGTATTGGTAGAGGAATCAGTCGTGTGGGGATCATACAAACCCTAGTTGGTTAGGTAACACTCTCGCGCGTATGAAGAGGCTATGCTGTTTACGCGCCTTCGGCCCATCGGACTCAGCAGACCCTATTCGCCGATTTATCCGACATTTGGTATGCTATCGGACCGCATAGCCCCTATTGGCATGAAAACCAGCAAATATAAGACCATTTCGAAGCAATAGTGTCTCTGGTGTCCGAAAACTTGCTCAAAAGGCTGAAAATTCACAGATAACGTCAGCTGGGTCCGTAAGACTCTGGAGGACGGTCGACGGATTAGATTACGGGTGCGAACAGTGATAGATGAGGTACGGACAGCAGCAGCGGAGGTACGGACAGCGGCAGCGGAGGTACGGACAGCAGCAGCGGAGGTACGGACAGCGGCAGTGCAGGTGCGGTCAGCGGCAGTGCAGGTGCGGTCAGCGGCAGTGCAGGTCCAGCCAGCCGCAGCGAAGGTGCGGTCAGCGGCAGCGGAGGTTCACCAGCGGCAGCGGAGGTTCGCCAGCGGCAGCGGAGGTTCGCCAGCGGCAGCGGAGGTTCGCCAGCGGCAGCGGAGGTTCGCCAGCGGCAGCGGAGGTTCGCCAGCGGCAGCGGAGTTCCGCCAGCGGCAGCGGAGTTCCGCCAGCGGCAGCGGAGTTCCGCCAGCGGCAGCGGAGTTCCGCCAGCGGCAGCGGAGTTCCGCCAGCGGCAGCGGAGTTCCGCCAGCGGCAGCGGAGTTCCGCCAGCGGCAGCGGAGGTTCCGCCAGCGGCAGCGAGTTCTTGGGATGAGGGCGACAGAAAAGTATAGCAAGAGGAGCAAGTCACACTAGACCATAAATACAAAGAAGCGAATCCTCCATAACGGAGGATTCGCTTCTTTGACATTCTATTGTGGCTTCTAGAATAAAGAGAAATGGTCTCTTTTCGTAGAAGAATTACTTACAAAGCCATTTTATAAATCTCAACTACATCTTCACGCTCAAGCTTGCGGAAATTACCAAATGCTCCGAAACGAACAGCCTTGTCAGCCATACTGCCGATCTCGCTGTCATCAATATCATAATCTCCGAGCGTCTTCGGCGCACCGATGGAATCCCAGAAATTACGCAAAGCCTCAATACCCTCCAGCCCGATTTCTTCATCAGTTTTGCCAGCAGGTTCAACTCCGAACACATTTACTGCAAGCTGACGGAAACGCGCAGGGTTTGTACTGAGGTTATATTTCATCCATTGCGGGAACAGAATCGCCAAACCTCCGCCATGCGGAATATCGTATACAGCCGACACTGCATGCTCGATATTATGAGTCGCCCAATCTCCGGCGAAACCCATGCTGACCATTCCGTTAAGCGCCATCGTACCGCAGTACATAATGGTCTCACGCAGCTCGTAGTTGTTCAGATCTTCGATAAGCTTCGGCGCGGTTTCAATTACAGTGCGCAGCAAAGTTTCACAGAACCCGTCTTGTACCGGTGTATTGCCGTCTGTATGGAAATAGTGCTCCAGAACATGCGACATGATGTCCACCATGCCATAAACGGTCTGATCACGTGGCAGAGAAAAAGTGTTCTCTGGATCAAGAATCGAAAATGCCGGGTAGGCATGCACGCTGCCCCAGCCCATTTTTTCCTTAGTAACCTCATTTGTAATTACGGAGCCGTTATTCATTTCAGATCCCGTAGCAGCCATTGTCAGCACTGTGCCCAGTGGAAGCGCGTCTTGGGCCGCTGCTTTACGCTCTACAAAGTCCCACATATCACCATCATATTTTGCTCCAACAGCAACAGCTTTTGCGCAGTCCAATACGCTTCCGCCCCCTACTGCAAGAACAAGGTCAATATTATGCTCCCGGCACAGCTCTACGCCTTTATGTACTGTGGAAAGACGTGGATTGGGTTCTACTCCAGAGAGTTCAGTCACTGTAACGCCTATTGAACTCAGCTCAGCAACTACTTTATCGTACAGACCACTGCGCTTGATACTGCCGCCACCGTACATCAAAAGCACATTTTTACCGTACTTAGGCACCTCTGTCTTCAAGGCTTCAAGGGTACCCTGTCCAAAAATCAGCTTGGTAGGATTATAAAATTCAAATTTACGCATATGTGTAAACCTCCAGTAGTTAATTCATAACGTCTTACTCCTTCGTATTATAAACCTCTGGTTACCCGCATTCAAATTAGGTGGCTGGGTTTCGTCATTCCGAATAAAAAAAGATGCCCCAAGCTCATAGGCTAGAGGACATCCTTAAATCCAAATTCACTTACTACAAAGCAACGAAGCTTGTTACGAAACGGCGGAAAGCTGCTTGACCTTCTGGAGTCCGTTTGTAAACGCCAGCGTGTTCAAGAATATGCGTAAACTTGATGCCAACTTCGTTCTGCACAATCTTGAGCGCTTCCTCGTGTTGCAGTGCAGTTCCGAATCGCTCCACCAGCTCCTGAATCCAAGCCGCATGCTGCGCAAGAGAATGACTAGGGTCATTCTTCACCGCTTCTAACAGCGCTTGATCTCCTGCAAGAATACCTGCGATGGAATCGAGTTCTTCCTTCAAACGGCCCGGCAGAATCGCCAGTCCCATAACTTCGATCAAGCCGATGTTTTCTTTCTTGATATGATGCATTTCCCGGTGCGGATGAAAAATCCCTTCAGGATATTGCTCATTAGTCCGGTTATTCCGCAGCACAAGATCCATCTCGAAGCTGCCGTCCTCGGCCCGGCGTACGATAGGAGTAACGGTATTATGAGGTTGTACTTCACCGTCAACCTCACTAAAGGCTAGCACTTCCGCCTCTGGATCGCTGTAGGCTTTCCAAGCTTCATAAAGCGCATTTCCGCATTCCAATAGAACCGCAGGATCTTCTCCATTTAAGCGCAATACGGACATCGGCCATTTTACGATATTAATGCTGACACCCGGATAAGAAGCATGTGTAAATGTATCTTCCTTAGGCGCTTTTTGAATCGGGAATGTGTGGCGTCCGCCCTGAAAATGGTCATGCGTCAGAATAGAGCCGCCAACAATCGGTAAGTCTGCATTGGAGCCAATAAAATAATGCGGGAATGATTCCACGAAGCTAAGCAGCCGCTTCAAGGTATCCTTGGTAAGCTTCATTGGCACATGATCATGATGGAATACAATACAGTGCTCATTGTAGTAAACATATGGCGAGTATTGGAAGAACCATTTTTCATTATTCAGGTTAAGCGGAATGATACGCAGGTTCTGGCGTGGCGGATGATTGATCCGTCCGGCATAACCTACATTCTCACGGCACAGCAGACATTTCGGATAGACTGGCGGCGGGAGCAGCCGAGCCATTGCGATTTCCTTCGGATTTTTCTCAGGCTTGGACAAATTGATCGTCATTTCAATGTCTCCGTACGGCGAATCCTGCAGCCAGTAGACATTCTTCGAGATCCGATCCATCCGAATATAGTTCGAATCAATGCTCAATTTATAAAAACGATCTGTAGCCGCGGAGATGCCTTTTTCAGCGGTCAGACTATAGAACTCAGCATTTACATCCGAAGGACGGGCCATGAGAAGTCCCATAATCTTGGCATCCAGCAAGTCACGGTAAGTGTCACTATTCTCTGGGATCAATCCGATTTCAAAACCATAATCAATCAGTGCATCGAGTGGAGCCTGCGGCCCTTCCAATGGACTTTGATCGATGTCACCTACATGCGGCTCACTGAAACCGAACTGTTCGAGCAGCACATTACGGCTATAATCTTCATCGGATGGAGCTATAAGCTGCTGGCGCAGTGCGAACAGAACAAGCTGTTCAATCGCATGTAATGCTTTCTGGCCAGCAGGTGTAATCTTATTCTCGTTGTGCATTTTAATTCTCCTTAAGTAGGGTCTCAAGTTCAAGATAAGCTAACCTAAAGTCCCTTATTCTCCGTATCCTTGCGGATTGGCAGAGTGCCAGTTCCATGCACTTTGAATGATATCTTCCAAATCTGCATGCTGCGGGTTCCATCCAAGGACGCTACGCGCTTTGTCGGAGGAAGCTACCAGCACAGCCGGATCGCCGGCACGGCGTTCTTGAATGACTACAGGAATTTCAAGTCCAGTAACCTTCTTCGCCGTTTCAATCACCTGTTTTACCGAGAATCCAAGTCCATTGCCCAGGTTGAAAATATTGCTGCTGCTTCCGCTGCGCAGGTAAGTTACCGCACGAACATGGGCGTCAGCCAGATCGCTGACATGGATGTAGTCGCGCACACAAGTACCGTCTTCTGTAGGATAGTCATCTCCGAAAACTGCGATACTGTCACGTTGCTTCAAGGCCGTTTGCAATACCAGCGGCACCAAATGACTTTCTGGACGATGGTCTTCACCGATTTTGCCACTGGCATGTGCGCCAGCTGCATTGAAGTAACGCAATGCTACGTATTTGATGCCCAGTACTTTGTCAAACCAAGCCATCATCCGTTCCATGGTCAGCTTAGTTTCTCCATACACATTGGCTGGTTCAGTGCGGTCTGTTTCTTCAATCGGCACCTTTTCCGGTTCGCCGTAGGTTGCGGCAGTGGACGAGAATACGATCTTGTTCACGCCAGCTTTTTGCATAGCTTCTAGAAGACATTGTGTACCATATACGTTGTTGTCGTAATATTTTACAGGGTCCTTCATGCTTTCTCCGACCAAAGAGCTTGCAGCAAAATGGATAACCGCTTCAATCTCATTTTCAGCGAACAGCTTACCCAGCAGTTCTTTATCACGCAGATCACCTTCGTACAGCTTGCCACCCAGCAGTGCCTCACGATGCCCTGTTAGCAGATTGTCGATGACCACCACTTCTTCGCCACGATCCAGCAGCTCCGCTACAGTATGAGACCCAATATACCCTGCTCCACCTGTTACTAAAATCGCCATCTGATTACACTCCCTTCAATTCTTGGACACCATTACCGATGCCGCAAACGTAGAACTCGCCAACCAAACCAGATCTTGTGGTATAGGCTTCACCAACTTCACGAATAAAACGTTCTATATCATCTTCATGTACCAAAGATACTGTACAGCCTCCGAAACCCGCGCCAGTCATACGGGAACCGAGTGTACCTGGGATGCGCCCAGCTTCTTCAACCATAATATCAAGCTCTGCACAGCTAACTTCATACAAATCGCGCAAGGACGCATGCGAATCATTCATGAACTGTCCAAACTGCTTCAGATCATTGTTTTTTAATACCTCAACGGAATCTAGCACGCGTTGATTCTCTTCCACAACATGGCGAGCGCGGCGTCTTACAATTTCGTCTGTGATTTTATCTTGATGTGCTTCGAACTGTTCACGATTAAGCTGTGCCAGATAAGCTAGTGAAGGCACTTCTTTTTGCAAAATAGCCAATGCCTCATCACACTGCTGACGGCGTTCATTGTACTTGGAATCTACAAGCCCTCTGCGTTTGTTCGTGTTGCCGATAACCAATTTGTATGAACCTGTGATGAACGGTACCAAATTGTACTCAAGTGTGTCGCACATCAGCAGGATCGCATGATCGCGTTTGCCGTTAGCAACTGCGAACTGATCCATAATTCCGGAGTTTACACCTACGTACTGGTTCTCAGCACGCTGGGACAAAAGTGCAATCTCAACAGTGTCTGTATCGCCACCTTCGAGAGTCAGGAACGCATAAGCAGTAACGACTTCAAGAGAGGCCGAGGAGGACAAGCCTGCTCCATTCGGAATATCGCCATGAAACAGCAGATCGTACCCTTTGGATACTGGGGTGCTTTTCTTATCCAGCTCAACCATTACCCCAATCGGATAGTCAATCCATTCACCCGTTTTGGCCTTGCCAATTTCGCTATAATCAATAGAAGCTTCGTAAGGAAAATTAGTTGATGCAAAATTCACTTTGCTGTCACTACGTGGACGCACAATCAGCGTTGTACCGAATTCCAAAGCTGCGGGAAGTACATACCCGCCGTTATAATCCAAGTGCTCTCCGATGAGATTGACACGACCTGGTGCATAAAACACCTTAGCCTCTTCCTCGCTCACCCCATATTTTTCAATAAATTTGTTATTAAGTTCCTGTATGCTCATTAATGCCACTCCATCCTTTCGCTGCTTCAGCCAGTGGGAATTAGTAAAGCGTTCTTTATGTACTCATTATAATAGATTCATTCATCCTCTGATAATGCAATCATGTGTGTAATGTATGGATAAATGTGACTTCCCATAATATAATAATTACATATATTACTGTTACTCTCTAAACTATAAGCCATTAAATGACATTAACACAAGAAAGGCTGTCCCAAATGGAGCATACTTATTCCGTAGGATCCAATCCAGTGTATTACGATAAACAGAACCTTCATGTACTGTTTGCCGGCCAGAGTCAGACCCTGCCCATGCATCAAGCTGGACCCAAGATCTATGATTATTATCTGCTGCATTTCATAGAATCTGGATCGGGCGTTTTCCGTACAGAACATCATAAATATGAGTTGGGTAAAGGGGACTGCTTCTTGATCCATCCGGGACAATTAGTCAGTTACGTCTCGGATAAAGACCAGCCCTGGTGCTATCGCTGGGCAGCTTTTACTGGCAGCGAAGCTGACGATCTGGTGCTGCAGACAGGGTTCACACCACAACAGCCTGTGGTGACTACAACAGGTGAAAGCCTCATTCCAGGTGCCCTGTCCAGCATCATGCAAGCCTTCAACGCCAACAAAGAGAGTGCCCATCTGACTTCGCTTGGCTATCTCTATCTCATTGTCGGCGAAGCAGCTGATTTGCTCTCTTCCTTCTCTCGTCTTCCCGGCGCAGAATCACAGGTTAAGCGTACTGTGAAGCAAATGATCCACTACATGGCATCTCAATATGCGCACCCGGTCTCTATTGAACAAATGTGTGATACGCTGGGTTATAATCGAGCCTACCTGTCCCGTGTATTTAAGCAAGAGACCGGATTATCTCCGGTGACCTACTTGCTGAAGCTGCGGATTGAAAAGTCCAGACAACTGCTGCGTGAACGACCGGAGCTGTCCGTGGAACAGGTAGCAGCATCTGTGGGGCTCACCGATGCTTTATACTTCTCTCGCCAATTCAAACGGTTTTGTGCCCAGTCACCGACGGCTTACCGGATGACTACAACGAGACAAGCAGAGAAACCTGAACGTTAGTCTGCCCTTTAATCCATAAATCCACTATACAACAACAGCCCGCCTTCCTTAACGTAAGGAACCGGGCTGTTACTGTGTTCAATATGCTATAGTTCTGTCTTTAGAATCGTTTCAATCCGCTCTAACTCCTCCGGACTGAAATCAGGATTAGCTAAAGCAGCTATATTCTCTTCAATCTGATCCACTCTGCTTGCTCCAATTAGGGCAGAAGTAACCTTGCCACCCCGGAGTGTCCAAGCCAGTGCAAACTGAGCCAGACTCTGTCCTCGCGAAACCGCAAGCTGATTAAGTGCGCGAATCCTCCGCTGCACCTCCGGTGTAATCCGGCTCTCATTCAAGGCGGCAGACGGCTTGGCAGCTCTTGACCCTTCTGGAATACCATTCAAATATTTGTTGGTTAACAAGCCTTCAGCCAAGGGTGTAAAAGCGATGCTTCCTACACCACTATGTTCCAGTACATCCTGTAAGCCACCCTCAATCCAACGATCGAGCATAGAATAACTAGGCTGATGGATTAAGAGCAGTGTGCCCAGGCTTTTTAGAATACTGAGGGCTTCAGCCGTCTGCTCCGCATTATAGTTGGATAGTCCTATATATAAAGCTTTGCCAGAACGTACCGCATAATCCAGCGCCTGCATGGTTTCTTCAAGCGGTGTTTCCGGGTCTGGACGATGAGAGTAATAAATATCAACATAATCTAGGCCTAGCCGCTTCAGGCTCTGATCCAGACTAGCCAGCATATATTTACGTGAACCCCATTCCCCATAAGGGCCGGGCCACATGTTATACCCTGCTTTTGTAGAAATCACTATTTCATCACGATAAGGATACATATCATTGGCAAGAACTTTACCGAACAGCTCTTCTGCTGAACCAGCTGGTGGACCATAGTTGTTGGCCAGATCAAAATGGGTAATTCCAAGATCAAAAGCACGAGTGATCATTTCTCTGCCGTTCTCGTAATTATCGATCCCACCAAAATTCTGCCATAATCCTAATGAGATTGCTGGGAGCTTGAGACCTGAGTTCCCGCAACGATTATAACGCATGTTGTCATACCGTTTATCGTCTGCTACATATACCATTGCTTATCCCTGCCTCTCATTACACGCTGTTGTGAGCCTACCTTATCTTTAAACTTCTGAGCGTAATAATAATCTGGCAAGAGAAACCAAAGGACAGCTTTTTCCTTCTAGCTTAATAGATCCTTGACACTGCCCATTACTTTTCCAATTCGATCTGTAATCAGCAAATCCGCCTGATCATCATAAGGTGTGGGATCTCCGTTCAGCAGTACCGTACGTTTGCCCCGGAAATAAGTCACCAGACTGGCCGCAGGCTGAACCGTTAGCGAGGTTCCACCAATAATAAGCATATCTGCAGAGGCAATCGCTGCTACAGAGCCCATAAGCACGGAGTGATCCAATTCTTCTTCATATAAAACCACATCCGGCTTGATAATTCCGCCACATTCCGGGCAGCGAGGAACGATCTCAGTCATTTCCAGCAGTTGATCCAGCCCGTAATACCGTGAGCAGTCCATACAATAGTTGCGATGGATCGAACCATGCAGCTCAAGGACACTACGGCTACCCGCCTGCTGGTGCAGGCCGTCAATATTTTGCGTAATCACCGCTTTCAGCTTCCCCTGCTGTTCCAACTCCGCTAGTAGCTGATGCGCACCATTCGGACGGGCCTCTGGATGAATCATTTTACTGCGGTAAAAATCAAAAAAAATGTCCGGTGAGGACATAAAAAAAGTGCGGCTCAGCATCACTTCAGGTGGATAAGGTGAATTGTGCTGAGTTTGATATAATCCAGCTGCGGAGCGGAAATCAGGAATTCCACTCTCTGTAGACGTACCCGCCCCTCCGAAAAAAACGATATTGTCACTTTCTTTGATCCAAGAAGCAAGTGTCTGCAATTGATCCATGCTAAGTAGCACATCCTTTCCTTTTATTAGCTGATCAGTAAGTGATCCGAAGCTCATTAAAACCGGAAATGATTACATCTGCATCTATAAGATGCTCCCCATCACCACTAGCGGAAATCCCAATTGCGAGGCGAAGCCCTGCACCTTTACCTAATTGCATATCGGCATTACTGTCCCCAATAATAATCGTCTCTTCAGGCGAAAGCCCTAACTCCCGGCAGGCCAATTCAGCCATTTCAGGAGCTGGTTTTCCGTTTTTTACTCTGTCCCTAGTAACTACCGAATCAAAATAGCCTGCCACATTAAGCCATTCCAAATGCTCTCCGGTGGTCTTTGCCCCGTCGGAGGTAACCACGCCAAGCTTAAGCGATGCCGCAGAGCATTGCTCCAAAAAAGAATGAAGTCCCGCTAAAGGCTGTGCCATACGGCGTCGGCGTAATTCATACATCGCGTTTTTAGTTATGCTTTTCACACGGGTCAGTGCTTCATTCCAAGGAACTCCTGCTGCATATAGCTGCCATGCGAGTACACCGTAACTTTCTTCTTCTGTAGCCATGGTAAGCGGCCCCGCCGGGTCGTACCCTATTAACTTCCCTTGCGGATCATGTTGCGTACCCAGCACCTTGCTGCGCTCTACAATAAATCCCGCTCCCATGATCGCAAGTTGATCTTCCAGTCCGCGCAGCACAAGCTCCGCCCAATTCCCCCAGGTGGCTAATAGATCGAGTAATGTCCCGTCTTTATCAAACAATATTCCGGAGCAGGGAACGCATTCATCGTTAATGTGTAATACTGGCATGAATTGTTTCCTCCCTCTGTTGAATGACCCGTAACTACCTCAGATTTCCCAGCCAATCCAACAGGGCACTTACTGTGCGACTCTGCTGCTCTTCCTCGGATATTGTGGCTTCGCCGTCCCCCTTCTGAGGCCCGTAGCTGCCAAATTGCGCATGATTGCCACCTATAATTGAACTATAAACTGTATTATCTGGCAGATAGGAGCGCCCTTTGTTGTAGCTATCTCTGTCAATCACTTGATCCTCAGTACCCACAACCGACAACACTGACAAAGTAGTCTCTCGTAGACTGCCCTTTTCATCTGGATAAGAGGCTAAGAAAAACACACCTTCCAGCTGGTCCGTATGCTCAATTGCGTAACGTGAGGCCATGACACCCCCAAGTGAATGTCCACCCAGCACAAAAGATTGCTTCGGATGCACACGAATAATCTCTTCTGCAGCATCCCCCTTCGTTACGGCTAAATTAAACGGCATTTTGGCGATGTAGAAGGGATGCCCTGCAGCAGCGACGCTCTTCGCAAGAGGGGAGTAAGCTTCCGGTTTAACCAAAGCCCCAGGATAAAATATAATCGAGGCGCCTTTAGTAATGGAAGGTTCGAACGAAATCCAATTATCATTCTGTTCGACGGTAACTCCACCACTTGAAATCAGTGCGGTTTCGGCTTCTTGAGCCGGTGCATATGGCGTTAAATACTTCCATATCAGCAACCCGGCTACAACTAAAATAATCAATACAAAAATAGCGACGCGACGCTTAGTTATTCTTCTCTTCAACATGTTCCACTCCCAGATGTTAATGCATATAAAAATTATAGTGGAATCCCTCTATTCTAACAACCTTCAACACATCGCCACATTTCGCACACATGATAACGCTTTCTATTGTGACTTAATTCACAATTAAATCAAAGAAAATCTAGTATTTTAAAATTAAATTAATTTGCATACAGCATAATTTGGAGGCTAAATCATGGTAGGGGAAAACTCGCTGGAAACGCGCGGAGAAACCTTTTTTCTCAACCTGCGTTTTATGCTTATTATCACTGTTTTTGCCGGTAATGCAATTGAACCTCTGATTAACAAAATGAGCGGAATACACGGATTATATATGTGGATTTTCAGCTTTCACATGCCGCTGTTCGTACTGGTGACCGGCTATTTCGCCAGAAAAAGCCTTGCCGGAACTACCGGCCGCAAAATGCTGCTGCAAATTGGATTGCAATACCTCATTTTTCAAAGCTTATATTCCGCACTCGACGTTTCCCTCTTTCATGTAAGCAACATCCAGCATTCCATTTTCGCACCCTATCTGCTCCTATGGTTTCTGGCCAGTCATGCCTGCTGGCGCCTCCTGATGCTCGGTATGAGCAGATGGTCCATAACCGCTAAGCTCCTCTTCGCTGTAACAGCGGGGGTGGCTGTCGGATATCTCCAGCTGGACGGTGTATGGTTTAGCATCAGCCGTACCTTTGTATATTTGCCTTTTTTCATTATCGGCTATCATTTCTCCTTCGAAACCTTCGTCAAGCTCTATCAAAAATATATCAAAATCTTTGCAGCAGCCGCCTCCATTCTACTCCTTGCCGTCATGGCCGCATGGGGGGCAGGATTTCCCTTTGGCTGGTTATATGGCAGCATGACCTATATGCAGCTTGATGCCAATGTATGGTATGCAGGCGTATACCGTCTGGGACTGTACGGACTACAAATTGTCGCTTCACTCACTTTCCTCGGCCTCGTACCTTACGGAGCGAGCCGCATGACCGACTGGGGGCGCCGCACGTTGTATGTTTTCCTGCTTCATGGTTTTATCGTTCGTCTGGCTGCCGTTTCCGGGATTTACACCTATATTGGCAATGCTGCTGGGGCAGTAGTCCTGCTGCTCACCGCCGTATTATTCACCGTATTGCTGGCTCAGCCGTCCGTTAAACGGCTCTTTCACCCGCTGGTTGAGCCGTCCGTTGACTGGATGATCACCCTTCAGCGTGCCGCCCTACGGCGCACACTCTAGCTTTACATCCAGAACAAACAAAGCAAGGCGGTTCCTTGGATACGAAGATTCGTTTCCGAGGAACCGCCTTGCTTTGTTCATCTCCTAAGCTAAAGTTCTACTTCATCCTGATCCATGGTATATTTTACCTTCATCATAATATGTTGTTCATAATCGCCAAACTGGCGCCCGAACAGGTTAAGTCCGCCTTGATGAACTGCATCAGGGTTGATTCCAATGCGCAGCCGCAATTTGGGGCTCCGGTTAATCAGAAGATCATTTAAGGAAACATTCGACACCTTCTCCATATCAAGTGTCGTCTTTTCATGGTCAACACGCCAGGTCTTGAGAAACCCGTATTGTGTAGATCCATCCCACCACCAGTTCGGATTCAGCTTGCCCCGCCGGTCACCGAAATCACCGGGACTGGTCCACATGCCGATCTCCGATCCATTCACCCATACAGAGATGTTCGAAGGCCAGTTCTGGTCATAATTCGGAGCTTCCGAACAGATCTCCATGGATAATTCCAGCGATTCAATTTGTGCTCCGGAGGGGATATCCATAGGCAGCAAATATTCCAGAAATCCTTTGCGGAGCCAGATCAGCTGAGCGTTGACATGTTTAGGGTGATAAAAGCTCGACGGTTCATCTTCTTTGATAATAAGACCCTCGCTATTAGCCATTCCGCAAGTAGGAGATACCTCACAGTCGCTATAATGGCCGATCGGCATCTCTACTTCATAGACATGAGTTAATCCCTTTGACATCGGTTCTTTCAAATTCAAGGCAATATGAAGATCATCATAATTCCGGCTGCAAACTTTCATTGCCCCGCGTGAAGCCGGAAGCAATTCTGTATGAATTAACTCTGCTGCTTCTAATACTTTAATATTGCTTGCTACCGTCGACACTGGAAGCTTCAGCCTCTCAGCGATTTCAATAATATTTAAGTTTTTGGAGTTTAAGAGCCGAAGAATATCAACCCTAGAACGAGTTGATAAAGCATGCGTTACTGTGACTAATTTTTCCGGGTCGTTTAAGCTAAGTTCCAGCACAAATCAGCTCTCCTTGTATCCTAATAATTATCCTAATCTTACTTCTTAATGAGATGAAAAACAATTACACCTACAAGCCCTTTCACCTAGAAATGACCTCCGGAAAACCGGAAGCCATTTCATATGTCTCTTAGGTTTGTTCGATTCACAATGGCTTAATATCAATGAAATCAATTTCTCCGTAACCTTCGCCTTTGGTAAAACGAAGCTTGTTCATGCCTGCCTTCAGTTGAACCCGGGCTGTGGACAGCCCCCAATTCTCCCACCCTTTATTGGTGATATAGAATGGGCTGGCAGGTCCTGCATTGACACTAAGCTGAAAATTCGACCAATTCCCGCCAGACGTTCCATTCGCCGTTCGAGCCAAAAGAATATACTCGCCTGCGGCTGCCGCATCAACCGAAAATTCCACGTAACTGTCCGGCGTATCAATATGACCCGCCTTAAGTCCAGCCGAGCCCTTGGGACTCGAAGAGGCATAGGCATCGCCGCCAAATGTCCCTTTTTCCGCTTCGTAGCGGGTATGCATGGTTTCACCTGAAGGCAAAGTTATCGGAAGATTAGGGGCAACGGGAATACCCAGATTAGGTGTATGATCAGCATTCCAGCTGAATTTCTGCATCCGCACCTCGCGGTTCCAGCCAGCGTTATTGTATTTGGCGACATGGTACATGATCCAATCCTCTTGGCCGTCAGGAGACTTTGTAAACGAATGGTGTCCAGGTCCATAAAGTCCATTGCCTGAGGAAAAGATAGGCTGATTGCGTTTATTCCATGATGCCGGATTCAACAGATCACTGGAGATGTCTGCGGTGATCAGTCCCAGACAATAATCATTAGTCCAGCTTCCGCTTGCCGAGTAGACCAAACTAATGACTTCTCCATTTATAATCACCTGTGGTCCTTCATTCACATTTGGGGAATGATTCGTTTCCCAGCTATACGCTGGTCTTGAAATCTCTACGCGTTCGGAATCAATGGTCCAGGGATTACTCATATGCGCGATATAGAGATTCTGCCGCACATTAACATTCCCCTCCCAGCCGGACCAGATAAAATACAGCTCGCCGTTCACTTGCAGCACAGTACCGTCTATAGCCCACTTATTGCTTGAATCTGTGATCTGGCCTTTGTACTGCCAAGTTCCCTGCATCGGGTCTGCTGCTGTGTTCTCCATTACATGCATGCGGTGGTTTACGTTATCTCCGTCGTCCATCGCATAGTAGATATACCAAGCTCCGTTTATATAATGTAGTTCAGGCGCCCAGATGCCGCTACCGCCCGTGTTGACAACTTTAGTAGGCGCTGCATCAATAGTGGTCAACTGGGCTGACTTCCAGAGGGTAACATTGCCACCTGTTGTTTTGGTGAAATAATAGAAGCCATCTGTATGTTTATACACCCATGGGTCCGCCCCGTCCTGCATAACCACGTTGTAAAAGTCATTATGATCAGAGACTGCAAGGGTCACCTTCCCCATTGGAAGAATAAGAAGAACACTTAAGGCGACCAGACATTTTTGCCGGAAATTCACTTTCATAATCTATCACATTCCTTTCGAATGAATAGTTACGTAGCGCCTCTAATCTTCAATTGCAGCCTTACGCGCATTGATGCCGCGGATTCGCTCGGGGTCGAACTTCGGCTGTCTGTCATAAGTGTACAGTCCATTGACTTCCTGCTCCACATCGTACAGCTGGGTATAGCAGAATCCAAACATCAGCGGATGATCCAATAGAACATTCGTCAACCCCTCGTAGCGTTCGATAAACATTTGCTCTGAGGTCGGTCTGTCCCCATACCCCCATGATTTTTCATCTTTCTGCTGCGGGTTCCACCAAATTCCGCCATACTCGCTGATGAAGTAAGGTTGACCTTCATACGTTTGGCGATCCGGGAAGGTATTGAATACTTCTCCGCCACTTTTCATCGGTTCATATCTGTCCCGGAACGTCTGCGGATTCTGGTCATAGTCATGAAGATCGAAGATATCTGTAGCCACATGGAAGTTGCCGCTTGTATCAATTACTGGACGTGTTGGATCCATACGTTTTGTTACGTCGTAAACAATCTGGAGCACGGGGTTATGCTGTTTCGCACCGTCCCGGTCCCAGGTCTCATTAAAAGGGCACCAGCCGATCAGCGCGGGATGATTGAAATCACGCTGCATACCTTCGAGCCATTCCGGCAGGAAGTGAGTCAGGCTATCCGCTCCAGTAATATTCAGCCCCCAATTGGCATGCTCTCCCCAGACAAGATAACCTAATTGGTCAGCCCAATAAAGATAACGCGGCTCAAAGATCTTCTCGTGAAGCCTCGCGCCATTGAAGCCAAGCCCTATTGAGATTTCGATGTCTCTGCGCAGATCTTCATCAGTAGGAGCGGTATAGATTCCCTCCGGATAAAAACCTTGATCCAGAACTAACCGCTGAAATATGGATTTCCCATTGATCCGGAATGCCATCCCATCCAGTCGTACCGTGCGGAGTCCAAAATAAGAATGGACCACGTCACTCTCCCGTCCCTGACTATGCAAGGACAACTTCAGGTCATACAATCTGGCGTTTCCAACTTCCCACAAGTGAATCTCTGATAGTGGAATCGTAAGTTTTATAGAGGGTCCGGAAACGATCACACTGCTGTCCCCAACGGGTTTGCCGCCATAAAGAGCAGTGGCCCTAAGCGTGTCCCCCGCTGCGTTCCCTTGTACCTTCATTTCGAGGTGCACACAGCCATTGTCGGGATCAGCGACAACTTTCAGATTAGACAGATAGGTTTCAGGGACTTGCTCAAGCCATACCGTCTGCCAGATTCCTGTAGTGCGTGTATAATCACAGCCGTGCGAATGGAACTGTTCACTCTGCTTGCCCCGTGGCTGTCGTCCCGATCGAACGTCGTCTTCAGCATAGACAGTAATCACATTACTGCCCGCTAAAAGATTAGAAGTAATATCAAAGCTAAACGGAGTATATCCTCCGCGGTGCGTACCTACGGATACGCCGTTCACCCAGACCTCCGCCATATAATCAACGGCGCCAAAATGAAGGATAACTCTGCCATTTGTCCAGCTCTCCGGCACGGTAAACTCCCTTTTATACCATACAGCAGCCATAAAATCTTTATATTCTACACCGGACAGCTTGCTTTCCGGACAGAAGGGCACAGTAATTGTCCCTGAGAGATTATGATCGTTAACAGGGTATCCGCGCTCCTTCCCACTTTTGCCATGATCAATTTCGAATTGCCACTGGCCGTTCAGATTGATCCACTCTGGTCGAATAAAGTCAGGGCGGGGATATTCAGGACGCGGAAGCGTTGCTTGTTGTGTCATGGTGTAACTCCTTTTAGTAAATGTTATTTATTGAATATTCATCATGATGTTGCGGATCGCTTCAAGCGGAGCTTTGGGCTGTCTATCATAGGTGAGCAGTCCGTTGATTTCCTGCTCGACATCCGTCAGCTGGGTATAACAATACCCTTGGATCACCGGGGAAGTGAACATCGGGTCAACCACAGCCTTGAGCTTCATCAGGAAATCCTCTTCATTCTCTGCCCCAGAATAACCCCAGCCCTCCCACTCACTTTTCTTGAAGGCAATTCCACCAAACTCGGATACGAGAATCGGCTGGCCTTGATACGAAGCTCCACCGACAAATATTTTGCGGTTGGCCGGCATCGCATTTACAGAAGATTCTGCCGTGGCATATCTCTCCTCCAGCACTGCCTGATGGCTCTCATAGTCATGAATAGTCACCAAATCTGTAGTCATATGCTCCCACCCATCGTTATACACAACAGGTCTCATCTCATCCAAGGATTTCGTTAAATGATACATAGCCAATCCGTGCTGCTGCTGACGTGTATCAATCTGGACATTGGGAACACCCCAGCTCTCATTAAGCGGAACCCAGGTCACGATACAAGGATGGTTATAGTCGCGCTCGATGATCTCCTGCCATTCCTTCGTGAAACGGCGGACATACTCCTCGGAATATTCGTAAGCATTGGCTGCCTCACTCCATACCAGCAGGCCGAGCTTATCACACCAATACAGGAACCGGGGATCTTCTGTCTTCTGATGTTTTCTCACCCCGTTAAAGCCCATTTCTTTCGTCAGCTGGGCATCACGTTTCAGCTCTTCGTCTGTAGGTGCGGTTAGTATCCCGTCAGGGAAGTATCCCTGATCAAGCACCAGTCTCTGGAAATATGGGCGGTTATTCAAGCATAGCTTGCCATTTTCAATCGACACCTTGCGCATGCCGAAATAACTCGCCACTTCGTCAATTACTTCCTCATTCCGAAGCAATTGAAATTGAATATCATACAAATTCGGATGCTCAGGGCTCCATAAACGTCCAAGACCATGATCCGCAAAATCACCCAAGCCGATAGTGCGCAGCTGCTCACCATTCATGACCATATATTGATCTTCCGCAATTACTTCACTGTCATACGATACCGTTATGCGCAGCTTGAGCGGATCAGCAGACTTAAATCCTTGCAGAAAGGTCCGAAGCCGGATTTCATTGCGGTCAATATCTGGTGTCATCATGGTTTTACTCAGATGCACTGCAGACAGCGGTTCAAGCCAGACACTCTGCCAGATTCCGGTTGTGCGGGTATAAAAGATGGCAGCAGACTGCTCCAGCCAATATTGCTTGCCACGCGGCAAGGTGACATCACGGCTGAAATCCTCTGCGCGCAGTATGATGGTATTCCTTCCTTTGAGCAGCGAAGGAGTAATATCGACCTGAAATGGTGTATGTCCGCCTTCATGCACGGCCACCAGCTGACCATTCACCCAGACTTTTGCCAAATAATCAACGGCGCCGAAATGGAGGACAATCCGCTTCCCATTCCAACCCTCAGGAACTTCAAAAGTTCTTCTATACCACACAACATCATGAAATGAAGGATCTTCAATCCCGCTCAGCTTGCTCTGAAACGCAAAGGGCACTTGAATAACCCGTGAAAATAAACCCTTTGTGTCCGTCCGATACCATTGTTCTTCCTCACCGACATCTTCATCATCAAACGTAAAATCCCATTCTCCATTTAGGCTAAGCCAATCCTTACGGGCAAATTGGGGTCTTGGATATTCTGGACGTGGAACGGATGTGCTGCTTGCTTCTGTCAACATGGTGTACTTCACTCCTATTAAATAATTTCTATATAAGATGAACTTGTTTTTTTGCCCGCTATCCTTTAATCGAACCTACGTAAACACCTTTAACAAAATATTTTTGCAAGAAAGGATATACCATTAATATAGGAAGCGTAGAAACGACGATCGCACAATACTTAACCAGCTCGCGGAAAGCCGTCTGGCTCTGGGCACTATCGATGACTACCCCGCCTGCACTGCCGATCGAGGTTGCGGTTGCATCATTAGCTACTAATATTTCCTTCATTAATAGCTGCAGTGGGAACAGCTGTCTGTCCTTCAACAACACCATCGCATTAAACCATGAGTTCCAGTTCCCCACTAAATAGTATAAAAAGATTACGGCCAGCGTAGCTTTGGACAGCGGAAGAATCACATTCGTTAAAATATGGGCCTGACTTGCCCCGTCTATGGTAGCCGCTTCTTCCAATTCCTGCGGAATGGCTTGAAAGCTAGTTCGTAGGATAATAATGTTCCATGTGCTTAAAGCACTTGGCAAAATCATGGCCCACAAATTATTGTACAGACCAATATCCTTCATTAATAAGAACCAAGGAATCAACCCGCCGCCAAAAAACATGGTGATTGTAATCAGGATCATGATGAAGTTTTTGAAATACAATCCTCGTCTGGATAATACATAAGCTCCCAGAATGGTCATGATCATGTTGACTAATGTGCCTAATCCTACATATATAATCGTGTTTTTATAGCCGTTGATCAGACTGTTATCTTTAAATACCAGCTTATAGCCATCCAAAGTGAATCCCAGCGGTTTCAGCAAAATGCCTTTATGTGCAATCAACATGCCGGGGTCGCTGACGGAGGCAAACAGGATGTGCAGGATCGGATAAAAACACACCAAGGTTAATGCGGTCAGCAGAGTATAAAGTGTGCCGTCAAATACTCTGTCACCGATGGATTTATGTTTTCGTCTTTTTTTCGCTTTACGCTGCAAATTATCTTTCATAGCTGTCCCTCTTTCTTACCATAAGCTGACCTCGGACCTGCGTTTGGCTATTGTATTGGTCATCCAGAGCAGTCCGAAGTTAACGATTGAGCTGACCAAGCCCACAGCCGTGGAATAACTAAGACTGGCTTCTCTTAAACCGCGACGATACACGTAAGAGGCAATAACATCCGCCGTATCATAGATCAGAGGATTGTACAGCAGGATAATCTTCTCGTACCCGGACGACATCAACCCGCCGATGGCAAAAATAAACAGAATGATGATAACTGGGCTGATCTGCGGCAGCGTAATATGCCACATTTTTTTAATCCGTCCCACTCCGTCAATTTCAGCAGCTTCATATAATGAAGTATCAATGGAACTCATCGCCGCAAGGTAGATGATGCTATCCCAGCCGATGCTCTGCCAAATGCCGGAGAAGGTATAAATCGGCCGGAAGAACGAAGAGTAGCCGAGCAGTGAAGAGTACTCTTTTCCGGTGATAAATTGCAGGATTTGCGTGATAATCCCTTCATCTGCGGCAAAGATATGAATGATCCCGCATACCACCACCAGGGAAATAAAGTGCGGCATATAGGTGATCGTTTGGACCACTTTTTTAAACTTAACCCCACGGATTTCGTTCAGCATCAAGGACAGAATAATCGGAGCTGTAAATCCAAAGGCAATCCCCCAAACATTGAGGAGAAGGGTGTTTTTAACGACCCGCCAGAAATAAGGCCCTTGGAAAAAATCAATAAAGTGCTTAAACCCTACCCACTCGCTCTGGCCAAACCCCAGCAGGGGTTTAAAATCCTTGAAGGCGATCATAACCCCCCACATCGGCCCGTAGCAGAAAATCAGGAACCACGCTACAACAGGGACAGCCAACAGATAGACAAACCAGTTCTTTTTCAAATCCTTCTTAATCACTAACTTGGTATTTTTAGGTTTGGCGTCCTGAGGAATGGGCTTTATCGCTCTGTTTTTTCGTAATATTTCCATAAAACAACCACCTATCGTTTGTTATATCGATCTAAGGCTGCCTGATGGATACTCAAAAACTCTTCCAGTCCCATACTCTGAGCTTCTTTCAAAAATTTATCATAGGCATCTACCGGCAGGTCTCCCATTATGATTTTTGCAAAATACTCTCCGCGCAGTGTCGACAGCTGGTTTCCAAGCTCGGCTTCCCGCGAAGCTTCATCTTTGGTAAAGGAAATAGGTGGCATAGCCATACTGGTGTCCATATTTTCTGTCCAATTCTTGCGAATGTCTCCCGAGTAACTTCCTTTGGCAGCGATCAGCGGGTTGGAATGATGCTCATCCCGGATATCCGGCCAGTTGTGCATCCGGTATTTCCATAAGGTTGTCGATACGGGCTGACCTTCAGGGTCTTTAAAGATATAACTGTTCTCTGGATAATAAGGCATTCCCGTCTCATCAATCAGGTGGACCGTGCCATATTCACCAAAGTTAATCAATTCCCAGCCCTTTTTACTGTAATTAAAATCAAGCCAAGCCATTGCCGCTTCTACATTTTTGCTTTGCGTGGTGATCGCAGCTTCGATACCCGCTCTTTTGAAATTTTTGTACGTGGTTGCGGACTTATCTCCTTTGTTCAGAACCGGGTTCAGTGCGCCCACAAAGTCGATACCGCTTTGCTCTTTCCAATAACTCCACATCGTATCCGGAGAGTCCATCATCATCGCGGTATCTCCCGAAATGGCGCTCGCCATTCTCTGGTTAAAGTCTGCCGTTGCCCAGTCCGGGTTCAATAATCCTTCTTTGTTCCATTGCTGCATGGTGGTCAAATATTCCTTAGCTTTCGGCTGTGCTGGCCCCCAGGCCACTTTGCCATTCTCATCAAGGAACGTCCAATCCCATACTCCATATGCGCCATTTATGATGCCGGTAAAAATCTGGCCGTAAGTAGAGCCGTAATTAAGTGGTGCTTTGTATCCGACTTCCTTTGCTTTTGTCAGGAAGGTATGCCATTCATCAATCGTATTTGGAACTTCAAGCCCTGTTTTGTCCAGCGCTTCCTGCTTAATCAATGTTCCAAACCAAGTCCACTCTGAATATGGGGCGATGCCATAGAAGCCGAGCAGCTTGCCGTCATCCGTGACCGTGGTTTTTCTTCTTGATTCATCCGAATTGCGCCACTTCGTATAGTTCGGAGCATTTTTCTCCATCAGATCTGTCAGATCGATATAAGCACCGTCATTTACGCCCGCTTCAAAACCTCCCGGATAACGTCCCGGCTCAATGATAATGTCAGGCAGTTCACCGGAGGAGATCATCAACGTGAAGGCATCCGCTTCCTGGCCGATTGGCGGCGTGATGAAGTTTACTTTGATTCCCGTTAATTGCTCCACCTGCTTCTGGACAGCATGATTGTTCATATCCGGAATATTGGAATTCGCAGGCATCCATACATCCAGAACCACATCACCTTTAACAGGATAAGCTGAGTAATCATTTGGAATGACTTCATCGAAGACGTCGCCGAGGTATGTATCATTCAAGGAATGATTAACTTCGTCGATTTGCTCTTGCGTTGGGGCTGTATTGCCGCGTATGTCTGCGCTGATATCTGTAAACTCAACCGGGTCTTTGGCTGTGCTCTCGTTCTCTTTGTTGTTGGAGACACCCTTATCAGCCCCATTGTTTGCACTGTTGCCACTACATGCTGTTACAGTCGAAATGATCAGTATTAACACAAATAAAAGACTAAAATAACGCTTTGCATTGTTCTTCATACTTAACCTCCCACTATAAAATATTTGCCACAACGCCTTAAGCAAATCCAAAGCTTGGAACCACGCTCCTTTTTGACCTGTAGATAACTCCCCTTGATTAATACAGTTTTTCTGTATCTCAGATCGAATTATAAGCATCCAAAATTCATATGTCAACGCTTTCATACAATAATTTTGTAATCTTATGAACTTTTCTCAAACAAATATGTGGCTATACCAACTACAAACCTATTAAAAAACCGTACTAACCATCCTGTATTTTGGCGAAAAACCCCTTATAAAACAGGCGTTTTTCGTCAATTATTATCGACAGCGAATAAAAATATCTGCATTACATGAAAAGGCCATTCATTACAGTTTTTCTGTAATTAATGGCCTTTTCAGTCTTGATTTCCTGTTTTATTCTTATTCTCCCGACGGTACGGTCTGAGCAAACGTATCCCTACAAGGAACCCCAAAATCTGGTGTCCCATCCACCTTCCACCCAAATTTCTGGATACGGGTCGCGCGCAAAGACACATCCGCTCCAGCGGAAGGAAGCGCATGATAGACTATCCAATCTTCCTTGCCATCAGGAGAATGTGTGAAGCTATTGTGCCCCGTGGCAAAAATCCCATTCTCTACACTTTTGCAAAATACAGGCGACATTGATTTTTCCCATGACAGCGGTTGCAAAGGATCTGCCGCTTCGCTCATGGTGAGCATCCCTAGTGCATAATCCTCAGACCAAGTCGTACTTGCCGAATAAACCATGAAAATACGATTGTGTCGCTGCAAAATTACCGGACCTTCGTTAATCGCCATGCCACCTTGCTTCTCCCATGACAGAGTTGGAGCGGTAAGCAGGTGATGCTCCCCTTCCAAGGTCCAAGGATTACTCATTCGCATAATGTAAATAGCCGACCCATAATCAGGAAAATGACCATATCCCGCATACAGAAAATACAGCTGATCCCGCAAAGACATTACTGTTCCATCTAACCCTGGGACAGGTGTCTGCAAAGCACCTCTCCATACCCACTGTCCTTCCAGCGGGTTCGCTGCTTCATTCTCCAGCACGCAAATCCGCCGTGAATCGTCGCCTCCTCCGTCATTCGCAGTGTAGTAAATGTACCATCTGTTGTCCAAATGATGAATTTCCGGCGCCCACAGATTGTAACTGTAGCTGCCCCCCGGTTCGGGAGACCAGATCACTTTCTTGTCGCCCTCCGCAAGGCCGGTCAAGGTTCTAGATCTCGTCAGCTCCAGACATTTAGCTTTTGTGGCCATAAAGTAATAATAGCCATCGGTATGTTTGGATACCCATGGGTCTCCTGAGCTTGCTACAATTGGATTTAAAAAAGTTGTACGCTGTGACATTCCCTTTCCCTCCTTAGCTTTTCATCCCCGTAAAACGATCCACCGCGGCGATAATAATAGACAAATCCCGATTTTCCAGCACCTCCCATAAAATAATAACTCCCATCATACTCAGCTCTCCTAAAGTTGTCTAGAGTGGTAAATAGATACATCCGAACCCTGTTCCATTTTCCAAATAAAGCACTTTCCTTTCGAAAATGAGCTTTTCCTCCACTTCCCACGCTTTGCGTCAATCGACAAACTTCACATTGTCCGGTAGAAAAAACGTGCTCTTTGTGATAGACTCACTAATAACAATGACTTCTCCGTTCATTTTAGGCGGTAACTGTTTATACCAAAACAGCGGCTTTTTTTATAGAAACGGCATCGCTTTTCTTATTGAGGAAGCAGGTCCCCGTTCTTTCTATAAACCGTATATACGCAGGTCTTTGGAGTTCATTGCGTTAATGCGACACTATATTTGATTGAAATTCATTTAGGGGGGAATGTCATTATGGCAGCCAAGAAAATGCGTTCAGACATGATTAAAAAAGGCTTTGACCGTGCTCCACACCGTAGTCTCCTGAGAGCAGCCGGAGTAAAAGAAGAAGATTTCGGAAAGCCGTTTATTGCGGTCTGCAATTCCTATATTGATATTGTTCCAGGGCATGTGCATTTGCAAGAGTTCGGTAAAATCGTTAAGGAAGCGATTCGCGAAGCTGGTGGCGTTCCTTTTGAATTCAATACGATCGGCGTAGATGACGGGATTGCTATGGGACATATCGGCATGCGTTATTCACTGCCAAGCCGCGAGATCATCGCTGACGCCTTGGAAACTGTAGTTTCCGCGCATTGGTTCGATGGCATGGTCTGCATCCCTAACTGTGATAAAATTACACCGGGCATGATGATGGGCGCACTGCGTGTTAACATCCCAACCATGTTCGTAAGCGGCGGCCCAATGAAAGCCGGCGTAGATAGTAAAGGTAAAAAGCTCTCTCTGACCTCGGTATTTGAAGGCGTTGGTGCTCACCAAGTCGGCAAAATCAACGATGCAGAGCTGCTTGAATTAGAACAATTTGGTTGTCCTACCTGTGGATCTTGTTCCGGAATGTTCACTGCCAACTCCATGAACTGCCTTGCAGAAGCACTTGGACTGGCATTGCCAGGTAACGGTACGATTCTGGCTGTTGCTGATGAGCGTAGAGAATTTGTTCGCAAATCCGCAACACAACTGATGGAATTGATTAAGCTGGATCTTAAACCAAGAGATATCGTAACTAAAGAATCCCTTGATAACGCATTTGCACTGGATATGGCAATGGGTGGTTCTACTAACACAGTGCTGCACACCCTTGCATTAGCTCAAGAAGCAGGTATCGATTATCCGCTTGAACGCATTAACGAAGTTGCAAACCGTGTTCCCTATCTGGCTAAGCTGGCTCCAGCTTCTGATATCTTTATCGAAGATGTGGACCGTGCGGGCGGCGTTAGTGCTGTATTGAATGAACTGCTGAAGAAACCAGGTGCTCTGTTCGGGGAATGTATGACCGTTACCGGCAAAACATTAGCTGAGAATGTAATCGGACACGAGATCCAAGATACTTCCGTAATTCATACTATCGACAACCCTTACTCCGAAAGAGGCGGTCTTGCCGTACTTTATGGAAACTTGGCTCCAGAGGGTTCTATCATCAAGGTTGGTGCAGTTGATGCTTCAGTAGGTGGATATCATAAAGGTCCTGCGATCTGCTTTGATTCCCAAGAAGCTGCACTGGAAGGTATCGCGAACGGTAAAGTTAAAGAAGGCCATGTAGTCGTTATCCGCTATGAAGGTCCTAAGGGCGGACCAGGAATGCCGGAAATGCTGGCGCCTACTTCACAAATCGTGGGTATGGGGCTAGGTGCTAAGGTCGGTCTGATTACAGACGGTCGTTTCTCGGGGGCTTCCCGCGGAATCAGTATCGGCCATATCTCTCCAGAAGCAGCTGAAGGCGGTCCGATCGCTTTTGTTGAGGATGGAGACATCATTGAGCTGGATCTCAACAACCGGAAGATTGAATTGCTGGTTGAAGAAGAAGTATTAGCAGTTCGTCGTACGGGTTGGAAAGAATTCGAACCTAAAGTTAAAACTGGTTACCTGGCTCGTTACTCCAAAATGGTAACCAATGCAAGTAACGGCGCAGTGCTGAAGATTTAATCCCTTTAGCAAAAAAGAATATTAAAACAAGCAAGAGCAGTCCCACCTTAGTATTTCTAATGGCGGGCTGCTCTTTTTTTAATTATCCCAATAAAAAAATGTTCCACAACCCATCGCTGGATTGTAGAACATCTCTTTACATGTCCACTGTAAAATATTTATCAATAAGATCATGAATCAATTGGTTACTGTCGCACCTGGCATTTCTACATCCGCAACCGAATCATTAAGTGACAACGATTCTTCCTGTTGCGATTTGCGTTTTTTTGCAGTTTTCGGATGATGAGGCAGCTGTTGATTCATCTTTTTGAGCAACTCTGAGACAGGCATCAGGATAAGCTTCGGCACAAGGACCTCGCTCCGTTCTTTAAGCCTTGCCCCACCTGCTGGATGAATCACACTTAACAGGATTCTTAAGTAAAATTTGGAGGAACGTGCGAATAAGCCATCCGGCAAATCACGTACGGTAAAGCCGAATTTCTCCGGTCCCCGGTTAATCATGCTGACTCCATAAAGCGCTTTGGCTTCCGCAAGATCCACATCTTTGGCAATGATCTCAGCAAGAATGGGCAGATCCTTTTCCATTCTGCGGATCATTCGAATCGCAAGTTGAGCGGAAGAACGTGAATGAATCCCTAATTCGAACAACTGTTTATTATCGATGTGCAGCTCAATGACTTTGTCACCTTTACGCAGCAGTTCTCCGCGCTCGAGTTCAACCGGTTCACCCTGATATTTCCGCATCCGATAATGCAAGAAAGGATCTGACGGAGTAATCGTTTGGAGATGAAAAAGAGCTTGAAATACCTGTTCCCAAGCTAACCAAAGTCCTACAAGCACCCGTTTACCAAAAGATAAGCGCCGGATAGGTGACGTCTCAGCCATCTTAATCATCTCATCAATCCGAATGCTGCGTAGTCCCCGTTTACGGGCTTCCTCCAGAGTCTGCTCAAGAGCCACAAGCATATTCCCTGGAGCATCCGCATCTGCACCCAGCGTTGTGCCGCTATCATGCAACAACATCACTTCCCCGGGATTTAGACGGGCCAGCATCTTCTCAGTGAGTTTTTCGGCGCCGAGCTTCTCACGCCAATCGCCAAACATTGCCGACCAAAGCACAATTTCAACTTGGCGTCGTTTGGAAATATCAAATAAATTGACAATACCCCAAGGTGGACGGTAATACGTACTGCGTTCGCCAATAATATTATAGATAATATCATTCGTACGTTGAATCTGCCGGCGGACGGTTGCTGGCCGCATGAGCCAGTTCGTCTTGTGAACATAATTATGAATTCCGATGAGATGTCCCTCATCATGGATACGCTGAATAAGATCAGGATAACGTTCAGCATTAGAGCCGACTACAAAAAAGGTTGCTTTTGCATCATACCTCTTCAGTAATTCCAGCAGTAATGGTGTAAATCGAGGATCAGGTCCATCATCGAAGGTCAGTGCGAATTCATTTCGCCCAGTTCCTTTACGAAAGACACGGTAACCAAAAATCCGGCTGATCATACCAGGGATAAAAGCATAAAATGATGAGATGTAAAATAACCAGAGCAGCAAAGTCTGCATATTAATTCCCCGCTTTTCCAGAGTTGACTTTGGCTCGCCTAATGTCTGCAAGCAGAACCCGTGAAACGGCCAAGTGAAGTAGAATAAAAAAACGTTACCCCCTATTTTAACACATGTATCAAAGAAATAGACGCTTTTAAAGTAAAATCATGTACAATGTAATCAACCTGGCGTATCCACTTATAAAAAAAGGGAGTTGTTTATATCTATGCTGCCGTTATACAAAAAATATTGGCGCACATTTTTTGACATCGGATTAATTGTCCTCACGGTTTATCTAATTATGTTCTCCTTTAGTAAGCTGTATCAGTTAGCTGCACCTGTATTCCTGTCTTTTTTTGTATTTTTGCTTATCGAACCCTTGGCCCGCTTCTTGAACCGCCGTGGTCTTGGTAAACCTTTTGCCTCCGCCATTTCAGTGTTGCTCTTTCTGATTGTGCTGTTAGGTACATTATTTGGTGCCGGTCTACTGATTACGATCCAGGCCCTTCACTTCCAAGAGAACCTCCCTAAATATACATATGTGGTGCAGCAGCATTTTGTGGAGACCACGACCTACCTGCAGCAAAAAATAGATAACTTGCCACCCGATATTACGAACAAGGTCAACGGGTACTTTAAAGATGCCACAGATGTTCTAACAGGATGGCTGATTACTTTTCTAAAATACATGGCCGGTATTCTAGGCTCCTTCTCCACCTTCATGGCCAATTTCGGGATAGCCATTATTTTGGCATTTTTTCTTAGCATGGAAATCAAAGATTGGCGTAAAATCGCGCATGACAAAATGCCAAAAACCTTTAAGAACGCCTTCGCCTTTTTGCAAGGCAATGTTTTTAAAGCTATCGGTTCCTATTTAAAAGCACAACTTATTCTGATCAGCATTACTTTTGCCATAGTTCTAGTCGGCTTATTTATTCTGCGAACCGGCAACGAAATCACAATGGCATTAGTCTGCGCGGTATTTGATGTTTTGCCGCTTCTTGGCGTGACGACAATTTTAGTCCCTTGGATCATCTATTTGTTCATCGTGGGCAATACTTCACTGGCTATCGGATTAATTATCCTCCTTGCCATTGTACTAATTGTTAGGCAGCTGCTTGAGCCGAAGATTACCGGGAATTCGATTGGCGTATCCTCAGCCTTCCTTATGCTGTCGTTCGTCATTCTGTCCACATCTGCTTTCGGTATGGCTGGTCTGATCCTGTCGCCGATTCTGCTTATTCTGATAAAAGAACTGATTCAACAAGGGTATCTTCAGAGCTGGATCTATCTTCCGCAAGAGGAATTTATCATTTCGCCCTTTGCAGCTAACGGTCCAGCTTCCAATCAGACCAGCTCTGCGCCACCACCTGAACCTCAAGCTCCAGAGGGAACCGATGATAATAAATCCAATACCTGACCGAACAGCTTAACGGCTAGATGTGAGCTGTCCGGAGCAACGTTCTCCACCGCTACCGACACAGCATATCTGGGATGATCCACCGGCCCATAGCCGATAAACCATTGATTGTTACGCGGCATACCCTTAACAAGGGTTTGTGCCGTACCTGATTTCCCGGCAACCGGCCATTTCGTGCTCTGCAGACTTGTGCCGGTTCCATCCGTAACTACTTTACGCATCCAGGACAGCAGCTGGCGGGCTGTAGATTCTGAGATCCTCCCGGCAGTTGAAGGGGAAAGATGACCCGGCAGATCCTCTAGCTTTTGCCCATTTGCAAAGGTTACACGCTGGAGAATTCTTGGCGCTCTCACTTCCCCGCCATGCAGTAACGTCACCACCAGGTTCGCTGCCTGAAGTGGGGTCACTTGCACATCTCGCTGCCCAATGGCCGTCTGCACTCTGGCGCCTGGATCATCCGGCAGCAAAGAAGTAAAGATCGTCCCCTTCTGCTCACCGGACAGTGGCTTAAGAACTGGAAAACCAAGCGTATTCTCCGCTTGCCAGCTAATATCTCTTCCGAGCCCCAGCGCGAGTGCTGTCGCTTGAAGCTGCGCCCCACTCAAACGTTCTGCCAGCGCAGCAAATACAGTATTACAGGACACAGCGAACCCTTGCGCCAGCGTGAGGGGACCGTGTCCTTTTCCTTTTAGACAAGACAATCCATATTTCTCATATTGCCCTGAACAATAGAAGAGCTCATCCGCTGAGGTGACCCCGGCTTCTAGTGCTGCTGCTGCTGTGACGATTTTGAAAATTGATCCAGGTACGGCAGCCTGCAACGCCCGGTTATTCCACTCTCCCCCTTCAGGGGATATCTTCTCTGGGTCGTAAAAAGGTAAAGATACCATGGCTTCAATATCTCCCGTTCCGGTGTCTAACACCACCACGGCTCCTTCCTTCATTCCAGCTTTGACAGCTAACTCCTCTATTTGTTCCTGAAGCTTTTTATCAATCGTTGTATATAAAGACAGCGGATAATACGGATTGCCCGGGGCTCGTACTTGAATGGGACTGCCCGGGACACGTTGCCCGCGCGCATCAACCTGAGCGTATGCCTCAGTATGCCCTACACCTCGAAGCAACGGCTCCAGGGTCTTTTCTAATCCGTCCGTTCCTGTCATCGGAATTCTCAGCCCCGATGGGGAAGCCTTCCCACCAGGGTTTGGGGCCGCTTCCGATAAATATCCAAGCCACTGCCGTCCAGTTGCGTTCCCATCATATCTGCGAGCAAAAGGAAGCACGCCTACGCCGTCGATCCCCAATGCACTCACTTCTTCCGCTTGTGCGGATGTAAGTGCGAGCGGTCCTTTTCCCACTGAGGATGGCCAAAGCAATGGTTCTTTAAGAGAAGAGCGCTTGTTTAGCAATTGCTCATAACTCACTCCAAGGATAGCTGCCAACCGGTGCATGGACTCAGCTTCTTCGTATACGACCTGCGTCACGGTATTCCTAGTCTTCGCCTCTTGAGGAAAAAACGCAGCCGTCCAAATGGTTTCCCCGGCAAGGGGTTCACTCTTTCGGTCATACAGACGCCCCCGCCCAGTGTCCAATACCGTCTCCCGTTCGCTTTGAATTTCTGCCATCTTTGCAAGTGTATATTTCGTTCCAGGGACCGTCTGTTCCTTCATAAACAGTTGAATCCACGCCAGCCTAAGGACCAACACGGCTACAACTGAACATAAAATAATCAGTCCGCCGAGTATACGTCTGTGGACATTATTGTGCAATCCCATTCCTCCTGACTGACGTTCATAGCCTTTATTATGTCCCACCCGCTGGATTATTTACACTCATGCTTAGTTAGCTAATTTATAGCCTTTTGAATAGCACAAAGACCAGTCCCAAATAATTGGAGACTGGTCTTTGTAGTTAAAAATATTTACTTAGGTTATGCAAAGTTACAAATTAAACTTGGACAGTTTTTCTTGCAACTGCCGGGACGCATGCTCAAGCTGCTCAGACAGCTCCACTAAATGATCACTCACACTTTGTTGCTCCCCACTAAGCGAAGCCACTTCTTGAGAAGCTGCTGATGATTCTTCTGCAATGGAGCTGATATTGCCCATCGAATTTGACAGCACCTTCTGGGATTGGCTCAAGCTATCCATCGATAAAGCAACAGATTCCAAGCGTGTAATAAAATGACGCATCTGATCCTGTACAGATACGAAGATATCGCTAGTGCTCTCCACTGAAGTCACCTGCTGATTAAAAAGAGGGGCTACTTCCGAGAGAACACCTACGGTCTCGTTCATATCCTTCATAATGGTGTCAGTTATATTAGCCACCACAGCAATGGATTCTTTGGACTGATCTGCAAGCTGGCGTATTTCATCGGCCACTACCATAAATCCCCGGCCGGACTCCCCTGCCCTTGCCGCTTCTATCGTTGCATTTAGAGACAAAATATTCGTCTGCTGTGTAATATTCTGCATAACATCAAGCACCTTCATCACTGATGATGTGGTGTCTTGCAGCTCATTCACTTTCAACACGAGCTTATTCGTCATATCGCCCGTCTTATTGGTCTTGCCAAGCAGCTCTTTTAACTCATTAAAACCTTCTTCACTAAGCACGCCGATACTATGTGCGGTATGATCCATCTCATGCGTAGCTGAGTTCACTTTGTTCATTTGCACCGAAATTTGCCCCGTAAGCTCGTTACCCTGGTCCGCCTCCAAAGCTAGGCTGCCTGAACCTCCGGCAATTTCTTCTGTTGCTGCGGCAATCTCTTTGGCTGCCATCGCTGTCTTACGCGATACTCTACTAAGTTCATCGGCAGTTTCCATTACCTTCCTCGCGGTTTCATTAGTATGGATTACCAGTTCTGTGATCCGTTCCATCATCCTATTAAAGGAACCCGATAACTGACCAATTTCATCTCGTGAGGTAATATCCGTACGTACTCCAAGATTTCCATCTGCCCCTTGAGACATTAGATCCTTAAGTCGGGTCAAGGGCTTAGATACCATTCTGTACATCCAGTAACCAATTAGAATGGCGACAATAGCAGCCACCGCAACAATAATATATGTAGTTTTTAGAATACGAAGTGCGTCTTTCGTAAGATTCTCAGCCGGAACAACACCAAGCAATCTCCAGCTGGAGCTTTCCATCGTCCCGTACACAGCCAGAATGGATTTTCCTTTCTCATCCTTCGTTGGCAATGACCCAGCCTCATGCTCCAAACCATGAAGAAGAGTCCCTCCCAGACTGAGATAAGTATCTGTTCCCACTTGCTGGGACGATGCGATCAATTCATCCTTATCCGTCAGCAATTGCATGTAAGAGCTGGGTCCGAGATCAACTTTACGAAGCTGATTTTCTAATTCACTAATTCTAATGTCACAGATAATTATGTATCCCGGGCTTTGTGTATCCCCAGCTATCGATTGTGCCAAATGAAACATACCCGAAGTATTTCCGGCTTGCCCCTGTTCTGTTCGGGGAATCCACAATGTTTGTGGTTGCTCCTCAAGCTGCTTGAACCATGAGGACTCTCTGAATTCTTTGATAAAAGCGCTGTCTTTTGATCCCGCTGACGAAGTAGGGACTTCCTGATTCATCGGGATGAGGTATACAGCTTCTACCCCCTTTGATGCGGTCAGCCAGGCATTTAGCTCGGCGCTAATCTGGTTGGACTGCAAATTACGATCCTCATTACTTGTAGTGGGATTATTCCCTTGTTTGAGTGCATCCTGAATCTCATTGTTGTAAAGAATTCTTCCTAGGCCATCCTCATAACGCAATAATTCAACATCAAACTTCTCTGCAGCTTGGACGACTGTCTGTTGATTGGCTGACAGCGCGTTATTCTCGATCGTTTGCTCAGCTACGGAATAGGAAATGTAGCCAAGTGAGAGAACGAGTACCATTGTTGAGATGAAGAAGATGAGAAAAAGCCGCACCCCAATCGATTTGGCAGGGTGCAGCTGGAAATGCGCCTTTTCTTTTTTTACTTGCGACTTCATCAATTGTTCACCACCGTTGTCTTCAGTTATGCCTGCTGGCTTATCTCTTACAAGGTCATGAACAATCCCAACGCCCGATCGGCAAGATATGGTAAATACTCATGACCGTACTCATAATAAACCATAAGCTCTTTGGACGCTAGTATTTTATTGTATGCGGCAAATTGAGTTGAAGGTGGACAAATCGTATCGGATAACCCGGTAACCCACAGTACTTTAGCTTGTATTCTTTCGGCAAGATTCTGAATATCGATATAACCGAGCCTATTAAAAATCTCATCCTCACGCAAATGATGGGGATCAAAAAAACGGAAATAATAGTTGATCTCCTCATAAGCTGAGGTGGTAATATCCAGCTCCCAAGCACGTTTATAATCTGAAAGGAAGGGATATACAGGCAGGGCTATTTTTATGCGAGGCTCTAATGCTGCACAAGCCACAGTCAGCGCTCCACCTTGAGATAGTCCAAAGGCACCTACACGTTCAGGATCAACTTCATCCATAGACATCAGAACTCGGGCAGTCTGTGCCGTATCCAAAAACACATTGCGATAATAAAGGTTATCAGGATTAGGATCATCCATCCCTCGAATGATATGTCCGCGTATCGTAGTCCCTTTTACGGTAAGGTTATCTTCGGAGAGGCCACCCTGGCCGCGACAATCCATCGCCAGGACGCTAATCCCGTGAGCAGCATAAGCCACCTTCTCCATCCAATCCCCGCTGTCACAGGAGTATCCATGGAACATCACTACACCGGGACCTTTTTTATGTACGCTGTTCTTCGGTCTTACATATTTGCAATGGATTCTTGCACCGCCAACTCCGGTAAAATACAAATGAAAACATTCCGCAAGTTCACTGACAAACTCCGCTGGTTCCAGTTCATAATCCAGCGGCTGTGCATCCAGATCACGCAATGCCCGCTCCCAAAATTGCTCGAAATCATCCGGTTTTGGACTACTTCCGTTATATTCCTTTAACTGTGACAAATTCATGTCGCTTCCCAAAATATTGTTCCTCCTTAAGTTATGTAACGAAATTGTTCGCTTGCTGTTCGTAACCGCGAAGCAACGTTAGAGTTACTATGCTAGATAGAAACGGAAAACCCAATATGGGTTTTCCGTTGATGTATGGATAGTTGCGATGGGATAGTGGGATGGAAAAGTTGCGATGGAGTGGGATGCAATAGTTGCGTTTTCTGCGACTGGATAGTTTAGTCGCAGCTCCAAGGCTGGATAGTTGCACTTTGTGCAGCTATATTTCAGCTGAATATGTGTGTTTTCCTCTTAGTTGCACTTTGTACAACTAAAAAACAGTAAAAGGAGCTTTTGGAGGTTACTTGGCTTATATAGTTGCACGAAGTGCAATTATATCGCCTAGTAAACAAAGAAATGTTAGTTTAAGTGCACAGAGTGCAACTATTTACGTCAGAGCCATAGAGTAACTTAGCAACAAACTGACTGAGGTCGCCAACTGAGCCACATTCACCACTCACTCGCTGCTTGCCTATTACCTCCACAACTAATCATATTCCACGTACCTACTACCTTCTTATTACCTCTACAACCACTCACATTCCACTTATCCGCTATCTTCTTATTGCCTTCACAACACCCACATTTCCAGTTTGCCTATTAACTTCTTTATATCGGCACAGTAACAGTTTGCGACTGGATAGTTGCACTTTGTGCAGCTATTACAGCTGAAATATATTTGTTTCTAATCTTAGTTGCACTTTGTACAACTAAAAAACGGCAAAAGGAGCTTTTGGTGGTTACTTCGCTAATATAGTTGCACGAAGTGCAATTATATCGCTTAGCACCTTAGGTATAGTTAGTTTAAGTGCACATAATGCAACTATTTACGTCAGAGCCATAGAGTTGTACTTTGTGCAGCTATTATAGCTGAATATGTGTTTTTTCCCTTTTAGTTGCACTTTGTACAACTAAAAAACGGTAAAAGGAGCTTTTGGTGGTTACTTCGCTGATATAGTTGCACGAAGTGCAACTATATCGCCTAGTGACCAAAGAAATGTTAGTTTAAATGCACAAAGTGCAACTATTTACGTCAGAGCCATGGAGTATCTAAGCCACAGAGTAACTAAACAACAGAGTGATCAGAATCGCCAACAGAGTTGAATTTCCTCCTAGCCTGCTACTTATCTATTACAGGCGATAATGTGTCGTTCTGTTGTACATTCTGCAACAGAACACGGAGGTCGCACAAGGCAACCTCCGCACTGAGCACACCCAACAACATTCAACACACCAAACCCAAAACACTTCTTGCAAACTCTACGCTACGCAATTCTCCGGAACTCTAGCAAGCTCACTGAAAATATAGGTCATTAAGTCCAATTAGATTTTGCCTAAACCTGCATCATCGCCAACCTCTTCATGGGTTTCGATGACATAGTTGACGATTTCATTAACCGTTGTATAAGCAACGCCTACATAAGTATCAGCCGCGCCATAATAGATGGCGATACGGCCGGTTTCTGCATCATGCAGAGTAGCACATGGGAATAGGACGTTATTCACAAAACCTCTTTCCTCGTACCATTCTTCTGGCGTTAATACAAAGTTCTTCGAGCGATATTTTACTTTCGAGGGCTCATTGATGTCCAAAATAACCGCTCCCATACTATACACAAGACCATTGCACGTTCCAGTTACGCCATGGTAGAACATCAACCAGCCTTCAGTAGTTTCAATCGGCGCTGGTCCGCCACCAATTTTGACACTTTGCCACCAGCCTTGACCACCCTTGGTCATTACATGGCGGTGTTTTCCCCAATATACGAAGTCAGGGCTCTCACTAAGGAATACATCACCAAATGGCGTATGGCCACTGTCACTTGGACGGGACAACATCACGAAGTTGTTGTTGATTTTTCTAGGGAACAGTACACCGTTCCGGTTGAATGGCAGGAATGGGTTTTCCAAGCTGATAAATGTTTTGAAATCTTGTGTTTTTGCTACTCCAATAGCTGCTCCGTAGAAATCTGTACACCAGATAATATAAAATGTATCTTCAACCTTCACCAGACGCGGATCGTAAGCATAACGCGGCTGATAAGGATTACCTTCTTCATCTATAAATCGGATCGGCTCATCATCGATTTTCCAATCCAAACCATCCACACTATGTCCCATACGCAGATGCGGACGAGTAGTGTTATCTTCTACACGAAATACACCAATAAAACTGCCTTCATACGCAGCAACCGCACTATTGAAAATACGGGCTACACCTTTTGCAGGATTTCTTTTGATAACCGGATTATCATTATGTCTCCAAATCGGATTCTCGTAGCCAGCAGGCTTTTCTTGCCAAGGCATGTTCGGGATGTTAATTGCACTTGCTCCAACCAATTTTACTTCACTCATTAGTTTTCCCTCCAAATGTATGCAACTTTTCAGTATGCTATTTTATCTAGTACTGTTATTAAATTTACTGTTGAGCTCACTTTACAGAACCTTGTGAAAAACCATTATAGATATATTTTTGCAAGGCGGTAAACACAACCAATGTAGGTATAATTGCGATCATAATCGCCGCACATATTACTTCCCACTGCGATCCATATGGACCTTTAAACTTAAAGAGTGCTGTGGAGATCGTTTGCAGATCTGTTTTCGGCATATAAAGGAAAGGGGTGTAAAAATCGTTATAAATATTAACACCCTTCACGATCACTACAGTTACAATCGCCGGCTTCAACAGTGGCAAAATAATTCTCCAATAAATCGTCCAATACGAAGCTCCGTCCAGCATCGCGGATTCATCCAGTGACTCGGAGATCGAATCCAAAAACTGCATGAAGATATAAACAGCGATAATATCCGTGCCCAAGTACATAACGATTGGTGCCCATCTGGTATTAAATAATCCCAAGTGATTGATGATTTGGAAAGTAGCCACTTGTGTAGTTACGCCTGGAATCAGGGTAGCAATCAGGAACATACTAATTAGGATCTTACTGCCTTTAAATTTGAAGCGCGATAAAATATAAGCCATCATCGAACCCGTCAACGTAGCACCCGCAATAGAAATCACAACGATAATGACAGTATTTTTAAAACCGAGCAGCATTTTTCCGTCTACAAAAGCCTTAGTGTAGTTGGAGAAATTCAACCAATTCTCTGGCAGCGTTAACGGTCCGGTAGAAGCATATTCGGCTCCGGTTTTTAATGAAGCGAAAAACACGACCACGATAGGTATCAAAGCTACAAGTGCTCCCAAAATCAAGGTGAGATATTTGAATATACTAGCAGTGGTATATTTTACAGAATGCATAGTTTATTTCTCCTCCTTGATCAGAACGCGCTGCAAAATAGTAACTATGATAACAATACCCAGCAATACCACGGCCATCGCCGATGCCAAACCAACCTTGCTGTATTTGAAAGCTACATCGACTGTCTGAATTACGAATGTACTACTTCCGTTAGATCCGCCTGTCATGACGTACGGAATTTCGAATACCCCAATGGCGCCACTAACCGCAAGAATCAAGTTCAATTGCAGAATACGTTTAATGCTTGGCAAAATAATATGCATAAACTGATGCCATCTGTTTGCACCGTCAATTTCAGCGGCCTCATAGATATCCTTACCAATAGAAGAAATAGCTCCTAGGAAAATCAGGAAGTTCATTCCCATGTATCTCCACAGTGACGCACCTGCGAGCGAGAAGTTGATCAAGTTAGGATTCAGAAGCCATTTCTGCTGCAGACTGCCAAGCCCAATCAGATTAAGAATCGTATCTAACGTTCCATCTGGTTTGAAAAAGAACAGGAAGATAAAACCGATTGCTACACCGTTTAGCAAGGTTGGGAAGAACAAAATCCCTTTAAACAAGTTTTTCATGCGAACACTAAAGCTCAAGATGGTTGCAAAATACAAGGCAAGTGCCATCTGAATAAAGGTGGTAAAGAAATAATACAAGCTGACCTTAAACACAGAAAAATACTCAGGTTTCGTAAAAATGGTCTTGTAGTTTTCTAAACCGACATATTCCATATTTTTGCTCAATCCATTCCAACTGGTGAAGCTGTACCGAAACATACTGATGACTGGATAATAAGCGAATGTGAGCAGCAACAATATCGGCACTAATGAGAATAAGATGATGATAGCGATTCTTTGATTTTTATAGCTCAAATTTGAAAACTTAAACACCCGATACACCTCCAGAAAAAGCATCCTCATTTATTTAAGACTCGTTTAAATGTGAAGGGGGAAATGCTTGTTAGCATATCCCCTCCCACATTCACTACCGCCTATAGCATCTAAGAAGCTTATAGTTGTTACTGTGCTGTGACTTTAGCGCGAGCGGCTTTCCACTTGTCGTTCAGGTCCTTCATGATGTCATCATAGGATTCTTTTCTGTTGCCAATCGCTGCTTCAATAATCCGTTTCTTGAAGTCTGGCTGCCAAGCACCGATCTCAGCTTGTTTGTCGATTTCATCAGACCAGCCTTCTTCGCCAGCTTTAGCAGGAGCAAGAGTATCAAAGGTTACATCTGTACCTTCATATTGTTTCAGGATTTCTGGAAGCTCTGCACCGATAGCCGGGCTCATACCGCCGCCTTCAGTTGTAGGATAGTTAGATTCGTTGATGAACCAATCCACCCAAGCTCTAGCAGCTTCTTTGTTTTTACTGTGCACGCTGACACCCAGATTGTAGTCACCAGCAAGCGGCACAAGGATTTTATCCGCATTGGTTGGGAAAGGCATGAATCCAACATCGTCTGGATTTGTAGCCAGGCCTTTGATTTGCCCAATTGCCCAAGATCCAAGCACCATAGTCCCAATTTTTCCGTTGGCCAGATCAGCTTTGGAAGATTCCCAGTCTGTTGTAGTTGGATCTTCTTCAATCAAACCTTTTTGTGCTGCATCGTACAGAATTTTGTACAATTCATAGTGTGGTTGACCCGCTACATAGTTGTCGTCGCTAGCCACTTGAGCAATGTTCACATAATCACGGTCACCAGCTACTGTAGCCAGATCCGCTTCCCATTGTGTCAATGTCCAGCCTGCTGCGTAATTTGTGTAAAGAGGAACAGCTTGTGTTTTGTCTTTAATAGTCTGCAGGGCAGTCAAGAATTGTTCAGGGGTTTTGGGAACGTCTGTAATTCCGGCATCTTTGAAGACTTGTTTGTTATAGATAATCCCGTTAAAGTTGATGGTCATCGGAATACCATAGGCAACTCCGTCTACTGCACGTTCTTCCAACCCTGTGTATTGTTTGCTCATTTCTTCAAGCTTGCCAAGGGGTTCGAAGAAATCAGGAATATCTTTTACAGCTATGCTAGTAGGTAACAAAAGAACGTCGCCATAATCACTAGTGCTCATACGAATTTTAATTTGATCTTCGTAAGTAGCGAGCGCTTCAAAGTTCACCTTTACATCAGGATATTTCTCATTAAATTTAGCCGCATACTCTTTGAATACGGTATCAACAATATCTGTTCTTTGCGTTATGACTGTGATATCCCCTTTGATATCCTTAGCTGCTGTACCATCAGCTGGAGCAGTTGCCTCTGCTGAAGAACCATTGTTTCCTGTGTTTTTAGCAGCTTCATTGTTAGTGTTGTTGGTTGAGGAACAACCGCTAAACAATCCCGCCACAAGTGTTAGTGCCATCAAGCCCATCATTGTTTTGCCTTTTTTCATGCTGTTACGACCCCTCTCTTCAATTCAACTCTAGTTTTAGGTAAATAACAAAAATAATAACTTTTATCATCACTCATAACTTGAAAGAGTAGCCATTAATACCGGATTATCTGAATTACTCTTGAAAACAAGTGATGATATCGCTTACAAACCCATTATAAATCTATTTTCGACGCAAAACGATGGTTTCAATTGCTTTTTCTGGTCTTGTATTTGTTATTTTTGTTTTACTTATAACAATTTTGTTATCTAATTTATAAAAATATCCACAAAAAAAGAGAGCTTTTCGCCCTCCTAATAAATAACTTCCTATATATGCCTAAAACTCACGTTCAATTTTCGGGAATTTACAGCCGCTTTTATAATCCTTAGGTGTCATACCACACATTTTCTTGAACAATTTATTAAAATATACCGGATCGCTATAACCCACCTTCTCGGCAATTTCATAATTTTTCAGGTCAGGATGCTCCATTAACAGTTCCTTTGCTTTAGAAATTCTAATCCGAATCAGATAGTCTGTGATCGTCTGCCCCGTCTTTAATTTGAACAAACGGCTGAGATAACTCGCATTCATGCCCACCATCTCCGCTAGGCGTTCAAGCTCGAAGTTCTGATCATACTCTCTCTCCAGAATACTTTTTGTCTGCTCAACTACATAATGTTCTCCACCATCCGCAGCTTGTGAGAAAATCTCCTCATGATCCGTCACGGTCTTTTTCTTTACATCCTCTACTCTCTTAAGCAGTTCATATAGCTGAGTCTTATCAATCGGTTTAAGCAAATAATCCATCACCCCATGACGGATCGCTCGACGGGCATATTCAAATTCACTAAAACCGCTAAGGACAGCAATAGGGATATCCTCCATATGGTCTCTAGCCTGTTCAATCAGCTTAAAACCATCCATTCTAGGCATTTTGATATCTGTAATAAGCAGATCTATATCCTCCCGGGATAACTTTTCTAAATGTTCCCAGGCTTCCAACCCGTTGCCGTAAGATCCAATTACATGTACGTCTATTTCCATTCTGGATGTGATTTTTTCGAGCCCCCTGCGAATGACTTCCTCGTCGTCCGCAATCATAACATTTATCATTTGAGTAATTCCCTCCAGTTGTATCCGCCAGTTATTATGATTGCGCTATCATCACGAATAGTATCTCCCCATGTATTACGTCAATGTACGATTGCGCCCTTTTATAGTCTTATATTTACTATAACTAAAGTTATTCAAATTTCCCAGCTTCAACTACAAATTGTCCTTGAAATCATCTGCAAAAAAGTATATAACTAAATTAAGTTGTTATTATAAACTAACAAAACAATAATAACTATCTAACAAAATGAAGATTGCTAATTTTTCTATTTTTGTGTGTAAAGTGAGGATTCTCGATGATGTTAAACAACGAATACATTGCAGGCGTAACCTGGGGTTTCTCGGGTAGACGTGGTTCATGGACAACAGAAGAAGCTGAGTGTTCGCTGGAATTAATGTCCTCTGTCACCGGAGCGAACTGGACGGCCATTGCGCTCAGCGCGCTTCAAGCTACCGCTCATTCTACGGAAATTCCCTACTGGGAGGCTCCAACCGTTAGCGACGAAGAAGTGAAATGGACTATCAGCAAAGCGAAGTCACTGCAGCTAAAAGTATGCCTGAAGCCGATTGTTAATTGTGCTGACGGAACTTGGCGTGCCCATATTAACTTTTTTGATAAGGATGTCCCTTGCGAGCCTAAATGGTCTGAGTGGTTCAGCTCTTATACTAAATTTATTCTGCACTATGCCGCTATCGCTGAGGAAACAGGCTGTGAAATGTTCTGTATTGGCTGTGAGCTTGTACAGACGGATAGACGCGAAGCCGAATGGCGTTCGCTTATTGCTGAGGTGCGGAAGGTCTACTCAGGTATTCTTACTTATAATTGCGATAAGTATCAGGAGGATAACGTAACCTGGTGGGATGCGCTCGATGTGATTTCTTCAAGTGGGTATTATCCAGCTAGTGATTGGGAGGCTCAGCTCGACCGGATTGAGCAAGTGGTGCACTCACAGAATAAGCCGTTCTTTTTCATGGAAGCGGGTTGCCCAAGCCGGAGCGGAAGCGCCGCGATTCCCAATGATTGGACCTTAAAGGGCGAACCAAGTCAAGAAGAACAAAGTAAATTCTATCAGGCAATGTTTCAAGGCTGTGAGCACAGAGATTGGGTTCAGGGCTTTATGCTCTGGGATTGGCCTACTCATCTTTATCCAATTGAAGAAGCAGTACAGAATGATGATTACTGTATGTACGGTAAGCAAGCCGCTGGGATCATCAACGAATATTTCACCTCAAAAATCACCAAATAATGTGAGGAGTGACTGATTACAATGATTAATTCACCAGAATTATGGTTGACCCAACTTGAGGATGAGCTGCAGGATAATATTCTTAGTTTTTGGATGAAACAGACGAAGGACGAAGTGAACGGCGGTTTTATAGGTGAAATCGACAATCAGCTGAACATTACTCCTAACGCAGAGAAAAGCCTTGTGCTTAATGCCCGGATCCTTTGGTCCTTTGCGAGCGCTTACCGGATCTACGGTAAACCGGAATATCTGGCGATGGCAGAACGTGCTTATACCTACCTGATGGAACACTTCATTGATAAAGAGTATGGCGGATTATACTGGATGGTGGATGCTGAGGGCAGACCTTCTCAAGAGAAAAAGCAGATCTATGGCCAATCCTTTGCTATCTACGCACTGGCTGAATTCTACCATGCGACCGGACGTCCAGAAGTCTTAGAGGATGCGATTCAATTATTCCAGCTAGTTGAAAAATACGGCTATGATTCTATTTATAAAGGTTATGTCGAAGCTTTATCACGGGAATGGCAAATCACTGATAACCTCAGTCTCAGCAGCAAAGATATGAATGAAAAAAAATCTATGAATACCCATCTGCATGTTCTGGAAGCGTATACCGGTCTCTATCGAGTATGGAAGTCGGAGGAACTAAAGAGCACGCTAACTGAGCTAATCGAAACGATGCTGGATCATATCATTGATCAGGAAGGCCAGCATTTTCATCTTTTCTTAGATGAAGCATGGAATGTGAAATCAGATATTATCTCCTACGGACATGACATCGAAGGAAGCTGGCTGCTGGTGGAAGCTGCTGAAACCCTTGGAGAAGAGCAGCTGCTGCAGCGTGTGCGAACAGTCGCTGTCTCCATGGCAGAAGCCGTTCTTGCGGAAGGTATTGATAGCGATGGAGGGATATGGAATGAAGCTGACCCAAGCGGGCTGCTGAGCAAAGATAAAGATTGGTGGCCGCAAGCTGAGGCGGTTGTTGGATTCTATAATGCTTATCAGCTGACTGGTGACAGCAAATTTAATGAGGCTGCCCAAGCCTCCTGGACTTTTATCGATAAATACATGGTGGATCACAAGCTGGGTGAATGGTACTGGGGCGTGGACGAGAACCTTCAGCCCCTGCCTCACGGATCAAAGGTTAGCGCCTGGAAATGTCCTTATCATAACAGCAGAGCCTGCTTCGAAATGATCGCACGACTGAAATCAACTATAAAGGAGACTGTCTAATGTCATCATTATTCCAAGAACGCAAACAACAATTAACAGAACGTTATGAAGCCCTGATCGCTCGCAAGAACGAAAAGCTTCCTTATGGAAACGGCATTTATGACCGATATGCTCATCCACTGCTAACTGCTGAGCATGCGCCCTTAATCTGGCGTTATGATTTTAACCCAGATACCAACCCTTATTTTGCCGAAAGAATTGGCGTCAACGGCGTCTTCAACCCGGGTGCTATTGCACTGAATGGCAAATTCTATCTTGTTGCTCGCGTGGAAGGCAATGACCGCAAATCTTTTTTCGCTGTAGCAGAAAGCGACAATGGCGTGGACGGTTTCCGCTTCTGGGATCATCCAGTTGTGCTGCCGGAGACAGAAGTTCCTGATATCAACGTCTACGACATGCGCCTCGTTAGCCATGAAGATGGCTGGATCTACGGCCTCTTCTGTACAGAACGCAAAGATCCAGATGCTCCACATGGTGACCTTTCTAGCGCAGTAGCACAGTGTGGTATTGTTCGCACCAAAGATCTGAAGACCTGGGAACGTCTGGCGGATCTCAAAACAGGCTCTGCTCAGCAGCGTAATGTCGTGCTACACCCTGAATTTGTAGATGGAAAATACGCTTTCTACACTCGCCCACAAGATGGCTTTATCGATGCAGGTTCCGGTGGCGGTATTGGCTGGGGACTCTCGGATACAATTGAAGATGCCGTAATTACCAGCGAGACTATCATGGACGAACGCTACTACCATACCATCAAGGAAGTTAAAAATGGCCAAGGTCCAGCTCCAATCAAAACTGCAAAAGGCTGGCTGCATATTGCTCATGGTGTACGCAACACAGCTGCTGGACTCCGATACGTGCTATATGCTTTCTTATCTGACCTGGATGAGCCAAACAAAGTTACTCATTCACCTGGCGGTCATTTCATCGCGCCAGACGGTGAAGAACGTGTCGGCGATGTCTCCAATGTCGTGTTCTGTAATGGCGTGATTGCACGTGATAACGGTGAAATCTATATTTACTACGCCTCCTCCGACACTCGTATCCATGTGGCTACAACTACCGTTGACCAAATGTTAGATTATGTGCTGAACACTCCAGAGGATCCCCTTCGTTCTTATGCTTGTGTACAGCAACGTATTGCTCTTATTGATCGTAATTTAGCATTGTAAAAAAAGTTCATAAACCCTAAAAATCAACAGAGCAGCGATTCTCCTATATTAGGAGGATCGCTGCTCTGCGTTTTGATCATTCACTGTTTGCTTCAAGCGAATATCAATCATCCAGAGTAACTTAAGGACTCAGATGACGCTATTCACATGTATTTAGCCTTCAAAGTAAGTTTTCGGACTCCAGGGGCGCTATTCCCTGAAAAGAGTCCCATTTGGGGCGTTTTCTAGGCCGATAGCTGCGCTGGAGTCCGTTAGCATTGTAAATATCGGATAATACTGCATATAGGGTCTGCTGTGTCCGTTAGCAGGTTACTATGCGTATTTGATTGTGGTTTTAATTGCGTATTTGATAGTATTTGCCGTTTGCCTTTTCGACACAAAAAGCCTTTTACATGACGCACATCCATACTTTTCAGCCCATTCATGAGTAATTCCTATAGATTAAGCTCAAAATAGGTCAGTAACCCCTAACTCCAAGGAGGCTGAGATATTAATGTTCAAACGTATGGATGAAATCATGATTGAGATTCCTGAAGTTGAGAAGCCCGATCCCAATGCTGCTGCCGCTGTTCAGGAATTACTTGGCGGAAAGTTCGGAGAAATGTCGACCCTTAACAATTACCTCTTTCAATCCTTTAATTTCCGTTCAAAAGACAAACTGAAGCCTTTTTATGATTTGGTGATGAGCATAACAGCGGAAGAGCTTGGCCATGTCGAGCTGGTTTCGCATGCCATCAACAAATGTCTTCGAGGGTCAACAAGTTATAAAGAGCCCGATTCCACCCCTCTAGGGTCCGCAAAAGATGCGCGTCTATCCTATCACTTTCTGGCTGGTGCACAAGGGGCTATGCCTTTTGATTCAACGGGGAACCCGTGGACCGGAGCAAACGTCTTTAATAGCGGCAACCTAGTGGAAGATCTGCTACATAACTTCTTCCTCGAATGCGGAGCCAGAACACATAAAATGAAGGTCTACGAAATGACAGACCATCCAGCTGCACGCGCTGTAGTCG
This sequence comes from Paenibacillus sp. FSL R7-0048, assembly GCF_038004505.1. Taxonomy (NCBI): domain Bacteria; kingdom Bacillati; phylum Bacillota; class Bacilli; order Caryophanales; family Paenibacillaceae; genus Paenibacillus; species Paenibacillus sp. FSL R7-0048. The sequence continues at coordinate 1,886,885 of NZ_JBBORF010000001.1, read as the reverse complement.
GATTCCTTTTAGTCCGTGGTGGTGTCCACGTGGTCGCTTATGCCAAAGCCATCGAAGTGGCAACAGGTGTTAATGTAACTAAGCTCGTGCCGATTCCTTCGTTAAATAATAAATCATTCAGCGAAGCAAAAAAATATGAAGAAAAAGGCGTGCATACCAAGCTATACACCTGGAGTGAAAGTGACTTCGGCGCCATCGATCAGATTTGGAAGGGAACCCACCCAGAGGATAATCTTCCGCTTGAAGTTATTCAAGGATCCCCTAAAGGCTTTCCGATCCCCGTTGCTCCGGCAGTCGAAGAGGAATTCGCTCCCGGAATCTCCCCCGAAGACTTTAAAGAAATTGCCAAACGTCTCAAAATGGCTGGAAACATTACAGACTAATATTCATAGTGAATCTGGTGAGGAAGTTACTTACAATCTTCCTTACCCTAGATTCACTTTTTTTAATTGTACAAACTGCGGAACTCATCCTCAAGCATGGACATCAGAATCATGTTATGAAACTCTCCGTCTACATAAAGAGCATCCCGCTCCACACCGTCGCGTTGAAAACCAAGCTTCTCATAGACATGAACGGCTCTGGGGTTAAAAGTATATACACCGAGATGGATGCGATGCAGCTTCATAGTTTCAAAGCCATATCGTAGCATTTGAGTCATAGCTTCAGTCCCGTAACCCTTACCCCGATGTTCATGCCCACAAATGCCGATCCGGATATTTGCACTACGATTGTCCGGATCTATTTCATTTAGTACCACTTCTCCAATGAGTTCACCCGTGTCCTTTACTATAATCATAAGATCCACACGATCCTCGGCTGGAACACTAATCTTACGAATCCAAGCTGCCGTCTGCTCACGGGAGAAATCTCCTTGCGATCCTGTTAATTGCCCCATCTCAACATCAAGCAAAAAATTATAATAAGCCTCCAGATCGGATGCTTGCACACCGCGTAGTTGAATCTGTTCGCCTTCAATCTTTGGCATGGCAACTGATTCTGTCATAACTAAACTCCCCCTTACTCAAGCAAAACTAGATTCCATGGCTTATATACTTTTTAGATCAACATAGTTCTAGTCTCGCGGCTTATCCACGGAATCACGATGTACAATATCCGCTGCAATAAGAATTTTCTCAAGCGGTGCAGAAGGATTATGAATACGGCTCAGAAGTTTCTCCACTGCGGCTCGGCCCATCGCTTCTTTAGGAACATGAACAGTTGTAAGCGGTGGAACGCCTCTTAAGGCATCCTCAATATTATCAAAGCCAGTAACCGAGATATCCTCCGGAATATTAAACCCTTCTTCCTTGAGGATGTCACTGACCGAAAGGGCTGTGGAGTCGTTAGCGCAAACCAAGGCTGTCGGGAGTGTTTTGGCTTTTTTACGCTTATTCACCCAGTTTTTAAAATCCTCCTGAAATAAGTCTTCCTCCACCCCTTCCAGAAAAAGATTCGCATCATCTTCCAAAGGCAGTCTTATTCCGCTCTCCTCCAGCGCACTCCGGAAGCCAATCCACCGGTCGCGGAAACTGCGTGAGAATCCAATATTGCCGATAAAATGCATTTGGGTATGGCCTGTGCCCATCAAATGATTCGTAAGTCGAGCCATAGAATCCACATTATTCGCAAACACGGTATCACTTGGAATTAGCGGATCTTCATGGTCAATCAACACCATCGGCAAACCAATACGGTGTACCTCAAGCAGCAAGGAAGTAGAGATTTGGCCCACACCTATCAAACCAAGGATTCCATTGGGATTCAAAATATTAACGAAATTATCCGCACGGTTCTCGGAGATAATGACCATCCCAAGCCCTTCCTGATCCAGCGCAATCGCAATACCATCCACAATTTTTCCCCAATACAAGGAATCCTGCGTCTGAGAACGAATATTCGGCATTAACACCAGCACGGATTGCTTATTCCGATCCCCGCCACCTACCGGGGGGGTGCGTTTTATGCCTTGGACAAAAGCATTTTTCTGCGTAAAATAACCCAGCTGCGATGCCGCTTGAATCACTCGCTCTCTTGTCGTCTCATTAACGCCGCCCTTACCCGAAAGTGACTTGGAGACAACGAATTTGGATACGCCGAGATGATCAGCGATTTTTTGCATGGTGACCTTTTTAGCCATATATAACCCTCCAGAGAATGTCATCAAATTTATGTAGTACTAACTTTAAGGCTGAGAAGTTTGTGGCGCTCCTGCCCGCGCTTCCTTCCATTTTGCATTTAATTCGTCAAAAGCCTTTTGTAAATCAGGCGCAGCCAGTAACTCCTGAATATAATCCCCGGACCAAAAGGATAGCTTGGCTCTATTCGCCAGCTCGATGAACGCATCACTTTGTACAGTAGCATCGAGTAGCTTAGGCTTATAAGATAAAAACTCACGGTACTGCGACATAGAGGGATTCAAGCTTCCATCTGCCGGAAGGAATCCCCAATCATCTCGATAGGAAGTCTCCTTCACAAAAAAATTCAACCACGCCATAGCAAGCTCTTTGTTCTTGGTATATTTACTAACCCCCATGAACCAATCTGGATTGATCGGCGCATAATGAGCACTGCTATTATCATACGGAAACGGGAAGAATCCAATATCATCCGGGGCAGCCCCCACATCAAGGACTTGTCCAATCGTCCAATTTCCCAGTAAATACATCCCTGCTTGACCTTTAGCTAGCTTAGTCTTCGATATCTCCCAATTGTTCGAGAATAGTTCATCTTCAACATAGCCTTTACCAATTAAGGTTCGAGCAATGGAAATTGATTTCCCCCACTCATTATCAAGCTGCCACGGGTTATCCTCATTTACCATATTATTTAGATACTCTGGATTACCTGTCATATAGTTAACCAAACTGTTTCCCCATTCACGTAAAGGCCAAACGGCTCCATAATTCATATATAGGGGGATAATACCCGCTTGTTTTAATTTCGCACAAGCTTCGTAGAATTCATCCAGCGTCTTAGGAACAGTAGCTATTCCTGCTTTTTCGAATGCCTTTTTATTATAGACAATCCCAACCGTAGTAGTCCCCGTAGACAGCCCATATCGTTTCCCGTTATACGTAGCAAAAGAGGTGAACCTCTCACTAGCGGCGGTTTCTTCATCCAGCGGCTCGAAAAAATAATCCAGCTCCTTTGACGGAAGATTCACCGGAAGCAACAGTACATCACCAGCATCTTTCGTGGATAGCCGTACCAGAATATCCGTTGCATAATTGGACAAGCCTTCAAATTCCACATTGGCTTCGGGGTATCTCTGTTTAAATTGGTCCGCGTATCCTTGAAAAGTTCCGTTCTCTATCAGATCTATTCGATTGGTCATCATGACTATGGTGCTGGACAAGTCAGACTTCACCTCGTCTCCAACTGGAGGCGGAGTGGATTCCGTCTGCTTATTGTTATTGGCACAGCTACTACTCAATAACACTAAGAGAAGTAACAGTATGGTCCGCATAGTCCATTCTAATTTCAACCCCTTCAACGGACAGCCCCCTCTTATTTCGTTACTCAGGTAAGCTAATTAATTCCTGCTCCAGTAATGGCAGCGACAAAATAACATCGGTCCCTCGTCCAAGCTCACTATATACCTGGATCCCAAATGCCGCTCCATAATGAAGACGCACTCGCTGCTGTACATTTTTCATGCCTATCCCCCCGTTAATGCTTTTCTTAGGAGGGCTTTCGTTCTGCAGCCCATCATTCAATTTCTCCAAAGTCTTCTCATCCATTCCGATCCCGTCGTCTTTAATATGAAACAACAGCATTTGCTCTGTAATCTCGCAGCGGATGCTTAAATGCATTTGCGGCTTATTATCATCTAAGCCATGGTAAGCTGCATTCTCAATGATAGGCTGGAAGACCAGCTTGATAATAGAGTAATTATCTAACGACTTCGGCACATCGATATCCAGTAAAAAACGGTTAGGATAACGATAGTTCAGCAGCTCGACGTAATTACGCACATACCCAAGCTCTTGCTTCAATGTCGTATTGCCACTCAGATCACTTGTACTGTACCGTAGCAGTTTGCCCAGAATAGAGATCATATCCGCAGCTTCGACATCATCATTCAGCTCGGCGGTCATTCGGATGGACTCCAGTGTGTTATAGATAAAATGAGGATTGATTTGACTCTGCAGCGCATGAAGCTCTGCTTCCTTTTTCTGTTCTTCTATGCGGTAAATATCCTGAATTAGCTGCCTGATTCGGGCTAACATACGATTAAATTGATGCCCCAGCAGACCAATTTCGTCACGCCGTTTAACTCTGAACATCACATCCAGATCGCCGCCCTGAACTTTTTTCATCAATTGAATCATTTGAGTCAGCGATTTAGTAAGGGCAACGGAAAGAATAATCGAAATAATTAACGCCAGTACTATGATACTTAATGTAGCAGCAAGTGTTGTATTACGGGTCAGCTTCACATCACGCATCAGTACATCAACAGGAATAGAGATAATTACCTTCCAATTGGTTTTGGTAGAGCCAGAGTAAATATTCAACCGCTCTTTTCCGTTGACTGTATCATAAAAGCTTCCAGAAATGCCTCCAACTCTTTTGAACAAGTCTGAATCAGAAATATCTGTGGCCAGCAGCTTCTTGTCGCTGTCGTAGATGACCATTCCCTTCTCATCCACAATCAACGACTTCCCATGGGTGACTTTATCCAGTTCCTTAACTTGATTCTCCAAATTGCTAATATTCGCTTCAACCGCAATCAGCCCGATTGGATTTAACAAGCCATCCACGATTTTGCGAACAACGGTAAAAGCATATCGGGTGCTCTGCAGATTACTTGTATACGCTTGAGTACCGAACAATAATGCTTCTCCGCTGGAATCCTTAGTCTGCTGGCTCCAGTATTTATAGCTTTGCTCGAGATCGAGTCGTACGCCACCATCCTTCGCAGAATAATAACCATTTCCGTAAGCGTCAAAAATATAAACCGAGTTCGCACCTCGCTTAATATTGTTAATAAACGAAATGTTGCCCTCTATCCCCCGTTGAATGGACAACAGAAGATCAAAATCACCGGGCGACAAAGCAGCACTCCCAGTTGCGCCTCCCATAATCTTTTTCTGCTCATGGTAGTTGTTCGAACGTATTAAATTCTGTTTGATATCATTCACATAGGCGGGCATAGATGAAATACGCTTCATATCTTCGATATAATCGTCTACTCCATCCATCATTTGATCGATTAATTTCTCAGAATAAGCAATGGTGTTCCCCTGAATAGATTCTGAGTAGCTCTTGAAGGTAAATACACTGATGAAGGATAGCGGGAGGGTAATGATAATTAAAAAGACGAGGAGCAGCTTGCGTTCCATGCTCATGTCCCCGATAACGGACCACCAGCCAGAGATGCGTCTACCTTTCATTTGGTCCTTCTCCTTAATACTTTTTACCTAACTTGTTATTAAATTATAACAAATACCTAACAAAGTTATTATACGGTGTAGTTCTTCATTACACAACAACAAACCGCCTCTTCATGTTGAAGAAGCGGTTTTGTTAGGTAAACAATTTAGAAATTAGTGATGAATCCACTCATTTTATAGTGAATAATGACAGCTTGTCCTTCAATTGACCTGAAGCACTTTCCAGCTTGCCAGATAATGAAACGAGTTGATCACTTACATTTTGCTGTTCATTACTGAGTGAAGCTACTTCTTGGGAAGTTGCTGAAGATTGCTCAGCTACAGCGCTAACGTTCCCCATAGCCTCTGACAACACACCTTGCGAATGATTCAGACTGCTGATCGCTGTCGTCACCGATTCCAGGCTTGTTATGAATTCATCCATCTGTCCTTTTACGGACAGGAAGATATCACTTGTACTCTTCACGGAGCTTACTTGTTCTTTAAACAGTGGTGCTACTTCGGATAATACAGCTTCCGTTTCGTTCATTTCCGCCATGATCTTATCCGTAATTCCAGCAACAAGGGCAATAGATTGTTTCGATTGGTCAGCAAGCTGCCGCACTTCACCCGCAACTACCATGAAGCCCTTACCAGCTTCTCCTGCACGAGCGGCTTCTATTGTTGCATTTAACGATAAGATATTCGTCTGTTGCGTGATACTCTTCATCACATCCAACACCTTAATTACGGAGAATACTGTCTCCTTCAGGTGGTTGACACGTTCGACAAGTGCACTTGTTTTTTCTCCAGTGCGGCTAGTCTGATCCAGCAGGTCAGTTAATTGCTTAGCGCCTTGAGCACTAGCTTCACCAACCCCACGTGCTGCTTCATCCATCTCAGTGTTGGCATATATTACAGTCTGCATTTGCGTAGCAATCACATCTGTTAGCTCATTACCTCGTTCAGCTTCAAGCGCCAGACTGCCTGCCCCACCGGCAATTTCTTCCGTAGCGGCTGCGATTTCCTTCGCAGAAATAGCTGTCTTCCGTGAGGCTTCACCAAGCTCACCAGCGGTCTCCAGCACATCCCGAGCGGTTTCTGTCGTTTGCGATACAAGCTCAGTAATACGCTCCATCATCACGTTAAAGGAAGCTGATAGCTGGCCAATTTCATCTTTAGAAACATATTCTGTACGTACACTTAGATCACCACCTGCACCTTGTACCATAAGATCCTTCAAGCGTGCTAGAGGGCGAGCAATCATACGCACCATCCAGATCCCGATTACTATGGCTAGCAGAGCCGCACCAGCAGCCGCAATAAAAGTAGTCAACAGAATCGGACGTGCTTCTTTTACTAGCTCATCTGTTGGGACTACCCCTGCCAACTTCCAATCCGCCCGGATCATTGGATTAAAGACAGCAAGGATTTCTTTCCCGTTTGTATCCTTCTCATCCAAGCTTTTGTTATCCTTTTTACTTGCCTGAATAAAAGCGAACTCTGAAGGTTTACCATCGTCTTTTGAATCCGAAGAAGCTACTACGGTTCCATCAGGAGTGACAAGTTGAATTCGAGAGCCATCTCCCAGCTGTACACTTGCGAATGATTCCTCCAGCAATGTATTCTTCAACACAAGGATGACTATGTATCCTGTACCTGAGCCCAGGGTTTTGAGAGATCTTGCCATAGCAATATTTTTGTCTCCATCACCTTGAACAGCTGTCGAGAACCATATGTTCTTGGCTGCATCACCATCACCTTTAGAATAGTAGGATTCATAAGATGCAGTGTTGTCGACAATCTTCTTATACCATTCTTGTTCTCTTATGTTATCTAACTTAATGCCGCCACTGCCACTTGTAACAATGTCTTGATCAGGCGACTCCGGGATCAAAGAAACACTAAGAATATTAGAATCCGTTGTAATCTGACTGGACAACTTTTTACTTACTGCGCTTGTAGCTTCAAATTTCTCATAGGAAGATTGTGCAGTCACTAAAGACTTCAAATCTTCTTGCATCTGCGCATCAAAATAAAGCTGTAAAGCCAAGTTCTCGTACTGCTTCAAAGTAATATCTAACTTCTCTGAGGTCTGAATAATAGTCTGACGGTAGGCTTCCGATACGTTGTTCTTAATTGTCTTCTTGGCTTTTGAATAAGATAGCAGTCCAAGTGCCATTACCACAATTACAATTGCACACAAAAATATCAGGAATATCTTCACGCCAACAGATTCCATAGGATTAACTCTTTTGATCTGTCCCCGCAAATCTATCCCATTCTTCAAATTAAACTTAGGTGTCTTAACTGCCCCTTCAATCTTGCTTGTTTCCTTGTTTCCTGTGATCGCCGATTTCTTATTCTTTTTATTCATGCTAAACCTTCTCTCATTATGCTTTTCACTAATACTATCTTGATCAGGATCCCCCATCTTGATCACCTACCCGCTAATATTAGAATACGCATGAAAGCGTTAACCAATATATATATCGGCGTATTAGGTCTTTTTCCTTAGCTTTACGAGACTTTTTTTACAACTTTTAACCTATGTATGTTTAAACATAATAAATAGCTTGCTGCACCTCCTCTCTTGGAGATATTTGTTAATCCCTAATATATATAACTTATTGTTTGCTTTGTCAAAAAGAAAAACAGGGAGGCTCTTGGATGACCAAAGGCTTCCCTGTTTTTTATTAAAACTTCTTCTTACGCATCATATCAAAGTATGCAACCGGTTGATCTACCTTCATACGAATAGGTTGCAGTGGATGACGGGCAGCATCAAGCGAATTGCCTTTCTCATCCCATATTTCGCCAACCGTTTGCTTGAAGAACGTATCGTTAGGTCCAAAGAATTCTACTTCCTGACCTGGCTTAAAGTGATTGCGCTGTTGAACTAGTGCCGTACCACTTTCAGCATCGTACTCAATTACAAGTCCGGCAAAATCATACGGAGCTGCTTTTTCTTCAGGCTCATAGATATGATCTTCATGATCCGGAGTATCATAGAAGAATCCTGTGTTTAGCGGACGGTTAGCGGCTTTATTAAGCTCATCCAGCCATTCCTGCTTCAATTCATACCCTTCCGGATCTGCCATATAAGCATCAATGGCTTTACGATATGCATTAACGACAGTAGCCACATAGTGGATTGACTTCATTCGCCCTTCGATCTTGAAGCTGTCGATGCCCACTTCAATCAGTTCAGGTATACTTTCCAGCATACACAAATCCTTAGAGCCCATGGAGAAGGGATTATCTCCTTGCTGATGCAGTGGAATCTGAGTTACCCCTGGAAGCAAAGGAGCTGGAGATTTCACTTCAGCCTGCTCTTCCTCAGACACCCAAGTCCCTTCCGGACGTGCATCCTCAAACAAATCATATTTCCAGCGGCAAGACTGGCAACAGCCCCCGCGATTGGAATCACGGTCGGTGAAATGGTTGGACAATACACAACGACCCGAATACGAGGAACACATAGCACCATGGATGAAGCTTTCGATTTCAATGTCGACATGTTTTTTAATCTCAGCGATCTCTTCCAGGCTTGTCTCACGGCCCAAAACAACACGCGGAAGCCCCTCTTCCTTCCAGAAGGACACCGCTTGCCAGTTCAACGTAGACTGCTGTGTACTCAAATGCACTTCAAGACCAGGCACTAACCGGCGTGCTGTATCTACAATGATTGGATCAGCTACGATAATAGCAGCAATGCCAGCTTCATATAAGTTACGCAGGTATTCTTCAATTCCCGCGACATCTTCATTGTGAGCATAAATGTTTGTTGCAACAAATACCTTAGCGCCATATTTCTTGGCGAATTCAACACCTTCGCGCATTTCCTCGAAGCTGAAATTATCTGCGCCGGAACGCAAGCCGTATTGTTGTCCTCCGATATAAACAGCATCCGCACCATAGTGTACTGCGAACTTCAATTTTTCCAAATTACCAGCCGGAGCGAGGAGCTCCGGTTTGTCCAGACGGTAACGTTTGCCCTTATATTGCGGCTTTGTCATGGTTCCCATTCCTGTTCTCCCCTCCATCGCCCACAAAGCTAAGTCACATGCTATAAATGCTGTACCTAATCTTCGTGGGGACCTATAACCTCTTTATTTTTGTCAAACTTAATATACTTGCTCTTTATAGAAAAATCCGAAGCTTAACTCCCGTTCAGGGTCCTGCACCGTTCTGATTACATCCATCCATTCCTCATTGAAGGCATAACCTTCCGGATCAGCCGCATAAAGATCTATAGCTTTACGATAAGTCTTCACAACCGTTACGTTATACGCTATCGATTTCAAGAGTCCCTCAATCTTAAGGCTGTGTATACCTGCAGCCATCAGAATATGCAGATCCTCCAAAATACAAATATCATCCGAGCTCATAATATGAGTGCCGTTCTCGTCTTCATAAATCGGGAATTTCTGGTCATCTCGTTCTTCTTCAATCAGAAATAGTCCGCGTTCCTTCCCGAGACTTCCTCCATCACTAGGACGGCCTTGATGTGACATATAGCTTTCAACAAGCTTCCGCTTGGAATGGTATATATTGGTCATTCCATGAACCTGCACCTGTGCCTCAATCTCCAAAAGCGGAACCATTTCCGTCATTTCATCCATATTCAGCTCACGGGCCAGCACAACGCGAGAAGCCCCCTTGCGTCCCCAATAATTCGCGGTCGCATAGTTGGTGGAAGTCATTTCCGCATTCCAGTGCAGCTTCATTGCTGGCGCTTCTTTCTTCACAGTGGTTAACACTGCTGGATCCCCGAATTCAACACCATCAATGCCAAGCTCACCTAAAGCCTTCACATAGGCAGGAAGCTCATCCAGCAGACGGTTGGACATCAGCCCACCCAAGCTTGCATACACTTTGCAGCCTCGCGAATGTGCCATTTCTACGACAGTCGCTGTATCCTCCAGAGAGAAATGTCCAGCAAGCCGCATCCCAAAACGGTCATCCCCAATGAGCAACGCATCTGCTCCGGCATCCAGCAGAGCAGCAGCTTCCTCCAAGGATGCTGCCGTTACCAGCAATTCCGGTTTGTTAGTCATGTTGTACCTCCTACTTGTACGGTTATTTCAACCGCACCACTCTTCATTTTAATAGTTTATTTCGATTCTTGCTTACTTTTTTCGATATTGGCTAAATGTTCCTTGTAGGTCTTAGCAAATAAATGGCCCTGTGTACCATCTTTTTTGGTCACATAGAAGTAATATTCAGAAGCTTCTGGTTCGAGTGCCGCTTGAATGGACTCCAGCCCCGGATTACTAATAGGTCCCGGAGGAAGTCCAATATTCTTATACGTATTATATGGACTATCAACTTCCAAATCTTTATACAAAAGTCTTTCCTTCTGCTTATTGAGTAAATATTGAACGGTAGCGTCGATCTCCAGCTTCTGCTCTTTCTTTAGGCGGTTATAAATAACACCAGCCACAAGCGGACGTTCACTATCCACCACAACTTCCCGCTCAACCAGCGAAGCTACGGTCAACAGTTCATGCAGAGACAATCCACGCGTTTCTAGCTTTTGCTGCCAGTTAGGAATCGTATCTAGCTTCTTCTGGAACTGATCCAAAAGCGCTTCTACAACTTCCTGGGGCGTGCTATCTTTGGCCAGTTCATAGGTTTCGGGGAATAAATATCCTTCAAGACGGTGGCGTAGATTCTTATCCTGCGGGATACCCAGAATATCAATCCCCTTCAAACCTGCACCAGTATCCATAATTTCAAGAAAAGTAGCCGCATCCTGATTCCAGGCTTCAGCGAGCTTCTTAGCGATCTGCTCAGCAGTATATCCTTCGGGGATAGTAAAGACCACAGTTTCTTCCTTAACTACATCACCTGCATTTAATCTTGCAATGAGTTCATCATAGCTGTCACCGGGCTTAGCGATATAAGTACCTGCTTTGAAGCTAGAGCCTTCTTTAGTCCATTTCAAATATCCCTTAAAAAAAAGACTCTTACGGATAATGCCATTTTGCTCAAGCAGATCAGCAATCTCCGCACTTCCCATGCCCTTCTCTATCGTAAATGTTACAGCAGGACCTGCAGGCTCTACCGGCTGCATCCCGTTCCAAATGTACCATGCGCCCCCACCTCCTGCTGCTACCAGCAAAAGAATAATGATTAACACAGTACGGATTGCGGATTTCAAGTCTGGTTCCTCACTTTCCGACTATAAAGTATAAAAGTGTATTGCCTAAAATTCAATATATATTTCCTTAGATTGATGTATATAGGATATTGCTCGCATTTCAAGCAAAAAGAGCGCGGAATTCTCCGCCCTCTTCCGTGCCCATCATAAATGTAACGTACATGTTTAAGTTTTATTCAGCGCCATCTGCTGGAAAAGTCATCTCATCGTATAGCTCAGAGATGTCTTCCCACTCTTCATCGTCCATAATGCTCTCTAATTCCGGAAGTCCGTCAGAAGAGACAACGATACGCAGGATTTCATACTCCACGTCTTTGCCAGAGCCTTTCAGCACTGCATATCCGCGATCACCGACTTCAAATTCGGCGATAATATCGTAAATGGAAGATTTGCCTTGCTCATCTTCCAGTTCTACAGTTTCTCCGTAGGCTTCTTTAAGCCGTGAAGTCCATACCGCTTGATCAGCGGATATCTCAGTCATTCTCCGATCCTCCGTCCAACTCGTCGACCAGTGTGTTGAAAGTCTCTTCGACAATCGCCCACTCCTCGTCATTATCGATCATGAACAATTGAAGATCGTCGCCTTCTTCCACATAACGGAACGCGTATACCTCATCGGTTTCCTCGTCCTCGGAGTCTAGCGGAACCACCATCATATACTTAGCGTCCGAGCCATCAACCTCAAACTTCATAATGACCTCGAATTCCTCTTCATTACCTTCCTCATCGGGAATATAGATAATTTCCGGTTCTTCCTCTTGGCCAATCTGTTCGTTTGTCATATCCTCGCACCCCTCACCTTTTACTGTTAGCATCCAAAAAATTTTGCAAAATCAGGGCTGCAGCCATTTTATCCACAATCCCCTTGCGTTTCTTCCGGCTGACGTCCCCTTCAATCAGCACCCGCTCTGCGGATACCGTCGTCAGACGCTCATCCCAAAGGTGTACGGGCATTTCTAACTCTTCCCGTAGCTTATCAGCGAACTCTATACAGATTTCGCCCCGGGGTCCTACTGAGCCGTTCATATTCTTCGGTAGACCAACTACAATCTCTCCAATTTCGTGCTCTGCAACAAGTTCACGAATGCGTTCGAACTCATTACCCGTACCTCGGCGCTCAATCGTTTCAAGAGCTTGTGCCGTCCAGCCAAAAACATCACTTGTGGCTACACCGATTCTACGGTCGCCGTAATCTAAACCTAACTTCTTCTTCATTTCGGATTGTCCACCCTGTGATTGACGAGATAGAATCTAACCAGCTCTTCAATCAGCTCATCACGTTCTTTTCTCCGGACCAAACTTCTCGCATTGTTATGGCGCGGAATGTAAGCCGGATCTCCGGAAAGAAGATACCCTACGATCTGATTGATCGGATGATACTCTTTCTCCACCAGTGCATCGTATACTGCTAGCAATATTTCCTGGGGAGAAGCTTCCTTTTCGTCGCCCTTCACATTGAATTTGACCGTTTTGTCCATGGAGTCCATTTGTGACACCTTCCTTCTGCAAAATCGCCTTTTGGGACGGCTTCGCAAAGTTGCTACTGTGCAGCTCGCTTGCTTCCTTTATCATAACATATTCATGCCCCAACGAGGAAATCCTGCCCGTTATTAACGCTTTTTTTGGCATTTTCTCTACAAAAATTATGATATTTTTGGCTTTTAAGCTATTGTCAAGCACAATTATTCATGAATATCTAACATCCTGCTAATAAAGAGTAGCGGTACTGATATCAAACTCTCAGTACCGCTATGTTTTCTCGTAATACGTTTAGTTAGAGAAATGGTTTCGTAATTTTAACTTAGGCTAAGGAAGCTACCAATTCTTCAGCCTTTGCCAATGCTTCGTTTAGCTTAGAAGCATCTTTACCGCCGGCTTGCGCCATATCTGGACGCCCACCGCCACCACCGCCGCAAACCGCTGCAATTTCTTTAACGAGTTTACCAGCGTGGAAACCTTTCTTCACCAGGTCTTGCGGTACAGATACTACAAAGTTCACCTTATCATCCATCGCCGCACCTAGTACAAGCACTGCATCCGGAAGCTTGGATTTCAATTCATCCGCTGTGGAACGCAAAGCATCCATATTGCCTGCTTGAACAGCAACAGCCAGGAGCTGCGTACCTGCGCCAACTGTCTTCACACTGCTTGTAAGTTCAGCAGCAAAAGTAGCACTCAGCTTGGATTGCAAGGACTCATTCTCACGCGAAAGCTCACGCACCTGGTTATGCAGCGCTTCGATCCGTTTCGGAACGTCATTCAGAGAAGACTTAAGAAGGCCTGCTGATTGTTTGAGCAAATCTAGCTGACTTTCAGTGAACTGGTAAGCGTAACGTCCGGTAACCGCCTCGATGCGGCGCACTCCGGAACCAATGCCACTTTCGCTAAGCAGCTTGAAAATTCCGATTTGCGACGTGTTGGATACATGACAACCACCGCAAAGCTCAAGGCTGTAATCACCCACTTGAACGACACGGACGATATTACCGTATTTTTCACCAAAGAGTGCCATTGCTCCCATTGCTTTAGCTTCATCAATCGGCTTGTTCTCAATCACTACATCTAGACCGCGCCAGATTTGTGCATTTACGCGATGTTCGATATCGCTCAATTCTTCTGGAGTAATCGCTCCAAAATGGGAGAAGTCAAACCGCAAACGAGCACCTTCCACTAAAGATCCCGCTTGATTAACATGCCCGCCAAGAACTTCTTTAAGCGCTTTGTGCAATAAATGGGTAGCTGTGTGGTTCTTCACGATATCTTCACGCTCCGCACGATCCACTTCCGCGCGAACGGATTCGCCCACTTTCAATTCTCCCGCTTCCACAGTTACCAAATGTACGTGTTGGCCGTGTGGAGCTTTAAAGAGTCCTTTTACCTTAGCTGTAACTGAACCCCCAGTAAGCACACCCGTGTCACTTACTTGTCCGCCGCTCTCAGCATAGAACGGTGTTGTATCAAGAATAACTTGGCATTCTGCGCCTTCACCGGCGACATCTACCAATTCATCACCCACAACAATAGCCAGGATTTTCGACTCTGTTACCGAGTCATTATATCCAACAAATTCACTTTTAACCGTCAGGTCTGCTAGTGCGCCTCCCTGGATCTTCATGCTGCCGCCATCATGACGTGCAGCTCTCGCACGGTTACGTTGCTCCTGCATAGCCGCATCAAAACCTTCTCGGTCTACAGTTAAACCTTGCTCCGCTGCGAAATCTTCGGTCAGGTCAAATGGGAACCCATAAGTATCATATAACTTAAATGCATCGGCTCCAGCAATATTGCTGAGACCCTCTGCTTTTGCTTTAGCACTGATCTCACCCAAAATAGCCAATCCGTCAGACAATGTTTCGTGGAAACGTTCTTCTTCAGTACGAATAATCTTTGCGATATATTCGCGGTTGTCCACAACGGATGGATAGTAGACACCCATAATTTCGCCAACGGTTTCAGTCAGCTCATACAGGAATGGACGATCCAGACCCAAGGTCTTTCCGTACCGAACAGCACGGCGAAGCAAACGGCGGATAATATAACCGCGTCCTTCATTAGAAGGAAGTACTCCATCCCCGACCGCAAAAGTAACGGTACGCACATGGTCAGCGATTACTTTAAGCGCGATATCCTGCTCAACGTTATCTTTATAAGTTACACCCGCGAGCTGTGCTGTCTTTTGAATAATAGGTTGGAACAAATCAGTGTCGAAGTTGGAATCTACATCCTGTAGAATGGATGCAAAACGCTCCAAGCCAGCCCCTGTATCAATGTTTTTATTCGGAAGCGGCGTATAGCTGCCATCCTTGTTATGGTTGAATTGTGAGAACACCAGGTTCCATACTTCTAACCAGCGTTCATTTTCTCCACCTGGATACATTTCCGGATCGCTCATATCACTGCCGTAAGCTTCACCACGGTCATAAAAGATTTCCGAGCAAGGACCGCATGGGCCTTCGCCAATATCCCAGAAATTATCGTCGCCCAGCTTAATGATGCGTTCAGCAGGCAGGCCAACCTTTTCATTCCACAGCTTAAATGCCTCTTCATCCTCTGCGTACACCGTTACGGAAATACGTTCCGGGTCAAAGCCGATCCACTCTTTGCCGGTTAGGAACTCCCAAGCCCATGTGATAGCTTCTTCTTTGAAATAATCGCCGATGGAGAAGTTACCCAGCATCTCGAAAAATGTATGGTGACGGCGTGTCTTACCCACATTCTCGATATCATTGGTACGAATACATTTTTGTGAGTTAGTCAGGCGCGGATTTTCTGGAACCTCCCGGCCATCGAAGTACACTTTCAAAGGTGCCATACCCGCATTGATCCACAGAAGCGAAGGATCGTTGTGAGGAACGAGGGACGCACTTGGTTCAATCTTGTGACCTTTACTTTCAAAAAATTTAAGCCATTTGGAACGAATTTCACTTGCTTTCATCATTTACAGCTCCCGTCTCATCTTTTTACTTCGGCATTTACACCGGAAATTACAAAATACCTAAAAAATAAAAACAAAAAAACGCCCCTGAATAATTCAGGGACGATTAATATCGCGGTACCACCCTGGTTATCGCCTTGACCCCACTAATGGGACAATTGCAGACGATCGCCTTGTCGCGGCTGATAACGGGCGCCCCCGGTGAGCATTGATCTCACACTCCGAAATTAGCTTTCCACCGGCCTGTCTTCAAGGTTCTCACAGCCATTACGAAACGTTTCGTAAAGGAACCTTTTCTCTGATCAAGCCATCCTCCGGTGTACTTCATTTTCATCAACGATTTGTCCGATTTGCATTTTAACATTTCAAGTATAGCCAGTGCCCTTGCTTCTGTCAATCTGGGGATGGGCGAATGTGAAGAATAACACATGATTTTTGTAACAGTAACCTTGGACTCAAAAAGGATATAGTGAAATCTAAGGTTAATTTGGAATATTTTGTATTCAGGAGGGCTGCCATTGATGCTTCACGCCAAGGAGTTCAATCCATCATCGATTTTTGAAGCAAAGCCTACACACTACCTTTTTATAGCGAGCCTCATTTTTATTCATATTATCTTTACTCTTGCGGTTAATCTCATCCTTTTTGAGCATGGATATTTAAGTTTTATTGCCAAAAACACAAACCACTGGATCAATGAAACGTTAGCCGCCAATCTAGTTGGGCTTCTCTTAGAAGTAATTATTTTTTTGATTCTGATAGCTAAAGTTTCGCCCCGGGATTTTGGGTTAAAAATAGAAAAATTACGAGCCGGACTGCTGGGTACCTTTCTGTTTTGGCTCGCTATAAATATAGTAGATTTGTGTATGGTACACCTGAATCACTCAGAGCTAACACTTAACAATGCTATCTTCAGCCATTCAAATTTAGTTTTCGGTGAAATTCTAGGTCAAGTCTTGGGAAATGCTTTATTGGAAGAAATCTTATTTCGCGGCTTCCTGCTCGTTCATATCTATCTATACTTAAAAAAAATCAACAACAAAACTACACGGATGATCTCTGCAATGCTGATTTCACAATCGATCTTTGCCGCCATACATATCCTAAACCGGATTTACTCAGGATTAGTTGGAATGGAGTTTGTTTATGATTTTATCATGCTTCTAATTCTAGGAATTATATTCGCTCTACTCTATATCTTAACCCGAAATTTATTTTTCGTGATCGGCGTTCACTCATTAATGAATATTCAGATAGCGTTTTGGAACAGCAATTTCACATATACGGCAACTTTATTATGTGTCTTATTACTGACTTGTCTTTTGCTTTGTATAAAAAGGAAAACATTTCGTGCGCAGCAACGGGCGGATATGGGGCTCTGATAATTAGAACTTTAATTATTCACAAAAAGAAGTTCCCCCCTTTAAGCAGGAGGAACTTCTATCACTATTACTATAATGTCTCTATTAATTCGCACCCTCTGCAATAGCTTTATAAGCAGCTAAATCCGTATAAACTTCATCTTTAAGCGGATTGCGTTTATGCTTGATGATTTTATAGAAATGATAACCAAACACTGCAATATTAGCAGCTAAAGATAATGCACTTACTATCCACAGAGCGGTTTCACTATGAGAGGATTGTACAGAGAACTTTGACTCGCCAACAAACGCCGGGAACGACATCGTAAACATCATCCAAATCGCCAAAGTCTGTGCACGATGCTGCAGCCATGCCCCTTTTTTAAAGAAGAACGCCGGGATGGTACAAGAGATCAACAATGCTGCACCTGCATAGAAGGAATGGTCAGAAACTGCATTATATACATAGGCAAAGTTCCAAATGTCATAAGCAATGATCCAGAACCAAAGCTGGTCAGGCCACAACATATCTTTACTCTTATCTTTACTGATCACAATACCCATCCAACCAGAAATCGTAATAATGTTCAGAATACCTGCGATCCCGTTCATAATGTTCCAAGGACCACCTACCATCATTACGCCATCCACCATACCTTGCAAGCTGTACACTTGGAAATCACGAATAACTGCTTCAAGAATGTTAACTGCAAGGATAATAGCCGGGAACATTAATATATATTTATTTTTGTCCCATCCTTTAACATAACGGATAGCCATAAACCCTATACATCCTGCCAAAGCAGAATATACTTTTACCCAGTGAAACCATGTTCCAGTACTGGAACCTTCTCCTGCCGTATTTGGCCAAACCGCTATGGTAAGAACAATAGGGACAACTATAAAAAGAATGATTGAGAACCACTTGCTCTTCCGTGCGATTTCATTTACAAACATTAATCCTGCTAGTACTACTAACCACATTAGCGCAGAGTACCAGGGAATCGATTCGAATAAAAACATGTTTTACTCCTCCTTGTAGGTTGGTGTATGTAATCTGTGTCTCAGGTCCAATATAGCCCATCCCTCTTTAAACGATCAAATCGCTTAAAACGTTGATTTATCAGTGTTTTTTTAGTTTCATTTCAAGTTGAGTTTACACAACCCTAGCACTAGAATTCGCCAAACTTTCTACCTTTCTTCTGAGAAATCTATTAGAATACATGTCTATAGAACTATATACTGCAAACCTAACTTGAATGTAAAAAAACCTTGTCGACAAATTTCTTTGTGGACAAGGTTCCTCTTTAATGTTATTCAAAAGAATCGTTCAACCAAGTGTTTCGCGTATATAATACAATTCTCAAGTGTAGGGAAGTTCATGATTTCTCCAGCTAAATAGATATTGTTTTTCCCCTGCATCTGATCAACCCGTTCATAAAATCCCTCATGTAGCGCATTAGAATCCACATGTGGGAAATGCCTCCAACGCTTCATCATATATAGTCGAATGCTCTCTCCGCCCAGCTCGCGAAGTTTATTTTCTACCGTCTCTCGCATTTCCAGATCAGTCATAGCTTCATTCTCTGCTACATAAACCGTAACTAGATCCGTAGTTCCCATATCTGCCCACCGATAGTACCATGCCATCATATGCCCTTTACGTTCAGGGTACATATTCCGGGGGATATAGCCAGAAAGCTCCGGCAACCCCTTCACTCTATACGCATATACCCTAAACCATTCATAGGTTATATTCGCTAATAAAGTTTTGTCCTCACTTGACAGGCTAACTGTATCGCCCATTTGCTCTAAAGCTGCTGTATAAATGACCTTGTCAAAATAAAAGATGTCCTGACTCGTCTCTACTCGAACCTGCCCATCTTGTTCTTGCTCCATAAAAAGCACTTCACAAGTCAGGCGTAGATCGTTTACTTGGTCGGCCATTCGTCTAATCAGCTCAGTAACACCCTTAGGCCAGGTTATCATATGAGTAATTTCAATAAACGACAACAGATTATCATAGCTTAGAAATTTCAGCACATATGCAGCGGGCACATTATGGATACCACCGAATCCAAAAGTATTAAAATAATGCATGTAGACCTGCTCAAGGACAGACAGCTTATTCTCTACACACCACTGCGAAAATGGCTGACATAAATCTGGCGGTAAGTGGAGAAAACCCGGTTCTTGGAGAGACTCATAGCGTTTTAGAATATCCGGCAATCGTTTGAATTCTTGTGTAAACGCCTCTATCTGCTCCATGGGAATTTGTGAAGTTTTTCTCCCATTATTATCAAAAAATCCACGTTCTAACAATGGTCCCCTATCCATAAGATCAAAATCTCTCATAAAATCCATCGTATGTTTATAGGTAGGCAGGCCGATTAGCGTCCCCATTTCATAACTTTTTCCTTTGTACTCAATAGAATGACACTTTCCTCCTACTCTATCCGACTTCTCCATGAGGGTAATGTTGGTATATCCTTTTTTCGCTAATTCATAAGCAGCCGTAACCCCAGAAATCCCTGCACCGATGATTCCAATTCGGTCTTTATTCTTCGTGTTTGTCATCATCCGTTATCTCCTTGTAAATAACCATAATGGCAAAGTTTCTCGTTGTCCCGTATAGGCAAGTGCGACATCCGATGGTATTTTACCTTGATTAGGTCCGTCTGTAATTTGCCTGTTGAAGTTGTAGGTTCTCAAGTATTCATGTAAGCGCTTTTCTAAAATTTCAAAAGAATCTATCGTATCATCTACCCAAGCCTGCTGGTAGAATTCTTTGGTCAACACCGCCGCAAATTGCTGCAAGGGCTGAAATATCTCTGTTTGGTCTACCGTTATAGCGACTTGATTAATATTGTTCTTATGTAAAAATTCACTATATTTATGTTTTCCTCTGTCCCAGTTCGTAATGAATTCACGGCTTTTGTTCGTAACCAGATTATCGATATGAAAATCTAATGTCTTCATCAATGGGAGAACTTTCAGATGCATAAAATCTATAAAATGAATGGTAGATTTCCGATTGTATAGCTTAACTAGACCTAGTCTGGAGTAGGCATCATAAATTACATATTGATATACCTTTCCGACCCTCGGGAAAACTCCCAAATAGCTAATACTCTGCTGACACATATACCCGGGATGAGCATTTATCGGATTCTTCATCTTATAATCTAGTATTTTCCGTTTCTCTTTAAATCCTTTAGTGTGAGTGGATTGTGCGCCATTCCTCTTCTTTGCTTTGATTTGATTGGCGTAAGCTTCACGTTCTATTCGTTTATTTAGTCCGTTTCGACGTAGTACATTATAAATACCGGATTCCCCTATTTGCATACCTTCATCTTGCAGTTCATAAAAGATGCGTTTAGGCCCATCCTCAGGAAATCTGGCGACGTACTCCAAGATCAATCTTTCCGTTCTCTTATCTACTTTATTAGGCATTACCGGCTTTCTTTTCTTCTCCCCAAGTCCATCCATTCCATGTTGTTGATAAGCTTTAGACCACTTATAATAGATCGTCCGGGAAATGCCAAACTCCTTACAGGTTTCGCTCACATTCTTGCTGATGGCCCCTTGCATGAGGATATGATATTTGTTGTTCGCATTCACCTATTTGCACCCCTCCTATCTTTATTTTATACATAGTTAACGTTTAATTCATTACTATTCTAAAAAAAATGGGAGAACGCTCAAAGCGTCTCACCATTCCGAACAAAATGCGTTATGTATTTCCCTGCGGAAATCTCCAAGCAATTTAGTCGTTGGCCATATGCACAGCCGCCATCTATGCCAATTTTATCTCCCAGTGGACTAAACCAGATTTCTTCTGAATCATGCAGATCCATCGTCGAAGTATGACCGAAAACAACCGTTTTGTTAGTGCTAACTACCGGATTCTTATAAAAGGGTTCTCTAATCCAGATAAAATCATAAGGGTCTTGCTGCTTCCAATCCTCTATTAATGGATTAATGCCTGCATGAACAAAAATATGTTCTTCCGTCTCATGATAAAGCGGCAATGTGCTCAGAAAGTCTATATGATGTCTATAGTCCCGCCTAATTTTTTCTTTTAGCTGCATATAATCCTTCCAGCCAAAATCCTTCTGCAATCCTTCGTAGCCCGCCTCGCAATAACTCATCAGTGTATGAAATCCGCCGTTAGTTAGCCAATGGGTATCCAATTTATCATCATCGCTGGTGAGCGCATCGCAAGCCATTTTATCGTGATTTCCTTTGAGAACTATCGCTCCACATTCTTGCTGCAGAGTCATCACTTGCTCCACAATTCCTTTACTGTCCAGACCTCTATCCACATAATCTCCCATTAAAATAAGCTTATCCTCCGCCGGGCGATAATTCACTTTTGATAATAGGGCATTGAATTCTACATAACTTCCGTGAATGTCACTAATTGCTAATATTCTGATGATAATCACTCCTTGCTCTAAGATGCAAAAAAAGATGTTCCCGCAGGTCTGCAGGAATATCTTTTGATGTTGGTCTTTCTATACTGAATCTATAACTAATGGCTCCTCATCCGACTGTGGAAAAAAATGACGGCTTCTGACCTCATGCACCGCTTCTTGAAAACGATCGCACAAAAAGATCAGCTGGTCGATCTCTTCCTTACCGACCTTTTGTGTGATTTCACTCAAAATGCCGGAATAGGATGCCATCTGCCTGCTATAAATCTGCTCTCCAAGCTCACTCAGACAGATATATACGACCCGCCGATCTGTATCGGATGTTGTACGCACTACGTAACCTTTTTCCTCCAACGTATTTGCCATTTGCGTGGCAGTAGGTCTACTTATCTGGAGCAGGTCACTTAATTTAGAAATCATAACTCCCCGGTGCTGTTTGTCACCTTCAGCCGCTTTCTTTTGCTTCATAACAGTGTGAATGACGTACATCATAACAAACTCTCTATACGATACTACATCAATCGAGTAGGGGCGAGCAGTCAGACGCTTTATATTTTCAAGGGCTATGATCAGCTTCTGCTCTTGATTGTCATGGGTATCCATAGGGCACCTCCAATATACCTCAATCTAATTAGATTACTTACCTATTCCCAAAAAATCAAGTCAAATTCAAATTCTCTTTAAATTAAAATTTAATAATTAACCTGTTGTGCTAATTGATGAATTTGTGTATTATACATAAATGATAGTTTGGCTACCTAATTATTACGACATGAATTCCCAAACTACAATATATAGAAGTTAAAGGAGAGGAACTGCTCTGGAGCATCTCACTCAGAAAAAGAAAGTTACAATTATGATTGCTTTAATGGCGGCTATGTTTTTCGCAGCAATCAACCAGACGATTGTGGGCACAGCAATGCCCCGAATTATTGCGATGCTTGGAGGTATTGAACATTATACCTGGGTAATTACCATCTATATGCTCACCTCAACCATTGCTACCGTACTTGTCGGTAAGTTATCCGATATTTACGGAAGAAAGCCCTTCCTGTTATCAGGGATTGTCATTTTTATTATAGGTGCTTTCCTATCCGGATTGTCGACCAACATTTTTCAAATGATCACTTATCGCGGGATTCAAGGTCTAGGCGGCGGGATTCTAATGTCGGCTACCGTAACCGCTGTAGGTGATTTGTTCGCTCCAAGAGAGAGAGCCAAGTGGACTGGAATTATGATGGCGATATTTGGTTTCTCCAGTGTAATTGGTCCTACCCTTGGTGGATTCATGGTAGATCACATGGCTTGGAAATGGATCTTCTGGATCTTCTTACCTTTCGGGATCGTGGCCTTCTTTATGATTTTGAAAATGTTCCCTAAAACCACGCGTTCTACATCTGAGTCCATCGACTACTTAGGCTCCATTTTCCTTTCCCTGACCATTGTTGCGCTCTTGCTCGGCTTTTCATGGGCAGGAACAAAATATGACTGGGGTTCTCCGGAGATTCTCGGCTTGTTTGGGGCTTCCATTCTGGGTCTGATTATCCTGATTCTGATTGAACGTAAAGCTAAAAGCCCAGTATTGCCATTATCCTTATTTAAAAATTCCATCGTATCCATCTCAATGATTGTCGGCTTCCTGATGAATGCCGGTATGATGGGCGCAATGATCTACCTGCCTTTCTTCGTGCAAGGGGTAGAGGGCGTCTCCCCAACTAAATCTGGTTTCATCAATATGCCAATGTCACTTACTATGATTGTACTAAGTACTTTAGTGGGAAGATGGATCTCCAAAACAGGAAAATATAAACGTTATGCTCTAATGGGAATGCCATTCATGGTTGTAGCCATGATATTAATGGCCTTTATGAGTAACATTGCTACGGCTGTAGTCAGCATGATTATCTTCGGGGTTGGGTTAGGACTATCAATGCCTGTATTTACTCTAACCGTACAAAATGCTGTAGCGCCTTCAATGCTAGGTGTTGCTACTGCTACAAATACTTTATTCCGTAATTTAGGTGGAACCATAGGTATTGCCATCATGGGTACCATTATGAACTCCTCATTAACGAAAAAATTAGAGGCAGCGGTGTCTTCTGGCAAAGGTCCGGATTTATCCAAACTTGATCCTGAATCCGCTAAACAGCTTTCTGCCTTTATGAATCCTCAAATGCTGCTAGATCAGCCTAAGCTTAAAGAATTGCATGCAACACTGCCAGAGCAAATCCAGCCGCTCTTCAATCAATTGATTGAGATGCTGCGGAACGCACTAAGCGATTCCCTGACAGTTGTGTTCTTAAGTGGTACGGCGCTGTTAGTTATCGCAGCACTGCTCGTTCTGTTCCTTAAAGAGATTCCATTACGTAGTGGAGAGAAAAAAATGGAGACACACGCAGAGGATAAAAACGGGAGTAAAAAACTCGAAAAATCTGTGCCTGCTGCACATTAATCACAAATAACCTTACATTAGAGATGTCCGTAAACAGCTTAGGCTGTGCGGCATCTCTTTTTTTATAAGAAGGGCTAGGATTCGTTTGGTTGATCGTTCAATTCTTCGAAGTAAACATAGACTCCGTTTAACAGCTCCATTAACGTATCCGTCTGTTCTTTGCCCATGTAATCAATCATACCTTTAAAGGTATTCCGGGATTTCGTTACAGCCATCTCAGCCAGATGCTCCCCTTTTTCCGTAAGCGTGATCTCGCTAACTCGGCGATCCTGTGCATCAGAAGTACGCACCACATATCCTTGTGCAATCAGACTATTGAGCATTTGGGTAACCGTAGGAGAGGTGACTTTCAGAAACTTGCTAATTTCCGAAACCGTCTGTCCCTTCTTCCCTTCCCGTTCTTTACCAAGCTTTAAAGAAACCAACATCCGGACCTCACTTGGCTTCAAGCCCCAAATCGTGGTTTTACGCCAATTCATTCTAGCGAATTGTTGGAAAGCCTCCATTAATCCATCCACATTCTGATATTTCTCTTCGTTCATCAGTACACCCCATAAAATCATTTAACACTAAGTATAGCCTAATATGACGTAAAAAAGAATTGATAGATGTCAGATTACCCATTTTCAAAAAATAACTAATGGGATGTATAATATAATAATCATCCTAAATTGAAAGTGGGTATCTAATTTGTCCTTTTCTTACTCTACCTATGACGCTCTAGGACTTGCTTCACTTGTCAAAGCACGTGAAATTTCACCTCGTGAGCTGGTCGAAGCCGCCTTTGCTCGGTTAGATGAGGTCAATCCGGTCATAAATGCGGTGGTGCGCACCCGTCGTGAAGCTGCTCTTAGAGAAGCCGACGAGATGCCTGTTCAGGATAACACTCGGCCGTTTGCTGGCGTTCCGTTTCTATTAAAAGATATTTCCCAATCTATCGCTGGCGAGCCCATCACTTGTGGGGCTATGCTGATGAAGAACAATGTCGCACGGTGGGATTCAAATTATGTTGCACGAATTAGGAAAGCCGGCTTTATTCCACTTGGCCATACGAATACACCCGAGTTCGGCTTAAAAAACATTACAGAGAATGTCCTCCACGGCCCTGCTCGTAATCCTTGGAATCTCGAATATTCTACTGGAGGTTCAAGTGGCGGAGCCGCGGCGGCTGTAGCTTCTGGTATCGTTCCAGTAGCGGGAGCCAGTGATGGTGGTGGCTCCATCCGTATTCCCGCCTCATTCACAGGCCTATTCGGACTTAAACCCACGCGCGGGCGCACACCAGTAGGACCCGGAGTCGGCCGTCAATGGCAAGGGGCTTCTATTGATTTTGCCTTAACCCGGTCCGTTCGCGATAGCGCTGCTATGTTAGATCTGCTGCAGGTTGTGCAGCCGGAAGCCGCCTTCCAGACTCCGTTATACCCGGGCGTATATCTGGATGATCTGTTTAAGCCTACGCAACGTAAACTACGAATTGGATTTACGACTGCTTCCCCAGTAGGTACGCCTGTCTCTGAAGAGGCCGTAAATGCTGTTCTCAAATCCGTGAAATGGCTCGAAGCTGAAGGACATGCGGTTGAAGAAACAGAAAGTCCTGTGAATGGCACAAGACTGATGGAGAACTACTATACGATGAATGCCGGAGAGGTAGCAGCGATGTTCGTCTCCCTGGAGAGAAATATGGGACGTTCCATAACTGCTTACGATGTCGATATCATTACGTGGGTCCTTGGTGAGACCGGAAAAAATGTTTCAGCGGCCGAATTCGTACATAGTCTGGATGAATGGGACGTTGCAGCCGCCCAAATGGCGGAACTGTTTAATCATTACGACTTATATATAACACCTACGAATGCAAACTCTGCTCCCAAAATTGGTGAATTAACGCATAAACCTGCAGAGATAGCAAAGCTGCTGCACGTAAACGAATTGCCAAAAGAAGAACAGAGCCGCTTAATTTACGAGATGTTTGAGCCAAGCCTAACCTATACACCGTTCACCCAGCTCGCAAATCTGACAGGCCAGCCTGCAATGAGTGTGCCCGTCCATAAGTCAGCAAATGGCCTGCCGCTAGGCGTTCAAGTCATGGCGAACAAAGGCCGTGAAGATTTATTGCTTCAGCTTGCTGCCCAGCTTGAACAATCCGCTCTTTGGGTCGGCATGACTGGAAATCCGCTGTTCACCTGATCAATTAAGGGTGATGCTCTCGCAGCTCAAGCTCCCCTTACTCTTTCCCGCAAATGCCATAGAAGAAAATATGGATGGCTTCCTCGATGAAGGCATCCATATCTTCCTGTTTGCTAGCTTCGTCTAGAAGTTCACCTGCATTACGCATATACATCCCCATTAGTGAAAGTATCCCTTTGGTGGATACTTTATTTGAGATTTCTCCCCGCGCTTTCCCATCCTCGACCATCTTCACCAGCACCGGCAAAATGTCATTCGCATATCGTTCCTCAATATAATGGAACATTTCTTGATCCTCAACCATAAGCTCCTTCACAGTTGCGGGAGATAAACCGCTGTAAGTTTCCCTCTCCATGGTTAGAATGTAACCAATAATCTCCTTTAGAGAATGCTCTTGATAAATGTAATCTTCAAATTCCTGAATTTCCTTCTGAACAAAGTCTTTAAAAGACTCACTAAGCAGCGCTTCCTTACTGCCAAAATAATTATAAATCGTCACCTGAGAGACCCCTGCTTCTTTCGCAATATCAGCGATCCGTAGACGTTTCGGTTCCCAGTTCTTGAGCATCTCCATGGTAGTTTTCATAATTTTGAGTTTAATCTGTGCTGCTCTCTTCTCAAAGCCATTCATAGTTTCCACCCTAACTTCGTTATTAAGTATGCATATTCAAATTTAATGAAATATTCCATTTCAATTATTTCATAATTATATTGACTTCATTAACCACTAGGAATAATATAACATATGAAATATCTGATTCATAATAGTTCATTATTTTGCGGCGGGGGTGGCAGCATGCTGGTAGTAGAAGGCTTAACTAAACGATTTTCGAATGGCAAAGGAATCGAAGATGTAACATTTACCGTAAATAAAGGCGAGGTTTTTGGATTTCTGGGTCCTAACGGTGCGGGTAAATCGACGACCATACGGCATATCATGGGTTTTATGAAACCAGATCAAGGGCATGCGAGTATCCATGGGCTTGATGTATGGAAGGCACAAGGGACAGTCCAGAAGCATATCGGCTACTTACCCGGTGAAATCAACTTTTTTGATGGGATGACGGGTCTTTCTTTCCTTAAATTTATCTCAGCCATGCAGGGAATCAAAAATACTACCAAACGCGAGCAGCTGATTGAACGTTTGCAATTTGATGCCACCACTCCGATCCGAAAAATGTCAAAGGGAATGAAGCAAAAGGTCGGAATCGTCGCTGCTTTTATGCACAGTCCTGACGTTATTATTCTGGATGAACCTACCTCGGGTCTCGACCCGCTCATGCAAAAGGTATTTATTGATCTGGTACTGGAGGAAAAATCAGCCGGAACCACCTTTCTCATGTCCTCACACAGCTTTCAAGAAATTGAACGCACCTGTGACCGCGCCGCAATTATCAAAGACGGACGGATTATCACCGTAAAAAATATTCATGAACTGCAATCGATGCAACGGAAGCTGTTTGAGGTCATTTTTGCGAATAGTGAAGATGCAGTGGATTTTGCCGCCTCCGGCCTACAAGTGGAAGCTCATGAGGGAAATAAGGTCCGCATAGCTGTGCAGGGCAATTATGACCGATTCATCCGGGAAACTGGAAAATACAATATCCGCAGCATCGACGTATTCACGCAAAATCTGGAGGACATCTTCATGGACTATTATGACCGCGAGGGGGTAGTGTAATGAATCTTCCGCTCTATAAGGAAATGATGCGAGTGAACCTGAAAGGAATATTGAATTACGCCTTTGGTTCTGCCTTCTATATTCTGTTTATGATCTGGCTTTATCCTGGGATTGCGGGGAGTACACAAGCAATTGATGACCTTATTAAGGCGATGCCAGAGGGTGTGGGTAAAGCCTTTGGGCTAAATAGCGGTTTTACTAGTGCAGAAGCTTTTATCTCCGGAGAATATTATGGACTTATACTAGTTCTGATTCTATCCATAGTTTGTGTGCAAATGTCAACGCAGCTTATGGCTCGACTCGTGGATCACGGCTCCATGGCCTATCTGCTCATAGCCCCAACTACACGGAGAAAAGTCGCTACCACGCAGGCACTTGTTCTCACTACAGCATTACTCTTAATTATGGGTGTAACCACCCTCGCCGGATTATTAGGTAAAGCATGGTTCCTTGGCAGTGAATATGACTTTAACAGTGGTCGCTTCGCTCAGCTGAATACCGTGGCGTTTTTATTATTTTTTGCGGTAGGCGGCCTTACCTTTCTCGTGTCCTCTGTATGTAATGACGAGAAAAAAGCGCTCGGAATTTCCGGCGCCATCGCCTTCGGATTTTTCACTCTGGATCTACTCGGTAAAATAAGCGACAAACTGGAAGGACTGCGTTTCCTAACCTTATTCTCCTTCTATCAACCCGGGGAAATCGTTCAGGGCAACGTGGAGATTATTCAGGTCTCCAGTTGGCTGCTGTTGATCGGAGTGTTCACCTTTTCCTTGGGAGTAGAGCTGTTCAGAAGACGGGATCTTCCATTATAAGAGTACCTCATTTGATCATCTTGCTTTTACGCGTTCCCGAAGCAACTATCGGACACCGTTGACCTTAAATGCAACTTTATCACAAATTTGTGTACCTAACGGACCCTAAAGTCGTTATTGGCTTGAAGAACAGCAAAAATGAACCTTTTCTAAAGGAATAGCTGCACTGGGGTCCGCAACCTTCCTCAAATGTCCAAAAATTTGCAAATAGCGTCAGCTGAGTCCTTAAGCCTCAGGAGGGTTATAACTATGACTCTTATAAAAAACAACAGAGCAGTGTTTCTCCACCTCTGGGAGAATCATTGCTCTGTTGTTTTATGCGACAAATCCCTTTTTATTTCGTATCCGGTCTAGGTACACCAAAGTTTGGCGTTCCGTCTTCATTCCACTGGATTACTTGCACACGTGCGTGACGATTCGGATCGTAAAGCGGATCACCGACAATTTCCTTATAGCTTCTAGCATGGAAAACAAGGATATCCTGTGTGCCATCCTCAGAGACAGTGAAGCTATTATGTCCCGGACCATATTGGCCGTTTTCCTCAGAAGTCGTAAACACAGGTTCAGGTGTCTTGACCCATGATTTTGGATCCATCAAATCACTATTCTCATCAGCAGTCAACAATCCCATACAATAGTTGTGATCTGTTGCACTAGCTGAGAAAGTCATGAAAATGCGTCCATTACGCTTAAGGATTGCCGCGCCTTCATTCACCAAAAATCCGATTTTTTCCCAATCGTATTCAGGAGTGGTGATGCACACCTGCTCGCCTTTTAGTGTCCAAGGATTCTCCATTTCGGAAATATAAATATTTGAATTGCCAGGGATAGCAGGATCTTTTTGTGCCCAAACGTAATATCTAACTCCTTTATGCTCAAAAGTTGTTGCATCCAAGGCAAAAGATTCCCATTTTGTTTTTATTTGACCCTTTTCGACCCATTCACCCTCTAAAGGATTTGCGGATGAGTTTTCTAGTGCAAACATGCGATGATCAAATAAACCATCTTTCGTATCAGAGGTATGTGCAGCTGCATAATACACGTACCATTTCCCATCAATATAATGAATCTCTGGCGCCCAGATATTAGCACTCATCAAGCCCGTTTCATGCTTAACCCAAATGGTCTTCCCTTCAGCCTCAGCTAATCCTTGAATGGATTCAGAACGGCGAAGCTCAATTCTATCGAACTCCGGAACTGAAGCTATGAAATAGTAGTACCCGTCAGTATGTTTATAGATCCAAGGATCTGCTCGTTGCTCAACTAGTGGATTTTTCACATTAAATTCTCTCACAATGACAACTCCTATATTTATCTCTTTTTTTATATTTGCAGGTCACCAAAACACACCCTTCCTTATAAGAAGTCAAGGTGTATTTAAGTTTAAGTTCATTCGATCTAACCTTTGATACCCGAATTCAGGTTGATGGATTGAACGAAGTATTTTTGTGCAAAAACGAATAGCAGCAATGTTGGAATAATCGCCATGATTGCCGAGCCCATTAATTGTCCGATCATACGATAGTTTCCGTAGATGTCTTGCAATAAGAGCAAACCAGCGGTAATTGGCATTTTGTCTACATCTGTGTACACAATAACCGGCCAGAGGAAGTCATTCCAAGATCCAGTAAAGGAGAACAATCCGCAAACAATCAATATTGGTTTAACTAACGGCAATATAATTTGCGCGAAAATTCTAAAGTCACTAGCACCATCAACTTTAGCCGATTCATCTAATTCTTTTGGGATACCGTTCATAAACTGTCTGACCAAGAAGATATTACCCATACCCGCAAGACCAGGGATAATCATAGCCCAGGAAGTATTCACCCAACCAAAGGAGTCAATGATTTTATAAGAAGGAATCAAGTTAACAACACCCGGGAAGAAGGAGATCCCCAGCAAAGTAAAGAACAATGTGTCTCTTCCTTTAAACTTAATACGGGTGTAACCAAAACCTGTAATCGAAATAACAATAACAACCAGAATGGTGTGAGATGTGGCAATAAACAATGAGTTACCTAACCAACGTAGAATTGGAGCTGTAGAGGTATTGTTTAGGATTGTAACGTAGTTCTCAAAGACCCACTCTTTAGGAAATAGTCTAAAGCCCGAGGATACTACTTCCGTTTGTGATCTAAATGAGGTGGAAATCCCGAATATAACAGGAATGATCCAAATCACACATAGGATACCTAGAAATATATAGGAAATATATTTTGAAATACTTACACTGGAGGAGCCTTTTATTTTGCCTGTTGTATTTACAACTGGATTTACTGCCTGGTTTGACATTTTAGTACACCTACCTTTTCCATTTCCTTGTTAGTCAATTAGTTTCTGCGAAGCTATGAAGCATTTCGGTTCATTACAAAATATTGCAGCGCTGAGATCACCAAAATAACTAATCCCAGTAAAACTGCCATAGCTGATGCCATCCCGGCGATGGACTCACCGTTACCGAAAGCTAATTGACGAATATACATCATTAGAACGTGTGTACTTTGTCGAGGTCCGCCATCGGTCATCATTAACGGTTGGCCGAATACATTAAAGGCACCCGCAGTTGTCATAACAAAGGTATAAATTAATGGAAAACGAATAGATGGCAAGGTAATACTAGTGAATTTTTTAATAGAACCCGCACCATCGAGCTCAGCCGATTCATATAACTCTTGAGAAACGCCACTTAAGGAAGCACGATAGATAATCATGTTGCCCCCAATACCACCCCATAAAGTAATTACAATGATAATAATCCACGCATAGGGTTGATTTGCAGGCCAAGCAATTTGTGATCCAAATAGATTACCAGTGATCCCAAGTTGCTTATTAAAGATCAACAGCCAAATCAGTGCGGCCGCAGAAATTGAAATCAAGCCAGGAATATAAAGAATAGATTGAATTAAGCTCTTCATTTTAACTTTTTTATGTTCCAACGCCACCGCGACCATTAATGGAATAATAATCAGCAACGGAACAGACATAGCAACGAAAATCAATGTATTTTTTAGACCTCTGAAAAATTGAGTATGAAAGGTTGAACTGTTGTCAAAAAGAATAGCCTTATAGTTATCAAAGCCTACCCATACCGGATCACTCATTAAATTCCATTTTGTAAATGAAGCATAAATCCCATAAATCGTTGGCAATAAAATGAAGACAGCAAACAAAATGACATGCGGACCTACAAAGAAAGCAGGTGCCCAATTGATTTTCTTTTTCATAGGAATTCATTTCTCCTTTTGCACAAAGTAATGCACCATAACATGGCACATTACTTCGTACAATCTATTCTATTTTGCTTTATTTTGCTGCACTGCTGCTTTCCGCAATTTTATCTTCAACAAATTTTTGCATCGTTGCCAAAGTCTCATCAATATCAACGTTGCCACGCACGATATCCGCACAGTAAGTATCTACAGCTTCCGCAATGTATGGGTAGTATTCATAGGTGTAAATGTATAGGGATTCGATTTCTTTTTCATCAGATGTAAAGAAGGATTGCATATAGTCTTTGTACTCAGGGCTTTGGTTAACTACGTTACTTGCTACGTTTTGTCCAGCTTTTGCCCATTCCATCGAATTCGTACGAACATATTCCAAGAAGTTAGCAATACCCACTTCTTTTTCGTCTGTTCTCTTATCATTCTTCAACATAGCGAACAAGTGAGAAGAAGATCTGTTGGTGAATTTATCAGGAGTAGGAGAATAAACATTGGTCACGCCAAAGTTCAAGCCTTCAACCCCAGCATGTGCTGTAGAACTCCAAGTTCCGTCTGTCGAGAAAAGTACATTTTGAGATTGGAACATCAAGTAACCGTCTTCACCAAATGGAGTCATCAGGCCAGCATCGGCGATTTTCTTAACATTTTCAAACGCTTGTTTAAATACAGGGGTATTAACAGCCGGTTTTCCATCGACTTGGATATCCCCGCCCAAATCTTGAATTTGAGCCAAGATAACCCAGCCCAGCAAGGCATCATTAACTACGTAATCGCCTTCATCCAATTTACCTTGTAAGGAAAGCATTTCATCAATAGTAACAACGTTATCATCCAAGAAGGATTCAGCGTTATATTTTTTCAGCAAATCTTTATTGTAATACATTACGTTACTATGAATATCAAGAGGAACTGTGTATTGAGTTCCATCGATATTACCAGTGTTCCAAGCTTGTGGTAAGTAGTTTTCAGCTTTCAGTTCAGGTTGTGCTGGCAATACGGTATCTTGCATGGATTCCAGTACACCTTGTTTAACAAACCCAGGAACACGGTCAGCGTGGATAATTGCTAAATCAGGAACACCTTTGCTAGATGCCAAAACTGTAGAAATTTTTGTGTACATATCAGCCGTAATAACATGTTTTACTTTAATTTCGGGATTCGTTGCATTGTAGTTTTTAACAATTTGATCCATATAAGCACCGTCATCACCGGTCAGCGGTGTCCAGAACGTAATCGTCTTACTATCATCTTTACCACCGCATCCTGCCAAAACTGTCGATAATGTTAGAACCGTTGCTAATAAAACTCCAAATTTCTTTTTCATTACTCTCTCCCCCTGCAGCTGTAATGTTAAGATAACCATTCATGTTCACTTTCTTTGAAAACGATTAACTTGAGATTAGTATACATTCATTGTGAAAGCGTAGTCAATAACATTTAAATAAACTTAACAGAATTTTTTTTCGTTTAATTAACCTTTTGATTCATCTCTCGGAGATGAAAGCGATATTATATTTACTTCGGTTACCTTTCATGTTACTTTATATATAGATTAATAAACTTTACAGTATATGAAATAACTTTGAAAGAAGTGGGTAAAATGCAGTTGGAAATCGACAAATCCTCTCTTGTTGTTTACGAAGCTTTAGCGAGTGAAGTACGCATCAAAATTATTCAGTTGCTCTCCAAAAATAAGATGAACATCAAAGATTTGGCAGAAGAACTTAAAATAAGCAGTCCTATCGTTACCAAACACATTAAAAAACTAGAAGATGCAGGGCTCATAAAAACTGAAAAGGTGCCTGGTAAATCAGGAATGCAAAAAATCTCAATCCTTAGGGTGGATCATATTGAGATTAACTTCCCGAAAAAAATCTTTCACTCCTTTGCCTCCTACGAGACATCAGTGCCGATTGGTCATTATACCGATTATGATCTGAAACCTACTTGCGGACTTGCTACGGATAAGGAGTTTATCGGCAGAGTAGACGAACCTAAATATTTCATGGATTCTAAAAGAGTGGACGCAGAGATACTCTGGTTCACGCAAGGTTATGTGCAATATAATATCGCTAATTTCCTAAAAAAAGAGGAAACCTTACAGCAATTTGAAATTAGCTTAGAGCTTTCTTCCGAATTCCCCTTTGCTAATGACGTATGGCCTTCAGACATCACCTTTTCTTTGAATGGCTTGGAATTAGGGACTTGGACGAGCCCCGGAGACTTCGCTGATGCTAGAGGTAAATTCACACCGGAATGGTGGCCACACAATATCAATCAATACGGATTGCTAAAAACGATTAGAATTACAAACCACAATGGAACTTATATTGACGGTGACCCGCTGTCTCAGGTTTCGATTGAGGATTTAGATACGAATTGTGATCGTTGGACCTTTCGGATCGAAGTGAAGGAAGATGCAAAACACGTAGGAGGAGCAACGATTTTCGGAAAAAAATTCGGAAACCATGATCAAGATATCATTTTCAAGTTGTACTATCTGTAAATTTTTCATTTATGATCTAAGCAAAACTGGTTTTTTTGCGGGGGTGAACAACTAATTAGCTATTCTTCTTTAGCTCCCCCCCACCTGTTATGCCCTATCCCCTCTCTTTATCTTGCTGATATATCCCGCCTA
This sequence comes from Paenibacillus sp. FSL R7-0048, assembly GCF_038004505.1. Classification (NCBI taxonomy): domain Bacteria; kingdom Bacillati; phylum Bacillota; class Bacilli; order Caryophanales; family Paenibacillaceae; genus Paenibacillus; species Paenibacillus sp. FSL R7-0048. The sequence continues at coordinate 1,852,112 of NZ_JBBORF010000001.1, read as the reverse complement.
GTCATCCATTCACTGTATTTCACTCTTATCCACTTCAGCAGTAATCACCAGTAGTTAAATCATTTGCCTCTATTTTGAATTTATAATTTATAAAAATATAAAAAGATTCATAAATCATTAAATTTCTATTTGACTATTTGCTGATATCATGCTTAAAATGAGAGCATTATAAAACGTTTTCCGTGTTATGGTTTAGTAATACATAAATTAAAACCATTTTCATATTCGAAAAGCGTTTTTTTAGTAGCTATTTATGTAAGCGTTTTACATTTTTTTCAGTAAAGAAGGGAGGAATTGGAAAAATACGCGTGTACAAGCTCTACATCACTAGAATCGGAGGAACATACATTTGAGAAAAACTACTGGTAAACTAACCGCTTCCCTGCTTGCCCTCACTCTATTAGTGCCTGCTCCATTAATTTCTGCTGCTTCTGCAAGCGATTCCAAAGCAGTCGCATTATCCACTCAGCAACAAACTGCCGATTATTCCGGCCACTGGGCACAAAAAGATTTTCAAACCTGGGTAGATAAGGGCTTGATTCTCGGTTACGGAAACGGAATATATAAGCCAAATCAAGAAATCAACCGTGCAGAGTGGGTTACTCTGGTTAATCGGGTCTTTAATTTGCAGGAAAAAGCCGTTATAGGCTTCACGGATGTTTCCACGACAGGTGCTTACTACAGCGATATCCAAAAAGCAACCGCTGCAGGATATGTAACAGGATACAGCGATGGCACCTTCCGACCCGCACAGCAAGTAAGTCGGCAAGAAGCTGCAGTAATGTTATACAGACTGTTCCAACTCAACTCATCTGTTGGCACTTCTGCACCAAAGGATGCTGCTGATTTGCCAGAATGGAGCCAAGAAGCAGTATTGTCTTTACTTGGTGAAGGTTATCTGCAAGGTTACACTGACGGCAGCTTTAAAGGAACTCAGGCTGTAACAAGAGCGGAAGCACTGCGCATGATTGAGAAGCTGGGCGGAGAAATCACGCCTAAGAGCGGAAGCTATTCGGGGATTAACACTCGGAATATGGTTATCAGCAGCCCAGGCGTAGAGTTGAAAAACTCCACAATTTCAGGGAATCTCTACCTTACCGAAGGTATTGCTGAGGGCGATGTCACACTGAATAATGTCACTGTTAAGGGAAAAGTATTCGTTTCTGGTGGCGGTGAGAACAGTGTCGTACTAAGCGACTCCAATGCTGCTGAAATGGTAGTAGATAAGCATAACGGCAAGCTGCGAGTCGTTACTAGAGGCACAAGTGCTGTACCAAACGTACGTGTACATTCCGGCGCAATACTAGAGGAAGATGCACTAACGGGGGCAGGTTTCAGCCGGGTTATTGTTGAGAATACGCTGCCTAAGGATTCCATCCTCAAGCTGAAAGGAAGCTTTGATTCCGTTGAGCTTCAAGCGTTGGGAGAGCCTACACTCCATCTGACAGCAGGCAGTATTGCTGAAGTTACACTGAAGCAAAAAGCCAAGCTGCGTGTAGAAGCAGGTACAGAAATCAAGAATCTAATCCTTGGTTTCAACGATATCCTAACCATCCAAGGCACGGGTAAGGTTATCTTTGATAGCAAGTACAGTCAGTTAATCCATTTTGAAACACCAACTCCAACGGCTACGGCAACCACTGGTACCGGTGGATCTAACGGCGGTTCTGTTGCTACTTCGGCTCCGGAAGTTACAGCTACTCCGGCCCCAACGGCTACACCAGATCCGACGGCTACACCAAATCCCACGGCTACACCTAGTCCGACGGCTACACCTAGTCCGACGGCTACACCTAGTCCGACGGCTACACCTAGTCCGGGAGCAACTGCACCAGCACTCACCAATGTCTCGGTACATGATCCATCGGTGGTAGTGGATAATGGAACTTATTATGTATTTGGCTCCCATATCGATGCGGCCAAATCAGATGATCTGATGAACTGGACACAGTTCACTAATGGTTATACAACACCGGGCAACGTGATTTTTGGTGATCTGTCCAAGAATCTGGCAGAATCCTTTAAGTGGGCTGGCGAGAACGATTCGGACAGTAAAGGCGGATTCTCCATCTGGGCACCGGACGTATTCTGGAATAACGATTATAAGAACGCTGATGGAACAACTGGCGCTTATATGATGTATTACAGCGCTTCTTCTACTTATATCCGTTCGGCGATTGGCTACGCCACTTCGCAAAATATCGAAGGGCCTTATACTTATGGAAATACCGTAATTTATTCCGGTTTCACCAAAGATGAAGCTTATGACAGTGACAGTAAAGTAAATAAGAAATGGGACAATACAAATATCAAGGACCTTATCGACAATGGAACGCTGGAAGGTGTCAATCCAGATTGGTTTAATGCAGGTGGTTTGTATCAAAACAAAACCTATACAAATGCAATTGACCCAACTATTTTCTACGACAAAGACAACAAGCTTTGGATGACTTATGGTTCATGGTCAGGTGGTATATTCATTCTGGAGATTGATCCAGCTACCGGAGAACCTAAATATCCAGGCAAAGATGGAAAGACCGCTGATGGACGTCTTATCGACCGCTATTTCGGAACCCATATTTCTGGCGGAATGACCAAATCGGGTGAAGGTCCGTATATCGTTTACGATAAGGATACTGGTTACTACTTCTTGTATGTAACTTACGGTGGATTGGACTCCAAAGGCGGTTACAGCATGCGGCAGTTCCGTTCAACAAATCCGGACGGCCCTTATACGGATGCAGCAGGACAGAATGCTGTTCTAACTACCGATGGTGACAACACACCATATGGTAATAAGCTGTTAGGAAACTTCATGTTTACAAATCAAAATGCAGACCCGAATTTCCAAACGTATGGTTATGTGTCCTCAGGACATAACTCGGTACAATATGATGATGAAACGGGTAAAATATTTAACTTCTTCCACACTCGTTTCCCACTCCGTGGTGAAACCCATGAACTTCGTGTGCATCAAATGTTCACTAACGAAGATGGCTGGCCAGTAACTGCCGTACATCGTTACACGGGTGAAACTATTGGGGCTGTAGCACGGGATAATGTTGTCGGCTCTTATCAGTTCGTTAACCACGGCAAGGATGTTTCAGGCATTATCAAACCTACAGTAGATATCGAGCTAAAAAGTGACGGAACGATCGTTGGATCGTTAACCGGAACTTGGGAATTGAAGGATGAGTACTTCGCTCATTTGCTCATTAACGAAACGGAAAATGGAAGCACCGTACAACATCTCTACAAAGGTGTATTTGTGAAGCAATGGGATTCCTCACGCCAACAGCATGTTATGACGTTCACCGCAATGTCAGATCAAGGGATCACTATCTGGGGCAGCCAGATGGAATCGATGAGCGTTGAGCAGATTTTGAACAATATTGCTGCAGGCTTGAGTATTGGTGACACAAGGAAAATATACGATGACATCACCCTTCCTACGGAAGGCTTGCGCGGAGCAGAAATTTCATGGTCCTCTTCCAATGAGGCTGTAATTGCTAACAATGGTAAGGTTACTCGTCCTGAACTTGGACTTGGAAACGTTACAGTTGAACTGACTGCTACAATTAAGCTAGGTGAAGTCGCAGTAACTAAGACCTTCACCGCCGTTGTTATGGAAAAAAAGAGCACGCAATTGGAAGACGGCTTAGTAGCTGCCTTTGACTTTGATGGCGACCTTGCAGAAAATGGGGATCGCACAGCTGACGGCATAGTCACCGGAAATCTGATCAACAACACTGAGGATGGAGACATCACTTTTGAGGCTGGTAAAGACGGTCAGGCAGCCAAGTTTGATGGTAAATCCGGTGTTCGTCTACCTGACGGATTAATTCAAAGTAGCGCATATTCGGTAGGGATGTGGCTGAACCCATCCGAATTAAAAGCTTTTACTCCTGTATTCTTCGGTGCTAAAACCGAAACGAACTGGTTCAGTCTCCTGCCATATGGAAACGGTGGAGCAACCACCAGACTCTGGTTCGGTAGCGATACTTGGCTAGATGCTGATACAGGCTTACAAATTCCAGTTAACCAGTGGACGCATATTGCCTTCACTTACAATGCTGGAACAGTCAATATGTACGTAAATGGTATATTGAAATCCTCCGGAAAAGGATTCACAGATATTTTTGATACAGAAAACGGTGTATTTGCTCTTGGTGTGAACTACTGGGATGCACCATACAAAGGTTTGGTTGATAAATTCCGCGTGTATGATAGAGCATTGTCTGCGGAAGCTGTGGGCTGGCTTGTAAACGGTGAGCCTGATACGAACATTAAAGTAAGTAATATTTCATTCAGTGAAGCTGTTAAATCAGTAGCTGTAGGAAATACTTTCACCCCTCAAGTAAGTGTGCTTCCAACCAATGCCGGAAATAAGGCGCTAACTTGGAGCTCTAGCGATTCCAGCGTAGTGGCTGTTGACGCAGCGAGCGGAATAGTAACAGCACTAACTGTCGGTGGCCAAGCTGTAATTACTGCAACAGCGACTGATGGAAGCGAAGTTTCAGCCAGCTACACAGTAAATGTAACTGATGGAAAAGTAGCTCATTATGCTTTTGATGGCGACCTGGATGACTCCTTCCAATTGAACGGAAAAGGCGAAGTTACAGGAGCAAAAGTAGATAGCCCAACAGTAGGCAATATCACATACGGTAACGGTGTCCTCGGTCAAGCTGCAATATTCAACGGTACCTCCGGTATCCGTTTGCCTGATGGATTAATTGACAGCAATACCTACACCGTATCTATGTGGCTAAATCCTGAACAACTTACAGATGCAACAACTACTTTCTTCGGCGCTGCCACTAAAAATAGCTGGATTAGCTTCGTTCCTCAGAACGGTGGCGGTAAAACGTTGTTATGGTCCGGAGAAGCTTGGTATGATGCTATTTCTGCCATGAAGATTCCAGTAAATACATGGACACATGTTGCGTTTACGGTCAGCAATGGTACCGTAAAAGTTTACCTCAACGGAGTAGAGCAGTTCTCTGGTGAGGGCTTCCCGAATGTCTTTAAGAACAAGAACGGCGTTTTCGCTCTAGGCGTCAACTATTGGGATGCACCATTTAAGGGTATGATTGATGAACTGAAGATTTACAGCAGAGCGCTCAAGTCAGATGAAGTACAGGCAGAGTATAGCTCGAACGTAGATTAAGCAAGATTTGATTTGAAAAGAGAGCGGAGCCACAGGCTCCGTTCTTTTTTTAAAGTCCCATATTGTAAAAAAAGTATTTAACTAATATAATCATTAACTATACATCCGAAATAAACGTCGATTTTTATATTGTTATTAATAAATTTCTTAATCATCGGCGATTAGCCCATAAATTTTAATTGGAGGCCATTTATGAAACTTGACCTGTCGGAAGAATCCCTTCCCGTCTATGAAGCTTTAGCCAGCTCAGTACGCCTGCATATGTTGCGTTTGCTTGCCGAAAATCCTATGAATGTTAAGGAATTGGCCGCAGCAGTAAATTTGAGCAGCGCCATTATGACTATGCATGTGCGTAAGCTGGAAGCTGCCGGACTGATCCAGACGCATATGGCACCTGGTCGAAGTGGTCTGCAAAAGATCTGTACTCTAGCTGCTGAAGGAGCAGAAATCACCTTCCCAGGCAGACAGATCAATGAGCGCAAAAGTTATCGCAAGGAAATTCCGGTTGGACATTACTCCGACTTCCTGATCGAGCCAACCTGTGGTCTTGCAACTACTGAGAAAGTGATCGGCAGTTTTGATGATCCCCGCTATTTCTGGGATCTTGAGCGTATGAATGCGGGGATTCTTTGGTTCGGCAAAGGATTTATCGAATATAAAATCCCTAATTTCCTCCTCTCCAGCCAGCATCCTGAGGAACTGATTATAACCATGGAAATTGCTTCCGAAGCACCTTCCATTAATAATAATTGGCCTTCGGATATCACATTCACTCTGAACGGAGTGAAGCTTGGATTCTGGACAAGTCCCGGTGACTACGGGGATAGCCGTGGTAAATATACACCGGCCTGGTGGCCAGCACTCACGAACCAATACGGCTTGCTCAAGCAGCTGCGCATTACAGCAAAAGGTACATTTATGGATGGTTTGAAGCTCTCAGAAGTTACCCTTGATCAAGTGAATATCCGTGACAAACAGTGGTCTTTCAAGCTTTCCGTAGATGAAGATGCCGAGCATATTGGCGGGATTACTCTTTTTGGCAAAGGTTTTGGAAATTATAATGAAGATCTAATCGTTGAGTTGTTCTATACGGATAACCAAGAATAAAGCCGCATTCACCTCCCATTGGAGAGTCGAATGCGGCTCTTATTTTAGCTTAATTCTTTTCGATAAAGGGACCCCACAAGCCACCCCCCGGCAATGGACAACTACGTTCCTTAAGCTTGGCTACTACGGGGATGATGCAGCCGCAAGCGACGCAAGTTACCCCTTCGTGCAGCTTAGGGCAAGTCCCACAAAGGGCAACCCGTTCAGCGTAAACTTCATCCGGAACACAAAACTCTGGCTTAAACATGGAAGAAGACAAGATCCGATTAATCTGCGTTGGCGTAACTTTATAATCCTCTCTGCATCCCTTGCATGTTGATGTTGTTGACATGGTAACACCACCTTAAGCCTTCGGCGTAATCTCCAGCACAGTTACTGACATTGGAGGCAGTTCAACATTAAGAAGATCGCCCTCCAGAGTGAAGGCAGTGAAGGCTTGCGGCACTACCGCCTCCGGTTGGCTGAAGGTATTGTGAGCATCAATTTTATCACCGGCAAGTGTTGTGCCTGTCACTTCAACCTTCTTCCCGGAAAGACCACGAAGCTCAAGTGGAACAGCAGCAGAAGCAGCATGGTTCAAGTTGCAAAGACTGACATGGATGATTCCAGAAGCAGTTACGGAAGCCGAAGCAGATACTTCAGGAATCTCACGGCCTTCAAAGCTGTAAGTGCCACTTTCCAGTGCTAAATCCAGCAACTCCGCATCCTGATGGACTTTAAACATATTAAATACATGATACGTTGGGGTCAGCACCATCTTTTCCCCTTCGGTCAATATAACTGCCTGAAGTACGTTAATCGTCTGCGCAATATTTGCCATCCGTACCCGGTCACTATGTTTATGGAAAATATTCAAGGTCACGCCTGCTACAAGAGCATCCCGAATTGAATTTTGTTGATACAGGAATCCTGGATTCGTCCCCGGCTCTACATCATACCAAGTTCCCCACTCATCTACGATAAGACCTACTCTTTTATCCGGATCATATTTATCCATAATAACGCCATGTCTGGTGATCAGCTCATCCATGCGAAGGGCTTTCTCTAATGTACTAAACCATTCACTCGTTTCAAAGCCTGTAGCTGCACCTTTATTCTCCCATGCTGGACCAGGAATTGTATAATAATGCAGGGTAATCGAGTCCATAAAGCGTGTTGCCTCACGCATCAGAACCTCCATCCAGTGATAATCATCCACGTTAGGACCACAAGCAATCCGGTGAATACGATTGTCCCCGTAATTTCGTACATACGTCTGATATTGGCGATAAAGATCTGCATAATATTCTGGACGCATATTCCCGCCGCAGCCCCAGTTCTCATTCCCCACGCCAAAATAAGTCACAGCCCAAGGCTCTTGATGACCATTCTGCTGGCGAAGCTCGGACATTGGAGATACGCCTCCAAAGGTTAAATACTCCACCCATTCGGACATCTCTTGAACGGTACCACTGCCCACATTACCGTTAATGTAAGGCTCACATTCCAGCATCTCACATAATTCCATGAATTCATGCGTACCAAAATGGTTGTTCTCAACCGTTCCGCCCCAGTGAGTGTTAATCATACGTTTACGACCTTCACGGGCTCCGATACCATCTTTCCAGTGATATTCATCCGCGAAACAGCCGCCTGGCCAGCGTAGTACAGGAATTTTAATTTCCTTAAGCGCTTTCACGACATCATTACGAATACCGTTGGTGTTAGGAATAGTTGAATCTTCTCCAACCCAAATCCCTTCATAAATGCAACGGCCAAGATGCTCAGAAAAATGTCCGTAAATATTTCTGTTAATCGTCCCTTTGCGAATGTCAGTATTAAGGATCGCACGTTCTGCCATGGTTAAATACCGCCTCTCAACGTTTATATTTTTATTAACTAATTAATAATTATATAAACATTATAAGACGCTGCTTAGGTATCCGTCAATCTCCAATATGAACAAAAGCTATTCTTTATCAATAGGTTTCTTTATCCCGTCTTCATAATAGTCAAAAATCAGCTGCTGCTGCGTTCCTCTTACCCCGTAAAACACATCAGAAATTTGTTTTCCCTTACGCCTTAACTCGTTCTCCAGCCACTCTTGGGTCAGGCCATTATCCTTAAGATTATCTGCAAGCACTATTCCATCCATAATCAATTCAACGGGAAAGCTCTGAGGAACGGACAACAGCTTTAGATCTTTTCGGGTAACATATTGGTACTCTTGTTTCTTTAATACAGACACCATTCCGTTATCTTCCAGCACAGCGTATTCTACTACCTCTAGATTAAAAATTTCCTTTTCTCTCAAGGCCTGATCCAAAGAATCCAACGAATACCTTACCTTTTTCATATTTTGCTCAAGAATTTTCCCATCCTCAATAAGTACAGTGGGTGAACCTGAAATCCAGCTTCTCATTTTACGACTTTTTAAAGCGATGATAGATAGTAAAAAAGATGTAACGGTAACGACTATAAGCGCCAGGATCATGTAGGAAGAATGCAGCTGTTTATTAAACGCCAAGTTCGCGGCTATTGAGCCCAATATAATACCCGTCACGAAATCGTGGAAGGTCAAGTTAGATAACGTTTGTTTTCCCAATATTTTGGCGATCAGCAAAAGCATGATCATAGCAACAAAGGCCCTAAGCACAATGTCCATATACACCTGCATCTCTAATGCTCCCTTCCTATTCAATCCTCCATTATTCACAAACCGAGTAGAAATGAAACCTCAACGAAAGCTCTGCCCATCCAAACCTGCCGATTTCTCTAAACGCCAAAAGGGCTCTGGAATGGTTCTACTGAACCTTCCCAAAGCCCTGGCTTCAAATTCTTACTTTTCAATCTTAATTGCTAAAAGATTGTATAGAACCATTGCACTCTCAGCTCGAGTTGCTGAGCCTCCCGGAGCGAATCGCTGGTCACTTCGACCCTGAATAAGTCCAAGGGCTTGGGCAGCAATGATCGATTCACGGGCCCATGAGGCAGCCGCACGCAAGTCACCGAATTGGATTACAGGCTTCGGTTCCACCTTTTTCCCGCTGACATATTCGTAGGCTCGCATCACCATGACCGCCATCTCTTGGCGGGAAATAGGGGCTTCTGGAGAGAAGCGAGTCTCACTCACTCCATGGACTATCCCCGCCTCTACAGCCTGCGCCACTTCCTCCGCATACCACTCATCCGCAGATACATCCGCAAATGCTGTAGATGATTTCCCTTCAAGTCCTAGCAAGCGGATCAGCATAGCTGTAAATTCTGCACGGGTCAGAGAGCGGTTCGGCTCGAAATTCCGAAGTCCGACTCCTTGAATCAGATGTTTGGCCGTTAGCTCTTGTACAACCGCCGCCGCCCAATGTCCAGAAGGAACATCGTCATACGATTTGTTGTATTCCAGCACGGCATATGTGCCTAAGTGTTCGGTGCGCAGAGCCACCTTGCCCTTCAGCCAGGAACCGCCCGCATACTCTATATTTCCGGAATCCGGAAAATAATAGCCGCCGAGCAAATTCCTTTTGGCCTCAGGGTAGGCGTTAAGCTCTAATGTAACGGGCTCAACAAATTGGGGAAGTATGCTTCTTGTACCGTCACCAGCAACAATATACAGGTTAAAGAGAAGGAACTCTCCTGCCTGGTTTAGCACTGCACCAGATTTCTTCTCTGCGCTAGCTAGTATTCTCTGCGCCGCTTCCCCATTCACCTCAGAAGCCTCCAGAAAGATCTGGCTGCCGGCCAATTGCTCCGCAGGAATCAAACCCCGCAATTGTTGAAGCACCGCTGCCGGAAGGGTCAGATTAAAGTTAGAAGCCTCTACCCGAAGCGGCTTCTGTTTGAGCATGTCTGCTGCCATCCCCGGCAATACTAGCATTCTCAATTTACCCTCGTAGACAATGGCTTCCGAAAGATCGTTCAACGAAGCTGCGTTTAGTTGCAGCCGCCCCGCCGTTACCTCCGGTACGGAAGGCACTTGTGGTTGCGGACTCGGAACAGTTGAAGTAGTCTCTTCCGCTTGTAGAATCTGAAGCCTCAGACTGCTCTGCCGTCCTCCGTAACTTGCAGTAATCACAGTCATGCCCGGATCAAGTGCTTGCAGCTGCCCCGTTGCCGTTACTGTGGCTACCTTCCTGTTACTGCTCTCGTAGATCACACCCTCGGTTACCGTAAGGTGGCTATCATCACTATATACCGCCGTTGTGACCACCTTACCGCTCTGCCCTATTTCCAAGGATGTCGGACCGCTTAACGAAATAGAGACGAGCTCCGGCAGTTGTCCATACACCTTTAATAAATAGGAAGCGGTCATGTTGTCATATACGGATGAAATAACCGAAACGCCCGGTCCTTTAGCTTCAATATGGCCATCTTTGCCTATACTTGCGACGTTAGGATCGCTGCTCTCATAGACTATACCTTCGGTTACTATATAACGGCTGCCATCGCTGTACACTACCGAAGTAACCGCCGTTCCGTTCTCCCCGACAGCCAGGCTTTCCGGGCCGCTAATTGCCGTTGAGACTCTTTCTGTAGGCTCCATGACTGTCACCTGAAGCTGTCGGAAAGGCTCTACATTTCCAGCCTTATCCACCGAACGATAATCGATCCCGAAGGTTCCGGGGTTCTCGATATATACGCTCTGAGTAACCGTACTCCATGAACCACCATTGAGCCGGTATTCTGTCCGCTTGACTCCCCAGCCGACAGCTCCCCCATTGGATTGGTCGGTGACATCAAAAGTGATATTGACTTTGCCCTTATATGCGCCCCCTTCTCCTGTTTCTCCAAGTATGGTAGCCTTCGTGACTGGAGGTGTTGTATCTTTCGGCAAAATTTCCAGATACGCGGCATATTTGCCATTCTCATTCTTACGGCTTCTTATGTCTGTGGCGAGATTATAGCCTACCTGCCTAAGAGCCAGACTTATCACCGGATCGGAAGGGAACTCCGTGCCAACCCATGAGGTAATATCGAACTGCCGCCACTGCTCCGGTCCGGAAAAAGTCTGCAGCGCAGCTTGAGTACCGATTTTTGGAGCATTATTGTAATTTAGCGTTGCCTCCGTCCAATCATCATCTTGGACTCCAAATACACCGATATCGGACAAAGTGCCTGCCCCGTCATTTGTCTTTCCGAACACATTCAGCTTCACAGAACCGACTTCACCGAGAAATGGACTCAGATCGAATTTTAGATAAACCCTTCTGTCTGTGTCCCCGCTGCCATTTCTGATCTGCAAGTAATTGACCGAACTATAATTGACTGCAGCTTTCGATCCTCCATTGACATACGCATCTTCAGAAACATACAGCTTCGTTATTGCCGCTTCGTCTGGTTCCGAATCGGAAGGCTCAGAAGGTTCGGCATTCGGATCAATTCTGAACTTGACAACATGGCTTTTTCCTTTGGACCCGCTGGTATGAATTGCGAGTTCAATCCTCGGCGAGGTCTGCAGTACCGTTACGGTTGGATCTTTCATCAGCTCTTCCAGCGCGATTCTGCCGACATCCACATTCACCACAGATTGAGACTGTGTCGGATCCGAAATGGCTATCGTCAGTTCATCTCCAGACTCCTTGATAATAATGGAGGCTGGATGATTGGCGCGCACGGATTCGATCATTCCCGGTACCCAGAAGTTCATAGCCGTAAGTCCCAGCTTCTGTTCCTTGACGGCTTGCACACTATCCGTGTTGGCTATAATTTCGATGTCAGGACTACTACTGTAGCGCGCTGTCGCCGTTTCATCCTGATTCGGCAGAAGCACATACGAATACGATTGATTCACCGGATTCGTTCCCTGAGCAATCGACAGGCTGGCATAATTTCTCGTAATCGGCTCCGTTGATCCCCCTTGATTAATATCCTTCCATGCGCCAGTCCGAGACTCACGCAGACCGTCTATCGTTGGGGCATCAGGGAAATAATAACCGATTCCCGAGCCGGGAACATTGCCTTCCAGATGTGCCCAATGCACCTGATTCATTGACTCAGACCAACCCAGCGCGGATGGCTTGGCCTCTCCGTTGACCGTAAGTACATTGTCTCCGCTCGCCTTGAGCTTACGGTTATCTACGATGGTCTCCACCTTGCGGTTATCCGTGCTTGTAATGCCTGCCCCAAGTGCTACGATTTCATCATCGAACATGAACCAGGACTTTTTACCGGACAATGTGCTGTTATCCGGATCCAGATCCATGCCGGCCGCTCCATAAAGCCCGTCTATGGATGATCCTCCCACCCATGTTTTAGATGTAGTCTTGGCTGCACCGCGACTCGCCCCATCCGATGTAACCCCAGGCAGACGATAAGCGTTCACGGTCGGCCAGAATGCATCTGCATATTGATCCAGATCCTGATTATACAGATAGGTCATGCCTTCGCCTGTATACCAGCCCTTCAGATTCTCTGTGCCCGCTTCATAGTTGGCAATTCGGGCCGAAGACATGCTGATCCCAAAGGCATATCCAGGCCGATGGTGGACAATCCGGTCCATAGCCGAAAACTGCTTATGCACAGTAAGGTCTCCTGATGGCTGCACCTCTGGATCGTCCATAAGCGTCTGGAGCAGAACAATATCGGCTACTCTTAGACCGTCGTAATAACTTTCTACTACCGTATCGGCTTCGAACCAATACTTCACCATCGATTTAAATCGAGCCGCTTGCTCCGGTGGCGCGGAAGAAGCCAGCCGCAAAATATGCGACCAAGGCACGAGCTGCCGGTTTCCCCGGGCTATCGATCTACCGAACACCATATCCATCATTAATTTTCTGTAGACAAGAGGTTCATAAGAATCCGTTACCCAGTTGTATAAATTCTTCATATTGTTATCAGTCAGCGGCCAAGAGGACCCTGTCAGCAAAGTCATCATTTTCATCATATCGCCAAGCAATACAGCCCCATAACTGCCGGTATAAGCAATATTATTATGCTGGATAAAGGAGCCGTCCTCATAAAATCCGTCTCCGCGGGTCACATAGGGTAATACTTGGCTAACCGCATCCCGCCCTTGTTTGATCTTCGCACTGTCACGATTATGAATGCCCCTCAAGACCACTGCCAGTGCTTTATCCAGCCGATTCGCGCCGGTTTCCATCAACGAGGGTTGATTGGTCCGTTTGGTTGGGTCCGGGCAGAATTTATCAATGGCTTTGGTATATTTGGTAATCTGATCGGCTGACAAATACTCGAACATTAAGGCCATCGTATCTCCCAATGCAAGCGGAATGCCGATCTCCCATTCGAACCAATTGCCTTTCTCCAGTTTAGTTTCGTTATACCAATTCGCGTATAAGAAATCTAAACCATCCAGAATATCTGATTTCAACTGCATATTCTCGTACAATGGTGAGCCGGATGTCGAAAAGGCAATAGCCATATCCTTCAACCGGTTATAAGAGGCTGCCGTATCAAAAGCATCCGCTGTGCTGCCCGGCTTATCGCTCCATAAATAAGTACGGTTCATTTGCTTGTTCATCGTATCCCAGAATCCAGTTCGCTCCTGATTACTGATCTTATCGGATAAAGTCTTTATAGACTTGGCAATGTCCGGGTTATTCGGGTCGAAGGATTGCCCTCCGGTCAAATACTCCACCCATCTTCCACGAAGCTCGTCATATTCGTCTTTTGGAGTCTCTCCTTCAGTAATATTAAATTTCAATACATGCGTTGCTCCTATAGAATTCTTCACATCCACCGTTATAACTGTATTTCCCGAAGCTTGCACTACATCCGTCTTGCTATCTTTGCTGAGCAGTGTCAACCCCGGTATATCCAGTTCCAGGGACAATAGGTTTTGCGACTGAGTAGGATCAGACACCGAAACGACAAGCTCCTGATCGATCTGCCGAATCATCACGGAAGCTGGATTGAGTGCCTTGATGGAATCTACTGTTCCTGGATTCCAGAAATTAGCGGCGGTTATGCCCAGCTTCTTCTCTCTGACCGCATGCACATCCTCTGTATTGCGCAGCACTTCGATATCCGGGTTGCCACTGTAATCCTCAGTACCTGAAATGTCACGATTAGGCAACAGAACATAGGAGTATGAGCCATTCGTAGGCGTATCTCCATGCTCAACTGCCAGGCTTAAATAGTTGCGTGTAATGGGAACATCGGATTGAGTGGCATTAATCTCTTTCCAACTGCCGGTTCTGGCTTCACGTTGCGCCAGTATACTTGGAGCTTCAGGGAAATAGTAGCCCACGTCGGCACCTGGCACATTACCCTCCAGATGGGCCCATTGAACGTTCTTTAACGTCGCTGACCATCCGGACTGTGACGGTTCTACAGCTCCGTTGATTAGAAGTTTGTTGTTTCCCACTTCGTTAAGCATCCGGTTATCGATAATCGTCTCAACAGACTGCGGGCCGGCAGTTGATTTAGAAATTCCCGAACCAAGCGCCACAATCTCATCATCGAACATAAACCAGGATTTCTTGCCTTGCAAATCGCTACCGGTCACTTGGGAGAGTGAGAAATCCATACCTGCTGCACCGTATAGGCCTTCCAGCGACGATCCACCCACCCAGGTTTTCGGATTCATGTAACTTTTCCATTCCACAGGCACCATCCCCTGCCCCGATCCATCCGTTGTCGTGCCAGACAAGCGGTAGGAATTGACGGTAGGCCAGAAGTCATTCCGGTATTGGGTCAGATCCTGATTGTATAAATAGGTCATCCCAATCCCCGTATACCATCCTTTCAGGTTCACGTTGTTCCCTTTCTCAAACGCCGAGATACGATTCGAGAACAGACTCAAGCCGAAGCCGTAACCTTCGCGTAGATGAACCACCCGGTCCATGCCGGCGAATACCTGATTCTTAATGAGAGCTCCTCTTGGATTGATCTTTCCGTCATTCATCAGCTTTTTCACAATCGTTATATCGGCAAGCGACAACCCTTCATAATAATTGCCGGATGTCATATTCGCTGAAATCCATTCCTTCGCCGCTTGCTTTATGGATACTGCAATATTCTCCGGAGCAGTTTCAGCCATCCGCAGCAAGGTGACAATCAACCCTCTTGCGCTGCCGCTTCCTTTTCTAGATATACCTCTGCCATTTACCGAATCCATAAATTGACCGTTGTAGATCACCGGCTCGTAAGTCTGAGCCACCCATTCGTAAATATTCAGAACATTCGGGTCCGTTATTGGCCATGGAGAATCGGTCAGCAGATAAGACATGTCCGCCGTCCCTTTGAGCCAGACCGAACCATATCCTCCCGTATAGGCAATATTATTATGCTGAACGAGGGAACCATCCTTATACACACCGTCACCATGGGTCGTGTACACATACTCGGAGCCAATGGAATCACGGCCCTGAATGATCTTTGCACTGTTGTTGCCAATCACACCTCTTACCGTGACCACAAGTGCTTTATCTAGTAGATTTGCTCCCGTCATCTTCGTGCCTTTAACGCCAAGCACCGACCCTACTTTGGGGTCTGGACAGAAGGCATCAATAGCCGCAAGATACTGATTGATTTGCTGCGGTGTTAGATGGTCATACATGAGCACCATAAGATCATTCACAATCTGCGGCGTGCCAATCTCCCAGTCCCACCAGTTCCCATAAGCGCTTTTGCTCGGATTATAGCGGTTTGTATACATCCAATTGATTGCGCTTACAATATCATTCGCCAAAACGCTGTTGCCGTAAAGCTCCGATCCCTCCACAGAATAGGCCAATGCCATAGTCTTCAAGCGATTGTAA
Organism: Paenibacillus sp. FSL R7-0048; assembly: GCF_038004505.1. Lineage (NCBI taxonomy): Bacteria > Bacillati > Bacillota > Bacilli > Caryophanales > Paenibacillaceae > Paenibacillus > Paenibacillus sp. FSL R7-0048. The sequence continues at coordinate 1,836,137 of NZ_JBBORF010000001.1, read as the reverse complement.
GCGCTTGTAATAAACTGCGAATCTGTAGTGCTCGCGGTATCACTCCACAAAGAGGTGCGGCCGGAGGATTTATCCATACTCTCCCAAAGTACAGCAGCCGATGCAGCCTGAGCGCTAATACTAGCAGCTATATCAGGATCACTCCCATCGTATTGACCACCACTTAATCGGTCGTACCATTTCAGCCTCAGTTTATTGTAGGCCTGTATCGTGTCGGGAGCTTCGACAGTAACCAGACATTCAGCTGCAAGGCTACCATCCGGTGTGGCGATCTTGATGGTCGAAGAACTGATCCCCGTACCCATTACATTACCAAGTGCGTCCACAGTCGCAGCTTCTGGATTGCTCGAAGTCCACACTACCGTTTTATCCACCGCCGTTATAGGGGATAAAGTCGGCAGAAGTGCAACCGTGTCCCCTTTGACCATAGAAAAGGCCGTACGGTCTAGCACAATTCCTGTAAGACCCGCATATTCCTCCAATGCGATATCATCTATCCATAGCTTTCCTTTTCCAGTCTCCAAAAAAGGCTCGATGACTAGCTTCGTCGCGTTAGCCGGCATAGTTAGAAGTACTTGCTGCATACTCCAGTCCTGTGTGCCTGTTATTTTGGGAGAGGAAGGTCCATCTCCCACTTTGGCAGTATTGTAATACTGTGTTCTAAAGTAGGCTCCCTGTCCAGTGACGTTGTCCGTCTTTAGCCAGACTTTAAGCCTGTAGGATTTACCGGGGATAACCGAAGTTACCCCCTGATTGATGGAAATCCTGCTTGTGGCAAAGGCATCGAACAGCATGGACCGGGTTCCTTCATGCGCAGTGCCAGCGTCTATCTTGATATTCGCTGTTTTATTCGTGCCTTTCCCGCTACCTGTAGGGACCCATAAGCTCCAGCCCACCGGAGCAGCGTCTGTAACCCCTGTCCAGGTTGAGTCAAGGGCTGTCGTTGTATTCTCAAAGCTTCCGTTAAGCATAAGATTTGATGCAGCCGCAGATGCCCTGCTATGCGAGGGATAAAGAACTCCCCCACAGGAAGAAAAAAGATCAACAATGAGAACTAATACTAAAAATAGACTTGGTTTACGCATTTGTTCACCCCAATCTTAGAATTGGTTAAAGCTAAAGGCATCTACAAGTTATCATCCTGCACAAAATTCAACACGGCGTCATCGACGGCCGAAGTTCTTCCCAGATCAGGAAGGTTCACAAGCTCAATCTCGCAAGTCTCCGCACAACCATGCAGCTCCAAAAGAACCAGCTCATTGCTCCCCTTGCGCAAGAGTGGACCAGGGATATATAGCGCCCGCTGCGGTCCAACGTTCCAGTAACGGCCCAGATTAAATCCGTTAATCCAGGCGACCCCTTTATTCCATCCATCGAATCGTAGAAAGGTATCGCCAATCTCCTCCGCCTCGAAGCTGCCCCGGTAGAATCCGGGCAGACCCGAAAGGGTCGCAGCTTGCTGCTTCTCCACCGGGTGCTTCTTGTACGCTAGTGAAGCCAGCTGTTCCTGTTCCAACGGCAAAGTACGAATCGTCCAGTTATATTGCAGCTGGTTATCAATCCGAACCCCGTCCAGAATCCCTTTCGGATCGCGAATGAGCGGCCCGTAATTGATTCGTCCCATGTTCTCGACGAGGATATCCAGCTGTGCTCCCCCAGCGGGGATGGAAAGTTCCAGTGGCAGCGGATTCCAGCGCTCAATCACCCCAAGCACCTGTCCATCCAGGAAGACCTGCGCCCGATCGCGCACGCCCTCGATGTAAAGCTTCTGTCTAGAGCGCGGCCCTTTCACATAAGTGCTGTACAATATAAAACCATAGGATTGTCCGAGCTTCTCCATCGGCTGTACACACACGCTGTTCACCGTCTCTGATAACTTCTCCAGATTGGAAGCCGTGAATAGTTCCGCTCTTTCCGTCAAAGCGACTTTCCCGTAAGAAATCTTCGGAATCGGCTCAGGGAATGGACAAGTCGGGGCAAATCCATGGTTGCTGAGTACCGACCGGACAGCTTCAAATTTCGCCGTCGTATCTCCCCATTCCGTGAGCGGGGCATCATAGTCATAGCTTGTAGTCGTCGGCTCGTAGGTGACGATATGATTCGCACCATTATAGAAACCAAAATTAGTTCCACCATGGAACATGTACATATTAAATGAGGAGCCCTGGGTCAGGATCTCATCCAGAACACCTGCTACATCCCCGGCATCGCGTACATGATGATCCTCCATCCAGTGATCAAACCAGCCGTTCCAGTATTCCATCACCATAAGCGGCTCTTCAGAGCGGTATTCCCGATATTTGCGGAAGGATTCCTCTGTACTGGAGCCGAAATTGACTGTCGCATGCACATCCTCCAGTGTTCCGCCGAGCAACATCTCATCGGTTGGCCCGTCGGAAGTAAAGAGCAGCACATCGATCCCTCTGCTGACCAGTCCATCACGCATATAGCCCAGGTAGCCACTGTCATTACCATAGCTGCCATATTCATTTTCTACCTGAACGGCCAGAATTGGTCCGCCATGTGTGGAGAGCAGCGGAACCAGCAGAGGAATTAGCTCATCGTAATAACGGTCTACCTTGCTTAAATAAAGAGGGTCACAGCAGCGAAGCTGGAGTTCCCCGTAAGCTAGCAACCAGCCCGGCAGGCCTCCGAACTCCCACTCCGCACAGATGAATGGACTCGGTCTGACAATAACATGAAGCCCAAGCTCCCCAGCCAGCTCGATAAAAGATACCACATCGGCCATGCCATCAAATACGAACTCCCCTTCTTTAGGTTCATGTATATTCCAGGCGATGTAGGTCTCCACGGTATTGAATCCGCAGGCTTTCAATTTCAGCAGCCGGTCTTTCCAATATTCAGGCACAACCCGAAAATAATGAATGGCTCCCGATACGATACGATAAGGCTGTCCGTCCAGCAAATAGTGTCCGTCGTTCCAGGTGAGCAGGCTCATTATCGACAACCTCCTTTATTAATATTTATTCTAACGATTCCCCGCAGTGGTAGACGGCAAGCCGTCTGATCTTGGGGCTTACGGCAGCTTCTGACACCCGTAAGCGGATTTTCTCTGCGACAACCGGAGGGAAGGCATCGATTTTCTTATGGCCAATCGAACTGCCACGCTTCAACTCCAGCCACGCTCCGTTGCTGTACGCTTCCAGCATATATCCTTCTACTCTTTCGCCGTAAGCGATATCCTCCATAATCTCGACATGATCAATCACAGTAGCTGCTGGCAATTCCAGTTCAACAATATCTCCAGTACCTGCGGTTACCGCCAGAGCCTTGTCAAATCTGCGTCTTATCTCCTTGCCGAATTCCAGCAGCCGCTGCACATCAGCCTCCGGAAACAGCCCGCGTTTGTCAGGGGCTACATTGAGCAGCAAAGTTGCCCCATGTCCAACCGAACGATAATAAATATCCATTAGCTGCTCCAGAGACAGCAGCAGATGCTCCTCCTCAGGATGCCAGAACCAGCGGTCTTTACGGATGGGCACATCGCATTCCGCAGGCACCCAGCTCGGCGTTCCGGGAAGCCAGTTCAATGAAGCTTCACTGAACATGCTACCCCGCGCAGAATTCGCAGTGTTCCAGCATGGATAAGGAGCAACGCCATCCTCATTGCCAACCCAGCGGATCGTTGGTGCCCCCATATTAAACACCATGGCGCCTGGCTGATGGCGCTTGATCAGATCCATAATCCGCTGCCAATCGTAATTGCGGCCCTCCGACCCTGCGCCGTCGAACCAAATTTCCGTAAGCGGACCATAGCCCGTAAGCAATTCCTGCAATTGCAGGGCATAGAAATCATCGTACGCTTGCGGATCTGCATAACAGGGCTCATGTCTGTCCCACGGAGACAAATAAATGCCGAAGCCAACTCCAAGTTCACGGCAAGCCTCCGCGCATTCCTTGACGACATCGCCTCGCCCTTCTTTCCATGGGCTAGAAGCCACAGAATAAGTACTTGTCGCAGTCGGCCACAAGCAGAAGCCATCATGATGTTTAGCTGTCAGTATAAAATAACGGAATCCAGCTTCTTTGGCTGTACTAACCCATTGGTGGGCATCCAAATGAAGCGGATTGAAGACCGCAGGTGAATCATTGCCTTCTCCCCACTCCTGATCGCAAAACGTATTGATGCCAAAATGGCAAAACATCCCCAGCTCCAGGTCCTGCCACTCCAGCTGTTCCCTAGAAGGCAGCGCCAATTTCTCTTCCGGCTTGTTCTGTGAAAATCTGCTTTCCATCATTGCTACACTCTCCCATATGTTTGTGTAGACCCAATATATAAATAAGGCTTTGGAAAGCCAGTTGATGACCTTCCAAAGCCTCGTCCACAACTTGTGATACTTGCTTATTCCCTGTTTATTTGATGACACCTTTTTCGTTGATAATTTTTGTTGCTTCATCAACCATCCATTGCTGCACCTTATCAATCGATTCATTTCCAAGCATAAATCTGCTGAAGCCGTCATCGATTATTTTGGTCAATTCGGACGTTGCCGTCGTCATCACCTGCGCACCATCAAGGAACTGGATTGCACTGTCAAAGAGTGTATATTTGAGTGAATCCATATCATACATATCCTCTTTGCCAGCTACCAGTTTGGTCAGCAAGGCTTCATTATCCGCTTTTTTATAACCGGAGAATTCCAGTCTGTTATCACTAACAGCCGTTGACATAAATCTCATCAGTTGGAAAGACGCCTCTTTGTTCTTCGAAGTAGCGCCCATCGCCAGCATATTGCCGCTGGTGAAGTATTTGCCCTCGTATTCTTTCGGTTCCGATCCTGCCGGAGGCACCGGTACCGGAGCAAAAGCTGTCTTGAAATCATGCGGATACTGCTCTGTATTGCCCGGATCAGCGATCGTCCAGTTACCAGCCAGAATCATAGCGGCTTCTTCATTAAAGAATTCCGTGCGGTAATTGAGCTTAGCCGCTAAAGCGTCTGCATAAGTTTTCGCAGATTTATCAGCAGACTCCATATCTTTGCGCAGCTGGAAGAAGTATTTATAGGTTGGATCCGCGAAAATGGTCGTCCCGTCATCATACACGAATGGATCTTTCATCATCGTTTGGGCCGGTGCGTTCATATACAACTCCCAGGTGTGGAAGTATGTGCCGTAACGTTTGTCTACGCCTTCACCTTTGGTCAGTTTTTTGGCATAGTCGCGATAGTCATCCCATGTCCAGCCAAAAGTAGGTACAGGCAGCCCAGCTTCATCCAGTGCATCTTTGTTCAGCATTACATAGTTGCTGCTCTTGGTATATTGCATCCCATAATAGTTGCTGTCTACCTTAGCATTCACATAATATTCATCCTCAGGAACGAGGTTATCCTTCTCATAGAATTCGTTCAGCGGGGCAAGCGCTCCCCGGGTCGCCCGTTCAAGTACGCCTCCAAGGCTTGGTACCTGAACAACGTCAATCGCTTCGCCGGATGAAATCAGGAAGTCGAGTTTCTTCAGCATCTCCACAGAATCACCGGGAACGAGTGTCACATGCTCTACCTTGATATTTGGGTTCTGATCCATAAATTCCTGCAGCATGGCATCCGTGCCTGCTGATTGGGCTTCATTGTCCCAGTTGTAATATTTGATGGCGACTTGCTTGTCCACCTTGGTGTTCCCGGCATTCGTACTGGCTTCAGCACCGCCATTCTTCTCTGAATTTCCGGAATTTCCACAGGCGCTTAACGTTAAGGAAACCGCCAGCATGGAGCCTAGTACAACGGATAATCTTTTTTTGCCCTTTGTTTTCATTTTACTTCCCCCCGCACTGAAATTTAAGTATAGTGCCTTGTTCATTTCTTATTATAGGCACCCGCTGTACAAGCCAAGTGCACAATTTTGCTGTAGTAGGATCACATTTTTGACTTTTACCCTCTTTTGCATACCCGCAAGTCAGCCCTTTACGCCCCCCAAGGAGATTCCGTTAATGACTTGCTTTTGCAGGGCAATGAACACGATGACCAATGGGATGATCGCCGAAACGGCTGCCGTCATCATAATCGCATAGTTGTTCGAATAATCATCCCGGAACAGTGTCATACCGAGTGGGATAGTGTACAGATTCTTGTTTAGCAAGAAGATCAGCGGATTCTGGTAGTCATTCCAGGTCCAGATAAATTTAATGATCGCCACGGTAGCGAGCACCGGCTTGCAGAGCGGAACAATGATAGACCAGAATATCCGCAAATGGCCTGCACCATCAATTCGCGCCGCTTCAATATATTCGTCGCTGATACCAATCATAAATTGCCGCAGCAAGAACGTGAAGTAGATGGAGAACATACTCATTAATACGATAGCAGCATGAGTATCATAGAGGCCGAACCAACGAATCAGCAGAAAACGCGGAATCAGCGTGGCCTGGTCAGGAATAATCATGAATGACAGCAGCGCCAGAAAGACCATATTCCGTCCTTTAAACTTGATTTTGGTCAAGGCATACGCCGACATAGATGAAATGATCAGTGTGATGCAGGTTGTAATAATCGCAACTTTAAAGGAGTTTAAATAGAAATGGGAGAAAGGTACCCGTCCCATCCAAACCATCTTGAAATTATACGCTACATTGATCTTCTCGGGAATCCATTGGATCGGGAAGCGCATTACATCTTTTTCATATTTGAAGGCTGCGGAAATCATCCAGATCAGCGGGATAAGAAATACAATGGACAAAGCCCCCATGATGCAGGTAGTGATCACTCTGGACATATTTTTTCTAATCAGTTGCATGTTAATCTCCCCCCTTTATTCTTCATTTCATTTTCCAAGTGGCTGCGGTAATCAAGCCGATGACAGCGAATAGCAGCCAGGAAATTGCAGAAGCGTAGCCCATGTTGTAGTATTTGAACCCTTCCTCATAGATCCTGAACACAAGCACGGTAGAAGAATTATTCGGGCCGCCTTCGGTCAAAAAGGCGATGATGTCGAACACCTTAAACGAGCCAATCAGCATGGTAATAAGCAGGAAAAATGTGGTCGGACGCAGCATCGGAACTGTGATGGCAAAGAATTTTTTCAACGCGCTGGCGCCATCTATTTCGGCGGCTTCGTAGATTTCATCGGAAATATTCGTCAAGCCAGCCATATAGATAATTATGGTGTAGCCAAGACTCGCCCAAGAACTGATAATAGCAATGGATAACAGTGAGGTCTTTGGATCAACTAGCCATTTCGGAGGGCTGGAAATTCCAAACTCCATCAGCAACTGATTGATCGGTCCAAGAGACGGATGGAACAATGCACTCCATACGGCAGCTATCGCAATAATCGAAGAAATATAAGGAATAAAGAAAGCCACTTTAAAATAATTTTTGAGGAACACACTGTTTTGAATCAATGCCGCGAGCACCAGCGCAATCGCAATCGGTATCGGCACGGTCATAATCATATAAAAAGCATTGTTCTTCAAAGCTTGAATGATACTCGGATCATGGAACATTTTGATATAGTTATCCAATCCGATGAACTCGATTCCTTTGACTCCCGACAATAGATCCCATTTCGAGAAGCTCAAATAAAGTGAGAATCCAAGCGCAAATACATTAAGAAAAAGCATCCCGACAATTTCCGGTGCCAAAAACAGCCACCCGGTTAAAGCCTCTTTCCGTTGCGGAGTCCAGAATTTCCGCTTCTCTTGCAGAATTTTTGGCACAGGTTGTTTTGCAGCCTCCACGTTGTATCACCTCGACAATTTGATTTGTCATTATAGTAATACATCCGCCTTCCGCAAGAAGGAGTGATTATGACCCGGAATGTGCAAGATTTTGACCTTTGTCCGCCGACAACAAAAAACCGCCCTAAAGGGGCGGCGCGTCTGTTCATATCATTAACAATTGTGCTTCTCAGCGTACCGAATGTTTGGATTTATATTCGCTTGGCGTTGTTCCTACATATTTTTTGAACACCTTTGAAAAATAGGTTCTGTCCGAATATCCCAGGCCGACGGCCAGCGACTCCAGGTTCTGGCTGGAGATTTTCAGCATTTTGGTAGCGACCTTCATCTTGTGCTGATGCACATAGTCCGTAAAGGTCAGGCCAGTCATGCGCTTGAAATAACGCGAAAAATAGCTTGGATCCAGAAACAGATAACGTGCCATATCAATTGAAGTGATATTATCGCCTAGATGCTGGTCGATATACTGCTGGATAAGCTGCAGCTTGGGCTCCTGCGGAGAAGTTCCTGCCACCTGCTGCTTGCTGCCTGTAATCTGTACAAGCTTTCTCTCCACCAGTTCCATCGTATCTTCAAGTGTGCGGGTCTGCACGAGATAGACGAACAGATCCTCATCGAACATCAGGCTCGTAAACATTAACTCGATGCCGCGGAGCATAAAGGATAAATCCCGGGCGAAATCGCCAGGATGAATAGACATTGCTTTTGCAGTCCTAGCGATTTCCTGTAGAGTGCCACGGATGGCTTCAAGGTCTTTTTTAATCACGGCCCGTTCCATCTGCGGGATATAGCTGTCCAGAAATCCTTGGGGAGCAGGCTGGAAACGTGGAGAAGCGATTTGCAAAGTATCCAGAACCGTGTAATCCGCACTTGCATAGAACTCGCATTTGTCCTGAACAATCTGCCGATGGATCTGGCCAATCGTCTGTAGCTCCATTTTCTCTGTGACGGCAATAATGCCCGGTTGAATCTTAAGAAGATGGGAGCATTCAGAACACAGCCGCTGTAAATAATCGTGAAAATGAAGACTGGCATTCTGCGCCAGATTCACACGGTAATTATATAAAATCACAATATTCTTTTGCTCCAAGAAAGGCGTAACCCCTTCACACGTTTCGGACAATTCCAAGGCTATATTGTAAATAGCATATAGAATAAGTGGATACTCACTCTGCTTGTATCGCTTGTCGAAACTGGAAAAATGAATACTGACCGTGCCCAGCATAAACCACGGATACGTCCAGGATATGCCGATTTGCGCCGCATAGGCCAGTGTGGTTTCAGGCGGAGCACCGCCAATCACCCTTTGCAGCAGGTTCTGCCGGAAGAGCTGGCTGTTGTAGCCTGTCTCCCCATGGCTGATCAACCCGATCTTCGACTTAAGCAAGTGTACGGACTTGGCAAGGCTTTTCTCCAGTTGCTCTTCTGTAAGCTGGTCCTTGATTAAATAATCATCCACTTTCAGCTTTACCGCTTGCTGAGCATAATGGAAATCCTCATGACAGGTCAGGAAAATAATTCTGACCTCCGGCTTCATGCGGGTGAAGCAATCGGCTAGCTCAATCCCGTTCTTTTGCGGCAAACCAATATCCGTGATCACAATGTCAGGCTGCACTTCCTCAAACATTAATAACGCCTTGGCACTGGAATAGGTGCTGCCGACAATCTGCAAGCTATGTGCCTCCCAGTCAATCATCTGCTGAAGCACTTTGAGCATAGGAACATCATCGTCTATGAGCATCACTTTATACATCAATATCCCTCTCTCTCTGACAGATTAACCTGATGATTGCCTTGCGGCAAATACAGAGAAACGGACACCCCACCCTGCGGCAGATTATGCAGCGACAAGCGGGTATCCTGACCATAGGTCAGCCTCAGCCTTTGAACCACGTTCATTAACCCGACCCTTTGATAAGCTTCATCCTGTTCATCGTCCTTATACAGTAACCTGCGGTTCAGGCCCGCCAGAACTTCAGCCCCTGCACCGCAGCCATTATCTTCAACTTCAATCATGATCCCATCAGGGACCGTTCGCGAGCGAACGACAATACGCGGTGCCGGGTGGTCAACCAATCCGTGGACGATTGCATTTTCTACAAGGGGCTGCAAAATTAGCTTAGGGACAATGAGCTTCTCTGTATCCTTTTCCAGATCGACCTCCAGTTCAAGAGGGATTTCGTTACGGATCTTCATAATATCGATATAATGACCAAGCAGTTTGCATTCTTCCTGCAAGGTAGCCGGTTCATTGACCTTCAAATAAGCCCGGAGCAGACTCATTAATGAATCGATGATCCCGCTATGCAGCTTATCTTTGGCCAAAATAAGGCTACATTTAATCGAATTCAACGTATTGATCAAAAAATGGGGGCGAATCTGCATAAACAGCGCCTCCAGCTCCATCACCCGCTTCTGTTCCTGCTCCAGCTCGATGTCGTGAATCAGTCCTTGCAGCTGGTCCAGCATAGTATTCAACGTCTGCCCCAGCTCAGCGATTTCATCCTTGCCCTTGACCTCCAGCCTGACATCAAGATTCCCCATCCCGAACTGGCGCACAACGCGCTGCAGCTTCATGATCGGACTATGCAATCTTTTGGCAATCAGCATGGAGGTAGCCGAAAAGACAATAAATAAGAGGAGTACCAAGCCAATGCCACTATAAAACGTCCGCGAGATCTGGCCCGACCATTCTTTCTCCGAAGCTTCATAGATCAGCTGCCAATTGGATTTGTCGATAGCTCTGGCTGTACGAACGCTTCCTCTCGCTTCCTTGCCTTCTGGAGCCAATTCTGAGTTCCCAGCGATCAAGCCTCCTCCAGAATCAAATAATGCAACCTTGCCAAATTCGACGGGTCCGAGCAATTTATTGAAATAGGATTCAGGAATTGAGATAAGCAGCACGGACACCTGCCGTTTCTCCCGGCTGTCATAGATTACTCTGGCAATATAATAGCTGCTGCTTTTACCGGAACCGCTGTCAGCCATCCCAAGCCATTGCAAGATCTCCGGTTCGTGGATATTGACACGGCTCATCAGCTTGTCCAGGTTAGCATTGATTACAGATAAATTCTCCGTCCCAGAGGAGATCACAAAGTGTTTCCGGTTGACCAAATACATGCGAATATTATTATTCAACGGCTTAGAGTTAATGAGCGAAAACACATCTTGAATTTGCGTAAAATGTACGTAATCCTGATAGCTATTTAGCCGCTCAGTATCCGCAAATGACTTCAGATTAGCGCGGAAATTGGTATCGTTTACAATAAAATGGGAAGCGAACGTCACATCATCAATAGTTTTGTTTAGTTCGTCAATCATAACGTTCAGGAAGTTATCGTTGCTGAGCTGCAGCTTCTCTACCATCGTATCCCGGATGAGCACGAAGGAGATGATCGATACTGCAATCAGCGGGATAAAAATCAGCAAAAGAAATGAAACCTGGATACGTCTATAGTAAGTGAATTTGAACATGTTTTCTCCGCGCCTCTCTCATGCTCTTTTCTTTTATTCTATCAGCCCGTTGTCCAGTATTCATACATTATCTGATTACCGTGACTTTCTTTTGACCGTCTGCAGAAACCATAAGCACTACTTCTCCAAAAATTTGTACGCCTTCCACTACATAGGAATCTAAATGACTGGATGGAATCTCGTGGCTGATCACGATAATATGCTCCTCATTCCTTTCGGGGAGGATGATGCGGCAGGCCTCCGCCTGTGCAGCAGCCACCGGTTCACCCGTATGGCGGTAAATCGGCACCTGTTCGACCAGCGGACAGAACAACTCACCCGCAGGCTGCGGGTACAGCACCTGCATGATCGAGACCGTTCCTTTCCCCTTTCGGGAGTACACAGCATACTGATTGGGTTCCAGCAGATTATATTCGCGGGAGATTACCCCAGCATCAACCCTGCCCTGAAGACCATCAACATGAACAGGAAGGATACAAAGATTGGCTTCCCGCTCATTTTTTGTACGGCATATTAGCGTTCCATCTTCCATCTGAACCGTTCCGGGTGCAAAATGAAAATGCTGGGAAAATGTATGCTCCTGCCGGGAACTGAAGCTGTCCACCAGAAGCCAGTAAAAAGGCTTAATAAATAGGATCCTCCTTAACGGGTAGACCGGATCATCCCAATGACGGTAGCCGTCGTGGCTGCCCTCTACATAATCAAAGTCCGGATGGCTGATCCATTGGCAGCCCGTTGGCTTCGCAATCTTAGAGAAGGACCATGTATCCGTGACTTCGGTAAATCCAATTCCGTCCACAGTGGTCGTATTATGGGCAGCGCTTTCTTTTAGCGCTTTTCTAAGTGGTGTATGATCACTATAGTTGTATCTGCCAAGATCGGTAAGCAGATCCCGCCCATAGGCATACAGATCGAAATGTAGCAGATCCGCGTGCCCATGTCCACCCCCAAGTGGTCCGCAGTGAAAATATAGGTACAAATCCTGCTCGTCCCAGCCCGTTCGCATCACATAATGACCGGAATGTGCATAAGAGCGTGACAAGTTTGGCGGTAGCTCCGCATTCAGCCGCTCGTAGCCCTCAACTCCATTTATCCCAAACAACCAGGCATTGTCATAATCCATTTGATCGTATCCGCCAAAACGGAGTACAGCATCCTGAAATAACCAGCCCGCATAAGTCAAAAGCGAACGGATATCGCTGTCATCACTATCGCCAAGCATCGGCTGCCGGTGATTCGGTTTGGCCCAATATAATGAAGCGACAGCCATTTGCTGAACCTTTTGCTGAAATTCTTCCTGAAGCTCCAGTCCGTTCAATCGGGCTAAGCGGATGCAGTCGAGGAAACATACCAAAACCTCATGGTGATAGGTAGGCGATTGCTCCCAGTGGATGCCGTCCGCCATAATCTGAATTCGCGCCGTCTCTCCCAATCTCTCCTCACTGAGCTGTCGCCAGTTATTGGCGCTAGTGAACTCAGGGAAGTAGAGCGCAGTTTGGAACAAACCACAAGTCTCCAGCACCCCCCAGTTGCTGATCTTCTTCCAGCCCGTAAACGATAAAGCTAAATATTGGCCGTGTTCATGCAGAGATATCATCACTTTGGCCAGCAGCGTCGGTGTGAGCAGCGGACTATCCTGTATATAAGACAGCGCTTTAATCCAGTTAGCACAACGAAGGCCCGCTTCAATTGTGCGCCATGTCAGCGTATCATTCGTAGGCTTGTCTGGAACGGGGGTACGGTCTATCCAATCTTCAAGCTGGCAGCAAAATGCTCTCGCATAAACCTCTTTACCTGTTATCGCATACGCTTGTCCTAATGCCACCCAGTAGCGGTGGCGATTCAGCATATAAGCCCATTCTACATCCTTGTCCGGAACATGACGCCAGTCAATTTCTTCCTCAAAGGTAACCGGAATGCGGCTGCGCTCCATATCCCAGGGAAAACGAAAGAGAAACGTCTGCTCCACAACTTCATCCGCTGTCTTCATTACAGCTTCCAGCTCGTCTGCACAATAAAGCCGTACATAGTCAATAAGCTGCTTCCGGTTATCCTCTTTCCGCCAGCCCGGCGTGCTCCGTCGGGTCAAATACCGATGTAATTCAGTCAGCGCATCGTCCTGACGCGCTTGGCTGAGTGCATTCTTCACTAGAGCTAAAGCGGGCAACTCAAGGTCGAGCAGCGCAAAGACGGCATAGGGGGAAATTTGTCTGACATCAGTGTTCATACCAGTACCCCTTATTGCCTTTTTGCAACCGCATCAATGCTTCAAGATAGAAATAATCTCCCCAGATCATGAAGTCATCTGGAGACAGATCGCCGCGCACATGGTAAGAACCATGCTTCAGCAGCCCCTCCGCCTCTTCACCGAGCGTGGAATAGTTCTGCACAAGCGAAGTCATCGACTGCACTAATCCCTGCTGAAAATAAGCCCGCTCCGAATCCCCCCCATCCATAAGCTCCAGCAGTTCCTGTAGTCCGGCTGCTACTATTGCTGAGGCCGAGCTATCCCGGTAAGTATCCGGAGATACCGGAGCATTAAAATCCCAGTAAGCGACATGATCCTGCGGCAAATGCTCCAGAAAATAGCGGGCCATCCGCTTGGACGTTTCCAAATACAACGGATCTTTGGTATAGCGGTAGGATAACGCAAAACCGTAAACACCCCAAGCCTGCCCGCGCGTCCAGGTCGATCCGTTAGTAAAGCCCTGATGAGTGGCGCCGCCAATCGGCTCTCCGGTCTTCGGGTCGAAGAAAAACGTATGGTAAGAGCTGTCATCTCCCCGTACCAGATACCGTCTCGTTTTCTCCGCCTGCATGACCGCCACTTCCCTGTATACGGAATCACCGGTCTGTTCTTCTGCCCAATACAAAAGGGGAAGATTTAACAGACAATCAATAATGATCCGCCCGCCTTCCTGAGTATCCCCCTCCGGTCCCCAAGCCTGAATATAACCGCCAGCTGTACGCCAGCGCTTCAGCAGCAGGTCTGCCGCCTGCAATGTCAGTTGACGCGCTGATTCGTCTTTATCTATAATCCACTGGGCTTTAGAGGATAACGAATACAGGAAGCCAATGTCGTGATGATCAAGCACGGTCTTTGCCGCGAAACGGCGGCGGAAATCTTCTACGGTATGGGATGCCGCAATACGGAAGCTGTCATCCCGCGTATATTCATAACACAACCACAACATGCCGCTCCAAAATCCGTTCGTCCAGTCGTCGTTGTTATTGAGCTGATAAGTTCCATTCCTGCTGACATGAGGGAAACTGCCCCCGAACCGGTCTATGTTCTTACGTACCTTCTCTATCGCATCTTCAATCGCACTGCTCCACATAAGTTCCTTGCTCCCTTCAGGCTCTTCGTTTCTTACGTTTCATGATAAGGAGAGTGAACAGGATCTAATAGGGGCGATTTTTGCTTTGATGTGCATTATTTTGACTTTTGAATGACGTGAAGTACTGTAAGTTTACTTTCCAATCATAGGCATCAAATCAATATAGTAACAAAAGGTATAACTGTCTATGGGAAAATACGTTAAAATCAGAGAGTGACTTACATCTTTCATTCTTTTTTAGAAACGGAGTGTCCTATTAATGAAAAAGCTAGGTGCATTATTTTTATCCATTTTCATGGTTATGTCTGTCTTTACCACTGCGCATGCTGCTGAAAAGCCTGTCGGTGTATGGATTGATGGAACCGAAATAAAGTTAGGCAATTCTAACCCTGTTGTAGAAAAAGGAACGACCCTAGTTCCTATGCGTCCCCTGCTAGAGGAGCTTAATGTAAATATTAATTGGAATAAAAAAACCCAAACCGTAACAGGGACCAAAAATGGACTGGCCCTCTCACTGACCATCGGTAGCACAACCGCAACGGTAAACGGGGAGAAGAAAAAACTAGAGGTGGCTCCTAAAACCATCAACAATGTCACCTATGTTCCTGTCCGCTTTATAGGAGAAACGATCGGCTATAAGGTGGAGTGGAGTCCAGCGCTGCGCACCATCACTTTTGTGGCCGATACTCAAGCTGCCGGAAGCACCGGATTCTTATGGAAAGTGGAGAACAACGGCAACACCGTCTATCTGCTTGGTTCTATCCATGTGGCTAACGACAAAATGTACCCGCTGCGTCCGGAGATTGAAGCTGCTTTTGAAGCCTCGCAATATTTAGGTGTCGAAGTAGATATCTCTAAGATTGATCAAGCTGAGATCCAAAA
This sequence comes from Paenibacillus sp. FSL R7-0048, assembly GCF_038004505.1. NCBI lineage: Bacteria > Bacillati > Bacillota > Bacilli > Caryophanales > Paenibacillaceae > Paenibacillus > Paenibacillus sp. FSL R7-0048. Next base: position 1,820,750 of record NZ_JBBORF010000001.1, on the reverse strand, counting down.
GTTTATTTTGGAAAAAGGCTCTTATACAGATGGAACCAAGCTCAAGGATCATGTATCCGCAGATACATATAACAAAGTAACTCAGCTGCTAAAAGCAAATGGTCTGGCGGAAAATGCATTCGATTCCTTCAAACCGTGGGTCGTTACCCAAGGTGTCTCAAGTCTACAGATGCAAGTTACAAGTTATACGGCGGATACCGGCATTGATTTATATTTTTTACAAAAAGCAGGCAAGCTGAACAAACCTATTATTGAACTGGAAAACACACAATTGCAGCTGAATATGTTCGACCAGTTCTCAGATGGATTGCAAGAAAAGCTTCTTGTCGACACACTCGGCAGCCTCAATCAAACGGACAATACTTCCGCAGCAGCTTCGCTGGATGCACTATCCCAAATGTGGATGCAAGGTGATGAGCAGTCGCTCGTAGCGATGACAAAAGCGGTCGCGCAAGAGCCAGAGTATTATAAAGGCCTGGTTTCGGATCGTAACGTCAACATGGTGAAGCATGTAAAAGAATATTTGAATAGTGATAAAAAAGCGACTTACCTTGTCGTCGTTGGCGCGCTGCATATGCTCGGTGACGATGGTATCGTGACCCAATTGCAAAAAGATGGCTTTAACGTCGTCAAACAATAATTGAGTTTTAGCTAAAATAAACAAGGCTGTCTCTTAGTCATCTACGATGATTTTGGAGACAGCCTTTTATTTTCACTTTTTTTAGCTCAATCTAAGAGTAGAAGTTGGCTTAACATGTGGACAGAGCGGAGGGCCCTCCGGGATTCTGGAGAAACGCTCCCTACGAACCCAAAGCCGCTTGTTCATAAACGGGCTACTACAATTTTATTAACTGATCTACCTTAACTGGAAGTCCAGTAGCTATTGAACGATTTGCCGCAATCCCGGTCATAATAGACAACGCTCCGTCCACATGGGATGCTGCACGATTAAAGCGATCCTCCAGCGGACGTTCAAAAATATCACGCAGCATCACAGGATCTCCGCCTCCGTGCCCCCCAACTCCTTCTTCAATCTCCACTTCATAAGGTGCTGCGAAATGAGGGAAGACCGTGATCCGCTTGTCTTTTAACGCCCCTTCATCTTCCTTATTTCCTCCGGCATTTACATAAGACTGTTCGACGACCTTTACTTCCATCCGCCCCTTGGTCCCATTAAATACCACAATGAAACCCTCCCAAGGCAGATAAGCATTAAGTGAATAATTCATAATCGTCTTATTTTTGTATTTGACCATAACCGCCATCGTATCCTCAATGCTGATATTGTCACCGAACACACTTTGGTCACGCAGGTAGCCATCCTCATGCTCCGTATCCAGATACATCTGCTTTAACTGCTCATTATCTTTAAGATGCAGGGCAAACGGATCATTTTCCGCCGCACTGCTACCATGAGCACGCTGATAAAACTCAGTCACCCCGCGCTTCTCCGCGTTTTCTCTGCCATAAAATCTTAGATCACCCATCGCATAAATCGTATCTGGGCGCGAACCCAGCCAGAAATTCATCAAATCGAAATGATGTGTGGATTTATGAACCAACAGACCTCCGCTGTTCCGTTTATCACGATGCCATCTGCGGAAGTAATCCGCCCCATGCTGCGTATTTAGCAGCCACTCGAAGTTGACGGAAAGCACTTCTCCAATCGCGCCGTCCATAATGAGTTCACGGATTTTGGTGTTGTGTGGGGCATAGCGGTAATTGAAGGTCACACGCAGCTTTTTCCCAGTCCGCTCAATCGCTTCAAGAATTTCCTGACATTTCTCTTCATCCACTGTCATCGGTTTCTCCGAAATAACATCGCAGCCAAGCTCCATCGCCCGGATAATGTAACGATGATGCGTGCGGTCAATACTCGTGACAATAACCGTGTCAGGTTTGGTTTCCTCAATCATACGGTCAAACTCATGAGCTTTATAGGTAGGAACCGCTTGATATTTATATTTTTCCTCCAGCAAACGGTTCGCATAATCCATTCTTGCTCCATTCACATCACAAAAGCCTACAATCTCAGAGGTTTCACGATAATTCGTGGTGATCTCACCATAAAAAAACTCCGCTCGGCCGCCGGTTCCTACGAAAGCATATTTCTTGTTGGACATCAGGATCACTCCATCACTTATTGATTTAAAAGCGTTTTCTTCTTATAGTGTATAGTATAAAATATATCTTAATCTAAGCGATTCTTAGCAGAAATAACAAAAACTTTGCAAATATTATCCTCATTATCAGAAAGGAGCAGATTTAGTATGGAACAGGAGCCTCAGCCTCCTTTTATAATTGAGCAAATAAAAAGAGCCGGTCCATTCAGCATGGATTCCGACCATTATCACGATACTTATGAAATTTATTATTTACTCGCCGGGGAACGCAGTTATTACATTAACAATCTGATCTACACCTTGCGTAAAGGTGATCTGATTTTTATTAACAAGAACGAGCTCCATCGTACCACCTCTAAAGGCTCTGCAAGCCATGAACGGATCTTAATTAACTTTGAGGAAAGCTTTCTGCAAAAGACATTGGCACATTTCGAGCTGCATTTTCCATTTATGGCTACACAAAGCTTGCTTTTGCGGCCCGGAGTACATGAGCAGGGGGTCATTGAATATCTTCTTTTCAGCATGCTAAAAGAACAAACAGAACCACGGACACAGCAATCCCCCTATCTGCAGACGCTGCTCATCCAACTATTTATTGAAATGAACAGAATACAGGAAATAAGCCGCGAGCCCATTGCCCCTGAGAGCAGTGAGAAGCAGCTAAAAGTCTACGAAATTATCGATTTTTTACAAACACATTATGCTGAAAAGCTTACATTGGAGCGGCTATCTGAGACTTTTTTCATCAGCAGCACCTATCTCTGCCGTGTGTTCAAGCAGACAACTGGCTTCACCATCGTAGAATATCTAAACTACATTCGGATCAAGGAAGCCCAACGTCTCTTGCAGAGCACCAACGCTAAAGTTACGAACATCGCCGAGGATACCGGCTTTGACAGCATCGCCCACTTCGGGCGTGTGTTTAAACAAATCGTTAAACGTTCGCCTTTGCAATATCGCAAGCAAAACCGCTGATCCACAGCTAGAAATCACAACCAGTTCTCTTTGTAGCCGCTCCGTCGATCAAAAGTACCTTATGTGAACTGCCATGGGCATGGGGGCATCTGGGACGGGAGCATCGGGAGCATCGGGAGCATCTGGCATCTGGCATCGGGCATCTGGCATCTGGAGCATCTGGGGCATCTGGGGCATCTGAGCAACAACAATATCTCGTCACTAGATTACCTTTTCGCGCGAACAAAGCTCATGAGGCTATCGGACCCAGTGGACCTTATTCGCAGCATAATCGCTATTTTGGGATTTTATCGGACCCCATAGTCGCTATTAGCATAAAAAGCTACCTATATTAGCCGTTTTCGAAGCAATAACGTCACTGGAGTCCGAAAATGGCCCCAAAAGGCGATAAATCTGCAAATAACGTCATCTGAGTCCGCATAACTTTGTCTAGCAGGAGTAATCGGCGGTTTCGGGGGGCCGGGGGGTTTCGGGGGTTTAAGCAGCACTGTAACGCATAACAAAGAGCAGCGATCCCCACTAATGGAGTATCGCTGCTCCGCTGTAATTTTGTGATTAATACGGTCGTCTCATTCCTCATCATGCCATTCATTTTGCTTCGTCATGTGATTTCATTTCCAAATCTCGTACGAGCCTGTGAACCTCAATTCCGGCCAGCAGCACGATGCCAATCCCATGTGTATCGTTTAATTGCCAGGTCAATTCATCTTTATAATACAGTTTGTTAAACGAATAACCCGAACCGCGGCAGACACCGTAAACATTGCCTTGTTTGTCAATACAATAACGGGTTAAGCCGCTCCAGCCGTTGATTGCAGAGGTTACGTATGACTCTGGTTCCAGCAGCCAGCCGCAGCGTACGCCTCTAGCAAAAGCGTAAATAAACATAGAGGTACAAGAAGCCTCCGCGTAGGACTCAGGATCCGTCAACACTTGATGCCATAGGCCCCGCTCATCTTGCAGCTTAAGATAGCCTTTACTAAGCTCGCGGAAATAATCAAGCAAATCAGCTCGCAACGGATGTTGCTCAGGCATAACTTCAAGCAGCTCAGTCAGCGAAAAAATCACCCAACCATTACCTCTGCCCCAAGGCACGCCATTGGGTTTATTAAACTTATAATCATACACATGATGCATAATGCCAAGCTCCGGCTGGAACAGCCGCTCCTTGTAATGTAAAAACTGCACCGCCGCATCATCAAGATAAGCCGCATTTCCGGTCATTTCATAATATTTGCTTAGAAATGGCGTGCTCATATACAGATCATCACACCACATCGTCTGCTGCATAAAATCAACTGTGCCACTGGTCCGATACAGAGCTCCGTCAGGCAGCCTGCTCTGCACTTTAGTAATGTAATTGGCAATTTCAGCAGCAGCTTCCGGTGCGCCCTGTAGTGGACGAAGCTTATGTGCTTCCAGCATCGTTGCCCCGAAGGATCCGCAGTCGTCCAGCGAATCCATCAGCGCCAGCTGATGATTGATGCCCGGAGCGCCATAACGTTCAAGGTCCCATAAGGCATATTCATGCAGCCCTGTACATTGCTCAATATGGTGTTGTGCATATTCGGCATAATGGGGGGCCTTAAGCTCTACTCCTGTTCTCAGCAATCCGTACAGGGTTACGCCTAGAGGGTAATTCCAGCGCCCAAACATAACACTCTCCAAATAAGGCCTAACCCAGCTATTCGGTTGGTCTACACGCCAAAAGGTTACTTCATCCGCTTCCCCAAATAAAGTATCCATAGAGGTCAGTTCTAAGACTTTCGGCGCTGTCCCCGAGGTGAATAGTCCAAGGTACAACCATGGATCAGTTAATCCTTCAACGGGATATGGTTGCACGAGACTACTCTGAACACCACCAGACCGTACGTCCAGTTCAAATCCCCAATTCCCCTCTCCACAGATGGACTCCACGACCAGATCATGTAGTCCATAACCAAGCTCCAGTTGGATATCAAGCATACCTTTCACGTTCTGATGCTCAGCTACAAGTTTTCCATTCACATAGATAGAGATTTCAGCCATTCCACGATAGCTACCTTGCAGACGAATGTCGTCTTTCTGTAGGCTGTTAACTTCCAGCTTACACCAAGCATACGCCTTGGCTCCCAGCATTTCCCCAAATATGCGTGAACAGTTGCCAGTTGCCTGTTCCTGTGGCGACCATTGCTGTGTCGGAAACCAAACGCAGCGAGCTGTCATTTGCTCTTCAGTGAATTCAGCTTCCAGCCAAGCTGCCCAAGATGTCTGCTGGGGTCCACTATAAATCCAACCTTCACAACCGCTTAACTGCGCCGTTGGAGTAAGAAAGTGTACTGGTGCACCTTTGACACTGCCCGTTCCAAAAACCCCTCCGCAACCTGTACCTGTTGCAACATACTCCAGTACAAGATGGTTCCAGCCTTTATCCATGCTCGCCCGAAAAAACGTCCTTCTGTCCGGAAACACATCATCATTTAGATTGGAGCTAAACACCAGCCGTCCATTTATGTAAACCTTAACTGGACTGTAGCAACTAACTGAGAAAGGGGCATCTACCTCATTGTCACTCCACAGCTTTCCCCACACATATACGAATTGTCCTGCCGCTAGCTCCGGCAGTCGTTCTTCCAGATTCATATCGTAACGGCAGTCGCGGAGCCGGTTGAAACCACTCTGCGAATGTACCCGGTACACCGGAGGCTGCGGGGGATAGGCACCGATAAAACGGCTGGCCACAGCGGCCAGTACATTTTCGATTTTGCCCCCATTATATTTGGCAATACAATCAGGATCAGGAAAGTATTCTGTAATATAAGTACTCACTAAGCGTATCCTCCTTCATACCGTTATTTCTCCACCGGGATACAGCGTCGAGTTGTACAATCTTTTAGGCTGAGGTAACGATTTCTCAGAGGCACAGGTACTAATATCTATCCACTCGCTTGAATATACCGTTGCGGACTCATCATTATAAATTACAACCTGTTCCCTGCCACATCCCAGAAGATCGCCGTGAACGGCATAACCTTCCTCCTTGAATTCAGCTACAACCCGCATATGTCCATCGTACAAAGCAGGATATACTCCGCCTCCCCGGCGGTACGCGAGAATATAATCCGGAGAACCCGCTTGCCAGTTGCTCACGGCTTCAACTATAGTCAGCCAACCGTCGCTTGTACGTTCTTCTTTCCAAAGTTCCTTGCCATTACAGTCTAGAAGAAATAACGCATCCTTGCCCTTCAGCCCTTTGCCGTCATCTTCGCGGATCATTCGGTCCAGCCCGGCGACCTGAAGGCCAGGCAGTTCAGGCCGGAATCGGCCTAACGCCAGATGCTGTGACTCGATGGAGCCATCATAACGCCAAAGCTCTTGTCCGTCCCGGTCATACATCACCGTTACGCTTCCGCCGACAACCAGTTCAGGATAGCCATCTCCATTCACATCGCCAACCCAAATACAGTCCGCATGGTCATCAAGATCATGGCAGCTCCATAATAAATCACCTTTAGAATCAAGCAGATCATAACCTGCCATCACTTGATCCTGTCCATTTCCATGAAGATCGTAAACCCACGGATAATGTCCTACATTGGCTTTATGCGTCCATAATAAATTGAAATCCTGATCCATGGCCCACAGTTGATGATAACGGTCCTTCAGAATGATGTCGGAAGCGTGTTCTTGCCCTGTTAGATTGGCGATGATAATACAATCATGTGCATGTTCAGCAGGTAAGTCGTATATCGACTTAACCGTTCCTGTTGAACCTTCAAGAATATGAAACCGTCCATCCATTACACATAATACTTCCAGCGCCCCATCACCATCTAAATCATAAATTTGCGCTGGATAGTCCGAGCCTTGGCTGCCAGCATCAGGATCGGGTGTGCCCACCTGCCACAGCAACTTGCCATCCATATCAAAAGCAGTCAGGCATTGCACCTGATGGGGAATATAACGTACATCCTGGCGATTATCCGGCTGAACCAGCAGCATTTCCGCACGTCCATCCCCATTCAGATCGCCAATAAGCATTTTGCAGCGTGGACCGGCAGCGGAAATATCTACTTTTGCCAGCTGATAGACTAATTGTGTGTCCTTCGTTTTCATTAGAATCCTCCTGTCTTCTCTCTTCGATTAGATCTCTGGGAAACGGACGGTTTGTCCGCCTGCTACTTCTATAATCACACCGTCGATTTCCAGCCAGACAGATAGCGCTCCCGGATTATATACAAAATCCCGAGCAGCGGAGAAAATAAGGGCTTCACAAGCCTTCATATAATGAACGAGTTCAATATTTGTCGCGTACCAGATTTCCTCTAGTCCTCCCACTGCTTCACAGAAGCTTTCCATCAGCTCCCAGTTATTATCGTTATCAAATTCATAACTATGGCCCCACACATACATCAGATATAAATACTGCCGTTTATGCAGCTTCACGAACTGCTCCGCATGCTCCAGCAAATGATCATTATGATGGCAAGTCCCCCGCCATTCCAGCCAATCCTCCGGCAGCCCAAAGCCGCCGCCAGTGGTCTGTACCACACGGGCATATTCCATGCCTAAACGAGGCAAAAGCTTCTTTATCTCCTTGTTAAAGGAACCGTTAGGATAAGACATTCCCCGTATCGGCACCTGGAGCAGCGTCTCAAAACACTTTCGATCCTCCATAATCTCATGGATGATTTGCTCCTGCGGACAACGGGCCATCGTCGGATGGTGTTGCGTATGAACAGATACCTCATGTCCCTGGTACAGCTCAGTTATTTCATCTGCCGCAATACGATCACCTTCACCCAGCAGGCCAGAATTGAGATGAAATGTTCCTCTAATCCCATGGCGGTTAAATAGTCTTACCAATCTTTCGTCAGCCCGTCTGCCGTCATCATAGCTCATTGTAAGCGCCTTATGTCTGCCTTCAGGGTAACAATAATAAATAATAGACATCAATCTGAAGCCTCCTTCGCATTACTGTCCAAAAACCGTCAGATTTGAGTATTCAGCCATCAGGGGTGCCATCTGTCGGAACCCAATTTTCCCGCCTGTCAGTAGCGGCCCATAGGTTTCACCATCATCTATCCATGTAAAAATCGGCAGTTCATTGATTGCAAAAGACAGCATAGGACCACGCTTTACCACTAACATCCGGTAGGGCTCAGTCATGTCGCTTACGTCCGGAAGCGGATCGGCTGCCTGCATAACCAGATGAAAACCATAGCTTTTACGCAAATTACAGGTATGAAATTCACGTTCTTCCACCCAACGCCTGCGAAAATACGAGATATGATACGTGTCTATCTGCCCATGATGGTATTGATCATATTCACCCGTACGACGAGCAAGCGTGGAATCAAATAAATCCTTCCCACCCTCTCCTTTGGCCGCTACAAACAAAATCGCCAACCCCGGCTCACGCAATGGGCGGAAATTCCAAGATACGGCGAGGTCTGCCGGGAACTCTTCTGGACACCAGAGAACGACATTTGCTTGTTGTCCGGCCCTTGCATGGATAGTACTCTCCAGTCTCATTCGCTGCAAAGGGAAGGAAACCGCTCCCGCTCCCTCCATCTTGAATCCAGCGATATCACTAGTTGAAGCGAGGGGATTATGGTAGATTGGTTTCCATGCTTCAGGGATCAAACCACCTATACCCGTGTCCTGCATCGGCCTAGCCATAAAACATTCCTCCCCACAATGAAGCCTTTAATTCGCGCGTTCCGGTAAAGCACTACCGATTAATTCCAAGGCAATGATCGTATTTAAAGACCACTGCGAGGCTTCATTTGTATTCATCCAATCGATCTCATTTAACTCAGTCATATAAGTGACCTGATCAGCTTCCTCCTGTAGATTCACACCACCAAACGGATTCTCCAGCAAAATCGACCAGCACCGCTCTGCCGTCGCTGGATCCTTGCGGTAATATGCTCCATATGCAGCAATGGCTACGCTGAGTACAGGATGCTCAAAACGGAGTTTTCCTGAAATCAACCCTCCTGTAAATGCGTCCTTCTCTTCTTGTGGCAAATTATAAAATACACCGAACTCAGCCAGCATATCTTCCCAGTCCGGGTCCTCCAGCATTGCCGCCAGCTCGAACCACACCTGCGGACCTCCCATGCTAATCGCTAGATGACGCCCCCAGTTATCGTCGCCCATTCCCGACAATAGGCCAGTTGCAGGATCATAACCATATGTGGGACCAGATAATAGCCGTAAATTTGCCCTTTTGATGCAATCCATGCCTGATATAATCTTGTCACGATAAGCGGTATCCTCGAACCGCTCCCAGCGGGTCATCCAATTAGAGCTAAAAGCCGCCCAGTCCGGACCGACCCTAACATGAGTCGGGAATTCATCCTTCGGAAAATACGCCCGCATCGGGTCCAGAGTAACTGTTGAATAATCAGCATCCTTTACACTGTCCATAATATCGCCGACCCGCTCGTCTCCGGTCAGATAATAATAGTAGCGATGCAGACCCGCCATGGCGATACGAGCCTCTTTGCAGCCGCAGCCCCAGTGGATGACATTATGCCGCGAGCCTAGTCCGGCGTATTCGCCAAAATGATATACATCTACCTCACTCGTATGCCTGGTCATAGCTTCGGCCATACGGAACACATCCGCTCTCCCGGACCGGAGAAACGTTACCCACAACCACATATTTGGCACCAGCTCGGAATTCTGCCAGGCGCAGCCGCCAAGATCATAGTTCCATACATGTCTGACCGGATCGTAGCTGTGCATGAAATCTCCATAGTCCCAGAATCCATACCATTTGCGCTGCTCGATCTCTTCCTGGTAAAAGGAGATGATCCCGTCCAGCCGCTCTTCCAGATATGCCTTGGCTGGCGTGCTCCGATCAGGCAAACTCCAGAAACCAAAAGCACCCGCTTCATGATAATAAGTTGGTTCGCAAACCAGCAATGAAGGTTCTTCAGCTTCTGCCTGCATCCGCTGCAACAATTCAGGCCCGGGAGTCTGCGCCGTACACCAGAATGTTAGCTCGCTAGTATTAGCGATACCAAATGGAGTGGCCCGTAATTCTTCTGCACCTTCATACGAGGATTCCACATGTGTTTTCGTATCATAATGCCGCAAGTCCATAGCTGCCGCATCAGGTGACCAGAACCAGACAGTAAGTGCTGCCGCGTCAGTGGCAGTGGAACCAATCTCCATTCCTGCCGGATGCTTACGCCAGAAATTCTTCATCCCGATTGCTAGCCCTCCGCCCTCTGCCCCAACATAACCAAGCCCACCTGCCCGGCGGCCTTCTGCTGCCTTGATCCAAGCGCAGCCATCCTCTGTCCGCTTCCAGATCCCATAATGCTCGGAAGAATCTTGAACCAGCCGAAAGCTGCCCCAAGTGGCGGAGTCATCCAATAAATTAAGGAAATAGGCATCCTCTTCTGGATTAAATTTCACAGCACATCCTGCTACCTGATCGAGGAATAAATCACGGTACTTACCTTTGGTTCGCCGTGTATGCAACGTCTTAGGAGACTCGCTAAACAAGCCGCTATCTCCGGCAAAACGAACATGGCGGTTGTAAAGAGGTCCACGCATCGGCACTGTGAATTCTATTCCCAATCCTTTAATAAAATCCTGCTGTGGATTACCGTCATAATGAAACGTATGAACTAATCGAATAGACTCCAGCCCAGCATAAAAATATAAACGTAACGTATAGGGAAGCCACTCACGAGCACTGTGCGAAGCTTGGTGAAGTCCATCTAGCTTCACCACTGCGCGAACAGGTCCGCCCTGTTCAAGGATGGCACTTAACGTTCGTCCTGCGAATCGCTCCTCACGTATGCTCAGGGTGCCAGCACCCTCATCTCTCTGTTCACGTATACATACAAGCTCGCCATTACTGCATACTTCGGTTCCTTCCGTGTCCGCCGGATTTCTGCGCACAATACTGCGGATAAGACCCTTCCCCTGCTTGTTAACCGTGCAAATAATAACACCTGTATCTATAATGAAAGCTTCCTCTGTTTCCTGCACAGTGAGTCGCTCAGTCACTTCCGTAGCTGGAGTCGCTTGATTTATTGTCATTGTCGCTAATGAATCCTGCTGAACATCCGAATTTTTGTTTACTACCGAGTGCGTGGACCATTTGATGCTCCCGTCTGGCCAAAAAGCTGCTGGCCAGCTTTGCAGCGGCACATGCTTTTCGTTCTTCGGCATACTTAAGCAGAGATTCTTTAACGCTTCCCTGTCGAGCGCTCCTTTTTTCCAAGGAACCCCCCAGGTAACACCCACATCAATAGCGGGCTTTTTTAGCCAATGCAGGCCAATCGGCAGAGCCGTAGGCACAACAACCATCTCCTTCATACGTTCTTCGCCGCACGTCCTCTTTACTTTTAAAGAGCTTCATTATTATGGCTTAGCTCTCTATAGCGGCTTGGGGTTATTCCCTCTTGTTTCTTAAAAATCCGGTTAAAATAGCTATGCTGATAACCCACCTGTTCAGCTACATCGTTAATTCGCAGCGAGGTATCACGCAGCAGCTCCTTGGCTTTATCAAGCCGTAATTCGGTCAGATAATCGATGAAATTTTTCCCGGTGACCCGTTTGAATGATTTACTCAGTAAAAATGGGCTGATCCCTGTATAATCCGCACATCCATCCAGCGAAATATTATCCATATAATGCTCATTGATATACATCATGGCATGCTCAATCGTCCGTTTGATTCCGGCATCAGAACGCTCACTCAGCTCCGTCAGATACGGTGCGACTACCTTTTCCTGAAACCAGGCAAGGATAAGCTTCGGCTCATGAATTTGCGACAGTGCCGCGTACAGATTAGCCCCTTTGAACAGTTGGTTTGGATGAATGCCTGAGACCATAATGGCGTGCTGAATACTGCCTAACAAATGAAGCATGCCCTGCTGCACATCAATCACTTTTGCCCCATTGGCACACAGTGCCTCCAGAAATTCCTCCAACAGCCGGTAAGCCTCTTCCGCTTCTCCTGTGCGCAGGGCCTGAATCATTCCGCGCTCCAAAGTGAACGAATATTGCGGTTCTGGCGTACTTTGCCCCTCACGATCCAGTAGCTCCATATTAATAATCTGGTTCTCACCACCAAACTGGCGATAACTAGCGGCTTGCTTCGCAGCCTCGAACGCTAGCGGAATACCGGATATCCTTCCAACCGGTGCACTAAACGCCACTGTTACCCTCATTTTTAACATGCGATTAATCGTTCCTGTCAGTTCTTCGCTAAAGGCTTGCACCGCTTCCAGCGATGGATTCGCAACGGGTTCGATAAGAAGTAATCCTGCCGTGAGATCATGGAAATTGATAATATCAGCCTGCTTAAAGTGCTCGGCAGACAATTCTCCGATAATATTGACGGCGGCGAATGATACAAGACTTTCATCACCGTTGCGGAACTTCCCCTCCTGGCTGGAGATGCCTGTAAGCTGAATATAAAGAATAATATAATGACAATCCTCTACTTCCCACTTAAAGCGCCGCATCCGGCTTTGCAGATCCTGCTCAGAATAAGAATATAAATACCCCTGAAACAGCTGATGCAGGAAGCTTTCCTTCACATGTGGAAGCTGCTCGGAAAGAGTGTACTTCAGGGCATGGCTCTCCCCGTGCAAGTTCTGCCAATGCCGTTCAATCAGAATGAACTCATCCTCCCTACTCGCAGCCGCCGCTTGGTCAGGCAACAAAGTCTGCAGCAAACGTCCTATCGGTGAATAGATTTTACGGGAAGCAAACCAAGACAGAATCGCCGCCAGCAGCAAAGCACTAAAGCTAACTAAAAATATCAGTCTTGAAATGAAGACGACAGGTGAAGTTATGCTGGTTATCGGTGAAGCGGACACATAGAGCCAGTCTGCGGAGAGTCGGGAAAACTCACCATAAGTCACTGCATATGTAGCCTTACCCCAGTCGAAGAGAAAAGAGGACTCAAGATTTGACTCATGGTTCGCGCCCCGTTCCACAATCTCATTATGCAATGCGGTAAGTAAGGGAGAATCCTCGGCACTGTCTCCAGCAGATACGTACAAATCCCCCGTCGTCTGCAGCAAAAATGTCTCGCCGCTATTATAAGGTGTCATAGTTCGTAGCATCGCAGCTACTTTCTCCGTATCCATGCGGAGCAAAAGAGCCCCGAAGGGCTTCAAGCTTCCGCCCGGAATATGATGGACAAGCGTTAATTCTTTGACATTTGGTTTATTGGGATCGAATGCCCACTGCGTCCAATAGGTGCTTTGTTCAGTATCAATCAATTTGTCATATTGACCAGAAACCATGCTGGAGTCAATCGTGCCATATTCGGGATTAAATAGTAATGGATGATCTCCTGATAGATAGAGTTCAACGTTACTCGTCATCGTGTTCGAGCCCTGCATCACTACGAGTGTCTTCGTAATATCCCAAGCCCGCTCATGATCCTGAATAAAATCAAGGCCATTCAAGCTGTAATCAAACTTGGGATCAAAAGCCCAATGTGCCAGCATCAGCTCCAGATTGGACAGCTGATCATCAATATTAGCCGCCCGCTGTTCAATCTGCCTGTTATGCATCTGCAGCAGCTCGCTCTCCAGACGTCCCCCTGCCATCCAGTAGACAAGCGCACCAATAATAAACCCCGGAATGGATGACACCACCAGCATAATGATCAGGTTTTTCCGATAATACCGGCCTTTACAGCCTGACCAGCCTTTTGTATAACGCTTCCATTTCGCCACATTTCTCATCACTATGCTCTCACCAGCCGAATCGGATAAATTTGAAGTGCAATCGAACCACATTCGTTTTGCTCCTCAGATCCTTTCCAGCCGGATAAAAGCACTAGGAAGGATCTAGTGGTCAGCCTTAGCGTATAATTCGTTCATTTCCTTAACTAAATCATCTCCACCTGTTTTTCTCCATACGTCAAATGCTGATTTCAATTCAGCTTCATCAATTTGTCCTACAATATACTTTATGCGTGCATCGTTAATTACATTGTCGAGTTGAGCACCCTTTTGCGAATATACTGTGGAAATAAAGGCCTCTGCCGGATTAACCACGATCGAAGCTTCATTTGCCTTTTGAACTTCAGTTTGTTTAAGACGCAGCGGCGTTTGTGCTACAGTCTTGGACTTATCCTCAGGAATATAAGCCAATATTTGGTTTAGACCTTCCACTTCTGACTCCACAAGTACAGTGTCTTTGGAGCGTTCAATAAAACCATCCACCATAGTGTAGTGAGTACCTTCCAAACCAAAACCTAACATCGTTTGTAATTCCGGATTATTGATTTGATCTAGAAAAGCCAGTACCCGTTTCAGTTCTTCTTCGCTCTTCACAGATGATTTTGGAATAGCCAGCATGCCCGAGAAACCAGAGGTCGGCAATGTGTGTAGCTTGCCATCCGTACCTGTTACGCCCCCGCTTACATCTACATAATGTTTATCCGGTTCGTCTTTGCCTTCTTTTTCTAGCGCAGCGTGAATTTTATCATCCACCCGGGCGCCTGTATCGACCACATCGACGATTACTCCTGCCTTATTGTTCACGATCGGATCTGTCCATTTGGCACTGTCCATTACAGCAAAGTCGGAGTTGATCAATTTCTCATCATACAGCTTCTTCATGAACTTAAGCGCTTCCAAATATTCTGGATATTCATGCTCAGGCACCAGCTTGCCATCTTGCACTCCCCATTTATTCGGTGTTCCAAACCATAACTTAATGGTATCAAAACCGCTGGCCCACTGGCCGCTCCATTTGACAAGCACCATGCCATACGTATCCTCTTTACCATTGCCGTCTGGATCTTTTTCCTTGAACGCTTTCAGCATATTGTAGAAATCATCCACCGTCTGCGGTGTTTGCAACCCCACCTTCTCCAGCCAATCCTTGCGGAAAACCATACCGTTACGGCCGAGTACACGCCCCCGATAGATCCCGTAATTCTTCCCATCAATGGCCGAGTTTTTCAGAATAACCGGGTTCGCTTGGCTTAAATTCGGATAATCCTTAAGGTAAGGCCCTACTTCCCAGAATGCACCCGATTTGGCAGCGTTCACAAAACTAGAAGCCTTAACATCCCCCACGTAGATAATGGTCGGCAGCTTCCCAGAAGCTAGCGTAATATTAAATTTATCTGCATAAGATGCGTTCGGGACCCACTCAAAGTGGATTTTTGTATTGGTCTGTTTCTCCAGTTCAGCAGCAACCGGACTGCCATCCTTCGGATAATTTGTTTTGAATATCGGCAGCATGAGGGTCAGATCCAGCGGGGACTCGCTTTTCTCTTCTCCAGTATTACTACTTCCCTCACTTTTGCTGTTAGAACCTGCAGATTCATTACCTGAGCAACCTGCAACAACAGTTGTAACCATCATAGCCACAAGTAAAAGTAACAACCAGCGCTTCTTTTTTACCGAACGATTAGCTTCCATTATTATACCTCCAAATTGGAATAAGTTAAGTTTGTTATCCTTTAACAGAACCCAGCATCACCCCTTTAGCGAAATGTTTTTGCAGAAATGGGTACACACATAAAATTGGTAGAGTACCTACTACAATAACCGCCATTTTAATCGACTGCTCCGGTGGCTGCACAAAGCTTGGATCCATAGAACTCATATCGCCAGCCGCAGATTGGGATAACATTACGATCTGTCGCAGCATCACCTGCAAAGGCCATTTTGTCGGATCCGTAATATAGAGCAGTGCCGAGAAGAAATTGTTCCAATGTCCCACAGCATAGAACAACGTAAATGTAGCGAGAACCGGTTTGGATAAAGGAAGGACTATCTTCCACAACAAGCCCAGCTCAGAACAACCATCAATACGCGCCGCTTCTTCCATTTCTATAGGCAGCTCCTGAAAAAAGTTTTTGACAATAATCAGGTTAAAGGCGCTAATTGCTCCCGGTAAAATAAGAGAATTGAGCGTATCCAGCAGATGCAGCTCCCGAATGACGAGATAGGTTGGAATCATTCCTCCACCAAACAGCATCGTAAAAATAACAAGGTTGAGTACCAAATTACGGCCCATCAGATATCGTTTTGCCATCGGATAAGCCATAGTTACCGTGAAGAATAAATTAACGACAGTTCCGATTACCGTAACATAAATAGAAACCCCTATACTGCGCATAATCGTATCTGTTGAAAAGATAAATCGGTAGGCGTCAAATGAAATCGTGGTCGGGATCAGGAATACGGCACGTTTAGTAATTTCCGCATCTGTAGCGAAGGAGCCCGAAACCACAAAGAGGAAAGGGAGAATCGCTACGATCCCGATAATCCCTAAAAATATATAATTGAATATATCAAATGCAGTTCCACCCGTACTCTTGTATTGTTTGGCCACAGCAAGCTTCTCCCTTCTCAATAAAGTCCAGATTCACCAAATTTTTTGGCGATCCAATTCGTCCCGAGCACAAGCGTCACACCGATTATTGATTTAAATAATCCAACAGCCGTGCTGTAACTAAAAGCTCCCTGGGTAATCCCCAGTGCGTATACATAGGTATCGAACACCTCACCTACTTCACGATTAAGAGCATTCATCATTAAATAAATTTGTTCAAAACCGTTATCCAAAATCGTTCCCATCCGAAGAATAAGTAAAATAACGATTGTACTGCGGATAGCAGGCAACGTAATATGCCAAATCTGCCGCCACCGGTTCGCACCATCTACTACCGCAGCCTCATATTGCTCCACATCTACACCGGCCAGCGCTGCCAGGAATATAATCGTCCCCCAACCGCACTCCTTCCAGATCGTCTGGAGAATAATCAATGGACGGAACCAGTCAGGATTAGCTAGAAAGTCTATTTTCCTGCCTGTAAACGTATACAAAAACTCATTTACAGTCCCGCCTTCCGTAGTTAAAAATACATAGCTCATACTGGCCACAATGACCATGGATATAAAGTGCGGAACATAAATCATCGTTTGTATCGTCTTTTTATAGAAGGAAAGCCGTATTTCGTTTAGAAGCAGTGCCAGAATAATCGGCGCCGGAAAAAAGAAAATCAAATTATAAAACGATAACAATAACGTATTGCGCAGCAGCATAAAGAAATCAGGATTCTGGAAAAAAACACGAAAATGCTCAAAACCTACCCATTCACTTTTCTGAAAACCAAGAAACGGCTGGTAATTCTTAAAAGCCAGCAGCACGCCCCACATCGGAACATATTTGAAAACAAGAAAATAAAGGACTCCAGGGAGCAGCAGAATATATAACCATTTATCACGTTTAAAACGTTTCCATCTTCTTACCCGGATATTTCGATAGGTCTGCGGCTTTGGCTGTTGTTCTGAAGTTCCCGGAACTGTTACGTGCTTCATCCTGTTCACCTCCATTTGTCATGTACAGCTCGCGATTACTGTAGCCATGGATTACTGCAATCACCCTTACTGCGACTCCTATTATGCTGCTAGTGATTTTTTCCAGCAATCGGACTTTTTTGAACGCTTTATATAAGCTAAAAATCCCATTTTATCTAAAAAGTCCAAACCGCGCAAAAGTTTACTATTGTCCGTAAGACATTAAGCACCTATGATTCCAAGTGATGATTTCCAGCAAATGTTTGCCTTAAAGGAGGAACTGAATTGAAGAACAAGCTATACTACGGTGCTGCTTGGTATCCCGAGCTATGGAGTGAAGAGGTGCTTAAGCAGGACATCCTTCTAATGAAAGAAACGGGGATTAATATCGTACGAATCGGAGAATTCATTTGGTCTGCTTTGGAGCCAGAAGAAGATAAGATTGATATCGGCCCCGTCGTGAAATATATCGAAAGGTTACATAGAAACGGAATTGACACAGTAATGTGTACGCCGACACCGACACCCCCCATCTGGCTTACTCATGGACATCCTGAGCGCTGTTATGTGGATGAAAGCGGAACGGTAATGGGACATGGAGCACGGCAGCATATCTGTACGAACAATCCTTATTTTCGTGAGCGGGCAGCCATTATTACGGAGCATATTGCCAAGGAGACCGGAGCACTGCCGGGGTTAACCGCCTGGCAGCTTGATAACGAATTCAAAGCGCATGTGGCGGAGTGTATGTGTGAGACCTGTAAAGGCTTATGGCATATCTGGTTGCAGCAGCGCTACAGCTCCATTGAAAGGTTGAATGAGGCATGGGGAACAGCCGTCTGGAGCCAAACTTATCAACGTTTTGATCAGGTGCCACAGCCAGGACCCGCACCTTTCCTCCACAATTCATCCCTGCGGACGATGTACCGCTTATTTTCAATGGAAAAGATCGCTGAATTCGCCGATGAACAGGCTGATATTATCCGCCGCCACTCCACTGCGCCAATTACCCACAACAGCAGTGTCGCTTTTCATCTAGATAATGAGCGGCTATTTCAAAATCTCGACTTTGCTGCCTACGACACCTATGCCTCACAGGAAAATATGCATGCTTATCTGCTTAACTGTGATCTGTGGCGAAATTTCAAGCCGGGAAAAGATTTCTGGATAATGGAGACCGGACCCTCGTTTGCCGCATCTCTAGTGAGTTTTGGTGTGCCACATCCGAACGGATATCTGAAGGCAGAAGCGGTTGCCGCCTATGCGCTGGGTGCAGGTGCATTTTGCTATTGGCTCTGGCGCCAGCATACTTCCGGAAGTGAACAAACACATAGCTCGATCCTTAGTGCCTGGGGAGAACCATCTCTAGGGTACGTTAATGTGCTGGAGGCCAATCAAGCACGGCGGGAAATTGAACAAATTATGCTCTCCACCCGGCCCCTTCGGGCAGATGTTGCGATCACCTATTCGGACAGAACCAAAGCTTATCTCGCAACTGAACCTCATCGGAAGCTAAATTATCGTAGTCTGCTGGGCGATTTCTACAAAAGAATTCTTCATATGGGCATTCACAGGGATCTGCTGCCCGAAGGCGGAGACTTAACCGGATACAAGCTGTTATTCACTCCATTCGTACATTATTTGTCCCCCGAGTATGTGCAAAGTGCCCTGGCCTTCACAGCAGCTGGCGGGATTTGGATTGTCGGTCCTCTTACCGGAGGACGAACGAAGGAGCATACCCTTCATACGAATGCCGGACTTGGTGAATTGGAGCGGTTAGCAGGCGTCAAAACTAAGTTTACCTATCCGCTGGAATCAACAGGCACGATTGGACACGCTTTTGGGGTATCTGCTCCCTTGTCCTTGTGGAGTTCTGTTTTTGAACCCGTTTCAGAGTCCGTTTCCAGTATCGGAATGGTTACGGAGGGGGTGACGCCGGGGTTGTCCTTCCTGACGGAGCAGCCTTACGGACAAGGTACTATTGTTATGCTGGGTTCAATGCCTGCCGGTGAAGAAGGCGACCTAATGTTATATAAACTCATTGATCATTATGCAGAACGTGCTGGTGTCACCCTACGCAGTAATGTCACTAAGGGAACCCTTGTCTGCCCTAGAAGCGATGACCAGGCTGCCGAAGTCTGGACCCTTGTAAATATGGATGGACACGGGGGAAGTCTCACACTCCCGCGGGACGGACATGATGTTCTCTCAGGCAAATCCGTGGCCTGCGGCCCCCTCTCCCTTGGTGCATATGAGTACCGAGTAATCCGGTTATAAATACTTATCCTTGCAGCATAAAAAGCCGCTAACTCCTTGGTCACCCAAGCGGTTAGCGGCTTCGTTTCCGTTATTTCAACTTTTTATAACGCCTTTTTTAAGAATAACGTTCCCATACAACGCTTCCTCACCTGTAACTATCACTGCATAACTTTGCTTAGAACGGTTATAGAAATCAAAACGTTCCTCCTGTTTAATCGTGGCTTCAGCATCATGTTTGGCGATGATAGTCTCGTATGTGGTCCAAATGACCGGCACAGTTGGATCTCCTGCAACCACTGCCATAAAAGCCACCTGTTGCTCTGCGTAATGATCCAGAGGTAACAACTCTAAGATGGCATCCAGCAGTTCGGGAATACCGATGCCATCATATCTCAGTACCCTCGGATTCAACGAATGTCCGGGATAATTCGCATCAGCCAATACAAGCTCATCCCCATGACCCATCTCCATCAGAATGCGTACCAGCTCCGGAGACAGCAGCTTAGGAATTCCTTTTAACATAAGGCACCTCTTTACTTCCCATAAAATGATCGCAACGCTACCAGCTCATCAATCCGATGCTGTGGCAATTCTCTCTCCCCGCCAATCATCCGGGTAATGAAGGTGAGCTTGGCGGTATACTCAAGCCGCTCCATATTCAGATATGCTTCCATAACATCTTCTCCCCAAGTAAGGGCTCCGTGATTCTCGAGCAGAACCGCAGTTTTTTTGCCCAGGAAAGGCATCAGTGAATCTGGAATTTCTTCCGTCGATGGTGTTCCATATTCCGCCAACGGAATATCTCCGATCATAATCACCGACTCTGGCATCATCATCTTGTCGAGCGCCTCACCTTTTATGGCAAATGCAGTAGCATACGGGGGATGTGCATGGACCACACCCTTCATCTCTGGCAGCTCATTATAAATTCTTAGATGCATTTTTGCTTCCGTTGAGGGTCTGTAGCCTTCAGCTGCTTCAAGGACTTCACCTTGCAGATTCACTTTTACAAGCATATGAGGCTCTAAATATCCCTTACTCACCGCTCTGGGGGTAGTCAGAATTACATTCTCTGATAAGCGAGCAGAAATATTCCCATCATTAGCCGCGATAAAATCTTTATTAAACAGGTTTCTCCCGATATCACAAATCTGCAAACGTAATTTTTGTTCCAAGGTATCCATAGGGTTTCTCTCCTCGTATCCTATTTTTCACAAACCTTCACCAAAGAAGGCTGATATGTCTTAAAGGCAAAAGATCTTTCCACTACCTGCTTGCCCCCGGAGATTTCCAGTTCCCCTAGGGCAGCCAGTTGAATAATTATATTGCCAATTGCACTGGCTTCCACAGGCCCCGCTACAACTTTTCTCCCCGTAATATTAGCAGTAAGCTGACAGAGCAGTTCATTCTGAATCCCACCACCGACCATATGAATGATATTGATTTTTTTGCCGGTGATCTCTTCCATTTCGTCAATCGTATGGCGATAGGACTCTGCTAAGCTCTCAAGTATGACGCGTATAATCTCAGCTTTCGTATAAGGGGCTTGCTGGCCTGTTCGTTCGCAATATTCTCTAATCCGTTGGGTCATCACACCGGGTGTACTGAACAGCTCGTCATTCGGATCAATAATTGCTGGAGCATGATTTATGGTTTCGGCTAGCTCAACCATTTGGCCTTGGCTGACGTATTTTCCCGCTTCGGCCCAATTCCTTTGCAGCTCCTGCAAAATCCATAGTCCCGTTATATTTTTGAGCAAACGATTAGATTGGCCGTAACACTGCTCATTTGTGAATCCGTATTCATAGCTTTTCTCTGTAATGACAGCTTTAGGCGTCTCCATGCCCACTAACGACCATGTACCACAGCTAATAAATGCTGCATCTTCCTTTAGAGAATAAGGAATAGAAGCTACTGCTGAAGCCGTATCATGAGAAGCACCCGCAATTACCTCCGTTGAACCTACGCTAAGCTCCTCTTGAATTACCGGAAGGATAGAACCAATAACCGTTCCCGCTTGAACCCGTTGTGGCACTATACCAACCGGGATATTAAGCCTGCTGAATACTTCAGTGGAGACTTCACCAGATACAGCGTCCATTAAGCCACTTGTACTCCAAATCGTGCTTTCTGCTGCCGCGATACCAGAGAATAAATAGTGGAACAGGTCTGGCATCATTAAAATAGTATCTGCAACCTCTAGCAGAGAATCGTTATCCTGAAAATCAGCAAACAGCTGATAAACCGTATTAATCAAGCTCGGTTGAATACCTGTAATGCTAAATTGCTCCCTTGGTGGAAGCAGCGCCTCCAACCCTAGACGATGGCTTCCCATTCTCCTATCCCTATAATGATGGGGGGAATAGAGCAACATCCCTCTTTTATCAATAAAACCGTAATCGACTCCCCACGTATCCACGCTTAGAGACCTCAATTTTCCATGCGCCCTATAAGCTCTCTGGATTCCTTTTTTCATTTCGTGGAAGAGCTTCAAAACATCCCAATACAAATGCCCGCCAACATACACCGGCGTATTAGCAAACCGATGAATTTCTTCTATGCGAAGGGTGTTACCGTCATACAATCCCAACATCACTCTTCCGGAACTGGCGCCAAGATCCATAGCCAGAAGCTTAATCGTATCACCCATTTCAAGCACACCTGCTCCACAAGAAGATTTTAATATAGCGGTCCGAAATTCTGACAGGCTCTGTAATCTGCTCCTTCCAGATTCTCCGTCCCAAATAACGACCACACCCGTGGTCTGAAAATACGTGATTCCTCAACGTTATGCATACTTACTGGAATGCGTAAAATCGACGCCAGCGTAATCAGATCCGCCCCGATATGGCCATAACTGATCGCCCCATGATTCGCGCCCCAATTATTCATGACATCATATACCGATTGGAATGAACCACTGTTAGTTAGCTTAGGAGCGAACCAGGTCGTCGGCCATGTCGGATCTGTTCTTTGATCCAAAGTATGATGAACCTCTTCAGGCAGCTCTACGGTGTAACCTTCAACAAGCTGAAGAACAGGTCCAAGCCCCTTCACCAGGTTCAAACGAGCCATAGTAACCGGCATTCCGCCTTGGGTTAAATAATCGGTAGAGAAGCCGCCTCCCCGGAAATATTCTTGAGAAGCTGGCCGGAATTGTGTATTGCTTAGACAAGCCTCAGCCTCTTCGTCTGTAATCTCCCAAAAAGGTTTGATTGCAGGCTTACCCTCTATCCTTTGCTCACCTGTACCATCAAGCGCTGCCGAACCAGAGTTGATCAGATGCAGTATTCCGTGAGCTGCTTCTCCTTCCAATTGATGACCCGTCACTCGCTTCACAGCATCGGGACTCCAGAAGGTTCGGACATCCGCAAAGATTTGTGCTGTATTCGTAAGCAAATAATTGAACAGCATCGTTACCCCATTCAAGCTGTCATTCTCTGTCGCTACGAGATAAGGTGCACGTTTGCCGTTCCAGTCAAAAGAAGAATTCAACATCGTCTCCATGAAATCGCCGTTAGGGAAATGGTCCGTCCATTGTCTCTGGCCTTGGAAACCGCCAACAATTGCATTGTGGCCGTTAGCTTCCTCTTCAAAACCAAGCTCAGCGAGAACCGGATTGCCGATCATCAGGTCGCGGGCGATCAATGTCATTTTCACACAGGTCTCCCACTGCTTCTCTTTCTCTTCTGCACTGATTTGCAGATGCGGCGGATTATTATCGGCGCCAACTTGGCAGTTTTCTTTAGTCCACGCTAGCGCACGCTTAAATTCCTCTTTATCATAAATCTCTTCTTCAAAGCGCCGGACATATTCAGACATATCTATATATTCATTGCGCATGCCCAGATACTCTTGGAAAAACTGTTCATTCACAATGGAACCCGCAATCCCCATCGAAACAGAACCCATAGATAAATATGATTTCCCCTTCATTTGAGCAACTGCTAAGCCTGCTCTAGCAAACTGCAGCAATTTAGACTGCACATCCGCTGGAATCTCTTCACTGCTAGACTCTTGAACATCTTCACCATAGATACCAAACGCAGGAATTCCCTTTTGAGCATACGCCGAGAGAACAGCAGCTAGATACACAGCACCCGGCCGTTCCGTTCCGTTAAATCCCCACACGGCATGCGGAATGGATGGATCCATATCCATTGTCTCTGAGCCATAACACCAGCAAGGCGTCACGGTGATCGACACCCCTACGTTAGCCCCGGAGAATTTCTGAGCCGCAGCAGCAGCTTCTTTAACTCCACCGATCGTAGAATCGGCGATGATGCACTCTACAGGACTCCCATTCGGATACCTTAAATTCGCTTCAATAAACTTAGCCACCCGCTGAGCCATGCCCATCGTTTGCTCTTCCAGTGATTCACGAACGCCTCTTCTTCTGCCATCAATGGTTGGGCGGATACCAATTTTCGGATAGTTTTCTATCAATGCCGTTCCTCCTCAAGATCATCTTAGAGTCATCGTTAATAGATCTATTTCTCCTTCATCATAAAATCTGCAAGCGCTTTAGTCAACACAAAACAACATATTACCTAAACAAAAGTGTGGTTTTATGTGATATAATTATTATATATTGTGGTTTTATGTGAATATGTAATTATTTTTAGATTTAAACAACAATGTAGTACACTAGAAAGCAGACGATTTATATATAAAGGTGAGTGAACGAATGAAAGCATTTGAACGACGGGATCTAATTATTAAAGAGCTTTACAGACAGAAGAAGGTCCATGTCGCAGAGCTAGCGCAAAAATTCAACGTCTCGGAAGAGACCATTCGGCGGGATCTAGATAAACTGGACAAAGAAGGTCTTGCCAAAAAAAATTATGGTGGAGCCATTCTCAACGCCCATACCAATGAAGATCCTTCCTACATCAGCAGACATCAGGTCAATATTGAAGCAAAGCGAATCATAGCCGATAATGTACTGCAATTAATCAATGATGGAGACAGCTTGGTGACAGATACGAGCTCAACGGTGTTTGAAGCCTTGCGTAGAATTATTGAGGAGAAAAACAATCTGACAATTATTACGAACTCTCTGGTGGTATTATCCGAATTTCAACACTCCGGTCAAAAGCTGATTTCCACAGGTGGAATTTTAGGTCCCGAGACCAGCTCCTTTGTTGGAAATACCGCTTCACAGACGATTCGAAAATATAATGTGGATGTAGCTATATTCAGCTGTAAAGCATTGTCCATGACAGGCGGGCTAAGTGATTCAAATGAAGAAGAAAGTGAACTGAAGGTGCTTATGCAGCAGCAGGCAAATAAAGTGGTTCTGCTCGTAGATCACTCCAAATTTGACCGGACTGCGTTCATTAAGTTGTTCAGCTTTGATAGAGTGGATTATATCGTTACAGATCAGAAGCCTTCTGAGGAATGGATCGATTTCTTAAATAATTACCATGTATCTCTTATCTATGCGCCCGCTGAGTGATCAGCAGGTGCATAGATAAAGAGAGATAATAACTTTATAACTTAGTTGTTTAAAAGACCACTTTCCAAGACGACCTTCAGCCATTCCCCAGCAATCAGATCATGCCCGGCAGTCGTCGGATGAACGCCATCCCACAGCCAGTAGGCTGCTTCTGCTCTCTCCACAGCTGCATTGAAAGCATCCTGTAAAGGTACATAGACCGTATCAAATTGCTCAGACAGCTGCTTAACCACTCCCTGATAATGTGTTATCTTCGCTTCCCATTCTGCCCACTGTTCAGCTGGAGCTCCGGTATTTAAAATAAAAGGCTCACATAAAACCAGCTTCGTATGTGGCAGAACTTCACGTGTTTCTTCAAGTACGTGACGGTAAGCGCGTTCAAAACGGTCCGTAACTCCACTTGGTTCCCCTTTCATCATTCTCCAAATATCGTTAACCCCAATCAATATACTAATGATGTCAGGCTGCAAGCTAATTGCATCTTCATTCCAGCGTGCATATAAATCGGAGATTCGATCTCCACTCACTCCGCGGTTATAGAATACCAGATTCTCTTCTGCCCGCTCATTCCCTAGCTTGCCACCGATGATATACGCATAGCTATGTCCAAGAATATGATTCGGGTCTTCATCACGACCCCGATTCCCATCCGTAATGGAGTCACCCTGAAATAAGATCACTTTTGATTTTTTAGTAGCTGGATTAGTCATTGAATCTTTCATCTCCTTGATTACTAGTATATTAATCATTCAACTTGAATGTCTCCTATAATACAAGTAAAGTTATCATATAGAATACAAGGAGGAAAGAGAAAAATGAAATATAGAAGACTAGGCAATTCAGGGCTCAAAATCAGTGAGATCGGACTAGGCAGTTGGCTTACATATGGAACAGCAGCAGAGCAAAAGGCAGCCGATGCTTGTATCAGCAAAGCTTTTGAATGCGGTATCAATTTCTTTGATACGGCTAATGCATATAACCGTGGTGAAGGCGAAAAAGCGATGGGTGCTGCTCTACGCTCCTATGAAAGATCATCTTATGTGCTAAGTACAAAGGTCTTTTTCCCCATGGGAGACGATGTTAATAACCGTGGTTTGTCCCGCAAGCATATTATGGAGCAATGTGAAGCCAGCCTCCGCCGCTTAGGCACCGATTATATTGATGTATATTTTTGTCATCGCTTTGATACAGAGACCCCTGTAGAGGAGACTCTACGCGCGCTGGATGATCTGACGGCTCAAGGTAAGATTCTCTACTCCGCTGTTAGCGAATGGAGCGCAGCCCAAATCTCCAATGCTGCTGGTATCAGCCGCAGACTGAATCTGCGTCCACTGATCTCGAATCAACCTATCTATAATATGTTCGAACGTTATATTGAAGACGAGGTCCTTGAAGTATCCCAGCGTGAGGGGCTGGGCCAAGTGGTCTTCTCTCCACTAGCGCAAGGAATTCTGACTGGCAAATATAAACCGGGGCAACAACCTCCAGCAGGAACCCGTGCAGCGGATAATTCAGTTAATGGTGTGATCTCCAGCTACCTCCGTGATGATGTGTTGTCTGTGGTTGGACAGCTGGATGAACTCGCTCACAGTTTAGACCTGAAGCTTTCGCAATTGGCATTGGCATGGATTCTACGCCAGCCTGGTGTAAGTTCAGCATTAATTGGTGCCAGTAAACCAGAGCAAGTTGCAGAAAATGCCAAAGCTGTAGATACGGTACTCTCCGCAGATACTTTACAGCAAATCGAGGAGATTCTTAAGCCGGTAGCTGATTTTGCTCCTGCAAGATAACCTATTGCACACTTGCCATATAGTACACAAAAGAGGATGTGCCAAAAGCCATCACCATGGCTTAGGCACATCCTCTTTTTCTTTAAGAAATCAATTTAGACTCTTCGGCTTGTTCAGAAGCCTTATGGATAAAAGGCTCCAGTGGTTTCTTGAGGAGTAATGCCAGCAAGAGTGCCAGCACACCGAAGATAATCAAATAAATCACATCACGAATCGCCACTTCCGGCAGAATTCCCCCAACCGCCTCCCGCATCAGACTAATTGCATAGGTAAACGGCATATACGGATTTAATATTTGAAAAAAACGCCCAGTCGTACTAATCGGAAATGTACCGCCGGAGCTAGAGAATTGAAGCACCATGAACACGATTGCTATTCCTTTTCCCAGGTTGCCAAATACAGCGACAAGCGTAAATACAATGGTTACGAACACGATGCTGATTAACACTCCAAAAAGTACAAACCACACCTTATTCACCACATAACAGTGCAAAATAAAAATGTTGCCAAGGACAGCCACCAGCCCCTGAAGAATCCCCACCGTAAGGAAGGTCAGCAGGCGGCCAAAATACAATTGATATCTTTTGTACGTTAGCCCCCCCGTATCCACACCTGTGCGGAGAAGAGAGACAAGCAGTGTGCCTCCGACCCATAAGGAAAGTACGACATAAAAAGGAGTCATTGCTGAGCCGTAATTCGGAATGGGATATAACTTATTCTCTTTTAACACTACCGGATTGGCCAAAAAATCACTTTTGCTCTTAATATCTCCTCCGAGCAGTTGCGCAATTTCCCCCAGATCAATCTCTTCTTTAATTTGGCGGATCGTGGAGGCGGCTTTTCGAATCGAGTCTTCCAGTACTGGAAGATCATTTCTCACCAAATCTGCGGCAAGCGCCACTCCTTTGTCTGCACGGGGGAGTCCTGTACGAATCAGCTCCGAGACCTGATGAACCCGCTCTTCTACAGTAGGCAGATCCTGACGCACGAAATTCGCAGCTTGCTGTATCTTTTCCCCAGCAGTAGGTAAGCTGCTCTCCAATAGCGGAAGTGTATCTCGGATGAAAGCACCAAAGCCCTGGGTCTGATCGGCAACCCCACTGGCTGCTGTGTGGACCGCTTCGCGTATAGCTGGCAAATCCTGCTGCAGACTAGCTAAGCTTGTCTGCCCGAACTCAATCGCCGACATTGTCTCTTCCAGCAGGGTACCCAGCGCGGGTAAACGATCTGGCACCTGCTGCAATGCGGTGGCTGTGACATCTGCCGCCGAAGTTATTTGCTCCAGTTTATTTTTTATGGCAGGGATAGTCGACGAATCATATCCTGAGATAAGCTTCGCAATCGCCAGCTTCCCAAGACCAGACTTTAGGAACAATTGGTTAATTGCACTGGAATCAGCGTTATCCTTATTCTGAAGGTCAGCCGTCATAGCATTTACCAAGGACTTCTGACTGTTCAAAACACTGTCTACACCTTTCAATGCCGCAAGCTCAGCAATAGACACTGTTTCAGGTGAAAATGTGTTCAATGCATTTAACATAGAAAGTGTGTGTTCAATCACGCTGCTTCCTGCAGCCAACTGTGCTGAGAGTAACTCCAACTGCTCACGTACAGCTTGTGGCTCGTTATCCTCTCCCTTTAACTGTTCAGCAAGCTTGACCACTGAGCTCTCCGTTTGCTGTAGGAGATTAAGATTCTGTTTGACAGCTGCTGGAACAGCTTCAAATGCAGCACTGCTCTTCTCCAAAAATTGTTGAAGCTCCAGAACAAAATCATTTCCGGCTGTAGCAATCTTTTCTGCCTCAGGCAGTGCTGTTAAGGCAGCATTAACGATTTTATGCGCTTCCGTAAGACCTTGCGAGGCCTGAGCCATGATCTGTTCAACTTCACCATAATGGTTATCAAGTTGAATGATTAGCTGTGCCGCTTCTTCAATCTTGGGCAGCTTGTCCTGTAGCCCCCCTAAATGATCTAAGGTACTCGCGATTTGCGGCCAATGCTCAGCAATTTTCTCTAAAGCCTCACCCGCTTTTTCCACCTCTGGCAGCTTATTCTCCAATGTGGAAATACGCTCTGCTGAGGCATGAATCTGCGGCCAATTTTCCTGAATTTTTAATACACGTTTACCTGCGGTTTCAATTTCTGGCAGGCTCGCCTCTAATTTAAACAATCCTTTTTCTACCTTGCGTATAATGGGCAATTCAGATTGAAATTCCTTATCAATTTGACTTAAAACAGTAAATACCGTCTCACTAATCGTTTCCGTGAAATTCTCACTGATCTGTGTGGTGATTGAAGTGGCGCCTTTATCTGTGATTTTAGGAGCAATCGCATTTATTTTCTCATTGACGGTATATTCGATCTCTGGTTTCACAATCGTTCCTTCAAGAATTCCAGTCATTCGTTTGGAGAAATTAGCAGGGATAACAATACTGGCATAGTAATCTCCGCGTTTGACACCATTATGTGCACTCTCTGCATCTACAAAGGTCCAGCCCAAGTTTTTATTGCTCCGAAGACTTTCCATGACCTCATTGCCGATATTAAAATCCTTCTCCTGCACCTTAGTACCTTCATCTAAGCTGGTAACAGCAATTTTAATGCCAGAAGTATTGCTATAAGGATCCCATACTGACGCAACGTTCACCCAATCATACACGGAGGGCAATACCACCAAAGCGGCAACCAGCAATACGGCCACAGGAACTCTGAATAAATTACGCCAATCGTTCCTATAAATCCGTAGTATTCCGCCCATTCGCTGCTCCCCCTAATCTGCATGTTTTGATATTTTAATATGCCCGAGGAGACAAGCTTTTACTATTCATTTTAGGGAACTCATGACTTCTCATTGCTTTTTAAAAAAACTTTTAAAAAAATGCAACAAAAACTGCTCTTCTCACGTAAAGAGTAATATAAACCCGTTTAAGAAAAAACAGAGCGGGTAATAAGTTCTATACAACGTCTTACATATCTCAAGGGGGAGATTAATAATGTTTAAGAAAAAGTCAGCGTATGTGTTACCGGTTGTTGTTCTGTTGTTTCTTTCCCTCATTACTTCTGCAAGTACCATTGGAACACGGGTAGATGCGCAAGATAGTGACAAGACCCAGCATCAAACAGTTTACTTTCATACTATTGAATCCGACCATGGCAAGCTCTCCGGTACGACCGATGAAATAAACTGGTATCAGGGTGCTGATGCCGATCGAATCTTTGCTGAAAGAGATCCAGAAGCTGCAGCAGAAATAGGCGGAGCTCCAGACAGTTATTATATTGTAAATGATGTTGATACTCTGACAACTTATCCGATTGCGGATAACGCCACAGTGACGATGCAAATTTTTGATCACACTGGCAATATGGATGACTTGGATATCAACTGGAATGAGTCCATCACCTTACAGCAATTTATGGATCAATTTAATAAAACGGATGTCATCGACTTGAGCCAGTTCCCGTATCACATCACCGTTCAGGACGGCGTAATTACTTCTATCGTTCAACAATATATACCTTAAGGTGCAACATAAGAAAGAGGGTTACTCAGCAGCCATGTAAATGTGAACTGCACCCCGTCAAGTAGACAGCACAAAAAATAAAAGTAGTTTAAGCGGCCTTAGTCCTAAATTCAATGGGACTGAGGCCGTTTAGTTTTGCCTGTAACCGTTCGTTATTGTAAAAATGAATGTAGGTATCAATATCTGTTTGGAGTTCTTCAAAGGTCTGGTAGGTATGTAAGTAGTACTTCTCACATTTCAATGTTCCCCAGAAGGATTCCATCGGCGAATTGTCAATGCAGCAGCCTACTCGGGACATGCTTTGCTTCAGTTCTGCATCGTCCAGCATCTTTTTAAAATGCAGAGAGGTATACTGAAAACCACGGTCGCTATGGAGTAAGGTTCGGCTCTCCGGTGCTGCCTTCAAAGCTAATTCCAGTGTGTTAAAAACTAGCGAATTATTATTGGAATGACCCAGAACGTAAGCAACAATCGACTTGTCATACAGATCTTTTATTGCACTTAAATACGCCTTCTTGCCGTTTCCGTATTTGAATTCCGTTACATCCGTTACCCATTTTTGGTTTGGAGCTTCAGCCTCAAAATTACGGTTCAGCACATTCTCTGCAACCTGCTGAGGCGTGGAGCCTACATACTTCTTTCTCTTTCTGCGGATGACTGATTGGATGCCTTGGCATCTCATCAGCCGGTACACTCGCTTTGCGTTAATAGATTTATCCATTTGTCTGCGCAAATGCAGGGTCAATTGGCGATACCCAAAGGTTCGTTCCACCTTCTCATACAAGAGGAGCATAGCCTCTGTCAGTTTCTCGTTGTCAGCCTCTCGAGAACTGGGTTTGCGATTCAACCATTTGTAATAACTTGACCGTGAAATCCCTGCGATGTCACACAAAAGCCGAATGGAGCAAGACTGTTCCTGCTGTACGGCCTGAATGGCCAGGTAGATGTTCACCTGGCGAATGGTTCTTAACGCCTCCTCCTTTCGAGTTCCTCTAACTTTTTTAGAAAAGCATTCTCCGCACGCAGGCGTGCATTCTCGTATTCCAGCTTTTGCATCGCGAGTTTGTGGCGATCTGCTTCCGTAAGTTCTTCAGGCGCTTTAGTGCGTCCTCTACCGTCTCGTAACGCCTCTTCACCACCAGCTTCGTACTTCTTTACCCAGCTATATACTTGTTGGTAAGACACGTGAAAATGGCTTGCCGTCTTCGCATAGTCTTCTCTGTTCGAAAGGCAGTACAGCACGATATTTATCCGTTCCTGCCAAGTGGTTACGCGTCCTTTGGTCATAGCTTTAGTTCCTCCTGAATGAGCTGTTAAGCTGTTGCTATGACCATTATACTTCCTAATCCAGTTGGCAAGTTGGGTTGAACTTGCAATCTTATACTTGCAGATGATTTGGTTTTGCGACAATCCTCCCTCGAGATAGTCCTTAACGGCATGGAGTTTAAGTTCTGCAGAATATGTACGATTGTAGCTTCGGACTTCCAGCCCTTCGTATCCATACAATTGATAACGTTGCCGCCACTTCACTAATGAGTTTTTGGATATTCCATACTTCCGGGCCGCAGTTTTCAAACCAATGTCGCCCCGTTCAATTTCTTGGAGAATCGTTAACTTTTCCAGTGCTGTAAACTTCTTTTGTTCCATAAAAATGCTCCCCATACAGCGACAGGTTTTTATTATTTCACCTGTCTACTATATGGGGAGCATATCAATGGCTTATAAGTAACCCTCTTTTTTTATTTCCTTAACGAATTATTGTTTAGCTGCATCCTTAACGGGAACCCCAAAATTCGGCGTACCATCTTCATTCCAATGGAAGACTTGAGCACGAGTATGACGGTTCGGATCGTACAGCGGATCGCCGGTAATTTCTTTATAATTGCGGCAGTGGTAGATGAGTACATCTTCCCCATTTTCATTTACAGTAAAGCTGTTATGACCCGGTCCATATTGTCCATTCTCTTCATTGGTCTGGAATACCGGTTCCGGCAGTTTGGTCCATGAAGTGGCATCCAGCAGGTCGCTGTCCTCATCTGCAACCAAAAGTCCCATGCAGTAATTGAAGTCCGTAGCGCTAGCCGAGAAGCTGATAAAGATACGGCCGTTACGTTTAAGCACTGCAGCTCCTTCGTTTACCTTGTACCCAATAATCTCCCAGTCATATTCAGGAGTAGCAATCATGGTCTGAGGACCGGTTAGCGTCCATGGATTACTCATTTCCGAAATATACAGGTTAGAATTCCCCTCAATATTCAGATCCTTCTGTGCCCATACATAATACAATTTTCCTTTGTGTTGAAAGGTGGTTGCATCCAATGCAAAGGATTCCCAAGCGGTTTTTACCTGGCCTTTTTCTACCCATGTTCCTTCTAAAGGATTGGCAGATTCATTCTCAAGAGCAAACATACGGTGATCGAATAATCCATCCTTCGTCTCCGTAGTACGCGCCGCCGCGAAATAAATGTACCATTTCCCGTCAATATAATGGAGCTCTGGTGCCCAAATGTTTGCACTAAGCGGACCCGTCTCATATTTACGCCAAGCTACAACCGGTTCTGCAGCAGCCAATCCCTCGATTGTTGTTGCTCTCCGTACTTCGATCCGGTCGTATTCTGGGACAGAAGCAATAAAGTAGTAATAACCATCTGTATGTTTATATACCCATGGATCAGCACGTTGCTCCACCAATGGATTTTTATATTCTACACTCGTATTCATAATCTCTCTCCTCTATTTAAACTTTAACAATACAGAACCATGCTGTGGAAGAGTTTGAGAAATACCTTCGTTAACCACTTCCAAATCGCGGCTTTGCCATAGATCACGTATAGTACTAGGAATTGAAACCTTAAGCTGCTCGAACGACACCTGAAGCGTTAAAGCTTCATCGCTAAGATTAAACAAAGCTACATAGTGGTTACCTTGTTCATCCTCAGATGTCCAGATCGCATGCGCCTCATTTAGCGCTACCTGACTGCCGCCTTTACCATAACGATGCAGATGAAGCACTTCCTTATTGGTCAATAAAGATAATGTCCAATCATCATTGTCCCGAAGTTCTCCTCCAAACATTAACGGGGAGCGGAAAATACTCCATAGTGTCATCATGGTGACCTGCTCGTCATGAGTAAACCGCGTGAACCGGTCTCCCCCGCCATCTACAGAACGAATGCCCAGATGACCTAACGGCAGCATGTCACAATCCGGCCAATGGCCCGGCTGCACATAAGGAGCCCATTTCTCACAGCGCTCAAACATCCCGCGCAGCAAATGCCAATGATCCCAGTAATCATCGGTCATTCTCCAAAGGTTAGCGTGTCCGGCTAAGTGTTCAGCCTCTTCCACTGGAGCAGGTCCAGGCGAAAGACTGAGTACCATCTCGCGACCGCTGCGGTCAATAGCCTTACGGATCATAGCAACTTCTTCTTTGTGATATCCATAAATGCGAGAAGCGGCAATATCATCCACTTTCACATAATCCACACCCCAACTGGCATACAACTGGAACAGCGAGTCATAATACGCCTGACTGCCTTCTTTTGAAGCATCTACTCCATACATGTCCGTATTCCATGGACAAATAGAATTTGGATGAGCCACATCGCGTGCGGTTTGCTCAGATCCTAGAATGGCACTGGCCGCATGAGCAGCCTGACGCGGGATTCCGCGCATAATGTGTATGCCGAATTTCAAACCCAATCCATGTACATATTCAGCGAGTGGCGCAAACCCTTTGCCTCCCGCTGCGGAAGGAAACCGGTTCTCAGCAGGTTGAAGTCTGGAGTACTCATCCATAACCAGCGGTACAAAGTTGCGGTACTGCGAAGAATTTGCTCCAGGCTCATACCACTGAATATCCACAACTACATATTCCCAACCAAAGTCCTTCAAATGGGTAGCCATATATTCTGCGTTGCCTCTTACTTCTTCTTCATTTACACTGGCTCCGTAACAATCCCAACTATTCCAGCCCATCGGGGGCGTAGCAGCTAACAAATTTTGTGTGATGATTTTCACGTCCTTTTCAAAAACTTAGTATTCACTCCCAGCGAGGTGCCAAGGGATAGGGGCAAGTAGAGTCCTGCAATCTTGTTCTTACCTCTACGAGACAGCCGCAATAACGGCAAGTGCTACCAAATTGCAGGCCAGAGCAATCTCGGCAATGTTCAATACGCTGCAAATATTGCTCCTCCGGCGCTAAAGGTCTTTCTCTAGTGGCTATTTCTATTAAACGCTCCAGTTTTTCTGGGCTTATTCTCATGTTCTCATCACAGCTTTTGCAGCGACGGTTTTTTTCTTGGTTCTCTGACATGATGTTATTCCAGAGTCAAGACTACCACGGAAGCAGGTGGAAGCTCGCAGCTCAGCTTTTCACCTAATAAAGACGCACCCTCAAAAGCTACTGGAGTAACTGTATCCGGTGCCTCAAACGTATTGTGCGCTCCCAGCACGGAATGCGTTAAAATCTGACCTGTCACTTTGCTAAAGCTAACCTCTTCAATACCAATACTTAGCGATGCGCTGTCCTTATGGCTCAGGTTACAGAGTGAAACATATACTTTGCCATTCGTATCACGAGATGCAGAAACGCTAATCTGTGGAATTGTAAGCTCCCCAAACGTATAATCAGGGCTCTCAATAGTAACTTCAAGCAGTTCATTATCCTGATGCTCTTTGTACATTTCAAATACATGATAGGTAGGCGTTAGAATCATCTTGTCGCCCTCCGTCAGGATAAGGGCTTGCAGTACATTGACCACTTGAGCCAAATTCGCCATTTGCACACGACTGCTATGCTTTTGGAAAATATTCAGCGTTACCCCTGCTACCAATGCATCTCTGAGTGTATTCTGCTGATACAGGAACCCTGGATTCGTACCAGGTTCACTTAAGAACCAAGTTCCCCACTCATCTATAATCATTCCAACCCGCTTATCCGGGTCATATTTATCCATAACCGCTGAATGTTTAGTAATCAATTCATCCATATGCAAGGTTTTTTGCATAGTCTCAAACCATTCGGCTTCATCAAAACCTAAAGCGTAACGTTTCTCTTCCCAGCTTCCAGGAATCGTATATGAATGAAGACTGAGACCATCCATAAACCGTCCAGCTTCGCGCATTAACACTTCCGTCCAATTATAATCATCAACGTTGGCGCCACCAGCGATTCTATAGATCTGATTTTCACCATAATTGCGCACATATGTCTGGTAACGTCTGTACAAATCTGCATAATATTCTGGACGCATATTGCCGCCGCAGCCCCAGTTCTCATTACCTACACCAAAATACTTCAACTTCCACGGCTCTTCACGCCCATTTTCACGACGCCAGTCCGCCATCGGTGATTCGCCTTCAAAGGTCATATATTCAACCCACTCCGACATCTCCTGAACAGTGCCACTGCCAACATTCCCGCAGATATACGGTTCACAATCCAGCAACTCACATAATTCAAAAAACTCATGCGTCCCAAAATGATTATTCTCGACGACACCGCCCCAGTGCGTATTCACCATCCGCTTACGGGTTTCTTTTGGACCGACGCCATCCTTCCAATGATACTCATCGGCAAAACAGCCCCCCGGCCAACGAAGGACAGGAATATTAACTTTTTTGAGTGCTGCTAGGATGTCATTGCGGAAGCCCTTGGTGTTCGGAATCGGTGAATCTTCCCCCACATAGATCCCGTCATAGATACATCTGCCCAAATGCTCGGCAAAATGACCATATAGATATTTGCTGATTTTATTAATTCCTTTACCTGCATGTAGCTTGATCGTAGTCATCTATTCTCTTCTCCATTCTTTTGCTTACCCCAGATGGAAATTCCATTTTCATTTAATCCAGTAAATACAAGGGTCTGAGTTTCTTTCTCCCAATCCCATGACGGAAGCAATTGCACCTTCTCTATCCGGCCTCTACCCTCGACAACATCATTCCAGACCAAGGTCAGGACTCTGCATCCATCAAAAGACCAGCTTCCCTTTCCATTCGCACCTTCCAGCTTAAAGTCAGAGGATAGACTTATGACGGCAGACTGAATCTGGCCATCCGCTGAGGGGTCCATTACAATCCATTCCCACTGTCCTGCGATTAGCTGTTCTGGAATATCCTGTTCCACTTCACCCGCATACCGTTCTGGAGATACAACAGGCCAACCATCCTCTGTCCACAGAATTCGACGAATCTGTAAATAGGACCAATGTTTATCGATTTCACCACGTGCATGATGAACTATATAATAGCTGCCATCCTCATGAAGAACTGAGTTATGGCCGGGAGCAATCCAACCTGGATCTTGTCCAAAGCGATAGCCACCCAGTATTTTATTGCCGACCTCATATCGGGGTTGATGCGCACTATCAGTCATATCTCGTCCGTTATAATCCACATATGGGCCGGTAATAGTATCTGCACGAGCGACACGAACGTTATAATCCTCAAACAGAGAGTCATAGGAGACGAACAAATAGTATTTTTTGAATTGCTCGTTATACACTACGTACGGTCCTTCAACTGCTCCATCTTTAATGGTGTTATCCCGTTTAGCGATCAGCGTACCAAAACCTTCTTGCTTCGGTTTGCCCGTTTCCGCATTCAGCTCAATGATATGAATTCCACCAAAAAAAGAACCATACACCATCCACATTCGCCCATCTGCATCCGTAAGCACATTGGCATCAATCGCATTCAGTGAATCTTCAGCACGCGTCTGAATCACTACACCTTCATCGGTCCAAGGTCCCTCAATAGAAGCTGAAGTTTGAAGTCCGATTAGTGATTGTCTACTTCCGAAAGATGAGGCCGAGTAATACATTCGATACTGTTCACCGTATTTCACCACATCGGGTGCCCATAAATTAGTAGCCCCTGCCCATTCCTTCGCAACTTGGGGAATTCCCGGCAGCGCATAATGAACCCATTCCCAATGGATAAGATCCTGTGATTTCCGAACCATTACGCCTGGACGTAATTCTCCTCCGACTCTTATGTCGGTAGAAAAAACATAGTAACCCTCATCTGTTTTAATAATGCCTGGATCATGTGTGTTGTGAATCGTCCATAAAGACTCGATATCAATCACTGATAGATCATACATTGGCATGTTCCCCGGGGAACTTGGAAAGACAAGATCTGATGTTTTTTTTACCATTAAATTATCACCTCAGAAATAGCAACAGATTGAACAGCAATAAATATTAAATTTAAAATGAAAAAATATGTATTCGCTTACAATATAAAATAACATATATAAAAAGCCTTGTAAATATATTTCTATAAACCTTTTTATATTTATATGAAATTAAACTCGAAATAAATGAATTAGGGCGAAATAACAGCCTTTTTCTTTAGATTAATTCTTTATATGTTTAAATTTTACTAAATCAAATAAAAATCATGCCAAAAATCCCTCTTATATTCGTACATTCTACAAAATAAGGAAGTATACTTTATTTATATGCCTTATTAGTTTATAATTTTATAAAATAGTATAATTTATGACGTAATCGGAAGAAGGTATTGATAAAATGATCTATATTAAAGATTTAATGAGTGGATTAGAAATTTTTAAGGCACTAAGCTCAGAAATCAGAATTCTCATTTTAGAGCTCCTTGCCACCAATCAAGCCTTGAACCTGAATGAAATTGCCAAGAAACTGAACCTCAGCAACGGCGCCATCACCATGCATATTAAAAAGTTAGAAGAAAGCGGTCTCATTGAGATAAACACATCAGTGGGTAAGCACGGTATTCAAAAGGTCTGCTATTTAAATAAGGACAAGCTTATTGTTGACCTTCGCAGCAAGGATGTTGATAATCTTTACGAAGTAGAAATTCAAGTAGGTCATTACAGCAACTATCAGGCTGTTCCAACTTGTGGACTGGCTACCAAAGACAGCATCATCGGGGATTTCGACGAGCCGCGTTATTTTGCAGATCCGCAGCGAATTGAATCCGAAATTATTTGGATGGCTGAAGGGTTCCTCGAATATAGAATTCCGAACTACCTTAAAGCCAACCAAACGTTCCGCGAAATTCAGTTCTCGATGGAGATCGGCTCTGAAGCTCCTGGGTCTAACGATAACTATCCGTCCGACCTTTATTTCTATTTAAATGGAATTGAAATCGGATTCTGGACTAGCCCTGGCGATTTCGGAGATACCCGGGGAACATTTAACCCCGATTGGTGGCCTCCGCACCTAAACCAATACGGTATGCTGAAGCTGATCCGTATCAATAATGAAGGCAGCTTTATTGATGGCTGTCGGATTTCTGACGTGACCCTTGATGATATCCAATTGGATTACAAGAGTGAACTCACTTTCCGTATCGCAGTAACCGACAAACCTACAAACAAACGTGGACTCACGATTTACGGAAAACATTTCGGCAATTATAGCCAGGACCTACTGGCACGTGTGTTGTATGATGTACATGAAGTTGGAGAGGGCCTCCCTCGTAACGCTGTTATAATAGCAGAGTAACAACCCTGCTTAAATAAAAAGACCCTAGATTCAGCTAACGCTGATTTAGGGTCTTTTTGTGCTTCGTATATTTTTTCGATATTGAACCATAATAACTTTGTCTCCCAAACCACCGAGAAGGAGTGTTTCGAATGCGTGAAGGTCTAATTCCCGCTGTTCTTGGAACCGTCGTAACCGCTTCTAGCGCCGCTTTTCTTGGAAGCAAGTATAAGATGGCAGCAACAGGCGTACTTGGATTTGGTCTGGCTCATGTCGTATTGGGTGCCATTGATCTGTTTGAGCATCGGTAAGGATTGGAAGATGCCGGGTGGTATGAACACTGCCCGGTTTATTTTGTATTTCTTATGTTGGCGCAATTACAAGCTGCTCCAACGGATGACGTCATAAAAAAACAGCGCTTCTCCTGATATGAGAGAAGCGCTGTTTATGTTTGGGGCGCTGGCTGGTTGCTCCAACCTTGTCTCCATCATCTCACGTGGCTTACGTGTCTTACGAGGCTTACGTGACTTACGCGGCTTACGTGACTTACGCGGCTTACGTGACTTACGTGGCTTACGCGGCTTACGTGACTTACGCGGCTTAGCGGCTTACGCGGCTTACTGGCTTACGCGGCTTACGTGGCTTACGGACCCAGATGACGTTATTTGCATATTTTTAGCTCTTGGAGCATGTTTTCGGACTCCAGTGACGCTATCCATTGGAAAATGACCAATATTGGACGTTTTTCAAGCCAATAGCTGCAATGGAGTCCGATAGCACCCAAAATATTGGAAAATGCTGCGTATAAGGTCTGCTGGGTCCGATCGCTACTACTAATACGTATATCTGATGGTAGTTGTGCATGCATGAGTGTTGGGTAGTGAAAACCTACATGTTTACGACAGCGGTAATGCATGAGCATTCGAGAGCGAGAACCTACGCTTCCGTAAAAGATAATGCATGAGCATTCGATAGCGGCAACCCACACGCTTCCGCAATGGGCAATATATGAGCATTCGATAGCGGGAACCTACACGCTTCCGCAAAGCGGTAATGCATGAGAATTCGATTGCGGGAACCTACACGCTTCCGCAAAGCGGCAATGCATGAGCATTCAATAGCGGCAACCTACTTGTTTCCGGCAGCGTCAACCTAGGTGCTTCCAACAGCAGCATTCCACTCGCTTCCCCCAGCAATAAGCTAAAGTCAAAAAAAGGGGCTGTCCCAGCAGCTATTTTCATAGCTTATGGGACAGCCCCTCTTAACATTTTGAATAATTATTTTATAGCTACATAAAATAATCGTTCAGCATCATCTTCTGCCTCTACCCACTCGAAATCGGCGTAGATCTTCACATCACTAAACCCAGCCTTAAGCAGCTCTTCCTTCATCCAGTTAGGATCGTAGGCGCGCTGAATATGGGTCTCTTCGAATCGGCGATAGCGATCGCTATGTCCGTCTTCACGGGCAAAAATGGACAGATGATGTTCAATTTCGCGGCGTGGAACATCCATCTCACAAGTCCAAATATAAGAAACAGATGGCT
Source organism: Paenibacillus sp. FSL R7-0048 (assembly GCF_038004505.1). Lineage (NCBI taxonomy): Bacteria > Bacillati > Bacillota > Bacilli > Caryophanales > Paenibacillaceae > Paenibacillus > Paenibacillus sp. FSL R7-0048. The sequence goes on along the minus strand of NZ_JBBORF010000001.1, from coordinate 1,780,310 downwards.
CGTCCAGAATAAAGGGCTGTTCTTCTTCATAACGAATTAGTGTGTTTGGATGATGCACATCGAACAGGAAGGTTCCGCCTTGCTTTAACCCTGCATAGGTACTGGCAAAAACAGCGCTGATGTCATCCTCTTCCAACACATAATTCAGACAATCACAAAAGGAAATCACAGAATCCACCAGCTCCGGAAGCTCCCATTCCTTCATGTTTTGTCTAATCCAACGAACACTGCCTTCGCGCAAAAAGCGCCGTCCCTGGGGATGCTCCTCCATTTTGCGCTGTGCCACTGAGAGCATGTCAGAAGATAAATCGATTCCAGTCATATGATATCCTGAACCCGCCAAAGGAATTGTAATACTTCCTGTTCCGCAGCCAAGCTCGGCTACAGTTAACGGTTTGCCGTATTTACTCCATGCGGCTTCAGCAAAGGATATCCAATCTGGATACGGCATATCTGCCATAAGCTCATCGTATACATAAGCAAATTTCCCATAGGAAGACACAATTACACCGCTTTCTATAACAACATTTTATAAATTCCGTCTATTGAATCGTAAGCTTAATCCGTCGTTTCTTCTTGCCCTTCGGTTGTTCCTTCTTCATTATCCTTAGCAACAAGATACGTCCAGTTCTCTTTTTGAGTAATATGGCCTTCCTTCATCAGCTTCCCAAGTGCACGCTTGAAGGCGGATTTACTGATTCCGAACCGTTGTTTGATAATATCTGGCGGCGTAGCATCCGAATAAGGCATCGCTCCACCTGGACGAGCATTTAAGAACTCCAAAAGTGCGGCGGAATCTACATCCATCCCCACTTCTTTACGAAGACCCATAGAAAGGTTAACACGTCCATCCTCACGGATATGAGAGACACGTGCTTCAAACTGCTCACCAAGACGCAGCAGACGGCTCCGCTCCGATGAATGGACCATACCGATAATCCCAAAGCCTAGCACACCCGCATCCACAAGTACAAAAGTACCCATTTGCAGCGGCTTATACACTCGGGCTGTTACAGTCTGTCCCATCCAAGATTCAGGTGCAGGCAGAGCTAGAGGAGCAAGCTCCTGTTCTCCGGCCAGCTTGGCACGTAGACGCCCCTGTTTATCATGCTCCATGATCGCAAACACATAGTCCCCCACCTGCGGACGCAGCTCTGGAAGCTCTGGAAGCTCACGGATAGGCAGCAACAGCTGACGTCCAAGGCCCATCTCCAAAAAGCAGCCCAGACGCGGATGAATATCAGCCACTTCCAATAACGCCATCTCGCCCAGCGTCAGAAATGGTTTTTTCATCGTTGCCGCAAGACGGTCCTCGGTATCAAAGAAAATGAAAACTTCAACTTTATCGCCGGCTTTTACCTTCTCTGTCAGCTCCGTATAATGCAGCATAACATCCTGGTCTCCAGCATTCAGAAAAAATCCGTATGGGGAAACTTCCCGCTCTACATGAAGTGTAACCGTAGTTCCTGCAATCAGGCTCATACAGTCTCCACAACCTTGGCATCGGACCACAGACGCTCGATATTGTAATATTCACGCTCATCGCGGTGGAATATATGAACGATAACATCGCCAAGATCCATCAGCACCCAGCGTGCTGAATCCATGCCTTCAATCCCTTTGATCACTCCGCCTGCTTCATGAACCACTTTACGGACTTCGGTAGCGATCGCCTGTACCTGAATATCCGAGTTACCGTGACATACGATAAAGTAATCACTGATTGGTGAAACATTACGTAGATCTAGTGCCACGACGTTCATTGCTTTTTTATCTTCAACAGCCTTAAGGGCCAGTTCTAACAGCTTGCTTGGTTGTACACTCATATTTTATCCTCCAATATTCTAACTAAATCATTACGCGCCAGTACCGTTAAGGGGAAAATCACCCGGCGTTTCTCCAGTAACAAACTAATCGTAGAATCGAACCCAGCGACTAATCCTTCTTCCAAACTTACTTGTGCCTTCTCGCGTATCTTATCAACCCCGGGAAAATCACGCCCAGGCTCGATGTAGTCAGCTAGGCAGACGATCTTTTCAAGTAAACTCATGTCTTCACGGCCTGAGGTATGGAAACGAATCGCATTGATAATATCAGGATCCGTAATCCCATAGTCTTTCTCAGCTACAAAGGCGCCTACTTCCGAATGCCACATCTGCTTGTCATACACCAGAAGATCCAAATTTAATTGATTTTGTTCAATGATCTCCTTCATACGCTCAACCGGCCAATACTTAGCCACATCATGCAGAATTGCTGCTGTCTCTGCACGCTCAGGGTCAGCACCATATTGCTTCGCCAGTTGAATAGATGTCTCCATCACGCCGAGTGTATGCTTCCAGCGCTTATCAGGCATCTGTGCGGAGACCGCTTCAATCAGTGCTTCGCGGCTGTATGCCATACAATCCACTCCTTTGAACATAATCGAACACTGCCTCTGGAACCATATAACGAATAGATTTACCTGCTGCCGCCCGTTCTCTTAACATCGTTGACGAAATATCAACCAGTGGCATATCTGCAAGCAATACCTTTTTTGCTATAAAGTCTGGCAATGCATCTAGATCAAGAGGTGTCCCCGGACGACCCACACCAATAAATGTAAGCCGCTGCACCAGTTCTTCAATCTCGTTCCATTTCGGCAAATACTGAACCATATCCGCTCCAATGATGAAATAAAGATCGAAATGCGGATACTCCTCTTGCAGACGTCTTATGGTCTCATAGGTATAGGAGACGCCACCTCTGACAACTTCCCAATCTAATGTGCAAAAAGCTTCGTGATTCTTCACCGCTTCCTGCACCATGGCTAGTCGGTCTTCTCCAGATACACCCGCCTCATGTTTATGAGGCGGGATATGTGAAGGCATAAACCATACCTCTTGCAGACCATAAGTATCTCTTGCGGCTTCCGCTGCCATCATATGACCGATATGAAGAGGATCAAAGGTACCTCCCATAATTCCAACTTTCAAGAGGACAACCTCCTCGGTAAGGTATACTTACAGCTATTAACGCGGCAGCTCAATGGTTTTGTTATCACGTGATTCTTTGTATAGAACGACAGTTTTACCGATCACTTGCACAAGCTCAGAACCCGATTGTTCAGCCAGAGCAGCACCGATTTCCTTGGGATTCTCAATATTATTGCTCAGTATACTAATCTTCATAAGCTCGCGCTTCTCAATAGCTTCTTCAATATGGCGTACGAGGTGATCGTTTACTCCACCTTTGCCCACTTGAAAAATAGGATCGAGATGATGCGCCAATGAACGAAGATACCGTGTTTGTTTACCAGTTAACATAAATGAATAACTCCTTAATTAACATATATTATTACCTATTATTACCCTAACTTGATGAATCCATTTCTTACTCATTTCCACCCAAACAATCGAGAATAGTCTGCCGCATGATTTCCGTAGGTGCAGGCTTCCCTGTCCAATACTCCAGAGCATAAGCTCCCTGATAGACAAACATACCAAGGCCTCCATGAATCGTACAGCCCCGTTCGAGTCCTTCCAACAATAGCCGCGTGCGCAGCGGATTATAAATCAGATCGCTTACGACCATTCCTTCACGAAGCAGTCCAGGATCTATCGGTGTCTCATCCATATGAGGATACATACCTACGGAGGTAGTATTGATCAGCACGTCTACACCACTTAGCATTTCTGCTACTTCGTTCATGCTAATCCCGATGACATTCCCTTTGCTCCGGCACTTTGACGCCAAGTCCTCTGCCTTATCAACACTGCGATTAGCAATAATGATTGAAGAAGGCTTCTCCTGAAGTAGTGCGGCAACAATTCCTCTTGCTGCTCCACCGGCCCCGATAACCATAATCTTCACACCAGACAAATCAGAAATAGCTTCCGCTTTGAGCGAACGCACATAACCGATCCCATCCGTATTATATCCGGTGAGCACTCCGTTATCATTAACAATCGTATTGACTGCACCAACGGTAACTGCACTCTCATCTAATACATCCAAATATTGCATCACCGCAACCTTATGCGGAATCGTCACATTCACTCCACGGAAACCAAGCGTACGGATCGCTTGCACCGCATCGCCCAGCTTCTCCGGGAGGATGTGAAGCGGTACATAAGCACCCGGAATTCCCAGCGCTTGCAGCGCTGCTTCATGCATAATTGGAGATTTGGATTGTATAATAGGATCTCCCATTACACCGAGTAGAATATTACCGCTATTGTAGCCTTCGACTGCAGTTGTAGACAATAGATTATCCTCCCTCGTTAAATCATCGAAGGGCGGGTAAGCACCTTCACACCACGCGGAACATGAATGGCCACAACTGCACCTTCAGTCCCATTAACCTTAATCCAGCCCAGACCCGAAATATACAGATCGGTTCTGCTGCCCCGGTTAATCCGGAACTCATGCCGCTGCCAAGGTGGCAGCTTGTCCATCCGGTCACTTCCCGGTGGAGACAGCATTTCACCGCGATGATCCTGATAGAGGGAATCTGCGCGTTCCAGCTTCGTGCGATGGATTTTTAAAGTACCACTAATAAAGCAAGTGAAGGATTGATGCGGGCCTTGTACGAAATCAAAACGTCCCAATCCACCGAAGAAAAGAGTCTGTCCTTCGTTCAACTGATAGACTGTCGGCTTCAAAGGATTGGCAGGCATAACTGCATCCAGATCCTGACGCTCAACTAATTCACTATAACGCCAAGGATACACAATCCCTGGAGTATCTATAATGTAGTGGCCGTCATCCAATGGAATTTTGACTGTATCGAGTGTTGTGCCAGGGTAACGTGAAGTCGTTAACTCCTGCTCTAAATCGCTATAGTCCGAAATCAGACGATTAATAAGCGTGGATTTGCCCACATTGGTAGCACCTACTACATATACGTCGCGTTGACCGCGCAACTCCGTTACGGCTTCCAGCAAACGGTCAAAACCTTGATTGCGTTTCGCACTGCAAAGTACGATTTCAGCCGTCCGCAAGCCTTCCTCTTTACAGCGCTGCTGCATCCAGTTACGCAACTTGTTCCAGTTTGTAACCTTCGGCAGCAAGTCACATTTATTCACTGCAAGAATAACAGGGTTATTGCCAACAAACCGCTGCAGGCCGGAAATCAGACTGCCTTCGAAATCGAAGATATCGACAATATGAATAACAAGCGCATTCTTCTCTCCTACTCCACTCAGCAGGCGAAGAAATTCATCCTGATTCACCGAAACAGATGAAGCCTCATTATAATTTTTAATCCGGAAACAGCGTTGGCAAATCACCGGGTCACGTTCAAGTGCAACCTCCGGAAGGTATCCTGGTTGATCCTTATGTTCCGTCTGAAGCTTGATGCCGCAACCGCTGCACTTCTCAGGACGCTGTGTTTCGCTTTGTTCGTTCATTACTATTTATCCTCCTCGTGCCACAATCCTTTTTTGCGAAGCCGTGTCAGAGCAACCCGCTCTACCCGGCGATTAAACCTTGTGCCGAACCCCTCGTCCTTGACGGAGATTGGCAGTACCAAAACAGTATACAGGCCAAGGCGATTGCCGCCGTATACATCAGTAAGCATTTGGTCTCCCACCACAATCGTTTGTTCAGGGGGCAGCTCCATCTGCTTCATCGCTTTGAGAAAAGGAGCATTACTCGGTTTACGAGCCTGGTGCACAAATTCAATATTAAGCGGTGTTGCAAAGCGGGACACCCGTTCCATGTTATTGTTAGATACGATGATGAGCTTAAAGCCCAGTTCCTTCACCTTTTCGAACCATAACAACAGCTCCGGAGTAGCCACAGGCGCTTTGGCACCGACCAGTGTGTTATCCAGATCCGTGATGATTCCGCGATATCCCTGTCTATACAGCTCGTCCAGAGCAATATCGAATACCGTATTCACCCGGAGTTTGGGAACTAACATTTCAAACAATACGTTCACCTCGATTTCATACAAAAAACTATAACATACTCCTTGCGCATCGCAAATAAATCTGTAGCTATACTTTCACGCAAAGTGTTATTTCTTGGATCTCATTTTTCTCCGCACCCACAAAGCTTCAGTATACACGCTCTGCCAGTCTTTGTCTTCAATAACCTCAGGGCTATATTTCGCCTTTTCGAACATTGTTAGTAGTGAGTATAGATGATCAGCCACTGCCGGCCGTTCTCCACTCCAGCGATCTACGGCTTCACGTAAAGTTTCGTGTTCTTCTTTTAGCATTCCCTTGCGATGCAAATACCTTACCCAACGCTCAGTTTCCGCCACTACTTTCTGATCTGGCGTTAAAGGCCGGCCATTGCGCAGCTGCTGCATGAAGAAGCGAAGCTTAAAGCGTCTATGCCAAACTATAAAAATCGCCCAGGACAGCAAAACCACTACAGCTGCCACAACAACCCATAGACCTACATGAAACCCTTGATCTTCTTGTGCATTATTCACAGGCGCTGGTGTAGGTTCTGCCTGCTCTTCTTGATCTTCTGGCTCGACTTCAGGGGTTTGCTCACTCTGAGTTAGAAGCGGAATATTAAATCCAGGTGTAGCTTCAACTGGAATCCAACCATAATCACCAAAATAAACCTCAGCCCAAGAGTGGGAATCCGCATTGGTAATTGTATAGTTATTATTCACTGTGCCGGATTGCTGTTGTGCCGGATTCATTGGGATTTCTGGCTGTTCCCCAGGTGCGTACCCCTTAACCCATCGTGCAGGGATGTTCAGAGAGCGCGCCATAGTAACCAGTGCCGTAGAATAATAATCACAGTAACCTTCCTTTAACTCAAACAAAAACCCTTCTACAAAATCGTTGCTTGTGACACGTGATATATCTGGATTATTGGTATATGGAAAGGTTTGTTGTAAGTATTGTTGCAAAAGCGCTGTTTTTTCATACGGCGTTTTTCCTTCAGCCGTGATTTCCTCAGCCAGCTCCCTGACTCTTTTAGGAAAATCGTTAGGCAGTTGAAGAAACATTTTCTCCAAATCGTTCCCTTTATATAGCTCCTCATACGTCTTTGTTGTCAATTCTTGAACAGGAATTACAGGAACCTCAGACGTCACCTCAAAAGTAGACGGATAAGCGAGTTTTTTCCCATCCACATCCCAGATCAGCTCGCTGTCTCGGCTTCTCCAGGAGAGTCCATCTCCAACTTTTTCCCCATTTAAAGAATCCACCGAAGATACTGAATAAGTGCCAAATAGTACGGGAAATTCATTATTATTAAGCACGGTTACTGTTTGTTTCAGTGTTCGTGTATTTACTTTAGAACCCACACTGCTCTCTAAAGCTTCACCTACATCCACCGCTTCTAGAGGTCCCCGATTTAACCGGTCTCTATCGACCCAACCTCTTCCGGAATATAATCTGCGCGTTTCTCCCCGCATATAAATACGCAAATCAGAAACTACTGTCATCACCGGTGTATAATCGAAGGTAAAGCCGCCACCTAGTTGATCATCATTCAGACTGTAGCCTGACGAAGTATTGTTAGTAGGGGAGACAGAACCCATCTCAGATTTCGTGGTCCCAACTGTGCCCTTCCCAGAAGACTTCCCAATCCCATTCCATTCTTGCCAAGCGGTATAAGGATCGGTTAGGGTAGGCCTTACCCCAGGCATATTCACTCCAATTAGGATGACCAAAGAGAAGACGATGGCAATATTAATGACTATTTTCGTGGGATATTTCAGCAGATGCACCCAACCACGCGGATATTGAAGCTGGAAGCTTCTCAGATGCTGGCTGACCAGCCAGCCCATCCCCGCAAATACCGTCCAGGCTACTTCCTGCCACAAAACAATAGATGTAAAGGAATCCAAGGCAGCCAAGGCCACTATGTTCATTCCTATAAACCATAAAATACGTCTTTTTGAGGATGCCCACCAAGACGACAACAGCAGCAGGGCTGAGGCTCCGAGAGCAAACCAGATATAGGGCACCATATGAACTGCAATATCCTGCAGTCTGTCCGGGAGGGTTGTTGCCCAAGGATCAGCAACGTATATACCATAATTGATAAGTATCCGATAAACGATATAAATAATAGCTGCCGCTTCAATAAAGAGCCTTATCTGAACTTTTACAGGAATTATGATTTCAATAACAGTGATCGTTATTAATGCAGCCCACACAACAGCAGTTGTCTGTCTTAACCAGATAGGTTCCGTATAAGAGACCCACTGGTGGGCTATAATTAAAAGCCACAATAGACCTAAAGAACGGTGCCAGGAGAATTTCATCTGATTCCACCAGTTTCTCATATCAGACTTCCCCTCCTAATACTATGGGAAGCTCTTGCAGTGAGCTAATGCTGTAGCCTGTAATCCCCCGTGATCTTAGAACGTCTGTCCAATCTGTGCTGCTATTCGTTTCTGATAAATTCCCTATATGAATGTGCGACGGAGTCATCCCTCTGCTGTCAGCCCAACGTAGTGCATCCAGTACAGGCTGACCACGTTGAGGACTAATTAGCACGAAGTATGAGCCTTTAGGGAACATACGGTAACCTTTTTCCAAACGGGATATGAGTGGACCGTGCCCTTCGGCGTTAAGATCGATCAAATATTGAATCATTTTCTGACGCTCAGCAGCACCTTCAACAGGTGCAAATACCTTCGTGGTCTTATCCAAACAGCAAAGACCGATCCCAATTCGCTCTCGAATGCCGAATCCAAGTAGTGAGGCTGCGACGGAGACTGCGAGTTCAAATTGATTCGAATTCGTATAAGCAGAAGCAGAGCCGTCCAGAACTAGAATGGTCTTGGGAATCGACTCATGCTCGAACTCTTTGGACTTCCACGAGCCTGTCTTTGCCGTTGCATTCCAATGAATGCGTGTTAGGCGGTCGCCATATACGTAGTCGCGTACACCGTTAATTTGGGTAGTCTCACGTCGTGATTGAACAACAGAGGTCTGTGGCCCAGAAAGACGGGATTTTCTTTCATATAACTGCCACCGCGGAACATAGATTGCACGAGGCAACACCTGAAACTGGCCTTCAGCCAGAAAAGTACCTTTATGCTCAACAAGGCCAAAAATATCTTGGCTGATGATATCCGTATCTGAAAATGTATAAGTGCCCCGTTCGAGAACTGGTGTCTGAAACCGCAGTTCCCCAAGTCCTCTGAGGCTGGGAATCAGGCTTTCCTCAAATACCCAGGATTCGCCATTATGCCGTTTCAGAACTTCCCTAACAACTACATAAGGTAAAGGCAAAATCCCCGGGATTGTGACCTTCAGACCTACACGAAGATACCCACCGGCAGAGAGCAAATCTCCCTTATCCTGTTCGGCATAAAAACTGCGAACACCCTTAGCCCGCCGAACGCCTCCCAAACCTCCAGCAATCAGATATGCAATAAGTACAGAGACCATAATAAACAACATAAATGCAGTTTTACCGCCCTGAAATAGTACATATAAGAGAGTAATACTCCAAATTACAAGGATGCTGGCGAACTTAGTAGGCTGAATGCGAGCTGCCACCGTAGACAAATAACGTCTCATATTATTGCCTCATCGTAACAGGCACTTGAATGCTCTGCAGAAGCTTTTGAAGCAGTGAATCTACGCTAACATTATCTAGGCGCGACTCTGGACGCAGCAATATACGATGACCCAAGGCAAATGGAGTAAGCACCTTTACGTCATCTGGAAGCACATAATCTCTTCCCTGTAAGAAAGCATAAGCTTTACAAGCCAGCATAAACGATAACGAAGCTCGTGGACTTGCACCGAGCAATACAAGCGGATGCTCTCTTGTCTGGCGCACAATATCTAACAAGTAATTCAGTACAGGATCACTCATATAAATCTCACGAATTTCCTCCTGAATACTAGCGATCTGCTCCATACTAGTGACAGCCGTAAGCCTGTCCACCGGTTGACCTTCTTGATGGCTCAGCAATAGATTTTTTTCGGTTGCTGCATCAGGATAACCAAGACTAATTCTTAGCATAAACCGATCCAACTGAGCTTCCGGCAGCGTGTAGGTTCCCTCAAAATCTATCGGATTCTGGGTGGCGCACAACATAAATGGATGCGGCAGCGGATAGGTCTCCCCATCTACGGTTACATTTCGTTCCTCCATCACTTCCAGAAGGGCGGATTGTGTCTTTGTGGTGGCTCGGTTAATTTCATCGGCCAGCAGGATATTCGTCATCACTGGACCTGGGCGGAAATGAAACATCTCATCTCTCGGATGATACACAGATACACCGGTAATATCACTCGGAAGAATATCCGGATTACATTGTATCCGGCGATACTCTCCGGACATTGATCTGGAAAGTGCGCGAATAAGCTGGGTCTTTCCTGTTCCCGGTACATCCTCGATCAGAACATGACCACCGGCAAGCAGCGCTGTTAGCAGCAATTGTATTTCAAATGATTTTCCAAGTATGCAGGATTCTAGATTATTACGGACAGCATTCATGATGTGCATTGATTCTTGACGAACGGGCATATATGATCCTCCTAGGTCAGAATAAGCAGTAATATTTATATTTTACATGATTAGGGGACCCAAAGTACATTGTTGAAGCTTACGAAGTGTAAACAAACCAAAAACCCGCAGGACAAAATGTCCCGCAGGTTCTAATCTAAAGCGCTAAAATCCCATTATCCTTTAGGCCGAACAACCAATGCAGCCAGGAAAGAGAACACAATCGCTGACGAAATCCCTGCGCTCGTGATATCAAAAATCCCTGTAACTACACCGATCCAGCCATCCCTTTCCAGCTCTGTCAATGCTCCATGGACCAAAGAGTTACCGAAGCTTGTGATTGGAATGGTTGCGCCCGCACCCGCAAATTTCACAAGTGGATCATAGATGCCAAAAGCATCAGCAATCGCTCCGGCTACAACTAATGTACTCATCGTATGTGCAGGTGTCAGCTTCAATACATCAAACATCAGCTGGCCTATAACGCAAATGGCTCCTCCGATCAGAAAAGCCCATAAGTAAATCATCATTAAACTCCACCTCCACTTTCTATAGCAACAGCATGAGCCACACACGGAATGCTCTCTCCCTGCTGGTATGACAATGGGGATAATAAGGCTCCAGTTGCCACAATCAGCACCCGTTTTAGTTCACCTTTTTTAATACGCTTGAGTATATGACCATAAGTCACTACCGCGGAACACCCGCAACCACTTCCTCCGGCGATCACATACTTCTGTTTCTCCAAATCGTAGATAAGCAAACCGCAATCATCAAAGGTTGTTTGCTCCATTGGAATCCCTTCTTTAGCTAATAAGGTTTTCGCAATGGGCAAGCCTACAGATGCAAGATCACCTGTAACAATTAAGTCATAATGCCCGGGGGATAGTCCTGTATCCCGAAAATGCGCAGTGATCGTATCCGCCGCCGCCGGTGCCATCGCTGTTCCCATATTAAAAGGATCTGTCAAACCGAGATCCATTATTCGTCCAAGGGTAGCCGAGACCACTACCGGATTGTTGCCAGTCCCATCATTCTGACCTACTACAGCACAGCCCGAGCCTGTGACCGTATATTGCGCCGTTGGCGGCTTCTGTGAACCGTATTCGGTAGGATAACGAAATTGCTTCTCCACCGTACAGTTATGGCTGGATGTTCCCGCGAGCACGTATTTGCTGCCTCCGGAATCAACGATCATAGAGGCAATTGCAAGGCTCTCCATAGAAGTGGAGCAAGCACCAAAAATTCCAAGATAAGGCACACCTAATTTTCTTGCCGCGAAGGAGCTGCTGATAATCTGGTTCATCAAATCTCCGCCAACAAAAAACTCCAGCTTCTCCTTATCCAGGTTTGCATTAATCAGTGCCAATAGGGAGGCTTTTTCGAAAAGAGCCCGCTCAGCCTTTTCCCATGTTTTTTCACCCATTTCCAAGGAATCAAATATAAAATCAAAATCTGACGTTAATGGACCCTCTCCCTCTTCAGGACCCACTACAGCGGAAGAGCCTAAAATAACGGGACGGCTCGTGAACTCCCAAGTCTGACTGCCAAGCTGTTTCATGTATGTGCACCTCCGCCAACGCCTAAAAAGAGATAGACGATACCAATTATGAAAGCAGCAACGGCACCAAATACGATGACTGAACCCGCCAGCTTGAACATATTGCCGCCCACACCCAGCACAAGTCCTTCCGCACGATGTTCAAGAGCTGCTGAGCACATACTGTTCGCAAAACCAGTAACCGGAACCGCAGTTCCTGCACCGGCCCATTGCGCCAGTTTGTCATACACGCCAAAGCTGGTCAGGATTACAGAAAGTAAAATCATCGTCGCTACAGTTGGACTTGCGGCTTCTTTGGAGGTCATATCGAATATTGCCATATAAGCCTCCTGAATCCCTTGTCCAATTACACAGATTAGGCCGCCAGCAAGAAATGCTCGCACACAGTTTTTGAATACGGGCCTAGCGGGTACAAAGGGCTTGGACAATTTCTCGTAATCTTGCGGGGTCAGGGTATCAAGCTTCAGCTTGACACCCGATTTTTTCGTTTTCGCCGGCATTGAGGGCACCTCCTGAAAGTTAGGCGAAGGGGGCTGACAAGCATAATAGTAGTACTCACTTTGAGCCCCTCAAGTTGTTTCTTCGCTTAGAAGTTTTCCTTATTGTTTGCCATACCCCGCTTCGTTATGTCCCTCCAATTCAGGAAAAATACAGTAACACAACTATCAGCAGCAAGAACAGCACAAGAATAAGCACTGCTTCCTTTTCCAGAGAGTTGTGGCGCCAGTAACGTCTGCGCGCTCCGCTAACCTTTAGGTTTCTTTTGGAGTATCCTCCCTGCACCCTTCTTTTGGGTACACTACCTGCTACCCTCATTTCCTTCGCATCCTTTCTAAAGCTCCTGCCACCAGAGCCCCTATTGCATTGTATTCGCGGAGCGTTCACCGGGTGTTCATTTGTCTCTTTAGCATGGACAAGTGAGCTCACAATGTTCATACTAAGTGGCAGGAAGAAATAACGTTGTCGTCCATTTTGGATGGCAACCGTTTCTCGTAGAACTATAAGGATGATGTATAACGCAAAGCTTATACGTCCTTATATTTTAATAAAGGAGTGATTTCAAATGAATCAAGAAACATTGGATCTATTCAAAACACTTACCGAATTCCCTGCAGCCCCGGGCTTTGAGCGCGAACTCCGCGCTTACGTCAAGGATGCTATGACACCTTATACCGAAGAGTTCGTGCAGGATCGTCTCGGAAGTCTGTTCGGCGTATTGCGCGGTGAGGAAAACGGGCCAAAAATTATGGTCGCTGGACATTTTGACGAAGTGGGCTTTATGGTCACCGGAATTACTAACACCGGGATGATTCGTTTTCAACCGCTAGGCGGATGGCTTGCTTCTGCTGTTGCTTCCCAGCGTCTCCAAATCATTACACCAAAAGGCACATTGACCGGTGTTGTTGGCAGCACGCCTATCCACCTACTAAGCGCAGAAGAACGCGGCAAGACGGGCGAAATTAGCAAAATGTATATTGATATCGGTGCAGACAGCCGTGAAGAAGCGGAAAGCTTTGGCGTCAGACCAGGTCAACAAATACTGCCGATCTGTCCGTTCACCCCGCTTGCCAACCCTAAAAAAATCATGGCTAAAGCGTGGGATAACCGTTACGGTGTAGGTCTCGCCATTGAGCTGGTTAAGTCATTACACGGCAAAAAGCTGCCTAATACTGTTTATGCTGGTGCTACTGTACAAGAGGAAGTCGGACTTCGTGGAGCACGTACAGCCGCTAATCTTCTGTCCCCAGACATTTTCTTCGGCTTGGATGCGAGCGCTGCTGCCGATATGACCGGGGATAGCCAAGCCTTTGGCCATTTGGGAAAAGGCGCTCTCCTGCGCATTTATGATCCTACGATGGTTACACATCGCGGCTTAATCGAATATGTACAAGACACAGCGGATACTCACAAGATCAAATACCAGTATTTTGTCTCCCAAGGTGGGACAGATGCAGGTCAGGTTCATGTAAGTGGCATCGGCGTTCCTTCCGCAGTCATCGGAATATGCTCCCGCTACATTCATACTGCTTCATCAGTTATTCATAGCGATGACTACGAAGCTGCTAAAGAGCTGTTAGTTAAACTGGTAGAAGGCCTCGACCACACTACACTGCAAACGATTATTGAGAACAGCTAAGTTCTTATTTTTAAAAGAGCAGCGATCCTTTTTGAAGGATTGCTGCTCTTTTTTGGGCCGGGGCTTACGGACCTGTGCCACTTGCGCCCCAGTGGTGTTTACAAACCCCGATATTACTTTTAAAAACCAATTGTGCTTATGCTCATGAACCCCGTTGCCCGCTGATCCCGCTATAGGTACTACGACGGACCCATGATGCTTACGAACCCACGTTGTTTATTGCTTACGCTCACAACGTTGCTTCCGGACTCAGATGACGCTATTTGCTAATTTAGAGCCTTTTGAGTAAAGTTGCGGACCTCAGTGACACTATTCCAGAGAAATGGGCTCATAATCGGTGTCATTTATGCTAATAGCGACTATGGTGTCCGATATTCCTCCAAAAGTGGCATAATTCTGCGTTTAAGATCATCTGTGTCCTATAGAGACTCCCCCTATCTCTTTTCATATAAAAAAAGCCCGCCTCAACGGCGAGCTCTTTGACAATTCTCAGACAGCTATATCAACTCATATCCAGCGGCACTTTCCACGAAGGTATCGGGAAAGCCTCATCCAGCTTCCATCTTTCTTCTTCACTCAGCGTAATTAAACCTGCAGCAGCATTCTCAATTACATGCTCACGTGAAGAAGCTTTCGGAATCGTAATGATCTCCTCCTCGCGAATCGTCCAAGCTAACATAATTTGTAGTGGGGTTGCGTTATGAACACGGGCAATTTCCTGAACTGCCTCACTCTCGATAACCCCTTTGCGGAGCGCGCCTGCTTGTGCAAGCGGAGAGTACGCCATTACGGGCATGCGGTGACTTTTCTGCCATGGCAGCAATTCAGCTTCGATGCCTCTCGACCCTAAATGATACAGCACCTGATTCATAGCACAGTGAGTTCCCCCAGCTATACTAAGCAGCTCTTTCATATCGTCAACATCGAGGTTCGATACACCCCATCTTGCTATTTTACCTTGAGAGACCAGTTTCTCCATGCCTTCCACAGTCACTTCAAGCGGAATATCTCCCCTCCAGTGCAGTAAATAGAGATCCAGATGATCCGTATTCAGTCGTTGCAAGCTTTCTTCACAGCTGCGAATAAGATTCTCGTTGCCGGCATTATGTGGGTATACTTTGGATACCAGAAAAACGTCATCCCGAATTCCTTTAATAGCGTCACCTACTAAAAGCTCTGAGTTTCCTTCCCCATACATCTCCGCCGTATCTATCAAATCCATGCCTAATTCCACGCCTAATCTAAGAGCAGCAATTTCTTCCTCTCTACGGGAAGCATCATCACCCATATTCCAAGTTCCCTGTCCTATTCTAGGCACAGAGGTACCGTCTGGAAGCAGCATGCGGTTAGCTCGGTTCACTTTCACAATTTCAGCCAAATGCTCGATTGAATCCTTAGTCATTGTAAAAATCTCCTTACCGATAAATTGTATACTTACTTTATACGACCTTTATGACCCTTTCGAAACATCTGAATCGTGTCTAATTTATAACTTATCTTTCCTTTAGGAGAAATCCTTTAGGAGAGAAAAAGTAACAAATTGATTGCTAACTACGCTATCAACTTCAGCCCCACTGCCGCTCCCAGTATCATAAAAATACAGATAACCCGCCGCCAGTCTTTGGCCTCCCCATATAAAAGCATCCCCAAAATTGCTCCACCGGATGCACCGATCCCCGTCCATACCGCATAAGCTGTGCCCATAGGCAAACTTTTCATTGCAAATGATAGAAAAAGAAAACTTCCTCCAAAACCAAGGAAGAGCAGCAAAAACGACTGCAGATTCCGGTATTTATTCAACCTGTTGATCATAGCCACTCCGAACATTTCAAACAATCCTGCAACAACCAAAAATGCCCATGCCATTTAAGACTCCCCCTTTATTTCAGTTTCTTTGATATCTTTGGTTTCGTTAGTTACCATTTTCAGACCTATAACTCCTGCCAGCAAAATAACCACCAGTACCAGCTTCATTAGCTTGAAGGGTTCACCGAATAAAACCATGTCCGCAATGACTGTTCCTGCCGTCCCCAGCCCAACAAATACAGAATATACGGTACCCACCGGTAATTTACTGCTTGCTGAAATAATGACATAGAAACTTATGATTATGGCTACAACTGTAATCAGCCACTCCCATACGCTTGAAGCATGCTTTAAACCTATGACCCACATGACTTCGAAAATCGCAGCGCCAACTACCTTCAGCCACTCTGAATTCTTTTTCATTTCAAGCCCTCCTTCAATTCTCCATAACTTATGATTGCCCACGGACAAACAAATAAGCCCGGAAGGTCATCGCCAAATGGCGATACCTCCCGGGCTTTTATCCCTCCGTGTAGACACAAACTTAATGTTCGTGCGTTTTCCCTCGGACCAGACCAGCTGTGCACCCGCTGCGGAACCCTAGAAAACAAATAAATGATTAAGTTACATCGTATGGTAGCAAATCGGGCGTATAAAAGCAACCTTTTCTATTCCGAGCGTAATTAAATCATAGTATAAAATTCCATAAAATTATAAAATAGATATAAATTTCATTCGATTATCTAGGAAAAGAGGGTAATTCATGTTTCTTTCCAGACATTTTAACTGCGTCCCTCTAGTGGAAGGCATTTATTGCCTTGAAGCGAAGGAGCAAGGCGGAGCCATGAGTAATGCCGGTTTGATAGATATGGGTGATTACACATTAATCTTTGATACATTCAACACTCCACAAGCTGGCAAAGATCTTAGGGATGCCGCTCTGTATTATTTTAATAAACCTATCAAATACATCGTCAACAGCCATTGGCATGGAGACCACGTTAGAGGGAACCAATTCTTCTCGGATGAAGTAATCATATCCTCCAGTAGAACTAGAGAGCTCATGATAAAAACTCAACCAGACTGGCTTGCCCGAATGAAGAAACTGCTTCCTAATCTTGAAGAAGATCTTACGAAGCTTAATACATCTCTCGAGCTCGAACTGAACGATTCCAAACAACGAGAGCTCCTTTCGCAAATAGGTTATTTACAAGAAACCAAAGAGTCTATACTAACGCTTGAAGTAACCCTTCCCCAACTAACTTATGACCGCAAAATGACTATACATGGCTCGGCAAGGACCGTTGAACTCCTATCGGTGGGTACTGCCCATACGGAATGCGATTCTATTCTATTTTCTCCATCCGATTCTTTAGCTTTTGTTGGAGATATTGTCGCAGTTGATAATCATCCATTAGTAGTAGACGGTAATCCCTTATCCTGGTTGGAGGCACTTACTTATGTCGAGCGCTTAGATGTGAACATAATTGTTCCCGGTCATGGGCCCGTTACTCAAAAACATTATCTACAGCAAATAAAACGGTATATAAATGATATAATCCATATTAGCGAATCATTGATACGCGAAGACATGAATGTGAATGTGAACCATATAGAAATTCCCGAGCCTTATCTGGGCTGGAATTATGGGAGTATTTTTTACAGAAATCTTGAGTTTTTGACGAAAGCAGCTAGTAACTAATTTTTGGAGTTGAAAGGAGCGGTTCGTTATGGTTTTTGGGATACTATTTGTAGGTGTTGCTGTATTTATTATTATACAAGCCGTAATACGTAATGGCTCGAGCTCAAACAAAAGTACCTTTGATAGAAATAGGCAACATGATGCCGCCAACATGTCTTTTATGGCTGCCAGTCATCCGGATCTGCTGGATCCAAACCACTCTAACCACTCTAATCATTCTAACCACCACCATAATCACCACGGAGATCACTCGCATCACCATTCTGGACCTGACAGCGGGGGGCATAGCTGGGGTGGAGACGGCGGACATAGTGGCGGTGGAGACTTCGGTGGGGGTGGAGATGCTGGCGGGGGCGGTTGTGATTAATTGAAAAGAAACGAAAAGAAAAGGACATCCCTGATCCTTCAGGAATGCCCTTTTTTTAATGCTCATTTATGATACTGAGAATTTTAGCTTGAGTTTGGCTTAATAACTTTTCGGCACCGTGCGGATGGATTGGTTCGCTCCAAGCGAAGCCATCTCCTTCGTATCTAGGGATAAGATGCATATGATAGTGAGTCAGGTCGTTAAACTTCCCGCCATTTTGGCAAATGCTGATGCCAGCAGGTTCAAACAAAACCTTCAGGACGACTGATAGCTTCTTTGAAGCGTCCATAATCGCATAAGATGTTTCTGAATCGATATCTTCGAGATCCCAATAATGCTTTTTAGGGAGAATTAGGAGATGTCCTTCGTTAAATGGAGCAATGTCGAGCACACAAGTTACAAATTCATTCTCGTATACTACGTTTACGTTAGCCTCAATCCCGTTAGCGATTCGACAACCCAAACAATCCATACAGGCACCACCACTCCATCCGAAGAAATTAAGCGCGTTCTAGCTTATCTTATTGATTAAATTGAAAACGGCTAAGCAGTACCTCACCATTAAAAATGAGATAAACATCGGTAGTTTCAGATTCCACGGACACTTCACCAGTAAGTGTGTTCCACTGCTGCAACACGCCACCCGACAGTACAGTCACAGATCCAACCAGCTTCCCTGCTGGGCTGCCCGTTCTGATCTCAAGGGTGCCACCTTTTGCAGAGGATACCAAGGCTTCAAAAGCTCCTGCCCCTTGCTCGAACAATACATCTTTAAAAGCGATCCAAGCGCCATCTTTTACCGGATGTATGGAAGCACCGCCTGCTTTGCACTCGTCCAGATATACGCCTTCGTAGTCATCGTAATTCTCTGCTTTGGTATTGATATACAGATTACGCGACGGAATAACGTCCCCTTGAACTGATAGGTGAGCGGATAATTGGATATCAGCAGATGAACGGCCGATCAGAACCATGTACTCTCCATTTTCCACGCAATATTGCTCACGGGTAACATCCCAGAATGCCAGCTCGGCAACCGGTAACGTAAACTCTAGGGTTTGCGATTGACCTGCGGTTAGGTTTACTTTTTCAAAACCCTTCAACTGTTTAATCGGACGTTTGACCCGGGAATTCAGAGCTTGCACATATAGCTGCACCACTTCGTCCCCATCAACAACGCCTGTATTCTCTACTTGAACAGAAATTTTCAGCGTCTCATTCGCTTGCAGCTCCTTAGCGCTTAGGCTTAGGTTGCTGTAGGAAATTTGGGCATAACTTAAGCCGTGTCCAAACGCATACAGTGGCTCTCCGTCAAAGTACATATATGTTCTTTTGCCTTTGATAATATCATAATCCATCAGCTCAGGCAGCTGTTCTACAGAACGGAACCAAGTCATGTTCAGCTTGCCGGAAGGACTGTAATCGCCGAAAAGAACTTCTGCCACCGCATTGCCCAGCTCTTGTCCACTGTGGGAGGTATACAATACAGCCGGGATGTTCTCGTCAATCCAAGTGGAAGTTATCGGGTAACTGCCGACAATGACTACAACTGTATTCGGGTTCGCTGCATAGACAGCCTTGACCAGTCGCTCTTGCTCCTCTGGAAGCACAATATCCGGTCTGTCGATTTCTTCTTTTCCGTTAAGGAGTGGATGGTTGCCCACAAAAACCACAGCGATTTCAGCCGCCTTGGCAGCTTCTACTGCAGCCTCTATGCCGTTAGTTACGATGTTCTTTTTGAAAAGACGTGCTTGCGCATTGGCATCCTGATCTGCCGCCTGCAGCGTTCCATCTTCCGGATTCACCGAGATCATTTTATCATTCCAGGTCCGCAAAGATACCGTATCTTCGCTTTCCGGAACGATGTTAATCGATTCTTTTACAAACCAGCCGTAAATTTCCTCAGCAGATGCTGTAAGAGTCTCTGCTTCGCTTAAAGTTACATACTGACCGCGACTTGTCGACTTCAGAGTATTGCTAGTCCAGCCCCAGGCTGTATGTTGGAACAATTCCCCGTGCGCTGCTATGTCATGCTGTACAGCCAGTCTTCCGTCCTCACCTGTGATTCCAATGGCTTGGCCGTTTGCAGCTGAAGTAAGAATGATCTGATCTGCGCCACTCTCAAAAGTAACGTGTTTACCAGGCAGCTTTTTGCTAACCCCCTGCAGCGGAGTCACTCCATAAGGTAATGTGCCAGAATACCAGTCTCTAAAGGCTTCATCACCAAGTGGACCAATAATCGCCAATTTGCTCAGACTGCTTTTGCTCAATGGCAATGTACCTTGGTCATTCTTCAACAATACTATCGATTGTTTCGCTGCTTCCAAGGAGAGTGCGGTATGTTTTTTGCTAAGTACAACGGAATCGTCGATCGCTGCGTATGGGTTCCCTTCAGCCGGATCAAACTCTCCCAGACGGAAACGAACTCTGAAAGTGTTGGCAAGCGCACGATCCAAATCTTCCTCTGCTAAGAGGCCTTGGTCTAGTGCTTCGTGAAGAACCTTGATTGTCTCTGCGGTTTCTTCTGTTACGCTGTCAATTCCATTTTTGATAGATTCAGCCATCGATTGTGCAAAAGATTCATAATACTTGTGATCCTTCACAATCCCAAAAAGATCGCCGGCATCGCTTACGATAAAGCCATCCATTTCCCATTCGCCTTTGACCACATCCATTACTGCCGGATGAAGAATAACAGGCACGCCATTCACCGAGTTATAAGCGGTCATCATGGACTGTGCGCCACCTTCTTGAAAAGCAGGCTTAAACGCTTCCAAATAATACTCCCGCATATTTCTCGGATCGATGCTCGCGGAGCAGTTCCCGCGTTCAATCTCATTATTGTTGCCGAGGAAATGCTTCAGCGTTGCTACCGCCTTCAAATAGACCGGGTGATCACCTTGGATTCCCTGCACAAGTGATGTGCTGAGGCGTCCGGTCAACTCTGGATCTTCGCCGTAAGCTTCCTCGGTTCTTCCCCAACGCGGGTCACGTTCCATATCCACCGTTGGCGCCCATAATGTCAGACCGTTCACCGTTGGATTCTTTTTGTAAAAGGCTCTAGCTTCATCTCCGATGGCCGAACCAATCTCCTTCAGCAGCTCTGGATTCCAAGTACAAGCCAGTCCGCTCGGCTGAGGAAAAGAAGTCGCTTTTCCAAGCCAAGAAATCCCGTGCGCCGCTTCCGTACCATGCTTGTAGGCCCCAACACCCAAACGCTCTATGGCAGCTTGATACTGAGGCATCAGGCTTACTTTTTCATCAAGTGTTAATCTGGAGATCAGATCCTGCACTCGCTCATTTAAAGGTAAATCAATCTGTTGAAATGGATATCTAGCTATATCTGTTCCCATCAAAATCGCTCCTTCGTCTCTTGTTGATAGCGGTTTCATTCATTCTCGAGGACAATCCTTCGAAAAAACACCCATACGTCCTATCCATCTAATCATAGAAGATTCCCCTCCTCCGCAACACCTTAACAATCTAAATAGAAATCAGGTCATAATTAGAGATTTAGGGGGAAGATGTGAGTGTGAGTGCATGGGTTTGCTCATTATTCGCCTCCAATCTGCGGGATTTATACCGTTCATTTGCCCAATTCCCGCTCCACGCACACAATCTACGGGATTTATACCGCACATTTGCTCGATTCCCGCTCCCCACCCACAATCTACGGGATTTATACCGTTCATTTGCCCATTTCTCGCTGCACGCCTCCAATCTACGGGATTTATACCGTTCATTTGCCCTATTCCCGCTCCCCACCCACAATCTGCGGGATTTATACCGTTCATTTGCTCACTTCTCGCTCCACGCCCACAATCTACGGGATTTATACCGTTCATTTGCCCTATTCTCGCTGCACGCCTCCAATCTGCGGGATTTATACCGCACATTTACTCGATTCCCACTCCACGCACACAATCTACGGGATTTATACCGTTTATTCACCACAGCTGAATATCGTTAAGTGAATGTACATATTCATAGCGACAAACCCTCCCACTCACCTGGGAAACTATCGGCTTAAACTTACCTTTCTCACAAAGTGACCTCATACATTTCCTAACTGTACGCAGATCAATGCCAAGCTCTCTCACCAAATCAACAGGCCGAATGTCCCCGTTCGAACGCACCGCAATTTGCAAAATATCACGCTCCAGTCGACTAAACGCCTCCTTCTCTTCTGTCCTTAAAGCGAGGTACGGCATCAGTAATGATCTCAACAAAAAAATAGTATTCTCAGGACTCGCTTCCAGATCATCATATGGTATCGCCACTACCCGATATCCCGCGATTTGTAGATAAGTCTCTCGATTCAATTCCTGCCGATAACGCGTCCGATCTGTGTTTTGCACATGTGGGCCGTACCCTTTTACCTCAAAAACAAACTTAACCTGCCCAGGCTTCCACGCAAAATCAACAAAATAAGGCCATCCCCGCCAATCCAACACTTCATATTCAGGATGAAGATCATTAAAATGACCCATCATTGGCCACCAAACCTTCTCCGCAAACATTCGCTCACCATGCCCATGTCCCCGCTCCAATCTCCCCCGTCTTTCTCCCGTTCTTCGACTAATATGATCTTCCACCCACTTACGATGTTCTTCCGTAAATCCCATAACGTCCCCCTCCTCCTTGGCATAAAAAAATCCCGCACCCAATTATGGATGCGGGACGTGCTTCGTCCTATTACTCAGAAGTATAGTATTCGCCTTCTTATGCTGTCAATGACACTCTACATTCAACGATAGTACTCGAGCTAAATATGCTTACCTATTAAAAAATCACATTGGTTAAAGTGAGTCGCATTAAAGTAAGTTCAGTTACAGTTAGCTCATTACAGTAAGTTCATTTAGAGTCAGATCACTAAAGTTAGTTCAGCTAGAGTTAGATCACTACAGTTCAGTTAGAATTAACTCAGTAAGAGCAATCTTGGTTAAGTAAACTACATTTGAGTTAGACGACTAGATTTAGCTCAATATAGGTAGGTTTTGTATAGTAGTTCCGTTAAAGTAATCTCGGTTTGACTAAGTTCCGCTCGAATAATATTATTCGACCTACCTTTTTGAAATTGTCCGAAATCGTCTCCCATTCTCCACTATTCACTGGCTATCGACCTGTGCTTTTTCTATTTAATTGTATTTCATGCAACTATTTAACTCTTATCCCCCTAAAAGTCCATTTAGTTGTACTTTCTACAACTAAAAAAGGAAACATTAGGTAGTTAAGCGTAAATGATCAAATTTAGATGTACAAAGTGCAGTTAATTGTTACTTTTCCTAAAACTACTGAAGTTTAACTGCACAAAATGCAATTAAAACTGAGTTCGAGATGAGGCTGACTGGATTGCGACTTAGCAACATTAATATAGCGGCTCAACTAGAGTGACATATTGCTCCCTCTTCACTGCCTTCCCTCACCTAGCAAACGTGCAGCCCGAGCGCCTTGCCCATAGGCATCAAAAGAGATCATTCCATCGTCACCCTGACTTCGACACCCCAGCTTCAATCCGAGACGGGAAATCAATGACCTTAAATCCATTATCCATTATCCTTCACAACAACCTTTCACAGAAATGTCGGAGAGCGTTCTTTTGTTCCCTAACAAATCACCATTTACCGCATATAGCTTACGAAATCCCTGCTTATAAAGAATTCTCGCGGCTTTATTTCTTTTGTAGTAACTTCCTGCAAGAATTAGAACCGAGTCGCCCGGAGATAGACAGTGCTGCCAGACATAGGGTAACCGCCCCAGCGAAATATTTATCGAACCACGGATACTGTCCTTCTGGTAATCAACGGCATCCCTGACATCGAGCATTTTCATAGCCAATGATTGATCCGCTAATTCGCGAACCTCACGAACTTCTATATAAGTAAGTGAACGAACAGGCCAAGCATAACGCAAAAACCTCACAATACTAAAGACAATTAAAATACTCAGTAGGATCCGAACCATCATGCTCATATCATTACTCCCGTACCAAAAAATCATCCGTCCAAGCGCCTAATCCACCCGTCATGTTCACAACGTTATACCCCTTTTCACTCAGCAGCTCACAAGCCAGTCCACTACGGCCACCACTTAAGCACATCACAATTATCTCGCCATGAGAATCCAGTTCATCTGTGCGCATCAATAGCTGTCCAAGCGGAATATGTTTAGCACCCATTACATGTCCCTCCACCCATTCGGCGGGTTCGCGTATATCCAACATGGTAAGAGTTTCGCCATTCTTCAAGCGTTCCGCCACTTGCTGTGGGGTAATTTCCTTTGAAATTTTAAAAGACATTGAGCATCTCTCCTTCACCTTTATAAAAATAACTTGATTTTCATATCACTATATCATAATATTACGATATAAGGATATTGTAAAGTGAGGTGTTCGTTACCATGGACAAAAATTTCAAAGCCTATAACCAAACCGCCGAAACCTTAAAGGCTATAGCTCATCCCGTGCGCTTGTGCATCATTAAAGGACTTCTGGAAAAGGGCAGCTGCAACGTGAGCTTCATGCAGGACTGCCTCGATCTTCCACAATCTACGGTGTCCCAGCATTTACAGAAGCTTAGATCACTAGGCATCGTTGAAACCGAACGTAATGGGCTGGAGATTAACTATTCTGTTAAAGACGAAAAAATCAAACATCTGATTCAGTTATTTTTAGGGGAGGAATAAGTCATCATGAGTAAAAAAGTATTAATTGTTGGCGGTGTTGCAGGAGGCGCGTCAGCAGCCGCCCGACTTCGGAGATTAGATGAAGATGCGCATATTGTAATGTTTGAGCGTGATCCGTACATTTCTTTTGCCAATTGCGGACTTCCTTATTATATCGGCGGGTCCATTCAGGACCGCTCCAAGCTGCTGGTGCAGACACCGGAGGCGATGCATAAACGTTTTAACATCGATGTCCGGATTCAAAGTGAAGTCGTGTCTATCGACCCCGTGAACAAAAAAGTGCGAGTAGAAAGCATAGAAAAAGGCTCCTATGAAGAGAGCTATGATGCGCTTATTTTATCGCCAGGTGCTAAACCGATTCGTCCGAATCTGCCCGGTATCGAGAGTTCCCAAATACACATGTTGCGTAACATTCCCGACACTGACAAAGTCAAAGCTAAAGTCGCTGCGGAAGGCACACGTTCGGCCGTGGTGATCGGTGGTGGATTTATCGGTGTGGAAATGGCTGAGAACCTTAGAGAAGCTGGTCTGGAAGTTTCCTTAATTGAAGCAGGACCACAAATATTAGCTCCATTCGATACTGAAATGTCTTCTATTTTGGCAAAAGAACTCGACGAGCATGGTGTTAATCTTATTTTTTCCGATATGGTCCAAGGGTTTGCTGAGGTGGGAGAACAAATACAGGTGCAATTAGCAAGTGGCACTGTACTGCAAAGTGATATGGTTCTGCTGGCTATCGGCGTTTCTCCGGATACCTCTTTTCTGAAGGACAGTGGCTTAGAATTCGGTCCCCGCGGCCATATTTTAGTCAATGAGCGGATGGAGACTAATCTGGATCAAGTGTTCGCTGTAGGTGACGCGGTTGAGGTGGTTGATTTCGTAAACGGAACAAAAACCGCTATTCCACTAGCTGGTCCTGCCAATAAGCAAGGGCGGATTGCTGCGGACAACGTCAGTGGTCTCGGCACAACTTACAAAGGATCACAAGGGACTTCTATTATAAAGGTTTTTGGAGTCACAGGTGCTTCTACCGGAAATAACGAAAAAACATTACAACGTTTGGGTCTGCCGTATCACGTGATTTATATACATCCAAGCTCACACGCAACCTATTATCCAGGGGCAACCCCGATATCTATGAAACTGATTTTTGATCCAAAAGGTACGGTGCTAGGAGCACAAGCTGTAGGTTACAGTGGTGTAGACAAACGTATCGACGATATCGCTACAGTTATTCGTTTTAGAGGTACGGTCACTGA
Source organism: Paenibacillus sp. FSL R7-0048 (assembly GCF_038004505.1). Classification (NCBI taxonomy): domain Bacteria; kingdom Bacillati; phylum Bacillota; class Bacilli; order Caryophanales; family Paenibacillaceae; genus Paenibacillus; species Paenibacillus sp. FSL R7-0048. The sequence continues at coordinate 1,754,369 of NZ_JBBORF010000001.1, read as the reverse complement.
TTTGACGGAGTTGGAGCTATCTTATGCCCCTCCTTATTCTTCCGCTAAAGATCCGGTGAATATGGCTGGATTTGCCGCTGAAAATATTTTGCATGGTTTGACTACGGTATTCGTCCCTAAGGATTTAGAAGGTCGTGACAAAAACAATACCATTTTAGTTGACGTACGTTCGGAAATCGAACATGCTAATGGTCATATTGAAGGGTCCATTAACATCCCTGTGGATGATCTGCGTGGTCGGCTAAGCGAGCTTGACTCTAGTAAAGAAATTTGGGTGTATTGCCAAGTTGGACTCAGAGGCTACACCGCTTCCCGGATTTTACAGCAAAAAGGTTACCGTGTGAAAAACCTGACCGGCGGTTATAAAACCTATCAGATGAGCCAATTTACGCCTAAAAAAAAAGATAACTTGACGCCAAACGTTGGTACACCAGCAGCCAGTAAAGAAATCGCAGCAACGGGAGCAATGACGGAGACTGGAACTGGAACTGGAACTGGGACAGAGACTGGAACTGGCACAGTTACACCAACCGTTAACGCTACAGCTTTCACAACACCTGATTCCGTGCTTGATGCCTGCGGACTGTGCTGCCCAGGGCCGCTAATCCAAGTTAAAATGAGCATGGACCCGCTCTTGGACGGGCAAGTCCTGAAGGTCACTGCTTCCGATCCCGGATTTTATGAGGATATCAAGGCTTGGGCTCGTATGTCCAACAATACGCTTTTGCAGCTAACAAAGCTGCCTACTGGCATGATCGAAGCTTATCTGCGCAAAGGAGTTATCGAGACTTCAGCATCAGCACCAACCGGAGCAGGCGCACAAGTAATTCAAACTAGCAATGCAAGCACAATGGTTGTTTTTAGCGGGGATTTGGATAAAGCGATCGCTTCCTTCATCATTGCCAACGGAGCAGCATCCAGCGGCAAAAAAGTCACAATGTTCTTTACCTTCTGGGGCCTCAATATTATCCGCAAGGATGAAAAGGTGGCTGTGAACAAGAACTTCATCGGTAAAATGTTCGGTGCCATGATGCCACGCGGCAGCCGGAAGCTGACGCTTTCAAATATGAACATGATGGGCATGGGCTCGAAGATGATCCGCTCTCTAATGAAGAGCAAAAATATCTCTTCCTTGGAGGAATTGATTCAGATGGCTATCGACCAAGGTGTGGAAATCGTCGCCTGCCAAATGTCCATGGATCTTATGGGCATCACTCGTGAAGAACTGATTGACGGTGTCGGAATCGGCGGCGTTGGTTATTACCTCGGCCAAGCCGATCAGTCGGGTCATAATCTATTTATCTAAATACCTTAACATCGCAAAGGGACTCCTCTATTTAAATAGAAGAGTCTCTTTCTTATATAAAAATGAACTCACGAGAATCGGTGATATAGATCTGAATAACCAAAATGCAGAAATTGGCTGGATCTGGATACAGAATCTAAAACCTGCTATCCTATTTAATAGGCATTCATCCGAACAACGACCTATTTCAGGTAAAAAAAGGAGATTAAATGAATAACCCGATACATATTCTTGTTGCTGAGGACGACAGCGACATCAACCGATTGCTGTGCAACATTATCAAGAAAAGCGGCTATATTCCCCAACCTGCTTACTCGGGAACGGAGGCACTTCTCTATCTGGAGCAACGTCAATGGAGCATGCTGCTACTGGATCTGATGCTGCCAGGCATGTCGGGTGAGGAACTACTTGAGAAGATTGCCGGGCGGGATGATATGTCGGTAATTATCATTTCTGCCAAGGGTGAGCCCCAGACCAAGGTGTCTGCCCTGCGGGCGGGGGCGGATGATTTCATTACGAAACCCTTCGACGTTGAGGAAGTCTCTGCACGGATCGATTCTCATCTGCGTTTGTATTCGCGGATTACGCAATCGGCTTTGCCTAACGTGCTCCAGCATCAGGGTCTTGTACTTCATCGAGAGGCGATGTCGATTACGGCAAATGGTGTGGAACTGACGCTCACAGCTCTAGAGTTTGAAATTCTCTCGTTACTTTTGTCAGCCCCCAAAAAGGTGTTTACGAAAGCGAATTTGTATGAAAGAGTCTGGCACGAGCCATATTACGGGGACGATAATACGGTCAATGTCCATATGAGCAATTTGCGCAGCAAGCTAACCAAGGCCGCACCAGGAAGCGAATTTATCGAGACGGTATGGGGCATAGGTTATCGGCTCAAGCCTTAAGACATTCTTAAGATTTGGCTTTAGCTCTTCTTATGTTTTCAATTCTATACTTGGTCTATCACGAAAAGGAGGCCAAGACGAGATGTACGAGTATGTATTAAAAACAAATCAGCTATCCAAAAAGTTCAAGGGCCATACAGCGCTGGACAAAGTCAATTTGTCAATCCGTAAAGGCTCTATTTATGGTTTTATTGGACAAAATGGAGCCGGAAAATCAACATTAATCCGGATTGTGACCGGACTTGCTTTTCCGACTGAGGGGACGATCGAGCTGTTCGGAGCCAGTGAAGAGCAAGCCCTGATCCAGGCTCGTAAGCGAATCGGCTCGATTATCGAGAGCCCCGCTTTATTCCCCCATATGACTGCGAGTGAAAATTTAGAAGCAAACCGGATTCTACGTGGTATTCCCGGCAAAGATTGTGTTCCTAGAATGCTAGAGCAAGTTGGACTGCAGGGCGCCGGAAAGAAGAAAGCCAAAAATTTCTCACTTGGAATGAAGCAGCGGTTAGGTCTTGCCATCGCCTTACTGGGAGATCCAGAATTTCTGATTCTGGACGAGCCAACTAATGGGTTGGATCCGATGGGTGTCGTCGAAATGCGCGAACTGCTCAAGCGACTAAACCGTGAGCTAGGCATTACGATAATGATCTCAAGTCATATTCTAAGTGAGCTGCATTTAATGGCAAGTCATTATGGCATTATTCATCACGGTCAGTTGCTTGAACAACTCACTGTGGAGGAATTAAACGAGAAATGTCAGCAGTATTTATTTATCAAAGTGGATGATCCGGGCAAAGCAACAGCCGTCATTCAGAACGAGCTGGGTACGGCCGATTTCGAAGTGATGCAGGATGGAACCATCAAGTTGTATAGCCGTATTGAGCAGCCAGGCAAAGTATCAACTGCTTTATTCTCTGCGGGCCTCGAGATCGAGAAGTTTATGCCTATGGGTGAAGACTTGGAAAGTTATTTTACAAAGCGGATTGGGGGGAACCCAAATGTATAATCTGATCAGAGTGGAGTTTTTCAAGCTCCGTAAGAATAGATCATTTTGGACTTTTCTATTGGCACTTTCCGTCCTCTCGCTTGCGTACCCTTTGCTATATTATTTTGATCATCGGTCCAATGGGGAACCTCAGATCACCGGCGCTGAATTTCTGACTACCTTTATTTCAAGCAATGCCTACATTATTAAATTCGGCGTAGCCATTCTGGCTGGATTCTTTATCTCTAACGAATATTCCACAGGGGTCATGAAGACGATCGCCTCTTCGGGCAACACCAGAGGGCGGCTGTTCGCAGCAAAACTAATCGTATTCGCAGTTGGAGCCATGGCGATTTCGCTCGTCTTTCCTATTGTCAGCACAGTCGAAGTCACGCTGCTTTCGGGTTTCGGTCATCTGCCGGAAGGAAGCACTACACTTTTTATACCGCGAGCCCTCGGGCTAACGTTATTGTACACGGCTGGTTACGCAGCCATCGGGGCGCTGTTCACCGTAATCCTAACCGACAGCGGCAAAACTATCGGCTTCTCAATGATTTTCTTCCTTATGATCGATACAGTTTTGGCTAGTATAGGTTCGAAGATCTCTTTCTTTAGTAATTTGTACGATTATTCCATCTTCAAACGGGTGAGCGATATCGGTAAGCCCAGTATCGACAGTGGAGATTGGCCAGCACTTCTACTCGTGCCGTTGTTGACAATAGCCGTTTCCGGGGTACTCGGTATTCTCGTATTCCACCGAAAAGAGATCAAATAGCAAATGGGGGGTGCAGGAGAGTGTTGCTTATTCTGACAATCATATTGTTTGTGGCAGGAGCTCTCCTGCTTTTCCGTTTATTAATGTTAAGGCGAGAGCTAGGGCGGATAACAGGGCAATTGCATACCTACAATGAGCGAGCAACCGGTAAAAAAATTGATGTGGCTCTATTCGACCAGAAGCTTGAGGCGCTTGCAGGACAAATCAATCGTCAATCTGATTTAATCGTCGAAGCGGACGCCCAGCGAAAACGTGTCGAACAAGAATTCCGTCAGGCTGTGGCGAATATTTCACATGATATCCGTACACCCCTCACCTCCATCTTCGGTTATATTCAACTGTTGGAGGATGAGTCTATTACCCCTGATGAAAAGCTTGAATATGTTGCCATCGTTAAAAATCGGACGAAACGGCTGCAGGCGCTGCTGAATGATTTTTTTGAGCTTTCCTTGATCGAATCGCTAGATTATCCTCTACATACGGAAAAGCTTGGGATGACGGCCCTGCTCTCGGAAATTCTGGTCGGATTTTACGATTCTTTCAACGAACGCAATATTACACCGGATATACGGCTACCTGAAGAAGATGTATCCGTATACGCCGATGAATCCGCTGTGCGGAGAGTTGTCGAAAATTTACTTGTCAATACGGTCAAACATGCGACCGGGTATGTAGAAATCCGTTTCGAACGACAGCAGGAAACAGCTGACTTAACAATTGTAAACGATGCGAAGGAACTAGTCGGAAGCGATATTAACCTCTTATTTGACCGATTCTATACCGCAGACCGTACCCGATCTTCTCAAGCTTCCGGGCTGGGACTCTCCATCGCCAAAAGTCTAATGAATAAAATGGGTGGCACGCTGACAGCCGAACTGGAGGGTGAGAAGCTGATAATGACCTGCCGTTGGAAACTAGGCGATGCTGCATTAGCTTAGCTACTTAATTCATTTTATAGTTGGTCTAGACTAACCATTGTTCTAACCCATTTATCGAAGGTAGCCCATTCCCGATAGCCAATGGCCTGCAGGTTTTTCCGGACTTCTTCGAACTGATCTCCCACCCGTTCAGGTTCATGGTTCTGAACAAAACTTTATCGAGAAACTATTCAATAAAAGGGTCTCTGAATTTACGAAGCAACCTCCCGGCTATGAATTCTATTTAAAAACACTTATGTTTGAGCTGCTTATTTATATTTATCGCCACCAGGAAGCTCGTGCCTTGTTAATCAATACTGCCTTTAAAGTAGCCAAGATAGCTGAAAATGTTGGATTTGATAATATGACTCACTTTGGTCGGGTATTTAAGGAAATCACCGGGCTTTCTCCACTAAAATACCGCCAGACTTATAAGATAGAAAGTCCATGATGTATCTACGAAAAAGGAGCAGCTGCAATCATTTTTATTACAATATCTAAACCAAAAAGACTCCTCTATTTATATAGAAGAGTCTTTTTTTCTTGTTACGACAGGCTAACGGATTATGTTTAAAATCTAACTCAGCAAGTTTAGGCTTGCTTCTTCAAGCGAGGGTATAAGAAATTTATGATCGATTGGTGATGACATCACGATCAGAATCGTGTAAGTACCGTATTTATCACATTGATTTCCGAACTCCTCGAGGGCTCGTGTAGAGTCGGTTACTACCTTCAATAAGTAGTTGTGTTCCCCACTTATACGGTAACATTCGACGACATCAGGACTTGAGCGGCAGAAATCAAGGAATGCATTACAATCCCTAGAATGAAATAACATGTAGGCAGCTGCTTGTTTCCCAATCTTTTCAGGAGAAATTATGGTGCGATATTCGCTGATGATGCCTTTTTCCTCCATACGCCTAACTCTCTCCGTAACCGCAGGTTGCGATAACCCGACACATTTCCCCAGCTCTGTCATAGAAATTCTTGCTTGATTTTGAAGATGGAAAAGAATTTGCTTATCAACATGGTCCATCAAAATCGCCTCCTTTAAAATTAAGGTTTTCTATATTAACTAGATTGTAATTAACCGTTATAAAGCTAATTTAGCTTAGTTGCCTTATGTAATCAAGATAACTTGTTATATATAATAACCCTACAATAGTAAAGTGTTCTTGGCTTTAACTATTCCGAAGGGATGAAGACCGTTGAGTATATTGGATTCAAATAAAATAATTACAGAATGTTTATCAGGTCGCATCGATAGAGTAATCGATCGAACCCTCGCTGACAAGCGCTTGGTCGGTGCTGTCATTAAAATGGCGTTAGATGGGGAACTGGTTTATAGCCGTGCTGCCGGTTTTGCCGACCGCGAGCTAGGCCGACTTATGCGAGAAGATGCCTTATTCCGGCTCGCTTCAGTTACTAAACCTATCGTTTCAACGGCAGCCCTAGTATTAGTTGCGCAAGGTCGTCTACAACTGGACGACCGCGTTGATCGTTGGCTTCCAGAGTTTCAGCCGCGTTTGCAGAATGGCGAGTTCGCTTCCTTGACGATTCGTCATTTGATGACGCACACCGCGGGCCTGTCTTACCGATTTTTCCAAGAAGAGAAGGGTTCCTATCAGTCAGCAGGGGTATCAGATGGTATGGATCAGTCCGGCATCACATTGGAAGAGAACCTGCGCCGTCTTGCCTCTGTCCCCCTCCTTTATACGCCAGGTACCGAGTGGAAATATTCCATCGCGACAGATGTGCTGGGAGCAGTAATTGCAAAGGTCACAGAAACACCGCTCAGTGAGGCTGTACATTCACTCGTGACCAAGCCGCTTGGCATGAGCGACACGGGTTTTATTGCAGTCGATCGAGAACGGCTGGCCACTTCCTATGCCAATGATACTCCAGAGCCACGGCCCTTACTTGATCCTGACAGTATTGCCTTTGTGGAGGGAACGGCTGGGTTCCTGCTTGCCCCTAGCCGAGCACTTGACACTACTGCCTATCCTTCTGGAGGAGCTGGCATGGTCGGCAGCGCCGGAGATTTTTTGCAACTGCTGGAAACATTACGTAAGGGCGGAGCGCCGCTGCTACCGGAGTCACTGGTTCACGATATGACGACCAACCAGATCGGTGATCTGCCAATGGCCTTCTGGCCAGGACGAGGCTTTGGCCTAGGCATCACGGTACTAAAGGATCCTGTCGCCGCAGACACTCCAGAATCTCCGGGTACTTGGCGCATGGGGGGGACTTATGGTCATTCGTGGTTCGTAGATCCCAAGCAACGCCTCAGTGTCGTCGCTTTCACTAATACCGCATTGGAAGGCATGTCGGGTCAGTTTACTGTAGACCTTTGTGATGCCATTTATGATAGACGTAATAAATAGAGCATGAACACAAGAAGCCTGGGTCCGGAATGAACCAGCCTAGGCTCTCTGTCCAGTAGACCCTATTCGTCGTCTATATCATTGAGTTTGCTAAAATTATATAAGAGAGGGGCTTCTCTATGAGCCAAAACACATCTTCTGCCACACAAAGTGCCCCCAGCACTCCCTCTTCTGAACGTCTGCCATGGGCTGGATTACTCGCCTTAGCTATGACGGGGTTTATCTGTATTCTTACCGAAACGATTCCGGCAGGCTTGTTGCTCCAAATAGGTGAGGGGCTTGGTGTCTCCGAGGCCCTTGCCGGTCAACTTGTCACTTTGTATGCTCTTGGTTCCCTGTTGGCCGCGATTCCCTTAACTACCGTGACGCGTGGATGGCGGCGGCGACCACTGCTACTAATGTGCATCCTTGGTTTTCTCATATTCAACACCGTCACCACTTTTTCTTCCAATTATATACTTACGCTAACAGCTCGGTTCTTCGCCGGCGTATCCGCTGGAGTCTTATGGGGCATGATAGCAGGTTACGCCCGGCGCATGGTGCCGGAGTCACTCAAGGGACGAGCAATGGCGGTAGCGATGGTTGGCACACCTCTCGCTCTGGCACTCGGTGTCCCTGCTGGAACCCTTCTTGGCACCCTTGTAGGCTGGCGCTCTATCTTCGGGTTCATGTCGCTATTAGCTCTCATGCTGATCGCTTGGGTATTTTGGAAGCTACCGGACTATCCAGGAGAAGCCCCTGAAAAACGGCTCCCTCTCTACAAGGTTTTTGTTATTCCGGGGGTACGGCCGGTATTGTTTGTCGTTCTGGTATGGGTACTAGCACACAACATCTTGTATACCTATATTGCCCCCTATCTTACTCAGGCCGGGCTAACCCAGCGGGTTGACTTGGTGTTGCTTGTTTTCGGCATTACAGCGCTTGTTGGCATCTGGGTCATCGGTATTTTGATCGACCGCAAACTGCGTCCATTGGTTCTGATCAGCCTAGCTGCTTTTGCCTTGTCATCCATTGTACTAGGCATTAGTAGCAGCCAGCCCATAGTGATCTATTTAGTGGTTGGTGTATGGGGGTTGACGTTCGGAGGAGCAGCTACTTTGCTACAGACAGCCGTTGCCGAAACCGCTGGCGAAAGTGCAGATGTGGCCCAATCGATGCTGGTGACGGCATGGAACCTAGCTATTGGCGGTGGCGGAGTGATAGGCGGAATTCTTATTGAAACACTTGGTGTCCGCTCCTTCCCGTGGGTAATGTTTATACTATTGATTCTTGCGCTGCTAGTAGCGTGGCGCGCTAAAGATTACGGATTTCCTTCAAGGAAACGTTGAGGCACACCTATCGAGTTAATGGGTAACGGTATCCAGACAAGAAATTTACACAAATAAGGCCAGTGGCACATATTAGATAGGACTAATATGTGCCACTGGCTTACTTCTACTTAGTAGCCAATGTATTAAATTCTTGCAGATCCTTGGCTAAATCTTCTTCCGTGTATTTCCCTTGGCCGAAACCGATCATTGCCCGCAGCGGCATATATTTCATCATCGCCATGTACATTTCCGGGTTATCATCCATCGCACCTTCTAAGCCAAAAACACTGCTGAATTTCTTCACTTTTTCCGCTGTCCGTGGATTATCCAGCAAATCACCAATAGTACTATTCCGATGATAACGCATCGTAAGCGGAATGGTCGATTCTACTCCGATACAAGTTGTCAGACGAATATCCCGCGATGATGAGCCAATAGCAATTTCAAAATTTCCACTTTCCACATGCCAATCACCAATGTTAACGTTGTAATAAGCAAAGGAGCGTTTATCTAACTCAAAGGTTACCTCCTGCTCTTCTTCAGGCTGAAGCTCTAGCTTCTTGAAGCCTTTTAGTTCCTTCAGTGGACGGATCACGCTGCTCTCCACATCACTAACATAGAGCTGAACGATTTCTTTTCCTGCGCGAGTGCCCGTATTTTTAACGGTAGCCTTAACCTGAACAGTCTCGGTGTCCTTTATGCTGCTCTTGGAAATTGTTAAATTACTATATTGAAACTCTGTGTAGCTGAGACCAAAGCCGAAAGGAAACAGCGGTTTTATCTCTTTTTTATCATAATAACGATAACCTACGAACAAACCTTCCTTATACTCTACCTTATCCCCTTCCCCCGGGAAATTAAGAAAGGATGGATTGTCGCTCAGCTTCATGGGGAACGTCTCTGCCAGTTTACCGCTTGGGCTGACCTCTCCAAACAGTAAATCTGCTACGGCCCCCCCAAACGCCTGCCCACCTAGATAACCCTCAAGGACTCCTTTTGTTTTATGAATCCAAGGCATCTCTACAGGTGAGCCATTACTGAGTACAACAACGATATTAATCTGCACCTCAGCCACCACATCGATCAGCGCTTTATGGCTCTCTGGAAGAGACAAGTGGCTGCGATCATAACCCTCTGACTCATAATTATCCGGCAGTCCAAGGAACAACACCGCTACATCACCTTTTGCCGCTGTTTCTCGTGCCTCTTGCAGCAAAACCTCATTAATCTCATCATGCTCCAGTTCATATCCTTGGGCATATAGCAGCTCGGCAGACCCCGCAAGACCTCTCATCTCTTCAAAAGCATCATCCAATTGAGTTGGATTCACATGCGAGCTTCCCCCACCTTGATAACGCGGATTTTTAGCAAATTCCCCAATGATCGCAATAGTACCTTGTTTAGATAAGGGTAGAACTTCCTCCTCATTTCTAAGAAGCACCATGCTTTCCCGCGCCACTTTCCGTGCCAGTTGGTGATGCTCTTCAGCATTAAATGAACTATTATCTTTACGGTTGTCTACCGCCTTAAAAATAAAAGTGAGCAGCCGCTCCACCGCAAGGTCTAACGTTTCTTCAGCTAGTTCCCCACTTTTCACCGCTGCGACAATCTTGGCATCGCCAAGTCCTCCCGTTGACGGCATTTCCAGCTCCAGCCCTGCTTGCAGCGCCTTCACCCGCTCATTGACCGCACCCCAATCCGAAACTACAAATCCTTCGAAACCCCATTCATCTCTAAGAATCCGCGTTAGAAGCGTTTCACTCTCAGAAGCGTATTCACCGTTAACCCGGTTGTAAGAACACATTACGCTCCAAGGTTGACTGTTCTTAACTGCACCTTCAAAGCTAGCCAGATAAATCTCCCGCAGCGTCCGTTCATCAATAACGGCATCTACCGACATTCTCCGGTGTTCCTGATTATTGGCGGCAAAATGCTTAAGCGAGGTTCCGACTCCTTCGCTTTGCACACCTTTGATATGATTCCCCCCCATCTCCGCAGAGAGATACGGGTCTTCCGAGAAATATTCAAAGTTACGACCGTTCAGTGGAGAGCGTTTAATATTCGTCCCCGGTCCCAACAGATCCGCAACGTTTTCTGCCTGGCACTCCTTACCAAGCGCCTTCCCCACTCGCTCAATAAGTTCCCGATCCCACGAAGAAGCCAACCCTGCTGCTGAAGGAAAACAAGTTGCGGGAACACTGTTATGAAGCCCGAGGTGATCGGCACTCTCTTTTTGCTTGCGTAAACCATGGGGTCCGTCCGTTACCATCAAAGAAGGGATTCCGAGTCGTTCAATCCCCTTGGTATGCCAGAAATCAAGCCCTGAACAGAGTCCCGCTTTCTCCTCAAGGGTCAATTGTGATATGAGTTCATGAATTTTGGTTTTCATAAAAATGCCTCCTCTGAATGTATACTATCCCCATTTTAATATACTTCATGCTTGATTTATGGCATTATTATCGTGTTTTTGGTATTATTGTTGGGCGAGGAGGTCATAAAATGTTAGATCATTTGGAGGATAAGGAAAGAGTCCAGTATATCTGTAAAGTGATGTATGAGTCACAGCAAATTCCCGTGTTCCTGCTCGACGCCAATCGGGAAATTGAATTTGCTATGCCTTCCTCATTCGAATGCGCCCCTTGGGTTCATAACCTTAATGAGCCACTTTCTGAAATTACTAAATCTTCTAATCGTGAGAACAACTCTAATGGCAATGGACCGACTTCTACCGTACCAATCGTTCGTACCACAAATTTTCTGGAGAATTACATTATTCTCCATCTACCCTCAGACAACAGTAACGGGGGAAGCATTGTGATTGGCCCTTCATTGTATGCTCAACCTACGGAGGATAACGTGGCAAGTCTGATGCGCGATCATGAAGTTCCGCTTAAGTTTCAGGAGCTATGGCTTAAATATTACCGCAGCCTGACCGTGTTAAATAAAATGAGACTATACCATACCGCTATGCTGCTATACTCGCTCGTTACTGGAAAAACCTTGACCCTTAGCGAACTGCTGCTGGACTCCCGCATTCTTGCCTATAAACAACTGCCCTCAGGCAGTTTGGATTTGGATATTTCTTATCGCCGTGAGAATACGTGGCTGCACCACGAGCCTATGCTAGAAAAAAATCTCTTTCACTATGTCAAAAAAGGCAATAAAACTGAGCTGCTACGCGTTCAAGCTTCGTTCTCTGAAGAGAGTTACGGGCTTCTCTCTAAAAGGAGCCAATTACGTAACAAAAAGAATCTGGCAATCTCTTGTATTACACTCGCTACACGTGCAGCTATAGATGGAGGGCTGTACTGGGAAATTTCTTATACCCTAAGCGACTTTCATATCCAGCATATCGAAGAACTAAAAGATATTCCCGCTGTAGATCATGCCGTTCTTAATGCCCTTTGCGATTTCGCAGACCATGTCAAAGAGAGCCGGATGGCGAAACTGTCGCGCACCGTGGCTCTCTGTCAGAACTATATTTTCAATCACCTATATGAGGAACTTTCCTTAGATAGACTGGCTGAGGTTGCAGGATTAAATAGAAGTTATCTCTCCCTATTATTTAAGCAGGAGACCGGCATCACCATCAGCGATTTTATTCAATTGGAGCGGATTGAAGAGGCAAAACGACTAATAGAAGTTCCAGAGATAAGCTTATCGGACATCGCCTCACGCCTACATTTTAATGATCAGAGCTACTTTACCAAAGTGTTTAAGAAATATACCGGAATCACCCCTAAACAATTTAGAACAAATAGGGAAAACACACTTTAAGAAAAGTAGACACAACAAAAATTCAAAATGGATATGAAAATAGCAGCCGACATCACAGCTCTGTGATTGCTGCAAGAACAGTATTGTTGAAGTAATCAACATACATATTTTTAAATGGCTTCTGGTGATCCAGCTCTACGGATAAATGAACCGTCACTGTCTGATAAATCGGATCCACACAGAGGAAAGGACCTGCCGCTCCCCAGTGTGAATAGGCATCTGCAGAGAGCAGATCTCCACCGTCACGCTTCGTGCCATTAATCGCCCATCCGTACCCCCAGTATGCTTCAGGGAAAACTTCGTCTCTATATTGTGAGGATACGCCCGGAATTTGATTGCGGGTCATTTCTTTTACTGTTACCGGACTAAGCAATCGTACTCCGTTATAAATTCCGCCGTTAAGGAACATCTGGCCAAAAACAGCCAAATCCATAGCCGTTGAGTAAGCGCCGCCCCCCGCAGATACAGAATTCAAATTGTATTCGCTGTCTACCCATTCCGCGCATGCTGCCTCAGGGGCACGTCTAACTACTCTGTTCCGCACTTCCATTGGCACACGATAATATGTATTTTCCATTCCAAGCGGTTTAAAAATGGTTTCCTTTACGAATACATCATAAGCTTGTCCACTAACTCGCCGTATAATTTCACCCAACAGCTCATAACCATATCCACAGTAAGACATCACAGTACCTGGCTCGTGGCTTAGTGGTGCATCATAACCGCCATTAACCTCAATTCCAGAGGTATGTGTCAACAAATGATGTACGCATACTTTTGTTTTGTTCTCCCCTGTAAATTCGGGGATGTAATCAGAAACCGGCCTATTTAGGCCCACTTTCCCTTGTTCCACTAACATCATAATAGCGGTTGCAGTAAATAGTTTTGTGATGGAACAGAGTGGAAATATAGCATCCGCTGTTAAATCTGCTGCGTCTGCTTCAGGTCCGAATTTTCCATTCGCTTGATGGACCAGCAGCGTCCCCTTTCTCGCAGCAACAATAACTTGCGCAGGTGTGATATTGTCTTCAACCATTTGTGCGGCTGCTGTACGAATACGCTCCACACCAAAAGCCGAGACACCCGCCTGTTCTAAAGAATTAAATACTAACCCTCTCATCGGTAGCCCTCCAATATGATTCATTTAATACATATATAAACTATTATACAAATATATTAAATAATCCTGCTAGCTTACTATTATCCTGTGACTGGATTGTTGAGTTTCTATTAACTATTTGCTAAAAAAACTAAAGCTGACCCCGGTTTCTCCCGAAAATCAGCTTCAGCTTAGTTTTCACTAAATTACCGCTACCTTAAAAGCATCTACATTAAATGTTGTCCCGTTGATGGATAATGTGGCATTGTAATAACCCCGATCACCATTTGTTTTGCATTTATATTCCCCAGAACATCCACATACGAAAAATTTAGTTTTGTTGTAACCGGGATATATATTACTAAGCTTTCGGTAAAACAGATGTCCATGATGCGTAAAAATAGCTAACACCTTATCTCTCACTTTTGTAGGAATGGATGAAAAAAACTTATTCGTCTCCGATGCGCTTAATACATGGGTTGGGTCCACCGTAATCCCACTTACTTTGAGAGGCCAATGAAAATCTATAATATAATAAAAACTATCATCTAAATTTCTCAACAAATTTATACTACCCGGAGTAAACCGTCCAAGCGCACAATTAAGCCATACATACTTGACCTTCCCCTGCGTACCCGGAAAATTCATTTGACCTTCAACAGCACCTAAATATTGTGTGAATAAGGACTGTGTGCTTGCCTCCCAATTTCCTATAGATGCTTTATAAGGAATACTCCCAAGCGTGCTTGTTACCGTATCCTTGAAGTCCTTGTAGTAAGCATTCGCATTATTTCCATGATTAGCTCCCGCTTGCGTATTATCTCCTCCAAAAATAACAAATCTCTTATTCCCGTTATTCACAGCTTTAGGCAAAAGATTACTAAAAATGCTTGAGCTGTTTCCATACCCCACATGACTATCACCAATAACCGCAAAGTTAATGATTTGCGCTTTTGCTTTAAGAATTAAACTACGTTTAGGCTGCAGTCTGGAGGCAGGTCTTCTTTTCCTACTAGGTTTCACCTGTCTTTTCATCTTAGATTCACCTCTTTTAAAATGGATGAAGGATCATAGTAGTATTTATATTCGCTTGACCTTAGGGACTCTTGGACCAATGGATTCATCTAGGAGATTAGTTTCTCTTCTACTTTGTGGTCATTTATGCGGCTTGTCCCAAACGAGAGATGTTATAATTAGTCCCATAGAAGTGAAGAATATAATACCATTCATAGAATTATAGGTAACGGAGGCTTAAGATTTGAATAACGTAGTCCCAGAATGGGCGGAGTCCCATTTCCCTTTATATACCGCTGATAGTATTCAGTCGATGTATGGAACCTCAAATCTGCCAAGACTTCAGATTCATGAGCATTCAACCGTCCTACTAGCTATTGCTGCTGGCAAGGGTATGCTTGAGGTCAATCATCAGACTTATGAGCTAATGGAAGGCATTGTCGTCCTTCTCCCCGAGAATACTTACGCCTCTCTAATTACAAATCGCCAGCAGCCGCTTCATGCTTATAAGCTTTCAATCCGGATTCAAGAACAGACACGAGCACTGCCCTCCAGTGCTATGACGCGGACAAGCCAACTGACATCCAATTCAAATATGCTGTTGTTTCCTCATGAACCAGCCATTGTATCTAATATGAAGGAATTGTATCTTCACCGGTTGCCAGATCGTGAAATACGTCATGTACAGAACCAGATCCTGTTCCATCAGATCCTTCTTCAATTGCTGGAGCAGCAGGAAACAAGATTTGAAGTGAGTGAGCAGCCCTCAATGGAACGCAGTATCACATACTTAGAGAATCACTTCAGCGAAAAAATATCACGTGAACAATTAGCTGCAATTGCGGGTGTGAGCGGTTCACATTATTCAACGCTATTCAAACAATTCACGGGCTTTACCCCTAATGAATATCTGTCCAGGTTGAGAGTTCACAGAGCGAAGGAACTACTGCTTAATAGTTCAAGCACACTAAGAGAAATTGCTTTAAAGGTGGGCTACAAGGATGAGTTTTATCTTAGTCGGCGCTTTAAGCAGCAGACCGGCGCATCTCCTTCAGGCTACAATCTTATCCCTTTCCAACGTGTAGCGGTGATGCTCACTCCCTATGCCAGTCATTTGCTGCTGCTTGGCCTGGAACCTACAGTTACCATTTCAGAGAGCAGCGAGTATTTAAATCTTTCTGATCAGGAACCACCACAGTCTATGAAATTCATCCATACGAACAGCTCGGCTGAGCAGATAAAAGCGTTATTACTGGAAGCAAACATTGAATTGCTTATTGCAGCCACACAACATCTGGAAGAATTCGGCTTGAACGCTGAGCAGCTGCGGGCGGTCGCTCCTATTGTTAAAATCTCTTGGCAGGAACTAGGATGGAAAGACCACTTGCGCTTGATCGGCCGTGCCATTCACCGTAGCGAACGTGCTGAGCAGTGGCTGGACGATTTTGAACAAGAGGAGCTGGAAGCTCGGGCCGTGGTGCAGCAAAGCGCGGTGGCTAACGAGATTGTAACCCTTCTGGTCATTAAACCAGATGGACTATTCGTATACGGGGCAAGAAATGTTGGGTATGTGATCTATCAATCGCTAGGTCTCAAGGCTCCTGCCTTGATTGAGGATCAAATAAATAAACTCGGCGACCAGTTTCATTCCCTTGTGATTGACGTCTCTGAGCTGGAGGCTTATGCCGGTGACCGATTGTTAGTCACTGTATTTCCAGACGCAAAAGGCTCCACTGCACACAGTGAAGAAATCTTCCACTCCTCTTATTGGAACCAGCTTTCTGCTGTACAGAACAAGAAGATCCATCTGCTTAATCTGGATGAATGGGTGCCTTATAATCCAGTTTCCATTCGTTTGCAGCTTGGACGTGCGGTTGCATTATTCGAAGGCCAATAATAGTCCAAGTCTTTTTTCCAACAAAAAGGCATGGTTAGGCACATAAGTGATCCCTATAATGATTACAAATGCGAATGATTCTCATAATCAATCTATGGCGCAGCCTGGGATTCATTAAATAATGGAATTATTCACGGAAACATAGTCATTAAAAGGGGAGAATTATTTAAATGAGAAAGATATTTATTCCGTTTGTACTTATTTTAGGGCTTACCCTTAGTGCTTGTGGGGGAAATCAGGCGAAGAATGAGGTTAGTCCTACAAACAGCCCATCCTCGGCTCCTGCTGCGGAGTCAGAAAGTGCGACTTTTACTTATGAATCGGAAAATGGACCTGTTGAAGTTCCGACACATCCTCAGCGTGTCGTTGTCCTCACTCGATTTTTAACAGGTAATGTTATGGCTCTAGGTGTACCTGTTGTAGGCGTAGATGAAATGTCCAAAACCAATCCTCGCTTTGAAGAGCAATTGAAAGATGTAGAAGCTGTAAGTGATGAAAGTCTGGAGAAGATCATTGAGCTGCAGCCGGATCTGATTATCGGTCTCTCCGATATTAAGAACATCGATAAATTCAAGCAAATCGCACCAACGGTTACTTATACTTATAATAAAGTTGATTACTTAACCCAACAGCTGGAAGTCGGCAAATTGGTGAACAAAGAAAAAGAAGCCCAAGCTTGGGTAGATGACTTTAGTGCCCGCACCAAAAAAGCGGGTGAGGAAATCAGAGCGAAGATCGGCGAGGATGCAACTGTCTCTGTCATTGAAACCTTCAATAAGCAATTGTATGTATACGGGTATAACTTTGGCCGCGGAACTGAACTCCTCTATGGGGACTTCAAGCTCGGTATGCCGGAGACAGTAAAGGAAGGCACCAAAACAGATGGTTACGTGGCCCTCTCAACAGAAGTGCTGAAGGATTATCTAGGCGATTACGTTATTTTTAGTAAAAATGCGGATGAAGATAATTCCTTCCAGGATACAGAAATCTACAAAAGCATCCCTGCTGTCAAAAATAATCATGTTTACGAAGCTGATGCCAAAGCATTCTATTTTAACGATCCGCTTAGCTTAGAATATCAACTGGAATTCTTTGAAAAAAGCTTTCTAGGAAAATAATAAAGATGACTACGAAGCAAACTTCCATTCCATTCTTTTATAAGCTGCTTGGTAGCGTGCTGGTAATGGTTATTTGCCTCGTGATCGCGATGTTATTCGGGGCTAAAGAAACCACCCTCCATGATCTGTGGCTTGCCATCACTTCAAGTTCAACGGCAGACAATGTCCTCATTCTTCGTGAGATCAGGCTGCCGCGTGAACTGGCCGCCATGCTGATCGGCGCCGCCTTTGCCGTATCCGGTGCTATTATGCAAGGCGTTACGCGCAATCCGTTAGCCGATCCCGGCCTGCTGGGGTTAACTTCAGGAGCTAATATGGCACTGGCGCTTACCTTCGTATTTATGCCGGGGCTGAACTATTTTGGCACCATGATTGCTTGCTTCTTCGGCGCTGCTCTGGGAGCCGTTCTGGTTCTTATTCTCGGCTCCGTGCGCCAAGGTGGCTTGTCTCCGATCCGTATCGTACTCGCTGGTGCTGCGGTATCTGCATTCCTATATGCTATCGCAAGTGGTGTCAGCATTGCCTTCAAGATATCCAAAGATGTATCCATGTGGACTGCCGGTGGGCTTATCGGCACAACTTGGGGCCAGCTTCAGGCCATTGCACCTGTGATCCTCATCGGGATCGTGGTGGCATTAATATTTTCTAACCAGCTGACTATTCTTAGCTTGAGTGACGAGGTAGCGATCGGATTAGGACAAAACCTTGTTTTGGTTAAAGGGATTCTGTTCACGCTCATTATTCTGCTGACTGGCGCATCGGTCGCTCTAATTGGGGACATGGCTTTTGTAGGGCTAATGATTCCGCATATTGTCCGCAAAATAGTCGGCACCGACTACCGCTATATTCTGCCGATTTCAGTATTCACTGGGGCATCCTTCATGCTACTTGCAGATACCATTGGACGTACAATCCATGCCCCTTATGAAACGCCGATAGTTGCTGTCGTGGCTATGCTAGGACTGCCTTTCTTTTTGTTCGTTGTTCGTAAAGGAGGTCAAACACTCTCATGATTTCCTCTGCTCCAGTACGAAAACAACGTCTTATCCTGTGGGTATGCACCGGACTGATCCTGCTTACGGCTATTGCCAGTATGGGAATCGGCTACTCTTCCCTGTCTTTTGACAGGCTGCTTCCCGTTCTCTTCGGTCATGGAACCTTTAAAGAGGACTTTGTATTATTTTCTGTGAGACTGCCACGTATTCTAATTACGCTACTGGCAGGAATGGCCTTGGCCTTATCTGGGTCGATTCTGCAAAGTGTTACCCGAAACGATCTAGCAGACCCCGGTATTATTGGGATTAACTCCGGGGCAGGTGTGGCTGTCGCTGTATTTTTTCTCTATTTCCCGGTTAGCGTTGGAACCTTCATTTATGCGTTGCCGCTGGTTGCTTTTATAGGGGCTATAATTACGGCAGCATTAATTTATCTTTTTTCATATAGTCGGACTAGAGGGCTTGATCCTATTCGGCTAGTTTTGGTCGGGGTCGGATTTTCCCTAGCGCTGTCGGGAGTTATGATCGTAATCATTTCATCCGCAGATCGTGCCAAAGTTGATTTTATCGCAAAATGGATTGCCGGGAATATTTGGGGTACAGATTGGCCCTTCATCTGGGCTTTACTGCCTTGGTTATTGCTGCTAGTTCCCTTTACCCTGTACAAATCGCTGCGACTCAATCTGCTCAGTCTAAGTGAGGTATCAGCCATTGGTGTCGGTCTGAATCTGGAGCGCGAACGTATCGTCCTGATTCTTGTCGCCGTCGCAGCTGCCGCCTCCGCGGTATCCGTAACAGGTGGAATCGCTTTTATCGGATTGATGGCACCACATATTGCGAAATCGTTGGTCGGTCCGCGCAATCAGATGTTTATTCCCGTCGCAGTATTGCTGGGTGGCTGGTTGCTTCTGATCGCGGACACCGTTGGCCGCAATCTCGTCTCCCCTGATGGCATCCCGGCTGGGATCATGGTAGCGTTGATCGGCGTACCTTATTTCGCTTATTTATTGATTAAGAAATAAATAAGCATATAGAAAATCAAAAAGAGGTAACTCAGAAGCCATGAATGGCTATTGAGTTACCTCTTTTAGTTAGAACACTCATTATTAAATCTTCATATCCTTACCCGTATAGTCTACAAACATGAATTGACCTTCCGGTATAGTCCGCTTCTCGATCAAGTCCATGATGCCCTCAGCACTTTGGGTTGGATTCGTTGGCGCCTCTGCCCCGCCCATATCCGTATGCATCCAGCCGGGATGTACGCCGAGTACTTGTACCCCGCGTTCTTTTAAATATACATGCAGCTGCTGTGAGAACATATTAAGTGCCGTTTTGGAGATGGAATAAGGATAGTCTCCGGAATAAGCATTAGTAATGCTGCCTGCTTCCGACGATATGTTGATGATCGAAAGCTCGGGTTCAGTGAGTAGCGGCAAGAAATGCTTAACCACTCGCATCGGTCCATAAAGATTAATATCCATCGTGGTAAGCATATCTTGGAAATCCAGCTCTTCAATCTGTGTGTCCCTTGCAGTCAGTACGGCCGCATTATTGATAATGGCACCAAGCGTCCGGCCTTGTCCTTGCAGATTTGCAGCAAGTGCCGCGATTCCTTCTTCATCCGTCACGTCCAGCTGGGCCACAGTCAGCTTCTCCCCGTAGGTCGCAGCGAGCTGAGATAGTGCTGTTTGTTCCTGATCGGGACGGCGAACCCCGGCAATGACTCCATGCCCCCGCTTCAATGCCTCAGCCGCCAGCTCATAACCTAGTCCACGTCCGGCACCAGTAATTAGAATATTCACTATACATCCTCTCCTTTATCTTTATCGTTCTCCAGCAGCTCCACAATCACCTTTAACTCCTTGAACGTGTCCATATAAGCATAACGCCCCCCGGTATACTCGCCCTTTTGCTGGAGTGGGAACCCTTTGCCTTCGAGCAGCATAATCTTCTCCTTCATTCCTTCAACCACAAAAGCAATATGATGAGGTCCCTCACCATGTTCATTCAAATAATCACGCCATGTGCTGGGCTGCTGGTCTGGCTCAATCAGTTCAAGCTGCAGGGGGCCCATATCAAAAAAAGCCAACTTCCCCCGCGCCACCGTCGCCTCGCCATTATACCGAGTCTGCGCCTGATCTTCTGTATCTGTAACGATAATTTCGGGCTTTTCCAGTCCAAAAAACTCCGCATAAGCCGTGCTTACCTTTTCAACATCATTCACCAAAATTCCAATCTGCGTAACAAAATGATTCCCCAGCCATCCTGACATGTACCCTACCTCCCATTTCTCTGACAAGTCCACCATACCGATTCTTTGAAAAGGCTGTCAAGCCCGTAAAGAAATCGCTCCGGGCCAATGAAAATTATCCAGAGAAAGCTCAGCCGACTTCGGCGCTATCAAAGGCATTTTTACCTCTCTTTTCTCCAAATCGCACACTTTCGGCGCTATCAAAGGCATTTTTGCCTCTCTTTCTTCCAAATCGCACACTTTCGGCGCTATCAAAGGCATTTTTGCCTCTCTTTCCTCCAAATCGCACACTTTCGGCGCTATCAAAGGCATTTTTGCCTCTCTTTCCTCCAAATCGCACACTTTCGGCGCTATCAAGGGCATTTTTGCCTCTCTTTTCTCCAAACCGCACACTTTCGGCGCTATCATGGGCATTTTTGCCTCTCTTTTCTCCAAATCGCACACTTTCGGCGTTATCAAAGGCTTTGTGGCCTCTCTTTTCTCCAAATCGCACACTTTCGGCGTTATCAAAGGCTTTGTGGCCTCTCCCGATGCCGCAACTGGTTAAGAATACTCGGTTAGTAATATTACTTTTTGTTTCGGTTAATCACCAATTCGGTTATAGAATGAAAAGTTTAAATTAACAAAAGGGGTGAGGAACGATGGACCATAGAAAAAGATCACGCCTGATGCAGCAGTTTATTTTTGTCGGGCCAACTTCCTTGTTTTTCTTTATTATTGTGCTGATTCCTTTCTTTTTGGGACTCTATTATTCATTTACCAGCTGGAACGGAATCTCGCGGCATGTCGAGTGGACCGGACTACGGAACTATCTACATATTTTCACCAAGGATCCTTCCTTTCTTAATTCATTCTGGTTCACGGCGAAGTTCACTTTCTTCGGTCTAGTGCTGACCAATCTGCTTGGCTTCGCACTCGCTTATGTGCTGACGCGCAAACTGTTCACACGTAATGTCCTGAGAACTGTATTTTTTGTACCGCATGTGATTGGCGGACTTTTGCTCGGGTTTATTTGGCAGTTTATTTTTGTCAGAGGATTCTCCTCTATCGGGCAGGCCACCGGCTGGTCCTTCTTTAATCTTCCCTGGCTAGGCACCGGAGGAACAGCATTCTGGGCGATTGTTATCGTATTTGTCTGGCAAAATGCGGGATATCTGATGGTGATCTACATCTCTGCTATCAACAATGTTCCCCAAAGCCTAATTGAAGCGTCCAAAGTGGATGGAGCCGGACGTTTTCAGGCCTTGCGCCATGTCACTCTTCCACTGGTCATGCCTGCTGTAACTGTTTGTCTATTTCTATCTATCTCCTGGTCCTTTAAGCTGTTTGACCTCAACCTGTCGCTGACCAAAGGTGGACCCTTTAAAGCTACCGAATCTGTAGCCTTGAATATTTACAATGAAGCCTATACCATCAGCCGGTTCGGAATGGGCTCGGCTAAAGCGATGGTTTTCTTCGTCATCGTGGCCGTGATCTCCCTACTACAGGTTAGAGCAACCAAGAAAAGAGAGGTGGAGCTGTAATGGAGACTACCGCCAAGAAATTTAATGTCCCCCTGCTTCTCATCGAAGTGATTGTAATCCTGCTGGGACTTCTATTTTTAGTGCCCTTTTACTTTTTACTGGCTAACTCAGTGAAAAGCTATAGTGAAATACTTTCTGACTCTGCTGCGCTGCCTTCCGCACTCCAGTGGAGCAACTACGCGGAAGCTTGGAAAGCTACCAATTTCCCTCGCGCCTTCCTGAACTCTTTTATCATCACGGTGATTAGTAATATTCTGCTAGCGTTCCTCTGCTCTATGTGCGCTTACAAAATGGTCCGCAACAACAGCTTGTATAACCGTGTGCTCTATATTGCATTAGTAGCCGCCATGGTTATCCCATTTCAATCTATCATGATCCCGCTGGTGCAGGTCGTCAGCGGTTTGGGCGTCATGGATTCAACCGCCGGTTTGATTTTAGCATATCTTGGGTTTGGCGCCCCGATGACTGTTTTTCTATTCCACGGCTTCGTTAAATCGGTACCTCTCGATATCGAGGAGGCCTCAAGAGTAGATGGCAGCAGTCCTTATGGTACCTTTTTCCGGATTGTACTTCCGCTTATGCAGCCGATTATCGTCACCGTCATCATACTGAATACCCTGTGGATCTGGAATGATTACTTGATGCCATCGCTTATTCTGCAGGATCCGGTGCTTCGCACCATCCCTATTGCCACTTATAGCTTTTTCGGACAATATACGAAGCAGTGGGATTTGGCGCTTCCAGGACTTGTACTCGGGATTACGCCGGTGGTCATCTTTTTCCTAGTGATGCAAAAATATATTATTGAAGGCATTGCCCAGGGCTCCGTGAAGGGCTAATGATACATGTTGCTTTCAGCCAGAGAGGATGAATGAATATGAGAACAAAACGTGGAATTCTCCTCGCATGCTCCCTGCTGCTGGCTGCCCTGACAGCCGGTTGCGGACGCAGCAGCGACAATGCAGATGGAGTCAAAACCGTACACATCTACCAGTTCAAGGTTGAAATATCTGAAGCGCTGGCTTCGCTCAAGACCGAATTCGAGAAAGAACATCCCGATATTAAGCTTGAGGTGCAAAGCGTGGGTGGCGGGACCGATTATGGCGCCTCGTTGCGTGCCAAATTCTCTTCCGGAGATGAACCGGATATCTTTACCATCGGCGGCAACAATGAACGTGATATGTGGCTGGAATATCTGGAGGATCTGAGCGGCGAAGCTTGGGCCAAGGATGTAAAGCCACTCGCAGCAGAACAAATGACTATAGATGGCAAGCTGTATGGGATGCCGATGAATCTGGAAGGATACGGCTTTATCTATAATAAGGATCTATTTAAAAAAGCCGGAATCACTGAGAAGCCATTGACGCTAACCGCTCTACGCGAAGCCTCCGAGAAGTTAAAAGCGGCAGGCATCACACCTTTTGCGAATGGTTACCAAGAATGGTTCGTGCTTGGCAATCATAATGTAAACGTGCCTTTCGCCCAGCAGCCTGATCCAGAGGCATTCATCGCCGGACTTACAGACGGTTCCAAAACCTTCGCCGGAGACCCTATTTTCTCCAAGTGGATCGATCTACTTGACCTTACTGTTGAGTACGGCAATAAGAACCCGCTCTCAACCGACTATAATACACAAGTCACTATGCTAGCGAGCGGCGAAGCTGCGATGATGCAGCAGGGTAACTGGACACAAGGGCAGATCGACGGCATCGATCCCAATCTAAACCTTGGCATCCTGCCCATGCCCATTGACGACACTCCCGAAGACAACGACAAGCTTTATGTAGGCGTACCCAGCAATTGGGTTATCAATAAAAACTCTCCCGTTAAGGAGGAGGCCAAGGTCTTCCTGAATTGGCTCGTCACCTCCGAGACCGGAAAAAAATATATCACTAAGGAATTCCAATTCATCCCTGCGCTCGACAACATTAAGGGAACCGAAGAAGATCTTGGAGCACTAGGTGCTGAGGTGCTGGCTTATACCGATAAAGATCAAGCGCTGACTTGGAACTGGACCCGCCTGCCGAACGGGATGCCACAGGAATTATCCAGCAGCATTCAAGGGTATCTCGGCGGTAAGCTGACCAAAGAAGGGATGTTGAAGGAATTCCAAATCAACTGGGATAATCTCAGTGTGCAGTGATTTACCTGCTCTAGATACAACAAACAGCCGCGCAACGATGCGTGGCTGTTTGCGCTTGTTCATTTAATTCCTCTCCGTTCATTAGTCGGAACCCGTTGCTAGTTCGCACGCAGCATGCTAATTTGTCTGGCAAGATACACAGGCGTATAGGGCATGTCATCTCGGAGCCAAGAAATAACCGTGCCAATTAGAGCTGCTGAACCGTACCAAACGGCAATGTCCTTTTGTATCGGTACCTTTGAATGATCAACGGCCCCCTCCTTTTTCTTCTGGTGTGCAGAAATGATTTCCGCCATCAAATTAAACAGGCGATCTGTAAAAATCGGGCTTCGTTTCGATGTGAGTATGACTTTGTAGAATTTTGCATTTTCCGCAATATGCTTAAGTAGACTCTCTAATATTCTCAGATTCTCTTCATCAACCGATTCATCATGGTTGCCATCGTTGTTCACCACTTGTAGAATGTCCTCCACCATCTCATCCGCCATCTTTTCTAACATATCCGGGAGATCCCGGTAGTGCAGATAAAAAGTAACACGATTGATTTTAGCCCGCTCTGCAATACGGTTTACGGATATTTTCTCAATATCCATTTCCTCAAGCAATTCAATTACAGCATCTCTAAGCAATTGACGTGTCCGAAGTACCCGGGGATCTGTACGTTGCGTTGTGTTATTCATCTTCTACTCTCCAATCTTTTACTTTCATATTGTAAGCTACATATTTTAGATAATTGTTGTTTTTTAAAAAGAAAAAACTACATTTTCACAAAGAATGTAAAATACTTTACATTTTTTCGCAAATTGTTGCTTGATTACATGAAAATTTCATTTATAATCTAATTCATGCATTGTAAACTATACAACACACTGTAAATTTAGTCCATGATCGACGAGTTGAAAGGATGGAGTGGAGTGAGTACAAAGAGAGAAGTAACAAGCAGTTCCGTGAAAAAGGGCCCCATCTTATTCATTATGATTTTGGGCGCCTTTCTTGCAACACTGAATCAAACGGTAATGAGCGTTGCCGTTCCGGAGTTAATGCATGATTTTAATATCTCAGCGGCTACAGCTCAGTGGCTGACAACGGGGTATATGCTGGTTAATGGTGTTCTAATTCCGATTACAGCTTATCTAATGCAACGATTTACGACGCGAGAGCTTTTTCAAGCTTCTATGTTTATATTTTTGGCTGGAACGATCGTATCGGCCGTCGCGACAAACTTCCCTGTTCTGTTGACCGGGCGTATGATTCAGGCAGCTGGTGCCGGGATTATCATGCCACTGCTCACGAATGTCATCTTGACCCTGTTCCCTCCTGAAAAGAGAGGGGCTGCTATGGGGATGGTAGGGTTGGCCATTATTTTCGCACCTGCGATTGGACCTACTCTGGCTGGATATATTTTGGAACATTATTCTTGGGAGATTATGTTTTATGGCATGATTCCTTTGACCGTCATTGTAATCATATGCGGATTTATTTATTTAAAAAATGTATCGGAACGCATCTTTCCCAAGTTGGACATTGTTAGCGTAACTCTTTCTACCATCGGTTTTGGAACCTTGCTGTATGGCTTCAGCCGCGCTGCCAGTGCGGGTTGGTCGAGCGCAGAAGTGTTATTGTCTTTAGCAGCAGGTGTGCTTTCCCTTGGCTTGTTTACTTGGAGACAGTTGGCTTCCCAAAATCCACTGCTTGATCTCCGGGCCTTTAAATACAATATGTTCTCCTTAACAACTGTCATCAGTATCGCAGTTACAATCGTGATGTATGCGGATATGATGCTGCTACCTTTGTACCTGCAGAATGCCCGCGGTTTTACAGCGATGGAGTCCGGCTTGTTGCTACTTCCTGGTGCACTCGTAATGGGATTGTTGATGCCGGTAACCGGCAAGCTGTTCGACCGGTTCGGGGCAAAATGGCTCGCTATTATCGGTCTTCTGATTACAATTGCAACGACTCTAAGCTTTGTAAATTTAACAGACTCAACCAGCTACATGTATCTGGTATACATGTCAACAGGCCGCCGGATCGGTATGGCTTTGCTCCTCATGCCTATACAAACTCTGGGTCTAAATCAACTCCCCGCCAAGCTTAGTGCGCATGGTACAGCGATTTCGAATACCATTCGACAAGTAGCTGGCGCCGTTGGGACTTCCCTGCTCGTCACCGTAATGACAAGCCGTACTACAACGCATATGAAGGATATGCTGGCCTCTGGCAGTACACAGAACGGAACACAGGAACATATGATTATGGAAGCATCCATTCAAGGGATCAATGATTCCTATCTAGTGATTGTGGGAATTGGTATCCTCGGTCTGCTGCTATCTTTCTTTATTAAACGTGTTGGGCAAGCGCCTGACCCTGAGCAAGAACCCAAGGTGAAGCTCAAAAAAATCATTGCCAAAGAAGCTTGATATAAAAGTTATCAGCACTGTGTAAGCCTCATAAAAAAAGAGATCAACGATGAATAACATCGTTGATCTCTTTTTCTGCTAACTTGCATAACTATTTCAGTTTGAAATAGATGGACGTTTTGTCGGACTCAAGCTTACTATCGTTTCTACGAAGAACAAGGCTGTTCTCCTTGCCTTTGATTATTGGCAGAATAACTTTACCCGAAGCTTCAAAAGAACCCGGTTTACTTGGGGTGACTTCAGGAAAATCAGCCAACAGCTTTTCGATATTTTCTCCGAGAGATCCCTCAAAATAATCACTAGAGCCACCAATATAGTATTGTCCACTGGAAGTTTCTGCTCCCCAAATGGTAGGTGTAAAACTTGAAAGGAACTTCCACCCTTGGCCCTGACTACCTTTTACAAGACTGGCGTTCTTCACCTTAAGCGTTACATCAAGCAGGACATAATCTACAGCTACATCGGGATCAGTGACATGTTCTTCAAACCCAAGAGCTTTTAATTGTCCGAGAGTAGTCGACGTAACCTTATTGATAGTGAAAGTATATTGAGCAGATGTTGAATCACCCTTAGGGCTATAATAGTTATCAAGGTCCGTATAAGTAAAAGAAGTACCCAACTTCACTGCATCTGCAAACGAAGCGCCGCTGTTACTGGAAGTTGTAGCGGAAGATGATGCAGCAGGCTTTGGTGTTGCTTGCGGAGTGGACTCAGTTGCAGGTGGAGTAGATACGGTTGCAGGCTTCGCAGTAGCTTGTGCAACAGTATTGTCCTTATCCGGGACAACGGATGTTGATGTTCCGCCGTTCGCCGATGTGATCACAACAGCTTGACGACTGTTATCCCATTTCACGGTTGCCCCCAGTGCTTCAGATACAGCCTTGGCGGATACATAGCTATGTCCCTCATAGATAATTGGGTACATTGTTCCTTCACTACTTGACAGGTTCACTTTCTGATTATCCACTTCAATGCTGATGGCCGCGTTCTGATATGCGGAAATCTTCTTCAATGTCGTGTCTGCGTAAGCGACTGCACCCACAGCCAACAGCATTGAACTAACTGTAATAATTGACATGACTTTTTTGCTTGTTACCTTTAGCATCTTACACTCTTCTTTCATGTTTATGTATATGAATCTCGAAAATTATATCACTTTATATCGAATTTTGTAAATATTGGTATGATAGGATATTCGTTCTTTATTTGTGAATACTTAAAAAAGACACATTTCCATTCTCCAACGCCAAATTCCCCCTCAAAATGGTCGATATTCTGGTAAGCCTTAATAACTATGACCTTGTTGCTAGAGTCTGATAATATTTGAAAAAAGATAGACTTTCTTTTCGTGACATTTTTTCCCTTTTCATCTCCAACTCAACGGAACATACACAAAAAAATCGCTGCCCCTCTCCGCAAGGAGGTGAGCAGCGATGCTTAATACAGAAGAATGCAAGGGATGGTTGCACACGTATTTCCACTCTTCAGACTAAATATGACCTTGAGACAATTCAGACTTTTTTTCTGTGATGCCGGGACTACAGCTTCCAGATACGGTACAGAATGACTGCCGCTTCAGCACGGGTAAGCGTATCGTTCGGCGCAATTCTATTATTCTTTCCGTTTACGACTCCGGATTGGATCAACAATGATGCGCTGTCTTTTGCGTAGCTGGAAATACTTGCTTCATCAAGATAAGCAGCAGCTACAACGCCGCTCGCCTTAACTTGCTTACCGGCTGCCGCCAGCGCGCGTGCTGTCAGCACCATCATATCTTGTCTGGAGATATCGCTATTGGGTCTAAACGTATCCTCTTTAAAACCTGTAGCAATTCCCAATTCCTTCGCGATGACCAGTTCATCATAATAATAGTCCGTCTTTTGGACATCGTTGAACATTATTGCACTTTTGCCCGTTCCCTTCAGTTCAAGCGCTCTTACGAGGAGAGCAATGAAATCCGCTCGTTTGATTGAATCTGCAGGTGAAAAGCTGTTCGTGGACGTTCCTTTAATGATATCGCGAGCCGCCATAACGTCTATAGCTTGTTTGGCCCAAGACAGATTCTGCATATCTCCGAAGTTTTTCTTTACGAAGGTTACTGCATAAGTGCTGAAGTGGGTTGTTTGAAAGACAACCGTTTGGGTTGCAGCATCATATCGGCTGCTCGGAACCGGCAGTACGTTGCCTTTGCCATCGATGTACCAAACGACTATAAGCTCTGGATGACTTAGCTCCTCCGCTGTCGGCACGTAAGGAATGGCTACCGTTACAGGTGCTTTAGGGTTATTCCAAGGAATAACTTTGTCACCTGCTATTACGCTTAGACCGATAATTGGACGGTTGCCAATCATATTGCAGGTAGCTGCTTCCAAGCTGTCCGTGGTGACTTTACTTATTCGTATAGATACTTGCTCAGCATTGTCTGTTACGTTAGACAGCATATTGCTTGGAATTTGAATTGTGGCATTTTCCGTCTTAAGCCATAGTTCAAAGTTTTCTTTCCCCGTTAGGCTTTGGGTCGGTAATTGTATATCATACCCTTTCCCGTCCGTTTGCTTTGGCACTTCAATGATAATTTGTTTCTTGCCGTTTGCCGCTACAGTAGCCTGCTCAAGCGCTTTTTTCATGTTGTCGCTGGAGATGGTACCTATAGCACGCCCGTTGTCGGACTTTACCTCCAGTTTAATCGTAACAACACCATCTTTGTTTGTAATGGCTCCAGGCTGTGGAGTTGATACTACATTACCCGAGTTACTGCTACCCGTTGGTGCATTTGTTGGTGCTGGCGTCGCTGTTGGAACAGATGTCGGGGTTGCCGATGGTTCCGTTGAGTTTGTTGGATCGGTTGGATCGGTTGGGCTCGTTGGTGTCGGTGTCGGTGCTGTTGTCGGCGTTGGAGTGGGTTCCGGACCCGTAGATTTACCCTTTAGAGTAAGCACACCATAAACGGATGTGTCCATATATCCAGTTCCGCTCGTATCGTTCCACGCCGCGACACTTTGACGTGAGCCCTCTTTAGCGTCGTTGATCTGTACATCGAAACCAAGCTTTTTATCGTTGTCCGGAGTGATCCCTTGAAGTGGAATCTTCACTTCAACCGTATAGTTGGTTCCGGAAATCTGGGTTGCCGATTCAAAGCCGGCTGCGATACTTGCAGGATTAAATGAAGCTTCGTTGTCAAAATTGATTCTGTACTGGCCGTCATCATCTTGATAGAACGTCGTTTTCCCATTATTTTGGTCCACGAAGATTTCGACCGAATCCTGTTCATGTGCATTCACACTGCTCTTATCAAGCTGTGTATCACTCACCTGGATCAGGACATATAAATTTTGATCATCCCAGAGTGCTTTTGCCACTCCACTCGCTCCTTGCCAAGCGGTTTGATACCGATTGACCGGAATCTCAGCGGTCTGGCTCCAGATCTCGTCAACTGTTCCGTCTATAACAGGTGCAGCAAATTTAGCGGTAGATTGATTGGCTTCTACTGTTTCAGGCTCATGCTCTTCAATGAAGGTATCAGGATCGATAACGCCATAGTAAGCTGGCTTGGCTTGCAGATTTTTATCGAATAACAACGGATTGGATGAAGCTCTCCAGCTTGTGTTATCATCCATTCCCCAGAAGGTAACACGTTTGATAGAATCAGCGTGATCCCTGAAGATATTTAACAACTGCGCATATAGATAGCCCTGCGCATTAGCAAGCTTTTCAGAGAGCTGATAGTTGGTTCCGGCCTGAATGTCCAGCTCAGTTATGCTTACTTCGACACCCAAGGAAATGAACTTTTCCAAGGAAAGCTTCACATTCTCTGGGTTCGTATTAATGCTGTAGTGCCCCTGCATGCCAACACCGTCGATAAGCAATTTGCCAGGGTGAGTCAGCGCGTACCTATCATTGATTTCTTTGACCATACTGTAGATGGCTTGCGCTTTATTCTGATTATCTTCGTTATAATCGTTGTAATAGAGCTTAATATCCCAATCTGGATGCGCGTCCAATACTTCTCTTGCCGCCAGGAAGGCTTGCTCTACGTAATCTGCTCCAATGGCACTTTTCCATGGGGCGGATCGCAGCGCTGTTTTCCAATCTGTTGGGTTGGATGGATTATCGCTCATCGCCTCGTTTACAACATCCCAAGAGATCACCTTGTCACCAAAATGCTCCATAACGGTTTGGATATGGGTCTGCAAATTCACAAGAGCTTCATCCCGTCCCAAGGGGATTGTGTTGTTAGCTGCGTCTGTTGTTGTATTCAGCCATGCAGGCGATTGTTGATGCCATACCAACACATGTCCATGCATCTGCATGCCCTCAGCCAGTACTTTATCTACAATTGTATCTGCCGCGGTAAACGTGAAGTTGTCCTTAGTAGGCTGCAACGCGTCCGGCTTCATGGCATTACCTGCCGTAGCAACATTGTGATGCATTTTCAAAAGCTCAAGTCTGACACCTTCCAGATCCTCAGCGGTTATCGCATTTCCGATCAGAAAATCATTCTGATAAGCATCCTTAATCGGTATAAGATCTTTTTCGATATCTACCGGGCCAGAGCCTACCTTTTCAAAATTAATATCATCAATATAAAAAGAGGCCGTGCTATTACTGGAGCTTTCCACATAAATGGTCAAATACTCACTGCTTACATTGTTATAACGGTAGGATCCCTCAAACTGAATCCAGCCATCGCTTGCACTGATGGTTTTAGGTGCGAGCTGCACATAATTGGCGCTGCTGCCATTGCCAACCTGCGTGGACAGCTGGAGCTGCGAGCTTGCAGGCTGGATCAGCTTGACCCATAACGAAATTTTATATTCGTAGCCTTTGTCCACATACTTCTCCACACGTAATGTCGGCCCATGCCATGTACTGGTTCTTCCCTCAACCTTCAAAGCGTATGAACCATCATCCGTATGGTTCGCTTCATTAGTAACCGTAAGCGTTTCTGTACCTGCCCTGCCTTCAAAACCACCTGCCGTTTGATCCTCAAAAGTAACAGTGGCAAAAGGTAAAGCTGGGTCTCTAGGTGTTTCTGGTGTTGGAGTTGGCTCTACGGTAGCCACCTTTTCTGTGACCAGTACATCCCCAATGTAGAACGGAACCGTTTTCCCGTCATCATTGGATTGAACGCGCAGTGTCGTATCTTTGTCCGTATCCACGGTAAATTCTTTCGTCAATATGACCGCTTGGCCTGCTTCATAATTCGCATTTGCCAAAAGAGCGTAGCTGCCTATCGCTTGAAGATAAGCTTGGGCACCGCTGGGTACAATCACATCAGCGTCTACATAAACGGATGCAGTTACCGTGTAGGTTTTGCCGTTCTCTAGGCCCATGTCGCTGAATTTAAAATCAGCCGCGTCCCAGTTATTCGCTCTATTGCTTACATATAAAGCTGCCCCGTCAGCATTGCCCGCAAAAACCTTTCCGGTGACAGGGGTTAGGTTAGCGCTGCCTGATTGTGAGGCTAAACCTTTGCCACTCACAAAAGTTTCGTGATAGATTTCTTTATCCGTTTCCGTCACTGCTTTTTTTGCTGTAATGAGAAGCTCACCAATGTAGAACGGAACCGTTTTCCCGTCATCGTTGGATTGAACGCGCAGTGTCGTATCTTTGTCCGTATCCACGGTAAATTCTTTCGTCAAGGTGATTGCTTTGCCTGCTTCATAATTCACATTTGCCAAAAGGGCATAGCTGCCTATCGCTTGAAGATAAGCTTGGGCACCGCTAGGTATAGTAGCATTAGCATCCACATAAACGGTTGCAGTCACCGTGTAGGTTTTGCTGTTCTCTAGGCCCATATCGCTGAATTTAAAATCAGCCGCGTCCCAGTTATTCGCTCTGTTGCTTACATATAAAGCTGCGCCGTCAGCATTGCCAGTAAAAACTTTATCATTCACAGGTGTAAGGCTAGCACTGCCTGCTTGAGCTGCAATCCCCTTGCCACTCGCAAAAGTTTCATGATATACCGTTACCCTATCTGATGATACTGTCGTATCCTGCGCCGCAGCTTCAGTAACCGGAGCGATCCAGCTTGTCGGAATAAGCAAGGCAGCTGCGAGTAAGATCGAGATTACTTGTTTAAGCATTCTACTCATTTAATGCATTCCTCCTCTAGTGATTTTCATAAAAATCAGTTAATGACCTACCTTATTAGCACCAGCCCTATATTCCCACGCTAATTTCCTTACCTGCTAAATCCTTAATTTCAACAGTGGTACAATCATCCCGAAGAGCAGTAGAACATCATCACAAATGAATCTTTTTACTTACAGATCCCCTCCTTATATGTAAACGCTTTCATGTCTACTCACACTATTTTACAGCCTCGCTACTACGCACTACTACGCTAATATTAAAGGTGTTACCCCCCATAATTATAGGAAAACATAGGTATGATTAAAGATTCTACAAATTTAACCCAAAAAGAAAACCCCACTTACGGACCGTTGAACGTAACGGAAGGTAACGGGGAATTGGTTTGTTAGTTGTTCTGCCGCATAATTAAATGGTCTGTTTGGATAACGCTCCAAAATATTCTACAACTACCTCCCGAAATTCCAAAGCGGCCTGAGAAATGTACCGGCTCCTGTGCCACAATAAAGCTATCTCCCTTTCCAATTCGTGATTCTCTACTTGGAGGTATTGGATATCTTCCCGTGAATTCCGTGCCGTGCTTGGTATGAAAGCTAAACCAATTTCAGCTTCCACAAGAGTGCTAAGCCTTGCGGGTTCATCTCCCTCATACACATATTTAGGCACAAATCCAACTGATTTGCATACAGAGTCTATTAAATCGCGAGTACCATAGCCACTCTTTACCCCAACAAACCACTCATCCCTTAGCTCTTTCAAAGTTACGCTGCTTCGATTGGCCAGCCGATGCCCCTTTGGAACAGCCACAAGAATTGGATCGATAAAGACGATTTGACATTCGATGTCATCCCCTTTTATTGGAGGTGAGGATAAGCAATAATCAACTTCTCCTCTATTAAGAAGTGTAACCATTTCCTGCGTGGTTAGCATTTGCACATGGTATTGAATATCAGGCCGCTTTTTCCGAAACTCTCGCAGGATATTGGGTAATGTGCTTGCCGTCGTCACCGCTAATTCGAGTGTGCCATGTTCAGGACTGGATAAATCGCTAAGCTCCTGTTTTCCCTGCTCCAATTCAAACAATGCCCTTTCAGCTCGGCGAAGGAACCGGCTTCCGGACTCATTCAGTCGCAGCTT
Organism: Paenibacillus sp. FSL R7-0048; assembly: GCF_038004505.1. Taxonomy (NCBI): domain Bacteria; kingdom Bacillati; phylum Bacillota; class Bacilli; order Caryophanales; family Paenibacillaceae; genus Paenibacillus; species Paenibacillus sp. FSL R7-0048. The sequence continues at coordinate 1,720,323 of NZ_JBBORF010000001.1, read as the reverse complement.
TCTTCCTACCCGATCGAATAAAGGTACCCCCAGATCCTCCTCCAAACGCTGAATCGTTTTGCTTAGTGAAGATTGAGTAACGTGTAGATTTCGTGCAGCTTCAGTCATATGTTCCAACCGAGCTACCGCGAGAAAATATTGCAGTTGCAAAAGTTCCAATTCGCACCTCCGTTCATTCCCTCAAGTCAATGAGATCATAACATAAAATGCGTTGGAATGAATAATCGATTTCAAGTACGATGACATTAATAAGCTTTAGGGGGATTTAAAATGAGTGTTCGCAACAGGTGGTTAATGATTTCAGTAGGTCTGGGGATTTTATTGAACCCTTTAAATTCTTCGATGGTGTCTGTGGCTATTCCGAGGCTGCAAAATGTATTCCAGCTTGACTATACAGGTGTTTCCTGGATTATTTTTTCTTTTTACATTGCAAGTAGCATCGCTCAACCTGTCATGGGAAAGGCCAGCGATTTATTCGGCCGGAGGAAAATATTTCTTACCGGGCTTGTCGTATCCTTCATTGCAGGCTTATTAGCTCCTTTCTCCCCAAACTTTGGCTGTCTCATCGTGTTCCGTATTGTGCAAGCCATTGGAACTAGCATGATGGTTGCCGTTGGAATGGCCATTGTGCGGATTCATATTACGGAGAAACAAGCGACCGCACTATCTGTTTTATCCATCTTCCTATCCGGCGCGGCAGCAATTGGTCCCTTTATTGGCGGGGTTATTATTCACTGGTGGGACTGGCCAGCTATCTTTTTCGTCAATATTCCATTCGTGGTCGCTAGCTTTTTATTATCTTGGAAGTATATCCCCAAGGACGAACCGTCAACAACCGTTACCCGGGGAATGTCCCTGCGCAAATGGTTTGATTTGATTGATGCGTCAGGAATCCTGCTCTTCACTGTGGGGCTGATTGCCGTGCTCCTTGGATTGCTTTCAGCAAAATCATCCGGACATATCTCATTAATACATGTCATTACCTTGCTAACAGGACTCGTTCTGCTAGGAGTATTCGTCCGGCATGAGCTAACAGCGGCATCACCCTTTATTCCTTTACGTACATTTGCCAAATACCCGGCAATGACTTGGGTTAATGTTGAATTCATGCTCGTTAATGTACTTTTTTACTCACTCTTTTTCGGGATCCCATCCTACTTGCAAATGGTACGTCATGTCAGTGAATTCCAAACAGGAATTCTCATGCTAACGCTGGGATTATGCTCACTGATTACTGCTCCAATAGCAGGACGCTGGATCGATAGATCAGGACCCCGGCCAGCATTGCTAGTATCCGGGGTCCTGATGACATTGGGATCAGTGTGGCTTGTGACCTTAAATCAGACTTCACCAGTTATCAGTGTATGTGTGGCTTTAGCTGCATTCGGTATTAGCAACGGATTGAACAATGTCGGCCTGCAAGCAGCCTTGTTCCAAAGTTCTCCATAAGAAATAATCGGTGTAGCCTCCGGATTATTTAATACATCGAGATACCTGGGAACCATTCTCTCTTCATTGTTAATAGGTATCATAATGGGAGGTAAGTTTAGCTTCGAGGGATTTCAAGTCCTTGGGGTTATCCTCACGGTAATTGCATTGTCTTTGGTATTCATGAGTCGGAAGCACCGGGAGTCAGGGCAATTGCAGGAATCGGCTAATTCGGGCGCTAACAAATAGGAAAGTGCAGACAAATAAGACCTGTCATCAGACGGGTCTTGTTTTGTTATTTTAATGCGTAGCCTCAGCTCTTTATGAGTTTTATTTAACTCTTCAAGGTGGGGATAAACTCGATTCATAAATAGGATAATAAATAAAGCGCCCATAGTAAACTTGTGCTCGGTGAGCCAAAAACATAATGAAGAAACCAGATTTACATATATTTTTCCGTCCAATTTCAAGCTCAAAAGACACATTTATAATGTGAAAACAGTTTCGGCAGCTCGATATTTTGAAACTTGTCCCGGGTTGAACCGTAATTTTTAAGAACAAAGACACAGCACAGCAGAGAGGAGCTATCATTAGTGGAATATTACCGCAACAATGTAGCCGACAGTTTACAGGATGTTCAGAGTTCAGCTAACGGGCTTACTTCGGCAGAAGTCGACAAACGTCTGAAAGACTATGGTTTTAACGAATTAAAAGGAAAGAAAAAAGATCCTGTTTGGAAGCTTTTTCTTGAAAACTTCAAAGACCCTATGGTAGTCGTACTGCTTATAGCGGCCATTGTCCAGATTGTTATGGGACAAGTTATGGAGTCGCTTATTATATTCCTCGTGTTGATTCTCAATGCAGTTATAAGTGTCATCCAGACCCGTAAAGCGGAGAGTTCACTTGATGCCTTGCAGCAGATGTCAGCACCCGAGGCCAAAGTGCTGCGTGATGGAGAATTAAAAACCGTCCCGGCAAGGGAACTTGTACGCGGTGATATCGTATGGCTGGAAGCCGGCGATTTCGTACCCGCCGATGGCCGGATTATAGAATCGGAAAGCTTAAAAATAAATGAGGGTATGCTAACCGGAGAATCCGAAGCTGTGGAAAAGCATACGAATATCATCGCGAAAGAATCTCCGCTTGGAGACCGGCGTAATATGGCGTTCAGCGGTTCACTAGTTGTATATGGCCGCGGAACCCTGGTAGTAACGGGAACTGCACTCACTACCGAGATCGGAAAAATTGCTGAACTCATTGAAAGCGCCGAAGCCAAGCAAACGCCGCTGCAGCGCAAGCTGGAAACATTCAGCAAGCAGCTGGGGGTAGCAATTATACTCCTGTCCATTGTAATCTTTGCCATCCAGGCCGGACGTGTTTGGTTGTCGAATGATACTGTGGATACAACAGAAGCTATCCTGAATGCGTTAATGTTTGCAGTCGCTGTGGCGGTTGCTGCGATTCCCGAAGCTCTTTCCTCAATAGTAACCATTGTCCTATCCGTAGGTACTAATAAGATGGCTAAGCAACATGCGATTATTCGTAAGCTGCCCGCTGTCGAAGCCCTTGGGTCAACCAGTGTCATCTGTACAGATAAAACCGGTACCCTCACCCAGAATAAAATGACTGTTGTAGATTACTTTTTGCCAGAAGGGGACCGTGATCAATTCAATCAAGCGCCTGAAGAATGGTCTGAAGAAGCCCGGCGGCTCCTGCATATTGCTGTGCTCTGCAACGACTCTAACATTAATGAGGATGGTAAAGAGCTGGGTGATCCTACAGAGGTAGCGCTTATTGCCTTCAGCAACAGCAAGAATAAAGATTATAAGGAAATACGCGATAATTTCCCGCGCGAAGCCGAGCTACCTTTTGACTCGGATCGCAAGCTGATGACGACCTTGCATACTTTTAACGGGCAAAAAGCAATGATTACTAAAGGCGGGCCCGATGTGCTCTTTGGTCTATGCTCGCATGTACTGTTAAGTGGAAAAGAAGTGCCGATGACACCAGAAGTTCTTGAACGCTTCTTCGAAGCCAATGAGGAGTTCTCCAGCAGAGCACTACGTGTACTTGCCTATGCCTACAAAACCGTACCAAATACGGTTACTGAAGTAGGATTAGAGGATGAACAAAATCTGGTGCTCGTAGGTTTGACAGCTATGATTGATCCACCTCGGGATGCTGTCTACGGCGCGATCGCAGAGTCTCAGAAGGCTGGCATCCGAACCATCATGATTACCGGTGATCATAAGACAACCGCACAAGCGATCGGCCGCGATATCGGTCTGATGACTGAAAATGAAATTGCCGTAACCGGCCAAGAACTCGATGCCATGTCTGACGAGGAACTTGATCAAAAACTCGAACAGATTGGTGTGTACGCCCGTGTCTCCCCGGAGAACAAGATCAGAATTGTCCGCGCGTGGCAGCGGAAAGGCAAAATAACAGCCATGACCGGTGATGGTGTAAATGACGCGCCTGCTTTGAAACAAGCAGATATCGGAGTTGCCATGGGCAGTGGAACCGATGTTGCCAAAGATGCGGCTGCCATGATTTTGACCGATGATAATTTTGTATCTATTGTCAATGCTGTATCTGTGGGCAGAACGGTATTTGACAATATCAAAAAAGCGATCGCCTATTTGTTCTCAGGTAACCTGGGTGCAATTATCGCCATCCTCTTTGCCCTTATTTTCAACTGGATTAATCCTTTCACAGCGATTCAGCTTCTATTCATCAATCTGGCGAATGATTCTCTGCCCGCCATTGCTCTTGGGATGGAAAAACCTGAACCTAATGTGATGAACAGAAAACCAAGAGAGCTCAAGGAAGGAATATTCGCAGGAGGAATGATGCAGGCCATTGTCACTCGTGGTCTACTCATAGGTATAGCTGTAATCATATCCCTGTATATCGGACTTCAGGATTCGCCTGATATGGGCGTAGCTATGGCATTCACAACCCTGATCTTGTCTCGTACGTTGCAGACCTTTGCCGCCCGTTCGAACAGTCAAACTGCTATTGAAGCTGGGCTTTTCAGCAACAAATACGTCATCGGAGCCGTTCTGGTCTGCTTTGCCTTTTACGGCATTGCAGTTCTGCCAGGGGTTAGAGAAATCTTCTCGATTCCGGCTTCATTTGGAATGTCAGAGTGGCTGGTTGCAGCAGGCTTAGCCCTCGGCTCCCTCATCCTAATGGAAATAACGAAGGTTGTTCGAAGAGCTTTTACACCCAAGTCTGTTGAACAGAATCCTGTAAATTCCTGAGTAAGCTATAATCGACCGAAAAGACAAAACAGCGATTCTCCAATGATGGAGTATCGCTGTTTTTCTGACATCTAGAGTTAAACCTAGAAAAGCTTCTATTGATTTTAATCAAAATAAAATAATTCTTCGAATTTTTTATCCAACGCAATACATAAAATCAAAGCCAATTTTGCAGTAGGGTTAAACTGTCCGGTTTCAATCGAGCTTATAGTATTTCTTGAGACACCCACCATTTCTGCCAATTGTGCTTGCGATAATTTTTGTTCTGTTCTTGCTTCGCGCAGTTTATTTTTTAAAACCAAATGTTCACTCATACTAATCACTCATTCCATAAAAGTAAATAAACAAAAAATAAACACTTATAATTAATTCTAAAATGAATTTGAGTAAATCCATCTTCTTCTTAGTTACAGAATACATTCCAAGTCCTTCAAAGCCCAAATATCCAAAAAACATAGCTATCATAGCTTTTAATGCAAAATTTGTTTCCTGACTATGATTATATAAATTGAAGACACTCAGAATGCAAAATACAATCAACATTCCAATGAATCTGCTTTTTCTGCCTTTAGCAAAAACAAATTCTTTTCCTTCGTCTCCTTTTTCATTTCGGCTTTTTTCTAATATTTCTTCCTTTTTCATAAAAATTTCTCCTTTCAGATTGAAAAGATGATGACAAGAAAACTTGTCATCATTATTATAATACGCCAAGTTTTCTTGTCAAACAAAAAAATAGCCCACTCCAATCCAAAGATTGGTAGTGAGCTATTTTCTATACCTTCATATATTCGTTATATAATTGCTCGAAAGTATTATATCGTTCGACTTTCCTGCCTACCTTGTTGTATTCCTCCAGATATTCATCCATGACCTTCAGAAACTCATTCTTAAAGACTTGAAGATGGTCAGAATCAAAATACTGCATGATATCAAACTTTTTGGTTCCCTTCCATTCTGTCATTTCATCAAGAAAACCTTGTATGCCCATTGCTGCTAGATACGCATACGATCTATCACCCGATTCTACACTTGCTATAATCTTATTGCGGTAGTTGCACCATAATTCCTCATAAGTTCCGCCAAGATTATCATAGCTTGGGACTGGCTGCACTACAAAATCCTTATACATTTTATTATATAGATCGTTGATGTTTCTAAGGGACTTATATGCTGCACTTCTGATTTCATCGATAGTCTTCGCCTCTATCACAGCCATATATGTCTTTTCAAAATCATCAGGAACATAACGGTACGTAGCTATTTCCTCCAAATATCTTTTCATTCCCCGTTTGAAATAAGTATTGTTCAAATGAGTTAGCGCATTTAACAAATTGTATAAAACTTCGCTTGAAGCATATCTTACTGCTCCTATATCTTCAGAAAGTAATGTATTCGCATATTCCTGTTTTGCTATGTCTATACACTTTTTCGCTCTACTGATACATTCTCTCCCTATAGGCATTGCCAGAGCATCGAGTGCTCTCTGTTTATATAAATTTAGCTTTTCCAAATATTCGGGTTTTGCACAGTATAACACCTGTAAATCCACCAGACATGAAATCATTGGACTCTCGAGATTGGCTTGATCTTCTATCCTTGTTTCCCATGGCGTACAATATAGATCGTATCCAATATCATCCAAATAAAACACGAAGATATTCCCCAGCCCTGCTCTGTGTTATTAATTATGATTAGATCAAGATCGCTTTTTTCATGAAAATCCCCAGTACTAAAAGAACCTGTAAGCCCAATAATTGCAATATCATCAGAAAAATCTCTCTTAGCCCGTTCAATGACCATGCTAATAAGCTTTTCATTTTTGATTAAGATCTTTTCTTTAAGAACAGCATCCATATCCATGTCCCCTCTCCAACCTTATTAATTCTATTGTATAAGCATGTTGTTAGAGTAGGTATTCCAACTTTAATTATATTAAATCTATACCAAGCCCTTCCTCTCCTTCAAAGAAAACAAAAAACGCGCTGGCAAGAGCATAATTAGCTTCTCTCCAACGCGATTTATAGTCATTAGTGAATATTTTTCTTTTTGAAACTGCCGCCCTTAACTTCTGCAACATCGTAGACTACTACAAAGGCATTCGGGTCAATTTCACGAATAATATCTTTTATTTTACTTTCTTCCAGACGGTTAATTACACAAGTAATTTCTTTGAATTGTTCATTGGAGTAGCCGCCATAAGCATCTGTATAAGTTGCTCCACGACCCAATCGGTCACGAATAGTCTCGACCATGATTTCCGGTTGAATGGTGATGATTTTAAACGTTTTAGAGCCACTCAAACCTTCTTCAATAATATGAATGACCTTAGAAGCAATAAAATAAGCAAGCGCTGATAGAATAGCCCCTTGTAGGCCAAATACTGTTGAAACAACAATAAAGACAAACATGTTTAGAAATAAGATTAAATCACTGGTCCCAAAAGGTAATTTTCGTGAAAGTAAGACAGCTAACATATCTATCCCATCTAATGCTCCACCATTACGTAAGGCTAAACCCATACCAAAACCGATAATAATCCCGCCAACAACGGTAATTAATAAGGTATCACCTTCTATAATCGTCGGTACATGATGCATAAGACTAGTGCCAATAGCCAGTGAAGCAATACCGATAACGGAGTAAAGAGCAAAGCTTTTACCAATTTGCTTATATCCTAGCCACACAAAAGGGATATTAATTATGCCAATTAGCAGCCCTAGCGGTAAGCCAAACAGTTCAGAGCCAACGATGCTTAGACCTGTGACACCTCCATCTGAGACGTTGTTGGGTATCAATACGGATTCTAGACCATAGGCAGCTATTAGCGCCCCAATAATAATCATGAATACTTTTGAGAATATCTTGAGTTTATTTGATTTCTGTTTTCGCGTTTCAATCATTGAATTTCTCCGTTTCACATTGCTTAATTTAGTCCATAAAAATTTCCTCTAAAGGTCTTCCGTCACCTGGATTAAAATCAATCCCTAAAATCTTTGCCATCGTGGGGGCTATATCTACCATTTCGATGTCCCCTATATGATGCCCATTTCTAATCTTTTCCCCGGAGACAACCAAGTTGCATCTATAGCCGTCTTTATCAGGAGAATAGCCATGCGTGGCAAATTTAACGCCTTGTTTGTCCAAATCAACAATCGTTGGTTCATCCATACTTTCGTCGAAACAATAACCTCTCTTAGCCTCAAGCATATACTTTGTGGTTTGGCCCACATGAAAATAATCCAGTTCATCTCTAGCATACAATTTCTCTATACCTGAGGATTCATCTCTCATATTATCTCCAATAACAGCTAATGCTATTTGCTCAGCTTCTTCATCGCCCTGCCGGATATGCAAGTAAGCCGCTCCACCCCCACACTGAAAGTAAGCTCTCCACTTCATTTCGCCGTTCTCTTCATAGATCAGGCCCTTTTCCTGCAAAAGGTTGTTTAAATGCACCTTGTACCTAACATTAAACTGGCCATGGTCCCCCAAAATTAAAAAAATCGTATCATCCTTTATCCCCGCTTCATCCACTGCCTGCATAATATCGCCTACCCTTTTATCCATACGTGTGATTACCTGCTTCACTTCGTCACTGTCAGTTCCATAAGCATGTTTGGCATCATCCAGATCGATCAGATGCATCAATAGAAGATTAGGTTTTTTGCGCTTAATCGTGTCTATAGCACATTTGGTCGTGAAGTCATCCAGATAGGGCTGCTCAATCCCTTTGCGGATCCGGCCATATTTCAGCTCCATATCCACGCAGTATAAGGGGCTTCCGCTTTTTAATATCTTCAGTGCCTGATTTTCGTTTTTGATGGCTCTGATTTCAGGTATATTGTATTGGATGGAGGATTTACCCGATACTGGCCATAGGATTCCGGCTGTGCTCATCTTATGCTCGCGCGCAACATCGTAAATCGTTGGCACCTTGATCGCATTTCTAAACCAGAACCAATTCTGCTCCTCTTCCTTAATAAAGGGCTGAAACGGATTGTTGTGATGGATGCCATGCTTATCCGGATATACACCGGTTGCTATGGTGGTGTGCACTACATATGTGAGCGTGGGATACACACTTTTCAATTTATGGCTATGGGCTCCGTTTTTAATTAATTCCGCTAAGTTTGGAAGCCGGCTGGCCAATGCCCAGTGGTCTTCTGAAAAGGCATCGTAAGAGATGACGATCAAATGCTTGGCCATAGCCGTTTGTGCTTTAATTGACTTCATAGAATAAGCCCCTTAGGTTCGTCATGTTCAGGCTGCTCTTTAGGTAAAGTTATAAATACGAATAATCCAATAATAAAAAGGGGGATAATCGCTAAAATACTAAATTTAGCATTACCTGTTAAGGTTGTTGTTAAAGACATTACAGCAGGACCAACAATGGCCGCGAACTTGCCAAAAATATTGTAAAAACCAAAGAATTCATTGGAATTCTCCTTTGGAATGATCTTCGCATAATAAGACCTGCTGAGCGCCTGAATGCCTCCCTGAGCGGAACCAATTAGCGCACCTAGAATAAATATATGCCACACTGAAATGATAAAAAAAGCTGCGATGCAGGAAAGGATATATGTAACAATCCCCACGATGATCAAAGTCCTGGCGGAGTATTTTTTGGCGAGATTACCATACAGGATTGCACAAGGAAAAGCGATGATCTGGATAACTAATAATATCCCCAGTAAGGTAAAGGTGTCAAAAGCATCCGCACCCAGAACCGATGTGGCATAGGGCACCACCATTTTAATAATCGTATCTACCCCATCAATATAAAGAAAGTACGCAATTAAGAAAACAAATACAACTTTATGCTGTCTAACATTCCTAAAGGTGTCTCCCAGTCTTTTAAAGCTGTTGATTACAGGTCTTGGTTCAGGCTCAATATAATATCTCTGCTTCACATCTCTGATCATGGGTATGGTCAACAGCCCCCACCAAAGGGCAGTAATGATAAACCCAATCTGATAACCGATCGACTTATCCATCCCCATAAACAGAATCAATAGCAGGCTGATGCCAAATGGAATGACGCTGGCTATATATCCATAAGCAAAACCTTTTGTGGATACCTTATCCATCCTTTCATCAGTGGTTATATCCACAAGAAAAGAGTCATAAAAAATATTGGCTCCGGCAAAACCTATGACGGACAGGATGTAAAACACAATCAATAACTGCCACTGCCCGCTCGCAGGTGCAACGAATGCCAAGGAAGCCGTAGCCAGCACACCGATCAAAGAGAAAAATAAGAAAAAGCGCTTTTTCTTATCTTTGTAATCTGCGATCGTGCCTAAAATCGGACTAAGGATAGCCACAAGAATACTAGCAATGGAGTTAAAGTACCCTAAATCCATGCTGCTGTTAACATTTGAAAACATGCCAAATACAATAGGCAATAATGCAGTTGTAACCGCCATCGAATAGGCTGAATTCCCGCAGTCATATAAAATCCATGATTTTTCCTCTTTGCTAAGTTTCATCTAACAGCCACCTTTTCACCTATTTGTAACTGTTATATCATTTCAGCATAAGGGCCATGTTAAATGAATGTTAATTCCATCACAACTTATTCATAAAAAAACGACCTTTTAAAATCGAAAGGCCGCTTACTCGCTTTTATATATGAATTTAATATTTGACGATATATTCGCAATATTCATCCCCATTAACATTACATTTTATTTCCCGGACGGAAACCCGCTTTCCACGAATTTTAGTAAGTGCTCCTTCGATAATGGCTCCCTCCAGGTCACAAACCATTTTCCCTTCCATAATAGGTAACCCTTCGCAGAAACAATCGTGTACTTCTATCGTCATCCCCTTGTCATCTTCATGGGTTATTATAGGAATCCCTATCTTCAATTGTTCGAATAACTCGAATAGTTCATTAACCGAGGTAACACCAAACTCTTCCCCAATTTTTCTTCCTATAGTCAACGTTGTACCCTTACCATTCATGGGTAACGCTTGATATAAACCAATAAGTCTAATCGTTCTGAAAAGCTCTAAAGGTACGACATTACCTAAATTTTTTCTCTTTATTTTTTTCATATCTGTAAAAGTAAATTGATCCATGCCAGTAGCCTCCAATTGCTTATGTAATATATATTTCAAATTTAATTGATATATTGAGTATAAACGTATCCAATAATTGCTTTGTGATCTTACGCACATCCTGATTTTTTGTAGAACCATAACAAAAAAAGCAACTTCCCTGTTGGCAAGTCACTCCTTCATTCATTAGCTGCAGCAGCATCTCAAATATGATAATCATAAACCCAAGGCAAAATAACCCTCACGCTAGTTCCAACCTGAACCTCTGAATCTACCTTAATATGCCCCCCATACATTTCAATTAATTGTTTACAAATCGATAATCCAATCCCTGTTCCTTTTTGCTTGGTAGTAAAGAAAGGGTCAAATATCCGTTTTAATTTATCCTGTGGAATTCCTTCTCCGTTGTCTTTAAAGAGTAGAATAATTTCGTTTGTCTCAGCAGCTGTGGTAACAGAAATATCTATTCTGCCTCTAAAAGCTGTGAAGGAATCGATACTATTTTTCAAAATATTAAGAATTACCTGCTCTAGCTGAGAGGCGCTTCCAAACGTTAGTACTTTTTCTAAAGAGCACTCTACTGAAAGTATAATATCATCACTAAGTATGAGTTGATTCACAATGTTATTAACTCTATGTATAACCTCCATAACGTTAAATACTACGCCGTTATTTTTCGTACTGTCACCTTTTCGAGCCAGTATTAGAAAATCCGTTACTAATCCATTCAGAGCATCAATCTCTTTGATGGTGATATCCAGATATGCACGCAATTCATCCGCTTTGATCTCCGGCTCATTTAGCCTGATATTTACAAGCTGAGCAAAACCTTTAATCGAAGCTAGCGGATTTCTTATTTCATGCGCCATTCCTGCTGCCATTTGTCCCATAACAGCAATTTTTTGTTCATGTAAATTGTCAATCTGTTGATTTTTATTAGACAAATAACCTTGTGCAAAGCCAGTAAAACGGGTCCAGTTGCATTCCATTAAACGATTATAAAAAAACAATCGGATCGCGGAATCATCTACAAACTCTTCAATGATCTTAAACATAATATTCTGAGCGGTTAAATTTAAATCCTTGCTCATATCAAGTAAAATATCAAAATGATCACCGAATATTTCTGCAGTATAAACCCCTTGCTCAGCCCCCTCTTTTTCTAGCAGGTTTAAGTATTGATCGTAACCAAAAGAATCAAAAAACAAGGCTTCTACCATACTCATTAATATCGTACTGAATGATGAATCTAACAATTCCTTATGCGTCTCTACAAACCAGGAGAATTCGATGTTTTTCATAGTCATGGAATGATAATGCCTGTTTAAAATGATTGGAACTGCTAAGATTAATGACGAACGCAATTCATTTTCTTTGTATGACATTGTCATCCTCCTTCTTTGTAGTTTGTATTCAAGATATGTGTATATTTTCCTGCTTCAAAAACACAGTAATTCACTTTGTTTTAATCATCATATTATATTCTGGACTTGACTGTTAGAGTGGCATCGAAGATAATTACAACCTCACCAAAAAACCAAAAAAACTATAATTAGGAAGATCATTGATTTTGAAAAGGGGCGGTCGTCATTAGCTGGTTAAGTGATCTCTACAAATTACAGAAGCAGGAGCTAAAGAAGGACATCGAGCCCTCTTTAGTCAATGCTATCTTTCGCATGTATGATAAATTTCCCAGGATTGGACTTAAAGAGCGGATCGGCCAGCAGGATATGTCTCTAGATATCGCTGATGCCTATATTAATGGTCGTAACGCGATGATTGAAGCTGGAGTCGGCATCGGCAAGTCCTTTGCCTACCTCATTCCCAGCCTGCTTATTAACCAAATCTCAAGGCAACCGGTTATTATTGCGACATCCTCCATACAACTTTCAGAACAAATACATAAAGATCTGAGATTCATCGGAAGTCGGCTCGGATTTACAAGGGTACGTTCGGTAGTTGGAAAAGGCATGGGGCAGTATGCTTGCCGGTATAGGGCAGCAGATCTGTTCCAAGCGGATGATTCAAACGCCCCTCTGTCTGCGCTTGCTCAACAGATTGTCAATTATGAAATTGATGAGCGGGCAGATATTAAGGGCGGGGTTAGTGATGCAGTATGGTCTAACGTTTGTGTGAATGATTGCAAATTTGAACGTTGCCATTATAAAAGTACATGTACGTTTTATGAGATGAGAGCTAAAATTAATGCCAACGCGAGCGATATGGATTTTATTATCGTAAACCAGGATCTGCTCATCCGTGATTTAATCAAGAAAAAGGAAGGAACGAAGGGGTTAATCACTGAACGGCCGGCTCTGATCGTAATTGATGAAGCTCATAATCTGGAAGCAAAGGTTAGAGATGCAAGAACGGTCGAATTTACATACCGGGGAACCTGCCGTATTCTGGATGACGCCTTACAGATTCTCTTCAAACAATCTGCCGATACGGAGCTTATGCCGCAATTTAAATTTATAAAAAGATGCGTTGGCCATATTTTTAAACAAGTTGAGGCAGACTTACTGCAAACAGCCAAGCAGGACAATGACCGTATAAAAATATCGCAGATCACAGGAATCCCCTTAAAACGAGCAGCACAGGTTTTAAAAGATTTTAATCTCAGCCTTTCCGTCTTAACTTCACGGCATGAGCGGGAGATTGACAATATTTTCGAAGCCATGAACGGACTTATCGACCTCTTTGATGTACTCGACGGAGTAGAGGATAACTATCTGATCTGGGCAAGCAATACCCAACGGGAGAGTACCCTTAGTATCTGCCCTAAAGGGATAAGCCAGTTTCTGAAATATACCTTATTTAACGGGAAAACCTCTGTTATTTTAACGTCAGCAACGATGTGTCAAAACGGAGAAACGCTGGAGGAACAATACGCTTATCTCACTGAGTCCCTCGGTTACAGGGGAGATTATATGGAGCGCCAAGCTTCACCGTTTGATTATGACAACCACACCATGCTGTATATTGCCAAGGACATCCCCTACTATAACCATCAGCGGCGGGAAGATTATCTTGAAGCGGCATACAAGGAAATGATGAGGCTCTGTAATTTAACAGACGGGCGGACATTGGTTCTTTTTTCAGCTAAAGAGGATATGAAGTATATTCATAAGAAATTAAACTCTGAGAAGCTGGCATGGGCATTACATGTTCAAAGGGAAGGTTCGTCCCAGGACGGGGTGATCGCTGACTTTCGGGGCAGTAAAGGCGTTCTACTTAGTACCGGTGTATTCTGGGAAGGTGTGAATATCGAAGGTTCCGATTTGTCGCAGTTAATCATTTTCCGTCTGCCTTTCCCTGTTCCTGCCGATCCTGTCTATGAATATAAGACTTCGATGGCAAAGAATCCCTTGAAAGAGGTTTTTGTACCGGACATGCTGCTTCGGTTAAGACAAGGAACCGGGCGCCTGATCCGCAGTGAAACTGATCTGGGTGTACTCAGCATACTCGATTCCCGCCTGTCCATTGCCGCCAAAAAGGATTACCGGGATCAGGTACTGGAAGCCTTACCTTTTAAAAAGGTTACTGAGGATTTCAAGGTTCTGGAGAAGTTTGTGAAAGAAAAAGGGATACAGCTTAGCGATACGTAGAGAGATGAAAAAAAGCAACCCATCCGCAGACAAGTCGCTTCTAAACCCTATAACGTTATCTGCAATTAAACTACTTTATGTTTGTATACCCGCATCGCTATTAAATAAGCAACTACTAGAATGGCTATGCACCATATGATGGCTCCCCAAATATCATTGCCGACAGGCTGCCCCATCAGGAGGGAGCGAACCGCCTCTACTATAGATGTAACGGGTTGGTTTTCAGCAAAGGTGCGAACGACTGGCGGCATCGATTCGGTAGGCACAAAGGCCGAGCTGATGAAAGGAAGGAAAATAATCGGGTAGGAAAAAGCAGTCGCGCCGTCCACCGATTTTGCGGATAGTCCAGCAATTGCTGCGACCCAAGTTAGAGCCAGCGTAAACAATATCAGGATGCCGGCAACCGCCAGCCATGATAGCACTCCTGCCGATGAACGAAACCCCATAATCAATGCAACAAGAATGATGACGCTAACTGAAATCGCATTGGAAATCAGGGAGGTCAGCACATGTCCCCACAGCATGGTAGAACGTGCAATCGGCATAGAATGGAATCTTTGAAAAATCCCTTTTTGCACATCATTAAACAGGCGGTAAGCCGTATAAGTTACACCACTTGCAATAGCGATCAGTATGATCCCGGGCAATAAATAATTCACATAGTTATCCGTACCCGCCTGGATGGCCCCACCGAACACGTAAACAAACAACAGCATAAATGCAATTGGCATGATAGTTACCGTGATGATGGTATCCATACTGCGGAGAATATGGCGCATAGAGCGTCCGAGCATTACACTCATGTCACTGAAAAAGTGCTTCTTAATCATTTCCATTTACTTTCCCTCCTTTTTGCCGATGATTGCGAGGAATATTTCCTCCAGCGTCGGCTGCTTTTCAATGTACTCAACTTTTGCGGGCGGAAAACGCTTTTTTAGTTCTTCGAGTGTACCGCTCGCAATAATTTTACCTTCATGCAGAATGGCGATTTGATCAGCAAGCTGCTCTGCCTCTTCCAAATACTGCGTCGTCAAAAAGACAGTCGTACCGCCGTCGGCAAGCTCCTTAACCATCTTCCATACATCCATCCTTGCCTCAGGATCAAGTCCAGTGGTTGGTTCGTCGAGGAAAATAATCTGCGGTTTTCCAACAAGACTCATCGCGAGATCTAATCTCCGGCGCATCCCGCCTGAATAAGTGGATACCTTGCGATCCGCGGCAGCGGTCAAAGTGAAGCGTTCCAGCAGATCGTCCGCAACTTGACGCGGATGCTTCTCATGGCGGAGCCTCGCAATCATGATCAGATTTTCCCGGCCGGTCAGAATCTCATCCACGGCAGCAAATTGACCCGTCAGGCTGATGGACTGGCGTACATAATCAGGCTTTGTGGCGACATCAAATCCGTTCACTGCAGCAGTCCCGCCATCTTGATTCAGCAAAGTGGTGAGGATTTTGACAATGGTGGTCTTGCCTGCACCATTGGAGCCCAGCAGAGCAAAAACGCTGCCCTGCTCCACTTCAAAATCCACCCCCTTTAAAACTTGAAGCTGTCTGTAGGACTTTTCCAACCCAACCACTTTAATGGACTTGTTCATTGCATTCCCTCCTCAAGGTTTTGTTAGCATATCTTCATGGAATTCTCCCCGCAAAACTCACTTCGGAAGCTCAGGCTTATAGGACTGTAACCTTTGTCAAATCAGCTTCCATGCCTTTGAGCGCAGCGAAGGTCAACTTATCCATCATTGCACCATCAAAGTTGATCGTTTTGATTGCACGATAAAACTTCTTGGATAATGAAAACCCGGAGAGGAATGACACATTTTTTAACGTCGCACCTCTAAACGAAATATCGTTCAGCGCCGACTTTTCAAACTTGACCCCGATAAAGGTCTGGCCGTCAAAACATAATCCCCGCAGATCAGAGGTTTTAAATTCCACACCGTCAAAGATACAGTTCTCAAAGATTGTTTTCGTGAGATCAGTCGTACACAGCTTGACGTCGGTCAGTCTTGCGCTGATAAATTTCGCCCCTGTAAGTCCTGATGAGCTAAAGTTGGTGCGAACAAGAATAGATTTGTGAAAGCTCGCATTTGCCAGTTCAATGCCGGACAGATTGCAGTCGGTCAGATTAGCGCTGTCGAACTTGGCCTCGCCTACGTCACTGCCCGCGAAAGAACTGCCAGTCAAGTCAGCGCCTGTAAAATCGGAACCCCGCAACGCGCTCACTTTAAAATCCCCTTTATGGGCGGTAACGCCTGCAAAATCACTCTTCGATAAGTTGCTCGCCCTAAAGCTCGTCACCACCTGCCGCTCAAGTGAACGGGAGAGATTGGCAACCTCCTGCACCGTCTGTTCAATGTCGCCGATGCTGTCTATCGTCATCTTAAACGCCGTTTCATCATCCTTGCCTTCAGCCTTGAGTTCACTGAACCGCTCCTGCAAATCGGAAAGGAGGTCACTCTTTAATTCAGCAACGCTTTTTATCCCGTCATAGGGTGCGAATACGCCATTTAAATACATGTTTAATTTCTCATTCATATTATCAAGTCTCCTTATAATAAGTTTTCAAGCACACGCTTTGCGTACTCCCAATTAGTCTTGTTATTGGCGTAAACAGCTTTCCCCTTCTCGGTAATCCGAAAATACTTCCGTCGTCCCCCCTGAGACTCATCCCCCCAATACCATTCAATGTCACCGTCTGCCTCAAGCCGCCGGACGCTGGAGTACATCGTAGCTTCTTTTAATTCATACTCGCCTCCGGAACGCTCAGCAATCAATTTGACGATTTCATATCCATAACGATCGGCTTCGGACAAGAGCCGTAATACCATCGTATCGGTATGCCCTCGCAGCAGATCGGATGTGATTTTGTTCTCACTCATTTCATCACCTCATAATCGCATTGTATATCATACTACTGTGACAGTCAATGTACTTTGATCATCATGTTTATACAAAATAAAAAAATGCCGTCCTTAGTTGTCTAAGGCAGCATTTTTCTCTTTTAAGTCTGAAGTTCCAATTTACGCTAACCAGAAATAAGTTGATTTATGTCTGCTGGTAATTCACAGCTACCTGCCGGCAACCCTCACACAAAAATGCATAATAAATCCCCTCGCTGTCCTCGGCCTGTTCCATGTCCATTTGGGCAATAAACTTCATCGTCGTCGAACAGCAAGGGCACACAGGATATTCCGCATCCTGAATCCAAGCCGGATGTCCTCCAATCTGCGACGCAGGCGCCTCAAGCATCCAATACGAATTTTCATAGGTTCCCATCTGCCGTTCCGATAGCTGCATGGCATGCCATGCTATTTCTTCCCTGTCTTCATTTGCAGGCAAAAAATCAGGAACGGTATTATATTCACTCCACGAATATTGGCCATCCAGCTCCGCTTTCATAAACACGGTGCCATAACAATTACAATGCATGCAAGCTGCAATCCTTAACCGCTGGCCGGAAAGCTTCATAAATTGAACCAGTGGATTCTGCAAATCGTAATCAAACAGCACTGTCAATTTACCGCCACACCAAGGGCAGGAATGCTCACCCTCCTGCAGCGCCGCTACCGCCGTATGATCCCGATCCAGCCCATTTTTTCCGTCCCTGTTTACTTCAAAATGATAACTCTCGGGGTAAAAGAGCAGCCTTTTCCCACCGTCGGGATCTAATTCCCATCCTGCTTCGTGAGCATAGGTTTCCGGAGCCACATTTAACTCCGATGTCCATCGAGGCGGATGCTGCCGCCATGTCTCGAACTGCCGTACAACCTCTTTATCGCCAATCCAGGCCAATGCAAGCAGCAAATGATTACGGTTTTCCGAGTCATGCTCTAACTGATGAATGATCATATCGCGGATCTCCTGACCAGCTTCTTTATAGAGAATACCGGGATAATACTTCCCTTTGTGAAAAAAAACCTCCAGCCCCCGTTCAATGAACGCACTTGAAAAACATATAAGCGACAGTAAAATAGCCTCAGCCTGGTCAAAATCATCTTCTTCCATCAATTCAATGGCGTAGGATTCCAATCGCTCCCTTTCGCTTTCAGTCAGTTGACGATACAACTCTTGCGCGGTTTTGTGATAGGAGATTTCGTGTTCAAGCGGGCTCCATCTCCGCGGTTTGTGCATGATTTTAAGAATTTCAACCGGATCATTCACACCTGCGTACAAATCAATGTCTTTTCGATTTTGTTCAATATAAGCCTTTTGCTCCAGCGCAAGCTTCCTTTGATGACAGGGCATGCAGATTCCCCCCGTCTTTAAAGCAGTTGCAGGAAGTATGCTTCCCTTGCAGCCTGAGGTTTGGCAGGGTATACGCTCGCTCATCGTATCTCTCCTATTCTGTATAAGTTATTCTCAAAGACTATTATTAATAAGCTAAACTGCATTATAGAATTAGCTATATTATAGAATTAGCTGCATTAAATATACCACCGGATTTAGCAGCTTTAAATTCATTTCAGATTTCAATTGGATATATCCCCCACCATCACCTTAAACGGAAACAAAAAAAGGTCAACCAAATATTTCTGGTTAACCTGATAAACGAAAACTCCCCCGGATAAAGAAGAACCGGTGCCCTTGTATTAGGCTTAATCCGTAATCTTCACATTTCCAAACACAGCCTTATTCCTCGAGTCATCCCCGGGATTGCTAAGTGCTATGCCAATATACACCTTGCGGTTCATCGGAATCTGAACAGTTCCGACCGTTTGCCAGTTATTCCCGTTCGTCGAAATAGCCCCTTTGAAGGTATTTCCACTTCGGGTCAGCTTTAGCCATCTTGGAGCCGAGGCAGCCGCAGTCTGATCAACCATATTGCCCGCAGTCTCTGCACGATACTGGAAGGTGGCCCCATTTTCCGGGGTAAGCATCATATCTGCGTGCTTCGAATTATGACCCAGCGACTCCCGAATCATAATGCCGGCCTTGGCCCAGCCGTCCAATCGGCTAGTGGAATGCACTTTAACAATAATCTCCGCATCGCCCCGCACGGATTGGTATATATAATTCAATTGATCTCCATTTCCCCAGATATCCGTAGAGCTGCTGCTGAGTGTAAATTGCTTATTGGAAGAATTGTAGGTAACGTTCCCCGGCATGGAACCAATATTTCGCGCCTTCCACCCTGCTGGTAATTGAGCCGGATAGTCTTGTTCTACCGCAGGCGTCCAGCCTGGCGTAGGCCAGGTTTCACGTTCTTTGATATTGGCTAGCTCATCTTCTGGCCAGGCCCCGTAAGCAAAGAACGACAGACGCTTCACACCTGGATAATTCTCGCGGATTCCCTTGTAAATCTCCTGATATTGATCATCTGTCCAATCATTATCCAGCGTCGCAACAATTTCCACGTCACTGCCGCTAATCCGGTCGCTCGTATCCTTCAGGATTCCGTAGGAAGTGCTGTATACCCAATCACTGTTGAACTCCCAGTCATCAAAGTACGCCATTGGTGCAACAAAGTCGATATCATCCTTGAATTTGGCTACATTCTGCCCAACTTCAATGAATTCTGGCGGCAAAATATACACGCCGAGCTGCACATCCGGCTTTGAGGACTGTGTGATATCCTGACGGATATCGCCCACATACTGTCCGATTTGTTCGGTTCTCCATTCATTCCACTGCTCACGCTGAGGCGAATCTGTCTCGAAGTCAATGCTGAGCGGTGAATACCCGAACTGCGCCTGATACTTCAGGGCCGTGTAATCACTGACGTCCATGTTGTAATTGTCGAAGCGGATCCAATCCAGCACAACGCCATCCACATCATAATTCTCGATTACTTCCTGAATAATGGAACGCTCATACTCCTGCACTTCATGGTGAATCGGATTGACGAAGTATTCGTTGCCGTTAGAACCTGTAAACGGTGTCTGAACCCCGTCAACCAGCGCCTGCATCTGCCATTCATCGTGCTCCAGGAAAGCCTGCTGATCATGGAACTGCGGAATCCAGGCATGAACCTTGATTCCTACAGCATGGGCTGCCGTAATGACAGCCTGCAGGGCATCGAAATTCTGGTAGCCTTGGGCAATTGGTGCGATATCACTCTGATAAAATACACTTCCAGACGGAACCTCATCATCTTCATCCTGCTTCACGTTCATGCTAATAACATCGACGCCATAGCTTGTAGACAGCGCGATGAAATTCTGGACATCCGCCATGTTCTTAAACTGGTTTACGGTCCGTACAATAACTTCCGTTTCGAAAGGGGGGTTACTCTCCTCTTCGGCCATAACAGGAACGGAACCACCGGCTATCGAAGAAACCAACACGATGCTTAACAGTGCTATGAACCTCGATCTCAACGCAAATGCCATAATCTCGCCTCCACAATTATAAGATTTTATAAATAGTCTTATTTCGTCGCGTTGATTTTCTTAACATTTTCCTGCCATTTTTCGGTTCTGAATTCAAGCAGCTTAGCAAGCCCCGCTTTTTCGGTGTTCTTTTTAGCTGTCTTTAGCGCCGACAACACCGCTTCATCCGACTTCGCCTGAACCATCTGGGCGTAAGCAAGGGTATAAATATCCCCGATATTCTGTGCGATGATGCCGATCTCCGTATCCGGAATCGGATCGGTATTTACAAACTCTGTGATATCCAACGCGGTTTTCCAGGTCACCGTGGACTGCGCCACGGTCTCCCAGGATTTCTGGTTCGCGGAAAGCAACGCCTCGAGGCTCATTTTCGCCGTATCAATAAAGGTCGTATTTCCCGCCCAGTTAAAGTCCTCGAATTTCCGCATCGTTTCCGTACGCTCGTTAGCAGGAGTCGTCTTGTATTTCTCGTTCGGGATTGGAGCTCCGTCCGCATCCTCTTCATCCCAGTACAAGCCTTTAGGACCGAAGAAAAGCACCTTCTGCCCCTCCGGACCCGTAATCCAGTCAAAATAAGCGAAGATGGCCTCTGGATCCTTGGCCTTTTTCGTAATGACATTAACGTTCCAACCCAGCGTCTCAAAGCCGCTTACAAACACTCGTGTTTTGTCTAGTCCGGATTTATGAATCGGCCATATAATCTCATAACCGCTGTCCGGATTATTCGCTGTCAGTGCCCGGTGTCCCTCGGCTCCATACGTAGTGATATTGGATTCGACCATGACTGCTACCCGGTTGGTATTGACCTTTTCTTTGACCGCATCCTGGGTTTGCTGCAGTGCATCCTGCGTAATCAGCCGTTCACGATACAGCTTATTAATATACAGCACCATCTCTTCGTAAGCAGGATCATCCAAGATAGATGACAGCTTGTCGCCATCCGGATATCCCATGAGTGAAATAAACTTACTGGTGGAGTTCTCCTTAAAACCACCATACATAATTTCCAGACCTGCCCCCTTCTCCCCAACCTCCAGAGGTACTACATCCGGATACTTTTCTTGCACCTTAAGCAAATATTGATACAAATCATCAAAGGTCTCCAGCGCCGGTCTGCCGAGTTCGTTATAAATATCTTTATTCACCATCCATCCGCCGTTGCCGAATTGCCCGGATGTATACCAGTTCGGGATTTGATAGATTTTCCCGTCTTCTGAACGGAGCAAATTCAGGGTGGATTCCTTCACATATTTCTTGAAGTTCGGATACTTCTCATAGTAATCATCCAGCGCAACGAGTTGTCCTGCCTGCACCAGCCGCTCCACTGAGGATCCCCGGTCAGTAAAAATGACATCCGGTAAATCACCGCCGACGATCATCGTGTTGAGCTTTTCTCCGGCCGCTCCTCCGGATTGTATGGGTTCAACAGTAACCTTACGGTTCTCCTGAATCCATTTTGTCGCCTCATTATCCCCCCAGGGTGATGTCGTAAGCCAGTCATAGTTTCCATAGAAGCTGAAGGTGACGGGCTTGATCCCGCTGCCGTCATCTGTGGCGGCCTCAGTATTCAGATTTTTCTCGCTTGTGTTTGGTGAAGTGTTAGAATTTCCTCCTCCGCTACAGGCAGCGAGAAGAAGCACCAGTGAAGTCAGCAAAAGAGATACCCATTTCATACGATTGCGCATCTTTTCCCTTCTTTCTACATAATATGGAGACTGCTATTCTTTCATCGAACCAATCATTACGCCCTTAACAAAGTACTTTTGGAGAAAAGGATACGTCAGGATAATTGGAATGGTAGCGATCATCATCGTAGCCATAGTCAGTGACTTCGTGGTAATCGTCCGATTCCGGTTCATATGATCCAGCGCGATAGCATTCGATGAGCCAATTTGGGTCATGATGTTGGAGTTCATAATCTGGCGCAGCAGGGTCTGTATAGGGAGCAAGTGATCCTTTGTAATATAGATCGCTCCCGTAAACCAGTCATTCCAATAACCTACTGCGGTGAATAAGGCAATCGTGGCCAGCACCGGGCCGGAGACGGGAATGACGATTCGGAAAAAAATGCCGTAGTTGCTGCTGCCGTCGATTTTGGCAGATTCCTCCAACCCCTCCGGCAGAGCATGGAAGAAGGTGCGGATGACAATCATGTTCCAGACACTGATGATGCCGGGGATAATCAGCACCCAAAAGGTGTCCAGCATACCCAAAGAGCGAACTAGTAAATAACTAGGGATGAGCCCTCCACTGAAGAACATCGTAATCATGAAGAACACCATATATTGTTTTCGAAAAAGCAATGTCTTCTTGGACATTCCGTAGGCTAACAGTGCCGTGAAAAAGACAGACAATGCCGTGCCGCTTAACGTTCTAAGAATGGTGATCAGAAAAGAATTCAGCAGGCGTTGATCCTGAAACACAATATAATAATTTTCCAGGGTAAATGCTCTCGGTAACAAGGTTACACCGCCGAGCGCCGTATCGCTCCCTAGATTAAAGGAAATGACCAACGCATTCCAAAACGGGTATAGCATGAGTAACGCCAGCAGCGTCAAAAGGATATAAATACTCCGCTGCATGATTTTGTCGCCTAGGCTTAGTCTCATTGTTCACTCCTCCTAAAAGGTTTATGGAGCATCGGAAGCATTCGCTATGAGTAGTAGTACTACCAGAGACTAACATCTGCCCGGCGAGCGATTTTGTTGGCCGTCACTAGCAGAATGACACTGATCACCGCCTTGAATAGCCCTACCGCTGTCGCATAAGAGAATCTGGCATTTAAAATCCCAACACGGTACACATAGGTGTCGATAACATCGGAGTAGGGTCGCAGAATTGGATTGGTTGCCAGCAGCAAAATGTCCTCGAAGCCCGCACTGAGCAGACTGCCGATGGCAAGAATCATAAAGATAATGATAATGGGGGTAATGCTGGGGAGTGTAATCAAGTGAATTTGCTTAAACCGGCTTGCTCCATCTATAGAAGCGGCCTCATATAGGGTTGGATCAATGCCTGCAATCGCGGCCAGGTAGACAATGCTCCCGAATCCGACCTCTTTCCACACATTTACGCTTACTAGAATCGACCAGAAGTATTTGGGTAACGCCAGGAAGTTAACTGGCTCCCCTACCAGATTGAATCGCTCCAGCACATAGTTCACCGTCCCGTTGTCAACGGATAACAGCGAAAATACAAAACCGGATACTATAACCCAGGACAGGAAATAAGGTAAATAGCTGACGGTCTGGATAATGCGTTTAAAGCCCATATTCCCGATTTCATTCAGCATCAGCGCAAGAAGAATCGGGGCAGGAAAAGAGATAATCAATTTAAGCAAGCTAATCACAAGGGTATTTCGCATCACATTCCAGAACTCCGGCGCCTCGAAGAACATTCTGAAATGCATAAATCCAACCCAGGGGCTCTTCATAATGCCGCCAAAAATATCGTATTGCTGGAATGCCATAACCACGCCATACATCGGAATGTAGCTAAAAATGAATACAAAGATAATTCCCGGCCAAACCATGGACTGCAAATCCAATTGACTGATAAATTTCTTCCATCTACGCGGTTTCTCGGCCGTGTTCATCCGCTTTTCCCCCTCTGGACGATTCTAGTGAAACAACGGCAACAACGATTTGTTCTTCTCCAGCATTTCATCCAGCAGTTGTTCAGCTACGGTGACCGAAGGCACGAGCGGATGATGAACCATAGCCTGTAGGGCTATATCCCGGTCTCCGTGCACAGCCGCCTCGATGGTGAGGCTCTCGTATTGCTTGACCGCGGCCAGCAAGCCTTTGATGGGCTGAGGAATTATACGCAGCGGAATCGGCAGCGGGCCTTGCTTGGTTACCATACAGTTCACCTCAATAGAGGCATCGTCCGGCAAGAAGTCAATCATTCCGTTATTCCTTACATTCAACGTCTGGATATCGCGGGAATCATTATAAATGGAGCGCATCAGCAGCACTGCCGCCTCCGAGTAGTAGGCTCCGCCGCGCTGTTCCAACTGCTTGGGCTTTTCCTTCAGCGCTACGTTCCGGTACAGTTCAAACAGCTCTTCCTCCACCTTCTTCACTACCTCAGCGCGCGATCCAGTCGTTGCTGCTGCTTCCTTCTGTTCCGCAAGCATCGCGTCCGTCATATAGTAATAGCTCAGGTAATAAGAGGGAATCGCTTTCAAAGCATTCAGAAACCGGTAGTCCCAGGAATCAAACGGCACATTGCTCGCCTTGTAACTCTGCGGGTAATCAATGAGCTCCTGCAGCTTGCTTTTACCGTCAATCACGATATCGGATACCCAGTGCAGATGGTTGATGCCGACAAACTCCGCGTAGATTTTCTCCATAGGAAGTCCGAAGAACTCGGAGAGCCACTTTTGAAAACCGATCGGCGAGTTGCACAGGCCTACACTTTTTACCGATGAGTATTTGTGAACAGCTTCAGTCACCATACCGGCCGGATTCGTAAAATTCAGCAACCAGGCATCCGGAGCCAGCTCCTCAATGTCTTTGCAAATATCCAGAATGACCGGGATAGTCCGTAGGCCTTTCATCATCCCTCCGGGACCTGTCGTCTCCTGGCCGATGACATTGTATTGAAGCGGAATTAATTCATCCCATTTGCGCGCTTCCAGCATGCCTACCCGGATTTGCGTACATACAAAGTCCGCTCCGGCAATGGCTTCCCTGCGCTCAAGCGTCTGGACCACGGTAATCGGCAGTCCGGACTCAGCAATCATGCGTTTGCTCAGTTCTGCAATCGTATGCAGCTTCTCCCTTCCCTCCTCAATATCCACCAGCCATACTTCGCGAATGGGAAGCTCTTGGTGATGCAGGATGATGCCTTCAATAAGCTCAGGCGTATACGATGATCCCGCTCCGATGACAACCAGCTTCAATGTTTCCTCCATGATAGACCCTTCCTTCATCTTTTTCATTTTGGTCTTATAAAAACTAGCCTATTGTGTTCAGTACTTTCCCCTGTGATAGATTATCTAGAACCTTCTGATCTACACGCATACCGCTGCTTTCCATAGCCAGAACGACCGATCCTACAACCGGCTCCCGGGTCAAAATCCTTAAAGTGCCATTCGGAGCCGACAACTTCACTCTTCTCTCAATGGCCCGCCGGATGATGCCTGAGCGGTCTCCCTTTGTCAGCAGGCTGCCTGCAAGTACGATGTCGAAGAAGTCCTCCTCCATGCCCAAGCGATGGATGGCCGATGCCGCGGCCAAACCCAGCTCATCCCCTTGCTTGACCAGCAGCTCGGTGGCAACCTGGTCCCCTTCCTCTGCCGCTTGAAACAATAGTTCAGCAATATGGGGAGGCAGGTCTCTGAAATGATCCAGGTAATCCTCTCTTAGCTCCGAAACATTGGAATAGCCCAACAATTCCGTTAAGCGTTCGGTTAGGACCGTCTCCTTCTCTCTTCCCTCATCCGCCCGAAGGACGCTACGGAATACCTCAATACTTAAATCATAGCCACCGCCATAATCCCCGAACCGGTAGCCGAATCCACCACATTGGTATGTAGCACCCAACGGATTTTTACCACTACAGTTCACGCCTGATCCGCAAATCAGCACGATCCCATAGTTCTTCTCTGTACCTGACCGCAAGGCAATCCAGGTGTCGCAGGAAATCTCAGTTTGGGGAAGATCAAAGCTGCTGATGATCGGTCGCAAAATCCGGAAATCAGCCTCTCTGTCCGCTCCCGCTAAGCCGAACCAGGAGTAATCCAGCTGATCCTTGGTCAGCCCTGACGCCATAATTGCTTCCGATATGGCCTGCTGCAAACTGTTCACCGCCTGCTCACGGTTTATTTGATGATTTCCGATCCCACCCTTGCCAACTCCGATGACCTTCCCTTGTTCATCTGCAATCATTGCATGGGTTTTACTGCCTCCTGCATCAACTCCCAAAAAATACTTCACGGATGATTTCACTCCTAAAATTCAAGGTAATCTAACAGATGCGGTGGATTCACGAATGAGTAGCTGCGGAGCAAGCTTCGTTACAGCGGGCGGCATCACCTCCCCGTTGATCATTTTTAGTAGTAAATCAACGCCTATATTGCCCATTTGTGCCTCAGGTTGTCTGACCGTCGTTAACCGCGGGTAAAATTCACCTACGAACTGCTGATCATCAAATCCAACAATTGAGATATCGTGGGGTACTCGAATTCCCTCTTCCCGGAGAGCCTGAACCATTCCAAGAGCAATAAAATCGTCCCCGGAAAAAAAAGCTGTCGGCAGCTTATCTTCGCGGATCCATCTCTTGGCCACCTCATAGCCGCCGCTTACTGTAAAACTGCAGTATTCCGTTCCGAATGGCGTTAACCCGGCATCCTCGAGCGCTTGGACATAACCGCGCTTACGCTCCGCTACACTTAGAAATACCGAAGGGCCGCCAATATAGGCGATTTGAGTGTGCCCAAGATCGAGCAAGTGCTTTGTAGCCTCATACCCGCCTTGATAGTTATCGACCACGACGCTAGGCACATCCTCATGCTGAAACTGGTTATCCAGCAATACAAACGGAATATTTTTTCTTTTCAGTTCCTCTACATATGCCTTTTCTTCAAGTGGGGACAACAGGATAATTCCATCAACGCGATCCTTCTGAAACAGGAAATTATCGCCTTCATCCTCATTCTCGGCGATCGATAGGGCTAAAAAATACCCTTGCGCCGCCAGCTTCCGGTTCACCACGCGAATAACCCGGTCATAGAAAGAGTCGTTAAAGTTGGTAATCGACATCCCGATGACTCCCGTTTTGCCTCTCACAAGACTCCGCGCTGCTGAATTGGGCTGATAATTTAATTCCTCCATAGCTTTCAGTACTTTCTGTCTATTAGCTTCCCGTACAGAGGGTAAATTGTTAAGCACCCTGGATACGGTCACTACAGAGAGTCCCGACTTTTTGGCTACATCATGTATATTCATCTTAGCTTCCATACCTCCGTCACCCGAAAGTTTAAACGATTAAACTTTTTAGGTAAATAAAAAAACCTAACCTTTCGTGATATTTCTATGTTCTGATTGAAAATTGCACACTGAATGTCAGTTTTTCCTTTATCAAGAACACCAAAATTCTTTACAAAAGTTTTAAGGTTTTAACTAATTTACATTCTACTTACATTTCCAATATCCGTCAATACATAAAATGCAGCCAAAACAAAAAGCAACTCATCCGCAGACAAGTTGCTTTTTAGACACGCTATTCCCCCTTCCATTGCTTCTATCATCCTCAGGTTAATTGGTAATTACCCATTTTTGTCGATCAAGAGTAGGATCAAGCTCGCTAAGGGACAGTGTCGACCCATCCGCTGATACTTCCATCGCTTTCTTATGATGAGCAGAAATAATACTTACGGTACCATCATCATTTTTGTGAAAAATCCAACGCTGATTGTTATATCCGAGATAAGGGTATAACTGGATTTTATTTTGCCCTGTGTCTAGATCAAGCGCCTGACCGGCTGTTGTACGAATAGAATAGGAGCCTGCATCGTCCCCCGTCGGCACGAATACCCACTTCTGATCCGTAAAATCATTCGCAGCCTTCAGTGTAACAGCTTCACCATTTGCGAGATTTGCTGTATAAAGGGATTTCTGTAGTTCTGCATTTACTAGACTGGAAGTGTATAGATCGGCAGGTGTTTCTCCGCTCACGTTAACGTTTTGATATGAAGCATATCCACCAAATACATGTAGTCCAAAGCGGCCTTCTGCAAATGTGCCGTCCTGGAGGTCGATCACTTTCTGCCCATCCACATAAACCACGATATGCGGGCCCTTCGCTTCGATTTTCACTTTGTAGGTTTGACCCGGCTGAATGAACGTCGGAACTTTTGCTAGAATCTGACGCTCTTCAAAACGGCCGTCGATTTTATAAAACAGACGGATGGACTTCATATTCGGATCCAGATTTATGTAGTATCCGCTGCGTCCATCTTCGCTGGCACGGAACAACATAGAGCCTGCTCCTCCGGATTTCCCTAACATCATCTCTGCTTCATAAGTAAAATCTCCTGCCTGCTTCTCTGCGATATAATTCGCGTCACTCCAGTAATTTCCACGAATCCCATTTTCACCAATGACCCAGGAGGCTGCAGATAGATCTTTAGTCCACCCACTTAAGTTCGTATGAAATTCACCCCCAGATACCTTAACTAATAAGCTAGCGGATGTCTTCCCATTTGGAGTAGAGACGGTAATGATAGACTCGCCTTCTTTTTTAGCTACAAGGGTTGCCTGGGATTTATCCACCACGTTTAGTTCAACAACATCCTTGTTACTGGAATTCCATTTAAGCGGCTGTGCCCCATTACCGGTACCATTCTCTACCATCGCCAAAAGTATGTCGCTTTGCCCCTTGCTCAGTTCGCGATCACTTGTATCCATCATTATCTTGGTAGCTGAGCCCGTCTCCTGATTCCATACAGAGCCTAACTGATTCACCTTCAGAGATACGACTTTTACGTTGCCTCCTTTGGTGTAAAAACTCAAAGCTCTGCTGGCTGGATCCGGAAAATGACGTCAGAGAAAACAACTTTACCGTTGTTGCCAAAAACCTCAATAGAAGACTCATCTACAAGGATACGCATCTTAACTCGCTTGTTCTCCGTTTGCATTGCCGCTTCATGTCTTGTATTAAATAGACTCGAAAAATCCGTCAAACCAGATGCAGACCGATCCACGAAAATCCGACCCTCACCAGGTTTATATCCAACAACCGTTTTTTGACTTCCCCCTACACGAACGTTAAAGCCAAATTCACTAACCTGACTACCTGCTGGAATTTCTACTTCAGCTTCAATTTCGTATGCACCAGAGGTAACTCCTTTCAATAGATTCTGAGAAGAAGGACTCACCTCTTTGTTAGCAGTAGAATACAGCTGACTACGCAGCGATCCCAACTCCTTGATCGGGCTTTGAGCGAGCTGAATCCCATCTTTTGTCGTTACTAATGAGACTTCTCTTGGGATTGACAGTACGCCTTTCCAATGGCTTGTTGGAAAAGCAAACGGATAGTCCCAGTTTGTCATCCACGCCATCATTACGCTGCGATGATCTGGCATGTTTGAAAAAGACATTGAAGCGTAGAATTCTTTTCCAAAATCTGTTCGCAATACTTTCCCTGCCGGATTATCATTAACGAATTTACCATCCGCTGTTAAATGACCCACAAAATATTCAGCATCTGATCCGCCTGTTTTTGAATTCGCTCCTGTACTAATCATCAGAACCCATTTCTTCTGTGATGTTCCGTCTACCGAAAGCTGAAGCAGATCCGGACATTCCCATACACCGCCGCGAACATAGTCCCCGTATCCCCAACTATCTGTCAGGTTCCAATCAAGTAGATTCGTTGAAGCAAAGAAACGAATATGGTCTCCACCGGATACAACCATTACCCACCTGTTATTGTCATTATCACGAATCACTTTCGGATCACGGAAATCCCAGCCTCCCGGCTCCCCTCCATTATCGCCTGGATTTCCGATAACCATTGGACGCGTCTTGGAATATTCCCAAGTACGACCTTGGTCCTTGCTGTATGCAAGACCGATACGCTGATTCCCATTCGGGCCATCGGGATTATAGGAAGTGTAGTAGGCAATTAGACCTTTACCTCCTGAATCCCCGAACAAACCTGATGCATTCGTCAAATCTGCCACAGCTGATCCAGACCAGACATGCCCATGATCATTCCACGGCAGCGCAATCGGAAGCCGCTTCCAGTTCAGCATATCCTTACTGACAGAATGTGCCCAAGTGCCTCCGTCCTGATGGAATAGATGATATTCACCTTCGAAGTAGACAAGTCCGTTCGGATCACTGGCAGAACCACGAATTGGCGTATAGTGGTATTGAGGACGATATTTTTCACTATAATAATTGCTGGCATCCGTCACATAGGTATCCTGGAAGTAAGCTGTTCCCTGTTTAACAACGATTCCTGCATATCCATCGGTATAGGTTTTATCTGTTAGATCGATTGCGGCCGGGGTGTATCCGTCTAGAAAGACCTGAATTCTGTTTCCCTTCGCCTTTATCTCTACATGATGTTTTGCTCCGGCCTGACTTGGATAGGTATGCTGTGAACTTGCAATCCTTGTTCCGTTAGCTTTCGTCAGACTTACACGAACCTGATTTCCTTCCTTTGTCAGGGCTGCTTCATATCCCTTTGTTCCATCAGCCGATGAACGAAAGGCGAGCGCTGCAACAGAATCAGGACGAAGAGATAGATTTCCTTCATATACAAAATCAGCAGCTTGTTTATTATAAATTTGCTGTGACTTCATCTGGTTTACTGCCATTCCTTTCTTGCCGTTGATATTAGGCTGCCATTGTCCTTTATTTGTAACCACAGCACCCAAATTTCCTTTCAGGTCGCTTACGATAATATTTTGGAACAAAACAGAACCATTCCATACATTGAGTCCCAACTTACCAGTACGATACGCATCATCCTGAACCTCAATCACAGGTTTATATTCATTGTCCCAATATACTTTCAGTGATGAACCCTCTGCTTTCACCTTGAGATGATAGATCTCTCCTGCCTTAACAGTAACCTTCCGCTCCTCTTTTAATTTCCCTTCACCATCACTTGCGTCTCGTAAGCGGATCATACCTGCATTCGGAACAATTTGGAGCATGTAGGAACCCCAGCCATCTTCATTAGAACGGAACAATAAGGTCGCGTCCGCTTGCATATCCTTGATCATGACATCAGCTTCATAGATAAAATCCTCTGACACCGTTTCGGAGATTGCCATTACATTTTCTTGTGGATCGGAAGTCAGTAAAATCCCTTCCACAGTATCCGCCAACTTACCTTTTCCTTTTATTTGCCAACCTGTCAAGTTTGTGTTTGTTTTGGTTACGCTTTCAAAAATAGAAAGCCCCTCCTTAGCTTGTTTACTTACCTCCTGATCAGCGGGCGCAGCCCAACCCATACCGGGATTGGCTACATATATGCCTGCGGAAGTCATAACAAATCCTGTTGCCATGAGAAAGGATAAAACTACTTTTCCCTTATTAACCATCCTCTTCACCCTCTTTTTCTATCATCAATCATTTCTTTTATTGTAAAATAAGAAGGAGGCCAATTCATTGCACTGACCTCCTCTATATATTCTTTTACAATTGAGCAGAAATCTTACTTTCCAGTGCTGTGAGTCCAAGAGCCAGAGCACCGCATAATCCCGCCTGTTGGCCTAGTCCTGGTGGAACGATATACTCATCTATGTGTTCCAAAATAGTACTTGAGCTGACATAGCCGTTCAGGTTCTGAAGCACAGCCTGACGGATCAGTGGAAACAATTGTGACTGCTGCATAACACCACCACCCAGAATGATTTTCTGAGGAGAGTTAAGCAATATAGCACCCGTAATCGACTGTGCAATATAAAATGCTTCCATTTCCCATGCAAGATGATCCATAGGAAGTTCATGGCCCTTCTTCCCCCACCTTGCTTCAATAGCAGGACCTGCCGCCATCCCTTCTAGGCAGTCCCCATGATAGGGACATCCCCCTGGGAATACATCGTCAGGATGGCGTCTCGTAAGAACATGACCCCCTTCAGGATGTACAAGACCATGAATGAGTTTACCTTCTGAATACACTCCCACACCAACACCCGTGCCAACTGTATAGTACAAACAGCTGGATAATCCTTGAGCAGCGCCCCATTTGGCTTCACCAAATGCCGCTGCATTGACATCCGTGTCCCATCCAAAAGGAACCGAAAAGTTACTTTTCAAAGTGCCCAGCATATCGTAATTTCCCCACCCTGGCTTTGGTGTTGTTGTAACGTAACCATACGCCCTGCTATCTGTGTGAATATCAATCGGACCAAACGATCCAATTCCGATAGCTTCTACTTGCTTGCCTTGAAAATATTGAATAACTTTGGGCAACGTCACCTCAGGATGTTCTGTTGGGAAACTAATCTGATCTTCAATTTCCCCATTTTCATTCCCAATGCCACATATAAACTTCGTCCCGCCAGCTTCAATCGCTCCTATACGCATATACATGACTCCTCTCGATGACTAATTCTTGTCTTGCTCAGCAGAGGGAGTAAGCTCATAGATATCCAGGGAAATCAGCAAGTCATTCTCATTTTCTGCAAACATAGCTATACCTTTAGATTCTAGTCCAGGGAATATAAGATCCGTAATCACTGCCTGACCACCATTACTGAACGCCTCAACTGAAGAGCGATCCACAAAAATACGGAGATCATTTGACTCATCAAGCGCTTCGAGCTTGGCTGAATGATGTCCTACGAAATGTTCGTGGAAATCATGCTGACCTGAAGCCATCCGATCTACATAAAGCTCCTCTGTCTCACCGTTAATACCGATTATTGTTTGACTATCCGCACCTACTCTTACTTTGAAGCCTACAGATTTACCTCGAGTGAACTCAGCTATAATCTCATAAGATTCCAAGTGAATCTCCTTAAGAAGAGTATTGATTTCTTGCACCGTTGCCTCTTTCACAGAAAGGACCTGTACACGAGCAGATTCCAACTCTTGTACCGGCTT
Organism: Paenibacillus sp. FSL R7-0048; assembly: GCF_038004505.1. Lineage (NCBI taxonomy): Bacteria > Bacillati > Bacillota > Bacilli > Caryophanales > Paenibacillaceae > Paenibacillus > Paenibacillus sp. FSL R7-0048. Next base: position 1,687,054 of record NZ_JBBORF010000001.1, on the reverse strand, counting down.
CTGCACAAGAAAGATCTCCCCTTGTCTTGATTCGAGTTGAAGTTCCCTTGCAATCGTCATCGCGCCGCGGAATTCTTTTGCCGGCGTCTTGTTAGCATACATCCAGTTGCTCATCCAGCCGATAAATAGTCGTCTTCCATCTTCAGCCGGTATATCAGACCAGCTTACACCTGCATAATTATCTCTTCCATAATCAATCCAGCGAACTTTTATCGTATCTTCATCTGGCGTGAACACTTCTCCATCAAAATCCCCTGTGAAATACTGAGTTCTTGACCCTTCCACAAAAGCGGGATCCGCACCGATGCTCACAAGCATCACCCATTTCGTGTTCGAAGGATCGCCATCAATAGCAAGTGGGAACAAGTCTGGGCATTCCCATACCCCGTCATGAGAACCGATTCCGTTACCAAATTCGCTGGCATATGTCCAGTTAATTAGATCAGGAGAATGATATAAACACACCGTTTGACCACAAGCTACAATCATCACCCATTGATTCGTATCTTGATTCCAAAATACTTTGGGGTCACGGAAATCAATGAATGTATCATGTTCAAGTACCGGGTTTCCTTCATATTTCGTCCAGGTTCTTCCGTTATCTTTACTGTAGGCCAAGCTTTGACGCTGAATGGCTGGCTTGCCTTCTGGCATATCCAAATGATGCGTAAAAATTGCTACTAAACCTGGTTTACCTTCAAAAAATCCAGTCGTATTATTCCAGTCAACTACAGCACTGCCGGAAAAAATCATACCTAATTCATCTGGAGCGAGAGCGATAGGCAGTTCCTCCCATGTAACAAGATCCTTGCTGACCGCATGGCCCCAGTGCATAGCTCCCATGGTCATTCCACCCGGATGGTGCTGAAAGAACAAATGATATTCACCCTCAAAATAAACCATTCCGTTTGGATCGTTCATCCACTTTTCCTTAGGGGAAAAATGATACACTCCGCGGTAATTTTGTTTCGCAATCGTAGACATTATTGTTTTCTCCTTTACTCCCGAACACGGCATTTACCGCATATTATTTATAGTTTATTATTTGCTTGCTCTGTCATAGCCGCCTTGTTTAATTTCAAGCCATTCTTGCAGGCCCAGACGGTCCAATTCTTTCAAATATTCATCCCACTGCGCTTCGACTTTACCATTTTGGTACCATTCAGTACGCATTCTAAGCACGTAGGCAAACAGATCCGTCTCAATTGTCGTAAGGCGATCAAGTTCTTGAATGGAATGGAATACACTCGGCATTACGTTTTCTGCTTTCATTTTAGGCGCCATGATGTTCTTGATAATATCCATTCTGCCTTTGGCATCATCCGGCATGGTTGTGTATTTGCCATAATAGGAATCAAGGATAGCTAAGGGTCCACCGACACTTGTTTTCTCACGTAGTTCTACAGGAGCTGCACCCTCCAGCGGCAAATGCTTCAGCATTTCTTTTTCTTTATCAAATTCGAAGATATTTTGCTGTTTATCGTCTCCATACGTTCCCCAGTTGTTCTGTACAGATTGAATCGGATCGTAGAGTTGATCAACCCATTTCGCTGTCGTTTCTAAGTTCTTATTGGCGCTAGTAACAACCATCTTACCTCTGCCCAAACCAAGCGCGTTCGTTCTTGTTACGTTAACTTCACCATCTGGTCCAGCAAGTGGAGGCATAACCTCGTAAATGTCATTTGCTCCAGTGATGTTAGCTTTATCCCATGAGAAGTAAAGTCCGTATCTCTGATCCTTTCCTTTTGCAAGGTAAGTACTCCAGTCCTGAGTATAGGCTTCAATATCAATGAGTCCTTCTTTATACAGCTCGTTAATAAAAGAAACGGCTTCTTTGTAATCATCTTGTGCCGCCGTAAATATTACCTTCCCATCATTGCTTACAACCGCGTGGTCGGGGTTCTCCCCCAATCCGAATGAAGCAAATAGGAAAACCAGATCTTCTGCTCCAGGCTTGTTAATAAAGGACAAAGGAATTTCGTCAGCCTTACCATTGCCATTTGGATCTTTTGTCTTGAAGGCAATTAATACTTCTTTTAATTCTTCTGTTGTTGTAGGCATATCAAGGCCCAGCTTCTCAAGCCATTCCACATTGATCCAAGGCATACTGTCTACCGCCTGGATTCTTTCTTTGCCATTGCCCAGCTCTTCGATCCACGGAAAGGCATAAATATTACCGTCTGGTGCCGTAATCATACTCTTGTATTCCGGTGCTTCTTCCAGCACCTTTTTGAAGTTGGGCATATTGTTCTCGATAAGCTCATTCAGCGGAATAATGGCACCATCTTTAGCAAGCTTGAGCAGCTCATAGTCGCTATAGTCCGCATTAAAAATTGCATCAGGAAGATCGCCGCTTGCCACAGCCAAGTTTCTTTTTTCAACAAATACGTCTTTCGTGAAATTCTTCCAATTAATATGAACATTCGTCTTTTCTTCAAGACGCTTATTAATCAGTTTTTCATTTGGATCAACGGGTGCAAGTGGAGAGCTTTGCGTAATAAAGTTCAAAGTTACTTTACCGCTGGCGTCCTGTTCTTTACTAGCTGCACTTCCCCCTCCTCCTCCGCCACCGCATGCAGTAAGGAACATAAACGAAGCAAGTACAGATGCAGAAGCTACTTTCGTTGATACTCTTGATTTCTTAATTCTTTTCATAGGGTATGACCTCCAAATTAGATATGAATGAATTAATCTTTATCTATGTGCAGCCTGTTTCCTACTTAAGGGAACCGACCATAACACCTTTTTCAAAGTACTTCTGGAAGAACGGATACATAACAATAAGTGGCAAACTGGAAACAACAATGGCAGCGTACTTGATGATTTCAGACAATCGTTTCATTTCCGCCATGGCGAGTTGATCGCTGATCATGCCCGGATCTACCTGATTCTGGATCAAGATGGACCGCAACACGAGCTGCAGTGGATGAAGATTCGGATTATCTAAATAGATCATGGCGTCAAAGTAGGAATTCCACTGGCCCACAAAAGCATAAAGAGCGAGCACGAAAACAATCGGTTTGGAGAGCGGTAATACAACACTGAAGAAAATCCGCATCTCCGAAGCTCCGTCGACATTAGCGGCTTCCTTCATTTCATTCGGTACTCCTTTGAAGAAAGTTCTAGAGAGAATGATGTTCCATACATTGACTGCTCCTGGAATGATCACCGCCCATACTGTATCAAGCAGACCAAGATTCTTAACGAGCAGGTATGTAGGTATAAGCCCACCCCCAAAGAACATGGTGATAATAAACAAGGTCATGAAGAATCCTTTTCCTTTGAGCCTGTCATCAGACAGTGCGTACCCTGCACAGATTGAGACGAGAACGGTAAGCATAGCAAATGAAACAGAGTATAAAACAGAGTTACCAAAACCTCGGATCATGGCCGGATTAGAAAGAATTTTTATATACCCTTCTAATGACCAGTCCGAAAGGTTGAATGATAATCCTTTACTGAGCAGAACTGATGGATCCATAAAAGATGCAATCACTACATAAATCAAAGGAAGTACAATGATAAGTACGGCCAGTGTCAGGAAGATCGCGTTCAGCACGACGATAAAGCGATCTAATCCGGAATGTTTAATGGGCATAGCTTGTTGCTCCTTTCTTAGTAAAGACCTTCGCCCTCATTCAGTTTCTTCACGGTGAAGTTAACGGTGACGAGCAAGACGATGTTGATGATAGAGTTAAACAACCCTACTGCGGCTGAATAGGCATAATCGCCCGACTGCAAACCAATTTTATAAACGTAAGTCGGAATGATTTCTGAGGTTGGCAAGTTCATCGCCGTTTGCATGAGATAGGCTTTTTCGAAGCCAATGGACATAATCCCACCAGCTGCAAGGATAAATACGATAGCCATAATTGGACGAATGGTTGGCAAATCGATATGGCGTATTCTTTGTAGAAGATTAGCGCCGTCAAGATTGGCTGCATTATGTAACTCAGGATCGACATTAGCAAGTGCTGCTACATAAATAATGGATGCCCAACCGGCTCCGGTCCAAATATCAGAAAGAATGTAGATCGAACGGAAGTACTCCGGACGAGACATGAACATGATTGGTTCACCTGTAAGCCACGTAAAAAACTGGTTAATCGGTCCCGTTGGGGACAAGAAGATAAACAACATCCCGACCACAACGACAACAGAAATAAAGTTAGGTGCATACAAGAACAACTGAATGTTCTTTTTGACGCCTGCACGGCGAATTTGATTTAACATCAACGCAAGCAAGATTGGGATTGGAAAACTCAGAATTAATCCGAAGAAACTTAATTTAAGCGTATTCATAAAGATAACTTCGAAGTTGGGGGATGACAGGAATTTCTCGAAGTTGTACAAGCCTACCCATTCACTCCCCATAATCCCTTTGATTGGGCTGAAATCTTTAAAGGCGATAATCGCACCATACATAGGACCGTATTTAAAAATCAGGGTCAGGATCACAGCTGGTGCGAGCAAAATATAAAGAAAGTAGTATTTCTTTAGATAGTCTAGTAAGGAGCTCTTATGTTTGGTCACCATTGTTCTGTGTTCAGCTTCTATTAGGTTTTGCAATGCCTTTACCTCCGTTCTTATCAATGTTTATATCTTGATGCAGTAAGGGCTTTCAATTGGCTTATGTCCTGCTGCTTTTACAATTTACCAAACACTTAATCGTTCGTCAATACATTTTGTAAAATTATTTATGTGCATATGACAAAGCATTATGTTCATAAATGATGCATATAATTTTACATAATTACAAATACAGCCAATTTAAATAGGGTTATATACTTTAAAGTCAACATATTCTCATGAAGATGAAAATAATAATACCTTTTTTGCACATTTATTCGCTGATAAAATGTAAACTAAATTGTGCATTTGTAAATATCATATTGCTATTTTGAGTAAACTAATATACATTAAAGAGAGTTGGAATCATGCCAAACAGTACACTATTTGTGGCGAAGGTTAAGAACAAGAATATAGAGGTGAATTACATAGATGGCCAGGGAAAAAGTAACCATACAAGACATCGCGGATGCTTTAGGAATCTCTAGAAATACAGCTTCCAAAGCCTTAAATGGAACGAATGGTATACCTGATGAAACTAGAAACAAGGTTATAAAGAAAGCGATAGAGTTAAAATATAAACAATTTGCTTTTATGGACACCGAGAGTGTTCAACCAAGAAACTCTGGAAATATCGCTTTATTAACAGAAAACTTACCTAACACTTCCCACTTTGGATCGAAACTGATCAGTGGCATGGAGAAACGAATCAGTGCAGAAGGATATAATTTATCCATGCACATTATAAGAGACATTGATCAGGAGTCCTTGTCTCTTCCAAATAATTTTGATGTCGCCAATGTAGACGGAATTATTTGTATTGAGTTGTTCAATTCCGAATATAGTAAGCTGATTACAAGTCTAGGCATTCCAACTATTTTCATCGACTGCTCTGCCGATATCTGCTACCCTGAATTCCAAGCAGATGTACTTCTCATGGAAAACGAACACAGCACATATCAACTTACAAAAAAGTTAATTGATGGCGGTTACACATCACTGGGGTTCATCGGGGACTATAATCACTGTAGGAGTTTTAATGAAAGATGGGTGGGCTTTAATCGCGCATTGATAGAATCTGGGATTCATCTCGATCTCTCACAATGTATTCTCGATGACGATCGACTATTTTTTTCGAGTCCGGAGTGGGCAGATGCTAAGCTAAGCCAAATCAATCAGCTTCCTTCTGCTTTCGTGTGTGCTAACGATTATATTGCGGTTACCTTTATGAAGTCACTCAAAAATATGCTTTCCATTCCTAATGACCTCGTCATTTGTGGTTTTGATAATGGTCCTGAATCAAGCATTGTAGAACCCCATCTCACCACTGTTCATATTTATAGTAATCAGATGGGTGTCAAAGCAGCTGAAATGCTACTTTCCCGAATTCATGATCCGAAGCAACCCTATCAGGTTTCTCATATTTATACCAAACTCATCCTAAGAGACTCTACACCTAATATCAGTTGATGGATTTAAAAAGAACCCAAGCGATTAAAAATTCCGTCGCTGGGGTTCTTTTTTTTCGTTGAATTGTTCCAATTACAATGTCCTGTATTTATAACCCCACAATTAGTTTAAGGAAGGATTGTATTCTTCATAGGATAGAACAATATGCTCTCGTTTTAGCAGACAATGCTCTATAATCGCCTTACGTTTCGCTTTCAGGACAATTTGTTCAATATCAGCAAAACTGCAACCGGAAAGACGTTCGCATGCCTCCTCCATCAACCCAGCTTCACTTTCAAAGTCATTAATTAACAGTTCGACATATTGACGCCTACTTGATTCATCCGGGTTAGCATAAATCATTTTTGTATCAAACCTTCGCCAAATAGCTCTATCCAGTTCATTTTCTAGGTTCGTCGCTGCTACAAAAATGCTATTGTCACCAAAATCATCGAGACATTGCAGCAGTGTATTCACCGCACGAGCCATTTCTTTAACCTCGTCATTACTCTCCCGTGTTCTTGCAATGGCATCAAACTCATCCAGGAAAAGAACACAAGGAGATGCTTTGGCATACTCAAATATTTTCCGGATATTACTTCCAGTCTCGCCCAAATGGCTGTGAATAATTGCATCAAGTCGAACCAGGATAAGTGGAAGCTCCAGCATTTGAGCCATATAAAATGCCGTCAGTGTTTTCCCTGTGCCCGGTGGACCATACATAACCACTTTATTGGGAATGGGAACTCGATGTTCTTCAAATCTTTCCCTCATACCTAAGATTGTGATGAATTCTTCGACAATCTTTCGATTCATATCGGGTAGGACGAGATGTCTAACCTTTTTGGCACATTCTTTGGGTGTATAATAGGTACCCATATCAATCCCTTTTGCTCTGGGTAGACGTTGATTGGTGCTGCTTTTATTCATTATTTATTGAAGCTCCTTTAAAATGGTTATTTTTAAGAAATCCAAAAGATCCTTTCTGAATCCAGTTCAACCTGCTCTAATTGCCGCTCGAAGTTCTCGTGAGGAACGATAGAGTCCGCTTGTGACCATTCATTATTCACAAATCAATTCAAATACACATTGTTTTTATTCGTAATTATTACGATTTAAAATATCATACTTTCTTTTTGTTTATAATGTCAACCAGTAGCACAAAAAAGAGCCTTTATAATTCCAAGGCTCTTTTAGGGTATATCTATTAAATCGGCCATCCAGGCAAAGCAGAAGTTCCAGCATCTTGCCTTCACATATTGTAAGTCCTGGCTAGCTTGGACTTAGCTCTGAGCCGGGTGAATTCCTTAGTTACCAGGATTACCGTCCACACTACAACCACAGAATCAATTACAAGCGAACCCCAATATACTCCGGAGACGCCTAACCATCTTGGCAAAACAAGCATCACTGGCACATAAAAAACAAGTTGTCTGGTGATGCCGATAACGGCTGCCGGCTTCCCTTTATTAATCGCAGGGAAAAAGGTCATGGCCATAAAAATGAGCGACAATAACGGCAGAACCGCCATGTTCAACCGGAAATATAACATTTCGCTGGTCTTAAAGATTTGATCCGGCAGCATTAGCCCCAGAATGGAAGCCGGCGAGATCATGGAAATTATCCAGAAAGGCAAAGTCAGCAGCATGGAAACGAGTGTGAATATTTTATAGGCTTTGATGGCGCGCTCATACTGTTCTGCTCCAAAATTTATGCCGATGACTGGCTGCAAGGCGCGCATTAATCCGAATATCGGCGTCAACAGGAAGGTGAATACACGAAAAACCACTCCATAAAATGCAATATCTGCTGTAGTCCCGTATCTCGAGAGTGCATTAAATACTACAACAGCCTGTACCAGATTCATAAAGTTCATAATGAAAGAGGACATTCCCAGACCAATTATGGATTTGATTGTGGCAGCATCCCGATAGATTGCGAAGACATTCGTTCGGAATGAGGCAAATCCTTTGCCAAAATAAATCCATCCCAGCAAGGTGTAGACCAGCATCCCGATATTTGTAGCCCAGGCAGCACCCTCTACTCCAAAATTCAGCCAGGCTACCAGAATATAATTGGACAATACATCAACTGCCAGTCCAATGCCCATTACCACGGCTGCCGATTTCATTTTCCCTTCGGCACGTACAATCATGTTGGCAGCCAGTCCATAAATCCAGAAAAATGAACCAATCACCGTAATTCTAAAATAGCTGTCTCCAAGAGCCAGAGTTTCCCCTTCTCCTCCCATGATTCGCACCAGCTGTGTAGAGAAAAGCAAACCCAATACCATATAGACAAGCGTTACAAGGATGGACAGATAATTAACATTCCCCATCAAACGCTTCTGCATTTCTTTGTCCTGCCTGCCGAGGGCTAAACTTAAAGCAGAACCGGCACCCACCCCAATCAAGGAGCCCAGTCCCAAGCTGATCTGGGTTAAAGGATAAGCTACCGATACCCCAGCCAGTGCTTCCTCTCCGACAAATCTTCCCACAAATACAGCGGCAATAACCGCATTTAAGCCATAGAGGACCATTGCGATGATAGCGGGCCATGATAACTGGACCATAATATTCCAAAGATTACCGTTGAGAATAAAATGCGTCTGCTTGTCTTTGCTGTTGTTTATCTGTGTTACTGTGTTCATAATATGAATTTTCTCTCCTTCTTTTGACTGAATATGCAAAGTCGTCGTTCAAAAATTATACGGGACTCCTTGCATTAACTAGTCTATAAGACATGTTGGCTAGCAACTACCGCAAAAAGGATTGTTTCTATCTCATATAGGATTTTATCTTTGAATTTATATAAATCTCCCCGGAATAGCCCCCTCTCATTTCCATTCTATTAAAAAACTGCAGCAGGAGTGGTCGCGGCTCCGCAAGTTTCCGGTACATGGTCAATTTTGAATGCTAGGCAATCATTTAGTCCCCCCTACTTAACTCAACAAAAAAAGCAACTTCCCAGTTGGCAAGTTGCTTTTAAAAAAACTCTTTTGTGATAAAGTAACGATGAAAAAAAACGATTGAAGTCAAAAACCGACCTAATAAGCAGCGAACGGATCCGCATTATTCGAAAGGAACTGAGCCCATGTGAATTTGAATTCAGGACTGCCTACAACACTTTCTGCTATATCACCTGGAACAAAAAACACAGTGAATCCTGCATTAGTCAAGTAGAAGTTATCCAGGTATGCATTAGCATCTTTAGTTAACTTATTGAACAGGTCAATAGAGTAGATAGAAGACTCAGTACCTTTTTGGACTTGTTCTTGAAGTGATTTCTTAATAACCTGACTGTAATTGCTGTTGGATTTCAGCAAATCTCCCAGCTTCATTGTCGTACCATCCTGCAGAGAGTAAGTAAGACCTGTTTGTGAGCCGCCTCCATGAGCTCCGCCGAGGTATTGATAATTGGTAAGCAGGAAGCTAATCACTCCATTTTGATTGTAAGTCACCTTGTAGGCCAGTTCGAAATCGTATGTCGCTCCTTCCGCTGGAGCACCAGACTTAGCCAGTTGTTTTTCCGAGGCATCTAGAAACTTCTGTGCCTGAGCTTTCACCGCTTTATTAATTGCCGCTTCGGCATTTTGATTCGCAAGCTGCGATACAACTGGATATACGATATTGATGGTTACATCCTTATGGGAATTAGAAGACTGGAGTTTACCGGCAGTTATAGTCAGTTCATTCATTCCTGCATTCGTGATATTGACAGTACGGGTTTGTCCGTTCCATTGGGCCAAATATCCGAAAGGTTCAACCAAGGCTTGCACTGCAACAAAAGAAGTTCCTCCGATTACCTGAGCTTCGTATCTTTGTCCCAGACCGCTTCCATTTAACTTTACAAGTGCACTGTCGATATCCAATGAATAATTTACAGTATTCTCTCCCAGGGTAAGCTCTACACTATGATTTTTGTTATCATATTTAACAGCTGCACCTAATGCTTGCGCTGCGTCTTTAAGCGGAATGAGTGTATTACCTAATGGGCTTAGGAAAGCCTGAGTCCCGATTGCTTTACCTTTAACCTGGACATTCACCCTGGAGGTTATTGTTGCAGTAGTGGCTGCAGCATGAACTGATCCGACAGACACGGGTAAAGCCGCCGCTGTGCCAACTGCAGCCAGTGCTGCTGACAATAGAAGTACGGACATCCGCTTTTTAGTTGTGAATTTTTTAACTTGAGTTTCCATTTTGAAGATCCCCTTTTAGTCATTTTCTTACTATCACACTATAATCCCGTTATTTCCCGGATGGTTTACAGTATTTTCAGAAAATGATTACAATTTTTACATGGAATTCGCTAATCAATGATGCATTGAAACCATTAAGGCAAATCCAAAAAGTGTCCAGTCATTTAGCACATGCACTATAAACGATGTCCAAATGTTTTTAGTCTTAATGTATGGATAGAGCAGAACAATCCGTACAATGCCGATACCGAGAATGGCTTGTGCAATATTCCAATTATAAGTTGGTAAATGGTATGCGCCAAAAATAATGGATACTACAATCCACGCTAAGATAATCGCAGACTTTCTGTTCAGTTTAAGTTTTTTTACTCCTAAGTACAAAATGACTAAGAATGGAAGGATCGTTATTAATTCTTCTCCAAAAAGCATCGGGAGCATTGTCAGGAACGTCGTAATTGTATCGGAAAAATTACCATTGAATCCTTCACTCACTGGATTTGCACTAAAATTAAATAATTTCGTAATAATAAAACCAACACCATAGGTCACAATAAGATTTACAATGTACGTCCCAAGAATTAATATAATATCTTTAGCAACTAATTTTCTGAAAAGTAATGTCCACTGACTCCGTGCAACAAAGATAACTGCTGCTAATGGGAAAATCACATTTATAAAAGGATGTCCATAAGTACCTCCAAACCCAATAAGAAACAATGCAAAACCTGCAGCAACAGCTATCAGAAATATTAGGCTGGTTTTCAAATTTAGAGTAGGGGATTGCAGTTCACTGTAGAACGGAAAATCATCATTTTTACGCTCAAATCTAAAAAAATTACTTTTACTCATCATTAATCAAATCCTTCCTGAAAATAATGAAAAGCTATACTCTCTGAATACTAAAACCAATGATGCGGAGAATAGAAATACAGTCAGCTGTTTTTTGTACTATCACACTATACTCCCATTTTTTTCTGAAACATTTACATTTTTTTCAGAAAAGAATTACAATATTTACACAAGTTTTGAATAAACTGAAATTAATTCATCACTTAATTTTGCAAATTCATGAAAATGTATAAAAAAAATGAATCTATTTCAGAAATAATTATGTTGTTTTGATAAAATAGACAGGTAATAATAGAATAAACAGTTCTCTTGTTAAAAAACTAAAAAGCGAGGTTTACCAATGTTATGGACCTGAAGCTGTTAAAAAAAATTAAAACGATAAATTTCTTCACATTCTTCTTTTTTTGGACTGTCATCTTTTTTGCTCTTGCGGATAAGCCACCACCTGCTGGTTTCTATGGGCTTATTGCCCTATTATTAGTTTATGGTATTTTACTTATTATCTATTTAAATGATTTTATTGAAAGCTTGATTAAGAAGCGAAGAGGAGTTTTTCTACTCAATTTGTTATATTTCTCCTTGGGAGGTTTTGCTTTCAGTCTAATTCTTTCAATTATTGTCATTAACCTTGTTTCAAATGTAGAAAATGAAGGATATCTAATCTCGGCATTCAGTTCAACCGTAATAGGATTGCTTAACGGGTTATGTTTTTATTTTTTCAACAAGCTGCTTGTGAAGAGGTACAATCTAATGATTGAGCAGAACCGCTCTGAATAATAAAAGAGCCGAATTAGCTAAAGAATGACGTATCGCCAAAAAGCAACTTATCCGCAGATAAGTTGCCTTTTTATCATGATTTTTAACTTCTACACTATATAAATAAAGTAACGTAAACCGACGAATCCCCTGTCCTCACAGGTATTAATCTATTCCCAGACTTTGTTTCTTAAATTCACTCTCGAAACATAACTCCGTGAGATCCCCAGCTCCTTCGCTATCTCCCGCTGTATCCGCTCTTCTCGATCTTCAGATATACTCCCTTGAGCAAATCATCCACTTCCGAATCAAAATATCGATAAGTGTAATGTTTAAAAAACTATATTTACAATTCAGAATGCTCGTGTTTCGCTTTGAGACGACTCCAGCGGCGCTGAACTTCGCTCTCAAAGCTGCGCAGAGCCGGTTCGTTCTCAGGCTTGAGCAGATGGCGGGTCTTACCCATCGTCTTCAGCCAGGCAGAGACTTCAATACGTTTGTCCTTGTTCTCCGGATTGTACGTAATGGTCGTTGTGCCTTGTTCCACTTCATACAGCGGGAAGAAGCAGGATTCCACCGCCAAGGATACAATATCCGTCCCATCCTTGTCTTCGGTCATCCAATTCAACGGGCAGGCAATCAGAATCTTGCCGTAGACCAGACCTTCATTCTGCGCGTACCATTGGGCCTTAGCTGCTTTTTTGAGCAGATCCTGCGGGTAGGCTTCACAGCCGGTGAATACATAAGGAATATTAGTGGCTGCCATGATCTGGGCAGTATCTTTATGCTGGGTAACTTTACCCTGCTGGGTCTTGCCGATGCTTGAAGTAGAAGTCCGGTGACCGAGCGGTGTTGAATAAGACTGCTGTGCACCAGTGTTCATATAACCTTCATTATCATACTCGATGATAATCATTTTATGTCCGCGCAGTGCAGCACCAATGGCTGGTCCCATCCCGATATCCATACCTCCGTCGCCTGTTACCATAACGAAAGTAAAGTCATTCCTCAGGCCCAGTCCATCCAGCTCTCCGCGGCGTTTGCGTTCCCAGAACATTTCTACCACCCCGGACAACGTAGCCGCACCGTTCTGGAAAAGGTTATGGATGAACGTTGACTTGTGCGACGAATAAGGATAGCCGGTTGTTGTAACCATTGCGCATCCTGTATGGTACAGCGCAACGATATCTCCTTCAATTCCCCTGAAGAACAGCTCAAGACCCGAGAAAATCCCGCAGCCCGGGCATGTGCCGTGACCCGGAGCCAGGCGTCTTGGTTTCTTCATCAAACTGCGGATCGGGGGAATCTTCACGGCCAGCTTTCCGGTTTCTTCATTTTTAGTAACAGTAATGAGGCCCGTCTTCAACAAATCGAAATTCATCGGCTTAAGCAGGCGCTGCGGTGCCTTTTCCGGTTCACCAGGATTGTGGCCGTAGTAATCAAACGGTACTTCAACACGGTCAGCAACAACAGCATCCAACGCCAGCTGGAAGAAATGATGGCCATCTTCAGCATAGAAGTCCTTTCCGCCTAATCCGTAAATCCGGCTGATGACTTTAGTCGTTGTATTCCCGTAAGTGAACAGCGCTGCTTTGATTTCGTTAACCATGTTGCCGCCGTGTCCGCCGAAGGAATCCGCACGGTCACCAACAGTAATGGCTTTGACATTCTTCAGTGCTTCCGCGATCTGCTTCTGCGGGAACGGACGGATCATGTTCGGTGAAATCGCTCCGGCTTTGACTCCCTGCAGTCGCAACTGATCCACAACATCCTTAATGATCTCGGACGCGGAATTCATCAGGAAGACAGCCACATCGGCATCCCCCATCCGGTACTGCTCAATCACCTCATAATGGCGTCCGGTCAGATCAGCAAATTCCTGAGCGATCTCTTCGAACACTTCACCGGCATTGTACATGGCCACAGACTGCTGATAGCGATTATTGATATAATCCGGTTCATTCATGTAAGGACCAACAGTAACCGGATTGTTGCGGTCAAGGGTATCGGTTGAGCCGGCTGGCGGCTGTTCGCCTACGAATTTATGCACATCTGCGCGGTGCGCAAAAGCCTGTACGCGGCGCTTCTGGTGAGAAGTGAAATATCCGTCCGAAGCTACCATAACCGGCAGGCGGACTTTGACATGCTCAGCCAGCTTCAGTGCCATCAGATTCATGTCGTAGACCGACTGCGGGTCACGGCACATCAGAATCGGCCAGCCGGTATTGAGTGCAAAATACAAATCGGAGTGGTCCCCGTGAATGTTCAGCGGTCCGGAGATGGAGCGGCAAATCAGGTTCATAACCATGGGCATCCGCGTACCGGCTTGTACAGGCAGCTGCTCAAGCATGTACATGTAGCCTTGCGCACTGGTGGCGTTAAATACGCGTCCGCCGGCTGTAGAAGCGCCATAACAGATACCTGCCGAGCTGTGCTCACCATCTGAGGGCACGAGCATAATGTCATGCTGGCCGCTGGCTTTCATCGTATCGAGGAATTGGGCAACCTCTGTCGATGGCGAGATCGGGAAATACCCCATGACATGATAGTTGATCTGATGCGCAGCATAGGCCGCCATCTCATTGCCTGATTCATATAGGAATTTCTGTTCTACTTTGGCAGAACCTATTTCTTTTTCATAATCAATAGCCATTGTTCATTCCGCCTTTCTAACCAGATTTACGCTTGCGTGATGAGATCGAATGGATGATGCACTGTATGGCTGTCGGCATAGCCTTCCTTCTCGCGCATGCTTGAGAGTGCCGAGGTCGGGCAGGCGCCTACGCATTTCAGGCAACCCTTGCAATATTGATAATCGATGCCCCGCAGGAACATCTGTGAGCGCCCCTTGCGGTCAAGCCGTTCTTCCCACACAAAACACTGGTCAGGGCAGACGGTGTCACACTGTGCACAGTTAATGCAGGACTCATTTTCATAAGCCGGAATCATTCCGGAACGGGAAATGCTCAGGTTCTTGAGGAAGCTACTTCCCGGATTGATGATCGTACCGCCTATAGGCTGAGTTTCATAGCCAAACGGCGAAATGTCGGAACGCACATATTCAGGCATGCTGTCCCCTGCCTCCAGCTCGAAGTGCATAAACTTCACTTCATTGTAGCCGCGCTCAAAAGTCGTAATAGCCGATTGTACAGCCTGCGGATATTTTTTGCCGAGCGATTTCTCAATAACGCCCTTCATCGTTTCAGCAACCAGGAATGGGCAGAGCCGGAACAGGGCACCCAGCATCGCCATGTTTACACGGTTTTTCTCTTTCAGTGCGATGCTTGTCGCGTCGATCACAGCAATGGTTCCGGCTTTCATCTTCAGCAGCTCTTTGAGTTCTTCCGGCGTCTTGGCCGAGTTCACAAGAACAGTGCTGTCTTCATTAATCCCGCTGGTGACATTAACGGTCTTGACAAGCGCTTCGTGGAACACCCCAACCACATGGGGACGCTCTACCGGCGAAGTATCACGGATATGCGTGTTTAAATCACAGAAGCGGATGTGGGCCTTTACAGCAGAGCCCTTTTTCTCTGATCCATAAGACGAGAAGCTTACGCCGTTCAGCCCCGCTCCGACGACTCCCGCTTCTGCGAGCATTTTACCCGCCAGGTTAGCTCCCAAGCCTCCAATAGACTCCAGTCGAATTTCAAAAAATCCGAGATCGTTAATTCGTGGTAATTCAATCATAAATGAACTCCTTTCACTAGAAGACTAGTAATACTCTTGCGAGCATTAATCCCGTTCAGGTCTGGAATAAGCTAAATAATTTTTGTACTTCTTCAACCGTTCAGGCAATTCGTCAGCCTTTGGATTACGTTTTAAAGAAACTTGATATAATTCATCTGCGTGGCCAAGCTTTCCGGAGATTAGAACATGGGAATGTGCTCTATCTTCCTCGGCGATATCAAATCTTACTTTACCGTCTTCCACCTCCAGAGTCCCCCTGACCCCGCAAATTCCACATATTGCTGGGTAATTATCATCATGATTTCTGATTTCTATGAGTTTGGAATGACAGATTGGACATAAACCAGGTTCGCCAATATACTTCGCTTCCGTATCTGGATTCATGAGTGTTTCGGCCACATGACGACCGGATTGTCTTGCTCTCTTAAGTTCTTCCTCCCTGAACACAACTGCTCCAGGTAAGCCAACCCAATTGACCAGCATTTTATCTATTACATTAATTTGCATCGGCAACGTAAAAAGGTGGAGCATCGGCAATGCGAGTGTGTCCCACTCACTTCCTCCTACAGCAATAAGAGAAGCTACTCTTGTTTTAAAGCTTCTTTCATCCGGGCCTTTGCCGGTAGTAATCCCTCTTTCCTCGCGTTGCTTCTTGGCAATCATCCGGAAAGCAATGTCATGAGAAGGCCCCATCCGGTCATTCAGAATCTTCAATAATCCGTTAGGACTCTTTTCATAAATGGCTGAGCTCAAGATTAATCCGTCGCATTCCATTAATTTTTCATCAATAAATCCATAGTCATCATTCTTTATCACACAGTCTCCTGAGCCACACTTTTCAAGCAGACTCACTACACAAGCATTACAACCGGTGCAAGGTTTAATATGTAAATCATTAAGACGCACAAGTTCTACTTCGGCACCAAGCTCCTCAGCACCCATTAAAGCTTCTTTAACAAGGATTTCTGAATTGCTCATTCTTCTTCCGCAACTGATCCCTAAAATTTTCATTAGTAGCCTCCTACAATTCGAATTTGTTAAGCATATTTTCAGAAACTGATCCACGAGATCGTTTCAGCTTTTTCACAAGAACTGGAGTGACAATTGCACTGGCAACAACTGCGAATGCAATTTGTGCGCGGGCACTCTCAACATAAGGCAGATATGCCTGATCGACCTCTGCCATAAGTTGAGGTACCGTTATGGATAACCCGGCTACACAACAAATCGCCGCAGAAGCATGCCCGTCTTGTTTCAGACAGAATCGGTCAACTAACAACATGGGGATGTTATTAATCAAGGTAAAGATCAAGAACAAAATCAGCCCCAGCCCACATGAGCTGAGTGCGCTCTTGAGATCGATATTCGCCCCAAGGCAAAACCCCAGAAAAGGCACCATAAGTGAGGTCCCTGATTTGGAAAAATTACGAACAGCAGGATCAAACATACCCAGAAGAAATCCGACTACAAACGGAATTAAAGTAGCCATGATGCTTCGAGCGTCAATCCCATTTCCGGAAGAGAAACCAAGAATACAGACGGGTATGAACGGTAGCCCGATAAGGTTCAGCAGAGCAAACGCAGAAATGTCAGTGTCATCACCATAATTCTCCATCAGCGCAAGGTACATGCCGGGATTGCAACTAGTGATGCAAGCCACAAGTGCCAGGGTAGAGATTCCTCCAAAACCCGCCAAACCGAAAAGCTTCATAACAACGATCCCAAAAACAACACTAAGAACAAGTTTTACCGCAACTAGTATGCCGCCCCGCCGCAGAGTTGTCACAAGCTGTTGAGGTTTGAACTGAATACCACAGAATACTAGCAGAATTCCCACGATCGTCATCGTTCCCGCATTCGAAAATACAGCAGTGGACGGATTGCCAACCATCAAGGTTCTCGGATAAAAAGTATGCATTATTGCAGCGATTCCCATAGGAAGCAGCATCATTCCGCCTGATATTCCCTGTATTCTCTCTAATATTTTCATGTACGGCGATTCCCTTCTTCCAAGTAATCGTGTCCTTCCTCTATCTGACTGTTACTCTTGCGCATGCTTTATTCCCGGCAGCTTTGGCTAGAGGTGTCATGATCATGGTCATTAGATAGGAAACCAAATAAAGCACCGGATAATTCCCAGTAAATGAGGTGAGAAAGCCTGACAGGTTTGATGTGCCAAGCAGAGCCATCACTCCGCTGATTACAGTTACAGGAATGAAGTTTATTAGCAGACAGCCGACACATTGACCCGCCAGTAAATCCTTCTTTAGAGCAAAAAGCCCCGTAAACCAGTCGCTAATCCTCATCAAGGGAATAAAATCGTTAATAAGACAAGCCAGCGAGAAACCAACCAGGGTGAACACCCATGTTCGTCCATTAATCCCCTCATTCATCAGGGAAGCTGCAAGCGACATCGCCGCCGCAGAGGGAAGATTCAACACAAGCTTAAAATACAAAGAATATGTCTTACTCATTTTCCTGCACCCGCAGCCGATATGGCATGCTCTTTCCATTTTTCTGTTACTTACTTGAATCTGCCCACCCTGGTCAGCTGTTTGGGGACACGGATGCGACCAGATGCAGTGACAATCGCATTCTCTTCACAGACTTCCGTACACCTTCCGCATTTTTCACAAATCGCCGGATCGATCATATGGATATAGCCTGATTTCCCTTGGATTGCATTTTCCGGGCAGACATCAAGACATTCCCCGCAGCCGCTGCATAATTTCGGATCAATGACATAGGCAAGAAAATGGGTACACACCGAAGCCGGACAGGTCTTGCGTACAATATGGGCTTCAAGATCAAGACGGGAGCAGGCAACAGCAGATAACGCCGGCCCCACCATATTTCTTCCAAATGCGCAAAAAGATCCTGCTCCGATTAATTCGCCAATATCTGTTACTAAATCAAGATCCTCTTTTTTTGCGCGCCCTTCGGTAACATCAGTGAAGACTGCTTTGAGTTGCCAGCTCCCCTCACGGCAAATCACACATTTTCCACAGGATGTCTCCGCTGCAGCGCTAAGTAACCCTTTGGCGATAGTTGCCATACAGTGCTTGTCGGTAAAGATTCGGATACTGTCATAAACAGAATCATAGCTTATGAATTCCGAAGTTAAGGCCGGAGCCGATGCGAAGTGCCCGAGCATGCCACCCAGCAGCAGGGGCTTGGCTGGCGCAAGTTCAAGCTCCTCTAACAGAGCAGACACAGGGGTGCCAAGTGCAACTGCCACAACCCTGGTTCTCTCATCTGTTGTAATCATTATTAATTTCTCCTGACGGCGGGAACTGCTTACACCTTCGTAAATCCAGTACGCAGTCTCCACATCCAGCAGGAAGGTAGGTCTCCCTTGCCAGCCTTCGGCACTGAAGCTTTTCACCCATAAGTCACAACGTATTACACCATTGTCTATGGCATTGTATAATGCTGTTTCTTCCCGCAGGACAGGAGAAGCCGGTCCGTACTTCACTGATATAAGCGAGGCCGGAGCTATCTCACGCAGCGGTGCCGCCAACATCTCAGCTTGCGCCTCTGTCTCGGCATAGATCAGAATCTCACAATCCATGCAAATCTTTGCAGCCATTGCCAGCCCTGCTGCTATTCGACTCGCGACATGCGCAAGAATAAAGTCCGTGAATCCATCTAACTCCTGTGCGAGAGAGCAGATTAATACGGGTCTCCCGTCATCTGGATTGATTGCGGATAAACGTTCATCGAGAAGCACTCCTTGTTTATCCGTCAATGCAAGTGCTCTAATTCTTACTGCCGCGTCCGAAGCTGAAATTGCTAGCCTATTCTCCAAAAGCTCCTGAATAGCAGGCTCTTCAGCATTCGGGAAAGGCGACAGAAAATGGGGAGTTCGGCTGACTTCATGTGGCATCTTTATTCACCTCTGGCAACACTCGAATAATCATTCCAAAATTTTTGCGCAGCTATTTCTAGTCGCAGATCACACTGCAGACAACGTTGCGCCTCATCCGGTACTTGCGCTTCAGAATAACCCAGATCCATCGGATCAAAGCATTGGCAACGCTCCTCTGGTGCAACAATCTGTGTTTTCTTTCGCTTTCTATCACTCATGCCTTTAATTGCACCAATTCTCGGGCAAACCGCCTGCTCCGGTGAAAGATTTTCCTCAATATTGCCGTCCCCGCCGAGAAACCGGTCCATCTCTGAAGCAGCCAGGCGCGCACCTGCTATGGCACGAATAACTGAATCTGTGCCTGTTACACAGTCTCCGGCTGCGAAAATACCGGGAATGCTTGAAGCACAGCTATTCGCTTCGACAACAATGCGGCTGCCACGACCAAGGGCTAACCCACAGCCCTCTGCCAAATCAGGTCCTTGACCTACTGCAAAAATCACTGTATCAACCGGGAGTATCGTTTCGCTGCCAGGTATAAGATCAATGACACTCCTGCCATTCTCATCAAACTGGAAGCCTTTCACTTCTGCCATCCGCAGCCCGTTCACTTTACCGTCGCCGCTGCCGTTAATGGCGAGAAACGTTCGGCTGTTATGCACCAGCACTCCCTCTTCTTCAGCCCAGCGAAGCTCTTCAGGAGATGCGGTCATCTTATTTCGGCTTTCAAGGCAAGCCAGATGAACGGTTTCCGCGCCAAACCGTTTTGCGATTCCTGCACAGTCCAAGGCAACGTTTCCCCCACCCAGAATAATTACGTTCTTACCGACAGTCGGAGCCTCCCCCTCTGCCGTCTGGCGCAGAAATTCAATATTCGTATATACGCCTTCCAGCCCGGCGCCCTTCAGTGGCAGACGCGCTCCCTTATGAGCCCCTACGGCTACCAAAACAGCGTCAAATCCTTCTGAGATCAGGGAGGCAGGAAATTCAATCCGAACACCGGTCTGTAATTTCACACCCAACTCCAGGATCATGCCGATTTCTCGGTCAACGATCTCCCGGGGAAGACGATACTGTGGAATCCCGTATTGCATCATACCGCCAGCCTTTTGGCGTTCTTCATAAATAGTTACCTCATGACCTAGCTTTGCAAGGTACATGGCTGCCGTCAGACCAGCAGGACCTGCACCAATAATAGCGACCTTTTTGCCAGTGGCCGATTTTTGGAAAGAACGAGTTTTCCAACTACCGTCATCATGCTCGCAGGCATGGCGTTTCAGGTCACGTATGGCCACCGGTTC
Source organism: Paenibacillus sp. FSL R7-0048 (assembly GCF_038004505.1). NCBI lineage: Bacteria > Bacillati > Bacillota > Bacilli > Caryophanales > Paenibacillaceae > Paenibacillus > Paenibacillus sp. FSL R7-0048. The sequence goes on along the minus strand of NZ_JBBORF010000001.1, from coordinate 1,666,374 downwards.
ATTGAGAAAATTACGTTTACACTCCAATTCGCAGCGATGGGTGCATATGTACCCGAGCGCGTGGGGAAACGGTACTTTTTCGCGCATGACGGCAGCCGCAGCCGGATAATTTTTTTCCCGTATGAACCGCAGATATTTGGGTATATCAATATGGGCAGGACAAGCCGCCCGGCATGGAACCAGGGCATCTGTACGGGACTTTCCAGTCATCTTCTGCGTAATGGCCTCGTGTTCACGAATAGCTCCTGTGGGGCATACCTCTACACAAGCACTGCAAAAGCGGCAATCTGCATCCTGCAGGGAATTACCATCTACTACAACCTGCAACCGGCCCTGAACCTTCTCAAAGCGGATAGCTCCCACACCCCGCATCTCTTCACATGCACGCACACATCTTCCACATAGAATACAGCGGGTCATTTCATGAAGAATAATCGGGTTCCTGACATCCTCAGCAATACGGATCGGGTTGGCCCGGAGGCGGCGCCCCGTATCTCCGACAAATTGGGAAATGGATTGGAACTGGCAGTGTCCGAATTTTGGACAGCCTGTACACTCACTTGGATGTGTTTTGAACATTAAATCAACAGAAAGCTTTCGTACGTTTTCAGCGAGAGCATCCTTACTGTCAATGACCATTCCTTCTTCCGCCTTTACAGCACAGGCAGCCACGACACCCTTTTTCCCTTCCTGACGCACCATGCAGAGTCGGCAGGAGGCAGTGTGACGAAGATTCTCATGGTAACAGAGGTTCGGGATATAGATACCGTTTGATAGTGCAGCTTCTAGAATCGTTCCACCTGTACGCACAGATACGGTCTTTCCGTCAATCACCAGTGTCACTTGTTCGTCCTTCATCGTTTATTCCTCTGCTCTCACATATTCAGCGGCACTTTCACCAGCAAAACGTCCCGTATTCAAGCAATAACCCATCGTGTTTCCGGGTAAAAGAAACATATAGCTGTCCCCGTAAATGGTACAGGTATCTGTACCGGCAGCGTACAGACCGGGTACAGGCAACCATTCCTTATCCAGCACTTCTGCTCTATCGTTTATTTTTATACCGCCAAGTGTGCCATACGCGCTGGGACGAAAGCATCCGGCATAGAAGGGTGCCTTCACAACAGGCTTCATATAAGTCTTGTTTTTGAAGAAGAGCTCATCACTTCTATCACACATATCGTTGTATTCATCAACTGTATCGAGCAAAGCCTCTGGAACGATCCCAAGTTTTTCAGCTAGCTCCTCAATGCTGTCTGCTTTGATAATGTCCGGATTGCCCTGAAGGATGTAATCCTCTACGACCTCATCAAAATCACTGACATCATCCGGGTCATGCACAAAGTTTATGACATCAAGACCATTGCGCTTATACCCCTTTAGAATAGTGGAATCAATAATGGAATAACCTACACGCCCTTTTTGAATAGCGATGGCGTTGCCGGTGAAGGTATTGTTCTGCATTTCTTCCTCATTAATAAAACGTTTGCCGAGTTGATTCACCATCAGGTTAGGTTGCATCAGTACGGCAGGCACACTATCCGGACCGGTATCCGAATGTGGCAGAATGTAGATCATTTCAACAGTCATATCGGTTGTCGCAGCCCCTGCCTCGCAGGCCATACGAATTCCGTCACCCTTGAGTCCGGGTATTGCAAAATTGAACATATCCTCCTTGTAGCTATAGCCGGTGCGCTCCTTAATCATCTCTGGATTATCACCTGCACCTCCCGTAGCTACAACAACAGCCTTGCATCGGAACTCAGTTTCTTCACCATCAGGCCCTCTGCCAATAACTGCGCAGACCTTGCCCTGTCCATCTGTAAGAATACGCTGAGCAGGGGATTCAAGATAAAACTCAACCCCATGCTCACGTGCGTATTCCATGATTGCTTTATTCATGATGGCACCGCCATTGCGGCCAATGCCACCGTTCACTGCTACGATATGCCAGGTCTGCTCAGATTTCGGAAAATATTTGTATGCGCCAGCAAACTGGACGCCCATCTCTTCTAGCCAGGTAATGGTATTGGCGGAATTTTCAAAATACCTTTTCACAAGAGTGGCATCTACGCGCCAATGCGTATATTCCATAAACATTTTGAAGGCCCGTTCTACACTGATATCTACCATCATGGATTTTTGCTGCCGCGTACCTATCCCCAGAGGTCCCATCCCCATATTTGCTGCGCCACCTACCGTACTGTTTTTCTCCAGCACTACTACCCTCGCTCCGTTCTCAGCAGCTTGCGCAGCGGCTGCCAATCCGGAAGGTCCTGCGGCAATTACAACTATTTCTGTCTCGATCCGTCTCATATAAAGTTCCTTTCCTAGAAACATTAATTTAAATACATCCTTAACCATTGCGCACTCCATTCCACCGCCTCATTTGCCAGCTCACGGAAGTTGATTGCATGGGTTTCTTTTGTATCTATGGGAAGTTCGTTATAACAGGCACTATTAAAAGCATCTTCTATATAGCCATGGTGCGCAGCTTGCATCTGCCGTATAAAGACTGGAACGCCTGCCCTGGACAAACGAATTGCATATTGTTCGCCTTCATAGCACAACGCATCACACTCGGCAAGTACTATAATGACCGGCGGCATATTAGTAATGAACCGTTCAGGCGCATGGAGCGGTGATACATAGGGTTCCTTCCGTTGCTCCTCACTTGAATATAGAAAAGTAAACGCTTTCATCAACTCTGGGGCCATATCGGACAAACAGCGCTCCTTCGCTGCCGGATCAGTTACGGCATCAAGATAGGGGTAATGCAAAATCTGGCAGCAAATAGAGTAGCGATCCTGTTCCCTTGCCTTCATTGATGCGGCTGTAGCAAGAGTCGCCCCTCCACTGAATCCCATAACTGCAAACCGTGAAGGGTCCATACTGAAGCTTTCAGCATTTTCGGCAAACCACTTCATTACTCCACAGACGTCATCTAGCGCTGCAGGGTAAGGATTCTCAGGAGCTTTGCGGTAATTTATCCCTACTACGTGACAGCCAATAAGAGTTCTGACTTCCTCGCACAGGTTATCATCCTTGGCAGCATCGCCAAGCACTAGCCCCCCGCCATGCAGCTCAAAAAGTACTGGCGAGTTTTGCCGCTGGGCACGATGCAACCAAACTTCAACACTGTGGCTTTCACCGCAAGGTATTTCCAGCCGCTCTCCATGAATATGCTGTGACAACAGGACCATTCTTTCAGATGCACGAATGGAGGGTATGATTTTAATGAAGCTTTGCAAGAAATCATCCATTTGATTTTCCTGTTTCTGTTCTGTTGAAACCTTCCCATACGGGATAACCCGTATACACTTTGGTTTCTTCTTCACCGTTCAGAGCACGCACAGTGCCTGCCGCAAGTGCCTCCATTTCAAAATCACCCCCGTACACCTTAACAGGTGCGATCCAGCCACAGTATAGCTCCACAAAACCTGTAAAATAGAGGTCATTGCTGACGCCGCCTGTGAGAATGATCCCGTCCACTTGGCCTTGAAGAACTGCTGCGCAAGCACCGACAGCTTTGCATAACTGATAAGCCATAGCATCATAAACAAGCTTCGCATAAGTATTTCCGCTAGCAATTATTTTTTTGATCTCCATGGTGTTATCTGTACCGAGATGACTGACTAGTCCTCCTGTCTTGCTGATCTTCTGGATCATTTCCTGATGGGTGTATTCACCGGAGAAGCACATATCAATAATGGGGACGGCAGGGACTGAGCCAGAACGATTCGGCGCCATAGGACCTTCTCCATTTAGTACATCATTGCCGTCTACCATTCTTCCCTTCTTATGGGCAGTAACAGATAGTCCCCCGCCCACATGCGCCACAATAAAGTTGCATTCCTCATACGGTCTGCGTAGTTCTTTGGCATACCGCATGGCGACTTCTTTCTGATTGAGCACATGTACTCTACTCTCTCGATAAATGCCCCTTATCCCTGTAAAACGGGCCAGCTCCTCATATTCGTCAACATCAGGCGGGTTGACCAAATATGCAGGTGCTCCGCCAAATTCATCCGAGAATGCTTGAATAAGCTGTGCGCCGAGAATTGCCGGATGCTTGACCGTTCTTCCCTCCCGGGAATGCTTAAGAATGGCTTCATTAATCGGATAAATGCCACCAACCATGCTTTCCAAACCTCCACTGTACGCAGCGTAAGCATCCATAGCAGTAAGGCTGATTTTAGCCTTATATAACTCCGATAGAATCGTCTCGCGCCGGTAAGGAAGTTGGTCGCCAATAGTTGCAAAGGTCTTTAGAACTGCCGGGTCATGGGCAACATTCGCTTTGAATACTTGTGTGTTGTTCTCAAAAACCGCCAATTTTGTTGAAGTAGAGCCTGGGCTGAGCGTAAAAATTTTATATATCCTTTCCATGTCTTCACAGTTCCTTTCCATGCTGTGCGCGTACAATTAGCATAATAATATTGCCCATCATTTCGGAAAGCGGAGCACTGCGGGAAAAATCGCAGATCGGCTGTGCAAAGCCTTGAAGTACAGGCCCATATGCATCGGCTTTACCAAAAAGCTGTATCAGCTTGACACCTATATTCCCGGCATGCAGATTTGGAAATATAAGCACATTTGCCTTGCCAGCGACATCACTTTCACGCTTCACTTTGTTTGCAGCCACCCCTGGGGATATAGCTGCATCAAGTTGAAATTCACCATCGATCTTCAAGTCCGGCACTCTGCCATGTACAATATCGATTGCCTTGCGGATAACATCAATACTCTCATGCTCCGTGCTGCCACATGTAGAAAAGGAAAGCATAGCAATACGAGGCTCCCAGCCGAGCAGCGTTTTGACAGTATATCCAGAGGATATGGCGATGTCAGCAAGTTCGTCAGCATCGGGAGCGGCATTCACCGCACAATCAGCTATAGCAAGCAGCTGACCTTCAGGACCCTCAAAGCCCGGCACATTCACAATACCAAGACTTGAAATGCTGCTAAAGCTTTCCTGCATCCCGATAATGCTTTGAGCCGCCACTATAACCTCAGCCGTAGTATACTCGCGTCCAGCAGCTGCACAATCAGCCCTGCCGGTCTTAACCAGCAGCATCGCACAGTTTACTGGATCTTTTGCCTTGCGCAGGACCGCTTTTCTGCTCAACTCATCAAAACGTGCTGTATATTCGTCAGCGAGTTCTTCTAACTGCTGCTCATTCGAATTATTGAAGAAACTGAATGCCTCAGTCGAAATTCCAAGTTCCACCGCACGCGCACTGATACTCTCTGAATTGCCAATTAGCACAGGTTGGCCTATCTTGCGTGCGACCACCTCCGCGGCGGCTTTCAAAATCATTTCATTATCACATTCCGGGAAAACCACCCTTTTGGGATGAAGACGTGCTTTTTGCTCGAGCGTTTCCAGCAGGCTCATTTATATACTCCTTCCATCTGCAGCTATGGCAAAGGCCACCGCGTAGTCTGTATCATAAGAAAGGGAAATTTTCACTTGCGCACATGAGCTTTGCAGCGCCCGTTTGGCGATTTCCCCATGCAGTATCACATTAGGCCGCCCTTCGGCATCATTAAGGATTTCAATCTCTTTGAGACTAACTCCCTCGCCACTGATAGCTAGAGACTTGAACACCGCTTCCTTGCCGGCAAACCGCGTTACATAGTAATAAAAAGGCTCCGGACGGCTTATAGCTTGCGCGATCTCATTCGGAGTATATGTTTTTTGTATAAATGGATCTTCCTGCACCAGCGTAATGGCTCGCAGATGAGAAAAATTCACGATATCTGTCCCCACACCGATCATCGGACTTTCCTCCATATCTAACGGTAGATATATTCACCAGATTGATAACGTGGCGGAATTACCGGTACCTGAAGGAAGGATTGATATTCCCCGCCAGTGCGAATGATGTGTCTGCCCTTATTGTCTGTGTCCCACGCTAGAGGCTCGAACCAACCCTCCCGGATATAGCGGCCTGCCACCTGCACCCGCAGTTTCTCACCTTTATGCCAGATCCGGCTGGAAGGTACAATTTCGATATCCACCGGAACTACCTCTCCCCCAGTGAGCTTCAGCTCACGTTCGTGAGAAAGCACAGGCTGATAGTGGGTACTAAGCTTTGAATCAAGCTCTCTGTGCGAAACACGAATCTTACCCCATGCTCCGGGATGCGGCTCATCCAGTACATGCCAGGGAATCCAATTGCCCTCTCCATCAGCCTTCTGAATATTAATGAAAAGATCCATGTCGTCATGCCCGGCTGCTTCAACATAAAGCCGTAAAAACATATAACCGGTCAGCTCAGTATCCTCTTTAATTTCCATATCAAAGATTGCTTCTCCACTGTCCGAGTCGTAAGTTGCTTCGGATGCGGCAGAAACAGGACCTTCTTGCATGCTCATGCTGGCCGCATCCAGGTAGTAACGTGTATATTGAGTTCGCTCCAGAGGAAATCCTTTTTCCTTGCGCTGTACCTGGTAATCACAATCGAAAGCATCCATAACATCAAGCCGGACACGGGGGGTTAATTCCCAGCCATTATGAATGTCTTTCAGGTAGCGGTCATAGAAGCGCTTCAGGTCCTCAAGATTGTAAGGATCATAAGCATCTGCCCATTCAAAATCGCGATGTACGCGCAGCCATTTCTGCTTCGTCTTAATTTTACGATAGCCCTGAATTGAACCACGCAGATGAAAATGACTCCAGCCGGCGGTACAGTAACACGGAATCGTAATCTTGCTGAAATCAGGAATTTTGTCACGCCAGTAACCGTTCATTAAAGGATATTTCCGTGCCATAGCCACTTGATCATCGACACCGCCATTCCCCGTAACCGAAGCTGCGATGAATTCATTGAAGCTAAGTGCTGGGATGCCCCCTTCATAAATTGCTTCCCGGTACACATCAGTCGTGCCTTCCCACGGGGCTATACAGGCGAGATGGGGAGGTTGATAAGCTGCTACACGATACTGGGTCATGGCTACACCAGAGTTTCCTCCCATACCCACTCGACCGTTACACCAGTATTGAACACCCAGCCATTCGATAAAATCATAGCCATCCTCACAATCCTGACGACTGAACATGCTTACATCACCTTCGGAATGACCTGCACCGCGAGTATCAACGTTGGCAACGGCGTAACCCATTCGGCACCAATACATAGGGTCCGGAGACTCGAACTTTGCGAGTTTGGATACGGTCTGCGGAGGAACGCCCATAATCTGCCACTCACTCATTCCTTCTCCTGGCCTTTTCCCGAAAAAACTCCAGGAAACTAGTGCAGGAATCTTGTCTATTCGATTTTCCGGCATATATATATCACAGTAGATAGTCACCCCGTCACGCATTTTAACGGGTACGTCTTGCTGACAGATCACGCCTTCACCCGCAATGTATGTTCGTTGGTTGAAGGGAGGACAGAAACCTTGTCCCATTGCATCCATTGGATTTTCACTTGCAGAAAGATCAATATCCTGCTCTTTATTAACAGGCCGACGGGCCACACGGTAAATACTCTCAAGCTCTTCGCCCTGAAACATTTCTTTCTTTGTAAAAAATTTGTTCATTGTCCTTCTCCTTATCCGTTCTCGCAAATTTCCAGCACATAATCAACAGCCTCAGCGATGGTTTGTTTCCGGCGAAATTTCATATATGGAATTTCAACATTAAAAGCGTCCTCCAAGAAAGTAGTGATCTGCGAAAAATGCACAGATTTTGCCTGTAAATCACTCGTAAATGAAAGACTTTCCGACAAATCCTCCGGCTTCTTCCCGAATAAAGGCGAAGCTCTTTCCACCAGCTTCGCATAAATTTCTTCACGTAATTCCAATACAATCCCTCCTTGTTGAATACAGCTCATCACACATTTTCAAGCTAAAGTGTCATTTATTGCTGCATGTGATAATTTCAGTATATATAATGAGAGCGTTATCTCCCATGTGCTGCAACTTAATCGTGATCGGTTATTTCAGCAAAGTTTTGTAAAATTGCACAAAGGTTCCTAGTGCTATTGGAGGCTGTTCTCGTGAATCTTCAAAAGATCATCAGAAAACTTAGCGACTGTTGTCTTGCCTGGCCGGAAGAGGCATTACAAACCAAAGAGATTAACGAATTTGCTATCCTGCGACCCTGCTCCGTATTCAAGACTGACTCTGCCTATTTAGGCAAGCTTTCAGATATACCAAGGGACTTTCCAACAGACACCCCACTTTTCTGTATTCAGGATTGTGACGCATCTGTTGATTCTTATACTTGCCTTACCCTTCTGCCAAATGAACTGGATTTGCTTGATCTTTCAGAGAAAATCTCTACTATCCTTGCTCATGAGAATCGGCTTATTGAGCATATGCACACGCTTATCTCCGCACTTAACTCCAACAAAGGATTGCAGCACATGACGAATGAAGCCACCCGCATCTTTGGTAATCCGGTTATCATTGTTGATGCTGGCTATAAATTACTCGCTATGTGTCAAGCACCTATTCCCAGCCGACCTGATATTGAACAACAGAGACACTTAGGTTATGTCCTTGACCGAAATATTCAAAGCATGAAGAAATCCAATTTATACGAGCGGACCCGGATGGCTCTTTTTCCTTATTACTCTCGTGATCCCGAGACCAAGAACGGTTGGATTACAGCTTTTGTGTACGTCCACGGTATAGAATTTGCACAGGTTAGTGTTATGGAGCTTGATCGTGAATTTACTGATATTGATTTTGAACTAGTAAAATTTCTTTGCGAACTGGTTTCGGTAGAATTGCAGAAGAGTGATTTCTATAAATCCAATCAAGGAATGGTTCATAGCTTTCTGCTTACCGAACTCCTTACTGGTGATCTCTATGATGCTAATGTCATTGCAATGCGCTTGGCTCATATGGAGTGGCCGCTGTCCTCTAACTTGCGTGTGTTGACCTTAATTGACCAAAACAACGGTTTTTTTGAGGGAAAAGTTCAACTGGTCGCGCAGCATCTAAGTCAATTCCTGCCAAACAACCGTTGGATCGTTTTTCAAGGGCGCATTGTATTTCTAATCTCTCTCACCGATTCAACCCACGAAATAATTACTAAAGAAGAACGGATTCTGGAGTTTCTGCAAGTAAATAGTCTGACTGCTTCAATGAGTGACTCCTTCAGTCAATTAAATTTTTTGCGAAAATATTACAAACAATGTCTGGCTGCCATCGACTTAGGACTCCAACTTGACTTTAACAAGTCAATCTATGTGTATGAGGACTATCTCTGTGAGCATATTGGAAAAATCATATCTGAACATCATGATCTTGCTGATTTCTGTCATCCGGTTATTCAGAAGCTTATTGCTTATGACCATACCCACAAAACAAGTTTGCTGCCTACCCTTGAAGCCTATCTTCAGTATGTGGACACTCCAGCTCTTGCGGCAAAAGCACTTTTTATCCATAGAAACACTTTGTTCTATCGTATCAACAGGATCCGGGAGCTTTTCCAATTAGACTTAAGCAACGGTGATATTCGTCTCAAACTGCAATTGACATTTCATTTTCTGAACTTAAAATACGAAGTACATAAATAAAACTAATCTTCGAGGAGCTTGTATGGACGTTCCAATTCAAAGAGAGGACTCGTCCCAGCAAACCTATATAACTTTATTCATAATCTGTAGAAGCTTTTACAGCACAAATAAAGGGCACCTTATACCGCCGGGCTCGGAACTTAAGCCTTAGCAGAAAGGTGCCCCCATTAATACTTCAGAGCAGATTACAGTGCGCTATCTTTAGCCATTGAAGCTAATTTTTCAGTCCTGTCAACGTGATTCCTTCTACGAAATATTTTTGACCAATCAGATAAAAAATGACACCCGGCGCAAAGGACATACACGTAGCCGCCATCGTCAGCGACCAGTCCTGCTTTAGTTGGCCTCTAAAGGCGGTTAGTCCCAAGGCTATCGTATACTTATCGCTTGAGTTTATGTAAATCATCTGTTGAAGTAGATCATTCCATAAACCGATAAAGATAAATAATGCGACGACGATCATCGCAGATTTAATGGCCGGCATAATAATGCTGAACAAAATGCGGTAATATCCAGCGCCATCGATCGTTGCTGCTTGATCAAGCTCTCTCGGAATAGACATGATAAACTGCCTAATCAAAAAGATATTAAAAGCCCCGCCACCACAGAAATAAGGCAAAATCAACGGCAGATAGCTGTCATGAATTCCTAAGCCTCTCGTCCACCCAATATATAGCGGAATAAGTGTAACCATGGCAGGTAGAAGCATCGAACCGACACAAAGAGCCCAAATCAATTTTTTGCCCCGAAAACGCAGTCTTGCAAAGGCATAACCGCATAAAGTCGCTGTAAAGGTTCCTGCCAGACAGGCGGGTACAATAATAATCATAGTGTTCCATAAATATTTCCAAAACTTAAAGATCTCTAGCGTTTCTGCATAGTTTGAAAACAACCAATTTCCTGGCAGCAGTGAAGGCGGATATTGGTATATCTCGGCATTCGACATGAGCGACGTGCGAAATATCCACCAGATTGGAAAGAGCACGAGTATAGTAAAAAAAATAACAACGACAAACGAGATCAGGTTCATCCATTGATTATTACGTTTTTTGCTCTTTAATCTTCCGTATGAGGCTACACTCATTTGTCATCGCCTCCTTCATTAAAGATCCATAGGTTGGAGGTTTTGAATAATACACCAGTAAAGCCTGCAAGAATAACAAAAATAACGGCTGTTGTCGCACAAGCATACCCCAATTTATAATTTACAAAAGCTTGATCATACATCAGATAAGTTAAAAAGCGTGAAGAATTACCCGGGCCGCCATTCGTTAATGAAAGAGCCGGCGTAACAATTTGGAGATTGGCAATCAAGCTCATTAGCAAATTGTAAAAGATAATGGGCGACATGCACGGTAAAGTGATATGCAAGAATCGTTTCCATCCATTCGCACCATCCATTTCAGCCGCTTCATGGTAGACGACCGGAACATTTTGCAGCCCAGCTAAGAAAATAACAATTAAGTTACCTGACAGCCAAACCGAAATCAAGGATAGGGATGGAATGACATAGCTGGAATCCGCGATAAAAGAAACTTTGTTCAAACCCATCTCAGAGAGAATAAAGTTAAAAAATCCAAAATTAGCTTCGTATAACCAGGACCATCCTACATATATTGCGGCTGCCGGCAAAACGTACGGTACATAGAACACAGCTCGGAAAAACCCTCTTGCCGGAATTTTACGATTCAGTAGCATCGCAATAAAAAGTGAATAAATCATGCCTCCAACTACCGATAAGACGGCAAAGTAGACCGTAGCGATAATAGAATCTTTAATATAAGGATCAGTGGTAAATAGATTAATATAATTCTCGAAGCCAACAAATTTGGGGTCTGAAAGTCCCGTCCAATTCGTTAAGCTGATCCCGAGCACCCCAATAAGAGGTAAATACGTTAGAAAGATCAGCCCAATGAAGGCAGGGATCAATAATATATACGCGGCTCGTGCCTCACCTGAATGGATACGTGAACGACGTTTCGGAGATTTATTAATCATTTCCATCTCTATCTCCCCACCTGAAGATCATAATATGGCCGCCGCGTGTGTGAGCTTGGCAGCGGCCATTCTTTTACGGACTTTACTAATTGCCTGAATGGGCTGCTTTCAACGCATCCAGATTTTTAGAAATAGCATCCTTAGCGGTCGTCTTTCCAGTCCATACATCCCCTAGAACCGACCCGAGCAAGGTGTTAAACTCTGTCGTATGATTCGTATAGAACCACGCTGCGGGCTTCACAGCAGGTGATTGCGCATAGTCGACTACTGCAGATTTATATTCGTCATAAACAGGGAAGTTAGGATTTTCGACCCATTTACGGGTAAGGGTCTCATCCGTGTACCACTTCTCCAGCGTCGGCATCCAGATCCCCGAGCTAATGAGGCCCCAGTTATTTTCTTCTGAGTTGTACCATTTCAGCCATTCCATCGCTTCTTTTGGATGCTTAGTCTGGGAGAAGACGACATTGGCGCCACCCGTGTTGAGGGTAACCTTTTCCTTCATGTAAGGCAATACTGCAACGCCATAGTTCAAGCCTTCATTCTTGGCCGTATTCAGACTAGTTCCCACGTTCCACGCACCGTTAGTAGCCATGGCAACAGTTCCCGCGATGATGGTTCGTTGAATGCCATCATCAGTCTGTCCGACAGACAACGGAGCAACATGATCCTTCAAGTAAAGATCTGCAACCTTCTGAATTCCCTCTATACTGGCGTCTTCTCCAATTCTCACCTCAGTCCCATCACCCGAATAGAACCCTCCACCATTACCAAGCGCCCAGGTCTCAAGCTGCCATGGTAAGTTTTCAACGGATGCGCCAAACTGTACGATACTCTGCTCATTAAAGCCACTCTCATCAGGATGTTTACCATTTTTATCAAGGGTCAGCTTCTTTGCTGTTGTTACAAATTCGTCCCATGTCCACGCTTTGTCTAAAGCGGCTGGGGGATAGGGTACATTGGCCTTGTCAAACATATCTTTGTTGTAATAGAGGAGTAAGATTTCATTGGCAGCCGCGTAGGCTACGGTTTTCCCTTGATATTTGTAGGCTAAGCTATCCAGTGGTTTGCTGTCGCTTCCTTCGTACATTGTATTTACATCATTCAGCATGCCTTGGGTAGACCACTGAACGACCCCATCTTCTCTGAGCATCCCTGTATCAGGCAATTGCTCTGCCGTAGCCATTGTATTCAGCTTAGTCATGTAGTTTTCCCAAGGAATTGCTTGTACTTCTACTTCAATTCTGTCTTGAGAAGCATTAAACTTATCCGCCACTCCCTGGGTTACATTTCCCTCTTCCGCACTTCCCCACATCGAATAGATAATCTTGACCTTCTCCTCAGGCTTGGAGGTTGCGTTCTCAGATGCTTTGGGTGCATCAGATGCCTTGGTTGCTGTGTTTGTCTCGTCTTTCGCGCAGCCAATGACACTTAACGCTAGTGCAGTTGAAAGAATACCTACCCCGAATGCTTTACCTACTTTCATTTCCCTCTCCCCCTTCATAATTACATAGATATGTCTAACCGTTTGACCCCTTAAGTTATTGAGTTAAACGTTTAGTACCAACTTTTTTAATAATTTCAACCTTTGCTTGGAATCCGCAATTTCGGCCAGCAGATACGACTTTTAATATCGTAAATATTTTCAAAAAGTGGTATAGAGTCTTCATGAACTTGGGATGTTTTAATGAAGTAAGCGCTTTATTGTTATTGTGTCATGATTTTCTATTAGGGAAAATAGCATTTTTCAACCTGATTTTTAAAAATTCCAACCTTTAAAGAATCATCTTTTTCATAAAAACGGCAGAATCAGCTGAACCAAAATATTCAATTGCAGCAACGACAATAAGCAGAGCCGTCCTCCTACCCCAATGGTAGAAGCACTGCTCTGCCTATTTAGCATTTATACACATATGCTGCTGTATGCAACAACGCCTTTTTTCTCTTCTCGAAACATAACTGCGTGAGATTTCCAGCTCCTTAGCAAATTCCCGCTATGTTATCGAATTTCTTGAGGTTGTGGCCACGAACCGAGGTCAAGAATGAAGGTGTCTCTTATTCGTTCCCCATCGTGCTGATGTCGATGACAAACCGGTAACGGACATCTGAAGCAAGCACACGCTCCCAAGCTTCATCAATCCGGTCAGCAGAAATGACCTCGATTTCAGAAGCAATATTATGTTCAGCGCAGAAATTAAGCATTTCCTGCGTTTCACGGATTCCACCAATCATCGACCCGGCAAACGAACGGCGGTGGCCGATCAGCGAGAATACGTTAACTGCCAATGGATCAGCGGGCGCACCAACATTGACTAATGTACCATCCAATGCCAGAAGTGAAAGATAGGCATCAATATTAATTTGTGCGCTTACTGTATTCACAATAAGATCGAATGAACCGGCAAGCTGCTTAAATGTCTCCGGATCGCTGGTCGCATAATAATGATCCGCTCCTAATTGCAATCCGTCTTCCTTCTTCTTCAGTGACTGTGATAACACAGTAACCTCAGCTCCCATGGCATGAGCAATCTTCACAGCCATGTGTCCAAGCCCGCCAAGACCCACTACAGCTACTTTTTTGCCGGGAGCGGCTCCCCAATGGCGCAGCGGTGAATAGGTGGTGATTCCTGCACACAAAAGCGGTGCAGCCGCGTCAAGCGGAATAGCATCAGGAATCCGGACCACGAAGTCTTCTGTTACAACGATGTGCGTGGAGTATCCGCCCTGAGTATAGTGACCATGCCGGTCGATAGCTCCATAGGTGCCCGTATTTCCACTCAGGCAATACTGCTCCTCACCTTTTTGGCAATTACTGCACTCTCCACAGGAGTCAACCATACAACCAACCCCTACACGATCGCCGACTGCGTACTTTGTAACTTCGGAACCGACCTGGCTGACAATACCGGCGATCTCATGCCCTGGAACAAGTGGATACTTAACCGGTCCCCACTCCCCGCGGGCTGTATGAATATCCGAGTGGCAAATGCCAGCGTATTTAATCTCAATAAGAACATCGTGCGGCTGCAGATTCCGGCGTTCGATTGTAGTTAGCTTGAACGGGCCTTCCTGACTGAATGTAGCACGTGCATTTACTTTTATCATAGTGAAACCTCTCTTCTAGTTAATATAAAAAGCTGTAACGCCGACTTTACAAAACCTATGTTATTACTTAAAGTTAACTCTAAGTCAAGCATAAAATATAATTAAGACTGGAGATAGATGATGAAGACATACTCCATAAGTGAAGTTGCAGAATATTTTAATATGACATCACATACCCTGCGTTACTATGACAAGGAAGGGCTTTTGCCTTTTATAGAAAGAACCCCCAGCGGGAAACGCATTTTCAAAGAAACGGATATGGATGCTTTAAAAGTAATTGAATGCCTGAAGTCATCCGGGATGCCGATTAAGGAAATAAAACATTTCATTGAGTGGTGCTCTGAAGGGGACTCCACCTTGCAGCAGAGATATGATATGTTCCTGGAGCGGAAAGCTTCTGTAGAAGCACAGATGGAAGAATTGAGAAAAACGATGGAAGTCATAGACCATAAATGCTTCTACTACAAGACCGCCTTGGATAGCGGCACGGAAGATGTTCATAAAAAAAATAACATTAAGAGTGCATTTACTCATTAGAAATGAACCTTCAAATTACAGTAAAGGCGGGGCAGATTGATCTGCCCCGCCTTTCTTAATTTGGACGCTTTTTTGCCAGCAGCTTCTCCGTAAAATTCACATCAAAAAAATGAATAATGGGTCCCAAACCAAGTGCGGACACTAGAGTACCTAAGCCTATAACGCCTCCTGCCAGGAAGCAAATCAAAGCACAAAGAGCATCCGTAAACATCCGGTGCCAAAAATAAGATATTTTCGGGACGTTATCCCTCATAATCAGGGACAGGCTGTCGTAAGGAGCGACTCCCACAGCCGATGTCTGATACAGGGATACCCCAAAACTGCATACCACCACGCCAATCGCTACGACGACCACCCGCTGCCATAACAGCTGAGGTTCGCCTAACAGAGATAGCCAAGTACTATGAAAGAACGTAGCGATATACCCCAAAAAGATTGCGTTTACAAAAGTCCCTGCTCCTATATACCTTCGTCCGGTTATGAATTCGATTACAAACAATGCCAGGTTCAGCAAGATCAGAAAATTTGCATATGTTATACCCACGCACTCTGCAAGAGCCATCACCATGCCGCTAAAGGGATCATTCCCCATGCCGGACAGCTTAAAAATACTAATTCCCATGCCCAGAAATACATTGCCGATAACCATAATAATCAATCTTTTTTTATCCACGTTATAAAGATAACCCTTCATATTGCCCATCCTATTTTTCATATTAAAATTGCACCTTACAACAACCACGTCATTATATCATATATTCTATTGGTTGACGGTTATCTTTATTGATAGTATTCAATGATTTGGATAAGCAGATCGGTCAGGACTATATTGTTTTGATGGGAACTGAAAAAAACAAAAGCAACCCGTCCGCAGATAAGTCGCCTTTGTAAAACTTTAGTGTTAACAGAATCTAACTTATGGCTTTAAGCTCAGCGCTTAGCCTTTTAAAAATGATGATAAAGCTTCATAAGAGTATATTTCATTCCACCGGGTTCTATAAGTTAATTTCAGACTTCTCTACTTCATGCCATTGAAAAAGCATTAACACAGGAGGAATATAAATTGGCTGGCCCCAGCAATAAATCAAATCAGGTGTAAAATTCGCAAGCCATTGCTCCCCATTCTCATCTAGTTGCATTCTCCACTTTCCGCTGGCAACAACTTTTTCCTGCTCCATAAGGAAACGAGCCTCATCATATGAACTTCAATTCCTTTATTGCGCTCTATGAAATCAAGGGCAGCTTGGTAATTACGTTCTTGCTCTTCTTCTTTTTCTGCAGTAAAAGCTGAATCGTATACCTCTGAGAAATCTAAGCCCTTAAGGTCATGGAGTTCCACTAGTTGTTTAAATGCGTCCGTTACAAAAAATTGAACGATAGCTGTTTCCTTTATTTTGAACAGTCTATAATCAACACTATCAATTACATTTGTGGTGTTAAGCAAAAACAACATCAAATCAGGATGAGCCAAGGGAAGTGTTTCGTCTTCTTCCGCAACAATTGGCTATCCAGGTAAATATCTCGAAAAATCATTGTACTTCCCCTTATTCTTGGTGTGCATGATTCTGGGTTCTCCTCCTTTTTTTCTCTGTATGATTGTACTGACAATAAGGTACCAAAAAATCTCCATTCAAAGAGAAAATCACGCCATTGATTCCATCGGCTGGTTCGCCAATTATTGATATTATCCCAACACTACCCAAGCAATCTGTCACTTCTCATTATTTTATTTGTGTTCAAAACTCCCCGTTCTTTGCCAATGATAAGAGTAGAAGAGTCTCCATTGCCAGCCAGCTAGAGGCCGACTCTATCCACCCCTTCAGCAAATGGTTCAAACAAATGTCTGGCTATCCGCCAGGCAAGTTTCGCAGCCGCAGCAGGATGATTTAATATAGAAAACGGCGCTGCATCAGTGCAGCGCCGCTGTACCATTTTCAAGTTTGATCACAGCATCCAACCAACCTCCCTGTAGGCCCTCCAAAGCGCCTGAAAAGATTGCGACTGTGCCAGGTGTCATTTCGTACAACGTGTCTAGCAGCAGGAAACGAATCTCGATATCCATGCCATAGAGAGGCTCATCCAGCAGCAGAAACCATGGATCAGCAAGCATCGCCTGAGCAATCATAAGCCGTTGCTTGTTGCCGCCTGACAACCGCTGAATGGGCGTTTTCCACTCGGCAGTAAGCCCAAGCCGTTCACATAGCTCACGAGATCGTTCCTCAATGGTTGCCCGTGGCATCAGCTTCATCTCACCCACATAACGCATGTATGCCTCGACGTTCATATTGTCATAGTACGCTGTCTGCTGTGGCTTGTAGCCCAGATAAGACTTGAAAGCATTCCCTGACAACGTCACGCCATGAAGCTGATAGGTAATCAGGCCGCGTACAGGCTGGTATAGACCAGCTATCGCTTTGAGCAATGCTGTTTTCCCACTGCCATTGGCGCCCTCCAGACCATACCAGCCTGGCGGCAAAGCCAGATTCACATCCCCTAGCAGCAGGTGACCATTATCTGCAAGAAGTTCAACCGCGGTAAGTTTTAGCTCAGCTCCTCGCACCACTCTCCCTCCTATCCATATTGCTTGTAATAATGCCGATGGCGCAGCAAAATACTTGTTATAACACCCAGCGCTATTGCCAGACTAACAGCAACAAGCTTGCTTGCAAGCCAGTGTTCGGACCCGTATTCGCTGAACAATTGAAATACGCCAAGCCTCTCGCCAGCGGAAAACTGGATGACGCCCACTGCGAGGACAACCGCGGTACCAGGCCATGTCCCGAAACGAAGCATTGCAGCCAGCGCTGCAAAAGCGCTCAGGCAGATCGGCAGTAATAGATCTGTGATCAGTAAAGTAGTGTTAGATCCGAATTCACCGCTGGTACCCGTCATAACGAGTATTACATAAAACAACAGCGCTAGAAGGAGGTCATATAGCAGTATGGTTCCTATTCTGGCTACCATAAGCTGTACGGGTGTAACAGGAAAGGTCGCCTCAAGCTCACTCATTGGCGTATGCATGGATCGGAGTGAATAGGCCACACTGGCTACAGGAAGCAACAGAATCGTAAATAAAAATACATCCGGCTTGGCAGAGCTACTGAACCATTCACTTGCTACCAGCCCCTCAACGACTGCTCCTATGCCAATCATAAGCGCTGATGTAAGCCAAAACAGCCAATGCATCGTCCTTACCTGAGCTGCCATGCGTTGCATAAGCCTTACTGGTAAAGATATAGCGACAGTTGCTTGCCGCCCAGGCCTGTCATGTCTTGCCACTCGCTTGGAAGAGGGTACAGCAACCGCCCACTCAGGCTGTGTGGCATATGTGGCGGCAAGCGCCAGCAGAGATTCCGTCTGCTGGCCGCTGGGACCATCGACGGTATAGCGATCCAGTTGGCTGAATACGGCTCCGATCTGGTCATGCTCCCATCGATCCGCTGCTGCTTCACCCTTTTCCTCTAGTTGCCGCTGCTCTTGCAATTCCCTGTGCAGTTGACTGTCGCGACTAGCCTTATCGGCGCTACCGGCTCCGGATATGTAACTCATCCTGATCCTCCCCTTTCTGCAATGTATGGGCCAGTCGCCTGAACGCCCGATACAGCTTGGACTTGACCGTTCCAAGCGGCAGTTCCAGCAACTCGGCTATTTCATCCAGCTTGAGCTCCTCATAAAAACGCAAAATAACAATTTGCCGCTCCTCCTCAGGCAAAGCGCCAAGGGCAGCAATGACTGCTTCACGCTCATATTGCTTGTCTAAAAAAGACGCTACCGTATCCTTACCTCCATCTGCCGCATCATACACTCCGGTATCCTTAGCCGCTACTTCATAACGATAAGCTCCGGACTTCCATACATCACGGCACAGGTTCGTCGCAATTCGATAAATCCATGGTCGAAACCGTTCAGGCAACCGACCAGCTTGCAAAGCCGTGAATACTCTGACAAAACACTCTTGCACCAAATCTTCTGCGAGCTGACGTTTGCTGGTCAGTCGGTATAAATACGCATAGATGGTCTGATGATACCGATAGACGAACAACTCCAGCACGGCTGTATTCCCTTGCTTGTATTGCTCGAGCAGTTGCTCATCCGTAACAACAGCCCTGCTGTTCACTTGACTCTCTCCTTTCTCGCTCAGCACTATTGCCTGCACACGAGCCAACCTCTGCCTTTCCCCAATAGAAGCATACAGCAGAAAAGCAGTATTCCAGCTGCTGCAAATAATGCGATAGCGTTATGCGATTTATCTGTGAACTGGCTCACCGGCCAGACGGCTTGAAATAAATAGTACCGATTGAGCGGCATACTGGACATAAAATACTCCAGCAGCCACACCGTTGCCCCCACTCCTAGCCCGACAGCCATATTGCGCCCTAGCAGAGTGCCCAATGCCGCCAGACCGCCAAGGAACATATTCACACTGAGGCTATGTTTAATTATGTAAGCTAGTTGTGCCGTACTTAAAACGATCGCCCAGCGGTCAATTGCCCAGAGCAACGCTGCTTCATAGATAACTAGCAATAGCGCAGCGACCGCTCCTCGCTCGGCGAACACGAGTAATTGTGAATATGGATAGCTGAAATGATGGGCAAAAGTACCCTCACTGAAATCATCGGCGAACAAGGCAGCACTCAAGGCAATCGCAAGTAAAGGCAGCACAAATATAAAAGCCACTTTGACATGATAAAAACCAGGAGAGGGCATCATCATTGGCAGCATGAGGCAACCAGCTGCTATCAGCGCCGCAATAATAGCTATAGCTAGCAAGTAGCCGCCCCATAGGATGCGCCAAGCATATTTTGCACGGGACAAAAGAATGAGGGCAACCTTCATTGTCCTCCCTCCATTTTCCTTTGCAAATAGCCTCGCAGAAGCGCTTCCATTTGTTCATCAATGTCCTCGATTAGCTGCTCTGTGCCAATACTGTCATAGACAAGCTTGATGACATCGTAGACACTTTCAATACCGTACTGGCTGTATATGGTATTCATAAGGTCATAAACCTGATTCGGTGTACCGTTCAAAAAATAGCTGCTAACAGGTTCGAACAGTCGATCTGGCAGTTTCCCTCCGACCAGCTTGAGCTCGTTATAAGCCTGAAAAAAGTTATTCAGTGTATATTGGGCGTTTAAATTTAACATTCTCGCATTTCTAATCTCTCTACGTTTGGCACTGTAATCAAGCCAGTACTGCCCCGTTCTCAGTTGGATATTCCCATTTTTCCCTCGATCAATTTCCGCCCCAAAATAACTTGACACAGACACCTTAGACAAAAAGTGGACATCGCGAGCTTCCGGACCTCCAACTGATGCATCTACCATGCCAAGGGTGCTCATACTCACCATATTCAAACTATAATACGGATAATCGGCAAGTGCCATAGTAACCGTCTGGGGAAAACTCGTTGCAGCTTCTCCATCCAACTTTTTCAAAGTACGCGCCGCTTGGGCGTAATGCCTGGCTGCGAACTGTGCTGCTTCTTCGACAGAACGGGCAGGCAATTGACCAGATGCCAACAGACGCAACGTCTTGCCGTCTGCCGTCGCTTCTGCAAGTTGCAGATCGCCCCCAAATAATGTAAGTCCGCTTGCTTCATCCAGCTCCAGGCGCGTGATGGTCGCTCCCTTCTCTCCAGCCATCTTACTAGTAATGACAGAGGCGTTGGAGAACAGTTTCAAGCCACTTGGCCCTGTGATAGCAACTTCAAAGCCCGCCATAGGGCGCGGCAGTTGTGTGTCCAGAATATCTGTAGCGTGACGCCCCCATTCGTAGTGATCGGTAAGCAATTCCGATAGCCGGCTATTGCCGATAACAGGGTACCAGCCATAGAAAGCTGGCAGGAAAATCCTGTTATCGTCGACAACAGCGATCTGCTCCCATCTATCCCTGCTAGGAGCGACGGAATAATAATGCCGCCAATCATTTAGGGTACCTCTATATGTCATCTCGATCTCCATATGCTCCCCTGGCATAACATCCGTTGCAGGCTTGATCCAAAGTACATCTGTAGCCTCTTCCCACTCATAGGCAGCAGCAGCACCGTTCACCTTCAGTTCCTGTACATCAAAGATATGTCGCAGCATGATTGGGAATCGCTCTAGTGTTGCCGCTTGTCCATTGCTTGCTTGCATCGTCGCCTGTATTTCTAACCCATGCCGCGGCAGTAATTCCAAATTCAGCTTGTAGCTGTTAATGTGTAGATCCTGGAACTTCATTCCGACAAGCAGATCTTTAATATGCGATACCGAGAGCGGATTGCTGGTATTCCCGTTTGTGTTAAGGGTGATCCGAGACATTTCCTCAATATCCGCCTCCGAATATTTACCCGCTGCAATTCCAGCAACGAGCAGTTGCTCCAATTCACGCTGTTGCGTGATATCATTGGCTGAAGTAAGACGTTCGCGATAGAAACGTTCATTGGCATCCGCAATATCTGCCCGTTCCTGCAGGTATCCGTACATCGCACTACCTGCCCATAACAATACTGCACCTAGAATCAGCATCGTGGGATAGACAAGCCATGCCTTGACCCGTTCCCGCCTGCGTCTACATACTACAAGTAGAACAGTCATGACCATTCCTGCTGCTAAAGCTGCAACGATGCCGCGATGCAGCCAAAATGCCGGATCATATATAAATCCCCACATACGTGAGTAAGACTTACCAATATATTTAACTAGTGAATAATCGAACCAAATCTGCGTATGAGGGGGTAATGAAAAAGAAGGGCGATCGGTCTTAAAAAATTCCGGTAAAATAATTGCCAAGCTAAGCAACAGGACGAAGCTGATCAAGTAACTGTATCGCTTGCGGATAAGGATACCTACTAAGTAGGCAATTACAGTTGCAAATAACATCGGGATGGCAAAGGAAGCCAATACAGCAGAGGTATACCATTCACGCATTCCCCATGAGATGCCATCATTTACGACCAACCATACATAAGCCCCCATCGGCACGAGCGCAGCTGCTAACGGAAGGGTTACAGCACAGAGCAAGCGTGCAGCCTCCATTTCCCATGTTCGATACGGAAAGGTAGCCATCATGGTTGCTGTCTTCCATTCTTCATCCCGCCGTGCTATCGCTGTTGCCAGCAAAGGCAAAATAATGAGGGCTACAAGGCAATACACCTCAGAAATATCCATCACGTATACTGCACGATCCAATTTGGCATCGGCGGTCTGAAACATCAAATACAGGATGCCGACCACAGTTGCCAGCATTAGATACAAGCCTGGGCCACGCAGCAGTAGCTTGCACTCTGTTTTGTAATAGCGAATCAGGCTCATTGGCTATTCCCCGCTCTCATGACCGCGATATATCCGTCCTCAAGTCCTGCCTTTGCCTGGACTGCTCCAGGTAATGGGACAGAACTGGCAAGAACACGCGCCTCATAGCCGGCTCCTGAACGCTTTGCAGTCACGATGGCTGCAGTTTCTTTGAGCTCTGCAAGCTTCTCATCACCCACTTGGACCGTCCACACTTGTCCCTGCACACGCTGGAGCAATTGTTCTTGCGTACCGTGAAATACGATGCGCCCTCCGCTCATAATCGCCATACTCTTACAGTTATTATCAATATCGGCGACGACATGTGTAGACAGTAGCACAGTACGATCTTTACCCAGCTCAGTCAGCATATCACGAAATCGCATGCGTTCTTCGGGATCAAGCCCTGCCGTAGGCTCGTCCACAATAATGAACTGCGGATCACCTAGCAACGCCTGGGCAATACCGATGCGCTGCCGCATCCCGCCAGAATATTTGCCTATACGCACATGGCGCTTCTCCTCCAGATTGACTCGGCGCAACATTTCGGCTACTGCTTTCCTCCGGGCTTTTCCATTTGTAATGCCCTTCATGGACGCGACATAATCGAGATATTCTGCGCCTGTCAACTTGCGATATACGCCAAACTCTTGTGGCAGGTAGCCAAGCAAGCCACGAATTTCACGTTCATCCCGCCCAAGCTTGCAATGTCCAATTTGTACATCCCCTGATGTTTTCGGTATTACTGTTGCCAATATTTGCATCAATGTCGATTTTCCCGCCCCATTGGGACCGAGTAAGCCGAACATACCCGTACCCAATGTCAGGTTAATTCCGTTCAGTACTTGTTTACTGCCATATTTTTTGCACAATTGCTGGATAACTACATGCATCATTACCTGCCTCCATTCGTACTTGGCCAACTACCGTGCGCACGAGTAGATTGTCGAACAGTATAACGACACTCCCTTCTAAAAGTTTAAAAAACAGGTGATTTTTTAAAATAATAGTATCCTTGCGCTGCCAATATGACATTTGTTCGATGTGTCTACTACGACAAAAAAACCTCCAACCCCGTATATGCGGCTTTGGAAGTTATTCATTAACCTGCATTTCGCAGTTACTCTAAGTACAGAATCCCAAAATCACAGCTTCTATGAAATTCTGGTTTGTTCGAATGAACTTTGCTCCATGTTCCAAAGTGCGGATAAACCGTTTCATCGCCGCACTTGTAAAAGTTTCCTCTTATCCTTTTTCCCGGCACTGCCCGAAAATCCGAAAAATAAGATTGTACCCATGCCCATGAGATCGAAAAGCTTAATTCCCAATACGCTTCCCCTTTATCATTAATCTGATCCGTGGTGGATAGGACTTGGAAAAGTGCTGGATTGATAGTGATTGGGAAGCGATCATACCGATCCGCTCCTATCTGCAAGAGAATTGCGCCATTCGCATTAAATTCGAAATTCATATAGCGCTGGTCCGAATCCGGAGTAGGCTGAAAAAAGAACTCGATGCAGCTATCCTTATACACAGGATCATTCATGTTTCTATATGTTCGTATTGGATTCTGTTCGTAAACCTTAAACTGAAGCTTCAGATCCTCCTGACTGTAATTTAATCTTGCTGTAACGACCGGGTTATATCCTTTAAGCCATTGATACTGTTTAATGATCTGGAAATCTTCTGTAACTGAAACATCCGTCTGATTTATCAGGCGGGAAATCACTAAGGTTTCTAATTTTCTTTCCATGGTTCATTCCCTTCGGTTGGAAATCCCACTAGGCTAACACAGCAAAACAACCCTATTAATTAACTTGATTATTTAGACCCGCGACTTACCGGTTTTCCAATACGCAGTCTCGATCCCCGAAATTTCGCACGGCCGTCTGCCGTTACCTGTATTGGCGGATGATGGAACTGCACACTCTATATCCCCTCGGGCGCATCCCCCACTTCCCGATCGATGGTCAGATCCCCCCGTATCCGTGTTCTCCTGCAATGCGTCGAAATCTACCTTCACCTCGCCGAATGGAACCTCCCGGAATATGGCTCCGGAGCTTACTAGCCCTGCAATCCGTTGATGATCCAGCGGGTGGTACCCGACGGCACCGTATACATCCCTCAGTTCGACTGACTGATGTCGGCTGCCGTACTTTGCATGGGTGTGGACAATTTATTCCTCAGCAGGTGTACACCATGCACCGGTTCATCCCCTGTTACCATCACCATGTTGGTCAACCCTTATTTCGCGCAAGGTAACGTAATTCCTTCATGGATCGCCCGGTCGGCTAAGAGAGCGATCTCCATCGCCCGGCAGGCTTCCTCCATTGCCGGTATAGGGGGCAAGTTGTTCTCCAGCATGGACAGGAAATAGTCCAGCTGGGCACCCGTAGGCTTTACGGAGAAGTCCATATTGATCTGCCGGACCGCTCCTTTCTGGTAGTCTTCGACCTCGATCAGATTCCCCAGATGCTGATCCTCTCGCGGTCGTTCGTTCTTGTATATGATGCGAATCCGGCCTGCCGGTCCGATAAATTCCTTCCGGTTATCAGTCGGAAGCCCCTTGCCCCACCCTGTCTCAAAGTAGCCGATGGAGCCGTCCGACAGACGGAGGGTCATGAGTCCGTAATTGTAAGTATACGGCGGGACTTCTTCGTAGAGACGCTGCCCGATCCCATTGACGCTTACTACGTCCGCCCCTGTAGCCCAACGCATCACATCGATATAATGGACGCCGCAATCCACGATCGGCGAGACGTCCCGGAGCAGGGATAAGTGGGAAACCCAATTTTTGGAGGGCTTCAATTGGGATAGCCGGATGACCAAAGGGAAGCCGATGGCGCCCTCCCGGATCATCTTCATAACCGCCTGGTACGTAGTGTTATGGCGAAGGATGTGACCGATCAGCACCTTGGTTTTAGCTCCACGGGCCAGCTTCATGAATTCCTGTGTTTCCCGTGCATTGCCCGCCATCGGCTTCTCGCATAGGATATGCTTCCCTGCAGCGAGACAATCTTTTGCGATCCCCAGATGGGAGGACGGGTACGTGGCGATAATGACCAGATCCACATCATCACGCTCTATCAAGACCCGGTAATCCGTGCTCCAACACTCAGCTCCGTATTGGCTTGCCACTAAGGAGGCCCTGTCCCGGTTCCAATCCGCCACGCCGATCAACCGGACCCGCACCTGTCGTGATATCGCGTCCAAGTGGAGAGAGCCCATATAACCGCAGCCTATCACGACCGCCCCGTACCTTTTCATGATGCATCCATCCTATCCTTCTCACTCGCGGAGGTTATTTTATGTTGATCCAAGCTCCTTGTTATGATACCTTGTCACCTTTATTATATAAGAATGATGGATATTTTTATTTAGCAAAGAAAGTTACTTTTTGCACGATTCCGTTATTCCTTCTAATTCTATGTAGGGGAGGGACTCGGTTCATAGGTTCTTTCTTCTATCGCTTGCCGCAAGGTCTGCCATTTTTGTACGATGTATGCGGAACTTCAACCCTATAGATCGCCAATGCTGGGCGCACATAAAAAAGCAACTCCCTTTTTGCAAGTCGCTTTTAAAACACTCTATAGTGAATCTTAAGTTATTATCTAATATCCTCACCGCTTCGCCCTATAAAACTCATGATACAGCTTCAGAGCCAAGGATATCGATAAGTGTAATTTCATTACCTTCCTTGTCTGTCCCAATCGAATCGTGCAGAGATACGTCTTTACGTGTTTTCTTGAGCGAACGCAGGTGCAACAGGATTTCGTTTTCAATACAACGAGCAGCAAATGTGGCTAGTTTGGTTCCTTTGTTCGGACGATAGCTCTTAATAGCTTTTATCAGGCCGATGGTGCCGATGGAGATCAGATCCTCCATGTCTTCCCCTGTGTTATCGAATTTCTTGAGGTTGTGGACACGATACGATGTCAAAATCCACTTTCTTGATAGAAATGCGTTGATAGAAGTATGAAGGTTTTACCGGATGGATGGCTCTTTTTTTTGTTATTCATTGTCCTTTTTTTAATAGTCACTTCGTTTTCTTAAATTTTCACTTGATATCAACAACTTAACAGTTGAAAGACATGATATTTAACATAGTTTGAGCATGTTTACAGTCACATCCGGGAAAGAATTAGCTGTGTTACGATATATCTTATTACTCTAGAGGAGTATTAATAATGTCAACAACTTGCAAAAGAGGTGTGTAATTGAAACTTCCAACAATCCAATTCGGACATATTAAATCGAGAGTTCCTGTTATTCAAGGTGGAATGGGTGTAGGCATATCCTTAAGTGGACTAGCCGCTGCTGTAGCCAATGCAGGCGGGATCGGCACCATCTCTGGTACAGGGATTACTCCTGATGAGCTGAGAATGCATATTCGCAAAACAAGAGAACTCTCTAAAGGAAATGGCTACATCGGTGTGAATGTACTATTCGCAGTGAAGGACTTTGCCGAAAAAATGAAGATTGCTTTGGAGGAAAAGGTTGACTTTATTATTTCCGGAGCCGGAATTTCTAGAGATATTTATGCTTGGGGTAAAGAATATGGTACTCCTGTCGTAACTATTGTTTCATCCGCCAAATTAGCCCGAATTTCCGAAAGACTTGGTGCCTCCGCAGTCGTTGTGGAAGGGTTCGAAGCTGGAGGCCATTTAGGTACAGACAGATCCATGTTTGATATCCTTCCTGAAGTCTTAGAGGCCGTTTCGATTCCTGTTATTGCTGCGGGTGGAATTCTAACAGGGGATGATATCGCAAAAGCCCTTCGGATCGGCGCATCTGGTGTTCAAATGGGTACCCGTTTTGTGGCTAGCCTTGAGTGTGATGCTCCCTTAGCCTTCAAGCAAAAGTATGTAGATGCTCAGCAAGGAGATACTGTCCTAATCAAGTCTACTGTGGGTCTAGAAGGTAGAGCGATTCGGAATGATTTTACGGACCGGATCAGTGATGATGCCAAATTAAAGATAGTCAAATGCTATAATTGTCTAAAGGTTTGTTCACATCGCTTCTGTACAATGGAATCCCTGCTCACTTCCCTTAGAGGAGATGTTAAGAACGGATTGGTTTTTGCTGGGTCCAGAGTTCATGAGATTAAAGAGATTTTGTCCGTACAGCAGATTATCGACAATTTAATGGATGAGTATCAAGGGGCATTGAACCCGACAACTTAAGGTTGTTATAAGATTCAAAAGCACGATTAACCACTTAAGCAAGCTTGGGATTTCCGAGCATAAGTGGTTTTTTTATTTCGCTTGATACTCAAATTTAGTTATATTTAATAAGCTTTTGTGTTGTATTAACCAAAGATTTCCGTACCTTTCTTTTTAATTGCAACAACAGCTAAATATCTTCACAGCCAAAATGCAATAAGCCCAATCGCAAAAGATGACTGGATATATGTACTCTTCAGAGCACCACTTAACAATTTTCCCTCTCCCTTTCTCATGTATTTTTATGAGTTGGTTTAATACAAAAATTCGCTGAACTATATCTTCTCTAAAAAATTCTAATATGGTCCTTGAAGCTTTCTATGTATGCCGGTTAACGGATACTACCTTGTGATTATGAGTTTACCGCTTAGCCTTATAAAACTCATGATAAAGCTTCATGAGCGCCCTCTTCTCTATCCTCGAAACATAACTCCGCGAGATCCCCAACTCCTTAGCAATCTCCCGCTGTGTCCTCTCTTCTCCACCTGTATCCAGCCCAAACCTACCCACCACAACTTCTTTCTCCCGGTCATCCAGAATATCTAGGTTGCGATATATCTTACTCTTCTCGATCTTCAGATCGACTTCTTTAATGACATCATCAGCTTCGGAGCCAAGGATATGGATAAGTGTAATTTCATTACCTTCTTTGTCCGTCCCAATTGGATCGTGCAGGGATACGTCTTTACGTGTTTTCTTGAGCGAACACAGGTGCATCAGGATTTCGTTTTCAATACAACGTGCTGCAAATGTGGCTAGCTTTGTTCCTTTGTTTGGACGATAGCTCTCAATAGCTTTAATCAGGCCGATGGTGCCAATGGAGATCAGATCCTCCATGTCTTCCCTAGTGTTATCGAATTTCTTGAGGTTATGGGCACGATGTGATGTCAAAAAATAAACCAATTACGATCGATTCTGATTCGAATTGGTTTCCTTTTGCACATTATATTTAATTTGTAGTTTCCGATTGATTTCTTGTGTACATCCTGGTAATCCATTTAAATAACACTTTACTTGATCAATTAACTCTAAGTGAGATGTCAGAGTATTACACTTGTTAAATTGAGTCTAATAATATCCTCGGTTTCAATATGATAGCTACCGTTTTTCACACGTAGAGCAATACATTCAATATTTAGCCGAACATCTGCTAGTTCCACATAAAACACAATAATTTCAAAGCCTTGTTCCTTTGCATCCTCATCTGCCTTATAACGTTACCACCCGCTAAAGTGGTTTCCACAATGAAATCCCACTTATTCCAGATACACTACCTGGCTATTCTTATGGCTTCTTTCCCAGCAGATACTTTACTCTTTTCAGGATGCCCATTAGTGATCTTGCGGCTATGCATCTGGAATCATCAGTGATTCTGTTTTATGCCATGCTCCGATATAGAATCTTCCACTTTCATGAAATGAAAAACATAATATTCTCCGTTAATTTTTAGCTGTTCCTTTTCTTTTTGATTTCGTCAAATTCACATAGAGATAAGTGAAATTCAAGGTTTTTGGTGATGCAGCCGGATGATGATACTCAATATCCTATAGATTCTCCAAAACCTATCATAAATTGTAATTTATTTAACGAAACAGTTTACATATACGTTACACAGAATAATTAAAAGAGCCGTTTTTCCCTTTTTTCAAACTCAAAATATATTAAATTCATAATATTCATTGACTGAAACAAATACTAGTGTTATATTTCCTAACATTAAATAATAAAATACATACAGGAAAAGGAGATTACGCACATGAATAAGTTCAAACGTCTACGTGAAACTAAAAGAGAGCATTCTGGTTCCACCCGATCTGAATATTCACCAGCAAAAAAAAATTGGAGTAAAAAGCAATTTATAGCTACTTCAATTGTGTTATCTGTTATTGCTACGAGTGTAATTCCGTTCCAAACAGCTGACGCTTTAACTAGAGTTACTTCAGAAAGTGGCACAGTATGGGAGATTCACGATGTTTTTGCTCCTAGCTTAGACACAGGAAGTTTACGTACAGTTGGTTCTACACAAGTACAAGGTTTCGGCAATATCTTTGTTAAAGTGTCCTCGCCTTCAGCTCCACTGATGAATGGTCAAATGATGCGTGGGTTTGACTTGAAATATGACGGCGTTAATAAGTTTACTTCGGCTCAATCTGTAAATCTAGGAAATGTAACTGTAACACGTGAGGTGTATGTGGATACTATTCATAATCGAACGAGATTCTTTGATACTTTCACTAATAAAAATGATGTGGCAATAAAAGTTGATGTATCATTCGGTGGCTCTTTAGGATATGGTACAACAACAAATGCTTCAGTAGTTAAGGCAACCTATTCAGGCGATCTAAAGGTAACTACAGATGATTCATGGATTGTTGTAGATAGTAGCGCCAAAAACAATAAGCCGTTAGGCGTTGCAGTGGGATCTCCAAAGCCGTTTGATAATGGATTAACCGGTCTAGGTAATCAGCAACAGGATCCATTCACAATACCATTAGCTGAGTATGGAAATGAAGCGAATTTCTATGGGTTCATTAATTCACTAAATATTGGCCCGGGCGAATCGAAATCCCTAGTAAATTATGTACAAGTTGGAGAAGCTGGTGAAGAAGGGTTGAAAAATCTGGTTGCTATGCTAGATGGACTTAATAGTCTGCTGGATGTAACAGGATTAACAAACGCACAAATTCGGTCAATTAGCAACTGGGATATATCTGCTATAGAGGGACTTGATACTGGAGATCATCTGGTTATACCAAATGCTCCTGCGCCTAAAGAATTAGTAACTTCATCGCCGTATGATGTTAAGAATAAATCAATTGCAGAAATGCAGCAGGATATGATTACTGGCAAAACTACCTCTGTACAAATTACTCAAGCCTATTTAGATAGAATCAAGGTATACGATGAGGGACAATTGGGATTCCATGCATTCCTGCATGTATCTGAAACTGCGCTTAACCAAGCAAAAGCTGCTGACGATGCCCGTGCCCAAGGTGTAAAAGGTGATTTATTGGGTATTCCAATTGCGATAAAAGATATTTATGATACAAAGGATATGCCTACTACCGGTGGCAGTAAAGCTCTTGAAGGCTGGCAGCCTGATTCTGATGCATTCCAAGTGAAAAAACTGAGGGAAGCTGGAGCTGTAATTATTGGTAAAGTAAATACTTCTGAGTTTGCTAACAGCGGAAGCTTTAGTGAAAGCGGCTGGCAGCAAACATGGAATGCACTCTATCCATCGAAAACATCTTTTGGCTCAAGCGGCGGGTCTGCAGTATCTGTTGCAGCTGATTTTGCAGCAGCAGCAATGGGATCGCAAACAGGGGTATCTCTATATGCACCAACTACAGGCGCTAGCTTAAAAAGCTTCCGGGGTACAGACGGTATGGCAAGTACTACAGGTGTACTGCCACTCACTTGGGGACAAGATTATGCAGGTCCCATTGCTAAAACAGTAACTGATCTAGCCATTATATTGAATGCTACAACGGGTACGGACCCACAGGATATTTTCACAGTCACTGCTGATGCAGATCATAAGCGTCCAGTGGATTGGAAGGAATCTCTGGATGTTAATGCATTGAAAGGAAAGAAAATTGGATACATTCCTGCATCCTTTGTATCTGCATATGCTGATGATGATACTGGACAGGCAGTGATGGATAAGTTCTCAGAGCTTCAAGCAGCGGGTGCGACTATGGTTGAAATGTCAGCTGTACCATCAGGCCCTAGTCGTCCTTCTGGTATTAATGGATCTACTGAAGGTTGGGCACGTTATATTGAGTTGCATAAGGACTTCCCTTATATTGATGGAGCAAGTGTACTAGCTTCAGATAAGGTGCTTATCTATAATCAAAGAGGATATAGTACTCCAACTCGTATGACTGAACAAGCTGTACAAGATTACATTAAGTATAGAACCGACTATAAGGAAGTTATTAAAAGCTGGATGGACGCGAATGGTGTTGATGCTGTTGTTTATGCAGGTTTTATTAGCGACGTATATAACAATGACGCAGCAGCTTCTCAATTAAGTTCAGACCGTAACACAGGCGTATTAACCTCTACTATGGGTCTACCTACGGTAGTTGTTCCTGTAGGAACGAATGACAGCGGATATTCTATCTCTATGCAACTGGTTGGTAGAGCATGGGACGATGCAAAAGTTTTAGGCATGAGCTACGCTCTTGAGCAACAAAGTCAAGCTAGACTACTTACAACATTTGCTCCAGCACTTCAATACGTTTCAAACTCTACTAATCCTGATCCAAACACAGATAATGGACCAACCCATCCAAATACTGGAGGAGGTACGGTGACACCTCCAGCAATAACAACGCCTATAGAAACACCGTCACCTGCAGAAACAATAATACCAGCAGATAAACCGAAAGTTGTTAGTTTTGTAGATACAATGAATCATTGGGCAAAAACAAGCATTGACGCACTAATTGCTAAGGGATTATTGACGGGGTATTCCGATGGAACATTCCGCCCAAATTCAGGTTTGACTCGTGCCGAAGCAATTAAAGTAATTGCAACTTATATGGGACTTGAAGGACAAGAAAGTAACTTTATAGATGTATCTCCAACTCATTGGGCGAATAAGTTTATTGGTGCAGCTGCTAGATCAGGCTTGATGAACGGATATAGCGACGGAAGCTTCCGTCCAAATGAGAAGATTAGCCGTAGTGAATTAGCGGTACTAATCACTCGAGCTTTTAAGCTAACTGGTACTGGAAACACATCATTCAAAGATGTTAAAAGAAATGCATGGTATTATGATTTCATCGATGCACTCGCATCCAATAATATTATTACAGGATACGCAGACAGTACATTTAAGCCTGAAAAAGATATTACTAGAGCAGAGTTTGCAGCAATTGTTTCCAGATTACTAGAAACTACTAATTAAAAGAAATTCAATTAAAAATGACAGAGTACTCGAGTAACCACGTTTACAGGAAGGGCCATCCCGAAAGGGATGGCCTTATAACTTGCCGTTACAGATAGTGCGATGAACCGTATCATAAGTAGGGCTAACCCTATCCACACAAAAAACGACTCATCCGTAGACAAGTCGCTTTTCAAGTTTTATTATTAATGGATTATTACTGTGTAATTGTCATCAGTCTCACCGCTTAGCCTTATAAAACTCATGATACAGCTTCATGAGCGCCCTTTTTTCTATCCTCGAAACATAACTCCGCGAAATGCCAAGCTCCTTAGCAATCTCCCGCTGCGTCCGCTCTTCCCCGCCTGTATCCAATCCAAACCGCCCAACCACAACTTCTTTTTCCCGGTCATCCAGAATATCAAGATTACGATAAATCTTACTCTTCTCGATCTTCAAATCCACTTCTTTAATAACATCATCCGCTTCCGAACCAAGGATATCGATGAGAGTAATTTCATTACCTTCTTTGTCCGTCCCAATTGGATCATGCAGGGATACGTCTTTACGTGTTTTCTTGAGCGAACGCAGGTGCAACAGGATTTCGTTTTCAATACAACGAGCAGCAAATGTGGCTAGTTTGGTTCCTTTGTTTGGACGATAACTCTCAATAGCTTTAATCAGGCCGATGGTGCCGATGGAGATGAGGTCCTCCATGTCTTCACCTGTGTTGTCGAATTTCTTGAGGTTATGGACAGGATACGATGTAAGATCATCTGGTTTTCTTAGAAGTCTTATTTAAGATGCTTGTAGTGAATGTTTAGCCCCCCCCCCCGAGCCTTGAGATACAGTAACTGTCGGAAACGCTTTATCCCAATCTATTCCATTAACAGAGGTAAAGTAATCAAAGTAATTACTTTCTTTATTTGAATAGGTTATCGCCTGAAACACTTTTAAACCTGTTTGCTTCCACACAATTTCATCATCAGTAAGCATAGTTCTCGCAGCCCGTGAATGATCGTTATCAAAATACGCCGCATTACTCTCATCCAAATATAACGAATTGGTGTGATAATACGTTTGATCCAAGTTGTTAAGATCATCCGTTCTAACCAAGATATTACTCAATGCCGTTTTCTCTAGAATATTTCCGTTTCGATCGTATGAAAAGTAGTAGTTCCCTGGACTCGAAAAAGAATATACTAGTCTTCCATTTGAATTGTGGTAATTTGATGTCTATACTGAGCCGCGATGGCTCTCTGATCGAGCAACTGAAAATGAATACATAGTATTAATGCAGCCAAAATTATAAACTTCAGAGATTTTTTCATCTTTATTCCCCTATATAATTAAAGCCATACGTTTCGACATTGAAACTCTCCTCATCTCAAAGACATCGAATAATAAAAAACCAAGATTTTATATTAAATTCTATAATTATATTTTTTTGAATTCGACATCATCTATCAATATTGAACCACCGAAATGAATGCCCCATATTAAATAATACGTAGATTGAGTATGCAAGAATTAAATTACAACTTCTTCCATAAAAAGCATTGGTACCATTTTTATTAACGATGAAATAGATTGAATCTGCTGCAATAAATTCTACCGTTACACCTACTTCAAAACCCATTGTGTTATTGTAGGTCAATTTTTGTGAATATAATTGAGTATTATTATTTCACACCTTTACGATTACACTGTCTCCAGCAACCATTGTATTCTTGGCCACATTCAGCTATTCGAATAAATCCTGACATAGGCGCAACCCATTTTCTTGCGGAATTAAGACTCTCGATACAATACGACCGTAACAGCATATGCTGTTACGGTCCAGTTAACATTACCAATTTCCAGTTTCAAAGTTTTCGTTATAGACTTTTTCAACACTTACGTTGTTCGAATTTTCATAATGAAATTAAATAGTTGATTTAAATCAGTGCTTGTATAGTTACAATTAATCTCACATCTAATTATAGATATATAGTATACAATTTGTGCTTTTAATTCTGACGTATATATAAATACATATTCAGAATTCATAAACTTATCCAATTCAATTCAGTTTTCAATTTCATAAAAATATCAAAAAATAATTTATTTATTTCTTCTGAAACAATAATGCCATACTCTTTTATTAACATTTGCAATACCTCGTATGGAATATCGGAATCTCTTGATACCGAATTTTAAGATCATCTTTATCAATTATCATTACAGTAAATAAATTATTCTTCCTTTCTCCATCATACTTCAAACATATTTTTATATTATCTTGAAATATCTGATACATCTTTAATAACTCCTTCCGCCATGTTATTTATTAGATTAGATTTTTGCGAATCTGTTAAAGGACTCTTTAGATTAAAATCTTTAAGCAACATATTTAAAGTATCTAGTGCTGTTCTTTTATTTCCATTCTCAAATGCATGCTGCGTAATGCTTCTTGTAATTGAGGAAATCTGATCATATTTATTATCATAGTATGAAATAGTCTTTTTTAATACCGTAGCCACTACTCCGTCTCCACCGTTTATCTCAGCATTGGCAATATTACCTGTTACTCGAATGAGTCTGACTTTGGTGCTATCCATGTCCTCACCGAATCGATTTCGGCTGGATGGTGAATATCTTTATTTATTAGTGTATACGGAATACTTTCTTTCCAATATCCATTCTTATACTTCAGATTCGTATACTCATTTGCATTCCATTCCTGATAATACCAGTTTTCATTACCTTGTATATTACTTTATAATCCAATCACAGATGAGCTAGGTGAGTTTCATTGCAAGGGGGAAGTTTCAATCAGCACTCAAAAAGAAACCACATAGAGTATGTACTCACATGTGGCTCAACATATAGATTATAAAAAACTCATTTTTTTCGAGAAAAATATATAGTTTATTTAAAGGAATGCATCAAACCACATTTGCATAAAGGGAACTTTATATATCAATCTTACTTATCCAAAGGGTATTTCCATTGGAATCCAGTTCGTATGATACCTGTTGCTTTGCTTGTGATCGAGGCACGCTTTTGTTATAGATATCTAAATATAGACGTACTAAACGTACTCCCCCATGTGTACAATTAGTATTGAATATTTCAATAGCAGGATCTGGATTTCCACTCTTATTTCTGACTTCATTCTGACGCAAAGTACTTACTAATTCATTGATTCTAAAGTAATTCCTAAAAGCCCATTGAATATTACGCGATTCTTTTTTTTGGACTTCTTCGAATTCTTCGAATAGCTGAAAAACTACTGTATTATTACTTAGTATTTTTACTTTATAAGCTTGATCAAATTCAAGTAAACGCTCTTGTGGGATAAACTGAAAATAATCAGGACCAAACCACATCATCCATGTAGAACCAAACCAAATATCATTTACATATAAAGAATTTCCTGGGAGAGATGTAGGGTCAATCATAACAGTAGCACTATCTATATTCTGCAATTTCAGCTCATCGACTGGTCTTCCGTATTTCTCGTATTGCCATAAATCCGTATTTTGCTGCCAAAAATAATCATCTTCAGGATAAATGCAAGCTACAATTCCAATATTATCTTCAAAAAAACCATCTGTATATGCGATCCAATCCTGTAGTTCTACTCTAGTTATATTACTAAGATTAATGATTAGCGATGCCGCATCTCTCCCTTTATTAAGCATAATTTTATTGCCATTTAAGTCAAGTAACGTTATAAAAACAGGAGCTTTTTTACTCATCTCTTTTGTAAAGCAATTTGAAAAGTCTTTTTCGTTATAATCCAAAACATTCCCTTTAGTTACTAAATCTGATATAAAATGTTCTATTTTAAATCCAGGAGCGTTCCTTATCCAATTTAATACATTTTCTAAACTCAGATATTTACTTTCAAATATAATTCGTAATTGTGTTTGAGACATTTTAAAACTCCTTTATATAAATTTTAGTATCCCCTGCTTTGTCAAGTAGCGATTTTAGATCTATCATCCCTTTCGTACCTTTAGGAACAACAATATCTAATCGCCTTCTGTCTAGAGTAACATAAGCTTTGTCTATATATATCAAGACTGTTCAATTCCTTTAGATATTGAGATAGGGTACTATTTAAACTACTTGCCGTGTAACTCCTAGGGTCGATTGTTTTGAGGCTTATAATTTGGCGATCATTTGTTACAAAATCAATTACTGGAAGGTACCCCCCATTTTCACTTCCTATTTGATACATATCTTTATAATCATATTCTGCTAAAATCTCTTCAATCATTTCTCCTCTTTGAGTAGAACTCAAATCTGACCAAATCATATCCGATACTACTGATTTTGCTTCTTGTTCAACTATGGCTTTTGCGAGTTCGCCGAATAAATTCAGTCTTTTAGCTTTACTTCTTATTCCACTAGCACGCTTTTTCACGCCCTGCCAATAACTAGGGCTTTCCAAATCCATCCTTTTTATTTTTTCAGGTGCATAATAAGACCCCGGAGTTTCTTCGAAAATCATGTGACCACTTGGATCACTATAACGTATCGGGTTGTTATGCACATACGTATACAGGTTCAAACTCAGTGGATTATCAATCTGCCCCTCATACGTATCCTAGTTTATAAAGCGTACTTTTAATAAAGAAGGTGGCAACCGAGAACATACTCCCAATCACCACCAATTCTATCACCCTGCTTGCCGTACAGGTGTATTCGGCATCACGTATGCTGACTTTTTCTTCATCATGGCGTAGATGATGTTTACCAACTTCCTCATTAAACATACAACGGCTTGTTGTTTGGTTTTTCCTTCTGCTATCTTTTGCTCATAGTATGAATGAAAAAAGGCATTCTTCGGTTCTCTCTTGGTACGAATGACACCGATCTGACGAATCGCAAGGCTCTTGATAATATCGTGCAATTCTCGATTGCCTTGCTTACTCTTGAAGTTTCGTGACTTGTTTCCTGATCCTACAGTTACAGGTGCAATGCCAGCAAATCGGGCGAGTTTATCGGGGGATGAAAATCGGTGTATATCTCCGATCTCTGCCACAAGCTGCGCTGCTGTTACCACCTCTATACCTGTCATAGATTCAAGCTGGAAGCCAAGCTGCTTCATCAATTGCTCAATCTCTCCCTCTACCCTAGCCATTTCCTCCTTAAGAAATTTAGCAGTCTTGACTTGACTGATTACTACCGAATCTCGTGAAGTCTGGAAATCCCGATACGTATCCCCATCACCTTCGATAAGTGCAAGAATTTGAATAGCCTTCTTATGCGACAGTCCATTATTACTATGGCTTCGTAAAAAACCAGCTAATTGTTCCTCCGACATGTCCTTCAAGGTATGTGGAGAAGGGTATGCTTCCCAGAAGGCAAGTGCCGTTTTACCATCCACTTCCGAGAAGAACCTTTTATAACTTGGATACGGATAGCTAATCTGCTGATGTAGCTTCTTTACCGTTCCAGTTAAATTTTTAGCAAACCATCTTCGTTGCGTGACAAGCTGACTAATCGCCCAGAATAGATCAATGGGCTTCGCATCAGGTAGACGCTCCAGTTCGTCTCTTAATACCTTGGCGACACATTCAGCATCCCAGCTATCCGACTTCTGAACGGTCACATGGCTCTGTCTTCTGGCGTTGGCGAGTTTTGCGTTCACTTCCTTCACCCAGCAATGATTGTCCTTGAGATAAACAGCCAATCCTCTGCCGTAACCACCAACATCCTCCAGTCCATAAACAACGGATAAACCTTTTTCGGTGTATTTTTTCAATTCTTTAATGAGCAATGGAAAGGCAGACGGTTTGTTATCGAATTTAAGTTCTCCTAGCTTCTTGCTCCAACAGTCAATAATGACGGCTGTATGATGTTGTTTATGCAGGTCAACCCCTACATAGATCAGATTCTGCTGTTCTATCATTCTTCTTCGCCCCTCTATATTCGATTTGAATAGTTACT
Source organism: Paenibacillus sp. FSL R7-0048 (assembly GCF_038004505.1). NCBI lineage: Bacteria > Bacillati > Bacillota > Bacilli > Caryophanales > Paenibacillaceae > Paenibacillus > Paenibacillus sp. FSL R7-0048. The sequence goes on along the minus strand of NZ_JBBORF010000001.1, from coordinate 1,627,868 downwards.
AATGAGTTTGAGTCATTTTACTCAAGAATCAGTGCTACTGTAGATGCTAGCTTTCGTATGTATCCAGCCCCATTAGTAACCACTCAATCGAGTGGATAGAACAACAATGGTGAAATAAGTTTGCATCCTCAGTTCGAGCGATCTATGCCGCAAAGATACGTTAGCAATATCTTATTTACCTTCCTTGCATTCCTTGACTAAAGAATCGCTTGATGCAATCCATCTGCTTCAATCTGTCCGTAACGATATGTTCCCTGATAGAACGCCTTATGGTCTAGGATTCGTTTTACCTGTACTTTGGTAAACTTCATTCCCTGTTCCGTGGTGAATCCTTCTTCATTTAACTTCTCAGCTAAAGCCGATAATGACCAAGCTGGGTATTGATCTTTAAAGTTGAATAATTGCTGAACAATATATGCTTTCGGCTCGTCAATGAAGATTTGCTTTGACCCTCGCTTTCCCTTGTAACCAAAAGGGATACCTCCACCTGCAAACTTACCTTCTGATGCTTTTTTATTCCGTCCTCGTCCCAGCTTCATGGCAATTTCTAACCGTTGGTAAGCATCCAACAACTCCATTAATCCGTTAATTAGAAAGTCAGACGGGTCTTTCTTAAAAATGCTATATGTTGGTTGTTCAATGCTTCGAATGTCGATACTATGTTTTTTTAGTTCTCGATGCACAAGGACTTTGACAATATCACTTCTCCATAACCTACTTGTGTTAAGTACAACAACGTAATCCACTTTTTGACTTGATACATAAGTCAGCATATCTTGGAAGCCATCACGTTCGATCTCTAAGGCGTCCTCGTCCACCTTCGCTCCACTGATTCCCTCGTTTGCAAAGACTTGAATCAGATGCCATCCCTGCTGCTCACAATACGACTGAATCTCGTCTTGCTGGTAGGAGAGACTATATCCATCCCTTGCTTGTCCTTGTGTACTAACTCGTATATATCCTATGACATTCATAGGTTTACCTCCCCTATTACCTCTAGCGTTACATGAATTAGAATTGCTGTAACACCGACGCTATATACCCTTAAGAGTATATAGTAATTATAGTACCTTTAAGCGTATATATCAATGCTAGATTGGACACAATGTGATATAGTACGGTTAATAGTACGTTTTTACGTTGGAGGATTATTCCTATGAAATTAAAGATTCGCTTAAAAGAAATACTTGCTGAGAAAGGAATTTCTCAACGTCAACTCTCCATGCAAATGAACATTCGCTACGCAACCATCAATCATCTCTGTTCCGATTCAGTAGACAGAGTCTATATCCGAACGCTGGAAGCGATATGTGATGCCCTAGACATCTCCATCCATGAACTGATTGTTGAAGATTCGGAAGCTTAAGGTGTCTAAATGCAAGTCGGGTCGGGCGCTGGATGTGCTACACCCTATTCCTCAACAAGAATCATGCTTTTTGATGTAAACCACCCCTGGGTGTTTTCCTATCGTAATGGTGAACATTTCCCGGAAGGTAGGGGTTGTAATCTCTTTATTTTCAAGTACAATAGAGACTATGTTATTTTTATTTCATCCAGCATGTTGGACTTTTTATCGTTATCGGCAAAATAACGTGTCCATCGGTGAGGATGTGTCTTCTAGCTATTTATAGCAAGACGATCTAGGCAGTTCCCTTTGGGGATTGCTATTTTTTTTGCCAAGTTTTTGCGATTGGCATACGTAGATGATGTATAAAGCTGCCTTAATACGGATTCATCAAATTTGCTTTGCAATAGCTGGAAACCAAGAACAATTTCAATCTTGGAGATGTTCTCTCTGTTCTCCATTAGCCAAGACAAATCCATATCGCTGACTTCCTCTGGATACTCAATCTGTGCAAGTGTCCTCTCCATCGTATAGTCAAAGAATGGTTTTTGGAGTAATTCTACTGCCTTCCTCGTTGGCGAGAATCTTCTCAGATCATTGTCACTAGGTCGGACTTCTAGTCGCAGTATACCTTTAGAACGTTCAATAATCTCGTTTGATTCTTCTTCCTTCCGAGTCTGCTTGTGCTTATCATAAAGCATAATTCTGCTGCTCTTGTTCCGGTATTCAACGGTCTGGTCTTGGTTGTACGCTATTGTATTCTTGTAAGCAAGCTGCTGCCTACTTAGCATCCTCACATATTCACTGACCTTCTTACCTACCTGAAAATTACAACAGACATCACATCGGCTTATTATCCATTCAGAGTGTGGGATATGCACATCAAAGAGCTGGAGCAGCCTCTCTTGCAACTGTTCAAAGAACAAGGGAATGTCTGCTTCTGTGAGCATCGTAACGTTGTCTCCGTATAGAAACTTTGGCATGGATACTTGTATTGTGAGTGTTTGGCTATTCTCGATATACTTCATATATGGCAACTTTTCATCTTTTAACGTATAGCTTGTGTTTAATGCACCTGTTTCTTTGCTAAAGAATGTAGTTGAATGTCCGTTGTATTGATTCAATATATCTGGATCAATAGGAATAGGTCTTGCTTTCAGTATGATAGTGTCAAACATATGAAACCTTCTTTCATTTCTAGTAGTCTAAAATATTGGATAAGATTGGAGATGTTATAAGAACGACAATCCACGGCTGGAGTCAGGCTATTGTTCAACTCGTATTTATCTTGTTCATCGTGCTCACCACCTCATTAAGGTTTTATTCCTATTTCTTCAAACAGCTTGTCAAGTTTCTCAAAGAACTGTTTCTGTTCGTATTTTGCGTAATCTGGGTGGACTCCCCATTCGTTATCCCGGTGAACGAGATAATATAAGACCAATTCCAATGCTGTCTTTTTATTGCGATTCTGTTCTTGAAATACTGTAACTACATCTTCAAGCCGTTTAAAATTCTCATTTTCTTCGTCATTGACCAGTACTTCCAACTGTTCAATCAATCGTTCTTTTTTCTGCTCTTCATAGATATAGTCAACGAGCTGCCTATTATGCGAGTAATGCTCTGTTGTTGTATATTCATATCCTTCGTCATCAACACCTGTTATCTCAATTTCCTCATGTTCATCTGTTTTAGTTAAGTAAACCATCAGAATTTCCGACTTTTCGGATGGAAGCAACTCCTTCTGGAACAAGGTTTGATCCTCAATCCCAAATAACTCAGACAATTGCTCCAGACGTGGTTCAGGTATCTTCCGTCTTTCTTTGATCCAGTCCTGAAATGTTTGCTTGGAAACCCCGATGGCTTCTGCTACAGATTTGTACTCCATGTGAAACGTGTCAGCTATAAATTGTAATCCTATCATCTTATTCACCGCCATACTTAGTATGTCTTGCTGTGATGATTATACTTCGCCATACTCAGAATGTCAACATAAAAAACCACACGGATTCTCCATCCATGTGGTCAACTAATATATTACTTATTTACTACTATGCTATCTAGCAACTTATTTTCTTTCTTTATATTTTCACTTAATTCTGCAAAACTTATCTCCATTTCTAGATGGTCGCCTAACGCATGTGGAACTGAAATACTTACTCCAATTGAATCTTGGGTGATATAGCTGAATGTGCCTGATTCATTTATCTGACTTACTTCATCTGATTGTTTAAAATAATTAAGTAAATCTTGAGCATCATATCCACTCCAGATATCTTCTATAACTCCTTCCTCTTGCAAATTTAAATCTTTATCATAACTTTTATAGTTACCCTGTTTAAATGCTTCAACGAATGCTTCGTTTATCTCTAATAAATCAGTTAATTTAACCTTAACCCCCTTTTCCAAATCAATATTTGAGGTATAAAAGACATTTAACGGATAGGCTGCTCCTTCAGCAAATGCTGATCCAGAGTATTGAATGCTCAGTAACTCATTACTCTTAAATGTAATTCGATATCCGATTTCAAGACTATCCTTCTCTAATGAATACGATTTAACTATTCTTATTGCTTCTTCTTGAATCAATTCATTTATTTTCACTTCATTTGTATCATTAGCTAAATTCACTAATTTTGGATACGTTATGTTAATCTTGTTTTTAGAATACTTGTTACTTTCAACTTCGTAACTTTCTCCTATACTTGATTCACTACTATTTTTTGCTTTATCAGAGTTTAGCTCAGCTTTCGCACTACAAGAAATTAATATTAATAAAATTGGTATTATAATTATTAACCGTTGCTTCACATCTCTTCATCTCCATTCCAAGTAGTAAGTCTTTCTTTAACGTATAACTTTCTTAGTAAGTGCGTAGTATTTCTGTCTATTAGCAAGATGATTTGTCCCCCCATTAACTCGCCTTGTTACTTTTTCAACTGAAGCACCTGAATCAACCAATTCATTCATATTGTTATCATCCCACCAGAATCCAGCTGCACGCCATGCATAATTTTCAGCAACATATTCAGCACCTAACTCCATAATTTTCTGGTCATCCATTGCGTCAGCAAAACGCTGATAGTTATACCTACCAGTCATTTGTATATATCCTGCACCTCTAAATTTATATCCATCACCCTTATCCTTGTTGCCAAGTTGTTTACCTAATTTAGTTCCAGGCTCATATTTTGAAAAATATTTTTTACCACCTAATTCAGTAGTCCACCTACCCAATTCAGATTCCTGCATTACCTGTGCTAGAAAATGACTAATCCTATCGCTAGTTGTTATATCAAACATGCCCAATGTAATATTTAGGTCTTTCAACATATCATTAGTTACATTTTGGAATCCAAGTTGGGTTAACTGATTTTCTGTAACATATACTATATAACCCTTAACAGTATTTGTAGGGGCTGTATCATATGGACTATCCCCCACGATTGGCGCATGTCCACTTGGATCAGTATACATTAATGGGTTGTTCTCTACATACGTATACAAATTCAAACTCAACGGATTATCAATCTGCCCCTCATACGTATCCTCATTTAAAAACCGCCCCATACTCGGATCATAATATCGTGCACGCAGATAGTAAAGACCTGTCTCTTCATCATACACTTCACCTGTGTACTTGAATGGGTTTGGCGTTTCTTCTTTTTGGCTGGTAATGTTGCCCCACACATCGTAAGCATAGCTATTCACTACTGCACCACTCGTATCTACCATCTGTACTACATCGCCGTGACCATTGTACAGATAATAATAATCTTTACTAGCGGTCTTGTCTTTCTTCACCAGTACTCGGTCGCCTCGGACATACGTGGATTTCTGCACGATATTATTACCATTTAACTTTTCTTCCGTAATTACCTGTCCATTTAAATCATAGTTTACTTGCGTATGCGTGCTACCTTTGCTCTTTATCGCACGAAGTCCGTCACCATAGTACTCGAACCTCGTCTCGCTTCCGTTCTTTGTTACGGATGTTAACGTATTCCACAAGTCATAACTATAGCTAGTATCCTCAAATGAAGCTACTGGATCACCCACACTTTGTTCCATTGTCAAGCGGTTGCCACGTACATCGTACGTATATCCATCACGACCCCCACCTGGATGTACTGTTGCTATTAAGCGATTCAATGCATCATACGCAAATGTTGTCGTTTGTTCCGTTCCATCTTTTTTCGTTTCCTTGATCGAGATCACATTTCCGTTATTATCATATCCGTACACATATCTAGAAAGTACGCTACTTCCCTTCTGGTTCGTAATACTCTCGACCCAGTTCAGCGCTTTGTTATACGCATACTCGGTCCGTAACACACTGCCGTCTGTCAGAGTCGGATAGATAATGAACTTCACTAGGTTATTGGCAGAATAAACGTATTGAACATTGGCTGCTGATGCACTATCCACTACAGAACTTCCGTTTGTCTGCACTTTGTCCAATCTCGTTTTGTTGTATTGGTAGTTTACATAAAAGCCTAAGTAGCTATCATTCAGTTGTGTCATTCGACCAAGCGCGTCCCGCTGGTTCAGTATATAAGCAGAGTGGGCAGCTACCCCAGATGGATAGACCGTACCGCTCATACTCCGTACCTGATTCAAACTGTTCACACTACTGCTCTGCACAGCCTTCATTGTTCCATTAAGATAGGTTTTAGTAGTCTGCAAATTCGGCGAGCCATCGCTATATGTCAATTCAGTTTTCTGTGTCTGAGGTACATTGTTGATACTCCCGCTGACTGTGCTAGATTTAAGCCCACCAATTTCGTCATAGCTGTAGTTAAACACACTGCCATTACGATCGGTTTTGCTGGTTAGTTGCCCTAATGCATTGTAGGATAAGCTTTCACTTTGAGAGGCCCCATCCAGCTTGCTCGTCAATAACCCAACTTCGTTGTAGCTCTTGGTATTCAGCGTTTGCTCCGCTCCACCTTTAGCTTGCACCGTAACTTTCGCAAGCTGACCAATTCCATCGTACGTATAGCGTGTGCGCTGGTTTAACGCATCATAGACGGAGGTTAGACGATTTAGAGCATCATAGCTATACGATGTTGTAATCCCAGCATCGTTCAGATGATTCGCAGGGTCCGTATAACCGATCACGTTACCACTGATGTCGTACCGATAACTTTCTGTGAGGGGCTGTGATTGACTCGGCCAGTCTTTATAGGTTTTCATGGTAACTGGCTGGCCCCATGGATCATAGATAGTTTCCAGATAATTCAATCGTTCTTGAGTGTCAGCAGCAATCATGTAACTTTCTGTCTTGCGCTGCTTAAGGTTATGATCCGTTACATATATATTGTTATTGGCATCTGTGGCACGATTCTGCCTTCCCCATGCATCGTAACTAGCCGTAATCTCATTGCCTAACGCATCCTTTTGATAGATCGCTTGTCCTTGATCATCGTAGTGGTACTGGGTGAAGACCCATTGACTCACGTTATCGTCATAATGCTCTTCTAACAACGCTAGGCCCATTCCATTATATAACGTATTCGCATACGTTCTCATACTACTGTTAGTGGATAATTGAGTGACAGTTTTAATCGTATCGACCTTCAGAACATAGGTCCCTGCATTCACCGAATCAAAGTTACTGGAGGTTTGATGATAATAATTGTAATCGATAACCTCTCTGAAGGTTTCTCCATTGCTATTGGTTCGAATCGGATGTGTTTCTTTTTTTAGACGACCTGCTGCATCATATTCATAGACCGTAGTCTGATCGTTGCCGTCACTTTGACTTTTCAGCAAACCCGTTCCCATCTCGTAACTCATCTTCGTCTTCACGATTTTCTGGTCAGACTTCCCGATGTTGAACCACTGTTGTTGTTCTGTCGGGTAGGCGTAACGACTCTCAGGTCCGTATATGGTTACACTTTTAGCTACCAATTGACCCTTGGCTGTCTTTTCAGCCGTCATTTGAGAGATTCCACCCAAGGTATCGCGGTTACCATAACTATATGTGGTTTGTTCCCCCGACGCATTCGTTACTGTCGATAGCCTTCCCTTGTCAGTGTAGGTGTATCGTTCAATTAATGGGGCCGGATCAGATTCATTCTGGTACCAAGATTTAGACTCCACTAAATGATATTTCGGTTCATAGCTTATCGTTGTCGTATAGTGTTGTTTTAGATTTGAATTGTTATGTTGCTCCGCCGTTAATGGTTGGGTTTGGGTACTGACCAGTCCCCAATCTGAATATGTTGTTTCTGTATACAAATGATTAGCACTTGCCTCGCTGTCCCCGACACCATATTCTGAAATTGTAGTTCTCGTCGGGAATAGCTCGAAGAGTCCATCAAATGCTGTATTCGTAACGATCTTGCGCTCCCCATTAGCTGCTTGAGTGTCCGTAGATAGCAACTTTCCTTTACCATCATAATTTCGGGTGATTCTGGAGTTGTTGGCCGCCGTATCGCTTTTTACGGTAACCGTGCTGCTATAGCGATTATTTTGCTGTAGATATGGCGGATAATAGGTCGGATATCCCGTATAGTCACCTGTATACGTATACTGAAGCCAATTATAATTTTTCGGACCTGTTTTATCTACCCTTGATAAGAGTCGAAATTGATGAAGGGTTTGATCTTCACCTATATTTCTGGAAACCCGTTCATACGTATACTCTGTGTTTGAATTAGGATATATGACTTCTTTTAGCAAGGTATGATAGTTTTGATTTCTTGCACCCGAATAATCACTCCCTGTTTGATAATATGCAATTCCTTCCTCATAGTCGAAGTAGGTCTTGTCCCCATTCTGATCTGTAACCGACCATAGTACAGGCAAATAGACTTCAATTTCATTCACTGGCACAAGTTTTCTGCCTTTAGTCAAGATGACCTTTTGGACCTCGGTTCCATTTTGCTTAACTCGAATCGTCACATTTTCACCGTTAAATATCTCTTGAGTATTAAGGTTATCCTCATATTCAAAAGTAACCTCACGACCCACTGTATCTGTAATTGAACTGATAAGAACAGATCGTATACCATCAATATCTATAGAGCGATGCTTAAAGTTAATTGTATTTCCAAAACGGTCTACAATCCCGATAAGTGCTCCATTGGCAGAAAAGTACTCTTTTCTCTTATCCTCGAATTCAACGTAGTACCAGGAATTTTCCTCTCCGTTATTAAATTCATGGTTCTCATTGTTATAAACAAATCGCATGTTTTTTTGCTTGTAATTTAGGAACTTTGTGTATTTTGTAAATTCATCACCATTTTCTGGATAACGGGCTACGGTATACACCCCACCTTTTCCGTCATGATAATAACGATAGTCGCCATTTTTTTCGATTGAAGGAAATTGAAACGACCAACCTACCCCTAAACTATTCATCTCCAAAAAATGATCATATCTTTCTGTGTACGTATAATTACCTGAAGAACTATATGCTCTTTCAAAAGAATGTCCTTGATTGGAACTGTACATAATCCCAATATCCAAATCCAGACCATCTCGACCGGGTAAATGGATTTGATTCTCTTTCCATGTCAATGAACCGGAAACAGGATCGATCACTTCATCAGTAGTATTACGATCTCCAAATTGGGGTTTGTTGGTTTGATTAAGCTGAGCTCGAACAACTAGTCCGTCAAATATGCCAGCGACCCTCATATCAAAAGCAGTCACCGTTAAAGCCGCGATTTTCAATTTATCTGGAGAAAAAAGGTCCTCTCCATACACTAGCGAGGTTATGCTCGGAAATTGTTGAAAGATCGGATCATCCTGGTAGGTAGAATTTTGAACCGAAGATGGGTTCTTCTTCTGGATAGCTTGATTTTCTAATTCCCCTTGTATGTCTTCCCAGCTTAGCTTTCCTTCTTGCTTCCACTTTAATAGCTCAAGTAAGGTTTGATTCGGTGAATCCTGCATCAGATAATTAATCCAATAGACATCTTCAATGGAAGCTCCGGCCAAAAACAGCTTTTCGATTTCAGATTCGATTAAATCTTGTGATACTACTCTTTGATTTGTAGCCGTTCCACCTGAAGAGACCGAATGATTGAGTAATCCTTGCTTCTCAAGCGTTTTAACTTTAATTGATACAATAGCTTCGGAAAATTTCGGATCATAGGTGGCTACCTCCACAGTAGCCTTCTCATCCGGCAATGGAGGAATGGAGTCCTGCCAACCTTCTTCTTTGAATAATTTACTCGCAGAATTCTCTGGACGAGTCGTAGGTGTAGGCTGTGGTCCCGAATCCGTTGAAAAATCCAAAAAATCTGACGGTGCAGGTGATGGAGCAGGTAAATCTTGTGCTTTGTTTATGTAAGTTTGATCAGAAGTACTTTTAACGGTTGTACTCGCTTTCGCAGTTCCTTCCAAAATATTTGGAATGATCAAAGATAAACACATGATGACCATTAATATTTTTCTCACTAGCTTTATTTTTCTCAACTTAGTTTCCCCCAGCAATTATTTTGGTTACCTCACAATTAAGCTATATTTCTATCTTTCTATGAAAATATTCCCCAATATTTATCTATAATCTATTAGAATAATAGTTCATTCCCTATTTGAATCGTTTCTTCTTCAATATACCTTCCTATCCTGGGATGCATTAACATGAATTTTGCATCTCCTCTTTTAATTTCACTCACTTCTTTACTTCTACTAAAATTTCACCAATCATCATTTTGTTCATAGAAGCATCAAAGGAATAAATATGGGTAATATACATTCCTGTTTCATTGTTATGTTTAAAGAAAGGAATTCGAATTCGCCAACTTGTAGAACTTAAACGTTCCCCCTTAATCCATGGATCCTCTAAATCGTCTTGACCATTACTTACCGTCCAAGTTGGAAATCGAACATCTGTAACACTAGAGGGAACTCCTTCTATCGTAATATCGTAAAAACTGCTGCTCATGTATGCAACACTCGGAGCTGTGATTCTTGTATTATTTGTCACATCAAATAACCAAGCTCCACTATATTTCCCATCCGCATAAACATGAGTATTATATCGTCCAGTTTCTGAATGATGGTTTGAGTAAACTACGGTTCCCTTCCACACCCCATTTGCAATCTTAACGCCCTCTATCCACTCTAAATCATCCTGATCCTTATTCGCTGTCCACGTTGGAAATTGGACTTTTTGCGTTTTCGGATCTACACCATAGATAAATATATCGTAGGACACTCCAGATATGTCCGTTTCCTTTGAACCCCCTGTCCCCCCCTTAACATTAACTGACGTGCCATCTAGCATTTCCATGTTTCCATATTTATCAGTAGCGTAAATATGCGTAATATAACTACCTGTCTCATAATTATGATTACTAAAGGGAATACGAATCTTCCATGTCGTCTCATTTACTTTTTCGCCGATAATCCATGGATCCATTAGGTCATCTTGCCAATTGTAATCTGTCCACGTAGGAAATCGAATTTCTCTAACATTGCTCGCGATTCCTTCCACAAAAATCTCATAATAACCATCCGCCAATGATACTTCATGAGGTGAGATCACTCTTATGTTATTTTGTACCGTGGCAGTTAATCCACTGACTGCTTTGCCATCTGCGTAGATATGTGTATTGTACTGGCCTGTTTCTTTTCCGTGCCTAGCTAGGACAACTGTTCCTTTCCATAATCCATTAGTAAGCTTCTCACCCGCTATCCATTCCAAGTCATCTTGTCCACCTTGTTCAGTCCATGTCGGAAAAGTCACCTGTTGGATACTATCAGAAACCCCCTTTAAATAGATGTCATAGGAAAGTGCTGAGCTACTAAATACATACGATGTTGACGAATAGCCTTTACTCTTCTTTAGCAGATTTCCATTCCTATCATATGTATATTGAATGATCGAGTTATCGGGATAAATTTCATTTTCTAGCCTGCCTTGATTGTAGACATATAAGGTTTGTGGTTTTGGATTGCTACTTATATCCACCATAATATAGTTGGCATAAGGTATGTCCTGGGCAGAAGCAGTCAGAATACAATCTCCATATCCTAAAAAGACTACTAACGCTCCCAACAATAGCATTGTTGTTTTTAATATCTTCATCTGTATAGTACTCCTTTACACTTTTATAGGTTCTTCCGTAGTAAGTTACCGTTTGCATCATAGTAGTAATGAACAACAGTCCCATCTGAATATCGAATGTATTCTATTCGTCCTCCCGCATTGTAGTGGTATTCTACAGGAGTATAGGTTTTGTATGGTAAGAACAAATTGGACTTAGGCACGATCTGCTTTATCTGGCTAGCACTAGACCAGGATAAAATAGCGTTTGCCCCACCACTATTCTCAAAATACTCAACACGAATGTCATAGTTTTGATCCGCTATCAATGAGATAGGAAGGCTGGTCAGTTCACTTGCCTGCGTGACCCATTGGTCTATGATCAATTGGCCGTTCACCCAAAGTCTGACCCCATCGTCCGAATTGAAATAGAAGGTATATGTTTCGTTATACAGCGGGCGAATCGTTCCCGTCCATCTTGCTGAGAATGTATCCCCCTCTATGCTAGCATCTGGGGAGCCAAGTCCCCACCCAAAATGAATAGCAGGGTCCGTTCGAGTGAGTGTAAGGTCTGTCAAATCCATATTGTCGTAGTACTCACCTAACAAGCCGGCACCGGGTAATTTAGCAGGGGGATACAACTGACTCTGCGGTATGAATTGTTTGGTCTGACTAGGACTTGTCCATAATAATCCAACGGCTGAGCCGCCTAGATTTTCAAAATATTCAATTTGAATATCGTATTGTTGACCTGCAATTAATGCTATAGGGCTGCTTTCAAATTGACCCGACTGATTTTCCCACCGATTAAGAAGAAGTTTACCATCTATCCAAAGACGTACTCCATCATCCGCATTTAAATAAAAGGTATACATTTCACTGTATTTGGGCTTAAGTGTTCCTGTCCATCGGATTGAAAATGTATCTGTTCCAAGGGAGTCATCTGGAGACCCGGCACCCCAATTATAATTAAGATCCGCATCGGTTCGTGTTAGCTTTAGTCCTGTCCAATCCATATTGTCATAATATTCACCCTTCAGACCTGTGCCCGAAATTTCAGCAGGTGGATACAACTGGGTTTGCGGTACAATTTGCTTGGTTTGACTGGGGCTCGACCACTGAAGGATAGCCGTTGCTCCTCCGTCATTTTCAAAATATTCGATACGGATATCATAATTCTGTCCTGCCATCAATGTAATCGGTAGACTCTTCAGCTCCCTGGCTTGTGTCACCCATGTGTCGATTAATAATTGACCATCTATCCAAAGCCGAATACCATCATCTGCAATCATATAATATGTATAGGTTTCACTATATTTAGGTTTGATCGTTCCTGTCCATTTCACGGAAAATGTATCCGCGCCAAGAGAAGGGGCTGGAGAGCTCAATCCCCAATTAAAGTTAAGATTAATATCCGTACGTGTTAGCTTAAGTCCGCTCAGATTTATATTGTCATAGTATTCCCCCTTCAGTCCCATACCTGAGACTTCTACTGGAGGATTTAACTGACTTTGTGGCACGACCTGTTTGCTTTGACTTGGGCTTGCCCATTGTAGAATGGCCGTTGCCCCTCCGCCATTTTCAAAATACTCGATACGTATGTCATAATTTTTCTCCGCAGTTAAGGTTATGGGTAAACTCGTCAGCTCGCTAGCTTGTGTCACCCATTTATCGATTATTAATTGGCCATTGACCCATAAACGAACCCCATCATCTGCAACCATATAGAAGGTATAGGTTTCACTGTATTTCGGTTTAATGGTACCCGTCCATCGAGCAGAGAAGGAATCCTCCCCGATGGAAGAATTCGGTGATCCTAGCCCCCAGCTAAAATCTACATTAGAATCCGTTCGTGTGAGGGTTAATCCTGTCAGATCCATATTATTGTAATATTCACCTTTAAGACCGTTGCTAGCTGCGGCTCCTGCAAGATTTGGTGAAACTACTGGCTGCAGTAAATCATTAGTTCCGAGAATCTCACAAAATATGAAAATTAGTACAGCCGTAAAGCATGATAAAGAAACCTTTTTTAGAAAGCTCAATTTTTCTTTTCTCCTTTCTATTGTTATTTGTTCTCACTGATTCACTTTACTTTTCTATATAAGCTCTTAATTGAATCCTAATTCCAGTGAGATATAAAATCATCATTAAAGTGAAGCTATGTATATACAATAATAAACACTGATCTCAATCATACGACAACACAAAAAATTGTTAAAGAGTGGTAATTTGTCGAAAAAACTGAAGAAAAGTCGAATAGCAAAACCTCAAATGCTAAGGTATGGATTATTTTTACTTAGTGAAAGAATTGCGGCGTGAGAGTGATCTGCGAAGTATGTAAAAATGGTGTTTTAAATAATGAACTCGTACTTAATATCAATTGTTATAGAATAAAACCCACACGAGTCCCAAGACATTGTGTGGGTTTTATAGAATAATGATTTTGCGTCTACTCACAATACTACTTTCTTTAACAGCGCACCATTATTATTATAATTGTTGCATGATGATGTGACAATCAGGCAAAAGTATATAGCTCAGTCTTCCATTTGAATCGTAAAAATATCGAGTTTGATTCGGTACATCCAATTTCCATTTTTCTAGAACTGTCACTGGGTTAATAGCCACATGATCTATATCTAGATAGGCTTTTTCTTTCCCCCCACTGCAAACTTTATTCTTATATATCTTATCTTGTTTGCCATTTAGAAGTGATCAAAATTGAACGTTAGTGCCATTCACCCATCATTTAAGCTTCTGCTACTTTCAGTAATAGTGTTATCATTATCATCCACTTCAATTATAGTTATTTCTGCGTATCCCGTAGATAAGAGAAATTTCGTAAACGCATTAATATCATATGAACTCGTTAATATTAATTTCGCTCTCATATGAATATGCAAGAGTTGAAAAACCAAGTGAAACTCCTACATTAACTGCTACCGTTACACCTACTTCATAACCTATTGCGTCATTATAGGAGAATTTTCTTGACCATAACTTTGTATATTATTTTTCAACACTTTTTTTACACAGAATAGCTTCTAAAACAATATGACCGCAACAGCATAAGCTGATGCGGCCCAGTTATTATTACCAGTTTCCAGTTTCGAAGTCTTCATTATCAACTTCTTTTATATATACAGATATCCATAATACTATATCAGTAGTAGGATCTGTCTCAATATATATCCCTTTATCACTACAATATATTTCCTCAAAATCATCATAGACAAAGCTAGGTTCTATTTTCAAGACATCATCGATATGCATACCAATTGTTATTTTTTCAAATAGTGCTCCCGTGTAACTACTTAGTGCTGTTATTTTAAATAATTTACCATTAATTAGACTAAACCAAAGATCGATTGAAGTATTAATTTCATACTTTATTAGAAATTTACCTAAAAGTTCTCCCTTCACCTTTTGCTGAGTTAGTAAAGGAACGAAGTCACTTATATGACTGTAGAGTTTAACCCCTCCTATTCCTTTCCATGGAAGGATAGGAGCATGTAGCTCAACCATAGTTATTACCTCCCTGTAAAGATAATTGTTGCTGCTTCTTTTCCATCCGTTTTATAAACGCTTTCTGCCCCATTAACAATCTTAATAATGCCTTGGTCACTTGTACTTATTTTTACATAAGGACTATCTCCATGTCTACCACCACCCGGCGAAACTTGTACCTGAGTAATATTCTTACCGCCACCAGAATTATTAATTTTAATTATTTGTGCACCAGAGCGAGACTTGGTAGAGACTTGAACTGTTACATCATAACCTTGGTTTCTTAGCATCTGTGCAATATCATCTGCAGACTTACCGTTAAAAGCACTAGGATTAGCCTTAATAGCATCGATTGATACTCTTCCATCACTTATTATCGCATTTCCCGTTCCCTTTGTACTATTCCGTTGGCTATTCACTTCCGCTCTCAACTTATTAGAAGAGTTAGAGCTATCCATCGATGCCTTTACATTTTTAGGTCTAACAGTCGTGCTTTGTACTTTAACTTTATTATTGCCTTTAAGTAAAATCTTAGGAACGGTATATCTTTTGGATTGGTATTGTGGGTAACGTATTATTTTGTTCCATATAATTATCAGAAATGATTGTTTCAGCAGAACGATCACTGATTTATTTCCTTGATTACTAGCTGCTGCATTTATCTGGTAATTAGGTAAGAGTACTATTACACATAATATAATAATTAATAGTCTCTGGATTAATGGGTATTTCTCAACTCTAGTTCCTCCTATAGTTTTAACGTTTTATTAATAAAATTAATCTAAAAACGGCTCAAATCCGTAATTAGTGCTTACCTATTTCCGTGTCGAAGTTGGAGGACTTGCGATCCTTTTGACTACATCAATTTAAAAGTTCATTACGAAGACGCCATCCAGATATGCCGTACCTTTTCCATTGTTTGCTGTGGCGCTTAAGTGCATATGCACTCGTGCGGTGGTCGCATTTGTCGGGGATGTTACATTTCCAGCGAACGCTACCCAATCTGCAGTATTGCCAGTATATTCGACCGGGGTTTGCCCTCCTGACAGTTGGTTGTTCGCATCATAAAAGAACACAATGACCTCGAACTTCGCATTCTTCATGTCCGCCAGCTTCAGCATTCCTTTTACGTTATAACTTTTACTGCCTTGGATAAACATCACCTGCGAGACATTCGCCCCATCACCAGCATTCGGAAAAGAGCTTACCATTAGTTTCTGGGCTTGCTTCCCTTCGGACGCCCCTGCAGTTATTATTTCGTAAGTTCCCTTGACCCCTGATGCCATATATTTATCCCAGCCATCTGCACCTCCATCATTTCTTTTATCCGATTCAAAACCACTATTGAATAATAGATTAGAATCTCCCAGTAATGTAGCGGTTACTCCATCCAGATATGCCGTACCTTTTCCATTGTTTGCTGTGGCGCTTAAGTGCATGTGCACTCGTGCGGTGGTCGCATTTGTCGGGGATGTTACATTTCCAGCGAACGCTACCCAATCTGCAGTATTGCCAGTGTATTCGACCGGGGTTTGCCCTCCGACCAGTTGGTTGTTCGCATCATAAAAGAACACAATGATCTCGAACTTCGCATTCTTCATGTCCGCCAGCTTCAGCATTCCTTTTACGTTATAACTTTTACTGCCTTGGATAAACATCACCTGCGAGACATTCGCCCCATCACCAGCATTCGGAAAAGAGCTTACCATTAGTTTCTGGGCTTGCTTCCCTTCGGACGCCCCTACAGCTATTATTTCGTAAGTTCCCTTGACCCCTGATGCCATATATTTATCCCAGCCATCTGCAGCTCCATCATTTCTTTTATCCGATTCAAAACCACTATTGAATAATAGATTAGAATCTCCCAGTAATGTAGCGGTTACTCCATCCAGATATGCCGTACCTTTTCCATTGTTTTCTGTAGCGCTTAAGTGCATGTGCACTCGTGCGGTGGTCGCATTTGTCGGGGATGTTACATTTCCAGCGAACGCTACCCAATCTGCAGTATTGCCAGTGTATTCGACCGGGGTTTGCCCTCCGACCAGTTGGTTGTTCGCATCATAAAAGAACACAATGACCTCGAACTTCGCATACTTCATGTCCGCCAGCTTCAGCATTCCTTTTACGTTATAACTTTTACTGCCTTGGATAAACATCACCTGCGAGACATTCGCCCCATCACCAGCATTCGGAAAAGAGCTTACCATTAGTTTCTGGGCTTGCCTCCCTTCGGACGCCCCTGCAGTTATTATTTCGTAAGTTCCCTTGACCCCTGATGCCATATATTTATCCCAGCCATCTGCTACATTCTCAGAACCTAAATAGCTTTCAAATCCTGAGTTAAATAATAGATTATCGCTTTTTGACCTTTCTACTAAATTTCCATTTTTATCGTATTTTAACTCGAAATTACCATTTGAATTAGTTAATTCAACCAGTTGTCCATTTTTGTTATAAATATATTTTGTTCCTGATTTTGCTCCTACACTTGGTATAACTAATAACAAAAGCATTAGTGAGCAAATGAACAAATATGCTGTCTTTTTTAGCATCAATTCCCCACCTATCTTATTACTATTGAAAAATGTACTTTCCAGACCCCGGTTGCAACCTTAACACACTCAATCCACTCAATATCATCTTGTCCTAGATTAGCGGTCTAGCTTGGAAAACGTACCTCCTGTACTGTGCTATCAAGTCCATATATGAATACATCATATGACACACTGGAAATGTCCGTTTCTTTAGCACCTCCAGTACCACCTTCTACATTAACTGAAGTCCCTCCTAACAAAGTCAAAGTGCCGGATTTATCAAAAGAGTAGAAATGAGTAATATAATTGCCCTTCTCAAAGTTATGTTTGCTGAAGGGTACCCGATATTTTCCATGTAGTATCGTTTACCATTTCTCCAATAATCCATGGATTCACCAGGTCATCTTGCCACTCGTTAGCCGTCCATGTAGGAAATCGAACCTCTCTAACATTTCTTGCTATGCCTTCTACAAAAACTTCATAAAATCCATCCACTAATGAAGCTTCTTGTGGGGCAATGGTTTTTACAGTATCCTTTACCTGTGCTAAATAAATCTGTTACAAGTTTTCCGTCTGCATAGACATGTGTAGTGTATGTACCTATTTGTCCGGTATGTCTAGCAAAAACAACTGTACCTTTCCAGACCCCCCTTAGTAATTTTCTCACCAACAATCCATTCTGCTTGCGCATCTAGTTCGTTCCATGTTGGAAAATGTACTTGTTGAATATTCTCAGGAACACCTTTGATATAAATATCGTAGGATACTGCTGAGGTACTAAATAGATAAGGTTTCGCCGAATATCCTTTAGTTTGTTTGAGTAAATTTCCATTTCCATTAAAAGAATAATTGATCATAGAATTATCTGACATAATCTTGGTTTCTAATCTACCCTGATTATAAATATACAGATTCTCATTTTGAGAAGTTCCTGGCATATCGACCATAATATAACTAGTGCCTACTTCCTGAGCTGAGGCTATTGAAATGTGGGTAAATGCTAGACAGACAAAAAGATTACTCATTAGAACAAACATCATTTTCTTCATTTTTCAACACCCCTATGGTATGTTATAACCTCCAAGCAAGATTACTCGGTTACAACTTTAATCAAATTTCCGTTAGAGTCATAATTGTATTTAATCACTCTATTATTTTGCGTTCTGATTTGTATAAGTCGGCCGTTTCCATCATATTGATATGTATTTAATTGTTTGACTATAATATCATCTAAGGAAAACTCTCCCCCTCCATGGATTCCCCAGTAAATATAATAATTTTCTTTATCTCCGGTAGTGAATTTCACATTTTTTGTACCAACACTTCCACTAACATCATTCCATGTTGTCCATCCCAACTGTTCTGTCCCATCTGTACTTCGAACTAGAAAGTAAAAGTAACGATTAATATCCGTTGGTTGCATATTTAAGGATTTATAAGAAAATGTGACTTCATAAGATGTATTCTTTTCGAATTGAACTTTATTGGTATCTAAAATAATAAAATCCTTCCATTCCACTAATAATTGCGAAGCTAAATTTGCAGAGTACGAGCCACTTACTACTTTTGTGGGATCATTTGTAAGAATTCCGCATAAAGAATTATAGTTTGTACCGTTATATGTACCTCTTTCAAAAGACTCACTATCTTTAACAATTTGAATATCGTCTAAAGAAATTGCTCCACCACCATGGATTCCCCAGATTAAATAGTAATTTTCTTTATTTCCAGTGGTAAAGGTTATGGTTTTACTCCCTTTATAACCACTTGAATTATTCCAAATTGTCCATCCTTTGTCTTCTGTATTATCTGTGCTTCGACCTAAAAAATAGAAAAACCGATTATTATCTGTGGACATATCCAGTGATTTATAAGTAAATGTTACAGTGTATGTAGTATTTTTTTCGAATTTCACTTTACTAGAATCAGTGTAAGAAAATTCTTTCCAATCTTCTAATTTAGAGGATTTCAAATAGGTTGAATACTTGCCACTTATTACTTGAGAAGCATCACTTGTAATTATTCCAGAACCAGGTAAAAAATCCGTACCGTTATATGTACCCTTTTCAAAAGATTCACTAGATTTAACAATTTGTATATCATCTATGGAAAGAGCACCTCCTGCATGAATTCCCCATATTAGATAATAATTTTCCTTGTTTCCAGTGGTAAATGTTATAGTTTTACTCCCCTTGCTTCCAGTCTGATTATTCCAAGCAGTCCAACCTTTATCTTCTTTATTATCTGTACTTCGCGCTAAAAAATAAAAATATCTATTACTTTGAGTGTTATCCATACTTACTGATTTGTAGGAAAAGGTTATAGAATAGGTTGTGTTTCTCTCAAATTTATATTTGCTTTGATCTGTATACGCAAACTCTTTCCAATCCTCTGTTAATAAAGAAGACAAGTGAGCAGAATAGATTCCAGTCACTACTTTTGATGGATCATTAGTAATTGTCCCAAAACCAGGTAAAAAGTTCGTATTCAAATAGGTTCCTCTCTCAAATGATTCACTTGTTTCCGGAACAGTTTTGACAATACGAATATCATCTAAGGAAAGAGCACCACCTGCGTGTATTCCCCAAATTAAATAATAGTTTTCTTTAGATCCTGTCGTAAAATTGATCGTTTTAATCCCTTTACTTCCAGTTTCGTCATTCCATGTCGTCATACTAATGTCTTCTTTGTCGTCGCTGCTGCGTGCCAGAAAATAAAAAAAGCGATTACTATCTGACGGCTGCATGTCTACAGCTTTATAAGAAAATGTTACAGAGTAACTTGTATTCTTTTCAAATTTAACCTTTGTTAAGTCTGTGTTAGCAAAGTCATTCCAAACTTGTGTCAATGAAGATGACAGATACGCCGAATAGAGGCCTGATACAACTTTATTAGTATCATTGGTTATGACCCCTGACAATGGCTTGAAATTACCTCCGTTAAATGTACCTGACTCAAACGATTCGATCGGAATTACTTCGTTACTGTCTGCTAAGATCTTACTGGATGGAGACACTAAGAACATAACCAGAACTGCAGTAACTAACAATGTGAAATAAACCACTTTTTTTATCAATCTACTTCTCAATTATCTTAACTCCCTTTCTAAAAAACGCTTAAAATTATTGATATTTCAATTAATAGTAAAAATCGCACCATTCACCTAATCATACGACAACAACCTATATTATGGAATAGTGGTATTTTGTCGGAACTATAATTAATTTGTAGAAAATAAAAAGAATTTATGTTAAAGTTCACTATTCATCAAATACTATTAGCGTTCTCAGTTCTTGAGTCCTTTTAATGCAAAAAAGCCACCATTCCTGATGACTTTTTTTCTAGCGTTTAGTCGTTAATCGACATATTATTCCCTTACTTTCACTAATTCCCACCTTTGCGAAGTCGTTGCGTTATCAATAAAGCAGCTAGCCCTTCACGTTGCCTTACCCGTTATATGTCAACTGGCACGTTACCAGATTGTCTTTGCAGTGTAATCATCACTTCTTATGTACAGATCGTTGCGAAACAAATTAAAAAAATTTATCCGCCGCTAATACTGTAGTGGTCGGGCTATGTTATTGATAAGTTTCATATGATTCAACTTTAAAAGACCGCTCATGGCGGTCATCTACAGACTCTATTTATTTTGGAAAAACCGTGAGAAAACAAAGCTAATGTATTTGACTCTAAATACGGTGGTATCTGATGATTCTGAGGGTTATATGGAGATGATCACAAGTTCAGGTAGGTTATACTGTTAAAGCTTAAAAGTACGTACATCCGCATTTGGAGAATTTTCATATAGGACTTATGAGAGTAAAGTTCCATTTGAGACTGCCGCCCGATTCATTCAGCAATGGGTGGGGTAAAAGAAAAACCTTGAGGATAAAAGCCCTCAAGGTTTCATCATTTATTCCTTACAGTTTTTCCAAACCTATCCCCAATGCATGGAAAGTTGTAATAACATCCATTTTTTTGCCTTCTCCACACTGAAAAACGACCTTAAATGGTGTAGGAGGAGTTGATATTGCACCTAAATCCCTTCCATTCTCCCACTCTTCCGCAGTATTTAGTAGAATCTTCGCAAAAACCTTAAAGTCTTCATTCGCTAGATGCAATAAGTCCTCTGCATTGCATATGCACAAAACAAAAGCATCAGCCTTTATCCATTCTAAATCATTTAAGCATTCATCAAATGCATCCCAATTCTCACCAAAATAATACGGGAATTGAAAGACGGCTGAAAACTCATCAAAGAGACCGTTTATCGTTGTACACTTACCACCCCTTATCATCTTAGCAACGACTTTCTTACCGGACATTTGGTTTAATTTCCACTGGAAGTTGCAAAACTCCGAAATGTTGTAATGAGTTACATAGAACTGAGGCTGTCCTATGAGAACATTTTGAATGTTTGTAATCATTGACGTCACCTACCACTTATTTAATTTCAACATAGGTCTTATAATGGTCGGTTGTGTAATAAACACTTCCATCACTACCTATTACTAATCTCTCTGTTCCTCTGTTTACACCTTTTTGGTATGGTTGGACATCATACTCAGTATATTTAACACCTGTCGGAAGTACGGTTTCTCCAGTTTTACCCAAATTTTTAAACTCACGACCTCCTACATAACCTTGAGGAGGCTTGCCACCGTTGTTTTTTATAGAAATAAGCGTACTTTGAACGTGCGAAGGAGCATCTCCAGAATTAATGTAACCTCCTGTAAAACATTTAGTGTTATGCACCCAAATTCCGATATCCGTAACATAATAGGTATGATAGTCTGCAACCGTAAAATTGTAAACCGTGACCTTCTCTTCAAGTTTAATAAACTCAACCTTATCAATTGTCAGATTGCTTCCGTCAGCCTTTTGGAGTTTGTCACGTGCCTGAAGCTCATCCGCGAAGACCCAGCCTTTCTCCTTTACCCAAAACGGATGGTTATTTGTCGTCTCGATGATTTGCTCCCCAACGTACAACTTAATAATATCATCACGTTGGTTACGGTATAAACCTGTTACTTCTTTGTAAGCCAATTCTCCATCCGAGTTATTCTCATCCTTGGAAAGAACCTTATCTCCGACTTCAATGTCTTCGATATTCTTCTCCCCTTCGTCTGTTTGAACCTTTGTCCCCGCTATAAAGCAGTTACAACCAGACTTTTTGGAACCTCCCGCTCGGCCGCTTAGACCACCTGCCATGCCTGCAGCATACATCATAACATATGCCGCCTCTTGTGATTCATAATACGCATTCACTAACTGATCGCTCGCCCAATCAGACCTGCCAGCACTATTCGTATACGCACTTGTCCCTGTTACTAAGCCATACAAGTAATTATATTGATTCTCATCCATGATACTGTCAAAGCCGTAGCGTTCCATTATTTTTGTTTTGTATGCGTTAAAATATTTACTGTCTTTACTGATAGAACTCGCTTCGCTCAGCAATTGTTTTAATTCTTGAACGTCATAAGTATCCTTTGCAAAATGTCCGCTCGGGTCAGCATATCTCAACGGATTATTATGCACATACGTATACAAATTCAAACTCAGCGGATTATCAATCTGACCCTCATACGTATCCTCATTTAAAAAACGCCCCATACTCGGATCGTAATACCGTGCCCGAAGATAGTATAATCCCGTTTCAGCATCATACACTTCACCTGCGTATTTAAAGGAGTTAGAGATTCCTTCTGTCTGACTAGTGATGTTTCCCCATTCATCATAGCTATACTCATTTACTGTTTTTCCACTAGTATCCACTATCTGTACCACATCACCATGACCATTGTATAGGTAATAGTAGTCTTTATTTGCTCTCTTGTCCTTTTTCACAAGTACCCGGTCCCCGCGTACAAACGTGGATTGCTCAACAATGTTGTTGCCACTCAGCTTTTCTTCAGTCAGAACCTGAGCGTTATTATCATAGTTCACCTGGGTATGGCTGCTACCTGTACTCTTTAGATAGCGTAGGCCGTCAGCATAATACTGGAAGCTCGTCGTGCTTCCATTCTTGGTTACAGAGGTCAGCGTGTTCCACAAATCGTAGCTATAACTTGTATCCTGAAACTCTGCTGGGCTACTCACACTTTGTTCCATGGTCAAGCGATTGCCACGTACATCATAGGTATATGCGTCTCTGCTTCCTCCCGGACGCACCGTTGAAATTAAGCGATTCAAAGCATCGTACCCATAGGTTGTCGTTTGTGTATCTTGTGTCACATTGTTGTTTTTCGTTTCCGTAACCGAGGTAATATTTCCGTTGTTGTCATACCCATACACATACTTGGAGAGCACACGGCCTCCCCTTTGGTTCGTTACGCTCTCCACCCAGTTTAGGGCTTTGTTATAGGTGTATACAGTCATAAGTATGCTTCCGTCTGTCAGCGTCGGATAACTAATCGACTTCACCAGGTTATCCCCGGTGTAGCTATATTGTACATTGGCCGTGGCTGCACTGTTCACCGTAGCGCTGCCATTCGTCTGTACTTTGTCCAGTCTCAACTTATTGAATTGATAATTCACGTAAAAGTTTAAATAATAATCATTCAATTGCGTAATTCGGCCTAGTGCATCCCGCTGATTAAAGATGTACGCGGAATGTGCAACCGCTCCAGCGGAATACGCAACCGTGTTCGTGCTTCGCACTTGATTCAAACTGTTTACAGTATTTCGCTGCATCGCCTGAATCGTTCCGTTCAGATAGTTTTTAGTGGTCTGATTAGAGGGCGAACCGTCGTTATAGATCACTTCGGTTTTCTGTGTCTGCGATACGTTATTGATCATCCCGCTGACTGTGCTTGACTTGAGCACGCCAATTTCGTCATAGCTGTATCCAAACAGACTGCCGTTACGATCGGTTTTGCTAGTTAATTGCCCTAATGCATTGTAGGATAAGCTTTCACTTTGAGAAGCCCCGTCTAGCTTGCTCGTCAATAACCCAACTTCGTTATAGTACTTGGTATTCAGTATTTGCTCTGTTCCACCTTTAGCTTGCACCGTAACTTTCGCTAGCTGACCATTCCCATCGTACGTATAGCGTGTGCGCTGGTTCAATGCATCGTAGACGGAGGTGAGACGATTCAGAGCATCATAGCTATACGACGTTGTAATCCCAGCATCGTTCAGATGATTCGCAGGGTCCGTATAACCGATCACGTTACCACTGATGTCGTACCGATAACTTTCTGTGAGGGGCTGTGATTGACTCGGCCAGTCTTTATAGGTTTTCATGGTAACTGGCTGGCCCCATGGATCATAGATAGTTTCCAGATAATTCAATCGTTCTTGAGTGTCAGCAGCAATCATGTAACTTTCTGTCTTGCGCTGCTTAAGGTTATGATCCGTTACATATATATTGTTATTGGCATCTGTGGCACGATTCTGCCTTCCCCATGCATCGTAACTAGCCGTAATCTCATTGCCTAACGCATCCTTTTGATAGATCGCTTGTCCTTGATCATCGTAGTGGTACTGGGTGAAGACCCATTGACTCACGTTATCGTCATAATGCTCTTCTAACAACGCTAGGCCCATTCCATTATATAACGTATTCGCATACGTTCTCATACTACTGTTAGTGGATAATTGAGTGACAGTTTTAATCGTATCGACCTTCAGAACATAGGTCCCTGCATTCACCGAATCAAAGTTACTGGAGGTTTGATGATAATAATTGTAATCGATAACCTCTCTGAAGGTTTCTCCATTGCTATTGGTTCGAATCGGATGTGTTTCTTTTTTTAGACGACCTGCTGCATCATATTCATAGACCGTAGTCTGATCGTTGCCGTCACTTTGACTTTTCAGCAAACCCGTTCCCATCTCGTAACTCATCTTCGTCTTCACGATTTTCTGGTCAGACTTCCCGATGTTGAACCACTGTTGTTGTTCTGTCGGGTAGGCGTAACGACTCTCAGGTCCGTATATGGTTACACTTTTAGCTACCAATTGACCCTTGGCTGTCTTTTCAGCCGTCATTTGAGAGATTCCACCCAAGGTATCGCGGTTACCATAACTATATGTGGTTTGTTCCCCCGACGCATTCGTTACTGTCGATAGCCTTCCCTTGTCAGTGTAGGTGTATCGTTCAATTAATGGGGCCGGATCAGATTCATTCTGGTACCAAGATTTAGACTCCACTAAATGATATTTCGGTTCATAGCTTATCGTTGTCGTATAGTGTTGTTTTAGATTTGAATTGTTATGTTGCTCCGCCGTTAATGGTTGGGTTTGGGTACTGACCAGTCCCCAATCTGAATATGTTGTTTCTGTATACAAATGATTAGCACTTGCCTCGCTGTCCCCGACACCATATTCTGAAATTGTAGTTCTCGTCGGGAATAGCTCGAAGAGTCCATCAAATGCTGTATTCGTAACGATCTTGCGCTCCCCATTAGCAGCTTGAGTGTCCGTAGATAGCAACTTTCCTTTACCATCATAATTTCGGGTGATTCTGGAGTTGTTGGCCGCCGTATCGCTTTTTACGGTAACCGTGCTGCTATAGCGATTATTTTGCTGTAGATATGGCGGATAATAGGTCGGATATCCCGTATAGTCACCTGTATACGTATACTGAAGCCAATTATAATTTTTCGGACCTGTTTTATCTACCCTTGATAAGAGTCGAAATTGATGAAGGGTTTGATCTTCACCTATATTTCTGGAAACCCGTTCATACGTATACTCTGTGTTTGAATTAGGATATATGACTTCTTTTAGCAAGGTATGATAGTTTTGATTTCTTGCACCCGAATAATCACTCCCTGTTTGATAATATGCAATTCCTTCCTCATAGTCGAAGTAGGTCTTGTCCCCATTCTGATCTGTAACCGACCATAGTACAGGCAAATAGACTTCAATTTCATTCACTGGCACAAGTTTTCTGCCTTTAGTCAAGATGACCTTTTGGACCTCGGTTCCATTTTGCTTAACTCGAATCGTCACATTTTCACCGTTAAATATCTCTTGAGTATTAAGGTTATCCTCATATTCAAAAGTAACCTCACGACCCACTGTATCTGTAATTGAACTGATAAGAACAGATCGTATACCATCAATATCTATAGAGCGATGCTTAAAGTTAATTGTATTTCCAAAGCGGTCTACAATCCCGATAAGTGCTCCATAAAAAGAAAAATACTCTCGTCTCTTATCCTCGAATTCAACGTAGTACCAGGAATCTTCCTCTCCGTTATTAAATTCATGGTACTCATTGTTATAGACAAACCGCATGTTTTTTTGCTTGTAATTTAGAAACTTTGTGTATTTTGTAAATTCATCACCATTTTCTGGATAACGGGCTACGGTATACACCCCACCTTTTCCGTCATGATAATAACGATAGTCGCCATTTTTTTCGATTGAAGGAAATTGAAACGACCAACCTACCCCTAAACTATTCATCTCCAAAAAATGATCATATCTTTCTGTGTACGTATAATTACCTGAAGAACTATATGCTCTTTCAAAAGAATGTCCTTGATTGGAACTGTACATAATCCCAATATCCAAATCCAGACCATCTCGACCGGGTAAATGGATTTGATTCTCTTTCCATGTCAATGAACCGGAAACAGGATCGATCACTTCATCAGTAGTATTACGATCTCCAAATTGGGGTTTGTTGGTTTGATTAAGCTGAGCTCGAACAACTAGTCCGTCAAATATGCCAGCGACCCTCATATCAAAAGCAGTCACCGTTAAAGCCGCGATTTTCAATTTATCTGGAGAAAAAAGGTCCTCTCCATACACTAGCGAGGTTATGCTCGGAAATTGTTGAAAGATCGGATCATCCTGGTAGGTAGAATTTTGAACCGAAGATGGGTTCTTCTTCTGGATAGCTTGATTTTCTAATTCCCCTTGTATGTCTTCCCAGCTTAGCTTTCCTTCTTGCTTCCACTTTAATAGCTCAAGTAAGGTTTGATTCGGTGAATCCTGCATCAGATAATTAATCCAATAGACATCTTCAATGGAAGCTCCGGCCAAAAACAGCTTTTCGATTTCAGATTCGATTAAATCTTGTGATACTACTCTTTGATTTGTAGCCGTTCCACCTGAAGAGACCGAATGATTGAGTAATCCTTGCTTCTCAAGCGTTTTAACTTTAATTGATACAATAGCTTCGGAAAATTTCGGATCATAGGTGGCTACCTCCACAGTAGCCTTCTCATCCGGCAATGGAGGAATGGAGTCCTGCCAACCTTCTTCTTTGAATAATTTACTCGCAGAATTCTCTGGACGAGTCGTAGGTGTAGGCTGTGGTCCCGAATCCGTTGAAAAATCCAAAAAATCTGACGGTGCAGGTGATGGAGCAGGTAAATCTTGTGCTTTGTTTATGTAAGTTTGATCAGAAGTACTTTTAACGGTTGTACTCGCTTTCGCAGTTCCTTCCAAAATATTTGGAATGATCAAAGATAAACACATGATGACCATTAATATTTTTCTCACTAGCTTTATTTTTCTCAACTTAGTTTCCCCCAGCAATTATTTTGGTTACCTCACAATTAAGCTATATTTCTATCTTTCTATGAAAATATTCCCCAATATTTATCTATAATCTATTAGAATAATAGTTCATTCCCTATTTGAATCGTTTCTTCTTCAATATACCTTCCTATCCTGGGATGCATTAACATGAATTTTGCATCTCCTCTTTTAATTTCACTCACTTCTTTACTTCTACTAAAATTTCACCAATCATCATTTTGTTCATAGAAGCATCAAAGGAATAAATATGGGTAATATACATTCCTGTTTCATTGTTATGTTTAAAGAAAGGAATTCGAATTCGCCAACTTGTAGAACTTAAACGTTCCCCCTTAATCCATGGATCCTCTAAATCGTCTTGACCATTACTATCGTCCATGTTGGAAAGGTCCCCTGTTGGGTGCTATCAAAACCGCCCTTTAGATAGACGTCTTACGAAAAGCACCAAGATACTAAACATATACGATTTTGACGAATAATCTTTACTCCTCTTTATCAGACTCCTTTTCCATCTTATGTATATTGAATGTCAAGTTTTAGACATATAGGGTTTGTGGTTATGATTTGCTACTTACATCCACCATAATATAGTTGGCATAAGGTTATTCTGGAGAGGTAGTCGGAATAAAATTTACATATCCTAAAAAAACACTACGCTCCAAAAACAGTGTTATTATTATAAATTGAGAGGACCATCGATTGAGTAACAAAGAATATTTAGTTCCCCACAAATCATTTTGATTACTCATCACGAAAAACATTCTATTTTTTCTTTTCAAACTAATTATTTTGAAACGCTATTATACAGCTACTTTATTTCCTTTGTAATTGCAGATAGTAAATTACCATTACTATCGTATACAAAGTCACGGCGGTAGCTGATATTCCCTTTATGAATGATAATAGCTGTTAACCTATTAGCGGAATCATAAATATATTCGTAATCCTGTCTAATAGAAGGTTGTAGAACTGTTACTGGAATATTTGAATAAGAAATTAATGAGTCATTCCCTAATTGACCCTCTGTATTATTCCCCCACGTAATAAATGAAGAGCTAGTAAGTGCTATACTATGCGAATTTCCAGCATCTATTTTTATTACATCATTCAGAAAACTCTTACCGCCTATCGCTTTTACTTGAGTAGGAGTAAGTTTTCCTAAAGTTGTGCCATCTCCAAGTTGGCCCATGCTATTCTCTCCCCAACTCCATACTGTTCCATCTGACTTTAGTGCTAATGAATAATTACTTCCACCGCTAATAGCAATTACATTATTTAATAAACCAACTCCGTTTGGGCCCTTGACTTGGACTGGATAGCGCCGTTCTACTGTAGTACCGTCTCCAAGCTGCCCTTTATCATTTTGCCCCCAGCCCCATACTGTTCCATCTTCTTTTAAAACCAAATTGAAATTGTCCCCAGCACTAATAGCTTTAACTCCTGTTAACAAAGAAGCATTACTGGAGCCCATTTGCACTTTACTAGGGAAACTCTCATCATTAAGAGATCCATTTGCTAACTGACCATGATTATTGCCTCCCCAAACATAAACAGTTCCAGTTGACGAAAGTGCTATAGAATGTATTTCACCAACATCAACAGCAATAATATCCATAAGATTCCCAACCCCGTTAACACCTTTAATTTGTTCCGGAGTTGTAATAAGTTCTAATCTATCGACTCCCACTTGCCCTCGTTGATTATCTCCCCATCCCCACACTGTTCTGTTAGATTTAACAGCGAGGGTATGGTAAAATCTACTACTGATATTATTTACATTTGATAATCCAGAAATTGGAGTTGGAGAGACAACAAAATCAGTCTGATCTCCAGCAGGTCCCAAACCCAAAAAACCATAATAATTGAATCCGAAAGCCGTCACTGTACCGTCAGTTTTCAAAGCATATGAACTAAAAGTTCCACCAGTAAATCCTTTATTCATCGACACCACATCGGTTCCAGCCAACTGAACTGGTTTATTGCTAGATGGAGTAATAAAGTCCCCCAACTGTCCCATTTCATTACTTCCCCATAACCATAGATTCCCATTTTTTTCTATAAAACCACTTTTATCTATACCAGCATATATTTCCCCATGTTCTAAAACACCCCGAGTTAAAGTAGAGGGTAAACTCTTTGCGCTTTCATTTAAAGACATGATTTTGGAGTTATTATTTTGAGATATAGATTCTATTAATAATTTTTTTTTAGCGCTCTCATTGCTAACAATTTGAAACTTCAGGAAGTAGCTATCATTTAATTTTTCTCCATTTATATCCTCAAGTGAGTAAGGAGGAATATGTAATGTATAATCATGACCATCTTTCAATTCAATTTGTGGACTAATTATCAGTTGATCCCTCTCAATTGATTTCTTTATATTTATCACCTTATTACTATCAAAATCTACTAATCTAATTAAATGAAAAAAATTCCCTTCTCTAATAATGTTTTTTAAATTCACCTTTAACGAGGAATCCTCCAATATGCTTATTATTTGTGTCTCAGGTGCAATTAACTCCTTTTGTTGATTTACACCATCCGCACTCACTAAAGATAACTGACTAATCGATATAACTAAAAGAAATAAGATAATTAATAACGAATAATATTTCTTCATATTTATTTTTCTCTCCCATTTAATAAATAGTTCCAGTTAATTAGTTGTTATCTACGATACTAGATAGGATGACTGGGATAATAAACTTCGGATCCAGCAAAATAACTAAACAGACAATACAAATGATCGTGTAAAACCAAACAGCTCATAAAAAAATCAACAAATTCTTAGATATTGAAAGATACTTTCATTTAATCAAACCGTAACTTTTTTTTATTTTTGTCCGAAATCTATACATCGACAACATGAAACTAACTAATAATTACTTCATTCCAAATGAACCTTTACCATTAATAATTTATTAACAACATTATTTCCAATGTAACAAGTACTTTATTAAAGTAATTCTATAAAAGAGTTTCACTATTGAATATAGACATAAAAAAACCTCCTTCCCATCCTCGTGGGATTCGTTGGATATATTTATGGCAGGCATTCTGGCTTCGCAGTTCATTAAAAAACCCACCATTAACATTAAGCAGTTAATGATGGAATTTTAATGTGCGTTCACAGTGGCGGGACCGCGTGGGAATTTCACCAACATTCCCCTTTTAAGCTAGATAGGATATTCCTATGCAATCACCATAAATATTAACAGGAATAATATACCATGAATTATTATGAAGTGCGACAGACAAAAACACCTAAGGAAGATTCGTATAATGGAATTACCACCACATCCATTGCGTGGGAGAATGAAACCATGAGTTACACACACCTTAACAAAACCGAACGCAGTCATTCACTTCGCTTGGGATGGACCAATCACAGATTGGCAAGTAACTAGACAAAAATCACTCCACCATTGATAGAGAGTGGAATAGGGGGAGTAGCAGTATGATGACACAGTAGAGATTGCGCAGACTACCTACACAACATCAAACCTCTCCTAATCAATGGGATGATCCATAGTGCAAAGGGAAAAATTCCCCATCATGTTAACGATAAAAAAACAACTTCTCCGTAGAAAAGTCGCTTTTCAAATCTCTACTGTCTATCGAATTCTATTTTTTCATAACTTAGAAGACCCTACCGCTTAGCCTTATAAAACTCATGATAAAGCTTCATGAGCGCCCTCTTCTCTATCCTCGAAACATAACTCCGCGAGATCCCCAACCCCTTAGCAATCTCCCTCTGTGTCCTCTCTTCCCCACCCCTATCCAATCCAAACCGCCCAACGACAACTTCTTTTTCCCGGTCATCCAGAATATCTAGGTTACGATATATCTTACTCTTCACGATCTTAAGATCGACTTCTTTAATGACATCATCCGCTTCGGAGCCAAGGATATCGATAAGTGTAATTTCATTACCTTCTTTGTCCGTCCCAATTGGATCATGCAGGGATACGTCTTTACGAGTCTTCTTCAAGGATCTTAGATGCATCAGGATTTCGTTTTCAATACAACGTGCTGCAAATGTGGCTAGTTTGGTTCCTTTGTTTGGACGATAACTCTCAATAGCTTTAATCAGGCCGATGGTGCCGATGGAGATCAGATCCTCCATGTCCTCTCCGGTGTTATCGAATTTCTTGACGTTATGGACATGATACGATGTAAAATCACCTTGTAATAAAATAATATCTTAGAACCCTTATTTAAAGATGCTTATAGATGATGCATGGGATATATTGTATAGTTAAAATATGCCATATGGATTTTGCGGTATAGGCCAATAGGGAGAGTGAACAGAACAGATTATGAATACACCACTAACACACTACGTACTTACAGAATGGGAATCAGACACGAATACAAATGTTCTAAATATTCATTTATATACGCTACCTGTGCGTAATGTATTTGAACAACATACAGAAAACGGAAATGCTTCTTTTGATTTAAGAAAATTAAACAGGTCGCTTGTTATCGATTTTTTCAATCACTATATTGCAAGCTGGCAACCTATTGAAAATTGGGGTGAGTACACATTCACTCAATATGAAATTCGCTCAATTAATCCCACTATCCTAGCAGAGAGAACTATCTTGGAAAGATTACTTTTAAGAACTATTGAAAGTGTTCAGCCAAAAAAAGAAATTGCTGCTGGAAGTCGGAAATTCACGTGGTTAAAAGCTGAAAAAGTCGTAGAAAATATTTCAATACATAGGGTTATACAATGTGATATTACTGTAGGCTATACGGGCAAAATTACCATTGGTTTTGATTTAAATCATAGTTATCGTACAAATGCATCGGTATATGATTTAATAAAATCAAACGCAATTTTTAAAGGCGATCGAGTAATTGATATATATAACAATCTTCATTATGAGTTTGTGGAAATCTCCAATTCTACAATCAATGATGCAATTCCAGAACTTAATCAATCAGTTGTTAGTTATTTTACTAAAGAACGAAAGCAAGCTTGGAAAGTTGATAAACTTGAACAGAGTATGCCTGTTGTCTATCTAAAAGCATTTAATGGAACTCGCATTGCTTATGCACCAGCTATGCTACAAAAAGAGCTTACTTTTGAGTCACTTCCTTCTAGTGTAGTGCGTCAAACATCAGAAATTTATAAACAAAACGCAAATCAAAAAATTAAAACATTGCTGGATGAAATACAAAAAATATTAGCACGCACTGATAAAATTAAATTTAATAGACAAAAGCTCCTAGTCCAGCAAGCTGGGTATGAAATATTGGAGTTGTCAAATCCTACTCTTCAATTCGGAAAAAATGTTACTCAAACACAGCTTAAATATGGACTTGATAAGGGCGGTGTAGTAGCCTCAAAACCTTTATCCGTTAATTTACTTGTATACCCAGAACTGATAGACACAAAACTCGATGTCATAACTGACTTTAATGATAAATTGAATGCGCTATCCCATAAATGGGGTGTACCATTATCAATCTTAAAAAAATCAGGAGCCTATCGGAACAAATCTATTGATTTCACAAATCCACACCAACTTGCCATCCTGCTTAAAGAGCTTACGAAAAATTCATTTCAAGAGTTGACGCTCGTGATAATCCCAGAAAAAATTTCAGGCATGTGGTATGACACGGTAAAGAAGGAGTTCGGAGGGAATTCTTCAGTACCGACTCAGTTCATAACTATGGAAACTCTTCAAAAAGCTAATGACTACATTCTAGGCAATATATTATTGGGGCTTTATTCTAAATCAGGCATTCAACCGTGGATCTTAAATTCATCCCTATCATCCGATTGTTTTATTGGACTAGATGTATCTCATGAAGCTGGCAGACACTCTACTGGTATTGTACAGATCGTAGGAAAAGACGGCAGAGTATTGTCCAGTAGGGCAAATACCTCTAATGAAGCCGGCGAAAAAATCCGCCATGAGACTATGTGCCAAATTGTGTACTCAGCGATAGATCAATATCATCAACATTACAATGAAAGACCAAAGCATATTACGTTTCATCGTGATGGTTTTTGTAGAGAAGATTTAGATAGTCTAGACGAAGTGATGAATAGTTTAGGTGTAGAATATGACATGGTAGAAATTATCAAGAAAACGAATCGTCGTATGGCTCTAAACGTTGATAAGCAAGGTTGGGAAACAAAACCAGGGCTTTGCTATGTTAGAGACGATCTAGCGTATGTCATCGCTACTAATCCTCATCCTCGTGTCGGTACAGCTCAACCAATTAAAATCATCAAGAAAAAGGGATCACTACCAATCGAAACAATAATTCAAGATATTTATCATCTTTCGTTCATGCATATTGGTTCCTTATTAAAATGTCGCCTTCCCGTTACTACATATTATGCCGATTTAAGCTCTACTTTCTTTAACCGGCAATGGCTTCCGCTCGATTCTGGCAAATCGCTACATTTTGTATAACAAATAAACCTCCCACATACTGGGAGGTTTATTTGTTATTATGATAATCCAGAATCTAATACATTTAGAACAACATATTTTTTCGTTTTTACATGTTGTTATTTTATTTCTCACCAGGAAATAATACAGCATCGATCAATACATCATTATCAAACTGTTCAAAATAAATAAAAGAAATCCTTGAAACACAAGGAATTAGTCAACGAGAACTTGCACGAAGAATGAACATTCGACCGAGTACAATTAGCCATCTCTGCTCCGATAAAGTGAATGCAGCTTACTTCGACACCTTGGAACAGATTTGCCGAACACTCAACATCAGCCTAAACGAACTTCTTGTACTGGAAGATGACTAACCTTGCCGCAAACTAAAGCACAGATTATCGTTATTAAATCTGCCTAATGCCCAGCGGCAAGCCATCGAAATCAACTAATTGCTGTGAGGACATCATTTCTTTTATTGATGCCCGATGATGCTTGCTTAGTTCATCGGGTAGCATTAAGCCATTTTGTAATGCTAGTATCATGGCTCTTTTTTCCACCCTAACAGCTTCCAAATCCATAATGATGCTACAAGTATAGTAATCATTGAACTTAGGTGGATACTGAATGATACTTTCTAAAGGTATTTTCTCAACGGGTCTGTATACTAATTCCACTCTTGTTCGTTCCACCACTTCTTCAATTCCTTTCCATTTCCTCTCTAACTTTTTATCATAGTTATGGCAATAAGCATGTTGCTTTCTTTGGTCTTTTCGCCCAAAATATCGAGTTCCTTCACCCGTATTGGAAGCAATGAACAGATTGCTCATTGCTCATTGGATATGGAATATCGAAAGCCAA
This sequence comes from Paenibacillus sp. FSL R7-0048, assembly GCF_038004505.1. Classification (NCBI taxonomy): domain Bacteria; kingdom Bacillati; phylum Bacillota; class Bacilli; order Caryophanales; family Paenibacillaceae; genus Paenibacillus; species Paenibacillus sp. FSL R7-0048. The sequence continues at coordinate 1,592,696 of NZ_JBBORF010000001.1, read as the reverse complement.
TTCAATTCGGTTAAGGTATACTTTCTGCGAATGTTTATATAAGGTAACAAGCAAGCGTTGAAACTTAACTAAGTGGTCTGGATGAGTTTCAATTTGTAACGTGTACTTCCTTGATTTTTTCTGACACCATGGTTGATACCGCAAATAAAGATAAGCATCATCCATTGCTAGATGCCATTGGTATACATAACCTTTGTGACGTATAGTTGGTTTAATATCAAACCAATCTCGAAATGACAGTGCGAGTTGATTGTAAAAGCTCACTGTCACTCCATGATATTCAAGTGAAACTTTATCAATAGAAATTTGTATGTTGTTCATGCATTCCCCCACGGCCAAAACTTTTGACGTATTTGCCGTTTGTATTATAGTAATGAGGGAGTCGGTGGCTAGCCTTTAACACATGACCTTCCCTATGCAAGATGTTAAATTACGTCCTGTCAGTGTAATGATCGAGCCATCCATTCATTAAGTTGTGAAAAACCTTATGATTAAGTATCTTCTCGCTATGGCTATCACAGTAGCTAATTTACAGGTGCAATTGATTTGAAAAAAAAGAGGATAACGTAGATAACAAAAACAGGTCAATCATGGTGGTATCTGACCATAATCGACCCTTTTTGTTACGAACTAGCGTTATTTAGGTTATACTTTTCAAGCAATAATGTGCGTACAACATAAATCATGAAATTCTTATAACGGTATTTCATGGGTAAAGTGTGTTATGGTTGAATGATGGGTTCATTCGGCACTGGGTAGCCGCACGAAAAAACAACCTTGAAAGGCACGTAGCCAATCAAGGTGTTCATTTTTTCACTTCATTCCATGATAAGGGTCATCGACATGACCGTCTAACTCATCAATTATCTCGTGAATAACTGTCCTAATCTCATTTCTCACATTACCAGTTAGTAAATTTTTCAGGTGTATATAAACCTTTACTAAACCTAGCCGTCCGATAATCAATGAGATTAGCTCAATATCATGTAACGACTCCTTATTACAAATACCAATTATCCATTCTTCAACCCTATTTCTTAATTCAGAGTCGATTAACTCATACGTATGCCACTGTCTGTCTGCTAATTCAACTAATGACTCTAATGCAACTCCAATATCATTTTTGTTTGAACTATTCGACGAGATGAATTCCTCAAACAACTCTCTTAATTGGGTTGTGGAAATGTAATCAGGCAACGATTTATAATAATCCAACAAAATTATTACCTCCCAAAATCAACAGGTATGTGCGTGATATTACTTGGATTTCTATAGAATTTACCATCTTGACCAAGCAACTTGTTTCCAACTTTAATTTGTGCAGTCCAACCGCTTCCGGAATTGCTACTAGGAAATTTAGCAGCAGCATTCGCATCAGGAGCATGCCATTTTATTTCAATTTTTGTACCGTTAATCTCATAATTATACTTGTACCCATCTGCTATTGTTGCGGAAGGTTTAAACCCGTTGGCAGCACCGTTAGGAACCATGCTTTCCAAATTCTCTATTGGAACTTTACCATTCTTTAGCATTTGCTGAGCAGCAAATTGAGGGTTATAAGTTGTTAATGCTTTTTCAACTTCACCGGTCCCCTTAGTATTATTCCTTTGGGTATTGACTTCTGCTCTCAACTTACTAGAAGAATTAGCGCTATCCGTTGGTATTTTTAAATTTTTAGGTAAGGTCCTTGGACTTTGTGTTTTAACAAACTTAAATTCACTAACTAACCATTTTGGAACTGTATAAGCTCCTCCTCCACCAGAACCCCCAGACGATTTTCCGCCCATTTCATGCATATTTCCTGTTGGGTCAATATATTTAAGCGGGTTATTTATAACATAAGTATACAAATTCAAGCTCAGCGGATTATCAATCTGCCCCTCATACGTATCCTCATTTAAAAAACGCCCCATACTCGGATCGTAATACCGTGCCCGAAGATAGTATAATCCCGTTTCAGCATCATACACTTCACCTGCGTATTTAAAGGAGTTAGAGATTCCTTCTGTCTGACTAGTGATGTTTCCCCATTCATCATAGCTATACTCATTTACTGTTTTTCCACTAGTATCCACTATCTGTACCACATCACCATGACCATTGTATAGGTAATAGTAGTCTTTATTTGCTCTCTTGTCCTTTTTCACAAGTACCCGGTCCCCGCGTACAAACGTGGATTGCTCAACAATGTTGTTGCCACTCAGCTTTTCTTCAGTCAGAACCTGAGCGTTATTATCATAGTTCACCTGGGTATGGCTGCTACCTGTACTCTTTAGATAGCGTAGGCCGTCAGCATAATACTGGAAGCTCGTTGTGCTTCCATTCTTGGTTATAGAGGTCAGCGTGTTCCACAAATCGTAGTTGTAACTTGTATCTTGAAAATCTGCTGAACTACTCACACTTTGTTCCATCGTCAAGCGATTCCCACGTACATCGTAGGTGTATGCGTCTCTGCTTCCTCCCGGATGTACCGTTGAAATTAAGCGATTCAATGCATCGTACTCATAGGTTGTCGTTTGTGTATCTTGTGTCACATTGTTGTTTTTCGTTTCCGTAACCGAGGTAATATTTCCGTTGTTGTCATACCCATACACATATTTGGAGAGCACACGGCCTCCCTTTTGGTTCGTTACGCTCTCCACCCAGTTTAGGGCTTTGTTATAGGTGTATACTATCATAAGTGTGCTTCCGTCTGTCAGCGTCGGATAACTAATCGACTTCACCAGGTTAACCCCAGTGTAGTTATATTGTACATTGGCCGTGGCAGCACTACTCACCGTAGCGCTGCCATTCGTCTGTACTTTGTCCAGTCTCAACTTATTGAATTGATAATTCACGTAAAAGTTTAAATAATAATCATTCAATTGCGTAATTCGGCCTAGTGCATCCCGCTGATTAAAGATGTACGCGGAATGTGCAACCGCTCCAGCGGAATACGCAACCGTGTTCGTGCTTCGCACTTGATTCAAACTGTTTACAGTATTTCGCTGCATCGCCTGAATCGTTCCGTTCAGAAAGTTTTTAGTGGTCTGATTAGAGGGCGAACCGTCGTTATAGATCACTTCGGTTTTCTGTGTCTGCGATACGTTATTGATCATCCCGCTGACTGTGCTTGACTTGAGCGCGCCAATTTCGTCATAGCTGTATCCAAACAGACTGCCATTACGATCGGTTTTGCTAGTTAATTGCCCTAATGCATTATAGGATAAGCTTTCACTTTGAGAAGCCCCGTCTAGCTTGCTCGTCAATAACCCAACTTCGTTATAGTACTTGGTATTCAGTATTTGCTCTGTTCCACCTTTAGCTTGCACCGTAACTTTCGCTAGCTGACCATTCCCATCGTACGTATAGCGTGTGCGCTGGTTCAATGCATCATAGACGGAGGTGAGACGATTCAGTGCATCATAGCTATACGATGTTGTGACACCCGCTTCGTTCAGATGATTCGCAGGATCCGTGTAGCCAATCACGTTACCATTAATATCGTACCGATAACTTTCCGTTAAAAGCTGTGATTGACTCGGCCAGTCTTTATAGGTTTTCATGGTAACTGGCTGGCCCCATGGATCATAGATAGTTTCCAGATAATTCAATCGTTCTTGAGTGTCAGCAGCAATCATGTAACTTTCTGTCTTGCGCTGCTTAAGGTTATGATCCGTTACATATATATTGTTATTGGCATCTGTGGCACGATTCTGCCTTCCCCATGCATCGTAACTAGCCGTAATCTCATTGCCTAACGCATCCTTTTGATAGATCGCTTGTCCTTGATCATCGTAGTGGTACTGGGTGAAGACCCATTGACTCACGTTATCGTCATAATGCTCTTCTAACAACGCTAGGCCCATTCCATTATATAACGTATTCGCATACGTTCTCATACTACTGTTAGTGGATAATTGAGTGACAGTTTTAATCGTATCGACCTTCAGAACATAGGTCCCTGCATTCACCGAATCAAAGTTACTGGAGGTTTGATGATAATAATTGTAATCGATAACCTCTCTGAAGGTTTCTCCATTGCTATTGGTTCGAATCGGATGTGTTTCTTTTTTTAGACGACCTGCTGCATCATATTCATAGACCGTAGTCTGATCGTTGCCGTCACTTTGACTTTTCAGCAAACCCGTTCCCATCTCGTAACTCATCTTCGTCTTCACGATTTTCTGGTCAGACTTCCCGATGTTGAACCACTGTTGTTGTTCTGTCGGGTAGGCGTAACGACTCTCAGGTCCGTATATGGTTACACTTTTAGCTACCAATTGACCCTTGGCTGTCTTTTCAGCCGTCATTTGAGAGATTCCACCCAAGGTATCGCGGTTACCATAACTATATGTGGTTTGTTCCCCCGACGCATTCGTTACTGTCGATAGCCTTCCCTTGTCAGTGTAGGTGTATCGTTCAATTAATGGGGCCGGATCAGATTCATTCTGGTACCAAGATTTAGACTCCACTAAATGATATTTCGGTTCATAGCTTATCGTTGTCGTATAGTGTTGTTTTAGATTTGAATTGTTATGTTGCTCCGCCGTTAATGGTTGGGTTTGGGTACTGACCAGTCCCCAATCTGAATATGTTGTTTCTGTATACAAATGATTAGCACTTGCCTCGCTGTCCCCGACACCATATTCTGAAATTGTAGTTCTCGTCGGGAATAGCTCGAAGAGTCCATCAAATGCTGTATTCGTAACGATCTTGCGCTCCCCATTAGCAGCTTGAGTGTCCGTAGATAGCAACTTTCCTTTACCATCATAATTTCGGGTGATTCTGGAGTTGTTGGCCGCCGTATCGCTTTTTACGGTAACCGTGCTGCTATAGCGATTATTTTGCTGTAGATATGGCGGATAATAGGTCGGATATCCCGTATAGTCACCTGTATACGTATACTGAAGCCAATTATAATTTTTCGGACCTGTTTTATCTACCCTTGATAAGAGTCGAAATTGATGAAGGGTTTGATCTTCACCTATATTTCTGGAAACCCGTTCATACGTATACTCTGTGTTTGAATTAGGATATATGACTTCTTTTAGCAAGGTATGATAGTTTTGATTTCTTGCACCCGAATAATCACTCCCTGTTTGATAATATGCAATTCCTTCCTCATAGTCGAAGTAGGTCTTGTCCCCATTCTGATCTGTAACCGACCATAGTACAGGCAAATAGACTTCAATTTCATTCACTGGCACAAGTTTTCTGCCTTTAGTCAAGATGACCTTTTGGACCTCGGTTCCATTTTGCTTAACTCGAATCGTCACATTTTCACCGTTAAATATCTCTTGAGTATTAAGGTTATCCTCATATTCAAAAGTAACCTCACGACCCACTGTATCTGTAATTGAACTGATAAGAACAGATCGTATACCATCAATATCTATAGAGCGATGCTTAAAGTTAATTGTATTTCCAAAACGGTCTACAATCCCGATAAGTGCTCCATTGGCAGAAAAGTACTCTTTTCTCTTATCCTCGAATTCAACGTAGTACCAGGAATTTTCCTCTCCGTTATTAAATTCATGGTTCTCATTGTTATAAACAAATCGCATGTTTTTTTGCTTGTAATTTAGGAACTTTGTGTATTTTGTAAATTCATCACCATTTTCTGGATAACGGGCTACGGTATACACCCCACCTTTTCCGTCATGATAATAACGATAGTCGCCATTTTTTTCGATTGAAGGAAATTGAAACGACCAACCTACCCCTAAACTATTCATCTCCAAAAAATGATCATATCTTTCTGTGTACGTATAATTACCTGAAGAACTATATGCTCTTTCAAAAGAATGTCCTTGATTGGAACTGTACATAATCCCAATATCCAAATCCAGACCATCTCGACCGGGTAAATGGATTTGATTCTCTTTCCATGTCAATGAACCGGAAACAGGATCGATCACTTCATCAGTAGTATTACGATCTCCAAATTGGGGTTTGTTGGTTTGATTAAGCTGAGCTCGAACAACTAGTCCGTCAAATATGCCAGCGACCCTCATATCAAAAGCAGTCACCGTTAAAGCCGCGATTTTCAATTTATCTGGAGAAAAAAGGTCCTCTCCATACACTAGCGAGGTTATGCTCGGAAATTGTTGAAAGATCGGATCATCCTGGTAGGTAGAATTTTGAACCGAAGATGGGTTCTTCTTCTGGATAGCTTGATTTTCTAATTCCCCTTGTATGTCTTCCCAGCTTAGCTTTCCTTCTTGCTTCCACTTTAATAGCTCAAGTAAGGTTTGATTCGGTGAATCCTGCATCAGATAATTAATCCAATAGACATCTTCAATGGAAGCTCCGGCCAAAAACAGCTTTTCGATTTCAGATTCGATTAAATCTTGTGATGCTACTCTTTGATTTGTAGCCGTTCCACCTGAAGAGACCGAATGATTGAGTAATCCTTGCTTCTCAAGCGTTTTAACTTTAATTGATACAATAGCCTCAGACAATTTCGGATCATAGGTGGCTACCTCCACAGTAGCCTTCTCATCCGGCAATGGAGGAATGGAGTCCTGCCAACCTTCTTCTTTGAATAATTCACTCGCAGAATTCTCTGGACGAGTCGTAGGTGTAGGCTGTGGTCCCGAATCCGTTGAAAAATCCAAAAAATCTGACGGTGCAGGTGATGGAGCAGGTAAATCTTGTGCTTTGTTTATGTACGTTTGATCAGAAGTACTTTTAACGGTTGTACTCGCTTTCGCAGTTCCTTCCAAAATATTTGGAATGATCAAAGATAAACACATGATGACCATTACTATTTTTCTCACTAGCTTTATTTTTCTCAACTTAGTTTCCCCCAGGAATTTATTTGGTTACCTCACAATTGAGCTATATTTCTATCTTTCTATGAAAATATTCCCCAATATTTATCTATAATCTATTAGAATAATAGTTCATTCCCTATTTGAATCGTTTCTTCTTCAATATACCTTCCTATCCTGGGATGCATTAACATGAATTTTGCATCTCCTCTTTTAATTTCACTCACTTCTTTACTTCTACTAAAATTTCACCAATCATCATTTTGTTCATAGAAGCATCAAAGGAATAAATATGGGTAATATACATTCCTGTTTCATTGTTATGTTTAAAGAAAGGAATTCGAATTCGCCAACTTGTAGAACTTAAACGTTCCCCCTTAATCCATGGATCCTCTAAATCGTCTTGACCATTACTATCGTCCATGTTGGAAAGGTCCCCTGTTGGGTGCTATCAAAACCGCCCTTTAGATAGACGTCTTACGAAAAGCACCAAGATACTAAACATATACGATTTTGACGAATAATCTTTACTCCTCTTTATCAGACTCCTTTTCCATCTTATGTATATTGAATGTCAAGTTTTAGACATATAGGGTTTGTGGTTATGATTTGCTACTTACATCCACCATAATATAGTTGGCATAAGGTTATTCTGGAGAGGTAGTCGGAATAAAATTTACATATCCTAAAAAAACACTACGCTCCAAAAACAGTGTTATTATTATAAATTGAGAGGACCATCGATTGAGTAACAAAGAATATTTAGTTCCCCACAAATCATTTTGATTACTCATCACGAAAAACATTCTATTTTTTCTTTTCAAACTAATTATTTTGAAACGCTATTATACAGCTACTTTATTTCCTTTGTAATTGCAGATAGTAAATTACCATTACTATCGTATACAAAGTCACGGCGGTAGCTGATATTCCCTTTATGAATGATAATAGCTGTTAACCTATTAGCGGAATCATAAATATATTCGTAATCCTGTCTAATAGAAGGTTGTAGAACTGTTACTGGAATATTTGAATAAGAAATTAATGAGTCATTCCCTAATTGACCCTCTGTATTATTCCCCCACGTAATAAATGAAGAGCTAGTAAGTGCTATACTATGCGAATTTCCAGCATCTATTTTTATTACATCATTCAGAAAACTCTTACCGCCTATCGCTTTTACTTGAGTAGGAGTAAGTTTTCCTAAAGTTGTGCCATCTCCAAGTTGGCCCATGCTATTCTCTCCCCAACTCCATACTGTTCCATCTGACTTTAGTGCTAATGAATAATTACTTCCACCGCTAATAGCAATTACATTATTTAATAAACCAACTCCGTTTGGGCCCTTGACTTGGACTGGATAGCGCCGTTCTACTGTAGTACCGTCTCCAAGCTGCCCTTTATCATTTTGCCCCCAGCCCCATACTGTTCCATCTTCTTTTAAAACCAAATTGAAATTGTCCCCAGCACTAATAGCTTTAACTCCTGTTAACAAAGAAGCATTACTGGAGCCCATTTGCACTTTACTAGGGAAACTCTCATCATTAAGAGATCCATTTGCTAACTGACCATGATTATTGCCTCCCCAAACATAAACAGTTCCAGTTGACGAAAGTGCTATAGAATGTATTTCACCAACATCAACAGCAATAATATCCATAAGATTCCCAACCCCGTTAACACCTTTAATTTGTTCCGGAGTTGTAATAAGTTCTAATCTATCGACTCCCACTTGCCCTCGTTGATTATCTCCCCATCCCCACACTGTTCTGTTAGATTTAACAGCGAGGGTATGGTAAAATCTACTACTGATATTATTTACATTTGATAATCCAGAAATTGGAGTTGGAGAGACAACAAAATCAGTCTGATCTCCAGCAGGTCCCAAACCCAAAAAACCATAATAATTGAATCCGAAAGCCGTCACTGTACCGTCAGTTTTCAAAGCATATGAACTAAAAGTTCCACCAGTAAATCCTTTATTCATCGACACCACATCGGTTCCAGCCAACTGAACTGGTTTATTGCTAGATGGAGTAATAAAGTCCCCCAACTGTCCCATTTCATTACTTCCCCATAACCATAGATTCCCATTTTTTTCTATAAAACCACTTTTATCTATACCAGCATATATTTCCCCATGTTCTAAAACACCCCGAGTTAAAGTAGAGGGTAAACTCTTTGCGCTTTCATTTAAAGACATGATTTTGGAGTTATTATTTTGAGATATAGATTCTATTAATAATTTTTTTTTAGCGCTCTCATTGCTAACAATTTGAAACTTCAGGAAGTAGCTATCATTTAATTTTTCTCCATTTATATCCTCAAGTGAGTAAGGAGGAATATGTAATGTATAATCATGACCATCTTTCAATTCAATTTGTGGACTAATTATCAGTTGATCCCTCTCAATTGATTTCTTTATATTTATCACCTTATTACTATCAAAATCTACTAATCTAATTAAATGAAAAAAATTCCCTTCTCTAATAATGTTTTTTAAATTCACCTTTAACGAGGAATCCTCCAATATGCTTATTATTTGTGTCTCAGGTGCAATTAACTCCTTTTGTTGATTTACACCATCCGCACTCACTAAAGATAACTGACTAATCGATATAACTAAAAGAAATAAGATAATTAATAACGAATAATATTTCTTCATATTTATTTTTCTCTCCCATTTAATAAATAGTTCCAGTTAATTAGTTGTTATCTACGATACTAGATAGGATGACTGGGATAATAAACTTCGGATCCAGCAAAATAACTAAACAGACAATACAAATGATCGTGTAAAACCAAACAGCTCATAAAAAAATCAACAAATTCTTAGATATTGAAAGATACTTTCATTTAATCAAACCGTAACTTTTTTTTATTTTTGTCCGAAATCTATACATCGACAACATGAAACTAACTAATAATTACTTCATTCCAAATGAACCTTTACCATTAATAATTTATTAACAACATTATTTCCAATGTAACAAGTACTTTATTAAAGTAATTCTATAAAAGAGTTTCACTATTGAATATAGACATAAAAAAACCTCCTTCCCATCCTCGTGGGATTCGTTGGATATATTTATGGCAGGCATTCTGGCTTCGCAGTTCATTAAAAAACCCACCATTAACATTAAGCAGTTAATGATGGAATTTTAATGTGCGTTCACAGTGGCGGGACCGCGTGGGAATTTCACCAACATTCCCCTTTTAAGCTAGATAGGATATTCCTATGCAATCACCATAAATATTAACAGGAATAATATACCATGAATTATTATGAAGTGCGACAGACAAAAACACCTAAGGAAGATTCGTATAATGGAATTACCACCACATCCATTGCGTGGGAGAATGAAACCATGAGTTACACACACCTTAACAAAACCGAACGCAGTCATTCACTTCGCTTGGGATGGACCAATCACAGATTGGCAAGTAACTAGACAAAAATCACTCCACCATTGATAGAGAGTGGAATAGGGGGAGTAGCAGTATGATGACACAGTAGAGATTGCGCAGACTACCTACACAACATCAAACCTCTCCTAATCAATGGGATGATCCATAGTGCAAAGGGAAAAATTCCCCATCATGTTAACGATAAAAAAACAACTTCTCCGTAGAAAAGTCGCTTTTCAAATCTCTACTGTCTATCGAATTCTATTTTTTCATAACTTAGAAGACCCTACCGCTTCGCCTTATAAAACTCATGATACAACTTCATGAGCGCCCTCTTCTCTATCCGCGAAACATAACTCCGCGAGATCCCCAACTCCTTGGCAATCTCCCGCTGTGTCCGCTCTTCTCCACCTGTATCCAATCCAAACCGCCCAACGACAACTTCTTTTTCCCGGTCATCCAGAATATCAAGGTTACGATAAATCTTACTCTTTTCGATCTTCAGATCTACTTCTTTAATGACATCATCCGCTTCCGAACCGAGGATATCAATGAGTGTAATTTCATTACCTTCTTTGTCAGTCCCAATTGGGTCGTGCAGAGATACATCTTTACGAGTTTTCTTCAAGGATCTTAGGTGCATCAGGATTTCGTTCTCAATACAACGGGCAGCAAAAGTGGCTAGCTTTGTCCCTTTGTTCGGACGATAACTCTCAATAGCTTTAATCAGGCCGATGGTGCCGATGGAGATCAGATCCTCCATGTCTTCTCCGGTGTTATCGAATTTCTTCACTATATGGGCAACGAGCCGCAAATTATGCTCAATCAACAAATTGCGGGCCTTGGCATCTCCCTCAGCCATCATCCCTAAGTATCGGCTTTCCTCCTGCTCCGAGAGCGGTTGTGGAAATGCATTATTCCTTACGTATGATACCAGCAGCGTCAGTTCTTTGATCAGCAATGCAATCGTGCTTAAGAATCCAGGCAACTTGGCGACACCTCCCGCACTTGTACAATGAAACCGATCTGTTTGCCTTACGGGTTCATGGTCATCCTTATTGTATGTGGGCGTGCGCCTAGAAGTGCCTGTACGGGGGAAATTGTACAACCACAGAAATTTATTTTTCATACGAGAAATCAGTCATACTCTACTCAATTACTTGTCTTTTTAACACAATGTTGTTAGCGGTAATTCTCACTCTCTTCTGATGTTAAATTCCGCTTCACTAGACGTAAGAACCTTAATGATGTCCTTGTCAAAAGCAACCTTCAAAATAGACTCTGGTGATTGTTCTATAATACCGCCGCAAGAATCTCCCGACGGATCACCGTATACAGCCGAAGCCAGCCAGTGGATTCCAGGCTCAAGGAAAGTCGTCAGTGTAGGCAAAACAGTCCGGGGATGAAGCAGGTTTGTGTTGGCATTAGGCCAAATTAGCTCAGCCTTTTCGTAGCCGATCAAACCCTTGACTCCGCTTATTCCCCTTGCTGTAGATACTGCCGCGGTTGTAAGGCCGATCTGCTGTTCCACCCCCGCTTCCTGACCAAGCGCGAAGCCGCCCTCTGCGGCGTCCAACGGTCGTCCGGTCTCGATCCGGTGTATCCGAATATGCCAGGGCAGCCCAGCAACGATCCAGGTCCGAACCTCCACATTAGTCCATGGCTTCCAGACGGAGTGCAGCACATTGTCCACAATTCTTGACTCCATATTCCGCCGTCTGACCCGATACAAGTTGTCCCCGCTCTCACTTAGAGCGAGCATGGAATCAAATGCCCCTTGAGACAATCCCCATTCGGAGCGGGGTACGCTGAACCCGAAGCCTGTTGAGTATACGAATTTCTCATACTTGGCAGACGTGTGGGTATGTTCATTCGTATATAGATGACCACTGTTGAAGGCAGCCACATGGCCGGAAGCAGGTTCGCGGACAATGACAAGATGCGCAGGCTTCTGGACTATAACTGCAGGAATATCCGGCAGCGGCAGTTCTTCTTCCTTCCAGAATGGATGCTCCGCGCTGAGAGCTAATGGCAGGAATGTCTTTAACGCCCAGTAGGGGGAACCGGGAGCGTTATAATTCTCCGCCATGACCAAGTTGGGATAGGTATAACCAATCGTCAGAACGCCTCCGGCATCAAAGATCGGTTGGCTGAACCACCAGCGCAAATTGCGCAGTACTAATCCTTTGACCACACCTACAGGGAATACTTCAACGCCTGCATAGACGAGTACGCTCCAGAAAGCAGACTGGGCAAAGCGGTAGGTTAAGCTCCTTCCATAAGGAAGGGCAGATCCATCCGGAGCGAACCAGCCCAACAATTCGGTGGCAAAAAGCCGGGCCCGTTCTTTGAACACCTGTGAACGTTCCGGGTCCTCCTGTTCCATCAGCTTCGCGTACAGTAGCGCATAATAATGGATGGCAAAAGGAACATAATAATCGCTATGCCCGTTAATTCCATCACTGTACCAGCCATCACCCAGATAAAAATCATCCATTCGCTTCAGATTGTTCTCCAGCTGCTCCGCGTCGTAGGGGCGGCCGATTCTGCGGAATCCAACATTAACCAGCACGTTGAAGAACAGCCAGTTGCAGTCATAGCAAGGATGGGAATTAATCTGATTCAGCCAACTGTACAATTGCTCCTGTTCCTTCTGGGTAAGTGGTGACCAGATCTGTTCAGGAATGGCGGCTAAGGCGAAACCGAAGACCGCCATCTCTACCAGACGCTGGTCATAATCTTGAACTTCACCCCAGTATTCTTCATGGGCAGGATCCGTGCCGTGGCGTATGCCATCCAGCACAGTATCCCAAAGCCCGTTTTCTCCGCCTCCCATGAGCAGGGGCACTAAGCCCCACAATACCCGGGAGAAACCTTCCATTTCTGCAGTTGCTGCTGAATAGCTGGCTCCTGTTCCGCCGATTGCCAGCCGTGTGCCGCCTCTGCTGTAGAGCGGCCGAAGCGGTTCTGTAAGCTGTTCAAGAGCAGAGACCAGATCCTCCCGGGTCTTTAGCGGATTTTTAGCAATAGTCGTAAAAGTCTTTTCAGTCTGCATTATATGCCCCCTATTCCCAGTAGAACGGTCCGGCTTCTTTTAGCCGGGCTAGCGCTTCGACATAGAAGAAATCGCCATAGATAAGCGGAACATCTATATTCCGATCTTCAGGATAGTTACTCGTACCATGAAGCAGCAATCCTTCTTCTTCTGCATTGTCCCAAGTTCCATAATTCCGATAAAGGGATTCAGTAATTCTTATAGCCCCGTTCCGATACACATGAGCCTCCGAGTCGTCCACCTGGCTAGCCAGCAGGAGCAAGCCACTCGCTGCACAGGAACCAGCAGAGCTATCACGAATCTCGCCAACTTCACCGGGAGCACGGAAATCCCAATGTGGAACGTGATCTTCGGGCAGACGGGTCAAGAAGAAATGCGCGACCTGCTTGGCTGCATTAAGATAACTCTGCTTGCCCGTATGATGATAGGCCAATGACAGTCCGTAGAGCGCCCAGGCTGCCCCGCGCGACCAAGCCGACTCGGGCGCATAACCTTGCCCGCCAAGCTTTTCAACCACTTCGCCCGATTCCGGGTTGAATTTGACGATGTGATAAACCGAACCATCCGGCCGGATGAAATGCTCCAGCACCGTATCCATATGCGCCTCAGCGATATGCCGATAACGTGGATCCCCTGTTACTTCGGAAGCCCAAAAAAGCAGGCTGGTATTCATGCAGCAATCGATAATGGCTACCCCGCTGTTATCCTCGCCTTCACTCCATGGATTCCAGGCCCGGATGTAGCGTCCTTTCAGATTGAAGCGGGCCGCCAGATAGTTGGCTGCCTTCAACGCCCGGACTCGTGATGCTTCTCTGCCCGTGAGCTTGTAGTTCGCAACACTGGTCAACAGCCACATAAAACCTAGGTCATGGTCCAGCTTCACATAACCATCCAGCACCTCGTCAAGACGTTCCTCACACTGCTCAGCAATCGCTTTCAAATCCTCATCACCACTCTCAGCATAGAGCTGCCAGAGCATTCCCGGCCAAAAGCCAGCCGTCCACCAGTTTGGTGCTTCAAGCACGTATTTGCCGCCTTGACTGGCATGGGGGAATTCTGCACCGATTCTCCGACTGTTCGTTCTAGTCTTCTCCAAGGCTTTGCCCCAAGCCTCGTCTACCCAAGCTTGCTTTACTAATCTACTCATCTAAATCCCGCCTTTATTCGAATTAGCCTCTACCCTCTGATAGAGGACTTTTTATAAGCTCAGGCCCATCTTTTATAGAAATTGAAAAGTGAATACCAGTTTGCCCACCGCGCCAAGCTGAAGCACATGGAAGTCCAGACTATACCAGAGCTTCTCCATGCCAAAATGATCCCGGTACATATGCACAGTAATCTCCGGCTCAACTTTCAGTGAATCGTAAGTCACTTCAACGCCGCGAGTCATAGTCCCCGGCAGCAGCAAGGTACCCGGATGAAGAAGCTTAGGCTCACGCCAGGTGACAAACCGCTCCGTCCAGCTCGCCGGAATTCCCTCATACCGGTAAGTGTCTGTAAGCTCCAGCCGTGGACATTCCTCTTTATGCCAGACGAACGAACGGATTAAGGACTGTAGTCCTGTTACCTGATATGCCTGTGTCAGATCCAGTGTCAGCTCATCATTCTCCTCCGCCGATGCATGCAGCACTGTGGAGCTGAACGCCCGACCGGCCAGCTGATACTGGCCATCAATGATCGGCAGCGAATGACCCTGCGATCCATTGCAGTCATACTGGTAACGGCCAGCCCCAAAATAATCAGCAGTATACTCTCCGCTTCCAAGATCGGATGCGTAGATCTCTCCCCGGCCGCTCAGAATGAAATGTCCCAGATCATTATGGTTATGCGGTTCAGCATTGTGCCCGCCCTTGGCGGCGAATCCGAATGAACCCGCCTCCGACACATGACGCGAGACAAGCCAAACGGCATCAGGGAGATAATAGCTGGCGGCTCGCCAAGCTTCGTCCTCCTTGCCAGCCCTGGTCCAGATCAGATTGCGGAAAGCCGGTGCAAAGCGGCCGCAATGATCTTCAGTGTAAGGAGCACGCAAAGCGGATGGGGGGCGTTCGACATCCGTACAGACTTCCGCCAGATAATGGGACAATCCCATATGTACTAGCACCTGAGGCACTGAATCAGAGAAATTGGCTACATGACTTCCGTCAATGAAACATTTTTGTTGGAAGCGCGCGATTTGCGCTACCTTCTCTTGCTTGAACCAGTCCAGTCTGCCTGCGCTTCTGGAACAGAGCAAATCGCTATAATAAGTGAAATAACCAAACCCATAATTCCAGTACCCAAGGCCTTCCAGACAGGCACCGTCCTCACCGAACCCTTCCAGGTAATACAACATGGCGCGCTCTGTCCTCAGCAGAATATCCGCAAGCATGGCTGGGTCCTCCACAGACAGCAAGGCAGCAGCCCCGATTGATCCCGCACAGACCGCTGCCCAATTATGCCGCGCTGTCTCCCAATCATAAGGACCATTTTCAAGAAATGGACGAAACAGTCTCCGCTCTACTTCATGGTGGATTCGGGATCTCAGAAGCTGCGAAAGTCGTTCCCCGAGCAAAAGTAAAACTTCACTTAAAGTAAATCCGGTCTCGGAAGAAAACAGATCAATATACCGGTTGATATCAGCTGCATTATGATCCGCTGGGAGGTGGGCCGGAAGACACCAGGTGTACTCATCGCATATAGCCCAGAGGATGTCCTCCAGCTTCTCCAGTACTTCCGGATGTTCCGGCTCCAGCAAAGCCAGAAATACATAAGTATTCAGCCTTCTTCTCCGTTCAAAATAGACCCGTTCATATTCCAGCCTCGAACCCGTACGCGAATAAATGGAAAATAACGTATACGACAGTTCAGGTATAGACTGCCCGTCCAGCCTTACCGCCTCCGCGCGGATCTCGCTGATATCTGCCTGTAGTACTCCCGATGATAACGCCCGTTTCCAAAAAGCAGCCGCATCCCCCTTTGGATAATACAAGCTCAGATCGACTGGCTTCATTTCATGCACTATTTCCAAAAGCATCTGTTTATTCATGCCTTTTTTCCTCCTTAAAGGTCAGTCAGATCCGCGAAGCATCTTATTCTTCACTAATATGGCTGAATACTTTTTATTCCAAGGCATGATCTCTCATAACATCCTCACCGGCTGCAATTTTTAGTGAAGTCCATTTCATCTCTTCCCCTGACCAGAATGGATCAGAAGGGAGCAGCCCCAGCGGGAGGAATACGGAGGCGCATAAATAAAGACTGCCTGTATTGATATAGCTCTCCGCAAGCTCCGGCTGATAACCGTATACCCCCGGACGTAGCCATCCGGACTCATCCAGCGTACCCGGATATTCCATAATTCGCGTAATCACAGCTGTCAAAGCGCAGCGTACCTGTGCAGGGGGCAATGCTTCCTCCAAAAAATGCTGCAGCGCCGCCTGCGACAGCAGTTGAAACGCCCCAAAACGGTAAACGATCGAACGCCCGATAAAGGGATAGGTTCCATCCGGTGCAATGATCCGTTCGAGAACAGTAGCGTATCGCTGTGCCCGTTGCTGAATCAGCGGTTTCAATGCGGAATATTGCTCCGACTCCTGTTCAAAAAGTGCTACCACATCCACCAGCATCGGCTGAATAACAAAGCTGTTGTAATAATCCCAGTGAAAGTCCTTGCCATCCCCGTAAACTCCGTCGCCCTTATACCAATCCATGAACATATGGACCGCATAACCAACGCGCATCCGGTCATATTCAGGATCGCCAAGTATATACAAAGCGGCTTCCACCATTGCGCTGAACAGCAGCCAGTTGCTGCCGCTTGGCGCTGTCCGGCGTGTCTGCTTCAGCGCTGTTATTACATTGCCTTTGACCCGCGCACTCAGCTTGCCGGCAAGCTGCTTTGGTGCACGCACCAGCGCATGTGCCAGGAATGCCGCATCTACCAGCGGTTGGCCTTCAGCCTTGAATTCCATATAGTCAGGTGAATTCGGATCAACAGCGGCATCAATGGCTTCCAGCATTAGCCCGGCATAACGCGCTCTAAGCTGTTCTTCCTCACCCTCAAGTCCCTCTAGCTCAAGCCAAGGGGCCATTCCACATGCCAATCTAGCAAAAGCCTCCAAATGGGCAAACTGGCTCCGGTCACTATGAAACTTTGTAGGCAACTGTTCCTTTAATTTCCGCTCAGCCAAAGCATTCAGCACAGGCCCCCCGATCAGCAGCATTGTATCCAGCCAGTATTTACGCTGTTCCTTCCCATTCATGCACAATTCCACCCTTTCAATTGCATCTAATCAGCTACAGCTACTTCTCTTGCCTAACGCCTGAATCTTGTTATATTGCGTAATCTTCTACTATAGTTTAGTGTTGTATTATTGCAATGTCTTTGCGAATAATGATGTTTTATTGCGTATATTGTGATCAATCTGAAAGGGGCAGTTCCAATGAAGCATGCCCAGTATTATGAGCCGTTCGATGGAGATATTCTGGCAGGTATCGGAAATTCGCCGATCTCACCTACCAGGGATTTCCACATCCATGACCACTATGAAATTTTCCTGTTCTTGGGCGGCAAGGTGAACGGTTTTGTAGATCAGTTCAGCTATCCCCTGCAGCGGGGCAATGTCCTGTTGTTCAACAATCACGAGATTCATAAAATCATCAATTTATCTCCGGAGCCCTATGAACGGTTGACAATCCATTTCAAAGCTCCACTTGTCTATCCCTTCTGTACCGCAACTACAAATCTGCTCGCTTGTTTCCAGAACCGCCAGCCCGGAGAGCATAATCTCGCGCAAATGGATGAACCGCTGATTGAAGAGTATACAGTCCTTGCTTCCCGCCTGATTGAGACATTAGAGAATCAGCAGTACGGGAGTGAAGTTCTGGCTCTGACCTACCTGGTTCAGATCCTCGTCCTCATCAATGAGCTGTACAGCCGCACCCGATCTACCGTGCCCAGCATCATTTCCTCACATATTCAATCAGCCATGAGCTATATCGACAACCACTTGCATCTAAATCTGTCACTGGAGCAAATCGCTGGAGAACTGAACGTCGATAAATATTATCTCAGCCATCTGTTCAAACAGCAGACAGGCGGAACCATCTACCGTTACGTCTTGCTCAAAAAAATTGCGTTATCCAAGCAGCTCTTGTCCGCCGGGAACTCCGTATCCGATACCTGCTATCTGTCCGGCTTTAACGATTATGCCAATTTCATCCGTACCTTCAAGAACATCACGGGCATTCCACCCGGAAAATATAGTAAAAGAAGCTGAGCTTTAAAACTCAAATTCAAGGATTTTTCAAAAAAAGATGCAATCGCTACTGCGGTGAATAGTTGGACTTCCGGCCGCTGTTTTCCTAAGCACTCCACCGCCTCTCCAAATCTATAAAGAACCTGGCAGCCCGCTTAATGCAGCCTGCCAGGTTCTTTGAAATGCTACTTACAAATATCCCAGCAGATTGGAGATAACTTGCGCACCTTCGGCACGGGTCATCGTCTCTTGTGGCGCGAATTGCTTATTGCCGCGTCCCTTGATCAGTCCCGCCTGTTCGGCGATGTTTGCTGCGTTCTTCGCCCAGTCATGAATCCGGGAATAATCACTGAACGATCCTACAGCAGGTTCATTGGTCTCGCTTCCCTGCAAATATTCATAAGCACGAACGATCATCACAGCCATTTCCTCGCGGGTAATGCTCTGATCCGGGGCGAACGAATCCGCACTGCGTCCGAGCACGATACCCGTTCCGCTAACAGCTGCCACGGCTTCGGCATACCAGGCTTTGGAATCCACATCACCAAATGTTGCATGGCTTCCTGCCTTAAGCCCAAGCGCGCGTGCAATCATAGCAGCGAATTGTGCCCTAGTTACATCCCCTTGCGGATTAAACTCCGTACTGGAAATGCCTTCAATAATATGCTTCGCAGCCATGGTCTTAATCACATTGCTGGCCCAGCTGTCACTGCTGACATCTGTGAACAGCTTATCGTATTCCAGGACTGCATACTGGCTGAAATGCCGTATTTCAGCAGTCCATTTACCATTAGTCAACGTTCCGCCCATGAATTCAAGCGCACCATTTGCAGAAATATAGTAGCTGCCGAGCAAGCTTATATTGGCATCCGGATCTACGTTGAACGTAAGTGTCAACGGTTTATCAAAAGCAGTTACCGTTACAGCAGTGCCGTTGGCAGCAACAACCTCCAAGCTGAAGTTAATCACATCACTCGCCGCAGATAAATGTACGGAACCATTAACAGCCGGATTATTGATTAACTGTTCCACAGCATCTCTGGATACCTTCACTGCTGAGAGCTTAATTTGCGCCCCCTCCGTTTGACCTCCAGTAGCTTTTTCTTGAATGCTCATCAGCACTTCTGGGGTCAGATCGATAGCAACCTTACTCCAAGCCAGACGTAGAGTGTTCTCTCCGATGATTCCTGATAGTCCTGCTGGAAGGAGCACGGATTCTGTAGCTTCAGTAAGCTGAACCGTTATTACTCCTCCAACCGGTGCCGTGAAATCCTTTGGATCAAGAACCTTTTCGGTCTGCGGCAGCGGTGTTGGCGTTGGGGACGGGGTGACTGCTGGTGTCGGTGCTACCGTCCACACTGGTGCTTTCGTTGGTGCCGGCGTAGATGTTGGTGCTGTTGTTGGCTCCGGTTCCGGCGTCGATGTCGGTGTTGGTGTTGGTGTTGGTGTTGGTGTCACTACCGGAAGTTGCTCTGCTTCGCCCACTGTCACGGTTCTAGTCACTTCGATAGCCGCGTTGCCCGCCGCATCACTCACATTATAATGATAGGTGTAGATGCCTGCCGCCTTAGTGTCCAGTGCCAGCACATTCTCCTCATTCTTCGTAATCGTTGCTACAATGTGCTCCGTAATGTCGCCGTCACGGTCATCTACCGCTGTGGCTCCGGCATCCATATAGCTTGCGCCATTTTCCAGTTGAATGGACGGTTCACCAAGCAGTGTAATCACCGGCTTCATTACATCCGGATCAAGTGCAACGACTACTTTTCTTGTCACTTCTTCAGCCTCATTGCCCGCAGTATCGCTGACATTATAATGGAAGGTATAAATATCAGCTTTCGCTGTATCGAGAGCAGTCAAGCCGTATACTTCACTGCTAACTGTTGTAGTTATACGGTCTGTAATATCACCATCCTTGTCATCATAAGCAGTCGCTCCTGCATCTGTATATTCAGAACCGATGTGCAAATTCACTATTGCATCACCTAACAGAGTAATCAAAGGCTGAACAGTATCCGGTTCCGGCAGCTTAATTGTTCCGCTCACCGAACTGTCCGCTGTGGCCTCTCCCTTACTCAGTGATACCGTAAAGCTGAAGCTGCCGTTAGTCTCATCGGTTGCTTCTTGGAAGGAAGACAAGGTAATCTCACCGATCGTAACTCCGGTATCATTGAGACCGGGCAGAGCGCCTATCGTCTGCAGCAGCCAAGTCTGGACAGCTTCTTCGCTGTTTGCCGCTTCCTTCTGCACGCTGTATACCGCACCTTCTATGATACTCTTAGCCTCATTTACAGCCTGCTCATTAGCAACGCTGGCTTTATCTCTAGCTACAGCCACATAGCTGATCAATGCAGCCTGATTGCCTGAATACGTATTGTTTATTGAGTATTTCACACTACCGCTCACCGGAAGCGAGAAGTCATAGTTAATCATAGCGCCATTAGGACCTGCGACGAGGCCGGTTCGGACCGGTTTGGTCACTTCTTTCCCTTCAGCGTCAATATAGCTGAGCGTAATATCCATCGTGCGGTTGGTGTTGTTCCACCAGTCCCGATGGAATGACGTAATCGTATATTTGCCTGCGTTCAAAGGGAGCAGGTATACAAGTGGATTATTTTTTGTATCCGAACCATAAACACCTGTCTGACTTTTATCAGAAGGAACTACAGCGCCACCAAGCCCCTTGAGGAGGTACTTAGTACTGGTATGCCCCCATACGCCATTGCCTGTCGAAGGCTGATCCGCCTTGTTATTAAGCAAGCTGTCACCTACAAAATCCTTGATTAACGTATACGGCGGCGTGATACCGTCCATCGATACACCAGCATCGAGGAAGTATAAGAGCCCCTCCGGTACCACTTCCACATAACAAGTTGTTTTCAGATTTCCATAAGTGCCGGTTACAGCTACCCGTTCATACGGATTGTTGAAGCTGGCCGTATTTACATTCCACTTTACTGATACCAGCAATTTGGATCCGTCTGCCCGAGTGGCTTCCACCTTGTCTGGAAGATCCGGCAGTTTTCCAGCATAAGTAGCCAAATCCTGAGGAGCGACAAGCTCCCGTATATCTCCCGTAGTCAACTGGTTCTGGGCGGAGATCAGGCGTGCTTCAAGCTGAGTAACTCCTTCCTGATCCAATTTGTATAAAATAGGATTATCCAGTGCTCCCTGTGCATCGCTCTGTGCATCTACGAAGAGCTGCCAGTCTCTGTCCGAATATTCATCCTGTTTGTTCATTTCTTTCGCGGCTGTTACCGCCGCCTGAAGAGCAGCAGTATCTACAGAACCGGTTACTTCCCCGGAAACAACCGCCACCGCGTCGACAACCAAGGTGCCGCTTACCACCTTTATCTGCACATGGTGCTGGCCATATTTAAGCCCGCGGAGTGCGTACGTCTGGTACAGCTCCTTGGAAGCTAATGTATCAGCCGATAGAACAATAACTTTTCCGTCCACCGTTACCTCAAGCTTCGCCGATCCGTTATTCGCTCCTAGAATATCCAGTCCGGTGCCTTCAAACGTATATTCCATTGCAGCGTCTACAGCCTGGCTGGTAGAAAGAGAACGCTGGTAAATGTACATGCCCGCTCCATTTATATGGCTCCACGACCCGGTATATATCAGTTTAGGGTTCGGAGCAGCTGCCAGGTCATACATCTCAAGATTGTCTAGAAGCTCTGAATAATACGGCGTGTAGCCCTCAACCTTCTCCACCTTCAAATTATCGAAGCGGACGTGATAGTAGCCGCTGGCCAGATCTACCCGGCCGGACAATTCAGGAGTAGGATCGGTATAGGAAGCCAGCTTCACCCCATCCAGATAGGCAGTCACTTTATCGCCTGCAACCTGAACGGCAATATTATGCCATGCGTCATATGCGGTATCGAATCCGTCGATCTTCACGCCGCCGGAACCGTTCGCGGCATTTCCGCTCGCAACTGCGCTATTGTTGACCAGCAGCTGCCAGCCGCCGTCGAACCAGAATTTCAGCACATACGGTGTACCGGTTATGGAGTGGGAACTGCCACCTCCCTGATAACGGGCGCCTATCGCAGCATAATTTGCTCCGCCCTGAGTATTGTTTGTTTCGAACGAAACATCAACACTGGCCTTGTAGTTCATCCACCGGTTGTCGCCGATGGCCGTTACGGGATCTCCGCTGTTCCATGTGCCGCCAAGCCCCATGGTTCCCGTGTCCAGCTGCTGCCGCAGGACATAATTGTCTGAACCGTCCGGAAGATAGGCCTCAAATGCCCCGTTGCGGTCATGGGTATAACGCGGGATAACGCTTTGGGAACCGCCGCGGGATTCGATATAGCTCTGGGTACCCTCAGATTGACCGCCTGCACCAATCTTCACAACAGTCTGCTTGGAATAGTCAAAATCATCAGCGTACAGAATGTTGTCCCCAGTACTGTGTCCTGCTCCTGTAGCATCAGTATCCAGTACGGTACGCTCGCCTTCTACAGGCAGCGGTGTATTATATTCTTCTTTGTCCTTGTTCTTCAAAGTAGACACAGTCACGGTCGAATACGGTTTAACCTTAACGGTATACACCCCGCTGCCATCAGCAGTGACATCACCGAGATACTGCATATAATTGCTGTTGAACGCTTCTCCTGCATCAGCGGCACGGGTTTCCCATACTTCCATGGATGGATTACCCGTATAAGCCATATTGACTGTCTGCAGCTTGTAGATTTTGGAATACTCGCTATCGTTCACGATAACCGTCGAGAAATCTTTTTTATCAGGTGCTGCAAGGGTTATATAGCTAGGGGAACCGTTGCGGCCGCTGACCGGATTGGTGCCTGTCGCACCTGTAGAGCTGGCTTGAGGAACCGCTCGCCAGATCCCAGCAGTATTATCCTCGTTCTCCCAGCCTACATTCGCAAACCAGCTGTAATGCTGCAGAGTGACAAGACCCGCATCATAATGAATCCATCCCGACCACGGATCGCGCATGCTGACCAATTCCTTGAAGGAATATTGTCCGCCTTCATAAAAGGAACCAATGGCGGGCTGGTAAATAAAGTGTGTCCGGCGGGAGTTAACGAATCCTTTAATAATCGTGTTACTCATCTCCAGCGGACTGCCGACACCACCAATTCCTGTTCCTGCCACTGTAGGATCTTTCATATTGTTGTTGGGACGGAAAGAGGAATTACTGAAGGTAGACTGCGCCTCGCTGTTCCAAACCTCAATATCATATTGTTCTGCAAGTTTTTTGAAATTGCCTGCGCTGTCGTCGTCCGTGTTGTAGTGGTATCCAGCGATCGGCACGGCTTCCCGCAGAGAAGGATCACTCACCATACTGGCACCGAAGCTGCCAATCCCGACTTCATCGGATATCACAGACTTGATCCGGTTGTACAGTTCCCGCTCTTCGGTGCTGTTGAAGCCTTCGCTGTCAGTCTTGACTCTCTCAGCATACTGTTTGGTCCACGCCAAATCTGGAGC
The DNA here is from genome assembly GCF_038004505.1 of Paenibacillus sp. FSL R7-0048. Lineage (NCBI taxonomy): Bacteria > Bacillati > Bacillota > Bacilli > Caryophanales > Paenibacillaceae > Paenibacillus > Paenibacillus sp. FSL R7-0048. The sequence goes on along the minus strand of NZ_JBBORF010000001.1, from coordinate 1,568,775 downwards.
GTGCTCGTTGATATAAGGATTAACGTAATCGGCCATATAACCGTATTCACGATAAGCAGCCAGAATGGTTTTTTTGTACCAGGTATAGATTTTGTCGTTGTTATTCGCCCAGGCCGGAGCACTCCATCGCAGGATACTCACTTTAAGATCAGGGTTCACTGCCTTGGCATCTGCGGCAAGCTGGAAGCCGGGATGCCGGGTAACATTTGCCTCTTCATCGGCCGTACGCATAGTCGCCGGGTCAGGTCCCGTGGAGTTATTGCGGTCATTGCCCATCTCGATTTTCACATGCGTCATGAGCGGATGTTCTCCACCGAACAAGATCTGTAGCATTTCTGCATAAGCCTCTGGATGCTCTGACTTATAGTCCAGCAAAAGCGCACTGGTGCTGTTAGCGCTTAGTACGCCAAATCCCTTGAATGTGAGGCCGTTGACATTGTCAGCTTGGATATCGTTGCCGTCAAGCAGAACCTTGACCATAGAAGCTGCGCTCTGTGTAGCCTCTTCGATCTGTTTCTTGATTCCGCCCTTGGCAACGGCGAACCAGCTCAAAATAGGTTTTTCGTCAGCAACATAGGCGTAAGTCAACGTCATTGGACTACTAACGTCAATGTCTCCAGGAATGGTGAATTCGCCGGAAATTAGTTTAGTCACATTAGTGTTGAACTGGTCAAACAAGATGTTCTTGGTTGCCCCGCTAGCATCCTTATACTCGATCTGAGGACGTATTACACGGGAGCGGCTGCCGTACCAATCATGGAAACCGCTGCTGAGCGTATAGGTTCCAGCTTCAAGCGCTTTTAATTTATACACGATATGATTGCTGGCAGGGTCGGCACGAAGTCCGACAGTCCATAGGGACGGATCGGTGGCTGGATCGGTAAGTCCCCCGTCTTTGGAATTCTTGACCTTGTTTACGGAATCATCAAATCCCCAGTCCGCCGTACCGCTGATATACTTCTGGTCGGGTGACTGGTTGAGCAAATCGCTGTCGCTCAGCGCGCGCACCGCTTCGTACAGCGGCGAGGAAGTAGGCCCGTTGCCTACGGAATCGCCCCCTCTGCCGCTATCCACAAAGTAAACCAACGGATTACTTGCGGGCGGAATAACTTCCACACTGGCAACGACCGGCCCCCCGTTTGCTGTACCGCTGACGTTCACGGCATCGTATGGCACGGCAAAGGTATCTGCTCCAATATTCCAGTTCACAGCTGTGCTCTGGCCTCCGATATCAATGCTAGCTGGCAGCGTAGTATCTGCAATTGTTGTAGCCCCCATATGGGCGGCAGCGTAGATAGAATTTACGGTAGCAGCAGAGGCTGCAGGCAGAGTGAATGCCGGAAACATCCCAACTACGAGCGCAGTAGTCATCGTTATTGAGAAAAGCCTTTTTCGAAAGTGCTTTCTGTTCATTCTCTTCTCCTCCTTTGATGGCCAATAATAAAAGAAAGCGTATTCATTTTATTGTTAAATGAATAATTACTAGAGTTATACAGATCCCTTTGACTTATAAAAAAACCTGGCAGCCTATGAAGCATGCAACTGCCAGGTCAAATACGGTTCTAGCCCTTAATGCCCGATGCTGCAACACCTTGTACAAAGTACTTTTGCAGAGCCAGGAAAACAATTACAACCGGAATAATGGACACCACACTCGCGGCCATAATCAGGCCATATTCGGCGGAATATTGCGAGATGAACATTCTTAGTCCGATTTGGATAGTCTTGAGTTTCGTATCTGTCAGATAAATCATTGGCCCCAGGAAGTCATTCCAGGTGGCGACGAAGGTGAAGATCGTCAATGTAGACAAGGCTGGCTTGGACAGCGGCAGCATGATTCGCGCCCAAATTCCATATTCGCTCAAGCCGTCAATACGGGCAGCTTCGCATAATTCATCCGGAACACCTTGATAGAACTGGCGCATCAGAAATACTCCAAATGCCGAGAATGCCTGCAGCAGTATGATTGCCAAATGCGTATTGTTAAGTCCCATGTAACGCATCAGGATAAATTGCGGCACCATGTAAGCCTGCCAAGGGATCGCAATCGTTGCAATATATCCAAGGAATAGAATGTTTTTTCCCCGGAAATGCAGTTTGGAGAACGCGTACGCAGCAAAGCTGGAAGTCAGTAGTTGTAGAATCGTTACGATAATCGATAGTTTCGCCGTATTGTAAATAAAACGGCCCAGCGGAATGCGTGTCCAGATATCCGCGAAATTCTCCCAGCGCGGATTCTGTGGAATCCACTGCATTGGGAAGGAAAACACATCTTTGTTCATCTTGAGTGAAGAAGACAACATCCATATATACGGAACCAGCATCGCCAGTACTGTCGCAAACAACAAAATATACACAAGAACCATAATGCTGATTCGAAGTCCTTTACTTTTACCAACCATATCTTTTGAATCCTCCTATTGTCCGTATTTCTTCTCGCCGCGGAACTGGACGATGGTGATGCCAAGTACCAGCAGAAACAATACAATGGCCATGGCGCTGGCATATCCGTAATCAAGCGAGCGGAACGCCGTATTGTAGATTTGATACACCATAACCCTTGTAGAATCATTCAACTGGTTATCGGCGCCGGCAAATAGGTTGATAAAGATATCGTAGACTTTGAACGAATTGATGACTAGAATCATCAGAACAAAGAAAGAGGTAGGCGCCAGTTGAGGGACCGTCACATTGCGGAATCTTCTCCACGCGCCCGCACCATCAAGTTCAGCAGCCTCATACAATTCAGGGTTGATGCCCTGAAGACCTGCCAAGTAAATAACCATGTAATAACCCATGTTTTTCCACACTGTAAACAGTATTACTGTGAACATCGCCCAGTGTTTATCCGCTGCCCAGCGGGGAAGATCCTCCAGCGGGATACCGGTAAGGGTATGCAGGATATTGTTGATCGGACCCATCGTAGGACTGAAGATAAAGTTCCATACGGCAGCAACGGCTACCAGGGATGCTACATAAGGGAAAAAGAATACGGTTCTCATGAAATTGCGGGCCATTATCTTCTGATTAAGCAGAATCGCCAGCGCCAGCGCGACAATCATGGTGAACGGTACTACGCCAATAGTGTAAACAATGGTATTCCATAATGCTTTGTGAAATGTTGTATCTCTGATCAACCGGGTGAAATTGTCCAGCCCGATAAACTTCATTGGATTGGCCCCGTCCCATTTCACAAAAGCAAGGATAAAGGCAAAAAACATAGGTACCAGTGTAAACAGGGCAAATCCGATAAAGTTCGGCGCAATGAAGCTGTAAGCTACCAGGTTTTCCCGGACACCTTTTGACAAATGACGTTTAGGGATCTTTTTTGTACCCAATATGGTTTCGTTCTGCATTCTTTCTCCTCCAAACCTTCTAAAACTTTCCCCACAAATCTATACTTTTTAATATAAAAGGCGGGCTTTCACCCGCCCTTAGAACCGGCTCTCTTAAGGTTAATTATTCAAGAGCTGCTGTACGCGAGCATTCATATCATCCAAACCTTCGTCAATCGAAGCATTTTTAGTCATAATATTGTCATGCGCTTCATTCAAAATAACTTCGATGTCTGCGCTCTTTTCATGCATAGGCATTTCCAGATAAGTCTTAACAGTAGTCAGTGCCGCTTTGCTGTTCTCATCCGTAGGGAAGCCCTCGATGGAAGTAATGGAATTGATAACTTCATCATTCTTAATCGCTGGAATGGTTCCGGTGGAAGCAATGACTTTAGCGCCTTCTTCACCAGTCACGAATTTCATGAAATCAAGTGCTGCTTCTTTATGTTTGGATTTCTGATTTACAGCTAGGGAAGTAATTGTACCCAGGGTTGTACCGGCTTCCACACCATCCGGATGAGGGTATTTCGCAATGCCCCAGTTAGCCGATTGGGACTCGCCACTCTTCACTTTCTCAATTTGTGTAGCGATAAACCAGCTGCCCATGTTCATAGTAGCAACGGAATTATTGTAGAATACGCCAGAATAGTGCGTACTTGAAGTCTTCAGTGTGGCGTAATCCATTACGATGCCGTCTTCCTGTTCTTTCAGGATCCGCTCATAGGTTGGTTTCAAGAAATCGTAGTTTCCGTCAACAACAGTGTTCTTGCCGTCCAGAATACCGAACAGTTGAACCGCACTACGCCAAGTATGGTAGTGAGCTCCGTACACTTTTTCAGAACCGCTGCCGGAAGTCATTTTTCTGGCCAACTCATCATATTGCTCGAATGTCATATCATTGCTTGGATATTCCACTCCTGCTTTGTCGAACAAATCTTTATTGTAGTAGAGAATCCAGAAATCGCTGCGGAAAGGAAGCGCATACACCTCATCGTTCACTTCGATTTGTTCTACAGTACCTCCATATACCGAAGGATCAATAGCGTTGCCACTCATAAAGCTTTTAAGCGGCTCCAGGTGATTCTGTTTCACAAGGTTCGAGTAGCCCGGAATATCTTTAATTGTAAGTACGTCCAGATCTGCGCCACCGGATAGTTGTGTGCTTAACATGGTCATATAGTCCGTCGACCCCAGATCGACATATTCGATCGTTACATTCGGATGCTCAGCTTTATAGGCATCGATTAGCGGCTTGTAGTAAGCGGTAGCTTCCCAATCCCACAAGGCCCATTTCAAAGTCACAGGCTCCTGGCTCGGTTCAGCGGAAGCGTTTGCAGAATTCCCCGTTGCTGGAGCTGTCGTTGCAGCAGCACCTTCGTTGTTGTTATTACCAGAACATCCAGCCAACAGACTCATGGAGAATACTGTGGCGAGGGTTATGCCATAGAATCTTTTCAGTTTCATTTAAATATCCCCTTTTCTTCTGATTGTGTAACTACGATCGGCTCTTCTGAGCTTAGTTCAAAGTTTATAGCTTTTTTCGCAAGAATGGCATGCATTATCAAACAAAGTTCATTCACTTTTCTGTGTTCTTCTTCCCTGCTCCGGTTCAAACCTGTAATTTTCTATCTAAAACATGTAAAATATTCAGCTTATGTACCTCCCCCTGTATCGGAACGCAGGAATATGCTATGGTATATGAAAACGCTTTATATGTTTTCACATTTTGTAGAGGAGTGTTAAATACGGTAAGAAAATCCACCATTAAAAGTCGCATTATTCTGCTCATGGCCGTATTCGCACTGCTGATAGCGTCGCTGTTGTCTTTTTTTAGCTATGAATTAATTACTTATTATCAGCGTAAAACAACCATCCAGGCGACCGAATTCAATCTGCAGCTGGTATCCCATATTATTGAACAGGATTTAATTGATCTGTCATCGCTGGCGATGACTTGCAGCACTAACTCTTCTACTAATACCCTGATTACAGACTACTTCAGCTCACCTAAGGCTAGCTCTAAGGAAGCAGTTAATGTATTCAACTCGATGCAGCAGGACTTCCTGAACAACCGCTCCAACAGCTATGCCCGCCGTCTGATTGTTACGGATAGCAACGGAAAGTTTCTGCAGGTGGATAAAACCGGCACCTCTGTTCCGCTTACCATACACAATATCGGTCAAATTACCGGCCTTAGCAATGATGCCGAGGAGAAATGGGACCGGGTGATCAAGGACCCGCTCTCCAACACGAACGGAATTCCTTTTGTTTTTCCTATTTACGGCAAAGGAGCTTCCCGCGTTGGAACAGTGTACCTGTTAGCGAATACCACTGTTATTACCGACAAGCTGAAAGGGTACTCCCTGCCGAAGAATTCCCGGCTGCTGCTGACGCTCGGCAATCATCATTATCAGCTCATCGGCGACCAGGTCATCGCCATTGCAGAGCCGTATGAACCGGTGGCCTATACCAATGATAAACCTGTCGGTCCGCAAACTGAGCTATCCATGGTCAAGCTCGAGGACGAGAAAGAGAGCCATATCGTGGTATCTTATCCCGTACGCAGCGGAGTCATTCTGTCACAGACTTTATCCAATGACCTGTTCGCTCCCAAGACAAATATATGGATTCTGGTTATGCTCGGCGTCTGTCTCCTGGTTATTGTCTTAAGCGCTATCATTACGCTGTATCTGACCCGTACCATCAGTCTTCCGGTGGAAAAACTGAAGAAGCGGATTGATAAGATCGCCCAGGGCAATTTCCTGCTGGACCGCAATATCGAATGGAACAGCGAGCTTGGCGATGTCGGCCGGGGCATTAACCGCCTGTCCCAAGATATCGTAGCGCTTATGGACAGCCGGCTCGCTGACGAGAAACAGAAGCAGGAGCTGGAATACCGGATGCTGCAGAGTCAGATCAATCCCCATTTCCTGTACAACACACTGAATTCGATCAAATGGATGGCTACAATTCAGAATGCTACCGGCATCGCGGAAATGACCACTTCACTATCCAGACTGCTGCGCAGCATCGCCAAAGACAACCGTAGACTAATGCCGTTGAAAGATGAGCTGAGCCTGCTGGATGATTATTTTCTAATTCAGAAATATCGCTATGGCAGTACGGTCTCTATGGTAAAGGAGATTGACAACGAGGAACTGCTAACCGGCCTAATTCCACGATTCACGCTCCAGCCCCTGGTCGAGAACGCCATCTTCCATGGCATTGAGCCCAAAGGCAGAGGAGAAATTCTCATTAAGGTGGCCAAAAGTGGATTCGCCGATATTCTAGTTACGATTGAAGACAACGGTATAGGGATGAAGGAAGAAGAAATCTCCACGATTCTGTCGAATCCAGGTAATGGAAGCAAAGAAATGCCCGAGAATATTGGACTCCGCAGCGTAAATGAACGTTTGCGCCTGGCATTTGGGGATAATTACGGTCTTTCGATTGAGAGTGAGTCGGGCCAATATACCCGGATGAAGATTCTTCTGCCGTTCCTGCAAAAGGAATAGAGTAGCATATCAAGCAAGGATGTGATGGAATTGATCAAGTTGTTAATTGCTGATGACGAGGCGCTGGTCTGTATCGGCTTGCAGTCCATGCTGAAGTGGGAGCAATATAATATAGAAATTGTCGGCATTGCACACAACGGGGCTCAAGAGGAAGAAATGATTGACACCCTTCGTCCTGACATCGTAATCAGCGATATAAAAATGCCAATTAAAAGCGGCTTAGAAGTTGCCAATGCGGTACGCAAAAAACACGGCCGGCTTCCGCTGTTCATCATCTTAACAAGCTACGAGGAATTCGAATACGCGCGTGGAGCGATTGAAGTGCAAGCCACAGATTATCTAGTGAAGCTAGAACTGACACCAGAGGCACTTGATGCCTCCATTCGGAAAGCAATTTCCCAGTTGGAGGCTTTTCAAACCCTAGACAGCTATCCCATGCTTGCTCATAGAGGCAATCTACAAGCTCAACGCGATAAATTTTTCATCCGCCTGTTCAATAACTTATTCGCAAATAAAAACCAGTACCTTTTGCAGAGAGATGATTTAAACCTTGAGCTCAAGGAACCTGCTTATCTAGTCTGCACTTGCCGTATTTTGGGGCCAGACAGTGTCCCGCCCCGCGGCGATAAAATGGTTGCCCTGTGTTCAAGTACCGTCCAAATGGCCAAAGATACGCTTACTTCCATAAGACCTTGTTATGTGAGCAGTCTGGACTTGCGCAATTTTGCTGTAACCCTGCCCGTCAACGGGACGGATTCACGGCAATGGATGCCTGAGATTGAAATGCTATTGACCCATATGGCCTCCATACTCCATAACTACTTCAATGTAAGGATCATCGGCGCGATCGGCTTTGCGGTCGAGGATCCTTATTTGCTGCGGGAAAGCTACCTCGCTGCGCGAAAAGCGCTTCCTGCTGCGGTTAAAGCACAGTCGTTTGTGTTTTTTGCCGAAGGAGAGTCGCTGGAGCAGGATCATCTGTTGTTTGATTTCTCCGAATTGCGTACAGAGATCCGCCGTGCTTTTGAAGAAATGGATACCCAAGCTTTATACGCCATTATCTCCAAAATGATCGAAATCTTCGACGGCCGGGCCGACCTGCTGGTTCCCGCCACTGATGCCGCCTGCAACATTCTGTACATGGCCACTTCACTGCTCGCAGACGGTGAGAACATTGTGGAACAAATTTTCGAAAATGAACCGGAGGGCTACCGGGCTATCTACCAGATGCATACGATTGAAGAGATCGCTGGCTGGCTGATCCAGTTCCGGGACGGTTGCTCAGACATCCTCTCTACCCGCAGACAAAGCTACAAGGAGCAGCTCGTCAAAAATGTCCAAGAGTATATTAAACGAAATCTCGGAACTAAGCTCTCGCTCAATCAAGTGGCTGATGTCTTCAATTTCAGTCCCAACTATCTAAGCCACCTTTTCTCCAAGGTTGCCAAGGTCAACTATGTGGAATATATCACGGAGATCAAAATCACGACAGCCAAAGAAATGATGGCACGTGGGGAAGGTCGCATCTACGAAATCTCACAGAAGCTGGGATATGAGAGTGCCTTCTATTTCAGTAAAGTTTTCAAAAAGGTAACCGGAATTTCCCCCAGGGAATACATGCAGCAACTTAAAGCAGATTCACCATCTGACCGAAGCCTCGGAGTGAACAACCGTTCTTGAGATCAAGAGATTATTAAGAATAATCCCACTTCGCAAAAATAAAGCCAATAAATCTGCAAGGAGCAGGCTCTGTTCCTTGCAGATTTATTGGCTTGCCATCACCCTCAGCAGCATCCCTAAGTATCACCCTTATTCCTGCAATTTTTTTATTTTTATTTTTAAACTAGCAAAATGCTAATACTCCGGTCTTTCTGCCCTAAAAGTCTACCAAAAAACCGCTTACGAGACACTTTCCCAGCTATTAAGACTGCTGTTCCCATATTGACTTTTCAACATATAGTAATTAAAATAAACAACGCACACTAAATATAGTATAGATACGATTTTTCAGTATTTATAGCTTATCCATTCAGTTTTCATACTATTTTCAATAGTTTTTAATATTTACAGGGGGACAGACACCATGCTAGTCGCGTATGATTCAAAAACAGGAAATGTCAGACGCTTCATCAGCAAACTTAAGTTGCCGGCTGTGCAGATTGAGGAGCATATGACGATTGATGAGCCCTATGTGCTTATTACATATACCACCGGCTTTGGACAGATTCCAGAAAAGGTGTCTACTTTCTTGAAGAACAATAATGCCAATCTGAAGGGCATCGCCGCCAGCGGCAATAAGAACTGGGGCGAGCTGTTCGCGCACAGCGCGGACTTGATTGCAGATCGGTATAACGTGCCCGTTATCGGTAAATTTGAGTTATCGGGTACATTTGGCGATGTAGAACGGATTAAACAGGAGGTGAGCCGGGTTGCGGCATATTGAATTAAACAACATGTTGATGAAGAGAGACGAAAGTGGCTTCTTTCAGCTAGACAAAGATCTTGAGGCAGTAGCCGAATTTATGCGGGATGTAGAGCGGCGGAGTCTGGTTTTTGCGAATACAAAAGCCAAGGTTGATTATATGATTGAACAGGATTTCTACGAGAATTTTTACGAACAGTACAGCACGGCGGAAATTGAAGAAGTCTACCAGATTACCCACGCCTACAACTTCAGTTTTCCATCTTATATGGCAGCTTCGAAATTCTACACGGATTACGCTGTAAAAACCAATGACCGCAAACAATATCTGGAGCATTACCCGGACCGTGTGGCGGCAGTCGCCCTTCACCTGGGACGCGGCAATGCCGATACTGCGGGGGTACTTGCCCGTTCGATGATGGAACAGCGCCTGCAACCTGCGACACCAACCTTCTTAAATGCCGGTAAGAGCCGGCGTGGTGAGCTCGTCTCCTGCTTCCTAATCGAAATGGACGACTCGCTCAATTCCATCAACTATGTGCTGAATACCTGCATGCAGTTGTCGAAGATCGGTGGCGGTGTGGCCGTTAACCTATCCAAGCTACGCTCCCGTGGTGAAACTATCAAGGGTGTTGAGGATGCTGCGAAGGGAATTATACCTGTACTCAAGCTGATGGAAGACGGCTTCTCCTATGCAGATCAGATGGGTCAACGTAAAGGATCAGGAGCAGCCTATTACAACATTTTTGGCTGGGACGTTCTGGAATTCCTCGACAGCAAGAAGATCAACGCCGACGAAAAAACAAGACTCAAAACCCTGTCCATCGGCCTGATTATTCCAAACCGCTTCTATAAGCTGGCGAAGGACAATGAAGCGCTGCATGTATTTGCTCCTTACAGTGTGTACAAAGCCTACGGCACGCATCTCGACGATATGGATCTGGATGACATGTATGATAAGCTGCTGGCCGATCCACGTGTCAAAAAGAAGAAAGCTATGAGCGCACGGGATATGCTGACCAAAATTGCCATGATCCAGCTGGAATCTGGCTATCCATATATCATGAACAAGAGCAATGCCAATGCGGCCCATGCCCTGAAAAACGTCGGACAGATCAAAATGTCCAACCTTTGTACTGAAATCTTTCAGCTGCAGGAGACCTCAGAGATTGCCGACTACGGACAGGAGAGTACAATCCGCCGCGATGTAAGCTGCAATCTGGCTTCCTTGAATATTGTTAACGTGATGGAACATGGCAAAATCCGTGAATCCGTACATGAGGGCATGATCGCCCTGACCGCTGTTAGCGATATGACCAGTATTTCCAATGCCCCAGGCGTAGCCAAAGCAAACAAGGAAATGCACTCTGTCGGTCTTGGCGTCATGAATCTGCACGGCTATCTGGCTAAGAACAACATTGCTTATGAAAGCGAGCAGGCCCGCGATTTTGCCCGGACCTTCTTTATGACTATGAATTTCCACTCGCTAGAGAAAAGCATGGAAATCGCTGCCGCCACGGGCCGATCTTTCCATGGATTTGAGGCTTCTGATTATGCTACGGGAGCTTATTTTGAGCGTTACCTGACTACTGATTACCGCCCGGTTACCCCAAGGGTACAAGAGTTATTCGGAGATATTTATATCCCATCCCCAGCAGACTGGGAACAATTGCGGGATGCGGTAAAAGCAAATGGCCTATACCATGCTTACCGTTTGGCGATTGCGCCAACGGCCAGCATTTCCTATATCCAAAACGCCACTTCAAGCGTTATGCCGATTGTTGAGCAGATTGAGACTCGGACTTATGCTAATTCAACTACTTATTATCCGATGCCGTACCTGCGGCCGGACAATGTGTTTTTCTATAAATCGGCTTACCAGATGGACCAGTTCAAGGTAATCGATCTGATCGCGGAAATTCAGCCCCATATCGACCAGGGTATCTCGACCGTTCTGCATGTTAACAGTGATGTTTCCACCAGAGAACTGGCCCGCTCCTACCTGTATGCGGCGCATAAAGGCTTGAAGTCGCTGTATTACACCCGGACCAAAAAGCTGTCCGTCGAGGAATGCCTCACCTGCTCGATCTAAAGGAAGGCTATAGCCGCAGAAAAGGAGATTGCAATATTATGACCGCTATCCAAGCCGTTAACTGGAACCGTCCCGACGACGATTTCTCATTGATGTTCTGGAATCAGAACATTATGCAATTCTGGACGGACGATGAAATTCCATTATCCGATGATAAAATGTCCTGGCTCACGCTCAGTGAGCAAGAAAAGGACTCCTATATGAAGGTGCTGGGCGGCCTGACACTGCTGGATACGATTCAAGGCGGAGTCGGAATGCCACAGATTATGGAACATGTCGAAGGCCTTCAACGCAAAGCCGTACTGGGCTTCATGGGTATGATGGAACAAATTCACGCCAAATCGTACAGCAGTATTTTCACCACTTTGTCCTCTACAGAGGAGATCGACAGTGTATTCCGCTGGGTAGAAGAGAATCCCTTCCTCCAGTTCAAAGCGGAGACTATCTCACAATATTACAAAAACATAGACTCACCAAAAGACCTGTACCTCGCCATGGCAGCCTCCGTGCTGCTCGAGAGCTACTTGTTCTACAGTGGTTTCTTCTATCCCCTATATCTGGCTGGGCAGGGCAAAATGACTTGCAGCGGTGAGATCATCGACCTTATTCTACGGGATGAGAGCATCCATGGGGTATATGTCGGTGTGCTGGCACAGGAGATCTTTGACGGGCTCCCAGAAGACGAGCAACGCGAACTTCACCATACGCTGGTAGAATTGCTTCGACTGCTGCATGAGAATGAAGAGCGTTATACCGAGCAGATCTATGCCCCTATCGGATTGGTGGACGAGGTTAAGACTTTCCTAAGATACAATGCCAATAAAGCGATGATGAATCTGGGCCATGATCCGCTATTTGACGAGGAAGAGATCAACCCGATTGTACAGAACGGGATCAGCACCCACACCAAGCAGCATGACTTCTTCTCGAAGAAAGGCAACGGATATGTCCGGGCGCTTAATGTGGAGCCACTGAAGGATGAAGATTTTCAATTTTAAATATAGATAAAACAAAAAGTGCGGAGAAAACTCTCCGCACTTTTTGCTAACTCTATTTATTAGATTATTGCAATTTTTTCAGTACTGTTCTAGCTTCTTCATAGGTATCGTAAGCATCAGCAAAATCTCTGCCAAAAATACGTTTCAATTGCATTTTCCAAATTGGGTTTTTAGTTACATAAGCCCATCCTGCTTGGCCAGCTGCTTTCGCCATCTCACCTGTTGGAGCCAACATTGCTGCAACTTCAGGGGAAAGTACACTTGCAGATTCAGTTACATCAGTTGTACCCGTAAATTTAGGACTAACAAGCTTCATGATATTCTCAAAATCTTTCAAGTATCCTGGAACATCCTCAGCAGAAAAATCGATAGATACTACATCGATGTGGTTTTCACTTTTGTTGTACTTAATTGTGTATGACATAATTGTATTCCTCCAAGTTTTAATAGTTATTTTTTAATAATAGAAAGTAATGTATGTAACTCCAACAGACAAAAAATTTCTGCCCAGGCTTTTCAGTAACTTCTACTTTTGGCAACTGGGTTTGGAACAAACTGCCTTGTTTAAATGATGCCATATCGTTACAATCAATAGTTAATGACATCTATTTCCTGTATCGTTTTATTGCAACATCCTTTCTAATATATTTTAACTCATACCTATTACCTATATTATTATCGACAAATTTCTTTTTTTATTTATATTAAAATACAAATTTCTACAAATTCCAACATATTCATGGTTATATTTGCCTTAATTTCATACACAATTGTGTAATTCCGTTATCGTTTAGAAACAACTAAAAAAGGCTCTGCGTGCGCCTTCCAACTCCAGTCCATTCATCCTACAGGATATTCGAACAGGAATACGCCGCAAAGCCTTCAATACTAGATGCTTATATAAGTAAATTAATCCGTCTAATTACTTAGTTGCGGAGTAGCCCCCGTCAATCACATGTGCTGTACCTGTAATAAATGAAGCCTCATCACTTAGAAGGAAACATGCAAAAGCAGCTACTTCCTCAGGCGTACCATATCTGCCCAAAGCCGTTCCAGAAGCGATAAGAGATTGAAGCATCTCTACATCATCAGACAACAGCTTTTCGTATCTGTTCATGGTTGGTGTAGGAATAGGACCAGGGCAAATAGCATTTACTCTGATATTACGGTGACCCACTTCTTTAGCAACCGATTTAGTCATGCCCACAATGGCGTGTTTACTTGCTGAATAAGCTGCATCATTTGCCATCCCAATAAAAATACCATGCAAGGAGGAACAGTTTAGAACGGAAGCACCGGATTTCATATGTGGTAATGCATAATGCAACATGTAGAATTGGCCATTAAGATTTGTCTGAATCACCTTTTGAAACAATATCGGATCATATTCTGTAACATCCGCATTATCTCCTGTAATTGCTGAGTTATTATAAAGGCAATCAATCTTTCCATAAGCTGCTAAGGTTTGATCTACGATATTTTTGCAGTCTGCTTCAACTGAAACGTCTGACCGCACAAACAGCGCTTCTCCACCTAAAGCTTTGATTTCTTCGACTGTGTTAGCGCCAGCATCTGATCGATTGGCAACTACTACAGTACCACCCTCTCTTGCTACTCTCAATGCTGTAGCTTTTCCGATTCCGGTACCAGCACCCGTAATAATAACTACTTTGTTTTCAAATCTGTTGCTACTCATTATGCGCACCACTTTCTTATGTCTTTTTCAGGAAGAGGATTTGAACCTCATAGACCCTAATGTCACCTGATACAATGTGGATTGGAACATTTTTGCAGAAAAATCGACAAAATTATCCTCTATATGACAACTTTATTGTATTTAATTGTATATAGCAATCAATATTTTAATCTACTTTTCCAACAATTGAGAATTTGGTTTTGATCGTCATAAAAAATACACCCCTTAGAATTTCATCAGATAAACCAGAAGTTTTATCCAATGTTATTCTAAGAGGTGTAATAAACCTCTACCTAACTCCACGAACTGGGACGTCGATTCGAACTTGACCTCCACCCGTGAGGGTAGAATTGCTAATATGCAGACTGCCCTGATGCTGCCTGACAATGGTGTCGGCAATATAAAGTCCCAATCCATAGTGACTTTTGGAGGTACGGCTACTGTCCCCTCGATAAAACTGCTTAAGTGCTGATTGGAGTCCTTCACTCGTAAATCCTGATCCACTGTCTGCTACCGTTATACTCCACCGATCTTGTTTTGCCTCAACCTGCAAATAAATCACACTCTCATACGGGGAATACTCTACCGCATTAGCGAGTACATTCATCACAGCCCGATGAAGTAGCTCATCGTCAATCAACACCTCAGGGGGCAGATTATTGTCCTGGTGAAATTCTATCTGAAGACGCTTAGGGACAACCAACGCATCTAACTGCATACGAATTTGCTGGATAAAGGCATCCGTTGCAACCCATTTAGAGCGGGGAGAAATTTGTTTTCTTGTATTAGAAATCTCAATGAGTGTTGCCATGTATTGTTCGATTTGATCTGCATTTTTGGAAATATACCCTATATATTCTTGCTGATTCTCTGCTAAATCTGAGTCTATCAGCAAATCTGCATTTCCTTGAATAATCGTAAGAGGAGTCTTAATGTCGTGGGCAAGCGCAGAAATCTGCTCTTTTTTCATTTGTTCCAGATTCCATTGCTGTTCTAGTGACTTTTTCAATTCCTCTCTCAGCTGTTCCAGGGATGATAGCACCTCATCAATTTCACTGACCCCAGAATACACGACAGTAAAATCCAAATTTTTAGCTTCAATGTGATGTGCAGCTTCCTGCAAGGAAGCCATTTTTTGACTCAGTCTTCGAGCGAAAAATCCAGAAATCAGAATAACTTCCAGTAACATCAGAACTACAAAAAACAGCAATAGCGTTAATTGCGGATTAGGCAGCGTGTTATGCAGAAAATTTGAGGTGAACTGCGGTACAATTGCATATTGCAGTACGATAACCTCATGCTCCCGCTCAATCACATCGCTGCAGTTTGTACCCATGAGATTGCAACTGCTTTGATTCTTCTGCAATATATCTAGAGCGCGTTCTTTAGGAATATTTCCTGAAATATAGTTCTTTTGCTGATCCAATACCGCATATTCCGCTCCCCAAGGGATCATTTCTTCCGTAATTTGTGGCGCACGCTGCAAAACATCCCAAGACTTTGCAATGGATTGCTCGGTATGGTTTGCTGGAACAATCATTCCATACTGCATTAAGAGAGTAAATACCCCTAAACACAGAAATGCCAATAATAGAGTACACGCACCTAATGATAATAAATATTGAATGAAGACTGTACGGAGCCGTATTCGTTTCACACCCATTTGTAACCTATCCCCCAAACGGTTTCAATCGGTGAAACCTCCCTCGCACTCAGCTTACTGCGGATATTTTTCACATGTTCTGTAATAGTTGAGCTATCGCTTTCTCTGTCATAGCCATAAACCGATTCATAAATTTGTTCTTTGGAAAAAACCTGACCTTTATTTCTAGCAAGAAATTCACATATCTGATATTCACTTTTAGTGAGATTTATTTTCTCTTTATCAACAAAAATCTCCTTTGCCGAGAGATTGAATTTCACTCCAGATGCGCTTAACATATGATTTTTCTCTCGATTTTCACGCCGCAAATGAGCGTTCACCCGAGCCTTCAACTCGCCTGCACGAAAAGGCTTCACGATATAGTCGTCTGCACCTACACTAAGTCCAAACATAATATCCGTTTCCATTGATTTAGCTGTAAGAAACAGAATCGGACAGTCTACGATATCCCTGATTTGAGTACAGAGCTCAAAACCATCGATATCTGGCATCATCACGTCCAACAGAATTAAATCAAATGTCGAGTACTCGTTCAAAGGCATATGTCGTGCACTTGTTTTTACCGTAACCCTATGGTGATCTTTGCTAAGAATATTATTTACTAGCGCCAAAATATCAGGTTCATCATCTATTATTAAAATATTAGCCAGTGACCTCACTCCTATTTATTCATATGATTTCCTACCCTGAAAGTAATGAAACCATATCAAGCCTAACACTGCCATTACCATTGTACTAATAAGTATAGCAGGTACGGAATGAATAAGTTGCAGCTTCAATACTTCCGTTTCAATGAGCCTGTTGGGTTGAGCATAAAATAAGGGAAGTTGAATCATCCGCATCGACCATGCCCACGGTATGTATAACCACACTTTATCGCCTACAATTGTTCCACCTACGATAGCTGCAATTAGCGTACCTGCACTACCCACCGTTAGAGAAAGTCCCATGCCTCCAGCATAACTTAAGACGAGATGAAAGATCATTAAGATTAGAGCAGTGCCTACTACCCAACAAGCTCCTTGCCAGAATATTAGATATTGTATCCGCTCTATATGCAAAATTTTTTTCATGCCCAGTATTAGAATTGATGTTGAACCGAATACGATCCATATCATCGCCAAGATTATGAACCCTAGTTTTCTTATATAACACTTCGGACGTGAAAGAGCACTTAATAGATTATAGAATCCCCCTGCCCCCTCCTCTAAACCACTCATTAAAGCAGAGAATAATCCTATCCCAACAGGCAACCCAAAGGCTATTAATGAAAAATAACCATCATAGATGTGAAGCTGATCCGCACGCTGTGAAAAATACCAAAGTACCATCATCGGATATAGAACAGGAACAAGGAATATCAACCAACGAATTGCAGTGTGCTTAGTCATCAACCATTCAGCTTGTAATAGTCGGAGTATCACCATCTCTATCGCACCTCTCTTCTACTAAACCAGCAGCTAGTTAAGGTGAGGGTCACCAAAAAGAATACCAGCGACACCACAATTCCAGGTAAAATAACCGAAGAGTCTCTTAGAGCATCCTGTGCTGAAAGAGCCACACCATTGGGACGCACACCAACAATGGGACACATTAACCTTAAAGCCCAACTCCACGGAACATAAATCCATGAAGGTTGATCCGCTGCTAGTACACTCACAATCATCCCAAACAGACCTGCAAGAATAGATACTACCGCCCCAAATTGTTCGGCTAAGAATAGATAGATTGGAATCATCCCCAAAGAGGTCAACCAAACAACAATAGCGGCTGTTGTAATTTCAGATAAGGGTGCTGCACCCAAAGGAAACAAAAGACCAGATAGGTACATTACTGCAATAAGAAGCAGCGAAGACAGCAACAAATAATATGACACCACAATTATTTTACTGAGCCAAAGTTTAGCGATACTAATTCCGTGACTGCTTAAGCTACGGTACCCTCCAGCCTTACGATCCTTGTTATTCGATAGTGTAGACAACAAAGCAGATCCTATGGTCATGAATAACAGCGGCCACCAATTAAATACCATTTCCATAAAATAGTGGTCTTCCGTTTGCAGGTTCTGTTGTGTGAAAAATGAAAATAGAAGAAAAAACAGTGGCACCGCAACAATCAATTTTCGCGAAAATGTTCGTTTGAATTTAAGATTTTCGGATAACAGATAGTGGATCATCTTGTTACCTCCTGTCTGTTCCGAGTCACGACTTCCATGAACAATTTCTCCAAATCATCACCAGGATATATTGCATTCTGATACCCTAGAACACCATTACTAATGATCCCAATATGATCGGCAATTTGCTCCACCTCATGAAGAATATGACTCGATAAGATGACGGTAATCCCTTGTGCAGGAAATGAGCGTATAAGCTCACGTAATTCCTGAATCCCAATCGGATCAAGCCCATTTGTCGGTTCATCCAGAATCAAGAGTCTAGGTTGATTTAACAAGGCGATCGCAATCCCGAGACGTTGCTTCATGCCCATAGAGAATTGTCCCGCTCTTTTTTTGCCTGTTGTTGTTAAATCAACAATTTCAAGAACTTCCCGAATCCGAGAATCCGGTAAGTTTAATATTGTCGTATGTACCTTCAAATTTTGGGCAGCAGTCAAATTCCCGTAAAGTGGCGGGGACTCAATCAGCGCTCCAATGTGTAGTAAATCCTTACGTGTCCATGGATGACCGTCAAATAAAATTTGTCCTGACGTCGCTCGAAGAATCCCTGTTATCATTTTTAGAGTCGTCGATTTACCTGCGCCGTTTGGGCCTAACAGTCCATAAATCGAATTAGTTTTTACGGTTATGCTGATATCATTAACCGCACGCTGCCCCCTGAAACTCTTGGATAAATTATTAGTTTGTAAAATATACTCTCCCATCCTATATCATCCTCTCATTTGCTATACGTTAATCATATATAGCAAATCTAAGGACTTTATAAGGTTTTACTGAGCTCAAATTATACGGGATTATAACGAGCATAAAAAAAAGCTCGGTTCAAATTTAACGTTGAACCGAGCCTGTTGAGTTTTTATCATCATGCTCTGCGAATTGTAAATTCAAAATCCATATCTAAGGATGGATTGATTTGATATTCATCAAGAACTGGAGCTCCCCAGCTGTCATCCCCGCCTACGCCCATTTGACGTCCAGCAATGGTAACAACGGTATAGTGAACGTTCGGCAGCTCATAATGATGTGTCGCATTCTCCAGCTCCATTGCCGAGTAAGGCGAGATATTGGCTTCAACAGGGGCTGTAGCTGGTGCCGATATTATAATGCCTTGACCATAATCGTTCTTAATGGATACTTCGCGCACACCTGTGCGGTTGCCCGATTCCTGCGGCACCAAATAGGACGACACATTATCCACCGCATGATTCTGGAAGCGACACAATCTCGCTCCACACGCACGGTCGATATAATTTTCTTCCGGCCCATTTGCATACCAATTCAGCTGGTGATAATCCGCTGGCACCTTAAAGCTTAAAGCGAAGAGTGGAAGCTTTGGTAAACCCGCTGCTCCATGGTAGCTTGATTTCACCTGTATGCTTCCATCGGAGAACACTGTGTAAGTTACACGTGCACGTACCTCCTCTGATACACTAAGCTTATACACGTAAGTCACGGTCGCACGATCTTTCTCCTCCACGAGCTCGAAGCTTAACGTTCTACGGGTCAAGCTTGCTGCATACCAAGGGGAAGAGTCGAAATGCATTCCTGCCCCCTTATCATTGTCTGTCATTGCTCTCCAGAAGAGTGGTGCCGGCGGTGAAGAGATCATTTCCTGTCCTGAATATTTAACAGAAATTAATGTACCCGCCTGCTTTGAGAACATTACGGAGAAGTCACGACCATGTACACCAATATTCACATCTCCTTCAACCACGCGAAAATCATTCACGACAGATGTTATTTTAGCAACTGTTAAAGACTCCTCGGCTGACGTATTGGCCACTTGAAAAACATGCTGGCCAAAAGCGATTTCATAACCGCTATTCGCCCATAATGAATCTTCCTTCAGGACAAGTGAAACATCCAAGCTATACTCGCCAGACTGATTCTTGATATCGGGTAGATCAACTTCTACATATTTTTCCTCGCCTGGATTAACCTGAGCGAATACAGTTCCACGCTGGATGACCCTACCCTCATAGTTCAGAGCGTATTGTAATTCATAAGCATCCAAGCCCACAAATAAGTTTTCATTTCTGATTGTAAAACCCTGACTGTCCGGGAGCAGCTTGACGTTCTGATACAGAAATTTCACTTCCTGCATTTTTGGCGACCATCTCCGATCCGCATACACAATTCCGTTACCGGAGAAGTTGTAATCGGTTGAACGGTCATCAAAGTCTCCTCCATAAGCCATGAAGGGCTTACCGTATCGATCATTTTTTATAATCACCTGATCCATATAATCCCAGATAAATCCACCCTGATACATTGGATACTTCTGTTCTAGCTCTGTGTATTTATGCAGTCCCCCGACGGAATTACCCATCGCATGCATGTATTCACAGCTAATATATGGCTTTAACGGATCTTCTGTTAAATATCTTTCAATATCTGCCGCTTTCGCATACATGCGGCTTTCCATATCGCTCGAATCATCATATTCACGGTTATGGAACACCCCTTCATAATGAACCAAACGAGTAGGATCCTTCTCTCGAAAATAATTGGCTACGTTCAAAATTACTTCTCCTGCAAAAGATTCGTTCCCACAGGACCAAATTAGAATGGAGGGATGGTTTTTGTCTCTCTCTACCATGGAAATCGCACGATCCATCACGATATCCTGCCATTCAGGCTTATTGCCGGGGATGTTCCAAGACGGCTCAATGGCCCCCATTTTCTGCCATGATCCATGCGACTCTAAATTCATCTCGTCAATGACATAGACTCCGTATTCATCACACAACTCATACCAGAGCGTCATATTCGGATAGTGCGAGGTCCGCACAGCGTTGATGTTCGCCTGCTTTAAGGTTTTTATGTCCCATAGCATATCTTCTTTTGTAATGCTGCGTCCAAAGCGCGGATTAAACTCATGTCGGTTGACGCCTTTAAATACAATACGTTTGCCGTTTAAGTGCATAATCTTATCTATCATTTCGAATTTCCGAAAACCAATTTTTTGCGGCACAACTTCTACAAGATCCCCGGATGCGTTGTAAACAGAGACGTAAAGGGTATACAGATTAGGAGCTTCTGCGCTCCACAGCTGCACCTTTGTTGCCGCAAGCGTAAGCGAAAGGGAATCTCCTGAAACTTCACTTTCCCCACTAGCTACAAGATTACCTGCTCTATCCTTTAGCTCAAGGAGCACTTTTGAGGCAGAATTACCTATCAATTGCATGACAGCCGTCAGCGTTCCTTGCTCAAACTTTTCATCCAAATCGGTTTGAACGTGGAGATCCCGCACATGAACATCCGGCACGGTGTATAGATACACCTCACGAAAGATTCCCGAAAAGCGCCAGAAGTCCTGATCCTCCAACCAACTCCCCGTGCTGCGCTGATAGACTTCGACCGCCAGCTTATTTTCACCTTCCGTCAAGTACGATGTTAAATCAAATTCACTCGGTGTAAAGCTATCTTCGCTATAGCCAACAAATTCCCCGTTTAGCCATATATAAAAAGCCGATTCAACTCCTTGAAAAGATATATACACCGGACGTTGCTCCCAGCCCGCAGGAACTTCAAAATATTTGACATAGCTGCCTACAGGATTGTGGTCCTCAGAGATCATTGGAGGTCTAAGATGCTCATGACCGTCCCATGGATACATCGTATTCACGTACTGAGGCTGCCCATAACCCTGAAGTTGGATATGACCGGGAACTTTAATATCCTTCCAGCCTCTGCAAGACACGTTCTCCTTATAAAAATGAACCTGTCGTTCCATGGCATTTTGGGCATAGCTAAATTTCCAGCTGCCGTTCAGGCTGTGGCGCCAGGGCATTTCTCCAAGCGCTTCGGCTTCATTTTTCGTTTGGTAATATCGATGGTCAGAATGCGCGTGCACTCTGCCTATTGCATAAATGGAAGGGTCTGATAACCATTCCAGACTTGGAGTGAGGTTTCGTTCAACCTGCTGCTTCATCTATATATCCTCCTCTATTCATAACATAATCGCTAACTTATTTAACCGAACCCGTCATCCCAGCTACAAATTGCTTTTGCATCATGAAGAACACTAGTGCTGTCGGCAAGGTCGTAATGACAATCGCAGACATGATCAGACCATAGTCAGGGGCATAACCTGAACCTAGATTCGAGATAAGAAGGGGCACAGTCATATTTTCTGGTGATTGCAGTACGATCAAAGGCCACAGATAATTGTTCCAGCTGTTTAAAAATGTGATAATCGCAGCGGCGGCATAAGTTGATTTCATCGTTGGCATATAAATGCGGAAGAACAGACCAAATTCCGAAAGACCATCGATGCGCCCAGCCTCCATCATATCCTTAGGAAACATTTTTGTACTTTGACGAAAGAAGAAAATTAGAAATGCTGTTGTAAATGTCGGAAGAATGACCGCCGATGCTGTATCGATGCCCAGAAAAGGCACTACACTAGATACTTTTGCGAACATTTGAAATAGAGGTACCATGATCGCCGCAAATGGAATCATCATTGAAGCAAGTAAAATATTGAATACGATATCTTTACTCCGGCTGCGGTACATTTCAAAACCATATCCAGCCGCCGATGCGACTAGCAGTGAAAGCACAGTAGTCACCACAGAGATTTTTGCAGAGTTCCAGAGAGCCTGCCACATATCCACTGAACTAAAAAGATTGTTTATATTTTTCACTAAATGTGCACCCGGCAACAATGTTCCTTTGGTTACATCAACCGACTGGTTCGTGGCGCTTATAACCATCCAGATAAATGGAAAGATAGAGATCAGCGCAGCGATGATTAGAAATACGTAAGTAAACATGCGTTTGGTTTTCATTATCTCTTATCCCCTCCTACTTTGTTCTGAATAAGCGTCAGAATGAGCACCATTACAACAATCGAATAGGAGACAGTTGCAGCATATCCAAAGTTAGGTGTGTATTCAAAGGAAAGGTTATAAATATATTGGGAAATCGACATGGTTGCATTGCCGGGTCCACCTTTCGTGATGTTAACCACCTCGTCAAACAACTGAAGGGTACCAATGGTCGATGTGATCGTCGTAAACAAGATAATCGGCTTCAATAGGGGAATTGTAATTTTGAAAAATTGTGTAAATGCACTCGCACCATCTATATGAGCAGCCTCATATATTGATTTGTCGACATTTTGCAGTGAGGACAAATAGAAAATCATATTATAGCCAGTAAAGCGCCAAGTGATAGCGATAATGATAGTGACTTTAGCCCAGAAGGGGTCAGTAATCCATTGAATCGGTTCGC
The DNA here is from genome assembly GCF_038004505.1 of Paenibacillus sp. FSL R7-0048. Lineage (NCBI taxonomy): Bacteria > Bacillati > Bacillota > Bacilli > Caryophanales > Paenibacillaceae > Paenibacillus > Paenibacillus sp. FSL R7-0048. Next base: position 1,545,637 of record NZ_JBBORF010000001.1, on the reverse strand, counting down.
TGATTAGATGCAGATTCACCAGAAATTTATTGACGATACCTTCGGCTCCAAACATGTACTTGAAAACAACGGAGTACGCTACAAGTGAAGTTACCGTTGGCAGAAATATGGCCGTTCTGAAAAATCCTTTAAATTTCAGTCTTTCGTCATTTAGCAGCACAGCGATAAAGAGCGCCAGCACCAGCATAACTGGGACCTGAATAATCAAGTAAATAAAAGTGTTTTTGACGGCTGTAAGGAAAGTGGTGTCGCTAAACAGCCGAATATAGTTATCAAGGCCGGTAAAATGAAGATTGTTGCCTCTACCTGTCTTGAAGGATAGAATTAAGGCTTGAATCATTGGATAGAAATAGAAAATACTGATCATAATTACCGGCACAATAACGAATAACCAACCTGTCAGATGGATCTGCCGTTGACCCTTAGAGCTTTTATGTCTTTGAGAGCTTAGCCCTGGCTTTACATTTTCCACTCCACTTCACACCCTTCTGTCTGATTTATTAGAGATGAAAGCCCCTGCTACCCATCCTTCTGTAGAAATCCAATTTACAGGAGAAGTAGAAGCAAGGGCTTAGATTGTACAGCCTAAGTGTGATTAGCGAACTTGGGTATCTGCTTGCTTCTGGGCATCTTTCAGAACAGTATCTACATCTTTTCCACCAAGATAAGATTGCACTGCTACAACCATAATGTCCTCTATTGCGTAAGTGTTCATGCCGTAGTTGACGTTAGGAATTTGCTCGGTCCATGCCGCAAAATCTGATACAACCTTTTGACCTTTGAAAAATTCATCCGCTGCTGAATAAGCTTCTCCGCTTGCCGCAGCTTTTAAAGTGCCGATAACACCAACTTTTGTATTCAACGTCTGATACAAATCAGCATCAGAAGCAAATGTTTTTGCAAGGAACTCCGCAGCGGCTTCTTTACCATCTACATTCATTACATACCAGGAGCTGCCCCCAAGGTTAGATGCATGGACGGAGCCTGCTGTTGCTGCCAGCTTAGGAAGTGGAGCTACTGCCCACTTACCGGATTGGGAAGCTTCGGCTTTAATTGAAGGGGTAATCCAGTTACCCGTCGGCACGGTTGCCACTTCACCGCTATTAAATGCGCCTACAAATTGGCTCCAGTCTGAGTTAACTTTCACGATGCCGGAATCCATCATTTCTTTGTACAATACAAGTGCCTCTTTCAAAGCAGCGTTGTCTGCAATGGTCGGAGTCTGACCGTCTTCACCCGTATACCATGCACCCGCCGATTGAATCATGACCCGGATAAGTCCAAGATCATTGGGATCCAGTGTGATCATGCTTTTGCCGGTTTTTTCTTTTACAGCTTTACCGATCTCGATATATTGCTTCCAGTCGATATCCTGTAGTGCATCCAGGCTGTAGCCTGCTTGCTCAAGATAGTCTGTCCGTACATACATTCCAGTCACACCAGAATCAAACGGAACACCGTATTGCTTGCCGTCAACACTGGTCGGGCCAATCTTATAATCCGCAAAATCAGCGGCTTTTACAACATCAGTCAATTCATAAAAGGAATCCGGATACGCTTGTAAAAAGCTTTGCGCACGGTAATCCTCGATCAATACAATGTTAGGAAGACCCTTCGTAGATCCAGAGTTCAGCCCTGTGTTCAGCTTTTGCACGATATCAGCCTGTGCGTTCTCTACGACGTTTACCGTTATGTCTGGATTGACTTTCGCATAAGCTTCTTTGGCAACATTCATGGCTGCAATGTTAAACGCTGGGTCCCAAGCCCAAACTGTGATTTCTTGTGGCTTACTGCTACCTTCGCTTCCGGAGTTGCCCGTTTCGTTTTTCGTTCCACCTGAGGAACATGCCGAAAGTAGAACCACACTAGCCAGCATCACGGATAATAATTTTTTCACTTCGTAACCCCCTTGTTAATCTGTAAAATAATAAAGATGGAAGCGTTTTCTCTGCTACAATTCCATATTATCATTTTGTATTCGCTTTCTTTGGCAGTATCTTTGTTAGCTTTGGTGTTATTATTGGATTCTATTTTCCCTCTGAGATCGACAATGGTACTAATTTTAGATTTTTGTAAATTTTTTAGCCTTTTAACAATGGAAGCGTAATTATGATCTTCGTACCTTCATTTCGTTTGCTTGTAATGTTAATACCGTAACTCTCTCCGTACAGCAATTTGATTCTGTCATCCACATTCCGTATACCGATCCCGGAGAACAATTGGCGTTTGTGCTTCGAGGCTGGCAACTGTTCTTCTTTCAGAAAATTAGGATCAAGGTCCATCCCGTCACCATTATCTACAACTTCACATACAAGCTGATCTTCCTGAACAGCGATCATGATTAGAATTCTTCCCTCATCTTTAAGATTGAATGCATGAAAGAACGCATTTTCGATAAAAGGCTGCAGAATTAGCTTTGGCATATGATAATCCAAGCTTTCAGGCTCCACAAAATAATTCACGCGGATCTTCTCGCCGTACCTTACATGATTGATATATACATAATGCTTCAGCGATTCTAATTCCTGACTAACAGGTATAGTGGATTGAACATCACTGACAGTATTTTGCAGGAGTGAGATTAGCGAATTTATCGTGCCAGCTGCTTTTTCTTTGTTACCCTGTTGCACCAGAAATTTGATAGAAGCCAGTGTATTGTATAAAAAATGGGGATTGATCTGCATTTGAAGGGCGGCCAGCTCCGCATTACGCTGCTGCTTCTGGGTCTCCATCAACCGATCAACATAATCATGTAGGGAATCAAGCATAAAATTAAAGGCATTGCCTAGCTCCTTAACTTCATAACTACTAGTAGCGACATCCACGTGGTTATCGAATCCCCCCTTAGGAATACTCGACATCTGTTCAACGAGTACACGCAGGGACTTCGTCATTTTCCTTGTAATTAAAAATACAATAATAAGCGAAATGGCTACGATAGCCATGATCGTCAACGACACTGCTTTGGCATTAACCATCTGCCCGGTCACAGCTTTTTTATCGATCAGATTCACCAAATAAACATCAAATTCAGGCAAGTATTCCGAGAATACTACCCGTTCATTCCCCATCACATAGACAGATTCTCCATTGTCTCCTGTGCTCTGTTCATCAACTACTTCTTGAAGCAGCTGTTGATCGTTCAGTCCAATCAGCTCTGTCCTGTTGCTGGATACAATTTGCCCTTTTGCATTCAGCAACACAACATCATTACCTTCACTCGTAAAATTGGCATAGAAGGCCTTGAAATCGCTATCACGAATTGCAATGTACATAGTGCCATAGATACTGCCGGTCGAATGATCAAATAGAGCTTTAGAAGCCACTAACATGATCTCTTTCTTATGGGTTTGACCATCCTCTTTTTGATAAAGCTGGTACAGAATTTGCTGCGGATGAGCCACTGTCGCTTTCGTAATCGGGTGGTTCTTCAATTCTTCAGCAGTAGCAGACCAATACCAAGGGTCAGTTGAGTAACTTCTGCCATTCGCACCTACAATCATAATCCCCACATCAAAAGCACTGAGGTTGGAGCGGACTGCCCGCATGCTTTCTGTCATCTGGTAGGTTTTGATAGCGAGTGTCAATGAATCCGTCTCTCCCCCAGACAAATAGCTGCGGATGGCACCTTTCTGAGCTGTCATTGTAGCACCCGTAGCTACAACGTTGTTGTAGGACTCCAAGTTTGTCTTCATCTGATTTAGTAGTTTGCCATTCGTTATGCTGAAGGTCTTTAAGAATAAATTTTCTGACATACGGATGGTAATAGACAAAGTCAGCAGGGATACAGCAACAATGCTTATGAGGGTCACAAGAAAAAGCTTAAGAAATAGGCCCTGCTTTCTAATCTTGTTAATGATAGTTCCAATCATGGTCGCTCTACGTCCCGTCTTCGGTACTGGCTCGGAGAAATACCAGCCTGTTTCTTAAACACTTTAGTAAAATAACTCTGATCCGAATACCCCACACTAGCGCTGATATCAGAAATTGTTTTTTCCGTCGTCACGAGTAACTCCATGGCTTTCTCCAACCGGACCTTGTTCAAATATTCATTAAATCCTTCACCATTCTGAGCAGTGAAATGGCTCGATAAATAAGAAGCGTTGAAATGAAACTGCCGTGCAACCCCAGTCAACGTGATGGGATCAGCGTAATGAGTCTGAATGTATTCAAGCAATCGGGTCATATTGGGATTGATCGTTAGGTTCGTCTCACCAATCGCACGTTCAGCTTCGCGAATAAAGGCTTCAGCAACAGCGATTGCGTCTCCGGCATACATCGCTTCATCTATTTTTCGAAAGAAGTCGTATTTGGATGCCTCCAAGCCTCCAGTCTCGTACTTCATTTTTCCAAGTGTGGTCGCTACGTTAAATATGAAATTCCCCAATAACGATTTGAATTCGAAAATATCGGTCCTATAATCCATCGAACGGAGATGAACATATTCCAGAAATCCAGTAAATGCCTTCTGGTATTGCTTACGTTTCAGTTGTTCCATTAATTCGCCCATATCATATTCCTGATAGGCTCTCGGAAGGCTGGGCAAATGATCGTTTTCAATTAAGCTTCGATCCGGCAAGTAGAAACTGTATCGTGTAAGCTTTAAATAATTGTCTCGATAAATCTCTCCCAGCTTATTAAAATCCGTAAAGCTTTGGCTGATAACGAAATGTGTTTCTCTCGCCCAATGATCCATTTCCGAGACCAGATATCGGAGCTCTATAACAAGCTCGTCCCACTGTTCCGGGTTTGCATTAAGCAAATAAATAACTGAATCATTGACAAACTTCAACCGAATAAACACTGTATCACCCAAAGGGAGCGTACTAAGCCCTTTTTCTATTTTCTGTGTGAAAGTTAACCTATCCCCAGAATCTTTAATATGTCTCATATCCGCTCCGAAGAAAGCGAATAGTGGGTGTGGAAACTTCGCATGAAGCAAAGCAGGTTCAATCCCAGACTCATATCCGGTCATAAGCTTCTCGATAACTAGCAAAATTTGCTTTTCGCCAGAATCCGTTCCTTGATCGGACATCTCCATCCCTACCAATTTAGCAGTGGTTTTATTTAGGATGGATAACAAATAATCAGCTTCTAGCTTTGGCTTCAGAATGTAGTCCGCTACCCCACTTTGAAATGTGGATCGGACATAATCGTATTCACTGAAACTACTTAAGACGATTACTTCAATATGAGGGTATTTCTCCTTAACTATCTTAACCAGTTTCTCTCCGCCCATGATTGGCATAACAATATCTGTAATGATGATATGTGGGCTGACCTCATCCATCATATTTAGTGCTTCAAGACCGTTAGCAGCCTCACCAACAATTCGATACCCTTCATTCTCCCAATCCAAAAGATGTTTGATTCCTTGTCTTACTAGCATCTCGTCATCAACAATCATAATTTTGAATATTGGTTTCATTTCTTCCCCCTTGTAACCGTTTTCTTTCCATTTGTTAGTATACAATACATCCAACAAGGAGCAAGCTTCTAGACAAGTAAAGCCGTAAGCTTACTTAAAAATTGTTCATTCCAAATCATATGCCCCACTGACAAATATGGTCAACCTCTCATTTTTCATCCCATGAAATATTCTTAAATTTAAGGAAAAAACTTCTAGATGATGCAACAAAAAAAGCTGCGATAATTGCAGCTTTTTTGTTAATGAAACAATAATCCAAATAAATTATTTATTGGCTTATAGATAAAAATAATAAGAAACAGCGGACTGGGGATGTTCAATTTTAACAACGAGCAGAAGGTCGCACCTAGACCCAAAATCCAAAAAATAAAATATATGCTAAGATCAGGCACTCGGCGCTTTCGCATTAATTTAGGCAAATCAAGTGCCATACAACCTACAGCAATCACCAAGAATAACAGTACCAGCATTTTACTTCACTCCTTGATTTTTTCAAGAAAAGAATTATCTGTGAGACCCACGCGGTTAATAACTGCTGAGGCTTTGTAATGGATGGGCAATGATTTAAGATAATCGTCACCCTTTTGTTGCTGCAGCTTTGCCCAAGCTTTAGGGCTGGCATGGTAGATCGATTGTCCGAATCCCATAATATCAACATTGAAACGATCATTTACATGCTCCACAGTTTTTTGCATCCGCTCTATAATCCGCTCCTCTGTTTCCTTTTCCAAACGTTTTATAGTGCTTTCCGATTCCAAATTTTCTACACTTTGCACTTCTTCAATATTGCAAAGCGTCTTAACACTAAGGTAAATATGCGGCTCCCCATTAATGATTTTCACTTTGCGTTTAGTTGTAGCCTGGATCGCTTCGATTACAATGGGCTTTCCATCTTCCCCTGCGATCGGGCCAGAATGTGCGGTTACCTTATCGTTGATATAATTGTAACCAATCGTTTCTCCCTCGGTTAGCCAACCGATCAACTTGTCTTTTTTGAACACAGCTACAGTATGGTATTCCAATCTTGCCTTAGGCATTGTTCGCTCTACATTGCTTTTGTCCTCTCCATCTTTGGGATCGCCTATAATTTTCACTCCGGTTAGCACAGGATTCTCGCCTTCAGACAATAAATTCTCAATAAAATCATCCAGCGTGACAGCGACTGTTTTTGCTGAATCTTTATAAGAATTATCCAAGGAACTAAATAATTTGTTCGCTGGTAATTTATCCATAGGTGTAAGGACATTCAAGACATTGCTGGCGGTTGTATCTCTGGCAACCATAACGTAGAAATCCATCCGGGGTTCCCGACTTCTTTTAAATACATCGAGTATCTCACCCACTCCGGTGCGGGCAAGCTCCTCCCCAATCACCAACACCCGGATATGACCGAGATAACTTGACCTAGAGCTATCCAGATTCAGCTTACGCAGCGCATCATAAAACGTAGGTACAGTAAATTTATATACAACCACTGGGACTCCACTGCCTCCCCCTCCTCCATTCGTTTGGGAGGAAATCGCAGATGGAATAACGACCTGCATCGAAACGGTATAACCTTTTTCTGCCTTGTCAATCCCTATCCCCAAGACAAAAGCTATCTCATTCAGCTCATTTCTTTCCCAACAGCCGCTTAGCACTAACGTAAATTGGAGGGCTATCATTAATCGAAGAACGCCTCTAACTAATTTTTTATTCATTTTGTTGGTTCCTTATCACTGGATGTGCTTTGACGAAACAGGTTCTGCGTCTTATTCTCAGCAGGCCTTGTCTTTAAAAACGGCCACGGAAAGCGAAAAATAGAGTCTTTTAAATCTTTGGAATTATACGGTCCGAGCGGACTCATATAAGGCATTCCGAAAGAACGCAGACTCGACAAATGCAATACGATGATGAAAATACCGAAGAGAATTCCATATAATCCGATAAATCCGGCCAAAGCTATAAGCACAAAACGGATCATCCGCGCAGCAATAGACATTCCTGTCTCCGGAATAACAAAACTAGAAATGGCTGTTAGCGATACAATAATGACCATTGCGGATGAAATAAAACCCGCTGCTACCGCGGCTTGTCCTATCACCAGCGTTCCGACAATGGAAATCGCCTGACCAATATTTTTGGGTATCCGCACCCCGGCCTCCCGCAAAATTTCATAAGTCATTTCCATGATCAGCGCCTCAATAAAAGCAGGAAAAGGAACACTCTCCCGCTGGGCAGCTAAACTGATTACAAGATTGGTCGGTATCATCTCTTGGTGATAAGTAGTAATCGCAACATACAATGAAGGGGCAAGCAAAGTAATAAAAAATGAAATAAAACGAACTAATCTCAGCAATGTTCCAATATCGGCCCTTTGGTAATAATCCTCAGCTGACTGGAAAAATGCCACAAAAAATGTGGGCACCAACAGTACAAAAGGAGTTCCATCAACAAGAATGGCCACTTTTCCTTCCAAAATACCCGCTGCAATCGTATCTGGACGATCACTGTTGTATACGGTAGGAAAAGGTGTAACTGCCGTCTCTTGAATAAACTCTTCAATATATCCACTCTCGAGAATACTGTCCGTATCTATTTTATTCAGACGGCGCTTTACCTCTTGCACCAGTTCCTTATTCGCGATGTTACTTAGATACATAATGGATACGCTGGTTTGAGTCACCCTTCCGATCTGAACGGTTTCCAGCCATAAATGGCTATCTTTGATTTTTCGCCGAACCAGTGCCGTATTCGTCCGTAAATTCTCAGTGAATCCTTCCATTGGACCCCGAACAACCGACTGTGAGCTAGGCTCCCCTACATTACGATCTTCCCAGCCTGGTAAGCCGATCCGCAGAGCGCTGGATAACCCGTCAAGCAGCAGCATTATATTACCGGACAATAAATGATGAATAAATTGGCTGTAATCGTCAATGACGGCTATATCGCCGGCTATTAATATCTGTTTCTTAATCATCTCAAACTTCTGCTCGGGAGAAAGCCCCCTCAGCTGTTCGTAAGGAATGTGTTCCTGCAAGGAATACAAAATTGAATTATGCAGCACCTGAGTATCCACAAGACCATCTATGTAAACCAAAGAAATATGAGTGTTTTCTTCTATCTGCAACTCTTTTATGACTACATCAGAGCTTTCCCCCATCAATTGGTACAAATTAGCAATATTAACTTCCAACCGGCTTGATAATGTACCAATCTCCGTATCTTTCATGATGCAACCTCCACTTCTCCATAGATAGATGAGTATAGTTTGATGTTAATTATGATAATTATTCCTTCGGATTAAAAAATCGGGATGGCATAATTCTGGTAACTACAACCATACTAAAACTAGTCCAATAAATTTGAGGGGGTATATGAGTTTGGAGAAAGATCGAATTAGTACCAATCAAATGATTATACTCGGGCTATTCACATTTATTGGGGATATGGCGCTTGTGTATCCGGCGTTAATGATATCAGGAGCGAAGCAAGATGCATGGATTGCTGCTTTGATTAGCATTCCCTTGGGTCTAGTGACCATAAAACTGTTACTCTGCTTAGCAGACCTTGAACCCAACAAGAATATTATCGAGCTTAGCCTACAAATTTTAGGAAAATGGGTCGGAACTGCTGTGGCCTTATTCTATTTAGGGTTCTTCCTGATTGCTGCCTCCACCTACATAAGAGAAATTGAAGATTTCATGTGTACACAGATTTACGAGAAAACACCCGGGGGGGTTATTCGTTTCATGGCCATTTTCCTGCTGGTATATGGGGTACGACTTGGCCTAGAAACCTTGGGCCGGGCAGCTCAGCTTTTTTTCCCTTTATTTGCAGTTTTTTTAATCGGTCTGCTGCTCCTGCTGACCCCCGATGTCAAAATGGAACGTTTATACCCCATCTTGAACACACCAGTACCGGACATGCTTCATACTTTGATGTATGGTGTTTTTTATCCTTTTGGCGAATTATGCGTGTTTCTAATGATATATCCTTATGCTCAGAAAAATAGTAAAACAAGCCGGGATATTTTCATAGCCTTGATCATCGGAGCTCTGGGCCTTAACCTCATCTTATTGTTTTCCCTTACCGTTCTAGGTGTTTACGCTTCTGAACATCAATTTTATGCCGCTTATATTCTTGCTCAAAAAATTAATATTGCTAATTCTCTGCAACGTATTGAAGCGCTTATGGCTACAGCATGGATTATCAGCACATACTTCAAAACTGCAGTTTATTACTATGCTTTAACCTTAGGTACAGCCCAATTATTTAAACTCAAAAGCCACCGTCCTCTGATCATCCCCACTGGATTTTTGTTATTCGGGATGTCACAGCTGATTGCCAAAGACATCATTTTCTATGTGAAGGAGATCCCCGCCTACTGGGTAGATTGGGATTTCACCTGTGCATTTGTTCTGCCGCTTATGTTGCTAGTTGTGTATAAATTTAAGAAACGCCACGCTTCTAAGGTTTAAACGACACTAGATTGTGAATAAGTGAAATTAAGATTGTAGATACGAATCCCACTTAATGATCTAATTACGATCCACTAAAATAATTTGGGAATTTTTCCCTGAAATTCACAAAGTGAATATTCCGCCGCCCAACCTAATGGCATAGAATACTTTGTGTGCGTAGCCCATAGTCTATTGGCTAAAGCAAGAATCCGCTTATAGCCTTTTTACTAAAAAAGAAGCTGCCTCATAAGTAGTATTCACTACTTTTAAGACAGCCTCTTTGTTCATAAGTTTCTTGTATGAAGTAACTCTATTCCTTCTTATCCAAAGAAATCGACGATGGAGTTACATCACTGACAGGTTCTTTTGCCACTTCAAAAGTGGATCCGCAGGCCGGACAAAAGCGAGCCTCGATCGCAACATTCCCACCGCATGCTTTACAATGCTTTACATCGGACAACTCAGCAATTTGCTGAAGGTTCGTCTCAATCTCCGCCTTCAATTCGAGAATACGATTAATATTAGTCTCGATTTGCTCACTTGGCAGTGGTCCTGCACCTTGAGTTACGGCTTCAAATAACAGTTTGCCCATGACCTGATACTGCTGGTCAATATCATTTTGCTTACCGTTATTTTGCAGCTTCAACCGGTTAATCTCCACCACTGTTTTTGCTTTATTCCCAGCCTCGCTTACCCCTGCTTTTACTTTGTTAAAAAAACTCATATTCAGCCCCCAATTCCGTAGTAGTCATATATAAGCATATTTCGACACCGCCAGAAGTATTCCTTTCTTTATTGTACCTAACTTCGTCCATGGTTTGTAGCCTATAACCGATTTACTAACCCTTTCCCCGCCTTCCTGCGGGAACGAACCTCGACTCAGGTCTGGTATACAAAACCGCCTCCAGGCCGTTTTTTCGCATGCAAAAAGACATTAGAATGAGTACATAAGCAAACGGGTTGCAGGATTCAATAACAATCACACCCATACGAGAGGAAGAAAACAATAAATGAAAAAATTATATCGTTCCCAAAGTGATCAGAAGATAAGTGGTTTGTGCGGAGGTCTTGCTCGTTGGTCTGGTATTGATGCTACAGTAATCCGTCTTGTTGCTGTTGCCGCAGCATTGTTCAGCTTCGGAACTGTACTTATCTTCTACGTCATCGCTAGTATCATCGTTCCTAAAGAACCTTTTAACAGCTTTTCAGATGGACATGATTTCTATTAATTAATCGTCGTTTAATACAAGCCAGCCCTAATATAGCCATAAAAAAGGAGAGATAGAATATGAGTCTATTAAAAAGAATTTCCACAATTACTAAAGCAGCCCTACACGAAGGTCTAAATAAATTAGAAAACCCGGTATTGCTGACAGGTCAGTATTTACGTGATCTTGAAAATGATATTGCTAAGGCGGAACGTAATGAGCGTGATCTGCAAGTTACAGCAAGTGTGTTGGAACGCCGCAAGCAAGAATATACTCAGTTAGTAGAGCAAAGTGAAGCCGAAGCCGTTCAAGCAGTTGAGCAAGGAAATGAAGAAAGAGCTCGCCTGGCACTCATAGCCAAGTTACGGTACGTGGAACAGCTGGAAGAGTCCATAAATAGCCAAGTACAAACTAAGCAATCCCTGGCAGAGCTTGAGATCAATATCGCTAGAGCTAAAGAAGAGCGTGAACATCTCAAAGCGAAAAGAACTGAGCTTATCGCTCGCGCTCAACAAGCCACAGAAACACTCCACTCAGCTCCACGTAGTTCTACGAAAGGACTAAATGTAGGATCAGCTTCGCAAGGCTTCGAACGTATGGAAGAGAAGATTTTCGAGTGGGAAGCATTGGCGGAAAACTCCAAAAATAAATTCAATACAGGTACAGGAATAAGTCCTTCCATCGATCCTAACCTGCGTAGCGCTGTTGACATCGAAATCGAGCGAATCCGCAACCGTAAAACTAACACTGAAGTAAACACTGAGAAAAAATAAATAGGACAATAAACCCCTTATTACTCAGCTATTGTGCTGAATAAGGGGTTTGTTTTTTACTTCTTTTCATCCCGCGAATCCATTTTTTCGTTTCCGGATCCACGCGATAAGACTCCGTGATTTTCTGCAAAGCCTTGTTGTAAGTGAAATCATCTAAGCTGTTGTTTCTCAAATAACTCATCGTAGGCTCTGGCAATTTCACATAACAAATCGAAAGCGCCCAAGAAACCGCCATTTTTACATAATAGCCTTCATGACTGACCTTATCGAGCAATGGTAAAATCCGGCTGATATACGTTTCTTCAATAAAGAAATTAAGCAGCATTACCACAGCAAATCGGATCTCATATTCTTTATCTGATGATAAGTACGGCATTATAAACTCCCATACCCGTTCTTTATTCTTTACGGTAAACTTCAGGCCTGTGCAAAAGCTATCGCATACCGACCAGTTATCGATTCTGGGAATAAAGTCAGCGATATAACGTAGGATTTCTTCAAGATCTGTCTTCACGTAGCCAAGCACCATACCTTGCAGCATCACTTCTTCAAAATAATCTGTCTCGGCATGCTCCAAATAGGCTCTCCAATCACCCTTTGCAATGATTTTGGCAAGCTTGCGCAGTTCCGGTAGCCTGACGCCTATAACATTATCTATCGTCGGAATTAAGGCCGCAGAAAACTTTTGGTAGTCCACATCTACCAAATTCAATAGCTGTTCTCTTATTGTTTTTTCCATAGTAGTACTCCTTACCCGTCCATTATTCAAATGAAATTTCCCATAAATATATAGAAGCCACAGAACCCAAAGGAGAATAGTTTAGCCGGTATTGTTCAAATTGATCTTTGGTAAGCTTATCAAGTCCATACAGCTTCATCATCCCCCGACGAATCGCAATATCTCCCCAGCTGACCACATCCCGTCGTTCCATAGAATGGATTAACATCATTTCTGCCGTCCACTTGCCAATGCCCTTTAACGTCATAAGTTTTTGTATAACCTCTTGATCTGATAACCCAGGCAATTCCTCCAGCTTAAAATCACCCTGAGCGACCAAATTGGAAATCTCATGGATACATAGTGCTTTTTTCATCGTCATCCCACAGCTTTGAATCTCATCCGCCGTATGTAAGGCTAACTGTTGCGGAGTGATGTCTCCGAAATGAGCCAACATTCTGTTCCAAATGGTCCGAACCGCTTTTACTGAAATAAGCTGTCCTACTATAGCATAGATAAGCGCAGTAAAAAGATCCGGTATAATTACACGTTCCACTCTGCCCATCCGTGCCATAGCTGCACCAAGTACTGGATCCACACTTCGGAGATAATCTATGTCTTCTTGCCCATAATCAAAAAACTTAGTAATTACGCTGCTCAAAGTGTTTCCTCCCGTATCTGATAGTGATGATCCTAATCCTAATATACAATACCTATTTGGCAGTGTACGGATTGTTGAATAGAATAGCAAGATAGCGAAACTAAAAAAAGCCATAAGACCTCCTAAGATAGGTGGTTATGGCCTATTGTAGCGCACAGGCTTATTCATTCTCAGTAATGTATTTTTATGCTCGCAGGATTCTTTTTTCTTTCGCTGCGCTTAGCCACAAGGGGAATTCATTCAGCAGCTGATCATACAGATCTTCATCAGTCACCTTTTCAATGTGGTCCAGATGAATAAAATTGGCGTTATCCACCAAACGGCCCTTCATCGTATCAAGTTGCTTCAATACTTCAAAATCCGAGTTACCGATTCCGACAAACTGCCAGAAAATCGGTTGGACCGAAGCAGCCATAATCACATTTTTAGTGGATTTCACTACACCACCATCGTTAATAAATATGATAAATACCGGTGTAGAATCGGGTTCTTCCTCCGTATATTTTTTAATGATATCCTCCATTACTGGCGGTTCATTATTGCGGCCAAACTTATGAATGGTACGATTATTTAAAATATGTGTAAACACATATCTTCCTAAATCCTGCTCTGTCACAGGTGGCAGCCGGCTAAACTCCGTATCGTACACCCACACATCTAACGATTGGTTATCATCAAATTTGCAGGCAACGGCTAATATACGCTCAACTACTTCTTGAACGGTTCCATTATTATAGAGATTTCTCATAGATCCTGTAATATCCAGGACAACGCCTACCCTTGCAATGACTCCTGTCAGATTCTTTTTTTCTAAGGTAATCTGAACAATTTTTTTACGTAAATCAATAGAGGACAGTACATTCTTCTCTTCATAACGGATCGTCTCTAAAGGCAGGGTTAACTCAGCTGTGGCCGCTACCTCAGGGTTCCCTTCGTCTTCTTCAATAACGAGCCCATAGTTTGTACATAACGCAGCCAATCCTCCCTCAAAGCCACTACCAATCGCACTGAATTTCCACTCTGGACCATAGCGATATACCTCTCCAACCACAATAGCTGTCTCCGTCGACAGGTCAGAGCCATACTCGAAAACGAATATTTCCTCGCCGCTAGCAGCATCCACTAAGCGTAGATAAGGAGAGGTTACTTGCTTCATAGAGTGTCCTAATTTTTCTCCTTCATAGATCGTTAAAGTTAAAGCTATTCTAGTAATATCCTTAGGAAGTCGAGAAAGTGTAATGGCGATAGCTTCTTTATCCCCTAGTTGTAAGACAGAATGAGTTACAGCTTCGTCTATAGACAACGGATTACCATAAAAGATAAAGTTCTCATCGCGTTCGCAACGGTTCTGCTCTGACAGTAAAAAAGCAGCAGAGTCTATGCCAATTCTAGTATCAGCAGTCATCCACCCAAATTTCAGCAAAAGCTTGTTCACGTTTCTCCCTTTCGTAATATCCACCTTTTGCCCCTTTATAAGCCGCACTCTATCATCTCCTTATTTTTACTGAACAGCTCATTGTGATTCACTAGATTGTATTTATCATTTTACTACTTTAATATGAAACGTATATATGATAGATAAGGAGCTTTACGAATGGACTTTATAGCAATTGACTTTGAGACCGCGAACTCCAGTCGATCCAGTGCATGTGCCTTGGGACTTGTGGAAGTTAAAGCTGGAAATATAACCGCAGAACATTCTTGGCTAATTGACCCGCAGCAGCGGTTTGATGGCATGAACATTTCGATACACGGCATCACGCCATCAATGGTAATCGGGCAACCTACTTTTCAAGAACTGTGGCCCACCGTTGAACCGTTACTACACGGACAAATCGTCGTGGCGCATAATGCTGCTTTTGATATGAGTGTCCTGCGTTATTGTCTCGATGGAATGTCCCTGAGCTACCCAAGCTTTCAATACTTATGTACCTATTTATTAGGCAAAAAAATGCTGCCCGACCTGCCCTCCCATAAACTTAATGTAGTCTCCGATTTTTTCGGCATTACGCTAAAGCACCATGATGCCTTGGATGACGCACGCGCAGCCGCTGCAATTCTAGTAAAACTTATGGAGCAGGAGGAGCACTATGATCCTCTATTGCTCTCTGCCAGTCAAGGATATACTAGCGGAACGATGTTTGCCGGCGGGTATACCCCATTTTCCACTCGCGCGAAAAAGCCTGCTAAGAAACAAGGCACTAAACATAAACCCTCCATTTATAGCAGCCGCGCCACTTTGTCCAAATAACCAAAGAACATCAAAAAACCCCAACCAGCTCCTTTCTGCTGATTGGGGGTTTGGTTTTACAGGGTATCTCTTAAATCTTCAAACGATACACAGCCTTATTCTCTAGACCTCTGATGAACGGTGTCCATTCCTCGGTCTCCGGTGTGGTGTCCAAAGCATCCTCCACCATTTGCAGCTTCGCATCCATCGCATCGATATGATGCAGAGCGACTGCCTCAGCTGTCTGTGGCTGAACAGGACTACCCCATTCGCCCAAATTATGATGTGACAATACGAGATGCTGTAACGCCATAACCTTTTCCGAATTCAAATCAATATCTAAACGGATAGCCGCTTCCGTGATCCAGTTAGACGCCATCGAGATATGGCCAATCAACTTGCCCTGAACGCTGTATTCCGAGACAATCCCAAGCTGGGAGACCATCTCCTCCGGCTTCGCGATATCATGCAGAATGATTCCTGCCTTCATTAGATCTGGATTCAAGAACGGACGCTGCTTGCACAGAAAATCACCAATCTCCAGCATACGCACCATATGATAAGCAAGTCCGGCAAAATAAGCATGATGATGTGTTTTGGCTGCCGGATAATGCATCAATTTCTCTTCCACTTTACCCACACAAAAAGAGACAATCGAAGCAATTTCCGGATCTGAAATACTTGCCATAACCCCTTTAATCGTATGAATAAGGTCTACTGGACGAATTGGGGCAGAACGGATGAAATCCGTAAGTGCAACACCATCCTCATCGTTAACCAACCTGATTTTAGTAATTTTTATTTGTAATTTCTCACGATAAGTATGAGCAATCCCGCGTACCTTCACAAGCGCCATAGGAAAAAAAGTTTCTTTATCGGTTGTGCTGGCATCCCAATATTTCGCAGATAATTGTCCAGTGGAATCCCCCAGAACGATGTCGAAATAATCTTTTGGAGGAGTGCCGTTCGTTTGTTTAATTGCCAGCTCTCTTAAAAGATAAAAGCCAACAAATTCATCTTGTGGAGCGAGCTGTTTAATTTGTGTCATGTTGGAGCCTCCTATTAATAACAGGCTTTTGGCCTGCTCTCTATATTAAACTTTAGACACTCACCTCCAAAATCCCTTTAAATCACTATACGATCTATTTTCATATTTATGTACAAGCCAAGAATATTTGAAAAAGGAGGCTACTCCCCGGCCATATTCTGGCACTGGAATATCCTCCTTTTATTATAAAACGATAATTATTTACCAGCCGATTCAAGCGCTGATTTAATAGCTTCTACCGCTTTAGCGGATATTTCTTTCTCTGCATCATTTTTTCCGAAGGCTGCTGGACGGTAACCATATTTGTGCAGGCTGTATCCGGTCGATGTCGACTCGATTTCACCTTTCACTGCCAGCTCCGCGTCCGTTAACTGATTGATTGTTCTTACACTTCCGTTTTTATCCAAATAATAAACAAGCATTTTGACAGGAACACCGTACTCTACATTCACCATAACATTTACAAGCTTATCGGCACTTACACCAATGAAGATTCCATCGAAATAAGCCGCTTTATTAGCTTCTACAATCTCAGCTTTTCCGTATGCTCTATCCACCGCAGTCTTCAAAGCCACGCTGCTGCTAGTTGCACCAGACACAGCATCTACTTCCTGCACACCTTCTCTAGTCCCTGCTGCGAGGAAGCTAGCCGTCAACTGAGGAATTGCTTTTACCACCTCAGGATAAGCAGCGTTCCCTCTATCTATAAGGTTCATTCCTACACGGTACAAGGCTACATTTACGATTTTGCCGTTACGCAGGGTAACGTCCGCTCTGTTCGTTCCTTTATCATAAGCATCACCAAATGCAGTAAAGGTTCCGTCTTTATAGGTTCCTTGGACTTTGGATGCATTGGTCAAAGCATCTGTCAGTGCTGCTTTAGCTGCTGCCGACAATGCTTCTTGGCCTGTAATATCGGCCATTTGCACACCTTTTTCTAACAGCCCGGATGTGAGTGTAGCTACCCATCCTTTTTGTTCTGCACTCAGTTTATCGTCAGCAATCAGCTTGCCGTCAGCTCCAAACAGACTTACTTTAATACCTGTTACCGCATCTGCATCTACATCAACTAGCAGCAGTACTTTAGATTGGTTATCTACTCCGGCAAATTTGCCGTCAAAATATTGACCTTCAGCAGGAACCTTCAGCGCTTTCTCAAATGCTCTTTCTACAGCTTGGTTCCAGCTGTGACTGCTTTCCGTAGCTCCGGAAATTCCGTCAACCTTTTCATCATAGTTAGCGATATATGAACCATTCGCTAGCAGCTTAGCTGTCATAGGAGCATTTGCTTTTACTACTTCCGCATAAGCTGTTGCGCCTCTGTCAATCAGGTTGTTGCCAAGTCTAAACAGCTTCACATCAACCAACTTACCGTTGCGAATCACGATGTCGGCTCTTTCAACGCCAACACTTCTTGCCGTACCATAAGAGGAATAGAATCCGTCTACATAAGCAGATGTATTGTTGATTATTGCATTCTGCTCAGCATCCCAGAAAGCGTTAATCGCTGCTATAAAGTCGGCTTCAAGACCTGCAACAGGCTGTGCCTCTGTTCCTTTGGCCAGCAAGGCTGGAGCTATAGCTGCAACCGCTGCCGCTTGCTCAGCTGTGTAAGCTTTCTCCTCAATGAAATCACCAGCGCTGTTCATAGGATACACTTTAACATCTGTAAGCTTGTTGGATTCGTAGGTCGCGAATACAGAATATTTACCTGTAGGATCTACGCCCATATGAACTCCATCAAAGTAAACGGCATTTGTATCTTTCACTGTCAGAGCTCTTTCAAACGCTCTATCTACAGACAATTTCCAGCCATTACTGGAGCGGGTAGCTCCCGAAACAGCATCAACTGCCGCTGCTCCATCTCTTGTTTTGCCAAGCAATCTATCCTTCATCAATCCATAAGCTTGCCATAAAGCACTATAATTGTTACGAGCATCTCTATCAATCAGCTTAGGACTGGTTCTCAAAAGCTCAATGCTAGTAATTTTGCCATCTTTAATTTCGATCTTGGCACCTTCCGTGCCTTTGGAGTATGCATCGCCATAAGCTACGTAAACTCCATCTTGGTATACGTTTTCATTAACTGTAACAGGCTTTGCTGTAGCCACAGGCTTAACAGTTTCCGCTGGTACTACTGCCTCTGCTGGTACAGCGGTTGCTTTTGGGGTTGCTACTGGTGCTGCTGTAGCTTTTGGGGTTGCTGCTGGTTTGGCTGTTGCCTTTGGTGTTGCTGTTGGTTTTGCCGTTGGCTTTGGCGTTGCTGTTGGTTTTGCCGTTGGCTTTGGTGTTGCTACTGGTTTTGCCGTTGCTTTTGGTGTTGCTGCTGGTTTTGCCGTGGGTTTTGCTGTTGGTTTTGCTGCCGGTGCATCCGCTTCTTCGGAGGCTGCCGATACTGCATCCACCTTCAAGTTTACAGCAGGCACATTAAGTGTGTAAGCAAACGGCGCTAACAATATAGCCGCGCTAACCGTTAAAGAAATTAGTTTTTTCAATGAAAATTCTCCTTTACCAAACCCCAGTGATATGTAGCTTTTTGTTAACCAAACCTTTTTCGTACGATGCCCCTTCTCTTCTTATGAAGCATAACTTCTCTCTTCATAAGAACTCATCCCCCCTCTCATGCCTTTACACGCTCGATTTTCAATAAAAAATAGCTTGAATCTATTTCATTTCTTCCTTTTAACACAAAGCTGTATAAAAGGTGAAATAATTCACATAAGTTACTATAAAAACACTTACACCCGTTTTCCATCAATTTCTGGTTTGATACTACCAGACCTTTCTGCGGTTCTTCTGTATCGAAAATCACACACCCTATAAGAAACATCACTATTTGCGATTAAATTTAATTTATACGCGCAAAGTGATCTCAATAACTGTGCATTCAAGGCTAGCTATGCTATTTTAGAACGATCTCTTATATGGGAAAGGAGTTCTGTGCTTTGAGCAAACAGCCACCTATTGGAGTTATACTCGCCCAAATCGGCACCCCTACTGCACCAACTGCAAAAGCTGTACGGCCTTATCTGAAACGTTTTTTATCAGATCGCCGAATCATAGATTATTCTCCTCTGCTGTGGCAGCCTTTGCTGCGAGGTGTCATTCTGCGTTCACGTCCACACCGGTCCGCTGAGCTGTACAGTCAAATATGGACAACCGAAGGATCACCATTGCTCTTTCACTCTTTAGCTCAGCAATCTGGATTACAAGAACTGCTGGGTCCACGGTATCAGGTAGAGCTTGGATTGGCTTATAGCGAACCCAGCATGGAGCAAGCGATGGCGAAATTCGACACCGCCGGAGTTACCCGAATTATCATTGTGCCGCTGTTTCCGCAATATTCGTCCACGACTACCGCGTCCGTATTCGATCAGGCCAGCTTTGCAGCCTTAGGTCGCCAAAGCTCCACTGGACCTGTAACTAAACGTCTGATTCCGGCTCTAAGATTTATTGATGCCTACTATAATGAGCCCGGTTATATTTCAGCCTTGAAGTCACACCTACTGCGTCAAATGGAGATTCTGGGCAAAGAACCTGATTATTTTGTACTGACCTTCCATGGGATTCCCAAACGGTATGCGGATACCGGCGATCCCTACCCGCAGCAATGCATGGAAACCGCGCATCTTCTTGCTTCTGCTATGAATTGGGAGCCCGAACGCTGGCAGCTTAGTTTTCAATCACGTTTCGGACGAGAAGAATGGGTAGGACCCTCTACTGCGGATGTTCTGGGAGAGCTTGCCGGACGAGGAATACGTAAGCCTCTGATTTTTTCACCGGGTCTTGTGACCGATTGTCTGGAAACGCTGCATGAGCTAGCCATAGAAGGACGAGAACAATTCGAGGCTGGTGGAGGACAAGCAGAGGAATTTATGGCAATCCCCTGTTTGAATGACCATGAGGATTGGCTTGATTTTTTGGCTGAACATGTAGAAAAAAACGCCCAAGGATGGTAAATCAAAAAAAACCGTCTTGTCCACAGATCATTTCTGTTGCAGACAAGACGGTTATCTATATCAATTGTTAAGCATGAAGAATCGAAAGGATACTTATGCTGTAAGCTGCTTATATTTCGTAGTCAGTTCATGGAACCACTGCTTGTCCTGCAAGGTCAACGCAAAATCAATCAGCTCGGCAATCTCACTCGGCTGTAAATCTGCTGAGTCATTAAAGGATACTTCAGCCGTAGCTGTAGCTGCGCCATTCCCATCCTCTGCGTAATCATAAGAAAAACATAACTTAATGTCACTTTCCAGAAATTCATTACGAAGGAAATATAATACCTCACACATTAACACAGGTCTAACATGATCATCAAAGACACATTCCATAACCTTTGCCCAATATTGCTGGTTGTTGAGGTGTAACTTATCATTAGTTAAGAGATATTTCTCACCCTGAAAATCGGTGACAAATCTCAGTTCAAGCGGCTTCATCTTAAAAATAGTAGCAATTTGCTTCATGCTAATATTCAAAATATCTTGCGTTTCTAGTCTGATCATCTCTCCATGCACCTCGTCCCTCTTAGTTGGGTTATTCGAAACCTGCCATTATCTATAATTCTTTATATGCCATTAATGTAAAATTAACTCCATTAATTCACTTTAATTTTATCTAATTTAACATTATTATCGTCACCTGACTATGCTTTATTTATATTTTTTTAGGATTTCGCTCAGAAAAATGTTTCATTCTCTAAAAATCTGTTTAATATTATTGTTCATTACAATAAGATGTATAAAGATTACGCATCATGTGAAGCTTTTGCTTTCTTATATTTAAACAAAAAAAACTGTTCTGAAGGGTCATTACGACCTCAGAACAGTTTTTTGCATTAGGATTATACTTCAGTTAATTTACTTAAACAAACAATGGCACTAACTGTATTCCCTCGGGTGAAATCCGCACGAGTCCTTTATCTGTGATACGTAACGTTGGGATAACCGCCAAAGCAAGCAGCGATAAAGTCATAAACGCGTAATTCAAAGTACAGCCGGCATCATACAACGCTTTGCTGATCGCAGCTGATTTCTCAGCAGCAATTTCAAATGGCTCTGTAGACATTAGGCCTGCAATGGCCAACGGGAATAACGTTTCTCCACTAGATGTAATTACGGCGACCCCACCCTGAGCGTCCGCCACCGCGTTTGCAGCTTTGGCCATTAGCTCATTATCATTGCCTATGACGAGTACATTATGACTATCATGAGCAACAGTCATTGCGATAGCAGCCGGTTCTTTAAAACCGATGCCTTCCACAACAGCCACTGATTTATTTCCTGTTCCTTTATGCCGTTCGAGCACAGCGATTTTACATAGACCCTCTACAGCATTTACATCCAGCTGCCCTGCTACTACAGGTACCGAAACCATATGTTCAATGGTCTCCACATGATTTTCTCTTACTTTAATAACTCTTGTAGTAAGTTCACCTGTTTCAATTGGAGCCGCGATAATAAAATCTTCGGCGGTAGGACGCTGCGGCAAATGAACCGAAGCCAAAACTTCCTCTGGATATGAGAATTTAGCAAGCTCTGCCGTCATCACACCGTTTTCGGCAACGACTACACCAGCAGCAATCGTAAGTACCACACGAACATCGGCCAAATTCCCGTCCAGCAGAATAATATCCGCAAAAGAACCTGGAGTAATAGATCCGATATCCTGAGACAACCCAAAACGCTCTGCCGTATTAATAGTTGCCATTTGGAAGGCTGTTACTGGCTTCACGCCTTGAGCAATCGCATGGCGAACAACGAAATCCATATGACCTTCGTCCCGTAACGATTCCGAGCTGCGGTCATCAGTTACCAGCATCATGCGACGCGGATCAAGTCCACGCTCTGTATGAGCGGTGATGGTCTTGGCAACATCATGCCAAGCCGAGCCCCGGCGCATTTTGGCATACATCCCCAGTCGAACGCGCTCAATCACATCGTCTGCTGTCACACACTCATGATCACCAGTCACCCCTGCCGCAGCATACACTGGCAGTCTCCAGTCGCTGGAAGGCCATGTGAAATGACCGTCAACAAATCTGCCTGCCCGCAGCGTAGCTTGAATCTCTCCAAGCATTTTCTCATCGCCGTAAACAACGCCAGGGAAATTCATCACTTCGCCCAGAGCAATCACATCTTTGCCCCACGTAAAAGCTTCGGCAACTTCTTCAGGACCAATTGAGGCACCCGTTGTCTCGAATTCCGCACCTGCCGCAGGCACACAAGAAGCCACCTGCATGTAAGCAGCTAACGGCGTCCCCCGCATCTCATCCAGCATCAATTGAATACCCTTCAGCCCGAATACATTAGCAATCTCATGCGCATCAAAGAAACCACCTGTTGTGCCAAGCGGCAGAACAGCGCGGGAAAATTCAGTAACGGTTAGCTGGGTGCTCTCAATATGGCAGTGGCCATCGAGCAATCCCGGAGCTATATACTTGCCGTTCGCATCAATAACTTGCGTTCCTTCGCCAATCATATGTGTCACATCTTTACCAACATAAGCAATTCGTCCACCTTGAACACCAACAGACATTCCTTCTAGAATTTCACCAGAGCATACGTTGACCAGCTTTCCACCTGTAATTACCAGCGTTGCCGGTTTATCGCCTCTTGCCGTAGCCACAAGCTCAGGTACACAATCCGCTAAAGGCTTTCTTGTAAAAGTTGTCATCTTCATCTCTCCCCCGTTAGTATCCAAGTGTTGTCTTGATGTAGTGAATAGATCCGTAATCATAGAGGATTGCCTAACTATTAAGCCTAGGATAATATAGTTGCGCAGGTCTGTATTTGTAAGAAAAAACGGCTCAATCATCCCTGTAGATGATAGCCGTTTACTTATTCCCAAAGATTGTCCGAACCATCCGGACATGCCCCTGTTTTTACTCTCCCGCCATCCGCTCTATTCCAACGATTATCTTACTTTTGCCTCATATACGTCAAGTGCTGCCTGAACCCCAAACCCGCAAGGCCCCTTAAATCCATGACGCTGTAATGCGGCTTCCAGCGCTCCAAGCAGCCGCAACACGTTATTCTCACGACAGCTAAAACCCATCGTACCGATGCGCCAGATCCTTCCCTTTAACGGTCCAAAAGAACTGGCAATTTCAATTCCGAACCGCCCCAGCAGCAGCGAACGGACAGCTTCCCCATCTATCCCCTCAGGGATCAGCACACAGGTAACAACAGTAAGCTTGCAGGAAGGATCCCCGTATAGTTCTAAACCCATAGCTGTTAATCCAGCTACAAGTGCTTTTTCATGGAGGATATGTCTGGCGAATCTGGCATCCAGCCCTTCTTCAAGGATAAGCCGCAAGCCCTCCCGCAGTGCATAAAGCATTGAGGTCATCTCTGTATGATGATTGAGACGTTGTGGACTCCAGTAATCCTGAAGCATGCTGAGATCGAAATAATTGCTGCGGACAAAAGATAAGTCACCTGGCTGGACATCACTTGTTCTAATCCCGCGTTCTACTCGTTTTCGGGTCATGAGCTTAGCTTCAGCACGATCATTATACGTTATCGGTGCCATTCCGGAAGGGACGGACAGGCATTTCTGTGTACCGCCAACGACGGCATCCAACATCCAAGCATCTGTCTCGACAGGAATGCCCCCAATGGTTGCAACTGCATCGACTATGAATAAAGTATCCATCCGGCGGCAAGCTCTACCAATTTCCGCGAGTGGCTGCACACGTCCTGTAGAGGTCTCCCCATGAACCATTGCCACCACATGTGGCTTAAAAGTCTCCATAGCTGCTATCACTTCATCCGGCTCAAACACACTCCCCCATGGCTTTTCCAACACGAACACCTCAGCGCCACATCTTTCAGCAATCTCATGCAATAGATGTCCGAAGCGGCCAAAGATCGGAATCAGCACACGCTCACCCGGCAGGATCAAACTAACCATCACGGCTTCAATTCCAGCACGGGAGGTACCATCAATTGGGTAAGCCCATGAATTAGAAGTAGCAAACAACTCCCGCAGCATTTCCATCGTTTCATTCATAATAGAGGTGAACTCTGGATCAAACTGACCCAGCACCGGAAAAGACATCGCCCGCAGTACACGCGGATCTACCTCGACCGGACCCGGAGTCATAATACAGCGTTGGGACGGCGACAAATCTTCGTAACGCTTCATGATGATCCTCCCTTAAAAGTTCGGCGAACTCTTTTTAATAAGCTAACTCATATAACATCGCAGTCAGAACCTCAAGCCCAGCAACGAGCTGCTCAGGGGAAGTATACTCTTCCGGAGAATGGCTGATGCCAGCTCGGCTTGGCACAAATATCATCGCAGTAGGGCAACGCGGCGCAAACAGCTGGGCGTCATGTCCCGCTCCACTTACCATCATGCGGTACGTCTTCCCCTCTTGGCGGCAGATATTTTCCAGCATTGCAGATAGCTTCGTATCCATAGGTGCAGGGACTGTGTGGAGCACGGATGTAACCTCAAGAATCACCCCACGTTTAACAGCAATTTCATTACATTCCACAAGAAGCTTCTGACAGAAACGTTCCAGTTCGTCCTCTTCACTATGGCGGATATCTAGTGTAAAAAGAACCTCACCCGGGATCACATTTGGCGTATTCGGATACACCTCAAGCTTACCCGAGGTTGCTACAAGAGGTTCACCAGCCGTTTTAGCAGAACTTTCAAGCACGTACAGCATTTCAACCGCACTAGCCAGTGCATCCTGCCGCATAAACATCGGTGTCGTGCCCGCATGATTAGCAATACCACTGACCTTGACCACATATCGTCTCTGGCCAACAATCCCCTGAACTACGCCTATCTGAGTGTCCGTCTTCTCCAGAATAATCCCCTGCTCGATGTGCAGTTCTACAAAAGCACCAATATCATTTCTGACTCCAGTCCGCTTAGAAGCTTTCTCCTCCGTTATGTCCTGTAAGAAGCTGGATTGTGCCATTGCTGCTTTTAACGTCACGCCCTCTGCATCCATACAGGTCTCGGCCTCGCTTCCGTCATACCTTTCCGTGACATGGCCCGAACCCCAATAAGCAAGCGGAAATCGGCTCCCCTCTTCTTCACAAAAAGATACGACCTCAAGCGTCCGCTGCGGCTGGCCAAAGTTCCTCTGCAAATCTTGAAGCGCAATCATAGCCGCAGCGATTCCATAGGCACCATCATATTTTCCGCCATTGACTACAGTATCGATATGCGATCCGGTTAAAATAACCTTTTGCTGCGGATTGCATCCACTCAATCGTCCATATACATTGCCAACCTTGTCTATGGAAACTTCTAAGCCGAACCCAGCCATTTTTTCCCGCAAAAAAATCTGCGCCCGGCTCCATTCCTCCGTATATAGCAGTCTAGTAACTCCTGGCCCAGGTGTGCTGAATGCCGCCAGCTCCTCCAGCAGCTCCAACAGTTTCTGAGTCGATGCTTGAACTCTGCAATCATTCATAGGCTGTACTGCTCCTTCCTAATTCGCAGCCACTGTCCACCTCCCTCACTGATCACTCCTTCTTCAGAGGTATAGATCACATTCCCGCGACAGATCGTAGCAACTACCTTGCAGGATAAAGTTCTTCCGATGTAGGGGCTGTGCTTGTGGCGATACAATAAATCCTCCGCAGTCAGCGTATAGGTTGTGCTTGGATTCATCAGAACTAGATCGGCATCTAGACCTAGAGCTATAGCGCCTTTGCGATGCTCTATTCCAAAACGTTTTGCGGGTTGCCCTGCAAGCAGACTGGAAATTAATGTAACATCCAAACCCCGCACATTCACGCCTTCATGGAACATAAGCTCCAGACTGCTCTGCGCACCCGAGATCCCACCCCAAGCTGCAAAAAAAGACAAGTCCGGCTTCACCTTCAATTCCGTTGGACAGGGGGAATGATCCGAAGCAATCAGATCGATTTTGCCTTGGGCTAGCATCTCCCATAACTTCTCCTGCTCCATCGCACTTCGCAGCGGAGGTGCACACTTCGCCACAGGGCCTAAAGCCTTCATATCATTTTCAGTGAGGACCAGATAATGTGGACAGGTTTCGGCCGAAACGTCCAGACCTCGAAGCTTAGCTTCATAGATTTTCTCAATGGCGGCGGCCGTGCTGATATGAACAAAATGCAACCGGCAGCCCGTACGTTCACTGTACAGCAGCGCCCTGGACACTGCCTCCAGCTCTGCTTCAGCAGGGCGGCAAGCCGCAAAATCACTTGCGCTGGTTCTGCCATTTCGCACTGCATCTGCGGTCAACACCGCCGTGATAGCCTCACTTTCTGCATGCAGCGCCAGAATCCCGCCCAGAGAAGCGATTCGCTGCATCCCTTGATAGAGTGTATCCTCATCCACTTCACGGAATCTGCCTTCGCCCTCCCCTCCAGGATTGGAGAGAAAGGCTTTAAACCCAGTGACGCCAGCGGCTGCCAAAACTTCTAAATCATCCAGATTGCCGGGAACGAGCCCACCCCACAGCACATAATCAACGGCAGAGTTTCCAGCCGCAGCATCTACCTTTTGACGAAGCCCAGCCTCGTTCACAGTAGGTGGATTGCCGTTAAGCGGCATATCTGCATAGGTTGTGCAGCCGCCAGCTGCCAACGCCGCAGAACCGCTGCGAAAGCCTTCCCAATGTCCAAACGTTGGTTCATTAAAGTGGACATGCATATCAATCATACCGGGGAGCACATAGAACCCATCTGCGTCGATGACTTTGGTTAGCGGCGCAAGCGAAAGTTCCTTTCCAAGTGCGACAATCTTACCCTCTGATACTGCAATATCCAGCTTGAGTACCTGATCGGGCAGCACTACATTCCCGTTCTTAATCACAAGTTCATAGGATTCCTTCATGAGCTGCCACCTCCTCCGGTCGTCAACTTTCTCTTAACTTCCCCGATACGTACTATATCCACCAGGTGCTACTAGCAAAGGTACATGGTAGTGTTGCATGGAGCTCTCTATATGAAAGCGAATAGGTATCTGTTCTAGAAAAAAAGGCATCTCACGTTGAGTGTCTGCTGACGCTTTGGCATCCGCTCTACGGTAGTAATCGCCAACCATAAACAGCAGCTCGTAACATCCAGACTCCATTTCGTTTCCCTCCAGCAGCGGAGCATCCAGCCTCCCGTCACTGTTCGTGACTTCTTCACACAGAAGCTTGCTCATCCCATCCGTAAGCTTCCAGAGCTGAAGCGTCAGACCTGTAGCAGGAATCCCCCGCGACAGATCCAGCACATGGGTGGTAAGACGCCCGCTCATTACGCTGTCTCTCCGGCCAGATCTGCACGGCTGACAGAAAAGCCCTGAAAGCCATAGGGTGGACGAGGTTCGGTGAAGACTCCACCTTTAGTTTCTTCAGGCTCAACAATGGTTTCCCAAGTCCGGTTATTGGACTCAAATGAAACGGTAGCCAGCTGTGGAAAACGGGACAATACGCGCAGCCCAATTTGATAAATCAACGATTGGATTGATGGACTGTTCAGCTCATGAAAAGCGCTATGGGCGATATCGCGAACCTGCTCCGATGCCACATATTGGCCTAGATCTCCATCCAGAGCATGCTGAACATCACTGTAGGTCCAGTTAATATTCAGAAAAATATAAAGCGGACGGTCAAAGCTCTCCGGCAATGTTGTATACTCATCACGGACGAATCCATAAAACGAGCTTCCACTCACTTTTATCAGCTGTAAATCCTTCAATCGGCATTCATGAGCGATAACCTCAGTCCCATTCTCTCCACGTTTTATAGTTAACGAAGCCGAATAAGATTCATTATTGGAGTGACGCAGTACTAAATGACTCTGTTTAAGCCCCTCAACCCCGGGCACCATCACCTGTTCAAAAGGTAACCGGTCTGCGGAAACTGAAACTGCGGTGACATGATCGTATTTATCGAGAAAACGGCTGCTTAGAAGCTGCAGTAGCCCCTCCGTTGTGCTTCCAGTGTAGTCCGCGGTATTGCGCAGGATGAAATTTTTCATAGAATCGGTAGCAACAACCATGGAATTATCCCCCTCTGAAAAAGAAGGAAGAAACGCTTCGCCCGTGACTGCGAATGTAATATTATGTGCGAATATAATGTTGTCGCAGCCCGTGAAGGAAGATTCGGGAACGGGGGTAACGGCCAGCGGTTTAGCATAGGTACGATAAGTTAGCACATCACTTTTTCCATAAAACATTGTACGTCCGTTAATTGGTTCCAGCATGGCTGACACCCTCCCCGTTTATGATGAATGAATAATTAAATAATTAAATAATTAAATCACTTAGGCGAAATCTCGTAATTGTACCGACTTCAGAAAAGGCTTGAACCCATTCCTCCTGAGGGGAACGCTCTACTCGCACTCCAATGGCGCTGATAATGTCATCTTTGTTTTTGC
The DNA here is from genome assembly GCF_038004505.1 of Paenibacillus sp. FSL R7-0048. Taxonomy (NCBI): domain Bacteria; kingdom Bacillati; phylum Bacillota; class Bacilli; order Caryophanales; family Paenibacillaceae; genus Paenibacillus; species Paenibacillus sp. FSL R7-0048. The sequence continues at coordinate 1,516,767 of NZ_JBBORF010000001.1, read as the reverse complement.
CACGAACAGCTAGAATAAAAGGAAAATGAAATTTGTCCGTATACTTTCGATTCAGATCATTTAATAGATTGAACTCTTTCGTTGTTAACCGATCCAGTCCAGCTCCCTGCTGCTCTGAGGCAGACAAAGCCGTAACTTGAAGCCTAGTCGCCAAATCCGGGTGAGCTTTTAATAGTCCCTCCATTCGGCTCCGGTCAGCACTCAGTACGGTCTGCATCATGGTGCTATGCAAATGCTCTAAAGAATGGAACGGAATCTGCTTATAAGCCTCCTCTGCTACCCACGGTGAATGTTCAAAAATGCCGCCTAGATGCTTCACAAAATCCGTTATACTCATGGCATTTATCTCTTCCATCGTAAACCTGCCTTCAGAAACGACCATCCACTCAACCTCCAATAGCTTTGTTAACAGCTCGTAAAATGCCACCGTACCCCGTACAGCGACAAATGTTACCCGATAAAGCTTCTTCCACTTCAGCCTGAGTAGGATGCGGGTTCTCTTCCAGCAGAGCAACCACCGAGATAACCATCCCTGGTGTGCAATAACCGCATTGGAACCCCCCCTCTTCTAAAAAAGCCCGCTGAACGGGATGCAGGCCTACTTCACTAAGACCCTCAATCGTTGTAATTTCCGCACCTGAGCATTGATAGGCCATGACCAGACATGAATTCACTGGACGTCCATCCACCAGCACCATACATGCCCCGCAGCGGCCAATCTCACAAGAACGTTTTGTGCCGGTCAGCTCCAAATCTTCACGAATGACCTTTAAAAGCCGGCGGGAGGGTGGAAGCTCCGTGGATATCGCTTTACCATTGAGATTGCAATTAAAGGTGAACCTTTCTTCTGCAAAAGCTTCCTCAGACGATAAGGGGGCAAGGTTATCTTCATCTAGATTCGCATCTGAATTATGGCTCGACATGGATGTTCACCACCTTTTGTGGAATAAACGGTGTAGACTGCAGCCATTCGGGATCAATGGGAAGCTTGGTTATCCGCTTCCCTACAGCCTGAAATATGGCCGACACGACTGCCGGAGCTAAATTGACGGAACCCACCTCTCCAATGCCGCGAGGACCGTACGTGTCATGATCCGGCAAATCCTCTATCGGCTGCACCTGAATGCTGCCATTCATATCGGCAATGGTCGGCACCAAATAGGTGTCTAAATTTTTGGTGACATAGCTGCCGCCAGACATCACAGCATCCTCTGACAAGGTGAAACCGACCGCCATACTGCTGCCACCTTCGATCTGTCCAAGATAACCTTGCGGATTAGCCACCGGTCCCGCCGCTACCGCATGATATTGATCCAGTACACGAACACGTCCAGTAAGCAGATTAACTTCCACGCGGACTGCGATTGCAGAATAGGTGTATAGGAAATGTGCCCCCACTCTTTTAAAGGGTGTGGTTGGATAAGTAAACTTTGTATTACAGACAATGGGTTCTGAAATATGCTGTGCCAAGTCCTTGTAAGTCAGAAGCAGACCGCCGTCTTTTAGCCAAATGCCGCCAGGGCCGAGCTTCATTTCATAGTTATCCAGCTCTGGCTTTATCATCGCAGCTGCCTGCAGCACTCGAGCGGTGAAGTCTGGACGCAGCCGTTTTAAGGCCATCCACATCATGCTGGTTGATCGGGAAGCCGTACTAGATCCGCTATCGGGCACAACATCCGTATCGCCAATGACGATGCTTAGATCCTCTGCCGCCAAGCCAAACTGTTCAATCAGCATTTGTTCCATTGTTGCGATTAACCCCTGACCAAACTCCTCGTAACCAAACACCGCCTCAATTTTGCCCTCTAGCGTCAAAGAGAGCCTGCCACCCGCCGGATCGGGAATACCATAGCCAAGTCCTGCACCATGCATAGCTATAGCAGCACCCGTTCCAGTTACGATCCAAGGTTCCACCACACCTGAATCACTGTCTGTAGATGCGGCCTCAGTCATAAGAGGCGAACCCGCCAGCGCTTCCCACACCTGAAAGGCACCATCGGTCTGAGCAATTTCCTGACCCAGCGGCCCCAGATCTCCATATTTACGCAAATTGCGGCGGCGCATTTCCCACGGATCGATCTGCAATCGCTCAGCCAACCGATCGATTTGTCCCTCCAAAGCAAAAATCGCCTGATTGCCGCCAAAACCGCGAAATTCACCAGATACACCGTTATTGGTATATACAGCAAAACCCTTCACATCCACATGATCGATGATATAGGGGCCCATCACATGTTCTGTCGCGAAGTTGAGCACCTCCGCCCCCAGTGTTGCGTAAGCTCCCGTATCCGAAATAATTCTGACCTGATGTGCCCTGATGATTCCTTCGGGGTCGCAGCCAGTTTTCATGGTGATTTTCATGGGATGGCGTTTTAGTCCTGCACGTACCGATTCAGCTCTCGAATTATGCAGTCTTACCGGACGGAGTGTCCGCAAGGCGAGCAGCGCTCCATATGGCTGTACATTCAGCTCGTCTTTTCCTCCAAAGGACCCGCCGATAGGACTCGAGATGACGCGAATATCTTCTTGAGGAATAGCCAGAATTCTGGATAGCTGCAGGCGATCCATCAACCCATGTTGTGTAGCTGAATATACGGTAAGCCGTCCGTTATCCTCTGGGATAAACAGTCCACCTTCAGTCTCCATATAGGTGTGCATTTGGCGTGGTGTATAATAAGTCTCCTCTACCACATGACAGCAATCCGTAAATACCGCTTCCGGCTCCCCTTTCCGATATTCCGTATGATGAAGCACGTTTCCCTCGGCATGCAGCAGAATTGCGTCCTTTTTCATCGCCTCTTCCGGATTCTCAAGTAAGGGTAGAAGCTCATAATCCACTTCGATAAGAGATAAGGCATATTCCGCAATTTCGTCCGTCTCTGCCGCGACTGCCGCAATCGCATCGCCAGTGTAACGCACACGGTCACTGCAAAATACCGGTTGATGCGGCAAAGCTATGCCAAAGCCGTTAAGTCCGGGCACATCCTCATGAGTAATTACAGCGTGTACACCAGGGACTTCAACGGCCTTCTCAATGCGTATGGACAAAATACGAGCATGTGCCTGCTCACTGCGGAGCACGCGGCCGATCAACATTCCTTCTGCCCTCATGTCGGTCAAATACTGCAGCTTACCGGATACCTTGCCCTCTCCATCGGGTCGTGTACGCCAGCGGCTACCGCTGGATTCCTTATTCAGCAGCATTTTCCCTCTCTCCTTTCGTCGGGTTATTCACCTCTTAACTCCGTATATTCATAGCCTTCCACAGCTCAGATACAACCAAATTCCCAGCAGTCTTTTTCTTGTAAAGTTCTGATGCAAAGGGATCACTATACGTCTCAAAGCTGTTCTCAACCTCTTCATATAAAGAAGCCAACAGCTCCTCTGTATACCTCACACCTTCAAGCATAACTTCAGCCCTACTTAGTCGCTGCGGCCGCCCAGAGCCCCCACCTGCGGCGATACGCACCTCACGGAAACGGAGTTCCTCATCGATTGATGCTGAGATTGCTACCGTTACAAGTGAAGGGGTGAACGCTTCCCTGCGGCCAACCTTACGAAAAATTTCTAGCCTATCCGTTAACGGACTCTCTAAGCGAGTAGGTGAGATGCGAATCTCAGCCACAAGATCTGCCGCAGGTTTTACCCCGCTCCAGTGATTGTTTAGCCACTCTATCAAAGGTAGTGCCGTCATAAATTTGCCGTCAAAGGAGATTAACTCCGCGTCATAGACCAGTAACGCAGGTAGAATATCTCCGAAGCCAGAAGCGATATTGCCCCCGAGCGTGGCAAGATTACGCACCGACGGAGCCGCTATGCAACGTGCAGCCTCTTGCAGCGCAGGAGCCACGGCCTGCAAATGCTCATTACTGCGGCACTGGGAGAGTGGAACAAGAGCGCCCAGAGATAAGTGAAATTCCGTTAAGGTAATGTCGCCGAGATTTGTGATTTGCCGAAGATCAATCAGCTGTTTCGGCATATGATCCGTTCCATTTTCCCACCCTGTTCTCAGCAATGTTCCTCCTGCGACATATCGGGAACTGTCTCCAAACGCCGTTTTTCTCTCCCAAGCTTCGTGCAGGCTGTGGGGTTGAATTACTTCAGGTAGTCTTCCATCCTCTTCCCGTATAACTCCCATACACTCCGCCTCCCTTTTTGAGTACCAGATTGCCGCTTCCCTTCTCGTATAGCCTGCCTTAAAACCTTTGTTCCCGAATATAAGGAACTCCGAGCGCCTCCGGTGTACCGGATGGTTTGTTGCGATTGCGGTACCCCAGGTACATCAGGACCAGAATGGTCACAAGGTACGGAATCATTTTGAGAAAATAGGGCGGAACTGCACTGCCCAGCAATTGAATGCGGAAGCCAAGTGAATCCAATGCCCCAAAAAAGTAAGCGCAGAACAAGGCGCGCAGCGGATTCCATCTGGCAAAAATCACTAGCCCTACCGCAATCCAGCCTCGACCGGCTGTCAGCCCTTCATTCCAGGTTGGCGCATAGGCCAATACCATATCCGCTCCGGCCAGGCCGATGAGAGCAGCACCGGTGATCACATAGCTGTAGCGGATAAGCTGCACACGGATCCCCATCACATCTGCGGTAGCCGGACTGTCTCCGACTGCCCGCAAATGCAGGCCCCATGAAGTGCGGTGAATTAGCAGATGCAAAGCAAGCACTAGCAGCAGGCTGAACCAGGTTAGGTAATCCATGTTGCCGAATATTTTTCCGATGAACGGTACATTTTCCAGCCAAGCCAGATGCAGCTTAGGGGAGGTTCCCGGCAAAGGAATGCCGCTGATTGGTTTACCAAGATAAGCGCTCAACCCACTGCCGAACAAGGTCATCGCAAGACCGGACATCGTTTGATTCGCCCGCAAGGTCACACAGAGAAAAGAATGCAGCAAACCAAGCACAGCCGTTACAGCTACGGTAGCCAACAGAGCCAGCAACAGGTTTCCGGAGCGAATATACACGATACAAGTGGTGACCGCTCCCATCAGCATCAGACCTTCAGCCCCAAGCTGTATAATGCCGGCTCGTTCATTTAGAATGCCTCCCAGCGTAGCCAGCAGCAGCGGGGTCCCTGCGGAAATAGCGGCAATAAGTAGCTGTGTTGTAAAATCCATCGCCTATCTCCCCCCTTTCAGCTCAACCCGGCTACGACGAATGCGGAAACGATAGATCATATCGCCAGCAATCAAGAAAAACAGGATGGAGCCCTGCAGCATTTCTGATATCGATGAGGGCAGCCCGATGGTTTGAACACTATATCCGCCAACAATTAAGCCACCGAATAAAATAGAAGTAACGATTAGACCGAGTGGATTCAATTTGGCCAACCAAGCCACAATAATGGCGGTGTATCCATAACCCGGTGAAATGCCCTGCATCAGCTTGTGTGTAACACCGGAGACCTCCGCCATGCCAGCGATCCCGGCGAGCCCCCCACTGATCAGCATGACGATAATAATATGGCGCTTGATAGGAACCCCCGCGTATCTGGCTGCAACAGGATTGGCCCCAATCAGACGGAGCTCGTAACCCCACTTGGTAAAACGAATCATTAAGTAATAAATCACAACGGCGATAAGTCCAAATAACAATCCAATATGCAATCTTGTACTTCCGAGAACAGGCAGCGACTGAGCCGCAGTAAACATAGGGGATCCCGGGAAATTAAATCCTTTAGGATCTTTCCAGGGTCCGAATACCACGTAATCGAGCGCCAATAGGGCAACATAATTCAGCATTAATGAAGTGATTAGCTCATTCACTCCAAAATGCGTCCGCGGAATAGCAGTCAGCAGTCCCCAAAGCGCACCCGCGGCAATCCCGAACAGCAGCATTAAGCTCAGGGACCAGAATGAAGGTAAGTCAGGAAAATAAATCGTGACCGCTGTGGCCGCCATAGCCCCAACAGTTAACTGGCCTTCTGCTCCAATATTCCATACCGAAATGCGGTAAGCCACAGCAATCCCAAGCCCACATAGGAGTAGCGGGATCGCTTTAACCATCGTTTCCGTGAGCCCATACGCAGTGCCAAATGCGCCACGGAACATTTTTTCATAGACCAGCACCGGATTCATGCCATTCGCCGCAATAAATAGGGCACACAACAATAGCGCTAAAATTATAGATACAATAGGTGTCCACCAAGGAGAACGGATGCGGCTGGCATCGTATTCGAAACGTAGAGAGAATCGTTTTCCGGAGTGAGAGGGGAGGGGTTCCAGTACAGCTGCTGCGGTATTTCTTCCATTCTCCGGGCTCATACGGCGCTCTCCTCTCTATTATGAATACCAGCCATTAGTAGTCCGATGCTCTCTCGATTCGCTTCCTCATGTGTACTCTCACCAATAATTGAGCCGTTATAGATCACTAGAATCCGGTCGGACAACTGAAGCAATTCATCTAAATCCTCCGAAATTAACAACACGCCACTACCTGAACCGCGCAACTCCATAAGAAGGTCGTGAACACCAGCCGTGGCACCTACATCCAGCCCTTGTGTCGGATGAACGGCGACCATCAGCTTAGGCCGATGACTGATTTCACGTGCAAAGAGCAGCTTCTGCTGATTACCACCTGACAACTGTTGTACTGGCGTCTCCAGCTCAGGTGTTTTGACGTTAAAGCGCTGGACCAGCTCCTGTGACCACAAACGGTTCTTCGCGGACTTCAAGAAACCAAATTTGGAGTGCTCCTCTGAGCGGTAAGACTTAAACAAAAGATTATCCACCGATCCGAGGCGTCCAGCTAAACCGCTCTTCATCCGGTTCTCCGGCACGTGGGAGATTCCTGAATCAATTGCCCCTCTAACCGAAGCCGATTTCACCGTTTTTCCATCAAACGTGATTTCACCACTTTTCCAGCCTCTAAGACCTGTTAACACTTCAGCCAGTTCCTTTTGCCCGTTACCAGCTACCCCAGCTACGCCTACAATCTCCCCTTTACATACGTTCAGTGAGAAGTGATCCAGTGCTTTTCGCCCGTGATCGGCATATACGTCCACATCTTTCACTACTAATAAAGAATCCCCTTCAGTGGCTTCCCGTTCTTGACGGGTGATGGTTACTTCCTTGCCCACCATCAGACGAGCCAGCTCCAGTTCATCTGTATCTGCCGTGGTCAGTGTGGCGATCATTTTCCCTTTGCGCATGACGGAAATCCGATCGGAGGACGCCATAACCTCTTTCATTTTATGAGTAGTCATAATGACCGTTTTTCCTGCCTGCTTCATGACCCGCAGCGTTTCAAATAGCTGTTCCACCTCTCCCGGGGTCAATACAGAGGTTGGTTCATCCAGAATAATAATGTCAGCCCCGCGATACAGCGTCTTAACGATTTCAACACGCTGCTGCTCACCCACGGACAACTGCCAGATCGGGCGATCCACCGGGAAATTCAGTCCAAACCGTTCCGCTAATGCCTCTATCTCCTCGCGTTTGTTCTTCATCCACTTACGGCCGCGCCAGAAAGACGACTTTTCGCCAAGCACGATATTTTCTGCTGCTGTGAGGCTTTGCACCAGCCTAAAGTTCTGAAACACCATACCTACACCCAGCTGCGCAGCATCTTTAGGAGAACGGATCTGAGCACCTTTCCCATGAATGAAGATTTCTCCTTCATCTGCTCTGTACACCCCTGACAGCATGCTCATCACCGTGCTCTTCCCGGCCCCATTCTCCCCAAGCAACGCATGAATCTCACCCGCATTTGCCGAAAAGTCAACTTGATCACTGGCGGTTACCGAGCCGAATTTTTTCACAATCCCCCGCATTTCAACTGAAGTTCCCCGCATGGCCTGAACCCCTCCTTCCTTCAAGTTGTAGTACGGGTGGGGAAGTTTCCGCTTAACGGAACCCGCCCCACCCATAGATTGTGCACATCTTATTCCCTATTTTTAAACATTATTGCGGGATAGTTCCTTCCACACCTTTTACGAGCCAGTTCATGCCCAGCACTTCCTCCAAGGTCAGCTTCTGACCCTCCTGAACCTTCACATTCCCTTGATTATCTGAGATCGGACCTGTGAAAACCTCAAGCTCACCACTGATAATTTTGGCTTTGGCGTCTTCGACAAGCTTTTTCACATCATCTGGGATCTTGTTCCCGAAAGGAGCCAGCTCCACCATACCGTCAGCCATATCACCGGAATATTGCTCGCTCTTCCAGGTTCCATCCATAACTGCCTGCACAGCTTTTACGTAATACGGCCCCCAATTCCATACCGGATTCGTCAAATAATTGTCCGGAGCGTATTTACTCATATCCGAGTCATTTCCCCCGGCAAAAGCCCCTCGTTCAGCAGCAGCCTGCAGGGTTGCAGGTGAATCCTGATAGGCCAAAAGCACATCCGCCCCCTTATCCAGCAAGCTGATTGCCGCTTGACGTTCAGTCGTCGGGTCATACCATGTATTCGTCCATACCACATTCACCTTTACATCAGGATTGACACTTTGTGCTCCAAGGGTAAAAGCATTCAAGTTATAAATCACTTCGCTGATCGGAAAAGCCCCTACATAACCCAACTGATTATTTTTGGTCATTTTCCCTGCCGCTATGCCGCTCAGATAGCTGGCCTGATAGTTTTTCCCGAAGTAGGTCCCCATGTTCTCTGCGGTTTTGTAACCCGAAGCATGCAGGAACTTCACGTTGGGAAATTTGCCCGCTACATTTAATGTAAAATCCATATATCCGAAGCTCGTTGTAAACACGATGTCGTGTGATTGCGCAAGCTCTGTGATGATTCGTTCGGCGTCAGCACTTTCAGGGACATTTTCTACAAAGTCAGCTTTAATCCCCAGCTCCTTCTCCATATACAGCCGTCCTTGATCATGTTGGTACGTGTAGCCGCCATCCCCTGGAGGTCCGATATAAACAAAAGCAACCGTCGGTTTCTTTGCAGCCGGTTCTGTTGTTGCAGTTGCCTCTGTTGTCGCTGGTGCCTCCGTTGCATTTGTAGAAGTATTATTATTGCTGCCACACCCCACCAAAGCCACCGTCATTAGAACCATTAATGCAAGACAAGATGTTATGAACTGACCCCTTTTTTTCATAATTCTCCTCCTCCAAATCATCTCTCATCATGGCTGCAACCATTAATGTACTTCTACTATACTTAGAGGTGGCCTTGGCGTAAATTTATATAACATACGTTTGTATAGGAATATAAGAATCAGAACTTTTTTTGTGTGTAATGCACTAATTGGTTTTTGTAAGGTGAGTTGCGTGTCATATTATATGACCAAAGGTGGAAAAGGAACACTATTTCAGATTACTTTTCAGATTACTTTCCAGACTATTCTTTACTTCACTTTCCATTTTTCAGAATCCATTGCTCCTGAATCTCACCAAAATCTTCTTTTGTATCTGCGTCCATGAAATAATGGGCAGACTCAGATTCCAGAACAATCCCCTTATAATCAGGTGAACGCAATATCCCCGCCGCTCCTCGATCTCCATCTAATCCCTGTAGTGCTGGAAACAACGTCTTCGAGAACAAAGCCGGGGGCATAGCCGACCCATTACTGACGCTAGCGACATAATCCATCTCCGGAGATTGTTCAAACGTTTGTATTAGACGGTTCACTAATGCTGTAGTAATAAATGGCTGATCCGCAAGCGCCACAACTACTGCATCGGGCTGTAAAGGCAATACCGCATTAAGGCCGCAGCGCAGTGAAAAAGACAATCCTAGATGTGCGGTTAAGCAAGTTTCGGTACGTCTGGAGCCTTGCGGCTCAATCGCGGGTGGCAGCCATTCCAAGTTGTCATCCGCACGCACTACCACGATTAGCGGTTCTAGATTGCAACGATCCAATTCACTAAGCGCGACGCTCCCGAGGGAGACCTCCTGCGACAATTTCAGCGAAACCTTGGACACACCCATCCGCCTGCTCTGCCCCGCTGCCAAATATATTCCTGCTACCTTCAATACTATCCGCTCCTTTGGGCAGCTCTCGTGAGCCCACCCTTCTAATTTGAATAATTTCTGCTATAATACTGACCGCAATCTCCTCCGGACCTTCTCCTCCAATCGGCAACCCTACAGGTGCATGCAAAGATGCAGGAGCCTCAAACCCTTCCAGTAAAAGAGATATTCGCGCCTTCGAACCGATAATCCCTATATATAGAGGAGCAAGCGGAATCACACTCTCCAGGAACTGTCTATCCCGCCCAAGTTGATGACTGCAAATCAATACATAATCCTCCCGAGCTACGCCCAATCGCTGAACAACCTCCATGGGGGAACAAATTACTTGTTCAGCTCGAGGAAACTTATTGTGCAAGCTTCCTTCACGCCAATCCGCAACCGCTACCCGAAAGCCAACTCTGTCAGCAAGTTCCGCAATAGGAACCACATCACGTCCCCCGCCAAAAATCACAAGCCGCGGTTTAGATACGAAAGACGTATGGAATGCTGTCAATTCTGCTGGAGCGGCCATAAAGCGACCTGCCGCCAGGTTTTCTTTTGCCGAGTGGGATAATTTCGGATGTTTCTTGCTCTGCGGCAGTACAATTTCTGGATCCAGCTCCAGCTTATAGGCAAAACCTTTCTCCACTGCTTCGCGGAACAGAATTAGCTTTTCTCCCCTAGCCAATCTGTCACTCGCCTGCACTAAAAGCTTGTAGAGCTGACCCTGCACGGGTTCAAGCACTACTTTGATTTTGCCTCCACAGCCGACAACCTCACCCCAGGACAGATCATCCGGAGACAGCATGTTGTATTCCACAATTTCGGGCAGCCCTCGTTCCCAGATTTCAGAAGTCCGCAGCTGCAGATCGTTTTCCAGACAACCTGGACTCAGGCTCCCAATCGTACCTCCTTCAAAAAACAACATCACCGCTCCGGGTTTACGATACGAGTGTCCCTCCACCTCTATCAGCGTTGCCAGCACCGCAGGCGCCTGATGGGTTTGAATATGCATGGCGATCTCATGTGTATTCACGAGGTACCCCTCCTCCGTGTTTGCATTTCAATCCAGAACTTAGACCTTAGAACTTAGACCTTAGACTTTAAACCTTAGACCTTAGAACTCAGACCTTAGTCCCGTCCGAGCATCCTCCGAAACATGAATACTAACTTCAACCTCATGAGATCATTTATTTTTTTAAAATCGACGTCCAGCAGCTCACTAAGCTTCTCGATCCGGTAGGTAGCCGTGTTTCGATGAATAAACAGTTTCTTAGCCGTTTCATTAACATGACCATCGTTCTCTAGATAAACTTCCAGCGTCCGCAGCATTTCCCTGACATACTCCGGTTCTCGGCTAAGCAACCCTCTAAGACTTCCATTACAATATTTCTCCATAACCTCTGCCGGGATTTGCCCGAGCAGCAGGTTAAGCTCAAGCTGCCGGTAATGCACAACACTCCCTTTTACTCCCCCGCCCTGAAGCATTCCCATACAATCCTTTACCTCGGCAAAAGCCTCCTTCAGCCCCTCCGGCTTCGCTTTACAACTGCTTATCGCAGCTCGCGGATAATATCCCTTATCAAACTTCATGTTGTCAAAACAAAGCTGGATTAGATCCCGAAATTGTTCAGGACGCTGACGATCTCCCGGATATATAGACAAAAGTCCTTGATCTATGATCACATGAATTCCCTTTACTTCCCGCAGCCCGGGATGTTCAAGATATTCTTCTTTTAGCCTGAGTAGCTCCCCTTGGCGTTCTTCCCCAGTCGCAGCTGTATCGGTCAATAAGAGACAAAATGGTAATTGAAGCAGCTCAATCTCCAAATCGAGAGCAGCCTGCGCCAATTCTGTGTAAGATAAATTACCACTCAAACAACGTCTCAGCAATCCGCTAAACTCCCTGTGTTCTGCCTGTTCAAAATAATCTTCGTATCCTGAATGAATATGATATGAAATAAGTTCAGCTCCCTGAACAAACAAACTTTCTTCCATTGGGAGCAATAAAGGGTCGATGGCACAAAACAATAGATATCCGGAACACTTCTCTCCTTGCAAAAGTGGCGTACGGTAGCTCACATGATCTCCCACACGAAAGCGCTGATTCCGTTTCTGCCATGGCCACCCCTCCAGCAGCTGTGAAGGATGGTATTCAGAGTTGTTGTAGATCACATCCCCCCGTGCGCTAACCACCACAAGTGAATGACCAATCACTTCAGACACCGAGTCAAACAACGGACGGCTGCGGACAGATCTTAAGGCGAATTGCATCAGCTTTTTCTGCTTCTCCATAATGCTCTGCAGAACGTGAGTGCTGCGGCTAAGCTCGGCGCGAAACAGACCATTCATCTGATCCGAAAAAGTAAACTCGAACGGCAGTTGGATTAGAGGGAAGTTAAGACTCTCCGCTTCTGCGACCAGTTGCTCTGGTACTTCATCCCAAAACCGCCCCAGCTTAATGCCCAAGGCCGAAGATCCCCGGCGATTTAAAGTCTGCAGCAAGGCAGAGGCTTCCTCCATATTGTCCTTTATCAAGTAGGCTGTCGTTAGCAGCATCTCGCCTTCTTTGATCCAATCCGAAATATCGGGGGCATCCATCACATTAATTGACTTCACAATTCGATGTTTCCCTTTAGACCCAGCGATAAGCTTCGCCTCGGACAAAGGATAAATGGACAACGCTTCTTCAACCGTAAGATGCATGCCACCCCTCCTTATTAGGATCAATAGAACCATTTCTGATTTATAATGTTATTTTATGTAACATTATAATTAAAATGAACCGTGTTGAATAGAGGAAAGTTAAAATTTCATGATTATATGTAAATAAACTTAACACAAATTGAACATGGATGATGAATTATGAATTATGAATTATGAATTATGAATTATGAATTATGAATTATGAATTATTGAACTTTAGCTCATATCGTTCATGTGAACTGTATAAGGGGATTGGAAAATAGTAGGTGGAGTTGAGGGAGGGCTTTCGAGTAAAAACAAGTTTTTACGGGTTCAACATGGGAGTTGATGGGAGGGTATTCTCGGGCCATTCGCATTGGCCATCGGATCGAAGTCGCAGGCACACCAGCGCTGCAAGACGGGGAATTGAGCGGTGTAGGAGATCCGTACGAGTAGAGATAATACCACCCCACTGTAGCTGTGGCGGAGGTACAAGCGCTTATAGATCTACTGCTGCTGGTAGAAGTGGAGGGCTTTTTTGCCCTTCTTTTTGGCTGTTTGGCCGAAATCGCCGAGGTGAAGGGCACTTTTGCCCTTCTTTTTGGCTATTCGGCCGGAATTGCCGAGGTGTGAGGCATTTTTGCCCTTCTTTTTGGCTGTTTGGCCGAAACTGCCGAGATGAAGGGCACTTTTGCCCTTCTTTTTGGCTATTCGGCCGGAAGTGCCGGGATGAAGGGCACTTTTGCCCTTCTTTTTGGCTACATAGGTGTCTTCGCCACATTCTACGGGATTTATACCGTTCTTTTTAGTTACTTGAGCCATTTCCCCCGACTTCTACGGGATTTATACCGTTCTTTTTAGTTACTTGAGCCATTTCCCCCGACTTCTACGGGATTTATCCCGTTCTTTTTAGTTACTTGTGCCACTTCCCCGACTTCTGCGGGATTTATCCCGTTCTTTTTAGCTACTTCAGCCATTTCTCCGACTTCTGCGGGATTTATCCCCTTCTTATTAGTTACTTGTTCCACTTCCCCGAATTCTGCGGGATTTATACCGTTCTTTTAAGCTTATTTAGCCATTCCCCTAGATTCTACGGGATTTATACCGTTCTTTTTAGTTACTTGTGCCACTTCCCCTAGATTCTACGGGATTTATACCGTTCTTTTTAGTTACTTGTGCCACTTCCCCGACTTCTGCGGGATTTATCCCGTTCTTTTTAGCTACTTCAGCCATTTCCCCGACTTCTACGAGATTTATCCCGTTCTTTTTAGTTACTTATGCCACTTTCCTAGATTCTACGGGATTTATACTGTACTTTTTAGCTTCTTTAGCCATTTCTCCGATTTCTGCGGGATTTATACCGTTCTTTTCTCTCCAGCGACGTATTCACTTAATTCCACTGGTCTTACACCACACAATCGAGCGCTGAATTTATCTTTTTCACACTACTGCCCCACTATTGAGCTAACTCCAACTACCTTAGTATTAAAAGCAACTCCACTAGGCTCCCCGGTGTCAATAAAACTAAAAGCAGGAGGGAATGACATGTGCATTTCGTTAATTTGTGAATGAATAAGTGAGTGTGGCGTTAGAGTGTATTGCTAGAATGTAATCCAAGAGTGTATTCCTAGAGTGTATTCCAAAAGTGTATTCCAAGAGTGTACTCCAAGAGTGTATTCCTAGAGTGTATTCCAAGAGTGTACTCCAAGAGTATATTCTTAGAGTGTAATCCAAGAGTGTATTCCTAGAGTGTATTCCTAGAGTGTACTCCTAGAGTGTATTTCTAGAGTGTATTCCAAGAGTGTATTCCTAGAGGGTAATGGAGGAGTACCAGTTAACAGTAACTAGAAAAGTATCATCAAGATATGTTGTTCAGTACCTTCAGTCTGTTTAGTATCACTTTTTCAAGACCACTGCACCCAGTATCTCAGGACTGCTGCCACACTTCATTCACCCAAGAGAGTAACCGGAGATCCTGACCATGTCCGGCAATAACGGATAATCCCAGTGGCAATCCACTTGTGGAGAGCATAGGTATTGTTACCTGAGGCAAACCCGCCAACCCTGCTATGCAACTCAACATCATCGCACCGCTACGATTCTCCTCCAATTGGCGCAAATCCCCTCCACGCAGCGGCGCTGGTCCCGGAACTGTCGGAATCACAAGACAATTGTCCTCACCTAGCAGCAAGCGCATCTGATTAGAAATCTCTTTTTGTTTACATTTCGCAACACTATGATCCTCTTCCGCCAAACTAGCAGCCCACGAGAATCGCGCTGCAATATCAGGCCCAAAGACTGGTTTCTCGTTCTCAATCCAAACGCCATGAGTTTCCCAAATTTCATTCCCCTGCAATTCTCTAAAAACATCCATCCAGACCCTTAACCCCTCCAAAGCAATTTCTATCTCCATGAGATGATCTGCCCCGGATCGCAAACACCTTAATCCCTCCGATAAAATAGCTGCATTCTCCAGATTAACCAAAGCCCAGCAGTCAGTAGCAACAAATAAAGTACCCATTTTATTTTTGTCTTCCATATACTTTTTCACCTTGTTTTCCGGGCCAATCTCTAAAATTTTCTCCGTACTCTTCTCAGCACTCTTCTCAATACGTTTCTCCAAAATCGTTTCTAAACTTTCCTTCTGGCTCATTTCTAAATTATTTTCATCAGTCTTCACCATGTCTCCCTCTAGGTTGTTCTCTAAATTTTTCATTACATTCTTTTCCATGCTCTTCCCTACAGTTTCCTCTATACTACTTTCTATTTTCTTCGCCATCTTCACAGATGTACTCCCAGCCACAAGCAACACTTCCCCTACCTTCTGGAGCACATCCAAACGATCTGACATCCAGCCAACGGTATCAAAAGCCGGAGATAATGGAATAACACCTTGAAAATCTACAGCTCCATGCGTTGGTCGAAAGCCATATACTCCGCAATAGGAGGAAGGTACTCGAATTGAGCCACCGGTGTCCGTACCGAGCGCAAAATCAACACTACCAGAAGCTACCGCTACTGCCGAACCACTTGAAGATCCGCCCGGGATACGACCTACAGCACGCGGATTAATCGGCGTTCCAAAATGAAGGTTCTCGCCGCCCAGACTATACATCAACTCATCCGTATGGGCAGCACCACGAAGTGTAGCACCCGATAACAGTAAACGATGTACAACCACCGCATGCTCCGTGGACGGATGGTGGCTATGCAGCCAATCAGGATTCCCTGCTGAAGAGCTGTGTCCAGCTACAGCGAATACATCTTTTACTGCAAAGGTCAGTCCATCCAATATCCCGCTACCTAAACTCTCAACCGTAAGCTCAGGATCTATAAACGCACCATACCGATTATCCAAAACCATAATTACTCCTCCTCCCTTCACCATTACTATCACAATCCCTCTAACAGCCTTTCGAATCCGTCACCTTTTCTCCTACGATTCCTTCAGAGTCCTTCCGGCCGCTCCATCATTCCTATACCTACCACCCAATCGCCGCACCATCGCAGCGCGGGTCCGTTCCCCCACTGCGGTATCCATTGTCATCTATCGAAATCACGTGTGCATGACCCATAACCCCATCATAGTCATCTACTTTCCGGACAGTATGACCGGCTGCGGCCAAATCTGCCAGCACCTCATCAGCTACCCTGCTCTCCACCTTTAGTTCTTGCGTAGGCTCTCCCCACGTTCTCCCCCACACAAAACGTGGCTCATTCACAGCCATTTGTGGATTCATGCCATAATGCAGCATCCTTGTGAGCAGCAGAGTTTGAGTCTGTGGTTGACCTTCGCCACCTTGCGTCCCATAAAGAATTGCAGGTTTTCCCTCGCGGCAGGCCATCGCTGGCATCAGTGTGTGGAAACTGCGCTTATGCGGCTCAAGCGTATTGATGTGCCCGGGATCCAGCGAAAAAAACGAACCTCGATTCTGCAGCAAAATCCCCGTATCCCCAGCGATCACGCCCGAACCAAATTCAAAATACAGACTCTGAATAAAAGAGACCGCATTCCCGTCTTCATCCACAACCGCAGCATAAGCTGTATCACTGCCGATAGGCTGACTTATCAGTTGTGCAGCTTTTTGCATCGAAATCGCAGACGCTAATTGTCCTGCATAACGTTTTTCCAGCAGCTGCTCCAAAGGTATAGCACTAAAATCCGGATCCGTAAGCACCCTGTCCCGATCGCGGAAGCTTAACTTCAACGCTTCAACAAGCAGGTGATAATATTCATACGATCCATGCTCGATTGCTTCAAAATTGAAATACTCCAACATATTAAGACTCATTAGTCCTGTGAAACCTTGAGAGTTAGGCGGCACTTGGTACACCGTATGCCCGTGATAATCCGTATGAAGCGGCTCGCCCCACTCGCCCTGATGATCCGCAAAGTCATCCCGAGTCAGATACCCGCCAGATGCCAGCATAAAGTCACAGATGTCCTCCGCAATCTTTCCCTTATAAAAAGCATCCCGCCCACCCGCCGCCAATGTCCGCAGGGTGGCCGCCAGCTGTTTTTGCTGGAATCGCGATCCAGCACAAGGAATCACGCCGCCTGGCGTGTAAATCGCTGCCGCCTCCGGTGACAGCGCAGAGCCCGCAACAGCCGTGTTATTCCGCTGATCCGGCGACAGCGGAAACCCCTCCAAAGCGTAACCAACGGCAGGCTCCAGTACTTCCGCCAGCGTAAAGCGGCCATACTTACTCAGTATGGCATCCCAACTGTCCGCCATCCCCGGCACCGTAATGGCGCTGCGAATCCCCCGCCGCGGGATGAAAGCTTCCCCGGCGTAGCTGCTTCTGCGGACTCCGTACCCGGAGCGCCCGCTTCCGTTATAGGCCCGAACACGCGCCTCTTGCGTGTTATAGGTCAACCAAAAGGAATCTCCGCCTAGCCCCGTCATATGTGGATATACTACAGCTAATGTCGCACTGATCGCCACCGCTGCATCAAAGGCATTCCCCCCTTTTTCCAGCATACGTGCACCAGCAGCCGAGGCTAAATAATGGGGGCTAACTACCATAGTTTTTGTGCCTATTACGGGTTTCTCCACCATGCCCATCCCCCTATGTTTTACGGGTTTTTCCGCCATGTCCCAACTCCTTATTTTTTTTGCGGCGGGTTTCTCCATCATATTCAATCTCCTATATTCTGCGGCAGGTTCCTCTGCGAGCCCCCTATATCTTCTGGTTTAATTAGTGTAATTTAACATTACACGAAAATCCTTTGTCAATCGGTTACGCTGAAACGCAAAATAAACCTCTTCTTTTTGTGAGCTATGCACAAATAAGAGGTCCTCTTTGTTTAACCTTGTAGATTCACGCCTACGAATATTATAAGATCATTTTAATTACAGGGAGCCGCATACTACCATGGCGTACTACCGTGACCTTTTGCCACCAAATCGCTACCTATCTCGAATATATATAGTCACCTTTTGCCGCTATATAGCTACCTATCTCGGTTATGTCTTGTGGCTGCCTATCTCAGATATATCTAGCTGCATCTAACCTTAGTAATCTTAGCCACTTTTACTTAGGGGGGCTTGTGCTTTGGAACACCGAATAAACAATTTATTTTAAAATATATTGCGATAACACGGCCTGCACCTCGTAAATATTTACGGATTTATTGAAGGTCTTCTTCACCGGAAGCGTGCTGCTGGAAATGTAGATACATAGCTCCGCATCCAGATCAAAATGCCCTGCCGTCTCCACGGAATAATGCGAGATGCTTTTGTAAGGGATCGAATGATATTCTGTTTTTTTGCCCGTCAGACCTTGTTTATCCACCAAAATAAGCCGCTTGTCCGTAAAAATGAACATATCTCTAATCAGCTTATAGGCGCGTTCAATTTTCTCCTGAGGGGCAAGAATTTGTGCGTATTCCCGCTGGACCTCCGTAAGATTCACTTGCGATGCATTGCCCATTAATCCGTCAAAAAGTGCCATATCTCTTCCTCTTTTCATCCGTTAAATTTAGCCACTTGCCCCCCACTACAGAACCATATTATTCTATTTTTCATATTCTATGCTGTGTAAAAATACTCTCTGACATCTTTTTACTTGCTTATTTTTTGATTTTTGATTACACTGTCATTAAATTTACTAAGAGAGGGGTGTGGAAGGAATGGATCACAATTGGACCAACAGTGTTATGAGTCGGCTACCTAAAGCGATAGCTGGCATTGCTCATGTAAATGGCGATAACGGGAGAAGTCTGTCCATTTGTATGAATTTAATAACACTACACAATTGTGAAATGCCTTTCCTGCCATCACCCGGACGGATCAGTTAACCGGAGAATGATAAGGCCGTGGGGAAATTTCCCTACGGTCTTTTTTTATGGTTTTTTACAGGATTTCGGAGCCATTTAGGGTACTGGCGGTGCGAAGGGCATTCTTAAAGGAGAATATATATGATCATCCAATGCCAAAATGTTCAAAAATACCACGGGGCACAACTCGTGTTGAATAGCATTACCTTCGATATCCGCCAAGGGGAAAAAATTGGCCTGATCGGCCGCAACGGTTGTGGCAAAACGACACTATTCCACCTGCTGAACGGGGAAGAACGTCCGGATGAAGGGCAAATTTCAATACGCAAAGATAGCGTAGTAGGCCTGCTGGCTCAAATACAAGAAGTTAGCGAAAAAGAAACCGTATATGATGTTCTACAGCGCAGCTTTGCTGAACCTTTGCAATGGCAGCACCGCCTGCGGGAGCTTGAGCTGGAAATGTCCAGCTTTAACAGCGGAACGGATGAAACCCTCTGGAATCGGCTGTTAAAAGAATATGGCAGCTTGCAGGATAAGTTCGAGGCCGCCGGAGGTTACGAGATCGAATCCTCTATTCAGCGCGTAGCCTCGGGTCTCGGGATCGGAACCGGACAATACAGCCGACTGTTCGCCTCTCTTTCAGGAGGAGAAAAAACAAAAGTCGGACTTGCGGAGCTGCTGCTGCGCCGTCCAGACATCCTTCTACTGGATGAACCAACCAATCATCTCGATATGAATGCCATCGAATGGTTGGAGCAATTTTTACAGAGTTATGATGGAACAGTGCTGGCGATCTCCCATGACCGCTACTTTCTGGACGCTGTAGTCAAGAAAGTCATCGAGATTGAAGATGGCGAGGCTTTTACCTTCCACACCAACTACAGCGGCTATCAAGTGGAGAAGGAAACACGACTTCTTCAACAATTTGCTGATTATCAAGAGCAGCAGAAAAAAATAAAACAAATGCAGGAAAGCATCAAACGTCTCATTGAATTTGGCAATCGCGGGACTCCTCCTAACCCTTCCTTTTACCGGAGAGCAGCATCCATGCAAAAAGCACTGGATCGTATGGTGAAGGTTAAACGTCCCATTCTGGAGCGCAAATCAATGGATTTGCAGCTACAGCAAAATGACCGTTCCGGTAATCAGGTTGTCATTTTGGAGGATATCGGAAAAGCATATGGTCAGCGAAGCCTTTTCACAGAGGCAAACGAAGTGCTTCGCTACGGAGAGACTACGGCACTCATCGGCGGTAACGGGGCAGGTAAAAGTACACTTTTAAGAATTATTTTAGGGCAGGAAACCCCGGACAGCGGAAGCTGTACACTCGGTTCAAGAACTGTGGTCGGCTACCTCGCACAAGAGGCTGTTCCGGAAAATAACAAACAGTCTGTACTCCGCTACTTCCGCGAAGAAGCTGGACTTGAAGAAGGTGAAGCTCGCGGGCAGCTTGCACGTTTCCTATTCTATGGTCCCGATGTATTCAAAGACATTACGAATCTGTCCGGTGGTGAATGGACCCGCCTGCGTTTCGCTGTACTAATGCATCGCAAGCCAAACCTGCTGATTCTCGATGAGCCGACCAATCATCTGGACATAGATTCTCGTGAAGCACTCGAAGAAGCATTAGAGGAGTTTCCAGGCACAGTTCTGGCGGTATCTCATGACCGTTATTTCATCAATCGTCTATTTCACAAACTATGGTCCATTGAAGACGGGCGGTTTGGAGTGTTCAACGGAAACTATGAATATTACAAGGAAAAACAAGCTGAAAAAGCATTATTAGCTCCCTCTTTTGCGGATCAAGCTAAACCTTTCTCTGCAGAACGAACAAGTTCAGGCTCTGATAAGCCTCAATCTAACAATTCAGGGAAAGAAACCAACGCTAAATCCTCCAGTTCCCGTAGGAAAAACACCACCTTCGACTGGGAAACGGCCATTGCAGAGGTAGAGAAACGCCTTGGCGTGATCGATGCCAAGATGTTAGAGCCCCTGATCAGCAGCGATGCAGTTGAACTTGCTGAACTGCAACAAGAACGTGATGCGATACAGGAACAGTTGGATGAGCTCTATACAGGATGGATGGAGACAACTGATCTATAAATTGATCTATAAGGAGATGAGCATATGAGCAACAAAGAGAAAATTAAGTTGTTATGGAAAGAATATACCCAGCTTCATCCACAAAAAGCGGATAAATATGACGCCTGGGCCTTTGGTGACAGTCCCCAGATGGCCGATAAACTGCTCGATCTGGTGATTCGTGGGATCAAGACAGGAACTGCTTCAAATTATGATATATTTGAAACTTGTGACGAGACGTTTCCGCAAGTTGGCGGGCACAGTATCGTGCTGGATGGTTCTGGTGATCCGCAGGCAATAATTATTACTACAGAGGTACAAATTATACCTTTTGATGAGGTTAGCGCTGAGTTTGCCTATACTGAAGGAGAGGGTGACCGGACGCTTAAGTCATGGCGTCATGATCATGAGCAGTTCTTCACCCGAGAATCCTTAAAATTCTTAAACAAACCCTTTGATCCAAAGATGAAAGTTGTTTGTGAGAATTTTAAAGTGGTATATACAAAAGGCTAAGATCTTCAGAAAACGCAAAAGGCTGTCTCTTCCTGATATGCTCCCCATATAGTAGACAGGTGAAATAATAAAAACCTGTCGCTGTATGGGGAGCATTTTTATGGAACAAAAGAAGTTTACAGCACTGGAAAAGTTAACGATTCTCCAAGAAATTGAACGGGGCGACATTGGTTTGAAAACTGCGGCCCGGAAGTATGGAATATCCAAAAACTCATTAGTGAAGTGGCGGCAACGTTATCAATTGTATGGATACGAAGGGCTGGAAGTCCGAAGCTACAATCGTACATATTCTGCAGAACTTAAACTCCATGCCGTTAAGGACTATCTCGAGGGAGGATTGTCGCAAAACCAAATCATCTGCAAGTATAAGATTGCAAGTTCAACCCAACTCGCCAACTGGATTAGGAAGTATAATGGTCATAGCAACAGCTTAACAGCTCATTCAGGAGGAACTAAAGCTATGACCAAAGGACGCGTAACCACTTGGCAGGAACGGATAAATATCGTGCTGTACTGCCTTTCGAACAGAGAAGACTATGCGAAGACGGCAAGCCATTTTCACGTGTCTTACCAACAAGTATATAGCTGGGTAAAGAAGTACGAAGCTGGTGGTGAAGAGGCGTTACGAGACGGTAGAGGACGCACTAAAGCGCCTGAAGAACTTACGGAAGCAGATCGCCACAAACTCGCGATGCAAAAGCTGGAATACGAGAATGCACGCCTGCGTGCGGAGAATGCTTTTCTAAAAAAGTTAGAGGAACTCGAAAGGAGGAGACGTTAAGGACCATTCGCCAGGTGAACATCTACCTGGCCATTCAGGCCGTTCAGCAGGAACAGTCTTGCTCCATTCGGCTTTTGTGTGACATCGCAGGGATTTCACGGTCAAGTTATTACAAATGGTTGAATCGCAAACCCAGTTCTCGAGAGGCAGACAACGAGAAACTGACAGAGGCTATGCTCCTCTTGTATGAGAAGGTGGAACGAACCTTTGGGTATCGCCAATTGACCCTGCATTTGCGCAGACAAATGGATAAATCTATTAACGCAAAGCGAGTGTACCGGCTGATGAGATGCCAAGGCATCCAGTCAGTCATCCGCAGAAAGAAAAAGAAGTATGTAGGCTCCACGCCGCAGCAGGTTGCAGAGAATGTGCTGAACCGTAATTTTGAGGCTGAAGCTCCAAACCAAAAAATGGGTAACGGATGTAACGGAATTCAAATACGGAAACGGCAAGAAGGCGTATTTAAGTGCAATAAAAGATCTGTATGACAAGTCGATTGTTGCTTACGTTCTGGGTCATTCCAATAATAATTCGCTAGTTTTTAACACACTGGAATTAGCTTTGAAGGCAGCACCGGAGAGCCGAACCTTACTCCATAGCGACCGTGGTTTTCAGTATACCTCTCTGCATTTTAAAAAGATGCTGGACGATGCAGAACTGAAGCAAAGCATGTCCCGAGTAGGCTGCTGCATTGACAATTCGCCGATGGAATCCTTCTGGGGAACATTGAAATGTGAGAAGTACTACTTACATTCCTACCAGACCTTTGAAGAACTCCAAACAGATATTGATACCTACATTCATTTTTACAATAACGAACGGTTACAGGCAAAACTAAACGGCCTCAGTCCCATTGAATTTAGGACTAAGGCCGCTTAAACTACTTTTATTTTTTGTGCTGTCTACTTGACGGGGTGCAGTTCATCCACAAGGAAGGGACAGCCTTTTGTGTATACTATAAATTCAACAGAATTAGATCCTCATTAATTTATGGTTTAGTGCCAAAATCCCAAAATCCAGCCAATAACAGAGATCCATAACGGAATGCTGATTAAGATACCCCAAACCAGCCCAGTGGCAATATTGCCTTCTGCAGGACGCACCACATTTTCCTGTTTCAATGGAATGCTCAATTCTTCTTGTTCCATGCGATCCCCTCCTAAAATATCTTATCGTCACAGTAGAGGAAAAAATGTAGACCGCTCGACCCAAAAAATTAAAATTTTGAATTTTGGTAGATATAAAGGCTCAGCGGCCAAACCGTTGTAAGTGCTTACATATTAGATATTAACCAAATTTTGAATAATTAAAAACTTAAATTTGCGGAAGTCATACAGTATATGCAGATTCTTAGTCCAATATTACTACTTTTTCCGGATTTCGTAAATATTCAAACATCGTCCGAATCTGTGCCTCTGTATTCCGCTCTGCTGAGAGCTCAGGCAGCTTATCTTCTGCAAAAAAAGAAACTTCGCTTGTCTCTACCCCTTCCATTGCCTCTCCGCCCACAATGCGGCATAAAATAAAGAACTTATACACGTGATAAGGCTCCGGTGGATGGTTATGAAATTTCTTATCTAATACAGCCAGTAAGCGAACTGCTTCTGCCTCAAAACCCGATTCCTCTTTGATTTCTTTCACAACAACCTCACTCGGGGACAGTCCAATGTCTCCCCAACCACCAGGAAGCGCCCAATTCCCGTCCAACTTCTCGCGAACAAGTAGAATTTCATCCTCCCGGAATACAACACCACGGACATCAACTTTTGGAGTAGCATAACCCCCTTCACCCGCAAAGGAGAGTCTAATTCTCTCCTTGCTTTCGAAGGTATAATTAGCGAGGATATCTACACTGAGCTCCCGCAAAGCTTGATACCGTTCTATATCATAAACATCCTTAGCATAAGTTAATCCAGTCTGTGCGATGGCCTGAATTTCTTTGGCCCACGTTAACCATTTCTGCTCCATTGCTGCACCCCTTTTTCGGTACCTTGATTAGGATTACTGGCAAAGCATTAAATGACGCGAGAAGGCTCCTTTTTTAGCTTCACAACGGTCTATGATTGTAAATCCAGCTTCAGTGATCATCTCGTCCATCGGTTCAATCGCAACGATAACCACCCGATCTGCAATCCGGCGCGCATTCACTAGAATCGCGAACTGCTCCTCAGGTGTAATACTAGAATATAGATTATATGGCATATCTACAATGGCTACATCGTAATGATCAGTGATATCCGCAATATCCCCAAGCGTTACCTCACTGGTGAATCCAAAATGGGCAATATTTGTTCTCGCACCGGTAGCAATCATAGGGTTAATATCACGTCCAACCATGTCGATTCCCATTGACAAGGCTTCTACCATTACAGTTCCAATACCACAGCAAGGATCTATAGCACGTATACCTTCAGGATTCGGAATAGCCATATTAACCGCGGCACGGGCAACACGTGTACTAAGCGCGATAGAATAGCTGCGTGGCTTCTTCATTTGGCGGAACCAAGTTGCCTTGTTTTTATGATAAGATCCGAAGTACCAGCGTCCACCCAGCGTAACAATGCCGTATACCAGCTCCGGATGGTTAACATCCGCTTCTCCTTCAATCCGCAACCCAATTTCCCGCTCGATCACTCTGCGCTCATCATACTCTATTTTGTCTGCAGGGCCCAGATCGTTGGTCTTCACAAAAATAACCTTAAACGTCTTGCCGCCAAGCTCCACCTGCTCCGTTTGATCATAAATCTCAGGCAGACTATCCCCTTCATACATTACATCTATCCGCTCTTTAATGAAGGGACTGCGGCTGACATCCACTTCAACCTCACTCTTAAAAAGAGCAGTCGGCACCTGCTCGCCAAAAAGACATCGCAGCTCCATCTGACACAGCGATAATTCGTCCTCTGAACAGGTGTAAGTATAAATAAATGTGTTTGTTCCACTTTCCGTATGCAATATAATCCATCCTCTATCCCAGTGAATTGTTCTGCTGTCTTGTTACTCCTGTGTGTCGTGCTGGTGGTCATAATCTATACGCGCTTTGGCGATCTTCCCATTGTTTTTGTTGACCCAGTCCACAAGCGAGGTTAAAGGTCTCAACAATGATTCTCCTATGCTCGTCAGACCGTATTCCACAGTCAGTGGGACTGTAGGCGTCGCTTTACGCCAAACTAATCCATCCCGTTCCAAATGGCGCAGGGTCTGGGTCAGCATCCGTTGTGATATCCCTCCAGAGCGCCTTTGCAACTCTTTGAACCGCAAAGCTTCAGCACCTAAATTGACTATGATCAGTACACTCCATTTGTCTCCGACCCTGTCCAGAATCTGGCGGGTAATGGAGCAATCCTCCAGCATCGGCATGAACCGGGTGGGTTCTTCCTTTGAATGTTCCAACTGTGGTTACCTCCATGTAACTTAAGCATGTAATAGTGCCTTCTTGTCCCTCAAGCCTATTCAGCTTATCATGGTTACTGTTAGTAATCAACAACCGGAAAGGAACTAATAAATCATGAAAAAGACCATTGCCATCATGGGTGCTGGACCCGGCCTAGGACTCTCAATCGCCAAAAAATTCGGAGCCAACGGATTTCAAGTGGCATTAATCTCTCGAAATGAAGAGAAGCTGAACACCCTTGTTCAGGAACTGCAAGCACTAAATATCGAGGCTGCTGCTTTTCCTGCCGACGTATACAATAAAGAACAAGTAGCCACAGCCTTCGATAATATCAAGAAAAAATACGGCTTTATCGATGTGCTCGAATTCAGCCCGACAAGTGGAAATTACCCTCCTACTCCTGCTTCACAAGTAACCGAAGAAAATGCACAGGATGCCTTTCAGGCACTGGTTGTAGCCGCTATCCGCAGCGTAGCACAGGTATTGCCTGAGATGCTGGAGAAACGCAGCGGCGCACTGCTGTTCACAACCGGATTGTCCTCCGTCTATCCCATGCAGATGATGGGTAATGTTGGCATTGCGCTTAGCGGATTAAGAAACTACGCACTTAACCTGCATGCAGATTTGGCTCCACAAGGAATCTATGTAGGTCATTTAGCACTTGGTGTATTCATTAAACCCGGCACTGCTACAGATCCAGGACTCATCGCTGATGTTTGGTATGAGATGTATATGGACAAAAGCAAAACTGAGGATACTTTTCCCCAAGGTGTGACACCGGCTACAATCATCTGGTGAGAGGTTTGCCCC
The DNA here is from genome assembly GCF_038004505.1 of Paenibacillus sp. FSL R7-0048. Classification (NCBI taxonomy): domain Bacteria; kingdom Bacillati; phylum Bacillota; class Bacilli; order Caryophanales; family Paenibacillaceae; genus Paenibacillus; species Paenibacillus sp. FSL R7-0048. Next base: position 1,490,306 of record NZ_JBBORF010000001.1, on the reverse strand, counting down.
ATCGCTTTTGATCCATAGTGAGTTCTCCAGTATAATGGTTCCTATAGAATGCTAAACAAGACGGTCACGCATGGCCAATAAGCTTATGCCCAGGCGCTTACAAAGCCGGTTTTGCGCAGCAAAACTTAAGGAGGTACATACTCACTATGTCATACGAAACTTATTTTTCAACCCACCGGGATGAACATCTCGAAGAACTAAAACAATGGCTCAGAATTCCAAGTATTTCTGCCTTATCTGAACATAAGGACGATGTACTGAAGGCAGCCCATTGGCTGACAGACACCCTGAAAAAAGCCGGACTTGAGAACATTGAGTTGCATCCGACAGCGGGACATCCCGTTATATATGCCGATTATCTTCATGCTCCAGGCAAACCAACCATTCTCGTGTATGGTCACTACGATGTACAACCAGTAGACCCATTAAACCTATGGACCACACCTCCATTTGAACCAGAGATTCGTGATGGCAAGCTTTATGCACGCGGAGCAACAGATGACAAAGGACAAGTATTCGTTCACCTCAAAGCCATTGAGGCGATCCTGAAACAAGAAGGTACTCTTCCTGTGAATCTCAAGCTTTGCATCGAAGGGGAAGAAGAAATCGGCAGTGTGAATCTGCCTCCGTTCCTTGAAGCCAATAAAGAAAAGCTCGCTGCGGATGCGGTGTTAGTCTCCGATACATCCCTATTGGAACGCGGTCGTCCTGCCATCTGCACTGGGCTACGTGGACTAGCTTCCCTTGAAGTTGATGTAACTACCGCTTTGACAGACCTGCACTCCGGTTCTTACGGCGGCGGTGTTCCGAATGCACTGCATGCCCTAGTATCTTTACTAAGCTCGCTTCATGACGACAAAGGACGTGTATCTGTAGACGGATTCTATGATGGTGTTCCTGAACTTTCCCCAATGCTGCGGGAAGAATTCGTGAAGCAAGGTGTGAATGAAGATAAAATCCGCGAAGGTCTTGGATTGGAATCGTTATACGGGGAAGAAGGTTATTCCTTTGTAGAACGGATTGGCGCTCGTCCTACGCTTGAGCTTAACGGCGTATACGGCGGTTTCCAAGGGGAAGGCAGTAAGACGGTTATCCCTAAAGAAGCCCATGCGAAGATTACCTGCCGCCTAGTAGGCGATCAGGATCCACAGCATATCCTCGATGCCGTTGAAGCACATCTGAAGGCTAATATTCAGACCGGAGCGAAAGTGCATGTTAAGCAAATGGAGAAGGCCCGTGCCTTTAACATCGATCCGTCGAATCCTATTCTGCAAACTGCAGCAGACGCATATGGCAAAGTATATGGAACCCGTGCCCTCTTCACCAAAGACGGCGGCTCCATTCCGATCATGGAGAGCTTCTCCCGTGTACTGGAAGCACCTGTCGTTCTGATGGGCTTTGGTCTCGATGATGAGAACCTGCATGCACCGGATGAGCATTTCAACCTGGAGAACTTCGACAAGGGATTACTCACCATTGTTGAGTTCCTAAAGACTGTATAAGCTCCCTACAAACAATTAAAGCCAGGTTCCCTAAATTGGGAGCCTGGCTTTTTAGTATGCGGCCAAACAAAAGAGCATCATTGCTTAGTCCATTTATAAAACCACCATACCATTGCTATCACCATTATTATTAAAAGAAAAATCAGGCTTTTAACTGAGCTACTTATTATTAAAGGTCTTAAATAAGCGATCATTATCCGTCCCCCATATAGAATGAATATAAAAGAGATATAATCACCATATCACTTAATACAAAATATTGAAATAGCAGAGAAACTCTGTGCTTAATCACAATTATTATCCTTCATGTAATATCTCCAGCAACAAAAATAAGCAACGTTTCAATCGTCCCTGAGATATTCTCCACTTTGCCATGACCATAAGGATGAGCTTTATTCGCAGAGCGACTCGACCATCGGACCGAGAAAAAAGCAATCAACGAAGCAACTAAATCTAAGGAGGAGTGGATCGCTTCCGAGATAATTGCTACTGAACCTGTAAGTACTCCGACCATAAGCTTTAAAGAAACGATAAATGTATTGCTAAGTACAGATAGGAACGCAATCTTTGCACCATTCAAAAGTTTCACAACCTTTTCTTAAAAGTACGCTATATTAAAGTTTTTCCATTAGGCAAATAGCATAAACAAAAAAATCCCACCAACCATTAATAGGCTGATGGGATATAAAAAAACCCTTGCATCGCAAGGATTTGGAAGTTTGAATTATGGAGCGGGTGATGGGAATCGAACCCACGCTATCAGCTTGGAAGGCTGAAGTTCTACCATTGAACTACACCCGCACTAGAAAGTGAATACAAGAGTTATTGTATCATCTCTACAAGTAAAAATCAACATTTTTTTAGTTTACAGGGAAGCGCCGAGGGGTGCCTTTTTTAAAAATATCGCCTCAAACTCTGCTGGTTGAATAGGTTTGCTGAACAGAAATCCTTGAGCTTCATGACAATGCTGCTCACGCAAAAACTGCAGCTGCTCCTTGTTCTCAACACCCTCAGCCGTAACCTTCAGCTTCAAATGATGCGCCATAGAAGTGATTGTAGAGACTATAGCAGCATTGTTGCTGTCCTCCATAACCTCTGATACGAACGACCTGTCGATTTTCAATCTGTCGATTGGCATGTTCTTTAGATAATGCAGGGAGCTGTAGCCTGTACCAAAATCATCAATACTGATGAAGACACCAAGCTCTTTCAGACGTTTCAGCTGATCAAAGGCTGTTTCTTTATCCAAGGTCATACTCTCAGTAATCTCAAGGTCGACATAACACGGATCTAATCCAATGTCGGTTAAGATGGTATGAATCCTCCCTGCTAGATTAGGCTGAAGGAATTGCCGCATAGATAGGTTGATGGAGACGCAAATCGGCACATAGCCGGCCAGCTGCCATTTTTTATTCTGCAGACAAGCTGTTTTGAGTACCCATTCCCCAATCGGAACAATGAGTCCACTCTCCTCAGCTAACGGGATAAATTCCGCAGGAGAGACCAGACCACGTTTCGGATGATTCCAGCGGAGCAGAGCTTCCATTCCTACGATCTCTTCCGTCTCCAGCAAAACCTTTGGCTGATACACCAGAAAGAATTCATTGCGTTCAAGCGCTCTGCGGAGGTCATTTTCCAGCTTTAGACGTTCCTTTGCTTTCATCTGCATAGCTGGGATATACCGGCGAATCTCCACTCCCTGTTCCTTGGCATTATGTACAGCCGTATCAGCATTCTGAATCAGATGTTCCGCAGTTTCACCGTCACCGGGATAAATACTTAACCCCATACTAAGCGAAATATGGTACTCCCCCGACTCTAAGGCAATAGGTACCTCAAACAATCGATGCAGCTCCGTAGCTCGTACCAAACATTCTCCAAGACTTGCTCTCTCCATCATAAGAAAAGCGAACTCATCCGCCCCCATACTATAAAGCTCTTCAGTAGATTTGGCCTCATTCACAAGCCGCTCAGACACCAGCTTCAATAAATGGTCTCCGGCAAAATGGCCCAGGGAGTCATTTATATTCTTGAAATGATTAATATTCATAATAGCTAACGCTGAGAATTTATCGCTCGTTTTCTTCTCTCCAGCAATAATCATCTCTTCTACACGCTGCGTCAGACGACGTCTATTGGGAAGTCCCGTTAAATCATCATGATAGGCTAAATAATTGATCCGCTCCTCAGCCAACTGCTTTTCGTAAAAAGGTTCTTCAATCGTCAGACGATATACTCCGGTAAGCAGCAAGTAGTAAGCAACTCCGCTACACACCATTCCAAAAAGATCATCTATATTGCCACTACTGAATGGACTCATAAAAAAGGCTTGGCCCAAAGAGAAAAAGATAAGTGCTCGAATAATAATAAGCAGTGAGGCTGACTTTTCACTTTTTTCAGGAAATACAATAACTGCAACACCTGCCAAGTAAACAAAAAGAACTGCTAAATCAGCAATCTGCTTCAATGGATTCATCCAAGGCTTAGTTAATAACTGAGGCAATGCCGAGTGGCTGAAAATAAACAAAACAATGGAAAGCACAATCAACATGAAGGCTATTCTAAACAATTTTCTTTTTTCAGAGACAGACACGGGCTTATCTTCCCTGCTAAAAATAAACAACATTCCTAAACCGCTGATTAGTCGTGAGAGGGTTCGCAGCCACAACGATTCTTCAAAAGTTATGAATGATGAAATCAACGGGACGCCGACAAAACCCAGTGTATGCAAGAAATCAATAATACATATTCCACCAAAAAGAGCAGCGGCATATAATCTTCCTTTAGATAATCTGCTAGAGAAGAATAACCAGCCCTGTGCAAATATTGCAAATCCAAAAGCAACATTACAGCAGCCGACAATGAGATAGAGAGAAGAAATAATATCCCAATCGTCCAATCGGTTAAGCGATGTATGGAAAATTTGAATTAAAAGGAACAGCAAGGCGCCTACAGCAGCTGCTTGAATTGTCTTTTTCTCTTCTTGTCTCATAAGTCCCTCGCGTCTGAAAATAATATCTATTAATTAACATTCAAGTATAGTTATGTCCTATGTATAAATATCGGCGGGATAGGACTTTTAAGTTACATTTCTTTTATGGGCATTCAAAAGGAAGGCGCGTTTATAAGTTATATATTCATAAATCTTGCATAAATATAAACCATTTTCTGCTAGCAGGCAACCAAAAAAGCACTTCCCCCTACGAAAGGGTTCAGTGCTTCTAAGAAACTCAAGTTTATTTGTCACCAAAGGTTACTTCTGGTGTTGTAAGCTTATCAAAAAAATCAACGGATTTATCCTTGTCTGCAGATGCACGAAGTGCCATTGCTGAACGTGGATGCTCATCAAGTGTACCTGTGATCATATAAGGAATGATATAGCCCCACTCCTCTTTCTCACGCAAAGGAATCATCAGGCGTTCAATAATATCAAGCACAGGGCGCAAGGAGTAACGTGTTTTCTTCAAATGAGTTACTAACAGCTCTGTAGGGCAATTTCCTGCAGCTCGTCCCATTCCATAACAAGAAGCATCCAGTAACTCTACACCATTCTCAGCAGCAATCAACGTGTTGGAGAACGCCAACTGAAGATTATTGTGAGTATGTACGCCTAGACGTTTGTTTGGCAGATGTGTCTTGAACTTCTCAACCAGATAATTCATGTCATTGTGATCCAAGCTGCCGTATGAATCTACAATATATACCACATCAACAACGCTCTCACGGATCATTTCAAAAGCTTCCAACAATTCATTCTCCATAACATTAGACAAAGCCATAATGTTGATCGTTGTCTCATAGCCTAGATCATGGAAAGTTTGTACCAATTGCAGGGCTTTCTCTACATCTTTGCTGTAGCATGCCACACGAATCAAATCCAGCATACTTTCGCTGCGAGGCAAAATATCATTCTCATCCACGCGGCCGATATCAACCAAAGCAGATAGCTTGGTGTGACCTTTTTGCGGAATCACTTTACGCAGGAAATCATCGTCCAGAAAACGCCATGGTCCGGCACCCTCTGCTCCTTTGAGCAATTTTGGTGAATTTTTATAACCGATTTCCATATAATCAACACCAGCTTCATTCAAGCCGGCATATAAGTTTTGTACAAATTCCACACTAAAATCCCAGTTGTTCACTAGGCCCCCATCTCGGATGGTGCAGTCAACAATCTTACATTGATTAGTCTTCATAATTATCTCCCTTCAACTATTGCAATCATTATAACCGCGAATATAGCTTTACTATGCAATTTATATCGTATAATCATACTTTAATGAAGAATAAAATGTAAAGGAATTTCATCTTCTTCTCTTTAATGCTATTACCACATCGTGTCAGCGACAATGATCACAGTAAATAAGCCCTAAAAATGCTACATTACAAGAAAATCATTGAGATTGATTATCAGTCTCTTTTGGAGGGATAAAAATGGCTTCTACCTCTTGCTCATTACTGCGACTACAACCGGGTTCGACCGGATATATTCATAAAATAGAAGGAATCAACCCCATCCTGCGTCGTCGTCTGGCTGATCTTGGAGTGTCCGAGGGTGTGAGCATTCGCCTGAAAGGAAAAGGACCTTTTTTAGGACCTATTACCTTGGAATGCAATGGACAACTGTTCGCCATCCGCCGGAAGGAAGCTTCATTGATTGAGGTGAACGTGTCTTGAGTTCAATAGCACTTGTAGGTAACCCCAATACAGGTAAAACCTCTCTCTTCAATACATTGACCTCCTCATACGAATATGTTGGTAACTGGTCAGGGGTAACGGTAGAAAAGAAGATCGGCAGCCTGAAGAACGGCGCTGGCAAGCTCATTGATTTGCCGGGCATCTATTCCTTGCACCCACTCTCACGTGATGAGGGAGTTGCTGCCCAGTATTTAATAGAAGAATCTCCTGAAGCCTTAATTAATATCGTGGATGCTTCACAGCTGGAACGAAATCTGCTGCTCACGCTTCAATTACTTGAGTATGGCAAACCTACCTTACTCGGACTGAATATGATTGACGTCGCCAATGCACGTGGAATTCGCATCAATCATGAAGTCTTACAATCACGACTGGGTATAACTGTCCTCCCGCTTGTTGCAAGAACGGGAAAAGGCTGCGCACAAGTCCTCAGTATTTTAGAGAAATCCTCTGCGATTCCCGCTGTAAAGTTCAAGTTGAACTATGGTGAGATTGTAGAGCATGCGATATCTTCTATAGAAAAGGAATTACTTCCTATCAAGGACTTACCCAATCACCGCTGGATTGCTCTACAGCTTATGGAGCAGAATCCGGTTATTCTTCATTTTCTAAAGACACGTATGGACACCACCCGCCTGCTAAATATCTGTGAATCCTGTCAGAGTGAGCTACAGATCAAAAAGCTGGCCCTGACGCTCCCCCAATGGATTCGCTCACAGCGTATGGATTATATCCACTCCATTTGTGAGGTTGTACTTGATACAACAACGCAGAAGCCTCATAACTTAACAGAAAAATTAGATTCCATATTGACGCATCGTTTTCTAGGACTGCCCTTATTTATCTTCTTTATGTATGCTCTCTTTAAGACCACATTTGACTGGGTCGGCGGACCTCTATCAGATCTCCTCGATGGCCTGATCTCCGGACCGATTAGTGATGGAGCCAATTCCCTGCTACAGACGCTTGGAGCATCCAGCTTCACCCATGCCCTGATCGTCGATGGATTAATTAGCGGTGTAGGGGGCGTCCTCGTCTTTGTCCCGCAAATCTTCATTCTCTTCCTGATCATTTCCTTCTTGGAGGATTCAGGATACATGGCTCGGGTTTGCTTATTAATGGACAGCACGATGGAACGTATGGGACTAAACGGAAAAGCATTTATTCCATTCATCATTGGCTTTGGCTGCAATGTACCTGCCATAATGGCGGCGCGCAGCATCGAACAGCCCAAAGACCGAATGCTGACCACCTTGCTAATGCCACTTATGTCCTGCTCTGCGAGACTGCCTGTTTACGCTTTATTCGCAGCTGTGTTTTTTCCGGCGCAAGAGGCCGTAGCAGTTCTGTCCATGTATGTGATGGGTATTGTGTTTGCGCTGATTCTTTGTAAGGTATTCTCTAAATATTTATTCAAAAATGAATCCTCAGTTTTCATGATCGAGCTTCCACCTTATCGCATGCCGCAGATCAAGACCTTATCGCGCAGCACTTGGGAAAAGGGCAAAGGTTTCCTGCGAAAAGCTGGAACTATTATTCTTGCAGGCTCAGCAATTATTTGGTTTATGTCTTATGCCGGTCCTGGCGGGTTTGATGTGGACATGGATCACAGCTTCCTGGCTAAGTTTGGAGGTATGATCGCCCCGCTACTGGCACCGCTTGGTTTCGGAACATGGCAGGCTGGCTCTACATTGGTTCCGGGCTTTTTGGCAAAAGAGGTCGTAGTCTCTACCATGAATATCATCTATCACGCACCAGATGCTGCTGGTTTAGAAAATCAAATTTCTCAAGTCTTCACACCATTGAGTTCGATCAGCTTTATGGCCTTTATCCTGCTATATATTCCTTGTTTGGCTACTGTAGGGGTAATCAAAAAAGAAACAGCGTCTTGGAAATGGACCTTCTTCTCCATGGGCTATTCTCTCGTTCTGGCGTATATCGTATCTTTAATTATTTTTCAAGGCGGACGGTTATTAGGATGGTCGTAGACTTGTAAATTATAAGATTCTCATGATGAAAGTGGGGTACCATTATGATAAATGTTGTGATTGTCGCCTTAATTTTCGGTTATTCTGGCTGGACCATCTATCGACATGTGCAAAAGGGGAAGCAGGGCGCTTGTGCAGGCTGTGATAAAGGAAAAAGCTGCTCGGCAGCATCGATGGATTCCCCTCTTTCTTGTTGTTCAACACCGGTTAACAACAAGAAGTAAGCTTGTAAAACGAGCAATAAATAGAGATTTATCGTTTAGCCTCCTTAACTAACGGGTATGTTTGTTATAAGCAACTACAGACAATACCAAGGAGGTAATTCCTATGAATACCAAAAAGACATTATTTACAACAGTCGCATTGGGAGCAGTATATTTACTGAAGAATAAGGGAACTCGCGATAAAATTATGAACGGCATTCAATCCTACACTTCCCAATCGAAGGCCAAAAAATCCAGTGGTACTGTTTAAGCTTCTGCTCTTGGATTTCAATAAAGGGGTGTTCCCTAAACCAGAGTCTGGTTTAGGGAACACCCCTTGTTGTTTAGAACGGACAGCTCCCCGGATGTTTAGATCTCGCTTTCGCTCAGCAGCCACTGAATGATAGAACGAACCATGACACCTGTTGCTCCCTTAGGATTAACTCCACGTTCTTTAGATACATATGCAGTGCCAGCAATATCTAGATGAATCCATGGCAAGCCCTCAGCAAACTCACCTACAAATAATCCGCCTGTAGTAGCTCCACCATATCTTCCAGCAGTGTTACGGATATCGGCAACCTCGCTCTTTAGCATTTCACGAAATTCCGGGTATGCCGGAAGCTGCCAGACCTTTTCCCCTGAATAGCTTGAAGCGGCCAGAAATCGCTCCAGAAACGCTTCATCATTAGTCACAGCACCTGTTGCTATATCTCCCAAAGTGGACAACACAGCGCCTGTCAGCGTAGCTACATCGATAATACGTTTCGCTCCCCATTCCCGAGCATAAGTCAGCGCATCTCCCAGGACAATTCTGCCTTCAGCGTCGGTATTCAACACTTCTATTGTTCGTCCGCTCATGGAGGTAATAACATCTCCAGGCTTAAAAGCATTGGCCGATGGCATATTCTCCGCAGATGGAATAACCATAACGACATTCATTCGTGGACGTAAGCGGCCAAGCGCCTCCATTACTCCGATTACAGCCGCTGCCCCTCCCATATCACTAATCAGCTCTTCCATACCTGGTGCTCTTTTTAAGGAGATCCCGCCGGTGTCAAAGGTAACTCCCTTCCCTACAAGCCCCACTACGTTATCCCAATTCCCTGTCCCCTGATAACGGATGACGATCATTCGTGGAGGGTTTACACTTCCTTTTCCGACGGCGAGCAATCCGCCCATTCCTTTTTGCTCAATTTCCCGTTCGTCCAGCACCTCAGAAGGAAAGCCATATCGTTCAGCAACCTCTATAGCGGCCACAGCAAGGTCTGAGGGGGTCAATAGATTACCAGGCATGTTGGTCAAGCTCCGCGCCAAATTCGTGGCCTCACCGAAAGCTAGCCCCTTCTGAATGCCTTCAGTCCATTCCCGCCCGGCAGTACCCTCTAATTTCTCTTTTATAGTGAAAACAACTGCTGTTGGGCCTGTATAAAAAGACTGCACCTGCTTATAGGTAGTCCGACGATAGGAACCAAGCATAAGCCCCTCCGTCAGTGCATAAGCAATAGAAGTCACATCCTTCTCTACGGTAAGCTCCTGTAATTTTTCCGGCACTTCAAATACCAGCTTGAGCGCCTTCAAACGAAGTGCTGCACGGGCTGTCTGAGCCCCCATTTGCCTTAGATCCTCAGTCGTGAGAAGTTGGTCCCCCCTGCCAACCAAAATAACAACAGGACAACCAGATGAATTCTCAGCAGGTAGTACATAAGTCTGATTAAGCTTGCCTTTAAATAAACCTGCCTTTCCCAATAGGCGAATTCTGTCATCCCAGCCCTCGGAAAAGCCTCCATTTTCGACCTCAGACTCAGAAATAATAAAGATAAGGGCATCACCCTGCACATTGTTGGCAACACCACTGTTGTATTCTATATTCATTGTGATTCCCTCCATTTGTTTCCCCAAACCAACACCCATTGTAACATAAGCAAAGGCTGATCTCCGCATCTGTATTATCCGCAGGGATCAGCCTCTTATTACTTATTCTAATGGATTAATGGCAAAGAGATCACAAAATGAGTACCCTCGTTAACTCTGCTGCTAACAGAAATGCATCCGCCATGATTTTTGATGATGCGGTCACTTACGGAAAGACCCAATCCTGTACCATTCTCTTTGGTAGTAAAGAAAGGATTAAATAACCTGTCCAGTGTACGAATATCCATTCCTTTACCGTTGTCAGATATGAAAATACGGACCTCAGAGCCTTCTCTGCGGGCACCAACTTCGATTTTCCCCATCGAATCATCTTCTCGATCCGCTACAGCCTCCATTGCATTTCTAATCATATTAAGCACGACTTGCTTCATCTGTTTGACATCGCCAGAAATCACCATGTCCTCTTGAAGAGGATGAAGATTGATCTGGCAGCCTTTCATTAAAGCTTCGCTCTCTGTAAGGAGAACAACCTCCTTAAGCAATGCGGACACGGGTATCATCCCCACCTGCGGAACTGACGGCTTAGAGGAGGACAGAAATTCATGAATAATATCGTTCGCACGATCGATCTCGGCCAATATAATCTTGGCATATTCCTCTTTCCCCAGTTGATGCAAGTATGGATGAAGCAGTTGAATAAATCCCCGGATCGCGGTCAACGGATTCCGGATTTCATGGGCAATAGATGCGGATAATTTGCCTAGCATAGCCAAGCTATCGTTCTGGTAAGCCGTTTGTTCGATTAACTTATAATCCGAGATTTCCTTGACAGTGAACAAATAACAGCCTTTCATTTGCTCTCCGCAGCATAAAGTAACCTTCCAGTAACGGCCATACTCGTCTAGAAACTCATAATTTGATTTTCCTTTGTATACCATCTCTCTGTAGCTCTGCAGTACTTGTTTTTTCTTGGAACGGCTCAGTCGAATATTAGACAGCAGATGGGAAAATGTGCAGCCCACAAGAGAGTGACGGGTAAGCTCAAGCATCCCGTACATTTGCTTATTTACAAAACTTATAACTCCCTCTTCATCAAAAAGCATGATTCCGCTGTCAATATTCTCTAGAACATCCTCGTATGTAGTATCCACAGGTCCAGTTTGATAGGTTCTTCCCGGTAATAGAAGACTTTCTTGATATTGGCTAATCACGATACGAAGTTCCCCCTTTTACTGCATTTGACGAAGACGCTTAAGCGACATCAAATTACTATGTATTTGAGTGTATGACGAAGCCGCCAGAACATTCGGTAATCGTTGCACTTTTTCCAACCGGTTCAATTATATTCCAATCATATCCAAGAGAACTAGACAACGCAATCGGAGAAACTGTCGAATGGTAAAAAAATTCATAAAATGATTCCAAAGACATATGAAACATCACATCAAATTATATTTATTGCTATTTATTCGCCTAAATGATTTAAAACAATCTAAAAAGGATCACGAAAAGCTAAAAAGGATTATAAAAAGCTAAAAAGCCCCCGCGATTGCGGAGGCTTACATGGAAAAATGGGGCATGCCCAAAAAATTAGTAATAAACTTATGCCTTTTGTTGCAGGCGTAGACGGCGATGACTCATCACAGCTAACCTTTTTTTCAATTCCCGTTCCCACTTGGTATCCTCAATCTGTTTGGCTACAGCTAGCAGGTCAAGCGCCATATCGATTTGATTGCGTACAACGGCTAGAGGATCTTCACTCTCGACGTTAATGACGTTCTCGAATATTGCAGTTTCGTCTTCCATGACATAGTCCTGAAAGTCCACGTCGGTAACACCATCTCCATGTGCATATTCCGCTAAGATCTCATATTCATTCTCGACCTTGTAGTGAACCTCCACACGATGACATACCGGACAAAAAAGCAGGGGAACATTATGGACTTGCGTGCGATAATGTTTTAGGGTCCCCTTTGTTCCTACCATACTCGCTCCACAGCAAAAGCTCATATTTGTTCGCCCTCCTTAGAAATAACCCTTTGATTGTTTATTATTGTATTACATTACCCCAATGGAGATTCCTCCACTCGAGGACATAATATAACTTTTCGCGCCTATTTTCAAATCTATTTAGATATACAAGATCTTTTGGAGCAAAAAACCCCCTTACAGAAAATTTTCTGCAAGGAGGTAGAAATCAGAATATCAAGGATCACTATGATAACGGTCTAAAATTTACAGATTCTTATCTCCCGGCTTCCAGTTCATTGGGCATAAACCACCAGATTGCAAGGCTTGCAGAACACGAAGTGTTTCTTCCACGCTGCGGCCTACATCATTGTGGTTAACGACTTGATATTTCAATTCGCCTTCAGGATCGATTATGAACAAACCACGCAATGCGATACCTTCTTCTTCAATCAGAATGCCATAGTCTTTAGAGACTTGTTTCGTAATATCAGCTGCAAGCGGGAAATTCAAACGACCCAGGCCATTAGAATCCTTAGGGGTATTGATCCAAGCTTTGTGGCTGTGGATCGAATCGATGCTTGCGCCGAGAATCGCTGTATCAAGTGCTTCAAACTGTGCTGCTGCGTCACTGAGCGCTGTGATTTCAGTTGGACATACAAATGTGAAATCAAGCGGATAGAAGAAGAATACAAGCCATTTGCCACGATAATCAGACAAGCTTACTTTACCAAAATCCTTACCATCACCTGATACGGTTTCCATAGTAAAATCGGGAGCCGGTCTACCTACTAAACGTTCCGCCATTGCTAGAATCCTCCCTCTGATTATGTAAGAAAAAGTACCATTTGTATCTCTCAATATACTGAAATATATTGAAATTTGCAGAAATCAATAATATCTTGTCTACTAAACAAATGGTATCATCGCACAAAATCAAAGTCAAGATTAGATCAATTATTTATTTATAATCATTATAAACTAATAATTAAGCTTTGCGGATTGCTGCAACAATCAGGTCGCCCATTTCAGTTGTACTGATCGCTTTGCTCTTATCCACGGCGATATCACTTGTACGGTGTCCTGCATCCAATACTGCAGCAACTGCAGCTTCGATTGCAGCAGCAGCATCCTCATAACCAAAGGTTAAGCGGAACATAAGGGCCAGCGACAAGATTGTTGCGATCGGGTTCGCAAGCCCTTGTCCGGCAATATCAGGAGCAGAGCCGTGAACGGGCTCGTAGAGACCATAGTTGCCGTCACCCATCGAAGCCGAAGCAAGCATACCGATAGAACCTGTCAGCATAGCAGCCTCGTCGCTCAGGATATCACCAAACATGTTCTCAGTAACGATAACGTCAAAGCTAGATGGACGGCGCAGCAGCTGCATTGCGCAGTTATCAACCAGTACATGCTCTACCTCTACCTCCGGATATTCTGGAGCGATCTTATTCACAACCTCACGCCACAAACGTGAAGTTTCAAGTACATTCGCTTTATCAACACTCGCCAGTTTATTGCGGCGCTTGCCGGCAATTTCAAAAGCTTGGCGGACAATTCGTTCTACTTCCATTACGTTATATACACAGGTATCCACAGCTTCTTCACCATGTTCTCCTTGACGGCGCAATTTATCTCCGAAATAAATCCCGCCAGTCAGTTCGCGAACTACCATAAGATCTGTGCCTTCCAGGACTTCAGGCTTCAAAGTCGAAGCATCCTTAAGACAGTCAAATACGACAGCTGGACGCAGGTTGGAGAACAACCCCAGTGCTTTGCGAATTCCGAGCAGTCCGGTTTCAGGACGAAGCTCCTTTGGATTATTATCCCATTTCGGTCCACCAACAGCACCCAATAACACAGCATCTGCGCTACGACAGATTTCAAGTGTATCTTCCGGCAGCGGAGTGCCCTTCTCGTCTATAGCGATACCGCCAAATAATGCATGCTCTGTTTCAAAGGCATAACCGAATACTTCTTCTGTTACTTTCAATACTTTTTCCGCTTCTGCTACAACTTCTGGTCCAATACCGTCCCCTGCGATAACGGCGATTTTTTTAACTTCACTCATCTCAGTCACTCCTCAAGTTTTCTGCTCTAACAGACATAGTTCTTCTTTATATTGTTGTATCATACCCAGTCGTAAAGGACAAAGATATAGATTCTATTGAACTGATAGGTATAGCCTATAAACAGTGAGAATCAGAACACCACCGTAAATGCTGAGCATATTTGCTCTTAGTTCTGAAGATGTTTACAATTAATATGAAGTCATCTATCAAAGGAGTGAATGCGAAGTGCATTATACAAAGCTTGGCAAATCCGGCATGAAGGTCAGTCGCCTATGTCTAGGAACGATGAATTTTGGCCCACAGACGGATGAAAAAGAAGCCTTCCGCATCATGGACGCTGCACTGGATGCAGGTGTTAATTTTTTTGATACCGCTAACATTTACGGCTGGGGCGAAAATTCTGGCCTGACTGAAACCATTATCGGACGCTGGTTTAAACAAGGCGGCGGGCGGCGGGAAAAGGTTGTACTAGCCACCAAAGTTTATGGAGCCATGAATGATAAGCTTGATGGTCCTAATGATGAAGAAGGATTATCCTCATACATCATTCGCCGCCATCTTGAAGGGTCCCTGCAGCGTCTTCAGACCGATCATATTGAATTGTACCAGATGCATCATATAGACCGCAGTACGTCCTGGGAAGAGCTCTGGGGGGCTTTCGAGCTGGCTGTGAGTCAAGGCAAGATTGGTTATGTCGGTTCCAGTAACTTTGCAGGCTGGGATATCGCCATAGCACAACAAGAAGCAAAGGCTCGTGGTTTTCTTGGACTAGTCTCAGAGCAGCATAAATACAGTCTGACCTGTCGGCTTCCTGAACTTGAAGTTTTGCCAGCCGCTCGCCATCTGGGACTAGGTATTATTCCTTGGAGCCCACTCGATGGAGGTCTTCTCGGAAGAAATGCACTCAAAAAAATAGAGGGCAGCCGAAGTGGCGGAAATGCAGATCGTGTAGAGCAGCACAAGAGCCAGCTTGAGGCTTTTGCCAGCTTATGTATGGAGCTGGGAGAACCACAGGATAATGTCGCTCTTGCTTGGCTACTGGCTAATCCTGCTGTAACAGCTCCTATTATCGGCCCCCGCACACTGGAGCAATTCGAGAGCGCGCTGCGCAGTCTTGAGATTGTACTAGATGAAGCTGTGCTTAAACGACTAGATGAAATATTCCCTGGACCCGGCGGTGAAGCCCCTAAAGCCTATGCTTGGTAGGTAAGTTCTATCATAAAAGGAGCTGAGGCCTCAGCAGAATCCATTCGCTGAAGCCTCAGCTCCCTTTTACTCATACTTATTCAGCTGTGTCCACGGTCACACTTCCATTACTCGTGCTTAAATCCACAGTATACGTAGCTTTACCAAGCACAGCGGTACCATAGCTATCGCCGTCCCGATCCCAGGGTACATTCCCCTTCAGCGAGCCATTACTTGTATCTGCAATAATCTTCGCATCCGACACGGCCGGTAAGCCCACTATAATCTTTCCGTTACTGGATGTACATTTCCAGTTTCCGGTCACTGCTGAGTTTATAGTAATTTTGCCATTGCTGCTCTTGGCTGACAACGCCCCATCAATGTTATCCAATACTATGGCTCCATTAGAGCTCACAAGTTCAACTTCACCTTGGATATTCTGTACGGATAGTGACCCATTGCTGGTATGCGCATCCACTTCGCCGACAATATCATGAATATTTAATGCACCATTACTTGTCTCAACCTCTATACCTGACTTAAGATTCCAGGCTTCTATAGAGCCATCACTTGTCTCAACCTCAACAGCAAGGTTATTGGGTGCACTTATATTTAAATAAGGACTTTTGGTATTGAATCCAAACTGAATGTTAGAGAACCAATTATGATCGGTATCGAGCTCCATAATCAGTGTATCTCCTTCAGTACTAACCTTCCATTTCTTTTCTAATGCACTTTCAGCATCACTTTGCGATTTTCCAGGCAGCAGTAAACTTCCCTCATAATCCAAAGAGCTTCCAGCTACACCCTCAACCTTTACTTTTCCACTTGGAAGTACGATTTTGAGCGTCGTAATATTCTCTTTCACTTCCACATTCCCACTAAGCGGAGTTAGATGTGTATTACCGATCAGATTGCTGAGTGAACCTCCGGCCATTACTGTCTGAGCACCACTTGCTCCGATCAGCACAATAATTAACAGGATGGCCCAGCCGCTTACACGGCTTTTGACATCGGATTTGATAAAAAGTCTAATCAACATCTCAAGTCCGAATAAGACCAACAACGCCGGCCATAAAAAACCAAGCACCTCATAGCTGATCATATCATACTGAGCCATCACGATAATGACACCAAGGGCAATGCAGCCCAAGGCTGCTGTGAAACTTCCTATTTTCCATCTCCCCATAGTTAAATCCCCGTTTCTTATGCTCTCGTATTGTTCCTTAACATCTTCAGTCCGTACGCAATCAGACCCACTGATAATAAGATCGTGCCGATGTTGATCTCAGTCAGCATATCCCAAAGGGTAGGGAAAGCTGT
The DNA here is from genome assembly GCF_038004505.1 of Paenibacillus sp. FSL R7-0048. NCBI lineage: Bacteria > Bacillati > Bacillota > Bacilli > Caryophanales > Paenibacillaceae > Paenibacillus > Paenibacillus sp. FSL R7-0048. Next base: position 1,473,492 of record NZ_JBBORF010000001.1, on the reverse strand, counting down.
GATTACCAACATAAGGAACCCAGCAACAACACAGCCGATTCCCACCCAAGCTGGATTGATCTCTTCATGTGGATATCCAGGCATAGAGGACATCCCCATGGTCCAAGGGGCTCCGAAGCTGTCTGGATGAAACATCATTCGTTCGTGTTCAGCAGCCGTTATTTTCATCCAAGCCGCCTTCTGCAGGGCATCAAACAACTGATAAAACCACAGCGCCGCCAGGGCAAACGGGAAGATCAAGGGCTCGGACGGAATAAACATTATACATAAGGAGGCCCCGATCATAAACTGTAAACCCTGCTTTTTAAAGCCTAAGTACAAATGACCTACTCCAGGTATCATAGCCAGCATAAAAGTGAGCCAACGTCTCTTCTTAATCATAATACATCCTCCTAAAATTTGGGTAGCAAAACTTTAGCCAATTTAAACATCTATTGATGATCAATTATTTTATTACTATCTCCCAAAGCCACCAAACCACTGGGTTACTGAATTCGACATATGGCCGTTTATTTCGGTAATGCCATAGGCCAAATTCTCAAATACCCCAAACTGCAACAATAACAAACTGAGGCAAGCAGCCACTCCATAATGAATCCATGAGGTTTTTGGGGCAGAACGACGTCTTACATTGGTTGCCTTAGTCGCTCGTGATCTGCGCCCTGTTTCGAGCTGCTCAATATGTGTCATAACATCTGCTGCGAGATCCGGGAAGTCCATCTGCGCCTGCAACTGTTCTCTGTCAGCATCCATTTCCGACCACAGCTCCGACATTGCTTTGGCTTCCTCCAGCCACTCTGCGCAATCAGGACATGACTCTATGTGCAATCGGATACTCAGCTCCATCTCTGGAGACAGTAGGCCGTCTATATAATGTGGCATCCATTCCTTCACTATTGCACAATTCATCGCCATTCCTCCCTTTGTTTACGCATCATCTGTCTGGCTCGATAAAGCTGCGATTCGATTGTTTTCACGGAAACTCCCTTTTGCTCTGCAATCTCTTGATAGGAATTCCGCTGAAAATAGTACAGCTGGACGACCGACCGGTACGGTTCCGCCAGACTATTCACATTCTCACCTAATTCAGCTGATGTTTCCTGCTCAAGTACCTCATGCTCCGGAGTTTGAGACGTTACCCAATCATTTTCTGTGTAATCAGCTGCACTTCGGTACTTCCACTCCCTATCGTTGGCCCGTTTCCAGTCCAGACAGGTTCGGTAGGCAATCCGATACAGCCATGTCGAGAAGGAGGATTGTCCTCTGAAAGAGGGGAGCGCTTTATATGCTTTTATAAAAACCTCCTGGGCCATATCTTTGGCCGATTCGGCTTCTCCTGTGATTTTGACGCATACTCTGTATACCATGCCTTGGTAACGTGTCACCAAATGCCCAAAGGCTTGATGTTGACCGTTCAGCACAGCAGCAATCCATTCTGCCTCTTCCAGCTTTCTCCCCTCCTTCACCTTCATAACGTTAGACGCCAACCAATCGTTCTCCCCTGCAACCTATACATAAATTTTTTTGGTTTTTTTGAAATAGGCTGAAGAGAGGAATATATAGTTTGTTGTCGAATAATGTTTAACTACTATGACTAAAAGAAAACTCTTCTTAATTATCGCATTGTTTCTTATTATACTCACTGGATTCCGTATCCTATGGGTAAAGATTTCTCCGCACACCACACAACCACCACTGATCAATGGTGTGTTGGATTTACGGGATAAACAATGGAATCAGGACAAACTCCTTATTTTAAATGGGCAGTGGGAGTTCTATCCGGGTATGCTGCTTCCTTCATTCAACGAACAATCTGTAACTGCTGCTCCTGCAAAATATATACAAGTCCCGGGGAACTGGAAAGATGCCCTTAGCGATAGCGATAAATCTGCTTATGGCTACGGCTCCTATCGGCTACGTGTCCTAACAGATAATCATAAGAAGCAATCCTATAGTCTTCTAATTTCCGGAGCTCGGTCCTCTTCAGAAGTGTATATCAACGGTGAACGGCTGGACAGCTCTGGCACTCCTGCTGAGAGTAAAGAACACTATATTCCGTACATACTGCCTTATTCAGTATCCTTTACAACCGATAAAAGTGAACTTGAAATTGTGATCCATGTAGCCAACTATTCCTTTTCCCAAACGGGAGGAATTTCTAAAACGATTGTATTTGGCAGCGAAAAAGCTTTAACACAGGAAAGACTGCTCTCTATTAGCCTACAGTTGCTATTATGTGTTGTTCTAATACTGCACGCTGTATATGCTGTTATTTTATATATAATTGGGCTGCGGCAAAAGATGTTGATCTATTTTTTTCTACTGGTAATATCCGCTATAACTACCGTACTCATAGATGATGACAGGCTTTTATTGCACGTATTTCCCTTGAACTATCAATGGAATTTCAAGCTATTTTTTATCTCTTATATTGCTGTATTTATTTTTATCCTGCAGACAAGCAAACATCTTTTGTTCACGGGTTTAAAAATAAAAAGTATTCGTATCCTAACCATCCTGTCCGTAGTAGACATCCTGTTCATATTATTTGGACCCGTTGTTCACTAATATGAATTTCACACACTGATTTTCGGCATAAATTTATTAGTTTTAGCATTAGGTGTCGTAATTCTTTTTCTGAGATCTATTGTTAAAAATTACGAAGGCTCTATTTTCCTGTTGTTATCTATGTTTGCCATCGTTAACAGCACACTTTGGGGAATGTTCAAGAATTATAACTGGGTTAACGTTACCTATTATCCTTTTGATCTAATTATCGCCTTTTTGTGCTTTGCGACTTTTGGATTTAAGCGATATCACTGGAATACTAAGGAGACAGAAAAACTGGCGCACAGCCTGCAGAGAAGTGTTACACAAAAGGATGCTTTTTTGGCTAACACCTCACATGAATTAAAAAATCCGCTGTACAGTATCATTAACATTGCCGAAACTGTCCTGGACAGCGAGCGTGACACTGTAACGCATCAAAATGCTGAGAATTTAAAACTGCTCATTACCGTTGGAAGACGTATGTCTCTTCTGGTAGACGATCTGCTGGATCAATCCCAGCTCCGTGAAAGCAATATACAATTGCAGCTCAGAGAACTTAAGATCCAATCCTTCGCAGTGGGTGTGCTTGATATGTTCAAATTCTTAACGGAAGGGAAATCTTTATCCTTAGTCTCAGAAATACCAGATTCATTCCCTTCTATTGTGGCTGATGAAAAAAGACTCATTCAGATCTTGTTCAATCTGCTTCAAAATGCTGTTAAATATACGACTGTAGGCACGATAAGAATCCATGCAGATATTCATAAAAAATCGGCGCAGATTCATATTACGGATACGGGTCTTGGCATGAACGAGGAGACGTTGCTCAGAGCTTTCCAGCCCTATGAACAGGGCGATTCCAGCATGAACGAAGTTAGCGGTGGCATCGGGCTTGGATTAAGCACCAGCAAGCAGTTAGTTGAACTTCACGGCGGGAAAATAAGTGTAGTCTCCACACTTGGAGAAGGTACTACCTTTACATTCACAATGCCATTATACGATTCAACCAGCCGGGTATTGAGTTCAGAACTGCCCTCTATGACTGAATTCTCAGACACGCCATCTATGATCACTTTATCCAAATTAACCGCACCGGGTATCGTTTCATCAGCCCAAGGAAGGAGACCCAAGCTTCTGGCTGTAGATGATGATCCGGTTAATCTAAAAATACTTACCAACGTACTTTCCATCAAGGACTATGAAATCGTTACGGTGACCAGCGGAAACGATGCTTTACTATTGCTGGATACCGTTCAGTGGGATTTAATTATTACAGATGTAATGATGCCGCAAATGTCCGGGTATGAGCTGGCGCATAGAATTCGTGAACGTTACACCATTGCTGAGCTTCCCATTCTGCTTCTGACGGCACGAGGCCAAGCGGAAGATATTTATACCGGTTTTATTTCAGGTGCAAATGACTATGTAATGAAGCCTATGAATGCAATAGAGCTGAAGGCCCGTGTACGCTCCTTAACAGATCTAAAACAGTCCGTAAACGAACGGCTTCGTGTGGAAGCTGCCTATCTTCAAGCGCAAATACAACCACATTTCTTGTTCAACACATTAAATTCAATATCTGCGCTGGCTTCTTTTGATATTAATAGAATGAGTCACCTTGTGGATGCCTTCAGCTCTTATTTGCGTTTAAGCTTCAATTTCCTGAATGCTGAGCCTATGATACCGATTGAACGAGAGCTTGAGCTTGTTCATGCCTACCTCTACATAGAAAAGGAGCGCTTTGAAGATAGGATGACCATTCTTTGGGATTATGAGGAAAGTTTGCATTTTCAGCTGCCGCCCCTGACTATACAGCCACTGGTTGAAAATGCTGTCCGGCACGGTATTTTGAGTCGCTCCCAAGGAGGAACGGTGTCCATAACCATCAAGGAACAAGCTGGCGATATTGAAATCACGATATCAGACAATGGCCAAGGCATGAAAAACGAACAACTCCAGCAGTTGCTCAGCAATCCGTCTAATGATGCAAGAGGAATCGGATTTTTAAATACACATAAACGGCTGTTGCGGGTCTACGGAAAAGGGCTGCAGATTAAAAGCTCCGAAGGGAAAGGAACTTCTGTGAGTTTTATTATTCCTTCTGACAAAAAAAATCCGCTTCGAAAACTTTCTGATTAACAGACAAACTATTATGAACCGAAATATCAAGTAAGGATTCGACGTATTTTGGCTAAAATACTATATCTGAGTGGTGATTAATAATGATTCAGGCAATATTAGTTGACGATGAACGGCTTGCCCTTATGAAATTAGAGTTTATGTTAAAAAAAATACCATCTTTACATATAGCCGCTTCCTATACGGACCCCTCACAGGCCATTCAAGAGGCTCCGTCTTATCATCCTGACGTTATTTTTATTGATATTGAAATGCCTGAAATTAATGGTCTTCAAGCTGCGGAGATGCTCCAAGAGGCCTGTCCAAACGCAAATATTATCTTCGTTACCGCGTATAACCATTATGCTGTGGAAGCTTTTGAGATCAATGCGCTCGATTATATTTTGAAGCCTGTGCGAAATGACCGACTATTGAAAGCTGTCCAGCGGTTAGAAGAAAGATTGTCACTTGCACCAAAACTCATAATTGCAAAAGAAGAGGTAACCATTCGTTGTCTTCAATCGCTTCGTTTTGAACGAGGCGGACAATCTCTGAATAATCTGCGTTGGAGAACCTCTAAGGCCCAAGAGTTATTTGCCTTTTTGCTCCATAATCGCAACCGCTTCGTAAGTAAAGACATGCTGATTGAACTGCTGTGGCCAGACTTCAATCTGAAAAAGGCCTCTACCCATCTCTATACAACAATTTATCAAGTCCGGCAATGCTTAAAGCAGAATGAAGTCGATCTGCATATCAGCAACCTTAGCGGGGGGGAAGGCTATACCCTTGAAACCGGATCAATGTTGATTGATGTAGATAAGTGGGAACAGGGTATCCTGGCTCTGGAAACCATCAGTGAAGTTAATTGTGCGGAGCATCAAGTTTTATTCGAGCTTTATTCTGGAGATTACTATGACGATTATGATTATTTATGGGCTGAAAGTGAGCGGCAACGCCTTCGTACCATTTGGCTGCACCATGCAATGGGCATAGCCCAATTTTATATAGAAAGCAACAGAATTGCCGAGGCCGTTACTGTCTATCAACGAGTAGTGCAGCTACAGCCTTATTTTGAACAAGGGCATTTAGGATTAATGAAGGTCTACGACAGCATTGGAGAACGTTCCGCTGTGGAAGAGCAGTACAAGCTGCTCAAGGATTTGTTCCAAAAGGAACTTAACCTTGGCCTTCCAGCCAGCGTTGAGCACTGGTACGAGCAATGGGAACAGCTTAACCATAGAGTGCGATGAGCTAAATACCCTATCAAGACATAATAAAGACACCCGGATAAAACCGGGTGTCTTTATTATTACCTTCCTAGTTATTACGTTTGAATCGTCTTGTTAATACAAACCCTAAAAGCACCAGACTTCCACCAGCCAAGTAGATCGGAAACGCGCTGTCTTCTCCTGTTTTCGGAAGCTGAGTCGGTTTATTGCTGTTATTTCCTGGCTCAGTAACTGTACCCTTTGGTACTTCCTCCACATCAATCTCTATGAGGATTTCTTCTTCATTTCCATTCTCATCTGTAACAATAATGGTGAACTTATCTTTACCAATATAGCCCGGATCAGGTGTGTAGACCCATTTGCCATCCTTAGTAATAGTCACTTTACCATGTCCCGGCTCATCTCCCAAGCTTGGCACTCCCCCAAGTGGAATTTCACCTTCAATAGGAACATCTTCATTGGTAATCTCTTTCTGCACAGGTGGAGTTACCTGCGGAACAACAGGCGTACTAGTTGCCACAGGCTGGCTTGGAGTAGCTGTTGGCGTAACCGTTGGCGTTGCCGTCGACACTGGCGTTACCATCGGTGTTGGCGAAGGTGTTGCCACCACAACTGGTGTTGCTGTTGGTGTAGAAGTAACGACTACTTCCGGTGTCGGTGATGGTGTCCAGATAGGACCTGTCGGTTCCTCTGGCGTCGACGTTGGTGTTGCTGTTGGTGTCGATGTTGGTGTTGCTGTTGGCGTCGACGTTGGTGTTGCTGTCGGCGTCGACGTTGGTGTTGCTGTCGGTGTCGACGTTGGCGTTGCTGTCGGCGTCGACGTTGGTGTTGCTGTCGGCGTCGACGTTGGTGTTGCTGTCGGTGTCGACGTTGGTGTTGCTGTCGGTGTCGACGTTGGTGTTGCTGTCGGCGTCGACGTTGGTGTTGCTGTCGGTGTCGACGTTGGTGTTGCTGTTGGCGTCGACGTTGGTGTTGCTGTCGGTGCGGGCGTTACGGTCGGTATAGGCGTTGCTGTTGGTGTCGGAACTTTGTTTTTTACCTCAAGGCTTATCCCTGTCGTCGAAGAAATAGTCACTTCATGTGGTGTTTGATCAAGAACATAACCAGCAGGCGCTGTTTTCTCAATTAATATATATTTCCCACCTGTTAGTTTGGTAAATTCAAGTATCCCGTTTGTATCCGTAGTGCCTTCCTTAATCCAGATCTTATCGGCATCAACTACCCGATACAGATCAAAAACGGCCCCACTTAACACCTTACTCGTATTCCCGTCTTCTACTTTGGTAATCGTCAACGGTCCTCTTACGCCGCTTCCTGTGCCGGAGCCGCTAGAGAGCTTAACGATAATTTCCTCGGTGCTTACACCTGGAACTACTTTGATGTTTTTACCATCGAAACTAACCTTATTGGTTACCTTATCATTGTTTTGTGCTGTGATCAGGGAGTCATATTTCAAAATATAAGCTTCGGAAATATCCTTCAGGAAACTAAGCTTAAAGCTTTCTTTTCCGTCATTATCCGTAGTGATTTCCAGCTTATAATCTGTACCACTCACCAATTCTTGGTTGGTCGATGTTACATCCCCATTGCTTGCAACTTTCGTTTTGTAGACATGGAATGTATTGGAGAGCAGGATTTGATTGTCGCTTGGAATATCCGTAATTACCGCTTCTTTTACAAAAGATTGGTTACGGTTGATGTAAACCGTCCAATGAATTTTATTGCCATCCTGCGCACCTTCTTTGTTAACGTATTCCCCGCCCTGAGGGATATTAACAGAAGCTTGCAGTTTAGCGGACTCTACTTTCGCACCGTCATATAAAGTAGCTGTATTTTTAATTTCATTTGAATCAATCGCTTGATCCGCGAACGTTGTTTTGAAAGTGACGTAGAACGCATAATTAATCGTTTTATTAAATGTCACCTTCAGCTCACTGCCATCCAGCTCCACTTTATAGTCCGCGGAATTCACACTAGCTTGAGGAGAAGGATTTCCATCCTTTCCATACTCCCATTTATTCACTTTCACAGAATCCATATTTACAACTTGGCCAGCTGAAATGGTATCAACCAGTTGAGCTTGGATTAACGTTTTCTGATTATAATTAGCCCCAATGTTCCAAGTGATTTCCTTAGTTACAGCATTGTAGGAACCACTCTTCTTCCCATTGTTTTTAACCTCATCTCTTGGATTAAAGGTTACGGTCGCTTCTTTATGCTTAGACTCCTGCACCCCATTAACCGTTTCTTTCCAATCGAGTGCACCTGTATTAGTGAATTGAGTTTTGCCCGGAGCCAGCCAATCATAGTTAAAGCTTGTTGTATAAGTAATTGTGTAAGGCTCATTTATCGGCGCATTAAAAGTAATCACAAATCCATCGTTTACTGCAACCGGATCATGCGCATTGTAAACAACACTATGGACGGTAGCAGTTCCACCTTTAGTTGGTTGAACCTTTAATGTACCCGGGACAAGCTTTAATCCAGCATTGCCAAAAGTATCTGTCACCACTAGATTTTCCATAGTCTTGCTGTCATCGTTAATTTGGATAGTCCAATCGAGGGTCTTAGTCGCATAATTAACGTTACTATAATTTTTATGGAGAATTTGCTGCTTGATATCACTGTAACCCGTTTCTGTTTTTCCATCATAAGTAATCTTGTTCGTAATCTGACCATCAACAAATACTCTGCCGTTTGCCTTTGTCTGATATTCAATACGGTAGGCAGAATTTATATCATTGTTAAATTTCAGATCAAAACCATTTAATCCCGTTACAGTTGTTGGAGTTATTGTATATTCGCTTGAAGCGATTTCCGCGCCTTTAACCCCGTTGCCATTACTGTCGATCGTTACAGGATAAACTTTAACCGAGTTGAGAATTAGATCTTGAGTGTTATTGAATGTATCCTTCAAAATAGCATTTGCCGCTGAAATTGTTTTTTCATTGTAATTGAAATTAACAGCCCAGGAAATCACCTGATTCGCTGCATCGTAATTGGTGGACTCTTTCGATAGTGGTTTGCCACGTCCTACTGTAACTGTAGTGCTAGCCTTTTCAGAAAATCCGTTATCTCCTGTTAAGACTGCCTCATTCAAAAAGGTTTTCGCATCTACACCAGTACCAGTAATATCCGTAGAGAAGCCAATCCGGTAAGCTTTAGTAAGCGGGTTATCCGCAAATTTCAGCTTTAACTCTCCCAAAGTGGATCCTGTCACATCATACTTGCTGCTGTCCACTAGATTGCCAAGACTCACAGTCCCATCGACCTTCACATCAAGCTCATAAACAGCAATAGATACCGTATTCAGTGATAATCCCACAGGAAGTGTGTCGGTGACAACTGCATTTTTTACGCTTTCCAGTGCCTTATTCACATCAACCGTCCAAGCGATGCTTGTTGGGTTATAATACTGCGGCTTAGGCGAACCGTCTTTTTCTATAGTAGAGCTAACCTTCGGCTTAAAATTAAGCTCAATAGTCTGAGTACCGCCTTGTATCGGGAAAATCAGGGTTTGCTTCGTGGAGCCTGTAATTTTCTTGGAGCTCAAAAGCGACCTTACGGAGAAAGTCCCTCCCACTTTATCGTGAGTTTCGATATAAGCATTAAATGTAAATACAACGCGGTTAGTATTTTTGTCGACGGTATAAGACCCTACAGGCTCATCGTCAAAAATAAGATCACCATTCAGATCGTTATAAAGTTCAAACTGTGTTGGAAGATCAAAGGTATAGGTGGACCCATCCTTATATCCATGCCCATCTGGAAGTGACCATGTATAGTTCAATTCCGAATAGGAATCAAGTTCATATACGCTTTCTGTAACCGTATTTGTGTATTTATCATCGGTGTATACAGCAAGCGTAACACTAGTAATGAGGTCATCTCCAATTACAGTACCGTTGCCACTCGCATATGCCTGCGAATTGACTCCAAAGCCAAAGCTGTAAGCCCATTGCGTCACAAGCAAGAATACTACGAGCAATGCGCTAATTTTCTTTTTTGATAACATTATTAAAAATGCCTCCTTTGTCACTCCGTTTATCGTGCTTTTCCTAAGCTTTATCCTTTGAATCCCGTACTCTACTCCCCCGCATTAACCTCCTTGACGCTTTCTCATGATATAAATTTGCAACCTAACAACTATTGTAAATAGTCCATCTATACATAATCTGAACAGCGTCCTATTGCAGTCTTGGAGATCTTTTTATTGCAAAAAAAAACAGGGATATGCGAAATAACTCGCATATCCCTGTCGTATTTACTACTTAGTGGAAAATAAAAATAACATTGTACATCTTATAGACTAGCGTGATCACGTTTGGTGTAAGTCTTACGCTTCTCCAGAAGCTTGTTCAGCGCATCAATATAAGCGCGGGCACTTGCTTCTAGAATATCGGTGCTAAGTCCACGGCCTTGTGCAGCTACTTCTCCCTGCGAAAGCACCACATGAACCTCACCCTGCGCATCTTTACCACGGGAGACCGATTTAATCGAATAATCTCCAAGGGTAACTTCCTCATTCGTGGCTTTATCAATAGCATTGTAGATGGCATCTACTGAACCATTACCTTCGGCCTCAGCTACAATCGGCTGGTCTTCCGGACCCGCAATAATAACCTTGGCGGTTGGAACAGCTTCATTACCATAAGTAACGAACATCGTTTGCAGCTTAAAGACTTCTGGCGTATCAATTAATTTCTCTTCAATCAAAGCCAAAATGTCTTCATCTGATACTTCTTTTTTCTTATCTGCCAAATCCTTAAATCTAGAAAAAGCGGTGTTCAGCTCTTCTTCGGACAAATCATACCCAAGATCACTCAACTTATCGCGGAAAGCGTGCCGTCCAGAGTGTTTGCCGAGTACCAGCTTGCTCTCTTTAAGTCCAATAGTCTCCGGTGTCATGATCTCGTAGGTAGTTTTCTCTTTCAGCATCCCGTCCTGGTGAATACCCGATTCATGAGCAAATGCGTTAGCTCCTACAATCGCTTTATTCCCTGGAACCACCATACCTGTCAGCTTGCTGACCAGACGGCTTGTGCGAGAGATCTCGGATAACGTAAGCGATGTTTTTGCGCCAAAAAATTCAGCCCGTGTCTCAAGCGCTAGCGCAACTTCCTCAATCGCTGTGTTCCCGGCACGTTCACCGATACCGTTGATCGTTCCTTCGATCTGATCTGCACCATTCTGAATCGCAGCCAGCGTATTTGCTGTAGCCATACCAAGATCGTTATGACAATGGGCACTAAGCTGTACGCGTTCAATATCAGGCACATTCTCTTTTAGATATTTAAAGATAGCTCCGTACTCCGAAGGATTCAAATAACCTACAGTATCCGGGATATTAACAACATTAGCGCCTTCCCGGATAGCCATGCCGACCATTTCAGCCATGAAATCATACTCCGTACGGCCCGCGTCTTCTAATGAAAACTCGAGCTTAGGGAAATATTTTTTAGCGTATCGGATAGCAGACTGTGCAGTTTCCAGCACCTGAGCCTTATCCATCCGTAGCTTATGCTGGCGGTGAATAGGAGATGTAGCCAGAAAAATATGAATACAAGGGTCCTGCGCTCCCTGTAGTGCTTCTTTTACAGCATCAATATCTGTCTCTCTAGAACGAGAAAGGCCGATTACCGTGACGTTCTTCACAGCTCTTGCCACCGCATTAACAGAAGCTAGATCACCTGGAGAAGCTGCAGGAAAACCCGCTTCCATGCGATCAATTCCCAGCTTCTCTAACTGGTAAGCGATCTCCACTTTCTCACGCGTGTTGAGGTTCACACCTGGTGACTGCTCTCCATCTCGCAGTGTCGTATCGAACACATAAATTTTCCGCATGCTAAGCACCTCCCAAAAATTGTGCTGAAACTCTCAAATGCGGCTCGCAAAGTCACGGCCGCATTTGAAGGTAATACTATTTAATCATAAGTATGATTATGATTATTTCTTAATCCAGTGCATCATTTCACGCAATTGGCTACCTACAACTTCTACTGGGTGAGCAGCTTCGTTGCGGCGAGTAGCGGTAAGGAAAGCACGTCCGGATTGGTTCTCAAGGATAAAGTCACGAGCGAATTTACCTTCTTGAATATCTGTCAGAACAGCTTTCATAGCTTTTTTAGTATCTTCAGTTACAATACGTGGTCCAGTTACATAGTCACCGTACTCAGCAGTGTTACTGATAGAATCGCGCATGCTGGACAATCCGCCTTCGTATACCATGTCAACGATCAGCTTCAATTCGTGCAGACATTCGAAGTAAGCCATCTCAGGAGCATATCCTGCTTCTGTCAATGTTTCGAAGCCAGCTTTGATCAGTGCGGATACACCACCGCAAAGTACAGCTTGTTCACCGAACAAGTCAGTTTCGGTTTCTTCACGGAAGGAAGTTTCGATAACCCCTGCGCGTGTACAGCCGATACCTTTTGCATAAGCAAGACCGATTTCTTTAGCTTTTCCAGTTGCATCTTGTTCGATAGCAATCAAGCCAGGAACGCCAAAGCCTTCAACATAAGTACGACGAACCATGTGACCTGGAGATTTTGGTGCTACAAGCAACACGTCTGCATCTTTAGGAGCAACGATTTGTCCAAAGTGTACGTTAAAGCCGTGGGAGAACATCAAAGCTGCGCCTTTTTTGAGGTTTGGTTCTACTTCATTTTTATATACCGAAGCCTGTGTTTCATCTGGCATTAGGATTTGCACAACATCTGCACGGGATACTGCTTCAGCTACTGGCAATACTTCAAAACCGTCATTTTTCGCAGTTTCAAAAGATTTACCTTCACGAAGACCGATGACAACTTGAAGACCACTGTCACGCAGGTTTTGTGCTTGGGCATGTCCTTGGCTACCGTACCCGATTACCGCAATTGTCTTTCCTTTTAATACACTAAGTTCTGCATCCTGTTCATAGTACGTTGTAACTGCCATTGTCAATATCCTCCTTTAATTTGAGACCCATCATAAAGAGCGGGTGCTTCAAGAGAACTGGAATCATAGAAGATCTAGCTGCTCCTCAAGCTCCCGCTCTTTAGCGGGAAGTTCATTCATATCATATCAGATTAATGCAATCAAGCAGTAATCCGTTAAAGTCGCAAAATAAACTATTTAAGAGTTACCGCGTACCATAGCCGTAATACCCGTGCGAGACAGCTCTCTGATTCCATAAGGTTTCAAAAGCTCGATCATCGCATCAATCTTCACTGTATCTCCAACTACCTGTACTAACAATGTAGTGCTGCCAATATCAACAACTGAAGCCCGGAAGGTTTCTACAACGCCCATAATTTCCGGACGCTCACTTGGATCAGCATTCACTTTAATCAGAGCCAGCTCACGAGCAACCATGGGCTTAGATCCAAGATCAACGACTTTAATTACATCAATTAACTTGTAGAGCTGCTTCTCGATTTGTTCAAGCGTATGCTGGTCTCCAAGAGTAACGATAACCATCCGGGACAATCCAACCTCTTCAGACTGGCCAACCGTTATACTCTCAATATTAAATCCGCGGCGACCGAACAAACCCGACACCCGTTGAAGCACACCCGGCTGGTCATTTACGAGTACAGAAATCGTATGTCTTGTCACTGTTATTCATCCCCCATCAGCATATGATCGATGGTTGAACCTTGAGTTACCATCGGGTAGACATTCTCGTCTTTTGGAACAACGAATTCTACCAATACTGGACCCGGTGTTTCCAGTGCTTTCTGCCATGCATCACGTGCTTCTTCCTTATTCGTCGCCCGTAGACCTTTTACACCATAGGCCTCAGCCAGCTTAACGAAGTCCGGACTGCCTGCGAGGTCTGTAAAGCTGTAACGTTTATCATAGATAAGATTCTGCCATTGGCGAACCATGCCAAGCACCTGATTGTTAATTACTACAATTTTGACTGGTATATTGTTAATCGCACATATCGCTAGCTCTTGGGAACACATTTGCATGCCGCCATCACCATTAATCGATACTACCAGCCGTTCAGGATGTGCCATCTGTGCACCGATAGCTGACGGGAATCCGAAGCCCATCGTTCCAAGACCGCCTGAAGTAATCCATGAACGCGGATGATTGAACTTATAGTATTGTGCAGCCCACATTTGATGCTGACCAACATCCGTTGTAACAATCGCTTCACCTTTAGTGGTGTCATTGATCATTTCAATCACCCATTGTGGTTTAAGCTCTGTTTCTGAATCCTTATACCGAAGCGGCTGATCTAGCTTCCACTGAGCAATCTGTGTTCTCCAAGCATCAGCATTAGCTGCGCGGCCAACCTCAGGATTCAGCATTTCCAATACCGTTTTCACATCGCCTACAATCGGAATATCAGGCGATACATTTTTCCCGATTTCTGCAGGATCGATATCGATATGCACGATTTTGGCTTTTGGCGCGAAGCCGTCCAGTCTGCCAGTAACACGGTCATCAAAACGTGCACCGATATTAATGAGCAAATCGCACTGTTGGATCGCATTATTCGCGGTATACGTACCATGCATACCCGGCATTCCCATCCAAAGTTCTTCTGCACTAGGGAAAGCTCCGAGACCCAGCAAGGTTGTAGTAATTGGAATCTCTGTCCGTTTCACGAATTCGAACATAGCTTCATGTGCTCCGGAGTAAATGACTCCACCACCTGCAATGATGATCGGACGTTCAGCAACCGCAATCGCACGAACCAATTTATCAAGCTGCAGTTTGTTTGGAACTGTACAAGGATTGTAGCCCCGAAGATTCACTGTTTTCACTGGTGTGAACAACGTCTTCGCTGCTGACACGTCTTTGGGAATATCGATCAACACTGGACCTTTACGACCGGTATTCGCCACATGAAAAGCTTCATGTATAACACGCGGGAGATCCTCAACATCTCTTACAAAGTAGCTATGCTTAGTAATTGGCATCGTTATCCCGGTAATGTCTGCTTCCTGGAAAGCATCTGTACCGATCAGGCTGGAGAATACGTTACCTGTGATTACAACCAATGGAGTGGAGTCCATATATGCTGTAGCAATACCTGTTACAAGATTCGTTGCTCCGGGACCTGAGGTAGCTATACATACCCCTGGTTTGCCACTTGCTCTAGCGTAACCGTCAGCTGCATGAATAGCACCTTGCTCATGACGTGTTAACACGTGATTGAAATCCGTAAAACCGTACAATGCATCATAGATGTACAGTACAGCTCCACCCGGATATCCGAATACAGTGTCTACACCTTCTAATACAAGGCTGCGGAGTAATATCTCGGAACCGGAAATGACCTCCGGCTCCATCCATTTTTCTTTTAACTGCTCAGTAGACCGTAATTCCGGTATTTGCGCGCTCATCAGTATTCCTCCTCCGATATTTAACATTCATTATGCAAATGACGGACCGTCCTTTATACATCAGCAAATGGTTCCTTATAAAACAAAAAAACCTTTCGCCTCCCACGCACAGTATTAGCGCGTGAGGGACGAAAGGTTGATCTTCCGTGGTACCACCCATGTTTGCATTACATCTCGCGATGCAACGCCTTATCAGGTATACAAAAATCCATCGATGTAGGCAAGGGCCCTAATCTCTGTAACCTGAAGTCCCTAACGCGGACTAAACGATTTCCCCTAATAATTCCACCACTCTAGCCAGTGGACCTTTCAGGAAAACAGCTCCGAGGTGAGCTCGTATATAAGGGATTTCGGTGGAGGTTGCAGCAGATCCTCACACTCTCTGAGCAAAAGAGCCCTTAAAACTTCGTCCTCATCATTGCCGATACATGTATGTTCGATAAAATGTTTAGACACATTATATGATTCCTAACATGGATAAGTCAATACCCTTATTTTTAATATTGTCACAACTCCTACTTCTACGTGCTGGGAACCCCCACCACGCTCCCGACATATGATGTACGACAATGCGTAGAAAGGGGGCGCTCTATGATCCGTTATCGTCGACCCAAGCAGGATGACGTCATTATCCTTGATTTAATCGAGCGACAGCTTGTACCATTATCTCATTTGCCAAAGACTGAAATTGCCAAAATCAAAAAAGATATCCCCCGTCGTCTGGGACACGGTATCACCTTAGTCGCCTGTCCCGACTATGAGAGTGATCCAATGGGGTTTGTCCATTTCCTGCTGCATGGTGATTTACTTTATATCGATATGTTAGCCATAGCACCCGCAGCACGGCGCAAACACTTGGGGAATATGCTCATGGATCGAGCAGAACGATTTGCACTATCACGCGGATGTCATCGGGCTAAGGTATCCGTCGATTTAGGAAACACAGCAGCTCTTGCCTTTTATCAAAAATTGGGCTACAGCGTAGCCCGTTATCAATCCCTAAGCTTCTGTTACGAATTGGAGAAAAGGTTCATCTAGTTAAATCGAATTTCAACTGAACTTAAAAGAATCCGAAAGGTGGATAGGGTGTGCCTCCGTACCCGTAACCTCCATAAGGATTACCATAGCCAGGACCTCCGCCATAAGGAGCTCCACCGCCATAGCCACCACCAAAAGCATAAGGTGCTGTACCAATAGCTAGCAAATCAAACAACACTAAAGGAATGATTGCTTTGGTTTGTACTTTTTTACCACTTACGCGTTGTAATATCAGACGATTTCCGGATACACGAAGCAGTTTCCCTGTCACCTGAGTACCGTCCTTTTTTACTGCAATGATCTGCTTACCCACGAGTCTCATAACCTGCTTCTTCGTAACTGGCTTAGTCATATGATCCCCTCCTAAATGTTTTGTACGCCTCTCATTTGCATCATCTACAAAACAGTCTATTCGATGGAAAGGACCTTCGCCTGTACACTTGCCCTCCTGCCTCAATGTTTATCCTTGCTGATCCTAATAAAAAAGCCGTATTTCCGGGAAAAGACCGGAAATACGGCTTTGAAAGGTTACATTTCTATCGCTTACCAGGATCGTATGGCTGTCCTAATGCCTTAGGAGCAGAGGATCGGCCTACAGCCCCTACCAGCACGATGATAGTCAGTACATAAGGGATCATAAAGATAAACTCTTGAGGAATATTTTGTGACCACTCATACAATTGAACATAGTTGCGAATCGCTTGGGAGAATCCGAAGAATACCGCTGCACCAAAGGCACCAAGTGGATTCCATTTCCCAAAGATCATCGCTGCAATGGCGATAAAACCTTGACCAGAGATTGTATTATGTCCAAAGGTTCCGGTTGTTGTTAAAGTGATTGTAGCTCCACCAATACCCGCCATCAATCCACTCAACATTACACCGATATATCTCATCCGATTAACTTTTACACCCAGTGTATCTGCAGCACTTGGATGCTCACCTACTGCACGCAGACGCAATCCAAATGGCGTCTTAAACAGAACCAAATAAATAACGATGACCAGTATTATGGCCAGATAAGTAGTAGGATAGGAATTAAAAATCCCTTCACCAATCACTGGGATTTTGGAGAGCCCAGGAATTGCAACCTTGCTAAACCCATCAATGATCGGAGTTTCAGCAGATCCATCAAACAGGAGCTTTACCATATAGAGCGTGCTTCCTGCAGCTAAAAAGTTAATAACCGTACCACTAATCGTCTGATCAGATTTAAAGGTTATAGATGCAACCGCATGAATTAGTGAGCCTAGCACACCAACAGCTATAGCACAGAGTACACCAACCCAAGGAGCCCATTCGCCCATTCCAGCGTCCTGAGCATAATAACCGCCTACTGCTGCCGCAAAGGCACCAAACATCATCAAACCTTCAAGTCCAATGTTTACGACACCGGAACGTTCAGAGAAGATGCCGCCAAGTGAGGCAAAAATGAGCGCTGTGGAAAAAACAAGCGTTGTATTAAGCAGTTGACCTAACGTCTGCAGATCCATCTATAACACCTTCTCTTTCTTGCGCTTGAAGTAAAAGGGCTTAAGCACCCAGCGCACAATCCCTTGTGCCGCAATAAAGAATATGATTGAACCAATAACGATACGAATAAGCTCTGGTGGAACATCTGCAGCAAAACTCATACCCGCAGAACCATAAGTCAGCGTACCGTAGAGAATCGCAGCCAGAATAACACCAAGTGGATGTGTTAAACCAAGAAGAGCAACAGCGATACCATCAAATCCATATCCTGGCGATGCCGCGAAAATAGCTTGATAATGGAATACTCCAAGCACCTCTCCTGCTCCGGCCAGACCGGCGAATACACCACTTATGAACATTGCTTTCATAACGTTACGTCCAACATTCATCCCTGCATATTCGGCAGCATGTGGATTGTAACCAACTGCACGCATTTCGTAGCCCTGCTTGGTCTTCCATAAGTACACATAGAAGAATACCGCTGCAGCAAGAGCAATAGCTGTACCCCAGTGTAGACGTGCATTATCAAATATCGAATTCAAAAAGGTCATGGAAAGCGAGGCCGGAATATCCTCGGAACGATTTTGTCCTGGAAGCAACAAAAAGTTTCTAACGATATAATTCGACAGGTAAAGAGCAATCCAGTTTAACATGATTGTGGTAATAACTTCGTTAATTCCACGTTTTGC
The DNA here is from genome assembly GCF_038004505.1 of Paenibacillus sp. FSL R7-0048. Lineage (NCBI taxonomy): Bacteria > Bacillati > Bacillota > Bacilli > Caryophanales > Paenibacillaceae > Paenibacillus > Paenibacillus sp. FSL R7-0048. The sequence continues at coordinate 1,455,051 of NZ_JBBORF010000001.1, read as the reverse complement.
TTTCAAATAGCCAGCGATCCCTGCCCATAAACCACCGCAGACACCCGCAATAATTACAGCAAGCGGGACAAGCAGGAAGGATGGCAGACCTGCCATCTTAATACCCACCACTGTTGCCGCTGTCATACCAATCATTACTTGGCCATCTGCCCCGATATTAAACATCCCTGAACGGAATGCGAAAGCTACGGCTAGCCCGGTGAGCATTAATGGTGTCATTTCGCGCACAGCTTCACCAAAGTTATACAAATTACCAAACACCCGTTTGAACAGTGCGGAGTAAGCAGTTATCGGATCATAACCGCCCAGAAGCATAACTATTGCTCCCACAAGAAAACCAAGCACGATGGCAACCAGAGGAACGATGTAGCTGTCAGTTGTGAAGATTTTTTTGAACTTATTCAACTGCCTTACCTCCCCGCTGCAAGCTGCCTGCCATCATAAGACCCAGTTCCTGATCATTCGTATCTTGCGGGAACACTTCACCGACAATTTTCCCTTCATAGATAACAGCGATTCTGTCAGAGACGTTCATAATCTCGTCCAATTCAAAGGAAATAAGTAGAACAGCCTTTCCTTGATCACGCTGAGCTATGAGTTGCTTCTGAACAAATTCGATAGCCCCAACATCTAAACCGCGCGTAGGTTGTGCGGCAATTAACAATGTCGGATTTTTATCTATTTCCCGCGCAATAATCGCTTTCTGTTGATTTCCGCCGGATAAAGAACGGGCTTTGGTCTCTATTGAAGGTGTACGTACATCAAATTGCTCTATAAGCTTCGCTGCGTACTTATCAATGACATCATTTTGCAAAAAGCCATTTTTGTTGTAAGGACTCTTATAATAGGTTTCCAAAACCATATTCTCACTCATGGTGAAATCAAGCACTAATCCATGCTTGTGGCGGTCCTCAGGAATATGAGAGACATTCATCTCTGAAACCTTCCGCGGTGATAAATTAGCAATTTCATTGCCAGAAACGGTTATCGAACCCGAATCAATTTTGCGCAGACCTGTAATGGCCTGGATCAACTCACTTTGTCCATTGCCATCTACGCCAGCAATCCCGAGAATTTCCCCTGCTTTAACTTCAAAGCTAAGACCATCCAGTACGGAGACCCCGTCTTTACTCTTACTGCTGACATCCTTCAGTTTGAGTACAGATTGGCCAACCTCAGGAGCTTTCTTGTCCACTTTAAAAGTTACGCCACGCCCAACCATTTTTTCAGCTAGCTCATTAGGATTGGTCTCTGCGGTATTCACAGTATCAATTACTTTCCCACGTCTAATAATGGTGACCCGATCAGATATTTGCATGATTTCTTTAAGCTTATGCGTGATCAAAATAATGGATTTTCCCTCTGCAACAAGCCGCTTCATAATCGCCATGAGTTCCGTAATTTCTTGAGGCGTAAGTACTGCGGTCGGCTCATCAAATATGAGAATATCCGCTCCACGGTACAGGGTCTTCATAATTTCTACCCTTTGCTGCATACCTACCGAAATGTCATGAATAACGGCATTTGGATTCACTTGCAGGCCATATTGCTCCGATAGCTTCCGAACCTGTTCCGCAGCGGATTTATAGTCAATTTTAAGACCTTTTTTCGGCTCCATCCCAAGAACAATATTCTCGGTCACCGTAAAAGGCTCCACAAGCTTGAAATGCTGATGAACCATACCAATACCAAGCTCAATAGCTTTATTGGGGTTATCAATAATAACCGGTTTCCCGTCGATTTCAATACTGCCTTCATCCGGTTGATACAATCCAAATACAATGTTCATTAAAGTGGACTTGCCTGCACCATTCTCACCAAGCAATGCAAGGATTTCACCCTTTTTAAGCGTCAAGCTAATGGAATCGTTAGCAACAATACCGGGAAAGCGTTTTGTGATTTGCTTCAACTCTACGACAGGAGCCGCAGCACTCATGGAATCACCCTCATCACAGAATATATAACTACCTTATAGACACGGATGTACCGCCCTTTGTAAGGCGGTATATCTATGTTCCTCTTATCATAACCAGTGCTTTAACAAGGAATAAGGCCAGCACAACACCGGCCTTATTCTTTGATCCTTATTGTAATGCAATAAATGGAGACTAACTATTACTCGGAAGGAACAGTGATTGTTCCATCAATGATTTGTTTTTTGTATTCTTCAACTTTAGCTAGGATCTCTTCAGAAACGTTGTCCTTAGTATCAGAAATACCTACACCATTATCTTTCAGACCAAGAACGGTTGTAGTACCGCCCTTGAACGTACCGTCAATTACTTCTTTAGAAACTTTAAGAACAGCTTCGTCTACACGTTTGATCATGGAAGTCAAAGTAACGTCAGTACCAAACTCGATGGATTGGTCTTTATCTACACCAATAACCCATACTTTAGTACCGCCTGCTTTGTTACGAGCTTTAGCTTCGTTGAATACGCCATTTCCTGTTTGTCCAGCAGCAGGGAAGATAATGTCGTTTCCGTCGTTATACAATGTAGCCGCAAGAGATTTACCAACGTCTGGTTTGTCATAACCACCAGCATAAGTAGGTGTTACTTTAGCTGAAGGGTTAACTGCTGCTACACCAGCTTTAAAGCCAGCTTCAAAACGTTTGATTACAGGGCTTTCCAGACCGCCGATGAATGCAACTTTGTTAGTTTTTGTAGTCAGACCAGCAACCACACCAACCAAGAAGGAACCTTCATTTTCGGAGAAAGTAACGGAAGCTACGTTAGGAGCTTCAACTACGCTATCAATGATAGCCAAGTTAGCATTTGGGTTCTCAGTAGCTACTTTTTTAATTGCGTCGCCAAGATCAAAACCAATACCCCAAGTCAAGTTGTATCCATCTTTAACGAAGGAGTTAAGGTTTGGCTCATAGTCAGCATTTGATTTACTTTGCAAGTACTTAACGCCACTACCTGTTTCTTTTTCAAGAGCTTGCAATGCTTCCCATGCGGATTGGTTAAACGATTTATCGTTTACGCCACCAATGTCAGTAACCATACCAAATTTGAAATCGGATTTAGGTGCGTTTGTTCCTGCATTGGTTCCTGCATTAGTTTCACCTTTAGCGGCGTTGTTATTGTTGTTTCCACAGCCTGTCAAAACGACTGTAAGAGACAGCAACATTGCAAGAGATAGCTTTAAACCTTTTTTCATTGAATGTAATCCCCCTTAAAATATTGGATGTCTTCTGTGTTCTGCTTGGACATTCCATTAGTTCAAATTATAACTGCAATAAAATCTAAAATCCAGTGCATAAATGACCTCAGGTCAATAATAATTTGCACTTTTTAGCAAGTAACCGCTTTCCATGACATAGCATGTTACAGTTATGTCTGGTTAATGTCAGAAACCCTGATTTTACTCTGTATAGTATTCCAACACATTACAAATATTATTGCACACTTAAGTGTTTTCTATTATTATGATTCCTTAGTAGTTGCACTGAAAGGAAGTTATCAAATCATGACCGAAGAAATAAATCCACAAACAACACCGGCCTTCAAATATTGCCGTGAATCCCGTGTCTTCAAAACCGGACGCGTTTTCCCTAATGATGTCAATAATCACAAAACATTATTCGGTGGCAAGCTTATGAGCGGCATTGATGAAGTAGCCTCCATTTCAGCTATGCGCCATTGTCGAACTAACGTCGTCACAGCCTCTACAGACTCTGTAGACTTCTTGAGACCCATTCGCCCTACTGACTCCGTATGCTTTGAATCCTTCGTCTCCTGGACCGGACGGACAAGCATAGAGGTGTTTGTGAAGATCATTTCAGAAAATCTATATACTGGAGAGCGCGCTGTCGCTGCTACTTCATTCCTAACCTTTGTCGCAGTCGAAGAGGATGGCACACCTACTCCGGTTCCAGCTATCATCCCAGAGACAGACGAAGAGAAGCTGATCAACGAATCTGCTAATGAACGTTCCGAGCTACGAAAAGTTCGCCGCAATATCAGCAAAAAACTCGCCGCTCAATTAAACACCATAAAGTACTGGGAATAGCTCTGCAGATGCAGAGCTTTTTCTTTTATGTAGGGAATTTCAACGCTGCTTCATCCCTATCTTACCGCGCAAAAAAGCACCGCTGCATGGGCAACCCGCAGGCGGTGCTTTTCGGTTATATTACAACACTTACGCGTTGATTTTCTCTTTAGCAATACCAGCCAAGGAGTTGAATGCATTAAGATCATTCACAGCCAGATCAGCCAGCATTTTACGGTTAACTTCTACACCAGCCAATTTCAGGCCGTATACAAGCTTGCTGTAAGAAAGACCGTTCAAACGAGCTGCTGCATTAATACGAACGATCCACAGTCTGCGGAAGTTACGTTTAGTTTGACGACGGTCGCGGTAAGCGTAAACCATCGATTTCATTACTTGTTCTTTAGCTGTTTTAAAAATGCGGTGTTTAGAACCGAAATAACCTTTTGCCAATTTCAACACTTTTTTATGTTTACGACGAACTACAAATCCGCCCTTAACTCTTGCCATATTAATAAACCTCCCAAAAATGTGTAATAAACTATTTCAAGTTAGCCAATCCTTGTTTCAAACGTCTTACATCCCCAGGGGCCATTACTGGATTTCCGTTCAGAACGCGCTTAGCGCGTTTAGATTTGTGGGACAGCAAGTGGTTTTTGTGAGCTTTGTAACGTGTTACTTTACCAGTTCCGGTAATTTTGAAGCGGCCTTTCAGGCTGCTGTGTGTTTTCATCTTAGGCATGGTGTTTCCTCCTTGAATATTATGCGGCGCCAAATTGCAGATAAGCAAGTGACTCCAGATTTATTGAGCTTTAGGAGCCAAAATCATAATCATGCTGCGGCCTTCCAGCTTTGGCTGGCGCTCAACAACAGATATATCAGCCACTTCGTTCTTCACTCGTTCGAGGATTTTTTGGCCGATATTCGCGTGTGTAATCTCACGTCCGCGGAAACGTACGGAGCACTTCACTTTATCGCCCTCACCCAAGAACTTGATCACATTGCGGAACTTAGTTTGATAATCATGTTCCTCAATGTTAGCACGGAACCAGACTTCCTTGATATCAACGACCTTCTGGTTTTTACGCGCTTCCTTCTCTTTCTTCTGCGTTTCATAACGGAACTTGCCGTAATCCATGATGCGGCATACCGGCGGCTTAGCCTGTGGTGCTACATTGACTAGATCCAGATTAAGATCGATCGCCATTTGCAGCGCTTCGCGGATCGGTTTAATTCCGATTTGCTCACCTTCCGCACCAACCAACCGTACCTCTTTGGCCCGAATTTCATCATTGATCATATGTTCCTTACTGATAACTCTCCACCTCCGGATCTTTTTAACAACTATTCTCACGTAACTCCATAAAAAAGGGGTGCCGGTAACACCCGACACCCCGTGTTTGATCAACGTTCATGAACATTAACATTCATAAAGCATTGAGATCAAAACCAGCCGGCGAATATGCCAGTCAGGTGAGAAGCAGGTGCTTCTTCTTGCAATCCCTATGATTTGCGTACTTGAATACTATACACCACACTATTTGGGGTGTCAATCCTTTTATGCAGAAATTTCGTGAATTTTATACCTGCTTACTTTGTACTTCTTCAAGTCGTACTACGCGAGTATGCTTGGTATGGCTCCATTGCTTATTGTTCTGCGTGAAGAACGCATAGAACGTAATCGGATACCACGAGATCAAGTAGATCGGGAAGAATACAAGATAAGCATATACTTTCTTGAACGTAACCTTCTCCAATGCCATCGCAATACCAAAAGTCACCAGATTGGCGCCAATAGCCAGGAAGCTGAGCCAGATCGGCAAGCTGCCGTAAATGTTAGCGATATTCGGTCCGTTAAAGAACGCCATATCCACCCACATTACCGCCGTCATTAAAAAAGTGAGCAATACAATATATACATTCGCTCCATAAAGCGCGAGGTCAAACTTCGTTAAGCTGCGTTCTTTAATACTTTGCCAAAGCAATGGGAAAAAATAACGGCGAGCAACAGTGAAGTGCCCCTGCATCCAACGCAGACGCTGTCTTGAAGAGGCCTTGAAGGTTAACGGCTTCTCATCAAATACCTTTGCATCATAATTGAACTTAGGATATACACCATGTGCTGCACTACGCATCGTAAACTCCAAGTCCTCGACCAAACTTGTAGCTCCCCAGCCCATTTCTTTAAGAAGTGTGGTCTCAAAACACATTCCCGTTCCGCCAAGGAAGTTAGCCATATTTAAATTATGGCGTGAAAGTTGCCACAAACGGTTAATATACCAGTACGAAATACCATAAGCAGCTGTAATCCAGGAATCCTCTGGATTCTTGGTGTCGATATAACCTTGGATTACCCGTGCACCTGAACAAAGATCATTATTCATCTCCATCAGGAACTCAGTATGCGCCAAGTTATCGGCATCGAACATGACAACAGCATCATATTGCCGGGGCATAGCCCACAGCTCTTTAAGCATCCATTCTATTGCGTAGCCTTTACCTCTCAGATTTGCATTGGTGCGGACACAAGCGTTCATGCCGTGTTCTCTAACGATGCGAGCTGTACCGTCTGTACAATTGTCACAAATTACAAATACATCGTACAGTTCTGATGGATAATTAAGCTGCTTCAGATTCTCCATTAATGCGCCGACAACTTCTTCCTCGTTATGTGCGGCAACAAGTACGGCAAAAGATTTTTCAGGCTTATACTGCGTTTTTTTCTTTTTCCTGTGCAGCCCGAATAATGAAAACGTAAACTGATAGACTGCGATTGCTGCCAAGATCACTTGGAGCGTAACAAACAGTGCGTCTGTCATGACCTTTTGATGCCCCCTTTTTTCACTCTTGGTGTTCTTTTTTTCTCTCTAGCTTGCTTGACGTTCTTTCTGACCCTTTTGTTGCATCCCTTAACAATAGACCAAGAGTATTCTTATTCTCGGCAGACTTCACAATTTTTATATATGCTGTTTAAAAGAATTCTATAGATTCCTTTTTTTGAATCCTTATTTATCTCTTACCCTTTTAAACAGGTTTAGTCTGCTTGAATCATTGTAAAGCGTAATAGTGCTCTAAGTCAAAACTGGCAAATTTCGTGTAAACCTGAGCTTTTCCTTGAAATGAACTACCTTTAAAAAGTATGATTAAGACAGATCTAAGCTATAGAACGGATTACTGCATTAACATCTGTTAACGGTAGCCGGACTAGCGGAGGGAATTAGATATGAGACATTTATTCATGAAACTACATCTCTGGGAGCGGCATCTTTTTAAGTGGATCAACGGACGAATGCATAATCGTTTTTTGAACTTTTGGCTCTTTTACCTTACTCATTTGGGTGGAGCTACAAGCACGATTGTTATCAATATACTGGTATGGGTATTAGCTCCTGAGCCTTGGAGAACTACAGGTTTACAAGCCTTAACAGCACTAGCTGTCAGCCATATACCCGTAGCTATCGCCAAAAAACTGTACCCGCGTATGCGTCCTTATCTGGCGTTACCGGAAACCAATACTTTTCGTAATCCATTAAAGGATCATTCTTTTCCATCTGGTCATACTACAGCTATCTTTGCTTCTACGGTCCCTTATATGCTGGCGTTTCCTGCTTTGACCGTTATTCTGCTGCCGCTAGCTTGTATTGTCGGATTTTCTCGTATTTATCTTGGATTGCATTATCCATCAGATGTTATAGCTGGCGCAGTGATCGGTTCCTGCGTAGCAGCTGGTACTATAGCCTTATGGATGTAAAGCATTTATTGTTAATAACCGGGAAAACCCTTGAGAATAGGTGAATCAACATTGCGTAAAAAAAGAATCTTAATACTCTCGGAAGGTTTTGGCGCCGGACATACACAAGCAGCTTATGCGTTGTCGAGCAGTCTGCGCCAATTATCGCCTAATTTACAAACGAAGGTGCTAGAACTTGGAAATTTTTTAAACCCCAAGATGGCACCTATTATTCTGTCTGCTTACCGAAAGACGGTAACGACACAGCCAAAATTGATGGGTTATGTCTACCGTCACCAGAAATCATTCAATCGTCTTACCACGCTTGCCTTGCATCGTATATTTTATACGCATGCCAAAAATATTGTGAGGCAACTGAAACCCGACGTAATTGTCTGCACACATTTTATTCCAGGTGCTGTAGTGTCCCGCCTAAAGAGATTGGATCCTACCCTAAATGTGCCGCTCGTCACCGTCATAACGGATTATGATGCGCATGCAACCTGGATTAGCCCAGAGGTAGACCTTTACCTGGTTTCAACACCTGAGGTTAAATCCAAATTGCGCAGCCGAAATATTCCTGCCACGAAAATTCAGGTAACAGGTATACCGATACACCCTAATTTTTGGAAGCATCCCGGAAAGCAGGAGATTCGAGAGCAATTCAATCTGCGGGAGATGCCAACCGTTCTTGTCATGGGCGGAGGCTGGGGAATCATGAACGACCAAGTCGTAAATGCTTGTCTGGCGGAATGGCGTGACAAGATTCAGATTGTTTTCTGTCTCGGCAATAACGAACAGCTGCTAAAGGAAATGAAAGAAGACCCGCATTATAATCATCCTAATATCTCCTTACTCGGCTTTACGCGTGAAATCCACAAGCTGATGGAGGTATCCGATCTGCTGGTTACAAAACCGGGAGGAATGACCTGCAGTGAAGGGCTTGCAAAAGGTATTCCGATGCTCTTCCATCACCCTCTTCCCGGGCAGGAGGAGGAGAATTGCCGCTACTTTACTGCAGCCGGCTTCGGAGAACCCATCGAATCTTTAGAGGTTGTCGAAATGTGGATGGAGCGCCTCTTAAACAACTATGAGGATGTGCAAAACAAGCGCAAACTTCATCTTGAAGAAATTGCGCGCTACCATCCTTTACAATGTGCTCAGAGTATCATTGAATTATTGGAATAGTTAATTTAAAAAAGCGGCAGCCTCCAAACTACTTTACTTGGAGAGTTGCCGCTTTATTATTGAAGCATGCCATTTGAAGCAGTGCTTTGTAACTACAGCCGATATTTATCCAATCGGGTAGCCTGATACTGTTTGAGTGCTTCTGCACCTACAATTGCCTCGCAACGATGGATATTCACGCCACGTCCGACAAATTTCGTCTCATATTCTGTCATGATATGATCCTCGTTGATGATGCCATCTGCATGTAGGTCCAAAGAAATATTTTTCATCTGCAAGCCAAAGTCCGCAAAGGCATTTAATGAGAACTCAAAAAGACTGCGGGAATCTGTTTTTAGATGAATTTCACCTAGATCGCTAAGCAAACCGCGATATTTGTCAAGAAAACGTGGATGTGTCAAACGACGCCGGGCATGCTTGCTTTTAGGCCACGGATCGCTGAAATTAAGATAAATCCGTTCAAGCTCTCCCGGAGCAAATACTTCCTCAGCATAATCGATATTTGCAAGTGCCAATTTCAGGTTAGGCGGTGTTTCATGTCCTGCCGGCTCCCATACTGCTCTAGCCTTATCTCCAGCACGGCGGATCAGCTCATCATACATATCCACTCCGATAAAGTTAATATCAGGGTATTTAAAGCTCATTTGGCTGATAAACTGTCCTTTGCCCATTCCGAACTCCACATGGATCGGATGATCGTTACCGAACAGCTTGGACCACTCACCTTTATAACTCCGAGGATCTAGAATGACTAAATCCGTCTGTTCTTCCAAACTTTCACGTATTCCTTTTCTTCCGCGTAAACGCATAGGTATTCCTCCGATTATCTCTTATACGATAACTGTCACTTGCAATATTGTGCCGAAATTGTCCCAAAAAGTAAAGGGATTGCGGTAAAAAAAGAAAAAGGAATTCTCTGGTTCAGCTCTTAAATGAGCTGTTCAGAGGAATTCCTTCGTTGTTGTATATTGGAATAGATTTCGTTCTTGTCTGGCAAATCAGGATTTACTTTGTGTTTGTGGCAAATGTCTTTTTTTCGAATGCGCTACGAATTTTGCGCTGCGCATCTGTCTTGATCTTAGGGTTGCCGTTAAATTCCACGCCCGTTAGTGCAAGGGCTTCATCTGGTGTTAAGTGGACTTCAATCGAATCTTTACCCTCAGCATATACCGTTTGAGAATTCATTGCTATCACCTCACGGTTATTATTATGGATCGGACGACACGAAATTATGAACTCTTGGATGAATTTCTTTATGCCACAGCAGCTTTTCACACTCTGAATATAACATACTATGTAAGCATTTTCAAGCTGAAAGCGCCTTATTTCCTGCCTATTTTTCATGCCGTTATGGGGAGTCAATGTTACGCCGAGCTCGGTTTTTTGATACAATGTATTGGATTATAAGAAACGGCTGTGCGTTCTCTGGGATAAGGACGCCATCTGTCTCAGAAAAATATAAGGATAAGGAATCTTATCCATAATTATATTTTCAGAAAGGGGCTTCTCGTGTCTAATCTTCAATACACATCTCCTCCGCAACTTTGGGGAGATAAACGTTTTCATACTTGGAATTACGAAATGCGTGAACACATGAATACCAAGGTATTCAAAGTTATGCTTGATGCAGGCTTTACCTGTCCCAATCGTGACGGCTCCATTGCTAAGGGAGGCTGCACATTTTGCAGTGCCAGAGGTTCTGGTGATTTTGCCGGAAGCCGCCGAGATGACCTAGTCACACAATTCAATAACGTCCGTGACAGACAGCATCTGAAATGGCCAAATGCTAAATATATCGGTTACTTCCAAGCCTATACTAATACGTACGCTCCGGTCGAAGAGCTGAGAGAATATTTCGAAGTTATTTTGCAGCAGCCTGGTGTCGTTGGATTATCGATTGCTACGCGCCCTGACTGTCTGCCGGATGATGTGGTCGAATATTTAGCAGAGCTGAACAAGCGTACGTATCTTTGGGTAGAGATGGGTCTTCAGACTATACATGACTCCACTTCTGAGCTTATTAACCGGGCGCATGATACGCAGTGTTATGTAGAGGCTGTGGAGAAGCTGCGCCGTCACGATATTCGAATCTGTACCCATATCATTCACGGTCTTCCACAGGAGACGCACGAAATGATGCTCGAAACGGTATCTGCTGTAGCTCGCATGGATGTGCAGGGAATTAAGATTCACCTTCTGCATCTCATGCGCAAAACACCAATGGTGAAGCAGTATGAAGCAGGATTGCTCCGATTCATGGAACAGGACGAGTATGTGAAGCTGATTGCTGATTCACTTGAAATTCTGCCCCCTGAGATGATTGTTCATCGCTTGACTGGAGATGCCCCACGGGATCTCTTAGTTGGACCGATGTGGAGTCTCAAGAAATGGGAAGTGCTAAATGCCATTGACGATGAGCTTGTTGCTCGTGATACTTGGCAGGGTAAGTATTGGAGGAAGGGCTAATGGGCTTTATGTCCGTTCTAAGCTTTGCTCATAAATTAATCTCTGAGCGGCTAACTTTAGGTGACCGTGCGATTGATGCAACTGTGGGTACTGGTGCTGATACGCTTTTTCTAGCCAAAACAACCGGAGCTCGTGGCGAAGTCTACGGCTTTGACATTCAAGCTGCGGCACTGAAGCTGGCAGAAGAACGTCTCCGGCTTGCGCGTGAGGAAACTCCTTCGCTCTCTACCGTTACCTTACTGGAACGCAGCCATGCCGAAATGGCAGAAGCCGTCCCGGCTAACTGGCGAGGCACCGTTGGTGCTGTAATGTTCAATCTTGGCTATCTGCCTTCAGGCGATGCCGACAAGAATATCATTACTGAGCCGGATAGCTCTATTGCAGCCCTGGAAGCTTCACTCCAGCTGCTGCGTCCGGGGGGAATTATTACGGCTGTACTGTATCCTGGCCATGCAGGCGGAGATCTCGAAGCCGCCGCTGTTGAAGCTTGGGCTGCGACTGTTTACTCTAAGGTAGCGCAGAGCATTGTATATCGCCAGCTGCAGCGCACGGACGCACCTTATGTAATTGCCCTCGAGAAGAAAAAAGGTTCCCCATCTTAAGCTTTGTAAACAATCAAACTATCTTGTAATTGGGAAGGAAGATTACGAATGACACAACCATATCCTTTAAAATTTCAACCGGAGTTTAAAGAACGTGTCTGGGGTGGCCGCGCGCTGGAGAAATTCGGCCTGAATCTACCAGAAGGCCATATTGGTGAAGGCTGGATGATTGCCGATCATGCGAATGGAACATCTTCGGTGGTTAATGGAGAATTAGCTGGACAAGGTCTGGATCAAATTCGTGAGCAATTTGGTTACGAGTGGTTCGGAAGCAAGGGAATATCAGAAGCTGGTGGAAGATTTCCACTCTTGATCAAATTGTTGGATTGCAACGACAACCTTTCCGTTCAAGTCCATCCTACGGATGATTATGTAGGATTGCCTAAAGGTGAACTGGGTAAAACAGAGATGTGGTACGTATTAGACGCTAAGCCAGATGCAAAAATCATCTACGGCCTTAAAGAAGGCGTAGACCGTGAAACATTACGCGAAGCACTGGAAAAAGGCACGGTTATGGATAGCCTTCAAGAGGTATCTGTCTCCGCTGGCGATTCCTTCTACATCCCTGCCGGAACGGTACATGCTCTATGTGCTGGTGTCGTTGTAGCGGAAATTCAACAGAATTCCGACACTACATACCGTATTTATGACTACGACCGTCCAGGACTAGATGGAAAACCACGCGAGCTTCATATCGAGGATTCTCTGAATGTTACAGCTTATGAAGGCGCCGGCGCTACTTCGATGAAGACCGATCATGCAGTGCCTGGAGAGTGGCTGCAACTTGCCGCTTCACCTTATTTTATTGTCGAAAAAGGGATCGTAAATGGTTCATGGGATCTCACCACTTCAGAAGACAGCTTCACTATTCTGGTTATCTGCGAAGGCAGCGGACATCTGACTTGGGAAGGCGGCTCCCAGCCTTATGCCGCAGGGGAATGTTATCTGATTCCTTCCAACCTAGGCCGTTATACTATCGAGGGTCATTCTACTGTGCTTCGCTCTTATTTACCATAAGTCGAGAACCTTTAGGAGGAATGGACCATGAAGGAAAACAGCTTTACTCTAACGGATCCCATAGGTGTAACCATCCATGTCTATGAATGGTTACCTGAGTCCGATGTCCCAGTTAGAGGAATCGTGCAAATTTCACACGGGATGTGTGAAACTGCTGCCCGCTACGCTCGTTTTGCGGAAGCTTTAACCGGGGTTGGTTATGCAGTATATGCAAATGACCACCGGGGACATGGTAGAACCGCTGGTCAAGTCAACCTGCTTGGTGATGTTGGGGAGGACGGATTTTATTGGATGCGGCGCAATCTTCTGCAGGTAGGTGCCGCAGCACTCTCCAAGCATGAAGGAAAGCCCATCATTTTATTCGCACACAGTATGGGTTCCTTTCTGGGTCAAAAACTCATGTGCGAAGAAGGCAACGAAATCTATTCAGGGTTTATCCTAAGCGGGACAAACGGTCCACGCAGTATGCTGCGTATTGGAGAATCTCTGGCAAGCGCGCAGCTTAAGCTAAAGGGTGAGCATCATCGCAGTGTACTGCTGAACAGTCTGGTATTTGGCAGCTATAACCGCGCCTTTTCCCCGGTCAGAACAACATTTGACTGGCTGAGCAGCGATACTGCGGAAGTAGATAAGTACATTTCCGATCCATTCTGCGGAGCTATTTGTACAACACGCTTTTTCCGTGGTTTCTTCCACCTCCTAAGAGAGATCCATACTGAGGAATCACTTAGCACATTATGTACAGGTAAGCCCATTTATATATTCGGTGGGGATAAGGACCCTGTCGGGATGAACGGTCAAGGCATTCCCCGTCTTGCGGAGTTGTATAAGAAACGAGGAGTGTCAGACGTTGAGTTCCGACTCTATCCAGAAGGCAGACACGAAATGCTAAATGAAGTGAATCGAGATCAAGTCACAGCCGATGTGCTCAACTGGTTAGAGCGCCACCTTCCTTCAGAGGTTGCTAAGATAAGTTAAGAAAAAAGCGCAGTTGTTAGTGAATTTATGAGACGAGAAATGAGACAACATAGAAGCGATGCTCCCGGTATTTGGGAGATCGCTTCTTTGCGGTTTACGTTTCGCGGTTTGCGGTTTGCGGTTTTGCGTTTTGCGTTTTGCGTTTTGTGTTTTGTGTTTTGCGTTTTGCGTTTTGCGTAGCTTGTCTCAGCAGACTTCTCAATCTAACAATCTCCAGTTCCTCCGCGCATCTGAACTTAGTAAATAAACTTCCCCCACCGCTAATGGACTCAGTTGACGCTGTCTTCAGCTCATCGCTCTCCCACACCACGTACAAACTCGTTGTCGCTAGCTACACATCATCACCATTCCCCCTCTACTTTCGGACTCAGTTGACACTAACTACACATCGTCACTCTCCCCTCCACTTTCGGACTTCAGTTGACACTAACTACATATCATTACTCTCCCCGCTACTTCCGGACTCAGATGACGCTATTTGCTGATTTATAGCCTTTCGAGCTAGGTTTCGGACTCCAGTGCACCTATTCCTTCCAAAGAGGTGTATATTAGGTGTTTTTCGTGCCAATAGCGACTATGCGGTCCGTTAGCATCCAAAAAACAGGATATTTCCACGTATAAGGTCCGCTGGGTCCGCCTGCGTCGGGTTACTCACCGCTTCCGGACTCAGATGATGCTATTTGCTATTTTCAGACATTCGAGCTAGGTTTCGGACTCAGCTGTCACTAACTACACATCATCACTTTCCCCCTTCACTTTAGGGCTCAGTTGTCACTAGCTACATATCATCACCTTCCCCCGCCGCTTTCGGACTCAGATGACGCTATTTGCTAATTTATAGCCTTTCGAGCTAGATATCGGACTCCAGTGCAGCTATTCATGTGAAACAGGATCATATTTGGTGTGTTTCGTGCCAATAGCGACTATGCGGTCCTTTAGCATCCAAAAAACAGGATATTTCCACGTATAAGGTCTGCTGGGTCCGCCTACGCCGAGTCATTACACTCTCCGCTAATTTCGGACTCAGTTAACACTAACTACACATCGTCACTCTCCCCTGCCACTTTCGATCTCAGTTGTTACTAACTACACTCATTACTCTCCCCGCTACTTCCGGACTCAGTTGACGTTATTTGCTGATTTATAGCCTTTCGAGCTAAATATCGGACTCCAGTACAGCTATTCATGTGAAACAGGTTCATATTGGGTGTGTTTCGTGCCAATAGCGACTATGCGGTCCTTTAGCATCCAAAAAACAGGATAATTCCACGTTTAAGGTCTGCTGGGTCCGCCTGCGTCGGGTGACTCACCGCTTCCGGACTCAGATGACGCTATTTGCTAATTTATAGCCATTCGAGCTAGGTTTCGGACTCCAGTGCAGCTATTCATGCGAAACAGGTTCATATTGAGTATTTTTCGTGCCAATAGCGACTATGCGGTCCTTTAGCATCCAAAAAACAGGATATTTCCACGTATAAGGTCCGCTGGGTCCGCCTGCGTCGGGTTACTCACCGCTTTCGGACTCAGTTGACGCTATTTGCTGATTTATAGCCTTTCGAGCTAGGTTTCGGACTCCAGTGAAGCTATTCATGCGAAACAGGTTCATATTAGGTGTTTTTCGTGTCAATAGCGACTATGCGGTCCGTTAGCATCAAAAAAACAAGATAATTCCACGTATAAGGTCCGCTGGGTCCGCCTGCGTCGGGTTACTCACCGCTTTCGGACCCAGTTGTCAATATCCCCACCATCTCTCTCCTCCACCACATGCGGACTCAATCGCCACTAGCTCCACCTCATCCCCTTCCCAGCCACTTGTGAATCCAGATGTCGCTATCGCCCAAGGCAAAAAATAGACCGTCCCATAAAGGAACGGTCTATCCTTCCACCCGCCTATTACAAAGGCAGTGTGTAGTACTGAGCGCGTTGGCTCTCGTTCTGCTGATACATTACGATTAGTAGCGTGCGCCCTTCCCTAATGGAAGCGGGCTCCGCTACAGCTACAGCCGAGTTTGCTGCTTGCGCAGTCTCTTCTAAACTACTATCCGTTGCTCCCTGTAATGGCGAGTCTGCCGAAGGCAACGCCTCCAGATTAGCCATATCAGCTTCACTATCCTCCAAGCCTTCATCGGCACGCATGCCGCTGATGGAATCCAGCACCGCTTCCAGCGAGAATGGCAATACTTCCAGCACAGTATACTTTTGCAGTTCTCTTTCGTTAAGTCCTGCTTCTGCTAACTGGGCAGAAATTTGACCCGGATTAGCCGCGATATCTTTTAAATAGCTCGACCAATCCGACTTATCCAGCACGAAATCCCACCAGATTTTGCGCGGCTTGTACTTGTGTCCAAGAAAATAGTCCAGCTTCATCAAGCCAGTTATAACATCCATAGACGGCGTCCCGCGATCTATCAGGAAGGACTGCAGGCGGGTGAAGAGATCTTCCAGCTGATGGCCAATCTTTTGCCAGCCTCTCTCCTCCCAGTAGTCACCGAACTCCTGAAAGAAATCGAATGGCGAATCAAATACATGTCGGATCAAGTACTTGGCCGTATGGTCCATCCGGTGGCTGTTCCAGTATTTCTCCAGCACATCCTCAAGCCGCTTCAAACGGATAATGTCTGAGAAAGGCATCATATGACTGCTAAGGATTTCATAAGGTGCGTGTTCCATATACGTGTACTCATATTTAGACGCCTGCGCCCGCAGCCCCGTTCCCCGCAGCATTTTGAGGAATCCTAGCTGTAGCTCTTCCGGCTCCATAACGAATACATCATTAAACGTTTTACGGAAGGTGCTGTAATCCTCCATAGGTAATCCGGCAATCAAATCCAGATGCTGATCGATATTGCCGCTTGCCTTAATCTTCATTACGGTACGGGACAGCTTTTTGAAATTCTGGCGGCGTTTAACAAGCTCATTCGTCTCATCGTTGGTAGATTGCACCCCAATTTCAAATCTAAAAATACCCGGAGGCGCATTCTTAGATAGGAAATCCAGAACTTCAGGCCGCATGATATCTGCGGTAATTTCGAACTGAAACACGCAGCCTTGATGATTATCGATCAGGAATTGAAACATTTCCATCGCATAGTTGCGGTTGATATTAAAAGTACGATCCAGAAATTTAATGATTTTGGCGCCATTCTGTATTAAATAAAGCAGATCGGATTTCACTCGTTCAATATCATAATAACGTACGCCTACCTCAATACTGGATAAACAGAACTGGCAGTTAAATGGGCACCCGCGGCTTGTCTCAAAATAAACAATACGTTTACTCAAATCTGGAATATCCTCAGGAAAACGATGCGGCGTAGGCAGGGTATTCAGATCGCTTTTGGGACGTGGTGGATTGACAATGATCTCTTCTCCCTTGCGATAAGCGGCTCCATACACAAAGTGAAACTTACGATCATCCCTTAGCTCCTGCAGCAAATGGTGGAACGTCTCTTCCCCATCTCCATTAACTATAAAATCAATGCCAGCTTCTCTTTTCATCCAATGAAGCGGCTCATACGAAACTTCCGGTCCTCCGAGAACAATCGTAACTTCAGGCATCACTTGCTTAAGAATACCAATCAGCTTCAGCGTCTCTTCGATGTTCCAGATATAACAGGAGAAACCAATCACATCTGGCCGTTTCTGAAACAAGTCGGACACAATATTCATCACGGGATCTTTGATGGTGTACTCTGCCAAATGAATATCCTTAAATTCATGCTCACTGTACGCTTTTAACAAGCGGATTGCGAGTGAGGTATGAATATATTTGGCGTTTAACGTGGTCAGGACGATTTTCATGCTACACGACCTTTTCTACATTTCATTTTGAAAAAACTCTAAGAATGCCTTACCGTACTTCCGGTATTTCACTTCCCCAACACCCTTTACCCTCAGCATTTCCGCTTCGGTCTGCGGGCAAACCACACTCATCTCACGCAGCGTGGCATCATTAAAAATAATGTACGACGGCACATGCTCGCGTCCTGCCAATTCACGCCGGATAAGACGCAGCTGCTCAAAGACAGTCTCATTGACGGCTGATGGCGACAGGTCATGCCCCCGGCTACGAACTCTCGTACCAGATGTTGTACCTGTCCGCGAAGGCCGTGCCACACGCTGCATCACCTCACGCTGTCCGCGCAGGACCTCAGCAGCCAGAGGCTGAAGCCGTACTACAGGGTACTGGCCTTCCGACAAGGCAAGATACCCTTCTGAGATGAGCACATTGATACTCTCTGAGATTTCCTTCTCCGTCCGGCTCGACATCGCCCCATGTGTGGGCAGCTTATCGAAGCCGTACTGCATCACCTTTTGATTGCGCGAGCCTTTCAGCACAGATGCCACCAACGCTACACCATAACGCTCCCGCATGCGGTGGATGCAGGAGAAGATCTTTTGCGCATCGACGGTCATATCCACTAGCTCTCGTTCATCCGTACATGAGCTGCAGATACCACATGGCTTGTCCCCATGCTCTTCCCCGAAATAATCCAGCTGGGCACTGCGCAAGCAGCGGGTAGTATAGCAATAATCAATCATTTGCTGAAGCTTGCGATATTCGTTAGCTTTACGGTCAGTATCCTGTGGATTCTGCTCGATCAGGAACTTTTGCGTCATAATATCCTGCGCACTAAACAGCAATATACATTCACTCGGCTCCCCGTCACGTCCAGCACGACCTGCTTCCTGAACATAGGCTTCCATATTTTTGGGCATATTGTAGTGAATTACGTACCGGACATTGGATTTATCAATCCCCATCCCAAAGGCATTCGTAGCCACCATGACCCGGATATCGTCATAGAGGAACCCTTCCTGGCTATCTGCCCGCTCCTGGTCGTTCATACCCGCATGATAGCGACCTGCCGCTATGCCCGAAGCTTGCAGCCTCTGATACAGATCATCTACTTCTTTGCGGGTTGCCGCATATACAATCCCCGGCTGGTGAGAATGCGTAGCCGCATAATCCATAACGAACTCCCGCTTGTTCTCTCCCCGCAGCACGGACATTGCCAGATTATCTCTTCCTAGCCCCGTCATGAAAATACCCGGCTCGCGCAAGCGCAGCAGCCGGACCATATCCTCCATAACCTCCGGCGTCGCCGTGGCGGTAAATGCTGCCAGGATCGGACGTTCAGGCAGCTCATCTACAAATGGAGATACCGACAGATAACTTGTCCGAAAATCATGTCCCCACTGGGATACACAGTGCGCTTCATCAACAGCCACGCAGGAAATAGACAGCTCAGCCATTTCCAGACGGAACCAGTCCAGCTCAAGTCTTTCGGGCGCAACATAGAGCAGCTTCAAATCGCCCCGCCGGGCAGCCCGAATCCGCTCATTCACTTCTTTTCCGCTTAACGTGCTATTAATAAAGGCTGCCGGAATACCCGCAGTAGTTAACGCATCCACCTGGTCTTTCATCAGCGAGATCAGTGGTGATATCACCAGTGTCAGCCCTGGCAGGAGCAGTGCAGGAACCTGATAACAGATCGATTTCCCGCCACCCGTAGGGAGGATTCCCAGTGTGTCGCGTCCTTCCAGCAAGTTCTGAACAATCTTTTTCTGGCCATCCCGAAAGTCTGGATAACCGTAATATTTTTGCAGCTCAGCCTGCGCCTGTTCAATAGTAGGTGCTTGCATCTTCATATCTCTCATAACTCCTTAGGCGTTTCTATCTTTAGTTTAGCGGTCAATGGTGTAATGAGCAACACTTCTTAACTATCATCACCCTGTTCTTCTTTTGAAATATTTACATAAAAGGTCTTCTTTTAAGCCAAGCTTTAATAAGCGTGATTTCATAGAAAGGTGGAGCGACCGTGCAAAATTGGAAACAAAAATATACCTCCTTTAAACAAAAGCCTGCACGTAACGAGTCCTCTGCCCAGGACAATCGTCCAGTAAAGCCATTGGATTCCAGCCTGAAGAGCAATATAAGCTTCATTCGACAAGTCTTTGGAGAAGACAGCGACCTTATTGTCCGTAACTTCAAGGTATACGGTAGATATGATGCGGCTATTATCTTTTTTTCTTCTGTGGTGGACCAGAATCAAATTCAGAACTATGTTTTAAAGCCATTAATGAATGTTTCCTCCGACCACTCAGAAATTCCAAAAGATCTAAAGGATTTACCTGATTACATCTGGAGTATGACGGTACAAGTCACACAAGGTAACCGCACTAAGGACCTAAATACTCTAGTCTCCGTCTTGTTGGATGGAAATGTAGTTCTAATCATAGATGGAATGGATCAGGCACTTTACTTCAATCTGCGTAAAATTGAGCATCGTAGCATTGAGCAACCTCAAACTGAACAAGTTATACGCGGTTCACGTGATGGGTTTATAGAGAATTTAGAATCCAACATCTCTTTGCTTCGCTATCGACTACAAACGCCGGATTTTCGTGTAGTAACTGCCCCTCTTGGCGTACGGACGCGCTCAAAAGTAGCTGTTTGTTATATCGAAGGAATAGCCGATCCAGGGCTAGTTCAAAAGGTGATGAAGAGATTATCAGCAATAAATGTAGACGGCATCCTTGATGCGGGGTATATCGAGCAATTTATAGAGGATCATCCCCTTTCCCCGTTTCCACAGGTTCAGCCAACTGAACGTCCGGATAAATCTATAGCCTCTTTATTAGAAGGACGAGTCATCATCCTTGTAGATGGCTCACCTTTCTGCCTTATCGTCCCGGCACTTTTCAACCAATTCTTTCAGACGATGGATGACTATACGGAACGTTTTATCGTAGGAAGCCTCCTAAGAATGATCCGCCTGATCGCATTATTATTTTCCCTTTTCTTCCCTGCCTTATATGTATCCATTATCTCTTTCAATCCTGAGCTACTGCCGACAGAGTTCGCCGTAGCAATAACAGGTGCAAGAGCTGGCGTACCCTTTCCAGCCGTATTGGAAGTTCTGATTATGGAAGTCTTCATGGAGGTGCTGCGCGAAGCAACCATTCGCCTACCGCAAATGATTGGCGGGGCTCTTTCTATTGTAGGTGTGCTTGTCATTGGTCAGGCAGCCGTAGCAGCAGGTCTGGCGAGTCCAACCACCGTAGTTGTTGTGGCTATAACGACCATAGGGTCTTTTGCCACACCCGCTTACAATGCCGCAATCTCTTCAAGAATGCTTAGATTTCCATTGATCATATTGGCAGGCTGCTTTGGCCTGTACGGAGTAATGCTGGGCACTATTGTTATTATCAACCACTTATTATTCCTGGAATCTTTTGGCGTTCCCTACATGACCCCCTTTGTCCCTACGATATGGAAGGACCTTAAGGATAGTATCGTTCGGGTACCTTTATGGTGGATGCGATGCCGCCCAAGCTTTCTTAATACACCTGATCCTGATCTTCTTGCCAAGGATATTCCGAAAATGCATACCGATCTGATTTTTAAGGAGAAAAGTGAAGCTGATGAATAGTAACCGCCCCATAACAACGATCCAAGTCATGGCTGTAATCGTTAGTACGATTATAGGAATAGGAATCTTAAGTATTCCTCGTTATATGGCTGAAGCCGGAGACAGTGGTGCACCGCTCGTGACTGCTTCTGGTGTACCTGTTGCTTTTTTGGGTTGCTGGTTTACAGCAGCTGTCTGCCGAAAATTCCCGAACGAAACGTTGTTCGTATTCAGCCGCCGCCTTCTCGGAACTGGGCTCGCGGATATTTTCTCCATTTTTATTTCTTTGTTTTTTGCTTTCTCTGCCGGGATCACCATGCGCCAATTCGGAGAAGTATGTATTGCGGTTGTCTTTAAAAAGACACCCATCGAAGCAGTAATTCTCTTAATGCTCCTACTGGTTGCCTTATCAATCCGAAGAAATATTGTGAAATTCACTTATGTCCATGTTTTCTATTTACCTTTTATTCTATTATCTGTTATAGCAATTGCCTTGGTAGCTATGAAAAATGTTGATGTTCTAAACTTGCTACCCCTCACCGGAAATCACACCACCTTTTCAAGCTTTTCCAAAGGAACGATTACGTCCGCTGGCCTTTATCAGGGCACATTTGTCATCATCCTGCTGGTCCCTTTAATGAAAAAACCTCAACAGATCCTTAAAGCAGGTACTGTTGCGCTTTGTATCATTGGATTCATTTATGTAATGATCGTTTGGGTCACTTTAGGCATGTTTGGAGCTCAAGAAACCAAATTACTTTCCTATCCAACCTTAGAAGCAGCTCGCTCCATATCCATCGGCGCAGGACTTTTAGAACGGTTTGATGCTCTTTTTATAATAATTTGGGTGGTTTCTATATTCACTTCCATCTTTACGAACTACTACTTAGCTGCATACTCTCTGCAACAAGTGCTGCGGCACAAGGATCACCGCCTAATATCCAGCTTCTTACTTCCACTTATCATCACTTTTTCACTTTTGCCGAGAAATATATTTCAGGTCTATTCATTTGCTAGCATTACAGCGATAATCGGTTTGATTTTTTTGACCTTCTATCCTCTTTTATTATGGTTAGTCTCTCTAATCCGAAATAAAGGAGCCATTTCTCATGAATAAAAAAATTTGCAAGCGTGTAGTTCTTATATTTATTCTCTCACTCATGTCTGGCTTACTCTCAGGGTGCTGGGACCAGCTTGAAATAGAAGACCGTGCATTGGTACTAGGGTTATCCATTGATTCCGTCCCTCCAGACAGCAAAATAAATGATGATCAAACCACTCATCTTAAAAGCGCAAATATTAACCTTCCAAAAATCCGTGTGACCGCCCAAATTGCGGTTCCGGGAAGAGTTCCACTCGGACCAGGCAGTGGGGGTGAAGGCGGAGGCGTGAATCAAAATCCAGTATGGGTCGTAGAAGTGTACGGGTACACCTTAGATGACGCCATGAACAATTTACAGCAGCAAATTTCTGATCCACGTTATCTAATTCATTTACGAGTGATTATTATTAGTGAGGACATAGCAAAAAAAAGCATGAATGACTTAAATGATTATTTGCGGCGAAATCCAGAAGTTCGTCGCCGGACCTGGCTGCTAGTATCCGAAGGGGAGGCTGCTAAATTTATGAATATTAATCCTCCGCTGCAGCGAGTGCCGACCCTTTACATCCTCTCCACTATGGAAAAAGCAGTAACATCAGGAAAATTCCCCGCTGATTATATAGGTGTATTCTGGTCAGCAGAATCCAAATGGGGCGAAAGTGGTTATCTGCCTTACGTCTCATTACATCAGGAAGACAATATCATGATTAAAGGCCTAGCTTACTTTAGTGGTGGAGTGATGGTCGGATCGACGATTCCGATTGAGATTGGCGCATATATGTCCATGAAGGGCATTAATCCCGGGGGATACTCCGATCTTTTTTATGCTGATGAATTCGGTCCGGTGATGCTCAAGGTCAACGACCGGTTCACGAGGGTGAAGGTTCATTTCAAAGAGGGCAAACCTCACATCACCTATAACCTCACTTTAGAGGCGGCTCTAGATGAGCATTTACGTAGTGATATCCCTATCGATTCCAGCCGTTCTTTAGAAAAGATTGAAGATATTTTTCAAAAGAGAGTGATCGGTATTTTCAACCACCTTATCGAAGAAACTCAAAAAGCGCATTCCGATGTCTTTGGCATGGGTGAATATATTCGTGCATATGCTCCCTCCTACTGGAAAGCCAATATTCGTGACAAACATGACTGGGAGCAGCAGTATTCCAATCTCAGTATTGAAGTTAAGTTGAAAACTCACATCGACAGAGTAGGTCTTAAACAAAATTAAATGACGTTTATGGGAGGCTCTACTATGCTCTATCACCAGCTAACCTACGTAATTGTTGCGCTGCTGATCTCCAGTGTTCTGTTGCTTACTGTGGATACTAAAATATATGCAGTCAATGCCATGCACCGGGAAAAGAAATATGCCCGCATATTAGGCTGGGTATATCTCGGTTTATTCCTGCTTCTTGGATTAGCCCAGCTGTTCTATTTATGAGCATTTACAAACCAAACCAGCAAGCCTGCCCTCTCCATAGTATTTCTTCACAGCCCATGGTATATTGAGGAGTACAATATTAAAGGACGGAGAATGCATCCATGAACTCAAGAAGAAATCCTAAAGAAACAGCCAAAAGAGGTACTCGTTCTCACAGCAAGCCTACTGGCAAGCTTAACCATAAAACTAAAACAACCGCAGCACCCAAGTCTTTTACTGTAAACGAACCTTCTGAACTGTTGCCCTTCTTACTCACCCACGTCACGGGTCGCGGACGAAATGCGATTAAATCCATCCTATCGCGTGGACAAGTGTCGGTGAATGATAAGGTAGTTACACAGCATAATTTCCAACTGCATCCGGGTCAAAACGTTACTATTGATCAAGAGAAGCCTGTACAAACAGCAGAGATGACCGGACTTAAAATCGTTCATGAGGATGAAGATCTGATTATTGTTCAAAAGGATGCTGGACTGCTATCTATCGCCACTGCGGAAGAAAATGAATTGACGGCTTACCGCCAGCTTATGGAGCATGTCCGTGTTAGCAATCCAAAAAATCGGATTTTTGTCGTACACCGTTTGGACAGAGATACTTCAGGCGTAATGATGTTTGCCAAAAGCGAACGGATTCAGCAGGCATTACAAACTACGTGGAAAGATACTGTGAAGGAACGTTCTTACGTAGCGCTCGTCGAAGGCGCGGTTAAAAGACCTGAAGGCAAGATAAGCTCTTGGCTCAAAGAAACCTCAACCCTTAAAATGTATTCCAGTCCTCATGAAGGCGATGGACTACATGCAATTACACATTATAAACTTATTCAGGCTAACCGCCATTTTTCCTTGCTAGAGGTTAAACTCGAAACCGGACGAAAAAATCAGATTCGGGTGCATATGGCAGATATCGGCCACCCTATCGCAGGTGACAAGAAGTATGGGGCAGAGACCAAAACGGTAGGGAGACTTGGCCTACATGCTCGAGTGCTCTCTTTTATTCATCCAACCACTGGAGAACTGATGACCTTTGAGAGCCCGATTCCGAAGACGTTCCTGAAATATACTGCGCCTGCGCCTACAAACTAAGAATTGAACGTATACCCACGACTGACGAGCCTTCCCGCTTATGGGAAGCCGTAACTTCTACACAAGATGCCCGGTCCATTTGGTCCTGGGCGTCTTTTTTTAACTTCCTATCACATCATGTTACAATATAAATAAACAAAGAAGGTGCCCTTATTGTTCCATCCTACTGTTTTCGATAATATTAAGATCGCCTTTGAGAACCAGATTTATGACTACGATAATTTAGACGGAATACTGGTGGTTACGGATCGCTCCGACCTTCTGAATATGGCGCTGATGTCCAGAGAGTTCAGTCTCTCCTTCCAATTAACTGCAGGCAGGAAAGTAACCGCCGAAATCCTGCTCACTTCGACCACGAAAGATCTCAGCGATGAAATCATGGAGGTTCCTAATACGGATCCCGGCTGTAATCTTTCACTTCGTTTTTATATGGAAGTCGAAGATATTCCTAACGAATGTCAGGCGATAGACAGTATTCTAAAAGCGATCTGGGGACCTGATTTCCAGCCTGTGCAATCTTTAAGCTTCATATATGGCCAGGAAAGTGAAACTTACAATAACTGCATCGAGCTGCAATTCAAAAGACAACTTACAGAAGAACAAATGGAGGACATTCCAAACCTGCTAAGCCACCTGCTGCAAAGTGCGGAAGAACTGGAATCCTTCACGGTATAATTCCTACTTTTTAACGTTCGAACTATGGGAAAAGAGGTGTGCATGAAATGAAATTCCTGCCTGCTGCCAAAAGTAAACGTTGGTTTCTCTGGATGACCGTTTATGCCATTCTGCTATGGCTTCTTTTCCCTCTGCACCGATTTGTGATGCTGGCCCAAGAAATGGATACCACACTCTTACTGCGCTTTGCTCTTTTTTCCGTAGTAGTGGCAGGCATCGTCAACACTTTAGGCTGGCTCGGAGCACGTCTGCTCTGGGTATTTAGTACGGCGGGAATAATCATAGGCGCGGCATTTATGCTGGGCTACACCTACAAAGAGATGTCCGGTTGGGAGGATCTCGCAGGCTTCCTCGCATTTTCCTTATTTTCATGTGCCGGATTTGCACTGGGTTTATTAGCGGAAGGTATTCGTCTGCTGTATACGCGAGCATCGAAGTCTTGAATGGAAGAGGTGAAACGCTGTTGTCCAATTCTTTTCTAACCAAAAATGCATTGTCCCATTCTTTAAAAGAACTAATGGAGCATACACCGCTCAATAAAATTACTGTTAAACAACTAGTGGACCATTGCGGACTAAACAGACAAACCTTCTATTATCATTTTCAGGATATATTTGATTTGCTAGGTTGGATCTATAAGACTGAGGCTGTCGAAAGCCTCGCCCAGTATCGCAGCTACAGCACTTGGACGGACGGTTTTTATAGAATCTTCTGCTATATTGAGCGGAATAAATCCTTTTGCTGTAACACGCTAAATTCACTAGGCAGAAATCACCTGGATGCATATCTGTACGAGGTGACAAACGATCTCATCATGGGGGTTATAAACGAGCTGTCCTCCGGGATGGAGGTTTGCGAAGAAGACAAGCATTTTATAGCCAATTTCTATACGCTAGCCTTCACAGGCCTAATCATTCAGTGGATGAGAGAAGGCATGAAGGAACAACCGCACCATATGATTGAGAAGCTAAGTGATCTAATTGAAGGAAATTTTCTGAAAGCTTTACACAAATATGAGAACCATCCGTTGTAACCTTTGGTTGCAGCGGTTTTTTTTGTCTAAAAACTAGACAGATCACCCATAATGACAAAAATCCAGACACTCTAAAGAGTTTGATTATACCTTCAAAATAGGAGTTGGTTTACATTAAGAGTGTGATTATTTAAACAACTACTTGGAGGCGACCATTGTGAAAAAAGAGTACGGTAATAGACAGGTTTATTTTGTCGGTGGCGGAATTGCATCCCTAGCGGGCGCTGCTTACCTGGTCAGAGACTGTGATTTTCCGGGACAAAACATTCACATTATTGAAGAGATGAAGATTCTTGGTGGTAGCAATGACGGCGCAGGTGACGCTGAACATGGTTACGTTGTCCGCGGCGGCCGTATGCTCAACGATGAAGCTTATGAAAATCTCTGGGAACTATTAACAACGATTCCTTCTGTCGACCGTCCGGGGTTGTCTGTGCGGGATGAAATTATTGCTTTTGATACCGCTAATCCAACACACTCAAACGCCAGACTAGTAAATAAAGACGGCAAAGTAGAAGATGTATTGTCCATGGGTTTTGATATGGCTGATCGTCTCGCTATGGGCAAGCTGATTATTACACCAGAAGATAAAATGGGGAAAGCGCGTATCAACGACTGGTTCGCCCCTCACTTTTTCACAACTAACTTCTGGTATATGTGGGCTACTACTTTTGCATTTCAACCTTGGCACAGCGCTGTAGAGTTTAAAAGATATATGCTCCGTTTCTTCCATGAATTCCCAAGAATTCAAACACTGGAAGGTGTAACCCGCACTCCTTATAACCAATATGATTCCATCATTCTGCCTTTGCACAAATATCTTGAACCATTTGGTGTCGATTTCACACTGAAATGTACAGTGACTGATCTGCAGTTCAAAAAAGGTGACGGAATTACCGTAACCCAAATGAATGTAGTGCGCGAAGGTGTCAAAGATGTGATTGATGTAAAAGAAGATGATCTCGTGATTATCACAAACGGTTCTATGACCGAAGGCTCCAGCCTTGGTTCTATGACTTCTGCTCCACGCCTTAACGGCAAGGGAAGCTCGTGGAAATTATGGGAAAACATCGCTTCCAAGAAACCAAGTCTTGGCAATCCTTCTTCGTTCGATGATCATGTAGACGGTTCGAAATGGGAGTCCTTTACTGTAACTTTCCATGACTCCAAATTCTTCGATCTGATGGAAAATTTCACACGTAACCGTGCCGGCACAGGCGCTTTGGTCACATTCAAGGATTCGAGCTGGTTTATGTCCGTTGTACTGGCCTACCAACCGCATTTCCGCAATCAACCTGAGCATGTTAAAGTGTTCTGGGGTTACGGACTGTATCCAGACAAAGTTGGGGATTTCGTGAAAAAGAGAATGTGTGATTGTACCGGCGAAGAAATCATGCAAGAATTGATCGGTCATCTTCACTTTGAAGAACATAAGGACGAGATCATGGCTACCGCCAACTGTATTCCTTGCATGATGCCTTATATCACTTCACAGTTCATGCCTAGACTCAATAGTGACAGACCAAAAGTTGTCCCTGAGGGTTCCACGAACCTGGCCTTTATTGGACAATTCTGTGAAATTCCAGATGACGTTGTATTCACTGAAGAATACTCCGTGAGAGCAGCGAGAATTGCGGTATATACTCTACTTGGTATCGAACGGCCTATCGAACCAATCAACCAATATCAATATGATGTACGTACACTATTCTCAAGCTTTGTTACATCTTTCAGATAAAACAACAATCAGCAGCGAGCGCTTCCGGATATCGGGAGCGCTTGTTTTTGAGTGTGGGAAGCAACAAAAGAACAGTTTTATCGAAACAAAAAAGAGCTGAGGGCTCCCTCAGCTCTTTTGTTTTACTCGAATCTAAACTTTAAATATTGCAAGATCCATCTGCGCAGCCATCATCGGTAGATACTTCAGAATTCCCCTTACCAACCACTTGTAACGTTGGTCCTGCTTGTTCCTCCGCCCACACAGTATCCAGTACCTCTGTAAATACAGGACCTGGTTGTGCACCAGATAAAGCATATTTATTGTTGAATACAAAGAAAGGTACACCGGTAATATTAAGACGGCTTCCTTCTTCAATATCGCCATTAACCTCATTCGCAAAAGCATCCGTTTCCAGCATTGCCGCAGCTTCCGCTTGATCCAGACCTACTTCAGCAGCGAGTGAAGCCAGTACACTGCGATCTCCAAGATTTAATGAATCCGTAAAGTAGGCGCGCAGCAGACGTTCGGACATTTCTGCGCCTTTTCCCTTTGTGCTTGCAAAATGACTCAGTCGGTGACTGTCAAAAGTGTTGGTATGCTTCACTGTATCAAAATTAAATTCCAAACCCACATCTTTAGCTTGCTCCGCTAGTTGTGCGTTCATTGCTTTTGCTTTTTCGACGGTCATCCCGTATTTGGTAGCCAACAGCTCATGAATACTCTTGTCTGTACTTACCTCTGCATGTGGATCCAATTGAAAGCTACGGAATACTACCTCCACTTGATCACGGTTCGGGAATTGGCTGAGCGCATTCTCCAAACGTCTTTTGCCAATATAACAAAAAGGACATGCATAATCGGACCAGATATCTATTCTCACGAAAAAACCTCCTAATATTATTGATAATTTGTAACTGTTATATAAGAGTAATAACTAAATATACGTCGCTTACTATTATATAGTTAAAAACTCAAAATTACAAACTTAACTTTTATTAAAATAACATTTATAGACGTGAATGTTAAAGCAAAAAGTAAACGAAAGTGGTATATACGCTCCCCTTCAGGGCAGATAGAATGAAGTTAACACCAGAAATTCCGAAGGGAGATCCCCATATGCATGATGTATCTATAGTGATACCTACCCGTAACCGTATAAACGACCTTACAGTGTGCATAGAATCTATAAGCAAGCAGACACAGCTAGAGAATGTCTCCATCGAGCTCTGGATTGTAGATGACGGTGAGATTCCTGTAGAAAGATTAACCTATTATCGTAACATACTGAACAAATTGCCACAGGCTGAGTTTCGATATCATTGTAAGACTAATCCGGGTCTCTGGCTCTCCCGTTATGAGTCACTTGGACTAGTAAATGCTGAAATTGTGCTTCATTTAGACGATGATGCAGAATTAGATGATTCCTTATATATTCGACGATTACTTGATACTTATGCAGCGGACGATTCAATTGTCGGTGTAGGCGGGGTTGCTAAAGGCATGCGCAGCAGCAAACCGGGCCGGCTGTTTGGCATGCTGACCGGACAAATGTCCGGATCCCCGGGCAGATTATCCCCAAGCATGTTTGCAGGCTCCCTATACCTCTGGGGAGAGAAAGAGCAGGTTTTTGAGACGGATTTTTTTCACGGCTGCAATATGTCATTCCGGCGCTCAGCATTACAAGATATGAAACCCTATCCCTGGATGACAAGTTACTCCATTGCCGAGGATATTTACTTGTCCCATTTGGCTAGCCGTTATGGCAAGCTTGTCATTAACCCCACTATGAAAATCATTCATCATGAGTCGCCGGGTTCTCGGGATAAGGCGGGCGTTGTTGCAAGAGCTACTGCCATCAATCATTATTATCTGCTCAACTTACGTAAAGCACCCCCTATGAATTATGCCGCTTTGATCTGGACGTTAACCTGTCTGACAGGCAAAGAAACTCTCAAACGAAATTTCAAAGCCGTTAGCGGTTATGCCAAGGGAATCCTTTTCGTAATGAATCCTCGTAAAAACAAATACCGTGAATACATGCTAGATTAGCTTAATAGTTACCTCTATATCCACAGCGTTGCTCCGAATCAGATTGCGGGGCTTTTTTTTCGTGCAGACGGAGTTGTACCTAAATATGCCATGAAATTAATTTCCATCAACTTCTGATCTAGGGTATGATAGTAATAATGTGTTTTAGAAACTAACTTTATGGATGGTGGAATATGTTCAAGAACAAAAAAACGACGTTGATCCTCGTTGTTATCCTCATCGTCGTCATAGCTGTCGGCGCTTGGCTAATTACTAAAAATAAGGATGACAAAGCGACGGAAACACCGGGTGGCGCAACAGCTTCAGGAAAAGGCGAAGCCAAGTCACTCTCGCAGACCTTTTATATCTATGACACGGTCGTGAATATCAAAGTGTTCGGAGAAAATGTAGCCCAAAAAAATATGGATGATATCCAGCAAATGCTGGAGCGAATGGATATGGAGCTTAGCCGTACAAAAGAAGGCGGCGAGGTTTACGCAGTCAATCAAGCAGCAGGAAAAGAAGCGGTTGTCGTTTCGGAAGAGACCTTAGATGTTGTAAAACAATCGGTGCAATATGCAAAAGAAATGGACGGGCTATTCGATCCCACGATTGGTCCGCTGATCGACCTCTGGAACATCGGTAGTGGCGGGGATAAAGTCCCTGATCCAGCAGCTATCGATGCAGCCAAGAGCCTAACCAATTACAGAGACGTTGAAATTGACGAAGCTGCTAAGACCGTGAAGCTACTGAAGGAAAATATGGTACTGGATCTTGGAGGTATCGGCAAAGGGTATGCTGCTGACCGTATCGCTGATTATTTAAAAGAGCAAGGCCTTAACAGTGCAATGATCAACCTCGGCGGCAGCAGTATTATTGCATTAGGTACGAAACCAAACGGAACGGATTGGAATATTGGTCTGCAAGACCCTGACCAAAGCCGCGGCACACAGCTAGGAACGATTAAAATCGCAGATGAGGTCATCGATGCTTCTGGTGTTTACGAACGTTATTTTATGCAAGACAATGTTCGTTACCACCATATTCTTGATCCTCGCACAGGTTACCCTTCTCAGAACGGTCTCAAAAGCTTGACCATTATGAGCCCTAATGCAACAGATGCGGACGCTTTGTCCACTGGGGTATTCTTGATGGGGATCGAAGAAGGCATGAAATATCTGGAGTCGTTACCTGAAGATGTAGAAGCTTTCTTTATTACCGATGACAACAAAATCTACGCCACACCAGGCATTAAAGAAAGAATGAATCTGACTGACCCTACGTACAGCTTCGCTGATTAGTAGAAAAGAGCTTGCCCCCATAAAGCCATTATTGGCTTTGGGAGGCAAGCTCTTTTGTTGTGGATAAAGGTTCTTTGGCGTGGCTGAGGGATATTCATCGCCCATTCATCGCCCAGCAGCCTGATAATCAGGGAATTCCTCCCTAAAATCATTAGATTTTTTCAAGGTAAACCTTCGATTAGGGAAAACCTCCCTGAAAATCACCCGAATATGGCTATAACCGTGCTTATTTAGGTTTTATTAGGGAGAAATTCCCCAATAACCTCAATTCCGCGCTCTAACCGGTTAATTTCAGGGAGTTTTTCCCTAATTAATTCCTGATCAAGATTTTTGCAGCACCAAAGGCAACTCGCTAAATTCCTTATAATTCGTGAAAATATAACTAGGCTTATGATCCGTAGCCGGCTGTCTGCCTCTCGGATTATACCAGCAGACCTTCCAGCCAGCCGCAAGCGCTCCTACTACATCGTTAGCCCAGGTATCACCTATATAAAGTGAATGGTCTGGTGAAGTGCCAGACTTCTGATTCACATGCAAAAAGAGTTGCGGATCTGGTTTGGCCAGACCTACAGCGTCAGAAATAAAAATCATCTCCTCGGGGATCATCTGATCCAGACCTAATCCGCGAATCTTTTTCATTTGATGATCTTTGGGTCCATTCGTAATGATGCCTACTTTATGACCAGCAGTAATGAACCTTTCCAATTGCTCCCGGACTCCATCTATCATTTGAATGGTGTACTGACGGCCAATGTAAGCCGCTTGTACCGCCGTGGCTTGATCACGATCGAGCTGTAAACCATACTCTGCAAAAGCAAGCTCCAATCGGCGTACCCTAGTCTCCTCCAGCGGAATTTCTCCACGTAAATACATAGGCCATAATACATCACTATGATGTCTTACTTTATAAAATAATTCCGCAAAGTCCAGACTGCTCTCATCCGGTTTAAGTACTTGACGCACCGCTTCTTTAAAAGGAATCAAATGATCATATAAGGTATCATCAAGGTCAAAAAAGATTGCCAGCTTATTACTTGTATCCACTTTAACGCCCCTTACTCGTCTTTCTCTCTAGCTTTAGAAAAAAAGGTTATAGGTATAAAAATCATCATCCCGAATGTAGCCATGCGCTTCATATAAACGCTGTGCCCCCACATTCGCCGTCATTGTTGTCAGGGACAAGCCCTTCGTATTCGTAGCGAGCGCATGAGCTCTGGCACTTTCCAGCAGCTTGGAGCCGAGCCCATGACCTCGCAGTTCCGTAGTTACATATAGATCATTCAATATCCAGAGACGCTCCATAGAGACCGATGAAAAAGAGGGATAGAGCTGAGTGAAGCCCCACGCTCGTTTCTCCTCGCCTTCTCCCCCCACCGCAATAAAGATTACCGATTCGTTCAGCTTCAATCGATCTGATAAAAAAGCACGTGCACCATCCAGATCAGAGACTGCCCCATAAAATACCCGATACTCATCAAACAATGGGATAAGCCGTTCCAAATCATCATAGATCACACGTTCAATACGATAGTTGTTCATCCTCAACGCTCACTTTCCGGCTTGGGCCGTTTTAACGTTATTGTATATTTCAGCCGTACCGTGCACCATGGAGCGAACGCCAGATCATTTGGACAATTATTCTTATTCTTTGGAATCGTAGAACACATGCCGGGCACTGACTTTACCCTCTTCGATATCCAAAATTCCGATGGAATACAGTTTCTCACGTCGTTTATCCGTTGGCGATCCTGGATTAAAGAGCAGAATCCCATTCTCTTCCCGCAATAAAGGCTGATGCGAATGACCGAATAAAATACAATCCACCTTATCGTTCGCAAAAGCAAGCAGCGCATTCCCGTCCGTTCCTTTGCGGGAATGTGGCGTATGACCATGGACCATTCCGATCCGGACTCCCTCAAGCGTTAGCAGCTTACGCTCCCCGAAACGCTCGATGATCTCTATTCCATCGTTATTCCCAGCAATCCCTTCCACTGGAGCCAATTCAGCCAACAAATCGTAGATTCCCATACTCACCCAATCTCCAAGATGCAGAATCAAGTCTACATTCCGGAATTCAGCAACAAGTGCTTTGGGCAGAGACTTAGCCATTCTTGTCATATGTGTATCTGATACCACGCCTACTTTCATATAACTCAGCTCCTAATCTATCATACTCATCTCATATTCAAATAATTGTACGATTTGCTTAAACGAGAAGCAAGCTCTGTGACTTCTCCCACACAGAAAAGCCGGGTACACCCAACTAACACAGGGCATATCCGGCTGCCATAAAGTAATTCCAAAGAAATCATTTATGCTTACTACCTTCTACAGTATTTAGCATCCCAACTCAGTTCTCTCTATCCTGCCAATTCCATAATCTTACTTCTTCAACATGAATATTACTGACCCATTTTTCTTCCTTTAACTTGAGCAGTTCTTTAACCGGACCGGTTACGACAGCTCCATACAGCCTAACTCCGTTCTTCTCCAGATAACTAATGGAGTCATCCAGATCAATAAACGGAATTACCTTGTTGGCGATCGATTTATGCTCCTGCATTAAGTGCAGTGTCTTAAGGAAGTTCGCATTACGAAGTTCACCATCCCCATATGAGTCAACAGATGGAGAAACACTCGTGCGGCTAGTCACCCCTCCAAACCAACCCCACTTTTTCTTTGACTCTTGTGTCACCTTCATATCATCGGCATGCCAGATGGGCGTACTTGGAAATCCTAAGGGATCATTTATTACTGGCTCTTGTGTCCTTGGACCTGTATCTGCTGCGAACCATAAAAGCTCAAGATTTTTATGCTGAAACTTCTTCAATAGCTCATCTGTCGTAAAAAATTGTTCAAAAGACAAATAGGCTTCTCCTACCGTACCTTCAGGGAGCTTTTCTAGTTTTTCCCACTCACTGCTGTCATCCATCCTATTTTCTGCAGACTGGTTCTCAGTGGGATAGATAAAGTAATTACCTGTCCCACTGCGTTCATATGTCCATGAATAACTATATATTCTGGGCCAGCCTAATAGAAACTTCATCGAATAATCTCCAACATTAATCCGCGCATCACCAATTTGTTTTATTATTTCACCCTGCAGATTCATACTAAAAAACGGTCCGGAATCGCTACTCAAATGGACGATTGTATTCGGCTGTGAAACAGCAATTGCGGAAGAAACGACATCACGGTAAGTCTCTCCTCTTTCTCCAGTGCCATAAAATACCGCTGTGATGATACTGCTGACGATCAAAAAAATCAAAAATGCAGAAATCACCGTCAAAGTATTTGATATACGTGCTTTCCACTTGCCACGGCGGATGATCTTTTTTTCTTTGCCGGGTCTGTTTCTTTTACCCTTTCCGAATTTTATGCTCTTCTCCTCTTCTGAAGCCGGCTTTTCTTCGCCCATCAGTTCATCCAGATAGGCCTGGTAAGCTTCCATCTTCTCTAGCTCACGTTCAACCTCATCCCTATCCTCATCAGCAAGAGTGCCTTCGCCATACCTTCTTAACTTCTCCTTAAACTCTTCACTCATGTTCATTTCTCCTCCGCTCTGCCTCACGCAGCTTCTGTCTGGCCCGAAAGATCAATATCTTATATTGGGACAAGCCCACATCCATAATGTCCGATGCTTCCCGATAACTCAGCCCATGAAAATCATGCAGCAGCAGTGCATTTCTCTGATTGTCCGGTAGCTCACCTACTGCTATCCTCATCTCTTCCCAACGTTCCTGATGAAGCAGTGTGCTTTCTGTGGTATCTGGATGAGCAAGCTTTTTGAAATAATCCTCACTCTGAACTGTACTGCGGCCTTCCTTTCGCTTGTAATCTACGAAGGCGTTATAAGCGACACGGAACAACCATGGCTTAATCTTCTCTTCTTTACAATCCTCCAAATGTAGATAAGCGCGATAAAAGGTTTCTTGCATCAAATCTTCAGCCGCATAATGATCACCACAAAGGGAGCGCAAATAGCGGTAAATATCCATCACATACATCTGATATATTTCATCCAATGACTTTCGCTTCATGCACTCCCCCCTTAACCTAACCACGTATCCCAGCCTGAAAAGTTACAGATAAATTTAGCAACTAGTATGAATATACCAGTAATTCCATGGAAAAAAGCGAAAAAAGCCTGCTGGCAAGGAGTATTACTCCTGCCAACAGGCTTTTTAATTCACCAAGTTACTCAGCTTACAGAACAACTTCAACTTCTTTGAGCATTTCGCTAACGGATATTAAACCGCCACCGGACAAATACCAGTAGTTAGGATCCAAGTAGATGATTTTACCGTTTTTAAAGGCATTTGTGTTCTTCACTAGATCGTTTTCAACTGCTTTTTTAGCTGAGCCGGCTTCGCCGCCATCACTCTTCACAGCCGCATCTCTGTCCACTACAAACAGATAATCCGGATTCTTATCCGCTACATATTCGTAGGATACGCTTTGTCCGTGAGTGGATACTTCAATTTTATCATCAGCCTGTGCAAATCCGAACACATCATGGATAATCCCAAAACGGGAACCTGCACCGTAAGCACTGATTTTTCCTTCATTCGCAAGAATAACAAGTGCTTTTTTGCCATCAGCTGTTGCCTTCGTATTCAAAGCTTTGATGGAATCATTGATAGTCGCAAGCTCAGTTTCTACTTCTGCTTCTTTTCCAAAAATTTGACCCAGCATTTTCACGTTATTCGTAAAAGATTCCATGTAGTTTGCATTATCTACAGCCACATACAGAGTAGGTGCAATTTTGCTGAATTCTTCATAAGAATCCTGTTGTCTGCCGGAAATGATGATCAGGTCCGGAGAAAGACTGTTTATTTTTTCGAAGTCAGGCTCTTTCAAACCCCCAACATTCTCATATTTAGCATCGTTATATTTAGAGAGATAAGCCGGTACATTACTTTGAGGCACTCCAGTCACCTCTACACCCAGTTTATCCAGCGTATCCAGTGTACCGAAGTCAAAAACAACCACTTTTTGCGGATTGCTTTTGATAGTTGTTTCGCCAAGCGCATGCTTGAAAGTAAGCTCTGTCGGTGCTGTAGTAGCTTCCGTTGTTGGTGCAGTAGTAGCCTCCGAATTGCCTGCCGCTGCTGTGTTGTTATTTGAAGTTGCTGCATTATTGGAGCCACAAGCCGCCAAGATTACCGCAAGAAATACTGTCATAATCAGTAAAGATAAGTTCTTCTTCAATGTATTCACCCCTAATTTTTATAGTGAAGCTATTTGAATTATTCGCGTATGCGTTAAGAAGCTGGCGCCTTTCACTTCTTACGTTACGTCATAATAATATCCGCATAGTAATAGTCACCTTTTTAGAAATAGACACCGATTTTTCGGCCTCCTATAGTTTCAATAGGAATGTCCATGTCATATACCTCTTTAAGAACTGCAGAATCTATAATTTCATCCGCTGTACCCGAGGAAGCTACTCTTCCATTTTTAAGCGCAACAATGTAGTCAGAGTAACAAGATGCAAAGTTAATATCGTGGATAACGAGCACAATCGTCTTCCCCTTCTCGTCCACCAAACGGCGAAGCACCTTCATAATTTGGACGGAATGCTTCATATCAAGGTTGTTGAGCGGTTCATCGAGCAGAATGTACTCTGTATCCTGAGCCATAACCATGGCAATATATGCCCGCTGGCGTTGTCCTCCACTGAGCTGATCAATATATTTATCCTGCATCTCTTGGAGATCCATGTAAGCAATCGCTTCGTCAACGAACGCCCGATCCTCCGGACTCAGCTTCCCCTGTGAATACGGGAATCTCCCAAAAGAAACGAGCTCCTTCACAGTGAGGCGTACGCTAATATGATTGGACTGCTTTAACACCGATATTTTACGAGCAAGCTCATTACTTTTGCAGGTACCGATTTCCTTACCTTCGATCAGCACCTCTCCCGCGTCTTTGGAGATAAGTCTGCTGATCATGGAGAGCAGTGTACTTTTACCCGCACCATTTGGTCCGATAAACGAGGTGATTGCGCCTTTTTTGATGGACAAGGACACATCATCAACGACGGTTACTCCGCCATAACGTTTGGTTAAATTTTTAACTTCTACCACGACTTATTCTCCTTTAACAGCAGATAGACGAAGTAGACGCCGCCTGCAAAATTGATAATCACACTAACCGTAGTATTGAATCCAAAAACACGTTCGACCAGGAACTGCCCGCCGACAAGCGCAACAATGCTCAGCAGAATCGTTCCAGGAATCAGATAGGCATGCTTATAGGTACGGAACAGCTGGTGTCCCACATTAGCTACCAACAAACCTAAGAAAGTAATTGGTCCGACTAGAGCCGTCGAGATCGAAACGTAGATAGATACAATAACTAGCAGCCTTTTGACCACATAGTCATAATTGATGCCCAGATTAATGGCTTCATCTTTTCCAAGCGAAATAACATCCAAATACTTAACAAATCGCAAGAAATACAACGTAGTTAGCGTCAGAACAATGGTGGAAAGAATCAATAGGTCACTGCTGACATTGTTGAAGCTGGCGAACATTTTCCCCTGTAGAATCAGGAATTCGTTCGGATCAATAAGCACTTCCATAAAAGAAGACGCGCTCTGGAACATCGTCCCCATGATCAGCCCTACCAGCAGCAGGAAATAAATATTTTGTCCTTCCCTACGGAACATTAGCTTATACAATACGCCTGAAAACAGGACCATGAGACACGCAGAGAACAAGAAGTTGATGTTTTTATTCATAAAGGTCATATTCGATGAACCTAAGGCATATACACCGAACGTCTGGATTAACATGTACAGGGAATCGAGCCCGAGAATACTTGGTGTCAAAATACGATTGTTCGTGATGCTCTGAAAAACTACGGTAGAGACAGCTATCACAGCTCCGGTAATCAGAATGGCCGCCAGCTTTCTTCCCCGGCTGGGCAGAACGTAGTCCCAATTTCCCAAAGCATGATACGTCATAAACAAGACGATGAGGGCGACAGCACTTATAGATAATATAGTTAGTTTTGTCTTCATCTCTAGTTCGCCTTTCTTCTCATCAGCAAGTAGATAAACAGACCACTACCGATGACGCCTACCGTGAGACTGATTGATATTTCATATGGATAGATAATGAGCCTGCCCAGAATATCGCAGAACAGGAGGAACACCGCTCCGAGAATGGCTGTATGCGCCAGACTTTTTTTGAGGTTATCTCCTATGTACAACGTTACAATGTTAGGTACTACCAGACCCAGAAATGGAATCGTACCTACGGTTAAAATGACAACAGAAGAGATTAACGCTACAATTACCAATCCCACGTTGACAACCGCTTTGTAATTCATGCCAAGATTAACGGAGAAATCCTCGCCCATACCGGCTACCGTAAATTTATTAGCGAAGAGATACGCCAGAATGACAAGTGGAATGCTGATATAAATTAATTCGTATTGGCCTTTGATAATCGTTGAGAAATCTCCAAGCATCCAAGACGAGATATTCTGAATCAAATCATTTTTATACGCAAAAAATGTTGTAATCGAACCTACAATGTTGCCGAACATGAGTCCGACCAGCGGGATAAAAATACTATCCTTGAACTTGATCCGATCCAGGATTCTCATAAAAATAAAGGTGCCCAATAGTGCAAAAACAAAAGCAACCAGCAATTTCTGCATTGGCGTTGCGCCTGTGAATAACATTAGGGATACGAGAATACCAAATTTCGCGGAATCCATCGTCCCTGCCGTAGTCGGGGAGACGAATTTATTGCGTGACAGCTGTTGCATAATTAATCCGGCAATACTCATGCTGACTCCAGCGATAATCAATGCGGCTAACCGGGGAATCCGGCTTACCAGCAAGGTCTGTGCTTGAGATTCCGTAAGATGAAAGAGATCTAATGGGGATATATCTTTAACGCCTATAAACAAAGATATAAATGAAAATACTATTAGAAGTAGGGACAAATATTTTAGTTTCATGAGTTGTTCCTTATCTGTTTAATAGTTTACAAATGCGCTTTTATGATAATGATTTTCATTCGCAATGTTTTAAATTATACCTAAGCCCACTTTGAGGGTCAACCCTTTCATATACTTAAATTTAAAATAATTAAGACTTAGGCTTATCGGCTTAAGTTACAAAAAAAAAGACACCCTAACGGGTGCTTCTTTAATCTCTGCCATATTTTTAGCGCTAAGCTATAGGATTTATTTATATTTCTTCCAATCCTGATTACTGTTCTCCAGCAGATGTGCAAAATCATTATCCAACCGCTTCTGCTCAGCCTTGCGCTGATCTTCCACTGCCTTACGGGCAGCTTCTTTACGGTCATTTTCCTCCGCTTTCAACGCATCAGATTGCGCCTTCAGCTTTCCTAGAACATCACTGCTTAGCAGATCTTTTAACGTAGCAGGGCCATCATTCGTAGCGGCTCTTGGTGTGGTAGGCATTTTCTTTTTTTTAGACACTGTCCATCATCCTTTCTAGTACTGAATTAAATTGGAATTTGTTTAAGTTATTGGTCTTTTCGTTTATAATGTTTACTAAGAGGTGAGCCCTATGAAGTCCAATGATTTATGTCCCCGGCTACAAAAAAGTATGGATATTATCGGCAGGCGTTGGACTGGTTTAATTATCTACCAGCTCCTTCAAGGACCCCAACGTTTCAATGTAATTGAAGCGGCATTACCCATCAGTGGAAGACTGCTCTCCGAACGGCTCAAAGAGCTGGAACAGGAAGGGATCGTTCTTCGAGAAGTGTTCCCAGAGACCCCCGTGCGGATCCAATATTCTTTGACGGATAAAGGTCTTGCTCTGGAATCAGTCATCCGAGACTTACAGAGTTGGTCCAAAGAATGGGTCGATTGTGACACCGATAATCTAAATTCAACTCTCAAAATGTAAGCGTTTTATATAAGGCATTAGATTTTAAGGCCGACAATGACTAAATCACGCTCTATACCGTCAAGTTCAGCCACACCAGGCAGCATTCCCCACTCTTCAAAACCAAACTTTTTCAACAAACCAAGGCTTGGATCATTATGTCCAAACACAAAGCCGACTAGATTCTTAATTCCGAGACTAGGGGCTTTCTCAATGGCCTCTGTCAGAAGAATTCTGCCCGCACCACCACCACGGAACTTTTCATTCACGTATACACTGATTTCTGCTGTTGCATTATACGCTGGACGACCATAGAAGGATTGAAAACTGAACCATGCAGCAATTTCATCTCCTTGCTTCAGTACCCATAAGGGACGGTGATGGCTATTATGCTCAAGAAACCATTTCTCCCGGTCTGCAACAGTAACGGGTTCCAGATCTGCAGTTACCACCCTCCCAGCAATCGTTGAGTTATAAATATCTACAATAGCTGCTAAGTCTGCAGATGTTGCATCTTCAATTCTGCTGTTCTCCCAATTCATCCCTTAATTCCTCCAAATGTGTTAATTAACTCAGGCCGACCTGCTCCTGGCTCCATTGCCACAGCCGTTCGGCCTCTATTGTATTCTGCGCTCTGGGAGACAGTTGTTTAATCTTTCTTCGATAATAATATTGACCGGTTACCTCTCCAAGATCGGGATCTGTAGCCAAATAAATCGCTGTATCGGCACCTTGTTCAGGTGTTAAGAAAAAGTATGAGAGTAACTTAAGTACCGACTTGCCAAAACCAGTCTCCCGGTTTACACCTATATTCGTCCCCACTGCTCCTGGATGCAGGCAATTCACCGTCACCCTTGTTCCGTGAAGACGCGAAGCCAGCTCCCGCGTGAAGAGAATATTGGCTAGCTTGGATCGGGCATAGGCTTTTGCAGGATTAAAACGGCGAGCGAGGGTTGGATCTTCATAATGGAGCGCACCTATCTTGTAAGCACCGGAGGCAACCACAATGATACGGCCTTGCTCTGCTGCCTGCAACGACTTAAGTAACAAATTGGTAAGTAGAAAATGCCCCAAATGATTTACGCCAAGATCCATCTCAAAGCCGTCCTTCGTAAGCTGACGCTTAATCGTGACTACCCCGGCGTTATTGATAAGTATGTCTAGCATCGGATATTTCATAGTGAATTCCTCAGCAAAGCTGCGAATGCTCTCAAGTGAAGCCAGATCACACAACATGAGCTCGATATCCTCGGAGCGGCTCTTTTGTTTGGCGGCAGCAAGTGCTTCTTCTCCCCGCTGGCGATTACGGCAAACCATAATAACTTTAGCTCCCTTGCGAGCCAGTTCAACTGTTGTGGCCAGCCCCATACCGGAATTCGCTCCGGTAACAAGTGCGATTGTTCCTCTCATTGCAAGAATCACTCCTCTCTCAACAACCGTACCCGAATAAGCTTCAGCCTAACCTTAGGAGAAGTATATTTAAAGATATGT
The DNA here is from genome assembly GCF_038004505.1 of Paenibacillus sp. FSL R7-0048. NCBI lineage: Bacteria > Bacillati > Bacillota > Bacilli > Caryophanales > Paenibacillaceae > Paenibacillus > Paenibacillus sp. FSL R7-0048. The sequence continues at coordinate 1,412,902 of NZ_JBBORF010000001.1, read as the reverse complement.
TACACCAACTAGTAGGGTTAAGAAAAGCTTCATGTCATGATTAGCCAACGATAGTTATAGTTCGTCAGGTGCGTCTGGTCTATTTTTGATCTATAATAGGAATATTGCAGTTCTAATCGTGAAGTTGAAAGGGGAACACCAACTATGAATAATGCTCTGACAAGCCTAGAGCAGCAAATGGCGGGCGAAGGTCTGGATGCCCTGCTCGTAACAGATCCCAAGCATGTCTACTACTTAACCGGCTTCGCCAGCGATCCGCATGAACGTTTTCTGGGTCTGCTGCTGATACGCGGAGAAGAGCCTATGCTCATTCTGCCTGCATTGGATGCAGAAGCGGCTCAAGCGGCTTCTTCGGTCACCAAAATTCTAACTCACACTGACACTGATAATCCCTATAACCTGCTAAAGGATTGTTTCGGCAGCAGTAAGCTAGGTACTCTTGGCATAGAAAAGGAACATTTCTCAGTAGCCCGTTTTGAGCACCTAACCGCTGCTGTTCCAGCTGAACGGTTTAGTGATATTGGTCCATTGCTGCGCAGCATGCGCTCTAAAAAGACCCCGGATGAAGTTAAGCGCATGAAACATGCCGCTGAGCTAGTTGAGGAAGCCTTGCGCCGCGTTCTTACCCACGTAAAAACAGGCGTTACAGAAAACGATCTAGTGGCGGAGCTAGAATATCTAATGAAAAAGGTTGGCGCTTCCGGCCCTTCCTTCGACACTATGGTGCTTTCTGGTCCGAAAACTGCCTTGCCTCACGGTGTTCCGGGCAACCGGGTCATTCAACCCGGCGACTTCCTGATGTTTGATATCGGGGTGTATGCCGATGGTTATGCTTCTGATATTACACGTACCTTTGCTATTGAATCCGTAGACGACAAGCTAGTCACTATCTATAACACTGTGCTGGCTGCCAACGAAGCTGGGATCGCTGCCTCCAATCCTGGAGCACCTTTCGGCTCAGTCGACAAAGCTGCACGTGATGTAATTGAAGAAGCTGGATTCGGAGAATATTTCTTACACCGTGTCGGACACGGACTGGGCATGGATGTTCATGAATATCCATCACTTCACGGACAGAACGACGACATTATCGAGATCGGCAATGTGTTCACCGTTGAGCCAGGAATTTATGTGCCTGGACTAGCGGGTGTACGTATCGAAGATGATCTGATTATTACAGCTGAAGGTGCAGAGACCTTAACAAGCTTCCCTAAGGAACTGACTATTCTTCATTTGTAGAAAAGAATTACAAGCCATAGCCAAAAACACAGAGCAGCGATTCCTCCAATAAAGAGAGAATCGCCGCTCTGTGTTTTTTTAAATTCAAACCTGTGTTCCCCACATCCCGCGAACCAACTTAGCCTCTTTCACCATCCTGCCGATCAGCTCCGCGACTGTAGGAATATCTTGGATCATTCCTGTCACTTGACCTGCCCAGCCGATGCCCTCTTCTTTGATATCATCATAGATCCAGCGCTTGTTGGCTGCACCACTGATATACTCTTTTAATGCTTCATAGGTCGGTGTCACGCGCTCGATTTCAAGAATTTGATCAATGTAGTCACTACGTAACACTCGTGCGGGTGCTCCAATAGAACGTTTGATTACAACCGTATCCGACTCTGAGCTTTCTACTAAAGCTTTTTTATAAGAAGCGGCCGCATGAACACATTCCACTGTAGCAACGAAACGAGTGCCCATTTCGATTCCTTCAGCCCCAAGTGCATGAGCAGCCATCCATCCACGGCCATCTCCGATCCCTCCGGAAGCAATCACAGGAATATTAACCGCATCAACCACTTGCGGAACGAGCACCATGGTTCCAACATCGTCACGCCCTAAGTGGCCCCCTCCCTCATGCCCAACAACAATAACCGCAGAAGCCCCTAATTGTTCAGCCTTTTGGGCTTGTCTGCGTGAGGAGACGAGCACGAGTGTTTTAATATCGGTGGGCTGTAACATTTCCAGTATAGGGGCTGGATTCCCTCCAGTGAGGCTCACCACGGGAACCTGCTCTTCGATGGCGACCTGCACCCGATCTTCATAACCAATCCCATGCATGCCGATAGCAAAATTAACACCAAATGGTTTGTTCGTTAGTGTTCGTACCCGACGTATTTCTGCACGTAAGGCCTCCGCATCCGGAAGACTCATTGCTGTGACCTGACCCAGTCCACCGATATTTGAAACCGCAGCCGCAAGGTCTGCATAACCTAAATAAGCAAGTCCTCCTTGAATAATAGGATATTCTATGTGCAATAACTCCGTAATACGGGTGTTCCATTTCATCTTCATCTACACCTTTCCTATCTTTAAGCAAAGCAGAATCACGGCAATTAAAAGGGCAGCTCCCCCTGCCAGATAATCTATTTGCTGAAATTGCAGTCTTTTAAAAGAAGTCCTTCCTTTACCATTCCCATAAGCACGCGCATCAATTGCATAGCTCAGCTGTTCAGCACGTTGAATCGTTGTGAAGAGCAGAGGGATAATGATCGGAATGTACGCATATATCCGTTTAGGCAGTGATAATACTGTAAGATCATAACCTCTAGCCTTTTGTGCGAGAAGGATACGATCAAGCTCCTCCTTGATAGTAGGGATAAAACGGATCGCAATCACTATCATTAAAGAGAACTGCTCTACGGGTACCCCCAATTTGGACAGAGGGGCAAGCAGCTTCTCCAGACCATAAGCTAAGTCTAGCGGTTTAGTAGTTAATGTCAGAATTGAGGCTAACAAGATGAGCAATATAATCCGCCATACAAAACGTAATCCTATCCGCAATCCCTCTTCAGTCACCTCGATAAAAAACCATGACCAGAGAATCGTCCCCTTGGTGAACACGGCATTGTAAACAAAAGTAAATAATAAAATAAATAATACCGGCCGTAGCCCTCGCCAAAAAAAATGCACAGGAACTTTAGACAGTAATAACATTCCCAATACAAAAAAGGTTGCAACAACATAACTAAGCCCCGTACCAAGCATCATAAAGCTAAGCATGAGCATCACGATACTTACAAGCTTTGTACGAGGATCTAAACGATGAAAAATCGAATGTGTCTCCACATATTGACCGACTAATACGGAATCAGCCATGCCCTTGCCCCCTCGAATGCCAAATCGGCAAAATCGCTTCGAAGATATCCTGCTCTTTACAGCTGGCAACTTCAATCTTCTGACCAGATAATTCCTCCACTAGCTTCAAGAGCTGTACGGGTTCAGGCAAGGATAGTCCAAGTTCCAGCAGTAATTCTTCCTTTTCCAGAAACAATGTTCTGGTATCATGATGCCCTTTTAACTGACCTTCATGAAAAACCATGACCTCATCTGAGAATTCGGCAACATCACCCATCTGATGCGAAACGAAGAGGATGGTGCGATTGTCTTGTTGCTGCCATTCCTTTAGTAGCCTCAGCAAAGACACTTGGCTAGCTGGATCGAGACCCGCTGTCGGTTCATCCAATATCAGCAGCTTCGGATTTGTCATCAGTACAGAGGCAATAGCTACACGGCGCTTTTCACCACCACTTAGCTGGAATGGATTTAAGGGGAGAATCCCCTCTGGCAAACCCACTTGCGGCAAGATCATTTCAATCGCCTCTGTAATTTGCTGACGTGAAGCACCCTGCTGATTCAGAGCAAAAGCAAGCTCCTTATGCACCGTTGTTTCGAATAGCTGATGCTCCGGATATTGAAAAACGAAACCCAACTCGGGGACAACCTTTAAGCGTCCTTTAGCATCTCTGCTGGCAGGCTGCTGGTTAATCCAATAGTCTCCTTTTACGGTGGGAATCAAGCCCTTCAGCACTTTGACAAAGGTAGACTTTCCTGCGCCTGTTGGACCGATAATAGAAATCCATTTGCCTTCAGGAATAGTGCAGTTTATATTGCGCAAAGCCACATGATCGGCATAGTTCACACTTAGATTTTTTAATTGGTAGACCATTGTGATCGAATTATCCCCTTCCAATCGGCTGTTAGCGGTGCTGCTGAATGGAGCAATGTATGTACACGCACTGCGAAGGGCAGTTGTAATTGATAGTCCGCAACAGGCATGGATTCAAAAAAAGTCAGTGGATCGCCGTCAAACTCAAGTCGTCCTTGGTGCAGGAGCAATACGCGTTCTGCTGCAAGCACTTCCTCCATATGGTGGGTGATATGAATTAGGGTCAGGCCTTGACGATGCAGCTCTTGCATAATAGAAAGAACCTGCTGTCTTCCCTGAGGATCAAGCATTGAGGTAGCCTCGTCAAAAATAATGACTTGCGGGCGCATCGCCAATATAGCTGCGATAGCGACACGTTGCTTTTGACCTCCAGATAGCTGATGTGGCATAGCTTCCAGATAATCCTCCATATGAACGGCCTGTAAGGCATGATCCAATCGGCTGCGCATTTCCTCCCTCGGCACACGGATATTCTCCAAACCAAAAAGCACCTCATCCATAACGGTTGTGGTGATAAATTGATCCTCTGGATTCTGAAAAACAAAACCGATTTGCTGATGAATCTCCGCAAGATCCGTTGGTTTTGCTGTGTCCAAGCTCTTAAATTGTACAGTCCCTTTTCGCGGCAGCAGCAGTCCGTCCATGAGCTTTGCAATAGTGGATTTGCCAGAACCATTCGCCCCGACTATCGCCACAAACTCCCCTGCGTCTATCGTAAAGCTAATATCCTCCAGAAGAGGTTGTCCTTTTTTATAATAAAAACAAACTTGATCGAAGGTAAGCATTTATTCAGTCCCCTTTTGACGGTGCCAAGCAGCAAAAAATGCCTCAATGCTACTCTCGGAAAATGCAGGTGCAGGCTTCTCCCATTTTGTCACTTTTGATCCATTCACAGCAAAGATTTCACCGGTTAAATCCGCGTCGGACTCCCTCAACAATGCAGTCACGAAGGAAGCAATAGCCTCCGCGTCACCTATTCTCCAAAAATCAGGCAAAGGTTCATTACGACTGAAATATTTTTCCTTCAAATGGTCAATTATAGGTCTGGTCATATCCGTTAATGCCGCTGGAGAAATCGCATTGACCCTAATCTGGTCACGTTTCAGCTCTGCTGCGAGCGTCCACATCATGCCCAGTATTCCAGCCTTGGCTGCACTATAATTCACCTGACCTACGGAACCTGCTAGTCCAGCAGCAGAGGTCATCAACAGGATATCCCCACCTGTTTCACGCATATGTGGTAATACTCGTTGAATGCAATAATAAGTGCCATTTAAATGCACATCCAGAACATTCTTCCACTGTTCATCCGTCATACGTTGACATTTCTGATCCTGCACAATTCCCGCGTTAGCTATCAACACCTCGATACGACCGTATCGGGCAATGACCTCACCTACCATGGCAGTGACTGCGACGGAATCGGCTACATTAGCAGCGTACCCTAGTGCCTCTCCGCCTGCCTGGCGGATCTCGCGCACAACCTCATCAATTAAGACTTGTTTCGTACCATTTACAACCACTATATAACCTGACTTGCCAAGCTGCATGGCGATACTACGTCCGATCCCTCTTGTTGCTCCAGTAATTAAGGCCACTTTATTCATCACTACACCTCTTTCACTGCAAAAGCTCCCGCAGCAATAACATCGCCAGCTTCTGTTGTAAGGATCACTTTCACAAAGCAATCGTCCTCTGCAAAATCAAAAATTACGACACTATCGACCTCTATTGGCTTATGAAATTTCATATCATATTGAGTGATCCACTGTGTAGGGTGCTCAGCAATATACAAAGATTGGGCTAATCCCATAAGATACATCCCATGTGCGATGGGTCGCTCCAAACCAGCCTTGGCTGCGGCCTCTGCATCTAGATGTATAGGCGCCAAATCTTGGGAAGCAGTTGCATATTGCCGGATAGCCTCAGCTGTTATGCACTTTTTTATCATGATCATCACCTACCCGAATTAACACCGTTTCTGCGGTGACTATTAGCTTACCCTCACACCTACAAACCAGCGTATGTGTGTAAAAAGTCAGTTTACCCTGTCTGCCTTCTTTTTGCACCTCGCCCGTTAACGCTAATTCACAATCCAAAATCATCCCCGCCGTAATCGGAGCCTGATATGAAAATTTCTGAGTGCCGTGAAGCAAGGGTTCACCGATGATTAACCAAGGAATATCGAAGTCTTGCCAGAAAATAATAGGCATCGTCGCAGGAGCGATCAGCTTTCCATTTATCGTCTGCACGGGTGCTTCAATACTCTGTGCATAGTCCGAAATCCATTCAGCAGTCATATGGATCTGATGTCGGACACTGTTCATTCTATAACCTCCACGAGTGTTGCCAGACCTATCCCACCGCCGATTCCCAGAGTAGCAAGCCCTCGTTGGTAAGGGGCATGTTGCATTTCAGCACATAAGCGAGTCATTAACATAGCCCCGGAAGCTCCGTATGGATGGCCTATTGCTAATGCCCCCCCGCCAAGATTGACCTTTTCCTGTGGAATTTGAAGCTCGTTCAGTGATGCCAATACTTGTGAAGCAAAAGCTTCGTTAAACTCTACGATATCTAAATCGGCAACGGTAAGCTTTTGGCGTTCTAACACCTTTTGCACAGCTGGTACAGGCCCCATACCTAAATAGTTCGGATCTACACCCGCAGCTTGCGCATCCACGACCCGCAAAATAGGGGTAAGCTTAAGCTGCTGGCATTTCTCACGAGACATCATTAATAGAAGCGCTGCGCCATCATTAATAGGACAGGCATTTCCAGCAGTGACGGTACCCTTTTCTTCAAAAATTGGCGGCAGCTTTTGCAGCTTGTCCAGACTCGTATTTGCCCGAGGACATTCGTCGGTGCTCACCCACTGCCCCTCTACCTGAAGAGGTACTATCTCCTGGTGAAACCGGTCACTTTGCTGAGCATGAACCGCCTTTTGATGGCTTTTTAAGGCATATTGATCCTGCTCTTCTCGAGAAATCCCGTATTTCCTAGCTACATTCTCTGCAGCAATTCCCATATCCGGATCACCGTAAGAGCTAGGCGTAAAATGTGCACGGGTATACAGCTGTGGAACCCCCATTAACGTCTGTGGTCTAGCCATTTTCCATGGAGCACGGCTCGTACTTTCGACACCACCTGCTAAATAAATCTCACCAGCGCCGCTTTGAATCAGTCTTGCTGCTATATTAATTGCCTCTAGCCCAGATCCGCACTGACGATCCACGGTGACGCCCGGAACCGAAACAGGCAGCCCCGCTTCAAGCGCAGCTACCCGGGCAATATTACCTCCTGGGCCCACAACATTCCCAATAATGACATCATCGATCAGTTCTTTAGGCAAGTTCGTTTCGGCTACAATATGCTGAATAAGCGGCGCCAGTAATGCCTCCGGCTCAAGTGTACTTAATAAGCCACCCATTCTGCCAACCGGTGTACGTTTTGCCATGACAATTACTGCTTCTATCATATCATCGCTCTTTTCACATAGTCTTTCATCGCTTGCCGGGCAATTTTCCCGCTACTTGTATAGATAAATTCATCCACGGTTAGCAGCTGCTTCGGCGCTTTGTAGCTCGCTAAATACTGGCGGCAATAATTCTTAATTTCTTCGACAGATAAATGCTGTTCTCCGCTCCACTTCACGAGGGCTATCAGCTGTTCTCCCCAGTAATCGTCAGGCACGCCAAGCACCATCACTTCATCTATTTCCGGAAGAAACTCCAGCACCCTCTCTATTTCTTCCGGATAAACGTTCAGCCCTCCGGATATGATTTTATTCTTCAAACGTCCCGCCATATATAAATAACCAGCTTCATCCTGATAAACATAGTCTTCTAAAACAAGCCATCCCTCTCTAAAAGCTGCTGCTGTCTCATTCGGCAATTGATGGTAGCCTAAAAATATCATATCACTACGCACATATAGCTGCCCAATCTCCCCAGGAGGGACTTCCCGGAACTGGTCATCACGAATGGAAATTTGCACACCGGGATAAGGTTTGCCTACAGAGGTCGGATTATGCTCGGTCAGAACATTCAAATAACTAATATAGCTCGCTTCTGAAGAACCGTAGGATTCATAAAGCCGCGCTCCACCAAACACTTCCATGCCCCTTTTCTTGGACAACTCCGACCACTTTGCACCTGAGCTAATAATCGCATCAATCTGTATCTGCCCAGGTACAGCCTGCTGCATCATGGATTCGATCATTGTTGGTACGACGAACAGCACCACGCCCGGAATTTGCTGGCACAACTCTAACACCTGCGTGGCACTAAATTTTTGTGTGATATGAAAGGTTGCTCCACCATATAGACTCTGCATTACGGCGAATAAGGATAGGGAATGCACAAATGGACCTGGTGCCAAAACATCCTTCATAGCGTCCAATTCAAAAGCAATATTCGAAACCTCAAAGCTTTTTAACCATGATAAATGGGTACGCATATAACCTTTGGGCAATCCGGTTGTGCCTGAAGTAAAGCCAATAAATAATAATTCATTCGTCTCATCCAACTCAGCCTCCGGCTTCAGGGCAGCCAGCCACTGATCATAGGAACCTGTTCGTTCATTTGAGAAGGTCAATGTTTGGATCATTTGATCCTTGAAGGTCAGATTCTTTGCGGCTTCCGGCTCGGCAAAAATCATTGTCGGCTGGCACTGCTCTATAATAACCTGCAGTTCATTAGCACTCCACTTGGGATCTAAGGGAATGGGAACACAGCCCGCATAAATCGCCCCCAAAAAAACCTCAACAAATTCAATACGATTCGTAGATAAAATCGCGATTTTGTCATGCCTCAGACCCTTTTGCTGTAAGCCATTCGCGATTCTCCGCATCGTTTTTACTAATGTGGCATAGGTATGACTTGCTTGGTCATGGGTTAAGGCAATGCTGTCGGGCTGCTGTGCTGCATGACGCAGTATAGGAACTACTAGATTCATCCTAGATCACACCTGTTCGTATTTTCTGTGACTACCGATTATATACATTCTCTTCAATCGGACTGCCCCGCAAGTCCAGCCCAAACTAAAGGATATGTGATAAGCGCCATCGCCGGCGCTCCTGTTAAACTAACCCGCTAGAATTGCTACGATAGCTTATTTTAGCTTTATATTATTTTTATGTACACATCTTTCATGTAACTATTAAGTCCATCTTACAACGAAAAAACAGCCAGCACGCATCGATTATGATCGGTACGCGCTGGCTGTATTGTTGTTTAGTCCTTCTTTTGAACGGATGATGGTGAACCCTCTTCAGCAAAAATAAAGGTTCGGGCGATATATAAGATAGGTGTGCTTACTGCGGTTAGTAAGAACTTCGCTAGATAAGTCGTAAGCAAAATTTCAAGCCATACATTCCAGTCATACAAGCCCGCAAACGCAATGGTACAGAAAATAAGTGTATCCACAAAGGAGCTAATCATCGTACTACCGTTGGAACGAATCCACAGCTGACTTGAGGTGCTGTAATATTTCCGAATCCAAGAGTACAACCGAACATCTAGGAACTGACTAATGAAGTAAGCAGTAAGACTACCCAAAGCTAGTCGAGGCATCAGCCCAAAAATCGTCTCCAAAGAAGACTGAGCGATATCGGTCTCCTGCGGCTTAAATACTAGTACCATCTGCATAATGACTGTAGTCATAAGCAAGGTGAAGAAACCAAACCAGACCGCTTTACGTGCTTCCGCTCTTCCGTACTTCTCATTAAGTAAATCGCTGGTCATATATAAAGTGACATACATCGTATTTCCGAGTGTCATCACAATATCAAATGGCATAGCAATCGTCTTAGCTACCTGAATGTTAGCAATTACAGTAGCAATACCTACCCAGGCGTACATTCCACTTTTCCCGAACAAGCGGTAACAGAGTAGAAAAAAAGCAAAATTGACAATAACAAATAAAACTCCCCACAGCAAATTAAACATATTACTGAAATTCCTCCTAGTTTTGTTTACGCGGGATGGTTACGAACCGCGGCTTACAATATTAAATTTTCGGAACAAAACATTAATATTCTATCACAATAGCGCTTAACAATCCATAAAAATAATATTTTTATATGAAATTGGTAGTTCCATTTCTTTTTTTTCGCCAATTATCTAAAATAGTCAGCAATAATTCATTTTTTTCAGAAAAAAATGCTCTATAGGACAAAACTTTCACTATTCATCCAGAGGTTAATTCTATAGAATAGTATCAAACACCTTATTCCCGATCCATTTAGTAGAAATATGACATAACTATGGAATATATCTCGGGTCGCCAATTTCCAGCAGTTGGCATGGAGTATCTAGTGAAGACTAAAAAAGAAATGACCTCACCGTCCATAAAAAAAGGAGAGAACGATATGTTTCGTATCAAGCATTCGATCAGTCGCAAATTTACGCGTTTATTATTTGTTGTTCTGTTGCTCACGTCTCTTTTGTTAAGCACCAGCTTCTATTTTATCTCTATCAGTATCTTCAACAGCTATGTTATGCCGCAGATTAACAAAATCCTTACTGCCGCTGCTCAGGACGTATATAAGAATCTCAACGTAATGCACGCCCAGCAAACCCTAAATAAGAACGATCAGTCTGCCACCAATCTCGAGTTCTATTTTCAGGAAAAGAGGAAACAGCATGGAGTGGAAACCATTTTTCTGGTCAATCTGAAGGGGAAAGAAGCTGAGATTCTATCCGCAGATCACGATGCAAAATTGCAACGGGCAGAAAGTGTCACCGTATCCTCTGCAATGCAACAAGCCTCTAAAGGAAAAACTGGACTAAGCGATACATATAGCGACGCACATGGTATACATAAAACAGCTTATATCGGTATTCCCGGAAGTACGATGGTTATCGGTGTAAGCAGTGACGTAAGCTTCATTCAAGAAAAAACAGACAGTATTCTATGGACAAGTGCCGGAATCACACTTCTGACGTTGATCATCGGCCTAACTGGTGCATGGTTCATGAGTGTGCGTATAACACGTCCAATCTCAAAACTGGCAGCTTATAGTGCCCGGCTCGCAGAGGGAGATTTCACCGAAGAATTATCAGTTAAAGGAAATGACGAAGTTGCACAGTTGTCCGTAGGCTTCCAAGCGATGACCCAACGCCTGAAAGAAATGATTGGACATGTACTGGTAACCTCTAATACTGTCGTTGCGGATTCCAACTCTTTAAAAGAACGTGTTGAGGTTCTCAATGATATGGCGGAACACTCCAGCTCATCGGTAGTAGAAATCGGCAAAGGTAGTACGACTATCGCTAGCAGTGCATCAGATAACTCGAGAGCAATGGAAGAAATCAATTTAGGCATTCAAAGTATTGCCTCAGCAGCGAATGAAGTCACGGAGCAAATCAGTGAGGCTTCCGCTGAAGCAAGTGGCGGTAATGAAATTGCTCAAAGCGCTGTGCTGCAAATGCGCCAGGTTGAACGTGCTTCCCTACAGTCGCTGGATCAATTACAAATCATGAATGAGCGTTCAGTAATGATCGGAGAAGTCGTTCACAGCATTACTGAAATTACGAAACAGATCCAAATGCTGTCGCTGAATGCTTCAATTGAAGCTGCACGCGCAGGAGAGCATGGACGCGGCTTTGCTGTTGTTGCGGGAGAAGTACGCAAGCTGTCTGAACAATCCCGTAACGCAAACGAACAGATCCGTGACTTCCTACTTGGGCTTCAAGAAGATATGAGTCGCTCCGTTACCGAGATGAACCACGTGAATTCTGAGGTTGCCTCTGGAGTCGGCAAAGTAGCAGAAGCAGGTGATGCCTTTAATCACCTCCTGATTCTTATCCAAAGCATCAATCACAGCATCCAATCCGTATCTGCGGCTACACAGCAAATCTCAGCAAGTACAGAAGAAGTCAGTGCTTCCGTCGAAGAAACTGCACAAATTACATCAAGATCGCAAGAAAGTGCGGACACACTCGCTGCTAACTCAGAGCGGCAGCGCGTCGAACTGGAAGGCCATGCAGAAACCGTTAAACATCTGTATGAGCAAGCCAAGAAACTCCAAGAAGCTGTGCAGCAATTTAAGATTTAACGCTTGTAAATTAAAACCCCCGTTCACACGAAAGTGTTGAACGGGGGTTTTTAGTTTGCGATGGCTCGCTTAGACTTGGGGGCATACGCTAGGCTTGCGCGGAACCTCGATTAGACTTGGCTACATGCGCTAGCTTGCGCGATACTCTCGTTTAGACTCGGCACGCCATTTGCCGCTGGCTTGCGCGATACTCTCGCTTAGACTCGGCGCGTCATTTGCTACTGGCTTGCGCGATAATCTCGCTTAGACTCGGCGCGTCATTTGCTGCTGGCTTGCGCGATACTCTCGCTTAGACTCGGCGCGTCATTTGCTGCTGGCTTGCGGACTCAGATGCCGCTATTACTCGAAAAACTGCCATTTGGAGACTTTTTCGGACTCGAGAGACGCTATTGCCTCATAATCAACCCAGACTCAGCCTATTTCGCTCAAATAGCGCCTCTGGTGTCCGAAAACGCTCCAAATTAACCCTTTTATCGCAAATAAGATCTCCTGAGTCCGGAGCCAAGTTACCTACAGCAAATTACTCAAAGTTCATCCGTCGATGTTACCTACAGCAAATTACTCAAAGTTCCTCCGTCGATGTTACCTACAGCAAATTACTCAAAGTTCATCCGTCGATGCTACTTACTGCAAATTACTCAAAGTTCCTCCGTCGATGCTACCTACAGCAAATTACTCAAAGTTCCTCCGTCAATGCTACCTACTGCAAATTACTCAAAGTTCATCCGTCGATGCTACCTACAGCAAACTACTCAAAGTTCCTACGTGGATGCTACTTACTGCAAATTACTCAAAGTTCATCCGTCGATGCTACCTACAGCAAATTACTCAAAGTTCATCCGTGGCGCTACCTACTGCAAATTACTCAAAGTTCATCCGTGGATGCTACCTACTGCAAATTACTCAAAGTTCATCCGTCGATGCTACCTACAGCAATAGACTCGGCTACATGCGCTAGCTTGCGCGAAGCTCTCACTTAGACTCAGCACGCCATTTGCTACTGGCTTGCGGACTCAGATGCCGCTATTACTCGAAAAACTGCCATTTGGAGGCTTTTTCGGACTCGAGAGACGCTATTGCCTCATAATCAACCCAGACTCAGCCTATTTTGTTCAAATAGCGTCTCTGGTGTCCGAAAACGCTCCAAATTAACCCTTTTATCACAAATAAGGTCTCCTGAGTCCGGAGCCAAGTTACTCACTCAGTAAAAACTAGGTTACTCAGCTTTCATTCCGCTTTTATGGCTAAGCAAACCTCACTCAACCTAGTGCCGCGGTGCCCAGAGGATAACCGATACACCGATCACACAAATAACAGCTCCGACCCAGTCGTATACGTCTGGTGTCTTCTTGTCTACAAGCCATCCCCATAAGACCGCAAGTACGATAAACACCCCGCCGTAAGCCGCATACACTCTTCCGAAGGAAGGGAATTTCTGCAACGTAGGGATAATCCCATACGCTATCAGAATCAAAGACCCCACTAAACCGTACCAAAGTGGCCGTGATTCTCTCAACCATAACCATACTAAATATCCGCCACCGATCTCAGCAAGCCCAGCAATTATAAACAGCAGAATGGCAAATAACATGTCATCCCTCTTCCCTATCTATCTCATAAAAACGCAAAGGTTGCTCACAACAAATTGTACTCAAGGTTCACCCGTAGAACTCCTACAACAAACCACTCAAGGTTCTCCCATGGAGCTACCTACAGCAAATTACTCAATTACTCAAGATCCACCCTTAGAGCTACCTACAGCAAACTACTAATGTTCACCCGTGGAGCTACTTACAGCAAACTACTCAATGTTCATCTGCGGAGCTACCTACAGCAAATTACTTAAAATCCACCTATGGAGCTACCTACAGCAAATTTCTCAAGGTTCATCCGTAGTACCACCTACACCAAATTACTCAAGGTTTATCCGTGGAGCTCACATTAAATTGTGCTGGAGCAGCAATAACACTAGCAGCAGTACAACCTCCAGCAGCTCGTTCAGCGCGCCGTACACGTCGCCGGTGAGCCCGCCGAGCCGGCTGCTGATCCGCCGCGCAGCCGCGGTGCCGCAGGCCAAGGCCGCGACCGGCAGCAGCAGAGCTGCCGCCAGATGCAGCGGCCACGCGGCTAAGCCAGCGCCGAGCGCCAGTGGCGCAGCGGCGGCGGCCAGCGAGAGCAGCGCGGCGACTGCCAGCGCGCGCCGCTCATGCGAGGAAGCTAGGCCGGCGAAGTTCGCGGCCAGCCCCTCGTCTCCACGGGCAATGGGATAACGCACCATTGCCCGCACCATATACCAGCGGCTCCAGACCGCTGGTACCAAGAGCAGCGGCAGCTCGTAGTAGGCGAAGCCTTCGATTAGAGCTGCCAACAAAGATGCTTTAAACAGCAGGAGCAGCACGCAGGCGAGTACGCCCATCGCACCCACACGGCTGTCCTTCATAATCTCCAGGGCCCGCTCCCGTGGCCGATAGCTGAGCAGACCATCCGCGCTGTCCATCCAGCCATCAAGATGCAACCCGCCAGTGAGGCCTACCCACAGAATCAGAGTGAGCACAGCTGCTGGCCAAGCAGGTAAAAGCAATCCCGTCAGGGCTGCTCCAGCAGCTACACACAGCCCAATTGCTGCGCCTACCATGGGATAGAAGATTACACTCCGGCGCAGCAGTTCAGGAGAGAATCCCGGATCACCTTTTACAGGAAATCGGGATAAGAACTGAAAGGCAGCTACAGCTGCATCCCTACGCTCCCTCATAAACGATACTCCCTGCTCTTCAGCTCAATTGGAATTCCAACAGTTACTAGAAAGACCTGTTCGCATTGCCGAGCGATCAGGGCGTTCATTCGTCCCGCCAGATCACGATACAATCGGCCAAGCGCATACTCTGGTACAATCCCGTCGCCAACCTCATTAGTGACCAGAATAAGCGTCCCTTGAAAAGAACGCACACTGTCTTCAAGTCTTGTTATTTCACTCTCAACAAGCTCTTGTCTATTTTCAAAACCTTCCACGGCCAATAATGCATTGGATAACCATAAGGTCAAACAATCTACGAGCACCGCTTTTTCACCCGATAATCGCTTTAGCAGATCTGGTAAATCATACGGTTCCTCAAGTGTCTCCCAAGCGTAACCACTTTCCATTCGTTGATGCTGATGCAGAGCAATCCGTTCTTTCATTTCGTCGTCAAAGGCCTGTCCGGTTGCTACATAGAAGGCCTGATCTGCCAGTGACTGTATCAGTTTTTCTGCAAAACCACTTTTCCCGCTACGTGCGCCTCCCGTTACAAGAATGCTCATCGTTGACCAGCTCCAGAGATGCCTGCACTTTCAAAGGTTGCCATTTCGCTCAAAATGCGGCAGATCGCCTCGATTAAATGAAGGCATAATACTCCCCCTGTTCCCTCACCCAATCGCAGACCGAGGTTAAGCAGCGGTTCAAGCCCAAGCTGCTCCAGCATTAACTTGTGTCCCCGTTCTCCTGATACATGAGACGCTATCATATAAGCGATGGATTCAGGTGCAAGAGCTTTTGCCACAAGCGCTGCCGCCCCCGAAATAAAACCATCCAAAATGATAGGTGTCCGATTAGCAGCGGCACCAAGAATCAGTCCTGCCAAGCCAGCGATTTCTAGTCCGCCAACTTTAGATAATACATCCAACGGATCTGCTGAATTCGGCTGATTTACCTTTAAGGCGCGTTCCACCACTGCAATTTTATGTAGTAAACGTTCATCATCAATTCCCGTTCCTCGTCCCACAGCTACTTCAGGGGCTATTCCTTTGAGAGCACATAGAATGGCAGCACTAGCCGTAGTATTCCCAATGCCCATTTCGCCTGTTATAAAAATCTCCGTGCCGTTCTTAACCGCTTCCTGCGCAACTCTTATCCCAACAAGAAGAGCATTCATGGCATCCTCACGACTCATCGCAGGTCCCACAGCCATATTATCCGTTCCCCGGCGCACTTTACGATCAATCAGATCGACATGACTAAGATCGCCGTTTATGCCGACATCAACAAACTGTACCTCTGCCCCCGCTTGACGTGCCAATACATTCACAGCCGCTCCACCGCTGAGAAAGTTATGGGCCATCTGTAGCGTGACTTCCTGTGGAAATGCGCTAACCCCTTCGCAGCACACCCCATGATCAGCAGCCATCACAACAACTGTTCGTTTGGTGAAACTAGGCTGCTCCGTACCCGAAATTCCAGCGAGCTTAACGGCCAGAGGTTCTAATTGTCCCAAACTGCCCGGAGGTTTGGTCAAAATGTTCAGCCGATGCTCCGCCTTGAGGATGGACTGATCATCAGCCGGAATGATTTGTTTAATTACGTCTTGAATATCTGAAAGCATATAATTACGACCTCCTATTAAATGTATCCGTATAACCTATTCTATCTCATATTCGCAGAAAAGCCCCCATCTATGATAGAGGGGGACTTCTAGAATTACAACTTCACTTTCATAAAATCATCGATTCTCTCCAGCGCCTCCGTCAATTTTTGTAAGGAAGCGGCATAGGAGCAGCGGATATAACCCTCTCCGCCTGCTCCAAACACATGACCCGGAACCGCAGCGACACCGACCTCCCTGAGCAGCTGCAAAGCGAAGTCTTCTGATTTCATTCCGGTGTGAGCGATGGAAGGAAAGGCATAAAATGCACCCGCAGGTTCATGGCAAGGTAGTCCTATGGATCGAAATCCACTAACCAGCAGCTTTCTCCGCTCATCGAAGCATTGCTTCATGTGTTCCTTATGCTGCATTCCATTGCGCAATGATTCAATCGCAGCAATTTGACCGAGCACTGGGGCACACATCGCAGTGTATTGATGGATTTTTAGCATCGCAGCAATTAATTCTCGATCGCCACAAGCATAACCCACTCTCCAGCCAGTCATTGCAAAAGCTTTGGAGAAGCCGCTAATCACAATCGTCCTTTCCAGCATCCCGGGAAGAGAGGCGATGCTGACATGCTGACTGTCATACGTAAGCTCGGCATAAATTTCATCTGAAATGACCAGTAGGTTATTCTCTTTTACAATCTGTGCAATAGGCAGCCAATCTTCATAAGTCATTACTGCACCTGTAGGATTAGTCGGAAAATTCACCATAAGAAGCTTGGAACGCGGAGTAATCACCTTCCGTAACGCTTCAGCAGTAAGCTTAAACCCCTGCTCGGCCGATGATTCTACCTCCACCGTAACCCCCCCGTTCAAATGGGTAATCGGCGAATATGCGATATAGCTCGGAGAAGGGACGATAATCTCATCCCCAGGTGTAATGAAAGCTCGTAATGCCAAATCCACAGCCTCGCTGCTTCCCACCGTAACCATAATCTCATCGTTTGGCTCATAGCGAAGCTTGAAACTTGTGTGCAGATAAGAAGCGATCTCCTGTCTAAGCTCCAGTAAACCGGAATTTGGCGTATACATCGTTTCCCCATTATTCAAGGCACGAATACAGGCAGCTCTTACATGCTCCGGTGTAACGAAATCCGGTTCCCCTACACCCAGCGATATAATATCCTGATTCCCCGCACTTAGATCAAAAAAAGCCCGAATCCCCGAGGGTGCAATCTCCCGCACACGTGGAGCAATCCATTCATTATGCATGGCTGTACACCTCTTCTTTTGCACTCTTTTCCATTAGGGAAAGGGAGATGATTTCGTCCAGCAGTCCGCTGAAGGTGTAACCTGCCGCTTGCGCGCTTTTGGGTAAAAGACTGGCTTTCGTCATGCCTGGTAACGTATTCACCTCCAGCACATAAGGAATCCCCTCTTTAAGCAGCATATCAACCCGTGCATACACGCTACATTTTAGTGCTTTGTAACAGCTCAAGGCAGCCTCGCGTACCCGCTCATGCACCTCAGTAGGCAGTTCAATGACCCGTTCATCTGCTCCGCCTTCTTCATACTTAGCACTGTAATCGAACCACTCGGCATTTGCTGAGGTTATTCCCAGAATAGGCAGCAGCTCTCCGTTTAGAATAGAACAGGTGATTTCTTGGCTTTGAATGTAGCTTTCAATCAAAATCGACTGATCACAGGTAAAAGCCTTCTGCACTGCGCACAACAGCTCCTCGCTGCTGCTCACTTTTTCCATTCCGATACTCGAGCCGCCTGAACATGGCTTCACCATAACAGGATATCCGAGCCGTTCCACCGCTTCAGCCGAATAATCCTTCATGCTGTCCCAGCATAGCCAATCTGCTGTATTGACGCCTGCGCAGCGCATAAGCTTTTTGGAGAGATCTTTATCCATGCAAATGCTGCTAGACAAAACCCCGCTGCCCGTATACGGAATCCCCATCGTCTCCAGCGTTCCCTGAACCGTACCATCCTCGCCGTAAGCTCCATGAAGTGCAAGCAGTGCGATATCGATCCCTTTTGCCTGCTCAATAAGCTCCTCACGCTTGGTGATCACAATTGGAATAATTTCATATTTATTGGGGTCTAGATTCTTCAATATTTCTCTACCGCTATTCATGGATACCTCATACTCTGAGGATACCCCGCCCATAATTACGCCTACCTTCATCTCAAGCACCTCTTTATCCCATTAGTTGTCGAGCTGTTCTGCCAATAATCTCGATCCCCTTGCGGATATCCTCATCCGTCACTCTGGAGAAACCGATCCGTATCGTATTTTGACCCTTACCGTCTGTGAAGAATATATCTCCTGCTGTAAAAATAACCCCTTGCTCATGACAGGCCGCCAACAGCGTCCTTGTATTAAAGCCCTCCGCGAAGGTTACAAAAAGATGCAGGCCACCGTCCCCTGACAGCGCCGTATAAGGAATACAATCCTTGCAGCATTGCAGGGTTAATTCATACTTTCGTTTGTATTCCGCTCTGGCTTTTTTCAAATACTTTTCTAAATGACCACCCAATAAATACTGATACAAAATGGATTGATCCAGCGTCGAGGTATGAATGGTACGGGCGCGCTTGACGCTTTCGAGAGAATTGATCAACTCCTGATCCGCCAGCACCCAACCTACACGTAGTCCCGGAAATAATACCTTGGAGAAGCTGCCGAGATAAATCACGCTGTTGCCGCTGCCTGCTGCTGCGATAAGTGGAGCCACATGTGAGCCCGAATATCGTAATTCCTCGTTAAAACCATCCTCAATCACCGGGACTTGGTAGCGATTCATCAGCTTCATTAGCCGCTGTCTTTTCTCTGGAGACATTACAATTCCGGTCGGATTATGATAAGAAGGGACGAAGTATGCACAGTCAAAAGCTTGCTGTTGCAATGCTTTCTCCAGCTCCGCCAAATCAATCCCATCACGCTCCATCGAAATCCCGGTGATCTCATAACCGTTCAGCTTCAAATTTTTGATCGCTGTATGATGCGTCGGATTCTCACAAATGACCGAACCATTTTTTTTACTCAGAGCAGACAATACAATATCGAACCCCTCAGTAAAGCCATTGGTGATCAATATATCCTTGCCTTTCATTTCAACGCCCTTGTGCTCCATATACTGCTTCAAATAGTCTATTAAAGGCTTATACCCTTTGGCATAGCCGTAATTTAGCAGAACGTTGCCTTCTACCGACATCCGATCCATAAAGGACCGCTTCACATTATCCAGATCAAAAAGACTCTCATCAGGCGCTATGCTGGTGAAGGAGATCGTCCCCTTCTCCGCTCGAATCCCGCGCTTCATGATATCCAGTTCCTCTGCCAGCACCGCGTGATCATTGAGACGTGACTTCCAGTCCATCGTCCAGGAAGAGATCGTTTCACTGCCAGGCGGCGTAGCAGCAACATAACTTCCTTGCCCTTGCACGGCATAAGCAAAGCCATCATCCTCAAGCCCTGCATAAGCAGAGATTACGGAGTTGCGGCTAACCTTAAGCAATATGCTGAGCTCTCGTGTGGAGGGCAGCTTTTGATTGCCTTGCAGACCGCCTTTTATGATTAAGTGCTTCATATAGTCTTTAATTTGTATATACACCGGCCGTCCGGCTATGAGCTTAAAATCCTTAAACATCTCTCAATCGCCCCCATGACTATCATGGCACAATCACTCGCTTAAAAAAAGAACCACAGCCATGGGATTTTAATCCGGCTGTGGTTCTATAAGAGGACAAATGCCCAAAAAATCAAGTTACAGATCTATGCTCAATCACAAGCTCCCCTTCTCCAGCAGGGATCTCAAAACCATTTAAAAACCGGGTTAATATGTCCTCCGTAATCGGAAATGCGGCATTGGCGTCAAAACGTTCACTCCGGATAAGCAGTCTCTGACGCAATTCATCCGGCTGAACCTTTAAGTGAATCAGTTCCCACACGCCACCATAACTCTCAATGAGCTGCTTGTAATCGTTCCGTCTCTGACGTTGCCAGAAGCTGAAATCGATGACAACATGATGTTTTGCCTGAAGCAGATTCACCAGCTCCCCCCGCAGCTTTATCTCCGACTCTTCCTTATAGGACTCATAATTGTCCTCTGGATAATCCACCCCGAAACGGCCGTGCGTGGCCCAAATATCTTCATCTATCGAAAGTCTGGCGAATCCCTCTTTCTCCAGCTTTTTAGCAAAGGTTGTTTTACCCGACCCCGCTACACCGCACATCATCACTACGCTGGAAGCAACACTCGTACGCTTTTGCTGAAGCAATTTTTCAATAACCAACTTTTCGCTCAGCATTATAAATGCATCTCCCTTCCAATTGATGGTATACTCATCGTTACAAAATACTTTCTCAAGGGATTGTGATAAAGATATGGTGAAATCAGTCCAGCAGACCTCCTAAAATGAAAAATGAAATAATTTTAGGAGGTCATAATAAATGATTTTTAACCCGATTGTCATTGATAACTGGAGTAGAAAACCCTATTTTGAACATTATTTAAACAATGTCAGATGCACCTACAGCATGACTGTAAATATTGATATCACCCTTCTACTGTCAGAGCTTAAGCATAAGGGAATTAAGCTGTACCCAGCACTAATCCACATGATAACTACGGTGGTGAACCGTCATAGTGAATTCCGCACATGTTTTGATTCTGAAGGTAGATTAGGTTATTGGGATAGCTTGTCCCCTAGTTTTACAATTTTCCATGATGATGATAAGACTTTCTCAAGCATCTGGACTTCGTACGGTGAACAGTTTAATGATTTCTATAACCGTTATCTCGATGATATGAAAATGTACGGAAGCGTGAAACAATTTATCGCTAAAGCAAACGAACCGCCGAACACCTTCCCTATTTCCAGCATTCCGTGGGTCAGCTTCACAAGCTTTAACCTGAACGTGTATAACGAAGGAACCTACCTACTTCCCATCTTTACGATAGGGAAATATTTTCAGCAAGACAAAAAAATACTATTACCCATCTCGGGGCTATTCCACCATGCCGTGTGCGACGGTTACCATGCCAGCATGCTGTATAATGAATTACAATCACGTGCAGATACCTATAAGGAATGGTTACCTATTACCTAATATCTAATTAACCATGTTATTCTGCTGACAGCAAACGATAGTTCAAACATAAAGGGTTCCACCTATTAGGTTTTCCTAATGACGTGGAAACCTTTTTTCATGTAATCATCCTTTTTCCAAAATATGAGCTTTATCAGCTGACCATTGTCCATGCTGCCAGAGTATTTTTAGTACCATTACATTCCCTGGAGAAGGAGCCACTGCACTGTAGAATGTGAGACCAGGAACTAACTGTGCAAGTAAATTCCTGATAACACCCCCATGCGTCACTACCAATACTCTATTCGATGTAACCTCACTTTTTTTCTCCTTGATAGCACAGCATCCAAATGCAGCCACAGCAGCTTGACCTAGGTCCAACAGGAAACTACGCAACCGAGCATCGAATGCTGTCCACGATTCTCCTTCTGGCGGTGTAACCTTTGAAGGATCATCAATCCAACGTCTATATAGAGAGTTATCTTTCAGTTGCTCATAAGTGCAGCCTTCCCAAGCTCCGAAGTTCATTTCACGAAGCCGCTGATCATAAACAGCGTCCTGCTCTAGTGAAGGTGCTACGAAAGCCAAGGTCTCCCGACACCTTAGCAAATCGGAACAGAACACACGCCAAAAACCACCTGATAACTCAGTCTGCATGCAGATCTGCTGCTGAGGTTGGGATAGCCGCTCACTTGCTTCAGGAAGCAATGGAAGATCCGTATATCCCAGGTAACGATGCTCAACATTCCATTTCGTCTGCCCGTGTCGGATAAGCACTAGCTCAAGCTCTATAGAGGGAATTGCCATACCGACGCTCAGCCTCCAATCCATATCCATGCCACAACCGCGCATAGACCTACAAATATTGAAGAGCAGAGCATCATCATCCGCGAGGTCTGGATGATATCATCCGGTTCCATCGTACGTACCGGATCACCCATATAAGCCCGAAAAGAAGCGACGCCATGATACATATTTTCGCCTCCGAGTCGGATGCCGAGTGCGCCAGCCACAGCTGATTCTGGATAACCGCTGTTAGGGCTTGGATGTAGATGTGCATCCCGCTTCACCATTTGCAGGCATCTGCGCCAATCCAGACGAAGCATCCCTGCACATAGAGCCAAAAGCAATGCCGTAATTCGTGCCGGGATAAAGTTAGCCACATCATCGAGCCGGGCAGATGCCCAGCCGAGATCACGGTATTTATCGTTCTTATAACCAACCATTGAATCGAGTGTATTGACCGCCCGATAAGCCATAGCAAGCGGTGCACCGCCAATCAGCGTGTAGAAAAGTGGAGAAATAATCGCATCGACGATGTTTTCTGCTACGGTCTCCACCGTTCCACGGACAATTTCCGGGGCGTCTAGCGAAGTCGTATCACGTCCCACGATCATCCCCAACGCCTTGCGGGCAGCAGGGATATCGCCCTTCTGCAATTCCACGTACACCGCCATTCCTGCATCCTTTAGTCCCTTGGAGGCAATCGTGGTTGAAATCAACCAAACCTCGGCTATCCAGACGAGCCACGGTGAGATAGATGACAGCAGCCATAGCAGGATGGCTGTCAGTGCCCAAGCACCGCCCGCCACACATAGCGGAAGTAACACCCCTGCTCTGCGCAGGCTTTGCGGGCGGGACCATAAACGACGGATCGCCCGCTCCAGAGCCGTGATTGCTTTGCCCATACCAATTACGGGATGAGGCAGGTTACGCGGATCACCTACGATCCGGTCAATCACATAAGCTGCAAGCAACACCAAAGCGATTGTCACAAGCAATCACCTCTGAACAAGCTTCTACTTCTCCAGCTATCCATTCTCATTAGCTATCCTTCCTTGCCTGCACCGACAGCAGGCTGCCCGTCACAGCGCTATATACAAGCCGGCCGATAGCGCCTCCAAGATCGGTTGCTGTTCCGGCATATACATGCTCGGCGCTGTATCGCCCGCTTTGGCTCACAGCGAGTACAATAGCATCCGTAGTCGTGCCGGTTGCGATCAGGCCATTCTCGGGATCGGTAATCCCGAGATCTGCCAGCGCAGCAGCTTTGGCTTCGACAGCTGTCTGCACAGCATTGACCATGGCCGCCGGTGTCAGGCGGCCATCAATGCAGAGCATGATGTTAATCGTACCCGGCCGATACACAGCCAGCACATTGCGTTCCACACCTGCGCGCGCAGCATTTCCTGCGGCGGCTGTAACGCAAACAAAAATCCCCGCTGAACCCGTGTCCTCTTCAGCTACCGCTGCATGCTCTAGCGGCACAGCCGTCATCAGACCAGCACAGCCGGATAAAGGATAACCCCAATCGTGCAGCTTATTCTCCATATCCTGGACAGGATCACTACATTCGTAATTGCGATCTACATATAAATTGACGGCCCGCTGCAGCCGATTCATTCCTCCGCCGTAGAACGCGCT
Source organism: Paenibacillus sp. FSL R7-0048 (assembly GCF_038004505.1). Lineage (NCBI taxonomy): Bacteria > Bacillati > Bacillota > Bacilli > Caryophanales > Paenibacillaceae > Paenibacillus > Paenibacillus sp. FSL R7-0048. The sequence goes on along the minus strand of NZ_JBBORF010000001.1, from coordinate 1,389,027 downwards.
CGATAAACCATCGGCTTCTGCTGGCAGCTCCAGCAGAAGATGCTTATCCTTCCATTGCAGAGCAAGCCCTGGCCAGACGGCCGGACGATACTCCCTGATTCCCCCTGTAAGATTAAATGGAATCTTCACTTCCATCATAGCCGATCCCGCTCCTTTCACCGCTCATTTCTTTCATTAAATACTTACAACCATCCGCGAAAGGATGTCCCGCCAATCGCACTGTCAGCTCGCTCCGCACATAGAGTCATTAAAGACTACATCCACCTGTCACTTAGTCGCTAGAATCTCCGCCATCTGCAGCAAAAGGCGGGCATTATCCTCATGTCCCTTAACGGCAACTCGAATATGCTCAGCTCCTAACCCTGCATACATAGCGCAGCTGCGCACTAGTATACCTACGCGGCCAAGCCTAGTCTGAAACTCAGCCGCGCTCCACGGTGATGGCAAGCCACAGAGCAGAAAGTTGGCTTCTCCCGGTGGGACATCGCAGCCCAGCTGCATAAGACCCTGCCGCAGTTTTTCGCGTTCTGCTGCAATAAGCTCACGCGTACGCTGTTCATAGTCACGTCCACTTGTAAGGCAGGCTTCCCCTGCGAGCAGCGCCAAGCCGTTCACACTCCAGGTGACCTGCTTTCCGCTCATCGCCTTCGCCAGCTCCGGATGTGAAATCGCAAACCCGAGACGCAAGCCGGGAATCGCATAAAACTTCGTCATCGACCGCACCAGAACCGTATGCGGAAACCGCTCCAGCTCCGGCAGGAGTGTATTTCGCTCTGACTCCGGGATAAAGTCAATAAAAGCTTCATCCACAGCTAAATAAGTCCCGCAGCTTTCAGCCTTCTGCGCTAACAAGCGCAGTTCCTCCACAGCATACTGAACGCCATTGGGATTATTCGGCTGTCCGAGAAATAACAGTTCCACCTGTTCCAGCAGCCCGGCAATCTCCTCCACTCCAGCGCGGAAATGCTGTCCCCTTGTCCCCTGAACCGATAATACTTCAGCGCCAAATTGTATGGAAAGTTGCCGATACTCAGAGAAACAAGGCTCCACGATGCCAACCTTTTGCGGAGCTATCGCCAGCAGCAGCAAAGCCATAGATTCCGCTGCTCCGTTGCCCACGGTTAACCAGCTATTATCTACGCCAAGATTTTCCGCCAGTAGGCGTTTAAAGCATCGGTGTCCAGGGTCCGGATATGCCACCACCGTTGACAGTGCTGTTCTGAGCAGCTCCAAAACTTGCGGTGGGGGACCGAGCGGATTGATGTTGGCACTATAGTCGAGAAATGTGCCCCCAGCTTCTCCATAGAGCTCCGCTGCCGTCAACAAATCACCGCCATGCCCATATTTTTCAAGCATAATTACACTCCCTCTATCTACTTTCTCTAGCACGATATGTATGTCATTGCCACCATTATTGCCTCTTTGCCGGAAGAACGTCAATGCTTTCGCAGAAGGAATCAGCTAAATCCCCCGCTTCCCTCAAACCGACATGAATCTCAACAATGTGATCTCTTTTGTTAAAAAACCGCTTTTGGTTTAAAATGAAGGTTGTAATCAATTTTGCTGCGACGGAGGAATTCACTATGCTTTTTATTGATAACACAGGGATTACTGACGCATCCATCAATTTGGCGATTGAGGAATATGCGCTGAAGCACTTGCCGATGGACGAGAGTTACCTGCTTTTTTATATCAACAGCCCATCCATCATCATAGGGAAACACCAGAATACTATCGAAGAAATTAACCAAGAGTATGTAAAAGATAATAATATTCAGGTCGTACGTCGTCTATCCGGCGGTGGAGCTGTTTATCACGATCTTGGAAATTTGAACTTCAGCTTTATTACCAAGGATGACGGCCAATCCTTTCATAACTTTTTGAAATTTACCCAACCGGTCATCGATTACCTGCAAAGCATGGGTGTTAACGCCGAGCTAAGCGGACGGAATGACCTGCAAGTTGGTGAGCAAAAGATTTCCGGTAACGCTCAGTTCTCCACACGCGGACGTATGTTCAGCCATGGTACCTTGATGTTCAATCTTAATTTAGATGATGTACAAGCCTCTCTAAAAGTGAATCCAGAGAAGTTTAAATCAAAGAGCACCAAATCCGTACGCAGTCGTGTAGCGAATATCAAAGAGCTGCTGGGTACAGATATGACGATCGAGGAGTTCCGCGCCGGCCTGCTGCGTTCGATCTTTGGTATGGATCCTTCGGAGGTTCCTCAGTACAAGCTGCAACAAGCCGACTGGGACAAAATTAATGAGATCTCCAAGGAGCACTACCAGAACTGGGACTGGAACTACGGTCTGTCACCAAAAAGCAACGTTAAGCACACGCGCAAATTCCCTGCCGGAATTATTGATATTCGGATGGATATTGAAGATTCCCTCATTAAAGACATCAAAATCTATGGTGACTTCTTCGGAGTCGGTGACGTAGTAGATGTTGAAAATGCACTTCGTGGCAAACGTTATGACGAGGCTGAGGTTAGAGAAGCATTAGCTGATCTCGATTTGAAGCATTATTTCGGTCGTATTGAGCCGGAGGATTTTATCGGATTGGTCTTCCTAGAGGAATAGGATGAATTCACTGGTCATGATTTGAATCAAAAAGAGGACTCCTGCGCATTCGCCAGAAGTCCTCTTTTGCATGAATTAATACTCTTCGCTTTATCCTTTTACAGCAGATCCAACTGTCATAGCCCGTTCTACCTGCTCACTAAAGAACAAATAGACAATAACCATTGGCAGACTCGCCATCGTCATAACCGCCCCCATGCCACCCCAGTCTGTGCTGTATTGGCCTTGGAAGAACAATAGACCCAGCGGCAGTGTTTTCATCCCCTCATCAGAGATCAGAATATAAGCCAGCAAAAATTCATTCCAGTTGTTCAGAAATTGAAAAATGGCTACTGTTGCGACAGCTGGTGTTACAACCGGCACAATAATCTGCAGAAACATCCGGTATACATTCGCGCCGTCCATACAAGCGGATTCCTCCAGCTCCCCAGGAATACCCTTCATAAAGCCGTAGAATACCAGACAAGAGAACGGCAATCCAATGGCGACATAAGGAACAATCAGCCCACCGTAGGTATTAGTCAGATGTAAGTCCCGCACGAGTATAGCAAGTGGAATCATAATTACCTGCAGCGGCATGAACATTCCGATCGTCATATACAATCTGACCCCTTCACGGAATCTCCACCGCAGCCGGGAAATTGCGAATGAGAACATCAGCGATAATATGATAATAAGTAGCGTTGAAATCGTAGAGACTACCAAGCTATTCGTAAAATATCGCGGTATATTGAACTGTGACCAAGCGGCCACATAGTTTTCAATCCGGAAATTAGTCGGAAATCCGAAAGGGTTGGTGACAAAAATCTCATCGTTATTTTTCAGAGAATAAGAAATCATCCATAATAGCGGATAGATGGAAATGATAAAATAAATCCATAAGGGAAGCTGTATGAGCAATGCTCTCACTTTTTTCATAACGTTCCTTTTCCTTTCCGGCGTACTGCCTTATGCTTCATTTCGGTCAAATGTCTTGTTGATAATAATGGTGGCCAGAAGCGACAGAAGGACAAGCACAACCGATACCGCACAGGCATAGCCGTAGTTGCTTTCCAAGAAAGCATAACGATAAATCATAAAGGTAAGCGTATAATTGCTCGTTCCCGGTCCGCCGTTAGTCATAATCAACATTTGTACAAAAGCACCGATTCCTGAAGTAATGGCAATGATCAGACAGAATTTGAACGTCTCCTTCATCATTGGAATCGTCACCTTACGATGCGCCATCCACTTGGAGCAACCGTCAATCGTGGCAGCTTCCATGTACTGCTCAGGGACAGATTTAACCCCCGCATATAAAAGACTGAACTGGTAACCCATGAACTGCCAGGCATTAACAAAGGCAATCGCAATTATGGATGTGGTTGGAGAAGTGAGCCAGTTTTGTTGATAAGGAATATGCAAAATTTCAAAAAGCCTATTGATCAATCCGTTATTCGGATCGTAGATGGCAATCCATAGCTGACAAACAACCGTAACCGACAGAACTACGGGGATAAAATAAGCTGTTTTCAATAACTTACGCCCTTTGATTCGCGGATCGGCACAGGCAAGCGCAAGAATGGTTCCCAATCCGATCTGAAATACAGCGAGCACCAGTGCAAAAATAAGGCCGTTACGAAGGGATGTCAAAAGCAATGGATCATCAAACATCTCTACATAGTTGGACAATCCGTTAAAAGTAGCCGTACTGAGCCCGTCCCACTCGAAAAAGCTACGATAAAAGGATTGAAGCACCGGATAGATAATCACTACGCTATAAATCAACAGAGCGGGAAGCAGAAACAGCATTATGGCTTTCTTATTACCTAAGTATTTATGCATGCGGTAAGATTCCACTCCTTCCTTACCAAGCTGCTCACCCGATATAAGGGCTCGATCCGGGTGAGCTGCAGGGCATGGACCAATTTTTATTTATTTTATTTCTCTAATTATTTATTTTCTTTGTTCAGCACTCGGTTCATGTTATCCGTGAACTGCTTAGCCGAGAATCCTTCGATCAACATATTTTGTGTATTGTCGTCCAGTGCATTTTTAATTTGAACACTACTTACCGCATTGGCGTAACCCTTTACGTTTGGCAGCACTTCTTCAGCGATTCTTTTCATCATGGCAGGCACTTCACCGGTCATTTCTTTATCCACTTTAGTCGCTACGATCGGGCTACCCAGCTGTGTATATTTGTATTCGCTATATTTTTGTGCGATAAAACTAGCTACTTTCACTGCGGTCTCAAGATTCTTGCTGCTAGGAGAAACGGCAAAGCCACCAGGACCTCCTGCACCGTTAATGTACATTTTGTTGTTCTCATAAGTCGCTTCGTCCTTAGCTGGCCAGTACATCCAATCCACTTTATCCCCAAGCTTCTCAGCACTGCTGTAGATTTCCCACTGACCGTTGACGAACATGCCAGCTTTTCCTTGGTAGAACAAAGATGAAGCTTGATCATAATTGGTATTCGTAGCATTGACGTCGAACAAGCCTGCTTCTTCCAGCTTCTTCATTTGTTCTGCTGCTGTTACATAAGGCGAAGGCAATGTTGTCGTTCCCTTCGTTTCGAGTGGGCCGAACCCTTTCGTCTCCTCACGAGTCACAAGTCCGCTATAAAAAGAAGTAGTGATCCATTTCTCCTTCGCGAAAATTGAGAGCGGTGTATACCCTGCTGTAGAAAGCTTCTTAGCCGCTTCAGCCAGCTGATCGATCGTCTTGATCGGCATCTCGATGCCTACCTCTTTAAAGATATCCTTGTTGTAAAACAACATTTGGAATTCGATTCCCGTATATGGGAATGCGTATACATGACCGTCTGGGGCAATTAGACGGGACTCATTCCCTGTGTTTAGATTCGCTTTGAAATCTTTGGTGGCTTGGTATTCATCAAGCAGCTCGACATTTTTAGATTTGGCGAAGGTTTGCAGCGTAGGCCAGTCTGTTTCATAAATATCCGGCATGTTCCCAGTCGCGGCATATGTTTTCAGCTTCTGGTAGCCGTCTTGAACAGCCTCATCCAGTACAATCTCCACCTCCGGCATTTCCTTTTTTAATTCCTCTACGGCATAATCAAATGGCTTTGAAGTATCTTCGTCAAAATGCTGTGCATAAATTTTTATTTGAATTTTCTTATCGGTGTTCCCAGCGGTCGTATTGGAATCTTCAGAGGTTGAACCACCGTTTCCGGCATTGTTACCACCACAGGCTGTAAGTGAGAAAGCTAAGGATAAAACGGTTGCAACCCCCAGTGTTCTGAATAGCTTGTTGCTCATAATGAATCCCCTTTCTGATGCTCTATTTAGTGGAGCTAGTTGAATCCGCTATTTGTTAGCGTTTTCATCGTCCTGTTTCTATTATATTTGAGCCTTGAAGACCCAAAAAGAGCCATATCGGGCACAATCGGTAATAAACAGGACAAAATGAAAGCGGCCTCACCAGAGAGCCGCCACCAAATTTGTTTATTAAATTTCATTATTAACGCCAATATGGCGGGAACGGGCAGCCAGCTGCTCAAATTCAGACGGCGGCATGCCATAGTGTTTTTTAAAGCATTTACTGAAATAATTCGGATCATTATAGCCCACTTTACCGGCGATTTCAGACAGTCTCACATTTCCTCCAGCAAGCAGTTCCTTGGCCTGCTTCATACGAGTATAGGTAATGAAATCAAGTACAGAGATTCCACCTTCTTTTCGAAAAACCTTCCGTAAATAGCTGGTATCTACATACACGCCATTCGCCACCTGGTCAACTGTCAGCTCACAATCGGAATAATGCTCCCGGATGTACTCTTTGGCGGCAATGAATAAATTGTACGACTTAGAGGGGCGGTGCTCACGACCTTGATCAATGACTTTACTGTACAAGCCTTTTATCCAGCTTTCAGTCTCATCCCAGTTATCCATCTCCCATAGCCGCTGCTCTGATGAACCTGCTGGTTTCCAGAGACTTTCCGGATTGATCCCTCTTTCTCCAGCATAGGCAAGGCAAAGGGATACTATACTCATTAATAGAGTAAAGGAATAGCTGCCTCCCCCTCTCTGGCGTCGTAGAATCTCAATTAATTTGCTTATGTCCTTCGCCGCTGCATCGCCATCCCCCATCTTTAACGCCATCAGCATGGCATCCTGAATTCCAAGATGAGTGATTTCTTTGGATGGAAAGGAGAACTCCTCTATCCCTTCAGAGGAATTCTGCTCGTCCATTTGGAGTGGAAAGAGCTTACTAGAAGCCGTCCCTTCTGCAATTATTTCCGGCTTACCAGCTTTGCGTGCACCTATTTTATGTGACTGAAGGCGCTGCTTCACCTTGATCATCATCTCGTTAAACTCTTGCTGGTTAAACGGTTTCAATAAATAATCTTGTACACCTAAGCGAATCGCTTTTTGCGCATAATCAAATTCATTGTGCCCTGTTACAAAAACAATCAGCATATCAGGAGCATTGGCCTGTAACCGGGTAACCAGCTCCATACCGTCCATATAGGGCATGCTAATGTCCACTAAAGCCAAATCAGGTTTCGTCCGTTCCGCTTCTTCCAGCGCTTCTCTGCCATTTGACGCTTCACCACAGACACTGAAATCATATTTACTCCAATCCAGCTTGGTCCGCATATAATAACGAAACAGCGGCTCGTCATCTACAACCATCACTTTATACATCTATGCTGCCCCCCTGCGCTTCCGTTCCGGGAATCGTCATTTTCATAACAGTACCCTTTCCCAGTCTACTTTCCACCGATAGGCCATATGGTTCTCCAAAATACAGCTTAATCCGTTCATGAACGCTGTATATACCAATGGATGCCGGTTTTCCTTCTCGTGAGCGGTATTCTACAATCCGGGACACCTGTTCCTCGGACATGCCAACACCGTTATCCTCCACGGTAATGATAACTTCTCTTCCGTGTGTATAAGCCTCTATTGAGATAAGCCCCTGACTACCCTTTGTTTTTAATCCATGGTAGATTGCATTCTCTATGAGTGGCTGTAGGGACAATTTGGGTACCTTGACTCCTTCGAGAGATTTCGGGATATTAATCTCGTAACGTAATACGTCGGGGTTGCGAACCTGCATAATAGCCAAATAATCAGCTGCATTTGATACTTCCTCGGACAGTGGAATAACCTCGTTTCCTTTGCTAAGAACAACCCGATAGAAGTCTGCCAGTGCCTTGGTCGTATCCCGAGCCGCTTCATTAAGCTCCAAATCGTTGAGTACATAAATCGTATCCAGTGTGTTGTACAGAAAATGTGGTTTGATCTGGGCATGAATCAGAGCTAGTTCATATTCACGTTTCCGGACTTGTTCATTCGTAATCGTCCGCATCAGCTCCTGAATACGACCAACCATGGAATTGAATACGGTGGAGATCAGCCCCGTCTCATCCTCTGTAGTCACTGGTGAGGTGACATTCAGATCGCCTTCCCTTACTTTACGCATCGCCTTCGTCACCTGAAGAAGCGGATTTACGATAATCTGTGACAGCTTTCCTGCAAGCAGCAGAGACAGTAACAGGCATCCTATTCCCACGAATATAGTTAACGTTATATTGCGATGAATATCAGCGGTTAACTTTTGCAGCGAAATGGTATTCACAAGCTTCCAATTCAGCTTATCATAATACGTCACAGTGACCAGCTCTCGCCCGCTCCCCCTGCCGATAATTTCCGAGACAGAGCTTCCCGTCTTCCTAAGACTATCGTTCAGTCTGTCCTCAGGCTTCAGTAGGAGCTTTGATTTATCAGGTGTAGACACGGTCCTTTGCGTTCCGTCTACTACAAAATATTTCTTGTCCGAAGAGGTTTCTCTAGCGGTTTCCAGAAAAGCAGAGAGAGCATCTTCTTTTACGTTCACAAATAATGTACCTATTAGGTTGCCCGTTTTAAGATTGTACACGACTTTACTTAGTGTGAGCACCGGAACTGCCGGATCACTAACCAGATAATCTCTCTGTTCCATGGGAAGCCAACGGTTAACCCCGTAGCTGCCTTTTTCTTTAGCCTTCTCCAGCATATCGCTGGTGAATACCTTCTGTTCGTTAGGATTACCGTAGGCGTAAGAGGAATAAATCTGGCCTTCCGTATCCACAAACACAGCAGAATCAACATCCGGAAAAATAATCAGATCGATAGAAAGCTGGCTCTGCATTAAATTGCGAAACCGCGTCTGCTCCACTGTCGAGGATAACAACGGACGTTCAGCATACATCCGATGGATGTCGGTAGTTATAATGTTAGCACTACTCTCCGTATTTTTTACAATCGTATCTATTTGCTGCATGATGAGCTTGGATTCATCTTTAAAATTGTACTTAGCCTTTTCGATCATCGAACGGCTGAACATCTGTCCTGAGAGCAAGCCTAAAGCAAGCAATGGAAAAATGATCAACGGTATAAAAATAAGGATAATTTTATTACGAATCTGCAATCTTCCAAACCACTTCACTAAGGAATCCCCCCGCATAACAGCCGCCTCCTGTGTGTTCTAGCGGTAATTCATTATGTGCTTCATATCCGTAAATCTCAAGGAGAAAGTATAAATACATATACAACTAGGGCTAGTGTCAGCAGGATAAAAACATTCTCTACAGCTCCACCTTTTTTCGTGCCTGTACTCATTAGCTTTAGACGCAGCTTAAATGGAATGGGCGGCAGGGGCGTAATTCCCCTTTGGGTGAGAGAGTCGGCTAATAGATGAAGCGCATAAGACATGCCGCCTGCTATCCATAGACTGCCACCATCCTGTATACCCGATGAAGCAAAATACAATAAAGTGCTCCAGCCTGCAACAGCATATAAGGTATGAGTCAATCCACGATGCGGGACAAGTGATGTAACTACGAGTATACAAGCTACTATGTAGTTCCAAGGGTCATATGCCCCTCCGTATGCAAATACCGCAGTAGCGATTAGTACCATCACCAGATGCCGCAGCTTTCTTCCCGGCAGGAAAGTCACACTCCCCACAAGTAGGGCCAGTACAATATTCCAAGGGCTTTCAACGATTCCTGCAAAATAAAGATAAATCGCTGCTCCTATCAAAGCAACCTGTAGTACCCTGAGCAGAAAGTCAGGAATCGCCTTGCGTACCAGTAACGAATTCGGTTCATCAATGTCTGGCAGGAGCGAGCTTAATGCGGCGACGGCAATAACCGGGATTGTAATCTCATGGGCCATCAAACTCATAACAGATAGGGTAACCCCGGTGCTGATAATTAAATGGGATCTGCCCATCATAGTGAAACCGCTCCTTTCTAAGATGCAAAAACAAGAACAAATGTGCGGTTATCGAAGTATATCAAGACCCGGTTTTTTTGTCTACATAAAACGCTGAAATCGCTTAGTATATAAGCCTTTACGCGATTTCTATCTTGTCCTCCCCATGAATATACGATACAATTTGGACAACTTGACCTTGTCGTCTACATAGAGACGGCAGCTGCTGAAGAAAGGATGACCTAAGTAGTGAAGCGTTCCCGTATAGCCGATTTTAGCCTGCTATTGGTGGCGATGATGTGGGGATGTACCTTTCTGATTGTACAAAATGCTGTCAAGGTGTTGCCACCGCTCGCGTTTAATAGTATCCGCTTTATGGGCGCTGCCCTGTTGCTGGCTCTAATCACAGTTATTTTTTACCGCAAGGATTGGAAACAGCTTAGTTTCCGCATGGTACGCGATTCTCTGCTGCTTGGCCTTTTTTTGTTTATGGGCTATGGCTTTCAGACGATGGGACTTCTATATACAACAACCTCTAATACCGGCTTTATTACCGGGCTATCGGTTGTCCTAGTTCCCTTTCTGTCTCTTGCCCTATTGAAGCATGCGATTTCACGATACACTTGGTTCAGTGCGGCACTCGCCGCAATCGGGCTTTATCTGTTGACCTTCACGGGCTCTGCATTATCCTTGAATAAAGGCGATGCCTTGATTCTTCTGTGTGCCGTAGCTTTTGCGTTACAGGTAGCCTATACTGGCGTTTATGCACCTCATTATCCGGCGTTGCCGCTAGCTACTCTGCAGCTTGCTTTCGTTGGGCTGTTCAGTATTGCTGCCTCGCTTATTTTTGAAGGGGCAACACCGCTCGCCCACAGCGGGGAGCTGATTAAGGACCCAGATGTGCTTTGGGCTCTGCTGATCTCCATCGGGCCAACCAGCGCTTTTGCCTTCTGGATTCAAACCGCCTGTCAGAAATATACTACCCCATCACGGGTAGCCATTATTTATGCCACAGAACCGGTATTTGCCGTTCTGACGGGTTTAGCCTTTGGCGGGGAAACACTCGGGTTGTCCGCTCTGCTCGGTTGTGGTTGTATTCTGGGGGCTATGCTTATGGCAGAGCTGAGCCCGGAACCGGGTCAGAATCAACATAAGAAGAGTTATTTTTCCAAATTACATCTATTTAGAAAGAGATAAGGAGAGAGACAAATGTACAAATTGATCGCGATTGATATTGATGACACTCTGATTAATGATGACAAGGAAGTAACACCTGCTACCCAAACTGCGCTTGAAGAGGCTGTTGCCGCAGGTGTTGTTGTAACCCTTGCTACAGGCCGTGCTTACGCTTCCGCTCAAGCCATTGCCCGTCAAACTGGACTAAACGTACCTATCATTACTTACCAGGGTGCACTCGTTAAGAACTTGCTCGATGAAAAAGTACTGTATGAGCGTTACGTCCCGCAAGATGCAGTCCGCAAGCTGTTCACTTACTGCGTGGAGCATAATCTGCATCTGCAAACTTACATTGACGACAAGCTATATGCCCGTGAAGACAACCAAAAGATCAAAGACTATACGGACTTGAATAAAACGCAATATTTTATTGAGCCTGACTGGGAAAAGCTTGTTCCGCAAAAAACACCAAAAATGCTAATTATCGATGATCCTGATTTCTTGGATGAACTGGCTCCAATCCTGCATGAATTGCTTGGCGATTCCGTGCATATTACCAAATCCAAACCACACTTCCTGGAAATCATGCATCATGAAGGAACCAAGGGCATTGCACTTGAATTCCTAGCCAAACATTACGGCTGTGATCTTTCCGAGACCATTGCTGTAGGTGATTCTTGGAACGACCATGAGATGCTGGAAGCTGCCGGACTTGGCGTCGCTATGGAGAATGCTATTCCTGCTCTGAAAGAAATTGCTGATTTCGTGACCTTAAGCAACAATGACGATGGCGTGAAATATGCGATTGATAAATTCATTCTTAATAAAGTGAACTAAACTTCCTTAAGTAAAAGGGTGCAGCAACGCCATATTTTATGACGTTGCTGCACCCTTTTTTATTTCCAAAAACTCAAACTCCTGTAGAAGCTAATTCCACTTTCTCGGGTCCCATTCCACTCTCTTCTTCCTGCTCTAGCTGAGAATAGTACAGATCATTATATCTTCCTTCAGCAGCAAGCAGTACATCATGCGTTCCGCTCTCCACAATTTCACCATTCTCCATCACGAGAATGATATCAGCGTTCTGAATCGTAGATAAACGGTGCGCGATAACAAGTGTAGTTTTGTCTCCCATTAGTTTACGAATGGCCTGCTGCACCAGTTTTTCTGATTCATTGTCAAGTGCAGCAGTAGCTTCATCCAACAGTAGAATAGGAGCGTTTCTCAGAATTGCTCTTGCAATGGAAAGCCGCTGACGTTGTCCCCCGGACAGTCGTGAGCCTTCCTCACCATTATCAGTATCCAGTCCCTCAGGCAATTCCATTACAAAATCATAGGCATTCGCTTTTCGCAAAGCTTCCAGAATTTCTTGCTCATCCGCCTCTGGATTTCCATTCCGGATATTATCACGAATGCTTCCTGTATAAAGACCTGCCTCTTGCGGCACATAGGAAAAATAACTTCTAAGCTTAGCCAGACTCATCTCGTTGATCCGCTGCCCATTGATTATTACTTCGCCTTCATCGGGTTCATACAATCCCAGCAATAGTTTAAAAAGCGTAGATTTACCTCCACCACTCGGTCCCACAACCGCCATCTGTGTTCCTTTTTGAAGCTCTAAGCTAATCTTGTTTATACTTTGTCTCTCTGCTCCCGGATACGAGAAAGAGATCGACGACATAACCATACTCTCAAATTCTGGTTGCTTAGTCTCCACTTCTGGAAGGGTCTCAACCTCCACCGGGCTATCCAACACCTCAAAGATCCGTCCCGCCGCCCCAAGTGATTGCTGCATCGAATTGATCAGTCCCGGCAATGACGAGAACGGCATCACTAAATAATTCATGAGCTGGATGAAAGCAATCATCGCACCGACCTCAAGTGATCCTTTTGCCACAAAATAACCAGCCACGACCAGCGCCAGAAGAAACGTAAAGTTTCCCAAAAAAGAGGAGAATGAGCCAGTAGCTCCCTCAATTCTTCCCCGCTTCAATTCTTCAGAAGTAATATTCTCACTATGCTCCTGATACTGCTTCATTAGTCTGCGTTCAATGCTAAAGGATTTAAACACCATACTACTGCCTAGAATGTCATGTAAAAAGGAAGTAATCTTGCTCATATTAGTCTGAATCTTCACACTGTTCTCACGCATCGCTGAACCGAAGATTTTTCCCGTAAGGAACATCAAAGGCCCCATTGCAAAACAGATCAATGCCAGTAGCCAGTTAATATAGAGCAAATAACCAAATGCCGCGAGGGCTAGTAAAGGGTTACGGATTAGATCAATCATTACCTCGCCTGTAGCATTACCAACAGATTGATTATCATTAGTAAAGCGGGACAATAAATCCCCGGAATGATTACGGTCAAAATAAGACTGAGGAAGAGCTAAGGCATGCCGCATCATATCCAACCGCAGCTCATTTCTGATCTTAGCTGCGATTTTATTTTTGAGATATCGATCGATGAAACCATTAATTGCACTCACTAATAAGTAGATTAATCCGAAAATAACCAGCCCTTTAAAAGCTTTCACATCGAGTCTAACCGCAGCATCCGTAATTACTGAGAGCAGCCAAGCAATCGTTAAATCCAGAACAATCCCAAATAAAGTCGTAAATAATAAAATCGTATATAAGAGCTTGTGCCTTAACATATATGTACTTAATCTTGAAAATACGCCTTTCTGCTTCAAAGAACCAGCCCTCTCACTTAAAATTCTATACCTCTAACCTTAGCGAACACCTTACTGTCATGCCGTTCCCCGTCATACCCAAGACTCGCACTGCGCAGGATCCCTTCCAGGGTAAAACCCGCACGTTCGGCTACCGCGGCACTTTTGGTATTTCGTGCACTACAAAAGATTTCGAGACGATTCGCCCCTAATTCCCGTATGGCAAAAACTTTCTCTGATTCTTCTAATGTGGGTATTACTTGAGCAAAAGCCATCCAAGGTCTCAATTCATCTATACTTTCACGGATAGCCTCATTCATGCTAACTCCATCTCCCCATAAAGGGGCACGAATGAGCAGCCTCTCTGTTTCAAAACTCTCGGGAAAATCAAGCAGGATTGGATCCTTGGAGTCAGCCACTTCGTACTCCTCCTTTGGAGATGATAATTATTCTAAATATGTAAAAATAATACGATATGCTTTTTGATTATATAGTATATATCGGGATCTGAATACTAAATGCAATAGAAATCACAAAAGGAACATCAACAGGCTGAAGTTGCCCGAATGATGTCCCTTTTTGATTTAGTGAATATCTCAACTAAAGCGGACCACTCCATTTATTGGCTTGAAGAGTTCATTAAACATATTCAACAAGGCGGAATATAACAGGTTTAAATAGGATCATGAAAACTTCCTTCCAGCAAAAGGGAGTTTTCTTTTTATCTAAATTTCAGCTGATCTCCGAAGATCCTAAGGGTATTCTCATCCCCGTCTCGGCCAGCGTAACATTTTCCGGTAAAATATATGATTTTCTCATATCCACATCATGCGACATATGGGTATAGATTGCCTTTTGAGGCTTCACAGTTTGCAGCAGCTCCGCTGCTTCCGTCATATCGTATACAGAACGAGTCGATAACTCCGCTGCTTCGTAATAGAAGCTTGTACCTAATACCAGCAAGTCAGCTCCATGCATCAGGCGTGTCTCTTCAGCTCCAAGAGAAATGGAATCTGGACAATACACCCATACATAGCCCTCCTTCTCCAGACGAAAAGCATACGAGTATCCATTCTTGCCATGGTTCACTTTCCAGGTATCAATTGTCCAGCCGTCTAGCTCTATGCCTTCATCACAAGGAATCATCTCGATCTGATTGCGCAGCCATGGATATTGCCGCTCTATTATCGGGATCACTTCTGCTGGGGCATAGAGCTGGCCCTTATATCCCATCCAGCGGCAAGAATCCGCCCATTCCGGCAGCCCACCAATATGATCAAAATGAGCGTGTGTCACCAGCAGTCTGCGCATATTCCGTACTCCCTGCGCCTCCATCTGACGCCGCCAGTCAGGCCCACAATCGATCACTAAAAAGTCACTGCCATTATCTATAAGTACAGAAGAGCGCAGGCGAATATTTTTACCCTGTTCCCTTGCCTCTGTACAGGTCTCACAACTGCAATATACCCGAGGAACCCCCATGGCATCCCCTGTACCCAAAAACACCAACGTATCCATCTGCTATCTCTCCTTCAGGTTCTCTTCAACGAAGTAATAAATCTAAATTACCCTCTCTCTATCTTAAAGAGACCCACCAAAAAAAGCCATCCCCACCACAGATGAACTGCTGGGATGACTCTTTTGTTATACCTCTACCTTATATTCCGGCAAGTACCTGATACCAAATTCCACGCTTGGAATAAAGTGAGCTTCGCACCTCATCCCAGCCTCCTAAATAGTTAATATCAAAGAGGCCCGCCGGATCAGGGTAATCACTTTTGTGCTCAGCATAGACTTGTTTATCCACGGGACGAAAGCCATATTTTGCAAAGATCTCTTGTGCCTGTGGGGATATCAAAAAATCAACCAGTGCTTCTGATGCTATGCGTGTCCCATGCTCATCCGCATATTTCTCTACAACAGCCGCCGGATTCTCAATCAGAATTGTATTTTTAGGAATAATGACTTCGTATTTAACACCCTGAGCAATCCGGGCCAGCAGTTCATTCTCATAGGTGACAATTACATCCCCCACTCCATACTCGAAGGCTGCCATAGAAGCGCGGCCACTCTTATCCAGAGACTCTACATTGGCATGGATGCTTTCCAAAAAAGCTTTGGCTGCTGCTGGATCCTTTGCCCCTTCCTGCTCCTCTGACAGCTTCAGACCAGCCCCATAGATCGCGTTGATATCCCATTGCGCACCACCAGAGGTCTTCGGGTTTGGATATAACACTTTAATCCCTGGCTTGGCTAAGTCCGCAAAATCGCGAATGCCTTTGGGATTTCCTTCGCGGGTACCAAGAGCTACTACTGAACGTGTTACCATGCCTTGTTCACCCTGCTCTTTCCATGTTGGCGCTACGAGTCCAGCCTTAACTAGCTTCTCGACATCACCTTCCATGGCTAGCAGCGTCACATCCGCTTCAAATCCACCTACAATCGCTCGCGCCTGTGTCCCTGAAGCCTCATAAGACTCCTGAAAATTAATATCCTGACCCGTATCCGCCTTCCACTTGGCAGCAAATAACGGCAAAATATCCTGCATCGCATCCTTAGCCACACTGTATGCGCCAATTACCAACGTAACATCCCCTTGCTTCGAAGGCTCTGCCATCGTCGTAGCTGCCTTCTCATTCCCGCAACCGACTGCTGTCAGCGTGAGTATGGCCAGCATTAGGGCAGCAAAACATCCGTGCAGTTGTCTGCTCCTTTTGACATTCATTGCGGCCCACATCCTTCGAGGTAATGATTTTTAATATTTCCTTGAAAGTAGCTCTATGGCTGAAACTTAAAATTCAAGTATCCAACGTTCGGTATTTGCCGTAATTACGCGGAATGTCGGCCGCTGTTGTTCCCAGATTTATTAATTTTATATCCTCAGCGGATTAAATCCGGAAACAAAGGCGGTCGCTCCGCTCCTACAGTTCCAAACTTCCACTTCATTACTTCTGGCCTTCACATCAGTTCCTCTAATCCTAGCGAATCACATTCGCTACTATCAAAAGAAATTGAAAATAATTTTATTTATTTTTAAATAAAAATCGGCATTGGATCTTCTTTCAGGTTGTTCTCCTGGATCCAGCTGCGCTCATCATTAAACAGATAAGCCCGATGTACCAGTACTGAGATTTCCTGACCCGGCTGCAAGGTTTCTTTCTCCAACGAACGGTAGGTGACCAGCTTGTGGCCATTTACTTCAACCTCAACGAGCCATTCGCTGCCGCGGAAATGCAGATGTTTCACAACACCTTTTTCCGTGGCAGAAGCCATCTTGAACTCATGCAGGTTACCCACTTCAATATATTCAGGACGAATCAGCGCTTTGGTAGGCTTGCCGTCCCCCGCACCTGTAAAGCCCTTAACCTCAGAAGCGTCCTCAATCAGCGTAGATTCGCCGATAAATGTTGCCACGAACGGTGTTTTGGGTTCCTTGTAAATATCCCACGGGGTACCCTTTTGTTCCAAACGTCCTTGATTAATGATCATAATTTCATCCGCTACTTCAATCGCTTCATCTTGATCATGGGTTACGAAAATAGAGGTGATACCTACACGCTCAATCAGTTCACGCAGCCAAGCGCGCAGCTCCTGGCGGATCTTCGCATCAATAGCGGCAAAAGGTTCATCTAAAAGCAGCAGCTGTGGTTCAGGCGCAAGCGCACGTGCAAAAGCCACACGCTGACGTTGTCCCCCTGATAGCTGATGCGGATAACGTTTCTCGAACCCTTTTAACCCTGTAAGCTCTACAAGTTCCATAACACGATCGCGGATAGCTGTTTTGTTAGCCTTTTTAACCTTTAAGCCAAAAGCGATATTATCAAATACAGTCATATGTTTGAAGAGTGCATAGTTCTGGAAAACGAAGCCGATCCCACGTTCTTGAGGAGGAAGATTGTTCACCGTCTGACCATGAAAAATAATCTCTCCGGTATCCGGTGACTCCAGTCCCGCCAGCATACGTAGAATTGAGGTTTTCCCGCCTCCACTTGGGCCGAGCAATCCAATCAGGTGACCTTTTGTAATGGTGAAATTGACGTCCTTGACCGCATGAAAATCTCCAAAATGCTTGTTTAACCCCCGCACTTCTACATGCATATTACTGCACTTCCTTTCTTCTCTTGGTCCATTCCATCAACAGCAGCAGACCTGCGGAAAATGCAGCCAGAACTAGCGCTATTCCTCCAGCAGCCGTCACATTAAAATTCTCAACATCCTGATAGACTAAAGTTGTCGCCGTCTGGGTTTTGTTCATAATATTCCCCGAAACCACGAGCACCGCGCCGAACTCTCCAAGTGAACGTGCCACCGTAAGAATGACACCATACACAACCGCCCAACGAATCGAAGGCCAGGTTACCTTCCAAAAAATAGTCCAGCTACGAGCGCCCAATGTCGAAGCCGCTTCCTCCTGCTGTGAACCAATCTCCTGAAGCACCGGCATCACCTCACGCACCATTAAAGGAAAGGTAACAAATAAAGTGGCAATGATCATCCCGGGAATCGCATAAACGATCTTTAGTCCAATCCCCTCAAAAATCGCTCCCAAGGTACTATCGGGACCCAGCAACAGGACAATCATCAATCCTCCGATTACAGGGGATACCGCGTAAGGCAAATCCACAATACTGTTCAATAATCCTTTTAGACGCTTGCCGATCCAGTTCGCCCGAACAAGATACAGAGCCATCATAATACCGAACAATGTATTTAATAACGTAACTACTATCACAACAAGCCCAGTCATCATGAGCGCATGCAGCGCTTCAGGCCTAGTCAGAGCATTCCAGAAACCACCAAATCCTTCACTAAAAGCACCGATAGCCATTTTTCCTAATGGAGCAGCAATGAGCAGAAAAAACACTAAATAAGTAAGAGCAATCCATAATTTCCTCATGAGCGTCTCCCCCGCATCTGCAGCATATTAATCAGCCAAAGAATGAGAAAGGATAAGGTCAAGAGAATAACAGAAACCGCAGCGGCGGAGACCGGATTATCACTTTCAACTTCACCAAAAATAAAAACAGAAGATACAAGCGTACGCCCCGGAATATTACCTGCGACGAGTACCACTGCACCAAATTCCGCAAGTGCTCTTGAAAATGCGAGCATCCCACCACTGATCATCCCAGGCGCCATTGATGGAAGAATAACTTGCCAGAATACCCTTGCCCCCTTGGCACCCATTGTATATGCTGCTTCCTCTTCGGATGGATCCAACTCCTCCAGCAAGGGCTGAACCGCTCGAATCACGAATGGAAACGTCACGAACACCATAGCAATTACGATAGCCGGTTGATGAAAAACAATTTCAAATCCAAGTGCCTCAGCTGCTTTGCCGATAAGGCTCCCTGGTCCAAGCAGCAGTAGAATCATCAAACCTCCGACAGCTGTTGGCAGTGCAAAAGGTAAATCGACCAGACTGTTTAGCAGCGCTTTACCAGCAAATTGATAACGAATAAGGACCCAAGCAATCATAGTTCCTAACAAGACATTAATTAAAGTAGCGATAATCGCCAGCTTTAAGGTTAACAGCACCGACTTCCAAGCAATTGGATCGCTGACGCTTTCCACAAAATTGCCAAAACCAAGAGAAAAAGAGTTGTAATAGACCCCGAGTATGGGCAACACGATCAATACTACAAAATAGAGCAAAATTGTAGTTCGGAAACCCCAAGTCCAGCCTTTGTGTCTAAGCAGCGAATTCAATGATTTTTGCCCTCCCACCTCCGGATAACCGGTCGGTATACTAACCAAAATCTTCATTAATTATTCCTATTTATATACTTGGTTTTATATTATTACTACTTTACCAAATCCTTCTCACCGCCGTCAATTACTTTCAAGTGAATTTGGGTTAAAATATATGTATCAAAGGTACACTAAAAAATGGCACCTCACAGGAAGGGGATTGATTATGTTGCATACTCTGGAGATCACTACTACAAAGCGGGATGAATTACGTGATATTACTCGGGAAGTCATTTCTTATGTGAAAAAAAGTGGAGTTCAAGACGGATTGATTGTAGTTTATTGTCCTCATACCACTGCTGGTATTGCTATTAATGAAAATGCGGATCCTGATGTGAAGCATGATGTTCTGATGCGTTTGGATGAGGTCTACCCTTGGGAGCATCCGAAGTATCGGCATGCGGAAGGCAATACTGCCTCTCATCTTAAATCTATTACTACCGGGCCTTCCCAGACCCTGATCATCCACGAAGGTGAATTAATTCTCGGTCGTTGGCAAGGTATTTATTTCTGTGAGTTCGATGGACCTAGACGCCGGCAATGTTTCTTAAAAATAGTAGAGGGATAATAAACATACAAATGGCCGCTTCCGTTATCGCTGCGGAGCGGCCATTTAGACTATAACTAGAGTCTAGTAATACTTTCATCAAGCAGAGAAGCAGTGTTATACCAATGCACAGCTTTAAAGTGAAGATCTATAAAAAAAACAGCATTTTAAAGGCTGCGACATAAAACCTTTATATGAGCTAACGCTGCCTCTTTCACATCGTCAAATGATACTTTATCCTGGATATAATAAGAAATAAATCCGTGTGCAGACAAGAACATTGTTAACGGCACATTCTGCCAGTCCTCAGACACATATCCCTCTTCCTTCATATGACGGCGCACAATACTTGAGAATAAATCAAAACATCGTCCCTGTTCTGCTCTACAATAAGCTAGCAATTCCTCATCGCGAATCATGAACATAATTTCATATTGATAGGGATGATCTATTCCAAATCTAATAAATTCCATAATCAGCTGTTCTACCCTTGTCATTCCTTCTTCAGGCGGTTTATTCATCACTTGACTGAGTAAAGCAGCCACATGATTAAAATCCTCTACAACAATAGCGTAGAACAACTCCGCCTTTTCCTTGAAATGATAATAGAGAGAGCCGTGGCTATATCCCAAATGCTGACCAATACTTCGCATTGAAATTGCTCGATACCCTTTGGTTATAAACAGATGCCTAGCGGCCTCTAAAATCCTTTCCCTCGACAACTCCTGCTCCACTGCTCTCCTTGCCATATACTAATCCCCTTCGCTGTAGTAAATCCGCCGCCCTTCTGTTATCAGGGCTTGCCCTTGGGTTAGATCTGTTATCCATGCCATAAAAGTGTCACCCTCATCATTTCGCGGCAAACATAACAACGTTACTTTGTCGGTGAACAAAGTCTCGCCAGTCTGAATCCCTCTTCCTCGAAGTTCGTTCTCAACCTTGCCCAGCCAAGTGTACTCGATCTCTACGAATACCTCTCGTCTCAGTACACGGGTGATTACTTCTCCTGCTTCAAGCGCAAGCACTGCTCCATCCGTATAAGCTCTAATCAGCCCACCGGCACCCAGCATAATGCCTCCGAAATAACGGGTCACTACGATTGCGACATTTTTAACTCCCTGATTGCGGATTACTTCCAAAATCGGTTTGCCGGCTGTACCACTCGGCTCCCCGTCGTCCGATTGCCTCTGGATTTCGTCTCTCTCCCCAATCACATAAGCAGAACAGTTATGCGTTGCGTTCCAATGTTTCTTCTTGATGTCCTCGATAAACAACAAAGCTTCTTCTTCATTCTCCACTGGCATAACATGACCAATGAAACGGGATTTACGGATCACAACTTCCTTTGAGCCGGAAGAGCGGACCGTTTGATATTGTTCTAACATAATTATTCCAGTCCTTATTTACATATGATGTCTTCATATAATGTCAGGAGCAGTCCCGGTATTGGATTACCTATGGACTGCTCCTGGTGACTTACATTAGTATGAATGTTCTGTGATTAATAGCTATTGTAAAACCTACTGCAATACTATTCAGTAAGTCTTGCTTCCAGCTCTGCTTTTTCTTTTTCGTAACCTGGTTTGCCAAGTAATGCGAACATGTTTTTCTTGTATGCTTCTACGCCTGGTTGGTCAAATGGGTTAACACCGAGCAAGTATCCGCTGATACCGCAGGCTTTTTCAAAGAAGTACACCAAATATCCAAAGGTGTATGGTGTTTGATCAGGAATAGTAACGATAAGGTTAGGTACTTGACCATCTGTATGTGCAAGCATTGTACCTTGGAAAGCTTTCTTATTCACGAAATCCATAGTCTTTCCTGTTAAGAAGTTCAAGCCGTCCAGATCATCCGGATCATTCTCAATCGTAACATGATGAGCTACTTGATCTACTTGGATAACCGTTTCAAAAATGTTGCGGTTACCTTCTTGGATAAATTGACCCATGGAGTGTAGATCTGTGGAGAAATCAACGGAAGAAGGATAAATTCCTTTGAAGTCCTTACCTTCACTTTCGCCAAACAATTGTTTCCACCACTCAGATACAAAGTGTAAGGAAGGCTCATAGTTGACGAGGATTTCAGTTGTTTTACCTTTACGGTATAGAGCGTTACGAACTGCAGCATATTGATAAGCTTGGTTAGTAGCTACATCTGGATTGTTGAACTCATCCGCAGCGGCAGCAGCACCTTGCATCATTTCTTCAATGTTAATGCCAGCTACAGCAATTGGCAGCAAGCCTACAGGTGTCAATACGGAGTAACGTCCGCCAACATCGTCTGGAATGATGAAGGATTCATAACCTTCTTCAGTTGCCAATTTCTTAAGGGCACCTTTTTCCTTGTCTGTAGTAGCGTAAATGCGTTTACGAGCTTCTTCCTTGCCGTATTTCTTCTCCAGAGCAGCGCGGAAAATGCGGAAAGCAATCGCTGGCTCAGTAGTAGTTCCAGATTTGGAGATTACGTTCACGGAGAAGTCTTTACCTTCTACTAGATCAAGCAGATGCGTGATGTATGTAGAGCTAATGTTATTACCAGCGAAATAAACTTCTGGAGTTTTGCGTTTATCTTTAGAAAGGTTATTGTAGAAAGAATGCGATAGCGCCTCAATAGCTGCGCGTGCTCCCAGATAAGAACCTCCGATACCAATTACAATCAGTACCTCGGAATCGCTTTGGATCTTCTTAGCAGCTTGTTGAATGCGAGCAAATTCTTCCTTATCATAAGCTGTCGGCAGATCGATCCATCCAAGGTAGTCAGAGCCTACACCAGTTTTGTTATGCAACTGTTCGTGTGCTAGCTTAACTGGGGCGGCAAGGTTGTCGATTTCTTGTTGGTTAAAAAACGAAAGAGCTTTTGTGTAGTCAAAATTAATCTTCTTAGACATCGGTAATGGTAACCTCCTGTTTTATCTCTTTAAATTTAAAACCGTTTGTTACAACTTTATAATTAGGATACTTTAATTTGCCTTGACTGGCAAGGTCTTAGGGCACATAGAGGGCATTAGAACCAAGTTTTCCAAAGTTCCTTGGAAGCGTTTCCTGTATCAAAAGACATAGGTGTGCTGTGGTGCTGGACTAAGTGCCGTGATAGAATAAAGAAAACGGAAGGTGGCTATATAAATGAAACAAATCGGTTTTATCGGACTCGGAACGATGGGTGCGCCTATGGCCTCCAATTTACTACGTGGCGGCTTTCAGGTTACGGTATACAACCGTACGGCAGCCAAGTGTAAACCTCTTGAAGCAGAAGGTGCCCAGACTGCTCTCACGCCCCGCGAAGCGGCTGAGGGTAAGGATGTTATTATTACCATGATCAGCAATGATGATTCGGTTCGTGAAGTGTTTTATGGTCAAGATGGTATACTTGATGCTGTGAAGCCTGGTGGACTAATTATTGATTCCAGCACAATTTCACCAGGACTAGTTCGTGAGATTGCCGCTGCTGTAGAAGCGCGCGGTGGACATTTCCTAGACGCGCCAGTAACTGGAAGCAAACCGGCAGCGATTGAAGGAACCTTAGTGTTCATGGTCGGCGGTAGTGCTGAGGTCATAGAACAACATCGTGATATCTTTGATACTTTGGGTAAGAAGCTGCTACATATGGGTGAGAACGGCAGCGGCGCTGTGGCCAAGCTGGCTCACAATGCTATGGTTGGTATTCATAATGTTGCCCTAGCCGAAGGATTCGCCATTGCTGTTAAATCAGGCGTACCAGCAGACAAGTTCCTGGAACTGGTACAACTTGGTTCTGCGGGCAGCAAACAAGCTGAGCTTAAAGGCCGTAAAATCATAGAAGATGATTTCAGCAATCAATTCTCCCTCGCTCTAATGCTTAAGGATTTGAAGCTTGCCTCTGCCCATAGCGATTCCACAGGCGTTCCTTCTCCTATGCTGGGCTTGGCTAAAAGCATGTTCCAAGCTGGATTCACCCAAGGTTATGGTGAAGAAGATCTCTCTGCCGTAGTGAAATGTTACGAAGAGTGGATCGGCCAAAAGATGGGTGCAAATGTATCCAATAAATAAATCCAAGAGCTCAAAACCTACTTCATAAGAACATTTACGACCGCCTCGCACATGATATTGCGATGCGGTCTTTTCTTTATGGACAATCCCATTGTCAAACCAATTATACGAACGTTTGTTTGTATAATTATAATACCAAATTAACAGTTGTAGTGCAAGAAAATATTGGTTGCTGTGGAGTTACTCAGAACGTTGTGGTGGTGTTGGTGGGATAGTTACTAAGAAGGTCGCGAAGTACTAGTTTGTCGCAAAAGTTACTGTATTAGTGATGAAACGGTGGATAGTTCTGGTGGAGTTACTGATGAGTTGCTAAATAGTCGCTTAAAAGTTACTGAGGGAGTGCTGAATTGTTGGATAGATACTGGAGAAGTTACTGGATGAGTTGTTAGATAATTTCAGAAAAGTTACTGAAGGAGCGCTGAATTGTTGGATAGATACTGGAGAAATTGTTGGATAGTCACTGGGTGAGCTACTGTTTAGTAGCAAATTGGTACCAAGTTGATTGCTTGATAACTACGGTATATCCCGTATTTTCTGGAACCTCTCCCTCGCTCGCTCCAAACCTCAAGCTCCTTTAACTAAGTAACCTCTGCGGTACACAGCTATCTCTATCGGACTCAGCTGACCTTATTCGCAGTATTATCCCACATTTGGCATGCTATCGGACTCCATAGTCGCTATTGGCATGAAAAACGCCAATTATGAGCCTGTTTCTATGGAATAGTTGCACTGGTGTCCGAAAACCTGCTCAAAAGACTATAAATTTGCTAATAGCGTCATCTGGGTCCTTAGCGGTAGGATTGGTGGTGACCCGGTACTACATTGGTGTTGATCTAGTGTTAACGCCATCTGGGTCCGTACGCAGTGGGTTGGCGCTAACCGTGTGCCAAAGTTGGTGATGACACAGCGCCATCGGACTCAGCTGACCTTATTTACAGCATAATCTCACATTTGGTATGCTATCGGACTCCATAGTCGCTATTGGCATAAAAAGCGCCAATTATGAGCCTGTTTCTATGGAATAGCTGCACTGGTGTCCGAAAACTTGCTCAAAAGGCTATAAATTTGCTAATAGCGTCATCTGGGTCCTTAAGCGGTAGGATTGGTGGTGACCCGGTACTACTACAGCAGTAGGATTGGTGGTGACCAGGTGCTACAGCGGTAGGATTGGTGGTGATCCGGTACTAAATTGGTGTTGCTCCAGCGCTAACGCCATCTGGGTCCGTACGCGGTGGGTTGGCGCTAACCAGGTGCCAAGTTGGTGATGACACAGCACCTTCGGACTCAGCTGACCTTATTCGCAGTATAATCCCACATTTGGCATGCTTTCGGACTCCATAGTCGCTATTGGCATAAAAAGCGCCAATTATGAGCCTGTTTCTATGAAATAGCTGCACTGGAGTCCGAAAACCTGCTCAAAAGGCTATAAATTTGCTAATAGCGTCAGCTGGGTCCTTAAGCGGTAGGATTGGTGTTGATCCGGTACTAAATTGGTGTTGAATCCAGTGGTAATGTCATCTGGGTCCGTACGCGGGGAATGTTGTTGACCCGGTACTAAATTGGTGTTGCTCCAGCGCTAACGTCATCTGGGTCCGTACGCGGTGGGGATGGTTATGACTCAGTGCTAATTTGGTGATGATCCGATTCAGCCCTAACGTCATTTGAGTCCTTAAGCCTCAAAATAGAATGATGAATACATAATTGAACATCAAGCAATATCACCAACCAACAACACAAAAAGCAGCGATCCTCCAATAACAGAAGAACCGCTGCCTTGCTGACTTTTAAGATTTTTAAATTGAATCCGGGTCGTCTCACTCATAGAAAAAAGCTACTTATAGGACAGCCCTTAGAAAAGTCTGTTTTCTATAGAACCGGGTAAGAACAGCAATAATCAGTTACTTCAAATACTTCCAACGCAAATTTAGAGTTGCCAGGAACATTGAACGTTGATGCTCCCTTAATCTCCTGCCATACCTCAGTGCCGGGAAGCAGCACTTTAAGATCGCCGGACAGAATCTCCATAATTTCAGGACCATCTGTACCAAATTCATACACACCCGGCAACATGATGCCCAGTGTCACCTTAGATCCATCTTGCAAAATTACCGTACGGCTGGTTACTTGTCCGCCATAATATACATTGGCTGCTTTTTCGATCGTTGCGTTGTTAAACTGACTCATTACTTGTTCTCCCCCTAATGATTATTCAGTTAATTACAGAAGTGCTTTCACACGGCTAACTACATTCTCTACAGTAAAGCCGTATTCTTTCATAACTCTATCGCCAGGGGCGGAAGCTCCGAAAGTAGTGATGCCTAGGATATCGCCTTGGTCACCAGTGTAACGTTCCCAGCCGAAGGTTTGTGCCATTTCGATAGCAAGACGAGCTTTGACTCCTGGAAGAATTACGGAATCGCGATATTCTTTGTCTTGTTTTTCGAACAGATCCCAGCTTGGCAAGCTGATTACACGAACATCGATGCCTTCTTCTGCCAAAGCAGCTTGCGCTTTAACTGCCAACTGTACTTCAGAACCAGTTGCGATAAGCTGTGCTTGTGGAGTGCCATTTTTGGAATCAGAGACAACATAACCACCACGTTTGATGTTTTCACGAACGCCATCTACGGTTCCAGCAAGAATTGGCAAGTTTTGACGAGTCAGAACCAAAGCAACCGGATTCTCTTTGTTTTCCATAGCATAAGCCCATGCTGCAGAAGTTTCGTTAGCATCAGCCGGACGAATAACAGTCAGACCTGGGATGATACGCAGGGAAGCCAATTGTTCGATTGGTTCATGCGTAGGACCATCTTCACCAACTGCAATACTGTCATGTGTCAGTACATAGGTTACTGGCAATTTCATGATCGAAGCCAGGCGAATTGCCGGACGCAGGTAGTCTGTGAATACGAAGAATGTTCCTCCGAATACTTTAAGACCAGTGTGTAGAGCAATACCGTTCATTGCAGCAGCCATACCAAACTCACGTACGCCGAAATAAATGTTGCGGCCATCATAAGATTCTGGTGTGAAAGATGTCAAACCATTCAAATGCGTCATAGTGGAGCTTTCCAAGTCAGCGGAACCACCCACTAGCTGAGGAACGCCAGCAGTCAGACCGTTAAGCGCACTACCGGAAGCGACACGAGTCGATACTGCTTTATCTTCAGTAGTGTAAGTTGGAAGGTTAGCATCCCAGCCTTCTGGAAGATCGCCATTGATTACAGTTTCGAATTGTGCAGCCAGCTCTGGATATGCTTTTTTGTAAGCCGCAAATTTGTCGTCCCAAGCTTTGTTAGCTGCGATTCCGTTTTTCTTCACTTCTGCAAAATGTGCACGAACTTCATCAGGTACATAGAAATCTTCTTCGTATACCCATTTGTAGAAATCTTTGGTCAGCTTAGCTTCTTCTGCTCCAAGTGGGGAGCCGTGAGTACCGCCATGGCCGCCTTTACCTTGTTTGTTAGGGCTACCATAACCAATAACTGTTTTTACTTCGATCAAAGTCGGTTTGCTAGTCTCAGCTTGCGCCTCAGCAATAGCTTTTTCAATAGCCGGAAGGTCATTTCCGTCTTCTACGCGCAGAACTTGCCAACCATAAGCATCAAAACGTTGAGCTACATTTTCGGAGAAAGAAAGATTCAATTTACCATCAAGGGAAATATCATTTGAATCATACAATACAACCAATTTTCCGAGTTTCAAATGACCAGCAAGAGAAGCGGACTCAGAAGAGATCCCTTCCATAAGGTCACCATCACCACAAATAGCATAAGTATAGTGGTCAACTATGTTATGTCCTTCTTTGTTGTAGGTTGCGCCCAATTGAGCTTCGGCCATAGCCATACCAACGGCCATACCAATACCTTGTCCAAGCGGACCTGTAGTTGCATCAACACCAGCTGTGTGACCAACTTCCGGGTGACCAGGAGTCAAGCTACCCCATTGACGGAATTGTTTCAATTCTTCCATAGGAAGATCATAGCCGCTAAGGTGCAGCAAGCTGTACAGAAGCATGGAACCATGTCCAGCGGACAATACAAAACGATCGCGGTTTACCCATGTTGGATGATCAGGGTTATGATTCATTGTTTTTGCAAACAGTTGGTAGCCCATTGGTGCAGAACCCATTGGCATACCTGGATGGCCGGAATTCGCTTTTTCGATAGCATCAATAGCCAAAGTACGAATTGTTGTGATCGACAGGTTATCTACTGTTGAGTTTTCTTCCTTCTGGATCGCTTGTTCTTGTTCACTCATTTAATAGTTCCTCCTCTGAAATCTCAAGAATGTCATTTTGACTCTTATTGTATCACTAGTGTGGAAGCAATTCCAATTGTTTTTAAAAACTCTTTGTTTGACAGCTTATGTTTTGCAATATCTACGCATTTATATACGCAAAAGTAACTATGTCATGAGACGGGTTTTTACTTAGCCTATGGTCTAGTTTTCTATTGCGACTAAAGTTTGTTTTACAATGCTCGAATATAAAGTAAGATGGAGTTACACAAGTAAAATTTTCATTCATTATCCAATATCTCCAAGTGGAAAGGAATTCTGAACATGACTTCGAAAAAGGATGTTTATATTGTGCTTACCGGTACAGGTACAGCCTTCAGTGGTTTCATTAAGTGGTTTACAAAAGCTGATCTGAACCATGCTTCGATCGCCTTTGATAGTGAACTACGTGAGGTGTACAGCTTCGGAAGAAAAAAAATGCACAATCCATTCGTCGCGGGTCTGATTCAAGAAAATTTCATTCACCCTTTCTATAGCAGCGCAAATTGCTCTATTTATCAGTTACGTGTCAGTGCCACGGAATACGATGCCATGTACAATCATGTCCAAGGGATGATGAAAAATCAGGAACGTTATAAATACCATCTTTTAGGCCTGATCGGCGTACTTCTAAATGTTAAAATAGATCGAGAGAACGCTTATTTCTGCTCTCATTTTGTTGCTTCCTTATTTGAAAATACCGCAGTTCAGCCTGTGAATAAGCCTTCATGCTTTGTTACCCCGGAGGATTTCGCTCTTTCACTCTGTTCCCATAAAATATTCAGCGGCAAGTTATCCTATTATGTGCGTAGAGCTCAAAGAGCCTCTGCACGTTCGACGAATATACCTTTACATACCCCTTCCGTTGCGACAAGAATGATGAGAATGAATGAAGAACGGACTGAAGGAGTTATATAAGTTGTTGCTCGTAAAAAAGGGCTATGCGGGTCGTATTTCCGCGTAGCCCTTTTTAGATGGAAAAAGGATAAAGTCGTAGATGTATCATTACTTCACACGATGGTTCCGAAAATATTCGGACCAATCGCCAGCGATCACAACAGTAACTGTATCTATTTTGGTATTGTACTCATTCTTAGCTGTGAAGGTAAATTTCACTGGACCATCGGGAAGTTTCACAAATGCTGGATCATATAATTCGCCTGTCCACAAGGTTTTGTCACTGTTCGTTGGATTTAGTTGCGTAGAATAACCTCCCGTCATCGTTACCTCAACAGTATCAGGTAGACCGGTTGCTATCCCTTGCAAAATAAATCGCTCACCTGCCCAAAACACATTATAGCCTCTTGGACTCTCCTCATTACCGCTCTTGTTCAAATTGTAGCCTTTACGGTTGTTATTCCATTCCTCTGTGTGCTGGACCCCACCTTTAATACTCAGTAGATTAACCATGAAATATTTACGCGCTGAGATATTACTCCAGTTATAACCATCAAAAGCTTCCACTTCCACGGCATATTTTTCGTTCTCAACCAATATTCCCGCGGGCACTTGCCACTGTTTGGCACTTGAATTTTGTTCGCCAGATTGAACCTTAACCATCCCTGTCGCCAAGTTGATAATTTGTACCTTATACCGCTGTTGTTCATCTCCATCCTCATCTTGATAATCCCACTTGATGATTGGTGTAAGCGTACTTGCGATCATAGGCTTACTTGAGTCAGTACTTGTTGGGTACGTTATCGTTACGGTAGGTTTACGGTTGGCTACGGTGATACTCAGAGATAGCTCTCGATACAGTCCTAGAGAATCCATAACGGTTTGTTTCAAGGTAAAGACGCCATTTGAGGTGAATTTCTTCGTAAATTCAGCTTGAGTACTAGCCAATCCTTCCGTCCCGTTAGATGATTTCAAATCATACTTATGGCTGATTGTATCTCCTTTTGGAAGGTCTGGATCCGTCGCTTTGCTCTTGATATTTAGAAGATCCGTGCGATAAATCGGCTCTTTGGCAGCATCTCTGCCTGTATCCGTGATAAGTGTGAATCCGGGCTGCGGCGGATTGTCGATGATAAACGTTTTTTCGTTAGATATTTCTGACCAGCTTAATTTGGAATAAGCCCGCCCATATACGGTGAAGTATTCAAATCGATTAAATGTATGGTTAGGGAGTTGATACTGCCGCAGCTGTCCTGTGGTGTCAAGGTTTTCAACTGTCTTAACTAAGAGTCCGTCTTTTGAAAAAAATTCTAAACGGTACTTCTCCTGCGGATCACTCTCTGGGTCTGTATAATTCCATTTAATTAATGGATCTCCTTGTATTTCGGCATCTATAACGGATGGATTGGTTACGGTTCCCGCCGGGGTTATCAACGTCATTGAGGGCGCTAGATTTTTAGTAACACTCACCTTCAACGTAGCTATATTAGACTTATCACCGATCTGATCGATAACCCAGTGTTCCAATGTATAGATACCGGACTCAGGAAAATTAACATCAATACTAGGAGTTCGAAACCATTGCGTAAGGCCATCACTATCTGTTACTTTCCAGAAGTATTGCAGACTAGCGACGTCGGAGGGATCTCCATCCTCATCAAAAGATGTATATTGTCGGGTATCATATTGGAATACTGCCGATGGACCATTAATAGCAGCTGTTGGAACATGATTTTTAACAGTAAATACACGTGTTGCATTGGAACTTAAAGCTCCAATACTTGAGGGATTAGGTACATCTGTTGCCTTAAGGCGCATTTCCCATCCTTCTGATATAGCCTGCTGCGGTGAAATTCCGTTTCCAGCAATAAGATCTCGTATCGTCAAAGATTGGTTGCGGTTACTGCCAGCATAATAATAAGGACTATTGTTGAGTTTGGCGTACCATAAATAAGCAAGCGAATCTCCATCTTCATCAGGATCTGGTGTTAGATTATCCATTGTAATTACAGTGTCTCGATATACTTCAGCTGGCATGTTAAATGCTGCTGCGGGTGGGTGATTAATCACCTGAACATTTTGACGATACCAATCTGACCATAATCCTCGGTTGTCATGTACTTGTAAACTAATTTGATAATTACCAATTCCAAAAGCTGCGATATTAGGTGGCGTTGTAGCTCCACCCCAATGCTCCCAAACTTTGTTCCAACCGTCTTTGATAACCGTCCAGTAATACACATCTAATGGATCATTATCCGGATCAAACGATTTGTCTGTTATGGTAGTAGCTTTACGATAGGAAACAATATTAGGATCAACACTAAATAACGCTACCGGAGGTAGATTACCTGCAGTCCCCACCGTCCTTACACACCAGTCGCTCCAGACCCCCAACCCATTTTCGCCATCGACATCACGTACTCTAAGGCGTATGTCATATTGTCCAGAACTAGGCAATTGAGCTGGCGGTTGACCATCTGTCCATATTTCAGAATCAGTTTTTTTATACTGCCATTGCCAAGCTATAAGTCCCTTATTAACAGCCGTGATGTGGTCCAAATCGTAGGAACAATCTGTTAGCAGAAGAGATCCCCACGCCAGTTTGGCAGCAAACAATGCAATTGGCTTCCGATGAACATGATAGGTCATTGAAGATAAATTATCTCGGCTCCATAAACGATAGACATCGAATCTGTCATCGTTTTTAGGATTATCTCGTGCTTGAAAGGTTGCGTTATAGAGTCCGCTATATGGAAAGGAGGTATACCTTTCTGAACGCCATAACCCACTATCCGAAATGATACCCATCGAATTATCGAAGAAATACGGGTTATGATCGTATCTATAGCGTTCTTGATATTTAGAATCTCCTTCATAGTCCTTGTATGTGGTTGATACGTCTATAGGAGTGTTAATCAATATAAAGGATTTATTCCTAAGCCTATAGGATACATTAACGACCAACGATTTCTCATCCTTATAATTATAGGGATCCACAACCTTGATAATGATATTGTGTCGTCCGGGAGGAATTCCGTCTGCCAAAACATCTATTGGGATGGAAAACCATTTATTATTTAGTGCCTGTTGGACATTGACTTGTTTATAGAACACATTAGGAATTTCAGCACTAACGACTAGATCATTATTGTCCACATCTCGAACATATCCTTCGATATTCATACCACTGAATCCTGGCTCATTCAGTAGCTGCTGCTCGCTTGGTGTAGTCACTGTGAGCGTAGGTGCTGAATTTATTACTAGAGGTATGTTAACCCAATCATAATATACGTTGTTATGCCAACCATTCATCCATTCGTTAGGTTGGTGTTGCGCATCACTTGCTCTTAGTGCGACTTTAAGGGCTTTTGGAATGCCATACTTCGCTGGATAGGCATAACTTTCATAAAAAGCGGTTGTATTTCTGTCAAGGTTAAACTGAAGACTATCCGAACTTTTCACAGGTGGCATTTCTTCAATTCTCCATGAGGCATCAGTAGCATAATCAGTATTACCACTTCCATCTGTCCTGTACATATAACTGTAAATATTAAGAAATCTAGTACGCTGCGTATCATAGTACCAATTAATGTCCCCTGATGTTAAAACTACAGGCGCATCAGGTACATAATCGTAGCGTAATATTCTTGTTGTTAGATTAAAAGTAATATTGGTTAGGGTCATAGCAGGCATATTCAAATTCAAAGATCCTATATTCCCCATAGTTGGGTCCCAAGAAGATGTTTTGTTAAACCCTTCAAGACGAACATCCATAAAATTGACGATATTTGGGTCACCTGCTGCCTCTACCTTGACACTCCCCGAATAAAATTCAGGGAATGAAAGAAGTAGTAATACAAGGGCCATAAACGTTGAAATTGTTTTTTTTAATTTCTGCATCTCTATTCCTCTCTACCATGACCAGTCGACATCAGGTGCCTGATTTTTAACCGTGAAGATCCGTTCGATCACATTTTGTGTAGCTTCTGAATCTATGGATTGCCGATCAGCCTGCGTCACAAACTCCTCGATGGTCGGCTGGCCAAACTCTTCGAATACAGTCAGTCGCACTTCGTATTTTCCAACTTCCCTTACCTTAAGATTCAAACGATCTAAATTCTCATTGCTAAAAATAACCCATTGCTCACCTGCAAAACTACCGTTGTTATCTGAATCGTAACGGTATTCCCAAAGCCTACGAGCCACCATATCTTGATCTGGAGAGTAAGACATATCATCTATTGATAGGATCGCTTGTTTACCATCTGAAGGATTGCGATACACTGTTCCAGCCATCGTAAAGTATGCAAAAGGCTTCTGGTCTGGTGCTATATCAAAAGTTGTTTCGTTTCTGGCAGTTAGCCCTAATGTATTCTCCACATAAATGGTTGCTTTATATTTCCCTGGCTTCTTGAATAGCACATCTTTGCTATATACTCCGTTCAGCGATCCGCTATATTTAATATCAGAATTCGTTCCACCTGATACGGCTGTGATCGTGAATTTAGTCTTAGCATCTACTAATGGGTAGTGGGTCGGGCTACTAACGTAACTTTGTATGATAACCTTTCGATTTTGCTTTAATGTACCATCTACCCTGATAGATGCATCTGGTTTTGGCTCAATGACATTAACCTCAGTACTAGTACTTCCAGTCATTTTGTCGTCGTCCATTACAGTCAAAGCAAGTGTTTGTTCCCCCAAATGGTCTTTATCATACCAAAGCGTTCCCCTTGGCAAAGTGCTCAATTCTCCCTTAGCATTAGGCGTATCCCAAAAGTAATCCGTAATATAACCATCGGGGTCATACGACCCTGCTGCACTGGCTACAAACTCTTGTCCTGCTTTTACAGTTTTCGGTGCATTTATAAGAGCTACTGGAGGTTTTAACTCTCTCGGTAGTTCTGACGGTGATGTAGGACCTGGAAACCCTCCTCCCGGAGGATCTGAGGTTGTATACACTCCTGCTTTGACTGTAAAAGATTCTTTTAACGAGTCGAACTTACTTCTTTTGGTCACGACTTCATTCTTAAATCTCACTACTATACTTAGTTCGTACTCTTGACTGTAGTTACTTTTACCTGCCACTTTCTCCTTCGGAATTTCAAACTTGAAAGTTTCGTTTGCCGTTAGAGTTTTGGTATACACTTTTTTTGTCTGGAGTGAGCCTTCATTACCTTTCTCTTTGGCATAAAAAATCCATTCTGAAATATTCGAAATATCTTTATAGGATAGCAGTTCACCCTTCAAAGCGATTTTAACTGGCACATTCTTATTATCAAACTTAATTGGGTTTGGATTAGGTTGTTCTAGAATTGCAGAACCTGTGAGTGTAGCTTCATCTGGGAGACCATATTCAAAGCTGACTGTTCCCCCGTAGCTGTAGGTGGTGACTTTAGCGTCTGCAGTGTAATAATAGGATGCGAATGCTTTATACTTTCGTCCTTCCGCTTTACCAGATAATCCGTCATTACTTTCTTTATCCCAAGGAACACCGTCAGGGATCATATAATTCAATATAATTCTCCCATTTTTAAATTTAGGATCGTCTGCATATGATGATTTTTCAAAAGGCACAACTTTTATAGTAGATTGAATGATATCTTGATCATTAATAACATCATTTACCGATCCGTTATACCATTTTAGATATTCTTTATCTTGATAAGGTCCTGCCGTTACCTTTGTTCTAGGTGGATTTTTTGAGGGATACCCATCAGTGGCAATTTTATCATCTGTCACCATCCGATCATTTCTTTCATCGTATTGATTTATTTGCCATCTTCTTCCGTCTGAATACAACCAAATCGAGTTGTATATGTCTGTTCTATACATTGCTTTCCAAGAAGCTTTATATCCTACTACATTACTAATATATTTTTGATTAGGCACTCCTTTAAGTGCAACTTTGATTTTCCCATTTTCCAACGAGATGCTTATTTTTCCATTAGATCCAGTATATTTTAAAGTGTCTGTTTTGATAGAAGAGCCAGTTATACCATTAGGTAGCTCCAAATAAAAATCTTTAGCTGAATTGTTAGATCCAAGCAAACCAGTCGTAATAGGAACAGAAATTGAAGTTAATTTTGTTTCAGCAGCTTGCACAGATGTGGAGAATGCAAAAGGAACAAGTAACAAAAAGCACAGACATATTAAAATATCTTTTTTCATATTGATTGTCCTTTTAATAGTTGACTATTAATTTTTCATCAAATCCACCAGCATGATACATACGAATTGCAAAATAGTCAAAATCTTTTTCATATAAAAATGCTTGATAAGTGGATAGTTGTTCCCCTGGCTTGAGCGTGTAGTAATAGAATGCACTTTTATTGTTGATTTTCTCTTCATTTACCTTCGGCCAAATTGGGTCTAATTCCCCCCCATATTTTAGTGATAAAACCCATTTTTCTTTTTGATCATTTAAGGATCTTTTAACAATTTTATTGCTGTTATTCTTAATCGTAATCTTAGTCCATATGAAATGTTTAGGTTTGCTAACCATTACTCCAAATGAGTCATATTTAAATTGTTTCACTAAATTTTGTGCATCTTTTGACTTGAAATCATAAATCATAAACTTCTCCAGCGTATAACTAAGCCCACCCGCCGTAACCGTAACCGGCAACTCTAAATCCTTTTTCAAACCATATTTACTTAAGTTATCCCTCATAATGGGTGCTGGTGTAGCAGCAGGTTTTGCTGTAGCTGATGGTGTAGATGCGGTTACTGGTGTAACCGCTGCTGCGTTAGTAATCACGTTTTGCCCCAATACCATGCTAAGTAACATTGTTGTAGTCAAAGCTGCTCTTAAAATGTTCTTCTTCATCACTGAATCTCTCCCTTTTCTTTAATTGGCTTTTCTTACTTATTGAACTTATACTCCTGAACTGCTGGCACCCTGATGGGCTGTTGTGTTTTGGATCTGAAGATCAGAACCGGGTGTTCCGTCTCTATGACGGCAATAACCGAAGGACCTGCGATGTATTTGGTTATGCCATATTCGCTATCCTCGTATAAAAGTGGAAAATTCACGCCATCGGAATCGTCAATAATATCGAACTTCACAATCTTTACTTGTGTCTTAAAACGACTGCCCCCTTGGGGGGAAAGGCCGCTATCAAGGCCTAGATTGTTCTGCAGGGTTTGCTGAAAAGTATCGTACGCATCTTCGGGATCTATAATCAGACGACCACGAGTCAATTCGGTCTCATCTAATTCCTGTGCGGCATCGTGAACAGCGATATTATTTGCGTCTTTTAACATGCTGCGCAGCTGGTCCCACTCCTGATTCTGGATCTGAAAGAACCAGGAGTAGATAAAGATCAGTAGGACAAATGCCAGCTTAATAATGTAATCCATAAATTACGCTCATCCCTTAGTCAATCGAGATACTCACTCATAATTGATCCATGCCCATAATATCGAGTCGGCTGCGAAACCGTAGAAAAATTATAAGGAAACAGATTTATCCGCGGCGCGGTTACATACACATCAATTCGTTGCTTTCGCTCTTGAACGGTGTCTGTACTGCTAGTAATTTCTATCGAAGCTTCAGAAAATCCAATCGCCTTCAGATTTGAAATTACTTCATTCCGCATAGAAGCTGTAACCATCCCCTCTGTTGCTGCTTTTTGTGTGATATAGGACGTATTAGCTTTGACCTGTAAATCTAGCAGATAATCTATGTAGGAGAAGATAGGCTGCAGGATAATAAACAGGACTAGCCACATGAACAATGCCCGGAGGACGGTCTCCTTCATTAGACACGCCTCCTTCTAATACTGTTCCACTTGCTTAGTATGTGAGATGATATCATCCTGACTGCTGCCGATCATATGCGTAGCTACCGTGACAAACATCCCCGCAATTACAAAGCCAATGGCCAAAAACATAGCGACGGAAATAGAGTCTTTTTTCATCTGACTTATACCGAAACGTGAGTCATGGACATAGTTAGTGCAGTCTGGCTGGAATCCAGCGGTTGAGTTAGAGATACCCCCGGGATCGTCGGTCTATTATCATCGGCAGCATTAATCACGTCACGCACCAGAGGAATCAAAATGGCAATTACGATGGCCACACACAAAAAACCGATAGCGATAAACAAACCTGTAGAAATAGCGTCTTTTTTCATTGTTAATTTCTCCCTTTTTATTTTAGGTTTTAAAAATAAGGTTGAATATACAATTTTTCACTGGAACATGCCGACTCCATTAAAATTTCCTTTGATTAGCAAAATGTACTGCATCGCCATGGCAACGATCATCAAAAAAGTAGCAATCGATGGAATAACATTAATAATCGTCGATAGATCACCGATGAAAGACCATTTTTTTAAATACTGATCGCTGGAGATTTTGGAGATAATCTTGCCTTGTTCACGCAAATAGTTTGCAGCTTCCGTGTCATCATCCATGCCTTCTGTCGCCAGCAAAATGGACCGGATGTCATTAATAAAGTGATGGTTATCCGGAAATTTGGCACAAAACCATTCAATCGCCCCCTCCACACCCTCATCTACTGCCCGTTCTGACAGCTCATACAAATCCTGACGTATATATTGAAAATGTCCCGCTGTACTCCCACAAAAAGCACCAAACTGCACATATCCGCGCTTACGTAGGCGATTATTCTCATAGAGACGAATGAAGGAGATCAACTCGCCATCTTTTTGAATATTCGTCTTTTGGTGAAGCCACGCCAACACCCAACCAAGCGGAAGATAACGCATCGGACTGCTGATTACGAGAATAAGTAGAGCAATTAGAGGGTCATAGAATGAAAAAGGAACAGATCGGATGAAATCGCTGACGACTTGGCTAAATAAATAGATGATTGCCGCTGAATAACGAAATAGCGTAACTTTTCGAGCCGAAATTGATAAACCGCATTCATTCAACAATTGCTGAAATCTATCACTCTGCACGTGTTCACCCAGCGAATTCCACCGGATGCCCAGTCGGACAAGATATCGTTCCTGCTTACTGCTGCTGCTCACAAACACAAGTAATGCGACATACACGATCCCGATCACTGTAATTAGTAGTAATAATCTATCCATAGTTCATCACCTTAGTGGTAGTCCAGTTTGGGCCTGGCAAGAATAGTACTGATCACAAAAGAGATAAAAAGGCCGGAGACGATCACCATCAAAAAGGAAAGGCCTACCGTAGTTTCGAACTGCAGTTGAAAATAGACATCGGGCTTCAGCATATACATAAAGGTTCCAACCGTAGATACCAGAACCAGAAGATTCCCATATAAGCCAAGGCTGATCGCATCTCTGCTTCCTGCTTTTACAGTCAAAATCGTCTCTCTCTGCTGCTCCATAGAACGATTCAACAGCATTAGCGAGCTTTTTAAATAACGGGTTCCCTCCTTCTCGGCATAGAGCAGATCTGATATAAACTCTAAAGCGAAGGTGGTGCCAATCGCGCTGGAGAATCTCCCTGCCTCCTCAACAAGCTCCTTCTCATTACTGTAATTCGAAAATGCGGCACCTAGCAGCTTCAGAGGGCTCTTTAGTACATTTTTATCTGTAAGAAAATCCGCTGTCCGATCAAGGATCGAATCTACCGACAAATGTGTGAATTTGGTGGAGATTTTGACTACATCGAGGAGATCGTAGCTTCCATGTACCTTCCGCTGTGCATAGATGTATCTCATACGAAAATAAGGAATCGTCGCAGATATTACAGCTATAAAAAGCGGAAATCTCCACGCCCCCTGAATCGGCTGTCCCTCATTAAAAGTAATCCCCTCCAAAAAAGGATTGTTAAAACTCAACTTTCCAGGGAGCTCACTAAGTGTCAGTAGTCCTGATAAGAAAACCGCAATAAACAAAATGGCTGTACGCATAACAAAACGCATAACGCTAATACCCGGTTCATACTTCCGGTGTACGAAATACAGAAGCTTGTCCAGATGGCGGTAGAGCCACAGCCTTTTTTTAACCGAGCTAACTCTTTTGCCAAAACTGCTCATCTTATGTTTAATTCGAAAATCAAATTTCTGGACTACCTGCCGTAAATGCCTTTCGATGAGCAGTTTGGTGAGTAACCACAGTCCCCACACAATCCATAAATGAAGGACAAAACGAAAAATATAAAATAGTAAATCCATAGCTGTACCTCCTCACTCATTAAGTACTATCTTAGATTTCAAGCTTTCTTTAAGCGGCTGATCCATCGGCTTTGTTGATGCAAGTCGTCCCAGCTCTTTCAGGACAATCTGTGTAGCCTTCGCATTTTTCTTAGTCATTTTCAGCATCAGATTTTTCGTCAGCTTGTCATTATAAGACCAACACATTTCCTCCGGCTCCCAGCGCATAAGATCATTAGCAAACACTGAATTTCTCTCCTCTTCGTAAAAGATTTCTGATATTCGCGCCAGCCGCTTCTTCCCGTTCGGGACACTCTCCAAAATAAACACCAGCTCGCATGATTTCAGCGCAGAAATCAAATGCCCCTTTAGACTCCCGCCAATTCTTGTCGACACAGCAAACGCACCTTGATAAGGAATGTCCTCCGAATCCACGGTGTGGAAGGTTCCGGTGATCCCGTCGTATCCTTTTTCCCCACTCCACAAATAAAATTCCCACTCGTTATAACGCATCTCTGTCATATACAAAATATTTGGGTCATGCCGCAGCGACTCTACTCCCACCTCCATCAGTTCCTCATTCGCAGCTTGAATTGGAATAATTCGATGCCCTTTAATTTGATACGGTAAAATGGATTCCGGATGTTTCTCTATCATCACTACTCCCATGCAGGAGGAAGAGCCAAGCAGTTGCTCACCAACGATCGTATTGGCAAATGTTGTTTTTCCTGACCCTACAGCACCCGCAATAATGGTGTTGCGAAATGTGGACGATAACGCCCGAATGAACTCAACCGCCTCGGCAGGAATACATTCCGTACCCGCTTGATCCTCCAAATCCAGGAATTCTACAACCTGTCGCCGCAGTGATATCGTAGTAAAACCCTCCCAGACCCTAGGTGATACCCAAATCGCAAGCCGAATAAATCTACCTGGCCAGAGCGGATCATCCATTTTGAACTCCACCGAAGGATTATCCTTGTTCAGCTTTTTATTGGGATCACTTTTTAGCAAGGAACGCTTCAGCTGCTCCACCCGATCCAGTGAAGGCATTTCATACGGATAAGCTATAAACTCACCTTTATGGTTATAAAAAATTTGCTTCCCAATCATTTGTAATCCGGTTGACTCGCTGTATGCACGATCAGTAAACCAACGATACGCTGGTCCAAAACCCTTCCACTCGTGATACAGGGCCTCTGCCGCCGTTCGGTACGCTTCTGGAACCTTTCCAGTAAAAGGTGTTTTTCGTAAGTACTTCTCAATCTCATTCATAAAAAAGCTAACTGCCTGCGGATCGCCAATTAATGCCTTTGCATTTAGCTCGAAGTAAGCGTCATCCTCACGTTCTAACCCTTCGTTCATCTCGGTTTTCATTTTTTGTAAAAAAGCATAAAAATCTTCCTTGCCCGGTTTGCTAGTGCGCAGCACGCTTTGTTTTAGAGAAAAGAGTGGACGACTCGCGAGAGTTTCAATCATAGAAATATCCCTTTCTTTTTGTTCTCTGGCGCTAATCCCATCGACACCAATAGAGAATGTACCTTATCATCCACATGCTGTAGCTCTTTTTTGCCTAGAGGCAAGCTTTCCTGCAAGGGCTGGTAATACGGTAGCTCCAGCAAGATTTCAGTGCCAAATCTAAGGGCTATATTTTTGGACGAAGATATTTCCTCCACATTACTGCGGTTAATGATCAGCTGGAAATCATGCGGACGCAGATCTATATGCCCCGCAAGCTCGAATAGAGGTTCTAATCTGTGTTCATGTTTAGGATGAGTGACAATCATGCGTAACGACGACTTTTGCATACCGACATACCACGCAGCACTCTCGGGAATTGAACCGAAATCAGCAATAACCACATCCGCATTTGCTCCAGCTCTAGCCAAGAAATATTCGATCTCTTCCTCCAGATAATCCTGGACACTCAAGTAGTCGTAATTCCCCGGTAGATACAAATAGCCATCCTGCCTAATCAATTGCTCGAAATCTTCATCATGAATCATCTTCCCTGTAAGCTTGGGGCGCAGTTTGTCTAGACTTATCGTCGCTTTGCGGTCATACCCGGGGTCATATAAATCCAAACCAAGTACAAGAACACGTAGACCTGCCGCAGCAATTCGTCTTGCGAACAGCTTCGCCACACTCGTGCAGCCAATGCCTGGACCTGAGCCAAAAAAGCCAACCAAATTGCTCCGTTCCTCGCCATCCTCTTCCAGGATAAAACGAATCTTCTCTATCACTGCTGACGAGGTACAACGAGGAGGAATAAAATATAGACCTAAGCTTTCACATAACATATGCACAGCTTGATAGCCGCGAATTCCCTTTTGCAGATATAAATACAGGATCATAGAGCTTGGATATTTGTATCGCAGCTCGCTAAGCGCTTGAACAGATACCTGGTCACTAGTAACCATTAACATATGACCTTCGGTATGCGCCGGATCGGGATACACGTTTTGTGTAATTACATTAAATCCCGCGTTTTTGATATCATTAATCGTTAACTGATCTATGCCGAGACTAAATATTTTCAAGGCAATCTCCCCCTACTCTACCCGTACGATCCACAGTTTTTTGCCCTGCTCCAAAAATTGCCCTAGCCGTTGACCCTCACTTTTCTTCAGCTTCAATTCTGGTGTCGCCACCTTGCCAGTAGAAGTGAATCGGTTATTGTTGTTGCCTTTCTCAGAATCCTGCACATCATTATTGTCTTCTGTTCGCACATAGTTCACGGTAACTCCAGATAAAAAGATCTCTTTAGCAGGATCGCTAAGCAAGCTTTGTTTTTTCACCTGTTCCTCGTTTTCTTTTTTAACTGTATTTGAATCAAGCGCCTCTCGCTGCTTCTCTCGCTCACCTTCTACAAGATAAATGTCTACCTTATCCCGGCTTCGCAACGAACCATTGATGGCATAAATAGCCTCCTTCGGAATAGGAAATATACCTTCATCCTGCAAAGGCTCTAAATCACTAACATCCACCAGTGATGCTGTCAAAATACTACCGTTAGTCAGATTCACATTCGTAATTTTGTACTCCACTTGTGCGATTTCCGTAATTACACCAGAGGGTATATCCTTGGTCTGAACAGAATCCAGATACAAATCACTTGCTTTCAGCTCATAATTTTTAGGTAGAGATTCCCCAGCTCGCACCTTAACTTTGACCACGGTTTGGGAAAGCACGTAGGGCTTGAAATAGAGATCATAACCTAGCAATCCCCCGAATCCAGTAATCAAAATGAGACTTGCGAAAAAATAATTACGTTTTAACAAACGTCCCCGCTGTAACGCCAAACCTTCCACCTCCTTAACTACATGATTTTTGAGAACGACAAAAAGCACCTTGGCATAAATAGCCAAGCTGCTGGTAAAATGCTTTTTTACCTGATAGAGATTTAGTGAACTATTAAATTAAAGGATTCCGGTGAAAGCCCTCGGGCATAACCGTTGCTTTCACCGGAGAAGACCTTTATTTAAATACTACAGTTTTATTCTGATGGACGAGAATCCGGTCCTCGATATGCCATTTCACCGCACGAGCCAGAACAACACGTTCAATGGTACGCCCAATCCGTTTCAGCTCAATAACATCATCACTGTGGCTTACCCGCTGCACATCCTGTTCAATAATCGGTCCACCATCTAGTTCTTCAGTAACATAGTGAGCGGTTGCCCCGATAATTTTCACCCCACGT
Source organism: Paenibacillus sp. FSL R7-0048 (assembly GCF_038004505.1). Lineage (NCBI taxonomy): Bacteria > Bacillati > Bacillota > Bacilli > Caryophanales > Paenibacillaceae > Paenibacillus > Paenibacillus sp. FSL R7-0048. The sequence continues at coordinate 1,346,076 of NZ_JBBORF010000001.1, read as the reverse complement.
TGGTACGCTTGGGCGTATGGATTGCCGCCAATAAAGGCAGGCAGGAAAGAGTGGTGAATATTAATAATCTGATGGCGATAATGCTCAATAAAGGACGGCGAGATAATCTGCATATACCGTGCCAATATAATAACATCGATATCGTCTCCGATGACCGCTAACTGGTGTTTTTCTGCTTCATCCTTAGTATCCGCTGTGACTGGAATATGATGAAATGGAATGCCAAACGACTCGACATAAGATTTCATATCCAAATGGTTACTAACGACGAGGGCAATATCGGCATCGAGATCGCCCGCTTGCCACTGCCAGAGCAGTTCAACAAGACAATGGTCTTCTTTAGAGACGAATATGGCAAGTTTCTTCTTATGACGAACATTAAAAATCTTCCAGTCCATCTTAAAACGCTCCGCCACTCCGCCAAATTGAGAGCGAATCTCTTCCAGACGATCGCCTAATTCAGGTAGGTCAAACTCGACTCTCATAAAGAACATTCCACCATCTGGATCCATCGTATACTGATCCGACTGCACAATATTTGCGCCATGCTGATACAGAAAGTGTGATACAGCCGCCACAATTCCCGGTCCGTCAGGACAGGAAATGAGCATACGTGCCCGGTTGGAATAATGCTCGACACCTGACGAATTGTTTCTTTTTACGTGTAATTCCATGACCCTCTTCCCATCCTCTCATCTACATACGCAATCTGAAGTATAGCTTAAGCGTTCACGAGCACTTAATTGCCTGCTAACCAAGCAATTAAACGATGATTAATAGCTTCCTCGCTTAGTTGCGGGAACAGCTGGGCAGCGACAACTTCATCGTATAGACGCTCCAGTGGTTCACGTGGATCAGCTTTTTTAGCTTTGGCATCGTTCTTCAGCAGCTCCCAGACATTAAGTACATATTGACGGGAATCAATCTCCTGCTTGGCAAAAAATTCACGTAATGTTTCAACATCCTGCACGAATTCCGGTCCAAAGCGTTCAGCTACGTTACCTCGCAGCAAAGCGATCTCCACCTCATACATCGGACGTTGTGTCTTAGCATCTTTACCAATCCATGGGGTCTCCAGAATGAAAGGCAGACCTTCCAGCTTTTCATGGTGTACGATTTTGTTAATCGTATCAAACCCAATCCAACCCGAGCCAATTGGCGTGTGACGGTCTTTGCGAGCGCCACATGGATTTTTACTGTCATTAATGTGGATTACACCAAGACGATTCAACCCGATAGTCTCATCAAATTTGTTGAGAACACCGTCCAAATCATTAACGATATCATAACCAGCATCATGAATGTGGCAAGTATCAAGACAGACCGATAGACGTTCGTTATGTTCGACCTTAGCAATAATAGAAGCGATTTCTTCGAAGCTGCGGCCGATCTCTGTTCCTTTGCCAGCCATAGTTTCTAGAGCGATATGCACTTCCGTTTCATTCGTGCCTCCAAGCACCTCATTCAGACCATCTGCAATCCGCTGAATACCATATTCAGCATCTTTATCAGTGAACGCACCTGGATGTAATACAATATGCTTGACCTCAAGTGCATGGGTACGGCGTATTTCCTCTTGCAGGAAATCAACAGCCAGTTGGTACGTATTCTCTTTATAGGAAGCGAGATTAATAATGTAAGGTGCATGGACAACAATCTCCTCTACACCATTCTCTTTCATAACCTGCTTCCCTTCGTTGGGATACATGGCATCAATCGGCTTGCGGCGCGTATTCTGCGGCGCTCCTGTATATATCATAAACGAGCTAGAACCATACTCATTTGCTTCATTTGCTGCGGTCAAAAGACCCTTGTCCGAGCAAGACACGTGTGAACCTATTTTCAGCATACTTCTTCCCTCTTTCCTTCACGAATTAACCCCTATTCTACCGTGATCGGAAAAATAAATCTAGACGAGGCCAATATGCCGGGTTCTGCTTCGCAAAACTTTGGAAATAAGCTATACTTTAATATGAGAATAATTCGTGTGAGAATCCTCATTGCCAAAAGGTGGTGTATGCATGTTTATCCAATCAGGACTTGGTTTATTATCCACACCGAGCAATTGGTTTATGAACTCTATCGCTTTCTGGACATTTATGCTGCTCGGTTCCATGTGTATCGGCGGTTTTTTTATGTTCCGCAAATTCCTAAAGGTCCTGCCCAAAGCTGATGGAAAGTCAAAGCTAGACTGGCAAAATTACTGGGTGGAACGTAGCCGCCCGCTCTGGAGTGACGAAACAAAAGCCTTTTTGGACCAGCTTGTTCAACCTGTACCTGGTCCATTTCGTGATATTGCGAAGCATTCTATTGCTGCCGAGATCGGAAAAATCGCCGTCGAGAGCAATGCAAAAGAAGTTACTCGCGATCACTGCATTAAAGGTTACATAGTTGCCACACCGCGGCGCGATAACCGTTTTCTTGTCAATTTTCTCGAAAAGAATAAAATCGATTACTCTGCTTACCAGCATTTGTTTAAGTAATTTTTAATGAATTGTACGATTTAGAACGGAGGCCCTCCTTTGAAATATGTGATATGTGGCGGCACCGGTTTTATAGGTAGCGAACTAGCAAAATACTGGCTGCAAGCAGGTAATGAAGTTGCTATTGTAGGTCGGAATTTACCAAAAGACGCAACAACAATTCATCCTAAGCTGAGTTACCACACCTGGGACAGTCTAAGTTCTAATCCCGCTCCAGTGGAAAATGCAGCTGCCCTAATTAATCTCGCCGGAGCTTCCCTTAGCCAGCGCTGGAGTCCAAGTGGCAAAAAAGCGATTATGCAGTCCCGACTTGCAACCGTTTCCGCAGCAGCTAAATTAGTAGATCAAATGAAGCAAAAGCCTTCCGTAATCATTCAGGCTTCCGCCGTGGCGATTTACGGTACCTCTTTAGAGGATACTTTTAGTGAGTCCTCACCAGCCCAGGTCATGGATTTCCCTTCAGAAGTAGTTAAGACATGGGAAGAGGCTTCAGATGAAACTTACCATGGTATCCACGTGGTCAAGCTGCGTACCGGAGTTGTGCTCGGCAATGAGAGCGGAGCATTCCCCAAAATGAAGTTGCCTTATTTATTAGGTTTTGGCGGTAACATTGGCTCCGGAAAGCAGTGGGTCTCTTGGATTCATCTGACGGATATCGTCCGTCTAATTGATTTCTGTACGCAAAATCCCACGATTAACGGACCTGTTAATGCGACTGCTCCACATCCGGTAACGAACGAAGAGTTCGGCAGGACGATTGGCAAAGTCTACAAACGGCCGCACTGGTTCCCTTTGCCAGCCTTCCTGTTAAAAACAGCAGTCGGAGAATTATCCGAAATCTTACTCAAAGGTCAGCGCGTCCTGCCCGCAGCGGCATTAAATCATGGCTTTGACTTTACCTTCCCTACACTTCAAGTCGCTTTAGAAGATTTGAAAAAACAAAAATTGTAGAGCCACATTCATCGTTAGAACTCACCTTCATACTATATGGAATGTGTAGCTTCCTTTTATAATTTTAAATGTGGTCCCCTCTGTTAGTGGATACTCTTTATACGGGACCATGGCTTCACCTTGAAAAGGCGTTCCATTTCTGGAGTCAAGATCCTTGAGAATATATCCGCTGGTGCTCCTAGATATCTCAGCGTGTACTCTAGAAGCTCCTTCTGATCTTTCCACATATTGAGCGACCTCTGCCGATCGGCCGATAATGAAGCTAGTTCGATTTAACTCGATCATTTCCGCCTCTTCACCCTCCTCACCGCTTCTTTGAAGATAAGGAATACTCTGATCCAGCTTTTCGATTTGTCGTCCTTGCTCAGGCGGTTTCTCCTGTGATAATAAAGTTGTTGGCGCTATGGCTTCTTGTGCTTTAACAGAACAATGTTCCTCTGCTAGTGATTCATGACGGGTTGCCGGAACGTTAGCTGCTGAATCTGAGAATTGCGGTGTTACCTTTGGGATTGTTGCTGGAGGACGCGTAGAAGTCACAGGGTTCCTGCCAAAATTCCACTCCAATTCTTTCCGACTCGGATTACAGTTAGTATCTTCAGAATCTTCACTCAGACTATCATCATCTTCTTTACCAAGCTTTAACCTTCCGCTCCAAACCATCCAACTTAAAACAGCCAATACAATCGTCACAACTACACAGACGGCAAGCCATAACGGCTTTGGACTATCCAAATATAGAAACTTCCACAGTAGTGCATCTCCTAATAGACACCCTAGCACTATATAGGTTCTTGAGCTTGAGGCTTGCGGATTCGTTACCTGCTCATCCTCCAAGCTTAGAGACACGCTCTCCTCCTCTTTTATCTTAAGATTAGGATAGCTGCTGATCCAAGGAGTAGCAGTCGGCTGCTCCAATCCCTTATCTTCGCGATGCTCATATATTTTTCTTAATGGTGGAGCTGCTGCCTCTTTCACTAGATATTCTTTTACGCCTTCATGAAGCTGTCTTTCAGGTGTAACGGGCTCTCTTTCTGTCAGCAACTCTGATAAAAGAATCTTTAAGCCAGCTGGAGTAAATCCCTCTTCACTGCAATATTGCAATAGTCTTTGCACACCACTGCCAGTTAGCTCTGTGATAGATGCCATTAACACCATGATTAGTGACTTGAGTGACTCTCCAAGCTTTGAACCAGACTTATTCTCCTGAATGGGTATGTAGGTCAGGTATACTTTACCGCTCTGTAACGACCCTTCAATAAAAATGGCCTCTGTTTGCGTATAAGCCCTCATTTTTCCCTCTAATAAAAAAGTAACTTTATTGATGAAGTCGCCTCGATAGCCAGCTAACGTCTATTTAATTACTCTTCTTCTCAAAAATAATAATTCTTAATGTTCGAAATGGCATCATTAAAATCTTAGATTTATCATTCCAAACTTTATATACGGTTAATTAACTCCTTTAATTTTCTTAATCAGTGTCAACTACGCTATTCAGAACCTCTGCATTCTTACGAATACATAAATACTTTAATAGATTTTGAACAGAAACGTATTACGAAAGTAGGTAGAATTCATTTCACTTCTCTAAAATAAACTGTTCTATTTAGCATACCGTATTTGGGTCTAAAAAAGCAGGATAATATATCTTTAAATTTCTAAAGCGAATCATACGTAAATTTGCTCATTATTTATTTTCAGAGTGGATTTTCTGCCCCATTTTGTGGATAAACCCATGGGAACAAGCGTACTTACTGTGAATATCCTGTGGACAAGCTGTTAGTAAAAAAAAATGTTTACAAACACAATATATTGGGTTACCATTTATTTGAAAATACAATATATAGATATGGAGGTGTCATAATGGCTAAATCCAGTTCACAAAAAACTTCAAGTTCCAAGATGTCAACTGTTGCTTCGAAAGCTCTACAAAATAAACAAACCAGTAAGTTAACCAAGTCTCTAGCTGCCAGTGTCCTCTCGCAATCCAAATAATATCAAATAACATAAAAGGGAGTGAGTCTATGAGTAAAACAATTAAGATTAGAGTCGGCGGATCGAAGTCACAAACCAAAAACGATCTAAAAAGGTTTGAACGTGAAATCTCACGTGAAGTGGATAAGCAATTCGACAAATTAATAAAAAGATTAAAGTAAGCTTCATAACCTAAACTTCTCCTCCTTCAGATGCGGGTACATCTGAAGGAGACTCTTATATCACAAATAATTACGAATAAATAATCCCTCAATCATTTTCTTTCAGATTAATCACCTTTCGAATCACACATACCTGTTCTCCAAGAGTGATTCTTTATCATATATCGATATTCATCTTTTCGAAAATAACCATAGCTCCTACAGTAAGGTTTATGATACAAAAATTCCTGTAAAGGTGTGATCTAGATGCTAAAAGTAACTGGTTTTAATGAATTAAACAACAGATTGAAACAAATGAGTAAAGGCGTTCAGGAACTTGGTGCACAAAAACAAATGTCCTTTGAGGAACTCTTCCCAGATTCCTTTATTCAGAAACACACACCATGTGAGAACATCTCTGTCTTTCTTGAAGGCGTTGGCGTTAAATCGGAAGAAGACTTTGCGGCCCTTCCCCAGGAAGACTTAGAGAGCTATGTTAGTTCTACGACGAAATTTACGACTTTTCATGAAATGTCCCAGGCTGCTCTTGCTGAAGTGGTATATAAAAAATTAGGTTTTTAGTTTTACAGTTAGACAAGCCCCTGCATAGAAGCAAGGGCTTGTCTACTTAATAGCGACCTTAGACAATATAATAATGGATCATAATGTGGTCCATCCTCTAGACATTAATGAATAGCATTACACTTGATTTACATATAGAAATAATGAACAAGAATTAAATAGAAGTGGCAATTGAAAATATTTCATCACGCTTTCTTGGAGGGAGAGTATTTCATGCAAAAGGCAATCGTGGTTCATTTTTTTAACGATAAAAGTTTCCAAAGAAAATAAAGTATTAGACTAGCGGTAGCTTCATTAAGTTAACGGGCAGGATACTCCCAATATATGTTAATATAATTTTTTTTAGAAGGAAAAATCGGAAAAATGGACTAAGGAGTGAGTCTCATGACATCAGTCACACAAAGAATTGCACAAATTAAGCAACCTCGCGGGGGCTACCTGAAACCAAAAGATTTTGTTGAAATATTATTGGATGATGGGGTTGAACTCTATCCAGAAGAGAACATTCATGCAGGTTTAGTTGGGTTAGCAGTTGATTATTTGACCCGTTATACAATGGGGACTCCTGCGGAACAAGCATTTGATATCTCATTGCGTGGTGCATCAATTATTGGCGAAAGAGAAGACGCCGATTTCTTCCTGTCTAGAGTGCGGGGGTTGGATGATCTATCTATAAGATTTGCATGTAAACTTGTGGGTTATGATGTATGCACTAGAGTGGGGATTATCGGATATAAGAATGCAGATGATATTCATGTAGACGAAAAAACGGTCTTTAATATCCGCACCATGGTTAACCGTAGTCTTGCTTTTTTTGAAGAATATGGGCCAATCATCAAAGAAGGCTTCACTTTTGAACTTGGGTACACACCAACGGTTACATCAGGCGATGGAGACTTTCTCACCGAAAATACCCTATGGGATTTCCAGGTTTCAAAGAATAAGCCAACGACTGGTCATACTTTGCAATTATTGATGTATTACATTTTAGGTATTTGTTCAATACATAGGGAGTTTCATGATGTAAAGAAATTAGGTATCTATAATCCAAGGTTTAACAAAGCTTATTTGCGTGAAATTTCAAAAATCGATTCTTCGGTGATAAAAAAGGTAGCTACTGACGTTGTAGGTGTAGAAGCAAATAAAGTCTTAGATTGATTATGTAAATACAACAATTTTTATCTGAGTTCCATTTACAAAACTTTCTAAGGCCATCGTCTTTACATCCACTTGTTATTTTTGAGATCAGATAAAAGTGAGCTAGCTGACGGCGACGGGATATCATTGTGTTCGATCAGAGCTTTAGATGCCGTTTCCGTTCGGAGCATGCCTTCGACGTTTTTCCCAGTTGTTGATAATTTGCATGTGCCTTGAATTTAAGAAGATCATTTAAATATTTATTGTTTTTTATTAATTTGTCGTCTGAAGAATTTCGTTTCTCAAATACATAAGAAACCATTCTTCACCCAATTTGCTGTGTCTACCATCGTATGTATTCGGGTTAGCGTTATACAATGATCCTTTTGAAAAAACCACAAAATCTCCACTGAACAATCTGACTAAGGATCGCGCACTTTGAGGCAAGGATTCTCCTTGAAATTCACCATTCTCATGGAACTTAAGATCAATGTAATCACCAGGTGTAATTTCTGTAAGTTCTTCAAAATTAGATTCAGATTTTTCGTATACACCACTTGGCTTGAGCGGAACAGTGATTACACGAAAATGTGCCCATTCCAAAGGAGCTTCATTGAATGATTGAAACTTCACCTTTGAAATTTTCAAAATGTATGGAAAACCACACAAATACATTTCTACACAACCTTGTTCGTACGACTGTCTTGCTCCAGTCAAATCCATACCGCCCCTAAAGGGTATAAATGTGTGATTCAATGCATTTGCGTGTCCGATTTTTTCAAGAATTCCAATGATTTCTGTAGTTTCTGTCCATTCATGTTGTTGGGGTATACCGTCAGGAAAAATTCCATGTAGAAATTCCTCCCATTTATGTAGTTGGTCTTTGCGAAAAGTAGATTTCATCTTCATTTCCCCTAAAAAAAGTTTGGTAAACTTAGAATACCATTTGAAGTTAAGTTTGGAAACCTGGGGTTACAAGCAGCAGGGAGAATCGTATTACGACTAATGTTGAACAATAGAACGGTGTTTTTCTTCTTTTAATTAAAGAATGATTTTAATCAATGCTGTTAAGGACTAATTCAATTTGTTCATCAATTTTTGCAAGTAGATTATTTAATCCAATGACAAGGTCTATCTTTTCGTCAGGGTCTAAATCATAATCTACAATCTGTTCCATACTCACTTTTTCACTTGTTATGTAATTAAAACCCTCTAAAAGATTATTCCTTTGTTCCTTTTCAAGTAATACAAAGTATTTACTACCTAAAATTTCTTTAGATACTTCTTCATAAGTTACGAACACTTTGTCAAACAATTCATTTGCAATGTGCGCTAGACGCTCATTATCGTCATCCATAATATTACCCAAGTGATCTTGGAGAGCATCATAACGAAAGCAAAAGTTTGATAAAATATGCCTAATGACGAATAGCTCTCTTAAAATATCTTCTTTATACTCGTCGCTCCTTTTTCCAATCGTAGCACTTAGCGCTCCAAAAGATAAAGACCATTCCTTAATTTCAAACTTATTCAGTAAACCAAACATATTAAAACTTCCTTTCAATTCAAATTTGAGTACATTGTAACAGGTATAATATTGTAAAAACATGACTTTTAACTCTCTTTTTTTATAGTATAGTTCTATACTATTGAAAGGCTTCAGCCGAGTAACATCACTCGCCGCTGTTTCAACTAACAGGCAGGATAGTCGAATCGTCCCTCGAATATTTTATCACTTGGATAATTTAAAGAATTTCTCGATATAACGTTATTTTATACGCAAATCTTGATATGTGAGGTGGTTCGTTTGAAGAAAGGACTTGTTATTTTATTGAATGGAGCTTCAAGCTCAGGAAAAACCAGTATTACTATGGAACTAAAAAAACAGAACGAGATCCAATTTCATCACTTATCCTATGATGATTTTTCTGGTAACTACAATGATTTTATCAATAAAACATATCCAGGTATTAGACCTACACGAGTATTGGATGATGAAGTTATCTCAGAGATCCTTTTTGATCCCATCAGTTCAGTGTACTATGCGACCATTAAATTGTTTTCGGAAATGGGGCTGAATGTCATCGTCGATACCGTAATTGATAATGACAAGCACTTCAATGAATTACATGATCTGCTGATGGATCTTCCCACATTGTTTGTAGGTGTATTGTGTTCAAGGGACGGACTCATAAGAAGAGAGCACATTAGAGGAGATCGAGCCTTTGGATTAGCGCTTTACCAGTACAACAAAGTATATTCCTTTGATGAATATGACCTTGAAGTTAATACTGAAAAGTTGAACCCAACTGAATGTGCCGATAAAATATTAAGGTTTATTAATCACGATCTGTCACACTCGGTATTTAAAAAATTAAGTAAAAGAGAGATTCGTGATTCATAGAAGGAAAATTCATCAATTAACACTAAATTCAAGCATTGGGGCTACTCCCCCTCTGGCTGCCCGACGGATTTAGGAATTAAGCTAAACGGAAACGCTAGTTGAACGACAACAGCGGCAGTCTAGGACTTATTATCAAGTCTTAGACTGCCGCTGCTTTTATTAATTTGTTTTTAAAACTAATAACTCTTCAATGCAAAAACCCGTTTAATCAATAACTCCAGTCTAATACTCTATTTTCAGCGAACACCTAATTTAAAGCCATGCTCAGGGAATAAATACGCAGATAGCATTTCAATATCTCGTTTTTCTTCCAACATAGTTTCAACTATCGGGGGTTTCCCCTCTAACAAGGTTACTTTAGGGATTTTCTCAGCATTCCATATCCTATACTCGAATTCCCAGTCGTTCTTACTTAGGAAATTTAAGTAAATAACTATTAAAACACCTTCATCATTAAGTATTAAACTGTTATGAATTTCCCATGTTTTTGTTTTATTTTCCTTAGTCTTTAAGTTGCACATATATATTAATCCTATCGCAATATCACATCATATCCAAATGAATCACCTGATTCGGCAAAAGAGAAAGGATATTAAAGATAACTCGACCTACTGGAACTTTATTTCCCGAATCTAACACTTATTTTTCGGATTTTCTTTTGACAACACAGACTGAGAAAGTAAGCATTTAGACTGATACTGCTTCATTAAGCTATACCAGGTTAGCGTGGTGAAAATGCTGCACCAGCGGTGCAGCATCTGATTTCAGTCACTCCCTTGCTGGTAGCACGTTTTGTGGGTAATCTGGAATTTCGCTCAATAGCTTCTCATATTCTCCGTTTTCACCATAGAGTAATGCTTTTTTTAAAGCATTTGCTAGTTTTTCTCCATAATATGATGTTGTGAGCTGAAGCAGCCGTCCATATGGCTGGGGATGAGTGGGGCTTTCTACCGCCCCTCTTAGATGCTGCATATCCTGAAACAGATCCTTGAGAGCTAACAACATAAATTTTTCATTAAGCCAGATCCGCTTTTTGGTAAGAACATCTTTTGTAATGCGATATGCAAGATGGTCAGCATGATATTCTACCTCATGTGATTGTTCTCTATGATCCAGTAAAATGTGAGCGAGTTCATGCGATACAATAAACAGCTCCTTAACATAGAGCATATCCCCCCGCAGAAAATCTGCCTCCTTAGCTAGGAGAATGAGTGGACCGAATGGAACCCCATGTGTTCTATAATTGACAATCAGTTCGTTGTAAAATGTATTGATATCATCCAACGTGACCGTTTTTGGTTCTTTTCTGTCGCAGAATTCAATATATTCAAGTTCATTGGATGCTATTTTATATTTTGTGCACTGATTTATAAAGGTAATCATGCCATAGTTGATAAGAATGACATCATATTTAGTTCTCTCCACTCGCGCTCTGTGCTCACCGCTATTGACAAGTCCGATTGCTACTCTCTTTTTTAATTCTGACACCTCTTCTTCAGTAAACAAGGAGAGGATATCTTCCCATAACTGAAATATAATAACCTCTTCTGCATTTCCAACGTTCATAACTTCAAAGTAATTATAACCTGCTTCCTCAGCCCTCTTTATTAAGACTTCCTCGTATTCTGGATGCTTTTGAAATAGATCATACGCCTGATTATTATGCTTTTTAAATGTTTGCACTAGTTCATCTGCAGATTGAAAATTGATATCCCAAGTCATCATGGTATCCCCCTCTTTCTTAACAGGATACCATATAATTACACAACCGAAATCTCATATTGTAAAAAAAGATCATTTGCGTAGCGTTTGTTAGTGCTAATCGTTTTCCTCCTACAGTTGATCGATGAAAATAAAGAAATAGACAGAAAAACTTTTATACCTTAGAAATATAGTTATAAGCTATCGGTGGTGTTAAGCTATCAAAGAACATTAGTTCAATGGCAACAGCGGCGACAAAAGCTTGGCTAATTAAGCCTTGCTCGCCGCTTTTTCTTTCTTATTGAAGAATATCCTCCCCTCAATCATGCATTCAATGAATCGAATCCATAAGTGGGGTCTCCGTGTCCGTTGAAGTGGGGTATTAGTAAGGTCGTTAAACGTCTGACAGCAGGTTTTACAGCGGTAACGTTGCCGTTTGACCTCTCCAACACGTGTTTTAATAATGTATTTTCCGAAGCGTACGACTGAGTGATTTTTACAATGGGGACAAACAAGTCCATGTTTATGCTTCTGCTCCTGAATCTCATCAATTGCTCGTATTGGAGTCGTTGTCCTCTCTATTCTGGACTGCAAAAACTGGATAAGTTCTTGCTTACTTTTATCGTCCAATGCATTAGCAAGCTTTTTCAATTCCTTCATTTCCATAGGAAAATCATCTCCGAGCAATGATATTACCTATATTATAGAACGAATGTTCGTAAACATCAAATATCAACATTGTTGTTTAACATAGCAAAAAAAAAAAAAAAAAAACGGATTTCGTGGATTTGAACTCTTAATCACAGTGGAAGTGAAGCCCTTTGTTGGACCTCATAATTACGTGGGTATGGATCGAATTACACTTGAAGGGTCTGCTAAACCTACCGTTCCTCAAATATTGCTTTTGTAAAGATTTTTGAAGGAAGGGTTCAGTATATTAATGCTATTAATTGAAGGATAGTAGTTCCGATAAGAAACACATTTAATTGATTTGGATGTATTTAAAAATCCTCTTTATAATTTCAGTAAACATTTCCAGCCCCGAACTCTATTTCGGGGCTTAATCAGTTATCTCACTAATTCCAATAAATTACTTAAATATCGAAATTGATTATACGTCAATTTATAGATTAGTTAGGTATTTAAGCGAAGTTCGCAAAGTATTGGAGCAAATTAAAAATATTAAATCAATCGATGGTATACCAATGCAAAATTTGCACTCTTAAGGATTTTATGATGATTAAAAAGAATAACCCGAAATCAGATTTCTTTTTCAAAAAACTAGTTGTTTCCAATTCTAGAATATATTAAAGTAAAAGTAAATAATATATTGGAGGATTCTGCAATATGAAAAAAATGTTTTTATTGTTAATTAGCTCTTTTTTGATGATTACCATTTTTCTAACAGGTTGTTCGAGTGAATCTAGTGTACAAACACCACAATTCACAGCAATAAACAAGATCGAAAAGGAAATCGTTAACATACCCAACTATGATGATTTCGCAAAATTCATGGAGGATTTTGAAAACAATATTGATATAGCTGGATTCTCATTAATTCAACCGTATAAAACAATTTTTTTAATAGAAAGAGATTTTACATTTAACAAAAAAGACACCATAACTGTTGGAGGCGGAAGTGGTGATTTCAATCCCACACAACAACTATTTATCTTTGAAAATAAGGATAAATCTATTCAGTTTTATGTCCGTTTTGCGTATACAGAAGTAGATATGGGAAACAACTTAGTTGCTTGGGAGGTCCCTACTGGATATGACCAAGCCGACTCTGAATTATTAAATAGAACTGATATGGCAACGTACACATATAGAAATCTAATCGTTACCGTTACTCAAAATGCAAAAACAAAAGCAAATTTAAGCGTTACCAAAAATGCAGTAAAATCCGTACTAAGCACATTAGATTCATATTATAGCAAATAATGTTGAATTTTCCATAAAACTAGCATATACTGGGTTAGTAGTAAAAAAATACTAGGAGGTAATTATTTTGAATTTTAAGATTAATAAGAAGATTGCAGTAACCGCTCTCGCTCTCCTCACGATGTCAACCTCTAGTGCTATCGTCAACGCTCAAGAGGTTGTCCCTAGCAAAATACAAGAGTTGGCAGATTCGAAGGTTTCTACGAAACTTCCGACTCCTGAAGTTAGAGCTTGGGAAACGGACTTAAACGGGAATACCAAGGAAGTTATCCCTCTTTCCCAAAGAGCGAATTTAAAGAGCCCCCCTACTAATGATGGATATAGTTATGTATTTGATCAATATGTGCCAACTAAAGTAGAGAGAGATTGGCATTATAAGAATCTTGGAATATTTCGTTATCAAAACGGTACTGGTGGTACTGCATCGATCCAGTATGAACAGCAAAACACCACATCTGGAAAGTGGAATGTATCAACTAACATTAGTGGGAAAACAGAGTTTCAAGTACCTTTTTTAACCAAATTAGAGGTTCAAGTTGGCGGCTCATGGGGTATGGAAAGAGGATGGATCAAAAATGTAAAATATGGTACGAATCAACAGGTGTTAAAAGACACAACGGTCTATTTAACAAATTATCAAGTTGCGGCTAATGCAAGCGGGAGTTTGCAATGGAAAAAATATTCTTCGACTGGCACCATGGTAGGAGTCTATAATGAGTCTGCTGGTGGATATGCAGTATCTATGAGTGATACTAATATCGAAGTTACACTCACAGAGCCCTTTTAATACAGTTACGACAAGTAAATGGACGCAACTGAAAATCATCAGTTGCGTCTTTTTGTATTTTATTCAACTTATAAACTCGATTAATACAGGATTACGCGGTGCTTGCACAGGATTCCCATTTTTTATTTGTCATTCTGAACTTCATGATCTCATCAGTGCAAGAGAATATTTGAATTATTGGCTACAATTAATAAGTAATCATAGATAAACTTCAATTAGAAAACTGCGTTTTTTTCAATGGCAACAGCAGCGACCAAAGCTTAGTTTAAATAAGTCTGTCTTGGTCGCTCTTCTTCTTTTCTTAATGAGAAATATCCTTCCAAACAATTCGAACGTTCGGACGCAAATAATAATTGTTGTTACTTTGAATCGCTGATAGTGAAAGCGCAGCCAACCGTTTGGATAATATCCTCCAACCTGCTACTGGACTCAAATTCCAAATGGAGACGACGAATCTGCCCCTCCTCTTCTACAAAAATCTCAGTATGGCTGTTAATCATAATCTCAGTGATCGCCGGATTATCCACTAAGGGCTGGAGTACATCCAATCCTCGAAAAGAATCGAACAATCTCTTCACGAGCTCATGTTTCTCCTGTGCTGTTAAATAACGCAGATTTTCGCTGTCCAAAATTGTCCTTTCAATATATTGGGTGAGTTCACGATTTCCAACTGCAGAAGTAACATCTAATCCTGCCCGGATGTCACTGCGAAGTGCCTTAAACATTTCCTCATTCATGTAAACCCTTACCAGTGAATACTTGCGGAAGCGACGGTTCTATAATCTGCTTGCACAGCTGTAAGATCTCCTTTTGGAATTGTGGTGAGTTCAGAAAAAGCTCCTCACGGTGCTGCAGCGTCCAAGATGGGATATACGGAAGTACACCTTCAACGGTAATTCCTTCCGGAGGTGTCCACACCTCTAAACCCTCTGCGGCAAAATTCACGGCAAATCTACTTTTGTCCATCACTTGGCTGGGCATACCAGAATTAGGAGCATTGCAATGGGATAGCCATCTCATGGTCTTATGAATGCTTACCTCGTCATTTCTAACTACCCACAATAGAATTCCGCATTTATGTAACACAGCTTTGGCACGTTCTTCTTCAATACTGCCGGTATCTATTATAACTACGTCAAAATTTCTTTCCGCAACCAACAGCGCCAACAAATCTAGCGTATCCTGCGTAGTCATCTGCAGCATTTCTTTTACATTAATAATTGGCCTAAAAGCAGCACTTCGAAGGTGATCATACCTAATCACGTATTGCCCCAAATCAATCGTATCGGCTCCGCCCTTATCCCGGCTGGCTTTGATTTCATAAAGGAGCCGCTCTAGTCCAGGCGTATTTCCTGCAGGGGGCCGTAAAAATAATCCACTGCTGTCCACACTTTCAAGATTCAAATAAAAGACCGAAAGCCCCAATTCACCTAGCTGCTTAGCCATATTCATAGCTACTGTGGTTTTGCCCGTGTTCCCGCTTGAGGAGACGATACCGAGCAGCAGCGTTTCATCTAATACAGAGGAACCTCTAGCTCGTTTCACTTCACATAGTTGAATAAATGCTCCCAGCAGAGAAGGCAGTGCCTGATATTTCGCAATCATGATGCCTCCAGCCAGGCTTTTAGAACTCCTGCTAAGATAAGCTCCCTCCTCACTCAAAACTGCCCAAGGCACCTTAGTTCTTCCCTCCACAAGCCAAGCCTCGATAAAAGTAACGTCACCTACAACAGCATCCGGCATATCCTCTCCCCTCATAAAATCGATAAAAGCATCCAGCCGACTAAAAGCCGTGATTCGCAGCATTTCTCCATACTCACTATGATGAAGATAGTGTAGCAATGGTTCGATATATTGGCTTTCACGCACTGCGAGTACAATCCTTGCCGCCATAAAACCTCTCTCCTTTCGCAAGAAATTTATAAATATTGTCAAAAAAAAGACAGCAAAAAAGCACCGACAATAACCGTGGATACGGTACATTGAACGGTGCTTCCGTTACTATCCCTTTAATTTACAGCTATAGTAGCATATATATAAGAAGGCAGCAATAAGTTTTTTCGCACATCAAGTGGTTTTTAGACTCTCATCGTATCTTCACGCCAATTCTTGATGGCAGACCGGATATCGGCAGGACTAAGCTTTTCCTTCACCGCCCGCTGACATAGTGCCGGAAACTCTTCATCTCCTGCATACCGAAGCGCAATAATCTGAGCTAATTCAAGCTCTGAATTTAATACTTCACCTGTCAATCGGAAATACCGGAACTGCTCCTCTACCCTCACTACTCGATCCTGATTTTTTGTGGCATAAATTCGAATTCGAGTAATCGCAAATAATAAGCATAGAGATAAACCAAATAATAGCAAGGGCACTGTTAGAGCACCATCATCACGTAACACCTGAACGACATAAATTCCCGACCATACAAATATAATCAGCGCTAGCGGCATAGTTACAAAATGATAAGGCCAATCAAAACGCATAAAACCTTTAGGCTTCCCCTTGTTCATCATTCATCTCCATATTTATATGACTTATATATTGCTTAAAGCTTAGTCTCTCCGGGAATAGCTACGACAAAAGGTTCATTATTCCCCCAGTACAGAGACTGTCCTGAAACTTTAGTAGTTCCATCCGCATTAACCATTCCATAAATAATCTGACTTCCCCAAACACTCGTATAAAAAGAGGCATAGGATGGAGCTAGAACAGGTGCTTTACCATATTCCTTCGCAACTGGGTAACCGAATATCGCGGTAAAATCTTTATTTGTAGCCTCCTTGGACATATCCAGATCAGCTTCCCAAACTACTTTTACAATATTATCCTTGATCTCATAATACTTTACGAAATGTCCATACAATATAAAATAACCATCAGATCTGCCTTCAGGAAAATAATACGTCATAGACAATGCTTCATTATCACCCGTCAATTTGGAGGGTTCTCTTTCTTCAACCGGGAATTGCAGAGCAGCTATGCGGGAAACAACTAAGTCATTACTATTATAATTCTGCACAAGTTTAGCATTGGCCCGTTCCTGAACCCAGACTGTATTCGAAGCAGCATCTACTGTTACTCTCGCTCCAAGAGCCTCCGCAATAAACCGCAGGGGTACCGCTACTCTTCCATCCACTATTTTGGCCGATACATCCAGTTGTACAGCCTCCGAGTTCTTCCAAGCCGTCCGTGAGCCAACCGTAAGCTTAATCTTCATAGAATCTCTAGCAATCGTAGCTTGCTTGGTATTGGCATCCCATTGAATAGAAGTATTCTTGAATCTTTCAAAAGCCTTCAGCGGAACCAGCGTCTTCCCCGACACGATTTGCACACCAACATCCACACTTGAATTGTTCACCATAATGCGAAGCTTGGGGGCAGCTGAGGCCGTACCGATCATACTTAAAGATAACAACATGACTATAAAAAGCAGAAGCCCTTTCCGTTTCACTATTCGTTCACCCCTAGTGATAATATGAAAAAACTGTACCCATTTATAGTTTCATTATAACATTCTCCCAGATTATGGTTTACAAAAATCTCCGTTTGATCTCTGGGGTAGGGAGCATACACTGCTCATCACGTCCGAACCAACGATAGCGGTTCTTAGCTACATACCGATAAAGAGCATTGCGCAATGGGCGTGGTACTAAGATGAACACGTATGCGGCAGGCCAAGGAAATCTCAATTTACGGGCAATTCTTAGCACAGCAGCCGACTCTGTATAATACACTCCGTTCTCCAGTAAAATCACCGTGTTTAATTGTCCAGGCTGAAGTCCGGACTCTTTCATTAGCTTTGCCGCAATCTCATTCTGTAAAGGTGCGAATAGAAATTTAGCCTCGGGGTCACGCGGGATAATGAAACGAACTACCCCCTGGCAAAGATGACACACTCCGTCTATCAACACAATGGACTTACCTTTCATAAGGTTCAGTTCCTCGTTCATGGCTCCCCCTCTGTCTTAAAGGCGTAAATTTCTGCTTTTTTGGGTAAACAAAAACGCGGGATAACCTCCCGCGCCATCAAGTGCCGTTCTTTAATTATTCTGCGATTGCTTTTTCAATCCATTGATCCCCGATCATTTGCCCTTCGAAATCAGCAGTGAATGCCTCCATGCATTTGCAGATGAAATCTTTGCGGCAAATTGGACATGGAGTTTTAAGCAGGCGGCTGATGTTCGTCATTTTCCATTCCGGAAACCGATGATAAAACGCGCGGCACTCCGTTCCATCAGCAAGCTTGATAATGAACTCGTACAATCCTTCCTTATCGTTGCTGCTGGCTTTGGTCACATTCGTAATATTCGGTCTGTAAGACATCTTCATCACCCATTATTTAAATTTTTGGTTGTAAATTGCACACGCAGGCACATTCTCAGATACTTAGACATATTAAAGAATTTTAAGGGTGATGTCAACCAAAGACGCCTAACACGGCAGCTATTTATTACTCTTTTATGATTTACGTCTCTATTTAGCCATTATTTCCATAAAATATATACAGATACATTTAATCAACAATCTTTAATTCAACCTCGATATTACCTCTGGTTGCTTTGGAGTAAGGACAGAATTCGTGAGCCTTCTTCGCCAGTTCCTCTGCTTTGTCGTGTTCAATCCCTGGCAGCTTCACATCCATTCTCACAGCAAGTCTAAAGCCTCCATCGCTGTCATCCTTCCCAATGGACACATTACAAGTGACCTCCACGTCATGGAGTTTCACGCCCTCTTTACGGGCGATATTCGCTAGTGCACTCTCGTAACACGCTCCATAACCAGCCGAGAATAGTTGCTCTGGATTGGTACCGGAACCTCCCGGCCCTCCAAGCTCTTTAGGCATGCTTAGATTATGCTTTAACACGCCATCCGAGGATTCAATGGAGCCTTCACGACCGCCATGGACTGTTGTAGTTGCTGTGTATAATGCTTTCATGAGTCATCTTCTCCTTCATCAAGCTGTATTGGTCATGCTCATACTTTATACTTTAAACAACAGGTATGATTTGAAACGATGATGAGGAATGATTCATAATACTTTCTTATTTGGCTCCAGACCATAAATAGTGTACAATTAAATTGTTAAAAACTTAAATTAGCTATGGAGGTGTCATCCATGAGTATTTATGATTTTGAGGTCAACACTCTTAAGGGTGAAGAGGAATCATTGTCAAAGTACAAGGGTAAAGTACTCCTGGTTGTGAATACTGCCAGCAAATGTGGATTTACTCCCCAGTATAAAGGTCTTCAGGAAGTGTACGAGAAATTCAAGGACCGCGGGTTCGAAGTTTTAGGATTTCCAAGCAATCAATTTGCTGGACAAGAGCCTGGCGAAAGTGATGAAATTGCGGAATACTGCGAGATTAATTATGGGGTAACCTTCCCTATGTTCGAGAAGATTGACGTAAAAGGCGATGAAGCACATCCATTATTCAAATACTTATCCAAAGAAGCCCCTGGTGTCTTAGGCTCAAAAAGCGTGAAATGGAACTTTACGAAGTTTCTGGTTGACCAAGATGGCCGTGTTCTAAAACGGTTTGCTCCTAAGACCACTCCACAGCAGATCGAATCCGATATCTCCAAGCTTTTAAAATAATTCATTAGAAAAAGGATACTCACCACATCACACAGCCCCCTGTTGTTATGCGGTAAAGTATCCTTTTTAACTAGAAAGAACGTCATAATATCGCTATATATCAGCACCCTTTAATCTCTTGGAATATTTTATAATATTGTTGAAATATTTTTGCTGGGAGGGACAATCGGTGACTGTTCAACTGCTTGATATACCCGAACTAAATGTTATTGGCTGGACAAATGTAAACTCATCCGGGGAGCCATACGCGAATCTTTGGGAATATGTTTTTGGCGAGCTGGATATTGATGCAAAATTTGATGCTATACCCACAAAAGTTCAAAGCAGCGGTTGTTATCTCGGTCTATTTCAGAACCGTACATCCGTGCCTAAACTGTGGGAGCATACCGCATGGGATATTGATTTTTTCCTTTGTGTTGAAGTCGAGCAGTTAGATTGTATCCCTGAAGGCCTTGTTCATAAGAAACTTCCTGCGTCTACCTATGCTATATTTACTGCAAAAGGATTCCCTCAGTTGGCTTTTCAACATACCTGGAATTATATACATAATGAATGGCTGCCGGATTCCGGTTATAAGTTCAACCCTGATGGAGTCTTTTACATCCAATACACGGAAAAGTCCGGTCCGGATGATGAAGGATTCGAAGCCAATCTATGCGTGCCGCTTGTAAAGAAGTAGGTTGTGTGATTGAGGATTGAACAAAAAAAGAAGCCTTGCATCGCAAGGCCTCTTTCTTCATTCTGTATGCGGTAGAGAGGACTCGAACCTCCACGGGTATACACCCACTACCCCCTCAAGATAGCGTGTCTGCCATTCCACCACTACCGCGCGGTGTGTAAAACATGAACATAAATTTGTTTGAGGTCAACATTCATTATTATAAATGTACTTTTCTCAAAAGTAAAGATGCAGATTTTAAGATTCTTCGTCGACCATTTTCTGTTTACGATATTCAGCAAAAGCTATATATTCCTTGATAAAATTCTTTTCTGCTGGAAGTAATTCTTCTACTCGGCTTTCCGATAGCTGAACATCACTCAAATCATAGTCTACGCCGCTCTCTCGTACAGTATCCGGTGTATCTTTGCCGAGAATGAGCCAGTCCAGACTAACATGAAAAAAATCACCGATCTCAATCAGCTTATGTGTTCCTGGAGTAGTCTTTCCCCGCTTCCAATCTCCCATATTACCTGTGCTGATATTTAACTGCTCACAGAATGATTTTTTGGTCAAACCTTTCTGCTTAATCAGGTATTCTATACGTTCGTATATGGTCTGCATCGGTGAATCGCCCTCCATCTAAAAACAAATTACTTATTTACGTAATTACCTATTGCAAAATAACGTAAAAAAGTATATAATTAGTATTGTTATGTATTATCCGATTATATCATATGGCTGGAGTGACGATAAGAGGCGACTCAGGTGACAAGTATCTGTTAGAATACCGTCTGGCCCCCTTTGTTAACTTATCATCCTGAATGATCTCTAGGAGGGAGCGGTGACTTTTGTCAAAATGCTTATCATCTTCCATTATCCATTCACTTGAAGCTTTACCGCACAATGCGGTGGTAATCAACAGTCATGGGATTATCCAGTTCACCAACAGCAGGTGGAAGGCCTTTAGTCATGAATATGGTCTTTCTACTAATAAGAAATGGATTGGCGCGTATTACTCAGAGCTCATGCAAGATGTGATTGTCGATCCCGATCAATGGGCCAAGCTTTATGAATCAGTGAAATATATACTCCGCAGAGAGCATCAGGTTTATACTTCCGAATTCTCCATACAAACCGCTAATAAAGGGAAACGAATCTTCCGTTTGGAGATCTACCCATTTCTCTCAGATCCGCACCCAGAAGCCACTTTTATAATTTCACTATATGATGTGGGCCCCTATAAAGAAGAACCTCTTCATCCGGAGATCATAAACCTCCGTTCAACCTTACCATCATCTTTTGAGCTAATCCCAATCTGTGCTTCCTGTAAATGTATTCGTAATCCCAAGGATGAATGGATCACCATTGAACATTTCTTAAAGCATCAGCTTTCTTTGCAATTCACTCATGATATCTGCCCAGACTGCATAAGACAGCTCTATCCCCAGTATGCTGGGGCTTTTAAGAGATGACCTGACGTCACTGAATTTCACTTCTAATCTTATAAAAAAAAGTAAGAAATCCTCTGCGAACAAAGGGTTTCTTACTTTTTATTTGTATGCGGTAGAGAGGACTCGAACCTCCACGGGTATACACCCACTACCCCCTCAAGATAGCGTGTCTGCCATTCCACCACTACCGCATAATATGACCCGTATGGGATTCGAACCCATGTTACCTCCGTGAAAGGGAGGTGTCTTAACCCCTTGACCAACGGGCCATGCTTTACAAGTTATTTTCTTGTCACAACAAAAATGAGTATATCAAACCATAAGAATTTTGACAAGCCTTTTTTTAAAAAAAGTTTAAACTAAAAGAAACGCGCACCAATAAAGGTACGCGCCTCTAATCACAACGCTTATGGGTTTACTTTTGCCTCAAAGGTTTGTACCCCATCTACAAACTTTAGCACCACAGCTGCTTTTACCGGGTCATGCGTTTCATTCATTGTGATTTTACCCGTGGCCAGTTGTAAATCCTTTGTCCCCGCCAGTGCATCCTTCAGCTTCTCAGGTTCTGTGGAATCCGCACGTGTAATCGCGTCTGCCACTAGTTTCACAGCATCATATCCAAGCGCAGCCATCCCATCTGGAACAAGATCACCGTTAGCAGCCTTGAAGGCATCTACGAACGATTTTACTTCTGGCGAGCTATCTTCAGGTGAATAGTGATTGGACATAAACGTATTGTTTAGGGCATCCGCTCCGGCAATCTCAGCCAGCTGAGGTGAATCCCAGCCATCCCCGCCCATAAACGGAACGGTGATCCCCATTTCGCGAGCTTGCTTTACGATTTTGCCGACCTCCTCATAATAGCCTGGAAGATAAATAACATCGGGATTAGCTTCTTTAATACGTGTTAATACGGCTTTAAAATCAGAATCTTTTTGTTGATAGGATTCTTCGCTTAAGATTGAGCCACCGTTCTTAGTAAACGTTGCTTTAAAGAAGGTCTGCAGCCCTTTGGAATAATCGCTTGAAGCATCCGTATAAATAACAGCCGTCTTCGCTTTAAGTGTATCCTTAGCAAAGTTAGCCATTACTTCACCTTGGAAAGGATCAATAAAAGAGGCCCGGAATACCCATTCGTTCAAATCTCCAGTACGTTCATCAACTGTTACTTTGGGATTGGTGGCTGAGGAGCTAACCAGCGGGATGCCTTTTTCTTGAGCAACGGGAACAATTCCGAGTGTATTCGTAGATGTAGTTGCACCTATAATAGCTACAACTTTATTGGTAGTAATTAGCTTTTGCGCTGCGCGTGTCGCCTCTTCCGACTTGGAAGCATTATCCGCTTCAATCAGCTCAAGTTTTTTGCCGAGTATTCCACCTGCGTCATTAATTTCTTTTACCGCCAGCTTTGCCCCTTTGAGTGCAGAATCACCGAAGGAAGCCTGGCCGCCTGTAAGCTCAAGGTCTGCTCCAATCTTGATGGTCCCTCCACCAGCATTCCCACCTTCAGCAGTAGTGTTGTCTGTCTTGTTCCCACAGCCTGCCAGCAATCCACCAGCCAGTAACGCAGTCAGCAATATGGCCCCGATTTTCTTCATCCTCTTCCAGCCTCCCAAAATAAATATTTTATAGGTTCTTTCTGTGATGCTGTTGTGAACTAGCCGATGAATTAATGTCCCAGATAAGCCATTCTGATCTCTTCCGAATCTGCCAATTCCTTGGCATCTCCCTCAAGCACCACTCTGCCCGTCTCAAGAACGTAAGCCCGATGAGCAATTTTTAGCGCCTGATGGGCATTTTGTTCTACAAGAAGTACTGTTGTTCCAGAGGCATTTACTTCCTGGATGATCCGAAAAATATCCTGAACGAGCAATGGAGCAAGCCCCATCGAGGGTTCATCTAATAATAAAAGCTTGGGATGCCCCATCATCGCGCGCCCCATAGCAAGCATCTGCTGCTCCCCGCCGGATAATGTGCCGGCAAGCTGTTTTTTTCTTTCTAAAAGACGCGGGAAGGTGGAGTAAACCTTGGCAAAATCAGCAGCTAAGCTGCCTGAATCCTGTAAAAAAGCTCCTAGCTCCAGATTTTCTTCCACAAACATATTAGCAAATACACGCCTGCCTTCCGGACAATGAATAAGCCCCTGTTTTACGATGGACTGAACACTCTGATTCGTAATAGATTTATCCATGAAATCTATACTGCCTGTTTTGGGTTTCAGCAGTCCCGAAAGCGTCTTAAGCAACGTGGACTTGCCTGCTCCATTTGCGCCGATTAGAGTTACAATCTCGCCTTCTTTTACATTCATACTTAAATCCTTCAAGGCATGAATAGCCCCATAATATACATTGATCCCCTGTACGCTAAGCATGGTCCACTACGCCTCCTGTCCCAAATAGGCTTCTATCACTTTGGGATGATTCCGTATTTCAACGGGCGTACCTTCAGCAATCAACATTCCGCGGTCCAGCACATAAATCCGGTCACACACCCCCATAACCAGGGACATATCGTGCTCGATAAGCAGGATCGTCAACTCAAACTCTTCACGGATCCAGGCAATAAGATTCATTAGATCCCGAGTTTCATTCGGGTTCATCCCTGCGGCTGGTTCATCCAATAGCAAAAGCTTAGGTCCTGCTGCAAGCGCGCGAGCAATTTCCAAACGCCTTTGATTTCCATAGCTAAGATTCCCGGCACATTCAGCACATTGATCGGCAAGATTAAATATTTTGAGAATATCCATAGCCTTTTGCGTAATTTCGTTTTCTTCTACAAAATGCTTAGGCAGACGGAGCATGGAAGTGAACATTGAATGTCTGGCATGCTGGTGAAATGCGATCTTAACGTTATCCAGCACCGTCATAGAAGTAAATAGACGGATATTCTGAAATGTCCGCGCTGCCCCTTTTCGGTTAATCCGATAAGGCTTCATCCCGCCTACTGCCTGATTGCTGAGGATAATATCGCCACTGGAAGGCGGGTATACACCTGTCAGCAAGTTAAAAAGGGTTGTTTTTCCCGCGCCATTAGGTCCGATGAGCCCAATCAACTCGCCTTTATTAATATGGAGAGATACCTCGTTAAGCGCCTTAAGCCCGCCAAATGCACGACTTGCTTGTTGAACATCAAGAAGCACTTCCACTGTTGATGCTGTCACTTGGCTTGACCTCCTTTTTAGACCATTTCAAGAAAGAAAAACCCGTGCTGCCAAGCAGCCCTTTAGGCCGAAAAATCATCATCAGAATTAGAATCGCCGAGTAAATAATCATCCGCAGCTCCGGATATTCCTGAAGCACCGTGAAGAGCACCGTCAGTACAATCGCACCCACGATGGCCCCGCTTGTACTTCCTAGCCCACCTAACACTACCATGACTAGAATTTCGAATGATTTCAGAAAATTAAAGCTGCCAGGATTGATGACGTAGAACTTATGAGCAGAGAGACCACCCGCTATTCCCGCAAATAATGCTCCAAGTGAAAAAGCAATGACTTTGTACAAAGTTGTATTAATCCCCATCGCTTCAGCAGCAATTTCATTCTCCCGAATCGCTATACAAGCCCGGCCGTGAGTGGAACGTATAAAGTTATTGATCACAACAATCGTGACCAGTGTGAACAGAAACATAATCGTCCAAGTCGTTTGATTGGGGATGCCGCTAAGACCTGAAGCTCCGCCCACATATTCTGTATTGAGCAGGACAATCCGGATAATCTCACCAAATCCCAGCGTAGCAATCGCCAGATAGTCTCCATTCAGCCGCAAGGTCGGAATCCCGATAAGTACACCGAAAAATGCAGCAACCAGTCCAGAGATCACTAGCGCCAGCACGAATGGCATCTCAAAGTTTAAAGTTAAAATGGAAGAAACATAAGCACCAATAGACATAAATCCAGCATGCCCGATTGAGAATTGCCCCGTTATCCCATTAATCAGATTCAAAGACACCGCCAGCATGACATTTATACAAATTAGAATTAGCGTAGACTCCATGACATCATCAAATATTCCCGTTGTTAGAAGAACTTGAATGACGATATATAGCATGACAGAAAATACAATGCCTATCCAAAATGACTTGTTTATCTTCTTCATAGGCATCTCCCTACACTTTCTCGCGGACATTTTTACCAAATAGCCCGGATGGTTTAAAGATAATGATTAGGATGAGTACAGCAAATGCCACACCATCACGCCATGAAGAGTATCCCAGAGAAGAAACCTCTGTCTCAACTGTGCCCAGCAGAAGTCCCCCTACCAGAGCACCAGGAATACTGCCAATGCCACCTAGAACGGCAGCCACAAAAGCTTTAAGACCCGGAAGCACCCCCATCATCGGATCCACTGAATTATAAGTCATTCCGAAAATAACGCCTGCTGCTGCCGCAAGTGCAGATCCTATAGCGAAGGTGGCTGAAATGGTCCGATCTACATTAATCCCCATCAACCGTGCTGCTTCCATATCAAAAGAAACGGCCCGCATCGCTTTACCAATCTTTGTTCGGTGCACAATATACTGAAGGATGATCATCAAAATAACCGTCGTCCCCAAGATCATGATTTGATTGGAGTCCACCTGAATCGAGGAACCAAACAAGTTGTATTGCTGCTTATTAAGAATCTCCGGAAATCCTTTAGCCTGAGGACCAAGCACAAACACACCGCTGTATTCCAGCAAAAAAGAAACGCCAATTGCAGTAATCAACACAGCGATTCGTGAAGCTTTTCGTAGAGGTTTGTATGCTAGCCGTTCGATTGACATCCCCAGCAACGCACTGATTGTCATAGAAATCACCAATGAGATAAGTAAGACCAGTATCGGAGGAAGCCCTGCTGAAGCCAAGTACCTGGCACTGAACAATCCAATAAACGACCCAACCATAAACACATCTCCATGGGCGAAATTGATCAATTTAATAATCCCGTAAACCATGGTGTACCCTAGTGCGATCAGAGCATAGATGCTCCCTACAGAAATCCCGTTAATTAACTGTTGAATGAAATACTCCATCGCCGTCCCCCAATCCCCATATTTATTTTTAAAAACACCTTTCTTTAGCTTACATTCATTTTCATCGTTTTATGTCACTTATATTAACACAGTACTATACATGCGTCAGTAAAATTTGAGGTTTTTACTATAATATTCAATATTTTATGTTATATTAAATAACATTTCGAGTTAAACCTTTGGGATGTATAAAGATAGAAAGTGGGTAAAGAGAAGAAAACAGGAGAATTATGGAGATTTTTAAAGTTTGATTTTCAGAGGGGGAGTCTTTAATTTTACCTACAGATTGCATTTAATGATAAATAATATAACATTTGTCTCTTTGGATATGTGTTTTTTGAGTTTATTATGAGTTACTGGTCAAGTTGTTTCTCTATTTTTGCGCAAAAAAAGCTCTGTCCCACACAATAATTCGAGTGAGAGAAAGCTAATTAGGGTGGTCAGTTCCATTCTTTGCACTTCCGTCACGAGTCAATTACTCATCATTTTCTTGTTTAATTCTTTAATCTGCATCATATGATGTAGGTCATGCGATATAAAATCCTTTAAATAGGACTCGAAGGAAAACCTTCCGTCCACATATTTGCCTGAGTATTTTCCCTCCTCAAGACTACTTATACAATCTAATATTAAGTTACGATACTTCACAGTCAATTCTATTAATTCGTCTTTGGTTTTTGTCTTACCATATATAACAGCATCATTATTGAATTGATCGAAATCAATAAGTTGAAGTGTTATCGCTTTATCGCATGCGATCGGTTCGATCGTCGATTCATAGAAGTATTTATCCCATAACAAAATATGACTAACAACATCATGAATGGTCCATTTTCTTTCAGCGATGGGTGTTTTCCAATCTAAATCAATAATTTCTAGAACAAATCCATTCCATTCCTTAAACTGATTTAGCAAATCTGATCTGTTATTCATTGGCACATCTCCTTTTCTGGTAAACATCAAAATTCTAACAAAATCTCTTTAATTCATTCCTATATAGTTCATAGTTCGCTTCATCGAAACATATAAAAATAACCTTATTTATTTCCGACTTATTACCTAGGAAACAGTCGCTAGCATTAGACTCGCGGGGTTGTCCACCTAGCTAACTCTTCTTCAAACCTTTACCTTTATCGAACCAACACCTCGTGGTCCACGGCGTGAACGTATTGTTCGCAGCTATCTAGCTTTTTCGGAGCTACTAATATGTTCTTCAGCATCCAGCTATTTTTTATATATGTAATCGATAAATCCTTGTCGTATCCATTCGCCTTCAAACTTTCTTTCCAGTACTCGATCTTCTTTGTATATTAACTGCAAATCATCAAACATAGAATCCGCCTCATGATAATCATAATAAGAGTGTATTACGAATTCATCGTCTTCCATTTGTTCAAACTGATTATCCCCCAAATCAACTCCATCGCCGACTCTAAAATCCTTTAGGGTTAAAAAATTCACAAATAATAATCCATTAGGTTTTAGAACGCGTTTCATTTCATTTATCGCTTTTTTCACATCTTGTTTTCTCATATGAAAAATAGAGTTATATGAATACACAAAACTCATCGACTCATCACTTAGTGCCAACTGTCTCATGTCGCCTTGTTGTATATTTAGATTCTGTCCTCTTTCAGTTGCGAACTGACTAGCTCTTTTAATTTGTTCGTCATTCATCTCAATACCGTATGTACTGTATCCATAGTTTGCAAACAAACTTAGTGGAGGTGAATCCCCTCCCGCCCCGCAGTCTAATATGTTTTTTTCCATACCACTTTCATTGCATAATGCCAAAAATCTGTACAAGGGGATCTGCTTAAACAGTTCCATTTTGATTCCACTCCTTTGATCATGTAGTTATTGGATTCACTCATAGATCTTTCCCATATAAATTATTTGAGCACATCTCTTCCATGGGTTTTCAGGTTTACTTTATTGAATCCCCGCAGTTCCAAATGTCTCTTTAATAACTTTTTCGTATTCATCCCATTTAAAGCAAAAAGGGCCTATATCAATAGTCTTATTACCGGATTCTAATTTGAAATCTCTCCATATAATAAGATCCTCTTCTCTCTCAATAAATACGGATATAAAGCCACATTCTTCATCGCCACACCAGGGACAGACTAATATTGGGTACCTGTAGTACAAATATTCATGCATTTCGTTTAACAAAAAATAATTAATCATTTTCCTTTGATGCTCTTCACTACCCCACCCGAGCGAAGGAACCCTATCATATTTTTTTAACATTTGGTAAAGAGACCTATCATCAATTATTATGTCGGCAAAAATAGTATTTTTATTTCCCTCTTGATCCGGATCAAAACTATCATATCGGCTTGACGGTTTTGTTTGTATTTGATTTATAGTTTTCATGCTCCTCCTTTAAAATCTTCACACTTATCAAATAAACATTCGATCCCTCCACTCCATTCCCCTTCCAAAATATTGAATTCACCGTTCTCAGAATCGCATATAGCAACCGAAAAATAAATTTACACAACAAAAAAAGAGCTCCCAGAATGGAAGCTCTTCTTATGTAATTCAGAACGGAGAGAGTGGGATTCGAACCCACGCACCGCTTACGCAGTCTAACCCCTTAGCAGAGGGTCCCCTTATAGCCACTTGGGTATCTCTCCATGAAAATGGCTCCCCGAACAGGACTCGAACCTGTGACAACTCGATTAACAGTCGAGTGCTCTACCAACTGAGCTATCAGGGAACATTACAAGTGAACATGAATTAATTTATCATGATTTCAAGGTCTAGTCAAGCGGGCAAAATAATTTTTGTGATCGTTTTCAAATTTATGCTATTATTCGGCCGCTTGCTAGATTTTTTAAAGAGATTTCCATCCCTCTCCGTCTATAGATTACACCATTCTCCATCCTGCGGAAGCTGTACCCGATCCCCCAACGATTCCTTCTCTAAATGAGCTTTTAGCTTATCTCGGGTAACCAAACAATGGTTTATGGCGTCCATGTGCACAGCAATCACTTTAGTAGAAGGAGCATATTCACATAGGTCTACGACATCCTGCTCATTCATTGTAATATGGCATCCGCTTAAAAACTGCGCACCACCAGCATTCACAACGGTCACCTCAGGTTTAAAAGCATCCAATGCCATTTTCACCTTATCACACCAAATCGTATCCCCAGCCACATATAGAACAGGTTCGCCTTCCGCCTGAAACACAAACCCGGATACCTTACCCATAAGTTTACCAGTCACTCCAGTGCCATGCCGTCCATCAGTACGTGTTATAGTTATTCCATTAAACGTCAGAGAACCGCTAATTTCCGTGGTATGCTCAAACCCCTGCTTCGCTAATTTATCTCCATCTCCTTCCTGACATAATAGTGGTAGATCATGCGGCAACAAAGAAATGGCAGCAGCATCCCAATGATCCTGATGAAGATGTGTGACAAGAATTGCATTAGGACTCAGCCATTGTTCTACGGCTCCCGGCAAAGGAACGAGCGGATTGCGGCGATCATTGTCAGTATTAAAAATAGGTGGATTAGCACCCTGTTCACTCAACATAGGATCAATTAAAAATGTACTGCCACCATACTCTAGCCATAGGGTCGCATTGCGGATATGCTGTATTTTCATCGGAAGCCCTTCTTTCTTTCAGATATCTTCTGCTACAATTAATTATAGTTGGACCTTGAAACAGAATACATTGAGATTGGAAAAAGATTGGCTCGTTCTACTTTCATGCAGAAAGGATTTTAGATAATAATGAGTTCTTATTTTATAGATGATGTGGATTTTCGCATCCTGCAGCTTCTAATTGAAGATTCCACGATCAGTCACAAAGATATTGGGCAGCAAGTGCATATGACCGGTCAGGCTGTGGGCGCACGTATTCGCAAAATGCAGGACACCGGAGTGATTGAAGGCTACACGGTACGCTGGAATCCGGATAAGGTTGGGGAGACTATTCATGCCTTTATTACTGTTTTTTTGGGTTCGAATACGGTTCACCCAGCCTTTCAGACATTCGCAAAGCAGCATGATAGTGTAAAAGAAATACATAGGGTCAGCGGAGAAGGCTGCTACTGGATACGTGTTCGTACCGGAAGCCAAGAGGAGTTGAATAGTTTTCTCGACGAACTGCTGAAGTTCGGAAATTACAGAGTCAATCTATCGATGGGAAAGCTGAAATAAGGCTGCATTGAAATCGGATATGAAGCTACTATCGGACCCAGTTGACCTTATACTCAGCATAATCGCATATTTGGCATACTATCGGACCCCATTGCCTCTATTGGCACGAAAAACACCAAATATGAGCCTCTTTCGAACGAATAGCGTCACTTGAGTCCGAAACCCTGCCCAAAAGGCTAAAAACTTGCCAATAGCGTCATTGGGGTCCGTAAGCCTCAGCCAATGATAGCTCGGCGATGTTGGTGTTGGTGTTTATGCAAGTGAATGGGTTACTCAAAGTCAATGAGCTTTCGCTTGCTCATAAGCTTTTATAGCAGGCCTGCCATCGTCAAAAACGCAGAGCAGCGATTCTCCAATAACCGGAGGATCGCTGCTCTGCTGTCCTTTTACTTATGCCATTTTGTAGCTTCTACCGCGGTAGCTAATTCAATAATTCAGCTGCTCTAAGCAACCGTACAAGAATTACGGCGGCTTCTGCACGGCTAGTATCACTGCTAGGTGCAAAGCTGCCTGATGGTTGACCTTTCATAATACCTTTTGCAGC
The DNA here is from genome assembly GCF_038004505.1 of Paenibacillus sp. FSL R7-0048. NCBI lineage: Bacteria > Bacillati > Bacillota > Bacilli > Caryophanales > Paenibacillaceae > Paenibacillus > Paenibacillus sp. FSL R7-0048. The sequence continues at coordinate 1,314,508 of NZ_JBBORF010000001.1, read as the reverse complement.
CAGGTCAGACACTGCTTCTTTAGCCCATGAGGAAATAGTTGAAGCGTCTCTGAAAACATCTGTAGCAACGATTGCTCTAGATCCTTCAGCTTCTAGATTCAGCAGCTTCATTGCTCTGGCTGCCATAACAGCCATTTGCTCCCGTGTAATAGGGGCGTTCGGACGGAAGGTTCCATCCTCATAGCCTTGAACCAGTCCTAAGGCTGCAGCAGCTCTGGCGTCCGCTGCATACCAAGATAAATCGGACACATCACTGAAGGTCTTCGTCGTGTTCGCAGCTACAAGACCTAACGATCGAATCAGCATAGCTGCGAACTCGGCACGACTGACAGATTTCTGAGGTGCAAAGGTATCTGTGGATTGTCCGGTCAAGATCAGTCGGCTGGCAAGTCCCTCAATCTCATTTCTCGCCCAATGTGTAGCAATATCCCCAAAAGTCACAGGGTGCAGCGCAGCGACAAATACACTGCTCGCAATACTGCTCTTAACCGTAACCTTGGTCATCCCATTAACGAGCTCATACAATGCAGGTACATAACGGAAGGAACCCGTCTGTTCATCGTAAATAAGGACTACACCTGTCTTCGCATCCAGCGCCTCCTTAAGCATAAATGTACGATCTACATAAGTGGTACCGAACCCGCTTGCTGCTACAGAGGTTTTTCCATCCGTTACCTTTAGAGTGAAATTAGCCGGTGTTCCTTGCACAGTAAAGCCTTGCTGCTTAGCTTTGGCAAGCAGTTGTTCCAATCCTTTTCCGCTTAGCGAATTTACATTGAATTCCAGTGTGCCTGCCGGCATTTGTGCGGCTTTGAGCACACTCTCCACAAGCTCTAACGGGAAGCGGTAGCTCATCCCCCCACTTTCAATAACAAGCACAGCTTTGGGGCTAAGTGCCGCCGCCTTACGTAAAGCATCTGCACTAAACCGGGCTGTGCCGTCACCGTTAGCTGAAATCTCGATAACAGCCTGCCCTGCAGTCGCCTTAGCTTTTAGCAGCGCATCATGATTAGCTGCTGGCGTAGGTGCTGGTGTAGCGGTCGGTGTGCCGGTTTGAATAGGGTTCACTGACCCTGTAGGGTCTGTTGGACCAGGAGTACTTGTTGGTTCTGGAGTATTCGTTGGACTAGGAGTACTCGTCGGACTGGGAGTACTTGTTGGATCCACAGGATCGATCGGGTCTACAGGATCTATCCCGCCAGGTGATAGCACCTCAATTGTATAGACCCTCTTCTCGCTGCCCACAGTTACCGTGAAGTCTGTGATACCCGCTTTAATTCCATTAAGACTGTCGTTGGTAAATGTAGCAATCTCATTGCTCATAATATTTAGAGTAGCTTGTGCGGTAATATCTCTGCCTTCTTTATCTAGTACCTTAAGCGTAGCTGACTTACCCTGCTCTAATACCACAGGCCCGCTCTGTCCATCTGCTAGTTTGATAGAGAACGGTTTAATGGCTGAGGCTATTCCTTGATTTTGTTCTTTAATGCTTAAGTCAGGAGAGGCATTGGTCAGTAGGTTCATCCGTTCACCACGAATAATCATGTTGTCGACCAGCAGACTCCCTTTCAGATTTTTCGTAACTTCTATACCGCTTGTACCTGCGCCATCCAATACATTATTCGTCAGCACAACTCCATCAATGGAAGTGAGAGTATCTCCCTCTAGATCACCTTGAGCAATCAACCCCGAATAAGTGCTGTCCAGTGCCGTATTGTTGCGAATGAGTACTTTTCCTTTCAGATCACTCTCACCAGCATAAAGCCATAACGCACCCAGATTTACGCCGTAACCGGAATCGTAGCTGCCAGTTCTAAGCAAGGTATTTCGCTCCACAACCGTTGTTCCTTGGAAGGGCTCGGCGGTGAAACGGGTAGAGACTGCAATCCCGGCTCCATTAGTCACAGTGTCTTTTACCACGTTGTCCTGGACTTTGTTATCTTTCCCCCCAAAGATTACAATGTTATCCGCTAACCAAGGCAAGGATACCGTATTAAAACGTGCCGTGTTATTATAGCTCGGTGTACGTTCCGTACCATTCACATCCGTCAACTTGCCGTCTGTAAACGACCACATTGCGATTCCATCATCCCCTGGATAGCGGATGTCACTTTGTTCCATCATGCTGTTGCCAGTCCCTACGGCAAAGTTAATCCCGTCTGCCATAAGATTGCGGATCCGCAGACCTGCCATGTACAGACCATTCGTACGCGCCTTTTCACCCATCGGCTGAGTTAACCACAAGCCTGCTTTGGTATGTTCTATCCAAACGTTCTGTATAATCGAACCTTGGCCAAAAGCACCATGGAAAGCGTTGGTGATCGCTTCATCATCCCGTTCGTTAATGCCGCCTTCAATCATCAGATCGTAAACACCAACCTTACCGCCGTGACCATAAAACTTAGCTCCATTCAGAACCGTATACCACATGCCGGCACCACGTATTTCAGCGGTATCCAGATCCAGCAGACCCTCACCGACATTAAAGGTACCCGCCGGGAACCACACACCTTTACCTGTCGCATTCGCTTCGGCAAGGGCTGCCTTGAAGGCTGCGGTATCATCTCCCTCATCATTCGCTGCCGCTCCAAAATCCGTTACGGAAATAAATCCGTCCGGGCGAGCCAACTCAGGGGCAACCTGCTCCATATCCACCAGGTCAATGACGTAAGAAGCTGAGTTGTCTCCTGTTCCCTTCTCTAAGCGAATAGTTGCTCCGGCAGGAGCATCACCAATCAGAGCGTGGATTTCGTCAAAGAAGCGGTGTCCACTGCCTTGGCGAGGGTCATTTGACCATGGGTAGCTGCCATATTCCCAAGCATATTTGGATGTCAGCTTAAGCTGCTTCTTAACTCCATCCACATATAGAGTCAAGGTTTCTTCCGCACCAGCCCCATCTGGACTATCAGGAATAGAATATCGAAGAACGATGGAGTTAGCTGATTCTGCAAGCTTGAACTCTAGATAATCTCCCGTATTCTTTAAGGCCACCGCTTGTCGTCCAGAAGCCTCGGAAGCCATGCTGAGATATTTCCGCGACGAACCAATCAACGTTCCGTTTGTTGCTGCATCCTCAGCTTCATAGCTGATATATGGAACCGTTGCTCCACGGTATGTTTTGTTTACGCTGTTTTTTACGGTCAGGCTATCAAGGGTTACTTTACTCCAATTCACGTTGTCACTGCTTAGAGAAACCGTGTTGATGCCTGCACGAAGCTGCAGTTTTACCGCTACAGTCTTCCAAGAGGCAGACTTGCCAAGACTAACCTTGCCCCCTTCGTTTAATCCATTCACCTCTAGTGCCAGATCCGTTGCGGCAGCAGCGGTATTTTTGTATCGAATAACAGCATCGTATTCCCCAGCCTGCTGGGCGTTGACTGCAAACCGTATAACACGTTCCCCTTTGAATGCTTCTCCTCCTGCATAAATTGCATCAGCAGGGATAGGTAAGAAGCTCCAGAGCTCACTATCAGTTCCATTTGCAGCAGAACCAAGCTGAACAGCCGATGTGCTGTGAGAAAGAAGACCTGTTCCGTTCGCACTTAGCAGAAGAGCATAACCTAACTTCTCTTCCAGCTTCCATTGGGATCTTTCTGTATCTCCAGCAGCTAACAAGACCACTTGGCCCGATTCATTGAGCGAAAGATAATGTTGTGTCTGAACATTCATAATCCGTTTGCGTCCGTTTATCTCCTGGACCAGCCACTGGGATTGAGCCGCCATATCGGAAGCATCTGCATATAGGACAGCCCCCTCTTTTTCGGCCAATACTTTACCAGCCATGCCTTTCGGTACAATGGTTATGATGTTGGTATCATTTTGAACTGGAGTAGTTGTATTGTTATTGCCCAGTTCTCCAGATGGAGTAGTAAACTCCTGTGGAGCCGCCTCAAGTGTCCATAGTGCCGTACCCTCACTTTCTAGCAAAAGCGCACGTTCAGCATATCCTGTCTTATTGGCAATGTTTATTAATTCATCGTCGTATTCTCCAAAGAGACTACGAATGGTGTAATGTGTATAATCGGAAGCCAAGCTTACTTCCCAGGCAGAGGCTCCGTCTACAGCAGGTTCTGTACTACTGCTCTCCAAATATGAATAATCACCATTCAGCGTTAAAAAATGACCTGTTGCCCGGTTGGTGATCGTCTGTTTACCCTCCTGTACAGTTACATTCCAGTGCGAAAATCCATTGTCTGCTGACGGCTGCCCATACAGAACAACCCCACGCTCATTTTCGTATAAATACTCTCCGCTTCTTGCATTCTTGAATCTTACAGGGTAATCAGGCAGTGGCGGAGCAATCGCTTCAACCGCTTCAGCAGTAAAATGTGCACTGCTTTTTTCCGCTGTATCTGCAGCTTTACTGATTCGGAGAATTGGGTTGCCGTTATCATCCGGCGCACCATAGATATAGTGACCAGCCCATGAGCTCATAATGGTAGTCACACCGGACGGTTGCATATCAACCTTCCACTTAATGCTGGCCCATACATCGTACACTGTTTGCAAAGTTTGAACGCTAACTTTAGGATCAATCTCATCTACAGCCCCACCTATATGCTCAAGGGAGAGATAACGTCCAGTGCCTTTATTTTTTATCTTCACCGATCCATTGCTGCCCGCTATTTCTTGCAACTGCCAGACAAAGGAATCGTCATTCAAATCAAGTGGACCATAAGTAGCCTGGCCTACTGTTACATCCTCGTTGGCAGCTGCTAGAGGTGCAAGATTTTGGTTAGAGTGTGCAGAGTCCTGGTCAGCATAGACAGCTTCAGTAACCGTCTTGGATTCTGGCAATTCCTCTAGTGCGGCTGAAGAAGTCAGCAAAGGACCGTCCTTAAGATATTGATCCTCTCCATTTACAGCATCTAGCTGAAAACGGAACAAATCTTGTTTTTTCTCGGTGACCGGAACAAATCTCCACTGCGGACTGCCCCAACCTGGATTGATCACTCCGTACTCAGCATATTTAGTGAGGTTTTGAAGTGAAATATACTTCTCTGGGATTTTATTAGGTTCCTTGTCGAGAACGCTACTGATTACGTAGGTGTTGTTCCCAACATTTTTGCCTGTCCAGATGTATTCTCGTTCCACATGATTTCTGTCTGGAAGCTCTGTGACCTGAAGGTGGCCATTTGGCATATTCATCGTGTTCATGTAATGGCCTGTTTTCTTGTTTTTGAACAGCTTGCGGCCGTTATATTTCTCCACGAGCCACTGATCGGAGCCGTCCTTCTGCATATTTCCATATTTTAAAAGACCATCAACACTCTCATACCAATAAAATGACTTCCAGCCATTCTGAATCCGGTAATAGGGCACTGTGCCGTCAGTCGGTGTGTTAGGATCTAAAAGCTGCCACTGAGCGCTCAAAGAAGTCGCATCCCCAATCGCACCCGCATGTTCTCCACCCAATGTAGACAAATAAATGCCTGTGCTTTCGAGATTCTGAAGCGTCTGGTAATCATCATAATCATCGGAATCATTAAAAATCCATTGATCCGACGGCTGACTTCCGCTAATCTGCAAGGCCTTTGCAGTACCTTCACTATAAGAAACATAATGATCGGTTGCCGCATTACGAATACGCTTATTGCCGTCATAATCTTCTATATACCATAGATAGTCAGAGGTGTTAGCGGCATCTGGTGTAATAATTCCATGCTTAAGCTCGCCGTTTGCGGATTCATATAAGAAATCTGTAGCCACTTGTGCATCCGTATAAGTTGCCAGACGTACAGGCTGTAATTCGGAAATAGGCACGATTCTCCACTGCGCGCTTGGATTAGAGGCTGAGCCCGGCCAGCTGTTAGATCGCACATTATTGTCATCGCTGAATTGTGGATTTAGCCATAATGGACTCCCCTCTTCAGTTAAACCACTGTTACGAAGGGTAATGAAGCCCGTCCCATCAGGGCCTGGTGCATGCTCTTGGACCCATTCACTTAGCTTCACATGATCCATATCGACTTCCTGCGAAAAAACCCCAGCCCAGGTCACTTCATTTTGCTTAATATAATGACCTGTCGCACGGTTGCGAATCATTACTGTTCCGTCATCCGTCCCTGATTCAAGATACCACTGGGCCGCTTCATTGCTGACAGGCTGTTTACCGTAAAGAACATTCCCTTCACTTTCATACATTACCTGACCGGGGCGGAGACGACTCTCTAGCCGTACAGGTGCTGCATTTGGATCTATAAAAGCCCACTGCGGACTCTCAAACGTAACATTGATATCCGAGCTTACTTGCGCATAACCAAGCTGATTCTCCTCGTGGATAACCAATTTCCCCTCTGGCACAATCGCACTTCGGATGATCATGTATCCATTGCGATTGGAAGTATCGATTAGCCACTGATCCGCAACACTTCCTGAACCTTGGCGTTCTGCCGCCTTAAGTGAATCCTCTTTGCCGTTGTTACCAGCCATTGTAATGTAATGGCCTGTCTTCACATTCTTGATTCGTGACAGCCCGTTCACCGTCTCAACCGTCCAATGCGCTGAAGCATCGGCTGGATTGGTCATGCCATAACGCACGATTCCTGCGGATGTCTCATATAAAAAGTTGTTTTTCCACTTATTCTTGATGAGTACCGTACCTGATGGAATTTGCTCAGCGCCTGTTCCTCCAACTCCTTCTGCTCCCACGGAACCACTACCGGTTCCCATTACAGGCAAGCTTGAAAAAATCAGCAGCAGCGCGAGCAGACCCGCCATTGCGGACCTGATTCGTTTCATACATGTGCCCCCTCTAATTAATATGGACTTCCTTTTCATATTAGTTTGAGAACGCTTACAAAACGATGTGCGATTTTATCCAGAAAAAGGTGTATTTGTACGGATATCCAATCCCTACAACCTTCATGAAGATTGACAAATCGGTTTAACGCGATGATAGTTAGTTTTAGCTACCCGCAAGGAGTAAACAAACGGAGGTACATATGAATTTCAAAATTGATTCGCCAAAAATAGCAGATCCAGACTCTCTTCTTCCTGAGCAAATATATTCGCTGCAAACCAAGGACGAATTCAGCTGTTGCAGCATCAGCGATACGGTTATTGATAATCAAGAGGCTAATAAGGTCAGCTTTGATCGCGTGATTTTTAAAAATGTAACGATTACGGAGTGCTCCCTAACTGGGATCGAGCTTATGGACGTGATATTTGATCACTGTGATCTATCCAATGTGGATTTTACGAATGGCATTATTCATCGAACTGAATTTAGAAACTGCAAGCTCATCGGCACAGACTTTACAAGAGGCAGATTCCAGAATGTTCGGGTAGTAGATTGTATCGGGGATTTTGCTACGTTTCGATTCGCTAATCTGAAGCAGGTTGCTTTTGAGAACAGCTCATTAATGAGTTCCGACTACTATCAGTCAAATTTCCAAAAAATCAGCTTCAGCGAGTGTAATATGGATCAAGCCACATTGTCAGGATCAAAGCTTAATGGGATCGACCTTAGTGACTGCGAGTTCAGTGGCTTGATCGTGGATATCAAAGATTTAGAAGGATGCATCATTTCGCCTCAGCAAGCTGTTTCTTTTGTCGGATTATTAGGTTTGGTTATAAAATAAATAACTTCAACTTGCCCGAACATTTACCGCAGCGATAACGCTTAGGGTCTACTTTTCGCTTACGCGGATACTCCATGGCACAGGCACTGCATACAAGCTTATATCGATAGGGCAGCGGCTTCCGAGCTTTTGCACCCGGCAGTGTCTGACAGTAGCGGCTTCCGCCGACTTGCGCCAGCAGGCTTTTGAAATCAGCGTCACGATGCATATACCCTCGCTTAGCCAAATGCAAATGATAATGGCAGAGCTCATGCTTTATAATCCGCTCCGTCTCTTCTCTGCCAAACATGGCAAGCTGATGGGGATTAATCTCTATATTATGGCTTTTGGTAAAATATCGGCCGCCCGTTGAGGACAACCGGCTGTTAAAGCTGGCCTTATGCCTAAACGGCACGCCAAAGATGTCCCGTGATACCTGCTCAATCCACAGCTGCAGCTCTTCGTTGCTCATAGTTTCCATAGCGTTCTATCACAAGTCCTTTCCACGAGAAATAAGATCTCTACTTGAATTGTAACTTGTGCATAGGCTAAACTGTCAAGAAGGAAGACAAGTACGGAGGGAGAATGAACAATGCCGAAAATGCGGTATGTAATTTTGCAGCAAAATCAAGAATTACAATTCGTGGAAATGCCCGAGGAATATGCGTACCAACTAAGTGCGCTCAATTTACGCCTGAACAAAGAAATCGACAAGCTGACAGCCGATAATGTTCCGGATCTGCCCTTAGCCATCGCCGAGTGCGATTCGCTGGATCTGTTACGTGAGGATTACTCCCTGGAGTCCGGTCTGGATTATATCAATAGATTGGAACAAGCCTTCGCCTCTGTTCAAGAGCAGAAGAACTACCCACTGATCTCCCTGCTTACTGAGATACGAGCACTACAGGCTCAATTGGAGCAGTGGTACGAAGAGGAAGCAGAAAGCCTACTGTAATCCGCACCTTTAGGCTTATTTCTCCATATTCTAACTTACGTAAGTTGTTAGAGGAGGGATTCGCTTGCCACAGTGGCTCTGCCATCAGCTAATGAAAGCTTATTACAAAAAAGACCGCCGTCAGATCAAGCTGCTGAATGAGTGCTGGTTCTTTTATCGTAATTCTGCGGAATCGAGTAATGAGATGAAGTTATAGCCTCGGATGATTAAGATCTAGGACATATTTAAAGCAGCGGCTACCGTCTTTTAAAAAGACGGTAGCCGTTTTTGTTAAGAAAGGGGACTTATAATTATGATCAGTAGAACAAGACATATACAGCTGTCTCCGGAAAGTGGGACTGAGGAAGAGGACAATTATAATCTCTATGTCATAGTCACATTCCCTGACCGCTCCCGCTGGGCATCGGATTTCTACACCTTCAAGAACATCGAAGCGATCCGACAAGACTACATCCAAAGTGGTGCTTGTCTAAATGGGGCCTACTGGAGTGCACCTAATTATCTAACTGTCGTGGATCATATTGATCGCAAGCGAATTGAAGAAATCGTCGATTTATATATTTCGGAAGGTACATTCGAATACGCCTTTGAATACATAGGACAGGTCACGGAGCGGGATCTGGAGATTATCGATTATCCGGAAGGCTTTTTCAACCCTTTAGAAAAGCTTGAGCACAGGTACGTTATGCGGCAGTTCGCTGCAATTGAGTTTATGCTGGAGAATGCTGCACCAGAAACTATAGCAGTAATAAAAAAGATCATCGCAGAGAAACAATAAGACTCCGCCTTAAGAATCAATCCTTATTAAAACTTAGGAAATACATATTTAACCAAAAAGAACAGAAAACCAAAAAATATAATAATGTAAGCAGCATATTTAATAAAGGTAGATGCGACAACGCTGGAATCCGATTTCCGTTGTACCTCCCTATGCTCCACTTCAACACTTCTATCCTTATAGCCCGTTTCCATCAGCAATCTCTCCTTTCGAATGTTCATCTTTGATAGCCTCCATTAACCCGAGGCTTTCAAGATTGAATCAAAATTCTAGATTGGATTAAAAAAAAGACCGGAATTCTCTTCAGCTTTTCGAGCTGAGAAATTCAGGTCTTCTTTCTACTTACCCTTTAACCGAACCCGCCGCAATTCCCTCAACGATACGGTTACTGAGGAACAGGAATGTAATCAGGATAGGCAAAATACTGATCATAAGCGTTGCCCCGATCGCACCCCAATCTGTCGTATATTGACCAATGAAGTTTTGCACCCCCACGGTCAGCGTCTTGTAAGAATCAGAACTAATAAATGTGTTTACAAAAATAAATTCGTTCCAGTTATAGATCATATTAATAATGGCTGTAGTCGCGATCACCGAGCTTGTCATAGGAAGTATAATTCTAAAAAACATTCTGTTCACGGAACAACCATCAATTACTGCAGCCTCTTCCACTTCGCGTGGCAGTGCGTAATAGAAACCCAGCAAAATCATAATCGTTATCGGCATGTTAAAAGCGACATAAGACAAAATAAGTGACAAAGGGTGATCCGTTAAGCCAATCTTATTGAATATACTAAATAACGGAATAAGCGTGGAGTGAACAGGAATCATCATCGCTACCATAAACAATCCCAGTACGAACGAGCTTCCCTTCCATTTCATCCTGGTAACTGCATACGTAACCAAGCTCCCGAAGATAACCGTTAACACCGTAGCCACGATGGTAATCCATACGCTATTGAAGAAATACACGTTGATGTTCCCTACATTCCAGACCTTCGCGTAATTCTCCCAATGAGGATTCATCGGCAACGATAGAGCAGGAAGGTTGAACACTTCCTGATTATTTTTTAATGAGAAAAACAGCAGCCATACAAGCGGAAACAATTGCAGAGCAGCAACGGCAATCAACACGATATATAGCAATGAGTAGCCTAATTTACGTGTGATCTCCGTGCCAGCGCCGCCTGTCTTTGGCCCGATTTCTAGCCTTCCTGCAGTTCCAGACATCATGAAGCGCCCCTCCTTATGAGTATTGGATCGAATCTTTCGTAGCAGTTAATTTGCGAATGACCCAAGTAATGACGAGACAGATGACGAGCAGGAAGAAACCAATTGCGCTCCCGTAGCCAAAATCATAAGCCCGAAAAGCCTGATGATACATATAAGACGCCATCACTTCACTAGAGCCATTAGGACCTCCATCCGTCATAACAAAGATTAAGTCAAAATACTTCAGAGAACCTACAACGGCCAGAACAATCGTAACTTTAATGACTTCCATTGCGAGTGGAAGCTTAATTTTCCAAGCGATTTGTAAGGCAGAGGCTCCGTCAATCTTTGCTGCCTCTTCCAGAGAGGTCGGGATATTCTTGAGTGCTGCGTAATAGATCAGAATATAGAAACCAGCATATTGCCACAGAATGGGAATAAATAAAGCAAACAAAACTAATGTAGGCTCTGCAAGCCATGCAGGAGGATTAGCAAAACCAATGGATACTAATAAGCTGTTCACAATTCCGTTCGTCGGATGATAAATTCTTAGCCAAAGCTGCGCAATCGCAACGGACGATAGCAGCATCGGAATCAGATATATTTTGCGAAACAAGTTAGCTCCCTTGATCCGGGCGGCTAATACCATAGCAATTGCCAAATAAATAATGAGACTTAGGGTAGAAAACAACGCTAACTGCAGAGAATGCCAAGCACTATTCCAGAAGGTTTGGTCTGTTAGCAAAGCTTTATAGTTATCAAATCCGATAAAAGTCAGAGCACCTATGCCATTCCACTTATTCAGTCCATAATAACCCGTTAGAACAATCGGAATATATACAATAGCCAGAATGAGAAGCAAGGCGGGAAATACATATAACGCGATTATTTTTTTGTTAGACATCACTTTATCCAAAGTGTCCGACTCCTTTCCTTCATAAACCGTTTGAGGAAAGGCTTATCCGGCATCACGCTGCCGGATAAGCTAATTGTCCCCTTCGCCTAGTTGTCGAAGCTTTAGTTGCCTTTAGAGATGGCCGCGTCATGCTCCTCGGAATACTTCTCTGGCGTCACCGCTTTGCCAAAAAGAGCCTGGATCATATTCAGATGCGTTTCTGCTGCATTGGCACGCATTTGAACATCTGCGAATAAAGTGATGCTGCTAGCTTTGTTCATTTCGTTAAACAAATCGATGTAGAGCTGTGGTAGATCCAGTGTGGCGGTGTCCACCTTCGTAGCTGGAATAACACCTGCTCCAGTTACGGATTGCTCTCCCCATTTGGATACGAAATACTCGACGAATAATTTTGCTTCTTCTTTTACCTCAGAGTTCTCAGCAACAAATAATCCTACACCTGGTCCACCTACCCAGCTGTTAATGTCTCCCTTCCCGCCTTCAACTGTCGGGAATTTGAAGAAACCAACACTATTACGGAATTCCAGTGGAATTTCTTCATTCGTTGTGAAGTTTGGCAGATCCCATGATCCCATCATGTACATTGCCGCCTTGCCATTTACGAACTCTGATTTTGCCTCTTCATTTGATAAACCGTTGAATCCCTTAACAAATGCATTGCTGTCTACAAGTGATTGGACCTCTGATGCCGCCTTTACTAATCCTTCATCCATAAATGAGCCTGATCCACTGATCGCACCTGCAAGTGCCTGTTGGCCTGCGATCCGATCAGCTAGATACATATACCAAAGCGATCCTGTCCAGCGATCCTTATTGCCGAGAGCAATCGGTGCAATGCCCCCATCAGATAGTGTTTTTACAACTTGCTTAAACTGATCGTAGGTTTGTGGAACCTCAAGATTATACTTTTCAAAAATAGCTTTATTGTAGTAGATAGGTGCGATGTTAAACTCAAGTGGAAGCGCATACGTTTTATCGTTAATAGCATAAGCTTCTGTAGTTCCTGCGACGAACTTGTCTTTTAATTCACCATTCAACAAGTCATCTACAGGTGCGAACAGATTTCCTTCAACGTAAGGCTGCAAAAAGCCAGCGGCCCAAGTTACCCCAACGTCTGGCAATTCGTTAGAAGCAGATAATACCTTCAGCTTATTTTTGTATTGCTCGTTGTCCAGAACCTCTTGCTTGATTACAACATTGGGATGCTCTGTTTGATATTCTTTAATGATTTGATTAACAATTTTATTTTGTCCGGCAGAAACACCTTCTGGCCATAAATGCATGAAGTTAACGGTGACTTTGTCGCTTCCCCCATTTGCACTACCTTTAGATTCACCTGCATTGTTATCTTTTTGACCACAACCAGCTGTGACAAGAACGAGGCACATCGTTAAGAACAATATTGTCCATTTTTTATTGCGCACGCTTACAACCCCTTTTCTATTGTTGTCTAGCGGCCTTGTAACCGCTTAACTAAATTGTAGCTTGGATCCCATGATGTCGTAAGGTCATAAGGATTGGGACTAATACCACTATTATTGGATTCTTTCCTCCGTGGTCATGACGTTCTGGCGGTATTGCCCTGGACTAACATTTTCGAGTGCACGAAATACCTTCACAAAATATTTGGCCGTCTGATAGCCTACTTGTTCCGCGATTTCAGCAATGGACAACCGTGTGCTCACCAGTAGTTCTTTGGCTCGTTGTATTCTCCTTCTCGTTACATATTCACTGTAAGTCAGTCCCGTCTGCTCTTTGAAAAGGACGCTGAAATAGCTGGCATTCATGTGTAATTGATCCACTATATCACGCATGGATATCGATTCGTGAAGATGTTCGTCTAAGTATTGGAGTGCCTCACGCACTTGAGTGCTATACACTTTCTCCTGCTGTACCGTTTCCATAAGCTTGGGATCGATCAGCTTCTCCATTCGTTCGATTCGATAAATATCATCCTTGCGTTTCAATGCTAATTCCACTGCTCGGACCAGCTTCGTTTTATCGAGTGGCTTCAGTAAATATTCAACTACACCAAACTGCAAGGCTTTCTGTGCATAGTCAAATTCAGGATGGCCGGAGATCACAATAACCACTGGAGGATGAGGCATTTCGTTCAGCTTTTCAACTAATTCTAGCCCTCCAATCTCAGGCATGCGCACATCGGTAATAAGCAGATTAACTTCGTTATTTTGCAGCCATGCCAGTGCCTCAACACCGCTTGCTGCGGTTTCGATGCGATATTGACCGGATGACCAGGCTTCTAATGTTTTACGAACCCCTTCTCTTGTTCTCGGTTCATCATCTACGATGAGTATAGTTTTCACGTGTTTTTCCCCTCTCCAGGTTCATTCGGTATTTCAAAAGAGATGCTAGTTCCATAACCTTCTTCACTTCGTATTTCAAGCCCGTCCGTATTGTCTACGTAACTGAGTTTCAGTCTCCGCTCTATATTAGCAATACCAATCCCAGTCCCTTTGGAAGACCTCATGCTCCCCTTCTCCATGGTGTGATAGATAGACGATATCTTTGCTGCATCCATCCCTGGACCATCGTCAGTTACCGTAACCAATGTATATCCCGGACGACTTGAAGGTCTGACAATTAGCATGACTGTCCCCGGTCCAACCCTTTGCTCTACGCCATGAAGAATCGCATTTTCGACAAGAGGCTGGATTAACAGCTTCGGTAGCGGGACACTTCGGCAAGCTTCATCTGACTCAATCCGCCAGGATAACCTGTCGAGCATACGCATCTCCATAATCTTCAAATATCTTTCGGCATGGTCGAGCTCATCGCCGATAGTCACCCATTCATCATCATCAGTTCGATTGATGACATAACGAAAAAGCCCCGACATATCAACCACAATTTGAGCTAATTCCTCCTCACCCTTTTCATCGAGGGCCCAGTAGAATGCTTCTAATGTATTAAATAAGAAATGCGGATTGATTTGAGCCTGAAGTGCCTTTAATTCTGTGCGACTCTGGACGATCTCCTTCTGATAGACGACTTCAATTAGTTCATTCAGAGAGTGAACCATCTGGTTGTAAGTATTATTGAGCTCATTGATCTCCATAGTGGTAGAAGTGACTGAAATCGGTTTCAAGGTTCCAAATCGCGAACCGCGCATCACTTTAATCAAATTCAGTATGGGACGTGTAATCATCGTGGATAAAATAAAAGTAAAGATGAGAAACAATAAACTGCCAACAACACCGGATACGATGATCGCTGTACGAAGGACAGATATCCCCTCTGTCGTATAGTCAACTGGAGTGAGGATTACTAGCCTCCAACCTGTTGCCTTGGACTGCTTCTGAATTACAATGTAGTCTTCTCCGCCAACCTCAACCTTTTCTCCTCCATGATCCAGTATCTTATTTGCATTGACATTTACGGAAAAATCGGAAGAAATTTGCCGTCCCGCTTCATCAAATAATCTCATTAATTCACGCGTTTCCGCCTGCGAGCTGTCCACCTCATCCGTAAGCTGGAAGTAACTTTTCTCAATTTGAACCATAATATAGCCAGCTTTCGTGAATGAATGATCAATCAGCCTAATATTACGAATCGCAATGACGATATCCGAATTCCGCGGGTCAAGTCCAAACCATACGAGACGTCCTTTGCCCTCGTCCACCCGGCTGATCCATTCTTCGGATACTCGATTGTTCAGGCTGGCGTCATCAACTGAGAGTAATTTCTGATAATCACCTGCATACAGCTCAATGGAACGAATCCCTGTCGCATACGCCTCATATTTACGTACTTCCTGCTGGATGGTTTGACGTTCGGCGAAACTGATCGGCTTTCCTTCGGCCTCTTGAGCGAGCAATCGCTGAATGGAGGCGTTGGTTGCCACTTGCGCCGTCAACGTATTAATCTGCCGGATCAGTACATCCAATTTGCCCGTTGCCTGAACTGCAGTCTGTTCAATGTGCTTCTCCGCACTATTGCGTAATAGAACCGAAACTTGCCCGTACATAAAAAAACCAACCGTGGCTAGTACGATCACCATGACAAACATGAAACCCAGGAAAATTTGATTACGCAATGTGTTTAACTGTCCAAACCTCGTCAATCTTTACACTCCCTTCCGCCTGATAGACTTGATTCCTCATCAAAAAAGATGACCCTTAAATCTTCAGGAATCATCTGCAGCTCTAGTTATTTGTTAATTCAGCCTTTGGATTATATGATATCAGTGATTAGTTTCTGAGCCCATATCCATATCGCGTTTTAATTTATCCAAATCAACCAAAAAAACAATATAGAATATATACTCGTGCCTACCAGAGTTGCACACAAAAAAACCGTACCTCCGCTGACCCGGGTATACCGGAATAGCAGTGTACGGCTTGTATTTTTAAATGTGGAGGTTCTAATTAAAACTACGGTTGGACACCCATGAACCCTGCAATTTACGCAGCATAATAATTTGTCCAGTATGGTAAGAATCGTGTAGGATAAGGCTCATTACCTCTTCCCCTGGCGCATGACCCGAACCGCCCCAATCATACGCGCCTTCTTCCAACGCTTCAATGATTTCTCTAAGAGCAGCATGCACGTCCTTCAGGTCTGCAACGGCTTTCGCCCATGCTTCTTCTCCTTCAGCTGTTACAGTAAAGGTATCATCGTTGCTTTCAGCATCGGGTTGTTTGGGCAACCCTTTTAGCTTTCGCAGCAAACGCACCTTATAATAAGTTAGATGGTTAACCGTTTCCCAGATAGAATTGGCCGCCCCACCCTCTGGCTTCCAGAGAGCCTGTTTGCTATCCACACCTTCCAGCGCATCGCTAAGCGGCGGAGCCCAATCCTCGATATCCATGCAATAATCCCAATTTTGGAGCAAGACCTCACTGATTTTATTTTGCATGTTCAACCTCCTAAAAATTTGTGTAAACATAAACTTCATGGTGTAGCTTCAAAAAGAACTACTTCAAAGCGAACTAATATGTAACGACTTAAACCATAATATAGTGGTTACAAAAGAAATGTAGCATATTTCCAGATTGTATTCAAGTAACTAGCTAAACTTATTTTTAACTGTTACAATGATTTGTAATGAGCGTTGAATCGGAAAGGATGAACAGACCGTGTTGTGGGAGGATTTCATTAACAGCTACTGGCGGGATTGGCGAACAGGAGATAAGAATAAAGATCGGGACAGGCTCGATGAAGAAGAATGGGTTTTTAAATGGCTGAAGGAGTATTCTCTTTTAGAAACACAGATGCCGAACACGATAGAAATGGCGCAGCTTAAAAAGCTTCGCTCACTACTATGGAACTGGGTACAGGCTATTGTGCAAGGAAACACGGTGTATGGAGAAATGCTTGAACAGCTCAATATCTATTTGGACAAGGGTCCTGTTACACGGCGAATTGTGTGGAAAGGCGACGAGCAAGCGGAAATAAAGCTGTTGCCACTTCATAGCGGTTGGGAGCAGGTGATGGCGGAGATTGCGGCGTCTTTTGCCGAGGCATTGCTTGAAAAAGAACCCACAAGATTCCGCATCTGCGAGAATCCCGATTGCCTCTGGGTCTATTATGATGATACACGCAACCGCTCCAAGCGGTACTGCGATGACAAAGCTTGTGGCAACCTTATGAAGGTGCGGCGCTTCCGGGCGCGGAAGAAGGCTGAGTCTGAGGGGGAATAGAGTCTATAGGCTAATACTTTATATTAAAACTCTTATACTTAATGTAAGCTTGTTCCGTGTAGGAAGAATAAACTTGAGGTTATTAGCGCAGTGTGAATTACGTACATTTTTCACTCTCTATGCATCCATTAGAGCCTATGGTTAAGCTGGTAGTGAGGGAGGCGTGATCCAACCCACTGTCAGATCCCCCTCGTGATAGCTTTCAATGATAATTCCTTTATCCATATTTATAATCCATGTATCAAATCCAACAGCAATAACATCATTGAAGTTATTTATAATATTATTTAAATTAGTTTCCACTACCGGAAGATTGATCTCATTCCACACAATAAAATAGTTATCACGCAATAAAATAGATTCTATGTCTTTCAATTCTTCCGGCGTCTTAAAGGATTTCTTTTGATCAATAGATTCCCAGTCAATCCGCGCCCACTGTGTGAAATTAACTATACTCTCCATCATAGATACAATCTCGGACGACTTTTCTAAACTATATATTCTTGTGTTGGGACCTAAAGCTTCGATACACTCACTGTAAAGAGAACCTAGTGGGTTTTCTATTTTCACTCTTTTTTTCAGTTGCTCCATACGTAATAGCCGTGCTTGTTTATCGCTCACTTTCTCACAACCTTTAACTCATCCTATTTTTTAGCGAAAAAAACCTGGCCTTCTCTAGATAGTTTTGTGCACGGAGCTTAATGAACTCGTAAAATAACTGCATTTCATACACTTATTCCGCATCCAAAGGGGATCATCAGGACTTTAATTGTATTCTGTACACTTAAAAACTAGAAAATGTGCCCATAGAGTAATAAATCACAAAAATAGGTGTACGAAATACAGTTATATCCTTTGGCGGGTTATTTGTGGGATTATAGTTGTACAAAATACAGTTAAAAGCTTCTGCACATCGCTCTCCTTGGCTCTTAATCCCCAACAACCCCAATATCCCTCCACCCGATCATGATCTCTTCAACAATCTCATTCCCAATCTTCACTTCTTTTGTCGCAACAGATTGCCCACCCACTTTGTGGTAGAAATGAATCGCGGGATTTCCTGTTACCACCCAAGTCATGAACGAGCTATAATTTTTCTCCAATAAATTCTGTGCTACGCTTCTTATGAGTTGCCTTCCAAGACCCTTTCCTTGCTGTTCCTTAAGCAAATAGAGTGCATATAGCTCCGCATCATAGAGATCAGAGAGATCTGACCCTCTTCGCGCTCCTCCATTTGCAAAACCAATAATCGTCCCAGCCCCATCTTCGGCCACATACATAACCTCGTCTTTATTGGGGTTTTCAAAATTCCGAATCCAGAGCTTTCTTCTTGCTTCCACGGTGATTTTATCGAGAAACTCGTCCGATATTAGCCCTCTGTACGTGGTTTTCCAACTCGCAGCGTGGACAAAAGCGATCCCGTCTATATCACTAGCTGTTGCTTCTCTAATCTTCAATTTATATCCCCCTCAGATTTCCGATAAAAGCTTCAGCTAGTCCAAGATTGACAGTACTTGCTTATGAATAGTAACTATTTAAGGATTCTCTAAAGACATTAATGGGCTCTTTATAATCAATAGGTTTATATATAATAGTGTTCAACCACTTATTCCTCTCAAGCAAGCTGAAATCACTTTGAGCTACCGAATTGTATAGTGTTATTTCATTCATTGTTCCAAGTACACTTTTATTATTTGTACGGGATATAGTGATTTCTCCGGCCTCTAGTAAATACTGATTTATGAGCTGCTTCTTAAAACCCTCCTGCAATAAATACTCCTTAAGTTCTATTCTGAACTTTTCAACCAATTTATCAGCTTGACCACTTCTTATTCCATCCAATAATATACATAACCGGCTTGCATCATGTACAAATAAAATATGTTTTTTTCTGAGTTGCATAATATTCACATGCCAACTAAAAAAGGAGGAGATGTCTTCTACTTCTACTGAAGCTACTTTCATATCTTTTAATAATTTCTGAGTATATCTTAGTACTAACATCGCTGACACGCTCCTTTGTCTTCACCCTGCCTATTAGTCTCAATAGTCCTTCTACCTCAATTTACCCTTGCAGTGCCTTTCGCACGCTTAATATATATTTCGCCTGATCAAGTGGGTTCACGCCCCGGCGGGTGCGCTCAGCAGATACGTCTGGTGGACATTCTTCATAGCCGTCAAAAAAAGAAGTAAACGTGCTGCGCCCCTTCGTGTAGGAGCTTAAGCTGACAGGATAATCAAGTGACGTTGCCAGCGGCAGACGTCCTTCGATAATCATCCGTTCGCCTTGCAGCACGGGAGGCTCGAACGTGCCGCGCATCTGCACGAGGTCGTTCATCACCCGGCCGCCATTCTCCTCAGGGACCACGATGCGAACCTGCAGAATCGGCTCCAGAAGCTTAGTGCCTACCCGAGCGAGTCCGTCCATAATTCCCATCGGAGTCGCCACAGCAAAATCCAGCGGATGGGTATGCCATACATGATGCTGTCCCTCGGTCAAGGTCACTTTAAGGTCGGTAACCTCCCAGCCATACAAACCCTGTTGTAGGACTTCCGGTACACGGCGTGCGGTTTCGCTCTGGTATTGCGGCAGCAGATCGGAACTCCGCACTATCGAATCATAGACTAAACCACTGCCCGGAGGTCCAGGCTCAATCTGAAAGCGTAGAATCGCCCAGCACGGTTTCGGCATCGTATAAGCGATAAAACCTTCCCCTGCACGGGCTGGCGTTTCTTTATAAATGACAGAAGGCTGACCGAAGGTCACCTTCAGCGCATATCGCTCCTCCAGAACACTGTTCAGAATCTCCAGCTGAATCGGTCCCATTACTTTGATATGCAGCTCCCGCTCATCCTGCAGCCACTGTGCATCCAAAAGCGGATCTTCATCCGCCAGCTCCTGCAGCGCCCCGATAACCTTATGGTCATCCATATCTGGCTCCCAGAATACACGCACCGTTAGCAGCGGTACAGCCAGCTTCGCCTCCTCCGGAATGGCCCCCGGATGGCCGAGCACATCTCCGATGCGCACCCCGGAAAGACCATAGATAACAGCAATATCTCCCGCTTCAAGCGCTCCGACATCCTCGATCCGACCACCTTCGACCTTGCGGATCTGGGTCACTTTTCCCTGAATATCCTGCGTATAATTCAACAGCGTATCGCGGTTACGGATCGTCCCTTCATACAGGCGGACAAACGCCATCCGTCCCATACTTTTATCACGTTGAATATTGTATACGATGCCTGACACCGGACCCTCCACATTCCCACCAGCGCGCGGATAATACTCAACCATCGCATCCAGCAAGGCAGTAATCCCAAGCCCCTTGGCGGCGACGCCATAAACCATCGGAAAAAAGCGACCTGATGAGGAGGCTGTTTTCATATATTTTTTCCATTCAGCCAAATCAATCGGACTACCAGACATATACTTCTCCAACAGCTCTTCGTCCCGTTCAGCTAAAGCCTCTAATAATTCTGTTCGCTTGTTAGCATCAGCTTCATTCTCCCATAAATCTCTTGCTCCTATGTACTCCTTCTCTTTGCCGATGGGTTGCTGAACTGGAATAATATCACTAGACAAATAATTTCGCGCCTCTGCCAGCACAGCTTCAGGGTCAGCACCTACACGATCCATTTTGTTCACAAAAATAAGTGTGGGGATTCCCAGCTTGCGCAGCGCGTTCCAGATCATCTCGCTTTGGGCCTGCACACCCTCCACGGCTGAAAGAACAAGCACCGCACAATCCATCACCCGCAAAGACCGCTCAACTTCGGACAGAAAATCGACGTGCCCCGGGGTATCGACCAGATTAATCTGCACACCTTTCCAAGCAAAAGAAGCCAATGCCGCCCGTACGGATATCCCCCGCTGCCGCTCCACATCCATAGAATCCGTCAATGCCGTCCCCGTATCTACGCTGCCAAGCGCTCGAATGCGACCGCTTTCATACAAAATATGCTCCGTTGTTGTTGTCTTCCCAGCGTCCACATGGGCAAATATCCCCACATTAATCCGTTCTGCTCCCTGCTGCTGAATCATCTATAGTTCCCCTATCATGAGCTAGATTTATCTAAATTTATCTGAATTTATATTATTTACATCCTTATGTTCCATAGTAATATATCCATCCACGTTGTTCCACCCTCCAGTTCAAATGGTTAGATTCAGCTATGCCGGGTATGTAATTACTAATATAAGAAATTTAACGCCGAGGAGGAAATTCATCATGACAGATAAACGTTTACAGGATAAAGTTGCAGTGGTTACAGGTGCTGGTTCCGGTATTGGAAAAGCTACAGCGATACGGTTTGCCCAACAGGGAGCTAGGGTATATATGCTTGACCGCACTCCCGAGGATTCCTATGAAACTAAACGTGAGATTGAATCTATTGGCGGTACAGCAACAGTAATTGAATGCGATGTCTCCAATCCAGGTCTGGTCGAAGAAAGTATTCGTAAGGTTGGAGAGGCGGCCGAGAAGATTGATATTGTTTTTGCCAATGCTGGCATTAATGGTACATGGTCTCCCATCGAAACACTAGAAATCGAAGATTGGGACCAGACACTGGATACCAACCTACGCAGCACCTTTGCCACAGTAAAATACGCCATCCCCCACATGAAAGAAAATGGCGGCAGCATCATTATCACCAGCTCCATTAACGGCAACCGAGTATTCTCGAACATTGGCGCTTCCGCTTACTCATCTTCCAAGGCAGGACAAGTTGCTTTTATGAAAATGGCTGCCCTAGAGCTGGCGCAATACGGCATCCGTGTAAATGCCATCTGTCCTGGATCAATCGATACACAAATTGGAGATAATACGTATAAAAGCGATGATCTTCAAGAAGTGAAGATTCCTGTGGAGTTTCCGGAAGGTAATCATCCGCTGGAAAATGCACCGGGTAAGCCTGAGCAGGTTGCCAATCTGGTATTATTTCTCGCATCGGATGAATCTTTACATGTGACGGGAACTGAAATTTATGTAGATGGTGCCGAATCGCTACTGCGTGGATAATATTTTACTTGAACCGTTATAATATTTTAAATTCTATGCAACATTTTGGTCTAATCTACCATCTAAGAGTATGGAGGTGACGCAAATGAAAAAACCATTATTCATAAATAACGCTAAAAAAATGACTATAGCCTGCGGCATTTTGGCAGCGAGTGTGTCTTTTGGGGCATCCGCTTTTGCTTTTTCAGATTTGAAAGGTGATCCTGCGGAAGCAAAAATCAACTCTTTGCATAAAGAGGGGATTATAAACGGAGTAGACAAAGATAAGTTTGCTCCTAAATCTAAAGTAAGCTTTGCGCAAGGGATACAATTCATCGTTGGGGGTCTGAATCTGACTCCGCAACCAGCGGCAGGTAGTAGTTCTTCCAAAGCCAGTGATTATTTTGATAAAGTGAACGACAAGGCCTGGTATGCTTCGGCTTTCCTGACTGCCAAGCAAAATGGCCTTTCACTCGACCGGACAGTGGATCCTAATGGAACTATCACCCGTGCTCAGTTCGCGCACTTATTGACGCAAGCGTTGCAAAGTAAAGGTAACTTCCCTGTTACGCTGATGTATGTAGATATTAAGGATGGCGATAAACTCTCTACGGAGGTTATAAATAGTCTCCAGATCCTGCTGAATACACATATTGCCACACTCGATAAGAACGGTAGTTTCCGGCCGAATGATGCTATTACCCGCTCTGAAGCAGCCGCTCTGATCTATGATGCAGCCGCTTTTGCTAAACGTGTAATTGTATCTAATGGCAGTCCCACTACTCCAACCTACGAAACAGAGGTTACGTTGACCAAAGCGGGTGAAGGCGTAAATAAAGCCACCCTTACCGTTAATAATCTACCTAACCCCGGGTATGGGCTGGTGATTGAGCGAATCGAATTTGGTAAAGACAATACGGCTGTGATTTACTTTAACGTGACTGCTCCTGAACCAGGGAAAATGTACGCGCAGGTGATCACAAAAGCATCTGTTGCCACTTATCTGCCAGATGGATACAAAGCTATCGCTCAACCTGTAACTGGCTCCGCCTCTTATTCGTCTAGCGCGGCACAATAATATAAATCGAACTTGAGGGTTTTAGAGTTAAGGGTCAGTCGCAGCCGCGGTGAATATTTGGACTTCCAGCTACCGTTTATGACGGCTGAGATACGGAGAAGCTTATGCTTACGAAGATGGCTTTCCCATGGAAATCTTAGCAGCGGTTGCTATCGCTCCTACAGTCCCAAAGTTCCCCTTCGCCTCTCTTCCCTTTCCTCAGGTATCTAAGTTCATTTTTATAAGCAAATAAGGGATGCCTCAAAAGCCATCATAATGGTTGCTGAAGCATCCCTTATTTGTTCTTCCTTCTCCCTTTATCCCAACGCCAAACTCTGAATGATAAGGTAACGGATGCAGCCGCTATCGGACTCCATAGTTGCTATTGTCTTAAAAAATATCCAATATGGGCCTATTTCTAACGAATAGCTGCACTGGGCCCGAACTGTGCTCCAATCGCAATAAATTTGCAAATAACGTCGCTGGGTTCGCAAGCTAACTCAGGCTCAGAAATGCTGATTACTTGGTAGTAATGATTATCAAACTACGAGCGATTCGATCATCTTTGTGTGCATAAAGCTACTTGACGGGGATGAACATCAAACTTCGCGAGATTAGATCATATTTGCACGGACGCAGCTGCTATCGGACCCAGATGACCTTATTCGCAGAAAAATGCCAATTTCACGATACTATCGGACTCCACCGTCGCTATTGGCACAAAAAGCACCATAGATATGCCTTTTTCTAATGAATAGCTGCACTGGAGTCCGAAACTATGCCCTAATCGCTAAAAACACGCGAATAGCGTCATCTGGGTCCGTTAGGCTCAGCGTATATCAATGGATATGAAAATCCGCTAAAGCAGGTAGCCAAAAACAAAATACAGGTCAGCGATGCTCCAATGTTTGCGGTATGCGAACGTAGCAGATGGGTGTGTAGCAGTTAGGTATGCAGTAACTAGGTGTTCAGTAACTAGGTGTGCAGCAGTTAGGTGTGCAGCAACTAGGTGTGCAGCAGTTAGGTGTGCAACAGATGGATTTGCAGCGGATGGGGTTGCAGTAGCTATCGGACCCAGATGACCTTATTCGCAGTATAATCGCACATTTGGACTACTAAAGGACTCCATCGTCGCTATTGGCACAAAAAGCACCATAAATGTGCCTTTTTGTAATGAATAGCTGCACTGGAGTCCGAAACTGTGCTCTAATCGCTAAAAACACGCGAATAACGTCATTTGGGTCCGTAAGGATCAGCGTATACCAACGGACGTGAATAATAAGTTGAAGCAGGCAAACAGCGTCCATAATAGCGCCATCTGAGTCCGTAAGCTAAGGCGTCCATAATAGTATCATCTGGGTCCGTAAGCTAAGGCGTCCATAATAGCATCATCTGGGTCCGTAAGCTAAGGCGTCCATTGATCATGAATAATGCCGACTAATGCATGGTCTTCTCCGATCTTTTCGAAGACTAGACGCAGGCTGCGCCAATCCATTCCCTCGACAGAAGGATCGATGCCAGCAATATGATATTCAACGAAATCATATTGCTCCTTAGGATACACTTCGTTTAAGTTATTGATCGTCGTCCCTTGCCCAAGCCCCTTGTTCACAGCAATTTCGGCCTTCTGAATGAAGTCCGCATCATAAACAAACCGCTTGTAGTAATCTGCAAATGTCAGCTCGATTAAATCACCGGAGCCAGCAAATGTTCGCCAGACTCTTTTGGTAGAGTCATTCATTAATCCTTCTACTTCCTCCCGGGTGAATACAAGATCATTTTTTGTATCCACGTATGCATATGGAGAGAAACGTAGCCCTTTATCCCGATGTACCCATGCCGCTAATTGCTTCATATCCTTGTTTTTAATTGACCTTATAACCGTCGTCGCTGCTTCCTCAACTGATGGCGGTAATCCCTCTAGATCCTGCGGCTGCCCCGTACTTGATGTCTCAGTCTCCTGTGGTGATTCCGTAGTAGCCGCTGACTGTGCAGTTGATGTCTGCTCTGGCGTCTGCTTTTGTGTCTGCTCTGGTGCCTGCTCGGGTATCGGCTTTTGCGTCTGCACTGGCGTCTGCTCTTGTGAATGCTCTGGCGTCTGCTTCGGCTCCGTCCCTGCTTCTGGCGTTCCGCTACATGCTGTAAGCCATAACATTGCTGCTATCAGCGCCAGCCCACCGATTTTTTTTGCGAAGTACATAATATCCCTCCTTAGCTTCGATCCTTCACTCTTTAGACTGATTTGAACAAATGAAGGTTGCAAGCTTATACTAAAACTATCAATCATACAACTCTTATGAGAGGGCGGGGTTACCATTCATTTAACAGAAAAACTTAAAAGCCTTCCCCTAACTCCCGGCGTTTATCTCATGAAGGATAATCTCGGTCATATTATATATGTTGGCAAGGCAAAACAGTTAAAACGGAGAGTCCAATCTTATTTTCAAAACTCAAAATCTCATTCCCCAAAGGTTAAGCAGCTTGTAAGAAATATTAAAGATCTGGAAATCATCCTTACGGATACCGAATTCGAAGCCTTTATGCTGGAATGCAAATTAATTAAAGAGATCAAACCCATGTACAATAAAAAAATGAAAAATCCGCAGGCTTATACCTATATCGTAATAGGAGCGAATGAAAAAATACGTTCGTTAGAGATTACGTATGATCCTGCGGTCAAAGAAGGCACTCAGGTTTTGGGTCCCTATACAAGCAGAAGCACGGTTGAACGGGCAGTACAAGGCATTAAAGAAAGCTCAAAAATCCTTTGCAGCAACCCTAGCTTTAAAAATTCCCTATGCCTAAACCATTCGCTTGGCCTATGCATTGGGATGTGTGCAGGCGGAGATGCCGCTGTTCAATATAATAAAATTATTGATCGGGTCATTGGCTTACTAAACGGCTCAGATTCCAGCATCCTCGAGGAAATGGAGCAACGGATGGCAGTGGCCGCGGAGCACTATGACTTCGAAACCGCCGCGAAATACAGGGATTATATTGGAGCTGTTAGCTTCCTGATTCACAAAGAGAAGGTCATCGAATTCGCTCAAGAGAATCAGAATATTGCTGTTCTTGAGGCCATGAATGAACAGACGCTTAAACTCATTCTGCTCAAGGGCAACCGTATCCTGTCCCATACCAAGCTACAATATGATCAACCGGATATCACCCACCTGCAAGCGGCAATAAAGTCAGCGATTATGACCACTTTTCACAGTGAACCCAATCAGACCCCGGCAGCGATCGGCCGCCATGAAATTGACGAAGCACAAATAATATACAGCTATTTAAAAAGCAGCTCCTGCAGCTATATCATCATTCAAGAGGATTGGCTTGCAGCTGAGCAACGTTCCAATATGGAGGCTTCGGTAAATGAGCTGTTGCAGATTTTTTTAAATGCGGTTCCTTCTCATTCCTATAATTAAAAAGATTTCGTAACTGCGGTAAATGTTTGGACTTCCGGCTGATTATAGTAAACGGCGGCCTGCCTTTGCAGGCTGCATTTTTCGGTTTTGCTTCTTCAACAATCTTTTATAGCGTTTCTGAGTGTAAAGCACCTCACCCGCCTCCATTACCGTTTCCTTCGCCTCATTAACAACCAGCTTAGTTTCCTCCACACATTCCTTCATACGATTGATCTCCGATTTGAATCCCTCAGACCTGTCCTTCGCCAGCTCCAACGTGATCTGAATGTTTCCCTTCATCTCATCTATAGGTTCTTTCAACCCCTCTACTGATTGCTTAACTCCGTCAAGGGATTGCTTCAGGCCATTCACACTATTTTTTAATTCTTTCAATGGATTTCCCACATCTATCTCCTCCTAGTAATAAGCCATTAGTTCAACTGTTACTCTAAACTTACCCAAAGAGTGCACGTCCTTCACTTCTATAATGACAAAAAGGGTTCCAGCTGAAAATAATCAACAAGAAGCCAGTCCCCAATAATGGAGACTGGCTTCTTGTTGTCGTTCTTTGAGGATCCCTGCGATCTGTCTACTTTACGCTTCCCGCCTCAACACGCGGCGGACGCATCGTCAAGCTGACCCGGCCCTTCTTCAGGTCAACCCCCATCACCCAGACGGTAACATTGTCTCCTACGGAGACAACGTCCATCGGGTGCTTCACAAAGCTGCCGCTGAGCTGGGAAATATGCACCAGCCCATCGTTTTTGATGCCGATATCGACAAATGCGCCGAAATCGATAACGTTGCGGACGGTTCCCTGCATTTCCATGCCAGGAACCAGGTCCTCGATCTTCAGCACATCGGTGCGGAAGATCGGCAGCGGCAGCTCCTCGCGCGGATCGCGGCCCGGACGCTGCAAGCTCTCCAGGATGTCGCGCAGCGTAGGCACGCCGACATCCAGCTTCACAGCCAGCTCCTCGGCATTTTGCACCTCAAGCTGTGAGGCCACTTCTTTGCTGCCAAGCTTATTCACATCGAGGCTTAGCTCACGGAACAAACGATCCACCACCGGATAGGACTCGGGGTGAATAGGCGTGCGGTCCAAGGTGTTGTCTCCACCCGGAATCCGCAGGAAGCCGATACATTGCTCATAGGACTTGGCACCTAGACGAGGTACCTTTTGCAGCTGCTTCCGAGTCGTGAACTTGCCGTTCTCTTCCCGGAATTTAACGATATTCTTAGCAATTGTTCCATTAACCCCTGCCACATAAGAGAGCAAGGCAGGAGATGCCGTGTTCACATCCACGCCAACATGGTTTACCGCTGATTCCACGACGGCTTTAAGACTCTCCTCCAGATGCTTTTGGGAGACGTCATGCTGGTACTGTCCCACACCAATAGCTTTCGGATCGATTTTCACCAGCTCCGCCAGCGGGTCTTGCACACGACGGGCGATAGAAGCCGCGCTGCGCTCCGCTACATCCAGATCCGGGAATTCCTCCTGCGCCAGCTTGGAAGCCGAATAGACACTCGCTCCCGCTTCATTAACGATCAGGTACGCCAACTCTGGATTGCCAATCTCGGCAATCACTTCTGCTGTAAACTGCTCCGTTTCACGCGAGCCTGTACCATTGCCGATTACGATGAGCTGAATGCCGTACTTAGCAATCAACTCTTTGAACTTAGCAGCAGCTTCGAGCTTCTTGTTGTTCGGCGGCGTCGGATAGGTCACAGCTACCTCTAGCAGCTTACCTGTATCGTCTACAACAGCCAGCTTACAGCCAGTACGGTATGCAGGGTCAACACCCAGCACACAACGTCCCTTTACTGGCGGTTGCAGCAGCAGGCTACGTAGATTGCCAGAGAAGATCGAAATCGCCTGGTTCTCCCCACGTTCGGTCATCTCTCCACGAACTTCACGCTCTACAGAAGGAGCAATCAAACGTTTGTAGGCATCCTCAGTCACTGCTTCCAGCAGTTCCTTCACCGGGGATGGCCCTTTAATGATCTTCCGTGCGATATAGGCATGAATTTTATCAGTGACGACCTCAATGCCTACCTTTAATATATTTTCACGCTCACCACGGTTAATTGCTAGGATGCGGTGAGGTGGCATTTTGTGTACAGGTTCACGGTAACTATAGTAATTTTCGTATACAGATTCTTGTTCTGCATCCTTTGCTTCAGACACAAGAATACCTTGACTTGCTGTATACTGGCGAACCCAAGAGCGGATCGCAGGATCATCTGCTATGTTCTCGGCAATGATATCCAGTGCGCCTTGCAGCGCTAGGTCTGCGCTCTCTACTCCCTTTTCCACATCAATATATTTCGATGCTTCAGTCTGTGGATCCCCTTGTCTTTGCTGCTCCAAGATCCAGTTAGCAAGCGGCTCAAGTCCTTTTTCCTTCGCAACACTAGCCCGCGTCTTACGCTTTTGCTTGAAGGGACGATACAAGTCCTCTACTTCCTGAAGCTTGACCGCATTGATAATTTGCTCATGAAGCTCCTTGGTCAGCTTGCCCTGCTCTTCAATATTGCGTATAACGTCTTTTTTACGTTCGCCTAGATTGCGAAGATAACCCAGCCGTTCTTCAATATCACGAAGCGCATTCTCGTCCAGCTCACCCGTCATTTCCTTCCGATATCTGGCGATGAACGGAATGGTATTTCCCTCATCCAACAGTCCTACCGTAGTGCGTACCTGTTTCAGACTAATGTTCAATTCCTTGGCAATCGCTACGGTTATCAATTCCTGCTCCCGCTGTGCGTTTGCCTCATCCGTAATGACTTCCGTATTGCTGTTATCTACCGCCATTAGTATCCCTCTTCCCGTACACAATCTGCTTATACATATCTTGATCTCATAATTAAAATAGTATCACAGATTCGGCTCTGCACCAAAGACCAGCCCGAATAGCGCGCTTTGTACTGAACCGCTGTGCGCATATCGCGAGGTATGGTGGAGTGGTCAGAGCCCGGATTCGGCGATTACGCCCGCTGTCCCATTCCCCGTTTGCCGGAACTCAGTGACAATACAAAACACAAAGCCAGAACGAGCGCGGCTGCCCCATATGGGAAGTTAATACTAAGATCAAACAAATAACCTGCGACGATAGGCCCAGCAATATTTCCGAGACTTGTATAAGCTGAGTTCATTCCCGCTACGAAACCTTGCTGCGATTCTCCGGCCATTTTGGAAAGCTGTGTACCTACTGCTGGGCGCAGAATATCCATTGCAAAGAACACAATAAAGGTAACCGTAATAATCGCCCAAAAGCCGCTTACAAACAAGGTCAGCAGAATAAACAATGATGAGACTATAAGACAAGTGGAGATCACCTTGTTCTCCCCGAATTTATTCAAGATCCAGCCAAACG
The DNA here is from genome assembly GCF_038004505.1 of Paenibacillus sp. FSL R7-0048. NCBI lineage: Bacteria > Bacillati > Bacillota > Bacilli > Caryophanales > Paenibacillaceae > Paenibacillus > Paenibacillus sp. FSL R7-0048. The sequence continues at coordinate 1,284,581 of NZ_JBBORF010000001.1, read as the reverse complement.
CGGACACCTGCACCACCGCACCTGCAATAGAACCAAAGGTAATTACAAAAGCGATATCCTTAGGCGTAAAGCCAAATTTATGGTCCACGAACAATCCGAACACCGTTTCATAATTAGCCAGCCCAAAAGCCATGACAAATACAATAATTAAGCCGAAAAAATACGGTTCGCGATAAGAACGCATCAGCTGCGTCAAGAAGCTTTCCTGATTATTTTTTGATAACGTCGCTTCCTTACGTTTCTCTTCAGATAGAGACTCAGGCAAAATTAAAACTGTAATTAGAGCTGCAACTCCAGCTGCACCCGCTGCACAGAAAAAGGGTACCCGCATTCCAAGCTCAGCAAGATAACCGCCAATCCCAGGACCAATAATAAAGCCGGTGGTAATGGCTGCATTAATTAGCCCCATTCCTTTAGCTCTCTCTTCAAAAGAAGTCGTGTCCGCTACATAAGCCATAACTGCCGGCATAATTAAAGCAGCTCCTGCACCACCAAGCAATCTCGAAACGAACAAGAGCCAAGGTACATTGGCCAGACCAAAAATCAGCTCCGATATCGCAAACACGATCAAGCCTGCTACAATCACCTTTTTTCTACCGATTCTGTCGGATAATCTGCCGGCAAATGGCGATATTAATAATTGGGCAAGCGAGAAGGAGGCGACCAAGAGCCCGACAGTACTTCCGCTGATCCCAAGCTCATTCATGTAGGTTGGCATTATTGGGACTACTAGCCCAATTCCAGTAAAAGCCAGAAAAATATTAAGCATAACAAGCAGCATAGCGCCTCTGTTTCTAAGTAACAATGACATTGTATTAACCCTCCGTGTGTTTAAAGCCAAAACTTCGAATATTATGCATGTTAAGACCGACCATCCGGTCTAAATAATAATAAAAAAATAACCCTTCCTATTCCGGTGCCTTTGAGAAGCTTCAGCTTCAAGTTCCTGAATGTAAAGCTTCTTTTCATGCCCCTCGTTATCTTACCCCGTACGGATCCCTTGTAATAATAAATTTACTGCTTCCCGGTAATATTTTTTTATATCCTCCTGGGTCTTCTCATGAATCGAGAATTCAGAAACTCTTCCAATCCCTTCAAGCATGCCACTCACGATGATTACATAGTTCTCTAAGTCGCCCTTTACCAAATATCCCGTTTCAATACCTTCCTTCAAAAGATCACGACAAGCATGTGAGGCTGCTTCATAAAGAAGTGAAAGCCGCTTGCTAATCTCTTCCGGGTGGCATCTGCTTCTGGAGAATTCCTCGAGCGCATGAATCAATGGATTCTGAAAATCATTTGCGTAGTGTTCGGCTAACGCATAAAATCGTTCTTCGATCCCTACAATTTCCTGTTTCTTATCATCCCACGCTTGCAGCCACTCTAACGTATCCACTTCCACTACAAATAGAAAAAGCTCATCCTTGCTCGGAAAATGGTGATACAGACTGCCTTTACTGACATTCGAGGCTACACAAACTTCATTCATAGTTACGGCAGCATAACCCTTTTGTACAAACAACTGCGTGGCCTTGCGCACAATTCTTTTTTTAGTTTCTTCTCCGTCTGAGCGTCCTTTGATTCTAAGCACCTCCTAAACCGACCGTACGGTCTAATAATATCAGATCATTTTCAAAAAGTGAAGACCTAACGATTCTTTATTTACTATACGCAAAAACGCACATTAAAAGACGCCCGGATTCGTACCCGAGCGCCAATCTCATGAGTTATCTATAACCTAGGGTGATTAAAAATCAATCAGACCAAGGCTGATTTGCAGCGATTCATCCACCTTTTTCATCGTTTCATCATCAAGGTGGGTGATCTTGTCAGTTAAGCGTTGTTTGTCAATCGTCCTAACCTGTTCCAGCAAAATAACAGAATCTCTGTCAAAGCCATGAGCAGCTGCGTCAATTTCCACATGTGTAGGTAACTTAGCCTTCTGGATTTGGGCTGTGATTGCAGCCACAATTACCGTCGGGCTAAAGCGATTGCCAATATCGTTCTGGATGACCAGAACTGGCCTTACTCCGCCTTGTTCAGAACCTACAACCGGCGAAAGATCAGCAAAAAAAACATCGCCACGTTTAACGATCAATGTCTACACCCCGCTTACTAAGCGGCCAAGAGTGCTGTCTGCATCTTCCTCCGCGAGGAAAGCCTCGCATGCCATGGTCAAGTTGATCTTAGCCATTTCCATGTAGCCGCGCTGCATGGACTCCCGGATGGAACGTTTCCTCCGTTCGCTCAAGTACAGCTTCATGGCCTGCCTAATCAATTCACTCCGGTTGGAATTCTCCAATTGAACAATTCCGTCCACTTCCTGCAAGAGATGATCGGGCAAGCTGATCATGATTCTTTTGGTGTTCTGCAAATTAGCCACCTTCTCTTCCACCCCCACAAACCTTCTGCCCTTGTGTTCCAGTGTTACAATATACAAGGAATTTTATACAAGGAATATATGCCGCCAGTATATCAAGTATGCTGCATCCCATTATAAACTAGAAATGGTGGTTCGTATAGGCTTTTAGTCACATCTCCTAATACGATACAATTCCTTCTATTTTCTCCCTTGTATAACATCACTGTCAAGAACTTTCAGTTTGTGAGCAGAGCATTTACTAATTTAGGAAGTGTGCCTTCACTTATATAAACGCGGGGCACCCGATGAGCCAACATGCAGATAACCTCGTAGTGAATTGTTCCAAGCTGGAGAGCCAACTCGTCTGCCGTGATCATCACGTCAGCTTGACGGCCGATGAGAACAACTTCTTCGCCTGCTTTAATTTGTTCCGCTTCTGCAGCGAAAGATTTGAGTGATACCATACACTGATCCATGCAGATTGTTCCGACGACAGGAACGCGGCGTCCACGTATTAGCACCTCCGCTTTGCCAGTTAGCATGCGGGAATATCCATCTGCGTACCCCACAGGTAGCGTTGCAATAATCTCCTCGCTCTCTGTGATGTACCTAGTGCCGTAACTGACGCCCCAATCGGCAGGCAGGCTTTTGACATATACAACCTGCGTCTTCAGCGTCAATACCGGACGTAGTTCTACCAGTTGACGGTTCACCTCTGTGGAGGGATAAAATCCGTACAAGCTGATGCCTACACGCACCATGTTGCTGGATAAATAAGGTGAATCAATGGCCGTAGCGCTATTGCCCGTATGTATGATCGGGATCTGAATGTTCTGCTCCCGCAGCGTTTCCGCCACGCTCATGAACCGTCGATGCTGTTCCAGTGTATAGCTTTTGTCTTGTTCGTCTGCCTTGGCAAAATGGGTAAACATACCCTCCAGCTCCGCCTGCGCAACAGACTGCACTTCAGAGATAAATGCAGGTGCGTCAGCTGGTAAAAGACCCAGTCGTCCCATCCCGCTATCAATCTTGATATGCACCTTCAGCCGATGTTCCGGATCTATAGGAAGCTGTCTTATAGCCTCCAGTACCTCCGGTGTGAACAGTGTTACAGTTACATGGTTCTCCCAGGCAACGGCTATTCCTTCTGGGGAAGTGTAGCCAAGCACCAGTATAGGAATCAGTATTCCCGCCTGACGCAGCTCCAATGCTTCATCCAAAAAAGCCACACTAACATAATCTGCTCCGAGTCTTTCCAGCTCCCGTGTCACTTCCACTGCTCCATGGCCGTACGCATTTCCTTTGACGCATCCCATAAACTTTGTCTCTGCCGGCAAGTAGCGGCGAAAGGCTTCGTAATTGGCACGCAAATCATCCAGATTAATTTCGGCTACTGTCGGTCGATAGCTTGCTTGCACTTCAAGTCACCTTCTTACGTTGTAGTAAAACGTCATTGCTGCATTGCATTAATCATTGTCTTAGTACCAATGGTAATGCTACAGAAGGTGGCTGTCAATGTGTGCTGGAGCCCCGGCAAATAAAGAAAAGCGGATACTACGTTGTAGAGGAAAGAATCCCACAAAACGCAGTATCCGCCTACTTTTTATTATTTACCCGATTGTGCCTCCATAGAAGCGGCAATTTGCATCATTTCATTAGCAGGAAGATTGGCACTTGTAATTCGGTACTCTACTCCCTCAGACATCCAAGTCAATGTCTGCTGCTCATCCCCACTCAGAACTCCCCATGTAAAACCAAGGTCTTTCAGGGTTCCAGGCGCCAGTGCTACCGCACGGTCCAGTGGACGGGATTCCATAATAGTGTACTGATAAATCCCATCATATCGGATGAGAACAGCATGGTCTTTGTTGCCCTCCAATTTATGCGAGTCCTTAAACTCTACACCAGCTGGAATATAATCAGGTTCAATGATCCCAAAGTCTCCAAGCTCTGCAGCCACTGGTTGCTCAGCCGGTTCTTGGCCTTCAGGAGCTGTAATTGGATTACCATTCTCATCAACCTCAGCTACTGTGCTCTCTGCGGACTTACCCGAGGCCATGTTCTTTTCCATATCAAAAGAATCCTTGGTGAAATCCGTATCGAATTTGAAGGTGTCAAACTTCACGTTTACAACTACCTTCGCTTCAGAATCCGAGACTTGAACCTGTTTAGGTTCATAAGTCTTTTTATCAAGCCAAATCTTTTGTCGTACAAGGGCATTGCTTTGATAATTCGCGGCTACCTCGAACACATAGTTATCCCCATCTTCCACAAATTGGCGATTATTATCCGAAACTATGCCACGAACCAACGTCTGATACAGATAGACCTGCCCTTGATCATCCGGCCAATCGCTTTGGAAGCGGAAGCTCTTATTCATACTTGGTGTGAGTACGAATACTCCCTCATCATTACGAAGTACGATCTGCTTAATATCCTTCTGAACATTTGCCAAGCTGATCCGGTAGTAGGAAGGATTCTTGTACCATACCTCTACCTTATACTCCTGCGGCTGTTCCCCGGTATACAGGGTCATTGTGCCAGAACCTTGGTACGTTCCCTGCTTACTTTCCAACTTGTCAGCCACATTGTTCAAATCCTTGACTACGGAAGCGGCATCCTTCTTCCCGCACCCCGTCATCACCAGGGCCACGCTCATAATGATCGCGAGTACCCATGTTATCCGGCGCATGACATCATCCCCTTAACCTGTTTTGAATGCATTGATTAGTACATGTCTATGAGGGACTTGGCCGCAATATGCAGACGGGCATGACAAGCGTGGGTCTTGGAGTATGGAATAGTTGCTTAATAGAAAAAGAATCCGCATCGGATGCGAATTCTTTTTAAAAAAATAAAAATTCTAATCGTTTAAAGTCGTATCTTTCCCTTCAACTTTTCACATAGGATTAAAATTCTCTTGTATTATTTCGGTATCAGGAGTTTTGGTCTCTCCCTTTGATTTTTCCCAGCAAAAGTTTGAATGAAATAAAAAACGTACTCGTTGTGTAAAAGTTAATAATTGAGGATATCCGAATTGTGTGTACTTTTCTTTTAATAAATTCTCTTTAGTGATTCTACAAAAATAAAACCCGGTTTCTGGAACATAGTCTAGTGAGGTATACTTATTCGTTATCCTTCCTAGTTTATTATTAATTTTCTCTAATACTTTCAAAATGATCCACGACAATCCAAATATACTTGTCAACATTACAATAATAATATAAATAAAATAAATACCATCTTTATAAGGATTTCCTGAAATTTTATAATTTCTCTGAATCCATTCTAAATAAAAAAAAATTGCAGCTCGTAACCAAGTAGGTACACTAAGAAAAATAAATGTGATAATACTTTTTTCTTTTATATCTTGGATCAATGTCTTACTCATTTTATTTTTATATTTCTTGAAGCTTGATTCATTGTATGACTTGAGTTCTCTAAATTCTTGATCTAAATCCCTAATTATTTTCTGTCTTAAATTAATCTGCTCATTAGTTAAATCTATATTTCGGGAATTTTCTAGAGTAGAAACTATCGATAATTTATTTATAACTTCCTTCCTTATATCAAAAATATTCTCTGAACTTCTGTGATATTGTTCAATTTCTAGTAATATCATAAAATCCTCAAATAAAGAAGAGGATAATAAATAACCATACTTCTCTATTATTGTTTCAGTTTCACTATCTATTAAATAACGCTGAAGTTCTTTACTTCTAGTTTTTTTTATCAAAGGATTATATACTTTTTCTAACTTATCAGTCACAGTTTTATGATAATTATTAGTCTCTTCATATTTACTTCTAGACAAGGTCAATAATAGATTTGTAATAAGTGTCAGTAGCCCTACCCCAGCAGCTATAGAAGCAGATAATAACGCAGTGTTTTTTATAAAAAAATCCATATCTCATCTCCTAAAAAACAAGTTACTTATTATTGTAGCAGCCTGTAATAAAATAAAATATGACTGAATAAGTTTTGCAATATTAATTATTCGTACAAAAAAAATCAATAAGAAGCCTTCAACCGACTTAGAATCAAATTTAGAACTTAATTTAGTCGCCGCCTGTAGTTCAAGCCAAAAAGCCCGCGCACAGCGCTGGCTCTATACTTCATCAGAAGTTGCAATATCATATGTAGGGTGTTTTAACCATTCTCTTCAATTCTCGTTATCACTATGTACTGCTTTATTGTACTGATTAATTAATTCATCTAATCTCATGGACTGTCTGATCACATTTGGATGCGAAAGCCCTCCATGTTGCCTCTCCATCAAATAAAGTTTGTTTCTAGCACCCTCTATTCTCTTTTGGATAATTTCCTGATCATTCATTAACACTACCTCCCTAATGAAATATTCTAGAGGTATATGTCAAATTCTTAATTTTACATTGAAGTGCATTACTAGAATTCAAAAAAAAAGCGATACCAGATTTAATTGAGAACTCTCTTGATTGATATCTTCTATGAAACTATCACTACTAAGCACTGTCAATAACAAAGCAATTTTTCTTTTCATTGATTCTAAGCAGATTCTGGTACTCTTTCTGCGTTTCTAAAGATGCAATATGCCGAAGCTGCTCAAACATTCCGACACACTTAATTATACATGATTCGTTATTAATCCTTACAGAATTCTCTAAACTATCCATTATATATTTTATACTAAGCTCATATTTTCCTCTTCTTATATAATACAATGCTATTTCAGCCATAAAAAAAGTGTATCTGTCTTCGATAATTTGTCGATTATAACATTTAAGATTTCTCTGCTGATCTCTAAAATCTGATATTTCTGGCTCAAACCGCTGAAGAATATCATCCACATTAAAATCATAGTGGTTGGCTGCCTGAAGGATTTTGAACAGGCCTGGAAGAAATTCTTCTTTCCTATCTTCAATATAGGTCACATATTCCGGAAGCATTGCTGCATCACCTTTTAAAATTTTCAGCAAAAAAATATTAGCCTGCGCCCAACCCATACATTGATTCATAAGTTGCAAAGCTTCCTCCGTATCCTCACGAATCCAGCTCATGTCCATGTAAAGGTTGATATAATGTAATGCTCTATCATAATCTCCAAGCTCTCTGTAAACTACTGAACGTAACACATAAGAATATAAAATATATGAAAATAAGGGCATTGCAGGTTCCTTTTGTACCCCGTTTTTTCTGGCTCGCTCATTATTATAATTATATTGAATGGATGCATTTTTGCCCAATTCCTTAGTCATTACCATTACCTTATCCCAATGCCTCAAAGCGCTATATGTATTCGCCAGAACCTTCAGTGCGTCAAGCTGATCAACTTCATCAAGCCGATTTACAAAACCCTCAAACTGCACCGCTGCCCGCAAATTCACATCCTGATCGCCCCCTAGAGCAATCGTAAACAATCTGTATTGGCAAAAAGCCAGCCGCTCTGAATGCTGATACTTCTCACTCTCCGCCACACTCCGGTATAACAACGCTGCAGCTTCATATTTCCCTTGTGCAAAGAAATCTTCTGCTGTATCAAACAACGGGTGTGTATAAGATAGTCTGTCCATCATGATTCCAATCACCCGGCTTATACATTCCAGCTTATCTAGTTCAGCACAGCGATATAGAAAAGGTCGAAGACGTCTCCAATTGGGATTGGAATGTATAAAACACTCCTCCACATACATATCGTAAAAGCAGCCTTCCTCTAATCCCATACCTTTTGTAATCCGATCTAATTGCTGCATGGCTATAGGACGATTCCCATTGATAATGTTGCTAATTGTGCCCGAATTCACTTTAGATACCTCTGCGAATTGATTAATTGTTATTCCATTCTTCTTGAGGTAGTCCGCCAGTTCTGCACGAATGGTCATCTGCTTCATGATCAAAGCCACCTTTCGCCATCATGATTCATATATAGATCAATAGTATTTAAATAATAATATGTCTAATTATTCCAGTGGTCAAATACTTTTTTTGACTCAATTGATTATACATTTATTCAATTAGTGATGTATAAAATACAAATTAGCCGAATGTAAAAAAACACCAGAACACAAGGTGTATTAGACCTTTTCTGGTGGCTTTTCTAATGCTACTTCTATCCATCGTTATTCAATACATGCATTTAAATTCAACTAAGAACTAGGTTTAATCATCATGTCCAGCTTATTTATATAAGGGCCGAGCGCTTCAATTAACTTCTCTTGGTTTTGTATCTCCTCTTTCGAAAGCCGATCCATATGAACACTTCCATCTGCATCAAATACCTTGGCATCATAGCTTTGCAACTCATTTATTAATTGTTCGATCTCCGCAAACTCTTCTTTAGTAAGCCTCTGTTCTGCTTTTTCCAGCAAGCCATCCCAGAAAGTATCACGATCAACGACAGCCGACTTTGCCTTAGGGATTTCCGTTTCATTCATTTTCTCAAAATAAGGTTTAAGCTCAACCTGTAAATCGTTATATGCCTTTTGATCCTTCGCACTTAACTGTTCCAGGTGAAAGACTCCTTCAGCATCGGCCATTTGCAGATTGTAAGCTCCCAATTCCTCTAGTAATGACATCAATTTTGTGAATTCCTCTTCGTTAAAACTTTGCTTCGCGCTCTGCAGTTTGGCTTCAAGCCTGTCATATTGTTGCTGGGTTACTCCAATCGTAGCAGCAGTTGCTTGTGAGCCATACAGGGTATCCGCCAAATAATTATATCCGGCATATGCTCCAGTAGGAATTAATAATGCAGCCGCCAAAATGCTTGCTACAAGCCATTTTTTCATTCGTCTTCCCCCTAACCTAGTCTCGGTCTGATTTAGTATTTGCTCCTTCAGTTCCGGTGGGGCACTTAGATTTCTCGCCTCTTCCTGCAGAACTGTCCGTAACTCTTCATTGAAATTCATGCAGGTCCTCCACCTTTCCCTTAAAAAGAGTATGATTTTCTGGCTTCTGACGAAGCTTATGCAGTGCAGCATGAATACGGGATTTCACCGTACCCAGAGGGATACCCAGTATCGCGGCACTTTCTTCCTGTGAATATTCATTTAAATAGTGCAGAATAATCACCTGCTTCAGCTTAAATGGAAGACGATCAACACTTGCTAGTAGACGGTGGTTAGCTAACCTGTCCACAACATCACTAGTGAAATCAGGTTCCATCCTTAGATCAGTCTGCTCTACTTTTTTGACCATTCGGAGATGCGTCCATCTCTTTCTTCGATAGGCATGAATTTGCCGCATAACCAGCCCCATAAGCCAAGGCCTAAAAGGACGATTGACGTCAAATTGCTCAAGCGACCGGTGCACCTGAATATAAATCTCCTGAACAACATCATCCACATCGGAGGTTTCGCGAACGAGAAAATGAACGGTCTGATACACATCCCGAATCGTTGCTTCATATAGTTCACTGTACGCTTCACGGCTGCCGGCTAGCGTAAGCGCAATGAGCTGAGAATATTCATTTGGATGTTTCATCCCTCTCAATCCCTCCTTCGGTCTTACACTATGTATTGGTAAATAGAGAATAAATCGTTCGATTTATTTTAAAAAACAACCAGGCAGCGATTTTCCGGTTATTGGAGAATCGCTGCCTGGTGTTTTTACTCTGCAGCGGCTTATTGGAGTAGATGAAGTCGGCGGAAGCTGGTCTTCAGCTTTGCTTGAGCAGATTATGCGCAGGTGGAAGCTGATCTTCAGCTTTGCTTGAGCAGATTATGGGCGGTGGAAGCTGATCTTCAGCTTTTCACACCAGCTTTGGCCGGACCCTGCCGAAATCTATGAGATAACTGCATTCTGTACACTTATTCCGTATGCAAAAGGGTTTACTCTGATTTTAAGTGTATTCTATACAACTAAAAAGCAGAGAAACTTCCTATAGTGGTGTAAATCGTGAAAATAAGTGTACGAAATACAATTATATCCATCGAAGCGTTGTTTCGCAGAAATATAGTTGTACGAAGTACAGCTATATTCTCCCAATCGTTGTTTGCATGTGCCCTCAATAAAGCGAAAAAGGGGAGATCCATATGGATCATCCCCTTACCCGTATATACTCGAATAGTAACCGCCTATCTTTCTAAAAAATCAGTCAGCGGATAGACTCAGCAACTTTGATCAAATCATTCTTGTCCAAGCTAGCAGATGTTACACCGTATAACACTCCATTGGCTTCCCAGTCCAACCCTTTTCCATTAACCAATACAGCATCAACTCCGTTAATCTTCATTTTTTCGATGGTGCCATCCGTCGACATCTCATAAGCCGTTTCGGAATCCGCGTGCCGCTGCTGCATCGAGATGATCTCATCGGTAGCTTCATTAACAAAATATAAATTAATATATTTGCTGTTGATCACATCACCATTGCTATCCTTATAAAACTCTGCACGATCAAAGGTATAACCCTCTGGTAAATACGCCGGTAAGCCCACATCAAAAATCGTATATTCGTTTAGCTTGCTAGAATCCCTCTCAATCAGCAATTCCTCTTTCTCTTGATCCCTCTCAGATTGCGTAACCAGTCTGCCGTCTTCAACTCCGACGATTTTTTCCCCATCAGCATTGTAGATATCACCTGCCTCTTGAGCAGCGTCGAGGGTCACAAGCGCATTTCCTTTGCTATCAAAAATCTTCCCCTTTAAGTCATCCGGAATCACGTTGGAATCCGCAGAAAATTCTACTTCATGGGCTACAATATGGCCTAAGTTTATCGTTTGCAATACTTTCATTAACAGCTCCTGCGCAAATGACGGCTGCACAAAAGTTACACTTAATACGCTAACCACTAGCAAAGTTGCCAGCATAACAGCAGGACGTCTTAATCTATGTTTTGTATGCAATCCTTTCTCCTCCTTTTGGCCGGCATACTTTCTCCGTGCCTTATTCAGAATGGCTGTTTTGTCAGAGCCCTCGCTGAGATCTTTATGGGCCAGAACCCTGCCTAGCTCCAGCAGCTCCTTGTACTCCCCAGCACCCTTTAAATCATTTGCCGCTCCATATATACTTTCATCTAAATCTGCTGAGAACTTCTGCTGTATGTCTTTACTGTTCATAGCTGCTCCACGCTCCCTATTTCAGTCTTCAGCTTTTTCATAGTCCGGTAGAGTATCACACCGATATTGCTCTCCGAAATTCCCGTAACCTGGGCAATCTCTCTATTTCTCAGATTAGCACCAAATTTTAGAGCCACAATATTCCGCTCCTTTGAGCTCAATGTATTTAAGGCTTCGTTAAGCCTTCCACTACGTTCTCCCTGGAGGATCAAGCTTTCCGGATCTTTCCTGCTAGAAACCAGTTCCTTGACGGCATCCAGCGAAAAGAAACTTTTCCTTTTAAAACTCCGGTAATGATCATTGACCACATTTCTGGCAATGGCGAATAGCCATACCTCTAAAGGAGCTTTTTCCTGAGAATAGGTCGATAGTTTCGCCAACGTTTTCTCAAAAACGAGGCTTGTCAGATCCTCAGCCGTATAAAGAGAACTAACCCGGTAAGCGATGTAGTTGAATATTCTTTTATAGTAGGTTTCAAAAACCGTTGTGAACAAAACATCTATGTCAGTATTTTCCTGTATATTCTCTTTTACAAAAGGATGAAGCAATGCGCGCTCATGCATCAATCGAACTCTCCTTTCCCACCACATTTTCACTTAGCTAAGTAAATTCATCAGTTAATACGATACATTTCCAATTTCATTACAAGACATAAAAAAAGAAGAGTTCCAGCGCTAATTTCAGTCTTTCTAACCAAGCTACAGTAACCCGGCAACTTGACAAGCTTATTATAGCTTCTATATATTTTAGTAACTAAAGTAAATTGGAGCGAGGCAATGTTATGAGCACAAAGGAAGAGAAACAAAATGCTATCCATAAGGTCATGGAATCTATGGCAAATGTGCAGCAGAAATCCCAGTTTTTCATTGATATGATCACTAAAAAGGAAACCCTGACTCACAATCAGATCATGCTGCTGTTTCAACTCCGGCTTACCGGAAGCTTGAACATTACTGACATCTCTGAACGCTTCGTGGTTACACCCGGAGCCGCTTCTTCCATGTGCGATAAGCTTGAGGAAGCTGGACTTATTGAACGGGTGCGGACTAAAGAAGACCGCAGAGTTGTCAATATTGTCCTTACAGAACAAGGTGATCAGCGTATCCATACAATATTTGAAGCATTTCCTACCCCTGATCTGAATAAAATCTCCGGAACTTTAGAACAAATAAATAAATTGATGGAACAAATGATGCACTAACAGCCTTCATTTTGCTCCTTATCAGCTATACTATTTTCTATAAACACTGTCTGTCAGGAAACTGACGGCAGTGTTTATTTAGCTTTAACTCCCAAATTATTATATTGACTATATATTATAATGAATATATATTTTAATCATTAAAATATATTTCGAAGGACGGTACTGTAAATGTCCAATAATAACAATACTTATGAACGTACTGACATGATCGATCCACCCTTGAAGGTAAGAGGTTCGCAGTTTGTTCGAGAGAATATTAATGCGGTCACGGTTGATGTGTTTGGCCACTTAAGTACCAAAGGGAGCGTCTCGACTTCTAAACTCAAAGTATCTGGTGACTGTACAATTGGGGGGAATTGTAAGGCCAATCAGGTAAACAATCTAGGGAGTCTGCGCGTTCAAAATATCCAAGCAGATAATCTCCGCTCTTCTGGATACATGTCCGTAGCAGAAAATGCTGCAGCTGGGACTTTTTATGCTGAAGGTGCCGTGAAGATAAAGAGACTAACTGCAGATTCATCGATTGAGATCCGTTTAGGCAATAGAAGCACTGTCGAGGTTATGAGAGCTGGCGGTAACATTATCGTTAAACCCTCTTCCAAGTTGATTAATGCGCTGATGCACCCTTTTCGAAAACTTACCTGCACAACAATTGAAGGAACTAACATAACGTTATACCGGACGACAGCTGACCTTGTGTGCGGTGAAGAAATCATCGTCGGACCGGGTTGTACCATTGGGGAAATCCGCTATAGCAAAAGTCTGACGGTGGATCTTAAGTCGCAAGTTGACCGAACTGTATTTTTAAACCCATAAAGGAGAGTTTACATGGAAAAAAGCACTCATTTGTCAGGAGCCACTGTGCTCAAAAACATCGCCAAAGGAGCCATCATCTTATTCTGTGTACCAATCCTTAGTGTCTGGGCCGTGGGGAGTGTTGTCTGTGCAATCATTGCACCTATCGGTGGTGTACTAGGTATTGTTGGCATCCAAGGAATAGGACTAAATGCCTTTCCAGATTATGATTTACCGAACATTCTCAGCCTTCCAATCGGTCTCTGCCTCTCCTTACTTTTGTTCATTTCTTTCTATTACACTCGTCGTTTATTGCGTGGATGCCTGCATTTTATTAAAAACTAGCGAACTGTAACAAGCTTGTATTCTCTTTGTTAATAGAAAGTGACCTACAACGCGCTGTTTTATTCTATACTTAAGGGGACTGGACTTTATCCTGGAGGTAATTATGAATAAAATCATCGCTATCGGAGCTATCACGCTCTTTTTGGCCGGATGCGGAGCATCGGCAACCATAGATATGGATACAACAATGGCTATTAACCAAACACAAGCTACTTCAGCACCACTGAAACTAATCGTCGACGGCGAAGCCGTTCTTCCTACTCTCTCCCCTTTTTTCCTAGACGATAAGGTCTATGTACCTGCAAAAGTATTAATGGAATACTACACCTCAGAACAAAAATGGGATAATAACTTAAAGACCTTAACCATCTCTGATGGAAGCAGTAGTTATGTTCTGAAACCGGACAATGAGTATATGCAAGCTGACGGATATCAAACCTCGCTTGAAGGACCAGCTATTCTACGAAACGGTATTTTATATATTCCAGCCGATTCCTTAAACTCTCTGTCTGGTGCCACTGCGCAGCTGAATGCAGCTGAAACTGAAGTATTAATAACATCAGGGGATGTTAGTACTACCGTCAGAACACCCAGCGAACCTCTTGCTATTGCTACAGAAAATGACCAAGTGAAGCTGTATGCTGCCCTTAAAGATGGCGGTACCTATGAGGGATTTGTTGTAGAGGTGAACGGTAACAAGCATACATTTGATTGGGAAGCACCCAGATTGCTGAGTTACCCTCCTGAGATTCATTATGCCGACGTCGATCAGGATGGGCAGGAAGAAATCGTTGTCATTCTGTGGCTTGGAACAGGTACGGGCATGTCCATGCAAGAGCTTCACGTGATTAAGCCTAACCAGTGGGAAGAAGTCACTGTCCCTTCTGCAGATAAAGCTGCCTCCGCATTGGTTACGTCAAAAATTTCTAATGAAAAAGGGGACGCCCTGATTCAAATTCAAGTTAAAGGCTCAACTCCATCCATGGTGACTTTGCGATATCCAGATCGTGCTGAGGATGGCAATCTAGGCGAAGAAGCCGGCATTGGTGCTGTTACTCACTACATAGTGGAAGAGGGCAAGCTAAAGGCGGAAACAAATGTTTATATTGGATTTCTGGAGAGTATTGGCACACTAACTTTTGCCTACAAACCGGGAAATGATGGAATGGAACCCGACTCTATTCGCTTTGAGGTTCATGAGGAATTAGCTTCTTACGTGGAGGGTGAACAGTTATGATTGATGCCCATATACATTTAGAGCAATATGAACCTGAAGTTGCCGAACAGATACTGAGTGAACTGCCTGAAATGGGAGTTAAAGCCCTTATCGCTGTCTCTATGAACTTGGACTCTTGTATACGCACCCAAAGACTTGCAGCCATAAATCCCGGCGTGGTCCGTCCAGCTTATGGCTTTCATCCAGAGCAACCCTTGCCGCAGGATGCTGAGCTGGCTGCTCTACTGAAATGGATTGAGAGTCAATCTAGTGAGGATTATATTGCTGTGGGGGAAATCGGGCTACCTTACTATTCGCGTGCTGAAGCCTTAGAACGGGGCGAAACCTTTGATATGGAGCCCTATATTGAGCTGCTGGATCAGTTGCTTGGGTTAGCTTCCCATCTCAATAAACCTGTGGTGCTGCATGCTGTCTATGAAGATGCGCTTATTGCTTGTGATCTCCTGGAGAAACATAACATACAGCATGCCCACTTCCACTGGTTCAAAGGTCCGGAAGAAGCCATTGCCCGCATGATGAAGAACGGCTACTATATCTCCTTCACACCGGATATCCTGTATGAGCCGGAGATACAGGCGCTTGCCCGCCGTTATCCACCAGAACTAATCATGGCTGAAACCGATGGTCCTTGGCCGTTCGAAGGACCTTTTGCAGGGAAAATCACCCATCCGTCTATGATTCGGGAAGTCGCCGCTGCTTGGGGAGCGCTCCATGGTTACACTCCCGGTGAAGCGGAAGAGTTATTGACTGCGAATACTAAGCGATTTTATAGCTTGTAGATGCTCTATAGCTTGTTGATAGGTCTATAGCTTATAGATAGATCTATAGCTCGTAGATAGATCTATTCTAGGAGTAGAGAAAAGTCAGGGCCTTAGCTATCCTAGCCTAACGCCAGACCAACATTATGAATAAACACAGCTTGGCTTGTGAATCCGTATTTTTCATAGTGGAAGTACTGGTCACAAGCCGACCTTACTTAATCCAGATCCCCTTACCCATTTTCGTTTGATTCGGTAATATTTTCGCGTACATATTTTTGCGTATGTATTTACGTGTACGTAGTTACGCGTATGTAGTTACGTGTACTTATACATGCACGTATTTACACAAGCGTATTTACACGTACTTATACCTGTACGCATTTACACAAACGTATTTACACGTACTTATACCTGTACGCATATACACAAACGTATTTACACGTACTTATACCTGTACGTATTTACACAAACGTATTTACACGTACTTATACCTGTACGCATTTATGCGTGCTTATTTACCTGTACATAGTTACGTGTACGTAGTTTACGCGAACTTATTTATCTGTACGTATTTACGTGTACGTAGTTTACGTGCTTATTTACCTGTACGTAGTTACACGTACCCATTTACGTGTATCTATTTATCTGTACGCAATTACACGTGCATATTTACGCGTGTGAAGCCGCTATCGGACACCGCTGACCTTATATGCAGCAATTCCCCACTTTTGGGATGAGAACGGACCCCAGAGTCGCTATTGGTATAAAAAATACCCAATAAGGTGCTCTTTTTAAGGAATAACGACGTTGGAGTCCGAAACCATGCTCCAAAGGCTAATAATCTGTGAATAATGTCAACTGAGTCCGTAAGTCTCAGGTTGATGATGCTCGGGCCGCTTGTTGGCAGCCCCCAATAATCATAACTGCTCCACACCCACTAACGTTCCGCCTGTGAACTCCATTTTATAAATATCCGGCTTTGTGGTTTGAAGTAAAAAATTCAGATCATATTTGGCATCAAAATAGTTCATCATAAGCGTCATGACTGCCCCGTGAGTTCCAATAGCAACCTTTTGACCGCTGTGATTACTCAGAATTTCTGCCAGTACACTAACTGAACGCTTCTGACACGCATGAATGGATTCCCCACCAACTGGGACAAAATCCGGATCTTCAAACATTTTTGCCAGTAATGGATACAGTTCCTGATCAGTCATAATCGTACTTCCGTCCGAGAAATGGATCTCCCGCAGGTCTTCAACACTTTGAATCTCTGCTCCTAACTCCTGCGCCAATCCAGAAATCGTATGTATAGCCCGAAGGTATGGACTTGAATAGAAGACTTGAATTCCTTCCAGACGTAATTTTTCCGTTATCTTGCGGGCATCTGCCTCCCCTTTCGCGGTTAGTCCGCGAGTCCTTTCAGTTCCTCCGGGCAGTTTGGGCGACTCACCGTGCCTCACCATATAAATAAAAGTAGCCATCCTTTCCCTCCTTTACCTCTACAAATTCTAATGTTCTAACCAATCTCCTCTACACACTAAAAAAGCCCTTATGGACGAGAAACTGTCCTATCGGGCTAGGTAATATTGTAACTTATAACGTTTCGTGCAGCAGTTGCTTTAGATCACAAAGTAATAACTTATTGAGAGGTCACTTATTAAGGAGATACTTATTGAGAAATCGCTCACTGAGAAGTCACATATTAAGGCGACTATGACTAAGGAGACTCTTAATTGCACTATATACAACTATTAAGCGGTAAAAGAGGCCTCCTGAGCAAATAAGTGTACTCTGTGCAGCTAAAAATCATCTTTCCTAGACTAAAAGGGAGAAAATCAAATAATAACTGCACAAAGTACAACTAAATCCCAGTTCGATCGCTGAAAGGGAATTTAACTGCACATTCTGCAACTAAATGCTAGAAAGTCACGCTAGTTTCTCTCTCCCACTCAAACTTTCTAGTCCCGCAAGCGATCGGCTAGGAAGTCACGCTAGCTAGACTAGCATGCTACCTCCTAGCCCCCCTCCATCACCTCAACTGTCCTAGATTGCTCCGCAGAGCTATCGCTCTTCTCTTTCTGCGTAGGCCACAGCACGCGCCCGAATGCGATGCCCAGCACACCAATCAGAGCGATTACGATGCCAAAATTCAAAAAGATACGGCTAGGCCCAGCAACCTGCACCATCACTCCGCCAAGGAGTGGCGCGCCGATCATAACACCGCTAAGAATGGTACTCTGAATACCGAACACACGCCCTGTCATGTGCGGGGGTGTTTCTTTTTGCAGACAATAATTGAAGGTGATCATAAACATTCCATTCCCGAGACCCAATAAAAATCCTAGCAGCAATACAGTAAGGATGGAGACTCCCGGCTGAAGCAGGCCCAGCCCTCCGACCGATATACCAATAAGCGCGTAACCCGTACCCAGCTTCCAGCCGTAGCCTGTTCCCCTGTTCAATTTGTTCAGGACCATGATCATGAATACAGCCCCCACGCCTGTTGCCGCAACAAGCCAGCCCAGCATAGATTCCTCAGAAGGTGCAATAATTCTGAATAGACTAGTGAACTGGAAATCGATCATCTGAATGGCCAACGCACCAACTAAACCAAACAGCATGCTGTTTAGAAGCAGTCTGCTGCGCAGCATAAAGCTCCAGCCTTCCTTCCACATCGTGCGGAGAGCAACACGCTCCTCTTGATCACCTTTACCTTCTGAGCTGACTTGTCCTGCCTCACTGTTTTTAACGGTAAGTAAGAGCAAATAAGAGCAGCCTCTGAGACAAGCATTGATCAATATACACCACTGAGGCGTAAGAACAGACAACGCGAAACCGCCCAGTAAAGGTCCTGCGATTTTTGAGCCTTGATTTACAAGCCCATTAAGCGAGGTAGCTTGGAGCAGTTGGTCTTCTCTAACCATACTACGGGTCATCGACTGCTGAGCAGGCACGTTTAACGTAGAAATGGCAGCACGCAACATCAGTAATGGGAGCAACCACACCATACTAGGTGCAAATAATACGAATACGGTTAACAGTGCCGTAAGCAGATCACACATCCGCATCAGCTTCAGCTTGTTCAGTCGGTCAGCCACTACCCCTGCGAACGAACCCAGCAAAATCCCCGGCAAAGCTATGGAGACCGGAATCAAAGCCAGCATTAGCGGGCTGGCCTGCCAGCGGTACCCTACGAGTACCTGAATCGCCAAGGCATCGAACCAATCCCCAAAGGTCGCTGTCGCAAATGCGCTGTACACACGCATATACACCTTGTTCTTAAGCAGGCTCGTGCCTGCTTGTGTTGAAGCATTCATTAAACATTCCTCCAAATTACAATTAAGAACTTATTAGCATGACCTTAATGTAATGGAGAATTGTCAGAGAATTATCAGGGGGCGGTCAGGGGGCGGTCACAAGGTTCGTAAGCACGGTATCCAAGGATTGTTCTAACCGATGGAACCCCCGCTCTTCCTTCTCTCGTTCAAATAAATTCACATATTTGCGATACAAAGCTGGCTTGGGTGGAAATTGGTTACAATAGTGAACAATTCGGTATAATGCATATATCCGCATCGGCACGAACCCTGACATCTCAAGCACCTGAAGTGCCTCATCCAACAGTTGCTCGGCTTCACGCCAAGACTGGCGCCGCAGAAACCACAAGCCCCTTGCAACTTTATAACTGCCGATCTCACGCAAATAAGGTTTCTCCAGCAAAAGCGCTTCAATGTCTGTTGCCATCCGTTCTATTACGTGATCTTCTGTTCCCATCCACAAGTGTGCAAGCATTTCTGAGGTCGCCGTAATAGGAATGAAACTCTCATACCCCGGCTCTTTAATCACTTCATATGTTAGCTTTAGTCGTTCCAATGCTTTTTCCGGTTGCCCAGCCAGTATGTACAAATCCAGAATATTAAGGATCTCCACTTCTCGATGCTGAGGCGGCAAAAGAATCTTTTTCTCAAGGACTAACTCGCAGAACTCTAGTTTTTTCTTAGGATCACCCAATAGAACATAACAGATTAATAAGGAATAAAACCGTTCCTCTATCCCCACCTCGGTTGTGTTCAGCAGCCAATCCAAATCTCCCTGTACAAAATGAATATAGATCGAATAAAACGGATCCATCGCATACCCCAAAACATCCTGTTGGCGTGCGAGGATTAACATCGAGCGACCTTGGCCATATAGGTGATATTTCTTGAATACTTCCCGCATCGTCTTTTGCATCTCTAAGTCATATGTAGTCGGATTGGCCATAGCAGCTGAGGGCTCCTGCATAGTCAGACTATAACCAAATCCCCGAACAGTCTTAATATCTAAGTCTTGAAGCTTGCCTAGCTTTTTACGAAGCCGATAAATATGATCATCTACCGTTCGCTCTACCGGATATTCAAGCGGCCATACTTTATCTAACAGTTGTTCTCGACTGAATGTACGCCCTCTATTTTTGTACAAGAACTGAAAAAGCGTAAATTCTTTTGGGAATAATTCTATCGTTATCCCTTCTGCGGTCACTTTATATTCACTTTCATTTAATTCCAGCTGCATGATAGAACCTCACTTTCCCCGAACCCGCTCATTGGTTTCATTATAACAGTCCGTCCAAGGCCTACTCCACCTCAAAAAAGAACATACAAAAAGAGCAACCCACAGATTCCTCTGCATGATTGCTCTCTCCTCTTCTAACCCATGCCACTTACCCAGCCATATTGTTAAAAGAATCCTGTTCACTAAATACGGATATGTGATCTACTGTACCGGTCGAGCTTGGAATAATAAATTTCAGCTGGTATTGGTCATTGGCTTGATAGGTGTAAATCTTATCCTCTCCGTTCACTTTGGTATCGTCAGGCTTACCGAGTGTTGCCTCAATTTGCTTCAGCGTCAGCTTTTGCAGCGCGGAATCACTTGAACGAACATCGAAGATTAAACTTCCTTTATTAAATCCAAACACGACATGTCTGTCAGTGTAGGTAGCATAAATACCTTTTCCCGCTGACTCTTGTTGATCAGGTTTGCCCCAATCCGCTTCGACCTCATCAATGAGTCCGGTATGAGCGGCATATTTTACACCAGGCACCTTCCCTTTTTTGGCAAGCTCGAATAACTCTTTAAGCTGTTTGTCGCTATTTTGTGAATTTGAGCTGGTTGAATCTTTATCAGTCTCCGTAGGGGAGGAAGTCGCTGCTGGTGCAGTTTCTGGTGCAGTTTCTGGTGCAGTTGCTGCTGGGGTGCTTGCTGGACTAACTTCCGGCTCAGAGGTTGCTGTTACAGCCGTTTCTGTTGGCGCCGTTGCCTGGGATTCTGAATTCCCCGCCTCATTATTCGAACTGCATCCAGCAAGCCCAATCATTCCTGTGAGCAGGATAGAGCCTGCTATTAATTTTATCTGTACTGACATGATGTCATCTCCTTAGTGGATTACCTTAAAGTCGACTTGCAAAAAATGAAACTGAACATACAGACGAGGTGAAAATCAAATAGTTGCAGGATAGCGGCAATTTTTCTGGCCAACCCTCTTTTACCCATATCTACAAATATAAATTCATACACACTCTATTTTTCTACATAAAACCCTTTTTTCCGACACCTAACTCAAGTAAGTTTCTCTTTTAAAATCTCCACATAACTCCATTTAACTATAAACTCGTGAACTCATAAGCTCATAAACTCATGAACCATATGACCTTAGACGTCATTCCCTGCCTCGAAGGTTTCATTGCAGAACGTACAATAGAAAGGAGATCATCCTGCTTAAAAAGCAATCCATTGCATTCTGTGCAATAGATTCCAACAGTAAACCCATATCCGGCGTTCCTGCGTCCTTCTGAGTACACGAACTGTAATGCGACATTTGTTGAAGAATTTTCCATTCAAACGCAACCTTAATCCTCCAAGCCGCATCTTATTAGTAAAGGGAGGGGAGCTGCATCTGAATATTATAGAGAGAATTGTGGCAAAAGATGAGTCAGCTCTCCGCCTGTTAATGGACGAATATGGAGATATGCTGCTGCGAACCGCTTCTTTACTGCTTAAAGATAGACAAAGTGCCGAAGAAGCGGTACAAGATACTTTTATTCAAGCTTATACCAAAATGAGTCAGTTACAGGAGCCGGACCGGCTGAAGGCATGGCTGATACGGATAGTGGTCAATCGCTGTCGCATGAGGCAACGGACTTGGAGCTGGCGTAATATTTTCCCGGCGGGAGGGTCAGAGCTGCAAACCAACGGGGATGCTGACTTCACAGCCGGAGCAGAAGAGCTTTTTATGGTGGAATGGCATAATGTCAGGCTCACCGAGTCCCTGAAAAATCTCGATTATCTATACCGGGAATGTCTAACTTTATATTACTTTCATGAGATGAGCATCCGGGAAATTTCCGAGCAATTAAATACATCTGAAAATACGATCAAATCCAGACTCGCCAGAGGCCGGACGCTCTTAAAAAAGATTTTGGTGAAGGAGGGACATTTCTTATGAATACAGAACGCGATGTGGTCAAAAAGCAGCTTGATGAAGAATTAAAAAACCTCCAGTTCACTGGACACGACCGGGTCATTAAGCAGACTCACCCTCCAACCTTTGGAGCCCGTTTATTGGCGCTGTGGAATAAGGAAATTGAGATCCCTGTCAAACCTATAGGTGCGATCGGTGCCATTATTCTAATCGTTTCGCTGACCCTGCATCAGCCAGAGATTAAACAACAGCCACAACAAAACACCCCGCAGCGTGCGAACCGAGAACTAATCGAAGCTGGAGGAAATACGTATTGGAAGGATATCTACGAGCAGGCGGTGAAAAAACATGAGAATTAAGATAAAAATCAAACATCTGGTGTTATTCGTGTTGCTCCCTGCCTCCCTGCTTATTCTTCTGTTTAACTTCTTACCTTCACAGGCGCAGATAGATCAGAGCACAGCTATTCAATCTAACATAGCTAGGACTGATCTTCTGCAAAAGCTGGCTTCCACAACCGGGAGTAAACGTATGGAGCTAATCCGCACAAACATCCTTGATAAGGATCACAGCTATGATCCCTACAGATATGACGTTAATGTCAGTCCTTCGATGAGCCAGTGGAGTAATGATGAAACCCAGCGTTCCGGTTTATTACCGGAGGACATAGTACCTTTACTTGAGGAATATATCCTTGAGGGGCCTTCGGATAATACACGTATATTTGCGGCTAAGCAGTTAGCTTATGAATATGATGCTCTTGGCCGAAAGGAAGATGGAGATCAAGCGCTAATCACCGCAGCGAAACCGTTAAACAGCAGCTCCTCTGTAGCTAAACAGCTGGAGCTCCTTCGAGCGGAGCGAGCCCTAAATAGTGGCGATATAACAACCGCTGAAACAATTCTTGAACAAACCCCCTTTCCATCCGAGTCTCAGGAAGAGCTAAACGCACAAAAAGCATGGCTTACCGGGCGTTTACTCTTTACAAAAGGCGAAGCGCAGGAAGCACTTACCGTAGTAAACGATGGCTTGGAGAGCTACAAAAAATTCTGGCAGGATATTCATAAACAAATGAACGCTGCCACCAGCAGTTCGAACGAAGGCTCCAGAGACAATACAGGATCAGCAGCAGCACCAGAAGCTGGGACTTCGGATACTGAAAGACAGCTGGAATCGCTTCGAACCGCAATTCAGTCTGCTATAGATATGGGAAATACTTCAACTGCTGTCGTCTCCGGTACCCTTACAAGAAGCGATGGCACCCCAGTTCCGCGGGCTGGTATTTTTCTCCGCGCTGAAAGCGAAGTTAACCATAGCATCACTTCTGCTGAACCCTACCGAATCGTCACAGATACTGAAGGACGTTTCGAATTTCACGGTGTGATTCCGGGCTTTTATCAGTTACAGCTTGGACTTGGCTATGATCAGATCGACGGCTGGACTTGGCCTGTACAATATGACGATTGGATTGAAGTTAAACCAGATGACGGGTTGAATGAGAGCATAGTTCTACAACCTCTGCTTGAGCTACAGTCTCCCATTAATCAGGAAACCCTAACAGGCAAGACCATAGATTTCCGCTGGAAATCTGTTGAAGGAGCAGCTTACTATCGTTTAAGCGGTGGCGGGGAGGGGGCCGTGTTGGGCGTACAAATTCGGGATCGTATTGTAGATAACCATATCTCCATTCCTGTAGAAGAACTTTACGATGGCGGCGGTTTTTCCTATGGCAGCAGTGGAGATGGCTGGGAATCTATTGATCCCCTCTCCCTTCTCGGATTTATGAATCCCGAAGTGCGCTTTTCTTGGAATATTGAAGCCTTAGATGCAGATGGACACTTGATTACCCGCAGTAATGGCTACAGATTGAACGAAGACACCGTCGGCAATCTGCCGTTCTTTTATCTCAAGGAAAGAGAGCTTACTACGGCTGACCAACTCTTACTGGATAAGAAAACGGATCAGGCACTAGAAATGTACCAAAAAAATATTGCCGATGACCCACAGGATGTTCATGCCCTGCACATGCTAGTAAAGTTGATGCTGGCAAAATCATCTCTCACAAAGGATACAACATTAGAAGATAAGGCGATTCCTTTACTCGAAAAGCTAATACAACTACAGCCTTCTACTAATTACGCCTTCACATTATCGCAGTACTATTTTGACCATGCGGACTGGAAGTCGTATAACGAATATTATTCCTACTACAACGAACTAAACCGACCCAATACTAACGGTTATGTACTTTCTATTAACGCCACAGCCCTCATGCAACAAGGGAAGCTGGAAGAAGCTCGTAAACAATTCGCGATCGCCCTAAAGTATGATGATAGCCATCGTTTTATTGGCAGCTTTTTGGCGGCAGAATTATACGCTGGTGAATCACTCTCTTCGGTAATGACACTTGCTGAGCGTTATCCTGAACACAGCTTTGGTCATAGTGGATACCGTTGGCCACAAATGATTAAACAACTGTTAGCGGAACGAAAAAATCAACCTAAAGTCTTTGACCAAGAGTTAAAAGAGAAGCTTGGATGGTATGTGAATGGTCAAACTGATGAGTTAAAGCAATGGATCGCAAATGCCAAACCCTCCGCTTTGAAGACCTTTATGCAGGCAGTTTTAGAGGTAAGCTAATTCATTAAAATAAACAAAAATCCGGTCCCGCTCGACAAATTCGAGCATGGACCGGATTTTTAATTACACATAATCTTTTATTTAGATTTAGCTTCCATCATGTAATTCTGGAAATCCGTGATACTTGGGTTAGACATATAGTGGCCACCCTCTACTTCAATCGTTTGGCCTGTGATGAATTTGGATTCATCCGATGCCAGGAACAAAACCGTATTGCCGATATCATCAGCTTCACCGTGATAAGGAAGCGCGTTGAATTTTTGGAAAATATCCAATACCGCTGGCGGCATATTTCTTGCAGCGGCAGGTGTTAGGATCAGCCCTGGTGCCACCCCGTTACAACGGATTTTGTCTTTACCATATTGTGTAGCGATGTAACGAGTAAGGTTCACAACAGCTGCCTTAGAGGAGCCATAAGCAGTACGCAATGAATCCCCTGCGAATGCTGACATCGAAGCTGTGTTAATGATCGAGCCTCCGCCCGCTTTAATCATATGAGGAATAGCAAACCGGCTGCCTAACAGAACACTTTTGGTATTTACGTTCATCAGGCGATCCCACTCTTCCAAATCTATATTGACCACATCAAGGTCTTTTTGCAGATTAGTTAGACCTACATTATTAAACAATATTGTGATGGTGCCATACTGAGCAACTGTGAAGTCAACAGCTTCCTTGATCGAATCCGCTTGGGAGGCATCTAAGAAAAGACCTTCAGCTTCTCCGCCTTCATTTTTAATCTTAGATGCTGCTTCTTTGGCTGCTTCCACATTAAAATCGGCAATAACAACCTTTGCTCCTTCTCTAGCTAATAGAGTGGCAGCTGATAAGCCAATACCTGAAGCGCCTCCAGTTACTAATGCAACTTTACCTTGAACTCTTCCCATGTTCATACCCCTTTATAATGTTATTGTGCTTCTAAGATGACTTGGTTTATGTTTCAGAGCTATCAAAGCTCGTTAACAACTTCTCATAGATTTTCAAGAATTGCTGCAGTTCCTCCTCATTGAGCTTTTGGAACATTTCAGCTCTTAGCTCCTGTCCCTTAAGCTGTGCTTCCTTCAGAACGTCCTTTCCTTTGTCCGTGATAGATAGAAGTACATTCCGTCGATCATCTTCGTTATATTTTCGCTCGGCCATCCCCTGCTTAATTAGGCGATTAGCAATGTTAGTCATTGCTCCCGGCGTATATCCTAGTCTCTTAGCCAAAATAGTCTGCTTCAAGGGGCCTTTTTTATTCAATTCGCCCAAGACTAGAACTGGAGATATCCCAATATTGTGATCAAATGCGTTCATCCATCGGACAATAACTTCATTCGTAAATAATTCAACTGCATGTATTAGCTTAAAAATATCTGGATTTTCCAAGAGGTTCTCCTTTGGCATTCATGATGATCGGCTGCTTATAAAAGTATTTTAACACTAAAATATTTAATAGTAAAATACCTAATATAAAAAAAAGAATGCTTGGTGAAAAGCATTCTTCAAATTGCGGATTTCTCAACAACATAAGTGCCAGCCAGCAAATCGTGAATCGCACGTTTACGGCGATGTAATCCAACCAACAAGTAATCCACCAGCATGATTGGACCCAGGATTTGAGTGAGGTCAAAAGCCAAATCCGACCATAAGGATAATTTGGCGGAAATAACGGTAAAGTCATAGCTGCTGACCGCAATTACCATTGAAAGAATCATACTAATCATTCGAAAAACATTTCGAATCAGAGCTTCCTTCACTGTAGGGTAATTCCCTTGCTCATTGACAATTTTTATTTTTAAAATCAGCTTCCCTGGAGTTCCGCCAAATCTAACGATCATAAAGATATCAAATGCGATAAACAAAATGTACTCCAGGATAATAGGTATCTCCGAGTGTAATGAAACAGCTAATGAATTGAGTATCAAGTATACGATAACCCCAGGTATTCCAATGACCAAGAAATCAAGAATGGAAGCCAGCACTCTTTTCCAAAACCCTATAAAATTCTCCTGATCCAAATGCTCGGGTAGAATGTTATCCATGCAAGCACTCCTCTCTCTATCATTTACTTTGTCGCTCAATCCCTATTTAACAATCCCTTCCTCAGATGCTCTTGGATAATGGACTCCAGCTCTTTGTTATTTTTCACAATTACCCGTTTATCAGACAGAGTATCCGTTAACTCTATAATCCTATGTGCGGCCTCCTGATCATATCCACGGTTCCATTCAAAAATCATCACATACAGATTCTTAAATGACTGCTTGTAATTCGCTTGCTCTAAACCCAGTCTTGTTTTTATAAACCTTGTAAACACTCTCAAATCCCTGATCACTTTATTAGGATTCAAAATAACGATTAAGTCAGCAGCTTTAAAACTCTCTTGTCCCCATTTGTAATGTGCGCCTTCCAGAATCCATGAGGGTTTATCAAGGATTTCCTCCAATTGGGCATCTCTTGCTTCAACTGAAAAGCGCAAATTCTCGGCACTTCTGTCCCATACCAAGTTGTCAGTCTCGTAATACTCTACACCGTATTTTTTAGATACTCCCGGGCGATATAGGATTTGCCGCTGCCGCAAGCTCCAATGATTCTAATCTTCATAAGCTCAGCCTAGCCCTATCGGCAGGATTATTAGTCCTATAGAAATTACGGTGATTATTCTTGTGGTGAGGAGCGTTAGCTTTTGATTCTTCTCTGATTTATACCAGCCTTTAAACTGAAAATGATTCCGGTACAGCATAAAAAATAACAATAAATTCCCGAGTCCCATACTCCAGTTATACACGGGCTGACCAAATATCAATTGATAGATCAATCTTTCTGCCCAACCCAAAACTAATAAAGTCAGCACAAGCAATATACATAATCGAAGTAATTCCAATATAAAAGAGCCCAATTTCAGCAATTCTGCAACCATCCTCTCAAGGTTTCTTTATCGCTAAAAAAATCCACATTCCTCCAAATTATACACCTTACACCTTACGACTCCTACCTAAAAACACAACCTGCCCAAGATAAATTTATCCTGAGCAAGGTTGTGTTTTTTATCAGCTTAGGAGGATAAGGGTTTCCCCTCGCCCCTTAGTTCCTGTATTTGTCGCTGCAAATTAACGATTTCCGCCACTAGCGCTGCATTCTCCGCCTCAGAATCCACACTGCTACTCTGAATCAGCTGATTCAGACGCAGCTGCAGGAGGGCAAGGTCATCCTCCCGAGCCTGTTCTATACCAGTAAGCAGACGGGTTCTGTCTTTTTCGAAGTATTCAGCATACGTTCCTTGAAAAAACTTTGGTGCCTGAGACGGCTCTAATATCACCAAGCGATTAGCCACTTTAGAGTGAAGATAACGGTCATGCGAGACCATTACTAACCCGCCGGGATACACCATAAGTGCCTCTTCTACTCGTTCCCTAGTATCAATGTCCAGATAATTAGTGGGTTCATCTAAGACCAATAGATTTGCTTTTCCAAAATACAACTTGAGGAAAGCCACACGGCATTTCTCCCCCAGACTCAAATCCCCAATCCGTTTAAATACATCGTCCCGCGTAAATAAAAAGCAACCCAGAATCGTCCGTGCCTCCGTCTGGGTCATTCCCGGCAGTTCAAGCAAGCTATCCAGAATCGTAGAGTTCATTTCTAAGTTATCTAGCTCTTGTGCAAAATAACCGATTGTCGTCCGTGGATGCAGCCGCACTTCACCTTTTGTAGGCTTATTGATCCCTGCAATCAATTTCAACAGCGTAGACTTTCCAACACCATTAGGACCCAGAATAGACAGTCGGTCTCCCCGGTTTAGCGACAAACTGAAATCCCTAAGAAAAGGCGCACTCCCCTCATAGGCAAACTCTATCTCACGGAGTGTCAGTAAAGAATCTGCCAGAAACTCTTCGCTTTCCAGCTTCATCTTCAGCTTGCCAGTCTCACGGGGCAATTCTACACGGTTCTTATTTAACCGTTCCAGTGCAGCTTCCTTGGCATGGAAACGAGACACATTTTTCTTGGATTTCGAACGCAGAAAATCATTTTGTCCGGCAGCACGATGCGCTTGCTGGAACCATTCTGCATACCGCCTAATGCTCTCCAGCAGCTTCTCCTTTTCTTGCTCCTGCTTTTTATACTGTCCCTCCAATGTTCTCAGCTCTATAGTCTTCTGCTCCCGGTATTGTGTATATCCACCCGAATAACGCCGGCATCCCTCCGGACTAAGCTCCAGCACAGACGTCGCAGTTCGATCAATAAATGTACGATCATGTGATACATAAAACACGGTTCCAGGGTAGGTGCACACCCAATGCTCCAACCACTCCATCGTTTCTCCATCTATGTGATTGGTCGGTTCATCCAGAATCAATAGCTTGGGCTGCCGGGCTAATAATGCTGCTAATTGCACCCGTGTCTTTTGCCCTCCACTAAGTGAGGCGTATGGCAAATCCCAGACTGCATGTTCAAGCTTGAGCTGCTTTAGACTTTTTTCCGCTTTGACCTCCCAGCCATATCCATCAAGCTGCAAGTAACGATCGTACACCTCTGCATATTCAGCCAATTCAGCTTCGTTATCAGCTTTCTGCTCCTGCAGTCTCTGACTGAGGGCTTCCAGCTGGCGTTTTAATTCAGGCAGCTGTGCTGACCCTGAAAGAACGTAGTCCAATGCGGTTACTTCCCCCGGTACCTCAAGCTGTTGATCGAGCACACCCCATTCTTCAGATGGCAAACCATGATAGATACTTCCCTCTTCAAAAGTAAGCCGACCGATCAGCCCCTTAAGCAGTGTGGTTTTGCCAATCCCGTTTCGTCCGAATAAAAGCACGCGCTCTCCCTCTGCTATCTCAAAGGATACCTCCTTAAATAAAGGGATCCCATTCCATTCCTTACGTAAACTCTTCACTTTAATTATAGTCATCTTTCATTCCTCCGATTTCATTGCAAATAAAAAACCGCAGCCAACGGTCTGCGGTCGAATAGCGTATGAAGGGGGAATGTGCCCAGACATGGATAGACTACGGCCGTATTCACCTGCTGGATGCAGAGTAAACCAACACAATAGATAGAACTATCCATATAAAAACATCGTAAGACCCCCGACCGACACACGTATCCCTGACCGTTATCACCCTGCGCGGGTGCTCCGTGACTTGTGCATATGCACTTCACAAACTTTATGGTCTGTTTCAGGAAACGTGTTAGTTATTCATCAGTCGGTGGCCCTCCGTAATTGTCCGTATTTTAGAATAAGTACAGTATATAACAATTTAAATCAGAAATAAAAGGTCAAGAACAATTATAACTTAATCTTTACCACCTGAGTCTGCGCATTCCACTGCACCTGAACAGCAAATAAATCAGGCAGGATACTCAGCGGAATTAGTAATCGGTTATTTTCATTGCGAGACGGTAAAATCGTAATGGATTTCCCATTCACAATAGCCTTATTGGATAATGGCTTATGTGTCACCGTACGATTGCCGATCGTAATTATCAGTGCTCCTGTCCCCGCTTCACTCTGCAAAGTACCACCCAGTAAGGCCACGGATTCTCTCAGCGGAACAAACACACGGGAATTTTCCAATATAAAAGGATCCTTCAGCTTTGTTGTCGTCCCATTGATCTCAAAAGTCCCCGCAAACTTATTACTTCCCACAGAGTACCCGTTTTTAGTTGCAATATTCTCCATAGCCAGTGTGCTCGTTGTAATGATAACTCGAGTATTCTTGGCTACTTTTGGATACAGCCAATGAATATCATCATTATGCATTCGAATACAACCGGCGCTAACATACTTCCCTATCGATGACTCATTATTATTGCCGTGAATCGCATACGTCGTGCCATAGGTACCGTTCACTTCCAGCCCCAGCCAGCGGTCGCCAAGCGGATTGGCCGGATCCCCACCGGGAATTTTCTCTTTGTAGTAGGGTCTGTTTTTTACTTTAACCACCATTTTGAAGCTACCTTCTGGCGTCAGTTCCTTCGACTTCCCTGTGGCAACCGGAAAAGTCTTCACCAGCTTGCCGTCACTGAAATACGCGAGTTTGTTTGTTTTTTTGTTCACGATGATCAGATCTGAGCCAGCAGCTTCCACCCTTCCAACTCCTGTAAAGCAAGCAGCGAACAAAAGTCCAAATACAAGCATCAGTTTAATGTTCCGCTGTAAAAAAGTTTGAAACCGGCCTCCCGAAAAGCATAAATTCATCTTGCTCCACCTCCGTTATATAAAGACGAAATCATTTCAAATATGTTGCGTACCAGCCTGTACCTATTCTTTTCAACTCGTCCACTCCCGCTTGACGCAGAGATTGCAATACTGTAACCAATGAAAGCACGACAAAAAGCCGGCCTTTAGATACGTAAAGATCAGCACGCGCATAAACACATAAGTTGCGGACTCCAGAGACCCTATTTGCAACAAATCCACTGTTTTGAGATGTTATCGGACTCCAGCGCAGTTATTTGCTCAAATACCCTCGAATTCCTTGCTCTTCACGACCAATAACGTCTCTCAGGTCCGAAACTCGCTCCAAAAGGCCTAAAACACGCGAATAGCTGCATCTGAGTCCGTTAGCACAGTTACCTACCACATCTCCACTACAACTCCACCACATCTCCACCACGCTCCTGACGCTCCAGCCCTAAACTAACTGCGCTGCACATTTGCCCGTATCCCATTATCCCGAAGCTCAACTCACCAGCCTCCAAACTAACTACGATTTTACCGTCGAAGATCAGCTAGCGCATAAGCGCATAAGTCGCGGACTCCAGAGACTCTATTTGTAATATTTTCGCCGTTTTGGGATGCTATCGGACTCCAGCGCAGTTATTTGCTCAAAAACCCTCGAATTCCTTGCTCTTCGGGACCAATAAGGTCTCTCGGGTCCGAAACTCGCTCCAAAAACCCTAAAACACGCGAATAGCTGCATCTAAGTCCGTTAGCACAGTTACCTACCACATCTCTACCACATCTCCACCACGCTCCTGACGCTCCTGACGCTCCAGCCCCAAACTAACTGCGCTGCACATTTGCCCGTATCCCATTCTCCCGAAGCTCAACGCACCAGCCCCCAAACTAACTACGATTTACCGTTGAAAAATAGCTAACGCATCAGCGCATAAGTCGCGGACCCCAGAGACCCTATTTGCATCTATTTCGCTGTTTTGAGATGCTATCGGACTCCAGCGCAGTTATTTGCTCAAAAACCCTCGAATTCCTTGCTCTTCGGGACCAATAAGGTCTCTCGGGTCCGAAACTCGCTCCAAAAACCCTAAAACACGCGAATAGCTGCATCTAAGTCCTTTGGCAAACCAGTTAGTTTCAGGTTGGTTTCTAGTTTGTTTCCAGTACATTTCTGGTTAGTTTCTAGTTCGTTTCTTATTAGCTACTACTCGTCCCTACCTCCTCCCTATCTCTTTGTCAGCTCGTTTCTACTCCCTTCCGTTCTTCCTTCCGCTCTTCCGCTCTTCCGCTCTTCCGTTCTCCCGTTCTCCCGTTCTCCCGTTCTCCCGTTCTCCCGTTCTCCCGTTCTCCCGCTCTCCCGTTCTCCTGTTCTCCCGTTCTCCCGCTCTCCCTACATCCCCATTACACGCAAAAAAAAGCCTTGATTCTCTAAATAGAGAATCAAGGCTTTCTAATTCGACCTTACACCCACCACATACCCTGAGGCTGGTCATGAATAAGAATGGATTGCAAATTGGTTACTGCACGTTGGAAGCCTTCGTCAACCGTCATAAGAGGGTCTTCATGCTCGATGCTCACCACGTAATCATAACCGTAAGTGCGCAGCGCGCTCATGATATCTGACCACTCAGATATGCTGTGACCGCAACCAACGGAGCGGAAGGTCCATGCGCGGGTCTGCACATCGCCATAAGGTTGCATATCGGTCAGACCATACATATTGATGTTGTCCTGATCCAAGTAAGTATCCTTGGCATGGAAATGGTGAATCGCGCCAGCTTTACCGAGAATCTTAATGGCACCTACAGGATCAATACCTTGCCACCACAGATGGCTCGGATCCAGATTAGCTCCGATAGCATCGCAGGTTGCTTCTCTAAGCTTCAAAATCGTATAAGGGGTATGGCACAGAAAGCCGCCATGCAGCTCGATACCGATCTTAACGCCATGCTCCTCGGCCAGCTTGCCGATTTCCTTCCAGTAAGGGATCAGCTTATGTTCCCACTGCCAGGTTTTGATGTCGCTGTACACGGTAGGCCAAGGTGTGACTGGCCAGTTCGGTGCTTTTGCCTCATCGCTGTCCCCAGCCGTTCCCGAAAAAGTGTTCACGACCTTAACACCCATGAGTGAAGCCAGCTTGATCGATTTACGGAGAATTTCATCCCCGGCGCGGGCTTCTTCTTTATCTGGTGAAATCGGGTTATTATGGCAACTGAAGGCACTGATCATAATGCCACGCTTCGTGAACTTTTCCAAATATTCTTGACGTGCTGACTCGCTCGCAAGCAGCTCATCTGTCGGACAGTGAGCATTACCGGGATTACCGCCCGAGCCGATCTCTACCGCATTCAAACCTGCGGCGGCGATTTTATCTAGCATCTCGTCAAGACTCAAGCTTCCAAATACAGGATCAAATACGCCTAATTTCATTTATACGACCACCTTTTCTTTGATAGGCTCTAAGGCTTCAGAATGTCCGTAAACCGGATAGTCACGTTTCGTTGGTGCACACCAGTTCACGCCATTGATGATAACTTTTTGAATATCCTTGTTGTAATAGGTTGGATAAGATTCATGACCAGGCTGGAAATAAAAGATCTTCCCGCTGCCTCTACGGTAGGTCGATCCGCTTGGGAAGACGTTGCCGCCTTCGAACCAGCCGACAAATACAAGACTCTCTGGTGCTGGCACATCAAAATGCGCACCGTACATTTCCTCTTGCTCCAAGTCGATGTATTCACCAATGCCCTCAGCAATCGGGTGACTTGGATCCATGACCCACAGACGCTCCTTCTCCTCAGCTTCACGCCATTTCAGATCGCAGCTGGTGCCCATTAATTTAATAAAGATTTTGGACATATGGCCCGAATGAAGCACTACAAGTCCCATACCTTGCAGCACTCGCGCATGTACACGATTTACAATCTCATCACTTACTTCATGATGGGCGATATGTCCCCACCAGATCAGTACATCCGTGTTATCCAATACCTCTTGCGTCAGTCCGTGCTCTGGTTCATCCAGCGTAGCTGT
This sequence comes from Paenibacillus sp. FSL R7-0048, assembly GCF_038004505.1. Lineage (NCBI taxonomy): Bacteria > Bacillati > Bacillota > Bacilli > Caryophanales > Paenibacillaceae > Paenibacillus > Paenibacillus sp. FSL R7-0048. Next base: position 1,250,547 of record NZ_JBBORF010000001.1, on the reverse strand, counting down.
CTGAGTGTCCAGTCCTGCCTCTTGAAGAAAACTTGCCAGTTGTCCATGAATACCTTGCGGATAGACCTTAAGAATTCTTTCTTCCTGACGTTCATGACGGAATTCATTCCATACGGTTACTCTTGTCACTTGAGACACGCTCCTAGTTCATATTTATCTATGACCATCGAATTTGCTTGATTATTCAAAAAACACAGGCATTCCAGTTTCAGAGGATTTATAAATAGCCTCCAAGATGCGAGTCACAACCAACGCCTGCTCCGGCTTCACTACAGGCTCGGTGTCATTTACAATGCTGTCAATCCACTGAGCTGCCTCTATCACCGCAGGATCATCTCCTGCACCATCATAAAAGTCGACGCCACCGGCATCCAGACCGATATGCTTTTCAAAGGTTTTACCGTAGGCTTCTCCGTTAATGCGCAGACCCTTCTCCATATCTGCTCCGCCTTCAGTCCCACAAAGTACCGTTTTGGCCTCACCGACATCGAGTGTATTCAGTGCCCAGCTTGCTTCTAAGACGATGGTAGCCCCATTCTCCATAGTGATGAATCCAATGGCGGAATCCTCCACTGTAAACTTCTCAGGATCCCACGAGCCCCAAGCATTTGCAGCATTTTTACGACCGGACAGCTTATGATAAGCGTTGCCCACGACATATTTAGGTTTGTAATTATCCATCATCCACAGGGTCAAATCGAGCGCATGGGTGCCGATATCAATCAACGGACCGCCGCCTTGCGCTTCTTCATCCAAAAACACACCCCAAGTTGGGACAGCGCGACGACGGATAGCCTTAGCTCTGGCGTAATAGATCTCACCAAGCTCATTATTCTCACATACCGCATGCAGATAAGCTGAATCTGGTCTGAAACGGTTCTGATAACCGATGGTCAGCTTTTTCCCAGTTCGCTCTGAGGCCTCGATCATCGCTTGTGCTTCTGCCGTGGTTTTAGCCATCGGCTTCTCACACATTACGTGTTTGCCTGCTTCCATAGCCGCAATGGAAATCTCCGCATGGGAAATGTTCGGCGTACATACATGAATCACATCTATACTTGCATCGTTAAGAAGCTCTTTATAATCTGTGTAAACTACGGACTGCTCATCTCCAAACTCCGCTTTTGCCTTCTCGGCACGTTCAGCGACGATATCACAAAAAGCAACCATTCGCGCACCTTCTACTTTTTTTAACGCTGGCATGTGCTTGCCGTTCGCAATACCTCCGCAGCCGATAATTCCTACTGTTAAAGTCATTCTGGTCTAACCTCCACTTATTCCTGTTTTGATATCTCTATCATACAAATCTGAGGAAGGGCTTTCTTCCTGTAATCTTGCTGTATTATTCCCGAATATTGTCTTGTGGTATTTCAGCGGGGATATCCCCGTTGCTTCCTTGAAAAAATGATGGAAGGTCTTCACGCTGCCAAACCCGGCTGCTTCCGCCACGGCAGACATCGGCAGATCTTCATTGATCAAGATCCATTTGGCTTTGTTAAGCCGGTATTCGTTTAAGAACGCGATAAAGGTCATGCCCGTGTTTTTCTTGAACAATTTGGTAAAATAATAAGGACTAAAACCCATATAATTAGCTACCTCATTCAGCGAAATAGCCTCCTGATAATGCTGCTCCACATAAATAAAAATCCGCTCTAGTCTCTCCAGTGTTTCTCTGGATTGATTCAGTGTATCTTCTGAGAACTTAGGCTGTTTATTGATCGGACTTTTCGGTACCTCACGTAAAATAACGGTCAGCAGTTCAAATAATCTAGCCTTGATTAGAAAAACATACCCTTCTCTTCGCTGTACATCTTCCTCGTAAATACTCTCAATCAGCCCTTTGACCTTCGCGGCAGTTGCCACGGGCCATCTAGAACTGGAATACTCCATAAGCGTAAAGACCTCACGAAGTGAGTAGTCATTACCGTTCAAAGCGGCTACTTCTTGAAACAAATTCAGGTCAAATTGAATCACTACCCGTTCACTCTCAGGGGAAGAGAGAAAATAATGCACATCCCCACCATTGATAAACTGAACCTCGCCCTGTTCCATGTGAATAGGGGTATCATTAATTCCCAGATTCAGGCTTCCTTTGGTAACATAGATAATTTCAATTTCTTTATGCCAATGCGGATAACACAACGTATCACCATTGCAAAGTAAACTGCGGTAAGGAAAGTGCTTATCCACATCCGGAATCTCGAGATAAATATTCATAAATACAACTCCTTATCCGAGTAAATCATTAAAACCAGGGCTTGCATGTCATATTTAAAAGTTTTACGTAAGCGTTTACTCTCTAAATGTTAGACCTCCAATATTCTTTTGTCAATTACATGTACAAATGATCTGTACAATCAAGTTATCACCTAAAACTAAACTGTGCTCTCTCCATTATTTTAAGTAATTTTTTGGTATATGTATCGCTTTCATTCTATTAAAAGAACTCTTGGTTTTACGTAGCTTTGATCATTTTTTTATATTTAAGTAGAGTTGACAAAAATACCTATCAGGATTTATATTCAGGGTAAGCGTTTACGTTGTTCGTTGAATATAAATTCATTATTCACTACGTAAGCGTTTAATTCAAGGATAACCGTAGTTTAAGGAGCTCATAAGAATGAACCCAACGATTAAAGATGTTGCACAGAAAGCGAACGTTTCCATTGCCACGGTCTCTCGCGTGCTAAACAATTTAAGTGGGTATTCGGACAAAACGAAACAAAAGGTAAATGAGGCGATCAAAGAAATTGGTTATCAACCTAACGCGATTGCTCGTGGCCTAATCAATAAGCGTACGCAGACTATAGGTGTAATGTTTCCAAGTGTTTCCGGAGCTTTCTCCTCCAATCTGCTTAAAGGCATTGAGGAATTGGCCAATGACCGAAATTACAGTGTGATGGTTTGTAATACCGATCAGGATGGTAAGCGAACGCTGAAGTATTTGCAGTTGCTCAGAGAGAAGCAAGTCGATGGCATTATTTTTTCAAGTGAAGTCTTGAAGAAAGAATATTACGATGTGCTAGAAACCATGAAAATCCCAGTTGTGCTGGTCTCTTCCCAAACGGAATTTGCCAGTGTACCTTACGTAAAAGTAGATGATTACCAAGCTGCCTATGATGCTATCCTTTACTTAATTTCTAAAGGTCACAGAAAAATAGCCATGATCAGCGGAGATCAAAACGATATTATTGCGGGTGCACCCAGAGCTGAGGGATATCGTAAAGCACTTGAGGCAAATGGCATACCTTTTGACAGCCGTTATCTAACTTTTGGAGACTTTCATTATGAAAGTGGGAGTATTGCAATGGAAGCTCTCTTGGATCAAGCTCCTGATCTCACTGCCGTCTTTGCCGCTAGTGACGAAATGGCGATTGGCGCCCTTTCCACTGTCATCAAATATGGTTTAAGCGTTCCTGAAGATATCTCTATTATGGGGTACGATGATCTCGGAATGGCTAAAATGGTTATTCCGCCGTTAACTACAGTTCGTCAGCCACTGTACGATATTGGTAAGATCGCTGTGGAAAAACTGATCCAAATGATTGAAACGGGCGAGACTGTGAATAGCAGAATCGTCGACCACTTAATTGTGGAAAGACAAACGGTAAGAACACTTACCTAAGTCTTTTGTCAATATAACGTAAACGTTTACTCTTTATCTTAATGTATATCCTCCGCCTATAAGTAGCAGAATATCTTTTAAGTATATGTTCAGAGTAAACGTTTACCCTTCTCTTCATCATCAGAATAACAAATTATTAGGAGGAATTATCATGAAAAAAACAATCAAACCTGTAGTGGTTAGCCTAGTGGCTATGTCCGTGCTTAGCGCCTGTGGCAATAACGCGGCTGACAACAGCACAAATAGCAGTGGGAATTCCTCCGGTGAAAAGGTAAAAGTCGAATTCTTCCAAGGTAAGTCTGAAGCCAAAGCCACCTTCGACAAGCTAGTCGCGAAATTTAATGAAGCCAATCCGAACATCGTAGTCACTCAAGTGAACCCGCCGGATGCTGAAACTGTGCTGAAGACTCGTGCGGCTAAAAAAGACATTCCTGATGTCGTGGGTATGGGTGCCACCGACACCTACAAAACTTTATCCGCAAGCGGTCTGTTTGAAGACTTCACTTCTGATCCGCTAGCTAAGAATATTCAACCTGCCTATGTCCAAATGATGAAAGACCTGACGGGTACAGACACGTTGAATGCTCTTCCATTCTCCTCCAATGCAAGTGGGGTCATATACAATAAAGCGATGTTCGCTGAAGCGGGCGTTACCGTACCAACAACCTGGGATGAGTTCATGGCTGTCGCTCAAAAGTTCAAAGATAGCGGTAAGAATGCTTTCTATCTGACTTTTAAGGATGCTTGGACAACACTTACACCTTTCAATTCCCTCTCAACGATCATTAAAGGTAATGATTTCTTCAAGGAGCGTACAGCAGGCACTGTAACCTTCGCAGACAGCTTTAACGAGGTTGCCGAAAAACTGCTTAAGCTGACGGAATACGGACAGAAAGATATCTTTGGAAAGAATTACAATGACGGCAACACAGCATTCGCTAAAGGCGAATCAGCAATGTACCTGCAAGGCGTATGGGCGATTCCAGAAATCGTGAAAGCCAATCCATCCATTGAACTTGGCGTATTCCCGTTCCCAGCGACAAATGATGCTGCCGATGCTAAGGTCATTTCTGGCGTAGACACATTACTGACTATTTCCAAGAACACTAAACATAAAGAAGAAGCCAAGAAATTCATTGACTTCCTACTTCAACCTGAGAATGTCACCCTATACATCAACGAACAAAAAGCATTCCCAGCAGTACAAGGTGTAACACAGGATGATCCAACGATGGACGGATTCAAAGCATCTTTTGAAGCAGGTAAACTCGCTGACTTTGCTGACCACTACATTCCAAGTGCAATGAAAGTTGAAACCATCAACCAAGCCTTCTTACAAAAGAAAGATATTAATGCTTACCTAAAACAGCTTGATACAGAATGGGATAAAGTAGCTGACCGGAAATAACCAGATCAGACAAACATGAACCGCGAAAGAGAACGGGGCTTCCCCTCTTCTCTTTCGCTTTTACAATGAGGAGGATTACATGATGGCCAAACGCCGAGTCGCCTTTTATCTGATGACTATACCGGCATTACTTCTTTTCTTTGCCTTTCATACCTTTCCTGCACTGCAGGGTATATATTATTCGTTCACAAACTGGGACGGCTTTAGTGACAGCTTTGATTACGTAGGATTTAAGAACTTCGTCAACATTTTTCAAGACGAAAATGTGTTGAATTCATATGTGTTCACTTTTAAATATGCCATCCTGACCACTATTCTTATCAACATCATCAGCTTGTTGATTGCGTTAGGACTAAATGCGAAAATTAAAGCCAAAAACTTTTTCCGCGGGGTATATTTCCTTCCTAATATCCTTAGCGTATTGATTGTCGGTTTTATTTTTAACTACTTGTTCGCTAATGTATTCCCTATTTGGGGTGCGAAACTCGGCAGTGAATTTTTATCACAGAACATTCTCGGTAACTCGGACTGGGCTTGGATCGGTATCGTCATTGTAGCCGTTTGGCAGGGGATTGCTTATAACACGATTCTCTATCTGGCGGGTCTGCAGACCATTCCTCATGATCTTTACGAAGCTTCCAATCTGGACGGCGCTAGCCGCTGGAGAGAATTCTGGAGCATTACTTTTCCAATGCTTGCTTCCTTCTTCACGATCAATATGGTACTCGCGATGAAGGGCGGCCTGATGGTATTCGACCAAATCGTTGCTTTGACAGGTGGGGGACCAGGACGTTCAACTCAATCCATTGCCCACTTAATCTACACAGGCGGCTTCCAAGGCGGAGAATTTGCCTACCAATCGGCGAACGCCGTGATTTATTTTATCGTGATCGTCGTTATCTCCGCCCTTCAGCTTAAATTTCTGCAGAAACGGGAGATGGACTTATGATCAAAAAATCAACCAACTGGCCTGTAACGACGCTTATCGCCCTAGGCTCACTGCTGATTCTTTTTCCGCTTTACATGACTATTGCCATCGCGCTCAAGAATCCCGAAGAAATGGCTCAATCTATCTTTTCGCTGCCGACTGGCCTGCATTTTGAGAACTTCGCCAATGCGATTAAGGCAACGAATTTCTTCAATGCTTTAGGAAATAGCACCATTATTACTATTACGACTGTTGTGTTCATATTGCTTACCAACTCCATGGTAGCCTATGCTATTGCACGTAATATGAAGCGGAAATTTTTCAAAGTGCTTTACTTCTATTTTATCAGTGCTATGTTTATCCCTTTCCAGATTATTATGCTGCCTGTGGTCAAAGTGACAACGGATCTGCACATGAACAATATTGTAGGGATTATTATTCTATACGTTGTTTATGGTCTGGCCTTTAACGTTTTTGTATACACCGGCTATATCCGCTCCATTCCGTATGAATTGGAAGAAGCGGCTACAGTAGATGGCGCATCGACCTTCGGAACGTTCTGGAAGATTATTTTCCCACTCCTCGCTCCTGTCAGTGCAACAATCGGTATCCTGTCTTGTTTATCGACTTGGAATGACTTTATGCTACCGCTGGTTCTGCTCGGAGATCAAGATTCCTACACGCTTCCGCTTGTACAATATGTCTTCCAGGGCCAGTTCAGCACGGATTTTAACTTAGCATTTGCTTCATATCTGCTCGCATTAACCCCGATGCTCATCGTCTATTTGTTCGCGCAAAAATGGATTATCAGCGGACTAACATCTGGATCCATTAAATAACTAAGATTTATATAGAGAGATAGGAGAGTTATACATGGATAAGAAATGGTGGAAAGAAAGCGTAGTGTATCAAATTTACCCCCGCAGCTTCAAAGACAGTAACGGGGATGGCATTGGTGATCTGCAAGGGATTATCTCGAAACTCGATTATCTAAATCATCTTGGTGTCGACGTAGTCTGGTTGTGCCCAGTGTACCAGTCGCCTAATGACGATAACGGTTATGATATCAGTAATTATCAAAGTATTATGGATGATTTCGGAACGCTCTCCGATTGGGAGGAACTGCTAGCTGGACTTCACAGCCGCGGCATGAAGCTGATTATGGACCTTGTGGTCAACCATTCCTCAGATGAACATGCCTGGTTCGTGGAGTCCCGCAAATCGCAGGATAATCCTTATCGTGATTATTATATCTGGCGTCCTGGTAAGGACGGACAGCCGCCTAACGACTGGGGCTCCTTCTTCAGCGGATCGGCTTGGGAATTGGATGAGAAATCGGAAGAATATTACCTCCATCTCTTCTCCAGAAAACAACCAGACCTGAATTGGGACAATCCAAAACTGCGCCAGGAAATCTATGATATGATGACCTGGTGGCTGGATAAAGGAATTGACGGATTCCGCATGGACGTGATCAACCTGATCTCCAAAGTACCGGAATTACCTAGCGTTTCTACGGAAAGTAACGTAGAACAGCCTACTTACCACTTCGGTGGAGACTATTTCGTTAACGGTCCCCGCGTACATGAATATATGCAGGAAATGAACCGTGAGGTGCTATCCAAGTACGATATCATGACAGTGGGCGAAGCTGTTAATGTTACTCCAGAAGAAGCTTCACTGTATGTTTCCGAGGATCGAAACGAGCTGAACATGGTATTCCATTTCGAGCTCATGGATGTCGATTCCGGTGCTGGAGGTAAATGGAATGTACAGCCTTGGAAACTGGCGGACATTAAGTCCATTATTTCCAAGTGGCAAGTTGCACTGGACGGTAAGGGTTGGAACAGCTTGTATATGAACAACCATGATCAGCCGCGTATGTTATCCCGCTTTGGGGATGATAAGCTGTTCCCGAAAGAGTCTGGAAAAATGCTGGCAACACTGCTTCACACACTCCAAGGTACACCTTACATCTATCAAGGTGAAGAAATCGGCATGACAAATGTACAATTTGCTTCCATCGATGACTACAAGGATATTGAAATTCTAAATATGTATAAGGAATACTTGGCTGCCGGTCACTCGGAAGAAAAAATCATGAATTCCATTTACATCAAAGGTCGGGACAATGGCCGTACGCCGATGCAATGGAACTCGGAACCGCAGGCAGGCTTCACCACCGGCACACCGTGGCTGGCTGTGAACCCTAACTACGAAGATATTAATGTGGAGCAGGCTCTGGCAGATCCCGATTCTATTTTCCACTACTATAAGAAGCTAATTGAGCTGCGTAAGCAGCATGAGATTATCGTATACGGAAGTTATACAATTCTGGCTGAGGAGAATGAACAGGTATATGCTTATCTGCGTACTCTTGGAGAAGAACAGCTACTGGTTGTATTGAATTTCTTCGGAGAGCCCGCGACCTTCGAACTTCCTTCTACTGTGAAATTCCAAGCGAAGGAATTGCTTATTGCCAACTACGAAGTAAATCCAGAAGAAGAACTAAACACAATTCAGCTTCGTCCTTATGAAGCTCGTGTGTATAAGCTTAATTAAGTCCCCCCTTGCATGAAAAAACAAAAAGGAGCCTCCGGGCTCCTTTCTGCTTTTTCATAAACACTTTTGAGTTATAGACTTACATTTTAAACCGTTCCTTTTACCGGATTGACCTGTACCTGTCCCGCGTTCAATTTCTCAATAATCGCCAGTAAGAAGGTTTCGGCTAGGCTGTTCTTTTTAATCGCTCTGGCGGCTTCTTCCAAGGTAAACCATTCAGCATGATCAACCTCAGTACTCACCTGGCTCAAGTCCTCCGAATCTGCAACACCTATAAAATTCAGCATTAGCGTATTGGATGGTGCGAAGTACAAGCTGCGCATATATTCATAAGCGACAATATCAAGTCCTACCTCTTCTTTTACCTCACGTACGAGAGTCGTTTCCGCATCTTCACCTTTGTTCACGTATCCTGCGAGTAATATATAGTCTGGCCGATTATATTGCTGAATTAATAAAATCTTGTTTTTCTCCCTGTTTAATACTGCTGTACTAATCGCCGTGCTGAAAATAGGGAATCGGAACATTTCACACGCATTGCAATAAGGTACCTGCCCTTCCCCTTCACTTTCTTTCATTACTAACTCTGTCCCACATTCCAGGCAATACTTCAAACTGATCGCTTCCTTCTATTCTAAGTTAGCCTAATTCTACTCCAATTGAGGAGGAATCCGGTGATACGTAGCTTGTTCAAACCCGTATGCTAAGGCTATGAGCGTAGGCTCGCTATAAGCTTTTCCGGAAAAAACAACACCAAAAGGTCCCTTGGTCGAATCCCCATCCGCATCAATAATGCCTTGAGATACATATCCCGCCGGAACGGTAACTAATGGATAACCTAAGCGTGCCGCAATATACATGCCATCTACATCACCAGGCAGCAATAAGGCGTCTAAACCATATTGTTCCAACACATAATCTATTCCTTGCTCAAGTGCTAATTCCTTGTATTCTTGTTTCTTCTCTTGATAGGCTTCTTCAGTTAAAGTTACTTCTTCTGATCTTGTCAGGGTGTCTTGCCCATATTGCAAGGCAATCTCAGCATGTCTTACATTATAGGCTATCAATTCTTGCAAAGAGTGAATCGGAACGGAATCATCTACTTGTGCTAAATACTGGTTGAGCCCTTTTTTAAATTCATAACAAATCACATCATTATTCCAATTCTGTTGTTCAACATGTACTGTGACAGGATCTATAAGGGTAGCCCCTTCATTCTTTAAGGTCAAGATAGCTGCTTCCATAATTGCAAGCCTCTCAGCGTCTAAATGCTTATAATAATGCCGTGGAATACCTATTCTTGCTTGTCGTATAAAGCTTTTATCTAAACTTGAAGTATAGTCTGTATAAGCGTATTTTTCGCTTGAAAATGTTGCTGAATCGTTGTCATCCACTCCGGTTAACGCCCCTAAAATAATTGCCGCATCTGTAACCGTTCTAGCTATAGGCCCAGGGGTATCCTGGCTTACTGAAATGGGAATGACTCCAGAACGGCTCACTAATCCCACCGTAGGTTTGATTCCGACAAGAGCATGTTGGCTGGCTGGACCGACAATAGATCCTGCGGTTTCCGTTCCGATCGCTGCTGCTGCCAGATTCGCTGCTACGGCTGCCGCAGGCCCAGAGCTGGAACCACTGACAAATACCGTCCCAGGTCCATACGGATTCAGTACAAGCCCTCCCCGCGAGCTATATCCCGCAGGCATTGTACTAGACATAAAATTAGACCACTCCGACATATTCGCCTTCCCAAGTAAAATAGCCCCCGCCAATCGAAGCTTGGCCGCTACAAATGAATCTTTTGCCGCAATTGATCCAGCTAAAGCTACAGAACCGGCACTCGTATGCATCTTATCCGCGGTGTCTATATTATCCTTCAATAAAATAGGAATACCGTGCAGGCTCCCGCGGCTCCCTTTTTCTGCTCGTTCTTTATCGAGTGCTCGCGCGATTTGTATAACCTCTGGATTTATTTCTAAAATAGAGTTTATGTCTATATCGTATTTATGGATCCGCTCCAAATATACTTGAACTATATCCTCTGAGGTAATTAAACCTGCTTCCAGAGCCTCTTGCATTTTAATTATATCCGTCTCAATAATCCATTCCTGAAGTTTATTCTTCATACGAATAACTCCTTCCAAAAAAATAAAATTGCCTCTAGTATAAACCTACCACAAAATTTCACCTCAATAATATGGAGAGTTTAACTATAGTTATATTCAGCTATTTGACTCCCTCGGCTACAGATGATAGGGTATTTTCGAAGTTAAATTTTTCCGGGAGGGAACACCCATGACGGAAGTAAAGCTTAGTATTGGATACGACGAATTCGAAGAAGGTCAAAGAATTGGCGAAGCAATTGAGAAGTTAAGCAGCAGCCCTGAAGGTGCGTCGCTGACCAGCCTAATTATCGGTGATTGGGGGCAAGCCTACGAGAATAGCTCGGAAGAGGTTGTAGAGGCACTGGTTACGCATAGCGCCAGCTTCCCTGCTTTACGCAAGCTTTTTATTGGTGAGATGGGCTATGAGGAATGCGAGATTTCATGGATTACCCAAAGCGATCTATCACCGCTGCTCCCTACTTTTCCAGAATTACAATCACTCACGATTCAAGGCGGGAATGAGCTGAGCCTCTCAGAGCTAAAGCATGACAAGCTGGAGGAACTGATAATTATTAGTGGCGGCTTAAGTAAAGCCGTACTTGAAAATATTGCAGCCAGCCAATTGCCGAATTTACGTAAGCTGGAACTATATCTTGGCGTAGATAACTACGGCTTTGACGGAAGCCTCGCAGATATTCTACCTCTTATAGAAGTAGGAAAGTTCCCTAAACTTACCTATCTGGGATTAAAAAATAGCGAAATACAAGATGAAATCGCCGGTGCAGTAGCAAATGCGCCTATCTTAGATCAGCTGGATACGCTAGATCTATCTCTGGGTACCCTCAGCGACGAAGGTGCTGAATTGCTTCTTGCCAGCGAGAGAATCAAGGGACTAAAAGCATTGAATCTAAGCCATCATTTTATGTCCGACGAGATGATCAGCCGGTGGCAGCAGAGTGGATTACCTGTCGATGTCAGCGACAAACAGGAAAGCGATGATGAGGAAGACTGGCGTTATCCTTCCATCACAGAGTGAGCCCCCTATGCGGCCGATGATCGTTATCGGTATTCCTGGGGATAAACGGACTAGCGGCATTCAGCAAGCACGTTCCGATCTCGGAATGCCACCTGCCATCATTTTATCGTACGCTGAATTTCTGCAAGGCCAATCGTTAGGTGATCTGCTGGAAGTGCAGAAGCAGCAGTTATCCAGCCAGCCGGCTGTTTATAACGGAATAGATCTCAGTGCGGCTCCCCCGCTGCTGAGATTGGAATCGCCTGGCAACAGCTTTGAAGTAGAACGTGCCTTAATCGCTCTTGGCGCACCTGATGCCGTTGATGTTGACGATTCGCTGCATCCCTACGCTGAAAGACCTGATCCGCGCCCACTCCGTGTGAAGGTAGCCCATCAATTGAAGGAGATGCAGGGTGTCCTGCATCATCCTTCGCAATGGTTCCGCGGTTATTGCCGCATGCTGGCTAGACTACAGCGCGAAGCCAAAGAGGTTTGTCCAGGCTCGCTATGGTTAAATGACCCCGCTGACATTGCGGCCATGACCGATAAACGGCGGGCACAACAGATTCTGAGTGAGGCAGGCATCACTATTCCTCGTCCATTAGGCGAGGAACAACAGCCTACCGACTATGCCTCTCTCCGTGAGATGATGATCTCCCGGCGAATGCACCGGGTATTCATTAAGCTAGCCTTCGGCTCTGCCGCTTCCGGGGTGATCGCCTATCAGCTCCATCCCGTTACAGGTGCCGAAGTTGCCTTAACTACAGTGGGGGTCGAGAATTACATCACCCGACCGCCCATTTACTATAATTCCGGTAAACTGCGGCGATACACAGATACCGCCACGATCTCCGGCATTATTAACTGGATTTATCGGCATGGTGGTTATGCCGAGCAATGGATCCCTAAGATCGGCCATAACGGCAAAGCCTTCGATATCCGCCAGCTCGTGGTTCTCCGCGAGGCCTGTCATGCAATTGCTCGTGTAAGTTCCACCCCAATTACGAATCTGCATTTACGCAGCCAGCGGATGTCTCCTTCAGAAGCCGGTTTATCAGAATTCATACAGGAGCAGGTACGAAATACCGCGTTGCAAGCGCTGGCGGCATTTCCCCGTTCTGGAGTTGCCGGGATAGACGTGCTGATATCTGGAGGATCGCAGCAGTGTTTTGTCGCCGATGTTAATCCATTTGGCGATTTGCTGTACGATGTAAAATACCGTGGCTGCAGCACCTACGAATGGGAAATGAAGGTATTGACCGCCAGAGACTATATTACTCATCCCTCAACACCGCTTATAAAGGAAGGATCCTCTTAATGGATATGAACACTATCGTTGGCACCCATGACATTCTAATGATCACACTTGATACCCTTCGATACGATGCAGCTACTATGGAGGAAGCGAACTGCCCGAACCTGTGCGGAACGGGATCCTGGGAGAAAAGACATACTCCCGGCAGCTTTACTTATGCGGCCCATCACGCTTTTTTCGGCGGCTTCTTGCCTACTCCAGCTACAACGGATAAGACTGAGCATATCCGTATGTTCCATTCCCGAAATACCGGAATGAAGACGCATCCTCATACATGGCTGTTCGATACGCCGGATATCGTGTCAGGACTTGCTGCCGAGGGCTATCGCACGGTTTGTATTGGAGGTGTTATTTTTTTCACCAAAAAAAATCCACTCGCTCGTGTGTTGCCAAGCTATTTCCAGCAAAGCTACTGGCGGATGACCTTCGGTGTGACCAATCCGCGTTCCACAGAGCATCAGGTGAACCATGCCTTGAAGCTGCTAAAGGATACTCCTAGCGAGCAAAGATTGTTTATGTTCCTCAACGTCTCTGCCATTCACGGACCAAATCATTATTTTGTACCTGGTGCTAAAAAAGACTCCGTAGACAGCCAGCGCGCCGCTCTTCGTTATGTGGACGGTGAACTGGGCCGGTTGTTCGATGCGTTCCGGGAACGCGGCAATCCTGTCTTCTGCCTGGCTTTTTCAGATCATGGAACCGCTTATGGGGAAGATGGCTATCAGGGGCATCGCCTTGCCCACGAGACGGTATGGAACGTCCCTTATCGGGAGTTTATTTTATAATATTTATAACAAGGAAAGGATGGAGAACTGATATGACGTTATCGTCCTTCTCTTTAGAAGAGCTTCACAAGTGGAAAGACAGCATTACTGCTCACCCTTACCGTTCTTATCTGTATTCCTATCCACACAAAACGGCTTACAGGGATTTGCAGCCTCCGATGCCGCTAGAAACACTCTGGCGTGATGAGCCTGCGGAATCTTTCTTTCTATATATGCATATTCCGTTTTGTGGCGCACGCTGCGGATTCTGCAACCTATTTACCCTGCCTGATAAACGCGCAAATGTTCATGCCACATACGTGGATGCCCTGGAACGCCAAGCAAAGCAATGGGCGGAATTCACCAGACATAAACCTTATGCGCGTTTTGCGATCGGCGGTGGAACTCCCACCCTGCTGGCAGCAGATCAGCTCCGCCGCTTGTTTCACATTGCCGTTGATACGATGGGACTGGACACAAATACAGCCTCCATCTCAGTGGAAACTTCACCGGAGACGATTACCGAAGAGAAGCTGAATATTCTAAAAGAGTATACGGTGGATCGGGTCAGCATGGGCATCCAAAGTTTTGTCGCTGCTGAATCGGCGGCCATCTATCGCCCACAAAATCCGGATGAGGTATATCGGGCACTAGATCTGCTGGGGAAATATGATTTTCCCATACTAAATTTAGATCTGATCTACGGGCTTCCGGGGCAGACGGTCGACTCTTGGCTATATTCGCTCAATCAAGCGATCAGCTTTGAGCCAGAGGAAATTTTCATCTATCCGCTCTACACCCGTGAGCATACGATTGTGAAGCCTGGTGATATCCAGCGTCAGGACGATATTCGCCTAGATTGCTACAAAGCCGCTGGGCAGCTGCTTAGAGCGAGAGGATATCGCCAATACTCCATGCGTCGTTTCGCCAAGGAAGACGCAGGAACAGCTAAACCCATTCTCGATTATAGCTGCCAAGAAGAAGGAATGGTCGGATTGGGCTGCGGAGCAAGATCCTACACCCGCCATGTGCATTACGCTTCCCGTTATGGGGTAAGCCGTAAAGCAACCGAGAGCATTATTGCTGATTACGTGGCGACGGATCGTTACGATACTGCGGATTACGGGATTGTGCTGAGTCTTGAAGAACAGAAACGCCGCTTTATTCTGAAGGCGATTCTACATAGCGAAGGGCTGAAGCTTGAAGATTACAGCCAGCGTTTCGATCAATCGCTCTGGAGCGATTATCCTGAGCTGTCCAACCTGCTTCATTCCGGTCTTGGGCAAGAGGAAGATGGCATCCTGCGCCTTACCACCGAAGGGATGGGTTACTCTGATTCGATTGGGGATTGGTTTATTTCTGGGGAGATCCGAGAGCAGATGGAAAGGTTCGTATTGCCATGAATGCGGTTCTCTACTACCGCAGTTCCCTCACGTCCTGCAACTATGATTGCCCCTATTGTCCTTTTGGCAAAACAAGAGACAGCGCAGCTACGCTCGCCAAGGACCGCCAGGGGCTGGAAGCCTTTGTAGCGTGGGCCTCTGAGCAAGGTGCGGCAGGTCATCGGCTTTCTATATTTTTTAATCCCTATGGCGAAGGGCTGATTCATCGCTGGTACAAAGAAGCAATGATTGCCCTCTCCAATATGGACCATGTAGAGAAGGTAGCGATTCAGACCAACCTATCTGCCAACCTGGATTTCATCTCCCAGCTGAATCGTAAAAAAGTGGCCTTTTGGGCCACCTACCACCCCGGACAAGTGCGGGAGGATAAATTTCTGGCGCAATGTTTGACTTTATATGAGAACGACGTTCCATTTAGTGTGGGAAGCGTTGGAATACGCAGCGCTTTTTCAGCTATAGCTTCACTTCGTTCTGCGTTACCAGAGAACGTGTACTTATGGGTCAATGCTTACAAAGATAAACCTGATTATTATACAGCTGAGGATTTTGTCTTCCTTAGCGAGATTGATCCACATTTTTCTGTGAATGCTATGGATTATGAAAGCCTTGGCCAAGCCTGCAATGCAGGAAAAGATGTTTTTTACGTACAGGGCGCTGGGCTTGTGAAACGCTGCTATAAGGACAGAGGTGTCATAGGCAATCTTTACCGTGATGGGCTAGAGGGTCTCTCTGCGGTTAGAAGCTGCCGAATGAAGGTATGCGATTGTTATATCGGTTATATTCATATGCCCGAGCTGAAGCTGCGGAGCATCTATGAAGCTGGACTTTTGGAACGAATCCCGTATGGCGCTATGAACAACTGAATTAGAATTCCAGACAGGGTTACTTTACTCTCTGTGGAATATGACAAGTAGCCCCCATCTATAGGGGCATAGCAAACACTAAAGTTGGAGGGACAATAACTTATGAACAACATCATTAATTTTGCGCATCGTGGAGCGTCGGCAGTGTGTCCAGAAAATACTATGGCAGCATTTCGCAAAGGTCTTGAGCTGGGTGCAACCGGAATAGAAACTGATGTACAAATGACCAAGGATGGCGGCCTAGTCCTCATTCATGATGAAACTCTAAACCGCACAACAAGCGGAACCGGCTATGTGAAGGATCATACACTCGCAGAACTGCTGGAAGTGGACGCAGGCTCATGGTTCGGACCTGAATTCAAAGATGAGCGCCTTCCATTGCTGGAAGATTTATTAGATCTGCTGCAAGGTAGAGATACCATCCTAAATATCGAGCTTAAAAATGGCACTTTTTTATATCCGGGTATGGAGGAAAAAGTGATCGCGGCCGTACGGGATTTCAAGATGAGCGATCGCGTCATTTTTTCGAGCTTCAACCATTATTCACTAGCTTACTGTCAGTCGCTGGCACCGGAGATCAGAACAGGAATTCTATACGGGGAAGGCTTGTATCGTCCTTGGGACTATGCTGCTACACTTGGAGCGACTGCGTTGCATGCATATCATTTTGCAGTACTGCCTGAATTCGTCGAAGAAGCGGCGAAGCATGGCGTTGTCTACCATCCTTGGACCGTTAACGATCCCGAGCGGATGAAATATTTAATTGAAGCTGGTGTATCAGGCATTATTACCGATCATCCAGACCTACTCGCTGGACTTCTGGCTGACAAGGGAGTGTGATGGTGTGAAAAAAGTCTGGCTGCTCGGATTCGGCTTTTTCAGCATCAGCATTACATGGAGTCTGTATAACGCATTTGTACCTTTTTTCCTCGAAAAATATGTACATAGCGTGGCCCTAATCAGCTTCATGATGACGATTGATAATTACTTCGCCTTATTCTTGCAGCCTTGGATCGGCAATCGGAGTGACCGCACGACCTCGCGTTTTGGACGCAGAATGCCTTATCTTATGATCGGTATGCCCTTCGCTGCCGTGCTGACTATGCTGATTCCGTTTCATACCGGACTATTTACACTGCTTTTATTTATGATGCTGATGAATTAAGCCATGAGTTTATACCGTTCCCCTACCGTCGCTCTCATGCCCGACATAACACCTGAAGAGCAGCGTACAAAGGCTAACGGATTAATTAATTTCATGGGTGGATTCGGATCAATTCTGGCTTTCGGCGTGGGTTCGATCCTCTATAAATCAAATCCTGCGCTGCCATTTCTCGTTGCTGGACTGATTACCCTGTTATGTCTGTTTATCGTATCGCGCTTCATCAAAGAAAAACGGGATGGTGTGAATATAAGCCCTACGCTTCTATCCGATACAGCGGGGAGCCCTTCTGCGACGATAGTTAAGCCTTCCAGAGTCTCCTTTCGCGGCCAGCTGGATCGTACTACAGTCTTTCTACTGGCAGCGATTTTCTTCTGGTTTGTAGCTTATCAAGGGGTCGAAACCTTGTTTACATTGTATGGAAAAAACCATCTGGGCCTCAGTGAACAAGCAGCCTCCTTCTCCCTTACCTTCTTCTCCCTTGCCTTTGTGCTGTTCGCTATTCCGAGCGGTTGGCTGGGTGGGCGATTCGGGAAAAAGAAGATCATTATCGTCGGCGTATGTGGCCTGATGACGGTCTTTGCGCTTGTTGGGTTTGCACAGGACCTGCTGGTGCTTCGAGCGTTACTCCTGACAGGAGGAATCTTCTGGGCTTGTATCAACATCAACTCTTATCCTTATGTTGTTGCAACGGGAACTGAGGAGAGTATCGGTACTCGAACAGGGATGTATTATTTGGTCTCTTCACTGGCAGCGATCAGCTCGCCACCTTTGCTGGGGCTAATGATTGATATTTTTGATTACTCCATCCTGTTCTATGTAGCAGCGATTAGTATGGCGGTTGCCCTGCTCTGCCTCTTCTTGATGAAGGGACGCAAGCAAGTCCCCCACAAGTTTCACACACCGGGAGCCTAAAAAAAAGCGTCAGCCTTAGACATCTATTTATGTCCAGGGCTGACGCTTATATTTTACACTTAACAAACTAATTTTTATAAACTGAATAACGACCTGTACCCAGCTGTTTGGCGGTGTACATCGCTGTATCTGCTTCGTGCAGCAGCCTGAAATGATCCACCTTGCCATGACTAATGCTGATGCCTATGCTCGCAGATACAAAGAGGTTGTGCTCTCCCAGCTGATAATGTCTGGTCGTCTTCTCCAGAATCTGCACCGCTAACTGCTCCGCTTCCTTCTGATTGCAGCCTTTAGCTACAATCACAAATTCATCACCGCCTATACGGAAAATATGGCGTTTTCTTTTGCTGGAGAATTGACTTAACCTTCCTCCCACCTCTTGCAGCAGTAAATCGCCCACATGATGTCCTAAGCTGTCATTGATTGATTTGAACCGGTTCAAATCCATAAACAATACGGCTAGTTGCTCATTTACTTTGCAGCGATCCCAAAAGTGATCCATTCCATTCTTGTTTAACAGCCCTGTTAAGCCATCCTTATAGGCAAGTTCCTTAAGCTGCTCTCTTTCCGCCAAAACAAGGTTCAGCCGTGTAAGCAAAAACATTAAAACAGCTATCGTAAGCGCGTATATCAATAACGGAGTGAAAATCGCCCCATTGACCTCTATAGTTTCTTCTAAGGATTTTTTGCCTAGCTGATGCATTGCCCACAATCCAACGACAATAGTTATAATGGAAAGGCCCGTGTAAACTGCTCTTTGTTTTGGTTCCTTACTAGCAGCATCCCGGTAAAATCTCATTACTAAATAACCTACAACCCCTGCGATGATAATGGACATTAACGTTTGTAAATAAATCTGAACCTCTACCACCTTTAATTCGCACATCCTTCTGAACTACAAATAATTAGCTTACTGTACTGCGATACCAATATATAAAAAAGCTCTGAACATTATCTGAACACTTACTCTTTCTCCAAATGCCGCGCACAATTATATAACTCGCAGTTCCATGAGCCATCCGATTCGGATTTTGTTATTCGCGTAATTGACGTATTGTTCAATAATACTGTGCCGTCCAGTTCTGGAAGTAGTCTTCTAAGGCTACTGCGTAAAATTGCACCATGGCTAACGATCAGAATATGACTGCCTGGATGTCTCGCCGCAATTTCTTCAATGACTTCGCTGCCTCTGAGCTCGCTGGCTTCTGGAGTTTCCAAACCCAAATCTAACGTCTTCCAATCGGTTCCCCATCGTTCAATCCGCTCTTGCTGCGTAGTTCCTTCAATAAGTCCCGCATACATCTCTCGAATGCCCGGCGCTAAACCCGTGATCTCAAGGCCTAATCTTTCTGCAATAACCTCTGCCGTTTGCCGCGCTCTGAGTAAATCACTTGAATATATGTAATCCCATTGTTCTGTGCTAAGACGTTCAGCCAGTAGTTGTGCCTGTTGCAGGCCTTCAGCATCCAATGAATTATCCGTATGCCCTTGCACTCTGCCTTCTTTATTCCACGCGGTACTTCCATGGCGAATTAAACCTATCGTAGTCATAAAAATCTCCTTTTAGCTATTGAGTCTAGTGGCAGTTGTGATGCTGGTTATGGTGCTAGTTATGGTGCTAATCTCAGTGCAATTTCAGTGCTAATATAAATAATATAATCTATATTCTATCAGATTCACCCTATGAACATTTAAAAATAAAGGTTATCCAAGTTTTTGAACATGAGGTATAATAAACCTTGTCGTTTTTTACAACAGCTACAAGATAAGGAGTAATTGTTTATGATGAAAAAGCTAGGGTCCACTCTGTTTCTTACCTTCTTACTGCTCGTTCCGCTTGTCGCCACT
The DNA here is from genome assembly GCF_038004505.1 of Paenibacillus sp. FSL R7-0048. NCBI lineage: Bacteria > Bacillati > Bacillota > Bacilli > Caryophanales > Paenibacillaceae > Paenibacillus > Paenibacillus sp. FSL R7-0048. The sequence goes on along the minus strand of NZ_JBBORF010000001.1, from coordinate 1,230,634 downwards.
TGCCCATCCACTGTTGGTGCAACACCAGTTCCTAAAAACACCGTCTATGTGGACAAGAATAACCATTCATACATACCACTGCGTCTCTTAAATAGCTTCACTGGTATACAGTCTGTATGGAATCCTAACGAAAAACGTATAAGCATTACGAATGCAGACACCACCATAACGCTTACATTAGGTCAAACCGCTGCGCTCGTCAATGAAAAGTCGGTTACACTAACTGATCTTGCTTTCAGTGATAATGGCACGGTATATATCCCGTTGTCTTTTATCAGCACAACGCTTGGCATTCAATTAACTTGGGATAAGGAAGCCTCTTCATTAACCCTTAAGAGTAATGATATTGCAACCACTGTTCCTGTACAGTCCGGCGCACTAATCAAAGCGGATTCTTCATCAGTTGTCAGCGCTAGTAAAACCTTCAAAGTTGGCGGCAGATCCTTCAAAGCCCAGACGGTTACAGTGTCCCTGCTGCATCCTAAGGTGAAACTTGATGTCGTACTGGCTGGAAATACGGTCGGAAAAGTGGAGGACCTAAGCAGTCTGGCTAAACGTAATAATGCCGTAGTTGCGATTAACGGAACATTTTTTGATGCCTATACAAAAGGAGCATACAAAGCTCCATACGGTTACATTGTCAGCGGCGGAAAAATGCTTAAAAATAGCTCCGGGGATCGCCGGACGATTTTTACCTATGACAGCAACCATCTGGCGTCACTGATTCCTGGGCTGGATTTCACAAGCCGCTTCGCTTCCGGCTCCATGGAAGGAGCTCTTCAAGCCGGCCCGCGTCTTCTTGTGAACGGCAAGGTATCCCTAAATGTCGCGGCAGAAGGCTTCAAAGATCCAAAAATCTTAACCGGCGGCGGAGCACGCAGCGCGCTCGGATTAACACGCGACCATAAGCTCATTCTACTGACCACTGGTGGAGCCACCATCCCACAGCTGGCAGAAATGATGAAGCAAGCTGGAGCGTATCAAGCCATGAATCTGGATGGTGGTGCATCCAGCGGGCTCTACTACAACGGCAAATATCTTACGTCCCCTGGGCGTCAGATCAGCAATGCAATTGTAGTCAAATATCAATAAAATCTCTTGGCCAGACGGCTAGTTGCGAGTGCTGAGCTTTGTGATTTGGCTCAGCTACTGCTCGGCTATGGCTTCGACTACGGCTTCGGCTTCGGCTTCGGCTACTAAGAATATTGTACAAAGTGCAATCAGAGGCAGTTTGCAGCGCATAATTGCTATAGCGGTATGATTGCTGTGCGACGTATGAGATTACTTTGCAGCATATGATTGCCGAGCTCAAACCCAAAAATCCCCTTGATGACTTACCCATCAAGGGGATTTTTCATAAAACGTTGCCAGTTTAGATACTGCTGACAGATCCAATGTTAGGAGCAGCCGGTGCAACTTAATCTGTGTGACCTGAATATTCCCACACCTGCAACCAAACTTCTGTAGTAAAGCCCAATTTCTCGTAGAAAGGCTGCATAGAACCTACGTAAACTTTACTAGCTCCGAGTTGTTTTAAACGGTTAAATCCTTCGTGTAGAACCGCCCGTCCCAGTCCCAGCTTTCGATAATTAATGGATGTGCCTACAGGCTCCAGAGCACCAATTCTATTGCTGCTGTCCCAAAAAATATTACAAAAGGAAACCACTTCGCCCGCGTCATTCACAACGCTAAGATCGAGCTGCGGATTATAGCTTGGAGCGTTACTCATATTCCCATAATGTAGCAGCGTGAGCTCTGCCTCCGCCGTTTCTGCATAGTCGAAGGCCATGATATGTCCAAGCGCTTTTGCAGTAACCTCGATCTCATCTCCGCTGCATATTCTAAAGCCAGAGGGGAGCTCCACAGGAAATTCCTTATCCAATCGCAAGGAGTTTGCGCTTTCCTTACCACCCGTTTGATGATACCCCCTCTTACGAGCAACCTCCGCCGCAGAGGTCATATTCTCCGGTATTGGCACATACAGCTCTACGTAACCACCGTTCTCTTCCTCAGCTTTTTGTTCAGCAAAAGCAAACATTTCTTCAAGTAATTTTTCCGGAGGATTCATCTCAGCACACTGAAAATAGAACCCATCGTCCCTGCACACTACAGCTGCAAGCTCTCCATTCTCATACTCCCATAAGCCCACTTTTTGTTCCCACTGCTCCAGCGTTCCACTTCTCGTCTCCTGAAAAAAAGCAACAAATTCCCAGCGGTCTATAAGCCAGGTATTTGGAGTCTTTAGCTTACTATAACTTTGTATAAGAAAATGACGTACCTTCAGCAGATCTTCAGAACGGTAGCTTCTAAAATTAATGTTCATTTTCCACGCCCCTTTCTTTAATTTCATATTAAGGGGGAAGCAAAATGAAGCATATATCATAATTAGTTATTATTATTTTATACTACCGAATATGATCCGTACGTTCACAAAACAAACATTTCTTGAGTGAAAATTATGAGCTCCACGCATCCGTTAACTGCATTTAGTGCAACTATTTCCTCAGAATGCTCCTTCAAAAGATAGTTAGTTGTATTTCGTGCAGTTAAATTTCTGGTTTTCCTTTAATTCCACTAGATTCACCCTTTATAGTTGCACGAAGTGCAATTAAATGGCTTATAATGACCAACTACGCAGAAATAAGTGTACAAAGTGCAATTAGAGAAAGTTTTGGAGTGGGCGATCTTCTTCCGGAGGAAATAGTCACTGATCAAGCTTTTTCAAGCGATAATTATGAGCTCCACGCATCCGTTAACTGCATTTAGTGCAACTATTCCTCAGAATGCTCCTTCAAAAGATAGTTAGTTGTATTTCGTGCAGTTAAATTTCTGGTTTTCCTTTAATTCCACTAGATTCACCCTTTTTAGCTGCACGAAGTGCAACTAAACGGCTTCTAGGGACGATCTACGCAGAAATAAGTGTACAAAATGCAATTAGAGTAAGTTTGTTGAGTGGGCGTTCTTCTTCCGAAGGAAATAGTCACTGGTCAAGCTTTCTCAAGCGATAATTATGAGCTCCACGCATCCGTTAACTGCATTTAGTGCAACTATTTCCTCAGAATGCTCCTTCAAAAGATAGTTAGTTGTATTTCGTGCAGTTAAATTTCTGGTTTTCCTTTAATTCCACTAGATTCACCCTTTTTAGTTGCACGAAGTGCAATTAAATGGCTTCTAAGGACTATCTACTCAGAAATAAGTGTACAAAGTGCAATTAGAGAAAGCTTTGGAGTGGGCGATCTTCTTCCGGAGGAAATAGTCACTGATCAAGCTTTTTCAAGCGATAATTATGAGCTCCACGCATCCGTTAACTGCATTTAGTGCAACTATTTCCTCAGAATGCTCCTTCAAAAGATAGTTAGTTGTATTTCGTGCAGTTAGATTTCCGGTTTTCCTTTAATTGCACCGAATTCACCCTTTTTAGCTGCACGAAGTGCAACTAAACGGCTTCTAGGGACGATCTACGCAGAAATAAGTGTACAAAGTGCAATTAAGTCTGGATAATCCGCTTGAGCGAAATCTGGATTGCTTAGAGCTAGATCAGCTAGAGCTAGGCCAGCTAGGCTAGACCAGCTAGACTAGGCCAGCTAGGCTAGGCCAGCTAGACTTAGATCAGCTAAATTCCCCTTCGATAAATCTAGCTAGATTCTTACGTTGACCACGAATACGAGTACTCTTTTTGCATAATTTTCCTTGTCCATGTTACTGTATAACTGAACAAAGGAGTGAAAATATGGAGACGATTCTAATCATAGAGGACGATGCCAAGCTGGCAAGCTTGCTGAGCACGTACCTATCGAAATATGGGTTCCGTACAATTATTGTAGAAGATTTCAACAGGGTGCTGGAGACTTTTAATGAAAGCTCGGCTGACCTTATCTTACTGGACGTCAATCTGCCTAAATACGATGGGTTCTACTGGTGCCGCCAGATTCGTTCCCTCTCACTCTGCCCGATTCTGTTCATTTCTGCACGGGATAGTGGAATGGATCAGGTGATGGCGCTTGAGAATGGCGGGGACGATTATATCACTAAGCCTTTTCACTATGAGGTTGTACTTGCCAAAATCCGCAGCCACATACGTAGAGCATATGGTTCATACTCACAGACTCAAGAAGAGCATAAACTCCAATCTGGAGGTTTAATCCTCTATCCTGAACGATATATGATCCAATACGACGGGCACACGAGTGAGCTAACCCAAAAGGAAGCGGTTCTACTGGAAGCTTTACTGCTTAAGGAAGGACGAGTGGTTAACCGGGAGCGTCTGCTCGATCTCATGTGGAAGGATCAGCATTTCATAGATGACAATACATTAAATGTCTACATAACCCGTGTCCGCAAAAAGCTCAAGGATCTCGGTCTTGGCGACATTGTGGAAACCGTAAGAGGCGCTGGCTATCGGCTTAATGTTTCTAAGGATACGCCATGAGGCTTTTTTGGAGAGACCAGATCTCACTGATCCTATTCTATCTGCTTCAGATGCTGCTTATCCCTTTGCTGTATTGGCTGTCTGGTGAGAACAGACCGATCTCTATCATGCTTTATGGAATCGCCTTGAGTACCGTAGTTCTATTGCTATATCTAGGCTACCGATACGTTCAGCACCGGAGATTGTATGCAGCATTAAGCGAACCTATGGACATGCTCCAAAAACATCTTGTTTCCTTAGGAGATACTCCTCTTTCAGAAGCTATCCATGAGTTATTGCAGCTGATTGACCGCCAGTATCAGGAGCAAGTGAATGCGCATGCGCGCCAGATGGATCAGCATATCGTATTCATGAATCGCTGGGTTCATCAAATGAAGACCCCGCTCTCTGTAATTCAGCTTACGCTAAAGGATCTTGAAGAGGAGGCAGCCGCAAGTATTCAGGAGGAACTGGAACGTCTGCGCAGAGGGCTGGAGATGGTTATCTACACTTCAAGACTTGACCGATTTGAAAATGATTTTCAAGTTGAACCGTTACTTCTGCGCAAAACCGTTAGTGAGGCGGTAGCCGAAAATCGCAGACTATTCATACGCCGGGGTATAAAAGTAGATGTACAGGTGGATGCCAATCTCGCGGTATATAGCGATGCTAAATGGTTAATGTTTATGCTGGCCCAAATCTTAACCAATGCCGTAAACTATACCTCCGGTACTGGCAAGACCGTTACCCTCTCAGCTCAGCGTGTGGGCACCGACACGATTCTGGATATTACCGATCAAGGGATCGGCATTTCTCCTGAGGATCTGAAGCGGGTCTTTAATCCCTACTTTACGGGTGACCGCGGGCGACATTATCATGAATCGACAGGGATGGGGCTGTATCTCGTCCGGGAGATTTGCAACAGGCTCGAACACAAGGTGGATATTCAGTCCCGGCTCGGGAAAGGAACCCGTGTGCGGCTTATTTTTAGCAACAGTGATCATCTACAGAAATAATATTGAGGGGACTTCGTCGTCATTATTCATGGCTTTGAAGCCTCCTTCTTCTTTATAGGCTACTTATCTCTCAACCCATTCTCCACAAGGAGAAAGGCGAACATAACCTTAACGTCTCTGTAAGGAAACCTTAAGGTAAATCCATAGCAGCTAATCTCTCGATCTTATAAATTATATACATAACCCGTTCCCCGAATAAGGCGGATGAAATCATTTTTGTATTGGAGGAATGAATGATATGAACGTATTGGAAGTCAAAGGACTTCATAAGGTATACCCCGGCAAAATAGTGACCCAAGCCCTCACCGATATTCATCTTAATATTGAAAAAGGTGAATTTGTCGGAATTATGGGACCGTCTGGTAGCGGTAAAACAACACTGCTCAATATGGTATCCACAATCGACCAGCCGTCCTCTGGCGAAGTGAATATCAATGGCAGCAACCCTTATCTTTTGAATAAAAAAGAGCTCGCTCACTTTCGCCGAAAACAGCTAGGCTTTGTGTTTCAGGACTTCAACCTGCTTGAGACGTTAACCGTCGCCGAAAATATTGTGCTGCCCCTGACTTTGGATAACCGTAAGCTCTCACAGATGGAAATCTTGCTTCAAAGAGTCGCTGAACGCTTAAACATTACCGATATTCTGAGCAAACGCACCTATGAAATTTCAGGGGGACAACGTCAGCGGACCGCAATTGCCCGGGCGATCATCACCTCTCCTTCGATTATATTGGCCGATGAGCCTACGGGTGCGCTTGACTCCAATTCTTCGCGGATGGTGATGGAATCGCTGGAAGATATTAACCACAAAGAAGGCACCACGCTAATGCTCGTAACACATGATCCACTGGCAGCGAGCTACTGCAACCGAATTGTTTTTATAAAAGACGGCAAACTAGCAGCGGAAATTCACCGGGGAGATAACCGTCAGGCCTTCTTCCAAAAGATTATCGATACACTTTCGTTCTGGGGAGGGAATAGTCATGAACTTTCCTCAATTCGCGTTTAATAATGTACGCCGTAATTCGCGCGCTTATTTTGCTTTTTTCTTAAGCAGTGCTTTTATGGTCATGATCTTTTTCTCTTATTCAGTCTTTATTTATCACCCTAGTATTACGAACATCGCGCTGGGTGCGAATTCAGCCTCCGGCATGCAAATTGCTTCTTACATTGTGTTTATCTTTGCGTTCTTTTTCGTACTATATTCGATTAGCGCATTTCTGAAAATGCGTAATCTGGAGTTCGGCATACTGATGATTTTAGGCGCACGACCTGGCCAGATCAACAAGCTGATTCTTATAGAAAACATGCTGATCGGACTGCTCTCTATAGTAACAGGTGTGTCTTTCGGCATGCTTTTATCCAAGTTATTCTTGCTGCTAAGCACGACAATTATGGGCATGGAGCCACTACCCTTTTATTGGCCAATGAAGGCGTTAATGATTACTTCTATCTCTTTCATTTCATTATTTCTGGTCATTTCGATCTTCACATTATTGTTCATTCGTAAACATCAAGTTCTTGAACTGCTTAAGGGAAATGTTAAACCTAAAAAAGAACCCCGTGTCTCCTTGTTGTTCTCGCTCTTTGGGCTTCTACTGTTGACCGTCGGCGCTCTCGCGATTCGGAAGCAATTGTCCCCGTCCTCACTATTAGTCGCCGCTGTCACAGGTATCGCTGGAACCTACTTTTTCTACTCTCAGTTATCTGTATTGGGCATTCGCCTACTAAAACTAAGACGCAAACGGTTATGGCGCGGAACCAATCTGCTGTGGATTTCCGAGATGAGTTATAAGATTAAAGACAATGCAAGAATGCTGTTCCTTGTAACTGTGGTTACCTCGCTTGCCTGTATGGCTTCGGGAATTCTTTTATCGATTAATCAAGCGAACTCAGACCTCTATAAAAAATCCCCATTCGCTGTGAGTTATACGATTTATGATCCGAAGGATGAAGCACCAGATTTAGAGCCCATTCACACTAAATTAAAGAATGCTAAAGTCGAGTATACAGAGAATAAAGTAGATCTAATCTCTGCTTCCATTCAAGGAATCGATAAGGAAATAATACTTGGAATTGATCTGATCTCCCGCTCACAGTTCAATCAACTGGGCTTACAGATGGATGTATCCGAGGTTGGACCCTTGTCTGAAAAAGAAGCTGTATTACTGCTGAACCCACATATGGATTCACAGAATTATGCTGCTAATCGAGCGATTCATTTGAAGGTTCAAAAAGATGAGGAACTGATGTTAAAAGAATTACGAACACCAAAGGTGCATCCAGTAGATCCAATGGCCACCTCACTTCTAATCGTAGATGACAACTTATATCATAAGATTTCTAATTCAACAGAGAAGTACACGAGACCTTATGTGAAATATCTATACAAAATCCCTGCATGGGACGGTCCTACACCTAATGACAGCTCAGCTGAAGCTGTTGTCACCAGAGACCTTATCCAATGGAATAAAGCCGCTAACAAGGCTAACCATCAATACAGCTCTATACTGGGATCGCGAGCAGACAGCTATCTATCGACCAAACAGGGAGCCGCCATGCTTAGCTTTATAGGGATTTTTATCGCACTGATCTTCTCGCTTTCATCGGCCAGCTTTCTCTTTTTTAAGCTTCATACTGAGCTCAATACAGATAAGCAAATGTATAATGCTTTGTCCAAAATCGGTTTAAGTACTAAAGAAATGTCAGCTTCTGCTACCAAACAGATTTCTGTGCTTTTCTATATTCCGATTATTATTGCCACCATTCAGACCCTTGTCGTGATACGCCCGATACTGAAACAGATTAATATCACAAATGTAACTGTGCCCGTGCTTACTACATCTGCTGTATTTCTGGTTGTGCAAACTATCTATTTCCTTATTGCGAGATCACGGTACATTCATAGTCTCAAGAAAATAATGGTGTAACACCATGTTGAAAAGAATCGTAACCCTGGATGTACTTCGCGGCTTGGAACTTATGGCAGCACCAAAAGGTTCTCTAGCTGATCAATAGGCAATTTGCTATAGTTAGTGAGCTATTACTAATTAATGAGGCAAGGAGGTTCCTGATTTATGTCCAAGGCTGATCACCTGTTATCCATTCTCTGGATGCTCAAGCAACGGGGAAGAACCGCCGGGGAACTAGCAGAAGCGCTAGAGATCAGTGTCCGCTCTATCTATCGTTACATCGACGCGTTATGCATCAGTGGCGTACCCATTATCGCGGATAGTGGACCTGGTGGTGGCTATAGCCTTCCGGAGCATTTTTCCGAGGTCCCGTTATTCTTTGACTCCGACGAACAACGTTCCCTCCTGCAAGCCGCCTCCTTTGCGCGGGGAACTGGATATCCTTATGTAGAAGCTCTAGATCAAGCAATCGCCAAACTGAAACGGTACAGCAATGCGCAGCAATTAGAACAGATGGAGCGTCATGAGAGCGGGATAGAAACCATCCACTCCCCTGCTGCGCCGCTTCCCCACCTGCTGCAAGAGCTTGAATTAGCAACGGCGAACGGACATACCCTCCAGATGGAATATCGGAAGGGAAACGGGGAGACGATTTCTTCCCGCGCTATTGATCCTTATGGACTTGTCCTGTGGAAAGGGCAATGGTACACCGTTGCTTATTGCCATCAGAGGCAAGAAATTCGGTCTTTCCGAGTCGATAGAATAACTGAACTGCACCGCACAGAAGCTCTGTTTGCCCGTCCTGCTGACTTCTCTGCACGGGATTTTTTATTAAAAAGCTTGCTGCCCACACCAAATACTCCAGAGAAACTCATAGCAGTAGTCATCGCCGCCGATGAAGGAATCCTGAACGATCTATGCAGTCATTGGCTGTTTGGACATGCGCTGGTGCAGCGCATTGACGGACAAGCCCGTTTTCAAGTCGATGAGACCTCCTTACTGACTTATGCGCCTTACTTCTTGTTGCCTTATGGATCAACACTACGAATCCTAGAGCCTTTAGCTCTGAAACAAAAGCTGTCCGCTATAGCTACTGATCTGGCAGCTTATTATAAGACTTAAAATGATTATTTTAGGATCACTGACCGTAGTTGTCAGTGATCCTTTTGTATAGTGTAAACAAGTCTAAGGGAATAAATGATTGTACAAACCAAGGAGGAATAAGGAATGAAAGAACTTCACTATGAATTTTATATTGGCGGAACACCTGAGCAGGTATGGGAGACTTTGATCTCTCCCGAAGGTACTAAACAGATTTACTACGGGAGCGTAATCCAATCAACTTTTAAAGAAGGTGAATTGCTTGAATATGTTGGTCCCGGTGCAGATGGCGATGAAACGATACATGTATATGGGACTCTGCTGGAGTTCACTCCACAAAAAGCGTTTCGTTTCACGCATAAGGTCGGCCCCTCCTATCATAAGGGTACAGAAAGATATGAATCGCGTATATCTTGGCTGCTTGAACCGGTGGGTGGAACTACTAAGCTTACGCTTATCCACGATGAATGGCATCCTGATGATCCTTCATATGCTGGCAGTATCAACGCCTGGTGGCAGGTTCTGAGTAATATTAAAACCTTGGTCGAGACCGGACGTACACTTGATTTTGGCAGCTGGTCGTAATTTTTATGTTAATTAGGAATTAAGCTCAACCCTGCGGAAAAGAGCGTACAAGCCCTCTTTCGTCAGGGGCTTTTTTTGCTTAATTTTATTTTGCCTAAGGGAAACATTCTTGTTGCAGGGACAAAGTTGTTGCCATATACTAATGTTGTGCCAGACTACAAGAAATGTTCTAATACACAAAATAAAAACCGTAGGCGGTAAAAATATAAATGAAAGAAGGGATCTCATGACTGGAACAACTATTCCTTTATCAGAGGCTGCAAAGGGTAGCACGCTGCGCATCAGCGACATTGAAGTTCAAGGAGTGCTTAGAAGAAGATTACTGGACCTCGGGTTCGTAGTCGGGAATATCGTAGAGGTGTTGCGGCGTAGTCCATTAGGAGATCCTATAGCTTTTCGGGTAAGCAATACGACCATTGCACTGCGTAGAGAAGAAAGTTCTTTAATATTCGGAGAATTAATTGGAGGTGTAGAAGCATGAGTCAGTTCACCGTCGCTTTTGCAGGCAACCCTAACACCGGAAAAAGTACACTATTCAACCTGCTAACCGGCATGCGACAGCATACTGGAAACTGGGCAGGTAAAACCGTCATTACTGCCGAAGGCGAATTCAAACACAATAACCATTCATACCTCGCGGTAGATTTACCAGGAACGTACTCCCTATACTCAAATTCCGCGGATGAAGAAGCGGCTAGAGATTATATTATTTTTGAACAGCCAGACGTGACACTTGTAGTGCTTGACGCTACTTCGCTGGAACGTAATCTCAATCTTGCCTTGCAAGTGCTGGAGATTACCGGACGGGCGGTTGTCTGCATCAACCTCATTGATGAAGCACGTAAGCTGGGCATCGACATCAACCTGAAGAGTATCTCCAAACGTCTCGGCGTACCCGTCGTTGCGATATCGGCACGCAATAAAATAGGGATCGATGCCTTATTGGATCAAGTGGAGCGAGTGGCTACAGGCTCATTCACAGCGCAGCCGCTGCGGATTAGTTACAACGAAGAGATCGAACGGGGAATTGCCGAGCTTACACCATTGGTAGAGCAAACCATCGGTACCAAATATCCCGCTCGCTGGATTGCACTGCGCTTATTGGACGGTGATGACAGCCTGCTTACTTCACTTAAAGAGCATATGAAAAGCAAGGATTTACCCGAAGCAAAGGAGGTCATCGGCCATGGAGTCACTGCCTATCACTAAGGGATCTGACGCTCTAGATTCCCTATTGTCCACCGCAAAAAAGCTCGCTGACGGCGGAGCCATTCGGGATGAGATTGTCAGTGGTATATATGGCGTATCCGCAGGCATCTGCGGAGATGCAGTTACTTATCGGGATAAGAAGAAACTGAACAGCACTTACAAGCTGGATAATATCGTGACCTCCAAAATTTGGGGTTTTCCCATCATGCTCGCCATTCTCGGTGTCGTATTCTGGATTACGATTGCCGGGGCTAACTACCCTTCTAGCTGGCTCGCTTCCTTCTTTGGCTTCATCGAAGGATATCTGACAGCGGGATTTGAGGCTCTCCATGCCCCAGCTTGGCTGCACGGCGTGCTTGTGCTTGGCTTGTATCGAGGCACCTCATGGGTAATCAGTGTCATGCTGCCACCGATGATGATCTTTTTCCCCGTATTCGCTCTGCTTGAGAATTTCGGGTATCTGCCACGCGTTGCTTTTAACATGGACCGACTGTTCAAAAAATCAGGTGGTCATGGCAAGCAAGCTTTAACCATGTCCATGGGCTTCGGCTGTAACGCGGCCGCTATCCTCTCCACACGAATCATCGAATCGCCGCGTGAACGAATGCTGGCTATACTGACCAACAATTTTGTCCCTTGCAACGGCCGCTGGCCCACGCTGATTTTATTGTCTTCCTTATTTATGGCAGGAGCCGCTACGACAGGCGCGCTTCGTACATTCACCACTGCCTCCGTCCTAATGGGAATGGTTCTAATCGGCATCATTGTTACCTTAACCGTTTCCTGGGTCATGTCCAAAACTGCGCTGCGTGGGGTTCCCACACATTACACATTGGAGCTTCCTCCCTACCGCCGTCCACAAATCTGGAAGACCATACTTATTTCCTCCAAAGATAAGTCCCTTAACGTACTTACTCGGGCTATCGTCGTTGCTGCCCCTGCCGGGATTATCACTTGGATTCTAGGCAATCTGTTTATTGGCGGCGATTCTGTACTGAATCATATGGCTGCATTCTTTGATCCGTTCGCACATTTGCTTGGCATGGATGGCTTTATCATCATGGCCTTTATTCTTGGACTTCCTGCGAATGAAATCGTATTGCCTATCCTGCTTATGGGCTATATGTCCTCAGGCGCTATGGTTGATATCGACAGCTTAGGCAGTATCAAAGATGTCTTTCTCTCACATGGCTGGACCTGGCTGACCGCACTCAACATGATGCTGTTCTCCCTGCTCCACTATCCTTGTGGTACGACACTCGTGAACATTTACAAGGAAACAAAAAGCATGAAGTGGGCCGTTCTCTCAGCAGTCATTCCGCTGGGTATCGCCATCGGAGTAACCTTTGCTGTCGCTCAGCTTGCCCGGTTATTTGGGTGGGTGTGACGAGGGTGAGGTAGGCTTGCGATCTAAACTCAAGTGACATCACAACTGACTTCAACAGATTTCAACTTACATCGCAAAAATTCATCATTAACTCACTAAATTCACCTTAATCACATCACCCAAATTAACCTTGCTACACGGAATTCACCTTACTTTACCTTACAATCTAAAGTTCAACTTGCTTCACAAAATTCTGCCCTCCTTGAACTGATATTTAAGGAGATTCTCCCTCAAATTCGAACTTTATTGGCGCGCGTTAAACTTTTTGCGGAATTTCTCCCTGATAATCGATCTTTATAAGCACACATTGGACTTTTTGCGGAATTTCTCCCTAATAATCGAACTTTATAAGCACATATTGAACTTTTTGCGGAATTTCTCCCTAATAATTAGCCGATTATAGGCAAAAAAGGCAATTTCCGCAGAATTTTAGGGAGCAATTCCCCAATTATCGCTAATAATGAGTAAAACACGATAAAATCAGGGAGGATTTCCCTAATTATTGATTCTAGATGGTTCCGAGCTACACTTGAGCACCAGCACCAGCACTAGACCTGCATCGCCCTTCCACACATACCAACTCTAGACCTACGCCGCCCTTCAGCACACACCAGCATTAGCATCAGTACCTTTTCGCCCACCAACATACTCCACCACTGGTCCACCAACACAGCCCAACACCAGTTACTCAAGGTCTTCTCAAACAAATAAGCGGTCGCTCGGATGTTTATCCCGAGCGACCGCTTATTTTATCACAACCCCTTATATATTCTTACGTCCTAACTTGATCCCACCATTACATTACATGACGTGACTCTACAGTTAGAGTCATTTTTTGCGCGTTCCATCATTTCTACGACGGTATAGAACAGCCCCAGCTATAGCCACTAGAACGATAATTATTCCACTAATCCCCACATTAACAAGTGGAAAGGAATCACTGTCCCCAGCCGGGTTCCCCGTTTGATCAGGCTCATTACTCCCAGCTCCTGACTCCGGTGAATTATTCGGAGTTACCTCCGGAGAAGCGGTAGGCGTTGTAGGCGAAATACCCGGTCCCAGCTCTTTTAGATCCACTGAGTCAGCGGTTAGCCGCTTAGTTCGACTGCATAAACTAGCCTCCAGATTACCAGAGTCTCCGCCGTCTCTAGCATAAGCATAGACAATGTAACTTTCCCCTTCCACAAATTCAAAGCCGCAGCTTGCAGAAGATAAAGCCGTAGTTAATGTAACTTGATTCCCCTTGACCCCTTTCCAGCTGGAATCCACCTCAAAGGTTACCTTTACTGGATCAGCAGAAGAAATTATGTTCCCCTGTGACGGCTCCTTCATATCCACTACTTTCCCGACAAAAACAGCTGTACTTTTCTCAAGAGCTTCCAGTGGCTCCGCAGGCATAACACAGGAACAGGCGTAAGTGACCGAGGGCCGTACCGTCAGCAAAGCCGTAAATATTAATAGGACACCTAGAAATATCATCATTGGACTTCGGAAATTGATCTTTCGGAAATTGATCTTTCGGAAATTGATCTTTCGCACTTTGATAACCCCCTTCTTTACCTTACAGACGGAGCAAATGTGGAAAGTGTTACAGGAATTCCCAAACAAGTGATACAAGTTTATCCGGTAGCAACTCCTCTAATCCTCTTCTTTAATTACCCTAATCTTCTTTAACTCCTCATATCCTCTTCTTTAATTCCTCTAATCTTCTTTAACTCCTCATATCCTCTTCTTTAATCCCCCATACCTGCTGTACCACTCACAGACTGTGCGCGATCCCAATCAAACGCTGTATTCCTTCGCGCAGCACCCCTTCGCTTGCAAAGGAATAACTTAGGCGAAGCCTTGACTTCATTTCCCCCAGTGGATCAAATAACTCCCCAGGAACAAAAGCGATCGACTGCGCCATACTTGAAGCAAACAGGCGATCCATCGTAAGATGCTCCGGTAGTTTCACCCATAGATTTAGTCCGCCTTGCGGAGTCGTCCATTCCCAGCCAGTCCCCGCCAGCTCCTCTTCTACAATTTCCTTATGCACTTGAAGTGCAATGCGCAGCTTACCGAGATGCTGTTGCAAGCGTGGGGAGGTGTAGTAATGTAGAAATATTTTTTGATTCAGCAGCGGAGTGCCATTGTCCGCGAGTGATTTGGCCGTGATCAGACGCTCCATAAATGGATATCGGCAGGCCACCGCACAGATTCGTAAGCCAGGGGCTACATATTTACTGAAGCTGCTGATATAGATCACCCACCCCTCCGTATCATAAGCAAAAAAGGGCGGCGGCGGCTCCTCATCAAAATACATATCGCGGAACGGGTCATCCTCCACCAGTAAACAGCGATAACGTTCGGCCAGTTCTACCAACAGCTTGCGCTGTTGCACAGGCACCGTGTATCCAGTTGGATTGTGATGCGTTGGATTAATGTAGAACATACGCGGTTTATGCTTTTTCATCAAAGCTTCTACTTCCTCCAGATCATATCCCTCCGGAGTGATCTCTACCGGAACCAACCGTGCCCCCTCCCGGCGAAAAATATCCATAGCAACACTATAAGTAGGCCGCTCCACAAGCACCGTATCCAGAGGACCAAGCACAATCCGGGCAATCAGATTGATCGCCTGCTGCGCACCCGAGGTAATAAGCAGCTCTTCCGAAGTTAACTGCAGCCGATGTTGCTTCCGAAAGTGGTGGCTTAACGTCTCACGCAGCTCGTTATCCCCCTGGACCGAGGCATACGTTCCCATTACCTTGGGATATAGATCGAACACTTTTTTGACATAGTCAGATAGAAAAAGATTCGGCAGCAGCCCCGGATCAATCAGCGCCTGCGAGAACTGATACTTAACTGGCACTCTCTGAATATCAGACAGCGGATTAGTGAGCGCATAAGCCGATACTGCGGCTCCTACTTCAATAGCAGGAAGCGAGATTATGGGTGCCACGTAATATCCTGATTTATCTTTTACATAAACCTTTCCATCCTCCGTCAACCGTCTGTACGCTTTGAATACGGTCAGTCGATGTACCTTAAGCTCCTCCGCCAGCAGCCGTATAGAAGGAAGCTTATCATGTGCGACCCATTCCCCTCGCTCCATGCGGTTTAATAGAAATTCATAGACCTGCCGAAACAAAGGATGATTATGCTCCGCTCCCACAACCTTTTTCATCTGGCTACAACTCCTCTCCGAACAACCTTGTAATCATATTGTACACGATTTCTGAATTAATCTGTTCTACACAAGGCAATCTGTTCTGTCCTCTCCCCTTTATGATTAACAAAATGCCAGCTTATAAATTCTTATATTTTATAAAGCACACAAAAGGGGACTTTTCAAAATGATCTTATTTGCTTATGCACTTGTATGTCTGATCTTCGGCACGACCTTTCTAGCTATCAAAATCGGTGTAGATGCCGGTGCGCCTCCTTTCTTTTCAGCGGGCTTAAGATTTTTTGTCGCGGGCGCTGTTCTATTCCTATGGATGGTCTGGCAACGTAAAGCCAGCTTCTCCTTGCTGTTGCGCAAAGAAATGTTGTTCACCGGGTCTGCTCTAACCTTCGGCACCTTCGCGGGTCTCTACTGGGCTGAACAATATGTTTCTTCAGGGCTTGCAGCTGTACTCTCTGCCACTGGTCCGATCATGATCCTGCTGCTCCAAACCTCTATTCTTCGGCAAAAAGCACCCGCCATCTCCCTATATGGCTGCATCATCGGCTTCACTGGCGTACTGCTGCTGGTTCTCCCCAATCTCGCCATTGATATTTCACCACTGTGGCTCATCGGTTGCGCCGTAGTCCTAATTGGAGAGTGTTGCTATGCTGTAGGTGCGATTTACTCCAAAAAAGTAATTAACAGTATGCCTGAGGTCTCACCGATTGCGCTGAATGCGGCTCAAATGATGTATGGCGGTGCGCTGTTATTCATTCTTTCTTTTGCCACGGAAAAAGTACATCCTGCATTTCTCTTCTCATTCGAAACAGCAGGTTCACTGCTCTATCTCACAGTTATCGGCTCCATGGTCGGCCATACCTTGTTCTACTGGCTCGTAGCTAAGACCAACCCAGTGTTTCCTTCTACCTGGCTTTATATTTCTCCACCGATTGCGGTGGGTGTAGGCTTTTTCTTTTACAAGGAGTCCGTATCTTGGATTACGATTCTCGGAGTGTTCACCATCATTGCCGGAACAATCCTAGTGAATGCTGATGCTCTAAAGCAATTACTGCAAAAAAAGAAGATCAACACTGTTGCGTTAAAAAAATCAAATATATGACGTACTATATATTGCATTTATGACCACTATTGCGTATTATATAAACAAGTTAAATTAAACACAGCTAAATATGACTCATATATGAAAGGAGGATTCGCTTAACGGCGCTTCTTTTCTAAAGAGGAATGCCTTTTTTATCGGAAGTGGAGGGAATTGTGATCGAACTGACATCACGTCAAATAGAGATTATCGATATCGTTAACAAAAGAGCTCCGATTACCGGCGAACAGATTGCCGAAAGTTTGAATCTTACCCGGCCAACAATTCGCTCGGATCTGTCTGTTTTGGTTATGCTCAAATATATCGACGCCAAGCCGAAGGTCGGGTACTTCCCAGGATTGAAATCATCCAGTCGTCAGGGAAGCGGTTATCTGCTGCAGGAAACGATGGTCAAAGAAATTCAAAGTGTACCTATAGTTATCCGTGAGACCACAACTATTCAAGATGCCGTAGTTACGCTTTTTCTACAGGATGTAGGCACTCTTATTATCTGTGACGAAGAGGGTAAACTCACGGGCGTTGCTTCACGTAAGGATTTCTTAAAGGTAACCTTGGGTAACCCCGGTGCAGTCTCCATGCCCGTAAGCATGGTTATGACGCGCCAGCCCAAAGTGGTCACAACTTCACCGGATGAGCCGGTGCTTGAAGCTGCACATAAGATGATTTTTCACGAGGTAGACAGTTTGCCGGTGGTTGTTCCCAGCGCTGCTGAAGACGGCGGTACAAAACTGGATGTGGTAGGACGTTTAACAAAAACCTCCATCATCAAACTTCTCCTCGAACTTGAAGCCAAAGGATAACAGGAGGAACCCATGAGCATCGAGCAATCTTCCAACTTAATAACGATATGCTCGGATTCTATAGGAGATACGGCAGAGGCTGTCGTGCAGGCCGTTATTCACCAATTTCAGAATCAGCAGGTCACCATTAAAAGATACGGCAATATTAGGCATGAAGACGAGCTACGCAAGCTTATGGAAGAAGCAGCTCAGCATAAAGGTTTTGTCGCCTATACATTAGTGCAGCCAGAATTAAGAGAAATGATCCGCGAGGAAGCGGTACGTCTTGATTTACGGATCGTTGATATCATGGGCCCTATGATGCAGGCCTTCATTGATACCTTCGACGATGCTCCTCAGCAGCGGCCAGGTCTTCTACACCAGCTCGACGAGAATTATTTCCGCCGCATAGAAGCTATAGAATTCACCGTCGCCTGTGATGACGGCCGTGATCTGGGCGCCATGCTCAAAGCCGATATCGTTCTGCTGGGCATGTCCCGTACTTCAAAAACACCGCTTAGCATCTTTTTGGCCCATAGAGGAAAAAAAGTCGTTAACTATCCGATTATCCCGGAGATTGGTCCTCCGCAAGAACTATTAAGCTTGCCGCCGAACCGGCTTATCGGATTAACCATGAAACCCGAGTACATGCTGAAGGTCCGCTCTGAGCGGCTTAAGGTTCTCGGATTACCGACAGGTTCCCAATATGCAAGTCTGGCGCGGATCACCGAAGAGATGGAATACGCCGCTTCATTGTTCAACAAGCTGGGCTGTCCTGTAATTGATATTACTGACAAGGCTATAGAAGAAACCGCTGGTATTATTATGGGTTATATCTAAATTTCAGTTTACAAAATATATAGAATGCACTGGAGGGAATTAGAATGGAGCGCGAACTGGCCCTTGAGATTGTACGGGTAACTGAACTAGGTGCTTTATCCTCGGCTCGTTGGATTGGGCGGGGCGATAAAAATGCGGCAGATGATGCAGCCACGACTGCGATCCGTTCCATGTTCGATTCTGTGTCCATCGACGGAACTGTTGTGATAGGTGAAGGAGAGATGGATGATGCTCCAATGCTCTATATTGGTGAGAAAGTCGGGAACCAAAAAGGTCCCGCTGTCGATGTAGCCGTCGATCCTCTCGAAGGAACTGAGGTTGTTGCCTGCGGCCTGCATAATGCGCAATCTGTTATTGCTATAGCAGATAAAGGCAGCCTGCTGCATGCCCCAGACATTTATATGGAGAAGTTAGCCTGCGGGCCCGAGCTTGCCGGTAAGCTTAGACTCGAGGACCCTGTAGAGATCACTCTGCAAAAAGCCTGCCATTACACTGGCAAATCCCTCTCCGAGTTAACCGTAATGGTGCTGGATCGCAAACGGCATGAGCAGCTGATTAATAGCCTGCGTGAAGCCGGGGTACGAATTAAGCTGCTTGGTCACGGAGATGTCGCTGGCGCTATTGCGGCTGCACTGCCAGACAGCGATGTCGATTTATATATGGGTTCCGGCGGAGCACCCGAAGGTGTTCTTGCTGCCGCTGCACTGAAATGCCTTGGTGGTGAAATGCAGGGCAGATTGCTCCCGGATGGACCAGTAGAGCTACAGCGCTGTGTACGCATGGGAATTGCCAATCCAACGCGAGTGCTATACATGGAAGACATGGTTGGCACGGGCGACGTCCTCTTTGCCGCCACGGGTGTAACGTCAGGTGAATTCCTGAACGGTGTCCGTTTTATCGGCAAAGAACGCGCGGAGACACATTCGGTAATCATGCGGGCACAGAGCCGGACAATCCGCTATATCCGCAGCATTCATTTCCTGCCAGGAAAAGAAATACCGGCTGCGCAGACTGTTAGACAAAATGCTGTCTCTCTATAAAACCGCAAAAAACAGGCTATCTCACTAGCAGTATCCTTTGCTAGTGAGATAGCCTGTTTTGTTTTTTTACACTGAATGCTAATTGCTTCTTATTTATTTCCAATACGTTCACTCGCTAATGGATCTATATTAGCAACTTTCTCAAAGCGTTCTGCGTTCAGGCTGTTATACTTTGCGAAGATTTGTTTCACTTCTTGCTCCTTCTGCTCGCCTTCCACATCCACCATTACTAGAATATGACCTTCATCCACGTAATTATCGTAGCTCTCTGCTTCCTCTTCAGGGATGCCAAGGCCAATAAGTCCGCCGACTAACCCGCCACTGCCTGCTCCTATCGCCGCTCCGGCTAGTGTTGCCGCAAGAGGTCCGGCTGCAATAATAGGTCCAATACCAGGAATAGCCAAAGCGCCAATTCCCATCAGCAGCCCCGTTACTCCACCCAGCAGACCACCAGTAGCTGCACCTGTAGCCATACCCTCCGGGGCCACGGTTCCTGACTCGTCTCTAAGAGTTTCCTCGTCCGCTTTATTTCTCGCGATAATCGAAATATCCTCTGTCCTACAGCCCTGACGCTTCAACTCCTCAATAGCTCGCGAAGCTTCGTATTCGGCAGCAAAGACACCCACTATTCTCTTATTCATCTCCATTACCTCCTATTGATGTAGTTAGCTCATACGTTCAGCTTCATAGCTTACTTAACCAAACTGGACAGGGATAAACTACGATCTTTGAATTGTCTGCAATTCCGAGTTAATATTCCTTCTAAAATATGCTGTATAATAAAAGTAAGCGGGTACAACTACCTTGATTAACTCTATAGAAGAAAGAGAAGGAATCATCCATGGCGATATTTAACTATAATTCTGAGCGTCCCTTCCGAGGCAATCCCGACCTGCATCTCCATTACTGGGGGCGGGAGCAGTGTCTTCCCGGACATTTTTTTGGACCTGGGGTCCGTGACGTATATAAAATACATTTTATCCATGCAGGAACAGGTGAAGTTACTGTGGGTGAACAGACCCATTATCTTAAGCCAGGACAAGCTTTTCTCACCTATCCGCATATCGTAACTGCCTACACAGCAGACATAGCAAATCCATGGGCCTATTCTTGGGTAGCTTTTACCGGGGAGCAGGTTGATTATATTTTGGCCAAAACCGCCTTGTCACCTGAGCATCCGATCTTTCCAATGGATGAACAGCTTATGCCGAATTTATACGAGCTCCTGACACAAGCAGCTGAAGCTTCGGACAGTCTGGATCTACCTCTAAAAGCAATTATGTATGAGTTCTTTTCTCTGTTACTTCGAGCGGTGCCAGCAGTTCCAGATGTACTTCCTTTACCACGTCAAAAGAGTATTTACGTCGAGCAATGCCTGCACTTTTTGCATACACATTATTGTGAAAATATTTCGGTTGAGATGATGTCCTCTTCGCTCAAGCTGGATCGCAAATATTTATCCTCCTTGTTCAAACGGACAATAGGTATGCCACCCCAGCAGTATTTATTAAATTTCCGCATCGCTAAGGCGTGCGAGCTGCTGACAGAGACCTTATGCACGATTGGTGAAATCTCACGTTCTGTGGGCTATCAGGACCCCTTACTCTTTTCACGGATGTTCAAGAAGGTGAAAGGTTGTTCGCCAAAAGAATACCGTAGCCGTCATCTCGAAAATGACATTGTACTATAAACTTCTTCCTTGCTGACATACGTTTGTCCGCGATCTTTCGCTACAATAAGGACGTAACGTACTAAGTAATAAGTGTTTATAGGAGGAATAAATCATGTATAACGCAAGCGCTACCAGATATGACAATATGAAATATAATCGCACCGGAAAGAGCGGTCTACTCCTGCCAGCGATCTCGCTTGGTCTATGGCATAACTTTGGCGGCAACGACTTATTTGAGAATGGCCGCGCCATGGTAAGAAGAGCTTTTGATCTTGGAATCACTCATTTTGACCTTGCCAATAATTACGGTCCACCCGCAGGCTCCGCCGAAGAAAGTTTTGGCCAAATTCTTAAAAAGGATCTGACCCCTTATCGTGATGAGATGGTTATCTCTACTAAAGCTGGTTATTATATGTGGGCTGGTCCTTATGGTGAATGGGGCTCCAAAAAATATCTCGTCTCCAGCCTAGATCAAAGCTTAAAACGTATGGGACTGGATTATGTTGATATTTTTTATCACCACCGCCCAGATCCAAATACACCACTGGAAGAAACAATGGCTGCGCTGGACCTCGTGGTACGCCAAGGTAAAGCGCTGTATGTCGGGATTTCGAATTACGGACCTGAACAAACACGCGAAGCGGCACAAATTCTGCGTCGACTTGGCACGCCATGCCTGATTCATCAGCCAAACTATTCCATGATGTCCCGCTGGATTGAAGATGGCTTGCAGGATGTATTGTCTGAAGAAGGCATCGGCTCCATTGTGTTCTCCCCGCTACAAGGTGGCATACTAACCGATCGCTATCTAAACGGAATCGCTCCTGATTCCCGTGCCGCTGGCCCAAGTGTATTCCTGTCTGAGAATGCCATTACTGAAGAGGCGATCGGCAAGGTTCGCAAACTGAACGAGATTGCTGCTGCACGTGGACAAAAAATGTCTCAGCTAGCGTTATCTTGGGTACTCCGTGGAGACAAAGTAACTTCTGCATTGATCGGCGCAAGTAAGGTAAGCCAGATTGAAGATGCCGTCGCTTCCTTAAATGCCCCAGAGCTTAGCGCTGAAGAACTAGAGCAAATTGAGGCAATTCTGCGGGGATAAAGCTTAGTTATAACAAGACAAAGACCAATGAGGTCAGGCAGCTTAAAGCTGCTCTGGCATTTCATTGGTCTTCTTTTTTATAGATTAG
Organism: Paenibacillus sp. FSL R7-0048; assembly: GCF_038004505.1. Taxonomy (NCBI): domain Bacteria; kingdom Bacillati; phylum Bacillota; class Bacilli; order Caryophanales; family Paenibacillaceae; genus Paenibacillus; species Paenibacillus sp. FSL R7-0048. The sequence continues at coordinate 1,208,224 of NZ_JBBORF010000001.1, read as the reverse complement.
AGTTCTATTTGCTCACCCAAATATCTGCGTGATGTACACCATGATCAATAATCCAAAAATAAAAGAATACGTCGAAGGCCGCTCATAACCATGGCCATGACTCTCCGGAATCAGCTCCTTGTAGACGATAAAGAGCATAGCCCCGGCTGCAAAAGCTAGACCATAACCCACAACATTATGCAGGTAACTGGCAGTAAAATACCCGATCACCGCAGATACCATCTCCATCAAGCCGGTAAGTGTAACGATTCCTAAGGCTTTTAGCTTGCTAGTTCGCGAATTCATCAGAAAGACCGCAAGAATCAAACCTTCCGGCATATTCTGTGCGCCAATGGCAATCGCCACGGTAGGACCTAAACTGGCCTGTTCGCTGGCATAACTGAAACCTGTACTGAGGCCTTCTGGTATGTTGTGGATGAACAGCGCAATCATAACAAGCAGCGCTTTTGAATCCATATTGGTATAACCGGGCTTATTCTCCACATCGATATGCGGGATGTTATTTTCAATTAAATCAAGCAGCAGCACTCCGGTAATCAAGCCCAAGGTTAAAGCGATAATCCCCGATTCTTTGATCGATTGCGGCATGAGTCCAAACGTGGAGGCGGACACCATAATCCCCGCAGTGAAGGCTACGAGGATATCTTTCCACTTCTCGGATAACCTCTTCACGAACAGGATCGGAAATGCTCCAAGAACGGTAGCCATTGCCGATACAAAGCTGCCAATAAGCGCAGATTCCAAACCTTCAACTCCTTTGGTACAAGTCGGATAGACCAACATATGTTTCAGAAAAAATAATTATTACTTTTTCATACATTTTCGAATGGTCCAATATAGTATGGATCATATCATAAAAGACCTCCCCTAGGTTCGGTTCATACCCTAAGGAGGTCTTTGTCTCACATATCATTATGCAACTCGGTTACACCAGCTTCTTCCGGATCTTGCCGGAAATCAAATCAATAATTGTGATCATCGCAATGATACCTAGCAGTATAATCCCCACGCGGTCCCAATTCCGTGAACTGAGCGCAAAGATTAACGGTGTGCCGATCCCGCCTGCTCCAATCACACCTAGAATTGTAGCCGAACGAACGTTAATTTCGAATCTATATAAGGTATAGGATAAGAATCCCGGCAGCACCTGCGGCAACACCGCAAACCACAATACCTGCATGCGGCTGGCACCAGAAGAAATTAAAGCTTCGAGTGGACCGTTGTCGATATTCTCAATCTCATCCGCGAACAATTTGCCGAGCATGCCCACCGAATGTAGTCCCAGAGCCAGCACACCTGCAAAAGAACCCGGTCCAACAGCTTTGATAAACAGCAAAGCCATAATAATCTCAGGGAAGGTTCGTATAAAGCTCAACATCAGCTTGCCGGAACCTGAAATTATCTTTCCCTTGCTCATGTTAACTGCAGCCCAAAATGCAAAAGGAATACATAAAAAGGTCGAGATAAAAGTGCCTAGGATTGAAATAGCTAACGTCTCAAGCAATCCCCGAAGGAGATCCTCCCCATCTGGTAAATAAACGAAGGCCCAGTCAGGTGAGAATATCCCGGCAAAAATTGCTTTAGTAATGATCCCGGCGGTTTCTTTGAATCCATTAAACGGCACTCCCGAAAAAGCCCAAATATATAACGCGGCTAGGGCTACATAAATCAGCCAACGAAAACGATTTTTACGGGGTTTAGGGACAAGGGTATTCCATGATTTACTCATATTAATTTCTCCCGCAGCTTAGTGCTTACATAATCAATAATCAGTACTACTGCTAATGTGAACAAGATGATGGTGCAAGTCTTATCGTATTCCAAAAAGCCTAGGGTGACTTCATAATAGTGGCCGATCCCACCCGCTCCTACCAGACCTAAAACCGCCGCAGCACGAACATTAATCTCGAAGGCATATAGGACATAAGACATAAAATGAGCCTGTACCTGTGGAATGACTCCGAACATAATGCGTTGAATCTTATTAGCCCCCACTGAAGTCATTGCTTCCAAAGGTCCTTGATCAATCGTCTCCATCGTTTCATAGGTAAGCTTGGCGATCAGCCCCAACGAAAATATCGTCAAAGCAAATATCCCAGGAAGCGCACCGAGGCCGAAAATGGCCACAAAGATAGAAGCCAACAGCAGATCGGGAATCGTGCGGATCAGGTTCAGCAGCATACGGACCGGATAATGAAGCCAACGGCTTTGCGTAATATTGCTTGCACACAACAGCGCAACCGGAACTGCAAGAATGGCACCAAACGTTGTGCCAACCAGCGCCATCCGGATCGTCTCCAGCATCGCATCTATAATGTTGTCAAAATACCCCCAGTTCGGGGGAAACATTTCCTTAAGCAAATCAAGCATATTCGGCAGACCGGAGATCAGCTCCCCGAAGGATGAATCGGTTAAGACAGCACTTCTCCACAGTAATACTACTAATATAATGGCTGTGAAATAATGTTTTATCTTCCTTGGCGGTTTGGGATGTAGCTTCTCTGCATTCACACTCATCTCACACGCCTCCGAGTACAGGCTCACCTAACAACTCATCCTGATGAATCGGTCTGCCGTAAATCTCAGCAAACCTCTCATCGGTTGCCTCTGATACAGGACCATCGAAGACAACCTCTCCTGCCCGGAGCCCAATAATCCGGGTAGCGTATTCTCTAGCCAGATCAATAAAATGCAAATTCACAATGGTTGTAATCCCGAGTTCCATATTAATCTTCTTTAGATCATCCATAACCTGCTTGGTTGTGAGCGGATCTAGTGAAGCTACAGGTTCATCTGCGAGGATAATCTGTGCCTCCTGCGCAAGAACACGGGCAATAGCTACACGTTGCTGCTGACCTCCAGATAGCTGATCTGCACGTGTATAGGCCTTCTCGGCGATATTTACCCGATCAAGGGATTCGAAGGCTAAATCGATATCCTTTTGTGGGAATCTGCCAAGTATCGTCCGCAGTGTGGAATGATAGCCCACCCGTCCTGCCAAAACATTACGAAGCACCGTCGTACGTTTCACTAAGTTGAAGCTTTGAAAGATCATTCCGATATTCCTACGGATCATTCGTAGCCGGCTTCCTTTTGCATTCGTGATGGACTGCCCGTTAATAAGAATATTACCTTCGGAAATATCATGAAGCCGGTTAATGGAACGCAGCAAGGTCGACTTCCCTGCTCCCGAAAGACCAACAATAGCTACAAATTCTCCGGCTGGAATGGTCAGGTTAATGTTGTTTAATCCTTTGGTTCCGTTTAGATACGTTTTGGATACATTACGAAGCTCTATCATGAAATCATCCCTTTATGTGTTTTCGTATATTCGTATAAAAGAGATAGCCAGATCCGGGGGGGAATCCGGAGCTGGCTATCCTTAATGCCTGTTATACACCAACATCGTTGTATCCTTGAACGGCCTGTTCTACTCTGTTTTTACTTTACTGTTGTATTCGCGAACAATGTCAAAGTTGCTGTCTTGTGATTTCACATAACCTTCATGAGAGTAAATGTCTTTGATAATCTCATGGCCTTCTGTGTCAGCTGCGATATCAATGAATGCCTGCTGGATTTTTTCTATCCATTCTTTATTCATATCTGAACGGACCGAAATCGTATCGTTAGGAATTTTATCAGTAAAGGCGAGAACTTGAGTATCTTCAAATACTTTTGGATAATCCTTAACGACCGTGTTCCGGGCATCTTGGAAAATAGCTGCTGCATCTACGTCACCATTCAGCACAGCAAGCACGCCTTGATCATGACCTTTAACCGTAATGGCTTGTACATCCTTCAACGGATCAAGTCCTGCATCCATTAGTGTTGCAGCCGGCCATACAAAACCTGCTGAGGATGTAACGTTTTGATAGGCAATTTTTTTACCTTTCAAATCGGCAACCGATTTGATCGCAGAATCCTTCTTGACGATAATCATAGATTTATAGAAATCCGCTAATTCATCTGTTGGACCACCGGTTTCATCATTTACACCAAAACGTTGAGCCTGAAGAATAACCTCAGCTGCTCCTTTTTCTTTAGCTAACACGTAAGCAGTTGGAGGAAGGAAACCTACATCCACTTTTTTAGAGGACATAGCTTCGATAACGGTGTTGTAATCAGTAGAGACACTTACTTCTACAGGAATACCGAGCTTGTCACCCAGTAATTTTTCAAGAGGTTTCGCTTTAGCTTCGAGCGTATCTGCATTTTGAGAAGGAACAAATTGTACAGTAAGCTTCTCTGGAACATAACCCTCTGCTACAGGAGCTGCCGTTTCCTTCGGTGCATTTGCCCCGTCCGTCGATCCTTGGTTTGCATTATTTGTAGTGTTGTTAGCGCCACAACCACTAAGCAATGTAATAGACATCATTAGCGGCAATACGAATTTACTGATTTTTCTCAAACGAAAGACCTCCACTGTTTTCTATTTTTATTTTTGAGTACTTCTAAACTATAGATGTGTTTTATTAAATCAATAGCAACCAAGCATCAAATATATGTAAAATTTATTCCAATCTCTTAAAGTTACCAAATTATCTGCTAGAATGAGGTCTGAACTTATTATCAGGAGGGGCTACCTATGAATAAAGAGAATTCAATAACCTGTGAAATCCTCGTAACAAGTGATCTACATGGACATTTTGGGCCCGTCGATTACCGCACGGGGGAGAAACGACCAGCAGGCTTAGCAACAATTGCTACCCTCATTAAACAAGAAAGATCCCATACTCCTGAGCTGATCCTTATAGATAACGGTGATCTTATTCAAGGCACACCGTTAACTTATTATGCAGCTACACATTATAGTAATGAGCTGAATCCGGGCATAGCTGCACTAAATGAATTGAAATATGACGCTGCAATTATTGGCAACCATGAATTCAATTTTGGCAAAACTCTGCTGAATAAAGCTGTTCAGGATTCCCGCTTTCCTTGGTTATCAGCTGGAATTATAGATAACACGACAAATCAACCCGCCTTTGGTAAACCCTATATCATCAAATGGGTAGATAAAATCAAAGTAGCCGTTCTAGGGGTTACGACGCATTACATCCCCCACTGGGAGAACCCTAGCCATATTGAAGGGCTTCAATTTGAGGATTCGCTAGAGACTGTAAAGCATTGGTGTGCCATTATACGGGCAGAAGAGCAGCCTGATCTGCTCGTTGTAGCTTACCACGGCGGATTCGAACGCGATCTAAGCAGTGGAGAACCTGTAGAAAGACTAACGGGGGAGAATCAAGCCTACGCCATGTGTACAGAGGTAGAGGGCATAGATGTGCTAATTACCGGACATCAGCACCGCTCCATAGCTGGGGAGTTGAACGGTGTTACAATCATACAACCTGGTTGTAATGGACTTTCCCTCGGTAAAATTTCGGTTATTTTCCAAAAAGAAAATACACACTGGAAGATTCAGCGTAAACATGCCGAGCTCCTTAACGCTAATGAGACAACAGCTGCAGATGATGTAATCCTAGAGCTGAACAGTACTCTTGAATCAGAAACACAAACTTGGCTGGATGAGAGAATAGGAACGGTTATCGGGGACCTGTCTATTTCCAGTGCTGATGAATGCCGCTTAGCTGACCACCCTTTTATAGAATTTATGAATAAGGTACAAATGGAGGCTACTGGCGTAGATATTTCTACAGCAGCCTTACTCAGTAACGATTGCAAGGGTTTCAGCGAAACCATCACACGCAGAGACATTTTATCGAACTTCATTTATCCCAACACCTTAACCGTCCTAAGACTGACAGGACAAGATATTAGAGAGGCCTTAGAACAAACCGCTAACTATTTCCAACAAGACGAAAACGGAATAATAATCGTTAACCCCGCCTACATCGAGCCTAAACCGCAGCATTACAATTATGATATGTGGGAAGGAATACAATACGAGCTTGATACCGCTAGACCTGCAGGCGAAAGAGTCCTCCATCTGCTGTACCAAGGACAGCCTATAGAGGACTCTAAAGAATATGAGGTTGTTATGAACAATTATAGAGCCAGCGGTGGCGGAGATTATGAGATGTATAAGGGTAAACCGATTGTTCAAGAAATTATGATCGACATATCTGAAATTGTCACGGACTACATTGAAAAGCATGGCCAAATTGAAGCTACCTGTGACCATAATTGGAGAGTTGTTTAGGCTTTAGCGATGAACACCCCAATGTCGCTCTCTATTAGCTTCAATGCACTTCTCCAGAAGTCGATGGAGTGAACATCTAGATCCATTGTTTTTGCTACATCAACAATATTATGTTTGCTGGTATCCCTAAGGAACTGGCGATACTTAGGGGCGAACTCTTCGTCCCTCTTTAAATATTCCGCGTACAGCCCTTTAGAGAATAACAAACCAAAGGAATACGGAAAATTCAAAAATTCATTACTAGCCATAAAATATCCAGCTTTGTTCATCCACATGTACGGATGGATTGTACCCGGGTCAATGCCCTCACCATAGGCTTCCACCATACAGGCAATCATCAATTCATTTAGCTCTTGAACAGACAGCGGGCCTAATGCTCTTCTCTCATATAATTTGATCTCAAATAAATAACGGGCATAAAAGTCTACAAGATAATAACCGGCATCAGAAATACTTCTCTCCAGAATAAGCAGAGCTTCCTTCTCCGTTGAATTTGTAATTATGGCATGGTTCACTATCGTCTCACAAAAAATCGAAGCCGTTTCAGCAATCGGAATCGGGTAATCCGTATTCAGCATCGTTTCATTAGCCAGACAGGAGCTATGATAGGCATGGCCGAGCTCATGGGCAAGGATACTAATATCTATGGCATTTCCGGTGAACTGGGTCATAATTCTGCTCTCGCCAATCGGAAAAATATCAATGCAAAGTCCATACCCCCCTTTGCCTGATCTAGGTTCTGCATCAATCCATTGCTGATCAAAAGCCTTCTGAGCAAAACAAGACAGTTCCTCACTAAAGGTTGCGAAGCTCGAGATGATTGTATCTTTGGCGTTAGCGTATGTAATTTTCCCGTTTTCTACACCGACTGGTGCAAAAATATCGTAAAAAGGCAGCTTTGCCGGATGTCCCAGCAGCTCGGCTTTCTTTTTATAATAGGTATGAAAGGCTGGCAGGCTCTCCCGAAGAGCAGTGAGCATAGCGGCTAAAGTCTCACTGTCCATTCTCGAAGCGATTAACACTTTTTCCAGAGAAGATTGATAACCCCGCATGCCATAAATCGTCACCGCCTCACCACTAATGCCATTTAAGCTGGCTGCGCAGACCTCAGCAATAAGACTACAGGCTTCTGCCTCCGCTTCATAAGCAGCTTTTCTTAAGCTGGCATTATTCTCATAAGCCATACTTCTTAGCTCCGCAAGTGTCACTTGTCTAGTTTCCCCATCTACCACTAAATCTGCAAGTGCACTTGAAGTCCTCTCCATATACAGTCTGCTCCATGCTTTGGATCCGGTACTCTGCATTTTGGCTATGGCCATTTCAAGTTCTTCGCTTAACTCATAGCGGGATTGTAACAGGAGTTCTCGCAAATAAAATTGATGCTCCATTAGATAAGGTGAGCTAACGATAAGCTCATCCATATGATCACAAGTGCTAAACCAGCGCTTAAAAGCCACAACTACCCCGATGATTTCTGAATTGGCCTCCTCAATATCATCAGCAAGATTCATGCCTTCCTCGGAGCTACGATCTGCGCTGAGTGTTAACTCTGCATAAGCTAACAAGCATACATATATGCTTTTATAATCATTATAAATTCTTAAAAAGCCCTCCACAGGCATGGTTGTAACGTCTTTTACTTTCAAATGGTGCTCAGCCCACCGCTTTAAATCTTGTATATGCTGGCCCAGTAGCTTGCGATCCCTTTTTAACTGCTCCGATTCAAAGGAAGGGTATAAACTATCTAAGTTCCATGTCATATTCATCCGCAAATCTCTCCCCCTTCGATTCCTATTCTTCTAAGCATAATCCATACCACCAGAAAAGTGCATCGACATAATTTACTTCTTCTCTTCATACACAAAAAAAGGACCCTGCCAACGTCCGGCAGGGTCAAAGTCTATATTATAAGGGGGTTATGTGATTACTATAACCCTCTTAGCTTAAAATAATATGAATAGCAGATAAAGATTGGCTTAATCTCCGAACCCTATTGACTTAAGGTTGAAGGATTCACTCTAGCCTTGTTAATCTGAATTCCCACATACACGATAAGGAACAACACCATAAACCCAGCCGAATAACGATACATTATCCCATAATCAGTTGCTGCCGAGATTGCCCCCAGAATAATGGCTCCGCTGGCTACACCCAAATCCGTTGAATTATAAAACATACTGTTGGCCATACCATATTGTGTAGGTGTTGAGGTGCGAAGCATCCAAGCCTGGATCGTTGGCTGAATAGCACCGAAACCAAGTCCATATAGCAGTGCAGAAACGATGAGCATTGGCATAGAGGTCGTATAAGAAAGCACAGTTAAGCTTGCAACGACGCAAACCGCCGCCGGAATTAGGACAGAAGCTGGTCCTCTTTTGTCAAATAATCTGCCGGAGATAGGTCTTATAATGATGATTGTAACCGCATTAAATAAAAAGAACAAACCCACTTGCTCCAGATGAACTGATTCGCCGAATAAAGCGATAAAGCTTAGCAATCCCCCGTAGGTAATTGCCAACATGACATTTAGAATGGCGGGCAATACTAACTTTGTATTAAACGGAACCTTGAGAGGTTTGGTGGATTCGCTTTGAGTTGGGGTAGGCTTTTTTTTCGGTTGCGCTGGAAGTGAACGAGAAAATAAAAGTACTGGAAAAGCAAGAAGTAAAGTTACCATACCGATCATAGCCAGTGTTCCAAAACCTGATTGTTTCATCACATTCAAGCCAATCATTGGACCGATCGACATCGCCAGGCTGGTGGATAAACCGAAATAACCTATCCCTTCACCCATTCTTTTGCTCGGAATAATCTGCGAAACAATCGTTGGAATAATCGTGCTGGCAATCCCGAATCCAATCCCATAGCCCACACGCATCAGCAGCAGCGAGCCAATGGAATCTGCTACAACATAAAGGCCAGTTATAGCGGCGGCAATTGCTAAACCAATATATAATAATACATTGCGGCTAACCTTTCGCATCAGAAAAGCGGTCATAAAACGTGAAGCGATCGCAGTTAATGCAAAGACGCTGGTAACGAGGCTGACCATGATATCTCCGGCCTGAAATTCGCTTTTTACGTAAGACGGAAATGAAGATAACAGCATCTGTAAATTCATAAATAAAAATAAAGCACTAATCGTTAAAGCAATAAAAGATTTGGTCCATAATTTCGTACGTAGTTCTTGTTGTTCTAACATAACTTGCCTTCCTACTCTCCATCTGTTATTTGATCTACATGATTGTTTATTCTTAGCAGCAATTCCATGAGCAACTCATATTCCTTACTAGAAATACAGTTCATAATCTCTTCTGTCACCTTATCTTCAATAGGAACGGTTTCCTTCACCAGAGACCTTCCTTTTTCCGTAATATAGACTTTAAAAGAACGCCGATCGTTCTCACCGGTTCTTTTATAGATCAGTCCCTTTCCTTCCAAATGATCCAGAATTCGCGTTGTAGTTGGCTTATCCTTACCAGAGCGCTTAGCAATGTCCTTCTGAATCAAACCTTCCGTTCTGTCAATATGAAAAAGGACTGACCATTGCTCCGGTGTTATATCATGTTCTTTCAGCCCACTTTGAAATAACATGCTTAATTTACGATAAGTCGTGCCCATCATAAATCCTAACGTAAGCTCGGATTGGTTATGCTTTGTCGTCATGATCGTATCCCTTCTCAATTAACACTGTTTTAATAGTTGCTTAAACAATTATATTCCTAACAACTAATTTTGTAAAGGTGAAGCAAAGCTATAAACTAACTATTATAAAGTTGCTTGACAAAGAACACTATGTGCGGTATTATTATCTCATCTTAAAGATACTTAACTTAAAGACAACCAGAGTTTACTACTCTTGAGATAAATAATTTTTAAAGGTTGTGTACTTCATGGGATTTCTAGACAAACTATTTGGTAGAACAAAAATTGAGGAGGAACAAACAATGTCAAAATTAAACATCGGTATTATTCTCGGAAGTACTCGTCAAGGTCGTTTAAGCCCGCAAGTAGGAGAATGGGTTAAAAAGATTGCGGATGCACGCGGGGATGCTAATTATGAGATCATAGATATTGCAGATTTCAAGCTTCCACTATTGGGTGAGGCTGATGCAACTGAACAAGCAACAGCATGGAACACTAAACTTGCTACACTAGACGGTTTCGTATTTATCGTACAAGAATATAACCACAGTATTTCTGCATCACTGAAAAATGCGCTCGATTATGCCCGTGAAGCTTGGAATAATAAAGCAGCAGGTATCGTAAGTTATGGTTCCGTAGGGGGCGCTCGTGCAGCTGAACATCTACGCGGAATCTTGGGAGAACTATCTGTAGCAGACGTTCGTGTACACCCTGCATTGTCACTGTTCACTGATTTCGAGAACGGAACTGTGTTTAAACCAGCGGATCTGCATCTTACCAATCTTAATGGGATGCTGGATCAAGTCTTGGCTTGGAGTGGCGCATTGAAAACTCTACGTTAAGATAGCGCCTTACCCCTCTGTTATGTTATGAAGTACACCCTTTAGAATAGACATTTGATAAACCTTTGGTTTGTCCGGTCGATTCTAGAGGGTGTATTTTTTATGTGTGATGAAATGAGCACCCTGTGTAGAATCTAATCTGGTATAATCGGCGGGGATTTTAATCTACAGCAAGGAGCAATGATTATGTGGTTTATGTTTGCATTATTAACAGCCTTCGCTTGGGGAGGGGCTGACTTATTTTATAAAAAGGGGACCGATAGTCAGGATCGGTATAGCCATATTAAGATTGTCATTATCGTGGGGATAGTCATGGGTATTCACGCAACAGCTTATATGCTCATTCAAGGATTAACCTTTGATCCTATGGACTTAATCCGATATTTCCCTGTGTCTGCACTCTATATCCTGTCGATGGCAGTTGGTTATATTGGACTCAGATATATTGAGTTATCCATTGCCTCCCCCGTACAAAATTCATCTGGCGCTGTAACGACGATATTATTATTTATCTTTTTCACCCATGAGCTAGGGGCGCTTGAAATCGTTGGTGTTGCCGTTATCACCTTGGGCATTATCGGGATCGCCATCTTGGAAAAGAAAGCAGAACACCAAGCGCTTCAAAAGAGCACCACACAGATTGATAAAAAATATCAGATTGGCGTGATCGCCATCATTTTTCCAATCCTATACTGCCTAATCGATGGACTTGGCACCTTTGCCGATGCTATTTATTTGGATGAACTCAGCCTGATTAGCGAAAAAGCAGCTCTGCTCGCGTATGAATACACCTTCTTTATATGTGCTATCTTGTCTTTTACATACCTGAAATTTTTTAAAAAGGTAAAGTTCAACCTATTTAAAGAACGGGATAAGGGCTTCGCAGCCATTCTGGAAACGACCGGACAATTCTTCTACGTATTTGCTATGTCCAGCAACGCGATTATCGCGGCACCACTTATTGCTTCATACAGCATTTTTTCCGTAATATTATCGCGAATCTTCCTCAAAGAAAAACTAAGCAAGGCACAATATGCCGTTATTATCGTTGTGATTCTAGGGATTGCTTTGTTGGGGGTTGCGGACGAGCTGTAGCTTCGGTACACAAAAAGACCTGCTAAGTAGGCTTCATTGCTTACTAGCAGGTCTATTCTATAGTTGCTTATTCCGGCCTATCTATTGTAAAAATCTCTCCAAGGGTTGCGTAATTATTTCCCGCCAAACGGCTCACAGCGTTTAGAACTCTCGGGTCAATATGCCCTTCCTGATAGATCGATTCATCGATATGGAATTGAACAATTTCGCCAATAAACAAGTCACTCCCAGGTTCTTCGCCCCCTAGAGGAATTGCTTGAACAAGCTTGCACTCCATCCGCACCTTCGCTTCCAAAACGCCAGGCACAGCTACACTTGTACTTTGAATCGGTGTAAGATTCGCCAATTCAATTTCACTTTCAGAAGCAGGTAATGTGGCTGCAGTCTGATTGATCTTCGCAACATTCTCCTCATCTACAATATGCACAACAAACTGTTGATTATCGTAAATATTACGGGCTGTATCTTTTAAACGACCTGCCGGTCTTTGAATAGCCAATGAAACCATTGGAGGATTAGACGAAACGATATTAAAATAGCTAAAAGGTGCACCATTTAAGAGACCCTCTTCTGATTGTGTTGTGACAAAGGCTATTGGCCTAGGAATAATAGTGCCAATTAATAATTTATAATTTTCCCGTTCACTGTTGTGCTTTGGATCCATTGAAATCAATTTCCTCAGCCCCTTCTTCACTCTTTCACAAAGTCGATCGTACTTCTAACGGTATCAATAGGACGGACTAACTTCTCAATTTGCTCACGTTTAGGTTCCAAGAAAGGTGGCAAAGAAAGCTTCTCGCCAACGGTCTCATATTCCTCATCTCCCATAAATCCTGGCCCGTCAGTGGCAAGCTCAAACAATATTTGTGGTGCAACACGTGTATACAACGACTCGAAGAAGTGACGATCTACATATCCTGAAGTTTGGAATCCAAAGCCTTCAAAACGCTCTGTCCACTCGTCCAGCATCGCACGATCCTCTACACGGAAAGCAGCATGGTGAACAGTCCCAAAACCTTGGCGTGAATTCGGTAAGAACTCATTATGCTCTACAATAATTTGTGCACCGTTTCCGCCTTCGCCAACTTCAAATAAATGATACGTCTCTTCCTGAGCAATTTCTTTAAACAACATCACTTTCTCCAATACTTCTTTGAAGTAGTTGAAATCAGCAATTCGTACAAAGATCGGTCCCAAGCCAGTTATTGCATACTCCAAAGGGATAGGTCCTTTTTGCCACGGTGTACCTGATACGACACCTTTATTCAATTCATCTGAAATAAGTTGATACTGTTGATCATCGAAATCTACGAAGGATAATGTCTTTTTGCCGAATTGCTCTTTAATGCTGGTATGCTTCACTGCAAGCCGATCAAAACGCTTAACCCAGTAGTCTAATGCTGCATCTGTTGGTACCCGGAAGGATGTTTTCGCAATCTCGTTAGTTCCATGAACCCCTTTAGGGATGTTAGGAAAATCAAAGAAGGTCATATCTGTTCCGGCGCTGCCCTTATCATCTGCAAAAAACAAATGATACGTCTGAATATCATCTTGATTAACTGTTTTCTTCACTAGACGCATACCTAACACGTAAGTAAAAAACTCGTAATTTTTCTCTGCACTGCTTGTGATGGCTGTAACGTGGTGAATGCCTTTTAAGTTTCTCATTGTTATACACTCCTAATGTTTAGTTGATTTTGACTCGTAATATAATTCCCAAGAACAAAAAGGTTTAGTTTAATTATCTTAATATTAAGATATCACTTAAAAAAAAAGATCTTTTTCTACTGTACAAGCTCTTTGGTGGATAACATCGAGTTTTTTTATCTTCACTTTAAATATCTTTAACTTAAGATAAGTTTAGCACTGAATCTGTAGGAAGTCAACGCTTTGAAGCTTTCCATATAAAAAAGGCTCCACACAAGTTCAATGAACTCGTATGAAGCCGGGATATTTTATATCATCTCATTAGGTTAAGTTATGATGCTGAGTGATGACCGCTGCTTGGCTTTGATGATCCATCTTATAACATATCAACGTAATCACACAGGCCAATATCGCCAGGATGGCAGCAGCTACAGGAAGAGAGATTAATCCTCCATGCCCGGCAACCACTCCACCGATCGCGGACCCGCCTGCAATTCCCAGGTTTGAGGCTACTGGATTCAATGAGGCAGCAAGATCCTTCGTTTTTGGTGAGAACTGCTTAGCTAAGTCAATCAAATAGAGCTGCGCAGGGGCGCTCACAATACTCGACATCATGGCTAGAGCCATTAGCACAATCATTCCTAGAATGGAAACAGATGCGGTCATACTAAAGATAACATAGACCACAGCTTGGATAAGGAACACGAATCTCAGCTTACTAACCGCATTCCCGGTCGCAACCTTGCCACCAATCCAGTTGCTGACAATCGTGGCAATTCCGTATACAAACAGCACACCGCTAACTGAGCTTTTAGGAACGTTCATGACTTGCTCCAGTATAGGTGTAATGTAAGTGTACATCACAAATACGGCTCCCACTGCCGTAACCGGAATGAGAAATGCAAGAATAATGCGGCCGTTTGTGAGCAGTCCGATCTGATCCTTGAGTGAGCTAGGCACAGGTTTCGGTAATTGGCGTGGAATATAGATATAATTTAGGACTATGGCAACTCCAGCTAATATCCCATTCAGAACAAACGCTGCTGGCCAATTAAAAAACTGCCCGACGAAAGTACCGATCGGCACACCAAAAACATTCGCAATAGCAAAACCACTCAAAATTGTAGCAATCGCTTTGCCTCTCTTCTCCTGATCAACCGCTTCATTCGCTACCGTAATGGCTACAGAAAGAACAAAGCCACATAGTATGGCAGTAACTATTCTAGTCACCAGCAGCATACTGTAAGTTCCAGTTACAGCACTCCACAAATTTAGCAGTAAAATCAATACAAGTGATACAAGAATCGTAATCCGTTTTGGAACACGGCTGCACAAGGACATCATAATTGGTGTGCCAATGGCATAAGAAATCGCGAAGCCAGATACCAATCCCCCGGCTGTCGCAAGCGTAACTCCGAGGCTTGAGGATATTTCAGAGAGTAAACCAACAATAATATACTCCGTCGTACCCAGAATAAAAGCCATAAAAGTGAACGAGAAAATCAATGCGTTCTGACGTGTTGTTTTCATGGTGCTCTCCATCCTGTTTATCTCTATTTTTATATGAACATACCTTACTCATAATACTCATTTAGACTATATTGAGCAATCCTATTTTTCATAAAAAAGAAGCTTCCCACAAGTTCAAAGAACTCATGAGAAGCTTCTAGTTTAAGCCGGTGGCAAAATAATTAAGGTAATGACTTGTTCCTCGGAATAAGATCTGGCTGTTCCAGGTCCATCCGCATCTGCTTTGAACTTAATGAGATAGGTCCCGGGTGCCGGCATCACTTTATTATGAAGTTCAAAAGCGATATCCGAAACACCTATGTTACTTCCTGTGAAAGTTAACGTATGCCCATTATTGCTAATTTGATCACTCGTCGGATGTGTCCATCCACTAATGGTATAATAGTCGTTTGTGGTAAAGGTAATGCCTTCCAGCGTTACCTGAATTTCAGCATTCGTAAAGCTTTCTCCGGAGAAAAAGTCGAAGCGAATGCGCGATTGTGTAGAACCCGTTATCAGTTGTTTTGTTTTTGAACCGCCGCCTCCGTCAAAGCCATATATAGAGCTAGTAACCGTAGGTGTGGTCAGAACACCATTAACAAGCTCAATCGTAACCGCATGGGCAGCATTCTTCGCCGATTCATTATTGGATGAATCCTTAGCGGTAATCACGAAACGATACGTTCCTGCGTTCAGATCCCCAATATTGGCCGCACTCACAGATCCATCTGCTGCACTAGTGCCTAATGCGAGGGCTGTTCCTAATTCGTCGGCATCTACTTCACCGTTCTCATTCGCATCCGTCCACAGGTAGGCTTGTACCGCTGCTCCTTGCTCGCCGATGGCTCCCGCTAACCCGCGAAGCTGATCTTGTGTCCCGTTGTAGTTGTCGATCGCTTCGAACTTAGTTGCGTCCACTACTGGTGCACTCGTATCCGGAACTTCGTTTTTGCTTAAGGTCACCGTAACCGCATGGGCAGCGTTCTTCGCTGATTCATTATTGGATGAATCCTTAGCGGTAATCACGAAACGATACGTTCCTGCGTTCAGATCCCCAATATTGGCCGCACTCACAGATCCATCTGCTGCACTAGTGCCTAATGCGAGGGCTGTTCCTAATTCGTCGGCATCTACTTCACCGTTCTCATTCGCATCCGTCCACAGGTAGGCTTGTACCGCTGCTCCTTGCTCGCCAATGGCTCCCGCTAACCCGCGAAGCTGATCTTGTGTCCCGTTGTAGTTGTCGATCGCCTCGAACTTGGCTGCGTCCACTACCGGTGCAGTCGTATCCGGAACTTCGTTTTTGCTTAAGGTCACCGTAACCGCATGGGCAGCGTTCTTCGCTGATTCATTATTGGATGAATCCTTAGCGGTAATCACGAAACGATACGTTCCTGCGTTCAGATCCCCAATATCGGCCGCACTCACAGATCCGTCTGCTTCACTGGTGCCTAATGCGATGGCTGTTCCTAACTCATCGGCATCTACTTCACCGTTCTCATTCGCATCCGTCCACAGGTAGGCTTGTACTGCTGCTCCTTGCTCGCCGATGGCTCCCGCTAACCCGCCAAGCTGATCTTGTGTCCCGTTGTAGTTGTCGATCGCTTCGAACTTAGTTGCGTCCACTACTGGTGCACTCGTATCCGGAACTTCGTTCTTGCTTAAGGTCACCGTAACCGCATGGGCAGCGTTCTTCGCTGATTCATTATTGGATGAATCCTTAGCGGTAATCACGAAACGATACGTTCCTGCGTTCAGATCCCCAATATTGGCCGCATTCACAGATCCGTCTGCTTCGCTAGTGCCTAAAGCGATGGCTGTTCCTAATTCGTCGGCATCTACTTCACCGTTCTCATTCGCATCCGTCCACAGGTAGGCTTGTACCGCTGCTCCTTGCTCCCCGATGGCTCCCGCTAACCCGCGAAGCTGATCTTGTGTCCCGTTGTAGTTGTCGACCGCCTCGAACTTGGTACTTTCAACCATAGGTGCATTTGTATCTGAATTGCTGCTATGCTCACTTTGCGAAGAGGAAGATCCTCCAACAACAGGAGTAGGCACTGTTACCGGCTCTTTACTCGGTTGAGCAGTTGGGGTGGAGGCGGGCTGCTCAGTGTTTCCGTTCTCCTTAAACTTCAGAAACTTAGAAGCTACTAGAGCTACGGCCTGACGATCTACTTTGGCATCAGGATTAAAAAAATTATTATATCCGGTAATCAATCCATATTCCACAGCGGCAGCTATAAAATCCCTAGAATAATCAGCAATTTGGCTACTATCAGCAAATTGCAAAGTTCCAGCTTTACCCGTAGGATTGACCCCCAATGCTCTCACGAACATGACGACCATATCCTGACGTGATAAATTTTGCCCCGTACCGAAAAGATTACTGCCTGTACCCTTAATCAATCCGGCTTTGACAGCTGCCTCTACATAGCTGTATGCATAGTTGCTTGTGGGAACGTCCAGAAAGGTTGGCAGTGCAGGAGGGTTTGAAACATCCAGCTTTAATGTCTTTGCTAAAATAATTGCAAAATCCTGCCTTGTAATATTCGACGTAGGATAGAACTTACTCTCTCCGACACCGGTCACTATCCCCTGATCGAATAGCTCAACAATCGCTTTCTTTGCATATGAGCCATCAATATCAATAAAGGAAGCCGCTGCCGATCCTTTGGTCGGCATAAGAATAGGGCTTGATAATACAGCAGCAGCCAATATAGAGCTTATCCATTGCTTTTTGTTCACTTGCTTATCCCCCTGTTCTTTGGATGCGTTATGTCGTTTGTCTATAATCGATTCGTTAACACGATTCGACTTTATATTACAAACTTTTCATCTACAGGATTATAACAAGTATCAATAAACAGATTATAAACAAATAGCCGTGGATGAACATTCTCATATCATTGATTCTGTGCATCAAACGAAAAAAAATGATACTATGTATGATGGGTATAGGACTTTGCTATCCTTATATCGTTTTTATATATTACAACAAGAGGAGATAATATGAGTAACGAACAAAACTTTTGGCTTGATTTACCGAAGCCGTTTTTTATATTAGCGCCCATGGAAGATGTCACAGATGTTGTATTTCGGCACGTCGTTAGTGAAGCTGCAAAACCCGACGTATTTTTCACAGAATTCACAAATACAGAAAGCTATTGTCACCCTGTAGGAAAAGACAGTGTACGTGGTCGATTAACGTTCACAGAAGATGAGCAACCGATTGTCGCTCATATTTGGGGTGATAAACCCGTATTTTTTGAACAGATGAGCATTGATATGAAAAAACTTGGTTTTCGTGGTATCGATTTAAACATGGGGTGCCCAGCACAAAACGTCGCATCGAATGGAAAAGGTGCTGGATTAATAAAACATCCTGAAGTTGCAGCAGAAATTATTCAAGCAGCAAAAGCAGGTGGATTGCCGGTTAGTGTTAAAACAAGATTAGGATACTCTGATATTGACGAGTGGCGCGACTGGCTAGGACATATATTGAAACAAGATATTGCGAACCTTTCCATTCACCTTCGTACAAAAAAAGAGATGAGTAAAGTAGAGGCACACTGGGAACTAATCCCTGAAATAAAAAAATTACGCGATGAAATTGCTCCAAATACGTTGTTAACTATTAATGGAGATATTCCTGACCGCGCAACAGGATTAAAATTAGTAGAACAATACGGCGTTGATGGAGTCATGATTGGCCGCGGCATTTTCACCAATCCATTTGCCTTTGAAAAAGAACCTAAAGAACACAGCGCGAAGGATTTTCTCAATTTACTTCTTTTACAGTTGGATCTTCACGATAAATATTCAAATGAACTCGAGCCACGTTTATTTAAACCACTTCTTCGCTTTTTCAAAATCTATGTTCGTGGATTTAGAGGCGCAGGCGAACTAAGAAATCAATTAATGGATACAAGATCAACTGATGAAGTACGTCGTTTAGTAAAAACTGTTTTAGAGCAAGAATTAGATTAAATTATACCCACAAAAAAAATGAGAGACCTCTCAAAAGTTCAATGAACTTATGAAAGGTCTCTCATTTTTGTACTATGTGGTCAAATGGTGTTTCCTCTCAAGGAAACTCATCATCGAATTGCTTCGATAATGATTTCCTTACATCATGCCGCCCATTCCACCCATGCCGCCCATATCTGGCATGCCGCCGCCTTTTTCAGGCTCAGGCTTGTCAGCGATAACTGCTTCAGTAGTCAAGAACATAGCAGCTACGGATGCAGCATTTTGAAGCGCGGAACGAGTTACTTTAGCAGGGTCAACGATACCCGCTTCGAACATGTTCACCCATTCACCAGTAGCAGCGTTGTAGCCGATACCTACTGCTTCTTTTTTCAAGCGGTCCACGATTACGGAACCTTCTTGACCAGCGTTAGCTGCGATGGTGCGAATTGGCTCTTCCAACGCGCGAAGCACGATGTTAACGCCTGTTTTCTCGTCGCCAGTTACGTCTACAGCAGCAACAGCGTTATATACGTTCACAAGAGCTGTACCCCCACCGGATACGATACCTTCTTCAACCGCTGCGCGAGTTGCGTTCAGGGCATCTTCGATGCGAAGTTTGCGCTCTTTAAGTTCAGTTTCAGTTGCAGCGCCAACTTTGACAACGGCTACGCCGCCAGCCAATTTAGCCAGACGCTCTTGCAATTTCTCTTTGTCGAACTCGGAAGTTGTTTCTTCCAGTTGAGCACGGATTTGGCTTACGCGTGCATTGATGTCCGCTTTGTCGCCGCTTCCGTCTACGATTGTTGTGTTTTCTTTAGTTACGCGTACTTGACGTGCGTTACCCAGTTGTTCAATGGAAGTGCTCTTCAGATCAAGACCGAGCTTCTCAGTGATCACTTGGCCACCAGTCAGGGCAGCGATATCTTGCAGCATAGCTTCACGACGGTCGCCAAAGCCAGGAGCTTTAACAGCAACAGCGTTGAATGTTCCACGCAGTTTGTTCACGATCAGCATAGCTTGTGCTTCGCCTTCGATATCTTCAGCGATAATAACAAGCGGTCTAGCTTGTTGAACGATTTTTTCAAGCAATGGAAGAATTTCTTGAGTGCTGCTGATTTTTTTATCAGTGATCAAGATGTATGGATTCTCCAAAACAGCTTCCATTTTATCTGTATCAGTAATCATGTATGGGGAAATGTAACCACGGTCGAATTGCATACCTTCTACTACTTCAAGCTCAGTAGCGAATCCACGGGATTCTTCAACAGTGATAACACCGTCTTTACCTACTTTTTCCATAGCTTCAGCGATCAATTGACCTACTTCATCGTCAGCAGCAGAGATAGCAGCTACTTGAGCGATAGCTTGGGAATCTTCGATAGGCTTAGCGATTTTTTGCAATTCTTCAACAGCTGCACGAACCGCTTTGTCGATACCTTTACGGATAACCATTGGGTTAGCACCAGCAGTTACGTTCTTCAGACCTTCGCGGATCATAGCTTGAGCCAGAACCGTTGCAGTTGTAGTACCGTCACCGGCTACATCATTAGTCTTAGTAGCAACTTCTTTAACCAGTTGAGCACCCATGTTCTCGAATGCATCTTCAAGTTCGATTTCTTTAGCGATCGTTACACCATCGTTAGTGATGAGTGGGCTACCAAATTTCTTCTCAAGCACCACGTTGCGGCCTTTTGGTCCAAGTGTAACTTTTACCGCGTTTGCCAGAGCATCTACACCACGAAGCATAGAACGGCGAGCTTCTTCACTGAATTTAATTTCTTTAGCCATTGTGTAATTACCTCCTAGAATTTTTTGTATATCATATTACTTTAAGTAGTTTAGATTTAGCTTATGATCGACTCTTGCTTAGTCAAGAATCGCGTGAATGTCGCTTTCTTTCATAATCAAATATTCTTTACCTTCATATTTGATTTCTGTTCCTGCATATTTTGAGAAAAGAACACGGTCGCCTTCTTTAACTTCAAGTGCTACACGTACTCCATCTTTCAAAGCTCCGCTGCCTACTGCAATAATAGTTCCTTCTTGTGGCTTTTCTTTCGAGGAGTCCGGAAGTACAATCCCGAATGAAGTTGTTTCCTCCTGCTCGCTCGGTAGCACCAATACGCGTTCACCTAATGGTTTGATCATGAAAAAATAGCCTCCTTTAAAATTATGTTATTTTGCTTCAAAACATAGTTTAGAACTTACCGGTCAAGCTTAGAATGCTGTGATGTTCTTGAAAAATATCAATGGAACCCTGCTAATCTCCAGCCCATCTCCTATTTTTCAAGAGCGTTAGCACTCAACAGCGTGCAGTGCTAACAACAATTTTTATGATACTCAACTTGAGCCCGGATTTCAAGTCTTTTTACACAAATTCGTATTAGTTTTCGCAAAAAAATACGTTTCAATGCTTGTCCAAGCACACACTCTATTACATTGTATCCACGGGTTTTGAAAATATGCGTAGGATTCCAGCGCTTTCCTCTCACCCCTTATAGATATGAACGTTGCTAGAATGGTTAGACCTTTGCATCTAATGATCCTGATCGATCGATAACAATTACTTACTAAGTGTATTCAATCCAACTAATGAAATCAACTTATAGCAAAAAAGCTGCCACATTCGTAGAAAATCTACTTAGCGGCAGCCTCTCTCCTCACTCTTGCTTCTGAACATACCGTTCATCCCGTGCCGCGTCCGCAGCAAGTTGCTTGCGATAGACAAATGCAGATAAAAATACACTGAACTCATACAAAATGAGCAGTGGAATCGTCACCAGAAAGTCTGAGATAAAATCCGGGGGCGTGATAACTACAGCAATAAAAACAAGCGTGAAATAGGCGTACCGACGCATTTTACGCAAGCGTAGCGGGTTGAGTACTCTTAGTTTGGTCAGAAACATCACCAGCAATGGAAGTTCAAACAGCAATGCCAGCGGCAATACCAGGCTGAACATGAAGTTAAAATACTGTGCAATCCCGTAGGTCTCTTCCAGTCCCATGCTTCTGGTAATTGAGATCGTGAACGAAAGTGCCATTGGAAAAACAATATAATAAGCAAAAGAAAGACCGATAAGGAAAAGAACAAACACATAGGGAACATAACGAAGTGTCGCACTTCGCTCCTCCGGCCGCAGGCCCGGACTGATAAATGCCCACAGCTGGTAGGCAATAAACGGGACAGAAATCACTAGCGAAACGGCCATCGCGATCTTCATGTACATCCCAATGCCATCCCAGAATGAGAATGCATGCAGAACAAAACCTTGCGCCAGGTCCGTGCTAATCAAATAATCGTAAATAGGCTTTGCACAAAATAAACCGCCTATTAATCCAAGGACAAATACAATTAACACATAGATAATCCGTTTGCGCAGCTCGGTGAGATGATCCACCACCGACATTTCTTCCGATTTCAGAGACATCCAGACACCATCCCATGACAAGAGTAAAAAAGATAACACTAACTTTCTTCAAAGCAGTGTCCGTTGCTGCGGAAAGCAAAGAAAAAGGGGCGTCTCCTCAAGTCTAGTAGACTCCTGAGATTGCCCCATTGAAAGATCTTCTATTATTCCGGCAGGCGTTTGTCCTGAGGAATATCTGCAGCGACCGTTTGCGGGGCCGTCGGCACAGGAGCTTCGCTCTTCTTCACCGGTTCATTATCCCCGATGATTTCACGCGCGCCTTCCTTAAATTCACGGAAGGTTCGTCCAACTGCACGGCCTAGCTCTGGCAGTTTATTTGGGCCAAAGAGCAGAAGTGCCAGTATGACCAACAAAATAATACCAGGAGTACCAATTCCACTAAACATTATTATTCCTCCTTGTCCACCTGTCCGTTCATGGTATCGTTTACTTTAATTTAATAATACCATAACTTATGTCACAGTTACATCCACTTTCTTCTATAAATAGATTATCATTGTGACGTGACAAGAAGATGACAAAGGGTTATTGGCGGTATTGGCCAGTTACCATGAGCAGTGCTTCCGGTAATTGATCCATAATAGCTGCCAGATTCTCATGAACACCCTTCGGCGTTCCAGGTAAATTGACAATCAACGTGCGACCGCGAATGCCGCATATCCCACGAAAAAGCATAGCTGCACGGTTTTTTTGCATCACTGTGCTTCGCATAGCTTCTGAGAGCCCAGGCACTTCCCGTTCTACCACTCGTCGAGTAGCGTCCGGGGTTACATCACGAATTGCCAGATCTGTGCCTCCGGTGGTCAGTACCAAATCTGCCTGAAAATAGTCTGTCAGTTCAATCAAGGCTGCGATAATCTCATCTTGTTCATCGGGAACGATTCGATATTCAATGATCTCGCCACCTAGTTCCTCTTCCACCAGCTCCCGAATAACCTGGGCGCTCGTGTCTTCCCGTTCGCCCCTGGCCCCTTTATCACTGGCCGTTAGGATTGCTGTCTTCCACGCCATAGGTTTGTCCTTCCTCTCTATATGTATAGTTGGCTGTACAGTTCAGCCTGCTCGCCTCAGCGCTTCGAACAAAAGCAGTTGATACTTATTCGAGCGCATAATCTCCGTTCTTGCCCCCGCTCTTAGATACCAGAAGCGTCGGTCCGATAATCATATCCTTCTGAATAGCCTTACACATGTCGTACACCGTTAGTGCTGAGGCAGAAACAGCGGTTAAGGCTTCCATCTCTACTCCGGTTTTTCCTGTAGTACGGACTGTTGCTTCTATATAAAGTTCATCTTCGCTGTTATCGGAGAAGCTGATATCAATACCGGTAAGTGGCAGCGGGTGGCACATCGGAATCCAGTCTGACATCTTCTTAGCCGCCATAATCCCGGCGATCTGTGCAACAGCAAGGACATCACCTTTGCTGATCTTGCCACTCTTAATGGCGCTCAGCGTTTCAGCAGCCATCTTGATCATACTCCGCGCGACAGCTGTCCGCTTCGTAATCTCCTTCTCACTCACATCCACCATACGAGCTCTTCCCTGCTCGTTGAAATGGGTCAATTCCATGGCTCACTCTCCTTTTCGGCAGTGCACTATACCATTTTCAGTAATCAGCATGTCCATTAAAGCATCATGCTCATCCATCGGCACCCTTGGAACCAACTGCATGCCGTAAGCTAACCCGATCCATATCGGGGGCTGTGCGCTAACGTACCCGGCTTTCTCCCAAGACGCACGTAGCCGGTCATAGTATCCTCGACCGTAGCCAAGCCTGCCGCCTTGAAGATCAAATGCTAGCCCTGGTACGAACACAACAGCAGGTAGCTTAATCTCTTCAATCTCTAATAAATCTCTGCTGGAGACAATAGGTTCATGGATTCCATAAGCCCCCGGCTCTAAATCGCTCCATGCATTCACCGCGTGGACACTCATTTCACCACTTGCTGGAATTACACGCGGCAACAGCACCTTACGCTGATCTTTCCACGCCTGTGTGATAAGTGGGCGGGTATCAAGCTCTGAACGAAAAGACACATAGGCCATTAGTGAAGTTATACCCTTCGTCTCCAGCCACTCCAATGCATAGTGGCAGACTTCAGATGATAGTTTACTTCTCTGGTCCGAAGACAGCTCGTTTCGGGCGATGGTCTTCTCCGTTCGTAATTGTTGCTTTACTTTGGAGATCTCCGACTCCTTGCTGGACATTGTCGGCCTCCCCCTCTTATTCATCCCTAGCTTATCCTTGTTTGTAAATCCAGTTTACCACTCTTCTCCCCGGTTCGCCAAGGTGGATAGAACTGTGTTATCGGACTAGGTCGTTATTCCCTCCTTACATTAGATCGAACCCTCGCTTGGGAAACGCTTTTCATGTAAACTATAGAATAAGTTGTTCATACGGCTGAGGGATAAATACCAAGGCGAAATATGCAAGGGTGGAGGTTTCATCGTTATGCTTCTTCAAGCGACAGGAATTACTAAATCATATGGTATACAGAACGTACTGGATGGCATAAGCCTACAGGTAAATGAAAAGGAACGTGTCGGGCTAGTGGGTGTGAATGGTGCCGGCAAATCAACTTTTCTACAAATTCTGGCCGGTGAGATGTCTTATGACAGCGGTCAAATTCATAAATCAAAAGAAACAACAATCGGATATTTAGCTCAGAATAGCGGACTGCAATCTGACAAAACCATTCATGAAGAAATGATGGCGGTCTTCGCTCCGCTGATCGAAGCCGAAACTGAGCTGAGAGAGTTAGAAATAAGTATTGCTGATCCTAAGCTCGCGGAAGACCCCAAGCGGTACGAAGAACTGCTTGAACGATATGCGCGGCGCTCGGATTGGTTCAAGGACCACGGCGGCTATGAAATGAATACACGGATTCGCAGTGTCCTACACGGCATGGGCTTCAGTGATTTCCCACCAGATACACCCATTTCTACCCTTAGTGGAGGCCAAAAGACCCGGCTCGCGCTGGCCCGTATTTTGCTTCAGGCTCCAGATCTTCTGATGCTGGATGAGCCTACTAACCATCTGGATATCGAAACGTTAACGTGGCTGGAGGATTACCTCCGCAGCTATGCTGGCGGGATTCTGGTTGTATCCCATGACCGTTATTTCCTAGACCGTCTCGTGACCACTATTGTAGAGATCGAGCGGCACCAGTCCCGGCGTTATACGGGTAACTACAGTCGTTATGTAGATTTGAAGGCTGCCGAATATGAAGCACGGATGAAGCAATATGAGAAGCAACAGGATGAAATTTCTCGAATGGAGGATTTCGTTCAGAAAAATATTGTCCGGGCTTCCACCACAAAACGTGCGCAGAGCAGACGCAAAGCGCTTGAGAAGATGGATCGTCTAGATCGTCCAATGGGCGATCTGAAGAAGGCTAGCTTCTCCTTTGAGCCAGACTTCATGTCTGGAAAAGAGGTGCTTCAAGTGCGCAATGTTGCGGTTGCCTTTAATGAAGGTTCACCTTTATTCAAGGACGCTTCTTTTGAGCTTCGTCGTGGGGAGACTGCTGCCCTGATCGGTCCCAATGGTATCGGTAAATCCACATTGCTGCAGTGTATGACCGGAACCCGTGAGCCTTCTGCTGGAACGGTGAATTGGGGCACTAAAGTAAAAATTGCTTATTATGATCAGGAACAGACCCGCCTTAATCCACAAAATACGGTTATGGAAGAACTGTGGAGTGAATATCCAATGATCGAGGAAGCCAGAATTCGTACGATCCTTGGTAATTTCCTTTTTAGCGGAGAGGATGTTCTTAAGAAGATTTCCGCACTCAGCGGCGGCGAAAAAGCTCGGGTTTCGTTATCTAAACTAATGCTCCGCGGTGCAAATATGCTAATTCTCGATGAACCTACCAACCATTTGGATCTGGTCAGCCGTGAGGTTCTGGAATCTGCTTTAATTGATTTCGAAGGCACCCTGCTGTTCATCTCCCATGACCGTTATTTTTTGAACAAAATGGCGGAAAGGGTACTGGAGCTGCATCCCGAAGGGATCGACCAATACCTCGGCAACTACGATGACTATGTCGAGAAGAAACGAGAATTAGAAGAGATTGCAAAAGATGCCGCTGAACTAGCTACTAAAAACGTTAATAAGGACGCTGCTGTACCTGAAAAAAGCGCTGTAACCTCTTTTGAAGCAGACAAGCAGGCTAAGCGTGAAGAGCGTAACCGCAAACGGCGTATCGCAGAGCTTGAGGAGAACATCGCCTCACTTGAAGAATCAATCGTATTTATAGAGCATGAAATGACTAAACCTGAAGTTTATCAGGATTATTTAGCACTTCAAGGTTATGAAGAGGACCTGAAGAACAAAAAATCTCAGCTGACAGATTTCTTTAGCGAATGGGAAATCCTTGCTGACGAATAATGTAAATCCTCCTTATAAATATTTTTTCATCGTTCTAGATTTGTTCATAAATAGTTATCCACAGCTCTATACACAGGTTTCGTGTATAACTCCCTACTTCAAAAGACCCTTCGGGGTCTTTTTTATGCGTTAAATCGGTATTTTCAAGGAAAAGGAATTATTATCCACGGATCTATCCACATTATCCACAATTCTCACAGTGTTTCATTGCCAACAAAATTGTTTATTAGAGCATTTTGAAAAAAGCCGTTATTGCTGATTTTACGCACTTTTTACACAACTCAGGCAGAATATGTGGATAACGTTGTCCACAACTTGACAAAAGACGTAACCCCATTTTACAAGACTGATTTTATGCTAAAAAAGAACCCGCTATCTCCTAAACTGACAGCGGGCACGTCGTATTTTAGACAATCTGTGTAGAGAGCAGGGCGGCATTACAGGCTGCGATATAAGCGATGCCTGCCGCCATAATTATATCTTGGTGAGTGGCCGTGCCTCTGAATTTAAGGCCCTCCCACTCCACCATCACCGCTGCTTCTGCTTGCGCATTCTCTCCGCTTCCAAGCGAATGAAGCTCGAGTCCTGCAAAGTCTATCTCCTCAGCAATCCCTTGCCCAATAGCGGCGATAATCGCTTCAAGCGGACCTTCACCAGTGCTGGTATGTGACGTTTCCCGGCCAGTCTGCAGATGGCGTACCGTAACTGCAGCTACACGGCGCTGGGCACTGCCCGCCAATACCTGAACCTCACCCAGCTCATAGACCTGAGCTTGTTGTCCAGTTGTACTGCTTACCATTTGCAGCAGCTGGTCATCACTGACGACCTTTTGACGGTCAGCGGTCTCTTTAAAGGACTCATAAAGTGCATCCAGCTCCGCAGGCTCCAGCGTTATTCCATACTTCGCAGCCCGATCCTTCAGCGCATGTCTGCCAGAATGTTTGCCCAGAATGATCATGCTGCGGGGGATGCCCAGCCGTTCGGGATCCATAATCTCATAGGTACTACGATCCTTGAGCAGGCCATCCTGATGAATCCCGGACTCATGCTGGAAGGCATTTCTTCCGACGACCGGCTTGTTATAGGCGATTGGGAAATGCATCGCTCCACTAATCAGCCGGGAAGTATCATACAGTTTATCCAGCATGATACCTGTTTCTGCACCGATTGCATCGCCGCGGGTTTCAAGCGCCATAACAAGCTCTTCCAGTGCGCAGTTCCCTGTGCGCTCGCCTACACCGTTCACGGTGACTTCTATCTGAGTCGCCCCTCCATCAATCGCTGCCAGACTGTTAGCTACAGCCAGCCCCAAGTCATTATGACAGTGGGCACTATAGCTGACCTTGCCGCCGCCTCTTGCTCCCTGCCGCACTCTCCGGAACATCTCGCCATATTCATGTGGCAATGCGTATCCTACTGTATCCGGCAGGTTAATAATGGAGGCCCCTTCCTCTATAACTGCTTCAACCATTTCAATCAGATCATCAATCCCTGTCCGCGCAGCGTCCATGGCCGTGAATTCAACTACATCACAGAATTGTCGCGCATAAGCCGTCATCTCGCGCGCTTTAGCTACGACTTCAGCTCTGCTCATACGCAGTTGATGCTGCAAATGAATATCAGAAGAGGAGATGAACAAGTGAATCCGCCGACGTTCAGCGTCTTGAGTCGCCCGGACTGCAGCATCGATG
Source organism: Paenibacillus sp. FSL R7-0048 (assembly GCF_038004505.1). Classification (NCBI taxonomy): domain Bacteria; kingdom Bacillati; phylum Bacillota; class Bacilli; order Caryophanales; family Paenibacillaceae; genus Paenibacillus; species Paenibacillus sp. FSL R7-0048. The sequence continues at coordinate 1,179,844 of NZ_JBBORF010000001.1, read as the reverse complement.
TCTCCTTTTACGGCCCGCGCGAAACCAGAAATCTCCACGTTGCGCACCTTGCGCGAAATCGTCTGCACCGCTGCAAAATCTCCAGGACTCGATACCGGGAACCCCGGCTCCATTACATCAACACCCAGATCAGCGAGCTTATAGGCCAGTAATATTTTTTGTTCAGGAGTCAGACTAGCCCCAGGGGCCTGCTCACCGTCACGCAGGGTCGTATCGAAAATTTGAATACGTTTCTTAACTGGAATAATCATCTGAATTCCTCCTAGTTTTGTTTTCATGTAATTGGATGCCTTATCTCTATCCTATGCTTCGGCGCAGAACCACACGTCGACTTGTGGTTCTGCTCATTTCCCACCCACTGCTGCCGGCAGCTGAAACAAATGAATCTCTGCACAATGTGCAGAGTGTTCACTTTTGGCGTCTTATGTAGCGATGAGTCCATTCCCCGGACTTCTTCTACAAGAACGCAAAAACCCGCCGTCTCTAATAAAGAGACGGCGGGTTACCCCTCCGCGGTACCACTCTTTTTGACGCATCGGCTGTCTTAATAACAAGCCTTAAAGCTGCGTCCAGCTCTTCTTCCCGGTTCAAGCTGGCGTGCCAGCTTAAATCCGGAAAGGTCCGATAACGAGGACAGCCGTAGGCAGCGTACTCTTGTTCCGCCGCTCCGCTCCCGGGCGAGCTTCAAGAAATCCGGTGACTGCGTCGCACCAACCCGCAGCTCTCTGTTCACCGTCAAACTCTACTACTCCCGTTCTTAGCGTGTATTATATAAATTACTCACCACTCTAAATCCATACAAAAAAGCCTGCCATCTCATTCAAGAGACGACAGGCTGTTAACCTTCGCGGTACCACTCTTGTTGATGCTCTGTATCGGCTAAGTTCCTGCCGATTCCAATTGAACATCCACTCTACGGTCCAGTATGTTAGGTACTAGACCACCCTATCACGGAGGTTACCCGTAAACGGTGTACAAACGTTCCGGCGACAATTGCCAGTAATGCTTCCACCGCTCCGCTCCCAGACGAGTTCAGGACTCCTTCGACTGCGTTGCACCCACCCGCAGTTCTCTTATCCCAGAGTATCCTTACTACTTCCGCTCATCGCGTTTGCTTGTTTAATTGAACTGATTATACTCGTTAGCTCCAAATGATGTCAATAGGCAGATACAGACCATTGTTCCAGTGAGAATCCAGGGTCAGCTACCATATCCAGCGGTATTCCACCGTCATGCTGCCACTTCACGTATGCAGCCGCTCCAATCATCGCCGCATTATCCGTGCAATACACCGGTGGAGGAATAATAAGTTCAATGCCCTCCGTTTCACAGCGCGAAATTAATGCCGAGCGGAGTCCGCCATTAGCAGCGACCCCCCCACAGAGCAATAACTGTCTGGAGTTAGTGGCCTTAACGGCGCGTACCGCCTTTTCCACCAGCACTTCAACTACGGATTCTTGGAACCCCCGGGCGATGCCTGCGACATTGGGTTCAAGACCTTTCATTTTGCTCTGATTCACCACATTCAGCACCGCCGATTTTAGACCGCTGAAGCTGAAATCATAAGAGTTCGGCTCCAGCCATACCCGCGGCAATGCAACAACTTCCGTCGCTTCGCGTGCCAGGCGATCTACATGGGGTCCGCCGGGATAAGGGAACCCTAGCGCCCGAGCCACTTTATCATATGCTTCACCTACAGCATCATCACGCGTGCGGCCGATAATTCGAAACTCACCCTCACGCTCCATATGAACCAGTTCCGTATGTCCACCTGACACCACTAGTGTCATACATGGATACTGCAACTCTGCAACCAGACGGTTAGCATAGATGTGGCCTGCAATATGATGCGTGCCAATTAACGGCTTGCCCCATGCAAGAGCAAGGCTTTTAGCTGCTACTACCCCGACCAGTAAAGCTCCCACCAAACCCGGGCCTTGAGTCACCGCTACCGCAGTCAATTGTTCGGGTGTAACGCCTGCCTTGGCGAGCGCTTCCTCGATTACGAGCGTAATTACCTCCACATGTTTACGGGAAGCCACTTCTGGCACCACGCCCCCAAAAGCACGATGTGTCTCTATTTGACTCGAGATGATGTTGGATAACACTTCTGATCCGTTTTTGACCACGGCCACCGAGGTTTCATCACAACTGGTCTCTATAGCAAGTATTAGTACAGGTTGAGCTGCGCCCGTTTCTGTCTTCATTTCAAGTCCACGCTTCCTTCCAAATAGCCATGCTCCTTATACTCCGGTAGATCCGCCCACATAATGAGTGCATCCTCGCGATTATCGGAATAATATCCTTTGCGTGTACCGGCAGAACGAAAGCCTTTTTTACGATATAAATTCTGAGCTACCTCGTTGGATACCCGCACCTCAAGCGTAATGGATTTCATGCCTACGTAAGAGGCTGTATTCATTAACTCCTCCAACAGGCGCTCCCCCCATTTACGTCCACGATAAGCTTCGAGTAAGGCAATATTCGTCACATGCGCCTCATCCACGATAGCCCACATTCCAGCATAGCCAATTATATGACCTGCCAGCTCCATGACCATGTATTTAGCAAAATGATTATGCGTCAGCTCATTCCGGAAAGCTTCCTCCGTCCACGGCATGGTAAAGGCTTCGCGCTCAATAATAAGAATGTCCGGAATATCCTCCAGCTTCATCAGACGAAAAACAAGGTCAGCCTCTTGTGCTCTCAATGATTCCACTTCCGTCATCGTTTTAAGCCTCCTTTACTACTTAACCGCAGATTGGCCTCCGCTTCCGAAATCTGAGTATAGTTAGGGATCAAGCTATGAATATCATCATTCTCTACTTGCAGCCGGGCTTCACCAAGGAAGCCTGTCCAGCGGCCCTCCAGCTCATATGGAATAGCTACAGAAGTGCCGAGTTCCGCCAGCGGATGTAGTGATTCTTCGCTGCCATGTACAGCGGTTTCTCCAACAAACCATAGAATAGCTGGTTTAGTTCCTTCAGTTGAAGCCTGTTGTAAACGTTCTGCCAAGTACTCCACCCAGTCGGCCATCAACCGGATGGCATCAGGTTCAAGGCGGCTAAGAGAACTATTCCCATCCGCTGCGAATAATCCTGTGTAGACCTGTCCCCGACGCGCATCCATCAGTGGAATGATCCAGTCTGGACCGTAGCCACTGTTCGCAGTGGCTTGTCCTGACTCTGCTCTCGTCTTATTCTTAAGGGCTGTTTCATACCCCCCCCATGCCACAGCATGCAGGCTCGAAATACCAACTACCGGGACATTCCATGCCCAAGCCAGTGTTTTGGCAGCGGTAACCGCGATCCGTGTTCCCGTATAAGATCCCGGGCCCACACCAACCGCAATCCCGCCCAGATTAGCAACGGTTGTTCCCGAAGCTTGCAGCGCCTGCTCTATAATCGGCAGCAAATGCACCGAATGATTCCGTTCACCGGAAGCATTAATTTCATGCAATAATTCTCCATTCTCGGTCACTGCAACCCCCAATACGGCAGTTGATGTATCCAGCGCTAAAAGCCGCTTGCGCGGCTCTGTATTCTCGTTCGTCATTTTTATTAACCCCACTTCTGGATCAGCTCCCGGCAAAGTTCACCATAAGGCTCCCCGATTCCGGTCACCGTAATGATTCGTTCCTCCGGTCCAACTGTTTCCATGTATATATGCATATGCCGCGGCGGCATTAAATCCGTAATAATACTACTCCATTCTACCAAACAAACACCCTGACCATAGAAATACTCATCCAATCCAAGCTCATCTGCTTCCTGAAGTGAAATCCGATATACATCCATGTGATATAACGGCAGACGACCTTCGTACTCTTTAATAATAGTAAAAGTAGGACTGTTTACGATCCCTTTCACTCCAAGATGGCGAGCGTAACCTTGCGAGAAGGCCGTTTTTCCTGCGCCTAGATCACCGTCCAAACCGATAACCATGCCTGCCGTTGAAGCAGCAGCTATTGCACTTGCCAGTTGCTCCGTATCCTGCAGATTATAAGAACGGTAAGTGAACACCGTTTCGACTGTTTTGTCCAACTACAACTACCACCTTTTAAAATATACCTGTCGAAAACCATTACATTCAATTATATCGGTATGGTCCATCCACCGCAACAACTGTCCCTGCCCATTGTTTAAGCCGAAGGAGGTACAGCCCTCTTCTTCACTTGCGTGGTTAAGCTGAATTTCGATACCGAACGCTGCGAGAAAAGGCTATGTAGAATCATTCCAAGGATAATGACTAAGATTCCTCCCCATGACAATAAAGAAGGTGAAGGCGAAGACAGGATCAACATTTCACTTAATAATGCGAATAATACCTCTAGGGTTTGGGTGGCTTCGACTGCCGCTAATCCGCTCATGCTGCTCCTACCATATCTGTAGCTTGAAAGAATAATACTGTGGCAATAACTCCTGAACACAGCGCAACAATAATGGACTGTCCTGCCTGATCCAATATATTGGTTTAAATCTTACACCGTCAACCTTGACGTCAGTTATGCTCCAAATCAAAAAAGAGACCTTTACGCAAACTTAAGCATAAAAAGTCTCTTTTTTTTAAAAACTATAATTCAGCTTTAACGTACGCTCTAAGTAGACCTTTGTTAGTGCTCTTGCTCTTCGAGTCGTTCAACACCCACAGTGTGCGTATTGGTTGGTCGAGAGCCAACTTGTACCGTAGCCATTCCGTTCTCTTCATCCACATGTTCAATCCATACAGGCTCCCCATCCAAATGTACACTTACAGTTTCTTTAGAAGCATAAATATCCTGTGCCCGTTTGACGTCCACAACTGTTCTCCTCCTTTATCTTTCCTAAAGTTTACGATTCTAAGGGTGACGTATCTTCGAGGGTTCGTTCCGCATCCAGCTTTTCCGAATCGGAAACCTGACTGGCCTCCGTGGACGCAATAATGCTCTCCCAATCCACAACTGTGGCCGGAATATCCTGCTCGCTCAGCGCATCGCTCCATTCGTTATCTCTTGGTTCCATACCTTAGATTCTCCTCCTCAACTTCACAGGTCCGAGTTTATTTTTTCCCAAGCTTCTCAAAAAATGCACCCGGCTAGAAAAGCCTTTCCTGCCTCATACTAACCCAAAGCAAATCAACTTAGATCAGGAGGTGTTTCTCATGCATACCGTTTGGAAAGGAGCCATCAGCTTCGGGCTTGTGCATGTTCCGGTTAAAATGTTCTCCGCTACGGAAGACAAGGACATTTCTCTGCGTTATATCCATAAGGAGTGTGGCAGCCCGCTGTCGTATGTACGCAAATGCCCGGTGTGTGACAAAGAGGTTGCTTGGGAAGAGATCGGTAAAGGATATGAGTATGAAAAAGGGAAGTTTGTGCTCTTCGACAAAGAGGAATTGGATCAACTATCCGACGAGACCAGTAAAAGCATCTCCATTCTCGACTTTGTAGACCTGACGGAGATCGATCCTATTTATTTTCAAAAAACCTACTATTTATCCCCGGATCAGGCAGGATCAAATGCTTATCGACTTCTTATGGAGGCCATGAAGCAGACAGGTAAAATTGGCATCGCCAAAATTTCAATCCGCTCAAAAAGCAGTCTGGCAGCGATCCGTGTGCTTGAGGATTGCCTTGCGATTGAGACCATTTTTTATCCTGATGAGGTACGGCCGATCTCGCAAGTGCCTGGTCTGCCCGAAGCAGGGACAGTGAACGATAAAGAGCTGGAAATGGCTAAGCTGCTGATCTCACAGCTATCCACTCCTTTTGATCCGGCAAAATATACCGATGATTATCGCCAGCGTATGCTTGATCTGATCTCACATAAAATTGCAGGCGAGGAATTTCATATCGCTCCTGCTAAACAGGAAAGCAATGTGATTGATCTAATGGCCGCCTTGCAGGCTAGTATTCAAGCTGTGCAGCATATTCCTTCAGACCCTGGTCCTTCATTAACAGGCAACACAAAAAACAAAACTAAAGCGGCTCCTGCTGCCAAAAGAAAAACAGCCAAGACCAAAACAACCGCCGCGGAACCTGCGGAGCAGCAAAATGAGGTCTCCGGGCCGACTCCAGTCATCACACCAAAACCGAAACGCCGCAGCACGAAAAGCAAAACAACCGTATCTTAGGAGGCTCTGCGGATGAAGCTTCAGCCCATTATTCCTTTTGAACCTATACTGGCTGGGCAGCTTCCAGCAGGTGACCAGTGGATCGCACAAATTAAATGGGACGGCGTACGGATGTTGTCCTATTACGATGGAAGCACTACTCAGCTTATTAACAGACGTGGCAATTACCGTACCACGCAATATCCAGAACTTATTGATGTATCTGCTTACTGCAAGGCTGACTCCGTGATTCTTGATGGTGAGATTATCGCACTCAAGGACGGCAAACCCTCATTTCATGAGGTGATGCGGAGGGACAGTTTGAAAAATGGTTCCACGATTTCCGTCGTTAGGCATCAGGTTCCTGTCATTTATATGATATTTGATATTCTGTTTTATAATGGCCAATCGACGATGGATCAACCATTATTCTTGCGGCAGCAGCTGTTAAGTGACATTCTGCTGCCGCATCCCCATGTTCAAGCTGTGCCAAGTTATACCGATCCTACAGAACTGTTCGCCGCCACTCAGAACCAGGGCTTGGAAGGAATCGTCTGCAAGGACATCAACAGCACTTATGCTCCGGGCGGAAAAGATAAACGTTGGCAGAAACGCAAAATCAGTTCTGATATTACAGCTGTAGCCGGGGGTGTGACGTTCCGTGACGGTATCGTCAACGCACTGCTTCTTGGTCTTTATGATGATAAAGGAAATTTGCATTATATCGGACATGCCGGTCCGGGAAAATTGACTGTGCAGGATAAACGCGACTTAACTGCGGAGGCACACCGCCTTAAGCTGGATCGGATGCCCTTTGCAGATGTTCCACAACGAGGTAAGGGTGCTTTTTGGATAAAGCCGGAGCTCGTCTTCAAAGTTCATTTTCTGGAATGGAACACCTCGGGCACTCTGCGTCAGCCTGTTACTCAAGCTAAAGTGGATCTTCCCCCGGAGGCATGCACAATGGAGCAAAAAGGATAAAAGAACGTCCTCCCAATCTGAAATGGGAGGACGTTTCTTATTGTGCTGTAAAACTTGTTACAAGGGCCTCAAGCTCTGCCTTTGTCTGCGCAGTATTTTTTGTACTCGTAAGTGTATAATCGACACTTCCATCAGCACTGGACCATACCAGCTGGACTTTAAGATCACCGTGATGAGGCCCAAAAACTGTGTAAATCGCCTCAACCCCGTTGAGGGTCAAGCTCTCATCCTGATCCCCAGGCAGCTGGGCCAAAGTCACCCCTTCCGGTAGCGTGTATGCAGGTGCAGATCTTAAATTCAACCTCTCTCCATTTCGTAGATAGGTGATAGAGGTTTCTGTATTGCTCCACTTCAAGCTTTGCGAAATCACCTTTTTACCACCAGCTTGGGCTTTAGCTTTTAACTGATCCCTAAGGGTTTTATACTCTGAGCTAAAAAACATTGGAATCACTGGATTTAAAACGACACCCTGTAACTTATAATCCTCTGGTAGAGAAGTAGGTATCAGGAGTGACTTCCCGCTTAATGAAAGTAACTTCTGCGCCGCTTCGTTTATAGAACTGAATCTATATGGCATATAGCTTATACTCAAGGTTTCATGTGGATTAGATTTCTTATCATTTACATACAGGATCTTAAGTTCGCCTGCTTGTAAGGGAACTGTATTTTCTTTGGCAATCAAAGCTTCAATCGTTGAAGATATGGGCGTATTCTGCTCAACGGGTGCGGTAGCTTTACTTTTATTATTACTCCCCGCAGGCACTGCGCCTGCTGTTCCACTCACCGCACTCATCAATACTAATAAGCTTATGGCTGTAATCGCCGCGCTTTTCTTAATCATCATTATAATATCCTCCTTTACCCCTTGGTTATTTGATCATGGTTTTAGCTACCGCCAGCATTTCATTTGTCGTCAGCGTACTGGCCCGATTGTCTGAAAGGGTATATTGTATCGTGCCTGAGTTATCCAGCCATACTAGCTTTGTGTTAAAGCTTGCGTCTTTAGCGGAATCAGTTGTAAGTACTACTTTCCTGCCGTTGACCGTTAATTCTTTCTTAGATTCCGAGGCTCTTACAAAAGGTACCGCTCCTTCCGGAAGTTTGGCGGGCGGCGACCCAGTTACAATGCTAAAATTGGCTTTTCCTTTGGCATACAGCTGCATAGACAAATTCGTCTGGTTCCAGCTGATGATTTTACTAAACAACTGTTTATTAGAATTACCAGCAACCGCTGCTGCCTTCAATTCCTGCTCTAGTTGCAAATACAGCTCTGAATCATTAGCTACAGCCGGTGGATAGATGATGGCTCTCTCCAGAGTGAAGCCTTTAGGAAGATTTCCGGGCTGCGGAATAGACGGACCCCTTAGCGCTTTAAACTTCGCAGCAAAGGATTTATAGTCCTTAAAAACAAACCCTTTGCCAGAGAAGCTGATCGCATCCTGTGGATTGTAGACTTTATCCCGTACGTAGTAGGCCAAAAGCGTACCTTCCTTCACTCCAGCTACGAGTGCCTGCAATTCCTTTTGGGTCTTCTGATCGGTTTGTGATGCAACCTGCGCTCCTGATGCCGCCGCAATTGTAAGAGACAAGCCGGGTACATCCACACCCCCGGCCACTCCTGTTCCCAGCAAGATTGCTGCAGAGAACGCGATAACTGTTTTTTTGAAATCAGAATGGAGCTTCAATTTCTAACATCCTCTCCTTCAATAAGGTAAATGTATTTTCACCCCTGTTTTTTAACTACACTTCTATAACAATCCAACATTAGAAAAAGGGACATTTTCTCACAAAAAAGAGGCTGTCCCAAAAGCCATGAAATAGTTGCTTGGGAAAGCCTCTTTTTTGTTCTTAACATTACAAGTGACGCATCAAGTGATGCTCCTAATGATGCAATAAGTGAAGTACTTATAGAACAATTGGGGAATTTCTCCCTAAACCTCAGATATTTCTGTTCATCGGACCTATAATTAGGGAAAACTTCCCTGAAATTCAGCCAACTCGGCAACGAATAAAGCAATTCTCCTGATTATTAGGGAGGAATTCCCTGATTTCGTTCATTTAGAGCAAATAGCGGCTATTTTCAGGGAGTTTTTCCCTAATTAGTTTAAAGCATTCTATACATTGTACAAACACAGAACGTATCGCCCATAGTCCACCGTCACATATACCACTAATTCCACAAATCATCTACTGCAAGCCGCACGAAAATCATACATAGCACATCGCACATCGCCCACCGTCCCAACCATTAGCATAGAACTCTACGCGTGGCATATCGTCACATGGCACAGTAAAATCCATTATTCCCCTATTCCATAAAAAAGCTGCCTCCCAAGTAGAATTCACTACTTTTGAGACAGCTTCTCCTAATGTACAGTTAGAACAGTAGCTAGTGAATAAAACTGGTGGCAATCTTTTGCCATTGCTCACGAGTCAGTTTATTCTCCTGCTTGTCGCTCAGAGAAAGAACCATCTGGGTGGCTTCATCATACCAATACAATCGATTCTGAGAAGACCAAGCATTCTTCCCTTTTCCAGTACCCGCCGCGATAAATATTGCCTCTTTACCTGTACCTGTCACAGACCATTTTTCAGCAGTCTGGCCTTCCAAGATAGACACTTGCATGGTATAACCCTTAAAAACACTCTGCCTTAAGGATAGTGTAATTCTTTGATCTCCGTTGTGGTAGGTAACCTCAGCATTATCTATGGAATTTGCAGCTATCTTCTCCATAAACAAGTTTTGTCCAGTTTTATCGGTTGTAGCCTTTTTTTGAAATTGTTCAAGGATTTCTTCATATTCTGTGTCTAGCGACTTGTATAGGGGAGCTGCATTAAAAGTTCCTTGCTCGAATTCATAACCATCAGCTAACGAGGAAGGCAACCCTGGCCAGAAATCGCCAACCGTTTTTAATTCTTTTACGAAGTCTTGATATTTCGAATACACCGGCGAAATAAAAGCAAACTGCAATTGATTTCCATAGCCTAACCCTAACTCCAGCTTATTTAATTCAGCATCCTTCACATAATAAGCAGCCATTTCCCCAGTGTTTAAACGAGCAAGCACTTGCTCTTTATAAGTCATAGATAAGCTCTGATACTTCTCTATCGCAGGCGAGGTTGTCGGATCAGGCGTATTATTATGCACCGTCTTCACAACAGCCTTCCCTCCGCTGTTCACTAGTGTAATATTACCACCTTGGGGTTTTGAGATATCAATTGTAACCTGGCTACCTTGTTCCGATAAATCTCCATCAGCAGATAGCTGAAAAGCACCCAACCCGATAATCCCTAGCAATACAGCCGCGGAGACTCCTGTGAGCACTCTTTTTCTAAACCTAGACGGGTGTTGGGGCATCTCCTTTTGCTTCTGCATAATAGGATCTTCCGGTTCTGGGAACGGCTTCAGCTCGATAACGATGTTCGTCCTTTCACCGTCAATCCTATTCTGTTGTTCATGAATTGCTCTTACCCGCTTCATAACAGCTGCTTTTACATCCAGCTCTTGGCAGCTCCCTACCGCATCCATTTTCTTGATCATTTTCTCTTCAACAAAGCCTCGTTGCCGCACCATTCCGTTCCCCCTTTCTGAGCATTCAGCATTTTGCCAAGCTTCGTAATCGTTCGCCTGTATTTTTTCTTCACAGCATCAGTATTCTTATCCAGAATCTCCGCAATCTCCGGGAAGCTCTGTTCCTCAAAGATTCTAAGTACTAACAGGTTTCGCTCCTCTGTCTTCAGCTTCTCGAGGGCAAAAGTCAGATGTTCGTTAAATATGTAACGGTCCATCAACTGTTCCGGGCTTTCTGCAGGCGGATCTGGTTGAAAAAGCGCCATAAACTTTATTTGGCTTTGACGTTTGCGGATCAGACTGAGGCAATGATGGTAGGCAATTTTATATAGCCATGAAGAGAAGCTCGCGATAGGGCGGTATGTGCCTATATGCTGATATGCCTTTACCAGAATTTCCTGTACTGCATCCTCCGCTTCAGTACGGCTCCCAAGCAGCCGACAGCAATAGCGGTAAATCGGCTTTTGAAAAGCCTCGACGATCAAGGCATAGGAATCTACCTCGCCTGACTGTACCCGAACAACAGTGTGCTCGATCCCGTCCAAAATCAGCAAACTCCCCTTTCTCATTAACGTATATCCTTATAAGTCTTATGATCATCCAAAAGGGACACTTTGGGAATATTTTTTTCATGAAAAGGAGCAGACTGACACATAATACCTTCATTCCTATCACAGAAAGGAGTTTCCCCGATGCCGGCAGCGATCAAAGGTACAATTACCATAGACGGAGAAGAAATCATCATCACTAACCCAGAGAAGCTGCTGTGGCCCGAATGTGGCATTACCAAACGGATTTATCTGCAAAAGCTCGCTGCACTCTCTCCCTATCTGCTGCGTTATTGCCGAGACCGGCTGCTTACCGTCATTCGTTATCCGCACGGCATCTCTGGAATGTCCTTTTATCAAAAAAATGCACCTGATCCGCTCCCGGCCTTTGTCCAAACCGCTGTGCACGAGAATATTAACTATATCAAGCTGCAAGGTTTACCTGAGCTGATTTGGCTGGGAAATCTCGCCGCTTTGGAATTCCACCCTTCCCTGCATTATGTAGGCAGCGAGCTGCCCTGTGAGTGGATGATTGATCTTGATCCGTCACTTGAAATCGAACCTCGTATCATGGAAGCAACTGCGATCGTTGGGGGGGTCTTAACCTCCCTTGGCCTCTCCTCTGTACCCAAAACCTCCGGTGCTACCGGGGTGCAAATCATTGTCCCTATCGAGACTGGCGTTACTTTTGATGGATTGCGGAAAATCGGGCATTTTGTGGGTCGTTACGTCACCGAAAAGCATCCCAACCTGTTCACCCTGGAACGTCTAAAAAAGAATCGCGGAGATAAAATCTATTTTGACTACCTCCAGCATTATAGCGGCAAAACATTAGCTGCACCTTACACACCACGTGCAAGACCACTTGCTACAGTTTCTACACCCTTGCTATGGGAGGAGGTTCAGCAAAATGTATCTCCCTCTAATTTTCATCTGCTCAATATCGAGGAACGCCTTCTGCGTATGGGAGATCTTTTAGAGAAAGTGCCCCCACAGCCCGTTGAACAGCTCATTGCTAAGCTCCCATAAAGGAGCAATCCCATAGAAAAAAGACCCTAAAAACAGCAATAAGCCCGCAGCATCAACTACATGCTACGAGCTTATTTGGCGTCCCACTCAAGGACAGAAGGTATACTATATAAGAATACGGCAGGCCGAGCTTTGTTCACCGTATTTATTGCTTTTTTATCCGTAAAAATACCTTCTTTCAGTTAATGATACTTAAGAGCTACGCTAGTGGATGGATTTCTTCTTGAAGCGGCCACCTTTAACATCATGGATGTTACCTATTGCGATGAATGCATCAGAATCCCAATCTTCAACAATGGTTTTAAGCTTAGCTTCTTCCAGACGGGTGATAACTACAAAGATCACTTTCTTGTTCTCACCGGAAAATCCGCCTTCTCCATCTAAATAAGTAACACCACGTCCAAGACGCTCTGTCAGAGCTTCCCCGATATCGCGGAATTTATCACTGATAATCCATACTGATTTCGATTGATCCAGACCCTCAAGGGTGATGTCAATAACCTTAAATGCAATATAATAAGCAATCAGGGAGAACATCGCGTTATTCCAACCGAACACAAATCCAGCTCCGGACAAGATGAACAGGTTGAAGAACATAACTACTTCACCTACAGAGAAGGGAAGCTTCTTGGCTACCAAAATCGCAACAATTTCTGTACCGTCTAGAGATCCCCCGAAACGTACAACCAATCCAACACCTACACCTAGAATGATACCGCCAAACACGGCAGCAAGCATCGGTTCAACTGTAAAGGCCTCTACATGATGCAGCATTGAAGTGCCGATAGACATAAGTAAAATCGCATATAAGGTAGATAAGGCAAATGTCTTACCGATTTGCTTATAACCGATTAACAGGAACGGAAGGTTGAGCAGTGTCAATAATATACCCAGAGGAATGTCAAATAAATGTGATAAAATAATGGAGATACCGGTAATCCCGCCATCAATCATTTGATTAGGTACTAGGAATATCTCAAGTGCAACAGCCATCATGGCGGCCCCTACGGATAACATGATCATACGCTGCGCGAACTTAGCCATTTTATGGGCACCGGTCTTCTGCAGTTTGTTCTGCTCCTCTTTGGTAAACATTTGTGGACTCACATTCATAGAACTCCCCCTACAATTTAACAGTATAGTTTTGAAACATTCGGAAGTATAACTACAATCTATACTTTCTTACATTTCTTCTTATACAATTATTATATCACAAAATATGCTCTAATAATGAATGGAACACGTACTATCCTTCGAAAAATTCAGATTTAGTCCTCTTTCCGGTCATAACAGCGGTGATAACAACTGACATAGCCCTTCACCGAGTTTGACAATTCTCCCTCTCTCCTTAAATTTTACAGGATCAATGAATTCACTGTTCTTTTGATCCTTTTCAAACCCCGCGACTAGCTCTGCTATCGTCTCAGGATGCAGCAAAACCGCTGTCATTTCGAAATTAGAATAGAAGCTGCGCATATCCAGATTCGCACTTCCCACCGTACCCAGCAGATCATCCACTATCATGACTTTGGCATGCATAAATCCTTTGGTGTAGCGATAGAACTTCACGCCTGCATCTTGTAAATTCTCCAGATAAGACAAAGAAGCATGATAAACAAGCTTATTATCAGGCTTCGCCGGAATGATGATTCTAACATCCACTCCACGAAGGACTGCACTCTTCAAAGCACGACAAATCGCAGGATCCGGAATAAAATACGGTGAAGTAATCCAGATCCGTTCCCTAGCAGAGCAAAAAGCGGCAAAATACATCTCCTGAGAAGCATCGATCGCAGCATCCGGTCCACTTCCTACAATCTGCACGGCTTCTTGCTCCTTGCAAGAGTGCTCAGGGAACAAACGAGGATGACTCATACCTTCACCAGAGGCCAGTCTCCAATCCTTCAGGAAGACATACTGAATATAATAAACAGAATCTCCTTCTAAACGCAGATGGGTATCGCGCCAGTAACCCATCTTGGCGTCCTTTCCTAAGTAATCATCACCGATATTCATTCCCCCCGTAAAACCAATCAATCCGTCCACCACTAGGATCTTCCGATGATTGCGGAAATTAAACCGACGATCCAGTAAAGAACTAATCGGAGGTAAAAAAAAGTGGAACTCCACCCCGGCATTTCTCAGGGTTCGAATAAACCTACGGCTTAATCGATGACTGCCCAGTCCATCACAAAGCAAACGCACCTTTACTCCCTGCCGCGCCTTTCGAATCATAACGTCCTGAAACTGTTCTCCAATCTCATCATCACGATAAATATAAAATTGCATGTGGATATGTTCTTTTGCCTCTTCCATGGCTTCCAGCATAGCGTCGTAAGCTTCTCTTGCAGTTGACAGCACTCTGCTTTTGTTATGGCCTGTAATAGGCCCTTCCGAGAGCTTTGCAAGCAAAACCAATAAACCCTCGTTATTCTCAAACTGAGCGTTTCCAGTATCCGACGCTTGTTTTACTACCTTAATCTTACCAGTGACATACGAACGGATTTCCCGGAAGAGTGAAGTACATCTTTTGTTCAATTTTCTATTCTGTCTGTAGTCACGACCTAGAAAATAATAGAATGCCAGACCGAGCGGTGGACAACAGAAGGAAATAAACAACCATGCTATAGCCCTTTGCGGGCGTCGGTACTCCAGAAATACAATCAATGCAATCTGTATGATAAAAAGAATTAGAATTATCGCGAAAATCTTCAATTCTCTACCCCCTCAATTAATAAAAACAGATGCAATAGACTCTCTGCGATGACTCTAGTACAGGTTTTGCCGTAACTCTCCTTCTTTATTCAAACAAACCGTTGTCATGTTCCTGAAAGATATGGAATACATAGAGTAGTAGGACAATTCGGATGAGCCTAATGGAAGAAAAGTCGTTAGCCTCAGGTATCGCAAGCGGCTGCCATAAGCCGCAGAAAGGAGAAGCCATGAAGAGTCAGCCAGATCATAAACGGATTACGCTGCTTGTCGTAAGGGATGCCGGACGTCCAGTCAAACAGCTCCACATCTCCAAACCGCTAGCGTTCGCCTTACCGGCAGCAGCAGCCCTGTCTATCTCCAGTCTGGTCACCTCTATGCATTTCCATGCCTCTCAGTCCATCTCACAGCTAGAAGCCGAGGCAGCCGCACTATCGCTAACCAATCTCCGCATGGAAATGAAGGTCGCCGACAAGGATAAAGATTTAACACAGCTTCGTAGCCAGGTCAGCGAACTTTCGGAAGAGGCAGATAACATTAAAGACAAGCTGAAGAGTGTAAATGCACTGGAACAGGAGCTGCAAGCATTGATTAACAAAAGCAAAGGTGCTGCTGCCGCTACAGACACGAATGAATCTCAACCGGAGAAATCCGCAACAGAAAGATCAAAAGCTGGATCGGCCACTTCAAATTCAACATTAGGTTTATCGAACCGTCTTTCTTCTCCTGTTCCTAAAGAGACTTCCTTTAAGCAGAGTACAGAAGAGAACTCATCTTCCACTTCTCTATCCGCTATAAGTTTCCGCTTTGGGGCCATCACCGCAGCCCTTCCAAAAACACTCACCCCGCAGGTTGGTGGAGAATACATCGCGGTGTATCAGAACGACGCTACGAGCTTGGTGGAAGAAACTAAGGATGACTTTGAGGAGATTCACGGGATGCTTGATGAAATGGTGGAAAGTATCACACAGACGATCACACAGGCAGAGCATGAGAATAACGTACAGGCAAATCTGCAAGCTCAAAAGGCCCGTGCAGAAAAGGCTAAACTTAACGCTGTACCGCTCTGGCCTACCGAGTCCAAAGTCATTTCTTCAAGCTTCGGCTACCGCTCAGATCCATTCAAAGGTTTGTCTGCGTTCCATTCCGGTGTCGATATTGCTGGGAACATCGGTGATCCTGTATATGCTGCCTTAGATGGCGAGGTTATTACTGCGGAACAAATGGGCGCACGCGGAAAATACATCGTGATTAAGCATTCAAATGGATTGGAAACCTGGTACATGCATTTGAACGGAATGATCGTATCTGCGGGAGACAAGGTTAGCAAAGGGCAGAAAATCGGCTTGCTTGGAAGCACTGGCCGAAGCACAGGTCCTCATCTTCATTTTCAGGTTGTGAAGCAGAATAAAACAGTCAACCCTTTGGCGTATGTCAAACCCTAAAGGGTTGCATTTAATTTCAAAATAGGAGGAATTTATAAATGTGGAACAAACGGCAACAGCGTGTCCCCTTTAAATCTACCGATTCCCTAATTGGGCATGGAGGAACACTGGAGGGTAAGGTGCAATGTGATACAAACCTGCGGATTGAGGGTACCTTTAGCGGTGAGATTATTTGCAGTGGTGTCGTGACTGTAGGAGAAGAAGGAACAGTGCGCTCCAGTATTAAAGCGGAAGAAATCGTGATTGCCGGCAAAGTATACGGGGATGTTACGGCAGATCGCAGACTCATTATGACCGGAACCGGAGAATTGCATGGCAATATTTCAGCAGGAGCACTTAGCATTATGGAAGGCAGCCTCCTGAATGGCTCCATTGCCATGCAAGAACAGCCCACCTCTGAAAAAGCAGGTGAGCCCAAAAGTAATATGAAAAAGGACAAGGCAGCCAAGCGCTCCTCCAAAGCTCAAGGAACACTTGAGGCCGGCTAGACTTATTTCTATGAAGCAACGTCCCTTTTACGGAAGACAATCCAGGAAATGGCCAGGAATAGGATATAGTACACCGCTAATACAGCTATGGAGAAGCCAAGTGTTGAGCCCCCCGGACCCGTATCCGACAATAGGTAACCTCTTAGATCCATATGTGTGAAGATCAAGTATTGGGCCCATTCAAACCGTTCTGGACTAAAAATAACCGTAAAAATACTCTTGGCAAACATAATAAATAAGGATAATCCAATAGCCAGCCCACTTGCGCGGAATACGCTAGATACCATGAAAGCCAGAGCAGCAGTCAGGAAAAGCTCAATGTAACGACATAGGAGATCTAGGAAGGAATATTCCGCTGGACTCCAAGCCGTAATGGATGACATCGTATCTCCCGAAGATGAGGAGAAGATTAACGAAGCACCAAACCCAAAAGCAATCAATACTGCGGTGCTAAGCAAACTGAATAACACCATGGAAATATATTTCGAGAGCAGGATCTTGGAGCGACTCCACGGGCGAATCAGCAGCAGCTTAATGGTTCCCCAGGTAAATTCGCCCGCTACGGAGTCAGAAGCCACTACAACGGTAAAGATTGTATTCAAGAAGAACGCAATACTCACCGTCATCTGAAAGTTGTCCCAAAGCCCCATAAGCGATGAATCGCCTTCGCTTGTGAAATAAATAAGCGCAGGAAGCAGCACGCTCATCACTGCAAGAATAAGCAGCATAATCCATGTGCGGACACGGCTGTATATTTTGATATTCTCATTATGTATGAGAGCTGTAAACTCACCCAATTCCTTCACCTCCTGTAACCTCTAAGAATTGATCCTCCAGCGTACGGGCAAGGGTTCTGATGTTATACACCTTAATCCCACCTGCCACTAGCTTGGCATTTAATTCTGCAATCTCCTCACGCTCTGCCTCAAGCACAAGTCCCCCACTCTTAAATACTCCACGTCCAATGAGGGCTAACGCAGCCTCAGCATTATCAACCTCGAACAAGGTTTCTCCCAGAGGCATTACAGTATTGCCTACCCCTTTCAGCTGCTTCACATCCACCAGTCGTCCATTTTGGATAATCGCAACGCTGTCACACATGAGCTCCATCTCGGAAAGTAAATGACTGGAGACGAATACAGTTGTTCCTTCTTCCTGACATAAACGGCGTAAATAGTCTCGGAGCTCGCGTATCCCTTGTGGGTCCAGCCCGTTGGTTGGCTCATCTAGAATCAGCAGCTTGGGTCTGTGCAGCAGTGCTTGAGCCACTCCCAGCCTCTGACGCATACCTAGCGAATAGGTCTTAACTTTGTCATGAATTCTTTGACCTAGTCCGACTAGCTCGACAACCTCATCTATCCGTTGCTTTGTTACCCCTGGCACCATCCGTGCATATTGGCGCAGATTCTGATAACCGGTGAGGAACTTGTACATCTCTGGATTTTCTACAATGGCCCCTATATTTGCGATAGCCTCTTCAAAATGGTTTTTAATACTACGGCCACAGATCAAGATGTCTCCACGACTAATGGAAATCAACCCTACCATCATCCGTATTGTAGTAGTCTTACCTGCTCCGTTGGGTCCCAAAAAACCGAAGATTTGTCCAGGCGGGATGTCCAGCGTTAAATCGCTCACCAGCGTTTTCGAGCCGATTTTTTTGGTGACTCCCTGCAGGCGGGCAACAGGCTCCATCAATATTTCTGTATTCGACATAGTCTCACTTCCTTTCATCTATAACCTAGTTTACCACATATACCCTTTTTTTCGAAAATCACTAGAGGATAAGAGTCTGCCAGCTAAAAAAGGAACCTGACTTCTCCGGTATTAGGAAGAGTCAGGTCCCCTTATTCATTTAGTTCCTATTTCATTCAAGAACAACAGTTTAACCGCCAACACGGGCAAGCTCGCGCATATTTGCTTCAAATGCAGCCATCAACGCAGCTTCTCCGGTCAATCCGGTTTGTTCTACCTTGCGAATTTGCTCCATCATCCGTTTGTAATCCTTCGGAATGACACGAACGAAGTTCGGCAAGCTATCTGCCCACTGATTCAGTACTCGTGCGCCAGCCGCACTACCTGTAAGCTCGGTATGGCGGATAATCAGCTCACGCAGCTCTTCGATCTCCTCAGACTCTTCCACTCTCTCGAGCAGTACCATTTCGAGATTGCAGCGGCCGATGAAGGTTCTATCTGGGTCGTAGACATAAGCGATACCGCCTGACATCCCTGCCGCAAAGTTACGGCCAGTTTCACCAAGGACAACCACTCGGCCTCCAGTCATGTATTCACAGCCATGGTCACCCACGCCTTCTACAACAACCTTCGCTCCGGAGTTACGGACGGCAAAACGTTCACCAGCGATACCGTTAATATAAGCTTCTCCACCTGTTGCACCGTAGAATGCAGTATTTCCGATAATGATATTGTCCTCAGCAGCAAAGGTAGCTTTCGGAGATGGCTTGATAATAATCTTACCACCCGACAATCCTTTACCTACATAGTCATTGGAATCTCCTTCCACCGTAAGCGTGATTCCCTTAGGCACGAATGCACCCAAGCTTTGACCAGCAGAACCGGTGAAATGAAGCCGAATCGTATCATCCGGCAAACCTGCGGCCCCATACTTGCGGGTCAGCTCGCTGCCAAGGATAGTTCCGACGGCACGATTAACGTTCGTGATTGGCAGTGATGCCTCAACAGCCGTACCTGATTCCAGTGCAGGTGCTGCCAGGTCGAGCAGCTGCGAAACATCCAGTGTCTCTTCCAGACCATGATTCTGGTATTTACTGCGGAAGCGTGTGCTTCCTTCCGGTAATTCCGGTGTATGCAGCAGGCTGCTCAAATCTATGCCTTTCTTCTTCCAATGCTTCGACGCCTGAGTTGCGTCTAGACAATCGGTACGGCCTACCATCTCTTCAATTGTACGGAAGCCGAGACTTGCCATAATTTCACGTAGATCCTGTGCCACGAAGGTCATAAAGTTAACTACATGCTGCGGATCACCGGTAAAATTCTTACGAAGATCCGGATTCTGTGTAGCTACACCAACCGGACAAGTATCCATTTGGCAGACACGCATCATTATACAGCCAACAGATACTAGCGGAGCAGTGGCAAAACCATACTCTTCGGCCCCAAGCAATACAGCTACAGCCAAATCGCGGCCGCTTAGCATTTTACCATCTGTTTCCAGAACTACACGGTCACGCAGATTGTTGAGCATCAATGTCTGATGGGTTTCAGCCAAGCCAAGCTCCCACGGAAGACCCGCATGACGAATGGAGTTCATCGGCGATGCCCCTGTACCTCCATCATAGCCACTAACCAAGATAATATCAGCGCGCCCTTTGGCTACACCCGCAGCAATCGTACCCACTCCAACTTCCGATACGAGCTTAACATTAATGTTTGCACGTGGATTTGCATTTTTCAGATCATAGATCAGCTCTGCCAAATCCTCGATAGAGTAAATATCATGATGCGGTGGAGGTGAGATCAGACCGACACCTGCTGTTGAGCCACGTACTTCAGCGACCCAAGGATAAACTTTACGTCCCGGAAGCTGTCCACCTTCCCCTGGTTTAGCACCCTGAGCCATTTTAATCTGGATCTCATCAGCGTTAACTAGGTAGTTCGAGGTAACACCAAAACGTCCAGAAGCTACTTGTTTAATCGCACTGCGACGTGAATCACCATTGCTATCCGGAATATAGCGGGCTGGATCTTCGCCGCCTTCCCCCGTATTACTCTTACCACCGATACGGTTCATCGCAATGGCCAGTGTCTCATGTGCTTCCTTACTAATGGAACCAAAGGACATTGCACCCGTCTTAAACCGTTTCATAATGGACGATGCAGATTCTACTTCTTCCAGTGGAATCGGTTCATAGGCTGACTTGAATTGCAACAAGGAACGAAGCGTCAATTGCTTCTCGCTTTCTCCTTGAACAAGGGCAGCATATTTCTTGTACATATCATAATTCCCGCTACGCACAGAGTGCTGAAGCAGATGAATCGTCTGTGGATTGAATAGATGCTCTTCCCCATCATTACGCCATTGATAATCGCCACCGGAGTCAAGCACCTTATCATTTCCGTCTTTTTCTGTAAAAGCACGGTTATGATGGATAAGCGCCTCAGTTGCCACTTCCTCCAGGCCAATCCCCCCAATGCGGGAAGGTGTCCAAGTAAAGTAACGATCCACGAACTCAGAGTTCAGACCGACAGCTTCAAAAATCTGCGCACCGCGGTAAGATTGAATCGTCGAAATTCCCATTTTGGAAAGAATCTTAACTACGCTCTTAGTCGCAGCTTTAATATAGTTCTTCACTGCTTTTTCATGCGAGATTCCCCGCAATAAGCCTTGGCCGATCATGTCATCCAAGCTTTCAAAAGCCAGATAAGGGTTTACTGCACTCACACCATAACCGAGCAGCAGCGCATAATGATGGACTTCACGTGGTTCACCGGATTCCAGCAAAATACTAACCTTCGTCCGTGTTCCTTGGCGGATCAAATGGTGATGCAGACTCGATACCGCAAGCAGAGCTGGAATCGCAGCATTCTCACTGTCCACACCGCGGTCAGTCAGAATCAGAATGTTATGCCCTTTTGCCATAACACGGTCAGCAGCCTCGTTCATGCGCTCAAGCGCGATGCGTAATCCTTCTGCCCCAAGCTCAGCCGGGAAAAGAATTGGAATAGACATCGATTTGAAGCCTGCACGGCGAACATGGCGAATCTTAGCAAAATCTTCGTTCGAAAGAATTGGCGTTTGCAGCGAGATCTGGCGGCAGCTTTCCGGTTCCGGTTTAAGCAAATTACGCTCTGGTCCAATCGTAGTCGTTGTGGATGTAACCAGCTCTTCACGAATGGCATCGATGGGTGGATTCGTTACCTGAGCAAACATTTGTTTGAAATAGTTATAGAGACGTTGCGGGCGGTCCGAAAATACGGCGAGCGGAGCATCATAACCCATGGAACCGACAGCTTCAGCACCAGTAGATGCCATTGGCTCAAGCACCTTGCGCAAGTCTTCAAAAGTATAGCCGAAAGCCTGCTGTAGCTGTTGTACATTGTCATGCTTAGGATTTGGCAGTTCAGGTGCATCCGGAAGCTCATCAAGACTGATCAAATGCTCATCCAGCCACTGGCGATAAGGCTTCTCAGAGGCGATAGCCGATTTAACTTCCTCATCGGAGATAATGCGGCCTTCCTTCGTATCCACGAGCAGCATGCGTCCAGGTTTCAGGCGGTCTTTATATAAGATGTCCTCTGCTGGAATGTCCAGTACACCGGCTTCTGAGGATAAAATAATCATATCGTCTTTCGTTACATAATAACGAGCAGGACGCAGGCCATTACGGTCCAGAATAGCGCCGATTTGTATACCATCGGTAAAGCCCATTGCAGCAGGCCCGTCCCACGGCTCCATTAGAGTACTGTGGTATTCATAAAATGCTTTTTTATCAGCATCCATACTATCATGATTGCTCCATGGTTCAGGAACCATCATCATGGCTACCTGTGGCAGGGAGCGTCCGCTCAAATAGAGAAACTCAAAGGTGTTATCGAACATTGCAGTGTCCGATCCATCCGGGTTAATAACAGGCTTGATCTTGTTCAGATCTTCACCAAACACTTCGCTCTTAAACAATGACTGGCGCGCATGCATCCAGTTCACATTACCACGCAAGGTGTTGATCTCACCGTTGTGGATCATAAAGCGGTAGGGATGCGCACGTTCCCAGCTTGGGAAGGTGTTCGTGCTGAAACGGGAGTGAACTAACGCGATCGCTGATTCCAGCTCTTCGTTCTGCAAATCCAGGTAGAATTGTCCGACTTGTTCTGTAGTCAGCATGCCTTTGTATACAATCTTACGGCACGACAAGCTTGGAATATAGAAGGATTCATCCTCTTCTGCACCACCGTAACGAATGGCAAGCTCTGCACGTTTGCGGATTACATAAAGCTTACGTTCAAAAGACAACTCATTCGTGACCGAAGCCGAGCGGCCGATAAATACTTGACGCACAAAAGGCTTAGCAGCTTTCGCTGTCTTGCCAAGCATTTCATCATAGGTAGGCACATCACGATAGCCGAGTACTATTTGACCTTCTTCAGCAATAATATTGCTTAAGAGAGCTTCATGCTGCGCCCGAACTTCTTCGTTATGAGATAAAAAGATCATGCCCACGCCATAATGGCCTTGTTCCGGCAAAGCAAAGCCTAGCTTCTGAGCTTCGCTTGCAAAGAAACGGTGCGGAATTTGAAGCATGATACCTGCTCCGTCACCAGAGTTGGGTTCGCTACCTTGGCCTCCCCGATGCTCCATATTAAAGAGCATTGTCAAAGCATTACTTACGATATTGTGAGACGGTGTGCCTTTAATATGAGCTACAAATCCCATGCCGCAAGCATCTTTTTCGAACTGGGGATCATACAGGCCCTGTTTTACGGGCAGTTCAGTGTGTTTCATCGAACGCAACCTTTCTATTATAAAGTATGCAATGTGTTAGGAAAATTTTTCACATGAAAATCTTAATAATTATTCAATCCAGATTAGTGCTATTATTTTATCACCGAGGTATCATCAGCGCAATTTAAACTTTTTTATGATGCTGATTAACAATTGTTTTTGCATCACAGCTTTAGCGAGTAAAAGTTTAAAAAAACTTCATGTTGCATAATTATACATAAATAACGCATAAGTGCATATGCAATGAAAGCGTTACAAGATTTTTCACTCCTTCTAATATGTTTGCAAGAAAAAGGGTTTTTATGATTTTAAATCAAAAAAAGCGTCTCCCAGAGGAGACGCTTTTTTATACTTTTTTTTCAAAAAATTTATCAGTTTATACAGTCAAAACTTGTTCACTATTCACTCCAACTTCATTCTCACGGCTACGTGTCATGAAGTAAGCGAAGGTAAGAGCAAGGAATCCAAGACCAAAGATTGCCAGGATACCTACATCTCCCCACATTGCACTGAAATCACCTGTAGAAATTACTGCTTTGAGACCACTAACTGTGTAAGTCATTGGAAGCAGTGGATTAAAGAATTTCATCCAGTCAGGGATCAATTCAAGTGGGAATGTTCCGGCACTAGTTGTTAATTGGAAAATCAGAATAACGATAACAACGAAACGTCCCGGTTGATCCATCCAAGTAACAATCGCTTGAACTACCCATGTGTAAACTAAGCTTGTTAAGAATGTAAATACGAAGAATAGCGGTTTACTTTGTACTTCCAGTCCAAGTCCGTACAATACAACCACAGCAGCCAGCATAGACTGGATGAAGCTCATGATTGTGAAGGTAAGCGTACGGCTGATGAAACGGTTCATACGGCTAGCACCAAGGACAGCCGAATCACGCATTGGAATAACAATTGTTGAAATCAAAGCACCTACAAACAATCCAAGGGATAGGAAGTAAGGAGCAAAACCTGTACCATAGTTCGGAACATGATTCACAACTTTATCCTCAACCACAACTGGTTGTGCGAACATTTCCATCATTGCATCTGTTTTGTTCACGCTGCCTGTTTTTTCAGCAGCATCGCCAAGCTTAGTTGCCAGTTCTGTTGATCCAGATTTCAGATCATCCATACCATCTTTCAGCTCGCCTGCGCCATCAGCCAGTTTTTTCGAACCATCTGCTACCGCACTGATACCGGAACCTAGTTCGCCTACACCGCTAAGTAGTTTTGAGGTACCATCACCAAGTGCTTTACCGCCTTCAGCCAGCTTGCTGCCTCCAGCTGCAGCTTCTTTAAGCTTCGCACCAAATTGTTGCATTCCTGCATTCAGCTTATCGCCACCAGCTACAAGTGCAGATGCGCCTTGTGCCAGTTTTTGTTGTCCTGTCAACAGCTGTGTGCTACCAGCATTTAATTGCTTAGCTCCATCATGCAACTGAGTTACACCAGCAGCTAACTGCTGTGACCCCGAGTGCAGTTGAGTTGCACCTTGTGCCAGTTGCTCTTGCCCACTGTGGAGTGCAGTAGCACCCTGTGCCAGCTGCTCTTGGCTTTGTTGCAGTTGCTCACTGCCTTGTGCCACGGCTGCACTAGCTGCCAGCAGCTTCTGTACCGCTGGATTTTGTGCCAGCTCAGGACTAGCCTGTGCCAATTGCTCCAATCCTTGAGCTACCGCTTTAGCACCCTCAGTTACCTTCGTGCTGCCTGCGGCGGAAGCTTGCAAACCCGCTTCCAGTTTCGCGCTGCCATCTACGGAAGAAGTTAAGCCCGCTTCCAGCTTCGCGCTGCCATCAACTAAAGATTGTGTTCCTGCTTGTAGTTTAGAAGTACCATCCACAGCAGACTGTGTTCCCGCCTGAAGCTGTGTAGCACCTGTTACAGCTTGTTTCAAGCCGTCACTAAGCTGTTTACTGCCGGCAGAACTTTGGGCAACACCGTCTTGAAGTTGCGTATGTGCAGTAGACAATTGTTGCAATCCGCTTGCCAACGTGGTTGATCCTGTTTTAAGCGCCGTAGCACCTGCATTCAAATCAGTCACGCCTTGTGTAAGGGGTTCTACACCATTTTGAAGTTTACCTGTACCATCTGTCAGTACAAGTAGATTATCTTTCAGCTTCAAGGCTCCGTCATCTAGCTTACCAGCGCCATCAGCGATCTTGGAAGCACCATCTCCGGCTTCGCCCAATCCATCAGATACTTCTGTAATCTGATTGAATACAGACTCCACATAAGCTTCTGTTACTTTAGCAGATACTTTATTTTTAATTTCTGCTACAGCCGTACCACCGATCTGACCAGCCAAGAAGTTATAACCTTCATTTGGCTCATAAATAATTTTTGCCGGCTGTGGTTCATCATCCATAAGAGTAGTAGCTTTGGCAGAAAAGTCTTCCGGAACAATGATCGACATATAATAAGTATTGTCCTTCATTCCTGCTTCCGCTTCTTCAAGGGAAACGAAGTTCCACTGGAAGCCGTCGGTTACCTTCAACTCTTCTATAAGATCATTACCGGCTTGTAGTTGCTTGCCTTCATAATTAGCGCCGACATCCTGGTTGACCACAGCAACCGGAAGTTCATTCATCTTGCCATACGGATCCCAGAATGCCTTCAGGAAGAATCCGCTGTACATCACCGGAATAAATAGGATAGCAATCATTGGAATCAGCACCTTCGGATTTCTAAGGGCTGCGCCAAGATCCTTGGTAAATACGGATAATGATTTCATTCTGGTTCTCTCCTTATGAGCTTATGCTCTCTTTAAAATGCTTTGTTTGCGAAATATTACGTAACACTAAGTGACTGTTTTCCCCATTCGGTCAATTCAGGGTATAAAAAAATGCCTTGCGGCTCTTCTTCAATGCCTAATCATCTTGAGAATTGTTAAGGGAAAGCGAATCGAGTGATGCTGAGAACGCCATCCCTATCCTGAATCAACCCTTACTGTGCCAATCCTTCGGCGAGAAACAAATGAAAATACATCTTGATCTGTTCCTTGTCCAAGGGAGTATGTGTTTTATTCAGTTCAGCAGTCAATACAATATATAATCTGAACATGACTACCGAGACGATTTTGGGATCGCAAGGTTTGATTTCTCCCTGTTGGAGCGCTTGTTGCACCTCCCGTTCTAAATATTCTAAAACTACGTTCTCGATCTTCTCGAGTCCTTCTCCAGCCTGCGGCGTACCGAATTCGCGATTCTCCTGGGAAAGTTTTATGAATAGCTCCTGCTCACTTCGAAACTCAAGCAGAGCATCCAGCACACGATGCAAGTTATCAAAGAAAGGTCTGTCTCGCCTGATCTCCCGTTCAGCTATCGTCTTCATTTCCATCATCATATCGCGCAGGATCTCGTCAAACAATTGCTCTTTGTTTGTAAAAAAGGTGTAGATGGTTCCCTTACCGACATTTGCAATCTTAGCAACCTGATCCATTGTAGTTGCCTTATAGCCAAATAATGAAAAAGATTTCGCTGCGGCCTGAAGCACCTGCTGTCTTCGATCCACCACTGCCACCTGTGCACACTTCCTTTCTCCAGAAAATATCGTTCCCGCTGACTTCTGACCACTTTACTAATCCGGTCAATTGGTCATTCACTACTTTATCATGTTGTTTTCTAGTTTGCAATACTTTGGGCGAACCTTTTATTTTTTTATTTATTGCAGGGTTTTAACTTTCTATTTACGTCTTACTTGTATAATGTGAGTATAGTATAGATTTCCTAGTATAATTAGAAGAAGGAAAGCATTTCTATAGAAAAGGAAAGTAGCAGGTGAACTTATGCGAAAGAAAAGAGTACTGCTGTTTTCGGAAGGCTTCGGTACGGGCCACACAGGAGCAGCCTATGCTCTGGCCGAAGGAATAAAGCTGCTGAATCCGGATGTCCAGTGCCGAGTCATCGAGCTGGGGAAATTTCTTAACCCGACGGTCGCCCCTTGGATTCTTTCCGCTTACCGCAAAACAGTTAGCAGCCAGCCTAAGCTGGTCGGCATGATGTATAAGACACAATATCATAAATCATTGAACCCGTTGACTAAAATGGCGCTTCACCGGATTTTTTATACACATGCTTCACAGGTGATCGAACAGCTAAAGCCTGATTTGATTATCTGCACTCATCCCATTCCGGCTGCGGTCATTTCCAGACTAAAGCGTCGTGGATTAAATGTGCCTCTGTATACATTAATTACAGATTATGATGCACATGGGAGCTGGGTAAATTCCGAGGTCAATCGTTATCTCGTATCTACCCCACGCGTCAAATCCATTCTGACAGGCCGTGGGATCGCTCCAGAGCTAGTAACCGTCACTGGCATCCCAGTGCATCCAAAGTTCTGGGAACGCTCCAACAAGACGCTGCTGCGCAAGGAACTGGGATTGGCTGATATCCCAACCGTACTCATTATGGGTGGAGGCTGGGGGTTAATGTTCGGCAAAGAGATTATGCATTCCCTCACCGCCAGAATGGATGATATTCAGCTCGTGTTCTGTATGGGCAGCAATGAGAAGCTAATCGCCAAAATGAAGTCCAATCCACTGCTTAATCATCCCAATGTTAAAATTCTGGGATATAGCAGTGAAATCAATAAATTGATGGATGCCTCAGACCTGCTGATCACGAAGCCTGGAGGGATGACCTGCACAGAAGGTCAGGCCAAAGGAATTCCGATGCTTTTCTATAAAGCTATTCCAGGTCAGGAAGAGAAAAACTGCCAATATTTCGTAGAGCTTGGGCTGGCAGAGGTGCTCGACTCGGAAGTAGTGAACAAATGGTTCACTATGATGCTTCGTGAATATTCAGTTCTGGAAGAGCAACGCAGACGACGTCTCGCTCCAGATAAACATCAACCGCAAAGCTGTGCGACTACTGTTCTGAAGATGTTAGGTAACCCCGTAAGCGAGGCAACTGAAATCAGAGGCTCTAGAGCGCAAGCACGTAATGAAGAACCTGTATGTATTACACCTTAAAGAATAAGCAGGTAGTCAGGGAATTTCTCCCGGCTACCTGCTTTTTTTAATATAAATCGGGTTGGTTTAAATTTCTACACTCTCACCAGCTTTAAGCGGGAAACCTTCTACTCCCTCTTGGTGCAGGCGATCGCAGAAATCAGCACCATCCTGAGCAATATCCGGAAATGTATTGTAATGTAGCGGGATCACCTTATCCGCCCGCAGCCAGCGTGCGGCCAGCAAGGCGTCATCTGGTCCCATGGTTAGCATATCGCCTATAGGCAGAGCTGCCAGGGCAATCGCATTCCTTTCTCCAATGAGGCGCAGATCGCTGAATAGCGCGGTATCCCCCGCATGGAAAATCGTCTTGCCCTCAATCGTCAACAAAATCCCCGCGGGTTGTCCAGCATAAATCCAAGAGTCGCCCTCCTGAATGGATGAGGAATGAAATGCCTGCGTAAATTTCACAGTCATCCCGGCATAGGTATGACTACCACCTATATTCATGTGCTTTACTTGTGCACCCTTCATCCGGCAATATTCGGCAAGCTCAAACACCGCAAAGATCGGACAATCATTCTGCTTGGCAATTTCGACAGCATCTCCAAAATGGTCAGAGTGGCCGTGAGTAAGCAGAACGGCATCAACTGAAATATTGGCAGGTGAAATACCGGAGTTCGGATTGCCTGACAAAAAAGGGTCAATAATAACCTTCACGTTCTCCGTCTCTACCAGCAGAGCTGAATGTCCATAATAAGTGATTTTCATGGTTATCTTCCACCTCCAGATTCATATAGTTTAGTTTACCCTATATAGCGCTGAGGTTCACAGATCCACCAAATTTATTTATAAAAAGTATGATTGCCAATGGTTTTAACATAAGTCTGTGTATGATGTACGGTCAGATCCTGTGCAAGTTTTAGCGACAAGAAAAAGTAAGTATTATCGGGAACTTCCTTTACTCCGGAGAGTGCAGCATTCACCGCTTTAATACTATCATCGTTAGGCTTCACACGGTTAAGACGCCCGTTAGCTACAGGGCTGAACTGGCTCTTCTGATAAATAACCTTATATATCGTGTCGGGGAAATTGGCTGACCGCAGCCTATTCAGAACAACGTTGGCAACTGCCACCTTGCCCTTGTACGGTTCACCTTCCGCCTCTGCCATTACAATTTTTTGTAGCAGAAGCAGTTCTTCTTCGGATACAGCGTAGCGCCGGGTTGCTTTACTTTGCTGCTCCTGGCTTAATAGCTCTGTCCGAGAGAAGTACAATGTTGTGAGGGGATGTTTCTGAGAAGCCGAGACTGTCTTCGCTGTCGCCTGACTACTCTTTGTTGCTGTTTCCGCCAATTGCGACGCTTTTTGCGCAGCTGGCTTGGATTGTACTACATCAGCCTTCACCCGAATAATGGAAACGTTCGATGTGTTTTTTGTGTTTTTTTGTTTTAATTTTTTTACACTAAGCCATTCCACACCCTTCGCCGGTTTCCAAGCGGAACTTAAAAGACTGAATGTGTTATTAAGCTTATTGGCTTGTGTAACTTCAGTAATGCCCCTCGTAATGCTACTCGTTATACTAGACTTCGATTCATCTTGCAAAAGAGAAAGTACGGATGCACGGCTAGTGGATTGCAACTTATCCATCTGCACCCTGTCCATCTTCCCTTCCGCAACTTGTTCGGGTTGCAATAAGCTTATGGCAGAGAAACACACTAGTATAACGCCAACGAGCAACGCAATATAGCGGTTTTGTTTAAAAATTAACATGATATTCCTCCTATTTCACGGCACATTCCTATTGTATGTAACCGAAAACGGAAGCTTTGAAAACTTTATTATCGATTTTAAACTGTAAACTTTTCAATAATTTCATACATAGGAATGGCATACATTCTGGTAGCATACAACACAAAACTATCAATCGTCCAGTCTCTCTGATAGTTTTTTAGGTTCCAATCATCATCCAATTTCAGTAAATTTTCCAGCAATTTATCATCATATGAATTTTTTCCCCGGTACTTTCGAGCCACAGTAAGATGCGGTTTATAGGCCCTGGATTCGCCTGAAAAACCTAGTGGAAACGTCGCTGAATGCACTCTGGCAGCTAATTGATTTAATGCCTCTATTTCGCCGGAAACCCCTATCCACAGGACTCTTGGGGAAGCTGGAAGACCAAATGTGTCCCATTTGTCCAAAGAGAGATTGAAGGGTCTGCCTTGACCCGCAGTCTGCCTCAAGGATTTCACTAAATCTGGAATTTTGGCCTTTGGGGTATCTCCTAAAAATTGCAGGGTAATATGATAATCTTGCGGATTTGTCCATTTAGCAAAATCAAAATTTTCAGATAGCTTTGAACATGCCTGCGCCACTATTTCTTGCAGCTCAGAAGGTAATTTCACAGCTAAAAAAAGCCGTTCTGATTCGTTCTCTGATGCTTTAGCATCCATGGTCAATTTCACCTTCTCCAATAGATTTGGTATTCTTAACCTATAACATGATCCATATCCATTAAACCACAAAGTAGGAGGAACACATCATGACTAAGTCTATAGTATGTCTACAACCACTTACATCTCAGCAGCAGGAAAGGATCAAAGCGGCTGCCCCAGGCTATACATTTACACAAGGAGACGCAAAAAATCCGGATTTGCAGCTGCTTGCAGAAGCAGAAATTGTAATTGGCTGGGCAAAAGGTATTTCGGATACACTCCTTCGCCCTGAGTCCTCCCTTCGCTGGGTTCAGTCCTGGTCTGCTGGTATTGAGAAGCTTCCTCTCGATCGTCTTAAGCAACAAGGAATCCTGCTCACCAGTGGGAGCGGAGTTCATGCCGAACCTATTTCTGCGGTAATCTTCGGGTTCATTCTTCTCTTCACCCGTAATTTGCATACAGCTGTACGCAATCAGCAGAACCGGATTTGGAAATCTGATGGCAGTGAAAGCGAGCTGTTCGGTAAAACAGCCGTAATAGCTGGAACTGGAGCGATCGGCAGTGAAACCGCCAGAATTGCTAAAGCCTTCCGGATGAAGACTATCGGTGTCAGCCGTTCCGGTAAGCCAGTCGCAGACTTTGATCAAATCTATACAACAGATCGTTTATCCGAAGCTGTAAGTCAAGGCGATTTCATCATCAATACCCTTCCTATTACCGATGAGACCAAGCATTTATTTAATGCCACCAGCTTCTCCGCGTTTAAAGAAGGCTCCTATTACATTAACATTGGCCGGGGCGCAACTACCGATACAGAGGCGCTGATCGATGCATTGAATCGCGGACAACTCCGTGGTGCTGGGTTGGATGTTTTTGAGACCGAACCCCTTCCGCAGGATCATCCGCTTTGGTCTATGGAGCAGGTTATTATCACTCCACACTCCGCTGGAATTACAGATCAATACGCTGACCGGATCGTTAATATTTTTACCGAAAATGTGAAGTCTTACTTATCATCAGGCACACCTTCTCTAAATCTTGTTGATTATGACCGGCAATATTAATAATAAGCTTTACAAAACAGGAACATCTGTTCTATAATAAGAAAATCCAAAGTTATCCATAAAGAGAGGGTTAGTGCAATGAAGGTCACGGTCACAGAATTTAACGAACAATGGAGTCTAATGTTCAACGAAGAAGCTCAGAAGATTAAAGATATCTTTGCTGATGCCCTCGTTGATATTCACCACATTGGCAGCACTTCTGTTTCCGGACTCAAAGCGAAACCAATCATAGATATAATGCCAGTAGTACGAAATATCGAAGCTGTAGATGAGTTCAACCAGCAAATGACAGCACTTGGTTATGAATGTATGGGTGAGTTCGGTATCAGTGGCAGAAGATATTTCAGAAAAGGCGGAAATAGCAGAACCCATCATGTTCATGTCTTCCAAATGGATAATAAGATAGATATCGGTCGTCATCTGGCTGTAAGAGACTACCTTCGATCATATCCGGAGGCGGTTAAACAGTACGGAGATTTAAAAGATACTCTTGCCAAACAATTCCCAGAGGATATTGGAGCTTATATAGACGGGAAAGAAGAATTTGTGGTTAATCTTGAAAAAACTGCATATGAGTGGTATTTAAATCAATAATCCTTATAAAAATAGCCCCTGCTGTTCATTTAGATGATCTAAATGAACAGCAGGGACTACTTGTCTAAGAGCCTCTAATCCAAATCATAAATCGAGCCGACTTTCAGTCCGTACAGCTCATTATATATTTTCTCTGCAAAAGCATCAGTCATCCCTGCGATATAATCAATCACCATATGCTCCCAAGTCCAAATCGGCTTTGCCTGCTTCTGATCTTTCTCAAAGCGCTGCAGCCAATCCGATGGAATAATGGCTTTAGAGGTCTGTGGATCCAGAAATGCTCCCCATAGTCGGCGCAAAATCCACTCACTACGTTTCTGCAGCCGCTGCACACGCAAATCACGGATCATAGTGACCCATGCGAAGCTTTTCAACACACTGACGGTCCGCAGCATATCTTCATCTTCTTTTCCTTCCTTTATAAAGGTGACCTTCTTCCAGTCTCCATCTTGGATCACTCCCAAGCTTGCGACAAAGGTACTTACCCAATAAGCCTTAACTTCACGTCGAGTGCGGGAATAGTCGTTTTCACAGGTTGGCATTTTTTCCTTCCAAACCCGAAGAAATGAACTGAGCACTTCCTCGACCTTCGCGCGAATGCCTTCCTCTTCCCAGCCCTTCCAGAAGAAATCCTCGAGCGTGGTGATTTTCTCCACGATTAACCGTTGGATATAAGAATCATGCATAAAGTGTTCATGCACTTCAATCTTTCCGGCTTTAATCCCATCCTCCAGATCATGTGCAGAATAAGCGATATCGTCACAAAGGTCCATAAGCTGAGCCTCCAACGTTTTCTTACCTGCTGGTATTCCCCACTCTTTGCGGATCTCCGAAATATATCCCCATTCGTTCAGGTACATCCCCTTCTTCAGCGAGGTGCCGGGAAAAGGATACTTATTTATGCCTAGCAGCACAGCATCCGACAGATTTAGGCCATCAATATTTTCACGCTTCTCCAGAAACATAATCAGCCGATAATTGTGGGCATTGCCTTCGAAATGCTCATAACGTTGCTTCATCTGCTCATGGATCAGCAGCCGATCCACACCCGTTGCGCCTGATTGCAGCGCAGCTTCGTTAGTTTTCTTTTCAATAAGCTGTTCCAAAATATTATCCAGCACTTCTTCCCCTTTATGTCCAAAGGGAGGATGGCCAAAATCATGAGCGATAGCTGCGCATTCCACTACCTCTGGATCGATAACAAGACCCGGATTCTCCGCCTTAGTGGTTTCCACTTCTGGATACGATCGCAGCAGACTTTTCGCCGCCTCACGGGCAATCTGCGCAACTTCAAGTGAGTGAGTCAGACGCGTACGGTAATAATCACCCGTCCCTGCTCCGAATACTTGTGATTTACCTTGTAGCCTACGGAAAGTAGGCGAATGAATCAGGCGTGAATAATCACGCTCATAAGCAGCTCTCGACGTTTCAAGGCGGGTAATCTCCGGATATTGCCGGTGTTCTCTTTTTTCAATAAGTGTCATATTCCCACCCCTAACCAAATGTCTGTATATAGTACTTCATTATAAGGCATTTTCATAACTATTTTCACATCAAAATACAAAAGCTAATTTAATTATAAACGGGCATGTCGATAACTATGTAATCATCAGAAGCCAAAATGAATCTCATAACCTGTACATGAAGGATAGTAGAAAGAAGAAAGAGCACCAAAAAAGACTGGTTGTCTATACAAAACTTAAACTATGAATATACCGACCCCCAAAAGGAGCACTCTAAAATAAAAAAAACAGGTGAAATGATGAAAACTCGCAGCAAAATTATGATGATCACCCTTACACTCTTTTTATGCTTCACGAACTCTGCTCTAGGCAGTCCAAGCAAAAACCGCGACTACTACGAAAAAAGAGGAGACATGATTTGGGAAGTACATACTAACCAAAAAGTGATTGCATTGACGTTCGATGACGGTCCTGACCCTACTGAAACCGATCAAATCTTAAAGGTATTGAATCAATACCATGCGAAATGCACCTTTTTTGCGATAGGAAAAAGAATTGCAGCCTATCCAGAGGTAGCGAAACGAGTGATTGCTGAGGGGCATGAATTAGCTAACCATACCTACAATCACGTTTATTTTAAAAGACCTATTAATGAAGCCCAATTTGAGCAGGAGCTAAAATTGACCGAAGAAGAGATTATAAAAGTCTCCGGTAAACATAGTTCACTGTTCAGACCACCAGGTGGCATGTATGACGAGACCTTAGTAGATCTGTCTAACAATATGGGCTTGAAGCCCATATTATGGTCCTGGCATCAAGATACACGTGACTGGAATCGCCCAGGGGTATACAGTATTTCGAACAAGGTCATTCGAAATGCACGTAATGGAGACATCGTTCTGTTTCATGATCATGTGCACGGGCAGTCACAAACTAGAGAAGCGCTTAAAATTATTTTGCCCGAATTAGAAAAGAAAGGCTTTCGATTTGTCACTGTCTCTGAGTTGATCAAATTATCCAGTACACAACAGGCTGGGAAACAACAATAGCCTAATTGCACAGGACTTCAAAATAGGGTAGTCTTGTCCTAATATGAAGTTCTGGAGGCTTTTGTGATGTCCGATAATACATCCTATACGACAGAAGAAATTGCCCGCTTATTAAAAATATCAAAATTAAAAGTATATGATCTAATTAAAAAAGGGGAGCTCCCCTCCTACCGTGTAGGAAAACAAATGCGCGTGGATCAATCCGATTTGGAAGCCTACAAACAAAATACACGGAGTGGGGTGTCTACCGCTAACCCTACTACTATAATGGGCCAGACTCCACCAGCAATCCCCTTGGCCTTTTCCGGTACAAATCCAGCTCAAATGCCAGCACAATCTCCTCACCTTAAAGCTGTAGGACACAGCTTGGTGATTACAGGTCAGGATATGTCACTGGATATTCTAGCTACCTATTTAGAACGGGCTCTGCCTACTGAACGTCCTCTTCGTTCTTATGCCGGGAGTCTAGACAGCCTGATTGCCATGTATAAAGGGGAATCGGACATTGTCAGCACACATTTACTCGACGGGGATACTGGAGAATACAACCTACCCTATATCCGTAAAATACTCGTCGGATGTTCTTATGTTGTAGTTCGCCTGCTAACCCGAAGTGCTGGTTTATACGTACAAAAAGGGAATCCCAGAGGTATTCAGGAATGGTCTCACTTAGAGCAGGATGGACTCACGCTGATCAATAGAGAACGAGGCTCAGGTGCACGCGTATTATTGGATGAACAGCTTCGATTGCATGGCATTCCAGCAGCCAGCCTATCAGGCTATATGAACGAGGAGAACAGCCATTTGGCAGTTGCCGGTAAAGTGGCCCGGGGAGAAGCTGATGTAGCCATCGGCACCGAGAAAGCCGCCAAGATTGTCGACGGCGTTGATTTTATTCCTATGATTCAGGAGTGCTACGACCTGGTGATGATAAAAAAACCGGAGCATGAGCAATGGATCGCTGCCGTGATTGATATTTTGCGTTCACCAGCCTTCCAGAGTGAGCTAGGATCCATTCACGGATATGATCTCACGGAAACTGGGACGATAATTTATGAGACTTAATGGTCGCAGACAGAAGAAGGAAGCAATCTGCAGAAGCGTTTAACTGTATTTCGTACAACTATATAACTTCGAACAACTAGCAAATTAGATATAACTGTATTTGGTACACCTATTTCTTTTGATTTACTACCCCATAGGCGTCTTTTCTAGTTTTAGTTGTATAGAATACAATTAAAACTAGAACGTTCCCTTATGCAGACCGAATAACTGTATAGAATGCAGTTAACTCACAGACTCCCATCAAAATTTGGCGGCGCTAAAAGCTGCATCAAAGTCGCCGGGTTTCCACTTGCCCAGCATCTGCTCAAGCCGCCCGCTTCAAACCAAAAACACCAGACAGCAACTCTCCCATAACCGGAGAATCGCTGTCTGGTGTTTTTTAAGAACGCCGATTCACAAACATCAGCATAGCGGCTGAAATAACAATAATTGAGCATACCCACATCCACGCGAGCGTCATATTGCCTCCATCTACCGCAACATAGATCGCTGTGGGTAAGGTTTGCGTACGGCCCGGAATATTGCCAGCTACCATAATGGTAGCGCCAAACTCCCCAAGACCGCGGGCAAAGCCAAGAACATAACCGGCTGCCAGCGACCGGCCCGCAAGCGGCAGCGTGACATAGCGCAGTACCTGCAGTTCACTTGCCCCTTGTGCCCGCGCTGCATCTTCAAGATCTGCTTCTATCCCTTCGAAACCCGCCTTCACTGTGCGATATACGAGTGGAAAAGCTACAACTACAGCAGCGATAACAGCTGCCCCCCATGTGAACAGGATCGTCTGCTCCGTCATCTGTTCATACCATCTACCGATCCAGCTTCGTCGGCCTAAAATAACTAAAAGTACAAATCCTACGACCGTCGGCGGCAAAACGAGTGGAAGCAGCATTATAGTCTCTACCAAGCTGTGGCCAGGAAACTTCCGGCCTGCCATGGCCTTCGCAGCAGCTGTTGCCAAAATGAATACAATAATGCTGGTAATCACAGATATTTTTACGGAAAGCCATACCGGGGCGAAGAAATCAGTCCAGTTTATTTCCAACCTTATTCCACCCGCTTCTACTCGTAATTTCTATTTAAGGAAGCAGGAAGCCATAACTTACAAAGATATCATTAGCTTCCTTGCTCTGAAGGTAACTATACAACTCCTTAGCTGCCTTTTGATTCTTCGAGCTCTTCACGATGCCTGCCGGATAATTAATGGCTTTGTGTACATGGGGACCGACCGTCAAAGCGATTTTAGTTTTCTTTGAAGTAAGCGCATCTGTCTTATAGACAAAACCGGCATCGGCATTTCCTGTTTCTACATAAGAGAGAACCTGACGTACATCCTTGGCGAATACGAGTTTGCTTTGCAGCGGATCCCATACCTTTTTCGCTGCCAGCGATTGCTGAGCATATTGACCCGCCGGCACAGATTCAGGCTGTCCCACTGCCACCTTCTTAAAAGCTTTATCCGTAAGCTGAGTAATCGTAGTTAATTTGACCTTTGAATCTGAGGGTACAACTACAACCAATTGATTCTTAAGCAGAACCTTATGATCGGAGATAAGTCCACCTTCCACCAGTGCATTCATCTGTTTATCACCTGCAGAGAAGAACAGGTCCGCCGGGGCCCCTTGCTCAATCTGCTTTTGCAGAGTGCCGGATGCTGCATAATTAAAAACCAAATCAATATCGGGATGTTTCTTTTCATAAAGGAGAGCAATCTTATCCAGGCTGTCTTGCAAACTAGCCGCTGCGGAAACAATAATTTCGGTCTTCTTGGTGGCTGCTTGCACCTCTACACCTGAACCTGCAGATAAATTCACAACCAGAAGGATTGCCAATATCCCCATCACGGAGAGTGCCCATTTCTTAAACATTTCCATTCCTCCCAATTTCGTATGTATATATTTAGATGCTATTCTAGCATACAGTTTTTCGTTTTTCTATAAGTACAGTTGTGTTTGTATATGTTTAGTTATATATTGTTATAATTAGACAATATACAACGATGATTTTGGCTTTTTGCACACAAAAAAGATGCCTCTGACACCCCTAAATAGGGCTGCAAAGACACCTAACACGAATGATATTAATTCTTCACGTTAAAGCCCAGTACATTCAACATAATGGATAATCCACTCCCCCAGGAACCTCACCCGGATTAATATATTCATTTTTAAGAATCAAATGAATCTTAAGAATACTTTTCTTCTATATAAAATTGAACAAAGGTCAAATTCGAGGATAGAAATAACCCTATAAATTATAATTATGTTATTTAATGTATGATGATATTATAAAAAGACTCACCAAACAAGAGAAATATTCTATAATTTTTGATTTGTAACAATATATGTAAACGAATATTTCATTTGAAGGTGAGAATCCATCTTATTTATATTGTGATATCCATTTCTCCAACTGCTGCCTGAGCACTTCACGATAATATAACGGCTCTATGATTTCAGCATCCTCTTCGAATCTCTTAATCCAGCGGACAAACGCAATATCTTGTTCCAACGCGACTTTAAAATAACAACACCGAGCTTGACGGTCTACTTTATTCGGCTTATA
The DNA here is from genome assembly GCF_038004505.1 of Paenibacillus sp. FSL R7-0048. Classification (NCBI taxonomy): domain Bacteria; kingdom Bacillati; phylum Bacillota; class Bacilli; order Caryophanales; family Paenibacillaceae; genus Paenibacillus; species Paenibacillus sp. FSL R7-0048. Next base: position 1,141,317 of record NZ_JBBORF010000001.1, on the reverse strand, counting down.
GGGCAGATCCTCTCTCTTTAGCCCTTCCATGATTCGCTCCGAAAATTTCACTTTAAACTCTACCTGCAAACTATCGCGGTCAAGTGACCATTTTTGCTTCATAAAAGCTTGCAAATCAAATGATTCCTTTGAGAAGCAGCGGTTTAGTGGCTTCACGTTTGAAAAATCGTTGATATGATATGTACGAATAACACCCTGATGATGGCAAAATCCAATGAGATGATAACGATTTTCCAGTGGGACTAAACAATAAGGATCAATGGTTATTTCTTTCTCCTCCACCGCATTCTCACAATAATTCGCTTGAATACTCCTCTGCTTTAATAAAGCCTCCAATATAGGTGTTAAAAAAGATTGATGCTCCATCTGTGCACCGCTTCTTTCCAACCAGCTTGTACCTGCTTCTCTTCTTGCACGTTCTATCGTTTCTTCCCGCTCCGCCTTTCGCTTGTATTCAGCTGCAACTACTTTTTCATAAGCGCCTTCAAAATCGATAGGCAGAACGGGTTTAATATCTTCCATAATATAGCGTAGTTGCGAAAACGCAGACGCCTCTTCTTCCGACCAATCCAAAGGATAAAGTGCAAAATTGCCAATAAAAGCATAGCCTTTTCCATGTCCAAGGTGGGTTATAGGAATATGCATGGCGCTAAGCGCGTCCATATCCCGGTATATCGTTCTCTCGCTGTTGCCGCAGCGTTCCGCCAATTCACGGGCTAATATCCCTGGCTTGGCTTGAACAAGTGTAATAATGCGCATCAGTCGGATTAATCGGTCTGTCATATTCAGTTCCCCTTGATTTATGGTTAAATAGACCCATTATTTTATGAAAAAAAGTAATAGTGTGATAGAACTTTTTTACTATGTTACCACATTTTATATTACAATTCTTCTGATTATTTTCCGCCGAACCCGCTGACAAAACAAATTTATGTATAGGTCTTTTTTCGTCAATATGCATCTTCTAGTTGTATGTCCTATATCAATTTCCAGTAGCAGTTTTCCCCCGCTTCTGATACTCGAATCCAATCTGTTTATACAACATTTCGGCCTCTTTAAGTAGTAAAGGATCTCCAGAACGCACGGCTAGTAATAGTAATTTATCTGCGTGACGGCAAAGCTTTTCATGAGCTTGACTATGTTGTCCTTCATTTTGCAACGTGGTTGCCTCCTCAATCGTTTCAGCTGTTTTTAACAATTCCAGATGTTTCTCTACGTGAAAGCAGCAGGTTTCACTCAGAACCTGAGTATGATGCGTGTATTCTAGCTCAAGAACCTTTACTGGAAGCTCTTGAACACGCTCTACGGTTGGCTTTTTATATTTCCACTGTAAGGAAAGAGCTTCATATCTACCTGCAATAGTAGTAGAGATATTGAATTCCAAAGCAATAAACTTTCGTTGCCCCGTTTTTATTTTGCCAAGCTTAAGAAGTAGCGATCTGCCTTCACCGACTTCAAACTCACACCCATACGAACGCTTAAAAGTTACATGGGGTTCAAGCCAAACCCGCAGCTCAATTTCACGCGCAACCACTTTATAACTGCTGGGTCGGCTGTGCTCTGCAGGTATACTCCCTTTCCATTCGACAAGCAAAATAACCTTACGATTGCCGCCTGCAAAAATACGATTTTGACTCCATGTGAATACGGGATGAATACTTTCTATCATTATTTCCACCTCTTTCTTTTTTTGGGTCTTCTATTAATGTACCAATAATGGCGGACAACTCCATGTCATGGAATGTATGTTCGGTTCTATATTATCGACAAAAAAAGAGTCATTCTACATGCTTAGTAGACTGACTCTTGTAAAAACAACTCCTTTTGTCTATTTATGACGAAAATTTTATGTTTTTTTCTCATCGACTCCCTAATTTAGTCTGCATTCGCTCTCGCTTGAAAAATAGTCCCAGTGCCCATTTGGCACACAACAGAGAAAATATAAAAAACAGTGTAGCCCAAAATATAGCGGGTATGGGAGTCATTCTTGCCAGATTGCTGGCATCTCCTGCACGGGACGGTGATACAGCAGCCGCGTATACCAGAAATAAACTTCCCATTACAGACTCCTCCAAGGTTAAAAAGGCCAATAACAAATAATAATATTTGCTGGCCTTCTTCCAAACCACCAGCATTAGAATATTTAGCGCAATAAATCCGCCCAACCACATCATGCCAAAGCTTCCTCGCACGTATAGCAGGAGCATAATCAACGCCACACCCGTAGCTAAGATAAGGCCCCAATCATGGCGTCCCTTACTGTATAAATAGAAGAGCAGAAGTGCAAATAAGGAGGCTAGCAAATAACCCGAGAGGGAAACTAATATTGCCTTGCCCCCTTCTTGAATAGCTGAATAGGTTACACCGCTATGATCTGCGTATAATTCAATCCTCAGCACACTACCCGACAGTAGTAAGGTCATCAGAGCATGACCAAATTCATGAATCATCGTGTCTAAATTCCGAAACAAAGATGAAAATGGGATCAATCTAGTCAAAAAAGCAGATCCGATCAGAAGCAATATTGTTTTAAGCCATTTGTTCAATCGACAGCAGCCCCTTTCGTCCAAAGTATACGATAAATAGTACCTCTTCTCAATCGAGATAATCACGGACCGATCGTGTTTAATAATGAGTAAACGAAAACCTTAAGGAGGTAAAAATTACTTTCATTATAAGCATTACCAGTCCCATGGCGTACGCTGTCAGAAGCTGTCAAGCTGTGTTAAAATAAAAGAACTACAAGCCTAAATTGGGTGGTGATTATATAGATGAAACAACATAAATCCCGAGCATATCTACAGCTGTTATATTCGCTCCTGTTCTTGCTGACGCTTACTGTATGCCTGCCAGCTCCTGTAGCAAAAGCTAATATATTCAGTGATATCTATAATGGAGTTAAAAATTTCTCCGAGCTGCCAAACGAAGTGAATGAATTAAAGGAAGGTTTTCAGCAAACCGCTGAAGAGCTTCAGCAGGCAAAGGATAAGCTCGCGAATACCACGCAGGAGATAGAAGCTTACCGGATACAGAACGAAAGCCTACAAGAGCAGAATCGCCAACTAACGCAGATGGTTGATGAATTAAAAAATGACCGGACGGCACGCGAAGAATATTATCATAAAATCAAAGTGACTATTTTTACAGGGATTGGACTAATCCTAGGTTATTTTATACTGATCCGTTTTATTCGTTTCAGCATGCTTTACCGTTCGCGAAAAGGCGACCGTCTGCGTTAGTCTTACGTATTCATTGAAGATCACAGTCACAGCATGAGGGAGATGAACTATGAACATCGATATCCAAGATGAAAGCGACAGTGGAAGCGGACAAGCCGTAGCCTTCTCCCTTGAGGAGAAGGAAGAGGTTCATGTACTCCATCCACAACAAATTATCGCTTATCAAGGTCCTTCCTCAGGACGAGCGGACAGATTTATGGATGTGAAGGGCATATACCGCAAGCGAAAGTTGATTCGTTCCGATATGGCAGGTCCTTGCCATTTCGTCGCCGCCCTTCCACCAGGCTATCGCATAAAAATCCTGCAGCTCGATGGCAAAAGCGATCTGCTGTACGACTTTAAGCATCTCTTCTTCTACAGTATAGGTATTTCACTGGAGACCCGAGTGCTAAGCATGAAGAATGTGCTCGTTACACGGGACATTGTAAAAGTGAAATTCTCGGGCAATGGCATGATTGGCATACTGACGGAGGGTACGGTCTGTGAAGCTGTACTGCACCCGACCAACCCCCTTTATGTCGATGCAGGCAGCATTATTGCCTACCCTGAGAATGCCAAGCTGGAGCTCACCGTTTACGGCAACCATTTGGCTAGCCAGCATATGAGCTATCACTGGAAGATGACAGGTCACGGGCCTGTGCTGTTTCAGGCAGGACGTCAGAACCGCCGATTCGAAAGAGATAACAACGATGATGGAATTGTTAAACGATTTCTACGCGAGGTAGTTCCCTTCGGGGGTGTGTTTATTAAATAGTTGTGTTCAGCAGTAAAACAACAAAACAAAGAGCGCCATGCGTATCCTATACGCAGGCGCTCTTTGTGGTTCTATCCTTTATAAGAATGTTGTCTTAGGCGATAAAAGCATTCAACATCCAAGCATGTTTCTCAATGCTGCTTCTAATACCAATCAGCAGATCCGCAGTGGGTTGATCAGCCAGTTCTTCTGCAGTAGCAATCGCAGCCTGCAGTTCTTTAGAAACAGTTGTAAAGTCTCTAACCAGCTCCATTACCATACCCTTGGCATCTTCGCCGCCACGAGCTTCCTGTAAATCGGAAAGCTCCAGATATTGTTTCATAGAGGAGGCAGGTTGTCCACCAATAGCAAGCAGGCGCTCAGCCAAATCATCTGCATAACCAGCAGCTTCATTGTAGAGTTCTTCAAACTTCTCATGCAGCGTGAAGAATTGGGATCCGCTAACATACCAGTGATAATGATGAAGCTTTACCCCAAGCAGGAACCAGTTCGCGGTCTGGCGGTTCAAAGCAGCGTGCAGTTCAGTTTGGCTCTTTAGTTGTGTAGTCATTAATAAAACCTCCTATGGTTAATTTATTATATTGTATTTAGACTCGTTCTAAATCTATATACAATTTAACACATCCTTTTGCTTTTTGCAACCACTCTGAAGATTTGCATGTTGCCGATTCTAGCATAACTTTTGTTATAACGCCTATTATCTCTGTCACACTCTGGATAACGTCCTCTTTCTAGACTTAAATCAAAGATATATTTTCCTCCGCCGTCTTCCCTTTCTGACTCCGGAAAAAAGCCCTCATCTCATCGCGTTTGCTCTTTGGACTTAAGACATATACAGTATCCCCTGGCTTAATGACGGTACTGCCATGGGGGGTGACAATGCTTTTATTCCGGATAATAGCAGTAAATAAGATATCATCTGGCAGTCCGATATCGGAGATTTTCTGCCCGGCAATGGGCATGTAAGGTTCAATTCCTATGTGGTTGAACTCGGAATCCGTCTTGCCAAGGGCGACCAGCTCCATCAGGGATGGCTGTGCTGAATCCTCTTGCCCCACCAGCTTCAACCGGGAAGCCAGCGGTGAAATGCTTGTTCCTTGAATCACTGCTGAGGTCAGCACGACGAAGAATACCACATTGAAGAACAGTCGGCCGTGGGGAAGATTAGCTAGCAGCGGATAGGTTGCCAGCACAATTGGAACGGCTCCGCGCAGGCCGGCCCAAGAAATTAGTGTTTTTTCACGAATAGAGAATCTGGAAAAGAGCAAGCTTATAAACACTCCTATTGGCCTTGCCACAACCATCAGAATGACGGACAGCAATATACCTTGCCAAGCCACCTCTGCCAGCTCCTGTGGAAATACCAGTAGACCCAGCAATATAAACATAAATATTTGCATCATCCAAGCAAAGCCATGACTAAAATTCATAATGGTTCGATGATACATCAGCTCGGAATTGCCAAGGGTAAGACCCATTACATAGACAGCCAGCAAGCCGCTGCTATGAACGAGTGCAGATAAGCCGTAGGTTAGGACAGCAAATCCAATTGCCAATACCGGGTAAAGTCCCGTAGAATCCAGGTTAATTCGATTGATAAGATATACTGCGACTTTACCAAGTACAATCCCTATCACCAAACCAACTGCCATCTCCCATATAAAGGACAGCACAAGTCCCCATATCGCCATATCCGGATGCTGAATCCATTCGATCAGCGATACTGTCAAAAATACCGCCATAGGATCGTTGCTGCCTGATTCCGCTTCGAGTGTCGAGGTCAGTCGTTTGTCAATATTCTTACCGCCTAATACCGAAAAGACCGCAGCCGCATCAGTCGAACCCACGATAGCTCCGAACAAAAAACTTTCTGCCCATGACACCTCAAGAATCAGCTTAGCGAACACCCCAACGATAGCTGTCGTTAACAATACGCCTACCGTGGATAAGGATAATGCCGGCCGAATAATAGGCTTGATATCCTTAATACTGGTCTGCATCCCACCTTCGAACAAGATAACAACCAGCGCAAAAATCCCAGCCATTTGTGTTAAGGAAGCATTGTTAAAAAAGATAAATTGACTCAGTACCATCCCCGCAGCAAGGAAAAGCACTAGAGCTGGCATTCCAAATTTAGTGGAGAATTTGGTGGAAAACACACCTACAAGTAAGAGAGCTGCCAGCAATAATATGATATTATCTGCAAGTTGGGTCACCGTTTATTCACTTCCCTTTCGCTTCTAGCTTAAAATATAAGCTTCCTTATTTATGTACGTTATTACCCTTATCCACCTCCTTTTGAGACATTGAATAATATAAGCAGGATTGAAGATTTCATCCGCTGGGGCTTATACTTAAAATAATTCCTTTCTACCCTACTCGTATTTACATATAAGGAGGCTGACTGTATATGCAATTGAGATTAATAACACCTGCGGAGCTGGAGCAAGCCGCTCTTCTAGCCCATTCCATCTTTCGTAAAGCTGGCGACACTTCTATGAAAGAGCTGTTTCCGCTGATTTTTAGCCCTGGTTACACTCACTCTTATGCAGCCGTTGCCGAGGACGGTAACATCGCTGCTTTTATGGGATTAGTGCCCTCCACGATCCGCACTGGAGAAGCTCTCCTGAACGTGTTCTCCATCGGCGCGGTTTGCACAGATCCTGCTTATCGCGGACAGGGACTAGCCGGTCAGCTTCTACAGCTATGCCAGACCCATGCTGCGAATGCCGGCGCATCGCTTATCTTTGTCTCGGGTGACCGCTCGCTGTATACCCGAGCGGGATGCGTACCGTTCGGCGGTACGCAATTGGCCGAGCTGAACGCAAGCTCGGCTCACGCACTTGCTGCCGCAGCAGGGGAAGAATGGACGCTGCGGCCCATGCAGCCGGGCGACTTCTTCGCCGTCAACCGGCTGCTGAATGAACGCGAAGCCGGACAGGTGTACAGTCCGGGTGAGCTGGCGCTGCTGCTGGGTGCCGAGGCTTACGCGGGTGTGCTGGGCTTGTCCCAGCGCACACTCGTAGCCGTGCGGGACGGCAGCATCGAGGGGTTCGCCGCGATGGCTGTGCCTGCGGCGGATGTGCCGGCGCCGAGCCCAGCGACGGCGGTGGAATGGGCGGGCCAGCCGCAAGCGGTAGCGGCGTTGCTGGCCAAGGCGGCTCTGTGCAGCGGCGTTGGCACGCTGCAAGTGCCTGTGCCGTGGCAGGAGCGCAGCCTGCTCGCGCTTCTGCGGGACGCCGGCGCCTCCTTAAGCGCCGGCGCGAATAGCGGGACGGTCTGCATCGCAGACCGGGAAGCGCTTTTGCGGCAGACGGAAGTATGCCGCAATCGTAGCCTCGACTTGTCGTCCGTGGACGACAAGGAGCTGATCTCGCTGCTGTTTGATCCAGCGAGCCCGCTTCGTACCTCTGATTCCTCAGGGGAATCTGAGGCAATTCCTTTACCTTATATGTCAGGTCTCCATTTTATTTAAAGCACAAAAATAACCTCAGCGGGAGAAGGATCCCGCTGAGGTTATTTAGTATGCTCTATTAACAGTTATATAAATTCAAATAATTGCTTATTCTCTGGAGTACACCTGTAGCTCTTGAATAGACCAATAATTCCCGCCGGCTCCGTTCTGTACAATTTTGACATACCTCGTCTTCACTTTAGAAAAGGATATCTTAGTAAGCTCTTTCGTACCTTTACCAGACGTGAGTTTTTTCCAGTTTTGAGCATCGTCAGAAATATAGACTACATAGTCTCTTGGGTAATCAAACGGTGATAACGTGCTATCCAAATCTATTCTTTCAATTTCATGTGCTTCACCCAGATCAATCTGAAAATACTCACCGGAAACCTGATGTTTCCCCGTATCCCAGCGCGTGCGCCGATCCCCATCGATAGCCAGACTAGGAGCTGATGCTGCCGTATTCACATTTGAGGATACCTTCCATTTAGTACGATCCAGAGGAACCAGTCCGGTGGCTGTAATCTGAACTTTATCGGACAGTAAATTAGAGCCGGATACCCTTACCGCGTAGGTATATAACGTCCCTTCACGTAAATTATGATCCGTAAATTCTGTAAGCTTCACATCGGTGGCCACCACCTTCATTTCCCCGCCGCTACCTTCAGCGCGAAGCAGCTCATAGCTTGCTCCTGGTGCCTCCAACCAATTTAATTTTACAGCTAAACCTTTTGTTGCTGCGGCTTTGAATCCTTTAGGTGCCGACGGCTTTACTTCAGAGGAAGGCTGCAAAATATACTGCACAGCCTCTCCTGGAGCAAGGGTCTCCGTAAAGGTTAACGTAGGAGTAGCCTTTTTACCTGTTACATAACTTCTTGCTTTTTCATACGTATTCCCGTTTCCAAAACGTTCCCCTTCATACACCCCGTTTTTCGGCATAGTCACATTTACACTCACAGTTTGTGGAGTAGATTCAAAGTTAACGAAATTAACCAGCACCTTATTTGAGGTCGCTCCGCTTCCCGCAAGAGGCTTCAATGTAGAAGTATCCACGGCCCGAACATATACCAGTTTGTCGGCTAACACATCTTTGTTGGCAATTTGATAAGTTAGCGGAGCTCCATGTGTAGCATAGGCAAGACTGAGCCTTCTCATGATGCTGACACGTGAATCCTCATTTTCTTTTGTATAATAAATCTCTGTGGTCGCCGGATCATGCTCTTCTAAATTAAACCCGTATTTGAATAAACTGAAATCCTTAAAAAAAGCAGCATGCTGCACAAACATATCCGCATAACCAATATGTGCACGCATGATCCGGTCGAATACAGCCGCTGTCCGCTCCGTTGCCCCGTATTGATAGGCATCCACATGACTGTCCGAGGTACCAAATTCAGTGGTCAGCATTTTTTTGCCGAGTCCATTGTCTGCACCAGTGAAGGTCTTCAAATTCTCAGTAAAGCTTCCTCCATTACTAAAAATATAAGAGTCACCGTAGGAATGTCCATTGGTCAAATCCGTAACCTTCTCCAGCTCCATACGTTGCTCTGGATCACGTTCCCAGCCATCCGGATCTCCACATTCCTTCCCAGTTCCCTTCTGATTACCGCAAGAATCCTCACTGTAGCTCGGCCAATATGCCCAGCCCGGAGCAACAGTTTGTAAATGGGGCGCGATTTGCTTGCCCTTTTTATTCAGCCAGTCCGCAATCGCCAGGTTCACTGCCTTAGAACGATTGAATAATCCCGGCTCATTATCTACCTCATAATATTGAAAATAGGGGCTATATTGCTCAAAATAATCTGTCAACTTTTTCTCCGCGTCAGCAGGCAACGATCCATCTGCCTTAAGCTTAATATCACCAGTATGCAAATACAAAGCAACCGCCTGCATGTTGTAATCCTGCAATACCTTGTAATATTCCATCATATCCGAGCAGGATCTCCCGACATCACTGGCACAGCTAGTACGCATCACATTCCCGCTATAAGCCATCCCTAGCCATTTGATAACATAAGGCAAGTGCGTAACTGCACCTTCATCGAAATAAAATTGTTTATTATTCACTACTGTTCCCGTCAGTGTATAGCTGCCATGGATAGGCTCAGAAATTGGAGCGTTAAGAGATTCTAAACGGAGATTATCCCAAGTCCACCAGGAATATTCGTCTTCTTTGTCACTGCAATATAAACAGCGAACCGTTTGCAGCTTCAATTCATTCGTTCCTATCTTCAATTGCTCCTTGGGAATATATAATTCATAGGTCTTTTGAAAGTTATATTCGCTTTCTGTGCCAGCAACGCCCGCAATTTGAATGATCCCCGACAATTGATGATTGGAGAACACACTCATTTGCGGCACGGATTTATAAGCATCCAGAATACCTACGCTAAATAAGACCCCATTCTCCGGGATCTTATTTAGCTGATAGGTGATCGTTAATTCCGGCTGGGTCTTTCCATTCAAGCCTGCAGGCAAGCTCTGAAGAGCCGATGATTTGAGCACCGAAGAAGTAACATTAAATTCCTTCTTGCTGCCAGAAGTGCCACTCGCAGCGAATTCAGCTGCTGAGCCATCATGTTGTCCCAGATTCCAGATCACAGTACCATCCGGTATTTCTGCTGCAGCATCAGTTCCTGCAGATAGTCTCGGTATATTGGCACCTACCTTATAATCGTTTGTCCTATTCGTTCCGAAGACAGAGACAGACAACAGAAACAAGACGGTTAATGCGGCGAATTTTAGTAATAACAGTAATGGTTTGTTTGCAGATATCTTATTTTTTCTATTAGATATTCTCCTCGTTATTCCCATCCATAGGTCCTCTCTTTCTTCCGGAATGTCTTACCCTATCATTTCATTAGATTAAGGAAGGAACAATGCCCCTTGTGGAATTACCTGCTGCTTCTGGCTGGAACTCTCCCATAGCAAACGAAGATTGGCATCTCCTTCATTCTCATAATATTCAATTTGGATATCATAAAGCGTTCCGGCTGTGAGTGGGATACTTCCTTTATGAAGGGTTGCACTTTGATTTTTCCAATTGTCGATGATCAGCTTTCCGTCAATCCAGACACGGACTCCATCATCAGAGGATGCCGAAATCGTATATTTTTCACTGAATTCGGGTTTGAGTTTCCCTTTCCAGCGTACAGAAAAGTGATCTTCATTTATCTCTGAGGCAGGAGACCCACCATGCCAATTAAAATCAATCTTACGGTCATTGCGGATAAGTACCGCTTCTCCCTCTAAATCAGTATTGTTATAGTATTCTCCAGTTAAACCCGTTAGGGTTACCGGAGTTACGGGTGCTATCGAAGGATCTCCTGTTGTGAGAACATAGTCCTCTCTTGATACTATAAACGAGTCTTTCATAAAGCTTTTAATTGACTGTAGTGTATTATTTTCTGTCAGTAATTTTCCCCAGGTCATCATATAGACCCATTTATTTTGTTTCTCAGTTAATACATCCGGGTTCGGCAGTTGCCCACTCTCCCCGATTCCGATAGGTTTACCCTCGGCCAATGCGAGCAGATCCTCATAGTAGGACTGTTTATAATCGTTATTGTAGATATCCGCAGCCAGAACATCGAGTTTATCCCCACCGGGATAATATGCAGCATATGGATCTGACCATTCATTCGGCGCATTCGGATTCCACACCCACAGTAGATTATTTAGCTTGTGTGTGTTTACAAAACGATCATAGACAATACTCCACAGCTCTGAAAAATTGTCCTTTTTCCCCCACCAAAACCAACCACCATTCATTTCATGGTAAGGTCGCCATAAGACCGGAACTCCGGCATCACGCAGCTGACCCAAATATCCAGCAACCTCGTCTAGATCTGAGATTAGCCTCTTATACTGAGCTGTCCCAGGTGTAACATAAGCATTAAATTTCTCTTGACTGAGACTTCTGTTTACATTGGACCACTCTGGAGAGGTTCCCGGTAAGCTCTGATGGAAGGTCATCGCTACAATGCCACCCTCTTGATGCCATTCAATTGCACTGTCTATAACAGCTTGCCGCTGTTCTGCGATCGTCTCTTCGGATTGATTATTAATCGCCCCTAATTCATAACCATGTAGAACAGCATTTTGTCCCGAAGTATTCTTCAGCTTATGAACCAGTTCATCTGGACTTTCTAGATAATCATGCTGGCCGGACAAGAGCCCTTTGCCACGTAGATTTACCAAATTACTTAGCAGTTGCTTGGCTTCTTCAGAAGCCGAAGGATTACTTGGTATAGCCGGAGGTAGGGAGGAAGAAACACTCATAGCCTTCGGAAGACTTTTAACCTCTCCCCAAGGCAGCAAGGAAAAAATAATAAAGACCGGTAACATAGTAAACAACAATCTATTTTTCTTATAATATTTACGCAAATAAATCCTCCTTTCGGTAGCTGTACTGCCTCCACAGGTGTTAAAAACATACCTGTTATCGGACAATCGTCTTCTGACCTAATGAGGACTATAGCTTAGTAGCTCTGCAATAACGCAGAGCCACTAAGGATCGACCTTTAATTTTCATCAATCAGGAGACATCCGGAAGAAAAAGTGCACTTGCTGGAACTGTCTCTTTAGCTTGACTAGCACTTTCCCACATCAAGCGGACTCTCGCATCGCCTTCATTCTCGTAATACTCCACCTTGATATCATATAGCTGGCCAGCCTTCAGCGTTATAGTGCCCTTACGCTCAGTACCACTTTGCTTAGTCCAACTATCAATCACGGATTCCTCATTCACCCAGACACGGATACCATCATCTGAGGTAGTGTAAAATGTATATTGCTCATTATATAATGGCTTAATTTTACCGCTCCAACGTATGGAGAACCGATCAATCCCGAGGGCGGCATCCGGGGAGCCTTGCCGCCAATTGAAATCGATTATTGCATCAGTTCTGTTAAGAGTTGCTGCTCCCGACAATTGCATGTTGTTGTAATACTCTCCTGCAAGCCCCTTCGCGAGAGGAATTGCTGCCTCCCCCTCTTCTTCAGAAGGTGCCGGCGCTGGTGCGGCGCTAGGTGTCGGTGCCAGACCAGTATTTAATTTATCTCTGGTCAGGGTATAGTTGCTATTCATAAATGTTTTGATTGTGTCTGCACTGTTATTCTCGTAGAGCATTTTTCCCCAGCTCATCATATACGTCCATTTACTTTGCGATTGCTGAAGCTTCTCCAGATTAGGCATTTCACCATTTTCCCCGATCGCAATCGGTTTGCCTGCGGCTAGACTCAATAAGCTGTCATAGTATTTTTGCTGGTAATCATTTTCGTATATATCTGCTGCCAGAATATCTACTTTATCAGCACCTGGATAAGTTAGCGCATAAGGATCTGACCAAACATTGGGAGCATTCGGACTCCATACCCATAACAAATTATTTAATTTATGAACGTTAACAAAACGGTCATACATAATATTCCATAGTTTAGAAAAGTTATTTTTCTTCCCCCACCAGAACCAGTTCCCGTTCATTTCATGATAGGGTCTCCAAAGCACCGGAACGTTGGCATCGCGCAAGCTTTTTAAAGAGACGGCCACCTTATCAAGCTCAGCGATCAGATTGTTATATTGCTTGGTACCCGGTGTAACGTAACTATCGAACTCACTCTGGCTAAGTGTTTTTTTCACATTATCCCAGTCATAAGAGGTGCCCGGCAGGTTAGCATGAAAAGTCATAGCTACGATCCCGCCCGCTTTATTCCAGTTGATGGCGCTGTTCACCACATTTTGACGTTGCCAAGCCATCGTTGCTTCGGACTGGCCACTGATCGCACCCATTTCATAACCGTGAAGAGCCGCATATTGTCCGCTGGTTCCCTTCAGCATATTGTTAATTTCATCTGGACTTTCTAAATAGTCATGTTGACCGGCAATAATACCTTTTCCTGAGATCGAGTAAAAATAGTTAAGCAGCTTTACGGCTTCAGGTGAGGCACCTGGGGTAACTGGCGTTCCAGAATTTGAAGCAGCTATGACAACAGACGGCGAAATTCCAACAGCAAGCGGAAGTGCAGTCAGAAACAGGACGAGTGACAGAAATGCACCAAACAATCGATACGTACGGTAAGCTTTCAAAATAATCTCCCTTTCGGTAGCCAGGCTGCCACTCTTTCGAAGGCCCTATAGCTTTGCGTCCCTACCTTTCGATAGGTTTGCCTTTTCAATTTAAGAGAAATAATCTCTCTTACCGTAAGTATCGACGACAATTAATGATATATTTAGTGTTTTTATGACTTTTTTTGATAATTGAGTCAATTTACCTGTTTCAAGAAATTTTGAATTGGTTAAATAGATAGGTTAGACCTATGAAATGAATTGTTGTAGTTCTATATCATTCCAGTCTAAAGTAATACGTATGTTATCTTCTTCTACTAATTCAGACCCCGTCTGTACCTCTATAAACTCAACATCCGTCAAAGCAAGGATCGCGTGCTTCGTTCCTTCCGGTATACGTACCACGTCCCCAGCCTTCACATTATGTTTTTTCTCATTCAGCACAATACTTGCTTCGCCGCTGACGATTGTCCAAATTTCACTACGCTTGCGATGTAATTGATAGCTGATATTATTCCCCTCGGATATAAAAATCCGTTTGGTCAGCACTTCATTGCCTTCATCATATTTCACATAATCAATAACTTTGTAATGACCCCAACGGCGTTCCTCGTACATCGGTCTTTGTTCAAAGGTCTTCAGCACTTCTTTAATCCGTGGGCTCTCAGCTTTATGGGTAACTAGAATCCCATCCGGGCTAGCCGCAATGATCAGATCCTTCGCACCAATTACCGTAATCGGAATGTCCAGCTCATTAATCAAGCAAGTCCCCTCAGAATCCGCCGTCACAAAACCTTTTCCTACATGCTTGCTGCTCATTTCCTCTGTCAGCGTATTCCACGTTCCAAGATCCTTCCAGAATCCATCATACGGCTGTACCACAATATGTTCTTCTTTCTCCACCACTTCATAATCAAAGCTGATGGAAGACAATAGCTTATACTGCTTCTGCAATTCTTCATATCCTAAAGGCAACCCTTTACGCTGCAAAATATCTAACAAGTACCCTAAGCGGAAGGCAAACACTCCGCAATTCCACAAGGCATTTTGCTCGATGAGCTGTTCTGCTTGTATGCGGTCAGGTTTCTCTTGAAAGTGACTCACCTTCATAAAACCATTTTCCCCCGCCTCTTCGGTGGTAGGAATAATATATCCGTATTTCTCTGAGGCATGTTCAGGAACAACACCCATTAGAGCCAGATTTGCTCCACTTTCCAGCATGGTCCCCTCAAGCATAGCTATGGTATCGAAAAAAGATGCTTCTACATAAGGGTCAACAGGCAATATTGCTACCGTCTCCGCTGGAGAAACACCTGCCACTGAATAAAGATAGGTAGCTGTTAAGGCGATAGCCGGAAAAGTATCCCGACGCTCCGGTTCAACGATAATCGGCACATGACTTCCCAGCTGGCTTTGTATCATTTCTACTTGGCCACGGCCGGTGGCCAGATAAGATGATTCTGCCATCCCTGCTTCCTCCAGCTGTCTCCAGACACGTTGTACCATGGATTCTGGTTCACCTTGAGGGCTTTCAAGTACCTTTAGAAATTGCTTTGAACGTGAGTCGTTGGACAACGGCCATAACCGTTTACCTGAACCGCCTGATAGAAGTACCATTTTCATAGAATGAACCCTCCTTGAATTATGGAAATCGAGCATATTTGAATTGTTATCAAAACGTCAGCTTCCACTTAGCCTTATTTCGAGCGGATGCACTAAAAAAATTTGTTAGGTAGAAACCACTCCAAGGGATTTTGGACTTCCGATCGCTGTTATCCTCAGATTTCCTGATTGAACCGCTTCTCGCGGTAGAAATCCGAGGATAGCATATGCTTTCGAAGCTAGCTTTCCTACGGAAATCTTTCGGGCGAACACTCCGTTTCTACAGTTCCAAATTCCCTTTCCGTTCTTAACCTAACCAACTACTTTTTAACACTGATCCGTGCGTACCGGGCTGTACCAGCCGGAAGCAAGCACGTTTTTCTAAAGATTTGCTTCTGCTCCGGGGGAGGCAGCTGCAACTGCAACAACTGTAAGAACAACTGCAACTACAAGAGCAAGACTAGTTGCCACCACAGAGACAGAGACAGAGACAGAGACAATGACAACTACAAATGCTACTGCGGTATATAATCAGAGTACCTAACTTTATAAATTGCTTAGAACCTTAAAATAAGGGAACGAAGGGGCGGAGGGGAATTTGGGAACTGTAAGAGCGTTAGCGTCCGCCTTTGTCTGCGGATTTCTACCGCTATCAGCGGTTAAAATCAGGAAATCTGCAGACAACAGGGGCTGGAAGTCCAAACATTCTCTGGAGTCACGGCTCATCCCTAAATAGAAAAATCACAAGTTCAATCAATATAACTTAGATTAAACCGCTCCAGCCACACTAGCAGAATAACCGCTCAATCCACCCATCTGCGGGCGACCGACAGAATGATAAACGAGGCCGGTACCCTCAATTTGCTCCTTGGAATACACATTGCGTCCATCGATCAGCACCCCATTGCGCATGCTTTTCGCCAGCTGATGCAGATCAATATCCTTGAGTAGGCTCCAATCGGTCAAGAGGCATACGGCATCGCTGCCCTCAGCCGCTTCCTCAGGCAGATTGCACCAGCGAAGCTGCGGATGATCATATTGCTGCCTGAAATTTGTAGCTGCGATTGGATCATATAGTTTGACTGTTGCCCCTTCAGCCACCAGTGCCTCAACAATCTCTCTGGCGGGAGCTTCGCGGACATCATCAGTATTAGGCTTAAAGGCAAGCCCCCATATCCCAATCGTCGAACCGCGCAGGCTGCCAAGTGATTCATGCAGCTTGGAGATGATCATAAACCGTTGTCCCTTGTTCACTTCGACTACAGATTTCAATAATTTGAATTCGTAATCGACGTTGCCCGCAATTTGAATGAGCGCATTAGTGTCTTTCGGGAAACAGGAGCCTCCATAACCGATACCAGCCTGCAGGAAGGATGACCCGATTCTTTGGTCCATACCCATTCCTTGTGCTACCTCGGTTACATCAGCTCCCACTTTTTCACAAATATTGGCGATCTCATTAATAAAGGAAATCTTCGTGGCCAAAAATGCATTCGAAGCATATTTGATCATTTCAGCACTGCGTATATCTGTTACAAATACATTTTCTGTGAAACCCTTATGAAGCTCGCGCATTGTTGGTTCCAGCTCTGGATTATCAAGGCCAATGATAATTCTATCAGGATGGAGGGTATCGCGAATCGCTGACCCTTCACGTAAAAACTCAGGTGCAGACACGATATCAAAAGAATGTTGGGTATACTTAGAGATCATTTGAGAGATTTTTTCATTTGTTCCTACTGGAACTGTAGATTTAGTCATTATAATTTTGTGCCCTTCCATCGCTTTGGCGATTTCAGCGGCTGCACCCTCAATGTAGGTTAAGTCTGCTTCACCGTTAGGCAATGATGGCGTACCTACAGCAAGAATGATAATATCTGAACGGCGCACCGACGCTTGAAGATCTGCAGAAAAAGATAACCGTTCCTCACGAAGATTCAGTTCAATCAGTTCCTCGATTCCCGGCTCATAGATGGGCGATTCCATCTGTTTCAGCTTCTTAATCTTTTCCTCGTCCTTATCCACACAGATGACATGATGTCCGCCCAGTGCAAAGCACACGCCAGATACAAGACCCACATACCCAGTACCGATTACTGTCAGCTTCATATAATCATCCTCCTTTTAGAAAATTGACGTACGCCTGCTCAACATACTGCTTGAACTTAACCATAAACGCCTGCTCATCGAATTTACGTGCATGCTCCATAATTTGATCGATATCCCAAGCGTAGGACTCTACCTCATAAATAGCCTTAAGTAGATCCTCCACTTCTTGATGCTGAAAGAACACACCATTTACATAAGGAATAATAGTATCTAGTGCCCCACCTGCTTGATAAGCAATTACCGGTCTTCCTGCAGCGTTCGCTTCCAGCGGTGTAATTCCAAAGTCCTCTTCTCCTGGAAAAATAAATGCTCTACACTGTGCCATCATTCCAGTTACTTGTTCATCTTCTAGCCGGCCCAGAAACGATACATTATCCTTAGCCATGCCTTCGAGACGCTTGCGATCCGGTCCATCCCCTACGATATAAAGCTTAAGACCGTTACGATTGAAAGCCTCTACTGCCAGATCAATCCGCTTGTAGGAAACAAGCCGGGAGACAATTAAATAGTAGTCACCAATGGTAGAAGAGCTTGTAAACCGGGCTGTATTAATCGGTGGAAATATGACATCTGCATCCCGGTGATAATAATTCTGAATTCTCGTCTTCACTACTGAAGAATTGGCTACGAACTGATTCACATTTTTGGAAGTCCGTTGGTCCCACGTTTTGAGCTGCTGCATGTATACCTTAAGCATTTTTTTGAACAGCCCGGAATTCGACTGACGTTCCATGTAGGTGTCATAATCCCATGCGAAGCGCATAGGCGTATGGCAGTAACAAAGATGAAACGTATGTTTAGGAACTTGAATACTTTTCATAAAAGCACTGCTGGAACTCAGGACGATATCGAAACCGCGAAAGTCCAAATCACGGATGGCCATTGGATAAAGTGGCAGCACCCCTTTAAAATTGGTCTTTACCCCCGGAATCTTTTGCAGCCAGGAGGCACGGATATCCGCATCTTTGAGATTGTCAGTAAGGCGGCTTCCGTTAAAAACCGTTGTGTAGATTGGAGCCTCGGGATACATGTGATGAAAGACTTCCACCACTCTTTCCGCGCCGCCCATTTGGATTAAGTAATCGTGCGCTATCGCAATTTTCATGTGAATCATCCTCAAAGTTTTATGGAGCATCATCTTCAGAATTACCGCGTCATATCATCTGTCAGGTGCCCGCCAACAAACCTTTATAGTAGTCAACGATGTCCTTGACCGTATTCTCGATAACAAAATGCTCTTTCACTCGTTTCATCCCATTGTCCGCCATCCGCCGTCTTTCCTCTGGGTGATCCAGCATCCATTTAATGGAGTCTGCCAGTATCGCCGCGTCACCAGGCTCTATCAGTAGCCCTGTCTCACCTTGAACTACAATTTCTACCGGCCCGCCTTCATTGGAGGCGATCACCGGCAATCCCGCTGCCATTCCTTCAACGATAACTTGGCCAAAAGGCTCAGGAGTTACCGAAGTGTGAATCAGTAAATCAGCAGTATTCATAAGGCCTTGGATATCATCCACATGCCCTAGCATGCTTACATTAGTAAGCTCGTCGTTTTTTATCTTTTGCAGCAATTCCTGCTTATAAGCCTCTTCTCCAAACAGAGCGTCTCCGGCCAGCCAGAATTTCACACGAGGTTCGTTCTTAAAGCTTTTTGCGGCTTCCAGCACAATATGCTGACCTTTCCAATGCGCCAATCGACCAACTAGCAGTACGTTAAAATCCTTCTGGTCCCGCATACCGATTCCATTACCAATCGCTTTAGCAAAAGCGGAGTATACGACCAGCGTTTTTTTCGAACGCGGCAGCTCCAAAGCATTCAGCGTAGAATGTGAATTTGCGATGACTCCATTTGGGAGCAGACGCGACAGCAAACGAATTCCTTTGGCAACGATTGGCTTTAAATAAGGAGCTCCAATATGATCCCGGATGTGCCAGATCAATGGAACGCCCGCTATTTTTGCAGCGATGGCTCCGTATAATGCAGATTTCAGGGAATTGGTGTGCACGCAATCTACCTTCTCCGCTTTTAAAAGCGGCGCAAGCTTGCGGCCATAAGCCAACAGCTTGAAGGCTGCAGCAGGTGCTCCCAAGTTAACTGCATTTCTACCACGACTTCTGATGCTCTCATCCAGCGGAATAATACGGACATCCATCCCTTTTTCTCGTAGCCGTTCAGCCAGGGCACCATCCTCAGCCAGGATTACCAGGGGATCGATCTGTTCTCCAATATGGGTAAGGATGTTAAACAGGGCAACTTCTCCACCACTCCATTTAGCAGTGTGATCTATATAGGCCACTCTAAGCATTACGTGGTCACCTCCTCTCCTAAGGCTTGTAGGAACACGGATTCTACTTGATCCGTAACATGCTCCCAGGTGTATCTCTCCAGTACATGCTCCCTACATTCATCCCGGCTCGGAAGCAGCTTTCGATTGCTAAGCATATGGATCATGCCTTCAGCCATGTGGTCGCTACTTGAACTCTTAAATAGCAGCTCCGGCCGGAAGCCTTGCAAAATTTCCTTATTGCCGCCAATCGGTGTAGCCATCACTGGCAATCCTGAAGATAAGGCTTCAACGGTAATCAAACCAAAGCCCTCCAATGCCTGTGAGGGAACCACGAACATGTCCGCTGCCTGATAATAAGAGGCCAGTTCATGATCAGGAATGTAGCCTAGCAGCCTTACCTTGTTGCTTAAGCCATAGTCGGCGATCTTTTCTTCCAGTTCCCCCCGCAACGGCCCTTTACCACCAATCAGCAGAATTGCATTCGGGAATCGCTCCGCAACTTGCTTCCAGGCTTCAAGCAGCTGGAGTAGTCCCATCCGATTGACCAACCGCCGGACAGTCAGCACGGTTGTTGCTCCCTCAGGTAAATTCAAGGTTCGGCGAATCGCCAATCGATTCGTAGCGGGGATAAAACGTTCCACATTAGCTGCGCCTGGAATCACAATAATTTTGTGTAGTGGCACTCCGTGCAGCTTATGGAGAATATCGCGGAACGTCTCACTAAGCACGATGAACTTATCCGCAAGCTTATAGGCTCTATGTTCAATGGATTTGGCGATGGTTGTTTTGACCCGGTGCTTAATGCCTTGGCCTTCGATTTTCATTTCTTCATTCCATGGGCCATGAAAAGTCATCACTACAGGAATCCCACGTTTCTTTGCTTCCAGGGCTGGACCAATACCATAAGGAGCAAAGTGAGTGTATAAAATATCTATACGACCACTGCCCTCTCCCATCAGATCGGCCGCCTTACGCTGGAAAGCATCCTTACGTTTCCAGATCCCATCTTTTGGATCTCCGGCATTGTGAATAATCAATTCCTCAGGGGTAGCAGGCGTCTCTTGACTGCAAATCAGCGCATGCACCCGATTACGTGAGGAGAGTTGCTCGCAAACGGATTTGAAATACGTGTTAAGCCCACCCGGCTGTAGCGACGGCCAGCTAAGGCCTGTCGTCATAATGTTCAATCCGTCACTGTACGGCATAGCTTCTCTCTCCTTTATTCTCCTTCTCGGTCTGACTCGTCTTCGCATTGTGCTGAGTCAGCTTTCCCGATCTAATTAATTCGTAATGCTTGAAGCCGACCATGAATTCATACATGACCCAGAATACGGATACTCCGAAACCTGACATTCCCTTCTTGAACAACCCGTGTAAGAAATACTTTTGCAGGAAACGGGCTGGTGGTCTTAACAGCAGATGACTGACCCGAAATCGTTTGCCCTTGGCATACGCACTTTCAGCTTCCAAGTCAGTGTACTTATTGAAACGTGCCACATGATCGTTAATACTGCGGTAACCATAATGCCAGAGGGTTCCTGTCAAACGTATGGTTCGCTCTTCAGAGACCTCGGGCATCTCGTGCACCAAGCTATTTCGAATTCCATACGCTTTGCGGTTGTAGAGGCGCACTAGATATTCGCCACGATCCAGCCATCTGCCCATGAAATCGCCAATCCGGTAGATAGAATAGGCAACCGATTGATCCATAAGCCCCGGTTTCAGTTCAAGAATACTCGCGGCCAACTCGTCGCTGACCACTTCGTCAGTATCAATAAGGAAGACCCAATCATGAACCGCGCGTTCTACTCCGAACTCCCTCTGTTTCGCATATCCGGGCCAAGGGTTGACGTATACACGACAATTCAAGCTTTCAGAAAGCTGTACTGTCCCGTCTTTGCTGCCTCCGTCAATCACAACCACCTCGTCGGCGAATAACCTGCAGGATTGTATGGCCTTAGATATTCGAACTTCGTCATCCTGAGCGATGATGACAGCCGATATTGGATAATTGCCTTGGCCGCCTACCACGCTTTTTACTGAATCCATGAAGGTTTCCTCCTTTATCTTTCGCATTATCCATTCATATCCATAGGTTTCTTGCGAATGTAAGAATTCATCGTCGTCTTCATCCACTGAATGTCCTCCCGGGTAATGAGCAGCCGCGGAAGTTTAACTTTTAAGGTGTACTTTATATTGAGAACAATGAAGAAAAATCGCAGGATTGCTGATGACAACATCGCTATCCCTGCTCCGAGTAAGCCAAATTTAGGGATGAGCAGGAACAACATTGGGATAACCAAAAGTAAGCCGAAACCTTGAAGCATCGAAACCACTTTTGGCTTGCCTAACGCCATAAATGCCTGCGCCAGTATGATCGTCCCTCCGCTAATGGTCACTTCAAGGAGCAATAAGCGAAACACGGTTAATGCCGCATTGAAGTCTTTGCCGTACATCAACGGAATTACTAAAGGGGCTAAGAGCATCAGGAATACTCCGCCAAGCATGGTGAAGGTCGTACTTATTCGGAAGGCTTTGAATGTTAACTCAACTGCCTGTTCTTTGGACAGCTCAGAAGCCTTAGGAAACAACACGATCGTAATTGAGCTTGAGAAAAAATTAACCATTCGTGATAGACTCACAGCCACTACATACAGCCCCAAATCAGCAGGTCTTAACAAACCGGCAATTACGATCTGATCGATATAGGTAGAGAAATTGCCAAGCAAGTCATTGCCGTAGGAACCAAGCCCGTAAGTAAACAATCTTTTTAAATTCTGATAGGCCCCTCTCATCTTCACCTTATAGGTACGAAGCAAGGAAATCGTCATTCCAATAAACAGCGGAGCTCCCGGAAGAAGATAGGCAACTGCAGTTGTAAATGGATTCATCTGATCCAGCGCGATCAATATCCCGATCATCGTCAGTGTAAGCAACGGCACTAGATAGCGAATCCAATTAAACCTCTTGTATTCACCTCTGAATTGAAAAGCTGCATTGTTAATTTGAGAGATCACTATAATCGGACACAGAATCATAGACCACTGAGCAAAGGTCACGACCTCCGGACTGAAGGATTTCAGCCAATAAGGCAAGACCACGATACCTATAATCATCGCTATGACTCCAAAAATGGTACCGAGCAGCAATGCCATACGATAAAGCACTCCGGCATCCTCCGGATTTTTCTTAGCATTATAGATGAGAGCTGAAGGAATGCCAAAGCTCATGCTAAACGCCAGAAACTGTGACCAGTTAATCATTGCCGTCTGTTCCCCACGACCTGTCGGTCCAAGATAACGTGCGGTCAGTACACCAGTTAACATGTTAATCAATAGGATCATGACACTGACAAACATAGTTTTTACGGCTGCCGAGCTGTTGTCCTTGCTCTTGGCGAACAATCTAAAAGATGACCAGATCGTTCTAGCGGGGAGAGATTTTGCATTCAACTGCTGCATACGGTGTTCCCTTCCTTCTACTTTGAGTAATCTCCCTTGCGCTGAGGCCAAGACCGATCAGCATCCAGATTAAGTATCCCTTGAGTCCGGGAAACCCATTATCTGAAACTAGACTGACAATCGCACCGGTCCAAGTAGCTAACGCAAGTCGGGCGTAGGGCTGCAATTGGTCCCTGCTGATTACTCTAGCGAATATCTGTTTGACAACTGCGCCTAAAGCTCCGAAGAAGAAAACAGCACCCAGAACACCAAAGGTAAGCAGTAAAGCGATAACTCCGTTATCCATAATTCCGTACTCTCCAAGCTCGCCGTCATTACCAAGCTTAGTCCCTTGGCCTACACTACCAATTCCCTGACCTACTGGATTGGCGGCAACCATCGGCAGCATGTTTTGCCATAAGCTTAGCCGTTCATTATAAGAGTGATCTTCTTGAACAGAAGAAAGTGTCTCTACCCGAGCAACCAGTCCTTCGGCACCAGGCAATTTCGGCACAACCCAGAACAACGCAGCAGCCACAAAAACTAATTGGATCAAGGTTTTCCACTTTCCCTTAGAAGGAGAGGTTCCAATATACATGAGCAGCATCACCAGGAGTATCAGCCATGCCGCACGTACCAAAGTAGTCAGCAGGCAGATTACAACTAGCAGAACGCCGATCCAGCGCAATGTTCCCCGCCATTTTTTCTCCAGTATCATCGGAACTAAAGCAAACGCTAAGAAGGTTGCAGCCGGTCCGGGCGAATTCAGCGTAGAGAACACTCGGATTTCCAATGGATATGGATTTCCGATGGACATCATATCCGCATGTTTCATCCAGAACACATCCCAAGGTGGCACCGTCAAATACTGAACAATCCCGTAAATGGCAACTAGGACTGCAATATTGGCAAAAGCGGTAAGCAGTCGATCGATATCCTTCGGCTTGAACTTCGTGACGGCAAAGTACGGCAATAACAGCAGTGGCACAATATAATTCGCTAAGTCATAAACTGAGCCCATGCCATTCTTAGCCAAACCGATTAAAGCACCATAACCCAGCGCAACTGCGAACATTAACATGATCCGCGTGGAGGCTTTTTGAATATTATGAATCTCCTTCAGCAGCGGAATGATCAAGGTTACACCGGTTAACAAGGGAGCTAAGCTCAGCAAGGATACAGAGTGATACACTCCTTCTGACCAGTCAGCAATGCGGCGCAGCTCTGGAGCTACGGCCCAGATTAGCAAGGTATAAGCAACCAGCATTTTCGGTCTAAGTATGGCTAACAAGAAAGCTGGGAATAGGATGGCTGAGAGAATGGCTCCCTGCAGACTGTTCGATGAACTCAGCATCGCACTGGAGAAGCCGATGATCAGCGGAAGAGAGACACCTACAGCAGCAGTCCCCCCTATTAATCCAACTGTCTTGATGAACCTAAGTGATGGGGGCGTAAATACACTCATTCCAAGCCTCCTTCCTTCACCTTATCCCGCTTACGCAGTTCCTTAAGTAATAAAAGTAGAAATTGTGCATCGTCCACAAGATATCTTTTCCAGAGCCGGCCCGGCTCCTGGCTAAGCCGCCAGAACCATTCGAACCCTGTTTTCTGCATGAAGCTAGGCGCTCGTTTCACTGAGCCTGACAGAAAATCAAAGGTCGCTCCCACTCCGATCGATATCGGAGCTTGATAAGAGGTATAGTGGCGGTAAATCCACTTTTCCTGCTTAGGTGCTCCTACACCAACAAACACGATATCTGGCTGGCACTCTGTCAGCATTTCTATAATGCGTTCATTCTCCTCCTCATTGTGCTCGAATCCATAGGATGGAGAATAACAGCCAACCACATTTATTCCGGGATGTGCTGTTTTCAAATTCATCGCTGCCCGTTCCGCCACGCCTTCAGCTGAGCCTAAGAAGAACAGCCGGTACTTCCTTTGCTCAAAGGCGTTGCCCAATCGATTAAATAGATCCGCGCCGGATACCTTCTGCTTAAGCGGCTTGCCTAGCATTTTGGATGCCCAGATCAGTGGCATTCCGTCAGCAACAACTGCGCCTGCCTTCGAATATACCGTTTGAAATTCTTTATCCTTACGAAGCTTGATCACATGATCTACATTGCAAGTGAGGATATAAGACTGATTCCTCTCCTGAATGGTTTTATCAATGTAATCAAGCAAATCCATGAAATCATAGTTATCAAAATTGACATCGAACATATTCACTTGACTCATCGTATCACTTCTTTTTGTGGGGAATCGGTTGGCTGTGAAGATCGATACAGGCAGTTCAGGTACCAACAGAACGGAATAATAAATTGGACCGTCGACAGCGTGTTATCGGAGAATGAGTAGATTAAAAACGCTGCAATAAATAACAGATAATAAGGTTTGATCGGCGGAGCCAATGCTCTGTACACCAGAATAAATACAGCCAATAAAGAGAACATCAACAGAATAGCGCCAATATATCCCCCATCGAAGTAAAAGCGGATATACTCGTTGTGCGGAACTACAAAACCCTTATACAATGTTCCATCATTTGCTACCGTCACTGCTCCAAGCCCTCTACCAGACCAAGGAGAGTCCGCAGCCTTGTTTAAAAAATACTCCCATGCCTCTGACCTTCCTGATAAATCAACAGCCGTATCTGTCTGTCTCTCAAAGGAACGTTTCTCAAAATTATCGAGCTGCCAGAAAACGGCGACCATAATCAGGAAAAATGCACCCATCAACGGAATTAGCAGATAGGTTCTGCCCTTCAAATATTGGCGGAGAATATCATAGAAGTAATAGAGAACGGTAAGTCCAAGTGCCAATATAGGCCCTCTTGTTCCTGTTCCAATCAAGATAAAGAAATTTAGAACTAACATGATATAGAAAAAGCGTGCTTGCTGCGGATTCCGCTTCACCTCTATAAATGGAATCGCTACTCCCATAAAGGCCAGCATCGCTAGATGCGCAGGAATATTAGCCCCCTGAATCCGTACAGCGCCTGTATACTCGATGTTGAGAAAATTATGAACATGCGCAAGCTGCAGCAACAAACCAACCACTACACTAACAAGGGGAAGCATACAGATAATTTTGATTTGCAGCTCGGCTACATTCTTTTTCCAGTTGATTAATAAAAATACGAATGGAATGGATAGACCGATAAAAGCTTTAACTGCAATGGATGAGGTCATTTCCGGCAGCCAGATCGAAGACCCAAAGGTAATCACCAGCAGCGCTACCATTGCCCACAAGGGGTGACTCAGACGAAACCGCAAGCCATTGACAAGAATACAAGGAACAAGCAGCATCACGATAACCAATTTATAAAGGGACAGTATCTCCATTCCGAACATGCTGCCATCATATAAAAAGTTAATCGATATTGCCGTTGTGATTAGAACGAAATAACTGATCAGTTCAGGCCGTGAAATCGAGATTCCCAGCAAAATAATCAGAAGCACGGCAGCTATCGCAATCATCGGCTGGTAGATGACCGCCGTTCCAAAGAACAGGGCCGACATGAGATAGAGCATCCCGTATGGCAAAACATTTAATTTGGAGCCCCACTCAAAATTTGTCATGTTAATCCCTCACCCCGCTGCGGAATGCCTCTCCCGATTGAGAATCATATGAAGCGTTCCACGAATACTCTCCAGCCTGCATTTATTCAAAAGCCTTCTTCCTTTACTTCTTGAGAGGATAGAATCAGCCAGGATATACACGAGCTTAGCGGCTGTCTTTCCCACTAGAAGCAGCTTGCCTTTTAGTCCTTCGCTTTTCATAGCGTTAGAGATACCTTGGCTATAATAGCGCCTCATAATCCAGTCTTCCGTCAAACGGGCCGCCGGCACGAAATGGTCAACCGCCATTTCCGGATGGTAGAGGATGGAATGCCCTTCTTTTTGAATCTGTCCGAATAACCAGGTCTCTTCACCAGAGAGCAGAGAATCACCCTTTCTTCCGAGATCTAGGGGAAAAAGACTGATGTCGAATACGAGCTTCCGCATCGCCATATTGGCCCCACAAGGATGAAGTTGCTTGGGATATTCCTTAATCCGGCTACCTAAATCAACAATCGTGTACGGAAGCTCAAAGGGTTTAATCAACCAGTCCGGACGTTTACTTTCAAATATCGGAGCGATTTTGCCTCCCATAGCCATGACCTCCGGTTTACTCTCGAAAGTACTGACAATCGTTGTTATCCAACGCTGGCAAGGTATCGCATCATCATCGAGAAAGGCAATCAGCGGCGATTTGGAAGCCAGAATTCCTGTATTTCTAGCCGCTGAAAGCCCCTGCATCGGCTCCATCATGTAGCGGATATCCACATCAGCTCCATGCTTTCCTATAAACTTTTTGACGCAAGCTTCAGTATCATCCTTGGAACAGTTATCCACAACAATGATCTCCGCCTGCTCTAAGTGATCCAGCTTTAAAAGTGACTGAAGCGTCTTGATCAATAAAGGTGCTCTGTTGTAGGTACAGATGATAATGGAAAGCTTAGGAACGTCTCCGTATTCACGCATCGGCATTCACCTAATTTCCACATTATTAATAAGCATCTTTTGAACCGAGTAACATCAGTCCGGTTTTAGCAATGATTTTTAGATCCAGCATGGTGCTCCGAATATGGATGTAGGTTAAGTCCAGCTGTACCATTTCGTCGAAGCCGACACTGTTTCGGGCATTTACTTGCCAATATCCGGTACAACCTGGAGTAACCGTCAAACGCTGTTTGTCATAATCCGTATACTGAGCCACCTCTTCTGGCAGCGGAGGACGAGGACCGACCAGACTCATTTGACCTATCAGCACATTCCACAGCTGAGGTAGCTCATCGATGCTCGTCTTGCGCAGGAATCTCCCTATTTGTGTGATCCGCGGATCGTTCTTAATCTTGAACATGGCACCGCTCACTTCGTTATAGGCCATCAGGTTTTCTTTTAACTCCTCAGCGTTACTGACCATGGATCTGAACTTATACATCGGGAATTGCTTTTCATTCTTCCCAACCCGGTTTTGCCGAAAGAACACCTTTCCTTTCGGATCCTCCAGCTTGATCAGAATCGCCACGACAACAAATAATGGCATTAACACGAGAAGACCAAGAGCGGAAAAAAAGATATCGATCATCCGTTTCATTATCAAATAGGACTCTGCTTCTTTCCTTCTCTCATCGGTATGCAGCATGTAAAGTTTCGGCAGGACCGCCTCGTAGTCTTCCGGCAGTTTTTGCATGCTCATCCTCCTCATCTAAAATTTTGCGAACTCAACTTAACTACTCAAGCTGGTTTGTCCCATTTTATTCAGCCATTCCGCCATTGCATCCATCACCGGATAGCGCAAATCTTCGCTTTGCAGTGCAAATTCAAGTGTTGTCAAAATATATCCAAGCCGCTCGCCGACATCATATCTAGTTCCGTCAAAATTATAGGCATATACCCGTTCGCTCTGATTCAGCTTCTGAATGGCATCTGTCAACTGGATCTCTCCGCCAGCGCCTTCTTCCATCAAATCGAGATACTTAAAGATCTTCGGCGTAAACACATACCGGCCCATGATCGCAAGATTGGAAGGTGCCGTACCTAGTGGCGGCTTCTCTACAAAATTGTTAACCCGATACAATTTACCGTCCTGCAAATCCGGTTCAATAATACCGTAACGATTCGTGAATTCATCAGGAATCTCTTGAACTCCGATAACCGAGTTTTGTGTTTCTTCATATTGATCGATCAGCTGCTTAAGGCAAGGTACGGCTCCTGTGACGATATCATCGCCTAACATGACACCGAATGGCTCATCTCCGATAAACCGTCTTGCACACCATACGGCATGCCCCAGACCCTTCGGTTCTTTCTGGCGGATATAGTGAATTTCTACCTTAGCTGAACGTTGAACCTCTTTAAGCAGATCCAGCTTTCCATCTTCCAGAAGCCTAGACTCCAGCTCAAACGCATTGTCAAAATGATCCTCAATGGCTCTTTTACCTTTACCAGTAACAATGATGATATCTTCAATACCGGAAGCAATAGCCTCCTCAACAATGTATTGAATGGTTGGTTTATTGATAATCGGAAGCATTTCTTTAGGCATGGCTTTCGTTGCAGGAAGAAAGCGCGTACCTAGTCCTGCCGCGGGTATGATTACTTTTTTTACCTTTTTCATCGCACTTTACCTCCTAAAAGTTTTGTGAGCATTAGCTTCAATGATTTGACTTCGTACAAAACTCACTTCGAAAGCATAAACTTAAGTTTTGTGAGCATTAGCTTCAATAATTTGACTTCAAGCAAAACTTCCTTCGAAAGCATAAACATTTACTTCGCCTGGTTCATGGCAATTCCGATTAGATTAGAGCCGGTCTGTTCAAGCAGCGTCTTCGCTTTGCGAATCGATTCCCGTTTGGACTTTCCGTATCTGGCCACCAGAATCACGCCGTCCGCTTGAGGTGCCAATATACGAGCATCACTGAAATCGACTGCCGAAGGAGAATCCAGCAGGATCAGATCGTAGTTTTCTTTTAGTTCCTCAAGCAAAGCGGTCATTTTGGAGTTCCCCAGCAAATCCGGCGGACTAACATGAGTTTTTCCCGCCGGGATGACTGACAGATTGGCTAAGTTTCCGAGGACTGCGATGTTATCTGCTTCCTCTTGCCCACTTAAATAAGCCGCAAGCCCGTCACTCCCCTCTACTTCAAACACGGTATGAAGACCGGGATGTCTCAGATTGCAGTCAACCACCGCTACCTTCTTGCCGTCCTGGACGAAAGAAACCGCGAGATTCGACAAGATTGTCGTCTTGCCTGCCCCAGCTTCTGCTGATGTAAAGAGCAGCACTTTTCCTCCGCCGCCCTGCGCTAGTTCAAGCTGACGTATATATGTGCGCAGTGATCGGAACGATTCGGAGATATGCGAGGATGGATTAACGTCTGTAACCAGACTCTTATTTAGCCGCAACATAAGCACCCTCCTTCACTCTGGTGTCGCCTGCCGCCTTACCCAAATCACGTTTGCGAATGGTTGCGATCGAAGCAATTACCGGTAGACCAAGGTCATATTCCGCTTCCTTTTCAGACCTTAATGTGCCGTTAAGTGTTTCCATCAGCAAAATAATTCCTAAGGCAGCCATAAGGGATACAACAAAGCTAATGATGAGATTCATCGCAAACCCGCCGTTCGAGGGCCCTGGAACATCAGTCGGATCGGCCGGTGTCAGCAAGGTAACATTGTCTACCCTCATCAGCGACGGCAATTCACGAATGAATGTCTGCGATACCGCATTTACGATCCCGGCAGCTTTGGTGTAGCTTTCATCCTGAACATTGAGGTTGATCACCTGACTCTTCTCTGAAGTTTTAATCTCAAGCTTCTGACTTAGTTCATCGGCCGTGAGACCAAACTCCGGGTGATTTTCTATTACGCTTTTCATGATGGTTGGTGATTTCATAATTTCCTTGTAACTCTCAATTAAATTCAGGCTAAAGCTCAAATCGTTAAGATTGTTGCTCTCGGGAGCTTTGGCAATGTTGTTGACAAGTAGCTGTCCGGAAGCGGAATAGACGGGTTCAACGAAGTTTTTGCTAACATAGTAAGTCGTAGCACAGGAGATCAAAACGAACACCATGATGAGCCAAAACCTTTTTTTAATCAGGTTAATGTAATCCAGAATCGTCTTTTCCACAGTAACCCTCCTTCCGCTAAAATTACATTCTGAAAGCATTCATGAAAGTTTCAGTTGTTGCTTTAATTCTATCAATCCACACCATTCGCCACATGGCTCATACCATCACTTTCCTCTTCACTTTGGAGTAAGACGTTATACCTCTTAAGAGGGGGATTAGGTATACTTTAGTGCCATATATAGGGCTGATTTAAGTTTTAACGCACAAAAAAACACGGACAACCTGTCCGTGTTCATGTACAATGCTTACGAATTATTTCAATTTTCACTCGTATGACATTTCATATTTGGTTAATCCGACAGCATTTGCATAAAGCGCTGCCTGTGTACGATCAGCCACCTGTAATTTTGCTAAAATCTGACTGACATGCTTTTTCACCGTAAATTCGCTAATGAAAAGACGTGAAGCAATTTCTCTGTTGCATGCGCCCTGCCCCAGCTCGATCAGGACTTCCTTTTCTTTGGGTGTCAATTCATCCGTTGGGCTGCTTCCACTCATGCGCATTTTATCTTCCATCAGACCAGGATCGTAATACTTTCTTCCCTTATGCACCAATTGGATAGCAAACAGTAACTCCTCAGGCAACGCCTCTTTCAGTACATATCCATCTACCAGTACTTCTTCAGCCTTCAGGAAATCCTCTCTGCTCGCAGATGACGTCAACAGAATGAACTTACTAACGATACCACGAGCACGTGCTGTCTTAATGACATCCAATCCCGATTCATCTGCTAGCTTAAGATCAATCAATACAAGATCAGGCTGCGTCTCCTCAATCACAAGAAGCGCTTCTTGGCCATTCGTTGCCTCACCTGCAAACTGCACATTCGGCTGCATTGAAATGACAGATGCCAGTCCTCTTCTAACTAAAGGATGATCATCTACAATGACGATTTTCACAGAAACGACCTCCCGCCTAAAGTTTATGCATTCTTTAATTCAGCTACACCGACAGGAATCGAAATCATAATTCTTGTTCCTGTGCTCTCATTACTGGACAACTGAAAGTCGCCGCCGAGCGACTGGGTCAAATATTGCATATTCTTCATGCCAAGTCCGCTTACACTATCTTCAGATTCAATCCATAACAAATCAGTATCAAAACCAACACCATTATCACAAATCAATAATCGAATCCAAGTCGGCTTTAGAGACAGTTCTACATCCACTCGACTGGCAGCACCATGCCTGATGGCATTACCAGTGGCTTCGGAGATAATCCGAAAAAGCGCTTTGTGGTAAGGATAAGGGAGACTGAAATCATCGCCCGTTATTTTTAAATCAATATCAACATCATTTAACCTGGATAAGCTCTTCAAATGTGATCTTACCATGCCCAACCAAGTAGGACCGCCACTCTTCTTGGAGCTAAGACTGTAGATCGTGATCCGCAGTTCTTTAGCAACCTTTGTAGCAGAATCATGAATAAGCTCAATTTGTTCTTCTAGCTCATGATCTGACATTCTCTTCCACGATTCCTTCAGCGAATGCGTCGCATACACAATACCAAAAAGGCTCTGCGATACACTGTCGTGCATTTCATCCGCAATCCGGTTCTGTTCGTTCGTGATGATCAACCGGTTCTCGATCACACCAAGCTCATGTCTTTCAAGAATATTCGCACTTAGCTCAGATAAGAATATCAATTGTTGAATATACCATCTGCGGCCTTCCAGCC
This sequence comes from Paenibacillus sp. FSL R7-0048, assembly GCF_038004505.1. Taxonomy (NCBI): domain Bacteria; kingdom Bacillati; phylum Bacillota; class Bacilli; order Caryophanales; family Paenibacillaceae; genus Paenibacillus; species Paenibacillus sp. FSL R7-0048. The sequence goes on along the minus strand of NZ_JBBORF010000001.1, from coordinate 1,109,011 downwards.
CCTCTGTAGACTCCAGCTTGAGTCCAATCATCCCTACAAAACGGGTGCTCATCCGTACAGGCATCAGCAGGAAATCTCCTAATCCCGGCAGATTTCTAAAAATAGGCTCTCGCTGCAATCTCCATTCATGCTCATGTTTTCCCAGTTCTGAGAATAGGAACTGTTCCTCTTCCTGCTGCCAGCCGGTCTGCCTGCTCTGCGGAGCTGGTTCTCCGCTTTTCTTGGCGAACCAAAACAAAGCCTTATCCAGCTTCGTTAGCTTAACAACATAATCGGTGATCACTTGACCGATATTCATGAAATCATGTTGGCTTGAGGTTTCCACGATATGGTACAGGGATTTGATATGCTCCATCGTCTCTTTCGTGCGAGCATTCGATTCTTCACGTTGCCGCTTCATCCGATTAACGATCTGCATTATTATAACCGTAAGTACCAGTGTTAGAAACAGATTCCCATTTATAAATACAATTTCCAGAAAATTTCTGTTCGCAGAATTGATAAAAAAATAACAGAGCACCGCAAAAATACTGATGTAACTTAAGAGCAACGACCATCCAAAATAAATGGACAATGAGCCTGCAGCAATCAATACAGGATTTAGCACATAAAGCCTAAAAGAGCTTTCGTACCCACCCGTAAACAAGGTCAATGCGATAATTCCCACCATCTCTATACTAACAGCCAGGACGAGAGTCTTCGGCCTGCTGCGTAGCCTTCGATAACAAAATGAGAACGTTTGTGCAAACATAACAAGTATAGCAATAATAAGTGATTTATAAATTATGGAAGGTCCCGTCTGATCTAGAAGATACATGAGTGATGTGAGGGACAAGGAAAAATACCTGTAATACGCAATCAGTTTGTCTTCTACAGTTGGTTTGATTTTCATCCCACCACCCTATTCTCCAGTTTTTTGGAAAATGCAAGATTGTACTGTGCTCGATAAAAGCATCATACATGAGAAAAATCACAATAACAAGTTGACATTTCCCATGTTTGCGCTTCCATTTGAAAAATAGTTACAAAAAATTTATTATTTTTTTAGTAGGTTTTATCACTAAAATTTGGAATTTTATCCACTATAGTTAATAAGAACTAACGTATTTATGTAATATTAATCCATAATTTTCAACATATCTTATAAAACGACAACAATTATACAAATTATAACAATTGCTGTTGGGACTCTAGTAGGATGATGTCGATTTAAATGTTATTCCGGCAAAGCTGGGGTGCGATCCCCATATATTTTTTAAATAAACGAGAAAAATAGAACGGATCATTATAATGAAGCATACTAGAAATTTCCTTAATTTGTAATGAGGTGTTGAAAAGCAACTTTTTGGCTTCCGCCATTTTTAGACGGTGAATATATTCATGAAGCGGGTATCCACTGCTGCGCCGAACAAGACGACGAAGTGTAGACATCGAAACATGATGTTTTGCCGCTATTTGTTCTAGGTCCATTTCACCATAAATGCATAAGTTCAGGTCTTCCCGAATCTGACGCATATAATCAGCCTGAGAATTCCAACTTTTTTCTTCTATTATAAAAGAACACTCCAGCAGCATTCTTTCGAGCAATAATGCTGCCCGATCCGCATCTACAGGTTCTCCGCTCTCCATCCGTTCCAGCACTTCTTCAAATAAGGTAGTAAGACCTACTATAGATTGGGCTTGAAAAACATTTCCCCCGGCTATGAGGCCCGATTCCAGCCATTCGGATACACGCGTGCCATTAAAGTTAATATAATACTCATCCCAGCTGCCTCCCGGTGGTGGACCAAAGTTATAACTGTAACCTGGGCGGAAAAAGTATAAGCTGCCTTCACGCACCTGCTGCTCTTTTCCCCCAATCTCCATGTAGGAGCCACTACCTGACACTATGTAAACAATGGCCCAGTGCTCAAAAACTACACCTGAACGGAATAACGTTCTTCCTGGCAGATGTCCTGCCTGTCCCACCCTTATATTCTTGAGCTTCAGCTTGGAGGATTCAACCTTGGGATCAATAATTCTTATTGGATATGGACTGATCATATAATCCATGTGCTTGGACATTATAGGCATTCCTCCCCTTGTTTAGTAGTGATAAGGTTATTGTGAAGATGATCATATTCTACATGAATAAGAGGTGTCCACGCTATGCTTAATCATTCTACACTACTGCTTTTCCCTAATCCGCGTGAAATCACATTGTCACAAGGCTCCTTCCATTTCCCAACAAGCGGAAGCATCGTACTTCCTAATATGGAAGAACAATCTGCCATGCCAGCTGCACGAAAACTACAGGAAGTAATTGCACAAGCATTGAATCTGCAGCTGACTTTATCCATTGGCTTACGTCCAACCGTTGTATCTGTCTGTAACTTTAACTATGTGCCATTATTGTCTGCACAGGCCTATGAGATTGTTGTCGAACAGAAGGGTATCGTTGTCTCCTATAGCTCTCCTGTAGGCGCTTTCTACGCAGCAGCAACCCTGAAACAAATCATAGAACAAAGTGGAAAATCTATACCTCAGTTGCATATTCGCGATGAACCTGATTTTGGAGCCAGAGGCCTGCTCATAGATATCAGCCGCAATAAAATCCCGAAGCAAGAAACCTTGTACCGGATCATTGACCTTATGGCTGATTTGAAGATAAATGAACTTCAGCTATATATAGAAGGTGCTCCGTTCGCTTATGAATCCTTCCCTCAAGTCTGGGAGCTTGAAACCCCAATTACCGGAGAGGAAATCCTGCTTCTGGATGCCTATTGCAAAGCACGTTATATAGAGCTTGTTCCCAATCAGAACAGCTTTGGGCATATGGAGGGCTGGCTCTCTCGTCCAGAATTCAACGCTTTAGCTGAAATTCCCGAAGGCTTTATGCTTCCGAAGAATTTGTATGCGCAGGACGTTTATCCAGAAGGCTTATTTATGCACCCTGGTACTTTTGATACCGAAGATCCTGCTGTACTACCTCTGCTAGACAAAATGTTTGACGATCTGCTGCCCTACTTTAGCTCCAATCAGTTTAATGTAGGCTGCGATGAGACCTATGAACTCGGCCTTGGTAAAAACAAAGCTCTGGCTGAAACACAAGGCAAAGGTCAACTCTATTTATCATTCCTGCAAAAGATTTATGAGTTGGTTACAAAACGTGGCAAAACGATGCAATTCTGGGGCGATATCATTATCCAGCATCCCGAACTGATTCCTCAGCTTCCTAAGGATATTATTGCTATGGAATGGGGTTATAGCGCGGAGCATCCCTTCGAGTCCGATACGCTCAAATTCCGTGAAGCAGGTATTCCTTTTTATGTCTGCCCAGGCACCAGCTCATGGAACTCCATTACAGGACGCACGGACAATATGTTAGCCAATCTGCGCAGTGCAGCTATTCATGGCAAAAACAACGGTGCTATCGGTTATCTCATTACGGATTGGGGAGATTTTGGACACTGGCAGCATCTGCCGGTCAGCTATGCCGGCTTCGCCTACGGCGCAGCCCTATCCTGGAGTGTAGATCATAATCTGGAAGCAGATACTGCACAGTATTTAAATAGATTTATTTTTGCAGATCGTTCTGAGGGAATTGGCCAGCTGCTCCTGGATCTCGGCAATTACTATCAGCTTGAATCCAGTATCAACCGTTCGAATGATGCAGAAATGTCCCTGCTGCTGCGTACCCATCTGGACAATTTCCTAATCATAGAGAAGCTTACTGAGGAACACTTCAATCATCTCGAAGAATATCTGCTCTCCATTGAGGCGCGGCTATCGGGGCTAGATCTTCAATGCGAGGATGCTGCTCTTGTGCTGAAAGAATTGAGTAATGGCATCCATTTCGTGAAGCATGCTGTGCAGCTTGGCAGAATCAAGCTACAGTTGACATCAGCACCAGATTCGCTTGATCCTGCGCTGATTACGAAGCAAATCAATGATCTTGATGTACTCCTTCACCAATATCGTCTCTTGTGGACGGAACGCAACCGGCTCGGCGGCTTGGAGCAAAGTATCTCGAAACTTCAACGCCTGCGTAGTCAATATGAAGCATTAAAATCAGAGCTCTCCGCATCCGTAAGTTCCTAATCCCTCTTATTAAGATTCTCTATATAGCTGCTGTTGGGTAATCGAACGTTGAACTAACGTTTTCGGTTCGCCCAGCGCAGCTCTTCATATTGATTCTCAAGCATCTCCCGCTCACGTTGCTCGTGTTGTTCCCTGCCAATTCCCTCCTGCTGGCTTTCCTCATCCTCATAGATTCGCCATAGGTCAGAGAACAGATAGTCTTTGATTTCTACCACTTTTCCCTGCAGGATTCCGTTTATCCAAAAAAGTCCTGTGGAGGTACGCATAACCATGCGGCCATCCGGTGTTTCCGCCTTTTGACCCATTCGAATCGCCATAAGCATTTGGCCGAAAGTATACCATTCCATATTTGCTAATACCTCCTAAATTTTAGTTGTAATGGAATAAAGAGAAAGCTATAATCAGGGCAAAAGAACCATTTTCGTAAAAATTTTATAGGAGGGTTGTTATGGATTGGCTAAATGACTACGAAGATGAACTACGCTTGGTATTCCAAGAAAGCAGACGGATTATTTCCGAATTTCCAGAACCTCTAAATCAACAAGGTATGTCCTATCTTGAGCATTTTAACGTATTTAACGCTGAAAGCCACAAAAACTACATATGTTATCTTTTACCCTTTTGGCTGCAGAAGGGATGCGGAATCTCTGCAGAGGTTACTCGCCAGATGTCGATGGGCAACGTCTTTTTTATGTTGTATTTCTTCATACAGGATGACCTGATGGACAGCCAAGAATCCTCCGCATACGAAAAATTGCCCTTGGCAAATTTGCTTTATGTCGAATTTTTAAATATCTACCGGATACTATTTCCGGAGCCATCCGCTTTCTGGATCTTATTTAATCGTTATATCATGGAGTGGGCAGATAGTGTTAGCAACGAAAATACCAGTGACTATTTTCTTAATGATCGGGTCAAAATTGCCTATAAAGCCAGTCCGCTCAAGCTATCCAGCACTGCTGCCCTTCTGATGTCTGGAAAGAGTGATTTAGTGCCGCAAGCTGAAGAGCTTATCCATTCGGTTTTGCTTACACTGCAAATGCTGGATGACTATGAGGACTGGAAAGAAGATTTATCCGCAGGCAACTATAATTGTCTTCTCTCCCTAACTCGCAAACATCTGCCAAACAGCAGTGCAGCTAAACTCACTTCGCAAGAGGTCGAATTTTATCTATTCACTGCAAATGGTCTACATACCTATACGCAATTAGCACACGACACACATAACAAAGTTACAGTTTCCGACCTTGATGCCCCTCATCTTATTGCGTTCCATTCCATGCTAGTAAGTAACTTACAGCAGATCTCTGATTCCATCGAAGCGGACAAGCAGCTCTTGCTAAACGGAGGATTATATCATTGGTTGTCAAAAAATGTCCATTAATTCTATTATTTTGTAATAAAAAGAATAGTATTAGTAGTTTTGCTATGTTATATTATTAAAGGTAAATATATACAATTTGGGAAGGGTGATTATTATGTCAGAAGCAATTCTTAGAAATCAAGTCATTCAAAAGGCATGGGAAGATCCAAGTTTCAAGAAAAGACTACTCTCAGACCCAAAAGCGGCTCTCCAAGAAGCATTAGGCGTAATCATTCCCGACAGCGTTACCTTGAAAGCCGTTGAAGAAGGCTCCAACGAATTCTATCTTGTAATTCCACCAAGTCCTACTTCCGATGTATTGAAGGCAACCGCAGCACCACGCGGTTCGTGGTAAGACAACAAGATTAACCCCCTAAGGAGTGAGAATCATCCGGAGCTTCTGCCAATGGCAGTATGGTGATGGATTCGGTTCCCACTCCTTTTTTGCTTGTAAATTTCACTTTACCTTGCATAGCTTCGATGATACGGAAAGTGACCATTAATCCAAGACCTGTCCCTTTATTCTTTTTAGTGAAATAAGGCTCTCCCAATCGGTGCAGGACATCCGCGTCCATCCCTTCCCCGTTGTCTTTGATATGAATGATTACGTTCTCCTCTTCCGCATACACCGACATATAGATAAACCCTTCGTCACGGAAAGATTCAATGCTATTTTTGATAATGTTGATGAAGGCTTGCTTAAACTTTGAGGAATTCCCCTTCACCCATAATTCGCCCGATACATCGAGAATCATTTTTCCTCCATTTAAATGACAAAGCGGCTGCATAATACTCTCAATATGCTTAAATTCATTATACAAATTCAGACTGGAAATCGTCTCAAATTCCGGTTTTGCGAAGGTTAAGAAATCCGTAATGATCCCGGAAGCACGATCCAGCTCACTAAGGGCCATCGACATAAATATTTCCTCTTCACCAACGGATTTCTCGCTAAGCAGCTGAAGGAACCCCCTAGTTACCTGGAGTGGATTCCGCACTTCATGAGCAACAGATGCAGCAAGCTCGCTAATAATTTCCATTTTTTCTGAACGCTGCAATTCGTTGTTAAAACGCTCTAATTCTTTAGAATAGTTAACAACCTGTTGATGGCTATAGGCTAGTCTTCGCTCCAGAATTACGATCAAGGAGATTATGAAGGCAACAATGCCCCACTTCCACAAGAATAAATCATAGTTCCCCTTATGAATGTAATACCACAGTAACTCTGACACTACAGTAAATGCAGCCGTTCCAAAGCCAATGGCAAAAATGATAGCGTCCCTATTCCCTTTAAGCGAAAATATAATCACACATACGATCAGCAAGATGAACTGAAGGATGAGGATGAACCCGATAATAGTGGTGGATACAAAATAATAAAACTCAATATAGCTATTATTCGATAGAAAATTGATCAAAAGACATAGCAAACAAAATGAGGAGTAAATGACTTGAAATTGACGAAAACGACGGACGATCGCATATTTTCCACTGCCAAATATTTTTTCAAATAAAAGAGTAAGCGCCGGTAAAAGTGAGAATAAAGCCAAATCAAGAAATACATTACTAATCGCGCCTAAATCGCTGTAAAAGGTATAAATAAAAGGAGAATAGGTTATCGAAAGAATTCCGGTTGAACCTATTACAACGGCTAGTGAAGCCACACTGGAAAAATAGTCCCTATTAATGTATAGAGAGCTTATAAATAGAACGATAGCCACAAGAAAAAAAGCACAGCCCAAAATCACATCGCTGAGTCCATTTTTAATATAATCATTGATTAACAGGTTGTGTTCACCGATCACTACTTCATTTTTAATTCCGATTCTATCCTGCAGCGTTTCAGTCCAAATGTATAATGTTTTCCCACTATCGCTTTGACTCAAAGGCAACAACAAAGAATAGTTATCCTTAATATAATTACGATCTTCCTCGAAGATCAAACGGTCGTTCACATACACCTTCACATGAAGAGCATATAAAGTATCAATGTAGATTGAAGGGGAGATATAACTAAAGTTAGGTATGGAAATACGAGTCCAAGAAGTGGATACGCCTGATGGCAGATGTGGGATTTCCTTCGTAGCATTCACATTTATCCAATACTGCTGGTCATTATTCTGTGGAACCTCTATGCCGCTGTTTTCGGTTCCATCGCCCCATCTCATCTGCCAACTGGTAATTTCTTGGGATGGATATGGGGTCGCTGCTGATACAACAATTGAACTATATCCTATCAGAAGGAGAGTAAGAGCTATTGCTATATGTAGGACTTTAATCATCAAGCGCATATATGCACCTCAGAAGTAAGTATCAGAAACAATATTCTGTCTGTACTACTTCGCTCAGCCCCTCACTCTTTCCTTCTAAAAAACGGAATTATCATAAATTACTTCTAAATTCTTCTAAGTTCTGGTATTTTTACTATAATTTCAGTCCCTTCCCCTTTCTCACTGCGAAACTCAGTGCATCCCTCCATCGCCTCAATAATCCGAAAGGTTACCATCAGTCCAAGCCCCGTTCCTTTGGTCTTATTGGAGTAATATGGTTCCCCTAACCGAGCCAGCTCATTCCGGTTCATCCCTTCCCCATTATCATGAACACTGATTATTATATGTTTTCCAGACTTCCAGGCTGTGACTTTAATCAGCCCATTGTCCTTTAAAGCTTCAATACTATTTTTGAGTATGTTGATAAACGCTTGCTTGAACTTGGCAGATGATCCAGTAACGTAAAGTCCTGGCTGCAGATTAAGTTCAATGACGCCCCCTTGCAGATTCGCTAACGGAGAAAGAATACCCGTCACATGCCTCAACTCTTCAGACACATCAAGCTGCTCTACGGTTTCAAGTCCTGGTTTAGCGAAGGTTAGGAAGTCTGTAATAATGAGCGTAGCTCGATCCAGTTCTGTCACTGCCATTTGCAGATATTCCCGCTCCTTTTGATCTGAACGCTCCCCAAGAATCTGCAGAAACCCCCGGGTAACCTGCAATGGATTCCGTACTTCATGGGCAACCGAAGCTGCCAGCTCACTAATAATCTCCATCTTCTCCGAGCGCTGCAAATCATTATTGAACTTCTCAAGCTGATGGGAATATTCAATAAGCTGTTCATGGTTTCGAGTAAACCTTCTTCCCAGAATGACGATTAAGGCAATTACGAAAATCACCATTCCCCATTTCCACCAATATAATTGATAGGATTGCCCCGATGCATAGAACATGACCAGTTCACTAAGAGACATGAAAGCAAATATTGAGAACCCTGAAGTAAAAATAACAGCATCTACATTGCCACGGTTCGCGTGTATAAACGCTAAGCTGATCAAAAGTATAATTTGTACAATCATAAGGATACCTAGCACACTCGTAGTCATCAATCTATAAAAGTCATCTACCTGATAGGACAAAAGAATATTAATAACCATTAGGGAAAAACAAAATACAGAATAGACAATTTGAAACTTACGGAATCGTGTAACGATTCTCTTTTTCCCTGGACCAAATATTTTCTCAAAATAAAATGTAAAGGATGGCAAAAGCGTATATAAAGCTACATCAAAGAAAACAAGTACGATCTCTCCATAATCGCCGAGGATTGTCGGCAGGAACGATGAATACGTTACCACTAAGACGCCAATGGATAAAATAATCAGCACCAATAGATATCCGCCTGAAAAATAGCCTTTTCTCATGAATAGCGAGCAGATCAGCAGTACAATCGCAATAAAAATAAGCGTCGTTCCAATGATCAGATCCATTAAGCCCTGCTTTACATAAACAGATAACAGCTCATCGTATTGGCCTACTCTTATTTCGCCGTGAATCCCTAAGTCTTTGCTGCCACCATGGGTCCATAAATATAGCTGTTGTCCTCCAACACTTTTGGACAGAGGAATGAAAACCTTACTGCCATTGAAATTAAAATCTTTTCCGGAATCATATATTAATTCGTTATTTAAATAAGCCTTAACATTATTTCCATATACTTTATCTATGAATAACGCAGATTTATCACTAATTTGTGGTAAAGTAAACCGCAGCCAGGCTGAGGTTGCTCCACTTGGAGTCTCTGGGCTTTTCCCATGAGGCATAACACGAGTCCATTCTTCATCAAGAGCTGCCACAGCTTCTTCAATATGATCTATTTCTATACGTTCAAATTTAATCTCCCAATTGGGCAGCGTAGAGTCTGATGATTCAGCACTCACTATCGCCGTACCAAAAGGAACCATAGCGGTCAGCAGTAGAATTAATAAAAAAGCAGCCGCTATATTGGGCTTTGGCAACTTCATCGTAGCACCTCAGTAATTCATTAGTTGTTTAAACGTTCATATATGCTTCTTAATTTCGACAAGCTTCGCACTATCCCTGCCTATTCTTGTAAATTTTCTCGAAAAAGAACGTTTTTCATCGGCTTTTGCTTTCACCCATTTTTTACTAATCCAATATAGACATACCCATTTATTGGATCAGCGATTCGATCATGGTCAAACGGGTAAAGATAAACATAGGAAGTTCAAATTTTATCATAAAAAAGGAGTGAACGGCTATGGATAGTTCACCAAATAAAACTGAAGCTGACTTTGAATATGAACGTTATATACAAGCTGATATGGATGAAGAGGATATTGTTGATGATGACGCAGATCCTGTCTTGGTTGGCGATAAATACTTGGCAGCAGATATTGGTTTAAACTCACCTAAGGATGTAATCGAAAGAGATGAGCTGGTGGAATCCGATGCATATCTAGCCGCTGAAACCGCAGGATTAACCCTAGATGATACGGATTATACTAAGGATGAGGAACTCTTGGAGATGGAAGAAGAAGATCAGCCGCTGGAGGATGTTCCAGATGCAGACGATGTATATCCAAATTCCATTATTGACCCTGCCTCCCCGCCAGTGGATGTTATGCCGGGAACAGACGTTTTGAACGGTTCGCAGGGAGAATAGCAGCTTAATATGAATAAAGCCGCCGGGCTGTGAGCCCGGTGGCTTTATGTTGTTTCTTCTAAATAACGACATGCTCAATGAGGTAGCAGTTAGCTCTGCATCGTTGTTGGCTGTTCTGCGGGACGAGCAGCGGCGATTTGTGCTTCCAGCTTGCGGGTCTTAACCAATATCGCTGCTACCAGCAGCATCACTCCATTGATTACAAACACCCAGCGAATTGGAATAACCGCGCCCAATAAGCCGCCGATAATCGGTCCAGCCATCGTCGCAAGCTGAGATGCCGCCTGATTCAGGCCAAAGGCCCGTCCACGGAATCCCGGCTCAATTACTTGTACAATCATAGCATTCACTGATGGCAGCACACCTGCATAGAACAAGCCGTAAGCAAAGCGAAGGATAGCGAACTCTACATAGCCCGAAACAAAAAACTGCAGAATATTACCGATGCCGCCCCCGATCAGTCCAATAAATAAGATCATCCCAAAGCCTTTTCGGCTGCCGAGTCTGCCCCACTGCGGAGCCATCAGCACCGTAGCAATCCCCACAGCGGAGAATACGATTCCCGAGCTTAGCGAGGCACTATTTTTGGAGATCCCCATGTCCAGTAGATAAATTGGGATTAACGGTTCCAGAATCATAACGGAGAAGGTACTGATTCCCGCCAGCGAGAGCAAAGTAATAAAAGCTCGGTTACTTCTCGCTTCCCTGATATCATCACTTACATGTGACCTTGGAGCCGATCGGTCGAAGTTCTCCTCTTTTGCAAAAAAAGTAGCAATGAGCGCTGAGATAAGTACAATACCCGCTGAGAATAAAAAAGCAATCCGGTTGCTGGTATAATAGCTCACTACACCGCCAATTAATGGTCCAATAATACTACCTGTCGCTCCGGCTGTAGACATAATACTTAAAGCATACCCCGTCTTATGCTCAGGTGTATTGGTGGCTACCATTGCAATAGCTGCTGGAACAAAACCGGCAAGCAGTCCTTGCAGCACACGCACAATCAAAAAAACATAAGGATCATGTACAAAATAATTAATAAGGTATAAAGCTGCCAGACTAAAACCCGAGCGAATAAGCATCGGTTTCCGACCATACTTGTCGGCTAGCGAACCCCAATAGGGAGAGATTAAAGCGCTGGCAAGAAAGGTTATTCCAAAACTAACCCCTGACCAAATCTCCAAATGATTTGAAACCCCAAGTTCGTCGCTCAAAAAAATGGAAAGGAAGGGAATCGAGATCGAATAAGCTGTACTACAAAAGAAAACCCCTACCCAAAGCACGATCAAATTCCGCTTCCACGAAAAGAGCATCCTATGCACATCCTTTCTCGATGTTCTCTTTGGAAACATCCTACCATTGTAAACTTCTTTTTAAGATGTGCCAATCCCAGAAGTCATAACTGACCTTTGCATGTAATAGGACAAAGGAGGTATTATGGGAAGTACCTACGAGATTATTCAATAAAAAGGAGAGATTATTTAGTGAAGTCTACACGAACAAAATCCGCTATTCTTCTGATCATGTTATGCCTGGTCATGGTTATTGCGGCAGGTTGCGGTAACAAGCCAAACAATAACAATGCAAGCAGTAATAATGGAAGCAGTAATAATGGAAGCAGCGGATCAGCACCTGGGGAAGGTGCAGCCCCAACTGAAGGCGTTCCTTCAGCTACGGCAAGTCATCCCTTAGTAACCATTGAAATGGAAGACGGGGATATCATCCAAGCTGAGCTATACCCTGAGGTTGCCCCTAACACCGTAAACAATTTCATCTCACTTATTCAAAAAGGATTTTATGATAACACTATATTCCATAGAGTAATTCCTAACTTCATGATTCAAGGCGGCGACCCTGATGGTACAGGTATGGGAGGCCCGGGTTACAGTATCGCCGGAGAATTCTCTGGCAACGGGTTCACCAATAACCTTCTGCATACAGAAGGTGTTCTATCCATGGCAAGATCACAGGCTCCTGACTCTGCCGGTTCCCAGTTCTTTATTATGGATGCAGCTTACCCTAGTCTAGATGGAAGCTACGCCGCTTTTGGTAAAGTAACTGAAGGTATCGAAGCTGTAAAAAGAATTGTGAGCCTGCCTCGTGACGGTTCTGATCGTCCAGATGAGCCACCAGTCATGAAAAAGGTGACGGTCGACACCTTCGGCGTCACTTACCCAGAACCGCAAAAGGTTCAGTAATTAGGAATAAGCAGAAACCACGTTACCGTCCTCGAAAGAGAATAAACGTTTCTTGTAGAAATAAAAGAACATAAAAAACTCGGCAGTCCCTCCGAAGTTGTAATCGGATGGAGCTTGCCGAGTTTTTTTACAGCTTATCCCCGCAGCGATCTTCTGCTAAGTGCATGTTGACCATTACGCAGGAAGGTGCTGCGGCTATTTCTTAATAGCGCTATCCGGTCCTCTGCAAGCTGGTTCGCGGCGGCATAAGTAGGTATTCCGTTCAAACGGGAAATTTCCATTACGCGGGTAATATTGTCGTAAATCTTCGCCACCTGCTTAAAGGCACGTTCCTTATTATAGCCGTTCAGCTCGTCCGCAATATTAATGACGCCACCTGCATTAATCACGTAATCTGGAGCATATACAATACCCATCTCATGAAGTGCATCACCATGCGAGGAATCCTTCAGCTGATTATTAGCAGCTCCTGCAATCACTTTCGCCTTGATTACCCGTAAGGATTCATCGTTAATTGTCGCTCCAAGAGCGCAAGGAGCATAAATATCACAATCTACACTGATGATATCGCCTGGATCTACAGCCTTGGCGCCATAGGCCTCTACTGCACGTTGAACGGCTGGTTTATGGATGTCCGTTACGATAAGCTGTGCTCCTTCTTCATGAAGATGTTTGCACAGTGTAAAGGCCACGTTCCCCACGCCTTGAACAGCTACTGTCTTCCCTTCAAGCGAATCACTGCCAAAGGCGGCTTTAGCGGCTGCCTTCATTCCTTGGTAAACACCGTAAGCCGTTGCTGGTGACGGATTGCCCGAAGAACCGTACGTAGGTGAGGTGCCAGTAACATAATCTGTCTCTTGATAAATAATGTTCATGTCCTCTTCCGTAGTCCCTACATCTTCAGCAGTTATGTACCGTCCATTTAAACCTTGTATGTATCTTCCGAAAGCACGGAACATGGCTTCATTTTTATCCTTCTTGGGATCTCCAATGATTACTGTTTTCCCACCACCCAAATTCAGGCCGGATACTGCATTTTTATAGGTCATCCCTTTTGCTAATCGAAGCGCATCAACAATAGCTTCCTCTTCCGTAGCATAGGTCCACATCCGTGTTCCACCCAGTGCTGGTCCTAGTGTCGTGTCATGAATCGCGATGATCGCCTTTAATCCCGATGCCTTATCCTGACAAAATAATAATTCCTCGTAGTCGTCCCGTTCCAATGCTGCAAACAATTCCATTTCCAATATCCCCTATCCCCTATCCCTTTGTCATATTCCTCATGCTGGTTCAAAGTTCATGCAATTGGAAGAGGATCAGTTGGATCCCCTCCCAAAATATTGTAGCAGAATACGCCGTAAAACAAAAAGAACTCATGTCACCATCTTAACTACTGATGGGGCATGAGCTCTTTTTATCCAATCTACTCTCATAGAGAGGATTTCTATTGTACAAAATACAACGCAACTGTCAAAATGCTTTACAGTTTAGCAATTGTCTCTGTAAGTACCGGTACGATTTGCGATTTACGGGATACTACACCCTTAAGAAGTGCTTTATTGTCATCAAGCTTCACGTTGTACGCCTGTTCTACTGCACCTGCAACACGGCCCAGAGCCAGACCCACCGAATCGTTGTTGAGGATATCTGTAACTACGAACAGGAACAGATCCAATTCTTTTTCAGCAATAATGGAAGTCAGTGCAGTTTCCAGTTCAGCCTGCTTGGAGAGTACATCATTAACGTCAACCGCGTTCACTTGGGCGATTTCTACTTTGTATTCACCCATTTTGAATTCCTTAGCATCCAAGGAGATCAGTTGAGCGATACTCTTGTCGCTAAGGTCAGCACCAGCCTTCAGCATATCAAGGCCGTAGCTTTCTGCATTTACACCAGCGATTTCAGCCAATTCGCGTGCTGCAGCTACATCTTCAGCGGTGCAGGTTGGAGATTTAAACAGCAAGGAATCAGAAATGATTGCAGACAACATCAATCCGGCGATGTCTTTAGGGATAGCTACACCGTTTTCTTTATACATTTTGTTAAGAATAGTAGCAGTACAGCCTACTGGCTCAGCACGGTAGTATAACGGATGTGCAGTCTCAAAATTAGCGATCCGGTGATGGTCGATAACTTCAATTACACGCACTCGATCAATGTCATTCGCACTTTGTTGGCGTTCATTATGGTCAACAAGAATAACCTGATTAGCTTCTCCAGCTACGTTCTCTACCAGACGAGGAGCCTCTACTCCGAAATGATCAAGCGCAAATTGCGTTTCACCACTAACGTCTCCCAGACGAACTGGCTCAGCATCCCAGCCTAATTCTTTTTTGAGTGCTGCATAAGCAATTGCCGAACAAATAGTATCCGTGTCCGGATTTTTGTGTCCAAAGACCAATGTTTTTTCCATTTCCAATCTCCTTACTATGTTTTAGTGAGATTAATATACCATACATTGATAGCGGCTTCCAGATTGTGCGTGCTGAAAAAATGGTTTAGCCTCTCCCACCTACGGTTGTTCACGTCTGGTCTTTGGAAGCGGATCTGGTTTCGACTCACCATGCAGCGGTTCATTATCGGAGAAAAGATCAGGATTCTCTTTTAGCATCAGGCTTAAAATATCCGTCGTTTCTACTGTTCCACACACTCTAACTAGTGCATCCCCGAAGTTCCCCTTACGCATGGCACCGCCTTCCTCAAGCTCGCGTTCCACTTTCCAAAAATGCTCCGACCAAGAGAGACCACAATGTCTGCGAGAAGGCACCATGATTTCATCGCCACCCGGCGTCACCGTATATAATTCCTCATGACTATCCGTCATTCTGCCCGGAATATCCACCCACTCTTCAATACCGTGAATGAACGTATTCCGCCGCAGATCGACGCCTAGCAGTACTATTTCCGCCTTCCGATCAAGCAGCTTGCCCCACACTGAACCACGGGCGCATGGCGTATCCCAACGTTCATCCCCTGCAGTAAACGCCTCAGCATCAACACCCAAAGCCGCTACAGAGTGAGTCGGATGCCAAGAGCGGACAACACCTGGACGTTTTCTGAACAGCTCCGGTAATATCCCTACACAAGATGGGGAATCTTGAACAAAGAAGCGCGGATTATCCGCATTAATATAAGCCCATGTATGCGTTGGCAAAACAAGCAGCCCATCCTTCATATATTCACTGAGTGCATCCAGCACCGTGTTCGCGCCTCCTTCTACTTCGCCAACACTTTTTAACGAGGAATGAACTAGAATGGTCCCCCGTGGATCAATCCCTAACTCCTGTAATTGTTTCATCAAGCTTGTTGTTGTGTGCACTATACTCTCTCCTTATGTATGAATTAAATTTCATGAAACATTAATATCCACTTGCAAAAGTTTCTTATTACTATTAAAATTATAGTAACTTAATAATATTCACCAAAGATTCTATCGATATATTAAAAATAAATTAAAATAATCCACAAACCCAAAGCATTTACACGGAGGTAACTACCATGAGTTTAACGTTAAAAGGACTTCACCATGTTTCAGCTATTACAGGCAAAGCACAGGAGAACTTTAAGTTCTATACAGAGGTACTCGGACTGCGTCTCATTAAAAAAACAGTAAATCAGGATGATATTTCAGTGTACCATTTATTCTATGGAGATGAGAAGGGGAATCCCGGAACCGAATTAACCTTTTTCGAGCTTCCGATGGCAGGCCGCAACCGAGAGGGCAATAACAGCATCTCCGCGCTCTCCCTTCGAGTGCCAAGCGATGCCGCACTTACCTACTGGGAGCAACGCTTCACCGAGCTTAACGTGGAGCATGGGACGATACAGGAACTTGGTGGACGCCAGACTTTATCCTTCCGCGATCACGAGAGCCAACGTTTCATTCTCGTATCCGACGAAAATGATAACAGTGTTGCCGGCGGTACTCCTTGGGCTAAAAGCCCAGTACCTGCCCAATATGGCATTGTAGGCTTAGGACCCGCACATCTCACAGTAGAAAGTGCAGAACATACAGCGGTAGTGCTGGAGCAGTTGCTCGGCTTCCGCCGTATAGGAACCTACCCTTCAACAGTTGCCGGCCAGCCAGATGTGCTCGTATTCGAGACTGGTGAAGGCGGATCAGGTGCTGAGGTTCATCTGGAGGAACGCAATGATCTGGAGCAAGAGCATTTGGGCCGTGGCGGGGTACATCACGTCGCATTCCGCGTAGATAATGAAGACGAATTGAAGCAATGGATCGAACACATCCGCCAGGCACAGCTTCCTAATTCCGGTTTCGTCGACCGCTTCTACTTCCGTTCCCTCTATTTCCGCGAGCCTAACGGCATCCTTTTTGAGTTGGCTACAGACGGACCAGGCTTTGCTACAGATGAGCCTATGGAAAGTTTAGGTGAATCCCTTGCGCTGCCGCCATTTCTGGAATCGAAACGCCAGCAAATCGAGGCGTATCTGAAGCCGCTGGATACTCGGCAATAAACCTCTTTCAGGTTACTAAATAAAAGGTGTGAGCCGCTTATGCGCTCACACCTTATTTTATTATTGAAGGTTAGTAACTTTCCCTACAATATCTAGTAGCTCCGACAGGTTTCGGATTTCGTATTTTGGCTGAACGCCGGACTCATTAATCTTACCTAGCGGGTTAAACCAGCAAGTATCAATCCCATAATTAATTCCGCCTTGAATATCAGAGGTTAAGGAATCACCCACAATCAATACTTTTTCCTTATCTTCAATCCCCAATTTGGCAAAAGCATAATCAAAAATCCCCGTCTCTGGCTTCTGACATCCTGCCTCCTCTGAGATAATGATCTGCTCAAATGTATCACTCAGCAGCGAGCCTTGGATTCTGGAAGTTTGCACATCCTTGATTCCATTCGTGATAATCGCCAGGCGGCAATCTGCAAGCTCTCCGCATAGCTCGATTGCTCCCTGCATCAGAAAGGTTCCTTCGCCTAAGAAACGTAGATAGGCCTCACTGAATGTTTCAGGATCAAGCTCAAGCGCATGTGCAGCAAACAACCGATTGAACCGCTCTACCCGCAGCGCCGCAGATGAAATCCTTCCTTGTTCTAGATCCCTCCACAATGCGTGGTTAATCTCTTGATAACTGGCAGCATAATCTGCTGCACCTGTGGGCATCCCAAAGTGTAGAAAGGCATTAGACAACGCGTGACTTTCTGCCATTCCATAATCAAACAACGTATCGTCGGCATCAAATAAAATAACATCGTATTTCATAAATATCCCCCAAAGGCTTTTCTCAACAAGGTACTACAGCGTTGCTGGCAAGTCAACTTCACACCCCTCACGACAAAATTTTACTTTTTTAAGGTAGATTTAATCGATCTGTGGTATTTTAAAAAGAAAACGGTGGTGAGCGTCATTTTATACGTTTTATCATTTCTAATGTCATTTCTTATCGTCTACTTTCTAATTCCGCCGCTCGGCAAGCTTGCTTTTCGGCTTGATTTTGTGGACAAGCCTCGGCAGGACGTTGAGCGTAAAATTCATAGAGAGCCCATTCCGCTAACGGCCAGCTACGCCATATTCATCGGATTTTTTATCACTTATCTGGTGTTCGCGCGTGATTTCTCCATGGAGACTGTCGCATTATTTGTAGGTGGCGTACTGTTGCTGACCATAGGCACGGTGGATGATTGGTACAAAACGAAAGGCAAAGATTTCCCAGCTCTGCCCAAGTTAATTGTACAAGTTAGCGCAGCGATCCTGGTTTATGTTTCTGGCAATGCCTTTACCGGATTCTACAATCCATTCTCAGGCGATTATATCGTTTTGCCTGTCATTCTATCGTTTCTGCTGACGATTATCTGGATCTTCGGTGTAACCACAGTTATTAATTTCTCGGATGGCATGGACGGTCTGGCTGGTGCCTTGACGGCCATTTCGGCGATTACGTTATTTGTTGTCGCACTGGCAAAGGGACAATCCTCATCTGCCATTATGGCAATTTCACTGATTGGCGTTACGCTTGCTTATCTGCGCTACAATAAGCCGCCCGCCAAAATCTTTATGGGCGACGCCGGGGCAACCTTTCTCGGCTTCATCCTAGCGGTAATTGCACTCGACGGAGCGTTCAAGCAAGCCACCGTCCTGTCGCTGTTCATTCCGATTCTGGCGCTGGGCGTACCGATCTTCGACAACATTTTTGTCGTAGTCAAACGTTTCATCCAAGGCAAGTCCATTTATCAAGCCGATGCCACCCAGGCTCATTACCGCCTGCTTCGGGCAGGCCTGAACCAGAAGCAGGTCGTTGCCGTGCTTTGCCTGATTAGTGTTTGCCTATCCTTATCCTCTATCATTCTGCTGCTGATTGAGACCTAATGTATTAGGGACTAAGGGCATGTCTCATATACTGAGACTGCCCTTTGAAGTTATAAAAGGAGCCAGATTCCGATATGGAATCTGGCTCCTTTTGTGTTTGAGGGTATTCTAGAGTAGCGAGAGATAGCTAAGATGCGAGAGTTTGCCAGAGCTTGCGGGATCTGCGGGATCTGCGGGATCTACAGAGATCCACAGAGATCTACAGAGATCTACAGCGAACTCTCCAGCCTTTATCCTTACGGACTCAGGCGCCGTTATTCGTGGATTTGCGGCCATTTAGTGGTGTTTTCGGACTCCAAAGACGCTATCTACCCAAAATGGACTCATAATCAGTCAATTTCCACCCAATAGCTGCATTGGAGTCCGATAGCACACAAATTAGAGTGACTTGTTACTTTTAGCGACTCCTGTGTCCTTTAGCTCCATTTGCAGCGTTACTGCTCAGTCTTTCTAACCTACACTCTGCTGCTAGTGGGAAGAGTTACGATCTACGGGATCTGCGGGGTCTACGGATTTACGGATTTACGGAGATCCATGGCCAATTCCCCAGCTTTTACTCTTACGGACTCAGGCGCCGTTATTCGTGGATTTTCGGCCATTTAGTGGTGTTTTCGGACTCCAGAGACGCTATCTACCCAAAATGGACTCATATTCAGTCAATTTCCACCCAATAGCTGCATTAGTGTCCGATAGCGCACAAATAAGAGTGAATTGTTACTTTTAGCGACTCCTGTGTCCTTTAGCTCCATTTGCAGCATTACTGCTCAGTCTTTCTAACCTACACTCTGCTGCTGGTTGGAACAGTTGCGATCTACGGAGATCTGCGGGATCTGCGGGATCTGCGGATTTACGTAGATCCATGGCCAATTCCCCAGCTTTTACTGTTACGGACTCAGGCGCCGTTATTCGTGAATTTTCGGCCATATAGTCGTGTTTTCGGACTCCAGAGACGCTATCTACTCAAAATGGACTCATAATCAGTCAATTTCCACCCAATAGCTGCATCGGAGTCCGATAGCGCACAAATTAGAGTGATTTGTTACTTTTAGCGACTCCTGTGTCCTTTAGCACCCTAACTCCAAATACATCAATCACCCATCGTTCTCTTGCGTAAACTCGGCTAATCTGCGATAAATCCCAACGATCTCTTCCATCGGCATTCTAACTAATCCGCTAGAAGAGGGTGCAACAAATTCACGAACGCCATCTACCTTTGGAGGCACGTCCCCTTGGAATCCCCAGTTAGCTTTTGTTCTGCGGCTAAACTCTGTATACACACCCTTACCTACAAAACAGGCGACTTGAGGCCGATATTTCTCCAGCTTGGAGCGAAGCATTTCCCGACCCTCCTGGTATTCTTCACGAGTAATATCGTCGATTCCCCGTGTGGGACGGGCAACAATATTTGTAAACCCATAGCCCAGCTTAAGCAAGTCCCCATCCTCAGACGCATCATACAACCGGGGAGTAAGTCCAGACTGATGTAATATTCTCCAGAAATTATTCCGCGGATTCGCGTAATGATGTCCTACCTCGCCAGAACGGATACTAGGATTGAATCCAATAAATACAATCTGTAATCCGTGATCTAAGTGATCTGGAATTTCATCCATGTTATTATGCCTCCTAACCAAACGTCGATCTAGTTCAACTTACGGGGTATACACCTTAAGACAGGACGGCGGTATATGACCTGCCAACCATACCTTATTACCCGCATTATAAAAGGTTACACCCATTTGACCCGCTCTAATCGTATCAACGGTTAACAATATCAATTTCCCTCTGCGACTTCCGGCTAAACTGGCAAAATGAGTCCCTTCAGACAAATGAACATACTGCCGTCCCATCGATTGGAGCCCCTCCTCCAAAATCACAGAAAGCACACCAGAATGAGTTCCGTGAAAAAGTATAGCAGGCGGAGTCCCCGGCCCATAAGTGATTTTTGTATGGCTATGCCCGTACCGGGCTTTGATCCGGTCGTCAATGATTTCCAATCGTTGCTTGTCACAATCTGCGACCACTTGCCGAATATCTCCCACAGTCACCTCTGACCATCTAGGAGTGCTTACAATAACAGACAGTAAATCATCCAACCTACAGGAACCATCCTCTGGATCCAAAATAAGACCATATTGCTCCGGGGTATGCCGAAGCAGCTTAGTCATAAATTTACTTAACGACACTTCCGCTGTATTGCTTAACATTATATTTTCACCTCAATTTTTCCTATTTATATTATTCTACAGTAAAGGATCTCTTCGAAGCAGATTCCAGAGGCATTACAGCAATCACACATCCATGTATTACCTCTTACTATGCAAAAAAGACCATGGACTCTATCGTCCATGGTCGGGCTTCACCTAAATACAAAACTCCTTACCAGTTAATACAGCGATGTTATTTTACCGGAACGAATATACTGGTTCAGAGGCTGACCTGAAAGTTCCATTTCATCCTTCTCCTATCTCCAAAAGCATAATCCAACTATCCAGTTTATGTCAACCAGTAGTCTTTTATCTGTAATCTTTTATCTGTAATCTTTTACTAACTTCTTAACTTATTTCAGCAATGCTTTCAATTCAGGCGTCATATCCGATTCTTTTAACATTACGAAATCGCTGTAACCCTCTTTGTACATCAACTTCACAATGTAGTTGCCATTCTCAACACCATTATGGAAATGATGGTCCAAAATATCTGTTAATAATGTCTTATCCTTCGTAACAGCCGTACGATTCTTTTCGCGTGCAAGCGCTACTCTTTGTTCAGGACTAGTAGGGTTCTTAGGTGTTTGCTCGTCCATATAATCATCTTTTATAATCTCTGCCGATTGGATATCTTCAGCTGTTATTCGTATTTTATCGGCATAACCTTTTTCGTCCATCCACTTTTCAAGCTCATGGAAAGAAGATTTCCACGGATAATAATAACCATAATCTGTAATAACTTGATTACTGTTCTCTTTTGTCTTCACCTCTACTTGGATATTAGCCACATCAGGTTTTCCGTCCTTATCTATTTGTACTTCGTAGGACATATTCGAAATTTCGCGTTTGATAATCTCCTTTAGCTCTGAAATTTCCCCGGGATCAGAAATGGCTACTTTTTTATTCCTGTTAGTAACCCACATAT
This sequence comes from Paenibacillus sp. FSL R7-0048, assembly GCF_038004505.1. Classification (NCBI taxonomy): domain Bacteria; kingdom Bacillati; phylum Bacillota; class Bacilli; order Caryophanales; family Paenibacillaceae; genus Paenibacillus; species Paenibacillus sp. FSL R7-0048. The sequence continues at coordinate 1,086,934 of NZ_JBBORF010000001.1, read as the reverse complement.
AATCCAGGTCTTTGTCTAAGAGAGCTAAATTATACTTTTCATACTTGTAAGCTTCGGTATCCTTAACCGCCTTGAGCTCTGATTCAAATCCCTTATTAGGGATCCAGTATTCCCTCACTAGCTTGTGACCATTCTCCAATTGATAAGCCAGAGTAAAATATTCATAAACGTATTGTTGTGAGGTAAGTTCTGGACGTACCGCAACTACCGCTTGATGGAGTTTACGGACAGCTTCTATATAATCTTTATCATCGGAAAAAGGGTTCTGCCCCATGTAGGCTGTAGTGTACAAATCATCCGTTGGGGCATACAACCGGTAGTTAGCTCCCATATATACACCGCTAATCTTATCACCGGAAGGCACTCTAGCTTCATACCCCGTAACACTTGATACCGGGATATACAGAAGTAACCCTATCATTACCGCATAAACTGCAAACTCAGCTACCATTTTACGCGTCATAATCTGCCATGTTTTCCGAACAATCATTTCTGCGGCAACATAACCAATAATGGCTCCGATGGCATATCCACCAATCACCCAGCCCATTTGCTGTTGCTTCATTTGCGCAAAATAATTACCGGCAATAAGCATGGCACATAACATAACCCCTGCTTTAAACAGTGGGTTGAAATATCCAAAGGCAATAGCCTGACCCGCTTTTTCCGTATTACGTTTACGGTATAACAGGTACGACAACCCGATAAATAGAAGTGCCAATACCCCATAAATCCATAATTCTGTATTGGTGAAGGGTTTGCCGGTAAAATAATACACGATATGAACAAAAGGAGACCATATCTGCGAAATAGAATCACGCAAGTTAGAGTTTGCATTTGCATATCCATAAAGATACATAGCTAAATGGCTGTGGATTAATGAGATCAGTACAGCAGGAAGAATAAGCAAAATATAAATGATAATTCCCTGAAGAATAGATTGGCCCGTACATATTCCCACAAAAACACTAAAGCAAAAGAGGAACAAAGTCAGAATACTAACTGTAATACACCATTGCCAAATATCTGCGCCTTGAAAAATATAAAAATTACTACTCCACGGCTTAACAACGGCAACCACCCCAGCAGTTAACCAAACAGGCAGCAATAGTAAGGTAAGTCCACTCGTCAGATGAGCTGTAAATATATGCTCTCTGCGTAAAGGCAGGCTATGCCAAAGATCTGCGGGTGATTTTGCCTGAAGGTATCGGAATAAGAATAGTCCTGCGGCAACTGGGATCGTAATGATAAACAAGGCTTGCACACTACCAGCTATGCGAAATAAATGATCTATTTCTTGCGGTTTTGCATCCGGATTGCTGCTCATGAAGAGCTGTAATGGAAGTGCAAATAATAAGCCGAGTGCATATATAATCCCTATCCAGCCATGCTGGCGGAAGTTCTGGCGAAAAATACTGCTATTAAAGTAGTAATGGCTGCGCATCATATCCGACATCCCCCATTTCATAAATAAAGATCTCTTCTAACGTTAATGGAAGCAAATCGAATACGTATGGCTCGTACACCTGAAAAGCCGCTTTGATCCGTTCACGATCCCCTTTTACAATATATAGGTTCACACTTCCCCGGCGCTCTTGATGCAGAACTTGTAGCTTGGCAACTAACGGAATCTCATGCCGTTCATCTCGAAACGCCACTTGAATCTTATGTGTATCCGCCTTAAGATCATCCAGATCCTTCTCAATCAACATCTTCCCACCATGCATAATCCCGACATGATCGCACAGATCTTCAATCTCACGAAGGTTATGGGAAGAAATGATTACCGTCAACTCGCGTTCAGCAACCTCCTGAAATAGCAGGTTTTTGATTTGACGCCGCATCACCGGATCTAATCCGTCAATCGGTTCATCCATAATCAGCACATCCGGCATACAGCTTAAACATAACCAGAATGACGCTTGCCGCTGCATCCCTTTGGAGAAACGACTGAGCTTGCGCTTTTTATCGAGCTGAAATACGGTTCCCAAATCTTCAAAACGCTTCTGATTCCAGCTCGGATAAATCGAGCGATAGAAGGCCGCCATTTGCAGCATGGTGGATTGTGGGAAAAAGTAAGGAGCATCCGGCATAAAAATAACCCGTTGCTTAGTCGTCGGGTGTTCGAATACCGCTTCACCATCCACCCGCACGGTCCCCTTATCTGGAGAGTAGATGCCCGCCAATGTTTTGAGCAGCGTTGTTTTGCCCGCGCCATTAGAGCCGAGCAGCCCATAAATTGTTCCTTTATGTACCGTTAAAGAGATATCGTCGACTGCCTTCTCGCCTTGAAATAACTTGCTGACTCCCCGAATCTCAATCATCACTCTTCCCTCCTTCTCTTTGCTTCTCCACTTGTTGGTACAAAGAACTAATCTCAGCTGCGGTGAACCCAAGGTATACCGCCTCCGCCATCAGCCTCAGCAACTCGTTCCGGACTTCCGCTTTTTTGATCGCATTTTGTTCTTTTTTCACTGGGGCTACAAAACTTCCTTTCCCCTGTAATGAATAGATATATCCCTCACGTTCCAATTCACGGTAAGCCTTCTGAATCGTATTGGGATTCACGGTTAGCTGCTGGGATAACGTCCTTACAGAAGGTAACTGTTCATCCGTCTGCAAAATACCATGCAGAATCATCTCCTTGACCTTATCGGTCAGCTGCTCATAAATCGGCTTCCGACTACGAACGTCCAGTTCGAACATAACCTTCCTCCTTCCACTATCTTGCATTAAATCCATTATGCTGTGTATTAACTGTACTACTATTATTAATACAGTTTGATTTATATGTCAACAAAAAATCCCCAAGATTATCCTTTGGGATTTATCTATTCCTTGCTATTAATCAAAATTACGTCCGATCGCGCCGAGCCAATCTCGTCCACAATAGTTTTAGTACCCTGATGACGCTGATTCCAGCTTTTAAGCTCATCTGAGTCCGACAGCTCCGAGCCAACCTCATCCCCCGTGGCTTTCGGACTCAGATGACGCTATTCGTACATTATCCGCCTTTTGAGCGAAGTTTCGGACTCCACTGCAGCTATTGCCCAAAAAGACGCTCATTTCGGGCGCTTTTTACACCAATAGCGACTTTGGAGTCCGTTACAACTCCAAAAGCCGCTGATTTCCGCTTATAAGGTCATCTGAATCCGATCGCGCCGAGCCTCCTCATCCCCCGTAGCTTTCGGACTCAGATGCCACTATTCGCACATTTTTCGCCTATTGAGCGAAGTTTCGGACTCCAGTGCAACTATTGCCTAGAAAGACGCTCATTTCGAGCGCTTTTTACACCAATAGCGGCTATGGGGTCCGTTACCACTCCAAATGACGCTGTTTCCTGCTTTTAAGCTCATCTGAGTCCGATAGCGCCAAGCCGACCTTGTCTCACGGGGCTTTCGGACTCAAACGCTGCTGTTTCCTGCTTTTAAGCTCATCTGAGTCCGATCGTGCCGAGTTATCCTCATCCCCCGTAGCTTTCGGACTCAGATGCCGCTATTCGTACATCATCCGCCTTTTGGGCGAAGTTTCGGACTCCAGTGCAGCTATTGCCTAGAAAGGCGCTCATTTTGGGCGTTTTTCACACCAATAGCGGCTTTGGGGTCCGTTACAACTCCAAACGCCGCTGATTCCAGCTTTTAAAGTCATCTGAGTCCGATCGCGCCGCCCCCCTTATCTCCCCCGTAGCTTTCGGACCCAGATGACGCTATTCGCACATTTTTCGCCTATTGAGCGAAGTTCCGGACTCCAGTGCAGCTATTGCCTTGAAAGGCGCTCATTTTGGGCGTTTTTCACACCAATAGCGACTTTGGGGTCCGTTACCACTCCAAACGCCGCTGTTTCCCGCTTTTAAGCTCCTCTGAGTCCGATCGCGCCGCCCCCCTTATCTCCCCCGTAGCTTTCGGACCCAGATGACGCTATTCGCACATTTTTCGCCTATTGAGCGAAGTTTCGGACTCCAGTGCAACTATTGCCTAAAAAGACGCACATTTCCGGGCATCCGCTACAATAAACCTCCTAAATAAACGCAAAAAAAGAGACGTCCCTAAGCCATTTTGGCTTTAGAGACGTCCCTTTGAGTATTAGTGTCTGTAATTAAGCATACCAGCCCCATACGAAGATGAAGAGCGTACCGAATATCGTAACTAGACCAACGAATAAGGCATAGGCGATATTGATGTAAAGTTCTTTCTTGGTATCTGCTGATTCACCAATATGCATGAACAGGAAGAGCTGCAAGGAAGCCTGAATGAGGGCTGTAACAAGCAGGATAGCCATGTTCGCAGTGTTGGATAGATCAAGGTAGATTACAGCAAGTGCAGCCACAGAAAGGACAAGAGAGGCTAAGAAACCCATCACATGGCGAATTGGAAACAATTGCTTCATCATGCTACATCAGTCCTTTCAGATAGACGAAGCTGAAAATAAAGATCCAGACAACGTCCAAGAAATGCCAGTACAGCGAGAAGATAAAGGATTTATTGGCCGTAGCCGGATTAATACCTTGACGCTTCAACTGGATTAGAATAGCCGCACCCCACAGGAAACCGAACGATACGTGAGCTCCGTGTGTTCCCAGCAGTACAAAGAGACTGGATAGGAAACCACTGGTTTGAAGTGTAGCCCCTTCGTGAACATAAGTGACAAACTCCGTGATTTCAATACCAAGGAAGCCGAGACCCATTAGAAGGGTTAGTCCGAAAAAGACCATCATGGCTTTTTGGTAACCATGCCGCATGGCATGAACTGCAAGACCAATCGTGAACGAACTTGTCAGCAGCAGCAATGTTTCGATCATTACTGGACCAATTTCGAAAAGATCCGGCCCGCTAGGGCCGCTGGCAAAACGGTCTACCATTACAAAATAAACAGTGAACAACGTAGCGAACAGTGCAATCTCCGCTCCTAGAAAAACCCAGAAGCCAAAGATTTTATTACTATTCTCTTCTGTTGAGTATTCAAGCGGCTTAGACGCATCTATTTTCATACTGTCTCACCCCGCAATTTCTTTTCAGTAGCAATAACTTCTTCTGCTGGGATGTAGAATCCGTGATCCCGATCAAAGGACATAGCAGCTAGAACAATGAGGATACCTACTCCAGAGAGGATCGCTGGAATCCAAAGACTGAAGACCAGAGAGAACCCTGCAATGAAGAAGATAACACCCAGAACAAATGGTTTTCCTGTGTTGCTAGGCATATGAATCTTAGTAATCTTATCTTCAAAAAGCGGTACTTTATCTTGTTTAGCAGACCAGTAAGCATCACGTGTTTTTACATTTGGAACCACTGCGAAGTTGTACGCTGGAATCGGGCTTTTCGTTGCCCATTCCAAAGTACGTGCATCCCACGGATCTCCATCAGTATCTCTTGGTTCGTAACGAGTACTCCAGTAAATGTTATAAACCAGGATTACAAATCCAATAGCGAGACCGATCGCACCTACGAATGAGACCATACTCAGCGGGCCAAATCCGGTATCCGCAGAATAGGTGTATTGTCGGCGGGTCATACCCTTAAGTCCGAGAATAAACAGCGGGAAGAACGATACGTTAAAGGAAATGATAATCCACCAGAAGGCATGCTTGCCAAGACGTTCATTCAGACGGAAACCGAATACTTTAGGGAACCAGTAATGGAACCCTGCGATAACGGCGAAGACCGCACCTGGAATAAGAACGTAGTGGAAATGGGCAACCAGGAACATCGTATTATGGTACTGGTAATCGGCACTGGCCATAGCCAGCATGACACCTGTTACCCCACCAATCGTAAAGATCGGAATAAAGGCCAGGGTGTATAGCATAGGTGTCGTAAAGGTTATTCGCCCTTTTCGTAAGGTGAATAGCCAGTTAAATATTTTCACACCTGTTGGTACGGCAATGGCCATGGTTGTAATCGAGAAGAAGCTGTTAACCATAGCACCTTGACCCATTGTATAGAAATGGTGAGCCCATACTAGGAAGGACAAGAGGGAAATGATCAACATACTGAATACCATGGATGTATATCCATACAGGTTCTTTTTAGAGAAGGTGGCGATAATTTCACTATAAATACCGAATGCCGGTAAGACAACGATATATACTTCAGGGTGACCCCATACCCAGAACAGGTTGGCCCATAACATATCCATACCGCCATTGGCCATCGTAAAGAATTGAGAGCCGAACAACCGGTCGAACATCATCAACGCGAGTGCAACCGTAAGCACAGGGAATGCGAATACGATAATTACGTTGGTGATCAATACGGACCAAGTAAACATCGGCATTTTCATCAACTTCATGCCTGGTGCACGCATTTTCAGAATCGTTACAATAAAGTTAACGCCTGTGAGGAGCGTACCAATACCTGAAATTTGTAGTGCGAGCGAGTAATAGTTATTACCCACCGTTGGACTGAACTCTAAACTTGCTAGCGGGAAATATGCGGACCAACCAGCATCTGGCGATCCCCCGATAACAAACGAAATGTTAAGCAGCATAGCTCCAAAGAAGAAGAGCCAGAAGCTGACAGCATTCAGACGCGGGAAGGCAACGTCTCTAGCACCGATTTGCAGCGGAACGATAACATTCATCAGACCGATAATAAACGGCATGGCCATAAAAAGGATCATAATCAATCCGTGTGTTGTAAATACCTCGTTGTAATGCTGTGCGTCAAGAAATTTCATGTCCGGGGCTGCTGTTTGCAGCTTCATCATAATAGCGTCAACGCCGCCGCGGAAAAGCATAAGCAATGCAGCGAGGATATACATAATCCCAATACGTTTGTGGTCAACAGTAGTCAACCATTCGCGCCATAAATATCCCCATTTTTTAAAATAGGTCAGGCCGACGATAATCCCGATTGTAGCCAGAACAATACTTGCCATAGCTCCGTATATCAGGGGTTCGCCGTGGACCTTAAATTTATCCCAATCCATTAGGAATCGCTCCTTTCAAGTTGTTCAATTAACATTGACTAGTGTCCGTCATGTGTTGTGCTCTCTTCTAATGGAGAACTAGGTGTCGGCTCATCCAGTTCTGGATTAGGCTCGGTGTTGAATTCCGTCTCGCTGGATGGTGCTGGAGTCGGGTGAATTTCTTTATTATCCTGATGCTCCATACTTCCGTTATCCGTATCCATTTCAGTGCCACCATTACTCATATGGTCACCATGGCTTCCCGGAGGCGGGCTAAAGGATAAGTGAGTATTCGTATACGTTTTACGTCCGACATGTTCCATTTCCAAAAGACCTTTAAATTCATCTTCCGTCAGTGGACCCGCCGTTTCTTTAACGTCTTTCACCCATTCCTGATAGTCCTTATCTGTCATCGCAAGTGTTTCAAACTCCATGTGGGCAAAACCCTTACCATTAAAGTTCGCATTTCTTCCGACATAAGAACCTACAGTATCAGCTGAAAGATGCAAGGTTGTGATCATGTCGCTCATCGCGTATTTTTGTCCTCCCAATTGTGGGATCCAAAGACTTGAGATCGTACCGAAAGAATACAGTCTGAACTCTACAGCGCGGTGAACTGGAATGTTAACGTAGTTTACTGTTTCGATACCTTCTTCTGGGTAGCTGAAATGCCATTTCCAGTTAGAGGAGGAAGCATAAATTACAAGCGGTTTCTGATCTTTATAATCCGCTGCAACATTTTCTACATCTACTGTTGTTTTGACGGTGACTACGGAGAGGAATGCCACGATAATAATCGGAATGGTAATCCAGATAGCCTCCAGCCATTTGTTTCCTTCCTCGTGAGGAGGAATATAATCTTCGTTGCTTTTTTTAGCACGGTATTTCAAAAGCACAAAGACATATAAGATGTAGACAACTGCCAGAACGCCGAGCATCATAACAATGGAGAGAATGATCGTGTCAGATAAAGTTCTTGCAGCCGGCCCCTTCGGATTCAGAACAGCGATTGAACTGCATCCTGGCAAGAGTAAAATTAGGCTGAGAAATAAAGCGTATAACGGTCCCTTTTTGTTCATGCTTAAGCTCCTTCCTTCAATACTTCTTTTATTAACCCTCAACATTAACCTTAATATATAGTAAGAATTTATGGGGAAGAAAGCAAAAGACTTATTTTTCCATTTAGCCTAAAAAAGACCTTAATAATGGCGAACAAGTTAAATATGTGTGATCAATTTGTTACAAGTTTCTAATAGTATGATAAAGATCACTGTAACGGCGCTGTTTATGGGTTGAAAAATTCCGTTCAAACTTTGTTCAATAGTTTACTAAAGTTGCTAATTTAGACACATCTATTCTGCGCAAAACAGGGTGATTTTAACCATTTTTTGTTGATGCGCCAGTATTTAGCCGGAGTCGCGTGCTTTTTATGATTGTGGTTGAAATCACAGTTAACTTCTAAAAGGTAACAAATTATTCTGCTGGGGGTTACAATCTCTCAAATTTCATTCTATCAATGTATGATAAGGTAATAGACAAATATACATAGATAGGAGATTTTTGACGATGTCTTTAAAGAAAGTATGGCTATTATTAATCGTATTATTCATTGGTTCCGGATCAATACGAGCGATAGATTCAGTGAATGCAGCAGGTGCAGGCTCCCTTAGGTTAGGTGTGAACGATAAGTTAACAACTATTGAAGCAGTTTCGGTAAAAGATACCTATTACGTTCCTCTACGTGATCTATCACAGGAACTTAAGTTAACGCTAACTGGAGTGAGCGATGGGATAAAAGTTACAGGTCAGAACAGATCAATCAAACTGCTGAATGATCATGCAACAGCTACTCTAGGCGATGGAAAGACCATATCCATGAGTACATTTTTGAAAAGCGGAAAAACAATGGTTCCACTGAAATTGACCTCTTATCTTGGTTTTGGAATTTCCTTTAAAGCAGATCAATATTTATTGCGTGTAAAAGACGGCTCGGCTACATTAGATGATGCAACATTTGTAAGTAAGTTTAAAAAGGAATTGAAGCCAACCGCAACTCCTGGAACTTCTACGCCAACTGTTGGGAAGCAAGGTAAGACCGTATACCTCACCTTTGATGATGGGCCAACGGCTACAACTTCTACATTGCTTGATATTTTGGCAAAATATGATGCGAAGGCAACTTTTTTCATGATCGGACCGAATATGAACCAGCATACTGCGCAAGTGAAACGGATTGCGAATGAAGGGCATGCTCTCGCATTGCATGGAATGACGCACCGGAAAGAGAAGTTTTATGCTTCACCTGCGGCTGCGCTGGGAGAGATGGATAACGATAACGCCATTTTGAAAAAGATTACAGGTCAAAGCACTACACTGATTCGTCCTCCTTATGGAAGCAAGCCTTATTTCACAAAGGCCTTTAGAGATAAAGTGCTGGCTCAAGGTTATCATCTATGGGATTGGAACGTGGACTCAGAGGATTGGAAATACAAGGATGCTAGTACGACGATCTATAATTCGGTAATGAATCAGGTTCATAAGCTGCAGAAATCGCAGACCAATCCAGTGATTCTGATGCATGATCAAAAAGCTACGCTTAAAGTACTTCCGCGTATCTTAGAGTCATTGAAAAAAGAAGGCTATACATTCCACGTCATTAGCTCAGATCTGAAACCTCTGAATTTCTGGAAGGATACACGCTGAGTTTTTCAAAAAAATCAAGAGGGAATCCCAACAGCTGTGAACTAGCTATTGGGATTCCCTCTTTTTTTGGTCTTGAACTAAACACTAATTTTTGTTTAATCCAACCACATTCATGCTCCCGAATTTTTCTATCGGACCCAGATGACCTTAATTGCTGGATTTGCCTCTGTTTCGGGTGCTATCGGTCCACATAGCCGCTATTGGTGCGAAAAACACCCGTTATCAGCGTTTTCCACACCAACAGCTGCACTGGTGTCCGAAACATTGCTCCAAGGGCGATAAATGGGCAAATAGCGGCTGCTGTGTCCTAAACTTCGCTCCTATGGCGACAAATATGCGAATAGCGGCTACTGTGTAGTCCGAAACTCCACTCCCAAGCCACTAAATGAGCGAATGGCGTCTGCTGTGTCCGATAGCCTATGGGGATGAGTATGGGCCCACGCTATCGGATCCAGATGACCTTAATTGCTGGATTTAGCTATATTTCAGATGCTATCGGACCTCATAGCCGCTATTGGTGCAAAAACCACCAGTTATCAGCGTTTTCCACACCAATAGCTGCACTGGTGTCCGAAACTTTGCTACAATGGCGATAAATATGGAAATAGCGGCTGCTGAGTCCTAAACTCCACTCCCAAGCCACAAAATGAGCGAAGGGCGCCTGCTGTGTCCGCTAAACCAGTTGGGATGAGTATGAGTCCACGCATCGGACCCAGATGACCTTAATTGCTGGATTTGCCTCTGTTTCGGGTGTTATCGGACCACATAGCCGCTATTGATACAAAAAACACCAGTTATCAGTGTTTTCCACACCAATAGCTGCACTGGAGTCCGAAACTTTGCTACAAAGGCGATAAATGTGCAAATAGCGGCTACTGAGTCCGATAGCATATGGGGATGAGTATGAGCCCACGCATCGGACCCAGATGACCTTAATTGCTGGATTTGCCTCTGTTTCGGGTGTTATCGGACCACATAGCCGCTATTGGTACAAAAAACACCAGTTATCAGTGTTTTCCACACCAATAGCTGCACTGGAGTCCGAAACTTTGCTACAAAGGCGATAAATGGGCAAATAGCGGCTACTGAGTCCGATAGCCTTTGGGGGTGAGCATAAGCTCACGCATCGGACCCAGATGACCTAAATTGCTGGATTTGCCTCTGTTTCGGGTGTTATCGGCCCACATAGCCGCTATTGGTGCAAAAAACACCAGTTATCAGCGTTTTCCACACCAATAGCTGCACTGGAGTCCGAAACTTACCCCCAATGGCGATTAATATGCAAATAGCGGCTACTGAGTCCGATAGCATATGGGGATGGGTATGAGCCCACGCATCGGACCCAGATGACCTTAAACTGGGGAATATCAAGTAGACAGTGTGTTTGAAAAACTAGAGATCAGCCGGGAACACTAGGGGTACGGGGTACGGGGTACGGGGTACGGGGTACGGGGTACGGGGTACGGGGTACGGGATACGAGTTACGGGGTACGGGGTTACGATGTATGAGCATACCGATCATCTCCTAGGTTTTTATTGTTTCCACGCCTCCGTCTTACCACTAGTGTGGGCTGGAGATCACATAGCATATGTTTGCCCGCAACCTGCTGGGACCAACTTACGTCTATACGCTCCTGACCTACTGAGATCAACTTACATCTCTCCCCCCTTGACCTGCTGAGATCAACTTACATCTCTCCCCCCTGACCTGCTGAAACTAGCCTACGTCTATACGCTCCTGACCTTCTGAGACCAGCTTACATCCCTCACCCTTGACCAACTGAGATCAGCTGGCTCGTACTTGTCCCAATCTACTATAACCACAACCAGCAGAGCAGCGATCTCCGTTACTGGAGAACCGCTGCTCTGCTGGTTTTAACAATATTATGAAGCCTATAGTTTGAAGCTGGACAATGTCTTTTGCAGATCTTCTGCGAGCACCGCTAAATACTGAGCTGAAGCCGACATTTCCTCCATTGCGGATAGTTGCTCCTGACTCGCTGCACTTGTGTCCTGAACACCTTCTGCACCTTTACTAGATATAACGTTGACCTGTTCCATAGCTGCTGCCACACCTTGTGATTCCATGGCGACATGAGCAACCGCTTCTCTAATCTCCGCTGTCTGTAAGGTAGCTTCTTTAATGGAAGTCTGAATCTCATGAAAAGCTTGAGATACCAGATGACTTTGAACTACGCCATTGGTGACTAGCTCAGTACCCAAAGCCATGGATTCTACTGCGCTTTCGGTTTGCTTTTGGATATGTGTAATAATATCTGTAACCCGCAAAGAACTATTTCTAGTTGCTTCCGCCAGATTACGAATTTCTCCAGCAACTACAGCAAATCCCCGTCCATGCTCACCAGCCCGTGCTGCTTCTATAGAAGCATTGAGCGCAAGCAGATTCGTCTGTGTAGCAATACCGTTAATCGTTGTAATAATTGTATTAATCTCTTGTGACAATGTCCCTAGATTAGAAACAATCTCCTGACTCTGAGTTACACTGAGGTCAATTTCCTTCATCTGCACAATGATTTGGTCTACAGCCTCTACTCCACGATCCGATGAACCGGAAACTACTCCCATTAGATCCGACATTTCATAGCTGCTGCCCTCTACGGCTGCAATATCATTGGTCATTGCTTTTATAGAACGTGTTGTACTGTTAATGCTCTCTGTCTGCTCATCAAATCCCGCAGCAATCTCTCCAGAAGATACAGCGATCATTTGTGAAGCCAATGAGGTCTGCTCAGCACTAGCGCTCATCTCTTCCGATGAAGCTGACAGCAGTTCTGCACTCTCTGCAATGCCTTGCATCATCTTCCGCAAGCCCTGCAGCATATTGTTAAATGAACTGTTAATTTGGCCGATCTCATCCTTGGCGGTGTACGTTGCTACCACGGTCAAATCTCCATCTTCTGCCCGCTTCATTAGTCCTTGCAGTTCTTTAAGCGGTTTTGTTATCAGTCGAATGATTGCAATACTAATCACGATACAAATCACCCAAGCGAACGTAATCATTAAGGTATTGTTTACCCGCATGCTTTTAGCGGTTGCCATGGAACCTGAATTGTGTTCATCAGCATCTTTAAGCAAAGAATCACTAATTCCTTTAAGCAGGTTGATCATTTTTTCACGGGATTCGTTAAATTCGCCTGAAAATACTTTATAGGCCTCTTGATTATGATTACTATCAGCAATCTTTATAATGTTATCCCGCTGTGCACGATAATCTGGCAAAAAGGACTCATACTCTTTGATTTTACTTACAATAGCAGGATCATTATACTGAATCGCTTTCACCTTGTTCATAAGTTCATTATTATCTTGAACCTTCACTTGGATACTCTCAGAAAGTTCTTTGTTTTTGCTGGCATCAACGCTAATCAAACGCTCCAAAAGATAGGATTCAATAGCCCTATTATTCGTACGCATCTGCCCTACGTAAGAAACAGGCAATAAATTTTCATTATATGTCTCATTTGTCTTTTCGGCCATTTTGTTCATTGTGATGATGCCTATGCCCCCTACAGCATTCACCATAATTACTGCGAATACCAAAAGCAGCCCTATTTTGTATTTCACTTTCAAATTTTTCATCTACACTCCGCCTTCACATTATCTTATGATCTATCTATTTTTATCGGTCGGAAGGGCTAAGAGTTTGATGATTTTTAAAATATTGTGTCGAATAAAAGTATATATTGTCATAAAACAACTTTCCTCAAATAAAAAAGGGCGGGCACCCGATCCGCTATTACTCCGAATCCATGTGTGCCCGCCTAATCAAACTTCCTCTTCCTTATTCTCCAGAGGTATAGTACCAGTACAAAGTATCACCGTTCTGCAAAATATAACTGTCTGCACTGATGCTTGGATCCGCATCCCGGTTCGTTTTATACTTCCATCCGCTGCTTGGGCCTCCATCAAATTCAGCCAACCCGTCAATAGATTTCACGTAGATGCTTCCAGCGTTGCCGGATGATACTACCTTAGTCCCTAATTGACTGACTAGTAAGCTATAAGCCGTTTCGCCCTCTTTTAGAGCTACTGTTGTACTGGCTAGGATGGTTCCTTTCCGGCTATCTCCAATCACTGAGAGGGTAGCGGTAGCTTTTGCTGGAGCAATAACAGACGATCCGACAGTCAGAGACTGAGTATAACGCGCTACGCTCGGTACGCTATCTTTAGCATAACCGGTAACAGTTATTGTATAGCTATTTGCTGGGAGACCCCCATCAATAACAGCCACACCTTGTTCATTCGTGATTACCTTCTTACCACCAACCGAAACCTGCACACCTGCAGCCGGTGAGGTAACCGGATCAGAAGTTAAGCTTTCCTGATTCCACACCCACTTTTTCTGTGAAACCTTTACAGTAAAAGCTTCATTAGCTTTTGGCTGTGATGGGGTAAGCACCACAGCATCTACAACCTGTGTATTTTCTCCTGCATAATAGACAAGCACACGATCGGATTCCTGTAGTTCGAACGCATCCATACCCACACTTGGATATATCCACTCCCCGCCGCGTGATACCACGAAGCTCCACCATCCGTCGTAAGTACCTTGCGAAACTCCATGGATACCTGATACAAAGTTGCCATAAGACGATTTGGTGATATCTACTTTAAAATCATCGGTAGACCCTAGTTGTTGCAACGCTTCAAGGGCATTGGAGGCTTTCAAAGTCCCCTCACTAATCAACCCTTCCGGGCCTTCAACGGTTAGCGAAGCTGTTACATTCTTAGAAATCACTTTTAGAGCTTTTGTATATTTAGCAATCGTTGGGGCTTTGCCTTCACGGTAGCCAGTTACAGTCAGTGTATAGTCACCTGCGGGCATATTTCCTGAGAATACGGCCTCACCTTTAGCATTCGTCGTTACCTTGTGAGCTCCAATTTGGACCTGAACACCCGCAGCTTTTGCAGTTACAGGAGAGGAAGTATTCGTAGCAGCGTCCCATTTCCACGTCTTACTAGTTACAGTGACGGTAAAAGAATCGCCCTCTTTAAGATTTGCTTTGGAAAGCGTAACGGAATCCACAAGCTTAGTGTCGTCTCCGGCATAATAAACCAGTACCTGATCTGAATCTTTAAGTACAAAATCACTCATGCCTACATCGGGATTAATCCATTTTCCGTCACGCGATACAACATACATCCATCCGTCATAACCACCAAAGCTTCCAGCAGCAATACTTCCGATGCCAGTCACATAACTGCCCGAAGGATTCGTGATCGGCAAGTTCGTTTGAAGCGCCAGCTTCTCTAACGCTCCAAGTGCGTTGCCAGCATAGGCGTACCCTTGTGCCAACGTGGCCTGTGGTCCCTCAATCGTTACTGGAGCGTAGATGAGTGAGCTCTGAATGGAGGATTTGGAAAAATCGTATAGCTTACTGTTGCTTCCTTTATATAGCAAATTATAGGCAACCAGCGCCTGAAGCCCTTGCTCTGTCGCCAGAATATTACTGCTTCCACCACGGCTATGGGTGAAGCTACCATCAGCTAGACGATAGCTAAGCAGGTTCTCCATTAGATCCACTTTGTTTTTGGTGTATTCTAATCCACTAGGATCAACTCCGAAGGAGGTGAGTCCAAGGATTGCTTGTGCGCTACTTTCAGCACTGTCACCGTAACCCCCATGGCTATCTTGAGCTGCAGATAACCAAGCTACGGCTTGTAGCCCTGCTAAGTAGGCTTCGGGATTATTTTTATGTGCCGCCAGAGCCGTCAAGGTTATCGCTGTCATATCAGGCTCACTTGCGCCTGATGTTAGTGCAAAGCCCCCATCCGGATTCTGTTTGGAGAGAATCTCCGTAAGGAGCTTATCCGCCGTCCATTTCCCGTCACTTGGGATATTATATTTACCAGAATCCAGCGCAAGTAAAGCATATACCGGATTATTAAGCGTCTGTTCACTGAGCTTGCTATTATTATAAATTTTCTCAATCAGATTATAGCCAGGAGTCGTTCCGTTACCAGCAAAGCTAGTAGGATCTGCACCAATCGCTCTCACTGCGAGCACGATTCGAGCATAATCGGTTACATTGGTGAAATCGCCAGCTGCATCCTTTACTTTTTTCTCAAGCTCTGAAAGGTAACTAGCCGGCAGCTTGTACCCTGCTTGCGCTAATCCAATGGCTTGCCAATCCGATTGCACGCCACCTTTCAAGAGATATTCTGCAGCCGCATAAGTCGCATCCGCAACATTAATCCGCTCCGCGGCAGTTGCCTCCAGACCGGCGCCAGCGCTCGCTTCTGCAAATATTTGTCCCGCCGGAGCAAGAGATGTTCCTAGAATTGAAATGACCATGAATAAGGCCAGCCCAAGTGCTACAAACTTGGAAGACATGATTTTCTTCATTGTTTAACCTCTTTCTGTATAAGAATGGGTACTGCCGGGAATAAGACGCATAACATAAAGACCGCCCCTTTGGAGGGCGGTCAGGGAAGATTACAAATTGAGGCTGCGGCGCTTGCTTCCTGCCAACAGTCCATCTGTATATGTTCCACATTCTTACCCCACGAAGAATAGAAACGCTCACGAAAAAGGCAGGTCTCCTGGCTAATGCTTCATCGCTGTTCTTCACCTTCCCACCCTACCTTCGGGGCAGTGGCTTATAGAAGAAACGCTCCGCACATACAGTGGCGGGACCGCGCCGGACTCTTGCACCGGACTTCCCTTTTAAGCAGACGACTAGATTGATAGAGTCTGCACCTTTTCCAGTATGTAGTATCTTATTTTGACATCCATAATCATATCTATTAATACATAGCATGTCTATAGAAAAGCTTAGTATGGGCAGCAAAAAAATGAACAGCAATACGCCACCTTCCGGTAGTTATTGCTGTTCAGAAAGCTTGTTATTCGACTGTTCCATCCGGACTTGCAGTCGGGGAGGGTTCAGCACTTGAATCAGAAGCTGGTGGAATATTAGGATCGGGATCTACGATCAATGTAAATCTTCCGGCTTTGATCATACTTTTCTCTAGAATTGTCGCTCCAGACTCCAATGTAACCTCAACCTGATAGGAAGGTTGTTCACCTTCAGTCACAGCTGTTGCGGAAGGTAACCCAGTGCTGTTCTCAGTATCAGAGGAAGGCGTAGTGGACGGAGAAGCATCAGCTACAGCGTTAGTAGAGTCTGCACCTTCTGCTGTTCCTCCAGTAGTGCCAGCGGCATCTGACTCGTCAGCAGCGTTTCCCTCATCCGTCCCATCCGTTGACGGCACTGGACAAGTCCCATTTGTAGCAGCGACCTTAAAGCTTTTATCTATCTCTGTAGACGAAGACATTAAACTAACCTCAGTCGGTTTAAACTGCACACAGTCATCTGCACTTGCGAAGGTGAACACCAATATGCTGCTCCCCTTATCTCCTTCGACGCTCTGATCCTTCAAGTATACTGAAGCCGGAGGCAGCATATTGCCTGCACTCTGAACAGGGGTCGGCTCAGGGCTTGTCCCCGGCAGAGCCGTCTTCGTATCATCCGGACGCAGCATACTGAATACGATAATTGCAATAATCACCAGAATACCCGTAATGGAGCCGGAGATTAAGAGTCGAAATCGGCTGCGGCTGATCCAGCGCGCCAGCGGGGAAGCCAGTTGGGAGCGGGCTTCATTGTACACATTTTGCAGAGCAGGCCGAGCTGCCGCGACATAGTTCTTTCGGAATTCCCGATTCTTGAACGCTTCACGATCACTGCTCAGGAAATACTTCAGAATCGCCTTACGGTAACCCGGTTGCAGCTTTTTATTCGAAACCGTAAATAAAGGATTGCCTTGCGACCAAGCAAAAAACCGATAGATGATTTCTTTGTCGGAACCGGCTTTACGCTTTAACAGCTCCAGAAGCGCATCGTAATCCAGCGGACCCCCTTCACGCTGAGTTGTATAGTAAAAGGCTAGCGGAAGCCGTTCAAAGGGTTCCAGAACACGCGCCTCTTTTAGCAAACGACGACCCAGTAGCTGCACATCGTCTAGTTCCTGCGGAGACAATCCTGTAAAAATCTCCTCATTCGGCTTCTCTTCACCAAACCAGCGGTAAGCGGCACGCAGCGCATTCTCTTTCTGCTTGCTAATCCTATCCAGTGGCGGCTGCCAATCGACAACATTACCATACCGTAAAAAAACTACCTCCAGAAGCTCCTCCTGCGTCATATCAGAAAGCGATAAGCGGTTCAGTAAGAATCTATCTGCTGAAGCAGCAAGATCCTGCATTAGGGAGAGTGCCTTAGGAGCAACTCCTGTTCCTTTGCGGCGATCTTTTTCTGCCTTATCTACAATTTCATGAATTTCCGCCACAGAAGCCACCGGATCATGCTCCAGCTGGAGCTTTTCTAGCAAATAATCCTTCACAGCATTTTGAGCAAAAGACTGCTCTAACGCCACTGGCAGGAACCGCCCCCAATGGAGCACAAAGCTCAGAATATCCGCAGATCTGGACGCCGCAGCTAGTCTTGATTCCATATAAGGCTCAAGTAGCTGCTTACGGAAATAAGTTTCAGACATCACGCGCTGGAAGTAAGCTGCACTTAACTCATCATTACTCTCAATGATCCCGTAAGCAGCACTCAAAATATCCTTGCGGCCCGCTTCCACACTATGAAGCATCCCATTGATGAAATAATCCACGATTCTGACCCTGTAATTGTGATCCTTAAGTACAAAATACTCTTTAAAGCATTCCATAATCGCCGGATCTGGCACATTTCTTTGCCGAATCAGATCAAATTCCCGGTCAAACCGTTCTAAGAAAATATCATTCAAGCGGATTCTAGAATGAATTGCACCGTCTGGTTTAAGGTAAGAAAGCAAACCACTTAGCACCGCACTCTTGTTTTCCGTATATAAATGCTCGTTCCCTTGCTCAATCTCATAAAATATAGCCAGCTCATTATAGAAAGAAAGGGTTAGCTTGTGCTCAGGACTCTCTCCACGCAGAATCTGATCGGCGAAGCTTACGAAGTCGTTAATATCTCCTGGATTCAGCAGTAATAGCTTCCACACCAAATCAGCATAAGGCTGGCGGGTCTCGCCAAAATCGACATTCCCCATCCGTCCGGAAGCCAAATCAAAGGTATAATCCTTCTCAATACTGCGATCACCGGGACGAAGTGAACCTTTTTCCACAAAGCTAAGATGTATATATTTACGGCTTTGCGGTTCATTCGCATACGTAATCACGCCTAATCTACGGCGGAATTCATACGGCAGCACGCTATACAGAATTTCTGTAAGCTCCACCGCCCGCGCGGACAACTCGGTGATAGGTACGTTTAGAGCCACGTAGATTTTTTTCTTACCTGCAACAGAGAGCATTACGGCTTGCAATAATGCCTTGAATATCCCTTCATCAATCCCTAATAGACGTAAGCCTGCGATTGGATCCGGGCTGCGGTCTGTGCGAACAACTGGAATAGAGGGCAGCTCCGGCAAGGTTCCACCAAGCTCTCCCGTATAACGCTCTGCAAAATCAGCATGCAGCCAGTCTCCATAGCTCTGCACAATTTCTTCGGAACGTGAAGCAGGAACTACATAGTTATGTGCAAAAAAAGCGCTTCGTTGGCCTGTGAAATCGGCCGCTTGATAACGACTAAGCCCAATAACTGTATCCCCGTTCTCAGCATGAAATAGGTGCAGCGCACCAGGATATGCAGCCTCATCCATCTCTCCACGTGCGGTTAACTCCGCAGGAGCATCGTAGAGGCAGAAGGGATGAAGGATTTTTTTCACAAAATTATTGTCTAGACTATCTGATTTCGCTACCGTATCGAAGCCTTCTGTGGAACGAAACACTCCGCGACGTTCGCGGGTGTACATCTGTTGGGCGATTGTTGACCCTGAGAAAACATTCACGGGCCGTCGCTCCCCTCAATATACTTCAGCTTATGCAGCAGCCAAATAAAAGGCTCGTCTACACGAATCGGGCTTACTACACCCTCAATCTTTTGATTCACAGGATTGCTGCCCAACGCAGATACTGCAAAATAACCCGTATTCGCGAAATAAACATCCATCGTATCTTTAAAGGGTCTGTCCACCTTACCAATAAATCTGCGAATTTCCCCGTCGATATTATGGAACTCGTCCATGTTTAATGTTTTGCGGTGAACATAGTTATTGAACACATTGCTGTTGGACTTGATGTAATCGCCATCCTCATCCTTCAGCGAATGCAGCATATCACTTTTGGCAAGCACAACCGCTGTTGGAATGTCTGTCTTACTCTTTTCCTGATAGGCAATAAAATCACCGAACATCGTCAGCACCACATCGCGCGGCTCGTCATATTGTGAGACCCATTCTCCCGGGCGGTCACCGATGTTAATATGAATCTTTTCACGGATAGAACGGATTTGCAGCGGATCGACCATAAACAAAATACCCGCAGAGTTCTTGATATGCTGACCATGAAGTCCAAGATAATCCTGATCCACCATACCCTCACCTGCTACATCAAAGAATACAAGTGTCAGTGGCGGTTTATTTTCATCCTTAAAGACAAATTGAAAGATAAAAGGCTCCTGCATTTTTTCCTTCTGTGTAGAAGCCAGCAGATCCCCACGCTCAAAAAGCGGTTCTTCATACAATGTACGGAACTTACGGCTAATCTCTGCATTAAGCGGCATACAAGCGGCATCAAAATGACCTGCTGTAGTATGCTGCAATGTGTGGATCAGCGAGGTCATATACACCGATTTCCCGACTTGGGATGCCCCGATAATCGAGATGATGTTACTTGGCACCTTCCCGGCAGTCACCGGCAGCTCATTATGGCAGGACGGGCAAAGCCGTCTGCGCGTAAGCACACCGTAACGATCCGTAAGCCCAGTTAACACATGATCCGTGTAATGATGATATTCTTCCGGAATATCCGCCGGGTTGATAATCGCTTCTATGTCATCTACCGTATCAAGCCCAAAGCGCTCACGGTATTTGTTCAAGGCGTCATCCTCACCCAATGCGTAATTTTCATCGTCCTCCCGGCTGTGCATAGCCCGAAAGACGACATCCTCCGGAGAGAACTTGGTGAAGCAATACGGACACACTATATCGTAAAAAAGCGGCCGCGGCTCCGGCTGATTCTTTTTCATAAAACGGCTAAAAAAAGACATCTACTCATCCTCCCAAAAGTTGTATCTACGTACTTGCTATGAACGCACTGCTCATTACCCGCTTGTACGCGTAGACCCAGTCTCACTCCGGTACCAATTCGTAATAAAGCCCATATTTCTTGCCATCGGTGAAAAAGATGCGTACAAAATCATCCTTACCGATTTCAATCGGCGGAAGTACATTGCGTCCAGGAGCGAAATCCTGGACGAAGGGAAAGAGAATACCATCCTCTTTCCCTGCAGGATGCCCTCCACGTTTCTTGACATAACAGAGGACATCCCGTGCCACGGGCACTTCTGCCGTAATCGCCATATGTACGGTCTTTTGTTTTCCGAATAAGGCCTTTTTTTGTTGAATGGAATAATAGATCCGGGCTTTGCCTGCACTGACCATCACCCGGTTCACACCATCATTTTGCCTCACCAGGGCAGTCTCACCGTTCTCAGCAAGACGAGCAAATATCGTATAGGATATCAATCCGATCTCATCCAATCGATCACGATAACCATTGTTAGATTTGTATTCCTCACGAGTGTAGAGCTTCATCCCGATCGGCGGATCATCTCCGGTTCCCATGTCAGCCGCTTCTGCGGAGGTTTTGTGGATGTACACCGCCTGCACGCCGTCCGGCCAGCGCCATCTCAGCGTACAGAATCGGTCATCCACTTGGGATGTCACATCCGTTATTCCCGCAGCGGAAGCATTAACCTCGGCGTACCTCATTACTGTAAACCCCTTTCCGCTACACTAGAATCCTTTGCTGTTCCGGCTTCTGCACCGACCCGGAAAGTTATCCGATGCTGGTGCAGGCGCTGCGTTATTGTTTCTTCTATTTCGATAAATACGTCCTTCTCCTACCGGAATGACGCCTGTAAATAATGCAATAATAGCAGCTAATATAAGAACAGCCAGAAGACGAATAAGACTATCTGTAAAGGAGTCACCGCTAAGTCCAAATTCCAGAATCAGTCCTGCGAACAAGCCTGATATTACGCCGCCAATCCCAAAGCTTTTAGCCAAATGACGGTTATCAAACATAATTCCCAGACCTAATCCAAGCGCAGCTCCCATCAACATCAGTGACAAAATACGAACCGCAGCATAATAAGGACTGTCTGCCGTTGAATCACTGCGCTCAGTTAGCAGCGTCCGATCTCCCAGACGGTCATAGATCTGCTGGAATACATCGCCCAGAAGGGCTGAATCCTTGACATCATAATAGTGTCCGCCTGTCACTCTCGCAATATCCTGCAACAGCTGAGTGCCTGCTGGATCATTCAAGCCCAGACCAATGGTATTCACCGCAATACCGCGCTCTACATAAGCCTGCAACTCTCTTGTGGTATCGAAATTACTCACTCCGTCAGACAACAAGATGACCATGGCTCCTTGGTCTTTTTTGCCGTCACTGTCAATCTCCTTGAGTGCCTCCGAGACCGCACCGCTAATATTCGTGCCGCCTTCGGTTGGCTGCAGATTATCGATTGCAGTCAGCACCTTCTCACGATTCTCCGAATTTGAAAGTGGCGTTAAAGGTTGGACAACTACCGCTTCGTTGTTAAAGGTCACCACGGCTACCTTATTGTCAGTGTCCATTTTTGTAATTAACGCTTTTGCTGCGGAATACCGGCTATTATCGGGATCACTCTGTGTCATACTGCCTGAGTCATCGATAGCCATTACTACATTCTTAACTGGTCTGGCTCCGCCAAAATTCAGCTCATAAACAAACTCCGTTAAGGCTCCAACACCAAGTGCAAGAACAATCATCAGAGGCAGCAGCTTCCACGATAACCCCAGATAGCGCTGCTTCCATGACGCTCCGTTCAGTCGTGGCGAGATCATCTCTGCAAGCAGGCAGCCTACACCGACTCCCAGCGCCACAATGGCAAAATAAATACCCACAAGCAGGATGGAAGGCAGATCGTTATACCAGCTTAGCAGCCATTCGCCAAAAAGAAAGGCGACCCCGCCGCCGATCAGACTGAAGAAGAGCAGCAGCAGATTGATTTTTCTCTGCATCGTTATACTTCCTTTCCGGGTAAAATCTGAATTGTACTCTTATCCTTTAAACATTCCGGGGGTTATGCTGCCTGATAAACGGGCTACCCGGATGTGTTATCATCCCCCAGATTGCACTCTGTGCAATAGAATGGAATAGGAGAAACATCTATTTCTATTCTATTGCATAGTGTGCAGTGGAAATAAGGAGAAATGTCCCTATCCCAGAAATCTAATTAAGCGTTATATCCGATGACTCTATTGCACCAAGGCAATAAAGGGACTCAAAGTGAGGGGACCTATCTATTACGCCATCAGCGCATCTCAGGAAGCTGATCTTCACTCAGCCCATGGAGCTGATAGCCATTCTGAGCATAAGTCTCATAATAGACCTTACCGTTGCGATAATAGAGCAGGTCCTCTAAATGAAAGCCGCCCATCAGGTTTAGCTTCTCCACTCCGCTCCTCCGCTGCTCATGCACGAATCCTAACCGGTAAATCCGGGTTGTCTCATCTACTCCAAAGGCGTAGCGTAGAAACTCTGATGAACTGTCTCCGAAGAAATATTTCTCCTCATGACGATGCTCTTGCGTATATTCGAATAACCGAACATTAATGGCCGCGCCCTCTTCTAAATTATGATACAAGCGCTTGAACAGCTCTTCCCTCGATAGAACCTGACGATTCTCATAGGCTGCCGCAACATTTGCACGCCGCAGAAGCTCTTCCTCAAAAGATAAATTGAAAGGTTCTGCTGTCAGCAGCTCCCGGCGGCAAATATCAATCAAACGCTCAATCACAGCTTCTTTCCCTTGTTCTAAGAGCTTGGAGATACTGCCCATGTACTTCTCACTGAAGAATATTCCAGGTCCACGCCGGGTTTCGATATCCTTCATCACTTCTTCTGTGACTACGCGGTAGTATTCCATTACGTTCTGGCCCGTTGTTTCGTTTGTTCGCCCAATGCTGTCCATAACAGTAATACGCAATTCTTCCTCCAAAGTCTCCATAGCTTTCACACGGGCCATACTTTCCATATGAAGCTGCTCAAGTGCAGATTCCAAACGACTGCATAGGGCAAGCTCACTTTCTAGGCCCAATAGTTCATATTTTTTGCCATATACGGCTGAGAATAAATAATGAATGAAGTTACGTACTGTTCTTTTATCAAAAAGCGGCACACGCTGGAACGGCTGGCGCTCCACGCTTTCTGCGTAAAGGTCCTCAAGCTCCTCCTGCATGGAGAGAATTGCGGAACGCAGGCCTGCCATATGCTGACGTAAAAGATGGAGCACACTTCCGGCTTCATCACGATCTGCCGTCCACTCCGCAAGCTGATAAAAGCTTACCGCTGGCGTAGATGTTTCCTGTGCCGCCAGCATAGTGCGCCATTGGCGTAATGGATTCATTCCCTCTACTCTCCGGTTTGACTCTGCCACAAAGTTATTGCGGAAATAAGCTTCGCCCCCGTCACCGAACAACTGCCGTTCAGCTTCACGAAGTGACAGCTGCTTCAGTTCATTATAGGTAGGGCGTCCGTGACTCATTAACCCCGTCATTTCATTCAGGCCGTCTTTCTCCGGAAGTAGGTGTACCGCGTGTTCCCGCAAGCTGTCAGGGTCCAGCCCTAACAACGCCTGCCGTTCACGTATAGTCCACGAACTGCCCTCACGCATATCGGAGACAAGCCGCCGGAACGCATGATACAGCACCGCCAAAGCAATTTGAACATTAGGTCTTCTTACCCCGGAAAAGCCAGCAGAGGCGTAGCCTTGTCTTCCAGTGCTGCCCCTGATGCCGCTTTTGAAGGTCATATTGTTATATCCGCCATGACCAGTAGCCTGATCAGAAGCCGGGCGGACCCGATTTTTGAGCAGACTAATATGAGAAATAATCTCGTAGTTGTCATCCATACCGTGTGCAGACATCATACCGCGCTCATTCTTATCGGAGAGCAGATACACAAGGTCAAATAATGCGGAAGGACCATGGGCAACTGGAATCGACAGACCGTCTTCCGTCACAAGTAACGGCGCATTAAACTTATAGTCCGTAGCTTGCATTCTGTCCAATTCACGCAGAAAAGCCAGCCCTACTGAGCTGGAATATCCAAAATTATCCCCTTGCTCCCGCTCATTGATCAGAGCGTAGAGATCTGTCTGTACGGACTTAAAGGACTGGCCGAGTACAGCACGAGCCAGCAGTGTAATTTCCGGCAGCAATACATTAAGCGGATCATCAACCCGCGTAATGATAGAGAGATGGATGACGTCAAAAGATGAATATAGACGTCCATAATCCGCTATACTGTTGCTCAGCCGCCGGATAACTTTATTCATTTCAGCAAGATAACGTGTATCCTCATGAAACTTGCGGTAAAGTTCATGACGCACAGTGCGTGGATCTGACCCTGCCGTTTCCGGCAAGGCCATGGCCAGCACCCGGTCTTTTCCTCCCGCAACAGATCCACTTATACTTCCGTCTATTCCCTCTTTTGCCGCACCTGACACAGCATGTAACGCCATAACACCGCCGGCGTTATCCCATTTTCGTTCGCAGCTATCCAGCACCGGACCGATGGCCGGAGCAACCTTGTCGCCTACGAACAGAAACAGGGCAGGGTAATGGATGCTGCTGCGTCCATCCCCTTTGCTGCGCTGTGCCTCTTCCTGTACCGCATATTGTTCACCATAAGATAATGCCTGTGTTTTGATCATAGGCCTATTTCAACTTTCTGCGGATACTGCCGAGCTTGCTAGTCATGCTCTTGTAGAATCCGTACATCTCATCGCCGCTCTCATACTCTACCCGTTCGTACTCCAAGCTATCGCGTGCTTCCAGGAATGATACATACAGTCCTTCCAGCTTATAGAGCAGCGGGGTAACGTCTTCAGCGGCAGTCATTTCACCTGCACGACGTGCTGCCTTACGCAGCAGTACGCTGCGGCTCTTCTCATCCAGCTCCCGGAAGTGCCGATACACGGCATACTCTACGTAGCTGCGCTCTTTCATCAAATTAGCAAACGGCTCCCAAGCGTCCTCTTCTTCATCACGGTCATAAACGTAGAGTGCGCCTTTTTTGATAATGCTGTCCGTATACAAAGCTTCAATGAACTGATCCATCCACTTATCTTCGTCCAGATATTGATGAAGCACACCTTCAAGCTCAGCGGCTTTGGCAGTCAGTTCAGCATATTTAGCCAGCTCCACACGAACACGTGAAATCAGCTGCGGTGAACGAATGAGATTCTCCTGCGCCATGTCCTTGTTGATGCTGCCAAAGATATCTTTAATGCCTTCCCGCTCCAAGCCCTTCTCACGCAGGCTCTTCAGCTCATCAACCGCCTTCTTCACTTCACCGAGATTTGGGCGTGTGGATTGCAACTGTATATCGAAACCGTTCAAAATGGCGTCCAGATCAAAAGGTTTGGTGAACACAACAGAAAATCTGTTACTTGTGTTCTCATCTACACCTTTTTCAATAATGACTCCACTTGCCAGCGCTTTTGCAAAGTCTGCACGCACTCTAGCGTTATAATCACGTACACGAGAATTGACGTAAGTGTCGCCCCATGATTTTTCTGGAATCGGAGAAGGCAGGTACGTCCAGTTGTTCTTATCCGTCATCACGAGATGGCGGCCGATCCCTTCCTTGTCGAGAATGGTCCGCTCATAGTTTTCTTCAAACACCCGCAGCGGCGTGTATACGAAAAGTGGCACACCGTTACGTGTATTAAGCCAGAAAATACGGTTTTTCACTTGGCTTTCCTTGATCGTAAATTGCGATTTGCCAAGCGCATTATTCTGATAATTACGAATCCCTTTTAGGATACCCGGCGCTTTAACAGGCACGGAAACGAAACCCCATGATGGGAAATGTAAGCTGCCTGAGCTATTGCTAAGGTGGAAGGTAGGCACAGCCTCTTCGTCCAATTTACCGGCAATAATCCGCTCAACGAATTTATCCAGCGGCTCTTCATGGCCGAATTTCATCACAAGGAAATCCTCCATCGAACGGGTAATCAGATCCCCAAACTTATCGCTAAGGAATTCCGAAATTGAGCGAACGATATCAATCTCCTGCTCTTTGACCCAACGTCCGGAATGCTTCAGCATTTCACGGGTGAAGTCACGAATCAGGTCGTCGCCGTCCTTCTGATCCATAATCTTGGAGATGGTCGCCGAAATATCCGGCACGTTCACAATGTTCCAATAATAAGTTTTGTTTCCTTTATAGTCTGCCTGCTCTTCGCCATTGATAAGGATGTCCCCATTCTTGGCAAAAATCGAGCTAAGCGCACTAAGAATCTCTGTAAACACACCGTAAATCCGGCTGTTCTCATTGTTTAAGAGCTCATATAAGTCCTCGTAAAATTGAATCATTTGCTCAGTGCGTTCTACATCGGCGTGCAGCCAATACTCATTGATTTTAGCCTCAATATAGGCATTTTTCTTCTTCTCTTTGGAGACAAAAGCACTGCGGGCATCGCTCAGCTTCTCATCCGCACTGTCCTGCGCTGTCTCAATATCACGTGGCAAACGCAACAAGCTTTCACGTAAAGCCTCAATATAAGACTGAATCAGCTTCAAAATACAGAAGCCCTTCTCGGTATACAGCAAGCGGGAAACGTAGAACGGCCCTTGCTCTGGATGCAGGAAGATGCGCTCCAGCTCTTCACTGAAACGTCCCACAATTTCGCCAGGCAGCTGCTTTTTCGATTTGATATATTCTTCACGGGCACGAGCCAGGAAGTTCTGCTCCAGCTCTGTATCCATGCTTACCACTTGATTCTTAACAACATTGGCATGGCTCAAGCGTTCGCTGTTCTCGTAGCCTGGCAACGGCTCAGGCACACGGGATTCAAACGTCTTGATCATACTGTCGAGATCAATTCCAAGCTTACGTGCGAATTTCTCTACATCCTCTTGACCTGGCGCCTGCTGGAACATTTTTTCCATTTTATCAAACAAGCGGAAAGCCAGGTAAGTCGTCATTTCCTCAATCGGAAGCACAGCGGACGAGGCACCGATAATGTTGTATTCATAGTTAGCTGGGTAGGTCTTGTTCATCTGCGCAATGTTAGTGCGGATATTACTGATATAGTCATGGATGGCGAATTCTTCACCAGACTGTTTTTCTTCACTCGCCATAAAGTTCGTGATGTTCTCCGCCGTTACGTTCATACAGTAATCGTACGCATTCTCCAGCAGCTTACCCTCGGTATTCGTTGCAGAGATCAAATGACATAGATTAAATGGAGGCAGCGGTGAATTTACCGTCAAAATATTACCGTATTGCTGCTGGAACCGCTCACCACGACTGTCCACATTCATCCAGTAATCCAGCTCTTTTAGCGCTGCATAACCGTTCTTGCGAATATATTCACGCGTGTGCTCGCTTAGACTTTTATTAGACAAATTCACGTCAGGTGTAAAGAGGTACCCCAGTGTGTTCACACGGTCAATACCAGCTGATCCATAGTCACGTTCAATAATACCGCGCACGATATAGGCAATATCCAAGAAAGCCCCACTGCCTGTACCGCCCGACAGACCTGTCAGGAGAAAGACCATCAGCTTTTTGTTAGTGCCTACGGATAACGTCTTGATCTTCTTATCAATCGCGCCTACAACCTGATTAATCTTGGTGAACAAAAGCAGACGTCCAGCCTGCCGCACACCAGCAGCACCATTCATACCATCTGTAATACTCAGCTCAGGTGACAGCCAATCCGTAATATAGGAATCGAGGATACTGCGGTTCTGCAACAATCCGCCGATTTCGGCATTCGCCAACAGTACAAATTCATTTTGCGGGTCCAGCCCAATGCCTTTGTATTTTTTTCCACGATCCTGTTCATTCGTCTCAAAAGCTAGAAATTCCACATTATCCGGCTTGTCCCGTTTCTTCTTGGATATCGGATCCTCCGGCAGCTTAAAGCGGCGGTTAATCTGATATTTAAGACGCAGCAGAGCATCAATGCCCGTGCCGCCTAGTCCAATGATCAGGATCGGATTATCAATCGTATCCACCCTGATCTTATCGCTGACAATCCCGCCGCCTAGTGATACATCCAACTGCTGTATATGCTCTCTTACTACTGGTTTCATATGCTTATCCTCCTAAAAGTTTTGCGGAAGCTGTACTTCAGATATCTTGCAGCAAAACTGTTTCTGCGGCATACATTGCCATTGCCTACTATACTAAATATTCCAGATAAATCGTCTTATCTACCGTCTGTAGAGATACTGAAACGCGGTCCCCACTCTTCAGTTCAAGACCACGCGAAGCATCCGCAGCACGTCCTGATCTCTCCACAGTAACACCTTCTCCGCTGCGTAACAGCAATCGGTCATTCTTAGCCGGTGTGAAAATAACAGTTTCGCTCTCCTTCAGTTCAGGCGCCAATTGCAGCAGCTGATGAAGGGTGAACTTGCCCTTGAAGCCTGCAAGCTTCTTATATTGTGGGTAGGTCTTCTCACCCGTATTGCTGTCTTTAACCTCTACTACCAGCTGTCCAACAAAACCACGTGCCGATTTCTTATTCAGCACATACCATGCTGCACCCGCTGCCAGCACTAAAAGAATGCCCCCTATAATGTAATACAGGGTTTTGGATGAGGCTTCCTTCAGGGGTTCTTCGTTGCCAGTCCCTGTAGAAGGTGCTGTTGTTGCTGCTCCGCCTGTCTTCGCGCTGATCTGGACAGGTGCACTTTCCCGATAAAAGCTGCTTTCCTCTGCCCGTACCTTCAACTCGTAGTTATGGCTTTCTTTTACCTCAAATGTACCCTTGAAGACAGCTCCGGAGTTATCCAGTTCGATTTCTTGCACATCACCTGTATCAATATCTGTAGCAAGCAGTACCGCCTTCATATCTTGATACAAATTACTGAGTGTTACCTGAGTACCGTTGCTGAACAGATGGGAGGTGATGTCGATTTTATCACCCTTTTTATAGGTTGCTGATGGCAGCGCATCGATCTTAAGCTCCAGGTCATAGTTAAAGACTAGATTAATATCAATCTTATCCTTTGGCAC
Source organism: Paenibacillus sp. FSL R7-0048 (assembly GCF_038004505.1). Lineage (NCBI taxonomy): Bacteria > Bacillati > Bacillota > Bacilli > Caryophanales > Paenibacillaceae > Paenibacillus > Paenibacillus sp. FSL R7-0048. The sequence continues at coordinate 1,057,161 of NZ_JBBORF010000001.1, read as the reverse complement.
ACCTTTAACCTGAAGTTTCCAATCTCCTTCCTGCGGTGACAGTAGCTTAATCAAGCTATAAGTAGAAGACTTGGACAGCAGGACATTGTTTGAGGGGATCGCAACTTCTTTACCTGACGGGTCCGTTAATTTCGCTGTCACAGGCTGTGAAGACATAATTGAGATATTGGCTTCCAAAACACTGCCGTTAGGCACGTTGACGGTCACGTCCTGATAATCGCCATTTGCAGTAATCGACTGCACAGGCACTACCTTCAGCTTCAAATGGCTGGCAAAAATCTCACTCAGGATTTGCGGCAGTTCGTCTGCTGAGTCCGTCGAAAATGCTTTACCACCCGTCTCGTTGGACAGGTCGGCGAGGCTTTGTTTATTCAGCTTGCCATCTGCATTAAGTCCAATGGTATAGATGGGATAGCCATTTTTTTTGGCAACCTCTACGGCCGCCTTCAGCTCTTTATCTGATTCACTTTGCGTCCGGCCTGTCGCTTTGTTGAAATCGTTATTGCCGTCAGCGAGCATTACAATGATAGGCTCATGGGAAGGGTCACTTCCATTCTGCAGAACCTTTACAGCTTCCTCTACGCCAATAGCGATATCGGTGTAAGCTCCTCGGTCCAAACCATCAATAAAATCCTTCAAATCCTGCTTATCGCTCTCCGAGCTAATTTGCAGCAGGGCCTTTTCCCGTTGCACCTTGTCGGTATAGGCAACAATACCTACTTTATCACCTTGGGTGGATAACATATCTATGAACATTTTCATCGCTTCGTTGGCGATTTTGTTCTTGTCACTAGTCTTCATGGAGTTGCTGACATCAATAAGAAGCACAGCGTCAATGTGAGATTGCGCCGACGTTGCCGCATAGGCCTTAACAGCTGCAAAAGGCGAGGCAGCTAGACAAAGAGCCAGGAGCAATGCCGGAAAGATACGTAGAAAGAGAGTCTTGGTTGTTCTAATACTTTGATATTTACGAAGCATAAATAGGGCTCCTCTTGTGTTATATTAGGCACATATGACAGGTTCAGCACTATCGCTAAAATCTGTAAATAGCATGCCATTATGATATAATTAAACCTTGTAAACTTCAACTTTAGGACCGCCGGACCCAGTGCATTGATGCATAGAAGATTATCATTCTAAAAGCCATCTGGACTGCAGAGCGTCCATGAGAAAGGATTGTTCCATGATTTCATACGTCATTCTTGGGATTACGTTCCTAATTGCCGTAATTCAGATTTCCATTTATGCCGCACATCAGCGCAAACCACTGACACGTGATGATATTAACGATCGACTGCTAGCCGCTTTGAACGGAGGCGATAAAGGCCGTGAATAAGAAAAGACCCGTTACCTTCCGGCCTTTCAAGGCCCCGCGTTACGCTTATGACAAGCTGCGCATCTGTCGCGACTGCGGGCGGTATACCGCTCTTGGCGAAGACCGCTGTAGCAAATGTGGCAGAGCCTCACTTATTGCTGTAGAGCAGCACGCAGCATCACTAGTCAGACGGAAGATGCATACCCGCCTACTATTCATCTTACTGCTCACACTAGCCTCTGTCTATTTTGGAAATAGCATCCAACAAATGATATTGTGTGGTGCCGGGGGTCTTGTGCTTGCTGGACTATTGTACTATACGCAGCGAAAAGTAAGGCAGAACGAGAATCTTCGTTCTCTCAATGAGCTGCTTGGTCGTGGGATCGGCATCATCAAGGAAGGGCTGGAGGTCAACCGTCAGGAAGCTGTCTCCGTACTCCGTGAGGATGATGTTCTTGCCTATGAGAAGCTGCGGGAGCTCTCCATCCTGCTTCGCGGCGACCGGATCGCGCGGCAGCGAGTGGCTTTGCTGCATGGATTTTTACTCCGCAAGGATATGGATCTAGAACTGGAGCAGCTTCTTCTAAAAGACTTCGAACCACTGCTAGCCGAATATATCGGCGAGATCGCTAAAGTCCGTCCCGATCTCATTAAGGATCGTACACTACGCTACGTGAAGAACTATGAAGTGGAGATTCGCCAGATGGCTAACGGCTTAACCATCCTTACGAGCGTTGCAGGAGCGGCGGTAAGAATGAAGCGTTATGCCCTGCTCTACTCCAATATGATTGGCCGATACGTGCAAGATCTGCCCAAGGACCGTTTCTTGCGGTTGTCCAAACTCATTGCTGCGAATCCCCATGAACCTTGGAACGGCTTAGACCTCAGGGTAGCTGACATTCGTGAAGCCAAATATCGCTGGGACCCGGAGGTCCAATAGACCTGAAAGCTAAGATGAACCAATATAAAGCAAACATCCTTATTGATGACAACCAAGCGTTTCTCAAAGAAATATAAGGATGATGTATACCGTAAAACTTATACTTTCTTAGGCTTTCTTATATTTTGAAAAAAGAGGCTACTCTATATGACGTTCAAACAATTAATAACCCTGCGAAACTTTATGATCATTTTGTGTATATGCATGCTTGTGCTGCTTGGACAGAAGGTTTTTCTCATCGCAGATAAAATACAAATCACCAAAGAAGCCGACCGTCTCTACGCTGCCGGGGATCTGATTAATGCAGAGGATCAGTACCGTCAAGCAGCGGCCAACTATTCCATTGATTACCAGGAAGAAAGAGTCGCAAAACGTCTGGATGAATTAGCTCCAATCACAGACATCCGCAAAGTTCTGAATGATTTGGTAGCCTCTACTAAGGAGGAAGCAGCGACTAAGGATTTTGCCGGATTTATGAAAAGCTATCAAGCTCTGCTCAGTTTAAAAGCTACATATATGAAGCCAGGCGGTCCCTATGAATCCTATTATCGCCAGTTATCGTCGGCCTCAGGCATTTCAGACCAGTTCACCTCTTATTTCCGTCAGTTTAAGGAGCAGTTCCTTGCCGATCTTGCCCAGAACCAGAGCGGAGGGGTGAGTAATGAAGAGAACTTCAAATGGAATCTTTTGCAGATTCCTGATGCTTATTATGGAAGTGCAGCTTCCAAAGAGGATTTACTAGCCTCAAAGTTTAAAAGCCATGACACAGCTATATTAAAATCCTTAGCAGGAGCAGGAAACTTTACCGGCATGCTGGAAAGCACCCTGTCCCTGATGAGTGCTTATAGCCAGCATAATTACGAAGCTCCTTGGGTACTTCAACAAGCAGAAAGCAGCGGGAAGATCATCCTGAACAAAGATCTTGAAGGTGACAATATCACAGCTTTTGCTGGGCATACTGTAGCTTATCGTAATTTTGCAGGATCGGCAGGCATCACTTCATCCAAGGTGCTGACTTTGATCGATACTAGTAAGGCTAAGCTACTAAAAAACGCCAAACGTCTGACAACTAAAGGTCAATATGCTGAAGCGATACAATTATACGGAGAGCTTGCTCCGCTAGAAGACACTTCGACAAACATTGCCGCTACTAGGCTGGCTTGGAATATCGCAGAGCCTGTTCGCCTCCTTCCTGGCGGTGAAGAGCAAGACAAATACAACAACGTCATCTCCCGCAAAGGACTATTGGGCACAAAAGTGATCGTTGCCGGGACGGATAATAGTGGCGTGCTCTATTATACCGCGATGAATAACGACGACAATGTGGTCACATTAACCGGAAACAGCTTGCCACGCTTCGAGAGTCTGCGCAGTCTTACTTTTAATGAACAGTTGGCAACCTCTTCAGGTGTACCTGTAGTTTTAGCCCAATCTGAGGTTGAAGGTGGACGCACCCTTTTCACAGCATATGAGATGAAATCGAATGGTATTTCGCAGTTATTTTCTTTAGCTGGTGATAGTTATGAACTGCAGCCGGATGACTCTATTCTCGTGCCTAATGCGGATCTTGGAGACGGTGTTGACGGGCAAAATGCGCTTTACCGTAAAGTAGACGGCAGCTATCAATTCGCGGAGATTGTTCAGGAGTATGCTGTAATCTCAGCTGCGGATCTTACCACTCATCCTTTTGAAAAGGTCTCTTTTCATTGTGAGATCATCGTAGATAACTTCGGCAATAGTCTTGCTTACTCGGATGGGATTTATATTTTGCTCCAAGGAGAAGTGGGTTCCGTTACAGGTAACGCGTTAGTTAGTGGCCAATATCAGAATGGCTATGAGCTCGTTGGAACAGACATGGGCGAGCAATATGTGCCTGTGTTTATAGTGGAATCCGTGGGTAGCATGAGCTTTGGGCGGTAGGGATTTGGGATACAGGATACGGGATACGGCATACGGGATAACCTTGTCTTTGTGTCGGCTCGACGATCCTGTAAGCTCCACCACTTATAGCAACTAGCGTTGGACAGCGCTTCGATGGTTAATAGGTACGTAATGCCATGAAGATCACATAGCTCGTTAATCATTCGTAATTATCCTGTAGTCTAAGTCTCGTTAATTTACCTATTGCGGATGTTTTTAACAAACCATTGAACTTTCAAGTAATCTGCTCTAGACGCTTTCACACCATTGGTTACGCATCATCCCTTATGTGATCTACGTTTGATGTAACATCTTCAAGCAAATTTGCCATTGTTAGCAGTACCTGTTGCTAGACAAAAAGACACTAACCGGGGGGTGGTGTCTTTTTTCCATGTACTAGCAGTCTATGGATAGATGAAAAAAATCAAAAAGTAACCTGTTACGGGATAATGTCGTATTGCATTAAGCACGGTGACTTTTACTCAGCTACTCAATTGGAACTTTTAATTTCTAAAGCACTTCTATATAGGTCCCACAAACACTCCAAGGAAATAAAATTGTGAACCGTAGTAACAGATATCTTAACCATTTTTTTGGTGAAATCAAATTCAAAGGTTTAAATCGGTGTTCTCGTTTACATAGAGCTCGCTGGGTTCAATTCGATGTTGGTGAGTATGCAACAGCTCTGGCAAACGCCCCATCCGCTCAGCCAAACGGGATAGCTTTTGCTCATGAAAATTAGATAATCCCGTATGAATCCGGTCTTGGAAAGGCTCAAGCCATCTTGTTTCCAGGCTGTCAGAACCGAAATAAACCCCGAGCAGAGAGCCTGCTGTTGCTCCAAAGCTATCCGTATCGTTGCCTTGCATCACCTGCTTGCATATCCCGTCACCGACATTGTCTGCAAATCGAAATGTATTAATTAAGGTACCTATTTCCTGATAAACCTGACAGTGACTATAATTTGCATACTTATGGTTAATGCTCTGATAAGCTTCCAGCCAGTTATCTGCATTCGCTACCCTCTGCAGGCAATCCTGAGTAATCTCATAGAATCGGCTCCTTCTAGGTACGAATTGCAGTGCAGTACTTATTATTTTAATAGGATCGCGCAGCACTTGCGCAACTGCAATCGCAGCGGCGATGAACATCGTGGCGTAGATCCCCGTCCGGCGATGTGTAAAACTTGCATCACGCCAAGCTAGCTCAGCGGCACGAGCGGGTTGACCGGGGCAGGCATAACCGTAAGCATCTGCGCGAATCGCTGCTCCGCATAGTTCTGTATCTTGCACCATGAAGTCGGGCCAAGCCTCTATTTCAGAATGATTGAATAGTTCTCTATCATGCTCCAAATAGCTAATCCCCGATCGAAGCAAGATGGTCCTCTCCGGCCCCCAAGTAGTACTTATCGGAAGATGATTTATCCATAAATCTCTTAAATTTCTTTTCGTAAAACCATCGCCAAATTGTTCTAACGCCATCATTCCCATTAATGTGTAATTGATATCATCATCAGGTGCCACATAACGAATTCGCCCCCGCGTCGTCTCAAACCAAGACCAATGTCGACGATCCAAAGCATGGAGAACTTCATCAGAAATGTAATCATTCAGTGGCCATTCCCCTACAGAAGTTAAAGCTTTAAGCAATTCCGACAAGCTGGGGTTTACCTCAATCGGTTTGCCTAGCATTGAACCACAGACTGAAGCGAGGAATCCCGCCTCCACACGCTTGGAGCTATCCTTAAGATTCAAGATGCCGACCTGGCCTAAAGGTCGTGCCGGATCGCATTCCTGCCATATCTCTTGTAAATCGTTTGGTTCATAGTAAGGCCAATTGTCCCTCATTGGAATGGCCACCAAGCTATGAGCGAATTCCAGATAGGCATCATAGCTTGCGGGAAGCTGTTCCAGCTTGGCTAAATAACCCGAGGTTTGATGCCCCTGTGCAAATTTATTGCGTAAAATCCCCTCTAATTGACGTTTAAGAAATGCGAGTGATGGCAGCATGCTGTATCTCCTTTGTCCGTTTATTAATCTACGTAAAATAACTTCTACATGAGAATGTAAACGATGATTGATGGAAAAGCAGCCCATCCCATCGCCTTCATTATAAGTTTAAATAAACGAGCATGCGATGATAGAAATAACAGTAAAAGCAATAAGTTTAATAGACTATTAAATAGGGTAAGACACTCTAAAAAACCCTCCAATGGGATGCCAAATGAATCGTCACCCTTATGTCCTTCATTTTTTTGATTACGGGATTACAGGATTACGGGATTACAGGTTACAGGATTACGGGATTACTTGTTGCGTTCAATTAGCTTAATACTTTGCCTAATGAGATCGAATGTAATGGTTTATAGCATACACTGTATCCACCTAGTGAACATTTATAATGGTAGTCAAGCAACTATAGCGACTTGGGTGTACATATACGAAGCAGACAACTTTGAACGACTTGGATGTACATCCCTATTCGAAGTAGACAACTTTTAATGACTTAAGTAAGCAACCCTATGGTTTGTGCCTTCCTTCTACTGACCATAAGTTTGGGAGATCCTCTCCCTCTCTGGTCAGTTTTTTTGTCCAAGAGGTGTGGGTAGCCCGTCTATACTCTTAGTGTTTTTCTCTTGTCTATATTCTTTCAGGCCTGCCTCGCCCTTTTGGATAGACCAACGCTGCAACGTATCCCGCTCACCCGCATAACTCATGAATGGGACCGAAAATCCGCAGGAAGTCTGTACTTTATGAACATCTATCAAAATGATCTGTCTAGCTCCAGGCAGAGATGTAAACAAAGGGGACAGTGTTTCCCATTCTCCTGATTCAGGCAAAATCACAGCCCCTGTTCCATACAGTCTTAAAATATTAGGCGGCCCCTCAAACGCACAAAACATAACCGTCACTCTTCCATTTTCCAGCAGATGCGCGCTCGTCTCATTACCGCTGCCAGTCATGTCTAGATAGGCCACCTGATTAGGAGACAATATCCGAAAACAATCATGTCCCTTCGGCGAAAGGTTAACATGCCCATCTTCTGAAAGCGGCGCTGACCCTACGAAAAATAGGTGCTGCCGAAGAATAAACTCTTCATGTACAGGTAGTATAGCGGTGAATTGTTTTCCCATTTGGCATTCTCCATTTCTGTATATTTGTGTGTTGGCTAATTGGTCATCTCTACTCAACTCTATCGGATCAGCCGACTCAATGAGTTCCATGAACTACATGAACTACATGAACTACATGAACTACATGAACTACATGAACTACAGCAGCTTCACTAATCACCTCAGTTCCATCAACCACATTTGCTTAACTAACTAGCTTTGCCGACTACATTAACTTCTACAGTTACATTAGCTCTATCAACTCCGTTAGTTTCACCAACTGAATCAGTTCCTTAAGCGCATTAACTCCACTAACAATAACAGTTCCACTAGCTCCTCCATCAAACTAACTTTGACTAGGTCCAAGCGGCGTTTGCCGCTAATGTAGGGCATTTTTGACTCTCTTTCCTGCTACTTTGGCTCGGGGCGCCTAATGTAGAGCATTTTTGACTCTCTTTCCTGCTATTTTAGCTCGGGGCGGCTAATGTAGGGCACTTTTGCCTCTCTTTCTTGCTACTTTGGCTCGGGACGGCTAATGTAAGGCATTTTTGTCTCTCTTTCTTACTACTTTGGCTTGGTGCGGCTAATGTAAGGCATTTTTGCCTCTTTTTCTTGCTACTTTGGCTTGGGGCGGCTAATGTAGAGCACTTTTGCCTCTCTTTCTTGCTACTTTGGCTCGATACCGCTAATGTAGGGCACTTTTGCTCTTATTTCTGACTAATTCGACGCTATGCAGCTGATGTAGAGTATTTTTACCGTACATTTCCCCACTTTGGCTCAATCCAACTATTCTACGGGATTTTCACCGTACATCCCCGCCACTTCTGCCCAATCCAGCAAATCTACGGGATTTTTACCGTACATCCCCGCCACTTTGGCTCAATCCAGCAAATCTACGGGATTTTTACCGTACATCCCCGCCATTTCTGCCCAATCCAGCAAATCTACGGGATTTTTACCGTATATTTTTCCGCAGACATATTAGTTAAGTATATATACTCTAGGGCTTTTCTTATGTCTCCCCCCGTCTGCCTAAATGCAAGCCTCAGCAAAGATTAACAACACATCCCGAGAATTTTAAGTTGTCATATTCTCTTCCACCGTCAAGTAACCCTTCTCCCCGGTACCTGGCCGTCAGCAAAAATAGGGACTACCTCTCGGCAGCCCCCCTTTCTCTCGCAAGCTGCTTGATACTACTATCAGAAGCAACTCCCTTAAATCCCTTTTTCCCTATAAAATACTTCCCTTTAAACACTTTCCTATAACACTTTTCCCTAAAAAATCTCCCTCTTAAGCACTTAACCCACTAAGCACTTAAAGCCATTTTTCCCCTATCTATTCAATCGCAATATAAATCTCAACCTGCGTGTCAGCAGGGTCAAAATTCCGTGAATCATAAATCTCAAAATCCCCCGTGTAAGTTCTTACCTCCCCAGACTCCTTAAAGTACGCCCAAATCTCCCCCCACGCTTGCGCGACTACTTCAAATACCGGACCTTTTTTCGTCGTAAAAACCATGTATTTGCTCTCCGGTACAGCCGCATAGGTGAACTGGTTTTCCACTAGTTGACTTTCCTCTAGCTTGCTTTCCTCTAGCTCGCTTTCCACTAGCTCGTTTTCCTCTAGCTCGCCTTCCTCTAGCTGACTTCCCTCTAAATGTCTCTCCTCAGCTACTTCATGCCCGATCACAACGGTATACGCTCCGCTCGCATCACTCTCATAATCCGTATACAAAGCATAGATATACTCAGGATTTACCGTAGCTATCTGCCCCGCAACATTACTCTGAAAATAAGTTTCCCACAGCTGCGACAAACCTCCATCAGGTCCCATTTCTGCTTCATTAGTTGTGCGTATGCTAACCCCCGCCAAGGTCATTTTTGCTTTCTCTACAAAATAAGTATTCATCCATTCTCCCTCATTTCCTGTGATTGAACTTAGTATACACAGGCAAAGTGGACATCTGTCTGTCCAGTTCGAATAGATTGATTTCATTCTGGGTTATAAAGACACCATTAGGGTAATTAATAGTATGGAACTACACTCGAAGGGAATGACTACAGCATGCCAAAAATCAAATTAGCTGTCATCTACTACAGTGCCACAGGAACTAACTACCAGCTAGCACAATGGGCCGCGGAAAGCGCAGAAAAAGCAGGAGCTGAGGTAAAACTGCTGAAGGTGCAGGAACTCGTCCCCGAGGACAAAATTCAAGCAAATCCAGCCATGAAAGCCCTAGCTGAGAAAACAAAAGATATCCCAGTTGCCACACCCGACGATATAGTCGAAGCGGATGCGATTATTTTCAGTTCCCCAACCCGTTACGGTAACATTGCTTCCCAGATGAAGCAGTTCATTGATACAACCGGTGGCATTTGGGGCAAAGGACTAACAGTAAACAAAGTCGTCAGCGCCATGAGCTCAGCACAGAACCCGCATGGTGGACAAGAAGCTACGATTTTGGCACTCTATACGTCGATGTATCACTGGGGAGCCATTGTTGCAGCACCCGGTTATACCGATCCAGTCACATTTGGTGCGGGAGGCAACCCTTACGGAACAAGTGTCAGTGTAGATGGAGACGGTAAAATGATCGAAGATCAGGATCGGATCCGTGACGCTGTTTTTCATCAAGCGAAGCGTACCGTTGAAGTGGCCGGCTGGGTCCAGGCAGGCAAAAACGCCAATAATCAGAACTAGCGCAGCTTAGTTAATATAACAACACCCCTCGGAGCTACTTGTGTAGCACTGCGCCGAGGGGTGTTTAATTTATATTTTAATTACTCTCCAGGGTATTTAAGCCCCCACTGTGCACGCACTTGATCCAGCAGTTTCAGAATCGCTAACGATTCATCCAATGTCATCACCGGACTCTCTGTAAGCCCTGCCTGAAGACAACGTCCTACTTCCTCCGCTTCAAAACAATATCCAATAGAAGCTCGGTCATCTGCAAAGCTCTCTACCTTCTCATCTCCTATATAAAGCGCAGCCGATTTCGGGTTCACTAATGTACCCTCTACAATAATACGGCCTTCTGTGCCAAACACATGCGCTTCCTCCAACATGTTAAGACGAATACCACCGTTCAACGAAGCGGTTTTCCCGTTACCATATGACAACAGCATCGAGAAATGCTCGTCCACTCCAGTCTCACCTATGTGCACTGTGCTGGAAATAGACTCAGGATGAGGTCCAAACACCATGGAGGCAAAAGAAACCGGATAAATCCCCACATCCAGCAGCGCACCCCCGCCCAGCTGCGGATTCAGCAATCTGCCTTCCGGATTCCAGTCGGTACGAAACCCTAGGTCTGCCTTCACCAAACGAACATCACCGATTCTACCCTCAGCAATCCATTCTCTAACCTTCACAATCGCCGGGATGTAGCGACTCCACATTGCCTCCATCAGGAATAGCTTATGCGTTTTAGCATAGGCCACAACTTCTTCCAATTCACCGCTGTTTACGGTAAAAGGTTTCTCACATAGGACAGCTTTGCCTGCACGCAGCGCCATTAAAGCATTTTCTTTGTGAAAAGGATGCGGCGTTCCAATATATACCGCGTCTACATTCGGGTCATTCAGCAATTCCTCATAGGTTGCATAGGCATGCGGAATCCCATGATTTTTAGCAAATTCATCGGCACTTTCCTGAGATCTTGACCCAACGGCATAAGCCACACCATTACTGGCATGCGCCAAATCAGTAACAAATTGATGAGCAATCCAGCCTGTGCTAATAATTCCCCATCTCACCTTGTAAGCGTTGTCCATTTTCATTTGCATGTTCCTCCTAATCCTTCTGCTAAGTCTCTTTAATTCTATCAGACCATTCTAATGAATGTATAGGAACTGATGCCAGCAAACACCACCGTCACCACCAAAATAGCAATATTCCAGATCTTGCTCAAGGCCGCTGAGTGCTCGTTAGAGCTTTGAATAAACGCTTTTTGCAAAAGGAATTGTAAAAGCTTCATGATTACGAATCCTAAACAACCCAGCCCGCTTTGCAAAATAACCTCCAGACTAGCTTTACTTACAAATCGATCAGCCATGTTCCCATCATAATGAATCGGCACGGTATCCGGCATTTTGGAATAAAGGAATAAATAAATAGCTACAGGAATCAAGGCTACCACACTGCTTAAGATCATCGTCAGTTTGGTTTTGAACAACGTTTTACCCTCCTTGTGCGGAAAAATAATCTCCCCGTTATTCTCCTTCCACTTCAATCAGATATATCCCCTTCTTAAATCCACCGCGACGTTTAGCTTTCTCTGCACGTTGCTTCTCCAGCTCCACGCTATTGCTCCCGTGTGTCTCCGCCAGAGCCTGAATCACTTCCAGCATATCGGCAAGCTCCTCCAGAGCTTCTTCATCACTTGCTGCCTGAAAATATTCCTTCGACTCTTCTTGCAATTTTTTACGTAGTTCAGTTATGTATTCTTTGGACTCTAATATCCTTGTGTTAAAATCTTTACCTTGAGAAGCTATCAAATCGGGGATACCGTCACGCACTAGCTTTTCATATACAGGCATTTAAGCTCTTCCTTTCTTCTATATTATATTATATCTCCCTTCAATCCGGCTTTGATTCCATCACTAGACGTTCTACAAAAGGAAGATCTGCCGGAGCAAACATGAACTGATCCAGTTCAGCCGGAAGCACCCACCTATGTTCGTCGTGATCCACCAGATCAATTACACCTCCCTGATACCGCGCTTTCCAAGCAATCAATTGGATCTTTATCTCTCCATAGTTATGCTCGTTCATGCCAAAGCTCTCATAGGGAAGGATTGTGATCCCCATCTCTTCCTGAAGCTCTCTTTGCAGACACTCTGCGATGCTCTCATCCTGCTCTATTTTGCCACCAGGAAATTCCCACAGACCTGCCTGCGATTTACCTTGCCGCCGCCGGGCAATAAGAATCTGCCCTTCTTCATTATGTATAATTGCTGCCGCCACCTTGATCACAAAGAACACCTCCACTATTGCTAGTTATTCGACAGATACTACTATTAAAACATACAATTCATTCCAAACCAAAGAGACTTTCCCAAAAGCCAACACGGCCTGGGAAAATCTCTTCAGTACAGTCTCTCTATAAATTTCACAGCAGCGTTATCCTTACGAAAGAGCTACTATTTTGTCAGCACAAGCTCCAAACGAACCTCAAGATTATTTTCTGTATCCAGCACAACGGTGTGGGGATTGCTTAGACCAAAGTCAGAAAAGGCCACTGTTGTCGTTCCCGACAGCATCAACTGTCCCCCGCTATACGCCGCTTGCGACTGAAAGGTGACGTCCTTTTCTACTCCTTTTACGGTAAGCGTCCCCTGCATTTCAACAGGCACAGTTGCTCCTTCAGTCCATTCTGCCGGCAGCTCCGAAAATGACTTCACTACAAACGTGGATTGTGGAAATTCCGTTACGGATAGAAAATCCTCTCCTTTTACATGCTCGTCCCGTTGGCTATTGCCAGAATCCAGAGCGCTCATATCCACTGTCCCTTCCCCGGCCATCGAAGTAGAATCCTCTATATTTACCTTCCAGGTACCCTGAACTTTGTTGTCTACGAAGTTTACTGTTTCTTTAGAGGTCGTCACTGACCAATAGACTTTAGAGGTTTCCGCAAGGGTCCAATCCCCGTTTAATTGTTCGGCTGTGACCGCCACCCCTGCTGATGCTCCAGTGTTATTTGTTGTCTCTCCAGCATCTGCTGTGGTTGCTTGATTTGGAATCACGGACTCGATCTCTACATTATTGCCCAGCGATTTATCCAGTAATGTATAACCTGTGACTACTCCTACGATAATAACTCCTGCAGCGATCAAGGCTATTCTTTTTCTCTTCATCCTGTTCCCTCCAATATTCATAATTTCTGTATGCTTTCAAGCTCGTCCCTCATTCTAACAAAGCAATATGTCGGGAAGAAGTCAGAGCAGAACGGGCTATGATGTGTTAAACTTGTCGTAAATTTTATGGACTGGAGGTACTCCAATTTGACGAAATCCATTCTTGTTGTAGAAGATGAAGAAGCCATCTCTAGGGTCCTCAGTGCTTATCTGAAAAAAGCAGGCTTTCAAGTCACCCGTGTAGCCGATGGACGCGCTGCGCTGGAGTCTTTTGCTATATCTCCTCCTTCATTAGTATTACTAGACATCATGCTGCCAAACATGGACGGCTTTGAACTGCTTAAGCTCATCCGTGAAAAAAGCAGCTGCCCTGTGATCATGCTGACGGCAAGAGATGGGATCAATGACCGGCTAGCCGGCCTCGACGGTGGTGCGGATGATTATATGTCTAAACCTTTTATTCCCGAGGAGGTGGTAGCACGCGTGAACGCTGTCTTACGCCGTCCCTCGCAGTGGTCTGATGGCAGCCGTAAACGGCATTATGGCAGTTTGTTTATCGACTTCACAGCACGTGCTGTCTTTTTAAATGGGGCTGAGCTGAGTCTTAGTCCTCGGGATATGTCAGTGCTGTTATTTCTCGCTGAAAGACCTAATCAGATTTGTACGCGTGAGCAATTAATAGAATTTGTATGGGAAATGGATTATGAAGGAAGCGACCGGGCGGTAGATTTGTCGATCAAAAGACTACGCCAAGCGTTGTCGCACTGGCCAACTAGTGAGGGGGAAATCCGTACCCTAAGGGGGACGGGATATCAATTATGGACAACTTAAAGAGAAACAACGCCAAACGTACCTCTATCCTTTCTTACTGGACGATACGTTATTTGCTCATTATTAGTGTAGGCCTGCTCCTCACAGCTTTAGCTACATTATGGTGGATCCGTCAGGAGGCTATGAGCAATCGTCTGCAGACTGCGGGGCTTTTGGCACAGGAGATTGCAGATCGCAGCTTAAATATGGAAGGCTCCATTGAAATCAGCCAAAATCTCGAAAAACTGATCGAAGACCGGAAGCGGTTTTTCAAGTTAACCATAGAGATGTGCGTGATCATTACTGATCAACAAGGTCAAATGCTATTCTCCCTGCCACCTCTAACTGACAAGGAAATGAGATATAAGCTAAATGATAGCTTGAACGACTCCCGCAGTCCGGAGTTCAAAGCTGCTGTGGCTCCCATAAATTCGGATGACAAAACACTGGGACAGGTTATTGTCCTGCAATCCAAAAAATCACTGCGGCATATTCCACAGGAGGAGATCATATTTTTCTCCATACTGCTGCTGTTTCTAATCATCTTAAGTTGGCTAACCATTTACCTCTTATCTCGTAAACTGGCAAAACCCATTCAGAAGGTAGTCGAGGCAGCGGCTCAAATCAGCCATGGCCGTTATGATATCGTTCTAGATAAGGATGCTAAAGAGCGGGAAATTCATGAGCTGATGATGTCTTTTGAAGAGATGGCAGGCAAGTTACAGCAATTTGAGCAGTCTCGAGCCGTAATGCTGGCCGGAGTCTCCCATGAGTTGAAAACACCCGTAACCTCTATTAAAGGCCTGGTGCATGCCGTCCGCGAAGGGGTCGTTGAAGGTGATGAAGCTGTGGAATTTCTGGATATTGCCCTGCTGGAGGCTGGGCGGTTGCAGCGAATGGTAGCCGACCTTCTGGATTACAATGCCCTGACTGCAGGAATGGTTTCCGTTCGTCACGACCGACTCGATGCCGTACCACTACTATCAGAAATCGTATATCAATGGAAACTGACACAGGCGGAAGATGTTGCTGAACCCGTGCTCCATATGCCGATCAATCCCTTATTTTTGCGTGGGGACTCCCTTCGTATCCAGCAGATTATCGTCAATCTACTTAATAACAGCGTACAAGCCAAAGCTCCGGATCGAAAGGTGCAGCTTACGATAGACCTGCTGGAGCAGCAAGGTCATGGCTTTGCCGAAATCCGTGTTCAAGATAATGGGCTTGGCATCTCATCCAATCATAGTGAGCATGTCTTCGAAGCCTTCTTCCGGGGCAGCGATAAGCAGAGCACACTGCGTGGTCTAGGACTCGGCCTAACCTTCAGCCGTCTGTTGGCCGAATCTATGAACGGAAGCCTCGTGCTTGAGGAGCACTCAGACAAAGGCTGCACCTTCGTGCTGTCTCTGCCGCTTGATGATTAAAAAATAGTCTACGATCCATCGACATGGTATAATCATGTGCACAATCACACCGAAAACCGGAGGCTGTATATGCTTACTTTTGAACAAAAATTAGCGATTCTCGACTCTTACCCCCAGCTGGAACGCAAAAATGTATCCCTTGGGCGCGTGAACTATCACTACGAGGAAAGCCAGCATGATAAGAAAACCGTGGCTTTTCACCTGCATCCAAATGGTAATGGCTATGTGTTCGCAGGCTTACTGCGGGGCTACGAGACAGACGATAAGGGCTTCGTGAATATTCGCGACTACTCGGAATCCGAGCTGCGCAGTTTGCTGGATGCCTCCATCACCTCACTGTCTATTTACATTCCTGATGCTCCTGTAGCCAGCAAAAGAAAGAAAAAGGCTGCGGCAACTGCCGATACACTCTGGACTAATGATGAGGGCCAAACCCTAACCCTAAAGCTTGAGGATGATTTATGGTATGTCTATGCCGACCTCAATCTGGAGATGGCGTTTGAAACGCTTGAGGAAGCTAAAGAATATTTAGCGGAAGAGGGATTTACAGCAGCGCAGGAGTAATTGTCAGACTTTAATCTACACACTCACAACAAAAGAGGTGTCTGAGCAGCCATTTATTTTGGCCGTTCGGACACCTCTTTTCTAATAAAACGATCCTTAATATACAGGTTCCGTATATATGTAACTATAAATACCCAAATCGAGCTCAGAAACCACTTCATAATCTAGTTGGAATTCTATAGTCTTATTTGATAGACCCCCTACAAAATAACTGCCCTCCACAACCAACCTATCCTTCCCTCCAACTGGGGCGACCAAGATCAGCTGTTCAGCTTTATTGGCTGGGATCACAAAGTTTTGCAGCCCACCCGTCTGATCTTGAATATATTTACGGACAGACACGAGGTTACTGCCTAATTCCGAGAGGCCGGAATTGTCGTTCCGCCATACATCAAGCGCATCTTGTTGGGATTGGTTGGAACTGACACATGCCTGATTAACTGAAAATTCAGGGATTTTATATATATTCCCGCCAATATTATCGATAACTACTTTATGGGTTACTTCCGTACAATTTTCAATTTTCAGAGTCGGCATGGGGTCCTTTTCCTTTGAGAATGTCTTTATGATTTTTTGATCACCGGACTTAAAATTTATTGAGATGTCTTTATTATCCATGTTAGAAAATTCGAGCAAGCTATACAACTGATTATTTTTAATTCCGTAGTGCTTTACGATTATAACAAACCTGTTTCTCTCATCTGATAACGATTTTGATTGCTCTTGGCTTCCTACTGAAATTGTTCTGTTGACCGGGGCAATAATCTTCTCCTCGGCAACTGGTGAGGTTATGTAAATAGATTTTGTACCTTCATCCCAAGTGACACTACTACCCAACACTTCGCTAATAAATCTTAAAGGGACGAGTGTATTATTTTGAAAATTGATACCTTTTAAGACTTGCTCATGCTCTTTGGCGTTTACAATTACTCTTCCTTCCTTGACCAGATAAAAAATGTTAATATCCCCTTTAACCGCTGAGACCGACTTCGCATGATTATCCCATTTAATAGTTGCGCCTAAAGCTTCAAAGATCGCCCGCATAGGTACGTATGTAACTCCATCTTTCAGTATAGGACTTACATTAAAATGTAATTGCTTACCGTCCAAATAACATTTGAGATCACTGTCTTCCGCAAAGGCTTGACTTGAAGATAAAACAGCAAAACTTATCATCACCACAAAAAAAGTGATAATTTTTGAAGCAAAGTTGTGGTTTTTCATGTTCTTAATTTAGCTCCTAATCTAGAAAAATAAAAAAATTACAATGCAGACCTGAATATATCAAATGGCCAATCAAAATGTAAGTCTAAAAAGAAAACTACCAACGACACCCAAATTATGGTTAGATGAAGGAGAAGCCATATCCTAGAGGGAAAGAAGCGTGAACGCATATGAGTTTTGAAATCGTAGAGGCCACCATACCGGACATCCAAGCCGCATTAGAAGCCGGAGAAATTACGTCAAAACAACTAGTTCTCATGTATTATGAACGCATTGCTGATCACGACAAAAACGGCCTGACGATTAACTCTGTACTGGAGATTAATCCTGATGCGTTGTTTATCGCAGAATCTCTGGATGTGGAACGGGCAATTAATGGCCCACGCGGCCCCCTACACGGGATACCTGTGTTATTGAAAGATAATATCAATACTGGGGACAAAATGCATACAAGTGCGGGTTCGCTGGCTTTGGCGAATTCTTTTGCCGGGGAAGATGCGTTTATAGTTACCAAGCTGCGTGAAGCCGGCGCCATTATTATGGGTAAAGCCAATATGACCGAATTCGCCAATTTTATGACGAACGGCATGCCCTCCGGTTACAGCTCCCGCGGCGGGCAAGTCCTTAACCCCTACAATATTTCTACGCCAACCGGTGGCTCTAGTGCGGGTTCAGCAGTAGCTGTCGCTTGTAATTTCTGTACGGTCTCTGTTGGCACAGAAACTTCGGGATCGATTCTTAATCCCGGTAATTTGGGCTCCATCATCGGCATTAAGCCAACCGTGGGGCTGCTCAGCCGTTCAGGAATCCTGCCGCTCTCCAATACACAAGACACCGCAGGCCCTATGGCTAGAACCGTTCATGATGCCGTGTTACTGCTAAACGCCATGCTGGGCAAGGATCAGCGCGATGCAGCTATGGGAACAAATACAGGTAAAATCCACGAGGATTATACTGTATTCCTTGATCCGAATGGTTTGCAGGGCGCTCGAATTGGGATACCACGTGATTATTATTTTGAAGAGCTCACAGTTGAGCAGCTTGCTTTGTTCAACGCTTCCGTCGACAGAATGAGAGAGCTTGGAGCGACCATCATTGATCCTGCGGATATTAAGACCGCCCGCGAAATTAGTTACTCTTCGGTGGTATTAAACGAATTCAAAACAGCACTGAATGCTTATTTATCTCATTTGGGCCCCGGAGCACCTATGCGAACCTTGAAGGATATTATTGATTTTAATCATGCACACCCTGTGGAGACTTTGAGATTTGGTCAAGCTACATTAATAGATGCGGAATATACCTCCTCCGGCACACAAAGTGAAGCTCAATATTTACGCCATCGTGCGACTGACCTGAAGCTGTGCAAGGAAGAAGGGATCGATGCCACTATGAAAGAATACAATCTGGATGCCCTGCTGTTCCCTGCCGATTTTGGCGCCAGAATTACTTCCAGAGCAGGATATCCGTCCATCGTCGTTCCTTCTGGATACACGTCGGCCGGCGCTCCCTTTGGTGTAACCTTCTCAGCAAAAGCTTATCAGGAGCCTACGCTTATCAAGCTAGCCTATGCCTATGAGCAGCATTACAAGGTGCGAAAAGCACCTTCGCTAAAAAGCTTCATTTGATTAAACCTATTCCTGGAGTGGAACAATACCTAAATGCCTGTTTCCCTCATGGGACAGACTCCATGTACGCACTTCATAGCTACGAATGCCAGACAGCACGTAAGGATCTTTTTCGGCAAGGAGAACGGCTTCTTCGCGTGAGTTCGCTCTTACAATAACCATACCGCCAGGACAATCACTAAAGGGACCACACAGCACTAATTGTCCTTTACGGTCCAGCTCTTGTAAATGCTTAACATGACCACGAATAATCTCCATGTCTCTACGGTCTTTATTCGTCGGGCTAAGCAAAATAACATAACGAATATCTGCTTGATTGACCTCACTCATCCTATTCTCCGCCTCTCGTTCAAATAGAAACTAAAGCCCTTAACGGTGATTTCCCAATGCCGATTCGGGCTTTTTTATTTCGCAATATCTTCGTTCGTAGCTTTATTCATAATCTCGCTGATTTTCTTCATCGGCAATATTTTGAATCTCATCAGAATGAATAAGAAATAGCTCGTAGTCCCCCTCTGCATGCAGCTTCAGCGCTCGTTCTTTAAAAAACTTCGGGCTGCCTTCCGCCGCATCCTCATCATAAAAGAGCAATATCCCGTCACTTTTGCGGAACAACAAGTCATCTCTGGCCCGGAACTGCCAGCTGCCGTCATAAGGGGCATTACTGACCGCCCTGCAAAAGTCCGCACCCGCAATAATACGTCGGTATTCCTCCTGCTTCTCTTCCTTCCACTTCTCTTCCTGTCCAGTATGAGCCGTAATGATCCCCAATTTCAATTCAGGATATTGAGTCTTGAGTTCACATACCACCTCACAAGCCCAAAGATCGACACCATACTGGCCGGGGGTAATAATCCATTCGACGCCTTCTTCAATTAGCGGCTTTAATCTGTTAGACAGCGCCTTTTTGATATAAGGAATTCCCGGATGCTTATTGTCAAAAATACCGAGCTCATGCGCACGGTAGCCTGTTACGAGTAAATTCTTCATGTACTGCCTCTTTCCTGAACGTTGGTTATGTCTTACAATGACTTACCTTTGTAGAGTTTTATCCCACTTATATGATTATTATATAGCATTTACATGATCTATTTCTTTAGGCAAACTTTCAGCTGATCTTAAGCAACCTTTCAGAACCGTCTGATATATTTCTCCTAATCAATCTAAAACTATTAAGGAGAGAAAATAAATGAAGAAATTAATACCGATTATGATCTCAGGAAGTCTACTCGCTTCTCTACTATTGGCTGGCTGCAGCACCAATTCGGAGTCCGAAGGAACAGCTGTTACTAATAACCAAGCGAACACGGCACCCGCAGATAACACTGAGGCACAGCAATCTCAAGGAAACGGCAATCAACAAAACGGCAGACCCGGCATGTCCATGAACTTCGGCAAGATTAAGAGTATTAGCGACAACACAATTACAATCTATACGTCAGAAATGCCTTCCCCGCCCGCACAAGGCACTGGAGATACGGCTGGAGCCGATATGCAGAACGGCCAGGCTGGTACTCCACCGGAAAGACCCGAAGGTGATCAAGGCTCAGAAAACGGTACACCTCCAGAGGGGGGAATACCGGAAGGCGGAGCCCCTGACGGCGGTGGACAAGGTGGTGGACCACAGGGCGGCGGGATGCAGCAAACCTTCTCCGAGGAAACCACAGATATTACAATTGATGCTGATACCAAAATTGTAACGATGACCTTTGACAATGGTACGCGTCAGGAGAACACGATCAGCTTAGCTGACCTGAAAGCTGATGACATTATCCAATATACGCTTAAATCAGATTCCACTGTGGCGGAGAGCATTACCTTAAGCAGCGGAAACCCCGGCGGATCCGCTCCAGACGGTAGCACGGGCAGCAGCAGCTAATCAGTTTCTTCACAACAAAAAAACTTTCCGGGGACAAGCTATGCCCGGAAAGTTTTTTAAAAATCGTATACTATAAACTATTTTTTATCCGACAAAATCAATACTCCACGACCCGGTACAACTGCTGAACCACTGATTACATTACCTGTCAGTAGATCAGTACGCTCAGCTGCCCCAATATCCGCGCTTAAATCCCCGGCAGTGTGGTTCAGTAAGAACAAGTAAGATACGCCATCCTTCACACGTTGAACAGATTCGATACCTTCCGGTGCAGTTACCAGCGGCTGAATGTTCTTTTCGGCACATAGATTCGCTAAGAATCCTTGTAGGAATCCAGCTTCTGGGCTAGTCGCCACATAATAAGCTTTACCTTCGCCAAATTTATTCACAGTCAACGCAGGCATTCCTTTATAGAAATCAGAACCGTATTCTGCCAAAACTTCTGCCCCTTCGGCATGGATCAGATCGCAGAGCAGATCACATTTATAAGAACCACTCAAGCTACCCCACGTTTTATCCAGCACGAGCTCATTGCTCATACCTGGCAGTAATGCATCGATTTCCTCTGCCCAAATTCCAAGCACTTTACGCAATTCGCCTGGATAACCTCCAACCGTCACGAGGTCGTTCTCATTAACAATACCGCTGAAATAAGTTGTAATGAATGTGCCGCCCGCTTTTACAAAAGCTTCAACCTTCTCTGCAAAACCTGGCTTGACCATGTACATTACGGGTGCGATAACAATTTCATACTTGGACAGGTTCTCTTCGACCCCGATCATGTCGGCTTCGATATTTTGCTGATACAGCGCATCATAATATTTGTGGACTTCATTCACGTAATCCAAGGCAACCGACGGACCGCTTGAGAGATCAAGCGCCCAACGATTTTCCCAATCGTAGATGATCCCTACTTTAGCTGCACTGCGCGCATCCAGTAGTTGATCTCCAAGCTGCTCCAGCTCTTTACCCAGCTCAGCACATTCACGGAATACCCGTGTGTGTTCATGACCCACATGCTCAATTACCGCTCCATGATACTTTTCACAAGCCCCTATCGAACGACGCAGTTGGAAGAACAACACAGTATCTGCACCACGCGCCACAGCCTGGTAACTCCATAGACGCATAACGCCTGGACGTTTCAAAGAGTTGTACGGTTGCCAGTTCTGCTGGCTCGGTGTTTGCTCCATCAGCATGAACGGTTGGCCATTTTTTAATCCACGCATAAGATCATGTGTCATTGCTGTAAAGCTGACCGGTGTGTCCAGTGAAGGATAGTTGTCCCAAGAAATTACATCCATATGCTTGGCCCACTCAAAATAATCCAGCTCCGGATAAAAGCCCATCAGGTTCGTTGTAACAGGTACGTTGGTGCTGTGTTCTTTGATCGCTTCGTATTCGATTTTGTAACATTCGAGCAAGCTATAAGACATAAAACGGCGATAGTCCAACGAGATTCCTTGGAAGTTAGTACGGTTACCGTTCCATTCTTCACTCAGCTCATTTGGCACCACAATTTCTTCCCAATCATAAAACGTATGTCCCCAAAAGCGTGTATTCCAAGCCTTGTTCAAAGCATCCAGCGAACCATAACGCTCCCTCAACCAGACACGGAAGGCAGCAGCGGACTGTTCGGAATAATCATAGCCACCATATTCATTAGAAATATGCCAAGCTACCAGTGCCGGATGATCCTTGTAGCGTTCTGCCAGCTTACCAGCCAGCTTCGCTGCATACTTGCGGTAAACTGAACTGTTCGGATTGGAGTTATGACGTCCGCCGAACTTACGTTTTCTGCCCTGCACATCGACACGGGTCACTTCAGGATAACGATGAGCCATCCAAGCTGGATGTGCTCCTGTTCCTGTAGCTAGACATACATAAGTTCCATTTTTATATAGTCTATCCATTAATTCATCCAATGAGGAGAAATCATAAGTATCTTCGGAAGGTTGGATTAAAGCCCAGGAAAACACATTAATTGTGGCAACATCAATTCCCGCCAGCTTGAACATCCGTTCATCCTCAGCCCATACTGGCGCATCCCATTGCTCCGGATTGTAATCTCCACCGTACCAAATTTTAGGTAATTTATCGTTAATCACACTTCGCACACCCTTTATAGTATAATTATATATCTATTGTAAATGGTTAAGGTTGCCCTTTAAATATAAAATAATATCTCATACATATAAGAATATAGAACTAACAGGAGAGGATAACATTGTCCGAAATCATGCATCGCAGGATCGTATTCGTCCATGAAGGTGGACAGCACTTGCCAATCACTTTAGACAGTATGGGGCACAATCATGATCAGGAAAAAGTATCCCGCCCCGATGGCTATGACACGTATCATTGGCTTCAAACCTCAGAAGGTGAAGGGATCATCCATTTTGACAATAAAACCTTTTCCCTGCCCGAAGGCAGCGGCGTATTACTACTTCCTTATACACCCCATCGTTATGAGGCTTCCACTAAAAACTGGGGTACCTATTATCTAACGTTTGGTGGCGATTCGGCACACTCTATTTTGGAGACCCTTGGGATGAATAGTAATTCTTTTTACCGTTGGGAAAATGAAGCGCCTCTCCCCAATTTGCTGAAGGAAATGCTGGATCGTCATGATGCCTATCAGGATATGTTTGGTCTCGGCGCCTCCACAGATGCTTATCGTTTTTTGCTTACTTTGAGTAAATATGGCCAGCTTCAAAATAATACGGCGATTTCCCGCAATGTAGATAAGCTGCAGCCACTGCTAAAATGGATGGACAGCCATTATGGCGATCCTGATCTTGGACTGAACGATCTAGCCGATGAACTAGGCGTATCTGGGCGCTATCTTAACAACCTATTCGTCCAAACTTTCGGACTCTCGCCTTATGCCTATTTCGTACGTTTACGCATCCGGAAAAGCAAAGAAATGCTCGTAAGCCAACCCGATCTTACGGTAAAAGCTATCTCCCAGCTAGTCGGCTTCCGCGATGTCAGCCATTATGTAGCCACATTTCGCAAGCAATCCGGGACTACGCCGGAGCAATTTAGACGCCTGCATTGAACATGCCCCGCCTGCTGTGGAAAAATTGCTCGCTGGGAATATGCGGCTAGAACGTAGTAAGAGTATGGTATGCGCTACTATTGTGTAGAAATGGGCGGTACGGTGAAGTGCGGTACGTTACGTTGGCCGGGTTCATTTGGCTGCGAGTGTACGGCACCTCTGAGATGGATCGTGCAGATCTGCACATGGTGGAGTCCTTGTGAAAATCTGCTCATGGTGGACTCCATGTGGAAATCTGCTCATGGTGGACTCCATGTGGAAATCTGCTCATGGTGGACTCCATGTGGAAATTTGCTCATGATGGGGACTCCATTGTACAGCTCTCTTCAGTTCAGTATGAGTAAGTCAGACGAAATAATTGCACTTTATACACTTAAAATAGCCTGCACGGCAGAAATTATCCATATAAGTGTATTCTGTGCAACTATATTCTCGGAATATGGCCTTGCAGCGGGATTAGCCAATTTATAGCTGCACAAAGTGCAACTAAAACCAATTAAGTACTCCAATGCTTCAAATAAATGTACGAAGTGCAACTATTTTCTGTTGTGCTTCTGTTGAAGTTTCTGCATGCCCTACTCCACTCATTTTTTACTCCACACTTCCACTTACTTCACTATTCCTACTCCACACATCCCTCACTCCATCTTCACCAACCTTCACTTCACCCTACTCCACACATCCCTCACTCCATCTTCACCAACCTCACTTCACCCTACTCCACACATCCCCCACTCCATCTTCACCAACCTTCACTTCACCCTACTCCACACATTTCCCACTCCACTTTCCCCTCTCCTGCCACACTCCCAAACCCACTCCAAAATCTCTTTACTCAAAACCACTCAAATCTCCAGCACCTCAACACCATACGGCTCGAGCTGGAGCTCTCCCGATCGAATCTTATTATCCAGCAGGCTGCTGTATTCTCGTGGCAACGGAACGATCACCGACTCGCGGCTCAGATTAAGCAGGAACAAGAAGCTTCCCTGATCTCCAGTCCGCACGGAGGCATGTACTCCGTTTGGCAATCCTTCATAGTATAACAACCCTTTTTCCTTAGCCAGGTTCTCCAATAGAACTGACCAGTATTGCTCTTCCGCATGGGTTCCAAAGTAATAAACCTGACCTTTGCCGAAGGAATTAACAGTAACAGCGGGTGTGCCGCGATAGAAATCATCACCATACCAGGCAATTGGCTGGGCCACTACAGGTCGGAGGATGTCGCACCACTGCGTACATTCATATGGGTTACCCTCCGCATCCACGATGACATGTGTTTCAACGCCAATCGGATCATACTCCAGCACTTCAACGCCGGTACAATAGCTCAGCTGCCCAGGCAGCGGTTGCATGACTGCGATGTTGTTTATATTTTTGACGCCACTACGGTTGGTGATCAGCAAGGTCCCGCCAGCGAGGGCAAAATCCTCCAGATTACGTACGATCTCCTCATCCAGCAAATATAAATTCGGAGCGATTACTACTTTGTATCCATCAAGCGGTTGTCTGAGGTCGATAACATCGCAGCCCATGCCAAGCTTGGTCACCGCCCGGTGAATCTGCTTAATGTTCTCATAATAATCAAAGCCCTCTGCCTGCGGCTGAATATCCAGCGCAGCCTTCTCTTCATGAGAATGGAGGATAGCCACTTCGTTTTTCAGCATCGTTCCTTGGAGCTTGCCGCTCAGCCCATTAACCTCATGACATAGCTGCGTGAACTCCGCTAATCTGCGTCCGGGAACATTGCTGTGATCAATCAGCCCGTGCCAGAATTGTTCTGCTCCTGAAGTTGCACTTCTCCAGCGAAAATGAACAACAGTATCCGCACCTCTAGCAATCGCCTGCCATGCATAGGCACGAATCAGTCCCGGATAAGGGGTTCGCCACATCGGCATCCAACAACCCGGAGATCCACTCAGCTGCTCCATGATCCAGAAGTTTTGGCGTTTGATGCCACGGGTTACGTCCAATGAAAGTGCTCCGCTATAAGGCGTTGTCTCTTGTTTGGTTGGCGAAGTATTCGGATAATAATCAAACGCAGCCACGTCCAGATCTGCACCCACTGCGTACATATCGAGACGCTGCGGATAGCTGTGAAAGTTATGGGTTATGAAATGCTCTGGACAAATCATACGCAAAATATTGATCTGCGCTGTCTGAAACGCTACCACCGAATCCCACTGAAACCGCTGAAAGTCCAGCAGAAAAGATGGATTCTGATGAGGTGATCCGCCCAACGGCACGGTAAGCTCATTCCAATCGCTGTACTCCCCGCTCCAAACAACGGTTCCCCATTCTGCATTGACCTCAGCCAGTGTTCCGTATTTAGCTTGTACCCATGCTCGAAAAGCAGTATTACAAGCGTCACAATGACAATCCAACATGCCAAATTCATTATCAGTCTGCCAGCCTATGACGGCCGGGTGTTCACTGTAACGTTCGGCAAGACGCAGAATAATACGGCTGCCATACTCACGCAGCGATGTGCTGTTATAGCAGCGGTGTCCACGTACCCCCGGGTGAAAAATCTCTCCATTAGCAAACACCGGAAGCACATCCGGAAATTTCGTCGTTAACCATCTTGGCGGTGTAGCTGTTGGCGTACCCATCACAACCTGCAGATCATATTGATGAAAAAGGTCCAGCGCACGGTCCAGCCACTCAAACTGGTAATTCCCCTCAGTTGGCTCCAGTCGGCTCCATGCGAACTCAGCAACCCGGACTACTTTAACACCTGTTTCTTTCATCAACTTGATATCTGGTTCCCACATGGATTCATCCCAATGCTCCGGGTAATAGTCCACACCCATCTGAACATGATCATATCGTTTCATTGGCGCTTCTCCCCATCCCTTGATAATCAGCCCTGTTTCCCAAAAAAAGCGCTCCCCGTCTCAAATTGATGAGGTATACGGAGAGCGCTTCTGTTAACCACTAATATCCATTAAATCTTCTCTATAATGTGCTTTACTTATTTTTTAAGCTTGTCCCATGCAGCTTGCATACCAGTCATCCAACCGTTAACGTCAACCTTGTCAGCAATGAACTGTTGAATCACGCTGGCAAATTCTTGCGTTACACCATCAGGGAATTTAGAGGATTGCAGGCCATAAACTTTGTTTTCTTTTACATAGTTCCATACGTCTGCTCCAAGCATACCGATGTCTTCAGGTGTTGCTTCGATTGTGGACAAAGCAGGGATGAATTTCCATTTTTTAACGATGTACTCTTTACCCATATCGGAAGTTACCAACCAGTTCAAGAACGTTTTTGCTTCTTCTTTAGAACCGGATTCTTTGTTGACTACAAGGTTCGCAGGGATACCAACAGTCATTTTGTCATTCTTCTCAGCATCTTCATTGATTGGCATAGGGAACATGCCAATGTTCATATCAGGAGTGATGTTATCAACAAGAGTTTGTGCCCAGTTACCTTCTTGCATCATTGCAGTTTCGCCTTTTGCGAACATTGCCAGGTGAGTGTTAGCATCTGTGGTCAAAGGATTCTTTTGTCCGTATTGTAAAGTCAGTTTGAGATACTTGCTCCACTCTTCAAACGTTTTATTGCCTACAATTGTACCAGTTCCTTCATTCAAACCTTTGATGAATTCATCTACATTATCTTGTTGTGCAAAGGCTACGCTGATCCCTTGGTTACCTAGCAGCCACCATTCCTGATATGCATTACCAAAAGGAGTTACATCGATAGCTTGCAGCTTTTTGGCTGCTTCTTCAAGCTGTGACAATGTTTTTGGAGTTTCAGTGATTCCCGCTTTAGCGAACAAGTCCTTGTTATACACAATACCGATACCCTCAAGGTTCATTGCCATACCGTATACTTTGCCATCTTTAGTCATAGGCTCTGCAGCCATAGGAATCAGATCTTCTACCCAAGGTTGGTCGGACAGATCTTCCATCTTGTCTCCCCAAAGTTCCATTTCTGCATATCCACCATTGGAGAAAATATCAGGCGCATCGCCGGAAGCGAATTTAGTTTTCAATGCTGCTGCGTAGTCCGCACCACCACCAACTGTTTGGATATCCAGCTTGATGTTAGGGTATTCTTTTTCGAATTCAACCTTAAGCTCATTGAGGCCTTCTACGATTTCAGTTTTGAATTGGAAGATCTTAACGGTCTTCACTTCACCTGAATTTGTGCCAGCGCTTCCATTTTGTGAGTTACTAGAAGCGTTATTATTACCACCACATGCCGTTAGAGCTAAACTCATTGCCATTACTGCTGATAGAGCAACTGCGGAGTGTTTCTTCTTCATTATATATTCCCCCTTAAAATAGTGGACTGCTTAAAAAATATTTGGAACGGAGGGCTCGGTGTTAACCTTTCACCGAGCCAGCCGCTATTCCCTCAACAATGTAACGTTGCATAAACAGGTAGAAAATTATAATTGGTGCGACCCCGATTACGAGAGCCGGAAGTGCCATATCCCATTGTTTGGTGTATTGACCAAAGAAGGAGAAAGTCGCTAGTGGAATGGTCCGAAGCTCTGGTGCCTGAAGAATCAAGGATGGCAACAGATAGTCATTCCATATTCCAAGTGCGTTTAGCACGATTGTTGTCATCACCATTGGCTTCAGCAAAGGAAGCACAATACGGAAGAACACGGTAATAGGATTACATCCATCTACTGTAGCCGCCTCTTCAATTTCAAGAGGAACGGACTTGATAAAGCCGTGGAACAGGAAGATCGCCATCGGAACACTGATTCCTAGATTCGTGATAATCAAACCAAGGAAAGAGTTATTTACTCCAATAACATTTACGACCTTCAGAATTGGAATCATGATCGTTTGGAACGGAACTACCATTGCTGCTACAAAGATAAGCAGCAAGAACTGATTGAATTTCGTATTCGCCCGAACCATACGATAAGATGCCATCGCACTGAACAGAGAGATTAGAATAACACTGATCACTGTGATAATAACCGAGTTTCGGAATGCTTCACCGAAACGGGCTAATTTCCAGGCGGTTGAATAGTTCGACCACATAAATACTTTTGGCCAGCTTGCCGCATCACTCAGAATTTCACCGAAGGATTTCACCGAGTTTGCGAGCAAGAAATAGAATGGAGAGAGAAAGAGCAGCGCCAGAAGGATCATTATCACTTCCGTACCAATATTCCATCTCTTTTTTTCCGTAGGTTTCATTACGCTTCAACCTCCTTGCTCTTCGTGATACGGACCTGAATCAGAGTAATGATGGCTACAATTACAAAGAACAGCAGCGCTTTTGCAGTACCCAGCCCGTAACGATTGTTCAGGAAGGCTTCATTGTAAATATTCATAGCAACGGATTCCGTCGATTTGAACGGTCCACCCTTCGTCAAGGACAAGTTAAGGTCAAACATTTTGAATGACCAGGAAATGGCCAAGAATAATCCGATAGTTACAGCAGGCATAATTAGCGGAACTACGATATTGCGTAGCACCTGCCAACGGGATGCACCATCAATATCAGCCGCTTCTAGTACTTCTTTAGATACGTTACTCAACGAGGCAATGTAGATAACCATTAGATAACCGGAAGACTGCCAAACAAAGACCATTACAATCGCCCAGAATCCTGTTGTGGCATCACCGAGCCAAGGAAGATTAAAGAAGGACCATCCTGTGAGGTCGCCCATAGTGGCGAACCCTTTGATGAAGATAAATTGCCAGATGAAACCAAGCAACAATCCCCCGATAACGTTCGGCATAAAGAAAATAGTCCGAAGCATGTTACGTGTCTTTAAAGGTTTAGTTAACAGATAAGCTAAGAAGAAGCCTACCACGTTAGTCAAAATCACACCTAACACCGTAAATCTTACCGTGAACCAAAAGGAAGACCAGAAGTCAGGGTCATTTGAGAAAATAGTGGAAAAGTTTTGAAATCCGACCCAACTTACATTACCGGATACACCGTTCCAATCTGTGAAAGAGTAATACATCCCCATCAAAAATGGGATAATCGTTATTAAGGTAAAAAACAAAACTGCCGGACCAACGAAAAAAAGCTGTTGACCTAACTGGGACAACTTAGTGCCGCGCATTTATTGCCCCCCCCTTTCTTTTGCTCACTTACTTGTTTATGCTTTATACACATATTATCTGTTTTTTTCAGGGTACCTCACACCTACTAAAGTGATCTTTCAGGTGTAAAATATTGATCGGATGTGACAAATTTCGATGAAATGGAACACGATTCGCACAAAATTGATCGTTTTTATCCTACTGCCAACGTTAATCTGTATTATGGCCACCATGTTTATTAGCTATCACTATAGCACTCAATCCCTAAGAACAAGGGCAGTAGATGAGAATACGAACCTCCTCTTTCAAGGCAATAGAAACATCGAAAGTCTGATTCAGGAGATCAATCGTCTTTCCCTTATCGTCTATTCAGATTCAGATTTCTACAGACTGCTCGAAGCGGGATACGAGGATATGGCAGCAAATACACGAATTTATTCTTCTCTAAATTACATTTCTTCATCCATGCCAGATATATCCCAGGTGTATCTTTACGGTGTAAAGGATAGAAAAGCCACTTTGCTCACCCAAAATACACCCAAACGTTGGCAGGGTATCCCCCCTTATGCTGACTCAGAGATCACTAGCAGTTCTCCTGTGTTTATACAAAGTACACATATAAGTCACAGCTATGGTCTAACCTCACCTATCCCGCAACTCATACCGGAGCCTGTGTTTACATTGCATAGACGAATTGAAAGGATTCCCACTACCACCCCACTCGGCTTCCTGTCGATCGATGTTAAGCTAACGGCTCTTACCGACATCGTCAGCCAGTTATATGATCAGAAGCAGGAGAACATTTGGCTGCTGGATGGCGATGGCAGGATTGTATACGGAAGCAATAGTGAGGAATACGGCAAGCGCCTACACGCTTCTTGGTACAACAAGCAAATCGCCACGAATCAAAGCTCGCAAGGGTATTTTGAAGAGGAAGATGCTGTGTTTATTTACCAAAGAATCGAAACCCAAGGTTTAAATTGGACCCTCGTGAAGCAGATTCCTACGTCCTATCTTTTCCGGGAAGCTAACGAGGCGGCAGCGATCAATATATTCCTCCTTGTTCTACTTTTGATTACAATTGCCACGTTAACGACCCTGATCTCTTTTCGAATCACGGCTCCTATCAAGCAGTTGACTCGTTACATGAATCAGGTGCAGACCGGTAATCTTGATGTTGAAATTCAACCTATGGGCAAAGATGAGATTGGCGTGGTTACCGAGCGATTCCGCAGTATGATGGACACGATCAACAACCTGATTTTAAGAGAGTACAAGCTGGAATTGTCCAATAAGACCAATGAACTGCGGGCACTGCAGGCACAAATCAACCCGCATTTTCTGAATAACACGTTACAGATCATTGGCACGCTGGCCTTAGAGCTTAAAGTGCCCCAAATTTACTCACTTCTTTCAGCTCTAGCCAAAATGATGCGCTACAGCATGTACAATAAGGAGAAGATCGTAACTGTTAAGGATGAGCTGGATCATGTCAAAGCCTACATTGAACTGCAAAAGGAACGTTTTGAAAATAAGTTCAGTTTCCGCTACGATATGGAGGAATCACTTTTAGAGACGTTTATGCCGAAAATGATTTTACAGCCTATTGTAGAAAATTATTTCAAACACGGCTTTAATCTTTCCCGCAGTGACGGATTCATTGAAATCACCGCAGCAAGAGTGGATGACAACCGGATGGAAATCTGTATCCAAAATAACGGAAATGCGATCCCTTCAGCGAAGTTAGATCTTTTAAAGCAGAAGCTACAGCATCCTACTAGAACAGATATAGATTTATTAAGAAATACAGAGCAAACCAAGGAAGCTACAGGATCAGGTATTGGTCTGCCGAACGTTCTGGCTCGACTCAAGTTTGTGTGCGGAGATAGTGCCACTTTAACTGTGGATAACCTTAGAGCAGGCGGAGTAGTAGTGAAATTGGAAATTGAAATTATAGCGGAGCGTGAAAAGATATGAAGGCGCTGATTGTTGATGACGAGGCAAGAGTTAGAAAGGCAGTCAGACTGCTTGTCGACTGGGACGCCCATCAAATAGATGAAATTCTGGAAGCCGGAAATGGAAATGAAGCCATCGAGATCATCCGGCAGGCTAAACCAGCATTAGTCATTATGGATATGATGATGGAATCAGGTAATGGGATAGAGTTAATGACCTGGGTGAACGAATTCGCCGGCAACACTAAGTTTATTGTAGTCAGCGGACATAATGATTTTGAGTTCGTACGGCAGACTGTGCGGCATGGGGGTATTGATTATATCCTGAAACCTATCGAAGCCGAGGCAATCAATGTAGCGGTAGCTAAAGCAGTTGCAGCCTGGCGCTCAGAAGAAGACGACCGAAGCGAACGGCAGAAACAGAGTATTCAGCTTAATGAGTTCAAGCCCATTTATGGGGAA
Organism: Paenibacillus sp. FSL R7-0048; assembly: GCF_038004505.1. Lineage (NCBI taxonomy): Bacteria > Bacillati > Bacillota > Bacilli > Caryophanales > Paenibacillaceae > Paenibacillus > Paenibacillus sp. FSL R7-0048. The sequence continues at coordinate 1,024,980 of NZ_JBBORF010000001.1, read as the reverse complement.
AAGCTATTATCTGCACTAATTGATGATCCGATCAATTCTGATTTATCTTTGCGGAGGTTATGCAGTGATGGTATCATTCCGGAAAACATCCATTCCGCTCGGTTAATATTGGTGCAGACAGATGCGGGTAACAATCCGTTGATTAAACGTTTTGGCGGAGACACCGAGCTAATGAACTACGCTATCGTCAATATTTGTAATGAATTTTTGCACAGTCCGCATAAGGGTGTTGCTTTTCGTTATTGGGGAGGTCCTCCGGAGATTGCGATTATTCTGTGGGATATTCAAACCTCTGTGGTCGAGCTAATAGGCAGAATCAATCATGGCATCTACTCTACCTTGCAGGTCCGAATGCATTTTGGAATCAGCAGCATCGGCAACTTACCTAAGCAGTTACCTTATCAGCGTGCAGAGGTGGCAGAGGCCTTACAACGCCGAAACTTATTAATTCATGAGGATTACTGCCATTTCTCCTCTTCCTCCGAAGAGTTCAGAGATCGTAAAGAGATCGCCAAAGCAGAGGTTCGCGGTAATGTATCAACAACGAACTTTGCTGACGTCAAGGAAGATTGGAAAATGGCAGTCATCAGCGGAAGTCCAGAGATATTATCAACAGCTGCGCAGCACTGGGTAGATGAGCTTAGCCGAGGTGGGGTTGTGACACCAGAAATCCTAAACTCATGGAAAAATGATGCTCTACTATTTCGTTCCCAGCTAGTACGGGAAATGTTAGGCCCTGAAGCTGAAGGCGCACTGGCCGAGCTTGAACAGGCCGACCAGCTTCACCCAGCTCCTTATACGAACGGTTACTCGTTCTCCTTATTCGCTTGGCGTGACTGGTCGTATACCCTAATGCAGGAGCTGGCCGAAGTAATCGCCCTGAAACAAGCTAAAGAACGTAATCCGATGCATGATATCGTCAAATACATCGAGCTTAATTACGCTTCCGACCTGTCCTTACAGGAAGTGGCCGGAAAGTTTTTTGTTAGCCGTGAATATATTTCTCGCCGATTCAAACAGGAATACGGGATTAACTTCTCCGACTTTATTGTTAATATTCGAATAGATAAAGCTAAACTACTATTGCAGAATCCTCGTCTGAAGCTGGCCCAAATCTCCGAAATGGTCGGTTTTCATGATGTTAAATATTTCAGCAAAGTGTTTAAGAAGCAGGTTGGATCTTCACCTAAGGACTACCGGGACACATTTAAGAGTTGATCAATACCAGTTTAAAAAGGCGTCCGCAACCGTCTTACCGGCTATGCCGTTCGGATGCGGGTCGTCTTGTCCACTCATATATTCCGGTCTGATCCGGTGATCGTCTGGTGCAGGCAACGATAATAGGCTTGCTATATCAAACACACGGTCTACTCCAGCGGGTGGGTTAGTCAGGATTTCATGATTCACTCTACGCCAAGTCTCTTCTCTTGCCTCCTGAAAATTAAACGGCGGCACCGTACTTAGAATAATACTAGCATCAGCATTTGCTGTTTTGATCTTAGCAATAATAGTTGTCAGATCACCAAGTAACTCATCTGCAGAGCGGCAGCCAATATCAATATCATTTACGCCGAGGACAATCATCAGTTCATCACTCTGTTTAGCTTTGTGAAGCCAAGGGCCATCCGCAGCTACATCATACGCTCTAGCCCAGCCTGAGCCGAGATTCCATACACCAATCTCTGCACCAAGACCATCCGCAATTCTCGCTGCCCAATATTCGTATCCGTCCTTTAATGTCCGCACACCTTGAGTAATCGAATCTCCCAAAAATACTAGCTTCTTATTCACAGCTTTCTTATATCCGATATAGCTTGGCAGTACCAAAAGCTTGTCAGATTCTGTAAACCCATCGGCTGACTCCTGTGCAGCCAGATTTCCGGGCGCATCATAAGCGGTTGCCAGCATCCCTTCTACGTTGAAAGGAATGGATTTACCCGCAGTAGTTGTCTTAATCGTCCATGTAAACGCTAAGTAATGGCCATCAGGTAGGTTGATGCTTGTCTCATCACTCCAGAAGCATTCACCGGCCGCTACTGACTTGGAGACATTGCCTTCAAAAGTGACAGCATGTTGTGTATGCTCAATAATAGCTCCGTTTGGCTCAGTGCCCCCATCCGCGATAAATGCCGATTCGATCACCCAACTGCCCCCAGGTTCACTGCCCGAAGCTTCAAGCCCTTGGTCCCAGGTGGAATCCACCGCATTGCTATGCCAAAATTTCAGCTGCACCGGGCCGTTTTCCCGTAAACGAATATAAGTCCGGAAGGTATGTGTAAAAGGTTCTTGCCTATTCATAATAAAATTAGCGGCGGTTGAAAGAACCGTAGCAGAGGTATAGTCCGTCTGATTCAAAACTCCACTTCCCTTAATTAAATTAGTATTCATAACGTTTCCCCCGTTATTAGTTAAGATTGTAACACTAAAACCTCTCCTATAAACCAGGGAACGGATCGTTCACCCAGTCTACAAGAGAGGTTATGGCTATATCAATATGCTTTAAGAAATCATCTTATTTCAGTGTAATGGTAAACGATACAGATTTTGCACCTGCGTTTACTTTCACTGTAGTCTCATCCACTTGCTCTGCACCTTCTACGGAAGCGATAGCTCCCAGATCTTTAAGGGAAAGCGAGAATTCTTTACCGCTGCCTTCTGCAGTAACTGTTACGCTGTTGCCTTTGCGGGCAGCCTTCACAGTCAATTCAGGAGCACCTTTAAGATCACGTACGGTTGCAGAAGTAGTAGTACCTTCTTCAAGTGAATATAGGCCAAATTTCACGCCATCCGCAAAGTCATAATCCGGTTTGTTGTCGATGCTGCCGATTGCCAGCAAGGAGTTCTGACGAACGAACAGTGGCAGGCTGAAGAAATCATATTTCTCTTTGCGCCATGATCCGCCTTGTACAGTTTCACCAGATAACAGGTGAGTCCAGCGACCTGCTGGCAGATAGTATTTCACTTCGCCGTTTTCTTGGAAAATAGGCGCTACGAGCAAGGAATCACCCAGCATGTATTGGCGATCGAGCACTTCGCATGTTGGATCTTCCGGGAATTCCATAACCATCGCCCGCATAGAAGCCCAGCCATGCTCTGCAGCCTGCCCAGCCACATCATACAGGTAAGGCATCAAGCTGCATTTAAGCTTCGTGAAGAAGCGGGTAACATCACAAGCTTCATCATCGTACGCCCAAGGCACACGGTACGAAGTGCTGCCGTGCAGACGGCTGTGGCTGGACAACAGTCCAAAAGCTAACCAGCGTTTAAATACATGTGCCGGAGCAGTGTTCTCGAAACCACCGATATCGTGACTCCAGAAACCGAAACCGGACAAGCCCAGAGACAAACCGCCGCGAAGGCTTTCTGCCATGGATTCATAATCTGCGTAGCAATCTCCGCCCCAGTGAACTGGGAATTGTTGGCCGCCAGCAGTTGCAGAACGTGCGAACAATGCTGCCTCATTCTTACCAAGCTTCTCTTCCAATACTTCAAATACAACTTTGTTGTACAGTTGAGTGTAGTAGTTGTGCATTTTCATCGGATCAGATCCGTCGAAATAAACTACATCTGTAGGAATCCGCTCACCGAAGTCTGTCTTGAAGCTGTCTACGCCCATATCTACCAAATCACGCAGGTAGCCGGCATACCATTCACAAGCCGCAGGGTTAGTGAAATCCACCAGTCCCATACCCGCTTGCCACAGGTCACATTGATAAACATCGCCGTTAGGCTTTTTGATCAGGTAGCCGTTTTTCTTGCCTTCTTCAAACAAGCGTGAACGTTGACCAATATAAGAGTTGATCCATACGCAGATCTTCAGGCCTTTTTCCTTCAGGCGTTTCAGCATGCCCTCTGGATCTGGGAATACACGTTTATCCCATTCAAAATCAGTCCATTGATACTCACGCATCCAGAAGCAGTCAAAGTGGAATACATGCAGCGGCAGATCACGTTCTGCCATACCTTCTACGAAGGAATTTACAGTCTCTTCATCATAGTTGGTAGTGAACGAAGTTGTCAGCCACAAGCCAAAAGTCCATGCTGGTGGAAGCGCTGGTTTACCAGTAAGAGCAGTATAGTTGCTAATAACGTCTTTAATGGTAGGTCCATCAATCACAAAGTATTCCAAGCTTTCTCCAGCTACGCTGAATTGGGCTTTTTTCACTTTTTCTGAAGCGATTTCATAGGAAACCAATTCCGGATGATTCACGAATACGCCATAACCTTTGCTTGATACGTAGAAAGGAATGTTTTTGTAAGCTTGCTCAGAGCTAGTGCCGCCGTCTTTGTTCCAGATATCAACGGTTTGTCCATTTTTCACGAAAGCGGTAAAACGTTCGCCCAGACCATATACGAATTCGCCTACGCCGAGATCCAGCTCATCACGCATGTACGTGTTACCGTCTTGGTCGGTGATGTAAGCCATGGATTTAAAGCCACTGCCTGTAATACGTTCTTCGCCGCGATAGAAATCCACCGCCCATTGTTCGCCTTTGCGAATCACTACACGAAGTCCGCCGCTGATCAGCACGGTTTCGAGATCCGTTTCTTCAATCTTCACATGATCGCCAGTACCTTTAGTCAGTTCGAAAACCGGACCATGTTCCTGTACACCATCATGATGAATAATTTTAATGCCTACCACGCCTGGAAGCGGGGAATGGAATTTTACAGTAAGCAGGGTTGAATTCAGCGTTGCTGCGCGCCCTGTGATTGGAGTCGTTTGTGTAATTGCTGTTAATCCTTCGGGAGTCTTTTCTACAACATAATTTTGAACTGCGCCGTTAATCGTGATACCTTCACGAACCAGCCAGAGACCATCAGTAAATTTCATTGTGTACTTGCCACCTTTCAATTTGGTGTTTATAGTTGCATTATACCGATAAAAAATGAACAAAACTAATACTATATAGCTCATTTATAACACTATTTTGATGTTTTTCTAAGAAAAGAGGCCTTTATATGGACCGTACAACTCAGAGTTTGCTAAAAGAAAACAGAGTTCATGGAGATAGTATGTTTCCACTCGCAGCTTATTGGATAGAACTTCCATCCGGAACGCATGTACTCGATACACATTGGCATGAAGAAGCGGAGTTCTTTATGCTGCTAGAAGGAGAAATTCTGTTCCAAGTAGACACAGAATATTTTCCACTCCGCGCGGGCGAAGCGGTATTTATCGAATCTGGCGATATACACGCCGCCTATGTGCTGAACGAAGACACCCCCTGCAAATTCTGTGCGCTTGTATTTCTGCCTGATCTTTTGGCTAGCGCCCAGTACGATACGATCCAGCAAAACGCGATTTTGCCACTGCAAGAGAAACGCCAGAGCTTTCCGAGACATATTACACCCGATGTCCCTTGGCAGCAGGAGCTGCTTCATCATCTGGAGCAAATGATGGAGGCATACGCTAATAAAATGCCCGGATTTGAGACCTTTATGAAAGGAACTTTGCTAATCATGCTTTCCAAGATTACCGCAGAGGGCCGATTTGAGAACCGCAGCCAATCGGATGATGCTGATACCACCAAAATTAACCGCCTTAAAAAGGTGATCCTTTATATCCAAGATAACTATCAGGAACCGATACGTACCCGTGATCTATCAGAGCTTATTCCCATGAGCGAGGGACAATTCTGCCGCTTCTTCAAAATGATGACTCGTAAAACGCCAGTCGATTACATCAACTCATACCGGATTCGCCAGGCTGCCGATCTGCTGCAACAAAGTGAAAGAAAAATATCCGACATCGCATTCGAGGTCGGATTTGATAATGTAAGCTATTTCATAAAGGTTTTCCGTAAAGCGATGAAATGCTCGCCTTCGGAGTTCAGGAAAGGTGCTGGCTAGTTTCATCTACATCATAAAAAAACGATGGATTCCAATTGGAGGCTCGCGATGAACTCACCGATTCTTAGCTTTATCACACCGCCTATTCCTTATTTCATAGACTGTGGCCGTGCTCACTACAATGCTGGAGACTATCATATCAGTCGTAATTGCATCGGCGTATTTGATCTAATCATTGTTAAAAAGGGGATGTTGCCCATCGCCGAGAACGAGGTGCACTGGGAGCTAAAGGAAGGAGAATTCCTCATCCTTCGTCCAGATGCCCATCACTATGGCTTTGCCCCTTGTCCTATCGAAACAGAAATCATCTGGATTCATTTCCAGACCTTCGGCAGCTGGATCGAGTGTCAGGATATGAACGAATGTCTGGAAAATCAGAGCGAGCTCATCGAAAGCCATAAACAAAAAGCTTATTTAAATCACTGCGATGTATGCTCGATCTTTATTCCGAAGTATACGGAAATATCAGAGAAGGCAATGGAGGTATTAGAGTTCTTTTTCCATCTGGAACAAGAACCCCAGTCGATGCGCAACTGGAAGCGCCAAGCCTCCTTTCAACAGTTCCTGCAATTCTTGGACCGCGATCTGGCCGAGGCATCCGATGCAACCGCCATTCATCTTGCCGAGAAGATTGAATTGTTCATTCGGCAAAATTATACTCGTGATGTCTCTAACTCCTTACTTCAAAAAGAACTTAACTATCATCCCAACTATCTCGCCAAAAACATGCTAAAAATATACGGTGTGACCCCTATGGCCTATCTCCTGTCCTATCGTCTAGAACAATCCAAACGGCTGTTAATTCAAACTTCCTGGTCCATTGCCCGCATCGCTGAAGAGGTTGGCTTCCATCATATTACTTACTACTCTTCCTGCTTCTCCAAGAAAGAAGGCATTTCTCCCTCTAACTTTCGACAAAAATTCACCGGTAAATAGACATTACAAAGCCTGAAATGGTAAATATCTTCCTCTTCCGGGATAGTTTGGACAAAAAAGCTGTTAAGCGTACATCAAACAACGCTGCGGCTAACAGCGCTCTTTATTAAATATTACTGCTGATTTGCCGATATATTATAGATAGATCTTATCGTCGTAGGAGGATAATGAACCATGCACATAACGAATATGACCTCATCTATGGGAACGAGGTTTAATGTATCTGTTAGTCACCAAACTAATGATAAAACTATGAAATCAAACAGCAATACTAGTGGTAATGGTAATGGAGATAAATTATCAATAAGTAAATCTGCAAAGGCTGCTTTTCAAAATCAATCCAAAATGGACGGAATGGTTAACTCCCTGCTTAAACAAAAACAAAATATCATCGACAGTAAGAACAGTCTGATTGAAAGAACTACCAAAAGTTCACATAATCTCGAATCTATTCAAGATCAACTTAAGGAGTTCGACAAGCAGCTCCAAACGATTGACCAACAAATTGCAAAATACAGCTTCGAAGAGCAACAAAAGAACTTAGAAGATGCTCAAAAAGCTAATCCAAAGGATGAACCTAAAACCGAGCAAGAGATACAGAACGAAAGATTGAATACGATTGTTTCAGTAAGCCAAGATGTTAGCCAAATGGAGGTAGTTTCTTCTACCCACACTAAGATGCGTGGCGAGGCAAAAGTTCTGACCAAGGAAATAGAGCTGGACGAGGCTCGTTCTACTCATTCCGCAACAGCCAAACGGGAGCAGTTATCCAAAATCGAAACTAAACTCTCGGAAATGAACGAAACGTTAGGCGATGCCATGAAAGACACGGGAGATAAAATTAAAGATCAGATCGATAAAGCAGGTTCAACAGAAATTAAACCTTCTGAAGAGAACACCAATGAGCGGACAGAACAATTAGCTACCTATCAAGAAATTCAACGTTTAGCCGAAGAATCTGATAAGTCGCAGCTAGAAATACTACTCTAACAAGGGCAAGATTCCCTATCTAAAAAAGCAATCGGATCTCCTCCGCATCAGAGGGTCTGCCGATTGCTTTTTTAGATGCAGCTGATGTTACTTTTCGGCTATTCCTTCCGAATCACAATAAAGCAGGTGCTGTCCGGCAGCGCCACTTCCTGTCCGCTCTCATCCATGAACCTTACTCTATCACGCAAAGCTTCGGTATAACCTTCTTGCAAGTAATGCCGGAAGACCTCAATCTTTGCCTGCTCTCCTAAAATCTGTTCAATAAATGAGGCAAACTCCGTAGGGGTGAAATAACCAAACTGTTCTTGAACTTCGTGAATATAAGCCTCTTCGCCCCAGGTATAAGTATATAAAAATTCCATGGCATCATTAACGGGCATGAGCACTTCTTGTTCCCCTAATCTCTGAAACTGAATCTGACGTCCAGCAAAATCCTTCGTATAACGCTCCAGCCACACCAGACCGTCCTCTTCCAGAAAGCGAACTCTCCGCAGCAATGATGCAGGTTCAGTCATGATCCCATCGCGGATAATGATAACCCCGCCAGCTGACAATACAGCAAAGGCACTTCGCAGAGCTGCGGAGACGGTGTCGTGATTGAACTTATTACCATTTAGCGGCACATAAGAATATAGCTCATGCAAAATCGAAGAGAAAATTACCGTGTCCACCGTTCCGGCCTCCACGAAATCTTTAAGGTTCAACGCATCTCCCTGCAGCACCTCCCAGTGGCGACCTTCCCGCTGCTTGCGTTGTCGCAAGGCTTCCACTACATTGCTTGATATATCAATGCCGATTGGAGTAACCTCGGGCATACGCTCTTCCAGTAAATCCAGCAGCACACCGCCGCCCGGACCGATATCCAGCACTTTTTGTCCAGTGACATGATCTAGAATTACAGCTTTATAATCTGCTGTATTATTCATTTGGCTTAAGTAGGTATCTTCATTATGAAAACGGTCAAAAGCATCCCTGCGCAGCTCGAATAGATCGAATAACAGCAATACAGCACGTTCATACAAGGGTGATTTTTCAGCTTCCATACAGAATTCGATCAGCTTCTCTGCCGCTGCCGAGAATTGGAATTGAAAAAATACCGTGTCTGGCAGATGTTCCTTAGAATATTGCCGCAAGAGTAGGTGAGGGTTCTCAGCAGGCAAAGTCCCTTGCTCGATATCCTTCCATGTAAGCTCCGCTAAATATTTTTCGATAATCCGCTTCTTATAAACATTGGTCTTCTTAACACCCTTGTAATCGTAGTAAATGCTGTTCATGACATGCTCGAAGCTGATATGGCTTAAGGATTGATTCTGCGCCCTCTGGGCAGCAAGCACCATCACCTTCAGAAATTGCTCCAGCGAAAAGGTCTGTAGTGCAGATTCCACATACCAGAAGGTAATCTTACTTAATGACTCCAACCGTTCAGCATGGAAACCTTCCTGCGTCAGCTTAGCCCATTCCGTAGTGAAATCCTCTCCTCTAGAGATCGGACCCAGCCGCATTCTGCGCAGCCGTTCCTTCATCGGCATAGGACTAGCAAGATTGCCTGAAGAAATCAGCTCAATAAGCTGCTTCACTTCATGCTGCACATTCTGCCATAACTCGGGAGACACAGCTCCGATGATGCAATGATTGAGCACGGTCAGCAGGCGTTCCAGTTCCTCCGCGGTCAGCAGCTGATCTTCCACTATATCATGGAGTGGCTTATTGACTTCCGGCGGCACTTCTCCGCGAATTTGCTGTCCTATAAGTCCATGAGTCTCAATAAGCCGCTGAATCATCGCACCTTTCTCGGAGACAGCCCTCCCTAAATATCTCTCATATAACTGCGCGGAACCTAAATTATGTACAAAACAATTGATCCCTTCCTCCTGCCAAACCAGCCGCTCCTTTGCTGTACCTCCCTTAGCCGTTTCTGACCAAATTAACGTTTCTTCCACCAGCTCTTTTATCCAAATAGAACGGGGAAGTTGGTCCAGAATCTGCAAGCTACGTTCCACATAGTCCAGTACGGGATTCCTGCGATCCAGCTCCTCCAGAGATTCCACACGTTCCAAATTTACAATCTGCTCCTCCGCTTGGACAATAAGCTTCAGCCAGAGGTGATCCTCCAAATGATCTTGCACACCTTCACGGTATAAGGCGATGGCTTCCAGTGATTTCAGCATATGCTCCTCCTTCGCTCCAAAGTGGAGACTATAAAGACCTATTATTATATATATACAATCCCGTTAATTAAAAAACAGAACCAGGACTGATGAAATAGCCATGTCCCGGTTCTGTTTGCATTCCTATCATTAGGTTCCGAACCGCTGCCGATACCCACATTTGCGGCACAGCTCCTCCACCGCTTCTCTACGTGAGAAGCCATAGAATAAATTGTTCGCCCGCTCCCCCTCTACAATCTCTGAGAACGGAGTTTCATGGATGTTGCCTAGGTTAATTACTCCTTCACCATCCAGACAGCATGGCACAACCGTGCCATCCACAAGGATTGCCGCTTGGCTCCGCAGGGCATGACAGAACCCTTTTCCGTCATCTTCCGGCTCATTCAGCGCTGGCCAACGGAACTCATGATCCTGATTAAGGTAGACGCGTGGGGCAATCTTCACACCACTGCCAGGCACAACCTTTTCTTCGATCTTGAAATCCAAGTTGAAGGCTTCCTCCAGCAGGGCAAGGGTTTCACGGTTACGGTTTCTCTCCAGATTCGTCAGATTATCCTCCGTCAAATTCCACAAGCGGAAAGAAATAATGACCCCTTGCGCTGAGGCTTCCCGTACAAAAGAAATTATCTCTGAAAGATAGCCTTCACGGTTCTCTGACCCTTCATGCCCATCAAAGCTGTGCAGAGAAAAGTTCATCTGACGCAGTGCGGGCTTACCAAGAATTTTAGGTCCGGCTTTATGAATTAACGTGCCATTGGTTGTAATATTAACCTTGAACCCTTTGGCATGAGCAGCATCCAACAGTTCACCGATCTTGGGATGCAGCAACGGCTCCCCTTTGACGTGAAGATAAATATGATTGCTGTGTGGTTTAATTTCATCCAATATCGTATTAAACGTATCAAGCTTCATGAAATTTTTCGTCCGGGCGGTTTGTGGACAAAAGCTGCAGGCGAGGTTGCAGACGCTTGTTATCTCAATATAAACCTTTTTAAAAGTCTTCAAGTCCTGCTCCCCATTCTATTTATTATAAATCTGAGGCATAGCGGAGACCGATCTGTGCTCTGGCTTCCTCCATAATCTCTGCTGCGGCCATGGAGTTCTCATGAGTATTAATTCTGCTCTCCCGTTCACCATTCTTAATCAAGTTGATGAATTCTTCCACCTCATAATACATAGGTTCAAACACCTGAGGCAACGTAAGCTCCTCAACTGTACCATCACGATAGTAAATTTTCACCTGATAAGGCTCATTGATTTTGTCGATCACCATCGTACCGTTCTCTCCATGAATCTCAGCTGGCAGATAGGAGTCGGAAATCTTGGAGTGCATAACTACCGCATCCATATCGTCATACTTCATAATGAGACTTCCTTCACCATCCACACCTGACGAGAGCATGACACCCACTGCCTGTACTGATTGAGGCTTGCCAAAGAGCACTACCATTGGATACAAACAGTACACTCCAAGATCCATTAACGAGCCATTGGAAAAAGCGGGATTAAACGCATTTAACACAGTCCCCTGCCGGTAGGCATCATATCTGGAGGAGTACTTACAGTAACTTGCAAAATAACGGCGAACTTGGCCGAGTTTATACAAATTATCACGAATCACTCCAAAGTTCGGCATAAAGGTCGATTTCATCGCCTCTACCAGTAGCACATCATTTGTGCGCGCAGCTTCAATCATAGCTTTAAGCTCCGTACTGTTGGATGCAGCCGGTTTCTCGCAGAGCACATGCTTGCCGTGATTTAAGCACATAATCGCTTGTTCTGCATGCATAGAATTTGGGCTGGCAATATATATAGCATCTACATCTTTGCTTTTCACCATATCTTCCAAATTCGTATAAATTGTAGCTCCCGCATATTTAGCAGCAAAGGCCTGACCTTTCTCCATTGTGCGAGAGTACACGGCTGTCAGGATAAACTCCTCATTCTCCAAGCCGGCTTGCACGAAGCGGTCTGTAATAAAGTTTGTTCCAATGACCCCGAAACGAATTGTCATGATGTTATCCCGTCCTTTTTAGTTATTACTAACTCTACATGCTATTTTCTCACTCATAGGTAGTCATGTCTACTTTTTAAGGCAAATTAACGACAATTTCTGATAAATTCAGCAATTCTCTTGTTATGGCGGAGCACCGCTCATCGTACAACGCAAAAAAAGGCGTATCCCAGCCACCCTTTCATGGCTTTTGAGATACCCTTTTTTTGGAGTTACAATCATTCCCCGAGCTTACAGAACCAGATGAACTCTATATAATTGTCCAGCCGCCATCTACAAACAAAGTCTGACCTGTAGTGTAGCTGGAAGCATCTGAAGCAAAGTAGAGCACGGCGCCGTTTAATTCTCCCGGATTACCAGGGCGCCCCATCGGACACACTGCGTTGTACATTTTTAGCGCTTTTTCTGCAAATAATGTATTCTCAGTCATTTCAGTTTTGAACAAGCTTGGTCCAATCGCATTAACAGTGATACCATGCTTAGCGTAAGTTGCCGCCACCCCTCTTGTCAGATGGATCACTCCACCTTTAGCAGCATTGTAAGAATGCGTAGGAACCGAAGCAGAAGCTGTAAGGCCTAGCATTGAGGCTGTATTGACGATTTTGCCGTAATTCCGTTCCTTCATATGCCGGATCACATGTTTCGACATCAGGAAAACACCTTTTAAATCCGTATCCAGTACCCGATCCCAAGCTTCTTCTTCCAGCGCCTCAATCGGAACCGCATCCACCACACCAGCATTATTCAGCAGAATATCAATTTTGCCAAAGGCTTCCATAACCTTTTGAACAGCCACAATAATCTGGTCCTCTTTTCTTACATCACACTCGATAGGAATTATTCTGCGTTCAGGGTATTTAGCCCGGATATCCTCGGCTACTGCTACAAGCTTGTCATATCTTCTAGCCAAAATAGCAATGTCTGCTCCTTGCTCAGCAAGCATCTCTGCGAATTGTACCCCGATCCCACTGGATGCTCCTGCGATAATAGCTGTCTTACCCGTCAAATCAAAAAGGTTAGTCATTCTAATTCCTCCTAATGTTTAGTTAGCCGATCCTTCTTCGGTTTCATTTCGCACAAACTCACTTCAAACACGTAGGCTTATACTGAGGAAACAGGTTGCAAATTGTTCTCCCACCAGTCCCAGCGGAGATAGCAGTATGGAAGATACTCCATTGGATTCAGAGGCTCCAGAATTTTACCTTTTTCAAGCACATTTGTACTGACGGTGTAAACCGCGCCCAGCATATTCACAACTTCAAGCTCACTCCAAGGATCATGCGGGGAGTCTTGGAAGGTGATAGAGGCTTCAGCCGCTTTATAGACTTTAACCTCACTTACTAAACGCTGTGTGACCAAGGTTGGCATCAGATCGAAGCCGTTTCCGTCAATTGCATTGGCATATTTGATGTTATACAAAGGGATATCTTTGCCGTAATATTCCTCCAGAATCTTCTCGGCTCCATTGTCATTGAAGTGTCCATCCATAGTGGCTTTTACGTTGAAAAAGTCAATGCCATGCCGGCCGATTGCCCCATCAATGCCATCTTCTGAGGTGTTCATACGCACATCGGCCATTTTCTTAGGCAGCCCACATACTTCCCGGCCCATAGCCATCCCGATATCGCTTGTAATAGGCATCGACAGGCAGTAGTTGCCTAATTGTCCGTTATAGTCCGCTAGAACGAACAATCCAGCTTCACGATAAGGTGGACAAAAGTTCGTAGCTGGGTAATTGGCGATAAAAGCATTTACCAGCGGCCGGCTTGTTGGCTTCAGTGGCTTCGGCAACAAACGCTCGATAATCTCTGGTTTGGTCTCCCAATACACCGTCAGCATCTCTGCATCATAAAAGGTGGTTGGCTTGCCTCCGTATTTCTGCATATCTGCGAAACTTTTCACAAAACTCACCATGAATGAACCCTCCTTAGATTAGTAACCCTTTAGTTCAGCACAAAAGCCGTTTCGAATCCAGATTGAATGGCCTGTCCGATTCGGCCTGGCTTGCCTGCATCGCCGATCACCTTCACATTAGGCAGTACCTGCTTCAACTCATCAACAAATGAGCGATCGGGTGTAACACCAATGGATAATACAACAGCATCCGTCTTTTTCAGCGAAGTTTCCCCCGTGGACGTATTCTCAAGCACAATCGCGCCATCCTGCACTTCTACCAGCTTGGTTGATGCTAAGAGCTCCACGCCGTTCTTTTTCAGTCTAGTCACAATGTCGATCAGATTTGGCAGATAGGCATCTGGACCAACCCGCGGCTGCATTTCCACCACCGTGACCTGATTTCCCATATCGGCTAAATATTCAGCCGTTTCCAGCCCTGTCATGCCGGAGCCGATGACCACAGCCTGCTTGTTCTTAATCACAACTGACCCACTAAGTACGTCAACAACGGTGCAGACCGCTGCCTTCTTTACTCCCGGAATAACAGGCACTATAGGCTGTGCCCCAGCAGCAACAAATACCGCATAAGGGTTCAGTTGCTTCAGTTGTTCCAGCGTAGGTTTCGTAGAGAGACGGACATCAACATCCAGATCCTCTAACTGATGCTGCATATTATCAATAAACCAGTTCAGCTTCTCCTTCAATGGTGGCCGGCTTCCCAGCTCCACGCTGCCGCCTAGCACATCTCTGGCTTCGAACAATACAGGTTTAAAATCTCTGAGCGCCAGAATCCGTGCTGCTTCCATACCTGCTGGACCCCCGCCGATCACAGCTACTACTTTGCCAGCGCCATCTTTGGTTGGTTCTGCAAATTCAAGCTCACGGCCCACTCTGGCATTGACAGCACACTTGATTACCTTGCACTCCATTACTTCCTGAATACAGTACAGGCAAGAGATACAGGTTCTGATCTCTGCTTCTTTGCCTGCTGCCGCTTTGTTACCCCACTCCGGATCGGCCAGTTGGGCTCTTCCAAGGGCTACAAAATCCGTGTTTCCTTCCTGTAGCAGACTCTCAGCAAATTCAGGCTTACGGATCACATCACAAGCAATCACTGGAATTTGCACCGCTTGCTTAATGGCTGCGGAGAGATGTTTTTTCCAGCCTTGCGGGTAGGATATCGGCTCAATGATCGTATTGGATGATTCATAAGTGCCGGAGCTTACATTTATGCAATCCACTCCGATGCTTTCCAGATGTTTCGCAGTCTGGATAGCCTCATCCAGTGTAATCCCGCCTGAGACAAATTCATCGCCGTCGATTCGCACCGATACAGGGAATCCTGCGCCACAGGTCTTTTTGATGCCAAGCACAATTTCGTTCAGGAATGACATTCTACCTTCCAGTGAACCGCCATATTTATCAGTTCTCAGATTGGTAAGTGGGCTCAGAAACTGTCCTACGAGATAGCCGTGGGCACCATGGATCTCCACACCATCAATACCTGCTGTTTTAGCTATATAAGCTCCGAACACAAATTTACGAACTAACTCTTCTACCTCTTCAGTAGACAGCTCCCGGGGCATTTCCCCAATCGCTGAAGACATCACTGCGCTAGGAGCAACAATTTGTTTGCCTCCAATAAGCCGTCCGTGATTTTGCCGGCCCGGATGCTGGAGCTGAAGGAATATTTTGCTGTCATGACGATGCACAGCTCTTGCCAGTTTCTCCAGACGTGGCACAAACAGCAAGTCACTTGCATTCAGCTGGTTCGGTGTACCTACTCCGGTCTCATTATCCACACGCGTAATTTCCGTAATGATTAGACCACAGCCACCTGCGGCACGTTCCTCATAAAAAGCAATCATTTCATCCGATGCTTCACCACTGGCCGCAGCCAGTGACGTTCCCATAGCCGGCAATACAATTCTATTCTTAAGTTCAAGGCGTCCAATTTTACCTGCTGCAAACAGTTTTTCATATTTCATCTGCTTAGCACCTCCACCTTTAGTTTAAGGCGTCCAATACTTTGTGAATATATTTACAAGCACCAAAAATCACTTCTTTATAGTGCATATTGCACTATTATTGAAACAGGGGGCGATATGAATGGATGTTTCCTTAAATGAGCAAGTATCAGGTAAAATCGAAATGGAGCATTATACCGCATCTTTGTTTACTGCATACATTTCAGGTGCAGGCCTTTCAGCTATCGTACAGACAGCTGCCGAGCTACTGCAGAATCCCGTCATTGTATTTGATTGCAGCTTCAAAATTGTAGCTCACTCTGACCTTTCCGATATCGACGATTACATATGGAGTGATAATATCGGCAAAGGTTATTGCTCTTACGACTTCATTGCGGCTGTGAGCAAAATGAACAGTGTCCAGCGTGGGAAACAAAGCGATGAATCTTATGAGGTAACCTGCGAGGAAACATCAAACTCCAAACTGATCTCCAAAATAAAAGTAGCCGGCAAACAAATCGGCAATGTATTGCTTCTAGGATGCACAAATCCTTTTCGCGCCAGAGATAACGAGCTGCTGTCCATCACCGCTACCATACTTGCCGAAGAGATGGGCAAAAATAGCTACTATCGCAACGCCAAAAATATAAAAGTTGAAGATTTTATCTGCGCATTGCTAGAGGAACAGCTTCAGGACAACCGGATTATTCAGGACAGGATGCGGAGTGCAGGACTAAAGTTCGGGAATCAGCTGCTTGTGCTGCTGTTCGATCTTACCTGGTATGAGGGTTCAGGCCGTTATGATGATTATTTAAGAGAACGTTTGCAACAGCTTTTTCCGGGCAGTCCTTCCACCTATTATGACGGGCAGATTGTAATGATCCATGATGGAAACCTCTCCAAAGAGCTTGTAAATAAGCAGCTGCAGGAATTTCTAGCCCAAACCGGCATCTCGCTTGGCATCAGCAATATGTTCACTAATCTTACGCAATGTAGGAGACACTATCTTCACTCCCGAAATGCTATTCGGATCGGTTCCATTCTCAGCCCGCAGCAGAAGCTGACTTACTATTCAGATATCCAGCTCTATGAGATGCTCTCTGCTGATGTTGTGTTTAACGAGGATAATAACTACTACCATCCAGAGCTGCTCAAGCTTCAAGAATACGATACTTTGCACCAGTCCAATCTGTATCATACCTTTTACGTTTATCTCAAAAATAACCGGAACATGCAGATTACCTCAGACGAGCTGTACATTCACCGGAATACACTCAGATATAAGCTCGATCTTATCAGCAGACTGCTGGACACCGACTTTACCGATTCTGAAAAAATGCTGGCGTACTATGTCTCTTATAAGGTCGCTGCTTTTTGTGAAAAAGCTAGGGAGCAGACCCGTACGCCGCAACGTTAATGTTAGAAGCTACTATAAACACACAAACAGCCCCCGTTCTTATCCCAAGAACGGGGGCTGTGCTGTGAAGTTGAACAGTATATGATATTACAATCCGTAAAAAGCTTGCAGCTGACGCACGATTTCATCCTTGTCATGATCCACTACGGTTTGATGTTGTGGCATCTCGAACAATGCTTTAATCTGTGCCGGGAATTCCTGCTTAATATCGATCAAAGTAATTGCCTCATCAAACTTAGCTGGATGTGCAGTCGCAAAGGTAATGCCAATCTCATCCGGGCCATTAAAGGCTTCGTAAGCCGCGATTCCACATGCTGTATGTGGATCAAGCAGGTAGCCGTATTCTTTTTGATACTTAGCGATCGTATTCAAGCATTGATCATTCTTCACACCCAGCGCTGCAAAATCCTTCTGCACCTGCTGAAGCGCCTCGCCTTCAACCGTAATCTTGCCTTCGGTTTGCAGCTTGGACATATACGCGGATAACTTCTCAGAATCCTCGCCTACCAGATAATACAGATACCGTTCGAAATTACTTGCCACTTGGATGTCCATCGAAGGGCTGTAAGTGCTTGTGAAATTACCTGGTTTGTATTCGCCAGTATTCACGAAACGCTCCAAAATATTATTTTCATTCGTAGCAATGATCAGCTTGTTAATAGGAAGCCCCATTTGCTTAGCCAAATAACCCGAGAAAATATTACCGAAGTTACCGGAAGGCACGCTGATATTAATCTTCTTCTCGTTGCTGCCATCGACATGCAGATATGCATAGAAATAATAAACAGTCTGCGCCAGAATCCGCACAAAGTTAATGGAATTGATTGCACGCAGATGATACCGACCTTTAAAGTCCAGATCTGCGAACAGATCCTTAATCACCTTCTGGCAATCATCAAAGTTACCATGAACAGACAGATTCAGTACATTGCTGTCGTCCACCGTAGTCATCTGCAGCTCCTGCACTTTACTTACCTTGCCATGTGGATGGAGAATACAGATCTTGATGCCTTCTTTGCCGCGTACACCTTGAATGGCCGCCGCTCCAGTATCCCCAGAGGTTGCACCGAGGATGTGGATGATTTTTTTTTGTTTTTTGGAAATATATGAATACAGCTCACCCATAAACTGCAGCGCTACATCCTTGAAAGCAAAAGTAGGCCCATGGAACAATTCAAGGACATATAAAGAATCATCCACTTGGTGTATAGGCGTTACTTCAGGTGTGCGGAAATTGGCATAACTGGTGTTGACCATTTCCTGCAAATCCTCGTAAGGAATCTCATCATTGGTGTAATAGGCAACAATCTTCAGGAACAACTCCTGATAGCTGAGACTTCTCCACTCTTCCAACGTTGCTGCTGAAACCACTGGAATCTCGGATGGAACCATCAGCCCACCGTCGTCCGCAAGTCCCATCAACACCGTATCAATAAAACCTTTAGGTTCCACATTACCTCTTGTGCTTATAAACTTCATGCTCATCCTCCTGAACCCCTCGTTAATATATGACAAGAATATATGATAAGAAGAAACAACGTTGTCGTCCTATATAGAAGACAACTGTTTCTCGCAGAAATATAAGGCTATTATAGTTGCACCACTTATAAATTCTTATAATTAACTATAAGTTTCACCCTAAACGTTATCCTTAAGCCAGTTAGGGATGATAAAGCTATTTCTGCTTGTTTTCCCTATATACTACCACGTTTACGCGCTAAAGTCCGTTAATTCTTTGTCTTATTTTGCAGCTCTCTCCAGACCGTTTTGTTGCTGTACTGCCGTTCTGTACTAACATCCTTACCGAACCATTCCGGCTCTTTAAAGCTTTCCGCTTCCTCCAGAGATTCAAATTCAACCTCCAATACGGACAATTTCAGCTGGGAATATACGTCGATCTCAACCGTTGTGCCATTCCACACCGCTGTAATTCGCTCTTTGACCAAAGCTACCGCATTTACCGCTTCGATCATCTGATTATATAAACCCTCTGAGATAAAATATTCGATCTCTTCGCGTTTGATCCCTTTGCCATCCTTAAACGTATGCGTGTAGGTTACCTCACCTGAGTCCAGATCCGTAATTTTACGCACACGAAGCTCTTGACCACCATCTATTGCCAGATATGTCTGATCGATATTATGACGGGTAACAATCTTCAATTCTCCCTTTTGAATCAGCTGCTCCGGAAATTCCGGCAGCAGAAACTTGCGTTCGATCTCCAAAGCCATGATGTTTCGCTCCTCTTCGTGTCATATATTTTTATATTAATAATCATCATAGGGGTGTGACAAACCCAAGTCAATGTGGATTATAGGGAAATAGGACATGCTCTAGCTTAAAAAAGGCTACCGTGGTGTTCTTTGTGGGATTTATGGAGGTTATGGAAAGATAGGGCTCACCATAGATTACTGGAAACTACGGATAATTAGCGAGTCAGCCGGCGATCATTGGAATCACCATTCGATGAGTTGCTCCGTGTGCCACTGGTGAGGCTCCCCCATTCGATTAATTGGTTCCGCTCCACTGGTCGCACTCATTCGATTAGTTGGTTACTCGCCACTGGTCGTACTTACCCATTCGATTAGTTGGTCACGCTCCACTGGTCGTACTCACCCATTCGATTAGTTGGTCACGCTCCACTGGTCGCACTCACCCATTCGATTAGTTGGTTACTCGCCACTGGTCGTACTTACCCATTCGATTAGTTGGTCACACTCCACTGGTCGTACTCACCTATTTACTTACGGACCGTATAGCCACTATTTGCGAAAAAAACGCATATTTGAGATGGTATCGGACTCAGGTGCGCTATTTACTCCAAAACACCCCATCCGGTCGCGATAATTAGCCAATAACGTCGCTGGTGTCCGAAAGTAGCCTCAATTGCCTCTTTTCTAGCAAATAAGGACTTCTGAGTCCGATCCGGAGCAGGGTACCTAGGAACCTAGCAGCAACCAAGGGAACTCTCCATCATATGCAGTCAGCCCCTTCTCATTCTTATCACCGACCAAACCCTAAAGATTAGACCATCGTTAACTGGTGGAACCCCCTCATACTCCCTCATACTCCCTCATACTTTCTCATACTCTCTCATACTCTCTCATACCACCCCTACTCCCCATTCACTTACGGACCGTATAGCCACTATTTGCGAAAAAAACGCATATTTGAGATGGTATCGGACTCAGGTGCAGCTATTTACTCCAAAACACCCCATATGGTCGCGATAATTAGCCAATAACGTCGCTGGGGTCCGAAAGTATTCCCAATTGCCTCTTTTCTAGCAAATAAGGACTCCTGAGTCCGATCCGAAGCAGGGTACCTAGGAACCTAGCAGCAACCAAGGGAACTCTCCATCATATGCAGTCAGCCCCTTCTCATTCTTATCACCGACCAAACCCTAAAGATTAGACCATCGTTAACTGGTGGAACCCCCTCATACTACCTCATACTCCCTCATACTTTCTCATACTCTCTCATACCACCCCTACTCCCTATTTACTTACGGACCGTATAGCCACTATTTGCGAAAAAAACGCATATTTGAGATGGTATCGGACTCAGGTGCAGCTATTTACTCCAAAACACCCCATACGGTCGCAATAATTAGCCAATAACGTCGCTGGGGTCCGAAAGTAGCCTCAATTGCCTCTTTTCTAGCAAATAAGGACTACTGAGTCCGATCCGAAGCAGGGTACCTAGGAACCTAGCAGCAACCAAGGGACTCTCCATTAAATGTAGCCGACGCCTTCTCATTCTTATCCCAGACCAAACCTAAAGATTAGACCATCGTTACTGGTGGCACTCCCCCATATCTTACGGACTAATAAAAAACCGAACGAAAATCAGAGGAAATCCTGAAATCCGGTCGGCTCGACGGCAGCACTTATTTTATTTCTTTCATAAATGCCTGAAAGTCTTTTACGATTTCTTTTGCTTTAGTGCGATATAAATAATGTCCCTCTTCAAACTTCACTATTTTTCCATGCACAGAGTCCTTGATTTGCTTTTCATGCTCTGGTATCCATCTATCCGTTGCTGGTTGATTCGCTTGTATAAAGAAAATAAGAGGAAGATTTTTAGGAAATGTTAAGCTTTCAGCTGATTTAAAATTAGAATACATCATTCCAGCTTCATTTAATTGGGTAGGATTAAATATGTTTTTGCGATTGATCAGTCTCATTTGTTCTTTTGTTTTATCATCAAATGGTAGTTCAGCAATTGGGTCAGCACTAAATTTCATTTGCAATCTGATTAAACCTGATTTTTTGAGCAGATTTATAGCTCTTAATTCCGAAGCTTCGATCTTCCTCTCGCTTATCGATGGAACACTACTATCAAGCCCGACAAATGCACTCACTTCATTTTCATACTTGTTAACATAATCTAGTCCATATATGCCTGAAATAGAGTGGCCCATTAGAATATAACGGTCAATATTAAGAGCCTGTAAAGCTTCATGAATTTCACTTACAATATTCTCTGTGCTGCGCTCCTTTTTGGTCAGATCACTTAATCCATACCCAAAAGGCTCAATCATGACAACTTTGTAAAACGGCGACAGTTCATCTATTAATGCTTTAAAATCAAGAGCTGGCGCTGCTGTGCCATAACCCGGTAGTAGCACGACTGTTTCTTCACCTTTTCCTTGAATATAAACATTCATGTTTTTCCCATCTACGGGTACTAACTGACCATAGGGTTCTATTTTATTTTGTTCCGATTTATTGCTGATCAAATTAACTGTATAGACAATAGCGAGAAAAAGCACGATTGCGATGATTATTGCTCCTACTACTTTAAGTAGTATGTTTAGTATTTTACTTGTTCTCGTGCCCGCCTTCATTTTCATTTTTTCTTTTATTTCCACTCGTATCTTCTCCTGTCATCAGCTGTGTTTTGGACTACCATAACTAACTGCTAAGCTAAGATTAACCAATGAAGATGTACTCTCTATGACCTCAATATGAACGGAATATGAACATGCAAAAAAGCTATAGCGTCATGCACAAGGGTAGCTGCACAGGATGCCATAACAGGAGGAATATATGTGTGGAGGTGGATACGATCAAGGCTGCCTTGCCATCCGCAGCTTCAGCTGATTCAGCTGATTCAAATTCATCTTTGAACAAAAAAAGCAAACCACGAGCTAGGCTCATGGCTTGCTGATGACTTGCAATAAACTCTATTCCTGCACCTTCAATTTATAACATCCGCTAACAAAATCCTGCTGGATATCCGGCAGAGCCAGTCCAGCCTGCATTAACCGATCACCACCGTAAACCTCACCACTTGCCTCCAGAATGTAATCCAGCTGCGGATTTAAACCATTCAGCTTCAGGCTAAGGCGGGGCGGGTGCGGCACAGCCATTACCCGGAAGTAATAAACTAATGCCTCTCGCTGATCATCGGACACGAACATCCATGCTGTCTCATTGCCCTCAAACGGGCTTTGCAGCCGGTACAGATTCCCTTGCTGCACAAGACTGCGGATTTGTTTATAGTTCGCAACCTGCTCCTTCACAAGTTCCTTCTCTTCGTCTGTAAACTTCGTAAGATCCAGCTCATAACCGAAATTACCGGACATAGCTACATCTCCACGAAAAGACAGCGGGGTGATCCGTCCTACCTGATGATTCGGCACGGCAGACACATGCGCGCCTATCGAACTAACCGGATACACCAGACTTGTTCCATACTGAATCTTCAGTCGTTCCACAGCATCTGTATCGTCACTGGTCCAGGTCTGCGGCATGTAATGCAGCATGCCTGGGTCGAAGCGGCCACCACCACTACAGCAGCTCTCGAACAGGATATGCGGAAACTCTGAAGTTATTCGCTCCAATAGCTCATACAGACCAAGCACATAACGATGAGCGGTTTCCCCTTGGCGTTCAGAAGGTAACTCTGCAGAGCCAATCTCCGTTAAACAACGGTTCATATCCCATTTCACATAACTAATGGGCACGGTCGAGAAAATCCGGGACAGTGACTCATAAATGTACTGACGTACATCCTCCCGAGTATAGTCCAGCACCAATTGCCAGCGGGCTTCGCTACGGCGGCGTCCCGGCACATGCAGACACCAGTCGGGATGCTTACGATAGAGCTCGCTGTCTGGCGAGATCATCTCCGGCTCGAACCAGAGGCCAAACTGCAAGCCTAGATTGTTCACACGCTGCGCTACATCAGACAATCCGCCTGGAAGCTTGCGCAGATCCTCTACCCAGTCTCCGAGAGAGGAGTTATCTGCATCTCTTTTGCCAAACCAGCCGTCGTCCAGTACGAATAGCTCTATCCCGAGTTTCGCTCCTTCCGCCGCAATCGACTCCAATTTATCCGCATCGAAGTTGAAATAGGTGGCTTCCCAATTGTTGACCAGAATGGGCCGTTCCTTATCTCTATATAACCCTCTGCATAAACGGGTCCGGTACAGGCGATGATAGGTTCTCGACATTTCCCCGATCCCCTTGGAAGAATACACCATCACTACCTCTGGGGTCTGAAATTGTTCTCCCGGCTCCAGCAGCCAGGAGAAATCAAATGAATTCAGCCCCATCGTAAACCGGGTCATCCCGAAGGAGTCGACCTCTGCCTCAGCTTCAAAGCCTCCACTATATACAAGACTGAAGCCGTAGGCCTCTCCATGATTTTCATCCGTTTCAGGTTTCACCAGCGCTGCAAATGGATTTAACTGGTGGCTGCTCATCCCTCTGCGGCTCCCAATGGTCGTACCCCCTTGCACCAGACGTCTACGGGTCAGATTACCTTCCCTTGACCAAGCTCCTGCCAAATAGATCATATCCATATCGCCAGACGAGAAATCGACACTAGCACTCAGTGCACGCTGCAATCGCAGCTGTGTTTCCCCCGCATTGGTGAACTCCACAGAGCGGGTGATTACGTTGGTATGTTCAAAAACCGTATAGCGCAAATTAACACTCAGCTTGGCGTAATCATCCTTAAGTGTAAGCTCCAACGTCTGTGCTTCTTGCGCAGACTCAACATATACAGATGGCAGACCTGGCAGTGAGGGTTTACCCTCAACTACCCGGTACCCGCTGTATTTCAGCTCTGTAATACGAGTGCCGTCTTCGAGCCGAACTTGATAAGCAGGTGTTCTGAAATCTCCCGTGCCGTATTGGGGATATTCCTGCGGGAGCCGGTCGAGACCCGTATTTCCTCCCAGATTCAACAGCCCTTCCAAATTGCTGCCACTACGCAGCTTCTTGCCCCAATACACATGTGCCGGATAATCATTAACAAGCTGAAGAATATAACTCATCCCTGCGCTCTGTAAATGGAATAATCCCTTATCTTCCTGAACTAAAATCCCCATGTGCCAGTCCTTCTCTCCTTAGGATTTACAGCAAATCTTCGCTCACAAAATCAACCATCGATTGAACCTTTAGCCCTTTAGGTGCGGCAGGAATCCAGTCTCTTCCATCGTTCCCGCGTTGTGAGAACTCTATCGTCTTGGTCTGACCTGGGAGAAGGTCAAAATAATTGTCAGAGAATATTCCTTCCTCTTCCGAAGTCAGGTATACACCTCTAGCCAATACATCACTGGTCACGGTGAAGCTTAATCCACTGCTCTCTGGAGTTTCCAGCACGGTAATTACTGAGCGCTGCAATGGAATTTCTTTTTCCGGAGTAAAATAATGCAGCTTGTGATCTATCACCTGGCCATCCGCCTGCAAGCCAATTCCAAGCAATACATCACCCACCCCTTGACCTTCTAGCAGCTCTGCCACAGGAGACGAGAATACGATAGCAGCAGAATCAGCTCCCAGCTCAACGGGATGTGCCCACTCTCGCAGCACCGAACCGTTAAACTGATACAAAGTAAGCACCAACTCAGCGCTCACTGCTGTTCTTAAATCAGATACGACATGAACGTCTACCTTCTCACGGTCTGTACCGTCGATAGACAACAGAACATCTTGGAAGCTTGAACGCACGGTATATTGCAGGGCTTTCCAGCGCCCGTTATAATCCATGCCCGCCCAAGAAGCCACCGGCCAGCAATCATTCATCTGCCAGTATAAAGTGCCCATACAATAAGGTTTATTTCTTCTATGGCTTTCAATCGCGATTCGGATCGCTTCGGCCTGCAGGATTTGACTCATATATAAAAAAGCTTTGAAGTCCTTTGGCTGCGGCAGATACATATCCATATATTCTTTGATCAGCAGATTACCGCGACCATTCTTCTGATGCGCCAGCATCACCTCTGAGGTAAGCTCCAAATCCTGCTCTTCTGCATAGCTCATTACCGTTTTTAGTTCCGGGAACGACTGGAAGCCATATTCACTCATGAAGCGGCCAACCTTTGTATTATAGTTCTCAAAAGGCTCGATTCCGTGCCACACGCCCCAGTAATGCACATCCCCTTCGCCCACAATCCGTGTCGCATGCTGATTAATATCGCCAGTCAGCTCCCGCAGCGGCGAAGACGGCCAATAGTCCACTCCCGGATGGAACGCGGCTACAGCCTCCGGCAGAATACGGTGGAAGATTTTAATATAATCGGCCCACATTGTCGTTCTTTGCTCAGCGCCGAGTTTTTCTTTCCAGCCCCAGCCCATATTTTCCTCGAACTGTGACCAGGCCGAATCAATCTCGTTGTTGCCACACCATAAGGCGATGCAGGGATGATTGCGCAATCTTTTGACGTTATATTCGGCTTCTTTTTTCACATTTTCTAGGAACGCCTCGTCCCCGGGATACATACTGCAAGCGAACATAAAGTCCTGCCAGACCAGCAATCCGTATTCATCACAGAGCTGATAAAAAATATCTTCTTCATATATACCGCCGCCCCAAACGCGCAGCATATTCATATTCGATTCTACTGCCGTGGCAATTTCATGCCGATACCGCTCCTCGGTTACTTCTGTGGTGAAGCTGTCATTTGGAATATGATTGGCACCTTTGACGAAGACGGAAACTCCATTCAGTGC
Organism: Paenibacillus sp. FSL R7-0048; assembly: GCF_038004505.1. Taxonomy (NCBI): domain Bacteria; kingdom Bacillati; phylum Bacillota; class Bacilli; order Caryophanales; family Paenibacillaceae; genus Paenibacillus; species Paenibacillus sp. FSL R7-0048. The sequence goes on along the minus strand of NZ_JBBORF010000001.1, from coordinate 998,773 downwards.
AAAAGAAAACGAAGCTCCTTTGGCATCACGCTCCCGAATCAATTCAATACTGCGGAGTCCGGTTTTTACACTTTTGCTAACCTCTACTTCCGCATCTTGTATCAATTCTGCCTGGAATGTATATAAATGAGGCTCTCCGAGCCCTCTGCACCACCAGAGCTGTGGCTCGGATATAACAATATTCATCTCTAATTGCTGCATGCCTTCTTCTAAAGTAACCGCTTGCATCCACTCCAAACCATCGGCACTTATTCGCAGCATTCCCCGCCAAGCAGCAGGAGCATCCACTTCAACAATTGCGGTCAGGCGAGCTTCTTCCTTAGCAATCACATTTTGACGGATATAGAGGTCTGTAATTTGAACGGTGTCACGTCCCACCAGAGCTGCCGCACGCCATATTCCACTGGTCAAGAAACGCGGGCCCCAATCCCAGCCGTAATGATAAGGTGCTTTGCGCGCAAAAATACTAATCCGTTGTTCATCTAATCCCCCAAGCTCGGATTGATCATTCGAGGCAGGCAGCGCGTAACCCAGCTTCGCTAATTTCGGTAAATCTTCCTTAACCACAGAGCGGAACTTCACCCGTATATTATTTTCTCCAGTCTTTAACTGATCTTTGACATCCACTTTCCATGCCAGAAACATATTATCAGCAGCGAGCACATGTACATTATTCACGTACACATCTGCATAAGTATCCAGTCCCTCAAAAACTAGCTCCGTACAAGCAAGCTCCTGCCACTCTTCCCCCAACTGCAACGAGGTTTGATATTCCCAGTCCTTCTTATCGATCCACTGTAGATCATGTTCATTTGTTCCATAAAAGGGGTCTGAAATCTTCCCGTTCTTTAGTAAATCCGTATGGACTGTACCTGGCACAGTCGCCGGAAGCCACTCCTCATCACCACAGCCTCTAAATTCCCACTTCGCAAGATTCATATGCAAATGTTTCATAATACCTCCTAAAAGTTTTGTAAGCATAGACTTCTCTGAATGACTTCGCGCAAAACTCGCTTCGGAAGCAGATGCCTAAAGTTTTGTAAGCATAGACTTCTCAAAAATAGCATAAGACTTCAATTAATTCATTGAACCCTTTTGATATTCTTTGTATTTTGTTATCTGATTGTTAGGTACATGCTAATTATAAACGCAGAAACAAAACAAATAAAGACAATAAATAATAATACAATACATTTATTAACGGCTTCGATAAAGCTATAATGTTCATGTAAACGCTAACAATAAAAACGAAAAGGGGATTGAGCTATGAGAAATAAGTTATTTTCGTTATCCTTTGTTATGATTATGGTCTTATCTTCAACACTTGCTGGCTGTGGTTCGAATAATGACAACACCACGAATAACGGTGCTGCCGCAACTGAAAAGCCCGCAGCAACTAACGCAGAGAATACCGGCGGTGACACGAATGCAACTGCCGAACCTGCAGCAGGAGCTGATATCAGCGGCAAAATCACCTTCCTAACTAACAGAACAGATATGATCGGCAAAGAATATGACGAATATTTAAAGCGCTTTAATGAAAAATACCCGAACATTAAAGTCGAATTCGAAGCTTCCCAAACCGACTATAACCAACAGGCTAAAGTCAGAATGGCCAGCGGCGAGCTTCCAGACGTTATGTTTATTCCTTCCATCCCTAACTCCGACCTGCCAAAATATTTTGCTTCACTGGATGATCTCGGCTTGAACGATCAGATCACCTTTAAAGACTTCAAATCCTTTGATGGTAAGCTTTACGGAATTACTACAGGGAACTCTACTTCCGGTATTGTTTATAACAAAACAGCATTCACTGATGCCGGCATCACCGAAACGCCTAAGACTTGGGATGAATTCCTGGCTGCCTGCGAGAAGCTGAAAGCAAAAGGTGTTATTCCAATGTCCTCTAACTTTAAAGACAAATGGCCACTTGGTACTTGGGCTTATGACACACCACGCTTAATTGAAGGCAATCCTGATTTTCCAAATGCTAAGCTGAGCTCTGAAACACCGTTCACTATAGACAACGGTTATGGCAAAGCTTTCAGCCTACTTAGAGAGCTCAATGAAAAAGGCTATCTGGAAAAAGACATCAACTCCACCAACTGGGAGCAATCGAAAAAGGACATAGCTTCCGGCAAATTCGCCATGTACTATCTTGGCAACTGGGTTATTAACCAAGTCATCGGAGCAGGCGCTTCTTCAGACAATGTTGGCTTCTTCCCATTCCCTTATGACAATTCGGGTAAACCATCCGCTACCCTTAGCCCTGACTTCTTCTATGCCGTTGCCAAAAACAGCAAAAATTTAGAGGCAGCTAAAGCCTTCGTAAAATGGATGATTGAAGATTCAGGTTATGAGGATTTCGCCGGCTTTATCTCTCCATTAAAAGGCAAGGAATCCAATCTGACTCAGCTGAAAGAATTCCAAGCTACCGGAGTAGAACTGGTAGAAGGAACTGTTGACGATGCAAAGGTTACAGAAATCGGCAACAAGGCACAACTGGATCTCCCTGCTGTTGTACAGGAATTTGTACTTGCCAAAGATCCACAAACCGTATTAGACAAGTGGAATAAAGCTTGGGCTAAAGCCAAGAAGGACCTCGGTTATTAATTTGAGCTTTTGATTCGAAGTACACTACGGAGCAAAATGGATTATTGCTTTTACGGATAATCCATTTTGCCTTTCCATACCACGTTTTTATGAAAGAAGGGCTAGCGATGTTCGGAACACTTTCCTATAACAAACAGAAGACGATTATCATTGTATCCTTCCTCACGATTCCTTTGTTGCTGCTCGCAACATTCACGTATTATCCGGCACTCAAGCTGATTTATTACAGCTTTACGAATTGGGATGGCTATAGCCCTGAGAAGCCTTGGGTCGGTCTCGATAATTACCGCGAAGTCTTCTCCAACCCCGATATTTTCAAGGTATTTACCCATAACTTTGCTTATTTCGCGATGGGAATTCTCCAGAATATCGTCGCTATTTATTTTGCGATTGTGCTCAATAGTAAGTTGAAAGGAAAAAATGCATTTCGAATCTTATTGTTCCTCCCTTACATTATGAACGGTGTCGCCGTCGCCTTTATGTTTGGTTATGTCTTTGACACCACCAATGGCTCTCTGAATATGTTCCTGAATAGCATCGGTCTTACCGGACTAGGACAGACCAGTTGGCTTGGAACAGAAGGACTGGTTAACTATTCTCTGGCGTCCACAGGATTTTGGCGTTTCATGGGTTATAACATGGTAATCTACATCGCCTCCTTGCAGGCCATTCCAAACGATATCTATGAGGCCTCAAAGATCGATGGTGCCGGACCTTTTCAAACACTTTGGAGAATTACTTTACCGAATATGAAGCCAGTCATCCAGCTTAACTTATTTCTTACCGTCACAGGGGCACTGGAAGTATTCGATCTCCCCTTCGTGTTGACCAAGGGCGGCCCCGCAGGCGCCAGCGAAACATACGTACAAAAAGTTGTAGATACTGCATTTGCTTACAATAATTACGGCCTCGCTTCTGCCATGAGTATTATTTTGCTTTTCTTTGTCGTCATCGTACTGTTAGTACAGCAACTAGTTCTAAGCCGGGGAGGGGACAAATAGATATGACATACTCCAAATTTCGCTTCACAGATGTTATTAAATACTTCTCGCTGCTTATCGGCGTATTTGTTGTACTCTTTCCTCCGTATGTGGTCATCGTCAATGCCTTTAAATCCACTGACGAATTTAACAGCAGCAGCTCCATGGCACTGCCAAAAAGCTTTTTGAATTTCGATAATTTCACTGCCGTTTTCCAGCGTGGGGGTCTACTTAACGGATTTGGTAATGTGTTAATCATTATAGCTATTACTTTAATTCTGAACATTCTGTTCGGCACTATGGTAGCATTTGTATTGGGACGCTTCTCTTTCAAATTGAAACCCGTAGTCTTTGGTGCATATCTAGTAGCCACCATTATTCCTAGTATCACGACACAAGTAGCGACTTTTGGTATCATCAAAAGCATGGGGCTTTACAATACACTTGGCGCCCCGATCGTGCTTTATATTGGAGCGGATGTAATTCAAATTATTTTATATCTGCAATTTATCCGTAATATTCCCGTGGATCTCGATGAAAGTGCGATGGTAGAAGGTGCCTCTCTGTTCAGAATCTATCGGTCGATTATTTTCCCTTTACTTACGCCAGCTACGGCTACTTTGATTATTCTGAAAACCATTAGCATTTACAATGACATGTACATCCCTTACCTCTACATGCCGAAACAAAGCCTTGGTGTAGTTACGACGATCCTAATGCGTTTTCAAGGGGTCAATTCGGGGGAATGGAATTTAATCTGTGCGGCTATTCTGCTTATCCTGCTGCCAACAGTAATTCTATATTTCTTCCTGCAGCGTTACATCTTTGAAGGCGTAACCAGTGGAGCGGTCAAATAAGGTAGGTAGCTTATTACAGGAAAGGAACAACGCAAATGCTATCATACATCCGGTTAACTTTACGCAAAATGTGGTTGTTCCTTGCCAATCTACCGATGGAGCGCAAGCTGATCGTTATCTTTGTCTTTCTGATCTCTCTGCCGATCACTTATGTAAGTTATCTATCGTCCCGCTCCATGTTCAACTCGGTTCTTGTGAATGCGACTGACGGTGCGGGTCAAATGACATCGAATGCTTCAGATACCATCGACCGATATATTGCCGACCTCAAAAGATATACAGCCCTGCCGCTGTATAACACCGATGTGCAAGTCTACCTGACACAGCAAAATACCGACTGGGAAAAAAATACGGGCATGGCGATGTTCCTTAGCTATTTGAATCATACTAAGGAAGAGATCATTGCCGTGTATTTGGTGGATCAGTACGGTTCTGTCTTTTATGATAAAGACGCTGGAATTAATGAACTGTATCCAGAGGAACGATTAGCCAAATGGAGAACCATGAGTGAAGATGCCGGAGCAGCGCCTGTCATTCAGGGCAGACATACGATCCGCACCAACTCGAATGTCCATAAAGAGGTCTTTAGTGTTCTGCGTACGATTAACTCTGTAAGCACATTACAGAATATAGGAATTCTCGTTTTCGATGTAGACATCAATCTGTTTAAGGGCATTATCGATCCCGTAAATGCAGTTACGCAAGGAAACACGTTCATTGTAGATAACAATGGAGATCTGATTTATGCCAGTGAAGATTCCGCGGTTCCGAATCTGGCTGCCGATACACAAACTCTGAATACAAAGCTGTTGCTGCAGCAAGTAAATCAGCAGCAGGATCATTTTCAAATAGACTTGAATGGCCAGTCTTATCTTGCAGTGTATACCGTCTCGAAACAGACCGGGTGGACCACTATGGTTACGATTCCTTTAACACGTATCCTGTCCCCTGTACAAAAGAATCGTAATACGCTTATCTTGACCACACTGATTATCATTGCTTTTGCACTTTTTGTTGCGACTATAATTTCCCATGCCCTGACCAAACCCCTTAAATCCTTGGTCCGCTTAATGAAACGAGTGCAGCATGGTAATCTGGATGTCTGGCAGCATTCCAAATATAATGATGAGATTGGGATGCTGGGCAGTCATTTTAATCGGATGATCATAAGGATCAAAGATCTGTTACAAGAAGTGTCTATCACGGAGAAACGGAAGCAAAAGGCTGATATGCGGGCGCTTCAAAACCAGATTAATCCCCATTTTATTTATAATACGCTGGAATCCATCCGCATGCTTGCAGAGAGCAATGATGATCCACGTGTGGCGAAGCTAACCTATTTACTTGGGCTTCAAATGCGTTACAGCATTGTCCGAAACGAAGAGGCTGTTACAATTAGACAAGAGCTGGATCATGTGAGAAATTATTATCAGCTGTTGGAAATCCGATTCCCAGACAAGTTCAGACTTAACATCGACGTGCCGGACGAATTCCTTCATCTTCCTGTTATTAAGCTTGTCTTTCAACCGATCGTAGAAAATGCTGTCTTTCACGGTTTGGATCAAAAGGTAGGACCGGGCACCTTGAGCATCACCGCATGGAGCGAGCATGGAGATGCCGTATTCTGTGTAGAAGATGATGGGATCGGTATGGATGAAGCCACCCTTCGTTCCTTAAACAATAGTCTGCAGACTGGAACGGACAATGAAAGGTTCGGGATTGGACTACGAAATGTAAATGAAAGAATTCGCCTGCATTACGGCAGTTCGTTTGGTCTGCTTGTTGAGAGTGAGCTTGGAATCGGCACTCGTGTTACCCTGCGCATTGCGGATATTAACGCTAAATTCAGTGAAGATGAATTTATTTAGGAGAGGGGCTGCTCAGATTGCTGCGTATTGCGATTGTGGATGATGAGATCTTAATCCGCGAAGGACTGGCCCGAATGATCAGTAAAGAAAGCGCCGAATTTCTGGTCATCGGCACCTACTCCGACGGAAAACATCTATTAGATAAGTTAAGCACACTTCAACTTGATGTTGTGATTACAGATATTCGTATGCCGCAAATCAATGGCTTGGAGCTGATTAAACAGTTAAAAGCCACCCATCCGCAGATCTACTCTATTCTAATGAGTGGATTTGTTGAATTTAATTATGCCCGAGAAGCCATCCGCAGCTCAGCTGTAGACTATTTATTAAAACCAATTAATAAAGAGCAGCTGTTCGAGCTGCTTTATCGGCTAGACAAAGAACGGCAGCTCGCGCGCGACAAGGAAGAACGCCACCGTTCCGGGCTTTTATTGACAGTCTTACATATCGAAGAGCCCTCTTCCCCTCTCCTATTATCCAGCCTTACCTTGCCCCAGCCTTATTTCTCGGTCTTTGTCCTCAAAGGGAGCGCCAGAGAAACCGTCTGCTCCTGCGCAGACAGTCTGCGGCAAGAGAAGGCGTTGAGCTTCGACAGCTTGGAGATTCAAAAAGGACTCTACGTCTGGATTGTATATTCTGCTGAGCCGCTGTCAGACAACGATTTAAAAGATATCGGTGACATTATGCGGATATCTGCACACGGAAAGATCCTACATGTAGGTACCAGCGGTTGTTATAATGAGGTATCCAAGCTTAGACAGGCATACCTAGATGCTAAACAAGCCTGCAACATGGGCATATATAATCCGGAGCCTGTACATTACGCGAATATTCAGAACATTCAACAGCCGGAGATGAACCTCCTGGATCACTTTAATACAATTAGAGAACCGCTGATCCATAACCTGCAGATTCTGAATGTGACAGGCGTCTTAGAATGGATTCATGACCTGTTCTCAGTGCTGAAAGCACAACAAGCCGGTCCTGACCAAATTCTCCGGGTCTGTCGCTGGGTTGAAGAAACTGCACAAAAGGAACTGCAAGAATTCGAGGCCCGCAATAAAAGTGTTCCCGACCTCAGGTTGGACGACAGAATCGCGTCCAGTATGAGCTTTTGCGACATTGAGGAGATGTTTACCGCTCATTTCACAAACATTCTGACCGAAATCAGAACCCATCGTCTGGAGATGTCCGGCACAGCCATAGAAACCATAAAACGCTGGATATCCGCTAACTATAATCAGCATGCAGATCTGAACACTTTGGCAAATATGGTTTTTTTGACTCCAAGCTATTTAAGCAAGCTGTTCAAGCAAGAGACCGGACTTACACTGACGGACTACATCACGGAAATTCGGCTGCGCAAAGCCAAACATCTGCTCAAGAATGCTCCCGACCTGAAGGTTCACGAGATTGGGGCAGAGGTTGGATATGGCGATCCCGCCTACTTCAACAAGCTTTTTAAACGTGTTGTCGGGGTTACACCCAATGAATATAAACGAATTAGTATTGTATAAGGAGATCGATCACTTGCATTCAGAGCTTCAAAGAAATAGCGAAAATCATGAAATAACCGTCTACGACACAACAGAACTATATGGTGAAAAAGGCTCCTTCCGTGTTATGCAGTTCTCGAATCATGCCACTCAAGGTGCGATGGATCTTAATGACCCGCAACGAATTCTCTTTGAATATCCGCGGGCCATCATTCACTTCATGGAGTTCAACCTCCCCTCTTTTGAGGATGTTTTTCTTATTGGGCATGGAATTGGAACAATTGCCGGACATTTTCCGGATAAAAGATTTAAAGTAGCCGAGCTAGACAAACAAGTAGTCGAATTAAGCCGCCGCTGCTTTGGATATAGTCAAGATAACGTAGTGATCGGTGACGGACGTCAGATCCTTGAAGGCGAAGCCCCGCAGGTATATGATTACATCATTTTGGATGCCTTTACTGCCGCTGGTACACCAAGGCATTTGATCTCCCGTGAATTTTTCAGTATTACCCGTTCGAAGTTGAACACAAGCGGATATATTCTCATGAATCTAATGGGAAAAGGTGAACATGACCCGCTGATCAACGCGATTTATACAACGCTAGCCGAAGAGTACGCCTATATCAGAGCCTTTTCCCTGCCTTCAGAAGGGGCCGCCGATATCCAAAATATCATTATGGTTGGCGGCAGCACCCCTATCCGCTTTCAAGCCCGCCATTTGGCTGGCTTCAAAGAAATACAGCTGGGACAAGGATATCTGATTCAGGATTAAATCAGGATTAACTATAAAAAATGACCTCATCCTCCACTTCACTGTGGATTTCGAGGTCATTTTTGGGTTGTTTTCATACGGCACCATTTAAACCGGATTAGGCACAAAGCTGCCACCACGGCAATATTTCAAGTAATTCAATGCATGCACCTGGCCGGTCATTTCCAGCTCATCACGATACACTGGATCATGCCAGCCTTCGATATCAATCGTACCTTTATAACCCGCTTGGCGCAGGATGGTGATTACATCTACCCAATTGGTATCCCCGAAGCCAGGGGTCCGGTCCCATACATAAGGTTTGGGGCCATGAATACCGTATTCCTTGACGATGTCCCAAGCGATGGTCGCATCCTTGCCATGCACATGGAATACTTTATCCATCCATTTGCGCAGCTGCGGAAGCGGATCAATCAATGCGATCATCTGGTGGCAAGGCTCCCATTCCAATCCCAGATTATCCGCCGGAACGGCATTGAACATCTTCTCCCAGGCCGAAGGATTGTGAGCGATGTTCCACTCTCCGCTCTTCCAATTTCCGCCCATAGCGCAGTTCTCAAAAGCAATCCGCAGGCCACGATCTGCCGCTCTCTTCGCCAGTTCTCCGAACACCTCTGTAAACTTCGGGATGGACTCATCAATGGACAAACCTGGCAATCGGCCAGTGAAGCCGCCTATAATATCTGTGCCAAATAAATGTGCATGATCAATCAGCCGCTCCCAGCTGGCCAACGTGTCGGCATTGTCGCCGCTGCCTGCGAGCGGATTGCCATAGATGCCCACAGAAGAGATGACAAAATCATGTTCAGCAGCTAACTCCCTCAGTCGTGCAGCCGTTTCTATCAAATCGGTTTCGCCGGTGGTCTGCCAAAAGTTCAGATTAAATGATTCAAATCCATGCCCCACAATTTGTGGAATGACCTTAACGGCTTCTCCACCACGAACAATCGTACCTATTCTCAGTGTATCTTGCATTTGGGTTCCACTCCAATAAAGGTTTATAGTGTGATCTTAACGAGGTTTAATCATCTTGCAGGAACCACGCTTGAGCAATACCGCATCATAGACAATATGCTGATGGTTTGATCGTCCGGAAATGAGGTCGAACAGAACACCTACACTGGATAAGGCCATTTCCGTACCCGGCTGGCTGATTGTATCAAGAGAAGGATGATAATATTCAGCCATCTCGATCCCGTCAAAGCCAATGATCGAAATGTCATCAGGGATAGATAACCCCGCGGTAAGCACCGCTTTGGCAGCACCGATGGCAATTGTGTCGGAAGCGGCAAATATAGCTGTAATTCCCTTGTTCTTGTTGAGCAGTCTTCGCGCAGCATTAAATCCCGAGCTGGGACTGTATTCACAATCCTCAACCAACCCTGAATCATAGGGCAGACCCTGCTCTTCGAGTGCTTTTTTGTAGCCTAAATACCGCCGGTTGCCCGTGGTTTCATCCAATAATGGAGACTTGGCTAAAAAGCCGATATTCGTATGACCTAATGAGATCAAATAATTGGTAGCCTTATAGGCTTCCTTCGTTTCATTGATAATAACGCTGGAAAAAATAAGCGGGTTCACCTCCTGCGTTGAGGTGATCGTTGTCAGCACAAACGGAACCGTCAGTTGTTTGAACTTCTCTTCAGAATGATCATAGGTTCCACCCATGAAGATAATCCCGCACAGATTCTTCTCCTTCACCAGTTGAATTGCAGCATTGATTTCATCGGTCCCATCCTCTACTTGCTGGATAAGAAACGGGTAGCCCCGCAGATTGACCTGCCGTTCAATTTCTCTGATCATATTAGAGAAAAAAGGATTGGTAATCCCCTTGACCATAAGTGCAATGTTCTTAGATTGTGTAGTTTTCAAATTCCGCGCGTTGGAATTGGGAATATAATTGTATTCCTTAACCACACTCATCACTTTCTCACGTGTAGACTTGCTCACCGGTCCCTTGTTATTGATTACCCTGGAGACCGTCGAGATGCCCACACCGGAAATCCGCGCGATATCCTTGATATTTACATCCACTTTACTCCCCCATTTATGGGTAAAGGAGCTATATCGAATTATAGCTCCCTTACACCCCTTAACTTTCTTTAGTTGACAGGAACAAACGCAGCCAATTGCTTCTCTACTTCGGCAATGACCTTGTCAACTCCTGCTTTTTTCAGCTGATCGCGGTACTCTGCAACAGCTGCTTTTGGATCTTTGCTTGTTTTACCAAGCATCAATTGAATACCAAGCTGTGAATTCACGTTGGAAATCGAAGCAATTTCAGTTGTAACATTGGTTGGATCAAAGCTGAAGCCATTGTAAGGATCATCGATAGCCACTTTATCCCATTCTGCGAATAAGGAGTTACGGATTGGGTTTTCTGTATCCGTAGGAACTACGAATTTGTCATTACGAAGTGACCAAGCAGCGAAACCTCCGCCGTCCGTTTTATCGTTGAAGCCTGCAGGCTGCTTTTTAACACCATTTTCCATCACATATTGTTTGCCTTCAATACCGTTTTGGATGAGGTTGTAGTAGCTTTCATCGGTCATGAACTTCTCGATCACCATCAGAGCGCGCTCTGGATTAGCTGAGTTCGTGCTGATTACAGTCGAGTTGTCAACGCCCATCTTACGTTTGATCTTCTTATTAGCTTCCGCAAAAGTAAAGAAGTAAGGATCTGATTCCGGTTGTGCCTTCAAATCCGCACCGTATTGGCCGATCCAGTCCTGAGCATGAGTCAAATAACCTGCGGAGTTAGCTGCTCTGAAGTTATCCTTGCTGCCTAGGGTCGCAGACAGCACATCTTTACTCCAGTAACCCTTATCCGCCCATTCACGCATCTTCACAGCCCAATCTTCAAATTCCTGAGTGAAGGCTGGATGGAAGACGGTCTTGTAGTCCTCTGGACTTTTGGTCACAAGATTCAGCTCATTCAAAGATATACCAGGAGCGTTAAGCCACATCCCTGTAGTATCTACGAGCATTCTGAACATATTGGCTGCATCTTCTGCCTTGCCGTTAATTGGTGGGAAGGACTCATTAGCAACCACATTATCCATGTATTTAACCATATCATCAATGGAAGTGATTTTGTCCATTCCATATTTCTTCAGCAAGTCAGAACGATAGGCATAACCGGCAGGTGTGTATTCGCTATAAAGACTTGGTACACCATAAATTTTGCCTTTGTATTTTGTATTCTCCCACACACTTTCCGGGATTTCCGCTTTTAGCTTAGGAGCAACTTTATCCAGCATATCTGTAAGGTCCACTAGAGCGCCTTCACTAGCCAATGTGAAATAAGACACCGGAGCTCCGGGAGATGCATGCGACATATCAAATTCTTCGCCTGAAGCAAATAGCAGCGGGTACTTAGTAGCGATATCCGGCCAGTCAATATACTTCACTTCAATCGTAGCGTTTAGATCAGCCTTGAGCTTCTTGTTAATCTCAGCGAGGATTTCTTTATTTTTAACTCCTTCGCTGCCCCACAGGTAGTACACCAGCTTAGCTTCCTTGGAAGTATCCACTCCGCCTGCATTGGCTGAAGCCTCTGGAGCTTTCGTGGCTGCCGGATCATTACTCGGCTCATTGTTGTTCTTGGATGTGCAGGCTGTCAGTGCTCCAGTAAGCATGAGGACAGCAATTAAAGAAGACGCGATCTTTTTACCTTTCATTTAGGTAAGCCTCCCTTTTCTCTTCTATTTATGAAACTTTCATTTATAATAAACGCTCTTCGAAAAGAAGATTGCGTCCATTAACCCTTTACAGCCCCGATGGTGAGGCCTGTTACGAAATAACGCTGTACAAATGGATACAGGAGAATAATCGGTCCAGTGGCCAGCACAGCTGTAGCCATCTTGATGGATTGCGTCGGAAGATCAGCAGTATTGATGACCGCTCCCGAGTTGATTAACGCTCCTAAGTTCGTCTGATTGACCATTCGCTGCAAAAAGTATTGGAGCGGATATTTCGTCGGACTGTCAATATACAACATCCCGTTATACCACTCATTCCAAAAGCCTAGTGCTGAGAAAAGCCCAATAGTAGCCAAGGATGGAACCGCCAGCGGAATAAATATCCGCCAATAGATGCGAAAGTCGCCAGCACCGTCAATGGTAGCGGATTCATATAAGGAATCCGGAATCGCCTTCATGAAATTACGCATCAGGAAGATGGACCATGCACCAACTACACCCGGAAGAATCATGGCGAATAAGCTGTCCTTCATATGCAGGTGCTTAACCATCAGGATGTATGTCGGAATCAAGCCGCCACTGAATAGTGTTGTAAAGTAAATCAAGAAGGAAAAGAAGTTGCGGTACTTGAAATCCTTACGGTTGAGCACGAATCCGGCCATCGACATCATAAACAGTCCGAGTACCGTACCCACTACGGTGATGAAGATAGTTACCTGATAAGCATTCACCAGCTGAGTAGAGTTGTTGAATAGCATCTCGTAAGCCTTAAAGGAAAATGCCTTCGGCAGCAGCTTGTAGCCTTCACGAACAATTTCCTGCTCGTTCATGAACGATGAGGAGATCATCAACGCGAAGGGAAATAAACAGAATAGCGCAAAGATAGCGATACAGATATAACTGACTGCTTTTATGAGAATGCTTCCGGAATCCTGTTTGATTGTACTCTTTTCCATATTTATCACCCCTGTTTCGTGTCTAGTCTTAGAACAAAGCGCTGTCCGGTTCTACCTTGCGTACAATAAAGTTAACTACAAGCACCAGGATCAGACCGAATAAGGATTGGTAGAAGCCCACTGCGGCACCCATAGAGAAGTTGAATTGTCCCACCAGTGAACGGAAGACATAGGTATCGATGATATCTGTCTGCGGATACAGTACAGAGTTCGTACCGATCAGATTATAGAAAAGGTCAAAGGATCCCTTGAGAATTCCACCCATACCGAACAGTAGAAGCAGAATAAAGGTTGGCTTCAGAATCGGCAAGGTCATATAACGGATTCGCTGCCAGGTAGTCGCTCCATCCATATAAGCAGCCTCGTACAGATCATGATTAATCCCTGTGATCGTTGCCAGATAAACAATCATTCCATATCCGGTACCCGCCCAGATCTTGAAAGCCACAATAATATATTTCCAGATGCCCGGATCGGAATAGAACTCGTAACGGTCTAGCCCCATTCCAGTTAACATCGTATTGATAAACCCGGAATTGAAATTGAATATATTGTAGGCAAACACACCGACGATAACCATGGAGATGAAATTCGGTAACAGGATAACGGATTGTGATATTTTTTTGAACCACTTGCCTGAGATCTCAGACAACATAATGGCAAATACTATTTGAATGATATTACCTAAAGCCAGAAAGACGATATTATAGAGCAGCGTATTCTTGGTAATATTCCATAGATCCCCATTTTGAACCAGAAACTCAAAGTTCTTAAGGCCGATAAAGTTACTTCCAAAAATCCCCTTATTGAGCTTGTAATCTACAAATGCGACGTAAGCTCCAGGCATTACAGCATAGTGAAAGATAACGAAATATACGATTACAGGCAGCAACATTAGAAAAAGAACTTTGTTCTTAATGACTTCCCGAACAATGTTTCCACCCACAAGCTTCAGTCTCGCCAAAGTGCCCACCTCCAATTTGAAAGATGCATTCAGTCACATGCATAAATTACCTTCCTTTCTTGTCCAGCAGCCAGAATAAAAACAGTTTGCCCAACCTTCATAAAAAAGTGTATCGAGCGTTGTAGAAACGTTTCCAGTGTTTCTGTAAAACTCTCTGTGTGAGAAGCATACTCCCAAAATGTATGCGCTGTCAATTCATTTTATTTTTGAATTACAAGTACTAAAGTTACATATTTCACGTAAAAAAATATAAATTAGCTGTTTTTCTAAAGGCGATTGACTTTTTTTGGTGTTCAGACTAATATCGAGGTGTATCGTTTGTGGAAACGTTTTTATACTTTTCTTTCATAGACATGTCAGTCTCCATATGTAACATCTTAATGATGCAATCCTCTTCTGATTTAATTTATGCCTCAGCCCTGTATCCGAAGAGAGAAATGCTATGATTTTCACAACAAATGAACCTGATTATAGCTCAGGCCCATTCCGCATCTCGGAGCTGTGTGCCAGGAGAGTAAACGGTTCACTCCCATCCTTATCGCCTATCTAACGTAAGTTTTGCTAATAAAATCATGCTTACGCTGCCCGGCGGGGAACTACACATCTATTTAACAAACTAACTTTCAATGCGCTCACGAGGAAGGAGTTAACCATGACTAAAACGTTTATCCAAGATCTTGTGAACGATATGACCCTGGACGAAAAGCTGGCCCAATTAACCCAGCTAGGTCCTCACTATTGGGGTTTGGACGATACCGTGGATTTAACTGGTCCATTTAAGGAACTGAATATTAAGCCGCAGGTAATGGAGAGCATCGGAAGTGTTCTGAACGGTATTGGAGCCCGGAATGTAATCGAGCAACAGACCCGACATTTGCAAACCAGCCGACAAAAGATTCCTCTGCTCTTCATGGCGGATGTCATTCACGGCTACCGGACCATCCTCCCGATTCCGCTGGCCATGGGCAGCAGCTTTGACCTTGAAGCCTGTGAAAGGTTTGCTGAAATCGCCGCCAAGGAGAGTGCGGCTGCCGGCATTCACGTCACCTTCTCGCCCATGACTGATCTCGTACGCGACCCGCGCTGGGGACGCGTCATGGAGACATCTGGTGAGGATCCCTATCTGAATGCCCGTGTCACCGAAAGTATGGTGCGGGGTTATCAGGGCAAGGACCTAAAAGAAAAAGGACGCATCGCTGCCTGTGTGAAGCATTTCGCTGGTTACGGTGCTCCCGAAGGCGGACGGGAATACAACACGGTGGATATGTCTTCCGGCGTATTGCGTGAGTTCTACCTGCCAGCCTATAAGGCTGCCGTAGATGCTGGTGTGGCCATGGTGATGGCCGCATTTAATACCATTGACCGTATCCCGGCAAGTGGTAATTCCGAGCTTCTTCGCGGGATTTTACGGGAAGAATGGGGCTTCAACGGCGTTACCATCGCCGATTTCAATTCCGTTAATGAGCTGATTCCCCATGGCGCCGCAATAGATGGCCGTGAGGCAGCCGAGAAAAGTCTGGCTGCTGGGCTGGATATTGAGATGATGTCCACTCACTATCTAAACCACGGCGCTGCTCTGGTCGAGGAAGGAAAGCTTGATATCGCCTTGATCGATGAAGCCGTCATCCGGGTGCTTGAGCTCAAGGACGCGCTTGGCTTGTTCGATAATCCATTCAAGGATGCAGATCCGCTGGTGGATGAGGCTCCGAAACCTAGCGCGGAGCATCTGCAGGCCGCACGGGAGCTTGGAGCTAGCTCAGTTGTACTGCTCAAAAACGACAATGATGCTTTGCCCCTTAAACGTGGCATGAAGATTGGTCTGGCTGGTCCTTTCGCCACCTCCATTCATGTGCTGGGCGGTTGGGCCGGGACAGAAAAAGATCCGGCTGTATCACTCTACACCGGCCTTTCGCAAAAAACATCTGCCGAAAATATTTTTACGGCCATGACTGGTGAGCTGGGAAGCATGCTTGAGGGTGTTTTTGATGTGGAGGATGAAATTGAAGACGCCTACCAGGCGCTGAAGGATTGTGATGTAATTCTCGCCGCTGTCGGTGAGAACCAGCAGGATACCGGGGAAGGCGGAAGCAAATCCAATCTCCGCCTATCAGCCAATCAGGAGAAGCTGATCTGGCGTCTGAAGGATACCGGAAAAAAGGTCGTCACCATTGTATTCAGCGGCAGACCACTGGAGCTGAAACCCGTTCTTGATGCCAGCGACGCTCTGCTGCAGGCTTGGTTTCTGGGTACAGAGTCAGGAAATTCGCTGGCCGATGTGCTGTTCGGAGATTATAATCCTTCCGGACGTTTATCGATGAGCTTCCCCTACTCGGTTGGGCAAATTCCTGTCTACTACAATGCTTATCAAACGGGACGTCCTTATGATCCTATGTATCCTAATGTGCGTTACGTGACCCGTTATCTGGACTGCCCGAATGACCCGCTGTTCTGTTTTGGTTATGGCCTGAGCTATTCCAAGTTTGCTTACAACAGCTTCAATGTTGAAGCTGCGGATCGGGTGGTTGCCTCCATTGAAGTAGAGAATACTTCGGACATCGCCGGCAAGGAAACCATTCAGCTCTACATCCACGACGTCAGCGCAAGTGTCGTGCGCCCGGTCAAGGAACTGAAAGGCTTCCAGCAGATTACACTCGCACCGCATGAGAAACAGGTGGTTTCCTTCGAAATCACCAGAGAAATGTTAATGTTCTACGGAAAAGACGATCAGTTGGTCTTCGAGCCTGGGGAATATGATATTATGATCGGTAGAAACTCTGGAGATCATTGCACTCAGCGGATCTGGATCTGCTGACCTGCGTATAGCTATGCTTCTAACGACGTCAGCCCTTATTGCCCTCTTGGCGCAATGAGGGGTTGGCGCCTCCACAGCTTGCTATTCAATATTCGATAGTAAGGGAGATTATTCTAATGAGACACAGTTTATCATTTCAGCAAGATGGCACTTTTAAAATCGTACAATTTACAGATCTGCACTGGATGGATGGAAGAGCTGAGGATCAGCTTACCGAGGCACTGATGGAACGCATTCTGGATGCGGAACAACCTGATCTTGTGGTTTTCACGGGAGATCTTATTTACACGGGTCCTGTATCACCGGGAAACAAGGCATGCGAGCACCCCGCACAAGCTTTTCGTGAGGCTGTCGCTGCCGTGGAGAGATCCGGCATCCCTTGGACCTTTGTATTTGGCAACCATGACACAGAAACTCTGATTTCAAAGAGTGAACTGATGCAAATTGCCCTGGAACATCCCCACTGCCTGACCGAAGCCGGTCCAGAAGAGCTGGAAGGCTCGGGCAATTACACTCTTGAAATTAAAGATCAGGAGGACGACTCGGCTGCTATTTTGTATTTTCTGGACTCTGGCGGCTACTCCGAGTATGAGGATATCCCGGGCTACAATTGGATTGGGCGGAATCAGATCAACTGGCTGACGGCTGAATCTGCGCGGCTGAATCCGAAGACTGCTGAGAACAGGCTGCCTGCCTTGGCTTTCTTCCATATTCCAATTCCCGAATATCGGGATGTCTGGTCTACACAAGTCTGTCATGGGCATAAGTTTGAGCGTGTATGCTCACCTGAGGTGAACTCGGGCTTATTCTCAGCTTTGCTGGAAATGGGTGATGTGCTTGGCACCTTCTGCGGACATGACCATATCAACGATTTTAGCGGCAATCTGTATGGCATACGTCTTTCTTATGGCCGTGCTACCGGCTACAATACTTATGGAAAAGAAGGCTTTATGCGGGGAGCACGCGTCATCGAACTGGTCAAAGGCACTCAAGACTTCAATACCTGGCTTCGTCTTGATGACGGATCCGTTATAAATGAACAGCCGATGCATATGCCTGAACCTGCTGCCGATTCAGGACATTAATCTTTTATAGGATTAAATTTTAATAGTGATTAAATGAACCAGTGCGCAGATGTTACGCTGGTTCATTTTTTTGTGCAAATATTAGCTTGTCTCCATATTCCCCATTACATCACTTTTTTTGTTAAAATAGAGAAGTCGACGTATTAAGCACTACAGCGTCAGTCATGGAAACGGAGGCAAGTACCTGTGGATTATATTATTCTGGACATCGAATTCAACGGCCGTAAGTTTGCCAGCGAGCACCCTATGGAGGTCATTGAGATTGGAGCCGTCCGGTTAGACTCTTCACTGCAGTATAAGGATGAATTTTCTTCCTTGATCAAACCTATATATTTCTCCACCCTGAATTCCTTTATTAAGAAAAAAACGGGTATCCCTCAAGAGGAAATCGACATTGCCGCCCGCTTCCCCAAAGTCATCACTGCTTTTAGAGAGTGGCTTGATCTAAGTACAGACGGAGTTCTGCTGCTTACCTGGGGTGGCGAAGACATGAAGCGAATCATTCAGGATGTGCGCATGCACAAGATGGACGAATCCTACTGGATGTCCGCTACGTATTTCGATTTGCTCAAAGGAGTTCTTCGTGCGCGTGGTCTTAGCAATGATGTCAGCGTGGAAAGCGCGATGGCATTGTTTGAGCTTGAGCCTACTGGATCTGCACACCGGGCGCTGGATGATGCACGGATGACGTCAGAGATCTTCCGCGCCGTGTTTAAGGATCTGGATTTTGAGCGTTCACAGCATTACGTAGATACCTTCTCCAATGCCAAAGAACGCAAAACAGTTAAGGTAGCCATTAAGGCTATGACCTCACAAAAAATTGTACCTACCTGGGACCTTGTCGTTGAACACTACTTCTCAGACAAAGCAACCCTTGCGGACCCTCGTAAGCTGGAGGAATTGCACAATTATTTCACAGCACAGATGGGCCATAAATAAATTCAAGCAGCAAAGCTCAACATTATAGACTTATTCATAGCAGCGGCAGACTTCCCCATGATCATTCAGAGGGTAGCTGTCGCTGTTTTGGATATGCTAAAAAAACCATTTGACCTTCACGTTACGTAAAGGTGTACATTTGATTTGTAGGAGGTGATACTACGGAATACACAGTGCAGAAGCTCGCAGAGTTAGCTGGAATCAGCACACGGACCCTGCGCTACTACGATGAGTTTGGCATTCTTAAGCCGGCGAGAATCAACTCTTCGGGGTATCGTATCTATGGCCGTACCGAAGTAGATCTACTACAGCAAATTTTATTTTATCGGGAGCTTGGCTTAAGTCTGGAACGTATCAAGGCTATTATGACAGAGCCCTCATTCGACGGAGCCAAAGCGCTGCGGGAGCATCATGACAAGCTACTGGAAAAAAGACAGCAATTAGATCTATTAATCGCTAACGTCGAAAAGACGCTGGCTCAAAAAGAAGGGAGAATTACCATGAGTGATACTGAAAAATTCGAAGGCTTTAAACAAAAGCTGGTAGATGACAACGAAAAGAAATATGGCCAAGAAATAAGGGAGAAATACGGAGATGACACCATTAATCAATCCAACCAAAAGCTTAAAGGAATGACAGAAGATCAATATGCCGCTATACAACAGCTTGAGGAAGAGATGTTCGAAACACTCTTGCAAGCAATGGAGCATGGAGACCCTGCCAGTGTATTAGCACAAAAAAGTGCAGACCTACACCGTGAGTGGCTCTCCTTCTACTGGAATTCCTATTCCAAAGAAGCTCATGCTGGTGTTGCACAATTGTATGTTGATGATGAACGTTTTACCGAATACTATGACAAACGCCGCCCTGGACTCGCTGCGTTTCTAAGAGATGCCGTACATGTATATACGGGAAAAAATGCGTAAGCGCACGAACAATATTTTAAAATAGAAAAAGGTATCCGGATACTCCGGATGCCTTTTTTTTGAGGCAATAGCAATCAGCAAAAATCACAGACTGCGGTGCAGCAGCGACAATGTATTCCGAAGCTCAGCGACAGCTACCTGGCCAGGTGCAGAAGGTTTATGTGCAGCTCCGAAGGTAAGCGCTGAACCAAAAACTTCACCTGCCAAACGGCTGATCACCCCGGCTCCCGCCATAGACATCGTTATAATCGGACGGTCTGCATATTTTTCCTTCATGATGTGTGTAGCTTCCAGCAAAGTTAGCACATCGCCTGCATCTTGGGGCATAACGGCAATTTTGGGCAAATCCCCGCCAAGCTCCTGCGCCTTGCATAACCGCGAGATGATCTCCTCTTTAGGAGGTGTACCCTGAAAATCATGATTTGAAATAATGACAGACACGTTTTGAGCATGAGCAGCTTCGACCAGTAGCTTTACATCCTGCTCATCATTAAATAGTTCAACATCTATTATATCTACTAGACCGCTCTCGGCAGCAGCTTTATTCAGTGCTGTGTAATATTCCGTGCTGACTTGCTTCTCTCCGCCTTCTTTTGCACTCCGAAAAGTAAAAATCAGCGGCAGATCTGGAATCACAGAACAGATTTCGCTTAGTGCGTTCTTTACAGCTGCAACGTCTTCCACTTCAGCAAAAAAATCCGTCCGCCACTCCACCAAATCAGGTTGCAGTACTTTCAGCGCTTCCGCTTCCTGCTTCAGCTCAGACAAGGTCGCTCCAATTAGCGGAACACATATCTTAGGGATTCCTTCGCCGATGATCACATTTTTAACGGTTACTGTTCTGCTCATTATTTAAGCTCCTTATCCTATCTCATCTAGTATAGATCTTGAATATCCTGTACTGTCTATTCTACAGCGATTTACGTTTTAGAAATTGCTCGACCTCGGACAACTGCGGCAATGAAGGGATCGCCCCTTCTTTCCCTACAGCCAATGCACCTACAGCATTAGCGAAGCTCACGGCTTCCTCCAAGGTCTTCCCTAAGACCAGCTGCTGGGCTAATGCGCCATTAAATGAGTCACCGGCAGCAACTGTATCTACCGCCTTTACCGGGAAGCCTGAAACAGCCTTGAAACCTTCAGCATTCACAATCAGGGCACCTTTTGAACCCAAGGTTACAATTACGTTCTGTACTCCTTTTTGAAGCAAAATACGGGCTGCCTGCTCAGCAGTCTCTGCGCTATCCACAGTCATTCCGGACAAAATCCCGGCTTCCGTCTCATTAGGTGTCAGGTAAGATACCTGAGCCAGCATCTCATCCTTTAGCACTCTAGCTGGTGCAGGATTAAGGATGACCGGAATCCCCTTACGATGGGCAATCGCAATCGCCTGCTCACTCATCGCCAGATCCATTTCAAGCTGCAGCACAATGATCTTAGCCTGGCTAATCACAGCCTCCAATGCCTGAATATCCTCTACCGTAAGCTCAATATTCGCTCCAGGTACCACGATAATCCGATTTTCTCCATCTTCTTCAATAACGATTGAGGCGACTCCTGTTGCCTCATGTTCACTTACAGAAATATGCTCTATATGAATGCCTTCATTCCTGATAATCTCCAGCATTTCGCTACCAAAGGTATCTTTTCCAACTCTTCCGATCATACTAACCTCTGCACCCAGACGTGCTGCGGCAACGGCCTGATTTGCCCCTTTTCCGCCAGGAGATAGAGCAAAGGCTTGTCCAATCAGGGTTTCTCCTGCATTTGGTGACCGGTTTGTACGTACCACCATATCCATATTCAAGCTTCCAATCACAACTATATCCAACTTAGACACCACCATTAATTATTTCTTCAATCTCTTTATCTTAGGGGCTTCTGTCCACTTTATCAATCAATTCCGCTCAATTGGATTCAAAATGGTTGTTTTCACCAAATTGACGTTATGCTTTTATTCATCGAGTGTGCTAGAATAGTGGTGCAATCGCTTCCACAATGATTGCCTGCACTATTTTGAGCAAACGTTTGCACCTAAGATAATGCCCGCAGCTTCACTGCAATTTAATCTAATCCGTGATTAGGAGGCTTATCAAGTGAACGAACAAAAATTACCGTCAGTCGCTTATTTTAGTATGGAGTACGGGCTGCATTCCGATTTCAAAATGTATGCCGGAGGTCTGGGCATTCTTGCCGGAGACTACATCAAGGGTGCAAAAGATATCAACGCCCCTATCATCCCTATTGGGCTGAAGTGGAAACAAGGTTACACGGACCAAAAGATTGATGCCAATGGCAATCCGTACGACTCCTATCACAATTATGTTTATGAGTTTCTTGAAGATACAGGGGTTAAGGTAACTGTTAAAGTCCGAAAAACCGATGTGGTATGCAAAGTATGGAAAACTGATTATTTTGGCAACAGCACATTGTATTTACTGGATACGGATATTCCCGAGAATAATGATGCCTGGATCACAGGCCAATTGTACGGCTGGTTCGGCGAAGAACGGATCGCACAAGAGATCGTACTTGGGATTGGTGGAGTCAAAGCTATGCGTGCACTGCAAATCCCTATTGATGTCTATCACTTCAATGAGGGTCATGCGGCTCTAGCGGCTATCGAGCTAATCCGTGAAAAAATGTCCGGAGGCCATACCTTCGAAGAAGCGTGGAAAGCTACTCGCGAAGAAGTCGTATTCACTACCCACACACCAATCAAAGAAGGCAACGAAACCCATCCTCTCGACCGACTTGAGTATATGAGTGCGTTCAACGGCTTAACCCGTGACCAGATGGAGCGGATCGGCGGCGAGCCATTTAATATGACGGTTGCAGGTCTAAGGCTATCACGTATTTCCAACGCAGTAGCCCAGCTACACGCCGATACGGCTAATAAAATGTGGAAGGAAGTAGCCGGAAGATCGGAAATTATAGGCATTACTAATGCCATCCATACTCCTACCTGGGTAGATGATAGAATGACGCAAGCCTACGAACAGGATGGAGACTTATGGGCAGTGCATAAAGAGATCAAGGGCGAACTGATCCAGTTCATCAAAGAACGTTCCGGCATTAGCTTAAATGCTGACAATTTACTCATCGGCTTCTCACGCAGAGCAGCTCCATATAAACGAAGCGACCTGATCTTCTCGCAGCCAGAAATTATCGAACCTTATCTGGAGTCTGGAAAGATACAAATTGTATTCTCCGGCAAAGCGCACCCACTCGATGATAACGGTAAAAAAATCGTCAGTAACCTAGTAGCGATGATGAAAAAGTATCCAAAGAGTGTTGTGTTCCTCGAGAATTACGATATGACGATTGGTGCCCAGCTGACGCGCGGTGCTGATATTTGGCTCAACAATCCACGCAGACCATTGGAAGCCAGCGGCACCTCCGGGATGAAAGCAGCTATGAACGGTGTATTGAACTGTTCTATTCTGGATGGCTGGTGGCCGGAAGCCTGCATCGATGGCGAGAATGGCTGGCAGATTGGAGACGGCTTCGAAACTACAGACTTTGAGGTTCTGGATAAGCATGATAGTGATGCACTGTACAACACCTTATTGAAACGTGTGCTCCCAACCTTTTACGAGAATCGTGAACAGTGGGTACAAATGATGAAAAAGAGTATCGAAACCACCCGTACGGAGTTTGCCACCAAAAGAATGTTAGATGAATATTACAACAGAATGTACATTAAAGCCTAAGTACAAGAACCGAATATCTTCTATATCAAAAAATGCAGCGCACCCCTTCAGTGATGGTAGGGATGCGCTGTTTCTTTTTTAATTCTGCTAAGCAATTAATCACTTTGTCTATCATATATATCTGAATGTGCCAACGATGTATTGACGATTACCACATATTGTAATGAGTCAATTATTTAAAAAGTGTTGCAATTTCTCTAAAAAACATTAATATAGAACTTATACTAAATCTAAAATCAAATCTCATGAGGTGATTCTATTAATGAGCTCCAATAATAATAATCTTACAACCAGCTGGGGTGCTCCAGTAGGCGACAATCAGAATTCAATGACAGCCGGTGACCGCGGTCCCACTTTACTGCAAGATGTCCATTTGCTTGAGAAATTAGCCCACTTTAACAGAGAACGTGTTCCTGAACGTGTCGTTCATGCTAAAGGTGCTGGCGCTCACGGGTATTTTGAAGTTACAAAAGATCTAACCCAATACACAAAAGCTAACTTTTTGTCTGAAGTAGGCAAACGTACACCGTTGTTCATTCGTTTTTCTACTGTAGCTGGTGAATTAGGTTCTGCTGATACCGTACGCGACCCTCGTGGATTTGCCGTGAAGTTCTATACTGAAGAAGGAAACTATGATCTCGTAGGTAACAATACGCCTGTATTCTTCGTTCGTGATGCGATTAAATTCCCGGACTTTATTCATACACAGAAACGTGATCCACAGACACATCTGAAGAACCCGAATGCTGTATGGGACTTCTGGTCTTTATCGCCTGAATCTCTGCATCAGGTAACGATTTTGATGTCGGATCGCGGAATTCCAGCTACGCTGAGACATATGCATGGGTTCGGTAGCCATACCTTCAAGTGGGTAAATGCCGAGGGCAATGCAGTCTGGGTGAAATACCATTTCAAAACAGAACAAGGCATTAAGAATCTAGATGCAGACCTTGCTGCCAAAATCGCTGGGGAAAACCCGGATTATCATACAGAGGACTTGTTTAATGCTATTGATAAAGGAGATTTCCCTGCTTGGAAGCTCTACGTGCAAATTATGCCAATCGAGGATGCGAAGACTTACCGTTTTGATCCATTTGATGTAACAAAGGTCTGGTCGCAAAAAGATTATCCGTTAATCGAGGTTGGACGTATGGTATTGGATCGCAATCCGGAGAACTACTTTGCTGAAGTAGAACAAGTTACATTCTCCCCCGGCTCTTTCGTTCCTGGTATTGAAGCTTCGCCTGATAAATTGCTACAAGGCCGTCTGTTCGCTTATGGTGATGCACACCGTCACCGGGTTGGTCCCAACCATAACAGTTTACCTATCAACCGTCCAAAAGTAGAAGTGAAGAACTATCAACGTGATGGTGGTATGGCCTTGGGCAACAATGGCGGTTCCGGTGCCTATTACGAGCCTAACAGCTTAGGAGGACCTAAAGAATCACCGCAGCATAAAACATCGCCGTTCGAAGTCTCTGGTTATGCGGATAGTGTCTCCTACAATAGTGACGATCACTATACACAACCAGGTGACTTGTACCGTCTAATGTCTGAAGAAGAACGTACCCGTCTAGTTCAAAATATCGTTGGCGCTATGACTCCTGTTGAAAGTAACGATATCAAACGTCTCCAGATTGAGCATTTCTTTAAAGCTGATCCAGACTTGGGACAGCGTATCGCATCCGGTTTGGGTTTATCTGTACCAGACGGAATGTAAGATTGTAAATGCACTTATAAACTAAAGAGGACCTTTGCCCGTAGATGGGAAAGGTCCTCTTTTTGCTAATTAGCTGAAAACATAATAAATGATGACAATCACAACGCCCAGCGTGGAGACAATGGATAGACATGAAAAAAACGTGTTCCAGTTATTGCCTTTCATTTGTCTTATACACGACCAGTATAGTGGTTCTTTGGTGCTCTGCCCCATCACGTGATGATTTAACTACCGAACCGTAACAGATATTCACAATCTGTTCCTCCCGTAGTCCTGCCAGGAACTCATTAGCTTTATTCTCTGCATAAGAATTGTCAGCATCTACAAACTCTTTAACTTGAATCATCCTGATCTCCTCCTTTAATAAATTAAGTAGTTATTTTATAGTTCTGGAATCTATATGTGAACTCAACGAAATGTACATGGCGTATCACTCCCCAGGTAACAATTAATGTAAAAATATCTTCAAAATACAGTATAGGCATTTCGCAGTTTTCTACGAAATGCCTATGCATCAGCCTATCATAGCACCCAAGTATGTAATAGTCAAAGGTTTTCATTACAATATTTAGAAGGTTTTAATTCCCCTTTTAAAATGGATTGGATTTACAAATAGAAGCTGGTATACTGATCAGAAGGTCTCCATTGGGGGACCTCTATTTGTATAGGAGGGATTTTAAGATGGCAACACACCATAACAGGTTTACAAGGAATGTGCTACTTAGAGGGGGTGAAATCTACTATGAACCATAGTCTTATCTATGAAGGCTCACGGACACAGCTGCTTCAGCAGCTTATCTATTTTGATGAGGAAAAAATCGCATTTCTAAATCAATACTTTCCGGTACGGAGCAAGGATAGAAGCAACGCTGAAACGCTGTTATCCCGTTATTGCTCCGAGCTGGAACAATTACTAACTGAGTTCAATGGTGAAGATTTAAATTCACAGGTCTTTATCGGAAGTCAGCTGCAGCTTCGTTACTTGGACGATAATACTACAGATATCTATACCATCGTATTTCCTAACCAAGCAGAACCTAACAATAACAAGATTTCTATGTTGTCACCTATAGGCATGCAGCTGCTGCTGGCTGAGCTCGGCAGTACTTGTCAGCTAGCGATTCCTTCAGGTCAACTAGAGGTGAAGATCGAAAGCATTAAGTTCGTGAATAATGGTGAAGTAGGCGTTCTTATATAAGGACGATCCCTTATATACCCGCTACAGCAGCGTCCCTTTCCAGATATTAAGGAGGAGGACGCTGTTCTATTATTTAAGCCTCAAACCTTCTTCCAGCTTATTAACTGACTTCTGGATCCTTGCTGCTCTGGTTTCCGGTCTTTTCGCCCCTTCGATCCAGCTCACATATTCCTTCCGATAGGAATAAGCCAAGCTGTTATAATACACCTCTGCCTGCTCATTGCTGCTTAGTGCGTCCAGAAAATCTTCTGGAGCTTCTATCTCTCGCAATTGATGATCTTGTTCCATTGTCACCCGTACTATATCTCCAGGTTGAGCATGGGCTAAGTCTCGCAGTTCTTTTTTCACGACCATAAAATGTTTCCCATTACCATGCGGCATGAGTGTTCCTCTATAGGGAATGTCATTCAGGCTTCCTTTAACTTGTATCCTTGATTTAGTTTCATATATTTGTTCAGCGTCAAAAGGAACCGTAAGATATGTCCAACTCCCATTCGTATCTGGTCTGACTAACCTTGCTTCAAATTCAAACATTGGCCCCTCCTCAAATAAAATCTCTAGTTCCTATTGTATCCATACGTGCTTAACTATACAAAAAAACACCCGCCTAATACCGGCAGGTGTTTCTCTTTATAAGCGGGTGATGGGAATCGAACCCACGCTATCAGCTTGGAAGGCTGAAGTTCTACCATTGAACTACACCCGCAAAGGTATAAAATCGGGATGACACGATTTGAACATGCGACCCCCTGGTCCCAAACCAGGTGCTCTACCAAGCTGAGCTACATCCCGTTAACAATACTATAACTGCTTAGTAATAAAAATGGCGCGCCCTGAGAGATTCGAACTCCCGGCCTTTTGATTCGTAGTCAAACGCTCTATCCAGCTGAGCTAAGGGCGCAAAATCTATATGGAGCGGACGACGGGAATCGAACCCGCGACCCTCGCCTTGGCAAGGCGATGCTCTACCGCTGAGCCACGTCCGCAAAAACATGGTGCGCGTGAAGGGACTCGAACCCCCACGTCGTGAAACGCCAGATCCTAAGTCTGGTGCGTCTGCCAATTCCGCCACACGCGCACACTTTAAAGAAAATGGTGAGCCATGAAGGACTCGAACCTTCGACACCCTGATTAAAAGTCAGGTGCTCTACCAACTGAGCTAATGGCTCTCATAAATGGCTGGGGATATAGGATTTGAACCTATGCATGACGGAGTCAAAGTCCGTTGCCTTACCGCTTGGCTAATCCCCAATAATAATTAACTAAATGGCGGAACCGACGGGATTCGAACCCGCGATCTCCTGCGTGACAGGCAGGCATGTTAGGCCAACTACACCACGGTTCCATAGACATAATGCATAAGTGTAAATTGGTTGCGGGGGCAGGATTTGAACCTGCGGCCTTCGGGTTATGAGCCCGACGAGCTACCGGGCTGCTCCACCCCGCGTCATTAATTAGTATATACTATTCATTTTCACCATACCAGCTTATCCCTAAACATAATGTATAAGAGTAAATTGGTTGCGGGGGCAGGACTTGAACCTGCGACCTTCGGGTTATGAGCCCGACGAGCTACCGGGCTGCTCCACCCCGCGTCAGTGAAAAAAATATGGTGGAGGCTGAGGGGATCGAACCCCCGACCCTCTGCTTGTAAGGCAGATGCTCTCCCAGCTGAGCTAAGCCTCCATGATATGACCCGTATGGGATTCGAACCCATGTTACCTCCGTGAAAGGGAGGTGTCTTAACCCCTTGACCAACGGGCCATGCTAATAATTTTATGGCGGAGAGAGAGGGATTCGAACCCTCGAGACGCTTGTGGCGCCTACACGATTTCCAATCGTGCTCCTTCGGCCAAACTCGGACACCTCTCCATAAATGGCTCCCCGAACAGGACTCGAACCTGTGACAACTCGATTAACAGTCGAGTGCTCTACCAACTGAGCTATCAGGGAATATGGTGGGCCTTAGTGGACTCGAACCACCGACCTCACCCTTATCAGGGGTGCGCTCTAACCAGCTGAGCTAAAGGCCCTTCTAAGACATATTAATATTAAGGGCAAAAAAAATACCACGGGTAATGTGGTTGTCCGCTTGGCGGCGTCCTACTCTCCCAGGACCCTTCGGTCCAAGTACCATCGGCGCTGGAGGGCTTAACGGTCGTGTTCGGGATGGGTACGTGTGGAACCCCTCCGCTATCGCCACCAAACGGGCATTTACAGCGTAAATGCTCAGGCTTAATCGCCTGAAAACTGAATCCGAATTGAATTTGCGTCGCCCGTCATCTCTTCGGGGCCCCCGGAAAGTATTCGGAATTAGCTTCGCAGCCTTTTCTTCACTTTTTGGGGTATTTTTAGGATAAGCCCTCGACCGATTAGTATTGGTCAGCTCCATGCATTGCTGCACTTCCACCTCCAACCTATCTACCTCGTCGTCTTCAAGGGGTCTTACTAATTGGGAAATCTCATCTTGAGGGGGGCTTCACGCTTAGATGCTTTCAGCGCTTATCCCGTCCGTACGTAGCTACCCAGCCATGCTCCTGGCGGAACAACTGGTGCACCAGCGGTACGTCCATCCCGGTCCTCTCGTACTAAGGACAGCTCCTCTCAAATTTCCTGCGCCCACGACAGATAGGGACCGAACTGTCTCACGACGTTCTGAACCCAGCTCGCGTACCGCTTTAATGGGCGAACAGCCCAACCCTTGGGACCTACTTCAGCCCCAGGATGCGATGAGCCGACATCGAGGTGCCAAACCTCCCCGTCGATGTGGACTCTTGGGGGAGATAAGCCTGTTATCCCCAGGGTAGCTTTTATCCGTTGAGCGATGGCCCTTCCATGCGGTACCACCGGATCACTAAGTCCGACTTTCGTCCCTGCTCGACTTGTAGGTCTCGCAGTCAAGCTCCCTTATGCCTTTGCACTCTGCGAATGATTTCCAACCATTCTGAGGGAACCTTGGAACGCCTCCGTTACTCTTTAGGAGGCGACCGCCCCAGTCAAACTGCCCGCCTGACACGGTCCCCGTACCCGATAAGGGTACTAGGTTAGAACCTAGATACGATCAGGGTGGTATCCCAACGGCGCCTCCACCGAAGCTTGCGCTCCGATTTCTACGGCTCCCACCTATCCTGTACAGATCGTACCCAAATTCAATATCAAGCTGCAGTAAAGCTCCATGGGGTCTTTCCGTCTTGTCGCGGGTAACCTGCATCTTCACAGGTATTAAAATTTCACCGGATCTCTCGTTGAGACAGCGCCCAAGTCGTTACGCCATTCGTGCGGGTCAGAATTTACCTGACAAGGAATTTCGCTACCTTAGGACCGTTATAGTTACGGCCGCCGTTTACTGGGGCTTCGGTTCATAGCTTCGGGTTACCCCTAACCACTCCCCTTAACCTTCCAGCACCGGGCAGGCGTCAGCCCGTATACTTCGCCTTGCGGCTTCGCACAGACCTGTGTTTTTGCTAAACAGTCGCTTGGGCCTTTTCACTGCGGCCCCCTCGTGCTATTCACACTACCGGGGCACCCCTTCTCCCGAAGTTACGGGGTCATTTTGCCGAGTTCCTTAACGAGAGTTCTTCCGCGCGCCTTAGAATTCTCTTCTCGCCTACCTGTGTCGGTTTGCGGTACGGGCACCTTCTCCTGGCTAGAGGCTTTTCTTGGCAGTGTGAGATCATGACCTTCGCTACTATAATTTTCGCTCCCCATCACAGCCCAGCCTTATCGATGTGCGGATTTGCCTACACATCAGCCTCACTGCTTAGACGGACATCCATCAGTCCGCGTCACTACCCTCCTGCGTCACCCCATCGCTCATAGCGGATTACGGTGGTACAGTAATTTCAAACTGTTGTCCTTCGACTACGCCTTTCGGCCTCGCCTTAGGTCCCGACTTACCCTGAGCGGACGAGCCTTCCTCAGGAAACCTTGGGCTTTCGGCGGATCAGATTCTCACTGATCTTTTCGTTACTCATACCGGCATTCTCACTTGTGTAGTGTCCAGCGCTCTTTTCAGTACACCTTCAACCCCTACACAACGCTCCCCTACCCCAGATGCAAAGCATCTAGCCATAGCTTCGGTGGTGTGTTTAGCCCCGTTACATTTTCGGCGCAGAGTCACTCGACCAGTGAGCTATTACGCACTCTTTCAATGGTGGCTGCTTCTAAGCCAACATCCTGGTTGTCTGTGCAACTCCACATCCTTTCCCACTTAACACACACTTGGGGACCTTAGCTGATGGTCTGGGCTGTTTCCCTTTTGACAATGGATCTTAGCACTCACTGTCTGACTCCCGGCAATAAGTATATGGCATTCGGAGTTTGACTGAGCTTGGTAATCCTTGCGGACCCCGCACCCAATCAGTGCTCTACCTCCACTACTCTTATACCGAGGCTAGCCCTAAAGCTATTTCGGGGAGAACCAGCTATCTCCGAGTTCGATTGGAATTTCTCCGCTACCCCCACCTCATCCCCGCACTTTTCAACGTACGTGGGTTCGGGCCTCCAGTGCGTGTTACCGCACCTTCACCCTGGACAGGGGTAGATCACACGGTTTCGGGTCTACGTCCACATACTAATTCGCCCTATTCAGACTCGCTTTCGCTGCGGCTCCACCTTCTCGGCTTAACCTTGCATGTTAAACGTAACTCGCCGGTTCATTCTACAAAAGGCACGCCATCACCCATAGATCGGGCTCTGACTTTTTGTAAGCACACGGTTTCAGGTTCTATTTCACTCCCCTTCCGGGGTGCTTTTCACCTTTCCCTCACGGTACTGTTTCACTATCGGTCGCCAGGTAGTATTTAGCCTTAGCAGATGGTCCTGCTGGATTCATACGGGGTTTCACGTGCCCCGCACTACTCGGGATCCGTCTCGGAGAGAACACAGTTTAGGTTACAGGGCTTTTACCTCTATCGCGGGCCTTTCCAGACCTCTTCACCTACCATATTCCTTTGTAACTCCATGTGAGACGTCCCACAACCCCTAAGAGCAAGCTCTTAGGTTTAGGCTGTTCCGCGTTCGCTCGCCGCTACTGACGGAATCACTATTGTTTTCTCTTCCTCAGGGTACTTAGATGTTTCAGTTCCCCTGGTCTGCCTCTACATTTCCTATGTATTCAGAAATGAGTAACTGCGAATTACCACAGCTGGGTTTCCCCATTCGGACACCCCCGGATCAAAGCTTGCTTACAGCTCCCCGAGGCAGTTTCGTTGTTCGCCACGTCCTTCGTCGGCTCCTGGCGCCTAGGCATCCTCCGTGTGCTCTTATTAGCTTAACCTTGATTTTTCCGCAGGAAAATATCATACGATGACATTCTCTTTGGAATCATCTCACTAATAACATTTACTTGTTTACACAAGTTGCTAAAAGATGTTCTAAAACGCAAATTCGTTTCGGTATCCAGTTTTCAAGGATCAAGTCTTACTTGAGAGCTTAAACTCTCAAAACTGAGCAACGAGTGAGTAACAGGCCTAAACCTGAGTTTTGGAAGTTAAACTTCCGATTTGAATGTTCTCATTGCAGAGAACGATTCTCCATAGAAAGGAGGTGATCCAGCCGCACCTTCCGATACGGCTACCTTGTTACGACTTCACCCCAATCATCTACCCCACCTTCGGCGGCTGGCTCCCTTGCGGGTTACCCCACCGACTTCGGGTGTTGTAAACTCTCGTGGTGTGACGGGCGGTGTGTACAAGACCCGGGAACGTATTCACCGCGGCATGCTGATCCGCGATTACTAGCAATTCCGACTTCATGCAGGCGAGTTGCAGCCTGCAATCCGAACTGAGACCGGCTTTGATGGGATTGGCTCCACCTCGCGGCTTCGCTTCCCGTTGTACCGGCCATTGTAGTACGTGTGTAGCCCAGGTCATAAGGGGCATGATGATTTGACGTCATCCCCACCTTCCTCCGGTTTGTCACCGGCAGTCACTCTAGAGTGCCCAGCATTACCTGCTGGCAACTAAAGTTAAGGGTTGCGCTCGTTGCGGGACTTAACCCAACATCTCACGACACGAGCTGACGACAACCATGCACCACCTGTCTCCTCTGTCCCGAAGGCCGCTGCTATCTCTAGCAGATTCAGAGGGATGTCAAGACCTGGTAAGGTTCTTCGCGTTGCTTCGAATTAAACCACATACTCCACTGCTTGTGCGGGTCCCCGTCAATTCCTTTGAGTTTCAGTCTTGCGACCGTACTCCCCAGGCGGAGTGCTTACTGTGTTAACTTCGGCACCAAGGGTATCGAAACCCCTAACACCTAGCACTCATCGTTTACGGCGTGGACTACCAGGGTATCTAATCCTGTTTGCTCCCCACGCTTTCGCGCCTCAGCGTCAGTTACAGCCCAGAAAGTCGCCTTCGCCACTGGTGTTCCTCCACATATCTACGCATTTCACCGCTACACGTGGAATTCCACTTTCCTCTTCTGTACTCAAGCCACCCAGTTTCCAGTGCGACCTCAGGTTGAGCCCAAGGTTTAAACACCAGACTTAAATAGCCGCCTGCGCGCGCTTTACGCCCAATAATTCCGGACAACGCTTGCCCCCTACGTATTACCGCGGCTGCTGGCACGTAGTTAGCCGGGGCTTTCTTCTCAGGTACCGTCACTCCGGTAGCAGTTACTCTACCGGACGTTCTTCCCTGGCAACAGAGCTTTACGATCCGAAAACCTTCATCACTCACGCGGCGTTGCTCCGTCAGGCTTTCGCCCATTGCGGAAGATTCCCTACTGCTGCCTCCCGTAGGAGTCTGGGCCGTGTCTCAGTCCCAGTGTGGCCGTTCACCCTCTCAGGTCGGCTACGCATCGTCGCCTTGGTGGGCCGTTACCCCACCAACTAGCTAATGCGCCGCAGGCCCATCCCTCAGTGACAGATTGCTCCGTCTTTCATTCTTCTCTCAGGAGAAAAAAGAAATTATCCGGTATTAGCTACCGTTTCCGGTAGTTATCCCAGTCTGAAGGGCAGGTTGCCTACGTGTTACTCACCCGTCCGCCGCTAAGTTATTTTGAAAGCAAGCTTTCAAAATAACTCCGCTCGACTTGCATGTATTAGGCACGCCGCCAGCGTTCGTCCTGAGCCAGGATCAAACTCTCCAATTAGTATTGAAAAGAGCGATATGCTCATTTTGAAACATCTGACGAGAAAATTAATTCTCTAATTTGGATTTCACTTGCGTGATTTCCTACTCACTCGTTGTTCAGTTTTCAAAGATCAAGTTCTCGTTGGTGCCATTTAATGTCTCAGCAGCAACTCTTATACTATATCATGTTCGGCTATTTAATGTCAAGCTCTTTTTTTAACTTCTTTTTCGAGCTCGGCATGTGTACTTCTTGGCCGGACTTAGAATATATCATGTATAGAGATCCATTGCAAGCTTTATTTTAAAAAAACTAAACACATACTTCTCCGCAATTGTATCGCAACCGTATTCCCCTTTTCCGCGTCTATCTATTTAACATCAGAGCCCCTTCATACATAGGTATCAATTCCATTATTTTTTGGCAAAGAGGTGATTCATATAAAGACCTTGCATGATCTCTAGCTTCCCTCTAAAAGGAGGTTGGAGAATCAATGAGCAGAAGTGTGAAAAAGCAACCCGTGTGCAGCGACCAACAGAAAGATGGTTCATCATGGGCTAAAAAACAAGCCAATAAAGCCGTCCGCCGTTACCCTGGCGACATCCCTAAAGGGAAATGGTATCAGAAACTGTATAACAGCTGGAACATTTGCGACTACAGCTTTTACCAAACTAAACAGCAGGCGATTCATGAATGGGAAACAAACAATTGGATCCAGTTGAGATTCCCCTCCCGCCAAGAGGCCATTCAAGATTGGCACAAGTCTTATAGAAGAAAGTAAATCAAAAGATGCCCTGGCAGGGAAGCGCCGGGGCATCTTTTTACCTAGAAGCTTAATTTCGCACCTACAGTTACAATCTCAGATGGTCCGACCTCTAAGTGGTGAACCGAAGACGTTACTCCTTGTAAAGCAGGGTTAGGCTGCTCTAAGATATTGCTTTTAAATAAATACTCTTGAGGACTGTTCACTTTCAGTTGCAACTGTGTCTGCTGAGCGGACATATTGTACCAACGCAAAAACAAGTCGTCAGAAGTTCCGTTCATTTTCATGGATGAGAAGGCCATGTTGTCTCCCTCCCAAACCAATGGGGTATATCCAGAGTTCAACTTCCCGCTATGCAGGCCGGTCTGACATACCGTCCAAGGAGTCTGGAATTGATAGGCCTCTGTAAATGCCCGTTGTTCACTTCCCTCACCAGAATGAGGAATCAGCTCCAGTTGTGCTGTGTATTCGCCCAGGCACTGAGCTTCCGGAGTTGGGAACCAGCCCCAATCCCCCAATTCCCCTACGCTGCGTAACAAGGTGACGGCAATAGTATTGCGTCCATCCCGCAGAACCTCATATTCGTTCAATCCCTGATTGGCTACCGTAAGTCCTACATCGCCATTGCTGACATCGACAAAGGATTGCTGATGTTGAGTGTTGCTCGGATTTGCCCATTCTGGTGCCGGATTATTGTCCCGTGTAGCCACTTCAAACATAGAATCCACACGATGCACATCGGTAGACAGATCGGTCGGGAACAGCATTCGTATCCGGTGATCCTTGGCTTGGTTATTAATTGTGGATTCAATATGCACACCTTTGCCTTCCCGCTCCAGCGATACGACGGTACGAAGCTTCAAAACCACCGTATTTACACTCCGCTGCGCTTTACGCTCAGGATAATACACAAGTGCACGCTGTTCCGCCTCCAAGGTGTCATCCGCCGAAGCCGGAATCTCCCAATCTATTCGGATCTCAATGGCCGCACGGAAGGGAGAGTCTTCAATCACCTTAATAACTGCAGGCTGGCCTTTGGTCGTCAGCGCTTGTTCACCTTCTGGCTGCTTGTACATGTATTCATTGCCTACGTCTCCGGTATTCTCGTAAATCCCCAACTCACGATAAGTGGTACCGCTATGCTTATCCAATAACGTAAATGAACCATCCTCAGCAACAACTACCTTGAGAGATGCATTCTCCAAGCTGCGCTCTCCTTCTATTAAAGAGCTTCCCTGAGCGGATTCCGTAGTTGATTGTACCCAAGCGTAAGTACAAAGCCCAAGTGCAGGCACATTGCGTGCTTCAAAAGTAAGTCTCACTTTGCGGCACATATACGGCTGACGGAATTGGTCATCAGGCAGATCATAACCAAAGTTTAAACCCAGATCTTCCACTGTAGACGCTAATTCCTCCCCTGTGTGATCGACGAGAATCCTGCCGGACAAATCAACAGCCAGCATTCTGCGGGCGGTCTCATCCAAAGGATAACCCTCGCGCAGATATAACCGTTCAGCATCCAGCTCTATAGTTACCGTTCCCGTACGCTTCCACCCCGTGGTATTCATCACTATAAAAGGAACTGCATCTTCCCCGTATGCGGAAAAGCCAGAAGTCTCCACTTGATCTGCGATAAACTTAGCACTGTCATCTATGATGCTCTCAGCAACATGCCGGCTTTTATCAAAACGAGTTACCATCTCACGATGCACTTCATCCACACTACAACCACAGATACTGTCATGCGGATGGTTCTGCATCAGCGTCTTCCAGGCATAGGTGAATAGATGGTGCGGGTAGTCCTGTCCGGACAGGCGGGCGATGGAGGCCAGCGGCTCGGCTACTTTTTCCAAAAGAGTCTGGCCCAGCTGGTTCATCTGCTTCAAATAAACCCGGGCTGAGGCTGTGTTCACTAAGGTGCCCCATCCGTCAGTACGCTGGCTGCGCAGTTCCCCTGTAACGGTGGAGAGCTCCCGCTGACCCGAGGATAATTGCTGATCCAAGGCTTGCAGATAGTCCGGGAAATTTGAATGCACGAACTTCACTTCAGGGTATAGCTTTTCGGCGGTGCGGATAGCTTCCGGCAAATCCAATTGCAGAGGCTGGTGGTCGCACCCGTTCATGAACAATAACTCCCCCGTTGAAGCATACTTCTCTGCATCCGCAAGCTTACGGTCCCAGAATTCCCGAGCCGCACCTTCCTCAACAGGAACTTCATTGCCGTTAGAATACCAGTTGGCAAATAGGATACCGAGAATTTTGGATCCATCCGGCCCTTCCCAGATCAGCTCGGAGAAAGAGGACTCATAACCTGCATCCGATACAGTGTTGTTAAATCCCGTAGGCTTCACCCCGCGTCCAAAAAAAGCATTCGTAATCCCTGACTGCAACATCAGCTGCGGAGTCTGTCCGACCAATCCAAACGTATCGGGAAAATAGCCGATTTTGGAAGGCTCGCCGTATTTCTCGGCATCCTGATGGCCGATCTGCATATTCCGCACATTTGCCTCGCCGCTCGTCAGGAACGCATCCTGCAAAATGTACCAAGGTCCAATCAAGATTCGCCCATCCCGGATATACTTCTCCAGCTTCTCTTTGTTCTCTGGCCGAACCTGAAGATAATCCTCCAGAATAATGGTTTGCCCATCGAGGTAAAAACTGCGGAAGGCGGAATCTCCGTCCAGCTTCGCAAGCAGTGCATCCACCAGCTGAACCAGACGGACGTGGTGTTTCTCATAGGGCAAATACCATTCACGGTCCCAGTGAGTATGGGACACGATATGGGCTGTTTTGGTTGTTGTGTGGGTCATCTGTGTGTACACCTCAGTTCTTCAGCATTTATTAAGCGTAATGTTAACCTCTTCAGGTCTGTAGACAGCTACCAGCTTGCCCGCTGAATCAGCTGCAAACAACACCGAACGTTCTTTCTCCAGTAAAAATGAGTAATGAGCTCCAGTTGCAGGATCTTTTATTTCAAGTTCGGCATCCCAGGCGTATTCAGATACGAAGATATACAATGAACCTTCTGCAAAAGCAAGCTTTCGCCCGTACACACCTGGCAGGTCTCCACCGCTGATCCATTCCAGCCCGGTTTCGATACCTGCGGCTTGTGCAGCATATTGGTAGAGCGCGGCGATCGGCTCGTCGCGGTCATTCAGTTCTAAAGGTAGCGGGCACCAGATCAGGCGACCTGTGCCAAGCTGGCGTTCGATGAGGTGATCACCCACACCACCTGAGCTAGACGAATCAACATCTGCATTTGCTGGCGTTTCTTTGACTAGCTCCGCGATTCGCTTCTGTCCATAGGACACCGCAAACTTGCGTCCGTTCAATAGAAGCTGCTCCTCACGGCGCATGTTACCAAGTTTACGGGCTCCTACTATTGCGTCCATACGATCCGAAGGCTGCCAATACGCATCAACCCCCAATGCTCCAGTAATGAGCAGAACGGCACCTGTACGCTCCACTATGTCCAGCAATTGCTGAAGGGCGTCATTATCCAGATTGTGCACACTCGGCAGGAGAATCAACTTAGCCGGCTCTGCCTCCAGCGGAGCCAGATCGTATTCCGATACGGCGCGGAAAGGCAAATGAAGCTGATAAGATAAGATCCGCGTCAGGCGGGTAGTCGCATCATAGGCGAGCTTCCGGTTAGAGAAGTCATTAGAGTAAGGGAAAACCACGGCAATCTCTTCCAGCTTCCGCCCGTCAAATAATCCCCCGGCTTCGCCGATGAACCGCCCAAAATCATAAGACACATCCGCTTCCGGCTTCTCAGTCCCATCGGCCCGCAGCGCACCGATCTGTGATTCATTGGCATTATCCATATAAAAGTTCGTGTTCCAGATCCATTGCACAGCCCCGGCACCTCCAGAAGCAAACGCATAGGCATATTTGCGCTCCAGCATAGCCCGCAATTCTTCCTCACTGCGTTTAGCCCGTCCGTCTGGCGTCTCTACGTACATGATGCCGGTCTCCTGAATGAGGTTCGGTTTATGATGGGTTTTGGCAAAAATTCCATCCCAGAGCAGATTGTCATTCAACCACCAGCTGTGAACAGTGGTGTAATCGACATCGCGCTCATAAAAGAACGGCGATGGCCGTTGGGCACCTAAAGCCTCATCCTGCCCTACGGTCACTAAATGATCTGGGCAGAGTTCCTTGATAGTCCCGCTAAGCTCCCTTGCCCATACGTTGTGCATGTCCATGGAGAACAGGCAGTAGTCGAGCCAACGTGTGCCGCGCTTCCCGGAATGAATATCCTGCACACTAAAGTTAATCTCTTCTCGCTCAGGAGGTTGTGCAGCCGCAAAATCCGGCAATTCCAGCGGCGTCATATTCCAGCGCTCTTGCAGCAAAGTTATATCACCATGGCGTTCTTCCAGCCAAGCAGAGAAAGCAGCGTGTTCATATTTATCTCGCGCCGAGCTCGGTCCGTCCGAGAAAATCCGCGGCGGATCGAACATTGACGGTTCATTGATCAAATCCCAATCCACATGGGTTGTCGTGCGATGCCGTGCGATGATGGAGCGGATGAACCGTTTTTGCGCTTCTACACTGCGCGGATCGAGATAAGGATTCGTCCCTTCCCAAGTCTCCGGTGTAAAGGAGAAGAACGTAAAGGTTACCTGCAGCTCATGCCGCTTCGCAGTCAGTAGAAAAGCATCAATCGCTCGCAGCACTTCTTCCGAGGCATG
The DNA here is from genome assembly GCF_038004505.1 of Paenibacillus sp. FSL R7-0048. NCBI lineage: Bacteria > Bacillati > Bacillota > Bacilli > Caryophanales > Paenibacillaceae > Paenibacillus > Paenibacillus sp. FSL R7-0048. The sequence continues at coordinate 959,636 of NZ_JBBORF010000001.1, read as the reverse complement.
ACCGTCTACCTGCATAATATTGCGGTAGGCTGTCCAGATGCCGGTACGAATCCAGTTGATGCCTGCCTTCCGCATCTGTGCCATATCCCGATCCCAGACATCAGCATTTGGCAGGAATAGAAACTTCCGCGCTACGTCAGAGGTCATATAAGTCATGCCGACAACAGGTAAAGGCTGACCGTCTTTGATAAAATAATCTCTTCCAGCCTTAATCGGTTCCCCCTGCGATAACAGGCCCACGTCATATCCCCAAAAGCCTTGACGCAACATCCGCACTTCGCCTTCTTCCGATACAGCATGGCAAGAAAGATGATACAGGCCAGGTTGAATTTCTATAGCAAGCGGTACACGTAGGAAGTTCAGCTCGCGACTGACCTCAAGCTTGCACTCGTGAGTGAAACATGGGATAGACTCCCCGTCTTTGTTCAGAGTGATGTTCAGGGTCCACTGCGCTGATGTCGGTGACGATTGGCTACGGCTTAGCCGCTGACCCTGCAAAAACAGCAGCGGCCGCTCGCCTTCTTCATAAGAAGCATAGTTAGGCTTCAGCCACAGCTCTGTTACTCCCCGAGCGGCAAAAGTTGCCCAGCGGGTTAATGCTTCCGTTCCGCCTTGATTCCAGAAATCAGGCGTAAGCGGTTGGCCGATGAAGATCCAACGGCCACCAGCAAAAGGCCCGCCGATATGCTCCCACAGCACAGCTGGAGCTGAAACTTCCCGCCCGGCGGCGGTAATGCCCTTAAGCAGCGGATAGATCCGCGTGTCCATGGGTCCGCTGGAACCCATCTGCTCCGGCAGGTCACTGCTTTTAGTGACATGCGGCACCAGGTTCCAGGTATCCGCCAGAGCCAGCAGCTGCTCATCGCCTACGAAGAGCGGAATGTCTCTAAGCGCGACATGCTGCTGTATGCGATCTGCGCTGCTCACCTGCAGCGCTTCATGGATATGCAGCTGGCGGTGATAGGCAGTCTGCTCAGCTTCGATCCGCCACTCTTCAGCGACTAGGCGGACTGGATGCTTAAACGGGGCACCGCCAATGCTGATCAAGCTGCCGCCTCTGCTCAAATAAGCGACGATGGAAGGCCAAGCTTCCTTTGGGAAGTATGGCGCATGGAAGCTAACGAAGCAGTCCCCGGCCTTGGCGCTGTCCAGCGTTTCGGCCAGCTGTGCTGCATGAACAGGAGGGTCAGTATGATGTATTCCTATAGACTGTGCCTGTTCCGCTGTCAGTCCGCCCGCTGCGGTATACCCGGGAAAAGACGGGTCCGCGAACAGGATGATACGGCCCCCGCTCACAGAATACCTTCCTTCATCGCCCGATAGACAAGCTGCGAGAACAAACTGTTCGACCATGCAAACCAGCTGCGGGTAAATACACTAGGATCATCCACATGGAAGCCTTCATGCATATATCCGGTTCCGGCATCCGTACTTTCCAGCATCGCTATCAGTTCCAGCTTCTCTTCGGCAGTCTGAGCCGTAATGCCCTGCATAGACAACGCCATATGCCAGATATAGTTCTCCGGAGTGTGCGGGCTGCCGATCCCTTTGGCAGCTGTGCCTTCATAATAGAACGGATTTTCTTTGCTCAATGCGAAACGTCTGGTGTTCTGGTAGATGGGATCATCCGCCGAAGCGTAACCCAGATACGGAATGGAGATCAGTCCGGGCGTTCCCGCATCGTCCATCAGGCAGTAATTGCCGAAGCCGTCGGTCTCATAAGCATAAATCGGACCAAACTCCGGATGGCGATAAATGCCGTAGAGCTTAATGCCATGGTCTACTTCAAATTCCAGCTCTTTAAGTTCAGCCAGGAAGTCTAGATCGCGGAAGACCCACTCCGCGAATTCCTGCATCTGGCGCAGCGCGACAACAGCGAACATATTGCCAGGAATGTTGTAGTGGAAATCACAGGCATCATCGCTGGACCGGAAGCCCGACCAGATCATTCCGGTATAGTTCACCGGCATGCCGAGACCGCTATTGCGCAGAGAATCTTCCGGAATGCCGTTATTGCGGCTGAACCGGTACGGAGACTGCTCGAAATGCCGCTGTTCTCTTTTGAACAAATCGAAAATCTGGCGCATGGCCGACTTGAACCCAGCGTCGAAGAAATCAGTCAGGCCCGTCTCTTTCCAGTAGGTATAAGCGAGGCGTACAACAAAACATAACGAATCAATCTCAAATTTACGCTCCCACACCCATGGCGACATCTCGGTCACATCCGTAGTGTTCCAGTGCCAGTCATTGGCCGACTCGTTAAATGCATTGGCGTAAGGATCGATATGAATATATTGAATATGGCGTTTGATAAGACCGCCGATAATGCGCTGGAGATCGGGATCGTTTTTGGCCAGAGGCACGTATTGAATTACCTGCTCCACTGAATCACGCAGCCAGGAGGCCGGAATATCGCCGGTAATCACAAAGGTGGTTCCGTCATCCAGCAGTTTAGTCGTCGTCTCCAGCGTATTCGGAAAACAGTTCTTGAACAGCTGCAACAGCTTCGGGCGATGTGCCAGCTTCTCCTCTGCTTCGGCAAGCACTTCTTGTACGGCCTGCGGCAGCGGCAGCTGGGGCATTGCTATTTTGGGTAATCGGAATTGTTCCAAGTGAGTTATGCTCCTTTGCATCTGTGATGTGATTATTTAATTTCTGATGTAGATTGTTTTGATCTCGTAAGGGGCAAAGTGAAGTTCCAATTCACCGCCAGCCGTGTGTTCGATCTGTTCCAGCTGCTCTTCCAGAGCATTGGACAGGTAGACGCTCTGAACTGGATGCTGCCATTTGAGCTGGACCCGCTCGCGGCCTCCCGAGGATTCGTAGAAACGGAGAACAGTCCCCTGTCCGTCCTCGGATGGCTTAATCGTATCCAGCACCACATGCTCACCGGAGAATCCAATAAATGAGCCTGTTGGTGGCAGCTGCCCCTGTGTTGAAGAAGCGGCAAAAGTATACAGCTCATGATTTAGCTCTGCTGCACGACGAACAGTATGAGCCTCCCGCCAATCCCCACGGTGCGGATATAGCGAATAGGTGAAGTCGTGCTCGCCGAGATCCGCAGTAACATCCGGCCATTTCGGCGCGCGCAGGAGCGACAAGCGAATGGTACTGCCTTGGATGTCATAGCCGTATTTGCAATCATTCAGCAGACTGACGCCATATCCACGTTCGGATACATCGGCAAAACGGTGCCCGCAAACCTCATACTGCGCCTGCTCCCAGCTGGTGTTGCGGTGGGTCGGACGTTCCAGCGCACCAAATGGAATCTCGTAAGTCGCCTTATCCGCGACAACTTCAATCGGAAACCCTACCTTAAGCAGCTTATGGGCTTCGTTCCAGCTTACATGCGTCTGGAAATCAATCCGGGAATTATGGTGATGTAGAATCATATCCTGAGTAATCTCGGATTGGCCCAGCTTCCAGCGGAAGCGCAAAATATCCTGCACCGCACCAGTGCGGATCACTCCCTTTTCTATAAGTTCAGCCTCCCCGGCGGGTTGGGCTTCATAACGGTTGTCAATGTCCCAGGCATCCCAAAGCGTCGGACGGTCGTGGAAAAAGTGGAAGCGGTTCGCCGGCTCACCGGATTTTACGATCTCCCGGTTTCCTTTTTTATTAAAAAGACTGGTGATTTCTCCCCGCTCGTTAAAGGTAATACGATAATAGTCCGTCTCCCAACGGTCGCCGAAGGGAACAGCTCCTACAGCTGTTTGATTATGTTCAGCAGCGGCAGATTCTGCATTATTTTCAACGGATGTGTTCTGAGACAGATCACGAATCCAGATCGTTTTGTAACCAAAGGCTGGAATCTCCGGAACGAGAACCGAGACACCAGAAACTGCTGTCTCCTCCGTCAGGACATCTGCTTCCAGCAGTACGTTATCCTCGCCATACACCGCAAAGTTTCCGCTAGCGACTCCTTCTTCATTGAGGGCAAGTTCGACCACGGCATCCCGCATCCAACCCAAACCATTAAAAACAATGTAAGGTGTACCTTCGCCTGTCGTGTTAATGTTCCCGGCCAATGCCGCAAGCCCCGGCTGAAGTGCATCACGGCCAAGCTCAAATACCTCTGCGTATTCCTTCTCCGAGGTCTCGTAAGCTTCGGTAATCGCCGAGCCCGGAATAATATCATGGAACTGGTTCAACAAAATCAGCTTCCAGCCCTGATGCAGCTGCCCGGCAACTACGGCATGTTGCTCCGTGTCCAGCTGCGGCGAAGCTAATGTCTGCCACAGCTCCGCTTCACGGTACAACACTTCCGCCTTGCGGTTGTTCCGCTTGTTGCGGCCGTGCGTAGTGTAGGTGCCGCGGTGCAGCTCCAGATACAGATCGCCCCGCCACTGCGGCAGCTGCGGCTGACAGCGTGTAATGCCTGCGAAGAAATCCGCGGCATTACTGTATTTACTCTCCGGCTGGCCGACCATTAGCTCGGCACGCTGGATATATTCCAGCATCTCGCGGGTGACCCCGCCGCCGCCGTCACCATGCCCATAGAGCAGCATCTGCTCATTATGTTTATCTTTTTCGCGGAAGGACTGATAGTGTTCATGCACATCTTTGGGCAGCGTATTCTCATTGACCCCATGATTCAGGTAAGACAACATCGGCGTGCCGTCAATGCCGACCCAATGGAACAGATCGTAAGGGAAGACATTAGTGTCATTCCAGCCCAGCTTGGTGGTCATAAAATATTTGATGCCACCATGCTGCAGAATCTGCGGCAGAGAAGCACAGTAGCCGAAGGTATCCGGCAGCCACTCAATCTGTGAGGTGCGCCCGAACTCTTCCAGATAAAAGCGTTGGCCATACAACATTTGCCGCATTAGCGATTCTCCGCTCGGAATGTTCAGATCCGGTTCGATCCACATCCCGCCGACCAGTTCCCAGCGTCCTTCACGGATGCGTGCCTTGACCTTCTCATAGAGTACCGGGTCATTGTCTTTCAAATATTCGAACAGCAGCGGCTGGCTCTGCGCATATTGATAGTCAGGATATTCGTCCATCAGGGCATTCACCGTCGAGAATGTCCGGCTCGTCTTGCGCACGGTCTCGCGCGCAGGCCACAGCCAGGCAATATCGATATGAGACTGGCCCACCATGTGGATTGTTCCTTCGGCATGACCGCCGATCTCCCCGACTCTGCCCCGCAGCTTCTGCTCGATTCGCGTAATCTCACCACCCTCGCGGATCTCCTGCGTGGTAAGGCCAACGAATTCATCCATTGCCACATACAAAGCTTCCAGCATCCGGTTACGGCGCTGGTCCTGCTCAGGCAGCAGAATTGCCGAATCGCGAATCACTACTGCCGTGTACATTAGACTCTGTACAGGTCTATTCACCAGCACCAGCTGGCTGTGGATCATCCGAATCGGCGGCTGGATCACCGCCTGTTGATTTAATGGGTCCACCGGCTCGGGGACCGGATCGAAGAGTTCGATTTCCAGGTCCAACGGACGGCCCGATGGATCACCTGCCAGAGTTACAAAGGTATGATTGCGGTCGAGTCCTTGCCGCGATTCACCGTTCACCCGCAGCAGCCCTTCCCCACCTGAAGCAAAAATCAACCCGATGTGGCCCGGCAGCCAGTTAGCCGGAATCTCCAAAGTACGGCGGAAGAAATAGGTCGTTCCTTGCACACTCGGGAACAGATCATAATTGCTGCCGTCCTTATAAGGCTGCAGCTTGTCATACTGTCCCGGCAATTGATACACCGAGGACAGAATCTCCCAATCGCGCAATTCCTGCACCTCTAGCCATTGCTGCTCGGAGAGCTCGCGGATGAAGCGTTTAATGCGTTCCATTTCTTTACCCCCTCACCGTCAAATCGGTGCTCAGTGTATCATTTACATGCTTACCCACCAGCACTTTAAACGCTCCTGGCTCTACAACTGGTCTTAAATCCGGTCCGATATATTGCAATTGCTCCGGCCCTACCGTGAACAACACGGTTTGCTTCTCACCCGGAGCCAACTTAATTTTGTCAAAAGCCTTCAATTCCCTGGCGGGACGGGTGACCTTACTGGCGACATCGGAAATGTACAGTTGCACCACCTCTGCGCCCTCACGGTCTCCTGTATTCTGAACGTCCACGGAAACTATAGCCGTCTCCCCACCCGCAATTACTTCCGGCTCCACCTTCAACCCGGAGTACGTAAATTCAGTGTAGCTAAGCCCGAAGCCGAACGGATATTGAGGCTGGGAATCGGCCTCAAGATATCTTCTGCCACGGGAACGTTTGCCGTTGTAATAGACCGGGAGCTGGCCCACATGCTTCGGCACGGATACAGTCAGCTTCCCGGACGGGTTCACATCGCCGAACAGGATATCCGCAACAGCGTGCCCGCCTTCTTGGCCTGGATACCAGGCTTCCAGAATGGCATGTACATGCTCGTCAATCCAAGGCTCACTCACCGGACGGCCGTTAATATAAACAACGATCACAGGTTTGCCGAGCTGATGAACCTGCTGGATCAGTTCCAGCTGCACTCCCGACAGGGTCAATGACACCCGGTCAATGCCTTCGCCGCAGTCCATATCATTCCAGGCATTCTCCGTCACCTTGGACGCGCCTGTCTTAAGATCAATACTGCCTTCCCCGAAATCGCGTGCACTGGAGCCGCCGACGACCATAACAACGGTATCGGCCTGCTCTGCACAAGCGAGCGCGGCTTCAAAACCTTCGCGCGAATCGCCTTTGATCCGGCAGCCCGGTGCATAGAGCACCCGCTCCGGCTCTGCAGCCAGCTTGCTGCGGATGCCGCTGAGCACGGTCGCTACCTTAGCCGGAGGCTGCGGTGAGGTATAATCGCCGAGCTGGTTATACCCGGCATCGGCGTTAGGGCCAATGACGGCGATCGTGCCGGCGGTCTTGGACAATGGCAGCACACCTGCTTCATTTTTCAGCAGGATGATGCTCTCGCCCGCCACTTGCCGGGCCAGCTCTTGATGCGCTTTGCTGCCGATGACGCGTTCAGCCGCATCGGGATCAGCGAATGGTTGCTCGAACAGGCCTAGCCTGAACTTGAGCGTCAGCACACGGCGGACCGCCCGATCCAGCAGTGCCGGGTCCAGCTTGTCTTCACGAACGGCATCCACCAGGTATTTGCCATACATCTCCCCGGACATCTCCATGTCGATGCCGGCTTCCAGTGACTGCACTGCTGCATCCATGCCATCTTCAGCCACATCATGGCCAGAGGCCAGCATCTCTATAGCTCCGCAGTCGGTAATGATTAGACCCTCAAATCCCCAAGCTTCGCGGAGTATATCCTCTAGTAGCTCTGTATTTGTCGTGCAAGGCACGCCGTCTATTTCGTTATAAGCAGGCATAATGGAGACTGCACCCGCTTCGACCGCTTTTTTGAAGGGCAGCAGATCCACTTCCAGCAGTTCACGCCAGCCCATGTGCACAGGCCCGGCATTCCGGCCGCCTTCTGAGCTGCCGTATCCCACAAAATGCTTCAGCGTAGCCCCCACGCTGCCGCCGCTCTGCAAGGATTCCCCCTGCAGACCTTCAACAGCCGCAACCGCCATCTCGCTGATCAGGTAAGCGTCCTCGCCGAAGCACTCCTCGGTGCGGCCCCAGCGGGGATCGCGCACCACATCCAGCACCGGCGAATACGTAACCGCGCCGCCCTGACTGCGTGTCTCCAGCGCTACGGCGCGGCAGACCTCACGATACAGCTCTACATTCCAGGAGCTGCCGAGCGACAGGGGCACCGGGAATACGGTGGCCCCGATCGCCATGTGGCCATGCGAGCATTCCTCGCCGATCAATACCGGAATGCCCAGCCGCGAATGCTCCAGCACATACCGCTGGAGCGTATTCACCGCTTCCGCACCTTCACGCGGAGACAGGCCAGTAGCCAGCGTCACACCGGTCCACGGGTCAGCGCGCAACATCCCGTAAAGCGAACCAACGCCGCCCCCGGCAACCTTCTCCTTGAAGCTTTCTGTCAAGGTCATCTTACCGTCTCTATGTTCATAGGCCTGCCAGCCAAAAGGCTGAATCAGCTGACCGGCCTTCTCTTCCAAAGTCATCAGTCCGAGCAGATGCTCCGCCCGTTCTTCAGCAGGTAAATTCGGGTTTGTATAACTCATTCCTTAACAGCCCCTACGGTAAGACCTTGAATGAAATAACGCTGGAAGAACGGATAGGCAAAAATAATCGGTCCTGTCGCCAGCACGACCATCGCCATCCGCGATGTATCCTGCGGCATGGAGCGAAGAGCTTCCAGACTGAGCGAACTGTTCTGGGAGTTCTGCAAAATAAACTGCATACTGGTCTCGATCCGCATCAGCATCGATTGCAGCGGGACTAAATTCGGGTTGTCGATGTACAGCAGCGCATTGAACCAGTCATTCCAATAGCCGAGGGTGCTGAACAAAGCAATCGTAGCCAGACCGGGCAGTGATAAAGGCAACACCAATTTCAGGAAGATACGGAACTCGCCCGCCCCGTCGATTTTGCCGGATTCGATAATGGCATCAGGCACACTCGTGCTGTAGAAGGTGCGCAGAATCATAATGTAAAAAGCATTCACCGCCAGCGGCAAAATCAGCGCCCAGATCGTATCCTTCAGGCTTAGAAACTGCGTAACGATAATATAAGTCGGCACAAGTCCACCGTTGAACAGCATGGTAAAAAACGCGAAGAACGAGAAAAAATTGCGGTAACGGAAGCTTTTCCGGGAAATGGCATACGCATAAAAAGCGATAAACAAAAGGCTGATAATCGTCCCTATCACCGTTACAAAAATCGTCACACCATAAGAACGCAGCAGCATATCTCCGGATTCAAACACATAACGGTATGCGCCGAGACTCCATTTTGCCGGAATCAGCTTATAGCCATCCCGCGCCAGCGCCACCTCATCGGTGAAGGAGATGATCACGACGAACAGAAACGGAAACACGCACAGAAACGCAAAGATGCCGGCTATCAGATTAAAAGTGATATTCCAGGGCGTCGAGAGATGGTGGAAATCACGTTCTTTTTTAGTCTTAGTAATGGAAGACATATGGCCCACTCCTTTCATGAGGTTCTAGAACAAAGCGCTATCCTTGTTGTATTTGCGGACAATATAGTTAGAGGTCATCACTAGCGTAAAGCCGACAACCGATTGATACAGACCTGCGGCAGTGCTCATACCAATCTCACCCGTTGTTTTGAGGCCTTGATAGACATAGGTATCAATAACATTCGTGACACTGTAGAGCGTACCGGAATTACGAGGCACCTGGTAAAAGAGACCGAAGTCGGCGTAGAAGATTTTACCGATGGCCAGCAGGGTCATGATCGTGATAATTGGACTCAGCAACGGCAGTGTAATATTACGAATCTGTTGGAACTTACTAGCTCCGTCGATCATCGCCGCTTCATACAGCGACTTGTCGATCCCCATAATAGCTGCGAGATAAACTACGCTGTTGTAACCAACTGCTTTCCACAGATAGACTAGGATCAGGATGAACGGCCAGTAGGCTTTTTCCGAATACCACTGAATTGACTCTGCGCCAAAAAAGCCCATGATCTGGTTCAGCATCCCGCGTTCGGAGCTCAGGAAACTAAATGCAAAATAGCCGACAACGACCCATGACAGGAAGTAGGGCAGGAACATGCCGGTCTGATACACTTTGGCCAGCTTCTTGTTCACAATCTCGGACAGCACAATCGCCATCAGAACCGACAAGATCAAGCCAAGCAGGATAAATGCTCCATTGTAGAGCAAGGTGTTGCGGGTAATAATGTACGCGTCATTGGTGGTGAACAAAAACTTGAAGTTGTCTAACCCCACCCATTTGCTGTTGATAATACTCGCCCAGAAGCCGTCGCGGCTAAAGCGGTATTCTTTGAATGCAATAATCGTCCCTATCATCGGCAGGTAAGAGAAAAAGAGAAACCAAAGCGCACCTGGTAAAACCATGAGCAGCATAATCTTGTTATTCATAATATTTTTTATAAATCCGCTGATTGTCTTCACACTTAGATCCCTCCTGTATGTCCTTATATTTCAAAAAAAGACCGGGTCCAGAGGCCACGCCCCTGCCCCGATCTTCTCTTACGTTGATGTTTTACTTGTTGTTGGACGCTTTCCAGGCATCAATTTGCGATTGCGCTTCAGCGATAATTTTGTCCAAACCGGCTGCCTTGAATTTCTCAATAGCTTTCGGTAGATACTCGTCAGGATCAACGGTTCCAGTCATCAGTGGTGACCAGTATTCTTCTTTTACGTTCTGAACCGCAGCGATTTCAGTGGTCACCTTGGAAGTGTCGAAGTTAAAACCAAGCAGTGGTGCATTCACACCGGATTCATTAAACTTTTTGAACTCTTCCCATTTGTTCTCAGGGTCACCCTCGTTCAAATAGTTGATCATGATATTGCCCAGCGAGAAGGTTGGCATGTCATAGTTCTTGGATTCATCCAGGTTCTTCATAGAATTCTCACCGGTCTTCTCGTAGTGCACGCCTTCGATTCCGGAGTCAATCATGTTGCGCAGCACCGGATCGGTGTTGAGCAGGTTCAGGAACTCCATCGCTTTCTCCGGATATGCGGAGTTAGCCGAGATGGCTTGCATCGAACCCATAACGGACCAGTTGTAAATGTAAGGTTTGCCAGCTGGCGTGGAAACTACAGGATAGCCGTAGCTTGCCGACCACAGATTGTCCGCCATCGGCTGGGTAGCCGCACGATCCATGAACCAGTTCGAAGATTTATAGAGATCATCCACCGAAGTTGTAGTTGCTACTTCCGGCGAGATATAACCTGCCTTGTAATATTTGCGAACGGTTTCAAGAGTGCTTTTGAGTTCAGGTGTTTCCAGAATGTTCACGATCTTGTAATCCTTTGTGTCCATATAAACAGCCATTGGCATCTTTTCAATGATGTAATCGAACGGCAGTACTGGCATGAAATCCTTCACCATAGCGTAAGGCGTGATGCCCGGTTCATTCTCTTTGATCGTCTTCAGCAGTGGTTCAATGCTTTCCATTGTGTTCACCCCGGAAATGTCGAGGTTATATTTGTCGAGCAGCTCTTTATTGAAGCGCCAAACTTCTTGCGCCGGAAGCTCTTTGTTGGCAGGTACGGCATAATTATGTCCATCTACCTTGGAGCCTTCCAGGAACGCCGGATCAATCGTGTCCACGATGCCTTTTCCATATTCATTAAGCAGGCTGTCCAATTCCATAAAAGCGCCTTTGCGGGCATTTTGCACATAATCGAACGCCCAGGAGCATGTAAAGAGAATGTCCATGGGTTCACCAGCGGCTACTTTAACCTGCATTTTTTGTGTATAATCGCCAAAATCAATCATATTCATCTTCAGGGTGACATTTATCTTCTCTTTAGTGTACTTATTGACTTCTTCCACGACACGGTCCAGATCCTTCTGCGGTCCGCCGATCGTGTACCAGATCAGTTCGACCGGTTTCTCGGATGATGCACCGTCGCCGCCCGCTCCTGAACTGTTAGTTGCCGCGTTGTTTGAATCGCCGCCACATGCGCTGAGCGCAAGCGAGAATGCCATAAGTGATGTCAGTAACAGGGAAAACCTTTTTCTTTTGTTGTTGCCCATTCCTGTATAACCTCCCCTTTGTTTACCTCAAGATCGCTGGCCTAATCCGGAATTAAACCAGCAGCTTTCTCCTTCAAGGACTATCTTTACTGTAATTTATGAAAGCATTTTCAAACAGAAGCTAAACTAAATAAATCATGTAGAAAATAAAGAAAAAGCTTGCAGCGGGGGTCCGCTAGACAAGCCCTTTGTACTCCGTAGGAGATATCCCGACATGCTTCTTAAACTGTTTGTAAAAATAGCCGGTCTCCCAATAGCCTACTTTGAGAGCGATTTCATGAACTTTAAGTGAGGTATTCCGCAGCAGCTCCTTCGCCTTCTCAATCCGGTATTTATTGATATATTCGGTGAATGACTCATTCACCTCTTTATGGAACAGCTGTCCCAAATACACCGGGTGAATATGGTATTGGGCACCGAGGGTCTTCAGTGACACATCTTCATTGTAGGACTCATGGATATAATTCAGCACCTGCTGCACGACTGGACTCTTTACGTCCCGAACTAAGGCGTCTACCGTAATGGTAGCGGCTTCCTGAATAATCTGAGTCAGTTCATTTATGGAAACTGTAGAGCGAATGAGGCCAAAACCGTCTGCGAAAAGCTCCGGTTCTTCCACATGACGAATCTCCTGCAGCTGCATCTTGAAGCGGATCAACCATTCCATGGCAATGCCTTGCAGCAGCACGGGTGTAATCCCCTCCATCCGCCGCAGCTGCTCAAAATGATCCTGGATCCGCACCAGCAGCGCTTCCTTATCCTTCGCCATAATCAGCTTGAGATCATCTTCCCAATTCAGCGGCATGCCTTGGACGGCAACCTCATGCCTGTCCTGAACTTCCTCATAATGCAGCAAATTCCGCTCTGGAAACAGCATGAAATATTCCTGAGTCATCTTTGCATGGGCATAACTCTGAGCCGCCGCCTCCTCCATCTCCTCCACTGTTCCTACGGACAGACGCATTGGCGGACCGCCAGTTAGGGATAACAGCAGCTGCGCATGAAGCCTTTCCACCGCTTCTTTACCCTGCTGATACTCACTAAGCAGATGCAGCAGCACGGTATCTCCATCCATATCCCGGAATGCAATCAAAGACGGGTTACCGCCTACAACCTCTTCCACCGCCTGAAATAGCTCGGCAGCGTCCTGTTCAGGGCGAAGCAGGGCTACTTGCACTAGCGGCTTATCTAGTCTAAGTCCCAGAAAATCAGTCCGTTCACTGAATTCCTTCGGCCCAATCTGGCACCGCAGCCAGCGGTACATCACATTATCGCGCAGAATGGAAATACTATGCGCATTGAATTGACTCTCTTGACGGGAGACACCCAGCTTCTCGGCGGCAGTCACTAATGTTGCCCGGAACTCTTGCAAATTAATAGGCTTGAGCAGATAATTTTCAATGCCGAGCGCCATTCCTTCCTTAAGATAACCGAACTCATCATAGCCGCTGAGGATAACAACTTTGATCTCCGGCTGAATCTCCCGTACGGCCCGGATCAGATCCAGCCCGTTCATCAGCGGCATGGAAATATCCGTAATCAGAATATCCGCTGGAACAAACCGCAACGACTCCAGCGCTTCCTGTCCGTTCTCGGCGTGGCCGACAATCTCCATCCCCAGTGCTGCCCAATCCACAATGTCATATAATCCTTCGATAATAAAAGGCTCGTCGTCCACAATGAAAATTTTATACATGGTTTGGATCATCCTCTCCCAGATCGGGAAAATACACAGTCACGGTTGTGCCGGTACCCGCTTCGCTTTGTAATTCAATGCCATACTCACTGCCATAAAGCAGCTTCAAACGTTCATGAATACTGCGCAGGCCGAATGATTCCGATTGTTCATCTGGCTGCAAAAGACCTTCTTTGAGCTGGACCAATCTGTCCGGCGCAATCCCCCGCCCATTGTCTGTAACTACCGCACGCAAATATTGGCCATCCTTGGCCACAGCCACACTGATGTGATTATCATTCTTGTCCACGCGCATCCCATGTAGAATGTAGTTTTCAATGATAGGCTGCAGCGACATTTTGAGTACAACTCTTCCGGTAAGCTCTTTCCCGCATTCCATTGTATAAGAGAATTTATCCTTATAACGGATGCGGAACAGCTCCAGATATAAACGGCAGGCCTCTAGTTCATCCTTCATCGTATGCTTGGGTTTCTGGTGAACATAGCTTTTGAACAACACCGACAAGCTGTAGATCATCTCCCCGACATCTGAAGCTCCTTGAGAGATTGCTCTCATCCGGATCACCTCCAAGGTATTGTAGAGAAAGTGTGGGTTTACCCTGGCTTCAAGCGCGGCGATTTCGGTATGTTTTTGCTTGATTTCAGCCTTGAACACACGGTCTATATGAAGATTCAGCTCATCCAGCATATCGTTGAAGCTCTTGGAGATCTGCCCCAGCTCGTCTTCTCTGACATCGGTAATCCGGGCATCCAGGTCACCGTTTTTCACTTTGCGGGTGAACTTGATAATTTTATGAGTCCGTCTGGCAAAATTATTGATAAATAAAGTGGGTGTAATAATCGCAAACAACAGGCAGATCAAGCAGATAATGAAGATCATGTTCCGCAATCCCCTATAAGTGGCGGCTAATTCCTGCTTAGGTACAGCACTCAACACAGTAAATCCGCCTTGGGTGTGAGTCTGCTTAGTAATGATCATCCCGCCGACTTCTTCACCATCTGTATAGGCAGAATTCATCTGCTCGGGATAAGGATAGCGCTTTCCATAATAGGTGCCCGAGGTATCAAATAACACATCCCCATCCGCTGCCAGCACCAGAATCTTTCCCTTGAAGTCATCCTTATAATTGCCCATACTCCCCCAGACCTCGCTGGCATCAAAATAGACTAGAAGCTGACCAATGTTGCGAAGTGATATCTTGTTATTGACCGGGGTACGAACCGTAAACATCGGCCCCTCCGGAGATGAGATCGCCTGACTGACCCAAGTGTTTGGAGCGGTGACACTGCCTTCCTCCTCCAGATACAGCGCATCCGGTACGAAAGAGTGGGCTGCATTAGTGGAAATAATCTGAAATTTGCCTTGGTCATTATAGACATACAGCTGCTGTTCAGCTGCACTGTAGAGCATTAAACTGCGGATATCAGGATCATCTTCAACTTGATTGCGAAAAAACTGCACGGTATCCGTCGTAGCATTACTTTCGTTGAAATAGCGGTCCAGCCGGTACCTCACGTAATCTTCATACGGATGCTCCAGCAAATACGACGTATTAGCAGTCAGCTCCGTGTCCCGGTACACGTCCCGCATCATAGACTGTACAGAGTCATATTTCTGCTCAATATAGCTGTTGATGCTCTCCACGGTACGTTTCTGAATCTCCATCTGCCGCTGCACTACAGCCTGAGACATGAGCAAGAACATCAGGTAGGAGAAGGTGATAATGGTGACCACGGCAATGACTGAGAAGAGCAGGATGATTTTCATAAACAGATTATTCTTCAGATACTTTCTGTACAATTTCCCCGGAAACATCAGCAACCTCCTACAGCAGGGGGAAGACTAAGCTTCGCTGCTTGTCATTATGAATAAAGTATAGCATGAGGTGCTTCCTGCCTGTGGCTGGTAAAAGCTTGCAATCCTCCGCCAAGCAAAGACAGTCTGCCCATGGAGCAAAGGGCTCCTTGGGCAGACCGTGGTGAGGCAATATAATCTACCGGATGTAATTCAAGATGAACTGCGCAGCCTCGGCACGGGTCGCCAAGCCACCGGGAACAAACTTCCCGTCCGTGCGGCCATTCACCAGACCCAGTGATGAAGCAGCATTCACGCTGTCTGCCGCCCAGGCTGCTACCTCACCGGAATCGGTGAATGTTGTCGGGGCTGATGACTGAAGCGCTCCATGCTCCAGTACATAGGCACGCATTAGCATAGTGACAATCTCCTGGCGGCTGATGTTCGCACTCGGATCGAACTGCTCAGCAGTGCGTCCGCCTACAATACCTGCCCGGACCAGACGCGCCAGGTCCTGCTCATACCAGACACCAGAAGGCACATCACTAAATTTCAATTCCGCCTGATCTTGCAGTCCCAGCACGCCAGCCAGCAGCTTCACAAATTCCGCTCTTGTAATCCTGCGGGCGGGTTCAAATCCATTTTCGGAAGTGCCTTGTACCAGATGTTTAGCCGCCAGCTGGCGGATAGTGTCCGCAGCCCAGTGAGTAGACGGAACATCAGCGAAGGATTTATTGTACTCCAGCACAGCCAGCCTGCCTGTTCCACTAAACTCCCCTTGCAGGAAGCCATTCGCATACACTCCGCCGAGATAGGTAAGCGAACCCCCTTCAGCAATAGCATATAAACCAAGCAAATTAGTATTATAATCCGTATTTGTTGCACTCCATTGTAAGGTTACTGGTTTGCTGAAGCTTGGAAGACGGCTAGATGTGCCATTCCCCGCGATGACGCTCAGATCAAACGTCATACCCGTACCCCGCAAGACCACCCCACGCTCTGCTTTCAGTGTGCTCATGTTCAAAGTCTCCGGGCTGAGCTTCACCTGAATCTTGCTGCCTGAAGCTTGGGCTTCATTAAGCAGAGCCTTCAATTGCACCAGCAATTCCGGCGCAATACCAAGTGTGGTTCCCGAAGCGGACAATTCAAGTTGACGGATCCCTAGCAACTCACCTGCATTTACAGGCAGCTCGATAGCTGTAACGCCTGCCGGCACCTTTACCGTCACTTTGCCGTTCTCAGTAGATGTACTGAGTGCACTTGCTGGAACTGTCAAAGTTGTGCTAGTAGGACTTGGAAGCGGCGTTGCTGTCGCTGCCGGAGTCGTTCCACCAGTTCCCGTACCTGTCCCTGGAGCCGATGTCGGCTGCGGTGTAGATACAGGAGTATTGTGGACCTTGAAATTAATAATTCCGCTCTTTTGAACAGCCGTATAAGGGTGGCCATTCAGTATTTTGGTGTTGGTGACTACGGCCGTGTACTCGCCGCTGTCTGTTTCTTTTGCAGAAGGAATCGTATAATTACGCTCCACAGCACCTTCAATGGCCTGCCCGTCTTTCAACCATTGGTAGCTTAACTCGCCATAAACTGCAGAAGCTACTACGGCAAAAGACACCTTATCACCTACAACTGCCGGATTCTTATCTACACTATTAGAGGTGATAATTGGCGCATCGGGTGCCGGATGTACTGTCACCGTAAGTTCATTACCGGTTCTTGTTGAAGGCTCCGTTCCCTCTTTTCCAGTCAGAACCACACGGAACTGCGTACCGCTGTCTGTTTCAGAAGCAGTAAATGCGTATACCGCCGAAGTCACGCTCTCCGCCACAGTCCATTCCTCTGCGGTTGCTGCCTTCGTCTCCCAGCGAACCGATTCCACATCCCCGCGGATCTGTACGAACAGCTTCACTTCTTCACCAGTAATGACATCAAGTGCAGACGGAAGATCGGTTATGAAATCAGGCGCTTCCCATGGTGCTTCAGCCGGAGTTAAGTTAATTGTGTACTCTGCTTCACTGCTGTCACCAGATTCATTGGTGACGATGACCTTGTACTTATTGCCATCCATCCCGGTAGTCAAAGCAGGGATAGTATAGGAGGCGGACACTCCCAACGCATCTCCATAACCGCTGCCTGTGTCCGCATACCAGGCATAAGTCAGCTGCCCTGCGCCAGTGGCAACTGCCGTTAGTGTCGCGGACGTATTTTCACGGAAGGAGCCTTCCCCTACGATCTGCACCTTTGGAGCTTGCAAGGCCCACTTCGCCTGCAAGTTCAGTTCACCGGTTATTAGATCTTCGGCAAAATTCCATCTTCGCGCACCTTCTCCTTCTCCAACATACCAGCCTTCCAGGTCATAACCCTCTCTGGCAATGCCTGTAGGCTCCATCAGCAAAGTGCCATACACAGCCTCGGCCACAGTATTTGCTGGCTCACCCCCATTAGCATCAAAGAGAACGGGATAGCTTCCTTTCAGATAGACAGGTTTGGAGCGGTTGCCTGCATAATCCTCCATCACCACATGCACAACTTTTGCCGACGAGGTGAAGCTTAAGCTCGCCTTAGTTGTCCGTCCACGGATAATCATCGGCTTATTGCCAGAGCTATACGTTGTGGCAAAAGATTTTGCATTCCCATCCTCATACACATACATATACCGCCAGTCTCTGGTATTCGGCATCGGCAGATTCAGCTTACCGTCCGTCCAGGACCATTCTTCCGCGTAAGGTTCCGCGACCGTGTCGATGAACTGGCCGCTGACCGAGACTGGATCGGTGTTGCCTGCGGTAACGGTGACAATGTAATCATCGCCGTTTACCGGCATCCCCGTGAACAGCGCAGTGCTTGCACCTGCCGGGACAACCACTTGCTGTGACACCGGTTCGGATGTCGTAATCCAATTCAAAGACTGCACTCGAACGGTAATGTCACCGGAAGCTTGGGCGGAGTTCGTCCAGTTCACAGTCAACTCCCCGTCCGGACTTGAATCCACCTTCACTCCGGAAACCGCCGCATCCAGATCAAAAGCCAGCGTTGCCGCTTCACCCTCCACTCCATCCGCACCCACTGCAACCACTTTAAGGGTTCCGGATTTCACCGGGAGATGCTTCAGGTAGAACACCTCATCGTATTTGCCGCCCATAAATACATCATTCACGTACACATTATATTGCTTGATCTTAGTGTAATCGGGATCTAGCTTCCACTTCACAACCATCTCACCTGTATCTGTAAAAGCTTCCGCAACTGCTAATTCCGCAGGAGCTGCGGGCTTTACGGCAGACCCGTCATAGACGCGCAGCTGTCCGACGTTCATCTGGTAGGTGGACGCTGTTCCTTGCCCGGGATCGAAGACCAGTCCAAGGGCTGCAATATTATGACCCGCGTATGCACTGAGGTCCAGCTCCTTTGTCAACCAACCGTCCGAGTGCTGACCACTGTTTGGAACAGCGACCTCTACGACGGTATTCGGATCATCAGCCAGGATGAGTCCTACTGCCATCGCCGAAGCATCTGTGGCAGATGGCTTGTTGAAGCTGATCGACAGCTTGGAGTTGCCATTGACCCCCAGCTCTGTTTTGTACAGACGCAAGAAGTTCTTCGCATTCAGATTGCCGTTCACCACCAGTGAACTGCCACCGTTATACGCACCGATCTGCTCATAGTTGTAACGGTTTGTACCCGCAAGGTTGTACTCCGGTCCATAATCAAAATCTACAGTAAGCTTATTGCCAGCAGTATCCTGCCACCACTGCCAAGTCACTGGGATATCCTGCAGGCTCATATTAGACCACTCATCCGGGTTCGATACTTCACCGTTCACGGAATAGGACAAGCCCTGTCCAGTGTTAAAATTGGTGTAAAAGTTCTTGTCCTTAATCACCGAACGCTCCGCAATGACGGACGAGATTCCCGGCCAGTAACGGTTGTCGGCATAAACATCGGAAACGGTATTGGTTGCCGATTTGACCGTATTCTTAGGGTCCACGTTCGGGCCTGACCACCATAGCTGCTCACGCAGTTTTGTCATCCATTGGTAGTCATTTTCGGATCTGTGCGAGACCGGGTAAGACAGGTTCATGTCCTCATCCAGACCGGCATGAACAAAGTCCGCACCGAGTGTAGCCAAGCTGAGCCGCGGCAAGCCATTGCTATCCAGCTTGTTCATCAACGCTGTTCCGTTAACGGACTTGAACCGGTCACGGCCTGCTTCCAGCCCTGCAAAACCAACTTCAAACAAGTTGTAGCTTGTTCCCAGACTGGCATTCAGATTGCTTAAGTAACTAGCCGCGTTGGTAATCTGTGTATTGCCAGCCCCGTAGTCGAAGAAAAACGAATTGGAGACGGGTTCCTTGGTGCTTTTATCCACTAAAAAGGAGATATTGGTATCATTAATCGTCCGGGCGAACGTATTAGCACCGGTATTGGTGTTCAACGAGTCGTACCACTGTACATACAGGCCGCCCTCTTGCAGCACCTTCATAAACGCGATGTAATCGGGGATATCCTGGGTCGCTACATTCGGATTCATCTCTTCCTGATTTACAAAATAACCGTCAAACCCGAAATACCCGGCCATCTCGATCAGTTTATCCGCCACCGGAAAATTACCATTCTCATCTTTAACTATCATTTGTTTGTACGTCTGCTGTCCACGGTCATTATTGGAAAAAAAGATTCCTGCCAATGACAACACGCCGTTCTTATGCGCTGCATCGGTGTAGGTAGGGTTCGGGATGTTCAGCATGCCGAATTCGAACCATTTTTGCTGCCAGTCCTTCTGGGCCAATTCATCATAATATTCCGGCGGGGTATACGCAGTCGCTGTACCATGCCAGTAGGAGTAGTAATCGATATATTGCCAAAAGTTAAAATGATACTGCGCAAACTTGTTCGTATACGGCGCGTTCTCAATAAAAGCATTCCCGTAATCGCCAGAAACGTTGATCATCTGTGTATCTGCGCTAAGCGCTGGGTTAGCTTGGGTTGCAGCAAATGGGGCATTCCGCTTCTGCAGCGGTACCCGCGATCTCAACAGCTCTGCATCCGGATCGGTTGCCGGACTCCAGTTCGCAATATGGCTGCTCGTATATCCATGTACATTAGGCTGATTGGCACCCGGCGCACTGTCTCCTGTAAAAGGCCACGTATCGCCGGCGTAAGCCGTTAGGGGAAGTCCTGAAACTAGCAAAGCTGCCGCCAGAACAGCTGATGTCAGCTTACGACGCGCCTTTTTACCGGTGTGAAGGTTCATTTTCCACTCT
Source organism: Paenibacillus sp. FSL R7-0048 (assembly GCF_038004505.1). Lineage (NCBI taxonomy): Bacteria > Bacillati > Bacillota > Bacilli > Caryophanales > Paenibacillaceae > Paenibacillus > Paenibacillus sp. FSL R7-0048. Next base: position 939,298 of record NZ_JBBORF010000001.1, on the reverse strand, counting down.
CCTCGTCCTGTAGTTGTTTCGGTTACTCTCATCCATGAAGCGTAATGTGTCTCACTATGTCGCCGAACAGCAAGTAGATTACTTCTGTTGTCCCGTCCCTCTGCTGCTCCTACCCTCTTCTACTTCTAATTCTACTTCTACTTCTTGTTCTTGTTCTTCTTCTTCTTCTTCTTCTACTTCTACTCTCTTCTGCCTACAGATTCTGTATCCAACCACATTCGTGCAAGCACATTCTGTATTCAACCCCGATCGTGCAAGCGCATTCAATTTTGTCGGCACCCCTCCTGCCTTACTTTGATTAGTCCACCCTAATCTAACCCAGATCTTTCCTTACAAATAGCCGCAAAATTAAAGATATGCTGGATAAATTAAAGATTATCGTGCTATCAGGGCTCGATATCCTGGCAATGAGTGGGTCGTTAAACATATGTTGGTTGAAAATATAAAGAGGATGAAGGAGCGTGGTCTCTTTTGCCTCTCTTTCACGCCAATCCACCGCATTCGCTCATTTCTGAGGCACTTTTGCCTCTCTTTCACGCCCATCCGCCATATTCACTCCAATCAGAGGCTCTTTTGCCTCTCATGTCCGCCAATCGCCGGATTCGCTCATTTCTGAGGCACTTTTGCCTCTCTTTCACGCCAATCCGCCGTATTCGCTCAAATCAGAGACTCTTTTGCCTCTCTTTCACACCCATCCGCCGTATTCACTCCAATCAGAGGCTCTTTTGCCTCTCTTTCACGCCCATCCGCCGTATTCACTCCAATCAGAGGCACTTTTGCCTCTCATCTCCGCCACTCCGCCTCATTCACTCCAATCAGAGGCACTTTTGCCTCTCTTTCACGCCAATCCGCCGTATTCGCTCAAATCAGAGGCACTTTTGCCTCTCTTTCACACCCATCCGCCGTATTCACTCCAATCAAAGGCACTTTTGCCTCTCTTTCACGCCCATCCGCCGTATTCACAATCAGAGGCACTTTTGCCTCTCTTTCACGCCAATCCGCTGCATTCGCTCATTTCTGAGGCACTTTTGCCTCTCTTTTCCGCCACACCACCGTATCGCTTCCTCCCTCACACTACCCAGCTACGAAAAAAAAGATTGCCTCTCCGTCATCAACGATGACCTTGAGGCAATCTTTTTTCAAACCATCCGATTTAGTTACTTTCCTTGCTTCTCCAGCAAGTTCAGAATGATTGTTACTGCTTCGGCCCGGGACGCTACCTGGTTAGGTGCGAAACGATTTTGTCCTATGCCATTCACAATGCCCGCTTCTGCTGCTGCCGCAATATATGGTACTGCCCATGCGGGTACATCCTTAGCATCATTGAAGGTTAAGGTCGCTTTTGGATCTACTGTAATACCCAGAGCCCTAACAACCATAACTGCTAATTCAGTGCGAGTAAGCTCCTGCGTAGGACGGAAGGTACCATCATCATAGCCGCTGATAATTTGCAAAGCTACTGCCTGAGCTACAAAGGACTTGGCCCATGCCGGAATCTTCGCTGAATCTTTAAAGCTTGAAGTGCTACCACTGTCCGGCAATTGCAGGGCACGAGCCAGCATAGTGATAAATTCAACCCGATTTACTTTCTGATTAGGACGGAAAGTATTATCCGGATAACCGCTAACGAAGCCCCCTGCTACTGCTTTCTCAATAGCCGCTGCTGCCCAATGGCTGCCAGTATCCGTCAATGATGGTTTGACTACTGGTGTTGCAGTTGGTGTAGGCACCGTTGTTGGTGCTGGTGTAGCTGTTGGTGCTACTGTTGGCGTTGGTGTTGCTGTTGGTTTTGTTGTTGTCACTGGTCCTGTTGATGATCCTGTTGTTGGTTCCGTTGTTGGTGCCGTTGTTGGCGCCGTTGTAGGTTCCGTTGTAGGTTCCGTTGTTGGTGCTGTCGTTGGCGCTGTTGTCGGCGTTGTTGTAGGTTCTGGTGTTGGGTTTACTTCAGGATCTGCTTCCTTAATAATACCGAACTCTTCCAGAACATATGGTTTAGCATCATTAATATTCTGATCGATCTCATAAGATACAGCTGTTAATTTGCCAGCATCTACAGTAATACCTACAAAGGTCTGAACTTGACCGCGTTTGGGGCGCGTAGCATCACTTGGGTCCGGCCCGTATTTAGCAGCTGTATTCTCATTTGCTACTTCAAAGAGATTATAATACGCATCTCCCAATTCTGGTTTCATGTTCTTGTAGTAAACCTTCGCTCCCGCTGTAGCTGGGATCAGATAGATCGTTCCATCTGGATTTACTGTGTACTCTACAGTTTGACCATTGAAGCTTTCCTTGATCTTCACTGTGTCTGCCGCAGTTCCATCAGCTTTAATTGGCTTGGTCCGGGCATAAATATGGTCGTGCCCTTGAAGAACCAAGTCAATGCCCAGTTCAGCCATCATTGGAGCAACCTTCGCTCTTTCTCCATTTGTACCCATAATGTCTTTGTCAGTAGCGTGGTTAGAGGTTGTGTACGGACCTTTATGCATAGCTACGATAATCCATTTCGCTCCAGCAGCTTTCGCTGCTTTTACGTCAGCCTTCATCCAATCCAACTGTGCTTGGCTGAAGTTAGCAAATTCATCGGAATTCTCATTTGTATTCAGGACTACAAAGTGAGCATTGCTGTAATCATAGGAATAATAAGCTCCTGTTTCTGTTGCAGAGCCCGGTGCTTCCTTAATATTGTAGTGCTCATAAAAGGCATTTGCCTTATCCTCATGATTCCCTGCCACTGGCACGATGGTCGTGTTAAGCAGGGTATCTTGCGAATGACCAAGCAGCCAATTCCATTGGGATTCATTAGTTCCGGTATCCACGATATCTCCGTTAATCGCCACAAACTCAGCATTCGGGAACGTCGTAAGTGCTTTTGCCATCGTTTCACCGGAAAGAATCGCTTCATCTTCGGTCTTAGCCTGTGTATCAGCCAAATCGATGAAAGTAAATGCTCCTGTCTTAGCGGCAGTTTCAAAAGTTCCCACTGCACTCCACAGACCTAGTGCTTTATCACCTACACGGAAGTAGTATTTTGTATCAGCTTTCAGGCCCGAAGCTTCCGCTTTATGAACTAATTCGTCCTTTGAATTTCTGGAAACCGCCGAACGTCCTGTAAACTCAGAAGCCTTAGCAAAGTCTGGAGTAACGCCCGTATTTTCTACAACCTGCAGATCGTTTCCAGTAGACTTCAACGCTGTGTACCAAGTGAAGCCTTTTGCACTCACTGGGTCGCCATTAAAGGTAACTGTAACTTTTTTAATCGAATCCGTTGAAGCGATAGCAGCTTCTGAATTTGTTCTTTCACTTACAGCTTTGATAACAAATTGATAGGTTTGGTTTGGATTAGTATTTTCTACAGTGTAAGTATAAGAAGCTTTACCTTCTTCATTAGGAACACTGACCGTCCAATTTGCCGATACCAGATCATTTTGCTCATAAATACGATATCCAGACACTGGTGCACCGGAAGCTGGCGCATCCCAAGTCAACGTTATTTTACCACCATCTGCTGCAGTAGCCTTTGCATTTTGCACAGGTTTAACTGCTACTTCCGATTTATGAATGCTGTAGTTATCATACAAGTCTGTAGAACCACCAGTTGTTGTGGTGTAGGCTTCGTAAGAAAGCTCATCATTCGTTACCGTCATCCCCGTGAACATTTCCTTACCAGGCTGTCCGTATTTAGCTGCAAACGGGAATGTTCCTGAAGCTACGTTGTATTTCTTGTTGCCCGCTGCATTTGTAATCAGGTATAAAGTACCCTTAGGATCAGTTACTACTCCGTTTGAGTCCGGAACAATATCCGTCAATGGCTTGTTGTTGTACATCTGATAGCTTCTAGCAAAGGTGTGGTCATGCCCGCCAATTACCATGTCAATGCCAAGCTCGTCAAATACCTTCGTTAATTGCGCTCTGTAAAAAAGTACATCTGTATCATTGGTGTGATTGGCAACGGAATAAGGAGATTTATGCAGAAGCACAACCTTCCATTTCTGATTGCTTTTTGCCGCTTCGCTACGAAGCCACTCCACTTGTTTATTGTAAATTTCGTTATTCTCAAGATTCGAGCTTGCACCATAATATTCTGTATTAATTACCATAAAGTGTGCTGAACCGTAGTCAAAAGAATATACAGAACCATCAGGTTTCGCACCTGTATTCGATACGTTCGGCAAATTAAAATGAGAGCTATAATTGCTATAATTTTTACTTTCATGGTTGCCTACCAAAGGAACCAACGGAATATTCGCTAAAATATCCTTAGGCTTATTGAAAAACCATCCCCATTGCTCCTCAATATCACCGTTATCCACCAAATCACCAGAATTCAGGATAAACTCACTTTCCGGGAATTTAGCTAATCCTTCTTGAAGGGTATGATTCCAGATATCAAAATCTTCTTCAGTTGTTCCTTGGGAATCCGTTGTATATAAGAATTTATAAGCCTGATTACTGGAGCCTTCTGTCTTAAAAGTTCCTACGTCGCTCCAGTTATCAGCTTGTCCATCCCCAGCACGGTAAGCATATTCCGTTCCCGGCTGCAGATGATCCGCTATTACCTTATGGCTGGTTAGCACAACTGGTTTTTTAGCTGATTTATCCGCTTTTGTCATATACACACTAGTTGTAACGGATGTCCCTTCATAAGATTGAGCGCCTGCCGCAGGAAACTGGCCATTCTCCAATTTAGAAGCTTCTACTACTTCCAGTTTGGTGCCAGTCACACTTTCAGGTGCATACCAGTTGAATCCCATACTAGTCTGCGGGTTGCCATTAAAAGTAATTGCGATAGAATCAGGCTTCCCAACTCCAGGTTCTACTGTCTCCACTACAGGATAAGCAATCAGGCTCATATCCCAATAAAGGTCAGAGCTAGTGTCGCCCGTCTGGTGAACTTCAGCTGAAAGCTCATTACTTCCATCCTTCAGATTGGCTTTTACGATTTCCGTTAGGTCAACCTTTGTATACTCATTTGGATCACTGCCATTAGTTGTACTAAGTGTCTGATAGTCGATTTCACCAGCTGGCATAGCCTCGCGGTAGATTTCTGCACCATTCAGATACAGCACTACTCCGTCATCAAATGCAAAATTACCTAATACTTTATCCGATTTCGTAATTTCTTCCTTATTCACAGTTACATTTGTCCGGAAATAGGAAGTACGATATTTCTTCTTTTTATCCGTGCCGTAGCTTATATTTGTATTCAGAGCACCAAATTGCTTGCTGCTGACTCCGGCCCCAGAATCTTTATAACCAAGCGGCGCTTGGCCTGATGCCCATGTAGAATCATCGTAAACAGACCGCCATACCGAACCTTGATCCGTTCCGTTATCTAGATATTTCCATGTAGAATTGCCCGCCAGTAGTGTTATTGGCTCTAGCGTTTGTAATTGCAGTAATCCAGCATCCTCATTGCTGTCTTCTGCAAAAGCTGGCATTCCTGTAAATGTAAGTCCCAGTACCATAACGAAGGCTAGTGTCATGGATACTGCTTGTTTTAATAACCTGTTCATAATCAGTCTCCCTTACTGTTATTATGAAATGCTTGCATCCATTCATAGTAACTACTAAATATTTTCACAATGTACGGATTGATCCACTAGTTTGTAAAAACGGCTTGTGTATTTAATCAGGCAAAAGTGGTTACAGTAACGGCAAGGTTATGATCAAGGAGGACAAACATGGACGATACTCAGGCTTTTGTAGACAAAGTACACGACACCCAGAAGAAAGCAGAAAAGAACAAACAGAATCACGGTAAAGGAACACCAAGCCAAAAGCTGCCTAATAAACAGCACAGTAAATAGAACACGCCTACACGAAAACAAAAAAAGCAGCAAGCCCTCCCGGATCGGAGTGACTTGCTGCTTTACTTTTTGTATATTGAGCTTTGCTTTTAAAGGAGTTATTTACTCCATTTCACCACATTCACGGCTACCTTCTCTAATTGTGCCTTGCTCAAAGCCTTGTCTGGAGAACTAATCGTCACAAAACGATCATCCAGTTTATAGGTCAAAAACAATGAATCGCTGGTAGGGCTGTACCACTTAGCTTCTGTACCATTGGAAAGCTTTACGGTATCGCCTTTGTAATCATAGGAGTAGTCACGTGGAGAAACGTTCACCCTCATATGGTCGAACAAAAAGTACACTCCATCTTCAGAGCTAGCTGCTTTTTGAAAAGCATCTCCACTCACCATTTGTGCTGGTGCATAAACCGTTTTAAACCCATCGAAATTTGCAAAAGCTTTAGAAATTTGTTCTTTTTGAGCGTTGCTGTACTGTACTGGTGTTAATGTATCTTTATCCGGCACCACAGTTCCAGTACCCAGAATGACCTGATTCGCTGCCGCATCAAAAGTCACTGGCACCTTCAACACATCAGCCAAGGCACGTACAGGAAGATAGGTTGTATTGTTATAAGTAATCGGAGCTAATGTGTTACCTTTATTATCAACAGGCGTATAAGCTGCACCATTCACTTTAAATCCAATGCTGTGATTGAGGTATGCGGTGATTTTTTGCAGCTTAGTTCCTGCGTACACACCAGCCGAACCTGTAATTGCCATCCCAAATACCATCGTTGCTATAATGAACTTTTTACTTTTCATATGTTATGCCTCCTTAGAAGATCAATCTCGGTTTTTACTTTAGCTCAAGTTTTAAAGGAATATGTCTCTAAGTTGTATTTAACTTGTACCCAATTTGTAAAGAAACTATTCATCTGGAGCTCTGGTTTGTATAAGAAAAACAGCAACCCGCTTATCCCATAAGGATTTAACGGATTGCTGAGGGCTTTAACCTTGATACGGAGTTGTAACCTTATACACTTCTGAATATAAAATTTCTCTATAAAGTTGGAATTCTTCTTCATCAACAGGGTTAGGGTAAGTCATAATTAAGAGTGGTAAATCTTCATTTCCTTCACGCAAAGGAGGCTGCACATAATCGTAAGGGTTCAAATGAAAGCCCAGCCGCTCATAAAAGCCGATTCTCCGCTGCTCCATTTCACCCAGTGGCCGCTCAACTTCCAAAAGGACAGGCTTGTTAGATAGACTGATGTATTCAGTCATCAGCTTTTTGCCAATTCCTCCACCTCTGATGCTCGGGTCGACTGCTATATGTTCTACAAAACGAAAGCCGGGAAACTCCCAGCAGGCCATAAAAGCAACAATTTTACCCTCAGAATTCATCTCGGTAATGAGACGATAATCTGGAACGTCCAATAACTCCTGTTGTCCCTCAAAGGTTCTGATCTCAGAAGTAGGAAATGAGGCTTCCATAATAGCGAATATTTCATCAAAAGTTGTGTGATTCATAACATAAGTTCTCACTTTCTGGATTTGTGGTCTATTATAAGTTTACCTTACACATATTATCTTAACCCGAAATTCATTAAGAACTCAAGGTACTAGTACCTGGTACTAGGATAACGTGATATACTAAATAGAACAGTTATACACATCTTGTTTGATATAGGAGAGGTTCATATTGGATAATCAGCAATGGATCGCACCTGAGTTCTACAATCTCACTTCGGAAATGGAAAGCCATGCTCCTGAGAAGATTGCGCTTAAGTGGTTAAATGAGCAAGGAGATTATGAGGAAATTACTTACGGTGAATTACGCAAACAAGCTAACCGGCTGGCCGGAGGACTTGCGAAGCTTGGGCTGCAACAAGGGGATCGTGTTCTTGTTATGGTTCCACGCCGCATCATCGCTTATGTCATCTATTTAGCTTGTCTGAAACAAGGACTTGCCATCATTCCATCCTCAGAAATGCTGCGTGCCAAAGATTTATCCTACCGCCTGCGCCATTCTGAAGCCAGAGCCGTTATTGCTTGGTCCGAAGTAACCGGGGAAGTTAATAAAATCTCAGAGGATCTTCCTGCTCTCGATTACCGTCTTTCCGTATCTGGCAGCTCAGACGAACTCGGTGAAGGCTGGCTGGATCTAGAAAGTCTGATGGTTGGACAACCAGATACCTTCACAGCAGTCGCAAGCCGCCGGGATGATATGGCTATTCTCGCTTACACCTCAGGTACTACCGGCAACCCTAAAGCGGTCGTTCATAGTCATGGCTGGGGTTATGCTCACTTGCGGATCACCTCACCTCAATGGCTGGATATTCAAGGATCTGACACCGTCTGGGCAACAGCAGCTCCCGGCTGGCAAAAATGGATCTGGAGTCCCTTCTTAACCGTTCTTGGCAACGGAGCTACAGGTTTTGTATATAGTGGATCCTTTCATCCCAAAAAATATTTGCAGCTATTGCAGGATCACAAAATTCAAGTATTGTGCTGCACCCCAACGGAATATCGTCTAATGGCTAAAACAGAAGACTTAGGTCGTTACGACTTGTCTACCCTGCGATGTGCAGTATCTGCCGGAGAGCCATTAAATCAAGAGGTCATTAACACCTTTCAGCGTGAATTCGATATCACGATCCGTGATGGGTACGGCCAGACGGAGAGCACACTGATTATCGGAACACTCAAAGATACTCCAATATGCATTGGTTCTATGGGTAAATCAATCGCACCCGGCTTAGTCGAGGTTGTGGACGAAGACGGTAAGCCACTACCTGCTGGAGTGGTTGGTGATATTGCAGTACATTTGAGTATGCCAGCCCTGTTCCACACTTATTACAAAGATCCCGGTAGAAAAGAAAGCTCCACACACGGCGAATTCTTCATAACCGGCGACCGGGCAAAGAAGGATGAAGATGGTTATTTCTGGTTCGAGGGTCGTGGAGATGACATCATCATTAGCTCAGGTTACACTATCGGTCCTTTCGAGGTAGAAGAAGCATTGATGAAGCATGCCTCCGTCAAGGAATGTGCGGTCGTAGCCAGTCCAGACGAGATCCGTGGGCACATTGTTAAAGCATTTATCGTGCTCAAGGATGAGATTGTTGGTTCACCAGAGCTTGTAAAAGAGCTGCAATCCCATGTTAAAGAGTGGACAGCCCCTTATAAATATCCGCGCAAAATCGAGTTTATTCAGGATCTTCCGAAGACGACCTCCGGTAAAATACGGCGAGTAGAGCTTCGTGAGCAGGAGAACCAAGCTGCGCAGGAATAAACATAGCCATATAAAATTCACCTTATTAAAAAATAAACAAGAGCAGCAATCCATAATGGACTGCTGCTCTTGTTTATTTGGCATCAGGCCGTTACTCGGACCAATATTTCGCATCCGGGTTCAGTGCCGCACCAACTTCGCCTTCTAATACTAAATCGCAATCGAGGTAGCCCTCTTCATCCAGGAAATAAACCTCCTGCTTGTAGAACTCGCATAAGGTCTCTAGGAATTTATCAGGCGAATCATACATCACAATTAAATCGCCGAAATCATGGAGCAGGTCACATACCTGTTCCACACCCTCAGCAGACTTATAATAACAAATGAAATCACTGCCATAGTTCGTTAAGATAGGCAAGATAACTCCATCAGGATGTTGACCTTTTTCCTCCAATATCCCAGCTAATACCTTCATCTCCTCTTCATATTCATCCATATGAATCAGGCGGTACCCTGGAATAAATTCGATAAGGCTTGGTTCCTCTTCCTCACTGCTTGTCCCTGAGACAGTGCTATAAATAGCTTTCAGCAGTTCAGGAGTCTCCGGCAAAACAGCCGTTATCTTTGCTTCGTTATCACCCTTGCCCAAGCTGGCAATATAATCAGGGCGTAATTCTGCGGACAGCTTAAGGTATTCTTGAAATTGTTCTGTCAATTTATTGGTGTGCATATTGTCATCCTTTACTTATTTGCGGAAGTCCACATCTTCATCAGCCACGTATCGAAGTCAGCGCCTTTTTCACCTTCATAAGCGTCGTACACGTCAACTCTCATCTTCTTCAGCTTCTCTTTGAAGTCCTCGTAAGAATGATCTCTTGGCAGGCTCTTTTTAATTCTCAGCAGGATCTTGGATACGCCTTTAACTAGTTCAGGCTTGTTCTTCGATGGCACCTTAACGTCTTCACCAAAAGCCTTCAGCTTAAGGTAAGCAGCTTCTTGAACTGTATATACAGGATCGCTCTCCATTAAACGCGTCAGGATATCGATAATTTGTTTGTGGTTGGTCTGTCCCAGCTCTTCAACTGCTTCTAGACGCGCTCTCCAATCCGCAGAGCGGTTGGCAGCTTTCTTTAATTCCTCATAATTCTCCGGTAGTTCATTGTTCAGTTCTTCGATCATTCCGTTCAATCCCCTTCTATTAAAAACTATCTATCTTACAGTAACAGTATAACCAACCATTGCGCAAGCTAAGAGAGGAAGATCTTTGCATGAATTCATGTGAATATCATATTTCCGCAAAAATATGGGTAAAGTATCCGGAGTAAGTACCCAGCGCAACATTCTATCGACTATATACGTTAGTAACTAGAGAAATTCAGACAATACATCAAGGAGAGTGACCTAAGTTGAAAAAGCATACCTTCATGCTAGCGTTAACCATTGTACTAAGTGTGGTGCTTGGCGCCTGTTCCAGCAACAACAGTAACAATGGAGCTGCCATTGAAACGAATCTAACTGCAAAAGAAATGGTCGATCAAATGCTGAGCAAAGTAGAGCAGCCATCATTAATGGAGCTTGATGCGGCTACAGTCGAACAGCTATATCATCTCAACCCAGAATTGCTTGAAGATTATAGCATTAGAATGCCTATGATGAATGTGAAAACTAACGAAATCGCCGTTCTGAAAGTTAAAGATGTAAAAGATATGACTACTGTTGAGGATGCCATCAAAGCGCGTGCAACAGATGTTCAAAAACAATTCGAAACCTATCTGCCTGATCAATACGAAAATGCCAAGAACTATAAACTTATTAAAAAGGGTAACTATTTCCTGTTCGTTATTGCTGATCCTGCGGATCAAGATAAACTCGTAGCAGACTTCGATACTTACTTCACAGAAAAATAAATAACCATGGTATTCAGCAGCCTACTTTTCCTATTCCTATTCCTGCCGGCTGTCCTAGCGCTCTATTATGTTTCGCCCTGGCGAATCAAAAACCTCATATTGTTTTTAAGCAGCCTGTTTTTTTATGCTTGGGGCGAACCTGTCTACATTGTAATCATGTTGCTGTCCACCATTACAGATTACAGCTTTGGTCTACTTCTCAGCAGACCAAAGCTGACTGCGGTGCAGCGCAAGTGGATTGTGGTTAGTTCCGTCATTATTAATCTAGGCTTATTGTCGTATTTTAAATACGCAGATTTTCTCATCCAAAATATAAATGGACTCCTCGGTACACATATTCCTTTAACGGATTTACCTTTACCTATTGGGATTTCATTTTATACTTTTCAATCCATGTCCTACATTATTGACGTCTATAGAGGAACTACGAAAGCACAACGCAATTGGATTGATTTCGGTACATTTGTAGCCCTGTTTCCACAGTTAGTAGCAGGTCCGATTGTTCAATATAACACCATTGCCGGGCAACTACGTGAACGTACGGTCGATATCCCCATGTTCGCAGAAGGTGTACGGAGATTCATAATCGGATTAGCCAAAAAAGTACTGCTCGCCAACAACATCGGTCTGCTCTGGCACACCATATCCAGCTCCAATCTAGATTCCCTGCCTGCTTTTACCGCTTGGCTTGGGGTTATTGCGTTTGCTTTTCAGATCTATTTTGACTTCAGCGGGTATTCGGATATGGCTATTGGTCTCGGTCTCATGTTCGGCTTCCGCTTTAATGAGAACTTCAACAAACCTTATATCTCTCAGAGTATTACTGACTTTTGGCGAAGATGGCATATTTCCCTTAGCAGTTGGTTTCGTGACTATGTCTACATCCCGCTTGGAGGCAACCGCCAGGGGTTAGGCGTTCAAGTGCGCAACATCCTCATCGTATGGCTGCTCACGGGTATCTGGCACGGGGCCAGCTGGAATTTTCTGCTCTGGGGATTATACTTCGGGGTCATTCTTATCTTTGAAAAATGGTGGGGATTAAAGCTATTAAGCCGCCTCCCCCGTTGGACAAGACATTTATATGCTGTAGTACTTATACTCATCGGATGGGTCTTGTTCGCTTTTGAAGAACTTCCTCTGGTCATTGGCTACTTACATGCGATGCTTGGCTTTAATGGACAGCCGTTATGGAATAACACCACTTTATACTTCACTTACACGAACGCAATTCTACTCGTGGTGTTAACCTTTGCCTCTACACCTGTGAAAATCTCCAAGCGGATAGATTCTAGATCGGTTCCTGCTCTTGTTTGGTATGGCGTGTTATTTTTCCTATCTGTTGCCTACTTAGTAGATGCAACCTTTAATCCATTTTTATATTTCCGGTTCTAACCATTAGGGGGTGATTGTTTATGAAGCAGAAGACGGATCGAATCCTGGTTGGGGGATTTGTTGCAACGTTATTTCTGGTCGCTATCCTCTTTTTCTTACTGCCTGTTCAGCGTTTCTCTGAGCTTGAGAACCGGTATTTGCAAAAGGCCCCCCATCTGACATGGGACAATTTATTATCCCATACCTATGCGGAAGAGGCCGAAAGCTTTGTAACTGATCATTTTCCATTTCGGGCCAAATGGGTATGGGTGAAATCGGCGGTGGAACAGATGAGGCTACAGCAAGAGAATAACGGAATCTATAAAGGAAAAGACGGCTATCTTTTCGAAAAATTCGCAGCACCTGATTACACTAAAGTTCAGCAATATGCAGCAGCTGTGAAACGCTTTGCCGATAACAATCCCGATGCAAACACCACTTTCTTATTGGCACCTACATCGGTTGGCTTGTACAAGGAACGTCTACCCTGGTTAGCTCCTGTCTACTCGCAAGCTGAGGTGAATCAAACAATAGCTAAGGATGTAGGAGATAGCCTTACTTTTATAAATGGATTTGATGTTCTTAGCCCACATGCCGCAGAACCCATTTACTATCGGACCGACCATCACTGGACAACCTACGGTGCCTACTTAGCTTATGTAGCCTATGCTCAAAGCATGGGCTGGCAGCCTCTGTCCCAGAGCGAATACCAGATTCAGACTGTGAGTAATTCATTTCTCGGAAGCTATCATACCCGGGGGCAATTTATCGGGGTCACACCTGATTCCATTCAAATGTACAAACCTAATCATGAGGTATCCACCCAAATGTACATTCAAGATACCGGTGAGACTTTAAAAAGTATGTATGACCTAAGTTATCTGGAGAAAAAGGATAAGTACTCTTATTTCTTAGGGGGCGTACATGCGCTAATGAAAATCACCAGCCAGCTTGATCCAACAACGGTCAAACAGAAAAAGCTGCTCGTCATCAAGGACTCTTATGCACATAGCGTTATTCCTTTCCTGACTCAGCATGTGCCTGAAATCCATGTGATCGATATCCGTTATTATAATGGAAACATCAGTGATTATATGGCTCAAAATGATATCAAGGATGTCTTGCTGCTTTTTAATACGGCTACTTTTATTGATAATGCGGCGCTATTGAAGTTAAATTAAAGGCACTCAGGGAATAGGTGTTGTGCGTAACTGCGGGAATGTTGGACTTTCGGTCGCTGTTGTCTCCAGATGTTTTTGATTTTACCGCTATCAGCGGATAACATCCGGAGACAGCTTATGCTTCCGATGCGAGCTTTCCTTCGGAAAGCTTTCAGGCGAACGCTAACGCTCCTACTGTTCCAAAATTCCCTCCTTAACTTCAAACCAAATACTAAAACTAATATATGAGTCCTCTAATCTGGACTCGTATTTCAGATCGTTTTTAGCAAGTATCTCCGCGACTATGGACAGGCCAAGTCCAGTACCGGAGATTTCTTTATTTCGAGACTCTTCAATTACATAGAATGGGTCCCAGATATACGCTAAATGTTCCGTTTTCAGGCGAGTGGTTTTATTAAAGATCGTAAATTTTAATGTACGCGTAGTGTCACTCCGTAGTTTTATTTCAAAAAAATCCTCTTCACCATATTTAATGGCATTACTAATTAAGTTGTTGAATACTATCTCGATTTGGCTGATATCTTCTTCAACGATAGAGGATTCAAGCGAATGAAAGTCGCTCATTAAGGTTATGTTTTTATTTTTTAACGTAATATTATAATGTGAGATCACTTTTAGCAGAAGCTCTTTAAGATCAAAAGGCTCTTTATGCACTTCTGACTTCTGGATCTTGGACAATTTAATTAAATAATCCACCATATCCGACGTATACTTCACTTGCTCCAAAATGATATCCGTATACGTGCCATCATCCAGACCGTCCTGAATGCCAATCGTATAGGCTTGGATTAAGGATAATGGTGTTTTCACTTCATGCGAAATGCTTGAGATAAGGGTATTTAAACTTTGATTTTTCTCCTCCAATTTGGCATGGGTGCTCTTTAGACGCTGACTCATCTGATTGATGCTTTTCGAGAGCTCTTCGATTTCATCCCCCGTTTGAATCGTCACTTGTTTAAAATCGAGATTGGATATATCCTTCGCGACATCCTGTAATTGCTCTAACGGTGTAATGATCTTTTTTGAAAAATAAGCCACTAACAGCAAACTGATAATAATCCCCAGTAGAATGGAGTAAAAGCTGAATTGATTTACGAGGGTCAAGGCATCTGTATTGTGCACAACCACAGTTCCTATGAGGATTAGACTGCTATCCTGCTCGTATATTTTCGTTAACAGACTCGATTTCAATTTGCCCTGATTAAATAAAAGATTAACCGTGTTGCCTTGTTTTACTTTTTGTAATACCTCATCTGTGATCCAAAATTTATTAAGTGCCACCTTATCTTTAAACAACGCAAATTGAATATTTTCGTTAATTTCTGCTGTACTTCCACTGTTTTCAACCCTAACAATCGTTACGTTATTATTGTTCTCGATCCTGCTTTCATTTTCCATGAGTTGATCCAAACGGAGATCCTTTACTTCGTCATAAATGGTGTTGATCTTGGTTTTCATTTTGTATAGGTAATAATCTGCTGAGAAATAGTTGTGCAGGAAATAAGACGTACCAAAAACAATCAGCAAAATAATGCTCACCATGATCAATAACTTCGTACTTATTTTATGAATTTTTATCATGGAAGCTGTACCCCATTCCCCTATGCGTGATCACGTGGTCGGCCCCAATCTTATCGCGCAGCCTCTTAATATGCGTATCTACCGTTCTTTCTTCACCCAGATAATCCATTCCCCAAACCGCAGACAATAAGGCATCTCTGGATAAAATACGTCCTTTATGCTCATACAGGAAGGTTAGTAATTCAAATTCTTTCTTATATAACGCCAGTTCGGCCCCATTCTTGTACACTTTCTTCCGCTCAAAATCGATTTCTAAATCCCTAATCGCAGCCACTTTTTCAGTGCCTAGCATTTTTTTAATTCTAAGCATCAAAATCCTTGGGTCGAATGGTTTTCTTATATATTCATCTGCTCCTATATCCAAGGCACTGAATTCATCATCATGGGAAGACCTTGCGGTCAGCATTACAACTTTAGCCAAACTAACCTTCTTGATTTCATTACAAACCTCAAGCCCGCTTCGCTTAGGCATCATCCAATCCAGCACCACAAGATCAATCCTATTGGAAAAAAAGAGCTCTAGCGCTTCCTCACCATCCGCTGCTGTCCAAACGTTATAGCCTTCTTTTTCAAAATAAGTCTTCAATATAGTGGTCATGTGTTTCTCATCATCCGCAATTAAAATATTCAAAGTAGATTCTCCTTCCTATAGTTATCAGAAGAAAAAGGCGAAATCCTTTACAGGTTTCACCTTTTCATATATTTTCATGCTACGTTATTGCAACTTCTCTACACCTAATCCCTTCGTCAGTACGTTCCATATCGGGTTATCGACCGTCTTTCGATCAGGCTGTTCACCCTTCTCTATCGCTTCCCAATACTCCCAGGTTGGTGGCTCAGTGCCAAGTTCATAATCCATGCCATCCCAAGTATCCTCCCGGAACGCATAAAACGCCCAGTGCCAGCCGTAATCAGCAAAAATCGAGATTAAATCAGCCAAGTATTGATCTGCACCTTTTACAAGCCGGTTCGTGCCAAATTCTTCAGCGACAATACGATTAGCAGGGATGTTATTTTTTTCTGCCCACTGTGCGATAGGTTCTAGAAAATCCTTTAAGGCTTTCTTATTGAATGCTTTTTCCGTCTTCTCCTCACCTACTTTAACTGTTCCAGGATATTCATAGGTTAAGCCTTTTTTCTTATTTTGGCTGGTGAGTTCGTAGGGTTCGTACATATGAAAAGCATATAATACATTCGCATCATCGATGGGTTTCAAATATTTAAAGGCCCATGGTGTAGCATACAGACCAGAATTGACGATAATAGGGGTTTCCGTATCTACGGTTCGAATCGCTGTCACAATAGTCTCATATAAAAGATTCAAATCCGCCGGAGTATTCTCCACTGAGCTATACCATTCGTTGTAATCCTCTGTCCAGAAATCATTAAATCCAGTAGCTTGTTCAGGATGTGGCTCATTAATAAGATTATAGCCGACCACCGCAGGATGATCTTTTAATCTTTCCGCAAGATCCTTCCAAAATGTTGCCGCTTGTTCATGATAACTGAAATCCTTCCAGATTCGATCATCATTTGTATAATTATTAAACTGCCGCCACCGATCGCCGGGCAAACTAAGGACTGTCAGCACTACTTTTGAACCCCGCGCCTCGGCTGCATCCAAGTCTGCTTTTAACGCTGTAAAATCATCCTCAACAAGCCCCTCGTATTTATCTGCATTCCCTATTAAAAAGTCTTTATCTGGATTAGCATCCGGTTGATCGTTAAACAGGAAATCACTATCTTTTGCCCATTTATCTGGCGCAAGTCTAATGAACTCTATATTATTTTCTTTCGCTGCATCATAATTTTCGGGTATAGATTTGGAATTCATGAAATTTGTTCCTTTACGCTGTTGATCCCAGAAAGCGATCTTCTCATTGACCTCTTTCTTTACCTCCTTCTCCGGTTCAAGATTTGCTTGTGGTGTTGCTGCACTGCATCCTACGACTGCCAACAAAATCAATACGATAAATCCTTTAAACTTCTTCATTCTCTCACCTCGTAACCTATCGTAGCCAATCTCTGTTACAAGAGTGTCACAAGAGATACCTAAAAAGACTGCCCTAAGGATGTCGGCAGACATTCTAGGACAGCCCGATCATATTCATAGAATATAAAATAAATGCTTACTGATTAGTACTTCGACGGGAATGTGACTCCGCATAGGCATCATGTCGAAAGTTCAGAATAGGATCTTCAGAGCATTCAATGCCGGCAGGTACAACTGTCGGATCAAAGACGTACTCTTGAGCCTTCTCGTCTGCCACGCCGGTGATCGACAAATGGCCGACAACAATCCGTTCCCGGTCTTCAGGCCAAGCAGACGTCGGGTCATCCGTAGGATCTCCCTCCTGCCCGAGGATTACTGTCAATTGAAACGCCACCGGACCTTTGGACAGTCTCTCGATTAGTTCATCCTCCAAATAATCGGGAGATCGATTCTCCACCTCTTCCTGGGCCAGAAAGTGCAGACCCGCTTCCGGTTCCCACTCATATTTAATAGCCCGCCGCTCGCCAGCAGCATTGGTGAAGTAATAGGCATGAATGGAATGATAAAGGTTGGTTGCAAAACTGAGTGGCGGTTGCAGCATTTTCACGGCTTGAAGCCCAGCCCGGCTTTCCGAATACTTCTCCATGACGGCTTTGAATTTGTCTGCAATGGTCGCTCCCTCAAACGAATTTTCTTTAATTGTACGTAAGATATTAATAAAGGATTGCGGTGTTTTGGCAAAAAAGATCGGCAATGTAATTGTCACCAAACTTGTCACGCCCCCATCAGGCAATACAAACTGAACCGCCATTCCTTTTGCAGGCGAAAAAACATCAGGGATGGACGGATTAGTCGAGCTATTGGAGAAGCGTACAAGAGCTTGCACCTCATGATTTTGCAAATGTGGCGCTGTTGTTAAAGGACCCGCTTGGCCGTTAGGGGTGAACACCGCCTGGTAGACAACACCTTTGGCGTGCGCGCGTCGATAACCCGGATATTTGCCTGCTACCTCCTCAATGGAGTTTACCGCTTCTTCTGCGAGTTCAGACGACACTGATTTATTATTGTTCATTTTCGTTCACCTCTTTGTAATTTATCAGGAAGGAAAAGGGGACAAAGCCCCCTTTTCTAGTTATTTAGCTTTGTGATGCGTCAAGCAAGTCGTTCCAGGCCTTCGTAATTCGCTGTCCGCGCCAAATATCTCTGACCGTGGCATCGGGATAAGCACTGTACCAGCCGGATGCAGTGATCTGATGATTGGCGATGAAGTCTTTCGCTTCCGAAGATTCAATTCCCGGAAAATCCTTCACTTCATTAAACATGTTATTCAACAACTCTGGAATTTCAGTTCCAAAATCATCGATATAACTATCCCAATCTCCATCATAAGCCGTCGCGAACAACAGCCGCGTGTCGTTATCAAAGATTACGAAGCGCATGTCGTGAACGGTCGCGATCTTCGCCATCGTTTCGGCTTGTCTCGATGCACTTTTTTTCAGCTTCTCACGGAGACGATCCGCCCCACCTTCTTTAAGCGGCGCAATGATGGTAAGCTCAGATATTTCACCTTCCCGCAGGCCGGCACGTCCAGCGCTTGTAATCGGATTAGTCTGATCTTGTCTTTCTAACATGTTTATTCCTCCTTAGATGTATGTTGATCCAACTCTGCCATCCACCGCAATGCAGTCATGCTGGGAACAAAGAAATACTCCCCGCCTTTGGTGATTGAAAAACTTGGAATTTCTTTCATCCGGTGGCGAATAGGTTTGTCCGGAATGGTAAACATCCCTTCCCCCTCATTCTTACCGGTAATAGGGTCTTTCTCGGTTGACATGCCCGCGAAATTGCCTCCATTTAACCAATCGCTCTTGATAAACTCGAATTGGCGGGACAATGAGCTGCATATACCTGCAAAAATAAGGCCTCTATCCTGACCATCATCCTCCATTACACCTTTTGGCAGTATAGGGCCATACATCGTTGACCGCCGGAGCAACCGGTGAATGTTCACATTAACAACCGAATCCTGCAAGCTGTCTCGGGGAAATGCACGACGGATATGCGAGCTTACCGGACATTTCAACCCTTTATGATCATCCCCGTACGTAAATGCGTTCCGTCGGCTGACGTCTTCGCCCAGTGCCGGGTCATCTGCTTCAGGAGCCAGACTTAAAGGGGCTCCGCTCGGCCATCTTCCTACCATTTTAGCGGCCAAAAGTTCTTCCTCTTCCCGGTTATCCGCATGCTCCCGCAAATAACGACGGAAAGTCGCGACCCTCATATGCAATTTGCGGAAACTGAGGTAACTGCCATTGTGGCCAAGTTCTGCCGGCTGTGGTCCCTGTGTTATAGTGCCGGATTCATTTAAATGCCCGAACAGGAATTCACCGGCTTTAATCTCCGCTTCCTGTCCCACCGCATTGGGTATATGGTTTCCTTCGATTCTCGGATTGCTGATTCCATCCATGAATCCCAGATGAGTACGTCCGTCAGGATTCATTCCGACATCCAGCTGGTAAACGACGGATACACCATTCAGTTCGCAGTGGATTCGACGGGCTGCTTCTTCTGCTTGTAGCAGCGCTTCTTTGGTGGGCGCGAACAGAGCAAGCGCCACATCGACTTTGTCAGTACCCAGCGGGTCTTCCCAGTGCTCCGGGCTGCTTTCGTTTACATCCCCTAGCTTAGCTGCCCGGGCAGCCATGCCCTCCCGGAACTCCAGGTCGAAGCTGTTGAGTGACTCCTTGGGAATCCCCAGCTTCTGGAGTCCTTGATAGGTAAAACCAACGTTGACCCAAGCACCTTCGTGAGGATTATTCCACTGTCCGGCCGACGTCACTTCGTCGAGAAGCCGCTTCAGCATCACTTTCCCGTCCTGTTGATGATCGATAGACAGCAATACATAGGTTCCTACGTAGGGGGTAGGCCGTTCTTGTAAGACGATTCCTTGAATGTCATCATAATTCAGTTCTTCCGTTTCTGTACCTATGACGCTCACTCCTCCCTCGTCTTAAAGTTGTTTTCATAATATTAAAAACGGGTATTCTCTCATCCGTCTCTCGATCTAATTAAACTTAGCCCTAAATGGTTAATCAGGTTAACAGTCCTCCCCAACTAGACAATAACGGTACATTGTCTAAAAAATAGACACATCGTTAGATTTGTCTAAAATCGAGACAAAAAAGAGATATTCTAAAACCGTACCGGCTTTAGAACATCTCTTATCTTCGACTAACCTCACAAATCATATTCATAGTTATCAAACTTGCCATCTGATGCGAAGACATATTCGCAGATGTTCTCACCCCATCTAGCTATAACACTAAAGACGCGACCCGAAGTGGGAATATCACTGGTGGATGCTGGAGGGTTCACAAATTCATAATTCCCTTCGACGAGTGTTACAGGAACTTCTACAATTGGAAGCTGCGATTCATCAAAGCTCTCAGTTAGATAGGCCATCTTTACTGTGACTTCACTCGGTGCGTAATCTCCAAAGTCGACCTGCAGTTTCTCCCCTGGTTTCAAACGATGCAGCCCCGTTAGAAGCGTAGGTTCACTATGCCAAGCCGTATAGTAAAAGGAAGCCCGATCATAGTCCGCTCCATTCCAGCTCGTCTTTAGAATGACATAATTCTCTATAGCATCTGTACTATTCTCATGTGTAATGATAAGGGGCGACGGTTCAGCAGGACTTTTGAAAGAGCTCTCGGATTTACTCATTATTCCTCCGCGTTCCCCAAGCACCACCGCACCAATGATAACTACTGCCAATAGCATCAATGAAATCAATAATATCCTTTTAGACTTATTCCTATATTTGATAATAGCTCCGCCTTTCCTTAAACTTATAACCCTTCTTTCATTTAACACTTGATCATCAAGCCATGCAAGTAGGTAGCTGATGAATTATATAGCAAATCCAAGAGTTAACTCTTCTTCTATCATATTCTATTTATAGGAGGTGAATATAAGATGACCATTCAGTTTGTAGATTTAAGACTATCCAACCAAGCTGCTTCGGATGCTACACCAGCAGTTATTCCACTAGCGGCGACTCCCCTTGTTTTTGGGGATATTGGTATTCAGACCGCAGGCGTGTCGGCTGAGAATCAAGGCAATGTCCGCGTACTTTTGACCGGATTTCTAAAAGTAGAAAACAATCCTCTTTTCAATACCAATACCGTTAATGTTCGCAGAAACGGAACGATCATTTTCACCACGACATTTGGGGTTGCGATCAGCAGAGAAAATGAAGCTTTCGGTTTTACAGCAGTAGATATTCCACCACCAGCGGCTGTCGCAACAGGTCAAATTCAGTACACAGCAGAGATCTTCACAAATGCAGCTGCAACAGATCCCTTTAATAATGTCCAAGCCAGAAACTTTAGTGGCGTTGCAGCTGCGGGTAACTCCTAACATGAACATGTAGTGGGTGAGGGAGCGAATTGCCCCTTTAAAAACAGAAGCTCAACCAAAGGTACTGGTTGAGCTTCTGTTTATTCCCCAAATAATAGATTCAGAATCCGTTCATCCGCCTTTCGGTTCTTCCCTTTATAAGGATAACAATGAATATGAATCGCTGGATTAAAGTTAATCTCAATAACGCTATAGTTCGTATCATTGGCTTCTTCCTTGATGTCATCAATCATCATATCCACTCCACAAAAAGTGGCGCCCGCAGCTTTAGCCGCTTGAATCGCCAGAGCCTTATAACTATCTGGGATCTCATCCGTAAAATCCAGGCTGTCACCACCCGTGCTAATATTAGAGTTCTCCCGAAGATAGATGACTTCGTTTAATGGAGGAATATCACTCCAAGCCTGAGCGTGGTTGTTCAAGAACATCGCTTCTGCTTCACCGATCTGAATTTTCTCAAGTGGTGTCTTGTACCCACGGCCTCTTAACGGATCCTTATTTTTCTCGTGCACTAGTTGTTCAATCGTATGTACACCATCTCCAATCACATTTGCAGGAACCCGGTGCAATACTCCGACTACTTCATCACCCATGACAAGAAAACGATATTCTTTACCCGTCATGAATTCCTCTAGTAGCACTGTTCGATCAAACTCGAAGGCGATTTCGAAGGCTTTTTGATAATCTTCTTTAGAGAAGTCGTCTGTAAAAATAGTAATGCCGAGTCCAAAATTGGTTGATTTGGGCTTAATCACAATAGCCTTGTTACGGTAAGTGCCATGCGCATTCATTGCCTCTTCCAGATTTCGAAAAGCTTCTCCTGCGGGAACACGAATGCCTTGCTGTTTAAGAACTTCTTTCGTAACGATCTTATTCTCCATGATTAATACCGTACTATAAGAATCAAGGGAGGTCTTCGTAGCTTGCTTAATATATTCTTTATGATCACCTTGCGTAAGAACTACAAAGTTCTCTTCCCGATCGATCAATTGAAACTTAATGCCACGTTTAACCGCTGCCTTCAAAAGAAGCTGTGTAGATAGCTCCAGATCCTCATATCCCACAAAACGGTATCCATTCGCAAGACTTTCCTTAGCATATTGTTTAGCTTTATTCAGATGGTATTGTACAAAAGAGGATTGTTGAACTTCCGACTTCACAATAGCTGCAAAACTCCGGTCTGGCTCTACAATTTTATTCTTAGCTCCATGCAATACGTTCAAAAACACTTCATTCTCCGGGTTCAACAGTTGGATCATATCCTGCATCTCATGAATACAAGTTAATGCCTGCTGCTCCATCGTTGTACATGAATCCCCGTAATCATGCAAACATCCCTTTATTCCTTCCATGATTAGTTGATCATGATTAAGATTCGCCATCTTCTGATCCTCTACTCCGAACGGTTCGTCCTCCTTCAGCAGCATATACAGGATAAAAAGATGAATGAAAATCATCGTTTCTTTGCCGATTCCTATTTTGTAGAGTGGATTCAGATCAATAAACCGAAGCTCCAAATAAGCTATCCCATCTTGCATCAGTTCCTCTAAAGGGTGTTTGCCTCTTGCTGTCTTCACTCTAACCGGACTATAAAACTCTTTTACACTTAATAATTCTTCCGATTCGATCAAAGCTTGTAAATCATGAACATAATCCTTTAACGAAGCAAAAGATACATAAAGAGGTTTTTCATTTCGATACCCACATTCGCTATTCCGCAGTGAATTCATATTCTGATAATAAAAGCTTTTGTCGTCATCTGATTCCCCGCGAGCAACACATTGTTCCATATAAGTCTTATCAAAAATAGGGCTGGCGCCTGTTAAATAGATAAGAAGCCAACGGTACCGCAATAGGTTACGGGCTATTTTTAAGTAGGTAGCGTCTTTGAATTCTTTAAAGCTCACCTGTGGATCTGCTATGTCATGAAGCTGTCTCAGAAATTGTTCATCAAAAGAGAAATTGTAATGGATTCCGCTCAGCAATTGTCTTTTGCGACCGTATTTGTCTGCTAGCTGATGTCTGTATTCATCCTCAATCGGATTACCCATCTTGGCAATGGGGATGTCCTGATCATTCGGTAGCCTCGGAGGATTACTACTTGGCCACAGATATTCTTCCTTGAGCTCAAGCGACACAATATCCTGCAGCGCCTCCAGAAAGTTATAAGTCTCATCAATAGAATCAAAAGAGGGGGTGACCATTTCAATTTGACTCTCTGAGAAATCGGTTTGAATATACGGGTTCTCCATTTTGTTGCCAAAAGCTTTAGGATGTGGTGTCAGCGCAAGCCTTCCCTCTGGATCCACTCTGACATTTTCTTTTTCCAGTCCAAATTCGCCGTGAAAAAGCTCCTTATTCAAATGGTTATCCCTCAGAAGCTGTATGAGTTTACGATTTAATAAAGCCATTTCAACGATCATCCTTTGCTTAGTAGTTTATCTGCTGTTTGTTCATTTTGAATAAAGATCTTCTAAACCAGAACACAAGAATAACCCCTTTAAACACACTGCTTAGAGCAATCGACATCCACACCCCATTCAGGCCAAAAGGTTCGGATAAAATCAAGGCTAGTGGAATTCGCAGTGCAGTAAATGTAATACTGAAGATCGGCGGGATATGAGTTTGGCCAATGCCGTTAAACGCACCTACTGTCATTAATTCCATACACATAAATAATTGAGAGTAGCCAATGATGCGCATATAATCAGTGCCTAATTCCAGGCTTGTCTGATCTGATAAAAACAAGGAAAATAGCTGCTGCGGGAACGCAATAAATATAAGCGATATGATCACGCCAAAGATGGAGGTTAAGATCAAAGCCTTACGATATCCCTGCCCTATACGGTCCAATCGGCGTGCTCCATAATTTTGTCCAAAAAAGGCAGCAATAGCTCCCTGTAGTCCTCCAATAGTCATATAAGAAATAGATTCAATTTGAATCCCTACTTTTTGCACCGCAATCGCATCCGCCCCAAAACGTACTATGATCTTAGCAATGACGATCGATATGAGCGTAAAGGTGACCCGTTGGATTGTGATCGGAAGTCCCATACGAATTACTTCTTTCATTTGACGACTGTCCCATGCTGATGTGTTCGAAATGATTTCTGACTTTCTTGTCTTTATGATAAAAAGAGCCGTAACTAAGATGTTCGCTGTCAATGTTGCCGTGGCTGCCCCCGCTACTCCCCAACCTTCAAAACTGCCCCAGCCAAAAATTAAAAATGGATCAAGGACGATATTAACCATAAGACCAACGGAGTAGATCTGAAACGGTTGTTTACTATTTCCCATCGAGTTTAAGAGTGTGGCAAACAAAGTATTTACGATGGAAAATACCGTCCCGAAGATCGAAATCACTAAAAATTGTCGTGCCATCCGTTCAACTTCATCACTTCCAAGATCAAAAAAACCAATCAACTGATTGTTGGTCAACAGAACTAAGCTCATATAGAGAAGTCCTAATAAAATAGACATCATAAACCCGTTCTTAATATATGATTTAGCCTTCTCTATCTGGCCAGATCCCATACAAAACGCAACCTTAATCCCTGTACCGATCGTAATCATAGTCGACAATGCAATCGCTAGATTAATGAAAAAACTCGCCGTGCCAATCGCGGCAACAGGACCACTTCCCAATCTTCCAACCCAAATCATATCGACGAGGCCATAGGTTGTGGAGATGAAATTCGTCGCAATAATGGGAAGCGTTAATTTCATTAAGGTAGGCATAATAGGACCTTGAGTCAAATCATTCATGCCCTGCAATTCCTTCAAATCTAAAAACACCTTCTTCATCTGAGTTTCAGATTGATTATATAACCAAACACTTATATAATCAATTGATTATATTTGAGCAATCTACTCAGAACTCCTAAAAATTATATAAATTGTGTAGACATCAAAAGACAGTTCCTAATGCACAAAATGTGCCCAACGAAACTGTCTTTTTTTCGTAATTAAAATTTCTTTTGTTTTCAGTCGAAAAGCTATTGAAAATGGAATATAGTTCGTTTACAATAAAACCAATAATAAGTTCTATAATTATAGAACTAATAAATGTTTCAGTAACTTACTCAAAGGATGGAGAAGCTCATGGAATATAAAGTAGAAGTCGATTTTGCCCCCATGTATGAATGTGTGAACAGTATGACTGCTTTTCTAAGCAAGCAGAACCATACTGCTATGGATTCCGGTAAGCTCTGGGTACGTGAAGTCCAAGCAAGATTTGCCCCGATGTTGCTTCGTAAAATGCAAGAGGTCGTTAAGAAACTTGATGATTTCAGTTTGGCTCCCTACATTTGGTGCTGTCCAGTAGAACGTTCGGTTAGCAGCTTTCTGGATTGGTTTGATGGGTTAACTTCGGGTGAACTGTATGAAATATCTGGACGTTTCGGCCAATCGGTCCCCTCTAATCTTTCCGAGCTAAGGGACACTGCCTCTGACATCCTGCGCGAATGGAACGCGGGTTACTTCAATGGAATCGAACCTAATATCCTCAAAGGGCTTGAACAGGAAGCCGAGTCAAGACGAACGACACTGAATGGGAACAATGATATGGAAGTATTTGAAGCAGCAACCGACGGAATGCGCCTCTATCCAACCGAACGTCTGAAGCAGGTCATTATCATTCCGCAATATCATGCCCGCCCACTGGTCACCACCTCTATGTTTGATGAATTCGTGTTCACTAGCTACTCTTGTGATGTTCTCCCTCCGGAAGCTGGCCGGCCTGCTCCAGCACTACTTCGCCTTACCCGGGCACTCTCGGATGAGACGCGGCTGTATATCCTTCGTTTGCTTACAGGCAAGCAGTTGAATTTCACGGAAATCGTGCGGGAAGTCGGACTTTCTAAAAGTACAATCCACTACCATCTGATCGCGCTGCGCGCAGCAGGGCTGGTCATTGTCCATACCAACGTTAAAAGCACATCGTATAGCCTGCGATTGGAAGCCTTAAATGGGCTACCGCAACAGATTGGGTCATATCTAGAGAGTCAAGCATAAACGCCTTAAGCGTCCTTATAAGGACGGTAAGCGTATATGCGAGAAATATAAGAAAGGAGCGAACAGGCTATGATAAAACGCAGCTATTATGGTTTACTCTCAACCATAACTTTAAGTGCTTTTGGGGATGCTTTTGGCTTGTTGGCTATGGAATGGCTCGTCTATGAGCTGACGGGTTCCAAACTAGCGATGGGAGCACTCGCACTCAGCTCCGGCATACCTGAGCTGCTGCTGCGCTTGCTGGGCTCGCCGCTGTCCGACCGACTCCACCGGGTACGCTTTATGGCCTGCTTGGCAGCCATTCGCCTGCTGGCTATAGCATTGCCACTTGGCATGGGTCTGGCTGGCCAACTGCAGCTGTGGCATCTGTTTGTCGCCGCTGGTCTCAGCGGGGCCTGCGCCGCCCTGTTCATGCCAACAGCCATGGCTGTTATTCCCGGCGTTGCCGATAGCCGGAAGCTGGTGCGGGCTTTTGCTATCATCGATGGCAGTAAAAGTGCAGCAGTCTTGCTGGGCCCCGCCCTGGCTGGAGCGTTGACCGCTGCCAGTGGCGCGCTGCCAGCCCTTAGCATCAACATGTTATGTTACATTGCGGCCATCACTACCTTGCTGTGCCTGCAGAAGCTACCCAAGCCCTCTCCAGCTCCAGGCCGTTTCTCCATTGCCATCTACGTTCGCGAAATAGCTGAGGGCTTTACCTTCTATAAACAATTCCCCGCCATGCTTACGATAATGATGATGGCCTCTATTAGTAATCTAAGCTCTATTGCCGTCTGGACCATGATGGTTCCTTTTGTACGCGAAGTGCTCCACCGTGATGCGGCGACGATGGGCACACTTAGTACAGTTTTCGCACTTGGAACCTTAGTCGGGCTAAGCGTCATTTCCATGATAGGGGAAATTAAAAAGAGGCGGTTTGTCATGCTCGGAAGTCTGGGGACCATCGGTTTAGTTACAACATTATGGGGGTTATTTCCTAGTTTTTCTTTTGCTCTCGCCGCCGTATTCGCCACCGGAACGATAGGCCCCTTCTTCGGCTCCTTAAGCTCTTCACTCCATGGACGTCTGGTTCCGGGCAATCTGCAAGGAAGAGTCAACTCCATCCGTTTTTTAATCGGTGGCGGTTTACAGCCTTTTGGTGCTTTTGCCGGCGCCGCGATTGCTGAACTCTATGGTGTGCCTGCGCTTTTTGTCATCGCCGGCTTGCTTCCAATGCTCTGCGCCAGCGCAGCCTTGCTGCTCCCCGGACTCAAAACACTGGACGGTGACCTCTCCACACTTGAAGCCACTCATAGGCAGCCCGATGCCGGGGTTCCCCCGCACAAAGTTGTTGCTGAACGTTAAGTGAATCAAAAAAACAGGCGATACCGGATACCGGAACATCGCCTGTTTTTATAAGTCTTCACCTAAGAGCATCGCTACTAGGTATATTCTCTTTTCAGTGGTTTGTCACAGTGGCTTGATTCGTAGCCACTAGTTCCCCTCCCCCTTCCGGTAAAAACCGAAGCGGGAGGCGTTGAGCCTTTAGTTTGTGTTTGTGTGTTGGTGTTTTGGAATTCGCGCTGATAGCAACGGAGAGAACGGACTGATTGTGGAAAAGCGGAGCGTCCGCCAGCGTAAAAAGCGCACAAACCTCCAAAAGCTAATACCAAGAACCTAAGGCTCAATCAACCCATATTTCGTTTTTATCCGATCCAACTTCTCAATCATAGGATTAGCAATAAAAAACAAAAACACCACCGTCGAGATCGCATGCACCATATCAAACCAAAAACCTGAAATATAAGTGGTCATTAAAGCCGGCCATGAGAACTCTGAAGTGAACATCATCAGCGAGCCTATATTGATAATGCCTCCGTATACGAAAAACGTCGCTAAGCCTCCGAATATACACAGCGACAGCTTATTCTTTTTAAGCAGACCCTTCTTGAAGAAAATGCCCGCCAGGAAGCCAATGATGCCAAAACAAAACATTTGCCAAGGCGTCCAAGGCCCCTGCCCAAAGAAGAAATTCGAGACAAAGCCTGCAACAGCGCCAACCAGAAACCCTGCCTCCGCACCCAAGCTTACCCCTGCGATGATGACAATAGCAACCACTGGCTTAAACTGCGGCAACATAAAAAAGGCTGCGCGTCCCGCCACGGCAATGGCTGCTAACACCGCTATAACGATCAGCTCCCTCGCCTGCGGCTTCCGGTTCTCGAATACCATCGCAAAAGGAATCATCGTATAGATAACAATTAATAGACTGATAAAATAATACTTCCGATCATTTAGCACAAAGATGCCTAATAAAATCGTAGCTGGAATGACTATGAGGATTAGTAGTGCCGCTAATAAAGTTCGACGACTCAAACGACGATCCGTTATCTGCTTCTTTGACATAAATCAATCACACCCTCTATCGTTACTCCCTCATTCCATACATGACGCGCCATACGGTTGGCGGCCGTTGTATAGAAGCTGTTTCCCGCAAAAAACTTCTGTGCTTCATTCGTAGTGATGATACTTCCATCAAAAAACATGGCGCAGACCTCAGCGTATTTGGCACAAAATTCAACATCATGCGAGACCATTACAATAGTAACGCCTTCGGCATTGAGCTTTTGCAGGAATACGGCTAGCTTCTCTTTGAAGGGTCCATCCAGTCCTTTGGTCGGTTCATCCAACAGCAGAATCTTCGGTTCTAACAAAAGCACCTTCGCCAACGCTGCACGCTGTTGTTCTCCCCCGCTGAGATCATACGGATGCATGGAGAGGAGATGTTCCAGTTCTGCGAACTTTACCACAGCTTCAACTCTGGCGGTTTTTTCTTCCTTCGTCAAAGAGAGCTGGGATAACATTTCATATAAATCTAGCTCGACTGTTTTTTTCACAAATAAGGTTTGCGGATTTTGCGGGAGGATGCCCAGATTGTTAGTAAACAACGCTTTGGCATTCATCTTCGCAGGGTTGCTCCCGCCGATAAGAACCTTCCCTCTGTATGGCTGAAGGATCCCGCTCATCAGCGACAGCGTCGATGTCTTCCCTGTTCCATTCCCGCCAACAATACAATAAAATTGCCCTTGCTTCACTTCAAACGACAAATCTTTAATGATATCCGGTCCATTTTTATCATATTTAAACCATACGTCCTTAAACTTTATGACTACAGGGCCGGCCTCTTTCGTGCTAGGCTGAGTTTCTGCCATCGTTGCAGGAGTCTTACCCTTTAGAAAAGCATCCAACCATTGGCGCCCTTCCTTCACAGTCACAGGCCACGCTAAGTCATGATCTACTCCTGCAACAATCTGCATCGGTGAGGGCATGGACAGAAACATCGGATGGTTCAGCTTACTTAAAGCCTCGCCCACCTTTTGCGGGGTATCATCGGCGATCACAACTCCCTCATTCAGCACAATCAACCGATCTGTAAGCGGAAGAACATCCTCTAGACGATGCTCGGTCATGATCACGGTTGTTCCCAGCTCACGATTTATTTTTTTGACCGTCTCCAGAAAATCGGAAGCCGCAATAGGATCTAGCTGGGAGGTAGGCTCATCGAGGATTAGAACCGAGGGATGCATAGCCATTATGGAGGCTAAGTTAAGCAGCTGCTTCTGGCCGCCTGATAACTCAGTCACACTTTTATGAAACCAGGTCTGGATCCCAAAAAAACTGGCCATTTCCGCCACACGCAGACGAATAGTAGAATGATCATACCCCAAACTCTCCAGCCCAAAGGCAAGCTCATGCCATACTTTATCTGTCACTATTTGATTGTCCGGACTTTGGAGTACATAACCAATTTCCGCTGCCTGCGTTCTTTGATCAATCTCCTCTACAGGTTGACCCTTATAATAAATTGCCCCTTGGCGATTGCCATGTGGGGTTAGAATTGTTTTCAGTTGTCTAAGCAGAGTGCTTTTGCCACAGCCTGACTTTCCACAAATAGTAATGAAGTCTCCACTTTCAATCGTAAGATTAATATTCGAAAGAGCCGCTTGCTCTTGTTCAGGAAAAGTAAAGCTTAATTCTTCGATTCGATAGATTTCCATTTCATTGCCTCCACCATATTGATGAGCACTGGGATCATACATAACGCAAAATAAGCGATATATATAAGAATACTAAAGGACGTAATTGCGCTCGCTTTAATCGACGGATGGAATCTCATGGTGTTCTCACCCATCACTGCCCCTACGGCTACCAGCGCAATTAAGCCTGTCATGATCAAGAGGGCTACTTTGTCTCGGGCATCTAACCGAAAGATAGAAAAGCTTGTACGGCCCGGCAATCCATACCCTCTCGATCTCATGGAATCTGCTGTCTCAATCGCATTTTCCAAAGCCCAGGTGGTCATAATGGAGAGGATCGTAATGCCATTCCGCGCACGCGCGAGGAGATTTCCCTGTGAGACATCCCGGCCTATACATTTTTGAGCATTCGAAATCACCTTGATTTGCGCTAAATATCTAGGAACAAAACGAAGCACCATCGAAAAAATCAACGACAGTGCCGGCAGTATTTTTCCGAATATATAAATAAACTTATCCGAGGTCATCACGACGTTATAACAGGAGAACCAAATAATTACCGTCACAAACATACACGCCGCTGCCACGCCATAAAGAATCGATTCCTTCGTAATAGGGTTCCCGTTGTTTAAATAGAACAAGATCGTTACCCCTTGGTGATTAAAAACAGGATTCATCACTGCCATAAACAGCAGAAAAGGAATCATGTAAAGCAGATTAAATCGGATGCCCTTTTTTCCTTTTAACATAATTGAGTAGGCTACAGCACTAATAAGGGCAATCACTTGAAATATAGGATGCATGAACACCATGCTAAACAGCAATACAACAACAAAATATAGAAAATTCACAAACGGATGAAAGGTAGAAAAGCTATCCTTCATTATTTCTGAGCTCCTCCTGTGGCTACATAACCACCCACATCTCGACCTAGATCACAAGTGTATACCCAATCAATGACATCTCCATCTTTGAGAACATAACGGCTACTGCCGTAGTTAGGGAACCAGCCATTTACTTTGTACATCCATCCACTGAGCTCTCCAGCATCGAATTCATACAGATTATTTATGCCTTCAATATAATTACTGTTATAGATCGGCGTCATGCTAAATTCCATATGGATTTTATTCTTTTTCATTTCTCTTAGTAAAACATCAAACACAGACTCACCTTCATAAAAGGTTACCTTCTGCGCTTTATAAATGATACCATCTGCCGGCAATACTTCAAGCTTATCCTGATTAAAAATATCCATGTTATCTAAAATTGTTGCTGCTGAGACGGACAAGGTAGCCGTTAATTGCTTCTTCTTATCTACCGTTGCATCTTGCCATTCCACTGGTTTAGGTTTCCCGCTTGGCACTGGATCGGTAAGAAATTTATCCTTTTTCGGTTCCTGCTTGGTTTCTGTTGTCGCTACTTTTGAATCAGGTTTTGTTACGGGTTTTGCCGTCGCTTTCGTTTCCGGCACGGACGTTTTAGCCGCTTTCGGCGTTGCGGTCGGTTGCTTCGTTGCAGCAGGTTTTGTTGTTGCGACCGGTGTTACAACTTCTGTTGGTGCTGCAGTTCCTGTTGGTGTTACAGCTTCCGTTGGTGTTGCCGATTCATTTGGTTTTAGGGTTTCAATGGGCTTAGCTGTTTCACTTGGCGTAGCTGACGGTGTTATCTCTGTTGTCTCGGTAGCGATGGCCTCAGTGGGTTCAACATCATCATTTGTTGCGGAAGCAGTGTTCTCTGGCTCTATAACCTGTGTCTCAACGCTACTATTTGCGACCTTGTTTGGGCTCTTCTGGTAATCCCCGCCCCAAAAGAAGGCGATAGCCAATACACCTATGATTAGTATCGCGGTTAACCATTTCTTCTTGTTCATTTCTCTAGTCCCACCTTAAATAATAAGCAAGGGTATACACGCTACCCTTGCTTATCTCTCTAAATATAATTCTATTTGACGTCTGTCATATCATAAAGACGGGTCTGGCCATTAACGAGCCGATCATAGGAAACCAGTGCATACATCGCCTGATCCGTAG
This sequence comes from Paenibacillus sp. FSL R7-0048, assembly GCF_038004505.1. Lineage (NCBI taxonomy): Bacteria > Bacillati > Bacillota > Bacilli > Caryophanales > Paenibacillaceae > Paenibacillus > Paenibacillus sp. FSL R7-0048. Next base: position 906,758 of record NZ_JBBORF010000001.1, on the reverse strand, counting down.
CCATAAGATCTACTTCTCCTGGTTGCGCGCCTCCATTGCCTACTCCACCCTGCTTCACGTGATAAAAACCACCTTCAGGTGCAGCAAAACTAAGCAATGCGTCTACTGCGGAATGTCCATTTTTAATAAATCTGGAATCCTTATGCGGGTCAATACCAAGGCCAGTTAAAGCTACAATCACCTGAGCGATGCTTTCGGAATTTGTAGATTCCCAGCTTGCAAAACCACCGTCTGCTGTCTGTGTTTTGGATAACCAAGCAATCCCCCGGTCCACAGCAGCTGTTACTTTGGCGTTGGTTTTGTAATAAGGCGTTAAGCCTTGAATGACCATCCCCGTGATATCTGGATCAGCCGCTGTAGCATTACTGCCTAGTGCCCATCCACCACCGCTGATCTCTCTGCCCAAAATATAATCAATGAGCCTCTCTCTAGTCGTCTGCGTCTTTACATCCTTAACCACTGGAATGTCGTAATGATTACTGTCCAGTGCAATGAGAGCAAACACAGGTCCGTTAATACCTTGCTTAATTACAGTATCAAAATCCGCGAGCGGTTCCAGTAGGTTATAACCCGCCACTTTATCAATATTTTTGTTGATTGAAGTTAATGCCAAAATAACTCTATCATATTCCGTATATTTTACGCTATGCAGCTTCCCAGCTTTTTCTTTAAGAGTTGCTTCTACATTCGCGTAGTACTTAGTGTAATAACTATCTGGAACCTTCACGCCTGAACGAGCCAGCCCGAACACTGTCCAGTCCCCGCCAACCGAGGAGATAACCGGGTTTGTTACTGTTTTTTGCAAAAAGGTAGCTGTGTTCTGAATATAAGAACTAACTGCTTTATTCTGAATAGTCGGACTAACCACTTTGTTCCCACTCTTATAATCATGGGTTCTAGTAGCTACAACAGCCGCCATTTCTCTAGTTACAAGCTCTTTAGGTTTAAATTGATTATCATCACCTAACATCAAACCAGTCGCAACAACGGTCTCTACATCTGCTTTGGCCCATGCCGATACGGTGTTGATATCTTTAATCGCTGTTCCTGGCTTCGTCGCCGGGATGGCCAATGCTCTGACGATAATTGCTGCCATCTGCTCACGAGTAATCTTGTCATTTGGCTTAAATTCATTATTAAAGCCTGTGATTAGACCTGCCTTATGCGCAGCATTCACATATGGATAGAACCAATCACCTAGAGCGACATCCTTATAGGTAATGCCTTTATCACTCTTAATATCAAGTTCTAATGCAGAAACGAGAATCTTAGTGAACTCCGCTCTTGTGATATAAGCTTTCGGATTCACCTGGCCATTATTACCTTGGATATATCCTTTTACTGTAGCTGTTTCAATCGCTGAATAGGCCCAGGAAGAGATCTTATCAGCATCTGTATACAGTTGTTTAATATCATTCGTGTTCTGGGTAGGATCCTTAGGAGTCACTGTTGGAGATGGACTCACATTTGGATCAACGCCGGCTTCCGGATTAGCTCCCCCACCAGGAGCAGGAGTAGCACCAGGCTTAGGCGTTGGGGTTGGAGTAGGGCTTGTAGTTGGTATCGGTGCATTTAGATCCACACCCAAATTCGTAGTATAACGCCACTGAATTCTGTCCCCGGAACTTAGGTCATATGAAGATGCTCCATAATTAGGATATTTCCCATTCACATTATACATCCATCCACTGCCGCTGCCATGGTCAAATTCCCCATCACCAGCTATGGATTCAACATATACACTTCCAAAGTCACTGTTCCAGGAATCTCTATAGTCGATACCGCGGCTATCCAGCACTCTTTTTAGTACAGACCACACTGTGTCACCAGATTGTAGCTCTACCTGTACAGATGGAACAACATATCCCTTATTAATCGTAAGCTTATCCACGGACAGGATTACATATGGTTTCGATGGAGTGGTTCCGCCACCATTGTTGCCACCATTGTTGCCGCCATTTCCTTCACCATTTCCGCTACCATTACCGTTACCACCGTCGCCGCCAGGTGTTTGTACTGCACTGGAAGCATACGCAATGTAGTCAGTGAAGTGATTGGTTTTTACAATTAAGTCATTTCCACTATCATAGGCATACTCAGACTTACCGCTTGCAAAACCTAAGTCATCACTTGCAAATTTTTGAATGGCATGAGGGGTGCCATTTTGAATATAAGCAGCTTCTTTTCCTTTAAGGTCCTTAAAGGTTAACGTAATAAATTGACTAAATTCTACTCTTGCACTACCACCCATGGAAAATGCTTGAAGAATGTTATCAAGCTTCTTGTCCCCAGGAATAATCTGATTCACACTATCTTTTAGTGCAGATTCTGCACCGGTTAAAGCTGAAATCAGTTCAATCGTTGAGGCATCCCCACTCGTAACTTTTGCACCCTTAGGAATGACTACAGATACGTTACCTTTTATGGCCTCTATCTGAGGAAGGTCGCTGTTACTTGGTAAATTGACACTAACCTTTGATTGATTTTCTTCTGAAATAGCTACTGTGATTTCTTTGTTGCTATCTCCAGCGCTGATCGGAACGATATAATCATTAGCGTCATTTGGGATTTCAACTTTCGGGTTCTCCCCAGAAGGTAACGGAAGTTCTTTCGGACCCTCTGGTTGCCCAGGCCCCGGTTCTTCTGGTTGTTCCAGTTGCACATCATTCATATCAAAGAGACGGTTGCTATGATTGATCAGACGATCATAGGACACAAGAGCATACGTACCTTGGTCCGTCGCCATATTGTCCACTTTGTCTGTGAGGATATGCTTAAATCCACCCTCAGGTGCAGCAAAGCTAAGTAATGCATCAATAAGCGAATTTCCACTTTTAACAAATCTAGCGTCAGTGTGCGGATCTACGCCTACACCAGTTAAGGCTACAATTACCTGCGAGATACTCTCGCTGCTAGTGCTTCCCCAGCTTGTAAATCCGCCTTGATTGTTTTGGTTATCGGACAGCCATTGGATGGCCCGATCCACGGCAGCTTTTACATCATCACGGGATGCATAATAAGGTGCAAGAGCTTGCATCGCCATCGCAGTCATATCGACATCGGCTTTGGTTACGCCTAATTCCCAGCCACCAGCTTCTGCTGTACCTTTTTTAACCTCTTTATCTAAAATGTACTGAACTAGTTTTTCTCTTGTGGTCTGTTCTGTAACTCCATCAACTACAGGAATCTCATAGTTATGGCTATCTAGCGCAATCAGAGCAAAAATCGGACCATTATTGCCTTGCTTTTGGATATATTGATAATCAGCGAGTGCTTTTCTCAGATCATATCCCGCAACATTTGTGATATCTTTTCCGATAGAGGTAAGTCCTAATATTGCTCTGGAATTCTCTGTGCTTTTATTGGCGTCGAGTTTTCCATCCTCTTTAATGATTGATGCTATTTTCGTTGCTACATTGTTGTAATAAAGATCGTAATAACCGTTAGGTACTGTATAGTTCGCCCGGGCCAGAGAAAGGATCGACCATTCTCCGCTGCCTGTTCCAAACGTTGGATTCTTTACAGTATTTAAAATATAAGCAAGGTTTTTATCTAACTGTTGTTTGACGGCAACTGAAGTTTCCAGTTTGTAAGTAACCTGATAAGTTACATTTGTTTTGTTTCCAGCTCCGTCAAGAGCCGTTACAGTAATTGCATTACTGCCTGAATTCAGAGTAGCTTTATACTCCCCATTTGCAGGTGATAAAGTAACTCCATTCAGCTTCACTTCTGGAGTAATGTCACTATATACATTGTCTGTGACAGCTACTTTGAAGCTTATTTCTTTATTGGATACTTCCTGTTTATCTTGTATGCCACTTACTGTAATAACAGGGGGTTCTATGTCTAATGCATTATTAAGACCGACAAGCGCATGATCTACACTTATTTGAGAGCTTGCCATGTTTTCGAGCACGGAATAGGCTTCATAAACTGCCGATTGCACTACTGGTCTGTCCAAAATAGTTTCTTTATTAGGGGCACTGTTAATCTCGGCGATTTCCGCAGTTAAAGCATCCTTATTGGCAAGTTGAACTGGGATTTCCCCCCAGCCGCCAAGATCAGAACCATAGCCATAAGTGGTGAACTGAGTTCGAATGATGTCACCGTCTTGAGGCTTATAATCGGTCATCCCAAACGGAGGAAACACATTATTTACTGCATACATCCAACCCGACATGGAGGTGTAGTCAAACTGACTTAACCACTCGGGGTCTGCTTTAGTGCTGACTGTATTCCCATCGGCTGAAATCATATCTAAAATATATTGTGGAATATTGACTTCGCTTCTGCCACTATCTTTAACTTCTGATAAATAAAAACCACTATCTATATTTCCTAAATATCTATAATTCCCATCACCTAGCGCACGTGTTATTAAAGATGCGCCATTATCGCCTTCATAAATCGGAACTTTAATAGGTTCCTTAATATACCCTTGGCCTAAGGTGAATTTCTCTACGGATACAGATACATACCCTTTAAGGGTAGAGCTTGCTCCATCTGCTTGAGCCGGGATTACACTTGTAGAGAATGTCGTAATAAATACAGCTACAATAAGTAACCACGCTAAAAACTTATTTTTCTTCATTTTTCCATAACCCTTCCCTTCATACCTATGATAAAAAACAGAATAAACTTTCTCATAACCACAAAAAAACCACTCAACATAAACGTCAAGAGGTTAAGATAGTGAACCACAGTAATAGCTGGCAAACACTATTCAAGCACCTCTCTATCGATCGTAGAGTTTGATGGTGTAACAGAAAAAGGCAGATATTCTGGCTCAAGTATCATCACCCTTGCTGCCTTCCCAGTTTCCCAGTGGCATTTTGCAAGGACTCCTCTTTCACAGCGGCGGGACCGCGCGGGATTCACACCCGCTTTCCATTTAACCAATCTATGATTGTACTTCCGCAACATTCATAGTTGGCACCTATTTCTAATTTTAAATTTTCATGCTTCATCATATCTAATATATATGCTTTTGTCATGTTATATTTCTTTTTTGTATAACGGGCAGCTAGAGATAATCCTATTGAATAACCAATTTCTACGAGTAGGGTTATTCAAATAATTTCTTTATCCAAGTGTGGGGTAAATTAATTTAAATCACTAATTCTTATATGAATTTACCACAAATTAGTAAGGTACTCGCTAAGTGTATTCTATGTTAGGGTATATTCAGAAAGCGTTTACAAAATAAAACTGGAGGTGTTTGTATTCATCTAACCACCGAGTACAGCGTCAAAGCCAGGTCCAAGCATCCTAAATTTATCTCACAAAGGAGAATTCAATGACTACGCGAATCCAGAAATCCTTCTTATCATTGACACTTGTCACCGCTCTTCTGCTCTCTCTGTTCTCATCCATGGCCGCAGCTGCAACTAAGGACGAGCAACAAGCTAAGGCAGCGCCAAAGAGTAAGATCCAATCCTATGTAGACGAAATGCAGCCCGGATGGAACCTTGGCAATACTTTAGATGCTACAGGTGAGGATGAAACCTCCTGGGGCAATCCACGTGTGACCCAAGATCTTATTAAAAAGATCGCCGCTCAAGGCTATAAAAGCATTCGGATTCCTGTGACCTGGGATACTCACATGGGTGCGGCACCAGACTATACCCTAGAAAAGGCCTACCTCGACCGTGTGGAAGAAGTTGTCGGCTGGGCACTGGACGCCAAGCTTTATGTCATGATTAATGTCCATCATGATTCCTGGCTATGGGTAAGCCATATGGAAGAAAAACACGATGAAACGCTGGCGCGTTATGATGCAGCCTGGACTCAAATTGCCGATCGCTTCAAGGACAAATCCGATAAGCTGATGTTCGAGAGCATAAATGAGCCTCGGTTCACCGATGGTGGAAGCACGGACGAAGCAAAAATGGAGCAAATGCTTACTGAACTTAATAACTCTTTCTATCAAATCGTGCGGAAATCCGGTGGGAAAAACGACCTCCGCCCACTTGTATTACCTTCATTAGAGTCTTCACCTACGCAAACAAGAATGGATCATCTCTATAAGACGATTACGGCTCTGAACGATCCAAATATTATTGCGACCGTTCACTTCTATGGCTTCTGGCCTTTTAGTGTGAACATTGCCGGCTACACCACGTTTGAAAAAGATACAAAAAACGATATCACTCAAACTTTTGATAACGTTTACAATACATTTGTAGCTAAAGGCATCCCTGTCATCGTCGGCGAATTTGGTTTATTAGGTTTCGATAAAGACACGGGTGTGATTGAACAGGGCGAGAAGCTTAAATTCTTTGAGTATCTGACTTATTATTTGAAAGAAAAGAAAATGACTTCCATGCTCTGGGATAACGGGCAGCATTTCAACCGTAAAACTTATAAGTGGTCTGATCCTGAACTCCACAATGTATTAATGTCTGGTCTGAAGGAGCGTTCCTCCAGCACCGAAAGCGATTTGGTCTACCTAAAAAAAGGTGCACAAATCAAAGATACCAAGGTTAAGCTAAACCTGAACGGCAATAAGCTAACCACCATTAGTGCCAACGGAAAGTATCTGACCAAAGGTAAAGATTACACCTTAAATGGTGAGGAGCTTACCCTCAAAGCCAGCCAACTCAAAAAGCTCACAGCTTCCCAAAAATACGGTGAAAATGCCGTGCTGACTCTGAAATTCAACAAGGGTGTTGCGTGGAGACTTAAGGTCATTGTGTATGACACAGCTAAATTAAGCGATGCAAAAGGCACGACTGAATCCTTTGCCATTCCGACCACCTTTAATGGTAACCAGCTTGCCACAATGGAAGCTGTGTATACCGCTGGTGGCAATGCAGGTCCGCAGGACTGGACTCCATTTAAGGAATTCGGCAATACCTTCTCACCTTCTTATAACACTAAAGAAATCAAGCTGCTTCCCGCGTTCTTTAAAGATGTTAAAGACGGCGAGGTTATCCTGAAGTTCCACTTCTGGAATGGGGATATTATCACCTACAAGATCACGAAGAGCGGAACAAACGTTGTAGGAAAGTCCTCTTAAGCATCGGTCCTGTTAACAACACAAATAGGGGTGTCCCTTCAGGGAACATCCCTATTTGTATTCTACCTATCACATATAAACCTCATCATACGAAATTATCATCAATCGATAAATTAAATATACGCCAAGATAGGCTCCGGTAATAAGAAACATTGGATTCAAAAATATCGCATGGATCGAGGTCATAAACACAGCGCGATCTCTTAATATCTCGTAAATCGCCAAGGCGGAAATATTTCCAAAGATAATCGTACTTAAGATCGAAACAACATTGAAAACCATACGCCACTTTATCGATTTCCCCTGTAACATCAGCATAACAATGGGAACAAGAATACTACCAAGTACGATTAGAAATTTCATCCAGCTCACCTCGGTAATTTTTTAATCGTCCAGTTCCACACTTTCGATTTGTCCGTCTGCATTTACCGTCCACTCGATTTCAACGCCATTGTTCAATCCGAGCTTGTCTTCATCTTCAATGACTATATGATCAGGAATCGTTAAGGTTTGCTCTTTACCGCCCTCCACTTGAACAGTAACCTGTTTACCCTTAACCGCAGTGATCCTTCCGTCATATTCAATCTGCTGCAAAACAATCTTTTGATTCGGATCTGTGATGGTGACCCGCTTGCCTCCGTCAGTTAGCAGCTCAACCTTTTTATGATAGTTATCTTTTAACGAAACCTCCTTGATAACTCTCTGAATGCTAACCCCCTCTGGAAGTTTCCCAGTATTTGAGCCGGGTGACGCAGATGTTAGGGGTTGTTCTGTTGCGTTATTCGTAGGTACAGGTGTAGTTGCTTCTGCAGAAGGTGCTGCGGTTTCTACTTGAGCTGTTGGAGTAGGCACTTGAGTCTCATCCGCTGCTTTAGTGCATCCACTTAGCAATACCGTACATGCACAAATACAACAAAGAATTGTAGCCCTGGTAAAACGTTGTGTTGTTCCTTTATTCGATATCATCTTTTACCCCCGCATTTTAATGTATTTTTTTCTCTATAGTGGACATAGTTTTACCTCTTATCTTCCTTTTATTCACCAGAATATGGCCATCTGAAAGCAACAGTTAGATAACAATTCATGAATATGTCAAAAAACCGCCCTGATTTAGATCAGTGGCGGTCTCCATGAAATGATGAGATAAATTAGATCCTATTAATTTACAATATGTGTGCCAGCCTGTTGGCTCATCGCAGCTTTCATATTTTCCGGATTGGTAATGATAACTCTGCGTCCCTCTTTTTTCAAAAAGCCAAGACTTGCTTCAATTTTAGGCTGCATACTGCCAGCAGGAAAATGACCCTGCTCCGCATATACCAACATTTCTGCCGCTGTAACTTCTTCAAGAGCCTTCTGCTCAGGCGTACCGAAATTCACACATACCTGAGGAACTCCTGTTGTAATGATAAGAGATTCTGCATCGATCTGTTCGGCCAGCAGACTTGTAGCAAAGTCTTTGTCAATGACTGCATCGATACCTTCGTAGGTATTATTTTCGGTTTTGATCACAGGAATCCCGCCTCCGCCAACAGCGATTACCACATAACCCGTCTCAATGAGTGATTTAATGACGTCTTTTTCAACGATATCAATCGGCTTAGGCGATGGAACAACACGGCGGTAACCTCGTCCTGAATCCTCAATGATGACCCAATCTGGCTTGGCACGCTTCATCTCCTCTGCTTGCTCAAGCGTGAAGAAGGAGCCCACTGGTTTCGAGGGAGACTGAAAATTCGGATCATTTTTGCTAACCTCGACCTGAGTAATGACTGTGGCAACCTTTTTGTCTAATCTGCGATGAATGAATTCATTTGTTAAGGCCTGCTGAATTAAATAGCCTATGCCCCCTTGCGTGCCCGCCACGCAATTGACCAGCGGAGTAACATCCATTCCAGTGACTTCCGAAGCCACCTCGCTTCGTCTCAGCTCGAATCCAACCTGTGGACCGTTGCCGTGAGTAACCACCACATCGTTGCCTGCTTGCACCAGATCAGCGATATTGACAGCAATTTCACGTACTGCTTCAGATTGATCCTCTATAGAATCGCGGCCATTGTCTTTCACCAATGAATTACCGCCAATGGCTACAACTATAAATTTACTCATTCCATTCCTCCTGACGGATCAGTTGATCCTCATTTATTAGCGTTTAAGGGCCAGCTGAAATTGTTCCTTCGCGGAGTGAAAATCCGGATTGGCAGGATTATAGCTGATAGCAATATCTATTTCTTGAATCGCCGTTTCATGATCACCAAGTAAACCAAGTGACTGTGCCTTATGATGATGATATAAAGGATTGCTCGGATCGTTAGCAATTGCGTTCTCAATCGCCTCAACTGCCTCTTGATGCCGGCCAAGTGATCTCAAGCTGTTCGCCTTATGAAACGAGAAATCATACCGTTCAGGCTGCTGTTCCAGAAGCTGATCCATAACTTTAACCGCTTCCTCATGCCTGCCCAACTCTCTTAAATAATTGGATTTATGATAGCGGAAGAAGCTTTCGCCAGGATCGCGTTCTATCACTTTGTCATACTCTGCTAACGCTTGCTCGGATCGCTTCATCATTCGGTAGGCATTTGCGGTATAGAAATAGAAATCAAGGTCATCCGGATCAATAGTAAGTGCCTGTTGATAGGCTGCCAGAGCTTCCTCATATCTCCCGAGTTCCCCTAAGAAGTATCCTTTATAGTAATAGAAGTCTGAATTATTACTGTCCTCTTGCACTGCATGTTCCATAACCAAACTTGCTTTCCGGAAATCCTCTGCCCGAGCTAGCTCTTGAGCGCTTTGAATACGTGGATGAAGCGTTAGCTTTTCTTTATTGAGAATACGGAGGACCCTCTCCTGACCCAGCTCTTCGGCATGCTGCAACGATGATTTGCCGTCACGATCCGGCAATTGAACATCCGCTCCAGCATCCACCAACAACTGAATAATATCGGAGTATAAACGGCCACCATTCCCGAGAATTACTGCCTCCAACAAGGCAGACCATCCCAGATTGTTCATATGGTTAACTGCAACACCTGCTTCCAGGCATTTCTGAACAGTTCTTAGATACCCCTTCTCGCTGGAGGGGAGCAGTGTAGTTCCCCCAAAACGATTTACACTGGTTGTATCCGCACCTGCGGCAAGAGTTAAAGACAGAATCTCATGAAATCCATTGGCACCGGCACACAGGTAGGGTGATAACATAGTGATATCTCTTGCATTCACGTCACTGCCTGCTTCAATCAGCTTTTGAGCGAGAGGAATATGATTTTTTTGCGTTGCCGCCATCAGCGCAGTACGACCACTGGCATCCTTATGATGAACATCGGCACCACGAGCTAAAAGCTGTTCTACGGCAGCTAAATCCCCGCGATCCGCTGCTTGAATTAAATCTTCTGACAGAGTTTGATTAGTCATGGCTCTAGCTCTCCTATTTCTTTTTATCAATTATTTATTCGGATTGCAGCTTGTTCGCTGGGTCACGAAGGTCTGAAAAATGCTTATAAACAAATAATCCTGCAACCATCAAATAGGCGTATACGAACGGCATAAGTGAAGCTTGAGCAAATCCAACAGTCGGCGCGTGAATGATCCCAAATAAAGATAGGCCAGACGCGATTACAGCAAAGACAGCAGCCCGCAGTGGTTTATTCAGGATAGAGAAAATAGTGATGGAGCCCCAAATCAAGCTGCTAAGCGGTGCACCATTTCCTAAATGCATCAGCCCGTTGTAATAAACCCCTTTACTTAATAAGAGATCAATCCCCACCTTAGAAGCCGAAGTTTCAGCCGCATTAAAAATGTTGTTCGCAAGCGTTAAAGCCCAGTTAGCAATCCATGGGAACAAGGTGATAAAGATAACGGGCACTTCATTTTTAGGTGTCTCTCGAACCACCTGATTCGCCGTAACGACCCCGACATAGACCAGAATCGGAACAATCGCCACAACAGGTATGATAGACAACAGCAGTGCTCCTATGCCAAAGAGACAAATAATTAACATGGAGAAACCAGAAGCTATGGTATAACCAAGTCCAGCCCCAATAGATTTCCAGCCTGCATGACCAATGTACACAGTTACCGGGAACGGATTACCTGTAAAAGCACCAATACTTGAAGCAACCCCGTTCGTTAGCATAACGTTACGAGTGTTATAAGGATCTCCCGCAGCATGTGCGCTCTCAATATTTTCAAGGTCAAAAATATAATTCGCCAGTCCCAATGGAATTGCAGAAGCCAGGTATGGCAAGGCATGCGGAATCCCTTGAATTAAGCTGGTAATATGCACCTCAGGTGGATTAAACCCAAGTGTTGAAAGAGCCGTTGTGATCGCTTCTGGATTTTGCAAACCGAATATCCAAGCCAGCGCGGTTCCAGCAATCAGCAGCAGGAATCCTGTAGGAATTTTTTTGAATATCGGCGATTTGCCAAACCAGTTAATAAAGATGATCACAAGTACAACAAAAGCAACCACTGGTGTTTCGAAGGATTGCAGCATCGGGTTCATGGCCAGCAATAACAATCCAAGTCCAGATAAACAAGATAAAAGCACAGTTCTTGGAATAACCTTACGCAGCACATCTCCCAGAAATGAGCCGACAATAAGGATCAAAGCTTCGAACAGACACCATACGAGACCAATTTGCAGCGCAAATGATGCATCATTGGTTTCTCTAAATACGGGAATTAACACTAGAAAAGTTACCGTAAAAATCGATGGAGCACTAGGTCCTGAAGGTAATGCGGTTATATCCGTTCGGCCTGTTTTTTTGGCTAGCTGATATCCAAACCAGCCATAAGCAATACTTGCGATAAAAATCGCGAGTCCAAACGCAGGAACGACTCTGCCGTAAACCATACCTTCCGGAAATCCTACTACAAAAATTAACAATGAAATCATCGTAAGCAGATTGGTTAAATTGTTAGCAAGCAGCCCGAAAAACGCGGCCCAATCTCCCTTTTTCCAGAACATCTTCATAAATACTTGATCCATAATAAATCTCCCCCTAGATCGTTAGCGCTTACATACCAATGGCTTATGAAGCCCTCAGGCCCTTGAATAGGCCTGAAGGGCGGGTGGTTCTATGAATGCATGCTCTGGCTAAAAGCGAGAATGGCTTGCTCGAAACACTCGATTGGAGGATGAGTGATTCCGGCTCCAATCATTCCGATGCCTGGATCCTTATGGGCAATAGCCGTGTTGATCACTGGCATAATGCTGGTTTGACCCACTTTACGAATATCGATTCCAGTAGGAATTCCGCGGAAGTTCAACAAAGGAATCGTCACATTTGGATTCTCCGTCGTAGTAATTTCCTTCATTTTCACAGAATAGTTCATGGCATCATCTACGGTTCCCCCAACTAATGCTACAATCGCCGGCGCGGTTGCCATGGCGAAGCCACCTATACCATAGGTTTCGGTAATCGCACTGTCACCGATATCGAGTCCCGAATCTTCCGGCTTATACCCTGCAAACATCGGTCCGACAACCTTTTGCGCAGGGCCGGTAAACCAGGTATTGCCTGGCATTCCACTGACACGAATACCGAATTCCACGCCATTGCGAGCCATCGTTGTTACGATGGTGCTATGCTCGATGCCATGGGCAGCATCAAGCGCACATTTACAAAGAGCCATCCAGGTTGGTCCGGAGAAATAATCACTCATTGCCACAAAATCGAACACTTCGATTTTCTGCTCATTGGTAAAATCCGTTCTAAGGATAAGCGGCGTTAATGCCTGAATCAAAAGAGTCGTTCCAGCGTTGTTGCGGTTATGGCATTCATCTCCCATATGGAGCGCCTGGGATAACATGAGCCGCAGATCAATGCCGTTCTCAGAGAACTTCATCGCCTCACGCAGCATCGGTCCAAGCACATCTCTCATCCAGATCAAACGGGCAACGACCGTTTCATCGTTTGCACCCATCCGCAAGATTTTCGACAGTTGCTCACTAAGGTTCGTATAAGCGATGTTGCCATACGTTTTATTCTCTACAATGTGCATGAACATAGAGGCTGAGGTTACCCCTGCCATGGAACCCACACAATTATGCTCGTGACAAGGGGAGAACGTAATCTCACCTAATGCCGCTAGTTCGGCAGCTTCATCCAGATCCTTCGCCAAGCCCTCAAAGACCAAAGCGCCGGTAACTGCACCTTTCATGGGACCACTCATCTTATCCCAGGTAATCGGAGGTCCTGCATGTAATATCGTAGTCTTAGTCATCCCTGGTACGACGTTGATCGCTTGATCAAAACCAACCAATACCGGTTGTGAATTCACGATTCGCTCTACAGCCAGCTTATTGGCAGCCTCAATCTTTGCAGCAATTCCCTCTTGCTCTAACGCATCCAGTGCGGCAATTAATTCGGGCTTACCTCCACCAGGTGGCTTCCATTCCAGATGGGTTACGTTGCCTTTTTGCTTCAGGATATCATCCTTGAACATTTCTAGGCCGACATTGATAACGTGAAGTTCACTCTTAAATAACTCATTGATTCTGCTCATGTTATACTCCCTTCTCTACAAAACCTCTGGCAAGAAGTCCTGCATTCGTATTACTGCTTGCATAGGTAACGCCCGCGGATACCAACTTATCAAGCTGTTCTTGGACGGAAGGTGTATCCAGATCGGTTCCAAGTACATAGCCGACAATCTCCAAATGTCTGCCTTCTTGTTCCGCTGCTTGCTTAGCCTCAATAATTGCAGGCACCATAACACCTACTGGATCCTCATGCGATCCATAGCCTAATACAAAATCCATAATGATCACGCCCACCGCCGGGTCCTTTGCTTCCTGCTTGAATCTGGCAATCCGTGAAGAAGGATCAATCATCGGATGTGGTTTGCCGTTAGTGAACCCATCATCCCCAAAATCAATAAACGTATGTCCTTGGCTGATATGGATATCACCCAGCTGATATTCCGGATCTTTTGGAATGTTGCTATAGACATCGTCGTATTTCTCCATCGCTAGATACATCGCTTCATCACATAAAGTACCGCCGCAGAATAACCCGCGAATATACTTCTGTTCTGGCTTCAGCTTGACCTTAATCTCCTCAATCAGCGGAAGGTTTAGCGGATGCTTGTCAATTTGGCTCTCATCAATGCCGGATAGAATTACCGCCTTTAGCGCGGCCTCTTTAGTTGTTTTGGCAAAATGTCCACCTGCTTCCAGAACAGCTTCCTCCGTTCCTCCGATAAAGCAGACCACGACAGGCTTATGCATATTTTTGATTTCATTCAGAACTTTTTGTTCCACACTTTTGGCGGGTGGCTTGGAAATCAACACAATGACCTTAGTGGCTTCGTCTTCGTTAAGCGCTTTCATCGCATCAAGCATCATTACTCCGCCGACACGTTCACTTAGGTCTCTGCCGCCTGTGCCAATCAACTGTGAGATGCCTCCGCCAAAATCGTGAATCCGCACGCTGATTTCCTGACTTCCTGTGCCGGATGCACCCACGATGCCGATATTGCCTTTACGAACCTTATTAGCAAAACATAATGCCATATTTCCAATGATCGCGGTTCCGCAATCCGGCCCCATCATCAGCAATCCACGCTCATGTGCTATTTTTTTTAATTCAATTTCGTCTTCTACGCTTACGTTGTCACTGAACATCATGACATGGAGATTATTCTCCAGCGCTTTTCTTGCTTCTCTGGCTGCAAACGCTCCGTTGACTGAAATCACTGCAAGATTAGCTGCTGTCATATTCTTCACTGCCGACTCAATTGTTGGATATTTAAGCGCTGTACCGCCAACTGCACTGTCTTTTTTAATAAACAGCTCTTCGATTGCTTCAAAGGCAACTTCAGCCAGCTCAGGGGATGCTGCTTTGATTACGATCATCAGGTCACTATTCTTAGCTTCCTCTAGCTCAGGGGTTATCAGCCCTACATTCGCTAATACCTCTTTATTCATTTGAGTAGCCATTGCGATAAAAGCTTGTTCGACACCCTCTATTTGATTCGCTTTGGTCGACAACGACATGAGCGAGACGGAATCAAAGTATGTGTTTCTTTTAATTACTATTTTAGTCGACATATCTTACCTCCAACGTTGTTCTAGATTAAGATCCAAACCGCTAATGATCCCCAAGGCAATATCTGTTCCGGAAGAAGAACCTATATCCAGCACTGCCGATAAGCCAAGAAGCATAGTTTCCTTACTCTCATACATGAGCGAATGCAGCAACTGACCCATTGACTCTCTCACCTGACCCCAAGCCGCTTTTTTCAGAGCCATATAGCTTATTTGATTCGTTAATTCAGCTGCTTCGTTCACGACTTCCCTGCACCACGGCTGATATTTACTAATAGGACTCTGAGGCAGATGGATCACAGCAAACAATCCAACTAAAAAATCATCTCCCGACGGAGTCAGCCCTGGGCCTAATCCCATTAGTCGAATTGCATAATGAGTAGCCTCTTCCATGCTGTCATTCGCCAAGGCATTCAGAAGACCTGAAGATTGCTCTTCCAGCAGCCGCATCGTTTCTCTCTCAAAGCTGCTAGAACCCGCAAACTGCTTTATACCGCCTGGTTTTCCATAGCTATTGATATAAGCCCTTGCCGCAGCCAAATTATCTCTTAGCGTCTTTAGTTCTATTGGAAAAATAGATAAAGAGCTCTGCCAAACTGTCAGTTCCTTGATCGATATTGAAAGCTTAGTGCCAATATATAATTGATCATTCTCCGCAAAAACTTCATCTCCCACAACCAGTCCAAGATCCGAAAAACTACTAACCTCTGTGATCAAAGTATTAGGCGCATTATCTACCCTACTGCTCGCAATGGTATATAATTCATCAGTTGCCTTGCACCTTACATTTATCGTCCGCTCAAATATGCTGTGTACATTTCCGAAAAATCTTGATTCTCGAATCCGATAAAAGAACGCGCTATCACTGGATATCCCAGCTTTTAAATAAGAGGTACACTTGTTCTGAGAATGCTCCGTTTGATCGCCCCCTTGAGAAGGAAGTAGATAATGGTTTGGTCACTTACTGTCAGGTTATCCTATATAGAAAGCGTTCTCATAAAAAAACCTTAACGGTTGATGATGAATGATAGAAGATGTTACACTCAGTTCATAAAATTCCAAGAATGATGAAGATTGAGCTGCTTTCTGTGTGA
This sequence comes from Paenibacillus sp. FSL R7-0048, assembly GCF_038004505.1. Classification (NCBI taxonomy): domain Bacteria; kingdom Bacillati; phylum Bacillota; class Bacilli; order Caryophanales; family Paenibacillaceae; genus Paenibacillus; species Paenibacillus sp. FSL R7-0048. The sequence continues at coordinate 890,596 of NZ_JBBORF010000001.1, read as the reverse complement.
AAAAGGATATTTTTGTGAAATATATCACAGTTTAACGGATAAACGTTACCTGACACCCTTATTGTAGTCCTCCGTACACTGGGGGTCATCATACAAGAACACTAAAAACAACAAGCAATCACTATGCACATTGCACAATGGGCGAAGATGAGAGGTGTGAATTGATGCTAACGATAAAAGATATCTTACAAATCAAATCCATCGAAGGCATAAAGATCGTTGCGGGGCATTCTGGTCTAAACAATCAAATCTCCGTAGTTAATATCATCGAGAATCCGGACGTATTTGACTGGCTGACCTCGAACGAGCTGCTTTTATCCACCGGATATATCTTCAAAGACAGCACGGAGCTGCAGAACAAATTCATTCATGAGCTGGTGGAGAATAACTGTGCAGGACTCTGCATCAAAATGAAGCGATATTTCGATGCTATCCCGCAGAATATGATCGAGCTTGCTGATAAGCATGGACTCCCGCTACTGGAGCTCCCTTTTGAATACACCTTGTCCAGAGTCATTGCGATCATTAACGAAAAGACCAACGCGGATTACGATGCAGTGAACCGACGCTCGCTCGACCTTCATAATGCGCTGTTCAAAATCGCACTCGAAGGAGGCGGTATTGAGCAAATATCGGCGGAATTGTCCGACACGATCCATAACCCTGTTCTTATATTAGATAGAGACTGGAACCTACTCTGCTATACAGATCATAAGGATAACCCATCTCCACTTCAGGAATTCCTGCCACTGGTGAAGAACAGGCCTGTTTTTCCACCAGAGTTCACGGTAGCTTTCCCAAAGTATATTACTGAAATCAAAAAATCCATCAAACGCACCTACTATTCTCAGGGACAGCCGTACAAGTGCTGCATTATGCCGGTTTCTGTATCCAGTAACGCTTACGCGTATATCGTCGTTCTGCAAACGGTACGCAAGCTGGTTGAATTTGACTACACCGCGTTAGAGCATGTATCCACGATGCTTGCACTGGACCGGATCAAAGCCAAGGAAATCGAAGAGGTAAAGCATAAAATTAGGCAGGACTTCTTCGACGACTTATTAGCTGGCAATATTACTTCAACAGAAACACTGCATTCCCTATCTGCTATGCATGGGCTTAAAGTTAACTATGCGTATTACTGTACAGTTATCCATATTGAAGCTACACAGCTGGAAAACTACACGGACATGGTTTATAGAAAATACGAAATGGAGCATATGGTCAAAAAATGTGTCAATTTAATCTATGGCTTGTCCAGTAATGCAGGTGGAGAGCTAATCTGTTACTATCGCAATCAGCAAATCATCATCTTGATCGGAAAAAATGAAAATAAACCGCCAATTTCCGTAAGCGATACGAAAGCCTTTGCTCAAGAGGTGCTGCAGTTGCTGGCTCAGGAAATGACTAAAAATCATTTTCTCATCGGCATTGGCAGTCAGTATAAGACACTTGCTTCGCTCCATCGAAGCTTCTTCGAGGCCCAGGAAGCTATGCGGCTCATGCAGCGGTTTAATAAAGACAGCCGGAGCATTGCTCACTTCGAGGATTATTCTGTCTATCATTTTTTGGATTCCAATATTAAGCCTACGGAAATGGAGACATTCTTTAACAAAGTTCTGGGAGGCATCCATGAACATGACCAGACGATGAACACGAGATTCATGTCTACCTTGGAGTACTATTTTATGTACAATCAGAATGTAACCGAAGCCGCCAAAGCGATGTTTATTCACCGCAACACCTTTATTTACCGGATTGATAAAATCAAAGATTTGCTAAATATAGATCTGAAAAACTCAGATGAGTTATTCGAGATTCAACTGGCACTTAACCTCTATCGATTGCTGCAAAGGGGTTAAAATAACGAAGGGTATTCCCGGCAACCATTACTCTAGTTGCACTGGAATACCCTTTTTTTCATAACGTCATAGCCCGTCCATATCTTGCTAAATATTCTTCCTTCTCCTTATAATCCGGCATTAGGCTTCCAACCCGTCGCCAAAAGGAGCGATCATGGTTCATATGCAGCAAATGACATAACTCATGAATGATCACATAATCGATAACCTCCACGGGAGCCATGGCCAGACGATAGTTAAAGGTTAGCTTTTTATCGGAGCTGCAGCTTCCCCATTTGGTCCTGGACTCTACAATCTCGATACTCTTAGGTTTTACTCTAAGCTGCGTCTGGTACCTAGTGATCCGCTCTCCTATAAGCTTCTTGCAGCTAGAGAAATAGAACTTTTTCAGCTTTAACTGAAGTTGTTCTTCACTTAGCTCCGCTGTCTCTATAAGCTCATGCAGAGAATAATATTTGCCTAGATACAGGAACTTCCCTTCATCTTCGTAGGCTCTGATCATCTTTGGCGTTTCACGAGCCGCTTCGAGACTTTGCAGCTTCTCCACAATCATTTTGCCATTACGCTCAACCACACTTTTAATCGTCTCTTCAGATGTTTTCTTAGGAACCTTGAGTGTTATGCGCCCTGACGAATCTATATGAATGGAGATTTTTTTTCCGTTTCCATATTGAACATTAAACTCGATCACCTGATTGTCGTAATCAATCTTCATACCCACCATCGTTTCTATAAGATTATTCGCAATAAAAAAGAAGAACGCACCTAGACGTTCTCCTATTTTAGCACGATTCCTCAATACACCGGATATCCCGCTACAAACATTGCCAAGTACAGTATACTACCCACAACAGATATAACAGTGAGTGCAACATCCTTCGGCTTTTCATTAGTGAGCGCAACGGCAGCAAAAGCTAGCGGAAAGGCAACAAGCAAATAACGCGGGGCTGACAGCAGCCAAGTAGCTCCCACTACGAAAGCAAAATACACGATAAAATAAGCAGTGTAGGATGGCCGTAGTTTTCTTGCTCCCATTAACATGATAATTAGTGCTGAGAATATAGCGATTAAATTAGGCAGCCACATGCCGAGAAAAGAACGGCTATCTCCACTTTTAAAGGTGCCCACCGCATATTCCATCTGATATCTTACGGTATCGAAAAAGAGATAGAACTTCTGTGACCAATGCTCCCTCTGGTAAATACTGAACTGAAAAGCATTTCCCGTAACATAATAGTTGATGTAAAGATAAGCCAGCAAACCCATCGATATGATAGCAAGACAGCCAATGGCGGTGGTCAGTTTATGTATAAACGCTTTTTTATCTAGTAATTTATAATTCCCGATAAGTTCCCGTGCAAATTCAATCGCAACCGGTACAATCAACAGCACCCCTGGAGAACGCGTATACGCTGCAAGTGCACCGCATAAACATCCGATGAGCCATTCTTTTTTTCTCACAAAATATAAACACAACAGAGATAAGGCCAGAAATAGAGATTCGGTCATAGGAATAAAGAAAAAGAACGCAGCCGGAAATATAAAAATATACTTTACTACTCGCATAGCACTCTTTCGATGCATGTCTAGTGCGGCAAGCTCATAGGCGACCAAGGCAGCAACAAGCGAGCAAATATTAGAAACGATGAATCCAGCGACGAGATAATTCCCTACGAATACCTGAACTACTTTAATTAGATTTGGAAAAAAAGGAAAAAACACAATATGGTATTTCGGATCTCCCTCCGTCACATACCAATTCTCCGCGATGCCCAAATAATGTGAAGCGTCGATCCCCGATATATGCCAGGTCTCAGCTATTTTGCTAAACAAACCACCGGAATAGCCATTCTGTATGATCAAAAATATATACCCGATAATCATAAGCAAGACCCTACTAGCCACAACCCAGCCGATAATATATAGCCAAGCCTGCTTTCTGTCCCGTATTTCATCTTCCAGAGTTACTTCAGGTGCTGGATTTGTCAGAACAAAATCTGTCAAAACAGGTATAGTGCGGAGTCCCAATAATACAAAAAGTACGAAACAGGCTACGGAAGCAAGGGTACCCATCATAGTCCAACTAGTGGTCGAGTTTACCCAGAAAATAGCCGTCACCATCATAATGAACATGAAGATGAAGGAAATGATTTTGTCGTGCTTTTTCATTTGAACCTCCAAAGATAAATTCTTACAATAATCTAGTTAAAAAAGGAAAATATTACGCATAGAAATATAATAGTCTCTGGAAATTTTTTTGTAAATCATTTCTTAGATCATCATAGATTCTAAAAAAAGCCTATGCACTGAAATGCATAGACTGTATGTATAGCCCTATTTTAACAACTCTAACACGCCTTGAGGCTGTTGATTAGCTTGAGCCAACATCGCTTGTGATGCTTGAGATAAGACATTGTATTTGGTAAGCTTCATCATTTCCTTTGCCATATCCGCATCTCTTATTCGTGATTCAGCTGCTGTTAAGTTTACTTCGTAATTGGTTAGGTTATTATGGATATGTTCTAATGCATTTTGATACGCGCCGTACATTGAACGCCTGGATGAAACGGTATTTATAGCTTTGTCTATTTTCGAAATCGCTAATTCGGCACCTTGTCTAGTTGAAAGATCTATATCCGCAATTCCCAGAGCAGTAGTTCTAGCATCTGTTAATTTAACAGCGAAGTTATTCCCAGAGTTTGCTCCCACCTGAAGATTTACTGTTTTGTAATCATATGTGGTACCAGGGTTTGATCCGTAAGATACATTGAAATTGGTTATCCCAGTTGTAGATGAAAAAGTGTAACTTCCGTCATCATTACTAATAATGTTATTTAGTCTATCCGTAGAGCCCCCACCATTTAGATTAACATTAGCCAATTCATTACCCTGTGGATCAAAGATGGAAAGACGATAATTATTATCTACTATTCCTCCAACGATGTAATTCCCATCTTTCATTTCTGTAATGCTAGTAAGTTGACTGGAGTTGGAAGTTTCATTTGAGATATTCTTCTCCCACAATACGTTTCCACTACTGTCTAGTTTATAGATTAATCCACTAGTTTTAGTAGAGTCGTTATAAGAACCAACAATTATGGCCCCTCCATCACTGGTTGCGATGGCCCGGTAACCTTCATCATCCCCAGCAGCACCGACTCGTGTGTCCCATAACGGATTTAAGTTACTATCATATTTCACAACCCAGCTTGACTTATCGGTATAAGAACCGTTTAGTTGGAGACTTGATGAACCAATAGCCAAATAACCGCCGTCAGCAATTTCAATAATAGAATTAAATTCTTCGCTTCCATAGCCAACAGGATTGGATTGTGAAGAACCCACTATCGAGGTGGATTGTTGCACACCACTACTATTAAATTTAGCCATAAGGCCATCCCAATTTTGAATACCGGAACCCGTCCCTGCCACAATAAAGGAACCGTCACTAGTCTCAATTACTTCATTCCCCATAATGGAGTAGACACCAGATACCCCTGTACTCCACTGCTCATTCAAATTCGCATCCCATTTAATTATATTTATCCTTTGATCGGAAATTGCCCCTGCTGAGAAATCATTTCCTAATAAAATATAACCACCATCACTAGATTCCTTAATACTATACACATCCATATTAGGAATTGCTTGTGACCAAACCAGATTACCCATACTATCTAATTTGAAGGGATTATTACCGGGAATTCTTATTCCGACGTAACCTCCATCTGAAGTCTTAGATAAATCTCTGGCAGGTATGTTAGCGGTCCAGTTCGTACTTATATTGCCCTGTACTGGGGTAATATTCGTGTTTACTTCGAGGTCATTATTCAATAAATAAATTCCATTAAATTGAGTGTTATTAGCAATATCATTTATCCCAAGCTTTATCTGCTCAACTTCTTTTTGAATCAATGTTCGATCAAAATTTGTTAAGGTATCATTTGAAGCCTGTATTGCAAGCTCCCGTAGTCTTAGCAGATTAGGATCTTGTATAGTTCCAAGTCCACTCTCAGCAGTCTGAATTAGTGAAATACCATCCTGTGTATTCCTTGCTGCCTGAGACAATCCACGAATCTGTGCTCTCATTTTCTCAGAAATTGCTAATCCTGCAGCATCATCTGCCGCTATATTTATCCGAAGTCCAGAAGATAACCTCTCTAGTGAACTTGTAATAGATTTATTATTTTTATTTAATCTGTTCAAACTATTTAAAGACGTGATGTTGTGACCGATTCGCATTTAATCACCTTTCAATTGTTAGTATCTTCTATATCGGATAGTCCTTAGTAATTTTTTAGGTCAAATTACCCGTGTCTTAAGGCCTCGCCTTAAATTCCCACCGTCCCCCGCTGAAAAGTTGAATATTCACATACAAAAACGGCGATCTATCACCGGTTAAGCACCGACAACAGATCACCGCTAAAATTCTGACTAGATCATTATCATTCAAACGGATAAATCCAGAAATGTTCTGTTCCAAAACGAGCTTGGATCTCTTTATCATTTAAAGGTTTGCTGCCCAACAGCTCAGCAGCTTGGAATTGGGAACGATGCGCCTGAATGGACGCCATCTTGTGCTTGAGGAAATCTCTCACATCATTGATAACCTTTGGCTCCCCAATCTCTACAATATTATTAGCAAAAGCTATACAGTGAACAGGAGGTCTTTCTTCCTTTGGAAGTCTTGCAACGGTTCGGATCACTGCGGCTCCAGTAGCATCGTGATCAGGATGTACGCTGTACCCTGGATAGAAAGTGATGATCAACGAAGGTTTAAGCTCTTTCAAGAGCGCATCAATCTGCCCATCGAGCAAGACTTGATCTTCGAATTCTATCGTCTTGTCGTGAAAACCAAGCATTCTTAAATCCTGTATGCCAATAGCCTCGCAGGATTCCTCCAGCTCCTTCTTACGTATTTCTGGGAGGGTTACCCGATTTGCGAAGGGCGGGATGCCCATATTGCGGCCCATTTCTCCAAGCGTTAGGCATGCGTAGGTAACTTGGGTCCCATTTTGTATATGTTTGGCAAGGGTACCTGATATACCGAAGGCCTCATCATCCGGATGTGGCAAAATAACAAGAATATGTTTTTCCACAGAACTCTTCATCTCCTCTTCCATTAGAACGGCTCTCGGCTTAATTGTAACGATACGATCAGTTTGCCTTGAGCATCATGTCCAGCCATAATCAATCTGCCTGTCTCACTCTCTTCATAGTGAGTTAGCCCTTCCGAGTAAACCCAGCCCTGCGACATTTTTAAGCCGACCCGATAAGGACCGTTGCCGGAAATCGAACCATGGGAATATCGAATAACAGCATTGGTAATAAAAGTAGCGGCTGGATGCTTCGAACTATCTAAATGGGCAGCGTAGGCTCCCGTTGTCATCTCAAGATGGATATATAGATCCTGATCTTTAAGCAGGTCGATCCTATCTTGTACTTCCGATTGATTGATTAGCTGCAATGTTGCGCCTCCGTCTCTGACTGAATATATACATACAAAAAATAAGATCCATACCTTATAGAAGGACGGATCTGTTATATGATAAGCGGGTCCGTATTTCTTTTCAAAGTATAACGTGCAATGCTATGTAATTCAATGGATAGAGCGATCCCCTCCAAGTGTAACAGTAATGGACTGGCTTTTTACTGTTCACCTGAAGGGGATAATATCACTGAGAGGTTATGCTGTTTATATTAGATCACAAACTGATCTAACATCTTTATGATGACTTCACGCTTTACAGGCTTGCTGATATACTCGTCCATTCCGGCAGCTAGACAATTTTCACGGTCACCCTTCAAAGCATTAGCCGTGACCGCGATGATGGGCGGACATTTCTCTTGATGCTCATCTCTTAACATCTTCATAGCCTCTATACCGTTCATAATGGGCATGTGAAGATCCAATAAAATAAGATCAAAGGGTTCTTTCCGTGCTGCTTCAACCGCATCTATGCCATTTGTTACGGCGATAACGCTGTGACCCATTTTTTCGAGTATTTTGGTCAGCACTAGCGCATTGATAGAGTTGTCTTCAGCAAGTAAAATTCTCGCCTCACGTGCGGTATGAAGCTTGTTAATGTTAGCCTCTTGGCTAGGGATTACCACTGATTTCTTGGGCCTGATTGTGAAGGTAACCGACGTACCGCTCTTGCCGTCACTCTCCGCATAGATCTCACCACCCATCATTTCGACAATTCTGCGGCTGATGGCAAGGCCAAGACCCGTGCCTTCGTGTCTCCGCATCATAAAGCTATCCACCTGCTCAAACGGTTCAAAAATATCAGTAAGTCGATCAGGATCAATTCCAATGCCAGTATCGGTTACCGTAAAGGCCAGCAGGAAGGGATCTTCCTTTACAAGCCTCACTTTTACCGATATGCTGCCCGCGGGTGTGAATTTCACAGCATTCCCTAGCAGGTTCAAGAACACCTGCTTCAAGCGTTCCTCGTCACCGTAAATAAAGTCAGGAACATCATGATTTATGATGCTGGTGAGCTCCAGATGTTTTTGTTCAGCTTTTATTGCAATAACAGAAAAGCTGTCCTTGAGGCAAGTTCGCAGATCGAATGTATCCTCTTGTAGCTCGCTGCGGCCTGCCTCAATTTTTGAAAGATCAAGAATATCATTGATTATATTGAGCAGGATTCCTCCGCTTTTGCGAATGATTTCTACATATTCACGTTGTTCTTCATTAAGCTCTGTTTCAAGCAGAATATCAGTCATGCCTATCACCCCGTTCATGGGAGTGCGAATTTCATGACTCATCATAGCCAGGAACTCACTTTTAGCTCTATTCGTGGACTCTGCGGCTTCCTTAGCTAGCGACAATTGCCTTTGCTCGGAAATGTCCTTGCATATAAGATAAAATCCGATATTATGATTGTTCACATAAATAGGTGCAATACTGGTGAGCACTTCAACGACTTCGCTGTCCTTAGTGACAAGCTTATTGATATACTGCTCAACTGTATTATCGTAAAGGGCTCTTTCCAGAATGCGCTGGACATTCTCTTCTCCAATCAGACTCGCAAGCTTCATCCCGATCAACTCGGACTCGATGGCATAGCCCGTTATCTTTTCCGCCATACTATTGGTATTAATGATTCGACCATCAAGGTCAAAAGAAATGACGGCGTCATGGTTATATTTTTTAAGCGACGTATACCGTTCAACAGACTCCTGAAGGCGTTGCTCGGATTCCTTTTGCTTTGTAATGTTAACGATTTGGCAAATGAAGTATGCTGGCTGGTTCGACTCGTCGCTGAATAGGTGGAGCGTGAGCTGTCCCCAAATATAATCTCCATTTTTGTGATAAACTGCTTTTCCATCTGCACTTCTGTTTCCTCACCCAAAACTGCTTTTAAATCATGAAGGTTGCCGAAATCCTCGGGGTGAGAAAGGTCTTCTAACCGCATACCCTCAAACTCTTCAGTGGAATAACCAAAAGTCTGCTCAAAGGCCGGGTTTACGGTCAGAATCAAACCATTTGGCGATAAAAGGGCGATCCCAAAGGAGGCGTGATTAATCACCTGTTGGTTGAATTGTTCCTGGTTTAGATTTACGCGATGCATAGCGACCTCCATGGGATGATGTAATTTTTGCGTGAAAAAATAGACCTTCTATTTAGAAGGTCCTATTTATAGCTTATAGTCTAATTTACCCACTTTGTTGTTAATTGAATCCGTTAATTTAACGGGATCGAATAGAACACTCTGGATCCTTTATTGTTCGTATACCAAATGATTTTGTCTCCACTAATAATAGGACTGCACTCTGATAAGGCAAAATGCTTGATCGTTTGGATGTCGCTAGTAGCTTTTCCCGCTCCATCTATAAGAACATATTTCAGATCACCCGGATGATTCTCTTTATCAAACTCCTGCCACAGCACCATCATTTTGTCGTCTGTGATTTTTACTAGCTTAGGGATGGACGCGATCAGGTTCGTGCCTACATATTTAGCCAAGGTAATGTGATTCACCGAATTACTGCTCAGGTTGGACTTGGGCAACACACTAAGCATGACATCCCTTTGGTCCGTTTCTAAACCCACCATCTCAAAAGATGTATACTCTTTGACTAGGGAATGATCTACCGAATTCATAGCGACTATATAGTTCGCCGGGGACATCTCAAATCCGCCTATAGAAACACCCGTCGCGTTCGCTCCGATTTTGCCGGGAATATTAAATAAATCCACTTCGTTATAACTGGCTCCGTCTCCTTTATTCAGAACAATCGAACGGGGATAAGCGTCGCCATGATCGACTAGAACATGCGCAGTACCATCAAACAATACATATTGGTCAAAAGAGTGACTGACATGATTTTTCTGGAATCTTCCCAGATCATTGGTCACGGTCATGGTTTTAGTATTTACAATAATGGTAAGCTGGGATTGATGATTTAATTTATCTTCTGTCGTGTATCTTGTACGTGAGGTGTGAAATACAAGCGTATCTCCAGCCTCAGCCATACTACCGGAGCCTGAATCAAACGGGCTAACGGTATAGCTCTCCCCACCCTTTATGGAGACACTGTCTACTCTATTGAAACTTTTATCATAACGGACAATACGAATGACTTCCTTGCTATCATTCTCTTCGCGGTTCTCTTGGCCAAAAGCAATATAGTTATACTTCTCCCCACTAAAGAAGCCACCAAACACCGGAAGCTCAAAAGGAATGCTCTTATTGCCTGTTAGTTCGTACTTCTCATTGTACGTTTCAATCGTAAACTCTTTGTTCGCCTCAATAACACTTACAGTCCCATCCTTATTATTCACAAGATAAGAAGAGGCCGTACTTTTCCATCTAGGAAAATAAGAAGATTCCGCATTACTCTCAGCTACAGCCGCCGTCTTTACCCGGTAAGCATGATCTGGGATTGTGGAGAATAACGATATGCGATCAGACTGAACGTCAAATTCAATATCGAACGGAATTTTACCCGCCAAATCTCTCAACTGAAAATAATTGTTATCATCAATATTGTACGCCGTAATAGACTGCAACTGTCCATTGACCAACACCTTAGAATTTGAAAGCGTAGCTGCATAATTTCTATTGCGGCTATAATAGTTACTTGTTGTTTTCTTTTCGGGCGTATAAGCTTGTCCAGTTATGATCTCAATCGCATTGTTCGCTTTATTCCAAGTGATATCAAACTGGCTGCTCGTTCCCGAGAAATACTCTGCCAAATCGCGTAGTCTGAAATAATTGTTATTCGATATGTTGAACCCATTCAGGTTCCGCTGTTCTCCATCAAAATATGTACTGCTCTCGGTTACCTTAGCCTTCACCGTACTGCTCGCAAAGGTTGTAGTGCCGAGCGCTGGTATAACCAGTAATACAATTAGCAAAACACTAAAAATCCTCTTCATCCGTCTTTCCTCCATTTAAACATAATTACAATGGCATGCTTTTGGTAATCACAGTATCCATCTATTAATCTTATCGGTAATCGCGTTTAACTTAATTATGAAAACGGGGTATGGTATATAATGGACATAAATTCAAAATACTGGAGGCGTATATGAGTAGAACAAATTATGGTTACTTACTGATCATTCTAGCCTTAATCCTACTGTTGACAGCTTGTGGACCAGGTCCAAAGTCTGGCAATCGATACGAAAAAGATATTCTGAACACACTCTCCCCAAGATACAACCTACAATTCAAAGTAGTAGAACGGACGGGCGTAACCAACAAAGACGGTTATGAGAAACTAATCTTATCTCCCATTAATGATCCGAACATTAAATTTTTTGCCAGTTCCATTTATGCGAAATCATACTATTCAATTTTTCGTTCGGAACAACATCAGGAAAGTTATCTAGACGGTCTTTTCTTTGCTTATGCCCCTTCATTGTACGCCAGACATTTAAATTTCAAGTTCCCTTCTGACTATTTCAGTGAAACGCTGAAGTATGGGGAGATTTACAAATCTACATACGAGAGGGATGGAACCGCACCATATATCATCGATGGAGTTACCGAAAAAGATTTCATTCCGTTATCCAAGGACTTTTATGAGATTATAAAGGAATTCTATCCGCACAGACCACCTTCTCCGAATTTAGTCAATCAGCTCGGTTCCACCATAGAACTTCCATACAGATTTGAAGGCAGTACAAAGCTGCAATTGATCCGCCACAATTTCGCTTCTGCTGAACCATACGACTCTTATGAAATCTATAGGCAATTTGTTAGCAGTTATGAACAGATGAAAGAAGGGAATGAGTGATGAGAGGCTCTTATAAAATCTCCATTCTGATGATCATTTGCTGTATTCTGTTGACAGGGTGCTTCTCGGGGAGTCACAAGTCAGGAGATAAATATGTGAAGAATGCTCTAGCATATATGAAGGCATACTATTTTATTGATTTTGAATATTCAAGAGTCATAGGAAAAAATGACGATGGATCCGACATTTTGGAGCTCTACCCTAAGCTCAATCCAGACATCAAATTTAACTACCAACAGTACATTATCCAGTATCCTCTTCACAAAACTGATAAATATAACGTTTCTAAGAATTACGAGGAAGTCCTCTGGATTAAAAAATATGCAGATGTCTATCAAAGGATTCTGGGTAAACCCGTGAATACCGATGCTATTTGGGAAGCTTATCAGAAAACAGATTTCACCCAAACTAGCTTTCTCGAGTTCCTGAGAACCACCGATTATGTGATTTCAATTCCACCAAATTCAATCCCAGAGTTCTCCCAAAAGATTTATGCAATGTCTCAAGCGATTGCTGAATTCCCAGAGATCAGCCGCGTGGGAGGAAGGCGCATTGATGAACTGCCTTACCAGTTTGAAAATCAAAAGGATCTCTCACGCGCTTACTTTTTATCGAATGATTTCAGTTTTAATGAAGAAACGACCCTTCAGCAGCTCACTCAGCATTATCAATATATGAAGGACACCGGGGAATTGAAATAATTTATATTCCTCAGATAGCACTCTCAAAAAAAGCCGGCCAAACTCAGGACAATACACCTGAAATTAAGTCGGCTGAATATTAAACTTAGTTTGTTTTAGAAGCAGGAAGCTTTTTTAATGTAATCTTTCATCAAACATGAGTTGGATTTGAATACCAAAGGGATCTTCAATGATACCGTAGGCTTTGCTAAACACATTGCTAGATAAAGGAGCAATAATTTTCACGCGCTCGTCTGTGATTAAGCTTTTATAAAAACCTTCAATCCCCTCTAAGTCAGCACTTTGAATACATAATGAAGTGTTATTGCCCACTGTATATTTCTCATTCGTATTCATTGTATCTTCTGCTATCATTATTTTTGTTTTTCCGATTAACAAGACAGAGTGAGTAATATAATCCTTATTTTCATCCGTAAGCTGTATGGAGCTGTCACGCTCTGCTAGTTGTTGATAGGTGACACGTAGCAATTCCTCTGCGTTAAAATGTTCTTTGTAAAATTCTATAGCTTCCTTAGCTCTTCCATTCATCGATAAAAAAATAGCTACTTCTAGGGTTGTACTCATAGTATAAATCTCTCCTTTTATATATTTGATATCTGGCCTTAAACTTATTATCCTATATAAAGGTATCAAAACATGACACCCTTATAAGGAGTTTTATATATGAAAAAATCAGAACGGTTAAATGACATGATGAGGTACTTAAACAATCGAGAATTCTTTAATTTAAGTGATCTCATGGATAAATACGCTATTTCAAAAAGTACAGCTCTACGCGATATTAGTTCATTAGAACAATTAGGTATGCCTATTTTCGCGGAACATGGAAGACACGGACGTTATGGACTTTTAAAAAACAGATTGTTATCCCCTATTATTTTCACGATAGATGAAGTCTATGCGCTGTATTTTGCCATGCTGACGTTAGAATCTTATCAATCTACACCCTTTCATCTGAGTGTTAACAAGCTAAACGAAAAGTTCGAGCACTGTCTTTCGAGTACACAAATCAACCAAATTCACAAAATGAAAAAGGTCCTGCAATTCGAAATGTATCAGCATAAGCATGTCAGCCGTTTTTTAGATAAAATCCTAGCAAGTATTCTAAATGAGAGTGCCTGTAACATTGCATATACAAAAGAAAACCAAACAAAAAGCTACCCTGTTCAATTCTTTAGGATTTCCGCTAAGTTTGGTCAATGGTATGCCACTGGAATAGAGCTTACGACGAATACATATAGAGTTTTTAGATGTGATCGAATAACCTTCATTGAAGAAGAGGAAAGCAAAGCTCGTTATTCTATAGAAGAACTTCTTAGTCGTTCATTAGAAATCTATCAGTCTGCGAAGAGTATTGACTTTGAAGTTGAGATTGCGGAACAAGCAAAGGATATTTTTTATAAAGAACATTATCCTTCTATGAAAATAGAGGTGGGTCCGAAAACAGTCATTAAGGGATTCTATAATCCAGGTGAAGAGGATTTCTTGGCTAATTATTTTATGCGATATGGTCATGCTGTTACATCCGTGAAACCTGAAGCCTTAAAACAAATGATTCAGAATAGAATAGAGAATCTCTTACATCATTATCAAAAATTATAAATTGGAAAAAAAAGAGGGGTCTACGCCCCTCTTTTTTGTATGGATTAAGATTTTATTTTTCCGATGGATAGACTCACTCGATAATTCCCATGATTCAAAAGTTGAGCCAGAAATGCCTCAAGCTCCTCATTAGAAGCAAAATGTCCGGTTAATACATAACATCCTTCTCCGCTAATTCGATGCACTTCGGTAATAGCATCCTCTGCCATCACGAACTTCTGAAATAAAGGATGATTGGCTGATTCCACAAAAAATGTAATAAAGGCTGTGATAGACAGACCTAGCTTTGCTTTATTAGTAACGATCGTATATTGCTCGATAACCCCCAAATCTTCTAAACGCCTAATGCGATTTCCGACCGCTTGGCCGGTCATATGTATCTTTTGGCCAATGTCCTTCCACTGAATTCTGGAGTTTTCTCTTAGTAATGCTAGTATCGCAAAATCGATATGATCAAAAATAAAAATCAATCCTTTCGTCATGAAAGCAAATGGACATATAGCGTTTCGCCAACTTATTCAGCATTTAAGCATGAATATCTATACTTAGTTATATCCTGATTCACTAGTTAGTAGCCATTGAAACAGTGATAACTAAAACACTTCAAAGGAGGCCCAAGAATGCTATTACAAGAAATTTTGGAGTATAACGATCAGTTCGTAGAAGACAAGGAGTATCTACCTTATGAGGGAACGAAATTCCCTAAAAAACGCATGATTGTCGTAACATGCATGGATGCTCGACTGATTGAGCTGCTGCCTAAAGCCCTAAACATACACAATGGGGATGCCAAAGTCATCAAAACAGCAGGTGGAACGATTACCCATGCATTTGGAAGCATCATGCGCAGTATCGTAACGGCTGTCTACGAACTGAATGCGGAAGAAATTTATATCATCGGTCACCACAATTGTGGCATGAGTCAAAGCAACCCTGAAGGAACACTTCAAAAAATAATGGATCGCGGAGTCGCGACACCAGAAATTCTTTCTTCACTTGAATATGCAGGTATCGATCTTCATAAATGGTTGTTCGGCTTTACGAATGTCGTAGATTCGATTAGAGGAAACATAGATCTGGTGCGTAATCATCCGCTCATTCCGAAAGAGGTAGCTGTTCATGGTCTGGTGATTGCACCAGACACTGGTAAACTCGATCTGATTGTAAATGGATATGAACAAGTAACAGGCCACGACAAGCACTAAGCGATACTCATTATACTAAACTAAAGGGAGCAATGAAATATGAATAGAAAAGAAGCGACACAACAGATATTGGACGCTAAATTTGCAAAAGGATTAACTTGGGGCGAAATCGCAAAGGTAAGCGAGCATTCAGAGAGCTGGGTTGTAACTGCACTGTTGGGTCAAGCAACAATGACACGTAATGAAGCAGATAAAATGGGGGAATTGCTTGAACTCGACGAACAAGTGGTTCAAGCGCTCGCACAAATCCCACACCGTGGTGATGTCATCGATATGCCGCCTACAGATCCAGGATTGTATCGCCTATACGAAATGCTGCTTGTATACGGTCCAACGATTAGAGAACTTGTTTTAGAGAAGCTTGGCGAAGGTATCATGAGCGCAATCGATTTCCAATTCGACGTACAAAAGCAAGAAGATCCGAACGGTGACCGCATCATTCTGACGATGAACGGAAAGTTTTTGCCATACCGCAAATGGTAATAGATTAATAAGCAAGCCACCTTTTAACGATTTCAAATCGAAAGGTGGCTTTCATTTTCCGTATAGATTGTAAAGTTAACAATAGTAAAGGTGAGTTGATATGGAGAATAAACGCGTTACTAATAGTCTCAGTACTGTACAATGGTTTATTTTTTTGCTAGCCAATGCAGTGGCTCTGCCCATTGTCATTGGAGGTATTTTTCAATTGTCGTTTGAACAAATTTCAACCTTAATGCAGCGGACGTTTTTCGTTGTAGGAATCAGTTCGTTTATTCAGGGGTGCTTCGGACATAAATACCCTATTGCAGATGGACCTGCGGGATCATGGGTAAGTATCTTTGTCATATTAGGCAACTTAGCCTTCATTCAAGGGCAAGATCAGATGCATACATTACAAATTCTAGAAGGAGGATTAATCGTAGCCGGTCTTCTTCTCTTCGTATTAGGAACTACAGGGCTAGTTTATAGGCTTAAATTTTTATTTACACCCTTAGTTTCAGGTTCATTTTTGTTCATTCTCTCCTTGCAATTAAGCGGTGTATTAGTCAAGGGCATGCTTGGATTACAGGGAACAAGCGCCGAACCAGATGTTATGGCAGCACTCATATCCTTTTTTATTTTTGGACTTGTTATTTTTCTCTCTATTAAAGGAAGCGGATGGATTAGTAGTTACGCCGTACTGATTGGAATCGGCTTGGGTTCGGGACTATTTGCAGCATTGGGGAAAGTGAGGCTAACATTTACAGCTTCAACTCCCGTCTTGAAGTTCCCTCAAATTTTTGCTTGGGGAGTACCTCAATTCGATCTAGGGATCGTGATTACCTCACTGTTGTTTACGTTTTTGTTAGTATCCAATACAATTTCTTCTATTTCCGCTGTAAAACAAGTAGTTCTGGTTGTACCGAAAGATGAAAAAACAGCATTAAGTCGAGGGATTTGGACGGGAGGGATCTCTCATATACTAGCCGCCCTATTCTCAACGATAGGCGTTGTTCCATTGCCAGCCTCGGCGGGCTTTATGAAATTAACGGGGCAAAAGCGAATTCGGCCATTTCTTATGGCCTGTCTGTTACTAACCGTTATCGCGCTTATGCCGTCCGTTGTCAATGTGCTAGCGTTACTTCCAGCGCCAGTAGCCAGTGCAGCACTTCTAGCTACTTTTGTACAAATCGTAGGGATTGCATTCCAATCCTTGTTGCGGGAACAGCTTGATCATCGCCGATTAACGATACTAGGAATAACGTTGTTGGTGAGCATCGGACTTATGTTTTTGCCTCCAGCGGTATTTCAGAGTCTTCCTTCCACACTTCGATATATTTGCAGTAATGGTCTGCTTGTCGGCACTATACTGGCCATGCTTTTAGAGCAATTGTGGAAGGGTGAAAAGAAAATAAGCCATTATCAAAAAATATAAAGCTAATCAAAAGGGGTGAAAAACATAGCTTGGAGAACTGCCTTAGCCTTTTTGAGGTTACGCGTATCCAGTTGGTTAAGCATGTCTACGATTTGACTCATTTCATCGTTTTTCATTGCCTCAAGAGATTCTCCAGTGTTTAATAGTTCTTCTTCAGCAACCGATTCCGAATGAACCCATGATGCTTCTAAAGTATCCCTGAACGCTTGGATCAGAAATAACAATTCATCTGTGTTATATCTCTGTAGAAACCGGTTTATCCCTTTATTCATCTGATGATGTAGAGCTTGGTGCAAAACGAATATTTCTTTACCCAGAGGTGTTGTAAGAAACAGCACTTCTTTTTTATTATCGGGAAGATACTCCGTGCGAATAATTTGCTGCTGCACTAATTTTCTAGTGATTTTGGACACGCTGCCTTTCGGAATTCCGAATTGCTTCGAAATGGTAGTGCCATTCACCGGCTCAAGCTGTCCAATCGCATCTATTACATGCAGCATCATGACTGTGGAGTCTTGGAGGAAATCAATGATAAGGGGGTTACTGCAGTTCTGAATCAACCATTCCTTCTCTTCATCATCCTCCGATTGAAATCGCTTTTGTAGTTGGGGAATCATCTCTATCAGTTTTTTTATCAGAATATCCTTATTAGGTAAGTTCTCGAAAGAATGCGTCACTGTTAAGTCTCCTCGTAAATTCATCTTATGCTCATTTTAACAAGACACAGATCATAAATAAAGTTTCCTAGAAATAATATTGACAACAAGGAAACTTAAAACGTATTATTGTTTCCATGGTTAATATTTTATTTCAAGGAAACAATAATACGAAAAGAAGGTATTTATATGAATGTCTTAATTATTTTTGATCATCCATACGGAGCAACAGCGTCCGAGAATGTCCCCCATCAGCGAAGCTATTCCGCAGCCTTATTAGCCTCCGTAATGCGAGGTCTCACCATCAAAGGCCATACGATTGATCTTATCGATCTGCATGCCAATGGATTTGATCCCGTCATGTCGCACGAAGAACTCACTGCTTGGCGGCAAAAGAGAACCACCGACCCGCTAGTCGCCAATTATCAGCAGCGTCTTATAGCAGCGGATCATATTGTCTTCATTTTCCCTATATGGTGGGAAGCCATGCCCGCTCTTACCAAAGGTTTTCTTGATAAGGTATTCGCAAAAGGCATTGTCTACAAAGAAACTAAACCTGGGCGGCCCTTCAAATGCTTGCTCCCGAATATTAAAGGAGTGTCCCTGCTGACCGTAATGAACACGCCCGACTTCTTTTATCGCTGGATTTTTGGCAACCCCATCACCAAAATTCTATTCAGAGGCACCTTCCGCAAAATGGGAATACGGAAGAACCTCCGTTGGTATAATTATGCCGGGATGTCAGATCGCAGCTTAGAAGAGCGGGTGAAGCATCTTGATAAAACAGAACAACGGTTTGCACGACTGGACTAAACTAGACTAGATCAAATTACTCAAGCGCTGACTGATTCTGAGAACTGAATCTCTGGTTTCTTCATCTCCCTAAGCACCAGCAATCCAATGAATAAGGATACAACGCCGATAATCATCAGCAGCGCCCCCAGCTCCTGACTGTAGGCTGTTAGCGCCCCATCCCGAAAAGCCATTCCACGTATGAGGCGATTAAGCCAGTTCATAGGTAATACCCATGCGGAAATTTGAAAGAACTCTGGAAAGGCAAGTGGACTCAGCTGGATTCCAGTAGCAAGAAACGACGGATACAACACGAAATTGGTTCGTAAATTAACTTTGGACACGTCTTTGGCAGTATAACCAATCAACAGACCCATAAGCGACAAGGCAAAGGCATATACAAACAGTGGAATAATAAACAGATAAGGCGCTGCTTCAAAGCGCATTCCCCCCACCTGCTTTAATAAGCCATAACATAGGAGCAGCGAAATAGTGGTCAAAACAGCGTAAGGTACACTGCGAACCCAAATCTGCCAAGGAGACTTCCCGTTTGCAAAGAGTTTCCCCTCCTGCCGCAACCGAGGGACAATTGAACCCGCTGCGCTTGTTGTAATCATCAGCACCACAATATTCACAAATCCAATGACCATAAAACCCACATAACTTGTGGTCGGGTTAAACAACATCCGCTGCTGGAGAGATAACGGAGAAGCAAGCCCTTTAGAGGTTTCGGCATCCACCCCCTTTTGGAGGAGCCGGGTCATAGAAAGAGTCACATTTTCCGTCTGGATGACTTCCTGAATCGCAGTCCGGATGCCGGTTAACCCTGATGGCATTGTATTATCCATTAAGATGCCAATATTCGTTGATATCCCCTGCTGCTGATGTTGCCCCAACTCTTTGGGAAGCATGATGACCGCTACAGCCTGCTCATTTGCTAGTAACGTCTCTGGGTTCAGGCGGCTGGAGTACACATTTGTTACGTTCATATATGGAGAGGCATTTATCTTTGAGATCAGCTGTCGTGAATACGAACTGTGATCCTCATCAATGACAACAACATGCGATTCGCTGATTTGGTTCTTCGAGAACATTAAGCCAAAAAATAGGGCCGCAATAAGCGGACCTATAAAAATCAGGCGTAAATACTTACTGCCCGCCACGTACTTCCATTCGTCAATCAGTGACTTCATCGAGCTTCACCTCCGCTGTCATCCCCGGAAGCAAATCAGCATTCCCATCCATAGTTACACGGACAAGAAACATGCTTAAATCGGCTTGCCCTTTTTCACGTGACATACGTAAGCTCGCAAATTGAGGCGCGGCTGCGATAGATGTAATTACACCTGTCACCTCCGTTGGGTGCTCCAAATATGGAAAATGAACGCCAATACTTTGATTCACCTCTAGCTTTTGGATTTCACTTTCTTGTATGTAGAGATCTGTATAAAAGTTGTTTTTTTGCAAAACCGCCATTGGCATTCCTAGCTGGACTAGATCTCCCGGCTTTACAATAATCTTGTTGACTGATCCGTCCTCCGGCGCAACTACATCCGTTTCTCCTTCAGCAGATTTAACCTTAAACAGCACCTCTCCCTGTTTTATAGAATCACCTGCAGCCACACCGACCTCGACAATTGACCCTGGACTATTCTGATAAAATATTGTCTTCTGCTCCGCATCCAGAATCCCTTGTTTCCTGCTCTCAGCCTGACTGACTGCATCCTTTCCTTTTACAGCAAGAAGCGCCCCTCCAACAATCAGCACAATCGCAATTCCTATATATAGCCCTGCTTTTATCTTCATTTTCCACTCTCTTTCATCACCATTTTTTTAACTGCATTTTCAGCAGCCTCCATAATTACTTCTCCCAATGTGGGATGAGGGTGAATGGTCATCCCCAAGTCCTCCACAGTGGCTCCCATCTCAATAGCAAGAGCAAGCTCCGACACGAGTGTGGATGCCTCTACTCCAACGATTTGCGCACCCACTACGACTCCTGAATTTAGGTCCGCTACAAGCTTGACGAAACCTTCCGTCTCCCTCAAGGCCAAGGCTCTTCCGTTAATCCCAAAGGAGGATTTGCCAATAACCAGCGAAATGCCTCTTGCCTTTGCTTCTGTTTCACTTAAGCCGACACTGGCCAGCTCTGGGTGCGAAAAAACAACGAGCGGGATGGCTCGATAATCAACTTCGGAGGAGAGACCTGCAATGGCCTCTGCCGCAATCTTTGCTTCGTACGATGCCTTATGAGCGAGAGTCGGGCCTGCCGTAATATCTCCAATTGCAAAAATATGCGGGATAGCTGTTCTGCACTGTTCGTCCGTCGCAATCAATCCCCTACTCGTCACTGGCAAGCCTATGCGATCTAGTCCTAAATTGCCGTCTGTATTTGGTTTTCTGCCCACAGTAACTAACACATATTCCGCTGTAACATGCTGCTGTTCCTGATTTTTTAAATAATGCAGTGTAATGGTATCTGCACTCTCCACTACGTCCACAGCTGTCGCTCCGGTAATAATTTTCATGCCATCGGCTTTCAGCTGCGTTCCAACAGGGCTCACAAGCTCCGCCTCAAATCCAGGCAGCACTTGTTCTCCCCCTTCCAGAATCGTTACCTTTGTTCCGAATTTGGCATACATCTGCCCCAGCTCGACACCAATATAGCCCCCACCTATAACTACTAGGCTAGTTGGAATCTCAGGGAGCGACAGTGCTTCTGTGGAAGACAAAATACGTCCGCCAACAGGAAAGGCTGGCAGCTCAATCGGACGAGATCCTGTAGCCAGGATAGCGTTTTTAAAGGATAAGGTTTGCTCCTGTCCAGACTGACTGATGATAGCTGTATGTTCATCAACCAAACTAGCCTCTCCTTCGAAAATGCTCACCCCAGCAGTCTTTAATAAATAACTGACTCCACCTGCCTGCTTATTCACAACTCCTTGTTTAAAATCCTGAGCATTTTTAAAAGATGCTGACGCATCTGCAAAATTGAAAGGACTGAGCAAATCATAGCGATGTGATTCAGCAATTAATGCTTTGGATGGGATACATCCAACATGCGTGCAGACTCCGCCAAGCTGGTTGCGTTCAACAATCGCCGTTTTCATCCCAAGCTGTGCAGATCGCAGCGCCGCCACATAACCTCCCGGACCTGATCCAATGACCAATGTTTCTACGGCTTCAAGCTTACTCATCTCCTGATACCTCCTGTTGAACTTTTTTAAAATATGATGATCGTAATATATTATTACCATCATATTTTAAAACAGTCAATAACCTTGCCTCGCCTTTCACAAGCTAACTTTCTCAGAATCGCTAAATTGACAGGCTTTATTATGACGCCTATAATATTTTAAAAGTAGAACTATGAAGCTGTGGAGTGATTACAATGCCGTATCCCAAAGGTCATAAAATAAAAGTTCGAAATAAAATCGTTGAAAGTGCTGCTCAGGCTTTTCGCACCAACGGTATTCACGATGTAAGCGTTCCGTTCATTATGAAGGGGGCCGGATTAACTCATGGCGGGTTTTATTCCCATTTTGACAACAAAGAACAGCTTGTCGCGGAAGCCTGCCGGTATGCCATCAGCGATACCATCGCACTTCTGCAGAAGGTCGCTGACCAGGAAGAGCAGAACCCCAAAATCAATGCTGTCATTGATTATTATTTAAGTCCGTATCACCGCGACAAAATGGAGATGGGCTGCATTATCCCTGCCCTTTCTAGCGAAATATCCCGTTCCTCAGAAGAAGTTCGGCAGGTATTCACGCAGGAACTGGAACGGATGATTGCTTTTATCTCTAATCTGGCGGGAATTGACGCGTCCAAAGGTAGTGCACTGTTCAGTACTATGGTTGGCTCCCTTGTTCTTGCACGGACGGTTAAAGATCCTGAACTGAGCGACAACCTACTCTCGTCTGGCAAACAGTATGCCAAAGCGCTAGTAAGAGTCTAATATAAAAAAACACGCCAATAAATGGCGTGTCGTAGTTAAATTTATTAAAATTCTTCATACGATGCGGGATCTTGATCAGCTATGCGACCTGTTGGCGAGGTTAATGCGGAAATAACGGTCATCTCAGCTTCCGATAATTCAAAATCAAAAATATTCAGATTATCACGCTGATGCTCTAGAGAAGAAGCCTTTGGAATGGGAATAGCCCCAAGCTGTATATGCCAACGTAAGATAACCTGCGATATCGATTTATTATGAACCTTGCCTATTTCCGCTATTTCCTCATTTTCCAGTACACTGCTAGCCCGTCCCAATGGACTCCACGATTCAATCACTATCCCATGCTCTTTGTTCCATGCACGTTGCTCTTCCTGATTAAAATGAGGATGCAGCTCAATCTGATTCATACTCGGCGCTATACCAGTTTCTTGTATCAAACGTTCAATATGCTCCGGCAAAAAGTTACATACACCGATGGAGCGAATCAAACCTTGCTTACGTGCCTCGATCATCGCCTGCCAGGCCTCAACATATAAATTCACTCTAGGGTTAGGCCAGTGGATGAGATAGAAATCATAATAATCCAATCCGGCTCTGAATAAAGACTCCTGTATAGTAGACAACGCTTCTTTATAAGAGTGATGGCGTCCTGGCAGTTTGGAAGTAATGAGTAGCTCTTCCCTAGGCACAGAACTTTGCCGAACAGCCTGGCCTACAGCACCTTCGTTCTCATAATTAAACGCAGTGTCGATCAGACGATAGCCAACATCAATCGCCTTAGTGATGTTTTGTGCTCCCTCAGTTCCGTTTAACGCGTAGGTACCAAAACCAATCGCAGGCACCTTCACTCCATCGTTCAATACGATTTCAGGTATTCTCTCAGTCATCGTCGCTCTTCTCCTTTGTTGTCATTTAAACCCCTGTCGATCCATCTTATAATTATTATAACATCCTCATAGTAAACTCAATCATTGGGTCACCTGAACAACCTCTAGCCTATTAGTAAGCCGCTTTCGTGGGCATCCGATTTATTTTTTATAGTAAAATGAATCTACAACACAGGATTTTCGTAATGTTATGAATTAAAAGTAGAGATAAGAGGTGTATCCAATGAAGGAGCAATATCCTGCTAGGCTTGAATTGTTCGCAGACAACGCTCAGAGGATCAAAAAAGCTTTCCCATGGCAAAATGCAATGGTTAATCGGTTAGCGGCACTATTGTATGCTGTAGAAGACAAAGTTGCAGATGACGAAGCCATCCGTGCCAGCTATGAGCTAATTAAGGAGAGTACCGGGATTTTCTCTCAATTTAGAGGGACTTCGGTGATCAGCATTGCTGCCCTGCTCTCTCTTTCTGACGAGAAGGAAACTCTGCTTGCAAACACACTTGCCGTGTATGATTTAATGAAGGAAGCCAAATTCAGAGCCTCTGATTATCTCGTCGTTGCTGCCTATCAAATCGCTGCTAATGAAACATCGGATCAATATCAGCGTACGGTAGAACGGGCAAAGCTAT
This sequence comes from Paenibacillus sp. FSL R7-0048, assembly GCF_038004505.1. Classification (NCBI taxonomy): domain Bacteria; kingdom Bacillati; phylum Bacillota; class Bacilli; order Caryophanales; family Paenibacillaceae; genus Paenibacillus; species Paenibacillus sp. FSL R7-0048. Next base: position 866,153 of record NZ_JBBORF010000001.1, on the reverse strand, counting down.
TTTACGATAGTATGAAGGCAAAACATCGTTTCCTTACCGGACAGGACGATTATATCTTCTCCGCGATGCTTGGTCTTTCCGATATCGATGTTGAGAGTGGCGTGGACCGCATGGAGCAGCTCTATGTAACGCTTAAGCCCGAGTTTATGTCAGGCAACAGTGTGCAAGCCCTGACCCAGGTATTGGTTCTTGGGGAAGAAGCCCTTCAAGCAGCGGACCGTGTATTGGCATTAAGAGATGCATTTCGTGCACAGGGTATCCGGCTAGACAAGGAATATACCCTCTCCTCACTGGGCGTGTTATCCCTGCTCCCTTGCAACAAGGAGGACATCGTTACTGATGTCTCGGAGACTTACGAATTTTTGCGTACAAAAAAGGGCTTCGGGAACTGGTCTATTGGCAAGCAGGAATTACTGCTCTTGTCTTCTGCACTGGTAGCCTTCAGATCTGTGGAGGATGTGCAAAACGGCGTATTAACTACGATGCTTTCTACCAATATTACCAATATTGTAATTGCGCAACAGGCTGCTCTTGCCGGGGCAGCGGCTGCATCAGCTGCGGCTGCAGCTTCTTCTTCGAATTAGATTGAATCGTGAGGGAAAGATATGGACTCAATAAAAATCTTCACAACAAGAAATGAAGAATTGTTAAACCGTCTACTGAACATTTGGGAATCATCCGTGCGGCATACTCATCTTTTTCTATCCGAGCAGGAGATCAATGCTTTGCGGCCGCTGGTCACGCAGGCGCTTGAGGGCATAAGCGATTTGTTTGCTTTTACAGATGATGAGGAACAGTTGCTTGGCTTCATAGGGGTTCAGAATAATAAGATTGAAATGCTGTTCGTAGAACCTGCTGCAATGGGAAAAGGGGTTGGAAAAGCGCTAGTAGCTTATGTCATGCAGAAACTCGCCGTACACCTCGTGGATGTAAATGAGCAAAATCCCCAAGCTTTAGGTTTCTATGAGCATATGGGATTTCAGGTTTTTGAGCGTTCAGCACTCGACGAACAAGGTAATCCTTTTCCTATCCTGCACATGTCGCTTAAGTAGCTTTTTCCTATGCAGGAGACAGTTCAATGCATTTTAATATTGTAAAAAGACAACAGAGCAGCGATTCTCTCGTTTGAGAACGCTGCTCTGTTGTTTAGTTGTCTGCAGTTTAGGTTGGCGAAGCTAGGAGCGGATAGGAGAAGCTAGGCGTAGATAGGAGGAGCTAGGCGAAACGGCTCCGAGTATTCGGTTCAGCTGTATCTTCATCTAATTCTACCCCTACTTCTACTTCTGCTTCTGCTTCTGCTTCTACTTCTACTTCTGCATTTACTTCTACTGCTACAGCTACTTCTACTTCTACTGCTTCTGCTGCTGCTACTGCTGCTGCTACTGCTACTGCTACTGCTGCTACTGCTACTGCTGCTTCTGCTTCTGCTTCTACTTCTACTTCTACTTCTACTTCTACTTCTACTTCTACTTCTACTTCTACTTCTACTTCTACTTCTACTTCTACTTCTACTTCTACTTCTACTTCTACTTCTACTTCTGCTTCTGCAACTACTTCTAAATCTACGCATAAACCCTCATGCACATCGCCGAATCATAGCTCCCTATTGCTTACGGACTCAGATGACGCTATTTGCTCATTTATCGCCTTTGAGGCATAGTTTCGGACTCCAGTGTCGCTATTCTATAGAAAGAGCCTCATTTCTGGCGTTTTTTATGCCAATAGCTGCTATGGAGTCCGATAACATCTCAAATGGCGGATAATCCGGCGTTTAAGGTCATCTGGGTCCGATAGCGTCAGGCATAGATTCAGATAGCAAACAATATCGTCAGAAATCATCGGATGGCATCGATAGCGAACGATAGCGTCGGTTCCTAACCATCTCCAGTTCCTTACGGACCCAGGGGGCGCTATTTGCACGTTTATCGCCTTAGAAGCATAGTTTCGGACTCCAGTGGCGCTATTCCATAGAAAGAGCCTCAGTTCTGGCGTTTTTTATGCCAATAGCTGCTATGGAGTCCGATAACATCTCAAATGGCGGATAATCCGGCGTTTAAGGTCATCTGGTTCCGATAGGGTACAATATCGTCAGAAACCGTCGGATGGCATCTGATAGCTTCGGGTCTTAACCATCCCCTGTTGCTTCCGGACCCAGATGACGCTATTTGCTCATTTACCCCCTTTGAGGCATAGTTTCGGACTCCAGTGGCGCTATTCCATAGAAAGAGCCTCACATCTGGCATTTTTTATGCCAATAGCTGCTGTGGAGTCCGATAACATCCCAAATGGCGGATAATCCGGCGTTTAAGGTCATCTGGGTCCGATAGCGTCAGGCATAGATTCAGATAGCAAACAATATCGTCAGAAATCATCGAATGGCATCGATTGCGAACGATAGCGTCCGATAGCGTCGGTTCCTAACCATCCCCTGTTGCTTACGGACCCAGATGACACTATTTGCTCATTTATCGCCTTTGAGGCATAGTTTCGGACTCCAGTGAAGCTATTCCATAGAAAGAGCCGCAGCTCTGTCATTTTTAGATGCTATTCCACCGACTTCAAAGCCTCTATCATATGGATTCGTTTGAGCTTAATATGCATGAACGCCATAACAATACCGGAGAACAAGAGGGTTAGGAGCGCCGCATAAATATAACTTGGCCACTTGATGATCGGAGCGAACATCGTCGCATCCAGCTCGGCCGTCTTCAGGACGAAGCTATGCAGCACTATGCCGAGACCCGATCCAGCCACAATACCGAGGAGGCTAAGCAGCATATTTTCGCGGTAAATATACATGGTTACTTCCTTGTCGTAGAAGCCCAGTACCTTAATGGTTGACAGCTCCCGGATCCGCTCGGACACATTGATATTGGTCAAATTGTAGAGGACGACAAAAGCCAACGCCGCCGCTGAAACAATGAGCACCAAAGTTACAACGTCCATACTCTTCATAGTCTCATCGAAGGCGGAACCTACACTGCTGGAAAAGCTGATAGCAGCGACGCCCTCATTAGCCGTCAGCTTCTCACCAAATTTGTCTTCCCATGTTTTATCATGTGCGGTGTAGTTCAGAAGTTCTGTGTTGAATACTGGTTTTTCTCCGAACACAGAAGCATAATACGCCGGTGTCATATAAACATAGTGCATTACATAATTCTCTGTAATCGCCGCGACCTCAATCTCGAATGTTTCATTATCTTTGTCCACCACGGTCAATTTATCGCCAGACTCCAGCCCATACAGCTTAGCTAGCTTCTCTGAGATAATAGCCCCATCATCCGTAAGCATCCGTCCTTCTCCACTTTTTCGATCACGCAACTCCACGAAATCGGATAAAGAGTTAACGGAGGTAGGAACGAACAGATGAACCTCTTGGTCATTTACACCACTAGCATGTGCGGTCATCCGTTCTTGCGCCACACTCAGCGTCCCAGTTACTGCAGATTCACCAGTGATTAGTTGGTCGTAGGCTTTTAGCACATCGGCAGACACATCTTCATGCAGCGCCACAAGTGCATCATATTTCATAATCGTGCCGAACTGCGACCCGGCGATGCTGCCAATTGAATCCTTGAGACCAAATCCCGTCAGGATCAGCGCTGTACAGCCAGCCACGCCGAATACAGTCATGAACATCCGCTGCTTATAGCGGAATATATTCCGTGCGGTAACCTTTTGGACAAAGCTCAATCTCTTCCATATAAAAGTGATCCGCTCCAGTAAAATACGCTGGCCACTCTTCGGTGCCTTCGGACGCATCAATACGGAAGCATTGCTGCGTAATTCTACCCGTGAAGCAATCCACGCCGTCAACGTAGTACATATTAACGCTACGATAACGGATATGATCGAATACGAAAGATAGAAGTTCTTCGTGATATCCGGTAAATTATAGATTGCACTATACGCATCGTAGATAATACCCGGAAACAGGGTAAAACCAACCGCAAGACCCGCAATTGAAGCCGCCAGACTGGCAAGCGTACCATAGACCAGAAATTTGGCCATAATGTCGCGGTTGCCATAACCGAGTGCTTTCAGTGTCCCGATCTGCAGGCGATGCTCCTCAACCATCCGTGTCATGGTCGTCAAGCTGACCAGCGCAGCAATCAGGAAAAAGAACACAGGAAACGCACTGGCAATCGCCGACAACCGATCAGCGTTATCTTTATATTCGGCATATCCCGGATTAGCGCTTCGGTCAGTAACGTAGACCTTTAGCTGCTCCAGCTCTGCAAGCTTTTGCTCCCCTGCCGCCAATTCCTCCTTGGCAGAAGCAAGTCCGGCAGCAATTGCCGTCATACTTGCAGCCTGTTCCTGCTGCACTTCCTCCGGCTGGCGCTGCAAATCCGCAAGCTGCTGCTCGGCGGCGGCCACCTTTGCGCGGCCACCAGAAAGCTCTTTCTCGCCTTCCGCCCGCAGCTCAGCAAGCCGTGCTTCCGGCACGCCAGACATCGCCTGCTCTACAGCATGGGTATGCTGTTCGATCAGATCTTCATACTCCGTCGAATAAGCCTTCACTCCGGCTGTATCCTTAAAGGACAGATAGGCTTCCGTATACACCGGAAGCTTGAAATCTGACTCCGGGATCGCGGCGAACGCATCCGCCGTACCTTTGCCGATCCCACTGGTGCCCCGGGTACTTTGCTCAATAAACTGTGGACTTCTAACAAAACCAACTACGGTATACTCCAGTGTCTCGAAGCTGTTCGACAGCTCCGCATCCGTACCGTTTCCACTAAAAGATATCTTGTCACCCAACGCATATTCTTCCGCTAGCTTATCGTCCAGCACGATTTCACCGGAACGCTCCGGTAGATGGCCTTCAATAATACGGTATTGATTAAGTGGTTTATCCGTGTTGTAAGAATTGACTTTAAGTATTAAGGCATTATCACCTATGAATACATCTGCACTATAGCTCGGTTGAATCTCATCGATCCCCTGTACATTTCTGAGTAACCCGATGTTGTCTTCGGTCAGGCCGTAGTTAGTCTGCACCTTCAGATCCATCAAGCGCTGCTCTTTGTAAAAGGTTCCAGCTGTATTCAGCATATCTGGCCCAGTAGCCTTGATTCCGGCAAAAAAGCTGACGCCTAACATAATAATTGCAAAAATCGAAATAAACCGGGCTTTGGTATGCCCAATTTCACGAAAAATATCTTTCCACAATGCTCGCTTTTTCATAGATGCCTTCTCCTTACCATTCAATATCGTCAACGGATACCGGCGAAGGATTGATCACCATCTTCCGTACCTTAGCGTTGTTAATCTCTATAACCCTGTCAGCCATCGGAGCGATCGCCAGATTATGTGTAATTACGATGACCGTTGTCCCGGTGTTACGACAAGTATTCTGCAGCAGCTTCAGCACCTGCTTGCCGGTGTTATAATCAAGCGCCCCTGTCGGCTCGTCGCAGAGCAGCAGCTTCGGCTGTTTAGCCAACGCTCTGGCGATAGCGACACGTTGTTGCTCACCACCGGACAACTGAGCCGGGAAATTATCTAACCGCGCGCCCAGACCCACATCCTCCAGCACCTTACGTGCATCTAGTGCACGCGGGGAAATCTGCGAAGCAAGCTCAACATTTTCCAGTGTGGTCAGATTAGGTACTAGATTATAGAACTGAAATACAAAACCTACGTCATTTCGGCGGTAGCCTGTCAGCTCCTTGGCACTAAACTTGGCGATATCAATGCCATCCACAATGACCTGACCTTCATCGGCGGAATCCATTCCACCCAGAATATTAAGCACCGTAGATTTACCCGCACCACTTGGGCCGACGATCACGGCAAATTCACCTTTTTTTATCTCAAAATCAATCCCGTCATTCGCGACAATTACATTCTCGCCCATCTTGTAACGCTTGTACTCCCCTTTTACAGCAACAAAACTCATTCCTCTTCCTCCTGTCCCTATCCGAACTAAGTCTAATTACTCTACATTGTCTCAGTTTATCATAATTAGAACGCCCAAGCCCGAATGGCAAACCCTCATTACACAAGGTGAAATTCACATCATTAATAAGTTCATTTTTTTGTAACAATAATGTAACAAGGAAATTTTACCGTAAACGATACTTAGTCATTTGATAATGTTATAATCACTTTGTTTTATTTACTCTTTTCAGGCAAGAGTGAAAGAACAAGAACAATCAGAAACAGGTGATCAGATGTTCGAACTGAAATGGCTATGGCAGAACCTAGAGGGAAACCGGACGCGATATATTCTGGCACTCTGCCTTTCGGTGGTGGGCTCAAGTCTTACAATCGTGAATCCGTACATCAGTCAGCGCATTGTCGATACGTTTATAGCTGGTGACAACGCCCTGCAGAATCTTACACAAGAACGGCAATTATTGATTATGCTCTGTCTGGGCATGATCGGATTTTCTCTACTGCGCACAGGTCTCGCATATTTCACGACCATGCAGTACGAGATATCCTCGCAAAATATGATGTACAATGTCCGCATTTATTTGTACAACAAAATTCAGGGACAGGACAGAAAATACTACGATCATAATCGTACCGGCGATCTCATGACCAAGATGACAGGTGATCTGGACATGGTCCGTCACTCTATGGCCTGGATTTTTAAGACGATCATTGAATCGCTAACGATCTTCCTTGCCGCCGTTATCTATTTTTTCACCATAGATGCGGAACTTACGCTGTGGATGCTTATCCTGTCACCGCCCATTTTTATCGTGGCTTACATATTCGCTAAACGCGTCCGTCCTATGTATATTGACCTGCGTGAACGGCTGTCCCAGCTTAACACGACTACACAGGAGAATATCTCAGGCAACCGTGTGGTCAAGGCTTTTGCCCGCGAGGAATTCGAGGTCGAAAAATTCACAGAGAAGAATGTCAACTATTCTACAGCGAACAAAAAGGCCGCCCTTGTATGGCTTGATTATTTTCCTTATCTGGAATCCTTCGCTCAGGGCTTCAACGTAATCCTTATGTTGGTTGGTGGTTTGTTCCTTATGAACGGCCGGATCACCTTCGGTGAGTTTATGGCCTTCTCTTCGCTTATTTGGGCTATATCGAACCCTATGCGCAACATCGGTATCATTATCAACGACATTCAGCGCTTTTTTGCGAGCTTGTCCAAAATCGTAGATATCTATTATGCCCGGCCAAATATTGTTAATGAGCATACTGTCACTGACAAACGCCGTTATGAAGGCCGTATTGAATTCGATCATGTCCGCTTCAAATATGATAGCGCTATCGTACTGGACGATATTAGCTTTACCGTTGAACCCGGTGAAACTGTAGCAATCATGGGCGCGACAGGATCAGGCAAAACAACAATCATCAACCTCATCCCTCGCTTCTACGATGTAGCTGAAGGGCGCGTACTCGTAGACGGTGTTGATGTTCGGCAGCTGGAGCTTGATGAACTTCGTGGAAATATCGGCATGGCGACCCAAGATGTACTCTTGTTCTCTGATACCATTGATGGAAACATCGCCTATGGCGATCCTGATCTTCCGGAAGAAGATGCAATGGGTTATGCAGAGCTCGCAGCTGCACACGACTTCATTACCAAAATGCCTGAAGGTTATGATACCGTTGTCGGGGAACGCGGAGTCGGACTATCGGGGGGACAAAAGCAGCGTATTGCCTTAGCGCGTGCTTTGGCGGTACACCGTCCTATCCTGATTCTCGATGATACGACCTCTGCGGTCGACCTTGAGACGGAGGAGCATATCCAAAAAAGTCTACGTGAACTGGACTATCCTTGTACGAAAATTATTATTGCGCAGCGTGTATCTACTACCTCGCAAGCCGACCGTATTCTCATTCTGGATGGCGGGAAGCTAGTTGAGGAAGGGACTCACACTGAACTGCTGGCGAAACGTGGTTACTATTACGAAGTGTTTAAACTGCAGAACGAGGGTATTGGAAGGCAGGTGACCGCAAGTGGCAAGGAATAAATTTGACGTCGATGAAAATCTTGAATCGCCGTTTAATATAAAACACTTCCGGCGTGCGATGGTATATATCAAACGAAAGAAAACCCCAATGATTGTTGCGTTCGTGCTCAGTGCACTTTCAGCAGCCATTTCACTGTCGGCTCCGCTGATCATGCAACATGTCATCGACGTGACCATTCCGGCAAAAGAGAAGCTTGCACTGCTGGGTTGGGCTGCACTGATGCTTGTGACCATCGTGGTCAGCGTTTATCTGGCTACGATACGCTCGCGCATCATGACGAGTGTTGGGCAGGATATTATTTTTGACATCCGAACGGATTTGTTTAAGCATCTGCAAGAATTGCCTTTCAAATATTATGACGACCGCCCACAGGGCAAGATCCTTATCCGGGTCGTAAACTACGTCAACGCCGTTTCAGATGTGCTGTCCAACGGGATTATCAACTTTATTCTAGAAATCGTGAATTTGCTCTTTATCGCAGCCTTCATGTTCGCTGTCGATGTACGACTCTCATTTGTCATCCTTGCCGGACTGCCAGTCTTCCTTGGCATCATGCTGCTGATCAAAACCCGGCAACGCCGGGCATGGCAAGCAGTGTCCAACAAAAGCTCTAACCTGAACGCCTATCTGCAAGAGAGCATCAGCGGTATTGGTGTGACACAAATGTTCTCCCGGGAACAACGTAACGAAGGAATCTTCACACGTCTCGCGGGTAATTTCCGTAAAGAATGGATGAAGGCTCAACGTTACAACTTACTTATTCCGTTCTCTGTAGACAACTTGTCTACAATCGTTACATCATTAATTTTCCTTGTGGGCCTATTAACACTGAGTCCTCAAGACATGACCCTCGGTGTCATTCTGGCGATGAGCAGCTACGCTGCCCGCTTCTGGCAGCCGATTCTGAATCTTTCGAACCTGTACAATAACTTCATCAACGCCGTTGCCTATCTTGAGCGTATCTTCGAAACGCTGGATGAACCGGTTACCGTCAGTGATATCCCGGATGCAAAAACACTGCCATCTGTACAGGGCCATGTCACCTTCGACGATGTAACTTTCGCCTATGACCCGGGGCTTAATATTCTGGAGAATATCTCCTTCAAGGTCAAAGCGGGAGAAAGCATCGCGCTGGTAGGACCCACAGGTGCGGGCAAAACAACCGTCGTCAATCTGATCTCACGCTTTTATAACATTTCCAGTGGTCAGATTCTGATCGACGGCCAGGATATCTCGCAGGTGACGTTAAAATCTCTTCGCAGTCAGATGGGGATTATGTTACAGGATAGCTTCATCTTCTCCGGTACCATTCTGGACAATATTCGGTACGGCCGACTGGATGCGACCGAAGAAGAAGTAATCGCCGCTGCAAAGGCCGTTTGCGCCGACGAATTCATCCGTGAATTCGATCAAGGCTACATGACAGAGGTCAATGAACGTGGCTCCAAGCTGTCTCAAGGACAGCGGCAGCTCATTTCGTTCGCAAGAACACTTTTAGCAGATCCGCGCATTCTCATCTTGGATGAAGCCACTTCTTCCATTGATGCGAAGACTGAGCGCTTATTGCAAAAAGGGCTGAATGAACTGCTTAAGGGACGCACCTCGTTCATTATCGCGCATCGCCTCTCCACCGTAAAAAACTGCGATCGTATTATGTACGTATCTAACAAAGGCATCGCGGAAAGCGGCTCACATGATGAGCTTATCGCACAGCGGGGCCTTTATTACCGCCTCTACACAGCACAGAAGATGGAAGCTTAATTGAATAAACACCAAAAGAGCTCAGGCCGATTTGCAGCCTGAGCTTTTTTGATGCTTTATATTTTCAAAAAAATATCAAAAACTAATCTATCGCCGTCCAAATATTTAGCGCAAGTGAGCGAACCGCAAGGTTCGTGTGATTTCTGTACAACCGCAGACGCTCTGCAGGCTCTGGACTCCACAATAGAGCACTTCCGGCAACTTCAAGCAACGAAAGTCCAATATACTGAGATTCATAACGGCTCTCAGACCCTAGAACATCTACAATTTCCAATAAAGTTTCCGGACTCCAGTATCCCGTGCTCTCTTCTAAATTATACGCGACCTGCTTATAGACATCGCTTAATAGCTGGGGCTGCTTTGAAATAGTGGTAACCATCCGATTGAGATAATTGGCGGATTCCTTCATATTATTCCAATCTATTGCTGCTATATACAATTTCATCACAGCTTGCTGTAAGGTCTCATCAGATGCCAGACAGTCAATCAGGTCCGTATACAAAGGGATAAGGTGCATCCGGGTGATTTTTGGCAAAGCTATCAGCTGGTTGACTAATTTCAGTAGACGTTGCCGATGAGGCAAATCTCTTTTGGCAGTGGCGTTCCATTCATCCCTTATCGCTGCACTAACCAGTCTCTGACATACACCAACTACAACCTCATTGATCTTACCATCGCGACAGGTTTCTACCAGCGTGTTCATAGCAGTTTCCCATCTAGTGCTGTCTTCCAAATCCGTAATAGACCGAGCGGTGGCAGCTGCAACAATCCCTTCATTTCCATTTGTCCACCGCATCATAGAAATGAAAGCATATCTGCCAATATACGCATCTTGGTGCCTTGCGATTTCTAGGATTAATCCTAGATAACGTGGTCTAAAGTCTAGCGGAAGAGCATTAGGCTGTTGAGATAATAAACTTCCTGCAATGTCACTTTCTGATGAAGAAGCCATTGTACTTAACATATCCCAAGCGCGTTCATCATCTAAAAGCTGTTTCGCAGCATGCCCTATGGCTATGATTACATCCTTGTGTGCATTGGGTTTCTCGAACTCATTCATCAATAGTGGAAGGCTGTCATCGCTTCTATAAGCGCCCAGTAAGCGGATGGCTTCTTTTCTGACAGTGATCTTCAGCTTATCCCGATTCAGAAGCTCTTTCAGCATGGTAACCAGTAACACCGGATTCACCCTGCGGATGCATCTGGGTATCGAGTACATGGCTACACGGGCCCGGTCCCCATCCAGATTCTCCAGCAGAACGGGAAGTGCCTTCTCCGGTTCTTCCATAAGCGAAAAGGCATGAAGTGCAGCTTCTACTACAGTTACTTCCTTATCCTGCATAAGCCCAAGTAACCTATCCGAACCGAGATCAGGCATGCTTGCCATGATCTTAATAACGCTTGCACGCTCCCAAAGATTACGTTTGGCATCGTATGCAATTTTTTCTAATAAGGCACTTAAAGCTTGTTGCTGACGTGGCAGCCATCTGTGGAATCCATCCGCGGCCGGCACAAGATAGATAGTTTTGCCTGATAGGAACTTGCCCTTAATGATAGCTCCTGAAATAAAAGGATCGAGCCATTCCTGACGCTTCAGATGCAGATGCTGGAACACTTCATGGATCGTAATATACGATTTATCTAAAGCTAATAATTCCTTAACTCTGGCATCACGCGTTGTACGAGGCGCAAGCCAGTATCTGGCCGCTTGTATGGCTGTAGAATCCGCCTTTGCCCTCGTTGCTTCCTTTAACAGATTCTGAAGTTTTATGATGCCGTAACCTCTTTTACCGAATGAGCTAGCTAGGCTTAATACCAGATTGTAGTCTTCTCTTTTGTTGGCCTGTACAGCTAATGTATAAATTTCGTCGAAGATAATCTCTTCTACTCCCCGGGGTAAATTCTTCTCCAAGGATGGAAGGGAAAGCTGCCCATTCTGCTTGGCCAATTTCTGAATCGTATTTAAAGAAAACTTAAACAGCTCACCGTGAGGAAGTAATGCGTTATGCCGGAGAATAGCAAACGCCAGTTGTTGAACGGAAAATTTTGTACCATATGAAGTATCTCTGGCCTCTATAACACTATCAACAAGCAAAGTAAGCTCTTGTACATGGGCATCCGTGAACACAGACGCAGGACTTTCCGATAGCTCTTTAAACACAGCGCCCCGGACAGGATCCTGATCATTTTTAATCCGGCCCAGGTACACCAAAGTTTCATTCATGCCCTGTCTCGACAGAACGGTACTTCTGATCAGCTGCATAAGCGCCGTGGCACGTTCGTCTGCACTGGATACCTGTGTTGCTTGTTCAAGTCCCGCTCTTGAATGAAGAATAGAACGGCAAGCAGTAAATCTGACTGTTCTCTCCCGGTCATCATTGATTTCACGAAGGCCAAGCATCCGGGTGGCTTCCTTGTCACGCAAGGCATGTGGTAATACATATAGTAATCTTTCAGGAAAAATGCGTTCATTGCGTTTATCTTCTTCATACACAGCATCGAAAATGACCTTGCGGTTAGAGGGTGCAATATTCTGAAGCAGCTTTGCTATGTGCATAGGGTGATCTGCGAGTAGTTTCGCTATCTCCATCCATTGATCCATGGATAAATACTTTTTCCTTTTAAGAACAGCTTCAGGAACACCATAAGAAATCAGATCGCTCCGCGACTCCGTTCGCGTTAACAGCTGATATACCTTATTAGGATTTTGGCGTACAAGCGTACCAAGCTGCTCTTTTAACGCAGGATGTATGATGCCCATAGGTCCATGATTCAGCGCACACTCCAGCACCAAATCTGCCTTCAGATTGCATAGGATCTCCAGAGTTGATGAGAATCTCCACCAGACATAGCCTTTTTCCCTGAGTGGTGTGCTTTCCAGTGTTGTTGCAAAGTATTCCGCTACTACTTCAAGATGCCGGCTGGATAATTTCTTCCAGTCTTTTATGGCATATCCGATATCAGCAAGCCATTTACTTACCGTTGCCGAATAACAGGCCTGCAATATAATCGCGGCTTCCTCCGCTCCCCATCGGGCATACACTACAGGCAATAAGCGTTCCGCTAATTCCTGACGGTTAATCTGTGAAATACTGTGCAGCAGCTTGCGGCGGCAATCATGGGATAAATGGGGGAGCTCACGTTCAATATCAGCATCCAAAGCCACCTTTGCCAAAAGACCCGCAGCCGTATTTCTGATACTTGCCTTGGGATGCCGCAGTGCTGATAGAATAATAGCAGCATCTTGTGTTGCAATGGCACCGATTAAGGCAAGTCGTGCTTCATAAACGCCATCCTCCAGCAAAGAGGCTAGTAATTGGGAGTACTGGACAGATCCGAGATGATCACGGCCTAGGATTGCTACTTTCTTGATTCTGTCGGAATAACCTAGCGAATCCAATTCTTTAAGTAAGCTCTGTTTATCCAATGGATCTCTTTTGAAAATCATAAGTCCTCCTCGTTAACCTATTCTTATTCCCCCCGAACTTTATTCTCTATGCCCTAATCTATCCCCTTTAAAAAAACTAGAATTCAGCATCTGGTTTCGTTGACCAAAAAATAAAGGTAACCCTGAAGCAGGTTATTCAACCCCCTTCAGAATTACCCATCATGTACTGCTTGCTCTAGTCATTCTTTTTCTGAATAAACACATACGTACGCTCATCCGACAGCTCATCAGCAAAGCTGAAATCAAATCCGTCGAAGCCTTTGATATCCTCCACACAGCTGATTTGCCGCTCAGCCATGAAGCGTACCATTTCACCTCTGGCCATCTTGACCAGGGTCGCTCTCTCTACTACCTTACCGCCGATCTCCTGCCCGAATACACAACTAACCATTCGAACATTCCCGCCAATGTAAGGGGAGATGCACTTGCTGTATTCCTTAGAGGCCAGATTCAGAATGATGTCAGTCTCCGAAAACAGCTGATCTGCCAGCTTCCTGTTCCAGAACTCGTAGATAGACTTGAAACCAGGTCCGCTAAGCTTTGCCTGCATCTCCAGCCTGTACGGCACAACGCCGTCAAATGGCCGGACGATTCCATAGAATCCGGACAATATCCGTAAATGCTGCTGAAGATATTCCAGCTCCTCCATTTGAAGTACCCCGGGTGCCATGTACTGGTACTGGATACCCTCATAAGAAAAAATAGCCGGTGTAAGATTCCGTGTTACATCCATATCCCGAATCCGCTCCACATTCAGCGTGGCGATGGCATCATTGCACTTCCATAACGATTTGGCTTCTTCATAATTCAACTTTTGTAATAAGGCCAGAAGAGTCTGCGACTCGCTTATGAATTGCGGCATCTGGCGGCAATCCAAGAAATCCGTATCCATCTTCATCTTCTTGGCAGGCGATATAATGATTCTCATGGTGCTCCCTTTTCTTACCCCCGCGGGGAATTTAAATGTAACCTTATCCTATCACACTTAATCTTCGTAGGCTTGGGGCAAGTTCATGAAATTTGTTCACTGCCGCCCACTTTGTGCGCCACCGCCATCTGTACCTGGGTTGCCGTTTCTCCTTGTTCCACCCTTCATGTTGGGAGATCCGCCCCCATCTTTCCCCCGCCCGCCGGTGAAGCCCTGTCCCCCGTTCGCTCTTGACCCGGAGTCAGTACTCGTTATCTTCTGTGCGGTAATAGCATCGCAGGAGACGAGCACCATGGAACAACTTAGCACTGCTATGAGCAAAGCGAAATATCGCTTGATCCGCATCTTTGAATCCCCTCTTTCCGAGCGAACATAGTTAACGTGGAAAATATCTTTTTAACATATAATCGTATACGTCCTTAAAACCCATGTAGGATAATACGATCAGCAGCGGATACACCGGGTAAATATACCGGGATTTGATCTCCCATAAAAGATAGAATCCGATAAAGCCCAGCACCACAAGAATCAAAGAGGTCTCTTCAAATCTTTTGGCTCTTATTCCACCCATTAAGCGAACGAGTATAAATACATACATCAGAAAATTCAGAACATACAGCAGCCACAACATTCCGCTTCTATAATTGGAGTCTGCCTTAAACAAATCCGTAGCAGCATTAGTGTAGCTATAACGGTCCATGACAAAGCCCATTCTTCCCCCGTTACTGGATGATCCGTCATTTCCGAGCCCATATCGTTCCATCTGGTAGGTTCCTTCCGTCCAGGTCCAAACGATTTTTTTATAATACATCTTCACTAAGTCACTTAGGCCCGCCTCGGAGAGTTTATTACTGATTTCTTCTTTAAATAACTCCGTACTTTCTGCCTTATTATAATTTGCATCCTGCTGATAGATAGCGTAGCTCTCCCGGTTGTCCCAGAACCCAAACGTCTCCAGATTGATCCCCATATTCAGCCACATGTAGACAGGTGCGGAATTTTCGTTCATCGGTTCATCTACAACATTCGTCGCCTGCAGCACAGCATTTTGCGTCCAGCCGGGAACATTAAACAATATGGCCGTGATAAACAAAGCGCTAAAAACCTTTTTCACCCCGATAGAACGTATGTTAAATAAAAGACCCGCCACCACGGTAATCAGAAAAATAACACCGATACTGCGGAAATAGTTGCCTATTGCCAGTAAGAGAGCTGCGAAGAGAATATCCTTAATGGACCTTCTTTTAATAAATCTTATGGCAAAATATAAAGCACTTGTCAGAAAGGCGGTAGCGATCACATCGTTATAGATAAAATTACTCATAAACAATGAAGGGATAAAGGTTGCAGCAAACACGAGGATGCCATAATCCTTATCCTTGGACTTATAATTGAGCTCTTTATACAGCATGTAAATCATTAATGAGGTTAAGAGTGTAAACAGAATATTAAATATTTTGATTACCAGATAATTATCCGGAAAGATCAACAACAACGTCTTTAAATATAAAACGATCGAAAAATTAAAAGGGAACATATGCAGATAGCCGTTCGTGTCAAACGACGAATAATCATTCCTGTACAGCATGTCGAGTGCCAATGAAAGCACTGTCTGCGAATCATCCGTCGGCATGCGTGGAAACAGAAAGATAATCACCATCTGGATTGCAAAAGAAAACAGCAGTATGGCTGGAATGACTATTTTCCAACTGTACTTATTAAGCTTCAGGCACATTTTATACAAAATAACGCTTAATGCCAGCACCACTGCGATCACTAGAATAAAAAGACCCAGCTGTTGTCTCTCCAAAATTGGCGTGTCCCCATATACGAAATAATTATATTTCGCCCTAATAAAAAAGGAGGATGCGATAAAAAGACCGATAAAGAATGCAAGTATGAGATACAATGTTTTTTGAATTCCTCTTATCATGGAAAACCTCCTTTGCGCAATCGAAAGCCCTTTACAATCCGCTGCCCCGATTCATAAAAAGCATTATAAACACCCAAACTGAAAATCCAATGAAAATCGGAAGTTTGGGAATTCGCAAAGAAGAGATTTAGAAAGAGAGGTACGTCCTACAATTGGGAATCAAAAAATCGCAAATGTGATACGGAAGTTTCAAAATGGAGAGAGTTGCGGAGACAAAGAGAGGAAATGGAAAACTACTCCAATCCTAGGGAGTATTATGACAAGAGTCTTAATTCTCTTTCAAACGATTATGCTATACTGGTGGAGCAAATAGAATAGGCTTAAAGGGTCGGTCGGCTACCTCTCACCGAAGGGAGGGATGCCTTGTGACAGTGTTTGAAGCAATGATGTTTATGCTAACCTTTGGTTCGCTTATCGTAGCGCTGCTGTCCAATAAACGCAAATAGACCGCCCACTCACAAAGGCATGCGGTCTATCTGTCGTGTCCTATTTGCTGAAGCCTACCGCCCTTAAAAGCGGCTATTGCCTTGGGAGTCGTGTTACAGCACGGCTCTCTTTGCATTTTACGTCTTTTCTACCTTTAATATACCACAAATAATTTAATAACGTAATAATGTACGGTGTTACATTACATTTCCAATCTCCCAGAAAATCCATCCATCCTTGCGTACATCAGAACAATTTACTATCCATCTTTTTTAAAAACCGATTATTAGCGATTAAGCCTTTCACTCTCTTCGTTGTATTAGGCCCTTTCGGTGTGCTACCTCTTCTATTCAGCAAAATCCACCGTAGACATGCCCAAGCTTCAAAGATCTCAAGTTCTTCCTGATCCATATCATTTTCCAATAGATAAGCAGTTCTGAACACATCAGCATAACGCTCAGAGATATATATTTTCAGCAGAATAAGTGACCAGGCAAAATCATATCTAGAGTCTCCCAACTGGCCGTTCGTCCAATCGATTATGGTATATCGCTCTTTATTCTCCACTATATTTCCGATATGAAAATCCCCATGAATGATACAGTCTTGCTTCATTGGAGTTTGCTCAACCAGAGAAGTCAATACATTATAAATATCAGATTGTTCTTTAGCTTCAGGGAAAAAGTAGCCGATGAAATCGTATTTTGGCAGTTGTATATTTCCAATCTCTTCAACGCGAATTTTATGTATTTTTGCTAATAGGCTTGCGAGTTTCTTCATTTTCCTGGTATTCATTTTATGAATAGGGGTTCCGTCAAAACTTGTTAACAACACCTTATGTCCCTCCGGATTGATTCCCCAGCCCACTGCTTTAGAGACGGCTACTCCTCGTTCGGATAGAACATCCAATAAACGATATTGAAACTGGACATCCGGTCTGGATTCCTTATTCCATGTTTTCAGTACATAGCTCTCTTGATCAGAATTAATCCTCATGACCTCAGCTTCAAATCCTTGATCCATTGTATGCGCAGTTAAGCTGTCTTCCTGATTTAATAAGTCGTTTATGATTTCGTTGTGCTCTAGCCAATTTATGATAGATATAGGAGTTTTCAAAAATGGGTTCTTCCTTTCGGAGTCAGCTACAACAGATTAACGCAACTCAAAATTACAAATAACATAAAATAGATTGTTCTATCCAGTACATAAATACAGTATCCGGGCTTTCCTTTTCAAACTTTTTCATTTTTAAATACATGTCCATTCCATCAGAAACATCATGCCATAAATCCGTAAATACAAAATCATATTTTTCCTTAGACATATGTTGTTCTGCATATTCGAAAGCATCTGCTTGGATAAGCCTGATCTTGTGAGCATTACTGAATTGTGGCAGTACATATTTATTAAATAAATCAATGACATCTTGATTTTTTTCAACAACCGTTATGCTTTCAACATTAACTTTTTCAGAAACCATATAAGCATAATAGCCAAGTCCAAGCCCAAACGTAAGAACATTCCCAAACGCTTTATCAACAGCTTCTTTCATTGTTTCTATTTCATTTGGCGTGATCGTCATCCAGATTCTGTCATTCTCCAAGACAGCCGGGAACATGAATTCAGTTTGAAAAAAACCAACCTGAGGAATTTGTCTTCCCTCTTCTGTCCGGATGATATCATTGCAAACAAAACCTTCAAAAGGTTTATATTTTTCATATTTTAATTCACTATTATTAATCTTTATAGTTGGTATCTTGATATTTTTATAATATGGATTGTCATAATATTCATTTGCATCAAGCTTATGAAGCATATTGCTAAAATATTGGTTGAACAATTCCTTATCATCAACATTATCAACCGTATCCATCCCAAAAGCAGCAGCCAGCATTAAACCAAAAGCGTATTCATAAGATACACCACAGTTTACGATTTCTTCAATTTCTTCTTTGTTAATAAAGTCGGGGGTATTATTCAAATAGCGGCTTAGTAAAGCAAACACTTTATAGTTATCTTCTTTTACTTTTTCTTTTATTACGTTATTAAATTCCATATTCTCACCTATTAATTAGAATTTGTTCCTATGTCTCATGTTAGTCTTTCCGGATTGACTAGTAGGCAATACTCTCATTTTACCATTTAAAAATCCAGAAGAACAAAAACCGCTTTACTAATCCGTGACAGTTACCACTTCTACAGTGAGAAAATCTCACGCCAAATCTTCTAGTTATATGGTTTATGGTCCATTTTCCGCCTAATCCGCTCAATATTTCGTTACCCTATGTTAGAATAGACGACTTGTATAATTTGTGAAAACTTTCACTAATAGTCATGATTGATGGTATACTTAATAAGAAGATGAACTAAAGAGAATAACGATGGAAACTGTGGACGTAACCGTAGAAGATTTGAAGTTAGGAGAATAACAGCGACGCGCGCGCTTCTCCACTTCCAACTCCCTCTGATACTTCCTTTCTTTTTTGTCGGGTTCTTTTGGTACATCTTAATAGAGAAATATAAAAGTGGAGGGTTAACAATGAAAAAGAAAGCAGCTGGTGCTCTGAGTCTCGTCCTCTCTGTCATGCTCGTTATCGCAGGTTGCGGTAATGGAAACGACAAGGTGAACGAGAGCAAGAGTAATAACAACGAGAAAAAAGAAGTTGAAGCCGTCTCCGGGGCATCTGAAGCAAGCTACACACCATTCGATCAATTAAAAGATAAATATGATATCATCATTGTCGGTGCGGGTGGTGCGGGAATGTCCGCGGCGCTTGAGGCCAAAGAGAAAGGCATGAACCCTGTTATTTTGGAAAAAATGCCGGTTGCCGGCGGGAACACAACCAAATCCTCTTCGGGGATGAACGCTTCTGAAACGAAATTCCAAAAAGAACAAAACATTGAAGACAGCAATGATTTATTTTATGAAGAGTCATTAAAAGGTGGCCATGACACTAACGACAAAGAAATGCTTCGTTTCTTCGTTGATAATTCCGCGAGTGCGATCGATTGGCTGGATTCCATCGGAATCCGCTTGAACAATATCACCATTACAGGCGGCATGAACGAAAAACGTACACACCGTCCTGAAGATGGCTCTGCTGTGGGACAATACCTTGTCAAAGGTTTAGTGAAAAACGTACAAGAGAAAGAAATCCCTCTTTTCGTGAATGCTGATGTCAAAGAAATCACTGAAAAAGATGGCAAAGTAAATGGCGTCAAAGTCCTCTTTAACCAAACAGAGGAAAAAACAATTACGGCAGATGCTGTCGTTGTAACCACTGGCGGATTCGGTGCCAATATGGATTTGATCTCCGAAGTAAGACCTGACTTGGAAGGCTACGTTACTACTAACCAAATCGGCAGTACCGGGGACGGCATCAAGATGATTGAGAAACTCGGCGGCACAACCGTCGATATGGATCAAATCCAAGTTCACCCGACTGTGCAGCAAGAAAAATCCTACCTCATCGGCGAAGCTGTTCGTGGGGAAGGCGCTATCCTTGTTTCCAGTGAAGGTACACGGTTCACCAATGAATTGGATACCCGTGATAAAGTAACAGCTTCCATCAATACACTGCCTAATAAAGCAGCTACGCTGGTCTTTGATTCCGGTGTTAAATCCCGTGTGAAGGCTATTGAACAATATGACAAAATGGGCTTCGTGATTCAGGCGGATTCCATCGAAGCTTTGGCCAAAGAAATCGGTGTTCCAGAGGATAAGCTGGCAACAACGCTTGATACTTGGAACAGCGCCGTTAAGAATAAAAAGGATGCCGAATTTGGCAGAACTACAGGAATGGACAATGACCTGTCCACTGGTCCTTTCTACGCTATTAAAATTGCTCCTGGGATTCACTACACCATGGGTGGCGTGAAGATCAATACGAACACAGAGGTTCTAAATAAAGATGGTGAAGCTATCCCTGGTCTGTTTGCGGCAGGCGAAGTTACAGGCGGCTTACACGGACAAAACCGGATTGGCGGCAACTCTGTTGCAGAAATCATTATTTTTGGTCGTCAAGCTGGGATCAAATCTGCTGAATTCATAAAAGCAAAATAAGTAGATAACAGATACTATAGGCCTCACAGCAAAAAGCTCAAGCATCGGCAAGTTAGCCGCTGGCTTGAGCTTTTTTAATGGGATTAATCGCCAATAGTTCGGATAATAGTATCAAACGGATCTAATTCCAGGGTTTGTTGTCCATATTCCGTATCAATCGTAGTTTTTTGAAGCTGGTCGCTATTGTTAATCACGACGAGTATTTTACTTTCTGGATAATAAGCACACTCTGTATATAAATTATCCGTAATGTACTTTGTTTCCTTTAACTCATTCCCGGCATAACGAATCACATTTAATAGCAATCTTGTATTTTCAAAGCTTAAGGTGAAAGAAGGCAGGTAGATCCCCTTTCCTTTACCAAATGCATGGGTGGACAATGTTATCATCCCACTCTTTTCACACAATACCGCTGCTGAGCCATCCGTAAGATAAATGTTATTTTTAGGTGTTATGCTGGCTCCTTCAGGCACTAAACCTTGCTCATCTCTAGCCTCAAATGTCCATCTTCCATGAGCTACCTTGGAGCCTGTATCCTCATCCAGACCAAGCACATGTGCCATTCTGAAAAAGCTGTCATAACCATCAAGCGCCGAAGGCTGATTGATACCTATAAAAGTACCACCCTCATAAACCCATTCTGTCAGTAAGTCCACGCACTTATGGTCACTCCAGTATTCTCCACCACTCCATGCTGAACCTGCCGAGCCGGCATTGATCACTACATCACACTCATGTAATACTCCCTTACGGATATCTTCAAAATCAATGAACTGCACCTCAACCGGCAATCCGGACAAAGCCTCATTGATATGAATCAAATCATGCATATACGTTTCATGGAAATGCCCGGACAAGGTCCACGATCTCAATTTGCCCCAAGCGTGCAAAATGGCTACCTTCGTCTTAATGTGATACGGTTTGCCTTTATGATGCAGCTCTTTAATTTCTCTGAATTCATCCGCGATCTTTTCGATATAATCACAAAAATCCGGATAAGGCTCTACAAGATGCAAATATCCGCCCAGTCCAATCCGATCTATAGGCTCTCTGAGCAAGGCGCGCCGGATATTAATCCAATACTTTTTGGCATCGAGCGTAGGGTTACCTCCCTCCATAAACGTAGGAAGCCCTCCCAATCCAACCGGAAATAAATAGGGATGCAGCCGAATCTCATGGGTATCTACTTTTACACCAGAGCAAAGCCTTGCCTCATACCCTGAGAACACACATTTAATCATCCCGTCAAAACCAAACTCCTCAAAACGGTCATTGTAAGGCTCCATGCCAACCCAACTATCATCATAGAAGACATACGCCAGCTTATCGTGCTTATGCACAATATCAATTAATTGCTTACCAAATTCGATGACAAAATCATTGATAAATGCCATATAGTCCAGCTTCCGCTGCTGCGCCGGGATATGACTGACCCGATATTTCCCACCATTCACAAAATCCTCGGCCGTGAGCGAATACCCATATTTTTTGGCAAACAGATCAAGCGCTCTTGAGCTTACCGTAAAATCATATGAACCCCAGTCCGAGAACAAATGGCGATTGCGCTCATCACTGCCCCAGATCCAGGCGAAATTATAAAAGAGGGAGGTGAACCGAACCACTGTTGTTTCCTTATGCTTACGACACCAATCTTCAATCCAATGGAGTAAATATTTTTGCGTTTCTACATAGATGGGATCAATCTGCATCAGATGCTCTTTTTCCCAGTGATTCGTGGTGTGATTGTACATGGAGATCTCTTCCCAAATCCGGTAGACCATGAAGCTGACTGTGTATTTATGCCAAGGCGTTATTCCAGTAATGACTACATTTCCCGATTCCCGCTCATAATTCCACAGTTCTCTTGGAACCTCTTCGCCCGTCGTTCGGTCAAAAACCTGCCAGTACTTAAACGCCTCTTTGGAATCATTCACTCGGAATTGTTCAGCAAAAAAATCCTCCATCAGATAGATGGATAAATAATCTTGTACCGCTACCTTCGGATTTGTTATTAAAAAGCTCTGCTGCAGCTTGTCTGAATTCTGGGACGCCCATTCGTTATGATCTCTGATGATGCAGATTGTAGAATAAATGCCGTATCCTGCGTTGATAATCTCATCGGACAACTGTGTGCCGTCACTGTCACGGATGACATCGGCACCCCAACGTTCAGCTAATTCCAGGGTCAATGCCTCATAACCGGATTCTCCCGGCAGTGTAAAGGCCCCCGTTGTTTGTTTGGACAACTTGGATCCCTCCTATTTAAGCATATCGGATAGAAAAGCTAATGCTAAGCCTTGACCCCAGCCTTGAATCCAGTCTTTTGGAATATTACGGTAACCTTCCCGATCCTTCATAACCGCTGTTCCGCCAGAGACACCCAGTACCCGTCCATCTTCGCTGATATTGTTCAAAATACCTTTCAGGGCCTTTTGCACATATTTGGTATGCAGCGGATTGCCGTTATTAATCATAGCAGCCGCAATGCCGCAAGACGCGGATACTTCTTCATAAGACTCCTCGTCATCGAGTACTGTCCGCCACAGGCCGTTCTCCGTTTGCACCAGCTTGAGTGCGGCCAGCTGATCGCGCAGCGAACACTCCACGTCCATACACTGCGGATACAGATACCATTCTTTCAAAAGCTTTTTAACTTGCGACATGGTGTATGCGCCCCAAGCATTCGCTCTGCCCCAGAATAGTCCAGACATGTGATCCTGCTTCACATTATTGTAGCCATGGTACCAAAACCCGCTGCTAGGATCTTGCAGGTATTTGATATGCCAATAATATTGATTCAAGGCATCTTGAATCATTTCCTGATCCTTTAATTTGCTTCCTACACGGAGCAGGAAAAATGCCGCCATAAACAAGGTATCCGCCCATGCCTGTTCTGGAAAATCATTAGAAATAGAGACGGTATGCTGCAATACATGATCTCCGAATCTAAGCGCATTGTTCTGCAGATAATCTACTTTGCTCATCACAATATCCCAATATTTCTGATTGCCTGTTTCCTCATACAAAGTGATCAGCATATGGCCCATGGCACAGGTATTTACCGTCCAATCCGGCAGACCCAGCTCGATATATTCATCTGCCCACTGGACAAGCATATCCAAATACTCTTTATTTCCTGTAGTTTCATAAGCTCTGGTTACCCCATAATAAGCCACACCACAAGGCCAGTCCCATGTTAAATCCATCGCCATTGTTTTTCTGACCACTTTGTCGATGACCCTTAAAATCTCTTCTCTGTCATAAGTTAATTGAAGCATCTTGTTTCTCCTCTCTTTCGCACACGCCCCCAAAGGCGCTTGAGAGCTGTCCGTCCATATTGTAAACGCTTTACTAACTCTATTGTAAGTAGTAAAATGGTCTGATTCTAAGCATATTCATAACTAAACTGTGCAATTTCAACCATTAACTTTTGTTCGCTATATCTTGGAATTAGCCGTGACTACAGAGAATATTTGGACTTCCGGCCGCTGTTGTCGTAAGAATTTCTTGATTTTATACCGCTCTTCGCGGTGGAAATCTGCAGACAAAGGCGGACGCTAACGCTCCTACAGTTCCAAACTTCTCCTCCGCCACTTTTTTCCCAAATTGTATAATATCAAGTTCTCTTTATATAGTTGAATTTGATATAACGTTAACCTATAATCTACTCAACCTACGTAATAAGAATGGGAGTATTGAGAATATGCCCAGAAAAAAGAAGCCCGTCATTGAATACCGCCACTACAGCTTACCGATAAACTTTCCTATCTTGCTGTTAAGTGGTGAACGTTGGAAGATTTCTGATATTAAAAGTGAACATCTGCATTTCCATAATCATTTGGAGATTGGCATTTGCCATTCGGATAGCGGCATCATGGAGATCAAAGGAGAATCTGTGCCTTTTAAAGCCGGAGATGTGACCTTCATCCCTAGGTATCTCCCTCATACAACTTATAGTTCGCCGAATGAAGCCAGTCTGTGGTCTTATATCTTTTTTTCGCCTGAGGATCTTTTTCAGCAATCCTTCAAGAGCGCTTACAGCAACTTTGAGCCGAATCTGTGGGCTATAAAGGGAACAAACTGTATTTTGAATAAAGAGGAACATCCCAAGGTTTATACCCTTGCGACATCGGTCGTGGAGGAATTGAAACAAAAAAATCCTTACTATCAAGAAAGTGCCTACGGCTTATTGTTATCGCTTTATATAGAACTCCTAAGAATTCATTCCCGGTATGAACCCTTGGTTAATCAAGAAACAGAGCATAGCCTGAAGGGCGATTTTGTCATCTCACCCGTTCTGGAATACATCACTAAAAACTACATGATGCCGATTACCATCGATTTTTTAGCTGATCTGTGCCACCTAAGTACCACTCATTTCCGCAGGAAATTCCATGAGATTATGGGGTCCGCACCTCTCGACTTCCTAAACAGTACCCGTATTGAAGAGGCCTGCAAGCAGTTAAAAAGTACGGATGATTCCATTCTCTCCATCTCTGAGCAAGTCGGTTTTCAGTCCATATCCAGCTTCAACCGATGTTTCTCCAAGCTTATGGGTGAGTCACCTAAACAATGGCGTAAAGGCGCACAATCCGAAGCACAATCCGCTAAAGCGTCTATATTGGAATTTACGGGGTGGGTATGATCCATTGATCCATTGGTCTATTCTAGATCATCTTTCTCCCGATCGTTTTATATAACATGGTTCTTATCTTCTTTAACTGCGCAAAGTTTTCTTCAAATGAAATGCTGTGGGTCAGTGCCAGCCCTTTTGAGAAATTTTTTTTATATAGAAAAATTGATTCCAAATACAAACCTATGACATGAATCTGATTCCAAGTAGGATAACTTGAATGATGATAGAAGACAGTCAGCGTTTCTAATGCATAAAAATTATGACACCATCTCGCTTCCTCCATTATGTACTTCATTGCCGGTCCGTTATTGTTAATCATTATGTCTCGGAATTCATCTAAATGATTAGGCTGAACATCGACATATTCAATTGCATAAAATGGCTTTACATGCCGTTTTCGCGCGCCTTCCCCTGGTGTAGGGTACGTGCTGTTTGGTGTGGTTACAAGTAACTCTATACGGATTGTTTCGAGCACGAAAGGTATATTCACATTTTTTAAGTTAGGTAAAATGATTTCGGCATCTTCTTTTTCCTTGATCTGCATTAGGATAAGATAATCCCATATAATGAATTCTCCATGTTTTTCGGCTGTTTTGTTATGACTGTAAACTGAAATATCCTCCACAGCATTATTTTGAGTCATGGATCCTAGAACGTCTGTGAGTTGGCTCTTTATTTCTTTTTTCATATGCTTTTTATACTTCTTATCGACTCCGATACTCCAAGCAATATAATAAGTATCATTTTGTGGTGTCAGTTTTAGATTCTCTACGCTTATTTTCTTATCCATTTCTGTTTCCCTTTCTGTACAAGTCCCCAGCCATCGATGTATAATTCGTCTAAGATTTCTAATAGCTCGGAAGGGGTCTGAAGCAAGGCTGCTTATGGTTAATCGTAACCCTGCTTCCCAATAAACGCAAATAAGCCCCCCCCTCTGAACTGCCCCATCAGGCACAACAAAAAGGCATGCGTCCGGTAAACTACCGAATTCATACCTAACAAGTCGCCTAATAAAATAAGCTGTTATGTGATAAGGCTAGCCTTTACTTGACCTCACAAAATCTATTTAACAAGGGAATGATTTGTTCCTTGCTCATAGGGGCGTCGTGCCCCGGGATATACGTAGTAAATGAAAGAGTGGATAAAAACACAATATATTCTTTCATTTTTATCGGATCAATTTTACCTTCTCCATGATAATAATCCCCGCTATGTGCATCGCCTGCGAATAATACTCCCGCTTCTTTTATATATACAACACAAGAATCGTCTTCATGTGGCCCTCCTACCTTTATAATCTGGCAAGTGGTGCCCCCTAAATCCAGCGTTAAAGCATCCTCGAACATAATATTTCCTGTGCTAACCTTAATCTTATCAAACGTATCATATTCTTTTTTCATACAGTTATAGGCGAATGCTATTTCTTCTTTGGTCTCTAAGCGTTTTACAACAGCTTCTTCATCCCATTCCCATTCTTTCAGGCGCTGTAGTGCCTCATTCGTTGCTGAAGAGACTATAGTTCCCCCGTCAAAAGCATGCATACCAAAGGTATGATCCCAATGCCAGTGCGTGATCAAAGCATATTTGGGACGTGGCAGATTGTTATCATCTAAACACTTTATAAAGGCATCTAAATGCGATTTTGAATTGCCACAATCAATCATAATTGAAAAGCTGTCACCTACAACATATCCCAAAACAGGTCTGTCTGTTTCTCTGACGTTTTCTAAATAATAAATAGAGTCATTTATTTTTTTGAGTTCCATCCTATTTTCTCTCCTTTATGGATACAGGTAAAAGTACGCTCTATGGAGGAGATGATTACCTATTTATAATGGATGAAGCAGGTCCCATTGGGCAAGGGAGAGTTTAGTTATATTCACAATGTACTACGACGTAGTTCATAAAAATATTGCACAATCGGATGCTTTAACTGCATCTTCTCGCTCATGTTTAAAATCCGCTTTTTCCCAACCCGTCTGTCCACTAAAGCCAGAATATTCAATAAGATATCATCGCTCTCTATGCTTTCCTCTATAGAAGTAGATAAAAACTTATTAGCTATAACGATAAAATTCGATTTACTTAATGACGTCTGTGCTGACAAAAGCTCCTTTGCAACTTCTGATATCTTTCTGCTTCTTGCAATGACTATTAGACGATCCTCCGGGATGTTCCCTTTACTATCTTTTCTAACCGCTTCAATGTCTTCAGGGTGGATTGGAATTTGGAGTTCTGAATCATTCTTAATCTCCTGCTCCGTCAGATACCATCTGATTGAGTTAGTTCTATCATTCATATTGAGTACGTTCTTTTTATCTACCGAAATATAACAGCTCCCTGATTTATCAGGTAAATAACGGTAGCTGCTTGCGCGATATTCAACCTTGCCAGATAACGCAGGACAGAGAAAACTCTCCAGTTGTTGCTTTAATTTGCTCCAGGACATGTATCCTCCAACAAGACGATCTCTTCTCCTCGTCTTTGCCTTATTTTTATATTTTCTTTTCCCCAAGCACACATAACATCCACGATCTTATTAGCTGTAACGCCATATTCCGTGAGGCTGTATTCAACTTTTGGCGGCATCTGCTGGTACACGAATCTTTTGACAAGCCCATCCCTCTCAAGTTCACGAAGCTGCTGGATCAGAACCTTTTGTGAGATGCCTTGAATATTACGCTGTAATTCACTTGTTCTTTTGGCACCGGACATCAAAAAGCAAATGATCAAAGCTTTCCACTTTCCGCCGATGATTTCTAGTGTTGCCTCTATCCCTAAATGATATTGTTTCATAGAATGACACCTCGTTCATGCTGATCAAATTAAGCTTACTCAAAACTTCATTGTTGCATATATTTTTTTCGGAGTCCAGTACACACCTCGAAGTAACCATCTTACTTTATTGTGTGTATTTTCTTTTTTTACAACCTGCAAGATAATAATAATATTCATAAATAATATAGGCCTGAGAATGGAGATTCATCATGAAAACACTAGTGATTTTGGCGCATCCAAACCTTGAAAATTCGAGGGTCAACCAGCGCTGGAAAGAGGAACTGCTATTATATCCCAACGATATTACCCTTCATGAGATTTATAAGGAGTACCCTGACTGGAATATTGATGTTTCTAGAGAGCAGAATCTAATGGAAGCTTATGACCATGTGATCTTTCAATTCCCGTTGTATTGGTACAGTTATCCGCCGCTATTGAAAAAATGGTTTGACGATGTGTTGGCTTACGGATGGGCTTATGGATCAAACGGGAACAAGCTTAACGGGAAAAAGTTAGGGCTGGCCCTGTCCATCGGTGATAAAAAAGAAAATTATCAGCCAGCGGGCTCTGTTTCTTTTACCGTAGACGCAGTGATCGCACCCTTTAAAGCCAGTGCCAAACATGTAGGCGCAGAAGCCCTACCGTACTTTGCTGTTTTTGGAGCTTCATTCCAAGCCAGCGATGAAGAAATTAATACTAGCGCAAAAGAATATATCGAATATATCTTTAATCACCGTATTTGATACAAAACAAATTGGGCTATCCTTAGTCTTGTTCAAAGACTTTAAGGATAGCCCATAGCATTGTTGAAGCAGTCTAAAGATTCTCTGTAGTAAGGGTGAAGCCTTCGATCACGGCATCTTCGTCAACCTCAATCAAAATGCAGCGTCTCCCATGATAATTCACTTGCTTCACATATTTTAAATCCTGCGGGCTGACCGAAATCGTAGCTACCTTTGTATCGATCTTAATCGATTTGGTAGTGAATTTCGGCATTACGCTGCTCGCCTTCATCTCATAATGCTTATCGTCAACGATCGTTTCAAACGCCCGTTCCACTTTTTCCATTGTCACGTTCTCAACGCCACTTACCGTTAGTACACGTTCCAGGTCTCTATAATCGAGCTTTGGAGGTTCTTCCTTATCGTCGTTGGTTTCGATGACCTGATGGATCTCCTCGTACACCTGTGCGAGAGTGGTTGCATCAAGCTGTTCGCCCGCCACTTCCTTCACGATGTCTTCGAATATAGCTCTCTCTTCCAGAGCCGTATTGGATCTTTCGGCATTCAAGACCTCTCCGACAAAATGCGGATCTAGAAAGTTCGATTTCCCCGTACAATATAGAATACGGTTCACATCGGAATAATTGTCCGTCACACTTGGGTAAAAGAAACCTTGCTCCGGTGTGCTTAACTTGACGATCGGATCTACAATGACATTGTACTTGAACTCCCGCTCCACGTAATCAAACAAGAGAGCTTTCCGTTGTTTCTCCGTGGAATTCACGCTGCATAGGATAAAAGGATGCGCGAATAGTTCGTTTTTCTCACTTTCCTCGGCTTCATCGTTTCTATCTTTAGTCGGGCGGAAATACTGTCCGCGAACGAAAGTGATCACCGTATCCCGTTCATAATGAGTATCCGCCATCATTCTGTCCACCAACAGCAGCATCAGATCCTGCCATTCATCCGGATCCCCTGTCACCAAAGCTTGATGAAGCATCACCTGCGCCGGCTCCTCCGCTTCCGCTTGAAACTTCAACTCGAACAATTTCTGATCCAGTTCACCGGTCAGGAGTTTTTTGAAATTGCCCATATACAGCTCCTGCTTCTCTCTGTCCACCATTCCAAACGGCTGGCGCTCCCAATGATAGATTTCGTTGCTTTCCTTCATAATATACACGTTGAGAATATCGTAAATACTCATTAAATCGTGATCCAGCTTAAATTGCTTGCGTATATGCGCGACTTCTTTCTTTATCATGATTCGTTAGACAACTCCTAGGAAGATTAATTGGTCTTTTCAGTATAAAGGATAAAAAAAAGCTTCGCTAGAAGGGGTTTTTAACGTTACTTCATTTCAGTTTTGTTCCAAAGCAATAATACAACGACTTTACGTGATAATACTAGGCGGCTTAATCAGTTGAGACTCACGAATCGCTTGTGGGCGCGATAGTCTTCACTCTCTA
Source organism: Paenibacillus sp. FSL R7-0048 (assembly GCF_038004505.1). NCBI lineage: Bacteria > Bacillati > Bacillota > Bacilli > Caryophanales > Paenibacillaceae > Paenibacillus > Paenibacillus sp. FSL R7-0048. Next base: position 836,036 of record NZ_JBBORF010000001.1, on the reverse strand, counting down.
CTTTTGCAACAATGCTCTCTTGGGTCCAAAAATTATAAAACTGATCGCGGCCAACACCCAGACACCAATACCGCCATAGAGCATCACCAAACCAAAGCCGTGTACAAGCGAGGCATGGACGATAGCTCCAGATGCATCCAGTGAGGATAGTTCTGGAAAACCCTGATTGAGAGACGAAGTGTTTCCGGCAGCTGTTTTTTCGGCCAAAGATCGCAATTGTAAAACATCGACAGTCTCAGGAAAAGCTTTCTTCAAATAAGAAAAGATGCCTTCCTGTAAAATGAAGCCCATTACGGCAATGTTGATGGCTAGACTGATTAATCTGGCACTCATGTCTATGCCGGAAGCCATACCTGCACGAGTACTAGGTACCGAGCCGGTAGTCGTGTTGGTGACAGGCGTGTTGGTTAATCCCAGCCCAATACCAGCCAACAGAGAGCCGGGGAGCATAGTCAACCAGCTGGCGTGATCACCGCTGCTGCCATACTTCATCAAAATGAAGCCCAAGCCGATAACGAATAGACCCAATGGGATAACTATGCGCGGTTGGTAGCGGAGCGAAAATCGCTCTGCCAGAGGCGGAATTACCAGGGTGGGCAGTGCATAAGCCAGAACAGACAACCCGGCACTTACGATGTCGTAATCAAGCCCGCTCTGGAAATAAATTGGAAGATAGATCATGAATGGCCAAAAACTGAAATTCATCCCGACGGAGCCAAGGAGAGCACCAGAAAAATTACGTATCTTGAATACGGAAAAGTCGAACATTGGATGAGCACTGTGCTTCTCCGCAAATAGAAATACTATGAAACTTATTGCCACTGCAACAAGGATGCTGAGGGATGCTGTACCTCTAAAACCAAGTTCCGACCCTTGTGTGATAAAATAGACCAGGCCAAAAACCGTCAACGAAAGCGTGACGATGCCGATAATGTCCAGCTTTTTTGCCTGTGGATCGCTGGACTCCTCCACGCCGCTGAAGACAAGGATCAAAGTAAAAAGGGTCAGCGGGACATGGACCAGAAAAACCCAATGCCAGTTCAATACAGCCACGATCATACCGCCAATGATAGGTCCAAAACCGAGACCGATACCAAACACGATCCCCCATGTGCTAAAAGCTTTGCTGCGTTCTTCTCCTTTCTGAAACCGATGTGAAAGAATGGCTATCTGGCAAATCTGCATCGCGCCAGCACCCACGCCTTGAAGGAACCGGCTGGCGATCAGAACCGTTGTGCTTTGCGCCAAGCCACAAATCAAAGATGTAATACCGAACAAGATAAGGCTGATAATAAAAATACGCCTCCTTCCATACCGGTCAGCCAGCGTTCCAACAGCCATCAGAACTGTCGCACAGGCAATGGTGTAGGCGTTCATAATCCATTGCATATCCTTGAGGCTACCGTGCAGTACCTTTTCCAGGGTAGGCAGTATCACAGGCACACTGGAAATTTCGAGGCCAAACATCAATGCGGACAAACATATAGCAGCTAATGTGATTATATTTTTGCGGGAGTGGGAGAGTCTCATTGGGAGTTTCCTCCAGACTCATCAATACGTGCCTGTAAATCTTCTGTACCTACTTTATTTAAATCAAATTTTCTCAATGGTAGCCATCCTCTCTAACTTTCCAAGTGTAGATCATCATTTTGGTGAGAGTCATATTATATAATGTAAATTATTCATTTTACATATTATAATCAATCAATTATGATGATTTAACAAAGTAATTAAAGGAGTTTTAATGAATTACCTTAAATATAAAGGAGGCCATCCAAAGTGGATCATGTAGACAAACAAATTCTCTTCTATCTTCAAAATCAAGCGAGGATTTCAATGACAGAACTGGGGAAATCCGTAGGTCTGTCTCAACCTGCGGTTACGGAACGAGTTAGAAGAATGGAAGAGAAAGGAATCATTGAGGAATATCGCACCATCATCTCCCCTGAAAAAATCGGGAAAAATACGGCAGCCTATATGTTGTTTCGGACTAGAGACTGCCTGGCATTTCTTGACTTTGTCCATGCCTCTCCCCAAGTTGCCGAGTGCCACCGTATAAGTGGAGAACACAGCTATTTATTAAAAGTAGTGACCGAATCTACACATGCTCTTGAAGAGTTTGGCAATCAATGTGATAAGTATGGAACCTATACGATCCTGATTGTTATGTCTTCACCGATAGATCATAGATTTCTCATTCATTCTCTCGAAGAGGCATCTAAAGTAGACTAATGCCAAGCAGAAGGACAACGAGTTTTCAGAGAAGTAGCTTTATTAAGAGCGTCTTACAATAAGCAGGAATAAATGTTTAGTTAAAAAAAACGACATCTCTGTCGTTTTAAGGAATACGTATGGTGGCACTTTAGCGGATCGAATCGCTGACCTCCTTTTTTACTACTCATTTATCGCATGCTCTAATGCATAGTCTTCAAGCTGAATATCTACCTGTTGATTCATGGCCAGCTTGGCTAGCTGCTCACCAAGAAAGGGTCCCATCGTTAATCCGGATGATCCTAGTCCATTAGCAACAATTAGTTTATTCCATCCTTGAACCCTGCCCAACACGGGAAGAAAATCTGCTGTAAATGGACGGAACCCTACTCTTATCTCATTTAGGCTACAATCCGCAAGACCGGAAGCCGTTTGAAGACCTTTATTTAGAATTTCTTGCATTCCTCCTACGGTTACAGCAGTATCATAACCTACGACATCATTTTCGTGAGTAGCACCTACCACGATATTTTGATCCGCAAATGCGAGTATATATTGATCTGTAGGCGGCATTACCACAGGCCATTGCTCTGTACTCGCTTGTTGAGCAAGCTTCAAATGCATAATTTGAGCTTTTTGATAACGCACCTGAAGCATGATCCCAAGCGGATGAAGCAAAGCGTTAGACCAAGCCCCTGCGCACACAATCACTTCATCCGCTGTGAATGTCTGTTCTCCTACACTAACCCCTTTAATTTCATGTTCATCATGTTCTAAAATAGCATCTCCCTCAATCATTTGCGCACCATTACGCTGAGCAGCCCTTAGCAAAGCATCACGTAATTCACGTCCGTTCACTCTTGCTGCACCGGATACATGAAGCGCATGATAGCCTTCCGACAATAAGGGAAACTTCTCTTGCGCTTCAAGATCCGTCAGCATCGTAAGTTCCCCTATTTCAGGGGCGTCCTCTCTGCGCAGCTCCGCTCTTTCTTTCATCGCGAGTAACTTTTTCAAATCCTCATGGATACATATCGCTCCAACTTTTGCGTATCCAGTCTCGGTTTCTCCAGCCTCTTCCAACTCTTGAATAAGTGCCGGATAAAAGCTTGCTCCCGCTTTAGCAAGACGATACCATGCTTTGTTTCTGCGTTGAGACAACCATGGACAAATAATCCCTGCTGCTGCATCCGTTGCTTGTCCAACATCCTTACGATCTATAATGATGACCTCAGCACCTAACTTACTTAGCTGATAAGCTGCTGAAGCTCCTAATATGCCTGCACCAATTACAATAACCTTGTTCATGTTCGAAGTCCCTTCAGTTATTCATTTTTTTAATCATTCACTACTTACCCATTGTATCTTAAATTTGACATTTCTAATGAATTATCGTACTATAAATTTCACTCAGTTAAAAGTACTTTAATTGAAGTACTATAATAAAAGTGTTATTCAGAAGAAAGAAGGAATACAGTTGAAGTTTTCACAGTTTTTGAAGTCCAAAGGGGCCATTGGTTCTATTTTTATGGGTGTGTTCTATGCCATTGCGATGCTTGGTATTTTCTTACCAGGGTATACAGCACTTCCAGGGAACATGGATGATTTAAAAATTGCTATTGTCAATGATGATGCAGGTCAATATGGGGCTCAGATTTCGAGTCAGTTCTCGGAGAGTTTACCATTCAAAACGATAAAAACCGATGTATCGAATAAAAAAGCGATGGATGAATTAGAACATAATAAGTTAGCTCTAGTTGTCCATATTCCAGAAGAATTTTCAGCCAACGTTCAAAGCGGTAAGGTATCCGCAAGTATTGATTTCACAGTCAACGAAGCTTCTGCCACCATGGTATCTTCAGCCATGTCTTCCGTTGTAGGAGAAATTAACAAACAATTAAGCGCGAACTTCTCAGAGCAAACCGCAAAAGGTGTGTTAATGAACTTTAACGTACCAGAAGAACAAGCCACCGCAATGGCTACACAAATTGAAAATAGCTATGTCGGGAATTATGTTGTCATCAATGATGTTCCGGACGGCATGCACAACAACATGTTACCTATGTTCTTAACTATGGCTGGTTATGTTGGGGCAATGATTGCCTCCATGCAATTAGTTGCTTCTTTTAAAGCGAACCGCGGGAAAGCAAGCAAGACAAAACTGTTTATGTTCGTTCAATTCACAGCTTTATTAATCGCTGTATTATCAACAGTCGTTGCTTTAACCATTGCCTTCTCTGTTGCAGATGTAGACCTATCCTTACTGTTACCAGTTGCTGCTCAGCAAATTCTAATGTATATGGCTGCATTTAACGTGTGTGCGATTATGGTCTTCCTAGTTGGCGAAGGCGGTATGGTCTTAAATATTCCAATCCTGCTCATGCAAACCATCGCCAATGGTGCTACCATGCCTCGTGATATGATGTATACACCATACGATTGGTTCGGCCGCATCACCCCGATGTATTATTCTGTGCAAGCTTATTTGGCACAAATGTTTGGTTCCATTAGTCCAGCCCCCTTCTTATGGGGATTAGCAGGCGTATTTGCCGGGGCTATGATGATTAACATTGTAATCGTCCGGTTTGTTCATAAACCTGTACCTGTAACTAAAGAAACTATACTGCCCGTTGAAGTTAAAAATACAGCTGAAATAACCGCCTAGGTTTGGTAAGATAGAGTTTAGCCAACAATTAGGAGTGGGTTCTGTGATGTCAATTCAAATTTATATCTTAAGTAAGTTAATGGATGAAAATAATTATCCTTATAAATTAAAAAAAGAACTATCCACCCCTATTCCTTTTGATAAATTGCTCAATCTATCTGAAAGCAAACTGTATTATCACTTTGAATCTCTTACGAAACAGGGCTTAGTTGAACAGGTAGAGATTATCAAAGAAGAACATCGTCCAGACAAACAGGTGTTTTCCATTACCGATAAAGGGCGCAAGCAGCTCCCGCTCAAAATTTATAAGGTAATAGAAGATGCAGAATCTATTTCAGATATGATTGTCGCTCTTGTGAATCTTCGTTTTGTAGAGACTGATAAAGTGATCCCGATTATCGAGAAGAAAATTGAACAGTCACTTATAAAAAAAGATCAATTAAATCAAATCTACCAGCAAATAGATGTAGATAGCTCCACTCGTGAAAGTGTAGATTTCATGGAAAGCTACTACGCTTCTCAACTTGAGCAATCTATACACTGGTGGAAAGTTCTTTTAGAAAAGCTGAAAACGAAAACGATATAAAAAAGAATGCCTTGGATTATTGCATAATCAAGGCATTCTTTTTTTATTTCCAGCATCAATCACACAATAGCTTTTTTCAGTTATTCACTTTTAATTAATAAATATAAAAAGTATGGAGCACCGATTAAAGCCACGATTACTCCTGCTGGTATTTCAGTATTGGCTACTACCATTTTACCAAGCGCATCTGCAATAACAACTAATCCGCCACCGATTAATAAACACGCGGGAATCATTATTTTATGGCCACGAAAGAGTCGTCTAACTAAATGTGGAACTACTAGTCCTACAAATCCAATGCTCCCACTGACAGCAACCGCTGGTGCCGCCAATAAGACACTACACACTAAAAACCAAACACGATACTTATTTAGAGATACCCCTAAACTAATGACTACAAGATCGTTAAGCCTTAGTACATCCAATATAAGATGATTCCGAATTAATAAAGGCACAATAAGAAGTAACCAAGGCAGCATAGCATACACGTGACTCCAATTACTATTCCCTATGTTCCCTGCCAGCCACACCTTAATCATCTGATATTGCGAAGGATCTAGTACGAAGGTTAACACAATCATAAATGCACTAATCGCAGCCGCAACAGCAATACCAGTATAAATTAATCGAATGGGAATAATGCCTTGATTGCGATCATAGGAAAGCATAAATAATAGAGCGACAACGATAAATCCGCCCAATAAAGCATACAGTGGCTGAACATAAGTATGTAAGCCGGTTGAGCTATTTTGTAAGAGTAAAAATAACATCATGGATAATCCAGCACCAGCATTTATCCCCAGTATGCCCGGGTCGGCCAAAGCATTTCGGCTTATAGCTTGCAGCAGCATTCCTGCTATTGCCAACGCGCCACCTACTAGAAAACCCAAGATCATACGTGGAATACGGAACTGAAAAAGTACAAGCTCCTGCCTCGGTGTTCCCTTTCCCAATACGGTTTGCCATAACTCTTGTAAGCTTAAGCTGCTTTGACCAGTAGATACACTATATATAAAGCCTAGCAGTAAAATGATTGCTATAATTATAAATTTCCATCTTAGCTTCACTATAGCTCCCGCCTTTCTTTACGCGCCAAATATAGAAAGAACGGAACACCAATAACCGCAATTACAGCACCTACAGGGATTTCATAAGGGGCATTTACGATACGTGCCACTAAATCAGCAAGCACAACAAGGATGGCTCCCAGAATTGCGGATAATGGAATAATATAACGATAATCCACACCCACTATGTAACGTACCAAATGCGGAGCAATTAAGCCCACAAAGCTTACAGATCCAGCTAAAGCACATGAGATCCCAGCTAACATGAATGCGGCTAAAAGCGAGAGATTTTTGATAAGTTTTATATTAACGCCTAACCCTTCCGCTGTCTCATCCCCTACAGAAAGTATAGTAATCGACTTTGAAATTACGATGGCAAGTAATAGCGCAAGAAGCATCCAAGGCAACATTTGCTGTAGATGAGCCATGCTAATGCCACTTAAACCTCCTCCATACCAAAAAGCCACCTGCTGAGCCACTGAAAAAAAGATACTTATTCCTTCACTTAGGGCAGTTAGCATAGCAGAGATGGCAGCACCCGCCAATACAAGCCGAATAGGCGTCATGCCTCGTTTACTTAATAAACCCACACTAAAGACTAAACCCGCTCCCAATCCCGCACCTAGAATACAGAGCCAAAGTGTACCTGTGAATGAAATCGTCGGCAGGAAAACCATAGCAATAACTAACGTGACCCCTGCCCCAGCATTTAATCCAAGAATCCCCGAATCGGCTAAAGGATTGCGACTAATCCCTTGAATAATCGCTCCACTTACTGCAAATCCAGCGCCTGTTGCCATAGCGGCAAGTACCCGGGGTAAACGAATCGACTGGATCACCTGATGAGTAGACGCCTTATCATCAAAAGCAAAAATAGACATGAATACATCTGCGAAGGGCATTTTTTTCGCGCCAAGGGCCATAGCAAGCACTAATACGCCTATTAATAGGAGGAGCATGAGGATTAGCAATAATAAAAAGGAGAACTTTTTTTCTCCTGCTAGTGATGATTTCTGAACATTTGCGGCCAATGTTTCCAACCCTTTCCCTTCACTTTACAAAAAGAGCCAGCCAAGGGCCAGCTCAGATGCAAACGAATATGATTTCTATCTAACTTAAGTCAGAGGATGTGGTAAGCAAAAATTTGACGGCCCGACTAATCGCACCCGAGATTACGCTCACATGCTCCTCTTGCTCAAGCAATGCCCAGCTTACTTCGAAGCTTGGAAGGTGTAAGGCTATCATGCTGTTACATAAATCCAAGCTATCCTTGACCATATAATCCAGCTCTTCTCCACCGGCAATCATAAGCGTTTTAGGTAACTGACTTAGCATATTGCTGTGTAAATCAGCTTTAAAACTCTCATATTCCTTTAAAAGTGCGTAATCATTCCACCAGATGGAAGCACTACTTGCAATATAATGTGAAAACAAGGTGGGTTGAGTAAACAACGCATGCAGAACAAATAATCCGCCAAAGGAATGGCCAAACAATGCTTGCTTCTGCTTATTGATAACGAACCTCTGGGCAATGGCTGGCATTAACTCTTTTTCAAAAAAAGCTAGCAGCTCATCTGCCCCGCCAAATTCAGGCCAAGGCTCCCCATTGGGACGTTTCGGTAAATTCGCGAGCTCAGCTGGCATGGTTAAATCATAGGTTCGACGCACGGTATCAAACGCCTCACCTCCAGGATAACCAATGCCAACAACAATCGCGGGTGGATAGCCTTTAGGCTTACGCGTCAGCAATCGGGTGATTTCAGCAGCGGTTTCAAAAAGCCCATTGCCGTCAAGAACATAAATGACGCCGTAGCCATCTTTTGCAGACTCATCCAAAGGTTTGGCAATAAAGATTTCATAGTCCTTATGATTAGCTTTACTCGTGATCAACATCGTTTCATAGTTTGGTTTTACGTACGGTTTGATAATCATGGCAGCAGGAACGCTACAATATCGTCCATCGTTTTTTGATAAGCAATTAATCCACTGGATCTCCAGTGATCGCCATCCACCTCGAACACTTTACCTGCTTGAACTGCAGGCAGCGCCTTCCATAAAGGACTAGCTTTAATGTCTGCCAGGAAAGCATCTCCCAGACCATCATTATCGTTAATAAAGATATAATCAGCGTCTAAATCAGACAACATTTCCAGCGAAATATCAGCGGACATTTCTCCTTCTACAAGAGCACTTTGAGCAAAGCCTAGCTCACTCAGCACATAACCCCCGTAATGGAAGTTACCCACTAAAAAGATCGCACGGGCATTCGCATTAATATAAATTGCTTTTTTACCGGCAGAAACGCTGGCTAACTGTGCTTTAGTTGCTTCTAGCTTTGTATTGTAAGCAGCAATAGCTTCTGTTGCTTTATCCTCTAAACCTAGCAATTTCGCAATCGTTTCTGTGGCCTCCACTACATTGCCGAGTGCATTCTTAAACACGTAAGTTGGAGCAATTTGCGAGTAGTTTTCATAAACACCATTTTGTGCATAAAAAGCAGTGGGGAATATAATTAATTCCGGCTCCAAATCTACTACAGATTCTGGAGAGGGAACACCATTAGCGAAGCTGATTTCTTTTACACCACTTAACGTATCCTGTAGATACTGCTGCGGTCTTTCACCCGTGGACCATTGGGCTACTGGGGTTACACCAAGGGTAACTAAGTAATCCTCTAGACCAGGGGCATACACCTTTTGTACAGTCCCCGGAATGTTTACTGTATTGCCTACTTGGTCTGTTACTACAAACGCATCTCTAGCCGCTACTTCCGTTTCTTGTACAGCGGGTTCATCGGTTGCAGTTGCACTCGCTTCACTGGTTGTTACTGGAGTATCTGTTGCTTGCTGATTAGCTGTATTATTGCCACCGCAAGCTGTTAGTAGAATGGATAATAAACCAACCATTACAACATAACTTATTGTTTTTGTATTAAACCCCTTCATGATAGACCTTCCCTCTTTCCTATATTCTCAATAATAATCATTCTCAGTATTGAGTGTATAAGAGATAGGACGCATTGACCATGTAACATCTTATGATTAGACATGTACATTTTCAAGGTATCATCATTACTGCAACTTCCTCTAGCATCCGCTTTAAAGCTACAGGCGAATATTCAAACCAAGGATCGGAGTGAATAACATAGATTTGTTGCTGCTTAATAGCCTCTAACTGTCTGAACCCAACCTCTCTCTGCAAATGATGCCATGTTGCTCGTGAATCATCATCGGGGCAGATAATCGTAAACAGCTTATCTACCTTCAATCTACTTAACTCTTCAAAAGTAATCTCTGCATTATATAGACTGGGCTGCTCATAACTAGATTCCGCTCCCAAATCCTGAAATAAAAGATGCTGAATGCCTGTATTACAATAAGCAAAGATTTGCTGCTGATAGATACGTATAACTAGAACTTTAGGTGGTGTAGAGGTCCATTCTAACCTGCGCCGAACGTCTTCCAATCTTGCCCTATACTGTGTGATCCACTGTTTCGCTTCTTCTTGTTTATTTAGTCGGGCAGCAAGTTCAGTTAAGGCTACTAAACAATCTTGCTTATCATCCAGCCAATAGATTGGAAAATGATCCTCTATCCGTTTTACCAGCTCTGACGACAAATCTTTGGGAGAAATAAGAAGATCGATTGGCAAATGCAGCAGCTCATTTGGGCTGCAATAATTTTTATTTTGCGTCAAGGTTACCTTATGCTCGATTTCTTGCGACCATAAATTATAGTAGTACGGTGTCCATTTTGCACTTAAGGGTGCAGCAAACGGAATGACTCCTGCCGCATGTAAATACCCCATCATGTTCCCAGTTACAACACCGATATGAGATTTTTGCTGGCTGGAATACATCGTTGGCGAGATCCCTTCAACCTTTTTGAACACTCGGCTAAAATAAAACTCATCACTATATCCAACCGCTTCTGCTATAAACTTCAAGCGAACGTCTTCCTTTTGCAATAATTGTTTAGCCTTTTGAATCCGCAGCTGGGTAACAAACTCCATTGGACTTTGTATATATTCCTGTTTAAACGCCGAGGAAAAATAACTGGAACTAAGACCAGAAAGATTAGCTAAATGTGCTAAAGACAGGTGCTTCGTGAAATTCTCTTCTATATATTTTCTAACCTCGCTTAAATCCGTCTTCTGCGATTGTTTTTGCATGCTGTCACCTCTTTACTGCTTATATAAATACACTTAACTCTTTATTCATTCATTAATTGATAATCATTATCAATTATACTTTTGTTTTTGGGGGGTGGCAATGGTTGGGGAATGTTCTATAAAAGTGTGCTCAAAAAAGAAGACGCTTAGGGGACTAATCCCCTCGCGTCTTCTGTGTGTAACTATAGGCTGCTGCTGCCCGGAGTAAGTCTTTTATTCCGAATCTACAGCCGGAGCCGGAGCCGGAGCTGCAACCGCTGCTCCATTCTTTTGCAAGTTCTCCTTCACTTGACCTTGCTCTAAAGGCTGAACAGGCGCACCAATGTTAAAACTATCAATGATTTTCCCTAGTGTAGCTTGGTCAAAATCTACTTGGGAATACAACTCTACTGTATAGCCATCCTCTTCCCATATCACAATTCCATTTGCATAATAAACCTTAGTCCCGTTAATTACTTCTGTCTTCACTTCTTCCGTAGTGCTGATCCCATTGTCCCCGCCCTTGGAGATTAGAAAATTCACAGCATTCTCACCGGAATTATACTGCACTTCAACCATGCTGGTCCCCTGAAGAACACAATTCACAAACTCATAGTCTCCCATCCAATCGGGTGCCGGGAAGTTCATGCCAAGTGCTGCACGTGCTTCATCTAGGCTCAACTTAGCTGCAACCGGCAATTCAATGACCGCATTCTCCCCACCTTGGGCATCTTCAGATGGAGTCATTGACTGTGCAGCCGATGGGATTTCCTTATCGTATTGTGTGATTTCGAGATTTCCCACTTCAAACTTTGCCATGATCGATTGGAACATATCCTGTGCATAGGAGGTTGCAGAGAATGCTCCACCCAGACAAATTACTGCACTGCCAATCACTATTGCATTTCTCCAGCTGCTTTTTTTCATCGTTATCCCGTCCTTTATCTCTGATTGGGGGCTAAGAGCCCCATGGTCCAATTTGTATATCAAGCGGTTATAGATTCTTTCTTTGGCGGTAGTGCTGCCCTGTTCGGCATTCTCAAGCAGTTCTATGGTTTTGCTGAATTTGGTGAGATCATCTTTCTTATTCATTTTTGAACCCTCCTGCCTTTAAGGAAATATGCAGTTTTTTCAAGCTTCTATATACTACGACACCGATATTGGACTCACTAACTCCCATGATCTGTGCAATTTCGGAATTTTTCAGCCCAGCCCCATATTTCATTGCAATGATATTTCGTTCCTTCTCACGCAGCTTGGAGAGCGCCTTGAACAGTGCTTGATTATTATCCTCACGGATCGCCAGCTCCTCAGGAGACGGCTTGGGAAATATAAGCTCCAGCAACGAATCCAGTGAGGTATAGCTTCTTTTCTTCTGCGCCCGAAAGTAATCCGTCACAGCATTTCTTACAATGGCAAACAGCCACACCTCAAAATTGGATTTTTCTTGTGAAAAACTATAATACTTACACATCACAGTCTCAAACACCTGACTGCATATGTCCTCTGCCGCGTGGTGGTTATTAATCCGATAACAGATATATTTGTAAACACGTTGGTAGTACGTATCATACATCCGGGTAAATTCCTCTTTGGACATGATAGCTTCACGTGATCTTTCGGTATTCATGTAACGCTCCACTTTACCCTGGATAACCTCCATCTCCACCCTCCTTCCACCTCACCTTCATCGAAAAGCTAAACAAATTGCGCAATTTGTTGTGAAGAAACTTACATATGTTAATACGGAGAAACGAGCGGAGCATTAACAAAATGTTTTGATAATTGTGGGAGAGTGCGAAAAGTGGGGAAGCCAGAGGCTTTTTTCAACATTCATTCAATAGAACATACAGCAACTTCGAGCCGAATTTTTGGGATAAGAGATGAATTGTATTCAAACAAGGATCGGCCGATGTTTATAGGCAAGTGGACGAAACAATGGCGGTAAAAGAGTGTTATCCGCGAAAGCGTTGATACTAGATTTGCGGGGTCTACATAGGGAGGTGAAAAAGGGGAGATTCTCTGCGTTACAATTAATTTCATAATTTATGTACTTCAGTTGTTCAAGTGAAATTTCCTTTCATTTCATTAATAATTTTCACAGTACTAATCTTCCAATTTAATCTGTCACGAACCAAAAAAACAATAATTCGCCGGAGTATACCTCTTTTAGCACATTTTCCGAATTATACACCATCACTTCAAAACCAGCTAATACTTCCATAGTATTTAGAGAGCGTTTGAGGACATTTAGTCTAACCGAAGGAGCAGGTAAACCTTCCTGTTCATCAAAAGCAAGAAATCCAGAGATATTATCAGGATAAAGGATATGGTTACTTCTATTGAATGGAAATTGAGATATGTAGTGATTGATTTCTTTAGTTGGTGAACGATATACAAATATCCCACCCAAAATAATTAAACCAAAAATCAAAATAATAACTACTCTGAAGACATTTTTATTCATGTAGTTTAATTCCCTTGATAATTAAACTAGCACGAATACTTAAAGTATCCGCGCTAGCTACATTATATAGCCAAATCCACTTACGTATGATTCAGTTTGAGTTCGATGATGTTTCGTTCACCTTACTTCATTTTCACTAACCTAAATATTCCGAACTTCAACAACCTTCCCAAAGTCTAATACTGCTCAGGATCCAACTTCACCTTCACTCTGCCCTTTCGGCGCTTCTCACGCCATTCACGAAGCTCTTCCTCCGTTTCTAGACGGAGCTCAGCAATCTCCAGGCCCGGTCCAGGATGTACTTGCTCGTATAAAGCACCGTGTAGTTCCCTCGCCCTCTTATTGTCATTTTTTTTCAATTTATCCCACCAATTAAGTTAGGGATCTCTGTATTCTTCCACCAGCTTCTTAGTTGTTTGATCATGTATGTTGATTCCCTTTAGTACGATGATAGGTACCTCACAGGCCTCTCTAGTTCTTCCCCCTTATTCTCGCTTGCGAATTTTAGTATCGGTGATATTAGCCTTAAGCAAATGCTCATAAATCGTTTGTATTTTCGACGGAGAGATAGAAGGTTCAGGAATTCCTGTTTTTAAACTGATCAGCTTCCTAGAAATAAACTCACTTATTTCCACATCATAGACAACCAGTTCGTCCGAGTGGGACTACCGAAGATCCGGATCAATACTGAACCGACATCTCATCGTAAATGAAATCATAGAGATAAATTTCACTGCAGCTATACCTTGTATCAGGCTCTCGATGGCCTTGATATGTCCATAGTTTTGCTTCAGCGGATTATACATCTTGTAACGGTTGCTCACTGACCATTGTTGATCCGTTCGCCCACCTTTAATTTCTCCATTGTAGTTTTTCGTCTCAATGACAAATAAGCAATACGGGGAAATAACGATATGATCAATCTGGGTGTAACCTGTTCGAGACTTGGGATTAGGAAGCATTAGATCGCTTAATGATTTACACTCCTTAGGTAGCTGGTCAAGTTGGATATTGATTTTATGCTCACCTAACTCTCCAATTCGTGTGGAAGCAACCTTCGGTTTCGACTTGGGAGTTTGTGCCTTACGCACTGCCTGTGGTGGCTTAGTGTCGGATTTTTTAAAGAGAGACAATAGCGCTTTAAACATATCAAAACCTCATCTGATATAGATTTACAATATGTATGGTTATTCGACAACATGGGAAGTTATCCCTTTATTCATATCATGAATGGAGGTCTGCCCTCTTTTGAATGAACAGCATCTAAAAAACAAAAATTCCTAATATATATAAAAAAAGACTGTCGCATTGACAGTCCGAAGATAAGATCTGAATATATCCCCTTGGTCCCGATACCTATGTGCTTCTCCGCTACCCACAGGGCATGTCTTAGTCCAAGAAAACTGAAGGGGCAGTAAAGGCATTTGCAAGCTGCATGCCATCCTTTAGTCCTTGAAGATATAGACGTTCATAAAGAACGGCGCAGTATTCGCCTAATTGTTATAATAACCCATAAATCTTAGTCTTGGTTGACTCTTAAGCAAGAAGGAAGTGAACTTATATATTTAATAATTCTAAGACATCTTGTGGTTTTTGATTGGCTTGAGCCAATAATGCCTGAGATGCTTGAGCAAGAATATTATTCTTAGTCATTTTCATCATTTCTTTCGCAATATCCACATCTCTTATCCTTGATTCCGCTGCTGTTAAGTTAACTCCGTAATTCGAAACATTATTATGTATGTGTTCTAATGCATTTTGATAAGCACCGAACTTAGACCGCTCTGCTGAAACTATTTTTATTGCTTTATCAATTTTGGATATTGCTGATTCTGCACCCTGTATTGTTGAAAAGTCAATCCCATTAATGCCTAGGGCAGTTGTCCTCGCATCCGATAAATTAACTATAAAGATATTACCTGCATTCGGTCCTACTTCTAAATGTAATGTATTACTATTATTAACAGCATCAATGATTGTTAGATCAGATACCGTATAACTACTACCATTCATTTCTCGCTCAAACTTAAGTATGCCGTTATCATCTTTAGCAATTATACCAGCACTAATATTGTAGAATTCATTATTAAGGATATTAATGAAATCGGAAGTAGTATATGAACCTGCGCCTAATGTAACTTTTTTTTTGATTGAACCATCAACTGTAAATTCCCAATCTTGGCTATTTTCTATTGATATTCCGTTTGAAATATCAATATTGGTTAAGAGGTAACTCTTTGTATTTGGAGTCCAAACATCACCGGGATTAGCCAAACGTATAAATAATGGATTCAATGCATTTCCGGATACCAACTGTATGGCATTCTTAGAATTGCTTGAATTATGCTTCAATGAGAGCATGTAATGAGTATTACCCGGACCTGCGCTCGTGTTTACGCCAATTGGACCTTTAAATGACGCCGTAATATTGGCTCCGACATTCGTGAGTTGTTTATTTAATTCAATAATAAACTCATCTCTGCTATAGGCCCCCTCTGTTAGCACAATCGTTTTGGATACTCCATTTTCTTTAAAATCAAGTGTATCGTTTACACCTGAAACCACGGTATAACCTATTGAAAAATCTGCCTCTCTTCCCCACACTTGATAATTCCCCAAAAAGTTATCTTCTTGAGCAAATATCTCATTAAATCCCGTTCCCTCAACTTCGATCGTATGATTGCCTGGTAATGTACTTGTAAGTAAGGTTCTCATATGAGTATCATCCCACTTACTATACACATCAGTAAGTTTTACAGGTGCCCCTAATGCTGCAAGTTTGGAATTGATATCATTGTATAAAGCAGTTGAAGAGCCGTTATACATCCCCGAGGCAATAGTAACAGAATAAGAATTCCCATCAACTTTCACCGTCAGCTCATCGTTCACCCCAGTAATAATTTCAATCCCTGCAGCATTATGAATATTATCACTATTTCCAATTAAAGTTGAGCTAGTTAATGAAGATATATTCTCACCTGTGTATATTATATTGGT
Source organism: Paenibacillus sp. FSL R7-0048 (assembly GCF_038004505.1). Taxonomy (NCBI): domain Bacteria; kingdom Bacillati; phylum Bacillota; class Bacilli; order Caryophanales; family Paenibacillaceae; genus Paenibacillus; species Paenibacillus sp. FSL R7-0048. Next base: position 819,894 of record NZ_JBBORF010000001.1, on the reverse strand, counting down.
TCCTGAATTGTTCGAACTGACATTCAATAAGTTAATTCCGTTAAAATTTGTGTTATTTGCAATTTCATTTATCCCTTCTTTAATTTGTTGAGCTTCTTTTTGAATATGGCTTCTATCTGAATCAGTTAAAGTACCATTAGAAGCCTGTATAGCAAGTTCTCTTAACCTTAAAAGATTAGGGTCTTGTATTATCCCTAATGCCCCTTCAGCGGTTTGAATTAGTGAAATACCATCTTGAACATTCCTTCCCGCTTGAGCTAATCCACGAATCTGCGCTCTCATTTTTTCCGATATTGCCAACCCCGCTGCATCATCTGCCGCTTTATTAATAAATAATCCTGAAGACAACTTTTCTAATGAAGTTCCCACAGATTTATTATTTTTATTTAATTTATTTAATGTATTTAGTGCGGAAATGTTATGCGCAATTCTCATATTGTCACCACCCATAATATTACATCGGTGTTTTGTATCCATTTTATTAGCACTAAATACCTATATTTTATCTTTTTAGAAATCCGAGGTATTTTTGTTTAGTTTTCCATGGTAAGCCCCTTTCAACATCTCCACGCTTAAAAGCCAATGAAGAACTCTTTAGAGGAGCTTTGATTCACAAGATGAATTAACTGTTTAAACGTTCACAAAGACGACTCAATAGAAATTAGTTACAACTTACAAAAGCAACTTAAAAAGGGGTATAGTCGCTAACACCTTTGTTCAATATGAATAAACCTCTGTTAAAAACAGCCCACAATCTGCAATCACCATTGTTCGCATAAATAAAGACACACTTCAAATTGATGATTCCCCGTTTTTTTCACAGCTTTATTTGATTTTTTCACAAGTTTTTTTGGAGTTACGACTTTCTTTCCATCAATACTATGCGTTCTATATGTGTAGAGTAAACAGCGTGAACAACTTTATTCGATGAGTCACCCTCAAATGAAAACTAGACCACAGAAGATCGTGGCCTAGTACTTGTCTGTTGGTAAGCATAATCTACAATCTTAGCCGCATTATCTTTAATCTGTGTAACCATCTCTATAAGTCTCTTTTGCTTCGTTCCGTCAAACAGCTTAATGAAGCTCTGCGACTTGTCAAAAGGTGGCTTAATCAGTTCAGACACATTGTCGATATAACCGTTCTGAACAATATAATCAATTACCTTTTTGACAAAGACAATCTGCCCTTGACTCAGCGACTGGTAATTAATGAATTCCTGACAAATCTTTATCCTTAAGTGTTAAGACTAACCTGTTTATGTCCTTAGTTCTTCCTCAATTACAACATGTTATAGTAATGTATATTTTAACCCCGAGAGTAGCACGCTCACCCAATATATTCAACAAAAGTGGAGTTTAAAAAGAACGTCGAGCAAAAGTCTGCAACAGGTTTAATTATAAGCTGGTAGGAGGAACACAAAACTGCTGCTTAAAAATATCTTACATCAATGACTAACATTACATAACCTTTACTCCGTGACTCTTTTCAGTTCAAATTGTGTTGCCTCTAATATCAAGATAAGTCTGTCATTATTCACATCCAAAAAACTTACGGGTATAGCAAGCCCTGTAGAAGAGTCGGAGACACTTAGATATTCCGAAGCATCATTGTAAGAATTTGCAAATCCTAAAAGGTTTTCAACTTTCCAAGTTCCATAGAAGAACTTCTCAGTTTCACTATCCAAATCCTTACTTCCTACAAAAGGTTCAGATGTATTACTTGGAATAAGATTATCTTCTTTTCCTGCATCCATTGATGGTTCTATCGTAGGGATATTCTTTGCAATTCCATCATTTTGATCTTTAAATACTGTTACATTACTACATCCAACCAAACAGGCAGACAATATAGTCACCATAAGAAATATTTTAACCCTCATGATTCATCCTCCAAATACCCGTTCATTTTTATCTCATTCTCAAATGCAGAAACCGCTAGTCTCGCTTGTTTTACGGTCCTCCTTCTCTAAATTCATACAAAAACCGAGAAAGAGCACTTATTTTAAAAGTGTCTATTTCTCGGTTATAGTTTATTCGTCCGTTACGTTAACTAGTTAGATTGCCCTTCCATCGCTCTAATAGATTCATCCACCTTTACCATCATGGAACATTCGACTCTTTTGCGGAAGACGTCACAGCTGAAGTCATAGGTTCCGACCAGGGAACCCGTCGCGTGAAGTGCATTGGCTGGACAACCGCCGCTGCAGTAGAGTTTTGCCCAGCAGTCCTTGCATTCCGGCTTCGAGTAGCAGTTGCTCTCTTTGAATTGACATTGCAGCTCTGGCTTTGTGATGCCATCCCAGAGGTTTCCCATGCTGTACTCTTCATCCCCTACGAACTGGTGGCAAGGAAAAAGCTCTCCCCAAGGGGTGACGGCAAGATATTCCGTTCCTGAACCACAGCCAGTGATTCTCTTCTGGATGCAAGGTCCTTCCGAGAGGTCAAGCATGTAATGATAAAAGGTAAACCCCTTGCCTTGTTCACCACGCCCGATCATTTCCTTGGCGAGAATTTCGTACTGGTTGTATATCTCCGGGAGGTCCTCCTCGGTAAGTGCATAGGGTTCCCTTGGATCACAAATGACCGGTTCCATCGAGATTTTGTCAAAACCAAGATCTGCGATATGAAATATATCATTAGTGAAATCAACATTGTTACGGGTATAGGTTCCTCGTACATAGTACTCTTGGTCTCCGCGCTTACGAACGAATTCCTGGAACTTCGGAAGAATATGATCATAGCTGCCTTTTCCGTTAACCGTTTGGCGAAGTCGGTCATGTACCTCTTTTCTTCCATCCAGGCTTAATACGACATTGTACATTTCCTGATTTAAAAACTCGGTGACCTCATCGTTCAGCAGCATCCCGTTCGTCGTGAAGGTGAAGCGGAACTTCTTTTTGTATTCTTGTTCTTTGCTTCTTGCATAAGCTACGATCTGTTTAACCACTTTCCAGGCTAAAAGCGGTTCCCCGCCGAAAAAGTCGATGTCCAGATTTCGATGATGACCCGAATTTTCAAGCAGGTAATCGATAGCTTTTTGTCCAACCTCATAGCTCATGATCGCTCGGTCTCCGTTGTATTTCCCCTGGCTAGCGAAGCAATAGTCGCATGATAGATTACAGGTATGCGCAACATTGAGGCAGAGTGCCTTGACATAAGTTTTTCGTTTTTTTAAATCGAGCGAGAGGTTCTCATACTCATCTTTTGTAAAAAGCTGTCCATCATTTATAAGCTCCTCGATATCCACGATGGTTTCTCGAATGTCACTCTCAGAAATGCTGGAATCATGCTTATATTTTTCTAACATCATTGTCACGATTTGGTCGACAGAAGTTTTCTCATAATCCGCTATAATTTCATATGCTAGGTCATCAACAACATGCACCGAGCCACTATAGGTATCGAGCACGATATTGTATCCGTTTAGTTTATATTGATGAATCATACTTACTAATCAAGCTCCTTTTGCACACAAGTAGAAACGGCTTTGCCATCCTTTAGAGGAAGCATTCATTTCTTAAAAATAGCCGCCCATCAGCAGAGCAATGGGCGGTAAAATTCCGAATCCTATCTGTTCATTGCATTTTCACACTTCTGGTTTGCAACGCCGCAGGAAGTTTTACAAGCGGACTGGCAAGAGGTCTGGCATGCGCCGCATCCGCCGTGTTTTGCGGTATCCATCAGTTTGCGGGTGCTCAGTGTTACGATTCTTTTCACGATAAATGACTCCTTCTGTAATTTCTTGTGATCACTTTCACTTAATTTCCATGGAACATCGTAGCAACATCACGCAGGTACGTCTATGATGCCTGTCACCTAGCAGAGCAGAGAGGGGTTAAACATAAGCATCAACACTAATTTTCGTGCAGTCTTTCATGCTTGTGATCGTAGGATGCGGCAGCGGGAACCAGAGTCAGAGCAATACTAAAAAAGTGAAACAAAAAAGAGACGGCAATGATGCCATCTCTTTAACAACATTTTTTCTCATACTTGTCCGTAAAGTCCAATAAATATAAGGATTTCATAGCACTGTATCCTTCCTTACCAGTAGAGCGACACTCTCCACATGCGTGGGTGGACAATGTGAACAAACTTATATGAGGAGTCCTAAGACACTTCCGGACAGTTTATCTGCTCTTGAATATTCAATGAAGTTATTTATTTTTATAATGTACTACGCCTTAGTTCATAAAAATATTGCACTATTGGATGCTTTAACTTCATCTTCTCGCTCATGTTTAAAATCCAACCGTATTGATAGAAGGCGGCTCCGAGCATAACATCTATGGCGTGCTGCAGAGGGACGAGAATGGCCCTCCTATCCATAACCGAACGGATGCTTTTTGTACTCTAAGGGGCTTGAGCCGACTCTATTTTTGAACACACGACTAAAATAGTACTGGCTCTTATACCCTACCTTCACGGCCAGATCCCCGATTTTGATATTCGGCATTACGTCATCCAGAATCTCCTTCGCCTTCGATATCCGAAGCTCGGTGACATAGTCAAGGAATGAAGCACCGATTTCTTGCTTCATACGCTTACTAAGATAGGTTTGGTTGATATGAAATAGTGCTGCTACTCGAGTAATAGACAGCTCCGGATCCTGATAATGACCGTCAATATACTCGGTCACTTTTTGGATAAGCACTGTTCCATCCCCTGTATACCCGGGAAGCTCCCGCTCCTTATCCACCCTGTCTTCATGTGAATGCAAAGGATATTTTACCTGAAGATGCTCATCGATCCGATGAAGCAGCTTGTTCAGATCACTCTTCGGCACAGGTTTCAATACATAATCGAATGCTTGCAGTTGCACGGCTTGACGCGCATATTCAAAGTTATCGTACCCGCTGATAATGACAACCAGAACCGACGGGCAGCGTTCGCGCAATATGTTCATCAGATCGAGCCCATTCATATTCGGCATGTTGATGTCCACAAGACATACATGTGGTGGGGCTTCCTCCACCATATTCAATGCTTCGTTTGCACTTTTCGCTTCTCCTGCAACCTCAAAAAGATACGGACTCTCCTCAATGTATTGTCGCAAGCCTTTGCGAATGATCGTTTCATCATCGACGATGACAATCTTCCACATCTTCATTCCGCTCCCCGTCCAAAGGTATTCGAATGACCATAACGGTAATGCCATCTTCGCTCTTCACTGCAAGGCCATATGGCACTCCGTAAGCTAGTCGAATGCGATGGTTTACACTGTATAGCCCAAAGCCTGTGGCAGAACGATCATATGTATCATCAAGAAGGGCTTGATTTATCTGCACAAGCTTCTCTTCCGGAATCATAACCCCATTATTTTCAACCTTAATGACCAAATAATCGGCCTGTTTATATGCTGTAATCGAAATTTTGCACTTTTGATCCCCAAGTGGCTTAATCCCGTGATAAATCGCATTTTCCACCAAAGGCTGCAGCATGAAGCGAACGACTTGGCACTGAGCAAGCTTTTCATCATATCGAAGCTCGTAGTCCAGAATCTCCTCATATCGCACACCTTGAATATGAAGATAACTCTCGACATGGTACAACTCCTGATCAAGCAGAATGTAGGGACTGCCTGTGCCAAGCCCTAATCGGAAATACGCGCTAAGCGCTTCCACCATCTCCACCACATTGTCTGCTCCATGTTCCGTTGCCATCCACTGGATCGTATCCAATGTGTTGTATAAAAAGTGCGGCTTGATCTGCTCATGAATCAGTCTGAGTTCCATCTCCTTTCGGTCCTGCTCCACAGCGTATAATTGAACAAGCATGTCATTGAAGCTTCGTCCAAGATCGCCGATCTCATCCGAGCGCGTAACATCTGCTCGTATGGTTTGGTTGCCGTTCTGCACATTTTCCATTACCTGGCGAAGCGACTGAATTGGACGAATAATGGAAGAAGCAAGCAGCACCAGAAAGACGATAAACGCACTACCGATAAGAACGCCTACCAGCAATGCAGTCCGCTGGGTTTTGATCACCGCTAACGATAGACTTGAATTCGGTACTTTGAGTACTAACTTCCAGCCTTCCACATTTTGAATTGGAGCCTCAAATACACTCATGTTCTTCTTATCTGCTGTATCCTCCGCTCCATCTTCTTCACCCAGCTCTCTGCAATCGACGATAAGCTGGCCTGACTGGTCATATAGCATTACATCTTGAGCAATCTCCCTCATCTTCTTGACGGAGACGGCTGCGGCAATATAAGCTACCTCATCATTCACCGATGGATTCACGCGATAAAGAATGACGACGATTTCGGCTGCATTCGCTTTGGATACGATCGGATTGCTTACCACATAATTGGAATCTGAATTCAGCAGTTTTCGATAGTAGGGTCGGTTTAGTATCGAAAAAGGCTTGTCCCTTGCTGACCAGGAATTTCCGTGAATATCCACCACGCGTATGGATTCGTACTCTACTTTCTTCTTCGCCTCGAACTTATCGAACTCTTGCAGCAATTCATCTCGTGTCCACTGATGGTCCGAAGCTAGAGAAGCAAGCATGTCTATCTCTCCAATGCGCTGATTAAACCAATAATCAATCTGGTCGCTGCGTGCAGTAACCACTTGCTGCGTTAAGTTCTTATTCAAAGGGACAACCGTATGGTTCATCTCCAAATATATTGTTACAAGCAATGCAACGAACAGCAGCAAGAAGCAGCCTCCTGCGATTAACGTAATTTTTAAGTGAATTGATTTCATTGTAATCATAGCCCTTCACAATATCCGTTTCTTACATGCCCGAAAAAGACAAAAAAACACTAATCTGTGCAAATACATAATGCTGTACTAAATCTATAATAGGTCTTGTGCATATTTTCACATGAAATAACATTCATGTCTAGGCTAGAGATAAAGGATTTGCCTAGCAAATCTTCCTCTCCCTAGTGTATGTAACCAATCCACAACAGAATGAAGGAGATATTATGCGAACTCACACGAAAAAGCTGTTATCTATTCTACTAGTCCTCAGTCTTATGTTCACGCTTGCTGCTTGCGGCAGTAAAGATGCAGAGCCCGCTGCAGATGCAAACGGAGTTCAAGTCTTTGAAGGAGTTGGGCAAGGTAAACATGGCGATATTAAAGTACAAGTCTCCTTATTAGATAACAAGATCACTGACATTAAAGTGACAGAGCATAAGGAAAATGAAGTACTTGCAGAACCTGTTTATACGCAGCTCAAGCAAGAGGTCATGGCAACTAACAGCGCAAAAGTTGATGCCATTAGCGGATCTACAGTTACAAGCAAAGGATATCTCGAAGCCATTCAAGATGCAATTACGAAGTCTGGACTTACCCTTGTCGCTGGCGCTACAGTCAGTGGAAGCAAAGACAAAGAAGAAGTCGAGCAAACCTATGATGTTGTCGTCATCGGTGCCGGGGGTGCTGGCTTTAGTGCGGCTATCGAAGCGAAGAGCGCTGGAGCTAATGTAGTTCTGCTCGAGAAAATGCCAGCTGTTGGCGGCAACACATTGATCTCCGGTGGTGAGATGAATGCGCCTGACAACTGGGTTGAACGTGCTCTTGGCATCACAGATGACACGGCTGACTTGTTCTATAATGATACGATGAAAGGCGGAGACAACCTCGGGGATCCAAAGATGGTTCGTATTCTTGCCGACAATGCTCTAGCATCTGCCGAATGGCTGCGCGATGATATCAAGGTAGAGTTCTTACCTGATCATCTGTTCCAATTTGGTGGCCATTCCAGAAAACGTGCGTTGATTCCTGTAGGTCATACAGGTGTTGAATTGATTACTAAGTTAAAAGCCAAAACAGACGCTGATCAAATCACGATCAAAACGAATATGAAAGCCGAAACCTTGCTGAAGGACGAAAGCGGCAAAGTAACAGGTGTAACTGCGACTTCGGGTACTGGCGACAAGATCACATTCCATGCGAACAAAGGCGTCATCATCACTACCGGTGGTTTTGGATCCAATGTAGAGATGCGTAAGAAGTATAACCCTACAATGGATGAAAAATATATGACTACCGATACACCAGGATCTACAGGTGACGGTATCGTTATGGCAGAAACGATTGGCGCCAAACTGACAAACATGGAGAGTATTCAAACGTATCCAATCTGTAATCCTGAGACAGGTGTTATTTCCCTGGTTGCAGACTCCCGCTTCGATGGTGCGATCCTGATTAACCAAGAAGGCAAGCGCTTCGTTGAGGAATTAGAACGTCGTGACGTTATTTCTAAAGCAATTCTTGCCCAAACGGGTGGATATACGTATCAATTATGGAATCAAGGCATTGAGGATATTGGTAAAACGATCGAAGTTCATCAAGACGAATACGATCAACTCGTTAAACAAGGCTTGCTCTTTAAAGCCGATACGATTGAAGAGGCGGCTGATTTCTTTAAAATTGACGTGAACACTTTGAAAGAAACGATTAATAAAGTAAATGATTATGCGAAAACAGGTAAAGACCTTGATTTCAAACATCGCGGTGGATTGAAATCTCTTGAAAAAGGCCCTTACTACATCGAAAAAGCTGTACCCTCCGTTCACCATACAATGGGCGGCTTGGTGATCGACGAGAAGACTCGCGTTTTGAATGAAAAAGGCGAAGTCATCCCTGGGTTGTTCGCTGCAGGTGAAGTAACAGGGGTCATTCATGGTACAAACCGTCTTGGCGGTAATGCCATCGCTGATATCTTCACATTCGGCCGGATTGCAGGCAAACAAGTTGTAGCAGAGTAATCTTATTTTTTGTGTAACTGCTCTACTAATAAGTTATCCTTAAAAATGTACAAGATAGTTTGTAAAGTGCAGGTTGACTCTAACTTTCAAGCTGCCCTCTATGACATAGCAAACCGCCCTGTTCGCAACATTGCGAACAGGGCGGTTTATTTATGTATTCGTGTCATCGGCATGAAAAAAATAAGCACTGTGACCAAAAGTGTGACCACGATGATCTTCACGATTTTTTTATGGTGGAGCCTAGGGGCTACGCTCGTCAATTGCTACAGTATATTCTATTATTAACGAAATAAAGTAACTTTCCAAAAAACATATTCCTCAAATGATAATATCTTGACTTGCATTATAAGTAACAATTGGATAGTATTTAATAGGTAGCTTGCAATACAAGCTACCTATTTATTTACTCAGTACCTTGTTGAACAATATAGCTAGGGGCTACAATTGGAGGAATGCACGTGTTCACTCAAATGGTTAGAGGGGTGCTTGAGGGATGTCTTCTTGCAATCATTGATGAAGAGGAAACATACGGATATGAAATTATGGAAAAGCTTGCTCTTAGTGGCTTCGTGTTCGCAAAGGAAGGGAGCATCTATCCCCTCTTACTTCGTCTGGAGAAAGAAAATATTGTAGCAAGTACACTACGTCCCTCTGCTTCGGGGCCAAACCGCAAATACTATCGCCTAACCCTAAAAGGAGAACAGCAGCTTCAATTATTCCGTGGAAATTGGAACGAACTAAGTAATGCGGTAAACAGTATTATAAAAAAAGAGGATGGTGCTAAATGCTGAACGAAAAAAATAAATCCCTCTTAAACGAAATGAGATTCTACATTCAGAGCAACTCTTCCGTATCGGATACCAGCGCTAGTGAGATCCTCACGGAACTCGAAGATCATTTATTAACGGCTCAGCGGGAGGGGAAATCATTCGAACAAGTATTTGGCCAAGATCCCAAGTCCTTTTGTAATGAGATCATTCAAGAGCTTCCCAAATCATCGAAATGGGAACAAATAAAAACAATTGCACCTATGGTCCCTTTGCTTCTTATTTGGCGTTTTCTAAACGGTTTCAGCGGAGACCTAACGATTCCGCTATATGAGAATATCGTATATCTAGCACTCTCACTAGCCCTATCCTATGTTTTATTTACCATTCTTCGTGCTGGCTCTTTCTCCTCAAAGCACAAATCCTTCTGGATGATTTACGGACTAGGAATGGTCATTATACTCGTATATGTTGGATTCTTTCTTGTGTCCGATCGTATTCTGCCTGCTAGACCACATCTCGTTCTTCATGATGGCGCTGCTTATATTACCGCTACGGTCAGCCTTGTTATCATTCTCTATTCGTTATTTGGTACATTTGTGAAAAAGAAACGTTGACCGACACAATAAAGCAAAGAGTGCTACTTCGCTAGTTAGAACGAGAACACACTCATCTGTTAACCATTAAGATCAATGAGAAAAATAATTAGAATTGTAGGTAATTATATGTTCCCAAGTATCTTTGAAACTATCTTATATCTATTACTAGGTTGTATTATTTATCTGGTTGGCGTCTTAACTGGAAGATGGAGTAGTAAATTGGGTTATGCAAGTGAAATTACCGGAGCTATTATAGCAATTGGATTTATCTTCTACCAACAGGGCTTTCCAGAAGGTTTCATTTATTTTGCGTTTGTTTCGGCTGGGTACTTATCGATGTCTCTTTTAATGACGGGTCAGGGGAAGTTTGGAGAGCTAAAGGAAGAAGTCATCCAACTAGAAGTCGAGGAAATAGGAATTATTCGAAATAATCAACGGATACTTGGGGAATTGGGAATTTCAATTCTTGTATTTACTGGTGCCTTCTTATATTTGATATATGGACCCGAAAATAGCCCATTAAAATACTTAATTGTATACGGGCTGCTCATTGCTATTACCGAAATGATCAAACGTCTTGTGATCTATTTTACAACTAGCCTGTATTTTTCTAAACAACAAGGCAACTTATATATCATTTCCCGCTTGGACTCAAGAAAATTTTCAATCAAAGATATACAGGAGATAACTATCGAATCAACAGTAGACCTGTTAAAACTTCATCCATATCTTACCCTGTTCACATCAAATACCGACTTTACAACTAGCTTTAACAAAGTATTACGACTTCAATTACCAGGAGAAACAATATACCTGACAATTAAAGAAACAGAAAAGTGGAAAACTGAATTGGGAACGGGAACCAAATTTGAAAATACTATTGAAAATGAGCTTTACATTCTGCCATTTTATCATAAACGGAATATCAAACGGCTTCTTGGCAAGTTCTATTTTGCTATAACAGTAAAGGGGGTATCCGCTTATACTGGGATGATATTGCTCCTATATTACTTTAGAACTCCTGCGTGGTTGATGGTTAGTATAGCGATTGTTTATTGGTTATTTAATATATATATATCTGATCGTGTACTACAGGTTGCCATGGATGCTAAACTTGCAACCGATCCTGAAGTGATATCAGTAGCTGAAAAGGTATTTGCTAAAGCTAATATTCCAAACGTGAAAGTTTATGAGACTGATTCCGCACAATACAATGGACTAGCAACAGGTATGAATATTGGACGGTCAATGGTAACTTTAACAACCGCTACATTAAAATTGCCCATAGATGCTATTGAAGGGATATTAGCCCACGAAGCAGTTCATGTAAAGAAGAGAGATATCCTGTTTGGGCAACTGTATAGAGTTCTATTAATGTTAATTGTGGTTGTTTCACTTTTATTTATCTTCAAACAAATTTCTGATGTTGAAGCTTTTGCTATTCCTTTATTTTTTTTAGTTTGGTTACTTGTAATTCTATTTCCAGTATTTCAATCATTCTGTTCTCAATTGATGGAAGTAAGGGCAGATCATCTAGGCGCTTCATTTCTTGATGGAGGAACGCTGCAAATGGCTAATAGCTTAGCGACTCTTGCTACATCCCAAGATGAAGCGAACAAGAAAACAGCAGAGTATAGTATGAAGAAAAATGATCTGAAAGAAATAAAGTCATCTCTTGCAAGGTCGCCTAGGTTCTTAAGGTTCTTGGAATTTCAAATGATGGATCATCCACCTATGTACTGGCGAGTATATACGTTAAGAGTTTACGGTCATAAATGGGGAAAAGAAATTCGTAGACGTTGGTGGATCGACCGATTTAAGGAATCATTTACAAAGTGATCAATGTTCTACACAATGGACTATGCCTCGAATGACCCATATCGAAATTCAAGGCGGAGTTAACGAAATTCGCCTTGCTAGAAGTAAGCAACGAGGAAATCCTGAGAGATATGATTCACAAGATGATTAACCGTGTATTCCTTCACGAAGAAGGTTCAATCGAGATAAGTTACAACTTCCAAAACCCACTAAAGCAGGCGGCGTAACCTATATAGACTCGCCCCTCAATACTACACTCTCCACATGGGATGAGTACTGACGGTAGATAGGTATATTTTACATTAAGATGTGGCTGTTACTCACCTAAAATAAAAGCTATGTTAAACTATAATATCCTAGTAATACCATTCATTTTTATAGGGAATACACTTCTTGAAATATTCTTCTCGTCTCATTCCGATTTTCTCCATAACCCGATAAGATGGAACATTTTCTGGCTGACAAGTTGCAATTATTCGGTGCAAATTCATTTGTTCGAAACCATATTTCAAAATTGCTAATGCCGCTTCTGAAGCGTATCCTTGACTGTGAAAGCTTGGATTAAATACCCATCCAATTTCATATGTATGCTCACCAAAATGTTCATGAAAAACAATATCACCCATAAGCCTTCCATTATTCTTTAATACGACAGGTAAATTTCTGGCTTCTTTATAAATTCTTTGACTGTCTCTTCGCCAAAAACCCCTTCAGATGCTTGTTTTTTAATATGGCGGTTTGAGTTAAGCAAACGGATCGATGCCCCCCTGCCACATTTTCATATATAAATAAAAAAGAGTAGGGACTTCTCCCCACCCTTTGCTGTATCCACCAATACACCTCAACTATTAGTCTTTCCTGACCAACACCGCCACCGACTCCACATGCACCGTATGCGGGAACATGTCCACCGGAGTTACCTCCACTGTCTTGTACCCTCCATCTTCGAGCACCCGCAAGTCTCTTGCCAGTGTCGATGGATTACACGACACATACACCACACGCTCTGGCTTCATCGCCAGAATCGTCTCTAACAACCGCGGATCGCAACCCTTACGCGGTGGATCGACAACGATAACATCTGCCGTAATCCCCTGCTCTTTCCAGTTAGGGATTACATCCTCAGAGGCACCAACCTCGAACACTACATTCTTCATCTCATTTAACTTCGCATTCGCCCGAGCATCCTCAATTGCCTCAGGCACAATCTCTACTCCATATACCTTGGCTGCGTGCTGTGCCAGGAAGAGGGAGATCGTACCGATGCCGCAATAGGCATCGATAACCGTTTCATTGCCAGTCAGTCCGGCGTATTCTACGGTTTTTCCGTACAGCACCTCAGTCTGTGCCGGGTTCACTTGATAGAACGAACGCGCTGAGATAGCGAACTGTACATCGCCGATGTAGTCATAGATGACGTCTCTGCCCCACAGGACGCGGGTTTCGCCACCGAAGATGACATTCGTACGCTGAGTGTTGACGTTCTGGCAGATGCTGACTACATGCGGCAGCTGTTCGCGGATGCTGCCAATCCAGGCGTCCAGATGCGGGATGTCGCGGCCGTTGGTTACGAGGACGACCATCATTTCACCGGTGCGGAAAGCTTTCTTCACGACGACATGACGCAGCAGGCCACGACCGGTTTCTTCACTATAAGCAGAGATGCCAAGTTCTCTGCCAATGTCTTTCACCTTGCGCACAACGTCATCATTATCTTCGTGCTGGATTAAGCACGTCTCCATATCGATGATACGGTGACTTCCCCGTGCGTAAAAACCGCCTACAAGGCCACCTTCGGTTACGCCAATTGGTACCTGAGCCTTGTTGCGGTAACGCCAAGGTTCGTCCATGCCGAGTGTAGGGCGAACAAGAATGCCATCTGTCTGAGCTACTCCAGCGCCATCAGTCGTACCATCCACGATGCCACCATCGTTAGCACTATCTATCTGACTCTCAACAGCTTCATTCTCTTTGCTCTTTCCGCTATCCCCGCCACCACTCACCCGAAGCTTCCCAATCCGCTCCAGGTTGTCCACCACCAGCTGCCGTTTCCACGCCAGCTGAGCAGTGTAGTCCATATGCTGCAGTTGGCAGCCGCCGCATTGGTCATAGATCTCGCAAGGCGCCGCGATGCGGGCGCTGCTCGCTTCTACTATATTCAGCAGTTTGGCGTAGCCATACTGCTTTTTGGTCTTGAGCACCCTTGCCCGGACTTTCTCTCCGGGAAGGGCTCCCTGCACAAAAAGGGTAAAGCCTTCTACGCGGCCTACCCCTTCACCTTCATGGGTCATGCCGATAATATCGAGCATAACCTCATCATTTTTATTCACAGGCAGTCCGGCGACAGGCGCCTTGCCGGCTGGGCGGCTGGTGCTGCGTCCACTGCGGTGTTTACTCATTATTTATAGTTCACTTCTTTCATTATCATCGCTGTATAATCCCACACTCTTGCTTTCAATCAACCTAATTATTCTGAGCAAAAATCCGCAGATGCTGCGGCAAAATCCGAAAACGACCCGGCAGCTCTCCGCCAAGTTCTCCATCCAAGTTCAATTGGACATGCCCTGGAGAGATTACATCCATTGCATCCGTACGGAAATACACAACCTTTTTATCCTGCAAATGCTCGCCACGAAGGGCCAATCTAACCAAACGGACAAACTCTGCCAAGTTGCATTTTTTAACCGCAATAACATCTAACAGACCGTCATCGATTCGAGCGCCGGGAGCAAGCTTTTCAAAGCCGCCAACAGAATTCGTATTTGCAATCAGGAACAGCATAAACTCATCATGAATAACCTCCTGCCCATTGGCACGAATGATTAGTTCCTGAGGAGATAGGCTGACCATTTTTTCAATACCTTTTAAATAGTACGCAAGCTGCCCTATCATGGTCTTCAGCTTACTGGGAACTTCATAGGTCAGTTCGGTTAGACTGCCACCGCCTGCTATATTAATGAAATAACGATCATTGGCTTTACCGATATCAATCGGACGCGACTCTTGACGAAGGATCAAATCAACGGAATCTTCCCAATTCTTCGGGATCCCCATCGCACGTGCAAAATCATTGGTAGTCCCAAGTGGCAATACGCCAAGCGGGGGGAGATTAGGTTTCTCCGCCATACCATTGATAACCTCATTTAAAGTGCCATCCCCACCGGCTGCTATGATTAGATCATAACCGCGCTCTACTGCATCCGCAGCAGCTAACATAGCATCGCCTTCTCCGGTCGTTGCATGGCAGGAGGCTTCAATGCCACCCGTATCCAGCCGGTCCAAAATGTCGGCGAGCCGCTTCTTCATTTCTTCCCGTCCAGAAGTGGGATTATAAATCAATCTCGCAGTTTTCATTACCGGAACGCCACCTGTTTTTTTATAATAGAATAACCTAATTGATTATACCTAATTCGGACCACTACAATCAATGTCAGAGGACATTTATCGTAAATATTCCATTATACAACAATTCACGACACCTTATTAGGCAAAAACAACTATATATATGTCTATGCAGCAAATCCCGTATTATCCACGGAAATGGGCACTATTTTTCATGATTAAGTGGGCTAAAAAGGAAGCTTTTTAACTCTTTTTTCGAATCTGTCCGAGGAGTGTCTCTACCTGTCTCTCAATCCAATGCGGAAGAAGCGGGTGCGGCAAAAGCGTCTGGCCAGAATACTTATAGGTTAACCCTTTAAGTCTGTTCGGAACCACATGTTTAGTGAAATAACCTTCACTCAAAAAAAGCGGCGCCACCAAAACCTCGTGACCCTGCTCCTGCCAATACTCCACTTTACTTCTTACACTGTCCGGATTCAGCAGACCGTAATCGGCAGCCGCTACGCCGCTCACCTCACGTACACGTCCTGCCAGTGAAGAGATACCCTGCTGCCAACGCTGGCGGAAGCCATCATAAATGCTGCCGTGACCTACCAACAGAATCGTCTCACGTTCAGGTTCCGTAGACAGCTTACGGAGCTTGTCCCAGATCATCACAGCGATGTCCGGGTCATCGTCGACAGGATAACCATAGTGAACCTTAGCCTTCACGTGGAACGGCTCTAAATCGGTCTCACGTTCAGGTGCAGGTTTAGCCCCTAGTGCATATTCTATTTCATCGACATGTGTGCTTCCCGAGGAAACGAACAATGGGATCACAATTATATCTGTGACCCCTGCATGTTCCAGTTCATTTATTCCATCTTGAATCAGACGGCCCTCTACCAGCTCTAAAAAAGAGACCACCACTGGCATCTCTTCATCTAGCGATAATTCGCTTACGGCCTCTTCCACAATCGACACCCAAACCTCGTCGCGGGAGCCGTGACTGATAATAAGTACGCCCGGTACCATAAATTAGCGTCCCAAACGTTCCAGCGTTAATTTATAACCATCATTTCCGTAGTTCAGGCAACGTTTTACACGGGAAATAGTAGCTGTACTTGCTCCTGTCTCTGCTTCGATCTGATTGTAGGTCGAACCTTTGCCAAGCATACGTGCTACTTCCAGTCGTTGCGACAGCGATTGAATCTCGTTCACGGTGCACAAATCATCAAAGAAAACATAACATTCTTCCATATTCTTTAATGTTAAAATGGCTTCAAATAATTGGTCTATACTTTTATCATTTAACTTCTTAAGTTGCATCAATTTTTCATCCCCTAAAAGTTCTATCAGCATTAGTTTCTCTGATTAAGCTCCGTACAAAACTAGCTCCGGAAACATCAACCTAATGTCACTATCCTGCCTTTACTATATTGCACTGGAGCGCATTTTTCAAGCATTAACGATTTCACGCTGTAAAGAACGAAAATGATGGACAAACGTCCACCCCACGCGCACACCATTTATGTACCCCAATACAAGTATTTTTCTCTACATAAGAATTATCGCCTACACTATAGTACTACAAAAGCGCCGAAAATCAAGCTCGTACACGGTTTCTTCACTACTTTAACCTGTTTATAGGCATACGCCCTTTTCCGCTCCTATCCCTATTACCCGGGCATTCGTCTATACCGTATGTTCGCCCATGACATACAGTATAGCAGACCACTAACAAAGGAATGTGATATTATGCCTGATCATTACTATAATCATTCCCGCCGGAATCAGCGTTCACTGAGCGATTCGTATAATGCCTCTGCCTACCCCGGCCTCAGTTCATATGCGCCCTCAGCTCTCCCAGGTGAGACCGGAATCCTTCCTGCTTTAGGAGCAGAAGCTGCCACCGAAACTGCGCTAGCGCTCCCTGCAGCCGAAGCTGCAACAAAGGCAAGCGGCGGGCTTGCCGGACTGCTCAGCGGCTTAGGCGGCGGTGGCGGAATTGGTGGGAATATGGAGCAAATCAAAGGTATCATCGATCGTATGGGCGGCATTGACGGGATCGTAAACTCTATGGGTAAAGTACAAAAGGTGATGTCCGGCTTCCAGCAGATGGCTCCAATGGTTAAGCTGTTCATGGGTAGCTTCGGTAAAAACAAAGGCGCAGCAGGCGCACTAGCCGCCGAAGAGGATGCTGCCCTGTACAGTCCTAATCGCCGCAAAAAAAAGCGCTCCACCTCACCCCGTCGCAAATCTACTACAACTACTCGCCGGCGCTCTACTTCTTCCACCGGAAAACGTCGCCGCAAATAGCGGTGACGTTTTCTAGCTATGTATCAGAAAAACAGCAATTCTCGCAGGAAAGAGATTTGCTGTTAGCGCTTCTGCTCTATTTTTACTTAAACCAGCCACTCCGTCGAAACCATCGGAACATCCCAAAACCAACCACCAGCATAAACAGCAGCACACCAAAATAACCATACTTCCACTCTAGTTCAGGCATCTTCACAAAGTTCATCCCGTAGATCCCGGCGATAAGCGTCAGCGGCATGAATACGGTGGTGATTACCGTTAGTGTTTTCATAATCGAATTCATCCGGTTGGAATTGAGTGAAATGTAGCTGTCACGCAAATCCGCTGTCATTTCCCGATCAGCCTCAATCATATCGGAGAGTTTTAGCAGATGGTCATAAATGTCGCCAAAATAAATCCGTTCCTCGCCATTGCTCTGGACATGCTGTGAATTCACGATCCGGTACATCAAGTCGCGCATCGGCACAATCGTCCGCCGCATTTTGAGGAGTCTTCCGCGCACGCCAAACACCTGGCTCATCAATTCCTCCACCGACTCACTGCTGCCGCTGCTTTCCAGATCCGCAAGCTCGTCCTCTAAACTGTAGAGACATGGAAAATATTTATCCACCAGCTTGTCCATCACCGTATATGCAGCTGCCATCGGCCCACCCGACCAGCCTTTTCGACTATGTATTTCGCTCTTCACCTGTTCCCACGCTTCATTCATCTCTGCTTTTTCCTGATGGTGATAGGAGACAAGAAAGTTCGCGCTTAAAAATAGGTCAACCTCCTCAGCATCCAACGTCCGCTCATTCAGCGCATGCAGCACAAAAAACTGCACATTCTCATAATGATCCAGCTTCGGCCGCTGCAATACATGCATACAGTCCTCTATCGCCAAGGGGTGAAAATGAAAATATTCATCCAGCAAAAGCGTCTCTTCTGGCGTAGGCGTAGCAAAATCTGCCCATATCCAAGCATAATCCTCCAGCCGGATATTTTGCAGAGGGATCTCTGTCAGCACCTCACCTTTATGTGTGACAACAAGTGTACGTATCATAAATGTTCCTCCGCTTCATCTTCTTCCACGCCTCTATTGTACAGCAAGAAGACAACTCTTCCAAAAAGCAAAAAACATAGCCAGCAGCACCGCTCAAGCTAGACTAAGAAACATTTGGTGCTTCGTCGTTCGTTAATGCTCGATTCATTTGTGTAAGGTTGGTTGCGCTGGGGGCGAGCTGTCCTTATTCTCTGCTGTCGGTATCGGGTTTATGAGTGAGATGAATTCGTGGCTATGAATAACTACCGCCTATTTTACGAATTAGTTGGTGAAAAAGTGCTCATTAGGAATGGTAAACAACCCTTCGATCGTAAGCAGACTGACCTTGATTTCGCAAAAGTTTGAGTTCATCGCCTCTCGTTCATTTACCGTAAGTAACATATGGTTTACTTTGGGCTGGTAGTGACCGTGGGATAGGGATGCAATTCTTGCCTGTAAAGTTGAATGCGGGCGGGATAATGGAAATAAGGCGATATTCTTCGACGGCAGAAAAGCAGGGAGAAAGGTAAGGGTTGGGTTGGGTTGGGTTGGGTTGGGTTGGGTTGGGTTGGGTTGGGTTGGGTTGGGTTGGGTTGGGTTGGGTTGGGTTGGGTTGGGTTGGGTTGGGTTGGGTTGGGTTGGGTTGGGTTGGGTTGGGTTGGGTTGGGTTGGGTTGGGTTGGGTTGGGTTGGGTGCACTGGATTCCGTTGAAATGTATTACGTTAGGCTGTTGAGTTAATTTGTGTTAGGTTACTTTGTGCAGGGCTGGACTTCGATGTGCTCGATTCTGCTGAAATGAGGTAAGTTAGACTATGCTGAGTTAATTTGGGCTAGGTTACGTTACGATGGACTGGATTAAGGGTGCACTGGATTCCATTAAAATATGGTAAATTGGGCTAGGTTACTTTGTGCAGGGCTGGACTTCGGTGCGCTGGATTCTGCTGAAATGAGACAAGTTGGACAGTGCTGATTTAATTTGGGCTAGGTTACGTTACGATGGACTGGATTTAGGTGCGCTGGGTTCCCTTGAAATGTGTTAAGTTGGGCTGGTCCAACCTCATACAAGTCAGGTTCCGTCATTCTAAGGCATTTATGCCTTTCTTTTTGCTTCTTCGACGCTATTCCACTAATTCTAAGGCATTTATGCCTTTCTTTCTGCTTCTTCGACGCTAGTTCACCCATTCTAAGGCATTTATGCCTTTATTTCTGCTTCTTCGACGAAGTGTCTCCAATTCTAGGGCAATTATGCTCTTCTTTTTGTCACCATCCTCGAATTTCGTAAATTCTACGGGATATATACCGTACATTCCCCCTCCGACGCCAAACTTCGTCACTTCTACGGGATTTATACCGTACATTCCCCCTCCAGCGCTAAACTCCGTCATTTCTACGGGATTTATACCGTACATTCCCCATCCATCGCCAAACTTCGTCACTTCTACGGGATTTATACCGTACATTCCCCCTCCAACGCCAAACTTCGTCACTTCTACGGGATTTATACCGCACATTCCCCCTCCAACACCAGACTTCGTCACTTCTACGGGATTTATACCGTACATTCCCCCTCCAGCGCCAAACTCCGTCATTTCTACGGAATTTATACCGTACATTCCCCCTCCAACGCCAAACTCCGCCACTTCTGCGGGATTTATACCGTACGTTCTCCCTGCAACGCTAAACTCCGTCATTTCTACGGGATTTATACCGTACATTCTTCACCC
Organism: Paenibacillus sp. FSL R7-0048; assembly: GCF_038004505.1. Taxonomy (NCBI): domain Bacteria; kingdom Bacillati; phylum Bacillota; class Bacilli; order Caryophanales; family Paenibacillaceae; genus Paenibacillus; species Paenibacillus sp. FSL R7-0048. The sequence continues at coordinate 799,598 of NZ_JBBORF010000001.1, read as the reverse complement.
ATCCTCATGTCCAAACAACAAAAAAAGATGTCCGCAGCCCAATGGCTAACTGACATCTTTATTAAAGGGTGTTTAAAAAATGATTTTGAAAATCAGACCTGCTAATACCGCACTGATTGGAATCGTGATGAACCAAGTGACCACAATACGTCCGGCTACTCCCCATTTCACTGCAGAGAAACGTTTGGCAGAGCCTACCCCAAGGATCGCTGATGTGATCGCATGCGTTGAGCTTACTGGCAAATGCAGCAGCGTTGCTGAGAAAATAACAGATGCCGCGGAAATATCAGCCGCGAAACCGTTAATAGGTTCGATTTTAAAAATCTTCGTACCCATAGTCTTAATAATCTTCCAACCGCCAATGGAGGTACCGAGCGCCATAGCCGTAGCTGCAGCTATCTTAACCCACAAAGGGATAACATCCATAGTTTCTTGACGTCCTGAGGTAACGAGTGCAAAAGTAATGATCCCCATCGCTTTTTGCGCATCATTCGTACCATGTGTGAACGACTGTAACGCTGCCGTAAGGACCTGCATAGAGCGGAAGCCCTTGTTGACCGTATGTGGACTACGCTTAGCAAAGATCCATTTCAGGATGGTCATGATAATATAACCAATAACAAACGCAATGATTGGGGAGAAAATCAGTCCTTCGACAATTTCCACAAACCCGCCCCAATTGATGTGTGCTGAGCCTGCCCCCACGTATACTGCACCCGCTAAAGCGCCGATCAGTGCATGAGACGATGAGGATGGAATCCCGAGCCACCAAGTAATCAAATTCCAAATAATCGAAGCAATCAGCGTCGCTATTATGATATCCAACCCATTTTCAAGCAAGGTCGGGTCGGTGATACTTCCGCCGATTTTTTTGGCCACACCTGTAAACATCAAGGCCCCAACAAAGTTCATCAGTGCTGCCATAATAATTGCTGTTCGCGGTTTTAAGGCACGTGTTGAGACAGAGGTAGCAATTGCGTTGGCCGTATCATGGAATCCATTGATAAAGTCAAACGCAAGCGCGAGAAATATAACAATTCCAAGAATCCATATAGATGTTTCCATATTCTAGTACCCCTTATGAGTTGCGCATGATGATCGATTCCAACATGTTGGCTACATCTTCACATTTGTCTGTAGTGGTCTCGAGCCGCTCATACAGTTCCTTGCGTTTAATCAGCTCAATCGGGTCTTTTACAGTTTCGAACAGGACCTTAGTACAAATACGAAGCACTTCGTCCCCTTGATTCTCAAGGTCATTCAGACGGATTGTATATTCACGAATCGCAAGCAGCTTCTTCTGGGAGAGCAAATGAACCGCTTTTTGGATTTCATAAGCACACTGACGAAGGATTTCGGCGAATTGTACAATGTATTCATCCGGGTCAAGAAGGTTGTACATATAGAAACGTGAGGCGGATGCCTCCAGACCATCGATGACATCATCCATGCTTGTGATCAAGTCCATAATGTCGTCACGTTCAAGCGGCGTAATAAACGTCTTGTTCAATTCTTTGATGACGGTGTGCGTGTAAGTATCACATTGGGATTCGTACTTTTTCATCTCTGCAGCGAAATTATCGACATTATTCCGGAGATCAGTGATATTCTGAGCAAAATAATCTGCAGCTTGGACAATAGTATCGGCCATATTTTCCAGCGTCTCAAAGAATATGTCCTTTTTTCTCAACTTCATTGTTTTAAACCCCTTTACATAAAATTACCGTGAATACAGAGCCATTCATATGTAAAAAGCATGAAAATGAATGACAACCCTTGTTATCTTATCATATCCGTACAAGGTATAGAAGCTATAGAAATGAACTTTTTTACACTCTATTAACACATACCCATTATTCCGAACACAAATCTGTATAACACTGGATATTCCGACTTTCTTATGTTGTACCATCCGCCCCGCCATATACCACATGACTGCTAAATGAAGGTGCATTAGGGACCACCAAAATATGGGTAATTCCTGGATACATCAGCTCTTCTTTTCCATCCCTCACAAAGCGGATCACATCCCCTGGTTCACGCGACCATCTGCCTTTGGTGACCTGTCCCCGCTGAAAAAGCAACGCTTCCCCGCCAAGCTCCACATCAATCTGAAGTCTTCCGACATCATCAAGCACTTTATGATCGGCTCCAATAACCATCACATTGGCCGCTTCCACCGGATTATCGTTATTTAGATCCACATGAGGTTTGTCATTCACATAACGCTGATAGGTTTGACGTTTAGGATCATATTTATAGTCAACTTTATAACTTTTGAGCAGATAGTTTATGCTAAATTCAGCGGCTTTCTCTCCGTCCGCCGGTATGTAATCTGGATTGTTAAAAAGATACCCAGGTACCTTCACACTTTGCGCAAACCCAAGCTTCTCGGCACCTTCCCGCAGTTTGGCTGCGTTGCTGTACAGGTTATGTGGTGCTTTTCGCGCTTTATCCCGCCAAAAATAAGCTCCGGCACGGCCGATCTCGTCCATATCTTCTTTTTTCTCTTTTTGCAAAATGGCATAAGCCGCCGGACTCCCTCCGGCATGCACCGTCACACCACCGTAGCTCTCGCCAATATCCAGCAGATAGGGGCGGATGCTGCGAATCGGTCCGATTTTCACCACACCTGTATGGCTCTGAAAAATACCAATCAAACGTGTGATGCCACCTTCGGCAAGAATCTCATACAAAATATCTGCTTCACTAACCCCCGATTGCGGCCGGGCGGCAGGAGCATTATTTATCATTACGGCCAAGGGACGCGGAAGACTGTCTTCAGAAACTGGAAGACCTGTTAATCCGGATACGAGCTCAGCAGCGGGATCAATAGTAGGTGAGGGTTGAATCGTTTCGATAGGCGTGGGCTCTGCGGTAGGCTGCTGTGTCGGGGTGATCTCATTATTTGCACTCTGTGTTCCGCAAGCGGAGAGCAATAGGGTGGTCAATACAATGGCAGATAATAGACGGGAAGAAGAGCAATTTACTTTCATAAGCTTGTAGTTCCTCCTAAACGTTTTATGAAACTCACTGATTCCTTCCATTTAATCACAGTCAGTCCCATTTGTCTTGATCACCTTCTCCCTTTTTTCATAGCAAGCATAAGGAAATTTTATATCATGGAATAGATAAATTCTTATATAAAAAAAAGGGTACAGCCATTGGGGCTGCACCCTGCGGGTCTCTTATTCATTCAGTTAGTCTAGCTTCCAGCAATTAAGACTTAATGTCCCATACTGATAAGCCTGAAAAATCCGCTCTGCCTTCCTGCTGCCATCCGCTGTTCCCATCGCGTAAAAGAGAGGTGCAAAATGCTCTCTTCCATAAGAAGGAACCGCATCGCGTACATGTGGAGCTTTTTTCTCATACGCAAAAAGTGAAGGCAAATCCCAGGCTTCTAGTCCCTTGGCAATCCAGGCATCGAATTCAAGTGCCCAATCCTCAGGTTGCTCACTTTCACTTAGCATCCGCAAGTTGTGAACAAGTCCACCGCTTCCAATCAGCAGTATGCCTTCGTCACGAAGCGGTGCTAACATCCGCCCGATATTGTACTGCTCCTTGGGAGAGCGCAGGGAATCGACGGATAAAGCAACTACCGGAATGTCGGCGTTCGGGAACATTTTTTTCAGTATCACCCAGACTCCATGATCGAGTCCTCGCCCCAGAACGGGCTGATGTGATAGATTGTTATCCTTGAAGAGCTCAGAAATCCGTCTTGTTAGGGCCGGATCGCCCGGGGCCGGATAGGTCAGCGTGTAAACTTCTTCAGGGAATCCGTAGAAGTCATGCTGTGTCTCGTGCAGTTCATCAACGGTAAGTAGCTGTTCAGGGCTATCCCAATGCGCTGAGAAAACTACTATACCGCGTGGCGCTTCAAGTTCTTGACCAAGCCGCTCCAGAAAACGGGTATACTCGTTATCCTCCAGTGCGAGGAGCGGAGAACCGTGCGCAATAAAAAATGACGGTAATTTCATAGGATGCCAACCTCCATAACCCAGTATATGGTGTGCATCTTTATTTTACCGCTTATTGCAAGTTAATGCGAATAAAAACCTTCTCCTAAATCATCCAATTCTGCCACTCTGTCTGCAGATGCTCTTGTTCGTTCATCCATTCTATAGTCCGCTTAAGCAGCTGCTGCTGCGCCGGTCCAGAAGAAAAGGTGTGATCCCCTTGAAAAATGATCTCTTTGTCGCAACGTCCTTCGGGACGTGTCCAGAACAGCTTCTGGTAAAGAAAAGCGTAATCCACCGGAATGACATCATCAGAGGTGCCATGAATGACGAGTACATCGCCGCTAAATTTGCTCGCTTCTTGGAAGGGCTGAAAAGCCGCCAAAGAATTAAAATATACCGGTGTAAACGAATAGCCCACATAATCCGCTGACCCATTCTTCACAGCACGATCATACGCCTCCCGCCCTACAATTTTCACAATATCATTGAAAGGATAACCAACAGAGGCCCATAACACGAGATTCTTCACGCGGCGATCGCGAATACTTGTCAGCAACGCCACCGCGCCACCCAGGCTATGGCCAATCAGCGTCACGCGCTGTGGGTCCACATCAGCAGAGCTAATTCCGTAATCAAGCACCGCTCTAGTCTGAGCGATCATCGATTCCATGTCTTCGCCGCCATAATTCCCGCTGCTCTCGCCGCAGCCCACATAATCAAAACGAATAACCATATATCCCTCTTGTGCCAGCTCACGAGCAGCCTTCACAAAAATCCGGTCTACGCCAATACGATTCCCCACAAATCCGTGGCAGATCACGGCTAATGGCAGTCTATCCTTGCAACGCGAAGAGGTTCCCTTCTCTTTGTTCGGGTAATGTATGCTCGCCGTCAATTCTTCTCCGTTATGCCGGATTACAATATTCCGTTCCATTGCCGCATCCTCCTATAATTATATTTATATTTATATTTATAATTTAATTTATTTTAATTTATTAGAATTCCGATTAACTTAGTATGAATTATAATCTAATTATAAAGATTTCGTTCATATTGTCAACAGCAAGGGGACAATTCTTAATAAACGCACGGAGTATTTGGGCATTAGAGTCTGCGCGACAATCAGGGTGTCCCGTAAGATATGAACATGACTCTAGGGCTCCCACGTCGAGTGGATTGAAACCGCCAATCCGGGATTCAGCAGCTCCCTCTAGTTCAGTAGCTTCATCGGACTCAGTAGCTCCACCGGACTCAGTAGCTTCAGCGGACTCAGTAGCTTCAGCGGACTCAGAAGACCCTATTCTCAGATTTAGCACACTTTTTGAATTCTATCGGACCCCATGAAGCTAGAATAAAAAGTGGACAGTAGTTAACAGACTGGCGATAATGAGTCCACGGAGGTGTGTTCACATGGGAGAACATCGACAACGGTATAACGAAGAATTTAAAAAACAGACAGTGCAGTTCATTCAAGAGCAAACAAAGACAGTGGGCGACTTGGCGGAAGAGCTCAACATCCCAAAAAGTACCCTGCATCAATGGATGAGCCAGTATCGAGAACTAAAGAATGAACCGGCAGCTAGCGTGGATCGAGTACGGGAACTCGAGGCACAGTTGAAGGAGATGCGTCGGCAACTTCAAGAAAAAGATAACAAGATTGCCGATGTGGAAGAGGAATTAGCGATCGTAAAAAAAGCAGTGCACATCTTCAGCAAACCAAGGAACTGAGATTCCAGTTTATTGAAAAACATCGCTCCGAGTTTCTCTTGGAGAAGATGTGCATGACCCTACATGTGTCACGGAGCGGGTACTACAAGTGGCGGACAGAAAAAACCAGTACGCATATGCTTCGTAAGGCTGCGATAATGAAGCGAATTCAGTATCATTTTGCAGACCATCAAAAGCGGTATGGGAGTCCGAAGATCACCCGCCTGTTACATCAAGAAGGTTATACCGTTACCGAACGCACGGTGAGTGTGTACATGCGACATATGAAGCTTCGCTCCATTGTCTCCAAAACGTATCGCGTACAGACCACCGACTCCAATCATGACCATCCGATTGCCCCGAATACGCTGAACCAGCAATTTAAAATACTCAAACCCAATTCAGTATGGGTTACCGACATTACGTACATTCCTTGCCGGGGAGGGCGCTTGTACCTGGCAAGTGTGATGGACCTTTGCACGCGCGAAATCGTGGGGTGGCGCTTGGAGAACCATATGGAAACTAGCTTGATTTCGGGCGCTTTACAAGATGCTTACGAAGCTAAACAACCGGAAAAGGGTCTATTACATCACTCCGATAGAGGTTCTCAATATACTTCTCATGAATACACGAAGCAGTTGAAAGCGTATGGCATGGAGTCCAGCATGAGCCGCAGAGGTAACTGTTATGATAACGCCTGTATCGAGTCGTGGCACAGCATTTTGAAAAAGGAGCTCATTTATTGTAATCCGCGATTCAAAACTAAGGAGCAAGCCTACCAGACACTTTTTCAATATATTGAGTTTTACTATAACCGCAAGCGAATGCATGGCGCGCTGGGGTATCTTTCTCCAGTTCGTTTTGCTGAGCAATTGACTAGAATGTCTGTTGCGTGACTGTCCACTTTCTTGACAGAGGTCCACCATAGTCGCTATCACCCTGTAAAACAGCAAATAAGAGCTACTTTTCGAGCAATAGCGTCACTGGGGTCCGAAACTGTGCTGAAAAGGCGATAATTTGGCTAATAACGTCATCTGAGTCCGAAAGATGGATGCTACGACAACCGGGGGTCTGGGGGTGCTTGAGGTTTGGGTTTGGGTTTGGGTTTGGGTTTGGGTTTGGGTTTGGGTTTGGGTTTGGGTTTGGGTTTGGGTTTGGGTTTGGGTTTGGGTTTGGGTTTGGGTTTGGGTTTGGGTTTGGGTTTGGGTTTGGGTTTGGGTTTGGGTTTGGGTTTGGGTTTGGGTTCGGGTTTGAGAACCCCACCAAAAACACACAGCAGCGATCCCCAGTATCGGAGGATCGCTGCTCTATTGTTTTTTCGAGATGAATGACCAGGGTTGTTAATCAATCGTAGCTGTCGTTAAACATCTCATGGGTTTCATGGGTTTCATGGGTTCCATGGCTGCCTTGCCAATTCTTAAGCAGGCCCTCGGGGGGATCTTCCGCGGAAATCCCGCTGCTGAATCCATCGGATTCAGCAGGCTCTATAGGACTCAGAAGACCCTATTCGCAGATTTAGCACACTTTTTGAATTCTATCGGACCCCATAGTCGCTATCACCCTGTAAAACAGCAAATAAGAGCTACTTTTCGAGCAATAGCATCACTGGGGTCCGAAACTGTGCTGAAAAGGCGATAATTTGGCTAATAACGTCATCTGAGTCCGAAAGATGGTGGATGCTACGACAACCGGGGGTCTGGGAGCTCTGGAGTTCCCGGGGTTCTGGGGTTCCGGGGTTCCGGGGTTCCGGGGTTCCGGGGTTCCGGGGTTCCGGGGTTCCGGGGTTCCGGGGTTCCGGGTTCCGGGGTTCCGGGGTTCCGGGGTTCCGGGGTTCCGGGGTTCCGGGGTTCCGGGGTTCCGGGGTTCCGGGGTTCCGGGGTTCCGGGGTTCCGGGGTTCCGGGGTTCCGGGGTTCCGGGGTTCCGGGGTTCCGGGGTTCCGGGGTTCCGGGGTTCCGGGGTTCCGGGGTTCCGGAGTTCCGGGGTTTCAGAACCCCACCAAAAAACAAAGAGCAGCGATCCCAGTATCGGAGGATCGCTGCTCTGTTGTTTTTTCGAGATGAATGACCAGGGTTGTTAATCAATCGTAGCTGTCGTTAAACATCTCATGGGTTTCATGGCTGCCTTCCCAATCCTTAAGCAAGCCCTCGGGAGCATCTTCTGCGGAATCCCACATGCTGAATCCATCGGAGCCGCCCCAATCCCCCATTGAATTATTGGGCGTAGGCTCGAAACCGTTGCCCATGGATCTTCCCTGTTCTTTCTTGTTCTCATGTTCCATAAAGCTCCCAACCTTTCCCAATGCTATATTGATCAAGCAACAACATTATCAGTGTTCACTCTTCTAAAAGGATTATGCATATCGCCATAGAAATGGTTGTCCTTGCGTAGACCTGTCATGCAAACGTATACTCTAGGTTAAAGACTATACCGATTAACAACACTGGAGGTTTACATCCAAATTATGAAAGTGAAAGATATGATTAAGGAAAATAACGCCCTGCGTGAGCAGTTGACGCCCTTCAATCGCTCCTATTTAGAAGATATGATCCTTGCGGTGCGAGCCAGTCGAATTGACCCTCTGCGCGGAGAGGAACTTTTGCTGGATGCGGCCAAGCTGCTGTTGAAGGAACAACGTAAAGGGAAAAATGCCAAGCAAGTATTCGGCGAGAATCCGCACGATTATTTTAAAGAAATCATAGACAGTGTTCCCGGGCGCCCGGTGCGCAGTAAATGGAACTATTACTTGATGATTCCCTGCGCAGCTCTGACCTGTCTTTTTGGGATATTGGCAATCGGTGGACTCTTCTTCCAATGGACTGACGATTCACCTGGAATGTTCGGACAGATCAGCCTTTTCACCCTGCTCGCTGTGGGAGTAGGCTCCATTATCTTAATTGAACTCATTATGAAATGGATGTCTTCCTTGTCGGAAAGCGATGCACCCAGTGCCAAACCTTTTGATATAAAAAGCCTTGGCATCTATATTGGCATCGCAGTAGCTGCTGTATTTATCGGTATGTTCCTCGATCGGTTATTTCCGGTCATTACAATATCCCCGTGGGTAAGCTTAATTCTGTGCATCATTGGGGGGTTGGGACTGAAATTTATATTTTTCAAAAAATAAATACCTAGGCTGAAAACTTTATTCCATCCGATAGATAGGGGGAAACTTCCATGATTAAGAAGCATTATATTCTCTACTCCGTTCTAGCTATAGCCTTAGGGCTAGGCATAGTGCCCAGTGCTATTCACGCCGAAGGTGCTACCAGCCCTCCTGGGGAAGGCGCTAAGGCAATAACCCAAGCAGCTAGCAATAATCATGCAGAGGCTGTCTATAAAGCTGCGTTACCGCTGTTATCTACCTCTGAAAAGTTACCCGAAGCCATAAAATATTTGAACTCCAATATGTATGCGGTAGGTTCGTATCGTGCAACAATGATGACGCTGAAGCTTGAGAATCTGCATAAAGCTGCGCTGCAAGCCTGGGAGAGTAAATTCAGTACCAGCACTGTCCAGCGGAAGCTCACCGCCATTTATAAAGCAGGCGCCAGCATGTCTTCTCTTGCCGCTATTACCGATGATCTCCAGCTGCGTACACTGCTGAAAAGTGCCAGCGAAAGCGGATATAAGCTGGAGACAGCAGAGGGTACTTTTTTCCCGGTGATCGATTATGGGGCTTACCGCAAGTACAAGCTATACGTCACCAATGATATCAGCGCTTATATTACCATTATGGCCACCGAATCGGACCTGCCCTCTTCCAAGGACAACGGGCTAGTTATCGCCTGGACTGAGGTAGCAGCCAGAGCTTTATCTCAAGAGCAATTCATTCAAAATCATCCGAAATCAAACCGAATTTCTGCTGTAAAAGCCTTGTATACTATGTATGTGAATAATACGTTTTACGGCCAGAATAACACTCCTCTCTTCCATTATGACAATCTGGAAATGGATTTGGAGGCGCAAAAGGCTTACTCCAGTATTCTGACCAAAAATAATGACAACAGCCCATTTCTACAAAAGCTGGATAGCTTCATGAAATTAATGAAAGATAATAGCTATAAATTGACCGATGAGGTCGAGCAATATCGTAAGACTTCGTTACCTCTCTAATAAAGAAACCACAAAAGCCCGTCCCTGAAATGAATAGGGACGGGCTTGTTTATGTTCATTAACGTGATTATGAAGTGGATGCGAGCCTTAAATAAGGATGTTAAAGAGATTAGAATCCTTATTGATCTCTACATAATCGACGCCCTTCTGCTGCATCCGTTCGATGAGAGGTTCGTAGGCATCCGTTGACAATAATTCAATGCCCACAAGCGCGGGACCATTTTCTTTATCATGCTTCTTGATATACTCGAAACGGGTAATATCATCGTGAGGTCCAAGGATTTCGCCCAAGAACTCACGCAGCGCACCTGCACGTTGCGGGAAGTTCACCATGAAATAGTGTTTTAAGCCTTCGTAAATCAATGAACGCTCTTTGATCTCCTGCATCCGGTCAATATCGTTGTTGCCGCCGCTTATGATACAGACAACTGTTTTGCCGCGGATTTGATCACGATATTGATCAAGCGCTGCGATAGGCAGCGAACCTGCTGGCTCAACCACTATGGCATTCTCGTTATATAGTTCCAGAATCGTGGTACAAGCTTTACCTTCAGGCACCATCACGATGTCATCCAGATGACGGGAACAAATATCGTACGTCAATCCGCCAACACGTTTTACAGCCGCTCCGTCCACGAACTTATTAATTTCCTTTAGAGTCACCACTTCTCCCAGCTTGATCGCTTCCGTCATAGAAGCTGCTCCGAGTGGCTCCACACCAATCAACTTGGTAGAAGGACTAACTGTCTTCACATAGGTGGCTATGCCCGCTGCCAGGCCGCCTCCACCAATGGTTACGAACATAAAGTCTGCAGGGTTGTCCAGACTCTCCATCACTTCCATTGCAATGGTGCCGTTGCCCGCAATGATTCGTGGCTCATCAAAGGGATGGATCAACGTCATCCCATGATCTATACAAGCTTGCAGTGCTTCATCATAAGCGTCATCAAAGGTATCGCCCTTCAGAATGACCTCAACAAACTCACCGCCGAACCGCCGAACCTGCTTAACCTTCTGGTTAGGCGTAGTGCTTGGCATATAGACCTTGCCTTTAATTCCAAGCGCTTTACAGGAATAGGCTACGCCTTGTGCATGGTTGCCCGCACTCGCACAGACAATCCCTTTTGCTCTATCTTCTGCTGACAAACTACGAATCATATTATAAGCTCCGCGGATTTTGAAAGAACGTACAATCTGCAAATCCTCGCGCTTCAAATACACATCACAATCATACTTGGCTGACAGCACAGCATCACGTTGTAGGGGTGTCCGGATTATGACTTCACGCAGTACGTGATGAGCCCGCACAATATCTTCCATTCCTACGATTCGGTCTTCCTCTTCTCTCATAACCCTCTCGCCTCACTATCTATCTGTTATTCTACTTCTTGTAACATACTCTCCCGAGGACATTTTTTCAAGCATCCTAATCAGTGATAAAGAAAAAGAGACTAAAGGAACCCTATAGTCTCTTAATAGTATTTGCTATCCCTACGCTATGAAACCTACTAGTCCTGTTGCTTCAGCATCCACTTCACCAGGTCTGGTAAGCTTGTCCACAAACGTGAATGTACAATAACATATTCGATAGCCTCGTTAGCGTCACCCACGCCTACAAAATCAGGCAGGTTATGCGGCAATCTTTTGATACCTAACAGATAATCTGGCACATGCTTGTTCACATTCTTTGCCACGCGGTAGAGCATCTTGAGCTGGGAAGTAATCCCGTTCTTCTTATATTCTAAAACCATACGGTCATATGCTACTGTTGCTGCTGCATCCTTGCCGAACTTCTCCAGTACCTTCTCGGTCTTCTTAAGCTTATTAGTGTAAAGGTACGTTGCCGTTAGAAGGTAACGTGCACCTGTGTTATCTTCTGGGTTCAATTCTAGAATGTGCTCCAGCGTCTTTTGTGCTTCTTCTGCATTTCCGCTAAACCAGCAGGAGTCAGCGTAGCTTTTGCAGATTCGAATGTACGAACGTGTCTCGTAAAGACCCCAGAAATGTCCTTTGTTCTCAGTGAAAAAGGCTTCTCCAAGCTCACGCGCACCCGCTTCCATCCCTGCTTTCAGATAAGCACGGGCATCTGCTTCATTCTCAGCTTCCTCAGCCAAAATGAGATAGGCATCCGGACTGTCCGGATAAACTTCCAATGCCGCTTCTGCTAGCTGGATCCGGCGATTGGATGCTTTAGTTTCCATTGCTTTTTGCAGCAAAGCCTGTTCCTGATCCTTCGGAGTGCCTGAAACGTTGAGCAAAAGTAATTCTTCCTCTGCCCCGCCCATGCCGTACTGTTCGATATAATTAAGCATCTCTTTAACTTTTCTGGAGATGGTAGGTGCAGTAACCTCATGTTTGATCGCTAGATCAGCTTGAGTTTGAAGGAATCCATATTCCTCAGACAAGATAAACTCGATAGCTGCACAGAAGGAGCCCATTTTCTTCACTGCAGGCTTGATGTGACGGGAATAACCATTCCATAGAACCAGACCTTCCCAGATTAGCTCCCGGTCATAGCTGTCTCTCATGGTCTCAATAAGATGCAGAGCCAATTGTTCATGCGCCGGATGCTCCCATTTCAGATCACGTGACACCTTTTTTTTGAGCGTAGTTAGGGTAAGCTTAGCTTCAGGAATTGCTGCCGCTTCTGGTTTCTCGGCCACAGCCACAGTAGCAGCGGATTCTTCCGTTGTTACCAGTCGCATGATGGATTCCACTGCAGAAGTTTCTTTCCCTAGGCAGCATTTCTTATATTTTTTCCCGCTTCCGCAAGGACACATATCATTTCTTCCAATCTTACTCAAAACGAATTCCCCCTTAAATCTGTGAGTAGCCATTCGCCATAAGCGTATCGCTAGTATGCACTATAAGTATCAACATTTTCAGGCACGAGGCATCCTTTATAAGGTTACTGCACAAAGTCTGAAGGACTCCGATTTAAAAGGGCCTTCCCATGATCGGAAAGGCCCTTATCTGTATATATCCGCACATTTTCCCCCGTACGTGTAGTATTATAGCACTTCTTCTATCACTTGTCAGTCCTTTTTTAGGACTTAAAGCGCAAAAAATTGCTAGATACAGTGCTTTATCCTTATACCAGAGCCTTCATAGCGATGTCGCTGCGATTCTGTTTCCCGGAAAAAGAGATTCCTTCAGCCCTAGCATAGGCTGCTGAACGAGCTTCGGCAATCGTAGCACCCAGGCCTACCACGCCTAAGACCCGTCCGCCGTTCGTTACCCAGCTGCCATCTGCCCCCCGTGCTGTACCGGCATGGAAGATCAGCCCTCCTTGGCTGTCCTCAAGCCCTTCGATCGGCACTCCCTTAGGATAAGAGCCTGGATATCCTCCAGAAGCGAGAACCACGCACACCGCTGCTTCGTCGCTCCATTCAATGTCGATATCCGCAAGTCTACCCTCGGTTACTGCCAAAAAGATTTCTAACAAGTCGCTCTTCAATCTAGGCAGCACGACCTGTGTCTCCGGATCCCCAAACCGGGCATTAAATTCGATGGTCTTTGGTTTACCTTCTGGAGAAATCATCAGCCCTGCGAACAAAACGCCGCTGAAAGAACGGCCTTCAGCTACCATAGCCTTGGCTGTTGGCTTAATGATGGTCTCAATCGCTTCTTGGATAATCGCCTCGTCGATATGCGGCAGAGGCGAATAGGTACCCATTCCACCGGTATTAGGGCCTTTATCTCCATCGTAAGCGGGCTTATGATCCTGAGCGGCAGCCATCGGACGAACTGTCTCTCCATCAACAAAAGCCAAAATCGACATTTCCTGACCCGCTAGGAACTCTTCAATGACAACCTGAGCGCCAGCCTCACCAAACACTTTGGTTACCATAATATCAGCTAGTGCCTGCTCTGCCTCTTCCCGTGAATAGGCAACGGTCACGCCTTTTCCTGCGGCAAGCCCATCTGCCTTGATTACGATCGGCAGCGGTTGCTCGCGTAAGTAAGCCAGTGCAGCTTCATAGCCATCAAATTTTTCATAGGCTGCTGTCGGAATATTATATTTGTGCAAAAGATCCTTCATAAAGGTTTTGCTGCCTTCGATCTCAGCTGCATTCTTACGTGGACCAAACACTGGAATAGCCTGTGCTTCAAAAGCATCCACAATGCCCCCTGCTAACGGATCATCCGGTCCGATTACGACAAGGCCAACTTCCTTCTCTTTGGCAAAAGCCGTCAGACGATCGAACTCGAACACACCGATAGGCACACATTCTGCTAGCTGCGCGATTCCGGCGTTGCCGGGTGCGCAATAGATTTTACCAACCTTGGGGCTTTGGGACAGGCTCCAAATAATCGCATGCTCCCGGCCGCCGCCGCCAACCACTAAAATATCCATTAGAATAAAATCCTCCCAGCGTTCTAGTGTTTGAAATGACGGACGCCTGTGAAGACCATAGCAATTCCATACTCATTCGCGACCTTGATCGATTCTTCGTCTTTAATGGAGCCGCCTGGCTGAATAACTGCGGTAATACCTGCTTTAGCTGCCATTTCAAGTGTATCTCCCATTGGGAAGAAGGCGTCAGAGGCAAGGACTGATCCTTTGGACTTCTCGCCAGCTTGTTCAATCGCAATTTTTGCCGCGCCAACGCGGTTCATTTGCCCTGCACCTACGCCAACTGTCATATCATCCGCCGCTAATACAATCGCATTAGATTTCACATGCTTAACTACCTTCCAGCCGAACAACAGCTGTTTCAATTCTTCTTCGGTTGGCTTACGGTCCGTAACAACTTGCAGATCATCCGGGTTCACAGAATGCACATCGCTCTCCTGTACAACCATTCCTCCATCAATAGAGGTAACTACGAAGCTGCTCTTACGCGCGCTAGCCGTGCTAAGATTGCCGATTTTGAGCAAACGCAGGTTCTTTTTCTTCGTAAGGATTTCCAGTGCTTCATCCGTAAACCCTGGCGCCAATACGATTTCGAGGAAAATCTCTTTCAGCAGATTAGCAGTGTCTGCATCGATAATCCGGTTAGCGGCTACAATTCCGCCAAAGATAGAGGTTGGGTCTGCGTTGTAAGCTTTTTGATAAGCTTCGTATACACTTTCACCGACACCTACACCACAAGGATTCATATGTTTAATGGCTACGACAGCAGGTTCTTCAAATTCTTTCACGATTTGCAGCGCTGCGTTAGCATCGTTGATATTGTTGTAGGATAATTCTTTGCCATGCAATTGCTCAGCTGCTGTAAGAGTATCCCCCGCAGCCAAAGGCTTGCGATAGAAAGCCGCTTTTTGATGCGGATTCTCGCCATAGCGCAGATCCTGAATTTTCTCATAAGTCACGGTGTAGCGCTCAGGAAGCGGTTCGCCAGTAACATTAGCCAAATAATCGGAAATTAAGGCATCGTAAGCCGCCGTATGACGGAACACTTTTGCCGCAAGACGTTTGCGTGTTTCCAGCGTTGTATCTCCACCTGCGCGAACCTCTTCAAGCACTGTAGCATAGTCGTTAGCATCTACCACTACACTTACAAAAGCATGGTTCTTCGCCGCAGAACGCAGCATCGTCGGTCCGCCGATATCGATATTCTCGATGGCTTCTTCATACGATACATCCGGTTTAGCAATGGTTTCCGCGAACGGATACAAATTTACTACTACCAGATCAATGTAGTCCAGACCAAGCTCTTTCATTTGACGCGTGTGTTCCTCATTGTCACGAACCGCTAGCAATCCGCTGTGTACAGCCGGGTGCAAGGTTTTGACACGTCCATCCATGATTTCCGGGAATCCTGTAACATCGGAAATACCGATGACTGGAACACCTTCCTTAGCCAAAAGCGTGCTTGTTCCACCTGTGGAAATAATCTCTACGCCTAATGCAGACAACTCGCGGCAAAAATCCACGATACCTTGTTTATCCGATACGCTAACTAGCGCTCTTTTGATACTCACTTTGAATAGTCCTCCTTCGGGTTGTACGTGCGATTTAATGTGATGACATCTAAAAGCTTGGGAAATTACTATAAGAAAGAATCTGACTCTATTACCTACTACACGACACATAATGCCGCTTATGCAATATTTCCCGAGAAATACCCTGAAATCTCTCCGCCTGTCACCAAATGTCGATCCAAAACTTCGAATGGCTACAGTGTGGCTTACTTTTCGCGGATAATCGTCTTTCTTCCACTCAGTTCCACTTTCCCGCTGGCAAAAGCGCCAACCACTTCAGGATACAACTCATACTCAACCTTATGAATCCGTTCCGCCAATGAATCTGCCGTGTCGTTATCCAACACAACTACGCTACGCTGAGCAATAACTGGCCCGGTATCCATACCTCCATCGACAAAATGCACAGTGACTCCCGTCAGCTTCACGCCATAATCCAGCGCTTGGCCGATCGCATCCTTTCCGGCAAAAGCAGGCAGCAGCGATGGGTGAATGTTAATAATCCGACCCGCATACGGCGTTAAAAGCACTGGTGTAATGAGGCGCATATACCCTGCCAACACAACCAGCCCGATTTCCCTTCGCTGAAGCTCTGCTACAATCTCTGCTTCGTAGAGTTCACGGCTGGCGAAGTCTTTTGGCCGCAGCAAGAGGGCGGGAATTCCCGCATCCTCCGCACGTTGTGCTACAGGCGCTTCCGGCTTGTCCGAGACAAGCAATTCAATCCTGCCGTCTCCAAGCAAACCTGCTTTCTGTGCCTCGATCAGTGCTGCAAAATTGCTGCCCTGCCCCGAAGCAAAAACAGCGATTCGACTTGATTGCATCACACTTCAGCTCCAGTAAAGGTTACTTTGCGTTCCCCTTCCGTTACTTTCCCAATGATATACGCCTCTTCTCCGCTAGCTTTAAGCAGTTCAAGAGCGCGTTCTCCATCAGCAGCGCTAACTACGAGAACAAGACCAATTCCCATATTAAAAGTAGTGAACATATCACGGTTGCTTACATTTCCTTTGTCCTGCATCAATCCGAAGATTGGCAGAATCGGCCACGATCCGTAATTGATCTCCACATCTACATTATCAGGCAATACGCGTGGGATATTCTCGATGAATCCGCCACCCGTAATGTGAGCCATACCTTTTACCGGAAGCTGCTCCAGCAGTGCCAGCAAAGGCTTCACATAAATCTTAGTTGGTGCAAGGAGTACATCCGCGAGCGGAGCGCCAAGCTCAGGAAGCACATCATTCAGGCCATAACCCTCTTGCTCAAGCAAAAGCTTGCGCACCAGCGAGAAGCCATTGCTGTGCACACCACTGGAAGCCAGACCAATCACTGTGTCTCCAGCAGCGATGTTAGCGCCTGTTACCAGCTTCGCTTTGTCAGCTACGCCCACTGTGAATCCAGCAATATCATATTCACCTGCTGAATACATACCCGGCATCTCAGCCGTTTCGCCGCCAATCAGTGCACAACCCGCTTGGTGACAGCCTTCAGCGATTCCGGCTACGATAGCCTCAATTTTCTCCGGCACCACTTTGTCGCAAGCCAGATAGTCGAGGAAAAAGAGTGGCTCTGCACCTTGCACTACAATGTCGTTCACGCACATAGCTACAGCGTCGATGCCAATCGTATCATGGCGATCCGCCGCGAACGCGATTTTGAGCTTTGTGCCTACACCATCGGTTCCCGATACAAGCACTGGCTCTTCATATTTATCTTTATTGAGGCCAAACAGCGCTCCGAACCCACCAAGATCCGTCATTACTTCTGGACGGTAAGTACGTTTTACGTGCTTTTTCATGCGTTCTACCGCTTCATTACCAGCCGCAATATCCACTCCGGCGTTTTTATAAGCTTCCGACACTATTGGACACCTCATCTTTTAATAGTTTAGAGCGCGTTTGGGCGCATTCGGCTTTTGGGTGGTTGTAGGGGAGTTACTGCGAGGAATGTTTGGACTTCCGATCGCTGTTATGGTTGGATTTCCTGATTCGAACCGCTCTTCGCGGTAGAAATCCAACCATAAAGGCGAACGCTACGCTTCTACAGTTCCAAACTTCCTCTCCATAACTCCCTCCAACCACCGGTTTGTCCCTACTGCAAGCCGCAGTGCGCGCCTTGCACACGGACCTCAAGACCTCAGTGCATGAGCTGCGCCATGCACCTCCTTAAGCGAGACAAGCGGCCCTCGTATTTGCGAAGCAAACAGAGGGAAGCTTGGCGAGCCAGTCCCAGCGGCGGATGCAGCCGGGGGGGCGGAGCGCCGTAAAGCGTGTCCCGTCCGTGCGCAGCACACAGGGACAAAGCGAGCACTCGTACCCAAGTCTAATTAGCAAGTTATAACCTAACTCCTACCGCCGAGCTTTCGGGTGCCGGAGGGCAGAGCCCTTCGGAATCCCCCTTTGAAAGGGGGACTTAGGGGGATGTCAACACGAGCAGCCATCTTTCTCTGCCCCGCCAAAATCCACCTGCGTCGGGTAATCATTATCAAAGCAAGAAAGGCAAAGTCCGCCTTTGTAGTCATCTTTGTTGTGTCCACCAATGGAAGAGATTAAGCCTTCCGGCGACAAAAATGCCAGGGAATCGGCGTTGATCTCTTCGCACATTTCCTCAATGGTCTTGTAGGACGCGATGAGGTCGCGGCGGTCTGGTGTATCAATGCCGTAGAAGCAAGGATTCTTGAACGGCGGCGAAGTAATCCGCACATGCACTTCAACAGCTCCCGCTTCCCGAAGCAGATTGACGATTCGGCGTGAGGTCGTGCCACGAACGATGGAATCATCGATCATAACGACACGTTTGCCATCAACTACACTGCGCACGGCGCTCAGCTTCATCTTCACACCTTGCTCACGCAGTTCTTGGCTCGGCTGGATGAAGGTCCGTCCAGTGTACTTATTCTTAATGAGCCCAAGCTCATAAGGAATTCCCGTTTGCTCGGCATACCCGATAGCTGCTGAAATACTGGAATCCGGCACACCGGTTACGAGATCAGCATCGACAAAAGCTTCCAGTGCCATGCGGCTACCCATCCGCTTACGGGCGGAGTGCAGGTTAGAGCCGTTCATATCACTGTCTGGGCGTGAGAAGTAAATATACTCCATCGCGCACAGCGCTTTACGTTTGGGTTCGGTAAAACGGTCCTCCAAGAGACCGTTTTTGTCGAGGACTAGCAGTTCGCCCGGCTCAATATCACGAACCAGCTGTGCCCCAATGACCTCTAATGCGCAGGACTCGGAAGCAAAAATATACGCTTCACCAATCCGTCCCATCACTAGCGGACGCAAGCCATGGGAATCTGAAGCGACAATTAACTTATCATTTGTCATAAGCAGAAAAGCAAACCCGCCAACGAGCTGCTGCAGCGCATCTTTTGCCGCCTCAACAAAATCCTTTGGCGAACGGGCAATCAGATGCGCCAGCACTTCTGTATCACTCGTAGTTTGAAAGATCGACCCGCTTTGCTCCAGCTGTTTGCGGATCAACGGTTCATTTACTATGTTGCCGTTCGTAGCAATTGCCAAATCGCCGTCACGATATTTAAATACCAGCGGCTGCGCATTGGTTAAACGGCTGTCTCCACTAGTGGAATAACGTACATGCCCAATGGACATGTCTCCAACCAATGAGGCAATTTTGTCCTTGTCGAATACTTCTTTTACTAACCCCATCCCGCGGTGATAGTTGAAATCGCGGCCGTCTGCTACGCAGATTCCCGCACTTTCTTCTCCACGGTGTTGTAAGGCGTGTAAGCCGTAATAAGACATGGACGCCGCTTCCGGGTGTCCGAAGACCCCGAAAACGCCGCATTCTTCTTTTAATGTGTCAAAAATATCTCCCGAGCCCGTTCCTTCATTGTAAAAGTCACCAGTCCACAGGATAGGAGTCTCCTGCTCTTTCCCGGTCTTTATTTCATAAGACATGGAATAGCATCCTCCCAAACGAATTTCAATTCTGCTACAGCTTCATCTAGTGCGGACACGCCGTCCAGATTTACGCGCAGTCTGTCTCCACCTACAGTTCCGATGATTTCCACGGGAACACCGCTGGCTGCAATCGCTGCTTTCAGCTCTTCCGCACGTTCAGGAGCGGCTGTCAGCACAATGCGTGATTGGCTTTCGCTAAACAATGCTACATCAGATCTAAGACCGTTAGCTGAAAGTTCAACGTTCGCTCCGATTCCGCCGCTGATACAGCTCTCTGCAAGCGCTACGGCAAGTCCACCTTCGGACAAGTCATGTGCGGAACGCACCAGAACGCCACGAATTGAGGTAAGGACTGCGTTCAGCAGTTTTTTCTCAGTAGCCAAATCCAAAGCCGGAGGACGACCTTCGGTCACACCATGAACAGCATATTGGAATTCACTGCCGCCCAGCTCAGCCTTGGTCACTCCCAGCAGAAGAATGGAATCGCCTTCTTGCTTGAACCCTTGAGTCGTAATATGATCCGTGTCCGCTACTAAACCAACCATGCCGACAACCGGCGTTGGATAGATGGAACCCGTAGTATTTTCGTTATAAAGACTGACATTACCACCGATAACCGGAGTATCCAGCACACGACATGCTTCAGCCATACCATCAACCGCACGCTCCATTTGCCAGAACACATCAGGCTTCTCAGGATTTCCAAAGTTCAGATTATCCGTAATAGCCAGCGGTTCAGCACCGGAACAAACGATGTTACGTGCCGCTTCGCTGACTGCAATACGTCCACCCACTTCAGGATCAAGATGAACATAACGGCCATTACAGTCTGTAGTCATCGCAAGTCCTTTACGAGTACCATGAATGGTAACTACAGCCGCGTCAGATCCAGGACGTACAGCTGTGCTCGTCCGCACCATGTAATCGTATTGATTGTATACCCATGCTTTACTTGCTACGGTTGGTGATCCAAGTACTGTACGCAATGCACCGCCCAGATCCGTAACTTCCTCGTAACGAAGGGTATCTACCTTTTCATTCGCAATATAATAAGCAGGAACCTCAGAAGGTTTGTTATATACTGGGCACTCATCCACGAGCGCCGTTACTGGCATGTCACCAACAACCTCGCCGTGATGATACAATTTCAAGCGGCCATCATCCGTAACTTTACCGACTTTACAGCAGATAACACCCCAGCGGTCAAAAATCTCTTGTGCCTGGGCCTCATCCTTCGGCTCAACGACGAACAACATCCGTTCTTGTGATTCTGAAAGCATCATTTCGTAAGGCGTCATGCCCTCTTCACGTTGTGGCACCTGATCAAGATACAGCTCCAGACCATTGCCTGCTTTACTTGCCATCTCCGCACTAGAGCATGTAAGGCCAGCTGCACCCATATCCTGAATCCCGATAACGATGCCGCTGTCGATCAGTTCTAGACAAGATTCCATTACGAGCTTTTCCATAAATGGATCGCCGACCTGTACAGCGGTACGTTTAGCTTCTGATTCCTCACTAAGCTCTACCGATGCAAAAGTAGCACCATGAATTCCATCACGTCCTGTAGGAGGGCCTACATAGAAGACAGGGTTGCCTACACCCTTAGCTACACCACGTTGGATTTTGTCATGATCGATCAGACCCACACACATTGCGTTAACTAGCGGATTGCCGTCATAGCTATCATCAAACATGATTTCGCCGCCAACCGTTGGAATCCCGATACAGTTACCATAACCAGCAATACCAGACACTACATGTTCGAACAAATACTTCACTCGATCACTTTCCAGCTTCCCGAAACGTAGTGAATTGAGGATTGCGATAGGTCTGGAGCCCATGGAGAAAATATCACGAATGATCCCGCCCACACCCGTTGCCGCACCTTGGAAAGGTTCTACCGCTGAAGGGTGGTTATGACTTTCGATTTTGAAAACAACCGCTTGGTTGTCACCGATATCTACAATCCCTGCGCCCTCGCCAGGTCCCATCAGGACACGTGGTCCGGAAATTGGGAAACGTTTCAGGAGGGGTTTGGAGTTCTTATAGGCACAGTGCTCGGACCACATTACGCTGAATACGCCGATTTCAGTGTAGTTCGGCAAACGTCCCATAAAAGACTTGATCAGCTCATATTCGCTGTCCGACACACCGAACTGGCTGTAAATTTTCTGCTCCGCAATCTGTTCTGCGGTCGGTTCCTTAACGGATACTTGCTGCGTCATGACGATCCCTCCAAGTCTTCAGTATGGATGTAAACATTCTTTTGCCGTCTTCTGAACCAAGTAAACTATTAGCCGCGCGCTCAGGGTGAGGCATCATGCCAACCACATTCCCTTGTACGTTACTAACACCCGCAATATCGGCTACGGAGCCATTAGGATTATCGCTATAGGTAAAAATAATCTGATTGTTAGCTTTCAGCTCTGCCAAAGTCTCGTCATCACAGTAGTAGTTGCCTTCACCGTGTGCGATTGGGATGATGATTTCTTCATCTTTAGCATAGTCAATAGTAAATGGGGTTTCATTATTAACAACCTTAAGCACTGTATCGTGACAGCGGAACTTCATCGACATGTTGCGGCGAAGCGCACCTGGCAGCAAACCAGCCTCAGTAAGAATTTGGAACCCATTGCAAATGCCTAGCACGTATTTCCCTTGCTCTGCTGCTTTAGCAACTTCCGCCATAACAGGAGCAAATCTCGAAATCGCGCCACAGCGCAGGTAATCACCATATGAGAATCCGCCTGGAACCAAAATGCAATCATACGCCGACAAATCCGTCGCTGTATGCCACACATAATCGACTGGTTCGCCGAGACTGTCCTCTACCGCCTTGTAGCAATCAATATCACAGTTGGAGCCTGGGAAGACAAGTACAGCAAATTTCATGTCGTTTAGTCCTCCAATTCGTAGCGGTAATCCTCGATCACCGTGTTGGCAAGTAGCTTTTCGCACATTTCCTTGAGACGAACTTCCGCTTCAGCACGGTTATCCGTATCCAAAGTCAGCTCCATATATTTCCCGATACGCAAGCTTTCAACTTCTTGGAAGCCTACCGAATGAAGTGCTCCTTGTACTGCTACCCCTTGTGGATCAAGAACGCTTTTCTTTATGGTGACATATACCGTCGCTTTTAACATATGCTTGTAGTTCCTCCTAAATTTTAATGAGCATACCCTTTGAAACTGAAAATTCTACAATGAGTACATTTAGCTTCAAAAATATATACTGAATTTATTCCCATGAGTGCACACACTATGTTGAACTATAAAGACTTGCCAGTAAGACGATGATAAATGTCCAGATAACGCCGTGTAGTTTCTTCTACTACTTCCAGTGGGAGCGGATCAGGTTTACTATTCTTGTCCCAGGAAGATGCCGATAGATACGTACGAACAGGCTCTTTATCCATACTATCAATTTCAATATCAAGCGCGTATTTATCCTTAGCCCAGAAGCGGGAAGCATCCGGTGTAAAAATCTCATCGATCAGAATCACCTTACCGTCCAACAAGCCGAATTCGAATTTGCAGTCCGCAAGAATGATCCCACGCTCAGCACAATATTCTCTAGCAAAAGCGAACAGCTTTAAGCTCTTTTCCTGCAGCTCAAGCGCCAGATCAGCTCCGATTAATTCCTGCATTTTCTCAAACGGAATATCCTCATCGTGACCTACATCATTTTTAGCCGCAGGAGTAAAAATCGGTTCTGCCAGCAGCGCGTTTTTGCGGAGGTTAGCAGGAAGTTCAATACCATTTACCTTGCCGGTTTCTTGATACTGTCTCCAGCCGCCGCCAGTGATGCATCCACGCACTACGCATTCGATATCAATACGCTCAGCTTTGCGTACCACCATGACACGGTTTCTGAGAGCCTCTTTGTCCTTAACTACGTCGCCGAGCAGATCCACATCGATATGAACGACATGATTCTCCATCAGCTCTTTAGTCTGTCCGAACCAGAACGCGCTCAGACGGTTAAGCACATTGCCCTTTTCAGGGACTGCCGGGTCCAGCACATAGTCAAAAGCAGATATCCGATCTGTAACTACGATCAGTACATTTTCCCCTAAATCGTATAGCTCACGAACCTTCCCTTTGTAGAGCAGCGGCGCATTGATGAGTTCCACGGCTGTGGATACGGCCGATGATGTCATGACCTTTCCTCCCTTGAACTAATGATCTTCCTAAGTTGGGCTGGTCTAGGAGGAAGCACTTCCGAGGAATGTTTGGACTTCCGATCGCTGTTATCCTCAGATTTCTTGATTTGAACCGCTTCTCGCGGTAGAAATCCGAGGATAAAGGCGAACGCTACGCTTCTACAGTTCCAAACTTCCTCTACAGTGCTCCCCCATCCAGCTTTGCATTTATTAAAGCGTTCCTTAGTTCACCACTAACTTATCTTTTTTAGAGTCTCAAAGGCGTAACTACAAGAAATGTTTGGACTTCTGATCGCTGTTATCCTCAGATTTCCTGATTGAACCACTGCCAGTGGTAGAAATCCGAGAATAAAGGCGAACGCTAACGCTTCTACAGCTCCAAAATTTCTCTCCGTTCCTTATCGACCAGTTGCATTTCAATTCTGCACAACCTTAACCGCTCGTACTATTCCTAGCTCCTTAGTTCACCACTAACTTATCTTTCTTAGATAAGTTCTAGCTTGCGGAAGATGGTATCCACATGCTTAAGGTGCCAAGAAGGGTTAAATGCATCTTCAATCTCTTCTGGGGTGAGGACATTAGTGATTTCAGGTGTAGCTTCCACGATATCACGGAACTGCTTTTGCTCTTCCCAAGCTTGCATCGCACGTGGTTGAACAGTGTCGTATGCTTGCTCGCGGCTGAAGCCTTTATCAATCAGCTTGGTTAAGATCCGGCCAGAGAAAGGAACGCCGAAGGTACGGTTCATGTTACGCTTCATATTCTCTGGGAATACAGTCAGGTTCTTCACGATGTTTCCGAAACGGTTCAGCATGTAGTTCAGCAGCATCGTTGCATCCGGAAGGATGATACGCTCCACTGAAGAGTGCGAGATATCGCGTTCATGCCAGAGCGGCACGTTCTCGTAAGCTGTAACCATATGTCCGCGAATCACGCGGGACAGACCGGAAATATTCTCGCAGCCAATAGGATTCCGTTTATGCGGCATAGCAGATGAACCCTTTTGACCTTTGGCAAAAGCTTCTTCTACTTCGCGAATCTCACTCTTTTGCAGAGCGCGGATTTCGGTAGCGAATTTGTCTAGCGAGGTTGCTACCAGAGCAAGAGCTGCCATATATTCAGCGTGACGGTCGCGCTGTAGAGTTTGTGTCGAGATCGGTGCAGGGCTTGTACCCAGCTTACGGCAGACAAATTCTTCTACGAATGGATCGATGTTGGCATACGTACCAACGGCTCCGGAGATTTTGCCAAATTGCACACCGTTCGCAGCATGGCGGAAACGCTCCAGGTTACGTTTCATTTCTTCGTACCACAATGCCATTTTCAGACCAAAAGTAGTTGGCTCAGCATGAACCCCATGTGTACGGCCCATCATCGGTGTATCTTTATAAGCAATAGCTTTATCTTTAAGGATCTCAATGAAGTTAATAATATCCTTCTCTAGAATCTCATTCGCTTGACGCAACAAGTAACCCAGTGCTGTATCCACCACATCTGTGGAAGTAAGGCCGTAGTGTACCCATTTGCGTTCTGCGCCAAGGCTTTCGGAAACCGCACGAGTAAAGGCGATTACGTCATGACGTGTTTCCTGTTCGATTTCATCAATACGTGCGATGTCGAATTTAGCATCCTTACGCAGCTTAGCAGCGTCTTCATGTGGGATGACTCCCAGCTCCGCCCATGCTTCACAAGCGCATATTTCCACTTCCAGCCACGCTTTGAATTTATTCTCCTCAGTCCAAATGGCCCGCATCTCGGGTCTGCTGTAACGTTCGATCATATTCTTTAGTTCCTCCAAAGTTTAGATTGCTCCACCCAGGATAGGCCGTCTCCGGTATCCTTGCACAGCAGATTGATATGACCCATCTTACGACCAGTCTTACTCTCAGTCTTGCCATATATATGAAGCTTAGGTACAATACCCAGCTTATTATCTTTTTCCTCATGTGTACAGGTCGCTTTAATCGCACCATCCAAATGCTGACCTAATACATTTACCATAACTACAGGTGTCAAAAGCGTTGTATCGCCCAGCGGCAGATTACAAATCGCCCGGACATGCTGCTCGAACTGTGAGGTCACGCAAGCATCCATGGTGTAATGGCCGGAATTATGCGGTCTTGGTGCCAGCTCATTAACGAACAATTCACCGTCCGCTGTGACGAACAATTCCACGGCAAGCAGTCCAACCGCATTCAGGCCTGCGATTAAAGTCTCAGCCAGCTCGCAAGCTCTGCGCTGAATGTCCGCTGACACTCTTGCAGGCACAATGGACAGATGCAAAATATTGTTTACATGAATGTTCTCAGAAGGCGGGAAGCTTTTGACCTCCCCAGATGCACTACGTGCAGCAACAACGGATATTTCGCATTGAAAAGCTACAAACTTCTCAAGCACTAGCTCCGGAATCACCTTACCGGGTGCAACCTGCCGAAAAGCTTTATCCAGCTCTTCTTCCTGACGAATCACAGCTTGACCCTTGCCGTCATAACCGCCTGTGGCTGTCTTGAGCACACAAGGTAGTCCAAGTTCAGCCGCCACCTCTTTTAGCTCCGCAAGGCTGTCCACCTTCCGGTACGGGGCGACCGGAACGCCCGCCGCCTCGATGGCGGCTTTTTCGCGCAGCCGATGCTGCGTGGTATACAGCAACGCGCTGCCCTGCGGCACGTACGATTCTTCCGCCAGCAGCGCTGCTACGCCCGCGTCGACGTTCTCGAACTCGTACGTGATGACGTCCGAGCGGCGGGCCAGCTCCCGCGCCGCGTCCCGGTCGTTATACGCCGCCGTAATCTGCGGCGTAACTTGACCGCTCGGCGCATCCGGCGCAGGATCCAGCGCCACGAAGCGGTACCCCATGGCGCTGCCGGCCAGCGCCATCATGCGCCCGAGCTGCCCGCCGCCGAGCACGCCGACGGTCGAGCCGGGCAGCAGCGTCCGGACGGTGTCTGCACCGGACGCTTGTGCAGCTGGCGAAGCTGCGCCGCCAGCCTCCTGCAGCTTCAGCTCCTCCGGCCTCATAAGCTGTCGCTGCTTTCCAATACTTCATCGCGAATCGCATCCCGACGCAGCTGCACACGCTGCTGCACTTCGGGGTCGAACGCTCCGATGATCTGTGCGGCCAGCAGGCCCGCATTTACAGCGCCTGCTTTACCAATAGCTACCGTTGCTACCGGTATGCCTCCAGGCATCTGCACGATGGAGAGCAGCGAGTCCAGCCCATTAAGTGCTTTCGACTGCACGGGCACTCCAATCACTGGCAGGATTGTCTTTGCAGCCACCATACCCGGCAAATGCGCGGCGCCGCCTGCTCCTGCAATAATCACGCGAATGCCGCGGCCTGCGGCTTCCTCCGCATAGCGGAACATCAAGTCCGGTGTACGGTGCGCGGATACTACCTTCTTCTCATAAGACAATCCCAGCTCTTCCAGCACCCCACAAGCGTGCTCCATCGTATCCCAATCCGACTTACTACCCATGATGACAGCTACCTGCACAGACATGATTCGACCTACCTTCCAATCACTAGTATGAGATATCTTTATCTTGTAAATCCGAACAAACAGAGACTACATTCTCGTCCTTCAGGGATGACTATCGTTTTCCTTAATAGTATAAGGTTGATGTATTATGTGTAACTTATTCCTTATATTAAAAAAGCCCGATGTCCAGACGCATTTTGCTGCGGGAGGATCGGACTAGTAAAGGAATTAGGAAAAAACACTCCCGCTTGCCTCTCACCAAACTGGCATTAAGCGCGGAAAGCTGCACAATGCATCACTCCATTATCTGGACTGCATTATCGCATTCTAGCATCCTATTTCCTCGTAGTCCGGTAATTTACGGTTCCCGGGTAGAAACTTCCGGGCCATATTCCCGGTTTTATACGAGCTCTTCATGACATCAGTTTAACAATCCCCTACACATGATGTCAACTCAAACACGAACATTGGTAAAATCACCATAATAAATGTTCGCTTTTGGGCGGATTTGAATTCTCAATAACCTTATATTTTGTGAAGAAAGACTTCTTTCCGTACACTCCTAACTCTAATACTCTATGATGTTTAAGCTCCAGAATACGACCTGTACTTCCTTAAATTGAAAAAAAGGAACGCTATCAGCGTCCCTTTGAACTCTATATTATTTTACAACCAGCACTGGAATACGAGCGCTTTGTACTACATTATGGCTGACACTGCCCAGAACAAATTCACGTATACCGCCAAGCCCGCGGCTGCCGATAACTATGATGTCTATAGCATTTTCCTTAGCATATTTCAAAATCACTTCCGCAGGAGATCCTTGTAAAAGCTCAACCTCAGCATTCAGGCCTTCAGCCTCAAGACGTCCCTTCACTTCTTCTGTAGTCTGCACCGCCAAATCATAATATTCTTTATTTACTGAAGCTGGTAGTGGTGCAAGAGCTTCTCCGATAAAAAATCTTGGGAATTCAAATGCGTGTACGACATGCAATATAGAACCTGGTGTGACTTTAGCGAGTTCAATTGCGCGCTCCAATGCTTGATTAGAAGCCTTTGAACCGTCATAGGCTAGCAAAATTTTAGAGAATAACATGTACGCCACCTCTTTTTCTAGTTTGTAATCCTAAAGACTATTATCTTAAAAAATAGCTGTACAAAAAGATATTCAGCAGCAGCAGAAGCGGAATTCCGATCCTGAAGGATGTATGACGCGTCTTGTGGCGCTTACGGTACATGGCAATCAGCACACCTAGTGCACCGCCCATGGCTGCCAGCAGAAAAAGTGTTTTCTCAGGTACACGTTCTCGCCTTTTGCGGGCTTTGTTCTTGTCCTCGGACATCACTACATACCCGATTATATTAATTACCACAAACCACAACATTACAACCTTGACCATTCTCCCGGGCTCCTCCTCCTTGCTTCCTATCTCTATTATATTCCCCTTTTGCACAAAAAACCAATCATCCTTACACGCTCTGCCAAGTCTGTTAAGTTTCTTTTAGCTGCTTCTACTTCATATCCTTCATCCATACCCAGGATAAAATTGTAGCCAACGCCGCCGCAATCCCACCTAACCAGAATCCTCCGGTCAAGCCATATACAGAGCTCATCCAACCTGCTACGAATGGCCCTGCTGACATCCCTATCGCATAAACGGCCTGATAGAAACCCATAGCTGTAGCCCGTTTAAAGGGATCTATTTCTGATACGGATTTACTCAACAGCAGCGGAAAAATAAGTCCCTGCATAAAACCATTCCCCACCTGAGTCAGACAAAGCGCCGCTAACGTCGGCATAGAAGGAATGAGCAGCGTAAACAGTGCGCTTCCCGCAAAGCCTAGCATAAGCTTCCCTCTATCACCCAGCAGCCCTCCAAACAGACGTGAGCCGTAGAGCGTTGCGATGGCATGCGGAATCATAAAAGCGAGTGTTAGCCAGCCCAAGCTTTCTTTGCTTGCTCCGATATTCAGCGCCTGGTTCGGAGTATATCCGAACATTGTTATAAATAGCACACAGTGTGCCAGCACAGACAACAGTGATACTTTTACCAGCAAAGGTTCCTTTACGACACCAGCCAGCTCCTTGATCTGTATGGCATTTTGCCGTTTTTCCTGCTTTTGTTCCGGTAACCGAAGCGCAAGTATTAGTGCCGCAATAGCTACAATTCCCCCAATCAGGAAGGGGGCATTCCAGCCCCAATGCTCTACCATATAGCCGCTGATCATCATGCTGGTCAATTGGGCGATTACTGTAGTGAATTGCAGCATGCCCATCGCTTTTCCAGCTTCCTCTTTTGGAAAATATCCTGCGAACATCACAGAGTACACAACCCATGCCGATGCTGCTATCCCGGATACCGCACGTGCTGCCAACGCCCAACCCGGCTGTGCTCCCCACATAAAAAGAAAACAGCTGACTCCACTCGCAATCAATCCCAGATAGATAAACGGCCGCCGCCTATTTAAATAATCTGAACCGATGCCAATGGGTATACGGAATAGGATCTGCATTAACCCATATATCCCAAGCACCATGCCCACCATAAAATACGATGCTCCCAAATGCTCAACATATGGTGAAAGCACCGGCACATAAATATAAGAAGAGAACCAAAACATAAATACAATAACCAAAAAGAAAAACCTGCTGCTTCCTTGCCCCTGTGGGCGATCTGCCGCTTTCAACGGATTCGCCTGCTGCTCAGCTGCCACCTAATCACCTGCTCCACTCATTTGCTTTCCATTCTAATTCAAAGCCTATCCGTAGACCACATAAACTTACTAGGATAGAAAAAAGACTACTGAGCACACTCAGCAGCCTTCATTATTCTAATCATTCGTTTTAATTGAAGCTAACCATCCGATGATTCCTACTACTTATCCTTCTTTTGTCCTTCAAGCGCTGCTTTCAGCAGTTCCCCAAGGTTAGAACCTATGCTTTCCTGCTTACTGTATTGCTGCACCAGCTTTTGCTGTTCACGTTTATTAACATGCTTGTGATCCTTATCTAAGGTCTCTGTGATTCCACAGCCTAGACATTGTACGAACATGCCTGCTTTACCCTCTTTAAGCTCCATTTTCTTATGGCACTGTGGGCAGCGGCGATTCGATAGTCTTTTCTCACCTGCACGGGTGTAACCACAGTTATCTGCAGGACACACCAGTAGCTTACCTCGTTTGCTCTTCTTCTCGAGTAGTCTTGTACCGCATTCCGGACAATGACTGTTAGAGACATTATGCGGCTTATATTCTGCTCCGCTAGTTTTCACACCTGTTACCAATTCCTGTGCCATACCGCGGATACCTTGTAAAAAGAGCTCCGGTTTGCCTTGACCACGCGCTATTTTCTCCAGCTCAGCTTCCCAACGTGCGGTTAGATCCGGGGTTCGTAGCTGAGTGGATACCAGCTCGATTAACTGCTTGCCTTTTCCTGTCGGATGCAGGAGATTACCTTGCCGCTCAATCGTATCGGAGCTTACCAGCTTCTCAATAATATCCGCGCGTGTAGCCGGGGTTCCGAGGCCGTGCTTCTCCATTTGCGTCAACAGCGAAGCTTCATTATAACGCTTCGGTGGCTGCGTTCGGCCAGCACGCAACATACAGCGGCCAATCGTGACAGTAGCCCCTTCGCGCAGCTCAGGCAGCTTTACACTGCCCGCTGCCGGCTCGTCCGCAGATTCCTCCTCGTCATCACTACTCATATCTCCGCCGTATACTTCGCGCCAGCCGGCATCTTTTACTGTCGTCCCTTTGACATGGAAGCTTTCGCCTTCCACATTGACGGTTACAGCTACCGCATCATAACGAGCTGGCGGATAGAACAAGCTTATAAAACGCCGCACAATCAGATCATACAACTTACGTTCTTCAGTACTCAGACCATTTAACAATACGGTCTGTTCTGTAGGAATAATAGCGTGGTGATCACTGACTTTACTGTCATCCACGATTCGCTTCGTAATCGGCAGCTGCTTGCGCAGCAATGGACGTGCTAACGCTGCATATGGACCGACCGCAACACTATCCAGTCTTTCCTTGAGTGTGCCCGTCATATCTGAAGTTAAGTAACGACTGTCCGTACGCGGGTATGTGACAAGTTTATGCTGCTCATATAACCGCTGCAGCACACTGGAGGTCTGCTTCGCGGAGAAGCCGAACTTCCGGTTCGCATCACGCTGCAGTTCAGTCAGATCATAAGCCAGTGGATGAGGTTCACTTTTCTCACTCTTCTGTACCTTAATAATACGGCCGCTGCGTCCTGTAAGCTTATCCTTTAAGCTGGCTGTCTTATCTTTTTCGAATATTCGAACATTACCGTTACTGGCCCGCCATGCCGCTTGGAAATCCCCAAAATCAGCAGTCAGCGTCTCAAAATCGACGGAACGGAAACCCGTAATCTCCTGTTCACGATCCATGATCATCCCTAATGTCGGCGTTTGTACCCGTCCTGCTGAGAGCGGCGAACCGAACTTACAGGTCAAAGCTCTTGTGACATTCAGTCCAATCATCCAATCCGCCTCTGCGCGGCACCGTGCAGATTCATACAACCGATCAAATTCCCGGCCCGGACGGAGTTTTGCAAATCCCTCTTTAATTGCCTTATCAGTCTGCGAGGATATCCATAACCGCCGGAATGGCTTTTTCCACCCTGCCATATTCATAATCCAACGAGCCAGCAGCTCCCCTTCACGGGCAGCATCTGTAGCAACAATAAGCTCCTCAATGTCCTGACGCTTCATTAGATGCTGGACAGCTTTGTATTGCTGATTGGTCTCCCGCAGCACCTTCAGCTTAGTCTTCTCCGGCAAAATCGGCAGATCCTCCAAGGCCCAAGTTGCAAACTTTTTATTATAATCCTCTGGCTCTGCCAGGCCGACCAAATGACCCAGCGCCCAGGTAACCACATATTTTGGACCTTCAATATAACTCTTCTGTTTATTATTACATCCCATGACCCGTGCAATCTCGCGTGCAACAGACGGCTTCTCCGCCAATACTAATGTCTTCATAATGCTCCCCTTTCCACATCAAATTTCATTATAGCATTAAATGAATGTTAGCAAATATCGTCAGGCTTTACCGTATGCCTCTGTTATACACTAGATCATATCTGATACCCGAAAGGAGTCATAGTCAATGAATGAACAAGAAAGCTATAATATATTATCTATAGGATCGGTTAGAGGTACAGCACATAATTTGCGGCTTGAAATCAACCCGGAATTCAGACCAGCGCTTAAAGGTTTATCTCAGTTTAGTCATTGCCAAGTGCTTTGGTGGCTGCATGAGTTTGCAGAGGATCATTTCCGGCAGACTACACAGATTCAGCCTCCTTATGATGCGACCTTAACTGGAGTATCCGCTTCCCGTTCCCCTATTCGCCCTAATCCGATTGGGCTAAGTGTAGCAGCAATCCTGTCTGTCGATGTAGACTCTGGAATAGTAGAGGTGGCCGGGCTTGATGCCTATCCGGGCACACCGGTTCTCGACATCAAAGCCTATTTTCCTAGTGCAGATCGCGTAATGGAAGTGACAGTTCCCGATTGGGCTGCTGTTTGGGGCGACTGGACAGCAAATCATTGAAGTAATCGTGCTAGACACCATTTCTATTAACTGTTATGGGAGGACATCTCTTGAACAATCGCCAACTAATCATTCAAGCCTTAGATCTCATTGAGGATCGCTTAACCACGTTTCTTCCTGTAGCTGTCCTCTCCAAAGAAATGGGATACTCCCTTTATCATTTCACCCGTCTATTTCAAGCAGTCACTGGGATAGCACCCGGCGACTATATAGCCAGACGCAAAATCACTGAAGCAGCCTTAGACATTCATCGAATGCCAGAACGTTCACTCCAGGACATCTCATTAGACTATAACTTTAGTAACTATGAGACCTTTACCCGTGCCTTCAAAAGAATGCTGCACACGACTCCCTCTCTTGTTCGAAAAAGACTTACTGAAACGAAACTCCCTTTGCTCCCTAGACTATATGAACAGGATCTACTTCAAGTCCTTTCTGATAGTGATCTCTCCCCCCAGCTCGTTGATTTCGGAGAAATTATACTTCAAGGACCCGTAGTTAAAGTAGACCTAGATTTCTCCGTCATTTCTGATACTTGGCCTTTGCTTTTCAATAAGGTAGCCACTATATCGGATAGAATACAGCCTGAAAAATATTATCAGCTTGGCTTCTGGCCAGATGACTATGAGAGTAATGGGTTTTCGATCATGTGTGCCTGCGAGCTTAGTCCTATAAAAGCAGACCACAATCAGACTTTCCCCCTTCAGATCTTACCACCCATACGTTATCTGAAATTCATCCATAAAGGCCGCTCTTGTGATATCCCTTCTACCTATAAATATATCTACGGAATCTGGCTGCCGAAAACAGAATACAGGATGTCCATTCCATTTGAATTAGAATATTATGGTGAATTGTACCATGGACCAGATAACGAAAACTCGGTGAGTGAAATCTACATTCCGTTAGAATTTTTACAAATAGAGACTACATTGTCGTCTTTTATAGATGACAACCGTTACTCTTAGAAATATAAAGATATTATAGTTGTGTAGCTTATAAATTCTTATCTTTTAATAAAAAGCCCGTATCTGCTATGCAGACACGGGCTTTTTTTGCTTATGGGATTAATAGTTACTTTTGCTCCACCTGAATCGTTTGTTCAAGCTCCGGATAATAATGTTTAACTTGTTTTCCTTCTTCATCCCTTAATGCTTTATGATTTTCATCAATGGAGTAAGTAAACGGCTTAACTGTAATTGTCTTTGGTGTTTGCGCGAACGGTATGAAATCTTTATCTACCAAAGGATAGACTATAGCTGGCAAGTTAAATGACCCACCCGATGAGAACGCATTACCTAGTTCATCAACAATTTCATAGAACATTTCAGAGGTTGTGTATCCATCCTTTTCTTTCACAGTTGGCGCTTTACCTTCTTCGCTGAGCTGTAATCTGCTTGTGGCTGGAGTTAATTCCAGCTTGGTAATCGTATAACTGAATTCTTCTGCCTCTTTTGTTTGGTTCAGATCAAGCTTGATAATTCCTTCCGTTACTTTTTTCACCGGCACCTTGATTACAAAAGGCTCTGCAATTTGTGTAACCGGCACACTGATGCTTAATTCAAATTCATCCCCCAAAGCCTCTATATTATTTAGATTTCTGTAATCGTATAAAATAGCATTCTTTTTTCCCTCAACATCACCAAAAGATGACATTTGGCTCTCCAGTTTTTTCCCATTCGGCAATTTCACTTCTGCTGAACCCAACAACCCTTTTTCGGACTGGTTCATTGTCACTTTCGCATGTTGTTCTGTTAGCGATGGATCGAACTCAATCGGTTCAATAATCATCTCAGCCATCATCTTATCATTATCAATGCCTTCCCGTTCAATCGCAAAAGCCAACCGCGAGCCGTCATAATAGGCATCGGTAACCTTTAAGGTCACTCCATCATGGGTAACACTTTGGTTAGGGGCAGTAGATAATCCTTTTTCCTCAGCAGCATTTAGACCTTTATCGTCAATCCCCTTAAAAATACTTCCTACAACAGGAATCTGCTTCAATGTTTCAGCCATGACCGGGGATACAAATCCGCTACCGATTATCCCCGCACCCAACACTGCTGCTGCCGAGGCAGCCACCAATGATTTTTTCAGAAACTTATTTCCATTCTTTCTTGACGCTCGTTTTTCCATTCCCTCGTCTCCTATCCGCTTCATAATTGAATCGCTGAAACTGTCTACCGGCATTTCATGATTTTGGAATGTTTGACGAATGTGCTCCATCTTCTGACTTTCAGTTCGATCTTGCCATTTCTCCATGAGGGCTGCCTCCTTCATTCATTCTTTGCCGGACTAACTTTTTGCGTAGACGTTCAAATTTCTTGCGTAAAGTAGCTGAATTACAATCCATAATCTGACCCATTTCTTCAAAGCTGTACTGCTCAACCACCTTAAGAATCAGGAGATTGCTCTCTTCGGCTGTCAGGTCATCCATAAATAACTTCTGCAATGGCTCCTCATCGTTAGGATTATAATAGGCTTTGGGCTGCTGCTCTTTATATAGCGACAACAGACGGTTTCTTCGCTTGCGTTTGCGAACCTGATCCAGACAATGATGATAAGCCACTTTATACAGCCATGCACTAAAAGAGACTCGTTTCTCATAACGTCTGAGTTCCTGATACACTTTTACAAATATATCTTGCACAGCATCCTCTGCTTCTTCATGACTTCTCAAAATATAATAGCAATACGTATAAATCTTTCTTTCATAGGCTTGTATTATAGTTCTATAGGCTTCGCGGTTACCCGCAAGAACCTGATCGATAGCCTCTTCAATTATTGTTTGATTCACTTGGACCCCGGGGCTGCGACGTTCCAAAGAATCACCTCCTTGTTATTGACTACAACTATATAACGAATGTGATCCCTTGAATTGTGACAGGCTCAAAAAAATTTTCCAAATATGTTAGAAACATCATCCGTTTTCAATAAAAAAAGCGACTGCCCCGATTGATTTTCGGAGAAATCGCTTTTATAATAATATTCCATATTTATAAATCACTTACTTATTCGTACTATTGGACACTTTTTAACGCTATACATGCTTCAAAATATACAGTATCACTATTCTGACCGCGTACATATATACCATCATCCGTTACAGCTGAACGTAAAATAGTCAGTTCATCCCCAAACTTAGCTTCTTGTAGATAAGTAATCCGGAAGCGTGTGAACTCTGCATTATCCCATTCCGCTAAAGTGAGTGCATCACAACATAAATCCCCGTATCGGGCATTATTCAAATGTCCGTTGCTATCCAGCCCACTATATCTTACCTGATACCGATAAGCTTCTTCCATGGTAATATCAGAAGGGATCGCTACCTTAACAGGCATATCGCCTACTGAATCGCCATTATAGTGTTTAACCTGAACTGGAAGAGCGTTCGGTCTAAGTATCTTTCTCTTCTCAATATCTACTAAAGCCCATATAGATCGTGCTGTAGCGATTTCTATATGATCTGCATCGAAAATACGATAATCCCGTTGCCACAGTGCCCCTTTAGTGCCTTTGCTCCAGGTATGTACGCTAAGCACATCATTCGGGCGGGGAATACGCTTAAAATCAAGATCTAACGTAATCATCATCCAGCCCATTCCTGCATTCAGAATTTCTTCCACACTTATCCCCAAATTACCCACTGCGAAGTCTGCCGCACATTGCATGATATCCAGAACAAAGGATAACTTACCCTGCGAACGATAATCCGTGTCGCTCGCATGTACAGAAAAATCTTCTATCCACACAAGATTGCTACTGTTGTCCATTGTTTATCCTCCTGCCATGCAAAATATCCTTGCATTTACTTGAAGTATCCACATATACCACTGCTCTATCCACATAAATTGGGGACTACTTTCATTTTTGAATATATTTTATTATTTCATCCACATGTTAGTAACTTTTATAATTTCGTTAATTCCCCATAACTTATCCACATTTTTAAAATTAAGCGGTAAAGGGAACAAAAAAGCCATTGTTGATAAATCAACAATGGCTTCGTGTGCTTGGCAACGTCCTACTCTCCCAGGACCCTTCGGTCCAAGTACCATCGGCGCTGGAGGGCTTAACGGTCGTGTTCGGGATGGGTACGCGTGGAACCCCTCCGCTATCGCCACCAAACATGCGTCTGTGAAACAGACGCTGCCGCGTGAAATTCAGTTCATCACAGAAGTGACAATGAATTTCTAAGCGTGTTACAGGCTTGATGCCTGAAAACTGAATCCGAAACGAATCTGCATTCTAACTATAGGATAAGCCCTCGACCGATTAGTATTGGTCAGCTCCATGCATTGCTGCACTTCCACCTCCAACCTATCTACCTCGTCGTCTTCAAGGGGTCTTACTAATTGGGAAATCTCATCTTGAGGGGGGCTTCACGCTTAGATGCTTTCAGCGCTTATCCCGTCCGTACGTAGCTACCCAGCCATGCTCCTGGCGGAACAACTGGTGCACCAGCGGTACGTCCATCCCGGTCCTCTCGTACTAAGGACAGCTCCTCTCAAATTTCCTGCGCCCACGACAGATAGGGACCGAACTGTCTCACGACGTTCTGAACCCAGCTCGCGTACCGCTTTAATGGGCGAACAGCCCAACCCTTGGGACCTACTTCAGCCCCAGGATGCGATGAGCCGACATCGAGGTGCCAAACCTCCCCGTCGATGTGGACTCTTGGGGGAGATAAGCCTGTTATCCCCAGGGTAGCTTTTATCCGTTGAGCGATGGCCCTTCCATGCGGTACCACCGGATCACTAAGTCCGACTTTCGTCCCTGCTCGACTTGTAGGTCTCGCAGTCAAGCTCCCTTATGCCTTTGCACTCTGCGAATGATTTCCAACCATTCTGAGGGAACCTTGGAACGCCTCCGTTACTCTTTAGGAGGCGACCGCCCCAGTCAAACTGCCCGCCTGACACGGTCCCCGTACCCGGTAAGGGTACTAGGTTAGAACCTAGATACGATCAGGGTGGTATCCCAACGGCGCCTCCACCGAAGCTTGCGCTCCGATTTCTACGGCTCCCACCTATCCTGTACAGATCGTACCCAAATTCAATATCAAGCTGCAGTAAAGCTCCATGGGGTCTTTCCGTCTTGTCGCGGGTAACCTGCATCTTCACAGGTATTAAAATTTCACCGGATCTCTCGTTGAGACAGCGCCCAAGTCGTTACGCCATTCGTGCGGGTCAGAATTTACCTGACAAGGAATTTCGCTACCTTAGGACCGTTATAGTTACGGCCGCCGTTTACTGGGGCTTCGGTTCATAGCTTCGGGTTACCCCTAACCACTCCCCTTAACCTTCCAGCACCGGGCAGGCGTCAGCCCGTATACTTCGCCTTGCGGCTTCGCACAGACCTGTGTTTTTGCTAAACAGTCGCTTGGGCCTTTTCACTGCGGCCCCCTCGTGCTATTCACACTACCGGGGCACCCCTTCTCCCGAAGTTACGGGGTCATTTTGCCGAGTTCCTTAACGAGAGTTCTTCCGCGCGCCTTAGAATTCTCTTCTCGCCTACCTGTGTCGGTTTGCGGTACGGGCACCTTCTCCTGGCTAGAGGCTTTTCTTGGCAGTGTGAGATCATGACCTTCGCTACTACAATTTTCGCTCCCCATCACAGCCCAGCCTTAATGATGTGCGGATTTGCCTACACATCAGCCTCACTGCTTAGACGGACATCCATCAGTCCGCGTCACTACCCTCCTGCGTCACCCCATCGCTCATAGCGGATTACGGTGGTACAGTAATTTCAAACTGTTGTCCTTCGACTACGCCTTTCGGCCTCGCCTTAGGTCCCGACTTACCCTGAGCGGACGAGCCTTCCTCAGGAAACCTTGGGCTTTCGGCGGATCAGATTCTCACTGATCTTTTCGTTACTCATACCGGCATTCTCACTTGTGTAGTGTCCAGCGCTCTTTTCAGTACACCTTCAACCCCTACACAACGCTCCCCTACCCCAG
This sequence comes from Paenibacillus sp. FSL R7-0048, assembly GCF_038004505.1. Lineage (NCBI taxonomy): Bacteria > Bacillati > Bacillota > Bacilli > Caryophanales > Paenibacillaceae > Paenibacillus > Paenibacillus sp. FSL R7-0048. The sequence continues at coordinate 760,778 of NZ_JBBORF010000001.1, read as the reverse complement.
ATGCAAAGCATCTAGCCATAGCTTCGGTGGTGTGTTTAGCCCCGTTACATTTTCGGCGCAGAGTCACTCGACCAGTGAGCTATTACGCACTCTTTCAATGGTGGCTGCTTCTAAGCCAACATCCTGGTTGTCTGTGCAACTCCACATCCTTTCCCACTTAACACACACTTGGGGACCTTAGCTGATGGTCTGGGCTGTTTCCCTTTTGACAATGGATCTTAGCACTCACTGTCTGACTCCCGGCAATAAGTATATGGCATTCGGAGTTTGACTGAGCTTGGTAATCCTTGCGGACCCCGCACCCAATCAGTGCTCTACCTCCACTACTCTTATACCGAGGCTAGCCCTAAAGCTATTTCGGGGAGAACCAGCTATCTCCGAGTTCGATTGGAATTTCTCCGCTACCCCCACCTCATCCCCGCACTTTTCAACGTACGTGGGTTCGGGCCTCCAGTGCGTGTTACCGCACCTTCACCCTGGACAGGGGTAGATCACACGGTTTCGGGTCTACGTCCACATACTAATTCGCCCTATTCAGACTCGCTTTCGCTGCGGCTCCACCTTCTCGGCTTAACCTTGCATGTTAAACGTAACTCGCCGGTTCATTCTACAAAAGGCACGCCATCACCCATTAATAGGGCTCTGACTTTTTGTAAGCACACGGTTTCAGGTTCTATTTCACTCCCCTTCCGGGGTGCTTTTCACCTTTCCCTCACGGTACTGTTTCACTATCGGTCGCCAGGTAGTATTTAGCCTTAGCAGATGGTCCTGCTGGATTCATACGGGGTTTCACGTGCCCCGCACTACTCGGGATCCGTCTCGGAGAGAATACAGTTTAGGTTACAGGGCTTTTACCTCTATCGCGGGCCTTTCCAGACCTCTTCACCTACCATATTCCTTTGTAACTCCATGTGAGACGTCCCACAACCCCTAAGAGCAAGCTCTTAGGTTTAGGCTGTTCCGCGTTCGCTCGCCGCTACTGACGGAATCACTATTGTTTTCTCTTCCTCAGGGTACTTAGATGTTTCAGTTCCCCTGGTCTGCCTCTACATTTCCTATGTATTCAGAAATGAGTAACTGCGAATTACCACAGCTGGGTTTCCCCATTCGGACACCCCCGGATCAAAGCTTGCTTACAGCTCCCCGAGGCAGTTTCGTTGTTCGCCACGTCCTTCGTCGGCTCCTGGCGCCTAGGCATCCTCCGTGTGCTCTTATTAGCTTAACCTTGATTCTTCCGCAGGAAAATATCATACGATGACATTCTCTTTGGAATCATCTCACTAATAACATTTACTTGTTTGCACAAGTTGCTAAAAGATGTTCTAAAACGCAAATTCGTTTCGGTATCCAGTTTTCAAGGATCAAGTCTTACTTGAGAGCTTAAACTCTCAAAACTGAGCAACGAGTGAGTAACAGGCCTAAACCTGAGTTTTGGAAGCTTAGCTTCCGATTTGAATGTTCTCATTGCAGAGAACGATTCTCCATAGAAAGGAGGTGATCCAGCCGCACCTTCCGATACGGCTACCTTGTTACGACTTCACCCCAATCATCTACCCCACCTTCGGCGGCTGGCTCCCTTGCGGGTTACCCCACCGACTTCGGGTGTTGTAAACTCTCGTGGTGTGACGGGCGGTGTGTACAAGACCCGGGAACGTATTCACCGCGGCATGCTGATCCGCGATTACTAGCAATTCCGACTTCATGCAGGCGAGTTGCAGCCTGCAATCCGAACTGAGACCGGCTTTGATGGGATTGGCTCCACCTCGCGGCTTCGCTTCCCGTTGTACCGGCCATTGTAGTACGTGTGTAGCCCAGGTCATAAGGGGCATGATGATTTGACGTCATCCCCACCTTCCTCCGGTTTGTCACCGGCAGTCACTCTAGAGTGCCCAGCATTACCTGCTGGCAACTAAAGTTAAGGGTTGCGCTCGTTGCGGGACTTAACCCAACATCTCACGACACGAGCTGACGACAACCATGCACCACCTGTCTCCTCTGTCCCGAAGGCCGCTGCTATCTCTAGCAGATTCAGAGGGATGTCAAGACCTGGTAAGGTTCTTCGCGTTGCTTCGAATTAAACCACATACTCCACTGCTTGTGCGGGTCCCCGTCAATTCCTTTGAGTTTCAGTCTTGCGACCGTACTCCCCAGGCGGAGTGCTTACTGTGTTAACTTCGGCACCAAGGGTATCGAAACCCCTAACACCTAGCACTCATCGTTTACGGCGTGGACTACCAGGGTATCTAATCCTGTTTGCTCCCCACGCTTTCGCGCCTCAGCGTCAGTTACAGCCCAGAAAGTCGCCTTCGCCACTGGTGTTCCTCCACATATCTACGCATTTCACCGCTACACGTGGAATTCCACTTTCCTCTTCTGTACTCAAGCCACCCAGTTTCCAGTGCGACCTCAGGTTGAGCCCAAGGTTTAAACACCAGACTTAAATAGCCGCCTGCGCGCGCTTTACGCCCAATAATTCCGGACAACGCTTGCCCCCTACGTATTACCGCGGCTGCTGGCACGTAGTTAGCCGGGGCTTTCTTCTCAGGTACCGTCACTCCGGTAGCAGTTACTCTACCGGACGTTCTTCCCTGGCAACAGAGCTTTACGATCCGAAAACCTTCATCACTCACGCGGCGTTGCTCCGTCAGGCTTTCGCCCATTGCGGAAGATTCCCTACTGCTGCCTCCCGTAGGAGTCTGGGCCGTGTCTCAGTCCCAGTGTGGCCGTTCACCCTCTCAGGTCGGCTACGCATCGTCGCCTTGGTGGGCCGTTACCCCACCAACTAGCTAATGCGCCGCAGGCCCATCCCTCAGTGACAGATTGCTCCGTCTTTCATTCTTCTCTCAGGAGAAAAAAGAAATTATCCGGTATTAGCTACCGTTTCCGGTAGTTATCCCAGTCTGAAGGGCAGGTTGCCTACGTGTTACTCACCCGTCCGCCGCTAAGTTATTTTGAAAGCAAGCTTTCAAAATAACTCCGCTCGACTTGCATGTATTAGGCACGCCGCCAGCGTTCGTCCTGAGCCAGGATCAAACTCTCCAATTAGTATTGAAAAGAGCGATATGCTCATTTTGAAACATCTGACGAGAAAATTAATTCTCTAATTTTGGATTTCACTTACGTGATTTCCTACTCACTCGTTGTTCAGTTTTCAAAGATCAAGTTCTCGTTGGCGCCGTTTAATGTCTCAGCAGCAACTCTTATAATATATCATGTTGTTTTCAGAAATGCAAGCTTTATTTTTCGAAGCTTTTTATCAGCCTCGTCTATATCGCCTGTACGCTGTCTAACAACGCTTACCTATAATACCCCAACTATTAATAGAAAAGCAACCCCTAATATAAAAATAAACAACTGGCTTAATAATTAAGCCAGTTGTTTATTTAATAGAGTTATGTTTCTAGCGACGAACTTAATAGTATTTTGCCGCAGTATATTTGCTTGAGGCTTTAATTAAATCGGTTTTCTTATCACTCTTTGCAAGTCCTGCATCCACTGTAGTATCAATGGTAACCCACTTCCCATTAAGCAACACTTCGTTCCATGCATGATATTGCGTAACGTAGCTTGTATTTCCCATTACCAACTTAGCAGGAACATCTACACTCCGCAGCATTGCGGCAAAAAGAGAAGCGTAATCATAGCAAATCCCTTTTTTAGTAGTCAATGTCTTATCGATGCTTGGAATATAATCAGTAGTTACACTATTAGCAAGAGAGTAATCATATTGTACATTCGCAACTACATAGTTATAGATCGCTTTAACTTTCTCTTCGTCTGTTGTTTTGCCTTGTACTAATTGTTTAGCTTTGACAATCGCTTTATCAGAAGAACTCCATTTCACATTCTGTACGGAGCCCAAATATACGGAATTCGAATCACTCATGGTTACGTCTACTACTTCGGAATATAACGCTTTGTATTTATTGCCGGTTGTATTCTCCAGAACAGAAACCTTATAAGTCCCATTTCCTTGTTGCAAAGGGAAGTCCTCAGCTTGTCCAGAAGCATACAAGTTATATGTATAGCTGCTGTTATCTTTGGTGATCATGAGTTTGATTCTTTTATCTTTCGGAATATCATAGTTAATACCAATAACACCTTGAGCCACTTTGGATGTAATCAACCAGCTGGCATCTGCACTTGCAGCTTGAGCTGTACTTACCGGAACTGAAGTCATTAGGACGAACAACGCCACCAGCATAAAATAAACCTTTTTCACGGATAAAACTCCTTTCGGTAGCTGGCTGCCATCCTTTCGGGAAGGCCCTTTAGCTTTGCGTCCCTACCTTTCGATAGGTTTGCCGTTATCGTATAAGCTCTATCTGTTCTAGCTTTACTAGATATAATTGATAGAATCCATTTGAAACAAAAAAAGCCTCTTCATTCGGTAGCTGGCTGCCATCCTTTCGGGAAAAGGCCCTTTAGCTTTGCGTCCCTACCTTTCGGAAGGTTTGCCGTTATCGTGTTTAGCTTTCATAGTATAATACTATCATATTTATAGTTGTGAACAAGACCTAATTTACTAGATTACCCATTATTTTATAAATATCTCCCGGTATTTGTGTTTTCTTGTCATTCACTATTCTCCTTTTGTTAATTTGGCATGAACAATCAGCCGATGCGTTGGATTCACTAGCGGATCACATGTAATCAGAGTAAGAATCTTATCCTTGTCATTCCCGTCAAGAACGGAGACATCACTCGGATCTACAACAGAAATATCATACACCTCATAGTTAAACACCTGATCACTAGTCTTTACCGTGATGACATCCCCCACAACAACCTCATTCAATCTGTTAAACAAACGACCCGTAGTTCGAGCCCGATGCGCCGCGATTGCAGCATTCCCGATCTCTCCAAGGGGTGCCGTTTCTTTCATATGGGCTGCAGCATGTTTCATATTAGCTTTTGTAGCCCCTTCTAATACAGGCAGCTTCAAATCAATCTTATCGATTTCAATTAGTGCGATTACTTTGCCACCGACTTCAATCTCCGGTTCAGGCTTTTCTGTCTCTTGGGGTTGGGGCTGTGCCTGGGCATCCAGAACCGATTCCTCTGCTAACAGCTGAGTAACTTCAGCATACCTGCTCCTCAGATCTGACTGGGGAGTACTATCGGCAGTGCTTAGTTCAGCCGCTTCTAATAACTTCTCCTGCTGCCTGTCGTTGTACCACTCGTTAGCTGTCGGATATAACATGATAAGTATCCCAGCCAGTATGAGTAGATAGGAGAATTTACGCAATGTTATTCACCTCCGTATATTGTTTCTATGGTTATATACAAATCAAGCAGAAACAGCTACTTGCCTTTAAGCATAGCAACTCCTTCTGCCTGAAATTAATGTTTAAAATACCCATTTACGACTTCCAAAGAAATTGATGATCACCGTGATAAAGGTAACCAGCACCTTGGAGATCAAGACTTGAATACCTAGTTTGTCTGTCAACAGATGCATTAACAGCAGTGATATTCCGAGCACTACCAGATTCAGCACGATAAACTTGACCAGCTGTACGCGGTCGAAGCCTTCTTTATTCCCCCGGTTGCGATCACGAAAGGTAACTTTTTTATTCAAAATAAAGCTATTCGCCGTGCCTGCACTATAGGAGATCACCTGCGCCAATGCGTATACCATCCCTAGTGAATTCAACAATGTGAAAATCACAAAATCAATAAGCGTATTGAGCAAACCTACGGCATTAAATTTGAGGAACTGTATGAATGCAGCGCGCAAGTTCTTATCTGACATCATTGTGGTCCTTCCGGCGGTCCAGTTGTTCTTCGTTCTGGTAGCCTTTAGTCTCACTAACAATATATAGCGGTCTATCTTTAGACTCGTCATAAATCCGTCCGATATACTCCCCAATCACACCCAACAGCATCAGAACAATACCGTTAAAGAGCAGATTGACACCTACAATGGAAGCCCAGCCCGGAACCGTCCAGGAGGTGAAAAATATCCTTTGGAACAAGACGAAAAATAAATAGAGAAAGCTAGAAAATGAAAGAAAGAATCCAATATACGTAGCAATCTTAAGGGGCTTATGTGAAAAAGAGGTGATGCCATCTAACGCAAAACGAATCATTTTCTTCAGCGGATATTTGGTTTCTCCGGCAAAACGTTCTTCCCGTTCATATTCCACCATAGTCTGCTTGAAGCCAACCCAGCTCACCAAACCTCTGACATAGCGGTTCTTTTCTTTAAGTCCCCGCAGGACATCACATACCTTACGGTCAATAAGACGGAAATCGCCTGTATCCGTAGGAATATCTACACTTGTCATACTGCTGAGCAGGCGGTAAAAAAGCTTCGCGGTGACCTTTTTGAACATCGTTTCTCCGTGGCGCTTCAGGCGTTTCGCATATACAACGTCGTAGCCCTCTTTCCACTTCTCGATCATTTGCAGAATGACCTCCGGAGGATCCTGAAGATCAGCGTCAATAACAACAACCGCTTGACCTTCGGCATAGTCCATGCCAGCTGTAATCGCTACCTGATGTCCGAAATTACGCGAGAAGTCAATCAGCTTGACATGCTCGTCTCGTTCACAGATCTCCCGAATCATCTGGGCGGAACGATCACGACTGCCGTCATTGACGAAGACCAGCTCATAAGTATCGCCGCACTCGTCCATTACTTTTTTCAAACGTTCATAAGTATGGCTAATTACTTGCTCCTCATTGAACATGGGTACAATCACACTATATCTGGCTTTCACCTTTATTCCTCCTACAAGCTTTTTGGAGCGTTACATCCATCTACACTTCATAATAACGCTGCATGCATAAACTTATTTTATAGATTTTTATTAAATCCTAGAAAACCCAAGTAGGGAACCAACGCAGCATATCTTTCACGTAATCTCCACTGACCTGCATCCCTGACAGTACCGGGTAGAAAGCGATAAAGAGCAGCAAAGCAACGGCTACATAGACATACTGTACGTAACGGGCCTTAGGGAATTTACTATCCAGCAACTTCATTATATATACAATACCAAGAATCATAAATGGTACCATAGCAAAATAATGGTAAATAAATGTTTCTCTTGGGACAAGCATCCACGGAACATATTGCGAGAAGAAGGCAATCCAAATCATGTAGAGATTCTTATCTTTACGTTTCAGCGTAATCCACAGTGTTGCCAGCATCGCAAAAATACCCGTCCACCAGATAAGAGGATTCCCCATAGTCACTATACTGCTGACCTGACCTTCCGGCAAACCTTCACCGCCGCTAAAGAACCAGACCGGTCTCTTCATAAACGGCCATTGCCACCATGAGGAAGCAAAGGGATGTGTAGCTACAAGCTGACTGTGGTAGTTGTACATATTCTTTTGGGAATCAATCAAACCTTTTATAGTGAAGCCCTCTGCTGATGCAGATAACCCCGGCACAAAAGATAAGCTGTAAATAATTACTGGAATAATTACAAAGAACCCGATACAACTAGCCAACGTAATAATAGTCTTTTTCCAAAAAGAATCTACTGCTTCACGACAGGTGCCCAGCAATTCCTTGTCTTTAATCTTCCCCTCTGCCAGCAAGCGTCCGGAGGCTTGGTATTCTCTGTAGCGTTCAAAAAGGGAGATAGCCAGCATAATGGCCAGCCCTGCTCCTCCATAGAGCACAATCCATTTCGAAGCTACGCCGATTCCGAAGAATAAGCCAGACCAGAATAACGGAATTAATGTTTTTCTTAAAGGCTGCTTGTAGAAATTCATTGTGTAATACCGCTGCATAAAATAGAACATCAACATAATGAAGAATACTCCGTATACGTCAATCGTGGAGATTCTTGTCTGTGTGAAATGCATGAAATCCAGTGCAAACAATCCTGCCGCGAGGGCGGCGTATTTGCTTTTCTTAAACAAACGAAGCGCCATTACATATATGAGAGGTAACATGGCAACTCCGAACAAGGTTCCGATAATACGCCAGCCGAATGGATTGACTCCGAACAGCTCCATACCTATGGCAATCAAAAGCTTGCCAAGCGGTGGATGCGTATTCTCGTAAGGCACTATCCCGTGTGTATATTCATAAGCTGTTCGCGCATGATAGATCTCGTCAAAATAAGTGCTATTCATAAAGTTAGAATATTCCGGAATGAGCGACTGCTCGTCAAAAAGATTGGCCGCTGCTCCTCTTTTAGGTACTGCGTTAGCATCCGGTGTCACACCGGCAATAGGAAGGGGGATTCTTTCTCCCCCCTGCTCATAAAAGGCCATTTCGTTCAAAGTGAACCCTGGAGAGGTAACTGTAAACTTCACATATCTCGCAGTAACGTTCAGGGGTTGGCTTTTCCAGATGAAGACATTCCCGACATCCTCACTGACATCCATCGGACTGCTCCAGACCTCAGGATTGTCGCTGAATTCCAGCTTGAACTTCCCCGTGCCCACGCCTCCAAAGATATTGACCCGTTCCAATGGTTTACTCTGCCCCAAATCTACATAGAAGCTTTCACCACTGGCAGCAGGCTCCCATAAGGTCTCTGGAGATTTAGTAGAGCCAAGATTATATAAAGCAAGCGCTGCGTAAACGGCCGTGATAGCTATTATGCATATCCAATCTATACGCTTAAACTTCATCGTTAAATCGCCCTCCCTTCTGATGCGGTTTAATTTGCCCGACAACTCTCAAATCTTCTTCATACTGTTCTTCCGGTGTAATTGGCGCTGGAAGAGGTTTTATTCCCTTGCGGACATACACATCGTATCCGATATTCAGCATATAAAGCAGCAATGCTAGATTAGCTATAGCAGTCACTAATACGATTCCGTCTGCACCCGGGCTAACATCTGCATTCAGGTGGGATAAGGTGTACGCCACATTGATGTATTGCGTTAAGCTGAATCCGAGAAATAGCGATAAAAAGCGGCGGTCCCGACTTTCTATATAAGTAAACAAACAAAGAATAAGAGCAGGGAACATATAACGTTCATGCATTTTGGTGCCAAGCACAAAGACCACTACTATGAGCACCATCCCGATAAAATAGGATTTGGTCAGGTCCAAGCGATCCTTTTTAAAGGAATAAAATGCCGCAACAGCTACAGCCACTAAAATAAATATGAAGCCCCATACACGGTATGGAATGCCAAGCCAGGTTAGATTTAGGGATGACCACATCGGATCAGTCAGTGCATACAGATTAAATGCATTCACTGAAGAATACGGATAGGAAGATAACGTACTCTTGTAAAGATCAATAACCCCTACCAATCCTCCGTTATTCCAGAAAAACGGTGCCGCAAGCAATCCGAAGATCCCTAATCCATACAAAGCTCCGAATCCAAGCTGCTTCCAAGCGCGGTGATGATAAAAAGCAAACAACAATACTGGCGTGAATATCAACGCTTGCGGTTTAATTAGCGTCGCTAAGGCAAACAAAATTGCGGAGCGGACAAACTTTTTGTTCGCAGCGCCATGGATACTGAGCAGCAGGAAGATCAAAAAGAATGAATCTGCTTGTCCCCAAGCCGCTGAATTAATAAGTACCGCTGGGTTAAACAGAAACAACAACATTAAGCCGAAAGCTATTCCTGTGCCGAGTTTTTTGCGTGACATTTGATAAATGAAGTAGCCGAGCACCAAATCAGAAAGGATCGCAGGGAGCTTGAAGAGCAAATTCTCTCCACCTGAGCCCTGAGTGAATCCTAAAACGCCACGAATGGCGCTAAGCACGTACAATATGTACAAATAGCCAGGAGGATAATCGGCAAAATAACCTTCTTCATAAAATTTGCCTGGACCTAAATCCACCATACGCTGTCCCCAAGAAATAAAGGTATTCATATCATTCTGATATCCTTGCGCGGTAAGACCAATCCACACTCTCAGGATAAAAGCAATTCCGATGGCAATGCTCAGCCATTTGGAATAAATATTCTCAGGCTGCTTCATAAGCTTCTCACTACGGAATGCCTTAGTATAAAGCACTGCAAAAAACACGCTAAACAGCGCTGAGATCAGCAACATCTTAGTTGGAGATACTTTATGTGGAGTGTCTGCCTTTTTGTCGCCGGCATCTGGACTAACCGCTGAACTATCCAGCGAAATAACGTTAGCCCCTTCGGGAGCCGCGTCTAATTTTTCTACAGCAAAATCATCAAAATAAGCCTTACCTTGAATCAAGCTAGAGTAGCCGCCCAGACTTGCGCCTATGCCAAATGACTTCTGCTCCGGTCCTGTCTGGCCGATATATTCAAGATACTGCCATTCACCTGCCGTATCAGTTACGCTGGGATACCCCCCGCCTACTCCAACGGCAAGAATGTTGGCGCCCATTCCCTCCCCTGCTGTACTTACTACTTTGATCCATCCAGAGATTTTATAATAACTATTCGGCGTAGCCTCAATCGTCTGCACCCATTTCGAATGATTGGGCTCGATATTCTCAATGACTGCTGCCTTGCTGCCGGAATGAACTTCCTCCGATTGGATTGAAAGTAGAGCTGAGTTGTCTCCTGAAATCCACATATCCTTAGTCCAGTTAGAAGGCGCATCATCTCCCCCCTCCTCAAAGCCAGGGTTCTGCAATAGATTCCCCTCTGCATAAATGCTTGTTACAGGAAGCACAAACAATAACAGCATCAATACAGTCATTACGGCCGCACGTGTACTCTTGATCATCGTCCCAACCTCACCTCGTCCTATATTCATCTTAGTCCAGCCAAAAGCATATCCCTTCTGAAAAACAGCTCCCGAATTAGTGTATTTCACCGTTGCTAAGAAATCATTCGGATTGATTTTCTCATAAAAGAGCATATAAATATAGGGTATGTTAACCTTATCTGGATCGCAGACCCTTCCATCCACAATATTCCATTCCATAGGATCGCCCTAAGCTTCAAGGCTCTTATATAGACTCTTATATAGAATAGAAGAATCGCAGTGGCTAAAGCAAATACCGGAGCAAAAAAACAGGCCATTCTATCAGCATAAAGCGAGAGAACTAACAAAATGGTAAGACCATAGGACCATCTAGGGGTTTGAAGTATTTTCAGTACAAAATAAACAGAGATCAGGATCAAGGAGGGAACAAATTGGACTCTAACGCCAAGGCTGCCTCGTCCTGAACATCACCTCTTCAACAATATAATCTAAATCATAGATGATGAAAAGCTAGAAACATAGACTAGGCTGAATGGTTAAGTGCCAACAAAAATATAAAAAAAGGGCCCCCTCAGTTATGAAGGAGCCGTTGAATGCACATCTGTATGCTATATATGAGTTAGCCCGCACTACCAAGAAATACATAACGGAGAATAATCAGAATAGCAAGTACCCACATCATCCAGTGAATATCGTATTTTTTCTTGCCAGCAAGGTTAGCTACACAAGCAAGGATTACATAAGTTACGATACCAAAGGAAATACCATTAGCAATATTATAAGTGAAAGGCATGATTACTAGAGTAAGGAACGCTGGAATCGCAACAACCATATCTTGAAAATCAATTTCGCGAATCGATTGTGCCATGAGCACGCCTACGACAATCAATGCTGCGGCTGTAGCAGATCCAGGGATCAGAGCTACTATTGGTGCAAGAAACAACGCAAGCAAGAAGCACACACCCGTTGTTACAGCTGTAAGACCTGTACGTCCACCTTCAGCAACACCTGCCGCGCTTTCTACAAAAGCAGTAGTAGTGGAAGTACCCAATGCCGCACCACCAGCAACAGCAATGGCATCGACAAACATTGCATTACCTACACGTTTGTTACCTTCTTCAGGGTTGTCCATAATACCAGCGCGTTGAGCAGTACCTACAAGTGTACCAAATGTATCGAACAATTCTACAAAAGTGAATGTTGCGATTGCTGAAACAATACCGGTGTGCAGGATACCATCCCAGTCAAATTCGAAAAAGTTCAATTGCGTCAGGTCAGGCACCCAAGGGGTTGTCGGACTGGACAATGAGCCAAAATCAACTACACCCATCAGTATACCCGCGAGGGTTGTACCCAAGATACCGAATAAAATCGCACCTTTAACTTGCAGTACCATCAGGATGGAAATAAGAAGCAATCCGATAATTACCAATTGTACATCAGTGTTCTCTAAGCTACCCATATGAATAATTGTTTCAAAGGATAGGACATCTGTGAATGTATTGGCGGAAATATCTTTACCAGCTTCGACACCAATCGTCATCAAACCACTGTTCTTAAGCCCAAGGATTGTAATGAACATCCCGATACCTACGGTAATGGCATGCTTCAAGCTGTCAGGAATGGCTGTCAGTAAGATCTGCCGCACTCGGGTAACCGTGAGCAGGATGAAGATCAAACCGGAAATAAATACTGCGGTCAGACCCATTTGCCAAGTGAATGGATGTTCTGAGGTTGCAGAAGACAAAATTACGGAAGCAAAGTATGCATTAAGTCCCATACCTGGTGCCAATGCTACTGGAAAGTTTATAAACACGCCCATTGCAATGGTGAAAATACCTGCTGCCAGCGCAGTCGCTAGAAATACAGAGTACCAGCCCATATCGATGCGGCCAAATGCTGTTAATGTGCTCGGATTAACCGACAGGATGTAAGCCATGGCCATGAACGTAGTCAAGCCGGCCATTATCTCTGTACGTACTGTAGTGCCGTTCTCTTTCAACTTGAAAAACCGATTCAAATTGTTCTCCCCCTAAGGTATGTTGTGGCTGACAGCAACAAAAAGCCGGTATCTGATCGACACCGGCTCGAAAAAAAGAGTAGCACCCATGACTATAGCCCTAGATTCAGGACAATACGGGTTGCTCAGCTCTTCTTAATCGTAGCCAGGTCATTACGGTGACCTCGTAGAAACTTCCAGGCCTATTCCCGGAAATATACGAAAGAATTATGTTGTTGTGCTTTATCATTTTAGGTGGACATCACATAAGTTGTCAATGAAAAAAGCGAACATTTTCGACTTTATTTTTTCTATTGTTCGTAATTCATACATTTTTATCTTTAACTTCAACCCCAAAATTCTTTAAATCATGCAGCTTATTAACTATCAAAAGCCTTTTCAAATGGGTATTTTTCCCTATAAAACAATTTCGATGTTCCCTGGCTTATTGGCCTTTGGAATACTGATAGCTATGCCAAGAATTAGCAAAATGCCCTATAGCTAAACAAATCACTGCAATACCCAACCAGAAAGATCTGCCCCATATTGCCGCAAATCCAAATGCACAAACAGGGAGAACTGCCATGGGAATCGGAAGAAACAATAATGGAGCCCATAATAATCTGAATTGCTGTCCCTTAGCCATATAACGAATCCATAAACCGTAATAAATCGTGATAAATACAAAGATAAGTGCAGCCCAGATCCCGAATTCTACATTTTCAAAGTTATCCTTTGAAATCGCAAGAATGGCTATACATCCCAACTGCCCTACTCTCTCCAAAAGGGTGTAGACGATGCCGGCATCTTTTAAACCGCTGGGAACATGATCGGGCGGAAACTTAATCATCAGTAAACTTGGGGCAAGAATAACCATAGCTATTAGTGTTCCAATAAGTGAGAATCCCATTCTAATGGCTCCTGTAAGTTTATTTTTCCCAGTTTATCACATTTTCTAAAGTTGCTATATAGGGTCCGTCACAAGCTTCACGGTTAATAAAAAAACCTGCAGTCCCTTAATAAATAAGGAGCTGCAGGTTTCTTATTGCTATATGCTATTCCCACTCAATCGTTGCAGGTGGTTTCGAAGTAATGTCATACACTACGCGGTTTACATTCTCAACTTCGTTGACAATACGTACAGAGATTTTTTCAAGAACATCCCATGGGATACGTGCCCAGTCAGCGGTCATGCCATCGATGGAAGTTACTGCACGAACACCTACTGTGTAGGAATACGTACGAGCATCACCCATAACTCCGACACTCTTCATGTTAGGCAGGGCAGTGAAGTATTGCCAAATTTCACGGTCTAATCCCGCTTTAGCAATTTCTTCTTGCAGAATGTAGTCAGAATCACGAACGATGGTAAGCTTGTCCTCTGTTACTTCACCCAAGACACGAATAGCAAGACCTGGACCTGGGAAAGGCTGACGCCATACGATCGCACGTGGCATACCCAGCTCTTCACCGAGTTTACGAACTTCATCCTTAAACAAGGTGTTTAGCGGCTCGATCAAGCTGAATTTCATATCTTCTGGCAGGCCGCCCACATTGTGGTGGGATTTAATGGTTTGCGCTGTAGCTGTTCCACTCTCAACGATATCCGTATAAAGCGTACCTTGTGCAAGGAATGAAAAATCTCCGAGCTTAGCTGACTCTTCGTCGAAGCAGTAGATAAACTCGTTACCAATGATTTTACGTTTTTGCTCAGGGTCTTCAACACCTGCAAGTTTGCTCATGAAGCGATCGCGTGCATCGATTTTCACTACATGAATATCGAATTTGCCTACGAAAGTCTCCATAACGCTTTCTGCTTCACCTTTACGCAGAAGGCCGTGGTCAATAAACATACAGGTCAATTGATCTCCGATTGCACGGTGGATAAGCATAGCCACAACGGAAGAATCCACTCCGCCACTAAGAGCGCAGAGTACTTTTTTATCTCCGACTTGATTGCGAATATCTTGAACGGCTTCATCGATAAACGATTCCATTGTCCATTTGCCGTCGCAACCACAAACTTGGTATAAGAAGTTCGAGATCATCTCGTTACCTTGAACGGAGTGACGTACTTCTGGGTGGAATTGCACAGCGAACAGTTTGCGCTCCGCGTTGCTCATTGCTGCAATTGGAGCACTTTCTGTACCTGCATCCAGCTTGAAGCCTGTTGGAAGCTCAACTACATGGTCACCGTGGCTCATCCATACAGTCTGGCGGTTCTCCAATCCTGCAACTAAAGCAGTTCCTTCTGCAAAGTCAACATCAGCTTTACCATATTCCCGTTTAGCCGAACGTTCTACTTTACCATCAAGCTGATGAGCCATCAGCTGCATACCATAACAAATACCGAAGATCGGCACTCCTAGATCATAAATAGCCGGATCTACGTGTGGTGCATCTTCAGCGTATACACTGCTAGGTCCGCCGGAGAAGACAATTCCTTTAGGCGAAAGTGCTTTAATCTTGTCAACTGGCGTATTGTACGGCAAAAGTTCGCTGTATACTCCCAGGTCCCGAATTCTGCGCGCGATAAGTTGGTTGTATTGTCCCCCAAAATCGAGAACGACGATAATTTCATTTGGCTTGTTCATTACGTGCCTCCCTTGATTATTGGATTCATTATACTCATGGTTAATTCTCATCGTCAAGGAAAGGAGGACACGCCTCTCATAATCAGAGAGTGATAAAACTTCATGCAGAACCTTCCTTGCTATGGCATAAATTAGATAGCGGATCTAAGCGTTCTTAGCCGTTTATGTTAAACGGAAGGTAATGAGCAGACATTCGCGAATAAACGCGGCCGCATCAGAAGCCGCAGGTTCGCCGCCAAGGGCGGGAGCGGAGTCTACGGGATTGTCGCGGGCAGAGATCACGGCTGTGGAGGCCGAAGCTGGCGCGTACGCCAGGGTCTCCCACTGGCGGACAAACTGCCGGACGGCCACGTCTAGTCCGGCATCGTAAATCCGCAGGGAGTCCACATACTCCCTGCCAGTAACGCCGGGCGGCGGCGGTCCAAACCGCTCCGCCAGCCCGTGCCAAGCCAGAGAGGCCGCGCGCAGCTGCCTCTCCCGGCTCAAGCTGCTGCCGCGACGCGCGGCCAGCAGCAGAGCCAGGCTGCGCCGCCAGCGCCAAGCGGCGGCGGGAAGCAGCGCCGCGGCAGCGAGCGGCGCTGAAAAGGGCCCGCCCGCCAGCGGCAGGGCGGGCAGTTCCGCGCTGCGCGTTGCTTGCGGTGCGACTGCTGCGGCCGCTGGCCGTGCCGGCGCAGGGAAGCCAGCCGCAAGCGCAGGACCCGGCGTCGGATCGAAAGGAACCCAACCTGCGCCGGCAAAATAAACCTCTACCCAAGCATGCGCATCCCCTTGGGTGACTAAATACTTCGCCGGCATGGCTTCCTCCTGCTGGGTTCCAGGTCCATAACCTTGAACATACCGCGCTGGAATACCTGTGCTTCGCAGCAATACGGTCATCGCTGTGGCAAAATGCACACAGTAACCCTGTTTGGTCTCAAACAGGAAATGATCCACAAAATCAGCCCCAGCTGGCGGAACCATGGTATCCAGCGTGTAAGAATACCCGTTTTGCAAATAATCCCGAATGGCGGTTGCGGAATCATATCGGTTGCCCGAGGAAGCTGTGAGCTTCTCTGCCAGAGCTTTCACTCGCTCAGGTAATAAATCAGGCAGTTGCAAGTATTTATTCTTTATTTCTTGTGGATCAGCGTCACCCAACCCGCGCAGCAGTACTGGATTACTCTCGGGAAGTATAGAATCAACTATATACTCAGTGATCCGAGTTGACCCCACCGAATCTGGCAGACGAAAGGTATCCCTGTCCTTATTCGCCAGAACATAACCAAGCTGGCTGCCATTGGATAGTTGAACTGTCTCAACATCTGTTAGGGTACCCGCATTGAATACAGGAATTCCACCGGAAGAGGGAATAGCAAATTGTATCCGCTGTTGCAAAGTCCGCCCCCCATTAGTGGTGGTTACCGTCGCCGGAATCTGAGGCAGGCTGGACAAGTTAAGCGGAGTAAACTCCTCACCCCCTCTGATCCAACGGCGACCGTCATAGTAGGCAATGCTCTCCCCGCGCCAATAGGTACGCTGACTGGTCAACGCTGTGAAGACTGGCTCGGTATTGCGTGATAATGGAGCACCCAGTTCTCCATCATTTGTACTATACCCTGTTGTTCCTGCAGGTATAGCCTCATTATCTTCGGGCATATGGCCCGAAGCCCATTCCTGCAGCTTTTCAAAGGTTGACTGGAGTGTAGTTTGGTTAGGCGGTCGTACTTCATATACCTGCCCACCAAACCATGCTGTCATCATGACGAATATAGCAGCCGCTAATGCCAAAACTCCCCATCGGGCATACGGCAGGTGAATGCTGCCCACCCGTTCCCGCAGACGGAGCAAACCACTCATTGCTTGCATCCATACAATAAGCCCGACTGATATTACAACATCCGTTGTCGTATTAACGCCAAAGCCAATATCCAGAACTAATAGATAAATGAGGGTCACCGCTGTAAACAGCAGCGTACTACCTCTGAAAAGTGCAAGCTGCTGCACCGAAGATACCAGCAGCCCCCAGCCAACAATCAAAATCAAAAGTCTGCTGATCTCGCTTAGCTGAGAAACATGCCCGGAAAAGAGCAAAATCAGATCATTTGGAATTTCTACTGCATAAATGCCCAGCCATCCTGTCCCTACGCTCTCGCTGCATAGATATAGCCAAGCTGTTCCGATCATCAAACATTGGATACTTAGCAATAGCCACCCGGGAATCTGAAGGATTCCCCACATCAACAGCACGGCAGCAGAAATCATCAGAATCTGCAGCAATCTAGCAGTATCTTCCAATGAAGTCGTTCTATATAAAGGGAGCAGCCATTCTAAAAACAGCCCCAAAATAGCCAAAGAGAACAGCATGCGATAATACAGAGGTATCTTTCTCTGTTTACCGGCATGACTGTTCTCCAGTTTTTCCAAATGGAGCTGCTTTGGTTCCTTCCCACTGTGCTCATTCATAGAGAAGCTTGTGTCACCCGGTATCCGCTTACCGTAGCGTTGGTTTTCCGGATGATTCATGGTACTCTACCTCCCTGAGCCTGTAAGCTGGCAATGCATCATCCAGACAAAACATCCGTGCTCCCAGACGACCCAGACTATCCCCGACCGTTCCCCGCACAGGCTGGCGGATCTCCTGCAGCATTACCTCAGCAGGCAGCGGAGCTGGCTGATCCCAAGCATAATAGAGCTCAACTTTTACACCTTGCACTAAGAATTTAGCGATAACCTTAGCGGATTGTTCCTCTAATCTTCCGGTCACTATAGCAACGGTCATTCCCGGAATCCAGCCTCTAGAAGCATCCTCCAACAGCTCGGACAGGGTTCTTGTTCCATTCGGAGAAATATCAGTTAGAATATCCAGCACTCTCCCTGGGATTTTACCCAGTCCTTCATGCCTAGCCATTCCTTCCGGCCAGCCTCCGCTAAATAACTGGACATAAGCACCTGACTGCTCAGCAAAGAGCATCAGCCCCATCGCCGTTGACACCGCCTTCTCAAATACCGGAGGCTGCTCCTCCCGACTGCCACGAGGTGTAAGTGCATTGGCTGGAATCTCATAGCTTTTGGGATCATTAGCCAACACGATACAGCTCATTCTTGCCTTTTCACGCTCTGGAACTTTGCTCTGCAGATTTCCTAGCCGGGCGCTGTTCTTCCAATGAATTCGGCTAAGCGGATCACCGGGCTCATATTCCCGCGATTCCATGGTCTCATCATTGCTGCTTCTTCCCCTTCTGGAATAGAGCGAATTACCGCTAATAAAGCCGCTATCCGGGACTCCGCCATAATATAGGGGGGCTGGCAGCACTTTAACACTATGCTCTTCAGCAGGCTCAGATCGGCCTGTGAACCAGCCGGGCAAATCTCCCCAGGTTACTCTACAGCCCTGCAAATGATGATGTCCCCGCGGCATGTTCTCAAGAAGGTAGGTGTATTCAAAAGAGCGTCTGAATCCCGGAAACAGTAGCTTGTGATGTCCTCTGTCCCCCCAAAAATCAGCGATAGTCAGCCATGGCAGTGGAAGCCGGGCAGAGAAATTCACCCGCACCTTCACAAGCAATGTACTTCCAGCTATCGGTCTTACTGGAGTGATTGTCCGTTCAATCTTTATCGCCCGTGGACCTGAAAGTTGAACAATCAGTCCGCCAACCATGATAACGCCTACAGCGATCAGCAGAAATAAGAGTGATGCGCCTCCGCGCCATGCATATAAAACACCTATAATTCCAGCCACAGTCAGCATCCGCAGCCATTCAGCCAACGCACTACGGCTACGCGGATAGCTTCTAACTCTTTCAGTCTTGTTATTTAATTTGTGTTCTACTTTTTTTGAAGAGGACAATGGAACGAACACCCTTCCTTTGGGTCTAGACTTGTTCCCAGCTGAGGAACTTATTACTATCTATTCTTCCCATGAAAAAGGGTGCCCAGACA
Organism: Paenibacillus sp. FSL R7-0048; assembly: GCF_038004505.1. Lineage (NCBI taxonomy): Bacteria > Bacillati > Bacillota > Bacilli > Caryophanales > Paenibacillaceae > Paenibacillus > Paenibacillus sp. FSL R7-0048. The sequence continues at coordinate 741,640 of NZ_JBBORF010000001.1, read as the reverse complement.
TTGTTTTTTTCTTTTAAAAAAACTGCCTGAGCGCTAAATCTCAGAAGGCTATTACCCGGCGCTCACCTTCCGTCACGCTTATATTTAAAGGAGGATGATCGGCTGTCTCCAGCAGCTCACGCAGCGATACCCAGATAGAACCGCCAATCATCTCCACACTGGCACCGTTTATCTTTTGAACATGATCAGGAAGATTTAACAGGAGTTCCTTGTTCGCCACATCCGCGATGATATCTTTGCCGTTCCAGGCAATCTTCCCACTGCGACTGCCCGCATCCCAACTAATCTGCCCTCCCAGCCGTTCGATCACAGCGCGAAGTGGCACCATATATTTCCCTTTTTGCAGAGCATATTCACCTGGCGCCAGCTTCGTCTCCAGCTTTCCAACCTCCAGCACCAAAGGTTTGCCGGGCGCAAACAGCTCTGCATTCGGTATGATATTCGAGGTGATCCAAGCTTCCGAAGGTTTCACTCTGCCCAAGCTATTTGCTTTTGAGGAGACTCTGAATTGTACAGGCTCCACCGTCTCATCTAAAAGGCCAAAGCTGTACCCAGCAGCCTTATAACGCGCAATAATATCAGGCAGTGCTTTAACACTCTCCTGATGGCCGCCGCCATCATGCAGCAGAAGAATAACCCGAGAGGACTTCAGATCTGCAGTTGACTCTTTTAAGATTTCTGACGCCGGTACCCCTTTGCGTTTAGAATCCCCGCTGTCCACCGTCCAATCCGTAACGATATAACCGGCTTGCTTCAACAAATTGAAGTAGGTATTATCAAAGTGATCAAAGGTTCCGCCCGGGGCGCGGATAAGTTGTGGGCGAACCCCTGTAATGCCCCGAACAATTTCTTCGGTCTTTTTAATCTGGCTCCAAAATTCAGTGAATCCACTATATAAATCATGGTAATTATGATTATAGGTATGATTGCCAATAGCATGTCCTTGTTCCCATATGGCATTAATTAGCTCTGGATGGCTTTTCGCTTGATTACCAAGGACAAAAAAGGTCGCCTTCACACCTTGCTGCTGTAAAATTTTTAGAACGTTGAAGGTATTGTCACTCGGTCCGTCGTCAAATGTAATATAGACCGTTTTTGAAGCTTTCTTTGCGGCCGTAATTGCTGAATATGTTGTCGACACCTTGGATACTTGTGCCGTACTGGAATTCAATTTAACTTCTGGAGAAGCAGTCACAATGGACTCTGCTTTAGGAGGCAATTCTTGCATCGCCACTAACGGGAGATTATTCTTAACAGAGACAGACTCCGCGCTTGCGGAATGTAATGAACGATTCATCCAAGAATCTACACTCTCCCCTGCGTTCCATCCCAGCATTACGATGACGATTACAACCATAACAAGCAATCCGCTTATCAAGTTTCGGCGGCCGTGAGTGTTTTTGTTACCTTTCATCTTCTCTACCTCCAGCATTCTATTGGCTCAAAAGCCATTTGGTAGATTGTATGAAGACAAGCTTCAAAATAGAATAAGGCAACTGCCCCTTGGAGAGTGAGAATCTTATGGAAATGCTGAACTTTATACAAGAATTATTCAGCAAATATGGATATAGCGTATTGTTTTTTGGATTGCTGCTCGAATTCGTTGCCTTGCCGTTTCCCGGAGAAACTACCATGGCTTTTGCAGGTTTTCTTTCCTATACGGGAAGACTTGATTTCATAACGTTGATTCTAGTGGCGTTTGCTGGGACCACAGCCGGGATGACCCTCACCTATTTTGTCGGCTTAAAAGCCGGAATGCCCTTCATCCAGCGATACGGAAAGTGGTTGCTGTTCTCCCCTGCCAAGCTGGATAAAACGCAAAAATGGTCCGAGAGATACGGCAGTATCCTTATTTCCATCGGATATTTTATTCCAGGCGTTCGTCACTTTACCGGCTATTTTGCTGGTATAGTTGCGCTGCCCTTCCGTAAATTCGCCCTCTACGCTTATAGTGGAGCGTTATTCTGGGTAGTGCTGTTTCTTGGCATAGGACGGGTATTTGGTCCGCAGTGGATGGGTATTTTCCATTTATTCGAGTTATATGCACTATGGATTATCTCTGGCGGTGTAGCTATAGCTGCCCTTGTAATCCTGTATCGCTACCGCAAAAAGATAAGCATCCGCCTGTTCCCGCGCAAAGCTGCCATAAAGCTACAGACTCAGGTTAAAAAAACTTCCAAGGGACGGTGAAGCCACCGCCCTTTTTAAGTGCGTTTTTTCTTGCTGCGTACCCCCGCGTATCCTGCGAGTAAAAGCGCAACTATGGCAAATCCCGCTCCCCCAGCAAACCCTACCATTCTTGGTTCCACCCCTTCTAATAGCCACCCTCCGAACAGCATAGATAATCCCAGCAGCGTATTTCCTACTGCAGACAGGAGTCCAAACACAAAGGGCTGCATAGCAGATGGGGTTTCCTGCATAACGAGCGTATCCAGACAGGCATTCCCCGTCCCCCCGGCAAATGACAGCAGGATGTATAACATAAATGCTGCCGCAAAATGATTGCTGACACTGATGCCCATCAGTAATACACCTTCTAGTAAAAGCCCTCCGATGGCTACAATCAGCAGCCCCTTTTTTAAATAACGTGAGGTAAAAAAACTAAGGCTAAGACCGATGCCAAGCGCCGCATAAAATGCCCCCACTCCAATATCCCCCGCGTGAAATACCTGTATCGCATAGACACTGATCAGTACATTATCCAGACCATTTAGCAACGGCACCAACAGCTCATAACCGAAAATGACCTGCAACGTTAAGCTTCCGCCAATTACCATTCCCAGAGCACGCAGCCGACCGTATTGTGCTTCTTTATCGGATTTTTCTAAGTCCCCCTCAGGAAAATATGTAGCCTTCTTAGCCACCGTCACCATTTCCGAATGTTGTGGAAAATCGATACCGTAAATTAACATCGCTGCGATTAAAAAAGACACTGCATTCATAATGAATGCTGCCTCCGGACCAAACCACATCGACACCACCCCTCCACTGAACGCTCCAAGGATCAGCACGCAGCCGCTCATTAACTGCTCTAGTCCGTTGACGGTCAGCAGAGAATCTTTGGTGACGAGCAAGGGGATAGTGGACTTACGAACAGGGCTGTAAATGGCTTCGCCCGCTGCCAGTAAAAAACTTGCCATATATAACAACCACAGCTTCTCCTCCCCATCCACCCATAAAAAGGCTAAGGCTACTGGGACCCTCAGCATATCTGTAGCTATCATGATATATTTGCGTGGAATTTTGCTGCTAAGTATGCCTCCAAGCGGGGCCAGAAATAAATAAGGAAACAGTCTCACACCTAACGAAATCCCTACCGCCATGCCTGATCCCGTCAACTGCAGAACCAGCGCTAGTACTGCAACGCTAGTAAAACGATCACCAATTCCATTGATCAAGCCGGCTGTGAACAATCGTGAATATCCCTTATGACTCCTAAACATCGCAACAGCTGAGTGATTATTCATAAAATAAACCTCATCTCATCTATTTATACATATATCTAATTAGATATTAATCGAATCATTAATTTATGACAATGCTTTATTTTCAAGGATTTGCTAAGATGAAATACAGCATTACTTCACGGAAATCTCCGGGAAAGAAGGAATTGTCTTTTGAAAATAGATCGATTGCTCTCTATCGTTATCCTGCTAATGAACCGCCGCCTAATTCAGGCGAAGGAGCTAGCCGATATGTTCGAGGTATCTGTGCGCACGATTTATCGTGATATTGAAAGCATTAATGGAGCCGGAATTCCTATCGTCACCTATCAGGGAGCGAACGGTGGGATCGGGCTTATGGAAGGATACCGGCTGGACCGCAATGTTTTGACGGATCGTGAGCTGGCGGATATTTTCACGGCTCTGCAGAGCGTCTCGTCTTATGGAGGAAATGAACATACTCTGCTCATGGAAAAAATCAGCAGCGTAATCCCGCCCTCCCAATCCGCCGCCTTCCGCAGCAAAACAACTCAGCTCATCATCGACTTCTCCCCATGGGGTCTTCAACGTATTCTGGAAGAAAAGCTTGCCACTCTAAAAGAAGCACTTGAGGAAAGCGTGACCGTAAACTTTGATTATGTGGATGCTGCGGGTCAGACAAGCCAGCGTTCGGTAGAGCCCTATACTTTAGTGCTAAAGGGGCAAGCATGGTACTTATATGGATTTTGTCTCAATCGTCAGGATTTCCGTCTATTTAAGCTGTTGCGCATGAAAGAGCTCGTTAAGAATACCCAAGTTTTTATTGCAAAAGATGTGGATGCAAGCGAGCTGCCTTGGAGCAACGAGTATCAGAGATCAACCGTAACAACAGCAACACCCATCGTTTTGCAGTTTAAGGCTGAAAGCAAACATCTAGCGGAAGAGCGGTTTGATTCTACCGAGCTACTGCCCGACGGTAATGGAGGTTACAAGGTTACCATCAACTATCCTGAGGATGGATGGCTGTATGGTTTCCTGCTAAGCTTCGGGATGCATGTAGAAATCTTAGAGCCACCGCATATTCGGCAAAAGCTGGGGCAGCTTGCAGCAGGCATAGCAGCAAAATATACAACCTAACAATAAACCTGACGGAATGCCGTCAGGTTTATTGTTCTATACTGAACTTAAAGCGGGCGCTCGAGAGCTTGCATACCTTTAAAGGAGTGTTAAATATGGGACATGAACATGTAGAGCAAGGAGATCTTAAAATTTGTCAAAGCTGTGGGATGCCAATGCCTACGGCGGAATTGCTTGGAACGGACCAGAATGGCAACAAGATCGAAGATTACTGCGTGTACTGCTATGAGAATGGCGCATTCAAACAGCCTAACATCACGTTGCAAGAAATGGCTGACATTTGTACAGGCTATATGGTCGAAGAAGGAATGGATGAGAATGTTGCCCGTAAACTTCTCGCGGAGCAGCTGCCACATCTGAAACGTTGGAGCGATCCTGCAGCTGTGTCTCCAGCTAACTAATAGCATCACAACAAAAGAAGCGCCCTACGGAACCATAACAGTTCGTAGGACGCTCCTTTTTCCATTCTTTGTTAACCCAGTTTTTTATTGATTGTCCTGCTGTGGCTGCACTTCTTCCGTCTTCAGGAAGTCTGGCTGCGGTGAAGTCTTTTTAATAAAGAAAGCCAATACCAAAGCAACTACAGTGATCCAGGTAGCAATGTTAAAGGCATGCGTAACCCCGCTAATTGTAGCCTCTTGCGTAAGCTTAAGCATCGCTGCTTTATCGTTTAACGAAACCGTTCCGCTCATAAGCGTATCAGTGATTGTGCTCTTCGTCTTATTGGTCATTAGACTGACGAACAACGCCATTCCCAGCGCGCCTCCGACCGTCCGCAACGTATTCGACATTGCTGTACCATGCGAGCTTAAACGCTGTGGAAGCTGGTTAAGTCCAGCCGTTACAATCGGCATCGATAACATCGACATGCCTAACATCCGAACCGTGTAAGTAATAATCATATGCGTATACGTCGTACTGTCTGTAAGCTGGCTGAATTGCCAGGTCGTAATTACTGTAATAATCAGGCCTACCACAGACAGCCATCTTGCCCCGATTTTATCAAATATAATCCCCGTGATTGGAGACATAATTCCCATTAGAATGGCTCCCGGCAACAGCATAAGACCAGACTCCATTGGCGTAAAGCCACGGATCGTCTGCAAATAAATCGGCAGCAAAATCATACCCGAATATAAAGCCATCGTAATGATGATATTGATTAATGTCGTGAGTGAATACATATTGTATCTGAAAATCCGGAACTCAAGCAGTGGTGTCTCAGCCTTAAGCTCTCTCCATACGAATAAAGCCAGTGCAATCACACCCACAATGAGGCAGGTAATGACTGTTGCACTTCCCCAACCATCGGTTCCAGCATCACTGAAGCCGTACAACAATCCCCCAAAACCAATGGTAGACAGGATAACACCCGTTTTATCCAGCTTCGGAGAGGTTGTTTGCCCTACATTTTGCATTGTTTTCATACCTAGCAAGGTAGAAAGAATAGCCAGCGGAAGAACGATAAAGAACAATACACGCCAAGAATAGTTCTGAACTACCCACCCTGACAACGTTGGACCTACAGCTGGAGCAAAAATCATGGCTACCGCCATTAGCCCCATCGCTTTCCCCCGCTCTTCAATTGGGAAGATGCGAAGAAACACAATATTCATTAACGGCATCAAAATCCCTGCGCCAACCGCCTGAATGACTCTGCCGACCATGATCATTTCAAAGCCTGTTCCGATTCCACAGACAAGTGTACCTAACGAAAAAAGTGACATCGCGGTGATGAATAGCTGGCGGGTCGTAAACTTTTCCACCAGAAACGCACTAATCGGTATCAGCACACCGTTCACGAGCATAAATCCCGTTGTTAGCCACTGTGCCGTATTCGTTGCGATTTTTAGATCGTCCATTATGCTCGGCAATGCCACATTAAGAAGTGTTTGGTTCAAAAGTGCGACAAATGCACCTATTAAGAGCGCCGCAATAATCGGTCCTCTACGTATTCCCTTAGTTGCCGCTGCAGCGTTACCTGTAATTGTACTCATAAATTCTGTTTGTCTCTCCCCTGCTCTAAGATCTGAATGATTTCGGTATGAATCCTAAGTAATTCGCCTGCATCCTCGGCAGGTATATTGGATAGTGGAAGTAAGTGTCTTCTGAGCGATTGCTTACTTCTTTCCCTGATCTCTCTGCCCTTTTCAGTAATCGCCAAGTTGTATATACGCCGATCTACCTCAGAGCGCTGTCTTGTGATAAAATCGGCTTTCACCATCCGGTCCACTACACCGCTCGCTGCACTGTTCCCCAAATGTAATAGCTCGGCAAGATCTGTAATGCCAATATCGGGATTTGCAGATATTTTGCGGAGAACCATCAACTGTGTTGGTGTGATGTCCAGCTCTTCAGCATCCTTCCACAGCAACTGCTGAAATGCATGGCTAATCCGGCGAAAAGAGGAGAATATATCATCTAATTGCTGCTCCTTATCTTCCAAATCTTCACCTCCAAAGAATTAATTAGTTAGACCATCTAATAGTTCGCATGCGTACTATTTTACACCTTAACTAAATTTCGGTCAATATTTTGCTGTAACTTTCTGAAAGTTAATTTTATATTGCAGGAAAAACATGAAAATCATACATAAGTGCACAAAGCATAAAAAAAGCGAACCAAGGTAGATCCTTGGCCCGCTTTTTCGTCTGAACAATGCTCAGGTTAAGCTGTATGAACTTTCAGGTAAAGTCTGCTGCTGAGGCTTATCCTGCAGTTTTAAATTAGATGGCTTAGTCTCTTCCTGGCTGCTGGCAATTGACATCATCAGCTTAATCCGATTCGCTTGGTTGACTACGCTAACTCCAGCATCATAGTCAATCGCCACGATATTTGCACCCGGATATAATTCCTTAAGACCTTTAATCATCCCACGCCCGGTGATATGGTTGGGCAGGCACGCGAACGGTTGAATACAGGCGATGTTGTTCACACCATTATCCAACAAATCCATCATTTCTGCGGTTAAAAACCAGCCCTCACCCATCTGATTCCCTACGGACACCAGTCGGCTGGCCTTCTCGGCAAGACCATAAATATTCTCCCGTCCTTTAGCCAGCCCCGCATCCTCAAGGGCAACCTTAATCGGCTTACGGTAAATTTCCAGATAAGAGATCAGCATGGGATTGATATAGCCGAGCCGTTTGCTTTTGCCGAATTGCTCAGCTTTGTAGATCGGATTATATACACAATAGAAAATGAAATCCAGGAAATCCGGCATTACCGCTTCCCCGCCCTCTGCCTCGATCATCTCTATAATGCGGTTATTAGCATCCGGATGAAATTTGATCAGGATCTCACCGACAATGCCTACTCTTGGTTTAGTAACACCTGTAACGGGCAGCTTGCAGAACTCTGCAACAATCTCACGAATCAGGCGTTTGTATTCTCGGAATGAAAAGTTGGATAAGCTTGCCTTGCAACGCTCCATCCCTTTGCGGAATAGAATTTCAGCACTTCCTGGAACAACCTCATGCGGCCTAAAGTGATTTAACATCCGCATCATAAGATCACCGTAACAAGCGGCAGCTATCAACCGATTCGCCAGCTTAAGACTGATACGGAAACCCGGCTGATTCTCCATCCCTGAAGCGTTGAGTGAAATCACCGGAATTTGTTCAAGGTCTGAATCCTTTAAGGCTTTGCGCAGCAAAGAAATATAATTCGTAGCCCGGCAGCCGCCACCCGTCTGTGACATAATCACAGCAGTACGATCCGGATCGTATTCCCCACTTTTCAGCGCCGACAGAATCTGGCCAATCGTCACAATTGCCGGATAACACGCATCATTATTAACGTATCTCAGACCTTCTTCTGTCTCTTCGGGTCCGGTCGTCTCAAGTATCTTCAGGCGGTATCCGGCATCGCGAAACACCTGCTCAAACAATTCAAAATGAATAGGCGACATCTGTGGCGCAAGAATGGTATAGGTCTCTTTCATTTCCTTTGTAAATAACACATTAGCCTGCACTTTTGGCGGCTTTTGCGGCACTACCTTACCTTTTTCACGCTCACGCATTGCCGCCAGCAATGAACGAAGCCGAATGCGCGCTGCACCAAGATTGCTGATCTCATCGATTTTGATCAATGTATATACCTTGTTATGTCTTTCCATAATATCCTGTACGGCATCACAAGTGATCGCATCGATCCCACAGCCGAAGGAAGTCAATTGAACAAGCTCCAGATCCGAGCGGACTGCAGCAAGGCGGGCTGCACGGTACATCCGGGCATGGTAGGTCCACTGATTAACAACAGCCACATCCCCTTCGCTGTGGTCCAGATGGCAGACAGAATCTTCTGTCAGCACGGCGAGTCCCATCCCGGTTATCATATCCGCTATCCCGTGATTAATCTCAGGATCGGCATGATAAGGGTGCCCACAGAGCAGGATTCCTTTGGTTCCAGTATCAGCTAGGTACACAAGGGTCTCTTCCCCTTTGGTACGCACATCACCTTTGGCGTTATCAGCCTCTGTAAGTCCCGCTTGCACCGCGGACGCAATCTCTTCTCGCGGAATGCTGGTAAATGTCTTCACCAGCCCTTTGGTCAGCGCAGAAATATCATCGAAGGTCAGGAATGGACTGACAAGCTTGATTCCATTGTCCTTTAACCCATCCATATTGTTGCGAATGACTTCGGGATAAGAGGCGACTACTGGACAATTGAAGTGGTTATCCGCAGCTTCATCTTCTTTTTTCTCATACACCACCGCTGGATAAAAAATAAAATCGACACCTTTACCGATCAGGCTTTGCACATGTCCATGCGCCATCTTCGCAGGATAACATATCGATTCTGAAGGAATCGTATCCATGCCGCTTTCGAAGAGCTTCTTGCTTGATTTAGGGGAGAGAATCACCCGATAGCCCAGTTTGGTGAAAAAAGTGTGCCAGAACGGGTAATTCTCAAACATATTCATGGTACGCGGAATCCCGACGGTCCCCCGCCATGCCCCTGTTTCCGGTAAACTCTCGTACTCAAAAAACCGTTCATATTTATACTGCATCAGATTCGGCAGGACATTTTTCTCTTTTTTGACTCCTGCGCCGCGTTCGCAGCGATTGCCGGTCACATAAAAGCTCTTATCCGGAAAACGACTGATCGTCAGCGCACAGTTATTCCCACAGCGGCCACAGCGGCCTGAGGAGACCTCATATTTAAAGCTGGCAAGCTCCTCTGCTCCAAGCAGCGTACTGGATCCGTTAACCCCTGCTTGCTCACGCGCAATCAGTGCACAGCCGTAAGCTCCCATTACGCCAGCTATATCCGGTCTAACCACCGTCCGCCCCGTCAAGGACTCAAAGGCGCGCAATACAGCTTCATTATAGAAGGTACCGCCCTGAACGATGATATTTCGCCCTAAGTCCTCCGGATTGCGGATTTTAATTACCTTTTGCAGAGCATTCTTGATCACAGAGTAGGCAAGACCCGCCGATAAATCCGCTAATGATGCGCCCTCCTTCTGAACCTGCTTGACCTTAGAGTTCATGAACACCGTGCAGCGCGAGCCCAAATTAACAGGCTGAGTCGCTTCGAGTGCAGTTTTGGCAAATTCCTCGATCCCAAGTCCGAGGGCAGAGGCAAAGCTCTCCAGAAAAGAGCCACAACCGGCTGAACAAGCTTCATTGAGCATAAGGCTGTCGATAGCACCGCCACGGATTTTGATGCACTTCATGTCCTGCCCACCGATATCCAGTATGAAATCTACTTCTGGCATGAACTTGGAAGCTGCCTTATAGTGTGCAACAGTCTCTACTTCTCCGCCATCTGTCCGCAGAGCGGCCTTGATTAACCCCTCACCGTACCCTGTCACATATGATCCTGCGATATGGCAGCCTTCAGGCAGAACCCGGTAGATCTCCTTCAGTGCATCGCTGACCGAATGCAGCGGGTTGCCTTTGTTGCTGCCATAAAAGGTATAGAGAATTTCGTCAGCCGAACCGGTTAACACGAGTTTAGTTGTGGTTGAGCCGGCATCAATTCCTAGATAACAAGGTCCACGATATAAGGCTAAATCTGATCTCGCTGCAGAGGCTTTGCCGTGACGAAGCCGAAATTCTGCAAGCTCAGCGGCATTCTCAAAAAGCGGAGGCAATTCAGCATCCGCAGCTCGATCCGCAGTAAAATCAACCGCCGCAATTCGCGTGATCCAGCTTGAAAGTGGCAATACGACTGGATCAGCTTCGGAGAGCGCAGCTCCAATCGCCACGAAATACTGTGAGCGTTCCGGGAACAGGATATCCTCCTCCGCCAGCTCCAGCGTTTCCGCAAAACGCTGCCGCAAGGCAGGCAGGAAGGTCAGCGGGCCGCCAAGAAAAGCCACCCGTCCTCGAATCGGACGTCCACAAGCAAGACCGCTAATCGTCTGATTAACGATACTCTGAAAGATCGAAGCCGCCACATCCTCCCGGCGTGCTCCTTCATTAAGCAGCGGCTGTACATCGCTTTTGGCAAAGACACCACAGCGTGAAGCTATGGGATAGATTCGCTCATGCTTCTCCGCCAAAACATTTAAGCCTGCCGGATCGGTCTGCAGCAGCGCTGCCATCTGATCGATGAACGCTCCCGTTCCACCCGCGCAGGCTGTATTCATACGCTGCTCAATGCCGCCCCGAAGATATATTATCTTAGCGTCCTCTCCACCCAGTTCAATCGCCGTGTCACATTCCGGGATCAGCGCACTGATCGCCTTCGTACAGGCAATCACCTCCTGAATAAAGGGAACTCCACCTAATTTGGATAAAGACAACCCCGAGGAACCGCTTACAGTAAGCCTAGCTCCCCTCTCTGGGAATCTGTCGCGTACATCAGACAGAAGAGAGAGGGCCGCTTTTTTAATATCGCTATAATGTCTTACATAGTCTTGATAAACAATGATGTCCCGCTCTATGACAACTAATTTAGCAGTAGTTGATCCGATATCAAGCCCAATATGCAGCATTATCACTCCACCACCTCTTCTTGCTCCAAATTTGAAGCAATTATGAGGAAACTATATCATGACAACACCTTATATAAGCTGTTAAAAATGTAATAGACATCTATAAAAAGTAATTAGTAAAATTTATGATTCGCTTATTCCTGCTATCGTGTTTGCGACATGCCCTTTTACCCGTACCTTCCGCCATTCTTCCACTAATATCCCCTGCTCATCAATCAGAAAAGTAGATCGCACAATTCCCATAAATTCTTTGCCGTAAAGTTTCTTGAGCTGCCATACGCCGAACATTTCACTTACCTTATGATCCTCATCAGACAGCAGTGGAAAGGGCAAACTATGCTTCTCTGTAAATTTAGCGTGTGAGGCCAAAGAGTCCAGACTAATGCCCAGAACAACCGCACCCACCGCCGTGATTTGATCAAAAGCATCACGAAATTCGCAGGCCTCCTGCGTGCAGGCTGGTGTCATATTTTTAGGGTAAAAATATAAGATGACCTTTCGGCCCAAGAAATCACTCAAACTAACCTCATGCCCATTGGAAGAGGGAAGGGTGAAATTGGGTACTTTTTGTCCAATAGCTACTTCGATCAAGATATATCCACTCCTTCTTAAGATTGGGGAATTATTCCTAAATTGCACGTATCCCCAAAAGAAATTATAATGTAGTCAACGTGAATGCGAAAGGAAGAACGAGAAATGCCACCTAGAAAGAAAAGGCACGCAAAGACTGGTAAGTCAAAAAAGAAACCGCTGCTTTGGACGCTGGCCATTATACTCCTCCTTATTATCGGTGGGGCCATTTTCTACATTACAACCATTTACAATGAGCTTGGTAGCATGTCGAATACTGAAGATTCACCTTTTCAAAATGCAGAGACCGTTGATGTCGATACCCCTGAGCCTCCTAAGTGGGAAGGTACAGAGCCTGTTAATATCCTATTAATGGGTGTAGATGCCCGAGGTGTGAAGAAAGGGGAAATCCCCCGTTCAGATACAATGCTCGTCGCTTCTCTTGACCCTGTGAAGAAGAAAATCAGTGTATTTTCAATACTGAGAGATACGTACGTTCCGATTCCAGATCATGGCGAGAAACGTATTAATACAGCGATTATTTATGGACCTAATACTGCGATGCAGACCGTCAGCGATCTGCTCGGTATCCCAATTCAATATTATGTCTACACGGACTTCCAAGGATTCATCAAGCTGGTTGATGCCGTTGGGGGTGTGGATTATGAAGTCGAAAAAGATATGGTCTACAAAACCGTTGCAGACGGTCCGGAATATGATATTGATCTAAAAAAAGGATATCAGCATCTTGACGGCAACATGGCGCTACAATATGTTCGCTTTCGGCATGACGCTACCTCCGATTTCACTCGAACCGAGCGCCAACGCGGTTTTCTCAAGGCTGTGGCTGATAAGTTGATCAGCACCACCTCCATTGTCAAGCTGCCAAATATCCTGTCGCAGGTTACGCCTTATATTGAAACCAATATGTCAGTTAATGATATGTGGAAGCTGGCAAGCGTAGGGTATAATAGCAGTATGGGTGGCAGTGAGCAAATTCCGCCAATGGATCTGCTCACTGAGGAGACTACAAGTGACGGATCACAGGTTATCGGAATTCGTAGCGAAAAGAAGCTAAAAGAATTTATACAGGATACCATAAATGGTCCTGAGCCAACACCAACCCCTACATCGGAGAACACCTCCAATAGCAGTTCTGCCGGGACCCATTAAGGGCCTGACAAGCAAAGTTCACATGTACACAAAGCTGTGACTTGGTATAATACGGGCGGACAACGGAAAACACCGTTGTTCGCCCGTTCCCTTGAGCACCAACAATCGAAAGGATGATCACATTATGAATCGTTCCACATCTGAACAACTTTATCACGAAGCCCTCCAGCATATCGTTGGAGGTGTAAATAGCCCTTCCCGCTCCTTCAAAGCCGTTGGCGGCGGAGCACCTGTATTTATGAAACGCGCCAGTGGATCTCACTTCTGGGATGAAGACGGCAATGAATATATCGATTATCTCCAAGCCTATGGACCGATCATTACCGGCCATGCCCACCCTCATATTACCAAAGCAATTACTACAGCAGCAGAAAATGGTGTTCTTTACGGAACCCCAACCCAGCTCGAAATTAAACTTGCTAAAATGCTAAAAGAAGCCATTCCATCTATGGATAAAGTACGTTTCGTCAATTCCGGAACCGAAGCGGTTATGACAACGATTCGTGTAGCCCGTGCCTATACAAAACGCAGCAAAATCGTAAAATTCGCTGGCTGTTACCACGGCCACTCTGATCTGGTGCTTGTAGCAGCAGGATCCGGACCTTCTACACTTGGCATTCCAGATAGTGCCGGTGTTCCAAGCAGTATCGCCCAGGAGGTAATCACCGTTCCCTTTAATGATCTGGACAGCCTGAAAGAGGCGCTGGAGAAATGGGGCGAAGATGTCGCAGCTGTTATGGTTGAACCGATTGTGGGGAATTTCGGCATGGTGATGCCTAAGCCTGGTTTCCTCGAAGGACTTTGCAAGCTGGCTCACGATAATGGCTCCCTTGTTATTTATGACGAAGTCATTACTGCCTTCCGCTTCCATTATGGTTCTACACAAACCTATGCGGGGCTGGATAATCATGAGGACATTACTCCTGACCTTACTGCACTTGGCAAAATCATCGGTGGCGGCCTGCCTATCGGCGCTTACGGCGGCCGCAAGCATGTTATGGAACAGGTAGCTCCACTTGGACCGGCATATCAAGCCGGCACAATGGCGGGCAATCCTGCGTCTATCTCTGCAGGGATTGCTTGTTTAGAGGTTCTGAGTGCAGAGGGTGTATACGAAGAAATGGATCGGCTTGCAATCCGCCTCGCCGATGGACTTAAAGCATCTGCAGACCGTCATGGCATTCCACTGACAATCAACCGCATCCGTGGTTCGTTCTCCACTCATTTCTGTAATCATCCGGTTACGAATTATGACGAGGCTCAGGATACAGACGGCGAATTGTTCGCCAGCTTCTTCCGGCATATGCTGAACCGTGGCATTAACCTTGCCCCTTCGAAATACGAAGCTTGGTTCCTGACCACAGCACATACTGATGCAGATATTGATGCTACACTTATCGCAGCTGAAGAATCCTTCCGCGCTATGGCGGCTGAGAAATAAGAATGGATTATGAAACGCAGTGCTCTATAAGCTGAATAATAGCTGCATAGATTAAGGGGCTGTCCCAGTCCCATAAACCGCAAATGTTAAAAGAGCAGCGATTCTCCTATATTGGAGGATCGCTGCTCTACATTTTTACTCATCCACGGTCTGCCTCTGTAGCTTGTGGCAAGCTTAAGCCAGCCGATCTCAAGCGTCAATTTCTCTAGGCTACGTAACAGGTATCGCCAGACCTTCCCGGAGTTTAGTACAAGGGTTAGGGAGCTTGAATAGATAATTAGGGAAACCCTCCCTATAATTTAGCTGATTTAGCGGAAAACAAAGAACTTACATCATTTTTTAGGGAGGAAATCCCTAATTCTGTTCATTTACAGAGAATATAGGTTGATAGTGACCACTTTTATCTACGGATTTCATCCGCTAACAGCGTTTGGAAGTCCAAATATTCTACTGCTCTCATGTAAAATCCACCTGCTTGTCCAACGTAATCTCAGTCATTAACGGTCTTAACATTTGCTCGCTCCCAGGTACTAGTGAAAACTCTACACCCTCCAGATGCTCCGGCAGCGTTGGGGCGACCAAGAATTGCATTTGTGTATGCGCTCCACCTCCATGACCACCATGCGGCTGCACTTCATATTCATTCTCACCCGCCACTTCAAGCGTTAAAGCCGTTCGAAGATGGATATGTCCTACAGCTTCTTTTAAATATTTGATTTCCACAGTAACTATGCTGAAGGCTTCATACTGCATAGCATGCGTAAGTATATACTCGCATTCTTCAACGACCGTCCGCTTCACAATCGGAAGCACTCCCAGCAATAAACCAGGCTCTTCCCAATATTGTCTTCTGGGTACAGTTTCATTCATAAGATGCAAATGCTGCACAATCTGAGTAGTGTTCATCTCGAATCTAGTTACCCATTCCTCAAGTAGCTTACTATCAGGGGATAATCGTTTCTTGCCTGTTATAGCTTTACGTTCCTGAATCAGACTCAAAATCTGCTCATCAATCTTTTTAACCTCATCATTGTATTCGTTGGCGAATCCTCTAATTGGCATTCTGCTCCAGTTCATTTAAGGTCCTCCTCTTATTACTAATTTAAATCTATTAATTGTAAGGGTACATCCTTCCGATTGATTTGTAAAATATTTGAAATATCATAATCTTGCCGATAGGTAAAAAAAAGCGACCATCAGCTTTACGCTGTAAGGTCGCCCGCTTTTTAATTCAGAGTTACTCTCCTACTCATATAAGTTCCGGATCTCCACGCCCTGAGGCAGCTTAAACGGATTCTCCTTGTTAATTCGGTCATAGAACATAATCCCATCGAGATGATCTATTTCATGCTGGATGATGATAGCTTGGTAGCCCTTAAATTTAAGGATAACCTCCTTGCCCTCCAGATCATAACCCTTCACCTTCACGGTTTCATACCGAGGTACAAAGCCATGCACGGGACGATCAACGGACAGACAGCCCTCGCTTTCTGGTAAGTACACCATAGACAAGGAGTGGCTTATGATCTTAGGGTTAACCCAAGCATGCTCTACAGCCCGCCCTCTCTCGTCTGTAAGATACATCGCGAACATACGCTTCTCCAGTCCGATTTGATTCGCCGACAGACCTACGCCAGAGCGCAGCTTATATTCTTCGGAAATCTCCGGGTCCTGACTGTTCTTCAGAAATTGAAGCATACATTGCAAAGCCTCACGATCTTCCGCCTGTAATGGAAGCTCCACTGGTTGCGCTACGGTACGAAGTACGGGATGACCCTCCCGCACTATATCATCCATGGTGATGATATATTCAGCATTATATTTTGAACTAGACAATATTCCATCCACCTTTTCCTTACGGGCTTAATTTAATTTCTTATGATGTATAGTATGCAGCTTTATGGATTTATGAAAGCAGTTCGCAGTTTGCTGCTGTAATTAACATCGAATCCAAGTCCTGTCGCCAAAGCGGCAAGGGGTAAGTAGGTTTTGTCCTCCTTGCCTACCTTTTGCAGAAAAGCTGGAGTATCAATAGCCACGTTCTCTCCATTCACCTTAATAAATTTCGAGCCAATGGTGATCACAACAGTTCTTCCACCATACACGATGGTAGCGCTGGAGGTTTTGTTATCCCACTTCCCGCTTGCGCCCACGGCATTTAGAATATCTTTTAGCGCCAAAAAGTTCTGCCCATTTTTAAGGATAGGCTTATTGGGTGTATTCAACTCCACGCCCTTCACTACAATCGACATCGGTACCGATGCAGTAGCCATTGTAGCTACACTAGGAACGCGATACTCTCCCCATTGTAACTCCGCAAAGACCTTAGCAATAGTCTCGTATCCAAGCTGCGTCGGGTGAAAATCAGTTTGCCCTGCTCCAATAATATGTGTCAGCGAGCCTTCTACCCCGGCAAACTTTGCCGCAACATGAGCTACAAGCACCTTCGCTCCCTCTTGGTTCACGCTTGCAGCTACACTATCCGCTGCTTCCGTAAATTTGCCCGCTGCCGTCATTAATCTGTTGTACATTTGACCAAGCGCAACCTTAGGGGCAGGCTGATATTGATCGGCCAGTATAATCGTCGTTTGCGGACTTACCGCACGAATATTCTCCAGCAATGCCTTCACATTTGTTTGATAATCCGCTAGCCGCTGGTCCAGCTGTGTTTGGAAATCCGCATCCGTCAGCTCCTTGAACTGCAAGAACAGACTGCTTACATCATTCCCGCCAATCGTAATGGTAATCAGATCAGCTTCCTTAAGCTCTGCTGCGATCTGCGGAGTTAGCTTCACGAACTGCTCTATTCGTGGATCTGGGAGACCTGCCTGAACTCCTTCAGCAGTAATCACTGAACCATCCTTGATCGCTCCTGTGTAATTACGTAATCCGGCTGTAGTCAGCCCTAGAATACCATAATTAGTAAGTGTACTTCTGCCATGATACCAGCCCTGCTCAAGCAATCTCTCCGCATAGCCGTATGGCTTAGTATTCACGTCCGTCATTCCTGGCTCGTAGCCAGCAGTAATGGAATCACCTAGAGCTACGATGCGAAAGACATCTTGCCCAGAGTCTTGTATCGCAGTCGTGTCAGCCGCATTTGCCGTGCCTGCTCCTACGCTAATCAGCGCAGATAACAAAAGCAGGCTGCTTATGCCAGCTGCCCAAATTTTTTTCCAATTGCCTAGCATCGTATCCCTCCCAAATTGTTCTAATTCCATTCTACCATCCAGGATAGCAACGCAAAAGAGCGGCCTCCTATATTCAGGAAACCGCCCCTCGCAAATCACTGGCTATTATTGTCTGAATCTTCATCTGACTCTAACTTCTGCCCTGCACGCTCCAGATATTTATCATAACGGTCATCCAGCTCATATCCAATCTTACGATAACGTAATGTTTCTTCCACAATAGGATCGAGCGTAGTCTGAATACGAATTTCATATTTAGGTGAGATTTCCCGGATTTCCTTAGCCGTACGATCGCCTTGTTCCATCTCACCATCTACCAACATTTCGCTCAGCTTGCGTTCCAAATCATCCTTCTCACTCATGCTGTATCGTCCTCCCTAAAGCTTATATCCTGTTGCTTCAGCATTCTTCAGTGACGAAACCAAATATTCGTGAATGTGGCCATTACTTGCTACTACATGGCGTGTACCAATATCATATGAACGTCCTAGGGTATCCGTAATCTTGCCTCCTGATTCAAGTACAAGCAGTACTCCTGCTGCACAGTCCCAAGGGCTTAAGCCCACTTCCCAATAGCCATCTACACGGCCTGCCGCCACATAAGCTAAATGTAGAGCAGCCGCGCCTCCGGCACGAATACCACGAATCTGCGGAAGAATACTTTGCAGTCCGGCCATATTCACAGGTTGTGCAAACTCACGATCCGGCGGAAAGCCCATAGCAATCAGGCTGTCCCCAAAATCAGTCTCCGTAGAGACCGAGGTAGGAACACCGTGCATGTAAGCTCCCTTTCCTTTTTCAGCGACGAACATTTCATCACGAGTCGGATCATAAATAACGCCTACAGTTAGTTCACCGCGAATCACCAATGCTATGGAGACACAGTAAAAAGGAAATCCGTGTACGAAATTAGTCGTACCATCTACAGGATCTACAATCCACAAATATTCATGCTCACGAGCTTCTTCCAATGCAGCGGTAGCCGCTGCTGCTCCTGGCGAAACCCCTTCTTCCCCGAGAATGGCATGGTCGGGAAAATGTGTCAGGATCAGCCTGCGAATCATTTGCTCAACGCCTTTATCAACTTCCGTAACCAGATCTTGTGCTGAAGTTTTTGTATTCAGCTCCTTCACGAGACCCTGTCTGCTCTTTATCCATTCTCCTGCTTTGGCAGCCGCATTAATGGCCACCGCCGTATGTCCCTTGCTTGTTACTACATAGGGTTCACGTTCATTCTTACCCTCTGGATTTAAAGGACTCATATCTTCACTCCACTTTCTTGAACATAATCGCCAATGGCTTTAATTCTAAAGCAATCCTATTCACAATACCGTGCAATACGTCAAAACGTTCCCCAAGTTCCCAAAGTTCCGCCAAAAGAGGACCCAATTCTCATCTGCGAGCATAAATGCCCCAGGTCCATATAAAGACGATAAGCGATTAAAGTTTCATTCAACGTACCCTATTTCAAGTTACATATCAAGTCATGATAGGACCCGTATTCGGGACCTATCTCCTTATTTTCATTGTTTAAGGTTCAATATTCACGCTTGCCCCATTTAATAAGGAAATTCCGTTACCAGCCTCAGCCAGCTCCTTCATAGCCTCCATCAATCCAAATAACGCGCCATCTTTTAGTTTCGCCTCAATCATAACATCGACAGCAGGCGTATCTGCGGCAATACGTTTCAGAAAAGCCAGCAAAGGCGCAGGTTCCACGCCATCCGCATGGCTGCGCGGATCAGACGGGCTGCGCGGACTGGATACATGAATCTTAGGCGGCAAAAGCTCTCCAGAAGGAACGTCCTTCTGTGCTAGCTCGCTTTGCCATGTCTGCAAAATGTCAGGCCACAGCTCCCAAGGGAGCTCTCCTTCATTATTCACCCATTGGTGGTGAATATCCAGCACCATCGGTAATCCTACGCTCTGACTGACTGCCAGTGTCTCCGGAGCTGTAAATGTCTTATCGTCATTCTCCAGCGTTATACGCTCCTGCAGCGCTGCCGGCAGCGCGCGGAAATGCTCCTCGAATCGCTTCGCCGCTACAGGCTTGTCCCCATAAGCTCCGCCAATATGGATATTGTTCTTCGCCATGGCAGGAAGCCCCATAGCAACCAGCATGTCCACATGGTACTGCAAATCCCGTACGGAGTTTATCAGCACCTCCGGACGGGGTGTACTAAGTACTGTAAAGTGATCTGGATGAAAAGAAACGCGCAGCCCGTGCTTTTTCACATATTGGCCCACTTCCGCAAATTCCTCGGCGAGCGCCGCAAACGGATTCCAGTCCTGCAAATCCGGATGCGTCGCCAAAGGAATGATTTTGGAAGTGAGGCGGTACACCATGATGTCCGAAGCCACATTATGCTTCATCAACCGCAGCGTATTATGCAGATTCATTCTAGCGATGTTCTCCAAACGCCGAAGTGCCGCTTCACGGTCATCCAGCTTCTTAAAAGAGGCCATCGTCATTGTCTTGGATGGGGAGCAGTCTTTGATAACGGTGGACATCGCTACATATCCGAAGCGGACAATCATCCCTGTGCTCCAAAAAACATTTCCTCAGCCAAAGCCGTCTGCACTCTGGACTCTTCTTCATTCAGCTTACGCACAAGCTCCATCTCGACCGCGGTAACCTCATGCCCTTGAAAATTAATCTCTGCAATCGAGGCTGAAATTTTGACAATGGCTACAGCTACATTTTCAGGGGTGTAAGCAATAACCTTTTGACCCGTCGGATACACACGAAAGCCTTGCTTCACCATTTTGGTGCGCCCATATTCCAGCAGCTCGTACAGCTCTTGTTCACTCTTGAATTTGCAGACGGAGTTGAATTCTGTTTGAAAACCCATGTTTCTTCTCTCCTTCCAGTCGGGATATTCCCGCTATAGCTTCTATTACTCGTTGTCGTACTTAAGACCTTGTTTAAAATTATAGCGCTCCAAGGCTAACTCAATCATTCGGTCTAACAGAGCTCTATAAGATACACCCGTCTCACGCCACAATAGCGGATACATGCTGTAAGGAGTGAAACCAGGCATCGTGTTCACTTCGTTAATTAGAATTTTACCATCCGATTTTCGCAAGAAGAAGTCTGCCCGGGTAATTCCACTGCCCTCAATCGCTCGAAAAGCAACTATCGCGGACTCCCGCAAACGATCGGCCACTTCAGAATCCACTGGTGCAGGAATCATCATTTGCGATTTGCCGTCCGTATATTTGGCTGCGTAATCATAATATTCACCAGAAGAAACGATTTCACCCGGAACAGAGGCTTCTGGTTCATCATTTCCAAGCACGCCAACCTCTACCTCACGCGCATCCACAAACTCCTCAATAATAACTTTGGTATCATAGCGGAAAGCAAAATCAATGGCTTTTACAAGACTATCCTTATCGGCAGCCTTAGAAATACCTACACTTGAGCCTAGATTGGCAGGCTTCACGAATACCGGATATCCCAGTTTATCCTCTACACCAACAATCAACTCATGACGTTTTCTTTTCCAAGCGCTGATGTTGAAATAACAAAACTCGCATTGATCCAGACCGGCATCAGCGAACAGCTTCTTCATGACCACCTTATCCATACCTGCCGAAGAGGCAAGAACACCAGCACCGATATAAGGAATATTCGCCATTTCGAACAACCCTTGAATCGTTCCGTCCTCACCATACGTGCCGTGCAACAGCGGGAACATTACGTCCACTGTTTGGTCAGCACCCGATAATCCACTAAATACCACGTTCAGGGCTGTGCCCATATCTTCGGTCGCTTCTGCAAGCTTGAGCTGCTCCACTTGGCTGTAAGGAGCTGATAACTTCTCTCCAACCTTCCACAATCCCTGTTTTGAAATGTAAAAAGGTATAATCTCATATTTATCATAATCAAATGAGTTCATCACGGCAAAAGCCGTCTGTAGCGATACCTCATGTTCTCCTGATTTGCCCCCGTACACCAGCCCTACGGTTAGTTTTGCGTTCCCCATTCCCTTAACCTCTTTCTGTACTATAAGTAGTCGTTAATATGAAAAAAACGGTATTTCGTTTGATCAGTCCATGCGTAGGAATCACGATAATCCCAATACCGATGACGGCTGCTAACGGTACGTGCATTCACAAGCGGCATGCCTCCTGCATCAAAAGCTGTGACGATTGTGCTGTGCTGATACTGCCCGTTGCCATCCCAGTCATATTGAATGATATCGCCCAGCATCAATTGCTCCGGCCGCTCCATGACTTCCGCACGCAAGCCACTGCTCCGACTTCCGCTCAAATAGCGTTGCAGACTGTCTGATACAGCCCAGCTATAGCTCCACCATTCTTGTTTGCCTTGGTAACCTTTGTACCACCAGCCCGTTTCTCTTTTACCAGTATAGTTGATAGGTGCTCCCCCTGCAAAGAGACATTGGGAGACATAATTTGTGCAATCCACCTCGAAGGTTTCGAACTCCGGATTGCCGTCTTTCCACCAGCGGTCGGCATACGCCACAGCTTCTTCACGGTTATAACGAACATCTCTTGAACCTGCAATTTCTCCGAGGACATTCCGGTTTAGCAGGGGCTGTGATGGCAGCGGTGCCGGCAAAGCCTCTCCCCATTTGGATAGTCTGCCCGATAGCTCTACCTCTGCCCGATGAACCGTATTTCTTTCAGGGACACTTCGTTCCACACCAGCAATCTCCCAGCCCCCACCGTCCCGTACAAAGGTCAGCCGCTCCAGCTCGATAATATCCTCGCGGTGGTTAACACCGCCTTTTTCATAATAAAGGGCACTATGCAGTGTAACCTCTGCTACTACCTCGGTCGGAGTCTGCCGGACGGTCCGCAAAGTCTTAACCCCTGTCTCTCCGCGCAAAGGAGTTATCCCACGTTCTTTATACCACTCCGCAAGACGTCTTGAACGCTCCCCTTGTTCTACCAGAAAACGCGGATCTTTAACGGATACGGAAACGGTATGCGATGATGACTTAGGCTCCACCCTGGCCTTATTCACTTGATCAACATATACATAAAGACTTTGCTTCCACTGTTGTTCCATTATACTCGCGCCCCTTCTTTCCCTTTTAACTGCTGTTCTATGTATATGAAAGGAAACAGGCCGCTATACAGATCGGTTGAATAGTTAAGGATGTTTCAGGCAAAAAATCTAACCCCAAGTCCGACATCTCAATCCAACATCGACAACGAGGACCCTATCACCTAATGACTGAGGAAGAGAAATTCAGTGTGTATTTCGCCTAATAATTAAGTAAAACCAAGGATTCCGGTGAATTCTTTCGTATTATCTCCTTTAAATGGCTCTTTTTGAGGTAAAAAGAATATCCCGAAACGATACAATATAACAATGGAAGGGTAGCTTGGCATTTTCTCAGGCATAATTCGGGCTTTAGATGTAGGAAAAAAAACTTTACTCCCCACTTTGTAACCGTTATAATTAAGCTAGAAGCAATTTGAAATTGGGTTTCATTAGACGAAACAAGGAGGCGCATATATGCCAAGCAAGGATCATTTTTCATTGGCTCGGACCCTGGAATCAGGCGGCAAATCTTATCGCTATTATGATCTGAAGTCCCTTGAGGAACAAGGATTGGGCTCTATTTCTTCCCTGCCTTTTTCGATCAAAGTCCTACTAGAGGCTGCTGTACGTCAGTTTGACGGACGGGCAATTACTGAAGAACATGTGAAACAACTGGCCGATTGGTCAGGTGACATTGACCGTAATAAAGAAATTCCATTTATCCCTGCTCGTATCGTGCTTCAGGATTTCACCGGAGTTCCGGTAGTCGTGGATCTCGCAGCTATGCGTGATACTGTAAAAAAAGCCGGAGGAGATCCTAAACAGATCAATCCGCTTGTCCCGGTTGACCTTGTAATTGACCACTCTGTCATGGTTGATGCTTTCGGTACAGCAGACGCCTTGGAATACAATATGAACGTTGAGTTCGAACGCAACGAGGAGCGTTACCGTTTCCTTCGTTGGGCACAGACAGCTTTTAACAACTTCCGTGCAGTTCCACCAGCAACAGGTATCGTGCACCAGGTAAATCTAGAGTATTTAGCTTCCGTTGCCACTACTAAAACTCTCGATGGTGAAACTGTCGTTTATCCAGATTCCCTTGTAGGAACGGATTCCCATACCACGATGATCAATGGTCTGGGTGTTGTGGGCTGGGGTGTAGGCGGTATTGAGGCTGAAGCAGGAATGCTTGGACAACCGCTCTATTTTGTTACACCTGATGTAGTGGGCTTCAAGCTTACAGGCAGCCTTATCGAAGGAGCTACAGCAACGGATTTGGCACTGACAGTAACTGAAATGTTGCGTAAAAAGGGTGTAGTCGGCAAATTCGTCGAATTCTACGGACCTGGCCTTGCTAACATCAGTCTGGCTGACCGGGCAACTGTTGCCAACATGGCGCCAGAATACGGAGCAACTATCGGTTTCTTCCCTGTAGATGACGAGACACTCGCTTATCTTCGCAGCACGGGCCGTCCGGATGATCTGGTGGCGTTGGTTGAATCTTATTACAAAGCACAAGGGATGTTCCGTACCTCGGATACGCCAGACCCTGAGTTCAGCGATGTGATTGAGCTTGACTTAGCTTCTGTCGTTCCTAGCTTGGCTGGACCAAAACGTCCACAAGACCGGATCGAACTTACGCATATGAAGGAAAATTTCGAAGGTATTATCCGTACACCTGTAGACAAAGGCGGTTATGGTCTCAGCGATGAGAAAATCGCTCAAGTCGTAGAAGTACAGCATAAAAATGATACTACCAGCAAGCTCAGCACAGGCGCAGTCGTAATCGCAGCTATTACTAGCTGTACGAATACTTCCAACCCTAGCGTTATGCTTGGAGCAGGTCTTTTGGCGAAAAAAGCTGTGGAACGTGGTCTGACCAAACCAGCTTACGTTAAGAGCAGCTTGACTCCAGGATCCTTGGTGGTTACTGAATACCTGCAAAAAGCAGACTTGCTGAAACCACTCGAAGCATTGGGCTTCTACTTGGCTGGTTATGGCTGTGCCACTTGTATCGGTAACTCCGGTCCATTGCCTGAAGAAGTTAGTCAAGCCATTACTGACAATGACATGACCGTAGCCGCAGTCATCTCCGGTAACCGGAACTTTGAAGGCCGCGTACATGCTCAGGTAAAAGCAAACTACTTGGCTTCACCGCCGCTCGTAGTTGCTTACGCACTGGCTGGTACAGTAAATATCGATTTGCAAACTGAGCCACTTGGATTTGATCCGCAAGGTGAGCCAGTATTCCTGAAAGATATCTGGCCAACCACTGCTGAAATTCGTGAAGCCATTGGTCTCTCCCTTAGTCCGGAGATGTTCCGTAGCAAATACGAAAATGTATTCACCGCTAACGAACGTTGGAATTCGATTCCTGTTCCGCAAGGCGAGCTGTATGAGTGGGATGATAATTCCACGTACATCCAGAATCCGCCATTCTTCGAACATCTGGCAGACGGTCTGGGAGACATTAAGGATATCAAAGATGCACGCGTTCTAGCGCTGCTTGCTGATTCCGTGACAACCGACCATATCTCACCAGCGGGTAATATCTCTACCTCTGGTCCTGCTGGCGAATATTTGCGCGATCATGGTGTAGAACGTGCAGACTTCAACTCCTACGGCTCACGCCGCGGAAACCACGAAGTCATGATGCGCGGTACGTTCGCTAACATTCGGATTCGTAACGCGGTAGCTCCTGGTACAGAAGGCGGCGTTACTACCTTCTTGCCAAGCGACGAGGTTATGTCCATCTATGATGCTTCCATGCTCTATCAGGATGCTGGACAAAATCTGATCGTCATCGCTGGTAAGGAGTATGGTACAGGAAGCTCTCGTGACTGGGCAGCTAAGGGTACGCTTCTGCTTGGCGTTAAAGCAGTTATCGCTGAGAGCTTTGAGCGGATTCACCGCAGCAATCTGGTCGGTATGGGTGTACTCCCACTTCAATTCCAAGAAGGCCACGGCTGGAGCAGCTTGGGACTGACCGGACGCGAGACCTTCAACATTACTGGTCTCGATAACAACGTGGCACCAAGTCAAGAGCTAACTGTCACGGCTACCCGTGAAGACGGCACACAATTCGATTTCCCTGTCATTGCACGACTCGACAGTACAGTCGATATTGATTACTATCGCAACGGCGGTATCCTGCAGACTGTTCTTCGCCAGATGCTGGCAGATGCTACAGACTCTTCCGCGGTGTCGGTAGAATAGATTTAAAGTAACTTAAAAAGGGACTGTTTCACGGCCATGAGTGGCTGTGAGCAGTCCCTTTTTTATGGAGTCGTTCCAGCAGCCAATTTGTGGCGGGTGGGGTGCCACTGTCTGTTGTCTTTGGGATCTTCACCATTGCTGCGTGAGGCTCAGGGGACATTTAGGATTCCGCGCGCCTCAGGGGACGCCTAGGATTCCATGCTATCGGACTCAGATGACTCTATTCGCTCGATTATCCGACTTTTGGCGCGCGATCGGACTCAGATGACTCTAAATGAACAAATTTACGAATTTTGGCGTGCGATCGGACTCCATAGACCCTATTGGCATGAAAAACACGCTACAGGAGCCCATTTTTGCCGAATAACTGCACTGGAGTCCGAAACTATGCCAAAATGGCTGTCAATTCGCAAATAGCGTCCCCTGAGTCCGCACGCCCCAGGGGACGCTTAGGATTCCGCGCGATCGGACTCAGATGACTCTATTCGCTCGATTATCCGACTTTTGGCGTGCGATTGGACTCCATAGTCGCTATTAGCATGAAAAACACGCTACAGGAGCCCGTTTTTGTCGAATAGCTGCACTGGGGTCCGAAACTACGCCAAACTGGCTGTCAATTCGCAAATAGCGTCCCCTGAGTCCGCACGTCTCAGGGGACGCTTAGAATTCGGCGCTATCGGACCCAGATGACCCTATACGCTCGATTATCCGACTTTTGGCGTGCGATCGGACTCCATAGACCCTATTGGCATGAAAAACACGCTACAGGAGCCCATTTTTGCCGAATAGCTGCACTGGGGTCCGAAACTACGCCAAACTGGCTGTCAATTCGCAAATAGCGTCCCCTGAGTCCGCACGCCCCAGGGGACGCTTAGGATTCCGCGCTATCGGACTCAGATGACTCTATACGCTCGATTATCCGACTTTTAGCGTGCGATCGGACTCCATAGACCCTATTGGCATGAAAAACACGCTACAGGAGCCCATTTTTGCCGAATAGCTGCACTGGGGTCCGAAACTCTGCCAAAAAGGCTTTAAATGGGCAAATAGCGTCTTCTGAGTCCGGAAGCCTCAGGGAATATCTAAATAACAACCCGAGATTACTTGTGTACGAGTTATGAGATACGTGGGTTCGTGGGTTCGTGGGTTCGCGGGTTCGCGGGTTCGCGGGTTCGCGGGTTCATGGATTTGTGAGTTCATTGGCTCGTGGGTTCGTTGGCTCGTGGGTTCGTTGGCTCGTGGGTTCGTTGGCTCGTAAGTTCGTTGGCTCGTAGGTTCGTGAGTTCACTGGCTCGTGAGTTCATTGGCTCGTGGGTTCGTGGGTTCGTGGGTTCGTGGGTTCGTGGGTTCGCGGGTTCGCGGGTTCGCGGATTTGTGAGTTCATTGGTTCGTAAGTTCATTAGTTCGTAGGTTCGTAGGTTCGTTGGCTCGTAGGTTCGTTGGCTCGCGGGTTCGTTGGCTTGTTGGCTCGTAGGTTCGTTGGCTCGTGGGTTCGTTGGCTCGTGGGTTCGTTGGCTCGTGGGTTCGTTGGCTCGTAGGATCGTTGGCTCGTAGGTTCATGGTGGGTTCTCTACCTTTCCGTCTTTCCATCCTCCCGCCCCTCCGTCCCTCTGCCTATCTAGATTCTGGGTTCTAACTCTCCAGACTCAGCATTACGAGTTACTGAGGATTCCAAAGAAACGTATATTCACTGAAGCTCACCAAACCAACGCAAGGTAGGGGAGCCGTTAGCCATTAGCTAGCCGTCAGTTAGCTGTTGATTACCCATCAGTTAGCCGTTAATTACTCATCAGTCACTCATCAGTTACCCATCAGTCACTCATCAGCCACTCATCAGTCACTCATCAGTCACTCATCAGCCACTCGTCAGTCACTCATCAGTCACTCATCAGTCACTCATCAGTCACTCATCAGCCACTCGTCAGTCAGTCATCACTCACTCATCAGTCACCCATCAGTCACCCATCAGTCACCCATCAGTCACTCATCAGTCAACCAGCAATTATCCATCAGTTACCCATCGTTTCCTGCCACTTACCCACAATAGGCTAGTCCCTCCCCAAAACAGCAAAGCAGCGATCCTCCAGTAACGGAGAGATCGCTGCTTCGCTGTTTAACAAGGTATGTCTCAGCCAGCGAATTAAGGAATCATCATGCCCATTTCACTAGCCGCTTCCTTCAGTACCGCGGCATATTCCACTAGCGTATCTCGGGATAGGCGACTAACTGGGCCGGACAGTGATAACGCCGCAATCACATTTCCACTGCGGCCCGTAACAGGCACCGCCACCGCGGCCGCGCCGGGCTCGCGTTCCTCAAAACTGGTGGCATATCCGAGCCGGATAATGTCATTAAGCTGCTCTTGATAGACATCCTTCTCAACATAGTTCGGCCATCCCGAACTCTCCAGCAATTCTTTCAGCACCTCTGGAGGAGCATAGGCTGCCAGCACTTTACTTGATGCGCCCACAGATAAAGGCAATCTCGCACCGATCTGCGCCACTCGCCGGATGGCCTGCTGACTCTGAACCGCCTGAATCCGCACACGTTCTATGCCGTCGCGTAAGTATAAACTAACGGTCTCCCCTAGCCGATCCCGCAGCCGTTCCATTGACGGCAATAATACCGCGGCTGACTCATCAAAAGCAGGCAAATGCGTAGATAATTCCCAAATTCGTATACCCAAGCTGTATTTCTCAGTGGCCGGATTACGAATGAGGAAGCCCTTTTCCTCCAAGGTTGCCAGCAGCCGATGGACGGTACTTTTATGTAAATCAATCTTTGAAGCGATCTCCGTCAACCCTAAATCTCTGTCCTGCGTAAAACAAAGCAATATATCAAGCGCACGTTCTACCGCACGCACTGTAAGCTTTCGGTCCTCCATGACAATCTCCCCCTCGTGTTTCATCAAATGAAACTCGGTTACATTATAACTAACTCTATCTTAGTGCAAAACTCTATGGAAAGTCCAGTATATTCACTCCGCCGGAGTTGTGCCAAAAATGTGCCGGAAAAGGTTGGGCCGCACTTTACAGTTACATTACAAAAGCGTCTAATTCATTGACTTTGTAAGGGCTTTTTCATACGATTAACATATTAAATTATCTACTGATGCTTTAGAATCATTTTTACAAATTCTTCTAGGCACTAGTACTCACATCATTCTTAGGAGGGGACCATATGGATCTGGCAACTCGCCAAACCGGCACAACCGTCTCCCGTCGACCTAAACTACCTAAACAAGGCAGTTCGTCCCGGCTATCGCTGCGGATGATTCGTGTGAAGCATATTATCGTTGCACTGCTATTATCTATTTTTTTCTTCTTAGCCTTCTGCTTTGTCTCACTTCATGGCTATATCGCCTGGGTATTATCTAATCCAACGGTCGCACCTCTGTATTCCAATCCCATGCAGGCCAAAGGTCTCGCATACGAGGATGTGACGTTTCCAGCTAAAGATGGAAGTCGGATGATGAGCGGCTGGTATATTCCCTCCGAAGGGGCTACCAAAACTATCGTGTTCAGCCATGGCTATGGCGCCAACCGGGAAGAATCTTGGGTACCTATGTACGATCTCGCTCACTATGCACACAGTCTGAATTTCAATGTCGTGATGTTTGATTACGGCTTTGCTGCCCAAGGCAACAAGGATATTGCAACCGGAGGTAAAAAAGAGTCCCAGCAGCTTCTAGGCGCTATTGATTTTGCTAAGGAACGTGGAGCTGAGGAGTTAGTGGTATGGGGCTTCTCCATGGGAGCAGGCACAGCACTGCAAACAGGATTAGTATCAGAGGACATTGACGCGATGATTCTGGACAGCACCTTTTTGTTAGAACCAGATACGCTGTATCATAATATTAAGCAAAATATTGATCTGCCCCGCCAGCCTTCCCTGGCGATTATGGAAATGCTGTTCCCAGTTCTGAACGGTACGGGGCTGAATCAAATTCCTTATGCGAAGGTCAAATCCGAAGATTATCCTTTCCCTATTCTACTCATGCATGGAACCGAAGATGATAAAGCTCCTTATCCTATTGCCGAAAAGCTGGCCGCGAACCAAAGCAATCCGTTCTCAGATTCCTGGGTCGTAGAGGGCAGCCATCATGAATTGCTGTTCCGTGAGCACCCGCGTGAGTATTTGCGGCGAGTCTCTGCTTTCTTAGGAAATGTTCAACTAGCCAAAACCTACAATGGCAACCAGCCGGCGATGGCAAGTAACTAGTTAAGCACTACAATCCGCCTCTGTCCCCTGATGGGTCAGCTGCTTCAACCATTTACCACGGCGAAAACGCACGTAACCTATAACCAATCGAACAGCCTCTTCCAGGGACAGAAAGAAGTATACCCAGGGAAGAGGCTGTTTCCATCCCCATGACAACAGTAGCCCTAGAGGCACCCCAAGCAACCAAGTTGTGGAGGCTTCCATAATAAAGACGAATTTACTATCGCCACCACTCTGCAGGATCCCTCCCGCAATCATCATATTGCCCACCTTTATCCATAAAAAAAGAGCAAAAAAGCAGATAACGGAAGTGGCCATTCGGCGCTCTTCCACTGTTAAGTTAAAGGCTGAGACGTAGAGCGGGGCAAGAACAGCAATAAGAACACCAAGCAGCAATGAAATCCCTACTCCTATTCGAACAAAAAAACGAGCATACTGAAAAGCACCTGCATTATTATTCTCTCCCAGCTTATGTCCGACCATAATGCCAGCTGCACCAGAAAGCCCTGCCAGAAGCCCAATCGTCAACCCCTGCAGCGGAAAGGTCACTGTCATAGCGGTCATCTCTGCTGTGCCCATACGGCTATATATAACGGAATAACAAGCCTCCCCTAAGACCCAAACCAATTCCGTTAAAACAATAGGCGCTATCGTTCTTAAAAAAGGTATGCACAGCGCTTTCGAAAACGAACTGAGTTCCTTAATACCTCCGGCACCCGGCAGCTTTCCACGATATACGGCTCCGATAATCAAGGCACTTTCGACTATACGTGAGATTAACGTTGCATATGCCGCACCTGCAAGTCCAAGCTCTGGAAATCCCCAATGCCCAAAAATAAGCGCATAGTTTAAAATAATATTCATTCCTACAGCAGCTATGCTAACAATCATTGGATACTTTACATGTCCTGAACTTCGTAGAACCGCCGAATAGAGCATCGTCAACATCGTTGGAATATAACTGAGGGCAACGATTTTCAGAAAAATGTACCCATTCTCCAACACTTCTTTATCCGTTGTAAAAATAGACAGACATAGCCGAGGGTTGAAAAAAACAAATATCGTAAATGAACCCGACAAGATCAGGCCAATTCCAAGACTTAATCCCAGTAGTGGTGTGATGCTCTTTCGGTCTTTACTCCCCCAATATTGAGCCGCGTATATAGCAAGACCCGTAGCAAGACCCGCCAGTACCACTGAAATCACGCTATAGATTTTACTAGCCATCCCAACCGAAGCGATCGCTACACCCCCAAGCTGCCCTACCATCAATTGATCTACTAAATACAGCACCGCCATGACTAGACTTTGGAGGGATATCGGTACCGCTAATTTTAACAGCTGATTATAAAATTGCTTCTTCTCAAGCTTGTTCATACCCTCATCTCATTTCTCAAAGTTTTTCTACTACCCCATAGGATTTCATTAATCGGTCCACACGACAAAAAAAGGTACACCCTCCTTTTCGCGAGGTTGTACCTTTCGGTATCATTGCCTTTATTTTCCTGTATTATTTCACCATATCA
Organism: Paenibacillus sp. FSL R7-0048; assembly: GCF_038004505.1. Lineage (NCBI taxonomy): Bacteria > Bacillati > Bacillota > Bacilli > Caryophanales > Paenibacillaceae > Paenibacillus > Paenibacillus sp. FSL R7-0048. Next base: position 709,777 of record NZ_JBBORF010000001.1, on the reverse strand, counting down.
AACGGTTGTCAACGATATTATTATCGCGTTCTTATGCTCTTCATAAGCTATCATGAGCACACATATAATGGACTGATGAAGACATATCACGGGAGGTTTTCTTGGAATGTTATATGTATACGGGCCGATGCTGCCAGTACGTATTTTAGAAGAAATCGTATTCTGGAAAACACAAGAGAAAGAGCATACCGAGGTTATCAAAGCAATCGTACCTAACCTGGAGGAACCCTATGTTAAACTGCTGGATGAATGGGCAGTGGTCTTCGGTGCCACAGAGATGGCCGCTCAGCAGTTATTGAATTCTGCCCTCTCTGCTTCTCCACCAAGTCAGGCTGAACTCACTGCGGAAACAGAAAAGCTGCTGCATATCTCCTGTACCCAATCCCAAGAATTTGTTCGGCAGCTTTTTGCCATTATGGAAAGTAGCGCAGCCGTCAAAGCCGTCCCCCTTGCAACCACTGTGATCCTGCATATTATTCGCGAATCAGAGTATTTCCTTGCCGTACTGCACACTCTGAGCTCGCCCGGACAGCTCACGCAAATTATGAGAGATTATACAGCAGCCGACTATGTCGTAAGAACAGAAGAGGACAATGTCACGCGGAATGAGGGACTTATTCCTTCTACAGATACTATCCTAGATATTCGTGAAATGAGTGCTGTGCCAATTGGCGGGCATACGCTGCCTCCATTGCCTTATGCTTATAATGCGCTGGAACCATACATCGATGAGAAAACCATGCGGATTCATCACGATAAACACCATCAAAGTTATGTAGATGGACTAAATAAAGCGGAGAACAAGCTAGCTGAGGCTCGCAAGAAAGGAGATTTCGATCTCGTTAAGCATTGGGAGCGGGAGCTAGCCTTTAATGGGGCAGGCCACTATCTCCATACAATCTTCTGGAACGTAATGTCTCCACAAGGTGGCGGGCGTCCAACTGGAGCCTTACTGGAAGCCATTGAACAAAGCTTCGGCAGCTATGACAGCTTCAAGAAACAGTTCACAGAAGCTGCGAATAAGGTTGAAGGTGGCGGCTGGGCTATTCTCGTCTGGAGTCCACGCAGTCATAGACTGGAGATTTTGACTGCGGAGAAACATCAGAACCTGTCACAATGGGACGTGGTTCCGTTACTGGCTCTGGATGTATGGGAGCATGCTTATTACCTTAAACATCAGAATAATCGGGCCGATTATATTGAGGATTGGTGGAAGGTCGTTAACTGGCCTTACGTCTCAGAACGTTATGCTGCTGCCAGTAAACTGGCCTGGAAGCCTTTTTGATATTATTTCAATTCACAGTGAACATCACTCTTATTCCCACACCCTGACCAAAAAGGACCCATCATTCACATTACGTGAACGATGGGTCCTTCCAATTTCGAGGTATGCACCCCGATATTTATTCCTTAATCAAGCTTAGAAACTCCGCACGAGCGGCGGCATCCTCACGGAAGACCCCTCTAGTAGCCATAGTTACCGTTTTGCTGCCTGGCTTCTTCACTCCGCGTGCACACATACACAGATGTTCTCCCTCCACAACAACCATAACACCGTGGGGGCCTAGCACCTCCGTCATAATATCAGCAATTTGCGCCGTAATGCGTTCTTGAACCTGTAGACGCCGGCTTACTGCTTCAACAAGCCGAGCTAATTTGCTGAGTCCAGCAATACGTCCGCTCGGAATGTATCCTATATGCACTTTACCAAAGAAAGGAGCCATGTGGTGTTCACATTGGCTGTAATAGACGATATCCTTAACGATCACTAGCTCTTCATGAGACTCATCAAAAGTAACGCCGAGCGCCTCGCGGGGATCTATCGAATAACCGCCGAATATCTCCTCGTACATCCGCGTAACACGTGCCGGTGTTTCCAGCAGTCCCTCGCGGCCGGTATCTTCACCGATTAATTCTAATATTTTCTCAACGTGATACTCGATTTGCTCACGGTTCTCTGCAACTTTACCGTTCACATATTCCTTGATGTTCCCCATGATGTCTCCCCCTTCCGCACCCGTATACATGTTATCCGGACCCGGTTACTTACTTCTACGTTTATTCCCTTTAGCTGCTCCTGGGCGCGCACCTGGCTGTCCCTGAGTCTTCATCATTTGCTGGGCACGCTGCATTTGCTTCCCGTTCAGGTTATAACCCATTTGCTTTGCAACCTTTTGCAGCATTTCAGGATCATTCTGCATGTTTGTCATTTGTTTGCGCAGATAATATACACCGATGAAAAAACCACCGATGAGACCTACGACCAATGTAATAATAGGTAATGCGATACTCATCTAAAGCCCACCTCTACACTCTATTGTCTGCATCGCCATATGGCACGCGAATCTATCATAGCATTTCGGGAACTGGACAGCAATTGGCAATATGCAACCTGTCTATGAACTTTTTCCTCCATTAATATCGCTGTCCTCCCGTGCCTTCTTCCCAGTAAGGAGCACATCCTGCGCCCGGCTTAGCATTTCCCTCACCGTGCTATCCTCCTCGCGCTCTAAACCCGCTTCTACAGCCGCTAGAGCCTCATCACCGCCAATACGTCCAAGCGCCCAAGCAGCAGTGCCCCGCATCTCCGGCCGCGGCTCTTTCAGAACAATCTCTGATAGCTTTGGCACAGCCCCGGCTTCCTTAAAATTGCCTAGGGCAATGATCGCATTTCGCTGCATCGGCTTTTTGCCTCTCCAGGCTGCTGAGCTATTGCCGAATTTCTCTTTGAACTCACGATTGCTAAGATCAAGGATCGGCAGCAGCAGCGGCTTCACAATTTCAGGATCAGGTTGCATCTGAGGGCGATGATTCCAGTTCTTACCTCTATTCTTGGGACATACAATCTGGCAAGTATCACAGCCGTATAGACGATTGCCGATCTTGGTCATATACTCCTCGCTGAGGAACCCTTTAGTCTGCGTCAAAAAAGAAATACAAGCCTGTGCGTTAAGCTGACCCGGACCCACCAGCGCTCCGGTCGGACAAGCATCAATACACTTGGTACACTCCCCGCAGCCTTCTTCAACAGGTTCATCCGGAGCAAAAGGAATGTTCGTAACCATTTCCCCAAGATAAATCCAAGATCCCCATTTGGGCGAGATGATAGAACAGTTTTTGCCGCTGAAGCCTATTCCCGCTCTTTCCGCTACCGCTCTATCTACTAGAACACCAGTGTCCACCATACTTTCCAGCACAGCCTCTGGTACACGCTCGTGAATAAATTCCTCTAGCTTACTTAAGGCTTCCCTCAGCACATGGTGATAATCCCTGCCCCAAGATGCCCGGGCGAGGATGCCTCTACGTGCACCCGGCTCAGATTTAGGAGGGTTCTCCATTTTAGAAGGGTAAGCCACTGCAATCGAAATAATAGATAACGGCTTGTCTCCAGAAGACAATGCTGGAACTGTCCTTTTATCCAGATCGGGTTCCTCGAAGCCAGATTCATATCCTTTGTCCCGGTGGTCTTGCAGTATATTTTTTAAATATAAAAAAGGTTCTGCTGTTGTAAACCCGATATCATCAATACCGAGTGATGTCGCAGCCTCCTGAATCTCTGCTTTAAGCTGTGCCCACTCGGAAGGCGGGGGAGCATACGATGACTGAAATGTATTGGTCATTTCCGCCTTCTCCTTTCATATCTTCGCTGACTTTCTTATAATCTATTCAGTTTTGACAGAGGCCACCATATATAATCAGCCCTGCCGACAATCATATCCTGTGAAATAGAGCCGAAGTAACGGCTGTCCTTGCTGGCTGAAGCATGACGGTTATCGCCCATTACAAAATAATTGCCACTTTCCACGGTTAACGCTGCAAAATCCGGATCTTCAATCTCAGTATCGATATAGGGCTCATTCACTATTTTTCCATTTACGTATAACTGATGATTCCGTACCTCTATGATATCTCCAGGTATGCCAATCACTCGCTTCACTAAATACTCCTTATGACTAGGTCCGGTACTTGGATCATGAAGAATGACAACATCACCATGTTTTGGATTTACGAAGAGCAATGAAATTTTATTAATGAAGAGCCTCTCACCCTCCCAGAGCGTTGGCTGCATAGACTGACCTTTAACCGTTGATATATTGAACACAAAAACATTAAGAACAGACATCACAGCAAAAACAATCACAGCTGTAAGCAGCCAATCCTTCATTTCCGAGACCAAACGACCGCCCAGGGTAGTCTTGGATCTGGAGGATCTATGTCTTTGTTTCCTGTTTCTCGTGTAATCTACTTGGGGCTCCTGATTCAATATGTCACCTCTGTTCTCAATAATTGAAGTCTATACTTGCAGATATTATAACAATAAAAAAGCATATCTCCCAGCCATTAGCAATGGACTTCTGGAAAATACGCTCGAGTATGAATGAAACAGACTATATCGTCAGCTATAGTTCTTTTTTCTAGAAAATGTTTCCGCTTTCGCAGCTGAGTGATCAAAATTACCCAACAATGCTCAGCTTCCGGACAGATTTGAAGATTTGATTCTCGCTATATCCCATAGCTTCATACAATGGCAAAGCAAAAGAATTATGCTCATCGACGGCTACATAGATACCACTGACTTTACGAGCTTGAAACCTGGATTCCATAGCTGATACCAGACTTCTACCGACTCCTCTGCGGCGATAATCAGGATGTACAGCAATCCGGAAATAACAACCGTGGTTTTTCTCAATTGTACCAATCAGTGCTCCAACAATTTCTTCTTCATCTTCCGCAACTACAATGAGATCTGAATCCCAAGAAAGCTGCCTGGAGAAAGGCTCGATAGTGTTCTCGAAACACTCTTCCGATAATGCGGTTTGCAGCAAATCAGTCACAGGGCTAACGTCGCTTAATTGAAAGGAACGAACGTGCATTCTTTAAAATCTCCCTTGTCTATGGCTTATGAATTTAACAAAAAGAAGGGGTTCCCTTAACATAGAGAAAATAAAAAAAAGCATCAAATATCGAGGAATACCTGCTTTTAAATCTATTAAAGCACACTTTTCTCGTGATATCATCATTTTTCTTTTGAAAGCGCTTAATATCAAGCGTTTACATTTCGGATGGGGTTCATTTCTTCATTAAAAGGGTATTAATAAGGATATATGTCTATAGGTTAGGGACTATTTATTTTAACATTCTAAATACAATTGTAAAACCCTTTCCCTCTCCAATTATACTTTATAAACATTTATGTTTGTTTAGTGTTGCATTATTGGTCTAGATACGGTTTAATTAAAGTATCCTATTGGGCGAAACCCTATAGTACATATTTACAATAAAGGATTTTGACGTTAGTTCGCCAGAATTCTTTATCTATAACAAAATTCTAATATAACTCAGGAGGGATTTTTCCATGGCATTTCAATTACCGGCACTTCCTTATCCGAACAACGCACTCGAACCACACATCGACGCATTGACGATGGAAATTCACCATGACAGACACCATAACACATATGTAACTAATCTGAATGCAGCTTTGGAAAAAGCACCTGAATTGCAAAGCAAAAGCATTGAAGAGCTTCTTACAGATCTGAACGCTGTACCTGAAGCTATCCGTACTGCTGTTCGCAACAATGGTGGCGGACACGCTAACCACACTTTGTTCTGGGAAGTTATCGGACCAAACGGCGGCGGCGCACCAACTGGCGCATTGGCTGAAGCTATCGATAAAGAACTGGGCGGATTCGAAAAATTCAAAGAAGATTTCGCAGCAGCAGCAACTACTCGTTTCGGCAGCGGCTGGGCTTGGCTAGTTGTTAAAGATGGCAAACTGGCAGTAACAAGCACACCTAACCAAGACAACCCAATCAGCGAAGGCGCTACTCCAATCCTCGGACTGGATGTATGGGAGCACGCTTACTACCTGAACTACCAAAACAAACGCCCTGATTACATCAAAGCGTTCTGGAACGTAGTAAACTGGGAAGAAGTTGGCAAACGTTACGAAAGCGCAAAATAAGAAATTCCATTTGGCTTATGCCATTTAACTAAAAAAGAAGGTATCTCAGAGCCGAATAGGCTAAGGGATACCTTCTTTTTTTAGGTTGGAGATAAAGAGAGATAAAGATAAAGACAGAGATTGACTGATTGATTGGTTGAGATCCTCCCAGACACCGCATTTCACGCCGCTTGCGTCGCTTAAATGGATGCGCTGGATCGGTATAGATCAGAATAGATCGGTATAGATGAGAATAAATCGGAAGAGATCGCAATAAATCGCAATAAATCTATACTCGGCTTACGAGAATCTGCGTTTGGAGTCGCTGAGCAATAGATTAGGGAATAACTCCCTAAAATTCTGCGATATACTCCATAAACACGAGTAATTAGGGAAATACTCCCTAAAAATCATCCGTTTTGGGCATAAAACCGATATTTCCCCAATTATTAGGGAGGTTTTCCCTAAAATGATCAATTACAAGCCAAATCGACCTATTTTCAGGGAAGAATTCCCTAATTAAATCTTTACCACTCTCGTAGCCATAGAACACCAGAAGAATTTAGTTGGAACAAGACTGAACTAGTCTGAGCCAAATAAACAAATATTTGCTACGAACAGACTGAAGCATACGACCCTACTTAGGTGCATATGACCATACTTAGGTTACACCAAACTCAGGTTTTGTACATTTAGCACTTTAGCAACGCAACACGGTGAATCTCCTACTTCTCTAGCTTCGCCCGCTCTTCCTGCTCATCAAAATAAAGGTTCAGTAGCTTCAGAAAAACGTTAGGGAACGCATAGTTAGCCATGTCTTCGCGGCTGATCCAGCGCACTGCTCCGCCATCCTCTGGACTAGCGGTCCCGTCCTCAAATCTCTCGATAGGCATGCTGCTGTCGATCCCCGAGAATAAGTCCGCATCCGCGTTGTACACCGCCCGTCCTTCTGCCGCTATCGGCAGCGGAAGGGCGTCCTCTTCGCTGCAGCGGTACACCTGCAGCGTCCACACGATATGGCTGAAGATATGCTCAGCAGCCATCCAGTGCTTCTCAGGCCGGGCAGAGATCCCGGCCTCCCGCAGTGACCGGCGCAGCCGGTCCAGCGCCGCCGCTTCCGGCAGCCGCGCGCCTTTGGCGCCGCCTTCCCCATGCGGCGCTGGCCAGTGCGGCAGCTCCCACATGCGGGCTAACAGCCCGCTTTGTGGCCGCTGCCGGATGAGCACTTGGCCCGCGTGGGCACCGCGGCCCTCGATTAAGGCCGCCAGCCGCTCCTCAGGGCGCGGCGGCTTGGCCTTGGTCTTGACGGGCAGCGAGGTCTCGCAGCCCGCCAAGCGCGCGGCGCAATGCTCCATCACCGGGCAGGTTAAACAGCGCGGTGATTTAGGAGTGCATACGAGCGCCCCGAGCTCCATCAGCGCCTGATTAAAAGATGCCGCTTCCCCCTCCGGGATCAGTTCAGCTGCCAGGCGCTCCATTTTTACGCGGGTGGGTCCCTTGGCGATATCATCCTCTATCAGGAAGTATCGGGACAACACCCGCATCACATTGCCGTCGACCGCTGGCTCCGGCCGATTGAACGCAATGCTAAGGATAGCCCCTGCCGTATAAGGTCCCACTCCCTTTAAACTGAACACAGCCTCGCGATCATTCGGCACCTGCCCGCCATACAGCTCTTTGACCTGTTTGGCCGCATGCTGTATATTGCGAGCACGAGAATAATAACCTAAGCCTTCCCAGCACTTAAGCACGTCCTCTTCTGGTGCATCGGCGAGCGACTCCACGGTAGGAAACCTTTCGATAAACCGATTGAAATACGGGATTACCGTATCCACCCTTGTCTGCTGCAGCATTATTTCAGAAATCCAAATATAATAAGGATTGCGGTGCCGACGCCAAGGCAAATCCCGTTTCTGCCCTTGATACCACTCCAGCAAATGATAGCTGAAATATTGCTTAGCCTCCCGCAGCTCCTGTTCGTCTTGAACTTGTAGATCTTGTTGTGTCATTATAACGCTCCTTGCCCTTCTATAATCAGGGTTCAATTTATGAACCTGGCCCTTCCACGACAGCAAAAGCCGAAGCCAAATCACGGCCATGTGTTATCGTAAGATGAATGGTGTACCTCTGTCCATTTGGCAGATCTAGTCTGCTCCAAGCTTCACACGATAAAGTTACCTCTGGTTTTCCTTTAGCATCAGGCAATATCTCAATATCCTGAAACCCAACTACATTGCCGATGCCACAGCCTAAAGCCTTCACAACTGCTTCCTTGGCAGCAAAACGTCCGGCTACGAACTCAGCCAACCTCCCGCTTCGCTCTTCAGCAAGTTGATATTCTTGCTCTGTTAAGACCCGCTGGTTAAATTTCTTACCCAGTCCTCTATTTATTACCTCTGAGATTCGTTCAATTTCTAACACATCATGTCCGATTCCGTAAATCAACACTTCACGCTCCTTATGGACGTGTATCCCATTTTGCTTCAATAATGGTATGATCAATCATATGAAGTATTATTAAAAGTAATAGTCCTGCAAGATTCTTTCTGCTATCTTAAAAGAAAATGCGCTCTAAGTCTAATAAGACTATCCAGCGACTTCACGATAGACTAGCTGATTTACTTCATTTTTATATATGGAGAGGGGATTACCCTATGAATCATCGTAATTTTGAAATACCTGCCGGAGACGGAGCTGTTCTCCGCTGCTCACACTTCCCAGCCCAAGGCAAAGCCAAAAGCGTTATAGTTATAGCCCATGGCTACAAAGGTTTTAAAGATTGGGGAATGTTTCCTTACATAGCCACAACTCTCAGCCAAGAGCATGAAGTAATTACTTTTAACTTCTCTCATGCTGGCATCGGGGAAGATCTGCTGCATTTCACTGAACTTGAGAAGTTCGCCCGCAACACCTACCGCCGCAGCTTGAAGGACATGGAAATCCTGTTGTCCTATCTTAGTCAACACCCGAAATTCGGCAGCCTGCCGTTATTCCTTCTCGGCCACAGTCTCGGAGGGGGAATTTGTTTGGTCTACACGCTTGATCATCCCAATGAGATCAGCGGAGTAATCTCCTGGAACGGGGTTACGAAACTCGATTTGCTGACGGAAGAACAAAAGCAGCAGATGAAGGAAACAGGAAGAACCTATGTCCTTAATGGACGTACTGGCCAACAAATGCCGCTGGATGCTGTAATTTTAGAAGATATGGAGAACAACAAAGAACGCTATAACATCCTTGAACGCATACAGAAAGCGTCCTTCCCAGTTGTCCTTATTCAAGGCAGTCAAGATGGAGTACATCTCCGCCAAGGATCTGAGCATCTCATCAAACTTCGGCCAGATATTAGCTGGGTGCAGGTTCCTGAGGGTAATCATACGTTCAACACTGTGCATCCTTTTGCTGGCACGACTCCGCAATTAGAGTTCGCGATTGCTGCGACAACTAATTTTATCGATCAGACACTTACGCTTACAGAATAATTATTCTTCTTAGTCTATCCAGCTATCCAACTCACAAAAACCGCCACGAGCTCTGCTGCTACGCAGACCCGTGGCGATTTCTAGTTCAACCTATTCTAAATCCCCGGAATAACATTACGCTTATGTGCCGTTCTCCGGTAATAATTCTCAAGCTTCTCAGCTACTTCAGGGTTAACCTGTTTACCTTCCAGATAGTCGCTGTTATCGTCATAAGTAATGCCCAGCTCGGTTTCATCCGTCTGACCCGGCCATAAGCCCGCCGTAGGTGCTTTTGTGACAATATCCGCAGGCACACCGATATGTGCTGCCAATTGACGTACCTGACGTTTATTAAGTGTGGATAGTGGTGTAATATCTACAGCGCCATCGCCCCACTTCGTGTAGAAGCCGGTAATCGCTTCAGAAGCATGATCCGTTCCTACTACAATCAGATTGTTCTCAAAAGCGAGTGCATATTGCATAACCATACGTGTTCTGGCTTTAACATTTCCTTTGCCTTGATGCGTCATATGGCGGTGTTGGCCTATTGATTTCAGACCATGCTCAACTTCAAGGGCAATTTCATTTACCGCTTCCTCAATGTTGGTCTCCACAGTATGAGTCAGATTAAAAGCTTTGGCAACATCGTAGCTGTGCTGAATATCTTCCTGAACCCCATAAGGCTGGAATACTCCAAGCGTCATATACTCTGTGCCTTTTTCTGCCGACAGCTCGTCCGTAGCCTGTTTACAAAGACCCGCGGCTACCGCACTGTCCACTCCACCACTAATGGCGATCAATAATCCTTTAGCCCCTGCGTTCAGCACGTACGACTTTAAGAAATCAACCCGTTTTCGTGCCTCAACCTCTACATCAATCGTTGGCTTCACGCCAAGATCCGCAATAATTTCTTTCTGTAAACTCACCAAACACACCTCGTTCCATCAGAAATGGTTCCATATCCATCAAAATATCCACCCAAACGAAGCTCATGCTTCTAAGCATATTCTATCCCATTATTGCTCTTATATTTTGAAAAATCCCGCATGCAGCCGATTTGCCGGCTGATGCGAGATTATATGGAATAACTGTTTTTACTGGCACAAACGATTGAAGACTTCTTTCAATTCAGCAGCAATTTCAGCAGCCGAACGATCTTCTACGCCATGACGTTCAATAAAGTGAACGAGTTCTCCATCCTTCATCAGTGCGATGGAAGGTGAGGATGGCGGATAAGGAGCAAAATATTCACGTGCTTTAGCAGTAGCTTCTTTCTCTTGACCTGCAAACACTGTGAACAAGTGATCCGGAGTGATTTCATTTTGCAAAGCCTGAGCTACACCTGGTCGACATTGTCCAGCAGCACAACCACAGACCGAATTTACGACTACAAGCGATGTTCCTTTTGCGGTTGGAAGAGTAGCTTCCACCTCTTCTGGAGTCATAAGCTCCTGAAACCCGATACTTGTCAGGTCATCACGCATAGGCTGAATTGAATCTCTCATATATTGATTAAAAGACATGGACATTTCTCTGCACTCTCCTTCACATTTCAACTGTTTGTCAGATAATATTACAGCAGTACTTACTAACTTTATTATACATTCATACTCTGTGAAAGCAAGAGATGCTGTAGAGGGTGATTCAATCTAAGAGCGAACCCCGCTGGGTTCCTCCTTATTCAATGGGAAGGAGATCGTAAATACCGTGCCCTCTCCTTCTACAGACTCTACATTTATTTTACCGTTATGCCGCTCCACAATACTAAGACACAAGGATAAGCCTAGACCTGTTCCCTGAATTTTCGTCGTAAAAAAGGGTAAAAACAGCTTCTCGCGTTGACTTTCTGACATACCAACACCGCTATCGGTGACAATCAACTCCACTTTATCATGAGTACTGCGAGTCTCCAGCGTCAGCACCCCCTTGGGTCCCATAGCCTCCATACCATTACGTCCTAAATTGAGAATAAGCTGCTTGATTTCCCGGACATTTAGCTCCAATTCATGCAGTGATGGGCTCAGCTTCAGTTCAACACTTTGACCGCGAAGATTAGCATCAGCCCACAGCAATGGACTAACTTCTTCTATAATATGGTGCAGCAGCACCTTCTCTTTATCAGAAACCCGGCTCTGTGCCAAGGATAAAAAATCATTAATAATACTATTAGCGCGGTCCAGCTCTTCCATCACAATCTGATAATAAGAATCCAATTCTTGAGCACTCTTTTCTCTCATCAGCTGCAAAAAACCCCGAACTACCGCCATAGGATTACGAATCTCATGGGTAATTCCAGCAGCCATCTGCCCGACCAAGCTCAAACGTTCCACATGATCCAGCTCTACACGTAGTTTTTCCTCATTGGTCATATCCTGCACAATAATTACAGCACCACTTGTTACCCCTGAGCTCTTATGCATTAACGGCGCTGAATAAATCTGATAGATACGCGACTCATGAATCATTTTTTCACTGGAACGCCGTTTAGAGCGGATATTATCACTTACCCGCATATAGGCCTGTGTATCCACTGAGCTGTGAAAAAACTTTTTTACCGGTTCGTCAATAATATCCTCTTTTCGCAAATTGGGATAATGAGTCCTCATCATTCCTAACATACAATCATTAAGATCAGTTACAACTCCGTGTTCATCCAGAGACATAATACTCAGAGGGACTACATTGGTAATCTGCTGCAGCTTCTCGGACTCCCACTGGAAACTTTCACTGATACTCTCCATTTGTACTTTATCCCGCAATCTACTTCTAACCATCTCAACAAAATATACAAAAACACCACCTAGCGCGATGGTAAAAAACAGATACACCGTAATTAGAAATGCTTGTACGGAATTTGATTCATATATATTTTCCCCGCCTATAATCGGGACTAACGCAATAAATAGCATGCTTGGACAAAGAATCATCCATAACATACCGATCTTCTCAACTACTGTACCTTTCTTAAAAGGTTTGGCCAGTCCAAACAGTAGCGGATATAATAAAACCCCTGAATTCAATATCACGTTACTGATTCCTGTAGGCTCCGCAATGATTACATTGCAGATAAGCAAGAAAATGGACAGCAAAATGCCCGAACGGGTAGTTCCATATAAAATACCAATATACGCAGGGATTAATCCTAAATTCAAATAGGCTACACCAAACAGAGTTGTCGAAAGAAGAGAGCACAGGATAAGACTAAACGTACACGCCAAAATTAAAAAGGTCTGATCATTTGGGAGCTTCCCCTTTTTCCGAGTCACAAATCTACGGTCCACCCACCATTGAAAAAGAAAAAGAAAGGAGCATGCTGCCGATATTTGCAATAAGATATCCTTAACCGCACCAATAATTACAATCACACCCCAAAATGGACAAATTACCCTACATGCTTAGATTAAAGCACAGGATTACTCTCCTGACAACGATAATCACCTAATGATTGGACAAGACTGGTTACATGTGAATCAGAATGGTATGATTCCGTTAGGAATACCCGCGGAAATCGCTTCCGTGTCTTAACATGTAAAGGAGTAAAATTTCATGAGCAATTACGATGTGATCGTCATTGGGGGCGGCCCTTCGGGTCTAATGGCAAGCGTGGCCGCTGCAGAACACGGGGCATCCGTTCTGCTAATCGACAAGGGAGCAAAACTAGGCCGAAAGCTCGGAATATCCGGTGGCGGACGCTGCAATGTTACCAACGTCAAGGAAAGAGACGAGCTAATCGCCCATATTCCAGGAAACGGGCGTTTTTTGTATAGTGCCTTCGACCATTTTAATAACCAGGATATCATCGCCTTTTTTGAAGGTTTAGGCATTGCATTAAAAGAAGAAGATAACGGGCGGATGTTTCCCGTTTCCGATAAGGCCTCTAGTGTCGTATCTGCCTTAATTAGCAAAGTACGGAGTCTAGGCGTGCAGATTATGACCGACAGTCCCGTCTCAAGAATAATCTATAACGAAGGGGCTGTTAAGGGAGTCCAGCTGAGCTCGGGCAAGACGATCGCCTGCACAGCTGTTATCATCGCCACCGGAGGCAAGTCTGTACCACAGACCGGCTCCACTGGAGATGGCTACCCTTGGGCAGAAGCCGCAGGGCACACGATCACCGAGCTGTTTCCGACAGAGGTGCCGATTCTTTCACGGGAAGAATGGATTAAGTCCGGCGAGCTGCAAGGCCTGTCGCTACGTGATGTAGCCCTCACTGTGTGGAATCCTAAAGGAAAGAAGGTCATCTCTCATCGAGGAGATATGATATTCACCCATTTTGGATTATCAGGACCCATTGCACTGCGGTGCAGCCAATTTCTGAGACAGGTCCAACGTAAATCCGGCACAGATACGGTGGAGATGTCCATCGATCTCTTCCCTGATCTGAACGCACAGGAAGTAGAATCTATGTTGCAGGATAAGCTGGATCAGGAGACAAAGAAAGCAATCCGCAATTCGCTAAAAGGGCTGTTGCCAGAGCGTCTCATCCCCCTCTTGCTGACTAAAGCTGACTTAGATGGGGATACAACCGGTCATCACGTCTCCAAGAATGGATTGCTTCTGTTGGCTGGGATTTTAAAACGCATGCCGGTTTATGTGCATGGCACCCGTTCCCTATCCGAGGCCTTTGTTACCGGGGGCGGGGTAAACCTGAAGGAGATCGATCCCAAAAGAATGGAATCGAAGCTTATGCCGGGGTTATTCTTCTGCGGCGAGGTACTCGATATCCATGGCTATACAGGAGGCTACAATATAACAGCGGCCTTCTCAACAGGATATACAGCAGGCAAGCACGCTGCTGACATTCGACTGGGATAATCTCTAATGCAACGTGAATATCCTCCAAGCAGCTTACTACTTTGAAAATGGCGGTCTGCGCGATTCTCTCATTAATTGGAGAATCGCTCCTCTGTTTTGGGTTCCTCAGCTGCTATGTGGAGCGTCTGTCCTAATCAGCTACTGCGGCTTCGGACCCAGATGACGTTATTGGCGAATTTATCACCTTATGGGCAGTGTTTCGGACTCCAACGACGCTATTCATTATAACGAGGCTCATATATGGTGTTTTTCATGGCAATAGCAACTATGGAGTCCGTTAGCATCCCAAAAGTGGAAAAATAGTATGTTTAGGGGCAGCTGTGTCCCATAGGCTAGCTAGGTACCTCGTACGTACGTGCGATCAAGACAACAAAAGAAGAGTGCTCCAGCAGCCTTTTCACGGCTTATGAACTGCACCCCGTCAAGTAGACAGCACAAAAAATAAAAGTAGTTTAAGCGGCCTTAGTCCTAAATTCAATGGGACTGAGGCCGTTTAGTTTTGCCTGTAACCGTTCGTTATTGTAAAAATGAATGTAGGTATCAATATCTGTTTGGAGTTCTTCAAAGGTCTGGTAGGAATGTAAGTAGTACTTCTCACATTTCAATGTTCCCCAGAAGGATTCCATCGGCGAATTGTCAATGCAGCAGCCTACTCGGGACATGCTTTGCTTCAGTTCTGCATCGTCCAGCATCTTTTTAAAATGCAGAGAGGTATACTGAAAACCACGGTCGCTATGGAGTAAGGTTCGGCTCCCCGGTGCTGCCTTCAAAGCTAATTCCAGTGTGTTAAAAACTAGCGAATTATTATTGGAATGACCCAGAACGTAAGCAACAATCGACTTGTCATACAGATCTTTTATTGCACTTAAATACGCCTTCTTGCCGTTGCCGTATTTGAATTCCGTTACATCCGTTACCCATTTTTGGTTTGGAGCTTCAGCCTTAAAATTACGGTTCAGCACATTCTCTGCAACCTGCTGAGGTGTGGAGCCTACATACTTCTTTCTCTTTCTGCGGATGACTGACTGGATGCCTTGGCATCTCATCAGCCGGTACACTCGCTTTGCGTTAATAGATTTATCCATTTGTCTGCGCAAATGCAGGGTCAATTGACGATACCCAAAGGTTCGTTCCACCTTCTCATACAAGAGGAGCATAGCCTCTGTCAGTTTCTCGTTGTCAGCCTCTCGATAACTGGGTTTGCGATTCAACCATTTGTAATAACTTGACCGTGAAATCCCTGCGATGTCACACAAAAGCCGAATGGAGCATGTCTGTTCCTGCTGAACGGCCTGAATGGCCAAGTAGATGTTCACCTGGCGAATGGTCCTTAACGTCTCCTCCTTTCGAGTTCCTCTAACTTTTTTAGAAAAGCATTCTCCGCACGCAGGCGTGCATTCTCGTATTCCAGCTTTTGCATCGCGAGTTTGTGGCGATCTGCTTCCGTAAGTTCTTCAGGCGCTTTAGTGCGTCCTCTACCGTCTCGTAACGCCTCTTCACCACCAGCTTCGTACTTCTTTACCCAGCTATATACTTGTTGGTAAGACACGTGAAAATGGCTTGCCGTCTTCGCATAGTCTTCTCTGTTCGAAAGGCAGTACAGCACGATATTTATCCGTTCCTGCCAAGTGGTTACGCGTCCTTTGGTCATAGCTTTAGTTCCTCCTGAATGAGCTGTTAAGCTGTTGCTATGACCATTATACTTCCTAATCCAGTTGGCGAGTTGGGTTGAACTTGCAATTTTATACTTGCAGATGATTTGGTTTTGCGACAATCCTCCCTCGAGATAGTCCTTAACGGCATGGAGTTTAAGTTCTGCAGAATATGTACGATTGTAGCTTCGGACTTCCAGCCCTTCGTATCCATACAATTGATAACGTTGCCGCCACTTCACTAATGAGTTTTTGGATATTCCATACTTCCGGGCCGCAGTTTTCAAACCAATGTCGCCCCGTTCAATTTCTTGGAGAATCGTTAACTTTTCCAGTGCTGTAAACTTCTTTTGTTCCATAAAAATGCTCCCCATACAGCGACAGGTTTTTATTATTTCACCTGTCTACTGTATGGGGAGCATATCACTTATGGGGCACTCTTCCGTTCTATTTATATCTTTATTTCGCTAAGCGAAATGTTCCAAATATTCTAGAGCTAAACAGTGCAACGATATAACCTAGCGGGATGAACAGGATAATCCCAAACCATCCATATAAGGAAATACAGATCAGCGCAGAACAAATGATTGAAAAAGGAAGCAGTAAGATAGGGACCGCACGCAGCCCCGCTTCGGCTTTTTGTTCCTTTGAAAACGGCAGAATTCCGATGTAATCATCTCCCACGAATAACGACCAGAACGACAACAGCCAATTGGTCATGAGAGAAACTAAAACTATAAATCCCAGCCATTTGAACCCTGATGGAATGATAAATATCGCTAGAAGGGACACAGCAGTAAACGATAAGTAGAGCTTTAAATGGGCAGGATTCCGTACAAGGGCCTTAATCGCTGCCGCAGAGAAACGGCTCTCGGCAGTTTTTGATTTTAGCAAAGGCTGTGATTTCCGGAAAATCCACGGCTTATGGCGGGTCGGACGTGGCTTATCCAGTACACCGCGGAGTAATAGGGCCGCTATTTTCATCCGCTGCTTATAATCTTCACGCACATCGTTCATGAATGTCCCACGCATCACTATACGCCGCTGAAGAGCGATTACCGCTACGACTGCAAAGAGCGCTGCCATCAGCAGCATAAAAACTGGACTGTTGTTCCAAAACGTAGCTGCACGGAAATAAATCCCACAAGGAACGGAGATGGCCAGAATCAGCCACAGCCAGCGCCGCCAGCCTTGCTTTTGTACTTTTACAATATGCCCAAGTAATTTAACGCACCAGCTACATGCCAAAGTCAGAGCGAACAGCGCCCATACCTCCGATGACAGCATTCCATATCCCCGAACCAGAAAAGGTAATAACAGCACAAAAGCTGCACAGAACTTCAACGATGTTACGATCAGGCTGTACAACAACCCGCGGAACATGATCGTATTTATCCATCGCTGCCGTTGTCTTAGAAATAATAGATCGCCTTCCTGCAATAATAGCACCAGTCCCCCTCTACAGAGCAGGAGCACAAATAATGAAGGAATCAGCATAAACGGCAAATCTGCACTCCAAGCTGGCAATGCCTCGTTCCAGAACCCGTAATATAACCGTCCTCCCAGAAATCCCCCGGGAATCAGTATATATAACAGCACAGTCCAATCGGCAGCCGTACGGATAATAGCAGATTGCTCACGCCAATGAGAAAATAATCGCCGCCAGAATAGCTTTTTGGAGGTAGGAAAAGCAAACCCTCGCTGCTTCTGCTTACTCATGTCAGTTCGTCGAAGCAATCAAACAACGACGCCTCCGGCAGCCCAGCATAATCACGTATATCTTCGAGCGTTCCTGCAGCGGCAACCCTGCCACCCGAGATCAGCACAAAATCATCGCAAATTTTCTCAGCAGTATCCAATACATGCGTAGACATTAATACACCAGCTCCGCGCTGCCGCTCCGCTTCCAGCAGTCGCAGGAAATCTTTAGTGGCCCGAGGATCCAAGCCGATAAAAGGCTCGTCCACAATATAAACATCCGGCTGTACCAAAAAGCCAAGCATCAGCATCATTTTCTGTTTCATACCCTTAGAGAAGCCAGCTGGAAGATCATCACGGACATGGTTCATGCCGAACTGCTTCAGTAACCTCTCCGCCGTTTCTTGAAACTGCTCATATTTTAGTCCATAAGCAGCAGCAGCCAAATCTAAGTGCTCCCATAAGGTCAGGTCCTCATAAAACACCGGTTGCTCCGGTACATAAGCATAAGATTTATTAACTCCATTAAAGGAGACCTTAGCTTTGGTATTCTTAAGCAAACCGAGCAGTGTTTTGATTGTAGTACTTTTTCCCGCACCGTTTGGTCCGATCAGTCCGAGCAGCTGTCCACGCCGCACCTGAAATGAAATATCGAATATGCACGGGGCACCTGCTTCATAGCCTGCTTCATCGATCTCAACATCGAGTACAATCTCTTCGTCGCTCTCGGTATCCCCTGTTATTTCTACATTCTCCATATTCGCCAACTCCTAAATATTTCTAATGAATATTATTATCGAAATTCCAATCCAGAAAGATAGCTTCTCTAATCGTACTATATATACTTTCTCCAAGGAAGCAAACTGATTTTTTCACAGCTCAGAGAACTACTCTCCTATTTAAAAAAGAAACCTCCCATTAAAGAGAGGTCTGTCCGAGAAGCTCTAGGTTATTTGTTGCTGAAATTTCTTCTTCACGTTTAATTGCCGCTTCATCTCTACGCTCGACTTTACCACGCAGCATTAACAGTAACACTCCGAGCAGGGCTGTAAGCAAACCAGAGAGAATGAAAGCCGGGACAGGTCCTGACGCTGTAACTAAAGCCCCACCGGCCACAGGTCCCAAGATAACAGCCGCACTTGTTAGACTGCCTATAGTTCCAAATACACGGCCCGTGTATTCCGCAGGGGTCCGCTGTTGCAGCATAGAATTGAAGGGAATGAACGCAAGGCCTGCTCCCACACCAGCAAACATAAAAGAACCAAATAAAGCGATGTTCATCCATAATCCAGCCTGACCGTGGGCAGTTACAATTCCTGCACTTGAGAAAACAACCCCCATAATTACAGCTCCCAATCCCATGAAGACGAGCGTATGTTTACCACTGCCTATACGGCTTACAAGCAAGGCTGACAGTAAGGTGCCAAGACCACTGGCTGCCACACACCAACCCAGCAGATCACCGTTCACACCCGGAATTTCCCGGAATAACGTTACAATCTGCGAATCACCAATTTGCAGCATTAGCAGCACTAGTACCAGCATAGCAATCCCGCAAAGTACTACTGGCATTCCCACGATCACCTGCAGACCCGCCGACATTTCTTGGCGAAAAGACTTCCGAGCACCATTCTCCCCTGTGTTATCCTCTGCTGCATCTTTCTTCAGTGCAGACGCACGCGGCAGTCCTATTAAGATGACCGCCGATAAAATGAAGGTAGCCGAGTCAATCACATAACAAGCGGCAATACCAAATGCGGCAACCAGCAGTCCACCTAGAGCAGGACCTACAATTTTGGTTATTTGTTCGATAGATGAGCTAAGCGCCATGGCTTTATCCATCTGGGCCGCAGGGACAAGCTCCTTGAGCTTTCCGCTTTTGGCTGGTGAAAAGAGTACCTCCATGATCCCTTTAGCTACTAGCAGGACATATACCTGCCAGAGAGAACCTGCAAATACCAAACAAACAACGATTCCGGCACGAGCTAGATCCGAACCAATCATCAGCGCCTTGCGGTTAAAACGATCACTTAAATAACCAGCGAACGGTCCTCCTAAGAGCAACGGCACAGCCATACATAAAGATATAGCCGTAATTTCCCACGGTGTCGCATTCCATTTAAAACCTACCATTGTCAGTAGCGCTAGGATATGCAACCAGTCTCCCACATTCGATACAAGCTGTGCGGCAATAAGCAGCATAAAGGGCTTATTCGCCGTTAGCTTTCCTTCTTTTGAATCATGAGCCAGTTGTTCCTCCATCTTACTTCACTCCCCGTTACTATTTCTCGATGAAGTAATAGTAAAATATTGGAGAACATCAATCATCCGTCTGGAGGCGTAAATAGCGCTTGAACCTAAGACTGAAATTCTTATCCTTTCAAAGACTGAAATCAAAAAAACCTTCGTTTTTATCGCATTCAAAAAATTGTTTGATTTTTAATAATTAAAAGTGTGCTCATTGTGACAAATCACATGTTCTTCATTCGCTCTTTCACGTATTCTAAGGTTATCTCAAGGTTCGTTGCACAGGTAACCCGTGCACTAATGACTATTGATTGCAAACTGTGCGATGAGTTCACACATGATTAACGATAGAGGGTGGAGAAGCATGATACAATCTTACGAACGTGATACGCAATTAACACTACATTTGTACCGGGTATTTGCCAAGTCTTTTAAGAGCATTAATGAACATGCTGTTACCGGCAGCAAAATTGAAGGTTTTAATCCGACTGCCTTTGCCGTTATGGAAGTGTTGTATTATAAGGGACCACAACCCATTCAACAAATTGGCGCCAAGCTGCTGCTGCAAAGCGGCAACGTTACTTACGTAATCGATAAGCTTGAGGAACGCGGCTATTTGCAGCGTAAGCCTTGTCCGAGCGACCGCCGTGTGATTTTTGCGGAGCTGACTACGGAAGGTGAACGTCTCATGAATGAGATGTATCCGAAATATTCAGAACGCCTGCATCTTGCTTTCAGCGGTCTAAATGATGATGAGAAGGAACAAATGATTGTTCTGCTCAAAAAGATGGGTCTACAAGCTGAGAAGCTATCCCCTCTTCCTCGTAAGTAAGAGTCGCTTATTTATGTGTTTTAGACAAGCTGTTATTGATTTCTGTTAATGGTAAAAAGAAAACCAATAGGCGATTCTCCGATTTATTTGAGAATCGCCTATTGGTTTTCTTTGTTCTGCGGCAGTTTACTTGAGCAGATGATATAAGTCCTTATGACCCCTCTGAGCAAAATTTGAGTGCCTTTTTACAGCCTCCGTTAGCCGAACATTAGTTGGGAACTGATCAGTTAGGGCAGTAAGTCGATGCCGAAGACGGACCTTGAGGTCCGCTTTTGGCAAACCTCGGATCATAGTCATCCTTATTCGGCAGGACTAGCGAGCACACTTCCGACTGGACTTGGCGTGCACGCTTCCGATTGGACTTGGCGAGCACACTTCCGATTGGACGTCCCTTCTAGCTAACCGTAACTACCACCCTCAGTAAAATTCACTTTTGATATAACCCGCTATATTTTCAGCGCCCAATCTTGATGGGAACCTGAACAGTAGCTAAAGGAATAACTGCATTCTATACAGCTATTTCGTATGCAAATCGGATTATTCTAACTTTAAGTGTATTCTGTACAATTAAAAACCAGAAAAAGTACCCCTAGGCGAGTAAATCAAGAAAATAGATGTACTAAATACAGCTATATCCATTGAAGAGTTAACGGCAGGATTATAGTTGTACTAAATACAACTAAATATGTCTAACGACTGCTTCCATCGACGCTCTACTCTAAAGTTCAAGTCAATCTCGTGTGTCATTCCGTACGCCACTCCGTCCGTTATTCCATGTGTCACTCCATACGTCATTCCATGTGCTACTCCGTCCGTTAGTCCATGCGTCATTTCATGTGATACTCTCCGTTAGTCCATGCGTCATTCCGTGCGTGATTCCATGCGTCACTCCATGCGTCATTCCATATGCCACACCGTCGGTCATTCCATGCGTCACTCCGTACGCCACTCCAGGGAGTTAATTCGTATGGTTCAACCACTTTAACACGCTATCCTTTAAGTTATGCCTTTTTCAAGGACGATGAAGCATCCTCTACTGAAGGCACACCCTTGCGCAAACCCCAGGAAATTATCAGCGACAAAACAGCGAAAACTGCCATTACGATAAATAATGAATGAAGACCACCTTCAAGGGCATCACGCAGACTGTTTGATACTTCCCCAGACAGGTTGGTTCCTGCATGTGATCCAAGCAGCTTATTAATATCATCTCCTGAGATGTTCGAATCCGGTTGTTTTCTTAACAGCTTATCAATATTCAAGTTCAGCCAGGAACCAAAAATAGCCACCCCAACAGTCTGTCCTAAAGAACGCGTGAACGCATTAAGCGCTGTAGATGCTCCCCGTTGCTCATACGCAACAGAGGACTGCGCGATAATCGTAAAGACTGTAGAAGAATACCCAAAGCCAACTCCACAGACCAGCATCAAGCATAAGAGCAGCAGCTGTGAAGACTCCCCTGTTAAGAAAGCCAGACCAATAGCCCCGGTAGCGATCATAATCAATCCAAGCATTGCGGTTCGACGCGAACCCGCTTTTAGAATCATCCGCCCTCCGGCGATCGAACCAAACATCCAGCCTACCGACATCGGCGCCAGTAGCAAACCTGAGATGGCGGCGCTTTTTCCGGATACACCCTGCACCCATAATGGCACATACGTAGAAAGCCCAATAATTAATGTGCTTACCAGCAGGTTAGCGCCTGTAGATACTGCGATATTGCGGTTCGAGAATAGACCCAGCGGCAACATAGGTTCAGGAGCACGACGCTCCACAAAGAAAAATAAGACTAGCAGGATAACAGCCACACTTAGAGTTGCAATTAGCAGTGGGGATGTCCACTCCAGATTCTGTCCTCCTGTGGAGAGACCGAAGAGTAATGCGCCCATACCAGCAGCGAACAGCAGCACCCCTGCCACATCAATTTGTGCTTTCCGGCGTACCTTTTCTTCCTTCAAATAACGGGCAATAAATACCATTGCTAGTAAACCAAATGGCAGATTAAAGACAAATACCCAGCGCCAGCTTAGGTAATCTACAACATATCCTCCAAGAAGAGGGCCTACCAAAGAGGAAATCCCCCATACAGAGCTAAGTAATCCTTGTGTCTTCGCTCTCTCTTCAATACTGTAAATATCCCCGATAATGGTAAAGGTCATTGGAATGAGCGCACCCGCGCCAATCCCCTGTATTGCCCGGAACAGGATCAGCTGCTCCATACTTTGCGAAATACCGCATAATAATGAGCCTAATAAAAAAACAGCTGCCCCCCACATGAACACCGGCTTGCGTCCAAAGAGGTCACTGATTTTGCCGAAAATAGGAGTAGTAATAGCCATTGCCAGCAAATAAGAAGTGAATATCCAGCTAAGCCACTGCATTCCCTGAAATTCACCTACGATAGCTGGACCCGCTGGTCCTGTTACCGTTCCTTCAATCGCAGCCAAAAAGGTAGCTAGCAGCACCCCTATCAGTATTAATTTACGTTCTAAATCCCCTGTTGACTTCAATGTTCCAAACCCTCTCTTTATGTAATAAAATCATTGCCATTCCCCACGCAGAAGCGCATGTAGAGTCACATCCTGAAAGCCGGAAGGTGTCTGACGATATTGACGTAATATACCTTCCTTCTGAAAGCCGAGCGTTTGAACCAGCCTCTGCGCACGATTATTATCAGGATGACACAGCGCTTCTATCCGATTCAGCCCCATCCTATTAAAGCCGAAGTCGAGCACTAAACCAAGCGCTTCTTTCATATATCCAAGCCCCCAAAAGGCAGGCGCCAGATCGCAGCCAATTTCCCCGCGGTAAGCTCCCTGTAACTGCCAATAGTTATACCCGCAGCTCCCTATAACTTCACCTCCGGGTCCTACAATACTCCAGCGTAAGCTGTCCTCTTCCTGAGCCATCTGTGATAAAAATGCAATCAGTTGCTTAGTCTCTTCGATAGAGGATAATGCTGGAGCCCCCAGCCAGCGGGTGACCTCTGGATGAGACCAGATCTGATACAATGCTGAAGCATGTTCAGTAGTCATAGCACACAGCTTCACTCTACTGCCGACCAGTGTGGGTATCACTCCATTGCAGATATACAAGTCTCTGCCCCCCTTCAACTTATCAATTATACATCATTCAAGAGTATATCCTTAAGATAAAAGTTCTAAATTCTTTAACATTGAAAAGAACAAATTCTACGCGTTAACGTAAAAAGACGTCTGCAGCAGGGAGCAAACACTCCCTAAATGCAGACGTCTTTTTATTAAACTTAACTACAATGATTTCATTCCGCTTCATGAATAACTTCACTGCATAACACCTGAAGTTTGGCTCGAATATCCTTGAACTCTTCAATTCCAGTCCCCGTAATACTATACCCTTCGGTATGGGCAGTCAGAAAGTTGTCCAGTGTCAGCTTTTCCAATTCCTGTTTCACTTCGCGTTCTCCTACACGATACCCCAGATCTTCAAGTCCGAGCAGCATCTCTGAGATCGTCACATCTTTATCCCGTGCACAATAAAGCATATGAATTCCTATGAACAAGTTCTGTACATCAGCGCGCATATTCCACCTCTTCCGGCTATATAGCCTTCGGTATTTATACTAGCATTACCCTCTGACCGATCCCCGGAAACATTATTGTGGCTGTTCCGCATTTCATGGACTTCAAGGAACATTCCATATTGTTACAGATTGGTATTGTCGCTTGACGTATTATGTCTAGCTGTACTATGTTGATAATTACAGTTAGGAGTTCATATTTGAATTTAAAGTACAGGAAGGTGATGCTTCATGTTTCAAGCTATGCCTTACGATGGAACACGCAACGAGCAGTTTGAAGCGGTTCTAATCCAACTAGAAGCATTAGTAAAGGACGAACCAAGTGCAACGGCCAACCTGGCCAATGCTTCGGCACTGCTTAAACACGCTATGCCGGATACGAATTGGGCCGGTTTTTATTTATTTGATGGCAAGGAGCTTGTGCTCGGGCCTTTCCAAGGTCTTCCTGCCTGCATCCGCATCCCGTTATCTCGTGGAGTCTGCGGAACGGCTGCTGCGGAACGACGCACGTTAGTAGTAGGAGATGTGCATGCATTCCCGGGACATATCGCCTGTGACGCCGCTTCAAACAGCGAAATTGTCGTCCCGCTGATCAAGGATGATCGTTTGCTTGGCGTACTCGACATCGACAGTCCGCTGAAAGATCGTTTTGATGATGAGGAACGCCGGTTCCTGGAGCGGTTCGCAGCCCTGGTATCGGAAGTTATCTAAAGCAGCTCTATAGAGCATAAGAAATAGGCTGTCTCATTTGTAGGAATCTCCTACTTATAAGACAGCCTATTCTTGTTGAGCCTATAGCCGTACCGGACTGATATTCCAAATCTCCGCCGCGTAGCGGCTAATCGTGTTATCACTTGAGAATTTACCGGAATGACCAATATTTATAATAGACTTTTTCAGCCACTCCTGACGGTTGCGGTATGCCCGGTCAATCTCGACATGAGTCTCGACATAACTTGCGAAATCCTTAAGCACAAAGAATTCATCGTTATTATCCAAAAGAGAATGGAAAATAGTCTCAAACTCCGCACCATGACAGCATATAGGTCCCGGATTAACCAACTGATCCAATACTTCCTTCACACGGCTATCCCCATTGTAGATATCACGTGCGTGATAGCCGCCATGCTGATAATAATCCATTACCTGCTCAGCACGAAGACCGAACAGGAACATATTGTTGTCCCCTACCATCTCATGCATTTCCACGTTAGCACCGTCCATCGTACCTACGGTTAATGCACCGTTCATCATAAACTTCATATTCCCCGTACCGGAAGCCTCTTTACTCGCTGTAGAAATCTGTTCACTAATATCCGCAGCAGGAATGATCTTCTCGGCCAAGGATACCGAATAATTCTCAAGGAAAAAGATACGGATCTTGCCTTTAACATCCGGATCCTTGTTGACAGCCTCCGCCACAGTATTGATCAGCTTGATAATTCGCTTCGCCAAATGATAGCTTGGTGCCGCCTTTGCTCCGAATATAAATGTGCGCGGTACCATATCCATCGAAGGATTATCTTTGATTTGGTTGTACATATGCAGAATATGCAAAATATTTAGCAGCTGCCGCTTATAAGCATGCAGGCGCTTCACCTGAACATCAAAAATAGAGTCGGGGTCTACATGTACCGAATGCTTGCTGTAGATGTATTCAGCCAACTTGAGCTTATTCCGCCGTTTTATGCTGGCCACTTGTTCCTGGAAAGATGCATCCTCACAATATTTAATCAAGCCAATCATCTCTTGCGGATGGCTCATCCAGCGGGTTCCTATCGATTGATTGATAAGGTTAGCCAGATCCGGATTGGCATGCATCAGCCAGCGCCGGTGAGTAATCCCATTCGTCTTATTATTGAAGCGGTGCGGGTACATTTCATTAAAGAGCCGCATTTCGCGTTTCATCAATATTTCTGTATGCAGCGCCGCTACCCCATTGACACTATGGCTCGCCACAATCGCCAGATGGGCCATGCGAACCTGATCGTCATGAATAATTGCCATCTGTGAAATCCGGTCCTGATCACCGGGATAACGACTCATCAGCTCGCCGCAGAAGCGGGCATTGATCTCTTCAATAATAAGAAAAATACGTGGAAGCAAGTCCCTGACCATTTGAATAGGCCATTTCTCCAGGGCTTCGCTCAAGATCGTATGATTTGTATAGGACACCATACGAGTTGTAATACTCCACGCTTCATCCCATCCTAATCCATGTACATCCATCAGAATCCGCAGCAATTCAGGAATTACAAGCGTCGGATGTGTATCATTGATATGAAGCGCAACCTTGTCGGGCAGCGATTGTATAGGGAGTCCAAGCTTTCCAAAGGTTCGCAGAATACTTTGCAGGCCAGCGCTGCAGAGGAAGTATTGCTGCTTCAACCGCAACAGCTTGCCTTCGTATTGAGAGTCATCCGGATACAGGAACTCCGAGATGGATTCTACGGAACGCTTATATTCCAGGAATTTATGATAGTCTGATCCGGCAAAAGAGCCAAAGGTTCTGGTAGGCTGAGTGATGGACTCCGCGCTCCAGTTGCGCAGTGTATTCACATGCCGCCGATCTGCACCAATGATAGGCACATCATACGGAACTGCACGAACGGCCTCATATTGACTATGCTCAAAGATAAGCCGCCCGTTCTCCTCCCGAGTCTCAATCACGCCCCAGAACCTTACTTCTACCTGCTTGTCTTCACGACGCACTTCCCATACATTATCATTTTGCAGCCAGTAATCGGGCAGTTCCACCTGATACCCGTCAACGATTTTCTGCTCGAACAGGCCGTATTTATAACGTATGCCGCAACCATGCCCCGCATATTGCAGGGAGGCCAGTGAATCCAAGAAACAAGCAGCTAGACGTCCAAGTCCTCCATTGCCAAGCCCAGCGTCGGCTTCTACCTCCTCAATATCCTGCAGCGAGAAACCAAGATCGGCCAATCCCTCACGCACGACCTCCAGCACGCCCATATTCAGCAGATTGTTCCCCAGAAGTCTTCCGATCAGAAACTCCATAGAAAAATAGTATACCTGCTTATCCTTATCCGTCTTGTACTTTTGATTGGTATCCGCCCAATTTTTCCCGGCATTCTCGCGAATCATGTTGCCTAATATTTTATAGACATCAGCATTCGAGGCTTCCTCCAAAGGTTTGCCCAATTTACTGATGAGCGTCTCGCGAAACACCTGTTTGAAAGTTTCTTTATCGTTAAACAACAGCAGGTTCCTCCTGACAAAAGCTTTTTTTAGGGATGCATTAGACTATGCCTGTAGATCAGATAGGTTATACTGTTTCGTTTCATCTAATCCAGTTGGTTTATATTTTGCTGCTCTTGGCGATCACAAATGGACGTTTACTATCCCCGACGAGAATTCGATTCTTACTTAAATGTACGTCCTTATCCATGATCACATTCTCAATAACAGCATCTTCCTCTATAATGCACTTCTGCATAATTACAGAGTTGATGATCTTCGCTCCTTTACGTACCTGAACCCCACGAAAGATCACGCTGTTCTCCACCGTTCCCGCTATAATGCAGCCGTTAGCCACCAGTGAATTGCTGACATTTGCGCTCTCTAAATATCGGGTAGGAGCCTCATATTTAATCTTCGTCTGTACTGGACTTTCTTTGAACAGACTAAAGTAATTCTCCTGCTGAAGCAGCTCCAGACTATTCTTATAATAGCTTTCCAATGAATTAATTACGGCATGATAGCCATGATACTCATAAGCAGCGATTTTGAATTTATGGCGGTTTTTCTGGATCACATCACGGAAAAAGTAACTCTCCCCATGTGCAATGCAATGTTCCACCTGCTCCAGGAACAGTTTTTTCTCCATAATGAAGATATCGAGATATAAATTGGGATGATCCTTCTCATGATGGATATTGGTCACATTATTCTCTTCGTCCACTTCAATACGCTGGCATAACTCATGCTCTGGCTGCAATTGCTCTATTTTTTTGTATACTACTGTAACATCGGCACCCTTCTCCAAATGGTAGCTGTACAAGTCCTGGAGATCGATAGTATTAATATGCTGGCTGCCGGAAAACACAATATATTTTGCAGATCCCCGTTTAAAAAGATCCAGATTATTATGATAATGCTGAAGGTCGCCAAGAGAAGTATCGGTGGGATCATTCCAGTCCGGAGGCAAAATAAATAGTCCCCCATGCTTGCGATTCATATCCCAAGATTTCCCGTCACCCAAATGGTCCATTAAAGAACGGTATTTACGGCGAACAAACAGGCCCACGCTCTCCAGATCCGCACGCATCATATTGGAAAGCACGAAATCTATCAACCGATAACGACTGGCAAAAGGTACGGCTGCACCACAGCGGAAATAAGTGAGTTCATTTAGTTTATCGAGTTCATGATCCAGATTAATTACACCCATGAGTTGCTTCATCGGAATCCACCGTCCTCTTATAATTTATAAGAAAGTATAAGTTTCACTATATACTTTATCCTTATAAATCTCGCATAAACGCTTACCGTCCCTAGAAGGACGCCGAAGGCGTTTTAGCTTGATTATATGGTTTTGGCCACAGCTGATTTACGTTTTTTGCTTTTATTGTCGATCAGCAGAATTTCGTTCTCGTTCTCCCGCTCGATGCCTATTTCCATATAATCGTCGATTACCGTATTTTCACTAATAATCGCTTTATGAATGCGTACGTTCTTACCAATCTTAACCTTAGGCATAATTACGGAGTCCGTAATCACACTGCCTTCACCTACTTCTACGCCATAAAAAAGAACCGAGTGCTTCACTTCACCATGCACAATGCAGCCTTCATTAATAATGCATCCTGACACTTTCGCCCCAGGTGCAACATATTGAGCAGGTTGATTCGGATTGCGTGTAAATATGCGCCAGCTGGGATCATTTAGATTAAGCGGTGGATTATCGCTCAGTAAATCCATATTCGCTTCCCACAGGCTTGCTACCGTACCAACGTCTCTCCAATACCCTTCAAAAGGGTACGCAAATAAAGAGTTCCCGTCTTCCAGCATCAAAGGGATGATATCCTTACCAAAATCGTGAGATGACCCTATATTCTCTCCGTCCTCCAGCAAATGCTTGCGGAGAATTTCCCATTTAAAGATGTACACACCCATAGAAGCTAGCGTGCTTTTTGGCTGTGCAGGCTTCTCTTCAAATTCGTAAATTTTCAGATCGTCCTCCGTATTTAAGATTCCAAATCGACTTGCTTCCTCCAGCGGAACGTCAATCACAGAAATCGTGCAATCTGCGTTTCTCTCCTTGTGGTATTGCAGCATAGCATGATAATCCATTTTATAAATGTGATCACCGGATAGAATAAGAACATGCTCGGGGTCGAACTGATCTACAAATTTAAGATTTCGATAAATCGCATCGGCTGTTCCCCGATACCAGCTGCTTCCATTCTCACGTTCATGCGGTGGCAATACGAATACTCCACCATTCTTACGGTTCAAATCCCAATCACTGCCTACTCCGATGTAAGAATGTAGTATAAGTGGCTCATACTGTGTCAATACACCAACAGTATCAATACCCGAGTTGGAGCAGTTACTTAAAGGAAAGTCGATGATCCGATAAGTGCCCCCAAAATAGACAGCGGGCTTGGCAAGCGATTTGGTTAAACCTTTCAATCTTTTGCCTTGGCCTCCAGCCAATAGCATGGCTACCATTTCTTTTTTCTTCATGGAAAAGCCTCCCTTGACTTATGGGTAATATAAAGTTCAGCAAACCTAGGATGAATGAACAGAATTCCAAAAAGAAGTGAATTAGAAAAGAAATACACCAGAAAGAAATGAGCCTTGATAGGAAGATGACAAAGTTGAAAAAACGAGGAAGGAAATTTTACACGTTCGGATGATCTAACCTAAAATAGGGAGAGCATTCTCCAAAAACAGGAGCCTGAATCAGGAGATTATCCTTATTGTAAAGTGTTCTATATTCTTCGTCAAAACCCTTTATCGCAATTCCGAAAATCCGGAATTTTTAACCCTGTTTGTCATTAAACACGTTAATATTCCTTATAACTAGATTAACCAATTTAAAGCCATGTGAAAGAAATTCACTCATTTATTCTAGAAAAAGAATCATTCGGTCTTCAGCAAACATTCAACCGGATATGGCATAATGAAGCTATCTATCACCGATTTGGAGGAACCTATGATGAAAGCAGTACAAGGAGTTCGACTTCTGCTCGTAGATGATGAGCCTCATATATTACAGTTCCTGGAGCTGGGTCTCCTTAACGAAGGTTTTGAAGTACGAACCGCGTCGGACGGGCTAAGCGCCATTTCGATTGCAGCTGAATTCAAGCCCCATGTAGCTATCCTGGATGTTATGATGCCGGGTATGGATGGATTCGAGGTATGTCACTATCTGCGCTCAGAAGAGACAGAGGTAGCTGTCATCATGCTTACTGCAAAAGACGAAGTGGATGATCGCGTAAAAGGACTATCTATTGGTGCTGACGACTATATGGTCAAGCCCTTCAGCTTTGATGAATTACTAGCGCGGATCCAAGCGCGGCTGCGGAATCAGTTTCCGGGGCTGCTAGGTGAGGTCCGCTGCGGTCCTTTCCGAATTGACAGTCGGCGAAAGGAAATTCGCTTCAGGGAGGAAGTACTTGAACTCTCCCCTACGGAATACGAGTTATTACAGTATCTCGTTATCAATCACGGCCTTGTACTCAGCAAGCCTATGATTCTTGATAAAGTGTGGGGCTATGATTTTGGCGGTGAGGAAAATATTGTTGAGGTCTATATCCGTTCGCTTCGTGAGAAGCTCGGAGATAAGGAGCACCGTATTATCCGTACCCTGCGGGGCGCAGGCTACCGGGTGGATCTATGAGCACTCCCATCTTCAGATGGCTTCGCAGACTGCCTGCACCACGTTCCTTGCGTAAACAGCTGCTTGCCACATCGCTGCTTATTCTATCAGGATTGCTGCTGCTAATTGGAGTCTTACAATATATCCTTATGCGAGATTTTATATACAGCAATAGAGCCGAGTCTATGGAAGCGCAAATACGTTCTGTCCCCCGTGAGATGTTTTTTAACTTTTTTAATTCCTATGACGAGGACAGCACAGGTATAAATGACACGAACAACGAGTTTAACAGCAATTTCCCGTTGGAAAGAGAAGACATGAATAAAATGCCAAGTGGGCTGCGAACTGGCGAGAACCGGCGCCCGCTTCTGCTTGATGCCCATACAACTCTCGCCATGTACAGCTCGGATGGCACCTTCAGGGATTTACAGCAATTAACCCTCTCAGATATAGCAGCACCCAGGCTGACCAATGAGCAATACGATGCGCTGCTGATTCACACCACGGATAGGGCAACAGGAAATTACAAGCTCATCCAAGCTGAAGACGGCACTGAACATCTAGCCATATTCATGAATCTTTATAGGCCTGGAAATACTAGATTACTGCTGCAAATGAGTGTGAGCACGGGGCCATTGACGGATGTGATAATGCAGCAGCTGCTGATCTACGCAGGTTTGTCAGTGATTGCTTTATTGACTGGATTATTCCTATACTTACCGGCCCTGCGAAAGACGTTAGTTCCTCTATCTAATATGGGAGAATCGGCTGAGATCATTAATGCCGGTAATTTGGACATTCGGTTTCCAGTTGACCAAGGACAAGCCGAGATCGACAAGCTTGCTCATTCATTCAATGGTATGCTCGAACGTCTCGAAATATCCTTTCATAATGAACGGGAGGCCAAGGAGCAGATGCGCAGGTTCGCTGCCGATGCTTCCCACGAGCTTAGAACTCCGCTTACCTCAATACACGGTTTTCTTGAGGTCTTGCTGCGGGGCGCCGCCGATAATAAAGAACAGTTATATAACTCGTTGCGAAGCATGCATGGTGAATCGAAACGGATCAACAAGCTGGTCGAGGATCTGCTACTGCTCGCTCGAATGGATGGAGCTCCACAGCTGCAGATGACTGATCTGATTCTCAGCGAGGTAATTCACGAAATGAAGCCGCATCTGCTTTTGCTCGCGGATCAACGTAAAGTTACATTTGATATCTCCTATGGCATCCGTGGTAAATATGATCCCTATAAGCTCAAGCAGGTGATTCTGAATCTGTTCCACAATGCAGTTCAGCATACCAATGCCACGACAGGGAGCATTCATCTCTCTTTGCAAGCGGAAGGAAATCAAGCTCTATTAAGCGTGCGGGATAATGGCTACGGAATTCCCGGAGAGCACATCCCACATATCTTTGATCGATTCTACCGCAGTGACTCCTCTCGTACACGTAAATACGGCGGATCAGGGTTGGGTCTCTCCATTACAAAATCTATTGTCGAGGCACATCACGGCAAGATTAGTGTAAATAGCACCGTTGGCGAGGGCACAACGTTTACGGTTAGTCTGCCTTGCGAGGAAGGATTAGCCAAGGAAGAGTAACAACCGTTATAATTAAGAGGAACTGGAGCGTCGCTCCACAAAACTTAAGCGTATGCTTTCGTTGCCAGTTTTGCTATGTAGTCCATTCTAAGGAGCATCGCTCCACAAAACTTTTAGGAGGTAAATACATGTACGAAATCGCCGTAATTGGCGCCGGTCCTGCCGGTGCAAGCGCAGCCCTGTTCGCCGCCAAGGCGGGCAAAAAAACGCTGCTGATCGACAACGATAAGGGCATGACCCGCAGAGGTTGGTTTGAGAACTTTTATGGAATTTCCGAAGTAGGTGGTCCTGAGCTGGTCGAAACCGGCCACAAGCAAGCCGTTAAATTTGGCGCTGAGCTGGTTTCCGAACAGGCTATCAACCTCACCTCCAGCGGCAATGGTTTTGTCATTGAAACTGAAGATGGAATTATCTATGAAGCAAAACATGTCATTCTCGCCACAGGCGCCCTTACAGATCTAGCTGCCAAAGCTGGCGTAGAGACTAAGGATGGTACAGAGCCAAGAATCAAAACTGTAGTAGCCGTTGATGCTGAAGGCAAAACGAATATCGCAGGCATTTGGGCAGCTGGTACTGTTGCTGGAGTAAGTGTACATGCCATTATTACCGCAGGCGATGGTGCGAAGGTAGCTATTAATGTAATTAGCGAGTTAAATGGTGCGCGTTACGTTGATCATGATGTGCTGAAAGCTTAATCTATACTCAAAACATAAATCCGGAGGATGATTCTTAGGAATCGGTCTTTCGGATTTTTTCGTCACCCAGGAGAAGCAAGTTACGAAATTTAAAAATAACTGCACTTGATGCAGCTATTTCATACAATAACACCCACACGGCTGTTTTAAGTGTATTTTATGCAACTAAAAACAGGCTAACTGAGCATTCTAGCTAAAATGTAAAGATATAGATGTATCAAGTGCAACTAAATCGATTTGCAGCTGTCCCCCATACTTTTAATTGTATAAAGTACACTTATTTGCTCGTCCCTCACCGTCCTTTGAACACCGCACGCAAAAAACTGCTTCAAAACCTCATCCCACCGCCAAAGCCGATGTTATGATCGTTTGAAACAGTTTCTCTCCCTCAACTGTGTATACTCCAATGCAAGGAATCCACTTCTTCTTCTCTTCCCTTAAGACTAGCAGCCAGCTCCTGCAAATACGGAACCAATAATGGGCGCAAATCCTCCCGCATCAAACCTACCTCCAGTGTGGCTTTAATGTAACCAAATTTATCACCAATATCATAACGTTTGCCGATTAAATCCAGCGCCAGCAATCCTTCTTGCCGGCATACCTCGTGCAAAGCATCCGTCAGTTGATATTCACCGCCCGCTCCACGTTTGAGGTTAGCCAGCACTGAGAATATCGAAGGCTCCAAAATGTATCGCCCCATAATGGCGTATTCTGAAGGTGCTGTTTCAGGCGAGGGCTTCTCTACCAATCCTTTTACTTCATGAACTCCATTTAGTGAGCCGCTGGAAGCTATAATCCCATATTTGTTAACCTCCTGCCGTGGCACCTGCTGCACACCGACGATAGTCTGCTCCTCTTGCTCATACAATCTCATCATCTGCAGCAGCGCCGGGTCCTCCGAAACCATAATATCGTCACCAAGCAAAACAGCAAAAGGTTCATCACCGATAAATTGTTCCGCACAAAGGATGGCATGGCCTAGTCCCAGCGGCTCTTTTTGCCTAATGTAATGGATGCTCGCTAGCTCACTGATTAGCTGGACTTCACGAAGTAGATCCTCTTTCCCTTTTTCCAAAAGCGTCTGCTCCAGCTCCACCGATTTATCAAAATGATCTTCAATCGACTTCTTATTGCGGCCGGTCACGATGATAATACTTTCAATACCAGAGCGGACGGCTTCTTCTACGATATATTGAATCGCTGGTTTATCCACAATGGGCAGCATTTCTTTTGGCTGAGCCTTAGTGGCAGGCAGGAAACGAGTGCCTAAGCCCGCGGCGGGAATGACAGCTTTTCTAATCTTCATCATGAATCCCTCCCTTGCAGTTTATTTACGGAGATGGGTCACAGGGTGCTCACGAATGTTCTTTTGCTGCCCCTTACCTTCATAGAACTCTTGGACAATATAAAGCGGACGTCCCTTAGTTTCGTCATAAATCCGGCCGACATATTCACCTAGTATTCCTAGCATAATGAGTACAAATCCGTTGAAGGTCAGCGTAATTCCAATCATCGAAGCCCAGCCCTTAACAACTGAGTCTGTAAAAATCACCAGGTACAAAACATACATAAGGTACAGAAAACCAGAAGCCGACAGCAGTGCGCCCAAATATCCTGCCAGCTTCAGCGGCTTATAGGAAAAGGAGGTGATTCCGTCCAAAGAGAGCTTGATCATACGTTTTAGTGGATATTTAGTTTCCCCCGCCAGACGTTCATCCCGTTCATATTCAATCGCCTTCTGACGGAAACCAACCCAGCTGACCAGTCCGCGCACGAAACGGTTTTTCTCCGGTAGACGTTTGAGCTCTTCGCAGACCCTACGATCTATAAGCCGAAAATCACCCGTATCCACAGGGATAGAAATATCGGTTGAATAACGCAGAATTCTATAAAAGAGGCTGGCCGTCCACTTTTTGAATAGGGATTCACCGTTTCGCTTCACCCGCTTAGCATATACAACTTCATACCCCTTCTTCCATTCCGCAATCATGTCCAAGATCAGCTCAGGCGGGTCTTGCAAATCAGCATCAATAATGACAACTGCATCCCCAAGGGCATAGTCCATTCCGGCAGTAATAGCGATCTGATGTCCAAAGTTACGTGACAAATCGATCAGCTTCACACTCTCATCCCAGTAGCTATATTCCTCGATCATCTGGGCACAGTTGTCGGTGCTGCCGTCATTCACGAAGATCAGCTCATACACTTCCTCCGTCATTGCCATCACTTTTTTAATACGACGATACGTTTCCTGAATGACTGCCTCTTCATTAAACATCGGTATAATAATGGAATAGCGCACGTTGATACTCATGAGCAGCTCCTCCTTTAATTTGAATGCTGAAGCGTGCCTGTAAATGTATTAGCACGCTTCGTATCCTAAAACACTGAACTAGTTAACTGTAACTTTGTATAACGTTCCGCTGTTACCAGCATCGTTTCCTGCCCAATCCGCTGCTGGAACCTCTGTACCATTGTCGGTAATCCAGGTAGATAGCGTAGAGTTCCCTCCACGTCCCCCCCCCATACCGCCGCTGCTCAGCAGGAAGTATTTCACCCTTCCACTCTCTACTAACGCCTCTAGGGTATCTGTGGTATATACTGTGTCCGAATTGGAAAACCCGTTCAGAATAACAACCGATGCCCCCTTATCGACGATATAAGGAGCTGCTGTGCCATAATCCAATACGGCAAACAGATAAGGCTCCCCAGTATTATTTTCCTCCAGATAGGACAACAGACTCTCATTCGCACTTGTGGCGCTATTACGTCCAAAGTTGCTAGAATTGCCGCCCATTCCTCCTCTGCCCTCACTGCTGCCTGGTCCTGCTTCAGGGGTTTGACTGTTCAGGCCATAAGTAATTGGGGTAGCTGCCCAGTAGAGCGGGCCAATTAACAATACTAGTACAGCAACAATACTTGCCGAGAAAACAAATGGCTTCTGTTTGCCTTTAAGAACGACCAGCACCAGAGAAATAACTATACCGGCAGCCAGAATACCAATCGACCAGCCCCTGCCAATCGTATCGTCATAAGGATGAATAATGTACCACTGAAAAGCTGCTGTAACCAGCGTTGCAACTGGCAATAGCCATGACAGCCAACCAGAGTGCTCGCGATACAGACTCCAGAGCTTTGACCAGCCTGCACCGACCAGCGCGGCTATCGGCGGAGCCATCATCACCAGATAATATTGATGGAAGAATCCCGCAATACTGAAGAATCCCATCACCGGCACCAGCCATGCTAACCAGAATAGAGCTTCTTTATGCCCTTGCGTAAAGTTCCTTCTCCGCAGATTAGCGAATAATCCAATACAACCAAACAATACAAAAGGCAGCAGCCAGCTTGCCTGACCTGACAGCTCTGATTGGAACAGGCGCAGTGGACCTGCGGTTCCAGTATTGAACATTCCGCCACCGCCGCCATTCATGCCGCCGCGTTGTCCTTGGCCCCCACCTTCACCACCAAATTGCCGGTTTTGATTATCTGTTCCACCGCCGGGTGGTTGCCCTGGAGAACCTCCATCATCGGTGCCATTTTGACTGTCTGAGGTTGAATTTATGCCTTGCCGACCCGAAAATGCTCCACGTCCGCTATCCGTACCATTTTCAGCATCTGCCCCGTTCATAGCGGGTCTTTCACCGTTCATAGCTGGCATCTCGCCATTCATGTTCGGCATCTCACCACCATTCATTGAAGGCATTCCACCTCCGCCACCACCTGTCCCCCGATCACCCGTCAATCGGGCGACACCATTATAACCAAAGGCAAGATTGAGCACGGAGTTAGTACCGCTGCTGCCGATATAAGGTCGTTTACTAGCGGGAATTGAATCCACTATCACTGCCCAGGATAACGAGACCACGAGTAATATAGCTGTCGAAGCCGCTAATACTCCGGTTTTCCGCTTCCAGTTCACTTTCGCAGCCAAGACATAAAAGAGATAAAATGCCGGCAAAACCATATAAGCCTGCAGCATCTTCTCATTAAACCCAACACCGATTAAAGCAAATGCGGCAAGGAGACTGCCCAGCTTATTACTCTTCGTTCCTTTAAATAAAAACCAAACCGCCAACAGTAACGTGAATACTAACAGAGCATCAATGTTATTCGTCCGGCTAACAGCCGCCGCTACTGGAGTTGTTGCCATGGCCAGCGCTGCTAAACGTGCAGCTGCTTTACCAAAGGTAGGTTTTACCAGAAGGTATACGAGCAACACGGAGCCCACGCCCCCAAGCGCCTGAGGTAAAATCACACTCCAGCCATGCAGCCCGAAAATGAGTGCGCTAAGAGTCTGAATCCAAAAGGTGACTGGTGGTTTATCCACCGTGACTGAACCTGCAGAGTCGAGTGAAGCGAAGAAGAAATTATGAAAGTTTTGCAGCATACTTCCCACGGCAGTGGTGTAGTATGTATTCACATAGTGGTCATTCCAAACTCCATAACCGTACAAAAAAGCAGCGAGTATTAAAATGAGCCACAGTATAAGATCCGAGCTTATTTTTCTAGCAAAACTCATCTCCATTTCACTCCTATCCCTTGATCATTCTATATGCCGGCAGTTCTGTAACTCCGGCCCAAGCTTTCCGTAGGTGTATTATTTCATCCATACCTTAACTCTCAATGAGTGCAAGCTGAATGTTTGCTGAATAAATGAGGCTGCCGGCACGCAAAAAAGACCCCACAATGTGGAGCCTTTCGGTACCCTGTTCAATCCAAACTATGTTATTCCATCTTGCCTATGGCAACAAGCTTATTCACCGTGTTCCAGTTGCGTGCGGTAATGGGCATCCCGAGTATTTTGTCAAAAGGGACTTTAAAAAGCGGCGATTGGCTCACACTGACCTCATATAATATATACATCTCTCTGCCGACAAAATGCACTTTATCCGGTCCATTCTCATAAGTGCGCAGTTTATCCAATGCTTCCGCTGAAGGCTCGGCTGGTAAAAAAGTAACATACCATCTTTTGAATTCCTCTGGCTCGGACAGCTGAAAGGGATCGTTAGCGATCACATTCTCCATTTCTGCTAAAGTACGGATAATAACAGAGACCTCGAATCCAAAAACCTCATGAATCTGACGTTCAATGACTCCGCTAAGCAGGCTCACCGAACCTTCATCACTCTCAAACACGACATTTCCGCTCTGAATATACGTTCGTACATTTGCAAATCCAAGCGCTTGAAACATCGCCTTCAGGTCCAACATTTTAATAATTTTGTTCCCGCCCACGTTAATTCCACGCAGCAGCGCTATATAGGTAGTCATAGAATACGCCTCCGTTTTTGTGCCATGATCAGCTTACCTCTGCGGCTAAGGTGTGTAGACGTTTACGAACTTCTTTTACCAGCAGCTCCTTCTCTGGAGGCGAAAGCCCCTCCACCAGACGTGCGGCAGCGATCGGCAAAATCCAGCGGTCTACGTCCTCATAAGTGTGTCCTGATAATCTGAGATACTCTTGAATGTACCCCTTAGTTAATCTTTTTCTTATAAAACCTAACATTAATTTGGAGAAGGCCGAAGCTCCCGGAGGCATAGCTCCCAAACTGAACATCACTACGGAACGCGCAGCATCTCCAGCAGGTTCTCCCACTACACCCGTCATCCAGTCGATCACCCAGAGCTGTTCATCCATAAGCACATTGTCGGGATGAAAATCCCCATGACATAAACGAGTGCCTTCCGGCAGCTTCTCCAGATACTTCAAAATGACGGATTTTTCCTCTTCGCTCAGCATAGGGGCAACCATGATCTGACTTTTCAGCATATCCTTTTGCTGGCCGATTTCCTCTGTAGTTTCAAGCTTATGTAAATCACAATGAAGCCCCGCCATCAGCCTGGCATATTGGGTAACTTTCCAAGGCTTCTCACCCATCACCTTTAGTAAAGAGGGACCCTGAATTTGTTGAAAAACGATACCTTGTCGATTCTGTTCAGAAATAAGCTCAAAAGGCTGGGGGGTCCGAACACCCCGCGCATGTACAAACTGGCTGAT
The DNA here is from genome assembly GCF_038004505.1 of Paenibacillus sp. FSL R7-0048. Lineage (NCBI taxonomy): Bacteria > Bacillati > Bacillota > Bacilli > Caryophanales > Paenibacillaceae > Paenibacillus > Paenibacillus sp. FSL R7-0048. Next base: position 670,419 of record NZ_JBBORF010000001.1, on the reverse strand, counting down.
TTTATATTCCCGGCTGACGTGTTGCTCTGCTATATCCTCCCGGTACAATTTAAGAATCCTCTGATCGTCATGCTGCCAGATCTCCGCTGTTCTGCCTTCCCCAACAAGCTTGGCCTTCATTCGGTATCCTCCATTTAGTCCAGATTAATGCGGGTAAAATGCTCAACTACCGGAAATGGGTCGTAGTAATGGTGAAGGAGTGCTTTCCATTCCTGATATTGGCTGGATTCTCTAAATCCAACAGTGTGGTCTTCAAGCGTTCTCCACTTCACCAGCAACAGATACTTATGATCATCCTCCAAGCAATGTTGTAATTCATGGCCCATATAACCTTCTATCGAGGAGATTAAGCTTGATGCCTCCTTGAAGCTTTGCTCAAATTCAGTAGTCAAACCAGGCTTCACTTGCAGCATCGCAGCTTCCAAAATCACACTCATCATCTCCTAAAGTTATTAATTTAAAGCATCCCGGAAAAATTCATGATAGAAATTAATGATGACCAGCAGTATTGCTAGTGACTCGTTGACACTGCCTACCTCCAGCGAATGATTAGCATCATCGATTCTATACACCTTCAAATGATTCAGCCCACTAATTTCACCCGAATGCTCTTCACCAAATAAGGGGTCACTGCCACCATAAATTACAGTCCCCCGACTCCGCTGAATCAGCGGCACCGCCTCAGGCAACGGGGTGATATATAGATGAGACGTCTTCTTCTGTATTTCTAGCTCATCAGCTATTCTACCTGCAATAACAGCTCCCATGCTTTTACTTATAAAAAGAAACCTCTTATAATCCGGCAGAGAAGCAATCACGGCTTTACATTCCTCAATGATAATACTCATTTCTTCACGCTTGAAATCCACCCTAGCACTCTGGTAACCATATTCTAAAAGCAGAACATCACAATTATGCTCCCGGGCAGCTTTAGCCGCATAATCCAGCAGAGAGCGATCAGCTGAATAATTTTTACCCGGAAAAATAACAGCCAGCGCTTTGGAACCTTGGGTGATATATTTATGTTTAACCTCTCTACCCCAATAAGAGGACATAATGATATTGCTAACGTTCATACATGTTTCCCCTCTTCTGCTCCTTAAACGGATTTAAAATGTTTAAAGAAATCTATCGTTTCTTGCAAATCTGCCTCATCTTTATAGATACTCATTACTCGCCCAATTTCAAGCGCAAAATCTACATATCCATTCGGCTTAGCGGTAATGATTGTTCCATCGACAACGACGTTAGATACGCCGGATTCATTGTCCACATAAACCTTACCATCCAGTACTCCGGCAGCCTTAAGAATGGATACCCCACCGCAAATGCCCGCGATGACTTTGCCTGCTCGATTCAGGCTTCTGATTAAATCTAATAGAGCCTCCTGCCCTATTAAATTATCTGTTTCCCCACCAGGGATAATCAATAAATCTATGGTGCTAACGTCCACATTTTCAACCAATACGGATGGATTCACAGAAAAACCCTCGCAGGAGATTAACGCCTTATCTTCCAAACCTAAGGTATAAACCTCACCCTTTGTTTTCATAAAATAAGCTGCCAATGTAACCTCAAACTGCACAAAGCTATCATATATAAGAATATATGTATTCAATGATGGATCAGCTCCCCTGTTCTCAAAAAAAGTAACCTCTATTCTATGTATCTATCATTATAGCATCATCACCCTCTCCTGAAACTTACGGACTCAGAGGACGCTAATCAATAACAACTATGCGCTCCGCTAAGATTCCGAATGTGGGATTTCACCTAATTACTCATAACAAAAAAGGACACAAGCATCCCAACAGCCACCTTTTATGGCTCACGAGACACCTGTATCCTCCTATTTAGAGCTATTGCTACGACTGCGGCGCTATCTGTTTATTTTTACCTCGGCTCACAACAATTTCAGCGCAAATCCATAATATCAACGGAATAATCACCTGGAAAGGAAAGGCGTATATTTTATAAATATGGTAAGAGAAATAGTACATTTCCATAATATCCTTGTACACAAAATCCGCAAAATAGATCATGAGTAGTCCCATCTGAAGCACAACGGAGCGGTAACTCTTGAGCTTGAATACTTTAGCTACTCCAATGCAAGATACGTAAAGGCATAAACTTCCTTTTATAAATGTTGTGATTACAAAAGCCACTGCCGATGACGCTTCAATTCGGGTCAAAAAATCTCCTACATTAATACGCCCTGCAGACACATAAGCCGGAAAATATAAACTAGACAAGACCTCAGGACCCAGCATCAATAGGTTCCGTAGTGTAGCCATAATAATAATTGCCCCAGCAATCGCTACGCCACCAAATAATACCTTCTTCGCTGAGCTCTTCTTCGATAAATTACCGAATACCCCCAGAAAGACTACAACCTCTGCAAATGGAAAAGAAAATGTGCCCAGCGTATCGTTAAATAATGGCTTCCAGCCTTTATCCAACAGCGGAAGTAAGTGATGATATTCCATTTTGGAAAAAGCTAAGGTGACAATGACTAGATTAACAAATATTGCGAACAGTAATAGAAGCTTAGAACTTCTCCCCAGCACTTCAATCCCAGCCTTAACTATCCATATACACAACAGTCCAAGACATGCCATAGGTGCTATCATTGGTGTTTCGGTTAAAGTAACGGATCTACTGAATTCTCCAAAAACCCTAAGAATTAGTGTCCCTAGATGAAAGGTATACCAAATATAGAGACAAGAAATGATTCGACCCAAGACGCCTCCAAACACGGTAATCAACATATCAAATAGATCCTTGCCTGGTAATAGGATGTGTAGTCTGGCATATATCAGCAGCAGTGGGACCACCAGTACCATGGCTAATAATACGGCGATCCAGTTACTGTTACCGGATTCTCCCGGCACACCCATAAATATTGAAGTCCCCATAATAAACAAGACAGCAATACTAATAGCATGCCCTGTTGATACGATCTCTTTGTTCATACTCTATTCTCCCTTAGGCTTGTCCCCTAAAATAGCATCTTAATCCAGTGTTCTAGGTATGGTGAAGGACTAGGGAGTGACCATCTCATTGCCAATGCAAAAGCAATACAGAATGATACCAGACATAGTGCGGAAGAAACATAAAAATCCCGCTTCATCCCCTGTTTCCATAGACCATAAGGATCACTCAAAACAATTACCGCATAGATAAATATGACCACAACAACCAATTTTATCACCTATTTTTGATGAATCTTGATAGACCTTGACGTTTGTGCACTGCTCTCGATAATCACCTTGGAATTCACTACTATCTCTACGTTGGAAAATTCCTTCCCCCAGTTTTTCTCGATTTTCTCCCAGGTCCGTGGCATTTTCTCATGAAGAAGCTCTCCAAATCCAAAAATATCTGCTTGGTAATCCTTCTGAACCTTATGAATAACGGAGAGAATCTGCTCCTCCAGTTCTTTTTCAGCCCACCTTTCTATAGTCTTCTTGCTGTCCAGATTATTGAATTCCCCCGAAGATTTGACCTCGTCCAGTCCTGCGTGTGTCAGTGTATTAAGCTTTATTTGGAGCTTACCGTTTATCCATACAGGTTTTATTTTTGTACGATTGGATAAAATTTCGAGGGAAAAGGCAGGTTCTCCACTTTCATCCTTTACGATTAACACACCTCCCTGGATTTGATTGTTGGCAAACAACATGTATTTCGTTTCTTCGCCACTGATCATACCGATCATTTTATCCATCCTGAAAATAGCTGTTCCGCTAACTCGTGCATTCTTCGTCTTATTTTGTTCATGAACATAAATTAATGGAGCGATGGCATATTCACCAGAAGCCTCGAGCTTATCTATGAAGTCCCAAATTTCCACAACCGGCGCTGTACTTACATTTTTCTCAGTCCTCATCTGCTGTGCAAGTGCATAGGACATAATACTCTCAGTCGAACTGCTGAGACTTATGATTTCTTGAGCCGACTTCTCTTTAGCGACAAAAATATACACATCCGATCGGGTTTCCGTATCCCTGTTGTACCAATCTATTACTTTGGTGACTCCCTCCCTTGCAATCTCCTCACTAAGGATAATCGCCTTAGAATGGCTCCAAAATAACTTTTTTCCAGTAATCGAGATCATTCCCCTCACAATATCAAACATGGTCTCACCCGCGAGCGTGATCATTTTGAAGCCAGCCTGACTTGATTTCATTCCTTCCTTCGTATCTACAATCTCTGTTGTCACCAATAACTGACCGTCTTTTTTCCCCTTATCAATCGCGACCCCGGCAACAATCGACATATCGTCAATTTCAAAGTAGTTCCAGCAGCCTGTATTGCAGATCAGAAGCATCATGGATGTAACAATCAGAAGTATCCTTTTCAGCTTGCTCATGGTCTTCTCCTTATTTTATTGGAACCTTTTCTCCTCATATTTCGTGCCCCAATTAACGCCGGACGCAGATACATATGCCACCACGGCGCCCTGATCGCTGTATCTTTAATGTCCTGAGGACGGATTGAGCCTACTCCAAGCATGTATGGAACCCCAAAACTACGCAGACTCATCAAATGAACTACTAAACCAAGCATTCCAAGAAAATAACCATATATCCCTAGAAAAAAACTCGCACCCAGCAGCAATGTTCTTACGATAATTAAAGGACCGGTCAACCTAGGGTTAAGTAGCGTCATGATTCCTGTTAAACCGACTACAATAATCATTGGAGCACTAACTATTCTAGCCTCCACTGCTGCTTGTCCTAACACGAGAGCGCCTACGATACTGATAGCCTGTCCTATATAGGTAGGTATCCGCTCACCCGCCTCTCTTAATATTTCAAATATAGTTAACATGAATAACGCTTCTACTATTGTAGGAAAAGGGACTGCTACTCTTGCTGTAGAAATACTGAGCAACAACATGGTTGGGATCATTTCCTGGCTATAGGTAACTAAAGCTACGTAAAGAGCAGGTATACTGATCGACAAAAAAGCTCCAAAAACTCTCAACATTCGATTGAAGGAACCAAAATAAAAGTTAATGTAATAGTCCGAGCTGGCTTGAAAATTCTCTACAAATACATAGGGGACAGTCATTGCAAACGGGCTGCCTTCAATGAGCACGGAACTCTGCCCTCCATCATGTTACTGACTACGGCATCCGGGCGCTCTGTACTTCCTGTCATTTCAAAGGGCGAATAGGGCTCGTCTCTAATTAATTCCGCCAGAGATGCCGTATCTAGAATAAGATCTATGTCAATCTGTTCCATTCGATTCTGTAATTCTTTGAGAATAGCCGGTGATGCTAACCCCTCCATGTAACAGATACATATCGGTGTTTTGGACCGTGTTCCCAGTGAACTAAAAACAAATTTTAACTCGGAATCTTGTACCCTGCGCCGAATAAGAGTGAGATTTACTAACAGTGATTCCGTAAATCCCTCCCTTGGACCTTTCACACTTTTTTCGGTAACCGGTTCCGCAAGAGCTTTCGTCTCCCAACCCTGTGCACCAATGTTCAGAACACCGGCATAACCGTCCATCAACAGTAAGGTCTTGCCAGCTATAATCGCATAGATCATTTCATCAAAATTCTCAGAGGCAACCACATCGCTAATACTAATGACCTGCGTCCGGATGTTCTCCATCAGCTCGGCTTTATTGCCACAATCCTTTTCGGTAAAATCAAATGCCATGACGGGCTTGATAATCCCCTCTTGGATCATATGTTTGTCAACCATTCCGTCAACATAGACTAATCCAAAGCGAAGACTATCACTAAACATGTTGCTAAACACTCTGATTCTAAGCGTTCCATCGTTCTTGAATATGTCTCTAAACACAGTCATCATTTCATCCAGTGACGTACTCAGAGTCTGCTCAGATTTTGTGTTTTTTTGAGACGTATTGCTGTTCCCACCTGCTGGCCGTTCCTCCACAGTAGTCACTCCTGTCAGAATTAGGTTTCCTAGAAATTATCCCCCGTCTCTCCAAATCCTATCCGCCAAAATTATACTGAAAAGGGATCAACAAGAAAGAAAATGAGACTGCTCCATAGGCTGGGTTCCGCAGGTAAGTCACTAAATCAGCCCTTGGGGTCATGCCAATAGCGACTCACTGCATACATCCTCAGACACTTTCGGCTCAGGCACGCAACACCGCATACATCCTCAGACGCTTACGGACTCAGGCACGCAACACCGCATACATCCTCAGACGCTTTCGGCTCAGGCACGCAACACCGCATACATCCTCAGACACTTATGGACTCAGAAGGCGTTATTGGCTCAATTATCGCCTTTTGGGCACAGTTTCGGACTCCAGTGCAGCTATCTCATCAAAAGTGGCTCTAATCGGGCGGTTTTCATGCCAATAGCGACTATGGGGTCCGATAGCACACCAAAAGTCGATAAATGCAACGTTTAGGGGCTACTGGGTCCGTTGCCGCCGAGTCACACTCATCCTTTGGGCTTACTGACCTAGCGCAATAACACCGGACACATCCCCTGAGGCCTACAGACTCAGACACGATAACACCCAGTGCATCCTCAGGCGCTTACGGACTCGGCCACGATAACACCCAACGCATCCTCAGACGCTTACGGACTCAGACACGATAACACCGAGTACATCCTCAGGCGCTTACGGACTCAGATACGATAACACCGAGTGCATCCTCAGACGCTTACGGACTCAGGAGGCGTTATTGGCTCAATTACCGCCTTTTGGGCACAGTTTCGGACTCCAGTGCAGCTATCTCATCAAAAGTGGCTCAAATCGGCCGTTTTTTATACCAATAGCGACTATGGGGTCCGATAGCACACCAAAAGTCGATAAATGCAACGTTTAGGGGCTACTGGGTCCGTTACCGCCGAATCACACTCATCCTTTGGGCTTACTGACCTAGCGCAATAACACCGGACACATCCCCTGAGGCTTACGGACTCAGATACGATAACACCGAGTGCATCCTCAGACGCTTACGGACTCAGGAGGCGTTATTGGCTCAATTACCGCCTTTTGGGCACATTTTCGGACTCCAGTGCAGCTATCTCATCAAAAGTGGCTCTAATCGGGCGATTTTCATGCCAATAGCGACTATGGGGTCCGATAGCACACCAAAAGTCGATAAATGCAACGTTTAGGGGCTCCTGGGTCCGTTAGCGATCTCTTGCGTGCAAATTACATACCATGAAGCAAAGTTTGTTTTAAGAGCGTGGTGGATACGAGCATGAGATTAGGTGTTTGGGGTTGGCAGCAAAAAAACACAGGTGCCCAGCAGTCATGATCATGACTACGGGACACCTGCGTCTTTTTTATATCTTGTATTGCTGCACGATTATTGAAGCTGCTCAAACAGGCGGAAGATCACGGTCGCTGCTTGCGCTCTTGTAGCCTTGCCGTTTGGTCCAAATTGGTTGGATGTCATACCGTTAATAATTCCACTAATACGCATCACTTCTACAGCTTTGGCTGCATCCGCAGACAACTGGTTCACATCAGAGAATGCTTCACCAGAAGCATTTGTTCCGTCAGTCAATGGGATATTAATCGTCTGAGCCAAACGATAAATCATGACCGCCATTTCCTGACGAGTAATCTCCTCGCTTGCACCAAAGTTGCCATCCGCTTTGCCTTTAACAATACCGAGCTTTTGAGCGCTCGCAATCGGACTGGCATACCATGCCCCATCCTTAACGTCTGTAAATGCGCTTACAGCCGTCTCATCTAGTAAATCAAAAGCGTTCATCAATATTTTGATGAATTCTGCACGGGTCACATTTCCACTTGGATTAAAGTGTTCAGCATCCATCCCTTGGATTGCGCCTCGTGCTGCGAGTGCTTCAATACTGTTTACCGCCCAATTAGCTGTAGCGGTATCTTTGAATGAAACATTCGAGTGAACCACTACATAACTGCCAAGCTGTTGCAAATTTAACTCAAGCATCTGTGTCCCTGTATTAAATCTTCCGTTCTTAACGATCTCTAGTTGCTGATTACTGTTCAAGTAATAAACCACTACTTTATGTGCTTTCTCACCAGACTTCAGCGTATAAGGAAGTGCCAGCTTGATCCCCGATGTCTTCAGTACATCGCCTGGAATAACCACACCATCTACGCTAAGACTGATGTCTTTAATTGTACCTGCATTCAACTGACTGCTTACCGAAAGTGGCAATCCGGATATATCTCCAGTGCCCACAATAAGCTTAAGTTTGCTGTTCTTAGCATCTCTGTAAGTCTTCAGGAAATTTTCCGGCAGCATTATGCTTGCTGTTCCTGTATCAATCTTGAGGGATTTAACATTCCCCGCTGCTGCCAGTGACTGCAGTGGCAGCTCAACTACAATTTGTTTCGCGTTTCCGGTAGGATTCACGACAATGGACAGAATACCATCCTTTGCATCCTTTGCTGCCTTTTCAACATCTGCGGCAGCCAGTTCAGCCAATGCATTTCCATCTGCTCCGATGATCGTCTGGACAACGATTTTACCATTGCTTACAGCAGGGGCAGCTGTCGCAGACGCGCTAGGCGACGGTTTTGCCGTGGCTACCGGCACATAAGTACCCGGTGCATCTGTTGGTTTCGGCGTTGCCGTTGGCGTTGGTGTCGTTGTCGGTGCAGGTGTTGATGTTGGCGTAGGTGTTGGCGTAGCTTCTGAAAGCAACTTCAGGCCCGCAACCGCCGCAGTAAGCTGACTTAATGCCTCATCAATGTCTGCCTGAGTAGCAGTTCCACTCTCCAGCAACATCACTGCACGTGCTACCTCTTTCTCAAGAGTATTCCAGCTCTCCTCTACATAAAGGCTCTTATCCAGAGCCTCTATTGCTCTAAGCTTCTCCTCCAAGGCTGCCGTTATGAGAGGTGGATTTACAGAAACTAATGTTAAGGTATACGTTCTGGTCGTTGTTTTATCCAGTGCCGTCACAATGACCTTGTAACCCGTTTGAATTTCTCCCGCAATAGTAATGCTATCGGGTTCATACACAGCGAAGGTAACCCCTACCGGCACAGTAAGTCCTTCCTTCAGCTCATCAAGTGTAGTCGTATCCGGTAAAATAATTTCTTTGGCTACCTGATCAATAGATCCGCCCGGAATTGTGATTCCGCTGATCGTTGCATCATGAGCTTCGACAGGCTGTAAGGCTTCAAAGGCATTTTTCAAATTGGAATATGCCACATTAATATCACCATCGGTAGCACCGTCATTTGCATAAGTGGCTTTAGCAGCCTCTAGTGCAATGCGTAGTGCCTCCCATTGCTCAGGCGTTCCGGTATAATTCTCTTCATTTACCGAAGGATCTTCCGCTGTATCAATGGCTGCTTTAAGTTTAGATTTATCGTACCTCACACTGATGCGGCAACTGGCAGCAATATCGGTGCCCGCCACTTTACCAAATATAGTGAAGTCTGTAGCAATGGTGAGTTTGTTAAGGGGAATTTCCTCCCATACCACACTTGCCAAGCCTGTCGTTTTATCGGCGTAAGTTACCGTAACCTTAGCTGGAAGATTAGGTACGACGTTAACTGTCGTACTCACCGCAATCTGTTCAATGCTTACAATCGCACCATGGTCGCCGGGAGCAGGAACTTCTCCTTCTGGCTTAGACGAAATTGCCCGCCATTCCTTAACGCCTGTCCAAATACTAGTGGACTGCTTATTAAGAATCAAACGGAGTTTATCCGTCTTCACCTCGTCAAAGGTTACCTCGTTAAATGCATTTCTTGCTTTGCCTTTCTCGCTCAGGCCCGTTACCGGTAAGTATTTTCCGGCATCCTTATCCCAATATTCGAAGCTGTAATCTCCCGGTACCTGTACACCGCCTTCATCATCATAGAAGTACACGGAGCTGCCTGACAAAGTCACGGGCTCTTTCCAGGTCAGTTGTAGCCAGTGGCTTTCACCGGGACCGCCCCAGTTCCCATACTGAGTTTCTGCTTCGCTATTGTAAATACTTGCTGAAGTATAAGGGATATAACCATCATTAATGCCATATACAGACTCCCATGCCGAAGTGTAAGAGGCACTAGGGTTAGCCAAAAGGGCAGCATTTCTGTATCTAAGGTTCTCCACCGCCATCCGCATTTGATCCGTTGCCACTTTGATCTCTTCCAGCGTATATTCTCCCTGAGCCAGCAATGCCTTGGCAGCAGTCAGCGCAGCTTGCAGCTCTTGCCATGTTGCCGCAGTAAAATCATCCTTGTTCCGGACAAGTCTGCCGGAATCCCGATCCGCAAACTTAGCGATCATCTCTGTCAGTTCTGCAGTAGCTACAAATACGGTGACTGGAACCTTCACGACAGTTTCAAGTTCCCCATCGCTGACAGTCAGGCGGTATTCGTATTCACCAGTCGCCTTAAAGGTTGCTTGCAGCATGGCCTTATCAAGCCCTGTCTCCTCTACTTCTCCTTCACCTGAAATCTTCTCCCAGGTATAAGTCAGCTTGCCACTTGGCAATCCATCATCAACGATTTGCGGCATAATCGTCAGAGGCACATTTTGCTCAACCTTCAATGGTGCTTCTAGATAAACCTTTGGTGCCTGATTGGCAGCCGCCTTAACCTCCAGATTATTGTTGTAGATCTGAATCTCCTTTATGGCGGTCGCAAGTTCCAGCGAATGCGTCACATGAATGCGAATCGCTGCAGTGTTAACCTTTTGGAACTCTACATTGTTATAGTTGGAAGCAATATACTCCGGATAGCGGAATTGCCCCTCCACTGGTTTCCAGCTTCCATCAGCATCCTGATATTCGACACCGAATGTCTGTGGTGTACCATAACCGTTCAGAAGCCGGTCATTATAGAAATAGACTTTTACATTGTCCACAGCCTGGACTCCATCAAATTTGAACGTAACCGTATCGACGGAATTCGGCGAACCTCCGAATAAAGCTGTGTTTGAGGTATGATTAATCGATGCGATTGTCGAATTGTCCGCCAGGTTGCGGATATTCGAACCGCTCTTGATATAAGTCGACTCAACGGTAGTACCTGTAGCAACTGCCAGATTCGTACCGTCATTAACAATATCTACACCTGCTTTATTAAACATATCGACAGTCTTCTCATTGCTGGCTAAGGATGTTTGATCTGCCGCAGCAAGCGTCGTAGCACTGCCTTTTTCATATAATACCTGTGTCTTCGAGTTGTCGCCAACAGCCCCGGTTACATCACCTGAAGGTTTTTCCACCTTACCAGTAGCTGTATCATAAATCAGATGGGACATTTCGTTAGTTGTCATTACGAGTTCATCATTAATGAAGAGCGAATAACCTGCTGGAATACCTTGATAATGAGGATTGTCACTGTATTTAGCAGGATCCTGCCATACGATAGATAAGTTAGCATCATGATAACGCACGTTATCTACAGCAAAATAGTCATAATCAACATTAATCGGCCATAGCTCGATTTTGTCATCTGTCCGTGGCTGAATACCCGCCATATCTTCAACCACAGTGTAATTCATCATGCCAAGCGTATCGTGGTGAATCCATGCCCGTACCATATCTCCACTAGGGTTAGGAGGATTGTCTTTTGTCCATGGCGTACCGAAGAAGTAATCCTCCAGCCAGAAAAATTCATTAGAGTCCAGGTGGTCCGTATTGCCCGGCTCCACTGTATGCAACCAAGCGCCCCAATCAAACAGTGTTTTGTAAACGTCACTATTGATGTTATCTATAGGATAATAGCGCAGAGAGGCACGAACGGTATTAATATAGTTGCCGAAGTTACACCATGCGAACTGGTCTGTACCGAAGGCATCCGTCTTGCCGTTCTTGAAATCTTCCACCCGCTTCATAATGCTGTTCTGATCCGCTGTAAAGAAGGGAAAGATCGGATAATAATTCGGATCTGCGTAATCAGACAACTGGGATAAATATTTCGCCTCATATCCTTCTTCACCTTCAGTTGGTACTACACCAAAGTTAAAGACAAACATGTTATTATCCCGCCAAGGGTTGAATACATCGGTACCACCCACAACTTTTTTGTGCAAAAAGCTGCCTGTACCATTCGTATCCGCCACACCGTCACCATCAAAGTCAGCCTTGTCGTACCACATCTCATTCAGAATTGAATTCTTAATATTCTGCGCCACAGTGTTCATTTTAGCTGCACCCGCAGTATCCCCAAGCTGCTCGTACATCTTCGCTGTTGCCACTGCATTGGCGTAAGTAGTAGAAGAACCATCCAGCCGGGCATAGTTACCACTGCCATTCCAGTGCATGGATACGGTATCTCCGTCATTACCTGTAATCGGACCATGGTTATAATAAACAAGATTTGGATTAGTGCCTTTAAAATGTTCAAGTGTGCCGGTAACATCAGTGGCGGAAAAATCAGCGAACTTCTTCAGTATTTCCTGACCACCACCGTAAATCTTGTAAGCATCCCAGCCTACTTGCGACGTGTTCTGCATCATATCCCAAGTCCAGATGTTAGGACGTCCGGGATTATTTTTATAGTTCTTATTCTCGGAATATTCCCCTTGAGCCAGCCAGGTTCCATACAAGTAGGAAGGATCACGCAGCCATTTCAGATCCTGCATCGCCCAAGGTACACTGACCGTAATCCCGTTGTTGTAGCCGAGAACGCCCTCCATATTCATCGGGAACTGCCAGTCATTGCCCGGAATGTTGGCATCCAGCAAATTAAAGCGGTTACACCACCAACGATAATAAAGTACCTTCTTCACATTCTCATCGGGAACATCGATATATGGAATGTTCTCTGCCCACCACTCGTTGTACTCCCGCACCTGTGCGGAGAAGGCTGTATCATTGCTGTCAGCAGCCTTAAAGCTCTCATAATGCAGCTTTGAGCCTGGTATTTCATCCGCGAGCCAACCCATGACTACCTTTTGGTCAACGGAGCCACCGGCGGGCACTGTAATCTCTCTAACCAGTTCATTTCCGGAAGGACTCATGCCGTTTCCGCTCAGGTGAACATCCACGTAGGACATTGCTTCAACTACCTTTTGCCCGGCTTTGCCTATCATTAGCGGAGCAGCCACTCTGTAACCCACCAGCTCATCCCCCTCAGCCGCTGAGACGAAAGGTGATTTAACCTTCATCGTCAACGTTATATCGCTGGCCGTAGGATTCTTCAACTGAAGCAGCGTTACAGCACTGTTATAGCTGGAAATAAATTTCCGCTGGTTAATCTCCAGGCCTCCGCTTGTGTAGGTCTGATTCTCATGACTCGGGTAGTTCTTCCGCACATTTTTCTGTTCTGCCAAGTCTCCTGTAGAAAGGGTGATGTTATACATCGTGTCCTTGTTCAAAGTATCCGCATAATGCACCGTTCCCACAAAACCCAGCTTGGTATTATCCTGAGTCTTCATGTACAAAGCGCTTCCCCGGCTGAACAGAGTATTGGCGCTAACTTCGTCGTTGACATCATCCGGAATGACACCTTCGTTAACTAGCAAGGCGTCAAGCCAAGGCAAATCGGAATTATCTTTTGCAAAAGCCTCAAAATCAAAAGCTTCAATCGCTTGCATCATTTCTCCGACGGTGACATCGCTGAAATTAACGCCTTCCTTAACAATAGAATTATCCTTCCACTTCGCCTGCCCGTAATCGGTGCCTACACCTTCATGATAGAAATCAGTCGTGTAGTTAGCCGATACGGGAACAATCCCTGCATTTAATACCACAGCCGCGCATAATGCCGCTACAGAAGCTCTTCTGGGCCATTTATGACTTGTCATTTGGATGAATTCCTCCTTTTTATCCCTTGATTCCTGTTAATGTAATGCCCTCAACAAAATATTTGTTGCCGATCAAGAAAAATACTAGACAAGGAGCTGTAACGACGAGCGCCAGTGCCATGACCTGTTCATAGTTCGGAATGCGCATCCCGTTCACAATATACAAGCCCATAGGCAGCGTATAATCTGCTTCAGTCTTTAAATAAATCATGGTGTAGAAAAATTCATTCCAACAGTTGATAAAGCTGAACAACGCCACAACAATCATTGCGGGACGTATAAGCGGCAGCATGATGCGGGAGTAGATACGGAAGTAACCCGCACCGTCAATCTTGGCAGCTTCACTGAGTTCTAGCGGAATCGTCATAAAAAATTGCCGGAGCAAAAAGACAAAATACGCGTTGCCGCCTGCACAGAAAAAGGCCGGAATAATAAGAGCAGGTTTGCCAGCTAGTCCCAAAGAAGTGTACAGAGAATATTGTGGCAGCAGGGTTACGGCACTAGGCAGCATCATCGTACTGATGACCAGCACGAACCACATCCCGCGCAGCGGAAAGTTCAGCTTAGCAAAGGCATACCCAGCAAAGCTTGTCGTCAGCACCGTCCCGATCACATAAGGAACTACAATCGAAACTGAATTCCAGAGCTGCCGCAGGAACTGAATACGTTCCAACCCAAGCCGAAAATTATCGACATTTAGTGACTCAGGGAAAAACACAGGCGGCCGCGCCAGTATTTCTGTATGGCTCACGAAGGCACCTCGCAGCAGCCAATAAAGCGGAAAAGCAAACACCACTGCGAGCAGACAGGAGAGCAGAATCAGCCCGGTATTGATGGCTTTAGCTCTTTTCTTTTTTTTCTGGATACTTGTATAATTCATAATTGCGGTAGCCGCCATTATCTCGCCTTCTTTCTTTTGCCCATCGAATCGTCCCTTTTAAATGCGCCCTGGAAGTAGAACAGCACACCAGTAATGGCCATAGTGATTAGGAAGACGACCCATGCCTCAGCAGACGCCAAACCGCGCATCCCTACCTGAACAAATGAATGGTCATAGATCATAACGTTGATAAAATAAGTCATCCGATCGGGTGCACCATTTCTGGACAACACCACACTTTGCGTATAAATCTGGATAGAGGTCATCATGCACATAATCAATTGGAAAAAGAGGACAGGCTTGATCGTCGGATAGGTTACTTTGAGGAACTTGTGCCAAGCATTTCCCCCGTCCATCTCGATAGCTTCCAGCAATTCTCCCGGAACATCCTGCAGCGTAGCGATGAACACAACAATCGTCCCACCACAGGTCCACAAGCTCATGATAAACAATGTCTCAAAAATACGGATGGGATCTGTCAGGAAATCAACAGGGGCTATTCCTATCTGCAATAAAATCCAGTTAAGCAATCCACCCTTGGCTTGGTTCTGTAGAAGCATCTGCCACACAATTGTTGTCGCCAGCATCGGAACTACAGACGGCAGAAAGAATATAGCCCGCATCAAGTTTCTGCCGATAAATTTACGGTTCAATAAGAGTGCAACAATCAGACAAAAGGTGATTACAAGCGCCACGTTAATGAAGGCATAAATCAAGGTTACCGTTATGGATTTCTTGAATTCGGAGCTGGTATTGGTGAATATGTACCGGAAATTATCCAGTCCAATCCACTCCATAACTTGGCTTCCGCTCATAATCGTTATTTTATGAAAGCTGTAAAACAAACTGGCCAACATCGGATAAAGCGTCAATACCAAAAATCCAATAATGGCCGGTGCTGCAAACAAATATCCAGCCACCGCCTCTTTGGTGACACCTCTGGCATGCTTTTTAACATAGACCGCAGCCGTTTCGGTTTTGCTCTCTGGGTTCATAAGCAATAGCCCTCTTTTCAAATATAAGCTCTAATTAGGAAACCTTGCCGCTCTCGAACAACTGCTTGATCGCTGGCATGATCGCGTCATAGACTTCTTTAACACTTTTCTTACCTGCCAACGCCTGATCAATAGATTTCTCATATTCAGTATTCATCTTGAGGTAGGCAGGAACGTAATATGCAGGCCATTGTGCGATAGCGTCTTTCGTTGTGGAATAACTAAGGATAGTTTCTTTTGCGCTTTCAGGAAGATCGGAGGTCCACTTTTCAACCAAGGTAGGATCGGTATACCAATCTGCCTGGTTCGGCAACCACGCACCACTCTTCAGCAGCTCCAGACTGTTCTCAGGGTTGACCATGTAAGCATAGAATTTCTTGGCTTCCTCAATGTGCTTCGATGTATTGTACACAACAAGCGGAGCACCACAGTTCATCGTTACTGCCTTTTCCATCTTAGGCAGAACGCCAACGCCGATATCTTCATTACCTTTGATATTAGCTAGATCCCAAGATCCGCTGATTGCCATGGCATAACCACCACTCAAAGCGTCTACCGCAGAACCAATTCCAGAATTCCAAGTGTAATTGAAAGCGGATGCAACCTTGTCTTTGTTAACGAGATCAGCTAGCTTCTGGATGGCATCAACCGTTTTGGGAGAATCCCATTGAAACTCCTTTCCATCCGGGGAAACAATCCCGCCACCGTTGGCATAAGCTGCCCAGAAGTGGTGGAACTCCCGTCCCGCTGTCATACCAAGCCCGTAGTTCTCGGTCAGAGCAGCATCAAAGCCTTCATCTGCCGCTGTTTTTCCTTTAGTATCTGTCGTTAGCTTTTTCGCGTTTGTCACGAATGTATCCCAATCCCACGCATTTTCAACTTTGGAGGGTGGATATTCAAGACCTGCTGCATCAAATTTGGACTTGCTATAGTAAAGCAGCTCCAACTGGTTGGATAGGCCGACTCCAATCACTTTTTGCTCAGGTGAATGGATTGTAATCGCTGATAGTTTTTCAGGAATGCTTCCGTCCGCTAATAAATCGCTGATATCTTCGATAATTCCCATTTCATTGTACTTTTGGATATCGCCTTCACCCATATAACTGATATCTGGAAGTTCACCGGATTCGAGCCGGGTCTGAATAAATGTATCAAAGGAGCCATCTGCTGGAAGTACTTGTGCATTGATTTTCACTCCGGTGTCGGCTGTATATTTTTCTGCTGCCGCTTCTACCAGCTTTTTCTGTACATCATCACCCCAATACAATAATTCCAAGGTTACATCTTTATCAGGCGTAGTTTCCTTGTTGGCTGCTCCAGACCCTTCAGATGCCTTTGGAGCCGCGTTGTTGGAATTGCCCGAACAGCCTGCCAGTGCGGAAAAAACCATCATTGATGCTAAAGATAGAACTAGAGTACGTTTTCCAAACTTCATGTTTGTTGCCTCCCTTTTTTTCATATCTATTTATTTCAAGCCAAGCATTTAAAGCTTTAGCCTAAAATCATCATGGTTTGTCATTCTTAGCGATTACAGACAAGGGCTGAATATTCCTCCGCCTGCCAGTCTTACGCGAGGCTCTAGTATCCCCTCAGTTGTGCGATATTCGAGCTTATCCTCAAGCAGCACATATCTTGACGGATATGCAGCGTAACTTGTTACGATCCAGCCCTCCGAGTCTTCTTCAATATAACCGTTAATACAGCGCATCTTTCCGCGTGGATCCCTGTACAAATATGTGGTTGTCCCGAAGCCCATTAGATAGGCCACTAGCTCCTCCCCCATATCCCAATCATCTCCTGTCACACCCGAGAACAGCGAAGCAAACAAGGAATCACTTGCCCCCACAAATACGGATTGCCCAAAACGGTTTCGCGACAATTCTGGCATGTTCAGGTTAGGAGCTGCCACACTATATGTAGAGGCTGCCTCTCCAGGCAACAAACGGCGTGGAGTAGAGCGTACATTCCAATCGTAACAATTGAATACTGCCATCGTAGAACGGTAAGCGGCTTCCAAATATTCAGGGTCTCCAAGGAATTCATAGGCAACCCGGGATGCACCTGCTACCAATCCACCCCAAAGGGAATGAATCATATACGACAAAGCTTCCCACCAGCGATCCGGATTCTGCACTCTGTAATCATTACTGAATCCGATATTTGCCAGAATTAGTTGCCCATAACGCTGAGCCTCCTCTTTATTTCCAAGGTGACACAATGTTTCACAGGTAGGACCAAATCCTGCATTATCGTAAAAATGCTCCGTTATAGCTCCCTCATACTGCTGTATCCCTGTCTCCAGATTTCTGCCAAATTGCTCCCATAAGGTAAGTAGACGTTTATACTCTTCTGAAAGACCGCTCTGCTTCAGTGCCTCTAATAAATCAAGAATATAGAGCACAAATATACCATTTAGACGGCTCTCATCCTGTTCACGCTGCCCACTATGCCGATCAGGGTCTAGGCGAAGGCACATGATTTCGGCAGCCCATTGTAGATATTCTCTAGGAGAATGAATTTTAAGTAATGAACCATCCATTCGTGACAATAGATAAAAGACATGCCCAATATAATCCAGATCATAAATGCGGTAGAATTCTCCATACAAGGGACGCGGATGATTGAAATCTCCGCCTTCAAACCAATGCTCCTTCACATCCAATACTGCGGCAATCTCGGCCTTAGTTACTTGTTCGGGGACAGCCTTGGCCATGCTATTCTTCATCAGAAGAAAAGCAACCTTACCCAGCGATTCTCCCTGATTCGATAGCGGACGGAAGGCATATGGCCTCTCAGCCTCACCTGTCCCTCCAAAGTTGTTATTTACCAACCACTCGGCTCTCTTTTCCAGAATCAGGTCAATCGACTCCAGTACATTCCAGACCAGGATATCGGTCCGTCCATCTTCTAGCCCCAGCTCCAGCTTATGTTCTCCCGGCTCCAAACGCTGTAAAGATATAGTGTAGCTGCTGCCTGACTCCAACCGTACAGCTTCGTTCGTAATATTCTCCTGGCGGATCAGCTCCGTTGCCGTTGAAGTGCTATACAAACGCAGCTCACGTAGAGCCTGGCCCTGCGGCAGATCAACAACAGCTTCGAACCTTCCTCCCCGGGTTAATACAGGCGTATAGCTCCAGCGCGGATGTCCATAGGCCATACCCTGTCTATAGAAATCATCTCGATTCTGACAGGGATGGAATATGTATTCCCAGCTGGAGGTCTCTCCAGCGTCAAGATCCAGCGGACTGTAAGCGCCACCATATATCCAGTCGGCAGCTGCAGATTCGGTCATAGATGATCCGTCCTCCACCAACGATAACCGATGATACAGCAGACCATCCAAAGAAGGGGAAACCTGCTCAAGAAAACGATTCTTATAACTACAATAAGTACCTACGGTTACTGTTCTGCCCTGAACACCATAAACACCCAGATGTGGTGCTTCGTTGCTCCGTCGAATGGCAGCAATTTTAGCGAAATCTCCACCAAGATGGGGGAATACTGCACAGGACTGACTCATATTGCGCTGCACATTTTCATCTCTGTACATGACATAAGCGAGCGAAAACCACACATGAAGTCCATTAATTCTTACAGACTGTGTTGAGCGGTTCATAGCTTCAATAGTCCATCTTAGTCGCTCATCTTCCAAAGAATATGTAAGTCTGATTGCAATCGGCGCGCCTTCAAAATCCACAATTACACGGTGTTTTCCTTCTAGCGTGATATTGGGCAACAGATCAGTGCTTTTTATGATATTCCCGTCTAGCTCTATTGTCCATTCTCCGAATAGCTTATCTGTATCCGCATAACCTGCCTCTTCCAAATAAGACGGATCAACTACCCAGTTCATTTCACTAGGGTCGCCCTGTAATATCAGAGACTGAAGTGCTCCGCGGTCGCTTAACTCCATCCTGAAATTTTCGTTGCCTAGAATCGTCATTGCCTAGCACCTCTTCAATATTTTAAGTTAAACGTTTAGATTTATGAGGAAAAAGGAGCTGTGAAACTTATTTTTGTCTCACAGCATTTTTTAACGTAGCCACAGAATCACGTTCGATCAACCGGCACTCCGGCATGGTCAGTGAATCCATCTTCGTCCCCTTGATTAAATTGAACAACACCTCAATAGCTTGATAGCCCATCTCATGTAGCGGAAGTCCCATTGTTGTTATACGCGGGCGTAAGTAATCACTGAATTCACGATTATCAAAACCGACAACCGACAGATCATCCGGTATTTTAAACCCTTTTTCCTCTGCCGCCTGCAAAATACCTACAACCATTACATCATTCATGGAAAGAATCGCGGTTGGAGGCTCCGGCAAAGCGAGCAACTCGGAGGTAAGACGATACCCTGATTCCCTCTCCCAGTCTCCCATCTTAATTAACAGTGGATCGAACGGTAATTGATATTCAGTAACGGCCTTGTAATAACCGTTCAGTCTTAATCTGGAAGGGATTGAATCCATCAAACCACTGATTACAGCAATTCTGCTATGTCCTTGGTTAACCAAGTAGGACATGGCTTGGTAAGCAGCTTGCTCATCATTATACTGGATAGAGATATCGTCCTGTGTGTAAGAGTAGGTATACACAATAGGCTTACCTTCCGTATCGATTAAACCCGTTAAATCACGGGGATGAACACCGATATAAATAATCCCATCCACTTGATTACTGAGCAGTTCGGCAACCGCATTAGCGGCATACTTTCGATAGTCTTCCGTATTCGAGAAGTTACGGCCGATACGCTTGTCCAAACGAAGATTCACCAGTAAAATATGCAAATCATTACGATCTCCAAAATCATTAATTCCATCGATAATATCGGGGGTGTTAAATACCGTCACATCTTCTGCAATAACACCTATTGTATTCGTACGGTTGAGTTTGAGACTCTTCGCAATAGCATTCGGCTTATAATTCAACTCCTCAATGGCTGCAACAACTCGTTCCCTTGTATCGGAACGTACATTGCGGGTACCATTAAGCACATAGGAGACTGTAGCAATCGAAACATTAGCCTTTGCGGCTATGTCTTTAATGCTGGTTTTCCTCATTACACCTTCTCCTATCTTATTATGGAACTCTTTCAATCACGTTGTTAAACGTTTAGATTATTTTTACAGTTAAAATATACCACGCGTATTTATTGCTTTGCAACCCCTTTTTTGCTATTCTCAAAAAATCCTCCTGTTCGTCCCCCGTTTCGTTTAGAATTGATTTATCTGTTGAGCATTGGATAAAAATAAGATATAGGAGCTTGAGCTTGCTATGACACCATTTACTGAGAGAGTTATTCATATCATACAGTCTATACCAGAAGGTAAAGTGATGACTTACGGAGGAGTTGCCCGCGCGGCAGGCAGCCCAAGAGGAGCGAGGCAGGTCGTTCGCATCCTTCACTCCATGAGCAAAAAATATAAGCTGCCCTGGCATCGGGTCATTAATGCTAAGGGAATGATCGCACTAACTGAGGATGAGTCTAACTCCCTCCAGAGGCTCTATCTACAGGGAGAGGGAGTTAGTTTTAATGAAAAAGGTGTGGTAGATCTGAAACAATTCCAGTTTGAGCCGGAGTGTGCCGATTAGTACCCTCTGGTAACTCTTCGTCTTTCTCCGGTGCCAAGAGCATTGAGTAGACAATACATCGTCGCGTAAATGACCAGCAGGACAAAGGCAATGAACAAGCTGAAAAATACGGACTGGAGATTCAGGCTATCCAGAACAAGTTGATACAACTGATGCCTGTCCGTCAGGACGTCCCAGCTATTGAGTCTGTAGACTCGGCCAAGCAGTACACCATATCCCCCGAGCATACATGCCGCAAGCACGAATACCCATGACCACAGCAGGTTGCTTTTACGATAAATGACCGTCTGGAACTGATATAATGAGAAAAAACCGGTCAACCATCCACTCCAGGTGAACAATAAAAGAGTGACCAAGTCATACCAGTAGCGATTCTGAATGGCTCCCTCCACGATATATCTACTTTTTCTTACCGTTAAATGCACCAGGTCAGTCATGAGATAAGGCGCGTTGGGAAAGAACAGCAGCCACGCGACCCCCAAAGGAAGAAGTAATAAACCGCCTATCTTCCTTTTGTCTAGCTCATAAGCAGCCATGGAGAATAAAAACGGAATCCAAGCTAAGAACAAATTCCAAATTAAAAAACCGTAAAACGAATCCATCTGAAGTGACACTACACGATATACCGCCAATGTTGCGACAGACAATCCCGCCAAGAGCATAAACACCTTCGGATAATTCAATTCCTTCATGAGCTTATATTCTCCTTATCGATATTGATTACATTAAACTTATACCCAATTGTACAAATTCAGAATTCCGAAGTCCAATTTTAATACAAAAGCCCAGACGCAAGAATAGCGCCCAGGCCGACTTTATTTATTAAGCTCAAGTACCGCTGATTAGTTCAGAGGCAATGCTGGCTTCTTGCGTCCTGTCAGACCTCGTAGTCCACCTGCATCCTCCTGACAGGATAATGCCGTACACTCCCTAAACGCCGCATGACTGCATCCGATACATTTATTGTGATTAATACTGCTAAGAGCTTCATTGATCGCTTCACCGGTATGATGATAGAACTGTGCCTCTCCTATTTTGTCATATAGCCCGGTTCTCTTAAGAAGCTCAAGCGGCTGCGGCTGAACACCGGAGATCATCAGTTTCCCTCCAACAGCATGGAGATGCCGCACCAGCTCCGCCAGATTGGATTCACCCGTAGTATCCATGAATGGCACTTTTCCCATCCGCATTAATATAATTTTCGGCTGATCGGAGCCATAACCCGGCATGGTGTCATCAAATCTATACGCAGCGCCAAAAAACAGCGGCCCTTCCACGGTATAAATCCCAATCTGCGGACAATCATGACTCTCCGTTACCATATGTGCTCCTACTTTGACGGAATTAGGATCAGGCAATACTTTGGATACCAGATGAACCTCTCCCATCCGTTTCACAAACAAAATCACCGCAAGAATCAATCCCACCTCTACGGCCAGCGTTAAATCTGCAAATATCGTCAACAAGAAGGTGATGAATAATACCAAAGAATCACCTGTTTTGATTTTAAGCAAATGAAGAAATTGTTTACGCTCACTCATATTCCAAGCCACTACCATCAAGATAGGAGCCATCGCTGCCAACGGAATACTAGAAGCATAGGGTGCAAACAACAGAAGAATTAGGAATACCACTACCCCATGAACGATCCCTGAGATCGGAGAAACTGCGCCGCTTTTGATATTTGTGGCGGTTCTGGCAATGGCACCTGTGGCTGGAATTCCTCCAAACAATGGAGCTGCAATATTGGCGATTCCCTGACCAATCAGTTCACGGTTGCTGTTATGGCGGCTGCCCGTCATCCCATCAGCTACGACAGCTGACAATAAGGATTCAATAGCACCCAACATCGCGATGATAAAGGCAGGACGAATCAGCAGTGTAATCCGCTCCCAGGTAATGGTCGGAAAACGGAAGCTTGGCAGTGTATTAGGGATATTCCCATAGGCCAAACCAATCGTAGTCACCTTACCGCTAAAAAATAACGCTGCTATGACAGTCGCACAAAGAAGACCGACCAATGAACCCGGCACCTTCGGAGCGAAGCGAATCGCTAGGATAACAACGGCCAGACAAATCGCGGCGGTCAGGATACTATATCCATTGATCGTCGATAGATGAAGTCCAATTTCTTTCATGTTATCTACAAAGCTCTCGTGCCGTTCAATATCCCTTAACCCAAGGAAGTTAGCAATCTGTCCGGTGAAGATAATAACCGCTATTCCGGCTGTGAAACCAATCGTGACCGGCTTCGGAATAAATTTAATCAGTACACCCAGCCTTAACAATCCCATGAGGACTAAAATAACCCCCGCCATCATCCCCGCTAACAGCAGGTTCTCATAACCATACTGCATCCCAATGGCAAACAAGATAGGAATAAATGCACCTGTCGGTCCACCAATCTGAAATTTCGATCCCCCGAACAATGAAATACATATGCCGGCAACGATTGTCGTATAAATGCCATATTCCGGCTTTACACCAGAAGCAATAGCAAATGCCATCCCTAAAGGAATGGCAATAACCCCGACGATTGTCCCTGATATCAAATCCTTGCGAAAAGCGTTCATGTTGTAGCCTTTATAACGACCCCGCCCTGTCATGTTCAAACCTTCTTTTCTTTAAATATCTGATTATTTGAATATAAGAAGAACATTACTCTAGGACGCGACTGTTGTCAACGCCAAAATAACGTTAATCTATTCCATTTTCACTCGCCGCGCATGCCTTCCAGCAATGAAATGGTATTCACGAGATGGTTATCAAATATTTGTTTGGCCACGACCAGAAGGTCCTTGATCAGAGGATCACGCAAGGCATAAATGACTGTGGTGCCTTCTTTCACACTGGTTACTACATTTTTGGCGCGTAAAACAGCTAGCTGCTGGGATACAGCAGAACCTTCCGAGCCGAGAATAGCCTGCAGTTCATTCACATTCTTCTCACCTTCGCTAAGCAACTCCAGAATACGAATACGCATCGGATGAGCCAGCGCCTTGAAGAATTCGGTCTTAAATTGCTGAATTTCGGTGTTCATAGCTTTCTACTCCTCATGCTTAACTTTCTGAATCTAATGTTATCTTTGTATGTTATCTTAGTCCCTAAGAAGCGTCAAATACTGAAGGGATAGATTCGCACATCACGGACCTGCAATTCTACGAACACACCCAGTGCCATAGGTTCACCGAGACACTCGAACATCACTAACCCTTCACCTATTCGTAAAAATCCTGTGCCATCTTCTTCAATATTCTCCAACACGCCCGTAAAAATAACCCTATCCTGTTCGAGCCTGATGTTGAACTCACCTGCAGGCACAGGATGGATATCCACCCACCTCATAAGCAGCTCCGAAAGCTCCAATTCCACATCCATTTCTGCCCCTGGATTCACAGGAGCACCACACCAGATTCCCCGGCCCTCCCCAAATTCTGTGAGAAAAAATACCTCGTCCTTTTTCAAACCACTTTTTGTAATTTTGATTTGCATAGCCAATACTCCATCCTAATGATTTATAACGATCATTATATCATGAGAATTAGCCCAATTTATCAAGTATAATTCTGGGTTGCCTTATTCAGATAAGTACTAGGGTGTAACCAAGGATGCTTAAAGAACTCACTTTTACTGGTAATCTTCCGCGAGACACTCAGGTCATAATCGATCATAGACTTTATCTGCTCTGCAAAGGCCTCCCCTTTTACCAGCATTCCCAGCTCAAAATCGTGGCAGGCACTTCTTTCGTTGATATTATATGAACCATGAAAAACGGCTTGTGATCTATGATCATAGGTAATTTTCCAATGGGAAAATCGACCGGTGGCACTGTAGTCATAGAAGGAAACACCGTTAATAAACGGCATATACATATTGCCTCTTACCGCCGCGCGATTTGTAGGATGATCATTAACCTCCAGCGGGTTACAAATGTTCAAATTACACGAGCATTCCGGGCCAAGCAGCCCGAGCCGATCCCAAAAATCCTGATCAATCAAATAAGGATTCACGATGATAGTCTCTTCAGCCGCGTAAGTAATTAAATCCAGATAATATTGTTGAATCAGGTTAACCGGGTTACCTGGAAAGCTTGCTAACAGCGTACATTCTTCCTCACCAAAATGATAATCCACATCCGGATAATAAAAGACATCATTCACATCAAAATGATCTCCGCCTAGAAGCAGCCAGCGAGAATAGAACATCGCATTCAAAGGCTGCGCTGCAGCGCCGCGAATCCGGAAGCAACCATCATGCCACTCAGCCTCTTTACTAGGAATCCCCTGTGGATGTCCATCTATACTCATTGCAGAGGATGCCTGCACTGGGGTCTCATACGTATATTGGTCACCAATATTTACACTGCCTATAATCGAGGTTACCCCATCTATGACCATAAACTTCCGATGATCGATGACATTCATTCCTGTAACCTCAACATCCTCTTGCACTTTATCCTGCAGAAACAGGATACTTTCCGGCACTCCTTCTTGCTCCAGCGCCTTTCGTTTCACCCGCCATTCCATAGCTGAATAATACGAATTGAAGGTATTCAGCAGCTTGGCGCCTGCATTCTCAAGCTGATCAGCAATCTTGGAGAACTGGCCGTACTCCAGATTATTTCCGTACCCCAAAGCCGTCAATGTGTAATTGACCATAACCCTTACCTTAACGCCACGCTTAAGAGCATAAAACAGTTCATCTGCAACCAGATTCCCCGAACGATCATTAAAAAAAAGCATGACAGACAGGTGGATATAATGCTGCGCTTTTCTGATCTCCTCTAATATCATTCCTAGACACTCTGGACCATTCACGTAAGGTGTTACTTGATTATTCCACGTAGTCTGCGGAGCCAGAACCTTTAGCTTGCCTGAGTCTAGTCTGCCCAATACTTCAGTAAGTTGTTCCAGTAAGCTTGGACTAAATCCAGGAAGCTGGAATAGCTGCTGACTTGTCGTAATGACTCCGCCAAGCGTCTGACGATAGGCTCTGGCAGCCTCTAGGTCTATCCCCTCAAGCTTACGCTCCACCTCTTCTCCTGCTACACCCATAATACGGGCAAGCGATCCGCCGGATAGATAATAATTCAAGAAATCAATCATATTTCTCTGTGTCTTCATATGTAAAGTCCCCCATCGTTTATATTGCATGCCTTTGAATCAAGGTAAGGATAGATACCCTAGATCTCCTTTTTATAAACGGGGTGAAATGCAAAATAGGGATGCCCCACAGCCTTTATGGCTATGGATCATCCCTGTTTAGGATTAAATAAAATTCGCTAAGAATGGAGACAGCTTATTTTACCTGTTCTGCGCTAAATACTTTAACATCTAGAGGAGCAGCCAAGAATTCGCCAGCTTTAGCTGAGAAAGCAGTGAAATGAGCGCTCGTATTGTGGCTGGATACTGCATCAGCATCACGCCATTGCTCAATCATAATAAATGAGTTGGCTTCTCCAGCATTCTCATATAGCTCATAAGAAAGGTTACCCTCTTCAGCATGAGTAGCAGCCAGTAATGCTTTAGACTCCGTCAAAAACTGTTCGCGACGCTCTGGATTAACTTTAAGTACAGCATGAATAATGATCATTGTATATTCCTCCTAAGATTAGTGTTTATGGTAGCGCGTTGGCTTACTAACTTTATAATTATTTCCACTCAGCAACTTTATCGATAGGCAGACGAACAGAGGGGTAACCTGCATCAACAGCTTTACCAATGGAGAGTAGCATTACAGGAACATAACGATCTTTTTCCATACCAAACGCTTCAGCGATTTGGTCTTTTTCAAATCCACCAATTGGGTTTGTATCGTAACCATGTGCACGAGCAACCAGCATCAGCTGCATAGCAACAAGTGCGCCATCGATAAGCACGGTATCTCTGTTAATTTCCCGTGGCAGGTTAGCGAAATGAGCGGATAATCTGGTTAATTGATTTTCTTTTACTTCAGCAGGCATAAGTCCACGTTCAACAGCCGTACCGTAAATTTCTTCAGCGTAATCGAAGTTGTTCAGATCACCAAAGATGGCAATCATAGCCGCAGAAGTCTCTACTTGTACGTTATTAAAACGAGCGAGAGGCGCTAAAGTAGCTTTAGCTTCGTCACTTTCAATGACCAGAAAACGCCAAGGCTGCATGTTCACTGAAGATGGAGCAAGTGTAGCTTCGGCAAGGATCTGTGTCATTTCTTCTTTGCTGATTTTAACGGATGGATCATATTTGCGGATAGAGCGGCGTCCTGTAATAATTTCTTGAAAATCATTTGTTTGTGTAGCGTTCATATGATTAATTCTCCTTTGAGTGTGTTTTGTAAGTTACAACAGAATGATATTAGATTGCAGACGATTGAGCATATCAATGAGCACTGCTCGCTCCTGATCGTTAAAACCTGTTAGCAGAGTAGCGATAAACCGCCTTTTCTCTTCGCTATATTTAACCATTCTTTCCCGACCTTGATCGGTTAATGAGACCAATGTGACCCTGTTATCGGCTGGGTTATTGCGGCGAGCGATCATGCCACTCTCTTCCAATCCCTTCAGATGACGTGTGACGGCTGCCGCATCAATATCCATTTCCTTTTGCAGACTGATTTGGCTGACTTCATCTACCCGAAACAGTTCATGCAGGAGGCGAAGCCGTGTGGGACTGATCCCTGCACAACGTTCGAATTTTGGAGAGATTCCTTTGTTTAAGGCCTGCAGCAGTTCAAATATATGTTCTTCCTCAGGACAGTACTCCGTCAAAATATACCTCCTTTCTATATTTAATTGTATGCAATTGTTTTGTATGAAATTATACTAACGCATAATCATTGACCCGTCAACTAATATATCAAATCATTTTTAAAAAATCAACATTGCTTATCCTCATCCGGTGCTATACGCTTGAACAAAAGAGGAGGATACCTATGAGAATATCCCTGATTCAGCTGGATATAGCATTTGGCAATCCCGCTATGAATTATGCTGCTGTTGTCCAGAAAATAAAAGAAGCCGCTGTCGCTGCCCCCGATTGTCTGATTCTCCCTGAGCTATGGACCACTGGTTATGATCTAACTCGCTTAGAAGATATTGGCGATCCGGAAGGAGAAATTACCAAGGCATTTATCTCCAGCTTGGCTAAACAATACAGCATCAATATCATCGCTGGTTCTGTCGCTAGCCGAAATGATACTGGTGTAACTAATCGTATGTATGTATTTAATCGATCAGGTGAGCTCGTCGGACAATACAGCAAGCTGCATTTGTTCCAGCTGATGGATGAACATTTGTATCTGCAGCCGGGAGAAGCCAAAGGACTATTTACATTAGACGATACGTTATGTGCAGGGCTAATCTGTTATGATATCCGGTTTCCGGAATGGGTTCGCGCCCATACCGCACAAGGGGCGGAAATCCTGTTCGTCTGCGCTGAATGGCCACTGCCCAGATTGTCCCACTGGCGGGCGCTGTTGATCAGCCGGGCCATCCAGAACCAATGTTTTGTTGTAGCCTGCAACCGTGCAGGCAGCGATCCTGCCAATATCTTTGCTGGGCATTCAATGATTATTGATCCTTGGGGAGATATTGTGTGTGAGGCTTCTGAAGAGGAAGAAATTCTAACCGGAGAGATCGATTTACATCAGGTGCGTGAGATTAGGAAACAAATTCCGATTTTTTCGGACAGACGTCCTGAGTTGTATAATTAAAAGAGCGTCATTGTTGAATATTAAAAAAGACGTTACGTAGGCTGGCATTATCCAGCTTTCCGTTACGTCCTTTTTTAACAGACTCCAACCCATGCTCAGCCCTTAGGAATACCGCTCGCGCAGCACCCGCGTTGCATCGAGCACACGTGGATCATCATAGTCCAAGCTGTATCCTGTCTCTTGCTGCAAAATGCGGGATGCTCTAAGAGAGACTCCACGACGAATTAAAGCCTGAATAATCCCCTCCCCAAACACTTTCGCCACTTCAGGTCCACCGAGTTCACCCAGTCCAGCAATCGTCTCTGGACGAACCTGTGGATATGATAGTGAGGAGTCTCCTCCGGAGGCTTGCGCATAGAAATTACGAATTTGTTCACCGCGTTCTTGTCCCGAGCCAGAAACTACAACAAATGCATGTACAAAATAGGCATTGTTCTGCCTACGCTGAGCAATACCACAAAACTTCCGGCCACCAATGGCCAGATCGAAATCACCAGGGCAGTAAGAACCAACAATCTCACCAGCCTCAATTTGCGCCGCAGCCTGTGGATGACTTATAGCAACCGCTTCCGTGATCAAAGCAGCCAAGAGCTTAAAGTCATCATGAAAGTCCAGCTTTCCACGTCCTTTGGGCAGAACTAGAGAAACATTAATGATCCCTGCATCCAGAGGCACCGCAGCCCCGCCGGAATGCCTAACCGCTGTTCTAATCCCTTGCGCCTCAAGCGTAAGCATCGCCTGAGCTGCACACGGTAGCTTACTGTCCCGAAGTCCAAGTGCCACACCACCAGAATGACTCCACAGATGTAAGCTAGGAGGTATAAGTCCCGCTCCAACATCCCGGCATAAGGTTTCCTCAAAAGCGAATGGGACCAGCATATCCTCTAAGCTCCCTGCTTCTGTACCTTTGCTCTCATCCCTTGCACTCAGATGTTGAAAGAGCCCCATTTCTGAAGGAAGTTTACTAAATATTGAATCATACTCACGAGTATCCACCAAAGCCCCTCTTTCCCGAATATGAGCCACGAGACCTGCTATTCTCTACCAGCTAAAGATCCAAGCCTATCCGTATAAATACTGATAGTAATATTGTAACCGATCTGTCTCCATGCTGTGAGTAGAGAATTGAAATGAGGTTATGATAACGCTATTCTTATAGTAAATGGACTTGCCCCAGAGCATAATAGGGGAAGACCTAAATTCATGCTATCCCAAACGTTAAGGAGTGATGCTGCATGACAGGAGACAAGCTGACCAAAGAACGACAGCTAACCAAAACAAAGCAATGGGAACAAGCCCTTAACCACCTTTATATCAACTTTTGGGATTACAGCCATGACGCATTAAATAAATTCGCGGATGAAGATATCCACCAGGCAAGAGTGAACTGCCGTAAGCTGCTAAGTCTATTATCCATTCTTGATCCGCGGCACACTTCAGGCCTGTACCCTATTTTCAAAAAAGCGCAAAAGAGATTAGGTAAAGTGAGAGATGCAGATGTTCTAATAGAATCTTTCAAGAACAAGCGCAAGCAAGCGAAGGAGAACGGAGATTCCAAAACTGCAGACCTGTTAAAGGCAGTGATTGCTTACCAAAAGGACAAGCGCAAAACTTACCGCAAGAAGCTCGCTAAGGAGCTGCCTGAACTAATCAATGAAGACCTCGAGGAAAAGTGGAAGACCTTCCTAAGCGAGCAGCTTGAAGCCCTAGCCGCCAAAAAGAATGTTAACGTTGTTATGCGTGAGCTTGAGATCGCTTATGAGCAGAAGAAAAAAACCTGTAAAGCTATTTTCCATGAAGACAATGCCGAATCTAAAGAAGCCTTCGACGCTTTGCACCAGCTAAGAATCGCTGCTAAGGAACTTCGTTATACCGCGAGTGCGGCCGATTTTGCGTTAAATCAGAAATTTCATGCGCATGAGGAGATCTATAAGGAGATTCAAGATCAACTTGGGCTGATTAACGACAAACGTCTATGGCTGGAAACACTGAATGCTATTGGACGTGAAGAGCTGGACATCGGTAAAAAAGCATGGAATGCCTTCACGTCGCAATTAAAGGATGAAGTGCTCGATGCACTGCATCATAATGATGTCATTCCTATCCAGACACAAACGAAGTAAATTGCAAATGGTCCTTTCTATTCAGCCGATGTATCTGATGCACCATACTCTTCAATATTTAGTTTCACTTCATAGGTAATCGGAATCTCACTAAAGGTTTCATCCCAGTTATCCTCTACGCTCCGCCATACGGCTGGATGTTGAATACGTAAAGCGTTGCCGAAACCTGCAACCTCTGTATGCAGCTCCTTCTGCATTTTTTTCACAGTGACCTGAAGCATGTCTAAGACATGCTTCTCTAGCACTGCTTTATCCTCCTTTACAATGCCGTCATGTAACTTCTTTGCACTCTTGGCAAAAGCCTCACCATATCTCCCCGTAGATTCTATTTTCACATGAAAAGAGATCTTCCCATCCTTCACATTAGCTTTATACTTACTACCCAGAGATTTGATTTCATAGGTAATGAGCTTATTGTTAGACGGGTCGTATGCTTTGAGAGCACCCCCCTCTCCCTTTCCAGTCAGCCAAACCATACCTTCCAGCTCCGATGCATCTAAAAAACCAACGAGCTTTCCCGTTTTCCCTTTAATTACGCCTGCTCCATCCAGCTTTGTCTCCTTCTCTTTTTCTAAAGAAATTACATTCTGCAACATGAAACTTCTTTTACCATGCAAAGGACCCGCCACTTTAGCTATTGAAACCGGCTCCCATATCCTCGTGCTCCGACTTCTATTCACAAAAATCCCCTCTAATACAAATGACGGGGTTTGGCCCGGCAGCGCATTTTCCAATACATCTCTGGCTTTTCCCTTGCTGACATATAGTAGAACACTGGGACGGATATCGTTATCCCTGCTAAAGAAATCAATTAACTCAGAAAACTTGGTAGAGCGTGCAAGCTTCTCACCGATCACAATGACCTTAAGGTGATGTCCGATTGGAGTACGTCTAGTACGCAGTGAAAGTGCCCGTAATGCTTCAAACATAGAATCACTTACTTCACTCATGTTATAGTAATTTCTGGTTGAGGATGGGGAAGCCCCAGACTTCATACCTGACCCTCCTGAGCCTTGAGGAATCGTAAACTGATAGGTACTCATTATTTGGGCAGGCATGGGATTTCCCCCGCCTCCTTGCTGTGTTGCCTCCTCATCCCCTGTCTCCTCCGCACTGTCTAGGGCAACGCCAATCTCCATACTTAACTCCTCAACTGGTGTACTGCTCCAGCAACCGGTCAACAGAATACATACTATAAGAAATATAATCGACACTCTCCATTTTTTCATGAAGCCGCCCTCCGGAAATGTGCGATGATCAACAGCGGCAATGGAATTAATCCAAATAAAACGATCATCCAATTACCTACGACTGTTCCTAATGCAAATAGAGCATTCACATTTGGTGGCATTCTGGAAACTACATAGGCTACTGGAAGTATAGCCAATAAGCAGCTATTAAATCGTTTATGAAATATTTGAGAAACTCCCAAAGCAGCAGCATAAATAGTGATGCAGAAGGTGCAGAAAATTTGCATAATCCAAATTACCAGTAGCAGCGATTCAAACCTCTCAAAAATAAGATAATTCACCTCAAAGCTTCTCACTAGATCAAGAAATGGCCAAGTTCTTGTGACCACTCCATCTATAGAAAACGCACCAATAGTCATTACAACAGCTAAAAGATAAAAGAACGTTGATATACATGATCCAGCAATAATTACCTTTACTGCTTTTTGTGGCTTATCCATAAAAGCAACAACGAACAGCATCGCTTCACCAGCAGTAAAAGTCAGAATGGTTGGCCTGATGCCCTTCCATACCGGTCCTAAACCATCTCCAAGGAAAGGCCGCAAATTATCGATATCGAAAACTTCAATACTAAGCAAGCATACTCCAACAAAAACTGTCCAAGTAATCGGAACAATCAACCTACACATGCTAGTGATAGCATTAAGTCCTCCTCTGCATAAATAGAAGGCTATCCAAATAAACACAGCAACAATAGCCCAAGGAGGGGTTCCCTCCAACAGAAAAAAAGAGGTCACTTCCTGTACGGAACGTGCTTCAAAACTGGCTATACACAGAAAATAAACAATCACTAATATAGAGAGCATCACTCCAAGTGGCTTGCCAATGATTTTCCCGCTAAATTGAAAAATAGTTTGACCTGGAAACCGTTGGCTAAGTTTCACTATAATTAAACCTGTTAAAAAGGTAATTACTCCCCCTAAAAAAACGGAGATCCACACGTCTGGAGTTTCACTAGCCTCTACAATCGTCCGAGGAAGTGTAAGTATCCCTGCCGCTATAGTATAATTGGCTAGTATGATCGTCGCTTGAACAGCAGTAATTCGGTCCTTCACCTCGGTACTCATATTCGCTTCCTCCTTTACTTCGATCTCTCACCCTTTGCGTCGGGGGTCCTTCGGCTTCAACAGCGTAGGGCGGCCTGTTAGAAATTGCAGTGGCATACGGAATATAAAATCTTTCCAATCCTTAATCTTATACGGTATAAACATGCCAAGATAAGGCATGCCGAAGCTTTTTAGCTTGATTAAATGGGCACTCAGGAAAAGGAAAAATAACACAACTCCATATAATCCAAAGACTGCTGCAGAAAACATCGCTATAAAACGGAGCATACGCAGCGTCATTCCCGCACTATACATAGGGATGGTGAAGGAGGAGATTGCTGTAACTGAAACAACGATGACTAGAATTGGACTCACAATTCCCGCTTCTACCGCGGCTTGGCCGATGATTAGACCGCCAACAATCCCCATCGCGGGACCGATAGGTTTAGGCAGCCGGAGTCCAGCCTCCCGTAATATTTCGATTGAGGTCTCCATGATCAAAGCTTCGATTAATACCGAAAAAGGTACACCTTGGCGGGAGCTGATGATTGAAATGGCCAACTTTGTCGGAATCAATCCCGGCTGAAAGGAGAGGAAGGAAATATATAGTGCCGGTGCAAACATTGATATCAATGCGGCGAGAAAACGCAGTAAGCGCACCAACGACCCCACCATCCACCGATCGTAATAATCCTCTGGGGATTGCAACAGCATCCCGAAGGACACGGGCATGATCAAGGCAAAGGGTGTGCCATCCAGCAGGATAGCTACTCTCCCTTCCAATAACGCTGCCATTACGCGGTCAGGTCTTTCCGTATTCTGAATCTGCTGGAATGGCGTGAAGCTATTATCTTCGATTAATTGCTCCACATAACCAGATTCTTGCACATCATCTATATCAATCGTCCTAATTCTTCGTTTGACTTCTTCGACAAGTTCATCATTCGCGATATCTTTGATATAAGTTAGAACCAGATCCTTCTTCATCCTCTTTCCTACAGTAAAAGAAATCATGGCTAGCTCTGTGCTCTGCCCATGTCGGCGCAGTAATGCCGTGTTATCACTTAACGTCTCATTAAATCCGCTTCGAGATCCCCGCAAGACAGCTTCTGATTCAGGCTCCTCTATCCCTCTTGTGTTCCCCTTCGGGGTGCTGAGCACAATAGCCTCCGGTATCCCTTCTACTAACAGCACTACAGAGCCGAACAATACCTTTTGAAGGGAGAGCTTCACATTATCCGTAAACTCAACTTCCGAAATAAGCACGATCTCATGAATGAGAATATCTTTTAGATCCTTTGCTTCCGGTATCGTATGGGGATCCTTAAAAACCTTATAGGCATCCATTAAAGGCTTCAGAATATTCCGATCCATTTTATCTTTATCTGTCAGTCCATCTACAAATATAAGGGCCGCTTGCAGCTTTATACCTCCGATACGCAACTCCCGAAAACTCACATCATGCATATCTGTGCTCATCTCTTTAAATCTTTGCAAATCCTCCCGAAATTGACCGCTATAGCTTGCTCCTGTAGGAGATTCTTCACTGATTCCAACGGAATCGTCCGCCTTAGTAACCTTTTTCGTATTGCTAGAACCTAGAGATGCTTCTCCGTAAGGAACCCCACCACCTATGCTGCCGGCAGCTTTTTTTGCTCTAGTACTTATCGTATCTTCCTTTACATTAGCCCAACTCATCATCCGGATTAGAATAAACGGAACGAAAAAGATCATAATAGCTTGGAAAATCACACTCCATTTAGGAATTATCTCTAGAATAATATTCCACACCCTCATCACCTCCTTTATAACTGTGTTCGTATTTTTTACCGAAGATGGGTAAATCATGCACGCAAAAAAGACCCCACAATATGGAGTCTCCCTAATTTCATCTTTAAAATTATCGCCTTATGCTTGAAGAACCTTGTTCAGTATGCCTTGGTAGGCTGCTTTCGGACGCAGACCGACCAGCTTTTCCACGGGCTGCCCCTCTTTATATACAATGACTGTAGGCATCCCCATAACACCCGCTTCTCCAGCCAAATCCGGCAGTTCATCACAATTCACCTTAACAATAGAAACATCGTCTCCATATTCCTGGTGAAGATCTTCCAGAACAGGCAGCAGCACCTTACAAGGGGGGCACCATGGCGCACCATAATCCACCAGTACCGTTCCTCCACCACGTATTTCTGACCGCACCCAATCCTCACTATCGGCATTTATAATAGACATTTGCCATTCCTCCTCATATTTTTCAACACCAGCAGTACTATTCCAAGTTCTCCAGTGGACACGTTCCCAACTTGCTCTCATCCTGCTCCTGCAGAATAGATGCCATTCGTTCTTCCAAATTCCTCTTGATCTGATTCAGCTCTACAAGCTGACGTTCAATATCTTCCAATTTACTGCGGTATAGTGGCATCACTTCTGCGCAGAAAGCTTCTTTGTTCTTCAAGACACAATGTAGAAAGCCCGCGATCTGCTCTGTCGACAGACCCAGGTTCAAATATAGTTTAATCGTTTCTACCGTCTCTACAGCAAGTGAAGAATACTCCCGATATCCGTTGGCCTGACGGATCGGCGAGATTAATCCTTGACTCTCATAGTAACGAAGTGAACGGACGCTTACGCCCGTCAGTTTAGCAAGCTCACCTATTTTCATAGCATTCTCCCCGGGGTTCATGAGAATTGTTCTACACCAGTATAAACCCTGACACCAATGTTAGAGTCAACAAAAAAAATCCAACCGCAGCTAACCCGCAGTTGGACTCGTGTTTTATGTTACAACAGGTATATCCGCTTATATCCTACAATAATCCTGCCGCCCAAAGTCCACCTCTAAGAATCATCTGGCGAAAGGGCTCTACGGAAAATGACGGCAAATGATGACCAGGCATTAAATAAACAACCCGGCCTAGACCAAATTCATGGCACCAAGCCGCCTGCCTCATTGCCCCATCATGAGGATATTCCATAAGCACAGTTGTTTCGAAATAGGGATGCTGCTCAAAATAATAAGGCTCATCATCGATCACAAATTCTTCGATCCCCTGCATAATGGGATGCTCCCGTGCCGGTATGGACATCTGGAGCGAAGTGAATTCTGGATGATGAGTGAAATGCGCTCCCAGCATAGCGCCTAGCTCCTGATTACGCTGTAAGGAGATTCCGTTATGTACCACTAGTAATCCACCACCGTTAGCCACATAGGAGAGCAATGCGCTGCTTTGTTCCGCCGGTATTTTATCATCGGAGAATTCGGTATAGGAGATTACCAGCTTGTAATCAGATAATGTTTCTTTATTAAGCAGCCCATAATCCTCCGAGGAGAATACCTGCAGGTCATTGGCAAGGATCTGCTCAATCTCCCGGTCTACTCCCGCAAATGGGTGATATTTAACCTCCGAATAACTTCCGAGTGCCAGTGCTTTTAGTGTAGACATCCTATCATCGCCTTTCTTCGTGTACTTTTTTGATTACGGGAAGACCATCTACCAAGGCCATGTATTTCCATCCACATCAAGATAGGCCGGCTCATCCCCTAGATGCTTTTTATACTCCATAACCTGACTTATAATCTGGTCTGCAGACACATCGGATGAAATATCCGCTTGCTCATTTTTTTCGCCATGCATATAAGTCTTCATCCAGCCGGGGTGAAACACCATCACTTGACCCCCAAGCGTCTTTAGATGATTGTGCATCAGGGAGGATTGCATATTGAGAGCCGCCTTAGACATGCAGTAGCCGTACATATTAATACGTTTATTTCTGCCAATGCTGCCCGCTTCCGAAGAAATATTAACAATCAATTTATCCTTACTTTGCAATAAAAGTCCCATAAGTGCATTGCTGACTCTCAACGCGCCTAGCGTATTCACATTATAAATCTCCGCCATGCCCTCATCATCCATATCCACCAGCATCGTAGCATCATCTGCGGAATGAATAATTCCGGCATTATTAATAAGAATATCAACATGCCCAGTTCTGCTGGCGATAGCCCTTGCTGCCTGCTTTACACTGTCCTTACTACCAATATCGAGTGGAATAAGTTCCAGCTGTTCCGGATACTCCTCTTTAAGCGCTTTCAATTCATCTGTATCTCTCATTGTCCAGCAAATACTGAGAACTGTTTCTCTAAAAGAGAGTGCACAAGAGACAATCCGAGACCCCGATCAGCTCCAGTCACACATGCAACTCTGTTCATTCTTATCAACACTCCTACCTAGTAAGGATTATTGAAGCAAGCTGTCTTCCTTTCACCTTAGCATGCCGTCCTCTTTTTTTCAACGCACTAAAATGAGGGTTTAGTCATCCTTGGATTAGCTGCTCCAGAATCCTTTTTGTTTTAAATTTAATATATGTTACAATCATGATTACAGGTTGTTAACAACACAATGGTTAGTAAAATAACGATCCCAGGAGGGTGATATCTATGTCTATTCAACAACTTCATACATTGGAAGATCTTGAGCAGTATGTGGCTAAACCTGGCAAGAAGCTGCTGTTCAAACACAGCACTACCTGCCCGATTAGCGCCAAAGCTAATGAAGAATTCCAGGCTTATCTAAAGGATGCGGATACTGCAGCAGCAGTAGTTCTAGTCATCGAGGATCGTCCAGTTTCCAATCAAATTGCCGAGGATTTCGGGATTAAGCATGAATCTCCACAGCTCTTCCTGCTTGAGGATACTGAGGTCCGCTGGAACACTTCCCACTGGAAGATCACAAGAGATGCTATCAAAGAGGCTGTGAACCAATGAGCCAGCAAGTGATTGTTTATTCAACAGCAGGCTGCAGCGACTGTAATCTGGTCAAACAATATCTTACGGAGCAAGGTATCCCTTTTGAAGTAAGAGATGTTATGACTAGCACCGTCTATCAAGAGGAAGTCGAAAAGCTTGGTTTCATGGGTGTTCCTGTTACTGTAGCAGGGGATCACGCCACCAAAGGATTCAATCTTCCCGAGCTGAAAGCACTTCTCGAAGCTGCTCAGTAATTCATTCGTTTAATTATTTAGCACTTGATATATGCTTACAAAAAAGGGGATTCCAGCAGCCACTCGGCAAGGAATCCCTTTTTTTCATTGTTCTAAAGCTTAGGGTTCCTCACGCATAAGATTTGCCACGACCAGTACATCTACATTTCTGGCCGAACGCAAAATCTGTTTAGTGACATCCCCGCGTAGCCATTTGCGCACCCATGAGCGTTGGGACTGGCCGATAATAATCTGTGTGCTCTGTAAGGCTTGAGACCTTTCAAGCAGCAAGGAAGACACTCGTGCCGGGAGCACGTTAGGAATCATCTTAAACGTTCCACCCAGTCGTTCCGTCAATTCTTTCAAATCATTAATTCGTTTATCGTAAGAAGGCCCGCTCTGCTTATATTCCTGTACGTACGTAACATACCAGCAAGCTTTTAGACGATAGGCAATCCTAAAACCGCGCCGAATCAGACGTTCCGCATGATCTCCTAAGGTGATGCACACATAGATCACTTCCTGCCGCCGCCAAGGTCCCCGCAGCGACCCGACACGTTCCCAGGCCTCCAGACGTTCATCCACATCATCAGCAATTTCCCGCAGCGCCAGTTCACGGAGGGCGATTAGATTGCCGATTTTGAAAAAAGCACCCAGCGCCTGATCCACTTTGGTCATCGCATATATTTTTCCATCCTTCATCCGCTCTTGCAGTGTTTTGGGGGATACATCGATAAGTTCAACTTCGTCGGCCCGTTGCAGAATGCTGTCCGGGAAAGTCTCTCTAACTCTAACTCCGGTAATTTGTTCTACTGCATCATTCAAGCTTTCTAAATGCTGAACATTCACAGTGGAGATTACAGAGATCCCCGCATCCAATAACTCCATAACATCCATATACCGCTTCTTATGCTTGCTGCCCGGCATATTGGTATGTGCCAGTTCATCTACCAGTACGACCTCCGGATTACGCTTAATAATAGCTGCCGTATCCATTTCCTCAAGGACAGCCCCCCGATAGTCAATGCTCAGTCGCGGAAGGATCTCCAGATCACCGATCTGTTCAAGGGTTTCTTTACGTCCATGCGTTTCTAGTAGTCCAATAACAACATCGATCCCTCTCTTTAAGAGATCATTTCCTTCTCGCAGCATCTTATAAGTCTTGCCCACCCCGGGAGCAGCACCAATGTACACTTTAAATGTGCCCCCACGAATCGCATCGATTTTATCCTTTACTTCCTGAGTACTTAATCTGTGATAGGCATCAGCTTTCCGCTCATTTCGGCTCTGCCGGGTAGGAAGAACACGTTCTCCCTCACGCTCAGCACGATCAGCCACGAAAAACACATCTACTCCACGGATTTGCTTTAACAATGAGTTAGCAATCGAACCCTTCCACAGCTCCTGCCACGCCGTTTGCTTAGAGTGACCCATAACGATACGGGTAATATTATGCTGGATGGCGTATTTCACTAGAAGTCCCGGAATCTCCCTCTTCGAGCGAAAAGAAATCTCCTCCATCGAGGCCCCAATCTTCTCAGTCAGCTTCCATAGGGATCGCTTGAAGGTTGCTGCTTCCTTAGAGGGCGTCAGGCCCTGCTTCCAGAAGGATACCACCGCCAGATCTCCGTTTAACCGTTTAGCGATTTGCTGCCCACGGCGGATATGAATCGAGCCATTCCAATAATACTGTGCGGACACCAACACTTTTTCGGCAATCCCCGAAGCCCCCAGCAATCCTTGCTCCTCCCGATGCTTCTCCAGCGAACCATTAACATCCTCCGCAACCATTCTCAGAGCCAGCTCCCGCAGCTTGCTTAGATTCCCCTTGTTAAAAAGCGAAGTCCGCTGCTTCTTGCCCAAATGTCCTTCGGACAAACGTTGAAGTATCTTTTCCGGAGTCACATCAATTAGAACGATATCATCTGCAAGGGTGAGCACTTCCGCAGGCAAGGAATATTCCACCTCAATCCCCGTCCACTTCCGCGCTAGATCTGCTGCGCCCTCCAGCTCGTATACGTTTACAGTTGTGATGACACTAATTCCACAGCCCAATAAATATTTGATATCCTCCAGCCTAGTCGATCTCTCCGCACCCTCGCGATTATGATGAGCCAATCCATCGGTCAGTACAACCTCTGGATTACGCGCCACAATGGCCTCCACGTCCAGATCCTTCTTCTCGATCTCCTTCTGAAACCAATGAATACTTGGAATCCGTTCCAAGTCACCCAGCTGATCCCTTGTTTCTGGACTTTGGTTGGTTGAAACCGCACAGATTACAACATCGATGCCCTGTGCTTTCAGCGCCTGACCCTCACGCAGCATCTGATAGGTCTTGCCTGATCCACTGACCGGACCTATATAGATCTTCAGACGTCCACGATGCAGCTCATAAATAGAGAGCAGCAGTTCCTCCGGCGTCTTCCTCCGATATGTTCCCATCAAGACCACTCCTTAATAACCCGTTCACCCATTCACTCTTCTATGCCAGAAAGCAAGATATCCCTGACCCAGTTTGAACAATCGGGCAGGGATATTAGCTATATTTATTTGTTCGTTAATTTCTGCAGCTCCATGTTCAGCTTCAGAACATTTACCCGCTTTTCACCAAACAGCCCTAGATCGCGACCTTCGGTCTGCTTATTCACTAGCTCTTCCAGCTGCGCGGCTGGAATCCCAGTCAAATTACTGATCCGGGGAATCTGCACAATTGCCGACGCAGGAGTGATATGCGGATCAAGACCTGAACCCGAGTTGGTTACTAAATCAACCGGCAGCTTGTTTGCAGGCACATCCGGATTATCAAGCTGCCACTGTGTGATGGAATCCTTCGTCCGCTGCAGCATATCCGGGTTGGATGGGCCGTAGTTATTGGAACCTGAGGCTTCCGCTTTATAATCAATGCTGGATACACGGCCATGGAATAATGCCGGGTCCGTAAAGCTTTGCCCGATGAGTTCTGAGCCCACAACTACTCCAGCGTCATTCTTCAGCTGACTGCCGTTCGCTTGCGATGGCATCAGAACTTGAGCAATCGCTGTAGTAGTCAGAGGATAAATCACTCCGCAAAGAACAATAAACACTAGACATAGCCGTAATATAATAAAGAAATTAGCACCCTTCGATGATGACAACTGTTCTTCAGCGTCCGCATTCGATTTTCTGTTATTCACGATGCTCTCACCCTTTCAATGATTAGTCAATCCGTTGTTATATCCATACACTTACGAGCAAATCAATAAGCTTGATGCCCGCAAAAGGAACGACTACTCCACCTAAACCATAGATAAAAATATTACGTCCCAGCAGCTTCGTAGAACTCATCGCTTTATACGAGACACCTTTCATAGCCAATGGGATCAGCAGCGGAATAATAATCGCATTAAATATTAATGCAGATATAATTGCCGAGCTAGGTGAACCCAATCCCATGACATTCAGGGCTTCCATTTCAGGAATAGCGAGCATGAACATTGCCGGAATAATTGCGAAGTATTTAGCGATATCATTCGCAATACTGAACGTTGTCAACGCGCCCCGCGTCATCAGTAGCTGTTTACCAATAGCTACAACCTCAATGATCTTCGAGGGATCGGAGTCCAGATCAACCATGTTTGCTGCTTCCTTAGCGGCTGTAGTCCCACTGTTCATCGCTAAGCCCACATCAGCTTGGGCAAGGGCAGGTGCGTCATTCGTACCATCACCAGTCATTGCCACCAGCTTGCCTTCGTTCTGCTCACGGCGGATAACCGCTATTTTATCCTCAGGTGTACTCTCTGCAATAAAATCATCTACCCCTGCTTCACGGGCAATAGTAG
Source organism: Paenibacillus sp. FSL R7-0048 (assembly GCF_038004505.1). Lineage (NCBI taxonomy): Bacteria > Bacillati > Bacillota > Bacilli > Caryophanales > Paenibacillaceae > Paenibacillus > Paenibacillus sp. FSL R7-0048. Next base: position 628,338 of record NZ_JBBORF010000001.1, on the reverse strand, counting down.
CTGCGGTCAGCGGATTGTCCCCTGTACACATGATAGTCTTGATTCCCATTTTTCGCAGCTCATCAAACCGCTCTTTCATGCCTGGCTTAACTGTATCCTTTAAGTAAATAAGTCCATAAATCCGGTTGTCTACCGCAACAGCAAGCGGGGTCCCCCCCATCCGAGCGATAGCATCGGAATTACTGTCGAGGTTCGCGGGAATGACTCCGCCTTTCGACTGTACCCATTTCTTCACGGAATCGACTGCCCCTTTACGAACAGATCGTCCATCAAGTAGATCTATACCACTCATCCGGGTCTCAGCCTTAAACTCTACGAACTCTCCGCCTTCAGCAAGTTTGCTGTCATAGCTGCGCTCCAGCTTCTTAGCCAGCTCAATAACCGAACGTCCTTCCGGAGTCTCATCCTTTAGCGAACTAATAGCTGCCCAAGCCGTAAGCTCAGCTTCCGTTTCATCTCCAACAGGCACAAAATCACTCGCCATCCGGTTTCCGAAAGTAATCGTACCGGTCTTATCTAGAATCATTGTATTAATGTCGCCGGCAGCTTCAACGGCCTTCCCTGACATAGCAAGGACATTAAACTGTGTGACGCGGTCCATCCCTGCTATCCCGATAGCGGAGAGCAGTCCCCCGATTGTGGTCGGGATCAGACAGACCAGCAAGGCGATCATAACAGGAATATCTAGATCAACGCCCAGATAAGTCGCAATAGGCCGCAAGGTCACTACTACAATCAGGAAAATCAACGTCAGACTGATCAAAAGTGTATTTAGTGCAATTTCATTGGGTGTCTTTTGGCGTTTCGCCCCTTCAACGAGGGAGATCATCCGATCCAGGAATGACTCACCGGGATCACTGGTAATTTTGACTTTAATCTCATCACTGACTACCCGGGTGCCGCCTGTGACTGAGCCAAAATCTCCGCCGGCTTCCTTAATAACAGGTGCAGATTCACCTGTAATTGCAGATTCATCTACGGAGGCCAGCCCTTCAATTACTTCACCATCGCCAGGGATAAGTTCTCCCTGACTGACGATGACAATATCTCCTTTACGAAGCTCGGAAGAAGAAACGGTCTTCACAGACCCTCCAACGAGTTTGTTAGCTGTGATATCCTGTTTCGTTTTCTTGAGTGAATCCGCCTGGGCTTTCCCGCGGCCTTCAGCCAGCGCTTCAGCGAAGTTGGCAAACAGCACTGTGAATAGCAGAATGAACAACACTGTGATATTGAAGCCTACCGATTTCTCTGCATTAAAATATCCGGGGGCCAGTACCATAAGCAATACAATAATCGTACCGATTTCGACTACGAACATGACCGGATTTTTAATTAACGTCACCGGGTTAAGCTTAATAAAGCTATCCTTTACAGCGCTTAGGAGTATGGGTCCCGTCAGCAGCTTTTTTCTTTTTACAGTACTCATCTTGTTCTCCCTCTTCCTACCGTAAGGTCAAATATTCTGCAATCGGGCCGAGCACAATGACTGGCAGAAACGTCAGAGCCCCGATAATTACTACGGTACCAATCAGAATTCCGGTGAACAGACCATTGTCTGTGCGGAATGTGCCAATCGTCTCAGGAACTGGCTTCTTCTGGATCAGTGAGCCTGCAACTGCCAGCATCGCGATTATAGAGACATAACGGCCAAGCAGCATTACGATCCCGGTTGTAACATTCCAAAAGGTGGTGTTGTCCGCAAGCCCTTCAAATCCTGAACCATTGTTCGCGGCAGAAGAGACATATTCATATAACACTTGGCTAAGTCCATGGAATCCGGGATTCGTGATGGAACCGTTGCCCAAGTCCGTTAAGAACGCACCTGCTGTTGGTACAAGGATAATGAACGGATGCACAAGGATAGCAATCGCAATTAGCTTCATCTCCTTGGCTTCTATCTTTCGCCCGAGAAACTCTGGTGTTCTGCCAACCATTAGTCCACATAAGAAGACACCCATGATGGCATACATCAGCATATTGATTAGTCCGACACCTTTTCCCCCGAAGACGTTGTTGAGCATCATTAGGGCCAGAGGGGTAATGCCACCCAGCGGTGTCAGCGTATCATGCATATTGTTAACACTACCTGTCGTAGCTGCCGTTGTTACCGAAGTGAACAACGAAGATTGCGGGATACCAAAACGTACCTCTTTACCTTCCATGCTGCCTTGCGAAGACTCGATCCCCAGCGTATTGATAGCTGGATTGCCTTTGGTTTCCGCATAATAATTCAATCCCAGCAGTAGTACGAACAAGGTCATCATTGCTGTGAAAATCACCCAGCCCTGACGTTTGTTCTTAGCGAACAATCCGTACATATATGGCAAAGAGGCTGGCAGCATCCACATAGAGAGAATCTCCAGAACGTTCGTAAGTGGATTAGGGTTCTCAAAAGGATGTGCTGAATTGGCTCCGAAGAAGCCGCCACCATTCGTACCTAAGTGTTTAATTGATTCCAAAGAAGCGACTGGACCGATAGCGATTTGTTGCGTCTGCCCTTCAAGTGTAGTGACCTCAAGCGATGGCTTGAGCGTTTGTGGCACATGCAATCCTACCAGCACCAATGAAACTAACAGAGCTAATGGAATGAATACACGAATATGTGCTTTTACGAAGTCCTCGAAAAAGTTCCCGACTGATTTCTGTCCTGTAATCCCTCTGACAAAAGCAACCGCAACAGAAAATCCGCTCGCTGCAGACGTGAACATCATCATCGTGATGACTGCCATTTGTGAAAAATACGATAGTCCCGTCTCCCCGCTATAATGCTGCAGGTTCGTATTGGTCATAAAGCTGATCACCGTATTGAATGAAAGCGTCTGTTCCATATCGGCAATTCCATTCGGGTTCAGCGGCAATCCCCGCTGTAATCTTAGAAAAATATAACTGAAAGCAACCAGTACGATATTAGTTAGAACAAAGCTGAGTGCATACTTCTTCCAGGACATTCCGTCCCGTTTTTTCAGGCCGATCAGCTTATAAATACCTTTCTCTGTGCCTGCAAACCAGCGATCCGTACGATTCGGTTCGTTAGAAAATACATGATATAAATACGTTCCCATCGGCTTGACCAGCAAGATGAGAATTACAATTACGACGACTATTTGCAAAATGCCCATGAATGCCCCTCCTTAAAATTTCTCAGGATGAATCAACGCGTAAACCAGATATATAAACAACAGTAGGGTAACAGCGATTACTAGAATCACAGCTTATCCCTCCCCGTATCCTCAACTACACCTGCGCACCAGCGCATAAAGCCATAAAATAACCCGTAAATTACAGCTAACGAAGCCACCATATACAGATCCATCATATCTTCCGCACTCCTTCCATTATCCTTGATGAGGTGATCTATCGATTAGAAAATCAGCATCACCACTATGGGAATAGATTACATAGCTCGCACCAAGTCTTTTATAGACCAATCTAGGATTTATTGAACTTGTAATCACAAAAATCGGCTGTGTCGTCCAGGTACGGCACATCTGAATATAGCGGCAGCAAAGCGGAAAGCTGCTCTCAAACAGATATACCCTGCCTACCGGGAACGATGGGCGAAACCAAGTGCTCTGATGGCGGGTATCCACTAGAATAACATGCTCAATCCCGAGCTCCTCAAGTAAAGCTTTCTCAGCCACATTGTTGGTTAATCCCGCCATCTTAATACCCCTGAACTTCAGAAGTTTAATGAAATGTTCTCCCGCCTTTGTAGGCGCACATACAAGCACATATTCATTCTGATCCGTCATCTTTTTTCTCCTCCTGCTCATTTACAACAAGGAGGCAACGAAAATCTCCGAAAGGATGTTGACCTATCGTCATTTTCGGGCACAACCTAAAGCTCGGTTGTGTCACGTCATTAGACGCTGCCTTACAAATACCGCTAATGATGAATTTAGCGACCTCTTAGGGGAGGCCTCCATAAATGCTTTGCTTCTAAGAGCACAGCAAAAAGCCACAAAGGATCTCCTCTGTGGCTCGCTAGCGGTCACATTGCACTCATCCTCTCTCCATACGCTTACGAGGTTAGCTGTCGGATTCGGGCGGTGAGAGTCGCCCTACCTGTATAGATGCGAGCTCACTCGCACCCTCTACAGGATTCACCCCATAATCGGCTTCCGACTCTCACATCGGCTGCCGATTGTTGGTTCCCCCGCTTTCCTTACCGGAAATTAAGCGGATCAAATATTCGATTGTCGTTGAAACAGGAGTAATCATACTCTTATGCACGAAGACTTGTAAAACCTGAATGATGCCAAAATAATGCAAATTAAAAACTATTTTCCCATTAGATAGCGCTTACTTGATATCTAATCTCTCTATATCTCTTGTTTACTCGAGTTTGGAGCGTTTAATCGCTATCTATAACCCATGTGATTTTATTCACCTTTTTAGAGCGAAAATACTGCAAATTCCCATTATAGGTAGAAACGCAAGAAGCTGAGGCTGAGCGAGAAAGAGGCGCGATAACACGCCATAAATACCTATTTACCTCGTTTTTCAGTCGTAGTCGGCAGGATATGGTTAAAATTGCTCTAAAAGAACATTTTCCGTTTTTTACAGAAAATCTTGAAAAGAGTATGATTCGGGTTGAATCTAATTCATAAAAAACAATCAACGCTGAGTTCCTGCATTCGCAGGGAACGGGGGAACCATCAGGCCACCTGGCCTACTTGGGGTGAATCCAAAGGAGACTGCATAAGTCTCAATAGGTAGGGCGACTCTCACCGTCCGAATCCGACAGCTAACCTCGTAAGCGTAAAGAGAGAGACCCTTGATCCGCCACGCTTTGGCCCAGGTATATCTGCCTGTAATCCAAAACCGCAGCAGAGGTCCTCCTCTTGCTGCGGTTTTTGCGTTACCTGAGCTTATTAGGTGATAGCACGCTGGATGGGGTGAATGTTTTGAAGCACTATTATTTAGGGATACATCAAGGGCTGCTTGAGCCGATAAGTCTAAATTACGTTTGTTTCGGGGCCTTGTGGTTCGAAGAACATAATCACAGGTACATTGTAGGCTATGCATTTGGCCAGAACCAGATCCAAGCCCTTCGCCAGTTCAGCACACCTTCTTCTTGTAAAGACTGTTTAGACTCTAAGATTGTATATGAGATATATAAAAAAATTCGAGAACAACAGCAGCAGCAGGATTGGTCATCACACCAAAAGCTCCCGTGGTTTACAGCCTTCAAGGAGCCTTGGAAAGATGTAAGCGCCGGTTGGTATGTCTTGAGATCCCGCAGCACCTTTCCCTTACATCTATCTGTTATACGAAAAGAGAAGTTCCGACTATGGCTAGAGCATACCGCAGTCTGTGAGAATAAAATGGAGATGCTCGCTTGTGTAGAAAAGGCTAGTGTCACTCATCATGTTGACTTAAAGCTTTTGGAAATCTAAGGAGGAACCCTACTATGGACCAGCGCAGACTATCCCGCATTGAAGTATTTGTATTGGATGAACCCGAGCCTATTCACTATGGAATGGAAGGGGCTGAAGGCTGCCGTTATGGTATTCTGAAGCTCACCTGTAAGGGAGGCTGCAGTTGGGGGGCTTGTCTGATTTCTGCCAACACCAAAAATTTCGATCTCATTAAATGGAGTTCTTTTTTACGGGCTATCTGTCATTGCCGTCTTGAGGAAGCGCTGGATAAGGTCCGCCGCGAAGGTTCAGATTGGGAGCAGGTTAAGCTTGAGCTAGTTCAGGGTGCTTTGCAGGATTTAAAGGCCAAGCTCCAGGGTAAATCCTTGGCAGGGCATATTCAGCAAGGGCGTCTGTACAGTGTTGCAGCAGGGGGGAGCAATTCCAGAAGTGAACGGCTCTACTACAAGCCTTCAAAAGCTTTATCCACTGCCTCCCAGCAGAAACACAGTTGCCCGGAACCAGACACCGCCGATCTTATCAATAAATCCATCTCTTACTTTTCTATATTATAGATTCAAGCAAATCTCTCATTCTGAAAGGATCGTGTTCACCATGCCTGACCCCTTACCTCCCGAGTCCACCTACAGTACTAAATTTGCAGAGTATGTCCAAAAGTATACTAATGAAGTCTACGTACTTAGTTCCATGTTGTTAGAACAATCTAATGAGGCAGACAAGATTACTATCCGCACCTTCACAGAGCTTCATAAAATATATCGTCAGGATGATTTCGATCCTCAGTTATTCTCTATCCACGCTTACCGCACTTGTATTCACCAGTGTGCTGATTCTTTTGCCCGGCGCTCCCTTCTATCGGCTAAGGCATTACCTTGGGAGGAACAGCTTGTGAAGGTCATGTGGTACGGTCTAAAGCTGCCTCTTTCTCAAATAAGCATTATTCTGCAAAAAAGTGTTCCCGCACTGAAAACACAGCTTAGAGCTGTACGGGAGCAGATGACCACCCAAACGGATATACTAACGAGCGCAAATCTTTCTATAATTTAGTCACTGACTAGAATTCAGACAATCTTTAAGCGCATGAAGCATCTAACGGACTCAGGAGCCTTTAATTGAAGCTTTTCCACAAATATGGCCGGCGTTCGGACTCCAGAGTCACTAATTGTTTATAGAGCACCAAATATACGCCTACTTCCACTCAATAGCATCACTGGAGTCCGCACCCCCTTCAAAAGACCTTGAAATCGCCAAATAACGCCTTCTGAGTCCGAAAGTAAAAATCTCGAGCGATGAGCGTCTCGGATCGTCTTAAAGCAAGCCCTAATCATCTTCCACCAAGGCTTACGGACCCAGATGACGTTACTTACACGTTTATCGCCTTTTGAGCATAGTATCGGACTCCAGTGCAACTATTTGGTTAAAAGAGCTACTAATTCACCATTTTTCATGCCAATAGCGACTATAGTGTCCGATATCTTGCTAAATCTCGATGATTGTTGCATTTAAGTGCTGCTGGGTCCGTTAGCTATATCAGCTCGTATACAAAGAGATTGCCAACTCAAAAACGGGGATATCCCAACAACCATAAATGGTTGTTAGGATACCCCCGAAAATTCAGTTCCTACTATTACACTTTACTCTTACGCGCCTTACCGTACATCCACAATCCTGCCAACATCCCCACTATAGCAACACCAGTCAATACGCCTTGAACGAAATCCATAAAAGTGGAGCCATCCGGAAGCATTCTACTAACCGTAGCCAGCGATACCGAACTCATTAAAAGCATAATGGTATATTGTTCGCTTGTAGACATCATTAGCACTCCTTAAAAGTTATATGAGGTCTTCTTAGATCTTGTAAGCTTTCATTGCTTTTCTGATTTCTTTAATACTTGGGCGTTTGCCGTACATCAGTACGCCGGTACGATAGATCTTGGCTGCCAGCCATCCGAAGATGAAGGTAGTCACAAGCAGGATCAGCAGCGATACAATGACTTGCCAGATCGCCACCTCGCCGACACCAATTCGGAGCAGCATCGTCAATGGTGAGGTGAAAGGCACATAACTCGCTATCTTAACCACTAGAGTATCTGCATTGGAGATACTGAACAGTGGAACATAGAACGCTACGAAGCCTAACATCATGATTGGCATTACCGCCTGACCGAGATCCTCCGTACGGCTGACAATCGAACCTACAGCCGCATACATCAAGGCATAGAGGAAGTAACCTAATACGTACAAGACAAATCCATAGAGCAGCAAGTTAATATTGAGCTGGCCTAAATCGAGATCAAAATCAGCCAATACAGTCGCATTATGCGGGAGCGTCAAATTGACGACGATCGCTGCGACAAAGATCCCAATTTGCAATATTCCTACTAGGAAAACACCGATAACTTTACCGAACATTTGCGCTAAAGGTGAGGCACTTGTAATCAGAATCTCCATAATCCGCGAGCTTTTCTCAGAAGTTATCTCTGCGGCAATCATGTTGCCTGTCATCATAATGGACATAAAGAACAACATAAGCATGGCATATACGATAATGTAGTTAATGGCTGGAGTGTCCTCCTGAGAGCTTTCACTGCCACCGCCTGCGTTAAGCTGTTGTGTAGTAATCTGCACAGGCGTTGACATTGCAGCAATCTGTTCAGAGGTCAGCTTGTCGCCAACGATGAATTGTGTGTTTGCTTGCTGAAGTGCATTTTGGAGATAAACTTGCACATCTCCGTTTAGTTCCCCATCATTACTATGATAAGTAACGGGTGGAAGCCCTTCACCAGTAGGTTCCGCAAAAGTAACATAACCTTCTACGGTCTCTTCATCTAATGCTTTCTTTAACTCGGCATCCTCCGCAGAAGCATATTGTACTATCTTAGCCTGTGGCATGCCCTCTGGCGCAGTATAAGCCTTCAACAATTCTGCAACCTGATTTCCCTCTTCAGCAATCACAGCAATTTGAGTAACTTCACTTTTGGCCGAATCACCCTTAAACTGATCGATGATATAGGGAAGATTCATCCCTATGCTGAGCAATAATACTAGAATCAAAGTAGTAATCATAAATGATTTCGTTCTAACTTTATTTTTAAAGGTAAAGCCGATAATTGTCCCCATCTTATTCATTAGATTCACCCACCGCTCTGATAAAGATTTGGTTTAACGTAGGTTCCTTGATTTCAAAATGCTCCACTTCACCCTGTGCTATCGCCTGCTGTAAAATACGCTGTGCTGCACCGATCTCACTGATCGATAACAGATACCCACGCTCCAGCCGTTTAACTGCTGTAACACCTGCGATGGACTCCAAACCTTTTACCTCATTAGCTGTACGCAGCAATACTTCTTCCCGCGGGTAGCCATTCTTGATCGTGCGGATATCCCCTTGAACGACCGTATTGGATCGATCGAGAATCGTAATGTTACGGCATAGCTCTTCCACATGCTCCATCCGGTGCGTAGAGAAGAGGATACTTGTTCCCGAATCACGTAATTCTTTGACCGTATCTTTCAGCAGCTCCACGTTTACTGGATCCAGCCCGCTGAAAGCTTCATCTAGAATCAGAATCTGCGGCTTATGAACGACAGCGGCGATAAAGCCCATTTTTTGCTGATTTCCTTTGGAAAGCTCTTCTATTTTTTTATTGTAATAATCCGGAACCTCGAATCGATCCAGCCAATAGCGCAAGCTCTTATCTGCATCACTAGCTGACATCCCACGCAGGCGGGCCAAGTAAACGATTTGATCGCTGATCTTCACCTTAGGATATAGTCCACGTTCTTCGGGCAGATAACCCATAAGTTGCTGCAGTTCACTGTTGAAAGGTTTTCCGTTATACAAAATCTTGCCTTCATCAGGGTAGATTAGGCCGAGCACCATACGCATCGTGGTTGTTTTCCCCGCGCCGTTCGCCCCCAGTAATCCGTAAATTTCCCCTTTACCTACGGTTAGGTTAATTCCGTTTACTGCGGTTTTTTCTCCATATTGCTTAACTACACTTTCCAGCTTTAAGGCTTCCATTTCTCTAGTCCCCTCTCTTGTGGTCAATTAGAATAGGACGATGACCCTGTGTCCATAAACTTAATATTTCGTCCAGTTCCAAACTGCGGCTCTTGATAACCTTTACGCCCAAGTCATGAATGCGTTTCTCGTTTTCAGAAAATTGTTCTATGATAAAAGAAGCTACACCCGGTGTATCCATGGTAAAGTGCAAGCCTCCTGGCAACTCAGCCGATAACTCCGCAAGCTCCTCTTCACCCGCAGCATTCACCCAAACCTCGGTCCAAGCACCGAACAGACTGTCTTTTTCAGCCATACCCAGCAGTTCTCCCCGATGCATAAGGACGATATAATCCGCCAGCCGCCGCACCTCATCCACAATGTGTGTGGAGATGATAATCGTTGCGTTGTGCTCATCCATATATTTACGAAGTGTCTCGATCATAATCTTCCAGGCAAAAGGATCAAGACCCGATGAAGGTTCATCCAATAGCAGCAGACTTGGCCGTGCCGCAAGTGCTGCAGCAATTTCGAATTTCCGGCGCTCCCCTTTAGACATCTTCGAAAGTCTCATATGATACGGAACCTCAAAGCGATCCATCAGCTCGTGAAAATACTGATCGTCCCAATTTGGATACCAATACTTCCGAAATCGAGCTGCTTCCGCTGCATTCCAGTGGTTCTCCTCAGTAATTGACGTTTCAGGAACATAGGCAATGGTCTGGCGAAGCTCCAGAGACAACCCGCTATCATACCTGTTCTCGAACCAATAAATCTCGCCTTCCTCTGGATTAGTCAGCTGCATCAGCAGATTCAGCAGCGTGCTTTTGCCGGATCCATTCTGACCTACCAAAGCTGTAATATATCCTTTAGGCAGATTCAGGGTCAGTGGCCCTATCGTCTTGTTTCGCCGCCGTTTAAGTACATTCCGCAATTCTATAGCCATCTGTACCATATGAGTAAGCGCCCCCTCTCAATCCTTTTCTCTATACTTGCGTTCTACAATCTCCATAAAAATCTGTTCAAGTTCATCCTTGCTGCAATGTACCGATCGGGCGATATCCACTGCACTTTCAAGTGCTTTGCCAACCGTTTCACGTTTATATTCTTCCATGGCTCCGTCACCTACATGGGATACAAAGGTACCTGTTCCTTGTCGCGTTCGCAGCAAACCTTCGTTCTCCAGATCCTGATATACCCGCCGCACGGTAATTACACTGCATTTCAGATCTCCTGCGAACTCACGAATCGAGGGCAGCAGCGTACCTTCTGTAATGACTCCGCTAATGATTAATGATCTAAGCTGAGTCTCTATTTGATGATAGAGGGGCTCTGCACTATTTTCGTTGATTTGTACCGGTATCCACATTATTTACACCTCGCCTTCCACTCTAGCGTGCTAGAGCGCAGTCCTTGCCATTTCCGATTTTTATATGAGATTGCGACTTTTCAGCCGATGTATAGTCCATTTAGAGAATAACTGTACAGATATTGTTCCCAGCAGAAGTGACCCCCACATGATCGGAGATAACAGCCCCCACTCCTTCGAATAGGAGATACTGTATAAGAACAAACTGCCTCCGCCCAGTGTAACTAAGAACGATGTTGCCCACGATAAAACTACGATAAGCAATGTTAGCCATAGATAAGCTTTGCCGCTAAAAAGATATTCAATAAAAATATATAGACCTGAGACCATGAATCCGAAGCCGAGCCAAGTAATCGCAAAAGCTATATACGAAGGAACCGCCAGTTCTGCCCGGAAATTCTCTCCTAACAAGTAAATAATAACGAAGAATAACGTACCATTTAGAGTAAAGGAGCCCACACCCTGAAGTTTCCTCCGCGATAATATTACTGCAGCTGGGATCGGTAAAGTTCGTAAGTAAACCAACATTTTTGTGTAAGAGTCTTCACTCCAATATTTCATGGAGCGGCGAGAGAATGTTAATCCCAATAAGGGGATAAAGGAGAGAAATAAGAAATCCGCTAGCATCGTCCGATCCTGCTCACCTAGTACATCATTTGCTATCAGGCTAGTCAGTCCACCAAGATAACTCATAAAAACAACTGTTATTACGAGGGTCCCTAATATTTTTAATTTGTCTCCGCGAAAATCAGAGCGCAACATAAACCATGAATCTTTTAATGTTCTCATTAATGCTAACCTCGCTTTACAATGTCTTCAGCGTCTAGCAGAAGCAGGTGTTCATATCCCTGTGCTTACTGTATATATCTATATACACAGTATATGACCTTGGTTTTTCATTGTCAATCCTGTAACTGGAAATTATTCAAAAGAAATAGGAGGTTTGGGCAACCTCATACTTCAAGCTTATGAAGACACTCTCAAACGTTAGGTAACGCTTATTAATTGAGATTAAATACAATGAAGGGGAATTGAGGCAGAATGCTGCTACGGGGGCGAATGTAGCTGGGATAATGGAGTTTATTAGATAATTCATTCTGGAAATGAAGTAGTAAGAGCTCACTCTTGCTTCTATGCAACGTGTTGGTGTGATGTTCGTTATGGAGGCGAGTGCCGGAGCGGATACTGGTTCAAGTTCGGGCGGGGGTTCGGATATGGGCGACTGCCGGACGGATTAACATTAGGGAAAAACTCCCTAAAATCTGCCCAACCGAGCTTAGATTATTAGTTTTTAGGGAAATCCTCCCTAAAAATTCAGCTATTACTCCGTTATTGAGCTAAATCCATTCAATTTCAGGGAGTATTTCCCTAATTATGGCCTTTTTGAGCTATTTTCGTTCATTTTCAGGGAGGTTTTCCCCAATTACATCTTTTTCGTGCTAACTTCGTTCAATTTCAGGACAGATCCCGAAGCTCCACAAACCAAAATAAGCCCATCACCCGCAATCCCTACTCAGGAACATGCAGATATATAGGCTTATTTCATAACTATTTACGGTTCTGCTACTCTAGTGCTGTTCATTCGCTCAACGCACTAAACTCTGTGCTCTATTCAAGCACTTATTTTACGCACCCAAAATAACTTCCCACACCGGCTTGGTATGTCCACCTGGATACAAAACATACAACAGCACGTACACCATAACGCCTGTAATCGCTGTGATAAACCAGATTATGGATGTCACTCTGCCCCACTTACGGTGCTTGGAATACTTCGCCTTGAAACCAAGTGTTAACGTAGTAAGTCCGAATACCGCAGCTACGGTTGCCAGAACGATATGGAAGATCAAAAACACTTGATAAATTGTCTTCAGTTCATCCGGTCCACCCCATGAGGTATTTCCCACAAACAACGTTCTCGATACGTAAACAATAAAAAACAGCAGCGCAGCGATAGCGGCAGCAATCATCGTTTTCTTATGCGCCTCGCGTTTGCCCTTGATAATGAGCCACCAACCTATAGCCACCAGCACCGCGCTGATCACGATGAATGACGTACTAATAGTCGGAAACACTGTGAAAATATCCATGATTCTCCCCCTCGGCAGTCTACCAGTTATGCACGGTTCAAGTTGCTCTCCTGAAGTGTTGAGGATGGCGTCGACAATTCATCGTCGTCTTGTCCGTTCTCTTTTTTATACCAATGATAGAACACATAAGCAAGCATAGAGGCAAAAATAAATTCCTGAATGAACTTCATCGCAATGCCTCCCACCTGTTGATCCACCTTCGGCGACATCACTTCAAAGAATGCAGGACCTCCAAAATTCTGAAGTAAAACAGAGGGGTCTCCCGAGATACAATAGCCCATAGCACGCGCCCAAGTCTCTGGATCACTGTAAGTGGCGTAGAGCGGATGATCGGCAAATATAATCAGCCCGCAAGCCGGCGTCAGCAATACCATGTTCAGAAAAATAAATCCAATCTTCCCAAGCCCACTCGCCATACGATGTTCCGGCAGCGGATTAATCAGTGTCCACCACATTAAAGCAGAAGTCAGGAACAAAACAATGTAATAAATACGATGAACAGTAAAATGCAGCATCACATAATCATGAATAACAGGAATATGGTACAAGGAAAAAAGCCCGTTAAACAATAGAGCAGCTACTACCGGATGAGCTAAAAAAGATAACCGCCGAAGCGGATTCACCTTTAGTATCCTGCGCCAGATAAAATCTGGAATTCCAAGCATAATCAGCGGCACCGCTACCAGATAAGACAAGGCCATACTGACCATGTGGAAGGAAAACATCATATGCCCTAAAAGGCTAATGGGTCCTCCTTGTGCCAGGTAAAGGGCAAGCATCCCACAGACAAATAACGCTCTACGCCAAAATGGCACCGGTAATGAATCGGCATAACGCCCAGCAATCGGACCAATCCACACAAAATAACCTGCTGTCAGCAGCAGCATTACCGCTAGAAAAAGCGGACTCCATAGTTCAGCAAAACTAAAGTATTCTAATCCCAGCATAATCCCAACCTCCTAGCGCAGGAATTCATATATCTAAACATCAAAAAGAGGGGGCATCGCAGCCCACCTCTTTCATTATCGTCCGTTAATTCCACCAAACCCAATACAGCGACATAACAATACAGGTCCCAGCGATAAAGAAGCCACCCAGCATGAAGAGAATCGGCAGAAGATGCCCTTTATCTTTTAGATGCATCCAGAAGCCCATCTGCACAATGACCTGAAGAACAGCCATTACCAGCAGCAAAATAATCGCAAAGGTTGCATTTACGCCCCCAGCCGCAACAGCAGCGAAAGCAATCAATGTTAAGACAATGGAGAAAATAAAGACAACAATATGTTTCTGTGGTCCTTCATGCCGATGACGTTGCTTATACCCGCCGCTATCTGGCATATGCTGATCCGTCGTCATAGTGCCTAGCCCACCTTTCCGAGTAGGTATACAACCGTAAAGATGAAGACCCATACTACATCGATAAAATGCCAGTACATGGCTGACACATACACTTTTGGTGCAGTAACTACCGTTAATCCCTTGCGGGCGAGCTGCCCGATCAAGATGGAGATCCAAGCGATCCCGAAGGCTACGTGCGCACCATGAAATCCTACCAGTGTGTAGAATGCCGAGCTGAATGCACTTGTGGTCATTCCGAATTCTTCGTGTCTTACATATTGAGTAAACTCATAGATCTCCAAAACCAGGAAACCTAAACCTAAACCTACAGTAACTAAAAGCCAATTCCGTAGCAGTGCCGGCCGATTTCTGTGCATTGCTTGAATAGCGAATACACTCGTCAGACTGCTTACCAGCAGGATGAATGTTGCAGCGGCTACAAGCGGCAGGTGAAACAGTTCATTCGCCGAAGGCCCCTCATTCGTCTGATTACGCAGTGCGAGGAAAGTAGCGAACAACGTGCCGAACAATACCGCTTCGCCGCCTAGAAACAGCCAAAAGGCAAGAACCTTGTTGCGTCCTTCGAGCGTAGCTTTTTCCGGCTCGTGCGGAAAGGTATCCTTAGAAGCTTCTGCATGTGCCGTTGTCATGTCCGCTCACTTCCTTCCAGCTCTTCAGGTTCAATATGCCATCCGTGATCATCATACAGTGAACGCATCAGCATGGATCCAAATGTAATAATAAGACCGATGGCTGTAACGATATAATTATTAAACAGGAAGCTCATAAAAGCATTGCCGAATTCATCACGGCTAAACATAAAGCCAAGCCCAGCGATAAAAATTCCGATAGACATCGTAAACGGTAAAATCGTTGCTGACGGCATATGAATTGAGCCCACCGGCTCTGCTGGTGTCATGCCTTTATTCCCTGCTACTTTTTCTTTCCAGAAGGCATCAATCCCCCGAATAAGAGGTGTTTGCTTGAAGTTATATTCTGGCGGCGGTGAAGGAATGGTCCATTCCAATGTACGTCCATCCTCCCACGGATCATTGCCTGCATCCGCTGGTTTTCTGGAAGTCAGGAAGATGTTCACCAAGAAAATAATCATACCAACACCCATAAGTCCTGCACCAATGGTACTGACTAGATTTAGCAAATCAAATTGCTGATTTGGTAAATAAGTAAATACGCGGCGCTGCATCCCCATAAGCCCAAGGAAATGCTGTACAAAAAAGGTCAGATGGAATCCGATGATAAACGTCCAGAAAGTCCACTTGCCCAGCGTCTCACTCAGCATCCTTCCGAACATTTTTGGCCACCAGTAGTGCAGACCTGCGAACAGGCCAAGCACCAAACCACCTACAATAACATAGTGGAAATGCGCTACAACAAAATACGTATCATGGAACTGAAAGTCAGCAGGTGCGGACGCCAGCATCACTCCAGTTACTCCCCCCATAGTAAATGTAGGAATAAATCCTACAGCGAACAGGTTAGGGGTTGTGAAACGTACTTGCCCGCCCCACATCGTGAACAACCAGTTAAAAATTTTAATCCCGGTCGGAACCGCAATTAACATCGTTGATACGGAGAACAACGCGTTAGCTACAGGTCCAAGTCCAGTTGTGAACATGTGGTGAGCCCAAACCATAAAACCTAAGAAGGCGATCAAGATGGTTGCAAACACCATGGAGCTATATCCGAACAGTCTTTTACGCGAAAAGGTTGGGATGACCTCGGAAATAATCCCGAAGGCAGGCAGAATGAGAATATACACTTCCGGGTGACCAAATATCCAGAAGATATGCTGCCATAGCACTGGACTTCCTCCGGCTCCGACTTCGAAGAAATTGGCTCCTAAAATCCGGTCGAATGTCAGTAGTACTAAACCCACTGTTATTGCTGGAAAAGCAAACAAAATAATGGCGGAAGTAATAAATGTAGTCCAGGCGAACATCGGCATCCGCATATAGGTCATTCCCGGCGCACGCATCGTAATGATCGTGGCTAGAAAGTTAATCCCCCCGATGAGGGTCCCTAATCCGGCAATTTGCAAGCCGATCGTATAGAAGTCTACACCGTGTGTAGTGCTGTATGTACTCGTAGATAGTGGGGTGTAGGCGGTCCACCCGGCATCAGGAGCACCACCCATAACCCAGCTAAGATTCAGTAGAATCCCGCCGAACAGGAAGGTCCAGAAACCAAGTGCATTTAGAAAAGGAAAGGCTACGTCACGTGCACCGATCTGTAGCGGAATGACGGCATTCATGAGTGCGAAGATGACTGGCATGACGCCGAGGAAGATCATCGTCGTACCATGCATGGTTATGAGTTCATTAAACGTTTGTGCATCCAAAAAGTTATTCATCGGCTTGATGAGCTGCCAACGAATCAGAAGCGCTTCAATTCCCCCGATGCCAAAAAATAATCCTCCGGCCCATAGGTACAAAATCGCGATTTTTTTGTGATCGACGGTTGTTAGCCAATCCATAAGTCCTGTATGGCGCTTCACACTGTGGCCGTGCCCCAGAGGCTTGGATGAATTCAAGGTATGCGCTGCTTGAGCCAAAGTTCGTCCCCCCTTTTCGAAAGTTCCGCCCGCCTTTAGGCTAAGGCATTAGTCCAGCTTATAGTTGGCCAGATACTCTGCAATGCCATCAATCTCAGCATCACTCAGGCCCAGATCTTTGGGGTTAGGCATCAGATTGCCTGGTTTTACGGATTGCGGGTCGTGCAGCCAGGTTTTGAGATTCTCTTCAATCGGCGCACCATCTTCCCTCGTGTCGTCGTTGAGCAGAATTCCAGCAATCGATTCCCGAGAACCAATTCCGGTCAAGTTCGGCGCATTATTAATCCCTTGATCGCCTACAGCGTGGCAAGTCAGACATGCCGCTTTGAACTTCTCAGCTAAAGCAGGATCCTCTGGCAGCACAGCTACAGGTGCTTTCATCGAATCAATCCACTTTTGAAACTCTTGTTCACTAACTGATTTCACCTTAAATTCCATCAATCCATGAGAAGGTCCACATAGCTCCGCACATTTCCCACGGTAAACGCCTTCATTAGGCGCACTAAAGCTAAAGCGGTTAATCGTTCCAGCTGGGTTGGTATCGATTTTACCGGAAAGAGAAGGGACCCAGAAGGAGTGCAGCACATCTTTAGTTTCCAGTTCAAAGGCGATATCTTTGCCCACCGGAATAATCAGGTCCTGCGCTGTAGTTACCTTATAGTCGGTATACTCAAACTCCCACCAGTATTGGTGGCCGGTTACTTTAACCTTGATCGCATTCTTGTCATTGGAATGATCATCTCCAGCGGCAAACACAGCTTTAACCGTTGGCACGGCCAGTACTACAACAAGGATGAGCGGAATGACTGTCCAGAGAATCTCAAGTTTCATACTGCCCTCAACCTGCTCAGGGATTTCATTCTGACCCGGTCTTCTGCGGAAGCGGATCAGTACATAAGCTGCAATCGTAAAGACAATCAGCAACACCACGATCATAATGCTGATCGACAGCTCCATTAATCCGTAAGATCTGTCTGCTGCAGGTCCCTGTGGTCTGAGTACTGACAAGTCCTCACGACCGCACCCGGCAAGAAAGAGTCCAAACATAGCGGTCATGGGAAGGAGTCGCTTTACAGCCTGCCACGTTTTCATCATTGATCTACCCCGCTTTTCCCGATTTCGTAGATTCCTGTTTTTTTCTGTCAATTATAACAATCACTATTAATATAAGTTTAAGGGAAAGTTTTGTCAATCGTTCACAACTAGTTCACATTGTAATTTTCGACACAATAAACCCTTGTCCCATCTGGATTTTATAGCATTTTATGAAAACGCAAACAAATAAAAAATAATAAAGAAAGCGCATTCAATTTAAAATGTGTCTATTAATTCATTTGACTATTCTATGAGGAAGACTTTTCCTTATTCGTAAATGGACATACAAAAAAAACCGATTCCAGCAACAAAAGTCGCTCGGGCACGGTTTATAAGAATCCTCGTGGATGTTATTACTCAAAATGATGTCTAAAGTTAAGCAAGTGACAAACGTATCTGTTAGCTAGGAGACGGATGAATTCATCCGTACCAACTCGTGTTCCACGACCATGGTCAGTTCTTCTTCATAGCCTCCTGTAATCCGATACTTTCGGACGTACTCCTTTACGAATTTCTTGGGATCTTTGGGCCGGAAAATGCGTGTCATTTCCCGTAGACTTTCCTTGACTTCGTTATGACCTTTACTTGCCATGATCAGTTCCCTCCCAAAACATTGAAAATGAATGCTCCGTTGTAGAGAATGCATGATGAAAAGTACGCCGTAACCTCGAATGCAAGTGAAGTATCCATTACACATACGTGGCTTGCACTATCCGTCAACACGTGGAATCTAAAGCTAAATCTAGCCTTTGAAACACCGCCTTGCCGGTGAAGCAGGTTCGTCGTGATTTGGGCTGAGAGTAAGGACGCCTGATGAACGATAGCTCCTTGACACTTTTATTACCCGAAGAGCCACTTACTGAATCACTCCTTTCGGGCCTTATCGTTATATTGTATCATATTCCGGATTAACTTCCACCTTTCCTTGTAAAATGTACTATTTGGAAAATATTATTTTTCACAGCTGTCTTCGTAAGTCAGATGTCTCCAAACTGGTTAAAATACAATAACCTATACAGCAAGCGAAATTGTATTTATCAACAAATGAGAAGGAGATCTTTATGGCCCAGCCTGTAATTCCCCTAATGACTACCGCAACGCCAGAAGACACCGATACACGCCG
Source organism: Paenibacillus sp. FSL R7-0048 (assembly GCF_038004505.1). Classification (NCBI taxonomy): domain Bacteria; kingdom Bacillati; phylum Bacillota; class Bacilli; order Caryophanales; family Paenibacillaceae; genus Paenibacillus; species Paenibacillus sp. FSL R7-0048. Next base: position 609,362 of record NZ_JBBORF010000001.1, on the reverse strand, counting down.
GGAGGGTCTTGAACAAGCCCATCAAGCTATCCTAAAAGAATACCCCAAGATGCATAGCATGCTTATTGTGCGTCATGGAAAACTTATCTTCGAACGTTATTATAACGACCATCATGCTGGAGCATTAAATGATCTCCGTTCTGCCACCAAAAGTTTTGTCAGTGTCCTTACGGGAATCGCTATCGGCCGTGGAGAGATGCCTGATCTCCATATTTCTGTGTCCGAGGTCCTTCGCAAGCATATTCCATACCTTCACTCCCCACATCTCTCAAAAATCACACTCCGTCATCTTCTTACCATGACTTCCGGTTTTAGCTGGATCACAGGGAAGAAGCTTGGTGAACCGCTTGTTCGGAACCTCCATCGCAGCCGCCGCTGGGGTTCCTTTGGCCTTAGCTTGAACATTATTCCAGAACAAATCGGCCAGTTCCAATATCGAAGCATCGACTCACATCTAATCTCGATAATGATTAGTGAATCTACAGGTCTTGATGCCTTTTCCTATGCAGTACAGCATTTATTCACTCCACTCCGAATGGCTAATACCGCTTGGTTACCTAGCCCCGAGGGACATAGCATGGGTCATATCGGTTTGCACCTAACGTCTCGGGATATGGCTAAATTCGGAATCTGCCTGCTGAATAATGGAGTGTTTGCAGAGCAGCAAATCATCCCAGAACATTGGTTGCAGGATGCACTTACCGCTCAAGCTAAGGGATATCCAGCGTTTGGTGATTACGGATATCAGTTTTGGATCGGTACGATAAGCGGGCAGCCCTACAAGCTCGCCCACGGGCATGGCGGGCAGCAGATTCTGCTCTTTCCCAATCTGGATGCTGTAGTGGTCTTTACAGCAGAGAGCAAGACAAACAACTGGAAGAACCCTCGCAGGCTGCTTGAAAAGTATGTTCTCCCTTCAATGAGATAAACATACTTTTTCCTGACAAGTCATAGGCTTGTAAGGAAGAAGGATTCGAACAATCAAGCCCCTTCTTCTCCAAGCAGAAGGAGAGTGAGCCCATTGTCCCCTTTTAAATCATCCACCGGATTGCCAGATAATATAGCGGGTGCGTTGTGTTACTTTTTCCCTTTTCTCGGCGGCGTCGTCTTTCTCGCATTGGAGAAACGCAGCCGCTTTGTGCTGTTCCATTCGCTGCAATCACTGATTACCTTCGGGGTGCTGATGATCCTCCACGTTCTAACCGGATTGGTCCCATTCCTCGGTCCCTTGATGAGTGCCCTCGTCTCTCTTTGCAGCTTTGGGGTGTGGCTGTTAATGATCTACCATGCCTTAAGTGGCAGGTGGTATAAACTCCCTTGGGCAGGTGATATCGCAGAAAGTCAGATTCGCCATCTGTAATCCCCCAAAAAGCGGCCCCTCTGATCGCTGAAAAGTATTCCCTTTTGCCCATCCACTCCTTACAATGTAGAAAGGGCATCAATGGAATTCTACAGGCTGGAGGAAATCATATGTATCTATTTATCATAAACCCGCGTTCCGGCGGGGGAGCAGGCGGCCGGACCTGGCATACTGTAGAGGCGCTCATGAAGGAGCGTTCGCTGCCCTTCATGTCCTTGTTTACGCACAGCGTAGAGGGTGCAGAAGCCCTTGTTTTAAATACACTAAAGCATCGCGAGGATTGGAAAGCCGTGATTGTAATCGGTGGTGACGGCACGCTCCATAGCATTTTGGGTGCACTTTGCGGCAAAGATATCCCCATGGGCGTGATTCCTGCCGGCTCTGGCAACGACACCGCCCGGGGGTTTGGCATTCCACTTTCCATAGAAGCCGCGCTGGAGGCCGCCCTTAGCGAGCGGTATATCGAAGCAGACCTGCTTTCAGGAGCAAACGGACTGACCGTAACAGCCGTTGCCAATGGCTTTGATGCTCAAGTGGCCGAGAATGTGAATGCCAGCCGATACAAAAGGCTGTGCAATGCCATTGGAGCAGGCCAGCTCGCGTATATCATCGGCATATTGCATACGCTGATGACATTCAAGCCCTGCCGGGTAAGCGTAGTCTGCGACGGTACGGAGCACGCCTTCGAGAAGGCATGGCTGGTCTCGATCTGCAACCTGCCCAGCTACGGCGGCGGGCTTTTGATCTGCCCGCAGGCAAAGGCCGATGACGGCCAGCTTGACGTCTGCGTCGTGCATGGGTGCAGCCGCGGGCAGCTGCTGCGATTGTTCCCCACGGTACTGAAGGGCAAGCATGTGGCGTTGCCCTTCGTGTCTATGCTGCGCGGACGTAGCGTAGCTGTAGGCTTTGCCGAGGCCCGGCCTGCGATCGGCGACGGCGAGAGCCTCGGCAAAGGGCCGCTGGCCGTTCGCTGCGAGCCGGGGGCGCTGCGGGTGCTATCGCCGCTGGCGGCGGACAGCGCACAGCTGTCCGCCGACACTGCAGCGGCATGCGGCAGCAACGGGTAACCTGACCCGTGCATACCATACACACAAAAAACAGCAAGCGACTGGTTCACTACCAGTTCGCTTGCTGTTTTGTATATCCTATAGCTTTTGACTGAGAATGCATTCCAAAAGCCTCAAACAAGAGGCTCTTCCTCGTCTTCCACGAAAGTGACTCTTCCGTCCTCCAGTGAAGCAATACGCACAAGTGACTCTACGCGATATCCCGCTTCCTGCAGCAGCCGATTCCCTGGCTGGAACGCTTTTTCGATAACAATGCCAATTCCAACCACACTTCCTCCCGCCTGCTCAACAATACGGGCAAGTCCGAAGGCGGCTTCACCATTCGCCAAGAAATCATCAACAATCAGCACCCGTTCTCCGGGAGCAATGAATTTCTTCGAAACGGTAATTTCATTCGTTTCTTTCTTCGTGAAGGAGTAGACCTTCTCCACGTAAATGTCTTCTGTCAGCGTCAGCGATTTCTGCTTACGGGCAAAAATCAGCGGAACCTCCAGCTCTAATGCTGTCATAATCCCCGGAGCAATCCCCGAGGATTCTATAGTCAGCACCTTCGTAATTTCTTCGCCAGCGAACCGGCGGATAAACTCACGGCCAACCTCACGCATCAGGAAGGGGTCCATCTGATGATTCAGAAAAGAATCCACCTTGAGCACTCCTTGCCCGAGTACAATACCTTCTTTCAACACTTTTTGTCTCAACAGCTCCATAGTGCTCCTCCTTCTCCCATCATTGAATCCATTCTCCCCACATTACAGACCTGTCGGCTTCTGAGGCAATAAATTTCCAACGATCGATTTTAAATTATGATCATCCTTGCTCTTTTCCTGACCGTTATCATAACCCGTAATTCGAATCTCCAAGAAATCCCCCGGATTTACCGGTTTAAAAATCAATTTTTCGCGGTCTTCCAGTCTCACGTTAAAATTCATATCCTTAAACATTTCGACTAATTCTGCTTCTCCAGGAGATGCTCCCTTATCCAGAAACAACAGTCCACGCAATTTTTTAGGACCATCATTGTGCACCACTTCAAAATGAACGATACATTCCATGCTTCTCACCTCCCTATGATAATAACTACTGCGCCTGTTCTTCCCCATCATCGCCTTGATCATACATAACATATTTGCTATGAATTTTGCTGTAACGTTCTCCATAACGCTCTACTAATTCTGCGCCCATATCCTGCTCCAGCTCGAACAAGACCATTTCCTGTGTAAAATGATTCAACAGCAGCTCCACTAACACCGGGTGCTCTGTTACCACTGCTTGCGCGGATCCATCATCATAACGCATCCCCAGCATACACCAGCTCCGGTCAATCACAAATGAGAACTTCCGTCCATCCGCCCGCTGCGAATTTTTTCCGAATGACGGCCATACTGGGTAAGAGGCAGCAGCAGCATTGCCACCGTCAAAAGCCCATAAAAGCCTAACGCCACGCAGTTCGGCCTGTTCAAGTTCGCTCCGCAGAAGCGACGCTTCCTCGCGCCACATATCCACTACAATCTCCTGCTCTGCCATGTTAAGCTGGCGAATCAGCGCCCCCATTACATTGCGGTCGCCCTCTACATTATAAAAAGAAGGACTAACAGGTCCCCCGCGAGGCATCTCACTTTCCATATAAGCCAGCGAAGCTTGAACTCTTCCCGAGATCATCGTCGCCAGCTCCTCCGGATTAAGAACACTATACCGCGCAGGCTCTCCTTCACCACATCGTACATATCCCTGCTGTGTTAGGCGCTGAAGCGCCGCATACACATTTGATCTTGAAACTCCGAGCTGTTTGGCAACCTCATAGCCAGAAGCCTGACCTTTAGTCGCAAGCTCGACCATGATTTTGGACTCCATCTCCGTGAAGCCCAGATTGCGCAGATGCAGCAGCAGCTGTTCCATCTTGTTGTCCCCCTAAGCCCTAAGCTGACTGATATCTGTACTATATTTGCTCCGATCCACAACGTGGACACCATAAGGAGCCCTTTGGCAATTCATTCCGACAGATTTGACACTTAATCATATCACGAACACCACTGTCCTGGGTGACTGCGGTCTCCTCCTGATGTTCATTCGCGTTCCAATCGCGGATGCGACGATCCAGCTCAAGCTGTCTTTGTCTTTCCCGTTCCAGCTGATCAGCATGTCTGCGATCCCGTTCAATGTCATGTTCGTTCGCCGCATATTCCTCCAATGGCAGCTCATCATCCTCTGAAGGCAGGATCTCAGAATACACCACACTTTGCGGATGGAGCTTCATTGCAATCTCCTTCTCTTCATCCGTTAGCTCATCCGCACCATAGTATTGATCCTCATCCTCTTCGTCCTCATCCACAGTTTTGACGAATACCGGCGGTGACGGAATCTTTCTTGATGTGGTTAGCTCCTCCAGCTTACTTCCACACTTTGGACAAAAATTTGCATCGAGCGCCACAACATTGCCACAAGAACATAACCGTTCATTTTTCAGTTCAGCAATTCTTGCGCGTTGGACTTCAATTTTTTCCTGAAGCTTGGAACAGGTCCGTGCCAGTTCTACCATTTTGCCTTCAGCTACAGACATATCCTTAGAGCGATACCCTTCATAAAAAAGCCTGCCCATTTTCGTGAATTCCACTTCCATCTCACGTTCAATATCGGAAATAAGCCCGTTCAGCTTGCCGATCTCAACAGAGCTTTGTGCTTTTTCGGTAACCCGGCTCGCACTATCTTTGATTCGTTTCATAAAACTCATTACAGTTCCTCCCTCTCCAGCGATACGTGTTTCTATCATACCAAATGTATCGAACAGATTCATTAATGTGCTTTAATACGCGATTTAGCGGAGAATGTTCCTATAAATTCTTATTTTCCCTGATTTCAGACGTTATTTTGCGTCAGGGGTTCTACATCGGTTAAAATAGAATTAATCACAAATAACGAAATTGGGAGAGTTTCAGTGGAAGAACATGACAGCACACAGCTTACGCTAAAACAGATGCAGGTACACGTTAAGGATCTGCAACATTGGCAAGATAACGAGGATTTCACAAATCTTATCAATGAGTTCAAGTCTCTGCCAGCACTCTATCGCCATGCACTAAACGATCTTGAGAATAAAATCGATGTGATCAAAACGGAATGGCAGGTCCGTGACGGCTTCAGTCCCATCGAGCATGTTAAATGCCGAATTAAAGAACCCAAGAGCATCCTTCAAAAGATGGAGCGCAAAGGTTTCGAGTTCAACTTGGAAAATATGGAGCAGCACATTCACGATATTGCAGGTATGCGGATTGTATGTGCTTTTGTTAAAGATATTTACCGTCTGGTTGATCACCTCAGCACACGCGAAGACATTCGCGTATTGGAGATCAAAGATTATATAGCCCATCCCAAGCCGAATGGGTATCAAAGCCTGCATCTTATCGTCGCAATTCCGCTCGTCCTGCTGGAAGGAACACGCTGGGTCAAAGCCGAAATACAGCTGCGAACCCTAGCCATGGACTTCTGGGCAAGTATGGAACATATTCTGTATTATAAATTCGATAAGCAGCTTCCTTCGCATGTTGCGGAAGAATTGAAGGATGCCGCACGCGCCGCCGATGAACTGGATCAAAAAATGCTGCGCCTACGCCGCGAGATTCTGGAACTTGCAGAAGGGGAATCCCCTGCCGGCGGGCAGGTTTAAGCTTTCATATTTCTACATTTCTCAAAAATTAAGGGGATGTCTCATAAGCCATGACAATGGCTGCTGGGACACCCCCTTCTTTTTAATCGATTAGGCCGTTTGATCGTTACCATTTGCCGCCGAAGCAAGGTGCTATCGGACACAGCCTATCTTATTCGCAAAATAATCCTCCATTTTGCATACTAACGGACCCCAAAGTCGCTAACGGCATAAAAAACTCCGGATCTGCGCCCTCCTATATAGGATAGCTGCACTGGAGTCCGAAAACATACTGGATAGGCGATAAATGTGTGAATAACGCCTCCTGAGTCCCTAAACCTCAACCAACGGCTAATCATGACCCGGCGTTCCGCTGTATTCAGCCTCAAGGCTTTTAACCAAAGGCTTCCATGTAACGCCGCCATCTGTAGTGGTCTTTAGAAATCCTGGACCCGCCAACCAACCGTTTTTCGGCGTAACGAACTGAATGTTTTCTGCCTTCGCGAATAGCTGTGATGTCGCAATCAACCTCCAGCTTACACCCCCGTTGACAGTCGCCACCAGTTTGCCGCCCTCCTGCAAAGCCCAACCTTCACGAGCGTTCAGCCATGTTGTTCTCGCTGCCTCAGTACCGAGCAATTGAGGGCCAAGCTTCCATGTCCTGCCTCCGTTATCACTTGTGTAAAACACCATACTTCGAATCCCATCGTCAACGATCTCCAGCGGCAGGATGCCTTTCATATTGTCTTTGCCTGAGAATTTAGGCGGATAACTATTACTGTAAGTAAAGGCTGCCAGAGCAGCTGGCTTCTTTAATTGCTCCGGCTTCCAGCTCTTCCCGCCATCCGTAGTTCTGAATGTTAAAATGTATTCTTGCCCATGGTTGCTGGAGGTGATCCAGCCATTCTGGGAATCCTGAAAGGTTATCCCTGTTGGATAGGCTTTAATACTCTCCGTTAGATTTCCGATTCGCTTCCAGCTGTTCCCGCCATCAGCCGTGCGATACAAGGATTTCTCCATCATCCCGAGACCAGGTTCTGAATCCAGCAGCACATACCCGTTATTCACATCGATAAAATGAATAAAACCGCCACTGTATCCTTGCTCCCAATCCTCCGTGACGGGAAGTTTTGTCTCCTTCCAGGTCTGGCCCTGATCAGAGGTATGATAGATCAGGACAGGTTGCCCTATACCATGACTACTTATAATCCAGCCATTTGTGGCATTCAGGAAAAAGCTTGCTGCGGCAAAGATGCCTGTTTCTTGTGGAATAGGAACAATATTGCTGTCCGGATGGTACCAACTACTTCCTCCATCGTTCGTAGTCCATAATCCAGTCTTATCTATTCCCCACCCATGCTTTATGTCATTCATGCTAAATTTAGCAGGATACCCCTGCAAAGAATTCATATCCGTCTTCAGCTCAGCGGTATTTATCCCCATACTCGAATCTAAACCAAGATTATCATTTACCATGTAGGATTGCAGAAATAACCCAGCAATGATTATCGGGGCAAAAACGGCATATAGTCTCAAATGAAACCCTCCTTTTTCCATTTCCTTCTATTCTATAATCATAGACAGAGTTTAATAGTAAAAGGTTACAGAAGCTTTACACAAAGAAGAAGCCGCCTCCTCAGATAGGAAGCGGCTTCTCTAAACTCCACTGCTGTTTGACTACGCCTTACTTGCACGACGGGCAGCAGCTTCTGCTACTCGATTCATAATCAAAGTTAGGCCTTCTAGAGCCTTAGGTGTCTGAGGCAGCAAAGCTCCCCAGTCTTCCGTTACCGCTGCTACTACCGGCGATGAGGGAAATGGCCTAGCCGTAATCTCATGGAACTGCGGTCCCGGCTGGTGAAGCGAACCTTCAGCAGCCGCTTCTGCAAGCCATTCCCCAGAAGAAATTGCGGGGCCCTTGCGCTCTAGCCGTGCTAATTCTGTTGCAAGCTCACTAGCTGGGGCTGCCTCTGTCTCAGAATCATCGGCAGCTATATCACTTTCAGCCCAAAGGGCAAATATTCCATCCAGGAGTTCTCCCTTAGTAAATCCTCTCAGAGAAAGCGCCAGCAGCGGCTCTTCAGCAAGTCGTTCTTTTATAAGCTGCAGAGTCTCCGCCTGGTTCTCTAACCCTTCCCCCTCAAAGAGGGCTTGCTCCAGCTCTGTATCTGTAGGCAGAAGCTCCAGTTCCGCCAGCCCACCCGTCAATCTCCCTTGCAGCAAAGCAAATACCTCATCCGGACTTAGCGCCAGACGCCGCAATATTTCTTTTCTACGGGCAGCATGCCATACTGGAACCTTCAGAGAGAGAGGTTGCTCCGTTCTTTGTCCCTGAGGAACAGCAGAAGTACCGACATTCCATTCACCTTTTGCCCGCGACCCTCCCGTCACTTTCCCGGGCGAAGCCGTCCATGCTGCTTTTACTAATCCAGGCACAACTTCCAGCCGCATCTCTAACAGTTCACTCATTGTTCGATCCCTCCGTATTGCTCATGTCTTTCTTTACATCCAATCCTGATCCTGCAGTTCAATAAGCTCCTTCAGTTCATGATTAGACATCTCGGTCAACCATGTTTCACCAGAACCAACAACCTGCTCCGAAAGGCTTTTCTTCCGCTCAATTAATTCGTCAATACGTTCCTCCAGCGTTCCTTGGCAAATCAGCTTATGAACTTGTACGTTCTTATCCTGCCCAATTCGGAAAGCCCGGTCTGTCGCCTGATTCTCCACTGCCGGATTCCACCAGCGATCGTAATGAATAACATGATTGGCCCGGGTTAGGTTCAAACCTACTCCGCCCGCTTTAAGAGATAACACGAAGAAGGCTGGCCCCTTGCCCTCTTGAAAATCATGCACCATCTCGTCCCGCTCCCGTTTTGGAATCCCCCCATGAAGGAACAGCGGCGATGTACCATAACGCTTAGTAAGCTTGCTCACCAGCAGCTCACCCATCGCTACGTATTGCGTAAAGATCAACACAGATTCGCCAACTTCAGCGACACTGTCCAGCACCTCGAACATAACCTCCATTTTACCGGAATGTTCATTGCGTGGACTCCGTCCTTCTTCTTTCCGGAATAGCTGAGGATGATCGCAAATCTGCTTCAGCTTCGTCAGAGAGGATAACACCAGTCCACGGCGAGCCATACCACTGCTCTCCCCGATCACACCGAGCATTTCATCCACGACACCCTGATACAGGGCAGCTTGGGTCTCGGTCAGCGGGCAATAAGACTTCAGCTCCAGCTTCTCCGGTAAATCCTTAGAAATATCCGGGTCACTCTTCAGACGCCGCAACAGGAAGGGGGATACCAAGCGATGTAGCTCCCGCAGGCGTTCCCCACCTTCACCAGACACATAACGCTGCCGGAAGGAATGATAGGTTCCTAAATAGCCCGGGTTTAAAAAGTGGAAAATAGACCATAACTCGCCAAGTCTGTTCTCTACCGGAGTACCTGTCATAGCTATGCGATGCGGTGCCGATAATTTCATCACACTCTGTGCCTGCTTCGTCCGGTGATTTTTAATATATTGAGCTTCATCCAGCACTACTGTTGACCACTGGACATTGGCTAAATCCTCGCTGTCACGCCCTGCCAAGTGATAGGTCGTCAGTACGATATCATGACTGGTTGCCAGTTCTAAGAAGCTATCTCCCCGAACACGGCGTCCACCATGATGTATGTGTACATTAAGCGAAGGAGCAAAGCGCTGCAGCTCCCGCTGCCAGTTGCCAAGAAGCGAAGTTGGGCAGAGAATCAGCACCGGCTCCTGCTTCTCTTCAGGGGGAGCACTTAACGCCCGGTCCAGCAGGCAGGTGATAACCTGCACCGTTTTACCTAGACCCATATCATCGGCGAGACATACCCCAAAACCCAGACCACTGAGCTCGGCCAGCCATTGATAACCCCGCTCCTGATAAGGTCTTAAAGTTCCATGCAGACCTTCAGGTACGGGACGCACCGGAAGATTACGTAATACATCTCCGCGCATAAGTGATGCCAACAGCCCGGATGTCTCCATCCCAGTGACGGACATTCCTTTCCAGAGCCGATCCTCACCATCCTCGGCTTCTAGGCGCATCCAATCCGCGGCAGTCATTTCTCCGTTTTCATGGCGTTTCATATATCTAAGAACCTGGCGGATTTCTTTAGGATCTATCTCGATCCATTCCCCGCGGAAACGTACAAAAGGTACACCGGCCTCTACTAATGCATTTAATTCTTCCTCACTAATCGTACTATCTCCAAGCGAGGCCTCAATACGGAACGAGATCAACTCTTCCATACCCAGAGCTGCGGGCGCCGGACTATCGCCCCCGTTCACGCCCGGCTGCATTTTCATCTTCATGCCAATGCGGCGGCGTCCCTCACGGCTCCAGCGCGAAGGCATCTGCACCGTTATTCCCCGATCGCGCAGCTGCTGCACCGTCTCCTTCAAAAAGAAATAAAGACGCTCCGGTTCCAAATCCGCCCCCGTAGGCGCAGGCTTAGCAAGAGCGCGCTGAATATCCGGCGATATCTTCGCAGCCCGGCCCAGCGCTATAAGCAGCTGCTGCTGGATATTGCGATAGCGTTTACCCCATAACGTAAACTCTCGTTCCTTACTGCTCCAGATCGATTTGGCGGGAAACCAGAATTCCCCTTCTTCCTTGTTCTCCGCCCAGAAGGTTAACCGCCACACTTCATTATTGTCTTCTGGCGGCTCCAGCCGTAACCCAAGACCCAGCTGCCCGCTCCGTGCTTCCTCTGGTTCTGAATGTGGCACATCGCTGCCAGCGGTCTCGTTCACAGTGACCAAAAGGTCTGTCACCTCTGCCGGAGTTCCTTGCACGGGTATATCTCGGCTTCCCGTGAGAAGGCTATTCCACCACAGTTCAGTTAAAGGGGAATAACCCCGGCGATAATTCGCTTTATAAGGGGTTAACTCACTTTCAATGCCCGCAATTACTTTTTTTATCTCAGCAGTCATTACAGCCTGCATAAAGGAGTAAAGCACATATGCTCCAGCCTCATCACGAGAGGATAAATCCCCTGCCTCTGCGATATGCGTTCCTAGTGCAAGAACAGGCATGGATGCTGCCAGCTGCAGAAAGATCTCTTTGTCCTCCTGCTTTCGGAAAGCTGGCGACCAGCAGACCGTCGCCGCCTGTTCGCCGCCACGGCGACGTGAGCCCACAGGGCGTGGTGGCAAGGCACCCGGCGTAATCCCGCCAGTACCCATCAGCTCCAGCGCAAAACGTGCCGCTGCTGCCCAGTAACGCAGTTCGCCGCCTGGCTCCACTCCCTGTTCTCGGCATAACGTCTCATCCCATGCCAGAAGCAGTTGAAATGCATCGCTAGGAACCAAGGCGAGCCCTTCGAACGTTCGTCCGGGCAATCCGCGCCGGGCTGGCTTCCCCTCTACAGGGGGAGCCGGATATTTCACTTCTGCCAGACGCAGAGCAGCAGTTGCAAAAGGACGCACTCCTCCCTGTAGCTCCATCCGCTTCACTACGCGAGTCCAAGCGTCAACCTTCGGCTCCGAAGTTTCGCCAGAGAAGCAAAATAAAACGTCCCCTAACCATATTGCATACAGATGCTTAGTCATCGGTGATCTCCTGTCTTTTAAGCAAGCAAAAAAAGAACCAGCCCCATACCATCAGGAAGGGTAACTGCAACCTTTTCCGCGAGAAATAAATTTTGAAGCTATACAAGTAGAAGTCGCTTCTTCCTCTTTTAGAGAGGGAATGCGGTCCTGCGGTAAATATAAGGATAAAGAACTAGGACAAAACTTATATTTTCTTGAATCTTCATCTCTTCATCTTATACGAAAAAGCGCTGATTTAAAAACATTTCTGCATATTTTCTGTAGATTTTTATGAAATAAAGTTGAAGGATATAGAAACACCCAGTAATTTGATTCATTTAAAATACCCCGCACTACTGCCCTGCTATCCAAGAATGTTATGACTCACTAGTCACTTCTTTTCTTTTTATAGTCTTAATTAGGCCAAAAAGGGGTATATTCTAAATAAGCAACACCCTATTAAAAAAGCTAGGGAGTGAATTATTTGAGACGTTATAATCCTTATAAATGGTGGAACCTCGTATTCTTTGTGGGTGTAATTATCGTAAATGTGCTGGCGGTAACCTTGCCTTTGGGCGGAAACAGTACAGGAGAAATCTCTGACAAATATAAGACTTACATGACTCCTGCTGGCTACGCATTCTCCATTTGGTCGCTGATCTACCTCTTGTTAGCCGGTTTCGTTATTTATCAATTCCGCTCCTATACAAGTTCTAGGGATTCTGTACGAGCTATTTCGTTCTGGTTTATCCTGAGCTGTGTTTTTAATATGAGCTGGCTTTTCCTCTGGCAGTATTTATATATCGAGCTTTCTTTGATTGCCATGGTGTTAATGTTAATTTCCATCATTGTTATCTATCGCCGAACGCGCCAGATCGCAAATCCTACTTCAGGTGAGAAATGGCTGATCAAGCTACCCTTTAGTATATACCTTGGCTGGATCTCTGTGGCGACTATCGTGAATGTTAGCGTTGTTCTGGAGAAAAATCATTGGGATGGGTTTGGACTTAGCGGGATAACCTGGGCCGTGATCATGCTCTGCGTGGGGACACTGCTTGCGGTGTTAGTCAGCTATCCTAACCGAGACAGCATCTATCCTCTGGTCTTCGTATGGGCTTTCATCGCGATCGCCTTGGAACATAGAGAAGCTAATGCAGTCTTGGTAACGGGCACAGTAACGGCAGGTCTTCTGCTGCTCTACAGCATTTGGCTATTGCTCACACCACGCCGCAGAAGATACAGCAGATACTGATTGTCCTCTTGATAATATAAAAAGGCAGGCTAAGAAGGTGATCCTCCTTAACCCGCCTTTTTTTTGTAGAATAATCTAGAAGTGCGAAATCATATTTATTTCTTACGTGCTACCGCTTCGATCTCAACAAGTCCGTCTTTGGGAAGTCGAGCAACCTCAATGGCACTGCGGGCAGGATAAGGTTCTTTAAAGAAAGTGCTGTAAACCTCGTTAACTGCTGCAAAATCATTCATATCTTTTAGGAATACGGTGGTCTTCACTACATGATCCAGTGATGCACCAGCTTCCTCAAGAATAGCTTGTACATTGCTAAGTGCTTGACGAGCTTGTTCCTGAACGCCCTCAGCCAAATTCCCTGTCTCGGGATTAAGGCCCAGTTGTCCTGAAGTGTATACCCAACTACCGGTGGTAATGGCTTGACTATAAGGACCAATGGCTCCTGGTGCTTTTGTAGTAGCTACTTGTTTTTTACTCATCTTGTTACCCCTCTCCATTAAACGCTGATCATTTATTGTCCATTGTAAGTCCTGTTCTCACCGTAATGCAAATTTATTAGCAGCCCGAAAAACTTAACGTTTTCCAATCACATGTATTACTTCATTCGTGTAGATATGCAAACCATGCGTGTCAGCAGAGGCAATGTTAACCATAGCTCTCGCCACAGTTACACCAGGTATGGCACGATATTTAGCCGCTTTGCCAACCATCACAAACTCCAGTGCTTTCATCAATCTAGCCGCGACGCGTTCTCCCAGTCTGAATTCCTCACGATGACCCAGCAGCAAGGATGGCCGAAACAAATGCAGCCCTTGAAAACCGATTTTGCTTAACGCTTCCTCTGCTCTCCCCTTAGTCCGACTGTAGAAATTGCGCGATTTGGCATCTGCCCCCATGGATGAAACAACCAAGAACTGTTTAACACCGTGATCTCTCGCAATAGCAGCAGCTGCAAGCGGATAATCCAGATCGACACGTTCGAACTGCTCTTGTGAACCTGCCTTCTTGATCGTAGTCCCGAGGCAACAGAAGATGGAATGAACGCCTTCGAACGAATCGCTATACTCCGCCAGGCTCTCCCAATCCACAACGATTTGCTTAAGCTTAGGATGTTCTAAAGCTAATGGAGTCCGTACAAGCACTCTCACCTCACCCCATCCTTCACGATTCAGCAATTCCTCCGTAACCGCTTTCCCTACTAATCCAGTAGCCCCTAATACCAACGCAATCCTTAACATGGAATAGTCCCCTTTACTTCTATTCGTCCTTTAGAATACGACGGCCCAGCAGGAAGGCAAGAGCGATCATAAGCGTTCCCACTACCAACTGCATACCGTATACTTGGGTCCATTGCGGCCAGTGGGCAATTTTTTCATACAGCTGTCCCCCAATAAGCGGACCAAAAAAGGATGATAAACCCGTAAGCGCCGCATAGGTCGCCATATACATAGGCCGTTCTTTTTTCGGCGTGTCTCCAATAATAAAATTAAAGGCCAGCTGGTTGAAACCGCCTACACCTACACCAAAAACAATATGAGCGGCAAACAACACCAACAGCATCGGCAACACAGACAAGAGTCCCCACATCAACGAGGACAAGGCAATAATCGGCAACGTAAAGAACAACAGACGTTTATTGCTATATTTTGCATTTAGATTACCCCAAACGTAGAAACTAGCCATCATAAAAAGAGTCTGGGACACATTAAGCAGTGATAACGTTTCATAATTTATATGAAGTAACTGCAACATGACATACGAGTATAGCGGAACAGTTAAATTCTGCAGCAGCAACCAGGCGGCCAGAAACAAAGTAGACTTCATAAATAAAGTATCTTTAAGCGGTTTCTTAAACATCGGTAAAAATTTATGTTCTTCCGATTTCTCGAAAGGCACGTCGGGATAAAAAAAGAATACAACGACGTTAGAGATCGCGAAGATCCACACAACAATATAAAGAATCAAAAAGCCATGGCTCCCGGGATAACGATCCAAAACGATACCCCCACCATACATTACCAGACTACCGAGTGCATTCAGGAACGTATTACGAATCCCAAAATAGCGTCCACGCACACGTGCCGGAACAAGATCGCTGATCACAGAGCTCCACAGCACACCACCCGCCGTATTGGCAATAAAAGCAGTAGTATATAAGGCTATAAAAGCCATGACCCAATACTCTTTAGGAAAAATAAACGGAATTAGCCCCGTAGAACTCCAAAGTATCCTATGCAGGCCGATAAAAGTAACCATAGCCCATTTGCGGCTTGGCAGCTTCTGAATCAAAAAAGCTACCCCGATCTGCATCACGTTAACCAAAGTGGTAAGCGCTAGCACAAATCCAATTTGACTTGAAGTGGCTCCTAAATATAGCAGGAATCCTGTTAGAAACTGCCCTTGCAGCAGGACCTGGAAAATGGTCGATGGCACACCTTCCCAGGTAGCAATGCGCAAATTCCTGCGATGTACTGAGGTTTTACGGACACGCTTTGAACTAGTAACTGTGTGCTTAGTTTCCATGTTGTTCATAGAAAGGGGTAACACTCCTTTGATGCGGCATTTGCTTCATTCTACTCCGCATCAATCTACTGTCAATACGCCAAATTAACAAATAATATTGGAGCTTACTCTTCTATGAATTCGAGGGGTAAATAAAGCGAAAAACGACTCCCTTTACCCTCCTCACTTTCTAAAGTAATGAACCCTCCGAGCAGTCTGGCCAAATCATTACTAATAGAAAGTCCTAATCCTGTTCCGCCATATTTTCGACTAATTGTTCTATCCGCCTGTTGGAAGGCTTCAAAGATCATGGCATGCTTCTCTGGTGCAATACCTATCCCACTATCTTCTACCTCAAATACAATCCAATGCTTCACAATAGCTCTTTCCCCACGTTCCTCTTGACGAATACGGAGTGCGACATGGCCAGACTTTGTAAATTTAAAAGCATTAGAGAGCAAATTACGCAGGATCTGCTGAATCCGCTGTGGATCGGAATGAATCATTTGCGGGATATTTTCTTCCATAGCAATAGTAAATTCCAATTCCTTTTGTTTAGCCGTGACAGCGAATTGCATAGCCAGGATCTCTGGGATCTCAATAACACTTAAATCTTCATTTATAATATCTAATCGACCTGCTTCCACTTTGGAGAGATCTAATATATCGCCAATTATCATCAATAATTCTTCACCAGAACGGCGGATAATGGCTGCATACTCACTCATTTCTGCTTCCGTAAGAGAATTATCATTGTCTTCAATTAATTGCGATAAATTAATGATGCTATTCAGTGGTGTTCGAAGCTCATGAGACATATTGGCCAGAAATTCGGATTTAAATTGCGAAGCCATCATTAACTGATCGGCACGTTCTTCAAGCGCTATCTTATTCTTATGCAGCTCCTCCGTCTGGGCGGACAGTTGTTCATTAGCACGCTGAATCTGCACATTCCGTAAGAGTCCTAATTGAAAGTCACGAATAATTAAGGAGAATAGAACACTTAGAATCAACCCTGCAGGGAAAGTAATCGGCATAATCTCTCTTATGTACTCTGGGGCGGGAATCACACCAAACACCATAATGTTGATTGCATTCATTACATTTACGACTAGAATCACGATCAAACCTTTGTTCACTATGCATAAGCTAGATCGTCTGACCCAGTAGCTAAGCGCAGCACAAACAAATCCTAGAATGGACAAATTAATTGTACCAGCCATTGCTGCCTCATTTACTCCAAAAGTTAACCGTGTAAGACCTGTTCCTATACCAATCAAAACAAGAATGAAAGGATGCGGATAAGCCAGCGTTGAAATAATAAGTGGCACAAAACGTAAATCAAAAATCACATGCTCATCCAGCCTATATCCAAAAAGAGTACTAATCCACCCGGCAAAGATGGCTAGTAATACCCAGCTTACTTTCTTTATTCTTACACTTGCATTTGAAATGGTACTTTTATATATAAGATTAGCCAAATAGGCTACAGCTATTAGCATCGCGGTGTTTCCAAAAAATATTTTAAGATAACCCATAGATTCACTCCCACCTTGGCCAAATAAATTACAACTTTCATCTCATAATACTACCATACTAAAGCCCTATTCGATAACTAACCGCCCACGGACGCAGAAGAAGAGCGCAAATCAGATGCGATTTGCGCTCTTCTTCTGGAATTTTATTATAGACGTCATTAGTAACGAATTAATCGCGGTAGGATCGTCCCCAAGTTTGGTACTCTTTTTCCGCGTCTTCTTTCGTGTGTCCATAACGTTCTTGTAGTTTACCTACTAATTTATCCTTTTCACCATCAATTACGTCAAGATCATCATCTGTAAGCTTGCCCCATTGCTTCTTGGCCTCGCCTTTGAGCTGTTTCCATTTCCCTTTAAATACATTGTTGTCCATTATAAGCTCATCTCCTTAGCTGAATTAATTAGGGTAGGATCGTTATCCCGTGTTACCTTTACTTACCCTTCCCCATTCGCTATGAATCTTTCCGCCATTCATGGCATTAGCAAATTAAGTCGTATTCTGTCACATATATTTTTTAATTTATGTATTCAAATCTTTTAAAATTTGATATAATCCAGATATAAATTAAATATTTAATTTTTTAAGTGATTTATTTCACAAATGTTTTCCTAGTCCATGTGCTAGAATGCCATCGGAGATAAAACAACATCATTAAATTTTTTCCTAATGTATGCCGATATAAGTCATGATACTGTTACAAACGGGTAATAAGGTATGAGATTAAAGTGACAAATATCATTTATAAAGTGATTTTTATCACTTCGCTCGACTATTAAAATGTTTTACATTTTAATATATATATTTTAAACTATATTTTTGGAGGTCATTTGAAATGAAAAAAGCTTCTGTTATCTTGTCGAGCGCACTTATCCTTGGATTGCTCGCAGGTTGTGGTAACAACACAGACAACGCCGCAGCCCCTACTAACGCACCAGCTGAAACAACTGCTCCTGCAACAAATTCCGGTAACGCTGGAACTGAAGCTGGACAGTACAAAGACGGAGTTTACTACGGTACTGCTGACGTTGATGCTAAAACTGGCTGGCAATATTTCGCACTCTTAACTGTAGAAGGTGGAAAGATCACTAAAGCTGACTGGGATGCCTTTAACGTTAACACTGCAGGCGACCTGAAGAAAAAAGTTTCCGAAGATGGTAAATATGGCATGAAAGCTGGCGGTGCTTCTTCTGAATGGCACGAGCAAGCAGCTAAAGCTGAAGAATTCCTGATCGAAAAACAAGATCCAGCAGCTATAACTTTTGATGCTGAGGGGAAAACTGATGCCATCTCTGGTGTATCCGTACACGTATCTGACTTTGTAAAAGCTGCTCAAGCTGCTCTTGCTGCTGGTCCAGTAGAAGCTGGTCAATATAAAGACGGAGGATACCATGCTGAAGGCGAAATGGACGCTGAATCCGGTTGGAAATCCACTGTTGACCTGACTGTTGCTAACGGTAATGTTGTAGCTGTTAAATTCAGTGGTTTGAATGCTGCTGGCGATGACAAGAAGCAATTCTCCGTTGATGGTAAATATGGTATGAAAGCTGGCGGCGCTTCTGCTGAATGGCATGAAGAAATCGCTTTGGCTGAAAAATACTTCCTTGAAAACAAAGGTACTGCTCCAACGCTTGATGCTGAAGGCAAAACTGATGCAATTTCCGGCGTGAGTATTCATGTTGGTGAATATTTTACACTTGCAGAAAAAGCACTCGAAGGCGCGAAATAATTTCGCAGGACCTTCTGCAGCTAATCAGACGAATGAGGTGAATTTCTCTTGAAGAAAATAGTCATTTTGGGCGGCGGCTACGGCGGCGTACTCACGGCTAAGAAACTGGCAAAGAAATTTAAGAAAAACAAAGATGTTGAAATTACACTGATCGACCGGAATCCATATCACACTCTATTGACTGAGCTGCATGAGGTTGCCGCGAACCGTGCTCCAGAGGATTCAATCAAGATCGATCTTAAGAAAATTTTTGCGGGCCTTAAAGTAGATGTTGTTCTTGATGAGATCAGCAATATCGATTTCAAAAGCAGAAAACTTAAGTCCGATAAAGCTACCTACGCTTACGATTACCTTGTAATCGGCACAGGTAGCAAACCAACCTTCTTCGGCATTCCAGGAGCAGAAGAAAACACCTTCTCCTTCTGGTCTTACGATGATGCGGTAGCATTGAAACGCCAAATCCGCGATATGTATACCAAAGCGGCTATGGAGAAAAATCCAGCTGTACGCCGTGCTATGCTGACCTTCGTTATTATCGGTGCCGGCTTTACTGGTGTCGAGCTGGTTGGTGAAATGGCTGAACAACGCGAGGAATTATGCAAGGAGTTCTTTATCGACCCATCCGAAGTAAGACTGATTGTGGCTGATATGGCTCCGAAGATTCTGCCTATCCTTCCAGATAAGCTGATTCAAAAAGCTGAAGCTCGCCTTCGTAAGCTGAACGTGGAAATCGTTACTGGCGCTAAAATCACCGAAGTAGGCAATGGTAGTGTTGCCCTTGGTGAGAAAAACGTCGTCGATTCCCAAACAATTGTTTGGACTGCTGGTGTTGAAGGCTCCGAAATCGTTGGTGGACTTGAAGTTCAACAACAAGGCCGCAAACGGATTGTTACGAATGAGAACCTGGAAAGTGTAGATCATAAGAACGTCTACGTAGTAGGGGACAACATTTTCTACATTCCTGAAGGTGAAACTCGTCCTGTACCACAAATGGTTGAGAACGCTGAACAAGCCGCTCCGATTGTTGCTGGCAACATTGCCGCCGACATTCAGAACACTGCTAAAAAAGCTTACAAACCAGGTTTCCACGGTACAATGGTCTCCATTGGTAGCCGCTACGGCGTAGCTAACGTTGGTCTGCCAGGTAAGTTCTTTATGCTTACTGGATTCATGGCAATGCTATCCAAACACTTTATTAATATGTTCTACCTGTCTCAGGTTGTCGGATTCAATAAAGTATGGACATATATGATGCATGAATTCTTCCATGTTGAGAACCGCAAGAGCTTCTTGGGTGGTCACTTCTCCAAACGTTCACCTAATTTCTGGCTCGTTCCACTTCGTGTTCTACTTGGGGGTATGTGGTTATACGAAGGTATTGAGAAGATCCAAAAGATTTGGAAAGATCCAGATAAGATTTTCTTGATTCCAGCTGCTCCTTTTGCAACGGATGCTTCATCAGCAGCCAGTGTTGCAGTAGATGCAGTTAAAGACACCGTAGATGCACAATCTGCAGCTTCAGCAGTATCCACTGCAAAAGAAGCAGTTGAAGCGTTGCCTGTACCTAACTTCGTATACAACATTACAAACTGGTTCATGGATTTGATGTTCTACAACAACGACGGAAGTTATACTTTCCTCGCGAAATGGTTCCAAATCGGTATGGTATGTGCAGAAATCGTCTTCGGTATTATGCTCATCGTTGGTCTCTTCACAGCACTTGCTTCTATAGCGACCGTAGGCATGTCGGTCATGATTTGGTCAACCAAAATGGCCTCGACAGAAATGTTATGGTACGTTGCTGCTGGTATTGCCTGCATCGGCGGATCGGGAAGCACACTTGGTCTAGACTACTATGTACTTCCTTGGCTTAAGAAACAGTGGAAGAGAATTCCGCTCGTCAGACGATGGTATCTATACACCGACTGATAATAAAACCCTGAATTTGTGTAATTTATCATATAGAACATATGTACAAATTGTATTTTATTAGGGTTAAATATGGATATACTTCAGAGTAATGTGTCCCTAGGACACATTACTCTCCTTATTTACAAGAAGAAAATAACCTTCCTAATCCTAGGAAATGGTGGTTTTTTCTTGAATGAATGGTTTTGTAGGGATGATCGGGGTATGGTTTCTTCCGGCAAAACCGACAAGAAGGAGAGAATCTTGTGAACAAACAACTCATAGAAGATACCCTCCGGTTGTTGCATACTGAAATGTCACCTATTGCCGGAATTGAGCTTCAGCCCTCTCCGGCTGCATGTGAACAGCTAATCTCGGTACTGGAACGCCATGATCTGGAATACAGCCGCAAAGTCAATTTGCTGGGTATTTACACTATTCTCACTTTGGCAGCAGAGCGCCATATGGAATGTATCCCACATCATCCCGACCTTACACGCAACATTTTGGATGGAGATTATTTGTATAGCTTTTACCTGCAGTTTGCGGTGAAATGCCGTGAGCTCGACTTAGTTGCTTATCTAGCTCCTTCGATCAAAAAAATGCAGATTAGACGGTCAAATGGAGACTTCGCGGAACATGATCCAGCTACTGGAATCGAAGAGTTCTTGATTCAAGAGTGCAGACAGCGTAGTCGCACAAGCAAAGCCATTTGACAGGTGGGATCCATAAATGAAGCTGCATGAGGCCTTAAATATAGACATAAATGAAATCAACCGCGAAATCGTAAACCTTGTGACGCGTGATAAAGATGTACCTAAGAAATCTCAGCTCGCGCAAAGTGTTCTAGAGCTTATAAATTCCGGTGGTAAACGCCTTCGTCCCCTCATGGTCATTGTTGGCAGTCGGTTTGGCCGTAAGGATACCGGTCGCAGAGCGCTTCAATTAGCTGCTGCTGCTGAATTTATTCATGCCGCCTCATTAATTCATGATGATATCATTGACCGTTCTGAGTTACGGCGGGGCGTACCCGCCTTACATATTAAGACGGGGACATTGTCAGCAGTACATGTTGGTAATTACATGTCCGCTCGGGTCATCGAGCTGCTGAGCAAATATACAGGAGATAAAAACAGATACGTTCATGACTTATCCTCTGTAGCCACCGCTCAGCTGTGTCTGGGTGAATATCAGCAAATGGAACATGCTTTTGATTATGAAATTACAATGGATCAGTATTTGGAGAAATCCTTAAACAAAACCGCTCTTCTTATGGCAACCTGCTTACGGGTTGGTGCACTGTCCACTGAAAGCACCGAAGAAGTTGCCAATCTCCTTTATAATTTTGGAGAAGCCTTAGGGATGTCCTTTCAGATACAAGATGACCTGCTAGATTTCACACAGTCCGCCGATGTCCTAGGCAAACCTGCCGGTAGCGACCTGCGACATGGTCAGGTCACCCTGCCAGTGCTGTACGCCTTGCAGGACCCTAAGCTCTCGCCTGTGATCCGTGCAATCGGCCCGGATTCTTCCGACGCTGAAGTAGCACATGTGCTCACCCTAATTAACAATAGCGATGCCCTCGCTCGCGCTGAACGGGTCAGCCAGAACTATCTGGATAAAGCTGCAGCTATTGTGCAGCAGCTCTCCTCCTACCCTGCGCATGCTGATCTGGAAACGTTGCTGCAATATTTTGCGGACCGTGATCGCTAAAGCGTACGATCTAGTACAAATAAAAACGGATACCTCCCATTCACTTGGGGGTATCCGTTTTTTTTGATTTAGACACATCATTTTATTGATCTTGTCGCAATTCAACTGCTATTTTTCCGCTTCAACAGGACAAGCTAAACACGCAAACGCAGCGTAGCGCACATGAGCTAATTCAGTCATTCTACTCCATCGGATATAATTAGGGAAAACCTCCCTAAAATTAGCTAATAATCGTTCGAAAAGCACGATATTAGGGAATTGCTCCCTAATAAAGTCCACTTTAGCATGCTTTTAAGAGTAACCAGCTATATTTCAGGGAGAAATTCCCTAAAACAGAGTCAAAGGATAAAAAACTCAATAAGATTAGGGAGGTTTTCCCTAATCTTTGCATTCAACTCGTAGCTTCCCCCTTGCAGAGCGGGGACCCGAGTCAACACAAAAAAAGAAAGCTAGCGTAGCCAGCTTTCCGATCCACTTGCCTACCCCTTTTGGGTAGGCTATTGTCTTTTGTTGTTAGTTTGAGGGCAATGTGCCAATGCTCAGCCAGCCGGCTCACCAAAGCCCGTTCCCTAACTAACATAGAAAAAATCAATCAGCGTACACAATAATATCACTATGCTGATTACCTGATTTAGATTATAAGAAGCCACCTTCATCAGCTTACGATTCGAAGGTTTTATAATCTTATGCTCGGTCATCAGGAGCAATGTAGCGATGCCAATCCCAACCAGATACACCCAGCCGAGATCCTGCCATACGTATAGAAATAATAGCAGCATAATCATAATGAAATGTAGACCTTTGGCGATACGCAGCGCATTCTCTAATCCAAAGAAGCTTGGAATAGACCATAATCCATGCCGCCGGTCAAATTCAATGTCCTGAGTGCCGTAGATAATATCAAATCCGGCAATCCAGAGCATAACTACCGTCCCGATCACAAACGGGGTAAATGCGATATTTCCGGTTACGGCAAACCATGCACCAATCGGTGCGGAAGCAATAACAAAGCCTAAATATAAATGGCTTAGAAAGGTAAAACGTTTTGTATAAGAATAAGTCGATATTAACACGATTGCTACCGGCGATAAGAGCAGGCAGAGCAAGTTCAGCATGCCTGAAGCCACAATAAAGATGGCATAATTGACAATAACAAAGACAACCACTTCTTTTTCTGCCAATAACCGTTGTGGCAAATGCCGATGTGCCGTACGAGGATTCTGTTCATCAAACGTACGGTCTGCCAGCCGATTGAATGCATTAGCGCCATTACGGGCACCGATCAATGCAATCAGACCCCAGATCATCACATGCCCTGATGGCCAGCCCCCAGCAGCCCACACCATCGAGATAATGGCAAACGGCAGCGAAAAAAGCGTATGAGAGAACATCACCAGTTCACTGAACATTTTAAGCTTTAGGCCTGCAGTTTTAAAAATGTTTAGAATAGCCATTCGTTTTCCTCTTTCTTCGCTACTTGAAATTCATTATATTAGTCATTAAGCTCCGCAAAGACTTCATTCAGGTTGTTAAGCAGCCCGTCGATATCCTCTTCCGTAATAATCATCGGCGGTTGAAAGGCTAGTACGTTGCGTCCTATGCCATTTTTGCCGATCAGGTATCCTCTGTCTTTCATCGCTTCCAGTACTTGATCTGTAAGCGCCGCAGAGCCTTCTGCATCCTCACCAGCAAGCTCCGCTCCCAACATAAGCCCAATTCCCCGTACATCCACAATAAGCGAAGGATAACGGTCTTGAAGGGTCTTTAGCCCTGCTTTCAATCGTTCTCCGAGCAGCACTGAGCGTTCAGGAAGCCGTTCATCGCGAATATAATCAAGCACAGCCAGCGCCGTTGCAGCAGATACCGGATTGCCTCCAAAGGTTGAAGCCGACGGACGGTTCAGCGCAAGTGCAATCTCATCTGTTGTCGCAAAGGCTGCCACCGGAATTCCATTCCCCAGTGCCTTGGCCATACTAATAATATCGGGCACTACGTCAAAATGCTCCATAGCAAATATTTTGCCTGTACGACCAAATCCAGTTTGAATTTCATCAGCGATCAGAAGTACGCCGTATCTCTCCAGCAACATTTTGACCTCACTGAAATAGGTTGGCGTTGGCATAATCATACCACCATTGCCTTGGATTGGCTCTACGATCATTGCGGCGATAGTATTCCCCTTCTCCTCAAGCACTCGCTCCAGAGATTCCAGGGATAGTGCAGCGGCTTCCTCCAGAGATAGTTCTGGATGATATGGGCGAGGAATAAACTCAACGTCATGATCCAAGTATTTATCGGTACGCCACATCGGCAGACCTGTCACACTCATAGTTAGATTGGTACGGCCGTGTAAACCACTTTCCAGTGCAATGAACCCTTTGCGTCCTGTATACATCCGGGCAAGCAGCAGTGCGCCTTCATTAGCCTCTGAGCCGCTGTTCACGAAAAAGGTTCGGCGTAGACCGCCTGGCATAACCTCTTCCAGACGTTCAGCCAAATCCACATTTGGCTGAGTTAAATAGATCGTAGACGTATGCTGCAGCTGCTGCAGTTGCTCAATCGTACGTTCAGTTATGGCTGGATTGCAGTGCCCACAGGCAACTACAGATACACCTGCGAAGAAATCTGTATATTGTTTGCCATTTTCATCATACACAAACTGCATCGAACCTCGCACAAGCTGAGGCGCATCGCGGTAAAAATGCTGTGTACACGGATAGAAATATTGCTTACGCTTTGCCGCTACGGCTTCTCTTCCGATGAATTCTTGTTGTTCCATGATTGATTCCCTCTCTTCTTGTGAAAATAGTAACTTATTCATAGAGTACTGTGCATTCTTCTTACTAGCAGACGGTATTTTGCCCCAAAAAATAGAATTAGTTAAATTGCAGCGAACCTAGAGTATAACCCGCATAAATGGGCTCAAGACCACCTAGCATATCATCTTTCACTTCAGTACGATTCATAGCTTGTTGATAAGAAATTATAATTTCACGCAACTGCTTAGCGCTATATGTCGCTCCTTCAATACGGAAACTAGATATGCCTAGATCAATCATCTCACCAAGCAACGGCAAATAGCAGAGCTCCTTCGCGAACAAAAGATGGCAACGGCCGTGCTGATCACGATATACCGGATTTTCACCTTTGTCTGTTTTTAGAACCAATACATTATTGTGCACATATTGATTATCCTCTTCAGCAATAGGCTCCATTACTTCAGTATTCTCATAAAGATCATGTTCCATATACATTAGTGCAGGTGTACCATGTACAACAACTTCCAAAGGCGTGTCACAACGCGAGGCAAAGGTAGCAAAGTGCTCCAGCGTCATTTCCGGTGAAACCGAAAGCTGAGTTAAACCTAATTTTGCATATAATTGGGCTGAAAGATGATTGTAGACATTTAAACTACCATCTCCAATTAACGGATAACCTGTAGAACTGTATCTGCGAATCGCTCCCAAATTAGTAACGATTAGACCGTCGATCGGCAAGCGTTCTCCACCAAGCAATTGATCATATTGATCAAAATGCAGCTCGGTCATCATGCGTGGCAACCCTAAATAGATTTTGCTATCGCCTTTTAGCTCACCAAGTTCCTTAATATCACGTTTTGTAAAAGGTCTGTCCGGTTCAAATACATCCCCCGGCAAGTATAAACTATCCACACCCAGCTCCAATACTACGCGCGCCTGTTCCATATTATTCACACGTACAGCCAACTTAGCTTTTGTTGTCTTTGGTTTTTTTTCTTGCGCCAAACGTTCCCGCAATTCCTCTACACGTTTTTCTGATAGCTCACGTTCTGCGGTTGGGGTGCTAAATACTTTTCCAGTGCTATAGAATTTGCCCGTACCTTCATAACGACGGTTAATATTAGCTAACCCTGGTTTACCAAAAGCATAAGCTGTCGAAAAGTCACGCTTGCGGTTGTTGTACAGCTCTTTAGTATCAACCGTACGATCAAAGCCAATCGGATCATCGATATATCGGTCAATGGCTTCGCCGTAGCTATTCGCCAGCATCACCATAAAATCCTTATCACGCATACGGCCTTCTATTTTGAAGGAAGTAATGCCTGATTCAATCAATTCCGGAAGATGCTCATACATAAACATATCTTTGACAGCCAGTGGATATTCAGCAGGATATACATATCCGTCTTTTTTAACCCGATAATCCCAGCGGCAAGGCTTCATACATTTTCCCCGGTTGCTGCTCATGCCAAAAACATGGGAACTGAAGTAACAATTTGCACCATGCACAGAGCACATATCCCCGTGAATAAAATATTCCAGCTCCATACCACTCCGCTGACCAAGCAGCTTAGCTGTCTGCAGGTCCATTTCCCGCGAGGTAACTACACGAGTTACACCCAGATCACGCAGCGCATAGATCATCTCCAGGTTGTGAACATTCATCATTACGGAAGAGTGAATAGGAAGGTTAAGCTCCATCTCCCGAATAAGCTCCAACACTGCCATATCCTGAACAATCAAGGCATCTGGCCGAGCACCATCAAGGAAACGCAAGTATTCTCTAGCTTCCTCCACATCTTCCTCACTAAAAAGATTATTCACAGTGATATACACTTTTTTGTCTAGACGGTGTGCGATATCAAGTGCCTCTACGATCTCTTCATGAGTAAGATTATAACCTTTACGCATCATTCTCATATTCAATACAGGTCCACCAAAATAAACTGCATCACACCGTGATTGGATCACTTCCTTGAAAATCTCAAACGTTCCTGCGGGTGCGAGTAATTCGACTTCTCTACCGTTAAAATAACGTGCCATTCAAGTTCCCTCCCAAGTTGATACTACTAATAGGGAATGAGTATTATAACAAAGCTACTGCAATTCCCATGACCACAAACATCCCAATAAAAACAGTATCGAATTTGCCCCACCTTAGGCGGTGATACCGACTGCGGGGAGCATCCATGCGAAAACCGCGGGCCTCCATGGAATACACCAGATCCTGAGCACGCCTAAAAGCACTGGCGATAATCGGGACCAGCAGGGAGACTAACATCCGTCCCTTTTCCTTCAAAGGCAGCTCTTTTAGATCGGCTCCCCTTGAGGCCTGCGCTTTCATTATGATCTGCGATTCATCTAGAATCGTAGGAATGAAACGAAGTGAAATGCTGATCATCAGCGTGATACGGTCAGGGGATAAGCCAAGCTTTTTGAAGGGTGTCAAGATCCCCTCCAGCCCTTGATTCAGCTTCCCCGGCGTTGTTGTGAAGGTCAGAAGCGCTGTAAAGGTGATAAGAAAGAACATGCGGATGACCGAAAATGCCCCTAATCTTAGCCCTCCCTCATAGATAGACCAGGAACCAAGAGTCAGCACTACCTCCCCTGTCTTTACAGACACCACCTGCACAATAAAGATAAACAACATTAAATAACGTAAAGGCTTAGCTGCTTTCAGGAAGTATTTAAGCGGAATCTTCGTTGAAGCCATAACGGCTATCGAAAAAATAGCCAGCACAGCCATGGCCATCCACGAACGTGAGAGCAGGATAACAGCTACGTATAATAGCATGCCAGTGATTTTGGCACGAGCATCCAGCTTGTGCACCCACGAACCGGTCTCAATACTCCGACCTAAGATCAGTTTCTCATTCATGGTCATCCCTCTTTCCATCGGGCTTACCAGTGCTTATTGATTCCGCTGGCAGCGAAGCTATAAGCTCTGCCAGACTCTCAGCCGTCAAGCGGGGGGCTTCATCCACAAGACCTAAATGATCAGCAACTGCACGCCAGTAACGAAGGGACTGCGGAACCGTCAAACCACACTGTTCCAGAATTGAAGGATCATCTGCAAGTGCCTTTACACTGCCCTGAAACGCCGTGCTGCCCTCTTTAAGTACAACCCAGCTGTCCGCATAGGGCAATAACTCATCCATCCGATGCGTGACGATAATGATCGTTCTGCCCTGCTCACGACATAATCTCTCCAGCAAGCTGATTAGCTCTGCACGGCTAATGGGATCAAGCGTTGCCGTGGGCTCATCCAGAACGATGACCTCAGGGTCCATAGCTAGCACGGAAGCGATAGCCGCCTTACGCATTTGTCCACCGCTCAATTGGAAAGGATTCCGCTCTAGCAGTGCGAGATCCAGCCCCATATCTGACATGGCCTGACGTGCACGTGACTTTGCCTCTTCGAGACTCATGCCGAAATTAAGGGGACCGAAAATGAGATCCTTCTCGACCGTATCTTCGAACATCTGCTGCTCCGGAAATTGAAATACCAATCCGACTCGGCGGCGCAGTGGCATTAGCTTAGGTGACTTCTCACCAGCCTGAATAGTTACATCAAGCACTTTTACCGTACCCTCGGTTGGTTTCAGTATCCCGTTAAACAATTGCAGCAGCGTCGATTTACCTGAGCCCGTCGCCCCCGCAATACCAACCATCGAGCCAATGGGTACACTGAGGTTAATGTCCCGGAGCGCCGTCAGCTTCCAGAGGCTTCGGTCAGCGTAGGTGTAACTTACTTGCTGTAATTCTATGGCCATAACGTATCTATAAGCTCCTTTTCACTGGTCGGAACATCCACATGAATGCCCTGGTTCTGCAGCTCGCGTGCAAGGCGCCAAGAATAAGGTTCACGCAAATGACATTTTTCCAGAAGCTCCTCGTTCCGGAACAACTCCGCCGGTGTAACATCTGCAGCCAAACCACCTCCATGCAGCGCAAGCACCCGATCCGATGCCAAAATCTCATCTGCATCATGCGTAATCATGAGGATCGTGTACTTCCCTTCTGCCCGCATATCCTGCAGAATACCGAGAAGGTCATTTCTGCTTCCTTCATCCAACATAGAAGAGGCCTCGTCAAAAATGACGATGCCTGGTTCCATAGCAAGAATGGAAGCGATAGCAACACGCTGCTTTTGACCTCCCGACAGCTCACCCGGATGCTTGGACAACAGATGATTTATTCCTAGTCTCGTCGTATAGGAGTGCAAACGTTCAGCCATCTCTTCGTACGGCAAACAAAGCCCTTCCAGGCCGAATAGGATATCTTCCTCTACAGTGGCTCCAATAAACTGATTATCCGGATTTTGGAACACCATTCCGATACATTGCCGAATGCTTCCGATCGTTTCCTCACTAAGCAGCATGCCACTAACCACAATCTCACCAGCCCCCTTAGGCAGCAGAGCATTGAGCAGCTTGACCAACGTAGACTTCCCGCAGCCATTAGGACCAACCAAGCTGACCCATTGTCCTTGAGAGATAGATAACGTTATATTTTGAAGAATCGGATGCTCGGGATCATAGCCAAACGATACCCCATCCAGAGAGATGACTGCTTGTCCCTCTCCCTCTAAGTCTTGACCTTCGTATGATTCATTCATGTTAGTCATCCTTCCGCTGATGTGACTAATCAGTCCAAAAATTCTTCAAACAGCGATATTTTTGACAATGACGCCACCAAATAACGGACTGCATAGCCCACGGCAATTCCTGTTACTACCCCAGTGATCAGCAGCATGGGAAGATAATAAAAAATACTAAGTGATGCAAATACCATAGAAGCTGCCAGCAGCTGACCGATATTATGCGCAATCCCACCGGCTATACTAATTCCGATCAAGCTTATACTCTTACCTTTGCCACTAATCAGCATCAGCACAAACATAACAACAAAGCTAAAAAGTGAACCAAATAAACTAAACAGCAAGCTTGAGAAGGTACCTAGCAGAAATGCAGTAAGCAGTGTTTTGAGGATGACAAGCAGCAAAGCATCCCGTCCACGTAAAAAGTAAATACAAGTCAAAATCATAATGTTGGCCAGTCCGAGCTTAGCACCCGGCACCAGTCCCATTCCGGATAACGGAATCTGTGCCTCTATTAAACTTAACACTACTGCCACTGCGGCGAAAATCGCAATAATCACTGTTCTTTTTAAAGCTGTTGCAGATTCACTACTGGACATAGGCATCTATATCATCCTCCCCCGACGCACTGGTGATTTCGACTAATACTCTATGCGGTAGACAGACAATCGTCTGTTTGGGCAGGGTAATAAAACCAAAACCTAGGCAAACTTTATCAGCGCAATCGGCATCGTACATTTCAATCCCGTAATCATGCACCTTCAAAATGTTATAGCCGCGTTCCGTGCGGACCTCAATGGTTTGTTCTTCTTTTGTAAGCTTTACCGTTTTAAATAACTCACCGTCCACCGTTACATTGGCTATGAGATTTTTACCGGCCCCACCTTTGTCATCATTGTCCGAAAACCATCTCGGTACGAGAAAAGCGAGCGCAGCAATCAATACGATGGAAATCAGCCACACATCTGCGCGTTTCATAAAAATCTCCCTTATTTTTTAATTAAAATCCAGACTTATTAATTATAACGGTCTACCCTCAATCCTTCAATCAATGTTGGAGTTTATTGTCAGTTTTAGAGAGCTGTTCACAAAATAGGCACGCAAAATAACCCCAGCAGACACAACCCATTCGTCTCTGGCATTTTCAGTTGAAGTTTGTAGCGTTTGCAAAAATATCCAACTTACATTTTAGCCCATTTGCACCGAGATCGCCCATCTCCTCTGGTTTACTAGCTTTTCCGGAATAATTCACAATTAACCCAATTTAAGTTACTTTCAAAATCTAAGCGCCCCTTATCGAGGTTTGTTCCTCTCTAGAATCAAATAAACCTTATCTTGGAATTCATTATTATATTTGCCTTTTAAACAATAGTGTGTTATATTTATATGGTATTTGTTTTTCGATATATTGAATATCCCCACCAAGAAGATGTCAGGCCGACTATTATACACATCGGCATTTTGGACAAAGAGGCTTTATGTTTTCTTGCAGTACTCTTCCTTTTTATGAGATTAAATTCGAAATATAGCATTCCGATTCACACTGGCGCGGTCAATGGAGCCGCAAGGGCAAAAGAGAGGTAGGGCTTTTGTCGTATTGGAAGGATTATTCTCGCCACACGGCTGCTGGAAATAACAAGGAATTAAGACACCCGTTACTCACGAACGGCGGGGGATGAATATAACGAGAAAGCATGACGGTACGATCCTTATTCAAGGACTACGTCATGTGTGGAAAAATATAGGCGCCCGATAACCGCTACCTAGCGGATATCGGGCGCTGTCTACGTTCAGGACTTATTTTACATATTGACTTACAAAAGCTGTTACTACATCTATATACCCCGCCTTATCCGTATCATAAGACAATCCATGCCCCGCTAGCGGTACTATGAGCCTCTCTTTTGGACTCTGGCATGCCTCATACAATTCATTCATCATAGCAAAAGGTACAAAGTTATCCGCATCCCCATGAATAAAAAGAATCGGAGCCTTCGCTTTCCGCACTTGTTTTAATGCAGAGGCTTCACCAAAGCCATACCCCGCCTTCAAGCGGGTGATTAGACTTGCACTTTGAACGAAAGGGAAACTTGGCAAGCGATACATTCGTCGTAGTTGGTAAGATAATTGTGCTTTTACTGAGGTATAAGCGCAGTCCGCAACAATAGCTTTTACCTGCGGCGGAAGATCTTCCCCTGAGGTCATTAGCACTGTAGCACCACCCATAGAGACACCGTGAAGCACAATTTGAGCACTGGGCCCAGTCTTTTTAATCATGTATTCAATCCATTGCAAATAATCTTTTCGTTCCGGCCAACCAAAACCAATGTAATCCCCTGCGCTATCTCCATGCCCTCTTGCATCGGGAATTAGGATGTTAAAGCCTAAGTTCTCGTAGTAGATTTTGGCGTACGCCCCCATATCCTTTGCTTTACCTGAATAACCGTGGGCTAGAATGGCTGTGCGTCCCGCAGCACGAATAGATTGGAGTAAGTAACCTCTTAGTTTAAGTCCATCTGCAGATACGATCTCAATATTCTCGAAGCTCTGGCGAGAGACCCAATCCTTCCCCTCCCCCCAAGAAGCTCCGGCAACCGGAGGATCAGCCTTCAGATTAGGATTATTACTTAGAAATACCTTTGGCGCTCGTTTAATAGCAATACCATAGAAGAAAAATCCCACATAGATTAGAATCCCTATGATGATTACAGCGCTAATAATAAACCATATCAATTCGCCTTCGCCATCCCCTCTTCATTTCTTTTCCAACAAGAGTATACCATCTACTTAGAATGCACCAAACTATCGCAATCATGACATACAAATAGAGCCGCCATCGGAACACTCCCGAAAGCGACTCTATGTTGATCTAACCTTTATTATTTATTCTTTTTGGAGAACTTGGTTCTCATTAATAATCCGATAAGTGCAAAACCTAAACCTGCTACGTAGTAAGGTGCAGGACTTGATTCACCCGTTTTTGGCAATTCCTTCACAGGTGGCTTTCCTAATGGGATCGTATCGTCCACTACGATGATTTCATCAGGTGTTGGTGTTGGCGTTGGTGTCACTGCCGGTACCGGACCTAATGGGATCTCATCATCATCAACAAGTACTTCTGTGCTATTCGACGGTGTTGGTACTGGCGCTGGTGTCGGCGAAGCTACAGGCCCAAGCGGCACGGGATCTTCTGCAAGAACTATAGTGCCAATTACGGATGATGGCGTTGGTGTCGGGAACACAGAAGTCTCTGGTGTCGACGTTGGTGTTGCTTCAGGCGTTACCGTCGGTGTTGGTGTTGCCTCAGGCGTTACCGTCGGTGTCGGTGTTGCCTCTGGTGTTACCGTCGGTGTCGGTGTTGCCTCAGGCGTTACCGTCGGCGTTGGTGTTGGCGTCACTGTCGGCGTTGGTGTTGGTGTCGGCGTTGGTGTTGGTGTCACTGTCGGCGTTGGTGTCGGCGTTGGTGTCACTGTCGGCGTCGGCGTTGGTGTTGGTGTCGGCGTCACTGTCGGCGTCGGTGTTGGTGTTGGTGTCGGCGTTGGTGTTGGTGTTGGTGTCGGCGTCGACGTTGGTGTCGGTGTCGGCGTCGGCGTTGGTGTTGGTGTTGGTGTCGGCGTTGGCGTCGGTGTTGGTGTCACTGTCGGCGTTGGTGTCGGTATTGGTGTCGGCGTCGGCGTTGGTGTTGGTGTTGGTGTCACTGTCGGCGTTGGTGTCGGTGTTGGCGTCACTGTCGGCGTTGGTGTCGGTGTTGGCGTCACTGTCGGCGTTGGTGTCGGCGTCACTGTCGGCGTCGGCGTCGGCGTTGGTGTTGGTGTCACTGTCGGCGTCGGCGTTGGTGTCACTGTCGGCGTCGGACATGGTGTTGGCGTCGGTGTCGGCGTTGGTGTCACTGTCGGCGTTGGTGTCACTGTCGGCGTTGGCGTTGGTGTCACTGTTGGTGTCGGCGTCACTGTCGGCGTTGGCGTTGGTGTCACTGTTGGTGTCGGCGTCACTGTCGGCGTTGGCGTTGGCGTTGGTGTTGGTCCAGGTTCATCACCATCGTATGGATAGTGGTGAAATTCACCACCACCAGTACCTTTGAGTGAAGCCGCCACTAAAGTACCGTTAATCTGACCATTAATAAAATCAACATGAGCATAGGGGGCAAGTATGCTTCCCATTACACCTATGCCTGCCATATCAAGATACGCAGCTTGGCTAAAGTTAAGCAAAATTTTCTTGCTGTTCAACACGTTATTAGGTAGAAATCCGAAGTTTTTCATTTTTACGTTAGAACCATCAATATTAATAATTGCAGTAGATCCTGAAGGAACATTTATTGTAATTCCGTAGGTATTAGAGACGTTATCTCCTGAAACATTAAAAACATTGACCGCAGGATCTGTACCTGTCAGGGTAAGGCTGCCATATTGGTACACTGTTGTTCCATTCGCCGGCAATGCTGCAAGTTCTGCTGATTTGTCCTTCAAAGACTGACCTACGGCTGAAAAGTCAATCGTACTCCCCTGTCTTTTTGTACCACCCTTGAGGAGCGTTACATTCCCTGAAAAATCTCCCCCGTGCACGATATTCCCATAAACAGTACCTCCGTTGAAAGTAAGATGCCCTCCAACAACAAGTGTGTCAGTCAGGGAAACCTCTGCAGCGGTCAACCTATCTCCAACACTATAGTTGGTTAAGTTAACGTTACCTCCAGCAGCAAACCTTCCTTCCGTATCCGAAACTGTTGTTATATCCCCTAGAATAAACACGTTGTAGACCGCTGCAATTCCCAATGTAGAAGAACTACTAGCTCCAGCAACTCCAGCTCCTAATGAGGAAAGCCCACTACCTACCGTCAAAATCCCAGCTAATACAAGCGAGAGTAACGGTTTTATTCTTCTTTTCAAATGGCACACCTCCTAAAACTATGATTTATATTAATCAGAATAATTACCAGAAACTCTAAAGGACCTAACAACAAAAAAGACCGCCAAAAAGAAGTGAAATTCCCTTCTCATGGCAGTCGGACGGTCATTGTGCCTTTAAGACACTTTAGACTCCTGGACTTTGCGTCCCGCCCTTTCAGACGGTTTGCTATTATCATGACTATATATATGTATTACACTGCAAGTCCAGAACTGGTAGCTGAAGCATTCTATCCAATAACAGTCTATGACTTTTAATACTTTTGAATTAATAACAGTTTAGCTCCCGACACCCACAATTGTCAATCAATTCCTTTCGATAATTCCCCGCATTAGTACCACACAAAAAAAGCGCCTAAAGGCGCTTCGCATAAGGTTTTTCATTAAATTTTAAAGTAACTGTATATAGCCCAATATGGATATCCATAAGGGAACACTCAAAATTAAACCAAAAAACAATCCACGCTGGAGGCTGCCCTCTTTTTCCATCATAATTCTCCTTTATTTGCGTTCGATACATTAATTTTTATTATTACAATTTTTAATATAATTTATTCTTCGTTATTAAGTTGTGAATTTAATCACATTGGATAAGCTGTTTAGAAATACCATTGATTATTTTTGGAATATCGGGGTAGAATACGAATATACGTTCCTATTAGAGGTGATGAGATTCATGCATAGAGCAGAAAGCAGGGACAACATGCTGGTGAAATCTTATTTATTGCTTCCGATGATTTTATCAGCTTTCGAACGGGACTCCGCCATTTTATCTACACACTTACGAACACCCGCCCCTTATCTGGAGGTGCTTGGAACAGCTGCTGCAGTAGCTACAACAGATCTAAGGGATGTTCGTGCAGAAATGAGAAGACGGGGAATCAAGGTGTATGAGCAAAACAGACTTAATACGGGAATTGAAGCCAAGTATATATGTCGTGGCTATCATGAACGAATGCTGCTGTTGAATGACATTGTTGCGGCTCAGGCTGCCATCCATATGCGCAGATACCTAGGGCTGGATATTTCATCTTTTAAGAGTTACGAAGAACAGTACCAGATTAAGTAAAGCTGTATAGAAGCCGCTGCGCTCTCTCCCCCCAATCAATTAGTGAACAAAAAAATAGGCCTTACCATGGGAGTTGGCAAGACCTGAGAGAGATATACCACAAAACACTGGGGGGTGTTTGGTGTCTCTAATATATACCTCGAACCTGAAAAATAGCTGATAGGCACATAAAAATTACATTAAAAATATTGTTCGCCGTTCAGAAGTGATTAGAGTGCTCCCACAAGCTTAGCCGACCTTTAGCTGGAATTGGATGGCTTAATGGATGAACCCGTTCAAGCTTCCAGGCAAACCGTCCTTCACTATAGTCGCCAAAATCATATTCATTCCCATTGATCCATTCCCTTAAATCCACCTCTGGAGTAACCACATAACATCCCGCGAGCTGACCTGTAGCAATAATAGCTCCTGTCGGCAAATTATTCGCTGTATAGCCATGTTTCGCCAATACTGATTTGTACGGTTCCTGTTCACAAATCTTTTTGTCAATCCTCACTCCGGCATGGATGCCTAACTCGCCGCGGTAGGCTGTTCTCCATGAACGAGTTTCAAACTCTTTTTCACCAAGAGCAATTAAGGTCGCCCAAGGCTGCCGTATTGTTATACACCGCATGATATTTATCCCCTTCGTTTATGTTGGACGTTTGTCACGGATGCACGGATCTCGATCTCGCGTTGTGTAATCTTGCTCACCTTGACCTGATAAATTAAATAATCCCAACCGTTTGGTCGATACTCATTTCCATCATTGATCGCCTCTAAAATAAGAACATTTATTTTTATTATATACAAACAAAAGTTCTTATGAAAATATCAATACTACAGACATTCACCTGTAACTCCCCAGAATCAATAAAGGTCGTCATAATGGAAAGGCTGCTGTTTATTCTTATATTGGTAATGTACTAACTGCTATGCCTGTGCAACCGATTTTAAACTAATGTCGTAACCACTGGAGGGGAAGGTCCATGATTCAAAAACCACCTACTACTATTAAATGGACTCTTATTTTTGTTTTTTTGTTATTAGTCACCGCCTGTAGTAAGAATGATGAAGTTTTGAAAGGAATTGTACACACAATAGATGTAGAAAATAAAAGAATTTTAGTAATTTCTGAATTAAAAGAAGAAGACTTGAACAAGGAATACAAGGAAATTCTCGAATCTAATGAGTACTCTCAAGCCATTTGGGTAAATAAAGTTGCACCTTCTAAATATAAAAAAGGAGATGAGATTAAAGTGTTTTTTGAAGTAAGTGATGATTCATTCCCTGCACAAGTTACCGCCAAAAAGATCACCAAAATCAAGAATTGAGCAAAAAGAATAGAATCTACTATAAAGAAGCGGTATCTCCAAAAGGGATGGCGCTTCTTTATAGTAGATTTAAAGAGAAATCCATATTTATAAAATTACTCTGTGCAAAAAAGTGACCCCACCAACTTCCGGCAGGGTCTAGATCTATATTATAAGGGGGTTATGTAATTACTATAATCCTCTTAGCTTAAATAAGTATGAAGCCCGTCTAAAGATTTGCTGAATTATTATTATTTTTATCGAAACCGATCAAACAAGGTAACGTATCAATCTTAATTTCCAAATTACTATAGCGCTGATATTACTAAGTTTTATTTAAAGTCGACTGAGACATCTTCATATTATTATATGAACTTTCTTGATAGTAAAAGAGAACTTTTAAAGAAAATTTCGTTTAATAATTCGCCTGGAGTAACCTCCGGTGCTGAGTATGCGCTTGATTTAAAAGGTGTTGTATATATTGAATTCGTTAATACTTATAGCCCTTTTACTGCTCGTATATACGAATTTGATATATTCGGCACTTATTCAGAAGACCCAATACCAACAGTGACGCCTAAACCTACAACAACTCCAGAGCAGCCATCAGGGGATCGAGCTATTCTTACCATCACTCTGGTGAATGGAACAGAAAAAGAATACGACCTACCAATTGCTGAAGTAGATGCATTCTTAAACTGGTACGATGCTCGTGATGCAGGAAGAGGTACAGGATCATATGGAATTAATAAGCATTCCAACAACAAAGGGCCTTTTAGCAAGCGCAAAGAGTACGTAATATTTGATAAAATACTTACATTTGAAGTCAGTGAGTATACAATTCAATAAACAAAAAAAGCCCGCCAACCATTAAAATTGACGGGCTTTTTTATGGAGTTATCAATGGAGGCTTTAGTATTGTTCCCAAATTCAAAGGAAGAAAACTGTATGTAGAATTAATTGAATTAAAAGTATCATTCTCAATTTATATAATTAAACTTTTTATAAGACACCTATGAAATAGCTAGTCACCACTTATGATTGACGCATTAAATTTACTATTACTATTGATTAAGAAAAAATTGTTGCAAATCCAATTCAGATTTTATACTCTCAATAACATTTTTCAAACCAGGTACCCAGAGAAAAGTATCTTGTCGGATATAATTCATTACTAGCTCATAACTACGCTCAAACTTTTCAATGTTAGGACTATGTTCGTTTTCCAGTACTGTACGTACCCTTTCTGCTAATTCTACGTAGTCAGCATCAATGTGCTCTTGTTTATAGCTCTCCGCCGATTTTAACTTGGTCCAGGCAAAGGCCCCACCAGCTACAACTTCTTCAGATCCTTCTACGTATTCAATGCATGAATCATAATTTATAAATGCATTAATTCGTTCTTCAAGGAATTTAAAATCTTGTACATAATTAAGGGTTTTTTCCAAATAAGACACCTCCCCAAATGATAAGAAGATGTGATCTAAACTCACCAAAAAAATTCTAGTTGGTAATCACAACTTGATAGTGAATCCAGTATATACTCTTTTGAAACATAAATATATGTATTATTTTTCACATATAAATTCACACTTATTGTTGAGTTGGGATAAATGTGTTTATAGGTATAGCATAAGTGATAATGTAATCACTTAAAAAAAGAGGTGGCTTGTTTTGATCAACAAAAGAGTCGAGGAGTCAATAAAAGAACATTCACCAGTGCGCCTATACTTAATCAGTGGCGAAACCTTTGAAGGCATTTGCGAAGAAAATTTTAGTGACCAATTCGTCCATTTAAACACAGGTAATGGTATTATTTCATTTCCGCTTTGGGTAGTAAAATATGTCCGATTACAACCTTTATAGTGCATATATTGATAAGGAAACTCTAACCTCATTTCCTTCACTGGAACTCCTAGTGCAAACTCACTGGGGGGGGTATTTTATGTATGCTCTGAGTTCAAATCGGTCCCGAACGAACCGGGCTCCAGCAATTTTGATGGACACGCAGTATATGAGACTGTGACAGAGCAGCCGTTAAAAATTCAGAGTCTGTCTTAAGGACTTTGTATACATTACTCAACATGATCACTCCTATGTAAAATAACGAATCTTTAGACTGGTCTCTTACCTTTAGATCGTTTTTCCAATATAAAATTTATACATTTTTTTGTAATCATACATTGCTTCACATCTCATAACCTCCTGATAACGAAATACCCCGCCATCTGGCAGGGTTTCGGCACTTTCGAATCAATAAGTTAAGTATGGTTCGTCTGGACTATTTTGTATATAAACTTTAAGCAGTTGATTAGCAAATTATCCTTAGGAATAATTTAGAAATCTAGCAAGTTGCGAAGTTCGTAATTTTACAATACATACCGTTAGATAACGATTGCGGACCAGTTAAAGCGTATATTTTCCCATGGTGGCCTTCTTCAGTGAGCGCTTTGACTGCAACAGCGGCAATATCTGCCTCGTGAATTCTAACGCCCAAAGCATCAGGGAATCCCGTTCTTACAATTCCTTCTTTTTGAATGGATTCTGCCCAAAGATATAATGCATTCTTCATAAATTCTGACGGCCTTAAGATTGTCCATTCCATTCCGCTATTTTGAATAACGGTTTCGATAGGGTTTCCCTCGTAATCCATTAAGGCTACAATTTTCTTTACATTTGCCTAATTACTGTATGACAATTAAATAGAAGAGCGCTGCTAAAACAAACCGGTATAGAGCAAACCACTCCAATCGAAGTCTCTTAATCAGTTTGATGAACGTCACTACTGCAATCATTGCCACAAGAAAGGATGTCGCAAAGCCAATTAACATTAGAAGCAAATCGTCAGAACTCAGCAAATCACGACTATCGTACAAATCTAACAAGCTTGCACCAAACATAACAGGCACGGAAATAAGGAATGTAAAATCTGCAGCGGCTTTTTGGCTAGTGCCAAGCAACAGGCCACCTGAAATCGTCGAACCTGATCTCGAAAATCCCGGCCATAACGCCAAGCATTGAAACAGACCAATTCCGAAAGCCTGTTTATAATTAATCCCATCGATAGTACCAGCGGTTTCAGTCCGCCTATTCCGCGCTGCAATGATCATCAACACGCCACCAACAACTAGACCTATCAAAACAGGGGTTGGGCCAAATAATTGGCTTTTTATTGTGTCCTTGAAGAGAAGATATAGGGTTAATGCTGGTAACATAGCCAAAATCATATGAATGACATTTAATCCTTTGCTTTTGGAAAAATCCATTCTAATCATATTAACCCCAATCTCCAAATACCTTTTCCAATAAAGAATTAAAACTGCCATCACTGCACCCAACTGAATAACAATTTTAAAAGTTATTGCAGCATCTCCCTCAAAGCTAAGCAAATCGCCTGCTAGAATAAGATGTCCAGTAGATGATACTGGTAAAAATTCAGTTAAGCCCTCTATTATGCCAAGTATTATTGCTTTAATTACATCAGTCATTAGTGCATTGTCCCCTTTCGGAAATAAAATCATTTAATTTCCAGTATAAGGGAGACAAGTAAACTTCCCCATCGATTAACCTAACAATATTCAATTCAGAATGACATAATTGTCACATTGCTCATTATTCCAATCTTAAGTAACTCCT
This sequence comes from Paenibacillus sp. FSL R7-0048, assembly GCF_038004505.1. Lineage (NCBI taxonomy): Bacteria > Bacillati > Bacillota > Bacilli > Caryophanales > Paenibacillaceae > Paenibacillus > Paenibacillus sp. FSL R7-0048. The sequence goes on along the minus strand of NZ_JBBORF010000001.1, from coordinate 568,827 downwards.
TTATTAAACTATCCTTTCCCGTTAGCATAACAACAGTATCAAACATTAAATTCAACCTGTATCAATAAAAAATCCGTTAACCTTCTGAACTTGCTGCCCGTTATTTTGGATAATCAATTTCAGAGCATGCAGCAGATATGAATACCGAAACGTAACTTCCATTTGATCATTCTGCAGCCGCGTGCGTGGAGCCTCAATGACCATCATGATTCCAAAGCGCTGAGAAACCACACAGAACCGCCACCCCGACCAAGAATTGGGGGTCCTTTTTTTGGCAAAACACAAAATATTAAGTATAATGTTATTGTCGAAACGCTAAGGCGTCTGTACAGGATGGCTACCTGGCACTGATGATGGCAGGCCAAGCGCTTTATAAAGTTTTCTTTATGTGTATTTATACTTTAGGAGCGTGGTTATCTATGAAAATTAATATTACCGCACATTTTAACATTGATATTACTTTATCTCTTCATCTGTTAGCCGTAGCCAGTCTTGCTTATGAACTCAGTTCACTGACGAGCTCGTGAAATTCGAGCGAAAAGTATCTGTACTAAGACACCTTGTGGTGTCTTTTTTATTTTTATAGTAATTACCATCTAACCGATCTGCCCCCGCAAGAGAAAAGCAGCTTATGCTGCTCCTCCTCCACCATTCTTCATTCTGATTGCTGTCAGCTTGCGCCACACCTTCCATCTGCTCGACAGTGACCACTAGTCATACCGTTTTCATTAGCGATTTCGCGCCATGTCTTATCTTCCTTGATACGTTTCTCCAGAAGAACAGGGAACGGCATTGGCTGTCCATCATATTCGACTTCAGGAAAGATTAGGCCATTCATCAATAAATATCACTCTGGATACTTATTCACATGTTCTCCCCAATCTGCAGGAAGCGGTGCCCCGATGTATCGGAGATTCTATTCTAGGAACCCGAAAAGAAGTGGAGAAAATTGACGAGACACCCACTTTACTCGGATAAAGGGTAGAAGAATGGAAGAAGTCAGGGGGATTTAACGAAAAATGGCACGGTCCCGGAATCCCGGAAAACCGCGCCATTGCGCCATTCTTAGATATGCTGGTGAAGGGAATTGAACCCCCGGCCTACGCATTACGAGTGCGTTGCTCTACCCCTGAGCTACACCAGCTTAACGCTGTTTTTCTGCCAAACAAAAAATATTATACAACTTTCAGCCAGAAACGCAAGCCTATTTCTCCCTGTTTTCCGCCCTCCTAAACTGCTAATCCACCTGTAGCTTACGCTCCACAGACTCTAACTTTCCACGGCTAGTAGAGGGTTTATCGCGGCGGTCGTCTATTTTAAGTGAGGTAGAGACACGTTCTGCACCTGCGGCAAAAGGAGACTCATGCAAAGCCTCTACCGCGGCAAAAATGCGTTGCAGAGGCCCTTCGATGATCGTACCCATAGACGTAAGTTCATAAGTAATCCCTTCTACTGTCTTCAGCACCCGCTGCATATCCGCAACATAGCTGCTAAGACTGGTACTGCCTGTTCCAATTGGAATAACTGTAACTTCAGCAATAGGCATGAGAATACCTCCTCGAAATTTTATAGTAGCTGTCTCCTTCCATTGTAACAATTCCACCGCTCTGTCACAAACTAAGCAAGATTATCCTCCCTTATCTCTTCTATTTCTTCTGAATACTCCAAAATATGACTTTGGGCTAAGAGTATTTTCTCATGAGCAAATTCTAGGGTCATCTGCACTATATTTATGGACTCTTTGTGGCATCTTTTCGGACAATTTATGAATCATTTTGCATCTCCCTGTGGATCAATTGTGGATTACTTATGGACAGCCTGTGGATCATTTGTGGAGTACTTTTAAAGAACCCGCTCCCCGCGCGGGTTTTCTAAAAAACTGTTTACAAACACAACATCTTGGGTTATTTTTATCTAACGACAACAAAATATAGTGGAGACAGGCGCTTTGATCCTTAACCGGATTTAGAGCTTAATAGGGAAGCGCGGTGAGAATCCGCTGCGGTCCCGCCACTGTAACCGGATGGCCTTCTTAAGCTTCTGGGAAGCTTGAGAATCCACATCTCCCGGCAAATGCCACTGAGGGTTAGGAACACCCTTGGGAAGGCGCCGAGAGATCCCACGGAAGCCAGGAGACCTACCTGTTTCGACGACACCAACTATTGATGCCTGCGAGGAACAGGGATGGTGTCCGCATGCGGTCATCTACGTAGAGACCTCTGCAAATATCCGTGTGGATATTTACATAACGCATCGGGCATTTTCTGCCATCCTCGGGTAGGGGATGCTTTTTTTATGTAATCTGAACAAATATACGACTGCTTATAGCAGTCCAACTTCTTATGGATATATGGATTTGATGATAGATGTTTTTCTTTTATACTGAGAGGAGAGCTGTACAATGACGTTGTTGGAGAGACAATTTAATGGAGTAGAAAATGCACGGGAAGTTCTTTTAGAAGAGCTCATTGATTTAGGCCGGGATATTATCGACAGTCGGGATATGGACCTATTGCGCGAGAATGCCAATTTGAATGGAGAGAGTTTCTCCGGTAAAATGAGCAAGTTCGGCAGTGAATATTCAAAATGGTACGCCCGCAATTTTACGATGCCGCCACAGCTAGTGCAGGCTATTGATGACAATGTCGTCTATGTGCATGATCTGGATCAATACGCGATTGGAACGACGAACTGTATTTTTATCCCGTTTGATAAACTTCTCCGTGAAGGTTTCAATACCGGCAACGGCAGCGTTCGTCCTCCGAACTCAATAATGACAGCTATGTCTCTGGTAGCGATTATTTTCCAATCCCAGCAAAATGCTCAATATGGTGGTGTATCCGCCAATAAACTCGATTACGATCTGGCACCTTATGTAACCAAATCCTTCGCCAAGCTGTTCCGCAAGGGTCTGGATTATTTTGAAGAAGGACAAGCTGACGAATCTTTGGGCGAGATTACGATGAGCCGGACCGATCTGGCGGAGTCATATCCAAGAGCGTTCCGTTTTGCACTAAAGGAAACCGAAATCGAAACCCTGCAAGCGGCTGAAAGTATGGTACATAATCTGAATACCATGTCCAGCCGATCCGGTGGACAAATACCGTTTACCAGCATCAACTACGGTACTTGTACTTCACCAGAAGGTCAGCTTGTGATCAGTTCTCTGCTAACCGCAACTATGAACGGACTTGGCAGCGGAGAAACACCAGTGTTCCCGATTCAAATCTTCAAATGCAAGCAAGGAATCAATCAACAGCAAGGCGATCCTAACTATGAACTGTTCCTAAAAGCAGCTGAATGTTCTGCGCGCAGACTATATCCAAACTTCGCTAATCTGGACGCTCCGCTCAACTTGCAGTATTATGATTCAAGTGATCCTGATACGGAGTTCGCTACAATGGGCTGCCGAACCCGAGTGCTCGGTGACCGTTTTGGGCGTAATCATTGCTCTGGGAAGGGCAACCTTTCCTTTAATACACTAAATCTGGTTCGGCTAGGTCTGGCACACGGCACAGTAACAGGCAGACGTACCGTCGCAGACGAAGCTGGCTTCTATGAAGATCTAAATCATTATATGGATATTGCGCTGGAAGGACTTCTCCATCGCTTCCACATCCAAACCGCACAAAAAGCTAAAGCTTCCGATTTCATGATGCGAGAAGGCGTTTGGGAAGGCGGCGAACATCTTGCACCCGATGACACTGTAGGCGATCTGCTGAAGCATGGCAGTCTGTCTCTTGGCTTCATCGGTATGGCGGAATGTATGAAAGCTATGTACGGCAAACACCATGGCGAGGATATGGAAGTTCATGCCAAGGCGCTGGCTATCGTGCGTCATATGCGGGACTATTGCGATCGGAAAAGTGAGGAACTGGATCTTAACATCACCCTGTTCGCTACTCCAGCAGAAGGTTTGTCCGGTAAATTCACCAAAGTTGACCGCAAGGTACTGGGTTCCATTCCGGGCGTAACCGACCGTGAATATTATACGAACTCTTTTCACATCCCTGTATACTTCGATCTGGGTGCTGCTCAGAAGATCAGCTTGGAAGCTCCTTTCCATGAATACTGCAATGCCGGGGCTATTTCTTATGTCGAATTAAACGGCAATGCCCGCAACAACCCATCGGCTTTTATCAAAATCATTAAATATGCGCTCGAACAACAGGTCAGTTATTTCAGCATTAACCATCCGATTGACCGCTGCTCCAGCTGTGGATACGAAGGCGTAATTGGGACAAACTGTCCTTCCTGCAACGCAAATGAGAATGATGTGCACATCCGCCGTTTGCGCAGAGTTACAGGTTATTTAACCGGCGACTATCAGACCCGCTTTAATGCCGCCAAACAAGCTGAAGTTCGGGATCGCGTTAAGCATCTATGAATATTTGCGGTTACTATCCGGAGTCGATTAACGAGGGAGAGGGCATGCGGGCCGTCCTCTTTCTCAGCGGCTGCCGCCATCGTTGCCCGGGATGTTTTAATCCCGAGACATGGAACTTTAAATATGGAGAAGTCTTCACCTTAGAACGACAACATGAAATCATTGCAGAAATCGCCGCTAACCCTTTGCTGGATGGTCTGACACTGGCAGGCGGCGATCCTTTTTTCTCAGCAGAAGAGTTGCTGGGGTTCATTCATGAGCTTCGCACTGTACTGCCAGGGTTCTCAATCTGGATTTACAGTGGTTATACGTACGAAGAACTTACAGCCCTTCCCGGTACGCCGGAGTGGAATCTACTTAAACAGTGTCAGGTGTTAATAGATGGAAGATTTGTAGAAGAACTGAAAGATACTACGCTTCTCTACCGGGGAAGCTCCAACCAACGCATTATCGACATTCCGGCCAGCATGAACGGCTCGGAGGTCTTTCTGTGGCAGCCTGCTGCGCTATAATATATCAATTTTTGATATTGAAAATTAATTTGAAATAAGAAGGGATGAACTAACCATGCCGCAATTCGTAGTAAAACCGGATAATCGCCAACTGGCTTTTGATGAGAACCGTCTCTCCGTCTACGCTGACCGTATTCTGGAAGGTCTCGATCAACTAAATAAAGAAACTTTGCTGCGTGGAGTGAATTCCAAACTGCGTCGTGACTCGGTAAGCGGAGAAGAAATCAGCAACGCCTTCACCATGAGCGCTCTAGAGCTTGTAACAAAAGAAGAGCCTAACTGGAAGTTCGCAGCTGCCCGCGCCCTTCTGACTACCCTTTATAAAAAAGCTGCCGTTCATCGCCGCTACAAAGCTTATCCAGAAGAGCCTTACGGTGAATTGTATCCACTAATTACGGATCTCGTGAAAAAAGGAATCTATCGCGAAGAACTTCTAAGTCATTACACCAAAGAACAAATTATCGAACTAGGCGGGTGTATCGATTATACACGCGACCTTTTGTTTGACTATATCGGTCTGCTTACGCTATCCGACCGTTATTTGGCGCATGATTTTGACGGCCGTGTAATGGAGCTTCCACAAGAACGTTATATGATTATTGCTATGTACCTGATGCACCGTGAGCCAGCTGAGAAACGTCTTGAGCTTGTAAAAGAAGCTTATTGGGCTATGAGCAACATCTATATGACTGCTGCTACACCTACAATGTCCAATGCCGGCAAAAAGGTCGCTGGACAACTATCCAGCTGTTTTATTGATACTGTAGACGATTCCCTAGAGGGTATCTTTGACTCCAATACAGACGTAGCACGTCTTAGCAAAATGGGCGGCGGCATCGGCGTTTACCTCGGAAAAGTACGGGCACGTGGTTCGGATATCCGTGGCCACAAGAACACAAGCTCCGGTGTAATCCCTTGGATTCGCCAGTTGAACAATACAGCAGTCAGTGTAGACCAGTTGGGCACACGTAAAGGTGCTGTAGCTGTTTATCTTGATGTATTCCATAAAGATATTCTCGCTTTCCTCGATCTTAAGCTGAACAACGGTGACGAGCGCATGCGTGCACATGACGTGTTCCATGGCGTCTCCCTGCCTGACCTGTTCATGGAAGCTGTAGAATCGCGCAGCCATTGGAACCTCTTCTGCCCTCATGAGGTGAAAAAGGTCATGGGCTGGACAGATAAAAATGGCCGTCCACTAGGATTGGAAGATTTCTACGATGAAGAGCTTGGCAAAGGTACTTTCCGTGAAAAATATGCTGAAGCTACAGCGAACCTGGAATTATCCCGGATCACTGTTCCTGCGATCGACATCATGAAACGGATTATGAAATCACAGCTAGAAACAGGTACACCGTACATGTTCTACCGCGATACCGTGAACCGGACTAACCCAAACCGTCATCAAGGTATGGTTTTCTCCTCCAACCTGTGTACAGAAATTATGCAGAATCAGTCTGCAACAGTTATTGAGCAAGAAGAATTAGTAACTAAAGATGGCCAGACCCGGATCGTTATTTCCAAAATCCCTGGCGACTTCGTAGTCTGCAATCTGAATTCGATTCACTTAGCACGGGCGATTCCAGCTGGCGTATTAGAAAGACTTGTTCCGATCCAAGTTCGTATGCTTGATAACGTAATCGACATTAATAATATTGAAGTTCTGCAGGCACAATACACGAACAGCCAGTACCGCGCAGTAGGTCTCGGCACATTCGGCCTGCATCACCTATTGGCACTCAAGGGCATTCGTTGGGAATCCGATGAAGCCGTAGAATATAACAATCATTTATATGAACATATCAACTACCTGTTGGTTCGTTCGAGCATGGAGCTTGCCCGTGAAAAAGGCCGTTATCCGAAATTTGCTGGATCCGATTGGGAGACTGGCGCATACTTCACTTCCCGCGGTTATGTTAGCGGTGAGCAAGAAGGTAAATATGTAACGACTGAGCAATGGCGCGAGCTGCAAGAAGAAGTAGCTAAGGACGGCGTACGTAACGCTTGGATGTTCGCCATTGCGCCGAATGGATCTACATCGATTATTGCCGGCTCCACCGCCAGCATTGATCCGCTGTATGAACTGCTTTCCTATGAAGAAAAAACAACTTATAAGATTGCTAACCCAGCACCGGATCTGTCCGACAAAACGATCTGGTACTATAAGACAGCATTTACGATTGACCAAAACTGGTCGATCCGCATGGCTTCTGCTCGCCAGCGTCACGTCGATCAAGGTCAAAGCTTCAACCTGTATGTCCGTCCTGACATCAAGGCTACCGAGTTCCTGGAACTGCATCTGAATGCCTGGAAGGGCGGCTTGAAATCAACTTATTATGTGCGTAGCCGTGCTTTGACTATAGAAGAGTGTGAATCTTGCGCTAGCTAATTATCTTAGTGCCCTGAATAGAAAAACGATGATGAATTTCGTAACTGCGAGGAATGTTTGGGCTTCCGGCCGCTGTTGTCATCAGAGGTCTAGATCTTTACCGCTATTAGCGGATGACATCCGATGACAGCATATGCTTTCGATGCGAGCTTTCCTACGGAAAGCTTTCGGGCGAACGCTGACGCTCCTACAGCTCCAAACTTCCTCTCCGTTACTCCATCACCGTCTTTCTATGAACAAGACACCAAGAAAGATTACCCGCGCAAAAAATGGAGGGATAAGAAATGCAATTACAAAAGATTTTTAATACTGAAGCACCTAACCAATCCACACGCATTATCGACGGTGAATGCTCAGGTATTCTGAACTGGAATGATATTCGCATGCCTCATATGTACAAGCTGTATAAGGTACTGCTGCTTAATCACTGGATCGCGGATGAAATTCCAATGTCCAAGGATGCGCAACAATTCCCGATGCTGGATGCCGAGGAACAACGCGTATTTAAGATTAATATCTCCCTACTCGCTGTGCTGGATTCGATGCAGACGATGTTCGTGAGCGACGTGAAGCGTTATTTCACCGATTCCTCTTTGGAAGCTATCTCCGCTATTATCGGGCAGCAAGAAGTGGTGCATAACCAATCCTATTCCTATGTTCTTTCCTCTATCGTGTCGGAGAGTGAGCAGAAGGAAATTTTTGAATATTGGAAAAAAGATCCTGTCCTGCTGGAACGTAATCAGTTTATCTCTGATATTTATCAAGAGTTCCGTGATAACCCTACGAGACAGACCTTTTTCCATGCGCTGGTAGCAGATCTCATCTTGGAAGGGATTTTCTTCTACAGTACTTTCGCCTTCTTCTACAATCTGGCCCGTGACCAGAAGATGATGGCAACTAGCCAAATGATCTCTTATATTCAACGTGACGAGAATCAGCACTGCTACTTCTTCGCAGAAGTATTTAAGCAGCTGCTTGTAGACTTCCCTGAGCTGAACACCAAAGAAAACATGGATTACGTATACCGTACCATCGACCGCGCGGTAGAGCTCGAAACCAACTGGGCTTATTACACACTTACTAACGTGCGTGGTATTGATCTTAACGAGCTTAGCGACTACATCAAATATACAGCGAACAAACGTCTGACTTTGATGGGTATGGAAAAAGCTTATCAAGGTGTTGACGTTAACTGTATGCCTTGGATCAAACCCTTCTCCGATGATGCGCTTAATGCTACCAAAACTGACTTCTTCGAAGCTAAGTCCCGCAACTATGGTAAGGTTGGCGACGATAACGGATTCGACGATTTGTAAGACCGGATATATAACGATCCCTATATAAAAAAGAGGCCATTCTCTACTTTCTTAGTGAGATGGCCTTTTTGCTATAGCTTATATAATGCAAAAAGCGCCCCTCTCCCCTGGTATCAGGGATGAAAGAGACGCTTATACGTTTGTTATTAGCACTAAGCACAGAAGGCTTGCTACTTAGTCTTATGCCTTGCGTTCCACACGATGTGTAGTTTCTTCTGCAAGCTCATCTAATGCATCGTTCAGGCGCAGCTTCAGCTCCTCAGCAAGCTCTACCACTCCGTGATCATTACGAACCACTTGAGAATCCACGGCATAGACGCCGCCAAGAATGTAACGCGCGCCCAGTACAGACAACACAGGTTTCAATGCGTAATCAATTGTGAGCAGATGTGCAAGACTGCCGCCCATGAACAGCGGGAGTACAACTTTTCCGGCCAATCCCTTTTGTGGAACCAGATCTAAAAAGGTCTTCAACACGCCTGTATAAGAAGCTTTATAAACCGGGCTAACCACAATTACCGCATCAGCTTCCGCTACAAGGCCATTGGCTTTGACGATAGACTCACTTTCAAACTTAGTGTGAATCAAATCCTCCGCTGGTAGTTCTGCTACGTTAATACGCTCAACCTCGAAGCCCTGATTGGTTAAGCTGGCCTCCGCATATTCTATAGCTGCATTGATACGCGATACCAGGGAAGGCGTTCCGTTAATCACAACAATTTTAGCCACTTTTCCACCTCTTCCATCCCACTTAAGCAGCTCACACTGCTTTATTTATTATCCCGACAAAATTACTTTAAATTAATACTAATCCTAACGTAGAATTGATATTTTTGTCAAACCATAACCACTTGCGCTCCTCCTACTCTTACGTTATACTAAGCAACAATATTAAATCCAACAATCAGGCCAATGATCGGCATCCAACCGTGAGGCGTCTGCGACCGGAGTCTACAACAACTCCCTAAGTTCACCGGGTTTCGCCCGTTATCGCGAAGACCAAAGAGGGTCGGATTGTTCCTGCAGTTAAGGAGATTCGATCAACCTGGGTGGCACCGCGAGCTGACGCTCCTCGTCCCATGGATGAGGGCGTTTTTTGCGTTTTTTTAACCAAAAAGGAGCGAAACGGTATGCTGGATATGAACTGGATCAAAGACAATCAGGAACTTGTAAGAAACATTACGGCTTGGAAAAGAGTCGACTTCCCACTGGATGAACTGCTGGAATGGGATGAGAAACGGCGCGAATTGCGCCAAGATACGGAACAGTTGAGAGCCCAGCGTAACGGGCTGACCAAAGAGGTTGAACGACTTTTACGACAGGGTGACAGCGTGGCAGGAGAAGCAGTTAAAGAACAAGTAAGAGAACTGAACAACCGCCTGAATCTCTATGAGGCAGAACTAACTGAGGCAGACCGGCGCTGTGGAGAACTCATGCTGCTCGCACCAAACCCTGTATCGCAGGATACACCGATTGGCCATGATGATAAAGATAATGTAGAACTGCGACGAACCGGAACGTTGCCGGAATTCGGCTTTAAACCGCGTGATCATGTAGAGCTAGGCGAGCTCCACAATATCATCGATATCCCCCGTGGCGTCAAAGCAGGCGGCCCACGCAGCTATGTGCTGAAGGGTGCAGGGTTGTTGTTACATCTCGCTGTACAGCGGCTGGCCATTGATGTACTAACTGCCCGCGGGTTCACGGTGATGGATGTTCCCGTGATTGTCCGTCCGGAAGCGCTGGAACGTACGGGCTTCTTCCCCGGCGGGATGGATCAGACCTATGAGCTAAACGGAGACAATCGCTGGCTGGTAGGCACATCGGAGGTGTCGCTTGTCTCGCTGTATAGCGATGAGATTGTCGAACTGGAATCGCCAATGCGACTCGCCGGAATGTCGGCCTGCTTCCGACGTGAGGTAGGATCGGCGGGACGAGACGTGCGTGGCCTGTACCGTGTTCATCAATTCTCAAAAATTGAACAAGTTATCTTATGTCGGAATGATGAGGGCGTATCAGAGGGCATGCTGCAGGAGATTCTTGCGAATGCAGAGCATATTCTACAGCTCTTGGAACTTCCCTATCGGATCATGTCTGTCTGCACAGGAGATATGTCCCTGAAGACACATAAGCAGTATGACATCGAGACTTGGATGCCAAGCAGAGAGGCATACGGAGAGACACACTCGGCTTCCAACCTGCTCGATTTCCAAGCTCGTCGTTCGGGCATTCGTTACCGGGATGCCGACGGTAAGCTGCAATACTGCCACACCCTAAACAACACCGCAGTGGCTACACCAAGGATCCTAATTCCGCTGCTGGAGAATCATCAACTGGAGGATGGATCCATTTACATTCCGCAGGCACTGCGTAAATATATGGATGGAATTGAACGGCTTGAGCTTCCGCACCAGCAGTGATGTGTTGTCCAAGTAGATTTAAAATTAATAATGCCCTTCCACTTCTCGATAAGAAGCTGGAGGGGCATTATTTTTGTTCCGATACATTCTATATAATTCTAATCACTATTGTTTTCCCTATGTAAAAATTAACAAAACTCTAGAATAAATTTGTCGCAATCCATAATAAATTCAACAATATATATAACATAAAATTAAAATATCGGTGATCTATTAACCATAAAAATACTAAATTTATAATTAATATTGTATTTATGCACTGTTTTTATACTAAAATCACAACATTTCAATTTTTAGATTTAAATGATGCAAACTTTAATTTATATTCATGAAAGACAACCTTTCATTTTACATTTGAATGCTAAGATTTAATAGGTTGTAAATAAAAGATTCGAGGGGAGAATGACTTATCCAAATGATTATTTCTTCAAGAGTAAGGAAATGGTTCGCTACTGGACTGGCAATGTTAATGGTTGCCGGCAGTGTGTTACCAGCTGTCCAGACTGCCGAGGCAGCACCGGATAATAGCAATATTGTTATCTCGCAGGTCTATGGTGGTGGTGGAAACGGCGGAGCGGAACTTAAAAATGATTTTATTGAATTATACAATCCTACAAATCATCCAGTAGATTTGACTGGATGGAAAGTTCGCTATACCTCAGCTGCCGGAACCTTTAGTAGCGGAACAGACTTAAATGGAACCATCCCGGCAAATGGATACTTCCTTATTGAGGAGGCCGCTGGAACGGGAGGAACTACCGACTTGCCTACTCCTGATGTTAGCAAGGGAATCCTTGCTATGAGTGGTACAAACGGCAAAGTCGACCTCGTTGATAAATCAGGTACAACAATTGATTTAGTTGGCTACGGAACAGCTACAAATGTCGAGGGAAGTGCGACCGCTGCTCTCTCCAATACGACAGCCGCTATCCGTAAAGCTGCGGCTGGTGCACCGGCTGACAGCCGCGGTCTAGATACGGATAACAACTCTACGGATTTTGTTGTCCAAGCACCAAGTCCACGGAACAGCACCTACGGTACGTTCCCTGAATTACCGGAAACTGCTAGTTCCGCAGTAGCTTTACCAGCCCCTAATGCCTGGCCGGCTGGTACAGAAATATCTTTGAATTCTCCAACGGTTGGAGCATCCGTCTATGCAGCTGTTTATGGATCAGGTGGTTCAACTAATTTCCAACCTTACACAGGGCCTATTACCTTAACTGAGGACACTACGATTAAAGCGTATGCTTCAGAACCAAATATGCCAGACAGCCCTATATCGACTTTTGATTACACTATTCTGGCCAAAACAGATGTTGCAACAGCACGCCTTGCTAGTAAAGGTCAGAATATTTTAACAGAAGGTATCGTAACTCACATTAATGCAGCAAAAATGTATATTCAGGATGAATCCGGCGGGATCGTACTTTATGGTTTCCCAGAGTTCGCAAACGTTGGAGATCGTGTTAAAGTAAGCGGCACAATGGATATCTACAGCAACCTGCAAGAAATCAAATTCCAAAGTGGACTTCAATACAATGTAGCTGCACAAAATGTTGGGGTGCCTGCACCAAAATTGATTACAGCAACCGACTTGTCTGCCGCGAACGGCGAAAGCCACGAAGCTCAGCTGGTAACTATGAATAATGTGACCATAGACAATGTAAATGGCAGCACGGTGACTGCTAGCCAAGGTGGACAACAATTCACAATTTTTTCAACCCTGCCTAAACTAGTTAAGGGTAAAACCTTTGACAATATCACTGGGGTTATCGAGCAATATAGTACGACTTATCAATTCATTCCACTTAATGAAAATGCTTTGGTGGAAGAAACTTTTTCCGTTATGGCCAGCCCTGGCGCAGGTCGCATCATCAAAGGAAGTTCTGTGACCCTATCCAGCCCTACTCTTGGAGCACAGATTTACTACACGACCAACGGAACTGAACCAACAACAGCAAGTAAGCTTTATTCAGATCCGATTACAGTTAATCAAGATCTTACCATCCATGCAATTGTCGTAGCAGATGGCAAGACAAGTAAGGTTTATACCTTTGCATATAAAGCATCTGAACTCCCTCGTATACATGATATTCAAGGAGAATCTCATACTTCTGAGTATGCAGGTCAGAACGTTTCCGATGTAGAAGGCATCGTTACCCAATATGGGTACACCTTCGCCACTGGTGCTTATAGAGGTTTCTTTATGCAAGACCCTCAGCCAGACGATAATGTAAACACTTCGGAAGGTATTTTTGTATACAGCACTAATTCATCCCTTAAGCCTCAAATTGGAGATTTAGTCCAAGTTAGTGGAGCTGTTTCCGAATACAACGAAGGTAACGCAAGTAATTTAACCTCTACTCAAATTACTATGACTTCAATAAAAGTAGACTCCTCTTCAAGTTATACTGTGCCAGAGCCTGTCGTACTTGGTAAAGGCGGGAGAGCCATTCCGTCTTCCATAATTGACAATGACGGCATGGCTGATTTTGAGCCTAATGAAGATGCAATTGATTTCTACGAATCGTTAGAAGGTATGCTCGTCAAGCTCCCTACCCCTACGATTATCAGTCCTTACTGGACAAGTGGTAGCGGAAATTCCATGCTGTATAACATCCCTACAAGAGTAGAAAATGAAACACCTGATGTCATCACACCAGCTGGTGGATTAGTTCTCAAAGAATACAACCAATACAATCCTCAGCGCCTCATCATTGCTTACGGAAATCCGGGTCAAGAAGTCATCACCGGAGATAAGTTCGCGGGAGATGTAACTGGCGTCATCGGATACAACAACGGTAACTTCAAAGTGATTCCGGAAAACGGTAAGCTTCCAGCCATCACTCCAAGTACCTTTAAGCAAGAAACAACTACTCTTGAAGTCAATGATAGTAAGTTGTTGATCGCATCGTACAACATTGAAAACTTCTACCCGGGTGTCGGAGCAACAAAAATCCAGAAACTAGCCGACTCCATCACAAACAATATGAAAAAACCTGACATTATCGGCGTTGTCGAAATGCAGGACAGCAATGGTGAAGCCAATAATGGTATCACTGAAGCAAGTGCAGCCGAATTGATTAAGGCTATTGAAACCGCTGGCGGTCCTGTATATAAATACACAGATATCGCTCCGGAGAACAATATGGATGGCGGTGCCCCAGGCGGAAACATTCGCGTAGGATTCCTGTACAATCCAGCAAGAGTACAGCTTGCGGACAGTGTGAGCGGACAAAAAGGTACAGCTACACAATCCGTTGGATATAACGCAGCGGCAGATCAATTGACCTACAATCCAGGACGAATTGATCCAACAAACTCTGCCTTTGCAAGTTCACGTAAACCCCTTGCTGCACAGTTCGTATTCGGTGGCGAAACAGTAATTGTGATCGCTAACCATTTCAATTCAAAAGGCGGCGATACCGGTCCTTTCGGAAACGTTCAGCCCCCTGTATTGTCCAGTGAAACACAACGACATAAAATCGCGGCGGTCGTAAACGGATTTGTCAAAGAGGTTCTGACTGCAAATCCTAAAGCCAATATCGTAGCTCTTGGCGATTTGAATGATTTCCAATTTACTAAAACTGCAACCCTCTTAAAAGGTACAGAACTAGACAATTTGATCGATACATTACCTTTAAATGAGCAGTATACGTACACCTATGATGGAAACTCTCAAGTGCTAGATCATATTCTTGTCAGTAAAAATCTAACGGCTTCTTCTAAAGTAGATGTCGTTCATCTAAATGCCGACTTCTCACCATCGAACGGTCGGGTATCCGATCATGATGCGGTTTTGGCACAGATTGATTTTAATACTGCTGAAGACTTCCCACTAACCATTCTGCACACCAATGATACACATGCAGGATTAGATACTGTCAGCTCGCCAAACAACATCTTGCGCCGTGTAACAGCAATCAAAGATGCCAAGGCGACTACAGAGAATCCTATTCTTGTAGACGCAGGTGATGTGTTCTCCGGAACGCTTTACTTCAATAAGTATCTGGGTCAAGCAGATCTGGCCTTTATGAATCTGGTTAAATATGATGCTATGACTTTCGGTAATCATGAGTTTGATAAAGATTCAGATGTACTGTCCAAATTCATTGGCAACGCAAAGTTCCCATTTGTCTCCTCCAATGTGAACTTCTCAGCGGATGATATTCTTAGCAAAATGTTCACCAATGAAATCGGCCGGTCAGGTAATGCTGGAACCATCTACCCTGCGCTGATCAAAGAAGTAGACGGCCAACAGGTCGGTATCATGGGTCTGACGACAGAAGATACGGCGAACATTGCTTCACCAGGTAAAGTGACCTTTGAGAATGCCTTCGCTAAAGCGGAAGCAACGGTCGCTATGCTTGAAAAAGAGAAAGTTAACAAGATCATTGTTCTCTCTCACCTTGGCTATGAAGAAGATCTCAAGCTAGCCAAAGCCGTTAACGGCATTGATATTATCGTTGGGGGTCACAGCCACACGCAACTGAATCAAGCCGTTGTTGATAACACCGATCCAAAAGCACCGAAGCTAATTGTACAAACTGGTGAAAAAGGTCTTTTCCTTGGCCAACTTGAAGTTAAATTTAACAAAGATGGCGTACTGACCGATTGGAAAGACCAATTAATCTCCATCGATGCTAAAAACGGTACTAACTACGTTATCGCAGAGGATCCTGAAGCTAAAAAGATCCTGGATACCGAGTATAAGCCGGGTATTCAAGAACTAACCAATGAGGTAGTAGGAAATTCAGAGGTTGTTCTAAACGGAGTTCGTGATAATGTGCGCACAAAGGAAACTAATCTTGGTAACCTGATTGCCGATGGCATGCTTTATGCAGCTCAAAAAGCGGGCACTAATGCCGTAATCGCCTTGCAAAACGGCGGCGGTATTCGCGAATCCATCAACGAAGGACCGATCACACAAGGCGAAGTACTCGGCGTACTTCCATTCAACAACGATCTGGTTACGATCACTTTGACTGGACAAGAAATTAAGGATGCTATGGAGAACGGGGTTTCCAAAACGCCGGCAGCAGACGGACGTTTCCCACACGTTGCAGGGTTGAAATTCTATTACGACTCTACGAAACCTGTGAACGAACGTGTATTGCGTATTGAAGTGAAAAACGGGGAGAAATACGTTCCTCTAGATCTAAAAGCATCTTATGAAGTAGCTACTAATGCTTTCACAGCTAAGGGTGGAGATTTCTATACTTCACTTGAAAAGGCTTATAAAGAAGGCCGCGTGAATCTGCTGTACCTACCGGACTTTGATGTATTTACGAAGTATCTGCAGAAGGTTGGAACGGTCACTGCGAACACTTCCACCGTTGAAGGCCGGATTGTTGATCTAAAAGGTGCACCACTGCCGGAGACAAATCCAACTCCGACACCAGACCCAACACCAGTACCAACACCAGATCCAACTTCAGTACCAACATCAGTACCAACATCGGCTCCAACAGTACCAACAGCTACACCATCACCAACTGTTGCTCCAACTGTGGCTCCAATTGCTTCAGCACAAGTAACAACAATTGATGCTGCTGATCTAACCAAACAACTTGCTGAACTGCCAGCGGGTAGCCAAGAGCTGGTTATTCCGGTTAAAGCCACTACAGGCGGCGCTCAAGTAGTGCTTCCAGGCAGTGTGCTTGTAAAACAAGCAGCAGCACAACCTAACACAGTTCTTACCTTTACTACTGATGGTGCTTCTTATTCCTTGCCACTCCGTGTTGTAAACAGCGCAGCACTTGCCGCTCAATTAGGCACCAGCGACTTTACAATTACGGTATCCATTCAAGTAGCGAATTCGGGAACACTAAGCAGCACAAACCAAGCTATAGCCTCACAGCTGGGTAATGCTACTTTAGCTGCTCCAGTAATCGAATTCAGCGTTTCAGCACAAGCCGGAACTAAGAGTGTGCAGTTGAACAATTTCGGCAGCACTTACGTGAAGCGCACGATCAATGTACCTGCCGTCTTAAATTCAAATAACGCAACGGCAGTGGTCTTCGATCCTGCTTCAGGTAAGATCTCCTTCGTGCCTGCTATCTTTGTTCCTAAAGCAGATGGAACAACGGACGTTACGATTAAACGGAACAGCAACAGCTACTACACCGTTGTTAAGTCTTCCAAAACGTTCGCAGATACTAACGGACACTGGGCTAAATCATCCATTGATCTATTAGCTACCAAACTAATTGTCAGCGGAACAAGCAACGATACGTTCTCTCCTTCACAGTCGATCACGCGTGCTGAGTTCGCGGCATTAATTACGCGTTCTCTGGGACTTGCGACAGCTAATGGTGAGACCACATTTAAAGATGTAAACCCAAGTGCTTGGTATGCTGATGCTATTCGCACCGCAGCAGAAGCCGAATTGATTTCCGGTTATACCGATGGCAGCTTTAAGCCGGGTAGCCCAATCACTCGTCAGGAAATGGCCTCGGTATTAGCGAAAGCTATTAAGTACACAGGGAAAACCTTAAATGCCGACCCTGCAGCACTGGCTAAATTCAGTGACGCAGCAAGCATTCCAGCTTGGTCCCAAGCAGCAGTAGCAGAAATCGCTGCTGAGGGAATTATCCAAGGAGCAACAGATGGATCCTTTGCTCCACAGAAGCTGGCAACTCGTGCCGAAGCGGTTACGATGCTGGAGAAGACATTGAAATCTCTCCAGTTTATCAACTAGCAAAAGCTGATCTCCAGCTCTGAAGTCAAAAAGGCGGTTCTTCGAGTGCGTAATGCACCCGAGGAACCGCCTTTTTTTATAAACCCAATCTGATCTGTAGGAAGTGTTATGATTCCATCCCAGCTTCACTCTCTTCGTAATGGCTCGTATCCCCATGCAGCAGGATTTCCGGCACACCATCCGTAAAATCAACCCTGCATAAGCAGGTCGGATAAATGTAAGGCAGATCCCAGAGCTTAGGCAACGCTCTGCCCTCAAAATAGGCCATTAACAGCTTAATCACTACTGTATGTGTGACGATAAGAATGGTCTCACCCTGATGGGCAATGAGAATTTCCTGAAGCTTGCCCAGCGCCCGTGCCTGCACCTCTGCAAAGGTCTCACTACCCTCCACTTTAAACTGCTCAGGGTCTTGCCAGAAATTGCGATGCTGCTCCGAATACTCGCTTTCCAGCTCAGTAGAATCACGGCCTTCCCATACCCCCATGCCAATCTCTTTGAACGCCTCAGAGGTCTTAAGCGGAGTACTCCGCTCTCCTCGAATAATTTCAGCTGTGCGCAGCGCCCTTGGGCTGGGGCTTGCATAGATGACATCCAGCTGTTCAGTGTGCATCCCCCGGCTCAGCCATTCTGCCTGTTGCACACCAAGAGCCGTCAGTTCAGAATCCATATGTCCCTGCATCCGATGCTGCACGTTCCATTCCGTTTGACCATGCCGGGTTAAAAATATCGTTGTTGTACTCATGCCAGCTTCTCCTTCCGTTTCCCCTATCCAATGAGGTTTTACTTCCTGTTCTGTTCCATCCAGTTCACTGCATAATCTACGATTTCCCGTTGCGGAATCAATTGAGCGGTTGCGGAAGCAACCTGTCCATATGTAATAAGTCCCGTCTCTTGTCCAAACTGATCTGCCAGCTGAACGAAATCGTCAGAATCCCAATCCAGCTCCTTAAATTCCACCCACTGCCTAACTCCATCCACCATAATGGGCGCCCCGCCAAGGGTTTCCTTCTTGCCAGCATAAGATGCGCGGCATTCGGCAAGATGCAGAGAAGTATTATTAAGATTGCCAACACCCAGCAACAGTACATGTCCGCCCAAATCGTAAATCCGAGCCAGCGGAGAATCTTCCCCCAGACCCATTTCAAGCGAATGACCATACATAATTTCGTCTCTATGCTTGCCCCAAGCGGCAAACGAATGAATCGGATGGTCACTGCGTTTTACTCCTTTTTGTTTACGGAAGCAGTCCGGAATAACCCCCATTCCTCTAAGTTGGGTCAGGTCTGGATCATAAGCCGGCATCTGCTCGCGGATACTCTGCCACCACGCCTCCGGCACCGGTGGGTTGCTCCAGCCTGCGGGATCAGTCAGGTCACTGGAATGTGTGGGCATTACTAGCGTGCCAGATTCTCCGAGGACCTCCTCCAATGCCAAAATAACAGCGACCGGGCCCCCGGCTACCCATTGGCCTAACGATTTAAAAGAAGAATGCAATAAAATCGTCATGCCCGCCTTAACGCCCAGTCGACGAAAATCCGCTGCTAATGTCTGAACCGTAATCAAATTGCCTTGTATTTCTTCCACCCTTCATTCCTCCAATGAATCTTCTCAAATCCATTATATAGGAGGGCCGCTTCTAAATGCATCTTCAATAGCCTCAACACTCTTCGGATACTATTTTCGCTCTATAATCACCTGGGGAAATCCCCTCCAGCTCTTTAAAAACACGGGCAAATTGTTTACTGTTCTCGAAGCCTACTTCTTCTGAGACTGTTGCGAGCTTACTGCAGCCTTTTGCCAATAGCTCTTTAGCATGACGGATGCGGACCTTTTTTAAATAGATAACAAAATTCTCACCGGTATATGCCTTAAAGGCTTCGCTAAAATAAGAATAATTCAAGGATACATGATTGCTGACCATAGCCATATTCAGTGGACGGGCATAGTTGGCTTCAATATAGCTCAGTGCCTCTTCCATATCCGCATGCTCGGTATGCGCGGACCTTACGCCTACAATGTATTCATTCACACTCAAGAGTAAGTTCTCCAGCGCACGATAATATTCGTGGAAATGACGATAGTTGTACATATTGCCTACCGTACGATACAGCTTCAATACCTCTACCGAGGCTTCGCCATGTACCCGAAATACTTCATCCAACACCAGTTCGTTTACATTCTGTCCCACGGACTCCAGATAAGCTAGGTCCAGTTCCTTCAAATGCTCAGTTTGAAAAATCACAGATAGAAGATGCTTCATCTCCTTCTCGCGTTCTGTTCCCAGCATATTGAGCAGCTTGCGAAGCTCTTCCTTAGGTAACGGAAAGTTAGACCGTCCCTGACCAACATCCCCATAATCCAACAAACTCACTTGCGGATATAAAAAAGTATATTGCAGTGCCCGGCATGCTTCCTTATAACAGGAACGGAGGTCCTCAAGACTTCCTCCTTCGCTGCTAATCCCAATCGATAATCCCTTTATTTCCTTAGCTTCAGCTTGTCTGGACAGCTCTATAAAATCCTGTTTTCTGCTCCCGATCAAGACTAATTTGCCATCCCAATCCGTTGTGATTTCCGAGAAAAACTTTTCAAGCGGTCCGATCAATCGTTCCGCCAGTCCCTGAACATCCCCCGACTTCATTCTTGTTCCGTCATTGTAATAGTAATTCAACACACCAACTGTAAAAGGTGCTTGCAGATCACTTAGCCACTCTTGCTGCTCACGCTCCAGCGGAACCTCCTGCTGCATTAGCAGTCCCCGTAAACGACTGGACCGCAGTTCCCTGCGGAAGTGTTCCGTTTCCTGTTCCAGCTGCCTTGCGCTGAGATCCTGTTCTTCCTGTTCCTTATCGATATTCTTCAAAATTTCGAACAACTCATCTCGGCGAATCGGCTTCAGCAAGTAATCCTTTACGCGATAACGAATCGCGCTTTTGGCATATTCGAAATCATCATAACCGCTTAAGATGAGCACTGCTGGGCTTTTCTCACCACTTGTTAGCTTAGATATCTGCTCCAACAGTGTAATTCCATCCATCACTGGCATACGTATATCTGTAATAATAATATCTGCACCTTCGGTCTTAAATATCTCGAAACCCTCTGCGCCATTACTCGCCATTGTGATGGTATACATGGACGGAAATTCTCTTTCTATCATAGTCTTGAGACCGTAACGGATATTCTTTTCATCATCAATGATCAGTAGCTTCTTCATAGTTGTTTTTCTCCTGTCAAAAGAACTTTCGGCAAGGTCAGACGTACCATCGTCCAACTCCCTGCTTCACTCTGTACTACAAGCCCATATTCATCACCATAAAAGATTTGCAGTCGCTGATGTACATTTCTCAGTCCAATACCACCTGTTCGGCGGTCAACATCCCTCTGTTCTGAAGCACTCTCACAGCGCTCATCTTTCGCATAAATCGCCTCGTTCAAAGCAACCAAACGCTCTGGAGTTAAGCCGATGCCATTATCACGAAGCTCTATGCAAATATCACCTTCCGTTTCCGAAATATGAATATGAATGTTCGGGTCCTGTAAATTCTCTTTCTCGTCGCACCAAGCATGCTTAACACTGTTCTCTACAATAGGCTGCAGTGACATTTTCAGCACCTCCAGCTCCAAATATCGAGGTTCAATATGAAGCACTAACTTAACCGGATATTCAAAACGAATATTCATCACTTCAATGTAATTTTCAATGTGGCGGACTTCATCCCGCAGCTTCACATACTCTCCGGACCATTTAAAATTATAGCGCATCATCCCACCCAGCGAGGTCAGTGCGTCCGAGATCGTTCGCTGGTTCTCAATTTCAGCCAGCATTTTTATATTTTCCAGCGTATTATACAAAAAATGTGCGTCAATCTGGTTATGCAGCGTACGCAGCTCAGCCTCTTTAGACAACGCCTGCTTGCTCACTGCCTGAGCCACCAACGTATTGATGGTGTTCATCAGCTTGGAGAAATGATGGGCAAGCTCCCCGACTTCCCCTCCACCACGAATCATTATTCCAGTGTACGCTTCACCTCTACGCACTTTTTTCATCGTTTCGGTCAATCTACGCAGATTTTTTAGAATAAAGGCATTTGTCACATAAGCGATCAGCGTTAGTAAAGTAATAAAACCAACATTGGCTCCAATGATTAAGTTGCGCGTGCGGGAGATATCCTTCATCACTCCTTCCATTGACACTACATTTAACAAATAAGCATCAATTCGTTCTAGCGGAGTGTTAATTAACAAAAACGATTTACCATTCTCCGAGTAATTACTGTCCCATTCGCCAGTTTCCCGGAACTGCTTATACCGTTCTGCAATCATATCAGCCATCTCTAGATTATCCTGCAAAAAAGAATTGTCCGGCCTGGTGAAAAGCTGCAGCTCACTATCCACAAGAAACATCTGGGTCTGATTATCCCGTACATCTGTATACGTCTTGGGTGTAAATCGACTAAGCAGCATATCCACCTGCACCATGCCGATATGATTGTCTGCTGGCCGACTCTTCTCACGCAGCAAAGAAACCTTTGGCAGACTCTCCGTCGGTGCTCCCAAGTATCTCTGCATCAAATCCGGATCATTTTTCTGAAAAGACCAGTATTCCTGCCCCTTCAATTGAAGCGCTTTCTGAAACCATGGGGTGGAAGAAACCCGCTCTTCGCGAAAGATAATCGGCCAAATTTCATGCACCTTATTACTTCTCGAATACAGTCTTAAATGCTCAATATTCGGATTATTAAATTGAATACGAGTCATATTCACATAAGCATTTGTATTAAAATCAACCAAATCTACTAGCTGCGGTTCGGTTTCATTCGCTAAGAATTTTTCTACTTCGGCATCAGAATAAGCCATTTGCGCCGCCCGTTCCATCGCTTCGATCTGATTATGAATATGCAGCTTCTCCATTTGCGACAAATAATCATTTTTCTCGACGGCATCGCGGAGATAGGTATTATTAATGGCTTTATAGGAGTAGACAGAAACCAGCATACACGGGCCTAAAACAATAAAAACATAAGCTGCAATTAAACGGCTCTGAAGTGATCTTCGCCCCCACCAATAACTAAAAGAATGCCATAATGCTCTGGTTCGATCTCGCCTATTCACTTTATACACTTCTGTCCTGTCCACCTCGCTAAAATAGTGAATATTCAAATACTTAATATCTATTCCTTATTATAATTCGAAAATAACCCAAAAGCCCGCAGTTAGCGGGCATTTTGGGTCATACTTTTTATTTTATGGACAGCTTCACTTTATTCTCTTCATATTTCTTTTGTTGGTAGGCATCAAATACATCTTCGCCTTCCTTCTTTCTCTTCTCTAAATACTCATTCCAAATCTTATCGAATTCCGCATCGGAGGAAGCCATGAGCAATTTCGGCATAGTTTTACCGCGCAGCTGTTTCAGCTTCGAAGCGATGATACCTTCAGGAGAGTTTCCTGTTGGTTCGATTTGTTGGAACTCCGAGGAGCCTATGGATTTACCTCTAGTCCAATCTTCCAATTGCTTAAATGGTTCTACCGATTTAGGAGCCCATTGGTCTGTGATATTCGTATTTTGCAGCATCCAGAATGTAAAGGAAGATCCGATTTGCTTATCAAACGTCGAACGGTCTTTATTCATCAAATCAAACACTTCTGGTTTAAATTGATCTTTTCCATCAATCGTATCGTAGCTGACACCTTTTTCGCCTAAGAACAAGTCTTTGTTGCCTTCTTCACTGTTCAAGTAGCTGAGGAAGCGGATAGCACGTGCTTTATCCTTAACATCTTTGGAGATCAGTGTTACCGTCCAACCGGAGATACCAGGGCCATCAAGGGTTGGTTTATCCAAGTTGGTATTGGAAGGTCCGTCAACAGCGATATACGTTTTAGTTGGATCCTGTTGGTAAATCGTTCCTAGTTGTGCTGCAAAGTCTGTACGTTGATACAGCATTGCGAAATAACGGCCTTGGGCAATTTTTTCTTCCATTTGTGGGCGTTTGTCGATAAAGATATCTTTAGCCAGCAGACCGTCTTGATTCGCTTGACGAAGTGCCTTCATCCAGCGGATATATTCAGGATCGGTTTCACGAGCATATACCTTGCCATCTTTTTCTCTTGGGATTGCCAAGAAGTTCTGCAGGTAACCTTCCAAAGAATCGTTACCGTTCTCGGTAAATTCATGCAAACCAAGTGGAATAAGCGGCTGTCCATTTACGTCAGGGAATTTCTCTTTCGCTAATTTAAGCGCATTCAAGAAACCTTCTGGTGTGCGCATATCTGGACTTCCAATAGCTTCATACATATCCTTGCGGACAGCGAATACTTGGTTGGATACGTAATTTTCTCCATATTTCTCATAGTCGGCAGGAGAGGAAGAAGAGTTAGGATAGCCATACACATTGCCGTCTTCTTGTGTATACCAGCCCAGCTTATCAGCATCGGATACTTTAAAGAAGTACGGATCATATTCATCAGCAAGTTTGTTCAATGGAAGAACAAGTTCACCTTCGACCATTTTCTTAATCGCATCTTCCCAGAAGCCCAAAGTGATGAAATCAGGCAATTTACCGGATGCAATCAGCGTGTTAAGCTTCTCATTCTCGTTACCAGCCGGAACGATGAAATTAATATCAACTCCGGTCTTCTTAGTTACATATTGGGAGGTTGGGTCCACGCCCCATTTATTAGGGAACCATGAGAAGTTCAGGTACCAGTCAAATGTAATGGGTGAAGTATCAATCTTCCATCCCGGTTCATCTGCTGATAATGCAGCAGCAGTCGGTTCAGCACTTGCCTCCGTATTAGTAGCTTTAGCGCTGTTAGCATTACCTTCGGCATTCTTGCCAGCATTATTCCCGCTGGAGCAGCCTGCGGCTGACAATGACATCATTATTGCGAGAAGCAGAACTCCCATTGCTTTTGGCTTACGTTTCATGCCCATGCTTGTTTACCCCTTTTCTATGAATGTTAATTATAAGCTCAACCCCAGTGCCTACAGCTGTAGGCAACCGGAGGAGTTATCACTGCTAGATATCAGCCCTTAATGGAGCCGATCATCATCCCTTTAACGAAATAACGCTGCAGGAACGGATACACGAATACTATCGGCAATGTGGTCACTACCATCGTCGCCAGCTTAATGGACTGTGACGTTACGCTTCTCGTAACGCTGCTGCCTTGTACAGCGACCATCATTTGACTAGAGCTCGATTGTGCGACGACCCGGAACAAATACGTCTGAATCGGCTGCAGATCAGTATTATTGATATAGATCATGCCCGTGAAGTAATCATTCCACTGATACACGCCATGGAACAGCGCAATGGTAGCAATTACAGGCATGGATACTGGAAGTACGATTCTTAGAAAGATGGACCAATCATTAGCACCGTCAATCCGTGCCGCTTCTTCCAGCCCATCGGGAATCTCCCGGAAGAAGGTCATGAAGATAATAAGATCAAAGAAGCTAAACATAACCGGAATAATATAGACTAGGAAATTCTCCAATAGGTGAAGGTCCTTCATCAGCAGGAAGGTAGGAATGAGTCCCCCGCCAAAAAAGAGAGTCACTGTACCCATCAGCATGTAGAACTTACCGCCAATGAGGTTTTTTCTGGAGAATGCATAAGCTACCATCGCTGTGAAAAATACATGCAGTACAGTACCCAAAAGTGTTTTGGCGACAGTAACCCACATCGCCTGCATGATGCCGGGGCTGGCAAACACGGCCTCGAAATTCTCAAAGCTGAACATCCGCGGCCACCAGTAGATTCCTCCCCGCATGGCGTCATTACCGTTATTGAAGGCGTTAACCAATACGTACCAGATCGGGTAAAGCGTTATGAAGCAGATACATAACATGATGAGGTTATTGATGATATCGAACAGGGCCTCGCCCTTGGTTTTACGCTTAAGTGCAAACATATATGGTCCTCCTTATCCTAGAACAACGATGTATCGTTGATTTTTTTAGATACTTGGTTGGCAATCAGCAGCAATATTAGAGCGATAACCGATTTTAACAATCCAACTGCAGTTGAGTAAGAGAATCGGCCTGAGAGAATCCCTGTATAGTACACATAGTAATCAATTACATTACTTGCACTATCATTCAGTGAGTTGCGCAGGACCAGAATCTGATCAAAGTTGGAGTTCAGCACTCCGCTGACCGCGAGAATGAAGAGAATGCTGATTGTCGATTTAATCGCCGGCAAGGTAACATACCACATCTTCTGAAATCTGCCCGCGCCGTCGATTGTCGCCGCCTCGTACATTTCAGGAGATACACCGGAAATTGCTGCTAAATAGATAATCGCTGACCATCCAAGTTCTTTCCAGATATCAGAGGAGATAATAATTGTCCAGAAGTAACCAGGCTCAGCCAAGTATGTAATTGGCTGATCAATCAGATGAAGCGCTAGCAAAATGTTATTGATAATTCCTACATCAGCAAGCCATGTAGCCAAAATCCCTCCGAGTACCACCCATGAGAGAAAGTGGGGCAAATACGAAATCGTCTGTATGGTCTTCTTGAATTTCATTGAACGAACTTCATTCAGAAATAGAGCAAATATTATTGGCAATGGAAATCCGATAATTAGCTTAAACAAGCTGATGCCGAGCGTATTTTTAATTACATTCGAGAGATTGTCATCATCCATGAACTCTTTGAAATGTGTGAGTCCCACCCATGGGGCTTCTGCAATCGTTTTAACGATGTTGTAATCTTTAAAAGCAATGATAATTCCATACATGGGAATGTAGTTAAAGATTATCATCCACGCAATGCCGAGTAGAGCCATTGTCTGCAAATGACGCTGGGCAATGAACCTCTTCCAAAGCGGGCTCCGATTTACTTTACCGGTTTCGAAATTGCCAGGAATTAACGGCTTCATCGCTGAGCTTACTTCCATGCTTTTTTTGTTCTCCATCCTTTGGACCTCCAGGCTCTATATCTGTATTTAATCTAAAGCGCTTACAATGGTTATGTATCCATTGTATTTGCTTTTGCCTGTCTCCGTAAGGCTTTGAATTTCGGATTATAGGTACCATTTTTCGGATTGAGTGAAAATTTAAGGGCGAGCCGCAGCTCGCCCCTCTATTTTTATGCTAATACTGCTTGAATTTGTGCAATTTCTCCACGCCGCAGAGCCTCTGCCTCTTCACCGCGCACGAACGCTCCAGATATTTTAGTCACAGTTCCATTACGGTATACAAGCATCAAAGATTGAATGCTGACCTTCTTCTCGCCAAAGGTATTTTCACGTTTTGGGTTAGAATAGATTACCTCCGTATTCCCTAGGAAAGTGAAAGACAGTTTGCCCTCTTCATCAAACAGCCATCCTGGCAATACCGGATCGAGAGACAGCGTAAGCGCTCCATCCTCCATTCTGAAAACATGGCTTCCAGCCATCATTGTTCTCCACATGCTTAAGAATTCCGCGGTCGATCCACTAAGTCTCGCTACGAACCCCCTACCATGGTTATTTGGATCAGGATTGCCTCCAGTTGCGATAAATGATGAATTCTCCAGTGTACTGCGTCCATAAACAGCAGGATCAAGGAATGGCACCAGCGACGTCTTCAGCTCGCCGTAGAATTCCTCATACAGCCCGCCCTTCAGCAGCTCAAGCAAATACTTATAGGACATGTGCAGGAAGTTAGACTCCCGTTCTAGCCAGCCTGGTGTGAAGGCTCTCATCCGTCCGATTTCATGCGATTCACCTTCTAGACTAACAGAGGTCTGATACATAGATGTTGCCTGATCATACAGCTCTGTTTGCTTAATCAGATTATAGATTTTTTTTGCCTGCACCGGGTTCTTCATCGTCTTCAACCAGCGGGTAGGTCCTTCAAGGAAATAAGGCAAGGCATAAGCCTTAAACTCCTCTACCACAGCCTTTGGCAATCCGTATCCGCTAATGACTGGCTGACCCTCAGCATCTGTTACCTGATGGAATTTCTCCGCTTCAAAACGGAAATAGGTTGGGGTAAGTCCATTGCCCATTTCTACCGCCTTGTTGATCCCCTCATCAATTTTAACCAGGAACTTGGAAAGGGCTTCGCGGATGTGTTCCAAGGTTACTTCAGTTTCAGCACCAGTAATTCCAAACCGGATACTTGCTCTATAAGCTTCACGGGCTGAAGCTACTGTATCCCAATAGTTGAATTGTTCCACTTCTCCTGCTAGGACAGCAGTTACCGCGTGATATACCGCTTCAAGCAGCTCCGCGATTTCTTCTGGCAGCTTTACAGCTCCCTGTACATTCTCAGCACCGTTCAGCACATCCAGCAAAAAGACTACAGTACGCTTCAGCTCAAAAGTCTCACTCATTCCGGAGCCAAACAATCCCGGCAGACCGTTCATAGCATCGTTCCAGCCCGGCTTGTTGCCTTCCATCTCCACACCCATGCCGTAAGGGTCAAGCGTAGCAAATTTATTCAAAGCAAGAGACAACATCTTCACGAACAGATTGGTGTGGTAAATAGCACCTTGCCCACCTTTGGTACGCAGCCAATGGGTATCTCCAGCTTTCCATTTCAGCTTATGCAGCTTCTCCTCATCCTCAAGGAGGGCGCCATATTGCCGGGCTTTTCCGTCACTAATTACATACTTCTCACTACGTGGCAGCACATATGCTGGGCTGTCATAGAACGCATAAGTACTATCCCCAAATAAAAGCTCCTGCTTCTTGTCAGGGAAAATGTCCAAATAACCTACTACGAGATCCAAATTATATGTCCAGTGATCAGACCAGAAGCCTTCGCCAAAAGCAGCCTCAATGTTTTGCTGTGAAAGAGCCAGCAGACCCGACAGAAACTCCTGCTCACTAACCTTCAGCGTAACGTTTTGATCCGCAATGTAATTGATCAGGCTGCCTGGGGTGAACCGGCTGTTGCATAGCTTAACAAGCTCAGCTTGATGATCCGCAGCCGCTTCTCCGATCCATTCCGCAGCCTTCGCTTTGCTGTCTGGCTTCACTTCAAAGGTTGTTCCTTGAACACTTAGTGGGTTGTAGCCATCTGCTTGAATCAAGCTATAGAACATTTTGATGTTGAAGCTGCCCACCTTCGGATTAAAAAACACATCATTCCGGCGGTTCTGATTCATGTCACGGAAGTTACCATTCCCCTGTGAATAATATTCTGGGGCAAGTGAGAAGAAGTTATAGTCGCGCTCCAAATCGCCATGCTTGCGGGAATATAAATGAACTACAAAGCCATCTCCGCCATTGTCAAAAATAAAAGGATAGCCTCCGCGCAGGAAGTTATCGAGATAGGACTGACGGCAATAAGCATCGAACACAGCCGATGAAGTGTGCGTGGCAATGTCTTCTGTTAATTGCTCTGTCAGACCTGCGGCTTCCTTGGATTTGGACAGGATATATTCATCCCGGCATAACTGCTCCGCCTTTTTATTGATTTTGTCGATGTCATTTACATGCCCAACCAAAGTATTCAGGGTCAAGCTGCTGCCGGGTGCCAAACGTCTAGCCACACCACTGAAGCCGCAAGGAACCTTATTGACTGGATATTGTGGAAGCTCACTCAGCTCCGAAAGCGTTAATTCCGCAAAACGGTCTGGGTAAGTAAGAGAGGTATTGCCGCCGAAAATAAGTTCGAAATCAACGATTGGCGCGACTTTTTCTCCTTCTCCAGTAAACGACAGATAGAAATGTCCATTTGTGATTTCGCTAACCTGTGCACTATCATTGGTGCTGGAACGCAGCTTATAGAACGGAATACCGTTCTCCAGATTGTATACGTCCATCCAGCTGCGCAGCAGGTTACCAATCTCCTTGTAGCCGCTGTTTTCTACTCCGTAAGGCAAAATCTCAGGCAGACCATCCATCAGCTCCAGCTCAATCTCTTTGCCACCGATATTCTCAATCTCCACCCGACGTACCAACGCGGCATAATCATCATTAGGCAGATTGAAATAGTGTACAGTCGTCTTCAGCCCATGCCCGGCATGGCTTTCTTCAAGGGTCAGTCCGTTAGGCAAAATGGTCATGATCCGCTTGGCGGCAGAATCTGGACGTGCCGATTGAAATGGCTCATAAATCTCTTGCTCGCCTTTTATTTTAATAAAGGTTCGGAATCCGGTGGTTCCTACGTCTTTATAAGAGATATTTGCTGGAGAGAATTCCATGATTGGCGAGTTCTTGTCGCGTACCCCAAAGCTGCAAATCGCTTGCCCCCGGTTTACATAAAAAGTCCACATTGGAATTCCCTTAAGACCTGCAAGACCTGGCAGGAAACTAGAGAAAGGCTTTCCTGTATCAAACTGCTCCATTACAAAGTTACCTGATTGGAAATAATAATTACTCACGTTAATGTCCTCCTAAACTGTTACTTATTTATGAAATCAGATGCGTTACGATAGAATGAGGGGATAGCTCGCAGTTGGCAATCTCATCGCCAAGCCCCAGGGTTACTGTGCGAACTTCTTCGCTCTCATTCATCAATATGACAGCAATGCTGCCGTCCGGATTACGGAATGCTGTGGATAGGATTCCTTCCGCTTCAGAAGTAAAGCCAATCCGTACCGCACCTGGCGCGATAAATTTACTGAAATGCCCGATATAATAATAAGAGCTGTTATAGTGCAATTCGTCTGTTGTTGTATCTGCAATAATTGGGGCATCACAGAGATTCCCTACATGATTGGGCCCGCCGGTCTCATCCAGTACCAGGTTCCAGTCCAGGTACCCTTCTGTCCATGCATTGAGATCCCCAATCATATTTCTGCCGTAACGTTCACCTGTAAACCATTCGCCAAGCTTGACGCCGCCCTCTTGACAGCCCTCAGTGAACAATAGATGTTTGTCAGGAAATAGATCATGTACCTTCTCTACCTTGTCGAACTCCTCACCACCATACCAGTGGATACCTGTACCCCACACATATTGTGCAGCTTCAGGATCAGACAACACGACCGAAGCACGTTCGACCATAATATCGCGGTTATGATCCCAGATGACAATGTTCACATCGGAATGGCCTGCCTGCTGCATCACTGGACCGAGATGATTTTTAACAAAATCGCGTTCCTCTTCCGCACTATAAATGCAAGAATCCCAGACTTGAACAGCAGCCGGCTCATTTTGCACGGAAACCGCCCAAATAGGTACGCCTTCCTTCCCATAAGCTTCGATAAATTTGGTATAATAGCGTGCCCAAACTTCAGCGTATTCTGGCTTGAGTGATCCTCCATTATTCATTTCACCATTTGTTTTCATCCATGCCGGAGGGCTCCAAGGAGACGCCAACATCGTGAACGGTCCGCCTTTTACCTGCATTGCATCCTTAATCAGCGGAAGCACCCACTTATGATCATGAGAGATATCAAAGGTAGCCAGCTCCGTATCATGATCAGCGACATAAGTATAATTTCCAAGAGCAAAGTCACAGCTATGGATATGAACACGACCCATGTTATAGCCTAATCCCTCTACCGGATGAAAATAGCGGTGAATAACCTCTGCCCGTTTCTCAGGACTGAGCCGTGACAACGTATAGGCCGCAGCTTCTGTGAAAGCGCCGCCAAATCCGATCATCTTTTGGAACTCCTGCTCTGGCCTAAGCTCTACATCGGCAGATCCAGAATCTACTCTTGTGCTAAAAACAATTGCCTCTTTCGGAGTTAAGCGTTCCCCTGTATCTTTTGCAGTTACTACAGTTTGAACTTTTGCCATTTCATCCATCTCCTCTAATTGTTTTGTTACTAACAACAAGCACTGCCTTTACTGGATCACCATCCGATGTTAGGGTTCGAAGCGATGGGCCACTGAAACGTTTGAGAAAATTCAAGGAAGCCCTCGGTAAATTTTGATTTCATCTCAATTCGAAACCTATAATCGAAACCGGTTTCGATTATAACGAAAAAAAATGATCTAACGAGAGCAGGTAAAAAGCGGCATAACAATATGCCCATTATAGCCCTATTCCTCTGAATACGCTGTAGCAAATACCGCATAGAAAAAATTCAAGCTATGATGTCCTCTACTTTATCAGGACTCTTTTCTCTACGTCAAGATTTATCCTGTGGATAGCAGCCCGCTCTCTGTAGTTATGGAATTTGATACAGCTCTAATTCCTTCTAGCCGGAGGCGCACAGGATTCCCGTTCGATCACTTCTACCGGAACTAAAACCGCTTCCTTATCCAACTGTTTCCCTTCAATCGATGCTAAAAGAATGTCCGCTGCCCGGCTTCCTAAAAGTGCCGTATCCTGACGAATGGTTGTCAATGCAGGTGTAACATACTCAGCTAGATCAATATCATCGTAACCCACAACTGAAAGGTCCCGCGGTACGGAAAGTCCACTATCTTTTGCCGCCATAATAGCCCCTAAAGCTAACATGTCACCCGAAGCAAAAACAGCGGTTGGCCGATCAGGCAGCTTAAGAAGCTCCAGCATCGCGTTATAACCACTTTCACGAGAATAAAAAGCTCCATTCACAACATAGGACGCCGGCACTTCAAGCCCCTGCTGCTTCATAGCGTTCTTATACCCTAACTCCCGAGTTTTACCGGGAAAAGTGTTCATCCCCCCGGAAATATGAGCAATCTTGCGATGACCCAAAGAAATTAAATACTCTATCGCAAGCTGAGCTCCAGCCGTATTATCCGAACATACCGTATGCGACTGGTTAGTCTCAAAATCCAGAATCACAGTAGGAATATCACTCTCTAGCAGCTCACGGAAATAGGGGTCCTCGTAATCAGACAAGAAAACGACAACACCATCTACACCACGGATTCGGCAATTCTCCAAATACCCACTTTGTTTACCCCCAACATCCTTGGAAATAAACATGAGGGCATACCCCTTATCCACAGCAACCTTCTTAAAGCTCTCAATCACAGCGCTAAAAAAGGGATGGCGAATACCAAATCCCGTATTCTCTACAAACAATACACCAATGGTCCATGATTTCTTAGTAGTCAGTGTACGGGCATGGGAATTCGGCAAATATCCCATTTCTTGGGCAACCCGAAAAATTTCCTGGCGAGTCTTCTCCCGTACATCGGAATAATTATTAAACGCCTTGGATACCGTTGTAGGAGAGTAACCGGTTCTTTTGGCAATATCGTATATAGTTGTCAATCCGGTTCACTCCTTGCCCAGACTAATGAAATACCTTCTGTTCACTGCAATTTTAACGTCTTTCGGTACCGCCGTCCAGCAAAAAGTAACTTTGTACGGAAGGAAGCAGCGTAACAGCTTGGATCAAAAGCCCTAGACTCATATAGACCAGATGTATGATTACCACACTGTCGAGCATATACGTCTGTACCATAATCCAAATAATTAGACCAAAGCCGATATATAGGGACAATGCCCAGAAGCTATATAATTTCTTAAAGGGATTCAAAGTATTCACCCAATGCCATTCTGGTCTCTTGATCAACCCATATAACACGAGCATGGGCAGGATACCAAATACGATGAATAGCAAAATACCCGGAATTAAAAAATCTGAAAATGGCGATCTTTCCAGCATAGATGTGGGTATGTGTATCAGATCACCACTAGGATCTATGACCATTGACCCGCCTCCTGCTAACGCTCCAACCCCCAAAAATATATGAAAAATATAAAGCAATGTTACCGTAAACGGCCTTCTTTTGGTTGGCTTCATTTCAGTACCCCTTCCCATGTTTAAAAAGTAGAG
This sequence comes from Paenibacillus sp. FSL R7-0048, assembly GCF_038004505.1. NCBI lineage: Bacteria > Bacillati > Bacillota > Bacilli > Caryophanales > Paenibacillaceae > Paenibacillus > Paenibacillus sp. FSL R7-0048. Next base: position 535,424 of record NZ_JBBORF010000001.1, on the reverse strand, counting down.
CATTCCTTACAGCTCTTTTCGATTTTACATGTTTTTCCTGAATGTCACCAAGACAGATATCACACAAAAAGCCGTATTTAAGCTTTTTTTGAGTGCGATGTGAACGATTGTATTTTACGCTATACTAAGATTAGAACGAAATGTTAACCCTGCCGACTGAATCTAATAAATAAAATACATTGGATCCTAAAAAACAAGGAGACAGGACGGGCGCTAAGTTGCGCTGAACCTAACATATCTATGAACGATACCCATCTTTTATCCACCAAACAATGTACCTATTGCCAGCAACAGAAGCCGCTCTCTGAATTTCGTAAACGTACCGGCAAACGTTCCAAAGGTCAGTCTCGCCGTGGCGCTTGTCGGGAGTGCCGCAATCAACGACAAAACATAGATCTCACTCTTGCAGCAGGTCCCATTCCAGTACAAACTGATACCATTCAATCCCCTTCTTTGGCTGTCAAGGAACGCTCCAAACAAGGAAAGCCTACGGTTGCTTCTTCACCGCAATCCAACCCAAATCAGCGCATACGGGGCTTGGAACAACGAAGGAAACATTCTCATTCTCAAGGCGCGAAACTGAGTCCCGAAGATCCAACGCAATTGATTCCCTCTGCCAAAGGGAAAATTCTAATGCGTGGCCACAGTGATAAAGGACGGCGCTGGCATCAGGAAATTGACTACGAGCTTGCAGTTACTCTAGTCAGAGAACATGCCGCTATCGTAGTGAATCGCCGAACCATCCGCCGGATTTACAGCAATAAGGATTTCCGTGCTTATATATTGACCAGAGACAACTATACTTGCTACTTCTGTGGCTCCTATGGAGACACTATAGATCACTTGCTCCCCCGTGCTAAAGGTGGCCATACTACTCCGGATAATTGCGTTTGCGCTTGTACGTTATGTAATCAGACCAAAGCCGATCAGTCCGTTGAGGATTTTATGAGCAGATAAAAAAGAAAAGCGCCCCAATCTCTGTTGATTAGGGGCGCTTTTTTATAAAAATCAAAAGTAAAGTTTATTGTTGTTAGTTAGCAACAATATTCTTAACTCGTCCTACCTGTCCACTGGTTAAACGCACCTTGATGCCATGCGGATGTCGAGGTGAGTTCGTGAGAATATCCTTTACCGTTCCATGTGTTAGCTTACCCGTCGGCTGATCCTGCTTAAGCACAATATCCACTTCAAGCCCAGGACGAATATCGGCTCTTACCTGTCCGTTCATGATGTAATCCCCTTTCAATGGGTTATAATGTTGTCAACTATACTACATAAGGAGGAGACGTAATGGCCTTTGGCATCAACAGAGAAGAATTAACCCGCTGGAAAAAGGCTGTCTCCGCAGGAGAGATCGCTTTCTTAACCCATTACTGGCTAGACCCGCGTTTTCCCGGCATGACTACTGTCACCAAGGTCGGCTGTAGTGACCTAACCAGACTAACATATTGGTGTGAGGAAAATGGACTGCCGGCTAAATATATTCATAATCGTTCGCCATTCCCCCACTTTGACCTTTTGGGACCCAAACAAGCAGAAATCCTTCGGAAGGAAGGATTATGGGAACAGTTGGAACGTTTCAAAATGCTCTAAAATCACTTCTTTTTACGTAAATCCTGCATGATCTTGCGGCCGGTAGGTGTCTGTGCTAATCCGCCACCTGCGGTCTCGCGGTGTTTTTCTGGCATAGCTGAGCCTACCTCAAGCATGACCTTGATTACTTCATCTGAAGGAATCACGCTACGTACGCCAGCCAGTGCCATATCGGCGGCGGCGAGCGCGGTCACTGCACCGAATCCGTTTCTAACGATACAAGGAATCTCTACAAGTCCTCCCACCGGATCACAAATCAGTCCTAATGTGTTCTTAAGCGCCAGTCCAACAGCATGCACTGCTTGTGCAGGCGTTCCTCCACGCAGTTCGGTTAAAGCTCCTGCCGCCATCCCGATGGCCGACCCGACCTCCGCCTGACAGCCACCCTCTGCACCAGATACAAACGAATTGTTGGCAATGACATAACCGATCGCTCCTGCAGCGAACAAACCGGAAACCATATAGTCATCATCCCAGCCAAACCGTTCCTGGCAGCTGAGAAATACACCCGGAATAATTCCGCATGAACCTGCGGTAGGTGTAGCAATTATGCGGCCCATTGAGGCATTAACCTCGGACACAGCCAAGGCATAGGCCATTGCTTGACCAGCGGGTCCACCTAGGCATGGTTCATCTGCTGCGTTATAGGCTCCTACACGCTGGGCATCCATTCCCGTAAGACCGCTGCGCGAAGTGGTATCTTCATGCATCCCACGATGAACAGCCTCTTTCATCACCCCATAATATTCACGCATAGTGGCAAATTCCTGTTCACTGGAACGTCCCGATTCCGCGCTTTGCTCTTCAAGCATAAGGGCTCCAATGGTAAGGCCACGTTCCTCACATAATACAGCCAGTTGACTAAGTGTTTGAAAATTCATGTTAAGCTTTCCTTCCCCTTCTCATCTTGCTTACCCTCGTTTAAATTAACCAATTTCACTGATTTCACCGCAGTGAGCGCTTTAAGCGCTTCAATAAGCTCTGGAGTAGCAGCTTCATCCAGCTCCAGTACCGTTAAGGCTGCACCGCTGCGATTCTTCCGATCCAGAGACATATGCCCTATATTAAATTGTCCGTTACGCATCACTTCTGTAACACTCGCCAGAACACCTAAATAATCCATATGATGAATCAATACCGTCGGATACATTCCCGTAAGCTTTACTCCAAAACCATCCACATCGACGATCTCAATGTTTCCACCACCGATGGATGTCCCCGTTAAAGTCAGCTCACTTCCTGTCTCTTGTCCGATAAGATGCAGTTTAACTGTGTTAGGATGAGGAAACAATCCCGTTCCTTGCTCAAAAGATACTTCCATCCCAGCTTCAGCCGCTAACTCCAGAGAGTCGGGTAACCGATGATCATCGGTAGCGTAATCCAAAAGTCCTCCGACAATAGCCCTGTCTGTGCCATGGCCCTGATAAGTAGCTGCAAAAGAACCAAAAAACGTCACTTCTGCCACACGCGGCACTTCACCCAGCACCTGCCTTGCAGCCCTTCCGATCCGTGCCGCACCGGCTGTATGCGAGCTTGAAGGCCCGACCATGGCCGGACCAATAATTGAAAACACATCTTTAAAACGCATAAAAGACCTCCTGCCTGCAAAATAGGCAATTATCAAACTCATATATAGTATACTGCACTGGCAGTCGGAGTTCACCGTTACATTTGCTGTGATATATCCACTTCTAATCTAATGATATTTTACTTAGATAGTATTTTCATTTCACATCTTATGTATCACAAGATATCCTGGGAGTATAACATAATTCCACCTCTATACTGCCAGCCTATCCCTTCCCAGAATCCTCTTCCTTGTTCATTGGTTCCAATCACCATCAGATGACATTTTGCGATACCAGCTGCATGTAAATTACCGAGGCAACGCTTTACAAGCTCACGCCCGATGCCCATGCCTCGGCAGTCATTACTAACTGCAACATGATACATATAACCTCTTCGCCCATCATGTCCACACAATGCAGTTCCTACAATCCGGCCGTCTTCATTCTCGCAGATCTGGCTGAAGCCAGCATTACGCTCCAGATAACGCGCAATCTCCAGTCTCGAATCCGCTTCACTAAGTCCCATTCCCTCTGTATTTTCCCATAGCTGGTAGGCAGCTTCATAATCATCCGCAATCATCTCTCGATAATTCATGTCTATCCCCTCGCTTGTATAGAATGACAAAAAGCATAAAGAGCACTCCGCGGAAGCTTTTCCAGCATCAGCAGCGCTTCATAAGGGTCACCTTCCAAGCCCAGCACTTGCGCGAAGGCAGGTTCGGTCTTCCACCCGTTTGTTTTCATTGTAATGATCTGCTGGCGAAAATCATTATCCAGCTGAGCTAGAATTTCCGCTTCAATGATCATATGTAAGTAACCATTCTGCAGAGCTGTGGGTCGCGGCTGCCCAAACAGTTCTATAGGCCAGCCACCGGCCATAAAGTTAATTTTCGTTCGTGGGACCCCATCAACCACACGCGATACACTAGTAAACTCATCCATGGTTCCGAAATATCGACTAACAACGTCCGTAAACTTTACGGAATCATGCACCTCACAAATAATATCCAGATCGCTGCCCTTCACCTGAATTCCAAGCGGCACTGTGCCAACCAGCACCGGGTTATAGTCGGCCAGCAAACTCATAATATTTAATTTTCTTAACAGGGTATAGACCTCTTTTTGCACTGGAGTTCCACAATTCAGATAATCTATGTTTCGCCAATCATTCATCTCTGACAAACGCTCCCTCGAACTAGGTTATAAACACAGGCAGGACCGGATAACAGCGCACGCTTTTCTAGGCGCATGCATAGAAATATACGGAAGATAGAAGGCAAGGAGGAGTGTATGTAAAAATGAACCCCACCTACCCCTATTATGGGGAACAAACGATATGTAAGGAACAGCCTATTGCTTTTCCCCCACAGCACCAAGACCGTCAGCCTGGTCTAGAGAGTCTAATGAATCCTCGCCCCATCAGTGAAAATCCGGAGATCACCAGCAGCGGAAAGCTAAAAGGAAAAATTGCGCTCATCACCGGAGGCGACAGCGGAATTGGTAAAGCGGCGGCCATTGCTTTTGCAAAGGAAGGCGCAGATGTCGCTATAGCTTATTTATACGAAGCTTCAGATGCAGAGGTCACTCAGCGGCGAATTGAAGAATTAGGGCAACGTTGTTTGCGGATCGAAGTTGATTTACGCCATAAGGAAAACTGCTTCAAGGCTGTGGAGCATACCCTTCGCACTTTTGGCAAGCTGGACATCCTCGTCAACAATCATGGTGTCCAGTATCCGCAAAAAAGTATTCTGGATATCACGGAAGCACAGCTCTACCAAACGTTTCAGACGAATATATTTCCATTCTTTTACCTGACACAAGCCGCACTTCCACATCTAAAAAAAGGCGCAGCCATCATCAACACTGCTTCCATTACTGCCTATCAAGGAAATAAAGAGCTTATAGATTATTCCTCAACTAAAGGCGCGATCGTCTCCTTTACCCGCTCTTTAGCCTTATCACTCGTAGACTCTGGCATTCGTGTCAATAGCGTAGCTCCCGGACCTGTATGGACACCACTAATTCCCTCCAGCTACTCTGCAGATGAGGTTAGTGTATTTGGGACGGATACACCCTTTAAACGTGCCGCACAGCCATATGAGTTAGCAGGAGCCTATCTTTATTTAGCGGGACCGGATTCTTCGTATGTTACCGGGACATGTATTCATGTCAATGGTGGAGACATGGTCACCAGCTGATGCATTACACCACGAGAGGAATGTATATCAAATGAATAAGATAAATGATTATGATATCTCTTCTGTCCGCCTAAGCAGTGGCATGTACGCATTAACCAAATTAGCCTGCGCAGGGCTAACTTACGTCCTTATTACCTTACTTATGCTTGGATTTCCACAATCCGATGGAATTCCTGAAGGCTGGCCACTATCGATTCCTTATGCCATTTATGCTTATGGATTGCCTGCGGCGTTAGTAGCAGATGTACTGCTGCGTATTCTGCGCTCCAAATCCCCTATCCTGCCCCTTGCTGTATATGTCGTCACGGGTTTTGGTGCAGGTCTATGGCTGGCAGCGGAACAAGGTGCAGAGTATCTGCTATGGGGTCTGGGTGGAGTCCTTGGACTACTCCTTCTCAGAGTGACCCAGCTTGGTGTAGAAAGGTTTCCTCTGTTGCTGCCAGTATTCGCCCTATTTCTGCCACTGCTCTGCTTACTGCTGTCATAAGCCTTATTAGGGATACTCAAAGCGCTTCAATGATATCTCCGGCAATAATAGCCGCCGGATTATTCCGCTGACGGGCTGCTTCCTCTCCTGCTAATCCGTGCAGGTATACCCCAAAAGCTGCTGCCTGCGTAGCATGAAGTCCCTGAGCCAGCAGGCTGGAAATCATGCCCGTTAGCACATCACCAGCTCCACCAGTGCCCATGCCGGGATGGCCTGTGGTATTTACATAAGCTTGCCCTTCAGGAGTTGCTATCACGGTATGTGCTCCTTTTAACACAAGCGTAACCCCATGCTCCTTGGCATAGTCCATAGCCAGACCGATTCGGTCACGTTGGACCTCAGCCGTAGTTAGGTTAGCCAGGCGAGCCATTTCGCCTGGGTGAGGTGTCAGAATTACAGAATGACGGCGCCGCGCCCAACTCTTATAATCGGAGTCAGCCAGAATATTTAAAGCATCCGCATCGATAACCAGCGGGCAATCACTGCCTTCCCAAAGACTGCGAAGCCAATCTGTATCACCCGGGAACCGTCCAAGACCTGGTCCCACAGCGATTACATCTCGCTCTTCGCTTAACTTCAGTAGCTCGGGCGCGGTCTCAGCCTCCCAGTTTCCCTCTTCACTGCCACCTACATCAGCCAGCATGAGTTCAGGAACAACACCGATGACGGAAGGTAACAGCTTCTTAGGAAGCGCCCACGTCACCAATCCGCAGCCCGTGCGCAGCGCAGCACGGGCTGCCAGTAGTCCGGCGCCGCTCATCCGTAAGGTGCCGGCAGCAAGGAGTACATGCCCATAAGTTCCCTTATGGCCTTCTGGCGACCGCCGCCGGGCCAGATCGACCCCCAGATGGGCATGCAGCACTTCCGGTGTCAGCAGATGAGTCTGCACACCGCTGTTAAGAGCCAGAGCAGTCGGAATGCCGATGGCCCGTACCTTGACATGCCCCGCTGCGCCTGCACCGGGGTATTGCAGGAGGCCTCGCTTGAGAAACGCGAGGCATACCGTCACTGACGCATGAATGCAAGGCCCATGCGTCTCTCCTGTGTCCGCGTTCAGACCACTGGGGATGTCCGCGGACACAATGACCTTGCCGCTGCTGTTCGCTGCGGCAATCAGCTCCGCATAGGCGCCGCGCGGGGCTCCCGCGCCGCCGGTGCCGAGCAGCGCATCCAGGATGCCGCTGCACTCGGCAAGGTCCAGCCGATCCCTGCCGTATACTACGGCAGGCAGGCCCATGGCTGCAGCCGCATCGCGCTGCAGGGCGGCCTCGCCGGAGAGCGACTCCGGCGGCACCGCATAGACGAGCGTGACGGCGATGCCGGTCTCGCGAAGGTACCGTGCGGCGGCGAGGCCATCGCCGCCGTTGTTGCCTTTGCCGACGAGGATGAACCATCGCTCGGCGGCGGCAGAGGCAAGCGTCAGCGCATGATCTGCGCTGACCTTAAATGCCTTGCCTGGGTCACCCAGCGCGGCCTGCTTTAGCCCGGCATCGTTCCCTTCGGCTGCATCTCTGCAGCCTGCCCCGCCTCTCTCCCGGCAAAGCGCGATGATCTCCTCTGCGATAACTCTTCCCGCATTCTCCATCAGCGCAATCGCTGGAATCCCCAGCTGCTGGATCGTTTCGCTGTCCAGCTGCCTCATTTGCTCAGCAGTTACCAGATACATGATTTAGCCCCTTTCCGCTATCTACCGTTCCAAAGCTTCACACGCAATTCCAAGTACAATCCCGAGCGCAAGTCCGGCGCAAGTCTGATATCAGTAAGCGACAGTAAATCTGGCCCGACTAAAATTCCCTTCCTCCAGCTCGTCCACCATAGCTACAGCGAAATCCTCCACACTAATCTTGCTTTCACCATTCTCATCTAGAATAAGACGGTCCAATCCGATGCGGAAATGACCTGTACGACGACCTGGATGAACTACCGCAGCAGGACTGAGATACGTATAATCCAATTCTGTATTTTTGTAAATCTCATAAGCCTGCGCATGCGCCTCTGCAACTGGTTTAAACTCTTCCGGAAAATCCGGTGTATTCATCAGCAGCTCTCCAGTTTCAGTCTTTAAGCTACCTGCACCTCCAATAACCAACAGCCGATTTAACCCTGCCGTCTGCATACCCTCCACCAACGCTTTTGCCGCCGTAATCAGATCCTGCTCGTGGCCCGCTCCTGGTCCATAAGCACTGATTACCTCTTCATGGCCACGGACCGCAGCTGCTACTGAAGCCGGATCAAGAATATCCACCGTTGTGACATGTAAACGCTCGTGTTCGAGAGTTACTGACTCTGGATTGCGTACCGCAGCTGTTACTTCGTGTTTTCTTTTTAATGCCTCCTGTACAATTGCCTTTCCAATCGTTCCTGAAGCGCCCAATATTACAACATCCATCTTGTTGTTCCTCACATTCTACGAGCAAGACCATTATCGTGCAGCCTTCTGCTCAATTATTTTTTTGATGCTCATCTGAATAGCTTTTCCCTTACAGCCTTTAAACATTATTTATCCCCTGAGATCCAATCGAAACCAGATCGCACCTACTACTCCACTTCCAGACCAAAAACCCCTTAACCAATACAAGGGGCACTCCTACTAAAAAAGCAGCATGAATTCGCCTTAGCTTAGCGACGCAAAAACATTCCCTGAGAACGTGGCATAACCGATTCAAATCCGTATTGTGCATAGAGCTTCGAGGCTTCTCCATCTGCAATCAGACTTACATAAGCCTTGTCAGGTACAGTATTAAGGAACTCCCTGATTTCCCGCATGATCAGCTTTCCCAAACCTCGTCCTTGATGTGAAGGCTTGACCGCGATATCCGTGACCTGAAAAAAGCATCCCCCATCGCCAATCACCCGTCCCATCCCGATTAAGTTATTCTCCTCATACAAAGTTACCGCAAAAATAGAACGAGGCAAACCGATCGCTGCACCTTCCACACTCATTTCACTCAGCCCAGCTTCTTTTCTCAGCGCCAAATACTGTTCCACTGAAGGCTGTTCATGGCGTATATCAAGCTTACTAGTTGTTTCCATCCGCACTCCTCCGTTCAGCATTGCTGTTCCCACTATATACGACTGCATGGTTCACAGGCAAGGCTCACTGCTAGGGATGTTTTTGAAACTGAGGGATAAGCATTATATTCTTGAATTCCTTTACTGACTGTGTGGAATAGTATCTGTAACAATATTTTTAAAAGGGTGGGTGAAGCATTATGTCTCCTGTAGCCAAGCTGTTTAAATGGGGAACATGCCTTTATGAAGCTTTTCTGGCTCTGCCGTTGATTGGCGGACTCTTTATCATTGCTAATGGTTGGGTCCCTTTGGCCATTGCCTTTTTGCTTCATGCTGTAGCCGTTGTTGTGCTGCAAAGAGAACATAAACCATTCATGGGGAACGTTCTGGGCATTATCACCTCGATTTTAGCTTTTGTTCCGATCGTTGGTTGGATTATGCACGCCATTACTGCGTTCATCCTGTTGATGGAGGGCGTATCCGCCTCACGCCAAGCCCCTCGTTATTAACAAACGTACTGCGTCATCAAAATATGTAGCTATCCCACGGGCCGAATCATTTGTAAAAGTCGTAAAAAGACAGATCATCCTCTGCGACCTACCTACGGATCCAGATGACGTATTGTGTGTTCTTACTCATGGGCGGTCTGCTTCAACACTCATCATTCCTGCGACTTACGGACACAGATGACGTATTGTATGTTCTTACTAATGAGCGGTCTGCTTCAACACTCATCATTCCCGGCGACTTACGGACCCAGATGACATATTGCTGTGTTCTTACTCATGAGCGGTCTGCTTCAACAATCATCATTCCCGGCGACCTGCGGACCCAGATGACATATTGCTGTGTTTTTACTCATGAGCGGTCTGCTTCAACAATCATCATTCCTGCAACCTAGGGACCCAGATGACGTTATTTGCACCTTTTCAGCTTTTGGAGCGTGGTTTCGGACTCCAGGGACGTTATTGCTTAGAATCAGGTCCATATGTGGTGTTTTTTATGCCAATAGCGGCTATGCGGTCCGTTAGCGGGGCAAATGTGGCATAATACTGCGTTTAGTGTCAACTGAGTCCGATGGGGTGCGTCATATGGTGCGTCATACGTGCCAAATATCAAGCATACGAAGAAAAAGGAGTTGCCCCAGCAGCCATTTCGTGGCTTATGTGACAACTCCATAATCTTTTATCCAAAAAGATGATATATACCTTTATGATTGCCCAGAGATTGAATCAACGTCCCGCCGATTGAGAATCGGCCCGCCGGCTGCCGCTTTCACCAATATAACGTCCATTTGCGTTGCCACTGCTATTCTCAAACCGTTTGCGTTCCGTACGCTCCATCTGAACAATCTGACCTTCATGAACCACAATATGCAATGAGCCAAATTCCATATCATCCAGAAGTCCTGCAATCCGCGTAAGCCATAAATCGTCCACTTTCAGCGGTTTAGCCATTCTCTAGCCTCCCTTTCTCACCAAAGGATTATATCCGCCTAAATTCCTTTTTTCCTCAATTCCGTTATTACCAACCAGTATACTATGAATTAACTTAGCATGGAACTAAAAGTCATGTCAATGGGCATTTTTTCGCGACAACCAGCTTTTAATAATCATCGTTACCAAAGCCAATAACAGGAGCAAAGAAGCTACTGCAAAAGATGCTGAAAATTGATATTCGTTGTACAAAATCTCAACATGCAGCGGCAGCGTATTCGTCTCCCCACGGATGTGCCCGGACACCACAGAAACCGCACCAAACTCACCCATGGCCCGCGCATTACACAAAATAATGCCGTATAGTAACCCCCATTTAATATTAGGCAGCGTGACTCTGAAAAAGATTTGCCACCCATGTGCGCCGAGTGTAATTGCCGCTTCTTCCTCCTGTGTACCCTGATCCTCCATCAGCGGGATTAACTCACGCGCTACAAAAGGAAACGTCACAAACAACGTGGCTAGCACGATACCCGGAAGCGCAAATACGATCTTAATATCATGGGCGCTCAGCCAAGGGCCAAACCATCCGTTTGCTCCGAAGACGAGTACAAAGATTAGGCCGCCGATGACTGGCGAGACTGCAAAAGGGAGATCAATCAAGGTGATCAGAAACCCTTTGCCGCGGAAACGGAACTTGGTTACAGCCCACGCCGCTGTTACACCAAAAAAGGTATTCAGAGGCACAGTTATCGCCGCAACAAGCAGCGTCAATCGCAGCGCTGAGCGGGCATCCGGATCAGTCAGGGCAGCAATATATACGTCCCAGCCCTTCTTAAGTGCCTCGGTTAACACAACAACTAATGGCAGAGCAATCAGCCAAAAAAGGACTAGCCCAGCCGCTCCGATCAACACCCATTTTACAATTGGGGTTTCCGTTGTCGCGGACGAGGACGCATTCTTTTGTAGCCGGGGGGTATGGAGAGGGACGGTACCGGCCAAAATTATTCCTCCTTTAAAGGGTTTTACGAAGACAAGATAGCTTGGAAAATTCAGTATCGACGGCAGATATCGAGTGTCTCCGAGTAAGTTTGAACATGTTCGGACGTCTGCTGTCATGGCAATTACCTCAACGAGAAGTCTTACGAACCCAGCGCTGAAGTGTGTTAATAACAAGTAACATTAAGAAAGAGATGAGGAGCAATAGCAGGGCTACGGCGGTAGCTCCGGCATAATCATATTGCTCCAGTTTAGACATAATAAGCAGCGGAGCAATCTCCGTCCTCATCGGCATGTTACCGGAGATGAACACGACGGAGCCGAATTCACCGATGCCCCGAGCAAAAGCTAGAGCAAAACCTGTTAGCAATGGCGGGAACAGCTCGGGCAGGACTACTGAGCGAAAGGTTCTCCAGCGGCCTGCGCCAAGGGTTGCCGAAGCCTCCTCCATATCTCTGTCCAAATCCTCCAGCACCGGCTGCACCGTCCGGACAACGAACGGTATGCCGATGAACATCAAAGCCAAGGTAATCCCGAGCGGAGTGAATGCCACCTTTAATCCCAGCGGCTCAAGCCAAGACCCAATCCAGCCATTGCCTGCATAGAGCGCCGTCAAGGAGACACCAGCTACAGCTGTCGGCAAGGCAAACGGGAGATCGATCAGCGCATCAAATATTCTTTTGCCCGGAAATTCATAACGTACCAGTACCCACGCCAGCAAAAGACCTAGAATTGCATCTACAAAAGCAGCCGCAGCAGCTGTCGACAGGCTCACACGATACGAAGCTAATACCCGCGGGTCCGTAGCTACATCCCAGAATTTCGCCCAGCTCAGACCTGTAGAATTGAACAGTAGCGCCGAAAGTGGCAGTAGAACCACTAGACTCAGGTATAAAACACTGTAGCCCATCGTCAGCCCGAAGCCGGGCAGTATTTTGCGCCGCGTTGCTGCTGGTGCAGCCGTAGTGGTGACATTCATCCCCTATTCATCCTTTCTCGCCTTCGGCCTTTTAGCCGATCAGCCCCTACCGGGACAAATCTCAATGATCATATCCTGCATTTCATTCATCTGTTATTTGGCACCCGGCACATAAATCTTGTCAAAGATCCCGCCATCATTAAAATGCTTCTCTTGCGTTTCTTTCCAGGTTCCGAATTTGTCAGCCAATGTAAACAGCTTGATTTCCGGGAACTTATCTTTGTATTCTTCTTTCACACTATCTAATGTAGGACGGTAATAGTTCTCAGCCGCGATTTTTTGTCCCTCTTCACTATAGAGATACTTCAGGTACGCCTCGGATACCTCACGCGTGTCTCTTTTGTCCACAACCTTATCTACTATAGCTACTGGCGGTTCAGCCAGAATGCTCTCCGAAGGATTCACGATATCAAATTTGTCTGGTCCCAGCTCTTCCACGGATAAATAAGCTTCATTCTCCCATGCGATCAGCACATCACCAATTCCACGTTCCACAAACGTTGTCGTAGATCCACGCGCGCCGGTATCCAGCACTGGCACATGCTTGAACAGTTCTTTTACAAATTCCTCAGCCTTAGCCTCATCGTTATTGTTCTGGTCTAGTGCATAACCCCAAGCCGCCAAGTAGTTCCAGCGTGCTCCACCTGATGTTTTCGGGTTTGGTGTAATAACCTCTACGCCCTCTTTGAGCAGATCTGGCCAATCCTTGATTCCTTTCGGATTCCCTTTGCGTACAAGGAACACGATAGTCGAGGTGTAAGGCGAGCTGTTATGATCGAATTTACTTTGCCAGCCCTCGTTGATCAGTCCCTTTTCCTGCAAGGCATCAATATCATAACCAAGTGCTAATGTCACAACATCCGCTTCCAGGCCATCAAGCACAGCACGGCTTTGTTTCCCCGATCCACCGTGGGATTGTTTAATGGTGACCTTCTGTCCTGTTTCTTTCTCCCAATAGGCAGCAAAAGCTTTATTATAATTCTCGTACAATTCGCGAGTAGGGTCATAAGATACGTTCAGTAGTTCTACTGGATCTTTAGATGGAGTTTTGGTGGCTTCAGCCGCATTTGTGGCCTCCGCTGAATTGGTTGTTGCTGGTGCGTCTGTTGCCGGACTAGCACTATTGCCGTTATTGTTATTACTGCCGCAAGCAGCAGTAAGCCCTGCCGTCAGCAACAAGCTAAACCCTACAAGAAGCCCTTTATTCATCTTTTTCTTCATTTTTTCCACTCCCCCATGTTTTTTCGTACCAGACAAACCCTTGGGTAACACAAAAAGAACGGAGGAAAGCCTACGTATGGCAGGTCAAACCGGTCCTAAGACCGTGTCTGCGAGCCTAATGCAGGCGTTCCTCCGTTCGTACGGTAAGAACTTTCTTCAATTATTCCTATCTACTTAGTTGGTTTATATGGATATAATACTGAAACCCTTTAACTGTGTCAAACCTTTTTTTCCAGCCTATGTCAAAGAAAACTCACACACACCACACCATACAAGCTATGGGGTCGGTTCCTGTAAGATCCACTTGTTATTGATGCTATAAAGTAATATTATTGCTACAGCTTATGGGTTAAGAGAAATTACCGCTTTATGTCAGGGGAGAGAGTCATGGGTATGGATTTAGAGTACGTCCCTGCGCCGTTGAAACCGCGGCTCCACAGACGTATGGCTCAAGAAATTGGACGAAGAATTAGGGGAACCTACCGTTACGATACAGCAGTTTGGAGAACAGCTATAGCCGGTCTGTGGATAGTATGCTTTTTAGCCTTTAGTACTGCCGTGTTAGGCATTCCTACTGGATTAGGTAAACCTACCGATATCGCTCTTGCTGCAGGTGCAGGCACTGTCCTGCTGGCGATTTCCGGCAATATCTTGGCTGTTCTGCTAGCGTTGACCGGACTGCGTATCCCAAGATTATTCGCAGGCTGTGTATTGAGTGATTTTGGAGCTATTCTACTAATCTTATATTATGCAGATTTTGAAATTGAGGCTGCGGTTGTCATTGCGGTCGTGCTTGCACTGCTAGGAGCACTAGGCGGATTAGCCATTGGCCTGCTCCGCAGCAAAAGAATAACATTAGGACTTCTGCTAACAGTGGCAGTGACTTTTTCCCCACTTGCGCTGGCAAGCGGAGTGCAAGAACTGCCTATTTCAGAGTCGGTCGACATCAACGATACGGAAGTTGTTCCACTTACAGCCTCCGATCCGGGAAAACCAGGTAATCTAGCTTATCAGACCTTCACCTATGCCAGTGGTACCGATCTACATCGTGCCGAATACGGTAAGGATACAAGCTTGATATCCTCTACGGCCGATGCTTCTGCTTATATTAAGGATTGGTCAAAGCTGCGCACTTTATTCTGGGGTTTCGATTATAAGGCACTTCCCTTGAATGGTCGCGTATGGATGCCAGAAGGCGAAGGCCCATATCCAGTAGTACTGATGGTGCACGGCAATCATATGATGGAAGATTACTCTGATGGCGGGTACGCTTATCTTGGCGAACTATTGGCAAGCCGGGGATTTATCGCGATCTCGCTCGATGAGAATTTTCTGAATTATTCTGCTTGGTCCGGTATTCCGGACAATGATTTTAAAGTACGGACTTGGATCCTACTGAAACATTTAGAGCAGCTAGCAGATTTTTCAGATGATCCGAGCAGTCCTTTTTATCAGAAAATAGATTTCACAAAAACCGCCCTGCTCGGCCATAGCCGCGGAGGACAAGCCGTAGCTATGGCCGCGGATGCCACTCGTTGGTTCAAGGATGATCCGGTGATGGCGGCAGTTAATCGCTTTAATATAACCTCTGTAATCGCGCTTGCACCAACGGACAAAACGATAGATGACCAGCAAGCCCGTCTCAAAGACATCAATTATTTGACCCTGCAGGGAGCCCGCGATGGAGATGTACATGATTTCTATGGTGATCGGCAGTATATACGTACCTCCTATTCCCAAGGATCGTCTGCTTTCAAAAGCTCGCTGTATATTGCGGACGCCAATCACAGTCAATTCAACAGCGATTGGGGCGGGTATGATCAGACCTTGCCAGCTGGACTCTTTTTAAATCGGGCACAAATCATGGATGCAGACAAACAACGGCAAATCGCTAAGGTCTATGTATCAGCTTTCTTGGAGACCACCTTGCATAAAAAAGAGGAATACCAAAGCTTGTTCCGGGATTATCGCAGCGGGCTGAAGTGGTTACCAGATACCGCCTACTACAATCGATTCCAAAGCGGGGGATATCGTCCTGTAGCCACATTCGACGATGACCGTAACAAAAACACAGTAGAACTAGGAACAGCAGAAGCATCGGGTGTTTCTTGGTCAGAAGAGCTAGCTAAAGACCGGGAGTCGAAAAGCAAAGCCACCTATGGTGTTGTCCTTGAACGCACAGCCAGCAAAAACGAAGAAGCTTATTACAACATTAAGCTTAACGACAGTGTCCGTACTGAAACTGCTCTTTTAGGGGCAGATGGCCTTACGTTCTCTATGGCAAATCTGAATGGTGACATTAGTGAAGAAATGGATGTTCCACTACCTCCAAAGGTTGAGGTGGAGTTAACTGACCATAATGATACCTCAGCCCGCTTGACGCTGGATGAAGTAATGGACATACTGCCGCTTCCACAAACTCAGTTCACGTTATTCCCATGGCTTGAAGAGCGGATAAACGATGGCAAATACGGTGACCTTTCCGAAGCTGTATTTCAAACCTACGAGATGCCGTTCGAACAATTTCAAGAGGAAGAACCAGAGCTGGATCCTGACAACCTGACGGAAATCACCTTCTATCTTGATGAAGAAGGCGACCGGATCATGCTGGATGACATCGGTTTTTACGATTTAGGTATCCGAAATACATTTTAAAAAATCACTTGCTATTATCCTTAGGTCTTCATTTGCAAAATAGGGCTATTCCCAACCTCCACTCACGAAAAAATGAATGGATACGGGAATAGCCCTTATTTTTACGACATACAATAACCTAGTCTCAGCCTACAACGCTTGCACACAAACAGGTGACTTCATTTCCAATTCATTTCCTGTAGGGATTAATCTGCCACTCTCACTATCGATGGAGAACGAGGTAATATTATCACTATTCTGATTAGCAGCAAGCAGCTTATCCCCAATAATTGCAAAGTTACGCGGAGTACGCCCGCCGGTACCCTGCCAATCCACTGCTTCAAGCAGACCCGTTAATTCATCGATATGGAACAGGGCGATACTGTCTTGTCCCCGATTGGAGACATACAGGAATCTGCCACAAGGGGAGACATGAATATCGGAAGCTGTATCGTCACTACCGGCAGTATAATTATCAGGAAGCGTGCTAAGATGCTGTAAAACATTTAGATTTGCATCCTGTTCATCATTAGCAAATGCCGTTACTGTACAATTCAGTTCATTCGCCAGGTAGATCCATTGTCCAGAGGGATGCACCGCCAGATGACGTGGACCTGAACCAGGTGGCAGATTAAGCTCACGATGTTTTACCAGTTTGCCCTCTTCAGGGCGATAGATCACAATTTGATCCAGTCCCAAATCGCACACCAGCACATGTCTACCACTTGCGTCCGGAATGACAGAGTGCGGATGCGGAGCCTCCTGACGGTCTTCACGAATGCCTGAACCCACATGTTTTACTTGGTCGGACATCTCTTGAAGCGAACCATCTTCATTTACAGGAAAAGCATTAACATTGCCTCCCGAGTAATTGGAGACGAATATGTAATCTTCCTTAGGACTAATGGAGACATAACAAGGAGCGCCACCTTCCGTAGGACGACTTCCAAGTGATTTCAACGCTTTAGTTGCAGGATCAATTGCATATGCGTAAACCTCACCTTGATCCTTCTCACTAACTGCATACAACACGCTGCCTGCTTTATTCACAGCTAAAAACGATGGATTCTCAATTCCCTCGGTACCCTCAAGAATTCTCATTTCCCCCGACAAAAGACTAAGCGCACATAACTGAATCGCCTTCTCGTTCTCAGAGTTATACGTTCCTACATAAAACAATGCCTCATTAGCCCGTTCCATAATAGTGGCTCCTTTATCTTTTATGTATTGTATTACTTCTTACTTACCCTTTACTAATAGGGGTTTACTCATAATTTTATAATATTTTTTCACTATAGCATGTTTATAGTTGTAATACATTATCGAAACTGCATTTAGAGCCTACTTCCTAACCATTCCGGAAGAAGTAAGTTTTTCCATGTGGTTTAAAGATGGTCACAAAGGTTAATAGTAGACATCGCAAACAACAAAACGAAGGAGTTGAAGTAACATGAGTTTTCTATGGATGTTAATCGTTGGTGGGGTTATTGGTTGGTTGGCTGGTCTGATTATGGGCAGAGATATTCCTGGTGGTGTTATCGGTAATATCATCGCTGGTATTATCGGTTCATGGCTGGGTGGCGTGCTTCTGGGAAGCTGGGGACCTAAAGTAAGTGATTTCTACTTCTTCCCTTCTTTGATCGGTGCCGTTGTGCTGATCTTTATCGTGAGCCTTATTCTTCGCTCGACAAGTGGACGCAGCCGTTCGTAAGTCTGGGCTGAGATAATAATATTCACATCAATAAATCCTCGTCAGAGTATGCTCTGGCGGGGATTTTTGTATGTATCGTTCCTTTAAGAAAAAATTCCTCTGCTGGAATTGTTGCGGGGATGGAGCCAATACACTTCAATGTTTTGCCATCGTTTTTCTGTTATAATGAAGATACAAGTGACTGAAATCATAGAGAGGTCGTGTATCATGGGTAACATAAACCCCTCGCTTCTACATATTGGCTCCACATTAGGGGCTTTGTTCATGGCGCTGATGGTTATTTTCATTCGTCTAAAAGCAAGCGCACGTCCGGTTACTATTCGAAAAATATGGATTCCACCTCTCGGTATGTCGACGGGTTTTGCCATGTTTGTGGCACCTGCGGTCAGATTCCCATTATGGTGGGCGGCAGTCGCCTTTTTGATTGGCTGGTTCATCTTCGCGTATCCTCTTATACGCAGCACCCACTTTGAACAACGTGATGGACAAATTTACGCTCAACGCTCCAAGAGCTTTGCGTTTATCCTGCTCGGACTTCTTCTAGTCCGCACTTTACTCCATGAATTTATTAACCGTTATGTGTCTATTCCACAGTCCGGTGGTTTGTTCTTTATTTTAGCCTTCGGCATGATTGTTCATTGGAGATTTTTTATGTTCAAGCGTTATAAGGCTATGACCTCCTCGGGAAGTCTGCTGCCGCAGCCATGATTATCAATAATAATCCTAAGAAGCCATCTCAGGGTTCTTACCCGATATCCTTGAGATGACTTCTTACCTCTTGTAACTCAAGCTTATGTTCTCCTCTGCTTTTTTCTACTTTTCACCCTTTTCTGACATCAATTAGCCATCCTCTTATTACATCCTCTTTAAGCACTTTACATACACTATAGGGATAGATCTCCTGAAATAACTAACTCATCATGTCACCTATTCAGCATTAAACAGAAGAAATATAATCTTTGTAAGTCCGATGTCAGGTAACTTGCGAAGGGATACGTTAAACTATAAGCATACCTAACGATAAGCTTCCAAAAGACCTTAATGCTGAAATAAATATCATTTGGAAGCCTATACTGCGTATAACTTTTAGAGAGTGAGGACAAGGCAATTGAAAAGTAAATCGAGAAAAGTAGCCATCGTCGGGGCCGGAATGGTGGGTTCAAGCTGTGCTTACTCCATGGTTAATCAGGCCATTTGCGACGAAATTATGATGATCGACCGCACCTATGATCGGGCTATGGCACAAGCACTTGATCTCTCGCACTGTATGGATTTCACAAGCACACGCACAAAGGTGTATGCCGGAGCCTATAGCGATTGTGCAAAAATGGATGTCGTTATCTTAACCGCTGGCGCTAATCCAACAGCCGGGCAGACCCGACTTGACGTATTGGAAGCCTCTGCGGTTATTACTCGAGAAATCATTACCAACATCATGGCTGGGGGATTTGATGGAATTTTCGTAGTCGCCGCTAATCCGGTCGATATTGTCACTTATATGGTCTGGAAAATATCAGGTCTGCCTCGCCACAGAATTATTGGTACCGGGACCTCCATTGACTCGTCGCGCCTAAAAACCCTGCTCTCCGATGTGTTCTCCATTGACCCGCGCAGTGTTAATGGCTACGCCTTAGGTGAACATGGCGAATCCCAATTTGTAGCTTGGTCCCATGTAACAATTGGCGGCAAGCCTATTCTGCAAATTTTAGATCAGCATCGCGAGCGGTTCCCGCATTTGGATCTGGAGGATATCTCCCGCAAGACAAAAGATGCCGGCTGGGAAATTTTCACCCGTAAAGGCTCCACACATTTCGGGATTGGCAGCGCACTTGCCTACATTACCCGTTCGATCCTGAATGATGAGCACAAAATTATCGCCGTATCCGCCATTCTGGATGGAGAGTACGGACATAGTGGTGTATGCACGGGCGTGCCCGCCATCATAGGCAACACTGGGATTCAAGAGCTGCTGGAGCTTAATTTAAATACAGAGGAAACCCAGAAATTGAACCACTCCTGCAACATTGTACGTGCAGGCATCGAGAGCCTACAGCTGGAAGACAGCGTTTAATTCATAAAAAAATCGCTACTTTGGGAATGGGTGAGATCACCTACCAGCTCCCAGAGAGCGATTTTTTGTATTATTAGGAGATGAATCTCAGTTTATCTCCTACTTTTTAAACTTTTCGATTTCTTCTTTCAGCACAGACATCACTTCATTAAGTGATTCCGCGGAGGACACGACATCCTTCATAATCTCTGTCTGCTCCGCTGAAGCTAAGGAGACCGCCTGAGCATTCTCAGCAGATTCTTTAGCTATTCCGAGCATATCGGATATAGAAGCCGTTATTTCTTCCGTGCCGGCTGACATCTCTTCATTAATTGCTGACACATCCTGTATTTGCGACGATACTTCACGGATCGAAGAACGGATATGATCAAAGGAAACACCGACGTTTTGCATTTTCCCCATTCCATCGCCAATTTCCTCAATACTCTTCTTCATGGAATCCGCTGCACTTGTTGTTGAAGACTGAATGCCGCCGATTAGCTCCACTATACTAATGATGGAACTGTTCGTCCGCTCTGCTAACTTCTTCACCTCATTCGCAACTACACCGAAGCCACGACCATGTTCTCCAGCTCTGGCAGCCTCAATAGAAGCATTCAAAGATAATAAGCTTGTCTGATTGGATATCTCAGAAATTACATCCACAATTTGTCCGATTTGTTCCGATTGCTCACTTAATTTCCCAATCATCTCGGCAGTCTGATTAGCTGTGGAACTGATAACAGCCATCTGTTGCAGTGTAGATTGGATTTCCAAATAGCCACTCTCTACTTCTGAGTTGACCGTCTCAGCCTGATCTGATACCGCTGCAGAGGACTCAGCAATACGTTGCAAACCTACGGCCATCTCTTCCGTTGCTCTTGCGGATTGCTCGGAGCCTCTAAATTGCTCTTCCATTCCTTGAGCTACTTCTTGGATAACTGTGGCAACCTCTGCTGAAGTATAGGACGAACGTTGAGCCGATTTCAGCATTCCTTCTGAGGAATAAGCAACCTCCACTACTGTTGTATCAATCTTGTTGACAATACCGGAGAGTGTCTCAATCATATCATTGATATTTTGACTCATCTCGCCGATCTCATCTCCGGACTGCACTTTAACCCTCTCATTCAGATGACCCTCTGCCACCTTTTTCATAGTCGAGGAAATAGCTTTAATGGGTCTAACGATAAGACGAGTAAGGTACAGTGAAACAAAAATTATGACAAGTATAACTGCCAGTAAGATGAACATTGCTGTTCTTTGTGCAGAGGTCACTTTGGCAAAAACCTCTTTCTCCGGCACTGTTACAAGAAGCTTCAGATCAGTATCTGGAATTGTCTTAAAGTATGTAATGACTTTCTTACCATCTTCGCCCTTATAAGTTTCGGACCCCTCTTTGTTGCTCAAAATCTTGTCAACGACCTTCTGAAGAGCCGGCTCTTTAGCGTAATCGGTAATTTTTTTGCCCATACGACTGACGTCTGGATAAGTATAATACATGCCATCATTTGAGATTACGTATCCAAATCCGGTATCCGCCATAGTAATTTCATTACTCATTTGGGCAAGAACTTCAGGAGTAATCGAGAAGACAATACCTCCCATAAATTGCTTATCCTTATCCATGACAGGAACTACGATTGGAATGATATATTTATCAAGCTGCTCCAGATAGGACATTTCCCCCAACACAGGCGCATGTGTTTCTTTCGCTTTCAAGAAATAGCTCGCATCTGCTACATTTGCGGTCATGTTCATCATATTGGTTAACTGGCCGTCTTTACTGATGACACTGTAACCTTCTGTCTCACTGTCACTTTCCTCCAGCACTTCTATCACAGGGAAGATACTTGCCGGATTTGTAAAATCGAACTCAGGATGCTGGGACACCAGATCCTTTACGGACGAGGTTTTGTTGGATAGCCACTCATCCATCCGGAATGTGTTCGTATTAATGGTGTCCTGCGCCATTTGCTCACTGTCTGTGCGTGTGACATTGCCGAAATAATCAAGTAAAAATATGGTCGCTACCATGAGCGGCACGATTGCAATAGCTAATATAACAGATGACCACTTAAGTTGAATTGACGTCGCTTTTCTCTTCGTTACATTTTTTCTCATTTTTTTCATCTTGTTTCCTTTCATTTCATTTTCATTCACGATGAAATAGCCTCCTCACTCCATTTGTTATAATATCTCCTGATGTGGATATATCTTCTATATCGGCAAAAATAGACAAATTCTTTGCTGGAGAATAAAAAAAATAAGCCCTAAGACCCTTAAAACCGGAATCCTGAAGCTTACTTTTGTTGAAATCATTTATTTAATACACCAAAGATTCTTAACCCTCGTCTTGCACTTTTAAAGCTCGGATACTGTTCAGTACGGCAAGTACGGTTACCCCTACATCTGAGAATACAGCCTCCCACATCGTGGCAATCCCAAATGCACCGAGCAGAAGGAATATAGCTTTTACACCTAAAGCAAAAATAATATTTTGCCATACGATGGCTCGAGTACGCTTGGCAATTCCGATAGCTACAGCAATCTTCGAAGGCTCATCGGTCATAATTACAATATCTGCTGCTTCAATGGCAGCGTCGGAACCAAGTCCTCCCATAGCGATCCCGACATCGGCTCTAGCCAGTACAGGAGTATCATTAATTCCGTCTCCGACAAAAATAATCTTCTCGCGTGGAGACTTATCACTATCCAGCTTCTCGATGGCCTCTACCTTATGCTGTGGTAAAAGCTCTGCGTGTACCTCATCTATCCCTAACTGCTTCCCTACATCTTCAGCTACGGCGGAAGCATCACCTGTCAGCATCACCGTCTTGCGTATACCCAGCTTTTTGAGGCGCTGAATGGCCTGCAGTGAGTCCTCCTTCACTTCATCAGCGATCACCAGATAACCTTCATATTGATGATCTACTGCAATGTGAACAACTGTACCGCTCTGCTCTGGGACCTCATAAGCAATTCCCTCACGCTCCATCAGACGTGCGTTACCTGCAAATACGGTCTTGCCTTCGATAGTTACTTCGATACCATGACCAGAGATTTCATTGTAATTGGAGATAGCTTCCTTAGAAATCTGTTCACCATAAGCCGTCCGAATCGACTCGGCAATCGGGTGATTGGAATGGCTCTCCGCATAAGCGGCTGTCCGCAGTAATTCATCCTTAGATTTGCCACCCGACGGATAAATCCCCGTAACCTTAAACTGTCCCTTGGTCAACGTTCCCGTTTTATCAAAGACAACTACCTTCACATCATTTAGGGCTTCCAGGTAGTTACTTCCCTTAATCAGAATACCGCTGCGTGAAGCTGCACCAATCCCTCCGAAGAATCCCAGTGGAATCGAGACCACAAGCGCACAAGGACAAGAGATTACGAGGAATACAAGTGCACGGTAAATCCAATCCGAAAAAGTTGCACCACTGATCAGCAGTGGAGGAACGACGGCCAGCAGGACTGCTGTGATCACTACTACAGGCGTGTAGGCACGTGCAAATTTAGTAATAAAGTTCTCCGTTTTAGCTTTGTTGCTTGATGCATTCTGCACTAGCTCCAGTATTTTGGATACGGCCGATTCTCCAAAGGTCTGAGTAACTTGCACAGTAATTACGCCGTTCCGGTTAATAAAACCACTTAACACCGCACTTCCTGGACCAGCTGATCGTGGTACCGACTCACCAGTAAGTGCAGATGTGTCCATCATGGCGTTACCTTCAAGTATTGTTCCGTCAAGGGGTACCTTCTCACCGGGTTTAACAACAATCAAATCTCCGATGGCTACTTCCTCAGGTGAGACCTTCTTCAGATCATTTCCAAGCTTGAGATAGGCAAACTCGGGGCGAATATCCATAAGTGCCGTAATAGATCGGCGTGAACGATTCACAGCCAGACCTTGGAACAGTTCTCCAATCTGGTAAAACAGCATTACTGCCACGCCCTCTGGATACTCACCAATCGCAAATGCACCGATAGTTGCCAGAGCCATCAGGAAATTCTCATCAAACACCTGGCCACGGATGATGTTCTTAACCGCCTGCCAGACAACTTCACCACCCACGATAAGATAGGCTGCCAAAAAGATCAGCAATTCAACTACTCCATTCACGGGCAGGAATATCCCAGCTAGAGCAAGAATTCCACCAGCGCCTAACCGCAGCAATATTTTGCGTGTATCACCTTCCCCGTGCTCGTGAGTATGACCATGACCTTCAGCATCCTCATGACCATGATGATGTCCAGCAGCTTGATGGCCGTGCTCATGACCATGCTCGTGATCATGCGTATGTTCATGAGCGCCACTATTGCGCGCCTTGTGATTGCCCCCAACCTTCTCTTTCACATTTACGTGGGGCTCAAGTGCCTTCACCGTCTTCTTCGCTTCTACAATCGCTGACTCCTCATACCCTGCGGCAGTTTCCAACGTCATTGTTTTTGTTACAAAATTAACGGAACAAGACGATACACCTTCAATCTTCTTCACCTTATCTTCAATTTTCATCGCGCAATTGGCGCAATCCAAGCCTTCTAATTCCCACTGACGTTTTAATTTTCCTTGCATTGTATCCATACGGCACATCTCCTCAAATAAAAACCATATATGAGCACTTGTTCATATGTTATCTTAGCCCTATTATATTCCCTTTATATTTCAAGGTCAATACGCGATATACACCATTTTTCTACATTATCTTAAAAATTAAATCAATTGACCTTTACGTGAAAATATGTAAAATCATGTATGACCCAAAGTAAGTTTCTTACATACGAATGACCCCATTATCAATGAAGCTCGATGGGCAAATGATTTACACAGAAGGGATGATTTTAGAACATGTCAAAGCTAGCCAAAACGTCTTCTTTTTCACAGAAACACCCTATTTGGAGCGTAGTTATTATCGAGGTGTTATTACTTGTAGCCGTAACTGCCGCCGGGGCTTACGCAACAATTAAGGAACTTGCGTACACCGCCCCTGTGCTTATCTCCTTCATCCCAATCGCGCTTGTACTCATCATCTACTTTACAGTTAAGCGCAAATGGAGCACGCTTGGCTTCCGACCTCTAAACACCATATCCTCGGGCAACTGGATCTATTATGCCCCGCTAGTAGTGGTCCTGATTACCATATCCTTTAAGGGATTTCGTGAGATCAGTGCATCTGAGGTACTGTTCTTTATCTTCTTCACCCTGCTGGTCGCTTTTGTGGAGGAAAGTATCTATCGCGGTTTGATTTTTAAGACCTTGCTTCCTAAAGGGGCTAAAACAGCAGTGATCACTTCAAGTATTCTTTTCTCTATTACCCACTTACTTAATGCATTATCCAGCACAGATATCACACAAATTCTTCTACAACTCGTATATGCGCTTCTGATCGGTTTTGCGCTAGCCTTGTTGATGCTAAAAAATAATAATATTCTTCCGCTGATATCCTTTCACTTTATACATAATTTAATTCAGTTTGTGGGCAACGATAATACGAGTGAATACATGGGAATCGATCTATTTATCCTGCTAGTGCTTGCTGTGCAATGTGTCTGGCTAGTGTTGTCCTTTAGAAAACCAAACCTAACGAAGAACCTAAATCAAGCCAGCTAATAAGCTTAATCCTTACTTCGAAATACAAGGCTTCAGTGGATTTAAACGCATTGGTTAACCCCGACGCAGCCTGGTTTAATTGGGATGCTACTTAGTTTAGTTGAGATGTTACTTAGTTAAGCTGAGATGCCACTTAGCTTCATTAGAGCAATATTTGTCGCAAACCACACAGCTAACGGACCCAATTGACACTAAAAGCAGTATTATCCCCGGTTTAGCATATTATCGGACCCCATAGGCGCTATTGGCATGAAAAAGAGCAAAATAAGACCTCTTTCTAAAGAATAACTGCACTGAGGTCCGCAACTCTGCTCAAAAAGCGATTATTGTGCAAATAACGTCAGCTGGGTCCGTAAGCCGTAGTGGATGGTTGGGACTCGTCGGCATAATAAAAAGAGGGACTCCCAAAAGCCATTCAATGGCTGCTGGAGTCCCTCTTTTTTTGCAACTAGCTATTCGTGTCGGACATGCTCGTGGGTCTGCAAAAAGATCTGCTCCACATGCGCATCGTTCAGCGAATAGAATACCGTTTTCCCCTCTTTACGCCGCTTCACGATCCGTAGATTCCGTAAATAACGGAGCTGATGGGATATCGCAGATTGGCCCATATCAAGGATCACGGACAAATCATGTACACATAATTCTTGCTGTGACAAAGCGTAAATGAGCCGCACTCGTGTTGGATCACCCAACGCTTTGAACATTTCTGCCATTTTATCAGTAATCCCACGGTCTGGCAGGATCAATGCAATGGATTCCGGTTCAAGCTCTGAACCCTTGCATGTATTGTCGCAGTCCTCTAATGCCGTTGGCTCCATGCTCTCGCCCTCCTCCATCTTAGCTAATTATATTCTTTAATTATAAGAAAAACAGCACGGGATGTCCATTGAGGAGGAGTTTATAGCCTCTGATTGTGAATTAGACTGCTTTACGATAAAAGGAGATTAGTCCTGCGGCAAAAAAGACAATCAAGCTTCCTCCCACTATCATCATCAGTGTCTCTAAAGGCAGATTAAAGGCACCAAATCCGTCATCACCATAATGACTCATGGCCAACAACGGCTGTACCCAAGGATAATAGGGGCCGTAGGTTGAAGAATTAGCGATCAGTATATTGGGAATGGTCAGACTCACATTCAGCGCCAGCGGTGCGCCAAAACTGCTCCAGCTTTGCGAGATCGCCAGCTGCAATGCGGCGAGAGGTAGACAGGCTACAAAGCCGCCAAATACTGATTTTAGCAGTTGCGCCCAAGGGATTGGATCTGGAGCCCCTTGGAACAAGCCCATTCCCAGCACCATAACGAGGAACGTTATTTGCACAGCTGCCAGCAATCCGATGATCATCACATATTTTGAGAGATACACCGACAACCGGGTTACAGGCAGAGACAACAATAGCTTCCAACCACCGTCATGATGCTCATAACGACAGATCAGGGCCGCAAAAATGCCTGAAAGCACAGGCAGAAACAGCAAAGCATGCATCATTGACATCACACTTAACAGCAGCTCCCAAGACATCTTCTCACCTTGATTATCCGATAACAATCCGGGAACCAGTGATAAAACCGGACTTCCTATGACTAAAAGCCAAACATATGATTTAGACATTTTTAATCGCTCTGAGGACAATACTCTCCAAAATGACATCATCTTAATCCACATCCTTTCGAGCGAAATGCACTGCACCCGGCAAAAACACCAGCATTCCCAGCAGCAGACCCGCACCGCTGAACAAAAGGCGATTAGAGGAGTCCCACGCCAAATATGGCCATGTTAAAGGCACCCACTCCGAAAGGAACATGGAGAAAAATGACGTCAAAGATAATGTGATCCCCAGGGCAACTGGCAGTGTCTGATTACGATTAGCCAGGGAAAGCCACAGCTGTAGCGCGATGACCGGCAGAGCCGCAATATAGGACATAAAGCCAATCCGCACTACATCCACATAAGGAATAAGATCCGCTTTGAAGCCCAAAATAAGCCCTAAAACAACTATCCCCACTGAGAGCAACAAGCAGGAAACTGCCACTAGCAGCAGACAGAGCATTAACTTAGCCATAAACACTGAGGTACGAGAGATAGGCAGTGCCAAGAGCTGCTTCCATGAACTCATCTGATGTTCGACATTTGCAATCAACGAGCATACTAAAGTGCCTCCCAGAAAAAGAGCTGTGGGCACAAACCCGGACACATTATCCAGAAGTCCTCCCCATAAATCCGCGCTATACTGCTGACGCAGATAATCATAACGAAGGCCAAAGTTAAGGCCCTGCATGGCTACTAGACCAATCGGTCCTAGAAACACTAGAAACCAAATTCCTTTGCCGCGGATTTTAAGCCAATCCGCTGACAACGCCCGCCACATCATGATTCCCCGCCTCCCACAACCTGTAGGAAGAAGTCCTCAAGCGATTGTCTCCGCTCCTCTACACGATAGACAGCGTGCCCATTCTCTACCAAAGCCTTGACTAGCAGCGCTACTCTTGCATCGTTCATTCTTGAAAAAATCAGTTTTTGCTCTTGTAGTGTCCCTTCATACCCCCGGCCTCCAGCGAGACGTAACGCAGACTCTGGTTCCGAAACCGCAAGGCGTATCTCGCCAGCAGCCTGTTGTTGCAGATTAGCTATTGTATCTTGGTATACCATTTGCCCTTGGCGAATAATACCCACGGTATCTGCCATTTGTTCAATTTCACTAAGCAGGTGACTGGATACTACAACCGTAATTCCTTGTTCCTGTGGCAAACGTTTGATAAGCCCACGAATTTCCTGAATCCCTGACGGGTCGAGTCCGTTCGTTGGCTCGTCCAGAATAAGCAGCTCTGGATTCCCTAGCAAGGCAGCTGCGATACCGAGTCTCTGCTTCATCCCGAGGGAGAACCCTTTGACCGGACGTCTCTCTTCCCCGGTTAGAGAAACAATATCTAGCACTTCAGCGATTCGTGACTTCGGAACATCCAGAATGCGGCGGATCGCTTCGAGATTGTCCACAGCACTCAGATGCCCATAATACGAGGGGGATTCGACAAGCGACCCTACCTTCCGTAAAATTTGCAGCTTATTCTTCCGAAGATCCTGGCCGAACACTTCAATTTTTCCAGATGTCGGTGTAATTAGGCCAAGCAGCATACGGATTGTTGTAGTTTTCCCAGCTCCGTTAGGACCCAGAAAACCATAAATCTCTCCCTTACGGATATTTAAATTCAAATTTTCTACCGCAGCCCGGCCACGATATTTTTTCAATAAATCCTTAGTTTTAATCACTGTTTCTTCCATGTTCTTCACCTCGGTATACAGCATAACGTCCCAAGGTTAAGAACAAGGAAGTGCCAAGTTTAAGTTTTGTTTAAATTTCACGACGCGGATCAAAGATTACAATAGAAGTGCCTTTGCCTGTGCTCTCCACAACCCATTCCAGCTCCATATGCTTCATCAAAAGATCGACGATAGACAATCCCAAACCTGCCCCCTTGTAATCGGATGGACTCTGAATGCCTCGACCATGATCCGCAATAATTATGGCACGTTGTTCATTACGTTGCTCCGTTGAGATCCCGACATAATGCCCGCTGCTGGCATGTCGTACAATGTTTTGATACAAATTATCGAGAATACGGCGGAACCAGACCTCATCCACCCTCCAGAATAGCGGTTCGGCTTCCAGGTTAATATCAATATCGAAGCCCTCTTTTTCCCATACGGGGTACCAAGCAGCCGCACTTTCCCGTAACAAGCGTAAAACATCTTTACGTTCCAGCTTCAAGGTTACCCGTCCACTATTGAGCAGATTGTAAGATAAAAGATTCTCGATCAGGACGCTAAGATCCGCAATACGCTCATCCATAAGCTGTAAGGACTGCTTACCTTTTGAGGTCAGATCCTCTTTGGTCATAACATGGATATGGCTGCGAATGACGGTTAGGGGTGTGCGTAAATCGTGAGATAAATTCGAGACTAGACGCTTACGCAACTCTTCCTCTTCTATTTCCCTGCGTCGGCTTTCATCCAGTTTAGTTACCATCGTATTAAAAGCTTCCTCCAATCGACCGATCTCGTCCAGTTTTCCTGTCACTATAGACTTAGGCATTCTATCCGGGCCTGTGATCGTCATCGCGGTTTGCAGTTGCAGCAGCCGTTTGCGAATTTTTCTAAAGAACATCCATGAAACCAGAGCGAACCCTCCAAAAAGGGTAAATAACACAAAGTTATACCAAGCCCAAGCCCCTAATCCCCCATAAGCCCCTTTGTTCAGCAGCTTGCTTGGAATTTGCATCACCATAAATCCCTTGTCTGCCTCCACTTTGTCCCCCACGAAAGCAACGATGGCTAAAGGATCACGATTCGTACTTTCTTTCATAAATGAAATAGCCTCAGCCGCAGTCCACTGATCAGGAACTTCAGGGTAAATCTTATCCTTATCCCCTTCTTCAGGCGTGAGAATCAACTGGGTTTTTCCCTGCCCGTCTACCCAAAACATAGTAGCCTCAGTGTATTTTCGACTCAATTCATGCAGCCGCTGATTTATGGCTTCCGAAGAGGCACTTTCTAAGTGAAGTGCCTCTTTATGCCACATAGTCTCCAGCGGTGCAATATTCGAATACAGGGATGTATCTACAGGCGAGGCACCTTTGGTCACTTCGTTAAGGATATTGTAGCCAACAAAAGACAACGGAAGGACCACAGGGATAAATAGCAGTGCAGATACGATAATTAGCAAATACCCTGATAACAAAGAGGAATTACGTTTCTTGCGAATGCGCTCTAATCCTCTCATGCTCTTACCCGGTAGCCGATCCCACGGACAGTTTCGATAATTTCCGGATTACCCGGATCAAGCTCCAGCTTTTCACGCAAATAACGAATATGTACCATTAGAGTTTTATCTCCTTCGATATAAGCCTCACCCCACACGGCCTCGTAGATCTGCTCCTTCGTCATAATTTGGTTAAGATGACGCAGCAAATAGGAAAAAATCTGAAATTGCTTACCTGTAAGCATGATTTCTTCCTGAGTCTGAGCATTCATCACGCGGTTATCCCCTTCATATACGACTAGATGTTTAAGTGTGAGTGAATCCTGAACCGATGCCCCATTCCTTCGGAGCAGCACTTCGATTCGAGCGGCCAATTCATCCGGATGAAAGGGCTTGGTCAAATAATCATCTGCGAACTCCAAACCTTGCAGCTTATCATCAATCGAGGTCCGGGCGGAGAGCATCAAAATGGGCAGCTTAGGGTAAGAACGTTTCAAACGTTGCCCGATCGTAAACCCGTCCAGACCTGGTAGCATAACATCGAGAATAGCCAGTTGGCAGGCGCCGGCTTCTTCCATCGCTCCTTCGCCGCTCCGTAACCAGCGGACACTATATCCTCTTTCGCTTAAATCAGCAGACACTACACTGCCAATTTCACGATCATCTTCAATATATAACAGAGTAACGCTCATGTAGCTTTAGCTCCTCCCCGATATGAATACCTAAAAAGTTGAAGTCATTATAACACATCAAACAGCCCTCCTACCCCATATGGGATAGGAGGGCTGTTTGATCAATTCAACGCTAAAGCTTACGGCTGCCATACTCCATGCTCTTTATTGCTGCCTACATACTCAATACGTGTTGGAGTAAGCTCCAGAATTACATAATTAGGATCATCAGGTCCTGTAAACCATGGCTCCAGCTCTTTATTCCATACCTTGGAGCGCAAGCCTTCATCCTTAGAGACGGTAGCAGTTGCTTCAATCTCCAGCACATCTTTGCTTCCGCCTGCCTCATAGCCAAGCAGTACAAAAGCATTCGGATTATCGGATAACTCCTCCACTTTATGAGTTTTGCGATTTGTAGCCAAATAAATCTTCAAACCCTCATGGAAAATGGCCATATAACGTACTTTCGGCTTATTTCCTTCTTCGATCGTACCAAAGGAACCGAACTTGTTGTCATCCAATGCTTTAATAATGAGTTGCTCCAGTTGTTTGTTATCCATTACGTAAATCTCTCCCTTCAAGCATGTAAACAAAAGTTTATATATCCAAGCTCACCGTTTGGATTTATCATAACAATGGTGCTTATTATAATGTACCCTTCAGGTTCACATTGAATCCGACCTTACTTCATAAACTACTTCAAGATAAGGAGCTTACTTCGTGAAAAAACTGATTTGGATCGGCTGTCTTTCCTACTTCGTTATCGGTCTGGCACATGTTGTGCTGGGATCTATTCTGCCCGTTCTACTGCAACATTATGATCAAAATTATAGTGCTGGCGGTGAATTAATCTTTAGTCAATTCGCTGGTTTTTTAGCAGGCGTGTTGGTCTCTCCCCTGCTTAATCGCCGCTTCGGTAAACGTGGAGGCATCCTCATTGCCACCAGTCTTCTACTAGTTGCAGAAATTGCCTACGCCTTTCTACCGCCTTGGGGCTGGATGTATGTTATCGCTGTTGCCGCAGGTTTTGGTTTCGGGATGATCGAAGCGGTTATCGGCACCATTATTATTGGTGCTGTAACCGAAGGAACTGCTATTGCAATGAGCCGGCTTGAAGTGCTATTCGGGATAGGCGCACTCGTGATGCCGCTTATCGCCAGTCCACTCATTGCTGCCGGAGCGTGGAGATTGGCCTTTCTAATCGTCGCTGCCTTCTCCTTAATTTCTCTTATCCTCTGGACAAGAGGGCACTTCGGTAATCTACAACGAATGCTGGATGAACGTGCCTCTGTCCAAGGAGCAGACAATTCGCAATCCTCAAGCTCACGTTCTAACAAAAAATTTCCGTATAAAGGTAAGCAATGGATTCTGTTAGGGATCTTCATCGTTTTCTTTTTTCTTTATGTAGGCACAGAGATGAGTTTAGTCAACTTTATGCCGGCTATCTTTATTGCCAAGCTAGGGATGACGGAGTCTGCCGCAGCACTGACAGTCACTTTCTTTTGGCTGGCGATGTCTACAGGAAGATTGTTTGCGGGTGTAATTGCCGAAAAAATATCTTACCGCGTGTACATTCTCAGCAGCTGTTTACTTACCTTGTTACTGCTGACACTCTTTCCGTTCACTGACAATCGAATGGCTGCTTTCATTGTAATTCTGCTGCTGGGGCTGTTTATGTCCGGTATTTTCTCCATTGCTTTAGTCTTCTCCAGCAAAATGCTGCCTGGCACCGAAGAGTCAACACCCAGCATTATGATTGCTTCCGGAGGTGTTGGCGGTGCTTTGCTACCTCTGTTTATGGGCTGGTCTATGGACCATTTAGAAGTGGCACAAACAGCCGGATTACTTGCCGCTTTTGCCGCCTTCTTGTTTCTGCTAAGCATTGCCGCATGGAGGTTCCAATCCATGCAAGCGGTGAAAGGAAAGAGTTCCCGTATTTAGAACAGTATCAACGTTATCCTTTTAGGGTAATGTGATCTATAAGCATATTCTGAGCACAAGGATGGACGATGAATGAATGAGTCTTCAACTGAGCCTTTGTTACATACTGCGCTCATGCAGTTTATATTTCCCTTTTCTATAAAAAAGGGCGATTCTAAGCAGCTTATCCAGCAATTACAGGACGACGGCTTCACACGTTTTTTTCTGGATAATAAAGAGCTTGAAGCTGCCTACTACGGAGATGGCTACTGTGTTTCCCATGAACGAATGGAGCGCACCTATTTACCGTTTGCTGCACATGTCCTTTTTCCACGCAGGAAGGATGCCGACTCGTTTCGCCGTTTTTCCAGAGTAAATAATCTCGACTGCATTCTGGAGATTCCGCAGCAATCTATATTTTTCAAAATTCTCTCGACGGATATATTCATATGCCCTTTTCAGCTTGGATTCGTGACGATACGTGTCCAGCTGGAGGGGGATTCAATTCCCTTTAGTATTGCCCTAGAATTCGCAGATCGTTTCCGTGCGCTAGAGAATACCTTCATACAGGATGATTACACTTATATTCATTGCGGGGAACAGACCTATGAGATGGTAGAGGATTTTGTCTTCCGAAATTTGGTGGATGGACTGGAGCCATATCTGGATCAATCGGATATCAATGGGGCTTATTTCGAGACCCTTCCTTTTTTCGTAGATGAAAGAATGCAGGTGCAAGCTTTTTATGGCTTTCAGAATGAAGAAAGCTCTGATGAGATTAGTGTAAATCTGCGCTATCGTGCCTCACAGCTTGATGGAATTGATCTGAACGGAAAGCCCTATGCCAGTGCCAGCGATCCAGCATATATTGCGAACTATTGTCATGAACACTCCTATAATCGCTGGGGTCCAGACACGTATTATATGATGAATGAGCAGACCTTTTGCTGCATGACCCGCGCTGAACAGGAGATTGCTGTTAGTCTAGCCAACCAGATGTACGGGCAATATTATTACGGATTTTTACTCAATATTTTCCACAAAATCGTTCTGCTAAAGCTAGCCAATATGCACTCCCGACTTCGGATTAATCATGATTATGAGGAAATAGACAATCTAATCTACTCCATTAATAAGTTCTCGGCAAAGTTCTACTTCTTGGAGTTGATTTCCCAGTCGCAGGGCCGGGAGATATTTCTTCAGCTGCGTAAAGTATACGGAAACGACGCTTTGTTCGAGGAAGTGAAAGAAACTTTAAATGACCTGTTTCAGTATCAGGATAAGTTTCAATCCAAGCGACGGGATAATCTGCTGATGATTCTTACTGTATTTACGGTAGTAAGCGGGATTTACGGCATGAATCAGGTCATTGACGATCTGGATGGAAAGATTCAATGGAGTAAAATGATTGGTTATTCTCCCTTTGAATTTCTTGCCCTCTTCGTGATCATGAGCGGGATTCTGATCAGCGTTGTCCTCACGCTAGGGGCGCTGGTTAGTGAGCTTAAACGGCGTCACCGCAAAAAATATAAAGATCTAGACTAGCAAAAAAGAAACTACTGGATTGGAAAAATTCAGGAGTGCACTACTAGACATTCCGAGTACAGCCGTCTATAATACACCGTATGCGAGAAATATAAGATATAAAGTATGGGTACAAAACTTATACTTACTTATATTGCACATAGAAATACCCGTTAACTTCATAGAACCAGGGGTGCTGGAATTGGCCGGCTGAGATTGTATCCCACAAGATACTGACCCTTATACCTGATCTGGATAATGCCAGCGTAGGAATCGCCAATTGGTTCTGGTCCCTGTGACCTTAACTAACCTTGCGCCAAGCCAGCGTCCCGATCACTCGGGGCGCTTTTTTTGTAAGATCACTAAAAGATGTAGAAAAACGTACATACTACACTTTACGGTTCATGTTGTGAAGACGGGATTCTTGTAACCTTAAAGGAGAGAAGAAGACATGCACCTTAAAAAAGCACTTACGTTGTGCCTCACCTGTGTACTCATTCTTGCCATTGCCGGATGCGGCAGCAACAATGGGAATACAGCCGGAAACAAAGCAAATGCTACTGATCCAACTGCTTCGGCTGGGACGGATGCTCCAAAAGAGCTCACCAAAGTTAAAGTCGCACTCGACTGGACACCGAACACGAATCATACCGGTCTATACGTAGCTAAGGATCTTGGTTACTACGCTGAAGAAGGTCTGGACGTCGAAATCGTTCAGCCAGGCGCAGCGGGTTCTGATACTATGGTTACCTCTGGCGAAGCCGCTTTTGGCATCAGCGCCCAAGAAGGATTAACGCTAGCCCGTCTACAAGGCGTGCCCCTTGTCTCGATAGCAGCTATTATTCAGCATAATACGTCGGGATTCGCTGCTCCAGTAGATCGCAATATTAAATCACCAAAGGATTTCGAAGGTAAAACCTACGGAGGCTGGGGCTCACCGGCCGAAGAAGCAGCCATGAAAGCTATCATGGATCCTGAAGGTGGCGATGTGAAAAAGGTGAAGCTGATCAGTATCGGTGAAGCTGATTATTTTACCGCCATCAAACGTGACATTGATTTCGCCTGGATTTTCTACGCTTGGACTGGTGTTGAGGCTGAGTTACGTGGCGAGCCATTGGATATGCTGTACTTAAAGGATTATGCGCCGCAGCTCGATTATTACACGCCTGTGCTGACGACGAGTGAGAAGCAAATTGCAGATCATCCTGATCTGGTGAAGGCCTTCATGAAAGCCACATCAAAAGGTTATCAATATGCCATAGATCATCCGGAAGAGGCTGCCGGTATGTTATCGAAGGCCGTTCCTGACCTGGACGCCGACCTTGTCCTAGCTAGCCAAAAATGGCTTAGCCCAAAATACAAGGACGATGCTGCCCGCTGGGGCGAGCAAAAAACCGAGGTCTGGCAAAATTACGGCGACTGGATGTATGATCTGAAGTTGCTGGATAAACCGCTGGATGCTGCTAGTGCATTCAGTAATGATTTTTTACCGGCGGAGTAAACAACAATTGTAATGAATTACTTCGTTATCAAAGTTGGCTTTTTGAACTTACCTTATAAAATGAGAGGATTGATTATTGTGGCTAACACCCTACTAAGCATTCAAGTAATTCCAAAAACTCCGAACAACGAGGATTCCATCCCATACGTAGATAAAGCGATTGAGGTCATTCAGAAATCCGGTGTTAAACATCAAGTGAATCCGCTGGAAACCACAATGGAAGGTGAGCTTAGCGAGCTGCTGGAGGTTGTGCGTCAGATGCAGGAGGCGTTGATCGAAGCAGGCAGTCCAAGCGTAATTTCGCAGATCAAAATCGCTCATAATCCTAACGGAATCAGCATGGATAAATTGACGGAGAAATATCGGCCGTGAGATCGACCTGGAAGCTAATATGGCCGCCCCTTGTGGCGGTCGTCTTCTTTTTAACCGTATGGCAGCTATCTGTATCTGTATTTCATATTGAATCCTGGATTCTGCCGAGTCCTGCTGATATTGCTCGTGAATCCACCAGTAACGCTTCTGGTCTTTGGGCTCATACGATGGCTACGCTGCGGCTCACTTTAATTGGTTTTCCCATTGGTACGGGGGTAGGCCTGATCGTTGCTTTGCTTTTGCATCTTTTGCCTTGGGCTAGACGGGCTTTTTATCCACTTATTATTCTGAGTCAAAATGTTCCCTCCATCGCGCTCGGACCCCTGCTCATTATCTGGTTCGGCTTTGGTCTTTTGCCCAAAATCGTGCTGATTACACTAGTATGTTTCTTCCCGGTAGCTGTCGCTGCGATGGGCGGTCTGGCCCAAAGTGATCAGGTCATGATGAATTATATGAAAATGGCTGGCGCAAGCAAGTGGCAAATTTTCACCAAGCTGGAGCTGCCCTCTTCTATCCCGGCACTATTTTCCGGCGTAAAAATATCTGCTACTTATGCGGTTATGGGCGCCGTGGTCGCTGAATGGATTGGCGCGGATAAAGGTGTTGGCTATTATATGCTTCTGCAGAAATCCGCATATCGTACGGATCGGATGTTTGTTGCTATTGTTATTATTGTACTTTTAAGTCTTGTACTCTTTGCTATTATTGCATTGCTGGAAAAATGGCTGGTTCGCTGGAAGCCGCGCCGTAACTCATAGAAAGGAAGATGCCTGTATGTCTCAAGCGACGCAAATGCAACACAGAACAACAGAAGTCATAAGCTCTCCTGAAGCTCATACCGTGGCACCCGCCCTTGAAGTGAGCGGCATCTCCAAATCTTTTTCCCATCGTCGCCGTGAGACGAACGTTCTGAATAATGTCTCTCTCAAGGTAGAGCAACAAGAGTTCGTTTCGATCGTTGGTCCTTCCGGCTGCGGAAAAAGCACCTTATTCCATATGATTGGCGGCCTTGTGAAACCCGATGCAGGCACGATCCTCATGAACGGTAAGGCCGTTACAGGTCAACGCGGTGAAATTAGTTATATGCCGCAGCAGCCTGCGCTTTTTCCTTGGCGTACGATTGAGGATAATGTGCTGCTTGCTGGGGAGATCAAGGGCGCACTGCGGGATGGAGCCCGCGAGGAAGCGCGCCAGTGGCTAGCCAAGGTTGGGTTAAGCGGGTTCGAACATGCTTATCCGCATATGCTGTCTGGCGGGATGCAGCAGCGTGCAGCTTTTCTCAGAGCATTGCTCGCTCCTCAGGAGCTAATGTTGCTGGATGAACCTTTCAGCGCACTGGATGCACTAACTCGCAGTGAAATGCAGCGCTGGCTGCTTGAGCTGTGGGAAGAGAATCGCCGCTCTGTGCTGTTCATTACTCACAACATCGAAGAAGCGTTGCTGCTCTCTAATCGTATCTATGTATTTTCCGGCCGCCCCGGCTCCATTCTGCATACAGTCGATGTGCCGTTTCCGCGGCCACGCCGTGATGAGATTACGGACTCTCCCGAGTTCCTTAAGCTCAAACGCCAGTTGTCACAGTGGATGCGAGAGGAACAAGCTAAAAATAGGCAGCCGCTAGCTTAATCGCTAAGCTCTGTAAACTGATATCGCTGGTATAGCGGTGTCAGTTTTTTTATTTTGCAGCGATAAACTCCTACCCTATTTTCAATTAACGCGGATGTATCTGCTCAATTAAATAAATTTCACTCATCATAGTAGGGATCACATTAAATGTGTGGCGAAAACCGACTCCCTGTTGGTAATGGATAGTAACCGGGCGGGCTGGGGACATTTACGGGATTTATACCGTTGATTTGCTGCTTCAGGCCGGATTCGGCTCAGTCTACGGGATTTATACCGTTGATTTGCTGCTTCAGGCCGGACTCGGCTCAGTCTACGGGATTTATACCGTTGATTTGCTGCTTCAGGCCGGATTTGGCTCATTCTGCGGGATTTATACCGTTGATTCACTTCGTCGGGCCGGTTTCGGCTCATTCTACGGGAATTATACCGTTGATTTGTTTCGTCGGGCCGGACTCGGCTCAGTCTACGGGATTTATACCGTTGATTCACTTCGTCGGGCCGGATTTGGCTCATTCTGCGGGATTTATACCGTTGATTTGCTTCGTCGGGCCGGATTTGGCTCATTCTGCGGGATTTATACCGTTGATTCACTTCGTCGGGCTGAAATGCAACGATTCTAGGGCATTTCTGCCTTTCTTTTTCCTCTTCGGGCGGAATTGCACCCGATCTAGGGCATTTTTGCCCTTGTTTTGTCACTTCGGGCTGAATCACACCGATTTTAGGGCATTTTTGCCCTTGTTTTGCCACTTCGGGCTGAATCACACCGATTCTAGAGCATTTTTGCCTTTCTTTTACCTCTTTAGGCTGAATCGCACCGATTCTAGGGCATTTTTGTCTTTCTTTTGCTACTTCGGGCTGAATTGCACCCGATCTAGGGCATTTTTGCCTTTCTTTTGCCACTTCGGGCTGTATTGCACCCGATCTAGGGCATTTTTGCCTTTCTTTTGCCTCTTCGGGCGGAATTCCAGTGACTCAGGGGCATTTTTGCCCTTATTGTTCCTCTTTAGCTTTTAGTTTGAATTAAATACGAGACTATGGCATCAACCAGAATCGGTGTTGTTTATTATTATTAATTTGTTTAAAGGTCACAGCTATAGTCGCACTTACATCCTACTCACCACTCTTACACATACTCCCACTACTCACTTTTGCTCCCATTCCTTACCTCAATCCCACTACTTACTCTTACTCTACTCCTACTCCTACTCCTACTCCTACTCCTAGTCCTAGTCCTTACCTCGATCTCACTACTCACTCTTGCTCATACTCCTCACCTTACTCCCACTAATCTCTCTTACTCTGCCCCCTCCTCCTCTCCCACCAATCGAACCTAAAAAAGGCCCCCATAAACGAGGCCTTTTCTTCATTTCCTAATCATAGCTCGGAACACGAATTTGGGCAGCACTGCCTGTCTGCGCCATCGCGACTTTTGTCCCTTCGCAACGGGAGCGAACAAAAGTCGATGCAACCACTCCAGATTGAGTTTTTTCCATAGCGCTGGTGCAGGAGTAACTTTTCCCGCTATTACATCTAAGCTGCCCCCCACGCCAAAAACAACTTTTACCTGCGTAAGCTCCTGTTTGTGCTTATATACCCATTTGTCAGAGTATGGCGCACCCATCGCAACGATCAGGAAATCTGGCTGTGCGCGCTGTATTTCTGCTACAATGGCAGGCTCCTCTTCCTTGGTAAGAAAACCATTATGTCTTCCTGCAATCTTCACATTCGGATATAACTCCGTGATCTTTTCGACCGCTTTACAGCTGGTAAGCTCATCTGTTCCCAAGAAATAAAAACTCCATCCCAAGCTATTTCCTTGCTCCAAAAGCTCAAGAAGCAGCTCATATCCAGTTACCCTCTCAGCAATAGGATCGCCTTTTCTTTTTGATGCCATCACAATGCCAATCCCGTCAGGAGTGATTAGATCCGCTTCTTGAAGTATGGTTCGTAGCAGCTCGTCCGATTGACTTGTTATCGTAATTTCCGGGTTAGCCGTGATCAAATGGAAAAGTTTCGATTCCCCAGATTGAATATGTTTTGTTAGATGAAGTGTTGTCTCATGTAGTGTTAGTTTTGAAAAGGGAACTCCTAATATTGAAACTGTCCCGTCCATATAATCACCTCTCACTAAAATTCCACTTCAATATACCTTACCATAATCAAGAGGAGGAAGGGGAGTCATTTAAGTTACTTAATCACCACAGCTACTACGCTACCCAAACACTTCAGCCATTCCACCGCTTCAACCATTTAGCCATCCCCAGCAACCCCGCCACCACAGCTACTCTACTCACCCAAACACCCTATAGCTCCACTCACTCCTCCATAAACTTCCACCACTCTACTAACCAAGGTTCATCGATCCCCCGCATGCGGAATTCCTCTACAAGTATCTTCCGGAATCGTTTTTCCATTTTGACAAAGTTATTATCCTCCTGGTACATAGGGGCAAAGGATTCATCATCTCTAATAAAACTCCAAAAATCGCCCGCACACTCCATAATCTTTCGGCCGACAGTCGTTTGTTTGGCTACAGGTACCAGCCATTTGTCATAGGGGTAGGGGTGACCTTCAATAGTAATGGCACAGCGTAATGCTTCTTTATAAAGAGAAACCGCTAAAAATAAAATAGGAAAGGCGTCGCCACGCACTACCGGATTATCTAAGCTTTTGGCATAACTTCGTAACTGTATGTATGAATTCTTACGAAATCTCATTAGGACTTCAGGTTGGAGGGGCACATAGGCATCAAAAAGCGACTTTACATCCAATCGGTCATAGTAGATATAAGAAATAGAAGCATTCCACAGCCATTCCATATTTCCGCTCATTAACGCCGCTTTGATTTCTGATATTTTATGCAGTGTGTAATGTCCGGACTTGCCGCTGGGAAGTCGTAAATCCATAAAAAAACTACTTTGCTCCGGGATCAGCTCCGCTTGCTCGAACCGATGATTAATGCTGCTATAATACTCGTCCTGACAAATAATGATTACATCCACATCCGACTGCTCATCCACCACACCAAGTGCGGTCGATCCATCAAGGAGAATACTTACCCGCTGACTCTCCTCTTTCATTAACGGATGATTTAGAATTTCTTGTGTGATATACTGCCCAATTTCCTCTAATAATTCGCTATGAACCTGCGTCTTATCAGGTGTTAATAAAATATCCGACAACACTGATTTCACCATCTCAACCCCAACCTCCAATCAATCTCAATTTCTCAAAAAATAAAACGCTTACACCTAACCTAATATTTGGATAATGGAGTACCATTCTACACTCCTAATATATATCTTGCAAGGATAAATGAAGTACCCTTTTGCCTAAGCCTAAATATAATGAAGTATCTATTTACTTGGAAAGGGGTAAAAGCATGGCGCAGCCAAAAGTGATTGCTACAGTCCGCTCTGCCGGACCGATCGGAGATATAAAAGTAAATGTCGTCACGAATCGAGTATACTTTGTAAACCCAGACACCGAGGCTGGAACTATCGGGGTATTGGAGGGCAGAACTAATCGCATTATCGCTCGGATCCCTGTAGGAAGACTGCCGTCTCAGCTCGGAATCAACCCCCAAACCAACCGGATTTATGTACCTAACTTCCGTGACGAAAACGTATCTGTCATAAACGGGCGGACAAACCAGGTAATCAAAACTGTCAAAGTAGGCCGATTCCCAGACAATATCGGAGTAAATGTTCGCACCAATCTGATTTATGTAACTAGCGCATTCGGAACCCTATTCGTCATAGACGGGAAAACAAATCAGGTCCGTAAAAAGATTGAAATCGGTGGACGCCCCTCCAGAATTGTTATCAATGAGCTTACCAACCGTGTCTATGTGACCAATACAGTAAATGATAGCGTCACCGTCATTAACGGAACTACACAGGCGATCATTGCGACAATAAAAGTCGGAAGTAACCCCGTGATAGCGCCAGCACTTAATAAAATTACCAATCGTATTTATGTCGCTAATAACTTGAGCCGGTTTCTTTCTGTGATCAATGGCCGAACCAATAAATTGTTGCGTAATGTACAGCTGGGACGTTTGCAAAGTGAGGTCGTTATAAATCCGCTGACGAATCGTATTTATGTCTCAAGTGCACAAGTGGAGGGTAAGGGCAGGCTGTTTGTCATAGATGGGCGCAACAACAAAATTATAACCACAAAGGTGTTGCCTACCTCCTCCAACACGATTATCAACCCGAATACAAATCATTTATTTGTTGGTAATTTTGATAAGAATCATATGTCCGTTTATAACGCCACCACGTTTAAACGGCTCGCAAGATTCTCCTCCGTATCAGGCAGCACTGTGCTAAACCCGCTCACAAATAGAATTTATGTAGGTGGAAACGACTCCATAACGGTCATTCAAGATGGACCAAGACTCACTCAGAGTTCTATTTTTAATTAAGACAAAAAGACGCCCACCATAGGTGAGCGTCTTTCTACATATCAAATTACATCGATCTAGCGGATGAAACTTGTTTAACAGCCACTTTTTCCTCGACTGTTTCTGTATCCTTAGGCTGTATCCCTCTTTTTATGAAGAAAGCTAGGATAAAGGCAATAATGGCAACGCCTACTGACACTAAGAACGCATCATTAATTCCTTCGATCGTTGCTTTTGCGATGACTTGGTTTTGAATGCCAAGCAATTGCTCTGCAGAAGGCTTAGCCGTTAATTTACTCACAGCTTCAGCTACCATATCTTTGACATGTGATGTGGTACTGTTAGACATAATCGTTACAAGCAGCGCCCCGCCAATCGCCCCGGAGACTTGCTGAATCGTACTGTTCATGGCTGTACCATGTGGTGTATATTTAGCCGGGATGGAGTTCAGACCATTGGTCATCACAGGCATCATAACCATTGAAATCCCGAACATTCTCACAGAATACAAAATCATAAGTGTCGAATATTTCGTTGTCTCAGTTAGATCACTAAAGAAATACGTACTGATCACTACGATAGCCAGACCGATTAACGCTAAGACTTTGCCGCCGAATTTATCGAACAATTTACCTGTGATTGGAGACATAACCCCCATAATCAAAGCACCAGGCAACATTAGGAGTCCCGAATCCAGAGGTGAAATACCTCTAATATTTTGCAGATAAATCGGCATTAACATCATGGCTGAGAACATCGCCATATTCAGTGTAATCGAAATCGCTGAGGATAAAGCGAACATCGGATATTTGTACACTCTGAAGTTAAGCATAGGCTCCTTCATCTTCATCTGGCGCATAATGAATATCACTAAACCAATAACCCCGATAATAAGGGTGGAGTAGACCATTGGATCATCCCATCCTTTATTCCCAGCGGAACTGAAGCCGTATAGAAGACCCCCGAACCCAATCGCTGATAGAACTACAGATAGAATATCAATTTTAATAGCCACATCTTTTTTAGGATCATGCAGTTTGAAGAAGGCAAGAATGAACACCAATACGGCGATCGGTGCAATCATAAAGAACAGCACAGGCCATTCATAATGCTGAATAATCCATCCTGAGAGTGTAGGACCAATGGCTGGTGCAAAAATCATAACCAAACCAAACATCCCCATGGCCGAGCCACGTTTTTCAGGTGGAAATGTGGTGAACAATACATTCATTAATAATGGCATCATAATCGCGGCCCCTGAGGCTTGGACCATTCTCGCAATCAATAATACAGGGAAACTTGGAGCAAAGCCTCCAATAAAGGTCCCTATTGCAAATAATCCAATGGCGATTAGGAATAATCGTCTGGCTGTATACTTTTGAATTAAAAAGGCCGTTGAAGGAATCATGATCCCGTTCACTAGCATATAACCCGTCGATAACCACTGTACCGTTGAGGCACTGACATCAAAATCCTTCATAATCGATGGTAAAGCTATATTGAGTAAGGTATTACTCAGTAAGGCAACAAATGCACCAATCATAAGGATTGCCAAAATCCCATAGGACGCTTTACTTTCTTTCGTTTTCATTTTGGAATCCTCCATTCTATAATCATACCGTCGGTTCATATTTGAACTTATGTTACAATGTAGAATATATTACTCTTATATTTACTGCTTGGCAAGTCAGAATTCATTTAAAAACTAAATTGTATTAAGTGGAAATATAAGCTAGTCTATTTTACGTGAAGTGTTTTTTTGCACAAAAGAGTCCAGCTTAAAGGGGCACCTAAGATGATAAATAAACGGAAAGAGCAAGTGATTCAAAAAGCACATGAATTATTTATTGAAAAAGGCTACCACGCCACATCCATACAGGACATTCTGAATCACAGCCGGATCTCCAAAGGATCTTTTTATAATTATTTCCCTTCCAAGGGGGATCTCTTTAAAGCTGTATTCACCTCTATTCATGACCAGCTGGAAGAAGGCAGAAATGGCCTGCTCATTGGCCAGGACCCCTCTGACATTGATATATTCGCTAAACAAGTTCAACTGGTTATGAAAATCAATAAAAAAAATAAATTGTTGCAGCTGGTTGAAGATGCCCTGGTCTCCAATGATCCGGACTTAATTACGTTCATCAAAAAAACTAAATTCACCTTATTAACCTGGGTGCATGAACGTTTCCTGCATATATTTTCTGAAGATAAAAAGCCCTATCTACTGGATGGAGCCATCATTTTCACAGGCATCTTGCAACATATGCTGCAAATTAACAGTGCCATGAATGAAGTCATTACCTCTCAACAAATCATTAATTATTGCACTACTCTTATCCAGACGATTGTTGAGGAC
The DNA here is from genome assembly GCF_038004505.1 of Paenibacillus sp. FSL R7-0048. Lineage (NCBI taxonomy): Bacteria > Bacillati > Bacillota > Bacilli > Caryophanales > Paenibacillaceae > Paenibacillus > Paenibacillus sp. FSL R7-0048. The sequence continues at coordinate 490,785 of NZ_JBBORF010000001.1, read as the reverse complement.
TTAAGTGAAAAAGGAATGCAGCTTATCTCCCCCGATCATGTAGGGAAACTATTGCCTGTTGCTGAATACACTGATTTTTTTAATAATGATTTATCGTTTGCGACCGTAAGCTTAAAAAAAATCATAGATAAATCATTCGCCGCCGATGATCCCAGCCTGTCCAATGCACTGAAGCTGTTATATTTTATCCAAGAAGAGATCATGAACAATAAGGAACCAAGAGAGTTCTTAATCGAAAGCGCCCTGCTCTCCTTGAAAATGTGCCCTCAGTTTAATGAAACGAAGGAATTTGCACATTATCAGACAGTGTTATCTGCAATGCTCTAAGCACAATCAAAGTATGGCTTCAATCATTTAAGCGTATTCTAAACGCAAGGCACGAAACTAAAAGTGTGGTGACCGATTTGTTCAAGCTTTTATTAATCGAAGATGATACAACGCTGTTTAATGAGATCAAAGAACGGCTTACGCAGTGGTCTTATGATGTATATGGCATTCAAGATTTCAACAATGTTACGCAGGAATTCACGGAAATCAAACCTGATTTAGTGATAATTGATATCCAATTACCCAAATTCGATGGATTTCATTGGTGCAGAATGATTCGCTCTCACTCTAATCTGCCGATTATCTTCTTATCCTCTCGGGATCATCCGACAGATATGGTGATGTCCATGCAGCTGGGAGCCGATGATTATATCCAAAAGCCCTTCCATTTCGATGTACTCATTGCCAAGGTGCAAGCCATTCTCCGGCGGGTGTACAATTACAATACGGATAACATTGAACTCAAAACGTGGTGCGGAGCTACCGTCGATTATGAGCGGAATTCAGTGACCAACGACACGGGAACGATTGAGCTTACCAAAAATGAGATTTTCATATTGAAATTGCTCATTGAGAAAAAGAATAAAATTGTCACCCGCGAGGAATTAATTAATAGCTTATGGGACGATAAGCGCTTTATTAGCGATAACACCCTTACCGTCAACGTAAATCGGCTGCGCAAAAAGCTCGACGAGCTTGAATTAGGGGCGTTTATTGAGACGAAGGTTGGACAAGGGTACGTAGCCATTGAAGAGGATTCTCTATGATTAAAAAGTACCTGCTCGAAAGACTCGGTTGGATTTTGCTTTTTCTCTTTGTACATCTATTTATGCTCTTTATCACCTTTATGGACCCGACCATCCCCCTGTCTTCAGTGCTCTATCTGGTCTCTTTATCGATGATTTTTTTCGTAATTTTTCTAGTCATTCGCTATCCTAAGGAAACCAGATTTTATAAAAGCTTAAATGAGCGGGACGATGATCTCGATCTGACAAGCATCGCTCTTGCCGAAAGTCCTTTTGAGAAAATCATCGAAGAGAGCATCACCAACCAAGTGAAATTGTTAAAGCGGAATGCTTCAGACAATTTAATGAATTTGGAGCAAGAGAAGGATGAGTTGTTATCCTGGATTCATGAAGTAAAGACTCCACTGACCGCAATGCATCTAATGATTGAGCGTATAGAAGATGATGTTATGAAGGGGCACTTGACCTATGAGTGGCTGCGTATTCACCTGCTGCTGGATCAGCAGCTCCATCAAAGACGGATACCATATATTGAAAACGATCTGTATATGGAGCAAATTGATATAGAAACGGTTATTTTTAGTGAGATTAAGACGTTACAGTCTTGGTGTATTCAGAAGGGAATCGGCTTTGAGTTGAACTTAGAAGCTGCTGAAGTGCTTAGTGATGCTAAATGGCTGGCTTTTATCCTCAGACAACTTCTAACCAACGCCGTAAAATATAGTGAAGCTTCTGATATTACAGTGAATAGCTACCAGCAAGCTGAACATATCGTTCTTGAGGTGAAGGATTGCGGGCGCGGGATAGATCCGAAGGACCTGCCGCGCATCTTCGACAGAGGGTTTACTTCCACTACTGTACATCGCGACAATGCCGCCACAGGCATGGGCTTATATTTAGCTCAGAAAGCAGCTCAATCCTTACTCATCATCATCGGGGTTCAATCCAAGCTCGGAGCGGGATCAACATTTACGCTAACCTTCCCACTCAAAAATGAATTCGTTAAAATCTCAAGCATGTGACAACAATGTCACATGCTTTTATATTTTGTTCGGGCAATCGCAGGATAAGAACAATAAACTTTTTTATAATAAAGCTATACAAGAAGAAACGAAGGAGTGAATCATTATGGCAATTCTAGAAGCTACTAAAATTCATAAAAGCTATGGCAATAAATTAAACAAACAATCCGTGTTAAGCGGACTCGATATTCGTATAGAAGAAGGCGAATTCGTTGGCATCATGGGGCCTTCCGGTTCAGGTAAAACCACCCTACTCAACGTACTCTCGTCGATCGACAAAATCAGTAACGGATCTATTACCATCGAGGGCAATGAAATCTCCAATATGAAAGAGAAGCAGCTTGCTGAATTTCGCAAGAATCATTTAGGTTTTATATTTCAAGAATATAATCTCTTGGACACGCTGACGGTAAAGGAGAACATCCTGCTGCCACTATCCATTACCAATACACCCAAGAAAGCCGCCAATCAGAAATTCGAAAGTCTCGCAAAGGAATTGGGGATTTTGGAATTAAAAAATAAGTACCCCAATGAAATCTCTGGCGGTCAAAAACAACGTACCTCAGCAGCTCGTGCCTTCATTCATGATCCAAGTATTATTTTTGCAGATGAGCCTACCGGGGCGCTGGATTCTAAATCCGCTTCTGATTTATTAAATAAGCTAAGTGAACTCAATCAAAAACGAAAAGCAACTATCGTTATGGTTACACATGATCCAGTGGCTGCCAGTTATTGCAGTAGAGTTATTTTTATAAAAGATGGAAAAATCTATACGCAACTAAATAAAGGAGAACAATCAAGACAAGTTTTCTTCAACGACATTATAAAAACACAGGGTGTATTAGGCGGTGTGCAGAATGAGCATTAATGTATTAATGATTCGAAATCTGCGAAAAAACATCCGAAATTACTACCTATACGTGTTTGCGCTAGTTTTTAGTGTGGCCTTATATTTCGCCTTTGTCACCTTGCAATATGATCCCTCGATGGATGAGCTGGAAAGCTCTATCAAAGGGGGCGCAGCCATCACGGCTGCCTCGGTTTTACTAGTCGTAATTGTCTCTATTTTCCTGTTGTATGCTAATACGATCTTTATCAAACGACGCGGCAAAGAAATTGGCTTATTTCAGTTAATTGGAATGACCAAAAATAAAATTTTCCGCATTCTTTCGGCAGAGAACTTTATCCTATATTTCGGTTCCTTGATCCTAGGGATATTAGTAGGCTTTTCTATCTCAAAATTGATCCTCATGATCTTATTTAAAATAATGGGGGTCGATGCTATAGCCTCCCTTCATTTCTCTATCGAAGCTTTGATTCAGACATTGATCGTATTCTGTGTGATTTATCTTTTGATCATGCTGATGAATTATGGATTTATTAAAAGACAAAGTATCTTATCCTTGTTCCGGGTGACCTCAACAACAGAAGGTACAGTAAAAAAGTTATCCTTCTTTGAAATGATCATAGGGATTGTCGGAATTGGCCTAATCCTACTGGGCTATGTGCTCTCCTCTAAATTACTTACCGACGACGTAACCTCAATGAATCAATTGGCTATATCCATGATTACTATTTTGGGATCCGTCATTATTGGGACCTATCTATTTTATAAAGGCTCGGTAAGTTTTATTTTTCATATCATTCGTAAGCGGAAAAACGGCTATCTGAACATTAGAGAGGTTCTATCTCTTTCCTCCATTATGTTTCGCATGAAATCCAATGCCGTATTATTGACCATCATCACAACGGTATCGGCACTAGCCCTGGGTTTATTATCCCTTAGCTACATTTCCTTTTACTCTGCTGAGAAAACTTCCAAGCAATATGTCCCAACGGATTTTGTATTCACGAATGCCCAAGAGGCTGAACAATTTACAAAGATCCTAACGGCAAATGATTTAGTATTTACAGAAAGAAGGACCCAAGTCCTTCAGGTCGATGTAGATGTTGAAGAGATTCTTGTTAAAAAACCGGACGGAGACAATATGTTTTCAAATATTATGACCCTGGCGATCATAAGTGAAAATGCACTTGAAGACGTTGATCTAACTCCAGATAAAGCTTATTTTACGAAATCAAGCAGTGCACTGGATAATTTTGTTACTATGAAAGATAAAGGTGCGATTGAACTCAAAGGGTTACATGAGGTTTTTCCACAGGATTATAAAAGATTAGATATCGAAAGTCCCATTTCAGGGTATTACACAGGTGGTGGCTTACCGGTTGCGGTTGTAGACGAATCGATCTTTAAGCGCTTAAAGAAGGATTTAGATCCTGCCCTTCAAAGGGGATCCTCCCTTAATATCGGGATTGATATGAAAGTCCGGGCAAGCGTTGAACAGGCAAACGAACTTTTCAAGACCTTGAAATTTGATGAGAAAAACAAACAAGACTCTCAATTAGAGTCGATAAAAGGTCAAAAACAAAATATGGGACTCATTATGTTTATCGTTGCTTTTCTGGGGTTAACCTTCTTGATTACCTCCGGATGTATTCTATACTTTAAACAAATGGATGAAAGTGAAAATGAAAAACCTAACTACACCATTCTGAGAAAGCTTGGGTTCACGCAAGGTGATTTGCTCAGAGGTATACAGATGAAGCAATTGTTCAACTTCGGTATTCCATTAGTCATAGGTCTGCTTCACAGCTACTTCGCCGTTAAATCCGGCTGGTTCTTATTCGGCACAGAGCTTTGGACACCGATGATTCTGGTGATGCTGTTATACACTGCTTTGTATTCGATCTTTGCAATATTGTCCGTCTTCTATTACAAAAAGGTAATTAAAGAGGCGCTTTAAAATAACAAAGGTGTTCCAAAAGCCATCATGGCTTAGGGACACCTTTGTTTGATTTGATATCATTTACAGGTAGGAGGCACCGGCATCTATCGGACACAGATGAACCTCTTTCTAAGTAATAGCGTCACTGGAGTCCGAAACCCTGCTCTATAGGCTAAAAATTCGCAAATAACGCCAACGGGGTCCGTAACGCTCAGAGGATCTGTCGAATCCCTCAGCTATTCACAATCCCCAATACAAATCCATCATAACCTTTGCTTCCCACCGTCTGAATGGCAGTAGCCGAAATTCTAGGCTCTTCAGCCAACAGATCATAGAATTCCCGTACGCCTACTACACGAGCGTCTTCGCTATTCTCATTAATGACCTCACCTTCACGAATCACATTATCTCCAAGGATCACCGTTCCGGGCTGGGAGAATTGCAGCGCCCACTTTAAATAGTTAGGATTATTCGGTTTATCGGCATCTATAAAAATAAAGTCGAAGGGTTCAACGCCCTCTTGTTTCATCTGAGACAGTTGCACTAATGCATCCCCTACACGAAGCTCTACCAGATGATCCACCTCGGCAAGCGAAAGATTAGCTTTAGCTACCTGCGCATGAATGGGATCCAGCTCCAAGGTAACTATCTGTCCGTCAGACGGCAGGGCTCTTGCCATCCAAATCGTACTGTACCCGCCCAAGGTGCCAATCTCCAAAATCCGGCGTGCACCTTTCATTTGCACCAGTAGATTGAGGAATTTCCCCTGACTAGGCGAAACATCAAAGGGCGGCAACCCTGCCTGTTGATTGGTGACCAACACTTCTTCCAACACAACGTCCTGTGGAATCAGGCGCTCTGTAATATACTGATCGACTTTATCCCAAGTAGTCGTTTGATTCATATTTATCACTTCTCCTTTAGTATTGATTTTGGTTTAGATGAACTTATAAATTCCACATTTAGGGATCGTTCGTAACTACGAGGAGTGTTTGGACTTCCGGTCGCTGTTGTCTCCAGATTTCTTCAATTTAAACACTGTTCATGGTTGAAATCCGGAGACAAAGGCGATCGCTACGCTCCTACAGTTCCAAACCTCCTCTCCATTATTCCTTTCCCTAATCTCATCTTTCCAAGTTCATCTTTATATCTGTATTGTAAATCAGTTATAATCATAAATATAATATATCTTTATATTTAATTTATATATTTAATATATGAATCGAAGAATGGGAGTTTAACCATGAACCTACATGCCTTACGCTTATTCCATGTAATCGCATCGGCAGGCAGTGTGACACGCGCTTCAGAAATTTTAAATATAAGTCAGCCTGCCATCACTGCGCAGATTAAGAAGTTCGAAAAGGAACTGTCCTTTGCCCTATTTAAACCTCAAGGCAGAGGAATTGCTTTAACGGATGCAGGGGAAGAGCTTACTCTACTCGCCAAGCGACTATTCGCCGTAGAACAACAAATTGAGCAATTCGCTCAAGATTATGTTAACGGCAGTAACGGAAGTATCCGTCTAGCCGCAACGTATTTGCCTGCTCACTTTCTCATTCCTACCTGGATTGCAAAGTTTAAGCAGCAATATGAACAAGTGGAGATGATGATCACCACTACCAACTCAAGTGATGCCCTCAAGCAGCTGTTAAATGTAGATGTGGATATAGCTATTTATGGAGGAATCGCCGAGGCTTATCCAGATACAATCCAGACAGAGGAGTTATTTCAGGACGAGTTATGGTTTGTAGTCGCACCCGATCATCGTTATGCCAATCAGCAAGTTTCAATATCCGAAATGATGAAGGAACCCTTCGTTATGCGTGAAGAAGGGAGTTCAACGCGGGAGCGATTATTATCTTTATGCCGCACATACAACACACCCGCTCCTATCATCTCTTTGCAATTTAATGGACTACATGAAGCCATCAAAGCCGTTATCGCCGGATATGGTGCAAACTTCGTTTCTTCATTAGTCGTACGCAAATACGTAGAGCGTGGAGAATTGTGCCGAGTATATGTAGAAGGCGTCCATCTGAAAAATACCATTGCGATCTGTACACGTAAAAATGAGCCCTTATCAGCAGCCGCAGTGAATTTAATTGAGATGATTCGACACAATCCTTATACGATATAGCGGAATGATTGCTCATTCCCAACAAAAGAGGCCTTCCCTTTCGGGAAAGCCTCAAAGCTTCTTTTTTTACACCGTCCGATCCAATTTAACTTCAAACGCACCTCCAGTTACATAATCCATGTACCTAGTATTTCCGTCGAAATCCAAATAAGCTTGATAGCGGGTACGAATAGCCGCTGCAGAAATCAGATCCAGCACCTTCTCCTTGGCTACCCACATCACTTCAGATGTTTCCTCCGAAGTACTTAATTCTCCACCCACGGGCTTGCAGATAAAGTCTAACATGACCTTGGTAGGAACATCCGTCTCACCGTCATACCATTTATGCATACCTGTATTCGAATACACGCCAATCAATTGAGAAACAACGACATCTATTCCACTTTCCTCTTTAATCTCGCGAATTAGTGCATCCATTAGGTTTTCTCCAACTTCCACTTGTCCTCCAGGAAATACCCAGCCACCATGATGTGTTTTTACTAAAAGAATATCTCCCTCTTCATTTATTGCAATTCCACCCACCGCTACAATATGTGTTGGCCAAGCCATAGATAGCACCTCTTTTTTTAGAAGAGTCTAGCAATTTATCGATAATCTGTAAACGATATTTTTCTATTCCATAACGCTTTAAAAGCTTCGCACTGTTCTATTAAATCATCAAACTTCCCTTCCCCAACAATTGATCCTTGATCCACTACCAATATCTTATCAACGTCTTTTATAAAATTAAGCCTGTGGGCCACAATGATGATAGTTTTATCCTTAAATTCATTCAAAATCGTCTCCATAAGACTTTGCTCAGTGATATTATCAAGCGCTGACACGGGCTCATCCAGAATTAGAATATTTCTTTTTTGGGCAATGACTCTGGCAAACGCTAATCGCTGTCTTTCGCCTCCTGATAATTTGAGACCTTTTTCGCCTACCAAAGTATCTAAGCGATCCGGTAAATGGCTTACTTTTTCCTGCAAATGAACTTTATCTAGAATCTCATATAGCTCTTCATCCGACAGAGTATCCTCATCAAATACAATATTATCCCTTATCGTAGCATCAAAAATCGGCGTATCTTGGGATAGATAGGAAATATGATCATAGTAGCTATTCAAACGAATCTCATCGATATCCTTACCGTCCAGTAAGAGTTCACCTTCGCCCTTTTTTAATAACCCCACAATCAATTTAATCAGCGTAGATTTCCCGCCTCCACTTAATCCGACAATAGCAACGGAAGCTCCTCGCGTAAGCGAAAAAGACAGGTTATTCAGTATCTGCACATTCCCATAAGTAAAGGACACCTTCCTAAACTCAATATTGCCTTGGAGCTCAGTGATGGCTTCTCCGGATTCCAAGTTCTTATCTTCTGGGGCAGCAATAAATTCCTCGAATCTTCTGTAGGTCACTTTATTCAGTCTGTAATCTACAAATAAAACATTAAAGATGGCAATTGGGGTATAAATTTTATCGATGAACATAAACAATGCGACCACAATACCTAGTGAGGTCTCGCCTGCGACAATGCTTTTCACACCATAAATCAGGACAACAACTTTAATGATCGTGACAAATAACTCGAATATAGCAAAAAAAGCTTCATGGATCATTTTTAGCTGAGCATTTTTATGAATGATAGTGCGTGCAGTCTGGCTTAATTTATCGATCTCTTTCTCATATCTCTTGTTGGTTCTAAAGACGACCAATTCCATAAACCCGCGGATAGAGAATCTGGACATCTTTTCTTGCTCTTGGAGAATGGCAGCCTTCATGGCATACAGAAATTTCAACAACAGATTTGTTATCAGAAAGACAACCACGTAGCCAGCTGCAATCACTAACATGATCCTTAGATCATAGAAGCTGATAAAGACTAGACTGAATAGAAGAGTAGGTAACAACTCATGTAATGTTTTGAGAAAAAAAGAAAAAATAATGCTGTTTCCAGCCGCTGCCCCGTTCTCGATCACCTTAATCATCTGCCCTGTTCCCATATCCTGATACGCTTGATAATCCATTTTTGATATTTTGGACAGTGCAAGAATCTTTAACCGCTCCGTGATGCTGTTCGATAAAAACACACTCGGGTATTCGTCTATATAATTCAGGATCGCCACCCCAGCTAGCAGAAACCCATACACCATAATTAATGTGGATATTTCACCAAAACTGTTGATTACCGTGGCCTTATCTAATATTTTTTGAAAGACAACAACCCCTAAACTACTTAACAGCTGAATGGCAAAACCCAATAAAATATAACCACATACCCACCACTTTAGATGAGCTAGACTCTTTTTTAACATATCATTTATCCCCTCTTTTAATTGAATGCAAAAAAGCCAGGCGCCCCTATCCCACTGTAAAAAACCATCCACAAATAAACGGTTCTCTAAGTTAAATAGGTTAAGTGCCTGGCTCTACAAAAATAGCTGCCTATGGCACCGTTCAAAGCTCTAGTTAGTTGTAACCAAAAGGGTAGATTCCCCCCTTGATAGCTGGTACGCGTTTCACCCAGCCCGATAACTAGTTCCTTGTAACGGTACGGAAAGACATCCATTTCACCTCAATTAAAAGAATTGTTCCTATTATAATTCTGTAAGCCTTTTTATTCAAGAGTTCCGTTTAACGATACGTAGTCCGGCCACTTGGCCAACCTTATGTCCTTCATGAGAAGCAAACTTGATCGTAACTGCTGATTTGCCGCTCGTGATCGGCTGCGGGAGTTCATAGCGAATCGTCTCCAGCTTATTCATCTCCTCAGACTCAAGAGTGCCTACACCAAGTTGCTCCCCATCCGCCAAAATATCAAATGCCAGCGAAGTATCGTTCGACTTCAGATACGTGACCACCAGATCCACTTGCTCATCCGGCAAAACTTCCATCGTGAAGGAGAACCAGCCATTGATCCAGCTGTCCCGATACTTGCGATTGTGGATTTTACCTAAGCCTACAAATTCACCTGTGAAATTATGATCGCGTTCAGGCTGCATTTCAGCAGGTTGTACCGAATCGACAGTTAACTGCTCAAGCAGCAAGTTATTCTCCACGGCTTCGCGATATTCAGCCTCTGCCAGCTTCCACTCTTCCGGTGTAAATAAATCCCAATACACGGAATAACGATGATCATGCATAGGGTAGAACGGACGAAGCTCATGATCCCCTATATACCCTAAACCTTTCATCCGGAACACATTTTTGCTCACATTAGATTGGATGAGGTTGTCCGTCAGTGTGTCCCGATCTCCGATTAATACGGAAGCAAGGGCGCGATCGCTATTGGTCTCTGCATTTATAGGCCCAAAATCACCTGCGAGCACAAGTGGCCCGTAAAGGAATGCAACTCGGTTCGGATTATCCGGCATCGTCTCGATTCTCACCGACATCGGAATATCGTATTCGACAACGTCTCCATCCTGCCACTCTCTATCCAAAGTAAAGTAGTTAGATTTGCCTACATTTACTTGAACATCTTCACCATTTACGCTAACACTCATCCCTTGCTCAGCCCAGTAAGGATATCTTAGCTTTAATGTGAATTTCGTTGGCTGTGCTGCACTGATCCGCAGTACACCTTGTCCCTCTGCCGGGAACTTGGTCTCTTGCTGCAAGCTAATGCCTTGCTCTTTCCAAGCCACTGTAGAAGGTACGTACTGATTGACATAAAGCTCATCTGCACTATGGAAGTATATCGCCGAGCCATACATAGAATGGCTTTCCATTCCCGAACCTACACAACACGTAAAGCTTTCGAACTGCGAATTAAACGATTTATGTCCACCCATCTCGAGAGATACGAAGTAACATACCCGGCCATCTACCGGCTCCTGAGAGGCTAAGATGTGGTTATACATCGCACGTTCGTAGTAATCCGCATACGCTGCATACGCATCCCATTGGAACATATGCTTAGTCAGCTTCAGCATGTTGTACGTGTTGCATGTCTCACATGAACCTTCACCCAATCGATCATTTAACTTATCCGGTTCACCAAAATGCTCATTATAGCTGTTGCCGCCGATCACATAAGAATGATGATTCACGACCCGATCCCAGAAGAAGCGGGAAATACCTGCATAATGCTCCTGCCCAGTTACCTCATATTGTCTAGCAGCTCCGATGATTTTTGGAATCTGTGTATTAGCATGTCTTCCAGCTAGGGTATCTTTTTCTACGGCCAGATCATTAAGCACTTCCCCATGATAAAAGCTTTCCGCTAACGCGAGGAAACGATCTTCTCCGGAATCCTCTGCCAAATCCGTCAGCGCTTCATTCATGCCGCCAAACTCACAACGCAGCACCTCTTGGATCTGATCTTTACTCAGCCCTGCAAAAATATCCTCAAGCCACAGCCCCAGCTTCGTTTCAATAACGAGCGCCTTCTGATTGCCGGCCAATCGATAAGCATCGCGAAGACCTGCAAACAGCTTATGCATCGTGTAAAGCGGCACCCAACCTCCGTTGAGGTCAAAGCCCTGTGAGCGAATGTCGCCTGCCTTCACTTCCTCAAATAACTCCTTGCCACGAGGAATGCCGGAAATAAAGCCATTGCCATGCGCATCCTGACATAGCTCTAATTCATCTACTACATAATTCACGCGTTGTAGCAGCTCTTCATTTCCCGTAGAGGCATACATTAACGCACATCCAGAAATATAATGGCCTAACGTATGGCCGCTAATGCCCTGAGATTCCCAGCCCTCGTAGTGAGCAGCCTTAGGCTCTAAGCCAGCATATTCGCGAAAACGCGACAGAAGCCGATCTGCCTCAAGCTTGAGTAAATAATCAGTATTTAACTCCATCGCATGGAGAAGTGGACCTGAATCAATTCGTACGTTCTGTAGATCAAAAGCTTGCGTCTTCAATGAAATCGCTCCCTCGCAATCTTGTCAGGGTTAGATAACAAGTGTATATTTGTATCCATAAGATAACACCGGAACGTTGATTTGTCGGTAGATCAGTCGTACAAATAGTGGACAAACCCGACTTATTGATTGCTAGGAGGACCGCATGACCTACTTAAAAATAAATGCAGATGTACCTGTTCATTTTACAGCGGCAGGTGAATTTATCTCAGAAACACCATGGAAGCATGTGGAGCGTGTTATGGGGAACTACGAACTAATCATTGGGGTGAACGAAACGGTATATTTGAGTGAGGAGAACAAACAATTTGAAGTAGGCCCTGACGAAGCTCTTCTGCTCATGCCTAATCGCACACATGTCGGCTATAGAGAGTCACGACCCGGGGTTAAGTTTTATTGGTTTCATTTCGAACTGACAACCGAGGGGTTATTACTGAGTGAGGAGGAAATGAAGCCTGAGGCAGAAGAAATCTTTTCGCGCACACAGCGCTTATGGTCCGTACATGATCTATATCTGCCCCAAATCATAAAAATCGAACATAGTGACCGGATTCATATTCTGGCGAATCAAATCCTTCATGTGGCCAACTCGGGGTATTTAACCTATTCCAGCGTTAATTATTTGCTGACCTCGCTTTTAATTGAGCTGTCTGAGCATGCACTTCAGCCGTTCGCCAGTAAGCTGATCCGCGCACAGCAAGATGTCACCTTCGTCAAAATAGCTGAGTGGACAAGGATACATGCAAGCGAACCACTTACCGTGGCCATCATCGCGGATAAATTCAATTACAACAAGGACTATCTAGCTCGGCTATTTAAACAGCATACCTCCATGGGGCCATTAGAATATATCCATTCAGTACGTGTGACTAAAGCGAAGGAGCTACTAACCAGAACCGCATTAAGCGTGAGGGACATCGCGACAGAGACGGGATTCACCGACGATAAATATTTCATGCGCCTCTTCCGAAAATACGAAAACATGACACCCACCCAATATCGTAACGCTTATCATAAGACGTTTATGAATAATGACTGAAGTAAAGCCACCCCTAAATATGGAGTGGCTTCTTGTTTGGGTATTGTCTATTGGATAGAATGAACTTCACACCAATTACGTAGGAATTGCAGATTAGTATTGAAGTAATGATCGTTTTGCCACCCACAACTCCAAACCTGTGCGTTCCCTGTGTGCAGACCCATCAACCATATCTCCCGGATAGCAACAAATATAGGGATTGCCTTTAAATCGTTCTCAGATAATACTTTATGCTTTTGGTATGAATCCAGGAAAACAGTCCATTGTTCATTGTCAAAATGCTCTCGTTCTTTCCCTCTAACCCTTGACCACAAAAACACGGAAACATCATAGGCCCTCCAGCCAAAACCTCCGCAATCAAAGTCGAAATGAGTCAGGGTATCCTCGTAGAAATGTACGTTCGCTCCATGAAGATCACCATGACATGCCCCCCAATCCAGCTCTGATGAGATTTCAGCTATGCTATTTGCCAATACTTCCGACAAAGATTCTAGATAATCGATATCCTCTTGCCTGTGGGATAAAGGCTTGCGAATCGATTGAAGCGGTTCTTGAAGCAGATGATCCAGATTAAGCGTAAATCTTTGCTGCCCACATTCGAAATCATCCATAGCCAGATGCATCTTAGCCACTTGTTCACCGTATAATTCACAGCTAGCTTTTTCATCGGAATAATTGCCTTTTGCAAAAGTAAACAGAACTGCGTAACGTGTTCCTTCAGGAGCCTCCAGCTCAATTAGGTAACCACCCTCCCTGCTGATTACCGGAGCCGATACAGGGATATTCTTCTTATTTAAGTGATTCAATAACTCCACTTCAAAATCAATCTCATGTTTATTTCGCCAATGAGCTTTATAGATCCTAAGAATGTATTTATCAATAGAGGTCTTTAGTAAATAGGTATCATTAAGTCCGTTCTCATAAAAACTACACTCCAGAACATCCCCGATTTCATAAAGATCATTAATTACGGGTACTATGGCATGGGAAGAAATTACGGAATGATACACCGGCAGTTTCAGCATATAAATCACCCTTCAACGTTAATTGCTACTCACTATTTATTTTCACGTTTGGCCCGTATAAAGGCGAGGGATTTATTAAATATAGCTAAACTTTCCGCATCGTTAATTTAATTGCTCTATAATGCTCTGCTTCGATATTGATCGTCTAACAAACTGAACCATACCAGTCTGGACAAGTAAAATAACCAAGAAATACAGGAAAATAGCACTCCAAGGGAATTGGTATTGAATGTAGGAAAGCCCCCCCATATTCCCTGCACTCTTACTTATCATGTATCCCATTAGATTGCCCGTAAAAAGAGCCATCGTAAAGCTTCCAACCACTAAAAATCCTGTTTCATAGGTTAACATAGCCATTAATTGTTTTCGGCTCATTCCTATGGCTTGCATAAGGCCTAGCTCCCCTTTTCTTGCAGAAATAGTGGTGATTATGGTGTTCAAGAGATTGATCATACTGAATACTGCTATAAAAACCATAAAACTACACACTGAAATAGTGATAGTTCTAAAAGCAATTCTATTGGATTCCACAACTTCGGAAAAAGACAATAATTTGAGTGTATCCTCATTGAGAATCACACCCTCTAACTCACTCTTTATTAACTCTTCATTCGATTTATCCATAGTAATAACTTCGTAGCTCTTATTGCTATTAAAAGGGGCTACAGTTTGCATTACTTTGGGTGGAAGATAAAATGAAGTTCCTGAATTCTTATCCGTAATATCTCCAATGATCTCAAAATCATGTTTAACCTTCTCCTGATCATTAGCAATTATGAATGAAATATGATCACCGACAGCGTAATGAGCCCCGTAATAATCTAAGTCACTACTGGCGCTGTTAAGGAGAATGTAGGATGCATCCGACGAATCAACATCTGGGATCTTCCCCTCAGCCAAATGACTACTCCATCTTTCGTTGTTTAACGTAGGGATATTCTCAATACTGACTATCGCGGCCCCGTCATCCGTTTTTATTCCTTCGATAGCAGCTTCAATATACTGATGTTCGATTACGTCCTCAACTTCATTTATAGCTAGGATTTTATTTTTTAAAGAAGTAGATAGTTGCCCTTCCGTCTGAAGATCACTTAATGAGGTTGTTTCAGAATACAACTCATTATTAATTTGAATATCAAACCGACCATGATTCGGAAAATATTTCTCTGCTTTTGAGATTGGATCGACCGAGTTTAACAATGTCCCCAAGGAAACAAATAGCGTTCCGCTTAAAAAAAGAGACAGCAAAGTTAACACCGTCTTTTTCCTGCTTCTTGATAAGTTCAATGCAGCTAAAGAAAATGGTGTGAGTCTTTTCGAGTTTCTTTTCTCCTTTTTTGTATTAACATCGGCATCTACATGTCTAATCGCCGTTATAGGAGAGATTCTTGATGCGAATTTAGATGGTGCGTTTAATGAAGCTCTAACTGTTACTTTGGTGAGCAAACCGGCTAAAAAGGCAAGTGAAAAACTTGGAACTGCATTCCAGTGAAAGCCACTTAAAATCCAGCTCATTAAACATCCTAAGATAACTCCAATAGGGATATATTTTCTTGAAAGATTTTTCCCTTCATATAGAACTAGCTGTTTTATCTGCTTTTTTGTTGCACCGATTGCTCTAAGTTGTCCGTATTGTTTAATTCGCTTAGTAATTGAAATATAAAAGATATTGTAGATAACTAGCCAACAAGCCAGTGCGATGATCAGCATGATAGACAAGATGGATATCACAGTGCTTCCTGACAGATTATTACTGTCCACATTCACATTATTGATCTGAATATTTCTCTCAGAGATACCCATTCGCTGCCCTATTTCTTTGATTTTTGACTTCAGTTCCTCGTTGGAATAACTGCTGCTGTTGTTGATGCTAATTGCCGCGGAGAAATCCTCTTTGGAAAGAAATGGATCTTCCTCAACGAACGCGCTTGATACCAGAGCATTGTAGCCGATTCGATTCTCGTTACCTGATGCGGTTGTTTGCAGAATTCCAGAAATCACAAATTGGCTGGTTTGAAATTCTTTGCTGGCATTGTTTCTAAATTGCAAAGAAATAGAATCGCCAAGCCCCAGGCTTCGATCATCGGATAACTGAAAGTCTTTTTCTATTGCAATTTCATTTTCTTTTGTAGGGAACTTCCCCAGAACGATATTGGCATTTGATAAATCCATCATGGCTGGATCCGTGTAGAGAATGGACAATAAGCGTTCTTCTTTTTTCTCTCTGCCTATTTCCTTATAAAGCCCGATTTTATTAATTTCCTCTATATCTTTCAATCTTGAGATTTCATTGTTATTGAGGTTATAGAATAAAGCCTGGAAATTCGACTCATGTTGTAGGTTAGTAAAAGAATTATAACCAAAGGTCATTACAACAGTTAATAAAAACGCAGCTAAAGCTATCACACTGCCTACAAAGTAATTTTTGGTTTTTTCCGCTTTTAAATTTGCTTTTGCAATTCTTATCATTGCTGTTTTATTCTGTATGGACATTGATACATCATCCTCCTATCGTATAACGAATATTCCTCCCTTTGCATCATCAAGTGAATACTTTCACTATTTATTCTATAGATAATATTCTCCAACAAAGATCAATCACCCTTTAAATAGATGATATATACTATATTTACTATTCATATAATATATGGATACAACAAAAAAGACTTCCCCCTCTGGAGCGTTTGAGTATCTCCAAATTAGCGGAAGTCTTTTTATGCTCAATATGCCTTGTGTAGCAAACATTTAGATTAATAAATTACGCCTCGGCACTTCTCTCCTGAAGCGCACCGACCAACGGATTCCACCGCCAGCGTGGAGTCAATCCTTGCAGATGTACACCTCCAAACCACTCATCGCTGCCATTCTTCTGCACCCAGTCTTCGTTTCCAGCTATTACACTCTTACCTAGCTCTGTTAATACAAGCCCACAGTCTTTAAATTGCATTACTGAATCGTTATAAACAGGGAACTCATTGCATCCATGAGTTTGTAGCAAAGGGTACGTGCCTTGTACCATCTTTCTTAGGATATGCCAATATTGCAAGTCGCCCATTCCCAAGATATGAAGCTTATCACCCACATTTTTGAACAGCTCATAGGGTGATTTTATTCCCTCATGGATCATCTCCAGCGTGATTTGTTCTACGATGCCAAGTCCGTTTGTAGTAGAAGGAAAGCGCGATAAATGCGCCCGGAAGGCGTCATGTGCAAAGGGTAACGCCGATGTATCTGTAGTTAATCGTTGTTGCAGCAATTCTGGATTCGGTGATACATAGGCTTCCCAGAGTGCTTGACCTGCTTCTAATTCTTTGGCTCCGATTAGCTTCCATGTGCCTGATAATGTTTCCATCTGCTCTATAGAAAGTTGTCCAAGTCCTCGAAATAACTTTATTCCCGGATACTCTCCAATGCATAGTAAGCTTAGCTTGGTGGTTAACATTTTCTGCTTCGAGAACCAATGGAGTAAATAACTGAGCATCGTCTGATCGAAAAGGTCATGCTCGAACCATAACACCACTTCTTCATATTTATGGAAATCAGCTAAAATCTTCTCTTGCCTCTCACTATTGGCGATAAATTCCCTCTGCGGAATCCCCATCGTTTGTTCCAAATATTGCGCTCGAACAGCGCGGTTATCTCCATCGGCAGGATCCAAAAATACCGGCCCATGCGAATATACCTCTCTCCACACTAGTACATCACCTTTCACGATTCCTTGCCGCAGCTTCTCTCCCACTACATCTCCATTTACAATGTGAAGCACAGCTTTTCCCCCTTCGTACAAATGGTTGAATACGGAAAGAACATCTGCCACAGGCAATGCACCTTTCAGCTTGCGGCGGGCATCAAAAAGTCGCTTCTTCAATACCGAAACCGAAGTCCCCAGAAAGTCAGCAATCTCTTGTAGTGAGTAGCCTTGAAAATAATATAATTGAACGGCAATCCGCATATTGGACGTTAATGCAGCTATAGACTCGTGAACCAGCCGTTGGGTTTCCTTTTTCTCAATAATATCTGCTATAGAAAATGAAGATTCTGTCGCTTGCGCAGCTTCATCGTAGGGTAATGCAGGATGCTGCTTTCTTCGCAAGATGCGATAACATTGCCGCACCACAATAGCTTTAAACCAGCCCGGGAATGCCTCTACTGCTCGTAATTTATTCAAATGCAAAAAGGCTTCTGTGAAAGCTTCCTGCACAGCATCTTCCGCTAATTGATAGTCACGCAGCTTTTCGAACGCAACTGCATTGGCCATCGGTGTAAAGTGCTTAACAATCTGTTCAAAAGCTTGTCGGTCTCCTTGTTTAGCCTCTTCGATATACTGAAGCATCTGTCCTCCGCTCCCTTCTTCCGTATTATATACAAGTGCCAATGAAGTTCCTAAAGGTTACGGATGGGATTGAAAAGTCAGACGTTATTTATTTTTTCCTATTACATCCTTTGCAACCTCTAGAGCTGAAGAGGCTCGCGGCCAACCTACATAAAAAGAAAGGTGGGTGATGGCCTCCACGATTTCTTCAAGTTGTAAGCCGTTCTCTAAAGCCAAGTGCAGATGATAGGGGAGTTGTTCCGTCATGCCCCCCATCACCAAGGCAGAAATCGTAATCATGCTACGATCCCGAAGTGATAATTGCTCACGTCTCCATAAGTCCCCAAATAACACATTTTCCGAGTAGTCGACGAATGCCGGAGCGAACTCCCCTAACGATTCCCGTACATTTGTGACGATTTTCTGATGCGCCATATTACACCTCCCTAACCGGAGGTTGTAGCATTTGAGCAACACCGTTACCAAACGACCAATCTTCGAATTCCGTATCGACGAGCACAATGAATATATCTTCTTTTCTGATGTTTAGCGTCATCGATAATTCCTCGGCTAGCCTCGCGTAAAAGCTTTTCTTCTGTTCCGTTGATCTTCCGGATTTTAGCGTAACTTGGATATATATCAGTCCGTCGCTTCGTTCAATATTTAAATAATCTTTACTATAAAAAAATTCCCCCGCTTTATGCGCATGAAAAACCTGAAACATATCATCCTCCGGTACATGGAAATGCTGAATTAACGCGCTCATAATCGCTCTGCATATTCCTTCTAGCTGATGAATGTCGTATTGTTGCTCCAGATAACTGACTCTAATGAATGGCATTTTAATTCACTCCTTCTTTGGAATTCTTTTATTGTACTCTCAGTATTTTGATTTATATAATTGAATAAGATAATAATCTTAATCAATTATACCGATAGAGGTGACAATCGATGGATCTAAAAGAACTGATGGCTTTTAAGACCATTCTTCAAGAAGGCACTTTCTCACGCGCTGCAGAGAAGTTGAATTATGCACAGTCTACTATTACCAACCAAATTCAACGACTTGAAAAAGAACTGGGCATACAACTCTTTCACAGAGGCTGGGAAGTAGAACTGACAAGTGCTGGACAAGTTTTTGCAGCGGAAATCGATAACCTTATTCAACATTGGAACTATGTATCAGAACTCACCAAAGCTTTACAGCATGACGAAATTGGCACACTTCATATCGGAGGCATTGAATCCATGATGGAATCCGTCCTACCGAACGCCTTGCGAAAGTTTCAGGAGCAAAAACCAAAGATGGCATGTAACTTCATTCAGGGTAACACTGATTCCCTCTCACAACTTGTTCTACAAAGTGAACTGGATTTTGCCATCTGCGGTGAGCCGTCCGACCTGTTTTTCTTTTATTTCGAACCGCTCTATCACGAAAAGATCGCTTTTATAGTAGATGAAAATCATCCTTTAAGCGGACGAGACGAGATTTCATTTCGAGAAATTCTTGAATATCCAATTATAGCTGGAGGACGCACTTGCTTATATCACCTTCGGTTAGCTAAGCAATTTTCGAGATTCGAATCAAAGCCCACTTTATCCACCATAAGCCAAATTTCTGCTATTCCTCATTTTGTAAGAAAGAACCCTGGGGTAGGGGTAGTGCTTGATTCGACAGCTTTAATGACAGATATCGTAAAAATAGATGTTGAACTAAGCGAGCCGTTCATTCAAGTGGGTATATTGCAGCGGCGCAACCGAGAATATCTAGCAACATCATCTAAAAAACTAATCCTACAAATCATAAAAGAAGAAATTGAGAGGATTAGTAACGCTAATCCTACGCTCCACATTTGAACCTCAAGCTAGTTCCATATATGATAGCTTTATCATCGTTATCAGGGGAGGATTCATAGCAGTGGCAGTATTAATCAATGAACAAATCAGAGCATCCGAAGTAGTTCTTACAGGACTTAGGGGTGAGAAGCTGGGTATCGTCTCACGGGAAGAGGCGCTGGCCATGGCCAGATCAGCGGGAGCTGATCTGGTATGCACCTCGCTAATGAGCAGCCCACCGCCCTGCAGCCTAACTGCAAAGGGCAAAGCAAAAGCGGCCGCGCAGAAAGAAGCAGCCTCAGCACGCAAGGCCAGTGGTGGCTCAGCTGCAAAGGGCGGCAGCAAGGAGAAGGTCAAAGAGCTCCGCTTCACTGCTCATATTGAAGAGCATGACTACGATACGAAGCTCCGTCAGGCCGAGAAGCATCTACGCTCCGGCAAGCCGGTGCAATTAGTTGTCAAAGCTTCCGGTGCGAAGGAAGCTGCTGCCGCAAAGACGGTACTAGAACGCCTCGTAGCTGACCTCAAGGAAGTCGGAGTCAAAGATACCGGCATCCAGACAGGCGGCAAAGGTTCACAGGTGAAATTAAATCCACGGTGAAGAGTGGAATTTCAGATAATTTAGGCTCAAAACCAAAATTAGTGGACCATTTCATGAAAAAGCTGCTGCTATCTGCAAATGTAGCTTTATTGCGAGCAGAATTCAGAATTGCGTTCGGACACCACAGCCCTTATTCGTAACTATTTCGCTGTTCTGGGATGCTAACGGACTTCAGAGACTTTATATCACTAAAATAGCACGATATTCGCTCCATTTATGGAAAATAAGATCTCTCGAGTCCGCAACTTCCTCCAAAAGGCTTAAAATGTACAAATAGCTGCATCTAAGTCCGTTAGCACAATAGCAAGTGGAAATCAGGAACTGGGCAAGGGGCATGATTCTTATATGCAAGCAAAAGCGCCTTCGGTGCCCCTAAAGGACGGTAAGCGTTTATGCGAGAAATAGAAGGATAATGTCTCGTGCCAAACTTATACTTTCTTGTATTATTAAAAAAGGCCATCCTCTGCGGGATGGCCTTTCACTTCATAGACAATGTTCTTGCTCGCTCTTAATCAGTCACCTTAAACATGATTACCCATTAATCCCCTTGGGCGATAGTTCATACCCCCAGCATAGAGGTGGGAGACATCTCCCAATCCAATACATCTGGGAACTGCATAGTGCTCGCTGCGCTCTTCAAACAAGATCGTCGTTACCGAGCTTGGAGCAAGCCAAAATACGGACCAAGCCAAGGCTAAAGGAATCTGCAATAAATGGGCTAGCCATGCAAGGCCAAAGCCACCGTGACACACAACTCCAATCTTCTTGGTAGAAGGCTCGAGGATACGATATAGGCCATCTTCTCTTTTATAGTGGTGGCTAAGCAAGAATTGATCTGAAGCCGCTTGTAGTTCGCTAAACCGCAATCTGTATTCCTCTTGTTTTAACCAATGATCTGTTTGATCAGACCATTCTCTTTTTCCACTCGATAGTTCACTAATATGTTCTCCCGGACTATCCCATATAGGCGCCATTTGTCCATCCAACATAATCCCTGTCCAATCCAATTCACAAGTCCAAGGTTCTGTCTGAATTACAAGTCCCGTCTCTTTGGCCACATAACTTGCTGTTGTCTGTGCTCTACCCAATGGTGAAGCATATAATTCATCCAGTCCGATAGATGCCATGCGTTTTCCCAATGCCGCTGCTTCCTGATGCCCGAATTCCGTTAGATCATCTATGGAATAGTCCGGATCACCATGACGAATCAGAAATATTTGCATAACAATGCCCTCCTCCCCTCAAATCCAGCCTTTTTCTTCCGCCAGCCGTACCGCCTCAATCCGGCTTTTCACTTCCAGCTTATTGAGTATTTCAGAGATGTAATTGCGGACAGTGCCATAAGACAGATGCAGCGAAAAGGCTATCTCGCTCGCGGTTTGCCCTTCTCCAGCCAGTTTTAAAATCTCGCGCTCCCGTGCTGTTAATGGATTCTCCTCCCGCAGACTGCCGAAGACTAACTCAGGAGATACCTCCCGATGTCCAGCCATGACACGACGAATAGATTCAGCTAGCTTATCTACAGGCTCGTCCTTCAACAAATACCCTTGAATACCAGCCTTTACTCCACGCTCAAAATACCCTGGACGGGCAAAGGTAGTCAAAATAATAATTCGGGTCGGACAACCCTTACTCCGCAATATTTCTGCAACCTCCAGCCCGCTCTTGAACGGCATTTCAATGTCCATGAGACAGACATCCGGCTGAAGCTTGTCGATTAAAGCTAACGCCTCCGCCCCATCACAAGCTTCTCCGACTACTTCGATATCGTCTTCAAGATCCAGCAAAGAAGCCATCGCTCCCCGAAGCAGGCGTTGATCCTCCGCTATAACAATGCTTATCATGCAGTCTCACCCCCTTGTGCATCTTTTACGATTAGCGGGATGGTAACGATCAGCGTAGCTCCCTGACCCTCAGCTGAGCTTAGCGACAGGGAGCCATCAATCAGGGATAGACGCTCTGCCATTCCCTTCATGCCATTTCCATCGCTAAGCCCACCATTCCCTCTCTCCCCATGCTGTAGACCAATGCCGTTATCCTTAACGGTAATTCGCACTTCTCCAGCCAGCTTTGCCACTCCTATGAAGCATTTGTCCGCTCTACTATGCTTTACGATATTAGTCACTGCTTCTTTGATACAGAGGCTAAGGATATTTTGCGTCAGGTCGGATACCCCCTCCAGAGAGATATCCCCTTCCACTTCTAAGGCGATCTCTGCCGTTCGCAGCATCTCTCCAGCTTCAGCCAGTTCCTCTGCTACTGAGATCGCTCGCATTTCCGACACTAGCTCACGCACTTGACGGAGCGCAGCCCGTGAAGTGCGCTGAATTTCTCGTGCTTCCTCTTGAGCTCGCTCCGTATTTTTCGTCACCAGCTTCTCTACGAGTTGGCTCTTTAACGTAATCAGGGACAAGGTATGGCCAAGGGTATCATGCAGGTCACGGGCGATTCGCATTCGTTCCTCACGCTTCACCAGCTCTTTAATCACCTCATTGGCTTGATCCAGCTCTTTCTCCAGCTTCTGATTCCGATTCATGGACCTCACTCCGAACGGACTAATCAACATAATAATAATAAACGGAGCTAAAAACATCACGCTTCCCCACTCCATCTCACGACCCACTAAGACCAGCACCGAAAGGATCATGATCACAAAAGAAGCAAATGCAATTTTGAACCCTTTATTCTCCGTATAATATGCGATAAAATTTGCGGTGAAAAAGCCCATGTACAGATTATAGGGGGTATAGAACAAACTAAGCACCACGATGATTAACATTTGAATAAATAACCAAACATTAAACACTCCACCCCGCACCCAATACAGCTGGCGATAGCTGAGGGCAAACACCGCTATCATAATCCCGCCCAGGATGAGCTTCATTCCAGTCTCCCCGCGCAAATTCAGGATGGGCAAAACCAGATAAACAGCCCATACAAAAGGGAAAAAACCCTGTTTTTGTGGAAATAACCGGAACTTCGCACGCTCAGCCATTCATTCACACCGCTTCCTGTTTTTTTCGAATATAGACCGATAGTAACATAAAAACTACCAAATATCCGAGTAAAATCAAGACATTACTCCACGTCGGAGCTGATCCACGAACGATCTCCCAGGCTCCATTCCCATAGTTATAGGAAGGAAACCAATGACCAATCCGCTGCATTAATCGTGGCAGTATCTCAATCGGCATCCACATGCCTCCTGCTACAGCAAGAGCCATATAAATCACGTTGCTGACTCCACTGGCTGTATCCACCCGTTTCATAGCACCTACAAGCGTACCAATCGCTAAAAATGGTAGAGAACCGATCAGGATCCACAGCCCGCTAAGCACCCATTGACCTGCGGATAAAGAGACGCCATTGATTAAATAGCCTGCGATAAAAATACAAATGACCGAAAACAGATGCATCATCGTCTGTCCGAACATTTTTCCGAAAAAATAGATCGATCCCGGCAGCGGTGTAATCCGAATAAAGGTGGTCCAGCCTTGTGTTCGTTCTTGCACCAACCGGATGCCAAGCGTCATAATGGCTGAGCCCATTACACTGAAGGTCGCCATAGACATTAAATAATGAGCACGCCATGTTAGGTCATCGCTACCTGTATTGACCACCCGGGTGAAGATGAAATAGAACATGATGGGCATGAGCAAAGACCAGAACACATAATAGGGATTACGGATGATCCGCAGCATTTCCGCTTTACACTGTACAGTTATTAGTCTCATGGTTAGACAGCCTCCTCTTGGTTCATGGTCAATTGTTCAAAAGCCTCATCCAAACGTCCCTGATCAATTCGAACATCTTTCACAGGAAGTCCAGCCACAAAAATCGCTTTAAGCGCCTCATCTGTATCCTCTGTGGTCACGTGAATGCGGCCATCTTTTTCATAACAATCCTCTATAGCAGCTAGGTCTAGCAGGTTTCTGCGCAATTGCGAGCGATCACCCACAGGCAGGAAGGACACGGAACGCTTCACAATCCGCGATTTAATCTCATCTGGACTTCCGTCCGCAACTAAGTGGCCTTTACTGAATAATAGAATACGATCCGCAATATCTTCTGCTTCCTGCAAATAATGGGTCGTGAACACAATCGTTTTTCCTTGCTCCGCAAGTCCACGAACCGTTTCCCAGAACCGCCGCCGGGAAGTAATATCAAGTCCGACTGTAGGTTCATCGAAAAAGATCAGCTCCGGATTACCCGCGAGGGCGAGCGCAAAGCCCAAACTACGCTTTTGACCGCCCGAGAGCTTCTCGGCGTATCTATTCAAATCGGCTGGCGCAAGTCCAGTAGCCTTAATTAGAAACTCCATATCCATAGGCTTTGGATAATAGCTGCGGATCAGATCAATGATCTCCCGCACCTTTAGCCGATCCATTACACTTACCTCCTGCAGCATCGCTCCAGTCTTTTCACGTACTGCTTTATCCTTCGGATGATGACCGAACAACTCCACTGTACCCTCGGTAGGCTCTATTAGCCCCAGCAGCATGCCTAATGCCGTTGTTTTACCCGCTCCGTTCGGTCCCAGAATAGCTGTAATCGAACCTTTAGCAATGTTAAAGCTGATATTATCTACGGCCTTTTTATCCTTATATATTTTGCTGACCCCGTGCATTTCTATAATATTATCCATAACGTAATCCCTCCGCTTCCGAATGCGTTTGATCTATTTCAATCATATGGAAAAAGAAGACATGACATTAGTATGGACTGTCATTTCTTTAAGATGACAACTGTCACCTTCCTGGCTTCGAATAAAAAAAAGAGGCTGCCCTATCAGTAGAATAAACTACTAATAAGGCAGCCTCTTTAGGTGAAGCAAGTTTAGTTACCTCCGAAGGAATCCTTTTTCCAGCAGAAACTCCTTCATATGCAGCCGTGCTGGCTGTGACAATCGCTCCGCCATAATGGCCGACCAAGGGGTGTCTTTGGCGCCGTGGGTCCGCTCACGCATATAGTCTGAGGAGACTTTATCGTAAGTTTTGACCTGCTCCACAGTGGTTTCCGCATTGTAGCGATTACGATGCAGAACAGCCTCTAGTGGAAGCCGCGGACGCAGGCCCGAAGCTCCGTCAGGATAACCTACACACATCCCGAATATCGGATAGACCAATTCAGGCAGTCCCAGCAATTCCGATACCTCCGCGATCCGGTTACGGATTCCACCGATATATACAATTCCAAGTCCTAGTGATTCCGCAGCCACTGCAGCATTCTGTGCAGCAAGCGCAACATCAACGGTAGCTACAATCAGGTTCTCAGCAGAATCTTCATAAGAAGTCTCTCCCTGCAAATGAGGTTTCGTCACCTCGCGCAGCCGATACAGATCAGCGCACCAGACCAAAAATACTGGGCATTGTTCTATATAAGCCTGATTGCCCGCTAGTCCCGCAAGCTCCGTCTTTAGTGCCGGGTCAGTAACTGCAATAACACTATAAGCCTGAACATTACTTGAGGTTGAAGCCATCTGAGCTGCTCCAATAATAGCGCTAAGCTGATCTTCACTTACTGGCTTATCCTGAAACTTGCGGACAGATGCATGTTTCATTAACAGAGAAATTGTATCGTTATTTACTTGCACTGTGGCCACTCCCTAAATAGTGATAGTGATATTACAGCTTTACCCGCTGTAGCCGAAGTGCATTCAAAACAACAGACACGGAGCTAAATGCCATCGCAGCTCCTGCCAGCCATGGGGCTAGAAACCCAAGTGCAGCAATCGGTATTCCTATTGTATTGTAAGCAAGCGCCCAGAACAAATTTTGTTTAATATTTCTCATCGTTTTGCGGCTCATCATAATCGCATCAGGAATACTCTTCAAATCCCCGCGCATCAGCGTAATATCTGCTGCTTCCATAGCTATATCCGTTCCTGTCCCAATCGCCATACCCGTATCGGCAGTAGCCAGTGCCGGAGCATCGTTGATCCCATCCCCAACCATGGCAACCTTAGTCCCATTTTGCTGTAGCTTGCGAACCTCTTCGGCTTTGCCCTCTGGCAGAACCTCTGCTAACACTTTTTCGATCCCTGCCTGCTTCGCAATAGCCTCAGCTGTAATTTTATTGTCACCAGTGATCATTACGACTTCAATACCCATATCATGGAGCGCGGCTACAGCCGCTTTTGAGGTCGGTTTAATCGTATCAGCAACGGCCACAATCCCAGCGATTTCACTCTCTACCGCTACTAGCATAGCTGTCTTCCCCGACTCCTCCAGCTTCTTCATAATTGGAGTCCATTCTGTGATATCAAGCTGATGATCTTCCATCATCCGCCGCGTGCCTACCATAACCTGCTGATCGGAGACAACGGCCATAATTCCACGTCCGGGCACATTATCAAACTGCTCAGCAGTAGGCAAAGCCAAACCTCTATCAGCAGCGCCAGCAACAATAGCTTCCGCAAGTGGATGCTCAGATAGCTTTTCAGCAGCTGCAGTTAAAGCTAACAATCGGTTTTCCGCGTTTTCTTTTCCATAAGCTGCAATTCCAGTAGTAGTCACAACATCGGTAAGCACGGGTTTACCATTCGTCACTGTACCTGTTTTATCTAGTACAACGGTCTGAATCCCTTGCGCTCCCTCTAAATGCTCCCCACCTTTGAAGAGAATTCCAAGCTCTGCTGCCCGGCCCGATCCTGCCATAATGGAGGTTGGCGTTGCCAGACCTAGCGCACATGGACAAGCGATTACGAGCACTGCAATGGCTTTTTCGAGGGCATCAGCGAACTGGCCAGGGGCTGCCCAGAAATACCAGATCAGAAAAGTTATTACGGCAATACCCACAACAATCGGCACAAAAATCCCTGAGATTACATCGGCAATCCGCTGAATCGGAGCTTTGGAGCCTTGAGCTTCCTCCACTACTCGGATAATTTGAGCCAGCGCAGTGTCGCGACCCACTTTATTGGCTTTGATTCTCAAGATACCGTTCTTATTCATAGTGGCACCGATCACGGTATCCCCTGCTTTTTTCTCCACAGGAATACTTTCTCCGGTCAACATCGACTCATCCACAGAAGAAGACCCCTCGACAACTTCGCCATCCACAGGTACCTTTGTTCCGGGCTTCACCAATACAATATCACCAGGAATAACTTCATCTGTCGGGATATTCATTTCTTGCCCATCCCGAATTACGAGGGCGGTTTTTGCCTGAAGACCCATTAAGCTTTTGATTGCGTCAGAGGAACGGCCTTTCGCCAGCGCCTCAAACCATTTACCGACAAGGATAAGTGTAATGAGTACAGCACTCGTCTCATAATACATTTCTACAGTATGATTCATTCCCTTCATGCTTAAGGAATCAATGGTCAGATAAAGACTGTAGAAATAAGCTGCCGACGTCCCTAATACGACCAACACATCCATATTGGCACTCCGGTTACGAAGGGCTTTATAAGCACCGACGTAGAACTGCCAACCGATGATAAATTGCACAGGGGTAGCCAGTACAAGCTGGAACCAAGGATTCATAAATATATCCGGTGTTGGAATCCAGCCGGTGAAGGAGAAATGACCAGCCATCGCCCATAACAATGGGAACGAAAGAATTGCAGAAATGATCCATTTCCACTTTTTATGCTGAATTTCTTTTCCACGACGATCCACATGATCCTTGCGGTCTTCTTTAAGAGAAGCTTTATAGCCGATACTGCTTACCTTCTCCATGATCTCCCTTGGACTGATATTACCGGGTGTATATTCTACATGTGCTGTTTCCAGCGCTAAATTCACATTAACTGCTGCTATACCCGGTGTACGGCTCAACACTTTTTCAATCCGTGAGGAACACGCAGCACAGGTCATCCCCGATATATCAAAATCCGCAGATTCTTTAATAGTGTCATAACCAAGAGAACGGATTTTATCCTCAATTTGTGGCAACCCTGATACTGTCGGATCAAATCCAACTGTAGCCTGTTCCAAGGCTAGATTCACATTCGCACGAGATACGCCGTCCATTCGGGACAAACCCTTCTCAATTCGGGTCGCACAAGCGGAACAGGTCATGCCTGTAATCTGTACAGTTGCCTGCTGTTCGTTTGGTGAAGCTGTTGTTTTGGTTTTATCCATGATTTCCACGCCTCCACATACCCCTATAGGGTATGATAATTTCTAAAAGAAAAGGCATTGGAGCTTTGGGTAGCTTCCCCATATCACTCCAAGCCTTATTACTGTGCTTCAAATTAAACTACGTCATACCCTTGATCTACAATTGCTTCTTTAATCGCACCAAGGCTTACTTTGTTCTCATCATACTCGACGGAAACTTTCTTAGCAGCAAGATCAACTTTAGCTGTGGCTCCAAGATTGCCTACGGCTTTCTCTACGGAGTTAACACAGTGACCACAAGACATTCCTTCAACGTTTAATGTAGCGTTTGACATTAATATAACCTCCAATAAATGTTGTGAAGCTATGCTCTAGAAGCATTAGCTTATTATTTCATTAATTTGTTAACCGTAATTAGGAGCTCGTCGATAACCTCATGTTCGCCAGCTTCGATTCGCTCAACAATGCAACTTTTCATATGTCCTTCTAACAGCATCTTACCGACACCATTTAACGCCGCCTGTACCGCTGCGAGCTGGTTGAGTACATCATCACAATAGGTATCCCGTTCAATCATACCCTTTACCCCGCGGATCTGGCCTTCAATCCGGTTGAGGCGCGTATTCAAGTTATTCTTGAATTCTGCCGAATGATGACTTTTTCGTTCTCCTGATGATGAAGAATGACAATTTATGTCGCAGGATTCTGCAGCTTGCTCTTTCTTGGCAGTAGACATAAGAATCAGCCTCCTTGGTTATAATATACCCCCGTAGGGTATGTCAAGAGGCATTCCTAATTCATCCACAGATGATCTCCACGGGTAGTTTGTCCCTATATTACCGCCGTATTCTTCTACGGTTGGCTATACATCTCTATTTTTTTAAAAAAACTATTGCCTCCCTATTCAAATTTGAATATAATAAATTTTGCTTCTAATTATGAACATTTTTCGAACAGAACTATCACTATCACTATTAAGAAAAAGGAGCTGCGAAGCATGCATACTAAAGAAAGTAATC
Source organism: Paenibacillus sp. FSL R7-0048 (assembly GCF_038004505.1). NCBI lineage: Bacteria > Bacillati > Bacillota > Bacilli > Caryophanales > Paenibacillaceae > Paenibacillus > Paenibacillus sp. FSL R7-0048. The sequence goes on along the minus strand of NZ_JBBORF010000001.1, from coordinate 461,007 downwards.
TTAAACTCGTAGTGGTTGGCCTGCTGCTTGGGATTCTTATGTCCGCAATGGACAATACCATTGTAGCTTCAGCTATGGGAACGATAGTCTCAGATCTTGGCGGTCTGGATAAAATCGTATGGGTCACCTCGGCTTACATGGTAATGGTAATGGCCGGAACCCCTATCTTCGGCAAGCTCTCTGATATGTATGGACGTAAGCGTTTCTTCATTTTCGGATTGATTGTATTCCTGATTGGCTCGGCTCTGTGCGGTACTGCCACCAGTATCACACAGCTCAGTATTTACCGTGCCATTCAAGGGATCGGCGGCGGTGCACTAATGCCAATCGCCTTCACCATCGTTTTCGACATTTACCCGCCTGAAAAAAGAGGGAAATTGACCGGTCTCTTTGGAGCCGTCTTCGGAATCTCCAGTGTACTTGGACCTTTACTCGGTGCCTATATTACCGACTATGTTGGTTGGCAGTGGGTATTCTACATTAACCTGCCGCTAGGAATTATTGCACTGTTCCTGATTGCAACTTCTTATAAGGAGTCGATCTCCCACGCTAAACAGCGCATTGACTGGGGCGGAGCCTTCACTCTGGTTGGCGCGATTATCTGCCTAATGTTCGCTCTGGAACTTGGTGGTAATCAATATGCTTGGGATTCCAGTGCCATCCTTGGCTTATTCGTAGGTTTTGCTGTTCTCTTGCTGGCGTTTATCCTTATTGAGAGAGTAGCTGCTGAACCTGTGATCTCGTTCGCTATGTTCCGCAAACGGTTGTTTGCAACAAGCAGCGTGACCAGCCTATTTTATGGCTCTGCTTTTATCGTAGCTACTATTTACATTCCTATCTTTGTGCAGGGTGTATTTGGCGGCTCAGCTACGAACTCAGGGCTGATCCTTATGCCGATGATGATCGGTACGGTCGTTGGCAGTCAGACCGGGGGGCTGCTTACAACAAAAACCAGCTTCCGCAACATTATGATCCTATCCGCAGTCTGCTTTGTCGCAGGGGTCTACAGCCTAAGCACTTTATCACCAGATACCTCCCGCCTCATGCTTAATGTATTTATGGCTCTGACTGGGTTCGGCGTAGGCTTTTCCTTCTCCGTGCTGAGTATGGCAGCTATCCATAATTTCGATATGCGCCAACGGGGATCGGCAACATCGACCAGTACCTTCATGCGCTCCCTTGGAATGACGCTGGGAATTACGATCTTCGGGATTATTCAGCGGAATAGCTTTACTAACAGTCTAAGCGATGCTTTTGGCGGTAGTGAACAGTCAGCAGCTTTCGGAGATCCACGCGCTGCGTTAACACCTGAAGCAAGAGCGAAGATCCCTGCTGAAATATTAGAAAAAATATCAAGTGCGTTATCCACCTCTATTGCACAAACCTTTATGTGGGCCTTGATTCCTGCAGTGCTCGGTCTAGTCTTTGTACTGCTCATGCCAAAAGACCGTCTTACCATTCCTGCTAAAGCTGTTCAGGCGTCTGAGGGCAAAAGGTAACCATTATGTCCATGAAATTAGCCATTTTAGGTTTACTGCTGGAGCGGAACATGCATCCCTATGAAATCACATTAGTGATGAAGGAACGTTCCATGGACCGGATCACCAAGCTGCAAATGGGATCACTCTATTATGCTGTGGATAAGCTTGCACAAGATGGTTATATAGAAGCTTTAGAGATCATCCGCAGCAGTGATCGGCCGGACAAAACAATCTATGCCATAACGGAGCAAGGTAAAGCTTTATTCGAACAGCTTATCCTGCAACAAATTAAGAAAAACGAACCCTTCTATCATCCGATGTATATGGCCCTGGCTATGTCCCGTCATATCGATCAGAGCAAGGTTGAGAAGCTGCTCGAGGAACGCCTCCGGGAAACAGAACATCAGGTTAATCTGGCTTATCAGGTATACGAGGAGCATATCTCCATCGTGCCTCGTTCTGCCCTGCATCTAATGTACGGTACATATGAGCACACCCTGACTGAGCTGAAATGGCTGCAGCGCCTATACGATGATGTTGTAGCACGCAAGCTAAAAGACGTAGGGACACCGTTGAATTTAGAGGCCTAATGGCCTCTTTTTTCTGTTTAAGGGAGTCAAAATACGTTTATTAACGAGCACAATATCCATTAAATCTCAAAGGAAGGCGAGGCGGTAAAAATGACCCGAGAAAAACATCAGCTGAATAGTGGCAAACGGGATCACCCGGAACAATATCCAACAGAGAAAGAAAGTCTATTTGATCTTCATGAAAGTGAGCAGAATGTAGACCCGATTCCGATGGAAGATTTAACGCTGGAAAAGCAAGAGGAAAAGAACAAAGAGGAGACCAAACACCGCTCTTCCAGCGACAAAAAATACCATACGGGCTTCTGAGAGTGTACAATATCTACAAGTACGCAATCATAATTTCCAAGGAGGAATCACATTGTTGAAAGCGTTACCTTTAAACAAGCGCGGGATTCCCGCAAGCCGCATTGCTTTAGGCTGCATGGGGCTAGGCGGTGACTGGGACCATGAGCCGATTACTGCGGAGAATGTTAAACAGGGACATGAAGCGGTTGATGCCGCCCTTTCCATCGGCATCAACATGTTTGATCATGCAGATATCTATACTCGTGGGAAGGCGGAGAAGGTATTCGGTCAGATTTTTAAGGATCGTCCAAGACTACGTGAAGAAATCATAATTCAATCTAAATGTGGAATTAAGCTAATGGAACCTGGAGACAGCACTAATACGTTTGATTTCTCTGGCCAACATATTCTGAACAGTGTAGATGGAATATTGTCACGACTTGGGACCGAATACATTGATATTCTTCTACTGCATAGACCTGATCCCTTAATGGATCCCGAGGAAGTAGCCTCCGCATTACATCAACTGAAGGCCGCTGGTAAGGTTCGTCATTTCGGGGTTTCCAATATGAGCGCCGCTCAGATCAAGCTGCTGCAGACTTATTGCGATGAACCTTTTATCGTAAACCAGCTGCATATGAGCTTGGCTAAGATCAGCTGGGTGGATGCTGGAATCAGTGTAAATCGTGAACCCTGGAAGGATATTATCTTCCCTGAGGGAACCCTTGAACATTGTCGAATGGAGAACATTCAGCTTCAAGCTTGGGGGCCACTCGCCCAAGGTCTATTTAGCGGGCGTTCATTAGAGGATCAACCGGAGAATATCGTCCAAACAGCAGCTATGGTCCAACAGCTCGCAGATGAAAAAGGAACAACACCTGAAGCCATTGTACTGGCTTGGCTAATGACACATCCAGCTGCCATTCAGCCTGTTATTGGAACTGTGAATCCGAAGCGTATTACTGCCTGTGCCAATGCGGACAAGCTGGAGCTTAGCCGTAAAGAATGGTATGACCTGTATGTTAGTTCACGCGGTTCAAAACTTCCGTAACATATACATTTATATTCTCAACTTCATTACTCCGCTTATGCCCGGCTCGCGTTACTACTGCGAGCCGGGTATTTTTTTGCGAATCACTCTAACTTATCGTTCTTTATTGCGAATATATTTAGTAATCGAGCGATATATGGAGTTATTTAGAGATAAATTATCATTTTCGTTCTTTATAGAGTACAAATGCGCGTTATTGGCAGTTTTCTTTTTGATTTATTCCATGTATGATTCATTACAGAAGTTGTTCTTAATAAAGAACGATAATAACGAACCAAAGAAACAGACATTGAGGGGAGGTATTCCTCTGAGACCCAGATCAGCAAGGAGAAGACCTAGAAGAAACAGGAAAATCGGATTACGTATACTGCAATCAGGAATGGCTGTCTCCGTCTTATTTCTATATACCTCGCAGCAAGTTGGTGGTACCTATGGAGGCTTTGGAGCTGCTACGCAAACCACTAGCACGATTAGCTTTTGCGAAGTATTTCCGAATTCGATCAAGGCACTGCTTACAGAGTTCAAAGAGCATGTTAATCGAGCGCTCACTTTAAAAGAATCACTACAGCCCTTTTCCTCATCAGCTAACTACTCGGACGTTTCGGGAATAGAAGGGATGTCGCTGGAAGAGCTTGATGTCGCTGCAGAAGAGATTTCTTCGCAAATAGCGGCGCTTCAATCCCAAATAGATAGCGTTAACGAGCAACTGGCGGCTAACAGCCAAATTTGGAATCAAATCCACAATGAGCTAAGTGCAGCAGCAGCCTTACTCTTCCAGATAGGAGGATATATGACTTCTCTAGATTCCAACTGTCTAGAAATCAAGGACGAGCAATTTTTCAGAGATTTACAAAGCAGCCTGAATCAAAGCGGTGTGATCTCGGAATCCTTGAATGCTTCCTTAAATGGAGTTATTAGTTACCTAACCTCCATACACGATGTCGGTCTTCCATTCGCTTCGGTAGTTACCAGCGATGTTTATGGACAACTTGAATTACGCGAAGGAGAGTTCCCACAGCCACTGCCATTCCTGATTACCTTCACTCAACCAGACGGCGTGATCTCTAGCGACCTCACCTCATCTTATGAAGCTCTAAATACCGAATTGACTAACCTTAAAGAATCGGCAACCTCAGGTATCACTACCCTTCAAGATAAACTCCAATTGATCAGTCAGACTCGCGAGCAAAAACTAGAAGAGCTTGAAAAAGCTCGGCTAGAAGAAGAGCAAGCAAAGAAAGAAGAAGAAGCGAAAAAAGAAGAAGAACGTTTGGCTGAGGAGAAAAAGCAACAAGAAGCCGAGGATAAAGCGAAAGCTGAGGCAACCCCTCCAACATCAGGTGAAGCTGCTCCGGAAGCCCCAAATAAAGAACAACCTGAAGCCCCAGCCACTGACCCGGTTAAGCCGGAAATTGGCGAAGAGCTCACAATTCCAAAAGATGTCCCTCAGCAAGAGGCTCCACAAGAGACGCCAAAGGCGGAAGACAGTACGACTACCCCGCCGGTAGCAACCCAAGCTCCTTCGGACCCTCAACCTGAGAAAGGTGGAGAATAAGATGCGAATTAAAAAAATTATCAATAATACCCTATCGAGCTTAATGCTTGTGATCTTTATTCTGCTGGTGGCAGCCGTAGTGTTATCCAAGGCCTCCGGCGGTGAACCTGCTTTCTTCGGATATGAGATCAAAACCGTACTCTCAGGATCGATGGAACCAGGAATTCAGACAGGCTCAATTGTCGCATTAAAACCCGGAGGGGATATGAATCGTTTCAAACCAGGCGATGTCATCACCTTTAGGAATGAAGATAATCTGCTCATTACTCACCGGATTGTAGAAGCGACCGTCAATAACGCTACTGGTGAAGCTGTTTATCGCACTAAAGGCGATAACAACGACGCGCCCGACATGAACCCTACCAGTTCTGTGAATGTTGTAGCTCAGTATACCGGGGTCACTGTACCCTATGTCGGTTACGCTATGAATTTCGCGGTTTCCAAAGCTGGAAGTGTAGTCCTCATGATCGTGCCTGGCTTGATGCTTCTGCTCTATGCTCTGTATACCTCTTGGAAGGCTGTAGCTGCATTAGAAAAGAAAAATGCTGCCCTACTGCCAGCCTCACCGCCCCCAACAGAAACACAGCCCTAAGTTGATTGTCCACTTCCGCTTACGAACCGGAAGATACAATATATAAATTTTATAAAAAATTCAAACACAAATTTGAGGAGGAATTTTATTATGGGTATCAAGAAAACATTGGGTCTTGGCGTAGCATCTGCAGCACTGGGTTTATCATTAATCGGCGGAGGAACCTTCGCATACTTTAGCGACACTGCGCAAAGCACAGCTACATTCGCAGCGGGCACGCTCGATCTGAACTCCGACCCTTCTGTCATCGTTAATATTCCTAACCTGAAACCAGGTGATACGGTAACTAAATCCTTCAAATTGAAAAACGATGGTTCGCTCGATATCGGATCTATTATTCTGAATACATCGACTCAAATCACGGATGCTAAAGGAGATAACTACCTGGATTTAGCCGAGTTCATTAAAGTTAAATTCCTTAGAAATAATGATAAAGGAGTACCTATCGTCTCTCCTGAAAATGTAGTTTATGAGACTACACTTGCTGCTTTAAAAAGTCAGCATCCGGATCTCGTAAAAAATACAGGTTGGGATCAACTCTTTACCGAAGCATCCGGTATTAAAGCCGGTACCAACGACAGCTTCTCCGTCCAATTCGAATTTGTGGAAAATAACCAAGATCAAAATATTTTCCAAGGCGATAGCTTAACACTGACTTGGGATTTCGTAGCTAAACAAGGTGCGAAAAAAGACTACTAAGATCAATAAAGTAATTTAATAAAATACTCGAAGAGCAGCAGATCCTGAATCCGGCCACGGATAAGCAGATTGCTGCTCTTCTCTTTACAATAAACTTTGTCCGATTTATTGATATTTGCTATACTAATAACAAAAATTACGGAGGGGCGTCAGCATAGTGCCACAGAATATGGGCCAACGTATCCAGCAGCTCCGCCTAGACAAGGGTTTCTCCCTATCTGAGCTTGCGGACAGAGCAGATGTGGCTAAGTCGTATCTTAGCAACGTGGAGAGAAACATCCAATCCAATCCATCCATCCAGTTTATCGAAAAAATCGCTGACGCGCTTCAGGTATCCATTCATGCCCTACTCTATGGAGAACCCAATGATGCAGAGGAATCACATTTAGATTCGGAATGGTTCCGATTGGTGCAGGAAGCTATGGACTCAGGCATTAGCAAACGCGAATTCAAAGAATTTCTGGACTATCAGAAATGGAAGCTCGATCAAAAGGATTAATACTTCCTACTAATCTGGTACGATCCTCTCTTCTACTAAATCATATCGAAAAAGGACACAGCGAAGAACCGCTGTGCCCTTTTTCGATATGTAACCCCTCTAATGTATTACTGCACGATCTGCACAGTTTTCTCATGAAAGAACTGGCGGATTTCATCTGCCTTAATGCCAGCCTTCTTAGCTGCTAATAATAAATGTACCCACTCTTGATCCAGATCAATAAACTGCTGTTCTCTGTTGCTACCCTGGTTGGACTTTTCCAAAAAATCTCCCCCTAAGATTTTACGTCCCCAGGCAATCCGGCTGTCATAGTATCTCTACCTTAGACCCGCGACTTTGTGCCCCTGCCTTTCGGCAAGTTTACCTTTTACTGGACCCTTTTCACGAAAGGATCTGCTTAAAAAACTATAAAATTACTATCTGCAATAACATTATACAAAAAGAAAGCGGAAAAGTGTGTCGATTCCTGGTTACTTTCTATTTTAAAAACGAAAAATAAAAGATTTTTTTTCAAAGATCTTGTCCGATTATCACGATACTCGTCCGTTACATAAAATAAATTGTACTAGCAAAATAAATATTTACTGACCTAATAGTTAAAAATAAGGATAATAGAATCATTTTAATAGGCCTTTAGAATGGGTAATGAGAAGAAACACCCTTCTTTTCATTAGAACAAGCTAACCCATACCATTTTGCGAACGTATTGGACGAAAGAATGAATTGATTACAGTGGCCGAAAGTAGCACAATAAGATGAGAAATGAAACCGCAATCATCACAGCTCCAGTAAGCGTTGACACAAAATGTCACGTATGGAGTTCATCCGTTAAGGAGGATGTATTCATGGCAGCCAAAGAGCCCTATAACGAATCCATTTGGAGTAAGTATTACGGACCCAATTTAGGCTACATTCAAGAAAGATATGAACAGTTTGTGAAAGATCCCTCCACCGTAGAAAATAATTATCGCGAGCTTTTTACAAATTCGGGACCTCCTCCCCTAACTCCGGATAGCGAACCGGCTCCTCAGCCGCGCATCTCGGGAGACACCGAATGGCTTAGAAAAGCAGTAAGAGCTTCCAAGCTAATCGCCAATATTCGTATATATGGCCATATGGCCGCTGAAATTGATCCGCTGGTACGCGATCAGAATCCCATGGCAAAATATCTTGAGCTTGAAACCTATGGGCTGACCCGCGAAGACCTGATCGCACTGCCTGCCACGCTTATATGGGAAAATGCGCCGAATGATGTGCATACCGGATGGGATGCCGTGCAACGTATGCGTCAGGCATACACCAAGACTATCGCCTATGAATTCGGGCATGTGCATGAAGAAAAAGAACTGCAATGGCTAAATAGACAGGCAGAATCCACCAGCTCACCAGCACCCCTAAATAATACAGAACGCAAAGAGCTCCTGAACCGCCTGATTCAGGTAGAGCAATTTGAAACCTTCCTCCACAAGACTTTTGTAGGTCAGAAGCGTTTCAGTCTTGAAGGCAATGATGCTCTTGTGCCGATGTTAGATGAAATCGTACGTGCTGCTGCACATGACGGTGCGGAGCATATTTTGATGGGCATGGCGCATCGCGGCCGCCTCAACGTTCTTGCACATATTTTGGGCAAACCTTATGATATCATATTTTCAGAGTTTCATCATTCTCCGAACAAGGAGCTTTTCCCTTCCGAAGGCTCCACAGGCATTAACTATGGTTGGACAGGTGATGTGAAATACCATCTCGGTGCAGACCGTGCTGTCCGTGAAGGAGAAACCGTACGCACAAGAATAACACTAGCGAATAACCCAAGTCACTTGGAATTCGTCAATCCTGTCGTGGAAGGTTTCACTCGTGCCGCACAAGAAGATCGGAGCACTGCAGGACTGCCGAAGATTGATACCAGTAAAGCTATGGCGGTGCTGATGCATGGCGATGCTGCTTTTCCAGGTGAAGGAATTGTTGCAGAAACGCTTAATATCGGCAAACTTCAAGGTTATCAAAATGGTGGGACGATCCATATCATTGTTAATAACCGAATTGGTTTTACGACTGAAAGTGAAGATTCCCGTTCTACGCATTATGCGAGTGACATCGCCAAAGGGTATGAAATCCCAATAGTCCATGTCAACGCTGATGACCCAGAGGCCTGCGTAGCAGCTGTACGTTTAGCTAGCGCATACCGCCATCAATTCAAAAAAGATTTCGTAATTGATCTCATCGGCTACCGCCGTCATGGTCACAACGAAATGGATGATCCTGAAACCACACAACCTATTGTCTACGGCAAGGTTCGCAATCATCCAACCGTCTACAAGGTTTATGCAGAGAGACTGAAAAACGAAAAGGTTCTTACCGCCGAAGACGTACAAAAGATGAATGCTGAAGCAGAAAGCGTATTGCAGCGTGCGTACGATACTATGAAGGAAGGCAATCATAAGAAAAAAGAACCCAAAGCCTTCATTCCTCTACAAACGGACCGCGCAGCGGCAAACACTACAGCGGTATCCATCTCCAGCCTGCAGGAGATCAATCGTGAACTGTTGACGGTTCCTGCTGGATTCCAGGTTTATCCGAAGCTGGAGCGCATTTTACAACGTCGTAAAGATGCACTGAATGAGGGTGAAAAGGTCGACTGGGCACTAGCTGAAACATTAGCCTTCGCTACCATTCTGAAAAATGGAACGCCCATCCGACTGAGCGGTCAAGATGCCCAGCGCGGAACCTTCGCACATCGCCATCTGGTGCTGCACGACAGTAAAACAGGAGATTTATTCTCTCCGCTGCATCAGCTAAGCGATTCCCGTGCCTCCTTTGGCGTATACAACAGTCCATTGTCAGAGGCATCAGTATTAGGCTTTGAATATGGTTATAATGTGTTTGCACCGGAAACCTTCGTAATCTGGGAAGCACAGTATGGTGATTTCGCCAATGCGGGTCAGGTTATTTTTGACCAGTTCATTGCCGCTGGACGCGCCAAATGGACACAGCGCAGCAATCTCGTCATCATGCTGCCGCATGGCTACGAAGGACAGGGACCTGAGCACTCCAGCGGTAGGCTGGAACGGTTCTTGCAGCTATCCGCTGAGGAGAACTGGACGGTCGCTAACCTGACTACCGCTTCGCAATATTTCCATCTGCTGCGGCGCCAAGCAGCGTTATGCGGGCAGGAAGATGCTAGACCGCTAGTCATTATGACGCCGAAAAGTCTCATTCGGAATACGCGCAGCACTTCTGCCGGAACCGAGCTGGCTTCAGGACAATTCAAGCCTGTATTAGCTGAATCTTTGCTTGGCCAGAAACCAAGTGAAGTTAAACGGCTCGTAGTCTGCAGCGGTAAAGTCGCTATCGACATCCAAACAGAACTGGAAGCAGCACCGGATAAGGATTGGTCATGGCTGCATGTTCTTCGCCTAGAGCAGCTTTATCCGTTCCCGGAACAGGAGCTAAGCGAACATTTAAACTCCTTCAGCTCCCTTCAGGAAATTGTCTGGGTGCAAGAAGAGCCGAAAAATATGGGCGGCTGGAGCTATAGTGAGCCTCGGTTACGCGCCATCGCACCGAAAAATGCCGGCGTAAGATATATCGGCCGTCCGGAACGTTCCAGCCCGGCCAGTGGTTATGCAGATGTGCATAGCTTCGAACAACGTAGAATTGTAACAGAAGCCCTAAAATCAAATTCGAACGTACAAGCGGCTGTACCGTCCTCTTAAGAGGACGGTATCACAATAGCGTAAACCATTATGTTTGGGGAGGAAACGGCCTGTGTCAGAAATCTTAGTACCCGATCTGGGAGAATCCATATCCGAAGGAACCATCTACAAATGGCTGGTTAAAGAAGGCGACACGGTAGGTCAAGGCGATGTGCTTGCTGAGCTGGAAACGGATAAAGTCAATCTGGAAATTAGTGCAGAGGTGGAGGGTGTCATCTCCACCATCCTGCGTCAAGCGGGCGAGAACGTAGCCGTTGGCGAAGCCATCGGCATCATTGGAGCCGCAAGCGGCAGTACGCCGCGGGCCGCTGAAAGCGAAGCCGAAGCGCCTAAAGCGGCTCCGGCAGGCGGCAACGCAGTAGCAGCCGCCGCGCCTGTAGCTGCGCCCGAAGTGCCTGCAGCAGGTGGCGACAGCCACGCTGCCTTGGCATCGCCGGGCGCACGCAAGCTGGCACGGGAGCGCGGCATCGACCTCGGCGAGGTTAGCGCCCGTGATCCTATCGGCCGGATTGGTCAGGCCGATGTGTCCGGTCATGGTGCAGCAGCGCCGCAGGCCGCTGCACCGGTAGCTCCGGCGCCGCAAGGCAAGCCGGAGCCAGCGAAGCCGGCAGCGGGCAAAGCCACGCCGGACGAGGGCAAAAACGTGGAGCGCAAGCGCATGTCGCGCAGACGGCTCACGATTGCCAGCCGCTTGGTCGAAGCGCAGCAGACCGCGGCCATGCTTACCACCTTCAACGAGGTGGACATGACAGCGATCCTCGACATCCGCAAGCGCCGCAAGGATGCATTTAAAGAAAAACATGAAGTTGGACTAGGCTTCATGTCCTTCTTCACCAAAGCCGTGATCGGTGCGCTTAAAACCTATCCACTGCTAAACGCCGAAATCGACGGTGAAGATCTGGTCGTTAAGAAATTCTACGACATCGGTATTGCTGTTGCAGCGAAAGAAGGACTTGTAGTTCCCGTAGTCCGTGATGCGGATCGGCTCAGCTTCCCGGAAATCGAGCGCCAGATTGGCGAGCTCGCTTCCAAAGCACGTGCCAATACGCTCAGCCTCTCCGAGCTGCAAGGCGGAACATTCACCATCACCAACGGTGGCGTATTCGGCTCCTTGTTATCGACACCGATTCTGAATACACCACAGGTGGGTATTCTAGGGATGCATAAGATCCAATTGCGTCCGATCGCGCTGGACGAAGAAAGAACCGTAAACCGTCCAATGATGTACATCGCCCTTTCCTATGATCACCGGATCGTTGACGGCTCTGAAGCGGTAAGCTTCCTGGTCAAAGTGAAGGAATTGCTGGAAGATCCGGAAGCACTACTGCTAGAAGGCTAACGCTGGTCAACTTTTCGACTTAAGAATATAAAGAAGGTATCCCTACAGCTCTCGCTTTGGGGATACCTTCTTTTATATCTGGATCCAATTGCTGCCTTCCCTGCATACGATTTAACTGTATTTTATACACTTATTTATTTCTGATCCGCTCATAGCCTCTTCTCTAATTGCATTCTCTACAACTAAAATCCGTAAAAACGTCTATTTCCACTAATCTAACCAGTAATAGCTGCATCAAGTACAACTAAAGGGCCTATATACAGCTATTGGTGAACTTTAATTGCACATAATACAACTAACTTAGCGCATGCACCTACTAACTACTAACTTCAAACTTCAAACTTCAAACTTCAAACTTCAAAACTCTACTTCAATAGCTCCTCAGCCAGCTGTAAAAATTGCTCCTGGGTCAAAATCGTATCTCCATAGCTGGTGAGTGTATAATACGCATCCTGCTTCTCGTTATACCAATTTAGATAATCATAGCTGACTTCTTCCCTTACTACCTTGTTATAGATAACTTCTGTGCCTGCGACTGTGAGCTTATTAGCTTGATTCTCAGGCGTTTGTTCCACGAAAACCTTGCCCCCATGCATGAGCGTTGCTGAGATCCCTATAAAAGCATTGTTCTTCGAATAAGTTACACTTAGCCCCCCTGGCTCGGACCACGGTATAGCCTTCATAAACAAATTGCGGGTCCCCTTATCCTTATTTGCCTGAGCGGTAAGATCATTTAATGTTTCCTTATACAGAGAACTTCCCTTAGCTGTATCCGTAGTCGGAGAATTAGGATGGATTACACTATATTTAAAAGCGTACCCCGCTGCCGTTTCGGGAAGCATTGGCGCCCCTGTTCTTTTGATTTCTTTTAAAAAATCAGAATACGCATCTATCCGCTGCTCTTTATACTTAAACTGCAATTCTGTCGCCAAGCCTGCTGCACCTGCTTTATTTTTCACAAGATAAGCGATCAATTCACCCGGTTTAGCGAACTTTTCTGCTTGCTGCGCATATTTATCATAAGAAGCATTTTCTGCAGATTCAGTCGGCGCAACATGTTGGACCTTCACTACTCCTTCACTATTGCGGATTTGGATATATTCAGACGCAGCATACGCAGTCACAGAAATCAGCAGAAACAGCGTTAACATACTGGCCACTGCCGTTGTTTTATTCATCACCCTCAGCGAGAACGATCGCTTTCGACCTGTTATGCCAGTAATACGCCCCATGACCTTATCTTCTACATCTACCTCATCCAAAAGTTCATTGCCCGCCGAGGCATAAATTATATCTTGGTATTCATTGCTGATTTTGTTTCTTTCCATGTGATCTCCTCCTCCGACTTCATAGCTTCCTGAACCTTTAGCTTGATCCGATTCATTCTTTTAGTTAGCGCATTGGGACTGACCCCTAGAATCTCACTTATCTCTGCATAAGTTTGTTCCTCAAACACCCGCAGAATAAGCATGTTTCTCTCCTCAAGCGACAATCCCGCTAAAGCCGCAGACAATGAAGGACTGTACAACCGAGCATCCAGCTCCTGTTCAGGGCTTGCAGACAGTACTTCCGGACGAAAAATACGCATGACTTGCTTATGCAGACGACGCCTGCGCAGCAGATTTAAGCAATGATGATATGCGATACGATAGAGCCATGCCGAGAAATGCATTTGCGTTTTGTATTGCCGGATAGATTGATAACCCTTTACCAAAATATCCTGAACCGCGTCCTCCGCATCCTGCTTGTTTTCTAACAAACGATAGCAATATCGATAGATCGGCTTTTGGAATGACCTGACAATTAAAGCATACTGCTCGGAATCTCCCTTTTGAATCCTAACGATTAGCTCTTCCAACTCTGTCGAGTCTAGCGAATCCTGTGGCGATGTAAGCACCTCCTTAACCTTTATATCTCTATAACACTTGACCACCGAAAAAAGTGCCTATGTAAACCAAACTAAAGGAAATTTTATAAAAGCTGACAATCACGGCTTCGGAGAATGTTTGAATCACTGACTGCTGGTGTCCCCGGATTTCTTACTTATACCATTATGCACGGTTAAAATCTGGTGAGTCTATGCTTAGCAGATGCATAACAAAACCTCCCATTAGACCTGATAACTCCAGGTTTGCTTCTAATGGAAGGTTTTTTAATAAGGCTTATTATTCTAAGACTGAGGTGTAACGTCAACCTCTGCTAAATTGTAAATTGTAAATTGTTGCAAAGGTTACTCTCTTATCATGGAAGGAGATAGAGTGATCGTAATCGTCTTATCGAACGGAGTCATAAAATTGACCAACACCGCCTTGCAGTTATCCTGCAGCTTCGCCTCACGCACCGTAGCCGCCAGATGGCCAAGCTCGCCCCCTGTCAGTTCAATCCAGTCCTCTTCATAACTATAGCGGAGGTTACCGCCGTTCCAGAGATAATGGTCCTCTCCGACAGCCTGCAATTCACCCGATGTGAAACATCCTTCCCGTCCAAAAATAAAAGACAGCTGTGTCATAACCTCTGTAGGTTCCTCAGCATGCAATCGCAGGGTCCACCCTCTGTCCGTGCGTTGAACCTCCGTCTCCACGCGGAATGTCTGTTCATGCGTAAGTGCGCGGCTCTGATGCGGTAACAGATACCAAGGGCTTACTGGCTCCCCAGATGTTTGCGGAAGCAGTTCACCTTCTACAGGACCGTAATAACCCTTCTTTTGTTCTCCTGACAGGTGGTATCCGTCAGGTAGTTTGATCATTTTCTGCATCGGGACATAGCCCGGATTAAAGTAAGAAGCCAGTTGCACTGCAAGCAGCCTGACGGCACCGTGACGGAGTGCAAAAAAAGACGGCGTCTCCGTGATTAAGGTCACGCTAGTGTTCCCGTCCCTGTAGCGCGCAACCGGTGCTCCGAAATCAGTATGCAGCCGGCTGTGGTAAATTCGCCCTTGATGGCCGGACTTCTCCATATCCTGCAGATAGCCGTGTCGCGGAAAATCGCCGTTCAGTATTTTCTCATATTTTACAGGCAGAGCTGCCGAATCTTCAAAAGGTTGCTGAAGCTCCGGCTCCAGCAGCATACGTACAAGTACGTTGACAGAGCAGACCCCCGGATTTTCCAGTGCTCTGCCTGCCCATTCGGCCATCCCCGCAAACAATGGCTCCTTATCGGAACGGGCCAGAATAGCGTACGGTAAATAATATGGAGACAGGTCGTGAAAGCTCCCCAGATCCTGGCGCCCAGAATAATCGGTCACAACTTCGCCCTTAGGATGCACCAAATAGACCATCATGTGTAAATTCAGACGAACTGGCTCCAGCAACTGCGGCCGATCCAGCAGACGAGCGGCATGAATCAGCATGATGTCGCTGACCGCACTATAAATACCGTTGCTGCGCTCCGTCCATTCTCCATCAGGTGTAATATCCATCCCTTCCGCCAACCACTGTTCCGCCCGTTGGACAGCCTCCTCCAGTCCGAACAGTTCATGCAGAAATCCCAGTGCTGCACACAATACCCAACGGTGATTCGGCGTGTGACAGCCCCCTGTAAGCATGACGGGAATAGTTCGCTTAAGAAACAAGAGCATATTATCAAGCACCTGTTGCAGTGGCGCCCAATCCTGCGACGCCAACAGTTGGTATAGCTGAGCATAGCCGACGATGACAAAGGCTGTATCCGGGGGAGAATGATAGTTCGTCCAGCCCGGAGAGATCGAGCCATCCTCATGTTGTGCACGCAGCACGAACTCCGTCGCCAGCAGCAGGCGGGCCAGCAGCAGCTCATCACGGTAGAATGCGGAATCCGGGTTAACCAGAGCCGCTCCCCAATAACACATATCGGTTGGTGTGCCGGTCGTATGATTAACCCAGGCAACGCCAGTACCCGGATCTATTGTCCCTCCATAATAGCGGCTCGTCGGATCAAGCACCTGCCGGGATAATCCCTCCACTGCCGCTCTATCATTACTGGCTACCAGTTGCTTGTACATTATACTTCCCTCCATGTTAACAATCTGCTCAATGTCTGGGTGGTAACAGGAGCTGAAGCCGTGCCAGCTCTTGTCGGATACGGTCAGGAATTTCCGTGAACAGTTGATTCCAAGAAACGAACAATTCCTCCCGGTCCGCATATTCCCAGCACGAATAGGACAGGGAAGGCGTGAACCGGCAGGTTTGCAGATAACGGTGGACAAGACGGTCAGTTTCTCCATCGGACGCCAGAATGCCGTGAAAAAAGTCGCCATAAATCAGACCCTCCGCACCTGCCCCATCCTGTGTACAGGATGGGAATCCCGGTAACAGCTCAAAGACTCCAGGGAACGGGGCGAGAGCATGCTTGCCGGGTTGGACATATAGATCTACCCGTGTCCCGCTTAGATTGCTGCCCCCGCGCAGCAGTGCTTTAAGGAATTTCCCGTGAAAGCTCGCTTCGGCATCCACCACTTCCCCGTCTCTACCGATATAAACCCACACATGCTCCAGATCATATAAATGCTGAATATCATAATCGTAATAAATCGCGTATTCCACAACGGCCAGCACATCCGGATGGTTCACAGCTAGACGGCGCCGGAAGGAAGGAGACTCCTCCTCCTGCCGCATCACCGTTATACCGAGACGTACCGGAAAAAATGGCTCGTTCTGATCGAATAATAAGCGCGGAGCATACTTCATAGCTAACCTACGGTCTTCATCGTTCAACATCAGACCTGCCCTCTACGCGCTAACTTGGCCATAAGCAGCCGATGACTTTCAGCAATTTCTTCCGGCTGGCAAGCTGCCTTCAGCTCATACACCTTGACCCGCGCCCGTTCAATCATCGGCAGATAAGCATCATAGAATTCCATATTCCCGCTGTTTACATAAGGGCACCAGTGATCAGACAGACCGATGGTCTCATGAATGTGAACACCTACAATATCATCCATCAGACCTTCCATTTCCGCCACACTGTCGTACAAACCCAAACGGTCCATCATAATGGCATGCCCGGTGTCATACCATATGCCCACAGGTGCTCCTTTTAGCGCCTTAATAATCGTTTTGGCTTCCGCAAGCGTCGGAATCTGCTGCGGTTTGGAACGTGTTTCGATACCAAAGCGTACGTTTAGCCCCTCAGAAACTGCCCGGTTACATACTTCATCTAGGCTTTCAATAATTTTCTGCACATAGCCGGCGCTATAGGCTTCCCGCCGCTCCATCAGTTCCGCCCATTTGCTGCGATAAGCGTTAGAATCTCTACCCTCTCCGTTATAAATCTGCTCCAGCTCTTTGCTGATATCATTTGGAAAGGGTACCTCACCGGGATGCACAACAACAGCTTCTCCTCCGTAACGCTGAGCGTACTTAGCCGAGCCAATCAGCAGCTCAATCGCCCGCTGCCGCTTCTCCTCATCCTCAAAACCTAGCAGCACGGAATCTGTGCCATAATCGGAGTCCTGCACATGCGGGAAGGTGTTGTGGACACTTGAGATCCCCATCTCCCCCCGCTCAAGCATCGGCTCGATCGTTTCCAGCATTTCCTTAGTCACATTATAGTTCAGCTCCACTCGCTGAAAGCCCAGATCGCGGATTTCCCGCAGCATTTCACTGCCGATGGAATGACGCTTAATGTTCCAGCAAGTTGAGAACGAAAATATGCCTTTGTCCTCCATAATTATGTTCTCCTCCCTTGTTACAGCTTACGGTTCAACCTTTTACGGCACCAAGCATTACACCGCTGACAAAATATTTCTGCAGCCATGGATATACGGCAAGGATCGGTACTGTTGCAAAGATAACGGTGGCCGCTTTTAGGCTCTCTGGTGTCAGTGGGGTCCGGTTGGCACCTTCCATTTGTGTCAGTTCGGATACCATATTGTTCTGCACCATCTGGAACAGCTTGAGCTGGAGCGGATACAAATCCGGATTATTGATATACATCAAAGAATCCTGAAAGCCGTTCCACCTTCCCACTGCGTAGAAAAGCGCCAATGTGGCCATAACCGGCATGGATAGCGGCAATATAATACTCATCAGGGTACGAAGATGGGAACTGCCATCGATTTCGGCCGATTCCTCCAGGCTGGCAGGGATGTTATTGAAAAAGGAGATCAGGATAATCAGGTTAAAGGGGCTGACCAGACCTGGCAGGATAAGCGACCAGACCGAATTAATCAAATGCAAATCACGGATCAACAAATATTCAGGAATAATACCGCCGCTGAAAAACATAGTGATAACGATCAGATACATAAAAAATTTACGGCCCTTCAATTTTCTTTTGGTCAGCGGATAAGCTGCTGCGACAGTGAAAAGCATACACAGCACCGTTGTGGCAAACGTCAGAATAACCGTAAAGACAAGAGAGCGGATCATCGCATTATTGGAAAAAACATTAATGTATGCATTCCAGTTCAATTCAATGGGGAAAATCGTTACTTCTCCAGAAGTAATTGCCCGGTTGGAACTAAGCGACACGGCAATCACATGCAAAAACGGAGCCAAGCAGAACAAAACGAACAAGGCAACAAACGTTATATTGACGATATCGAATATCCGGTTTGAGGTACGTTCACTCATAGCACTCCGCCTCCTTCTTTCTTTATCATAAAATACCGTCTCCGGTCACTTTTTTCGAAATATAGTTGGAGCCAAAAATAAACACCAGTCCCACCACGGCCTGGAACAATCCGACTACAGTAGCCAACGTATATTGTCCGGATTCTAGACCCACCCGGTACACAAAGGTACTGAGCACATCAGAATACTCACGCACAGCAGTGTTACCGATAATGTAAGGGCGGTCAAAACCGATGCTGACCATCTTTCCCAGATTGAGGATAAGCAGCGTCACGATGGTTGGTTTTATGCTAGGAAGCGTAATGTAGCGGATTTTCTTCAGCCTTGTCGCTCCATCCACTTCAGCAGCTTCAAACAGCTCTCGGTTGACACCAGTTAACGCCGCCAGATAAAGGATAGTCCCCCAACCGGCACTTTGCCAGACGCCTGTGAATAAATAAGTGATCAGCCACGGATTTTTTTCAGTCAGAAACGGGATGGGAGTAAGGCCTAAGCTCTCCAGCACACCGTTCACCATACCGGACTGGTTGCCGAACAATTGATATACGACCCCCCCGATGATCACCCAGGAAATAAAGTGGGGGATATACAAAATCGTCTGCGATATTTTCTTGAACCACACCGAACGAATTTCGAACAGCATAATCGCCAGGATAATCGGAGCCGGAAAAGAGACAAGTAAATCCAGAAAATTCAGCATAAAGGTATTGCGCAAGGTGGTGTAGAACTCTCTCATTCCAAAAACCTCGCGGAACGCATCAAAGCCAATCCACTCGCTGCCTCCAATCCCCTGAAACAAATTGAAATCCTTAAAAGCAATCTGCACACCATACATCGGACCATAGCGGAAGATCAGGAAATAAATAATAGGCAGCGAAAGCAGCGCGTACAATTGCCAATACCGTCTAAAGTATGTCGCTTTGCTCAAGTCGTTTTCCTCCTAAGGAGAAAAACCGGGTGGAGCGCAGCACCATCTCCCCCCGGTTTTCACTATATATTTGTTTATTGAGCCGAAAGTTCCTTAAACGACTTCTCCAGTTCCTCTTTCAGCTTGGTTCCGCCCAAAGTCATGTAATCTTTCATTTCTTGCTCGTAAACCGCTTCAAATTGCTCTGGTTTGGCCATTGCCGTCTTTACAATAATTACGTTGAGCTTATCTTTGAGCGTTGTGCCATATTGCGATTCCGCTTCTATCGGCTTGCCGAAGACGAGCGGACCCACCGTGTCAGCGTTGGCGATAGCGATAGATTGAGTCAGCATCTCCCGGTTACGTTCCGGGAAGCCCAGCGCCCATGCTTTTTCATTAGTGGCCTGATCACCGATGTTTTTGCCGTTGGAGATAATGGCCATGTCGCCAGCATTAAATAGACGATCGGCGAACTCCTGGGAAACATCTGTTTTGGCCACTGGAATACCGTCTACCAGGTCGTAGTTTTCACCTTCTACGCCATTTTGGATATCAATCAGATTATTATCCGAAGCCATCCAATCGAGATACTTAACGGCTTCCACGGCGCGTTTACTACTCTTCGGAATCATGATGTACATGCCGTTGGAGGCATACCGGGATTTAATGTGCTTGTTATCAACGTTGGCGTTGGTTAAGACGTCTACCGGCAGCACCTTGCTTCCCTCTACATTTTTGTAGAGATTATCTAGGGTACCATCGGCATAGAACAAAACATCCACATCCTCCGACCAGTAGCCTACATTGCCGTTCTGGATATCCTTGGCCAACTGTGTTTTATCCTCGTCCAGACTGAAGTCCTTACTGATCATCCCTTCATTGTAGAGCTTATTGAGAAATTGCAGGGCATCCTTAAAGCCCTCATGCAGCGGCAGCTCATAACGTTGGCTGTAGGTCAGATCGCCGCTGATCGGCTTCATGAAAGAGAAAATCAACGTCTCGAATTGGGCTGGTGCCAGTGCCATGCCCATCGGGATGTTTTTGCTGCCGAGATTGCCCGGATCCTTTTCTTTAAACGCTTTCAAAGTAGTGTACAGCTCATCGGTCGTCGTTGGCACAGGCAGTCCTAATTTATCTAACCAATCCTGACGGATGTAGGAGCTATAACGGCCTGTGATCGCCCGTTTACCAGGGATCGCATACTGCTGACCTTCAAGCTGGCCGAACGCCAGCGTATCCTCGCCAATAAACTTTTTCAGATTCGGGCCATATTCATCGAGAATTTCTCCGACATCAGTCAAGCCGCCTTGCTGGGCATACCGATAAAACACACTGGAATCATACGTAAATACGATATCGGGCACATCCGTATTGCTCGCCATCAAAACATTCAGCTTGGTAACTTCCTCAGAACGCTGGATAGGTACAAATTCTACATCAATGTTATTCGGATCTCCGAACTTTTCCTGCACTAGTTTAGTTAAGTAGTTATTGGTAATGGTATGAGGGGCTGGGCTGTTGCCGCGGTCAAACACTTCCACCTTTAATGTAACGCGCTTGGCACTTTCGCCGGCTGGGGCACCCTCGGATGCTGTGTTGTTTTTAGAATCATTGGAACAGCCTGCTAGCAGAGAAACGCCCATTATTGCGGTTAATCCGATCCCGATTGCTTTCTTCAGAACTCCTTGATGTACGTTCACTGTCATTTTTCCATCCCCTTCGCCCTTGCAGGCTTTAATGGTGTATTTATGATCCCCTAGCCTTAACTCTATCCATCCCCAGCGGAATCCATATCACGTGATGCTTTTTACTGCCGTGCTACTGGGTCGCTTGTTGTTCTGGATGCCCACAGTATTTCATGAATTTCGGCAGTCTGACAATAAACCTCTTTCGGATGCTCATATCCCAGCAAAATCGGACTTCCGGTTTATCCATACAACCATTTTCGTAGAATAAACCGCTTTCAAAAGTGTGAAAATAAAGACCGCATCGGTGTTCGCCCCCTCATCATAGAGGTTGGCGTGCACAGATGCGGTTATAAAAACTATTGTTCACGTGCTATTGGATTAATAAAGTCGGCAGCCTATAGTCTGGAGGTCCCGCGCCCGCGCTTTAAAGAACGGTAGTCACCCGGCGTGATTCCTAATACTCGTTTGAATACCCTGCCGAATGTAATTGCATTCGCATATCCCACCTGGAGTGCGATATCCTGCAGCGAACATTCCGTTTCCACTAAAAGCTTTTCGGCTTCCTTCATGCGTAGCTCTGTAAGAAAATCAACAAATTTCATTTTAAATTCTGTTTTAAATAGATAGCTGGCATATTTGCCGGATACCTGAAACCGGTCGCTCAAATGCTTTAGGGAAAGATCGGGATTTGTAAAATTCTCTTCAATATAATTCTTCATCTCGGTTACCATCGCCCGGTAGCTTTTAGTTTCACTGACAGAAACATAAGTGCGGAATAAATCAGTCAAATACTCAAACAAAATCCCCTTCATTTCATCTATGGATTCTGCCTCTTCCAGCCGCTTCAGCTGCTTCTCCGCATTTTCTGCTGACAGCTCATCCTGCAGCTGCTCAGACATGACAGCCACTTCCCGGCTCAACATCTGTAACATGGCCTGAATTAGAGAGCGAATATCATCATCTTGTAAATAATCCTGTTTAAAACCATCAAAAACACCTTCCAGCAGTTCCCGCCATTGGCCGCTCGACATCCGGAACTGCTTAACAAACTCGGCAATCATTTGTAGATACTTGAATGTCTCAAGAAGCGGCTGGCGCGTTTCTCCAAATTCCGTTAAAGCGATGTCTTCGTGCATTAAAAGCTTGTGCTGCATCACATTCTCCGCTGCCGCATAGGAATCCCGGATCTCCCCTGGCCCAGCCGCCACTGGCCCGATAGCGAAGCTTAAGGAGAGGCGCAAATTCTGCTCCACCCAGGTGCGGCAGTCCTCAGCGAATACACGGATTTTCTCTGCCATCTCTTCATCACTTCCTGTGGTCAGGAAGAGAATTGCCGCCCGGTCAGTCCCTATCCACTCCGCCCAAGCTTGCAATTCCGCACTCCGCGCCAATTCTTGAAAGACATTCATCAGGGCAAATTTAAGCGTGTTCTGATCGCCCCTTGTATACCGATCTTGAAAAACCTTGTCGTAGCGGTTGATTTCGCTTAGCACAACCATAAAGCGGGATGTGGAATGAGCTCCGGAGAGCGGCGACAGCTCTTCCATCCGCTGGACGACATTGTCCAACCGCTCGCTTTGCAAGAGATCGTTGAAAAGCTTGCTGCGCTGTAACAGCAAATTCTCTCTGCTTTTCTTATCATAATCCGTCATATGGTTGATTAGATCTTCCAGCACCCCGTCAATAAGCATCATTTCGTCCGGTCTGTCGTTGGATTGGTCCAGCTTGCGAATTTGATGACCTTCAATCCGGTTCATAATCACCTGAATCGGCTTATAGTTCCGCCGCGTAACATAGATCAGGTAAAAAATCGCGCACACAACCGTACCTAAGGCAATAGCTACCCAAAGGTAAGAAATCACTGACACCCAGCTGAATAGACTGCCCGTTTTGATCCCGCTGGTAAACGTCCAGCCAAGCCTTTCCATATATAAAGTGTTCAACTGCTTCCCATTCTTGGCACCTTCACTGTCCGAATGCGCCTGATAGACCACCTGTCCATCTGCGCCAAATATGGTCAGAAAGGACAACTGTTCATTGACCATACCGTCAACGATCTGTTCCATTCCGCTCATTTTGAGATTAATTACGAGCACTCCCTCCGAACCGAAGGGCAGCGGCATACCTTTATTTATGGTAAGCACACGTATAGACGTGCGCTGAAATTCATCTTTGTATTCCCTAACAGGCTGCCAGCCTTCCGATAAAGAGCCGGAGGTGATGCGGCCAATCCAATCCTCGTCTACAAATCCTGAAAGGTCCTTTAATCCAGTTTCTGTTAAAACGCTTTCATTTCTCTTGTCATAAAGATAGATGGACTGAATATAGGGCGATTCACGCGTCAGGTTGCGTAGATTCTGGGCAACAGCGTAGACGGTCGCCATATCAATCTGGCCTTGATTGTTAAAATAACGTTTATAAGCATCGCTGCGTTCAGCAGCCTCCAGCACTGACAGTTCAGCTTCCTTGATCGTTCGGTCCACATTATCCATAAGATAACTGGCGGTGATACGGTCCGCTTTTTTAGTTTCCATTCGTGAAATATCATTAATAAATACAAAAGAGGCAAAAATCAGTATCGTCACAGTAAGCAAAAAAATAGGAAAGTAGGACAGCAGCAATCGGCGATACCAGGAACGGAACAATAGATAACCCCCTCTGTACAACCGTTAGGATACCCGGCCACGGTTCAGCCGTTAATGCACGAGTAGTTCATAGATATTTGGCTGCACCATCATGGAAATGGAAACTCTTCCGCCTAATTTGCTGCCATTATAACACATACAACATGAACCCGACCAACGAAGCCATTCGTATTTTACACCTGCTCATTAAAAAGGCGAGGTGCGCACAGCCATAGCCGTGAACCCCCGCATATAAATCTGTCCGAGCAGCCGCCAAGCACCAAGTGGTAGCCCTCCTCGGCCTATAAACCACTCAGATCTCTGATATAACGGCGCGCCTTGATCGCATATTCCAGCGGATCGGCAAGTGCCGGATCCTGCTCCGCTTCCACTACAAACCATCCCGTATAAGAGTAACTTGCCAATTCGCTGAAAATCTCCGCAAAGGATATACATCCATCGCCAGGTACGGTGAATGCGCCCGCTTTTACAGCCTGGAGAAAACTGAGCTGATCCCGCAGCACACGCTGAACAACCTCCGGACGTATATCCTTTAAATGGACATGTTTAATCCGAGGTAAGTGGATGCGCAACACCTCTAAGGGATTCTCACCGGCAAAAGCTAGATGACCGGTATCGAACAGCAGAGACACCTCTTCCGGTTCCGTGAGCTCCATTAGCTTAGCAATTTCGGCCCCAGTCTGCACCCCTGTCCCCATATGATGATGGTATACAAGCGCCATACCTTTTTCAGCTGCCAGCCGGCCAAGCCCACCCAGTCCATCGGCAAGTGCGGCCCACTCCGCTTCTGTGAATACAGGTTTATTAGCAAACAGCGGCGTATCCATTTGTCCCTGAATACTCCGCCCTTGCTCTGAGACGACAATCACCTTCGCACCCATCTCATATAAAAAATCACGATGCGCGCAAAAAGCCTCCACTGTCTCCTCATATGGCCGCACAGTCAGATATGCGCTGAACCAAGCGCTGGCAATCTCAAGTCCACGAAGCTCCAGTGCCCGGTGCAGCCGTTCCGGAGAGCGTGGATACTTGTTGCCCACCTCGCTTCCCTGAAACCCGGCAAGCGCCATTTCGCTAATGCACTGTTCAAAGGTATTGTCTTTTCCCAGTTCAGGCATATCATCATTAGTCCAAGCGATAGGAGCAATCGCCAGCTTGACCGCATGTTCTTTGAACATCAACGATTCTACCCCTTCCGTTTCACAGTATTACTAATACTAATAACTGCGGGCCTTTCCAAGCTGTTCAAGCTTCTGCTCGTGGGCAGCCCGAACGGCTTCACTGCCGGATACTTCTGGAACACCAACATTCCACCATGCTCCGTAACCATGTGTCATTGTCTTGGGCAGCACCTTAATGTCAATTAGGGTGGAACGATCCTGCAGCTGAGCCTCCCTCAAAGCGTCACGCAGCTGCTCAACCGTTGACGCACGAAAGGTCTTCACTCCATATCCCGCGGCACTTGCTGCATAATCTATGCCTATCAGTTCGCCGCTCAGCTGACCTTCCGGGCCCCGGTAGCGGAATTCAGTCGCCATGCTATCCAGTCCTTGCTCCATCTGCAGGTTGTTGATGCAGCCGAACCCCATGTTATCCAGCAGAATGACGTTGATCTTCTTGTTCTCCTGAAGGCTCGTCACTAGTTCCGAATGCAGCATTTGATAGCTGCCATCGCCCACCAATGCATATACCTCCCGGTCCGGCTCCGCCAATTTCACACCGAGTGCACCGGAGATTTCATACCCCATACACGAAAAGCCATATTCCATATGGTAAGTATCCGGCACAGTGGAATTCCACATCCGCTGCATGTCGCCCGGTAAGCTGCCTGCGGCTCCTATCACAATGGCGTCTTTCGGAAGATATTCATTGAGGATCCCGAGTACCTGTGTTTGCGCCAGCGAAGTGTTCAACTTCGTCGCATATTCAGATAGCTTCTCGTCAAGATGTCCGGCAACTTCCGGCATGAAGGAAACTGAAGAAAGATCTGGACGATCTGCCTCCTGATTCACCGTATACTCCACGTCAGATAGACGCTTTCTTTCCACTTCCCATGCCTTTTTTGCCACTACAATTTCATCTGTATAAGCGGTGCGGTAACCGCGCTCCTCCAACGTAGTAGACAGCGCTCTAAGACCTTCGGCAGCATCACAGACCACAGCCAGTGCATCCAGCTTGGAGGCATGGTAAAGGGAAGCGTTAATTGTCAGGAACTCCACCTCGGGATGGGCGAACAAACTCTTCGAACCTGTCGTGAAGTCCGTAAACCGGGTACCCACACCGATCACCAGATCCGCTTCTGCGGCCAACGTATTAGCACAGCCATTCCCGGTAACTCCTATGCCACCGAGATTGTAGGCACAGTCGCTTGCCACGGCACTTTTTCCGGCTTGTGTCTCACCGAATGGGATGGCGAACTTCTCCGCAAACGCACGTAATTCCATTCCTGCATCCGCATACCGGACTCCACCCCCACAGACCAGCAGAGGTCGCTGTTTGCTGGCAATAAGATCAGCTGCTGCAGCAAGCTCATCCGGATGCGGAGTACGGGAAACGATCCGATGGATGCGCTTGCGGAAGAACTCAAGTGGATAGTCCCAGGCCTCCCCTTGCACATCCTGCGGCAGCGCAATCGTAACTGCCCCGGTATCTGCCTGATCAGTCAGCACACGCATCGCGTTCAGCAATGCTGTCATCAGCTGCTCTGGCCGATAAATCCGGTCCCAATATTTGCTCACCGCTTTGAAGGCATCGTTGACCGTTATCGACAGATTGTAGGTGTGCTCCATTTGCTGAAGTACCGGATCCGGTTGACGGGTGGCAAAGGTATCGCCGGGGAGCAGCAGCACGGGAATCTGATTCGCCGTCGCAGTGGCAGCGGCTGTCAGCATATTAGCTGAACCCGGTCCTACCGAAGCGGTGCAGGCCATGATTCGCCGTCTGCGGCTCTGCTTGGCAAAGGCAGTCGCCGCATGCACCATTCCTTGCTCATTCCTCCCCTGATAGACCGTCATCTCACCCGGCGCTTCCTGAAGTGCCTGCCCCAGTCCAAGTACATTGCCATGGCCGAAAACGGTGAATATACCGTGTACAAAACGCTCCGGTCCATTGCCAAAGTCCACATATTGCTGGTTCAGAAATTTCACCAGCGCCTGCGCCGTCGTTAATCTAATCGTATCCACGTGAAACCTCCCTTTCGCCGTTTTTGTTACTGCCAGCGGGCAGTGACGACTTTTTTGCGTGTATAAAATTCAACCCCGTCGCTTCCATTCGCATGCAGATCGCCATAGAAGGAATCCTTCCAGCCGGAGAAAGGGAAAAAGGCCATCGGGGCTGGCACTCCGACATTGACACCCAACATGCCTGACTCGATATTTTCCCGGAAATAGCGCACTTTCCCGCCGTCATTCGTAAAAATACAAGCCCCGTTGGCAAAACGAGAGGTATTGGCAATTTCAATCGCCTCTTCTACATCCTTGACACGGATCACTGCCAGGACAGGCGCGAAAATTTCCTCCTGCCAGATTTTCATTTCCCGGGTCACTCCATCAAACAACGTTGGGCCGATAAAATAACCCTGTCCCTGCACCGCAGCATCCGCCCGGCCGTCTCTTAGCAACTTAGCGCCCTCGGCCATGCCTTGTTCAATATAAGCGACCGTTTTGTCTTTATGACTTTGGCGGATAACCGGCCCAAGAAACGTGTCGTCGTCCAAACCATTGCCGATGGTCATCTGCTCACATTCACGCAGGAGGATGGAGATCAGCTCATCAGCAACCTCTTCCTGCACCGTTACCACGGAGCAAGCCATACAGCGCTCTCCCGCCGAGCCGAAGGCTGCGTTGACAATCTGTGTTGCTGAAGCCTCAAGGTTCGCGTCTGCCAACACAATAGAATGATTTTTCGCCCCTGCCAACGCCTGAACCCGCTTCAAACACGCCGTTCCCTTCTTGTAGACATATTCGGCCACTGGCTGTGAGCCAACGAAGGAAATCGCCTTCACATCAGGATGCTCCAGCAGGCCGTTTACCACCTCATGCGCACCGTTAACCAGATTGAGCACACCTTTCGGAAGCCCGGCTTCCTCTAACAATTCGACCAAACGTGCTGCCAGCAGCGGTGTGCGTTCGGAGGGCTTCAGCACAAAGGTATTCCCACAGGCGATGGCCAACGGGAACATCCAGCAAGGCACCATCATTGGAAAATTAAACGGTGTGATCCCGCCGACTACACCGATGGGATAGCGATACATCCCAGACTCGATGCCTGTCGCGATGTCGGGCAACTGCCGGCCCATCATCAGCGTCGGCGCACCTGCCGCAAATTCCACACACTCAATGCCGCGCTGCACCTCTCCGTAGGCCTCTTTGAAGCTTTTTCCATTCTCCAGCGTGATCGTCTTCGCCAGTTCATCCCAATGGTCCACCAGCAGCTGCTGATATTTGAACAAGATCCGCGCTCTGCGCGGTACCGGTGTCTTGGACCAGCCTGCAAAAGCCGCCTTTGCCGCAGCCACCGCCCGATCAACATCGACTCTGCTGGACAGCGGAACCCTTGCCATCTCCTCTCCAGACGCTGGATTGTATACCGTTTCTGAGTGCTCCGTAGCCGCCTCTACCCACTGCCCGTCAATATAGTTGTTCAGCACTTGCACGGTTTGCTGTGCCATTCTACTCACTCCTTCATCTCTATTAATGCGATCCCGCGAATCTAATCTAATCTAATCTTGCATAGCTATTCGATCTGGGGTTGTTTGAGTTGTGTCCTCTCCAACCTCTGCCTACTTACTCTGCACCTGAAGTGATTTCCTCGTTAGACAATAAAAACGCTTCCAATTCGTCCAAGGTTGGCATGGCATCCGAACAGCTGTGGCGGGAGATGACAATGGATGCCGACGCGCTGCCGCGGCGCATGGCCTCACCGACGCTTTCTCCCCGCATTAGACTGTGAATGAAGGCTGAGGCGTAAGAATCTCCGGCTCCAAATGTCTTCAATACTTTAGCGGGAAAAATACCGCTCCGATGCTTCTGCCCATCCGCCGTGTAGGAGATTGAACCACTCCCGCCATGCTTGATAACGACCAGCTTTGCTTGGTGCGAGAACCAGCGGTTAACTGTTGCTTCGTCATCTGCATCTGTCACATTGTACAGGCTCTCCATCATATTAAATTCCTCACGGGTACCGATGATACAATCGCATTTCTCAGCTGCCAGATTATAATAGACCGCTGTTTCTGCGGCTGACTTCCAAGTATAGGGGCGATAATCCAGATCAAAAAATACAGTGACATTGTGCTTGCGGGCGAACTCCAAAGCGACAAACACAGCCTCACGGGACGGACTTTGTGCCAGTGCAGTACCTGAGATCAGCAGTGCCTTGGACTTCCGAATATACTCTTCCGAGATCTCCTCCGTACTCAGCAGCAAATCAGCCACATGATCCCGGTACATCAGAATGCTGCACTCCTGAGGATTCTTTATTTCAGTAAAAGCAAGCCCAGTCACTGCACCAGTCTGGTCAACACTCACCTGGCTATCGTCAATGCCATTCCTTTGCAGATAAGTTCGGATAAAACGGCCCATCTGATCATCGGATATCTTACCGATAAAGCCAGTGCGCATCCCTAGCCGTGCTGCTCCAATTACGATATTGGCGGGAGAGCCGCCGACATATTTGGTAAACGTCAGTGTCTCTTCCATTGGTCTTCCGGTTTCATTAGCGTTTAAGTCAATACAGAGCCGACCGACAGCAATTAAATCCAGCGGTCGTGCAGGATCGAACTGTAAACCGTTCATTATGACGCCTCCTTGAGAAAACTTCAGTAAAATGGATTAATGAGATACAACAATCATGGGGGATGGGTTAAGCGCTTAACCTAATTTCCATTAGTATAGTTTAGAAATTGGAGTTTGGCAATCCTGAACTTAAACGAATTTGGATCTGAATCCATGTATCAGAAAAAAACAAAGAAAAGACCTGTCCCTCGCCGCTAAGCGAGGTACAGGTCTTCAGATAGGAGTCGGCGTTCCTACTCCGTTTGTAGAGTTTGTGTCTTCCTAATGCGGTGCCGGTCCGGTGGAATGGCGGACTATCAGTTCCGGCATCAGCATGATCTTGCGCTTAGGACTATCGGGATTGTCGATAGATTGGTTCAGCAGAATCATCGCCTGTTCCGTCATCTCACGCAGAGGCTGAGCAATGCTGGTCAAGGTGGGATGGCAAATTTCAGCCAGCATTGTATTGTCAAAACCCACTACGGACAGATCACGGGGTATTGACAAGCCTGCGCTGCGCGCCTCCTTCAATATCCCAATCGCGAGCAGATCGTTGCAGGCGAATATGGCGGTCGGCCGGTCTTCCTGCGCCTGAGCCAGCATCGCGGCAGCCGCTTTGCGGCCGTTCTCCAGCGTGGCTGAAGTATGCGTGAGATTAGCCGGATTGTCAAAGCCAACACCTGCTGCCTTGAGCGCATCCATAAAGCCTTCCACGCGCAGCTTACTCCCCGGTAAATTGTCAGAGATAATGCCGAGCCTGCGATGGCCCAGGGACAACAGATATTCTGTCGCCTGATAGCCTCCCTTATAGTCATCCACCGTGACGCTGTTGCTCTCCATCATCCGGATATCAGCCGAAAATAACACAAGCGGTACGTGATCAGCCAGCAGGCGGCGGACCATATCCGGATTCCCTGTATGAGAAGCAATGATTATACCGTCCACCCGTTTGCGCAGGAGCAGTGAGATATACCGGGCCGCCTTCTCATCATCCCGGTCTGTACTGCATACAATCAAGTCGCTTCCCTGCTCCTGGGCATAATCCTCAATACCTCGGGCCGCCTCAGCAAAAAAAGGGTTGGAAATATCGGGAATCATCAGCCCGATCGTTCCCGTTCGGCGACTCGTCAGCGCAGAGGCCACCAGACTCGGCTGGTAATTCAGCTCCTCCATGATCCGATGAACCTTCTCCCGTGTCTTATCGCTAATTCTCCCGTTCTTGTTCAACACCTTGGACACCGTAGCGATGGAGACTCCCGCTTCCCGTGCCACATCATATATCGTAGGTTTCATCGTTAGTGAGCCCGCCTTTACGTTCGTACAATCCTATACCTAGATTATAAGGAACTCTTCTGACAGTGTCTATTCAGCGGTGCAAGAGACTCTGTTACTGTGGCGATCATTTGGTCAATACATCGACACAAAGAAGGAGCCTCCGCCTTGCGGAAGCCCCCTTTTCGTGCGTGCTGCTACACTATTTCTTCTTATCCTTCTGGTGTTGCTGCATCTCGAACAGCCATTCATGTTCCGGATCATTATGAAAAACCCATGTGCGGACCGGACCTGCCATCACATTGAGATAATAAGAATCATAACCCGGCGGAGCCGATACAGGATGATAGCCCTCCGGAACCAATACAATACTGCGGTCAGACACGGCCATCGTCTCATCAAGGCTGCGATCGTCATTATACACCCGCTGCACTACAAAACCATGAGCCGGGTTAACCCGGTGGTAGTATGTCTCTTCCAGGTAAGACTCAGCAGGTAGATTGTCACAGTCATGCTTGTGCGGAGGATAGCTGGACCAATTGCCGCCACCCGTACGTACTTCCACGACCAGCAGGCTCTCGGCTTCACTCTGCTCAGGCAAAATGTTGACCACTCGCCGTGACATACTGCCAGAACCGCGGGCTTCGGCCACAGTATCGCACGGAGCGATCAAACGCGGCGCATATTTGCCCGTTCCTGGTGCAAGGCAAACCGCAAGTTCCAGCTCCGTCAAGGCCGTAACTTCATAATGCCCTCCCGCCGGAATATACACCGCATACGGCGGCAAATCCTCAAATACAGACATACGTTCACCGATCCCGGCGAACAACTGGGCGCCTGCTCTCACATCCGCCTTGCCCGCCAGCAGCACCAGACAGATTTCATTCCCTTCCGCGCTGCGGCTCAGCGTATCCCCAACCTGCAGCTGGTACACTTCAAAACCTACATACTCCCATCCAGCGCTCTCCTTGCTAACTGCCGCTACAAGTCCATCTTTGCCGGGTGCTCCGGCTTTTATGATTAGATTGGACATCTTCACAGACCTCCCCCATCTTCAGCATCTGCATCCGCTTACAAAGCTTGTGTCGCCGATATTCTCTCTCCGGCACAAGAAGACAACTTGACCGGAAGCCCGGTAAGATAGGATTCCTTAGCGGCTTCGGCAATCCGTTCCGCCTGTTGCCCGTCAGGCCCGCTGCAAATGATAGGCTCCTGCAGGTGGATTGCCCGGGCAAACGCGGCAACCTCTTCTACGAAAGCCTGGTTATATCGCTCGAGAAAGAAATGAAGCGGCTGATCGCGTGTGACCGAAGCAGCGGTTGAAACCTCTACAGTTGTTGGACGGCAGTTGTCGGCGGTGGCTGAGCCGCAGGAACCGAACACCTCCACGCGTTGATCATAACCATATACAGCCTTACGGCTGTTATCAATGACGCAGATTGCGCCACTGGCAAAGGTCAGCGTGATGACAGCTGTATCCACATCATCGCAGCGCCCAAACATCGGATCAACGAGATTGGCACCTCGGGTATAAACTTCTGTTACTTCCTCACCCATCAGATAACGGGCCATATCAAAATCGTGAATCGTCATATCCATAAACATCCCGCCGGAAGACCGCACATAAGCCTCACCCGGAGGCTGCGGATCACGTGATGTGATCTTCACAATATGCGGACTGCCTAGCTCTCCTGATTGAACCAGTTGCTTAAGTTTGCGGAAGCTAGGGTCCATTCGCCGGTTGAAGCCGACCTGTAGCAATACACCCTCATCCTCCACTATCTTCAGTGCCTGGTGGGTAAACTCTGACGACAGGCTGATCGGCTTTTCACAGAAAATATGTTTTCCAGCCCGGGCTGCTAGCTCAATCCAAGAGGCGTGGGTATCCGTAGGTGTGCAGATAAACACAGCCTCGATTTCAGGGTCATTCAGAATGTCTTGCCCATTCACAAATGCAGAGCCAAGATTCCGGCTCTCTGCCCAGACCAGCAATTCCTCACTTACCACAGCCTCCGCAATGGATTTCAACTTAAACGACGGCATCACACGCAGATTATCTGCATGGAGCCGGCCAATTCTGCCTGCCCCAATAATGCCAACTACGATCGGATTTACCATGTTTGCTTATCCTCCTTTGAGGTAAGCGCTTAACCATCCCGAAAATAGTATACTCCAAGCACAAGTGAAGTTACAAGCAAATATTTCTCCAGCTTTTTTAACTCTCTCCTTAGCTATCTACTCCTCCTCAACAGTAATGTAACGCTTCACCTAGTGCGACTAAAACCATGGCCTGTCCGTAGGCCATAGGGGCAATAATGATTTCCTTATAATCTTCTTTTGCAGCACCAATCGGAGTGCCGCCGGATACACCAAGCACCGTGCCTTCATCGTCAATTCTGTCCAGCACCGCCCGGATCGCTTTCAGGGCATGATTTGCATACGATTCCGGCAACAACCCCCTGCGTACGCTATGCAAAATACCCGCTGCGATAGCTGCTGAGCCTGACGTTTCAGTATAACTGCTAGAGTCGTCTAGCAGCGTATGCCATAATCCGTCTCCGCTCTGGCAGGCTAATAAAGCTGTTGCCTGTGCGTTCAGGATCTGTTGAAGATATTCAAACACTCCACTGTCCAGATACGGCCCCATCAACTCCAGGTATTCTGGCAGACCGAGTGTAAACCAGCTATTGCCCCGGCACCAGAAGGCTCCACTGAAATTATGCCGGCCGCCAAAATGCCAGCCATGAAAAAACAGCCCCGTCTTTTTATCATACAGGTATTTGATATGCAGCAACAGTTGGTAAAGCGACGCTTGCCGCCATGCGGAATTATCGTATTTCACACCCATTTTTGCCGTGAACAAAATAGCCATAAATAACGTATCAATCCAGATTTCATTATCATTGAGCGTAACTTCATCCTTGCTCGCTCCTGTTGTGACATGCTGATAACCAGACTCCTCCGTCCGCGGCAGGTCATGCATCAACCACTGCACCCATTCCAGGCTTAATTCCTCCGCTTCCTTCAGTTCCATTAATGACAGCAACGGTGCTGTTGTATTGATATTCCGGCTCGGCAGTCCCTTGCCCAGTTGCTTGCTCATCCAAGGCTTGGCATATTCTTGATAACGCTCATCCTTGAAATGCTGCTCAAGCTTTTGAAGTCCGTAAAGCCCCACTCCCTGCGGCCAATCCCATTCCTCCATGCCAAAATCACGGGCAAAATACCCCCGTCGTCCCGCATCCTCCCCTAAATTTTGCAGTTCGGCTTCGTTTTCCGGCCGCTCCAGCTTCAGCAGCTTATCCGTCACGCGGTTCAGCTTTTCAATGATCTCAACTTTACTAATCCGGCTGTTGTTCATCTGTTTTCCGCCCCTTCGCCTGCCATTTTGGGTCTTCCCTCATGTTGGGTAGTTCCATTCACCCGTAATATATCAAACCATTCTATACAAAAACTACTTTATATTTGTTGTAATAACCCTCATATATTGCAAATCTTGCTTTTCTGAACCTATAATAAGTGCATATTACAGAATAAGGCGGTGAGAGCATTTGCTTGAAAACAACTTACTGTACGAACAAGGGTATAGCGTACGTATCAACACGCCCGTTGATCCCCTTTTTTATTATTTTGATTATGACCAGCGTTCTCACGATATCAATATGGAGTTTCAGCATTTTCATGATTTTTACGAGATTCATATCTTAATGGATTCCCGAGCCACTCATATTATCGATGGGAATGTCTGCGCCCTCCAGCAGTATGACATCGTGCTCCTGCGTCCTTATCGGATGCATAAGACACAATATCCGGAAGGGCCGCCGTTTAAGCGGCTGATCATAAACTTCGCCATGCCCAAGGATATACCCGGTTTAGAGAACGCTTACAAAAGTATGTTTCTCTCATTTTGGGAAGAAATACCGATCTACCGTTTGCCAAAAGAGTTGCGCAAAGCCGTATTTGATCCTCTTAACGCTATCTTCACCTTATCACACAGCACTTCACCGTTAAATCCAGTACTGATTCACAGCCTTTTCCAACAGTTCCTCTGTGCTTTATACCAGCGTAGAGACCAGAACAGCTATGTCCCAGAGGAGATTGGAAATGCCATTATGCAAAAAATCTACTCGATCACCGCATACATCCATAGCCATTACAACAGCGAGTTGTCCCTTGATTTCCTCGCTAAAGAGTTCTTTATCAGCTCCTATTACTTATCACACCAATTTAAGTTAATTACCGGCTCCACGCTGACAGAATATATTCAGATGACCCGGGTCCGTAATGCCCAGCAATTGCTGATCTACACCCGCCTGAAGATTTCCGAGATCGCCGGGCAATGCGGATTCAACAGCTTCTCCCAGTTCAACCGCATATTCAATAAACTTAGCGGGATGTCCCCATCCGAGTTCCGCAAGAACCAGGTCATATCCAACACTGCTTCAACCACATTTTCCTATTGATGTACTTGCTTACCTAGTTACAAAAAATCCGCTGTGCGTCCGACAAATCTATCTACCCTCTAAGTAACTATATTGAGCAGTAACAGAGGCAATGTTTAGACGCAAAAGAGAGACGAAGGGATAGCAAAAGCGATGGTGCAGGCACACACATGTTGGTATAGATGCAGGTACTGGTGTAGGTGCTGGTGCTGGTGCTGGGGCTGGGGCTGGGGCTGGGGCTGGGGCTGGGGCTGGGGCTGGGGCTGGGGCAAGGGTAATCACATTTAACTGTATTTCATACAACTATTTTTTCACGCATCACGCCACCATTAGATATAGCTGTATTTGGTGCAACTATTTCCTTGGTTTTTTCGCCTATAAGCTACATCTCGAGTTTTTAGTTGTACAGAATACAACTAAAATCCGAAGATTCACTATTTCATACGGAATAGTTGCACAGAATGCAGTTACTTCTCAGATCCCAGCAAAACTCCTTCTCCCAATTGAAGATAATCCGCCCAAACAAGTCACAGCTCAGCAAGCCACCACAAATCAAAAAAACAGGCAGCGATTCTCCACTAACGGGAGAATCGCTGCCTGGTTCTAGCTTCAATTACATCTTAAGCCGTACGTTCCGTTGCTTTGAGACGCAGCGCTTTCTTCTCTTTCGACTTCGCCACTGGCGGTTTCAGGGAAACCGCGATGATGCAGGCCAGCAGGCACAAGAGGCCAAAGATAACAAAGGTTGGTTTAAATCCGCCTAGGAAGACGGCGATAAACGAACCGGAAAGGGCACCAATACCAAAACCTTGGTAAACGATTCCGTAGTTCTTACTGTGATTTTTCAGTCCGAAGAAGTCGCTGACAATGGCGGGGAACACCGTGATATTCCCGCCAAAGCAGAACGCAATGGCTGCTACACAAGTGAAGAAAAGTCCAAAATTCAGGGTCGCGTAGCTGAGGGTCAGCATAGCTGCCGCAGTTACAGCAAGCGATGCGCCTACCAGCTTCAAGCGACTCATTTTGTCAGATAAAGCACCCAGAATTAAACGTCCCGCTGTATTAAAGATCGCAATCATAGCCACTGCACTAGCTGCTGTCTGTACATCAAGTCCAGCCAGCTGCACGCCGATATCTTT
Organism: Paenibacillus sp. FSL R7-0048; assembly: GCF_038004505.1. Lineage (NCBI taxonomy): Bacteria > Bacillati > Bacillota > Bacilli > Caryophanales > Paenibacillaceae > Paenibacillus > Paenibacillus sp. FSL R7-0048. The sequence continues at coordinate 424,785 of NZ_JBBORF010000001.1, read as the reverse complement.
TACAATACCGATCAAATACAGACCACACATACAAGCGGTGAAAAAGATGATAAATAGCAGATAAGCTTCTTTTGTCCGCAGCATTTCTTTGACCGTATAGTCTTTCGGTGAACTCATTACTGTAGCTGTCGTTGAACCCGCTGGTGCTGGGGCCGCTTGAACCGGAGCTTCTCTTACGAGCAAGGAACCGATTACAATCATGCCCATAACAATCAAACCCCAATACATAAATGTATTAGACACACCCACTGAGTCAATCAACCCGCCGTTAATATATTTAAAGATCAAACTCCCCGTTCCATAAGCACCAACGGACACGCCGGAGATTAAACCTTTATTATTCGGAAACCATTTAATTAAATTAGATAATGAAGTGATATAAGCTGTCCCATCCGCAAAACCAACGATCACCCCAACCAATAAATAGAACATGAAGAGTGAATTGGCTTGGGAGCTAAGAATCAATCCTAGTCCGAGCACAATCCCAGCAGTAGCAGTCAAACGGCGAAGCCCGAAACGATCCTGCAGCTTCCCTGCGAACAAGGTCGCGAAAGCGAGTGCAAAGCTCGTTATAGAAAAAGTAATCGAAACAGAGTTAAGCTCCCAACCAAATTTTGTTACCAGATGCGCATTAAATAAACTCCATGTATAGATGGTACCTAGGCCCATTTGCATAATTACTGTACCTAATACGATTAGCCACCGTTTGGTGCTTTTGCTGTCCATTGTCGTAGTCATGGTCTTTTCCTTCTTTCTCTCTCGTTGTCTGCTACAAGAGCTTCTATCGCCTCTTTATTGTAGCTAAACCAGCCGATGTTGAGAGAAATCCGGCATGAGATGACGGAAATGAAGAATGAATTGCATTTATAAGCGCATAATCTGCCTGAATTCCTTTACCTTACTACGACTTACCGGCACTTCAAAACCTAAATCATGCAGGCGCAGCAAATACGTATTGTTGAACCACGGGATGATTTCCTTGATCTTGGACAGGTTAACAATATAGGAACGATGGCAGCGAAAAAAACGATCCTGCGGCAGCCGCTGAAAGAAATCGCTAATACTAAGTGCCATGCTGTATTCCTCACCTTTAGTCATCACACTTGTACTTTTTTCCTGCGCGGAGGCGTAATAAATATCGTCGGCATTCACTACAATAATCTTTTCATTTTTCCACAGATTAACCTTGTCACTGACCGGATTACGCTCTTCTTCCCCCTGTCGTCCACGGCTGGCAAATGCATTTTCCAGCTTGTGCAGCATGGCTTTGATGCGTACCTCGCTATAAGGCTTAAGAATATAGTCAAAAGCTTCAATCTCAAACGCCTCAGCAGCATGCTCCTTATACGCAGTGATGAACACTATGTAGGGTTTTACCGAGAATCTACTGATATTTTGTGCCAAAAGCACCCCATCGATGGAGGGAATATTAATATCCAGAAAAATCACATCTACCGTATCACTCTGCAAAAATTTAAGCGCGTCCAGCCCATCTTCAAACTGTGCCGTTATATCGATCCCGCTGTGCGTCTCTATTAAATAAGCCAGCTCCTGTCTTGCCAGCTCTTCATCTTCTACGATGATCGCTCTCATTGGTCCTCCTTTTTAACATCAAAAAAGATGTTCGTCCCTTTATCCAATCTCTGAATGGTAAGTCCAGTCCCATAGATCAGCTTTACCCGTTGGTGTACATTAAACAGCCCGATTTTATTCTCCGGCATATCGCCAGTATAGACCTTCTCTATCGTTTCCTCGCTGATGCCAGCTCCGGTATCGCGAATGCCCACCCGTACGGTATCCCCGTGGTCTTTTACAGAAATCGTTACTGTTCCTGTCCCTCTTACCTTCAGTATGCCGTGTATAATCGCATTTTCTACAAGCGGCTGAATGATCAGACTGGGAATTCGAACCTGAACCTCATCAATATCATAAAGCACGTTAAGCCGGCTTCCAAAACGCGCCTTTTCGATCTCTACGTATTGCTGGACCTGCTGTAGTTCTCGTTTGATATCAATGAATTCATCGGTAAGCTCCAGATTGTATCTCATATAACCGGACAGATTCACAATCAGCTCGCGTGCCTTATCCGGGTTAATTCGAATCGAGGACGCAATCGCATTCAGTGCATTGAACAAAAAATGCGGGTTAATGCTGGTCTGCAGTGCCTTCAGCTCCGCTTTGTTCGCCATTTCCTTAATGCCTTCCACCCGCGACACTTCCATCAAGGTAGAGATCATTTGTGACAGACCCACAGCCATAGCTTGAAGCGAATAGGTAATCTTGTGGGCTTTGGTGTAATAGATTTTGAGCGCTCCCGTCACCTCACCCTTTTCCTTCAAAGGAATAATGATCAGCGACTTGATCTGCGGATTCACGTAATCACTATCATCGTTACGGATGGTAATTTCACCACTGGACAACGTTACTTTAGTTTCTTCACTGATAATATCGTTAGTTGTCTCATAATCCTCCTCACCCACGCCAACATAGGCACGAATAAACCGAGTATCCGTAATCGCTACAGCGTCTGCACCGATATCCTCTTTGATGATCTGGCAGATGGTGTGCAGCGACTCCTGATTAATATTGCGAAAATACGGCAAGGTCTTATTGGCAATATCAAGCGCCAGCTTGGACTGCTTAGCCGCGATCCGTTCCTTCTCACCTTCCACGCTCTGCACTAGCACAACAATCAGGCCGACACTAATCTGGCTCATAATCATCGGAAAAGCGATCTTGGACACGATATCCACACCCAGCGACATCGGCTGAGCCATCGCTAGAATGAGCAGCATCGTCAGTGCCTCACAGGCCATTCCCGCCAAAATCCCTGCTATCCAGCGACGTTCACCAGAGGTGCGGCGATAGATTATCCCAGACACTATGCCTGCGGTGATACTCGTAATCAGACAAGGAAGAGAGGTTACCCCTCCGATATCAATCAGAAAACGGTGAACCCCTGAGATGATGCCTGTTATAAGTCCAACCCATGGTCCGAACAAAATCCCGCCAGATACGATGGCGATAATTCGCACATTCACAAGCGAACCTTCCACATTAATCCCGCTATAAGTGCCGAAAATGGCAAATAAGCTGAAGATCATCGTCGCAATAGCAAGCTCTTGCGGAGCGTAACTCCCTTTTTGAAAAACCTCTTTAAACCGCGGCAGACGAGTCAATACAAACAGACACATCAGCAATAACGCAGCTCTTTCCAACAATTGCAGTAATATAGTAAACGTATATTGCACGGTCACCGCCTCCAAAGGTCTCGATGTCGATTCATTATAAAGATAGTTCATGCCTCTGTCCATTCAGCCTGTCCCTTTATACCTCTATTGAAACTCTTGTTGTATGATATTAACCGATTGGAAGCATGAATATTCGGAGGTGGCAGTTTGCACAAGATAGAACACGAGGCAGATATCATTCAGCTTGTACATAATGACCCCTGGATGATGGATATTTTAGAAAATGCCAGATCGCTACAGTTACCTGACTGGTGGGTTTGTGCTGGGTTTGTACGTTCAAAAATCTGGGATACCTTACATGGATTTGAAGAGCGGACCCCTTTGCCAGATATTGATGTTATTTATTATGACGGCAGCAATCTACATGAGGAAGTGGAAAAGCAATTGGAGGCAAAACTAAGAAATTTAGATCCCCATGTGCCATGGTCCGTTAAGAATGAAGCAAGAATGCATACCATTAACAACCTTGCGCCCTATACGTCATCTGTAGATGCCATCTCCAAGTTTCCGGAAACAGCTACAGCGCTTGGGCTTTCCTTAGATGAATACGGTAAGGTTATCCTAACCGCTCCGCATGGGATTGCAGATGTTATTAATGTAGTGTTACGGGCTACCCCTCATTTCAACAATAATCCGAACTTACTACCTATTTATGAAAAACGAATTGCACAAAAAAACTGGCAGGCAACGTGGAAGCAATTGCAGGTCAGCGCTACCTAAAGCTAAGTTGTGTTAGCATCGGAATAAAAAAACAGCAAGCCTCTGCTACAGAAGGGCTTGCTGCTGTTGCTTTATCACACCGCTAAATCAATACCAACCACGCCTACTACATCTCCCTGACGATTCCGGATTGCTCTAGATAATGTAATACAAGAACGTTTCGTAATCGCGGATACATAAGGTTTAGAGACATATTCACCTTCATTCATGGCCCCATTCCACCAATCACGCCGCTTAGCATTCAACAGGCCAGCCGCTGGCTCGGAGTAGATAAAGGTTCCATCCGTCCGATTGGACCAAATGGCTTGTACATCTGGAATTTTCTTAATGTAAGCGTTCAAAACACCTTGATGAACTTCAGTATCTGGAGCGTAAAGTTCTTCCTTGGCGGAAATCGTCTCCAAGAGACTCTGCATTTCCTGAAGCCGGGCTGCATATTGGCTCATCTCAATTTCCGCTCTGCCCGCAATGCTAGTAACCGATTGCTGCAAGGATTGCGACTCCGCTAACAGATTGGCGCTGACTTCGTTCAGCTGCCCAATTTGATCCCGCTGCCGTGTCACCTGCTCCAGCGTAAGGTCTACATTGGCAATCGTCTCATTCACGATAGCCACCGCACCGCTCAGCTCCGTTGTCACTTCTACAATCAGCTTGCCCTGCTTCGCGGCAGCATCGATTGTTTCCGTCACGGCGCTGCCTACTTCATCTACTCTCGACGCGATATCATCGAGTCGAAGCTTCACCGTGCCGACCTCGTTCACCCCACGCTCCACTGAGACTTGCTCTTTCGTAACGGATTCCAGCACCTGCTGTACTCCATTATTAATGTCAAGCAAGATGCCTGAGGAGCGGTCTACCGAGCTCTTGCTTTGATCAGCCAGCTGCCGAATCCGGCTGGCCACTACTGCAAATCCGCGGCCCTGTTCACCGGCCCGGGCCGCTTCAATAGAAGCATTCAGCGCGAGCAACGAGGTTTCATTCACAATGGAGTTAATCAATGTATTGATCTCCTCTACCATCGCAATATGATTACTCAGGGTAGTAAACTTAGCTAACATGTCCCCACTCTGTGTTTGCAGATCCTTCATCACCACATCTGCAATGCTCAGGGAATCTACCATTGCTGTCATTCCTTGCCGAGCATATTGCATATTCGAGCCTAGTTTTTCCGTCAATTCTTCGATATGTGCTGTAACTGAGGCTACACCGCCCATCGTCTGATAGGCCCCTTCAATATTGGCTTTAGCTTCGTTGCTGCGAATCCTTAAATCCGTTTCATACGCGTGTGAATAATCTGCTGTCTGCTGCAGCTGCTCTGTATGGCGGCTGATTTCTTCAAGCGCACCATGCAGCCGATCCGAGGTAACTACAATCTCATTGCCAAGAAGCTCCACTTTGTTCTGTGACTCCTTCAGCAGCGCTTCTTTGCGATAACCGTAGCGGGATGTATTCAGCGAGAACCATCCTAGAGAACCCATAAGCAGAATAATCACCAGCTTATGCATCCAGAGCATATCAATCAATAAGCTGTACACACTGACAAGAAGCAACAGGACGACTACGAAAATCTGGTTTCGACGGATCTGCATCTTTACTTCCACTCCACTCGATTGATGTTATGTATTCTAACATTATATCAGCAGAGTTAATTAAAGGAAATACTTTCTATAGTATTCCTTTTCGATCAATCATTCCCCGGGCCAGGCAATCTCCCCTTATAAAGATGCTTGTTGATCTCCCGCTTCCAAGAAAGCCATCAAGAGGAAACCTGAGCTTATTGTCGAATATATAAGCATATTGCCACTGGAAAAGAGGATCACATTATGCGCGCCACACCTCAAACTCCTCGTCAGACCTATTGGAATCGTGTACTTCTCAATTCATTCTGGATCATCCTGATTGTGTATTTAAGTATTCAGTTCATTGTTTCTCTATCCTTATGGAGCCAGCGTCCGGAAACCCCAACCAGGAACGGTTATATTGAGCACTCGTTGATTTCTGATTCCATCATAGTGAGTTTGATCATTATTCTAGAAGTAATCTATAGATGGAGGCCTCTGTGGGCCCAACTCGCCATTACGGTTGCAAGCCATCTATTTGCGGTTTTGATTATCGTCAATCTCAGCGATGAGTTGCATGTTAAATCATTAATTATGCTGTTCCCGCTACTAGTCTCGATGATCTATCTGAAGAGCAGTTATATGATAGCCACTTCTGCTATTTCTCTACTGTACACGATCATTTTATTCACCAAGACATCCATTCACGAGTACTTCCCGATCACCCAAACAATCATTATCGCTCTTATTTTTGCAGGCACTGCTTTGGCAGGTTTTGCAGTAATCGTTCGTGGACGTGATTTGATGCAATCCCTGCAGAACTCCGTCAAGTCAGAACAGGAATTACGCATTCAGAATATAATCATGGATCGTCTATCTAAGATAGATCCCCTGACTGATCTGTATAATCACAAGACTTTTCACGAATATTTGGGTTGGCTAATCGAGCATCAGCAGAGTAATCCATTCTCCATGCAGCTTGCCGTTATGGATATCGATAATTTCAAAAAAGTAAATGATTGCTATGGCCACTCCGTTGGAGATATCGTATTACAAAAAGTCGCAGCGATCCTGCTCGAGTATATCGGTCCTGATGATTTCGCCGCGCGGTACGGGGGCGAGGAATTCATTGTCATTCTGACAACCAAAACCTTTGAGCAATCCTATGAAATCATGCAACAAATTCTAGCCAAAGTCGCCGATACCCCTTTTGCCGAAATGGAAGGGAAAAGCATAACCGTCAGTATCGGGATGCATGATTACACAGGTGCAGACTCCAAAAATTCTACTTTTCAGCAGGCTGATGATGCACTTTACGAAGCTAAAAACACCGGGAAGAACAAAATTGTCATCAGCTAATGGCAAGCTCCACAGATGCTGTTTATCTGTCGGAGCTTGTTTTTTTGCAAAGCCTTAATTTCAGAAGCATTTCATACCAAAAACCCCCACCTTGAGATGAGGGCTGTGTATCCACTGCTATATTCCGTAACGCTTCTGCGGTTCCAAAAGCTCCACCACTTCCTGCTTCGGAACAGGTCTGCTAACCAGATATCCCTGTACCTTATCGCAGCCCGATTTTCTGAGGAAATCCAGCTGGCTGATCTCTTCCACTCCCTCCGCAACGACCTCCAGCCCCATATTGTGGCCCAGCTGTATAATGGTCTGCACAAAAGACTGGCTGTAAGCTTTTTCCGAAAGCGAATCGATAAAGGTTTTATCCATTTTAAGCGTAGAAATCGGCAATTGCTGCAAATAACTAAGAGATGAGTATCCCGTTCCGAAATCATCCAGCGCAATACGAATGCCTTGGGATTTGAGGAATTGAAGCTTATTCACGATACTCTCAAACGATTCCATAAAAATAGACTCGGTGATTTCCAGTTCAAGACAACTAGGCTTTAGCCCACTTTCAGCCAGACTTTCCTGCACCATCTCGACGAAATCATCCTGCAATAGTTGAATAATGGAAATGTTAACTGATATCTTGTAAGGAATGCCCATACGATCTTGAATGCCCTTCATAAAGATGCACGATTCCCTAAGCACCCATTCTCCAATATAAATAATCAGCCTGGAATCCTCGGCGATTTTGATAAAGGAAAGTGGAGATACAAAGCCCAGCGTTGGACTATTCCAGCGAATTAAAGCCTCAAAACCAGAGATTAATCCAGACTGGATATCCACCTGCGGTTGATAATATAACTCAAACTCATTATTATTCATGGCACTGCGCAAATGTTTCTCTATATTCATCCGTTCATTAAACGCAGTATGCATGGATTTGTCATATACCACATAAGTCCCCTTGCCATCCTCTTTTGCCCGGTACATAGCGACATCCGCATTTTTCAAGATTTGCTCGGTGGTCTCCCCATCTTCCGGATAAAAGGAAATTCCAATGCTTACGGAAACGTACAAATAACTCTCTCCGATTAAAAAGGACTGCCTGAACGCTCTCATGATACGCTCCGCCAGGTCTAGCACATCCTCGTGGTTTTCTATATCCTTAATAAAAATCACGAATTCATCCCCGCCGAGCCGAGAGAGCATATCTCCTTCCCGCACCACCGACTGCAGCCTTTTGCTAGCCTTCTGAATAAGAACATCACCGGATTTATGCCCTAAGGTATCATTGATGTATTTAAAATTATCGGTATCTACGAACAACAGCGCCGCCTTGCCTCCTGAACATTGCAGATATTTCTCCATAGATTCCAGTAGACATACACGGTTGGGTAGATTACTAAGCTCATCCACATAAGCTAGACGATGCATGTGTTTTTGATTCTCCACCAGCATATCGTATTGCTCTACAAGCTCCTGCTGTGTGGCTGTAAGCTGTTCATAGGTTGCCTCAAGCTCCTGATAACTGTTGCTCAGCTTTAGCTCTACCTGCTTCCGCTTACTAATATCAATCAGCGAACCGATAAATAACACAACTTCATTCTTTGGATCAACGATAGCTTTACCACTTACCTCAAACCAGACGAACTGATTATCTTTTGTCCGCATGCGGTATTCCGTCTCGTAGATAGGTGTTAAACCTGCCAGATGATCATGTCTTGCCTTTTGGGATGATGGCTGGTCATCGGGATGAATAATACTAAGCACCCCATTTTCGAAAGAATTGATTTCATCCTCCGTATAGCCCATGAGCTTGTACCAGCGATCCGATAGATTATACAGTCCTGTCTCCCAATCAAGCTCCCACATGTATGCACCAGAACCCTCTGTCGCGAGACTGAACCGTCGTTCACCTACTTGCAGCTTAGCAAATTGCTCCTGTAGCTCGACCTCTGTCGCTGACAGCTCTTCGTAAGTAGCTTCCAGTTCCTCATAACTTTGCTGAAGCCTTAGCTCATTTTGTTTGCGCTCATCGATATCCACTCCTACAAGCACAAAAATATCAGCTGCCTGCTTATCCAATCCTTTCAACAAGGTGGTCCGAAATGAAAAATACCGCGCTGCTGGCGAATTGTCCGGAAGTTTATGCTCGATATTATCAACATAGTCAAGCTGTACGGCCCTTTCCAGCAGATTCCGAATAGCCGCCGTACTGCCTGTCAGCCCCTCTATATCCTCAATGTTTTTGCCCACTACTTCATTCTCGCATAGGCCCGTCATTCGCTCAGCGTAATTGTTAAACCGAACTACCTTTTTATCCGCCTGCACAGCCCAAACTACCATACCGCTATGCTCTATTACATCCTCAAAAAATTGCTGTTCCGAATAAACCGCCCGCCGTAAGTGATTAATATACATTTTTAGCAAAACCGCACTAATGATCAGAAGGCCGAGCAGAATAATGGCTCCCACAATAAATCTATTGCGCATCATAACTTTATAATAATCCGAATGAACGAAGAAATAGTGCTGATACAGCTCTTCAAAAGCACCTGAACGATGCAGGCGATCCAATCTCTCGTTAACATAAGTCACTAGCTCCGGAGAGGATTTACTTATTGCAAAAGCGACATCCCTAGGGTAGAGATTGCTCATTTTTTTGATAATACTCCCCTTCAATTTCTGCTCTGCAATCAGATAATCAATCACTTCCTGATTCTCAAATAGAAGGTCGATTTCCCCATTTTCTAAAGCCTTCAAAGCTTCAGGAGTCGTTGCATATTCTATGTAATTTGTAATCCCCACCTTGCTGTTCAGCACGGTTGCAGAATACTGCCCATTCCCTAACCCAATCTTATAACTTCCCAACGTCTTTAAATCGATCTCATCCTCAAGCTCTCGCCTTGCATAGATGGAAATATAATTCTTAATAACTGGATCTGAAAATAACACCTCTTGGTTACGCGACTCCGTAATTGCCATAAGACCTGCTATCTCAATATCTCCTTGAATCAGCCGACTGTATACTTCATCCCATTGCCCAGTACTGTAGTGAATAAGGTAATCCTGCTTCTCAAAAATCATCGTGCTCAAATTAATATCAAACCCGGTCAAATACCCATTTTCTACATATTTATAAGGTGGATATTCCAGTTCTACTTGGTACCTTATATCCTCTCTTTCGGCGTGAGCGGCTGTAGGAGGTACGAGCAAAAGCAGAAAAATAATCAGAAGCAACATTGTGCACCGCTTCATTGCCCAATTCCCCTTTTTGCTAAAATTTAGAATTTAAAGCATTATTCTAAAAAGTATTCGACAAAATATGGTAAGATTCCTGCTAATTCTTTCCTAAAACCACACATTATACGCAAATCCCCATCTTTCGATGGACTCTTTTATTTGTAAATGATAAAAGTTACGAAGTCTTGATTTTTATATTGCTTTTTACATAGAAAATGTGGATAATAGCAATAACGATAAACGTTGATAATGATTATCATTATTATAAGCGTTAATAATTTCAATTTACTATATTTAAGTTAAAAGGAGACTGATCACCCATGAACGTTACCTCTACCCGAACAACATTACAGGTTGACGATTATCTGGATCTGCTCAATCTTGCCGTTAAAGTTGGAGATTTGAAATGGCAAAAAGAAATTAAATCCAGATTGCAATACATTCTCTGTCTGCCGACAAGATAATGCTTCCGAGTATACGCCGTGTTCCCTTATTTGGGGGCATGGCTTTTTTTGTTGGTATGCAGACATAACTATATAATAATTGGAGTATCTCCAGGTCACCTGATGGTTAATGATATAGTATAATTATCAGCATAATATATTGAATAAAAAGTCCTTCAGATCGGAGCGTGTCAGCTTGAAAAAGTATATAGCTTTATTCTTAATGCTCAGCCTGTTATGGGTACCTGGTGCATACGCCGCTGGAATTCCTGCACAGCAGGGATTTGTTACCGATAACGCTGAAATGTTCAGTTCCGCAGAAGCCGTGTCTATTTCTGCTACCGCTACTGGAGAACTCATGACCATCCATGTACTCACTGTAGATTCCACAGACGGTACTCCAGCTGATAAGTATGCAGACAAGGTTTACGACTCGTGGAAACTGTCCACGCGGGATCTTCTACTGCTGATCTCCGCTGGTGACCAGTCCATTGAGCTAAATTTCTTAAATCCAGGCTTTCAAAGCTCGTTAAATACTTGGTCTAAGAATCAGGGAGGGTCCTCGGGAAGTTCAGCCATCCAAAAACTGCTCGACACCTATTTCATTCCTTATGCCAAAAAAGGGGACTTCGCTGGCGGGACAAAGGCTTTGATTAATGCCATCCATTCCATCGGAGATCGTGCCGGCAATACTGGAGGAACCGCAGGAAGCGGGAGCGCAGCCGGGGTCGGGAATGATGTAAACCGCTCCAGCAGCTCCATGTTTATAATTGCAGCGATTCTTATCGGAGCCCTTCTAATCCTCCTTCTACTCTTTGTAATGGTTACAGGTCTGCGTCGACGCAAGCAGCTTAGCGAGCAACAGAAACAGTTATCTAATTTAATGGTCCAGGCAAATCGGGCACTGGAATCGCTAAACCCTTTTCAAGGGATCGTTCAAGGGAAGACGGGAGAGCTAGTCGAAGGTATTTCCAAGCGGCTGTCCGCCAAGCTCGTTGAAATCTCCGCACTACAAAGCGAAGGTCAAGGCGTTCAGCCAGCATTTTATCGTTTGGCTGCCCTCAAGACAGCCGTGAAACAATTGCAGCAGACCGAAGCTGCCTTCCGCACAGCGCTTGAAGAGGAAGAGAAACACATTGCTGTCATTAGCGAAGCTGACCGCAATGTCAAACAGCGTATTACAGAGCTGAAAGAGGATACGCCAGAGCTTGAAGAACAGCTGCAAGGTGCAGTTAAAGAAACCGGATATGAGCTTCAAGAAATTGTAGAGGAACTTAAGGAGCTTGCGGAGGAAACTGCTAAGGCAGACCAATTGGAGCTTTTTGATCCCATTGCTGCACAAGAGGTTACCGAGGATGCACAGGAACGTCAGGAAAAAATCGAACAGGATCTGAAGGATGTTGATCTCTATGATGATAAGCTAAACAAATTTCCTACGGTATTAGCTGCGGCACGTGCCAAAATCACCGGGATCATTGAACAGAATTCACTGCACAATATGAAGGTTAAGCCATATGACCACCTGGAGCAGGCCCGCGTAGAATCGTTGACTCTTGAAGCACCGCTGCGTATAGGAGATATGGATGAGGTGCGCAGAATCGGCGCCAGTCTAGATCTGCTTCTGGATGAAGCTGTTGCTATGACAGAGCAGCAAGCACTGCTGCGGCAGAATAACCGCAGAGATCTAGAGACATTCCGCACCACATGGAGCCACTTGAAGCAGCGGCGAGACGAGCTGCAGGCCCGAATTACAGAAGCACGTGTACATTTCGAAGAACAGCATATAGTTAGCGTAGAGAACATTCTGACGGAGTGGAGCACACATCTTCGGGAAGGTGCAGGTGAAGTGGCGCAAATTGAGAACTGGACCAGTGATGAACGGGGCGAATATGACAAGGCCCACGATGCGCTGGAGCGCTTGCTGTCCTTGCAGGATGAAGCTGGCCGGCAATATGACGGCGTCTCTGAAAGTCTAAATGCATTAAATGAAAGACTGGATAAAGTACAACGTCTCTTCTCCGAAGGACAAAGCCGGGTAGAGACGACCCAGCGAATGCTGCACAGCAGAGGCTTATCTTCCAGAATCCGCTTTGAGTTATCCTTACTGCCGGAATATAGCCAGTTGGAGCAACGGTTGTCATCCCGGCCTTACAACCTGGAGGAACTGGAATCGATTGGCCGCGCTTATGACGCTCAGATCACTTCCTTTGTGAATGAAGCGAACCGAATCGTTCGCCAAAAAGAAGAGGAAGAACGGCTTGCCCAGCTAGCCATGATGAGAGAGCAACAGCGGCGTGCGCAAGCCCGTAAACGGATGTCCTCTGGTCCTCCTTCTTCAGGCGGATTCGGTGGGGGACGTTCCTCCGGCGGCTCTTCCTGGGGTGGTGGCGGCAGTGGCGGCAAATCCTCCGGCGGCTCTTCTTGGGGCGGTGGCGGCGGCAAATCCGGTGGAAATTCATCGGGTGGCTCTAAGTGGTAATTCCTCACCATTAGATGCAAATGGATATACAAAAAGACTCTTTCGCTTATATGGGCGGAAGAGTCTTTTTAATTATGAATTATTGCTGTTTCATTTGTGGTATGAATGTGCCATCGGAAGATAAATTGTAACGGCCGTGCCTACTCCCTCTTCACTAGCTATTGCCACATATCCTCTGTGGGCAGTCACGATTTTTTTGACAATCATGAAGCCAAGTCCATTTCCATCGCCTCTGGTCGTGTGAAAAGGCTCTCCTAATTTCTCCAGAACTTCCTTATTCATACCCTCTCCATTATCGGTGAAGGTAATCACCTGGAATTCATCCTTCACATCAAGAGTCACTGTAATGCTCCCGCCAAAAGGCAAAGCTTCCATTGAATTTCTTAGGATATTGAGGAAAATCTGCTTAATCTGATTGCGGTCACATTCGATCTCAGCATCATAATGGATCTTTGTATTTAACGCTATATTATTCATTTCCACCTGAATCGCGAAGATATTCAATACTTCCAGCAGGATCGTGCTACATTGTTCAGTCATATAATGCGCAGCCTGCGGTTTACCCAGAATAAGAAACTCGCTCACAATGAGATTCATTCTTTCCACTTCTGACATAATGAGATCATAATGCAGCAGACGTGAATCTTTATTAGCCAGTTGAAGCATCCCTTTCACCGTAGTCAGGGGATTGCGGATCTCATGTGCAATGCTCATGGCCAGTTGTCCTGCGACCACTAGCTTTTCTGTATTGCGCAGCACTTCTTCCGTTCTTTTCATCTCCGTGATGTTGCGCAAACTTCCAATCACACGCGCTAAGTAACCATTCGCATCGTAAACGGGTAGTACATCTAACATATAATGCTCGAACAACCCGTTTTTCTCCTGAATCACTTCTAACCCAGCACATGCGACATGATGTATGATGACATGTTGAAAGTATGCGCCCACATTCCTAATTTCAAAGACACTAGTTCCAACAACAGACTCTTGATGCTCACCACCCAAATGAAGCATGGCTAAACCGTTCTCATTTATATTCACGACTGTTCCGAATTGATCTGTTATGATTACCCCTAAGTAATTGGTCTCTAGCAAAATCCGATTTAATAATTGCAGCTGAGAATTCCCTCTCCGCAACAAAATCTCACGTTCAATCGAGTCAGCCATCGTACAGAGCAGAGGCAGCAAATGGGGATGGGCTACATCTATATCTGCCATAAATGAAATTGTACCTAAAATCTCTTGTCCATTTTCTTTATAAAATGGAGCTGTACAGCATACTAAATGATGCAAAATATGATGGAAATGGTCTCGTCCTGTCAGCTGGAATGGCCTCTGATATTCAAGGGCTAAAGCGATTGAATTGGTACCCACTTCTTTGTTCATCTGCACGCCTTCTTTGATGCCTACCTGTCCTACGAGATCAATAATCGTCGCATCTCCTTGGAACGCCAATAGATAACCTGCATCATCCGAAATCGTAACTAGGATCGGGTTCCCTTTGACTGAGGAAAGAAATTTTTTGACAAAAAATTCGATAACCTCAATCACTTCACTATATGCGCTAAGCTGTGCCCCCAATTCATCAGTAGAATATCCCTTTGCAAAGACAGGCGGTTGCTCAGGATCAATTCCTTGGTCAATACAATGCTGATTGGAAGCCTTAATAATGGTCTCATCCGTCAGTATCCCTGTTGTCTCATCCAAAGCCCTTACCCCATTCTGTATGAATCTTCAATTTTGCATTGCATAATTATGTATTCTACCTCTCTTCCTCTAATCCTTTTCAATCCTTAAAAATCAAATAATCCCAATGTTAAAAAATAACTTTCTGCACAAAAAAACTCCAACCCTATAAAAGAGCGAAGTTTTGGAGGATTATTATTTTCTATTTTTCTGTTAATGCTTAGTGTCATCCAAAAAAGGTTTATTTACATAATAATACATTACCCCCATCAGTACGCCACCGCCAATTAAATTGCCGATCGTAACGGGGACAAGGTTATGCACCACGCCATACCACGATACCGTTCCGGGATGATCAAGTACAAGCGCAATCGCAAAGGTACACATATTGGCAATACTATGTTCATAGCCGGAGATGAAAAAACAGAATACGAATAAGACCATGGCGAACATTTTGGCCCCATCGCCTTTCATATTCATCGGTATAAAAAAAGCCATACAAACGAGCCAGTTACAAAGAATAGCCCGAAAGAAAAGCTGACCTGCCGGGGCTTCCATCTTATGCTCCACTACATATAGCAAAAAACCGTTTACATCTGAGCTATAGAACAGTCCTGTCAAAAAAATCAGCAAGGCAAAAACGGCAGCCCCAAGAATATTACCGATATAACTCATGATCCACATGCGCACAACCTCGGACCATTTCATTTTCCGTCTTAGTGCCGTGTATGTGTAATAAAAAGTATCTCCGGTGAATAAATCCCCGCCACCAAAAGAAATTAGAATAATAGCCGCTCCGAAAGTAATCGCAGCCATTGGATATGCAAAGGGGGATTGCTCCATAAAGAAATAGTTGCCTGTCTTAAATGCTACAATTACACCGAATCCGATAAACATACTGGCCAGCATGGCTCTGGCAATATAGCGCATTACGCTTTGCCGGAATATCTTCTGTTTCTTAAGTGCTAATTGTTCAACCTGAAGCAGTGCCTCGTTCTCCATGTGACCTCCTTAGGGATTTTGGTATTTCCAGCTGATTATGGGCTAATCGACAGCCTTGCGTTATTATACCCAATAACCCGCTGGAAATTACTTGAACCAACTCGCGACAAAAAATCCCTGAATACTTACGGGGAAGCGAAGCTACCTCTTGCTAATTATCTTCATTCATTTTAGCAATGGCTTCTGCTTTTTCACTGCTGGCGACGATGATAAGCACGAGTATCAAACAGCCTAAAACCATAGCCTATTCCCACTTCCTCCACATGTAGTCTTGTGACAACTTATGTATGTGGATAGGGCTTTATGTTTGGCTACAGCAAACTTCATTTGATTAGACCAAAAAAAGCAGAGCAGCGAACCCCCAGAAATGAAGGCTCACTGCTCTGCTATATTTTTACAGACTTTTTTTAAAATAATTAGTTCAAGAAGCTACTCAGTTGGCTCTCTGCTTCACCTTGTTTCAGCGCCTCAGGCTTGTCCGCTTCATTGAGTCCTAGACGATTGCCCAGTTGAGTATTGATCGTCGTCATTTTGGATGTATAATCCTGGCAGCTCTCGATAATACGACGGTTTGACTGTTCTGAAGTATCCAATGCGCTAAGCAGATCGCCGATCGCTTGATTCACGGCTTCCATAGACATGGAAGGTTTGGATAGAAGCTCAGTCGTTTTTTCTGTAGTCGTACGCAGCAAGCGTGCATTTTCTTTAAACTGATCTTCAATCGTCTTATTTGTTGCTTCTACAGCGTTGATAACATTCTCCTGATCGGCCAGCGACATCGCAATCATTGCCGACACTGTAATCAGATTAGAAGTTTTATCAATCGCATTATTTACGGAATCGATCAGTTTATCATTATTGTCATTGATGATATCTGTAGCAGCAATCGCTTGATTGTAGAGCAGAATCATCTCTGTCATGGACTGAATACGAACCATCACTTTACGCAGACCACGCTCCAGATAAGCTTTACGGAACTCATTCTCAGGCTTCGCAATCTCCACCTCGAACAGCTCTTTTAGCTTATTGCCGAAGGCAATTTTGGTTTGAAGGTTATAGATCTCCTCCATAGAGGTACGTTTCAGCTGGCGCATATTTACAATACTCTCTTCGAGGGTATCTCTGCCGTCGCGTAGACCAGTAACAATCGCATCAATATTTGTGCGGACAGACTGATATTTGTACACATAGTTCTTCATCGGACTCTTCCGCAGCATTTTGCCGAAAAAGCTAACATTCTTACTCTGTTGCAGATTTTCACACTCATTCCGCAGCTTCATAATCATGTTAGGCACTTCAACACGCTTACCGGACATCAGGTCATTTACCGGACGATCCAGCAGCTTGAGCGTTTGGCCTGCTTTTTCCTGCGTCTTCACCCCAAGCTTCCCGATATCATCCATTAAAGAATCCAACGTGACTGTATCTGTCTGGGATACCTTCTCGATCAATTGTGCGGCTTCTTCGACTACCTTTTGTTCATCTTCTTTTTTTAATTGGATCAACTGCGTGGACATGGGTTTCCCTCCTATAATTCGGAACTGCTATACCGCTGATGAATCAGTTCCGCCTTCGTCTGAAGTTCCATCAGGTCTTTATGTTCGATCGTCGAAGCAATATCCGATATTTTGGAATCAACATCTCTTAGACCGTTCAGCAGCGTTCTCCGATTCTTCGTCTTCGCTTCACCACTTAGGCGCAAAAATGGGTTAATCACACCATTTAAATCCTTCAGAATCAATCTGCGGACCGTATGATTAATATCGCCATTATTGAGCTCCTGCAGCAGCGGAATTACACGTTGAAGTCTCGCAAAAAGCGCCAGTGATTTCTCGACAATTTCATTGTCCAGTGTATCCTTCTGCCCCTCGGAGATAATCATATCTTCCAAAATGCTAAGGTACTCAACTACTGGAGCAAATTCCGGTCCAATCTTCGTTGGTTCGGCCTCAGTTCTACCACTATTGCCCGGATTACCTGGTGCAGCATTATTTGCCACACTAGGTAATTGCGGAGCATTTGCAGAGGGAGCTGGAGCAACAGGCAACGTCTCTGGACCTGCTGGCAGCACCTCAGCCGGAAGGTTGGTTCTTGGACTTCTCGTTGCAAGAACCCCTACCGCTGCACCCGCTACAGGCAACAGCAAGGAGAGTAACTCAGGCAAAAAAGAACTCGTTAATACAGCGACAACATAGCCAATACCGGCATACAGCAATATTTTCGATTTAAATTTAATTTTTCTCACCTCTTGTGAGCGAGATTGCGAACGCTCAATTCACGGGATCCGGAATTACGGATTCGCCGTTTATTTTCATAATTAGCGGCTGCTCTACATGGCTGGCAAGCACATTATCGCCGAACTCCGCAGGCTGGACCTCTCCGCCGAGTGCACTTTTGACAGCCAGGTATGGAAAGTTAATTCCAGACAGACAAGAAATATGAAGACCTCCAGACATCCGGGGGTTAATCTCCAGCAGTTTAGGAATTCCACCACTATACTTCATTTGAATATTGAAATTGAAAGGTATTTTATATACCTCTGCTACCCGGGAAGCGATCTCCTCCAGCTCCGGAATATGCTCCATCAGCCGCAGACGACCGCCAGCTTTACGACGGGGTACAGCCGCTAACAGCCTGCCATTCTCATCTGACAAGCAATCTATACTGTATTCATAACCTTCCAGCAATTCCATCACCATAAGTTCAGGGAATGTAGGTTCACTTCCCAGAATACGATAGGCCTCATCGAAGGATATCAGCGGAGTTACATGACCAAACAGCTCCTGTAAAGGACTACGTGTGTTATCAATGATACGGAAGCCAAGGCCTCCCTCTGTCTCCGTGGGTTTAAAGCATACGTGGTGTCCTTTGGCTACAAGATCATGATAAGCCTCTTTGAACTGCTCTGCTGTACTCACCACATGATAATCAGGAATTGTCATAATCCCTGTTTCCTTAACACTTTCGTAGAACTTCCCCTTATCCATGATGGTCTCCAATAAGTCCAAATCTCTACAGACTAGAACCTTGGTGCCAATCGCATCAAACATAGCAGCATGCAAAGCTATATCCAGCATATGTAACCGTGGAATGAAGATATCGATCTCATTGCGGCGACAGAAATCCACGCAGAATTGAACATATTCTATTCCAGTCAGTGCTGGTTCAGTCCCAGCAACATCAGCACCTTGAAGGGACATATGGTGAATATCAGGATGCGTGGCGAAGATTTGTACAGGAACGCCATCCTCATTATTGCGGATGAGATTCATATAATGGTAAGCGACGGAAAACCAGCGATTGAAATAAATGTTTACCTTTTTCATAGTGGCCCAACTCCCAATACGGTTAAGTTATTATAGATCATGTTTACATACTGTAGAATTTCATCACCAGCAAAAACACCCGCTTGCTTCGTAAAGGGATACCTTGATTTTACAAGACCACTCTGCTGCTCTGCAAATATTTCTCCATGACAAGGAGCAATCGCATAGTCCGCACTTTCTAGTAAACTCTTATCCAACAAGGAATCTCCCGATGCTACCATCGGTTCTGAACGAACCGTCCGGCGCACATGAACAATCGCATCACTTTTATTCACAGCGGCAGGAACGACATATAGCTTGCGCCCTTGTAAGGATACCCGCCAGCCCAAATCATATAATCGCTCTGCCAGATTCGTGATCTCATCCATAGGTAATAAATCACGAACTACTACAAAAGTATAAAATAAATCATCACAATACCGCTCACTAATGATCCATTCCTCGTGCACTACAGACCAAACGTGCATTCTAACTTCTTCTGCCGCAGCCGATTCATTTTGAACAAGCCTGCCCACAGAAGCTCTCCAGCTTTTATCTACTTCGCCACCAATCAGAATATTCCCGCCATTACTAGTAATCGCGTAGTCTGGAATAATCGTGTCTTGAAACAGATTAATACGCTTATACTGCGCTATGGTACGTGTTGTAACGGGCATAAAGATAATACGGGAAGTAAGCTCCATCAGATCAGCCAATGCTTTTTGCGAAATGTATGAAACCGTCTTACCATCCACAACCTCCGCAGGAACCAGGCCCGGAGTATTCTCCGGGACACCGATTGCATTTAAGGAATAGATTAACGTTCGGTCCAAATCACTGGCATAGATCATTCCGTCTCACCTCTCAGCGGCTTAATAATCCCGCAACAGGAGTAGGTGAGTCCAGGGAATACTTCTACTGGAACCCCTCTATCCTCTGCTAAGAGAATAATATGACGAAGATTTGGATTATCCATAGTATCGACAAGAATCTTCCACGGTACTCTGCGCAGCAGCACTCGGGTAGTTTCTCCGACTCCGGGCTTGACCAAATTGATGTTATCTATGCCGAACACTTCTTGAATACTCTGAATATCACGCAGGCCCTGCCATGTAATTTCTGGCGGCGATTGCTGCATCTGTTCAGCAATCGCTTGTGCTTTTTCCGCAACGGAGGAGAAATACGGGCAGATCGCCGCAATGAATACATTGGATACATCCGTATCGAGCCATTCCTTGTAGAATTTAGCCCCATGGAATTCTTCCGGACCGATTAAATCATCGCGCAGCACTGTCCGGCTCATCAGTCCTGACACCGTAGAATTGAGGCATGCACTAGGAATAAGATAATCCTCTCTAGTCCCGAACGTGCCTGAACAGTTCCCGGGATCAGCCAATACGGCCAGGTCATCATTTAGCCGAATGCCATATTTCTCATACAGGCTGTTGCACGCTTCAATCAATACCTGGCGAATAGCCCCTTTCCCCGTCCATCCGTCGACAAACTGCAAATCAGCGTCAAGCCCGTGCTTTTGCAGAATATAAAGGATTGCGTTCTCATCAATCCCCTTGCCCCGAATGATAGAGATACTATAATGCGGCAGATCAGCACCATATCGCTCTTGGATATAACGCTTAATCAGTACACCAATTGGCGTTCCCGCTCTTGCCAAAGAGACTAACACCGTATCAAGTCCCCTTTGAGCGACAATCATCTCAGAGACTACCGCTACTGCTAGAGCGACCTTCTCCGCAGATTGCTCCAGCGTCTCGTGAAATAACTCAATATACTGCTCAGTAGGCTGATATTCCACGGGCAGCATCTCAGAGTAGTGTACACCTGATTGAATGGCGGCCTCTCTTTCGTCAGTCGCCCGCTCCAGTGAAACATCGCTCAGATCCTTAAGCAAAAATATAACATCTGACGGAGAATAGCTGCCTAGCGGGACCGGTTCGGCTATACTTCTGTTTAGAATTTTTTCAGTTACTGTTCCCTTCATAGGTAGGGCCTCCACTTCTTCTTTCCGAGGTCAGTACAATAAGATGCACTTTATGGCGGGCCAGTTTCTTCAGTATATCAAGCATAGGTTTCATACGCTCATGCGGTACATCACGCTCAATCAGCACAAATATATCATCGTATTGACCAGGAGCTATATTATAAATAAAGTTTGTGATTTCCGGATCACCAGCTGAAGGATACGCAGCAGCACTATGTACCCCATAATCCGACCGACGCTCAGGGTGGATTGGACTTCTAGTGGAAGACTGGTAAGCAATCCCTTCCCCCATTTCCGCCGCCACTCTCATCGGAAGATACATAAATTCTCCTACACCCATTACCAAGGCTTTCGGTCCTCTACGCAATTGCCGCAGCTGCTCAGCTATTCGTTTCACACCCTGATCAAGCTCCAGATTATCCTGTGACTCCATTCCGAACCGTCCACTATATTTCATATACGGCGCTGTGTTGATCTCACCATAGGAATCGATAGAGGATACCTCCAGTCGTTCCATTCCATCTTGAGCATAAGTAGTTACAACCTCACACTCAAAAATGGCCTCTCTATCCAGCTGCTCAGTATCCTTATTAAACACCGGTGAACCTATCACTTCAATATTCCCTTGCAGCAGACATAACGACTTAATGCGAATCCCCAGCTCCTGCTCAAGCTCACTATAGTGTTGAAGATTGCTGCCGCTTCTCCAATCCAGAAGAGAGACTACCACATATTCCTCCCGCGGGAATTTTGACTGAATATCTCGAATTGTATTGATCGCGGTTTTCCCGGTCGTAATCTCGTCATCTACCAATATAATGGGCTCTGTCCCAGATAAGAGTTCGGTATCCAAGGCATAACATAGATGATCAACTGCATGGGAATGCTCTTCTACAAAACTTACAACAGACTCCAAATCAGGAATATGCTCACGCGTAGTATGAATATAGGATGCCTGCTCAGCAAAGATGTTGTACACACTGTGACCCAGTGCAGTTGCCGTTTCTGCGAATCCAATAAAAACCACAGGCTTGGGCAAAACCAGCCGGGCCGCTAGTAAATGTTGATAGGCTTCCTTAGCAAATTCAGGATGAATCAGCCCATGAACCGCCATATCCAATAACTTTGTCATACGATCACTATCCACGGAATCGCCGTTCATCTCCTGATATAACAGCAGCGCCAACGCTGCTCCGCTTAGAAGTGAAGTATACGGATCGACGGGGATATGCTTGCCAAGCACCTTACTGACAAACAGAAAAGTTCGTTTTTTATTAATTCGCGCCGCCATAGAAAATAAAGAATCCAGAGGCATATGAAAGGGGTTAAAGGTTTCGGTTACATTCACTTGCAGGTTCTCGACTATGTTATACGTGCGTAAATTCGTTTTCGGGTAATAATCCGACAAAATGCTGTTGTTCATGTAACACCCCGTATATTTGAGATCGTAGTAAAATTCGTCTTGCCCAATTCAGATGGGGCTTAATTTCGTTCATTTTATTAAAATATTGACTCTTAAACACGCCCAGACTGCCATCATTACTTTCTACAATGCTTAAAGCGTCGACGTATTCCTCATGCATCACTGTATACATCGCCTGAACAGGTCTGAGATGAGAAGGATGGATAATCGTCTTACCCACAATTCCATTCTCTTTATCCAAAATAACCTCACGAATTAGCCCGTCCACACTGCTCGAGATATAGCTATTCCGCATATCACGGCCGTTTTTGCCGTAAGTATCCTCAAATGGCGTCTGCCGCAGCTGCGGCCGGAGAACTCGATGACCTTTATTCGCAAAATACTCCCAGACAGGTCCTGAGATCACATATCCCTCTTCAACCCGCCCAAACACATTGATAATGTCCGAGATACAGTCACGGATAGGAGTAAGATCATAAATACTAACATCAGGACTGCGACGCAGTCCGAACAGGCTGGAGAAATCCGTTGCCCCAATTCTGACGTTTAGGACAAGTTCACGGTAATTACGGAGTAAATCACGGATAGATAGCAGACTGTCCACTCGACTTTCCCGATAAATAATAGGTGCAGTTTCCAAGATTGGCATCCCGTAAAGCACAGGATCATTATAACCACGCGTATTGTTGTACTCAGCTAACGTTTCAAAATATTGAATTCCATTGTCCACAGAGAACTTAGGAAATACAAACCCTGTTAACATCGTTACCAAGGATCCCAAGCGGAAAATCATTTGCCGGAGTTGGTCCGGGTTACGTACTCGTATAAAAAGAAGCGGGAGGCTGTTCGATGAATCCAGCTCATTTTCTGCGTAAGCAGCTAGGTAAATAAGATGCTGGATAATAGACTCCTCTGCATTGTCAACCTGGTCATCTCCGATTGCGTCCTCCAGATCTATAATAACCGTCACTAGACCTGCATTCTTGAGCTTAATGATGTCTTCTGCAACACTTGCACGGGTAGCCGGCATATAGAGGGCAGCGCCGACAGCGTAGGCTAGCAGTTCCTTGTTCGTGGTATGATCAAATGAGATAGGCGGAGTGTAAAACAAAGAGATTTCTTGTTCTTTCGTCAGGTAATCGAAGTATCTCAAATCGGTTCCCCCTTATAGTTTTGCGAAGCCAAGCAAAACAAGCGTAGACCTCTCCTCATAGAGAGTGTCAGAACCGGCAATACTCTCCCTTGGGGATGGCATCTTGGCTCTCTCAAATATAAGTGAAGGCCTACGCTATAACATATACGATTACCTGAAAGAAGCAGGCGTTTCTATTCTTGCATGATCGGCTCCGACTTCTCTATGGTGCAATTACTTTTTTAATCATGCACTTTTATGGGCATCTTTTTTCTTACGTCTAGCACTATAGAGGATCGTACCCACGAATACCGCTATAAGGATTGTAAAGAATACGACATGCGGCAATTCAAAACCAAAAGCACCCGCTAGCATCTTACCCGCAATAATGGCGATAAGCAGGAACGCTGCCTGTTCCAATTCAGGGAATTTATCAATAAGCTTCAAGAATACCTGCGCCACTCCGCGCATCATCAGAACCCCTAAGATACCACCCATAAAGAGAACCCAAACCTGGTCGCTAAGTCCAAATGCTGCAATAACACTGTCAATACTGAAAGCAATATCCATTAATTCAACAAGGAGAACCGTCTTCCAAAAAGAAGTGCCTTTATTCTCCGTATGCTCTTCGCCACTGCCCTTAAATAAACCTTTATATGCGATATAAAAGAGATACAGTGCACCAAGAACCTTAACCAAAGTAAACTTAATAAGAAATGTCCCTAGTCCAATGGCCAGGAATCTGAACAAATAAGCCCCTAAGATACCGTAGAAAAGCGCCTTTTTCTGCTGCTCCTTAGGTAGATGCTTAACCATAACGGCAAGCACAAGCGCATTATCTGCAGAGAGCAAACCTTCTAGTAGAATTAAGCTCCCGATAATCCCCCAGCTCACAGGATCAGAGAGCGTGCCTACTACATCACTCCATGAGAAAAAATGCCCGTAATTCTCACTAATATTTCTAAAAAAATCTGCGAACCAATCCATTACACTTTGCGCCTCCGGTAAAATCGATTATTTGCTGCCCGCAACCCAGCGCAGCCCCCAGCCATAGGCTTCATCCATCTCACGATGACCACTGTAATATTGCACCAGCCGTTCAACACTAAATGTTTCATTGCTTACATTCCGGAATAACGCAATGGCACACATCCCTTTTCGGTTGTTATGCTCGTCCAAATTTACAATGATATCAGGTCCTCCGCCTTGTTTGATGGTGACAACCCCATCGGCCTCCGACCAGTTGGTTACCCCTTTATAAATAAAGGAAAACACTAGAATGCGTTCAATCTCGGAAATTTTGATACCATTTATACGCAAATTCTCACCAGTAGTTACGGAGCCTGTCCGATCATCCCCATCAAGCATGACATAAGGAGGTTGATTCAATGAGCCAAAGGCATTGCCCAACGCTTGTACCACTCCTTTACTGCCATTCTTCAGTTCATACAGACAAGCAAGATCTAGATCTACGCCATTTTTACGACTAAAGAGTCCGCCCTGCTTCTGGTTCCAGTTGAGATTAATCAACACTTCCCCTAAATCACCACTGGCTGATTTTTTCAAATTGATGGAATCGCCTTTTTTCTTCAGCTCGATTTTCTTCAAGTTGAGATTCATTGGCGAAGGCGGGGGTGTGGCTGGAGAGCTCTCTTCACGTTTCACTGGCTGCGCAGGCGGCGTTGCGAAGATTTGTGGTGGAATCTGCGGCTTAACCTCCGGCTGTGGAGCAGCAGGAGCAGGCTCCTCATTCGCTTCAATACCGAAGTTGCTGCATATCTCTTTCAAACCTCCGGCAAACCCCGCTGCAATGGCACTGAACTTCCATTCACTGTTATATCTATATAATTCCCCTACCACAATGGCCGTTTCCACGGAGAAAAGATTGTCGAGATCACATCGGAGCAGTTCCGCACCTGTCACTTGATTGAGAATCCGAAAATAGGCCTGACTAACTTGCCCAAAACTTTGACCCCTTTTCTCCCCATCATAAATGGTAAGTGTAAAGGCAATCTTCATCACATCGGAAGGAATCTTATCCAATTGAACTTCGAATTGCTTGCGGTCATTGAATCCTGGCACATCCTTATACCTAATATAAGATGTGGCTGGATTATTATAAAATATTAAATCCTCGTCTTTACTTACTTTACCCTCTGATCCAAGCAGGAAAGCAGAGCTATCAATCTCCAGAGCAGCCGGAGCACGCCAGCCGATCTCTACTATTATAGAATGAAGTCCAGCATTGCCTTTGGTCAGATCAGCTTTTTGCCCTTTGACTACGTTAACACTCATTCTTACGCCACCTTTATAAATGGAGTAAACCAACTAATAATTTTGTAAAAAAGAACCCCACAAAGTGGAGTCTGTACTGCTCTAAATATTTATAAAAAGGGCAGGATCGGTAATGACCCCGCCCACTTGGATGTTATTGCGCGTCCAGTCCATAGTTTCTGCATAAAGCGCTTAGACCGCCGGCAAAGCCACTTCCAATCGCCTGGAACTTCCAATCCGCACCATTGCGGTAGAACTCACAGAATACAACAGCTGTTTCAGTTGAAAAGTCTTCACCTAAGTCGAAGCGAAGCACTTCACGATCATTAGAAGCATCTACTACACGTACAAAAGCATTGGAAACCTGTCCAAAGTTTTGTGCCCGAGTTTCATAATCATAGATCGTTACCGTTATTCCGATGCGCTGAATATGAGCAGGGATTTTGCTGAAATCAACAACAATCTGCTCGTCATCTCCGTCACCCTCACCTGTACGGTTATCCCCCGTATGAGTCAAGGAACCTGCGCCACCCGAAGGATTGTTGTAGAATACAAAATCATCGGAGCCCTTGGCCTTACCATCTTCATGCAGTAAAAAGGCTGAGGCATCAAGGTCAAAATCTTGGCCGCCGCTATACTTATTAGTATCCCAGCCCAATCCTACTACTACCTTCGTCAAACCCGGATTAGTCTTGGTAAGATCAATCCGTTGTCCTTTAGAGAGACTGATCGTCACTGACAAAACCTTCTTTCATTTATGAATTCAATTCATCTTTAGCATGCAGAATGAAATTTATTGCAGGCCGTAGTCGCGAGTCAAACCGCTCAAGCCGTCTTTGTAGCCACTGCCGATAGCATTGAACTTCCATTCTGCACCGTTACGATACAATTCGCCTACAACAACACCAGTTTCAATAGAGAAATCCTCACCTAGGTCGAAACGAATCAATTCTTCATTGTTCAGATCGTTTACGATACGCACGTAGGAACGGGAGACTTGTCCAAAGTTTTGGCTTCTTGCTTCAGCATCATAAATTGTAATAGTAAAAGCTACTTTGTCTACATCAGCAGGGATGTTCTGAAGATCCACTTGAACCTGCTCATCATCACCATCGCCTTCACCTGTACGGTTATCTCCGGTATGAACAACAGAAGCATTCTCATTTTGCTTGTTATTGAAGAAAATGAAGTTGGTTTCTTTATCAACTTTACCACTAGCATTGGTCAAAAAGACGGATACGTCCAAATCGAAATCTTTTCCGCCGTCATATTTATTAGTGTCCCAACCAAGACCTACTGTGATTTTGGATAGACCTGGGTTTGTTTTCGTTAAATCGATTTTTTGACCTTTGGATAGATTAATTGCCATGAT
Organism: Paenibacillus sp. FSL R7-0048; assembly: GCF_038004505.1. Lineage (NCBI taxonomy): Bacteria > Bacillati > Bacillota > Bacilli > Caryophanales > Paenibacillaceae > Paenibacillus > Paenibacillus sp. FSL R7-0048. Next base: position 397,556 of record NZ_JBBORF010000001.1, on the reverse strand, counting down.
TACATACCTCTTTTCTTATATTTGGATTATACGTAGCGTTCTGCAAGTTGATTGATATGAGCGGCGTGGCTGCCTTCACCAATTGCAGCGAACTTCCATTCTCCACCTTGGCGGTAAAGCTCTCCACAAATAAGTGCCGTAAAACCTGTGTAGTTGTCTGACAAGTTGAATTTAATCAACTCACTATTCCCGGCAGCATTTATTACCCGAATATACGCTGATTTGATCATTCCAAAATCCTGTTTGCGATTCACCGCATCGTAAATGTTAACGACAACCAGAACCTTGTGAACATCGGCAGGAATGGCTTTCAAATTAACCATGATTTGCTCGTCATCTCCGTCGCCTTCACCCGTCAGATTATCTCCGGAATGAATGACCGAGTTGCAAGGACTTTGCTTGTTGTGGAAGCAGATCAGGTTACCCTTCTTAGTTAGCTTACCATCCTCATTTAATAGCAGTGCTGAGGCATCACAGTCGACATTCGCCTGTTTCTTGACTCCAAAGAATCCCCGCGAGGCTTCAATTGGATCCCAGCCTAAGCCCACAATTACATTGGACAAGCCCGCATTACCTTTAGTCAAATCAATCTTTTGACCTTTTACCAGATTAATTCCAGCCAAATCAACGTACCTCCGTTTCCGATAAAAATCATTATCTGTTAGTCTAGCTTTTAGGTGTTATATCAGTGATACGATAAAGAATAAATTACGTTTCAACGAACTTTTATCTATGACTTCACCTAATTTATAAACTGAATTCGCTAGGGTTTAATCCTAAGACACCACAAATATTCCGCACAACTGCTTTTTCATAATCATCAAAATCACCATCAGCTGATCCAATTGCCGAGCATACGCCCACGATCAGACGGCCCGCTTCTGGTTTGCCGCTAAACTTAGCGATCGCTTTCAAAGCTTCTTGTTTCCCTATTTCCGGAGAGAACTCGAAGTTACTAACATAATGGTTGAATTGAGCAATGACATCTCTCATGTCAAATACCTTCAATTCATTACTTAGATTTATATAGCCGACCATTTTATTCTTCTCTGCATCTTCTATTTTACCGTCAGCCGCAGCAACCAAAGCGCAGCCTGCAACTATCGCGTTCATGAAGTCTTTATTTTTGAATTTTTTCACTTGATCTGTTAGTCCGTTTTTGGTTGTGTTTAACCAGTTTTTAAATGTGCTCATCGTATTTCTCCCTCTATCACTGCAAGATTATGATAACAAAAGATATCCCCAGAGCCTCCTCTCCACGTTCCGACAGATTTTGCATATAAATCCCTGAATTAACCGTTACTCTTCTAATATACCTGATAAAATAACAAGATTCTACTTTCCACTAAATTACAGCACCTTTGATAGAAAGGATCGTGTCCGTTCTTGCATAGGATTTCCGAACAGCTGCTCCGGACTTCCTTCTTCCACAATCTCACCTTGTTCCATGAACAGCACCCGATCCCCCACCTCACGCGCAAAGCCCATTTCATGTGTCACCACGACCATCGTCATCCCCTCACGGGCCAGTTCCTTCATCACCGCCAGCACTTCCCCCACCATCTCCGGGTCAAGCGCTGAGGTTGGTTCGTCAAAGAGCATAATTTGGGGCTCCATAGCCAGCGCCCTTGCAATCGCTACCCGCTGAGCCTGACCCCCAGACAACGAGGCTGGATACATCTCTGCTTTTTCACTTAGACCTACTTTTCGCAGCAGCTCCAGCGCTTTTTGCCGCGCTTTATCCGGAGACCATTTACGCACCTGAACCGGCGCCAGCATAATGTTTTCTATAACCCTCATATGAGGAAATAGATTAAACTGCTGAAACACCATCCCAAGCTCTGTACGGATATCGTTAATCTTCGTACTCGCCGCCATCAAAGAAGTGCCTTCAATTACAATCTCGCCGGCCTGCGGCTGCTCCAGTAAATTAAGGCAACGCAAAAAGGTGGATTTACCCGATCCGGACGGTCCAATAACCACCACTACCTCCTGACTGAAAATATCGATACTTATGTCAGCCAGCACCGTATTTGTTCCAAATGATTTATGTAAGTTCCGTACTGTAATCATAGGCTCCATCCTATTTCAGCCTCCGTTCAACGTAATTCAGCAGCTTGCTAAGAGAATAGGTAAGAATGAAATAAATAAGTGCCGCTGTCAAATAAGGCTCCCATATCCGCAAATATTGCCCTTTCATCGTGTTGGTCCAATACATTATTTCCGGTGCAGCCACCAAAGCCAGAAGAGAGGAGTCTTTCACAAGCACAATAAACTCGTTACCAAAAGCCGGAACCATCCGTTTGATCGCTTGCGGTAAAATAATAAATCTCATCGCTTGCCGACTAGTCATCCCCAGTGAAATAGCCGCTTCCCGTTGCCCACGATCAACCGACTGAATGCCTGCCCGAAAAATCTCAGCCGAATAAGCAGCCGAATTAAGCGACAGAGCAACAAACGCAGTAATTAGAGCATTGGTTTTGCCGTAAAGCGGGGGAATCACTCCAAAGTGAACAATCAGAATCTGCACATACAGTGGTGTTCCTCGAAAAAAATTGATATATGAATGAAAAGGCCAGCGCAAATACCATTTTGGGGCCATTTTGCCAAATCCGATCCCCAGTCCCAAAATAGAGCCAAATAAAATAGAAACTACAGAAATACCGATAGTCAGCAGTGTCCCTTTTAAAAGGACGGGCAAATAATGAATGATAATGTCCATTCTAAAATCCATAGGACTCTCCCCTTCTCTTCTTTATGTCATCTCTCTTTAAAAAAATAAGCATGCGCAATAGCTATCATTACGCATGCTTATTAGGTTTTTTCCTTATTTTGCGTTCAATAAGCTATCCAGGTTAGGTTCTTCGCCGAACCAAGTTTTGTAGATTTCCGCGTACTTTCCGTTTTCCAATACCTTCTTAATAGCCGGATCCAGTTTCGCTTTTAACTCACTGCCCTTAGGGTAAAGAATGCCGTAATATTCCGCTCCGAAATTCTCCGTGTCTACAATCCCCACCAGCTTCTGCTTAGGATTGTTTTTCATGTACTCACGTACAATGGCAATATCCGCTACAACCGCATCGGCTCCGCCGCCATTCAGTTCCATCAATGCCACCGCATTGCTGTCAAAACGTTTCAAGTTAGGGTTGTCGACACCCATTATTCCGCTCATCAGGTCATCTGCAGTTGTGGCCCCTTGTATTGCAACTACTTTATCTTTAAGATCAAGTGCGTTTTTGATGTCGCTGCCTTCTTTAACCATAATCATATTGGTAGATTCGAAATAAGGGATGGAATAGTCATAGGTTTCTTTACGTTCATCCGTAATCGATACTGAAGATAGCCCTGCTTGATACTCCGTTCCCTGCTTCACACTTTGCAGCATCGTTTCCCAGCCTGTGTTCGTTACGTCATAGTCTATTCCCGCTTCTTCCATAACTGCCTTAATGAAATCGATGTCGAATCCTTTGATTTTATCCGTGTCCATATACTCCATAGGAGCGTAGCTGGCATCACTGGCAAACTTAATTTTCTCCGCTGAGGATTCGTTACCAGCTTTACTGTTATTTGCTCCACAACCTACCAATGCAACCACCACAAATGATATAAAAACTGACATTAAAACACGACTTTTTATTTTCATATCCCCACTCCCCCTATTTTTGGAAATAACTTAAAGAGATTTTAACAGATTAAAGGATTCATGACAATTAACTTTTCTAAACAATGTAAGGTTATATAACGCAATATTATTATTTTATACGTTTTATGCGTACATCACTCTCAAAAAAAATACCATCAAACAGAAAAAGGCACTGCCAGAGATTCTATTCTCTCTAGCAATGCCTTTAGCATATTTAACTTTAAACCTATTAAAGTGTGATATCTCCATCATAAGAACCGATCAATTTATACAGATCCGGCCGGCGGTCACGGAAGATTCCCCACTCGATCCGGCCAACTTCCAAAGCATCCAGATCGAATTCGCTTACCAGCACGGTTTGCTCCTCACGTCCAGCCTCAACGATTTTATTGCCCTGAGGACCTGCAATGAACGATGAACCGTAGAAATTAATGCTCGAATCCTCATCAATTTCCTCACCAATACGGTTGGAAGCCACGACTGGAATAAGATTCGCAGCTGCATGTCCAAGCATACAGGTCTGCCAATGATCCTTGGAATCGATCGATCCATCCTGCGGTTCAGACCCAATAGCCGTTGGATAGAACAGAATTTCTGCTCCCATCAGGCTCATTACTCTAGCCGCCTCTGGATACCATTGATCCCAGCAGATGCCTACACCAATCTTGGCATAACGAGTGTTCCATACCTTAAAGCCAGTATCTCCCGGATTAAAGTAGAACTTCTCTTCATAACCTGGGCCATCTGGAATATGACTCTTGCGGTATTTGCCCAGCACCGTTCCATCAGCATCAATTACAGCAAGTGAGTTGTAACGCGCGTAATTCTTTTTCTCATAAAAACTAATCGGCAGTACCACTTGCAGCTCCTTGGCTACTGCTTTGAAATGATTAATCGCCTTGTTATGCTCAAGCTCTGTTGCGTATGCGTAATAATCAGCTTTCTCTTTTTGACAGAAATACGGGGTCTCAAACAGCTCCTGGAGCAAAATAATTTGCGCACCCTGTGCTGCCGCTTCTCTGACCAATGTCTCGGCTTTGCTGATATTCTCCTCAATATTGCTGGAACAACTCATTTGTGTCGCAGCTACTTTTACATTTCTCAAGTATCTGTCCTCCTTGTATATAAATGTCCCTTTGGACGTCTAGTTTCCTTCAATTATAGCTGTGCAGGCATTTGCTGCGTAGTGCAGTGGACATTTCCGCCTTCGGTGATAACGGCCATTCCGTTAACTGTACGAATCTTGCGATCCGGGAACAAACCAGCCAGTACTTTCTCAGCAAGTGTATCCGTTTCTGTCGCGGTGCCCCCAAACACAGGCAAGATAATTCCGCCGTTCACGAAATAAAAGTTCAAATAACTGAGCGTCAGACGACTGCCGTCATGATCGACCCGTGGTGGCTGCTGAATCTTGATAATCTCCAGCTTACGCCCTTTGGCATCTGTAGCGTTCTCCAGAATACGCAGATTCTCTTGCGTAATCTCATAGTTCTCATCCTGCGGGTCCTCACAGACCTGGATAATAACTTTGCCTGGTGCAGCAAAACAAGCAATATTATCGACATGACCATCGGTTTCATCGCCACTAAGGCCACGTCTCAGCCAGATAATAGCTTCTGTACCTGTATAGTTCCGCACGTACTCTTCGATCTCTTCGCGCTTCAGCTCCGGGTTGCGGTTTAGGTTAAGCAGACACTCTTCTGTAGTAAGCAAAGTGCCTTCTCCATCCGTATGAATCGAGCCACCCTCCATCACAAGCGGTGCATCAAAACGGGTGATCTGCGCATGCTCCAGAATCTTCGGAGCCACTTCGTCATCCAGATCCCAAGGTGAATATTTACCGCCCCAAGCATTAAACTTCCAGTTCACACCTGCCATTTGTCCTTCTTTATTAACAATAAAGGTAGGTCCGTTATCACGCAGCCAAGCATCGCTATGCGCAATAGGCAGCAGCGTTACATTCGGTCCGCCGACCAAATGCTCTACCCGCTCCACATCCTCCGGGTTCACAATGACCGTGATTGGTTCAAACTCGGCGATGGCTGTGATAATGTCAGCATAACCTTGGCACACTGACTCGTGGTTATCCGGGAAACACATAGATTCCTGCACCGGCCAGGAGATAAAAGTACGTTCATGCTTGCCCCATTCCGGTGGCATTGTATAGTTCAAATCTTTAGGATTCATGTGTTAACTACCTTTACTAATATATTTGGAGCCAGTCCTACCCTTAAAACTCCTTCCTCATCATACAATAATATGTTCTAGTGCTCAATTCCCTGGGACATTAATAATGTTGGAAGGAATTTTTTTGTTCGCAGCCCCCATTTTACAGTTAAAAAATTTAAGTTTTCATCCGTAACAACGAAGCTAAATTTAATTATTTTAATATAAATCAGGATATCATTTAATAATTTTACTTATTTTAGTGATTCCATTTTCATTTCTAATGGATTTTATATAATTAGCTTAAAGGAGTGGGTTGCAATGGATGACATCGATCTTCAAATCTTGGAATTACTGAAAAGCAACGGCCGCATGACCAGTTCGGCATCTGGCGTCCTTCTGTCTCATAGCAGCTCCAATATGCCGTTTCTAGTTAGCGGCGTCTTTCTGGGTTCCGCATTATGGTGGATGGGTTTGACAGGGAGCACCGCTTTGTTCAGAATCAACATAATGTCAGGGCGTTCGAAACAGCTCATGTTCAACAAACTGTCCGGATTGGTAATGTTGTCTTTCGGCGTTGTCTCCCTTATTCAATCTCTCAATCTTCAGGAGTTCCTTTAAACGATATCTCTCACTATACGGTAATCTTTTTTACCACATTGCCTTCAAAATCCTTAACGATAAATTGCCCGCCCTCTAGAATAGCATAGGAATTCGGATTATTCTCTTTAGGCAGCGATATGGAGCCGGGATTCAGTACATACACTCCCTCTTTTACATCGGCAACTGGTATATGGGTATGTCCCTGAATAAAAATATCCTTCTCGGAAAGCGCCGGCAAATGCTCAATGCTAAAGCCATGACCATGTGTAGCGTAAATCCGTCTGCCTTCGTGCAAAAGCATTACATAATCGCCCATCATCGGGAATTCCAGCAGCATTTGGTCTACCTCGGCGTCACAGTTTCCACGTACTGCGGTTATCGGCTTGTTTTTGTTATATGCATTAAGCTTATTAGCAACCTCTTGTGGGTTATAGTCCTTTGGCAGCGGATTTCTTGGACCATGATATAAAAAGTCTCCTAGAATAATAAGACTGTCCGGCTGCTCTTCTTCCACCTTTTCCAAAGCCCGTTCCAGCCAAAATAAAGATCCGTGAATGTCGGAAATAAACATTAACTTCATCATGTATTCTCCTTTTCAACTTAACTTAATTAAATATGCGCTTAGACAATAATCTTAACCTTGAACATACCACAACGCAAAGCGGACGTTCCCAAAGGAACGCCCTGCCCGCTATATCTTAACACTCACGGCAAATTCGAGGATCCCATCAAAAAGCGGTCTACTTCGCGCGCAGTCTGACGCCCTTCGTCAATAGCCCAGACTACAAGGCTTTGCCCGCGCCGCATATCGCCTGCTGTGAACACACCTTCTACATTGGTTACTTGTGCTCCGAACTCTGCTTTGGCGTTCCCCCGCTCATCGCGTTCCACCCCAAGCTCGCCCAGTATAGTTTCTTCGGGTCCTGTGAATCCCAAAGCCAGTAATACCAGCTGCGCTTGCAGGGTCTCCTCACTGCCCGGCACTTCGACCGGTACCATTCGTCCCTGTTCATTACGAGTCCATTCAATACGCACTGTACGCAGCTCCTGCACTTGCCCGCCCTCATCGCCGACAAACCGTTTCGTCGAAACCAGATAACGGCGCGGATCTTCTTGATACAGTGAAGCGGCCTCCTGCTGACCATAGTCCACTTTAAGCACCTTTGGCCATTCCGGCCAAGGATTGTTAGACTGACGTGTCAGCGGCGCCTGTGGCATAATCTCAAGCTGAGTCACACTGCGGCAGCCGTGACGGATCGAAGTGGCTACACAGTCTGTTCCAGTATCCCCACCGCCGATTACAACTACATCCTTACCTGCTGCTGATAAATATTCCCCATCGGCAAGCCCTGAATCCAGTAGACTCTTTGTATTCAGCGTTAAAAACTCCATAGCTTGATGAATCCCACGCAGATCGCGTCCTTCTATCGGCAGATCACGTGCCTGTGTAGATCCACCACACAGTACTACAGCGTCATGCTCTGCCTTGAGCTGTGATGCAGGGAGATCTCGGCCGATCTCTGTTCGAGTTACGAAGGTAATGCCCTCAGCTGCAAGCAGATCCACCCGGCGCTGCACAGTCTTTTTATCCAGCTTCATGTTGGGAATACCATAGGTAAGCAGACCGCCAATCCGGTCCGCCCGTTCATACACAGTCACCGTATGTCCAGCCTTATTAAGCTGTGCCGCACAGGCAAGCCCTGCCGGACCTGAACCCACTACAGCTACCTTTTTACCCGTGCGATGAAGCGGCGGCTCAGGCACAATCCAGCCTTCTGCAAAACCTCTATCTACAATCGACTTCTCAATAGATTTAATGGTGACAGGTTTGCCGTTCATCCCTACCGTACAAGAGCCTTCGCAAGGAGCGGGACAGACACGGCCTGTAAATTCAGGAAAGTTGTTAGTCTTATGCAGACGTTTCAGCGCTATCTCCCAATTTCCACGATAGACCATATCGTTCCATTCAGGAATCAAGTTGTGCAAAGGGCAGCCGGAAGCCATACCAGACAACAGGCGTCCTACATGACAAAATGGCGTACCGCAATCCATACAACGCGCCCCTTGCTCGCGCAGCTTTTCTTCATCCATAGGTATCGAGAATTCATTCCAATTCTTAATTCGCTCCAATGCCTCACACTCGGAGGGTGTCTGTCGTTCAAACTCTAAAAATCCGGTTGCTTTCCCCATCTCTTTCATCCTCTCTACCAAAGAAAAGTACTCTCTGTCACTTTCTGCTGTTATGCCACTCTAAAGCGCCAAAGTAAATGCCTTAATATTAGCACCCCATATCTTTAACGAAAATGAGTAATGTCACCTTTTTATGTAAAATAAGAGCATCCATTCAAAAGAAAGTTCCACGCAAAAAAAGCACACAGCGCACTGTACTCATTGAGCACAATACTCCGCATGCTTTTGAAGAATTATCTGTAAAAAAACATCTAGTCCACCGTCAGCACTACCATTCCAATCCCGCTTACAGTTAGCTTATTACCCGTCAGATTCTGCGCAAGATCGGCTCCAAAAATTGTTTTCCATGCACCAAGCTGTGGCAGAACCAAAGCCGTCTGTTCTACATTAGCATTAAAAAGCACATAGATATGCTTCGCCGCATCGCCTCCAGCATGGCCACGCAATGTATACGCTACCGAACTTACCGGTGCTTTTTCAAATACTAGATGATTCCGAATGTCATCTGCCGTTCGCATACGGAAAGCCGGATGTGCTTTACGCAAGGCAATTAGCTGCTTCAGATATACCACATCATCTTGATGAGCAGCGCACAGTTCCCAATCCAATTGGTTGATCTTCACCGAGGATTTATAGCTGTTCTCTACCCCGTTTTTCGTGCGCATAAATTCCTGACCCGCATGGACAAAGGGGATTCCCTGACTCATGAACACTATCGCAGAAGCTAACCTATGCATAGATTGGCGCTGTTTGTCCGTCTGCCCTTGTGTGGACAGTAATATTTTATCCCATAACGTATGATTATCATGACATTCCACATAATTGACGGTTTGCTGAGGCTCCACGGCAAATTGTCCAATGCCTGGGGCATAAGCAATGCCTCCCGCGACCCCTGCCTTTATCGCAAGCTCCAGTCCCATCATTCCGCTGATGAAACCCGGTTGATCATGCAGAAAAATATTCCCTTTAATGGCATCCCGGAAATCATCATTAAAATGTCCGATTCCCGGCAGAAGCGCAGCATTCTTCTGATGAGCGAGCCGCTCCATCGGCAACTCCGTCCCCATCATCCAACCTTCACCAATCGTCATGATGGACGGGTCAATCCCATCCAGACGACGCCGGATTTCCTCCATCGTGTCGAGGTCAATCAAGCCCATCAGGTCAAAACGAAAACCATCGATATGGTATTCTTTGGCCCAATAAACTACGGATTCCACGATGAAGCTGGACATCATCAAGCGTTCTGAAGCCACGTCATTCCCGCAGCCAGAGCCATCCGACAGGCTTCCGTCTTGCTTGTAACGCAAATAATAGCCGGGAACCAGCTTGGTGAAATTCACACGATAGCCATCGTACACATGGTTGTAAACCACATCCATAATGACGCGGAGACCCCGATCATGAAGTGCTTGAATCATTGTTTTTAGTTCCCGGATACGCAGTCCAGGCACATATGGATCTGTAGCATAGGAGCCTTCTGGCACATTATAATTCTTCGGATCATAACCCCAGTTATAATGCGGTTCATCCAGCCTCGTCTCATCTACACTCTCTGTAGAATAATCATAGACAGGCAATAGCTGCACATGGGTTACACCGAGGTTCGCGATATGATCGAGTCCAGTGAGAATACCCTCCGGTCCGCGGGTTCCTTCTTCCGCCAAAGCAAGATATTGTCCTTTATGGGTCATACCGCTTGCTGGATGAATGGATAAGTCACGCAAATGAAGCTCATAAATGATGGCATCCACAGGATCATCCAAGGGTGGCTTATCTTCCGTCCACCGTTCCGGATCTGTTTTACGTAAATCTAAAATAGCTCCCCTATCACCGTTCACTCCTACAGCACGTGCATAAGGATCAACCGCCTCATTCCACTGTTCTCCAAGACGTACTCGGTAGGTATAGAACTTGCCATCTAAATCACCGTCAACTGTAATTCTCCACGTTCCCCGGACATCACGGATCATAGAATACTTACACTCTGCTGCTCCCTGCCATGAATTATAGAGTACCAGCTCCGCTTCTTGAGCGGTGGGCGCCCATAAACAAAAAGCTGAACTCCCCGGTGAGTACGTTAGGCCAAGATCGTCCCCATCATAGCTGAATAACTGATCAAACTCCTGAGCAAACACGGAAATCCCTCTAGTAGCCGCAGGATCCCCATAATAAATGGGTTCCTTCATTTCCCTTTGTACGGACAAAGCACCTATCCCCTTTTCCAGTTATTAACTGGATTATAGTATGATCGTCTAAGTAGTGCAAACGTTTGGACTCAAATTTTTCAAGCTATTTTGTCAGGACAATCCCTCTACCTCGATGCATCCGCAATATCTAGCCCGACCATCGTAATAATGTCTTTATTCGCAAAATACGGAATACGCCGTTCTTTCCCTAGAGTGACTCTACCGTCCTTGTACCGCACACCATTATCGTGGACAATCAGGGTAGCACGCTCTCCGTCCTCAAATCCCTCATATCCTATACCTAGTACCCAATGGTAATCGTAAGTAAACTCACCTCTCCACCGCAGACGAAACCACTTATCTAATTTAACAGCCACAGGCCGGCCGGCATCAATTTCTGTTTTATATACTTCAAAATCATTAAACGTAGTAATAAGTAACTTTTGCTGATCCTTAGGTAAAATCACTGAATGGATATAGTTCTTCAGTCCTTTGGTAAAACGGCGCACACTCATCCCCCAAGGTCTTCCACCGTGATGGCTGTATATGTAATTAATATGAGCGGCTTTGGAAGGAAAATGACCTTTGCCCCGAATAAAGTCCGCTCCTAAATGGGTGTTCCAATACTCCGTTAACGCTGCCATCGTAGCTGGGCCACATGCAGAGGACGGGGATTCGACCCCAACCTCCCACTGTGTATATGGCTCCGCAGGCAGTTTCTTGCTAATCCGAGGCTGTCCATGCTTCATTCGGATAGATCCCCTCTTAAAGGGCTAGACTTAGGAGTACAATGTGGAGTTGCCTCCGGAAGTAGAATTACATTTGCACCGGCATCCAATTCTCCTTCTGCAGCTGCTGCCCCTTCCATTGTTGTCTCCCGTTCTTCTGTCTGCACTGTATCTTCCACATTTATCTCAGCTTTACTATCAGGATTAATCTGCAGCGTGAAATAGAAATTAGAGCCCTCTCCTTCACTGCTCTCTACAGCGATAGCTCCGCCCATCAGCTCAACGAGCTTTTTACAAATCGCCAGCCCCAATCCTGTCCCGCCATATTTGCGATTAAACGAGGAATGCAGCTGATAAAAGGACTGAAACAGCCGATGCTGCTTCTCTAGAGGAATGCCAATCCCCGTATCCCTAACATTAAATTTCAAAGTTAATTTCTTTTGATCTGCGGACAGCTTCTGCTCTACGTAAATACTGATACTGCCCCGATCTGTAAACTTGATTGCATTGCTGACCAGATTGACCAATATCTGACGCAACCGCCCGGCATCGCCCATAATCAGTGGCGGGACTCCAGGTGCCATGCTGCATGATAACTGAATATTTTTCTCCAAAGCCTTAGCTGTAAATAGATCGATTACGCTGTCCAATACGGCTTGAAGCTGCACGGGCTCATTTACAATCATCATTTTTCCGGCTTCAATTTTGCTGTAATCCAGTATTTCATTCAAAATAGATAGGAGCGAGCTGCTGCTCTCCTTAATAATGTCAGTATATCCAAGCTGTTCTTCATCAAGCTCCGTCTCCGCCAGGAGATCCGTCATCCCTACAATTCCGTTCATCGGCGTACGGATTTCATGGCTCATAATAGCTAAGAACTCAGACTTAGCCTGGTCTGCTTTTTCTGCGGATTCCTTCGCCCGAATGATTTCCTTCTCATCCGTGATGTCCCGGAATACTACAACAACACCCTTCGGCTCCCCTTTATCAAACAGAGGGGTTACCTGGTATTCCGCCAGAAAGCTAGAACCGTCCTTACGCCACAAGACCGCATCTTTACTCTGATAAGATACACCTGACTTAATAGCCTTCATCAGTGGAGATTCCTGCGGTCGATAATGGCTCCCATCAAGCGCTATTTGCTGAATATGATCCAAATAAGGATGGCCCATAATTTCATCATGTTCATAGTCCAGCATTTGCAAACCTGCAGGGTTAATGAACGTCACCTTCTCCTCCATATCGAGTCCAAAGATGCCTTCTGAAACCGCATTTAAAATAAGGGTATACTCATTGCTAAGCTTCTCAATTTGTTCTGTATAACGGATGCGCTCTGTAATATCACGGGAAATCCCATACACACCCACTACTTGGTCATCTACAATGATCGGAATATTGGTAGTATTAATTTCTACAAAGTGTCCGTCTTTATGAATAAGCGTTAGATCATAGCTTTGAGGATAACCCTGGGCGGCTAAGTTAAAATGATACAACGTCTTCTCTATGTCCTTCTCATGCACAATGGGGCCAAAGTACATTCCGATCAGTTCCTCCAGCGAATACCCGGTCAACTTCTCCAAATTCGCATTGGCAGTCAAATAGTCTCCATGCAAATTCATAGAGTACACAGCAGATGGATTGTATTCAAACAATGATTTATACCGTTGCTCGCTCTCCTTAAGCTTGAACTCGAACTGCTTGCGCTCCGTAATTTCCCGCCCAATCGCTATAATCTCCAAGACATTTCCCTCATCATCATAGGTATAACGACTGCTCGACTCGAACCAGACATAGGTGCCATTCTTATGGCGGTAGCGGTAAGCTACAGCCGGAATAACGCCAGAGCTGCGGCTCTGCTCCATTAAACCTTGCATCATAACTAGATCATCGGGGTGAAGATAATTATAGGCGCTTGTCCCAACCATCTCTTCAGGTTCATAACCAAGCAGGGTACGGCTAGCCGAAGAACAATATAAGAAAACACTGTCTTTGACCGCATGACGCGAGATTAAATCCAGCGAATTCTCGGACATCAATCTATAATTGCGTTCACTTTGACGAATTTGTTCTTCCATTTGCTGCTGCTGATCCCGATGATCCACCGTTTCCTGAGCTGCGATCTTTAGTTCCGTAATATCCTCGGCGTATACTATAATATACGAAGGGACTTGTCCTTCTTCTGCTCCTAATCCAGAGAACATGAGAGACAGGCAAACGGGTTGACCTTCTTTGTTTAAAAAACAATGTTCCTTCTTCCAGCTGCCCGCTGGCGATTTCTGAAGCTCGTCCATTACTAATCTATAGGAGAGCTCTTTTGAATGTGCCTCTCTATTTTCCGATTCTGTAAAAAGAGCCCCGGCAAGAAACTCGGCCTCCGTAAAGCCAAGTAGATTGCAAAAAGCCGGATTGACTTTTATCCAGTTGAAATCGCCGTTATTCGAAAACAGTACGGCCATTCCTTCTGGAGACCTCATAAATGCATGATCCAGAATTGCGTTAAATTCTACCGAGCTGCCCATTTAAGCCAGACCTCCTTTGTTGCTAGTGCTAAAGCTCTCATACCTTCTTATGTCAGTATACGATAAGAGAACTGGGGAAAGAAATGTCTAGCGCATTATTTTAAATTGGAAATATTTAAATTTAAATTATTGACGCTAGCAAATAAACAACTTATATTTAAGAATAAATATATCGTTCGTGACCTATTACGATGGAAGCACCCGTAATAAAGGCTTTTGCCTTTGCTACGGGTGCTTTTTTGTTGTCTTCAGGGATACGGACAAAAGGAGGAGCGAATTAATGAACGCACTAAAGTCATTCCCCTTACTACTACTGGTGATCCTGCTATCGTTAAGCTCATCAACGGAAGCTTTTGCTGCAGCAACGACTGAATTAACACCCTCTATTCAAGCGGCTTTTGATCTAACAGCTGCGACTGCCGACGGTCCTACAAGGATAAAGATGACTAATCTGTACAATGATTTATCTACTTTAAAGATGCAATACAATAATCGTGAGGAGCAGATCCGAACCCTTCACTATAATAATGAGCAAACACTGATTGCAGTACGTAAGCAAATTAAAGAGATTGATTTAGAAACCGTAGCTCAACTGGAGGCTACCGTTAAGAGCTGCAAACAGCACTATCAGCCCTTATTCGACCAGTACAATGCGCTTAATAAGCGTATCAAGATCGCCAAGGGTCTTAAAAACAAGACTTTGAATACCGTATTACAAGCCCAAGGTGATGCTATGAAGATCCTGGTTCAGTTGGCACGCAAAGAAATTAGCGACAGACAGAATCAGTTGAATGCAGCGAAACAGACACGTACCCGAAAGATAACCTATGCCCGCAAAACCTTGTCTGGCATTGATAGTCCACAGGTCTCAATTAAATCAAACAAAAGCGTAGTCACCTCATTGAATAAACGGATTTCCGCAGATTGGAGTGACTTCAAAGCAGCGATTCGCAAGCAAAACCTTACATTAACCACTCAGTCTCTGTCCTCACTCGTCTCCGGTTACCGCCAAATCGCAACACACAAGCAAAAAATCATAGAATTAGAACAAAAGATTTCTGCTGTCATTGCAAATACGAGGAAACAGATCATTTAACGGACTTTTTCTTCTCATTCGCTCTGCGGTAAGCCATTACTTTGCGGTACATGCTTTTATCAGAAAGATGTTTAAAAATATACGGGTCCGGACTAGTATTCACTTCAATAATCCAAGGCGTCATGGATCTATCCAATCCTACATCGACACCAATCTGTCTAAACCCAGGATATTTCTTATGGTAGAAACGTCCGGTATCTTCTCCTAGCTTTCTCAGGATCTTAAGCATTTGCGCTTGCTGAGCTTCGTTCAGATAAGGAGACAGCAGCTTTTCCATAGCAGTTAGTTTGCCGCCGCTATGATAGTTGGTAACAATCTTACCTTTCTCAGCTACCCGGCCGATCAGACCGGTAGTTTCCCATTTGCCCTGCGGGCTGAGCTGGACCATCACACGGATATCAAAGCGGTGTTTCCCGTGCTTTAGCAAAACTATTCCTCTCTGGATCAGGTAACTACGTCCACGCGTTGCTTTCTTTAAAGATAAATGGAAGGCGTCGAAGGTTCTAAAGGTTTTGAGTCTTGTTCCACTTTGGTACTTATATTCTGTTCCATGAGCCTCTCTACTCTGCTCAACCTTCATCACACCATTGCCATAGGTACCGTATTCCGGTTTAACATAAACCATTCCATATTTCAGCAGCATAGCTTTCAGATTGACTTTACTGAATTTTATCGTTTCGGGAATCAACGGTGAAATTTCAGCGCTTCGCATGAGCACCTTGGTTTTAATCCATTTGCTGGTCAATGCAGACTTTAACTTCTTTCCCAACTGTCCTCTCCCCTGTCCCTCAAAAAATAATCACGGCCTTAGTAAGCCTTAGTATTTTATGCTGCAACTGTACAAATGGCATGAGTGAAACGCCCTCTCCGCTTTCGGATGTATCTACTGTTTACTGTGTTGCATATGGTGGAAGAGGATATCCATTAGCGGATAAAAGGAGGCGTGAACCATGCACATTTGTATCATTGCACCGGAGCAGTTCCCAGTTCCGGGAGACGGTTCTGTAGAAATCTGCATTTGGGCCATTGCCAGAAGACTGGCGGAGAGACATAAGGTAACCATTGTTAGTCGGAAGGTACCTGGACTACCTGCTGCCATTATATTGGAGCAGGTCAGAATTATCCGATTGCCTGCAAGCACCCCAGCCCATTATCTTACTTCGGTATTAGAATACATTCAGAAAGAATCCTTTGACATCATTCAGGTTGATAATCGCCCCCATCTTATGTCTGCTGTAAAGAAGCAGCTTCCTCATATCCCGGTATTTCTGTTCCTGCACTCGCTTACCTTCACACCGGGTACAGATAAAGTGGCCAATGCCTTGGCAAAAGCGGATCTGATCATTGCCAACAGCCACTCCTTACAGCGAAGATTGGATCGCCGCTTCCCGCAACTGACCACAGGGATTCATATTGTCTTATTGGGAGCTGATCTTGACCGGTTTACCCCTGTGCAGTTATCTGAAAAACAACAGCTTCGTAGTTTCTACAAACTCCCGCAGACCTTCACAGTTTTGTTCGTGGGTCGGGTTATACCCCGCAAAGGAGTGCCTATATTAATCCGTGCTATGTCGCATTTAAACAAACACCTCCCCGCTCATCTGGTCATCGCCGGCAAAGGCAAACCGTCGTACATACGGCAGTTGAAGCTCCTTGCACGGCGGCTGAGAGTGTCTGTTACTTTTCTAGGAAATGTGGCTCATGAGAATATTCACACCCTTTATCAGGCGGCAGACTGCTTTGTATGCCCTTCCCAGAACCATGAATCCTTCGGTCTTGTTAATGTAGAAGCTATGGCCTCCGGTCTACCTGTTATCGCTTCGAATAATGGGGGCATCCGAGAGATAGTCGCCTCTGGCCATAACGGTTATCTGGTAGAACGATATCGCGAGGCTTTACCCTTTGCCCGGTATTTGCTGCGGATAGCCCGCCATCCACAATTGGCAGTTACCATCGGATCACAAGGGAGAGCCGACGCGCTTGAGGCCTTCAATTGGCAGCGTACAGCAAACCATTTAGAACAGCTGTATCAAGCTTCTGCAACACCACAGCAAGGGTACAGAACTCTTGCAGATGGAATGCAATTGTAGACTCACCAAAAGTAGGGGCCTCCTAAGCTATTAACTGGCTGCTGGGTCCCTTTCTTTTTGGAGCTTGCTTGAGCTAAGCACCAATCTCCGAATGAATTAGGTAACATATGCGCATACAAGGTAGCTATCGGACACAGCTGACCCCAAACGCAGCTTTATCCCTCATTTGCAATGCTAAAGAACCCTATAACCACTATTGGCATGAAAAATGTCCCATATGAACGTCATCCATAGGAATAACGCCAGTGGAGTCCGCAAACATGTTCCAAGGGTCAAAAACTAACAAACAACGTCATATGGGTCCTTAAGCCTCAGAGGAGGATTATTACTCCACGATGCAGACAGGCCATGAGCAACAACAAAAAGCAGCGATCCTCCCTCACGGGAGAATCGCTGCTCTGCTTTGTTTCCGGATTTTACAATAAATAGGTAAGTTTCATTCAAATCAATTGAATAACTGTAAGCACAAGCCCTACGACAAACCCGCATAAAGCTCCGTTCACACGAATCCATTGCAGATCTTTACCCACTTTATCTTCCAGCATATTCACTAGACTAGCGTCATCCATGCTGTCCAGATTCTCTTTTACCAAAAGACCTATTCTGTAGTGGTTAGCCTCTACAAAGGCAATTAGCGAAGCGCGAATCCGCTCTTCCCAGCTACTGATCCATTCTAGTTCCTTGCCAATACGACGTACAAGCAGGGTATATAACGTGAACAGCTTGCGTCCGCCAGCCGCCCGATCTTCCTCCAACAGGGAAATTGCTTTGCTGCGAATGTTCTCCAATTGCGCATGCAGGAATTCGGTTGCTGCTTCGCCTTCAAGCTCATTCAGTGCCCATTCTTTTAATGAAGCCAGTCTAGCCTCGTCATTAACAATCTGGAACAGGGCCACTCGAATCTCGCGGATAATCTCTTCACGGTATGGGCTATCCTCTTCCCGAAAATCGCGGATACCGGACTGCAACATACCTTGCAGCATTTCACCAAGCATATCTGCATCCATAAACCCGACAAAAGCCTGAAAAGCCATACCTTTAAGTCCGCCAAGCTTCACTTCAGCCAATTTCTCGCTGGCAATCTTGCCCAGCATAGCCTTCGTTTCAGGACGTCCGCTCCAAGTAGACACCCCTTCCAGCGCATAGTCTAGAGCAGCTACATCTTTACCGTCATTCATTAACTTAGTAACTATTTTATCAGCCGCAACGCCAAGCTCAGCTTCACGAACATATTCGGAGGCTGCCTTTTGCAGAAACGGTACTGCCTTCTCTACCGGAAGACGAGACACGAATTCGCCAAGCTGCTCCAATATTTGTACTCTTGCCTTCTTTTTACTAAAGAACTTTGTCAGTAGCTTGGAGCCCATTGATATAAAGCCAAACTTACGCAGCTTGTTCTCAATGCTTTCCTTGTTAAGAAGCTCAGTCTCCATCGCGGTGATTAGTGATTGGATGATCTTATCGCGATTCTTGAGCAGTAGTGAGGTGTGTGGAATACGTAGCCCCATCGGATGGCGGAACAGCGCCGTTACCGCGAACCAGTCGGCAATCCCCCCTACCAAACCGGCTTCGAAACCACCTCTCAGTAGAATCACGGCTAGGTTTTCAGGTAGAAACAGTGTAAGCAGAAACCCACATGCCATAAAGGCGAGTGACATGGTGGCTAAGTTTTTGGATCTCATAAATAGTCCCCTTTACATAAGCAGCTGCCGATGTCCTTACACAGGAAAAATACCGTCGGTCACGTTCCACGAACATAAGCTGACGATAGATTCGGCTAGTCGGTTAGTTTGATAACTATTGTACCACGACTGAACTATTATCTAAAAATATACTGTAAAAACCTCTTATCTCTTGTTGGACGTTCATTATTGTACAGTTGCATGAAAATGGTTTTTGGTTTTCAGAATATTAATGATAAGATACAAGTAACGTTTCAATACCCCTTAAAAAGTACCACTTTACCTGGAAAAGGAGCTCATACAATATGCTGATTGCTTTAGATATGGATGGAACATTACTGAACGAAGAAGGAAACATCAGTCCAAAAAACCGCGAAGCTATTATAAAAGCTCAGAAACTAGGTCACATTGTTATCATTGCCACAGGCCGCTCTTTTATGGATGCAGAACGTCAGCTTCGGCTAGCGGATCTGGAATGTCCTGTAGTCAGTCTAAATGGCGCAGTCGTCACATTATCTGATCGCACCCTCGCGGCAAGCACGCCGCTGAATAAAGCAGACATCATTCCCGCTCTGCGCTGGATGAACGAAATTCCGGACTTGTATTACGAGGTATACACTGAGGATAACGTTTATGTAGAGCTGAACAAACGTGTACGGTTAGAGAAATTATCTGCACTAAGCGATGAAGAAGTTCCTGAAGAAGTCAGCTGGCTGCTGAAAGCAATGATCGATCAACAGTTTCAACAAGCAGCGGTTACCTATGTGGAGAGTATGGAAGAGGTGTGGAGCAAGGAGGAAAATGTTATTTATAAAACATTGGCTTTTTCTCTAAACCGAGAGCTGCTCAAGGAAGCTTCCACCCGCTTCGCAGCTATTCCGGGCTTAATTATTACCGCCTCCCATGTAAATAATATCGAGATTAACCATGAAGAGGCCAACAAAGGCTCCGGTGTAACCATGCTTGCTGACCATTATGGTATCCCGCTAGCGGATGTAGCTGTCATGGGCGACAGTTATAACGATCAGCCGATGTTCGAGAAGGCCGGCTACCGGATTGCTATGGCTAACGCAGCGCCAATTCTTAAGGAAATGGCGGAATTCATCACCACCAGTAATGAGGAAGACGGAGTCGCGGCAGGAATTGAGCATCTTTTGAAAAGAAATTCTAAAGAATAATTTCTGCATAAAGCAGCGGATGCACAAATAGCACCGTGGGCAGTTCTGCTCACGGTGCTATTTGTGGGTTTATTTTTGCTAGGTAGGGGTCTCTCATTTACACTTTAGGTTTAGGTTGTGGCGTGCCTGTAGCTTACTTGTGGCTTGCCTATAGCTTACTTATCGCTTTCCTGTAGCTTACTGTGGCTTACCTATAGCTTACTTATCGCTTTCCTGTAGCTTACTGTGGCTTGCCTATTGCATCCCCCGTCCCTCTCAAGAATTAGTTGTACTTCGTACAGTTAAATGCCCTCTTTTAGGCGCTAATTCGGATTTAATTGCACTCTGTACACTTATATTCAGCAAATCTATTCAAAACGCAAAAATTCGCGATTTTTAACTGTACAAACTACATCTAAATCGCAAGGCATTCACTACTCCACGAAATAGTTGCACTGAATACATCTATTTCACTTCAGCCGGTCAATCTCCCCATGTCTACAACTGCCTCCGGGTTAAAGCGAACTACCTTTCCATTCATCCCAAATCATCAAGGAAGCTGTCCTCCCCCTCCCATTCGGCAGACACTCGTACGTAGTCATCCACCTCAGGAAATTCCAACAGTTCAATAATAATCAATTCGAGCGCTGTAATGGCCCGCAGTCCATGCTTCGTACCAGCAGGTACCGTGACCGTGTCCCCGGCGGCAACCGCATGAAGATGGCCATTCATCCGGTATTCTCCATTTCCAGAAAGAAAAGACCAAACTTCTTTAGTATGCCGATGAAAATGGTAGCTGGTGTGCTCGCCTGCCAAAATGGTTATTTTAGAGGTCGTAACCTCAATACCTGCCGCCGTACGAGAGAAGTCCAAAATGCGTGAGGTGCCCCAGCGTTTTTCTTCAATCATAGGCTTCGCCGCATGGCCCTCCAGTTTTTGCTTAATTCGTTTTGCCTGCTCTATCCCAGCAACCAAAATACCATCTGGCCCCGACGCCACGATTAAACCAGGAGCGCCGATGATATGCACAGGACAAGAGAGTTCGTTGATCAAATGGGTACCTTTTGAATCCTCAGAAATACTCCCACTGCCAATTACTCTTCCTTGCAAATGAGGAACAAGTGCATCCCAGCTGCCAATATCCGCCCACACCCCAATATAGGGGATGACTACCGCTCGCCGCGTGTGTTCTAGCACCTCATAGTCAAAGCTTCGTTCTGGCAATTGATCATAATGCTCCATAAACTCCATGTAATCTACTGGAAGATCCCGTTCGATCATACTTGAGAGCAAGTACCCTAATGAGCAGGAAAACACGCCGCAATTCCACAGTCCTCCCTGAGAAATGAACTCGGCGGCTGTCGATTCGTTCGGTTTCTCCGCAAACTGCTTAACATTTAAAAAA
Source organism: Paenibacillus sp. FSL R7-0048 (assembly GCF_038004505.1). Taxonomy (NCBI): domain Bacteria; kingdom Bacillati; phylum Bacillota; class Bacilli; order Caryophanales; family Paenibacillaceae; genus Paenibacillus; species Paenibacillus sp. FSL R7-0048. The sequence continues at coordinate 376,088 of NZ_JBBORF010000001.1, read as the reverse complement.
GACGTCCCCCCTACCCCAGACCCTTCACCCGGCAGAATATAACCGAACTGTGTAGAAGGAAATTCAGGTAAAACACCAATCAAAGCAATGTCCGCTTGTGATTCGGCAAGCACACTTGGAAATTGATGAAGCTGTTTAAAAAAAGAAGTCTCCACATACGAATCCACCGGAATGACCACTACGATCTCTTTTGAGTCCATACCCTTCACAGAATGCAGATAACTCGCCGCCAGAGCTACTGCAGTAAAAGTCCCCCGTTTCTGCGGCTCTGCTAATAAAGGGACTTGAGCACTAACGGATTTGCGAGTAATCTCCACCTGACTGCGATGAGTCACAATGCAGCTTGAATCCAACAAACCTACTTCTTCCAGCCCTCTGCATACCCGCTCGATCATCGACTCCATACCGCCAGCTTCTGTTGGAAGCAGCCTTAAAAAAGCTTTTGACCTGATCTCATTTGATAGCGGCCACAACCGCTTCCCCGATCCCCCTGAAAGGAGTACGATCTGCAACCCTATCGCCCCCCTGCGCTAGATTTAGCCCCCGGTGTTCTCACATACCCCTTTCGTTTATGAAAAGACAATGATCTATACTTCTCAGCCAGCTGATTCACTTTCTGCTTGGATAGCTGTCCTGCATTCATATGGAGACCTTTATTACGCGCTTTTTGAATTTTCATTCCCTCGCGATTCTTCGAATACAGGTAATTAGCATAGGTTTCGAATTCGGAAAAGGCAAATTGCTTGGAGCGGTTCATACTGTGTAAAATAGCTCGATACCAGGGCATTTGGTGTTTTGCTTCTATCTCTCTTTTCATTTGGGCCAATTGACTGCGTTCAAACAGCATATAATGGGTCACAAATGATGATTTTGCGGTCACCTTGCGGCCCATGAGTTTCTTATAGGTTACAAAATACTGTGGTTGGCTCCAGTTCCGGCTGTAAAAGAGTGTCTTGCCATTCGCCCGAAAATGGTGGGGGGTGATCAGAACGGTATCGGCATCAATGACCAAAAAATAATCCGCTGTGCAGAGCTTGTCACCATTCAGCTTCAGCAGCTGTTGGAATAGCCAGCCGGAACGTTCCCAGGTGCGTGAGCGGTAATGAATGTCTTTTTTCGTAATCGGCAGCACCGTATTCTCATCAATAAAGGTACAGCCTTTTGTGTGGCAGAACTCAATCATCCGTTTCTTTTTGGGAGCAACAATTAATATCCGGCCGATGGGATGCTTAACCTGCTTTCTAACAGCGTCAATCACATGGGGAAGGGTCTGTAAATCTTTTTCAATCGCGGGAATCAGTACATCTATAGTAACGGCATGTCTGATGCGGGCCTTACTGGGCGAGGGCATAGGGTCATCTCCATATCATGTTTTTGCTTTAGGATATGAGCATGATAGGAAAAGGGAATGGGCATCACAGAATTGTTCAGGAGAGTGGCAAATGTGCGCTGGACAAGCCTGCGATGCGCGGGCAGAAATTTTTATATTATAAAAATAGAAACAGACCTGCACCCGGCGCCCTTTACTGGGGCAAATATGCCTCTCTTTTCGCTTATGGAGGCGGATTTGCCCTTTTCTAGGGCATTTTTGCCCCTCTTCTACGTCGCAGCTCCTCTTCTGCTCATTTCTAGGGCATATATGCCTCTCTTTTCGCTTACAGAGGCGGATTTGCCCTTATTTAGGGCATTTTTGCCTCTCTTCCACGTCGCAGCTCCTCTTCTGCTCATTTCTAGGGCATATATGCCTCTCTTTTCGCTTACGGAGGCGGATTTGCCCTTATTTAGGGCATTTTTGCCTCTCTTCCACGTCGCAGCTCCTCTTCTGCTCATTTCTAGGGCATATATGCCTCTCTTTTCGCTTACGGAGGCGGATTTGCCCTTATTTAGGGCATTTTTGCCTGTCTTCCACGTCGCTGCTCCTCTTCTGCTCATTTCTAGGGCATTTTTACCTCTCATTCCGCCCACGCAGCCACTTTCCATCCAATCTACGGGATTTATACCGTACATTCCGTCCACGCAGCCACTTTCCAGCTAATCTACGGGATTTTTACCGTACATTCCGTCCACGCAGCCACATTCCAGCCTATCTACGGGATTTTTACCGTACATTCCGCCCACGCAGCCACAATCCACCCAATCTACGGGATTTATACCGTACATTCCGCCCACGCAGCCACATTCCAGCTAATCTACGGGATTTATACCGTACATTCCGTCCACGCAGCCACTTTCCATCCAATCTACGGGATTTATACCGTACATTCCGTCCACGCAGCCACATTCCAGCCTATCTGTGGGATTTATACCGTACATTCCGCCCACGCAGTCACATTCCAGCCTATCTACGGGATTTATACCACCGTTGTGTCCCACTCCCACACCAATCCCCATATTTTTACTGGCTCAATATCCAACACTTTTCCTGTGCAGTAAAAAGCCTGGGATGGTATATTGTAGATTGGCTAAATTTTCGGCACATTTTAAGATGAACTCAAACATCATAGAACTAGATTTGTTGAGACCACTCTATACAGAAATAATGAAGGTGAATCTATTGAATAAGCTTTTATTTCATAATATCCCACTGGGAGCTACTGGTGAGCGGATCCCGCAAGCGGCTGTGGCCTCAGCGCAGACAAGCCAAGAGCTGGTGAAGCGGGAGGATGAGGACTCCGCTTTTTTTCGCAGGCTGGAAGAAGGCGGCATCTTACTCAACCGTCCGCAGATTTCTGCGGTACGGCATCATAAAGGGCCGCTTCTAACACTGGCCGGCGCAGGCTCCGGCAAAACCTCGGTTCTGATCTGCCGAACCGGTTATTTGTTGTCCGTGCGCGGTGTCTCGCCAAGTCAGCTGCTATTGCTGACTTTTTCGAGTAAAGCTGCGGCGGAAATGCGCGAACGGATCGCCCTATTACCGGGAGTAGGCCCAGCGGACGTCGCGCGGCTGCAGGCCCGCACGTTTCATTCCTTTTTCTTATTTTTCTTGCGCAGACAAGGATTGCAGCAAGAGATTTTCAGTGAGACGCGGCGCCAGCACATCCTGTTGAAACAAATCATGCGTGAGCTAGGGCTACCTAAAGATGCCTATCCACCGGAAACGCTACTCTCCCTGCTCTCTTCCTGCAAGATGAACATGGGTACCGTAGAAGGCTTGCCTGAAGGAACCACCGCTGAAAAAGAAATGAAATCCATTCTGGAAATCTACGAACAATGGAAACTAGACAATTTTAAAATCGACTTCGATGATGTCCTCTTAATCGCCTATCGGATGCTAAAGGAGCGTCCTACGCTTTTACAGGAATTGCAGATGAGATATCTATACGTGATGGTGGATGAGTTTCAGGATACCAATGCCCTGCAATACGAATTAGTCAAAATGATTGCTCACCCACAGCATAATCTGATGGTCGTTGGCGACGATGACCAGACGATTTATTCCTTCAACGGGGCACGCAGTGAATTCATTCTGGAATTCGAGAAGCTGTACCCGGGAGCAAGGGTTATTACACTTGATATTAATTACCGTTCTGGTCCAGCTATAGTCGGACTCGGCAACGGTATTATCCGGCACAATACGCGCCGGCGTTCCAAAACCCTGCAAGCTGCCAAAGGGAGCGGGAGTCAGCCCCGGTATATGCGTCCCCAGACAGCAGACGAGGAAGCTGAGCAGATGGTTGAGCATATTTTAAACGAGGTTTCGAGCGGCAAAAGAGAATATAGCGACTTCGCCATGTTATATAGAGCGTCCAGCAGCAACCGGGCCGTTCTGGAATTACTTCTTTTACGCGATATTCCCTATATTGATTATGGAGAAGGGCAATTACTGTACGAACACTGGCTAATTTCCCCGGTCGTGGATCATATGCGTCTCTCCGTGAATCGGCGGAATTTTGCGGCTATGGAGAACATCCTGCCTACTCTTTATATGAACCGTGAAAAAGGTATGAATCACATCCGGCAGATGGAAGCTAGACAACCAAAGCAAGGCCCACTAATCCATCTGTTGTCCATGCCCGGCATGGAGGATTTCAAGGGCACTAAGCTTAGAGAGCGGCTGGATCTAATTCGCAATATGCGCGAGTTAACCCCAGTCCAAGCGATTCGCCAGGTCCGCACGCAATTCTATGATTATTTCATCGAAGCGAATGAGCGGCATCAAGCAACCTTGCATCGCGAAACGTTAAAAGAAATGCTAGATGAACTAGAATCGTCTGCAGAGCGATTTGATAGTATTCCTGCCTTTCTGGATTTCATAGATAATGTTACGGAACGTAATGAACATAATCGTCAGCCAAGCACCAAAGAACAAGGGAATCGGATCGCGCTTATGACCATTCACAAATCCAAAGGATTAGAGTTTCCTGTGGTCTTTTTGATTGGAGCCTCTGAAGGAATTCTCCCGCATAGCTCCGCCCTGGAGGGGGACCGGCTCAAGGACCGCAAGCTGGCCGCTGCAAATAGTGGGAGTTCAAGCTTGGCTGCCCTGGAAGAGGAGCGAAGACTGGCTTACGTAGCTGTTACTAGAGCCCGGGAAGAGCTGTTTATCAGTTCACCTGCGAGGCATCGGGGCAAAAAAGCAGAGGTCTCCCGCTTCATGTTATCAGCCTTCCGCTCTGCCGTTTCTTCCACAGCAACGACTACGGTGAGCAGAACAGTGACAACAAGATCCTTACCTACCAGCCGGACAACTGCGACAAGAACCCATGTCGTTGCGGTATGGAATTGTACCAGCAGTACCTGTCCTGGCTGGACACGCATGAAAGCGGGCGGAGCTGAGGATCATTTAACCTCAAAACCCTGCCCGTTATGTAGTTCCCCTATGGCAAAGGACCAACGAGAAGTTCCTGTATGATTCAACGCAAAAAAAAGCAAGTTTCCTCTTCCCTGGAAACTTGCCTTTTTTATAAAAAATATATGTTTAAGCTGGAGTTACTACCGCTTCTTCTTCCTCTTCTTCATGCACGGTCTTGATCTGGATCATTACGGTTGACGGTTCGGTCAACACTTCAATACCGTCCTTGAAGATCAGATCAGAGACGAGCAACTGGTCGCCAATATCCAGTCCGCTGATATCGACTTCCATGGAGGTAGGCAGATCCTCAGGCATACAACGAACTTCCACTTCATAGATTTCTACCTGAAGTGTGCCGCCTGCTTTAATCCCTACGGCTTCACCTGCAAAATGAATAGTCACCTTGCTGTCCATGCTCTTTTTCATATTTACATGTTGAAAATCAATATGCAGAATTTTGCCGGACAGGGTATCCTTCTGAATGTTCTGAACCACGACCGGAACCTCTAGCTCTTCCGATACCTTACCTTGCAGAATTGCGCGCGGATTCTTTTTGAGAATGTCCAGAAGTTCTTTTTCATTCACTTCCAACGTCAGAGTCTCTTTACCAATACCATATAATACAGCCGGAATACGTCCTTGCTTACGCGCCTGATTGATGTTGGACTTGGTGTCAGTCTTACGTGTGTTGAATTGAATAAACTTATTCATTGGGTTTCCCGCTCTCTTTGACCATAAATTCTTGTCACACTAAGTGTAACATGACCATATAATCTAGTCAAACCAACTGGAAGAATGCTAGGATTCGTATTCGTCAAAAGGGTCCGCGATCTCAATCTCATATGCTTCAGCATCACTCACCCCTACAGATAATACCGCCCGGCCTCCTCCAAGACGTTTCAAGCCACCGCTAAAGATGACATCCTCCAGTTCTTTGCGCTTGCCCGGGCCCGCCGGAAAATCACTGCGGACTGCAATTATTTTGACCGGAGTTGCTTTATAAGTCTCAGGATTCAGCGAAAAAGCCATGGCATAATAGTGTTTGTTTCCGGCGCTATCGAAGCAGGCAATGTGGCCCAATACGCCCACCATTCCACCCCGCAGCAGATGAGCTTCATTGGCTCCCCCCCACTCTTCGGGCACGAATTGATCCTGAAGCACCTCGGCATCAATAAAGGTCTGCTCATTCAGTTCGTCCAGCGAAGGAATCACTGTGAACCCAATCTGTCCTCGCCCACCCCGTTCGCCCTGTGGCCGGGTAAATACGCCTACACTGCCATTATCAAGCTCGATAAGCCGGATATCCTTCATCGTGCCGGGACCTGAAGAAAAGTGGGTTAAAGAATCGATGTGATACCCCCTGTAGAATTGGGTCACCCAGGAGGTAATCCGGTGCGGATCATCCGCTGCCGTAATCACTTCCACCCCGCCCACAATAAGTTCCCCCCTGATCCGGGTCCAGCACGGGTCCTGTAAATTGTACGTATGCGTATGCGCACGAGGCCTCCAGACTCCATCATGGCATGTAAAAAAGAAGACTTGAGAGAACTCACTGTCCCGTTCCTCAACTCTTCCCATTAGTACTTCCTCCCCGTTATACATAAACGGGGCGGTTATATTATAGACATCCCGGTGCCCGACACCGGTGAACGTCAGTTTGTTTACTATGGTTGTACCGCGTCCGGCATGATATGTATCCAGAAGCTGCTTACAGGTGGCTGTCCGTGCCGGGTTCCTTGTCATCATCGTCCTCCTCATAATCATTTGAACGATCGATTACCCAATCGTTGTCTTCCGCATCCATGGCGATCAGCTCGCCGGGCTGGACATTAAAGTATACACATAATTTTAGCAGCAGATCCCTTGGATACTGCACCATCTCATTCTTGTACATTCGGCGTACTGAATCAAAGTGGTAATTGATCTCTTTGGCAAGCTTACGGATCGATAATTTCGGATCATGCCTCAGCATGACCTCGCTCAGTTTACTGCGTATGACTGGCATTCATCCACCTCCTCCCATAATATATCCGCACTCACCCAAGGAGTCAATTAAATTGACAAGATTAAATGGTCATGTTACAGTGGGATTAGGAAATAATTTGCAACATTTCTAATTTCAGAAAAAACAAATACCTTTCCCTATTCAGAAAATAAAGTCTTCTTTATTTTCTTTTTTTGTATCCAGACCAATCGCAAGACCATTAGGGAGGCTCTTTGAATGAAAAATACAGTCCGTAATCACAACATCGTGTTCCTGGGAACCAGTCTGCCGCGAGAGTGCGGTATCGCCACGTTCACACAGGATCTGCTAGATGAACTTATCCACCTTCCCGGCTTCAACCCGCCCCGGATTATTGCCATAAACAACAATGAAACCTACGCTTACGATCAGCAGGTAATACGGCAGATCGACCAGCATAATTACGCAGATTATATAGATACGGCCGATTTCCTCAACAATTCTGATACCGATTTGTTGGTCATCCAACATGAATTTGGCATCTACGGCGGAGAAAGCGGTGAATACCTGCTGCCCTTTGTCGAACGTTTGAACATTCCGTATGTTGTTGTTTTTCACACAGTGTTGACCAAGCCCTCCCCTAAGCAGCATCAGATCATCCGATGTCTGGCCGAGCGTAGCGTGCAGGTCGTGACGATGGCGGAATCAACCCTTACTGATTTATCTACTATTTATGAGATCCCAGTTTCCAAAATCACATTCATCCATCACGGTGTCCCTCAAGTGAGCACAGCTTCACGCTCCAGCCTCAAAGCACAATACGGTTATCCAGACCGCAAAATCCTCTCCACCTTCGGCTTCCTCAGTCCCGGCAAAGGGATTGAATACAGCATCGAAGCCATGCGCGGCGTGGTCAAGCGACATCCCGAAGCACTTTACATTGTCTGGGGCAAGACCCATCCGGTCGTCAAGCTGGAATCCGGCGAAGTTTACCGCCAGAAACTGACGGACCTCGTAGAAATGTTTGACCTGCAGAACAATGTCCAATTCGTCGATAAGTTGTTGACCCAAGAAGAAGTAATAGAGTCCTTGGTCATGTCAGATATTTATGTGACTCCTTATCTGGGTAAGGATCAGGCCGTCAGCGGCACCCTGGCCTACGGAGTCGGTTATGGCCGGGTCATCGTGTCGACCCCTTACCGCTACGCCCAGGAAATGTTGGCAGAAGGCCGCGGTCTACTGGCTGATTTTCATGATTCTGCTTCCTTGGAAGCCTGCATTTTGCGCTTGCTGAATAGCCCCGCCCTGGTGCAAACGATGGAAGACCGTACGTTGAAGCTCGGGCTCACTATGCGCTGGAACGAAATCGCCAAAATCTATGCCGCCTTGTTCCACAGCCATATCCAGAGCTCGGCGTCAGCTGATCGGAGCGTGATTTAATGGAAACCTCCACCACAGTACAGGCTAAACCAGGCTATCTGCGCAGAATCACGGACGATACAGGAATCTTTCAGCATACCAAGTTTGGGGTTCCGGACCGTTCCAAGGGCTACACTACCGATGATAACGCCCGCGCCCTGATTGCTGCGGTCTTAATGTACGAGAATTCCCGGGATGCCGTGGCACTCGATCTCATTCATACGTATATCTCTTTTATCTATCATTCCCAGACAGCGGACGGCAATTTTCGCAATTTCATGGATTATAACCGCTCCTTTATAGAGGATAAAGGTTCTGAAGATTGCCAGGGACGTACCTTGTGGGCACTCGGGTTCGCCTTGTCGCATGCTGCTTCCCTGCCCGATAACCTGATGAATACCTGCCGGTATTTGATCAATCAGGCACTGCCGCATCTGGAAGCCTTGGGCTCACCTCGGGCTGGAGCCTATGCCATCATCGGCCTAAGTTATCTTACCGAAGCACCGGGCTCATTAGGTTATGCTTTTCCATACCCGCATACTGAAAACACGACCGAAGAAGCCGCCTTTCTGCCAAGGGCAACCATTGAGAGTCTGATCGAAAATATTGCGGTTCGGCTGCATAATCAATATACCCGCTATAAGGGGCACGGCTGGAATTGGTTCGAGGACAGCATCACTTATGGCAATTCCATGCTGCCCTGGGCTCTGCTTCGGGCCTTCCTGATCTCCGGGAATAAAGACCTGCGGGAGACCGCCAAGGAAAGCCTGGATTTCCTAGCTTCCACCACCTTCTCCAGCAAAGGTTACTATAAACCGATCGGCAGCCATGGCTGGCTGCTGCGTGATGGGCTGGCTGCACCCTATGATGAACAGCCCATTGAAGCCTGCGAGATGCTGCTGGCCTGCCGGGAAGCAGCTGTTGTTCTTGAGGACCCCGCCTATCTTACGCAAGCAGAATTATGCTACAACTGGTATCTAGGGCATAATTCCTTGGGAATCCCTCTGATCGATCCGCAGACTGGTGCTTGTTATGACGGCATCCATGCCGCGGGGCTCAACCTGAACCAAGGCTCGGAGAGCATTATATCCTTCACAATTGCCCGGTTGGTGATGCATCATGAATAAATATGCTACGATCCTAGCCGGCGGGGGCGGAACACGGTTTTGGCCCCTGTCCAGACAAGAAATCCCAAAGCAGCTGCTGAATATTAGTGGCAACGACATTATGCTAAACGATACGATTGAACGCTTCAAAGGGATTATTCCTCAGGAGAATACAGTTATCGTTACTAATCGTACCCAAGCAGTATTGTTGGAGAGTATTATGCACAGCAGCGTTCTCAAAGCTAATATTCTAATTGAACCTGTGGCGCGAAATACAGCCGCTAGCATTCTTTTTGCAGCATTATCTATAGAGAAATCTCATGGCAATTCTTTGATGGTCGTCCTGCCTTCCGATCACTATATAACGGATGAGGAACAATTCCGTCTTACACTAGACGAAGCCTGTACTGTTGCCATGGAGTCAGACAAAATAGTAACCATCGGAATCAAGCCTACTTTCCCATCTACTGGCTACGGCTATATTGCCTTTGATAAGACGCCGATTGCGACAAGCCCAGTGGCTGTATATGATGTAGATGAATTTGTAGAGAAACCAAACTTTCAGAATGCACAGAGTTATCTGGCATCCGGTAATTATCTATGGAATAGTGGGATTTTTATTTGGCAGACCTCTGTCATTATTGATAATTTCAAACGTTATCTACCTCGACTCTACAAAACCATGCTGCCCATCAGTGATTATTTGGGTACAGATCAGGAAGAGGAAGTTATTAACGCCATCTATCCAACGCTTCAGAATATTTCGATTGATTACGGCATTTTAGAACGCTCTGATGAAGTTGTCGTGCTTTCCGGGCAGTTTGGCTGGAATGATATCGGCAGCTGGGATGCACTGGGTTCAATCTTCCCTCCGGATGATGCAGGCAACATTATAAAAGCAAATCATGTGGGGATAGATACCCATAATTCAATCATCTATGGAAATGGCAGACTGATCACGACCATTGGTGTAGACGGGTTCATCATTGCGGATACTGGGGATGCACTATTAATCTGTCCCAAGGATAAAGCGCAGTCAGTCAAAGATATCGTGGAGCTTCTAAAGGAACAGGGAATGACAGAATATATCTAACAAAAAGGAATGCAAAAAGACGGGCCATTGCAATACATGCATGGTCCGTTTTTTATCTCATTATATAAGTTGAACAGTTTATAAATTTTTTTAAGCGCCAAACCTAGGTCCAAGCCCACAAGAACCCGTCTCGATCCCAAGCAATTCTCCCGCCATGGAGTTTCCGGAAAGCTTTCTTCACTTCTTTGGAGAGTGAGGCATTGCCGTTCTCATTCACAAATACAAATTGTTCTCCAAAATTCTCTTTCACATATTCAATCGCCGCCGTCTGATGCAAGGTACCCGTAAAACGAATCTCCTTCACCATCCATTCTGCTACTTCTTGTGCGGTTATTTCCATATGGATGCGCCTCCTCTCTGTGCTTACTGCTAAAATGTGCCCTCATTATAACATGAATACAGCCCAACCGGACAAACGTCCGAATTGGGCTGTATTGAAGTCATTTTACATCATTGTGGATAGATATGGTTCGACGGATAACGGGACTTCTGTCCTCCACTCACCATCAACAGAATCCCAGTAATTAAGTGCAAGAACCAGCCCACAAAAGGAATCCATGCCAATAAAGAAGTTATAATTCCTAGCACTGAACCGTAGATAGACTCACGGTCTCTTGAAGATAAAATCAATGTAATCACATGTAGGATAAACATCAACCCCAGAACGGAATACCCCGTGCCAATAACAATAGCAGCACCCAGAATTGGAATTGCCAAAATAATTTCACAGGAACCCGTAATCCATTTCATAGCTTTAGAAGCGCTCAATAGACAACCTCCTAATTGGGTAAAATATATGATTTTTCTCGTGCTAATTATTTTATTTCATACCAACGGCAAAGGTTCTTCCACTTTGTCATGAGATTGCTTCTGCACAAGTGGAGGCAAGCCCTCCTTACTCATTGCTGCTGAAGGGGCCAGCCCCAAACAGTGGCACATTAAAGGAGCCATTCGCAGCTGTGGCAGCATTTCTTCCTCTTTTTCTGAAGATAATACATCTACCCCAAACGTATATAATGGCACATTTCGCTCGGAAGGGGTTATCCCGCCGTGGTACCCATTTGCGTTCATTCCGTGATCTGCCGTAATCATAATCTTATAGCCCTGTTCCATCCAAATAGGCAAAACAGTGGCCAGCAGACCGTCGGCATTACGCACTGAAAGCTCATATTCTTTACTCTCGCCGCCATAACGATGCCCGGCGTCATCTATATTCATGGAGTGAATGTATAGGAAATGCGGATCATAGGCACTCCGTAAATACACAGCGTCGGCAAACACATGACTGTCGGGATAGTGATCCTCGAAATAAAAGCTGCCATGCTGAATGGGCTTCATCACATTGTGCTGATGGCGATCAGCCAGCGGATCAAAAGGGGCCGAATTATAAAGCTCACTGACCCAATGATAGGCGACAGCAGCTGTGCGCAAATTAGCGGCCACTGCCAGATGGAATACACTCTCTTCATGGCTTGGTCTCACAATATGGTTAGCCGTAATTCCATTTTTGGTCACAGGTGTCCCCGTCAAAAGCACTTCATAAAGCGGGCGTGACAGACTAGGCAATTCCGACTTCACTCGGTGACATGATATTTTCCCCTGCTCCACCAAATGCTCCATATACCCCATATATTCACGTGCGGCCTCATATCTAAGTCCGTCCAACACTACCACAATAAGTTTATTGTTCATTTCAGTCATCTTATTACGCTCCCTCTCGTTCCAGATGCAGCAGCTCAGAAGGGTTCAGAGCCAAGGTGACGTTAGCCCCTTCCACCAGACTCAGCCAGCGTCCGTCATTTAAAAGATCAACCGTTAAGCAAATGTCTTCCACCTCTACCGTACACCTAATAATATTGCCCAACACGGAGACAGATTTAATGATGCCATCCACCAGTTGCACTCCGGCAGCAACCTCGTGAAGTCCCGCGCCCTCATGCAGCAGCGTAACCGCCTCAGGCCGAATAGCAAAGCGGTCCTGCGTGCTATCTATCCCCCGGAACAACGTCATCACTTCTGATCGGGTCAATACATTGTAACTGCCCATAAACCGGGCAACGAACTCTGTTCGTGGTGCGGAGTACAACCCCTCAGGTGTGCCATCCTGCACAATCCGGCCACCGTTCATAATACAGATGCGGTCAGAAAGAATCAGCGCTTCCTCCTGATCATGTGTCACGAATAGTGTCGTCATGTTAAACCTTTTTTGGATATCACGAATTTCTGCACGTAAATTCTTGCGTATCTTAGCATCTAGTGCGCTTAAGGGTTCATCCAGCAGCAATACTTTGGGCTGCACCGCTAGAGAACGAGCCAGCGCTACCCGCTGCTGCTGTCCACCGGAGAGGGACTGCGGATATACATCCCGTTTATCCTCCAGATCGACCAATGCCAGCAATTCCGCGCAGCGATGATGGCGGGCTGATTTCGATAATCCCCGCATTTTCATTCCATACTCGATATTTTGGCTCACCGTCAGATTGGGGAACAAGGCATAAGACTGAAACACCATTCCTACCTCGCGCTTACGGGGCGGCAAACTTCCCAGATCTTTATTTTCCAAAAGAATTCTGCCGCCATCCAGCTCTGAAAGACCGGCTATGCAGCGTAGCAATGTGCTTTTTCCACAACCGGAGGGGCCTAGCAGTGTCACAAGTTCACCTTCACGGATCTCCAAATCAACATTGTCTAACACACAGGTATTCCCAAACATTTTGCGTACACCCTGCAGCTTTAGATAATCATTCATCCCTTAACGCCCCCTCCCATCTTTTTACCGAGCTTCATGAGTACCATCGAAAGAATTAGAATAAACAGAAAATAAGAGATCGCAATCGCGCTGGCTAAATGTCCACTTTCACCAACCCTTTGATATAGATATACCTGAATCGTCTGAATATGTCCGCCAACTAACATGTTCGTAAGGACAAATTCGCCGAATAGAACTGAAAATGATAACAGTGTAGAGACGATAACCCCAGGCCATATATTAGGCAAAATCACATTCACGAAGGCCGTTCTTCGGCGGGCACCAAGCAGCTCCGCAGCATGCAGCAGTTCAACGGCATTAACCGTTAACAGACTATTGCGAATGCCCTGATACATATAGGGAAGGATGACCACAAAATATGCCCCCACTAATAAATACGCTGTTCCAGCGATATCAAAGGGACCAGAGGAATAGGTACGAATAAGACCTACCGCAGCCACAACACCAGGCACCGCATAAGGCAAAACAACAATACCTTTCATAAAGCTCTCCCAACGCGGAAAATAGAGGGTGATGACAAAAACAGCTGGCAGCATCACGGCCAGACTCAGCACCACGCTGATCAGGCATAAATAAAGCGAGGTCCAAAGCGCCTCCAGAAAGCGAATATCCTCAAACATTTCCCCAAACCAATTCAGCGTCCAAGCTCGGGGCAGCAAGGTATTCTGCCAATCTTGTGCAAAAGCATAAATGCCCGTTGCCAAAAGAGGAAGCAGCAAATACACCATGAGCAGCAGCATGAAGGTGCGTGGAGCAAAGCCTGCTTTACGTATATTCATTGCCCTGCCTCCTCACGAGCTGTCCATAAACGCCGGGAAGCTTTGATTTTCACATCCGGTTTACTGAGTGCTTTCGTTCCGAACCTCTCCGCACGCCGCACCATTAAATGGTTCAGATAAACCGCCAAAATCGTAGTCAGACCAAGCAGAACAGCAAGCGTACTCCCCATTTGTGGCTGTGTAACCACATCTCCGGCAACCAGTGAACCGATACGTACCGCCAACAGATTGTAATTTCCGCCAACCAATGCGTAAGCCGTGGCATAAGCCCCCATTGCATTAGCAAAAAGAATTCCAAGTGTGCCGAAGATCGCCGGAGTTAGAATAGGCAGGCCTATCGTCTTCCAGAACTGCCAAGGCCCAGCCCCCAGTAAGGAAGCTGCCTCTCTCCACTGCTCACGAATTCCGTAAAAGGACGGGTACAAGAGCAGTAAGGCTAACGGAACCTGAAAGTATACATACACCAGTATTAGACCTGACCAGCTATATAGATCAAAATCGGCAAAAACACTCCAGCCCCACTGTTTAAATAAGAGTGTAAACACCCCATTATTTCCGAGCAAAATGATATAAGCAAAAGCCAGCGGAACACCTGCGAAGTTAGAGGTCATATTCGACAGCATCAGAAGTCTATCGCGTACTCTCGGGGTAAACCGGGTAATGCAATAAGCACAAAAAAGTCCGACAATGATCCCTATCAGACTTGAGGTTATGGAGATTAGCAGACTGTTCTTAATCGCCTGCATGTAATAGGCACTTTGCAACGCATGCAGATAATTGCCTAACGTAAATCCCGTTCCGTCCGCTGTGCGTAAGCTTCCCGTCAACATGGATAGTATAGGTACCAGTTGAAAGGCTAACACCATTAGTGCAAATGGAATAAGTGCCAGGATCACACCGCGGCTTCTTTGTTTCATCTTACTCGCTCCTTGTCGCAGGAATAGAACAAAGGCGCCTTACGGCATCATGACGAAGGCGCCCTGCTTCTTTTTTAGGGAGAAATGAATACTAATTCAAATGCACAAGCACACGTTCCTGCCACAATTGAGGAATGGTTTTTGCCGTCTCTTCCCATACCTTGTAATCACCAACAGGCTTAGCGTTGACGTATTCTTCTTTTGGCAGCAGCTTAGCTGCAACATCATCCGGCAACGTTACACTGTCACGGATCGGACGAGCGTAACCTTTGGCAAGATTAATCTGTCCTTCATCGCTAAGGATGTATTGACGTGTAAGCTTCGCCGCGTTAGGATGCGGCGCATATTTGTTGATGATCGTGGCATACCCGCTCACGACACTGCCTTCCTGGGGAATGGCTACTGCGAAGCCATCTTTGTTGATCTGGTCTCTATAGTTCAAAGCGTTGAAATCCCAGAGCAGGGTAACTTCTACTTCCCCTTTTTCAATGTTGGCAAGGGAAGCTTCTGCATTGGAGAGACGTCCGTTTTTAGCTAAATCCTCGAAAAAAGCAATCCCCGGTTCAATGTTCGACTCATCGCCACCAAAGGCAATCGCTGCGGCCAATACAGCCATCTGTGCTTGAGCAGCCTTGGTTACATCACCAACGATGATTTTGTAGTTACCGTTCTTCAGATCTTCCCAGCTCTTCGGTGGATTCGCCACGAGCTTAGTGTTAGTCAGAAAAGAAATGGTGCCTTGATAGCCGACGATCCAATTCCCGTCCTTATCCTTAGCCCAATCGGGGATTTCATCCCAGTAGGATGTTTTATAAGGCTGGGTTACCCCTTTATCCACGGCAACCGAGCCAAACGCAATCCCCACATCTCCGATATCGGCCGTTGGTTTGTCTTTTTCCGCATCAAACTTGGCAATTTCCTCCGCGCTCGACATATCGGTATCCGAATGTGTAAGACCATACTTACTGTTCATATCACTCCATGTATCTTTCCAGTTCGCCCAGGAATCCGGCATTCCTACACTGACGATACTGCCCTCTTCTTTAGCTTTACTCTCGATCTCAGTCAGACTTAATTCTTTGGTGCCAGCCTTTCCATTCGTTGTTTCTTCAGCCTTGGCTGAATTTCCACAAGCAGCAAGCAACAGGACGAGCAAGGATAACATTAGACCCATCGATAATTGATTTTTGATCCCTTTTTTCATGATTTCCCCTTCACTCCTATTTCTTATTTGCGGGCTTCTTTATGTCCAACTGTTAGGCACCCAATTGCAGTATAGGCGTGTACTATTTTCGCGGCATTAAGGAGAATAGGAATATTTGTAAATAAAAAGAAACGACCTGTCGTCTTTTTTAGATGACCGCCGTTTCCCTTAGAAATGTTTTTATGAAAATAATTACATTAATTACACTAAAATAGAACTTTACTGATGTATAGTAGTATTTATTCATAATAAGAAATGACCCTCAGAGGAGCTTGAAAAATGCCGTTTACAAAAATTCAGATGGTAACAGGTTTATTTCTATGTACTTTGCTTATCTCAGCTTGCAACAATGCAGCTACTCCTCCTAAAAATAACACGCCAGATACAAGTAATAAAATCATTCAAATAAACAGTGATCTTTACACCCTCCCATTACGTGATCAGAATACAGAACAATACAACTACGCTGTCAATACCTCTGCCGGTATCGTATGGTTGCCAGCCCCAAAAATGAACATTGCCCCTGGAACAGAAGCAAATCCATTTTATTTTCCAACAGAGCCATTCACTTTCTATTTAAGTTCTCCTAATGAAAAAACACTAGCTGTAGAAAAGTCCAAGAAGCTATTGACGTTACCTTTAAATGATGGCGATGCTGTTCTGGTGGTTAGCGGCGTTTTTGGATTAGATGATTATATCCTCTATCATACCTTTTCCATTTTCACTGATGGAGCTCAGCCGATACGAGAACAAGCTTGGGTGATGAAGGTAGACGATCCAACATCTAATAAAGAAATTGCTCAATTCCATTCATCTGGAGGTAAATTTTATAGTTATGCAGTTGATGAAAAAGAAAAACTTTATCTATCGGTTTCCATACTTCCTGGAAATGCAGATGGTAGCTATAGTTACGAAGTTTATATTTATAATCTTCTGACTGGCAACAAAGAAAAAATAAATGATTATTCTCTTAATCCCTCATCACTGGATTCCATCCAATTTAATTACAATGACAAAAAATATTCGTATAAACTTCAGTCCAAGTAAAAAACTGCCCGACATTTCCAGGCAGTTTTACATGTATGAATATAACTACCGTCTACGCGCTGCCACACTGACAACACCGTATCTGTAAAGCACCTTCTTACCGAACCAGCCAAAAAGACGATCCGTAAAGAAGCCCATAAAGCCAAGGCAGAACAACCCGACAAAGATCCAATCCGTACGGAAAAACAACCGGGAATTCCAGATCAGATAACCTACACCTTCGTTCGAAGCAATCATTTCCGCGCCGATAATCGCCATATATGAGGTGCCCATCGCTAACCGGATACCCGTAAAAATATAAGGGATCGTCGCCGGAACAACCACATGAATCAGAATTTGCCACTCACTGGCGCCCATACTGCGGGCTGAGCGGATTTTGTCCTCTTCCACGGACATCACACCGGTTAAAGTATTCAGCACCACGATAAAAAAGGTGGCGTACATAATTAACGCAATCTTCGACTGCTCCCCAATACCAAACCATACTAAGAACAATGTAATGAATGCAATCGGCGGGATAAAACGGATAAAGTTCAGGAAAGGCTCCGCAAAAATACGGATCAAGTTCACCTTCCCAATGATTAGCCCTACGGGAATCGCCAGTAAACTACCGAGTACCCAACCAATGAGCACCCGGTAAAAGCTAATCCCGATATATTGCAGCAAGGTTCCGTCTTCCAGCAGCTCCCGTCCGCCCTTAAGTGTACTCCATGGTCCGGGGATCACATCGGGGCCATAGATTACAGCTCCAAGCTGCCAGACGCAGAACGTGGTAATCCATAGAAGGGTTACGGAAACCCACTTCTTCTCCACCCATTTTCTCATCTGTCTCACCCTATCCTATTCTTCGAAATGACCTTGAATTTGATTGTATAACGAGTAGAATTCCGGTGAGGTTACGTCCCGCGGATACGGCAGTGTATTATCATAAATATCCGTAATATTAGAAGACGGTCCTACGGACATAATGCCAATTCGTTCCCCCAGCAATAACGCCTCCTGAATATCATGAGTTACAAAAATCACCGTCTTATGTGTCTGGCGCCAAATGTTGACCAATTCCTTCTGCATCGTTCGGCGCGTCATCGCATCCAGCGCACCAAATGGCTCATCCATCAGCAGAATCGCTGGATCATTCGCCAGCACCCGAGCCAGCTGAACACGCTGCTTCATCCCCCCAGACAGCTCCTTCGGGAACTTCTCCTCATGCCCGTTTAGCCCAACAAGCCCGATGAACCTATCCGATATTGTGTGCCGTTCCCCCTTTGCGATTTTCTTCATCCGCAATCCGAACTCCACATTCTGACGGACGGTTAACCAAGGGAATAAGGAGGAATCCGCCTGCTGGAACACAACCGCCCGATCTCTGCCAGGCTTATTCACCTCTACATTATCCACCCGTAGATGCCCACCGGATTTGGAGACAAACCCGGCGATCATATTCAGCAGTGTTGATTTCCCGCAACCACTCGGCCCGAGTAGAACGAAGAATTGCCCACCTTTAATTACGAGATCTACATCTTTTATAATGTAGTGAACGTGCCCAGCAGTCGGTTCGCTGTAGCTTTTACGGAGCTGCTCAATATGAATGGTATGCTGCTTAGCAGGTAATGACATGCTGAACCCCCCTATTTCTTGTACGTAACCTCTTCTGGCAATGCCTTCGCCAGCGGCTCGAGATTCAGTTTACTATCCAGATCGAAATCCTTCTCAATGATTCCGTTGTCGACCATATATGTCTTCTGCTTGGTCAAACTGTCATACGCTGCTTGAGTAAATCCTAGTGCCCACGGATTATTCGGCAGATCTTTTATCGTTGATTCCTTAGGCTGCTTCACTTCCTTATACATCAGATCAGCAACCTCATCTGGGTGAGCCTGAGCATAGGCTCCGGCTTCATCCACCGCTGCTAGGAAATTCGCTATACCTTGCGGATTCTTAGCCGCAAAATCATTTCCCGTTACAATCCCCATCCCCAATCGAACCGTGGTTTTAGACATATCCGTCAGTTCATGAACACCTTTAAGTGCATAGAGCTTATCATTCAGAACCGAACCATAAAACCATGCTCCATCCACAGCACCTTGCTTCAAAGCGATATAAGCTTCATCAAAGGCACCCTGTCCTATTAACTCCACATCACCGAGAGCAGCATTATGCTCTTTCAAATATTCATCCCAAAGGTACGGAATGAAGGTGCCGCGTATGAAACTCAGCTTTTTCCCTTTCAAATCTTCAGCCTTCTGAATATCATCCTGTACGAACAATTTCCATTCAGTGGACGCTTCATCAGTCGCTAATCCCGCCGAGGCGATAATAGCATAATCGCCCTTCGCCACTGCGTTCAGCAAGGGGAAGTCTGCCCCGAAAGCCACATCCACCTGTTTAATAAAAAGGGCATTTACACCTTCCGCAGGGGAGCCAAAGTTGATCAGTTCAGCGTCAATCCCGTGTTTGGCAAAGATGCCTTTATCTAGTGCCACCCGAAAAGTGGGATTCGTATTGATGTCAGCAATTTTTATCTTTAATGTCTCTGCTTTGCTATTCGCCGCTCCCTCTTTAGCGGCATTAGAGGCAGCCGCGTCGCCCTTGGAGCTGCAGCCCGATAAAAGGATAACCACTGATAAAGATAAGAGCAGAAAGCTTGAGCTGATCCATGATTTTTTCAACCGACCCATCTCCTCAAATTTGTTAATTTACCTTGCGGCTGCTGCCTTCATCCGTCGTCGCTACACAAGCAGCTCCTTCAACAAATGGCAGGGTTGTCGCCACACTTACCACAGAATCCGATCCTTTAGGTGCAGACCCCGGGACTCTGAACTGCGTTACGTCTATTGGCTCAATCGCTTGTTCAACTGGCGTTTCCAGCTGTGGTACCCATGCATATGGCACACGGTAGGAACGATAGACCATGTTGGTATTTCTGGAGTCCGTAAATGGCGAAATATATTCCCATACCAGTTCATGTTCTGGCGTAACCTCAAAGAGTCTGCCGTTAGAACCTTCTGTAATTAAGGTGTTGCCATTCGGAAGCCGTTGAGCTGAGCTGATATATGGACTGTAGAATTTATAAGAATCGGTTGGGACAGAGAAACCTGCTTCTGCCGCTGTATATTGCCACTCAATCTCAAGGGTTACGGGATTAATCTCCAGAATTCGCGAGTGGTCGCGGAGTGCATTTTTTTGCCCAAAAGGAGAAGATGGATTTGGAAGACCATAACCGCCCCAGCCCCCGTTATCGAATACAAGTAAGTTGCCTTCTCCCGGCAAACCTTTCGGAATGATGTGCGCATGATGCTGGCCAATGATCCAGTCGATATGCTTCACTTCTGGCAGCGAGTAATCCGGACCGATTCTCCAAACGATGGCTCCGGTACGCTTATCCGTGATCGCAATAATATTTGCTTCACGCGCATCCCAGATCACGTTATCCGGATGGAAACGCTCATCCCCTGCATCGTAAAACTTATTGGGTCCTACATAAGAAGCCGAATTGATATGCAGCCAGTCTCCAACACCACCACCTAGATTTCCGAAAGAGCGTGAGTTAGGATCACGAAATAGTACATTTTTGGCCGCTTCATCAAAGCCTAGCTCATCAAAATGTTCATTTGGAGCCCACTCCCAGACGATATTCCCCTCCCAGTCCACCTCAAGGATCGTGTCATCAAGCAATTGTTTGTCGGAGATTTGAGGATTGTAGATGTTTTTATGAGCAAGAATTAGCGTTTTTCCACTGTCTACCTTGGGTTCAAGCCCCGGTGCAAAATATCCGACCGGATTGCCTTCGCGCTGATAGTCATGATGCTGGCGGGCATACCAGAGGGGTTCATAACCCGGATCTTCTATATGTTCATAGCTGTTATATTTCCACACGATGTTCCCATCCCAGTCCACCTGTACCAGATCTACATTATCCTGTATTCCGAATTTAGGATCTCTTCTTCCTGTGCTGCCCAGCACATAACCACCCGGGAAGATTTTAGCCGGAAATCCAAGCAGCCCCTTCCACAAATGCACCTCTTTACCGTTCATATCAATCAGTACAACACCTTCTTCACCAGCTTGAAATACGGTATAGCCACTCCAGGCTTTGTTAGGGTTATATACGGTTGCTCCAGTTGGATAAATGGTTGAATGTCCCATCGTTCATCTCTCCTACGTTCAATTTTTAGTAGCTAAGATAATTACTTTTTTTGGTGGTTGTTCGTGGCTTCTGTTCAAGGGTTGGAGAGGTCTCTGCATTCTCCTTGGCGAGCTTCAGCAGGATATCCGAGAATCCTTCCAAATTGCTAATGATCCGCTGATAAAAGTCATTTTGCTGCGCCAATTCCTCCTCCGTAAACCCCTCAAACAAAAGCGAAATACATCGTTCTCCGATGTTGCTGTTCTGCTCCGCCAGCTTGCGGCCTTTATCCGTAATATCCAGCATTACCGTTCTACGATCGCCTTCTTTACGTCTGCGTACGGTATATCCACCCGCCTCAAGCTTATCGCTCAATGCGGTAATCGCACCTGAGGTGAAGTCTAGTTCATCCGCTAAGTCTCCTAGCCTTTGTTCACCATCGCGAATGATTTTGTGCAGAATCAGCATGCCTGGTAAGGAGATACCTGCTACGGCGACTTTATCCCGCTCTTTCACGAATCTGCGAACCGCCTTGCGAAATGCCCAATCTGTCTCCTCCAGCTGTCTCCAATATTGTTCATTCATGGCTTACCAACCTCTGCTTTCTCCCAATCAGCCCATAAAAAAAGACTCCCAGCACCTACCCCTGACAAGGGAAAAGTACGGGAGCCTTTGGTGGTCCAATCAGCTCAGTTGAATTATTTCACTGTTCATTTAATTACTGTTTAAGTATTGGTGATATCATATACCCCTTTATTCCTACCTGTCAAGTAAGTATTTTATATATTCAAAAAAAGAACACCCTCAAAGGTGCCCTCCAACTTGGAAGCTTATAGACCACTTTCCAGTACAAGCGCATGGCTGTCTTCATCATAAACCTGCATAAAAGATGATACGGCCGGTAAATAACGCTCTAACTGGTAAATATATTTTACCCGACTCCTGAAGTGGCAGATTGGAGATATTTAATTTCACTTGCACTCCTTGCAATCTACCTTTTATTTTGAAAGATTCTGAAAATTAAAAATTAATTCAAAAATATTATATATGAAAAATCATATGAATAGTGGAAATTCCCTTTTTACATAGAAGAAAAAGGAGACTACACGCAAAAAAGACAAAAAGCAGGCCAGAGTCACCTCTGCCTGCCTTTGCCAACCTATCTTATAATTTGATTATTCCATATAACAGTTTTGCGATTTCAGCGCGGGTTATTTTACCACGAGGGTCAAAGTTATTGTTGCCCTTGCCGTCAAGGATTCCCTTAGCCTGTAAATCAATGACTGCTTGCTTCGCCCACTCAGATACGCTATTCATATCCTTGAAGCTTGCAGCAGCAGCAACGGAAGCTTGCAATCCAGCTTTATACTGCATCAGTTTCTGCAGGACAACTGCCGCCTCCTCACGAGTAATCGCATCTTTAGGTCGGAACTTGCCATCACTGCCTTGGATCAATCCAAGCTGGACAGCTTTGTCTATCGATTGTGCAT
Source organism: Paenibacillus sp. FSL R7-0048 (assembly GCF_038004505.1). Classification (NCBI taxonomy): domain Bacteria; kingdom Bacillati; phylum Bacillota; class Bacilli; order Caryophanales; family Paenibacillaceae; genus Paenibacillus; species Paenibacillus sp. FSL R7-0048. Next base: position 353,382 of record NZ_JBBORF010000001.1, on the reverse strand, counting down.
AATAAGCATCTTTAGATACATCTGCAAAAGCACTCTGTACGATTGCCCCACTTGCTTCATCCAATCCGAGAGAACGAACGGCCAGTGTAACAAAGTCTGCACGGGTTACATTCGCCTGTGGTCCATAATGCGTATCGTCGATCCCTTTAATCACATGCTTAGCCGTCAGCTTGGAAATATACGACTCTGCCCAGTGACCAGCAGTATCCCTAAATTGCTTATGGTATTCCAGTACCGCAAAGGAGGAAAAGTGATTTGTTGTGAAGGTAACGGTATTATCCTTAAACACTCCACCCAAATATTCCAACGTGCTGCCATTTACATAATAGACACCCGCAAAATCTGTATCAAGCTTAGCAAGCTGTTCCTTAGTCAGCGTCAAGGTAATCGTAACAGCACCTTTAAGCTGGTGGATAGCCGTTTCTTTGCCTCCTGCAGATGTACTGAGGTTCAGCGTAACGTTAGCTCTGAATGGACTCATTCCAGCGTCATTGGCCTGTACAGATATCATACTCGTATCAATGCTTAGTAGCAGCATATCACTGCCTGCCGGAATGGCTGGTAAGGAGCTTGTTGGTACGCTCAAGGTAACGTTAGATGAAACAATATTCAAATTCAACTTCTTATCGACAGCCTGTTGAACAGCGGCTGCATCAAGAGCAATTCTAATCTGATCTTGAGCCGAGGTTGCTCCGCCTGCGCTAATCTTTAGGCTTCCCCCTGTAGCAGCTTCCTCTATCAGTTTCTTCAAAGCTGACGGATCAGCTGTATACGTTCCATTACTTCCTAATGCCAGTTCAATGTTTCCTTTTCCCGCTCCAGGTGTGGCTGTAGGCGTTGGAGTCACTGTTGGTACTGGTGAAACTACTGGAGGTGCCGTTGTCACCTCAGGTGCTGGTGTCGGCGTCACTTCTGGCGATGGCGATACCTCTGGTGTCGGTGTTGGTGTTGGTGTCACCTCTGGTGTCGGCATCACATCCTCTTTTCCAGTGTAAAAGCCCCAGATATCTGAAAGCACACTACCGGAGTGATCATCCTCAACCTTTGTATACCATTGGTAGTAGCTATCCGGATTCAGCTTACTCCAAGTGACCTGAGTCTCCGCGCCACTCTCTACTTGTGGATTGGCCGCAATTTCCTGGTCGCTGTAAACCTTGACTCCGATATAGTCGGTAGCCACACGTTTAGTCACAGGCTGTAAATCCAGATCCAGAACGAACTCATCTTTGCCTGGATATTCGTCTTCATCATAGTAGTTATAATCATCCAAATAAGGCGAATAAGTCTTCACGCGAAGTTTGTTATTAGCAACATCGAACTGAAGCAGACGGATATAGCCAAGTCCCCCTTCTTCAGCGCCTTGGTAATCTGCCAGCATTTGATAGACACTGCGGTCTGGAATACCGTCACCGTTATCATCCAGCTCGTCTACCTTAAGCTCAGCATCATGATAATGGCCGGACAGTGCTGCGATTACGTTTTTGTTAGGTTTCACAACCATCTCAAAAATCTTATCTGCAATAGGTGCACGGTTATTAGAAACCAGCAAGTATTCATGGAGACAAAGAATCGCTTTACGCTCTGGATAACGGGCAACGATCTCATTCATCCATTCGATTTCTTCCTCAGCCAATCCCCAGCCCATGTATACAATAACAAAATCATTTCCGTTCGCAGACACTAAATCGTAATGGCCCCTGTTGTTGTCATAAGAGCCACCAAAGGTCGGCATATTCTTGAATCTCCACTCTCCAAAATACTCCCAGAATTTCGTGTAATCCCCGGTTTGATGACCTACGTCATGATTACCTGCAAGAACACCATAAGGAATGTTAGCTTCCTCCAGAACCTTCATGTCCCGGTCAGCTTCCTTCCACTCATACTCCTGATAGGATTTATCCACGATATCTCCTGTATGAATAACGTATTTCAGGTTCAAGCTCTCTTTGTTGTCAGCTATCCATTCTACATTTTTACGGTAAATGTAAGGGTAGCTCTGTGAATAATATTGTGTATCAGACATCCATACAAAAGAGAAGTCATACGTATCTTGTGTTACTGTAGGTGCTGTCTTAGCCACAGAAGCAATTTCATCCTGAACCATTACGGCAATGCTATTTCCATTAGCATATTCTCCAGCTGTAACCGTGGATTTCAGCTCAAAATCCTCTGTTCCAGCGATTAAATGATCCAGCTGTACCCATTTTTGTTGAGTTGGACTCCATGCGTAGAGACTTACTTTACGTCCCGGCAACGAATTCCCTTTCCATTCAATATCTACACGATCTGACGCCTTAACCGACTCATCCAGCTTAATTTCATAACGCTGATAAGGGAATTGATCGACAGCATCATTAATTAAATATTGTCCGTCCACCGCACTTATTTTACTGTAGTCGTCACTGCTAAGCGCTTGTTCGCCCGCAGGTACGGATTGTTTCGGCGGCTCTGTATCGGATGCGTTTATAAATCCAGCAAAGCCTTGCTCCGGATGGTTAGCATCGTACTTAAATCCTCTAAAGAAGGTAACGTTTATCTTATCCTGATTAGGATCTTCAACCTTAACCTTTAAAGTCGGATTAGTACCTACAGCGGTCTCCCAGTTTGTAGGAGAAATAAGCAGTGGCGCAAATGGATTCTCATTCGGTACATGGAATGTAATGACCTTTTCTGCCTGATTGCCAATCCTATCTAAGGCTGTGATAGAAAGCGTATGATCCCCAGCCGACAACTTCCCGGATGAAGTAGCATAGGGCAGTTCAATAACATTACCATCCAGCTTCACGCTGACCTTATCTACACCCGCATAAGTATCCTTAACTTCAGCAGCAATTTCAAAATTGCCACGGTAAGTTTGTCCTTCTTCTATGGATGCTTTGATGGATGGTGGCGTGTTGTCGACAATTACGTTTGATGATACTTTCGTTCCACCTTCGGTAAGCGTTACTTTATGTTCTCCGTCAGTTGCTTCCTTAGTATTCCAGTTGTACGCCTTTGAACGGAACAAATCCGCTTTTAGATCAAACTGGAAGCCGAGGGATTCATGCTTACCTGCGCTGTCCCCCATCTTGATTTCCTTATCACGTTCTGCATAAGCCGGATCCCAAATTTCGGTACCATCTGCCAGCAGGAGACGAACATTTTTCACTTCAAAATCATCCTTATTCTCCTCAGGACGAGGATCAAATGGAGATGATTTAGAGCCCGCCCGAATGTAAATCACATTATCCGTACCCTTTTTTAAAGCGGCAGAAGAAATAGGAAAAGTCAATGTAGTATACGTAGTAATCGGGTCCATAAAGGTATACAGAATACTGGCATCTCCTAGTTCTTCCGGTCCCATCGTGATCGCATTTTTAAAATAATAGTCCACATTTTTAGCTTCAAATACAAAGTAGGCATCATTCTCCAGTGCATTATATGCCTCGTTATTGCCCAGTAACTTACTGTCAATGCTCAAGCCTAAGACATCAGCCTTAGCGGTGGCAGAGGTTCCCTTTACGGTCACGGAGCCATTGATCAACTGCCCTTCCTTCACATTCAAACGAAGGGGTGATTGATCCTGTCCTCCTGTAACTTTTACTTTTATTACTGGAGATTGTGTTTCATTCGTTCCATCAGAAACAACAAAGTAATACTGGATTTCATTTCTGCCAATCAAATCCGCAGAGGTCAATTTAAAGTGATACAAGCTGTCGTTGAAGTCTTGGGATAGATTGTGGCTAACAGCCTCCGGCTGCTTGTCCGAAGACACTCTAACTTCCACAGAAGTAACAGCTTTATTGTCATCAGCAAAAGCCTTCAAATCGAGACCCAGCGACTGATCAATCTCCGTTACGCCGGTCAGATCTTCTACTGTTGGTTTCTCTGTATCCGGCTCCACATGGATCGGTGTGTTTGGAAGTTGTGTTACATCCGTCTGGCCTGGTGACGGAACGGCTGACCCCGTACTGATCTTGAGCATTTTGCTCAGCCCATTCACAGGATACTTATATAGAAGGGTTTTATTCTCTTTGGTGTCATCACCTTTAGCTCCACCATCGTAGGTGAGGTCAGCATCATAATACGCAGAGGAAATCTCCTTCTCCGTATTGCTCTTGATTACGACTGCCCGGCGGCCAGAGTTCGCCATACCATCGCTTTTGATCAAAAAGAGATTGGTGCCTTCAATTAAGTTTGTGTTGAATTCTGTATTGAAATCATTAGCAGTGTAAGTACTATTGGCACTATTAATAACCCAGAACACCACGGACTGCTGTGCAGGAATCAGAAAGTTCTCTGGCGTCGAAGGCCACTTCACATCGGAAGCGTTACCTTTATCAGGATAACGATAATAGACCTTGTAGTCCTTGAAATTAACTGGTGCATCAGTATTGTTATAGATCTCAATGAATTCAAAAGCGTCGCTGCTCGTTCCTTTTACATTCGTCGAATTCGGCAGCAGCTCTGTGATTAACAACGGCGGCACATTATTCGAATCGAACGCCGGCAGGTTCACATGAACAGAATAACTCTCTGTCACATTATTAACGCGGATGCTGTAATGCAGCTCCGGCTCTTCCAGCGCAGCTGCAGGAATCATTGCCGCATATTCATCCCCACCTTTTGAAGTCATGGTGATTACCGTATCTTTCGCCTGAGAAGGAGAGCCATACTGTAGCTTCACTACAGGTAGTGATCCATCTGCCCCGCTTTCCAGATTAGTAATCTTCGCACTGATAGGGAGATCGGCTGGATCGACACTACTCTGTGCAATATGTTCAATCACTGGCTGCTTGTTCCCAGGAACTAGCTCAGGCACTTGTTCTGCCTCTACGGTTCCAGGCGTAGCCACAACCGTTCCCGAATTCGCCATGAGGTTCATAACGGAGCTATCCGCTTGCAAATATTGATAGAAGATCCCGTTATTCTCCTTCACCTGTTCTTTTCCATAGGAAGCAGAAACAATTAGCGTATCTCCTGCTTTGCTTTTAATTTGTAAATTACGCGCAGAAGTGTTAGCCATCCCCCCGCCACCGTTGATCCGGAACAGATTCACTCCTTCCTGCAAAGCTGCAGAAGGATTAAAGTTTTTGATGAAATCCTCCGTAGGAACATTCAGATTATTGCCGTTCATAATCCAGAAAACAATATTTCCATGCGCCGGTATTACAGCATCACCATTAGGCGCCCATGTATCTTTGTCATTATAAAAGAAATAATAATCCTTAAAATTAACCGGCTTGTCCGTATTATTGTAGACTTCAACAAACTCGTAACCATCTACAGAGGTTCCATCTGTCCCTTTTACATTTTTAGTATCCGGAACAACTTCTGTAATCAGTAGCGCTCCTGGATTATGAGGTACCGCGTACACCTCTGCCATTACAGTCGGTTGACTTAAAAGCGTGTCGAGCTCAACCTGTTCATCAAAATGCGCCTCTAATTCGGAAGATGTCTGCTCCGTCTCCAGCTGCTGCTCTTCGGCATATCCTGCTGGAGCCATGATTCCCAACATCAAACTGCTGGCAATTATGCTGGAAAATAAACGTTTAGCTTTTGCTGTTATTCTCAAAACTCCGAACACTCCCCATTTGTTTGATTGTGATTCAATGCATAAATATGCAATGAAGCTCATCTGGAAAGTATACCTGCGGTGTATTATCGCTATATCATAGCCGTGTTAAATCTTTAGGTTATTTTTAATATTGCTTAAGCTTCAGTTCAGCTTCGCGGGTTACAATATAACTAGTTAGAACCCATTTTAAACGATACTTTAGACGGATGCTTAAGCAAGATAAGTTATTGCAGAACAAGAAAAGAGGACTCTAATGGATATAAAAAGAGTGATCATAGTCGGAACGGTAGTTGTAGTGATGTCTTTCGGAAATGCTTGGACTAGTCTTACCGCTAATGCAAGTTCGCCTGTAAAATGGTCCACCGCAGAGGTCGCGGATCAAGACGAATTATTGGAGGTACTTAACCAGCCAACGGACGAGGATCTATACGAGGCCATATATGACGGTAAGTCACTTCAAGATATTGCATCAGAACAAGGCCAAGATATTGAAGCTGTAATCGATCTACAGGTTGCCCAGCTAACGGATCAATTGGATTCACGGTTAGCCGCTGGAAGCATAACAACCGAGCAGTATGCGGCATATAAAGCGGAGCTGAGGGACATCGTTTCAGATAGTGTCCATACTTCCTTCGGTTAAGGGAATACATACAGCGACGCTGTAACATACACAAAAAACCCGGCTAAATGGATCTTCCATTTAGCCGGGTTTTGTATATTTAATACTTATTTTATAACAGAATCCCTAAGTCCCTATCTTGTTCTCTCTGTTAATCTCCAGAATATCAAGGAAGAATACAAAGATCGGAATCCCCAGAATCAGACCCCAAACCCCGAGATAATGCTCAGAGAATAACAACACGATAAACGTATAGAACATAGGCAAATTCATTTTGGATGACATCAGTTTAGGATTTAGGAAGTAGCCTTCTACAAAATGAAGCACGGCAATCATTGCCAGTACATAGATAGTCATGACTAGGCCACCAATATTGTAACCAATAATACAAAGTGGGATTAGCGAGATAACAAAACCTACAACCGGAATTAAACTAAGCAAGAAGATCATAATGGATAATGCGAAAAGGTAAGGAAAACCTAAAATCCAGAGTCCGATCACCGTAAAGCATGTATTAAACAACGCGATCAGAATTTGTGCTTCGATCACTTTTCCGAAAGAGGAGATAAATTTTCTGCCAAAATACTCAAGCTCTACATAGAACCAAGAGATTTTGCTCTCTTTAAGGCGGGAAGTGAAACTAACGATCCTGTTCTTCTCAAGTATAAATACAAAGCTCAAAATGGTTGATAAAACAAAGCTGGTGCCCCAATTGCTTATTTTCAAGACATATTCAATACCGTCTTTCATATACGACTGATAGTTCAAATCCTTAAGCTGGGCGAATATATACTGCACAATATCATTCTGCGGGATGTTCTCAGGGGTCAAATTGGTCAAAAAATTCGTTAACTGTTTAATCTGAATGAAAACCTTAGGCAGATAATTAACGAGGGTTATGACAATTACAGCGATTAAGGCAAGGTATAGAATAACAATAATCACTTTGCTGTTAACTGCTACATATTTGTTAATGCGCTTCGTGAGCAGCACTTGAAAGCTATTCATTACATACGCAATCAAAAACGTCAACAGTACCAAATTAAGCATATCTCTAATACTGAATAGCAGTAGAGCAACCAATCCTAAAATCAAAAAACGCCGGACCGTTAAATTTGCGTAATAACGCTTAAACAATTCCATCAGTTCTCTCCATTCGCTTACCAATTAGTACTCTGTTTATAGTCTACAGTAAGGAATTCACTTATAGCAACTAGTGATTCGCCTAAAATGACGAATTTACTCACTTTTTGTAATCTCATCATCAATAAAAGTGACACTTTTCATGCTCCTGCATCCATATGAGTCAATTCAACGATTCGGCGTTTCGGATCATATTTCATATCTATATGCAGATCTTTGCATAATTGATGAAATGGAACCATCAAGGTTCCCTTCCTCATTTCAGGAGAATTTCTTACCATATTCACCTTTTGGTTGTTCAAGGTCAATTCCATAGGCAAATCGATATGCTTCATCTGATCAAGCGTCAACGCAGCGGTAAGTGTCTCACTTCCCCCGTTAATTCGTGCGGCATTCCGATCCGCTCTGGTGTTAATCCCATCCTCAATTTTGAAGGTCAGTGAAATCCCCAGCGAATCACAAACAGCCAGCAATCTGTCATTGTAGGACCCATAAGGAAAAGCAATCGCCGAATCCGTATTGCCCAATTCTTCCTTCAGCCTTTGCTCCGCCTTAGCCAGATCACGTGTAACTCTGCTGTAGTATTCGACATTCATCTCATTCCTGTTCTCATCATCAACATATAACAAGGCACTTGCAGCTGGCCGCTGCCCGCCCTCGGCATCGACAATCCCATAATGGTGCAAATCATAGGTATGACTATAAAATCCCATCCCAGCATGCTTCATTTCCCGCATTTGCTCCCAAGTGAGCTTCGGTACGCTATTCGGATCTGGGTGATCTATTGTAGATACGATAACAAAATTAACGGCTGTATATCCGTATTTTTGCAAAACGGGGAACGCCAATTTATAGAAACTCTCATATCCATCATCAAAGGTCAGCAGCACTGCATTGTCCGGAACTGCGCCGTTATTCAGCATAAATTCACGGTATTCCGCCAAGTTGATCACATGAAAACCTTCCTGCTTCAGCAGATTCATTTGATCATCAAACCGATCAACCGATAACACCCAAGGAAACTGTGGCATGGGCTTCTCAGAAAGATGATGATACATCAGCACAGCCACCTGATCTCTGTAGTAAATACCTTTTGGAAGAGGTCCAGATTTCTGCCAGCCGATTTGTGTATTTAGTGCCTGTTCAGCTACCGCCTTCGGGATCATAAGATCATCAGGCGAGGCTGGGTTGGCAGCTATCGTCTTTATCATTTGACCATTTACGTTAATAGTAATTGTTGAAGGTTCATGTTGTGTATTCAAAATAGCAGCAAGGCTCAGCAGTAGAACTATGACAACAAGCAGCATATATTTTTTTGTTTTCAATCTCAGAATCTCCTTAACAACATTTCTTGTCCCTATGTAACTATATATTTTATGGAAGTTCCACCTGCTATTGGTTACATTTTCTTCTTATTTTTGTTTCTTTATCATAAAAAAGAGGGCGAACCTCAAGCCTGAACCGGCTTAAGGAACACCCCGCAAAATGGAGATCTATTTACAATTATGTACATCTATATGTGATTGTAGACGGTCTAGGACCTTCTCTTATCTGCGAAGTAATTCTCTTCCCCAAGCTCGTCCACGAACTGCTGCAGCCAATGATAATATTGGACGGCATGCTCCAGCTTCTCCAGATCCTTCAGGCAGAATTGCCGCTCCTCCTCAGATGTATCTACGGCTTGAACCAATCCCTCCAGCTCAGGAATGACAACGTCTAAAGCGTGCTTCATGACATCAATCTCCCGCTGTAGCTTCATCCCAAAAAAGTTCTTAAAGGTCTGAAAGAAATCTGTTTCCACTGCATACAGATCCTTTCGGTCCCGCTTCTCCTCCAGCTTAGTGACCATCTTGGAGGCCATCAAAGAACGGACTCCATAGCTCATATTACTCTTGCTCATATTCATCACATTCTTCATCTCTTCAAGCGTCATCGGACGGTCTTCAAAGAACATAATTCCATACAGCTGCCCGAATGAATAATTCGCACCATATAGGTCCATCGTCTGAGCAATCGCATCGATCATCGGACGCAGCAGCTGCTCGCGTGGAGATAAGTCTTTATTCTCTTCACCAAAGGCTACCTGTTTCATAGCTGCACCTTCATTCCACTTAGAATCTACCCTTCTATTTTACACAAAATAGCAACTACCTGCGCTAATCTCTTAATTTTTTACATAATCTCGCATCGATCTTTACGTCCACTTGACCACGCAGCCGCTCGATGAGTGTACAATTTTTTTTGAACGGAAGAGCTTTCCTCAGAATTATACCGCAAAAAACAGAAGATGGAATGGGGTATCGACAGAATAATGAAACGTTCGAGATTTATAGGGGAGTTGAAACCGGTGCTCTTCACCTTGCCGGCAATGATTCCATTCGTTGTATTTTGGCTAGCGCCATTACTTTATGTATTTTATCTCAGCTTTACCGAATGGGACTTCATGAGCCCTGAGAAAACCTTTGTCGGACTAACCAACTATCTGGATCTGTTCAGCAATCCTGCCTTCTATAAAGCACTTAGAGTGACTCTGTTATTCTGTGCCGGAAGTGTGCTGCCCGTTATTCTGATCGGACTTGGACTAGCACTCCTGATGAACGGGAAGCTGAAAGGCTCCACCCTCTACCAGGTATTGCTGTTCTCCCCTTGGGTCACGCCGACCGTGGCTGTATCCATTGTCTGGTCCTGGATCTATGAACCCGAAATCGGCCTTGCCAATACTGTACTTGACCTCTTAGGTCTAGAAAAAATCGGTTGGCTTCAAGACCCTAAATGGGCGCTGCTCGGCGTTCTGCTCGTGACAATATGGAAATCGGTAGGCTGGGCGATGATTTTTTACTTGGTGGCACTACGCAATGTCCCTACGGATCTGCTGGAAGCAGCTCAACTGGATGGAGCAAATGCTGTTCAAAAATTCAGCCGTATTACTTTACCGCTAATCTCGCCAACGACACTGTTTCTGTTCATCGTACAGATCATCGGGGCTTTACAGGCTTACGACCAGATTAACGTACTTACACAAGGTGGACCGTCGGGATCAACACGCACCTTGCTCTATATGTATTATCAGTCTGCCTTTGAAGCCTTTCAGATTGGAGAAGCCTCTAGTGTCGCAATGGTTCTGGTATTTATATGTATGCTGCTATCCGTAGTCTCGCTAGAGGTTAGTAAACGGACAACCCATTATCAATAACAACTGCTGTAAAGGAGAACGACTGATGAATGCAACGATCGTACGCGTGGGCAAGCTGACCCGCCATCTATTTTTTACAGCTATTGCACTGATCATGGCCTTCCCCTTCTATTGGATGGTCACCAGCGCCTTAAAAACCAATGATGAAATCTGGCAGTCTCCGCCCACAATCTGGCCTAAGGATGCGCTGTGGAGTAATTTTTCAGCCGCCTGGCACGAAGCCCCTTTCTTCAGATATATGGGCAATAGCATATTTGTCGCTGTGTCGATTGTTATTCTGCAGGTCATAAATTCCGGGATGATGGCCTATGCGCTTACGCATATGAAATTCCGCTTCAGAGGGCTGTTCTCAGGCGTTATTCTTTTCGGCTATATGGTTCCCGCCACCGCTGTTTATCTTCCCGGATATTTGGTATTGTCCCAGCTCCATCTACTGGATTCATATGCCGGATTAATTCTATCCAACTGTGTAAGTGTCTTCTCCATCTTTCTAATTCGCCAAGCCTTCCTTCAGGTTCCCCATGAGCTGGTGGAGGCTGGAGAAGTGGACGGTTCCTCACATATGCGGATTCTGTGGACCATTCTTGTCCCCATTACACGTTCTTCCTTTGCTGTGCTAGCCCTGATCACCTTCATTGATCAGTACAATAACTATTTCTGGCCGATGCTGATAACCAAAGACCCTAATCTCCAGCTAGTCTCGGCGGGTCTGCGTAGTTTCTTTACTCAAGGAGGTGCCTACGGATTAAAATGGCCGCTGATCATGGCCGCTAGCGCATTCACCATCGCCCCGTTGCTGCTAGTATTTCTACTAGCTCAGAAAACGATCATGCAAAGTGTCAATATGACCGCTGGTTCCAGCAAAGGATAAGCTAACAATTCTATTTTAATAAGAGGAGAATGATGATGAACGTATTGAAGAGACTGTCCACCCTGTCTTTGGTTGCCGGATTTACAATGTTAACAGCTTGCGGAGGAAATGCGAATACAGGCAATGTTACAGCGGCGAATGGAGCTTCTTCCTCCCCCTCCACAGAGGCTGCGCCCACACAAAATGCACCGGTAACAATTGAATTCTGGTATGGTCTCGGCGGCAAGCTTGGTGAGAATATGGAGGCCCTGATTCAGAAATTTAATACCTCTCAGCAAGAGGTCATCGTCAAAGGTATCGCGCAGGCAGACTACACGGAAACCGAACAGAAGCTGCAAGCAGCTATCGCTACAGGAAAAGTACCTGCGGCTGCTCTCTCCTCCAATGTAGATTGGGCCCGTAAAGGATATTTCGCTCCGATAGACGAGCTTATGGCACTGCAGCCAGATTTTAATAAAGAGGATTTTGTCCAAACCTTTCTAAATCAGGGCCAGGTTGATGGTAAGCAATACTTCCTGCCGATGTATGGAACAACGCAGGTCATGTACTACCGCAAAGATGTTTTTGAGAAGAATGGAATTGATGCGAGCACATTAAAGACTTGGGAAGATCTGGCTGCCGCAGCTGCGAAAATGACAGTGAAGGACGGCGGCAAAACCACACTTTATGGTTGGGAGCCTATGTGGGGTTCAGGGAACATGATTGATGCCGTACTCAGCAAAGGAGGCACTATCCTTAGTGAGGATGGAAAACAAGTTATGGTCGACTCTAAAGAGTGGATTGAAACCTGGGATTTGTTCCGCAAGTGGATTCACGAGGATAAGATCATGCGGATTCATTCCGGCGGTCAAGGCTGGGAGTATTGGTACAAGACGATTGACGATGTAATGAAGGGTCAAGCCGCAGGCTACACTGGCTCCAGCGGCGATCAGGGCGACTTGGACTTCAGCATTGTTTCGGCTATGGAGCAGCCAGGCTGGGCAGGGATCGGTGAGGGCAAACCCGTAGCCCAAGCCCTTATGGCCGGCATTCTATCCAAAGCCAGCGACAGTGAAAAGGAAGCAGCTATGAAATGGCTAACCTACTTCACGAATGCTGAGAATACTGCGTCCTGGTCCATTAATACGGGATATATTTCGGTGCGCCAATCCGCATTGCAAGACCCGGCGTTTGTGTCATTCAGCGAAAGCAATCCACAGATTAAGGTTCCATTGATGCAAGCTTCTCATGGTTCTGCACCTTTCCAAGACCCAACTGGCGGCAAAATTAACGATGCGTTGACAATCGCCGCAGATAAGGTGCAGATTGAGAATATCCCAGCAGCACAAGCACTTAAGGAAGCACAAGAAACGGCACAAGCAGCGCTTGATAAATTAAAATAAAGGGCGGTGGACTTCATGTCTGAGCTCATCACTCCACAAGGCAGATATGCTGTAGCAGCTATTCTATTCGATAAGGATGGTACGCTGCTCCAGTTCGTATCCCTCTGGGGCAGCTGGGGCGAATGTTTTTTAGAGAGATTCACGAAGTATATGAAGGAAAAAGGACTACAGATTGCAGAAGAGCAGCTCCCTGCATTAATGGGAACTGTACACAATGCCCAGGGGAGCATTACCGATTATGATCGCAACGGACCGCTGGCTATGGGGACTATGAGTGATCTTTATGCCATTCTGTCATGGCAGGGTTATCTGCAAGGTTTATCTTGGGCGGAGTCCATGGAGCTTGTCCATCAATGCCGTCTCGAAGCGGATGTTAGGTTAGAAGAGAAACGCCCCGTTCACTCCCTTCCGGGACTTCATCGTTTTCTTGATGAGTGTGTGAGTGCAGGCATTCCTCTCGCCGTGGTGACCGCAGATGAAACAGAGGCCGCAGACAAACATCTCCAATGGCTGGGCATACGGCATTATTTCTCCGAGGTAATTGGAACAGATCTTGTGGATCAGGGTAAACCTTTCCCCGACATGGTGCAGCTTGCCTGCAAAAGGTTAGCCGTGGAACCCGCGTACACAGCGGTTATCGGCGATACTAACGGGGATATGCGAATGGCTAAAGCAGCGGGTGTACAGGTAGCTATCGGCCTAGCAGAAAGCGACGGTACTAGTGCTTCAACACATATTCTCCCGGATGCAGATCTCATTGTACAATCTTATGCTGAGCTCAGAATTGAGGTTACTCCCCTGTGAGAATAGAAGGAATATGGGCATGGATGTTTCTGGCGCTGGCTATTGTGTTCGAACTCTCAGGGACCCTCTCAATGAAAATATCTCAAGGGTTCACCCAGCTCTGGCCTTCCGTGCTTATGTTCCTGTTCTATGGAGCCAGCTTCACCTCCCTGAATTATGCTCTCACCTCTATTAAGGTAGGCGTAGCTTATGCGATATGGTCAGGAGCGGGAATCATCCTGATTTCCTTCATAGGAACCCTGTTCTTTGAAGAAAAGCTAACCCTATCCTCACTACTTTGGATAGCCGTCATCATTGTCGGGATCATAGGACTGAATATTAGCGGCAAGACGCATTAGCGAACAGCAACAGTATTGGATAGGTTCATAGATGAAGGAGGATGCCCAAACATGAGTACGAACACATCACCTGAAGATAAACCAGTTATCACCTTTCAGATCATTACGGATACCCATGTCACTGCTGACCGCAATCATGAGTACAATCTTAACTTCGAGCTGGCTCTCCGTGATATAGCAGCGCATGGGGAAGGCAGCAGCGGGATTATGCATATCGGTGATGTCACAGACCACGGCTTCCCTGCTGAATACGAAGAAATGCTTCGTATCCTCAAACAATACAAAACCGAACTGCCCGGGATTACCTTTACCTTAGGCAATCATGATGTGGGCCTCGGAAATTGGGAATCACGTTTAGGAATGTATACGTCACAGACCGGAATGTCCGGACCCTATCATGATCACTGGGTCAATGGCTATCATTTTATTATGCTAGGGACAGAACAAGGATTGCCCAAATTCTGTGATCTTTCTTCTGAACAGCTTGATTGGCTGGAGCATAAGCTTGGAGAACAAGCTTCACCAGATCAGCCTATCTTTCTCTTCCTGCATCAACCGCTTAAAGACACCGTAGCCGGATCGCTGGAATCGCAAGATTGGTATGGTGTCACACAAGATAAGGAATTAAAAGAAATCCTGTCGAGATACCCTCAGACCTTGTTATTCACTGGACATACCCATTGGGAGCTGGAGGTAGACAACACTATGTTCCCTGGCGATGGAGAGATCGCAACGATGTTTAATGCTGCTTCTGTCGCCTATCTTTGGACTAATGAAGATAAACATAAAGAGGGCAGCCAAGGCTTCTATGTAGAAGTGTATAGCGATAAAGTGCTTGTCCGGGGCAGAGATTTTAAGACAGGAAGCTGGATTGAGGCTGCACACTATGAGGTATTTTACCCAGCGGTAAGCGTATATTAAAGATAAGCATTTAAGCGAGAAATATAACAAAAAAACGATTGTGCACAGGGAGTCCTTCCCCACAACAATCGTTTTTTACTGTAGCTATTCAGCTTAACGTCCAATCGGTGCAATCCGGTAGACAGCTGTATCTCCAACCGCTGCCTTCGTATCGCTCTCGATCTGCCAACCGAAGGATAACACAGAAGCCAAACGTTCCTTCTCGGCCAAGGTTAAAGCCACCTCAGCGGCTTCCTTACCTTCCTCAAGCTCCAGAGCCGCTTCTTTGCCCAGAGCTACCCATATCCAGCTGCGAATCCCACGAATCGTGTTGTATTTAATCTGATAGCCTGTCTTCACCGCTTGCCCGAACAACTCCGGCTGCTCTGACTGCAACGTAGTCAGCTGCTTATAATCAAATTGGTATTCGCTCTTGTCAACGGGCAAATCGCCCTCTGCCACTTTACGAAGAATATCCTCATCAGACCACCCCAAGGAGCGGAGTGATTCCACCAATAACGCATCCCACTGGGATAACTTTACCCGGTTTAAGTTCTCTGACATTCTGATCCCTCCCAATCTATATATAGAGTCTAATCATACCGTAAAATCATAAGCAACATAATGGCCCGGACTTACTTCCTGTAGTGTGGAAGTCTCAGCTCTGCCATACTCTTGCGAATATCCGTCTAAAATAATTCTCTGATTGGCCCGCCGGGGATCCGTCTCCAAGATGGAAGACAGCAGCGCCTTTGTATAAGGATGAATAGGATTCTCGTACAGCTCATCACTTTCGGCTACCTCCACTAGACGACCGCCATACATCACGCCGATCCGGTCAGAAATATGCCGTACCATCGACAGATCATGTGCGACAAAGAGATAGGTCAAGCCGAATTCGGACTGCAAATCCTCCAGCATGTTCACTACCTGAGCCTGGACAGACACGTCCAGCGCTGAGATCGGTTCATCACACACGACAAACTCAGGTCTTACAGACAATGCTCTGGCAATCGAAATCCGCTGGCGTTGGCCACCGCTGAATTCATGCGGGAAGCGGTAGAGATGTTCTCTTTTTAAACCTACCTTTTCCAGCAATGCCGCAACAGCTTCTTTGCGTTCTTCACCTTCGTGGATGCCGTGGATTTTCATCGGCTCACTGATCAGATCAAGCACACTTAAGCTTGGATTAAGTGATGAATAGGGATCTTGGAAGATCGACTGAATGCGTCTGCGAAAAGGTTTTAGCTGCTTCTCTCCAAGCTTGCTCAGCGGCTGCCCGTCAAAAGACACTTCACCGTCTGTGTAGTCATATAAGCGCAGCAAGCAGCGTCCAACCGTGGACTTGCCGCTTCCCGACTCTCCAACCAGCCCAAAGGTCTCTCCCTGACGAATCTGAAAGCTTACGCCATCTACTGCCTTAAGCACCGATGTATCGCGTCCCCACATATCCTTGCCTTTGGAGAAATGTTTTTTGAGATTATTTACGTCCACTAGAATCTTATTGTCACTCAACCGAACCGCTCCCTTCAACGCCAGCTACGGCTGGAGTCTCCTGCACACCATCTGCTAACCAGCACATCGAACGGTGACCGGGCGATAATTCGATTACCGGAGGACGTTCGCTGCAACGGGCAAAAGCATTAGGGCAACGTTCCATAAAGGGACAGCCAGAAGGAGGATTCAACAAATCCGGAGGTGTGCCTTCGATTGGAATTAGACGTTCACGCGATTTGCCGTCACGTTTCGGAATGGAGCGAAGCAGACCTTTCGTGTAAGGATGCTGTGGGCGATAAAAAATATCCTCCACCGTACCTTCCTCCATCACTAGTCCACCATACATTACGATAACCCGTGTACATACCTGAGCCACCACACCCAAATCGTGAGTGATCAGCGCTATAGCTGTACTGGTATTATTTTTTAGCTCTTTAAAAAGATCAAGAATTTGGGCCTGTATTGTTACATCAAGCGCAGTTGTCGGCTCATCCGCAATCAATAGCTCTGGCTGGCAGGAAAGAGCCATAGCGATCATGACCCGCTGCCGCATCCCGCCGCTGAATTCATGCGGATACTGCTGCAGCCGCTGCTCAGGATTATTAATGCCCACCTGCCGCAGGATACTTGCTGCCTCTTTAAACGCTGCTTCCTTATTTAAGCCGCGATGCCGCCGGATGACCTCCGTAAGCTGCTGGCCGATTTTTTTCACAGGATTAAGAGAAGTCATGGGGTCCTGAAACACCATCGCTATGCGGTTACCGCGCAGTTTTCTCCACTCTTTTTCCGAAAGGTTAGATAAATTGTCACCACGAAAATTAATATTTCCAGCGATAATTTTACCCGGAGGTGTAATCAACGACATAATCGCCTTCGCAGTTACACTTTTCCCGCTTCCGGATTCACCAACAATCCCTACCGTTTCTCCAGCATCTATATGAAAGCTAACGCCACGAACTGCCTGATTCTCTCCATCCCGAGTTTGGAAGGAAACCTTCAAATTCTCAACAGACAATAGCCGTTCCGTCATGATGTCTTCACACTCCTATCTTCGGATCAGCTTCGGTTCAAAGCCAACCCGCAAAATATCGCCCAGAACATTAAAGCTCAGAACCGTTAATAGTATCAATAACCCCGGGAACAATGCCAAATAAGGTGCCTGAGCGATATATCCCTGCGCATTGTTAAGCATACTGCCCCAAGTGGCATTCGGAGGTTGTACCCCGAACCCAAGGAAGCTTAGGGACGACTCCATCATAATCGCGGAAGCGATATTATTCGTCGCACCTACAATCACAACAGGTACTAGCCCCGGAAGAATATGACGCCAAATAATTCCGAAGTTGCTCTGGCCGGAAGCTTTTGCATACAGTACATATTCCCGTTCTTTAATCGTCATCGTCTCCGCACGAATCACACGGGCAATGTTCATCCACATTAATAGAGCAATGATTAAAATGATGTTTCCTACACTCGGCTTCAAAAATACGCTGAGCAGCAGCAGCACAAGGAAAGATGGAATGGACATCACTACATCAAGCATCCGCATCAATAGATTATCAATCCATCCGCCAAAATATCCACTGATTACGCCCACCGTCACACCTATACCCGTGGCAATGATCATTGAAGCAAAACCAACTAGCAAAGATACCCGGCCACCATACAAAGCTCGGGCAAAATAATCCCGGCCGTAATCATCCGTACCAAACCAATGATCCGCCCCGGGTGCTTTCAAACGTGCCAAAACATCCATTGCATTCGGATCATGTCCGGATAAAAAAGCAAATATAGAGCCTAGTGTGAAGACGATTAAAGTAATGAGGGCTGCGACACCCAATTTATTCGTAAATAGCTCATCTCCAACACTTTTCCATTTACTGCGATTCATGAGGTCACCTCGTTAATTTAATTCGTGGGTCCACGAAGCTATATAGAATATCCGCGACCAGATTGCCGATGATCAGCATTAAAGAAGAGAACAAAGTTATTCCCATAATTACGGGATAATCCATCCCTTTAACCGCAGTCATCCCTAAAGAGCCAATACCCGGCCATGAAAATACCGTCTCCGTTACAATTGCACCCGCCACCAGATCACCCATCGACATTCCGAGCAATGTAATTACTGGCAACAGTACATGCTTAAGCACGTGACGGAACAGAATCGTTGTCTTGCTGGATCCAAAAGCATATTGAATCTGCACATATTCTTCTTTTAGCTGTCCAATCGTACTAGAGCGGATGTATCGTACGTAACCGGCCAGAAATCCAAACGCCAATACGGCGCAAGGCAAAATACCATGCTTCAATACATCAACCGCTGATTCCACACCAATGGTTCGCATCCCCATAATAGGCAGCAGGTGCAGCTTAATTGCGAATAAGTACATAAGTAAGATGGCCAGCCAAAATAAAGGCACTGAAATTCCGATATAGGATAAAAAATTAATTACTTTATCCACCCAGCGGTTCCGGTTAGCTCCAGCAAGCAGACCCATCGGGATCGCCAACAGAACGGCTAAGCCGATTGCACTGCCCATCAAACCTGCTGTTGCAGGTAAACGTTCTAGAATTTGCTCCAATACAGGCTGATGATTCACAAGGGAATAACCGAAATTGCCCTGCAGTACTTCTTTGATCCATATAAAATATTGAATGTAGGCTGGCTTATCCAGCCCAAGGTTATGCCGGATGCGCTCAATATCATCCGCGTGCATATTCGGCGTAACGAAGGATAGTACCGGATCCCCCGGAGCCAGCTTAATCATCGCAAAGCACACAACCGAGACAAAAAACAGCATCGGCAGGGTTTGCAGTAATCTTCGGACGATAAGTTGTCTCATACGTATATTCTCCCAGTTCTATATCGGTAAAAAAATAAGCTGGATTGACCAGCTTATTTTTTCCCGTTCTTATTTAAGGTAGATTTTCGATAAATCTTCAAAAATAACGACAGGCTTCAAGACTACTTCTTCTAGACCGCCGTAGTTCTTGGAGACAGCTACAATAGTCTTAGTATTAGCAATTGGATAAATCGGTGCATCGTCAGCAATGATCTCTTGGATCTTCTTATAGATCTCACCACGTTTAGTTACATCTGCTTCTCCTGCACCATCATTGAACAACTTATCGACTTCAGCATTATTATAATGCGAGTAGTTAGAGTCTGCAGTAGAAGTATACAAAATTCTGTAAGCATCAGGATCGTAACCCATAATATAACCTGCAATCGCAAGTTCAAAATCTGTTGAATTCATATCACTGAATTTCTGGCCATATGCCGAGGCATCCATATTTTGCAGTTCAACTTCAGCGCCAATGGCCTTTAGCTTTTGCTGCACGTATAGTGAAATGGCTTCCTGAGCTTTATTACCGCTCGATACAATCAATCTCAATTTCAGATCGCTAACCCCTGCCGATTGCAGAAGCTCTTTGGCTTTTTCTACATCATTATCAAAAGAAGGTACGTCATTAGTATAGAACAATGCATCCGGAGTCAAAAAGGACTTCGCCGGGTCTGCATACTCGTTAGAAGTATAAGCAGCCTGAATGATTTCATCACGATTTAGGGCTAAAGACAAGGCTTGACGAACTTCTTTTTTAGCAAGAGCACCTCTATCACTGTTTGCATTGAACAACAGGTAGGACAATCGGCCTTCACTATAAGGCAGGATTTCGAAATTGTTCGAAGCCTCAATCGTTCCAACATCCTGTGGATCTAGATACTTAATGTTGATCTCACCATTCTGAAGTGCGAGATTCGCAGCATTCGTATCTTTAGCAATCCGGTACGTTATAGAATCAAGATGTGGTTTGCCGCCAAAGTAGTTATCAAATCTCTCGAGTGTAACATATTCGCCTGCTTTGTATTCTTTAAATTTAAATGGGCCAGATCCAACCGGAGCAGCATTCTTGGTGCTTTTCTCTAGATCCGTCTCATTCTCAAAAATATGCTTTGGAATCGGAAATACTTGCACTAGTGTAGCTTCAAAAGCTGGGCTGACCTGCGGAAGCTTGAACTCTACAGTCAGATCATCCACCTTAACTGCCTTAACGGGTTTATCACCGATGAATAAGTTCGCTCTCAGCATGCTGTTTTGCTTCTCATCGAGGATGCTATCAATCGTGAACACGACATCGTCAGCTGTAAGCTTTTCTCCGTCATGCCAAGTTAGTCCACTTTTCAGTTTCAATGTATAAGTCAGGTTATCTTCGGAAAGTGTCAGGCTGTCTGCCAAGTAGAAGGTCTTCTCTCCGTTATTCACTTGGAACAATGGCGCGTAGAGCGCTTGGTCAATCGTCAGACTGACACGATCACCTGCATAGTTCGGATTTAGAATGACAGGATCTGCAGCGACCCCAATAATTAAGTTGCCGCCATCTTTTGGTTCAGTGCTTGCTGTCGATCCTTCAGTAGCCGTAGGCGTCTGATTTGTATTTGTGGAAGCGGCGTTATTTCCCCCGGAGCACGCGCTAATCAAAAATGTTAACAAAACCAAAGTAATAACTCCAGATAATCCTCTACGCATAAGTTTCTCCCCCGTGTCTATATTGTCTTTGTTTGTTTTTATATTGTATATCGGGATACTAGGAATTACAATGGATAGCATTTCACATTAATGTAATATTGAGGGAACTGATAGTTTCGACCTTTTTCATGACATCCCCACGCCTTAAAGTATCCACAGGGTCCATACCTGAAATGACTCTTCCGAATACAGTATGCCAAGGGTCGCAATAATCAAACTCTGTTCAGCCACCAATATGAGCTTCAGTCTTCGCTTTCTCTTCCGGTGCAATCAATTTCCTCAGCATCCTCATTCAGCAGAGGTCGGTATTCACCCTTTCCATCATCCCAGAACACATCCGCACGAGGATTCATGGCCAGTAACAGATTGATTAACTACTGAACTTTTAGTGGTGATTTATCCATAGTCTCATTCCTGTGCTCATCTGGCTGCATTCTTATCTAATTATCCGGTAATTGTACAGCAGATTCATCAAAATTAATATATCTAAAAAGTTCAATTTATCCAACTCTCATTTCTCATTTACTATAAGAACTTTGCGAAATAAGGATTATTACTCTCTCACTGTAAATATATTGAGAACATACCTATACCTCTCGGAAGAAAGGGAGAGTCCCCCAAGGAGGCCGCAATGAATAAGACACGCGTATTAATCGGCAGCCCGATCCATCAAAAGCCCAATGTATTACGGGAATTTCTGAATTCCCTGCTGCGCTTGAATATCGAGCAAATCGAACTGGATTTCCATCTGATTGATGACAATGATGATGAGGAATCCAGCCGGCTGCTCCAGGAATTTAAAAGCAAGGGCGAGCATATTTTTATTCAAAGCTCCGGCTTTAACGATGCGTACATTCGCAATGATACGACTCACTATTGGAATTCTGATTTAGTCTGGAAAGTCGCCAACTTCAAAAACCTCATGATAAACCGAGCGCAAACCCTGAACTACGACTACCTGTTCCTGATCGACTCAGACCTCATCCTCCACCCCGATACGCTAAGTCATCTAATAGGGACGAACAAAGATATTATTTCAGAGGTATTTTGGACACAGTGGCAGCCAGATACCATGTTTCAGCCGCAGGTCTGGATGCATGACGAATATAATCAGTGGGAGATACTTCCCGGCGAAAAACTGCAACCCGAGGAGATCAACCGCAGATTTCATGAATTCATAGCCAAACTCCGCAATCCTGGAATCTATGAAGTGGGGGGTCTCGGCGCTTGTACATTGATTAGCCAGCATGCGATAAAAGCCGGGGTGAGCTACAATCAGATCCGGAACATATCATACTGGGGCGAGGATCGCCATTTCTGTATTCGTGCCGCGGCCCTTGGCATTCCGCTATTTGTTGACACCCATTATCCTGCCCTTCATTTGTACAGAGATAGTGATTTGAACAAGGTTGAAGATTTTATCAGAGAAACAACAGGGGTAAAAGCTGAATCGGCACCCACACCCATCGAGGAAAATTCAAATGAGGTTGCAGCTGCTCCTATAACCAAAAAGCGTCCCAAGCTAACCCTTACCATGGTTGTAAAAAATGAAAGCGGGCGCTTCCTGCGACAGGTTCTGGAGGAACACCGCAAATATATCGATGAGGCTGTCATTATTGATGACGGCAGCACCGACAATACAGCAGCTGTCTGTCTGGAAGCACTTGAAGGCATTCCCGTTCGTCTCGTGCATAATACCGAATCCAAGTTCAGCAATGAAATTGAGCTGCGAAAACAGCAGTGGGAGGAAGTCCTAAAGACAAATCCCGAGTGGATTCTGAGTCTGGACGCGGATGAGATCTTTGAAGCCAGCTTTGCAGAAAATATAGATTCCTTGCTGTATGCAGATGGGGTCGATCTGTTCTGCTTCCGCCTTTACGATTTATGGAACGCGAACCATTACAGGGAGGATACCTACTGGCGCTCTCATCTGAACTACCGCCCTTTTTTGCTTCGCTATAAAGAAGACTTCAACTATGTATGGAATGAATCCCCACAGCACTGTGGGCGATTCCCGGAAAATATCTTTGAGCTGTCTCATCAGCTAAGCAATCTGCGGCTCAAGCATCTCGGTTGGTCCAAAGCCGAGTTCCGGCTGGAAAAATATCTGCGTTATATGCTCCTCGACCCCGACGGCAAATACGGCTGGAAAGAGCAGTACATGTCCATCTTGGATGAACAGCCTCATCTAATCCCTTGGGTGGAATGAGGCTTACAATAAAAAGGGCGTTCACAAAACCATTAGGGTTTTGTGAACGCCCTTTTTTTATTCAGAACTCAATTCAGAACTCTGGTCCATCGACTTCTGGCTTCAGAATGGTTACTGTCAGCTCGTTGCCGGATTCATCCACCTGAATAACTGATCCCTCTGCGGCTTCACCAGCAATAATCGCACGCGCCACACGTGTCTCCAAGCTGCGCTGGATAAATCTTTTCAACGGTCTTGCCCCATACACAGGATCAAAACCTTCCTTAGCGATAAAACGCACCGCCGATTCAGTTAATGCCAGCCCGATCTCCCGTTCTGCCAGACGTAGACGCAATCCATCCACCAGTTTGTCCACAATTTTCTCGATCTCACCCAGTGTCAGCGGCTTGAACATTACAATGTCATCCACCCGGTTCAGGAACTCTGGACGGAAATGACCACTCAGTTCCTTCATCACTCTATCCTTGGCAGCTTCCGTGAGCTGACCGTTTTCATCGGTGCCTTGAATCAGATGGGGTGAACCGATATTGGAAGTCATAATGATGATTGTATTCTTGAAGTCAACCATTCGGCCCTGTGAATCAGTCAGCCGTCCATCATCAAGCAGCTGCAACAGAATGTTAAACACATCGGGATGCGCCTTCTCCACTTCATCGAGCAGCACTACAGTATAAGGCTGACGCCGCACAGCTTCCGTAAGCTGCCCGCCTTCCTCATATCCAACATATCCTGGAGGTGCACCGACTAGGCGGGAGACACTATGCTTTTCCATATACTCCGACATATCTATACGGATCATGCCATCTTCGCGGTCAAAAAGAGATACCGCAAGCGACTTAGCGAGCTCAGTCTTCCCTACACCCGTCGGGCCAAGGAACAGGAATGAGCCAATCGGGCGATTCGGATCTTTGATTCCTGCTCTTGCCCGAAGCACTGCATCGGCCACCAAGCTGACAGCTTCGTCTTGGCCCACTACCCGTTCATGCAGCGTATCCTCCAGACGCAGGAGCTTATCCCGCTCGCCTTCTACCAGTCGGCTAACCGGAACGCCGGTCCAGCGGGAGACAATATCTGCGATTTCCTCTTCAGTAACAGCCTCACGTAGCAATCTTGTATCCTGGTCCTGCTGTGCCGCTTCTTCCGCTGTTTTCAGCTGACGCTCCAGATCAGGAATAATGCCGTAGCTCAGTTCGGCTGACTTATTAAGATCATATTCCTCCTGTGCATCGACCAGATCCTTGCGCGCTTGCTCCAGCCGTTTTTTGAGGTCGCGAATCCCTTGGATGGCCGACTTCTCTTTCTCCCAGCGCGCCGTCATTCCTAGCTGTTTCTCCTTCAGGTCAGCGAGCTCGCGCTGCAATATTTCGAGACGGCGTTTGCTGGCGTCATCGGTTTCTTTTTTTAGCGCTGCTTCTTCAATCTCCATCTGCATCAGGCGGCGGGTCACTTCATCCATCTCACCCGGCATAGAGTCTATCTCTGTGCGGATCATGGCGCAAGCCTCGTCCACTAGGTCAATCGCCTTATCCGGTAAAAATCGATCCGTAATATATCGATTGGACAATACCCCTGCGGCTACCAGTGCGCTGTCATGGATTTTGACCCCGTGGTGAACTTCAAACCGCTCCTTCAGACCACGCAAAATGGAGATCGTATCCTCTACATCGGGTTCGCTCACGAGCACCTGTTGGAAACGGCGCTCCAGCGCAGGGTCCTTCTCTATATATTTGCGATATTCATCGAGCGTTGTGGCACCGATACAGTGCAGCTCACCCCGGGCTAACATCGGCTTCAGCATATTGCCCGCATCCATCGAGCCTTCGGTTTTACCTGCGCCCACAATCGTATGCAGCTCATCAATAAAAAGAATAATGCGGCCGTTACTTTCGCGAACCTCCCTCAATACCGCCTGCAGACGTTCTTCGAATTCACCACGGAACTTCGCACCTGCCACAAGTGAACTCATATCCAGTGAAAAAATCGTCTTATCTTTCAGCCCCTCTGGTACGTCTTTGCGTACGATCCGGTGGGCCAAGCCTTCCACAATGGCTGTTTTCCCTACACCTGGTTCACCGATCAGCACAGGGTTATTTTTCGTTTTACGGGACAAAATCCGGATTACCCGGCGGATCTCGCCATCACGACCAATGACTGGATCAATCTTGCCCGTGCGAACCTCTGCTACAAGATCACGGCCGTATTTCTCCAGCACCTCATAAGTAGCTTCTGGCTCCCGGCTGGTTACCCGCTGATGTCCACGAATCTCAGCAAGCACCGACATCAGCTTCTCACGGGTCAGCCCACGGCGGACAAAAAGATCCCTTAGCTCACGATTCTCCCCGCTCGAATCCGACACCATGGCCAGCACCGCATGCTCCACAGAAACAAACTCATCCTGCATCTTCGCCGCTTCCTTCTCCGCCTGCTCCAGCAGATGAATCAGCGATTGCGAGGCGTAACGCCTTACCGTGCTTGCTCCTGACCCGCTGATGCTCGGCTTGCGTTGAAGCAGTTCATCTGTGCTGCGCATCAGCTCAGCCACAGGGATATTCATCTTTTGCAGCAATCTTGGCAGCAATCCTTCTTGCTGCTGAAGCAACGCTTTTAACAGATGGAGATTATCGATCTCCTGATGACCGCTGTCTGATGCCAGCGACTGCGCCGCAGCTACTGCTTCCTGCAGCTTTTGAGTTAATTTATTGAAATCCATAGCTCTCTCACCTTTCTATTTAAGAGTGATTATATTAAATCGGCCTTTTGGGCCGGGGATAGGTTAATTTAGTGGGATTTATCCCGCTTATTTCGAGTAACTGGCTGGTTTGCGCTCATTCTACGGGATTTATACCGTACTTTTCGAGTAACTGGCTGGTTTGCGCTCATTCTGCGGGATTTTTACCGTTCTTTTCGAGTAACTAGTTGGTTTGCACTCATTCTACGGGATTTTTACCGTTCTTTTCGAGTAACTAGTCGGTTTGCACTCATTCTACGGGATTTATACCGTTCTTTTCGAGTAACTAGTTGGTTTGCGCTCATTCTACGGGATTTTTGCCGCTCTTTTCGAGTAACTAGCTGGTTTGCACTCATTCTGCGGGATTTTTACCGTTCTTTTCGAGTAACTAGTTGGCTTGCACTCATTCTACGGGATTTTTACCGTTCTTTTCGAGTAACTAGTTGGTTTGCACTCATTCTGCGGGATTTATACTGTTCTTTTCGAGTAACTAGTTGGTTTGCGCTCATTCTACGGGATTTTTGCCGCTCTTTTCGAGTAACTAGCTGGTTTGCGCTCATTCTACGGGATTTTTACCGTTCTTTTCGACCTACGAGCCCCATTCGGCACTTTCGAAGACACTTTTGCTTCTCTTTTCGACCAACGATCTCCATCCGGCACTTTCTAAGGCATTTTTGCTTCTTTTTTCGCACATCGAGCCAATTTCGGCGCTTTCTAAGGCACTTTTGCTTCTCTTTTCGCACATCGAGCCTATTTCGGCGCTTTCTAAGGCACTTTTGCTTCTCTTTTCGCACATCGAGCCTCATTCAGCGCATTCTAAGGCACTTTTGCTTCTCTTTTCGACCAACGATCTCCATCCGGCACTTTCTAAGGCATTTTTGCTTCTTTTTTCGCACATCGAGCCTAATTCGGCACTTTCGAAGGCATTTTTGCCTTTCTTTTCGACCATCGAGCTTAATTCAGCGCTTTCTAAGGCATTTTTGCCTTTCTTTTCGACCATCGATCCCAGTTTGGCACTCTCGAAGGCACTTTCGAAAGCACTTTTGACTCTCTTTTCCCACCATAGTGCCGACTTTCACCGTTTGAGCGAAACGTTCATTTATAGTTAGTGGCTAAATAAGTTACTGTTCTGCAACTAGCATTCAAATCACCTTATTCACCAACCAGAGTTGATCACAAACGAGTGAAATCACCTCACCTCTACCTCTTCTACCTATCTATTAATTACCCACTTTCGCCTTCTGCCGCTGGGTGCCAGTGCTTTGACGTTTAGCTCTGGCTTCGAAAGGGCTGGAGTCTGCCAGCTTTCGGTAGAGATTTTTCTCCGCTTCGCTGATAGGTTCAGGGATAACAATCTCAATTCCAAATAAAATATCGCCGTTCGCACCATTCTCACGTTTTAAGCCCTTGCCGGGGATACGTAGCGTTTTGCCGCTCTGAATTCCTGCTGGAATCTTCAATTTCACGGCTCCGCCCCCCGGTAATGGAACCTTCACTTCTCCACCCAATACCGCTTGCCAAGGAGCGATTTCAACCATGCCATATAAGTCGCCATCGCGAATCTCATAAATATCATGAGGAAGAATATGAAGTGCCAGCAACACGTCGCCACCCGGAGTGTTTCCCGCGATTTTAATAATTGTACCCTCATAGGTTCTAGGCGGAATGTTCACATCCACCGTTTTGTCACTGACCTGTACTCTTACAGTGGCACCTTTATAAGCCTGCTCCAAGGTAATATCCAGCTGCGCCTGCATGGTACTACGGGCCTCGCCCCACGGATTGCCATTCGCACGCCCCGTTCCACTTCCCGAGAAAAAATCAAAGCCAGCCCGATCCGCCGAGCCCCGATTCCCAAAAAACATCCCGAATAAATCTTCCTCCGAAATACCAGAACCTCCTGTTGAATAAGTTCCACCGTTCCAGCTTCCACTTCCACCAAAGTTTGAATCCCAAGAGGAGGCTCCACTCGCCGCCCCTCCACTAGCTCTGCCACGTTGAGCTCCATAAAGCAGCTCTTCATCATAGAGTTTCCGTTTATCCTCATTACCAAGCACTTCATAGGCTTCAGCTGCTTCTTTGAATTTCGCCTCTGCCTCAGGGGCTTTGTTAACATCGGGATGCCACTTCTTGGCAAGCTTCTGATAAGCCTTTTTAATTTCCTGTTTAGTAGCTTTTTTGCTCACACCCAAAGCATCATAATAGCTTTTACTAGCCACTCGCGCTTCCTCCTTTCCATCCCTATTCTCATATTGACCACCATTGCACTCCGAGAAAAGACGCACCATAGCCGGAATCCTCCACTACAATGCGCCTTCTATTCATAACACTATATTAAAAGCCCGCTGCCATCTCTAAAAGACTGAGCGGAAGTTCATTCCGCTTAATTTATGCTTATTCAGACTGCGAACCCGTAGAATTAGAATCTCCGTCTTGAATCTCGATGCGTTTACCTTGCATTTTTTGCCGTTTGGGAACTTCCAGCTTCAGCACTCCATCTTTCAAAGACGCGCGAATTTCTTCCTCGGCAATATCTTGAACATAGAATCTGCGCACATATTCACCATATCGGCGTTCTCTGCGTACAATCTGATGTTCCTTGTTCTCCTCGGCATTTTCTTCCTTACGTACCGCTTTAATCGTCAAATAAGGACTGGCATAATCAATGTCGATTTCTTCTTTTTTCAAACCAGGAAGTTCAGCTTCAATCAGGTAAGCCTGCTCACTCTCACGAATATCTGTTCTGAAGGACATCGTGGAGCTCTTAATCGGTGCAAAAAAATCATCATTAAAAACATCATTCAAAGACTTAGCCAGCACACCAAAAGCATCATCTCTACGTTTACCAAAAGGAACCATATCAAACATTATCCATTCTCCTCTCATTGACTTTGACTTTATTTGACCTATGACCTTATTATAGTCCCCTACCCGAGGAATAACAAAACCGATTTAAGCCGATTATCGCTCAAATTCAGGCGAATTAGCTGATTTTCCACAACAAAATTAGTTCTTTTTATTTATTTGACCAATTTTGACCTTTGTTTGATCTTTCGTAAATGACACCTATATAATCATGATCCAACTTGCAGTACGATTATTATATGTTCAGACCTTCCGTTCAATACAAGCCATTAGCTTCTAATCATCTTCACGCCAGCTTTTAAACAGAGTTTTCTTACGATCTATCAAAATTTAACGATTTAAAGATGAAGCCAGCAGAAGTGATATAATGAAAGACAACTAAAGACCATTTTCGTTACAGGAGACCAATTGTATGCAACCAACCTATCCTATGGATGATACGCAGTGGAGTAAGCTCATCCAAAATGTCGCCTATTATTTCGATGATCTTACCCTCAAGCGGGGGTTCCAATATTATAAACAAAATCGAGTGCAGCCGTTTACCATGACGGAGCCTCGTAAGATTAACGCTCTAGTTGAAGGTAGAGAGGATTACCGCGTCACCATTGATCTCGACGGCTTCACCAATTGTCATTGTAATTGTCCAGTATCAGGTCATTGCAAGCATATGGCTGCCGTGCTGTTGAATTATGCCGAACAACAAAATAGATCTGTACAGGTTTTGGCTAACGCTAAAGCTGCATCCTTTTTGCCTAAAATATCAAGTACAGCAACAAGTACTTCTATTGGAGCCGATGCAACTCGTCAGCAGCAAATGAAAGAGATGGCCAACCGCATCGCTAGCGGAAAAATAATGGAGTGGCGGGAGTATTTTGAATTCTGTATCTCCCCTCTAGCCCATACTACCCGAAATCCTGAATATGTGAGTCGGGCCTTGTCTGCAATTAATAAATTCAAACCAAAAATGCTTCCGGAAACGGAGAAGCTGTTCACTCTGCATGCTCATCTTTATCTGTTGGAAAAGCTCGCTAAGCCTTCCACGCAATCCGTCGGTCAGGCCGCTTACGCCCCTTCTCTTGGTTATTACACACAGGTAGCAGTCTCAGAGCTACAGGAAGTAATCACAGGTCTTTTAAAAAAGACACTTCCGCTGTCCCCCGAGCAAGAGCAGGATCTATGGCCATACGTCATCGATACTTTATCTTATCTGCGGCGCGAGATGTTGACGGAGTCGCGGGATCGCTCACGGGATCAACCCTCTTTTTCTCTTAGCTATGATCTGCTGTGGAGAAATTGGATTTATCCGAATACAGGTGGAACTAAGCTTTACCTGAATGAAATCGAACAGCTGCAGCAAGCAGAAGGTGAATTAGGCGCTTCCCTGTCACAACATGCGTGGCTGTTAGCTCAGAGCCGCATGTATTACTATCTGATGGATGACCAGAAGGCTTGGGACTTACTGAATAAGGCTGCCGAGCGCCCGGGTCTCCATCCCGATGAGCTCATGAGCTTCACCTCTCCGCTGCTGGATGCAGGGGACTGGTCCCGGTTGGTGGGTTGGCTTGTTCAGATCGGTCCACTGCTGAGCAGCAGACTCTATAATCTCAATAGCTATTCAACCAGTTGGGAAGAAGCTGTTCGCCACCTGCCTGAAGCTGAGCCACAAATGTGGGATACACTAGCCACCATGTTACCTATCTCTGGCGAAGTCTATGAAGAGAAGCTAATCACCTATGAGAAATGGCAGACCTGGATGGATTATCAGCTGTCCATCGGTAAACAGCCCTCCGAATTTCGTGTCAAAGACCTCCAACCGGTGGAAAAGAATGCACCTGAGGTTCTGCTGCCCTTTTACCATCAGGCCGCCGAAAGATTCGTGCTGGATAAGAACAGACATAGCTACAAAGCGGCTGTGAAATTATTGAAACGATTATCCAAGCTGTATAAAAAGCTGAAACAAGAAGAACGCTGGGAAGATTTCCTCACTGCCTTCGCCATTAGGCATAGCAGGCTCCGTGCGCTGCAAGAGGAGCTTCGGAAAGGAAAGCTAATACCATGAACATGCATTTACGCACGCTGACCATCCGGCTTGCATTAAGCCAGTATGGCGATGCTTTAATATTTGGAATGAATGAGCGCGAAGATCTCGTGCCGGGCTTGCAGCTTAAGCAGCGGCTTTTCGCCTGGCATGAGGCGTCTTTTTATGGTACGGAGTTAACCGTGCAGCCAGCTGGCGAAGGCGTGGAGCTAGTGATTCTTCCTGCTGAGCAGGTCATCCCCTTCTTTGCCGAGCAGAAGCTTTTGGCGCATATCGAATGGAGCTGGGAGGGCGATGCCGCCCACCTCACAGAACTGGCGCCACTTCTGGCTATATGTCTGGAGCACAAACAGTATATTCCCGACA
This sequence comes from Paenibacillus sp. FSL R7-0048, assembly GCF_038004505.1. Lineage (NCBI taxonomy): Bacteria > Bacillati > Bacillota > Bacilli > Caryophanales > Paenibacillaceae > Paenibacillus > Paenibacillus sp. FSL R7-0048. Next base: position 322,340 of record NZ_JBBORF010000001.1, on the reverse strand, counting down.
TCTCCGCCTACCGCGCCGGGAGGCTGCAATGGACTTGGGACGAGGGGGCTCTTGCGCAGGTGGCAGTGGACAGTGACACTGCTAAGGGAGCCCTTGAGGCGCTAAATGGCAGCAGCGAATTTAGCCGTGGATTACGTGCGGCGTTCTCTGCCGCCGTATCGCAGCGCTATTACAGCACGGAGGCCGAGGCCGGCGACCTCCGCAGCGAATTCCCGCTTCTCTTCGATAGAAGCGGAGCACTTGCAGCGGGCATGGATACCGCCGCGTGGCTTATCGCCATTGGCTGGAAGGCGGACACCGCGCCTTTCCGGCCCGCTCTACAGCTGCTGGAGCCCGATGAGGATGAATCCTATTGGCGGCTGCAGCTGATCCTTCAGGACAAGCGCGATGAATCCGCGCTTGTTCCCATCAGGCTCGCCGATAACGGCGAGCCGTACGGCTTGTGGCCGACCGCGTGGTCGGCTCACGTGCATGAACGGGCCGCGGGATGGCTGGAGCGCCTCCGCGGCAGTCTGCCGCCCGAGCGCTTCGCGGCGGGCGGCGATGTGCTGGCCGAACCGCTGAGCGATGCCATCGCCTGGCGGTTCTTGACGGCCGAGAGCCAGCGGCTGCTGGAAGCTGGCTGGCAAGTGCTGCTGCCGGCGTGGTGGGAAGCCGCCAGCCGGAAAAAGCCGCGCCTGCGCGCAAAGATCAGCTCCGGCGAAGACAAACGCAGCGGCGGCGAGTCGCTGTTCGGTCTCGATTCGATCATCGATTTCGATTGGCGAATCTCCATCGGCGACGCGGATCTCACTGAAGCCGAATTTGCCGAGCTGGTCGCAAGAGGGGAACGGCTCGTCCGCTTCAAGGGCAAATGGGTCTCACTCGATCCGGCTCTGCTGGCGCAAATCCAAAGAGCCATGGCGGGAATGGACAAGTCGCAAGGCTTGTCCTTCCAAGACGTGCTTCAGCTCCACTTGCTAGGAGCTGGTGAAGAGGCAGACGCTGAAGCTACGGAAGAGCAGCTGCAAGAAGATGCCGCGCGTCTGCGTCTGGAGGTAGAGCTGAACGAGCATTTGATCAGCCTTATCGGTCAGCTGGGCCAGCGCTCAGAATGGCCTAAGCCGCCCGTACCCGCAGGCCTTAAAGCGGAGCTGCGCACCTATCAGCATGAAGGATTCGCTTGGCTGACCTTTCTGCGCCGCTTTGGGCTGGGGGCCTGTCTAGCCGATGATATGGGACTAGGCAAAACAGTACAGCTCATCGCCTATCTGCTACACATCCAAGAAAACACGGATGCAAGCTCAGCCCGGCGGCAGACCGACCCACCAGGCTGGCCTTCATTGATCATCTGCCCGACCTCTGTGTTAGGCAATTGGCAGAAGGAGCTGCAACGCTTCGCGCCTTCGTTGAATGTTATGCTTCATTACGGAAGCCGCCGTCTGGACGCGGGATTCTTCTATGGCGCAGCTTCGCAAGCCGATGTGGTACTGACCTCTTATGCGACTGCTGCGCTTGACCAAGAGCTGCTAAAGGAATTCACTTGGGCGACGATCTGCCTGGATGAAGCTCAAAATATCAAAAATGCCCAAACCAAACAATCCGCAGCTGTACGTAGTTTTCCAGCTCTACACCGGGTCGCCTTAACAGGGACGCCGATAGAGAACAGATTATCCGAGCTGTGGTCCATTTATGATTTTATAACCCCAGGTTATCTGGGCAGCGCCAAATCTTTTAATGACCGATTCACGAATGCTATTGAGAAGGAACGCGACACGAAACGTACAGCGGACCTACAAAATCTAGTAAAACCCTTCATGCTGCGCCGCAAGAAAAAAGACCCTAATATACAGCTCGATCTACCTGATAAAAATGAAATGAAAACCTATGTTCATCTGACAGCCGAACAAGCGGCGCTTTACGATCAAACCGTAAACGGACTGTTGGAACGGATGAAGAAGCTGGAAGGCATTGAGCGCAAAGGGGCAATTCTCGGAGCTCTGACCGGGCTTAAGCAGCTATGCGATCACCCGATGCTTGTGACAAAAGAAGCTATCCCTGAGCTTGATACGGACAATAAACTGGATACCAGCTTTCTTATTAACCGCTCCTCCAAACTCGAAAGACTGCTGGACATGGTTAAGGAGCTGCGCGCGGAAGACGAGCGCTGCCTGATTTTTACTCAATATGTGGGTATGGGAAAAATGCTTCAGGCGGTTCTCCAGCAGGAGCTGGGCGAACCCGTCCTTTATTTGAACGGAAGTACCTCCAAACAGGCGCGCGACCGCATGATCGAGCGGTTTCAGACACCAGCCCCTTCGGCGGAAGATGGGTCTACACGCCCAGACACATCGCCGTCTGATCAGCCGAATGTATTCATCCTTTCACTCAAGGCTGGGGGAGTTGGCCTGAACTTAACTGCAGCCAATCACGTATTCCACTTCGACCGCTGGTGGAATCCAGCGGTGGAGAATCAAGCAACTGACCGCGCTTACCGCATGGGCCAGACTCGTGATGTGCAGGTGCATAAATTCATCGCCCTGGGCACACTCGAAGAACGGATTGATGAGATGCTGGAGAATAAACAGCAGCTCAGCGATAATGTGATCTCCAGCTCGGAAGGCTGGATTACCGAGCTGTCCACAGAGGCTCTGAAAGATCTCTTCACCTTGCGTCGTGACTTAAATGACTAGCAAAAAGGAACATTCGCGTAAATGCGAATGTTCCTTTTTCACAAGAATAATTACCATTGCTCGGACATTTTAAAGGTAACTGCGAGATCGTCCCCGCCCGAGAGGGAGTTTACCACCAATGTGACAGGTTCATCATGGAACTCGTATGAGAGTCGCTCATTAAGTAAATTGACCGCCAGATTCGCATACGCCCCAGAAATCCCTGATCCTGTACCTTGCATAATAACTTTTCCACCCGTGACCGTAGTGCAGGTATAGTTCACTAGCAGCGCCGTGTCCGTGACAGGAATATTTGTAGTCGGTGTAGGATAATTCTCGAAGGCCCCATCAAGGGTCCCGCCTGCAACGACCATATATCGCACAGGTCTTTTGGACATAACATCTAAAGCTGCCGGTCGAATCTCAGCCGCAAGACCTTGTGGAATAGCAAAGCCAGGACGCCTCATAAAGCTGATTGCTGCAAAGTCAGTCGATGTAACGGTCACGTTATCACGTATTTCCGAAGTTATTCGGCTCACTTGAAACACTTCAAGATCAACGGCCGTCCATACACCGTCCGCATCAACAAGGAAAACCTGAATCTTCATCTGCTCCTGTGAATATACAAAATTAAATTGGAATAAATCCTCTACCATGACATAGGTCTTGCTTAAGGTCTCCTGATATTGCAGCTCAAATAACTCTTCAACAAAAATGGCCTGGGGACTGACACTATTGGATAAGCCCGTAATATAACAAAACGCGCCAGCCGATCCATTGTTGACAACTTTGATCACTACTTGATCTATTGGCCGAGTACCGTCGACTGGTAAATTAATAATGGTGTTTGTGGACAGAACAGGCAATGTCATCACACCTCCTATATATCAATTCATATATGATATGTAAACATTGTTTAGAATTATTGGGTGTAATTAAAATACAAGAGATGTTCCAGAGCATAAATAGAGATTTGCCACTAAATAACGAATGTGGTAAACTCGACTTAACTTTTTATGAACGGAGGGTTACGTGTGATAGACTTTATCCGAGTTAGAACTTTGCGCGGCTAATTGAATAGCGCTAAAGCTCTGCCCATGTGCAGAGGACTCAGGATTGGTCTACCCATTTTTAAAGGTAACCCGATAATTTAACAACAGCGTGTAGGGAGGATTCTCTTCACCTCCATTCCTTTAAGAATTGAACATCCATAGAAGCCGATTAGCCAACTGCTGCTCGCAAGGGATCAAAGTGCCTCTTCCCTGCGACTGGACTGTTGTTTAATTCATTCTACCTATGGAAGGCCCTAACTCTGACGTCCTCTAACGAACCGTAAGCACAGGCAGATTGCCTGTGTTTTTTTGCGTTTATTATTTACTATTGGAGGATGAATAAATATATGGAACAAATACGAGAAAAAGCAATTATAGTCGGTGTCCAGCTTCAGAACGAAACGAATTTCGCCTATTCGATGGAAGAGCTGAGCAATCTGGCAGTTGCCTGTGACCTTGAAGTCGTAGGAGAGCTTAGTCAAAAGGCAAGTCGAATTAACCCCTCCCATTATATCGGGACAGGTAAAATCGAGGAATTATCGGCACTTTTAGAGGCACACGATGCTCCTATTGTTATTTTTAACGACGAACTGTCACCTTCACAGATCCGCAATTTGGAGTCCGCACTGGATCGTCAGGTCATTGACCGGACCATTCTGATCTTGAATATTTTTGCGGAAAGAGCGAAGACCAAGGAAGCCCAGCTGCAAGTTGAAGTAGCCAAGCTGCAATATATGCTGCCGCGCCTCACAGGTCTTCGTGAGTCGCTGGGCAGACAAGGTGGCGGAGCTGGACTTAAAAACAGAGGTGCTGGTGAAACCAAGCTAGAGCTGGACCGCAGAAGAATTGAAGAGCGGATTACTGCTTTACAGGTTGAACTGCAACAACAAGTAGCAAGACGTCAAATCCAGCGGAAACAACGGCATAAAAATGAAGTTCCCGTCGTCTGCCTGGTAGGCTATACGAACACCGGAAAATCCAGCTTAATGAATGTCATGGTAGAGACTTACCATCCGGGTTCCCATAAACAAGTATTCGCCAAGGATATGCTGTTCGCTACACTAGAGACATCGGTTCGCAGCATTGAGCTGCCTGATCACAAAACCTTTTTATTAACAGATACTGTCGGATTCGTCAGCCAGCTTCCCCATCATCTGGTCAAAGCGTTCCGCTCCACTCTTGAAGAGGTTACCGAAGCGGACTTATTGATTCACGTAGTCGATATTTCCGATCCGCAGCATCAACAGCATATGGCGGTTACAGATGAGACGCTCAAAGCACTCGGCGCTGACCAGATTCCAACGATCTATGCCTATAATAAAGCTGATCTGACTGATTTGCCTTACCCGCAAATTGAAGGTGACAATGTCTACCTTTCCGCCAAGAAAAATAGTGGAATGGCTGAACTTACCGCTCTGATCCGCAGCCATGTTTTTACGGACTATGTCCAGTGTGAGATTCTGGTTCCATTTGATCGGGGTAATGTAGTCTCTTATTTCAATGAACACGCCCATGTTCAATCTACTAGCTATGAAGAAACAGGCACACGCCTTGAGCTGGAATGCAGAAAATCTGATTTTGATAAATTCCGCAACGATTTTATTGAGCTATAACAAATTAGAAACGACGTGGTAATCCTTAATTAAAAAAGAGGGATAGAGTTTTCAGAGTTATCTGAAGCTCTATCCCTTTCTTTTGTGAATAAAAAAATGAACAATACAAAAGAGCCCTCTCTTTGCATTGCTCAGTAAGTATAAAATAGGCAGACGCTAGATCTTATAAATATAGTTTCTAGACCCTATTCTTGAACATACAGTGTATCGGAAGCTTCTATTGTTGGCTGCCGGTAAAACCGTTCCTGCAGATAACCGCTGTAAGTAATTAAAGTCTGGATGCACCGATTCATCCGTTAAATAGGCCGAGATATCACTCCCATATACTCTTTCCTGATTCAGAGAGTCTATGATGATCTCTCCAGTAGTAATCCCTATGCCATGGCCGTAGAACAGATCATTTTCGAGTTTAATTGCATTCTCGCCCTGCCATTCTGGCTTGCTCGGAGCATGATCGGGATTCTTGAAATATACAACGTCTCCCCGCTGCGTTAGTTCCTTGTTGTAGTTTGTAATTAAGCGTAGATTCTCATCGTAATTCCAGTCCCATAAGAACAAATCCTTGAAATACTGATTAAACGCTTCCTCACCTATAGCTTCAATCGTCGCCCGATACATAACAATGACCATGGCTGTCGCGCATTCAAAGGCATATAAATGACCATTCCGAAAAATATCTTTAATCCCCACTGTGGGTTCCACGCCAGCGTTCAGTTGAAGCCCACCAATCTCTGTACGTGTCCAAAACTGCGGATTGCAGCGGGAATCATCAAATGTTGCAAAATCCACTCCACTTTCATTTAAAGCTTCAGCCGATTCCACGATGCTATCTCTCATTTTGCGCTCAAAGTCAAGGGCATCGGGTGAACGAACTTCCTTCACCATGCTTAGTCCCTCCAATGTAATAGGTTCTAAATATAGGTTATTGTACGTGTTCGTTACCGGGTTGGTGCTTAATTCTCATGATTCCCTGGCATCCACGAACCACTGGTTAAGCTGCCGTGTCTCTTCCGTCAAAATATCCAGGAAAATAGAAGTGCGATAACCCGTATCCTTCAAGCTTTTGCCCGTAATCTCTGCAATTCGGTTTAATCTATAAAGCAATGTATTAGTGTGTATATGTAAAAAAGCCGCGGATTCCTTTAAATTGCCGCTTAATGATAAATAGACAGCGATGGTTTTGAGAAAATCACTTTTATGCTCGCGATCATGTTCTTTTAGCGGATATAGCAACGGGCTTTTACGAATTCGACTGCGCTTTTGCTCCATAATAGCCGGTATATATGCCCAAAATCCAATCTCCTCGTACAATAGCAGCTCCCGCCCATGAAAAGGCAGCAGCTTTTTGATCTCCACAATGGACACCGCTTCCCAATAGGCAATAGCCGCGGACATATATTCAGTGTAATCGAGACTACAGCCAGCAGCCAGTGTGCAGCCTTCACTCTTATACATATCCTCCATTGTTTTATGCAGGAATGAAGATAATCCACCCGCCCCCTCGATCACAAAGCTGAAGGAAAACAAAATAATCAGCCGATTATGCTCAGCCGTCAGAAATAGTAATTGCAGTCCGGAATAAGATGCCATAACCTGCCGAAAACCGGAGTATTAAATGATCATCGATTACCTTGTCACTTTCAAACACGCTAATATAATATTTTTCCGGCAAAAGAATGGACCAAAATTCCGCATCCTTTTTAATATTTGCTTCGTTGTCGTAGTGGGAGGTAATCAGCTTCCAGAAAAAGTCCTCATGCGTTTTGTCCTGCTTCGTTTTCCAACCTCGCTGCTTAAGTAAATAACGGCCTACGATACCTGCCGCCTTCTCAACGATATTTTCGGCATGCCCTTCTACCAGGTTGCCTGTATCTACTACCCATATGTACCCGAGAATTTCCTTTTGATGTTTAATACAAATGGCCAGCCGGGGACCAAGTCCCACCTCCAGCACTGCAGGAATTCGAATGGGATGTGCCGCGCTCTCCAGCTGCTGCATAATCCCTTTTTTGCGCAAGCCAATAATCACAGCGTTAGGTACACGCTTCCCGATAATCGTTGAAATCCGCGCGGAGTCACTCTCAAATTCATGCGAGCTGTAGCCAATCACATGATGATTGCTGTCCTCGATGGTAACTTGAGACTGTAGCGATTCACTTATCGTATCCGCCAATGATTCCATACTGTCGAAGAAACGATCAAATAATGGATCCTTATCTGTCACTAGCTTCACTCCCACCTGAAGAATAACCAAATCCTGTACTCTAGAGTGATTTCATTATAGTATGCATCCCCCTAGCTGACTATAAGATAAATAGCTGGTTTAGGTGAGGGGCGAGATCGGCTTGTTGAGGAAGGTGTTTGGGACGGGGATGATTGGTGGGGGTTTTGTTGGGGGGTGTGGGGAGTTTTGTCGGGGTATTTGGTAAGGTTTAATAGTTGTTGGTGATTACCAAATGTTATAAGTGGTTTTTAGGGAATAACCCCCGGAAATCTCTCATCAAAGCTTTCACCCTATCCATCCAACTTCACTACGTAATCTATCCACCATAGCACCGCACGAGCAAACATCTACTGCATCTAATTACACTGAAACGCAATCTATTTACTTTAACGCCGTACTGACCAACTTCCACCCGGTCTCCACCGCAAGAAACGCCAAACAGCAAGCTCCCCGCAGAGAGCTTGCTGTTTGGCTCATTCCATTATGGAACGTGTCTATTTTAGATCAATGTGAATGTCTGCTCCATGGCTTGCTCAACCGTATAAGGTGTCTCACCCAACGCTTCGGCAACAGCTTGGCAGGTGATTCTGCCATTGGCTACATTCACGCCGCTTCTTAGGCCGTCATTATCCTGAATCGCCTTGATCACACCTTTATTGGCAATTTGCAGGGCATATGGAACTGTAACATTTGTTAAGGCAATAGTTGAGGTCTTAGGGACAGCACCCGGCATATTAGCCACGGAATAATGCAGCACGCCGTGTTTCACAAACACGGGATTATCATGTGTCGTCACTCTGTCGATGGTTGCTACAATGCCACCTTGGTCAATGGCCACGTCAACAATCACTGATCCTGGCTTCATGGTCTTGACCATTTCTTCGGAAACCAGCTTCGGTGCTTTAGCACCCGGAATTAACACGGCACCTACCAGCAGATCCGCTTCAGCCACTGCTTTGGCAATATTATAAGGGTTAGAGATCAACGTATTAATCTGTGCTCCAAAAATATCATCTAATTGACGTAGTCTCTCCGCACTGAGGTCAACTATCGTAACATCTGCGCCTAAGCCAATAGCCATCTTAGCTGCATTAGTACCTACTACACCGCCGCCAATGATACTCACTTTACCTCGGCTAACGCCAGGAACTCCGGAAAGAAGAATACCTTGTCCGCCGTAGTTCTTTTGCAGGAACTGCGCGCCCAATTGGACGGACATCCGGCCAGCTACTTCGCTCATCGGTGTTAACAGCGGCAAGGTGCGTCCATGAACAACCGTCTCATATCCGATCGCAAAGACGCCTTTGTCTTTTAGCGCAGCAGCCAAGGCAGGCTCTGGAGCAAGATGAAGATACGTAAATAGAATAAGGCCTGGACGGAAATAGGGGTACTCAGTTGCTAATGGTTCTTTTACCTTCATCACCATTTCAGCAGAGCTCCAGACCTTTGCTGCATCCTCAATCAATTGTGCTCCGGCAGAGACATACTCTTCGTTAGGAAATCCGCTGCCCACACCGGCTCCAGCTTCTACGAGCACTTGATGACCTTCAGTAATTAAACTAACTACACCCGCAGGGGTTATGGCAACACGATTTTCATTGTTTTTAATTTCTTTAGGTACTCCGATAATCATCATTCATCTCTCCCATCTAATGTAGATCCCTTATGTAAAGAATGATAACATATGATTAGCATTCCCATTTTGTTAAAAAATTAAAATATTATCTACCATGATTGTGTTTTTACACAAAGGATCAGACTTAACTGCCCATTAATCTTTAACAATTTTGGTACTCAACACAACCATCTTTATTATCTCATAAAAAAAGACACCCTATAGAGTGCCTTTTTGACGATTTTGTATGAAATTAAAGCGACTACCTTATTGCATTATGTTATATTAAGTGACATTACCTATCTTGATAATAACAACATCACTGTTTCTAACACTACATTTACCCCTTTTTCGCAGTCTTCATAAGAGGTTAGTTCCTCTTCACAATGGCTTTTACCCTTCACGCTAGGCACGAACACCATTGCGGATGGCAGAAAGCTGGCTACGAATTGTGCGTCATGCCCTGCACCACTTGCGATCTTTCGACTGGAATAACCCAAGGTTTGAGCCGCTTGCTCCACCAAATCACACACATTCTGATCAAACCACACCGTATCTCGGCCCCAAAGCTTAGTCTTGCTTACTTCACAATCCAGCAGTTGCTCTGGCAAACGGTTGATAATGGCTTCCACTTCACGCACAATCTCCATCTCTTTATGTCTGGCTTCAATGGTGAAAATCACTTTATTGGGAATGACGGTATGGATATTAGGAAGCACATTCATTCTGCCCATGGTATACACAAGCTCGGAATCGAGCGCCCCCAGCTTGCTCCGCAGCTCAATAATCAGATCTGTAGCAGCAAACAAAGCATCTTTGCGCATCGCCATAGGGGTTGTGCCCGCATGATCGGATTCTCCCGTCACCTCAATCTCGTAACAGGCCATACCAACTACACAGTCAACCAGCCCAATCGTCAGCTCCTCTTTTTCAAGAACAGGCCCTTGCTCGATATGAAGCTCCAAATAAGCGGTGGCTTCGGTGATACGATTGCTCATTTCTCCCTTATATCCACTCTTCTCCAGCGCTTCACCAAAGGTGATGTCTGCTGGATCTTTTTTGTTCAACATAACACTTTTATCAAACTTTCCGGACAACACACCAGAGGCCATCATAGATGGCTCAAAACGTGCCCCCTCTTCATTCGTAAAATTCATAATCGTCACCGGAACCTTCGGCTTAATCCCGTAATCTACAAGCGTCCGCACCACCTCTAGACCCGCGATAACCCCCAGGACGCCATCGAATCTGCCCCCTTTTTTCACAGTATCCATATGCGAGCCAATCACAATCGGAGGCCCGGAAGTTTCGCCTGCCAGTGTGGCATACATCGTCCCCATATCATCCATCTTCACAGACATTCCGAGCTCTTCACAACAGGCACGAAAATAATCCCGAACTTTAAGATCCTCTTCCGTCAGCGATAATCGGGTCACGCCATTTTTATCTGTACGCCCATAATCGGCAAATGCCTCGATTGTATTCTTCAGTCTCTCACCGTTCACGAATATTTTTTGCAGCTGCATCCCAGATCCCTCCGCTTCGAGCATTTTGTTGGCTTTCTATCTATGTTAAACCAAACCATAATATTTTCATTTTACATATTGTAATAACTATTATTCACATGATGCTACAACGAGTAGAGCCAGCAATAAGTAAACTAAAGTAGTATATACAATCTTTTCATACGAGGGGTAAGCTTAAGATAGCTTATCATCCAGTTTTCCACAGGAAAGGAGCGAGCCCATGAATCTAAGCCTTGTGATCCCGGTATACAATATAGAGCATTATATAACCCCTATGTTTAATTCACTGCTTGACCAAAGCGATCCGCATTTCGAAGTCATCATCGTAGATGATGGTTCTACGGATAACACTTACAACGTTATAGAAAAGATTCTTTCGCGTAATCCCGCCCTTTTCTGTAAAGTCATTCGAACGGAGAATCATGGAGTAAGCGCGGCTAGAAATAGGGGATTAGCTGAAGCCACAGGTAATTATGTTCTTTTTGTCGATGGAGATGATTATGTCTCCGCAGACTTGGTCTCAACCATTCATTCTTATACTCAAGATGAACAACCCGAGATTATTTGCTGGGGTTATAATCATGTCTCAGAAGGCAGAGAAACTCTATTAAGCTGTACCTCTGATTTCAGCGACGTGACGGGAAGCGAAGCACTGGCGCGGATTTTCGTGTACAAAAGCTTGCGAATATGGACAGGGAGTATCGCTTATAAGCGAGAATTCTTACTTCTCCACGGGTTAGGTTATACAGAACGCTGTGTGAATGGAGAGGATCAAGAGTTCATCTACAAAGCCTTGTCCAGAGCGGCCAGAGTCATCTCAATCCCGGATATACTATCATTTTATTTACAGAGAAACTCCTCCATCTCCAACAGCTATAACGTGAATAAATTCGATGTAGTGGATGCTTTCAAAAGGGTGGATGAATATTTCAAAACCTATCCCTTTGCTGAACTAGATACGATCTCACCTTTGTTAATGAACCGGGAGCTGATCGAGAACTACTTTTTCAACCTCAAAACCTGTCTAAATGGTACGGAAGGGGTAAGCATTCAGGAATTACTTCGTGACATCAACCATACCTATCCCAAGCTCAATCAAGAAATGGATGAACTCATAAGACGTTATAGAGGAGATAATCGCAGATTAACCCTTTATATCAGAACATTTTTAATCTCCCCGCTTCTATATCACAGATTCATCTCTGTGGAGAGAGGCTTATCCCGGTTCAAGCGCAACCTACTTAAAGGGAACGGAACCCGAAAGGAATCTAGAATATGAAAAAAATGCTGATATACGCCTATACCGAATTTAATCTGGGCGATGATCTATTCATTAAGGTGCTGTGCGAAAGATATCCGGATACCAAATTCAGAATTTGCGCACCACGCCTCTATAAACAATGTTTCAAAGAGCTCCCTAACCTCAAAGTGTATCCTTCCGATTCCCTTCTTCTAAGAGGCATTGGCTATATTTGCAGGAAGCTAAAGATACATAATGTGGCTCACAAATATCTGGCAGATCACTCAGATGGCGTCGTTCATATCGGCGGCTCAATTTTCATGGAAGCAGACCACTGGGCAGAGCATTTCAAGAATGCAGAAGTCATTCGTAATCAAAATAAGCCTTACTATCTGTTAGGATCTAATTTTGGCCCTTTTACAAATCAAGAATACTATGATGAGCACAAGCGGATTTTCAAGGATTATACAGATATATGTTTCAGAGAACAGTACTCTTATGATTTATTTAAGGATCTGGATAATGTCCGCTTAGCCCCAGATATTATTTTTCAGCTAGACCCGCCAGATATTCCAAACGAACCGGAGGATTACATCGTCTTATCCGTTATTAAACCTTCTGCGAAAGGTCTGAACGGTTTTGACAACCTCTATTATGAAAAAATGAAAGAACTCGCAATTTATTTCATTGAAAAAGGTTACGCGGTTCATTTCATGTCATTTTGCGAACACGAAGGCGATCAACTGGCGATTGAAGAGATTCAGCGCCTTATCGGTCCCTCCTACAAGGATGCTATTCAAGTGCATTTATATAAAACGAACATGGAAGAAGTGTTGTCCGTGTTAGCTAATGCCAGTTCTATTGTGGCTTCAAGATTCCATGCAATGATTCTGGGCTGGGTATTTAATAAACCGGTATTCCCTGTAGCCTACAGCAAAAAAATGGTCAATGTAATGAAAGATGTTGGATTCACAGGTCTGTATGCCGATTTCAACACGCTGGAACAGGTCCAGCCTGCACAGATTTTTGAAAGTATGATCACCTGCTCTATGGATGTCACACTGCAAGCAAAACAAGCCGAAAGACATTTCGAGCATCTAGATACGTATTTACCGCTTTACGAAAGGGGGATTCGTTATGAAAGCCAAGCGGAGCATTCTTAACTTATCCTTTGGACTGGGAAGTCAACTCATCACGATTATCCTCGGTTTTTTTATACCCAGACTGATAATGGTCAACTATGGCTCTGAGGCCAATGGGTTGATCGCTTCGATTGTGCAGATTATTAGTTATTTGGCGCTGCTGGAAGCAGGTGTTGGGGCGGCCTCGATCCAAGCACTTTACAAGCCGGTAGCTTCGGATAATAAAAACAATATCAACTCTATTCTGGCTGCCACCTCCAGCTATTATAAAAAAACAGGTATTTACTATTTCTTCGCCGTACTGCTACTCGCCATCGTGTACCCGCTAGTGATCTCGTCTGAGATCGATAAATTATCGATTATGGTCATTATTTTGCTTACGGGGATGGGCGGAGCAATCAATTATTATTTTCAGGGGAAATTCAAGGTCCTGCTCGCTGCGGAGGGAAAAAGCTATGTAGAGACTTCCATTGTCACTGTGGCTAATATTATGAACAGCCTGATCCGGATTCTGTTATTACTGCAAGGTGTGGACATTATTGCGGTTCAAGCTTCCTATTTTATCTTAACTTTACTTCAAATCATCGCTTTCTATATTTATATGAATAAGAATTACAAGTGGATCAACCTGAATCTCAAACCAGACTATGAAGCCATTGGTCAAAAGAATTCCGTATTAGTCCATGAAATCTCCTATTTGGTGTTTAGAAATACTGACGTACTTATATTAACCATCTTTACGAATCTAAAAATCGTCAGTATCTATGTTATGTACAATATGATTTTTACGATCGTGGATAATATCGTCCAGACCATAAACGGAAGTGTGAAGGCTGCCCTCGGGCAAAGCTACCATGAGAGTAAAGAAGCATTTATTAAATTTTATGATGCTTACGAAGTGTATTTTATGGGGCTTATCTTCTCGATTCTAACGGTGGCTTACATTTTGATTTTACCCTTTATGAAATTGTATACCGCTGGGGTAAACGACGTGAATTACATTGATATGTGGCTGCCGGTCTTGTTCGTAGTCATCAAATTATTAACCAATGCCAGAACGTCTTCCAATAATGTGATTACCATCGCTGGACATTTCAAAAAAACACAAAACCGTTCCATTCTGGAATCCGCCATTAATCTGGTGGCTTCTGTTGTCTTCGTAATCTTCATGGGAATTTACGGTGTACTGATGGGAACGATAGTTGCCCTCCTATACCGCTCCATAGATATTGTGATCTATGCCAGCAAACATTTGCTGGACCGCAGTCCATGGGTCACTTTTAGAAGATGGCTTACGAATGCAGTAGTTTTTGTAGGCATTATTCTCATCACAACTGCCATCGACATCCCGATCCATTCCTATCTGGGGCTTATGATCTGGGGTGTACTTCTAGGACTAGTGATCTTGCCTGTATATTTTGTAATCGGCTCTTTAATGGAACGTGAAGTCTTCCTCTATACATGGGAACATCTCAAAAAGTATCGATACAAACTCAAAAATAAAATTAACGCTCAGCCTGAGGTAAGTGGTTTATCCAAATAACACAACAGGAGGACTGGAAATGGATCATAGCGAGGTTTTGCAGCAAGCCTGTTACGTCTTTCTAAACGACCTAAATGATGAAATAAACCATTCACCCACCATCCAAATAGAGGATACAGAACTATTGCAAAGATGCCGCCAGATCATAGATCAAGAACAAAATGTACAAATCAAACCTTATCTGGAAACCTTATCTGAGGTTATTCATGCCTTTCTGACTGGGAGGGCTTCAGAGGATACTTTGAAATTCTATCTGTCTGAACAATTCAACATTGTTGCCAGTGATATCGCAGGTTTAATTCAGGGGTTGGTTAAAATGGAAAGCCGCATTTCGGATACGGAAATTTCCTACCCAGCAGTCCAATCCTTATCCGATTCTCCCAAGATCAGTGTCATTATCACCACCTATAATAGAAAAGAATTCCTATATCAAGCGATCCAAAGTATCTTAATGCAGGACTATCCCAATAAAGAGATTACAGTGATTGATGATTGTTCTACAGATGGCACGAAAGAGTTAATGCAGCAACACTTTGGGGCGGAGCCACGGGTCATTTACATGCGCAATGCTACCAATAGCGGACCTGGAAATAATCGTCGAAAAGCTTTTGCTGCACATGGTGATGGGGAATATGTTCTTTTTCTCGATGATGATGATTATCTGATCGACATGAATTATTTCAGTAAAGCTGTCCGCTTCCATCTCCTTCATCCCGAAATATCATTTGTAGCTGCGAATGTGTTTCTGGAGTATTCCAAAGCCAAACAACTAAAAATCTCCAATCTGCAGCTTAGCAGCATTATTAAGAAACGCGATTATTTCATGAATTTCGAGAAAAAAGGATATCCAAAACCCGCCTCTACTTTAACTACTGTCTTTAAACGAGAGGCCTTAATGGCTATGGATATCCTAGATATGAATATGGTCAACGATGCTTCCATCTATTTGCGTTCCCTGCTGGTAGGTGATGCGGGCTTCATTGATGTGATTGCTGGCGTGTACAGAATACACGGGAACAATATCACCTTTAATCTGAGCCAAGGATTTTTAATTGAGAATCTGGAAGAAAAGAAACTCATTAAGAATATGGCCGTGCAGAAATATGGATATAACGCACAGGAAATGACGGAATGGTTCAACCACAATGCTTACGATACGATCTCATACTATTTATTAAATTCTGCAAAAGACGCTACAGACTTTAAATTCATGTACCATTGGGCGCTTAACCATTGCCCGCTGATCTACAATCAATTAAAAAATGAGTTTCGCATGAAGCTTATTAAAAAACAACTATTACGAATCTCCTTACTCCGCACGCTACTCGGCAGATGATTCGCTCATTAGCTTATCGAGCAGCAGAAAAAACTCTTTAAGCTTTTCTTTTGGGATGTCGGCATACTTGTCTCCAATGCTGATCTCACAATAAGAAGTATGTTCCCCGGTAGCTCTTATACCCGCGCTTAAACCGATTCCTGTCGCCTCATACACCGCTGACAGAATCGGTTCAATTTGTTCCTTAGACATTTGAAAATGCATGTGAAACATATTGGAGACAGGTTGAGCGGGCAGAGTGGTTACGTCGTGACATTGATTAACCCAAGCAGCAAGCTCCTTTGCACCTTCATAATACTGCTGCATGTTGCCTTCTCTTTGCTGGTAATAATAATCAGAAGAAATGATGTACGGATATAAGCTGATTAAGTCTCCACCATGCCGCCGTTTCCATATCTTTGATTGCTTCGTAAAATCTTCACTGCCTGCAAGAATTGCCCCAGCGATTCCTCCAATTCCTTTATAAAAGGATATATACACACTATCAAAGAGTGCAGAGATTTCAGCTGCTGACTTCCCGTAATACGGAAGGATCTCAAATAATCTCGCCCCATCCAAATGCAATTTAATGCCGCATGCACGGCAATGAGCAGAAATAGCTTCAAGCTCCGTGTATTCTGGCAGCTGACCACCAATCTCGCGCTGGGGTAATTCCAGCAACAGACAGGCGATATCCTCCTTTAGGTTCGCCACATCCTCCAAAGTGATTAATCGGTTCTTGTCCGCAAGCAAGATAGGCTCAATATGATGTAATTCCTTCAGGCCATCCTGCTCATGGATCTCCAAGTGACATAAGGGATGATAGGCTACTTTTTTCACCTCTTTTTCATCGCACCAAATTCTTAAAGCGATTTGCTGCGCCATCGTTCCGCTCGGAAAGAAAACCGCGGTTTCTTTGCCCAGGATATTCGCCATTTTCGTCTGGAAATCTTCAATCACTTCGCCCGTTCCATAAATATCAGATGCCTTACTGTTCTCTACGGCTGCCAAGGCTTCCTTCAACACTTGCACATCTCTATTCCCATTCCCTGCGATTCGATAGGCCGTTTCATTAAAAGCCTCTTGTACGGTTTTTTTTCCGTTCATTCGTTGGATAACCCCTTCCGGATTTGCCTTGTCCCTAATATAGACGAATTTCCAAAAATCCCATCTTAATTTTACCCGATCTAAGGTGAAAAAACATGAGCGCTGTGCTACAATATTGGAATTGCAACGGCAATCTTAGGGAGGGTTATTGAATCACATGCTCATTATTGGTATCGCCGGCGGCACCGGCTCGGGAAAAACAACCGTAGCCCGCTCCGTCATTGACCGTCTTGGAACGGGAAAGGTAACTTTCATATCTCAAGATAACTACTATAAGGATCACTCACATCTCAGCTTTGCTGAACGTGAATCCATTAATTACGATCATCCTTTCGCTTTCGATAACGAGCTGCTCATTGAGCATCTTAAATCTCTGCGCGAAGAACAGACCGCATTCGCTCCCGTGTATGACTTTACAGTCCATGCCCGCTCCACTACAGAGACGGTAGAACTGAAGCCAAACAATATTGTAATCATCGAGGGACTCCACGTCCTTTCTGACGAGAATCTCCGTGAAATGCTCGACATCAAGGTATTCGTGGATGCCGATCCTGATGTACGCATTCTCCGCCGGGTCCTTAGAGATATTGAAGAACGTGGACGGAGCATCCAGTCGATCCATCATCAATATTTGAGTACAGTTAAACCCATGCATGAAGCTTTTATCGAACCATCCAAAAAATACGCTGACCTGATCATCCCTGAAGGTGGCCATAATGAGGTTGGTATTCAGTTGTTGTCCATCCTAACGGAGAAGCATCTATATAACGATTGGACGTCTTAAAGTCTTAATTAAGCGCTTCTAGCTAGCTGCAGAGAATCTCTCTGCGGCTTTTTTGATATGCGTTGACCCATCCATGGTTCAGAATAATCCCACCTCATTATGGTAATAGCTATATTTACAGCACCAGCGGAAGAGGGATAACAACTATGGGATTTCTGAACAGAACAATAACAAAAGTTTTTAAGAACCCTTCATTAGGGCACCCTAACCCCACTAAAGAATTACCCAAGGAACCCATTAAAGAAAAACTTCAAGATAATATTCAATATATAAAAACAACACTCGGCAATAGTACAGATCTCGTGATTAGAGAATTCTTTATTGGTTCCAAACACCAGATCAAAGCAGCTATTTTCTATACAGATGGATTGGCGGATAGTAAAGCTATTCAGGATTTCATTCTGGAATCACTAATCTTAGAACTTCCAGATCCAAGTCTTGATACACAAACAGCCAACTATCAATTATTAAAAGATCACATGCTCACTGTAGGGGATATTAAAGATGCGACGGAGTTCAATTCTTTATTCACCTCTCTATTATCCGGAGATGTGATCCTCTTACTTAATGGATATACCAAAGGGTTCACCATAGGCATGCGTGACTGGAAAGACCGTGGCGTAACGGAAAGTGCCACTGAAACGGTGATTCGTGGACCTAAGGAAGCCTTCACAGAAAGCTTACGCACGAATACCGCATTAATCCGGCGGAAAATAAAAGACCCCAATCTTTGGTTAGAAACACAGCAAATTGGACGTGTAACACAGACAGACGTAGCCCTCATGTATATCAATGGCATTGTTAGTGATGAGATTCTGCAAGAAGTACACTCACGTTTAGATCGGATCGACATTGACGGGATCCTGGAAAGTGGCTATATCGAAGAATTAATCGAGGATGAAACCTATACCCCATTTCCAACGATCCATCATACGGAACGCCCTGACGTTATAGCAGCTGCTCTTATGGAAGGAAAAGTAGCCATATTAGTAGATGGGACACCTATAGTAATGACGGTGCCTACCTTATTTGTTTCCTTCATGCAGACGGCGGAAGATTATTATCAACGTGCCGATGTTAGCACCTTAGTACGAATGCTTCGATACTTCAGTATTTTCATTTCACTACTTGCCCCATCTTTGTATGTAGCTATTACTACCTTTCATCAGGAGATGCTGCCCACAACCCTGCTGATCAGTCTAGCCGCACAACGGGAGGGCGTGCCGCTTCCAGCATTTATTGAAGCACTCTTAATGGAGCTTGCCTTTGAGATTATACGAGAAGCGAGTGTACGAATGCCTCAAACCATAGCCCAATCTGTATCCATTGTAGGCACCCTAGTGATTGGGACTGCGGCAGTTGATGCCGGCATTGTTTCTGCTGCCATGCTTATTGTCGTCGCTATTACTGCTATCTCCAGCTTTGTGCTGCCATCCTTCGATCTTGCCCTGACCATCAGAATGCTCCGTTTCCCAATGATGTTCCTTGCTGCATCCTTTGGATTGTTTGGGATCATTATCGGCGTTATTGCGATAGTTCTTCACATGTGCAGCTTACGTTCCTTTGGAATTCCTTATTTGAGTCCGTTTGCTCCCTATAATCTCGCCGATCAAAAGGACACCTTTTTCCGAATGCCGCATTGGGCTATGTTTACCCGCCCTAGACTTATCAATAAAAAAAATATCGTTCGGGAAAAGAGTACACCACCGGAGAAACCGGGAGATCTCACGGAGGAATAGCCCCTGAAACCTTGACCTATGAAGTGATAAATTGGAGTGAAGAAAGCCATGCTCGAAAAAGGTAAAATAAGTACTCGCCAGCTTACCATACTGGTTATGTTCCTTACGATCGGGGATTCCATTCTCGTAATCCCTCCCTCCACTTCACACTACGCCAGACAAAATGCCTGGATTTCCGCATTAATTGGTATGATCGTAGGTTTATTAGCCATCTATATGTACAGCAAGTTCGTAAAGTTGTACCCCAAACTAACGCTTATTGAGGCGATTCAAAAGGCTTTTGGAAAATGGATTGGGACTATTCTATCACTCTTGACCTTAATGTATTTTCTTATCGTCACCGTTGGAAGTATGCGAGAACTCAGTGAGTTCGTTACATCCGAAATATTACCGAGAACCCCTATTCCGGCTGTTTTAATCTTATTCATGGTGATCGTGATTATGGCTACACGACTAGGTATTGAAGTCATAGGACGAGCTGGAGAGATCTTTACACCTATGATTATTATCCTATTTCTGATTCTGACGGTCGCAATTATTCCTCAGATGGAGATTGTCAGATTACTGCCCATATTGGAGGATGGCATAAAACCAGTGTTGAGAGGGTCTATTTCCATTACGGCTTACACCTTTATAGAACCGGTTGTTTTTCTAATGTTTCTCCCTTATGTAAACCAACAACAAAAGATAACCAAAGGCTTACTACAAGGCTGTTTCTTAGGCGGTATTATTATCTTCCTGACGGTTACTATTTCCATATTAGTGCTAGGTCCAGATCTGACAACCAGGGATATCTATCCCAGTTATAACATTGCAAGGCGCATATCCGTTGGTGGTTTCTTCGAGCGGGTGGAAGCCATGATAGCACTACTTTGGATGTTAACCTTGTTTATAGAAGTTACCTTATACTTCTATGCTTTCGTTCTGGGGTTGTCTCAATTATTCAAACTAAAAGAGTACCGGGTGCTAACTCTACCCACAGGATTAATTTTGGTTACACTAGCACCTCTTATTGGGCCAAATTACACCTATTACAACAAAGTATTCGATAATTATTGGGTGTACTATGTTATAACCTTCGGGTTATTTCTACCTTTGGTGTTGTTAGGTGTGGGAATGTTTCGAAGGGCACTGGACAAAGGCTTAAAATCTCGAAGCTAAAGATGGGCTGGGAGACATGAATACCGAAAGATCTAACGGAGGATTAAACCATGAAACGAAGATCGCTTCTGATTTGTGTTCTTATTCTCATGCAAATATTTGTAACAGGTTGCTGGAGCCGCCGAGAATTAAATGATCTTGCGATTGCTGTAGGAATAGGGATCGATAAAATTGGAGATCAATATCAAGTTTCTGCACAAGTGGTCTTACCCAGTCAAATCGCTGGCTCCAAGGGAGGCTCTCCTCAAGCACCCGTCAACCTTTATAAAGCGACAGGAAATACTGTATATGAAGCCCTTAGAAAAATCACAACCGTTAGCCCACGTAAAATTTATATCTCTCATTTACGGATCCTAGTCCTTGGCGAGGATTTGGCTAAAGAGGGAATCAACGATGTTCTTGATTTCATGTCAAGAGACACTGATACGCGAAATGATTATTTTATAGTGGTAGCAAAGGATGCAAAGGCAGAAGATGCGTTGAAAATATTAACCAGTCTTGAAAAGATTCCTGCCGTGCGATTGTTTTCCAGTCTGGAAAGCTCGGAGAAAAATTGGGCACCTACATCTACTGTGACATTAGGAACCCTAATTACAGAACTTGTCAGTAAGGGTAAGAATCCAGTCTTAACAGGTGTTGTCATCGAGGGGAGTGTAGATGTAGGAGAAACTCCGAATAATGTTGAAACGGTAGACTCTCCAACAGAATTGAAATACTCCGGATTGGCCATATTCAAGGAAGACAAATTGATTGGTTGGCTAAATCCTGAGGAATCAAAAGTGTATAACTATTTAACCAATAAAGTAGAGAGTACTGTTTTCTATATCCAATGTCCCGAAGGTAAAAAGGTTTCGCTTGATGTATTTGAAGCCCGTTCCAAAATGAAAGGCAGCATCCATAATGACAAACCAGAAATCAGTATTGAGCAACATATAGAATCAGATATAGGAGAGGTTCAGTGTAGAAATCTTGAACTGACAGACACAAAAACTATCACCGAATTAGAACAAATCGCCAATAAAAAAGTCCGGAATTTATTCAAAACTACTATTAAAAAGGTACAGAATGAATACAAAAGCGATATTTTTGGATTCGGTGAAATCATCCATCGTTCTAACCCGCAGGCGTGGAAGAAACTGCGAAACAATTGGGATGAGACCTTTGTTAACCTTCCAATAAGCGTAAAGATGGATATTAAGATTCGCCTGTTAGGGAAAGTGACTAACTCTTTCCTAGAAGAGACGAAGTGATGAATTGGAGTCACAAAACCATGTATAACATCGCAAGGTGCCCAACTATTAAAATTGAAAGAGTATCGAGTGTTAACCAAATTACACTTATTACAGCGAAATTGCAGTAATGTTCAGAAGAGCACTGAGCAAAGACTTAATATCTCGAAACTAGATGGTTTGGGAGGTTGTGAATATTGGGTATAGTAGTGATTCTCATAGTTGTAGCCGTTATAGCAGCCATTGAAGTTCCCCTGATGTGGAGGAAAAAATTAATCAAGGAGATGTGGGTTTTCTCATTTCTTCTGTTGCTGGGAACTTTCTTCAGTCTTATTAATGCGTTACATATTTCGGTCTCTAACCCATTGGGATGGATGATATTTATCTATAAACCCGTCTCCGATATGGTAAATGCCTGGTTATCCTAAAATGGGACTGAACCATTCCCTTGAGATGGCTTAGTCCCCATGATTAAACGACATTGCCAAATCAGCAAGCGCCCTAAAGTTTGTTGCTAGCCGTTCACGCGCCAGCCAGTAATAGACTTCCTGGCCTCTCTTTTTATGGTCAACAATGCGGGCATCCCGTAGGATTTTGAGATGATGTGAAATCGCTGGCCTGCTTATTTCGAATTCACCTGCAATTTCCCCAACATTTAGCCGACCTTTATTCCCTAATAACGTAACAATCCGAATCCGAGTAGGATCACCAAATGCGGTGAGAAACCGTGTGATGCTGTTGATATCGTTAGGTTTAATCTCTTGCGGTTCTATCTCCCCACCCCGATTCGTAAATAAACTTAAACATACTCACTTGTTGAAACTACAATAAAGACCTTGTAGATTCTCTAACTATTAATTCTGCCGGGAAAATCTGATGCGCATGCTTAACCTTCTTATTGATGAGATCAAAAAGAATCTTAATCGTCGCTTCCGCAATCTCCACTACCGGCTGTTTGATGGTAGTAATAGAAGGATTATAATAGAAGGAAATATCCAATCCGTCATAACCAGCCACAGAGTAATCTTCCGGGACTTGCTTGCCCGCTTCAAATATTGCCTTACAGGCGCCGATAGCCATACTATCTGATAAGGTAAAAATAGCGGTGAACTCTTCACCTAACTCTAGCAATTCTTTTGTAACCGCATACCCATTTTCCATACTGTAACTGTCGATATCCTCTTTCATCCGCCGCACTAGCCGCTCATTATAAGCGATTCCATGATCAGCTAAAGCCCTTTTATAACCTTCATATCTTAACTTACCGATACTTACATCTTCTTCTGGTGCAGTAATGACTGCGATTTTCTCATGCCCCAGATTACATAAATAGTCCACAATCTTATAGCTCTCATTAAAGTCATCGACAGATACAGAAGAATAGTCGCTCAAATCAAACTCTTCCGTCATTCCGATCGTACTAAGGACAAATGGAACCGTTAATTGCTGTAATTTCTCTTGAGAGTGTGAGAATAGCCCTCCTAAAAAGACAATTCCCTTTAGCCTTTTTTCTTTCTCCAGCTCAATCGCCACTTCGATCTCATCTTGATTCTCATCAACTCGCTGTAGGATGAAGGAGTATTTCTTGCGTTGAATCTCTTTTTCGAACACTTTGATCATCGGGCTAAAAAATGGATTGGATATCCCTTTAATCAATACTGCAATCGTTTTCGAATCAGAACGTTTTAAATTTCTTGCACTGTTGTTCGGGACATAATGATTTTCTTTGATAACCCTCATAACCATCGCTTTTGTTTCTTCATTAATATCCGGATGATTGTTAATAGCCCTTGATACAGTAGTCACGCCAACACCGCATAATTTGGCGATGTCTATAATAGTCAGTCTCTCCATTTCTATCTATCCTTTACTTGTTAGTATCTATCAAACTCCTTAATCCTTATTCAACTTCATAGTCAAAATAAGAAAGCAGGGGATTCCTGATGGTCACCCACCAAGAAAAACACCCTACTCGCTTCTTACATGAATATTAATTTATTTAACGAGGTAGATCAAGCTTAACCCTTAACCGCACCTGCAACGACACCTTCGATGATGTACTTTTGACAAGTCAGGTAGAAAATGATGATTGGCACAATAGCTAAGACCAGCATCGCCATCATAGCTCCCATGTCAATCGATCCGTATCCACCTTTTAGGTACTGGATCGCAATAGGAATCGTTTTATACTCTGTACCAATCAGCAGGTCTGGCAATAGGAAGTCGTTCCATACCCACATTACATTAAGGATAGCTACAGTTACAGCAATAGGTTTCAGGATGGGCAATACCACTTTAAAGAAGGCCTGAGGTGGATTACAGCCATCAATCATTACCGCTTCTTCAACCTCAAGCGGGATAGACTTCACAAATCCGCTAAACATAAACACAGATAGCCCTGATCCAAACCCTAAATAGATTAAGATAATCCCAATCGGATTGTCGAGATGCAGCACGTTTGCAGTCTTAGTCATTGTGAACATAACCATTTGGAAAGGCACGATCATCGAGAATACAAACGCATAATACATCATGCCTGTGAATTTGGACTTCACCCGGGTAATGTACCATGCAGTCATGGAAGTAAATAACACGATCACAGCCACCGAGCATACCGTAATAAACAAGGACATTCCGAAGGCACTGAAGAAATCAATCTTTGCTACACCACTAGTATAGTTCTTTAAACCAACAAACGTAGTCTCATTAGGGAATAAGAACGGCGTATCACTAATGTAGAACTTACCCTTGAAGGAGTTCATCAGAACAATAAAAATAGGAGATAAGAACGCAATGGCCAAGACCAACAAAATGGTGAATATAGAGTAATCTTTTGCTCTAGTCTTTTGCATTAGTTCTCAACCTCCTTTCTTCTAGTAATGACAAGTTGTATTAAGGCGATTAAGGCTACTAAAGCAAAGAATACGACGGCTTTCGCTTGACCGACACCTTCCCATCCTGATTTTCCGTAGAATGTATTGTAGATGTCCAGTGCTAACATGGAGGTCTGCTTAGAAGGAGCACCAGCGGTCAACGCTAAGTTCTGGTCAAACAATTTAAATGAATTGGATAAGGTTAAGAATAAACAAATAGTAATGGACGGCATTACGAGTGGAATAGTCACATTACGCAAAATCTTAGAACGTGAAGCTCCATCAATTCTTGCGGCTTCTACTATATCTTTAGGAACATTCTGAATACCTGCAACATAGATAATCATCATGTACCCTATCAATTGCCAATTCATAAGAACGATTAGTCCCCAAAATCCATACGTTGCATCAGAGGTCAAAGTGACACCAAATTTGTACAAAATCCCATTAAAAATCAACTGCCAGATGTATCCTAATACGATACCGCCTATCAAGTTAGGCATAAAGAAGATCGTTCTAAATACGTTGGTTCCTTTTAGCTTTCTAGTTAATAACATCGCCAAGATGAAGGCGAACACATTAATAGTAAGAACAGATAAAACTGTGAATTTAACGGTGAAACCTAATGCATTTAGAAACTCTTGATTCGAAAAAGCTTTAGCGTAATTGCCAAACCCTATCCATGTTGCATCATTGACTGTAGTAAACTCTGTAAAAGACAAATATATACCCAAAAGAAAAGGGATCACAAAGGCAATTCCAAAGGCTATTATGGTCGGTAATGCAAAAAGAGCAAAATATTTTTTTATCGATTTTTCCATGGAGTCTTCTCCTATCTCAGTATGGAAAATGATGAAACAGATGTAGCAAGATCCACTCCAATTGTTGCTTAGTGCCACTGAATCCCGAGGGAGCCCAGTGGCACTAAGCTTTTATCTGTATGACAACTGAGAGTTATTCAAGCATCTTTCCATGCATTTATTATTTTGCTTTTTCAGCCTTCCAAGTGTCCTTGAAGATGGTTACAACTTCATCCCAAGTTTTGTTTCCTTGAGCGTATTGCAAGAGCGCATCACCAAAGACGTTTTTGAATTCTTCACTTGGGAATGCTGCGAATGTCCAAGCTACAGAAGTAAGATCTTTTTCCATCCAAGCAGATACTTCTTTAGCAAGTGGATCTGCTGGTTTTTCGCTGTCTTCAAAGGTATTGAATGGTGCGATGAAACCTAGATCGTTAGTTACATAAGCTTTACCTTTTTCACTGGAGAACAACCATTCCAGGAAAGCGATAGAAGCTTGTTGGTTCTCAGCAGATACTTTGCTGTTGATTGCGAAATAGTTTTCTGTACCTACAGCCAAACCTTGTTTTTCTTCGCCTTCCATACCTGTGTAGATAGGCAAGAATTTGATTTCTTCAGCTTTAACTACGTTACCGTCAACATCGTTGATTTGTGACCAAGCCCAGTTACCATTTTGAACCATAGCTGCGTTACCAAGTGCAAATTCAGCCATGGAGTCAGCTACGGATTTACTACCCAGCAAGGATTCTTTAGTTACAGAGTTCTTGATGTACAGATCGAAGATGTTTTTAAATTTATCGTTGTATTTGAATTCAACTTCTTTAGAAGCTAGACCCGCAAGAACGGTGTTGTCAAACTCAGTATTGTCTTTGAATTCATAGTACAGCGGCAAGTTTGCAAGGTGAGTCTGCCATCTCCATTGCTCACCAGCAGCGAGGGAAGTGGAGGCGAATACACCTTTAATGCCCAGTTGGTCTTTTTTAGCCGTCATATCTTCTACTACTGCTTTCAAAGTGTCGAAGTTATTGATCTCAGTTGTGGAGGAGATCGATACCGCTTTATCAGCCAAAGCGAAGTATTTCTTCATAATTGCGTCGTTGTAGATGATGCCGTATCCTTCAACTACGTAAGGGATACCATACACGCCTTCACCTTCAGTTACAGCCAAGCTTTTGTCGGACAGATAGCTGTAAAGCTTAGTATCTTTCAAATCCAAGGTGTAATCTTTCCAGGATTGAAAACCAACAGGTCCGTTAATTTGGAAAATAGTTGGCGCTTCAGACTTGGAGATTTCGGATTTCAATTTAGTTTCGTAAGTACCCGCAGCAGCCGTTACGACTTTTACCTTAACTCCTGTCTCTGCTTCGTAATCCTTAGCGATCTTTTCATATATTTCTGCAATCTCAGGTTTGAAGTTCAAGAAATAAACTGACCCTTTTTTACCAGATGTAGCGTTTCCATCATTGGATGCAGAATTATTTTCTTTATTTCCACATCCTGCCGCTAAGACAACAACCATAGACATTACTAACATGAGCCCTAAATATTTTTTGATATTCTTCATTCTTCTTCCCCCTCGTACTTTTTATTAGATTACTTCGCATGAAGACGTTCCGATGCTGTTAGTGAAAATTATGTCAGCGTTTTCATTTGCTTAAGTAATCCCCAGCCTACTTTTTGGTATCCTTCTCGGTATCCTTATCGGTATCCTTATCGGTAACGTTTTCAATTGAAATATTAGCACACCATTTTGAACTTTTCAATAGCCAATCTTTTAGAATCATTTTATGGAAAAACTGCCCACGGCAAACCTTGCAAGCGTTATAATAGATTCATCCTTATTCATGAATGGTGAATGCTTAGGACATACTAATGGTTAACGACCCATTAAATAACTATGAATAGGTGATTGCATATTTTATCTCTGATCGAACAGTATGAGCTACAATTCTCCAATAATAATTATTTTGGCGATATCGGGGTAGATCCCTCTTACTCCATTGTAGAAGGCTCCCTTCCTGTACTAGTCTCAGCTCCACATGCCATTAATCATTTTCGAGAACATGCTGTAAAACCAGCTGACATGTATACAGGCTCCCTTGCCCTCTTGTTACAAAAGCTCACCAATTGCTACTGTATTTATTCGAATAGCTTTTCCAAAGAAGACCCAAATTACATCTTAGGTGGAGAATATAAGGCTGCGCTACGAGCGCTTGTCAAAGAACATCGCATTCAGTTTGTGATCGATCTGCACGGAGCTTCCAAACTTCGAGAGTTTGATATTGACCTAGGGACACTGTACGGAACCTCTATACGAGAGAATAATTTAAATGACGTCATAGGCATCTTTAACAATAATGGTATTACCAATGTTCGACAAAATCATACATTTTCTGCATCCCATCCTGGAACAATTACTTCATATTGCGCTAAGGAATTGTTAGTTCAAAGTATTCAAATTGAAATTAATCGAAATTATCGTAACCCGAATGCGTTTGATTTATTCCAAAAAACCATTCATTCCCTTGAACAAATCATTAAACTATTGGGCGGTGTCTGACATTATTATCGAGCAAACCTTTACTATTCTAGACAAACAAAGCCTTCAACCTCGTGAAGAAATCACAATGAACTCCGAAGAGTTAAAGGAATTAGGTTTAGTCCAGCATATCTTCGTTGATCTTACAGCAGAGAATGGTGTCAAAGTCAGCTGTTTAATTTTATCGGCAGATGAGGTGCCAAGAGGTACAATCCAATTATCCAAGCGGGCAAAGGACAAGCTCGGGGACTGCCTGACTACAGGATTAACAATAACGAAGCCAGAATACGACACAGTTCTTCGGGGAATTCCTAAAGTGGACGAGATTGCCAAACCCTATGTAAAAGCCTGTCCAGCACTCGTCCGTAAATATACGAATCAAGTAGAACTTATCAATCCCAAAAATGGCTTCCGGGTAAACCTAACTTTACGGAAAGATAGCACAGCCAAACCGAATACCCTTTACTTCAACAGATACATTATGTTATTGCTTGAAACCCATTCCGAGGGGCATGACCCATTAATCATTACTCGCGCTAGGACGCGTTCTCAACCCAAGCCAGGCATACATAAACTTATAAATCAACTGATCCAACGGCCCTTAAGTGCATTAGGGAACTTTTTTATTGGCAAAAGAGAGCTCACCCTCAGAGTGGGTCATCCTTACCCTTTTGATGAGCACCAGAATTTATGCAGAATTCATCCGAATGTTAGAAAACTGCTAGGCATGGAAGAAACAGATCAGATCGTGATCTCCTATAATTCCAAACAAATCACCATCCCCATCTTAGACATCGATACGGAGCATATTGCCCAGTCAGTCAAGCTTCATGCGGATAATGAGCAGCTTAAATTTATCGACGGCCACTTATTTATCGGGATCACCGCCTTATCGCGTAACGAGTTAGAAATCCCAAGCATCGGCACATCAGTTACCGTAAAAAGAAGTATGTACTCCTTATTCCTAAAGCACTTAAACAAACTGGTCTTACCTGTTATCGCTTTGTTGTTCACCATAGTACAGCTATATAAGGATTTGAACTGGAGCATCGCTCTGACCGTCATCATTTCTCTTGTGTTACTTCCGATTATCATCTACACAACACTATCTGAGGAACGCGCCAAAATTAATTAAATGGAGGGATTTCCGTGGAATTCACTTCACAATCCCAAGTAGAAGATATGATCTACAGCTCTTACCTAAGGGCCATTAACAACATTACAGAGACTTTGGATGAAGAAGTTAGAAAACCGGAGTTAACCAGAGCATTACTGGATGCAGTCGGAAGTCCGGATCGCAATCAAAAATACATACTGGTCACAGGCAGTAAAGGTAAGGGCTCCACCTCTAGATTTATTTCCTCTCTGTTAAGTCACTTGGGATATAAAGTGGGGTTATTCACCTCCCCTCACCTGGTAGATTTCAACGAAAGAATCCGGATCAATGGGCAGGCAATAGCCACAGAAGATTTTGTACGATTAGGTAATGTAATTCGCGGGGGCTTCCACCAGATCGAAGAGCAGCTTGCTGCTGATGAATATCAAGGTCCGGTTGGGGTTGCTTTGGCTATTGCGGCTTTGTACTTTAAGGAGAAGGGTACAGATATCAATGTGATTGAATGCGGTAGAGGAGGAAGGTTTGATGACACCAATGTCCTGAGCAATGACTGGGCTGTCATTACCCCGATTATGGAAGAGCATGTAGCCCATTTGGGACCTGATCTGAACAGCATTACACTGCACAAGCTGGGGATTGTCAAAAACAACACAACAAACGTCTATGTTAGCAAACAGAAATCCGACGTTCTTGCGATCATGAAGGACAACCTCTCCTCCAACCCTGTGCAATATTATGAAGAACAGTTTTTAGCTGAATCTATCACCACCACTTCTGTCGGAACTACTTTTGATGTCCGGACGAAGCCAGCCGTTTATCCAGCCTTGACCCTTCCGCTATTGGGACAGTTTCAAGCGGTCAATGCTGCCAGCGCAGTCGCACTTTGTGAAGAGATTACAGGGGGACCCCTTGATCAGGAGATCGTACATCACTGTTTTGAACAATTACAATGGCCGGGACGTTGTGAAGTTATCTGTCATGACCCACTGACGATTATTGACGGAGCTATTCATAGAGATTCTGCAAGCTATCTGGCTGAACTTATTCAATTAGTGAATCCTGAGCGCAGCCGTACCGTCACATCCATCATCGGTGTCCCTAAGGATAAAGATTACACAGGGGTCATCGAAGTCATGAGTACAGTCTCGGATCAACTAATCGTAACCAAACCCGATATAAGCCATCTAATTTTCCCAACGGATGCCCTGCTTATCGCTAAAAGTTTTCTCGAAAAAAGTTCCGAATTCCCTTATTTAGAGGATGCTCTTACGTATGTTAAAGAACAATCACCTTCGGAGATTATTGTAATCGTGGGTACGCAAACTCTAATCGGAAATGCCAAAAGATTATTCGGGCAATCGCTGCTGAATATCGGCTTATAACTGATTCATACGCTGAAGAATAACTTCCCTGTAAAGGTCTGAGAGGCCAGGTACTTCACTTGGATTTTGCTTACAATATTCATCTAACATCACCTTATGGTTGACCTCAATCACCATCAAGCCTTGATTTGTCTCTAAGATATCTACTGAGCAGAAATCAAGGCCCAGCGCTTTAGAGGTCCGGGAGGCAAGCTCCGCCAGCGCCTCTTGTTTGGCCTGATCTTTCACCTCAATCGTAACAGCTCCGTTAATCAAATTATGCTTCCACGAACGAACTCTTTTTTTGCCAAGGAATACACGCGCCTGATGATTAAAAGTTACAATTCTATACTCAATCTCCGCTTCATAATAAGGACCTATTGCCCCATTAAGCTGTAAAGAAAATAATAAATCCAGCTTTTCATGCAGATCAGCTATCTCATTGATTTTGTACACATGATTGCCCTGCGCCCCGTTATCCTGCTTCATAACTACCTCCCCATTGCACGCTTGGAAATAACGCTCAGCCAATGGATAAGGATTCAAATTGCTAAATTTGGAGTCTGGATGCGGCAAATAAATATGTTCTACGGCTGGGATATTCGCCTTATGCAAAACATCATAAGTTAGAGATTTACTCATGGCAATGATCGTAGAAGCACTGTTGTTTAGTCCGATCTCAGCGTCTACCATCACAAATGATTTCACTCCATCCGTCGCTCTATATACGAAATTCGGTGTAATTTCCTCAAAGCTAATCCCTGAGGCTGTAACAGAATGCTGGATCATTTTTAAGTAAGGTCTAGTCGTCATTCAGTTTCCTCATTTCTAACAAAATATGACCAAACCTAATCATAGCATGAGGAATATTAATAAAAAATAATAAAATTGCGTTATAATAGTTAACACAATAATCTCCCGAATCTTATTTCAGGTCCCTTTTTCACAAAAATGACAGACTGTATGTTACGTTTAATGACTGACAGCGCTTTTATAGTTAAAATAAGTGTTGATTATTTAGAGATCATCCTCTATGATAAGCTTATTAAAGCGAAACAAAAAGTTAAAGCGGTTAAACTTTAATCTCTAGGTACCTAGTATTATTGCTAATTAATAGTGTTAGCATGATCAAAAGTTAAAGCGCTTATACTTTTAAAACGAGAGGTTGGTGTGTCATGATCAATCGCGAGAACAGGCGGCAGACGTTCTACATGTATCTGTTCATTTCTCCTTGGATTATCGGCTTCCTAGTATTCGCCCTTTATCCTATCTTATCATCGCTTTACTTCAGCTTTACTGATTATGACATCATACACCCACCTAAATTTATCGGGCTCGCTAACTACACAGAGATGTTTCACAATGACCTGTTCTGGAAATCGGTGGTTGTCACGCTGAGATATACCTTCATCGGTGTACCTATCCAGCTTGCGCTCGGTCTTGGCTTTGCACTATTGCTTCACCAGACCATTCCTTTGCGCGGCTTTTTCAGAACAGCAATGTATTTCCCAAGCATGGTATCCGGCGTGGCCATGTCCCTGCTGTGGTACTGGATCTTCAACCCGCAGATCGGGCTCTTCAATTACATCCTTTCCTGGTTCGGCATTCATGGACCGGCTTGGCTGATGAACCCAGACACTGCACTATATGCCTTGATCATCATGACTTTCTGGACAGCAGGCTCAGGAATGATTTTATTCCTTGCAGGTCTGCAAGGCGTACCGGCTAGCTTGATCGAAGCCGCTAACCTTGACGGTGCCGGGCGCTTCAGAATCTTCCTGAACATTACCTTACCGATGATCTCTCCCGTGCTGCTCTTCCAACTGATTATGGGACTGATTGATTCCTTCCAAGTCTTTACCCAAGCTTTTGTCATGACTCAAGGGGGGCCGAATTACTCTACCTGGTTCTATGTCTATAATCTCTACACCAGCGCTTTCAAAGAATATCGTGCCGGTTATTCCTCAGCCTTGGCATGGGTGCTCCTTATCGTAGTTATGCTGTGCACCGCACTTATTATGAAATTGTCTAACCGTTATGTTCACTATGAAGGAGGCGGACGCAAATGAGTACAGTCAGAGCGCTAAGCCCCCGGACTAAAGGAACAAACCGCCGCCGGAAAGCGGAGCCTGTTAAGATTTTCAGCTTTATTACTCTAGTAGTTACAACATTTCTGATGCTGCTTCCTTTGTTCTTCATGGTCTCCACTTCACTTAAGTCCAAACGCGAGATGCTGAAGTTCCCACCCACCTTTCTTCCGGAGAGCTGGCAGTGGAGCAATTACACAGAAATATTTGATACCCTGCAGTTCGGTACTCTTTATAAAAACAGTCTGATTATCGCCGGCTTTAGTGTTGTGGGAACCTTGATTTCTTCGGCGCTGGTTGCCTATGGATTCGCCAGATTCAGAGGTACAGGTAATCAGGTGTGGTTCATCCTGCTGCTGAGCACCATGATGTTACCCTATCCGGCCATTATGATTCCGCAATTTGTACTCTTTTCGCAAATGAACTGGATAGATACCTTTTTACCCCTGATCGTGCCTGCTTTCTTCGGCTCAGCCTATAATATTTTTCTGCTGCGCCAATTCTTCTCCACATTGCCTGAAGAGCTGTTTGATGCCGGACGCATTGATGGCTGTGGTGAAATACGGATGTGGGCTACCATAGCAATCCCACTCTCCAAACCTGCACTTGCGACCGTAGCTATCTTTGCTTTTATCTACAACTGGAATGATCTGCTTACGCCAGTGCTTTACTTAAGCTCATCAGATAAGTTCACGCTACCCGTCGGGATGGCTTCTCTTACCTCATCGAGGTTCCGCATTCCACCTTGGCATCTGCTAATGGTTGCTTCGGTTCTAGCTATGGTCCCAATCGTTACGCTGTTTGCTGTAGCCCAGAAACAGTTCGTCGAAGGGATTGTACTTACAGGGATTAAGTAATAATCCGCCATCCGGCGGCCAAATATACTTGAAATCATGGAGGGTTTAGCTAATGAACAAGAACAGGAAAAGTATTGCGCTTTTACTTGCAGCTACCATGCTCGTTGTTCTAGCCTTATCAGGCTGTAGCGGCGGCAAATCGGCGGGTAACGCCCTATCTGGAGGAAACGGTGACTCTACTAATTCTGGAGGTAAAGCAGAAACGGTAACGATTACCCATTACACAATAGATTCAGAAGACCGCACATTTGTCGAAAAATTAATCCCTGATTTCGAGAAGCTGCATCCGAATATTAAAGTGAAAGTGGAAAAAGCGCCTTATGAGCAGTTCGACAGCAAGCTGCAAACGCTAATTGCCGGCGGCAAATCGCCCGACGTGACAAGTCACTGGGGGTATGGAGGTTTCGCAGAATACTACAATAAGGGTATGTTGTTCGATATGACCGACCTTATGAAAGAGGATGGTTTCAAGGCAGAGGATTATAGTATCCCAGAGAATCTAATGGGTATCTACAAGGTTAAAGATCACACTTACGGCATCCCGGTCAATATGTATGTCACCTTAATGCTCTATAACAAAGACATGTTTGATGCTGCCAAACTGACTTATCCAACAAGCGATTATGAAGATAAGAGCTGGACGTTTGAAAAAATGGTCGATGAAGCTAAACAAATGACGCTTGTATCCGATGATA
This sequence comes from Paenibacillus sp. FSL R7-0048, assembly GCF_038004505.1. Lineage (NCBI taxonomy): Bacteria > Bacillati > Bacillota > Bacilli > Caryophanales > Paenibacillaceae > Paenibacillus > Paenibacillus sp. FSL R7-0048. The sequence continues at coordinate 288,070 of NZ_JBBORF010000001.1, read as the reverse complement.
TCGCCAAAACTCAATATGGCGTAGACTTCACTTGGTCCGAACGCGATATGCGGCCGTTATATTTTGGAGCGGAGCCTTACTCAGAAGATACATGGACTAATGGCGGCGTGCCTTCCGAGACTTATTTTGACTCCCCTGAAGTGATCGCTGCCTACAACAAGCTTTTTGATCTTGTCTTTAAGGATAAAGTCTCTCCTTCTTCCGAATGGAGCAAAAGTGTAGCTGGACAGAACGGTGATCCCTTTGTTGCTGGTAAAATCGGCATGTCTATCGGAGGCTCATGGAACCTTGCAGGTGCAAATGACTTCCCCTTCAAAATTGGCGTAGCCGCTGTACCATGGGGAGGCAACGATAAGGTACGTAGCACCCTTTATGTCGATCCGCTGCTGATCTTGAAGGACTCCAAACATCCGAAGGAAGCTTTTGAATGGATCAAATACCTGATCACAAGCGAAGTGCAAGAGAAATCCATTGAGCTTAGTGGCGGTAACCCACCAGTCAACACCGAAGCTGCAGAAGCTTACTATAAACATTTTGAAGGTATCGATCCACAGGATATCAAAAATGTCTACGAGGGTGCTGTTAACTACGGCTTCGAATCCTATAACCACTTAATCACCAACTACTCGCAAATTAATGACATGTTCATTAATGAATTGCAGCCAGTAGAAACTGGACATAAGACGGTTGAAGAGGTGATGGCGACGATTCAGAAGAAGGTTACAGAGATCATTCAGCGATAACTGTTTGGCAGGTATACCGCCCCCTTTAGGGACGGTATACCTGCGTGAAATCATACGTTTAGCGGACAGTCTGCCAACCCTGTATACTGAAAGTAGAAAACAGGATCGGAAAATCTGCCGTGAGGAGAATTAAAGATGAAAGTTAGTATTTTTGATGTAGCCAAAAAATCCGGATTATCCGTTGTAACCGTATCCCGGGTGTTAAATGGGGCCGAATCGGTACGCGAGAATAATCGCCAAAAGGTGCTGGAGGCAATTAAAGAGCTGGATTACCGCCCTAATGCTGCGGCACGCAGTCTGGCAAGCGGTAAGACGGGAATTATCGGCATTATTGTCACTACCCTGCAAGATTCCTTTTTTGACGCAGTGGTCAAAGAGCTGAATGAAATATTAGCGATGCATGGTTATTTTTTAGCCATATCCATCTCAACAGGCATCGAATCGGATGATAGCCATTATTTAATTCAGGAGGATCGTGTAGACGGTTTAATTCTGCTCTCTCCGATGGAAGAGGACAATTATATTGTGGAGTTAAAACGGCGGGGTATTCCTTATGTGCTGATAGATAATCAGAAGCCCGAAAATGATACCTACTCCATCACGATCGACAACTTCAAGGGGGGATACGCAGCTACGCGTCATCTGCTGGAGCTGGGACATACTTCAATCGCTCATCTCTGCGGTCAGGAAATGTTCCGGAGTACGCGGGAGCGGCGCAGTGGATTTCTACAGGCGCTTCAGGAACAAGGGCTTGCCCCCTTTGAGATCGTGCCTGGTGATTTCGATATTGGGATGGGATACGAGACCTGTAAACGTTGGCTGAAGGAAGGAAAGCTGCCCACCGCCGTCTTCGCCGGGGATGACAATATCGCGCTTGGAGTCATCAATGCCCTGATGGAAGCGGGCATTCAGGTACCCGAAGAGGTGGCAGTGGTCGGCTATGACGATCATTATATTGCTTCACAGCTTCATCCACATCTGACAACAATACGTCAGCCTGCAGACAAAATCGGGCTGGCAGCCGCGGATATGCTGCTCAAACGCATCTCCGGAAAGATGAAACGTGGAGCCGGGATGCGGATTGATCCTGAACTTATCGTACGTGAATCTACCGGAGCTGAGTAGATTAAATTTATACACTAGGAGTGACGACCATTGACTTACTACTTGGGGATCGATGGGGGAGGCACGAAAACCTATGCTCTGCTAAGCGATGAACATGGCAATGTTCTTGGCAAAGGCAAGAGTGGTAACGGCAACCACCAGACAGGCGCCCTTGAGGCCGCCAACAGTATTCAAGAGGCCACATTCGGGGCGCTGGCTGAAGCCGGACTCCGGTTGGAAGACATCCAGCATACCTATCTCGGACTTGCCGGTGCTGATCGCGAGGCCGACTATGCTATTCTCCATCCGATGATACGCCAGATAGGATTCACCAAATACACCATTAACTGTGACACTATGATCGGTCTACGCGCCGGAACGAATCGCCCATATGGTGTCGCGCTCATCTGCGGCACCGGCACCAATTCAGCAGGCAGAAACCTGCAGGGAGAGCATTATCAATGCGGCGGCTTTGACTATATGTATGGTGATTTTGGCGGGGGTGGCGCACTCAATATTGAGGTGTTTCGTTCCGTTATCCGAGCTTGGGACGGCCGGGAACAGCCCACCTTATTAACAGGCTTACTGCTAAAAATGCTAGGTTATGAGGAAGTTGGGCATATGTTTCACGATTTCCTTGATCATTGGAAAAAAGTCCCCGTAAATGTTGCCCGCCTGCTCTTTGAAGCAGCAGCTGAAGGAGATGCCGTAGCGCTGGAGATTTTACATCGGCAAGGGGTTGAACTGGGTAAGTCTGCGGCAGCTATCATTCACAAGCTAGGCATGGAGCAGGAGGCCTTCGATGTGGTGCTGGCAGGAAGTCTGCTAACCCGAGGGGATCGCGGTTGGATTCGCCAGCCTATCGAGAAAGCTGTACACGCTGCAGCCCCTCAGGCAACCGTGGTTACCCTTGCCACAGAGCCTGTAGTCGGTGCAGTATGGTCAGCTATGGATCAAGATGGGTTGACCATTAGTAGTGAAGTATATGAGAAAATGCGGAAATTTCAGGATTATGAATCGATCAAACAAACTACAAGACAGGAGTGATTAATCTTGGCAGCTAACCAAGGATTAAAGATTGCAGTTATCGGTGGAGGTTCTTCGTATACCCCAGAATTAGTAGAGGGATTCATTCTTCACTATAAAGAACTTCCCGTGCGCGAATTATGGCTTGTAGATATTGAGCCTGGTCTTCGCAAGCTGAATATTGTAGGTAACTTGGCAAAACGTATGGTGGAGAAATCAGGCCTTCCGATTGAGGTTCATCTGACAACAGACCGCCGTAAAGCGATCGAAGGCGCCGATTTCGTCAGCACCCAGATGCGTGTCGGCATGCTTGATGCCCGTGCTCGTGATGAGTCGATTCCGCTCAAATATGGCGTTATTGGCCAAGAAACAACAGGTCCTGGGGGAATGATGAAAGCACTGCGCACCATCCCTGTTATTCTGGATGTATGCCGTGATATCGAGGAACTGGCTCCTAACGCATGGCTGCTCAATTTCACTAACCCTGCTGGGATGGTCACCGAAGCCGTTCTGAAATATTCTAAGGTAAAAAGTATTGGCCTGTGCAACGCACCTATCGGCCTGATCAAGCAAGTCTCTGCCAAATATAATGTAGCAGCAGACCGTGTATATGCCGAATTTGTGGGCCTCAACCACTTGCACTGGATTACTCGTATCGATGTTGAAGGTGAAGACAAGCTGGACGATATGCTTGCAGATACAACCAGCTACAGCGCTAAGAACGTACCAGCAAGAGAATGGAACCCGGAATTCCTGCAATCCCTTCATGCACTGCCCTCATACTATTTAAAATATTTCTATATGACCGATGCCATGCTCGAAGAGCAGATAGAATCCCATAAACAAGGCATTAACCGTGCTGAAGTCGTTAAACGTGTAGAAGAAGAGCTCTTCGAGCTTTATGGCAATCTAGAGCTAAGCGAGAAGCCGAAGCAGCTGGAACAGCGCGGCGGTGCTTTTTACTCAGAAGCAGCTGTTAATCTCATGAGATCGCTCCATAACGGATCAAACGACATTCAGACCCTAAATGTCGCAAACCATGGCATATTGGACTTCCTGCCAGATGACGCCAGCATTGAAGTGAACTGCGTGGTCACTAAAAACGGCCCGCTACCACTGCCACTGACCAAAATTCCAACCATGGCTAAAGGACTCATTCATGCTGTCAAAACCTATGAACAGCTGGCGATTGACGCCGCTGTAACCGGAGACCGCGCCCTTGCCCTTCAGGCGCTCGCACATCACCCGCTTGTTCCGTCCGTGGACGTAGCGATTCGGATGCTGGACGAAATGCTGGAAGCTAATAAAGAATTCCTGCCGAACTTTTTTGCGAATTAATTCATACCTCCTATCGAGAAATAACTAAAAGAGACCGAACCCGGTCTCTTTTTTTGCGCTTGTTGCTGATACTCGCTACCGAAGCAAAAATGAATAAAGCATCTTGGTAATTTGCACTTAGCGAATTCGCTATCGGACACAGCTGACCTTAAAAGCGGCTTTTTCACATTTTTAGAGTGCTAGCGGACCCCATAGCCGTTATTAGCATGAAAACCACCCAATATAACCCCTTTCTAATTGAATAGCGGCGCTGGTGTCCGAAAACCTGCTTCAAAGGCTAAAAACTAGCAAATAACGTTATCTGGGTCCGCATGACTCGGCCGAAGATTGCACAGAAAATGTGTTCGGATATTTATAGAAGAACCAGAGATTACTGCGAGTTGTACCGATAATGAGATCTGCTGTCCATCAGTTCACTGCTGCCAGATTTGCCAACGACCCACAACGCAAAAAAACGATCCCTGTTACTGGAGGAACGCTTTTTTGTTTCTACTCCAATGGGCTCCCAGCATTTCCACCATTATCATCCACTCATTTATTGCTGCGCTCTCAGCGTATTTCTTGCATTACCTGTTCAATGCCAAAGCGAATATCCGGCTCTTTTACACTGGATACATTGAGCTTTAGAATCTTCTCTTTATTAAAAGAGGGCAGATACCCGCTGTCCGCCATTTCGATGCGAATGAACTTTTTTTGCAGACGTTTGATCATCTGTTCTGTCTTTATGCTGTCACTAAGCTTCAGATACGTATGCACACCAAGCTGGCCGGTTGGATGGTAGGAATAATGCTGTGCTGTCGCTGTATCTAACTCTCTCATAATCGATTCATGGAGCAGCGTGGATCTTTTTTCGTAGCAGGAACGCATCTTTTTTCGGTGGCGCTCGAACATTCCGCTTTTCAGATACAACTCCAGGGCAGCCTGAGACAGCATAGAGCTATCTATATCCATCAGTCTTTTGAATCGGTTAAAAGAGTCACACAGGACCTCTGGCAGTACAGCGACACCGACACGCAGACCCGGAAATATAATTTTGGAAAAGCTTTTCAAATAGATCACATGGGAAGCATCGTCATAAGCGTAGATCGGATCCTCTTTTGCATCCTGCTCCAAGTCCACCATGTAGTCATCTTCAACGATATACACATCGTATTTAGCTGCTAGCTGAGCAATCGCCTTCTTCTGGGTACGGGTATAGGAGACGCCGAGCGGATTATGAAATCGCGGGACGGTATAAAAGAACTTGAACTGGCCTGTCTTAAATAACCGCTCTAATTCATTCAAGTCCACCCCAGCATCCGAACGCTTTATCCCCTCTGTCTCAATGCCATACGTCTTCAGATATTCCATAAAAAGCGGATAACCCGGCTGCTCAATCAGCACTCGCTGCCTGCCATTCGGAAAAGGAATTCGGGTCAATACGCCAAGCGCCTGCTGCACACCTGAGGTAATAAAAATCTGATCCGGATTGGCAAATACCTGATAAGAAGCCAGATGCCGCTGCATTTCACGAATAAGAGAAGGAAGCCCCTGCGGCGTTCCATAGATGAACAAGTCATTGCGGTACATATCAATCGCTTTATTAATACAATGTTGGAAATCCAGATACGGAAAAATATCCGGGTCGGGTGCAGACACCGTAAAATCGATCCAATGTGCACCTTCGTCTTTTCGCTGTCCGCTTCGTTTCATGACATAATAACCACTTTTTGAGGCGGCATAGATTAAATGTTTGTCCTGAAGATCCTGTAACGCGCGAATAACCGTACTTTTACTACATCCATAACGTAAGGACAACTCCCGGATAGACGGTAATTTATCTCCCTCACGATACGCATCCTCGGCAATTTGCGCTTCCAGCTCGTTGATTAACTCCGAATACTTATACATCCCTTTCACCTTCCTCCAAGCTTATTCTGTACCGGTACAGATGAATAATAATTACATTGTAGCACAGCTACTCTAGCCTTAGAATAAAGAGCAGAACAGGACCGGTACCTAAATGCGCGCAACACTTTGGAGGTCTTTACTAATGAATACATCTTCTACTCAAAAAGCGATAGCAGCAGCTGTCATGAATGCTATTATCGTCGGGTTTTCCTTTATATTTGTAAAAATGGCCCTAACCGTCTCGGATCCTTTTGATACGCTAGCTCATCGCTTCACGTTATCTTTCCTTGCCGCTTCTTTATTTACTTTTCCAGGGTGGGGGCGGGTGAAGTTTGGAATATCCAAGGCCGCAGTGATAATCCCACTGGCTTTAATGTATCCAGCGTTATATTTCACCCTTCAGGCGTATGGACTTTTGTATACAACTTCCGCTGTAGCGGGTATTATTCAGGCGACAATGCCCATCTTCACCATCCTTTTGGCGGCGATGTTCTTGAAGGAAACCACGAGCAGCTTCCAAAAGATCTCTACATTAATCTCAGTTGCAGGCATTATTCTTATCTTTGCCATTCCAGGTTTGAGTATCTCTTCTTCTAGTCTTTGGGGCGTCTTACTTATCCTAATCTCAGCTTTATCCCTTGCCGGTTATAATGTTGCGGCTCGAAAGCTGACACGTACCTGGAGTCCCAAAGAACTTACCTATATGATTACTTTGTTCGGATTTATATTTTTTAATGGACTGTCGATCATTAAGCATGGTTCGGCAGGAACCTTGGATCAGTATTTCACACCTTTTCAAGAGCCCAAATTTATATTCTCCATGCTCTATCTCGGCGTACTCTCCTCCCTCGTGACCTCCTTCCTCTCCAACTATGCTTTATCACGGATGGAAGCTTCACGCGTGAGCATTTTCGGCAGTCTTTCAACAGTTGTCTCTATTCTCGGTGGTGTACTTCTGCTGAATGAGCAACTGGAATGGTACCATTGGACCGGTACAGTGATGATCATCGCCGGGGTGATCGGTGTGAACTGGCGGAAGCAAGTAAGGGCCAAAGGCAAAGCGTGAAGATTGATATGCATACAAAAAAGACACCCCGCGAGGTGTCTTTTATCTTTACCCTTTTCAGTATCTCTATTCTGTAGCAAGCCTCACTAATCGCCGTTATTTGGCTGTTTCAAGCTCCTTGATCTTCTCTTTATATTGATCCAGCAGATTAGCTAAAGCTTCCTTGATCACAGTCGCATCTTTGGATTTAGCGGCACTATTCAGATCATCTTGGGCTTTGAAAAAAGCTTTATCCGCGTCGCTAAGATCTGGAATGGAAATAGCAATTGAAGTCGCGTCTACAGCTTTAATTGAAGTAGTGATATTGCTATCTACCTGCATATCATCGACTACAGGTATTACTTCAAGGTTACGACCAGCTTCAATATATCCTGCAGGTAGAGCTTCGGTGGATAGTATTTCTTTAGATAATTGAACTCCCTCCACCAGTTCCGCAGGCACAAGCTCGGCAAGTGCGGTTACACTAAATCCAGCAACCTTATAATACTGATCCAAGGTGTTCTTCCAATCTTCTTGGGTATTAGGTGCGTAGGTCTTAGCCAACTCTAGGGGATCTACCCAATCAATAGTGGTTACTTTAGTGGCAATTGTTCCTTTAGAGGCAGCAGTAACAACGGCTGCAGCCGTTGTTTTCGTGTTTCCGTCTTGCGCTCCACTTGCTGCGTTCGTTGCAGACGGTGCAGCAACGGCGGACACTAGCAGGGCGGACAGCGCTAACTTTTTAAATAACATCTGTTGATTCATAAATACAACACTCCTCGTCGATTCGAATGATCTTACAAGACCAAGCTTACATAATGGGTGTGGCAGAACATTGGTTAATTTGTGGAAAAACGATGGCAGCCGCCCCTACCCACCTCTGGATTGATATACTTGTAGGAGAATAATCTGGAGGTAACCCGAAATGAATAATCCATATCTCATTGCCGTAGTCGACGATGATGAACATATACGCAATCTTGTTGAAGCTTATTTACAAAAAGAAAATTACCACACCATCGGCCTTGGCAGCGCTGAGGAAGCATGGACCTTGTGGCAGACTAGCCCCCCGGATATGTGGGTACTCGACGTTATGCTCCCCGGCATGGATGGTTATGAGTTCTGTAAAAGGATTCGTAACGAAGCCGAAGTACCGATCATTATGATCTCCGCAAGAGATAATGAAGTGGATAAAATATTAGGATTGGAGCTTGGCAGTGACGATTATCTAGTCAAGCCGTTCAGCCCTCGTGAATTAGTCGCCCGGATCAAACGGCAGCTTCAACGCTGGTACAAAATGAGTAATCAGGCCGAAAAATTGAATAGTCAGACCACTTCCACCCGTCTTGAAATCGACCAGCTTCTACTATTGCCGGAAGAAAGACGTGTATTCTGGTGTGGTGAAGAGGTAGACTTGACCAGCAAGGAATTCACCATGCTAAAAGTATTCGCTGATGCCCCTAACCGGGCATTTACAAGAGATGAGCTGCTGAGCTATGTGTGGGGAGACGACTATTTTGGAAGTGATCGCGCCGTGGATCATCTCATTAAACGGATGCGCAAAAAACTGGAGCATTTGCCCATTGAGGCTGTATGGGGACACGGATACCGCATGAGAACAGATGGGGGTGAGCATACGAATGAAACTAGCACATCAGATTAATTTAGCCTTTAGTATTGCATTGGTATTGCTACTATCTATTACTGCAGTCGTGATCCATTTTGTACTACTCAACCATTTTGTCGGAACACAAAAAGAGGATTTAAGAACCATTGGTGCGGCGATGTCAGTTACATTGACTGAAGAAAGTAAATACATCGGGGAGATTGGCACTCAGCTGGAAGCTCTGCCGGTGACCTTACCTTCTCTAAGCACTGCAGGCGTCGAAGCCATTCTTAGCGATGAGACAGGAAAAGTCTTGTCCACATCATCAGAGATGAGTTCAATTGCAATAAACTATGATGCCAAGAGTGTCACAGGCCAAGCCACTGAGCTCCAGAACATTTGGAATGGAACAGATACACGGTATATTACTGAAGTGAAGGCTACACCTATAGGCACGCTAACTCTACTAACCCCTATGAGCGCAGTCACTGCTATTGAACAAGCTTTGCTCAAAAGACTGCTGATCGTTTTCAGCGCAGCGGGAGCATTTATGTTCCTATTTGGCCTATTTATCACCAAGAAGCTGATTCAACCTCTAATGAGGCTGCAACAAGAACTCCGCAAAGTCAAAGAACGGCGCTTCTCAGATGTTAAATTAATTAAAGCTGGTGGAGAGCTTGGATCTGTCGCTCAATCGGTATATGACATGGCAGATGAATTAAATCGTTTCAACCATGTGCAGAAACAATTTTTCCAGAATGCGTCTCATGAATTAAAAACTCCCTTAATGTCCATTTCCGGCTACGCTGAAGGGATTAAGGATGGTGTTTTTGAAGGTGAGAATGTAGTAAAAGGGCTAGACATTATCATGAGCGAAAGCAGCCGCTTGAAGAAGCTCGTGTCCGAAATGACTTTACTTGCGAAGCTAGACAGCGAGGAAGATATATTCAAGCCTACGGTTATTTGTTTAAAAGATCTACTGACAGAAACCATCGAACGAATGAACCCTCTATTAATGAAAAAAGAATTAACCCTCCATATCTCCCACGATCATCAAGATTCTCTTACGATCCGTGCGGATAGGGATAAGCTGCTACAGGCGCTTCTTAATGTAGTATCCAATGCAACACGTTATGCTAACCAACATATCTATATCCATGTTTCGGTCAAGGAGGGCCGGGCCCTGTTATCCGTAAGTGACGATGGTCCTGGAATTTCGGACGATCTGCTTCCCTATCTCTTCCATCGGTTTGTAAAAGGAAAAGACGGAGAATCCGGACTTGGACTGGCTATTTCCCGCGCAATCATCGAGCGTTGTGGAGGTCAGATCAGCGCAGGCAACCGAAGAAATGGCGGTGCGGTAATCTCGATGGGGTTTCCTTTATAAATATCCATAAGAGGCTGTCTCAAAAGTAGTGAATTCTACTTGGGGGCAGCTTCTTTTTTATGGAATGGAATTGAAAAGAAAAGTAATGGATTTTACTGTGCCATATGACTATATACCACGCGTAGTGTTCTCTGATATTGGGTTGGGCGGTGGACGGTGGGTGGTTGGAAGGTTGGATGGTGGGCAGTTGGGCGGTGAGCGGTGAACGATATATTAGGTGAGTTTTTCATACGGCTTGCGGTAGGGTTTAAACTAATTAGGGAAAAACTCCCTGAAAATAGCCGATATTCGCTCTAAATGCACGAAATCAGGGATTTCCTCCCTAATAAATAGGGGATTTCTTAATTAGTTACTAAATCGGCCGAAAATCAGGTAAGTTTTCCCTAATTATAAGTCTGATGAACAGAAATCTCTGAATTTCAGGGAGAAATTCCCTAATTACTCTATAAATACTTCACTTATTGCATCACTTGCAGCATCACTTGGTGCGACACATGAATCATCAATTGCTCATCACTTGGTGCGCCGCTTAATTCAATCGCTCAACATGTACATAAGAGCTGGAACAGACCTCATCAGATGCTGTATTATTCATCATCACCCTCTATATTCATCTTGGTAAATGATGCCGTTTCTACTTCATGGTAAATATAGCTACTATTTTGGGTAATATATAGTCGAAGTAACAATTACACCTTACCTCTGATAAGAGTTAGATACTACATTTTTTTCACAAAAAGGAGATACCAACATGAGCAGACTTGCAGGAAAAGTAGCTATTATTACTGGTGGAGCAGGCGGTATTGGTAAAGGGATGGCCCTGGCTTTTGTTAAAGAAGGCGCTAAGGTAGCTATTATTGACCTCAATGAAGAAACCGGCAAAGAAACAATTAAAGAATTACAAGAATATCAACCTGAATCTATCTTTATTCAAGCGAACCTCAAGGAACACGATAAAATAGCTCACCTTGTTAAACAAGTAGCTGATAAATTTGGAAAAATAGATATTTTAGTAAACAATGCCCACGCATCCAGAATGAAATCTATTGAAGAAACTACACAGGCTGATTTCGATTTATCTTTTGATACAGGCTTCTATCCAACCTTCTATTTCATGCAAGCAGCACTACCGTATTTAAAAGAAGCACAAGGTAAAATTATTAATTTTGCATCGGGCGCTGGCCTCAACGGGGATACCAATCAAGGAACATATGCTGCTGCAAAAGAAGCCATCCGTGGAATTACCCGGGTAGCCGCTAATGAATTTGGTCCATTTGGAATCAACGTAAACATCATTGCTCCAATTGCTAATTCCCCTGGCATGATTGAATGGGCAGAAGCAAACCCTGAGTATTACCAAAATATGATTTCGAAAATCCCTTTGAGAAGATTGGGTGAACTGGAAAGTGATATCGGGCGTGTTGCGGTATTCCTAGCGAGTGAAGATTCCGATTATATTACGGGCCAGACTATCATGGTAGATGGCGGGTCTATTAAGCTTCGTTAATTTCAAGCAGATACTCGACTTAAAATGAATAAATTTGATGCTAAATAAATAAGCCGGAAGTGAACATCGTAAAATGTTCGCTTCCGGCTTTACTACTTTCTATTTAATCGTGATTTCGTCCACATATACGGTAGCACTACCTACTGGATCAGTTGCTGTGGTCATGACTTGAACGCCAATCGCTTGGGTCAAATTACGATCCGCTACCTTGCTGATATCCAGTGTTATTGTAGTAAATCCATTGGCATCTACTGGTGTAGCCGTAGAAGCAGTCCATGTTCCCCAGCTTGAGCCACTTTGGGTAAACAGCTGAGCCATTACACCGCTAACATCGCTTGCATCAATAGGTACAACCTTGATTTTAAGCGTAATTGTTGATGCATTCGCTAAGTTGGTAACCACCATACGACGCAGTTGGAATTGCCCTCCATTCAATGTTAAGTCCGCTTGCATCGAATGAGTTCCCTCAGCATACACAGCATTGCTCACCGATAGATTCTGAGCCAGCGCTGTATTATATTTATTATTTTCATCCACATTGATGCTGAAGCCTTGCAGTGTATTGTCCTCGAAGCCATAGACGACAGCTTCAGGTGCGGTACCATTCTTCAGGGTCCGAACATCATCCAGATACAGCGTAGAAGTTCCCGTACCACTGAATCCCTCGAGCTTGATACCTATGGCTTTTACACTATTAAGATCTGCAATACCTGCCAAGTTGAGCGAAACCGTAGTAAATCCGCTCGAATCTACTTTCACAGCTCCACTGTCAGCCCAAGACCAGGTTGATCCCGTCTTAATATACAAACGTGCATCCGCTGTTCCGTTCGACAGTTTAATTTGTGCGCTTAATTTATCAACCGCGCTCAGATCCAGACTGCCATTTTTGGTGAGCTCAAAAGCTCCATCTGAATCGAGTGAGAACAAGGTGCTTAACGAATGAGTTCCCTCAGCAGCCTCATCAGTCGAGATCACTGCCGCGCTTGCACTCGCATTATTTTGCTCTACTGTCCAGTCCTGAGTATCTTTTTCGAAACCATACAACAGCTTCGCCTGTTCTGGCGTGCTGCCAGGGCCTTCGCCCCCGTTAGGAACACCACCTGTTCCATCATTAAACGCTGCAATATCGTCGAAGTACAGCGTACCAGACGTACTTGCTACTATGTCCTTTTTATTTACGTAGATAGACACTGCCCGAATGTCCTTAAGGTTCTCTTTAGTGATTACTTTACCGGCATTTCCTGTATCCCATGGCGCTGGAGCGAACTGGCTGAATGGAATTTCCACCAAGCCAGGTGTCGTACCTGCCAGTGAAGGATAAGCTTCAAAAGAAATGCCGCTTGCATTGACCTGAATAACAAGCTTGTGGTCGCTGCCATCAGGTGCAATCCAGAGCTTCAATTTGTTGGCGTCCGACCAGTCGGCATTATTCATGTTTTTGGTACGACCTGTATAACCTTGGCCATCCACATTATAATCGAATCTCAGGCCATACTTGCCATCATTTTTATGGTCCGCATCAAGTGAGATCGTATTTAGATCACCCGCAGGACTTAATGCCGCACGAAGTAATTCATCATTCCCTTTGTAATTCTCAAAAGTATCTACAATCAATGGGTCCCCATTGCCCTCTACGTCACTTACAAAGATTTGGATCGTTTGTGAAAGTACAGAACCATCCTTTTCATAGGACTTAACAGTAAGCATCACGCCAGTTTCGTCGAAGGCTACACCTGGTGTCCAATCTGCCAAGTAATAGAAACCTTCTGCGTCAGCTGCCATGCTGTACTCTGTTGTGTCATCCCCAATCAGGTAGGTTACTTTATCCACGTCCTGATTCAACACACGAACACGAAGGGTCGATGCTTTTGTCGTGGGCACTGTTTGGTTTGCCGTTGGTGAGGCAATGTGTAAAAAAGGTTGCTCGGTTTCTGTAGTTACCTGTTTCGAATACGCATCCGCAATAGCCACTTCATGGCTGAAGCTTGTATACGGATCATTATAATAGTCTACAAAATCAGGGAGCAGTTCATGATCCCCTAGCCCGTTTGGAGCATTTCTATAAGGGACAAAGATAGAATCTGTATTGAAATTCGCCCAAGTCTGCATGTACGCCATCCGTTTAGCATCCGGATCAGACTGCAGTGCAGCGATTAGCTTGGTAAAGAATTTCAGGTCCTTCGTTCCAGTTGGCTTCACACCCGAATAACCGAACTCAGTAAATGCTGCGATTTTCCCCTTATCATCCGCCAGCTTCGAGATCAGCTTAGCATCCTTCACGACTGAATCAAACCAACCCTCAGTGGTTCCGTCATAATAATTATCGAAGCCAAGGATATCGACATAGTCATCTCCCGGATACGTCTCAAGGAATGTCGCATCTGTGCCGTTAAATGGACTTCCCGGTGAGAACGCATATAAGAAGTTATGCACATCTTTTTTGTCCCTTAAGTATTCAACGGTATAACGATAAATTTCAGCATACTGCTCCTTCGTACGGTAAGGCGCACCCCACCAGAACCAGCCACCATTTTGCTCGTGGAATGGACGGAAAATGACTGGAATAGCTTTACCATCATCATCTTTTAAGTTATTCGCAAAGTCCGCAATCATATCCAGGAATGCATTAAATTCCGCATGTTTGTCACCGCCGGGTAATATATGCGTAAGCACATTCCCTTTGGTGTCATAAAAGTCCTTTCCTGTGACGAAGTTCGGCATATGCGAGCTTAATGTAAGCACGCCGCCTTTTTCATAAGCAGATTTCATCACGCCGATTAATTTATCACGATTCTCCAGCTGGGTTGCGCCTAGATCGCCTGGTTTCTCAAAACCTTCAAGACTAAGCGTATCCCAGCCGAACAGCCCCGGAAGGTCGCCTACTGCATTCTCGACCTCAGACTGCGTTCCGTCCTTTTCAGTAATAGAAAGTCCTTCTGTAGTAGCATGCTGATGTCCAAACAAGATCTCACTGCCGCGGATATCCTGTAAATAGGCGAATAGCGATCTAGTCTCACTACTTGCATCAACATCCGCTAAATTCTCGATACGTCCCACAGGACCCGTCGGGTCTGTCGGTGTCGGTGTTGCTGTTGCTGTCGGTGTCGCTGTTGGTGTCGGTGTTTCCGTTGGTATTGGTGTCGCTGTAGGTGCCGCGGTTGGATTAGTCGGACCTACCGGCGTTGTTGATGAGCCTGATGCCGAGGTAGGCGCTGGGGTAGTTGTTGCTACAGGACCTTGATTGCCTTTGATAATGACAATTGTGCCAGGAGCAATGGGCTTACCGTTCAACGTTACTCCTGTTGCTTTAACGTCCGCTTTTGCAATGTCGCCCTGACCGGAAAGGGTGGTTCCAGTCGCTTTGACAGCTACGTTTAGATTAGCAATCGATGCGCCTTCACCTAGGATCAGCCCCACAGTGCTATTTAGAATTCCCGTGGTGATCATCGTCCCAGTTCCAAACTCCAGTCTTGCTAGACTATCTACCGTTAGCTGAGAAATTTGGGTTGTACCACTCGTGAGGACACGAACCTCACCCTCTTTACGATTTATATTTACTTTGCCTAATGAGCTATTCTTAATAAGAATGGAGTTTATCCCGCCACCTGCAATAAATGTGGTGCCCGTAACCTTAATACCCTCAAGGGTCACTTCGCCGTTACCGATCCCAGCAGTTAGATACAGGTTTCCGTTTATCGTTGCATTTTTTAACACAACACCATCCTGATTAACGACTACATTCCCAGAAACTATTCCTCCTTCAAAGCTTCCAGATTGCGAGTAATAACTCTTCACTATTTTATTAATTAACGTTATAACTTCGGCACGGGTGATCCTTCCAAGCGGCTTAAAGGTTCCATCCTCATACCCTGTAATCAAACCTGAGAGCGCATGAACTGCATCCTTAGCATAAGCCTGAATCTGAGCGGAATCACTAAATCCGCTCATCGATGAAGCGCTTTCAGTGCCTTGAAGAGTAAATATCCGAGCCAACATCGTCACCGCATCCTGACGCGTTATATAATCAGTAGCTTGTGCTTTATTCTCTGAGTATCCTTCATAATACCCAGCATATCGTGCCAACGAAAGCTGATCTGCATACCAATCGGTCGCTTTTACATCGGAAAAAGATTGATCTGACTTCATATAGAAACCAAATACCTTATTCAAGATCGTAGCAAACTCAGCTCTTGTAATTCCTTCATTGGGATGAAAAGAACCATCCTGATACCCGTTTAATACGCCATTTTCTACCCACTTCGCAATATTTTGTTGTGCCCAGTGACCCTGTGTATCACCGAATCCCACAGTCGATGGCGCTGCTGCTGCAGAAATTACAGAGGGGAAAGGAGACATTATCATTGCACAGGCAAGTATACTCCCCAGCCACTTTTTCGCTTTTTTCATTCCTAATTCTCCTTCGAAAATGAATGGATTTGATAATAAGAATAGCCAACCAGCTGTTATGAACCCAATAACTATCTGTCCTTATAGAAGACAATTACAGACCTACTCGCTAACTATTCACCTCCACATACTCAGCTTCGTTATTAATAACAAACACTAACAAAATATTTTAATTTCGTTAGATATTTCGGTATATGCAAGATTATAGCGGTTACATTGGCATAAAACAATCTAAATATTCCCTTTTGTTATAATTATTTTATTGTTTATGTTAGTATTAATGTTAGTTATTCCGAAAATAAATAACAAAATTCAATTTAATATAACAAAAACAGACACCCCGCAGGAGTGCCTCCCAATAATCATATAGATGAGATCCGATTCATTTATCAATACGATTGCCCACTTGAATCCTCGAGCACTACCTGATAACCCGACCCTCCAAATAAGGGTTTGCAAATCGTTGCAACTCTCAGCGACGCACTTTCCGTGTACTCTTTGCGCACATAATCCATTCCAAGGCTTCCTGCTGCCTGCTTGTTCTGACGCTCCGAATTTCCGTGAATTACTGCTATTATTACCGCTCCAATAATTATGATAATAAGGACTAGATAACCTAAATGTTTTTTTCTCATCTTTCCTCCTTATTACATAGAGTGATATTGGCACAGCAACGGGGCGATTAGCAATAATCTCGTTTCCGTAGGCACCCTATCCCGTGATTAAGTATGCCGAAGCCGATACCTATAAGCATAATTTTACCCCTACTCTACTTCAACAGCTTAACCTATATAAAAACAAAAGGCACCCCCAAGGGCGCCTTCATTATCACTACATATTAGTTGTGCTAGTTATTTATAAGACTCTGCCAGCGAGTTCGCCACCACTATCGCATTGTACACATCTTCCGGAGTAACCGGGAACGGCATATTGCCCATTGTGTCTCCTTCTGCACAAGCAGCTTCAGCAACTTGGCGCCATTCGGATTCGATAAATTCCGTGCACCCCAGATCGGCGAGGGTTAGCGGAAGATCTACATCCTTGATAAGCTTAATGACAGTTTCCAGCTCCTCATTTGAGGCATTTTCCAGTACTAACTGGGCTAAAAGACCAAACGTAACCTTTTCACCATGCTGAGCTTTGTGTAGTGAAGGAACGGCTGTCATCCCATTATGAATAGCATGCGCGGCAGCCAGACCACCAGATTCAGCACCCACACCACTTAGATAAATTGTCGCTTCAATGGTCTCCTCCACCGCGCGTGTATAGAGCTTCTGATCAACCGCACGTTTTGCTTTTACCGCATTCTTAAGTAGAGCTTCATAACAAAGTCTTGATATACCTAGACCCGTTGTAGAAGGTTTCATGAGTACGAGATTGTCGCCATTAGAGGCATAACAAGCACGGGCTTCAAAATAAGTAGCCAGTGCGTCGCCAATTCCAGCTGCGAAAAAACGGGAAGGCGCTGAAGCTAAAATCGCTGTATCCGCCAAGACCACATCCGGATTACTTGGGAGGAATAAGTATTGATCAAATGAACCATCTTTATTATAAATGACAGCCAGCGCTGTACATGGTGCATCAGTAGATGCAATCGTCGGAAAAATAACTACAGGCAGCTTCTCATAATACGCAGTAGCTTTGGCAGTGTCCAGTGTTTTACCTCCACCGATACCGACGATGATATTCGCCCCAGCTTTACGGGCAAGTTCCCGATTACGATTAATCTCTTCCTGAGTACATTCATAATTGAATTTTTCAAAAGTAGCCTTATTCCCCGCACCTTCGATGGAACTCCCCGCCTCTTTCTTAGCACGTTCCAAAATGAACTCATCACAGATCACATAGGCATGATCGCCAAACGCCTTAATATACTCATTCAGATCTGACAGTAAGTTATGGCCGGAGATAAATTTCTTTGGTGAAGTAACGGATCTAACGAAATGTGACATTGTGCAAGACTCCTTGTTGTGTGTTTTAGTAAGCATAAAGACGCAATTCCTACATATTATTACCCCGCTACCCAAGAAATACTCAAGCTGCATTCTCCAGAGGCACTCATCAGAGCATGCAAAAAAGACACCCATCAGGGTGTCCTTTGATTTTTTATATCTATTATATAACACGATGCTGAACCCATTTCTTGCCCATAAATCGCCGCAGGAAAATCAAACCTCTGATCCCCCACTCACAATTCATCGCCAGCCAAACGCCGAGTATACCAAAGTTCAGAACAATACCTAAGATGTATCCGAGCACTACACGGAACAGCCACATCGTAAGCATCGAAACCATGGAGGTGAATTTGGAATCCCCTGCCGCTCTAAGCGCCGAAGGCGTAATAAAGCTTATAGACCATAACGGAATTTGCGCAATCGTATTGATGAGCACAATCAGGAAGATATCGCCCACAATCTCAGCAGGAGGATGGAACATTGACACTAATGGATTGAAAAAAGGCATAATCAGCAACCCCATCACCACCAGGGAAAGAGAAGAGGTGACAAGGAATGATTTAATAAATTTTCGAGCATCCTTAACATTATTGCTTCCCATACATTGTCCCACCACTGTAATAATCGTCAAGGACAACGCATTCCCCGGGATTTGCATAATCCCTGCAAAGGAGGAGGCAATCGCATTAGTCGCAAGTGCATACGTACCCAAACTAACGATGAAGATCTGAGTCAGAATTTTACCACCATTAAAGAACATCTGCTCTGCCGCAAACGGCATCCCGATGAACATTATTTTTTTCAGCATAGACAGCTTAACCGCTACAAGATCGCGAATACGGATATGCAGATCGTTGTCCAATCGGAATAGATAATAAAGTGCGCAGAACGCCCCCAGGTATCTAGCTATATTTATAGAAATGGTCATCCCCAGAACACCCATATGCAACAGGTTAATAAAGACGAGATTCAATAAGACATAAGTTAAATTCATAATTAGCGAAAGTACAAGCGAGGCCCTCGTTCTACCAATTCCACGAAGAGCACCACATACCGCTTCCACAACAGCTATACCAAGATAAGAGATACAGCTCCCGATTAAATATATTCGGGCGTTCTCCATAACCTCCGGTGAGGCCGCTCCAAATAGTAAATTCAACAGCGGATTGTGAAAAAGAATTCCGAACATCCCAATAGCAAATGCCATCAGCGAAACAGATGACGTAGCACCTGCCGTAGCTTTTGACACCATGAGGTCATTGCCGCTCCCTTTATACTGCGCAACAACAACCGTCCCACCTGTTGAGACGGCAATAAACACACTAATGAGAAAAATATTAAGAGAATCTATCATATTGACCGCACTGATAGCTGCCACACCAGACGAGCTTATCATAGCTGTATTCACTAGATTAAGACCCACCACAAAGGCCTGATCCACTAGGATAGGGATGAATAAAGCAATCATCTGACGATAATCTATCGATTCACCAGAGAAATACTTTTCTAGAAACCGCACACTTTGCTTCGTATTTACACCTACATTAGGCTCCATCTTTGCTTCACTTCTTTTACATAGAGTTTGTCAAATTGAATTATGCGTATAAATAGAAAAAGGCTCTTCAGGTTGAAGAGCGATTCAAAAGTATTGCCTGTTTATATGCACTTAGGTATGCGGTCGAGAGGACTCGAACCTCCACGGGGGTTAGCCCACACGGACCTGAACCGTGCGCGTCTGCCAATTCCGCCACGACCGCACAAGATATAAAAAAATACAGTGCAGAATATAAGTTAACATGATTTCACAGAAAGAGCAACAACAAATTTAACAAGTAAAAGCGTCTTCGGTGCCCTTGTAAGGGCAGTAAGCGTTTAAGGGAAGACTATAAGAGTATTGGTGTCACTTATACTTTCTTATATTTAAAAAAAGTGTATCGGTGCCCTCAAGAGGATCATCGATACACTTTTAGTTAGAACAATAGAATTATGATGCTTGTCCAAGCATGCGATAGATGATAACCGCTGCTTGAGCGCGATTAGCTATACCCTTAGGTGCAAATTTCCCACCATCAACACCGTTGACGATTCCCAATTGAGTTAGCTGTGCGATAGCCTCTTGTGCATAAGGAGCAATACTGGACTTGTCTGCAAACTTACCCAATGCTGCATTTTTATCAATCGGCTGTAGTTTGTCTTTCAGTGCGTTAGCAACCATAATGGCCATCTCTTCACGAGTCACTTCACGACCCGGTTCAAATTTGCCATTTCCAGAGCCTTGTACAAGTCCAGCCTTCACCGCAAGGGCGATAGAATCCGTGTACCAAACTCCTTGTTTAACATCGTTGAACGAACTGGTTGTCGCTGAACCCGTAAGATTCAGTGCGCGTACCAGCATCGTAACGAACTCTGCTCTAGTCACTGTTTTGGTTGGCGCAAAAGTATTTGCATCCAGACCTTTCAGAATGCCCTTAGCAGCCAATGCTTCAATAGCTTCTTTCGCCCAAGCTACCTTGCCCAGATCCTTGAAGTTTGCTGCTGGCGCAGTAGTTGGTGCAGGTGTTGCCGTTGGTGCTGTTGATGGTGCTGGTGTTGCTGTTGGTTTCGCGGTTGGAGTAGGCGTTGGAGTTACACCGGTAGAACCGCCTCCACTGCCACTGCCACTGCCTGATCCCGAATCAGCCTTTAATTTATTAATAATACGACCTTCAATGGCTGCTTTAATCTCTTTGCCATTAAACGTCTTTACAATGTAGTCGTAGAACACGTCCAAATCAATAGGTCCAGCCAATGAATCACTAGCTTGAGTCAGAACCTTGTAGTTATCTCCACCCGCAGCCATAAAGTTATTTACTACTGCTGTATATTTCTGCGTAGGATTAATTGGTGTTCCATCAGTTAGTGTGAGGCTCGCAATACGATCGGCTACTGGCAGATACATATTCGCTGTATATTTCAGTCCGGAAATTTGCAGCGTTTTGATATCTGGTGTTCCATCAGCTTTTACATTCCATTGCTGTTGCAGCAATGTTTTGATTTGCGCTCCGGTTAGTGTCAGCTTCACAAGCGTGTTGCCGAATGGCTGAATTTTAGCCAGATCGCCGAAGGTTACAGGACCTTTCGGAAGGTCCGCACGGATACCGCCTGGATTCATAAAGGCGAAATCGGCAGCTTTTGCACCATCGCCGAAGTCAGCATTACGCATAGAGTCAGCAATCAGATTACCAAGTGCAGCCTCATTATTGTAAGCATCGGTACGAGTGATAGTTCCGTCCGTTGTACCCACTGGTTGAGTGAGCTCAGGATGCTTCTCAAGGTAAGCATTAACCAGTGCCACACTTTCCGGATCTGGTGTTACCCCATCATGGAAGGTGGAAGTTACCACAGCAGACTTGTCCTTCACATCACCTGTTTTAGGATCAATGATCAACTTGATATCCTCAAATGCTGTACCGTAAGAATAAGCTTGTACAATCAGCTTGCCGTTTACTGTTCCATTTGCAAGTGCATGGTTATCACCAGCAACGATAACATCAACAGGGGATTCCGCAGGAAGCGCATTGGCTAGATCAGCCGCTTCACCTGTAGTCACACCATCTTTGGTTGTTGCAGGATCATGTGCAAGCACGATAATCGTCTCAACACCTTTAGATTGAAGCTCCTTAGCGTATTTCTCAACAGCCGCCACTTCCTCTTCAGGCGTGAGGAAATGCACGCCAGCCGTACCGGAAGGTGCCACCTTACTTGGTGTGGATTTCGTTACAAGACCAATAAAGCCGATCTTCACACCGCCTACTTCTTTGATTACATAAGGATTAATAATTGGCTCGCCAGTTTTGGCATCCACTGCATTCGCATTAACATAATCAAAATCAGATCCAGCATGGTTAACTTTATTATCCTTAGGGTCGACACCACCATAAAGCTGTGTCATCAGTGCATCAACACCTTGGTCAAATTCGTGATTACCAAGAGAACCCACATCAAATTTCATCATGTTCATCCAAGCATGAGTCGGCTCATCGCGCTCAAGGGATGATACTGGAGCGGATGCTCCAACGGAGTCACCATTATGGAAGAGTAATGAGTTCTCATATTTTGCACGAGTTGCTTTCAAATAAGTCGCGAGATAGGCTGCTGTGCCTACAGACTTATTGTTCACTGTAGAAACAGTGTCGAGTTGACCGTGGAAGTCATTAATTCCAAGAAGGTGAACCTCCACATCTTCCGTCGGTGCAGGTGTCTTCACACTTAGATCTAGCTTGAAAATTCCAAAGCCCTTATTATCTTGCTGTCCAGTATCGGAAATGTTCGCTGGGAGTACATTTGCCGCTTTAGGTGTTGTTGTAAATGTAACATTCACATTGCCTTTGATGGGTGCCAAGGACCAGTTACCATCAGCAGTTGGATCAATCGTACCAGCTTCACTGATGTAGTCCATCAGAACCTGACGATTCTCATCTTGAGAGTCTACAACCAGCTCTGCACCTTTAACACCCGGGAAGTTCCCGCCACCACTTGCGCGGTAATTATTAGTAACAACAATGAAATCCTGATCTAGATCTAAAGGTTGATCATTGTAAGTGACATCCGTTACACGACTCGAAGAAGCATCATTAATCGTACCATCCGGATTGTACTTCGCGTTTTTCGTCACATCAATTTTATATTGAACCCCATCGATTACATCGAAGTTAAAAACTGAAAATTTCGTATTCAACAGAGACTGCGGAGTCGAGATCCCTGGTTTGATGCGGTTAAATGCGCCCGCACTCATTTCCAGCCATTCTTTTACAACAGTACCCTTAACTTTGATTGCTTTAAGGGTATTATCGTATAAATACAGGTCACTTGCGCTACGAATAGTCAAGTCACCCTTATCAATACTGGTGTACTCATCAGGTCCGTTGCGTCCTGCTTTAAAAGGAGCACCAACACTAAGAATGGCAAGGTCCTTATATTGAGGAACATTGATATCAATATAATTCTGAACGTACCACTTTTGTGCATACGTAACAAGTTGAACCGTAGGATCATCCTGAACCATTGCGAAATAGCTGTTCATCGGAGCTGTTGTAACACCAAGCTTTTGTCCAGTATAAGCAATAGTAGCCTCATGTGCTGCTGCAACAGCTGCATCTACAGCCGCATCAGGCTCAACCAGTGGTATATTCACTTTATTCTCTGTCTTATAAATAGAACGAGCAGAAGCTTTTGAACTTTGCTTGTCTACCGTCCAGTCACTACCATCGTATACAATGTTCAGATCGATTAGACCCAAATAAGCTCCGCCGTAACCAGCTTGTACAGCAGGCGTACCGTTAATGTGGCCATTCACATTATCGATCACAGCCTTTTCGTTTGCATACGGTTGTTTAGTAACAGGATCTTTGAACGACGCGTCCAACGTATCGTTATTCCCTGTTGGGAATACCTTATGCGTATGAGAGAACGTAATCGCATCAATATTAGGAACCTTACTCAAAGCGTTAATATCATTCTCAGAACCGTCTCCAACAACGGCGTTAACATCAAACCCCGTATGGGCCATAGCAACAATAATATCTGCTCCCTTTGCTTTCATTTCAGGAACAAATTTTTCTGCCGTTTTAGCAATATCTTCAACGACAACTTTGCCTTCCAGATTAACCTTGTCCCACTCCATGATTTGAGGAGTAACTAGGCCGATTAGACCAACTTGAATCGTCTGCTCATCGCCGTTACTATCCGTTACTTTCTTAGGAATAATAACATAAGGTTGATAAGCATTTGTAACGCCATCCATTTTATATATATTGGCATTCACATAATCAAAATTGGCTCCAGTAGTCATCTCATTACCAGCGCTACCGTTTATCGTACGATCTAAAAATTGTAATCCATAATTGAATTCATGATTACCAAAAGTCGCAGCATCATATCCCATAGCGTTCATGGCTGCAATCATCGGATGGATATCAGTGACATTAGTAGGATCCTTCAGATCCGATTCCTTCGCCACATAAGTACCTAGCGGAGTTCCTTGAATCAAGTCCCCATTGTCGAGCAGGAGGGTGTTGGGTTCTTCACTTTTGGCTTGTTTCACCAAGCTTGCTGTGCGGTCAAGACCGACAGTTACTGAAGCCGCATTCTTAAAATAGTCCCAGCCGTAGACATTGGTGTGCACGTCCGTCGTGCTCATCAGCCGGAGTTTGGCTGTGGCTGCGGATGCTGCTTCAGCTTTATCTGTACCCCAAGCTGCACCCAAACCAATACCTCCAAACACCTGCAAAGAAAGCACTGCAGTTGCTAATACAGAAGCAATCGGCTTATTCCATCGTGTCTTCCATCCCATAATAATATTAGTCCTCCCTATCATTTTCACATAATTTCTGTGATATTATATCACACAAACATAACCAATTATCATATAATTGTAAAAATAATATAAAACAATGTTAAATATAATAACATAAGAAGAAAGACCTAGACTCATGAATCCGTTTTTATAGGTCAAGAGTCAATAGATGCAAAAAGAACACATCTTCACCAGATGTGTCCTAAAAACAATCCTATATAAAGTCTAGAAAAGTCGAATCTATATCTGGCACTACTTTTTACCCATTCATAGCAGTAATCCCAAAACAAATTGCAGTTATTAGAGATAAGGGTGTCATTACAAGTTTTTCTTTCATGCTCCTCGACAATAAGTTCATTATAGTATTAAGCATTAAATAGACGGCAAAAAAATAACATACCCTTCTATCAAAAGGTAATCCAATAGAGATCACATTCCCTGCCTGCAATAAGTACAGGATGGCAACTAGCTGTATCACTACTGAAACTCCACACGCGACTCTCATTTATGAAGGCATAATTCTATGTCTTCCTCCCATTGCAAATTCCCCATAAGGCAATCCCAGAGACAGCAGTATATAAAGAATCACTGCTCCCAAAAAAGTAATACTCCCAATCCATGCTGATATCAAGTTTTCACCCCTCCATAATTTATTTATCGCACATTAAATTATATGAGTGTAATGAATTATTATGGGCATCAACACAAGTGGTAGCTCTTTCACCCAAATATTTTTTTATGATGAACTAGCACAAGCAACACAAAAATATCTGAGTAATATAGAAGTAAATAGACCAATGAGGTGATCCACAAATGGCAAATACAACGAAGATTCGCAAACGTGCTGAACAGCTGAAAGGTAGACCCGTGTGCATTACGTTACATGATGGACGTACGTATATAGGATGGATAACCGGCCTCGATAAGAATGGACTGACCCTTTCCAAACCACGTAAAAACAAACACAGAAAATCAAAAAAACACTCTTCTTCCCGCTCCCGGAAAGCAAACGTATCAGGATTAATGCCCTTATTCGGCTCACTTTTCGGATTGGGTGGAGGCGCTCTAGGCTCCGCAGGAGCAGGGGCTGCCAGTTCTGGAGGCGGTGGTATTGGCGGATTTGGCGGGTTCGGGGGAATCGGCAACTTTATTGGAATGGTACAAAAAACTATGCCGGTTATGAAGATGGGCTACAATATGATTAAATCTATTTCCCCCTTCCTTAACGGGCTAAAAGGATTAATGGGATAATCAAAAGACACCCCTCAAGGTGTCTTTTATTTTTGCTCATAATCTTATCAGGTTCTTTAACAATCTGGCTGCAGATCTTAACCGTGGATGTTTTAGATGCTCCTGTACATAACGATAATTGGTCAATTCAACCTTAGCATCACTGAGGGCATAGGTAAAATCATCATCAAAGGGCAACTTATACTCCCAAACTCGCTTACTCCAGTGCGGAATATTTGCTTGCATCCATGGATCGTCTATCCCGGGATGAATATAGGTCTCACTAACGCCATCCGGCAACGAATACAGCTTAGCAATAATAGATCTTTTAAAACTTTCATACGTCTCGCCTTCCTCTACACCAAAAGGATGCGATAGCAAATAGTCGGGAATCGGCACCCCAAACGTATCCGCCAGCCCTGCTCCAAGGGCAACTGGTCGTTCAATATTTTTCAGCGATGCCAAAAGCGGATCCTCAGCATGGATGTATCTGAAGAATCGTGAGGGCAATCCCCAGCGCGAAATTTTCCACAACGTCTGCGGTAGCAAGCTGCGTCCTGTTTCCATTCCGTATAAACTACCCATGTGGTTGTCTACATGGCTAATCACTATTCCCGACTGTTTCACTCGCTCGTACTGCGCATCTATCTCCTTTAGTACGGCTTTTGTCTGCGCCCCCTGTTCGAACTCTTTTACCGTCCTATATTGATGTCCGCTCTCGTCATGAAGAGAAGCCTCTCCCGTCAGGCTCGCCCAGCGCAAAGCCTCAAATTCACTAGTCATCGTCAAGTGAAGTCCCACATTCCGTTGTTGCCTGCGACTACACCATGCAGCTGCCTCCTCAAACCCAGGGGCCACCGCCATAATCGTTGCTGAGGATACCTTTTCCTCTTCCAGCAGATGTTTAATCGCCTGATTCATGGGGGGACTTTGCCCAAAATCATCACAATTGATGATTAATTTTTTGTTCATAGTCAGCCTCACCTCTCAAAGAGTCCATAAATGTAAATTTCATTGTGAAGGATATGACAACAGCTATGGCCAACAGACATAATGGCACCACACTTATTAAATACCTAAATGTCGCTTCAGGATTGGACCCTGGATCATCGCCGCCTTGATAGCTAAAGATCATACCTACAATGAAAAAAGCTAACGCAGAGATTAACCCGCTTGAACGAGTGATGAATCCGCTTACAGCCGTGTAGATTCCTTCTCTTCTCAGACCTGTTTTTTCCGCATCCTCATCAATAATCTTGCCACCTACTATTGCTGGGGTTACTAGAAATCCGGCTAATCCGAAACCGACAACTACGCCAGCAGCCACGCCACTTAAGAGGTCATAACCAAACCATAACGGAATTACCGATAACGCATATAAGATCAGTGATAACCGCCACGCCTTGACCCCGTCCATCTTACGAATCATCCAGTACCACACGAATACTAATGGAATGACCGAAACAAAAACAGCTGCGAGTAAAATCGATACCTGAGCCTCGGAGATATGAAGTACATATTTTGCATAAAAAGGGATCATCGAGCTTACAAGTCCATTCACCGTTTGGGCAAAAGAGTTCGAAATATTAAACACCCAAAACTTTTTATTCCGAATGGTCTCCCGAAAAGCCGGAATCAACTTCAAGGGTTCCTGCTCTGTGAGCTCCTTCTTTTCTTGGACATTCATCATACATAAAAACATAAACACTCCAAAGAGACAGGCATACACTATAGCCATATTAGAGAAACCAATAGCTGCAAAAATAATTGGAGTTAAGGCAGTACCGATTAACAAAGCTACAACTTGATAGCCTTGCTGAATCGCAGAGGCTTTTGCCCGAATACGGTCTCCACGGAAGAGCTCCGGGAGTAACGCTCCATAATTCACCCATAACACAGTGGCGACAGCCTCATAGAAAATAAGTGTGACTAGAAACCAAGTGAACAATCCATTTTCAGATAATCCGCCGGGAGGGGAGAAAACCAGTACAAATGCCAGCATGAATAACGGAATTGAGCCAAACACCCATGGTCTGCGTCGACCCAAACGAGTATCTGTGCGATCTGACCAATAGCCGAATAACGGATTGTTTACCGCATCCCAGATCAGAAAGATGGTTCTGGCTAATGTAGCAAGTCCAATGCCCAATCCTAATTTTTCAACATAAAAGTAACTGTAAAATGAACTAAATGCCTGACTGGGAACCATCATCGCAAACATCCCTAAAGCAAAGGTGTACGGCGAATTGATCCATTTATGCTTCACTCACATACCTCCCCTATGGTAAAGATCCGGTTGTAATATATTACCATACCGAAGAGAGAACGCCATCAAATTTTTCCTTAGCAGAAACTACGGATAAAAAAAGAAGCCCCGCAGACCATCAACAAATGGCTGCGGAGCTTTTTCATAACTAGACTATAAAACATCCTTCAGCTTGCTCCGGCTCTGAACATCCAGGGCTAAATAATCACGGATTTCGCATCTTTTTCCATTGATATCCGTAAGAATGATTCGTTTATGACTTGGATACTGCATATGCTCGTGCAGGTTCCGCATAACGATCCGGGTCTGGCCCAGATTCGTTTGCAGCTCCCAAATCCACATATCCGCTTTTTGCTTAATAGAATCAATGCGGGTTACAACCGGGAGAAAATACCGCAGCCGGAGCTCTGTATCCACTTCCACCCGACTTTCTTCATCGAGCTGATCAATGTCACGAATGACCCCGATTTCCTCACTCTTGGAGTTACGGACGGAAATATACTCCGTGGTGTATTGAAAAGGAAATATTCGAAAAAGAATTAATTCCTCATATACCTGACCCTCCACCACTCCTTGAAACACGCCACCTTGACTGCGGCTAAAAGAGATTGCACCCGGTTCAAGAATGTTAATCTCATAGGGATCTTTAGGATTCAATTCCCCGTTAACAAGATTCGGATCACTCATGCATCTCAACCCCCTTAATCTGCGACATTTCCTTCTGTGCCTCAACTAGCTTGAAGTAAGCACCTTCTGCAGCAAGCAATTCCTCATGTGTACCCACTTCAATGATCTTCCCGCGTTCAAGCACTACAAGACGGTTCGCATTTCTTAGCGTGGACAATCGATGGGCAATCGCGAATGTCGTTCTGCCTTTTACCAGTCGCGAGATCGCTTCTTGAATTTGCCGCTCGGTCACTGTATCTACAGAAGCTGTTGCTTCATCTAGGATTATAATTCGCGGATCGTGAATTATTGCTCGGGCAATAGACACTCGCTGCTTCTCTCCACCGGACAATTTATGGCCACGTTCCCCAACTCTTGTATCATAGCCATCCGGCAATTGAACGATAAAATCATGGGCGTTGGCAATTTTTGCAGCCCGCATGATTTCTAATTCCGTAGCGTCCGGTTTAGAATAGGCAATATTCTCAGCAATCGTTCCGTCGAATAGAAATGTCTCCTGCAGCACTACACCGATCTGACTACGCAGATCTGACTGGCTGATATTTCGGATGTCCACACCATCGATGGTAATGGTTCCCTCATCTGTGTCATAGAAGCGACAGATCATATTAATGAACGTCGACTTACCGGCACCTGAATGTCCGACCAGACCAATCATCTCGCCCGCACCCACTTTTAAATCCACGTTCTTGAGCACAGGATGATGTTTTTCGTATCCATAAGTAACCCGCTTAAACTCAACCTCACCGTTTACGCGGCCGATGGCTGCTGGATTCACAGTATCAGGCACATCTGACGGTGTATCCATAATTTCAAAGACCCGATCTGCTGCTGAAATCGCATGGCTGGCCCAGTTGATCATTTGGCTCACCCACTGCAAAGGTCCGAGAAGCATCCCAAGGTAGGTCACCAAAGCGATTAGCGTACCGATGGATAATTGGCCCTGTAGCACCGTTTTCCCGCCATAAAACCAAATTAATAACGTACCCACACCAGCAACCAACGCAAAAGCAGGAAACATCCCCTGCCATAAGCCTTCGATCCGAATATTATGCCGAACCAGCTCCTTATTGGCGACTGTATAACGTGACATCTCTGTTGTTTCCTGACCGAATGCTTTGACTACACGAATCCCCTGCAAAGAATCGCCAACCAAAGCGTTTAATCTAAAAATAGATCTCCACTGCTGGTACCAACGTCTGCCAATCATCGGCCATAACACGGTCGACAGCACCACCATAAGCGGCATAGGCAGCATAGCAAGCAGCGTTAGCTTCCAATCCATACTGAACATAATAGTGAAAATAGCGATTACCCGCAGCGATTCACCCGAGACCCAGATTACACCGTCAGTCATAAATTGCCGCATCGCCTCTGAATCATTATTCACCCGTCCAATAAATTGCGAAGATTGTCTTCGGTCGAAAAAAGATAAAGATAATTTCATCAAGGAATGATACACATCATGACGAAGATCACCCATGATTTTGGAACCAATCCATACCCCTATAAGTCCACGTACAGTCTGCATTAAAGTAATTACTAAGGACGTGGCTGCTAGCCCGATCACAATCCATAGAAGCGTTGAGCCCATATCCTTTTCTGTCAACACATTATCAACGATCATCTTCGTCAAAAATGGTGGAACAAGCTCTACCAATGTAGTAAAAATCAACATAATCGCCGCAGCGATCATTTGGATCTTATAAGGCTTGGCATAGCTCAGCATCCGAAATAGAACCTTGCCGTTACTCTTGCACACCGGACAAGCTTGCGAATCTTCCGGCAGTGGATTGCAGCATTTTGGACAATTTCTTGGAAACTCTTTTTCAGAAGCGGTTGGCCGTTCCTCGCCTTTAGCTACAGCGCCAATTAATTTAGAAGCAAAACCAAATATAGAGGTAAGTGATGCTGTATAACGTATAAGTATAATAGACCCCTCTTGGGTATCCACAAGCAACGATCCGCCGCCTACCCCGCCTACTACCCGGGCATCAGTAATATTCGAGACTAGAAGCTTTGAGACCAGTTTCCCGTCCGTTCCCCAAACGGAAATCTCCTTCTCAGTCAATACAAGCCACTGCTCACCGAATTGCCCATCTTTCATTAAATCGGATACAGAGTGAAATAAAGGTTGTTCTGTAAGCTGTATTTCTATAGACTTGGGAAGTTTATCAATAGATGTCATACATTTCTCCCCTTTCTTTACCCAACTATTTACTCACATATATTTACAGTGGTAAAGATGAAAAAATGATTATAATTGTTTTGTATGGTTATTTAAACAAATAAAAAGACACCTCTAAAGGTGTCTTTTTGTATTACTTCCTATGGTACTGGCTATACGCTTATTTCAAAGCTTTCCATACCCAGTTCTCTACTTCTGGCAAATCAATACCCTCTTCACGAATGAATTGGTGATGTTTCTTAACGATAGCATCCATTTCATCTGCGATCGCTTTATAGTCGTTAGCATTAGGCAAGCTCAGAACAGCTTCCTTCGCCAAGTCAAAGCGGTCCATTTGATTCAATACGCGCATATCGAATGGTGTTGTGATATCGCCATTCTCGCGGTATCCGTGTACGTGCAGGTTATGGTTATGGCGATCAAAGAACAAGTCTTTAATCAGACCTTCATATCCATGGAAAGCGAAGATAACTGGTTTATCTTTTGTGAAAAATTGATCAAACTCTTCGTCAGATAAGCCACGCGGATCTAATTTTTGACTTCTCAGTTTCAACAAGTCTACCACGTTGATATATCTAATTTTAAGGTTCGGCAGTTTTTCATGCAGGATAGAGATGGCAGCCAAGCTTTCGATAGTTGGTTCTGTACCTGCAGAAGCAAAGACAACATCAGGCTCTCCACCTTGATCGGTGCTTGCCCAGTCAATAATCTTCAGTCCTTTATCCACCAGCTCTTGTGCTTCATCCGCACTGAACCATTGTGGACGAGGATGTTTGGAAGAAACAATCAAGTTAATTTTTTGACGGTCATTTAAGACGGTGTCAAAGACAGCCAGCAAGGAGTTGGCATCAGCCGGCAAATACTCACGGATAAATTCTGGTTTTTTATCAGCCAAGTGACCTAGCAAACCTGGATCTTGGTGAGTGTAACCATTGTGGTCTTGCTGGAATACAGTTGAAGTTGCTACCACATTCAATGATGGAATATCCGCACGCCAGCTTTGATCTGTTGCTTTACGCAGCCATTTGAAATGCTGAGTAATCATCGAATCCACGACACGCAAGAAAGCTTCATAGCTTGCAAAGAAACCATGGCGACCTGTCAATACGTAACCTTCAAGCAAACCTTCTGCCTGATGTTCAGACAATTGGGAATCGATAACACGGCCATAAGAAGCTAGGAATTCGTCATTCGGCTCAATCACTTGATCCAACCATTGACGTTTCGTCACTTCAAAGACAGGTCCCAGACGATTGGACATTGTTTCATCCGGTCCGAAAATTCTGAAATTGCGGTTCTCTTCGTTCAGAGAGATAACATCTTTCATGTATTTACCCAGAACGGCCATATCTTGTGCTATTACTTCACCTGGTTTGGAATTATCAAGTGCGAACTTACGGAAATTCGGTAAGTTTAGATCTTTAATTTGGTTGCCAGCATTAGTAACTGGGTTCATTCCCATACGTCTGTCGCCAGTTGGCAGAATCTCAGCAAGTTCAGCGTTCAGACGACCATTGTCATCAAATAATTCTTCTGGTCTATAGCTGTTCATCCACTCCAATAACGCTGGAGCATGCTTCATATTTTTTTGATCCACTGGAATCGGCACCTGATGGGCACGGAAAGAGTTCTCATTCGGAACACCATCCCATTGCTTTGGACCCGTCCAGCCCTTAGGAGAACGGAAGACCAACATTGGCCAAACCGGACGCGTCAGGTCATTGTTGTCACGTGCATTCTTTTGAATCGCTTCAATTCTTTCAACGATGGTATCAAGCACCTTAGCCATTTCCGGATGCATTAGATCAGGATTTTCGCCTTCAACGAAGAACGGTTCCCAACCCATACCTTTAAAGTATGCAGTAATTTCTTCTTTGGATTGACGAGACAGAATCGTTGGGTTACTGATTTTGAAACCATTTAAGTGCAAGATCGGCAGAACTGCACCATCAGTAACTGGATTGATGAACCGGTTGGAGAACCATGAAGCCGCTAATGGGCCAGTTTCAGCCTCTCCATCACCAATAACAACCGCGGAGATCAAATCTGGATTATCCAGAATTGCACCTACACCATGGGATAGAGAATAACCTAATTCGCCACCTTCGTGGATCGATCCAGGTGTTTCAGGGGCAGCATGGGAAGCAACTCCACCTGGGAAAGAGAATTGTTTGAACAATTTCTTCAGGCCTGGGATATCTTGTGTGATTTCCGGATAAATTTCAGTATAGCTACCATCGAGATAGGAGTTCGAAACCATAACCTGACCGCCATGACCAGGGCCCTCGATGTAGAACATATTCAAATCATATTTAGTAATGACCCGATTCAAATGGGCATAAATAAAGTTCTGGCCTGGAATAGTTCCCCAGTGTCCAATGGGCTTAATCTTTACGTCTGCTTCTTTCAGCGGTTCTCTTAACAACGGATTATCTTTCAAATACAGTTGACCTACAGAGATGTAGTTAGTTGCGCGCCAGTATGCATCAAGCTTCTCTAAATAAGTTTTTGATGAGTAATCAACATCCATGGATAATACCATTTCTTCCACTCCCCAAAATTTTTTCTGTGTCTACATTGCCGTAATTTCTTCCACAAGTACATCATACCGCCGCGAAAAATTAATTCAACCTTTTCAACAAATGATACGGTCCAATTTTGTGAAAATATGAACATAGTATGAAATACAGTGTCAATTGTCTGTAAAAATACGTCAATATTAATATATATGTAAAAATATGGACTGAAGTTTGCGGGGGTATTTGCTCCTTATCCTTCATCTATTTTGCGCAAAACAAAAAAAATAAGACCGAGAAAAATTCCCCAGTCTTACTTTTAATGAACGGACACAAAGGTATTAAATTTTAAGTATTTATAGTGGAAGCGCATATGGGAGAATTCAAATGGCGTGCCATTATCTAAAAAGAAAATCCCTTCCATAATGCTTACTGGCTCATTTGCCTGCAAATGCAGCAGCTCTTGATCCGTAGCCTCAGAGGGTTCTGCGGATATCGATAAAAAGGATTTGGTTACCGCCAGATTTCGTGAATCCTCCAAATAATTAAAGATAGATCCTTCAATAATGGTCTGATTTAAATTCTGCACGATTTTGATTGGGATATAACCCGTTTCAATCATAAAGGGTTCATCATCAAAAAGACGTAAGCGAATGATTTTGTAAACAAAATCATGAGGGCCTAAAAACAGATCCCGTTGTAGTTCTTCCGTTGGTGGAATGACCTCAAATTTCAAAACTTTAATCTTTGGCTTCTTCCCATTCATTTGAAAATTGTCGGTGACACCTAAATTAGAGCCTTCGTAGTTAAAAATAGATTCATTTTTTATGTATAAAGGATTTATAAATGTCCCTGAGCCACGCTTTTTAAAAATAATGCCGGCATTTGCCATTTTAGTCAGAGCACTTTTAATAGAACTACGACTCACTTGATAAGTTTCACTAAGCGTTCGTTCATCCGGTAATTTCATATCGGGAAACTGCCCAGCAAAAATTTTCATTTTTAAGTCATCAATAATTTGTTTGTAGACAAACTGTGTCATGAAGTACTCCTTTTCAGGTCGATACAAGTTTTATTTCAATCTTTACTATAACATAATAACCAGACGTTTATAATCTATCCGGCCAGCTTATTTACGTCGGCGATTTGTCATGCGATTGTACATCACTAAACCGGCAATGACCATGCCCAGCGTCCCCATACTACTTGCTGATTCAGCCTGCATACCAAACAAAATGCACAGGTTAGTGACCAAGCTTTTTGTAAGTACAGCAACAATAATTAACATCAACGGGCGCCAAATGTTGTATCTTCTCATCCAGGCAACACTCCTAATCCAATTTTCTCAAACTATTGATCGATTTCATCTATTATATCACAAGATAGTAACCGCATTCATTTCCTATAACCGTAAAGAAATCGAAGCCGATCAGCATTTTTTACTTCCCTCTATCTTTTTCTGTATTCTAGCCTAGCGAACGTGACGTCTATGCGTCATATTCGCTTTCAATTCCTCAGCTTCTCCTATCCGTCAATTACGCCTTTATTCGACTTTTGGTCTGGACTTATCCTTTTTCACGGATTATAATAACGAATGCACACCAAAAGACGAACATTAAGGCGGAATTCATGAGAAATTATATGCAAATATTCCTAGGCACTTCATTTTCTAGCCTATCTCCAAAAGAAATTCAAATTTTAAAGGATCATCTCTTCTGTATCAATTCGGATGGGATGATAGAAATGATCGTTGCACCGGAGCACGCCGACTATCAACCCTTGCTTGATGCTTATCAAGGTCAGGACAATTTTCATGTATTAGCCGAGGGCCAGTATTTTTTGCCCGGCTTTATCGATCTGCATGTCCACGCGCCACAATGGGCTCAATCTGGAACTGCATTAGATATCCCGCTCTATGATTGGCTAAATACTTATACCTTCCCACTGGAGTCTAAATTTTCGGACCTGGCTTTTGCAAAAAAAGTCTACGATGACGTGGTTGGTACTTTGCTCGCAAACGGAACCACTACAGCACTTTATTTTGCAACGGTGCATAAAGAGGCCAGTCTATTATTGGCTAAAATATGTGCGGAAAAAGGACAACGTGGACTCGTTGGAAAAGTGGTTATGGACGATCCGCAGGGAAATCCTGAGAATTACCGCGACTCCGACACCCACACCGCACTAGTGGATACGGAAGAATTTATACTAGCTGTACAAGAACTCGCTAAATCTACTAAACAAGGCGTTTATCCAGTAGTGACACCAAGGTTCATTCCAAGCTGCACTAATGAGGCTTTACAAGGCTTGGGAGAACTTGCCGCTAAATATGATACGTATGTGCAATCGCACTGTAGTGAAAGTGATTGGGCGCACGGTTATGTGCAAGAACGATTCCAAAAGAACGATGCTTTTGCCTTGCATGATTTTGGTCTGCTCAGTGATAAATCTGTCATGGCTCATTGTAATTTTTTAGATGAAAATGATGTGAATTTGTTTGCAGAGACAGGAACAGCTATTGCGCATTGTCCGATATCCAATGCGTATTTTGCCAATAGTGTCATTCCGATCGCTGACTTCCATGCCAAAGGCGTTGAGATTGGTTTAGGCTCTGATATTTCCGGAGGTTTTTCACCTAGTCTCTTCGATAACATTAGACAAGCCGTAATGTCTTCAAGAATGCTGGAGGATGGTGTGAATCCCTCACTTTCTGCACAAAACCGCGGAGTACCGGGATCACGAATTACGATCCATGAATCCTTTTATCTTGCTACCGCTGGCGGCGGAGAAAGCTTAAGCTTACCTATCGGCCGGTTACTAGAAGGTTATGCATGGGATGTTCAAATAATCGATACGAAAGTACCCTCGGCGAAATTGCCCGTCTTTGATGAGAATGAAGATTTGCAAGATATTTTTCAAAAGATAATGTATCTGGCTAGACCTGAAAATATCCGTGAAGTCTGGGTACAGGGTGAAAAAGTTCATTCGCGTTAAAGATTAATTAAACTAGAAAACTTAAGGTGGGCATCGGAGTGAAAACACAAGTAAACGTACAAGAGCAAGCACATTTGGAATCACAGCTACTAACTGTCCTACCCGATGAAAAAGTTTCATTTAGTAAATCCGTCATTCTCGGCTTTCAACATGTATTGGCTATGGATGTCTATGTAGTGCCATTCCTTATTGCGATGTTAATCGGCTTACAGCCCAATCAGTCCAGCGCGTTAATCCAATCCACCTTTATTGCCGCAGGACTTGCAACGATTGTGCAAACCTATTTCTGTATGAAGCTGCCTATCGCTCAAGGTCCTTCTTATGTTCCACTGGGTGCGATCGTCAGTATTTATGCAGCTAGTGGTGGCGGGGAGCTCGGTTGGAGCTCCGTGTTAGGTGCCAGCTTAATCGGGGCCATCCTGGTTATTATTTTGGGTTATGCGGGGATTTTTAATAAAATCGTTAAAAACTTTATCCCGCCTATCGTAGGTGGCACAATCATTTTCATTGTAGGTCTATCTTTATTGCCTGTTGCGATCAGAGATAATATCTACGGAGCCTCCGGGGCTTCAATTAATCAAAATGTATTATTAGCCCTTATTTCAGGTGCTACACTGCTTATTTTTGTGGTTCTCGGTACTTTGTTCCGTAATAAAGGATCTGTCTTCCGAATTCTTTCCGTAATGATGGCGTTAGTAGTTGGATGTATTTCGGCTAATATTATGGGCGTTTTAGATTTCTCAGCGATAAGTAGTGCCAAGTGGTTTAGCATGCCGCGAATCGCTTTTGTTGATTTCGGCTTTTCCTTCAATTTTTCAGCTATTATCACCATGGTTATTATTTATATCGTGCTGCTGGCTGAAACAACAGGCACCTGGTTTGCGGTCAGCAATGTAATCAATAAACCTTTGACAGACAAAAATATTAACCGCGGCGTAATTGGAGAAGGAATTGGCTGTCTTATTGCTTCTGTGCTCGGTTCGACTCCTGTTACAGGTTATTCAACTAATGCAGGGATCATCTCCATTACAGGTGTTGCCAGCCGCCGGGTTTTTCTCGCTGTAGGAGGATGGTTTGTCCTCTTTGGTTGTTCCGGTAAACTCGCCGCTTTGATCTCTTCCATTCCATCCGCTGTAATCGGCGGCGTCTTCGCCATCATCTGCGGCATCATCGCAATTAATGGTGTGCAAGTAATGAAAAATGTAACCATCGGCGAAAAAGAAATGTACATTATTGCCTTACCAATGATCATCACCTTGGCTTTGGTACTCATTCCTGGTGACTACTTGAACTCTTTGCCTACATTCGTACAGTATTTATTAGGCTCACCTATCCTAGCTGCTTCATTGGCAGCAATCTTATTGAATAAATTATTACCTAGTGGAAAATAGAACATAAAAAGGAGCAGCCTCTTATTGATCCTTTTTTATCCCCGCGAATAAGCCGAGCTTTGTATGCTACCTTCTGGAATTCCTTAAACAAAAGACACCCATCGAGGTGTCTTTTGT
This sequence comes from Paenibacillus sp. FSL R7-0048, assembly GCF_038004505.1. Classification (NCBI taxonomy): domain Bacteria; kingdom Bacillati; phylum Bacillota; class Bacilli; order Caryophanales; family Paenibacillaceae; genus Paenibacillus; species Paenibacillus sp. FSL R7-0048. The sequence goes on along the minus strand of NZ_JBBORF010000001.1, from coordinate 250,339 downwards.
TTAAGGACATGATTATTTTTTACTTGAGTTCATCCATAAAACCGCCTTACCATATGACCTCACAATTTTAATACAAATATCCATATGTCCCTTGATTATATTTAATAAACTAGGATTCCTCCAAAATAACGGAGACTATCAACGCATTGAATTATTCCCTGAAATATATTATGATACGTTTAAACAATTAAACATTATAACGGAGGGAGTTATGAACGAATCTAGTAGTAATCAGAAGGCGATTCATATTTTCGAGAATTTAAGCCCCTATTTCCAAGGCTTGGGGGATCCTATTCGTCAGCAAATCATTGCATTGCTGATCGACAAAGAGAGTATGAATGTGAGCCAAATTGCAGAGCATATCCCCATGTCCCGGCCTACAGTCTCTCATCATCTGAAAATATTACGGCAAGCAGGGCTGCTTAAGGTTCAGAAGAAGGGCACGGAAATGTTCTACAGACTTGAGTTTGACGAAGCGATAGCGCTTATGAAACAACTTGTCCATTTCGTTGAAGAGGAATGCCAGTGCTAATTAATGCCATTAACCTGACTAGCACTTGTCATTCCTATTTTTTTAAGCAATACGTTAAATAACTTAAACATATAAACATTTAAACGGAGGTTGCAGATATGCATAGGAAAAAGGTACTTATTGTAGGAGGATACGGTGCCGTCGGCAGACAAATTGCTCAAATATTACACGATCGACATCCCGATCTCGAGATTATATTGGGAGGAAGGTCACCGCAAAAAGCAGCACCTTTTGAGTCCACACGGGTACAAACAGTCGTAGTTGATAATAATGCGGATGATCCACTGCTTTATGCAGGCGATAATGTATCGCTAATCATCAATTCCGTCAACGATCTGCAGGATCGGCTACTTATGTCTGCAGTTAGAAGAAAAATCCCACTGATCGATCTTACTCGCTGGACAGAGATATTCCAACAATCAATCACAAAGTTAGAAAAAGCAGACCTCTATGCTCCTATCGTGCTTTCTTCGGGATGGATGGCGGGAACTGCTTCGCTGTTCGCCATGCTGCACTCGGCCACGCTTCAAAACGTCGCCGTTGATATTCACGCGTTGTACTCTCTACGTGACAAAGCAGGACCCGACTCCGCGGCGTACATGGATCGTATGACCATTCCATTCCATATTACAGAACGGGGGGGAAAACGTCTTGTATTTCCAATGACTGACCCCATCAAAGTCCAATTTCCAGATGGATATACAGCAAAATGCTATCGGCTTGACACCCCAGATCATGTCACCTTGCCAACAGCTGAGCATATCGACTCCGCCAGCTTCCGCATCTCCTTCGACAGCAAAGCCTCCACCTCCATCCTTGTCGGACTAGTTAACAGCGGAATATGGAAGATGATCAGCGGGGACCGATTCCGTTCACTTAGACGAAGACTGCTCTACAATCCTGGTACTGGCAGCGCACATCATATCCTTATTCATCTAAAGGGCCTGGATCATAATGGGCACTGGGTTGAACGGACAATAGCGATTTCTGACCCGCTTGGTCAGACTCATCTTACCGCTTTGGGAGCTGCTGTCCAAGCAGAAAAGCTATTGCGGATATCAAAGGAAGAACCATGGGTCCCAGGCATTTATTATCCAGAAGATCTACCTGATGAACGGATGGACATCTCTGAAATCACCAACTTTTTTAAACAATATGGGGTTCTTATATCTCACTAATAGCACTTCACATATACCGAGCATTCTGTCTACTACAATTAAGTGCACAGACAGTAAAGAACCCGCTAATATAGCGGGTTCTTTACAATAGAGATGAGACGGAGCTAGGTAAGTTCACAAAAAGATAAAATCTTTGATTCGTGCTAAACCCTGTCCCCTGCCTATTTCCACCCTTAAAGGCGTTTGACTAGACCAGGCTAAAGTCCCTGAATATATTGTTATTATTTATCCTATTCAAGGACTTTTATTAAATGGTGGGGGTGATCATTCTGGCTATCCGTTACAGCATCATAATTCCAACCTATAACCGACTTCAGCAGCTGCTACTTACACTCACTTCATTCGAGACACAGACCTATCCGAAGGATCGGTTCGAGGTGATCGTCGCAGATGACGGTTCTACAGATGGTACTAAGGAAATGGTCGAAAGCTTTCAAACTTCTTATCCGCTTATTTATGTCGCTCAGCAGGAACAACGCGGCCGTTCTGCCGTAAGAAATCTGGGGCTGAGTCAGGCAAAAGGGAAATACGTCATCTTCTGCGATGCTGATTTTCTGGTATTCCCTGAATTCATTAGGATCGTAAACCAGTATCACCGTAAATATCCTAAGTCGATAATTTCAGGTATTCCACACTCATGGGATGACGCTTATACCCACTACTACCCAGACTTTTCTCCTGAAGAAAAAGAACATTGCCGCAATACACTTTTGCCTTCTAACTTATGGAATCCTGACTTCGAATCAGTGACTGAAATTATCCCAATAATCACACCCAATGATATCCTTCAGCAGACGGAGACGTTATCAAAAGTCACCTTTGCCTCAAGAGTTCCTCCAAATACTAAAAAGCAATTTGCCAGCACAGATGTAGCCCCTTGGATGTTACTCGTCACACGTTGTGTGTCCATAAGACGCAGCCAATTAACACGGGCTGGAGGTTTTAATGAACAGTTTATCCTCTATGGACTCGAAGATTGGGATCTTGGGTATCGACTGCATCGATTAAAAATCCCTTTTCACAGCATCAAAGAAGTTGTCGGCGTTCACCAAGAACATCCAACCCACTTCAGAGGAAATCTCATAAATATTGAGAATCTAAAAATCATGTTCAAAAGCTACGGGTTCAATGACTCTTCCCTAAATCTGTTCGCCCTTGTTCCTCCAAACGAAGACCTGGAGAAATACAAACATACTATACGGGTCTTGCGCAGAGGATACCGAACGAAGTCAACACGTTCATCAGCAATATTAATGAGAAGGACGTTACGGATTGCCGCCAAACAGCTCTATGAACCCAATGATACCGCCGTATACCAAGAGTCGTTAAGACGGATAAGTGTAAAAGTAAAGAGGAGAAAAAGCCGGGTTGCCCGTGTTTTGCGAGAGATTTTGGTGAAGGCTGAAAAGCTGGGAGAATAATACCTAAAAATACATTAAACCGGGCATCAAATGATGTCCGGTTTTTACTTATTTTCTCAATTTATTAGGTAGCGGAATATGCCTAATCGACTCAATGGGGTGATAGAGCAGCATCCACGGACCAGAAAAACGCATAACCCCTTTAATTCTTTGGCGATAATCCGGTTTGTAACAATGAACAGGACATTTGGCACAAGCTGTTTTCTCTTCACCAAACTTACAATAGGCTAACCTCTTCAGCGCATACTCGTTTAATTCCTGACATTCCTCACAAAAGCCTTTATGATGATGTTTTTTCTTACAATATATACGAATCATTTTGGTAACAAGCTCTTGTTCTTTTAGAATTTTAGGACCCTCATTTAACTGCCGGTTTACCTTTGTTATCATATATGAACCCCCTTGTAACTTGTACAATAAGATCTCATGTAATTATAAAGGGTAAACCAACTGTGAAACCAGCCTTAACGCTAAACCTCCTTAATTCCCTCACATACCGGGGTTGAAAGCGATTATTTTATAAATCAAATTTATTTAAAAAAACTTGTAACGTTTATAGCTTTTTACGGATATATAACTTGAGGAGGTGAATGGATGCAGGACAACGAGCAATTATACAGGGAATATTCAACCCAAGTATATAAATTCGTATTTAGCTTTTGTCATAATCACTTGCTGGCAGAAGAAATCACCCAAGAAACTTTTTATAGAGCTATAAAATCAATAGATAAATACGATGGGACCTGCAAAGTATACGTTTGGCTTTGTCAAATTGCTAAACATGTGTGGTATCAGGAGCTGGACAAGCAGCGCAAGCGGAAGTCTGAGGAATTAGAAGACGCTCCTTTGGCTAACGCAAATTCAACAGAATCCCAGTTCATTTTTGCTCAGGACAAAATGGATTTATTTAAACAACTTCATTTACTTGATCCAAACACCAAAGAAGTATTATATCTGCGTTTGACCGGAGAATTCAGTTTTCGGGAAATTGGCGAAATTCTTGGCAGAGATGAGACCTGGGCAAGAGTTACCTTTTACCGTGGAAAACAAAAATTAATGAAAGGAAGATCTTCATGAAATGCGAGATCATTCAGGATTTATTACCTTCCTATATTGAAAAGCTAACCTCTGTACATAGTAACGAAGAAATCGAAAAACACCTGCAATCCTGTGAAAGCTGCCTTCAATCCTATAATGAAATGACCGCCACAGCAAATCTAAGTGTGCCTATTATTGATAAAGAGGAAGTTAACAAACTCAATTATTTTAAAAAAGTGAAAAAAAAGAATATAAAAACTCTCATTTTTTCCGTCTTATCGGTACTCATACTGGCTACAGCCCTTATTGGACTTTTTGTTATCGGTTTCCCTGTATCCTCTAAAGATGTAGTCATAGATTATCAGAAAACAAAGGATCGTTTGGAAGTTCATCTAACTTTGGAAAATGGCAAGGACCTCGTGTTCTCAGGAAAAACCAAATTTATCCGCGATGAGAATAATAATGTAATCGGTTCTGAAACTAGGTATACGCCTAGAGGTTTACTTCATAATCCCTTTGATGATGTAGGCAAAAAAGTTATGTTGGGGACGGAGATTCATACCGATCTAGATTTTCCAAACAAGTTTATTCTTGAATTCAAAGATAAAACTATGACGTTTGTTAATGGTGTTTTAGTGGAGTAGACATTGCAGCTAAAATAAAAAAAGACACCTTTTAAGGTGTCTTTCGCTTTACACCCTACTAAAAAAGTTAGCATTTTTGTTCGTTTTTTCGCTAAAATATAGGGTTATCGATTTACTAAAAGTATCTTATAATAAAATTACACATGGATATTTCACCTCTTTGTGAACGCGCGTTTATAGATTGGCCCATTAACCACTTAATAGGAGGAATGGTCATGCAATATGGTTATTTTGATGGAAAAAACAAGGAATACCTCATTACCAAGCCGAATACGCCTGCCCCTTGGGCGAATTACCTCGGCTCGCCGGAATACGGTGCAATCATCTCAGGTAACGCAGGCGGCTATAGCTTTGTAAAGTCTGGCGCAAATGGGCGGCATATCCGCTACCACTTCAACTCTAAGGACGAGCCCGGACGCTATATTTACGTGAGAGATTTGGAGAACGGGGATTATTGGTCCGGCTCTTGGCAGCCAGTGGGTAAAGATCTGGAGCAATATAAGTCGGTATGCCATCATGGAACCGGATACACGAACATTGTCTCGGACTACGATAACATCCATACAGAATCATTATATTATGTACCACTGAACAAAACCTATGAGGTGTGGCGCATGAAGGTGCGCAATGATGGCTCCAAAGCACGCAAGCTGGCTCTCTTCGGATTTGTTGAATTAACCAACAATAACAACTATGAGCAGGATACCGTCAACCTTCAGTACACTCTGTTTATTTCACGGACCTACTATAAAAATAATATGATCCTTCAAGTCATCAATGAAAACACCCCCGAAGAACAAACCTGGAGATTCTTCGGCGCTGCAGGTGCAGAAGTTACCGCTTATGACGGTGACCGGGATACGTTCCTAGGCGATTACCGCAGTTATGGCAATCCGGCCTCTGTTGAGAACGGCCAATGCTCCAATTCATTAAACTACAATACTAACTCCTGCGGGGCCCTGCAGATTAACGTAGATTTACAGCCGGGAGAAGAGAAAGAAATCGTATTTCTACTGGGACAGTATGATGAGAAAGGCGCTTCCGAAATTCTCAGCCATTATAAGGACTTGTCCGTGGTAGATAAAGAACTCGAAGAGTTAAAAGCATTCTGGCACAGCAAACTTAACCGCTTCCAAGTCCAGACACCAAGCGATAACCTGAACAACATGATCAACACTTGGAATGCATATCAATGCTTTATCACTTTCATCTGGTCACGTGCAGCCTCCTTCCAATACTCCGGTCTTCGTAATGGACTCGGATATCGGGATACCGTGCAGGATATTCAAGGCATCATTCATCTGGATCATGAGATGGCCCTTGAACGTCTAAGACTGATGATATCCGCCCAGGTTTCCAACGGCGGTGGACTTCCATTGGTGAAATTTGACCACAACCCTGGACATGAGGGCACACCGGATGATCCAGAATACGTGCGGGAAACCGGTCACCCCCATTATCGGGCTGATGACGCTTTATGGCTGTTCCCCACCGTCATTAAATACTTAAATGAAAGTGGCAACTGGGATTTCACAGATGAAATAATCCCTTATTCGGATAAAGGCGAGGGCACAGTGTACGAGCATTTGCGCCAGGCACTTCAGTTCAGTCTGGATCGTATGGGCGCACACGGCATGCCGGTTGGGCTTCATGCCGACTGGAACGATTGCCTACGGCTTGGAGCCAAGGGTGAGTCGTTGTTCGTCGCATTCCAGCTGTATATGGCATTCAAGGTGTTCATGGAAATTGCACAAAATAAGAACAAGCCTGAAGATATTCAATGGGCCCAGGGCCTGCTTGATGAGCTGGACGATAACATTCAAAAACACGCCTGGGAGAACGATCAATTCGTCCGCGGATTTACCGAAGACAACTATACCATCGGCTCCTGGGAGAATGATGAAGCCAAGATCTGGCTCAATCCGCAAAGCTGGGCCGTATTAAGCGGTGCAGCCCGCCCGGATCAGGCGAAGCTCGCCATGGACAAAGTGTATGAGAATCTGCGGACCGATTACGGCACTATGTTATTCTACCCTCCGTTCCGTGAATACGGTTTGCCAGTAGCGTTGATGGCTCTTTTCAACGCCTCAACTAAGGAAAACGGCGGCATCTTCAGCCAGCCGCAGGGATGGCTCATTCTGGCGGAAACCATGATCGGCAACGGTGGGCGCGCGTTCGAATACTTCCTGAATTGCAGTCCGGCCAGCATGAACGATAAGGCTGAAATCCGTAAACTCGAGCCTTATGTACATGGCCAGTTTGTCGAGTCCAAGGACAGCCCATATCAAGGCCGGGCGCATGTCCACTGGCTGACCGGCACCGCTTCAACCGTGATGGTCTCCTTAGTGGAAGGCATTATGGGGGTTCAACCGCAATTTGATGGCCTTCGCCTCAACCCGTGTGTTCCTTCCGACTGGACAGACTTTTCCATGGTCCGGGAATTCCGTGGGAAGAAGCTGCACATCCAGGTGGAGAACAAGAAGGGTGTACAAAAAGGGGTTACCCATATCGTTATTAACGGTGAAGAAATTCAAGGCAACCTGATCCCGGTGGCCAAAATGGCGCCAGAAAACAACGTGCTCGTTATTATGGGTTAAGGCGTATTTATGAGGAATAGATAGGAGGACGGACCCGATAAGGTGCGTCCTCCTGTTTTTACAATTAGAACGAGGTTTGTACACTTGCCTTCCGGATCTATGACCGCGTTTGAGCTGGATTCAAATGACGAAAAAAAGACTGCCGGGACCTTCCCGACAGCCTGAACTCATTCTCATAATTGGCAAACCAAGTTTCTTCGCCTGTAACAATCCTCTACAACCTCGGGTCGATCTCTTTCTCTTTCGTTACCTCGAATAACAGGTTTGCTGCAATTTGCTTGTAGTCCTCGTTGTCAGACGAGATCTCATCCAGCTTCACTTCTAGCATTTGTCTGCCCAGCCGGTGTTCGATTAAGGACGTCCGAAGCTTAGGAGCGATATTCTTCTGTTTCATCAGCTTGGCATACTTATGTGGAAACTTGTAGTCGTACCCGTAGATGATCGACAGGTAGCCCGGATTGCGGACCTTCATGTATGGGACTACCCCCTGCTGTTCTTGCTCCGGTTTGATTACAATTCCCTCCATATGTTTCTCTACCGTTATCTTTGCGAAATACTCCTCTGCTCTGATGTAGGCATCAGGCTCTTTCAAGTCCAAAACCAGAGATTCATCATCATTTAAGAACCTGTATAATTCGGAGGTTTTACCGTCAGGTACCCGTTCAGCACCATTCTCCAGTACTTCCTTCAGGATTGCAAAAGGTTTGTACGCTAATTCTGCATCACCCGCATACAACTCCAGTTGCTGCTTGTATACTCTGTAAGCTTCCTCACGCTGGTCAAGATCCACATACGATTCTCTTATGTCACGGACATACTTAAAAGTCTGATAAACATGAGACCCATAGTTGTTGTTAAGCGCCTCTTTCGACATATGGTGCTGGTCTTGTTCAAACCCGCTTGCTTCAAAATCCTGTATCAGTTTACCCAGTGACTCCTCAAATCCATATTGTCTTAAGAAATCCAGCTCTGTCTCCAGCGCCTTGCTAATCGGCCGGAACTGACGCTCAATTAACCCATCCCCCAGCGCTTTCCAAGGCAGCAGCTCGCCATCCAGTAAAAGCACACGGATCCCCTGCTCAGCCATATAGGTTCCGAATCTATGCAGCAGTTGTTCGTAGATAGGCGTCAGATCGACCGCCTTAACCTTGTAGCCGTTCCGGCTAATTGCGTAACACTGCTCTATATCCCGGTAAAGGTACACACTACAGCGTGATCCCATATATTTAGGCTGCAGGACGACTTCAGATATACGACGCTCGGCAAAATAATCCAACCCTTTTCGCAGAGACTCAAGCTCACCGGCAGCCATATCCTTATCCGCAGGTGACATCGTCCCGGAGATGAAGTTGACCCGGTTCTGCGAGGAATACTGCAGTCTGCGCACAGACTCGTAATCAAGCTCTAACAAGGATACGGTTTGCTGTTCCCGGAACAGGATAGGTAGCTCTTCGTGCACCGTAGTCACATGCGATTTTTGACTTTTATAGAAAGGTTTAAACGACATGCGAACAGAAGTTAGTTCATTACCCTGCGCACTCCCTGTGTCGAGGTGGAGTTTGTTTTTGATCCGAAAAGTCTGCTTGGCTGCAATATGTCCGAAGAGATGAAAGGGGTGATTACTCACAGCCTCTTGCTTTAGGAAATCAAGCTGTTCCTCAAAGGAAACCTCACGATCCAGCCGAAAGTTACGCTGATGGCGTAGTGAATTCGTATCCAGCTTACCAATGTACTTATTACGGCAAGGAGCATGAGTAACATAAAAAGAAGGACCTTGCATACCTATATAGCGGTAAAAGGGCTGAGATTGCTCCACTAAAGCCGAAAATTTACTAAAAAGCGCGGTATCCTCCTTAAGCACTTGGGTGGAATCAAAGTACGTTCTTAGCAGTTCCGGATCGGTTCCTTGAATCTCACCCTTTACGTACTTGTATACAAAGTTCTCGTGATTGCCCATAACAAATAGGAAATGCTCGCGGTTATCAAATAAGAACTCAATCGTCTCCCGTGTCTTTTTGCCCTTATCAATCCAGTCACCAGCAAGAATGACTCGTGTGTTACTGAGCTTATCTGTTGCACTTAACTTACCTTCGTGCACCCTGTAGCCGTAATTACGTAATAGTCCCTGAAGCTCTTCGACGCACTCATGAACATCCCCAACCACAATATACTCTTGTGCTTGTAGAAGTACCGTAGATGCGTAAGTATCCCAATCCTGTATAATCACCCGGTAGTCCGGGTTAGGTATCCCTTCACCCTCGAGAATAAAATCTTTAGCACGCACTTTATGAATCTTGTTGTAACCTTCCCGTGACAGAACAGGCAGGACTTCTTTTCTCAGCCGGTTTAAATGATTGGAGATCAGCTTCTTCGAGCGCTCCGAGACGTAGTAATCCTCCCGTTTACGGTAATCAAACAGAATAACCTCCAGATTGTAATTATTTTGCCCGGCGATCTCACGGACTTTACTACGGTAATCTTCGGATAGCCCAATGGTATCCATCACCACAAACTCCGCATTAATTGGAAAAGAAGTGACTAGCTTCAATCTCTCAAACAATAATTGAAAGGTATGCGAACTGGCCTCCAGCATAACCTGATCATACTTATCATAGTCGTAGCCCAATATCTCCTGGCGGATACTATCCGAGGATAAGTACTGCACATTCGTACGTAACCCTTTAGAAGCATCCTCTAGTTTTAACTGCGGGATCAGAACTTCTTTAGCAAAAGTTGACTTCCCGCATTCCGTTGCTCCTACAAGCAGAAATATGGTGTGTACACGTGTTTGAATTTCCATTGCCTATTCCTCCTTTCTTCGCACAATAGCGCATTGCGTCGTACGGATCTCGCCAACCCGGTCACCAACCATCAAATATTCAACCTCGACTGCTAAACCTTGAACCGTATCCAAAACCCATTGCCCGAACGCTTCCTGTCCCATTTCCCACTTGTGATCTTCATGCCGGAATCCTTCCAGCTCATAGTAACGATTGAAATCAGCATTCGGTGTCGTCACAATAAGCTGTTGAAAATTCACATTACCGATTATTTGCTGAATAAGCTCTGCCGCTTCACCCTCACTCATGTGCTCTACAACTTCTGTTAGAATCACATCAACCTGCTCCCCATTGTACGACTCCAGAAAATGGTCCAGTGAGCCAAAGGTTGCAATGTTATCAATGTCCTTAGCTTTCGCTTTCCGATTCACAACCTCCAGCAACGCCTCGGCTATATCTACCGCATAATAGGTGCTCTCTATTTTTCCGGCAAACGGAATTGCATAGAAACCTTCTCCGCAGCCGATGTCCAGAATCGGCTTATTGAATGGAAGCACACTCGAAATAAAAGTACGCCGCTGCATCGCAGTACCGCCATACTCCAGCCCAATAGAATACTGGTCTGTTTGTTCGATGGAGGCTTTATATCGCTTGAACCGTTCCTTAGAGGTAAGGAAATTCCTTGCAAATAGACTTCTTATATAAAAAGGTGCATCAATGACGTTAAGGCTGCGGATATATTTATCCAAAATAGCATCCGAAATATCTATGTACTCATCCCCAAATATGGATAAGAACAAGGACAGCACACCAACAACATGTAAGAGGTGATACAAGCTTTTATGTGTGGTAATCGTCAGGGAATAGCTCTTATGTGCCTGATGCTGCAAGGAGAAGGTATATCCCTTTAAATGCTTTTGGAAAAATTCAACATAGTGTATCCGCTCAACCTGAACCATATTGATGAAAAAAGAATGCTCATATCCTTCCGCATCCCGTTCATCCTGGGCTTTGAAGGGTGTAGAGAAAAACTCATTGACCGCATTAAGCGGAAATAGAGGTGTATTAAACCGGGATACATTTAAATACTCAAAGCTCTCGCTTCCATTCTGCTTGTAGGATATATCGTTATCTGCGTCCTTAAAATAAACGTTATAAGTTGCCTCATCAGAATACCATCCATAAGCCAATCCCTGACGAACCGGACGAAGCTGCATACCTGTCACTGGATTTTTTTTAATTAAAAAAGTGAATTTTGGATTCGTAGATTTCAGTTGTACAATAGCCACTACCATCTTCCTCCTATCAATCTTTCTATAGGGCCCGTCCCCATACTTCCTGTAAAGCTTCTCGAAATAGAGCATCCAGCTGATGATCTCTGTTGTTCTCCTTAGCATTCAAGGACGCCGCCACCTTATCCAACACTTGGAACTGTTCTTCAAAATAATCGTTAATCGCGGTTAGCTGCGGCTCGTAGTCTAGTTCCTCACCGGATTTTTTTCGTGCCAGCAATTGCTGAATCACCTGCCACAGCTCTTCATCCTGCGGAATAAGCCGATCTACCAGTACATCGAACTCCATCGGCGGCATCTCTCCATATCGTTGAGTCCATTCACAGGCTAGAACGGGACGAAGTACATAAAAGTACTTTTTGATCTTGACCTGTTCGCCTTGCAAATAATCACGGTAGTTCCCTCTTGCCATGTTTAAGTAATGGTACATACAAGACTTCGGCGAAAATGTGTACGGGGAAATGCTTCTAAGCTTCTCTGCTGTACTGTACTTTTCTGCATATTGAATGGGTGATTGCAGCCACTCCAGCAGCGGTGGATTAGACTTCCGAAATAAATTCAGTGCTTTCCGCAAATCCCAGCCATTGATATCAAGCATATTGTTAATAGGACGCTCGATCACATCCCGCTTATCAAAAATAGATAGATACCATTCCGGTTTATGCAGATAAATAAATCTCACATCATAATCGCTGTCCTGCGATGGGAATCCCCACGCCCGGCTACCTGATTCGCAGGCATACAATATTGTAACTTGCTCCTCCTGTTCAATCTGTTCCAGCTGCTCACGGATAAGCTTGTTTATAGGATCCATCTTCATCCCTCCAGATCGGTTACTTCCCTATTCTCTACCCTTGTTACTATTCGAACGCCTCATCAGAATTGCTTTGGCTTCATGGATCTATCTTCGCTCATCTTCCCTGTAACGAACAGGGCGGAAGTATGGCGGCGGCCAAAAACACTTCCATTTTATTCAACTCTGGTGCTTAATATAATGAGTACTACTATTTCTTATGGATTCGCTACAGGGTGGAGGGATACAAATGGCCCGGGAAAGTTTTGACAAGGAGATTCAATTTCTTCGCATGCTCTCTTTAGCGGGGGGAGCTTACAGCAGACAACAATTCGCCGATCGTCTCGGCATTTCTGTACATACCTATGACAAAACGCTGCGCAACCTGAAGGGCATGGTAACCGTCTTACAACAGGATCTGCCTACAGAACAAGGAACAGAACTCTCTGAGTGGCTCCGCTATAACTACTATGAATCTGCCGACCCGCTGCTCCTGTTCTTGTTCCGGGCGAAGTCGCTTAAGGAAACGGAGAGCATCCGGCTTACACTACTATTAACTGCGCTCCAGACTCAGGAGCTAACGGCTAAAGATCTACAGGATGTGTGCAGTGAGCAAATGCCAACCGATTATCCAATGCCCGATGAGAAAACCATCCGTGGAGATCTGAAATACCTTGAGGAAGTTGGCGTTATTCTTCGTGTAAACGAAGGTCGCCCTTATCGATACAAGGCTGCTAACGATCTGATTGATCAATTATCCGGCGATCAGCTCTTGGATCTTTACGACTATGTTGATGTCATCGCCAACACGCAGACTCCGTCTGTGCAAGGTTATCTGCTGCGCGACACCTTAAAAAAGGTCCTGCGGAAGCGGGGTTATACCCTCGAAGCTACGGAAACCCATAGATACAAATATAATTATCATTCACGTATTCTTGATGAGGCACACCTATATACGATATTTGCAGCCATTCAGCAGCGAAAAAAAATCAAGTTTCTATATCTATCCCCTAAAAAGGGCAAAAACTACGCCTCTCAGAATACCAATCCTCTCTTTGAGCGGGAAACAAGGGGCGTCACAGAAACTGTTCTTCCGCTCCGCGTCATCTATGACCATCAATATGGGCGCTGGTATTTAATCGGACATAATTCACGTATGGGCATCATGAAATTCCGAATGGAGGGCCTTACTCAAATTGAGGAGGGCGACACTGTGGAAGAAGCAGAGTTTGCTCTGAAACTCAGCAATCTGGAAGAACAGATGACAAACAGCTGGGTTATAGATACCACCCGTGCGATTAAAGTGGTAGCAAGATTTTATAACCCCAATCGCTCGGGTGTTAATTTTATTCGGGAGCGGGTTGAAGCGCAGGGACAGTGGGGAGAAATTACGGAAGAGTCCGATTCTACATTCCTTTATGAGATCACAGTGAATGGTATTTATGAAATTAAGCCGTGGTTACGAAGCTTTGGTTCGAGCTGCGAGGTATTAGAACCCCCTTGGCTGCGTAAGCAGTTTATCGCGGAGTGGAAGGAGATTCACAGCTATTATGAATCCATTTGAGAAAATATTTAACTTCCAAATCATTTCACGCCTCGACGAAGTGGGTTCATTAGCGCTGACCTCCCAGGAACGTTCCTGGCTGAAAACCATGTTAATGCACCCGGCCTCAGAAGCAGCTTTTACACTGGATACCTTAAGTAAATTGAACGCCATATTGGAGGCAGAAGCGTCCACAGAAGTGCAGGGAATTATTATGGAGAAAGCTAAAAGCAAAGAGCGGCAGGTCTATCATCCAATGCTTCGTACACTCCGCCGTATAATCATGCAGAATCAAGCGATCCTTATTACTTTCCATATTAAGCATGGAGGCCAACGAACTGACCAAACCGGGTTCCCTCATAAGCTGGAATACAACATGTATAAGCGGGAGTGGTATCTGCAATGGTACAGCACCCGGCAACGTTCTCTTATGTCCACTAAACTAAAAAACATTATTTCTGTTGAAGTAGCTCCCTTCCCTGCCAAACGGATTAATGATTTAAAAGCAAGGATAATACGATTATTAGAGGATCAGAAGGAATGTGCATGTATTCAAGTCATCCCCACCTTTAATGCTGAGCTATCACGAATTCTGTACGCCTTTTCCTGTTTTGATAAATCCGTGTCCTTTGATGAAAATTCGGGTATCTATCGAATCAAAGTCATCTACATGAGAGACGATAGCGAATTCCTATTGTCCAAAATCCGTTTTCTTGGCCTCCGCGTAAAAATCGTCGAGGGTGAGCATCTTAAGCGGCGCATGCTGAAATCCGCAGCTATGGCGATTGACCGGTATGGGGAATAACCGAGAATTAGTATAAGCTGGTCAACTATCCTGAAGTGCTGAAACGTGCTTATATAGTAAAGTAAAGGACACGGTTAAGGTGTCTTTTACTTACTTACAGCAGCTTTCTTAAAAACTCAGAGTTAGTGAGGGGATTAGAAGTGGGAAAGAGAGTTATAGTGAAAATTTCAGAATTGACCAAAAAACATAAGATTTCCCTACGAGAATTATCCAGAATATCCGATGTCCGACATGCCGCATTAAGTGAGTTAGCTAATGGAAAAAGGGAGAATATTAACTTTAGTCATATAGGCAAAATTGCAGAAGCTTTAAATATTGAGGATATTCGTGAGATTATTGATTTGGTTGATGATAAAGATTAATCAAATCAACACAAAATTAATAGTTTTTGAATCGACAATAACTCAAGTAATAAGATCATAAGAAAAAGCAAAGAAAAGCGCCCCCTACAGGTCGCTTTTCTGCTTTTCTGATACTCCATATTAAAGTAGAGGCAGCCATTCCCCTATTCCAGCTTCATATAGTATAGATTCGCCGTACTATCTTTTGTAATGGTATGTGCACCTGCGGCTAGAGAGACAGTGGCAATGCCATTGATTATAGGATAACTTGTTCCATCCACTTTGATTTTCGTTCCCTCTGTGTTGAACACTAGGGTTAGCGTTGAAGCTTTAGCAGCAGTGAATTGAATGCTGGTTGCACTCTCGATTTTCAGACATTGGGTTAGGGTTAAACCCTGATAGGCCACAGTTCCCTTACTTGTTGAGAGATTGCCTTGGATATTGAAGAAGCTGCTTGTTGTTCCATCCGTAGTAAAGTTGTGAACGGTTGCTCCCGCTGTCGGCACTGGCGTTGTTGTCGGTGCTGGAGTCGCTGTCGGAGCTGGGGTCGCTGTTGGCACAGGAGTTACTGTTGGCGTAGGTGTTACTGATGGAGTCGGAGTCGGGTTCGTTGGGTTTGAATTCCCCCCTACAGAGACAAGTCCCGTTGTGTAGCTTCTGATTGCAGACATCAGCGCTGTATTCAACGCATACGAAACGTCATCCACTGAATCATTAAATTCCCATGTGAAGTCTCCGCCATTCAGACGTCCGGCTTTTGCCATAACAATCTGTTCAACATTGCTTACGTTATCAATATTAGATACGTTCACTCCTGTATTTACGCTCGTGTCGAAGTTGTTATAGGCTGTTCCGCCTTTTAATGCTTTGTATGAGCTTGGGACGGTTTCATTTCTTGACGAAGCTAAGTAAGCATCAAATGAGGTAACATTAGCAGGAGCTGTCCCTGTGTTTGAATTCGCATAGATGAGACTTGAAGCCTCTACAATAAGATTGTTATAGGCTTTAATCACACCTCCATTTTCGCCTGAGAATGTGCCCTCCCCTAAAGCATCTGTACCTTGTAAGGAGATCATCATTGGAAACTTAGCATGTCTAAAATAATTAGATTCTACAAAAGCTGAAGCACCTGTAGTAACACCCACACCGTATTTGGAGATACCATCGAAAAAGTTGTTATAGATATGGACGGATGCCACTCTAATCCGCGGATGACGGGAGTCCGAATGGTCAAACCAGTTGTGGTGGAAGGTAACAAAAAATTCAGCCGGCTCACTCAAACCAACTAGCGAAGATTTTCCGGAATCCCAGTAATGGTTGTAAGAGATTGTAATATAGTTGGATCCATTTTTAAGGTCTGTGGAACCGTCGCCCTTGGCTTGGTCTGCATCGCCTCCAGCAGCTCCATAAAAAATATCATTATTATGCACCCAGACATTCATATTGCCAGAATCCATTGAAATGCCATCGTCGGGGAATAACATTACACCCAGGTTTCTTACTTCCACATTACCTACATATCTTAGAAGCATTCCCCAACCGTATGCGTAAGCATCATTTCCGATACCTTCAATAGTAATATTCATTTCCGAATAATTGTTTTTACCTTTGACTTCAAGATACCCACTGCTGTTAAGCTGTCCACTCAGATCAGCAGCTGTAACTTTTCCGATAATTCGGATCGCAAGTGGAGTGGTATCATAGCCTTTTTGTCTCAGTGCCAAAATACCGCCCAGGCCAACCCCTGTTTGTACAGCGCCGGAGCTGTTGATTTTTACACCAAGCGTTACGGTTTGCGCATTCTGAGATGTTATATACAGCACTTGAGCACCATTCTTGAGGGTTCCATTCTCATTATAAGCCCCTGATCCTGTACCATATTGCGAACTAGTCGAAAAAGCAAACCCAGAACGGTCATATGACGTTACGGATAGCGGATTTGAAACCGCACTTACCGTCCCACCCCCTGACAACGTAGCTTCAACTTTCATCACATAATTTCCGGCTGCAAGCCCTACAGCATCCGCTCTCCAGTAGGAAGGATATTTGCGGATTAACTCATTATTAATTTGTTGATACCCAGAATCCGCTGCACTTGCCAATTTAACATAAACGTTATACCCTGTCGCATTGCTTACAGGTGACCATTCCACATATGCCGTTTCATTCCAGCCTCCACTGCCTGTTACCGCAAGACCAGCAGCATGCACCACCGTATTTGTCCATCCACCTACTATTAAAGAAAGAGCAAGAGAAAACAACACAACAATACTGGTTACCTTTGCAACTCTTTTTTTCATTTTATTTCCTCCCGATTTTAAATTTGTTGCAGATATCCTTGTAACCGCTTGCAAAAAAATGAAGTTTCTCTTTTCACCTCCTAAATATTTAGAAAGAGATCCTACATCTAGCCCCTGTATCCCTTCGAAAATAATACAAATTCTGAAACCAGAACACGTTCAACATATCAAAACTAAAAAAGGTTCCGAAACAATCATTTACTCATATCTCCCCTATCTAACCGTGTTCTGAGCTAATGATTATAGGACAGCGAATGGATTGTGATCATACAACACGAATAGCCACACAGTAGCCAGCACATAATAAAATTCACAACCATTAGGTAAACAAGGAGGAATTTTCAATTGAGCGCAAATAAACCAGACAAGAATCTGCTCAACACTGTAAAAGATTTGGAAGCCACGCCCGTAAACAGCCTGGAAGCCCAACAGCAGCAACAAGCCCGTAATGATCGCCGCAAGCAATCCCAGCATGACAGCGACGGCAAATTCACGGAAAATGAAACCGGGAACTTTCATTAAAGTCGGGGATAATGTTGGCATCTTTTTTTCAAGCTGCAATAACGTAAAAAGACACCCTTCAAGGTGTCTTTTCTTTTACTACCTATGGAGCCGTATCAAATCATTTAATCCTTAGTGCCTGGCTACAACGTGTGCAATAACGTGTACCCGGCGGAGACATTGACCCGCAGCCTTCACAATAAAGCTCCTGCATCATAGGCTTCACTTGTTCGTCATGTCGGATCGCCTCATTCATTGTTGGATTTAACATATTCAAGGCATGGAACTCCTCTCTTCTTCCCCTACGAATGAGTAAGAACAATAAAAAGAGACCCATAATCCCGACTACGGCCATAACACCGGCCTTCATCAGCCCCGATTCAAAGTGATAATTCCATAATGCATGCATCACAACTACTACTAAAAACATTTCAATTGCGCGTCGCCATCTTGTCCATGGCTTGACGTCCCCCAAGCTCGAATTCTTATGCATGCTACTTGCATACCATATCCCCACAGTGGCAATCGCAGTCCATGTTCCATGACCGAAGGGCGATAATAATGCTCTCATCCATAGGACGGTAAGCATCCCTATTGACGATGCCTCGTCTAGATGAACCCATCCATAAATAATACTTTCCACTGCCGCGAATCCCATGCCTGCTGCCGCACCAAACACCACTGCATCCATTAGAAATTGGATTTTCCGCGTTCGAACGAGCATCACACAAATTAATAATTTCGCAGTTTCTTCTATTAGGGCTACAGACAAAGGTACGTAAAGCTGTGAAAAATCAAAAGAATTTGCTTTTACTTCAAAAAGCCATATCCGCTCTAAATACCAAGCCAGAGGAATAGCCACAACCGCGGTAGACACAAAAACTAAAACAAGTCTCCGCTGACGGAAGCCTATTAACTGCTGACTTCTCACAAAAGCTACGAAGGCTGCGGGACCCACCACTCCTCCAACAATCAAGGTGGCGATCTTCCACCATTGGCTATGAAGGAATAGTGCCAAGAAGGAGACTACAAGAAATCCACCTACCAGCCACAACAGCTGGTCAATCCACTTGTCTTTGGTTTTAGGTAGCGATTCCTTATCCTCGGCAATAGACTCCTCGCCGATGGCAATTGTAACTTTCTCCAGCAGATGGGGTGTTCGTATGTTTAGAACCTTAATGAGTTGTTGACGAACCGGAGCGTAATAGTCGAGTATAGTTAAGAACTCTAACTTGCCCATGATAAGTAATTCACTATCTTCTACCGCGATCAACGCGTGTGAGGCAGCCGTGTCTGTTAGTAACTCTGTCTCTCCATAAAAATCTCCTTCTCGAAGAACAGTCTTACGCCGCTTTTGGCCACGAAGCTCGATACTCCCGCTGTTAATCATGAAAAAATGATCAATTACCGCACCTTCCACGATAATCTCTTCACCCTTCGTGACTTTCTTGATCGTTGTAATCTCTGCAAGACCCCGAAGCTCAGCATCAGGTATGACCGACCAGATTGTAGCTTTACGAAGCATACTATGGATCATTCGGATCCGTATGTTCACAAGCACACTCTCGTAAAATAATGGACTTAGGTTCGCCAAATATTGGAAGGATGGACGGTCTAGACGCAACGCCTTTACTGGCCCGATTGCCGTAACACTAGCTGATCTTTGTTCGTTCCGAATAAGACCCATCTCTCCCACTAACTCTCCCGGTCCAAGTTCAGCTAAGAGCAGTGTTTTCCCAACTAAGTTAACTGAGGTTACTTGCACCTTCCCTTGCCATAAAATGAAACAGTCCTTAGAGGTGGACGCTTCCATAAGAAGTCGTTGTCCATCCTCTAAAGACACAAGTGTTATAGCGTTAATTACATTTTGTAGCTCATCATCAGGAATACCTCGTAAAAACGGATGATCTCGTAGAAAATCAACTGCAGCTTTGGATATCATAGTTTTAACTCATCACCGCATATTCCCTATAATACTACTTCTGGAGTCTTGCATTTTTTTAATAAAATTCGTCATTACATCGAAGGCTTCGTTACGTTTATTCGTTAAACTTTGCAGGCGCAGCATGTCCATTTGCTGGCTATTACTTGCACTATCAATCTGTGACTTGATTTGCCCCAACAGCTTCTCAAGTTCCCCTTTGGTTTGCGGTATAGCCATGCCCATAGCAGTAAACATAGCACCCTTGTCATCTACCAGCTCCACAGCAGAGCCGGCCTCAGCACCAGAAGGAAGCTTCCCTAGCTCTTCATTAATAACTCCCAACAATTGATTCAGTTTTGCGATTGTTTCATTCTGGGCTTGTACAGCTGTGATTTGATCTTTTAACTGGCTCTCTAACATATTAGTACGATTCTCCTGCACAGCCATCATTGCGGTTTCAAGATCCATGCCCTGAATGTTAACCTGTGTCATCCCCTCCAAATTAACGCTACCTACCGAGTTTTGCGTGGCATTTCCATTCAGGGCATCCTTAACAGAGTTATAAACCGAATTGTTATATAACAAGGCCCCTCCTACAATGATCCCCAGTAAAAAAGTACCTGACATAGATAAAACCAATTTTTTTACACTCATTTCATTTCCCCTTTTCATTTATGGATGATCATTGTGTCATCACGATTAATAAAGCAAAATGTACGCGTTCTTTGTTAATATTGTTATATCATTTAGGGTGATTTATGGTCTGTAACCCCAATTACAAATTCAAACATTTGAACTCACTCAGATTACGTCAAGTATATTTCTAAGTCTATCTATGTTACACACAAGTATTTTCCTCTGATCAATACGTATCAACTGCTCATCCTGTAATCCAAGCAATGATTTTGTCACGGTCTCACGCGCCGCTCCTGTCATATCCGCCAGGTGTTGATGCGTTAATTTCAAATCGATTAGAACACCTTCATTAGAGGGCACTCCGTGCTGTTCTGTTAGACGCAACAACACGCGAGCAATACGCGTACGTACGTCGATAACGGTTAAGTCTGTTATTAATTTATTGGCATCCCGCAGACGATCTAATGCTGTTTCCAAAATGCCGATTAGTATTTCCGGATTACTTTTTAGTAAAGGAATGAAATCACGTTTTTTCAAAATACATAAGGTAGACTTCTCAATGGTCCTTGCAGAAGCAGAGCGCGCTCTTTCGTTTTGCAACAAAGCCATCTCTCCAAAGAAATCACCTTCTCTAAAAATAGAAAGAATTACATCCCTAGAGTGGTTATCTTGATAGATTTGAACAACTCCAGAGAGAACCAGATAAAGCTCCTCTCCCTCTTCACCCTCAAAAAAAATGGACTCTCCTTTTATATAAGTACGCTCGTTACATACCTTAGCAATTTCAGCTAAATATTCATCATCAAGATGTTCAAAGAACGGAAAATCCCGTAACAGCTGTGGGTTCATCTTCTAGAGGTTCCTCCAGTATAAGTAATAAATTTTTTAGGATTGAATCGCGAAACCTATCCTATATTGTAATGCTTTTAATTTAAGATAAATAGTGACAGCAGTCATTAAATTATGATGTGACATTTTTACATTTTATGGGTTTGCGGTTGAGTATATTTCACAAATTTTCCAAATTCATCATCGTAAAATGGAAGGTTTTGGTTGTTTAGGACAAGAATAAAGTTAAGATTCTAAATTTCGAGAAGTGAGTTGATGAACATGAGTGATAAGATGGTGACTGTTTTTAGAAGACAGTTTGATCCAACCGTAGAAATGTTGAAGAATCTTATCGAAATATGTCCTGATCATTTTTGGAAGGATGCCAAGCATAAATACTGGAGGCATATATTCCATGCTACAACCAGCATGAAATTTTGGTTTAAGCAGCAGAAGGATGAAGAATTCACGATACCTGACTTCGGTAAAGATATAACAGAAGACTTAGATAAGGAGTGTTCTGACTACCCTACTAAGGAGGAAATGACGGAGTACGTAGAGGAGATATTGAGTGTGGCTCGTAATTTTTTTGCTGAACTTACTGACGGCAGATTATTGGAACCATGTGTACTATACGAAGAAATAACTAAAACTGATGTTATCCTCATGCAGATAAGGCATGTTCAACATCATATAGGTTATTGCAACAGCATATTGAATTCGAATCACCTAGAAACAGCAAAGTGGCTATGATAAAATGAGTGACCGAAATCAGCTTCTTTACCACGAGGAGTGTTATTTAATATGGTTTATGAATTTGATAGTGAGATAAAGCTGCTGGAAGGTAAAATGAAATGGAAAGTAGTCTATTTCCCCTATTCAGTAAGGGAGATATTCAATACTAATGGTAAAGTACCTATTCAAATCTCTGTTGACGGGTACGAATTTGACCATACTTTATTGCCGTCAAAGAATGGGCATTATTTTGTTTATAACGAATTTATTAGAAGAGCAGTACAAAAAGAGCTCGGTGATACATTACATATAATACTTAAGAAATGCGAGGAAAATCGTAAACTGATTGTGCCTGATTACATTACTACAAACCTTGAAGAGTACCACATGCTGAATACATTTCTAAACCAGCCTGATTACATTAAACGAGAGCAGATTAATTATATTGAGCTTGCTAAAAAGGAAGATACAAAAAATAGACGAATACTAGCTCTAATTGATAAACTTAAGGATTAATAAAGGGACGACAATAAAGTTGAGGTAAAATAAAGACATCAGAGTTAAGCAACGAATAAAATGAGCACCAAACTTTAAAAAATCACAAAAAAAGCGATGAGAAACAATCCTCATCGCTTTCACATTACTAAAACCAGACTTGTTACAGCAAACCTCTGCCATAGTAATAGATGATCGTTTAAGAGTCAGCAACCCTCTGCCCCCTTACGTGGTGCTGGCACGTCGATTAGCAAGCGCCATAGCAGCGGCGTAGCCGGAGCTCCAAGCCCATTGCAGGTTATAGCCGCCGCAATCTCCATCCACATCCATCACTTCACCTGCCAAATACAGTCCAGGGACTAACTTAGATTCTAACGTTCCTTCGATTAGCTCCGTCGTATCGATGCCACCGGCTGTTGTTTGTGCATTCGTGAAGCTATTGGTATCGGTCACTTTAAATTCCCAATGCTTCAAGATTCGATAAAATATTTTCTTGGTTTTCCATGATAAATCCATACAAAGCAAGTGCGGCTGTTGATCAATTCCAGCCTCCTTCAGCAGAACTGGAATCAGTTTCTTGCTGACGATGCCCACAAAAGAATCGGCAACCGTCCGGTGTCCGAAGATCCCCCAGTGGATCTCCAGAAAATCAATTAACTCTTCCTCCGTGCGCTCCGGCATTAAATCAACCGACAATGTCACCGATTCTCCTATTCCGAGATTATACGCAGCCTTTCTGCTGAGCTGAAGTATGGGTGGGCCCGAGATACCATAGTCCGTAAAAAGAATCTCACCAGACTCAGTGCGGATGACTTCATTGTTTACGATAACATGGGCCTCTCCCTCAAATTTGATGCCCGATAGTTCCTTCAAATACGGATAATCCAGCTTCAATTGTACAATGCCTGGCACCGGGTTGATCAGGGTGTGCCCCAGGCGTTGGACAAGCGTATAACCGGAGCCGTCCGTTCCCGTTTTGGGAGCGGTAAGGCCGCCTGCACATAGAAAAAGATAGTCGCTGGTATACACAACCTGTTCCTCTGTCTCCGTCTGGCAGGTTATCGCGAACCGCGGATGTCCCGCCGAAACGGTAACATCCAACACTTTATGTTTATAATATACGGGAACATTCCGATCCTCCAGCGCCAGCTTAAATACACCCGGCACCGAAGCCGCCTGCAGCGACATCGGATACATCCGACCATTCTCCAAGCTTACAAAAGGAAGCCCGAGTGAGGAGAAAAATTCGATCGTTTGGCGGACACCGAATTGCCGCAATACATGTATTGGGAATCCTTCCTGATTACTGTGATACTTGCGTGATAAAGCGGCCGCTTCATCCGTACCGGTGGCGGTGGATTGGTTCGTAATGTTGCAACGCCCGTTACCCGTCGTTATTATTTTCTTCCCAAGCCGGTCATTGCTTTCAATAATTGCTGTATCAATACCTTGATCCCTCGCTGTAACTGCAGCCATTAGACCTGCAGCACCCCCACCGATAATGAACAGCTCGTGGTGCTTAGAAGTCTGATCCTTATACATGTTAATTGATGCATCCCTTTTCCTAATAAATTTATTGAATTGACTTAGCTAGCGCCATGGCGGCCACATATCCGGAACTCCAGGCCCATTGCAGGTTATAGCCGCCGAAATCTCCGTCGACATCCATCACTTCGCCAGCCAAATACAGCCCAGGCACCAGCTTGGATTCCAGCGTTCCTTCGATGAGTTCCGACGTATCAATGCCGCCGGCTGTCACTTGCGCATTCGTAAAGCCATTGGTATCCGTCACTTTAAATTCCCAACGCTTCAAGATTCGATAAAATTTCCCCTTGGTTTTCATCGATAGATCCTGGCAAAGCAGCTGTGGTTGCTGATCTAAGCCGGTCTCCTTGAGTAGGACCGTAACAAGCTTCTTGTTAAAGATGCCAACGAGAGAATCCGCAACCGTCCGGTGTCCAAAGGTCTCCCAGAGCCTTTCTAAAAACTCAACTAACTCTTCCTCCGTGCGGCCCGGCATCAGATCAACCGACAATGTTACCTGTTCTCCTCTTGCAAGATGATACGCAGCCTTTCTGCTTAGCTGAAGAATGGGCGGGCCGGTAATACCATAATCCGTGAAGGCAATTTCACCCTGTTCACTGCAGATGACTTTACCGTTCACAATGATATGGGCTTGTCCCTGAGATTTGATAGTGGACAGTGCCCTCATATTCGGATATTGCAGCTTCAATTGCACAATGGCCGGCAAAGGCTCAATCAGGGTGTGCCCCAGACGTTCGGCAAGTGTATACCCAGGAGGTTCTTTTCCCGCATTCGGACCGGCAAGGCCACCCGCAGATAGAAGTAGATAGTCGCTAGTATAAACAACCTCCTCCTCTGTCTCCGTTTGGCATTTTATCTTGAAGCGCGGATGATTCTTCGAAACAGTAACATCCAACACTTTGTTATTGAGGTATACCGGAACATTCCGATCCTCCAGCGCAAGCTGGAAAATATCCAGCACCGCTGCTGCCTGCAGCGACATTGGATACATCAAGCCCTCCTTCAATCTTGTAAGTGGAAGCCCGAGAAAGGAGAAAAAATCTATAGTCTGACGGATGCCAAATTGCTGCAATACCGCAAGTGGAAATCCGGCCTGATTACTGTGATACTTGTGCGATAAAGCAATTGCTTCATCCGTACCCGTCGCAGTGGATTCATTCGTAATGTTACAGCGGCCATCACCTGTCATTAATATCTTCTTTCCAATCCGGTCGTTACCCTCCAGAATGGCAGTATCGATACCCATATCCCGCGCAGTAACAGCGGCCATTAATCCAGCAGCACCTGCGCCGATAATAAACAGCTTGTGGTGCATAGAAGTCTGATTCTCATACATGGTTGGTCAATGCATCCTTTATCCAATTTTTCTAAAACACAGAGTCACTTTATTAAATTATAGCATAAGTATACTGGTTTTCATTTATATCTCCCTATTAACTCTTCCTATCCTAGGTTTGCCTTTTTTATCCCTATATAGAACCTTAAATTTTTCTTCACACCTTCTTCACTGCAATCTTTAATTCCACATACGAAAGATACTGGATCTAGCAAGATACTCATTTTTTTGAACCGCCACGCATAGTCCAGATCATATTCTGAAAATATGAAAAAAGACACCTTTCATGGTGTCTTCAATAGTACTCCATATGGAGCCGAGCCATGGCTGTACAAATCCACAATTCGCCGCCGTGTGATGATTCGGATGTTCGGCGAGGTAGCATAGTTTAAGATCATTCCTTGGTCAGCGTATCGATGCGCGTGTGGCATTGCCCAGCGGATCAAATACGCCATTCTTCTTCCCATTGATAATACTAGCTTCTGCTTCATCTTTAATTAGATTCACTGCATAAGAGCTTGCGGTAGACATATCCGTAACTTTGCCTTTGGAAGCATCTTTATTACACTGATTTAGCCATTCAAGGAAAACAAACTCTCCTATAAAGAAAGGCGATCCTTGAGTAGCATAAAAAAGAGTTGCAACGACAACAAGACCTAGACGAAGCGTTCGAAGCGGTTAATTACAAACTTCGCAAGTACGATCAAATCTAGAAGGGGCAAATAACGGCTGAGCAGGAGTTTGTAATGGGTGATCACGAGGTAATGCATGACGAGTTCCTCTAAATATACACAAAAAAGAACCTTCAACCACTTAGCTTGTGGTTGAAGGTTCTTGCTGTTACGAACTCAGTTTGGCCGCTTCGAGCAAGCGTTGTAAAATGACGGTAGCTTCGGCACGTGTAATGACATTGTTCGGCGTAAGCTGTCCTTGATTGCCTATGATAATTCCGTATTTAACGTTAAGTGCAGCTGCCGCTCTTGCAGACAAGTCGAGCAAATGATGGTCTTTGAATGTGCTAAGCTGTTGAGCGGCTTCGCTATCGGAAATCGCTGTATCCATCCCAGCAAGCTTCATGGCTTTCCCCAGCAACACCATTGCTTCTTCTCGGCTTAGCTTCTCGTTGGGAGTGTACTGGCTATTGTTACTTGCCGTAACTAACCCGTAGCCTTCCGCAATGGAGACCGTTTCGTAATACCATTGCCCGCTGTTGACGTCAGTAAAGCTAGTAGGCTGATCAACCGTGTGTAATCCGAGAGCCCGGACCAACATCGCCGTGAACTCAGCTCGGGTAATTTGCTTGTTCGGTTGAAAGCTCGATTCAGTGACACCTTGGACGATCAGCTTGGACGCTACTTGTTCGATATCATACTTCGCCCAATGATTCTGAATATCCGCAAAGGTTTTGTCATTCTCTATAACGGCATAGACGCTATTTGTCAGGCTATAAATGACAGCAAAGGTCTTGCCGTTCTCCCTCATCATTCGGGTAGGTACCGGCACGATGTTTCCATCCTTCGTCATCGTAATCCCCGTTATATTTTTATTGTGATCATCTGCTGAATTGGGAATGACAATCGTCCGCTCGACATAGCTAAGAAACTTGTTGAGCTCAATCGTCTTACCGCCATGTGCTGCTGTGATGTTGAAATCAATCGGCGGCGACAAGAGTCTTGCCTTCCCTATACTATTAGCAAGTTGCACGATATCGCTTTCTGGTACATTGGTAATCTCGACTTGAATCACCATGTTTCGCAGTGCATCCTCCGAACCGAAACGCTTCGTGACAAGACTCCAATCGATCCGGTTGGCAGCTAGAAGATAGGAACCAAGCTCCGTTTGAATTAGAATAACTGCGTTTCGGTCATTCAGTGTTGTGATAAGCTGACCGTTTAAGAGCAGAAGAACACGATCTGAATCATTATGGACCGGTATGTTAATGACTGGCTTATCGGGTAAGGAATCGAGGTAACGCGATAATTTCTTCTCGTCGATGGTTACCGTTGTCACTTTCTTTCCGTTCATAACAGCAGTTGTTTCTTTGGCTAAATCCTTCTGTTTAACTCCATTGATCTCGATCTCTAGCCCTAAGCTTGGAATTGGGCTTGTACTTGAGCTTGTACTTGGGTCTGAGCTTGAACCTGAACCGGATTCAGGAGTCGAGATGTTCAGCGTAAACGTGGCAATCGTCTGATTTCCTGCTTCATCGATGACGACTAGCGTGTAGTTGCCAGAAGATATAACTCTCGTTCCGGTTGTGAAGGGCTGACCGTTTAATGTAGCGGTACCTTCATTAAATCCAATCGTCAACGGACTGGTGTAGTTGCTTATTCCTACAGTTAGACCGGTTATAATCGGGTTTGTTCGATCAATTGTGAAAGAAATCATTGTGACGTTACCCGCCTCATCCGTCACCACGAGCGTATAGTCACCTTCGGCAAAAACCGTTGCGCCACTTGCGAATGGATCTCCGTTCAAGGTCGCCGTACCTTCATTGAACGTAATCGATTGATTCGTGTTATAGATAGAGCCGTCGGTCACACCGCTAATGATCGGGACCGTTTTATCGATCGTGAATGCAATGGTTGTAACGTTGCCCATCGCGTCCGTTACGATGAGTGTGTAGTCGCCCTCGGCACTGACTTCAGATCCGCTAGCAAAGGGATCGCCGTTCAATGTTGCGATTCCCGTGTTAAACGTGATCATTCTGTCGGTATTATAACTCGATCCGTAAACAACCCCAGTAACGGTTGGGCCGGTTTTGTGGATCGTAAAGCTGACTGTCGTAACGTTGCCCACCGCATCGGTCACAATGAGTGTATAGTCGCCTTCGGCGGAAACGGTCTCGCCACTTGCGAATGGATCTCCGTTCAACGTTGCCGTACCTTCGTTAAAAGTGATCGTTCTGTCGGTGTTGTAGCTCACCCCGTAAACAACGCCGGTGACGGTTGGAGCGGTTCTGTCAATGGTGAAGTTGGCCGTCGTAACGTTACCCGCCTCATCCGTCACCACAAGCGTATAGTCACCTTCGGCGAAAATGGTTGCGCCACTTGCAAATGGATCTCCGTTCAAGGTCGCCGTACCTTCATTGAACGTAATCGATTGATTCGTGTTATAGATAGAGCCGTCGGTCACACCGCTAATGATCGGGACCGTTTTATCGATCGTGAATGCAATGGTTGTAACGTTGCCCATCGCGTCCGTTACGATGAGTGTGTAGTCGCCCTCGGCACTGACTTCAGATCCGCTAGCAAAGGGATCTCCGTTCAATGTTGCGATTCCCGTGTTAAACGTGATCATTCTGTCGGTATTATAACTCGATCCGTAAACAACCCCAGTAACGGTTGGGCCGGTTTTGTGGATCGTAAAGCTGACTGTCGTAACGTTGCCCACCGCATCGGTCACAATGAGTGTATAGTTGCCTTCAGCGGAAACGGTCTCGCCACTTGCGAATGGATCTCCGTTCAACGTTGCCGTACCTTCGTTAAAAGTGATCGTTCTGTCGGTGTTGTAGCTCACCCCGTAAACAACGCCGGTGACGGTTGGAGCGGTTCTGTCAATGATGAAGTTGGCCGTCGTAACGTTACCCGCCTCATCCGTCACCACAAGCGTATAGTCACCTTCGGCGAAAATGGTTGCGCCACTTGCAAATGGATCTCCGTTCAAGGTCGCCGTACCTTCATTGAACGTAATCGATTGATTCGTGTTATAGATAGAGCCGTCGGTCACACCGCTAATGATCGGGACTGTTTTATCGATCGTGAATGCAATGGTTGTGACGTTGCCCATCGCGTCCGTTACGATGAGTGTGTAGTCGCCCTCGGCACTGACTTCAGATCCGCTAGCAAAGGAATCGCCGTTCAACGTTGCGATTCCCGTGTTAAACGTGATCATTCTGTCGGTATTATAACTCGATCCGTAAACAACCCCAGTAACGGTTGGGCCGGTTTTGTGGATCGTAAAGCTGACTGTCGTAACGTTGCCCACCGCATCGGTCACAATGAGTGTATAGTCGCCTTCAGCGGAAACGGTCTCGCCACTTGCGAATGGATCTCCGTTCAACGTTGCCGTACCTTCGTTAAAAGTGATCGTTCTGTCGGTGTTGTAGCTCACCCCGTAAACAACGCCGGTGACGGTTGGAGCGGTTCTGTCAATGATGAATTTCACCATCGTGACGTTGCCTGCTGCATCGGTTACAACCAGCGTATACACACCATCCTGATCAATCTTTGTACCGCTTGTATAAGCAGTTCCATTCAATTGCGCTGTCCCTTCATTAAAACTAGGAACTACCGATATATAAATTCCGCCCTCCATTACTCCCGTAACAATTGGCGCCACA
Source organism: Paenibacillus sp. FSL R7-0048 (assembly GCF_038004505.1). Lineage (NCBI taxonomy): Bacteria > Bacillati > Bacillota > Bacilli > Caryophanales > Paenibacillaceae > Paenibacillus > Paenibacillus sp. FSL R7-0048. The sequence goes on along the minus strand of NZ_JBBORF010000001.1, from coordinate 220,733 downwards.
TTTTCGATCTCAAAGTTAACCGTTGTTACATTACCTACTGTATCGGTTACAACCAGCGTATACACACCATCCTGATCAATCCTTGTACCGCTCATATAAGCAGTTCCATTCAGCTGCGCTGTTCCTTCATTAAAACTGGGAGTTACCGACTTATAAACCCCGCCCTCGCTTACCCCTTTAATTTTAGGTGCTGTTGTGTCTATCTCAAAGTTAATCGTTGTTACATTGCCTGCTGTATCCGTTACAATCAGGGTATACACACCATCTTGTGAAACCTGTGCACCACTAACAAAAGCAGCTCCGTTTAAAGTCGCGGTTCCTTTGTTAAAGGTAATCGTTTTGATTGTGTTGTATATTACACCATTCGCTATTCCCGTTACGGTAGGTGCTATCGTATCAACCTTGAAAACCACCGTCGCACTATTGCCTGCTTGATCGGTGACGATCAGTGTATACGTTCCATCCTGGGTGATGTCTGTACCACTGGTATAGGGACTCCCATTAAGCAATCCGCTGCCTTCATAAAATAGAGGATTAACTTTGCTATTATATACTATGTTATTCACTACATTTGTAATAACAGGAGCTATTGTATCTACTGTAATTGTACTACTAATAGTTGAGTTGCTCGAATTACCAACTCTATCTTTATATTGTACATATACGTTTTTGACTCCCTGTCCAGCCGGAAGGACCCATGACCTCCCGTTCAGATCAGCGATACTGAACCAGCTGGTCTGCCAAGTCCCATTAACATTGGAGAGACGCACCTGCTCAACTCCTGAGCCGCTTCCATCCGTATAGGTTCCTTTTAAAGTGACCATCTCTGATTTCGTCCATGCAGCACCATCATTAATAATCAGTGCACCTGTTGGTGCTGTCTGATCCAATAGAATGATCTGAGAAGAACTGGCAGATATCGCATTGTTGGAATCTCTCACCTGCATATAGATGTTCTTCGCCCCATCCCCTCCACTTAGACTGAATGTTGCTGTATTGCTGAAAGGCAACCAAGATGCCGCCGATAAATTAGCAACGCTATTCGCAAATCTCATATGGGTAACACTATCACCTGCATCAGGATCTGAACCTGTTACGGATAGATTGACTGTGCTGGCGCTTGTCGCTGTTCCCTCCGCAATTTTAAAAGAGCCCGTAGGCGGGGTATTCGTCGGTCCGGTCTCATAAGTAACGACTAGCTTCGGGCGAAATGCAGCATTCGAAGCTTCTAAGGAATACAATAAAAATCTCCCGCTGTCTGCATCTGCTTCATTGCCGTTAAGTGTAAAAGTTACTGTGCGATCAGAACCACCCGTAAAGGCATCGACAGCACTCTTAACATTGAAAGTAATCGATTGATCCTGAAGATAAGTGCCCATCGGCACTTCCGCAGTGCTTTTCGCCGTAAATTTATCTGAAAAAGGGCTATTCACATCTACGAAGGGGAAGGTACCATTAAAATTATGGTCCAAACTATTCGCAGCAGAGCCCCTTGCCTCCATGTACAGCGTGTGATTCGGGACTCTTAATACAGTAGCAACCGTCACAACCAGCTCTGCTGATACAATGGTCCCTTCTGGAGCACCTAAATTGAAAGATGCGGCCATTCTATTGCGCACATTGACGAAGCCGTCATTATTGCTCAAGCCGACATATAGATAACCATCTCCGTCATTATCATAGATTCCGTTATATTCCGCTTGACCATTTAATTGCATCGTATCAGCAGTTGCTGTATAGGTCTTTGTAACTGTGCCTCCTGCTGCTTCAGCACTCGGTACCAACCCGGGTGTGATTGTCGTGAATAGAATAGCAATCGTCATGAATAGAGTTAGAATTCTTTCTCTCAATGTTTCTCCCCATTTCATATAAATATCAATATAATACTTTATGTAATATAATTACATTATAAATAAATAATACAAAATAAAAATTTATAGACAATAGCCTTACGAAGCCTATCTTGTCTATGTAATCTATCCATTATATAATTCCAGCATTTGAGAGAATAGTTACTGCTGTCATCACTATTGTCACATGACAAATTTGTAAATTTAACCAGTTATTATTCATCCTATTTAGGTATACTTTAGAGAACGAAAAAACTGGCCTCATGTGTGTTCAATCAGTTGAGAACAGTTACGTATCCCTTCTCGTTCAGCTACCTCCTTATAGCTCGATGAACCCTCTTAATACGCTCTGACCGCCTTTAATTTGAATTCCTCTGTATACTTCTGAAATGTTTGACCTTTTTTAGCCATAAAAAATATCCCCTCCAAGTGGCACTCAAGCCTACATGATAACATGAAGGTTTTTTTGAGTGTCTACTTGAAGGGGATAATATCAATCAGCGGGTCTTTCAAATGGAGCCGAGGGGAGTCGAACCCCTGTTCGAAGATAATGACACATAAGCTTCTACGAGTCTACTTACAGTTTTGATGTCATCCTAGAAGCATTCTAACCAATATTTGATAAGTCATTCTGATTAAGGAGACTGGTCATAGGAATAACTCCTTAGTATAGTGATCCATTTATATAAGTTAATCCTGAATATATCGGTTTTTCACAGTGCTTCTTCAATACGCAGAAAGTACCTTTGGCGCTACAGATGATGGCTGGATCCTTTTAATTTTTAGAAGTTGCTAATTCCCTGCGGAATCAAGATACGCTTCAGCTTCTTCTATCGATTCGTACAAGTTTGCAATATCTTTAAACATACGATTCATTTGCGTTTTGTAGAACGCCGTAGGCGCAACATACACCCATTTGTGTTTTGTGGACATTCCAGCTTTCACAGCATCTTCACCAGTTGGAGCAAGAATTGCCATCACCTCTTGCTTAAATACCAGACCACCAGTGATTACAGTCATACCTGTAAACCCTCGCTTAGTTTTCTTCAGTATCTTCGGAAATTGTTCTGCGTACGCAAAGGCATCCTCAACTTCCATACCGTCCGATGTTACAATAATTCTGTTTTTATTTTTAACATAATCAATAGTGAAACTCATAATAGTAATTCCCCCGAATATTTTTGCTTTTGAGTGCTTAATGCCATAATCTAATCTTATATCAGTTCGAGCTCTTATAGATGTAGTTTCGGAAAATGTGCCACTAAATATTAACTTCAAAGTGAATGATCTAATTTTAGATGTAGACAACATGTCTACAAGAATAAATACTTTTAGTTCCCCATAATTCCTTGTCTGCATTCGGTCTACAATTCAATCACTAAACAGCAAAAAAACCGCTATCTCAGCGGGTTCCTCTTATGGAGCCGAGCCGTTCATGTTGGTATGTACAAACTCAATAGCAGACTATCGACATCGAACCATTTTATCCTAATATACAATCTCCATACTATTTCATTTATTCTATGGTTATACGTTAATATACCTCCTCAATTAATGAAGTTGAAGGTATCATTGTAGAACCATCAACATTGTATGATGATCCTGATGAGCAACCAATTATAGAATGGCTCTTTTGTCTTTTCATTGTTCATTTTCGGGCACATAATAATCGCCTCATAAAAGCGGTGACTTCACCATAGTTCTCCGTTAGCCAAACCGTTATTTATTATACGGTTCAACGTAACGATAAGTATGATAAACTAATACTTGTTTGATTAATGAAAGTGCTAGTTGGTATAATTATGTAATTAGGGGGTGAAAATCTATGGCTACAACATTCACAGACAGATCTGGTAACGTAGTTGATATTGTTGCTAGAGAAACAATTCTAAGCACTGATACCGATGTCGTTACTGGTGAAGTTTCAAGGTATATTATCGAGGTTGAGGATAGACCTTATGAGGTTGATTCTCAAACATATGCAGCTGTTGAAAACTATCTGAATAAGTAGTAAAGCCTAACCATTACATTAAAAAAGGGGCCAGAATCATCTCCTTGGCCCCTTTGCTTATAACTTAACCACAGCTTCAGCTTGCTTAATTTGCTTGGTCAAATTAGCTATCTCTGCTTCTCTATCCCACATTTCACTTGGGCGTCCTGCTATAATCATCTCTGATTTTAGCAATACCTCATCCTTATTATATATATATCTGAATTGTAGCGGTTCGCCAGTTTCGTCATCTTTGCAGTACATATCAACAATAATCATTTGATCTCGCTTGTAAAAGGAAATCTCATCGTAATTCGCTTCACTGATATTGTTTGCCAACACAAAAGGAGGAACTCCCTTATTGGCAAGAACATGTGCTAACTTCGCTTTTAATTCCTGTACACTAAGCAATTGTTACCCTCCTTTCGTTTAATAAACTCATTCTAAAGTCTTTCTGCTAAATATGCCACATATTTTTCAGCCAGTGGTCTTGCTTGCTTGAAGTCAGCAATAGACCATTGTTTTCTTGAATACCCAATCGCTCTTAACAACTGTTCGTTAATTATTTTGACGCATAGGCCGTCTAATGCCGATTGTGTATCACGATAGTACCCCAACTTTGTAGCTATTTCTTCTGCCCTCTCTTTAGGATTTAAACCCTTTGTAGTTAATATTTCCGCGATTCCATTTTCAATGTATGTTTTTAATTCTTGCCGACGCTCTTTCAATTCAAGGTCAGGTCTTTTCGATTTCGTAATATCTTCAAACGTAGACCCCTCGATCAGTTTAATCATCTCGTCAGTAATAGGAATCCCCTTAGACCTTAATGCATCTAATGCTTCTTCAGTCTTATTTCTACTCTGTCTAATTGCCTCTTCATACGCCTCCAATATGGTTCCATCACTAACAAATGTCTTCAATTCTTCTCTGAAGGTTTCCGATTGTCTAGCTTCCCCAATATCAAACTCTGAGCCGCCATTACCGTCAGAAGATCCTCCGCCTTCATTCTCTTCAAATAATCTTTCTAACCTGTCGATGATCTCAGCCTTTTGTTGTTCTTTACTGTAGTATTCCCACAATTCCTCTAGGCCGAGTGCATTGTGATATACAAGATGAGCAACGTTATCTATTGCAGGGTCTTTTGCATCTGGAATTGAGCGTAATGCTCTCCCTGCAAATTGTGCGTATGCCGATAAGCTCTTAAACGGTCGGAATATAGATGCAATAGAGATGTAAGGATGGTCGTATCCTTCACCAAGCATACCAACGTTTACAATTACATGAGTTCGATCATTGTGAAAGTCTACTCTTTCGCGATCCTGCTCAGAGGGTTCCATGTCGCTGTGTATAATTGATGCAGGACATCCAGCTGCTTCATATAACTGCTTAATCTCCCTAGCATGTACAATGGAACAAGCAACAGCAATGATTTTATGAGGAACTCCTGTTGCCTCCCTTTTCTCAGTCATGATTTGAAGACTTCTTTGTACTACAGCTTCACTGCACTGTGATGAGTATGCTACCGTTCTTTCCACCCAGTCACTGTCTTTTAATTTCAATACTTCTTCCAAGGTTACATCTTCATCAAATCCTTGTACCTTGAAAGTCAACTGATCTGGAATGTATTCCTTTTTAACAAGTTGCTTCACATAGCCTTTTATCATTGCTCGACTTAGCGGATATGAATAAATATCCTCAGCATAGATTTCCTTCTTATCCGATCTAAAAGGGGTGCCTGTTATTTTTACAATTTTTGCCGAGTTGAAGTATTCTTCCATCTCTACCCATGATGCTGCTGGAGAATGATGAGCTTCGTCGATAATAATCATGTCGAAAAAATCCCGCGGTACCTTCTGCAATAATGAACTTGCATTGTGGGACTGGAGTCGATGAATATTGGTAATCACTATTTTAGCTTGTTCCAGCGTTCTAGGATCACCTTCATATTCAATGACTTCAGGTAAATTCGTTGGAATATTAATGACTTTACGATTCCACCAAAAGTTATGCTCATATCTTGGATCAAGACTATCGGTAACCGTATTGCGAATTGTCCGATTCGGAGTAACAATTAGCACCCTCTGCTTGGCTATGCCATAAGGTAGAATAGCCATTAAACCCGTTTTACCAACCCCTGTCGGTAAAGTGACTAATGCTGGTTTATGATCAACAGGAGATTCAAAATATTCTTTCACTCTCAAATATCCTTGCACTTGTGGCTCTCTTAGATTGGGATTTCCCTCAATGTGAGCAAATGTAGATTCGAAGTACATATAAACCCCCCGGTAGTTTGTATTATTATATATTTCCACATTATTCCTAAAATTCCTGCCAACCAAGAGTACTATGTACAATTAAAAGCCGAAGATCTAATGAATGACCCCCGGCTTTGTACTAGTTATTACCCTTTTACAATCTCCATTAACTTCTCATAGCTGTTAACAACATCATACTTCAATTGATCCGAATTTAACTTAGCAAAATGCCTCCGCGCACATTCAATCTTCGCCTTCTCGACTTCACGCAACTCCATTGAGTCCAAAGAACCTTTCGTCTCGGCAATAAAGTAGATGTGCTTCACGTCACCTTCTTTGAATACAATCGCCCAGTCCGGGTTGTAGTCGCCGACTGGAGTCGGGATGTAGAAACCCCTTGGCAGCTTCGCATATACGCTTACTTCCTTGCTCGTATCCAGCTCTTTCGCAAAAGCTCGCTCGATCTTGGAATCGGTCACCACATAGTCGTAGATGTGCTTCTCTACTGCTATCGCATTTTGACCAAGCTGTCCCTTCAGCGTGTTCTTCGTGAACACTTCAGTATCGAATCTATCATTGATCACATCATAAGTGATGGATTCTATGATAGTCGTCGCTTTCTGCTCATTAATCAATCTGGATGCACGGAGTATAAATTCTTCAGGATTCTTCTGAAACAGCATAAATTTAGCCTGTGTGATGCCTTTCAAGATAGCAACGATTGTTTTTCTTGTTAGCTTCGTTTCATCCATCATCTTACCGATCAAGTCGTATTTAATCTTTGATGTCGCAGATCCGTGAACATATTCTGTCTGCGTCTCCCGCTGTATGAACGCTCCACCTTGCTTCAGTTGATCACGGGATTCGATCTCGTTCATTTCCCCGTGCTTGATGGAATAACGTATGGAGGGAACGTCCAAGCTCATATCAATCGCCATGACACACTTCCGTACCAACTCTTCTGAGCCAAACTGAACCGTATATACCGATTTCTTATTGATCCGGTTCCATAATTCCTTGAACTCTTTCTTGTGAAAATTGCTGTTCACTGTATTGGATGGAATCGTATTTTTCCGATCGTCGTTCGTCATATCCGCTTTGCCTTCAACGTAGATCGATTTAACAAGTTCGATAAGCTGCTCCTGATACCCATTCAGTTCATCGGGCAGTTTGACGGACTGTTCTTCTACGGCATTAAAATAGGTGTCCGTCAAGTTGTAATCATCATCGGTATAGCCGTTACGAATGAATGCATTTTGCAACTTGGTCGCGAGTCTATCGTCAATCTTCAATTGTTCACCGCGATCATTCACAAGAACTTTTTCCAAGAAGAAGCCATTATCCGCCTTTCGTGGTCGATCCGACAACGTAGCAGCAATTTCACTTTGAAGCTGCTTGGCAAACTGCTCATAGGATTCACTGGCTACAACAGTCAGTGCATTGATCTCATGAACGTCAATACCCGGAATACTGGAGTCGATCCGTTCACCATACTGATTCACGCATAGTCGCAGTCCACGACCAACCTCTTGACGTTTCTTGATCGTAGAGTCGCTATGCTTGAGCGTACAAATCTGGAATACGTTCGGGTTGTCCCAGCCTTCTTTCAACGCCGAGTGAGAGAAAATAAACCGTGTCGGTTCCTTGAAACTGAGAAGACGTTCCTTGTCCCGCATGATCAGGTCGTACGCATCTACATCATCAGAATCGGTTTCTCTGGCTGATACTTTAGAGTCTATAAACCGACTACTCTTTTTATCAATCGAGAAGTATCCCTTATGCGTATCCTTCACTTGGATTGCATTCAAATATTGAATATAAGGATCATCCGCAATCAGTGACAATTGTTCATTCAGGAGTTCCAAATATTCTTCTTCAAAAATATCTGCATAATCACCGTTCTGTTCATTGCCGTCTTTATCATACTTCCGATACTTGGCAACTTCGTCGATGAAAAAGAGCGATAACACTTTAATCCCCTGATGGAACAATACCCGCTCCTTCTCGAAGTGAGATTTCAGCGTCTCCCGAATCTGGATTCGACGGAAATGAAGTTCACTGACATCGCCCTGCACGTCTCCAGCGTACAAGGAAACACCATTGGTGAAGCTGATGCTGTTATTCTGTCCGTTAATTTCGGATACTTGGTAGCCCTTATACTGCTCTAAATTGTCGGATAAATCGTACAGTCTATCGCCCGTTTTAATCTTCCTTGATACTTTGGTTAATCCGGTCTTGGTACGTTTTTCATATTCAAGTCGTGCTACAGGAGCATGCTTGTTACTAACATCAATGCCTTCGAGGTATACGTAACTGTTCTTCCCGCTTGTACCTTTGACCGAAATGCCTTTAACGCTAATCTTCTTGACCACCTTCATGTTGTACGCATCCAAAGCATCAAGACGATATACTTTGTTATAATCTTCCCGATGAGTTGCCGAATATCGCAGCGTGAACAACGGTTTGAAATCCTTCAAAGCCTCTTTTGTTTTCTGGCCTTCTACAGATTGAGGCTCGTCGATGATCAGAATCGGATTGGTGCTCGCAATAACATCAATTGGACGCCGGGAGTTAAAGTCATCCAGTTCCATTGATATTCTTCTTGCATCCTTCCCCCTCGCATTAAACGCCTGAGAATTAATAATCATGACGTTAATACCAGCATCACTAGCAAACTTCTCGATGTGATGCAACTGCTTCGAGTTGTAAACGAAATACCGAGCCTTTGACCCATACTCCGCCATGAAGTGATCTTCGGTAATCTGGAATGTCTTAAGTACCCCTTCGCGAATAGCGATAGAAGGCACCACGATAATGAATTTGCTCCAACCGTACTTCTTATACAACTCGAACATGGTACGGATATAGGTGTATGTCTTACCCGTACCAGTTTCCATTTCGACCGTCAAATTGAATTTGCCTTCAAGTCGTTCGGATAATTTTAACCCGTTATTACGTTGTGTCGATTGGATGTTATGCAAGACTTCCTGATCAATCAACTTAATAGGATTGTTTTTGAATCCATATTCGGACTCATTGCCTGTTGTTTGTTGAAAAAGATCGCCTATCTCCACACTCTTCTGTCGCCGACCTTTATCAAGCGTAAAACGAGAAGATTCGTTGGGTTGTCCTTGAAATACGTCAACAATGCTCTTCACAGCATCCAATTGGAACTGCTGATGTTTAAATTTAATTTTCATCGCTGTTCATCCTCCTTACAACACTTGTATTTCAGTGCTTGGGGAGAGTAGCTTGAACAGTTCTTCGACATTGATACGAGCACAATCATCTTGGAAAGAACTATCGCGGAATACAACGCGAAGAGGTTGATCCTCTGCAATCTTCTTAATAACCGACTCTGATAACTCGTCATCGAAGCAAGCAATCAAGGAGTTTCCTGCGACATAATGGACTGTTTTGCCTTCGATATCTATGGACTCCATAGGCAATGAAAGCTCCAGTCCGCATTCCAACATCACTTGGGTGAGCAAGTCTTCTCCAGTGCGGTCTTCTTTGATATTCGATGCCACATCATCCAGATTTAATTGACCCAGCTTGTCCGGCGTGTAGTAAACATCCTTCATGTTGCTGGAGTCTACCCGGTATACACGGAAGCCATAATCGATGTCTTCTCCTGTTTCTTCTTTTATTTTCTTAGCAGCACGGCGGATACGTTCTTTGCCGATTTCACAAATATTTTTGTATCCTGCTTTGTAAGCTTCTGAATCAACAGTTGTCTCTTCAGGGAGTTGCACCATAATATACTTACGCTCTTTTTTATCTTCAGCGTTTGAATTCATAACTGCATGAGCTGTAGTTGATGAACCAGAGAAAAAATCTAGTACTATATCCCCTGGTTTAGTCTCAACTGATTTAATGATAAGATTTATAATCGAAGTCGGTTTGGGATATGCGAAAAAGCTTTTACCCTCAAAAATCCCTTCTACTTCCATACCGCCATCGCTTTTATAACTAAGGACCGAACGTAACAACAACGTATCTACATCTTCTAGATATTTAATTAGACTAGGTTGAGTGTTTTCATCTTCAGCAAACCATATTTGACCACACATATAACTTCCATTTTCTAACTTAATTAAGTTATCATAGTTAAGGTAATCGTCGAAGGTGCTCTTTTTCCATCTCCAACCTCTATCTGGTACTTTTGTTGGCTTTCCAGTAACAGGGTGTAAGACATCGTATCTTGGACCAAAGGTATTGCCATTGGGCCAACTAAGATTAATCTTTCCCCAAAGTTTATAGTTTTTATCAAGTGAATTATATAAAGTTATTCCCCGGTCATAACCCTTTTTTTCATATAATTTTCTAAGTTCTTTTTCAGCTTCTTTGATGGGGGTATTATTTTTTTTGAGGGATTTTAGCAATTCATTTATCTCGTCCAACCCATCCTTGGTCATCGTAAATTTATAATTATAACTATTCGATTTTACATAGATGAGAATATACTCATGAATGCTCCCAATACCTTTGTCATTCTTCGGTATTCGCTTATTCCAAACAATGGACTCAACAAAATTATCAGACCCCATTATTTCATCGCATATTTTTCTTAAGTTATCCACTTCCTCATTACCAATACTGACAAATAACACTCCGTCTTCCCTTAACAGATTTCTTGCAATTTTAATTCGGGAATACATCATTGTTAACCAGTCACTGTGAAAGCGACCATTTGAGTCAGTATTTTGGAAAAGCCGATTTCCATCTTCATCAATTTGACCTGATTCTTCTAAATATTCATCACAAGTTTCATTAAAATTATCTTTATATATAAAATCTTTACCAGTATTGTATGGAGGATCAATATAAATGATTTTTATTTTGTTTAAATACGATTCTTGCAACAACTTCAACACCTCGAGGTTATCACCCTCGATATACAAGTTTCGTGTATTTTCCCAATCATCACTATCCTCTTTTGCTGGCCTTAATGTTTTGTCAATAGAACTATTAGCTTGAAGTATGGCTTCTTTTTTGCCAGGCCACGTCAATTGATACCGCTCTTTTTCCCCTTCAACAAGATAGTCGGACAGTTCCTGCCTCAACAGATCAAAATCAACCGTCCGTTTCACTTTTCCTTGTTCATCCCTTGCCTCGGTGATTACGTTAGGAAACAGTTCGGCAATCTTATCTATATTGACCTGAGTCATATCAGCAGATTTCATTGTCAGTTTGTTCATTTTACCAGTAGACCTCCAGTTACTTAGTCGAGAAGTTGATTCAGTTCTTTACGTTTATGTTGCAGTTCCATATTCAATTCAACCTTACGATTAAACTGCTTTTCGCCGCGAATCTTGGATTCCAGCCGCTGACATTCAAACGTCAGCTTATCTATGCTGGCTTGTCGCTCTAGAACGGCTTGAAGCTCCATTTCCGGCTTCGAGTTGATCGCCAGCAGTTGACGGATGATGTTCTCGTAGACCGCCTTTAGATCAAGTCCTTGAACGATGTTCAGCTTCAAATCTTCTACAGTTTGCCATTCCGACTCGTGATAGGAACGTACAACGGATCGATTATCGTCGGTCTGATTCCGTTCCTTGTAGGCGATAGCGAGCTTTACCTGATCTTCGTAAATAAGGACATGCAAAATGGGGTAAGGGATCGCCTTGTCGATGCTCCGCAATAGATCAAGTGAGTAGGTTCGCTCCTTCAAATGAACCTCGAACACCTGCACTTCCTCAATGTCATCTTTCGGTTCCAAACGGATCGTTTCTTTGGATAGTTTGTGCTTCCAGATGATCGATTCGACTTGATCGGTAAACAGTTCCTTCAGATGCTGATTCGCATGGAGTTTCTCATAAAATTTGTTCTTCGGTATTTTGCGATTCACAAGTGTGCTTGATGGCAGTCGTAACATCATGCATTCACCTGCCGTATGACAACAAAAGTAATGAGTTCAAAATCCTCAAGCCCTTTGACCGAATCGATTAATGCTGTTGTGCCTCCTGAGCTGAACAAGCTATCCAGATCGCCTTCTTCCTTCACCTGAACAATGGAGCGAATCGCTTCCTCCAGCAGCATGGAGTAGGCATCCATCCTCCTACCGTCTTTGGTCGCTTGATTGAAGCTGCGGCAAGCATCTAGAACGGGATCTGCTTGTCCTCTACATAGAGCACGCAGGACATCGAGTGTCTTCTTGACATCCATATGATTAATTATGACTTCATCATCATCACTCATGTAGACCAGATAGAAGGGATGCAAACGGTTCTGCTTGTCCGGGTTCAACTCTTCATTCACATTGCGAAGAACGAATATGACGCCAGGTTTAACACCTTTTTCTTCATCAACAGAAACAACAGTATGCAGTCCGCTTGGCACGGTATCAAGTTCACCATTCTCTTTGACGTAGTTTACCAAATCCATACGGAAATCATTAAGCCCTAAGTCCGTTATGGATACTCCCGTATTCATGTCATCGAGATCAACAACTTCGTTCTGCAAACGATTAAGCTGCTCCTTTCGGTATTCTAGATCGCTGGACTGATTGAACAGAACATTATCATCGCCGGTTGCTGTCATATCCATAATCACCATGCGATTCTCGACCCGTTCTTTTAGTTGAATGTATTCATCTAGTGTCATGTTAGGCCAAAAGTTCACCAACTGAATGGATTTATTTTGGGAGCCTATCCGATCAATTCGTCCAAACCGTTGGATAATCCGTACCGGATTCCAGTGGATATCATAATTGACGAGAAAGTCGCAATCCTGTAAATTCTGCCCCTCTGAAATACAATCGGACGCAATAAGCAAATCGATTTCGCCTTTTACATCTGGCATTGTCAGTTTCTTTTCCTTAGATCGCGGCGAAAAGCAAGTAAGCAATGTACTGATGTCATTTCGCAAACCAGTGGTATTCTTATTCTCATCGCTACCAACAATTTTAGCGGTATCGATGTTGTATTTTATTTTCATGTATTCGGATAAATGGGTGTACAAGTATGCCACTGTATCGGTGAATGCACTAAATATGATAACCTTCCGATTACCTGAATTGATTGGCTCACTGATTTTTTTATCGATGACTTGTTTCAAAACATTTAATTTTTCGTCATGTTCAGGCGTTATTTTCTGCATTTCTTCGTGAAGGTTAGACAGAATATTGTAGTCGTTCGACAAGTCTTCTTTCCATCGAAGCACGTCCATATCGGAAAGATTAATCTTAATCGTATCTCCGATGGAATAGTCATCATCAAGCCAGTCGTCATCATCCAGACTAGCATCTTCTATTTCAGTGTATCCAACTGGATCTGATTTTCCACTTTGCTCATAAGCCTCAATTCTCTCCAGTGTCTGACCCAGCTTGGAAATAATCTTGGACAGCGTCAACCGAAACGATTCTACCGAGCTCTCTAGCCGTTTAAGTAAGTTGATCCTCATCAGAATCTGCAAGCTACCTTCCCGATCCAACTGCTTGAAGCTCCCACTTCCACCTTTAACACTTGTATCGTACAGTACTTCATACTTTCGCATGCGACTTGGTTGAATATACTTGAACGGAGCATAGATGCTGAGATTAATTTTGGACAATTCCATAAAGATATCATTATACCCAATAACATCCGTTCTGTCTGTCAGATCACAGAACTTGGATATAGGTGTTAACCGCTTAGGGAATTCACCGATTTCTTCCGATTTGTAATACTTCTGAATGTGCTTGCGAGAACGAGCGATGGTCAGACTGTCCAACAGCTCGAAGAAGTCGAAATCCAACATACCAAGCAGCGTCTCTGTCGTCCGTTCGGTTGCATCCAGCTTCGACCATTGGTTAAAGGCCGATTGGGCCCGCTTAAAGATGTCATTGATGCCTCTCTCAGTGCCCAGTTTATTATTGATTTCTTCAGGATTTCCCTCGTATGCCAAAGCGAGCTGATTACGGAGATCCATGAATTTATTGTTCACCGGAGTTGCCGACAACATCAATACTTTAGTCTTGACGCCACTCTTCAGTACTTTCCGCATCAGCTTCTGATACCTTGTCTCCTTGTCTTTCTTCGCTTCGTTATTGCGGAAATTGTGTGATTCGTCGATCACGAGCAGATCATAGTTGCCCCAGTTCAGCCTTTCTAGTGGAATGTCATTAGATTTGCCTCTCTCGCGGGAAATGTCCGTATGATAAAGTACATCGTATCTTAATCGGTCAGCGTACAAAATATTATTGGTCACGTTCTGTTTATATGTGAGCCAGTTATCGGCAAGCTTCTTCGGACACAGTAATAAGACCGATTTGTTACGAAGTTCATAGTATTTGATGATCCCAAGAGCAGAGAATGTTTTACCTAAACCTACGCTGTCTGCAAGAATGCATCCATTGTATTTTTCTAGTTTATTGATCGCACCAAGCACAGCATCTTTCTGGAAGTGGTATAGACGTTTCCAAATTTCTGTTTCCTTGAATCCGGTTGCTTCATTTGGCAGTATATCTTCTGTAATGTCTGACAAAAATTCATTAAAGATATTATATAGAATGACATAATAAATAAACTCAGGAGAGTTCTCTCTATACACAGATGAAATATGCTCTGCTACCTGATCTGTAACGTCTTCAAGCTTGCTCTTGTCGTTCCAAAGCTGATCGAACAATTCAAAGTACATTTTTGTAAATGGAGCCTCATTTACCTTATTGACCATCTTTGAAAGAGCGTTACCTTTCTCATAACCCAGGTCAACCGTGGTAAAGCCATATAACGGCATATAGGTCATTGATTCATCTGCAGCCTGTAGATTTACCATCCCCTGCATGGTACCCGAAGTACGGTTTGATTTGAATGTAACTTTCTTCCGAATCCAATCACCACACTCTTTGGCAATGGATTTCAATGTCATTTCATTCCTTAGCCGTATTTCAAACTCTGTGCCATATAAACTTTTTTCCCGACTTCGTTTGGGTATGTAGAACTCACGTTTTTCCTTTTTAAAGCTATCAGCAACAAACGCAGGCGATGTGAAAATAAACCGAACTTCGTCTACTTGGTTCAACTCTTTCAATAATGCCTCATAGGCATATATTGAAAAGCATGATGCTGCAATAGACAGCTTTGATCCCTTTTTAATGGAGTATTTGAGATCGTCTCCAAGGAGCTTGTCAGTATTGTTGATGACTTCCATGTTCTCACCTCTTGTCTTTGCAACGGCTACATTCATTCTTAGTTCGACATTGTCATCTGTGATTCCTGTATATCTAGGACTATGAGCCTAATTTATCATTCATAAGTAATCTCACTGCGCTTATATTCTGTCATCTTCCAACTCAGGGTTTCTAAATAATGCTTAAAACCAATAACTCAGTTGAGTGTAGATTAGGAAGGGAGCATTCGAGAAATATTCAAATTCACAATCTCCAATTTCTTGTTACCTCATCATATAAAGGTAATTCCCCTTCGGGGCATCATTAGACTCTATACTCACCCTGCGTTCAGATTTCAATCAGCTTAAACACCTACTCTATCATTTCACCACATCAATAAAACTCCATATTTTATTTATTTAATCAAAACACTTATATTACCTACTACTTCAGTTTAAATGCATACATTCGCCTAGCATTTACATATCAGTAACAGCATGTCTATTCTTTAACCCCTGTAATATCTTTCTTTTTGAAAAAAATATATTATTTGATACTCACAAACTATCGTTTTTCCGTTTTGGAGAAACGGCTTTTTTTGAGCTGTTTTTTCTAAATATTCCTAAATAAAAATACCTATTACGAAATCAAAAATACTAAATATTTGCTGACCCCTCCAGGTTAATTATAAAGAAGGGTCTATGAAGAATTACTGCCCGGGGGGTGTCATTTGAAATCTGTGTTCATTCACTGATTGATGCAGGCCATTTGTGTTGTTCTGTTTGCAGTGGATAAGAGAAAGGTGAATTATGTGACTTTAGAGTTCGGGGCAACCGAAGAGGAGAGTGTCTAGGCTTTATACCAAAAATGGTAAAAACCTCTTCTGGTGTTCTGCTTGATAGCTTTCTCCCATTTTTGGGAGAAAGGTTACGAGTCTAAGAGTAGCATGAAGAAGCTAACCTACATGAAAGGAGGTGAACTACGGGTTGAAGATGGTTTATCAAACTATACAGTTTGCTATACCACTACAGCAGTTAGTCATGGTCAAATCACATTCGCCAAAAACGGCGAGGGTCCGTCCATGAGAGGAGGTGATAGCGATGATCAAAAAACAAGGTCTTCCAGAAGACGTAACCGTGTTAATGCAGCAGCTAGTCATGAATGGCCACATACGCATGGCTGGCACTGTGCTATACACGTACTTTATTCGATGTTGGAAACTGGATGATGAACATGCAGCTTACTACATGCGGCGTTACTTTGAAAAGCACTTCGCTCCGCAGTTGCAGAGACATCTTCAAAAGCTTAACAAAGTGTGATCTTTCATAAATGTGAAAGGAGAACGTCCATGCTTCAATCATCATCAGATAAAATCTGTACACAGAGTACACATTTTCTTGATTCTCCTGAAGGCCGTAAGTACATGCAATTGCTCGATAAATCTGTCCTGCATAAATAAAAAACAACCAAACAAAAAAAGGTGGCTCGCATAAGGAGCACACCAAGTAATTCAACTTATCATCAGCTTACCAAAAATATAGATCGCCCACAAGCAGGAGAGGCCACTACGGTCTCTTCTGTTTGCATTTCAATTTTATGGAGGTCAATCGACATGCAATCATATCAAATGAACACTCTGAAAGTCCTACTGGCTAATACGCTCTGTGAAAACTCGGAGGGTTATGTAATGGGAGAACTATTCAATCGTTACTCGACGTTATCTGAGCTCTTTGATGTTACTGAGCATGAACTGCTAACTATAAGAGGAATAGGAAAGGCTAAATCCCGTCAAATCCTATCTGCTCTACAATTGGCCCGTGCTCTGAATGCACCAACTCAACAGGTATACACCATACGCTCTCCTAAGGATGCAGCAGACCTCATGATGCCGGAGCTCGCCTACTTGCAACGTGAGCACTTTGTAGTGCTGTTTCTGAATACAAAGAACAGAGTCATAGGCAAAGAGACTATTGCTATTGGATCACTCGATAGTTGCATAGTATCCCCAATGCAGGTCTACAAAGCTGCTGTTAAAAGGAGCTCTGCTGCGATCATAGCCGTTCACAACCATCCTTCAGGTGACCCAACTCCTTCACGGGAGGATATAGCTCTCACCGAACGTCTGGTGAATGCAGGAGAGATTATGGGAGTGCAGCTTTTGGATCATCTAATTATGGCTAATGAAAACTATTGCTCACTAAAAGAGCGTGGCCTGATGTAGCTCTTTCACTGTTACGTTCGAGCCGCCCTTGACACGGAGCCTCTGCCGCCATGATAAACGGCGATAAGGCGATGCCATAAACCAGCATCGCCAAGGCATCAGCCTATCATGGCGGCCACTTCGTATAAAGGGCTGTTATGTTCAGTCCCTACTCTACAGCATCCATAAGTGATGCCAGTGGCTACTTTTTCTTTGACTAAAACTTGCTCTTTGAATCACCAGTTTGAACCATAAGAAGCTTTTGCCCCTATAACTGATAAATTAAACATTACCGAACAATAAGCCTCTCACGATGCGTTCAGTGAGTTTCTTCAAGTTCAGATTGTATCCTTGAAAGTATGAGTCCACGTGGATTTGGCAAAAAGGCAATCTCCCAGTTTCGAGGAATCGTCACTGGATTAACTCCCAACAACCGAATTTTCTTTATATTATCGTTGAAAGTTTTTCTGCTGCCTTTAACAACAGTCCCCCCACCAATGTCTACTCCGGCTATAAACTGTACTCTGGCCTTCTCTATGCTTCTTGTTTGTGCTATCAATTTCAAAGTATTCAAGAGTGTCTGCTTCGTTCGGAACTGAAGATTCGCTCGGTCTACGATTGCTCTTGCCCCATGAAGACTGTAAAAGTCACCAGTACCTATGCTTTTATCGTAGTAATCCAGTATCAACTTGTTAGAGAGAGATGAATCAAGAAAGTGTTCAATGCTTTTAGTATCAAATCCCTCTCTTCGCTTGATATAGTCTGTTTTACCTCGTTGACATTGTATCTCAAATCGCAGCATATTGGTTGCCTCGTTCTGCTCTTTATTTGACATTGTCTTATCCAATGCTAAGAGATGTTTTTCAAGCTGATCAAATTTATCGTAGAAGTTTAGCGTCACAGAGTTGGATTTCATATAAGAACTCCCTTTCTTCTTAATAGTGATGTTGTAATGACGGCTTGGAAGCTTACAGCGTTGAAACAGGACCACATACGCACTGACATGTTCCGTTATGACATCTACACAGTAATCTATCCTTCTACATGTCCACTGATCAAAATCAGGCAATTCACTTGTAAAGTCACCAAAGATGGTAGACTTACGTTCATTAAAAGCCGTAGCAATCCTATACGTCTCCGAGGCCTGAGTGGACAGGAGCGTTTCCTGATTATCTAACAGTACCTTTGTATTCAATCTGATCACCATGAGCCTGATAATCATGCCGTTGATATCATTGCTGTTCAACTGGACCTCACGAAATCCATAGTTCCTGAATTCATCCGTCTTCTGGCTGGCAGAGAAAACTTGCATACCAAACTCTCTTCTTAAAGCATAAAAAATGCTAACCTCTACTCTGGTTGTCAATTCAATAGTGTGTAGCATAGACGTACATCCTTTCTAAAATAATGTGCTTTGGTAAATGCAACAACGACTGTTATCCCTTCTACAGTAAGCAGTTTGCCTACTTTTAGGAGAAAGAAACAGTCGTTGTCCTGAAGATATTTTCTTTTCTTTAATAGCCACTGATCTGTTCGTATCACAACAAAAATGTGTCGGTTATGTGTGCATTCACCTCTTTCTATCTTCTATTGCTCATGTTTCTTCCTCTTTTGTATGTGAATCAAGCTCATGGTTAATCCTCATTTGTGCATGAAAAGTGTTCAGTCACCAGAAATATCGCCAGACGTGCTATTCAGAAAGCCTTGCAACAAACTTTCAATCACCATTGACTCATTGCAATCGTCCGATAATAGCATCTCGCCTATTTCTTGATGGGTCTGAGTTCCACTTTCCCTTTGGTAGGTGGTTGAAATGATTTTTTTCCTACTCAAATGGAGTCCTCCCATGCCATTTAATTTCCACCTGGCAGTGTATCACCATTATCCAGATAACAAAAATCAGTTTTTCTTCTTTTTCAAAACAAAAGTATATGTTTTCCTCGTTAATCCTTGCTATATCTAATATATACTGTCAACTTTAACGATTGATTTATGCCATTTTTATAGTTATTGTAATCCCACAGATAACAAATTGAGGAGTGAGTATAATGAGTTTTGGAGTAATCCTACAAGCTTTGAGAAAAAGACGGGAAATCGGTGTGAACGAACTTGCACGAATTTCCGGAGTGCCAGGCAGCTACATAAGTAATTTGGAAAGGGGAAAAAAAGAAAACCCGTCTGCCACTGTACTCAGTAAGCTTATAAGGGCACTTGAATATACCGAGGAAGACTTAACGAAGATCATGGCCGTGCTAGCAACAAACAGCGAGAGTTCTCTTGACGTTGATGATCAACTTGAACGAGTACTCACTGATATGAAGAAGGCAAATCCTATTAAATTCGATGAAGATACTGGAGAATTTCTTCAAAAACTATGTCTTGGCCCAATCACACGAACACTCTTACAATATTCGCAATATTTATCACGAGAAGATTTCATTTTTATTAGTAGAAACGTTGAGGACCTAGTGAAGCACTTGGCCGAACGTAACAAAAAAGACCAAGATAATCTTATATCTGGAGAGGAAGATTAATTATGAAAGCTGTAGCTTATACAAGTAATTTTATGTACAACACTGTTAACCAACCGTCCACTATAGAACAACTGTCAGCCATTGAGCAATATGCACTAGCAAACTCAATTGAGATACTACAAGTTTATACGGATTTGTTCCGTGATCGTATACATGATCAAAAACCGGGATTACTCGCAATGATGGATGATGCCGATACTCAAAAATTCGATACAGTACTGGTCTATGATAGTACTTGTGTACTCAGAGATTCTTTTGAAATGCTTTACATGGAAATAGAACTTCTTAACAACGATGTTGATCTTATTTCCATAAGTAGCAGCGTTCCGGTGAGGTCTAACTAAGTACCATGCCTTCATCAAAAACAATGAAAGTTGATTTTAAATGCCTGTCTGTATCTTTACACAACCAACATTGGAGGTAAAAAAATGATCAACGCTGCAATTTACATCCGTTATAACTCCGAACATCAACATCAGCAATCTGCTGAAACCCAATTAGTGGCTATTAATGAGTATGCAGCCAAATATGGCTATCAAATTATCAGAGAGTATCGTGATGAAACCCGAAGTGCAAATACTGACAATCGCTCACAGTTTCTGCAAATGATCGAAGATGCAGCTGTACAGGGGTTCCAGAAGGTGATTGTATACAAGTTGGATCGATTTGCCCGTGATAGCTATGATGCTGCTTATTACAAACATGAATTGAAGAAGTATGGAGCAGAATTAATATCCGTAATAGAAAATCTTGATAAAAGCCCTGATCTCATCATAATTGAAAGCCTACTTGAAGGCATCGCGGAACACTAACACGGTAAATTAGAAATAAAAATTATGCAACTGTTTTTTGCATATTAGGCTTGTATCTTTCAAGCACCGATTCACTACGGCATGCCTAGCGGTATGCCTTTTTCTATAAAAAATTATTGGAGGCCATTCAAATGATAAACGCTGTAATTTACGCTCGCTATAGTTCGGACAACCAACGCGAAGAATCCATAGATGCCCAGGTAAGGGCTATCAATGACTATGCAAGTCGGAACGGTTACCAAATCATCAGAGAATATCGAGACGAAGCCCGGAGTGCGACTACCGACAATCGCCCACAGTTTTTGCAAATGGTTAAAGATGCAGCCAGCATGGACTTTCAGGCTATAATTGTGCACAAACTAGATCGTTTTTCACGTGATAGATATGATAGTGCCGTTTATAGACATCAGTTGAAAAAGTACGGAGTTATATTAAAATCAGTACTGGAAAACCTCGATGGAAGTCCTGAATCGATAATTCTGGAAAGTGTCCTTGAAGGCATGGCAGAATACTACTCACAAAATTTGAGCCGTGAAGTAAAGAAAGGCTTAAATGAAACGGCACTGAAATGCCAGCATACGGGTGGTAAGCCCTCTCTCGGTTATGATGTAGGTCCCGATAAAAAGTACATTCTCAATGATTCTGAGGCCGATACCGTTCGATTTATCTTTCAAAGATTTGCTGAAGGCTATGGTTATAAGCGGTTGATAGGTATGCTTAATGAACGCGGCTTAAGAGCCAAAACTGGTAAACCCTTTAGTCAATCTACATTACGAACTATCCTCACAAATGAAAAATATACTGGCATGTACATTTTCAATAGATCCAAGGGCAGAAAAAAGTGGAGTGAAATAAAAACCGAGAAGGATATTGTTCGAATCCCTGGAGGAATGCCCCAGATCATCGATACAGATTTATTCAAAACAGTCCAAGAGAAGTTAAGTAGGAGTCAAATGAACGCATCAAATAAAGCCAAGGTGAATTATTTGCTCAGCGGTAAGATGTACTGTTCACAGTGTGGAGCCTTGCTATCGGGTCATACCGCAAAAGATGGCCGGAACAAGCATGAGTACTCAAGATATCATTGTGGAACAAGACGGAGAGCCGGAGATTGTGATCTGAAAGCCATCAATAAAGATTTCATAGAGAATCTAGTGATTGAAGATTTGCAGAAAAACTTGTTGAATCCTTCATCAATCCAAAGTCTGGCCGATCAAGTCATTGAATTTTATGAGAATATGAAGAAGACGGATACTATTGATGTTAAAGCCTTTCGGGGTAGATCCAATGATATTCAGAAGAAGATTGATAACATCATTGATCATATCGCCAATGGTACGGCCAGCACGGCCCTAACAGATAGATTATCTAAACTGGAGCAAGAGAAATCGGAGATAGAAACAATAATTCGCGAGGCCACACGTAAGTCCGTGAAGCTTAGCATAAACCGTGACCTGGTCGTTCAATACTTGGAAAAAGATATTGTCGCACTAAAAAACAAAAATCCGGAAGACCTTAAAAAGATCATCCAGATTTATGTTAAAAAGGTCGTTGTCTCTCAGGAAACCGTCGAAGTATTCCTGATTGTACATACGATAGATGGAGCCGAGGGGAGTCGAACCCCTGTCCGAAGATAACGGCACATAAGCTTCTACGAGTGTAGTCACAGTTTTGATGTCACCCGAGTATCGCCCCGTAACCGGCTATACGTTGGGTCAGCCTGATTGTCTTCTTCAGCTCACCGCAGGCGGAGATGAGACAGCGTATCCCACTATTTGTTAGCCCCTATCCCTGTCACATGGGCGATGCAGAGTAGAAGCACGCACACAGTTTCTTAGGCTGCGAAAGCGTAGTTGTTTTGTTGTTTGCCGTTTAATAGGCTTTAGCGTTGATGAAGCGGACGCGTCCCCACTACTCGCTACTCATGCTCGAACTATCCCCGTCGAATCCAAGAACGGCCCCTCATTAAAAAGGGCGCTTCGGATCAAGCGGATCTTCCAAGCAAGAGAGATCCAATCTACAGCTTCTTATTCAAGAAAACTGTAACGAAGCAATAACTAACTTACTTACTCAGTATAGCACATTTATCAACACTTTAACACGTGGGTTAAAGGAATTGAAGGTTGAAACTGGAACTCCTTTGAATCGTCTAGTTCTCCCAGATTATCTGGCGATCTTTTGCTTATCACGCAGTACACGCTGGATATCACGTTGAGCATCTCGCTTGGCAGCCGAGTCACGTTTGTCATACTCTTTTTTACCTTTACCAAGACCAATCAGCAGCTTCGCATAGCCATTCCGCACATAAATCTTAAGTGGCACAATCGTAAATCCATCTCGCTTGGACAAGCCCAGCAGTTTATGAATTTGCTCCTTATGCATTAACAATTTACGTGTGCGTGTGGGATCAGTAGGATTGGCACGGTTACCTTGTTCAAAAGGGCTGATATGCATGTTGTGAATCTGAATCTCACCATTGCGAATCGTAGCAAAAGCATCTCCAATATTAGCGCGGCCATTACGCAGCGACTTGATCTCTGTACCCGTCAGCACCAAGCCAGCTTCATAAGTATCCTCGATAAAATAATCATGGGAAGCTTTCTTGTTCTGGGCGAGTACTTTCCCGTCTGCTTTTTTACCCATGAGAATCACTCCTTGAATCATATTCATAAGTTAAAGTAACCATGTCTGTCTAATCTTAAACGACACAGCCATCGAACGTCTGATCTATATTGTAACAAATGGAATCAAGTGAGCGCAAGGAACCTTCAACCAAATATACCTCACCTAATTTGTCATATAGTTGTCAGTAACATTACCCAATATCTAGCATTTGTTACAAAAAAACATTAAGCTGAGTTGATCTGGAGTTTTTAGAAAATAGCGAGGTTAGCCTTTTGCTTGTGCGCCTTAATTAACAGATAGTTATCCACTAATCTCTTACATATCTATATCCATCTACCCTATTTACTTATTACCTATTGTTCTCAATTATCCGCTTCCCCCTACTTGGATATACATCTATTCGACGCCTATTCAAATAGTGCCGCTTTTACCTATACTGTGCCTATCCTATACTGCACCTATCCTCTACCTCTCCACTTTGCTATCACCTAAGTTTTTCTATATAAATGTATTTCGTGCAACTATTTAAGCCTTATCACCGCCAAAAAACTAATTAGTTGCACTTTCTGCAGCTAAAAAAGCGAAATCAAACCAATTAGAGGTAACTCATCAGATTTAGATGTACAAAATGCAACTAACTGCCACTTTTACTACATAACCCAAATTTAACTGCACATAATGCAATTAACCAAGCCTGTTATGAGTTAAAAAGCACCGCCCCCAAGAGGGACGGTGCTTAGTATCGTTATAGAGTTATGCAACGCATAACCGTCATTTATTTCTTTTTACGCTTACGTGGTGCTCCTTCTGGAGCGCCGCCATTATTGTCACTTCGTTTAGAAGTAACTTGCTCAGACGTCTCTACGTTGCCTGGTGTCACGGACTGGCCGATGAACACGCCGCCTTTGGTTTTCTTTTTGCGGCGGCCTTTGCCTGTAGGAGCGCCGTTACGGCCTTCTCCACCGCCAAAGTTACCCCCGCGATCCTCGCGGCTGCGGAACTTCGTGCTGCCGTCCACGCCCCGCGCTTCGCCGCCGGAGGCGTCGGACGCAGGAGCGCCGTATCCGCCTTTGCCTGAGCCAAAGCCGAAGCTGATGCCGCGTCCACCACCGGCACCGCCGGTGTCTCCGCCGCGGCCTCGCCCGCCGCTGCGCTCACGCGGCGCGCCTGCGTTGCCGCCGGCTTCGCCTCCGCGCTCTGCGCCCGGCGCAGCAACTACCCGGCTCGCATCCTCGCCGGCCTCGCGCCCGCGCTTCCGCTTACCGCGTCCGCCCGCTGCGCCAACACCGGCCGCTTCGCGCGGCCCTTCACCGGCGCGCACAGCTGCGCCCGGCTTGCCCTTGCCCGCGCCTGCAGCAGCGCCGCCGGGCTTGCCTTTACCGCCGCGTCCCTTGCCCGCGGCGCCTTTGCCCCCGGCCGGCTTAATGAAGCCGCCGCCCGAACGGCCGCCCTTGCCTCCGCGGCCGCCTGCAAAACCACCGCCGCGGTGCTCGCCTGGCGCGCGTGGCTTCATGTCGACCAACTCGAAATCGATCGTGTGGTCATCCATATTTACTTTGGCGACTCGGATCTTCACCTCGTCACCAATGCGGAACACACGCGATGTGCGCTCGCCAATAAGCGCCATATGACCTTCGTCGAAGTGATAATAATCGTCGCTCATTGCACTCAGACGAATAAGACCTTCGACGGTATTATCCAGCTCGATGAACATTCCGAAGCTGGTCACACTGCTGACCATAGCCTCGAATTCCTCGCCTACTTTATCCTGCATGTATTCTGCTTTCTTCAGTTGCTCCGTATCGCGTTCAGCTTCTACCGCCACACGCTCGCGTTCCGAAGACTGCTGAGCAATGTCAGGCATCCGGCTAGACAAATAATCATGCCGTTTCTGGGTCAGTGCCCCTCCATTCTCAATCACTTCACGCATTACGCGGTGAATGACCAGATCGGGGTACCGGCGAATTGGAGAAGTAAAGTGAGAATAGTATTCCGCAGCCAGTCCGAAATGGCCCGTGCTCTCCGCATCATACTTTGCCTGCTTCATGGAACGCAGCATCATCGTACTGATGACCGTCTGTTCCTTTGTGCCTTGGATTTGCTCCAACAGATCCTGCAAAGCACGTGGATGAACCGAATTGCCACGACCCTTGACGTGATATCCGAAATTGGCCGCAAAAGCCATGAAATTCTGCAGCTTCTCTGGGTCTGGATCTTCGTGAATCCGGTAAAGGAACGGAACCTTCAACCAGTGGAAATGTTCAGCTACTGTTTCATTTGCCGCCAGCATGAACTCCTCGATAATCTGCTCCGCTACAGAACGTTCACGCTTCACGATATCTACAGCCTTGCCGTTCTCATCCACGATGATTTTGCTCTCTTCAAAATCAAAATCAACCGCACCCCGGCGCATCCGCGCATCGAGCAGCTTCATCGCCAATTCTTTCATGAGGCGGAAATCGTCAATTAGTGGACTATAACGTTCCAGCAGCTCTGGATCTTCATCTTCGAGAATTTTACGAACATTGGAGTAAGTCATTCTCTCTTTGGTGCGAATCACGCTCGTAAAGACATCGTGCTTCACAACCTTCATTTGCTCGTTAAATTCCATTTCACAGGACATTGTTAACCGGTCTACCTGTGGATTCAAGCTGCAAATCCCGTTCGATAGACGGTGCGGCAACATCGGAATAACCCGGTCTACCAAATACACACTACAACCGCGGTCATAGGCTTCTTTATCCAGCTCAGAGCCTTCACGCACATAATAACCTACGTCTGCTATATGGACGCCCAGCTTGTAATGTCCATTCTCCAAGCGCTGTACGTTTACCGCATCATCCAAATCCTTAGCATCTTCGCCATCAATCGTAACAATGTTCAGTCCGCGCAGGTCGCGTCTTCCTTGCTCCGCAATCTCCTCTTCTGTAATTGAATCAGGAGCACTATCGGCCTCATCCATCACTTCAGCTGGAAATGCTTCAGGCAATTGATGTTTGCGGATAATGGAAAGAATATCAACACCCGGATCATCCTTATGTCCGAGAATTTCAATAATTTCACCCTCTGCCGCTGCTCGGCCTTCCGGATAACTCACAATACGCACAACGACCTTTTGACCATCTACAGCCCCTTTAAAGGATTGCTTCGGAATAAAAATATCACGATTAATCCGCTTATCATCAGGCAGCACAAAACCATAGGTCTCCAGGTTTTGAAAAACACCTACCGTCTGCAACACGCCACGTTTTACAATACGTACAACTTCGCCTTCCATACGTCCGCCGGACGGACTTTTAGAGGTAATACGAATCAGAACGATATCGCCATTCATAGCTCCCTTAAGATCATTTGCATGGATATATACGTCAGGATGATCACGATCATCCGGGATTAAAAAAGCAAAACCCTTCGCATGTGCTTGTAAACGTCCACGCAGTAAATCCATTCGTTCTGGCACGCCATAACGTGCAGTACGGGTCAATACAATTCTTCCATCCTGCTCTAATTCAATCAGCAGCTCCTCGAACTTTTTAAACCCTTCACTATCCTCTAGAGCAAAATGACTCACCAGCTCTTCATAAGTCATTGGTTTATATGCAGTTTCCCGCATGAAATCGAGTAATATTTCTTGTGTTATCATGTTCGTCACCCCAGCCCTCCGCGGCTTCAAGCCGCTGGCAAATATGTATATCTTGTCCTGCCCTGCAGTAATGCCAAGTAAATTTTACCTTTACTACTTCATACCCTAGTATACACGAAATCAATCCTGCGCATCCCTGTTACTGTCATCCAAAGGTTAACACAGTACAAAATTTCCTTTAACTGCTGAAATACATCCATGCCAACCTCAGATTTACTTCCTATCGATCCAGCCTTTTTCTTTGCGAATATGAAAAGAAAAGCACCCTTAGGTGCTTTTTAACTCCTTTTAATATAACAAAAAAGCCTCCGCTCTATTCCATTTAGAACAGAGCGAGGGCTTAAGGTAGATCTTTTAGTCGATTAGAATAGCAGCTAGAATCGCCATGATGAAGAAACCAGCAGCAAGTCCAACAGTTACACGTTGTAGTACAAGCTCCATACCACGAGCTTTTGTTTTACCAAAGAGATGCTCAGCACCGCCAGAGATGGCACCGGAAAGACCCGCGCTTTTCCCCTTTTGCAGAAGAACGACCGCAATAAGACCGACGGAAAAAATCAGGAGCACAACTTTCAAAAAGATATCCATTCACTTCCACCTCCTACGCCTAAGCATCACTATCTATGGTAGTTTAGGTTATCACGATACATAAACAGTATTCTTATTTTATCATAGCGCTGTCGGTAATACAACAGCTTAGACTGTTAAGTCGTAGCTTTTCTTGCAAGATAAGGATAAACCTATTAAAGTCTATCTTCTTCAAATCATAAAAAAGACCCGCCATAACGGCGGGTCTTCGAAGTCTGCTATAAAAGCAGATTATCTTTTAAGGTTGTAGAAGGATTTCAGGCCGTTGTATTGAGCCAATTCACCCAACTCATCTTCGATGCGAAGCAATTGGTTGTATTTAGCAACACGGTCTGTACGGGAAGGAGCACCTGTTTTGATTTGACCAGCATTAGTCGCAACAGCGATGTCAGCGATTGTGCTATCTTCGGATTCACCGGAACGGTGGGAGATAACTGCTGTGTAACCAGCACGTTTAGCCATTTCGATAGCATCAAAAGTTTCAGTCAATGTACCAATTTGGTTAACCTTAACCAAGATGGAGTTACCGATACCTTTTTCGATACCTGTTGCAAGACGCTCAGTGTTAGTAACGAACAAGTCGTCACCAACCAATTGGACTTTATCGCCCAATTTTTCAGTAAGCAATTTCCAGCCATCCCAGTCGTCTTCGGACATACCGTCTTCGATTGTGATGATAGGATATTTTTCAACCCATGAAGCAAGAAGGTCAACATACTCAGCGGAAGTGTAAGATTTACCTTCGCCAGCAAGGGTGTATTTACCGTCTTTGTAGAACTCAGTGGAAGCAACGTCCATACCCAAGAATACGTCAACACCTGGTTTGTAACCAGCTTTTTCAATAGCTTCGATGATTGTAGTGATTGCTTCTTCATTCGAACCAAGGTTCGGTGCGAAACCACCTTCGTCACCTACAGCTGTGTTCAGGCCTTTGGATTGAAGTACGGATTTCAAGTTGTGGAAGATTTCAGCACCTGTGCGAAGAGCTTCTTTGAAGCTTGGAGCTCCTACAGGAAGAACCATGAACTCTTGAACGTCGATGTTGTTGTCCGCATGCTCACCACCATTGATGATGTTCATCATTGGTACTGGAAGAGTTTTAGCGTTGAATCCGCCCAGGTATACGTACAAAGGAATATCCAAAGCTGCTGCAGCTGCACGAGCTACTGCCATGGATACAGCTAGGATTGCGTTAGCGCCCAATTTACCTTTGTTAGGAGTTCCGTCCAAAGTAATCATCAATTTGTCGATGCCCACTTGGTCAAGAGCGTCCATACCGATAACTTCTGGAGCGATGATTTCATTTACGTTCTCAACAGCTTTCAGAACGCCTTTACCCATGTAACGGGATTTGTCGCCATCACGAAGTTCTACAGCTTCGTGAGCACCAGTGGAAGCGCCGGAAGGAACGATAGCGCGGCCTTTAGCACCGGATTCCAGATAAACGTCAACCTCTACAGTAGGGTTACCACGGGAGTCAAGGACTTCGCGAGCATATACATCAGAAATAATAGTCATGTAAGTTAATCTCCTTTTAACATTGTTTTGGTCTTACTTGTATAGCTTAAAATCAAAGGCGTTATACCTTACCTTACTTACGGCTAGCAATCATGGATTGTCCGGTCATTTCCGCAGGTTGCGGAAGTCCCATCAAATCTAGGATTGTTGGTGCTACGTCTGCAAGAATACCGGATTCACGCAATACAACATTCTCAGTAGTCACGATGAACGGAACAGGATTGGTTGTATGAGCTGTGAACGGGCGACCGTTCTCGTCAAATACCATATCTGCATTACCATGGTCAGCGATAATAATGGCAACGCCACCTTTGGCAACAACCGCATCCACTACTTTACCTACACACTCATCCGTCACTTCTACAGCCTTGATTGTTGGTTCCAGCATGCCGGAGTGTCCAACCATATCAGGATTGGCAAAGTTAAGAATGATAGCATCCTGTCTTTCCGCTTCGATTTCCGCTACGCAGGCTGCAGCCACTTCGTATGCGCTCATCTCAGGTTGAAGATCATAGGTTGCCACTTTAGGAGAGTTGATTAAGATCCGAGTTTCACCAGGAAGCTCCTCGTCACGTCCACCGCTGAAGAAGAAGGTTACATGCGGATATTTCTCAGTTTCCGCGATGCGCAGTTGCTTCTTGTTTTGTTGAACAAGCACTTCACCCAATGTGTTATCCAGGTTCTTCGGTGAATAGGCTACATAACCTTGTACCGTTTCGCTGAAAGTAGTTAGGCATACGAAGTGCAGGTTTTGCGGGAACAAAGGACCACGATCGAAACCGCGGAAATCTTGATTCGTGAACACTTGTGACAATTGAATAGCACGGTCAGGACGGAAGTTGAGGAATACGACGGAATCGCCGCTCTCTACTGCCGTTACAGGTTTGCCTTCACTGTTTACAATTACACTAGGTTCAACGAATTCATCAAATACCGAGTTTTCATAAGATGAAGTGATGGCTTGCACAGCATCCGTGTATTTAGGGCCTTCACCATAAACCATAGCACGGTAGGCTTTCTCTACACGTTCCCAACGTTTATCACGATCCATTGCGTAATAACGTCCGGACACCGTTGCAATTGTACCCACGCCAACCTCTTCGATTTTAGCTACTAGATCTTGGACAAACTTCTTCCCACTATCAGGAGCTACGTCACGACCGTCCATAAAAGCATGGATATACACTTCATGCATATCTTCTTTTTTAGCCAGGTCAAGCATAGCAAACAGGTGGTTAATATGGCTATGTACCCCTCCGTCGGATACAAGCGCATAAAGGTGAAGCTTTTTGCCAGTGTTCTTAGCATTTCTAACTGCGCTAACCAGGGTTTCGTTATCGAAGAACTCACCCTCGCGAATCGATTTATCGATACGAGTCAAATCCTGATAAACGATCCGGCCTGCACCAATATTCAAATGCCCTACTTCGGAGTTGCCCATTTGCCCTTCCGGAAGGCCTACAGCTTCACCGCAAGCAGTGAGTGTAGTGTTAGGATATTGTTTCAGGTAACGGTCATAGTTAGGTTTGTTGGCTTGAGCAACGGCATTACCTTCTGTCGTTCCACGCAAACCAAAACCATCCATGATGATCAAAGCTACGGGTTTTGGAGCTGACATCTTACTTCGCCCCCTCAACCAATTGAACGAAGGAATCCGGTTGTAAGCTGGCACCGCCAACAAGCGCACCATCGATGTCGCTTTGGCCCATGTACTCAGTTACATTCTCAGGCTTCACGCTGCCGCCGTATTGAATACGAACAGCTTCAGCTGTTGCTGCATCATACAGATCTTTTACAAGACTGCGGATGTAAGCAATAACTTCATTAGCATCTTGGGAAGTGGAAGATTTACCTGTGCCAATAGCCCAGATAGGTTCGTATGCAATAACAACTTTTGCTGCTTGCTCGGCACTAAGACCTTGGAATGCAGCTTCAGTTTGTACTTTACATACTGCTTTAGTTTGATCAGCTTCACGCTCTTCGAGCTTTTCGCCAACACATACGATAGGAGTAATTCCGTGACGGAATGCAGCATGCATTTTCTTATTCACGATTTCATCCGTTTCGCCAAAATAAGCACGACGCTCAGAGTGGCCAATGATAACATAGTCCACACCAAGATCACTTAGCATTACACCACTGATCTCGCCTGTGTAAGCACCGTTATCTTCAAAGTGTAGGTTTTGTGCACCAATCTTGATGTCAGTACCTTTTGCAGCTGCTACAAGTGCAGGCAGGTTAGTAAATGGAGCGCAGATTACAGTCTCAACGCCTTCTACTTCTGCTTTGCCTTTAATTTCAGCAATAAAGCTTTCTGCTTCAGGAACTGTTTTGAACATTTTCCAGTTACCTGCAATAATAGGTGTTCTCATGACTTATGTTGCCTCCTTCTTAGGTCTTACTTATCGTTCAGTGCTTCTACGCCAGGAAGCGCCTTGCCTTCCATGAACTCAAGGGATGCACCGCCACCAGTGGAGATATGATCCATTTGATCAGCCAGGTGGAATTTCTCTGCTGCTGCTGCGGAATCTCCGCCACCAATAACAGTGTAACCTTCAGTAGTTGCACAAGCTTTTGCTACTGCAAGTGTACCTTCAGCGAATTTATCGATTTCGAATACGCCCATAGGTCCATTCCAGACAACCAGCTTGGAGTTCTTGATAATATCGGCATAAAGTTCACGAGTCTTAGGTCCGATATCAAGTCCTTCCCAACCTTCTGGGATTTCATTGTAATCAACGATCTTAGTGTTAGCGTCAGCACCAAATTTATCAGCAACAACAACATCAACAGGAAGCATGAAGTTTTTACCAAGTGCTTTTGCTTTTTCGATGAATCCAAGAGCAACGTCAAGTTTGTCGTTGTCTACTAGTGATTTACCGATTTCAAAGCCTTGTGCTTTAGTGAATGTATAAGACAATCCACCGCCGATCAGGACGTTATCAGCCAAAGACAACAAGTTATCAATAACATCAATCTTGTCTTTAACTTTCGAACCACCGATGATCGCAGTGAAAGGACGTTCTGGGTTAGAAAGAGCTTTACCAAGAACGGACAATTCTTTCTCCATCAAAAGACCGGATACAGCTGGTAAGAAATGAGCGATACCTTCTGTCGATGCATGTGCACGGTGAGCCGCACCAAACGCATCATTAACAAACAAATCAGCCAATTCAGCGAATTGTTTAGCCAGTTCAGGATCGTTTTTCTCTTCACCTGGGTAGAAGCGAACATTCTCAAGTACAAGTACGTCGCCTTCGCCTAGCTCAGCGATTTTTGCTTTTACAGCTTCGCCAATTGCTTCGTCAGCTTTAGCTACGGGTTTACCAAGGAGCTCGGACAGACGTTCAGCAGCAGTAGTCAAACGCATGGAATCTACGAATTCGCCTTTAGGACGACCCATATGACTCGCAAGAATGATCTTTGCACCGTTCTCGATCAAATATTTAATGGTTGGAAGTGTTTCGCGAATACGAGTATCATCAGTAATTTTACCGTCTTCTACAGGTACGTTGAAATCCACGCGTACAAATACGCGCTTACCCTTTACTTCTACATCACGGACGCTTTTTTTGTTCATGATTAATTCCTCCACACCCAAAATTGTTTCTAGCAGGAAACAAGAAATACATTTAGAAAGAGCGGAAACAAGGAATTTCTGTTTCCGCTCTATAGATGTTGCTTATATCAAGTCAATTACTTAGCGATTTTAGCGAATTTCTCCAAAGTACGAACCAATTGTGCAGTGTAGGACATTTCATTGTCATACCAAGCAACAGTTTTAACCAGTTGTTTGTCGCCAACAGTCAATACTTTAGTTTGTGTAGCATCGAACAGGGATCCGAAAGTCATACCTTTGATGTCGGAAGATACGATTTCATCTTCAGTGTAACCATAAGTGTCTGGATCGGAAGCTGCTTTCATTGCTGCGTTGATTTCTTCAACAGTAACGCTCTTATCAAGAACAGTTACAAGTTCAGTCAGGGAACCAGTTGCAACTGGAACACGTTGAGCTGCACCATCCAATTTACCTTTAAGTTCTGGAATAACCAGACCGATTGCTTTAGCAGCACCAGTAGTGTTAGGAATGATGTTCTCAGCTGCTGCACGAGCGCGTCTGAAGTCACCTTTAGCATGTGGAGCATCCAAAGTGTTTTGGTCGCCAGTGTAAGCATGAATTGTAGTCATCAAGCCTTCAACGATACCGAACTTGTCGTTCAGTACTTTTGCCATTGGAGCTAGGCAGTTAGTTGTGCAAGATGCGCCGGAAATAACAGTCTCAGTACCATCAAGAATGTCATCGTTAACGTTGTAAACGACAGTTTTCATGTCGCCAGTAGCTGGAGCGGAGATAACTACTTTCTTAGCTCCACCTTTCAAGTGTTTTTCAGCTGCTTCTTTAGTTGTGAAGAAACCTGTGCACTCAAGTACGATATCAACGCCTAGGTCGCCCCATGGCAATTCTTCAGGGTTGCGGTTAGCAAGAACCTTAACTTCTTTACCATTGACTTTGAAGAAGCCATCATGCACTTCAACATCACCTTGGAATTTACCTTGAGTTGTATCATATTTAAGCAAATGAGCAAGCATCTTAGCGTCAGTCAAGTCGTTGATTGCTACCACTTCGATACCTTCTACATTTTGAATACGGCGGAAAGCAAGGCGTCCAATACGTCCAAAACCGTTAATTCCAACTTTTACACTCATTGAATAGTTCCTCCTAGAATTCGTTTTATTTATTCAAAACAGACGGTGAGGTCTGTCATGACAACAATGTTAAGTATGATGCAAGAAGTATGTTATTGCCTGCAATCTAAAAACTACGAAGATAGCTGTAGTTGATTGTCAATTTCCTTGCCTATTTCTACTGCAGCAGCCTCGTCCGTGACGAGAATATTCTCCTGCCCGAAACGCAGCATGGCATGAATGGCTTTGGCCTTGGGTTTGCCTCCTGCAATACCGATGACTTTCTCTGTCCGGATAATATCTTCTAGACGTAGACCCATCGTAAGCATGGTATGGACAACCTGACCCTCTTCATTGAAATAATAGCCAAAAGATTCGGCCACTGCCCCTTCACCCTGGATTTCCGAGACTGTAGCCTCGTCCAGTTTGCGGCGGCGGGTCATTTCAATGGCATCCCCAATCCCATGTACAATAATACGCGAACTACGGATGGTTTGTACAATCTCTCCAATATTAGAGTCAAGTGCCAGCGATTGGTATGCATCCCCGCTAAGCAAATCAGGGACATGCAACAACCGGTAGTTGGCTCCAACCCGCTTTGCCATGGTTGAGGCAATCGTGTTGGCTTGAATCTCCATACTCTCTCCTAATCCTCCACGCGCCGGAACAAACCAAGCGTTCTTATAGGAAAGGGACAACGGCGGTGCCAGTTGATCAGCCATATCGGCAAGCGTCGATCCACCTGTGACGGCAACTGTATCATCTGCGCGAAGTATACTCAGCAGCGCTTTCGCACCCGCTCGGCCAAGCTCTCGTTTGGTGAACGGCGATGACTCACAATCACCCGGTACTACAATAACTTTATCCAGACCATACGTTGCTCGAATTTTCTCTTCCAGCTCATCCAGACCAAATAGGCTCTTAACAACCGGCTCTAGCAAATCAAGCAGTCTACGTCCAGCAGCGCTAATGCGCATGCCAACACTCTCGATCTCAATAAGCCCTTGCGATTTCAGAAGATCCGTCTCGGCACGCAGTACCCGCTCAGTCATATCTAGCGAAGCGGCTAGCGTTCTGCGCCCAATAATATCGGACAGCATGATCTGATGAAGAATCGTGTACCGTCTCTTAAGGGTTTCCATGAGATCAGGCAGAAGCTGCTTTTGGATATCTAATAAATTACGCATACTTTCACTCCTGCAACTTCGTCTTCCTCTATTCCCTTGTTCATGGTCTCAAAACGTCCCGGGTAAACTTTTTAAGTCCCACCCATATTCTAACCAAATATTGCTCGAAGCGCAAGTCTTCCGAGAGTAGAATTCTCAAGCGCTTGTCTTCTTATACATTAATAAGGTCAGAAAAAGATATAGCGCCCGATGCCTGTCCCTAGAGCGCTTGTCCAGTATTAATATTACATTGCAATTGTGTAAAAATTGTATTATAATCATTTTTGTTGCGCCCGTGGTCCAATGGATATGACGTAGGCCTCCGAAGCCTGAGATCCAAGTTCGATTCTTGGCGGGCGCGCCATTAATTTCATTTTTGCACATAATTTAGTAGTGCCTATACTACTACTTAACCAAAGAGCCGCTTGTCGGCTCTTTTTTTTGAATATAAGTTTGACTTTCTTTGACTTTTTGTTTGAATTTGTTTATCATGTGGGTAATACGGCAAGAGTAAAAATGAATACATTTGAAGAACCAATATCAAGGAGGTTTTCCACGTGAGTTATATTCCTATGGTAGTAGAACAGAGCAACCGCGGCGAGCGCGCTTATGACATCTATTCCCGCCTGCTGAAGGACCGCATCATTTTCCTTGGAACGGAGGTTAATGACGTGGTAGCCAATTCTATCATCGCACAAATGCTGTTCTTGGCTGCCGAAGATCCTGACAAGGACATTCACCTTTACGTGAATAGCCCAGGCGGTTCCATTACTGCAGGTATGGCTATTTTTGATACAATGCAGTACATTAAACCAGACGTTTCCACCATCTGTGTGGGTATGGCAGCTTCCATGGGAGCTTTCCTGCTAAACGCTGGCGCCAAAGGCAAACGCTTCGCACTGCCTAACAGCGAGATCATGATCCACCAGCCTCTGGGTGGTGCTCAAGGTCAAGCAACGGACATTGAAATCCGTGCCCGCCGCATCCTCAAATTGCGCGATAAGCTGAACCGTATTCTAGCAGAACGTACGGGTCAACCTCTAGAACGTATTGAGAAGGATACAGATCGCGACTACTTCATGACTGCTGCAGACGCGGCTGAATACGGTATCGTAGATAAAGTAATCGAGAAGACATTGCCTAGCGGTGTGTAAGCTATAAAGTAAAAATATAAAGAGGCTGTGCTCTATCCGTTATGGTTAGAGCACAGCCTCTTTATATTTTATAGAAGACCTAAATCCAATTAAGCCAGCCCGCCATAACCTAGCGCATCCAGCTTCTCGGCAATTACGCGATAACCCCGGCCATTCGGATGCAAATGATCAATGGATAACAGCCCTCTCTCATTTCCTGCGAACTCACTGTAAATCGAAGCAAATCCACATACTCGGCTGCTGTACTGTGCTGCGTATTGATTAAACTGCCTGACCCACTCTGTCGCACCAACCACCTGAGGATAGGGGTTATATAATCCCACAATTCTAATGATAAAAGGTCTACGCGTCCTCGCCTTCAATTGTATAAGGATATTCATAATTGCAGAGAAATTTTGTTTGCATTCCTGAAGCGATCTGCGCAGTTCTGCGGATAAGTTGCCTTGCTGTCTTGCTGCTGATTTGGCCGCGTGAATCAAATCATTACCACCGATAGACACAGTGATGATATCGGCTACTCGAACGGCCTCACGCATCATGGAATTTCCGCGCAGCCGCTGCTCCAGCTCTGAAGTAGTCATTCCGTTCACGCCTAAATTCGTAGAGGCTACAGTTGTCCGCAGTCTCCCTTCTGCCATTCTACGGTACACCGGTACAAAACCGTTACCTGGCAGAGCACCAAATCCAGTCGTCAAGGAATCGCCAATTGCAGTATATTGGTAACCCATAGCTCTCCCCCGTTCATAAACTAGTTACTCCCTTTAGCATATGAACAAGAGACAACTCTGGTAAGGGGGAGATGTCTTGTGCCGACATTAGCGGAGACGAAGCATTTCCATTTATTTTATGCCGGCAAACGGGCTACTGCCATCCGGCAAAAGCTCTTTGAAACTAAAAGTATACTCAGGGAAGCCTGCAGCATACGCTGTGTACTCATATAATTGGAAGAACAGAACAACCTTGTCGTCCTTCAGATAGAAATATTTCTCCGTATTCAATCCGTTGAATCCTCCCAAATAACTATCCTCTGCCTTCAGCAGCTTGCTCAGCTTTGCATTCAGCTGTTTTTTGTAGTTTGGATTAGCTCCAAACAGGTCGCCCAACAGTAGACGTTTACCATCCTTAAGCGAGAAGGTGAAGGCTTCACGGTTAGTCATTCCATGGGCGCCGCCCGTATCACTATACTGATGCATCACTATGCTGATCACACCATTCTGATTGTAGGTCACTACATAACCTGAATCATAGGTGTATTTGGGCTCTGCTCCATCTCGATCGGAGATATCCTGTTCTGCACCCGCCGCGAATTTCATAACACTTTCCTTCAAAGTATTATTAATAGCTTGTTGCGCACTGGAGTTGCCCAATCCACTGATCTTCGGATAATCAAGCTGAATAAAAGCTTCTGCCCGATCTTTAGCATAAGTTTCCGTGGTTACCGTCAGCGCGTTCTGCGGTCTGTTCACCACATTCAGCCTACTGGCGGCCCGACTCCAATCTACCTTATAACCCATATAATCATTTAACAATCCTGATGGAACATAGAGGCGATTATTAATTAACTTCCCTTCATACTCTCGAATGAAATAGTTATTCACCCACACAGAAGTACCGTAACTGGATAACATCAACTTAGCCTTGGTCGATCCTTTTCCAATCATGTACGCATTTTCCTTCTTATCATACACAAGCGGTAATCCCAACACATCTCGCATAAAAGCTAGGGGAATCCAGGCCTGTCCTTCCTTCAAAATACCTTCCTGCAACGAATTTATCCCGTTTGCCTTTAAAACGATACGCGATTCAATAGTTTTATTCTCCGTTTTACTAGCTGCTGCATAACCCGTTTCGCTGGGCAGCAGACCTCCACCAAACAATAAACCTGCTGACATCAGACCTATGCCCCATTTGCGTGCTGATTCTTTTGAAATAATATTCATCATCTTATTTTTCCTCTCCTTTCCAATTTATTAAACAGAATCGTAGAGAACTTACACAAAAAAGAGGCGCCCCCCACTATTACTAGTGGAAGATCACCTCTCCTCTCTGCATTCACCTTGTTCTGATACTATTTCAATTCATACATTACGCTCAGCTGAGTTGTAACTTTAACTACTCCGGGTTGCACGGATGTACTTGCACCAGCATCTGCTGCAGCCATATTCATTTTTAGATTCTGTTCAAAATAAACCGGAGTGATATCGCCATCATTTTGGCTGACCGTGATCACTTGACCCAAGCTGCGTTTAGCTGCCTTAGCAATAGCCCCTGCTTTAACATCTGCATTCGCCATCGCTTTTTCAATCACCTGAGCTTCAAATGCAGAAGTATCTTCCACAGAAAAACGTGCATTTCCGATATTATTCGCCCCTGCCGCAGATGCAGCGTCCAGCAATTCACCAACCTTGGTCAGATCTCTATAAGACACTAACAGCGTATGATTAGCGTTGTACCCCTTCACTTGCTGTCCTTCTTTTTCGCTGTAACTATAATTGGGTTGCACATAAAACTGCGTGCTTTGAATATCTTTATCTGCAATTTTCCAAGTATTCTTCAGTAAAGTCATAATCTTCTGAATTTTAGCGGCATTGGTCTTCTGCGCTTCTTGCGCAGTTGTGGCCGTAGTATCCACACCGATGGACAAGTATACAATATCCGGCTTGAGGGACAATTCGCCTTTACCTACTACACTAACGACATTTTTCTGCACTTCATCTGCATAAGCCTTTGCAGGACCTTGGAAAACACCACTCATGCTGATCCCTCCAATTAACAAACTCCCTACGATCATCACTGAACCAATTTTCTTCAATAAACCTTTCATATTTGCCAGCCCCTTTCATTTCTTGTGTTTTGTTATTATCCTCTAGACGAGTCATTTTGGTAAATGTTGCACGTTCTCCATCTATTTTTTGGTATTAAAAAAAAGCCCCGAAGGGCTTTTGGTCATGCGATAAATAAAGTCTTCCTAGCAGAAACGATGTTGTCTTCCTATTATTGGTTCTCAAGCTCTTCTTTGCTGACCAGACTTGTCAAAGCGTTTACAGCTTGATCGGCATCCGCACCGTCCGCGCTAATGTAAATCTCCGTGCCGGAACTGATAGCGAGGCTCATAATCCCCATAATACTTTTAGCATTTACTTTTTTATCATCTTTTTCCACGAAAATCTCCGACGAAAACTTGTTAGCTTCTTGCACAAACAATGCTGCCGGTCGGGCATGAAGCCCTGTCTTCAACCGAACAACTACCGGGTGCTTTGTCATGAAACGCTTACCCCCTAATTGAGTTCTCCCCAAAAGTTTCACATTAATTTTATATTATTATATCATTATAACGTAAACCACACTAGAAAAAAAGTAATTAGCCGCCTCGAACCTTGTCCGCCAGCTCATCAATCTTACGAAGCCGATGATTTACTCCCGACTTACTGACTGTACCTTTGAGCATTTCACCAACCTCCTTGAGGTTGATATCTGGATGCGCCATTCGAATTTCTGCTACTTCACGCAGTTTATCCGGCAAATTCTCCAGTCCCATTTCTCGCTGCAACAGCTTGATATTTTCAATCTGCCGCACCGCAGCACTTATTGTTTTGTTGAGATTTGCGGTCTCGCAGTTCACGATCCGATTCACGGAATTACGCATATCGCGCATAATTCTTACATCCTCAAATTTGAACAGCGCCTGATGCGCTCCAATCAAACTTAAGAATTCAATAATCTTCTCGCCTTCTTTAATGTAAAGAATGAACCCTTTTTTACGTTCAATACAGCGTGCGTTTAGGTGGAATTCCCCAGCCAGATCCACTAATGCTTTACAATGTTCCTCATACATCGAGGAAATCTCCAAATGGTAGGAGGAGCCTTCCGGATTATTAACCGATCCGCCAGCCAGAAAGGCACCGCGCAAATAAGCACGCTTGCAGCAGTTATTCCCAACAATCTCATCATCAATACCATCGGTAAAAATAAATCCTTCCGACACAATTCTAAGATCCTTTAGGATCTCTTGTACACGGTTTGGGATTCTGACGATATAGACGTTATTTTTCTTCAAACGCATTTTTTTACGCACGAGTAGCTCAATATGGACCTGGTAATATTTCTTAAGTAAAGAATATACCCGCCTTGCAATCGCGGCGTTCTCCGTCGAAATGTCGAGAATAACCTTTTTGCTTGAAAGCTGCACAGATCCATTCATACGGATAAGCGCTGACATTTCCGCCTTCTCGCAGCAGGGTTCACTCTCCACCATCGTCAGCTCTTTTTTGGTAAGGGCCGCAAAAGACAAGGGTCTCACCTCTTTCTTGATAAGTACTTCGTTCTCATCTATAAGTTATACCCTAGGGTTTCTGTTTATCCAATCCTGCACAAGCTGATAAATGTGATGACTAAGCTTATCGGTATCATGTCTCAAATAAGTTCGGAATAAAACCAGTTTATCGGCTATAACCTTGTATCCATTGCCATCCAGCGCTTCTTTATCAAGCTGCACCGGGCGCGCGCCCTTCTCGGCGTACTTCGTCTGGACCTGTTCCGGAATCTCACCGTCATTAACAATAACATAATCGAATAAATCGATCCCGATATGATCATATACAGCTTGAAGATGATCGCTGACGGTATAGTTATCCGTTTCACCCGGCTGAGTCATTACGTTGCAGACGAAAATTTTGATAGCATTCGAAGATACAACCGCTTCTGCCAGTTTCGGAACAAGCAGGTTAGGAAGAATACTCGTATACAGACTGCCAGGACCCAGCAGGATCGCGTCTGCATTCCGAATCGCCTCAAGCGCTTCGGGCAACGGTTCTACATCTGGCGGCTCCAAGGACACTCGTCTGATGATCCCGCCAGCTTCAGGGATTTTGGACTCCCCCGTGATAATCGTGCCGTCCGACATTTCTGCATGCAGGATTACAGCTTCACCGGCCGCAGGCAATACCCGGCCGCGAACAGCGAATAATCGACTGAGCTCCCGTACAGCTGTAACGAAATCGCCGGATATATCCGTGAGCGCAGCAAGAATCAAGTTGCCGAGACTATGACCAGCTAGTCCCTCACCCGTGTTGAAACGGTATCTCATAATCTCTGCCATGAGCGGCTCAACATCAGCCATAGCTGTCAATACGTTGCGGATGTCCCCAGGAGGAGGCATTTGCAGTTCACTGCGCAAAATACCTGAGCTTCCCCCATCATCGGCAACGGTAACAATAGCAGTAATATCTAATGGCTTCTCTTTTAAACCACGAAGCATAACAGATAACCCCGTGCCACCGCCCATAACGACGATACGTGGACGCTGTCTTTGTTCTTCAGCCACTATGACCCCTTCTCTCTAGTGCCGATCACGCTCGGAATCCCGATGACTAACGGTTACGGATTCCGTCTCGCTAACGCCCAGCATTTTACCCAAATACTCAGATATGGCTACGGAACGGTGTTTACCTCCCGTACAGCCAATGCCAATGATAATCTGGGACTTACCTTCTTTGCGATATTGCGGAATTAGAAAATGAAGCATATCGAGCAGTTTGGTCAGGAACACCTGTGTTTCAGGCCACTTCATTACATAATCGTAGACTTCACTGTCCTGGCCGGTTTTAGGCCGCAGATGGTCCACATAATGTGGGTTAGGCAAGAAGCGGACATCAAAGACAAGATCTGCATCAATAGGGATACCGTACTTAAATCCGAAGGATGTAATATTGACGGAAAGCGTACTTTTTCCTAGATGCGAAAACCGTGAAACGATCTTCTCCTTAAGCTGCACGGGCTTCATACTGCTGGTATCTAAACATAACGTAGCTGAATTTTTCAATTCTTCAAGCATTTTACGTTCTAGCTTGATACCATCAAGCGGCAGCCCCTTAGGTGCTAATGGATGATGACGTCGACTTTCCTTGTAACGCTGAACAAGTACTGAATCTGTAGCATCCAAAAACAAGATCTCACAGCCAATGGTTGACTCATCCTTGATATAGGCAAGAGACTCAGACAAAGCAGTGAAGAATTCTCGACCACGCAGGTCAATTACAAGGGCTACCTTGGCAATCTTACCCTTTGACTGTTCAATTAGCTCTGCGAACTTGGGAATCAGCACCGGTGGTAAATTATCGACACAGAAGAACCCTAGGTCTTCCAGACTCTGTACAGCAATTGTCTTCCCCGCACCTGACATTCCCGTAATAATAATCAGGGTGGCTCCAGCCGTTGGGGTATTGTCCAATTCGGTCATAAAAGCGTCCCCTCCCTAGATTTAGTATATGAATACTTCCCGTCTTTTAAGAACGCAGCAAAAGGCCGGCAGCCCCAACAATACCTGCGTCATTGCCAAGCTCAGCTGGAATAATCGAAACACCAGTTTGAAGTGGAGCCGGTGTCAATTTCGCAAACACACGACGAACCTCATCAAATAGAATATCTCCAGCCTTAGACACACCGCCGCCAACGATAAATACTTCAGGGTTAAGCACAGCCGCAACAGAAGCCATGGATTTACCCAGATAGTACGCTGCACGATTTACTATACGGATAGCTACTTCATCGCCAGCCTTAGCCGCATCAAAGACTTCTTTCGCAGCAATCTTCTCTACCATAGAGAGGGAAGTACGATCGCCACGAGCTACTGCATCATTAGCCATGCGGATAATACCTGTAGCGGAGGAAACGGTTTCCAGACAGCCCATGTTGCCACAGCCGCATTGAATAGCTTCCAGATCCGGCACTACTGTGATATGACCAAGCTCACCAGCTAATCCCGCAAAGCCTTGATAAATCTTTCCATTAATAATAATTCCGCCACCGACACCTGTTCCAAGCGTATAGCAGACACAGTTATCAACGCCACGTCCCGCACCACTCCAAGCTTCGCCCAGTGCAGCCACATTCGCATCATTGTCTATTTTGACAGGCTTGTTCCAACGATCTTCCAAAATGGAACGGATCGGCACATCTCTAAATCCTATGTTAGGCGCAAGGATGATGATTCCTTCACGAATATTTGTGAACCCGGCTACACCCGCTCCTACACCTGCAAGCTGATCCCAAGAGTACGGGGAATCCTCCACAATTTGGCGTACATACTTCTCGATATTATCGATAACAGTATCGACACCCTCTGCAGTTCCTGTAGGTCCCTCATAAGTATGAAGAAGGGTACCTTCAGCATTACAGATTCCAACCTTAATTGCAGTTCCACCCAAATCCACGCCAACGTAGATATTCTCAGACATGTAACAAGCCACCTTTTTTTATACTAAAATAGTTAATCCTAAGTACCAACTATAATAGAAGCCCTCTCTGTGGTCAAGGAAAGACAACACACCCGGGAATTCCTTATTTTAAGAGTATACTCTATTATATTCTAAAAAGACCCCCTTACGCCTAAGTAAGAGAGTCTTGTACCTATATTATTATCTGGAAAATAACCCAACGCACCGATTTATTCTGATAAAATGCGCTTTTGGCCCTCTAATGCTCGGATTGGAGCGATATTCTGTGTGAACTCTAGCGTGCCCATATATTGGCCTGACTCGTCTCGTACAGCGAAGTAACGGATGTAGATAAACTTATCCTTGATATTGATCCAGAAGTCTTCAGCATCCTTACGGCCTGCCTTAAAGTCTTCCAAAAGCTTCTCTACCACATGAACACTTTGCGGGGGATGACAGTTCTGTACTGTACGGCCGATAACCGCTTTAGTTCGGGCAAAGATACGTTCCTTCCCGTGTGAAAAATATCGGACAACATCATTCTCATCAATGAAGGTTAGATCTACA
Source organism: Paenibacillus sp. FSL R7-0048 (assembly GCF_038004505.1). Lineage (NCBI taxonomy): Bacteria > Bacillati > Bacillota > Bacilli > Caryophanales > Paenibacillaceae > Paenibacillus > Paenibacillus sp. FSL R7-0048. The sequence goes on along the minus strand of NZ_JBBORF010000001.1, from coordinate 176,840 downwards.
GGAAGATGGTTGAGTACGGTCTCCAGCTGATGCAGTGACAACAACCCTGTCTCAAAACGGATGAACCCGCCTTGCGGCGTAGCTCCTTCTGTTTCTTCCAGCACTGCGCCGTCCGGCTCAGCGGCCCGCTCAGGGATCCACTCCTGCTCCGGTGCGGTTAGGCAGAACCCGATCTCATCGCTCTCCCGGGCGATTTTGACCCATTCATCTTCCGTCAGTTTGTCCAGGGCCATGGGCAATAGAATATTTTCTTCCTTAAAGATCATTTCATTAACTTCCTTGATGATCTCCTCAAGCTGAATGCCTATTTCTGCTGCGTTTCCGCTATAAGTGCTGAGCGCAGCTTTTGCCTCTTTAATCATACGGCGGATATTATCATCCACTCCCCACATTACCTTGGTTGGGCCATAAATGCCGTATTTTTCGAGGTATGGGAACAGCAGATTTTCTTTTCGGCTATAGTGTTTATCAAGATCCAGCAGCAAGCTAAGATCCTCCAACAATTTGAAGATCAGTTCCTCACTATCATTCTTTTGAAACTTTGTTGCGTGCAGATCCATGCGGAAGTTAACAAGTTTTTCGATCTCACGATTCTCCAATTTGAAGGTGTGTACTGGATGGCCTGGCTGCTCCTCGGGCTGGGACGAGCGGTGAATTTGCTCAATAGAGCCTTTAAAAATGGCTGTATGCACCGAACAAAGACGTTGGACCTCGGATACCGGAATTCCTTCTTCGGTCATTAATGAATGCTCCATCGCGGAAATCTCCGCTACGGTAACATCACCCACAGCTTCGGCGAATCGCGCCTTAACCTCTTCTACACTTTTCCCTGCATGCAGCTCTTTAATAATCTCCTTAAGCATAGCCTGGCGACGAGTCTGTTCCGGCACATCAACTTCACGGTTGTTAATCAGTTCGCTCATATTAACACTCCTTTATTAAATAATCCCGAAACCATGACGTTCAAAAGTTTGCTTCACGTGCTCGAGATCCATTTTTTTCAGCTTAATTCCTTTGGATAAGGTCATGAAACGGCCAGCAGTCTGCAGCATGCCAGGCTTGGCAATATCCTTAAAGCCCAGCTCTACCATAATCTCGATGACCTCCGGATGCCGTGATACCATCTCGAATATAGATTCATCCAAACTCAGCACTTTTTCCATCTGACTCTTCTCCTTTATGTGAGAACTATTCTCAATAAAAGATTAGCACAGGCCGTACAGGACCATTGTGATTGCAATCACTAATTCAAAAGAAAGCAATTATCGTTCTTTTTAAGACGGATTATGTATGCTGTGAACCTAAAAAAACTGCCCCCTACGCTTAAAAAGCATAAGAGACAGCCTGATTTGTCATTAATTAATGATTTATTATAGCGTTACTCCTGTTTTGAATATGGAGATCTCACGGAAATTATTCTTTTCATTATTAACCCATTCACCGCTGGCCACCGCAATAATATAGTTTATGAAGCTGCGCAGGACCTCATCTGGAGAACCATCTTCCACCAAGACACCTGCATTAAAATCGATCCAATGACGTTTGCCTTCATACAATGGGGTATTGGTAGATACCTTCATCGTTGGCACGAATGTACCAAATGGTGTTCCCCGCCCGGTCGTAAAGATCACCAATTGGCAGCCAGCAGCAGCCAGTGCAGAGGAAGCCACAAGATCATTGCCAGGTGCGTTAAGGAGATTTAAGCCTTTATTAGTGATAAGCTCCCCGTACTTGAGGACATCCATAACTGTAGCGTTCCCCGATTTTTGAGTACAACCCAATGATTTATCCTCAAGCGTAGTAATTCCTCCGGCTTTATTCCCTGGAGAAGGGTTTTCATATACCGGCTGTTTATAGTCCATAAAATACTGCTTAAAGTCATTAATGAGATCGACAATTTTGTTAAAAATAGTTCCGTCCGCAGCACGTTCCATTAGAATTTTTTCGGCACCAAACATTTCAGGCACTTCTGTCAGTACAGTGGTCCCGCCTTGAGCAGCCATATAATCAGACAGACGTCCAAGGAGCGGATTCGCAGTAATACCGGATAACCCGTCGGAGCCTCCACATTTTAGACCGATCTTCAGCTCAGAGAGTGATACCTCTTCCCGTTGATCGCCTTGGACATTATTATAGATTTCCTTCAGCAGCTTCACGCCTTCTTCAATCTCATTCCCAACCTCCTGGGAGACAAGGAAACGCACACGATCCTCATCATAGCTGCCCAGCATGTCTTTAAAAATATGCAAATTGTTATTCTCACAGCCCAATCCGAGCACAAGCACGCCGCCCGCATTCGGATGTTTAACCGCGTTAGCCAGTATCGTACGTGTATTGTCATGATCATCGCCCAGCTGGGAGCAACCGTAGTTATGCTTAAGCACGAGCACGTTATCGAAAGGTGCGATATCTCCAACCTCTGCTTTGAAAATATTGATGATCTGCTCCGCCACTCCATTCACACAACCAACAGTAGGGACGATCCACAGCTCATTGCGGATACCTACAGATCCATCAAAGCGGCGATACCCCTTAAAGGTCAAATTCTCCGCTGCAAAAGGATTCGGCGTCAGCTTCTGCTCAAAGGTATATTCCTCTACCCCTGTTAGGTTTGTCTTAGTGTTATGGGTATGCACCCACTGCCCCGGCGCGATAGACGCTATAGCATGACCAATGGGGTAACCATATTTCAATACGTTTTCACCTTCGTTAATGCTGGACAGTGCAATTTTATGGCCTCTAGCGATATCTTCAGTAATTTTAATCTCTTTTGAACCAATCACAATGGTGTCGCCTGCTTTATAGTCTTTTAGTGCAACAGCGACATTATCAGCCTCATTAATCTGCAATACTTCTTTCATCGTCTTGATCATATCATTGTCACCTCCAGGGTATTAGTTGTGTGCCGGTCTCTTCACGAACGCTTTTAAGGCTTGCTTCATGCCATTTTTCTCAATCGCAACCAGTCCTTCTGTCACCTTGTCAGTAAGTCCAGCCACTTCATTCAGATCACAGCCCCAGCGATTGGTTGCGGCAAGTACTTCGACGGCCAGTGCGCGCAGCCCGGTGTCTGTGCCATCCCATCCTCCCCATAAGGAGGCGAACCATTCCAAAATATCCGCATCATCAGCCAGTTGAATGTTTTCTTCCCCTCTGCGTCCTCTATAGAAGGCAATTAATGCGCTCAATGAGAAGACAAGCTTTTCAGGCAATTGTCCTTTGGCCTCTACATATTGCAGTAAAGAAGGCAGATCTCTTGTCTTAAACTTCGATATAGAATTAAGGGAAATGCTCATCAAGTAATGCTGCACATAAGGGTTCAGGAATCTTTCTAATACCGCGTCTGCAAAAGAATTCAATTCTTCTGCCGGCAGATCCAGCGTTGGAATAATCTCATCATAGATTAAGGACTTCACGTACGCCCCAACCTCTTCGTGCTCAATGGCTTCAGCAACCGTATCAATACCGTACAAATACGCTACTGGTGTCATAGCTGTATGAGCTCCGTTTAAAATTCTCACTTTACGAGTGCGATAAGGGGCCATGTCATCCACCACCAGCACATTAAGACCTGCTAGTTCAGCCGGGAACTCCTTTTTAATCCACTGTGGCCCTTCAATCACCCAAAGATGGAATTGCTCGCCGACAACGACCAGCTTATCCTCATAACCCAGCTCTTCTGTAATCTCGGCAATGCTGTCTCTTGGATAACCGGGAACAATGCGGTCCACCAGACTGCAGCAGAAGGTATTAGCTTCATTCAACCAGTTCACAAAACCTTCTCCAAGATTCCACAGCTCAGCATATTTCAAAATAACCTTTTTGAGCTCATCACCATTCCGGTCAATCAGCTCGCATGGAATGATGATAAAACCTTTAGAAGCATCCCCATTAAAAGTTTGATAACGTTTGTACAATAAGGCCGTCAGCTTGCCTGGGAAACTACTCTGCGGCGTATCGGTTAACTTGTCGCCAGCTTCAAAAGCAATTCCCGCTTCAGTAGTATTAGACACGATAAAGCGCAGCTCAGGGTTCTCAGCCAGCTTCATATACTCCTCATGCTGTGAATAGGGATTAAGCGTCCGCGTAATACAATTAATTACCTCGTGTTCTTTTACAGCCGCTCCGTCTTTAATGCCTTGCAGATAAAGGGTATACAGCCCATCCTGATCATTCAGCATTTCTGCCAGTCCGTTAGCCAATGGCTGTACAACAACCACTCCACCATTGAAATCCGTTTTTTGATTCATGGTATGAATCTGCCAATCTACAAAGGCGCGCATGAAATTGCCTTCGCCAAATTGTAGAACCTTCTCAGGATACTGCTTGTAAGCTGTCCAATTATCACTATTTAATCTTTTCATATTAACGCCTCCTAATAGTAAATGCACACGATAAACTTATTGAATAAACTATATAAAATCATATTTATATTACTAATTCATTAAATATATGCACACGTGAAAATTCTAGATAGCAATCCTTTACGAAGGTAAAGGATCAGGCTGCTATGCGCAGCCTCTACTTCTGCAACTTCCTGACTGATTCTCTGGCAATAAGCTCTGTCTCGATCGAGATCCGCCCGTCTTTTTCTGAGGGTTCCTTGACCAAGCTTAACAGCTGGCGAGCGCCTTGCTCACTAATCTTCTCAATAGGACGTTTGACCGTGGTGAGTGAAGGATTGGCAAAAAGTGAAAACCCAATGTCGTCAAAACCAACAACAGAGATATCATTTGGCACCTGCAGCCCTCGCTCAAACACGCCTTTCATAGCCCCGATCGCCATATCATCATTGGAGCAAAATACAGCAGTCGGTGGCTTCTCGAGATCCAGCAGCTTGCCCATCGCCTCATATCCACTTTGCATATCATAACTACCGCTTATCATGTAGTCATTACGAACAGGGATATTATGGTCAATCAAAGCTTTTATAAAGCCATCTCTGCGTTCCTGTGTGGATTTAAAGCCCTCGACACCTTCAATAATTGCAATGTCTTGATGCCCGTTTTCGATCAGGTATTTGCCTGCATTATAAGCACCTTCCCGGTCGTTCGAGATGATGTTGATAATGGAACGGTCATCAATTTGCCGGTTCAGCACAACGATTGGAATGCCTTGCTGGACAACATGGTAAATGAATTTATTATCTGCTTCACTCTGGCTCATTAGAATAATTCCATCAAAACGTTTGCGATGAATAGAGGAGTAATCCGCATAATCGTCGATCCCACGGATGAACAGATTGTACTCTACATCTATGACCCTATTTACACCACGAATCGTATCAGAGAAGAAACCAGAAGTTGTGCCGTTGGCAATACTCGTGAAGAACAGACCAATGGTATAGGATCGCTGCATCACAAGGCTTTTGGCATTGTAATTAGGGACGTAACCCACTTGCGCAGCGATCTCGGCAATTTTTTTACGTGTGACCTCTTTAATTAGTGGACTATTGTTAAGTGCTCTCGATACAGTTGTATGCGATACATTCGCCAATTTGGCGATATCCTTGATTGTAGGTGCCATGGGTCAACCTTCCTTATTAAACGGGTTTGGCTCTTCCATGTAAGGATATCATAACGATTACCTAGTCACCAATGCCTGTTTCGAGAAATTAAAATAATGATCAGCGTTATTGTAACAGATGTTCTCAATCATACTGCCCAGTAACTCCATATCATCCGGGGCTTCTCCAGCTTCTACCCAAGAGCCTACTAGATCACACAAGATTCTTCTAAAGTACTCATGTCTGGTATACGATAAAAAGCTTCTGGAGTCTGTTAACATCCCAACAAATTGGCTAAGTACGCCTAGATTAGCAAGTGTCTTCATCTGTTCCAGCATGCCGTCTTTATTATCGTTGTACCACCATGCGGTTCCGAATTGAATCTTCCCTGGAATACCGCCGCCCTGGAAGCTACCCATTAGACTGGCAATAACATGATTATCATTAGGGTTCAATGAGTACAAAATGGTCTTAGGCAACGCATTCTCACGATCCAGCGCATCGAGCAGACCCGCCAAAGGCTTAGCAATCACGCCGTCATTGATAGAATCATAACCCGTGTCAGGTCCGAGACGTCCGAACATTACGCTGTTGTTATTCCGTAGCGCATGAATATGGAATTGCATCGCCCAATCCAGCTCGTTATACAATTTGCCGAGGAATACTAGCGTGAATCCTTTATATTTCTTTTCTTCACTCTCACTTACAGTGCCTTCATAAAGTGCTTTAGCGAATATAGCTGTAGCTTCCTCCAAGGTAGTAGGCTCAAACATTACCGCATCCAAAGCATGGTCAGATACACGGCCGGCTCTGGCGTGGAAGAATCTCACTCTGCTCTCCAATGCTGCAAGAAACTGTCCGTAATTCTTAACAGCCATTCCCGAAACTTCGCTTAGCTGAGCTACCCAAGGCTGGAAGGTAGGACGGTTGATTTCAAGCGCTTTGTCTGGTCTGAATCCCGGCACAACGCTAGCATTGAACCCACTCAGATTACTGATTTTCTCATGATATTCCAGATTATCTACAGGATCATCGGTAGTACAAACCGTAGTCACCTTCGATTTAATGATCAAATCTCTTGCTCCGTATCCTTCACCCTGTAACTGTCTATTCACTTCATCCCAAATTTTTGGTGCGTTAGCTTCATTCAGCAACTCATATACACCGAAGAAACGTTGCAGCTCCAGATGCGTCCAATGGTATAGCGGATTCCCGATAATCATCGGAACCGTTCTAGCCCAAGCTAAAAATTTATCATAATCACTGGCATCGCCAGTAATGAATTTCTCTTCTATACCGTTAGCGCGCATCACTCTCCATTTATAATGGTCGCCATACAGCCAAGCTTCGGTGATATTGTTGAACGTTTTGTTCTCATAAATTTCTTTTGGACTGAGGTGGCAATGATAATCGATAATGGGCATGTCTTTCGCATGATTATGAAACAGCTTAATTGCGGTCTCGCTCGACAATAGGAAGTTCTCATCCATGAATTTTTTACTCATGAGGTTTGCTGCTCTCCTTTAAGTTCGAATGGGAGTTACACAAAGTTTAACGTGAACATTTATTCAATCGGTCGATTTCTTAATAAATATTTTAAACTTAAAATTATTGCTTATAATAGGGTTTGTGTAAATTGTTCACGTTAACATTATATCTTCATTGTAAACGTATTTTTAAAATGCGCAAGTCTTTTTATAAAGACATTGTTACAGTTATTTTAACTTCCGAGTGGTAATAAATAAACAACATATTTAATATCTGGACACGGCCCCGCCAATATTGAAAAAAGCAGGCAACCCTTTAGAAAAAGGATAACCTGCTTATATGTCATCGACTACGATTTCTCGCAAAATTAACTATCCAGTGTTTCGCTCCAGTCATGCACCATCGTGCCCTCTAGGTACTTCTCAGCATCCATTGCTGCCATACAGCCAGATCCCGCTGCGGAAATTGCCTGACGATAACGGGTATCCTGCACGTCGCCACAAGCGAATACGCCCGGGATGTTCGTTTCTGTCGTTCCAGGGTTGACCACAATGTAGCCGTTGGTATCGGTCGTAATTTGCCCCCCTAAAAATCCGGTGTTCGGCGTGTGCCCGATCGCGACAAACACTCCGTCCGCTTCGATGAGTTCATCAATTCCCGTCTCATTGTTGCGAACCGTCAGCCCCTTAACGCCAGACTCGTCGGTTGTAACCTCAAGCGGTGTACGGTTAAGAGCCCACGATACCTTACTGTTATCCCGTGCGCGAGCCTGCATAATCTTCGAAGCTCTAAGCTCATCACGACGGTGAACCAATGTTACATTGGAAGCGAATCGGGTTAAAAAGCTGGCTTCTTCCATCGCAGAATCTCCACCACCGACGACAATAATCTTTTTGCCACGGAAAAAGAATCCGTCACAAGTAGCACAAGTGCTGACCCCACGGCCCACATTCTCCTGCTCCCCGGGGATTCCTAAATATCTGGCAGATGCGCCGGTTGAGATGATCACTGACTCCGCCTCTAATACTCCCAATCCATCTACAGTCACTTTAAATGGACGCTGTGAAAAATCAACTGAATCCACCCAACCATTCTTAAATTCAGCCCCAAAACGTTCAGCCTGCTTGCGCATGTTGTCCATTAAATCCGGGCCTAGAATCCCTTCAGGAAAGCCTGGGAAGTTCTCGACTTCTGTTGTCGTTGTCAGTTGTCCACCTGGTTGCATACCTTCAATCACAAGTGGGTTTAGGTTGGCACGTGCCAAATAAATTGCAGCAGTAAGCCCGGCTGGGCCTGTTCCGATTACAATCGTTTTGTACATAACAGTGGCCTCCTCACAATAGGGTTTATTTAGAAGAAACGGGCCCTTTTTTGGCAAGCATAGCCGCCTTCGGTGCCCCTATAAGGAACATTAGCGTTACGCAAGACATATAAAAAGGGCTCCGTTTCTACGAAATACTACATGATCGATTTAGATATTCTCGGTAAATGGCGGAAGGCTGTCGCTCACACTTCCCTCGAAACTACATTCCTCATCTATGCGCCGAGCATAACGACTGACCATAGAAACGGAAACATTGTAACGCTGGGCTACTTCACGGTAGGTGACCGGCAGGTTATGCGTTTTAGCGATTAGATATTCTAAGGCAGCACACCAGCCATTCGCATGACGGATAAACGGAACATCCGGATAAAGGCTGCTCAGAAATTGCTTCCACAGTAATTCAGCATCTTTTTTGTGGATTGCATCATATCTTCGATCCATCATACTAAGGGTCTGGTCGATAACTTTCTGCCAATCCTCTCTCCATTCCGGCAGTCCCTTCAGACGCGGGGAAGAGGTTTCTTTGACTTCCTGAAGCACATTCTCTTCAGGAACACTTCCAATCAGCCGCTGCAGACTAAGAAGTGCCGCTTCTTGCAGCTTTTCTTCCTGCAAGGGCTGCTGCTTTAGAAGTCCTTGCAGAATTTCGGACATCTCTTCATCTTCGATCCACCGAAGAGCTTCTGTAACCTGAAGCTTCGTATTGGCATCCCCGTAGCGGAGCGCCCAGAAGAAGGAAGAGCGAAGCAGCGGATTGTTCCGTACCTCTTCGGTAAAGCTGCCCTTGTTGTCCTTCCACAGCTTCAGCTGCTCCTGAAAAGGAAGCTGATAGTTGTAGCTGACCAGCGACAGCGTTTTACCTTCCCCCTGCGCCTGCTGCAGCTGAGCCAGAAAAAATCTCGGCACAGCCGATTCCGGATCGAGCTTAGCCGCCTTCTGCCAGCAGCGCTGGGCTTCTGTATACAGGCCACTATTGCTGGCAGCTGCCGCACAATAATGATAGAGACTGGCGTCGCCACCGACCTCTTCATCCTTCAACAGACGTCTAAAATGGCCATAGGCGGTTTTATGGCGTCCCAGTATCCCCATGGTGGTGGCCATTTTGAACAGATGCTCCTGATGAAACGGAATGGTGGTCTCCAGAAGGTGTAACAATCCATCCAGTTGCCCGCGGTCACCTTCATACTGAAGGAAGATCGCTAAGTTACAGAGTGCATGCAAATTCCCGGAATCCAGCTCCAGCACCCGCATAATACATTCCTTAGCTTTGGTAAAACGACCCATATAAAAATACGCTAGGGCTAGGTTGTTATGTGCCGCCAGGAAGTCAGGCGTATTGCTCACAATCTCTTCAAGCAAAGTGACGGCTTGTGTAAACTTGCCCTCCTCCAACAGTGCTCGGGCTCGCTCATGCTCTATTACACCTTCCCGGCTTCTAATCCGGATAAGTGGAGCAGGACGGTCCAGCTCATATTGCAGCAGCTCCATCAATTCTTCCGATTCGGCCAGAAATTCACCGTTCACATCTTCTTCGAGATAAGTGACGAGTGAGCGTTCTGCCTCCTCATAGCTTTCCATATTGGCGAAGTTGTTAGCCATATAGAAATAACATTCCGTCATTGCCGGATCAATATTCTCCAGTACATGGGTTAAAATGTCGTTGGACGCTTCATAATTACCCATTTCTGATAATACGCCAGCCACGTTGCAATGATTGACCGGATTCTCCGGCTCGTACTCTACAGCTTTGCGAAAATTCTTTAATGCCTTATCATATTGAAAGCGATCCAAGGACCGAACGGCTCTTTCAAAGAAAAAATTGGCATTCAGAGTTACAGGAATCACATTATCATTCCCCAGTTCATACTCTGAAGTTCTCTCAATCATGGAAGCAAGGCACCTCCCTTATAAGAAGCTTCCTTATACTAACGAAAAATAGGAGGGCGGCGCCCTATGGGGTATGCCGGAGCTCCATCCTTAATCGCTATTCCGTTCCCTTATTGGGCGCGGGTATCTCCACACAGTATACCACATGTGACAGCGAGAATCTCAAGTTGAGAAAGACTCTACCACTCTGCTTACAACATCTTTTTTGACAAAAAATAAAAAAGACGGGGAATTAAATTCCCGCGTCTCTAAATAGCTTATCGATTGAACCACCCTCAAGGATGATGTGCGTAGCCTGGGCAAGCATCGGTGCAACAGATAATACCGTAAACCGACTTGAATGGTCATCAGGCAGTGCAATAGAATCTGTCGTAACCACTTCCTGAATAGAAGGATGGTCAAGCCGCTGTAGCGCGGGCCCTGAGAATAATCCGTGTGTCGCGCAGACAATACTGTCCTTCGCACCTCTCTCCTTCAGGCCTTCTACCACATTCACAATGGTCGTCCCAGTATCGATCAGATCCTCAATAATGATAGGTGTCCGTCCCTCGACATCACCAATGACATGAGTGATTACCGATTCATTATGGGCTGGGCGCTTCTTGATCATAATGGCAAAAGGTGAATCCAGCTTATTCGCCAGCTTCTCAGCCATAGACGCACGCCCTGCATCCGGGGAAACAATGACCAGATCAGACATTGCCTTGGCTTTCAAATGGCTGCTGATCAAATCGAGTGCAGTCAGATGATCGACCGGAATGTTGAAAAAGCCTTGAATCGCCGCTGCGTGCAAATCGATGGTGATTACGCGGGTTGCTCCAGCGGTCGTCAGCACATCAGCCACCATCTTAGCCGAGATCGGCTCACGAGGTGCGGACTTCCGCTCCTGCCGAGCGTACCCATAATACGGCACAATAATGTTCACTGTACGAGCTGAAGCCCGTTTGGCAGCATCTATCATCACCAGCAGCTCCACGAACATCTCATTAATGGGATGCGAAAGGGATTGCACCAAAAATACGTCGCAGTTCCGGATGCTTTCTTCGTAATGCACGTAAATCTCGCCGCTCATGAAGCGGGTCAGCTTTATCTGCCCCAATTCAACACCAAGTCGCTCCGCAATATCAGCCGCTAACTTTGGATTCGACGAACCGGAAAAAATACGTAATTGTTGATGATGCATAATACCCTCCTGCGGATTATAAATTATTATAGTTTGAACTGAACAGTGGTACGGCGGCGTCCCTCAAATACAGCCAGCTCACGAAAACCAGTGTGCCAAAGCATACTACGCGCCTCTTGCAGCCCGTCCCCCAGCTTGGCAGGATCATGTGCATCGGAGCCTAATGTCAGCGGTATGCCGAGCTTTAGGGCCTCCTGTAGCAGATGCTCGGCCGGGAACATCTCAGCGCAAGGCTTCGTAAGTCCGGATGCATTCAGCTCCATGGCGATTCCGCTATCCGCTATAACCTTTAAGGTCTCTAGCTCCAGCGCCCTTACCTCAGCCGTGCCCTCCGGTGTTTGTGGGCCATAACCGAACCGTTTAATAACATCCATATGTCCTATAATATCATATAATCCCGATAACGCCGACTTCTTTACCGCATCGTAATAAAGACGATATACCTCTAGCGCATCTTTGCCTTCCCAACCATGAACCTGGCGGTGATCCGTAATATCCCACTCCCCAAGAAAATGTACAGAACCTATAAGATAATCCCATGGATACGGCGACAAAATCTCGCGAATTTGCTCTTCATAGCCTTCGATATAATCGGCTTCCAGCCCCACCCGCAGATCTATGACTCCACGGTAACGCTCCTTTAAGGTTAGACATTCCTCCACATAACGAGGCAGCTCAGCCATTGGCATAGCCATTTCTGGATAATAGCTGGCGGGATCTACGTGGATGAGCGGCAAGTGGTCGGATAATCCCAGCTGCTGAAGTCCAAGCTCTATCCCGCGCTGTACATACTCCTCAAGCTTACCCACGGCATGGCCACAGCGTTCATGATGCGTGTGGTAATCAATATGCATCACTCAGTCCTCCCTTAGTACTGATCCCGGCGTGGGCGTTCGTGACGGGTACTCAACTCTTCCATAATCTCATCCAGTGGAAGCTTGCGCTCTTGCAGCAATACCAACAGATGATAGATCAGATCACTAACCTCAAGACGCAGCTCGGCGTTATCTTTATTTTTGGCGGCAATTATGGTCTCGGAAGCTTCCTCGCCTACCTTTTTGAGGATCTTATCCACGCCTTTATCAAACAGATAAGTGGTATACGCGCCTTCCGGGCGTTCCACTTCCCGCTCAGCAATCACACGCTCCAGCTCACCAAGAACAGCAAAACGCTCACCATCTGTCAAACTAGACACTGGTTTCGAAGCATCTGTTATTGGGTTATTCAAAGGAATCTCACGGAAAAAGCATGACGTAGCTCCAGTATGGCAAGCTGGTCCTTCAGGCACAACCTTCACGAGTAGTGTGTCGCTATCACAATCATAGGATATGGAGGTAATAGCTTGTGTGTTGCCTGAGGTTCCGCCTTTATGCCAAAGTTCGCTGCGCGAGCGGCTCCAAAACCAAGTCTGGCCACTCTCCAGTGAGAGCTGTAACGATTCGGAGTTCATATAAGCAACCATCAGTACCTCTAAACTGCTAGCATCCTGAACAACGGCAGGCACCAGACCCGCTTCATTCCAGCGAATGCCTGCCAGAGCTTCTTTTTGGCTTAATGTGGTATTGTTTTGTGTTTCGCTCATCGGATTTCTACCCCTTTTTGCTTCAAATCTGCCTTTAAATCATTAATTGCAATCTCTTTATAGTGAAAAATGGTCGCCGCAAGTCCCGCATCGGCTTTCCCTTCCGTAAATACATCGTAAAAATGCTCCTTCTTCCCAGCGCCGCCAGAAGCAATCACAGGAATACTGAGCAAATCGCATACTGCCGAGGTTAGCTTCAGGTCGAAGCCGTCTTTTGTGCCATCTGCATCCATGCTAGTGAGCAAAATCTCGCCTGCGCCCAGCTTCTCAGCTTCTTTAGCCCAAGCCAGAGCACGGATGCCGGTGGGCTTACGCCCGCCATGAGTGTAAACTTCCCATTCACCAAAAGCCTCATTATATTTAGCATCTATCGCTACTACAATACACTGGGAGCCAAATCGGCGAGCACCCTCCAGAATGAGCTGAGGATTAGTGATGGCTGCCGTATTAATGCCGATTTTGTCTGCGCCTGCACGAAGAATTCTTTTCATATCATCAGTTGTAGAGATCCCTCCACCCACTGTAAAAGGAATGGCAATCTCACCAGCGGTCTGCCGCACAACCTCGATCATCGTTGCTCTACCTTCTACGGAAGCCGATATATCGAGAAACACAAGCTCGTCTGCGCCCTCACGGTCATACAGCGCCGCTAGCTCTACCGGATCTCCAGCATCACGCAGATTCACAAAGTTAACACCTTTGACTACCCGTCCATCCTTAACGTCAAGACAGGGGATGATACGTTTTGCTAACATTATGAAATCCCCCTTTCTTTAAAAAGCGTTTCAAGCACCTAAAGTGTATCCGTCCCCCTAAAGCCCTCTTAGCCCAGGGGGCCCAAGGGCCCCTGCCCTTTGGAAACCTCGATTGTTGGCATGGCGGATCATAGCCCATCCGGCTGAACCATAGCCCACACTACTGAACATGTGCTATGATCGCTAACCCCTTCGTGGCCGCTTCCTAGATCCATGACACTTTCATGTTCCGCGGTTTTGGCCCTTATGTGGTCGGAAGGGCTCACGCCACCTGCAAGCCCACGAGTATTTAATTGCACAACGTGCAGTTATTTTATCAGCCTTTTTGCAAGCTACTCTTTTAACTGCATTTCGTACAACTAAATCTGGGGATGAGCTTATAAATCAACTCATCTCTGAGTTATAGCTGCACGAAATACAACTAAATTAGCTAATCAGCTCTAAATGTGAAAAATAGCTGTATAAAGTACACTTAAATCATCATCCGAGGAAAAATACCCTTCCCGCCGCCTCATTACGCCTATTGTAGCAGATTGTGAAGCGGGTTTTAGCTAGCGGGTAACCTCCATCTTCACAGGTATTAAAATTTCATCGTATCCCTCGTTGAAACAGCGCCCAAGTCGTTACGCCATTCGTAATGAGATTTTTACAAAGTGCAAACACATTAGCTAGTTGGGTTTGTTGCTTTATTGGCCAGCTGGTTTGTTTTAGCTCTTTTGTTGGTTTATTGCTTTGTTGCTTTGTTATTAAGCCCTTTTGCTGGTTTGCTGGTTTGCTGGTTTGCTGGTTTGTTCGTTTAACTTTTGCTAGTTTGCTTCTCTGTGCGTTCATTTAATTATTATTAGTTACTCATTTACTGTTACGTCTATTTCTTTTATCCACTGCTCATGGCTTGCTCAACTGTTGTCTTTTTGTTCATTCGCTCGTTTATTAATTAGTTTGGTGATTTAGTGATTTGTGTTCACTACGTTACTGTTAAGTCTATTTCTTTAACCCACTGTTGGTTCTGTCTGTTTCATTAATCCACTATTCCTTGGCTAGCTCATGTCGTCTTTTTGTTCATCCGCTCATCAATTAGCGCGCTCGCCCAACGCTATTTCTGCCCAAGCGCTCGCAAAGCTCCAGAAAGATCAATATTGCCCGTGTATAACGCCTTGCCAACAATAGCTCCGCCTACACCGCTGCCGCTGTGCACGTTCAGACGCAACAGATCATCAAGACTGGTGACTCCGCCGGACGCGATCACAGTTTTACCGCTGGCCTGCGCCATGGACAGGATACCGTCCACGTTCGGTCCCTGCATCATCCCGTCGCGGGAGATGTCGGTGTAAATGAATGTCTCGGCTCCTTTTGCCGCCAATTCCTTGGCAAGAGCTTCAGCACGTACTTCAGAGGTGTTCAGCCAGCCGTGTGTCGCAACATAACCGTTACGTGCATCAATGCCGATCGCGACTTTATCGCCGTATTTTGCCAATACCTCTTCGGTAAAAGCATGATCATTAATCGCAGCAGTACCGATAATAACGCGGCTAACGCCAAGTCCGAGCAATTTCTCTACGTCCGCAAGATTGCGAAGACCGCCGCCCACCTGCACAGGAACGTTAGCATTAGCAGCAATAGCACCGATAATCGCATCGTTCACAGGATGACCCGCTTTCGCACCATCTAAGTCCACCAAATGAATGAACTTTCCACCTTGCTCTTCCCATGATTTTGCCACCTTTAGTGGACTATCATTGTATATCGTTTCCTGATTGTAATCCCCCTGCTGCAGCCTGACGCATTTTCCATCCCGGATATCAATCGCCGGATATACAATAAAAGAAGACATTTGGCGCTCCCCACTTTCGTTCCATTATATTTATAGCGTGGCTTACGCCCGCTCTCTCTTAATCTTCAAAAAATTACCCAACAGCTTGATTCCCAGCTCTCCGCTTTTTTCCGGATGGAACTGCATACCGAACACATTATCTTGCCCGACAATAGCTGTAACTGGGTAACCATAATCTGTGACGGCCAGCAGATCACTCTCTTTTGCTACAAGCGCGTGATAAGAGTGGACAAAATACACATGCCCCTCCTCAAGGCCAACAAAAAGCGGATTCTCCGGCTGTCTAAAGCTGAGCTTGTTCCACCCCATATGCGGCACCTTATAGCCATCTCTAGGAGCGAACCGCACCACTGAACCCGAGAGAATATCTAACCCCTCATGGCTGCCATGCTCTTCACCGGTGCTAAACAACAGCTGCATACCAAGACAGATCCCAAGCAGAGGCTGCTCTCCAGCGGCTACCTGTTTGACGACAAGATCCAAACCATTCTCCCGCAGATGCCCCATCGCATCGCCAAATGCACCGACACCTGGCAGAATGACACTATCAGCAGCGAGAATTTGCTCGGCATCACCCGTCACTACACACTCATAACCGAGACGTTCTACCGCCTTACTCACACTGTGCAGGTTGCCCATGCCATAATCGACGATTGCAACAGTCATCCTACAGCACTCCCTTCGTAGAAGGCACACCCTTCACACGGGGATCAATCAAAGTTGCCTCATCCAGCGCCCGTCCAAGCGCTTTGAATACAGCCTCAATCATGTGATGAGTGTTAGAACCGTAGTGTACGATAACATGTAACGTAATCCGTGCTTCGAGCGCAAACTTCCACAGGAACTCCTGAACAAGCTCCGTCGAAAAGCTGCCCACCTGCTGTGAAGGATAGGTTGCACGATATTCAAAGTGCGGGCGATTGCTGATATCGATCACAACCTGCGCCAACGCCTCATCCATCGGTACAAAAACACTCGCATAACGTTTGATTCCTTTTTTATCACCCAGTGCTTCGTGCAGTGCCTGCCCTAGGCAGATCCCAATGTCTTCAACCGTGTGGTGGTCATCAATCTCGATGTCTCCACGCGCCTGTACAGACAGGTCAAATTGTCCGTGCTTCGTGAACAGATCCAACATATGATTCAGAAAAGGAACATCCGTCTCCAGCTCTGAAACTCCACTTCCATCTACGTTAAGAGACAACTTTATATCCGTCTCGTTTGTTTTACGGCTTAATCCAGCTTGGCGCAGGGCCTGTTCGTTATTGTTCTCCATATCCGTCTCCACCTTTTCCTTCGTTCTTGAGTCGAATCTCAATGGCTCGTGCGTGGCCTTCTAAGCCTTCGCGACGTGCCAGCTCTATAATGGTCTTCCCATCACGCAAGAGTGCTTCCTTACTGTAATAGATCAGACTTGATTTTTTAATAAAATCATCCACATCCACTGGTGACGAGAAACGTGCGGTCCCATTGGTTGGGATAATATGATTTGGCCCGGCAAAATAATCACCCACGGGCTCGGAGCTATACGCTCCCAGGAAGATGGCTCCAGCATTCTCAATGCTGCCTACGAGGCCCATAGGATCTTCGACAACAATCTCCAGATGCTCTGGTGCCAGTCTATTCACTACGGAGATCCCTTCTTCCATAGATTCCACAACAATGATCGCGCCGTAATTCTCTACCGAAGAACGGGCGATCGCCTGACGCGGCAGCTCTTGCAGCTGACGCTCCACTTCGGCCGCCACGTTATCCGCCAGGCTCTGCGATGGCGTGACCAGAATCGCCGAGGCCATCTCGTCATGCTCGGCCTGCGAAAGTAGATCCGCTGCGACATAAGCCGGCTCAGCGGTCTCATCTGCCAGCACGACAATTTCGCTTGGACCCGCGATACTGTCGATATCCACGGCGCCATATACCTCGCGTTTAGCCAGCGCAACGTATATGTTGCCGGGCCCACATATTTTATCTACCGGCGCTATGCTCTCCGTACCAAAAGCCAAAGCAGCTACCGCCTGTGCTCCGCCCACACGGTAGATTTCATTCACACCTGCTTCTGCGGCAGCAACAAGGATATAAGGGTCAATCCCTTCCTTGCCGCCGGTGGATGGCGGAGTCACCATGACGATCTCCGGCACACCCGCGATCTGTGCTGGGATCACGTTCATCAGTACCGAGGAGGGATAAGCTGCTTTGCCACCAGGTACATATACCCCTACCCGCTTCAGCGGACGAATAATCTGCCCCAGAATCGTGCCATCCGGCTGCAAATCCATCCATGAATTCCGTTTCTGTCTGGCATGGAACGCCCGGATATTGGCTGCAGCTGCTTGAATAGCAGATACGAAAGATTGCTCTACTCGGCCATATGCTGCCTGAAGCTCTTCCGGCGTTACCCGCAATTGATTCGGCGTAAGTGCAACCCGGTCAAATTGCTCCGTATAGCGAAGAAGCGCTGTGTCTCCTTCTTTTTTAATGGCGGCCACAATTTCCTTTACCGCCTGATTTTGCTCTGGCGTACCATACTCCACTTCCCGCTCTAGCTTAAAGTCCTTGCTCGACACAACCTTCATCGCTGGTTCCTCCCTTTACCCCTAACATCTGTTGCCGCCTACCGCAAATTAGGTTGCCCTATAACTGCCTGTAGTCGGTCACACAGTTGCTGTATCTCTTCATTTTTCATCCGATAGCTCACACGATTTGCCACCAGGCGGCTTGTAATTTCGAATATACTCTTCATTTCGATTAATCCGTTGTCCCGCAGCGTTTGCCCGGTCTCTACCATATCCACAATACGATCGGCCAGACCAATCAGTGGTGCAAGCTCGATGGATCCATTTAGCTTCACTACCTCGACCTGTTGCCCCTGCTCCCTAAAATACCTTGAAGCTACATTCGGATATTTCGTCGCTACACGCTGCTGAATTCCCGGCTGCCAGTTCGGCAATCCGATGATCGACATCCGGCAGCGGGCAATGCCAAGATCAAGCAGCTCGTATACATCACGATCTTCCTCCAGCAAAACATCCTTGCCCACGATACCAATATCCGCCACGCCATATTCTACATATGTAGGTACATCTACTGGTTTCGCCAATATAAACTCCATCCCTGCCTCAGGCAGCGGAATAACAAGCTTGCGTGATGCCTCACCGTCCGGTGGAATCGGAAGACCTGCCTGGCGGAACAGCTCAGCAGCCTTTTCGTAAATCCGGCCTTTTGGCATAGCCACCTTCAATATCTGTGCCATTGTTAAGTTGCCTCCTTTTCCATCTCCATGCAAAATTTATGTTAATCGCTTTTTGTACTAACGATATCCTCAGCCATGCTCACTTACAAAAGATACGAATGTATAGATCTCACCGTACCGTACACCCTCTGCTTCAACCGTGTCCGTATCCAAACGCTTCACCGTTTCAAGCTCTTCTGGACCTGCAGCAAGTCTAGTAACGACTGCATGACCCTCTGACCGCAGGCGTGTTGCCTCTTCCAAGCCTTCTTTTCTGCGAATCGCATCATATTGGATCAAAATAGGCAGCTCTTCCTCTTCGACCACTCCAGTTACACCATCCAGGATGCGATTCGTTTTTAAGGAAAATCCTGTGGATGGGATCGGACGCCCAAACTGTTGCAGCAGATTGTCGTATCTACCACCACTGCATACCGGAAATCCTAACTCCGCTGCATAACCTTCAAAAGTCATGCCTGTATAATAGGAAAAGTCCCCGATCATCGTCAGATCAATCAGTACATGCTGTGATACGCCGTAAGAGACCAGCACCTCCCACACCTTGCACAAATGATCAATCGAATGACGCGCGAGCGGATGATTGCTCAGCTCTAGCGCCTGTCCACAAATCTCCTTGCCTCCGCGCAGACGCAGCAGCCCATCCAGTTCGTTCTTCTGCGCTTCTGTAAGATCCAGCCGCCGTAAAGTCTCCCGGAAAGAAACATAGTCACGGCCCAGCAAATGACTTTTCAGCTCCTCTTGAGCCTCAGGCAGTTCAGGAAGTGCCTCTTGAAATAACCCATTCAGAAAGCCTACATGCCCCATAGCGATCTTAAAAGACTTCACACCCGCGGCTTGCAGCGAAGAAATAGCAAGCGCAACTACCTCCGCATCGGCTTCAGGTGAATCATCACCTACCAGCTCTACACCTGTCTGGAAGAACTCCGCTTCCCGCCCCGCTTCTTCCTCAATGGCACGGAATACATTCGCGTGATATGACAGACGCAATGGCAGTGGCTCATCCTTCAATAGAGAGGCAACAACACGGGCAACCGGGGCAGTCATTTCTGATCGAAGCACCAAAGCCTGACCACGATTGTTAAGTAATTTATAGAGCTTCTGGTCCGACGTAGAGCTAGCCACGCCAACTGTATCGTAATATTCCAACGTTGGAGTCATCATTTGCTGATATCCCCAGCGACTCATGCAATGCAGTACATCGTTCTCAATTTTGCGCAATTTCGTTACGGCCCGGGGCAGATAGTCCCGAACGCCAGACGGCTTCTCAAATCCCTTTGGTTTGGACATCTTCATTGTTCACCTCGTCAGTTATCATTAGATACTGTTTATGTTTACTTTACTATGGTAAAGTGGTAGCAAATTAAAGTATTTTCAATATCGTATCATGTTCACTGCTTTTTCGTCAATCAAACCCTTAGTCGAGCGTTTGGCATTTTCTTTATTTTTGCCTCCCCGCTTATCGAATACTATAATGAGCTAATACGATTGTACTTCATAATTTTGTAATTGGTGTTCTAAAAATATACTTTCAACTAGAAAGAAGGGCTAACGCTTGACTAAATCCTATATGATTGGCGTTGATATTGGTACTACAAGTACAAAGGCAGTTCTCTTCGAGGAGAATGGAGCCATAGTTGCACAAGCGAATATGGGTTATCCCTTGCATCAACCCTCCCCTTCTATAGCGGAGCAGGACCCAGAGCAAATCCTACGTGCAGTCTTTCATACCCTCTCTAATGTCATGCGGCAAAGCGCCGTAACTCCAGATAAGATCCTATTCGTCTCCTTCAGTTCAGCCATGCACAGTGTCATTGCAATTGATCAGCTGGGTAAACCACTTACTGCCTGCATCACTTGGGCTGACAACCGTAGTGCCGGATCTGCACTTCGCCTGAAGAACGAGTTCAACGGACATGAGTTGTATTTGCGGACAGGAACGCCTATTCATCCTATGTCACCGATTACCAAGCTAATGTGGCTTCGGGAAGAGCAGCCTCAGTTGTTTCAACAAACCTATAAATTCATTTCTATAAAAGAATACATATTCGCTCGGCTGTTCGGCGAATACATCATCGATCATTCCATTGCCTCTTCTACAGGCATGCTCAACCTTGAACTTTTGGAGTGGGATCAAGAGGCCCTGGAGATAGCCCATATTTCACCAGATCAACTCTCACGGCTTGTTCCCACCACAGAGATCATGCAAGGCCTGCTTCCCGGTCTAGCAGAGGAGCTATTACTGCTCCCGACGACACCTTTTGTCGTAGGAGCCAGTGATGGCGTCTTGTCCAACCTTGGCGTAGGCGCGATTAAACCCGGTGTAGTGGCCGCAACGATTGGAACAAGCGGAGCGATTCGCACCGTAGTGGATCACCCGCTTACCGACCCTAAAGGACGGACCTTCTGTTATAACTTAACCCCAAAACATTGGGTGATCGGAGGGCCCGTTAATAACGGTGGTATGCTGTTCCGCTGGGTACGGGATGAGTTCGCTGCTTCTGAAGTCGAAACCGCCAAACGTCTTGGCATTGACCCTTACGAGGTTCTAACGCGCATCGCGGAACAAGTTCCGGCAGGTAGCGGTGGTCTTCTATTCCATCCTTACTTAACTGGTGAACGGGCACCGCTGTGGAATCCTGATGCTCGTGGCTCCTTCTTCGGCCTTTCTATGAATCACCATAAGGAGCATATGATTCGCTCGGTACTAGAAGGCGTAATCTTCAATATGTATATGGTTCTGCTGGCTATGGAAGAGCAAATCGGGCGTCCTAGCAAAATTCTGGCTACAGGCGGCTTCGCCCGTTCCTCAGTCTGGCGGCAGATGATGTCTGATATTTTTGATCAAGAGGTCATCATTCCGGAGAGTATTGAAAGCTCCTGCCTCGGAGCAGTAGTGCTTGGTCTTTACGCAACGGGCCGCGTGGACTCCTTCGATGTTGTATTCGACATGATCGGTTCAACTTACCAGCATGATCCGATTGATGAACATACCAAAGTGTACAAGCAGCTGCTGCCGATTTATATTTCCGTCTACCGTAGTCTGGAAAGCCAGTATCAAGCTATTGCGGAGTTTCAGCGGGAACAAGCTGGAGAATAGACAAAAAATAAAAGCGCCGGTCAACCCGCATATACGGGAGACCGGCGCTTTTTTATTACCTAGCAGTAGACTATGCGCTTATGGAACCTGTTTTTGCTTTCTTTGGTGCGCCTGATCCGAAAATAATCCAAGACGCAGGCACATACCGGAAGACGAGAGCCACTGCCAGCCATGAAACCAGCAGCGCAACAAGCCATCCTCCTGCAATCGCTGCGATGTACGCAAGAGAACCCCCGTGAAACGGTAATTTTCTATAGAAATACAGCAGCATAGGGTGCAATAGATAAATTCCGAAGGAGCATGCTCCCACGGATACCAAAAGTCTTGTCAGCAAGCTACGACCCGCCCCATAGAGCAAGAAGGAGATTTGCAACAGCACCACACAAGAGAGCAGCGCATGTAAATTAGAGAAACCCTCATACCATAAGCTGTTGATGACAGTTTTTTTCGTGTAATTGTTAAACCATAGCTCAACATGAACAACCCCTGCTACAATCCATAACAACCACAAAGTAATCCAAACCGGACCTTTACCGGCGCGCCAGCCTTCACGTGAAGGCACTAACCATTTTTTCAAAGAAGAGTAATACACTGCAATCCCAGCACCAAGCAGGAAATACGAGAAGTAAGTGATCGCCAGACTCCCCTTGGATAACTGCCAATACCCGTGATTGGTCATGTATTTATTCAGCAGCACAAAACCCCACTGTAGTAATAACCCGATCAGTGGCGCCCAAGCCGCCAGATGACGAACCTTTTGCAAACACCACAAAATGAGCGGAAATAACACGTAAAACTGAATAATGATAATAATATAATACAGATGCGTATATGCCGTTCCTGTCCATAAATACTTCCATAGCTTAGAAGCCATCTCCCCCGGAGGTAAGCCCCAAGTATTCCCGGCATTCATTTTTAACGCAAAATACAGCAGTGAAAATACTACATAAGGCACAATAATATAAAGCAGCCTTCTAGTGTAGAACTTTCCTAGCGTTTTACCACCCAGCGGACGGTCAATATAGTTATAGAAGAGCACGAACCCACTCAAAAATATGAATGAAGGTACGGCGAACTGGCTGAATTTATTAATAAATAAGAACGGATGAAACATGTTTGTACCTAGTGTCTCCGCCAACGTTCGTGAAGTAGCATGAATAGCCAGCACTGCAAAAATAGCAATCGCCCGAAAAATATCCAGCTGCGGAATTCTTTCTTTTTGTCTCATAATCTTTCCTCCTGTTAAGCTCCGCATCGAAATGATGCCTTTTTAATCAAATATTATGAAGGCTACTTCCCCACGTTTAAGCGTGTGCGTGTATCAGACCTTCTTCTAACGCTATTTCTCCTGCTGCACGAACCCCTTTGCCCGTTCCTCAGGGATATAACCTGACTTTTCCTGCGGACTGGATTCCAAAGAGCGAGGCACGCTTCCAAAAATAATCCATGAACCCGGAACTCGCCGGAAAGCAAACTGCACAATAAGCCAGCTCCCTCCCAGTGCGACCACAAGCCCTCCGTAGATGAACAAAACATATGTTAGCGACTCTAGGGGAATCTGATATCGGAACCTGCGATATACCGCCAGCAATAGCGGATGAATCAAATATATCGCAAATGAGAGTTCACCCAAACGTGTTAAAAAAGCAACAATCCCGCGAGAGGCCTTACGATAGATCAGGAATGTAGCATACAACAGAACCAATGCTGATAACATCGTATGGACATTCCATAATAGCTCGTACCACAGCGAATCCGTCCACACCCCAAAATGGCGGGCCACATACCATAGCTGCACATGGATAAAGGCTGCAATTAACCACCCGCTCACTAACAGGGCAGTCCATCCTTTTTGCCTGGCAGTTAGCTCTCTCCATGGCTTCATCAGCCAAGTCTTCACCTTCTCAAAGTGAATTGCGATATAAGCACCCATCATATAATAAGCCAGATAAGAGATCGCGAGGCTCCCTTTTTCAACAATGTGCAGTTCGTATTTATTCCAGAAAATAAACCCCCACTGAAGTGCCAATCCGAGCGGAACCGCCCATTTAATTAAAAAGCGGGAACTCTGGAGTAGCTTAAGCAGTACTGGAAAAAGCAAATAAAACTGAATGCTGATAAATACAAAATACAAATGCGCATATGCGGAACCTGAGAATAACGCTCTAATAAAGCTGTACAGGTTGCCACCGAGGTTCTGGGTCAATCGTCCGTTCACATATAAGGTTAGTGCGTAATAGCCCATAGAGGCTAGCAGATAAGGTAATAAAATATACTTTAATCGACGACGGTAGAAATTAATAATCAAGCTGCGTGTCACAGGACGCCCATAATAAATATAAAACAATACAAAGCTGCTCAGAAAAATAAATGAGGGCGTACCGAATTTAAAGAAAATGTTGATCCAGTTCAGCCAGTAATAATAAGGGGAATGCAGTGCCTGCTCTCCAGCGGCAAAAGATGAGGAATGCACATGCAATACGCCTAAGATCGCTAATGCTCTGAAAATATCCAGCTGGGGCAGCCTTTCCTGTCTCGCAGTGTTCATATTATATTCCTCTTCTCTACTATGATGGTTGTTCATAGAGACGCTAAGCGGAATGTGGAAACTGAAAATACCAGGAAGCCTGCACCTGCTGATTTTACATTCTGATATTTGAAGCTGAATGCCTAGCGTGGGATTCGCCTTATCCTTATCACTAACGCTAATTATATCGAATGTATCTGTTCTAAAAACTTAAGAAGAACTTAAAGTTTCCTTAATAATCTTCTCTAAGACGCAAGAAACCCTGCAGAACCTGCGCTAAAAAAACGCAATATGTAACTGCAGGGTTAAAAAAGCATCGTTTACACTTGTTCCGCATGTTCTTCCGTTGAAGAGGGGTGCAGCTCTCGCAATGGATTGCCTCCGACAAAAGAGCCAGCCGCCACATTTTTGTGCACCACGGAGCCAGCAGCTATAACTGCCCAATCTCCAATGGTTACACCGGGAAGAATCGTTGTATTCGCGCCGATCAATACATTTTCACCGATCACCACTTCGCCCAGGCGATATTCCTTGATCAGATACTCATGCGCCAGAATCGTCGTGTTATAACCAATAATAGAATTCTCACCTACCGTTATTTTCTCCGGAAAAAACACATCCACCATTGCCATAAGACCAAAAGCCGTGTGTTTACCAACCTTCATCCCCAGCATCCGTCGATAGATCCAATTCTTTAACGGTAGAATCGGACAATAGCGGGCAATCTGAATAAAAATAAAGTTGCGGACACCCTTCCAAGGGCTGACCGTACGGTAAATATACCAAAGTGAGTTATGACCTTCTACTGGATAACGGGTTACGTTTCTCACGATTCATTCGTTCCTCGCTCCATAATTTCTATAATATCCTTCATGTTATGGATGATAAAGTCCGGATCATACTTGCGGAGCGTATCCTCGCCCTTCAAAGACCAAGATACTCCAGCAGCGTATACACCGGCAGCTTTGGCTGATTGAATATCAACTGCACTGTCACCTATCATTAAGGTTTTGCGAGGATCAACACCAAGGTTGTGGACCGCTGTCAGTACGGGCTCCGGATGTGGCTTTGGTTCAGTAACATCGTTCACAGTCACAATCGTATCCATGTACTTAAGCAAATCGAACCTTTCCAGGGTCTTGATCGTTGTTGGACGGATCTTAGTAGTTACAATCCCAAGTTTGATCCCACGACGCGAGAGCTCCTCAATGGTCTCCTTTACAAGCGGAAAGGAACGCACTAACTCATCATGATGCTCATTATTATAAAAACGATAGGACTTTTCTAACGTACCATTTACATCCTCTAGTCCAGAGAATACTCTCATCTGTTGCTGAAGGGTTGTTCCCATATGCGGAATTATCTCTTCTCTGGTCAGTGGAGCCAGACCATTGTCCTTCAGCGCGTACATAAATGAACTAATGATTAGCTCATTCGTATCGACAATCGTTCCATCCAGATCAAAAAGAACGCATTCTATCATAAGTTTTACTGCTCCTTCTTATCTCCATCCGCTGGCTGTCCTTGCTCAGGTTGTGTTCCTTGACGAGTTTTCTGCGGTGTATTTACTGCGCTTTCTGGCACTACAGTATCTGCTTGGATCGGTTTAGTACATACGATAGGGTCAGAATAATGTGCTTTAGGCTCTCCGGTTACTCTGCGAATAACGATCAGCAATATAGCTGCCACAATAATCAGTAGAGAAAGCAGCTGAGAAATACGAATATTACCATAGGCAGGATCCAGATATCCTTGTTCAAAACCTAACCATTCCATCGGACTCCATAAGCCGTTTATAAACGAAGCCAGTCCTGCACTTCCGTTAAAAGCTAAACTGTCAGTACGCACAGCCTCGATGAAGAACCGACCGATGGAATACCATATAAAGTAAGACATAAAGATTTCTCCAGCACGTACAAACTTCTGACGACGGAGAACCATCAATAACGCAATCCCTAGTAAGCTCCAAAGAGATTCATACAGGAAGGTCGGATGATGAAAAGCATCTCCTATGTACATTTGATTAACGATGAAGTCAGGTAAATGCAGTTTATCCCGTAAAAAAGATTCCTCAACTACGCTGCCGTATGCCTCTTGGTTGACAAAGTTTCCCCAGCGGCCAATCATTTGACCCGCCAGTAGTCCAGGTGCACAAATATCAACAATACGCCAGAAAGGGTAACCCTTATAACGGAAATAAATAATTCCGCAAATAATCGCTCCTATTAATGCGCCGTAAATGGCGATGCCGCCATTCCAGATCTTAAAGACGTCTATCAGATTATGCTTATAATCGTCCCATTTAAAAGCTACAAAATAAATCCGTGCCCCTATAATTGCCGAGGGTACACCCAGTAGCAGCATATCCATAAAGAATTCTTGCGGGATTCCGAACCGTTTGCCCTCGCGGATCGCAAGAAATAATCCCGCGAGTGCACCGACCCCTAGTATTAACCCGTACCAGTGTACAGGTAGTGATCCAATTGAGAATACAATAGGATCTATTGCTAATGGGAACATTGTCTCACACTCCTAATCGAGATCGTCCATATCCTCAGATATGGTCGCAGTTAACTTATTCGTAAACTGCAGGGCTGCATTAAAGCCCATTTGCTTCAGGCGATAGTTCATCGCAGCAACCTCAATAATAACGGCAAGGTTACGTCCTGGACGTACAGGAATGGTTACAAGTGGAACATCGGTATCAATAATCCGCGTTGTTTCCTCATCAAGTCCAAGCCGGTCATACTGCTTGTCTTGCTGCCAAGCCTCTAATCTAACGACAAGTGTAATCCGTTTATGATTACGGATAGCACCCGCACCAAAAAGTGTCATTACGTTAATGATACCTACTCCGCGAATTTCCAACAAGTGACGGATCAACTCAGGGGCTGTACCATGCAGCTGGTTATCTGAAGTCTGGCGGATTTCCACGGCATCATCAGCGATCAGTCTATGTCCACGTTTTACAAGTTCAAGGGCTGTCTCACTCTTACCAATACCACTACTACCAGTAATCAGCATACCTACACCATATACATCACAGAGTACACCATGAATCGTTGCTGTAGGGGCTAATCTCCCTTCTAAGAAGCTCGTCAAACGGCTGGAGAAAATAGTCGTAGCCATCGAGCTACGAAGCACAGGAAGTCCCTTTTCATTACTTATATCAATTAACTCCTGTGGCACATCCAAACTACGGGTAATTACGATACAAGGGGTATTGTCATTACAGATTCCACGAAGCCTACTTTTACGTTCAGCTTCAGGCAGCATGGAGAAGAATGCGAGTTCTGTCTTACCTAATAGTTGAACACGTTCTTCCGGATAATATTCGAAATAACCAGCAATCTCTAGTCCAGGGCGATTCAGGTCATCGACCGTAATAGGTCGTTTTAGACCTTCCTGGCCGGAAATAACCTCTAATTGAAAATGTTGTACCAATTCAGATACTTTTACTTTCTTAGCCATGTAAATTCGTCCTTTCGTCACCTGCGGTATATGTCCGCTTACTGCGTCCGGTTGACAGCGATCTCATTACAATTCCGGAGGTAATTCTCCTGCTATCTTAATTGATAACGCTTGTGAATGCAATCTTAACGCCTATCCATTACGACCCTAATTAAACAATAAAGCCACCCTTTCGGGTGGCTTTATCAAGAGAGAAAAGATCCTGCGATCTTATCCCAACAGAATGTTAACTTCGGATTCTTTATCGAAGAAGTGAACTTTGTTCATATCGATAGCCAATTTTGGCTTGCTGCCTTCGCGAGTAGTGGAACGTCCATCTACACGAGCGATTACAGTAGATTTACCAAGGCCGCTCAAGTAAAGGAGCATTTCGTGACCAAGGTTTTCAGTTACATCAACCAATGAAGTAAAGATTGTGTTCGGGGAAGCTTCCAAGAATACTGGCTCTTCATGGATATCTTCTGGACGAACGCCCATAATTACTTCTTTGCCAATGTAGCCTTTGCTGCGGATGATTTGAGCTTTTCCGCCTGGTACTTCAACATCAAGGTTCTCAGCGCGGAAACGGATAGAACCGTTTGCTTCGGACAAAGTACCATTGATAAAGTTCATTGTAGGGGATCCGATAAATCCAGCTACGAACAGGTTAGTTGGTTCATTGTACAACTCTTCAGGGGAAGCAGCTTGTTGAATGATACCATCATACATAACTACGATACGGTCACCCATTGTCATAGCTTCTGTTTGGTCATGCGTTACGTAGATACAAGTGGTTTCAAGGCGTTTAACCAGTTTAGTGATTTCAGCGCGCATTTGACCACGAAGTTTAGCATCCAAGTTGGAAAGAGGCTCATCCATCAAGAAGACTTGTGGATCACGTACGATAGCGCGTCCCAAAGCGACACGTTGGCGTTGACCACCGGAAAGTGCTTTTGGTTTACGATCTAGCAAATGCTCGATATCGAGAATTCTAGCAGCTTCACGTACTTTCTTGTCGATTTCATCTTTCTTCACTTTACGAAGTTTCAAACCGAAAGCCATGTTTTGGTATACGCTCATATGCGGATACAGGGCGTAGGATTGGAATACCATCGCGATATCGCGGTCTTTAGGTGCAACGTCGTTGACTACACGATCGCCAATGTACATTTTACCTTCGGAGATTTCTTCCAGACCAGCGATCATACGCAAAGTTGTGGATTTACCGCAACCGGATGGTCCAACCAATACTAGAAATTCCTTATCTTTAATATCAAGATTGATATCCATTACTGTTGCTTTATCTGAACCCGGGTATTTTTTGAAAATATGCTCTAAACGTACGCCTGCCATTGTATTTCCCCCTCGAGTTAATTATTGATTAATTGAAAAATTCTTTTTTCCTTGTACATTTATATTACCCTAGACGGGACACGGTGGCTATTTGTAACGTTCACAAAAAACCTATTTCCTTTTCGTCACTTTATACAAAAGCATAGTAAGCTTCACAATAGCAGCGTCCCCAAAGCTACGCACATCGGCACCCGTCTCCTGTTTTATCTTGTCCAGACGGTATAAAAGCGTGTTGCGATGAATATATAGCTTCTTGGCTGTTTCACTTACATTACAATCCATCTCAAAAAACGTCTCCAGGGTCATCAGCATCTCTTTATCCGATAGTACGGTAGAATAGTCGCCAATCTGTCCAAGTAACTGTTTACGCCGTGCATCAGGAATGCTGTTAACCAGACGTTCCAAATGCAGCTCCCAAGGTAAATGAATATATTCACCCACTTGGAAAATTCGTCCGAGTACAATAGTCTCCCTCAGCAAGGCCACGGATCCCGTCAATCCCTTAACAGGAACGATAGCCGGAGCTACAGCCAAATGGAATACACCTACCCATTCGCTGGCTATCAGTTCGTGCAAGCCCATGCTGGTCTGAGCCAGAATTTCATCTACACTCTCTTCTTCCTCATCCTTATCATCCCCGCCCGTGAGTAGTTCCTTCCGGGCCAATATTAACCATTCTTTTTCTTGAAGAGGTATAAGCAGAATTTCATTCTCAAAATAGCTGCGCAACAGCTTCATTAAGGAACGATAAGTGATCTGCGGGCTATGTGCATTCTCACTGCTAAGTAGGAATGGAACCATATCTCCGAATAAACGTCCCTTTAGAGCCATCTCATCGGGTATCTCAGAGTCATTTTTCTCTTGCTCCAGTTCGGTGTTCAACCAGGTTCCCAGCTGCCGAGCCTCCGCTTCCCCTTCTTCTCTAACCCCAGTAGCTTTTAGTGCAATTGCAAAGTTTCGAACTGCATAATTCACTAATTGAATTTCCAAAGAGTTAAGTCCATCCAATTCCACCCAGACAGCGGTTACACGTCCATCAGTCTCATATAATGGTGCCCAAAGATGACCTTCATGGATTACCGGCTGTTCTTGTGCTTCCAATCCCAGGCTAAAAAGAGAAGCTGAATGTTGCCTCCCTAACTGCTTGATTCCGGTTTTCTTTCCGGTGAGCTGCTCTAACTTTTTTCGCAATGTTTCGCTATCCATAGTCACCATACTCCACCACTTTTGCTCTTTTCGCCTATTTTAGCATATTCTCTAATATTATGTTAATCACTACAGCAGCGCGCTACTATAATACGACATAAAAACACAAAAAAAGCCACCACCCTAAGGTGATGACTTTCTGTTTGGGATGAGCCATGAAGGACTCGAACCTTCGACACCCTGATTAAAAGTCAGGTGCTCTACCAACTGAGCTAATGGCTCATAAATGGTGGGGGATGATGGATTCGAACCACCGAACACGTACGTGAGCAGATTTACAGTCTGATGCGTTTGGCCACTTCGCTAATCCCCCAAAAAAGGTGGCTCGGGACGGAATCGAACCGCCGACACGAGGATTTTCAGTCCTCTGCTCTACCGACTGAGCTACCGAGCCATAAGATTACATGACAATTAAGCGGAAAAGTCTTACACTTCCCACTCATTTTGTGGAAAAAATGGCGGAACCGACGGGATTCGAACCCGCGGTCTCCTGCGTGACAGGCAGGCATGTTAGGCCAACTACACCACGGTTCCGCATTAATTAAAAATGGTGCCGGCGAGAGGACTTGAACCCCCAACCTACTGATTACAAGTCAGTTGCTCTACCAGTTGAGCTACACCGGCACGGTGTAAAAGCAATTCTAAAAAGATGAAAATGGTGGAGGCTGAGGGGATCGAACCCCCGACCCTCTGCTTGTAAGGCAGATGCTCTCCCAGCTGAGCTAAGCCTCCAGGTATTATGGTAGCGGCGAAGGGGATCGAACCCCCGACCTCACGGGTATGAACCGTACGCTCTAGCCAGCTGAGCTACACCGCCACAATAATTAGTATTGCTATGGATTGAAAATGGCGGAGAGAGTGGGATTCGAACCCACGCACCGCTTACGCAGTCTAACCCCTTAGCAGAGGGTCCCCTTATAGCCACTTGGGTATCTCTCCAAACGATATCAGTACCACAGCAATCCAAACAGGAATTTGACTCCCTGAAAACTGAATCCGAAACAAATCTGCATTTTAAGTATAGGATAAGCCCTCGACCGATTAGTATTGGTCAGCTCCATGCATTGCTGCACTTCCACCTCCAACCTATCTACCTCGTCGTCTTCAAGGGGTCTTACTAATTGGGAAATCTCATCTTGAGGGGGGCTTCACGCTTAGATGCTTTCAGCGCTTATCCCGTCCGTACGTAGCTACCCAGCCATGCTCCTGGCGGAACAACTGGTGCACCAGCGGTACGTCCATCCCGGTCCTCTCGTACTAAGGACAGCTCCTCTCAAATTTCCTGCGCCCACGACAGATAGGGACCGAACTGTCTCACGACGTTCTGAACCCAGCTCGCGTACCGCTTTAATGGGCGAACAGCCCAACCCTTGGGACCTACTTCAGCCCCAGGATGCGATGAGCCGACATCGAGGTGCCAAACCTCCCCGTCGATGTGGACTCTTGGGGGAGATAAGCCTGTTATCCCCAGGGTAGCTTTTATCCGTTGAGCGATGGCCCTTCCATGCGGTACCACCGGATCACTAAGTCCGACTTTCGTCCCTGCTCGACTTGTAGGTCTCGCAGTCAAGCTCCCTTATGCCTTTGCACTCTGCGAATGATTTCCAACCATTCTGAGGGAACCTTGGAACGCCTCCGTTACTCTTTAGGAGGCGACCGCCCCAGTCAAACTGCCCGCCTGACACGGTCCCCGTACCCGGTAAGGGCACTAGGTTAGAACCTAGATACGATCAGGGTGGTATCCCAACGGCGCCTCCACCGAAGCTTGCGCTCCGATTTCTACGGCTCCCACCTATCCTGTACAGATCGTACCCAAATTCAATATCAAGCTGCAGTAAAGCTCCATGGGGTCTTTCCGTCTTGTCGCGGGTAACCTGCATCTTCACAGGTATTAAAATTTCACCGGATCTCTCGTTGAGACAGCGCCCAAGTCGTTACGCCATTCGTGCGGGTCAGAATTTACCTGACAAGGAATTTCGCTACCTTAGGACCGTTATAGTTACGGCCGCCGTTTACTGGGGCTTCGGTTCATAGCTTCGGGTTACCCCTAACCACTCCCCTTAACCTTCCAGCACCGGGCAGGCGTCAGCCCGTATACTTCGCCTTGCGGCTTCGCACAGACCTGTGTTTTTGCTAAACAGTCGCTTGGGCCTTTTCACTGCGGCCCCCTCGTGCTATTCACACTACCGGGGCACCCCTTCTCCCGAAGTTACGGGGTCATTTTGCCGAGTTCCTTAACGAGAGTTCTTCCGCGCGCCTTAGAATTCTCTTCTCGCCTACCTGTGTCGGTTTGCGGTACGGGCACCTTCTCCTGGCTAGAGGCTTTTCTTGGCAGTGTGAGATCATGACCTTCGCTACTATAATTTTCGCTCCCCATCACAGCCCAGCCTTAATGATGTGCGGATTTGCCTACACATCAGCCTCACTGCTTAGACGGACATCCATCAGTCCGCGTCACTACCCTCCTGCGTCACCCCATCGCTCATAGCGGATTACGGTGGTACAGTAATTTCAAACTGTTGTCCTTCGACTACGCCTTTCGGCCTCGCCTTAGGTCCCGACTTACCCTGAGCGGACGAGCCTTCCTCAGGAAACCTTGGGCTTTCGGCGGATCAGATTCTCACTGATCTTTTCGTTACTCATACCGGCATTCTCACTTGTGTAGTGTCCAGCGCTCTTTTCAGTACACCTTCAACCCCTACACAACGCTCCCCTACCCCAGATACATACGTATCTAGCCATAGCTTCGGTGGTGTGTTTAGCCCCGTTACATTTTCGGCGCAGAGTCACTCGACCAGTGAGCTATTACGCACTCTTTCAATGGTGGCTGCTTCTAAGCCAACATCCTGGTTGTCTGTGCAACTCCACATCCTTTCCCACTTAACACACACTTGGGGACCTTAGCTGATGGTCTGGGCTGTTTCCCTTTTGACAATGGATCTTAGCACTCACTGTCTGACTCCCGGCAATAAGTATATGGCATTCGGAGTTTGACTGAGCTTGGTAATCCTTGCGGACCCCGCACCCAATCAGTGCTCTACCTCCACTACTCTTATACCGAGGCTAGCCCTAAAGCTATTTCGGGGAGAACCAGCTATCTCCGAGTTCGATTGGAATTTCTCCGCTACCCCCACCTCATCCCCGCACTTTTCAACGTACGTGGGTTCGGGCCTCCAGTGCGTGTTACCGCACCTTCACCCTGGACAGGGGTAGATCACACGGTTTCGGGTCTACGTCCACATACTAAGTCGCCCTATTCAGACTCGCTTTCGCTGCGGCTCCACCTTCTCGGCTTAACCTTGCATGTTAAACGTAACTCGCCGGTTCATTCTACAAAAGGCACGCCATCACCCATAGATCGGGCTCTGACTTTTTGTAAGCACACGGTTTCAGGTTCTATTTCACTCCCCTTCCGGGGTGCTTTTCACCTTTCCCTCACGGTACTGTTTCACTATCGGTCGCCAGGTAGTATTTAGCCTTAGCAGATGGTCCTGCTGGATTCATACGGGGTTTCACGTGCCCCGCACTACTCGGGATCCGTCTCGGAGAGAATACAGTTTAGGTTACAGGGCTTTTACCTCTATCGCGGGCCTTTCCAGACCTCTTCACCTACCATATTCCTTTGTAACTCCATGTGAGACGTCCCACAACCCCTAAGAGCAAGCTCTTAGGTTTAGGCTGTTCCGCGTTCGCTCGCCGCTACTGACGGAATCACTATTGTTTTCTCTTCCTCAGGGTACTTAGATGTTTCAGTTCCCCTGGTCTGCCTCTACATTTCCTATGTATTCAGAAATGAGTAACTGCGAATTACCACAGCTGGGTTTCCCCATTCGGACACCCCCGGATCAAAGCTTGCTTACAGCTCCCCGAGGCAGTTTCGTTGTTCGCCACGTCCTTCGTCGGCTCCTGGCGCCTAGGCATCCTCCGTGTGCTCTTATTAGCTTAACCTTGATTCTTCCGAAGAAAAATCTCACTAATAACATTTACTTGTTTACACAAGTTGCTAAAAGATGTTCTAAAACGCAAATTCGTTTCGGTATCCAGTTTTCAAGGATCAAGTTGAAAAAGTTATTCATTTAAAATTTATGGTGGAGCCAAGCGGGATCGAACCGCTGACCTCCTGCTTGCAAGGCAGGCGCTCTCCCAGCTGAGCTATGGCCCCATAAAATTACTCTATAATGTTATATGGTGGGCCTTGGTGGACTCGAACCACCGACCTCACCCTTATCAGAGGTGCGCTCTAACCAACTGAGCTAAAAGCCCATATAACATATATAACATTGTGAATCAACCAATGAATTGGTTGTCCGCTTGGCAACGTCCTACTCTCCCAGGACCCTTCGGTCCAAGTACCATCGGCGCTGGAGGGCTTAACGGTCGTGTTCGGGATGGGTACGTGTGGAACCCCTCCGCTATCGCCACCAAACGCATACGAAAGAGACTTGCTCTTTCAAAACTGAACACGAGTGAGTGTTCGAACCCGAGGGTTCTATCGTGGAAGCTTAGCTTCCGATTTGAATGTTCTCATTGCAGAGAACGATTCTCCATAGAAAGGAGGTGATCCAGCCGCACCTTCCGATACGGCTACCTTGTTACGACTTCACCCCAATCATCTACCCCACCTTCGGCGGCTGGCTCCCTTGCGGGTTACCCCACCGACTTCGGGTGTTGTAAACTCTCGTGGTGTGACGGGCGGTGTGTACAAGACCCGGGAACGTATTCACCGCGGCATGCTGATCCGCGATTACTAGCAATTCCGACTTCATGCAGGCGAGTTGCAGCCTGCAATCCGAACTGAGACCGGCTTTGATGGGATTGGCTCCACCTCGCGGCTTCGCTTCCCGTTGTACCGGCCATTGTAGTACGTGTGTAGCCCAGGTCATAAGGGGCATGATGATTTGACGTCATCCCCACCTTCCTCCGGTTTGTCACCGGCAGTCACTCTAGAGTGCCCAGCATTACCTGCTGGCAACTAAAGTTAAGGGTTGCGCTCGTTGCGGGACTTAACCCAACATCTCACGACACGAGCTGACGACAACCATGCACCACCTGTCTCCTCTGTCCCGAAGGCCGCTGCTATCTCTAGCAGATTCAGAGGGATGTCAAGACCTGGTAAGGTTCTTCGCGTTGCTTCGAATTAAACCACATACTCCACTGCTTGTGCGGGTCCCCGTCAATTCCTTTGAGTTTCAGTCTTGCGACCGTACTCCCCAGGCGGAGTGCTTACTGTGTTAACTTCGGCACCAAGGGTATCGAAACCCCTAACACCTAGCACTCATCGTTTACGGCGTGGACTACCAGGGTATCTAATCCTGTTTGCTCCCCACGCTTTCGCGCCTCAGCGTCAGTTACAGCCCAGAAAGTCGCCTTCGCCACTGGTGTTCCTCCACATATCTACGCATTTCACCGCTACACGTGGAATTCCACTTTCCTCTTCTGTACTCAAGCCACCCAGTTTCCAGTGCGACCTCAGGTTGAGCCCAAGGTTTAAACACCAGACTTAAATAGCCGCCTGCGCGCGCTTTACGCCCAATAATTCCGGACAACGCTTGCCCCCTACGTATTACCGCGGCTGCTGGCACGTAGTTAGCCGGGGCTTTCTTCTCAGGTACCGTCACTCCGGTAGCAGTTACTCTACCGGACGTTCTTCCCTGGCAACAGAGCTTTACGATCCGAAAACCTTCATCACTCACGCGGCGTTGCTCCGTCAGGCTTTCGCCCATTGCGGAAGATTCCCTACTGCTGCCTCCCGTAGGAGTCTGGGCCGTGTCTCAGTCCCAGTGTGGCCGTTCACCCTCTCAGGTCGGCTACGCATCGTCGCCTTGGTGGGCCGTTACCCCACCAACTAGCTAATGCGCCGCAGGCCCATCCCTCAGTGACAGATTGCTCCGTCTTTCATTCTTCTCTCAGGAGAAAAAAGAAATTATCCGGTATTAGCTACCGTTTCCGGTAGTTATCCCAGTCTGAAGGGCAGGTTGCCTACGTGTTACTCACCCGTCCGCCGCTAAGTTATTTTGAAAGCAAGCTTTCAAAATAACTCCGCTCGACTTGCATGTATTAGGCACGCCGCCAGCGTTCGTCCTGAGCCAGGATCAAACTCTCCAATTAGTATTGAAAAGAGCGATATGCTCATTTTGAAACATCTGACGAGAAAATTAATTCTCTAATTTGGATTTCACTTACGTGATTTCCCACTCACTCGTTGTTCAGTTTTCAAAGATCAATGTCTCATCTTTCGTCGTCGTCGCTTGTCAGCAGCGACCTTTATAATATATCACAGCGCCTTTGTTTTCGTCAAGCATTTTTTTAATTTCTTTTTTTGCTTGACCATTTCAGCAAGTTGTTAATCAACAGCTTGTCCAAACGGGCGAGACTTAATGTATCATATTTTTCAAAGCCACGTCAAGCATTAAAATAAAATTATTCTTAATCCGAGTAACATAACCACGCCAGGAAGCCCAAGAACCGTTACTGCGCCTATAGTTGCAGGGTTCAAAGGGATATACACCTGCGTGAGCAAACCTGAGAAGTTCACTACATATATCCCGAGTGCAGCCAATACCAAATGAACCCCAAATAAACTTAGCCACCCAAAACCCAGCTTTTTTCTAAATACAACTAAACCTAATAAGATAACGGATAATATCAATACGCCCATAGCTATCATTCTAAGCATGTAGATCCCCCTTATACATTTATTTATAAGCCCTTATATTTGACTGCTGTTCAACCCCAAGCTTTTTGCATGTTTGAGATGTATCTGATATTTACGTTCTGCAGCCTCCAAAATATATATCGCGTAATCTATCTGATCCTGTCCCAACGCCTCGTCGAACATCAGGTACGCCCTCTCCCACTCTGAATGCGCCTTACGGACCTCTAAGAGGGTTTCCCATCCCTCACTTTCCTTTGCGCCTTGTTCCTTATCCACTCCCCACCACAGCTCTCTCCACCATCCCATTTCAATTCCTCCTCAGAATAATTCTGATGCAAAATACACATCTCGTTATTCTCATTCATATCGGGATAGGGACAAACTTAGAACAAAAAAAAGGAAACCCGAGGGCTTCCTTTTTGAAAAATACCACTATAGAGCTGCTAGAATAGCTCGCGACGGCCTTCCAACGCTTTGGACAAAGTAACTTCATCAGCGTATTCAAGATCGCCACCTACAGGCAAGCCATGAGCTATCCTGGTGATTTTAATCTCAAACGGCCGAACAAGACGAGAAATGTACATCGCCGTTGCTTCTCCCTCAATGTTGGGGTTAGTCGCCATTATAAGCTCACTTACTCTCTCATCACTCAGACGGGTCAATAATTCTTTCAGGCGAATATCATCAGGGCCGATACCCTCCATAGGTGAAATAGCACCCTGAAGAACATGGTAATATCCATTAAACTCCTTGGTTCGTTCTATAGCCACCAAATCCTTAGAGTCTTGAATCACACATATCACTGAAGGATCTCTAGTTTTGTCCTGACATATCTTACATGGGTCCGTATCCGTAATATTACAGCAGACCGAGCAATAGTGAAGATTGCGTTTGACGCTTACTAGCGCTTTTGCAAAATCAATGACTTCATCCTCTTTCATGTTAAGCACATGAAAAGCTAACCGGGCGGCTGTCTTCGGTCCAATCCCGGGCAAACGCGTAAAAGCATCGATCAGCTTAGCTAGCGGTTCGGGATAATACAAATTAATAATTCTCCTTTAGACTGAAGTGGAGTGGGCTATTAGAACAAGCCTGGGATCTTCATTCCACCAGTGAATTTACCCATGTCATTGTTAGCAAGCTCTTCAGCTTGAGTCAATGCATCATTTACAGCAGTGATTACAAGATCTTGCAGCATTTCAACATCTTCCGGATCAACGGCTTCCGGTTTAATTTGAATAGACAGCAATTTTTTGTGGCCGTTTACTTGAACAGTAACTACGCCGCCACCTGATGAACCCTCAATAACCTTGCCTCCGAGTTCCTCTTGAGCTTTAAGCATTTGCTCCTGCATTTTCTTAACTTGCTTCATCATTTGGTTCATATTATTCATACATCGTCTCTCCTTTGGAATGCGCAATTAGCGCTAGTATGTTTATATTACTCTTTTATGACAACAAGGTCTTCTCCAAAAAGCTGGATAGCCTCATCAATCCAAGGTTCAAGTTTAGCTTCTGCAGTATCGTGTTCATGCTCCAATTGCAGTTCTTCTTTGCCAGTCTGTCCCACAGACTTCTGGGCAGCTTCATTCCAGTCACGAAGCATCATGGTTACAAGTCTATAAGGTTTGCCTAGACGCGCTGCAAGCACACTCTCAATAACCTGTCTGTTTGCCGGCTTCTCAGTAGTATCGCGGTGAATCGTGTTCTTGAATGCAACAAGCACCGCATCCTCCATAATCGATACTGGCTCACCGTCTACAAACCATGCATGAACCGTTACCTTTTCCTCTTTTACTCCCTGCAGAACAAGGCTCCACTGTTTATAGATAGCTGCAAAATCGGGACTATCCTTACCAGCAATAAACTTATCTACGTTAGGAGGCATTTTGGAGGCTGAAGAAACCCGCGGTGTTGGAACCGCGTGCGATTTCGGTGCAGGAGCACCATCACGCCCTCCTCCGGAAATACCACCGGATTGCATTGCCTGTTCCAGCTTCTTCTCCAGTGCTGCGATCTGTCTTTTGAGAAGATCCAGTTCACCAGAGTCAACGCTCGAATGATTCGCGCTTACTCCGGCATTTGTTTCACCTAACGGAGCAAATGCGGCGCTCTGACTTACCTCTTGCTGCAAGCTGCAAAGCTTCATCAGCGCCACTTCAAACAGTGTCTGAGGATGTGTTGCGTATTTCATTTCACCTAGGTATTTATTGATTGTATCTACAATCTGAAATAGACGCTCCCGAGAAAATGCGGTGGCCATATCTTTAAATTCAGCAGGATTCAGCACCCGCTCTGTTAATTGATCGGCCTCGGGTACCATCTTAATCATCAATAAATCACGGAAATAATACATGAGATTCTCTAGGCATTTATCTGCACTTTTACCTTCATGCATAAGCTGCTCAACGAGCTCCAGAAGAAGACCCATATCACCTTCTAATATGGCAGTGGCAAGACGTGCAAATTGCTCGGAGGGAATTCCCCCTGTCATTCCTAACACTTGCTCGTACGTAACATTACCATCTGTAAAGGATGAAATCTGATCCAGCAAGCTCAATGCATCACGCATACCACCATCAGATAGACGGGCAATATACTGCAATGCGTTGTTATCCGCTGTAATCCCTTCCTTCTCACAAATAGCAGTCAGATGGGCGGTCTGTTCTTCTAACGCCACTCTACGGAAGTCAAAACGCTGACAACGGGAAATTATTGTCGCCGGCAATTTGTGAGGTTCCGTTGTCGCAAGAATAAACATCGCATGTGACGGCGGTTCCTCCAAAGTCTTTAATAGAGCATTAAAAGCTTCTGTCGTCAGCATATGCACTTCATCAATGATATACACTTTACGGCGCACCTCGGTAGGTGCATACTTCACCTTCTCACGCAGATCACGAATCTCCTCTACGCCCCGGTTTGATGCCGCATCTATTTCCTGTACATCCATTACATTACCCGCAGCGATTCGCAGGCAGGATGGACATTCGTTACAAGGTTCCGGACCTGGCCCACGTTCACAGTTAACCGCTTTAGCTAAGACTTTAGCAGCACTTGTCTTACCAGTTCCCCGCGGACCGCTGAACAGATAGGCATGCGAAACCCGCTGTTCACGAATTGCGTTCTGCAGCGTTTGGATAATGTGCTGTTGTCCAACCATGTCTTGAAACGACTGCGGCCGCCAAGCACGGTACAGCGCGATATGTTCCACTATGCATTACCCTCTCTTAAGCTGCCGCTTTCCCGGCATTTGTCGCAAATTTATTATACTATATTCATCGGCTATTGACCAAAAACAAAAAGCATCTTTGCTTGTGGCAAAGATGCTATGATAAACAGAATTATAAACCGTGCACCTGTTATTGATGGCTACGATCCAAGCGGCAACCCTACATGACTGCTCGAGTTAGGCCACCCTCCGGCACAAGAGTAATCTTACTTATGGCTGCTTCCTTCCGGACCTGACCAGGTTCATAAGCACTCATTGCGGAGGACCCAACTGTCAACACAGCCCGTAGGAACCAAGGCCTCACATCGATAGCACCTCTAACAGGAATTCAACCTCGCTACAGCGGATTGCGAGTTACAGGGCACCGCTACCTCCCCGTCTAGCACGGCGAAGATAAGTATAGCTCACGCTCGGACAAAAATCAACTCCAAGACATAAAATGAGCCCCTCAGCTATACAGCTGGGGGCTCAATCTAACCGTTAAGCCGCAAAGCGACTGTTCAAATTAGATACCATATTTCTTCTTAAATTTATCAACGCGACCGCCGGCATCCAAGAACTTCTGCTTGCCAGTGAAGAACGGATGGCAGTTGGAGCAAATTTCGACACGAAGCTCTTGTTTAACAGAGCCAGCTTCGAAAGTGTTGCCACATGCGCAGGTTACCTTAGTTACATTATACTTTGGTTGAATTGCTTCTTGCATTTTGAATTTCACCTCTCATGCCCTAAGCCTCATGCGGACCCAGAGTTATATGATTACACTGTGGTATTTTAGCACGAAATATCAAATTGGGCAATATGTTTCATTTTTACATTTTAGCTGCTTAAATATTGATTCCCCGCCGCTTAGCCCGCGCCATATCTGCTGGTGGCACATGTGTATAAGAGCCTATAACTACATCCGGCAGTTCATCGCGGAAAATATCAAGCATCGTCTTCATCCCAAGGATTTCACCCTGGGCAGGAGGAATCAACTCTAAATAACTCTCCGGGTCAATGTTTAGATTGCGCATCTGAATAAGCTTCAGATCAGTACGTCTTACAAACTCCAGCATCGCTTCAATCTCTTCTTCGCGATCAGTCACTCCAGGGAAGATCAGATAATTGATCGATGTGTAAACGCCCTGCGAAGCAGCGTATTTCAAAGATTTTTCAACATTGGCCAATGTATAACCGCGTGGTTTGTAATAAGCATTATAATGGTCATCAAGGGCACTGATTGTGCTGACACGCATCAAATCGAGTCCAGCATCAACGATTCCTCGCATATGATCGCTTAATCCCGCATTGGTGTTGATATTGATATAGCCCATATCAGTAATCGAGCGCACTTCACGAATAGCTTCTATAATAAGTTTTGCCTGCGTGGAAGGTTCCCCTTCACAGCCTTGTCCAAAGCTGATAATCGATTCAGGCGTCTTTAAATGCTCCAACATAACTTGTGAAATTTCGTTGACCGTAGGCCGGAAATTCATCCGAGTCTGCGGAGATACAAAGCCGCTATCATCAGGTTGCTCAGAAATACAGCCAAAACATCCAGCATTACATGAATAAGAGACGGGCACACCGCCCTCCCAACGCCCTAAAAAGGTATTGGAGGAAGTCAGGCATTCATAGCCAAGCGCACAGTTAGAAAGATGCTCATAGAGGCGGTTATCAGGATATTTGGCTGTCATCTCACCAACACTGACTTCAAGATCTTCTTTGTCACAATTAAGTGGATTCCATTTCTCTGGATTATCGGTAGGGTCTGCCGCAACATAGAACCCGCCATCCTTCCACACTACAGCCGAATACCCAAACAGAGGAAGCTTATAAGACTTATCTGTCTTCACATAACCAGGAAGACATAGACGAGTGTAGCCTTGCGGCAGCAGCGCTCCGACAGCCTGCGAACCTTCCGGCAAAGACATCATTTCACCCGTCTCAGGATTCATACCCACAGCACGTGTACTAGGCAAGCCCACGAGCGTAGCACCTTCTGGTAATGGAATTAATTCTTCCTCCAGCATTTCAACAATCATATCCCCACTACGGGCTAGCCCGTACAGTTCAGGATGATCATATACGTTTCCTTGCCCGTCGGCATATACCAAATACATGTTAGTCTCCTCTTATTATCAATTCTCAAGTTGTAGGTACTGAAGGTGTCTTCGCCCGTGTGGTACGACGAGCAGCTGTACCGCTGTTGGAGGTGCCTCCGTTACTTGCAGTCCCGTTTGGTGTTGTTTTTGCCCCAGCAACGTCAAAGGATGCCAAGAACTCAGCATTAGTCTTCGTATCACGCAGCTTTTTGATGAATCCCTCCACAAAATCGTAGGATTCGTTCATATTTTTGCGAATCGCCCAAATCGTATCCAGTTCTTCTTTGCTCAAGAGCACTTCTTCGCGACGTGTACCTGAACGACGAATATCGATAGCTGGGAATATCCGGCGTTCCGCCAATTTGCGGTCCAAATGAAGCTCCATATTACCGGTACCCTTAAATTCTTCATATATAATATCATCCATACGTGAGCCAGTATCTATTAATGCTGTTGCCAAAATAGTTAATGAGCCGCCTTCTTCCACATTCCGTGCAGAACCAAAAAACCGCTTCGGCCGGTGAAAAGCCGCCGGGTCAATCCCCCCGCTAAGCGTACGTCCAGATGGTGGAACCACCAGATTATAAGCACGCGCCAGACGCGTAATGCTATCCAAAAGAATAACTACATCCTTCTTGTGCTCAACTAAACGAAGTGCCCTTTGCAACACAAGCTCAGCCACTTTAATATGATTCTCTGGAAGCTCATCAAACGTCGATGCAACCACTTCGCCTTTTACAGAACGCTGCATATCGGTTACTTCTTCAGGACGTTCATCAATCAGCAATACAAAGAGCTCAATCTCAGGATTATTAGTGGAAATACTATTGGCAATTTCTTTTAAGAGGAGCGTTTTTCCTGCTTTTGGAGGTGCTACAATCAAACCCCGCTGCCCCAAACCTACAGGAGCGAGCAAATCCATTATTCGGGTAGACAAATGAGTAGGGGATGTTTCAAGCGGTAGCTTGTCTTGCGGATAAAGTGGTGTTAATGCTGGAAAATGAAGACGCTCCGCTGCACTAGCAGGGTTCTCGCCATTAACTGCATTGACTTGAAGCAGGCCAAAATATCGTTCATTTTCTTTTGGTGTCCGACATTTACCAGACACAAGATCTCCGCTTCTGAGATCAAACTTACGAATTTGTGAAGCTGAGATGTAAATATCTTCAGCACTGGGCAAATAGTTAATCGGCCTAAGAAATCCATAGCCCTCAGGCAAAATTTCTAGTACGCCTTCCATAAACATGAGACCGCTCTGCTCTGCCTGTGCCCGAAGGATCGCAAAGATCAGTTCCCGTTTCTTCAGCTGTCCGTAATAAGGAATCTGGTATTTCTTGGCCAGCTTATATAACTCGGTCAGCTTCATTTCTTCCAGATCGGAAATTTGAAGATCCATGTAATAACCACCTATTCAATTTTTAAATGAGTTCTTCCTAGTCTATCTACTAGGCAAAAATATGATTCTATTAAAATGCTCATTAGGTTAGTATTACCCCAAATGGAAGGAAATATGCGGTTTGGCCGCAAATTAATACTCCTTCCAAGCGGGATATCCTAATATTATTCATTCTCACGCCAAACATGAGCACCAAGTTGCCGAAGGTTGCTCACTAAATTATCATAACCACGATCAATATACTCTACGCCGGTCACTTCAGTAATACCATCTTCTACTGTTAACCCGGCAATGACAAGGGCTGCACCCGCACGCAGATCAGCTGCCTTTACTTTAGCAGCATTAAGTTTACTGCCCTCAATAATTGCAGATCGGCCTTCAACACGAATCTTTGCGCCCATTCTTACCAACTCTGGCACATGCTTGAAGCGGTTGCTGTA
This sequence comes from Paenibacillus sp. FSL R7-0048, assembly GCF_038004505.1. Taxonomy (NCBI): domain Bacteria; kingdom Bacillati; phylum Bacillota; class Bacilli; order Caryophanales; family Paenibacillaceae; genus Paenibacillus; species Paenibacillus sp. FSL R7-0048. The sequence continues at coordinate 132,598 of NZ_JBBORF010000001.1, read as the reverse complement.
GACGAAATCGCTAAGCACACTAACCCCTTCTGCCTGTGTCAGCATACTTGTCATAGGAGATTGTAAATCTGTAGGAAATCCAGGATAGGTCAGTGCTTTAACATCTGCATGTTCATAATTAGCTCTACCTATAACTCGGATACTTTCATCAAGTTCTTCAATATCCACGCCCATCTCTAAAAGCTTGGCTGTTAAGGCTTCCAAGTGCTTAGGAATAACATTATCTATCAACACATTACCGCGCGTAGCCGCAGCGGCAATCATATAAGTTCCTGCTTGAATCCGATCGGGAATAATGGAATGACGGCAACCGTGCATTTCCGAGACCCCTTCGATCCGGATGGTTTCTGTACCAGCGCCTTTAATAACAGCGCCCATAGAGTTCAATAGGGTAGCTACATCTATAATCTCAGGCTCTTTAGCCGCATTTTCAATAATTGTAGAGCCTTTGGCTCGTGAAGCCGCCAGCATGATGTTTATAGTGGCACCTACGCTTGATACGTCCAGATAAATCTTCGCACCGCGTAGCTCTTTTGCATATAAGTGGATAGAACCATGTTCGTTGGTAACTGTTGCTCCCAAAGCCTCGAATCCCTTGATATGTTGATCAATTGGACGAGGTTCAAAATTACAGCCACCAGGAAGACCTATTGTCGCTTCTTTGAATCTTCCAAGCAGAGCTCCCATCATATAATACGAAGCTCTAAGTTTCTTAACCGGCCCATTGGGCATTGGAATAGATACAATACGTGAAGGGTCAATTCTCATCTGATTGCCTGACCAGGATACATTAGCGCCAAGCTCTTGCAAGATTTCGGAGTAAACGGCTACATCACTAAGGGACGGTAAATTATCCAGAACAACTTCAGATTCGGCCAAAATTGCCGCAGGAATAAGCGCGATGGCACTATTCTTTGCTCCACTGATGGTTACAACGCCCTCTAGCGGACGTCCACCGCCAATCATTAATTTTTCCATAGATTTATCAATTTCCCCCTACGTGTATTGCAGCTGGGTGGGCAATACGTGCTGTGGACTTTTAGTGATGAAAATGGAAAGACACCGGCTAAGCGGTGTGCTTTCCTCATCAAACTATTCAACTGGACAGAGTAATAGCCCTATCCTTTAACAAATTGCTTGTCCACCTGAGGCGGAAGCTACAATGATTAGGCTTTGTTGTTGGATCCAAATTCGCGAATTTTACCAATAACGGTTTCTTTGATTGCATCGCGACCTGGTGCGATGAATGTACGTGGATCGTAAGCATCAGGTTTAGCAGCTAGAACTTCGCGAACCACTTTTGCGAACACGATTTGGTTCTCAGTGTTCACGTTGATTTTGGAAGTACCTAGGGAGATGGCTTTCTTGATGTCATGTTCAGGAATACCTGTACCACCATGAAGAACCATTGGGATGTTAGTAGCGTCACGGATTTCTTCCATTTCTTTGAATCCGAGGTTAGGCTCGCCATGGTAAGGTCCATGAACGGAACCAAGTGCAGGAGCCAGGGTGTCGATACCTGTTTCTTTCACAATACGTACGCACTCATCAAGCTTAGCATACATGATGCCGCCGATAACGTCGTCTTCTTGTCCACCAACAGTACCTACTTCAGCTTCTACAGAAACGCCTTTAGCGTGAGCATATTCAACGACTTTTTTAGTCATATCGATGTTCTCATCGATTGGGTGATGGGAACCGTCGATCATTACGGATGTAAATCCAGCATCAATTGCTGCTTTACATTTATCAAAGCTAGATCCATGGTCAAGGTGGATAGCTACAGGAACAGTGATATTCATGTCAATAATTAGACCTTCAACCATTTTAACAACAGTAGTGAAGCCGCCCATGTGGCGTGCTGCGCCTTCAGATACACCAAGGATTACTGGTGATTTTTCTTGTTCAGCGGCACCAAGAATAGCTTGAGTCCACTCCAAGTTGTTAATGTTGTACTGACCTACTGCATATTTTCCTTCAAGTGCTTTGTTCAACATGTCTGTCATAGATACTAATGGCATGGTTTCATCCTCCTAAGAATGTTGGTTGGCTATGTTTTTAAACCGACATCACATACAGGCTTATTATAGCACATCCTGTGTCAAATACTAAATAGGGTAAACAAAAAAATGTCCCGGTGGGACGATTTTTATCCAGCCCATATAACAATTACACTCATCCTCTTCGGAGTCACCACGCGAAATAGGACCGATACAGAAATCACCGTTCTAACTGCATTGATCCACAGACTTGTTATGAAGATGCATGTTTACCGCTACGCGCATTTCGTCTATGTCGAACGGCTTTGTAAAATGCATTAACGCCCCTAGCTTGGTCGCCTCCTTAATCATGTCCAGTTCACCATATGCCGTCATCATAATGACCTTAATGGACGGATTGATCTCCTTTAGATGCTTCAGAATCTCGAGTCCATCCATTCCCGGTATTTTCATATCGAGTAAGACCAAATCGGGTGACTCGCTGCGAACAATGTCTAATGCCAATTTTCCGTTAGCCGCTTGAAATGTTGTATATCCCTCACTATTGAACACTTCCATAAGAAGAATCCGGATCCCATTCTGATCATCGACAATTAATACTTTCTTCTTTTCCATACGATACCCTCCCAGAAATTAAGGCAGATTGACTATACCGCGCTCTCCACAGCGACCGGCCCCTTTAGAAACTACTCCATACGAAACCTATTATTCGTGCTTTACTGTCCAAATCCTGCTAATTGGATAAAATGGGTAAATAAAGAGTCTAAAATGAAATAAATGTAAGTTACAATATTTCTATTTAAAGGGTAATACAAAAAGAGAGCCTTCGGATGAAGGCTCTCTTCGACTATTTAAGAACCGAGGGTTCTTTCTGTCTGTGTATAAATTATTGCTGCTCGGAATGCGTCAAAGAGGCTTTGACAAATTCACGGAATAGCGGTTGCGGGCGGTTCGGACGTGAAGTGAATTCCGGGTGGAATTGAACCGAGAGGAACCACGGATGCTCTGGAAGCTCTACGATCTCAACTAGACGGCCATCCGGAGAAGTTCCAGAGATAACCAGTCCTGCTTTTTCAATTTCGTCACGGTAAGCATTGTTGAACTCATACCGGTGACGGTGACGCTCATATACCAGTTCATCATCATAGCAAGACATTGCCAGAGAGTCCGGAATAATCTTACAAGGATACAACCCAAGACGCATAGTGCCGCCCATATCTTCAATATCTTTTTGCTCAGGAAGCAAATCAATCAATGGATATTGTGTATTTGGATCGATTTCGGAGCTGTTTGCACCTTGTAGTCCAAGAACAGAACGGCCATATTCAATTACAGAAACCTGCATTCCAAGGCAAATGCCAAAGAAAGGTATCAATTGCTCACGGGCATAACGAATAGCGGAGATTTTACCTTCGATTCCCCGATCACCGAAACCACCAGGAACAAGAATACCGCCAATACCACGCAGCATTTCGTCCACGTTCTCATCCGTAATTTCCTCTGCATTCACCCAGCGGATCTTAACCTCTGCATTCGCAGCAAAACCTGCGTGTGAAAGTGATTCAACAACGCTCAAATAAGCGTCATGCAGTGCTACGTACTTACCTACAATTGCGATTTCTACTGTCTTCTCTAATTTCTGAATCCGGCTAAGCATACTTTCCCATTCGCGCATATCTGGCGCAGGTGTTGTAAGCTTCAAATGATTAACAACAATCTCGTCCAATCCTTCATCACGAAGGTTCAATGGAACTTCATATAACGTCGAAGCATCGCGGCATTCCACAACAGCATTAGCATCAATATCGCAAAAGAGTGCGATTTTGGCTTTCATATCTGCGGAAAGCTCATATTCCGTACGGCACACGATGACATTCGGTTGAATACCGATACTGCGCAGCTCTTTAACGCTATGCTGTGTCGGCTTCGTCTTCACTTCTCCAGCAGCCTTGATATAAGGAATCAAGGTTACGTGGATATACATCACATTTTCCCGGCCAATATCACTCTTGATTTGACGAATCGCTTCCAGGAACGGAAGACTTTCAATATCCCCTACAGTACCGCCGATCTCTGTGATAACAACATCAGAGTTGGTCTCGCGGCCCGCGCGGAACACGCGTTCTTTGATCTCATTCGTAATATGCGGGATAACTTGTACAGTTCCACCCAAGTACTCTCCACGACGTTCCTTGCTGATTACGGATGAATAGATCTTACCTGTCGTCACATTGCTGTTCTTCGACAGATTGATATCAATAAACCGTTCATAGTGCCCAAGGTCAAGGTCAGTCTCTGCACCGTCATCCGTTACGAAGACTTCTCCGTGCTGGTAAGGGCTCATTGTTCCAGGGTCTACGTTAAGATACGGATCAAATTTCTGAATCGTTACCTTTAGACCTCTGTTCTTGAGCAGCCTGCCCAGCGAAGCGGCGGTAATGCCTTTACCCAGGGAAGACACAACGCCACCCGTTACAAAAATATACTTTGTCACTGTAAAACCCTCCTAAATAAAGTCCAAACATAAAAGCGGCACATGGTGTTTATCGTAACCCGTTTTACTATCATCAAAACAGGGGAAATCAAAAGTTTAATTCACCGGGGAAAACATAAACGGTCATCCCTCAAATTCCATTAATCTACAGCTACTTTGCATCTAAAAAAACAAAAAAGTGACACCCGTAGAACCGGGGCACTTTTTATTTTAGAAAACACGTTTATTAACTTACATGATAAGCCCATGCAATAGTTTACTCTGACGATCCCCCACTGTCAAGGGAGGAATTATGCCACAGACAAGACTCTTCTGATTATTGATCTTACTTGTCATCCTCGGAATCTTCATCGTCGCCATCTTCTGCATCGTCTTCGTCCGTATCGTCTTCGTCTATGTCATCTTCATCGATCACGACATCTTCGTCGACTTCTTCTTCGCTGTCGTCGTCAGAATAGAGGTCGTCGCGATCTTCATCGATAGCGTCGAAATCCTCTTCTTCAGCTGTGTAGTTTTCTTCTTCATCAGCAAAATCGTCATCTTCCAAATCATCGTCTTCATCGTTGATGATGCGCACCCGTTTAGTGTTACCAACCGGATCATCGGAGCGCTCAAGAGGATACCAGCGTTTCAGTCCCCAAAGGTTGGTTCCGACACAGGCAAAACGCCCGTCAATGTTAATCTCGGTATATAACTGGGCAATAGTATCTTGGCTTTCTTGATCGGTCATGCCGCGTAACTTGGCTACCTCGACCATCAGATCACGGTAATAATACGGTGTATTGGCTGCTTTAAGCACCAGAAAGGCAAGATCCACCATTGGCATTTCTTTAACTTTCTCAGGGTCTAGCTTTAAATTGAGTGGCGTACTCACTAAAGGACACTTCCTCTCACGCATTGTTCACATTACGGTTTATTTCAATAATATCCATTAACAAAACTAAGTAAAACCTATTTAACAACAAAATGCAAGTCAAATGCAAGAACCGCCCAACAGAAAAAGCCTCCTGCTTATTATCCATACAGGAAACCTGTCTTCATCAAGAAGAGTTGATATGTAATTGTAGCAAGGGTCGCCGCACCCAAAGTTTTTAGAAATGGGATTTAAAAAGGCGGAGGAAGACCTCCGCGCATGACTGTATCCACGCCAAGGATCGGCTCCTTACGGGATGTTACAAAGAGAGTTTTAATCTCTTCTGTTTATTTTATGTAAAGCGCCGTCTTTTGACACGCTGGGCAGCCCATTTCCTTAAAAAAGGGCAAGTTCCCATTCGGACCCCTCCCTCCGCTCATACAATATGGCAGCAGGGCACCGAGGAGGGACAGCGAAACCTATGGACTATTACAAATTTTGGAACATGCTTCTTGAAGAAATATCGGTTGCCCCCAAAAATGGTGAGCGGCGTATTCTTACCTTCAACGATCCCCGCCAGTATGCCGGAGCTTTCTCACAATGGAAGGCTCTAAAAGCAAAGCAGCCCGAGCTGCGGCAAGTACAGGTATCTCCGCTGATTCGGGCCTTCTTCGTGCCCGCTGCCGCCGGAAAGCTGATGAACCGATTTGCAGACCTTCTAAATGTCGAGGACGATCTGCAAATCCAAATCCATTCCATAGCTAACGAAAAAAGCGGAATCGCAGCGCTCCCATGGGGGGTGAAAGCGATTCATGCTCCTCAGGCATGGTCTAAATCAACCGGAGTTCACGTCAAAATCGGCGTCATTGACACCGGCGCGGATTACCGTCATCCCGATCTGAAGCATTCATTAGCCACTGGAGTCAACCTACTACACCGCGGAATGCTGCCGCTGGATGATAATGGGCACGGAACTCATATCGCCGGAACCTTAGCGGCAGCAGGGGGGAATCGCGGAATGATGGGAGTGGCGCCGCGAGCGCTGCTATATCCAGTCAAGGCTTTTGATCATAGTGGATCAGCCTATGTATCCGATATTGTGCTAGGTATTGATTGGTGTGTCCAGAACCGAATCGACGTCATTAATATGAGCTTTGGAATGAAGACTAGAAGCAAGGCGCTCCACAATGTGGTTATAAAAGCGTATCGGGCCGGAATCGCCGTCATTGCCTCCTCTGGGAATGACGGCAAACGTGGCGGGGACTATCCCGCACGTTATCCCGAGACGATAGCCGTGGGCGCCATCGATAAAAGACACCGGGTTGCCGGCTTCAGCAATCGCGGTTCATATATCGATGTATACGCGCCCGGCGAAGGCGTGCCCTCCTGCTGGCTGAAGGAGGGCTACAAAGAAATGAGCGGCACCTCCATGGCGACCTCGCATGTCACGGGAGCCGCCGCACTGCTGCTCGCACTGCGACCGGGCCTCACGCCAAGGGAGCTGAAGCTGCTCTTGCGCCGCACCGCGTCCCCGGTGCGGCTGCGTAAGGGGCAGCGCCGCGCATCCCTAGGCGGCGGCTCTGCCGATGCCCTACGCCTGCTGAGAGCAGGAGTAAGGGCGAAGCGTTCGGTCTCCGCGAACGTGTAGACCCCGCCCGGGCACCGGGTGGGTCACTCTGACGTTAGCGCAGCTGATGCCGGTGCGGAGAACGGCAGCAAAGAAAAATCCGCCCCCCAGGAAACCGGAAGGCGGATTTTTTGTCGTTTGCTGTTGATTTACATGCGATCCGGTGCAGAAACTCCGACAAGACGCAGTACATTGGCAATAGTAGTACGCGTTGCGCCCAGCAGTGCAAGACGCGCCACGGTTTGAGCAGCATCCTCAGTAATTACACGTTCAGCTTTGTAATAACTGTGGAACATCGCAGCCAGCTCATATACATAACGGATGAGGCGATGTGGAGCATAACCTTCAGCCGCAACAGCGATTTCTGCCGGGAGCTCACCAATTTTGCGCAGCAGGTCATATTCATGCACTGCTGTCAGCTTGGAGAAGTCAATTTCCGCGTAATCAGGGATAGAAATCCCTTGCTCCTCTGCCTGACGGAAAATACTGCAAATACGCGCATGCGCATATTGAACATAGAATACAGGATTTTCATTAGAAGTAGAGATCGCCAAATCCATATCGAAATCAAGATGAGAATCCATGCTGCGCATGGTGAAGAAATAACGAATCGCATCGATTCCTACTTCCTCCATCAAATCTTCCATCGTAACCGCTTTGCCGGTACGTTTGGACATTTTGACCTTTTCACCATTCTGGAACAGGCTGACCATCTGAGCAATCAGAACCACTAGCTTCTCAGGATCATTGCCAAGGGCTGACATTGCCGCCTTCATCCGCGGAATATAACCATGGTGATCAGCGCCCCAAATGTTAATCATTTTATCGTAACCGCGGCCATACTTATCGCTGTGATAAGCAATATCCGGGGTAAGGTAGGTATATGTGCCATCATTTTTGATCAAGACACGGTCTTTATCATCCCCGTATTTTGTCGTTTGCAGCCAGGTTGCCCCATCTTGCTCGTACACTTCTCCACGATCACGGAGCTCGTCCAGCGAGCGCAGTACTTCTCCGTTCTCATACAGCGAAGTTTCACTGAACCAGATATCGAAGTTTACACGGAAAAGACCTAGATCACGTTTAATTTTATCCAACTCTTTATTAAGTCCATAGGTCCGGAAAAAAGCAGCGCGCTCACTAGGGCTCATCTCGAGCAAGGTATCGCCCTTTTCTGCCACAAGCTCCTTCGCAAAACCCTTAATATCCTCACCATGGTAACCATCTTCCGGCATTTCTGCCTCTTGTCCCAGCTCCTGAAGGTATCTGGTTTCAATGGATTTACACAGATTAGCCACTTGGTTACCGGCATCATTAATATAATATTCCCGGGTCACTTCATAACCTGCATAATCAAGCACATTACACAGCGCATCACCGACAGCAGCACCACGGGCATGCCCTAAATGTAGGCTACCTGTTGGATTGGCACTGACGAACTCCATTTCAACCTTCTGACCTTGACCCAGATTAATACGGCCATAGTCATCCCCCTGCTCAGCAACAAGGCTGATGATTGGGTACAGGTAGTTCTTAGACAGGGTAAAGTTAATAAAGCCTGGTCCTGCAATCTCCGCTTTCTCAATAGAAGCTCGGCTCGTATCCAAATGCTCAATAATAGCTTCAGCAATCTGGCGTGGATTACGTTTAGCAATTTTGGTAAGCTGCATAGCAGCGTTCGTAGCCAAATCACCATGCGCCTTATCTCTTGGCACTTCAAGTACAATATCCGGAACCTCTTCCGGTGCAACCAGCCCAGCATTCACAATCGCATCGGCGATGGCTTCTTTTACCCGTTCATTTACAAGCTCTAACGGATTCTTACTATGTGTCATAATTTCGGTTCCTCCTGTATATGCAAACTAATAGCGAACTTTCCTGTCAATTCCTCGTAAACGTACAAATCATATTCCCAGGCAACCGTTAAAGAACGCCCTTCGCGCACAACTTCCAGCTTGTTCGTTTCCGTAGAAAGATTGAACTGCGTATATGGCGAGCGGTAGAATCCTGGCAGACGCCGTCCAGCTTCAAAGCTCTGCTCCGACTGAATCCCGCCATGGCGAATTAGCTTCAGTTGATTGCCTGCAATCTTTATCGTTGTACGAACAGAAACTTCCTCTCCGCGAGGACCCTGCTCTAATTCTTCATATTGAATATATAGATGCGGTCCCTTGGATGTTACTTCTCCATTCGCTTCCATAACATTTCGCTGACCATCTTGAAGGCTCACGAGCGTAATAGAGACATCATATTTGTCAGACTGTATTTCAGGCATCACACGTTCCTCCATTCTGCAAGCCTCTGCATTCTGCATAAGAAAAACGTCTAATGGCAAAGCTTAAACATTTTTATATTAATCAAAGGCCTATTTCGCTTTCCCATTGTACACTATAATCCAGTTCAAAGAAGCATTTCAATACAGAATCAAGCATATCTTCATAAGCACATAAAATATTACCATATTGATGATTAAAAGCACACTTTGAACGTCCATTCTCTATGTATATCATTTACTTCGATAATATTTGCACCTACCAAGCACCTATCGGACATAGATGACCCTAAACGCAGGATGATTCCATATTCGGTGTGATAACGGACCCCTTAGTCGCTATTGGCATAAAAAACAACCCATTTGAACCTCTTTCTAGGGAATAGTGTTACTGGAGTCCGAAACCCTATCCCAAAGGCCGAAAATTTGCAAATAACGTCATCTGGGTCCGTAACCCTCCGAGGATGAGGGATCTGATTAGGGCACTGATAAGGGTACTATTGAAGCGAGCAAGAAACCAACGAAAGAGCAGCGATTCTCCAAGTATCCGGAGAATCGCTGCTCTGCTGTCTATTTGCGATGTTTACAATACTTCGGACCCTTATATTTTTTATTGAAGAGAATTATTGGGTCATCACTTTTAAAGAAAACCTGCGTTCCCATGAAGCTCCGCCGTCTTTGGTCACATACAAGGAAGAGTAATCAAGCTCACGGATGGCGAGCCAGCCCTCTTTATTACTAGTGAAGGAGATTACCCCGTCATAACCAGCGAGCTCCGGAAGATTAGTCCATTGCTTACCGCCGTTATAAGAGCGTCCAACTGCCACTTTCTCTGCTGCTGGGGAAAATCCCACTAAAAAAGATGTGCTGTTTCCCACAAGCTGCAGGTTCCCGGGTTTGCCAGCGGCTGGCCCTTTATTGAATTCAGCCTTGCCACTGCCTGGCGCAGGTCCGCCGCCCGCAGTTTCCTGAGCGATCACACGATTCCAACTTTTCCCCCTGTTCTCACTTTCATATAGCGAGTAGGAGGTCTGACTCATCCCCGTACCGCCATAGAGCACTACAGCGACCTGATCTCCCTTAGCGGAGATTTGTCCAAACTCGGGCTCGGCAAAAGCCGCCTTCAGTGAAAGGCTCCAAGTTCCCCCTCCATCTGTGGTCTTCATTACCCGATATCCGCTTCCCGGCACGATTACAACCGCCCAGCCGGTATTCCGGTCACTAAAATAAGCGCCTCGTGTATTGGGTGGGGTGGAAATCTTACTCCAGCTCAGCCCCCCGTCTTTGGTGTAATACGTTGCGGCTCTCTCATAAGCAAAACCTTTCTTACTATCGATAAAATTTATTCTTTCAAAGCTGACGGCTTTGGTCGAAAGTCTCTTCCACTCCGAGCCACCGTTAGAGGTACCAATTAAATATTGAGCCTGCCCCTCCTCTACAGAAGCAAGAGCAAAGCCATGTACATTATCGGGAAAATCGAATTGTTTGAAGCCCCATTGTCCTTGATAGATCTCTTGAAAATGGCAACCTCCGTCAGAGGTACCAATCATAAATCCATTACCTGCTGCCCGTCCAATATTCCCATTCAAAAACTGAACATCAGAAAAGCTAAGCGGTGTGGATACATCGCCTGAATGCTTGTTTTGCAGGGCCTGTAGCAAGCCGTGATCTCCCGTGCCGCAAGTCGCTGGTGCTGGTGCAGCCGCAGCATGTACAGAAGTTACAGGTGCACTCCAGCCTGAAACCATAATAAGCGTCGCCGAGAGGGCGGTTATTGTCGTCTTATGAATCCTTTTCGTCCATTTCATGATGACACCTCCTAATATGTATATACCCTTACTCACAATCCCTACTCTGTTATACCGCCAGAGAGGATACCCTATCTACCTTAAACAATCACAAAATAGAAACAATTTGTTACCCTCCATATCCCTAATGAATATCCTTCCAGATCCTTCCCCATAATATGAAAGAAAGGAGTCTGGTGCCATGACACGCGAATCAACGAATCCACCGAAACGAAAAAGCCGCTTCCGGCGTTTATTTCGGCTGCTGGCAGCCTTGATCATATTATTTGTATTAACCACCGGAGCTCTGCTCGGTTATCTATATCAAAAAGATCTTCCACCGATTAGCGATGATGTGCGCTCCAAGCTGTTTGACTCCCGGGGCAATGTTCTTGCCACCTTTACCTCAGACGGCCGCAGCCGTGAACCCGTCAAATTAAGTCAAATTTCTCCCCTGCTCATTGAAGCTACACTAGCAGTCGAGGATCGTAAATTTTATGAGCATTCCGGATTTGATCTGAAAGGGATGGCACGAGCTGTTCTTGTCAATCTGGAAGAGGGGAACCGGTCGCAGGGTGCTAGTACGCTAACTCAACAGCTCGCACGTAACCTCTACCTATCCCATGAAAAAACGTGGACGCGCAAGGCTAAAGAAGCTGTCTATACGATGCAGCTGGAGATGAAATACAGCAAAGATGAAATCCTGAACATGTATTTAAATAATATCTATTATGGCCACGGTGCTTACGGCATTGAAGCAGCCTCACGGATGTATTTTGGTAAATCTGCAGCGGATTTAGACCTGGCAGAGAGTACCATGCTGGCTGGAATTCCAAAGGGACCTACCTATTATTCACCATACAACCACATGGACAATGCTAAAAAGCGCCAGAGAATCATCCTGACCGTCATGGCGAATTTAGGTAATATCACTCAGGAAGAAGCGGGACAAGCCGTCCAAGAGAACTTAAACTTCAAGCCGCAAGGGCAAAAGGATACGCTTGTAGCTGCGCCTTATTTCCGGGATTATATCCGCAATTTGGCTATAGAATCGCTCCACATCAGTAATGATGAGCTGGAGCAAGGCGGACTAAATGTCTATACCACCCTAGACCCTGACATGCAGCATGCCGCAGAAAATGCCGTTGACAAAGAGATGGATCAAACTAGTGATCTGGAGACTGCGCTTGTATCCATCGATCCTCGCACCGGTTACATCAAAGCAATGGTCGGCGGAAAAAATTATCGTACCAACCAGTACAATCATGCTTTGGCCACCACACGCCAGCCGGGTTCCTCCTTTAAGCCGATTATGTATTTGGCCGCACTCTCTTCCAAAGAGATGACAGGACTTTCGGTCTTCAATAGTCAGCCAACGATGTTTCATTATGATAACAACCGCAAAACGTATCAGCCCCGAAACTTTGGGGATAAGTATCTGGGTGAAATTAATATGCGGCAAGCTATCGCAGCATCGGACAATATCTATGCTGTTAATACAATTATGAAGATCGGCGCGGATAAAGTGAGCGAAATGGCTGCGAAGATGGGCATTGACAGTCCACTTCAAAGCGTACCTTCGCTGGCACTAGGCACTTCACCGATCAGTCCGCTTGAAATGGCTGCGGCTTTTGCTGTAATTGGAAACAGCGGTCAGAAAATGCCGACCACAGCCATTCTAAAAATAACCGATTCAAATGGCATGGTCCTGTATGAAGCACCTCAACCCAAAGGAGTAACCGTCGTAGAACCTTCAGCTGCCTATGTCCTGACTCGTTTAATGGAGGGGGTATTCGAGACTGGGGGGACGGGCAATCGTGTGGCTTCCATATTCAAACGTCCGGTAGCCGGCAAGACCGGCACTACGGATACAGATGGCTGGATGGTAGGATTCACCCCGGAGCTATCAACGGCAGTCTGGGTTGGATACGACAAGGGGCGCGACATCGCAACTACCGACGGACGGCGTGCAGCTCCCATTTTCGCCCAATTTACTGAAAAAGCGCTGGAAAATGTCCCTCCAAAAATTTTCCCCATTCCAGATGGAGTGGTCAGCGTATACGTCAATCCGCAATCCGGTAAACTTGCTACAGCAGCATGTCCCGACAAAGAACTGGAAACCTTTATTAGTGGAACTGAGCCCACCGAATACTGCGAATTGCATGGAACTGGCGCCGCTCCTGCTGTCGATGACACACAAAGCAAGGTAGATCCTGCTGAAGAGAATCGTTCCCTATGGAAGAACATTAAACGCTGGTGGTTGAATTAGCTCCTTCATTTATATTGAAGGGGTTTTTCTTTTTTTATAAGTTATATATTGTAGTAACAACAGGATTTCCAAATTCAAATATCACTTATCACATAAGGGATGTAACCGTTTTATTTATTATGCTTACCCCATTCTCTTAACTCTCAATTACTGCTATAATAGTTATTAGAAACCAAAATATAATGATGTAAATGAGGGACATGGGATGAAGGATACAGGCATGATCCGGAGTTTAGACAGTCTTGGGAGAATTGTGGTTCCCGCAGAAATCCGTATGACGCGTAATATCGACATTGGTGATCCTATCGAATTTTTTGTTTTAGACGAAAAAATCATCGTCCTTAGGAAGTACACCTCGACAGAGTGTACATTTTGCAGAAGCCACGACCATGTCACCTACTATAAAGAGCAGTTTATTTGTAGCAGCTGTCTAAAAGAAATTGTCGATCCTGAACGCATGTCTCAATTGCCAGAGTCACGTGAGGATTTTGTTGTTGAGGCACCTGAGCACAACACCAGCATCCGAAAGTCGAAGACAGAGGAAATGTGCCAACGTCTGGAACAAGCTATTGAAGATCATCCCTATGCCAACCAAAAAGAACTTGCAGAAATCCTCGGGATTAGCCAAGCCAGAGTGAGTCAGCTCAAACGCAAGCTTAGCAGCACAAGCAAATCATAAATTAAAAAAGCTTCGACGCTCCTATTTCCGGAGGTCGAAGCTTTTTCTATATCGGATAACCCTTCTGGAGGCTCCTATACTATTCAGTCAGTGCAGCTTTAAGCTCATCTGAGGATGCATTCCACCATGCTTCATTATGAGAGATCAGAAGGGATTTGAGCGCCGACTTCTCAATGGCTCCAAGCCCTGCCACATCGATCTTGCGTTTAAGAGCTGCATCCAGCTTATTGACATGCTCGGCAAGAATTTTCCATCCGCGGCGCGCTTCTGTATCAATCCACATTTCACAGGCTGTGATTCCACCATAAAATTGAGCTTCCAATGTACGGTCTACCGCTACCCATACCACCCAAACCTGTCTTCCATTCGGTACATCTTCACGATTCATGGAAAATTTAATTCCTTTTTCCACCTTGCTCTTGGCATGCATGGCACCGATATCAATAACCGCCACATCACCATCAATAATGACAGGTGAAACGTTGTTGAGATCTATAGAGCCTGCTCCAAAGCCTTTATGTTTACTTTTAGCGTTCACAATATTTAAGGCAATCTGTTTCTTGCCCTCCGGTTGTATGTTGTCCACGAGTGCACACCCTTCCTCTTACGAATAATTTAATTTTAGCTAATAATGCGGCGATTGCAAACATATACATCCCGTAGATGCTTGTCACGGGAGGAATCACACTATGAAGTCACTGTCATTAAAGTACATCATCTTTGCGACCCTGGCCATCCTCGCGCTGCTGGGAGGAGGAATATGGGCCTTTTCAGGGGATAGCTCAACAGCTTCTGTTACTAGCTTTGCTTCAAAAGAGGCCAAGTCCTCCAGCGGCACAGCGCCTGCAGCCGTACCACAGCAGGTATTGCCTGAGAGCGCCCCCGTCCCGGCAGAGGAGGCTTTAAGCCAGCGGGTAGTCGAGTATCACATTGATGTCCAGCTTGTTCCTGACACAGAAACCTTAAAAGCTTCTGAGACAGTAACCTGGACACACCCCGGAGTAAAGCCAGTAAGTGATTTATATTTTCACATGTATCCAAATGCATTTGCCTCATCAGATACCACCTTTATGAAGGAATCCGGGGGGACGCTCAGAGGCGACAGCATGCCTGAGAACGGCTTCGGAAATATGACGCTGACCGATCTGCGCACGACAGAGGGAACTTCGCTAATGCAAAGAGTGCAATATGTCCAACCTGATGACGGCAATATCAACGATAAGACGCTTCTAAAGGTACATCTTCCTCAGCCTGTTAATGGCGGGGAAAGTGTAACACTTAAGCTTCAGTATGAAGTCCAGCTGCCCAAAATCTTTGCTCGCATGGGTGCTTCAGGTAACTTCGTTATGGCTGGGCAATGGTTCCCTAAGCTTAGTGTATACGAGCCTAAGGGCACACGCGGAGTTAAAGAAGAAGGCTGGGACCTGCATCAGTATCACGGGACCTCTGAGTTTTACAGTGATTTTGGCATCTTTAATGTAACGATTGCCGTTCCTTCCAACTATACGGTGGCTGCGACCGGATTTCCTGTAAAAAATGCCAAGCTCAAACAAGATCAAAAAATATATCAGTTCTACGCCGATGATGTCCACGACTTCGCTTGGGCTGCATCCCCTGATTTTACAGTAGCAGAGGAAGCTTTCTCTACGCCGGAAGTGCCTGGAGTACGAATTAAGGTGTATCTCGACCCACTGCACAAAGACTTACAAGAGCGTTACCTTCAAGCTGCCAAGGCTGCCCTGACCTACTTCAGCAAATGGTATGGCCCTTATCCCTACTCTACGCTGTCTATTATCGTCCCACCTAAGGAGGGAAACGGCGCGGGAGGAATGGAATATCCTACCCTTATTACAGCCTTTGGGGCCGCGGATTCTTCTCCAGATACCTCACTTGAAAGAACCGTCATTCATGAGATCGGCCATCAATACTTCTACGGTATGGTAGCCAGCAATGAATTCGAGGAGGCCTGGCTGGATGAAAGCTTTACTTCCTATGCCGAAGACAGACTTATGGAACAAGAATACGGTATCAAGTCTAATTTGCCTTTACAGGCCAGCCTGGTGACTATACCTGAGCCGTTAAATCTGGAAACGTGGAAATATGCAGGGGCTGATTCCTATAGCCGAAATGTTTATATCCGCGGCAAGCTTGTACTTAAAGATATCGAACGCCAGGTAGGTACCAAAGCAATGAACAACATCATGTCCTCCTACGCTCGTAAGTTCCGTTTCCAGCATCCCGCTACGTCAGATTTTCAGAAAGTCGTTGAGAAGGTAACCAAAAAATCATGGCAGGCCTATTTCGATGACTATATTTATGGTGATGGTGCGCCTGACTTCTCAGTAGATACGATTACTTTTAAAAAAAATAACAGCGGCGATGCTCAAAGCTACGAATCATTAGTGAAGATTTCAAATAAAGGGAGCCATTACGATGATGTTCCCGTGAAATTCACATTCGCCGACAGCTCTTCGGTGCAGCGGGTCTGGAACGGTGAAGGAGCAGAGACTACGTTTCAATTGTTAAGCGATAAGCCTCTTCTCTCTGCTGAGATTGACCCTGAGCATTCCATCTTATTGGAGAGCAAACATTTAAACAACTTTAGGCTGGCGGAAATAGAGCACAAGACGCTCTCTCGCTGGACGTTAAGTGTAACTAAACTACTTGAAACCGTGCTCGGAACTCTTGTCTGGTGAGGTGAATGATTGTGAGAACATCGATAACCCGCGGCTGGCAAAGCATGAAGGAGCAATTTTATATTTTAATTCTGCTCTTCATCTACCGACTGCTCTGGGGCTACTTTATGTATGGTTTCATCCGATCTGCTATTATTCCAATTCTACTGCGCTATCCAGATAAAGACGCCGGCGGCAGCGGTATGGGCAGACTGTTGTATTATATCGAGGGACAGTTCAGCTTGAATACTGACCCTGCGATACGCACTTGGTTATGGATGCTTCTAGGACTTGTTGTCTTGCGACTTCTGCTTTCTCCTTTCATAAGGGCAGGATTGCTGCATGAGCTCCACCAGGAGCGAAGGGGCGAGCGCGGACTGTTCTTTTTCCCTGGCATGAAGATCTATGGACTACCTGTCTTAGTCTTTAGCCTAATCGAATGGGTTCTGACCCTGCTGCCGCTTTACTGGCTTGCTCCAAAAATGTACGGGCTGTTCTTATCCTCTTTGTTTAACTACACTTTGTTACTTCATTTAGTACCATACGTATTGGCATGGCTTATATATATTTTTATCGTGCGCCTGTTTCTTCTATATATGCAGTTTGGTTACACCGGCGGTACAGGAATGTTCTCCTCACTGTTCATCTGCTTGCGGTCACTGATTCCTGCTATAGGTGTTTCCATTGTACTTGGTGCGGGAGGCTTGCTCTTACTGCTAGTGTGCGGACTGACGGGTCTGTTCTGTCCCGGCCTGCCGGCACTTATAATACGGCAAATCTCACCACTACCTTCTACGCTCTTAAAAATGTGGGGAATCTCTGCACAATATCATCTATGGTGTAGCAAAGCATTTCCACAATAAATTAACCTTATTTGACATAATAAAAAGGTCCCAATTCCTGTATTCAGGAGCTGGGACTTTTTCTCATTACGGATAACTTAAGAGTATTTGCAAAATCATAAAAGCTCTGTTACAATAAGTCCTGTGCTATTAGTAACAATTTTGTAATCAATTGAAACGATTCCTACATAACTAAATGTATTTATCGTAAGTGTAACTGTCGAAACGTCATTCTCTTGGTGCTTAACACGCCTAATTCCTTTGCACCGGGAAGTGGGGGAACCATATTTTGGGTGAATTGATCTCGCTTTACAGGGATCATAGGGAATCTTCTACCGAACCCTTAAGCTAACCTCGCAGGCCTTGGAAGGAGTACATCTTTTGAAAAGACATAATTTAAGAAAAAAATGCGTCGCTGCGGCGCTAGGACTTGTAATGGCATTATCTATTGGTGGAGGAAGCGCCTTTGCCGACTCTAAGATGGACACTGTAATCTCAAAGACTATTGGAGTTGCCTATAAAACCGGAGGTACAAGCACTGCCGGATTTGATTGCTCTGGATTTACAAAATATGTATTCAAGAATGTGGGTCTTACTTTACCTCGTACATCAAAAGCTCAATATAGCGTTGGAACTGCTGTATCCAAAAGCAATCTGCGTTCTGGTGACCTAGTGTTCTTTAACACACTTGGCAATGGAGTATCCCATGTCGGCATTTATGTTGGAAACGGAAAATTCGCACAATCGTCCTCTTCGCGTGGAGTGACCATCACTTCACTCAGTCAGGCCTACTGGGCCAATCGTTATGTTGGCGCTAAAAGAGTAATGAGTACTTCAGCTTATCAAGCTGTAGCCTTCGATTGAAACCTTCCTCACAACTATAACCTCATAATTACAACTATATGAACCTGAATCTGATTATTCCCGTAATCAAATTCGGGTTTTTCTTTTTTCCATAATATATTTTTACACTATTAGAGCCCAATTGAAACACGTTTATTTGATAAAAATTGCAATTATATTAAAAATTAGGTCATTATTAACGCTTACATATGCCTTTCTACCGTAAAAATGCCAATTTTTCTGCATTAATATGTTAAAAACGATTGCCAAGCGGCTTTCTGTTTGTTACAATTAGCGCAGTGAGATTTTAGTAACATTTTTGTAATCATTAAGTTGTTATTTACAAAGGTTTTGTCATGTATTGATTACAAGCTAATCCTAATCAACAGTATGAGCCGAGTTTCCTAACTATTAGGAAAACGGGGGAACCAACTTTGGGTGAATTGACCTCCATTATATAGAGGGGTCATAGGGGACCTTCAACCGAACCCTTAAGCTAACCTCGTAGGCATTTGGAAGGGGTATACACTTTTGAAGAAGAAGTTAGCAGCAGCAGTACTAAGCTTTTCCATCATCCTCACCATCGGAGCAGGAAGCGCTTTCGCAGATTCCAAAATGGATAAAGTGATTGACAAGGCCATCGGTACTAAATACGTATCCGGCGGTATATCCACTAACGGATTTGATTGCTCCGGATTTACAATGTATGTGTTTGATAAGATTGGCATTAACCTTCCACACCAATCAGGTTCCCAATATCAAATGGGCACAGCAATCTCCCGTGATGATATAAGAGCCGGAGATCTTGTATTCTTCAATACAAGTGGCAAAGGTGTCTCCCATGTCGGCATTTATGTCGGTGAAGGTAAGTTCGCACACGCTTCTACCTCACGCGGTGTTACGATTAGCTCTCTGAGTGATAGCTACTACGTGAAACGCTACGTTGGTGCTAAGCGCATTATGAGCACAGACGCTTACCAATCGGTTGCTGCTGAATCGGAAGACAATGATGATGTTCAATAAGTAACGTACATAGGCTCTTTTCCAAGGTAACTCTTGGAGGAGAGCTTGTTTTTTTGTCTTATTACTTATTTACCCCTCTCATAATTTGTAAAACATTCCTCTCATATAAAGTTTCTGAGTCGAACCTCCCCCATTTTGTATATAATTAGTAATATAGCAATGTCCTCGTGAAAGGAGATCGTTGACTTTATGATAAATCCCTCGGTAACTTTTCATGTAGTTCCTATGGAGGCAATTCACGGAGAAGCTATTTGTAAGTGGAGCTATACGCCTCCATATAATATTTATGGCTGGATGCCGTGGGAGCAGATGCAGGCTCTTGGCATCGAGTTTGGTGATCCGCAGCTCCGGAAGGAACAATATATCTCCATATTAAATGAACAAGAGGTTTTGTGCGGATTCGCACAGTTGTTCCCGATGGAAGGAGTCGTTCGTTTAGGAGTTGGGATGCGCCCCGATCTATGCGGCCATGGTTTAGGCAAACTATTCGTAGATGCAATCGTCCAGACAGCCTTGAATCGTTATCCTGATCGTGAGATAGATCTGGAAGTCCTGACCTGGAACCAACGCGCCATTCGAACTTATCAAAAATGTGGATTTACGATTACAGATACGTATGAACGCCGCACACCTACAGGAGACAAACCTTTTTATTGCATGGTCTATGACAAATGATATTAAATACCATATATTTCATAAGAATGATTGTATTCTCGTTCATTTTTTTGTCACAAACCCTATGATAACGCTTCACCATAAGCTATAATGTAGGGAGCAGCTTACATAGAAGGGACGAATTGGGATGCAGAAATGGATCATGAGCGGTTTGTTTTTTGCCGCCTGTGCCTTTGCGGTAGTACTCATGTTTACACTTCCGGGTAAAGAAGAGGTAGCGGAAGAAAATAAGCCCACGATGCCGGTAGTTCAACTGGACGCGGCAAAGGCAGAAGCAACCGTGAAAGCCAGCTGTATCACCTGTCACGGCGATCAGCTTCAAGGTGGAGTTGGACCAAGTCTTCAGAATGAAGGCGGCCAGCATGACGCTGAGGAAATCTACAGCATCGTCACTAAAGGACGTGGTCAAATGCCTTCCTTTAAGGAGAAGCTAGCGCCTGAAGAGATCGCCAACGTCGCACTCTGGCTCTCAGAGAAAAAGTAACCCACCCAAGCAACTAAAAACGCCCGTGTATGAGATAGGTGACTATCTATGCACGGGCGTTTATTTTATGATTTTGGCTAAACTAGTGATTTTTTTCAAAGGCTTCATTAAATTGATGCGCCTCTCGAAGATCTAGAGCCGTAATCCCATCTTCTTCATTAGATTCAAGTCGCAGTGTAACTGTTTTATAATCAATCGTAATATGTGGATGATGATCGAAGGCTTCTGAAATCGTGGCTACTTCATCAACAAACGCAATGCCCTTCATATATTGGCTGAACATATATTTTCGTACCATAACGTTATCTTCCAGCTTCCAGCCCTCTAGCTTGGTGATCTCCTCACGCAGTTCCTCTTCCGTAAATAACAATTCGTTTCCTCCCTTACAAAAAATTGCAGTAAAGTGCGCAGTTCCCTTTACTTGTCTTAGGCTTTAAACAAAACATCCCTTAGCTTCTGAGGTCCAAGGGATGTGCCAGGATAAAGGCGATATTTTCGATTTAATGTATTCACAAATCCCAGCGATTATAACTCGGCTTTATCAATTTTAACACGGGCTACTGACTACGGGCAAATTACGTCCAGACTTCTCCTCCGCCTAAATTAAAACCACTGAAGCCAAATCCTCTTCGCCAACTAAAATATTAATGCGGTGCGTGTCCTTATCGTAAATAATTACGCCGCTCCCCACCTCAATCATAGGTTCATTACCCAGCGCGAAGAAAAGATCCTCAGCCAATGCTTCCCATACCTCCAGCTTTGATTCTTGGGGTAGTTCCTGCCACTCGTCCGGATCCATCTCAAAAAATAAATATCCATCGGAAATTCGTCCGACGGCTTCGGTCAAATCTGTTAGAATTTCACCGTAATCTCTACCATGCTTTACACCCACGTATATCACTCCGTTTTCTTCACAGATGAATAATTACTTACCTTATCCATTATAGCCGAAAAAATGACTTCACAAAAAACCGAATGATGTCGATAAATAAGAATATACGTTAATTCGGTTTCGCACAGAGTGCCCTGCCGCTGTTTCAAGGATGATATACGCGGCATTGTCGGAACACATCTTAAATCTCACGGACGAGGTGCAAAATGGAAATTTCAACAATAATTGGTTTAATTTTTGGTTTGGTTGCTGTAATCTGGGGCATGATCCTCAAGCACGCTCCACTTCATGCTTTGGCCACACCTGCTGCTTACGTTATTATCTTGGTGGGTACGGCAGCGTCTATTTTCATGGCCTTTCCTTTCAACGAGGTCAAAAAGATTCCAAGTCTGTTCAAAATGATCTTTATCAAAAAGAAATTAATCAGTAAACCCGAATTAATCACTATGTTTATGGAATGGGCTTCTATCACACGGCGTGAAGGTCTGTTGGCTCTAGAATCAAAGGTCGATGAAATAGAAGATAACTTCCTCAGGAATGGCATGCGGATGATCATTGATGGAAATGATCAGGATTTTGTCCGCGATGTCCTCATGGAGGATATCCACGCCACAGAGGATAGACATAAAGCAGGAGCGCTCATTTTCTCACAGGCAGGTATGTATGCTCCTACCCTTGGGGTGCTCGGGGCGGTTATCGGCCTCATCGCCGCTCTGGCTGATATGAGTGATATGAACAAATTGGCTGCGGCAATCGGGGCTGCCTTCATCGCCACTTTGCTTGGTATCTTTACAGGTTACGTATTATGGCATCCTATTGCTAATAAACTGAAACGTCTCTCCAAACAAGAAATCGAAGTTCGAATGATGATGGTCGAAGGTCTTTTGTCCATACAGTCCGGTGTATCTACTATTGCCATCAATCAGAAGCTTGCTGTATTCCTAACACCTTCGCAACGCGTTAAGTTAAATGAGAAGGACGGTGGATCAGGTGAGCAAAAAGACTAGACACGAAGAGCATGAAGAACATGCCGATGAATCGTGGCTGTTACCTTATTCCGACCTCATGACTCTTCTGGTGGCTCTGTTCATCGTTATGTATTCTATGAGCGCAACGGATGCCAAGAAATTTGAAGAGATGAGTCAAGCCTTCAGTTCCGCACTTAATGGCGGTACAGGTATTCTTGAAGAGCGGGCAGCAATGCCTAGTAAAACTCAAGAAGATCTAGGGAAAAATGATAAGATGGGTAGCTCTACTTCCAAGAAAGCTGAAGAAGCAGAAATGGCAAAGCTACGACAAAAGGAACAAGAGGATTTAGAGAAGCTTAAGAAACAATTCGATCAATATATTAAGAGCAACGGTCTAACTGATCTGCTCAGTACGAAGCTTAATCAATCTCAGCTAATGATTACGATCAGTGATAACGCATTGTTCGCCTCTGGCCAAGCCATTGTTAAGGATGATTCGCGGCAATTAGCTAAATCCATCTCAACGATGCTGCAGCAATTCCCGGATTATGATGTAGTAGTTCAAGGGCACACCGACGATATTCCGATTTCCAATAGCAACTATTCATCCAACTGGGATCTGAGTGCGGATCGGGCACTTCAGTTCATGAAGATTTTGCTGCAGAACACGAATCTAAATCCGCGCAAATTTAGTGCGATTGGATACGGCGAGTATCATCCTATTTCGGATAATGACACAGCTACCGGCCGAAGCAAGAATCGCCGGGTAGAGGTTTCCATTATTCGCAAATATCAAGAATCCAAAGAGTTTACAGGGATTGTTCCCTCTGCTGAATAAGTGATGTCGTAAGGTAATAAAAAGAGCTGTCCAAAGGTCTTAGACCCCGGACAGCTCTTTTTTGTTACGAGTACTACATTCTATATGGACCTGTAACATTGTAATAACATTCCTACAGTAACTCGTAGTTCAGCGTAGCTCCAAGCTCTTTCTTCTCATCAGCAGACAGCTCCCGCCATTCTCCCGTTTGCAATGCCCCCAGGCGAATATTCATAATCCGAATGCGTTGCAGCTTTCGAACCTCATAGCCAAAAGCGCTGCACATACGACGAATCTGGCGATTTTTGCCCTCTGTCAAAATAATACGGAAGACACGCTCCGTAATACGCGTGACCTCACAGGGCAGCGTCTTCTCACCTAATATTTTCACACCGCTCGACATGCCGGTAATAAATGAAGGCGTAATGGGTCTGTCCACGGTAACCACATATTCTTTTTCATGCCGGCCTTCCGCCCGCAAAATTTTATTAACGATATCACCATCATTAGTAAGCAAGATTAATCCTTCCGAATCCTTATCGAGACGACCAATCGGGAATATACGCTCATGATGACCTACAAAATCGACAATATTCCCCTTGATATGCTGTTCTGTGGTTGATGTAATCCCAACCGGCTTGTTTAGAGCAATGTAGACCGTCTGGCTTGAGGTTTCAAGCGCTATACCATCTATTCGCACATCATCGCCCGGAACAGCCTGACTGCCCAGCACAGCAGGCTCTCCGTTGATCGTAACTCTGCCGGCATCCACAAGCTTGTCTGCTTCTCGGCGTGAACAGTATCCTGTCTCACTGATGAATTTATTAATTCTCACGTTGTTCTTCACTCCGTTCATCCTTAATGTTAAGCCAAGGTGTAACCCCTCCAGCTGCAGGCAGCTTAATCATAACGGTTGTCCCCCGGCCAACTTCACTTTGTATTTCCAAATGACCCTTATGAGCCTGAATAATACGCTGGCTAATCATTAACCCAAGCCCAGTCCCCGATTCCTTATTCGTGAAGAACGGTTCACCCAGCTTAGGCAGCACGTCCTCTGGAATCCCTTCACCCTGATCTTTGATTACAATAAAGACGCAATCCACAGAGTTCCACAGTTCCATTGAAATGACGCCACCCTCAGGCATAGCCTCAATTGCATTTTTAACAATATTAATAAATACCTGCTTCAGCTGGTTCTCTTCACAATGTACAGTAGCAGGTTGTTCAGAGAATTTCGTACTAAATTGAATATCATGTAGATGAGCCTGACTATCCAATAGAGAAACTACATCACCTAATATGTAGCGAAGATCTTTCTCCTGAAAATGAACGGCTTGCGGCTTAGCCAGGATTAAAAATTCACTGACGATAAGATTAATCCGCTCCAGCTCGGATAACATCAGCTCTACATGAAGCGGAACCAAGAGCTCCTTCTCCTGTTGAAGCTGTAGAAATCCTTTTAACGTGGTAAGAGGGTTACGAATCTCATGAGCTACTCCTGCGGCCAATTGGCCGACTGTAGTTAGTTTCTCAGAGCGTCTAAGCAGCTCCTCCATTCGATTGCGTTCCGTCATATCACGAGAAACGTGAATAAAGGAATGGGGATAACCCTCTTCATCTCGAATTATCGAGGTACTAACGCTAACTTCAACTAATGATCCGTCCCGTTTAAGTCTCACTGTCTCGATCGGCGGCAGAACTGCACCATTTCTTAACGCGTCAAGCCGCTCTTCCTCTTGCTTAAGCGCTGTCGCGGGTACAAGATATGGCATATTGCCTATCACTTCTGTTGCACTCCATCCGTACAGCTCCTCAAAGGCTCTGTTAGTGCTAGTGATTCGTCCCTCCATATCCAACGTATGAATCGCATCCGACGTACCGTTAATTACGGATTCCAAATGCTCCTTAACCGCCCGGTTCTCTTCCAGCGTCTGCTTAAGACGATTGGTGCGTTGCATAAGATGAGAAGTCATAGCGTTAATCCGCAAGGCTAATTGACCTAACTCATCACGAGAGGTTACCTTTAATGGAGGTTCGAACTTACCTCGCGCTACGTCATTGACTTTGGCAAGTATAGCCTGAATTGGACGAGTAATAAAACCTGAAAGTATGTAACTACATAGCAAAAATAATGCCAGCAATAACAGAGACGTAGTCAAATAATTGGCTAATTGTTCATGAACTACGGATGAAATCACAGAATAATCCAAAACTACACCGATTACGTAAGGCTCCATTTTAGGATTCTGAATAGGAATGAAGCTTTTGAGCACTCTTTTCCCATGTACCTTCGTCTCCAGTGTAACTGGCTTCTGCTTCTGCTGAGCTAATAGAATAGCTGCTTTATCTTGCTCCACATTACCATAAGTATAGGTACCGAACTTAATTGGGCGGTTGCCAAGTTTCTTTTTAAATGCATCGCTTCCATCACCCGCCATACTTGCTAAACCAAATGTTGTTGGATTAAATCCTGTAAGCTCTAAAATCCCTGGATTAACTTCTTTGGTTCGCTCTACAATTTGATCGGGGTTGGTGATTTCGATATATTCACTTGCCGCAGTATTGAGAATAACAGGATTAATGATGTAGTTGCTTGCTTCATCATGATAATAACCCCACTTCTCAATGAAATCGGGATTGTAGGTTGAATATTCAAATGGGCCTGACCAAAAATGATCCAATGACTGACCTTGCCCCACAGTGACTTCCTGATTATCAAATAACTCCAAAAGGGCAAGGTACCAGTACCCCCAACCTTGAGTGGACATTCCAATATCAATCGGATTTGATGCCCTTGTCACCACGATATCATTATCAGTCTTTACCAGAATTGAAATATTAGACACGCCCAACTTGGAAGTTAGGGCCTTAAGTTGAGCGTTGGTTATATTCTTATAATCCGGACCCAATTCCTTAGAGGCAAAGATGGCAGCCATTCTTAAGTTATGCGCGATTTGATATTCTACATAGTTAGAGCTATAGTTACTTTGTTCTACAGAAACAGCCATTTGCATAGCGGTGATCTGCATATTATTTACGTTTTCATTTCTTAGATTATTCTGAGCGGCATAAAGGTTAAATGTCAGATTCAATGCTAAAATTAGCAGTACCGCTCCAAAAATAATAGCAGATAGTTTTGTCTTTATGGACAAACTGTTATTCACCTCTTATCCACTGGTAAATCCTTGCGGAGCCTATAATAAACATCATACCTTTTGCCCCCTCATTTGAAAAGGACATTTAAAACAAGCCTATTAATTCACCAAATATTGAAATTCAAAAGGTGTTTCTCTACAATATATAAGAAACCATCCACATCTTATGCACATATAAACAAATTATTAAAGTCCGGTGTGTACAAAAATGTGTATAAGTAGGCTGTTATCCACAGAGTTATGCACATTTTGTTAAGAACGAATATTTGTTCGTTGTACAATGGTTATAGAAGAAGGGAAGATGATCTTGAATATTAAAGCCAGTGAATCGCCAGAAGATATACAAGCGGTTCATGAATATTGGATGAGGCAGGCGATCGCAGAAGCACGTAAAGCTGAGGCATTAGGTGAGGTTCCTATTGGCGCTGTCATTGTTCGACATGGTGAAATTATAGGACGTGGATACAATTTACGAGAAACGACAATGGATTCGACAGCCCATGCTGAGATGGTAGCCATTCGTGAGGCCAGCAATGTCATGAATTCTTGGCGTCTGCTGGATTGCCAGCTGTACGTCACCCTAGAACCTTGTCCGATGTGTGCAGGAGCAATAGTGCAGTCCAGAGTGCCTCTCACGGTATATGGAACTCCTGACCCTAAAGCTGGATGTGCCGGGACCCTCATGAACTTGCTTGAAGAGCCGCGATTTAATCATAGAACTGAGGTAATACAGGATGTTTTACAAGAAGAATGTGCAGATCTACTCACCTCCTTCTTTCGCCGTTTACGTAAAAAGCCAATTAAACAAAAGGAGGACTCCTAAATGACCCTTACTCTATATCATACCTCTCAAGGGATCTATATTTCTCCACTTGAGCTTAAGGATGCACAGAGCCTGCTGGAGCTTCGTTTAAATAACCGGGTAACCCACGAACCGTTTGAGCCAAAACGTGATGAGCACTTCTTTACCCTGGAGAGTCAGCAACAGATCATCAATCAGCGTATTGAGGACGCCCTACAGGACAGAGCTTATATGTTCGGCATTTATCTGCTGGATGGACAGCTAATCGGTCAGATCACATTGTCCAACGTCTCACGAGGTGTAGCACAATATGCTGATTTAGGATATTTAATGGATCATCGGATGCAAGGACAAGGTTATATGACAGCAGCGGTCGGATTAGTCCTTGGCTATGCTTTCCGAGCCTTAGGTCTACATAGAGTTCAGGCAGCTATTTTATTGCATAATGAAGCTTCCCGAAGAGTCCTGGAGAAGAGTGGGTTTAAACCTGAAGGGGTTGCCCGTCAGTATCTTAAAATAAATGGACAGTGGCAGGATCACCAAACCTACGCAATCTTAACTGAAGATGTGCTGACAGAGGAACAGAAATAGGATTCTGCATTGTCGCAGGAATCAGTCTACTTTTTTTCCTAAAAAAAGACCCGCATGGGCGTATAATATACGCCTCATGCGGGTCTTTATCTTGCGAACTGGGATTAATAAGTTCCCAAACCACCGAATTCTTCTCCAAGTTGATCCATTGTAATTACATCATCACCTTGAGGGATACCAATCTTGAATACCGGCTTTTCGTTGATCTTGCTGTATTGGCCCGTTCCATTTACTGAGAAGGCCACTTTTGTGCCATCTTCCGGATCATTTACTTTAACATCCATCAATAAATCCTGATACACAGCGTATCCGTCCTTATTGATCGCAGTATTATAGTGGAACTGGTTGATGGTAAGGTACTTATCAAGATCAGCTAAGCCCTTATCCAATTCAGTTCTAGCTTCACCTGATGTCAGTTCTTCTTTAGCCTTAGCTAGATCTGCATCTTTAATCTGCAGCATATCCTTGTATTCTTCCTTGCTTACGATATCAATGATTTTTGGCAGGGCATTATTCACCAAGATAGTGATTGCTTCTTTAACATTATCGTTAGTCACTTGGAACTGAACGACTTGTTGAGCTTCCACACCTTCTGGTAAATTAGCATCTTTGGGATCAATCTCGTTAAAATATTTTTCTTCGTCATATTCAGCTAGGACAGTGTCCACCACTTCATTAGACAGCTTCTGCATTTTTTGAGTATCCATCGTACTTGGGTTAAATTCTGCACCCTCCTGCTCTGCCAACGCCTTCAGATCAACCTCTACAAACTTATTGAGGATTGTCTCAGGAATCGGTACGAAAGGAATAGATGGAATCTTAACATACAACTTCTCGGCAGTCATTACCATAGGAACATTAAAGCTCATGCTCATATCGCCTTTCAGATTCAGAACCATAGTTAGTTCTGTCTGCATTGGCTCTGCTTGATATACCCCATCAATGGTAATATCAGCATTCTTAAGCATACTAAGTACCTGTGTAGTCATTGCAGCAGATTCAGCGTCAGAAGTCTCGATCGTAAGATCGTTGATCGTGAATTTACTCTTCATCTCATAAGATGACATTGTAGTCGCTTTAGTAGCGGCTGATTTTAAGGCCTCTTTTGGCGCCTCCTGTTTACTTGCACATCCCGGCAGAATTACTGCTGCTGTAAGCAGCAATGCAGCGGCTGACAAACCCCACTTTTTGTTCATTATTGTTCTCCTCTCCCATTGTAAAAGAAATCTCTCCCCCTCCTATGATAAACCATTTGTAAAAATCAAGAAACACTTCTTTAAAATTCTTAACGTTTTTATTTGTTAACCTTGTGGATTATGGTGGTCAACATGGTTCGCTTGTTTCACCTTTTTAGAACCTGAAAGCGGTTCTGGGCCTGATGGAGTATGGTCTTTTCTCCGCTCACCACTTGTTGGCTCTGCCCCAGGAACAGGGATACTTTTTGGTTTCGACATTTTCATTCCTCCTAAGGATTGGTCAAGTTCTGAAGAGCCTGAGCACATTCATGAATTTGCCGTGAGTATTGCTGTGCCAGCTGCTGTACGGCATCACTACGCTCATCAATATGGAGACCGCTCTGTTCCACATCCAGCAGATCCACTGCCACTTCTCTGCTATCTACATACTTGCAGCGAAAATCCAGCGAATAGCCTTGATGACCTGCCGCATTAAAATGAATCAGCAAGCTATTCGGATCCCCATTATCCGCCAGCACACTGAAACTATCCCCATCATCCATCAACGCCGGCAAGCGCTCCTGCCAGGCTGAGACAAGCTTATGCTGATCAACTTCTAATGATCTATCCATGATTATGATCATCCTCCTTCTCTAATACATTGCGGAGAAATGAAGCTTTTTATTCTCAATAGAACTGGGTCTACCAAACAAAACAAAAAACCGTCCCCCAGAGGGAACGGTTTCTATCTAATTATTCTTTAAGTTCATAAAGGAATGGCGGAGAGGATGGGATTCGAACCCATGTGGGCTTGCACCCTAACGGTTTTCAAGACCGCCCCGTTATGACCGCTTCGGTACCTCTCCAAATGCATTTAAATTTCACATGCATTAGGATTGTACCATACAATGCAAAGAAAAAGCAACTATATCTTTAAATAGTTTTTGGTTGTATCGATTTTACATTGCGCATATAAGGTTGTAGGCATTCTGGAATCAGAACACTGCCATCCTCTTGCTGATAATTCTCAAGAATTGCAGCAACCGTACGTCCAACAGCCAAAGCAGAGCCGTTCAGCGTATGAACAAATTCAGGCTTCGATTTTGGATCCTTACGGAAACGAATATTTGCCCGGCGTGCTTGGAAGTCTTCTGTATTTGAGCAAGAGGAGATCTCACGGTACATCCCACTCTCAGGCAACCACACTTCCAAATCGTACGTCTTAGCCGATGTAAAGCCCATATCAGCCGTACATAACCCAAGTACACGATAAGGCAGTCCTAACAGCTGCAGCACACTTTCAGCGTCTGCTGTCATTTTTTCTAATTCCTCATAAGAGGATTCAGGGGTGGTGAGCTTCACCAACTCTACCTTGTTGAATTGATGCTGGCGAATCAAACCGCGAGTATCACGGCCCGCCGAGCCCGCCTCAGAACGGAAACAAGAGCTGTAAGCTACATGGTATTTAGGCAGGTCAGCTGCCGTCAAAATCTCTTCGCGATAGTAGTTCGTTACCGGTACTTCAGCTGTAGGAATCAAATAGTATTCGGTATCCCGCAGCTTGAACAGATCCTCTTCGAATTTAGGCAGTTGTCCTGTACCATACAAGCTGTCTTTGTTTACAATGTAAGGCGGCAGCATTTCCTCATAGTTATGCTCACCACTGTGAAGATCCATCATAAAGTTAATCAGCGCCCGTTCTAGACGTGCTCCAAGTCCTTTATAGAAAACAAACCGGGATCCTGTAACCTTTGCTGCAGCTTCAAAATCAATAATATCAAGCTGCTGCGCAAGCTCCCAATGTGATTTCGGAGTGAATCCGAACTCTTTGGGCTCCGACCAGCGGCGTAATTCAACGTTATCATCCTCGGATTTCCCTACTGGAACTGAATCATGAGGAATATTAGGGATATTCATAGTAAGATCAGCAATCTGAGCTTCCAGTTCACGTACTTCATCATCAAGCTCTTTAATTCGGTCAGATACTGTACGCATTTCTGTAATTAGATCATCTGCTGGCTCGCCGTTCTTTTTCTTTTTCGCTACTTCACCTGAAACTGTATTACGACGGTTCTTAAGACCTTCGGTTTCTTGCAGTAATTCACGTCGACGCAAATCAAGTTGTGGAAAATCAGCAATTAAGTCCAGTGATTTGCCCCGTTTTTCTAAAGCCTCTTCCACTCTTGCGTAATCACTACGTAGTATTTTTACATCTAACACAAAGTTTCCCTCCTGAAAACAGCCTAAACTCTTTCAAAATGCTGATTACAGCTTTGAAAGAGTCAGGATGTTCTTTATATGCGATTTTGTTGTTGGACTTCCCTATTCGCCTCTACCATATCGGCAAAATATTGGTGCAGTCTGAAATCATCGGTCAGTTCTGGATGAAAAGAAGACACCAGCAAGTTGCCTTCGCGCGCGGTTACAATCTCATCATTATAGACTGTAAGCACATCAACTCCCGGTCCTACCTCGTTGATAAGCGGTGCACGTATAAACACAGCACGAACCGGCTCATCAATGCCTTTAACCTCCAGATCACATTCAAAGCTTTCCCGTTGGCGGCCGAATGCATTCCGGGCTACGGTAATATCCATCAGCTCCAAATGCCCCGGTTCACCACCGGCAATTTTTTTGGCCAGCACGATCATACCCGCACATGTGCCAAAAATAGGCTTACCCTGATCAGAAAAATCACGGATGGCTTCTATGAAGCCATATTTCCGCATTAGCTTTCCAATCGTTGTACTTTCTCCGCCGGGGATAATCAGGCCTTCAACCTCTTCTAGCTGCTCCACACGCTTGATAGGCACGCCTTCTGCACCGGTCTTCTCTATACTAACAATATGCTCCGTAACAGCGCCTTGCAGCGCCAATACTCCTATCTTCATCCTACAACCTTCTCTCTATTAACGGCCACGCTCCGACATACGTTCAGCCGGGGTGAGAGTTGCAATATCAATCCCCTTCATTGGTGCACCAAGGTTCTTGGATACTTCAGCAATCAGTTTGTAATCAGTATAGTGTGTAGTGGCTTCAACAATCGCACGCGCAAATTTCTCAGGATTGTCCGATTTAAAAATACCCGAGCCTACGAATACACCATCAGCACCCAAATGCATCATAAGAGCAGCATCTGCAGGAGTAGCTACACCCCCAGCGGCAAAGTTAACAACCGGCAGTTTTCCAAGCTCATGTACTTCGAGCAACAGCTCGTAGGAAACTCCCAGGTTCTTTGCTTCATTATATAGCTCGTCCTTGGACAAATTCGTTACTTTACGGATTTGACTGTTGATAAAGCGCATGTGACGCACGGCCTCAACAATGTTGCCTGTTCCTGGTTCACCTTTTGTACGAATCATGGAGGCACCTTCGTTAATACGTCTCAGTGCTTCTCCCAGATCCTTCGCTCCACATACAAAAGGAACGGTAAACTCATGTTTATCAATATGGAATACTTCATCAGCAGGAGTAAGAACTTCACTCTCATCCAAGTAATCAACACCCAAAGATTCTAGAACTTTCGCTTCTACATAATGGCCGATACGAGCCTTAGCCATAACAGGGATACTTACCACCTTGAGAACCTCTTCTACAATTGTAGGATCGGCCATCCGTGCTACACCGCCAGCTGCACGAATGTCAGAAGGTACGCGTTCCAGAGCCATAACAGCAACTGCACCAGCAGCCTCAGCAATTTTTGCTTGCTCTGCATTCATGACGTCCATAATGACGCCGCCTTTTTGCATTTCTGCCATGCCTCTTTTAACTCGCGATGTACCTGTTTCCATGTCCTAACCCCCCGAATGATCTATCTTAATCTAACTTGTAATTTTACCCCAATGAAGGGAAATCTACAACCCATTTACTCGGATTTACTGCTGATTTCGACACCAAACTGCATTAGAACAAGTTCTTGATCCCTGAAAATAAATCACCGAAGAAATCGCCAATCGCTCTAAGGAACAACTTGAACCAGCCAGCCTTCTCAGCTTCCTCTACTGTGATCAGATTAACTGTTTTCTCCTGTGCTGCTTGCATGCCTTCAGCCTTGTAGGAATAGGTAACTTTACCTACTTTAGAGGATTGAGCTATAGGAGCAACCAAAGTTGCAGGGTCATTTGTTACAACAGTTGTAGTAACTTCAGGAGAAACCGTTCCCTTAGGAACAATGAAAGAAACTCCTTCATCAGTAACTATAGAAACATCTTTATTCTTGCCTTTCAGTACCGGAACTGTTTCCGTGCCAGCAATAACAGCCTTCGGAGCTACAACCTGTTTGATTTCAAAGTTGTTAAACCCGTAGTCGAGCACTTTTTTTGTTTCTGTGAATCGATGTGCCTCTGAATTAGCACCCATAACAACACTGATTAGACGCATTCCATCACGCACAGCAGTACCGGTAAAGCAGTTACCTGCATTTGTGGTATGGCCAGTCTTCAGTCCATCTAGACCTGGATAAGCATATGCCTTAAAGTTGGGAATACTTTTGTTAGCTTCCAGCATCCAGTTGTAGTTAATGATCGGCGCTGTATCCCGATCACGGAATTTATAAGACTGAATCGTTGTAAATTCAGTGAAGTCCGGGTGGTCAGTAACTATAAATTTAGCAAGAGTAGCTGCATCTCTAGCTGACATTACAGTCTCTTTATCAAGATCAGGACGGAATTTCTTCGGCATGTCTGCCCGATCAAGTCCAGTTGAGTTAATAAAATAGGTATTTTTCATGCCCATCTTCTGTGCAGTCTGATTCATTAGTTCTACAAATTGTTCTTCTGAACCCGATACCAATTCTGCCAAAGCAACTGTGGCATCATTCGCCGATCCAACGGCCATCGCTATGTATAGCTCTTTAACCGTATGTTCATCTCCAGCTGCCAGAAAAATTCGTGATCCGACCTGTTTGGAAGCATTCTCTTGAATGATAACTTTCTGATCCCAAGAGATGTCTCCTTTTTTCACGGCATCAGATACAAGATATTCAGTCATCATCTTGGTCATACTCGCAGGTGGGAGTGGTGTATCTGGATTTAGAGCCATAAGTACTTGGCCTGTAGTTGGTTCTATTAGAATAGCAGAACTCAATTCCAAGTTAAGAGATTCCACAGAAGGGATCTTAACTGCGTTGGTCTTGGGTGCAGTTTCAGTAGTAGTTGCGGCACCTTCGGTTGTAGCCGGAGTTTTGCCCGCTTCAGCCAATGCTGGAATTACTGGGTTCATTAACATATTTAAAAGCAGACCTACAGTCGCTGTCTTAATTACAATTTGCTTACCATTAAATTTTCGTTTGTGCTTCAATGATTACGACTCTCCTTTAAATCTCATATCAATAGCTTGTTCTATTCTAACACAGGGGTACCCGCAAAAAAAGACAGACAGGACGAAATAGTCCTGTCTGTCCAAAAAATAATACGGTTAGTCCATTATACGGAATAGTTTGGTGCTTCTTTTGTAATTTGCACATCATGCGGGTGGCTCTCACGAAGTCCAGCACTTGTGATACGAATGAAAGAAGTATCGTTACGCAGTTCTTCCAATGACTTTGTACCGCAATAGCCCATACCTGAGCGCAATCCGCCGATCAATTGATGAACAGTGTCAGAAAGAGGCCCTTTAAAAGCAATACGTCCCTCAATTCCTTCAGGAACGAGCTTTTTATCATCATCTTGGAAATAACGGTCTTTACTGCCTTGTTTCATGGCACTCATGCTGCCCATACCACGATATACTTTAAATTTACGGCCTTGATAAAGCTCAGATTCCCCTGGGCTTTCTTCTGTACCCGCAAACATACTTCCCATCATTACAGCATGAGCACCCGCTGCGATAGCCTTAGTGATCTCCCCAGAATACTTAATACCGCCATCAGCGATAATAGGAATTCCGTACTCACGAGCAACTGTGGCACAATCATAAATGGCTGTAACCTGTGGTACGCCGATACCAGCGATAACGCGTGTTGTACAGATCGATCCTGGTCCAATACCTACTTTAACTACAGATGCACCAGCTTCAATAAGTTCACGGGTTGCTTCGCCTGTAGCTACGTTACCAGCAACAATCGTAAGATCAGGATACAGCTCACGAATTTGGCGAACCGCTTCAATTATATTAATGTGGTGACCATGTGCAGAATCGACGACGATCAAGTCCACACCAGCTTTTACTAATGCTGCAGTACGTTCGAAGGTGTCTTTAGAGATACCAACAGCTGCTCCAACAAGTAGACGGCCATGTGCATCTTTGGCTCCGTTAGGGAATTGAATAGCTTTTTCAATATCCTTAATGGTGATGAGGCCCTTAAGAATATTATTCTCGTCCACAAGGGGGAGCTTCTCGATCTTATGACGTTGCAGGATACCTTCTGCTTCCTGAAGGGTTGTACCCACAGCAGCTGTTACAAGATTCTCATGTGTCATAACTTCTTTAATTTGAATATTGAAATCATGAATAAAGCGTAAGTCTCTATTAGTCAGAATACCGACAAGTTTATTGTCACTGTCTACAATCGGCACTCCGGAAATGCGATATTTACCCATTAAAAGCTCTGCATCAGATACCATGTGTTCTGCCGTAAGTGAGAATGGATTCGTAATAACTCCGCTCTCGGAACGCTTCACACGATCTACTTCTTCCGCTTGCTGCTCTACAGGCATATTCTTGTGTATAATCCCGATGCCACCCTCACGAGCAATTGCAATGGCCATGGCTGCTTCTGTGACTGTGTCCATACCTGCACTCATAAGTGGAATATTCAACTTCACATTCTTACTAAGAACTGTGGTCAAATCCACTTCTTTAGGCAGTACCTCAGATTTACGCGGAACCAGCAGCACATCATCAAAAGTTAGACCTTCTTTACCAAACTTATCTTTCCACACCTGGGTCATTCCTCCTCGGTTGTTTTAAATTATACCCGCCTACAAACTTTATGAAAGAAGAACCTTTGACTCCAGTCCATTCACGACAGACAATTCTGTACATCTGGGGGCTGAACAAGTGTAGATCTTCAATTAAGGTTTGAGATGCTTATCCAAAAATATATTATTGCCATCTTAGCAAAGGGCATTTGGACTGTCAAGAACATTACATCATCAGAGTAGGTATTCAAAAAACGGCCGCCGAGTAAGCGAATTATTGGACGTTAGTCCGTGCTGGGCGGACAATTTAGTGTGTAAAAAATTCACAATGCATCTCTGTTCACCTTTTAAGCCACGCTTATCTCCATCTTAGTATCTCAAAATATAGCCTAATGAATTCTTTATTTACATAACAAAAAGACCACTGTCGATTACTCAACAGTGGTCTTGCGTGCTTGGCAACGTCCTACTCTCCCAGGACCCTTCGGTCCAAGTACCATCGGCGCTGGAGGGCTTAACGGTCGTGTTCGGGATGGGTACGCGTGGAACCCCTCCGCTATCGCCACCAAACATGCGTCTGTGAAACAGACGCTGCCGCGTGAAATTCGGTTCATCACCTGAAGTGACAATGAATTTCTAAGCGTGTTACAGGCTTGATGCCTGAAAACTGAATCCGAAACGAATTTGCATTCTAAGTATAGGATAAGCCCTCGACCGATTAGTATTGGTCAGCTCCATGCATTGCTGCACTTCCACCTCCAACCTATCTACCTCGTCGTCTTCAAGGGGTCTTACTAATTGGGAAATCTCATCTTGAGGGGGGCTTCACGCTTAGATGCTTTCAGCGCTTATCCCGTCCGTACGTAGCTACCCAGCCATGCTCCTGGCGGAACAACTGGTGCACCAGCGGTACGTCCATCCCGGTCCTCTCGTACTAAGGACAGCTCCTCTCAAATTTCCTGCGCCCACGACAGATAGGGACCGAACTGTCTCACGACGTTCTGAACCCAGCTCGCGTACCGCTTTAATGGGCGAACAGCCCAACCCTTGGGACCTACTTCAGCCCCAGGATGCGATGAGCCGACATCGAGGTGCCAAACCTCCCCGTCGATGTGGACTCTTGGGGGAGATAAGCCTGTTATCCCCAGGGTAGCTTTTATCCGTTGAGCGATGGCCCTTCCATGCGGTACCACCGGATCACTAAGTCCGACTTTCGTCCCTGCTCGACTTGTAGGTCTCGCAGTCAAGCTCCCTTATGCCTTTGCACTCTGCGAATGATTTCCAACCATTCTGAGGGAACCTTGGAACGCCTCCGTTACTCTTTAGGAGGCGACCGCCCCAGTCAAACTGCCCGCCTGACACGGTCCCCGTACCCGGTAAGGGCACTAGGTTAGAACCTAGATACGATCAGGGTGGTATCCCAACGGCGCCTCCACCGAAGCTTGCGCTCCGATTTCTACGGCTCCCACCTATCCTGTACAGATCGTACCCAAATTCAATATCAAGCTGCAGTAAAGCTCCATGGGGTCTTTCCGTCTTGTCGCGGGTAACCTGCATCTTCACAGGTATTAAAATTTCACCGGATCTCTCGTTGAGACAGCGCCCAAGTCGTTACGCCATTCGTGCGGGTCAGAATTTACCTGACAAGGAATTTCGCTACCTTAGGACCGTTATAGTTACGGCCGCCGTTTACTGGGGCTTCGGTTCATAGCTTCGGGTTACCCCTAACCACTCCCCTTAACCTTCCAGCACCGGGCAGGCGTCAGCCCGTATACTTCGCCTTGCGGCTTCGCACAGACCTGTGTTTTTGCTAAACAGTCGCTTGGGCCTTTTCACTGCGGCCCCCTCGTGCTATTCACACTACCGGGGCACCCCTTCTCCCGAAGTTACGGGGTCATTTTGCCGAGTTCCTTAACGAGAGTTCTTCCGCGCGCCTTAGAATTCTCTTCTCGCCTACCTGTGTCGGTTTGCGGTACGGGCACCTTCTCCTGGCTAGAGGCTTTTCTTGGCAGTGTGAGATCATGACCTTCGCTACTATAATTTTCGCTCCCCATCACAGCCCAGCCTTAACGATGTGCGGATTTGCCTACACATCAGCCTCACTGCTTAGACGGACATCCATCAGTCCGCGTCACTACCCTCCTGCGTCACCCCATCGCTCATAGCGGATTACGGTGGTACAGTAATTTCAAACTGTTGTCCTTCGACTACGCCTTTCGGCCTCGCCTTAGGTCCCGACTTACCCTGAGCGGACGAGCCTTCCTCAGGAAACCTTGGGCTTTCGGCGGATCAGATTCTCACTGATCTTTTCGTTACTCATACCGGCATTCTCACTTGTGTAGTGTCCAGCGCTCTTTTCAGTACACCTTCAACCCCTACACAACGCTCCCCTACCCCAGATACATACGTATCTAGCCATAGCTTCGGTGGTGTGTTTAGCCCCGTTACATTTTCGGCGCAGAGTCACTCGACCAGTGAGCTATTACGCACTCTTTCAATGGTGGCTGCTTCTAAGCCAACATCCTGGTTGTCTGTGCAACTCCACATCCTTTCCCACTTAACACACACTTGGGGACCTTAGCTGATGGTCTGGGCTGTTTCCCTTTTGACAATGGATCTTAGCACTCACTGTCTGACTCCCGGCAATAAGTATATGGCATTCGGAGTTTGACTGAGCTTGGTAATCCTTGCGGACCCCGCACCCAATCAGTGCTCTACCTCCACTACTCTTATACCGAGGCTAGCCCTAAAGCTATTTCGGGGAGAACCAGCTATCTCCGAGTTCGATTGGAATTTCTCCGCTACCCCCACCTCATCCCCGCACTTTTCAACGTACGTGGGTTCGGGCCTCCAGTGCGTGTTACCGCACCTTCACCCTGGACAGGGGTAGATCACACGGTTTCGGGTCTACGTCCACATACTAAGTCGCCCTATTCAGACTCGCTTTCGCTGCGGCTCCACCTTCTCGGCTTAACCTTGCATGTTAAACGTAACTCGCCGGTTCATTCTACAAAAGGCACGCCATCACCCATTAATAGGGCTCTGACTTTTTGTAAGCACACGGTTTCAGGTTCTATTTCACTCCCCTTCCGGGGTGCTTTTCACCTTTCCCTCACGGTACTGTTTCACTATCGGTCGCCAGGTAGTATTTAGCCTTAGCAGATGGTCCTGCTGGATTCATACGGGGTTTCACGTGCCCCGCACTACTCGGGATCCGTCTCGGAGAGAACACAGTTTAGGTTACAGGGCTTTTACCTCTATCGCGGGCCTTTCCAGACCTCTTCACCTACCATATTCCTTTGTAACTCCATGTGAGACGTCCCACAACCCCTAAGAGCAAGCTCTTAGGTTTAGGCTGTTCCGCGTTCGCTCGCCGCTACTGACGGAATCACTATTGTTTTCTCTTCCTCAGGGTACTTAGATGTTTCAGTTCCCCTGGTCTGCCTCTACACACCCTATGTATTCAGGTATGAGTAACTGCGAATTACCACAGCTGGGTTTCCCCATTCGGACACCCCCGGATCAAAGCTTGCTTACAGCTCCCCGAGGCAGTTTCGTTGTTCGCCACGTCCTTCGTCGGCTCCTGGCGCCTAGGCATCCTCCGTGTGCTCTTATTAGCTTAACCTTGATTTTTCCGAAGAAAAATCTCACTAATAACATTTACTTGTTTACACAAGTTGCTAAAAGATGTTCTAAAACGCAAATTCGTTTCGGTATCCAGTTTTCAAGGATCAAGTCTTACTTGAGAGCTTAAACTCTCAAAACTGAGCAACGAGTGAGTAACAGGCCTAAACCTGAGTTTTGGAAGCTGAGCTTCCGATTTGAATGTCCTCATTGCAGAGAACGATTCTCCATAGAAAGGAGGTGATCCAGCCGCACCTTCCGATACGGCTACCTTGTTACGACTTCACCCCAATCATCTACCCCACCTTCGGCGGCTGGCTCCCTTGCGGGTTACCCCACCGACTTCGGGTGTTGTAAACTCTCGTGGTGTGACGGGCGGTGTGTACAAGACCCGGGAACGTATTCACCGCGGCATGCTGATCCGCGATTACTAGCAATTCCGACTTCATGCAGGCGAGTTGCAGCCTGCAATCCGAACTGAGACCGGCTTTGATGGGATTGGCTCCACCTCGCGGCTTCGCTTCCCGTTGTACCGGCCATTGTAGTACGTGTGTAGCCCAGGTCATAAGGGGCATGATGATTTGACGTCATCCCCACCTTCCTCCGGTTTGTCACCGGCAGTCACTCTAGAGTGCCCAGCATTACCTGCTGGCAACTAAAGTTAAGGGTTGCGCTCGTTGCGGGACTTAACCCAACATCTCACGACACGAGCTGACGACAACCATGCACCACCTGTCTCCTCTGTCCCGAAGGCCGCTGCTATCTCTAGCAGATTCAGAGGGATGTCAAGACCTGGTAAGGTTCTTCGCGTTGCTTCGAATTAAACCACATACTCCACTGCTTGTGCGGGTCCCCGTCAATTCCTTTGAGTTTCAGTCTTGCGACCGTACTCCCCAGGCGGAGTGCTTACTGTGTTAACTTCGGCACCAAGGGTATCGAAACCCCTAACACCTAGCACTCATCGTTTACGGCGTGGACTACCAGGGTATCTAATCCTGTTTGCTCCCCACGCTTTCGCGCCTCAGCGTCAGTTACAGCCCAGAAAGTCGCCTTCGCCACTGGTGTTCCTCCACATATCTACGCATTTCACCGCTACACGTGGAATTCCACTTTCCTCTTCTGTACTCAAGCCACCCAGTTTCCAGTGCGACCTCAGGTTGAGCCCAAGGTTTAAACACCAGACTTAAATAGCCGCCTGCGCGCGCTTTACGCCCAATAATTCCGGACAACGCTTGCCCCCTACGTATTACCGCGGCTGCTGGCACGTAGTTAGCCGGGGCTTTCTTCTCAGGTACCGTCACTCCGGTAGCAGTTACTCTACCGGACGTTCTTCCCTGGCAACAGAGCTTTACGATCCGAAAACCTTCATCACTCACGCGGCGTTGCTCCGTCAGGCTTTCGCCCATTGCGGAAGATTCCCTACTGCTGCCTCCCGTAGGAGTCTGGGCCGTGTCTCAGTCCCAGTGTGGCCGTTCACCCTCTCAGGTCGGCTACGCATCGTCGCCTTGGTGGGCCGTTACCCCACCAACTAGCTAATGCGCCGCAGGCCCATCCCTCAGTGACAGATTGCTCCGTCTTTCATTCTTCTCTCAGGAGAAAAAAGAAATTATCCGGTATTAGCTACCGTTTCCGGTAGTTATCCCAGTCTGAAGGGCAGGTTGCCTACGTGTTACTCACCCGTCCGCCGCTAAGTTATTTTGAAAGCAAGCTTTCAAAATAACTCCGCTCGACTTGCATGTATTAGGCACGCCGCCAGCGTTCGTCCTGAGCCAGGATCAAACTCTCCAATTAGTATTGAAAAGAGCGATATGCTCATTTTGAAACATCTGACGAGAAAATTAATTCTCTAATTTTGGATTTCACTTACGTGATTTCCTACTCACTCGTTGTTCAGTTTTCAAAGATCAAGTTCTCGTTGGCGCCGTTTAATGTCTCAGCAGCAACTCTTATACTATATCATGTTCGGCTATTTAATGTCAAGCTCTTTTTTTTAACTTCTTTTTCGAGCTCGGCATGTGTACTTCTTGGCCGGACTTAGAATATATCATGTATGGAGATGCATTGCAAGAGTTTTTTTGAAACTAATATTAAATCTCTACATTCTATAGGAGCGATGAAGTGAAAGCACTGCTTCTAATCAACAGTAGCTGAGAGAACTGCCCTTAGACAGCTCCCTTAAGCCCTGTGTTCTATAGATACTATTCAGTACGGTTACGCATATGTGGAAACAGCAATACATCGCGAATCGATGCAGAATTGGTAAGCAGCATGATCAAACGGTCTACGCCGATTCCCAGTCCGCCAGTAGGCGGCATACCATATTCCAGGGCGCGGATGAAATCATCATCCATCTCATGAGCTTCGTCATTACCTTGCTCTTTCTCCTGGATCTGTGCCTCAAAGCGTTGACGTTGGTCAATCGGATCATTCAATTCACTAAATGCATTAGCGTGCTCACGACCCACAATAAACAGCTCAAAACGATCGGTAAAGCGTGGATCCTCATCGTTTTTCTTCGCAAGTGGTGAAATTTCAACAGGGTGTCCCATTACAAAGGTTGGCTGAATTAGAGTTTCCTCTACAAATTGCTCGAAGAAAGCGTTAAGGATATGGCCGAACGTCATATGTTTCTCAACAGGCACACGATGTTCTTTTGCCAAAGCTTGTGCTTCGTCATCTGTCATGTGAACGCTGAAATCAACACCGGTTACTTCTTTAACAGCATCAACCATAGTTACACGACGCCATCCTGGAGACAGATTTACCTCTTTGCCTTGGTAATCCAGCAGTTGTGTACCTAATACCTCTTGGGCAATATGTGCAATCATATTCTCCGTGAGATTCATGATGTCCTTGTAGTCAGCATATGCTTCGTACAACTCAATCATAGTGAACTCTGGATTATGACGAGTCGACATTCCCTCGTTACGGTAGACACGGCCGATTTCATACACTTTTTCCAAACCGCCAACGATAAGGCGTTTCAAGTGAAGCTCGATAGCAATCCGCATATACAGCTGCATTTCAAGTGTGTTGTGGTAAGTAATAAACGGACGCGCAGCTGCTCCACCGGCGATCGTATGAAGTGTAGGTGTTTCAACTTCAAGATAACCAAGTGAATCCAAATAACGACGCATCGATTGAATAATTCTTGAACGGGCAATAAAGGTCTGTTGAACTTCCGGATTAATAATCAAATCAACATAGCGCTGGCGATAACGCAGTTCTACATCTTTAAGACCATGATATTTTTCAGGAAGTGGCAGCAGGGACTTGGACAAGACTTCGAGATTATGCACTTTGATGGAGGTCTCGCCTGTTTTGGTTTTGAATACTGTTCCACGAACGCCGATAATATCTCCCAGATCGAGAACATTAAACGCCGCGTATTGAGTTTCAGGAATGCTGTCTTGACGAACATAAAGCTGAATTCTTCCGCTAAGGTCCTGGATATGCGCAAAGCTGGCTTTACCCATAACGCGTTTTGCCATAATACGCCCAGCAATGCTCACTTCAACAGAAAGCTCGTCCAATTCCTCTTTGGAAAGTCCATCATACTTAGCTACGATATCGCCAGCGTTAGCTGTGCGCTCGTATTTTTTGCCAAAAGGATCAATACCAAGTCCTCTTAGCTCGTCCAGTTTGGCACGGCGGATCTGCAAAAGCTCACTAAGTTCGTTCTCTGCATTGTCCACATTGTTCATTTCCTCGGTCATGCGATTCATCCCCTTATAACTCAGTAATATCATATACACAAGAAGAAACGGCTCCGTCTCCATAGTTAGAGGACAGTCCCGTTCCAGCTCAAAATATAAGCAGTTTGTTTTACCTATCGTTTCTGGATGATTTGAAAAAAGCTTCCCTAAGGAAGCTTTCCCAAACATGTTCCCTTATCTACCTATGTACAGTGAAGTGACTAATACATATGGCAGCACATCTATTTACAGACATTAAGGTCTGTATATTACTTCATTCTGATATCGAGAATTTTATATTGAATAACTCCTGCAGGTGTAGAAACATCAACTACCGTACCTATTTTTTTTCCGATAATAGCTTTGCCTACCGGACTTTCGTTGGAAATCTTGTTATTCAGTGGATCAGATTCTGCTGTACCTACGATCGTATACTCCATAGTGTCCCCATATTCCAAATCCTCGACACTTACAGTAACACCAATACTTACTACGTCAGTAACGATCTCGTCGCTATTGATGATACGCGCGTT
The DNA here is from genome assembly GCF_038004505.1 of Paenibacillus sp. FSL R7-0048. Taxonomy (NCBI): domain Bacteria; kingdom Bacillati; phylum Bacillota; class Bacilli; order Caryophanales; family Paenibacillaceae; genus Paenibacillus; species Paenibacillus sp. FSL R7-0048. The sequence goes on along the minus strand of NZ_JBBORF010000001.1, from coordinate 88,963 downwards.
GCGAAGCATCTTCTCCAAAGTGAGAACGCGTCCTTCGATAAAAGCTTGCTCATTCTTCGCGTCTTCATACTCCGAGTTCTCACTGATATCTCCGTAGCCAATCGCTACCTTAATCCGTTCAGCAACCTCACGGCGTTTTACGGATTTGAGGGTCTCCAGCTCATCTTCCAGACGTTTTAGCCCGTCCGGCGTAAGGATGACTTCTTTATCGCTCATCTCAACCGATTCTCCTGTCGTATACAATTATTGAAAACACCATACTATATGCTAATCTAGAAGGATAAGAACCCTCCCTGCTGCATTGCTCTTACTGTAACGGCGATTTTATACTGTGAAATTATATTGGAACCGCTACAAAATGTCAATGACACCACATATAAAGTCAGATGTGTTCAAATATCAGCAGAAAAAAGGCGATTATACAGCAGAAGAAGACATTTCAATGCCCTTGCTCTCTTCTTCATACTTTAATTGAACGACAAAATCATTCAATATCCTCACCATTCCATCGCGTTTTGTTTCTGTCATAAGGACATCCTTCACTCTAGCGGCAGCCTTCAAGCCTTTTAAATACCAAGCCATATGCTTACGCATCTCACGGACAGCTACAGCTTCTCCCTTAAGAGCTACCAGACGATCCATATGAAGAATAGCAACCTTAATCTTCTCATCCAAACCAGGTTCAGGCATAAGCTCGCCGGTGCTCAAATATTGAATGGTACGATACAACATCCAAGGATTACCGAGTGCTCCACGCCCGATCATTACACCATCGCAGCCAGTCTGATCCAACATAGCCCGAGCATCTTCAGGTGTATTAACATCCCCGTTGCCAATAACGGGAATGGAAACTGCTTCTTTTGCCATCTTGATGTAGTTCCAGTCCGCATGGCCTGTGTAAAGCTGCTCGCGGGTACGACCGTGTACGCTGACAGCCTTACCCCCGGCACGTTCAACCGCACGCGCATTATCTTCGACAAAAATATGCTCGCTATCCCAGCCAATCCGCATTTTCACGGTTACCGGTTTATCGACAACATCGACAACCGCAGAGACCATTTCATAGATTTTGTCGGGATTCAAAAGCCAGCGGGCTCCCGCATCACATTTAGTCACTTTTGGCACTGGGCATCCCATATTGATATCGATAATATCAGCATTGGTTTCTTTATCAACGACTTTAGCTGCTTGTACCAGTGATGCTCTATCCCCGCCAAAAATCTGCAAACTAAGCGGTTTCTCCCGTTCATCTACAAACAACATTTCGCGAGTACGTGTATTTCCGTGAATAATGGCCTTATCGCTTACCATTTCCGCACAGACCAGACCTGTACCAAATTCCTTAGCGATCAGACGAAAAGCCGGATTGCACACGCCAGCCATAGGTGCCAGAACAACCTGATTTTTCATCTCAATATCGCCAATCTTCAGCATTCGTATCACTTCCTGCCTTTTAATTCTTGGAAATTATGAGTTGGGATCCACAAGCTCTTCTGTTGTAACCCCTAGAACATTCGCAATTTTATCTAAAATTTGATCTTCTAATCGTCTGTTACCCCTCTCGACTGCACCAAGCACAGCCAAGGAAATTCCGGCAAGATCCGCAAGATCCTGTTGAGTATACCCTTTTAGCTTACGGAATGCCCTGACCCTCCGTCCCAAACGCTTGTTGTCCACAACCGAATTCCTTCCTTCCCGTCTATGTCTTGAAGCGCTGCTGTAATCAGCTTGCGAAGTCCGGAAGATTGTTCATTCTGTGGAACGATGTCACTGAGCGGAAACAATACAAAAGCACGCTCTAACATGCGTGGATGCGGTAACGTTAAATGTGGTGTATCGAGCACCTGACCCTCAACCCACAACAAATCCAAATCTACCGTTCTCGGTCCATAGCGGATATCCCGGATACGACCCAACTGCGTTTCAATCCCCAACATCACTTCCAGCAAGGACTCGGGCGCAAGTGTCGTTCGCAAAGCTGCTGCCATATTGAGAAACTGCGGCTGATCTAAATAACCAACTGGCTCTGTCTCGTAAACTTTGGAGCAGCGGACCACCGATATTTCATCATGAGCGTCCAGTCTGTTCAAAGCCTCTGACAGTGTGCCCTCGCGGTCACCCAAATTAGCCCCTAAAGCAATATAAGCCTCTGATTCTTCAGAGGTGGAATGTATATTCATGGACCTTGTTCTCACTTTCTAGTTCTGCGCAGCTCTACAGTCACTCCCTGAAAATGAATGTCGAAAGGCGGATGAGGTTTAGTTACCTTAACCGTTACTGCATTGATAACAGTATAAGTGTCCAGTACGGAGGATGCAATATATTCTGCCAAAGCTTCAATCAACTTAAAAGACTTTATTTCGACAATATTTTTGACTAATTCATGAACTTCAGCATAATTCACAGTTTGATTCAAATCATCATTCAAGCCCGCACCCTGCAAATCAAGCTCAAGCTCTAAATCAATGTAAAAACGTTGTCCCAGCTTACGCTCTTCCTCAAATACACCGTGGTATCCGTAATATTCCATGCGATGCATTGTCATTTTATCCATGATTAATCCGCCCTTTTTCGTAAAATATAGCTATTCACGCACCACTGGAGGTGCAGCATACAACATCGCATCACACATCTTAACCGTTCGTTTAATTAGAGATACATCATGTACACGGACGATCTGGCAACCCTGAGCAATACCAAAAGCTACTGTAGCTGCGGTGCCTTCCACAACATCATCAGACGGCAAATCAAGTACCGTGCGGATGAATTTTTTGCGGGACGTCGCCAGTAACAACGGATAGCCTAACTCAGTCAACCCGTCTAAAAGCATCATTGCCTGCAGGTTTTCATTATAATCTTTAGCAAAGCCGATACCTGGATCCAATATGATATTGGCCGGCTTAACACCTGCGGCTAACGCAAGATCAATACTTTCCTTAAGGTCAGCCGACATATCCGCACTCAGATTCGTATAATTACGGTCCTGCCGGTTATGCATCAAAATAATAGGACAGTCAGCAGCAGCGGCCACTGCCGCCATTTCCGGATCAGCCTTACAACCCCATATATCATTAATGATATGGGCACCCGCAGCCATAGCTTGGCGGGCTACTTCAGCTTTATAGGTATCGATGGATAACGGAAGATGAGGTGCCGCCTTATGAATACTCTCGATCACAGGCAATACACGGGCTAACTCCTCTTCAAGTCCCACCGGTTGATGACCAGGACGAGTAGATTCACCGCCGATATCAATAATATCAGCACCCTCTGCAGCCATACGCAGCGCATGCTCAACGGCTTTGTCCGGATGATCCCAAAGTCCTCCATCTGAAAAAGAATCAGGGGTAACATTAAGGATGCCCATAATCAATGTTCGATTTCCTAACTCCAAGTCTGTATTTCCACAACGGTATGTCCGCTTAAAGAGGACTGGTCTCATTTCGCAATCGCCGTCCTATCTCTATATAATGAAATCAAGCCAGCAGTAATTGTTCCACACTGGCCAGTACCTATAGTAAATCTTGCATCTCCGTGCCACACCCCGGTAACAGGAACAATTTCTTGTACGGAATTGGTAAGAAACACTTCATCAGCAGCTTTCAACTGCTCCCAGTGATATGTTCCTTCTTCAACACTAAGGCCTACACTAAGAGCCAGCTCCAGCACCATTTCCCGGGTAATTCCCGGAAGAATGCCTGCGGTGAGATCTGGGGTATAGAGCCTGTTGTTTTTAATAAAAAAGATGTTGCTGACAATGCCCTCCGCAATAAATTCTTCTGCCGTCAGCATTAGTCCTTCAGCACCATTTGCCGCAGAAGCATACCCTCTAAGCTCACGCTTAGCCAGAATGTTATTCATATAATGCAGCGACTTGAATCGCACAGTTCCCTCAGGAGTATTACGCCGCAAGGACAACAGCTGCAGCTCTTTGCCTTCACTGTAAAGATTATCTGATACTTTCGGCAGCGCTTTGATGTACAACAAATGATTGGGCTTTTGATAATCACCAGCAGGTAATCCGAGAATATCCTCACCGGCTGTTACGGTATAGCGTATATAAGCTTCTTTTAATTCATTTTTGTCCATAACGCGCTTAATCCAGTCAAGTAGATGTGCCGCTTCTGCCTCAAATGGAATGCCCAGTTCCTTGCACCCCTCTGCCATACGCTTCAAATGACGCTCCAGCAAAAAGGGAACTCCCCCATAGGTCCGAAAGGTTTCGAACAAGCCAATGCCGTACAAAAAGCCGTGATCCAAGGCAGAAACCACGGCTTCTCTGGCGTCAATGACACCATTGTTAAATCCTATATATTTCATGCCGTTTCTCCGGCTCTCCGTTTCAAGAAGTTACGCAGCATCGTATGACCATGATCCGTAATAATAGATTCCGGGTGGAACTGTACACCTTCAATAGGGTATTCTTTATGGCGCAATGCCATAATCTCCCCTTCTTCAGTCTCAGCCGTAATCTCCAAGCAATCTGGGAGACTCTCCCGCTCTACAATCAGTGAATGATATCGGGTAGCTGTAAAAGGAGACTCCAGACCTTCAAAAACTGAGGTCCCGTTATGGTAAATAGGCGATGTCTTCCCATGCATCAAACGCTCAGCACGGATGACATTGCCACCAAATGCTTGTCCAATCGCTTGATGTCCAAGGCATACGCCGAAGATCGGAATGATCCCCTTGAAATGATGCAACAATTCCAGACTAATTCCCGCTTCATTTGGTGTACATGGGCCTGGTGAAATTAGAATATGGTCAGGTGCCAGCTTTTCAATCTCTTCGATGGTAATTTCATCATTGCGGTGCACTTTAACCTCTTCCCCAAGCTCACCTAAATACTGTACGAGGTTATACGTAAAGGAATCATAATTATCGATGACCAAGATCACAGTGCTACTCCCCCTTCGGCTTCGCTGGTAGCTGGCAATTCCTGCTGCAGTTCACTACAGAGTACTGCCTTCACTACCGCTTTGGCTTTATTATGGCATTCACGGTATTCACGGTAGGGATCGGAATCGATCACTATGCCGGCACCTGTCTGAATATATCCGACCCCGTCTTTTACAGCCAGCGTTCTTATAATAATATTTAATTCCATATTGCCGTTATAGTCAATAAAACCCATCGAACCTGTATAGGGTCCACGTCGAACCGGCTCCAGTTCTTCGATAATCTCCATTGTCCTTACCTTGGGAGCCCCTGTGATGGTTCCCCCCGGGAATAAAGCTGCGATAACCGCATAAGCGTCTTTATCCGGCGCAATCTGGCCCTCTACCTGCGAAACGAGATGCATCACATGAGAGTAGCGCTCCACCGTCATCAGCTCCGGCACGCTGACGGAACCGTATGCAGCGACACGTCCGATGTCGTTGCGTTCCAGATCGACAAGCATGATATGCTCGGCGATCTCTTTTTCGCTCCCGCGAAGCTCCGCCTCCATGGCGGCATCCTCCGCGGGAGTGAGTCCCCGGCGCCGGGTGCCGGCGATGGGCCGGGCGCTCACTTTGTCCCCATGCAGCTTGACGAGCAGCTCTGGTGAGGCGCTGGACAGCGCGAAGCCGGGCGACCGCAAGAGCCCCATGTACGGGGACGGGTTGAGCTTGCGCAGCCACTCGTAAACATCCTCCGGCGAGGACTTCAGCTGCGCCTCCTGGCGCAGCGAGAGGTTCACTTGGAAGACATCGCCTTGGCGGATGTATTCCTGAACGTCCACCACTGCCTGCTGAAACTTTTCAGGCGAGAAAGCCGAGGCCATGCCCGGCCACTCTCCTGATGAAACTGTAAGGGCCTCAATGCTGCCCACGGCCTCATCATCCAATCCTGCAGCTGAAGATATCAGCTGCCACTGCTCTACCATTTGTCCAGCCTGTTCTATACTGCCAAGATAGAGATTTTGCAGATCCTCCAGCCCACAGTCTGCTGGAACTGGAACGTGGACAGCACAATACAGCACATGCTCTTCGTGATCATAAATCCATATCTCGTCAAACCTCATAAAAAGATAATCAGGAAAACCAGGATCATCTTGGGCAAGAGACGGCAATCGTTCCAAAGAACGAACCACATCATAACCAAGGAATCCAATACATCCACCAGAGAAAGGAGGAACATCTTCATCCTTTAACTTAGGCGACGTAAAATCCGACATCCATTGCTGCAGTAGCTCCAGCGGTTGTCCATGCAGTGTTGTTGCCTCAGGTGTCCTCTCCTCGTCCACTGATGCTGATTCCAAAGATTCAGTAGGGAAGCTAAATACTTCCGCGTTATCCTCCTTGCCTTTCAATATCGAAACAGGATTTAAGCCCAAGTACGTATAACGGCCACCCTTACCACTTTCTAAAACTACAGAATACTGGGAAGCTAACTCCCAGGCTTGCTCCCAGGACGCGGGTAATTCGTTGGTGCACCGGGGTGATTTTATAATCAAGGGAAACATGCTCCAGTCTTCAGCAGCCCATTGTTCCCACTCGTTCCAGGTTGTTATGATTTCCAAAGCCATCCTCCTAAAAGTTTTATGAAGCCATTACTTCGTAGAAATCACTTCGTAATAGAACTCGCTTCGTAAGCATTTGCTTAAGTTTTGTCCAGACTTTAATTATTTTAAATCGTCAGTAGTATATTGCCTGTCAGTATACTGTACTTAAGGCATGATTGAAAAGCCCTCAGCGATAGGAAATTATTATGATTTTTTCGTTTTCTGCAAAAACCAGAGCTTTTTTCAACAATAATAAAATTACCACGTCTAGCCTGCCATATATGCAAAGTACCAAATGCCTTTTAAATCAACGAAAAGAGTCTCCATCACCACCAAAAAAGTGGTATGAAGACTCTTATAGATTTACGTTATTGCAAACAATTACGCTTCGAAATTGTAAAGTGGTGTGCTCAGGTAACGTTCGCCGTTACTTGGGATAATGACTACTACTTTTTTGCCAGGGCCTAAATCTTTAGCTACTTTAAGAGCGGCAAATACAGCAGCACCTGAAGAAATACCAGACAAGACGCCTTCTTCTTTAGCTACACGACGTGCAGTTTCGAAAGCTTCATCATTCTCAACGTGGATGATTTCATCATAGATATCTTGGTTCAGAATCTCAGGGATGAAGTTAGCTCCGATACCCTGGATTTTGTGAGGACCTGGTTTGCCTCCAGCCAAGATTGGGGAAGCAGCAGGTTCTACAGCATAGATCTTAATATCAGGATATTGGCTTTTCAGCACTTCACCCGCACCAGTGATCGTTCCGCCTGTTCCGATACCTGCAATAAAAGCATCCAAAGGACCGCCGATGGATTCAATAGCGTCAATAATTTCAGGTCCAGTAGTCTCACGGTGAATCTTCACGTTCGCTTTATTCTTGAATTGCTCGGATGGGAAATAGCTTGGGTTTTCTTTCAGAATTTCGTCTGCTTTCTTAACCGCACCATTCATACCTTCCGATCCTGGGGTCAGCACCAATTCCGCTCCATATGCGCGAAGGAGATTACGGCGCTCCAAGCTCATTGTTTCCGGCATTACGATAACTGCTTTATAACCTTTAGCAGCAGCTACAAGTGCCAGGCCGATACCAGTGTTACCACTAGTAGCTTCTACAATCGTACCTCCCGGTTTCAGTAGACCTTCACGCTCAGCTTCTTCCACGATGCTGATTGCAATCCGGTCTTTTACGCTTGATCCCGGGTTCTGATATTCCAATTTCAAATAAATATCTGCGGAGCCTTCCTGTGCCAGACGATTCAAACGAACGAGCGGAGTACCTCCGATCAATTCTGTTACGTTGTTAACGACTTTAGCCATGAGCAAAAACCTCCTTAGAATGATAAATGCGATATAAGAACGTAAATTATGACTTTATGCTTCTGTGTATGGAGTTTAAATTGTTGACCACCGTCAGTTATTTCCGACTAAAACGGTAGGGTTTACGTTAATATCATATTATCAATCTTGCAGGCTGTTGTCAATATTTATTGATACCTCATATTTATTGCGTAAATCGCTTTCCACCTGCTGCAAGGGAGGGGCTTGCTCCAAAGCCAGCTCTTGACGTACAAGCGCCCGAATTTCTTTCTGATCCGGCATTTCTGGAGAGTGAATACTCTCCAAGCGGATAATGGCGAAGTCTTCCCCTGTCTCGATTGGACCGGCTATATCACCCACATCCAATCCAGCGGCAGTCTTTAACATTCCCTCTGGCCAAAAAGGGTCATCTTCCTCTACTTTGCCTAAGCTGCCTCCGTGCTGCCGACTCTCATCATCAATAGACACTTCCCTAGCCAAATCAGCGAAATCCTCACCCTGTTCCAAGCGATCCATTACCTGCTGGCCTTTCTCATAGGATGAGACCTTGATCATAGAAAGCTGCATTTCCTTTTTTGGAATGAAGCGCTCGGCATTTTGCTCTAAATAAGCATCTATATCGGCATCACTGATTGTAATGCCCACCGTGGCTATCGCTTGTAAGGACAGACGATAAGCTGTCTCTGCGAACACTTCCTGACGAGATAATCCGAGCTGAGATTGCATTTGAGCATAATATTGCGCTTCTGATTCGTACCCAACTATAGTGCGTGCCAGTTCCTGCTTAACCTCATCGTCTGTCACGGTAATTCCTAATGCCTTAGCTTCCATGTTCACGACAATATGGTTAAGCATACTGATTAACACTTCTTCTCCATGCTTTTTTTTGAGCTCATCCATCCACTGCTGATCCGTTATCGGTTGTCCGCCTGCAGTCGCTACATCCGGTGATTCATTGTCTGTTGTATCTCCTTTAAGAAGGGCCATGGCGCGCAAACTCCAGAATAATAGACCCCCGAGCATTAAAGTTGCTACAGCTAGAATAATAACCGTATTGCGAAGTGCACGTTCCTGTCTCGTCATCATCCCAATACCCTACGAATTCGCTTGTTCTAAAATGACCTGTAAATCGTCCTTATTGAAAACATAAGCCTCATTGCAAAAATGGCATACGACTTCAGCCTGTTCATCTTCTGCAATTAATCTCTCCAGTTCATCCCGTCCTAAGCTAACCAATGTCTGCTCTACCCGCTCACGCGAACACTGACAAGCAAAGTTAATATCCAGTTCATCCATAACCACTGCATCCGGCAACAGGTAGCGCAGCATTTCTTCTGGCTCCAGCCCCTGATCGAGAAGCGCTGTTACAGAAGGCATCGCCCCTACAGCTTTTTCAATCTCTGTGATCTCCGCATCAGTCAGACCAGGAAGAAGCTGAACAATAAATCCTCCAGCCACAATTACTGACTCATCGGTATCTACCAGTACACCTAGGCCGACCGCAGCTGGAGTTTGCTCAGAAACCGCAAAATAATAGGTAAAATCATCGCCAAGCTCCCCGGAGATAATAGGAATACTACCTCTGTACGGCTCTTTCATACCTAAATCTTTTATAACATCAATGAACCCTTCAGTTCCCACCGCTCCAGCTACATCCAGCTTCCCCATGCTATTGCTCGGTAAATGAATATGAGGATTATGCACATAACCACGCACTTCTCCCAATGCATTGGATTCTGCAACGATTTGTCCGATCGGTCCATTCCCTTTAACCATAATACTCAGCTTCTCACTACCCTTGAGCATAGCGCCCATCATGGCTGCAGCGGTAACTGTACGTCCCATTGCGGCTGTAGCCGTTGGATACGTATCGTGTCTGCGTCTTAGTTCTTCAACCAATTCAGTTGTGCGGACAGCAAACGCTCTCACTTTACCATTAAGAGCCGTGCCGCGGATTAGTCGATCCTTCTTTTTTTCCATTGGGTGCATAGCCCTCCTATCTCTTCGCCTTTTAGGCTTCTTTATCTTTATTGGTTACGATCGTAAATAATTCTTAATCCTTCTAGCGTTAACATAGGATTTACTTCATCGATACAGTCCGTTTCACCCGCAATTAGCGAGGCAAGGCCTCCGGTCGAAATAACCTTCAGTTCGGGAGCGTTCATCTCGACTTTAATTCGTTTAACAATGCCCTCAACCTGACCCGCATAGCCAAAAATAATCCCGGCCTGCATCGCGTGCACCGTATTACGTCCGATGACCTTTTTAGGCTTCTCCAATTCAATTCGCGGCAGCTTAGATGCCCGCTGGTATAATGCCTCTGTTGAAATGCCTAGGCCAGGGACAATCGCCCCACCAAGATAATTAGCACCTGCATCAATGCAATCAAAAGTCGTAGCCGTACCAAAATCAACAACGACAAGTGGACATTTGTATTGTTCAATCGCAGCAACTGCATTAACAATCCGGTCTGCGCCAATTTCACGCGGATTCTCATAACGTAAGTTAAGCCCCGTCTTAATCCCTGGTCCAACAATCAATGGGTCTTTGCCTATATATTTAATACACATATCCTCAATAGTCTTAACTAGTGGCGGAACAACCGAAGATATAATTACACCTTCAACGTCTTTGACAGATATACCTGACATGTGAAAAAGATTGTGTATCATTACTCCATATTCATCCACGGTCGATTGACGCGCAGTGCTTAGCCGAAAATGATGCAGCAATTCGCGTTTTCTATATACACCGAGAACAATATTGGTATTACCGATATCGACAGCAAGCATCATGACAAAGGCCCTTCCTTCTTGGCATTAAGGTCTAGACTGATATCCAGACTGGAGAAGGAGTACGTAAGGCGCCCGACAGAAATCACATCCACACCCGTTTCAGCAATCCCGCGTAAGGTTTCTAACGATACATTGCCAGAAGCCTCTGTCTTAACATGCGGAGCTTTCGATTTAATCCTAGCCACGGCTTGCTTCATCATATCGTTAGACATGTTATCGAGCATTATAATATCAGCACCTGCTGCCAGCGCCTCTTCGACTTGCTCTAAATTCTCGGTCTCCACTTCGATGCTCATCGTATGCGGGATGTTCTTCCGGGCACGACCTACAGCCTGCCGAATACCACCCGCGCCTTTGATATGATTATCCTTGATCATAACTGCATCATATAACCCAAAACGGTGATTAAAGCCTCCACCAATACGAACAGCATATTTCTCCAGCATCCGGTGACCTGGTGTTGTCTTACGTGTGTCCACTAGACGAGTTGGTAATCCCTCCAACACCTGCACGAAAGAAGCTGTTCGTGATGCCACACCCGAAAGACGCTGCATCAAGTTAAGCGCAAGCCGCTCACCTGTTAGAATCGCATGTGTGCTGCCCTCAACCTCAATAATTACTGTCCCTTTAGTTACAGCTTGGCCTTCTTCGACAAGGGCTGTAAAACTAAGTGCCGGATCCACAATTTCAAAGACCAGCTCTGCAATTGGAATGCCACAAATTATACCGTCTTCCTTGGCATGAATAATCCCTTTGGACTCATGGCCCACTGGAATCGTCATCTGCGTGGTTACATCTCCGGAACCAACATCTTCCCGCAACCAAGCCTTGATGGATTGTACTAGCTCTTCATTGTAACCATTAAACATCATCGCTTAATTCCTCCACTATTCCCAGTTCGCGAATTTGAAGCAGGTGCTTACGCCACTGATCATCATCCCGCTGCGGATAATCCTCACGGTAATGCGCCCCACGGCTCTCTTCCCGTGCCAGAGCAGACTCTGTCACAAGCAAACAGCAGGTCAGCATATTAGCAAATTCATATTCCTCACGTTTGGACAATGCTGATCCAAAGATTGGCAGCTGTCGTTTTAATTCATCTAGTCCTTTAAGTAACATCTCTTCGTTACGACGTAGTCCGGCATATCGAACCATTACCTTCTGTAGCTTCAAACGACGTTCCACAATAGCTTGAGTTGGCGAATCTACACGTCCCTCGTTACTGTTAACCGATAAAACATCACGGTCCAGCGGGGAAAGCTCATGAATCCGATCAATAATACGCTGTCCGAATACAATGGCCTCAGATAATGAATTACTAGCTAAACGGTTAGCGCCATGCAGGCCTGTGGAGGAAACCTCTCCGCAAGCAAACAGACGTGGGATGGTGCTCTCTCCATTCAGATCGGTCTTAATCCCCCCCATCATATAATGCGCAGCGGGAGCCACTGGAATCCAATCACTTGTAATATCCAGTCCATAGCCCATACATGTCTCATATATTGTGGGAAACCGATGCTTCACCATCTCTGGAGATTCATGTGTAATATCCAAATAAACGAACGTTGATTTAGTATGTTCCATTTCACTTACAATAGCTCGTGCTACAATATCCCGCGGAGCCAGCTCAAGCAGGTCATGATAACGTTCCATGAACCGTTCTCCATTAATATTGCGCAAGACTGCTCCTTCCCCACGCACAGCTTCGGAGATTAAAAATCTAGGAGCTCCCGGGTAACTAAGTGCTGTAGGATGAAATTGAATAAATTCCATATCTCGTATATGAGCCCCAGCGCGATAGGCGATTGCTACTCCATCTCCTGTAGCTACTTCTGGGTTGGTAGTGTATCGATATAATTGTCCTGCTCCACCAGAGCACAGAATGGTCGCATCCCCTTGCAGGAACAACCTTCCACCACCGGGCCGTTGCAATAATGCGCCTACACATTCTCCACCTTCAGTGATGAGATCGATAACATAATGATCATCCCAGACCTCAATATTCTCATGTTCGGCTACCTGTTCCGCCAATGCACGAACAATCTCATAACCTGTAGCATCCCCATTAGCATGCAAAATACGGCGGTGGCTGTGCGCACCTTCCTGAGTCAAAGCCAGTACCCCATCTTCCTTATCAAACAGAGTTCCTAAGCGAATTAACTCATGAACGCCTTCCGGCCCTTCATTAACAAGTGCATCGACAGCTGTTGAGGAGCAAAGACCTGCTCCGGCCATTAAGGTATCCTGCCGGTGGTAAGCAGGGGAATCATCCTCAGCTATAACAGCTGCGATCCCCCCCTGTGCATAGCGAGTATTACTTTCCATTACTGATTTCTTTGTGATCATTATGACACGCCGATCTTCACTGGCTTTAATAGCTGTGAATAACCCGGCAATCCCTGAACCAATAACAATACAATCTGTCTTTACCGTAGGAATATCCCGAAGATCAAAATCAACCAAATATTGTGGAATCATGACCGCTTTTCACCTGTTTCAACGAAAGAGTAGCGCATGCTACCGGACTTGTAGCATGCGCTCTAGGGATGTTCTGGCTTTGTCGGCGACAGCAGGCGGTACATAGATTTGTGGCTTCATCGTCTCCAGGCATTTCACCAGTTTTTTTAGATTATTAACTTTCATATTAGGACAAACAAGAAATTTGGTAGCAAAATGGAATTCTTTATCTGGACTATCCTTACGAAGCTGATATCCGGTACCATCTTCCGTTCCAACGATAAATTGCTTACGATCCGATTTCCGGCAATACTCCAGAATTGATGTAGTGCTGCCTACATAGTCACCCATGGCGACTACTTCAGGACGACACTCTGGATGAACTACAAATTCCGCATCTGGATATTTTGCTCTCATTTCTACTACATCTTTGACGGTCAACATGTCGTGAGTGTTGCAATAGCCTTCCCAAATAATCAGCTTCTTGCCCGTCTGATCTTGTACATATTGACCAAGATTCTTATCTGGGACCCAAATAATCTCTTCGGCGTCAAGGGATTCGATTACTTTCACAGCATTAGCAGAGGTACAACAAATATCGGTTTCTGCTTTAATCTCGGCGGACGAGTTGATATAAGTGACTACTTTAGCATTTGGATGTTGAGCTTTTAGCTTACGCAAACCGTCTACATTGACCATATCTGCCATTGGACAGCCTGCACGTTCATCAGGAATAAGGACGGTTTTGTTCGGGGCTAGAATTTTTGCACTTTCCCCCATGAAATGAACACCGCAGAATACAATAACTTCTGCATCTGTCTCTGCAGCCTTCTGAGCGAGTAAAAAAGAGTCGCCCCGGAAATCGGCAACCTCCTGAATTTCATCACGTTGATAATAATGAGCTAAAATGATTGCGTTTCGTTCCTTTTTAAGCTGTTCAAGACGTATACGAAGTTCTCGATTCTGTTCCTGCTTGCGCTCAAGCGCCAGAGCTTCCACCGATTGTTCTCCCCCTTAAATCCTCGCGGCTTTTCGCCGACATGATGTTATCAAATAGCATGCGCCATCATGGTGAAAAAATGAACATGCTGATATAAATAGTAAGTAATATTAATCACTAATGTACACAACGTTCCAGCCTCTGTCAATGTAACTGGACAGGCTTTAAGGCATAGAATCCCTTAAAAATTAAAATAAAAAATCCGGAGAACAGTTACGTTCTCCGGATAAATTTACATCATATGAATGGTGGACCCAATTAGGTAAGGCTAGTGCCCCCCACCTTTGTTGTCATCACCGGAACCGTCATTACCCTCAGAATCAGGGTTATTCGGGATATCCTTCGACAGGTCAGGAAGTGTGGACTGTTCATCCTCAGGCTTGCCTTGAATGCGAACTCGCACATCACCGATATTGTCGATGACAGGCTCGCCAACTTCATGGGCAACACCTTCGCCACCCTCTGGTTTACCATCCTCGGAAAGGAATCCTTGTTCAATCAGTTGTGTGATCTGATCAAGCTCAAGTGTTTCTTTCTCAAGTAATGTATTGGCAATCAAGTGCATTTCTTTGGAGTGTTTGATCAACAGATCTTTACAACGTTCGTAACTCGAAGTAATAAAGTTCTGCATTTCCTGATCAATCTCATAAGCAATGGAGTCACTGTAATTCTGTTCATGCCCAATATCACGACCCAAGAATACTTGACCTTGAGAAGATCCGAACTGCATAGGTCCAAGCTTATCGCTCATACCGTACTCCATAATCATGGCACGCACGATGCGCGTAGCCTGTTGGAAGTCACTGTATGCACCCGTACCGATCTCACCAATAAACAATTCTTCAGCAACACGTCCACCAAGTAATCCAGTAACCTTATCCAAAAGCTCCTGCTTGGTAACGATCATCCGATCTTCCTTCGGAAGCATAATAACATATCCGCCTGCACGTCCGCGTGGGATAATAGTAACTTTATGCACCATATCGGCGTGCTCAAGGAAGTAACCTGCAATAGTATGGCCTGCTTCATGATAAGCTACAATACGTTTCTCGCGGTCACTGATCACACGGCTGCGTTTCTCAGTACCTACGATAACACGGTCAATAGCTTCATCCACTTCAATCATGGAAATATCTTTACGGTTACGACGTGCAGCTAGCAAAGCTGCCTCATTCAGCAGATTCTCCAGATCAGCACCTGTGAATCCGGTTGTGCGTTTAGCAACAACATCCAGTCTTACATCTTTCGTAAGCGGTTTGTTACGAGCGTGAACCTTAAGTACAGCTTCACGGCCTTTCACATCAGGACGGTCAACCGTAATTTGACGGTCAAAACGTCCTGGACGAAGCAATGCCGGATCAAGTATATCAGCGCGGTTAGTCGCCGCTACAATAATAATGCCTTCGTTACCACCGAATCCATCCATCTCAACCAGCAATTGGTTAAGCGTCTGTTCACGCTCGTCATGTCCGCCACCAAGACCGGCGCCACGCTGACGACCCACAGCATCAATTTCATCAATGAAGATAATACATGGAGCATTCTTCTTAGCATTCTCGAACAAATCACGTACCCGAGAAGCACCGACACCCACGAACATTTCCACAAAGTCAGAACCGGAAATACTAAAGAAAGGAACGCCAGCTTCACCTGCTACCGCACGGGCAAGCAATGTTTTACCTGTTCCCGGAGGACCTACAAGCAATACGCCCTTAGGAATACGTGCGCCGACAGCTGCAAATTTGCGTGGATCTTTTAGGAACTCAACGACTTCGACAAGCTCTTGCTTCTCTTCGTCCGCCCCTGCAACATCCTCAAAGCTGATTTTCTTCTTCTCCTCATTATATAACCGAGCCTTGCTCTTGCCGAAATTCATGACTTTACCGCCGCCACCTTGCGCCTGGTTAAACAGGAAGAAGAACAAGATGAACATAATTACCAGTGGGATAATTGAAGAAAGGAATGTCAGCCAAATGCTGGTACCTTCCATTTTCTTCTGAGTTAATTCAATCCCATTAACATCACTGGCTTGAATCAGTTCATTGATAGCGGCATCTGTAGGAGGAATATATGTGGAGAAGCTTTTCGATTTAGTATCGGCAGGCAGCTCTCTATACTCGCCTGTGACCAGAAAGGCATTACCCTCAAACTGAACCGTCAAATCCTTCACATTGTTGTTCTTGATCTCCTGCCGTAACTCGTCGTATCTAGGGAAATCGGCGGCTTCATTTCCATTGCTCACAAACTGGACAATACCCACCACGACTAAAAATAAAATCAAATAAAAACCAGAATTCCGGATGAACCGATTCATCCCCTACCTCCTCTCACAACACTCAAGTTATTGTACCATAGCCTCTTGGGACACCTCAAATAAAGGAAGTTGTGGGTATCCGATCCGTATGATCGAGGCAGTCCTTAGTTCAATTGGAATAAATCTCAGGTTTCAGTACTCCAACATATGGGAGGTTCCGATACCGCTCGGCATAATCCAATCCGTAACCTACTACAAATTCGTCAGGTAACACGAAGCCTGTGTAGCTGGCTTCAAGATTAACAGTGCGGCCTGATGGTTTATCAAACAAGGTAACCACAGAGATAGTAGCAGCATTCCGGTTGCGGAGCAACTCAATTAAATAGCTGAGTGTAAGACCACTGTCAATAATATCTTCAACGATCAAGATATCGCGGCCTTCTACCGATACATCCAAATCCTTAATAATTTTGACTACTCCAGAGGACTTGGTGGATGCTCCATAGCTGGACACTGCCATGAAATCCATCTCAACAGGTACTGTAATGGCTTTAACCAAATCTGCCATAAATATAAACGCACCTTTTAGTACACAAATTACTAAAGGGGTACGACCTGCGTATTCTTCGCTCAGTGTTCGACCGAGTTCCTTAATTTTCTGCTGAAGTTCCTCTTCGGTGATCAATACTTCTTGAATATCGTTTTGCAACTTGCGAAACCTCCTAAGTTATACTATGAAAGACTTACTTCGACCATTACGTGACTTCGTGGTCATCCAGCTCTGCCAGAGACAATAGAAGTACGGAGGTCGTGTGCCGCCCTACTGCGGCATGCATCGAGCGTCTTACGCCCGGAATCCAGACGATATTGCCCAAACCATCACAAACGAGGGGAATCAATGACCGTTCGGAAGCAGGTATTTTATCATCAATATAAATATCTTTTACCTTTTTGCTTCCGTTTAATCCCATGATCCTTATGGTATCTCCAGGCAATCGGGATCGTATCGTCAGTGGAAAGACCAGTTCATCACGGTCAAACCAAGCCGACATCTTCCCATAATCCTCCCCCTGTACAAAAAAGTTTTCTCTCTCCAGTACCGCCATCGACATCACCTTACCTATTTCCTCCAATTTAAGCTCAGAGTCCGGTAAAAACAGACGATATGTATAGCTTGCCTGTGGCGTCGTGGGCTTGGACGAGAACAAGATACTATCATATTGCCGCACACAAGTCAGGCCTCCACCCAAATCCAAGCTCCAGGTGGTGGGATAGCTCTGCAGCGTTCCCCGACGTACAGCTTCAATCTTGGGGAAATCAAGGGCAGATAAATCCGCCGACAGATAATTTAATATTAGTTTAATCAAACGCCGTTGTAAAGCGGAGGGTATGGCAGCAAATGAAGCTCTGTTAAAGGTGTATTTCCCATCCCCTTCCGAAACTAGCTCTTCAAAGCATTTTGCCGCAGACGCTTCCATATACTCATCTTCAGCTCCCGCAATTTCCGCAAGCTGTACGAGGGATTGCCTCACTCTGCCATTATACTTTTCCAGAAAAGGAAGAACTTCCAAACGAATGGCATTCCGCTTATATTTCGTCAGCAGATTGGTGGCATCCTCAGCATAAGTGAAACCTTCATTTTGGCATAACCCTAAAAGTGCTGTTTTGTTAATACGTAGGAATGGGCGAATGAGTTCCACCTTTTTTTCTGTTCTTTTCCACTTGATACCCGACAGTCCAGATAAGCCACTTCCGCGTAATAGACGCATAATTACAGTTTCTGCCTGATCATCAGCATGATGAGCCAGAGCAACAGAACGCGCCCCATATCGGTGCGCCGTATCAATCAGAAATTCGTACCGCTTCTCACGTGCAGTACCCTCAGGACCAAGTCCACTCTCTTTAGCCAAGGAGGGAATATCGAATTCCGCAAACTCAAAGGGCAGTCCCAGTTCTTCAGCCATACCACGTACGAGCTCTGCCTCTTCCTTTGACTCCGGCCTAAATCCATGATTCACATGAGCACATATTAAGGTAAGCGGTATAAATTTTAAAGATATTTCATGTAAAACATGCAAAAGAGCCACAGAATCCGGGCCGCCGGAAACTGCGACTACAATGGTGTCATGGGGCGCCCACAGCTCATGCTCGGCTGCTGACTCCAATACAGACTCCACCAGTCCATTCATTTGCTCCATATGCGCCCCCCTCTCTCTCCAACTATATGTATGAGTTCAAAAACGGAATACCCAATAAATCGTAAAGGCGAGCAAAAACAAAGACAATGCGAATGCATTTTTTAACCACCGAGGGGTGTCCATACTATCCGGGCGCTTTCTGCGCGAGTTATAAATATGGTTTCGCCAGACCTCAGTAGCATCCGCAGAGCCTGAGAACCCCCCTTTTAACGCCATACAAATCCAGGAGGATAGTTTCTTATTGGGTAAATTTCTAGCCAGCTTAAATAATTCGTCCACACTTCTCGTCTGCGGCAGCTGTAAGGCTGCCTTTTTGAGCCCTTCTTCATTGAGCAAACGAAGACACAGCACAGCAAATGCGAAAAGATCGTAACCCTCATCGCTGATTCGACTGCCCGCATTCCAGAAACCACGATCATGCCATTCGGTAAACTGCTTCACGCTACGACCAATAGGGCTTGTGCCCCCAAAGTCGATCAGTTCCACTTCACCGTATTTAGATACCATGACGTTCTCGGGCTTCAAATCACCGAACACAAATCCACATTCATGCAGTGTGCGCAGCTTTTCAAGCAGACCAAGACCTACCAGGCCTAACCAATCGGGACCGTTTTTCGATAAAAAATGATGCAGCGGTTTGCCTTCAACATACCTCATCACATAGAAGGGGATATTATCCCCATTCGCAAAATCATCCGCTTCCAAAAAATAAGAAGACAATGGATTCTCATGACGAGCCCGATGTTCATTCCGCTTTCGTCGCGATTGCAGCGAGGTCAGTACATTGATCTCCGATTGAAGTTCAAGTGTATCGTATCCGATTTTTAGCGCGTACCTTTCCCGTCTGCCTTCTCTTTGCACAAGATATACGGTTCCGTTCGCGCCCCTTCCCAGCATCCGCTCAACGATATAACGGTTACCCCGCCATTTGCCGTTAATTAAGGTACCAGTAGGATAGGACGGATTAGACGACATACCCACCAATCATCCCTTCTCTTTCGTCGTGGTCATCGCTTAGTCGGCGTCCACGATGTTCATCCAGTGTATCATAACGATAATGTTCAAGCACCTTGAAAATAGCTGGGCCAGTCGGTGTTGCGCCTCTCATGTGTAATTTAGAGAATAGCGTACGAATACCTGACATGTCATGCGTCCAATCCAGATCAAGCTTGGCATCTTCACTGCTGTTATTTCCGGGAAAATGAAACACAGCGATCTCACTCTTGCCTTCCCGTGCTTCTAAACTGAGTGCCAAATCGCGGATTGCATCTTCCACAGCACCCAGTTTAGGCTTCATACTGGCACTGGCATCGATAAGAAGTGCAATGCGCAGCGGCGTTGTTTCTGTCAGTTCATCTACAACTGTAACAACCTGTGAACGTTGAACAGGAGGCAGCTGATCCAGTGAGCCGTCGCCTAGTATCTTTTTTACCTCTTTATTAACCGCCTGCTGGATCGTCTGAACCACGGTCTTGCGTGTCATCATCTGAATCGTCTGCGCCAGTTGTGGTGTTCCGACTATTCGGCTAAGGCCTCCCCCGGCCTTGGCAATGTCAGCAATCTCCCGGCTGCCGATTTCACCGATCGTACCATAATCAACTACACCGACCACATTTACGGTGATTCCCTCCTGCAGGGCATGCGCCGCTGCCAACACCGGACTTTCTCCTACATTCGAACAACCGTCAGTAATGAGCATAATTTGCTTCATAACCCTCAACTCCCCCTTTGTTTGAACCTCTGTTTCTAGCATATCCAGAAATGAGAGATTTCAAACGGTCGATATTAAGTGGGGGAATTTCGATCAAATAGGGGGGGGTAGTGAATAGTGGAACTGCGAGAAATGTTTGGGCTTTCGATCGCTGTTGTCCTCAGATTCCTTGATTAGAACCGCCTCACGCGGTTGGAATCCGAGGACAAAGGCGAACGCTCCGCTTCTAAAGCTCCAAACTTTCTCTCCGTTCCATACCTTCACTAGTAAACAGTTTAGATCTACAGATTCCGCCCCAAGTCAACCGACCATTGAAACGAGAATAGTAGAGGCCGGCGAGTTACACATCACGGACTCACCTCGACTGCCTCCATTAGCACGACGCCTTACGCGTGCTACAAACTCACAAGCAACACGACGCTTCGCGCGTGCCCCCAAGCAGCACGATATCTTGCACGTGCCTTAAACTATACAAGCAATACGACGCTTCGCGCGTACCCAACATTAAAACCTACTAAACCTAAAATAACTAACTTACCGTACGCGGACGCTCCATACGGCCGATGCCCGGCATATGCAGGCTGGACCATTCCGGATGGAAATGATCAAGACGGCTGACGACAATAGTCATGTCATCAAGGATCTCATTGCCCTGATAACGGATCACTTTCTCCAACAGGCTGTCCGCTAAATCCTGAGGATCATCACCCTCAAGCTCTTGGATCATCCGTTTCATCCATATCTCCTTATTAACGGCATATCCAGGCGCATCATAAATACCATCGGTCATCATAATTAAAATATCGCCGGGGCGAAGCTGCATACTGATTAAATCCACATCAATATCTTTAATGATTCCTATCGGCAGATTGCTAGAGGTTATTGGAATGACCTCACTCCCCCTCCGGATGAAGCTTGGTGCTGAAGCAATCTTCATAAACGTTGTCTGCGCAGAATATTGATCGATTAAAGCCATGTCCACAGTAGCATAGAATTCATCAGGGGAGCGTAATAAAAGAATTGAGTTGACCGACTTTACAGCCAGCTTCTCATCCATTCCGGATTGCAGCAGCTTTTCTAACATGCCGAGTGCGGCACTGCTCTCCATCCTTGCCCGCTCACCATTCCCCATACCATCACTAATGGATACTGCAAAGGTGCCATTTCCAAGCTCTACGGTGCTGAAACTATCGCCAGATAGCATATCTCCACCTTTAGAAACAACTGCCACACCCGTGTTTACCTCAAAGGCTTTGGCTGAACCAAAGGTA
Source organism: Paenibacillus sp. FSL R7-0048 (assembly GCF_038004505.1). NCBI lineage: Bacteria > Bacillati > Bacillota > Bacilli > Caryophanales > Paenibacillaceae > Paenibacillus > Paenibacillus sp. FSL R7-0048. Next base: position 67,473 of record NZ_JBBORF010000001.1, on the reverse strand, counting down.
ACCATCGAGAGTCCTTCCCGGGGATGAACCGCCGTCTCACTCATGACAGCAATATTCTCATCCAGAATGTCGGAGAGGAGTGGGGCAATCATTTTACGGCATTCATCAAAACCGCGATTATAAGCGTGCACTACTTCTATTTCTACGCGTCCTGGGTCCAGACTTAAAATTTCAATGCCATGAATAGACAGTCCCAATTTCTCAAGAGCCTCGCGGATTTGCGCTTCCTGCCGATACATGGCCTGTCCCTCACGCTTAATTTCCTTGGCCAAGTCTTCCATAACCTGTGACACGCCTGACAACTGCTCGGCAACAAATTGGCGACTATCGTATATTTGTCTTTTCCACCGCATATCATGTTGGTAGAGATCATATTGTCCCTTCATGACCTCAAGCACTTCTCCGGTTTTGCCACAAATACGGCTCCATTCCGGTGGCAGCTGAGCAGCCGTAATATCAGGGCATTCCTCAACAGTTGTCATCATATCTGTCATGTATCTATATGTCTGATAGAATTTTGCATCCCAGCAGTGGGTACGGCGAATGCATCCAGCGCAGGCGCCTTCTGTGACCGTATTCATAAAATCTTCCATTTCACGATCCGATTTGCCCACTTCTCCGGCACGTGGAATCTGACCAAAGCTACTGGAGAGCTGTTGGAATACCTGTGAGAATTGAGTGACCCGTTCTGCAGTCAGATCCCTGACCCTGCGGGCATATTCATGTTGAGATCGGCTATGATCTGACGTGCCCGGTACATATTTTGCAATCGCCGATATCATCGCCTTAGGCGTTATTAGAAACAGCACTATTGCTGCGCAGGTCTCCCATGTTGAGGCCATCATATCACCCGGACCCGTAAAATAGACGGAAAGGATCGTTGATCCTAGCAACATGCCAATAGATACCGCACCCTTTCGCCCACCCTGCATCATTCCCGCTAGCATTCCGGAAAAAGCAAGCAGACTCATCTGATAGATAGCACTGATATCGGCCAGGCTGAGGATCAACCCCGTCACCACCCCAACAGCTGCACCGAGGGGAGCGCCCCCCGCCATGGCAAAGAGCAGAATTAAATAACGAGACAATATATGCTCTAATGACCAACCATTAAGGGTCCAGCCCACAAGGCCTGTCATTACGGAGGCTAACAGAATAATAAGGCATAAAACCTCCTCGTTCCTCAGCGATCTGCTCTTTTGTTTGTAAGTTAGTAGAGGAAGTGCCTGAATGAACACAAGCGTAAGAACAAACCCAAGTAAAGCATCCAGAGTTGTCATCATAAAGGGGTACCAGGAAAGAGACGGTCCGAGAACAATCTTGAACAGGCCAACCATAAACGAGGATACGAATACCATAAGGGGTGCATAAGACAAATCTATTCGTTCGAAACTTTCAAGCCCTCTATAAACAAGAAAAAATATAATTAGTTCAGCCGTAGTAACCAAAGCACCCGGAAACGGAGTGAAGAGACTTCCAGCTATAATAGCACCTGCTACAGGTAACATAGAGTCTCGACGCATAAACACAATGACGGCAAAATATGCGACAGCAAAAGGGGACAGCTCGTCCAGAATCATAGCTCTTCCTAGCAGAAACCCCATAAAGCTTAACAGAAGCATCCACTTCTTCGCTGTTATAAGCTGAATATAACGCTGCTTCTGACCCCAAGCTATAATACGCGTGCCTAAGGCTTGTCTCTGCTTCTTATCTTCGCTTCCCACTCTTGTCCACTCTGGCAAATTCACCACATTGCTTTTACTCATTTCCCTACACCACCCGTTTAAGAATTTATGGTTCTCATTATATAGCGGGTCATTTGAGAAAGTTTGTCAGAAATGGAGGGACAGTCATAAGAAATTTCCGACAAAAAAGCCTTTGTTCATTATTCCTAAAAAAATAGATCGATCCCTTGCGGCGCAGTAGGTTGCTTCTCCTTAAGCTTGTTTCCAGTGCAGTTTTAGGCGCAAGCCTGGCGGTCATTCGCCAGCGATTGCCCTAGAGTTATGTGAGAATGACATGGATGCTGTCGGCAAGTTTATATGACACGACAAAAAAACCGCAAGGGCGAAATGCCCTTGCGGTTATTTATGATGTACAGGTATTGGATTATACGCGTTTGGCTCCACGGCCTCCGCGCTTTCCTTCTGTGTTCTTCTTAATCGAAGATATCCGTTCTTCGCTGTCTTTCAGGAATCGCGACATTTTATCCTCGAATGAAGGTTTACCGGCTGCAGGCTTAAATGGACGCCCACCCCGTTCACGATTGAATCCACCGCCGCCTCCACCACTGCCGCCACCGCCGCCGAAACGGTCTCCGCCGCTAGGACGTTCTGGTCTTGGAGCTCTAGGCGGACGTACTTCCGATGCTGGCTTGTCAACAGCCTGCTTAATGGAAAGTCCGATCTTGCCGTCCTTATCGACGTTGATCACCTTGACGGTTACTACATCACTAATCTTCAGATGATCGTTAACATCCTTGACGTAATTATCGGCGATTTCCGAGATGTGAACGAGACCTGTGACACCTCCTGACAGATCCACAAATGCTCCGAAATGCGTGATGCCTGTCACTTTGCCTTCTAACTTGGTGCCCACTTCAATTGCCATAGAATAAAATGATCCTCCCTTAAAAATATACAGACGAATATTAAGGTCATCCTGTCTGCGGTGATTTGATTATACAGTAAAGAGCAAAGCAAGGCAACAGAGTAAAAGCCTCTTTTAGCCGGTATTATTGCTCTGATTGCTCTGTTCGAATAGGAGTTTCCCCTTGAGGATAGATATTGTACCATTTACGCGCTAATTGGCCAATATACTCATCATCATTAAGTCTGGACACTTCATATTTCAGTTGATTCAAAGATGCTGTGACGCTCTCACTAGTCTTTTGTTTCTTGGCGAGTTGCTCGCCCTTGTCCGTAATTGCCGCACTTTGATTGAAGTAAGTATAACCCGCCCAGCCAAAAAATACTGCCACAAAGAGAATCCACATGACTCTTCTTCTCTTCGCGCCTGCGGCCGAATTTTTGCTGGGATTACTTTTCTCTTCCGCAGTGAATCTGTTCATGCAGCGTACCCCCTAATTCAAAGGTCAGCGTTTCCGCCATTTGGTAATCCATCCAGAAATCTTCACGATCCAGGCGCTATGCTTAAGCCGAGATAACCATGGAGAAATCCATCTTACTGGTAATACCCAAATTGGCTTCGTTAGACGTAGCAGAAGCTTAAGGATGAATAATAGAATACGACCTAGCAGCACTAGCAACCCTATAATAAGGCGCCAAAGCCAGCGAAGAGGTTTACCTATTAGAATCTCCACAAGTCTCCATAGCAATCTGCACATATACTGAACCGATTGAATTAACATTAACACAAAACGCCGCACCGTAACACTGAAGATCAAAAAATAGATCCATATTCCTAGAAATAAACCTAAAAAGACATAAAATCGCAATTGCCCCTGATTTCCGGCATAGAGCATTCTAAAAACAAACAAAGCAGCACAAAGCCAATACAGCAGGTCAAGCATGGCATTCAGCCATTTGGGAAAATTGAACTTGAGCGACAGCACCCGGTAGCTGTCATAGGCCAGTCCCATTGTCACCCCGGCCAATATCATGTAGAACAGCGTCAGCCACTGAACTGCAGGATTCATTTAAATAGCTTACCGAGTAGACCTTTATTTTTGCCCTGCGATCCGGGATCTAGATAAATCAGGGAATGTACATTGCCCTCCAAGGACAACAGTCCATTCTCCAGACTTAAATTTTTGATATGTAAATGATTCCCGCGAATGGTGAGATGGCCGAGTTCTGTACGAAGCAAAAATTCCTCGCTATCAAAGCTCTCCACATTTTGCACGCCCGTCAACTCTAGCTGTTTACGACTGCGCATGTGCAGATCATGCTGTTTATTTACCTTTCCTGGCTCGATCATAGCATGTACCCCTCCTTCTTACCTCTAATCTATGGCAGTAGAAGAAGTTATAGAACATTCCAATCCACTAAAATAAGAGAGATAAAAAAAGAAAAAAGAAGGCACAACTCTACAATATGTAAAGTTGTGCCTTCTTATTTACTATTAACTATGTTACTCCTACCAGTCCAAGCCGGTGCTTTTGGCAACAGGCTCTTCCCGAAGTAGAGTATACATACCAGCGGCTTCGTCCTTGCGTGTCGTTTCGACTAGCTTTTCGACTTTGACCGTTACAAGCTTTTGTCCAAATTGCACAGTAATCTCGTCACCGATCTTAACTGCACTACTTGGCTTAGATTCCCGCCCGTTAATCAGCACCCGGCCTTGTTCGGACACATCCTTGGCCACTGTACGGCGCTTGATTAATCGGGACACTTTCAGGAATTTGTCAAGACGCATTAGTTAACGGCTTCTTTAAGCTTGTTACCAGCTTTGAATGCCGGTACAGTTGATTCTGGAATTTCAATCGTTGTGCCCGTTTGCGGGTTGCGACCAGTACGTCCTGCACGTTTACGAGTTTCGAATGTACCGAAACCGATCAGTTGAACTTTATCGCCTTTTGCCAAAGCTTCTGTGATCTCACCCAAGAATCCGTTCAATACTGCTTCTACATCTTTTTTTGCCAATCCGTTTTTCTCGGAAATGTTGTTTACCAAATCTGTCTTGTTCATAATTTAAAGTTCCTCCTAGGATACGAAAAAATAAATGAAACGAGATTCACCGCCATATTATGGGGCAAGTCGTCATTTCGTCTTTATGATATTCTTGATGTCATCTTAAAATCCTGCCACGAATCGTCGTTTTTTAAAAAAAGAAACAGTTATTTCTCAGAAATCGTCGCAGAATCTATTCTATAGCACTATTAAACTACTCGCCATAATCTAAATCAGAGATGAATGCTACTTTCACAGCATTGCCTCATCTTAAGGTCCGTATACCGTACATAGTCTGAGAAAATTACTATACTTTTCGTTCCTCAGTCTTTGCCTCCTGCCACAACTCTTCCATCTCTTCCAAGCTACTATCTTCTACACTCATACCCTTGGCTCGCAGACTTTGCTCGATATACTGAAACCGACGCACAAATTTGCGGTTGGTCCGGGTTAAAGCTTCTTCCGGATCTGCGCCAATAAATCGGGCAACATTGGTAACAGCAAATAACAGGTCGCCCAGCTCCAGAATTTGATCCTCGGCGGCTGCATCAGTATCGATGGCTTCTTGCAGCTCTTCTATTTCTTCACGAACCTTAGCTAAGCAATCCGTAGCGTTGTCCCAATCAAAGCCCACCTTGGATGCTTTTTTCTGAAGCTTGTACGCCTTCATAAGAGCGGGCAAATCACGCGGAACCCCACTGAGGGCGGATAATTCCTCTGGCTTCACGCCTTTACGCCGCTTCTCCTCTGCCTTCATGCCCTCCCAATTGATCAGAGCTTCTTCAGCGTCATTCGCATTCTTGTCACCAAATACATGGGGATGGCGGAAGATAAGCTTATCATTCAGTCCTTCTATGACGTCAAATACGTTAAACGTGCCCAGCTCCTCTTCCATTTGGGAGTGCAGCATGATCTGCAGCAAAAGGTCGCCCAGCTCCTCTTTCATATGGTCTGGGTCATCCTCATCAATCGTCTCCAGCACTTCGTAGGTTTCTTCGATTAGATTTTTACGCAAAGATTCATGAGTCTGCTCCCGATCCCACGGACAACCGTCCGGACTACGCAAAATATCGACAATCTCATGCAAGCGAGCGAAAGTACGATTTCTTAGCTTCTCCTCACGATTCGCAGGTACATAGACCAGAGACAAATTACCATAACCCTCAAGCCGATCCAATTCGTATAGAGGAACAGTCACAATGTTTTCTTCGTTCTCCACGCCAAGGGCATGACCCACCACCACTTCATATTCGGGCGGATACAGCTCCATCAGACATAACTTTGTCTCCGAAGCTGTAAAGCTGTCATAAACCTGGCCAATCAGAGTATGCAATTCAGGTTGAAGCTGAGCGCTGCGAATGCCTGAAGCATCTAATAACTGGAAGCCTTCAATAGGGTCGAACCCCAGTCGCACAAACGCCTCGTCCAGAAAACTCTCCCCGCCTAATATTTGCAGTTCTATTCCTTCTTCCGGGCAACGCTGACGCAGCTGTGAAACAGCTGACTCTGCAACCATGGGATGCCCCGGAACCGCATAGACAATATCTGTACCCTCTGCGGCGGAGCGAGCCTCTTCAATCAATTTTGAAGTAATTGCAGCATAAACCTCAGGAAACGAAGCTAATGTTTCATACAGTCCATCAAAGGATTGCGTGGCGATTTCAAGCTCGGTGAGAGCAGCCATGACTGGATGCTCTTGGGTACGAACGTAGACAACGGATGCTGCCTTCAGTTTTTTTATAATTCCTAGTGTCAGCCGATCGGGATTACCTGACCCGAGACCAACAACTGTTAATGTTGCACTCATATCTGTTCCTCCTTTTAAGCGGGTTAATTATGGAAATAAACGCAGCTTTTTGAACTTGTCCGCCAGAGACGGGCCGATGCCCGGAAGCTGGCGAAGCTCGCTTTCGCTGAGCAGCCGCAGCACCACCGCGCCTACGGCAAAGACAACGCAGCCTGCGAGCACCCCGAGCAGGCTCTGCGCCAAGCTGGCGGTGCGTCCGCCGCCGATGCCAGCGGCCGTAGCTGCGGCGCCAGTGCCCCAGCTGGCAGCTGCGGCGGCAAGAGCCAGGCCCGCTGTGAGCAGCGCGGGCCGTGCCAGGGCATCTGCGAGGCGAAGCCGCAGATGGCCCTGGCGGTACAGCAGCAGCACATTAAGCGCTGCTGCGAACGAATGCGCGGCCACGCCAGCGATGGCCGCGCCGGTAATGCCCTGCTGCGGAACCAGCAGCAGGTTCAGGGCCGCCTTGAGCAGCGCGGCGGCCAAAAGGTGCAGGGCCGGGGCGCGCACGTAGCCGAGGCCCTGGAGGAGCGCAGCAGAGATGATGCTGACTGTACCGCCAACAGCGGTAAAAGCCAGCCAAGTCATTGTGCTGCTGCCAGCGGTATCGCCGTAAAGAGCCATATTAATCGGCTCAGCCAGCACTGCAAGGCCGGCTGAGGCCGCTAGACCTAACAGCCAGAACCAACGCAGCGACAAGCTGCAGCGGGTCTCAATCAGCTTCATATCTCCCTTGTACTTCGCTTCCGCCAAAGCTGGAATGAACACAACAGACAGTGAGGTGGCAATCATCGTTATAATCTGCACAAGTGGCAAACCCCGATTGTACACACCAAACTGGGCCATCGCAGCTACTTCACTTCCGTCAGACGACAGCAGTCGAGGCACAGTGAATACATCTACAAGACCGATAAGAGGCATAGCCAGTGCACCTAGCATTACGGGAATTCCATAAGCCAGCAGTGTACCTGCTTTAATGCCCATAAACCCTTGCTTGGAACCTAGCCCATGTCCTGCATCCAGCGCTCTTACACGCTGACTTTCGACAGCAGCAGCTACTTCAGCAGCAGCTTCCTGTTTTACCCTCCGGCGGTGACGTCTCAAGTACAGCAGCATAATTACAAGCCCTGCGGCTCCCCCTCCGGCAGAACCAAGCAGCGCGCCAGCAGCGATACTCTCGGCTCCTGCTCCCTGCGAAGTGAGATATAACAGAAGAATAATCATCACTGTAACCCGTACAGACTGCTCTACAATCTGTGACACGGCTGTAGGAACCATATTATGCAGCCCCTGAAAGTACCCGCGTATGGCCGACATGACAGGGACAACAGCCAGACCCCAGGCGCTTGTCCGCAAGGCAGGCATTACATGTGAGTTACCTACCCATTCGGCAATGATGGGTGCACCTGCATAGGTGATGGCGCCGATAATCAAGCCGCTGATGCCTGTAATTAGCGCGGATAATAGTAGAATCCGGCGGCCTTCTTCATCGCGTCTCCCAGCCGAAGCTTCGGCGACAAATTTGGAGATCGCCGCAGGCAGACCTAGCATAGCTACCGTTAACAGCATTGTATACAAGGGATACACTGTGTTGTATATACCAAATACAGCATCTCCGCCTAGATTTTGCAGCGGAATTTTTTGAAGTGTGCCAATAAGCTTTGAGATAATGGCCGCGGCACTAAGGATAAATGCGCCTTGCAGCAATCGTGATGTTTGTGTATTAGATTTCATATAATACCTGCTTCTACAACTTTGATGGGATGAATTTCTATATTATAACGTATGTATGCCCACAAGTAGAAACGGTTTTGTGTAAACGACAAAACCCCGTTTGCCCTTTGTATATCTTACCAAAAGGAAAGCGGGGTCTAAATTAAGATTACTGCTCCATTTGTTTGCCCAGGAAAGCGGCAGCCGTTTCGGCCATTTTTATTTCCATTTGCGCCATCTTCGCCGAATCATCCTTGCTCACCATCACTACACAACCAATAGGATCTCCACCGGAAATGATCGGTGAGGCTACATATGAGGACACCAAATCCGGATGATCTTTAGCAATTTCATAACTGCCTTCATTGGTTTCTAACACAGTCTTACGGCTGTCCATGACTTTCTCCAGCAGCACTCCTACCTGTTTCTCCAAATAATCTTTTTTGGAGCCGCCTGCAAGGGCAATGAAGGTGTCACGATCAGCAATCATCGTAATGTGTCCAGTACCTTCGAACAATGACTCCGCGTACTCTTTTGCAAAGTCACCCAACTCACCAATCGGAGAATATTTCTTGAGAATGACTTCACCGTCCCGATCGACGAATATTTCCAGTGGGTCTCCTTCTCTAATACGAAGAGTACGTCTAATTTCTTTGGGAATAACCACGCGTCCGAGGTCATCAATACGGCGAACAATTCCAGTAGCTTTCATTTCACATGTGCCCCGCTTTCTTAAGAAGTATGGTCTTACTACTGTCCATTATGGGAAAGGATAATCCCAGTGATTTATCGTAATATCTGACCATAGTATTCATCTCTTCCCAGATCCTTATACATAAGCTGACATGTATTAATATCTGCATCAAGATAAAGGTAGTTCTACAACCGTTTCTGCGAAATAAAAAGCCATCTTCACTTTAAGTGAAGATGGCTTTTCTAAGGTAAGCTTGTCCATATTTACCGATGTTTATTCAGCGGCATCTGTAGCACTTGGGGATGCGCTTGGAGCTGTAGTGGCTTCTGTTCCACTATTTGTTCCGGTTTCATCTGCGGCAGCAGAGCTTTTTGGCAGATTGATGTTCTCAATAATGGCTTCCAGATCCTTTTCCATGAACGTTTCTAGGTTCTTGGATACAATTGAGCTCTTAATGCCTTCTTTTTGCTCATCCGTTAACTGGTCAAAAGTCTTGTCTGTACGGGACTCCACCTTGATGATGTGGTAACCGTAAGAAGTTTCTACAGGATCACTGATGGTATTTAGAGGCAAGGTCTGAGCAGCCTTCTTAAACTCCTCCACATAAGTGCCTACAGCTTTATCTTTATATTCTCCGCCTGCCTCTTTAGAGCCAGTATCGTCAGAATATTCCTTAGCGATGGCTGCGAAATCAGCACCGCCATCCAGCTTCGCCTTAACTTCTTTCGCTATTTTAAGCGCTTCTTCGCTGGTACGCTCTTTGTTGTCTGCATCTGTCAGACCAATTAGCACATGACGCAGTGTGGCAACCGTAAAGTCGCCTTTAGTCGCTTCGAATTCTTTGACAACTTCATCATCAGTCACTTTAAGCAGCATATCCTGATAAACTGTCAGCACACGCTCCATATAAGTACGAATATCTTTCTCTGTAACATCAGCATCTTTCAATGTCTTCTTATAGGTATCGCCCAACTGTTCCTTAATGCTTGCGATTTGAGTATCGGCTTCTTTCTCCGCTTGCTTTTTCGCTTCATCCGTTGCTTGGGAAGCCAAATATTCAAAGCCCACTTCTTGCTTCAGAATGGACTCCTTAAACGCATCGATCTCTAAATATTGCGCTTGTTGTGGAGAGAGAAATTTCATGATTTTCTGATCCATTGCAAATTCCTTTTGTGTAATCGTTCCACCTTTATAAGTGGCCACAGCTTGATTATCATCCGCACTATTTCCACATGCTGCTAGCATAGAAAAGGAAACTGCCGCTGCCAATGAAACGAGCAGCACTTTCCATGATTTTGTTTTATTTAACGACATTGTGTAGTTCTCCCTTCGATTTAAAAGACTGTTTAGCTTCCTTAAGAAACTGTTCAAGCAAGTCAAGCAGCTGTTTATCACTTAAATCTTTCGATTTGACCCGGATACTGGCTTTCGCATCCCTATCAAATTGTACACGTCTTTCGAAGCTATTTCCAACTTTGGCGAGTTTCGCTGTGTCTAAAGCGCCGAGACTTCCCTCATAGAAATTCAAGGTAACATCATCTCCGCGTCTAATCATGGAATCAATGCCATACATTTTTCCATACACTTTCAAACGAGCGACCGATAGTAGATTCACCACGGCTTCAGGTAACTCACCGAACCGATCCAAGAGCTCATCTTCAAGCTCGGAAGCATCATCGAAGGAGGTTACTGCCGCCACTTTTTTATAAATTTCAATTTTTTGGATACTGTCGTAAATATACTCTGACGGCAGATACGCGTCAATCGACAAATCAATGACTGTATTGCCCTCTTTCAGGGATGTATCTTCCTCCCCAAGCACAGTAACCTTACGCTTACGAATTTCCTCCGCCAGCATTTGTGAGTACAGATCAAACCCCACGGATGCGATAAAGCCATGCTGCTCTGCACCCAGCAAGTTACCTGCACCGCGAATAGACAGATCTCGCATCGCTATTTTGAAACCAGAGCCCAGCTCCGTAAATTCCTTAATAGACTGCAGACGTTTCTCTGCAACCTCTGTCAGCACCTTGTCCCGTTGATACGTGAAATAAGCGTAAGCGATCCGATTGGACCGGCCTACACGTCCACGCAGCTGATAGAGCTGAGACAAGCCCATTTTATCCGCATCATGCACAATAAGTGTATTAACGTTCGGAATATCTACGCCCGTCTCAATAATACTTGTGCTGACGAGCACATCGTATTCTCCGTCAAGGAAATCGAGAATGGTCTTCTCCAGCTCAGATTCCGACATTTGACCATGTCCGATGCCAACTCTAGCCTCAGGAACAAGCATAGAGATTTGAGCAGCCATTTCTTGAATGCCCTGCACACGATTATAGAGATAATAGACTTGACCACCACGAGCTAATTCCCGCTCTACAGCTTCCCGCGTAAGGGTCTGGCTATGCTCCACTACATACGTCTGTACAGGGAATCTGTTCTCTGGCGGGGTCTCAATGACAGACAAATCCCGCACTCCGAGCATCGACATATGTAGCGTACGAGGAATTGGAGTTGCAGTCAGCGTAAGAACGTCTACATTCGTTTTCAGTTTTTTCAGCTTTTCTTTATGAGTCACGCCGAAACGCTGTTCTTCATCCACAATTAATAACCCCAGATCCTTGAATACAAGGTCCTGAGATAACAGACGATGTGTACCGATAACTACGTCGACAGTTCCTGCCCTAACGCCTTTAATCGTCTCGTTCTGCTCTTTACGGCTGCGGAAACGACTTAAGACCTGAATATTGAGCGGGTAATTAGCGAAACGTTCCCGGAAGGTCTCATAATGCTGCTGAGCCAAAATCGTTGTCGGGACTAGCACCGCCACCTGTTTACCTTCAATCGCTGATTTAAAAGCCGCCCGAATAGCCACTTCAGTCTTACCATACCCAACATCACCGCAAAGCAATCGGTCCATTGGCCGGTTTTGTTCCATATCCTTCTTAATCTCTTCGATAGCCCGAAGCTGATCTCGGGTCTCCTCGTAAGGGAACATTTCTTCAAATTCATGCTGTTCCTGTGTATCCTTTTCAAAACCATATCCTGCGGCACTTTGGCGCTCAGCATATAGCTTTATCAAATCATCAGCAATATTCTGAACGGAGGAACGAACCTTATTGGTCACTCGTGTCCATTCATTGCCGCCTAGCTTATATACTTTCGGCTCTTTATCTTCGGAACCGACATATTTCTGAATCAGGTCAATCTGCTCAATCGGAACTGAGAGCTTATCGCCGCCAGCATACAGAATATGCATGTAATCACGGTGAATACCGCTGACCTCAAGCGTGCCGATTCCCATATATTTTCCGATACCATGGTTCTGATGGACGACATAATCACCGATTTTCAGCTCTGTGTAACTCTTGATCCGTTCTGCATTATCTATTCCTTTGGAGATCTTCCGTGCCTTCCGCTGCTTCTGAGAGAACATTTCTCCCTCAGTTATAACAGCTAGATGAATAGAGGGCAGCTCAAAACCAGAACCCAGATTTCCTTGTACAATCATCGGCTCGTTAATGCCGTAATCATAAAGAACTCTGCGCACTCGTTCAATCCGTTCCTCACTGCTCGCAAGCATCATTACCTTAACACCGGACTTCTGCCAACGCTCCATTTCCGATTTCAGCACATTCATCTGGCCATGGAAATCCTGCATTCCACGACTGATAAATCCAAGAATGTTCTGAGGCTGAATATGCGGAACCTGACGTAAAAAGATTGACATAAACAGGCTTTGGAACGGGCGCTGATACATAACAACATCCGTATCGACAGAGAGATCTAGATCCGGCAATGATTTGCCGTTTTGCAGCAAATGCAGGTTCCATTCCGATTCATCCCGTTCAAGCTGTCTCGCCGTTTCGAGCAGTCTTGTCGGCTCATCTAGAATAAGAATGGTATCCTGGGCCATGTAATCAAATAAATGAGAGCGTTCAGGATATAAAAGACTGATATATTTATAGATCTCCGGGAAATAAGTACCTTCCCGCAGCATTTCCAGCTCACGGCCAATTTCTTCCCGCAGCCTGAGCTTCGCCTGGCGATCCGCCATCTTCTCCAACTGTCGCTCCATCATAGCTGAGGCTTCAGCAGAAGCAGATTCCTGGCGCAATCTACTAGCTATAATCTCTTTAGCCGGTGTAATCTTCACACTACGTACCTTATCAATAGAACGCTGATCCACTGGATCAAAAGTTCTTATGGAATCAACCTCATCGTCAAATAACTCAACCCGATAAGCCAAAGGAGATGTCATTGGATAAAAATCAATTATTCCACCCCGTACGCTCAGTTCACCACGATTTTCAACCCGCTCTACTCTTTCATAGCCCATTTCAATCATGGACATCAAAAATTCATCCAGAGCAAGCGTTCCATCTTGGGAAACGGTGACTTGTGCCTCTGCCATAACCTCTGGGGCTGGCAGCAATCTACGCACTCCTGAGTAAGGAACTACAACAATACCACGGAAGCCCTGAGCGCATTTGGTCAGCACATCTATACGCTGAGCCAGTGTCTCTGGGCTTGATACAGCCGCTTCTGCAGCCACTAGTTCATTGGCGGGATAGAGCAGAACCCGGTCAGGAGAAAGCGCTTCCTGCAAATCATCGGCCATCTTCTGGGCCGAAAACATATTATGAGTCACTACAAGTAAGGGACGAGTTGTCTCTTCATGTAATGCTGCAAGCATAATCTGTCTAGCAGAACCTGTAAGCCCCGATATGAGCTGCTCTTTCATACCTGCAGCAACACCATGGGTGATAGACTGGAAATCGGGATCCTTGGAAAAAGCTTCTATAAGACCTTGTAACAACAGGCGCACCTCTCTTACTAAACAGGCTAACGGTGGCATAGCCACCGTCACCTATTATGATTGGAATCGAAAAGAAGCCTCAGCTGTAACGCCAAGGCTTGCGGATGACGATAGAGACAGGCGCTTCCACCTTACTGAAGCGGACTTGTCAGCAGGCTAAGCTCCGGATTGTTCTCTAAAGCCTCCTTGCAATAGTCGCAAGTAACCTTTACCGTGATTTCACCTTCTGAATTATACGCTATTATATCTCTGCGCTCCGCAGGGGTCAAGGAATGAAGGCCCAACTGCATTTCTGTAACATCACTTCTATTAATACTGCCTAGAGATGTCTTACAGTGCCTACAAACATAGTTTATTGCCATCTATATGCCTCCTGAAGGTACTATATACCTTCAGTATGTCCGGGCAGCTTCATCTTTAGCCTTAAAAACAACAGGGTTTACAGATTAACCATTGAACTTAGCCATTGTCTGCTCGAATGAATGCTGTAAGCTGTATTCCAGTGCATCACAAGTATTAAGGATCATTTGCTTAAGCGGATCGCTTTCCTTCTTAGGAAAAGTAGAAAGAACATAATCGACAATAGCAAAACCTGGCTCAGGACGAGAAATACCCATTCGTACCCGATTGAAATTCTGTGTCCCTACATGCTGTATGATGGATTTAATTCCATTATGTCCACCAGCGCTTCCTTGATAACGCAAGCGAACTTTTCCGATTTCTGTATCCAAATCATCATAAACGACGATCATATCTTCAAGTTGAACTTTGTAATAATCCATATAAGCGCGAACGGCCTCACCGGATAAGTTCATAAAGGTCATGGGCTTAATCAATACGGTTTTGACGCCACCAATGACCCCTTCACCGATGACGGATTTACATTTGCTCTGGTTGAAGGCAATTCCGTTCTGGGCAGCAAGCTCATCCAAAGCCATAAAGCCAACATTATGCCTTGTTTTCGCGTACTGTGTTCCGGGATTTCCCAATCCGACAATCCATTTCATTATCGAACCTTTCCTTTCCGTTCGGGCTCTCCGGCAAGAGGAGTCCGTTTTTGGTACAATAGATCTAATCTACATATCTCTGTGCAACCAGAGCGAAATTATACTCCGAAGACAGGTGATAACCCATGCCGCACAAAGGCGAATTATTGACACATCAACGCCATTTTCAGTACCACATCCAATATGCAGTGCCCGTGGAAATATACAAGGGCGACGTGCATATTGATATCGGTGTATTAACAGCGGTAGACGAAGCTTTCGTGGAGCTACAAGGGACACTCTATAACCGCAGTTTATTCACCTTTGTCTCCCGTCCCGGATATTAAATCCAGTAGTTCTACCTGTAGCACGCCGATAAGGGTTACATCTCCGAGAACGGAGGTGTAACCCTTTTGTACTATTCATTCGTTATATTTATTCAATCTCGAACAATTTACTAATCGACAACTCTTCATGAACGCGGATAATTGCCTCACCCATAAGTGGAGCCACGGACAACACCTTGAGCTTAGAGGTTGGATTCGTGCTGCGAATTGGAATGGTATCCGTCACGATAATTTCTTTGATTGGAGAATTCTCCAGACGCTCGTGTGCAGGACCAGACAATACTGGGTGTGTACAGCATGCGTATACTTCCTTCACGCCGCCTTCCATCAAAGCATTAGCACCAAGTACGATCGTTCCAGCGGTATCGATGATATCATCGATCAGGATGGCTGTTTTGCCTTCGATATTACCGATGATGTTCATAACTTCGCTGACGTTAGGTTCTGGACGACGCTTGTCTATAATAGCCAGTGGAGCGTTCAGGAAATCAGCAAGCTTTCTTGCACGTACTACACCGCCATGGTCCGGCGATACGACAACTGGGTTCTCGATTTGCTTGGAACGGAAATACTGAGCCAGAATCGGTACACCAAGCAAGTGATCCACTGGAATATCGAAGAATCCTTGAATCTGCATGGCATGAAGATCCATCGTGATTACACGGTGAGCGCCAGCCTTTTCAATTAGATTCGCTACCAGCTTAGCGGTAATGGGGTCACGGGAACGGGCTTTACGATCTTGACGGGCATATCCGTAGTAAGGGATAACCACGTTGATGCTTTTTGCGGAGGCACGTTTAAGCGCATCTACCATAACCAAAAGCTCCATCAGGTTATCATTTACAGGGCCACAAGTGGATTGAACAATATAAACATGGCATCCCCGAACGCTTTCTGACAGCTTGACCTGAATTTCTCCATCGCTGAAACTTGTGGTGTGTGATTCACCCATCGGAATCCCGATGTAATCAGCAATTTGACTAGCTAGCTTAGGATTGGAGTTACAGGTGAAAATCTTTAACTTGGAATCACAATAAGTCATAAAATATAAACCCTCCGTGACGGAATTTAGCTTTCCAAAGGCGCCGGCGCGGAAATATAAGTCCGTCCGGCGCTTCTTAGCAACGCTTTACGATGGACTCGAGTGGTCTTTCTTCGCTTTTGCACGGGAACGGATCTTCTCTGCATATCCCGGTTTGTTCTCTTGTCTTACTCTAGCTACAGCCAGATCGTTCTCGGAAACGGAACGTGTAATTGTCGAACCTGCTACAACAAAAGCCCCTTTGCCCACAGTAACTGGAGCAATAAGGTTAACATTACTGCCAATAAAGGCATCGTCTGCGATTGTTGTCTTGAATTTATTATACCCGTCGTAGTTAACGGTAATCGCACCGCACCCGACGTTTACATTCTTACCTACAGATGCGTCGCCGACATAACTAAGATGTGACACTTTTGAACCGTCACCAATAGTAGCATTCTTGATCTCGACGAAATCTCCAACCTTAACTTCTTCTCCAAGCACAGAGCCTGGACGCAAATAGGCAAAAGGCCCAACGGTTGTCCGTGCGCCGACTTGAGCTTGATTCAATACGGACTGCTTAATCGTTGCATCATCCATAATCTTACAGTCTTCGATTTCACTAGCCGGTCCGATCACACAATTGTCCCCGATTACAGTCTTCCCTTTCAGGATGGTTCCTGGATAAAGCGTAGTATCTGATCCGATAACTACATCTGCTCCGATATAAGTGGAGGCTGGATCAATGATGGTCACACCGCCCAGCATGTGTTTACGATTAATACGTTGACGCATAAAGGCTTCCGCTTCGGACAAAGCTAAACGATCATTAACGCCGATAGACTCAGCTGCGTCATGGGTCTGATATCCTAGTACGGTATCCCCTTGTGAACGAAGAATCCCAATCACATCAGTCAAATAATACTCCTGCTGGTTATTACTGTTCGTTACCTTCTCGAGTGCAGCAAATAATTTAGCATTATCAAAACAATAAGTGCCTGTATTGATTTCTTGAACGGCATCTTCTTCAGTAGTGCAATCCTTCTGCTCTACAATCTTCAGAACGCCGCCATCTTCACCACGAATAATTCTTCCGTAGCCTGTAGGCTTTTCCATAACAGCTGTCAATACGGTTGCAGCCGCATTACGCTGTTCATGAAGCGCCATGAGTCCTTCTAGAGTTTCCGTGGTAACAAGTGGTGTGTCTCCACAAATAACTATAGTTGTTCCTTCTTCGCCAGCAAGTAAATCCTTTGCTTGTTTGACAGCATGGCCAGTGCCGAGCTGAGTTTCCTGCAGCACGTATTCCGCGCCTTCACCTACATAGGCCTTAACTTTCTCTGCGCCATGCCCAACAACAACAACGGTGCGCTGGCATCCGGTCGCTTTTACTGTATCAAGCACGTGCCCTACCATCGGCTTACCGCAAACGGGGTGCAGCACCTTATATAATTTAGATTTCATTCGCTTGCCTTGACCTGCGGCAAGTACTACAGCCATTCTTTTCAAGAATGCCAACCTCCTACTCTTGAACTCACTACTGAATATATCTCATTCCGGGCAAAAAGAAAAGAGAACCATGAAGTCATGGTTCTCTTTTCTATAAACCCCAAGTTAGAAAAGCATTTATCGCTGCCTTTCGAAGATGTCGTCAAATCCTTCACCAGCAATAGCTTTTCTTGCAAGATCAGGCTGCTAATTCATGAAGTGTATGTCGGTGTGATCTTATCAAAAACGGCGGATCCTACGCCACCCAAAAGGTAGCAGTCTTCCGAGGAAGCCTAAGCTCCCTCTTCAATAACTTCTTCTTCTTCCGTAGCGGCGCGATCGTACTCGGCCAGAACCGCGGATTGAATCTTCTCGCGTGTTCCCGAAGAGATCGGGTGCGCGATATCGCGGAATTCGCCGTCCGGTGTACGCTTGCTGGGCATTGCAACAAACATCCCATTATTGCCATCGATGACGCGAATGTCATGAACAACAAACTCGTTATCGATGGTAATGGATGCGATTGCTTTCATTCTCCCCTCAGAGTTAACGCGGCGGAGTCTGACATCCGTAATTTGCATGTGTGTGTTCACCACCTTTTTCCATCAGAGACTTGGTGTATAATTCCACACAGCAAAGCGAATTCCTTCTTTTTGATTCCATAAAATACCTAAAAAAGAAATATATTTTTTGGGATATGTTGTTTTCGACATACATCGAGTAGTTTTCTTAATATTCCTTACGTTTTCGACAATTTCCACGCTTTTTGAAAATGTAAGAGAATGGCTAATCAAGAGGAAAAGTAGTTGCCCGGATGCGCCGAAATTCTCCGCTCTTTCGAGTCTACTTCACTTAGTTTTACCAAGGACACGTAATCGTGCAACAGACGCTCTTCCGTCTCTACAGCGCCTGATTCCACTAAAACGCCTACCCCAGCAACCTCGGCATTAAATTCACCGAGCAGATCGACCATACCACGTACAGTCCCTCCCGCCTTCATGAAGTCATCTACGATAAGTACTCGCGATTTCTCCTTGAGTGCACGTCTGGAGAGAGACATTGTGTGTATGCTTTTATGAGATCCTGATACGTAGTTAATACTTACTGCTGATCCCTCTGTAACCTGATGGTCACGTCGCACAAGCACTACCGGCAAGCCTAGCTGTGCTGCTGTTGCATAGGCTAGTGGAATGCCTTTCGTTTCAACGGTCATCACCACATCGATTTCCGATCCGTAAAAGGCCGTTGCGATGATCTTACCCGCCTGTTCCATCAAAGACGGCAACCCAAGTAGATCCGACATATACAAATAACCGCCAGGCAATATCCGGTCAGTCTGCTCTAGCTGCACACATAAGCGCTGCACAAAGGTAAGCGCCATATCTTTAGGCATAACCGGGATATAACGTACTCCACCCGCTGCACCAGCTAAAGTCTGCAGCTCTCCGATGCCTTCACCTTCAAATACTTCTTTTATGATTGCCAAATCTTCACTAATGGAGGACTTAGCAGCTCCATAGCGATCGGCAAATATAGACAGCGGCAGTAGTTCATGCGGCCGCTCAAGTAAAAACTGAGTCATGTCTACCAAACGTTGGCTTCTTTTTAATTTCTTCACGGAATGCTCCTCGCCAAAACCGAATATTTTAGAAAAATATATCACTTTTGTACGGGTTTACACAAGAGAAGCAGACTAATTCAGTGATCTCACTGCGTAGACTTCCTTGCAGAACCCTCGCAGTCCGTTGTAAATCCTTGCTACTTTAGACTGCTTGGACACTAATCCGAATACGGTAGGTCCGCTGCCTGACATCAGTACGCCATCTGCTCCAAGCTTTATCATCGCTTCCTTGAGCTGCTGAACCTCTGGATGCAGCTTTAAGGTAATATCCTCAAGCACGTTGCCCAGATGGTTGCACACGCCCCCAAAGTCTCCAGCTTCTATCGCTTGCTGCATCTTTCGAGCAGAAGGATGAACCGCTATATTATTGCTCCGAACGCGTCCATACACTTCTGCAGTCGATACATTGATCGGTGGTTTCGCCAACACAACCCAGCATTGTGGCGGGTTATTGATTGGTGTCAGCTTTTCGCCTCGTCCTGTAGCCAAGGCTGTGCCGCCTGTGACGCAGAAAGGTACATCAGAACCCAGCTCAGCGCCAAGCTCCTGTAGCTCCTGTGCAGGAATACCCAGACGCCACAGACGGTTTAGACCGCGTAGCGTAGCTGCGGCATCACTGCTGCCGCCAGCCAGGCCAGCCGCAACCGGAATTCTTTTATCCAGATGGATATGTACCCCACTCTTCACGTTATAACGGTCTTTAATAAGCCTTGCCGCCTGGAAAGCTAAATTTTTCTCGTCCAGGGGAATATAACCAGCCTGACTTGATATTATAATAGTATCCCTTGGCAGCTCAGACAGCTCTAAGCGGTCTGCTAAATCTACCATGGTCATAATCATTTCCACCTCATGAAAACCGTCAGCACGTTTGTGCAGCACATCCAGCATCAAATTAATTTTAGCTGGTGCCTTTTCATACATTTTCAAGGCGTTCACCCACCTTCAGCTTTTCCCGTAAAAACAACTTAACATATTATATGAGAAACTTCTAATGAAGTCCAATAATAAAAGGGTGTCGCCATTTAGACGCACCCTTTTTCAGTAATATTCACTTTATAGCCTAAAATTTAAGATTTCCGCGCAGCCTGTTCAGCAAGCTGTATCGCTTTTTTCACCATGTTGCCAGCGTCTTGAGTTGTAATTCCACCCCAGCCCTCACGTTCCACGGTTTCATAAAAACCCAGCTCCTTGGCTAACTCTGTCTTCAGTTCCTCCGACATCATGCCTCGTTTTCTGCGGCTCATTACGGAATTCCTCCCTTATGAAAATAAATGATTAACCCGTTGCCCAATTAGTATGCTTGCTTAGCACACGGATCATGCACCAAATATTTGTCCCAAAAAACGCAAACAAAAAACAGCCTCCAAGGGAGACTGTTCGTGAAACATTAAGCTTTAATATACATAATCCGCATCTGCCCATCGTCTTCACAAACTGTGATTTCCACAGATTCAGTAAGTATATCGGCATAGCTATAGGAGACTCGCTTAAAAGTTTGCTGCTCCTGATCCAGTTTGACAATAAATACAGAAGGGTACGTTTCTTCCAGGACACCTGTGCGTTCAACGGTTTTACGACGACCTCCGTTTGCACGCAATGTGATCTTATGACCGACGTGAGCTTCAAGACTGCGTTTGATTTCCAACAGCGCGTTATTAGCCATTACCTGACGACCACCTCTTTTCTTGTCCATTATACAACTTTTTCAGGACAATGTCAAAGCAAATAAATAATTAATTATAGTTGATGCATATTTCGTTGTCAACGGAATTTTTTTGCGAGAAATCAGCGCCGGACTAATATCCTTGTTATCTGTAATATAGGCATTACAAAGAAAAAAAGAAAGGGTTAAGCTCAGCGCTCACCCTTTCTTTCGGATATTCTATTCAGCCCATTCAAATTACCTATATTCCTGACACCATAGACCTATCTCTGCCGCTTAAATGGCTGATGGTGTCACTTTTAGCGCCGACAGATTCTGCAGTCGCGGCATTCCGATGCGGAAGCTGCCACGGGTCTCAACACCACCAATACCCTGATTGCCGCTGATGGTATTATTCAGAACATCGCTAAGATTTACAGTATCCCTGATGGAAGTAAAGGATGATTTTGCTGCTACATACACGGGATCCAGAGCATGGATCAAAATTCGACCAGGTGAACTGGCAAAATTAGCTCCAGCTCCAAGTAAGGCCTCGAAATGAGATTGACAAGCACCGGCAACAATAGTCAACGCATCAAAATTCCGCTCATACTCCCTAGCTACCCTAATAGCAGCTATAAAGTTTTGCGAATTTTTATAGCTATTCAGACTATACAGATCGTAAGTATGCTGTTGCTTCAGTACCCCATCATGACCAGTGATCACTACAATATCTGGGCGTACACGGGGCAACAGCCGGTATAACGTATCAGCCATTGCAGATTCATGAACATGATGCCCTTCAGCGGGAATCCGCAGCTGCTCGTATAAGCTAAGGCTCTTATTCAAATATGCCGGATCGCCATCCAGATGCAGTACTTTACCTGGCACTTCAAAATAAGGAGCTTCCTTGGACGGTGGAGCCCATGTCCCCTCTGTTAGGGTTCCCCCGCTCCGCTGACTTTGCTCCTGACGGTCCTTCCGCAGCTGTGTCAGTGATTCCTTCGCTTTGATCTGTGCTTGCTGTCCCCGTTCCGTTATTCGGGTAGGAGGCACTTGAACCAGGTCATCCAGAGGAGAATCCGCCAACAGGCGGAAATCTGTGCCTTTAATGACGGCTCTATCCTGCACAATATTATCTACACGAAATGTTAAATCACCGCCATAAGATTTGCGAACGACCAAGTCTCCTAAATTCATTACAACCACCACCTCTACCCCATCGTATGGGCAAAGGCCTCAGTTGGTTCATAACTCAACATATTTTTAAAATATAAGAATGTATAATGCTCCACCAGAATAACATCCTTATATTTCTACGAGAAACGGTTGTCGTCCTTAAGACAACAACCGTTTCCTATTGCTTATTCAATTCCAGCGGCTAGCAAAACACCGCTTAAGCGGGCGTATTCTTCAAGACTGAGTGTTTCTCCGCGACGGGTCGGTTCAATACCCGCTTCTGCGAGTAAAGCCTCCAGCTGCTCACGTCCTTGTTCAGGGAAGTAACGAGCCTTCAGATTGTTAGCAATCGTCTTGCGGCGCTGTGTGAAAGAAGCGTGAACCACTTCAAAGAAATGCTTCTCACTCTCCACCTTTACCGGAGGATGCTCTCTAACCTTCAGACGGATAACAGCAGACTCCACATTAGGTTGAGGGATGAATACCGTACGTGGCACGATACAGACGAGCTCAGGCTCGCTGTAGTACTGCACGGCAATGCTAAGACTTCCGTATTCCTTTCCACCTGGAGATGCAGCCATACGCTCCGCAACCTCCTTCTGAATCATTACAACGATGTTATCAAGGGGAAGCTTCTCTTCGAGCAGCTTCATCAGAATCGGAGTAGTCACATAATAAGGCAGGTTAGCAACCACACTGACCTTGTTCACAGTGGTGAAATCTTCCTTGAACATTTCCTGCAAGTTCACATTGAGGACATCATCGTTACGAACCTTAACATGGGGATAGGGGGAAAGTACGTCTTTTAATATTGGAATCAGTCTACGGTCAATCTCTACGGCAGTTACAGCACCCGCTGTTAGTGCCAGACGCTCCGTCAGCGCTCCAATTCCCGGCCCGATCTCCAGCGCCCCAGAATCGCTATCTAGTCCAGCAGCGTCTACAATCTTGTCCAAAATATTTTGATCAATCAAAAAATTCTGTCCCAGGCTTTTCTTGAACTTGAATCCATAACGTTGAATAATCTCTTTGGTCCGTTTTGGAGTCGAAATTTCCTCTCTACCACTCATGAAGTAATGCCTCCCTGATCAATTTGGGCGAGAGCCCCGGCAAATTCCTCCCGCGTAATCCCAAACATCGCCAGCCGCTTGTACAGCTGTTTGCCGTTACAATATCCGATTCCAAGCAAATTACCAAGTGCCATACGTCTTTCAGCAGCCCGAGGGTGTACAAGCATTCCAGCGGCCATAAGATCATCAATACCAATCAAAGCAGGTGCTCCTTCAAAAGAGGTATGTACATTACGCAGCGCATGACGAATCGCCTCTGGCGATGCATTCTCTACACCGATATCCCCTTTTCGAGTTGCGTCCTTCTCTGGAATAAAAGCATGCTTGCAGCCCGGCACCTTCGCTGAAACGATTTTACGAATTCGCTCCCCAGCATGGTCCGGGTCCGTAAGAATAATAACCCCTCTACGTTCCATAGCAAGCGCGATCTTAGCAATTACAGTCCGGTTTACAGCAGAGCCGCCTGTCTCAATGGTATCCGCTTCTACAGCACGCTTAATGGCTACGGTATCGCTTTTGCCTTCAACGACGATTAATTCCTTAATCATATTTCTTGACTCCTTCCAAAAAAAGCAAAAAGAAGAGGATTCGCTCCTCTTCTTTTGGTTAAAGAATGTATAAGTGATGAGCGGTTGCTCTGCGATCAACGAAATGATCATCCAGCGTTCCTTAACGGTTATCATCACTATAGCTTATCAAAGGATTTTTTGCAAAAGCTTCAGTTCTAGTTAAGCTCTGGTTTCACAGGTCCAATCACATAAACGGTACGTGATTTACGGCCGAAATTACGAGCATGGCTCAGGGAATCATAATAGACATCCACTTTATTGCCTTTAATGGCACCGCCAGTATCCTCTGCACGGCGGAATCCAAGCCCATCGATATAAACCCACCAGCCAATAGGAATTACATTCGGATCTACTGCAATTGTACGACCTTCCGTTACGCGTGTTCCGGAGGCAGTTTTAGTACCTATCCCTGGCTCTTCTGACGAATAAGCTGTCATGGAGACGTTCTTAATCATCTTCTTGTACTCAAAGTCTACGCCAGCCTTGCTTGTGACGTTCTTAGTCTTAGCGCTAACTTTAGTCGTTTTGGAGGTAGTGCTTGATTTGGAAGTTGTTGTAGCTTTAGCAACTACAGTAGGCTTAGGAAGTGCTTTAGTACCAACGGCAATGATCTTATCTTTTGTTACCGTTTGTACTTCCTTGCCGATCATGCGCATAGAGGCCAGTTCTCCGTCTTGATAGATCTTTTCAATATGCTGAACCATGACGCCTGGTTTGCCTGCCTGTGCCACTCTAACTGTTCCCACAGTAAGGGAGGGATCTGCTGTCTTAATAACACGGAAAGGTAAGTTAGTTGTTCGCTGTACCGTTTGCTTGTTGATACGAACGATCTTAATCTCCATGTCAGCAGAGATGGTGGTGTCTAACGAAGGAAAAATCTTATCATAGCCTTCTAGGTTGATACCCAGTTTGTCAATCGCTTGACCGATAGTGTCTTCGGTCGTATATAACGTTTTTGTTGCTCCGTCCGCAGTAAGGCTAAATTTCTGCGCACGATTGATAACGACACGGTCACCGTCTTTTATTTCATCACTCAGACCTAAAGATAATTCATCATGCGGCTGCAGCGAAATTTGCTCTTTCTCCAACACATCACCAAGAAGTGCTTCTCGCGTTTCAAGTGTCTGTGTTTGCCCGTCTATTACTAAAACTAATTGTTTATTACTTTGACCGTGTACGTACAGCAGAATTAACAGCGCGATTGCGATTGAAATCACACCTGCAAGTAAAAGTACGCGAGTATTTACTTGCTCCCACCGTAATGCGAAAGACCTGCTGGATGACTGCGAATCATGGGATACCTCTGGTTGGAATAAGCCCATTCTCTCCATCCTCCTTACATAGCCTCGTCGTCAATTTGTATATCATGAGGACTGAATTTCTTTGACGAAACTATTTGAGATTGTCACAGGATACGCACGTATTAACTTAGCGTCTCCTGCTCATGGATCGCCTGCTCGGCACAGCTACTCCTACACCTGTTATATAACAGTATGCGGGCAACATTCAGTTTATTCAAAAATAAAGAAGCCTAAAAAGAGTTCTCTTGAGGACTCTTTCGTGGCTTCTCCGATGTCAGAATACGCGGGAATGTTTGTGCACGAGGTTGCCTCTCTTACTTGCGCTTACGGGGTTAGCTGTCGGGTTCGGACGAAAGAGAGACGCCCTATTTCAGGTCACCCGCTCACGGCGGTTGCCCTTAAATTCACCCCAAAGACCACGTGAAGAAATCAAATATTGTTCTGCGGCAATTCCTAGTCGTATTCAAGATACAGGCATGCGGCAGTTCAATATTGGTTCCCCCGTTCTCCATACGGAGACTCAGCGAGACGATCCATGAATCAATGGCTGTCACAATAACAACAGCTCACATCACTGAAAAGATGATATCCTGTTTTGATGCATGTTGTAAAGGACGATTCAACCACGTTTACGCAAATATATGGTTAAAATATTGTAATAATCAGCCGTTTTTATATTAAAAAAGTTTAATATATCGGCCATTCTCTATTTTTCACCCGTTTTACTCCTGTTTTCAGACAATCCCAAATCGTTCCAGTGCGTTCGCATACGTAATTTTAGCCAATTCTTCCCATGTTAACCCTTTAATTTCAGCCGCAGCCTCTGCTACTAACTTCACATGAGCACTCTCATTTCGCTTGCCTCGGAAGGGGTGTGGAGTCAAATATGGAGCGTCTGTTTCGATCAATAATCTGTCCAATGGCGTCTGTGCAAGCACCTCTTTAGGCACTCTGGCATTTTTGAACGTGATCGGTCCTCCAAATGACAAATGAAATCCTAGATCTAGACACATTTTTGCGGTTTCCCAGCTGCCTGAGAAAGAATGCATTACGCCACCAATTTCATTTGCTTTTTCCTCCCGTAAAATCCGTACGACATCTTCATGGGCATCACGGTCATGTATACAGATTGGCATTTTTAGTTCACGGGCTAGTCCAATTTGTTTGCGGAAGACCTCCTGCTGCACATCCTTGGGAGAGGTATCCCAATAATAATCCAACCCAATCTCTCCGATGGCCACCACTTTCTCATGGCTGCAAAGAGAGGCGATCCAATCGAGGTCCCCCTCTTTCATATCAATCGCATCCTGTGGATGCCAGCCCACCGCTGCATAAATATAATCATAAGATTCAGCCAGCTTCATCGTTGAAGGGATCGTTTCCCGATTAAATCCAATATTGATCATCTTGCTAACTCCGGCCTCTACTGCACGAGCTATAACTTCCTCGCGATCCTCGTCGAATTGAGGCGCATCTAAATGTGTATGTGTGTCGAACAGATACATTTTAAAGCTCACTCCTTGTTGTTTTTATCAATAGTTCCATAAATATTTGTATTATTTTGCAAAAATCTCTGCTACAGAAAAGGGCAACCGTGTAAGGGCTTTTTTCAGCTTATCCTGTGGGAAATATAGGTGATATCTGCCACGATGAATTCCGCTTATTGAGCGCACAATATCCGATACCTCTGAAATTTCCCGCAATTGCTCATTGCGATCAAGCAGTAAAATTTGATTATTGTCGAAGGCTGCTCCTGGACGGAACACATCATAAGGCAAATCTGTCGGATAATCAATCTCTAAGTCATATTCTGGGTTAAGTCCCGCTCCCGCAAAACTGCTGCGGATTTCCGTAATCATATCTGTATCCAAATTCTCGATCTCTACATATTTATACAGTTTACGATGAATAAAACGGGTACACAAGTCGCTTAATAACTCATCTTCTTCAAGTGTCCATTGCATAAAAGCAGTCTGTACCAGTGCCTCATCAAGCATTAAATATTGTTTCACTGTTACTTCTCCTCGAAAGAGATCTTCTAGCGGAGCGATCATAAAGCGAAATTTGTACTCCTCTTGGAACAATTCTTTAGCTCTACGGAAGATTTGACGCAAAATAATTTCAGAGCTGCGCGTCACCGGATGAAAATATACCTGCCAGTACATTTGATAACGCGACATTAAATAATCTTCAATGGCATGCATACCTGATTCTTTTACTACAATCCGCCCATTATAAGGACGAAGCATTCTCAAAATCCGATCAATATCGATGGTTCCATAGTTTACACCTGTATAGTAGGCATCACGCAGCAAATAATCCATACGATCAGCATCCAGCGGACTGGAAACCAAATTGACAACAATTTCATGCTCATATGTCTTAGAGATAACTGAGGCTACTTTACGAGGAAAATCTTCCTCCACATCACGCAATATTTCGGTTATCTCCGTGTCCTCCAAAATAATTCGGCAGGTCCAATCCTCATGGTTCATTTCAAAAGCTTCTTCTATAGAATGTGAAAATGGACCATGCCCTAAATCATGCAGCAAAGCCGCACACAAAGTAAGCAAACTTTCTTCAGGAATCCAATCCTTATACCCGCTGCGCTCAAATTGCGAAATGATTCTGCGTGTAATTTCATATACTCCTAAAGAATGAGAAAAACGACTATGCTCTGCACCATGAAAAGTGAGATATGAGGTACCTAACTGGCGAATCCGGCGTAAACGCTGAAATTCTTTTGTATTAATTAGTCGCCAAATAATCGTATCCTGTACGTGAATATAATTATGAACGGGATCCTTGAAAACTTTTTCTTCCGTGAGCGGCTGCTTCATGAGATCAACTCCTTCTAATAATTTAATATGATTTTAACTAATATCAGTATATAATAAGTAATTATGTCGTACTTTGTCGAAAAGTATCATTTTTGGTCTTGGTAAATCGACAAAATGCTTTCAGGGTAATTCTTAATTTTTATAGGGACATTCAAAGTTCTTATGGAAATTTTCTTATTCAGCCTATGAAAAAAGGTTGACTGATTTGGGAATCGTTGGTATTATAAGTATCATAAAACAGTGAACAATGTCGAATAATGACGTTTTTGGAACATTGAGAGGAGTAACGATTGTTATGATGAAATCAACAGGAATTGTAAGAAAAGTAGACGAACTTGGACGGGTTGTTATTCCTATTGAATTACGCCGTACACTTGGCATTGGCGAAAAGGACGCACTGGAAATTTACGTTGATGGCGAACGGATTATGCTTAAAAAGTATGAGCCTGCCTGCATTTTCTGTGGCAACGCTGAGAACGTAACTTACTTTAAAGGAAAAATAGTTTGTCATGAATGCATATCTTCCATCCCTACCCCTGTGACAAACTAAATTAAATAGTATATAATAGAACTAATCAAATTGTTAATTCTAACCTTTTCATATCTCCTTGACCTCCCGTGACCGCGGGAGGTATTTTTTATGTCTGGGTTTGCCCTCCTGGTTATCCCCTCCCTAAGGGCAATGTGCTTCAAGACGGAACTAGTAATACTTAGTTGTATTTCTTACAGTTATTTTAAATGCTTTTTACCATTAAACGAATTAATTGTATTTTGTACACTTATATTTCCTATATCTCCGTGAAATCAATCCTTTCCACCTTTATAACTGTATGAAGTACAACTAAACGAACAAATACATAAAAAAATTCAAAAATAACTGTACAAAATACATTTAACCCGCAGATAAATCATTCAAGCTCGGGCAGGCCGTTTCCGACAATCCTTAGTTATTCTAAGAATTCGTCTACAACACTTACTCTTCTGCTCTATCAAGCAACGCATTATAAATATCCCGTTTGGCTACACCCCGGTCTGATGCCGCTTTTTTCATAGCCTCTTTCCGTGGTACATCCTGTGCTTCGTAATGAGCTACATGATCTTCAATGCTTAACTGACGCCACCACGCCGATTCTGCGATTTCTGCATCTTCCTTGCTCTCCCCTTCTACGACAATAACATATTCGCCTAGCGGAGGATGTTCAGCCAGCCATAGTGTACATTCCTCAATCGAACCGCGTAGAAACTCCTCATATCTTTTCGTTAATTCACGTGCCAACACAATCTGGCGATTACCGAATGCTTCTTGAAGATGAGCAAGTGTCTTAACTACGCGATGGGGAGATTCGTAGAACAACAAAGTGCCTTGAGCCGAACGAAGTGGACTTAATACTGCTCGGATGTCCTTACGCTCTCGGGGAAGAAAGCCGATAAAGGTGAACGTATTCGTAGATAGACCAGAAGCGATCAAAGCTGACAACGCTGCGTTAGCTCCAGGGATAGGAATCACCGGAATTCCATGACTTATTGCAAGAGCTACAAGATCCGCTCCAGGGTCAGAAATCGCTGGTAAACCGGCATCGCTGACGAGTGCCAAATTTTTTCCTTCTATTATATAGCGTACAAGCTCAGGTCCACTGGCGGCCTTATTATGCTCATGATAACTAAACAACATCGAAGGTGAAATCTCAAAGTGGCTGAGTAATTTTCGGGTCTGTCTCGTATCTTCCGCGGCAATAATATCACATTCCTGCAATGTACGGACTGCACGATAGGTCATATCCTCCAGATTACCGATAGGTGTAGCCACCAGAAAAAGCGACCCTATTGTCTCATGAGTACTGGTATTAGTCTTGTTTTGAAAACTGCTTTGGCATGATATCGTCATGATTTACCCTCTTTAGCACCATAGTAGATGTCCATAATCTCTGGACAGTATTGATTGTCCTCATTATATACGATGAGCGGTGGTTGTAAACGAACCTCAGGCTTTCCATCACGTGCAGCTTCGATTAATACCATATTTGCCTCCAGATGGGCACGTGGATGTACAAACCGAATAATCTTTGGCTCGAGTCTATATTGTCTCATAAGACTGATAATATCAACCAACCGTTGTGGTTTATGAACCATACTTACCTTTCCGCCCGTCCGAACCAATCGCACACAAGCCTGAATGACCTCCTCCAGTGTACAGCCTATCTCATGGCGAGCCATAGCTTGATGGTTGTTCAGCTTCAGATCACTGCCATTAAGCGGCATATAAGGAGGGTTCACCGTTATTGCATCATACACACCATGTCCTGCGGTAGTATATAACTCGCGCAAATCACCTTCATGAATTACAACCTGATCCTGAAGGCCATTTAGAGCCACGCTACGACGAGCCATATCGGCTAAACGAGGTTGTATTTCAATACCTTCTATAGAAGCTTTTGTCCGGGTAGTCATTAAAATCGGTATTACACCATTTCCCGTACAAAGATCTAGAACTCTTCCACGTGGCGGAACACTGGCGAAACGAGCAAGCAATACAGCATCCATAGAAAAGCTAAATACTTCATCACTTTGAATAATGCGCAGATCATGTGTTAGTAAATCATCCACCCGCTCCGTCGGTAACAAGGGGACAGATATATCATTAAAAGAATTCGTCATGTAATAATCTCCTAAAGGTTTTGTTGAGAAAAACTTGCTTCAAAGGCATATGCCTATGGGCTAAAATTCAAAAAAAACCGTAGGATTAATCTCCTACGGCTGGATATCCTCATTTATTAAGAAAAGAAAGACAGAACAGACAGTCACCTTCCGTGCGTAAATGTCCAAAATAAACATTACAGATGTGAAAGCCTTCGTGGTAAAGTCGAGCCAAGTTGTCATAACCTTCCCCGACAACCTCTTCTGTTCCCTCTCCGGTAGCTAAAAGAGCTTCCGCCTCCGCAGAATCTACGGTAGGATCCAAAGGTGCATCCCGCTTTAAAATTTTGCGAAGCTGTTCATTCTCCAGAGTTAACCTCTGGTTAGCTTCCATCAGTTCTTTTACCGTCTGTTTCCATTCTCCAAGATTGGCGCGCATCGTTTCCATCTGCGCTTCCATATCCTGCATGTGTGCAAATATATTTTTCTTCTCCAAGTTTCCACCCCGAAAGTAACCTTATATGGTTTACTTGACGACAACATCATCCATTGGAAGTTCCTTAACTTTGCCCACTTCAAACAACTGTACATGAACCGTACGGTTTCCGGCATTGATTCCTACTACTTTGCCATCCCCCAATGAGGTCACGACAATCTTGCCGACCGCTGGCATTTCTTCCTTTACACTCTCATAATTGTCATGCTCAAATTTCAAACAACACATCAGACGTCCACAAAGTCCGGAAATCTTCGTCGGATTAAGTGAAAGGTTCTGATCCTTGGCCATTTTTATGGATACGGGTTCAAAATCCCCTAACCAAGAGGAGCAGCAAAGCACTCGTCCACAAGGTCCAAGTCCACCTAGCATCTTAGCTTCATCACGTACCCCAATTTGCCGAAGCTCAATGCGGGTCCGAAAAATACTTGCCAGATCCTTAACCAATTCTCTAAAGTCAACGCGTCCTTCGGCCGTAAAGTAAAATATAATCTTATTACGGTCAAAAGTAAACTCTACATCTACGAGCTTCATTTTGAGACCGTGGTCGCGTATTTTATTTAAACAGGTGGTAAAAGCCTCCTTAGCGGCGCTTTTGTTCTCCTCAACAACGCGTGCGTCGGTTTCTCCGGCAATACGCATCACTTTTTTGAGGGGTAGTACAACATCGGACTCCTCCACCTCTTTTTTGCCTACGACAACCTTACCGTATTCCACCCCACGTGCTGTCTCAACAATAACACATTGATCTCGTTCAATCGGAAAATCAAGTGGATCAAAATAATATATTTTACCCGCTTTTTTAAAACGGACACCTACTACGCTGTACAAAAATTAACCCCCTTGTTTGCCGGTAAAAGGAACCTATGGGCATGTCCGCTCCCTGATGATCCATGCTTGTCCTTCCTCGTCTGTTAAAACGATACTTCCAGGTAAAGCGACATCCGGAGGATATATCATTGCTAATCCTTTAACTTTCCAGTCGGATTAAGAACTGCTCCAGACACAACTGGGCATTGGCATTGGAACGCAGCTTCTTAGTACTCTCTGCAGCATATCCCATATAAGCCACCCATTGTTCCGCACTGCGCCCACGGGCATGCCTGGAAATAAAGTCTAACTGATCTATAAAAACGATACTTTCGTGCTTGCGGTACAGGAAGTAGAGCATATCTTTAAACCATAGATGGAACATGCTGAAAAGGATATCCAAATGTTCAGCGAGCCCAGTCTTGAACAGCTTCTGCCCGGCAGTTGCTACCGTGGAGCTGCCCTTGCTTAAGGACTCCTTAGCTAATTGTAACACTAGATTTCTCATTTCTGCAAACCAATTCTGTTCCAAAAGTTCCCTGCAACCATCAAGTCCCGAACTGAGTGATACTGCACATCGAGCTAAGGGGATCGGCACACCCTCACTTGCTAGCGCTTGAAGCATAATATCCGGATTTAACGGACTAAATGGGATCCGCTGAGTCCGTGACTGAATCGTCGGCAATAAAGAACGACTATTATCAGATATTAGGATTCCCACTGCCGGAGCTGGCGGTTCTTCCAGAAACTTCAACAAACTATTGGCAGCTTGTACCGTCATTTTGTCTGCCCCATCTATAATATAAACCTTTGGATTCACACCCTCAGATCGATAGGAAAAGACACGCTGCAGCTCACGGATCTGGTCTATTTTTATGCTTGCACCGTCGGGCTGCAGCAATGACAAATCAGGATGGTTTCCATGCTCAACCTTTCGGCACTCTAGACATTCGCCACAGGCGTCATCCTTGCTTTCCGTGCAAAAAATTGCTTGGGCAAACATCAGCGCCGTCTTCATTTGTCCACTGCCTGCTGGTCCTGTAAATAAATAAGCATGGCTCACAGCATCCTTGCGCAAGGCATTTTGGAGTAGCCGTTTAGCATGCTCCTGGCCTACTATATCATGAAAAGGCATAATTTCCTCCCAAAACTTTAAAAAGAAAGGTTGATTAACAACCCACGAATTTCTCCAACACGTCCCAACAGATCTATTCGGCCCTGCTCACTATTCAGCAGATCGTCTGCCATAGATAGCAAAGCCGCATCAATTTCCTCAAGCAGCTTGTAACGCTTACCCCGCCCACGTCTATCCCATCCACGTGTCTCTTTCAGTATAACGCCTCTACGAGCGGTTTCTTCCAGAAACCTTTTGATCATCATCCGGTAAATGGTGAGTTCACGAATGGTCATAGACTTAGATAAACGGTCGCCTTGTGACTGTATTTCTTTGATCTGGCGGTTTAGTTCATCTTTGGTTTTCTGTTCACCTTGCTGCTGAAAAACGTCAGAGAACGATTTCTGCTGAACAGGCTTATTAGCCCCTTCTGCATTTGGAAGCTCACTCTTTAAGGGCCTATATCCCGGATTGATCTTCAAAGGTTATCTACCGCCCCTTTTTTGTAAATGACTTACTCATTTATATTATACTTAATAATGTTCGAAACGATCTACAGGAAGCACGAATACAGTAGCGCCACCGACCTGTACTTCAACAGGGAGCGGTAAATAGGAATCCGTCGTGCCACTCATCGGAGTTACTGGAGTGACTAGTTGTTCACGCACTTTACAGCTGTTACGGATAACGTTCAATACAGCTTCGATCTGACTGTCTTCTACCCCAATCATAAATGTCGTATTTCCCGCCCGCAGAAATCCACCTGTACTTGCGAGTTTGGTAGCACGGAAATTGGCTTTTACTAGCTCACTGGATAACCGGTTACTGTCTTTATCCTGGATAATTGCAATGATCAACTTCATCTTCGCATTCCCTCCCAAAAAAGTTTTATGGAGTATTACTACTTAATGTGTTCTTAGTAGTAACCTCACTTCATAAGCAAACGCTTAGTTATATGCCACTTCTCTTATTATATTAGACAAAACACCCTAAAAACCCTTTAATACTCTCTCTTCAAGAGTTCTCACGATATCTTGTTCTACCAGATGAATAGGGCGGTTTGCATCAAGAACTACTATTCTCTCCGGATTCGCCTTAATTAATAAATGATAACCTTCACGAACCTTCTGATGAAAGGCAAGACTCTCCATATCCAGACGATTGACTTCGCGATCTTGATTGGCCGCAATCCGTGATAATCCAATCTCAGGGTCTACATCCAGATAAAAGGTTAGATCGGGCATGCGATTTCCAATAGCAAAACGGTTAATACTCCACACCTCTTCCATACCTAATCCTCTTGCATGTCCTTGATAAACGAGACTGCTGTCTACAAAGCGGTCACAGAGGACTGTAAGCCCTTCTCTAAGAGCTGGCTCTACTACTTCAGCGAGATGTTGGCTTCTTGATGCAGCGTACAGCAATGCCTCAGTACGTGCATCCATTGCAGTATGGGCAGGATCCAGAATAATAGAGCGAATTTTTTCGGCGATTTCTATGCCTCCAGGTTCACGTGTAATTCGATAGGGCATGGACCGATTCTGCAAATATGCTGCTACTCTGCCCAGTACCGTTGTTTTTCCGGAGCCTTCGCCCCCTTCTAATGTTATGAAGAAACCTTCTTTGCCCACTTATACTTCTCCGCCCTTCTGAATGTTGTATACCTTAATACGCTGCAAGACCGGATCAGCACAAGCCTGGAACTTCGCGCCTCCATAAGCTAAACCAGTCAGTCTTTGCTGTATCTGATCTGTGATGACTTCACCCGGATATAATAATGGAATGCCTGGTGGATAGGGAATTACCATTTCTGCAGCTACTCTCCCCACGCTGTGTTCAAGATTAATACTTTCTACCTCATTGACTGATACCGGCTTCAAAGAGAAGGGAACAGGTGCTGAGATTTGTAAAACATTCAAATTGTTCCACGTGGAAATATTTTGAGATTCTAAAATGCCAGCGGTGTGCGGTGATTCGGATGTAACCTCCGAATCTATTTCCCGCAGCGCCTGCAATAACCTTGCTGCATCTTCGGCCTTCGAACCGAGGCTGAACAGCAGCACTACGTGCCGGTCGTCACTCATCTCCGGCACACAGCCCTTAGCCTCGAGCCTGCGCTGCAGCTCGAAACCACCTAGGACCCCGGTGGCGTCATAAATGACGACTTTGAAGGGGTCCTGCGTCTCGTACGCCGCCTTATGCAGCGGCGTGCCGTCGTGCAGCGGCTCTGCCGGCTGCACCAATCCATAGCGCGGCAGCTCGGCAAGGCCGCGCCGCAGGACATCCACGGCGGCCAGCCCTGCCGTGAAAGCATCGCTGCCCCGGCTGTGCAGCAGCCGCCGGGCAAGATCAAGCGACGCCATCATAGGATATGATGGGCTGGAGCTCTGCACCATGGCGAGCCGCTGCGAGAGCAGGGCGCGGTCGAGCCGCTGCCCTTGAACATGCAGCATAGCGCCCATGGTCATCGCAGTGAGCATCTTGTGCGTGGACTGCACTACGCCGTCCGCGCCACAAGCAAGCGCCCCGGCAGGCAGTGCCGGGTGCTGCCCGTAATGCGCCCCATGCGCTTCATCGACAAGCAGCGGTATACCGCTGTCGTGGCAAATACGCGCGAGGGGCGCAAGGTCACTGCCCATGCCGTAGTAATTGGGCATGGTGACAAATACAGCGGCGGCTTCCGGATAGGCTGCAAGTGCAGCCTCAACAGCTTCTGCCGCCGGCGCTACTGCCAAGCCGCTGAGTGGATCAATCAGCGGCTCGACGAAAACAGCCCTCACTCCAGCTAACATAAGACCATGAATCACTGATTTATGCACATTTCGTTGAAGAATCAGAATCATTCCTGGCTCGGGGCAAGCCGTTAGAATCAGCGCCAGGTTACCCGCCGTACTTCCGCCAACTAGAAAAAAACTCTCCTCTGCTCCAAAGCAATCCGCAGCCAACTCCTGTGCTTCCTTAATGACTCCCTCAGGATGATGAAGATCATCCGTACCGGTAATCTCCGTAACATCGTACTTCATGACCTCATCTAGAAACCCAGCGCCTTCTACGCCGTCATATGCCGCTCCATTTTTATGTCCCGGCACATGATAAGATATATTACCCACAATTCTATATTGCTCCAGCATTTCGTATACAGGTGCCCTACATCGTTGTAATTTATTCATATTAAATTCCTTCCCATAGGGTTCCTTCTATTTTAACGTAAATATTCAGAAACTCCTATGTTTCCTCATAAAAGCATCTGACTGAACAGCAAAACGGCTCCCCCCGCTTAAACAACGAGGAAGCCGTATATGAATATCTCTAATGCAGCCCTTATATCTTTCATCCAGACTGCTCTCTTATCCGCATCAATTAACAGAGTTACTCTACTTAAGCGTTCTTTTGCAATCCGATTTTCTTCATCTGGCCAATAAAAAAACGGTACTTAGCATCTTCTGCCTCGGTACGGATCATTTCTGCCTCACAATCCTCACAAATAAAATGCGAGACAATCACAATACCTTCTTCTTTTTCCTGCCCACAAATGATACAAGCTTGCCCGGTTTGCTGTTCCATAACCATCCCACCTTGACTCTTTTAAGAACAGTATGATACACCTTCTATCATTTTAAACCTTTTCATAGTTTTTTCATATCCTTCGTTTCGTGTATTATATATATTCCGCTGCCCCTATATCGGTGAATATTCGCCCATAGTTTAATAAAATGCTTTCATTCGCCGATATTAAGAACATATGAATCTGTGAGGAGGTTAGTCTATTTTATATGGAACCCAACACCAAAGGCGCTGCTACATTCTATCAATATAAATTAATCAAAAAAATTAATCTAACGGCACCTCTGCTGCGTGTTTATATTTTGCTCCCTCTTTTGGTCCTTGTGCTCGAGACAGTCTTTCTTTCTTGGTGGAGTATTCTCTACTTAATTATAGCTGCTCCGGTTATGTTCTGGGTTCAATATGTTATTTCACGCTCAGTACTTCTAATCTCTGGGCATCCTATTTCAAAAAGATGGTCCATCTCATTTAAAATCCCGTGGCTTGGCTTCATGCCAGATCAACACATTAGTTACCGCATTTTCCGTAAAGTACAGTTACATAATTTTTATATTGGTCTTTGTATTGCAGCTCTCTTTATTTTTTGGTCTCCACCGGCATTTACAGTATCCCTGATTATTTGCCACTTGTGGCTTTTATTGCCCCGTCTCTATACACTGTTCAAAATAAATCAACGCAACAAGGAAGGCATGCTGAAGTTTAATCCATCCGATGCCTCCTATTACTCTCAATAGAGTACAGTTAACCTGTGTTCGCATATAAATAAATAATCGCCATCCATAAAGGACGGCGATTATTTATTTTGTCTTAAGACCTTTAATTAAGGCCTTCTTTTCTTTAGGAATCATAACTATAAAATAATCATCATGCACTGTTAAATGAACCGTTACTCCATCCTTCTGAAAAACACCAGATGAATCGGTATTCTCCTCTTCCTGTTCAACCCATCCCCAGGCCTTAATAGTATCCATATACTCCTCTGGGATGCCGTTCTTCTCCTTTAATCCAGGTAAAGAATAACGCACATAATCCATAGCAACGTTTGTCGTAGTCTGGTCTGGTGAGTACGCCTCTTGGGGCACAGGGAAATTTTTCTCGTTTAGCGCACCCTCAAAAGCATCCCAGCTGGGCGCTTTCGTACCGCAGCCTGCCAGTATTAAAGCTACTATACACGAAAAAATTAATATCTTAATAATTCTTGTTTGTTTCATGCCTTAAATCCTCCTTACCTCCACAATGCATCTAAAGACACAAGAAAATTCAAAGTTAGAATTTATGAGTAGTTCCTTCGTATTAGAGATGTTGCTTATTATTTGCACTTATCTATTATACTTGTATCGACCTCAGCGTCGGTAACAAAAATGTCACTCAATTACAGCCCCTTCAGATGTTGTACTCCCCTTCAAATAACACTCTTGTCCAAAAAAAACAAAAAAGCCACTGCTGATAAATCAACAATGGCTTAATGTGCTTGGCAACGTCCTACTCTCCCAGGACCCTTCGGTCCAAGTACCATCGGCGCTGGAGGGCTTAACGGTCGTGTTCGGGATGGGTACGCGTGGAACCCCTCCGCTATCGCCACCAAACATGCGTCTGTCAAACAGACGCTGCCGCGTGAAATTCGGTTCATCACAGAAGTGACAATGAATTTCTAAGCGTGTTACAGGCTTGATGCCTGAAAACTGAATCCGAAACGAATTTGCATTCTAAGTATAGGATAAGCCCTCGACCGATTAGTATTGGTCAGCTCCATGCATTGCTGCACTTCCACCTCCAACCTATCTACCTCGTCGTCTTCAAGGGGTCTTACTAATTGGGAAATCTCATCTTGAGGGGGGCTTCACGCTTAGATGCTTTCAGCGCTTATCCCGTCCGTACGTAGCTACCCAGCCATGCTCCTGGCGGAACAACTGGTGCACCAGCGGTACGTCCATCCCGGTCCTCTCGTACTAAGGACAGCTCCTCTCAAATTTCCTGCGCCCACGACAGATAGGGACCGAACTGTCTCACGACGTTCTGAACCCAGCTCGCGTACCGCTTTAATGGGCGAACAGCCCAACCCTTGGGACCTACTTCAGCCCCAGGATGCGATGAGCCGACATCGAGGTGCCAAACCTCCCCGTCGATGTGGACTCTTGGGGGAGATAAGCCTGTTATCCCCAGGGTAGCTTTTATCCGTTGAGCGATGGCCCTTCCATGCGGTACCACCGGATCACTAAGTCCGACTTTCGTCCCTGCTCGACTTGTAGGTCTCGCAGTCAAGCTCCCTTATGCCTTTGCACTCTGCGAATGATTTCCAACCATTCTGAGGGAACCTTGGAACGCCTCCGTTACTCTTTAGGAGGCGACCGCCCCAGTCAAACTGCCCGCCTGACACGGTCCCCGTACCCGGTAAGGGTACTAGGTTAGAACCTAGATACGATCAGGGTGGTATCCCAACGGCGCCTCCACCGAAGCTTGCGCTCCGATTTCTACGGCTCCCACCTATCCTGTACAGATCGTACCCAAATTCAATATCAAGCTGCAGTAAAGCTCCATGGGGTCTTTCCGTCTTGTCGCGGGTAACCTGCATCTTCACAGGTATTAAAATTTCACCGGATCTCTCGTTGAGACAGCGCCCAAGTCGTTACGCCATTCGTGCGGGTCAGAATTTACCTGACAAGGAATTTCGCTACCTTAGGACCGTTATAGTTACGGCCGCCGTTTACTGGGGCTTCGGTTCATAGCTTCGGGTTACCCCTAACCACTCCCCTTAACCTTCCAGCACCGGGCAGGCGTCAGCCCGTATACTTCGCCTTGCGGCTTCGCACAGACCTGTGTTTTTGCTAAACAGTCGCTTGGGCCTTTTCACTGCGGCCCCCTCGTGCTATTCACACTACCGGGGCACCCCTTCTCCCGAAGTTACGGGGTCATTTTGCCGAGTTCCTTAACGAGAGTTCTTCCGCGCGCCTTAGAATTCTCTTCTCGCCTACCTGTGTCGGTTTGCGGTACGGGCACCTTCTCCTGGCTAGAGGCTTTTCTTGGCAGTGTGAGATCATGACCTTCGCTACTATAATTTTCGCTCCCCATCACAGCCCAGCCTTAACGATGTGCGGATTTGCCTACACATCAGCCTCACTGCTTAGACGGACATCCATCAGTCCGCGTCACTACCCTCCTGCGTCACCCCATCGCTCATAGCGGATTACGGTGGTACAGTAATTTCAAACTGTTGTCCTTCGACTACGCCTTTCGGCCTCGCCTTAGGTCCCGACTTACCCTGAGCGGACGAGCCTTCCTCAGGAAACCTTGGGCTTTCGGCGGATCAGATTCTCACTGATCTTTTCGTTACTCATACCGGCATTCTCACTTGTGTAGTGTCCAGCGCTCTTTTCAGTACACCTTCAACCCCTACACAACGCTCCCCTACCCCAGATACATACGTATCTAGCCATAGCTTCGGTGGTGTGTTTAGCCCCGTTACATTTTCGGCGCAGAGTCACTCGACCAGTGAGCTATTACGCACTCTTTCAATGGTGGCTGCTTCTAAGCCAACATCCTGGTTGTCTGTGCAACTCCACATCCTTTCCCACTTAACACACACTTGGGGACCTTAGCTGATGGTCTGGGCTGTTTCCCTTTTGACAATGGATCTTAGCACTCACTGTCTGACTCCCGGCAATAAGTATATGGCATTCGGAGTTTGACTGAGCTTGGTAATCCTTGCGGACCCCGCACCCAATCAGTGCTCTACCTCCACTACTCTTATACCGAGGCTAGCCCTAAAGCTATTTCGGGGAGAACCAGCTATCTCCGAGTTCGATTGGAATTTCTCCGCTACCCCCACCTCATCCCCGCACTTTTCAACGTACGTGGGTTCGGGCCTCCAGTGCGTGTTACCGCACCTTCACCCTGGACAGGGGTAGATCACACGGTTTCGGGTCTACGTCCACATACTAAGTCGCCCTATTCAGACTCGCTTTCGCTGCGGCTCCACCTTCTCGGCTTAACCTTGCATGTTAAACGTAACTCGCCGGTTCATTCTACAAAAGGCACGCCATCACCCATTAATAGGGCTCTGACTTTTTGTAAGCACACGGTTTCAGGTTCTATTTCACTCCCCTTCCGGGGTGCTTTTCACCTTTCCCTCACGGTACTGTTTCACTATCGGTCGCCAGGTAGTATTTAGCCTTAGCAGATGGTCCTGCTGGATTCATACGGGGTTTCACGTGCCCCGCACTACTCGGGATCCGTCTCGGAGAGAACACAGTTTAGGTTACAGGGCTTTTACCTCTATCGCGGGCCTTTCCAGACCTCTTCACCTACCATATTCCTTTGTAACTCCATGTGAGACGTCCCACAACCCCTAAGAGCAAGCTCTTAGGTTTAGGCTGTTCCGCGTTCGCTCGCCGCTACTGACGGAATCACTATTGTTTTCTCTTCCTCAGGGTACTTAGATGTTTCAGTTCCCCTGGTCTGCCTCTACACACCCTATGTATTCAGGTATGAGTAACTGCGAATTACCACAGCTGGGTTTCCCCATTCGGACACCCCCGGATCAAAGCTTGCTTACAGCTCCCCGAGGCAGTTTCGTTGTTCGCCACGTCCTTCGTCGGCTCCTGGCGCCTAGGCATCCTCCGTGTGCTCTTATTAGCTTAACCTTGATTTTTCCGAAGAAAAATCTCACTAATAACATTTACTTGTTTACACAAGTTGCTAAAAGATGTTCTAAAACGCAAATTCGTTTCGGTATCCAGTTTTCAAGGATCAAGTCTTACTTGAGAGCTTAAACTCTCAAAACTGAGCAACGAGTGAGTAACAGGCCTAAACCTGAGTTTTGGAAGCTGAGCTTCCGATTTGAATGTCCTCATTGCAGAGAACGATTCTCCATAGAAAGGAGGTGATCCAGCCGCACCTTCCGATACGGCTACCTTGTTACGACTTCACCCCAATCATCTACCCCACCTTCGGCGGCTGGCTCCCTTGCGGGTTACCCCACCGACTTCGGGTGTTGTAAACTCTCGTGGTGTGACGGGCGGTGTGTACAAGACCCGGGAACGTATTCACCGCGGCATGCTGATCCGCGATTACTAGCAATTCCGACTTCATGCAGGCGAGTTGCAGCCTGCAATCCGAACTGAGACCGGCTTTGATGGGATTGGCTCCACCTCGCGGCTTCGCTTCCCGTTGTACCGGCCATTGTAGTACGTGTGTAGCCCAGGTCATAAGGGGCATGATGATTTGACGTCATCCCCACCTTCCTCCGGTTTGTCACCGGCAGTCACTCTAGAGTGCCCAGCATTACCTGCTGGCAACTAAAGTTAAGGGTTGCGCTCGTTGCGGGACTTAACCCAACATCTCACGACACGAGCTGACGACAACCATGCACCACCTGTCTCCTCTGTCCCGAAGGCCGCTGCTATCTCTAGCAGATTCAGAGGGATGTCAAGACCTGGTAAGGTTCTTCGCGTTGCTTCGAATTAAACCACATACTCCACTGCTTGTGCGGGTCCCCGTCAATTCCTTTGAGTTTCAGTCTTGCGACCGTACTCCCCAGGCGGAGTGCTTACTGTGTTAACTTCGGCACCAAGGGTATCGAAACCCCTAACACCTAGCACTCATCGTTTACGGCGTGGACTACCAGGGTATCTAATCCTGTTTGCTCCCCACGCTTTCGCGCCTCAGCGTCAGTTACAGCCCAGAAAGTCGCCTTCGCCACTGGTGTTCCTCCACATATCTACGCATTTCACCGCTACACGTGGAATTCCACTTTCCTCTTCTGTACTCAAGCCACCCAGTTTCCAGTGCGACCTCAGGTTGAGCCCAAGGTTTAAACACCAGACTTAAATAGCCGCCTGCGCGCGCTTTACGCCCAATAATTCCGGACAACGCTTGCCCCCTACGTATTACCGCGGCTGCTGGCACGTAGTTAGCCGGGGCTTTCTTCTCAGGTACCGTCACTCCGGTAGCAGTTACTCTACCGGACGTTCTTCCCTGGCAACAGAGCTTTACGATCCGAAAACCTTCATCACTCACGCGGCGTTGCTCCGTCAGGCTTTCGCCCATTGCGGAAGATTCCCTACTGCTGCCTCCCGTAGGAGTCTGGGCCGTGTCTCAGTCCCAGTGTGGCCGTTCACCCTCTCAGGTCGGCTACGCATCGTCGCCTTGGTGGGCCGTTACCCCACCAACTAGCTAATGCGCCGCAGGCCCATCCCTCAGTGACAGATTGCTCCGTCTTTCATTCTTCTCTCAGGAGAAAAAAGAAATTATCCGGTATTAGCTACCGTTTCCGGTAGTTATCCCAGTCTGAAGGGCAGGTTGCCTACGTGTTACTCACCCGTCCGCCGCTAAGTTATTTTGAAAGCAAGCTTTCAAAATAACTCCGCTCGACTTGCATGTATTAGGCACGCCGCCAGCGTTCGTCCTGAGCCAGGATCAAACTCTCCAATTAGTATTGAAAAGAGCGATATGCTCATTTTGAAACATCTGACGAGAAAATTAATTCTCTAATTTTGGATTTCACTTACGTGATTTCCTACTCACTCGTTGTTCAGTTTTCAAAGATCAAGTTCTCGTTGGCGCCGTTTAATGTCTCAGCAGCAACTCTTATACTATATCATGTT
Source organism: Paenibacillus sp. FSL R7-0048 (assembly GCF_038004505.1). Lineage (NCBI taxonomy): Bacteria > Bacillati > Bacillota > Bacilli > Caryophanales > Paenibacillaceae > Paenibacillus > Paenibacillus sp. FSL R7-0048. Next base: position 24,543 of record NZ_JBBORF010000001.1, on the reverse strand, counting down.
CGGCTATTTAATGTCAAGCTCTTTTTTTTAACTTCTTTTTCGAGCTCGGCATGTGTACTTCTTGGCCGGACTTAGAATATATCATGTATGGAGATGCATTGCAAGAGTTTTTTTATATATAATCAAATGCATAAAACATCATCTATGTATTATCGTATTATAATAACTACCTCCCCTTATCATCTAATTATCTAGAAAGTAAAAAAACAACTGCAGAAGATAACAGTTGTTTTTTAGAAGAAGCTTAGACGATTCTAGATTAATTCCGCTTCCTTCGCTCCAGTAATTACGGCAATGATATTGCTTCGAAGTGCCTCCGCATTGTGCGCTTCATATGGATCCACTTTGAAAACAACAGCATCTGCAATAAAACCTTCTGCAATTTGTCCCAGCTCGTTACCGCTCCCCAGAATATCTGCAGCACTTTTAGTCGCAGCCTGCCACGCTTCTCTCCGAGTTAAGCCATAATCAATCAATGTATCCAGTTCTTGAAGGTTATAGCCATGTAGTGCAGGTGTGGCATAATCTGTACCGAATCCAATACGAACGCCTTCTCTTTTTGCATAATGAATGGCCTTGGAATGACATTCGGCAGCGCGGGCAGCTCGGTCGCAAATGATCGGGTTCAACGCTAGAACGCCTTTTGGGTCTGCAGCAATACGATAAATTGATGTAGTGGGTACAAACGCTACCCGCGAGTTAGCAAGTCTTCCTGCCTGATCCTCAGTTAGAAACATCCCATGCTCTATTGATTCCACGCCGGCCTGGATGGACCAGTCTATCGTCACTCCGCCCCAGGTATGAACCAGTACCTTCTTATCTTGGGCATGTGCATTACGAACAATGAACGAGAACTCTTCTTCGGAAAAGATCGGGTCAACGACTTTCTCGGTAGGTGCTCCAAGCCCGCCTGTGGCCATGATTTTTATCCAACCCGCTCCTGTAGCAAAGATTTCCGCCATGCGTTGTTCTAAATGCTTGAGACCACGGGCATCTGCTGCTCCAATCATATCGCTACTGGTCTGCACTCTTAATGGATGCTGATATTGCTGAACAAGATGCTGCACTGTGCTCGGCAGAATCCCACCTGCATCACGGGCAGTCGTTACACCCGTTCTAAGAGTAGCTTCAAAAGCTTGTGCCTGCATAATTTCGATCTCGTTGGCATCGCGCTTCAATTGATCAGAGTGGTCAAAATCTGTCCAAGCTAAATGCGTATGAAGATCAATAATACCCGGACTTAGCCACAGATCTGTTCCTGCAAGATTTGACTCTACTTGATGCGGATCCGCTTCAGTAATGGATGAAAAACGCCCATCCTTTATCACGACATCAAAACGTCTGCCTTCGATACCTGCTATAAAAATGTCATTGAACGTTTGCAGCTCTGGATGCTTATGAATCATCTTCATTCCCCCCATGCCAGCCGAACAGCTGCTAATGCCTGAACTGGGTCTTGTTTCAACAGTTCGGCAAGCGTGGATATAGCCTTCTCCACACTTTGCCGCTCAGCATTCGTTCCAAAATGGTTGATCCGTAGAAGATGGCCAAATAATTCTCCGTCTCCGGGAGCCACAATGCCTATAGGCTGCTCAATCCGCAACTCTTGCTTTCCAGAAATCCGCACCGTTGTAGTCAGCGTAGAATAATGTCTGCTGTCCTTTTGCCAAGGCTCAAGCCCCAAGGATTTAATACCAGCTACAGCAGCTGCTGCGGCTCGCTCATGGCGTTTGATTACTTGATCCAATCCTTCTTCTTCAATTCGTGTCAAAGCTTGAGTCAAGGCTCTAGCCTCCAGCGTAGGAATGTTTGGGGCAACCCGCAATGGCGCGGCGTCTCCAAGTGATGGTTTCAGCTCCAGCAAGGATAAAATAGAATTGCGTGGAGCATTTTCATTCGACTCAAGAAATTCCCAGCCACGTGGAGAAATACTTACGGCACTAACACCGTTGGGTCCAGCTAAGGCTTTTTGCGCACCTATAACTGCAAAATCAACGGACCATTCATCCACCAGCAGGGCCTCTCCCCCAACCGCAGATACGGAGTCCGACACAGTAATTAGATTGAATTCTTTTGCAATTTCAAATATTTCTTTAGCAGGATTAGAGCCTCCAGTAACCACTTCAGCTTGAACAAAAGAAAGGGCACAAGGTTTAAACTCCTTAATCGCGGAAGCAACTTGGTCGCTAGTGACCACTTCATCAAAAGGAACCTTTACTTCAACAACCGTTGCTCCACCCCGCTCAAGCCATTTTCCAAATAAACTTCCATAAGGACCTGTTACTATATTTACAATGGTTCGACCAGGTGCAGCTATTCCGGCGGCTACCGCCTCGATTCCAAGGATTGCCTCAGCCGGAATGATAACTGGAGGGTGCTCAGTAAACAAGACTTTGGAAATTAAATGTGTTAGCTTATTGTACTCAGCCAGTGAAAGTGGCACGTATCCTTTATGTTCTCGGTTCATAAAAAAACCTCCTGATGTACTTTATTTTGGCATTTTCGGAACCGCCGACAACAGCTCATAACTGTATTCATGTTTAGGACGGATGAAGAATTGATCCCGCGGACTCTGCTCCACGAGCTTTCCTTGCCGCATAACTGCTACCGTATCGCTAATTGCATTGATTACTCCTAGATCATGAGAAATAAAAAGCATGGTGAGATTAAGCTCAGCCTTCAGCGTATTGAACAGTTCGAGCACACTAAGCTGCACAGATACATCCAACGCACTTGTAGGTTCATCTGCGATCAGGATGTTTGGCTCAACACTTAATGCACGAGCGATCGCTATCCGTTGACGCTGCCCGCCGGAAAATTCATGCGGGAATTTGTCTAACGCCTTTTGTCCTAAATGAACTTGATTCAAAAGCTCTTTGCATCTTTGTTCAACATCTGTACGCCCCACTATTTTATGAAACAATAAGGGCTCGGAAAGAATTTGCCTAATCGAATGTTTAGGATTTAGCGAAGCATCTGGATTTTGGAAAATCATCTGGATTGTTTTGTGCTGCTCACGGCTTCTTTTCTTTTTTAATTCTTGGGTACCCAACAGAATCTGTCCCTCATTTGGGGCAATCAGTCCAGCAATTACTCGCGCCAGCGTAGATTTCCCTGATCCGGATTCTCCAACAAGCCCAAGGGTGGTGTGCTGCTCAAGATTCATATTGATACGATCCAGTGCAGTAAAGCCGCCATAATGAACAGTTAAATCTTTTATTTGCAAGGCTAATTGCATGAGTCTCTACTCCCTTCAAGCTCTGGCAAAGGAAGCACCGAATCAATCAGCATCTGTGTGTAAGGGTCTTTCGGATTTTGCAAAATATCAAGAGTATTGCCCTGCTCAACAATCTGCCCCTGTTTCATTACACATAGCCGTGAACACAAGTTTGCTGCAATCGCTAGGTTATGCGTAACAAATACCATGGCAAAACTGAGCTCATGCTGGAGGCTCGTGATCGTCTCAATAATTTGCCGTTGAACCGTGACGTCAAGTGCCGTTGTCGGCTCATCACAGAGAAGTATGCCTGGCTTACACGCCAGTGCCAGAGCGATGACTACCCGTTGACACTGACCGCCTGACAGCTGACTCGGATACCGGTCCTTTTTCTTCAATGAATCGGGGAGACCAAGCCTTTCGAGCAGTTCCAGTGCAATTACCCGCGAAGTCTTACGGCTTACTTTCTGTCTGTAATACACAACTTCAGCCAGTTGTTTGACAACCGTACAGAGCGGATCAAGCGCACCTCTTGGATCTTGAAATACCATCGCACTGCTTACGTCACTTTTAATGGTGCCACCAGTCTGTTCAACACCATTTGGAAGCAAGCCTAAAATTGCACGCAGCGTAAGCGATTTTCCTGATCCCGATTCACCTACTAATCCCAGACTCTCCCCTTTACTCAGCGAAAAACTAACATTATTGACCAATCTCTCATTTGACTTAGCTGCCAGCGATAGCGCCTCTATTTCTAAAATGGGTTGTATAGACATTATTTTTTCCTCCATATGTCTGCCAAACCATCACCTAGGAGCGACAAAGCTATCCCCGTATACACCACTGCAAATCCCGGAACGGCCGAGAGCCACCAAGCTGTAGTGATGAAGGGCTGTCCATCTGAAATCATTGTCCCCCAGTCAGGAGTTGGCGGTGTAATGCCGATACCAAGATACCCGAGCGTAACAATGGCAACAAGCAATCCAATCATATCTGTCATAAGGACGACCACGGCTTGCGGAAGTACATTCGGCAGGAGATGACGCAAAATAATTTTCACTCCTGGTAGCCCTAAGGTTTGAGCGGACGCCACCCATTCCTGATTACGAAAAGAAGCACTAAGACCTCTGACGACACGGGCAAAGACAATCCATCCTACAAAAATAAAAGTAATATAAATGCCTCGTTCTCCTGCTCCACTTGCAAAAGCCACGATAATAACCATCAGATAAAAAGGAAAGGCGATGAATGTATCTGACAACAGCGTAATAACTGTATCGATCCATTTGCCGTAATATCCTGCCAGCATTCCTAGAAATACACCTGTGCAAAAGGGAATGATTTCTGCCAAGACCATGATTTTCAAATCAGTCCTCGCTGCATAAACCAGTCTGGTAAACAGATCACGCCCTAATTGATCAGTTCCCAACCAATGTTCGGCTGACGGAGGCTGTAAAAAGGCACTCAAATTTTGCTCAGAGGGGTCATAAGGACTTATATAAGGTATAAACACAGTCAAGAGAATAAGAGCTGCAAACATAATAATTCCCACTAGAAGTGATGGGGTATTCCATATTCGCTTTAAGCCGCTTGTTATCTTACCGTCTTCATACAATCGCGAGTCTAGTCTTATAGTTTTCATTGTTTTCCTTTCGTTCTGGGATCAAGCCACCAGGAAATGATTTCAATCAAGAGACTGATGATCACAACAGATAGCGCACAGTAAAGTGCTATTCCTTGAATAACCGGAAAGTCCCGTTTCGAAATTGAAGTGAACAATAAGCTGCCAATTCCCTTAATTCCAAATACCTGCTCAACGACCAAGGTGCCTCCGATTAAATAAGAAATATTCACACCCAGCAGCATTAACGTAGGAAGAGCAGAGTTGCGCAGCACATGTTTAAATAAAATAACCCTGTTTGGTATGCCCGCAGCCTTAAGGGTGACTACAAAATCCGATTCTAACACTTCAAGCATCTGCGCTCTTAATGAACGAACAAGCGTAGGAACCTGTGAAAAAGCAACAGTGATTGCTGGAAGTGCAAGACTATGCAAGGTTCCGACCCACCCTTCACTTACTCCCCCAACAGGGAACCAGCCAAGCCGGACACTAAAGAGCAAAATTAAAAGTAAGCCAACCCAGAAGATTGGCATACCTAGAGTAATTGTAGGAAAAATACGTATCAAATGGTCCAGCAGTTTATCCTTATGCGTAGCGGCTACCGTAGCGAGCAGAAGGGATACGAAAATCGCCAACACACAAGCCATCACGATGAGCAGCAAAGTAACAGGGGCCCGTTGTGTAATCAACTCTCTTGTTGATGTCCCCATAATAATGGAGTTTCCAGTATCTCCTTGAGTAAACAGCGTCTTCACAAATCGGATGAATTGCTCCCATAAAGGGAGGTCCAGCCCAAGAGTATGATGCATACTCTTGAGCGCCTCAGGGGTGCTGTATTCTCCCAAAATCATTTTTGCTGGATCTCCCGGCACGATTCGAATGATGAAAAAGACCGCTATCATTACGCAGAAGATCACTGCCAATGCTTTTATAAGAGATATCACAAGCCAGTTGTAAGAACCCTTGCTTCCTTTCGGTTGATTTAACACCTGCTTAAGATTCATCATTGGCTGATGCGGACATCTTCGAAACGGGCACTGCCGTTCGGTAGAACAACGAGACCGTCAACTGAAGAACGAATACCTTTTAAAACATCTGGATAGTAAAGCGGAATATAAGGAACTTCATCAGCAAGGGTCTGCAGCAGCTTAGTATAGATTTGTGCACGTTCATCGCCATCCGCAGTTTTTTGTCCCTCATATAGAAGCTTCGTTACTTCATCATTTGTATAATGCGTCCAATATGATTTGCTGAAGCCTTCCGGATCGGTCTGGAAAGCAATAATTGAGTTCGCTTCAGGGGAATCCGCTTGGCCGCTGTTCAGCATTGCCGCAAAATCATATGCGAAGAAACGTTCACGGAAAGTGGCAAGTTCAATCGATTCAATCTCAATCTTAATCCCGATCGTTTGGCCCGCTGCCTGAATAATTTGTGCCTCTTGAGCTCTTGTGCTATTACCGGATGCTACAAGTAATTTGGTAGTGAAGCCATTAGGGAAGGCAGATTTGGCAAGCTCCTCCTTGGCTGCTTCGATATTAAAGTTCAGTGCTTTGATTGTATCATTTGCGTTATAAGGAATCGTTGTTGGCAGCAATGAGTTTGCTGTTTGTGCATAACCAAAGGTTAACGCCTTGGTCAAGCCCTCACGATCAAGCGCCAGCGCCAGAGCGCGACGGACATGCACATCAGAAAAATGTTCATCCAACGTATTAAAGAACAATTGCTCTGTCACCCAACTACCGTTAGTAACTACTTTAGTGTCAGCCCCATCTTTAATCTCATTGGCATTTTGCAGAGCCAAAGATTCAATAGCATTAACTTCTCCAGCCTTCAGCTGGTTAATCGCTTGGCTGTCATCTTCAATCAGCTTATAAACGAGCTTATCAATATAGGGTTTACCTTCTTGCCAGTAGAATGTATTCTTAGTGAAGGTCAGATCACCAGCAGTGTCCCATGTTTCAACAACAAAAGGTCCCGTACCGATTGGTTTCTTGAAGAATTCCTCTTCGGATACTCCCCCGAAATTGTTAGGAAGGATACCATTTGAGAAATTAGATAGCTCCGAGATAAATGGTGTATAAGGCTCTTTAAGTGTAATAACAAGCGTTTTGTTATCTTGCGCTTTGATTGTGTCGACCTTTGCGGATATTGCCAGCGGGCCGCCTACCTTCAAGTGCCGCTCAAGAGAGAATACAGCATCTTCTGCGGTCACATCCGTACCATTGGAAAACTTCAAACCATCACGAAGCTCGAATGTATACGTCAGACCATCTTCACTGATATTATGTGACTTAGCAAGCCAATCTACAATTTCACCTTTGCTGTCAAAAGCGACTAATGATTCAAAAACTTTGTCGATTGCAAAAGCATTGTTGGACGTAATCTGATTATGCAAATCCAGCGAAGTTACAGAAGCAGGTCGTCCATAGACGAAAGTCCCTCCCGTTGCAGGTTCTGCAGTTTGAGGACTTTGAGTTGCCGGACTCGCACTTTCCTGTGCCTCTTTATTTGAATCAGCCTTATTATTAGACCCCGAGCACCCTGCAATTAACATCAATAGCAAAACTGCTATTGCCCCCAACAGAATCGGTTTCTTAATAGATACACTAAAGTACGACATAATTCGCTCCCCCTATAATTCTTATATGTTTAGTATGAATTGTATTATGGGTTAAACACTCTAGTCTGTCAAACATAATTTAATTTGCAACAATCCTTAAGTAAATATACATAACAAAAAGACCACTGTCGATTACTCAACAGTGGTCTTGTGTGCTTGGCAACGTCCTACTCTCCCAGGACCCTTCGGTCCAAGTACCATCGGCGCTGGAGGGCTTAACGGTCGTGTTCGGGATGGGTACGCGTGGAACCCCTCCGCTATCGCCACCAAACATGCGTCTGTGAAACAGACGCTGCCGCGTGAAATTCGGTTCATCACCAGAAGTGACAATGAATTTCTAAGCGTGTTACAGGCTTGATGCCTGAAAACTGAATCCGAAACAAATCTGCATTTTAAGTATAGGATAAGCCCTCGACCGATTAGTATTGGTCAGCTCCATGCATTGCTGCACTTCCACCTCCAACCTATCTACCTCGTCGTCTTCAAGGGGTCTTACTAATTGGGAAATCTCATCTTGAGGGGGGCTTCACGCTTAGATGCTTTCAGCGCTTATCCCGTCCGTACGTAGCTACCCAGCCATGCTCCTGGCGGAACAACTGGTGCACCAGCGGTACGTCCATCCCGGTCCTCTCGTACTAAGGACAGCTCCTCTCAAATTTCCTGCGCCCACGACAGATAGGGACCGAACTGTCTCACGACGTTCTGAACCCAGCTCGCGTACCGCTTTAATGGGCGAACAGCCCAACCCTTGGGACCTACTTCAGCCCCAGGATGCGATGAGCCGACATCGAGGTGCCAAACCTCCCCGTCGATGTGGACTCTTGGGGGAGATAAGCCTGTTATCCCCAGGGTAGCTTTTATCCGTTGAGCGATGGCCCTTCCATGCGGTACCACCGGATCACTAAGTCCGACTTTCGTCCCTGCTCGACTTGTAGGTCTCGCAGTCAAGCTCCCTTATGCCTTTGCACTCTGCGAATGATTTCCAACCATTCTGAGGGAACCTTGGAACGCCTCCGTTACTCTTTAGGAGGCGACCGCCCCAGTCAAACTGCCCGCCTGACACGGTCCCCGTACCCGGTAAGGGTACTAGGTTAGAACCTAGATACGATCAGGGTGGTATCCCAACGGCGCCTCCACCGAAGCTTGCGCTCCGATTTCTACGGCTCCCACCTATCCTGTACAGATCGTACCCAAATTCAATATCAAGCTGCAGTAAAGCTCCATGGGGTCTTTCCGTCTTGTCGCGGGTAACCTGCATCTTCACAGGTATTAAAATTTCACCGGATCTCTCGTTGAGACAGCGCCCAAGTCGTTACGCCATTCGTGCGGGTCAGAATTTACCTGACAAGGAATTTCGCTACCTTAGGACCGTTATAGTTACGGCCGCCGTTTACTGGGGCTTCGGTTCATAGCTTCGGGTTACCCCTAACCACTCCCCTTAACCTTCCAGCACCGGGCAGGCGTCAGCCCGTATACTTCGCCTTGCGGCTTCGCACAGACCTGTGTTTTTGCTAAACAGTCGCTTGGGCCTTTTCACTGCGGCCCCCTCGTGCTATTCACACTACCGGGGCACCCCTTCTCCCGAAGTTACGGGGTCATTTTGCCGAGTTCCTTAACGAGAGTTCTTCCGCGCGCCTTAGAATTCTCTTCTCGCCTACCTGTGTCGGTTTGCGGTACGGGCACCTTCTCCTGGCTAGAGGCTTTTCTTGGCAGTGTGAGATCATGACCTTCGCTACTACAATTTTCGCTCCCCATCACAGCCCAGCCTTATCGATGTGCGGATTTGCCTACACATCAGCCTCACTGCTTAGACGGACATCCATCAGTCCGCGTCACTACCCTCCTGCGTCACCCCATCGCTCATAGCGGATTACGGTGGTACAGTAATTTCAAACTGTTGTCCTTCGACTACGCCTTTCGGCCTCGCCTTAGGTCCCGACTTACCCTGAGCGGACGAGCCTTCCTCAGGAAACCTTGGGCTTTCGGCGGATCAGATTCTCACTGATCTTTTCGTTACTCATACCGGCATTCTCACTTGTGTAGTGTCCAGCGCTCTTTTCAGTACACCTTCAACCCCTACACAACGCTCCCCTACCCCAGATACATACGTATCTAGCCATAGCTTCGGTGGTGTGTTTAGCCCCGTTACATTTTCGGCGCAGAGTCACTCGACCAGTGAGCTATTACGCACTCTTTCAATGGTGGCTGCTTCTAAGCCAACATCCTGGTTGTCTGTGCAACTCCACATCCTTTCCCACTTAACACACACTTGGGGACCTTAGCTGATGGTCTGGGCTGTTTCCCTTTTGACAATGGATCTTAGCACTCACTGTCTGACTCCCGGCAATAAGTATATGGCATTCGGAGTTTGACTGAGCTTGGTAATCCTTGCGGACCCCGCACCCAATCAGTGCTCTACCTCCACTACTCTTATACCGAGGCTAGCCCTAAAGCTATTTCGGGGAGAACCAGCTATCTCCGAGTTCGATTGGAATTTCTCCGCTACCCCCACCTCATCCCCGCACTTTTCAACGTACGTGGGTTCGGGCCTCCAGTGCGTGTTACCGCACCTTCACCCTGGACAGGGGTAGATCACACGGTTTCGGGTCTACGTCCACATACTAAGTCGCCCTATTCAGACTCGCTTTCGCTGCGGCTCCACCTTCTCGGCTTAACCTTGCATGTTAAACGTAACTCGCCGGTTCATTCTACAAAAGGCACGCCATCACCCATAGATCGGGCTCTGACTTTTTGTAAGCACACGGTTTCAGGTTCTATTTCACTCCCCTTCCGGGGTGCTTTTCACCTTTCCCTCACGGTACTGTTTCACTATCGGTCGCCAGGTAGTATTTAGCCTTAGCAGATGGTCCTGCTGGATTCATACGGGGTTTCACGTGCCCCGCACTACTCGGGATCCGTCTCGGAGAGAACACAGTTTAGGTTACAGGGCTTTTACCTCTATCGCGGGCCTTTCCAGACCTCTTCACCTACCATATTCCTTTGTAACTCCATGTGAGACGTCCCACAACCCCTAAGAGCAAGCTCTTAGGTTTAGGCTGTTCCGCGTTCGCTCGCCGCTACTGACGGAATCACTATTGTTTTCTCTTCCTCAGGGTACTTAGATGTTTCAGTTCCCCTGGTCTGCCTCTACATTTCCTATGTATTCAGAAATGAGTAACTGCGAATTACCACAGCTGGGTTTCCCCATTCGGACACCCCCGGATCAAAGCTTGCTTACAGCTCCCCGAGGCAGTTTCGTTGTTCGCCACGTCCTTCGTCGGCTCCTGGCGCCTAGGCATCCTCCGTGTGCTCTTATTAGCTTAACCTTGATTTTTCCGCAGGAAAATATCATACGATGACATTCTCTTTGGAATCATCTCACTAATAACATTTACTTGTTTACACAAGTTGCTAAAAGATGTTCTAAAACGCAAATTCGTTTCGGTATCCAGTTTTCAAGGATCAAGTCTTACTTGAGAGCTTAAACTCTCAAAACTGAGCAACGAGTGAGTAACAGGCCTAAACCTGAGTTTTGGAAGTTAAACTTCCGATTTGAATGTTCTCATTGCAGAGAACGATTCTCCATAGAAAGGAGGTGATCCAGCCGCACCTTCCGATACGGCTACCTTGTTACGACTTCACCCCAATCATCTACCCCACCTTCGGCGGCTGGCTCCCTTGCGGGTTACCCCACCGACTTCGGGTGTTGTAAACTCTCGTGGTGTGACGGGCGGTGTGTACAAGACCCGGGAACGTATTCACCGCGGCATGCTGATCCGCGATTACTAGCAATTCCGACTTCATGCAGGCGAGTTGCAGCCTGCAATCCGAACTGAGACCGGCTTTGATGGGATTGGCTCCACCTCGCGGCTTCGCTTCCCGTTGTACCGGCCATTGTAGTACGTGTGTAGCCCAGGTCATAAGGGGCATGATGATTTGACGTCATCCCCACCTTCCTCCGGTTTGTCACCGGCAGTCACTCTAGAGTGCCCAGCATTACCTGCTGGCAACTAAAGTTAAGGGTTGCGCTCGTTGCGGGACTTAACCCAACATCTCACGACACGAGCTGACGACAACCATGCACCACCTGTCTCCTCTGTCCCGAAGGCCGCTGCTATCTCTAGCAGATTCAGAGGGATGTCAAGACCTGGTAAGGTTCTTCGCGTTGCTTCGAATTAAACCACATACTCCACTGCTTGTGCGGGTCCCCGTCAATTCCTTTGAGTTTCAGTCTTGCGACCGTACTCCCCAGGCGGAGTGCTTACTGTGTTAACTTCGGCACCAAGGGTATCGAAACCCCTAACACCTAGCACTCATCGTTTACGGCGTGGACTACCAGGGTATCTAATCCTGTTTGCTCCCCACGCTTTCGCGCCTCAGCGTCAGTTACAGCCCAGAAAGTCGCCTTCGCCACTGGTGTTCCTCCACATATCTACGCATTTCACCGCTACACGTGGAATTCCACTTTCCTCTTCTGTACTCAAGCCACCCAGTTTCCAGTGCGACCTCAGGTTGAGCCCAAGGTTTAAACACCAGACTTAAATAGCCGCCTGCGCGCGCTTTACGCCCAATAATTCCGGACAACGCTTGCCCCCTACGTATTACCGCGGCTGCTGGCACGTAGTTAGCCGGGGCTTTCTTCTCAGGTACCGTCACTCCGGTAGCAGTTACTCTACCGGACGTTCTTCCCTGGCAACAGAGCTTTACGATCCGAAAACCTTCATCACTCACGCGGCGTTGCTCCGTCAGGCTTTCGCCCATTGCGGAAGATTCCCTACTGCTGCCTCCCGTAGGAGTCTGGGCCGTGTCTCAGTCCCAGTGTGGCCGTTCACCCTCTCAGGTCGGCTACGCATCGTCGCCTTGGTGGGCCGTTACCCCACCAACTAGCTAATGCGCCGCAGGCCCATCCCTCAGTGACAGATTGCTCCGTCTTTCATTCTTCTCTCAGGAGAAAAAAGAAATTATCCGGTATTAGCTACCGTTTCCGGTAGTTATCCCAGTCTGAAGGGCAGGTTGCCTACGTGTTACTCACCCGTCCGCCGCTAAGTTATTTTGAAAGCAAGCTTTCAAAATAACTCCGCTCGACTTGCATGTATTAGGCACGCCGCCAGCGTTCGTCCTGAGCCAGGATCAAACTCTCCAATTAGTATTGAAAAGAGCGATATGCTCATTTTGAAACATCTGACGAGAAAATTAATTCTCTAATTTTGGATTTCACTTACGTGATTTCCTACTCACTCGTTGTTCAGTTTTCAAAGATCAAGTTCTCGTTGGCGCCGTTTAATGTCTCAGCAGCAACTCTTATACTATATCATGTTCGGCTATTTAATGTCAAGCTCTTTTTTAACTTCTTTTTCGAGCTCGGCATGTGTATTTCTTGGCCGGACTTAGAATATATCATGTATGGAGATGCATTGCAAGTCTTTTTTTGAAATATAATAGACAAATGAGAGACTGTGCTGCCATAAGCCTCAATACTGCGATATATAATGGCTAGCACAGCCTTATTCCCTTGTACCTACGCCCTAAGCAATGATCTCTTGAATATACAATTCACGTTCCAACATCAAGTTAACTATTGTTTCCTCTATTTTAACCATCGGACGTGTAGGGTTTGCGCGATCTGTGAAGATAATCTCCCCATGACGGCCATCACTTAATTTGATTCTAGTGCCATTAAAGAGATCAGTACTCTTCTGTATAAACGTCTGCACAATCACTGGGTCAAGCTTACCGAAGCTTTCTGTCAGAATCTGCTCTAGTACCAAATAAGGAGACTGTGCTCTTCTGTAGGCTCTTTCTAAGGTCATAGCATGGAATATATCTGCTACTGCGACTACTTTAGCGTAGAAATGAATCTGACTGCCGTCCAGCTTCAATGGGTAACCAGAGCCATCAATCTTCTCATGATGCTGCAAGGCGGCAAGTCTTACCCCTTCATTAATCGCTGTAACATTGCGTAATAATTGATAACCATATGTAGTGTGTCGGCGAACCTCTTCTATTTCACTATTGTTAAGTGACTCCGGTTTCTGTAAAAGTGAGCTGTCTACTTTTGCATTGCCGATATCATGTAATAATCCTGCAAAAGCAATCTGCATCCAATCCTTTTGTGGGTACCCACACCACTGAGCAATTTTATAGGAGGTCAACGCGGACAACACAGCATTGTGATAGTTGTAATCCTCATACTTTAAAGTGCGCGGTGTAAACTTCAAGACATGATAATCCTTCAAATAACCTATTAGTGTCTCTAACTGACTGCGAAGCTCAAAAATAGGAAGTGAAGCTGCCGTTACCGATCGATAGCTGTTCTTAATAAGAGTGAGCATTTTATCGTATTCATCATGTAGAGGAGAATTAGTCTTGGCCAACATCGATTCGTTGATAATGGCTCCAGCTTTAGGGGAAGCTTGCTTAGCTGTTGTCTTGGCTCCATCCGAACTGGCCTCACCTTGGTCACCTTCGATTTCCACTTGCCCAATCAAAAAAGCCTGTAAAATATCTAGATCACGAGGGAGCAATATTTTTCCCTTAGTGAATAAAGTCCCCCCTAAAGGTGTAATTACATCCTTTATTATCTTTGAGCCTGCTTTAACTTCTCCAACCAATATATTTGGCATATACTCAGCCCCTTAATTTCTATAAGCCGTACACCCAGCATTACCTCACATTGATAAGACAGATAATTTCTGAGAAATTAGTACTTTATAGGATTCTATTGGCTAATTATAGTACGGATAAATGGAAGACACTAGTGCAGTGAAAACTATTCTTTCAAAATATTTATTTTATTTTTTGAAGCATCGGTCATTCAAAAAGCAACAAAAAGAGCAAGAACTTCTGTAATAGAAGCCCTTGCTCTTTTTTGAATTCAACCTATTCTAAGTCAGTGTCTTCGTCCTCAGTCAGGATCTCAGGCTGATCAATATCGCCAGATTCCTCGACTGTATCTTGCCCATCCAGGCCTTCTTGCCCTTCCAAGCCTTCCAGACCTTCCACTTCCTCAGATTCATCCTCTTCGTTCTTGTCAGCTCTACACAGGGTAGCTACTGCGTCATCCTCACGGATGTTAATCAGCTTAACCCCTTGAGCATAACGGCCCATAGTAGAAATTCCATCCATGCTGGTACGAATCAGGGTACCGCTAGTCGTAATGATCATTAAGTCTTCATCCTTCTTAACGACCTTAAGACCCACTACAGGACCATTCTTATCGGTGAGATTAATGGTCTTGATCCCTTTACCGCCACGAGTCTGGGAACGATAATCACCGGCTGGTGTCCGTTTACCATAGCCCTTGGTAGTAACAATCAGAACCTCAAGCTCCTTATCGACACAGTCCATACCAATGACATGGTCATTACCGTCAAGCGTAATGCCCTTAACGCCAGTCGCGCTACGTCCCATAGAACGCACATCATTCTCTGAGAACGTAATCGACATTCCGCGAGCTGTACCGATAATGAGATTTTGCTGTCCATCAGTCAGCTTAACCTCGATTAGGGAATCTTCTTCACGAAGATTAATAGCAATAAGACCGCCTTTACGAATGTTGTTATAATCCCCAAGAGGCGTCTTCTTCACGATACCCTCACGGGTAGCAAAGAATAAATATTTGTCGCTATCGCCATCTTCCACTTGGATTACCGCACTAATCTTCTCACCTTGTTCGATTTGAATCAGGTTGATGATTGGCGTCCCCCGGGCTGTACGGCCCAATTCTGGGATCTCATAAGCTTTAATCCGGTAAACTTTACCCTTATCGGTAAAGAACATCAGATAGTTATGAGAGTTACTCACGAAGAGATGCTCCACGAAATCCTGGTCCTTGGTGTCCATCCCCATGACTCCGCGACCTCCGCGCTTCTGACTGCGGTAGGTGCTGACAGGTAGACGTTTGATATATCCTGTATGTGTAATAGTGATAACAACCTCTTCACGTGGAATAAGGTCTTCATCCAGGATACTTTCTTCACCAACCGTAATCTCTGTCCGGCGTTCATCAGAATATCTATCGCGGATATCCTGCAGCTCGTTGCTGATGATTTCCAGTACAAGATGCTCGTTAGCCAGAATTTCACGGTACTCTGCAATTTTAACGATCAATTCGTTATATTCATTCTCGATCTTTTCCCGTTCCAGACCGGTCAGACGTTGCATCCGCATATCGAGGATAGCCTGAGCCTGCTCTAAACTGAGGCTAAAGGTGCTCATTAATCCTTCGCGGGCTATATCAGTTGTCCGTGAAGCACGGATTAACGCAATCACTTCATCCAGATGATCAAGCGCAATGCGCAGACCTTCTAAGATATGAGCGCGTGCTTCAGCTTTTTTAAGATCAAATATAGTACGACGACGAATAACTTCAATCTGGTGCTGCAAATAATGATAAAGTACATCACGCAGATTAAGAATTTTCGGCTCGTTATTTACGATGGCAAGCATGTTGATCCCAAATGTGGATTGCATAGAAGTATGTTTATATAGATTGTTTAATACTACATTTGGATTAACATCGCGTCTCATCTCAACAACTACACGCATACCGTTACGGTCAGACTCATCTCGAAGATCCGTTATACCTTCGATCCGTTTCTCACGTACTAATTCTGCGATTTTTTCAACCAATCTTGCTTTGTTAACCTGGTATGGAAGCTCATGCACAATGATGCGAGCCTTGCCGTTGTTCTCTTCGATCGTTGCCTTCGCACGCATGGTTACTGAACCACGCCCCGTACGATAAGCCTGACGAATGCCCTCACGACCCAAAATATATCCAGCCGTAGGGAAATCCGGACCTTGGATAAACTCCATCAATTCCATTGGCGTGATATCAGGATTCTTAATCATCGCCTGCACACCATCGATAACTTCACCAAGGTTATGCGGTGGAATATTAGTAGCCATACCTACAGCAATACCCGATACCCCATTTACGAGCAGATTCGGATAACGGGCTGGCAATACAACCGGCTCATTCTCTTCACCATCATAGTTGGGTGCGAAGTCAACTGTCTCTTTGTTCAAATCACGAAGCATTTCGCCTGCAATCTTGGAGAGACGGGCTTCTGTGTACCGCATCGCCGCGGCCATATCACCATCAATCGAACCAAAGTTCCCGTGACCGTCTACAAGCATATAGCGCATCGAGAAATCCTGAGCCATCCGTACCATTGTTTCATAGACAGCTGAGTCACCGTGAGGGTGGTACTTACCGATAACCTCACCGACGATTCTTGCAGATTTCTTATGAGGCTTATCCGCAGACATTCCAAGCTCCGACATCGCAAACAAAATGCGTCGGTGAACCGGCTTGAGTCCGTCCCGCACATCTGGCAAAGCCCGGCTAACAATGATGCTCATTGCGTAATCCATAAAGGATTCACGCATTTCCACGCCAATGTCCCGATCTTTGACTTGTGGGTTATTTTGTTCAGCCATGAGTTGCTGGACCTCCTTCAGTTAAAAAACCGCTACCCTTAATTATATTACTTTCACAAAAGTAGCACAATTAAACATGATAGCCTTTTATCTTCTAATATTGATTTCTTTTTGCGCTTATCAGGGTATTTGCCCTTTCCGCAAATATCTTTACTACATAGACTGTAAAGACAAGAAACACGGTTTTATTATCCTAATATCGTTCGATAAGGCATAACCCCATATCCTTATATTATACCATTGTTTAGGTAGCTTGTCCTGATTTTCAGCTGTCAAAGATTATGCTGCCACTGCATTTTTTACAACAAGGAACCCAAAGGACCTATTCCTGCACAAAACTCATAAGGAGGAAGATAATGAAGATTCAACGCGTCCCAAGCAAATGGGCTAAAACGAAAGTCATCCTTCAAAATCACTCTCTATTGCAATATGTGCCTGATACCCGTAAATTCGATGTCAATGCTCTTAAGGAGATGCTTGCGTTATATACAATGGTCTATATTAAGCCAGATCGAGGAAGTTATGGTATCGGTGTAATGAGAGCTGAGCAGCGTACTGTAACTCTTAGCACTAGCAAACAGAAAGCTGAACACGGTACCGACCTCGATAACGTTAATAAAGAAGAGCCCGAAGAACAGATCTTGTATATTTTAAGATATGGGAAGACTGCGGAAGTGTTTTTCTCACCAGAAGAGCTGTATGAGAACTTACAGAAACGAATTCAGAATCGAACCTATTTGATTCAAAAAGGGATTGACCTTCTGCGTCATCAAGACCGCCCTTTTGATCTTCGGGTTCTTACCCAAAAGACTCCATCAGGAGTATGGGAAACAACAGGAATGCTTGGAAGAGTAGCTGCCCCTCAAAAAATCGTCACCAATTATCACAGTGGAGGCAGTATCCTTTCCGTAAGTACTCTACTAAAAAATTATATGCCGCCCTCTGAAGTCCTAGTTACGATCAATCACTTAAAAGCTTTGGGTATACAAATCGCGACACAGCTTCAATCTGCCTATCCAGGAATCAAAGAGATTGGTCTGGATATTGCCATGGATCAACATCTGGATATGTGGCTGCTGGAAGTCAACACTCTTCCGTCCATTGCTGTATTCAAATTATTTCCTGATAAATCAATCTATCGTAAAATACATCGCTATGCCGTAGCCTATGGACGTGTAAAAGCAAGAAAATCCCCTTATTCGACCCGCAATAAACAATCCACAAGAGCCTAAAAAAAAGCTTGAAATCAAAGAACCTCCAGCGTTCTCATTCCGTTAGGAATAGAAGCCGGAGGTTGTATTAAATATTGTTCTTACACATCAAGGTATCTAACGTTCTTGGCATGCTCATGGATAAAGTCACGTCTTGGTTCAACATTGTCACCCATAAGTGTATCAAAAATACTATCTGCCAGCATCGCATCTTCAATCGTAACCTGGAGCATCATACGGGTCTCAGGGTCCATCGTTGTGTCCCAAAGTTGGGTTGCATTCATCTCTCCCAAACCTTTGTAACGTTGGACGTTAACCTTAGCATTTTCTCCAAAAGAAGCGATAATATCATCGCGTTCCTTCTCGCTGCCTGCGTAGCGGATAACCTTATTGCGCTCAATCTTAAAGAGAGGAGGCTGTGCAATATAGATATAACCCGCGTCTACTAGCTTCCGCATGTAACGATAGAAGAACGTTAATAATAGCGTTCTAATATGGGCTCCATCGACGTCGGCATCGGTCATAATAACGACTTTATGATAGCGAGCCTTCGATAAGTCAAAGTCATCGCTGATCCCTGTGCCCAAAGCCGTAATGATGGCGCGGATCTCGGCGTTAGATAAAATACGGTCAAGGCGAGCTTTCTCAACGTTTAGGATCTTACCACGCAACGGTAGAATCGCTTGGAAATGGCGATCCCGGCCTTGCTTAGCCGATCCACCCGCTGAGTCACCTTCGACGATGTATAGTTCGCTGATCGAGGCATCCTTGGATGAACAGTCGGCGAGTTTACCAGGCAGAGCACTGACTTCAAGCGCACTCTTCCGACGGGTTAACTCACGTGCCTTACGGGCAGCTTCTCGCGCGCGTGAAGCGGAGAGTGATTTCTCAAGAACGCGACGTGACACTGCTGGGTTTTCTTCCAGGAACTCTTGTAATTTCTCTCCGAACAGTGATTCTACGATACCCCGAACTTCACTATTTCCGAGCTTAGTTTTCGTTTGACCTTCGAATTGTGGATCTGGAATTTTGACAGAAATAATGGCTGTCAATCCTTCACGCACGTCATCACCAGTCAGATTCGAATTGCTATCCTTCAGTACTCCCGCTTTACGAGCATAATCGTTGATGATACGGGTCAGCGCACTTTTAAAGCCGGATTCATGCGTTCCGCCCTCATGCGTATTAATATTATTCGCAAAAGAGTAGATGTTCTCAGTATACGAATCGTTATATTGGAGAGCCACTTCAACTTGGATCATATCGCGTGAGCCTTCCACGTAGATCGGATCCTCATGTAGTGCTTCTTTTTTCTCATTCAAATATTTCACATATTCAACGATACCACCCTCGTATTTGAACACGTTGGTGACATCCGTCCGCTCATCATGAAGTGAAAGCTCGATTCCTTTGTTAAGAAAAGCCAGCTCCCGAATACGAGTAAGCAGTGTCGAATATTCAAAAACTGTGGTTTCCGTAAATATTTCAGGATCCGGATGAAAGGTTGTAGTCGTTCCTGTCTCATCTGAATCGCCAACGATTTTGATGTCATACTGCGGTGCACCACGTCTATATTCCTGTTGGTAGATATGACCGTCACGTTTGACCTTAACAAGGACCTTTTCAGACAAGGCATTCACTACAGAGATACCCACGCCATGCAAACCACCGGAAACTTTATATCCGCCACCGCCGAATTTACCGCCTGCATGCAGCACGGTCATTACGACTTCAAGCGTCGACTTCTTAAGCTTTACATTCTCACCTACAGGTATGCCACGTCCATTATCGATAACAGTGATCGCGTTATCCTCATGTATAATCACTTGAATCCGGTCACAATAACCTGCGAGTGCCTCATCGATACTATTATCGACGACCTCCCATACCAAGTGATGGAGACCTTTAGAACTAGTCGAACCAATATACATGCCCGGACGTTTCCGAACCGCTTCCAGCCCTTCCAGTACCTGAATCTGGCTCTCATCATATGTCGGTTGATTCATTGACATGCCTTCACCTACTTCTTTCTGATTATCTCTTTGTTACCCAATGCAAGTTATATTTCGAGCAAAATTTTGGCTCTTTTTTTAAGAGTGGAGGAGGAAATGGGGGAGTAATACACGATATTTTTAGTTACGACAATAGATTTTGCTTCCTCTTCGCCAATCCGCTCAAGCTTCTTATCCTGCTCAGAGTGAATAACGAATTGCTTAGATACCTTGGAAGATTTCTCAATCGAAATATCAAATATAGCAATTAACTCCGAAGACCTAATGATCTTCTCCCCGCCCAAATGAATATACATGATCGTCCTCCGCTCTTTTATAACTCAACTTTTCCATCATGAACATGAAATAGGCTGGCGCCCTTTAATTTATCGGCATTCAGACCCTCAATTCCGGTAGCGGTAATGAATGTCTGTACCTTGCTTTGAAAGGTTTCAATAAGCTGGGTCTGGCGGTAAGGATCAAGCTCGGATAAAACATCATCAAGAAGCAGCACAGGATATTCTCCGATTTCCTCATGGATCAGCTCGATTTCCGCCAGCTTAAGCGATAAAGCCGTGGTACGCTGCTGTCCTTGAGAACCGTAGACCTGAGCTTCCCTTCCGTTGATAAAAAAGGACAGGTCATCCCGATGGGGACCCGTCAGCGTCATGCCGCGCCTGATTTCTTGTTCTCTCGTTTGTGATAACTTTAACATAAAATTGTCTAATAAGACAGCTTCATCTTCCTCATCCCGATCGCCGAAAGAGGGGACATAGAGCAATTTCAGTTCTTCTCCGCCGTTCGTAATCCCCCGGTGAATGCTTTCAGCCCATATTTGCAGCTTCTTTATGAATTGTTTCCTTTTTTTGACGATTTTAACACCATGCTCTACAAGTTGAGCATCCCAGATTTCCAGAAGCTCTTTCCCTGCAGCCTCTTTTCCCCATAATTGCTTTAAGAGATTACCTCTTTGCAAGAGAATTTTTTGATACTGCTGTAGGTGAAATAGATAACTAGGCTGGACTTGGCCGATCTCCATATCAAGAAAACGCCGTCTGATACCAGGGGTCCCTTTTACAATCTCTAAATCTTCCGGTGCAAACATGACCACATTCAGAGATCCAACAAACTCACTAAGGCGCCGCTGCTCCAAACCATTGATCTTGGCTTTTTTACCTTTGGCAGATAGGGTGAGCTCCAGCTTGAGATCGCCATACTTGCGTTCCACCTCGGCAACGATCTGAGCTGCATCTCCGGGGGCATCGAAGGAGATAAGTTCGCGGTCCTTAGAGGTGCGGTGGCTTTTGGTCATCGCCAGGACGAACAATGCCTCCATGAGGTTTGTTTTGCCTTGGGCGTTCTGACCCAGAATCAGATTCACATCGCCCAGGCTCTCCAGACGCAGCAGCCCGTAATTCCGATAATGCTGCAGACCGATATTTTTAACAAACACGAAATGGTTCCTCCCCTAGCGTACTACTCTTTTACTCCTCCGCCTTCAACCTCAAAGGTACCGTTATCCTGCACTTCGATTTTGTCACCCGGATAAAGTTTTCTGCCGCGCCGTTCCTCTACCTCTCCGTTGACCAATACGTGACCTTCCTGCAATAAAGCTTTGGCCATTCCACCTGTGGATACACAATCTGCGAGTTTCAGAAATTGGTCCAGCTTAATGTATCCACTGTGGATAAGTATTTTTTTCATGGTTTTTATCCTTTCAGCCACTTATCCACATGTTCATGAATGTTGGCATTAATTTGTTGTACGGTAAGGCAAAATGATATACAAGCTATTGGTTTGGTCAAGTGGTTTCAAAATGATCGGACTCATCATCCCTGTAAATGCAATAACGAGCTGCTCACTCTCTATGACCTTTAATACATCAAGCATATATTTCGAGTTGAAAGATATTTTGAGAGGTTCACCTTTGAAATCAATGACTTCAAGTTCCTCGCGAACCTTACCCAGCTCTGATGAGCTTGAAGAAATTTCAATACCGCCTTGATCAAGCGTCTGCATACGAACAATATTTGTTTTTTCTTCCCGGGACAGCAAATAAGCACGATCAATCGATTCGCTTAATTTTTTTGTATCTAAAGTTAGTTCTGTTTTGTAGGTTGTTGGAATAATTCTAGAAGTATCAGGATAAATCCCATCTAGGATCCGTGAATAAAACAGTACTTTGTCGATTTTGAAGAGAACTTGATTATCCGCAACGACAATATCAACCAGCATATTTTGGTCAGGGATAATTTTGCTGAGCTCATTAAGGGTTTTACCGGCAATAACAATATTTCCGAAATTGACATTTTCCGTGCCTTCAAGTTTAGCAGCTCTTGTTGCCAAGCGGTGACGGTCAGTCGCTGTAAACTTAAACTCATTGTCGCTCAGATTCCATAGTATACCCGTTAATATCGGAGTTGTCTCTTGGGTAGAAATAGAAAAGGCTGTTTGTTTAATCATATTTTTCAGCAAATCACCTGGTAGAGAGATCGTGTCATTCTCTTCAATGCTCGGTAACACTGGGAATTCTTCAGGGTCTAAACCTACCATCTGAATCTCAGTGGATCCGGAAGAAATGTACGTTTGGAATCCTTCTTTTACTTCCATGTGGATTTCTTTGGAGGGCAGCTTCTTAATAATCTCGACGAAAAATTTAGCGGGAAGGACAACACTTCCTGGCTGATCTATCTTCACGATGGTGTGGCTGTCATTCTCTGCTGGAATAAACGATTGAATAGAAATATCGGTATCACTTGCAGTTAATGTGACGCCTTGATGGCTAACTTCCAGTTTAATACCGGTCAAAATAGGGATTGTTGTTCTGCTGGATATAGCTTTGGATACGTGTTGAATGGATTCGTTGAGCTCATTTTTAAGAATGCTTATTTTCATGATTTCACTCCTAGCTGAAAAATTGGGAATTTCGATGGATTTGAGTCTGTTAATTACGCGTCTTTACATGATGAATTATTATAGTTATTTAATAGTATTAGTAGTAGGGGCGACGAATATGTGGATAACCCCACCAAACAGCATAAAATTAAGCCTACCCACATGTGTATAGATTGTGTATAGGCTCTTTGTTCCTCTTAGGAAGGATTTTTAATTTTCTCCGCAAGATTATTTACCACTTTGTACAACTCCTGATCGACCTTTAATGCCTGTGTAATTTTATCGTGCGCATGAATTACGGTCGTATGGTCACGTCCTCCGAAAGCCTCACCAATCTTAGGCAGCGAATAATCCGTTAGTTCACGGGATAGATACATTGCGATTTGACGTGGAAACGCTACGGCTTTGGTTCTTTTGCGTGCTTTGAAGTCTTCAAGGCGCAAATTGTAGTATTCTCCGACTTTTTGCTGAATATCAGCGATGGTGATCATCTTGGGACGACTGGAAGGAATAATATCCTTGAGCGCTTCAGCTGCCAAATGAGTGGTTACATCCTGGTTGGTAAGCGAAGAATAAGCAACTACCCGGATTAATGCACCCTCAAGCTCACGAATATTGGTGTCAATCTGGTTGGCAATATACATCATGGCCTCATTAGGGATATCAAGGTTCTCTGCCTTAGCCTTTTTGCGTAAAATCGCAATCCGGGTCTCCAGATCTGGTGGTTGAATATCCGTAATCAAGCCCCATTCGAACCGGGAACGCAGCCGTTCTTCCAGTGTGGGAATTTCCTTTGGTGGTCGGTCGCTGGAGATGATAATTTGCTTGCGTTCTTCGTGGAGCGCATTGAAAGTATGGAAAAACTCCTCCTGTGTAGACTCTTTTCCAGCGAGGAATTGAATGTCGTCGATAAGCAAAATGTCAACATTACGATACTTGTTACGGAAGCTTTCACCGCGGTTATCACGGATCGAATTGATAAATTCATTCGTGAATTTCTCAGAAGAGATGTAAATTACCTTGTTATTTGGGTTATGTTCCAGGACATAGTGCCCAATTGCGTGCATCAAATGGGTTTTGCCCAGACCTACACCACCGTATAAAAACAAGGGATTGTATGCTTTGGCTGGTGCTTCGGCTACTGCCAGTGAGGCTGCATGCGCAAAGCGGTTCCCAGAGCCGATTACAAAGGTGTCAAAAGTGTACTTTGGATTGAGCAGATGCGTTTGTGCTTCTTCTCTTGATACTACGGGAGTCGGAGCGGATTGTTGAACCACAAGCTCAGGAGGCTTGCTTTCTTCAATCACGAATTTTACATCCACTTGTTTCCCTGTGACTTCGTAGACGGTTGCTCCTACCAGTTTGGTGTAACGACTTTCCAGCCATTCTACTGCAAACGTTGTAGGTGCCGAGATAATGAGAACCTGGGAGTTGAAGGTTATCGCTTTAGTAGCCTTAAACCAGGTATCAAAGCTCGGCTTGCTTAATTTGGTTTGAATAATCGATAAAATTTGCTGCCATAATTCGGAAGTATGGCTGTCCAC